>NZ_CP197467.1:0-4532606 GCF_052180225.1 Arthrobacter sp. KN11-1C | reverse complement strand
GCGGCAGGAACCGGCGCGGAAAGGGTCCCGGGCCAGCGTCCCGCGGTTCCCGGCCAACGCCCGGCCGTTCCGGGCCAGCGTCCCGCGGGAACACAGCGCCCGGCAGGGCAGCGTCCCGCCGCGCCCGGCCAGCGGCCCGTGCAGGGCCAGCAGCGGCCCGCCTCGGGGGCTCCCGGGCTCGTGAAGCCGGCACCCAAGGCCAAGGTGCGCCGCGCCCGCCTGCTCGTGAGCAAGGTTGATCCGTGGTCTGTCCTGAAGATGGCATTCTTGTTGTCCGTTGCCTTGGGCATCGTGACGGTGATCGCCGCAGTCGTGCTTTGGACCGTTCTGGACCTCACCGGCATTTTCAACCAGGTGGACAGCCTTCTGGGCACCCTGGCAGGCTCGGAAAGCGGTGGCTTCGAACTCAAGAAGGTCGCATCGCTGGGACAGGTGGCTTCCTTCGCCACCATCATTGCCGTAGTGAATGTCGTGCTGCTGACGGCGCTGTCCATGCTGAGCGCCGTGCTTTATAACATTGCCGCAACACTCGTTGGCGGCATTGGCGTGACCCTCACCGACGACTAGCCCAAACGCTCGGATATTGGGGGAAACTGCTGGAAAACAGTGGTGAAAATACCTCGATTTGAGATCGGGCCGGGATGTGCTGTAAAGTCATGTCTCGGCCCGAAGAGGTATCGGGGCGTATAGCTCAGGCGGTTAGAGCGCTTCGCTGATAACGAAGAGGTCCCAGGTTCAAGTCCTGGTACGCCCACGGAACCTGCACAGGTTTTGCTAAAGGTTCGGGAAGCCGAGCCGGAACGGGGTGCGTGTGAAGAAGTTGCTGGTTATTGCAGCTGCGGTCGCAGGCGTCCTGCTCTACAAAAAAGTGCAGGAATCCGAAGCCCGGAAAACGGTCTGGAGCAAGGCAACCGACGCGGTTGAGTAGCGAAGGCGCCCGGTCTGGAGATGGTGAAAACCATCGACGGAACTAGGGTAGTATGGATGGGTTGCTTCTTATGGGGGCATGGCGCAATTGGTAGCGCACCTGCTTTGCAAGCAGGGGGTTCGGGGTTCGAGTCCCCGTGCCTCCACCATAAGAAAGAGTCCCGGTCAGAAATGACCGGGACTCTTTGCGTTAAGGCGTCCCACTAAGGTTGAAATGTGAACTTCATCGTTGCTGCTTTGGGCGTGCTTGGCGTCGCATCATCCGGACCCCTCATCGCCGGAACGCTTGGAGCTACCTCCGTCACTGCACTGGCCATCGCTTTCTGGCGCAACGCAATCGCCGCCGTCGTCATGGCCTCGCCGGTCCTGATCCGCGAGCCACGGCAATTCCGCAAGATCACCCGCCGCGAGTTCACGTGGTCCGCCGTCGCGGCAGTGGCACTGGCTTTCCACTTCGCTTGCTTCATCACCGCGCTGGAACTCACGTCAGTCGCGGCCGCCACCGCCTTGGTGTGCCTGCAGTCGGCGTGGATCGCCGTTTTCCAGCTCCTCCGCGGGACCAGGCACCGCTGGCCGGTCCTGGTGGGGCTTGGCATCGCACTGGGAGGCGTCGCGGCCATCACGGGCTTCGATATGGGGACTTCGCCGAAAGCCCTCCTTGGCGACATCCTGGCCCTCGCCGGAGGCGCCTTGGCCGGGCTGTACACCTTGGCCGGAGGCAAAGCCCGCCGGACCATGGGCATTGGAACGTATACGACGCTCTGCTACGGGATCTGCGCCGCCATTGTCGCGGTTCTGGCCCTCACGGGCGGCCAGCGGCTCGTGGGGTTCGACGCCGGAGGCTGGCTGGGGATCGTGGCCATCACCGTGTGCGCACAGCTGGTGGGCCACACCGCCTTCAACCACCTCCTGGCCACCATGAGCCCGCTGCTGGTTTCCATGATCATCCTGCTGGAGATTCCGGGCGCCGCCCTTCTCGCTGCGATCTTCCTGCACGAGACCCTGCCGGCCGGTACCTATGCCGGACTCGCACTGATCCTGGGTGGGCTCGCCGTCGTCGTCGCCGGTCAGCGGCGCGGCAAGGGTGACGTTGACGGCAAAATCGCCGAACTCGGCACTGACTGAGCGGCTAGAGGCCGCCGCGGCGGACGCTTTGGCTCGCGTTGGCCGCGTGGATGGCCCGGAGCAGCTTGGCCGGGAAGTAGACCGAGAAGAACACCACCATGGGGGCTTTCAGCGCCATCTTCTTGACGTTGTGGGCCTTGTAGGTCCTGTCGAAGCGGGTCACGTAATAGCGGTAGTCGCGCGGTGAATCCTCGAGCCTGCGGGCGGACATGCCCGAGACCATCTGCGGCCAGTACTGGACCCTGAGATCGTGGTCGGCAAGGTGCAGCGAAAGATCGATGTCCTCATGCATCTCGTCTTTCTCGTCCAGGCAGGTTTCGTCCCGGATGGTTTCCCAGGCGGAACGGCGAAGCGCCATGTTGGATCCGAAAAGGAAATGATATTGGTGTTTCGCGAGCCGCAGCATGAGCTGGCGCATTTTGTCGTCGGCTTTGAGCCCGAAGCGGCGCATGGGCATGTCGTAGTAGACCACGGGACCGGTGGCAGCCTGCGCTGAGGGGTCTGCGAAGGCCTTTTGGACCTGCTCAACCCAGTCAGGTTCCAGGACGGAGTCGGCGTCGATCCGGCCGAGGACATCCGACGTGGCGCTGTTGAGGCCAAAGTTACGGGTGGGGATGAGTCCCTGGGCCTTGTCCTGGCTCAACAGGATAATGGGGCTCTCAGGGTATTCCTGCTGCATCTGCTGGACGATCTGCGCAGTGCGGTCTGTGGACCTGTTGTCCACGACGATGATCTCGTCCGCAGGTACCGACTGGTAGATGGCCGCGATCAAGCATTGCCGTATGACGCTTTCCTCGTTGTATGCCGGGATGATGATTGAAACGCTCGGCTTTACGGGTGCGACGGCTGCGTTGGTGGCTGCATCTACGAAAGATCTATCGGCTGGCATCCCCATAAATCTAACATCAGGCCGGTGTCACTTGAGGAAGTCTCCGGTGACGAGTGGCCAAACAATTGAAGGGATCCCGGCGAACCGGAATCCCTTCAACGCCGCGCGAGTCCGGCTTTCGCCTAGGCCTCGTGTTTGCCTGCTTCGTCAGAGGCCGCGTGGTCCTTGTCTGCCTCGTCCTTGTGAAGGCTGGCGGCGATGTTCTTTACCGCCGTCTTGGCGTCGGTTGCCACCTTTGCTGCGGTGTCCGTGGCGTCCTCGACGACGTGTTTTGCCTTCTCGGCTACGGTTTCGCTCTTGTCAGCTACGTCGAGCCTTACGTCGTCAACCTTGTCGGCTACCTTGCCAGCGGCTTCGTTGGCCTTCTCAGCCACTTTCTCGGCTGCTGCCGCGGCCGGCACCGGCGAGGGTGTGACGACCGGGACCGGGGTCTTCCAGGGGTCCTCTACAGGACGGCTGGCCCTCCACGCGGCAACGCCGGCCGCTGCAGCCGCTGCTACAACCGTGAAGATCAGGAAGCCCCGCTTTTTGGGTTTCCGGGTCCTGGCGAGCTCTTTCGAGACTGTTTTGGATGCTTCCTCGGCCGCGGCTTTCAGCTGGGCCCCTGTGGCTTGTGCTTGCTCCTGCAGATTGTGAACAACTCCCGAGTCCACCAGCTTCTGGGCGACGGCGTCCACCTGCGCGGGTGCATTCTCAAGGGCTTGGTGGACAACGCCGGAGGCTTGCCCGAGCTGTTCGGAGAGCTTGGGCAAGTACTCCTCAACAACTTTGTCCCGGGCGTGGCTAAGTGCCGGGGTTGCCTTGTTAAGGGCTTCCTGGATCTTGGGTGAGGCATCCTCGACGACGTCGTGGATCCTCGGTGCGAGGTTCGCCAAGCCTTCCTGGAGCCTAGGGGTGACGGTCGCAACGCCGTCGGCGAGGTTGTACGCGGCTGACTTCAGGCCTTCCTGAAGCTTCGGCGAAGCAGTGTCGATTCCGTGCTGGATGCGGGGAACCGCCCAGTTCACAGCTGCTTCGACGCGCGGTGTCGCCCAGTCCTTGGCATTTTCGACACCATTCACGACGGTGTGTTCAAGTTCGCGGGCAATCCGGTCCGATTTCTTCACAACTACCTCCCGATCAACATGCTCGTTTGTTGTTAGCCTACGTCGCTTGATCGGCACCGGCTATTCATCCAGCGGATTCATGGAAGATTTCACCGAGCGCGGAACCGCCTTCGTCGCCGCCCCGGCGTTGACCCTGCGTGGAAGAATGGCGATATGACCATCGCAACCGCACAAGCAACTTTCCACACGAGCCTCGGTGACATCGTGGTTGACCTCTTCGGCAACCACGCGCCCAAGACGGTCGCCAACTTCGTTGGCCTGGCCACAGGCGAAAAGTCCTGGACCCACCCGGAAACGGGCGAAGACAAGACCGGTACCCCCCTGTACAACGGCACCATTTTCCACCGCATCATCAAAGACTTCATGATCCAGGGCGGCGATCCCCTCGGCCGCGGCATCGGCGGACCGGGCTACAAGTTCGACGACGAGATCCACCCGGAACTCAACTTCAACGCCCCTTACAAGCTGGCCATGGCCAACGCCGGCGTCCAGATGGGCAAGGGCACCAACGGCTCCCAGTTCTTCATCACCACGGTCAACACCGACTGGCTTTTCGGCAAGCACTCGATCTTCGGCGAGGTGTCTGACGAAGAGTCCAAGAAGGTCGTAGACGCCATCGAGGCTGTCCGCACCGGCATGGGCGACCGTCCTGTTGAGGACGTCGTCATCAACAGCATTGACATCGTCCAGCTCTGATCCCCGGAGTCTGAGCAGCATATGAGTTACGGAATCCCGGCGGCAGAGCCGTCAGCAGACATTCCGGTGTGCCCCAGGCACCCGGACAGGCCTTCCTACGTGCGGTGCCAGCGTTGCGGGCGTCCTGCATGCCCCGAATGCCAGCGGGCGGCCGCCGTCGGGTTCCAATGCGTTGACTGCGTCAATGAAATGAAGCGTTCGACGCCGGCAGTGCGTTCCGCCTATGGCGGCGCCGTCGCGACCGGACGTCCTTTGGTGACGTACGTACTCATCGGGCTGTGTGCCCTGGTGTACGTGCTGCAATGGGTGATTCCCGGCGATGTGGTGGAGAATCAACTCTTCTTCGCATCCGGCTATGCCACCCCGCAATCCGGGGCATTCGAACCCTGGCGGATGTTGACGAGCGCTTTTGTCCACTCACAGGGCTTCGTTTTGCACATCGTGCTCAACATGTACATGCTGTGGATCATCGGCCAGGTGCTGGAGCCCGTTCTTGGACGCATCCGCTTCCTGGCCGTCTACGTGCTCTCCGCCATTGGTGGTTCCGTTGGCTTCCTGCTGCTGACTCCCGTGCCTGGAAGCGCAGTAGAAGGCGCCTCCGGCGCGATCTTCGGCCTCTTTGGCGCGCTGTTGGTGATCCAAAGCCGGCGTGGCGGAGACACCCGGCAGTTGTGGATCCTTATTGTCATCAATGGCGTGATCGGTTTTGTGGTCCCGGGCATCGCCTGGCAGGCCCACTTGGGCGGCCTGATCACGGGCGGCTTGTGTGCCGCCGCGATTGCCTTTGCTCCGCGTGGACCGCGCCAGGCCCTGTTGCAGACAGCCGGCATGGCACTCGTAGCGGGAATTCTTGTCCTGGCTACCGTCTTCCGGGCCACCACGGGCTAACGGCTTCTTACGCTCCTTAACCGAGGAGTTCCTCCAAGCGGTCCATCGACTCCTTGATGCCCGCATCCATGCCGCTGGCCACTGCCATGTCACGGGCCTCGACCGAGGGAAACACGGAGTGCTGCACGACGCGTGTGCGGCCCCCAAGGTCTTCAAACCTGGTGGTATCCAAGGTGACTTGCCCTGGGGCGCCGTCGAATTCGAAGGTCTGGATGATCCGCAACGGCTCCTGGACCTCGTGGAAGACCCCGCGGAAGCCGAACTCGTTGCCTTGCTCGTCCAGGTGGGTGTAGCGGTAGCTGCCGCCCGTCCGCGCGTCGTACGCCTCCAGGCGCATTTCCAGGCGACGCGGACCCAGCCATTTGACGACCAATTCGGGATCCGTGAAAGCCTGGAACACTCGATCCGGCGCGGCATCGAAGTCGCGGCTCGTGTCGATGAACGGCGTGCCCGCCGCGACATCAATGGTTGTTGTGTTGGTGCTCATTGTTCTTCTCCTTGTCCGGATTGTTCTTTTTGGCATTGCCGGCCAATAGCTCGTCCAGCCGGGCGAAACGCTCCTCGGCCTGGAGACGGTAGCTCTCGATCCACTCCGCCAAAGGGCCCAGCGCCGTGGTGTTCAAGTGGCAGGGACGGCGCTGCGCTTCCCTGCTCCTCGTGATGAGGCCTGCGCCCTCGAGCACTTGAAGGTGCTTGGAGATGGCCTGCAGGGTGACAGTGAAGGGCTGGGCGATCTCATTGACGGTGGCATCGCCCAAGGCCAACCGTGCGAGTATCTTGCGGCGGACAGGATCGGCGAGGGCCATGAACGCCCTGTTGAGCTGGTCTTCAGGATCCAGCACCGCTGTACCAATGGCGTCCGGCATGCGTCTTCCCTGTCTCGCTCAAGTCTCAAGGCCGCGGACGTCCGAGCCTCCGCAGTACTCAAGCGGATGGTTTATCAACTAATTGATTGAATATCGTCAGCTTAGGACTGCGCACCCAGGCCGTCAATACCCTCGGATATGTTTTCCACAGCTGTTATCCACAATGTGCGTAACTTACAATGGTGTAGTTCAACGGCAAATGGACCTTCCATGGCTAGATGGCAGGGGCAGCAAGTCTTTCTGGGGATTAACGTCCACATCTGTGGATAACTTTTGCCCACACGCCTGTGGGTATGTGGATAAGAGTCACGCTTTTCGATGGTGTGTGGACAACCTCACCGTCGGAGGCCGCAAGAGAGCGGTATCAACAGAGTTATCAACATTGTTAATAACTCACAACGCTGTAGTTCGGTGTCCTCCCTGCCCCTTGAAGCCCGCCGTTCTGGGAGTTTTCCACTTTGTGGGCATGGTTTTTCCCCAACTGTGGATAACTTGTGGGCAGCTGCCTGTTGTTAAGTGTGTAACTTCGACTTAAGGTGCCGGCGCGCCGCTAACCCAACTGACTCGCAGTTGTTGTCGTTATGAGGCTCCAAAACGACAACAACTGCGAGCTAGTTGGGCCCACTCCTCGAGGGTTCCGTGGCCGCAGGGCCTTGCGAGGCGAGGGTGGCGGTGTGGACCACTTGGGCCGCTCGCCGCGTGGTGGCTGCGGTGTCGGACCGGTGTCGGACCGGCGTCAGACCGGGACGTGTTCGGTCTGGGAAGCGACCGTCTGGGGCCTGCGGGCTGCGTCACTGATCCGCAACAGCAAGGCCACGATGATCCAGTTGGCAAGGAGGGAGGACCCGCCCGCGGAGAGGAACGGCGTCGTGAGTCCAGTAAGGGGAATAAGGCGCGTGACGCCGCCAATGATGATGAAGCACTGAAGAGCCATGGAGAAGGCAAGCCCGCAGGCAAGGAGCTTCCCGAAAGCATCCCGGATGCCCAGAGCGGCCCTGAATCCCCTCGTGAAAAGCAGCAAGTAGAGGAGGACGATCGCGAACAGCCCGATCAGGCCGAGTTCTTCGCCAAGGGAAGCGATGATCATGTCGCTGTTCGCGAAAGGCACAAGGTCCGGGCTTCCAAGTCCGAGGCCTTTTCCGATCAGGCCGCCGTCGGCCATTCCGAAGAGGCCCTGGACAATCTGGGCGCTACCTCCGGGGAAGCGGGTGAAAACCTGGGGGTCGAAGGCATTGATCCAGGCGTCGATGCGCAAGCCGACATGGGAAAAGATTTTTGCCGCGGCGTATCCGCCCAAAAGCATGAGCACGACGCCGAGGACGAGCCAGCTGGCCCGGCTCGTGGCAACGTAGATCATCACGATGAACAGGCCGAACAGCAGTATCGACATGCCGAGGTCGTGCTGGAAGACCAGTACACCGACGCTCGCTGCCCAGGCAGTGATCATCGGTCCGGTGTCCTTGATCCTGGGGAACTGCAAGCGCCCGAATTTCCTGCCGGCCAACAGGATCAAGTCCCGGTTGGAGGACAAGTAGCCCGCGAAGAAGATGGCGAGCGTAATCTTTACGATCTCGCCCGGTTGGAACTGCAGGGAACCGAGGCGTATCCAGACATTCGCGCCGTTGATGTCTCCGGCGGAAATGCCCGGGACGAGCGGAAGAATGAGGAGCGCGGCGCTGACAGCGAGTGCGATGAACGTGTACCGGCGCAGGATTCTGTGATCCTTCAAGAGCCACAGCACGGCGGCCGCGACCAGCACCGAGACGATCGTCCACGTCAGCTGGTTGCCCCCCGCATTAGTGCCGTTTGACGCATCCAGGCGTCGGATCATGGCGATGCCGAGGCCGTTCAAAGCGACAACGATCGGGAGGATCACCGGATCCGCATACCTGGCCTTGAAACGCAGGACGACGTGGAAGATTCCGGCCAGCGCCGTCAGGGCACCCGCCTGAAGCCAGAATCCAACGTCAAGGGCTTCTTTCTTGTCCACGCTGGTCATTGCAAGGGCGCCGATGCCGACGCCAAGTGCCAGCACCAACAGCACCATCTCCACGTTTCGGCGAGGCTTCGCCAGAATCGCTTGCTGGCTCATGGGCATCTTCTTTCGTGGATCTCGGACTGCCGGGCGGGTCCGGTCAGTGGCCCAAGATCGGGTAAGTGGCTCAACATAAGGTTCAGTGGGCCATCATAGCCGCAGCGGCTGGGCAGCGGTTGGGAACAGGACCCCGTCGATCAGCGGCCAGCTTCGGTAACGGCCTGTATCGCCATGTCGTCGAGCTTCGGGAGCACGTGCTCAAGCCGGTGCCTGGCCTCGCTGACAACCCCCTCCACCGCTGAGAGCGACGCGTCGGCGACGACGACGGTGGCGGCACCCTGCAGGCGATGGCCGACCCAACGCAATTGAAGCCGCGGCACGGAGAGTACGCCCGGTGCCTTGTCCAACGCAGCCTGGGCGCTATCCAGGAGTTCGGGTTCTATGCCGTCCATCAGGCGTCGCCCAATGCTGCGTACCGTACCCCAGAGCAGGACGATGATGGCTGCCGAGATCAGCAGGCCGACAATCGGATCCGCCAGGGGGAAGCCGAGCAGCACGCCGCCGGCGCCAAGCACCACTGCGAGGGAGGTGAATCCGTCAATGCGCGCATGCACCCCGTCGGCGACCAGTGCGGCGGATCCGATCTGCCGGCCCACCCTGATCCTGTAGACGGCCACGATCTCATTGCCCGCAAAGCCAATGAGCCCGGCCGCAAGAACCCACCACAGATTGTGCAGGGGTTGCGGATGGAATAGGCGATCCATGGATTGCCACGCGGCGACCACTGCCGAAAGCGCAACAACGCCGACAATGAACAGTCCGGCAAGGTCCTCCGCCCGTCCGTATCCATAGGTGTAGCGGCGAGTTGCTGCACGGCGTCCCAGAATGAACGCGATCCACAGCGGCACTGCGGTGAGTGCGTCCGAGAAGTTGTGGATCGTGTCGGCCAGCAACGCGACGGAGCCGCTGATAAGGACCACAAGGAACTGCAGCACCGTGGTGCCCAGGAGTATGAAAAGGCTGATCTTCAGCGCCCGAACGCCCTGTGTGCTGGACTCAAGCGCATCGTCGATTGAATCGGCGGAATCGTGGGTGTGCGGGACAAAGAGCTCATACAGCCACCCCTTGAGACCCTTGTGATGCTTGTGGGAGTGTCGGTCGTGGTCGTGGTCGTGGTCGTGGTCGTGGTCGTGCTCATGCACGTCGTGCTCGTGATGACCGACTTGCTGGTGGCCGCTCATGCCGATCTCTGTTCTGCGCGGTGGTGTGCAGGGGTGCCGCCCAAGGCGTGTTCCGCCTGGAATATTGCATCCGCAACCAACTGGCGGGCGTGCTCGTTCTCCAGCCGGTACATGACCCTGGTCCCGTCCTGGCGCGTGGAGACCATTCTGGCCAAGCGCATTTTGGCAAGGTGCTGCGACACTGCCGCGGGGGACTTCCCTAGGAGGTCGGCCAGTGCACCGACTGCCATTTCACCGTCTCGGAGCGCGAGGACGATCCGGACCCGCGTGGCGTCAGCCAACATCGCGAACACCTCGACGGCCAATTCGACGTATTGGCTGTCGACTCCCAGCGAGCAGGCACTCTTATCTGCATTCATACGCAGATTCTTTCACAGATTCCGATCAAACCCACATCGAGGACCCGGGACAGGGAACCGGAAGCCGACGAGCCGCCGCGACCGGCTGGGCCGGAAATGAAGTTCTCAATGCCTCGGGAGTGAACTCTCAATGAACCCGCGGACACTATCCACAGCCTTGTGCACACTGGGTAAAACCACGGGATCAACGTGGATGGGTCCGATCATCGCCCGAATGCGGGGATGTTGGCCCTGTGTACGTGGATGTCCACATGAATTGTCCACAGCTGTGGATAAAGTTACGCACTTCTGTGGAAAGAAGGCGGGGGAATCAGAGCCAGACTCCTGAGCTGCCCCGGCGATGGCTGTCAAGCAAATGGGTGTCGATCATGCCGATCGCCTCCATCAGTGCGTACATGGTGGTGGGTCCCACGAAAGCGAAACCCTTCTTACGCAGCGCCTTGGAGAGCGCAATCGATTCCGGCGATTGGGTAGCGACGTCGGCAAAAGTCCGCGGTTCCGGCGTCGACTCCGGTTGGAACGACCACACGAAGTCCACCAATCCGCCCTCGCTCCGCAGGGCGATGGTGGCTTTGGCATTGGTGATTGCTGCACGGATCTTGAGGCGGTTGCGCACAATTCCCGAATCCTGCATCAGCCGTTCGACGTCCGCCTCCGTGAAAGCCGCGACGCTTTCAGGATGGAAGTCCAGGAAGGCGGACCGGAACGCGTCGCGCTTGCGCAAGATGGTGGCCCAGGACAATCCCGCTTGGAAGCCCTCGAGGCTGATGCGTTCATACATGCCCCGTTCATCCCGTACGGGCATGCCCCACTCGTGGTCGTAGTACTCGCGCATGAGCGGGTCGACGGAAGCCCAAGGCGGACGCGCAAGGCCGTCGTCGCCAATGATGGTGCCGTTCTCAGGCGGGGTCATAGGTAATCCTCCACAGGAAGCGGGCAGAAGCTGTTGATGACATTGTGCCCCGGCCCTACGACATTCCAGTGACGCGCATGGTGATATTGATCCGCCCACTCGGCAATCCACAACCTTCAGGGGCCGTTCCGGGGAGCACTTTGGTGATGCCGTGATACGCAAAACGGGACGCGCCTCCGAACACGAAGAGATCTCCTGAGGAGAGTCCGACGTCGGCATACGGCTTGGTGCGCGTCTCCGTGTTCCCGAAGCGGAAGACGCAACTGTCGCCGATGCTGAGCGATACCACCGGGGCCCGGGACTTTTCGTCCTTGTCCTGGTGCATTCCCATTTTGGCCGCCTCGTCGTAGAAATTCACGAGCGCAGTGTCCGGTGTGTAGCCGGCGGATTCTGCGGCGTCACCGTAGGCCTCGAACAGTGCCTTGCGACCCAGGCGCACCATCCAGTCCGGAAAGTCGAGGACCCGCCGCCCGTTGACGTCAAAGGCCTCGCGTGTGTATCTGTAGGGTTGCCAGTGCCAGCCGAGGCAGACCGTCCGGACGGACATCGGGTGCCCTCCGGGAAGCACCGCGGCACGCAAGGGGACGGGACCCCGGGTCCACTCATCGAAACGGGCCACTATCCACTGCTGCTGCTCAAGGCTCAGCCAGCCCGGAACGTGCACGGCGCCGGGCGCGATCTCCCGTGGACCGGCGTCGGGCCCGTCCGGCAACTCAAGCGGAAACAGCGGCTCCATCCATCCCGAAGTCATGCTGCCTCGAGAGCCAGCAAGGCGCGTTTGGCTTCCGTACCGCCGAGGTAGTTTCCGAACGAGCCATCGGACTTCACCACCCGGTGGCACGGAACAATCACCGGCAAGGGGTTGGTGGCGCAAGCGGTGCCGACGGCGCGAACGGCCCGCGGGCTGCCGGTAGCCAAAGCCACTTGCGCGTAGCTTTCCGTGTGGCCGTAGGCGATCTGCGGCAAGTGTTCCAGGACGCTCAGCCGGAAGCCGCGCGAAAGGCTGAAATCCAAGGGCAGGTCGAACCCGTGCCGGGTTCCCGCGAAGTATTCGTCCAACTCGCGGGCGGCCGGATCCAGGCGGCTGGCAGAGAAGAGGATCCGCGGACTGAGCTTTTCCGCGAGGAGCTGCAGCACGGCGTCGTGGTCTTCCACTTCGAACGCCACGCGCACCATGCCGCGTTCAGTGGCTGCGAGCAGCAGTTTGCCGATCGGCGAATCCACGGTGCGGTAGGCAATGTCGAGGGTGTGCTGTTCGGCGGCAGTCGCCGCGAGGCGGTCGTGGAGCCGCTGCATGAGGCCGGGTTCCACGGAGTCGAGGGGTGCGAGGAGCGCGGAGACGTCCGGTTCGTCATGATGGATGGTCATGGGGTTTCTTCTTTCACGTAGCTCTCGGAGCTATCGGTGTTTTCGGTGAGAATGGTGCGCAGCGCCTTGACGCCGTCGGCTCCCGCTCGACGCGCGGCGTCGGGGGTTCCGCCGAGAAGCCCGGCGATGTCCTTGTAGGGAAGCCCGGCGAGGTAGTGGTACGCCACCGCCTGGCGCTGCTTCGGGGGGAGCTGCCCGACGGCGTCGAGCACCTCCCGGTGACCGTCGCCGGGGATGCCGAGTCCGGATGGTCGCACAGGAAGTTCGTCCACGGGAAGCGGCCGGCGGTTCCTGGCGCGGACGATGTCGATGGATTTGCGGTGGGCGATGGTGACGAGCCAAGCCTGGACATTGGCGCCCGCCGGAAGTTCGGGGTAGGCCTTCAACGCGGAGAGGAAAGTCTCCGACCAGCCGTCCTCGGCGTCGTGGGCGCCCAGAACCGCGCGGCACACGCGAAGGACCGTGGGTCCGTGCTCCCGGACGACAAGTTCGAAAGGCTTCTTGGGCTCCATTAGAAGAGCTTGCTTTCCTTCGCCGCGGCCGGTTCTTCGAGTTCCAGGAGGAAGCGTTTGTTGTCGAGGCCGCCGGCGTATCCGGTGAGCCTCCCGTCGCGCCCCACAACCCGATGGCAAGGGATGATGATGCTGAGTGGATTGCGGCCAACCGCCGAACCGACGGCTTGCGAAAGATTGCGATCGCCCAGTTCGGTGGCCAATTCGCCGTAACTGACGGTTTCGCCGTACGGAATGTGTTCCAGCCTGGCCCAGACCCGCTCCTGGAACGGATTACCTGAAACCTTGAAAGCGACGTCGAACACCGTTCGCTCGCCAGCCAGGTATTCGCCGAGTTCACGGGCAGTTTGCTGGAACAAGGGATCCTCGGCGGGGACGGCTTCCCCGAAGAATTCCGAAGGCGGCATATGCCAATGACCCTCGAAGAAGATGCCGGTCAGCGACTCGTCCCGGGCAGTCAGCGTGAGCCGACCTAGTGGGGAATCAATGGTGGTGTGCCTGATGGTCATGTCTAGTAGACGCGGCAGGCGGCCGAAATGTGAGGTCGCCGCTCAGGAGCGCCAGCGCGTGGTCATCAGGAAGCCGACGATCGCGATGCCGAAGCCTGCCACGATGTTCCAGGACGCCCACGCAGGTACGGGAAGCTGGCCGCTCGTGATGTAGAACGTGATGATCCACAGCAAGCCGATGATCATGAGACCGAACATGACGGGCTTGTACCAGATGGGGTTCGGCTTGTACTGCTGCGCGGTGGCCGCTTCGGTGGGGCGGGCGGCCCTCTTGCGGGGCTTGGACTCGGGCACGGATCCTCCTTGGCCGGCTGAATGAAAGGCCGCGCGCCAGCTTGATATCCTGCAGGAAGGAAAATTCCAGCGGTCAACGCGCACGCGGCAATTCCGGGGTTCGTTCTAGCAGCCAAGTCTAGCCGGATTTCGGAGACTGCTCGTCGTCGGGCATCCGCGCCTGTCAAGAGGAGATCCAGTGGCGCAGCAGCAGACGCAGCAAGCCGCTGCCGTACCGGACGACGGCACGGGAACCGGCGCAGAGGGTGGCCGCCGGGGAGGGCGCAAGTCCCGCCCGCCGCGGCGCAAGGGACGGCCAAGCAAAGGCGACGTCGTGCGCAGGATCGTCCAGGTAGTGGGCGAACTCCTGCTCACCGCGGGAATCATCCTGTTGCTCTTTGTGGCGTGGGAGCTGTGGTGGACCAACGTCGAAGCCGACGCCAAGCAGAGCCAGGCCGTCCAGGGATTTGCGAAGAGTTTTGCGGGACCGGTGGCGCCTGTTGCCCCTGCCAATCCTGCCGCACCGCCCAACTACGGGAAACCCGTGGTTGCCCAGGCTCCCGAACACGGCGGCATGATCGGCATCATGTACATTCCCCGGTTCGGCCCTGACTATTCGCGGCCCATCATCGAGGGAACCGGTTCCGACATTCTGGACACGCTGGGCCTTGGCCACTACGGATCCACGAGCATGCCGGGAGCGCCGGGCAACTTCGCCGTCGCCGGACACCGCCAGACCCATGGCGCCGTCCTCGACAACATCCATCTCCTGGTTCCCGGCGACAAAATATACGTGCAGACCAAAGACGGCTATTACACGTATGTTTTCCGCAACAACCAGATCGTGCTGCCGTCGCGGACCGATGTCCTTCTTCCGGTCCCCACTCAGCCGGGTGTGGAGCCCACCGAAAGCTACCTGACCATGACCAGCTGCAATCCGCGCTTTGGTTCCCAGGAACGCATCATCGCGTACTCCCTGCTGGAAAGCTGGCAACCCGCCTCCGCCGGTCCGCCGCAGGAGATCGCCAAGCAAGTCGCCCAGACGGCCGGAAAGGGCTAAGCCATGTACGGATGGATCTTCCGCCACCTCCCGGGGCCACTATGGGTGCGTATCCTGACATCAGCTGCCCTCGTGGCATGCGCGATTGTCCTGATGGTCCAGTTCCTTTTCCCCTGGATGTCACAGTTCACCACCCTCACCGACTCAACGATTGGTTCAGCACAGCAGCCATGAGCACAACAAAAATCCTCGTCGTGGACAACTACGACAGCTTCGTCTACACCCTGGTCGGCTACCTGCAGGAACTCGGTGCCGAAACCACGGTGGTCCGGAACGACGACGTCACCCTCGCCGAGGCGATCGAGCTGGCGGACGCGCGCGACGGCGTGTTGATCTCCCCGGGGCCCGGCACCCCTGCCGAAGCCGGCGTCTGCATTGAGTTGATCAAGTGGTGCGGAGACAACAACAAGCCGATGTTCGGGGTCTGCCTCGGACACCAGGCCTTGGCCGAGGCCTACGGCGGGATCGTCACGCATGCCCCTGAGCTCATGCACGGCAAGACATCGCCTGTGCAGCACGACGGCAAGAGCGTTTTCGCCGGGCTGCCTTCGCCGGTGACCGCCACCCGCTACCACTCCCTGGCGGCTGTCCGGGAAAGCATCCCCGACGTTCTGGAAATCACCGCCGAAACCGCTAGCGGAGTTGTCATGGGCCTGCAGCACCGCACTGCGCCGCTGTGCGGTGTGCAGTTCCACCCGGAATCGGTGCTCACCGAAGGTGGCTACCTCATGCTCGGCAACTGGCTTGAATCACTGGGGATGTCCGGAGCGGCCGCACGTGCGGCCACCCTTAGCCCCCTGATCCAGCGCTAGCCGCCTAGTCCGCCCAGGCCGGATCCTCCGCCGCCACCGCCCCGGGTGTCGCTTGGAGACGGCGTGGGGGTCGGAGACGGGCTCGGCGGCGGGGCGGGAGCCTTCGCGACAATCACGCTGATGGTCTTGCCCTGCTCCACGAGGGAATTGAAAGCGTCGCCCTGGCTCGTCACCTTGCCCGGGGTTACTTGCGAATTCTCCTGTTCGGTGACCGCAATGGCCAGGCCGTTCGCCTTGAGCAGCGCTTCTGCATCGGCCTCAGTCAAACCAACGAGCTGAGGCACGGCTACCTTGCCCGTGGAGACCACCAGGTCAACGGTGCTGCCTACGCCCACTACGGCCCCGGATGCGGGCTTGGTGCTGATGACGGAGCCCGCGGGAACCGTGGCACTGTTGGCCAAGGTGCTTGACCCACCCACGAGGCCAGCCTGACGCAGGAGGTCGCGGGCAGCGGCTTCGGTGAGGCCGCTCAGGCCTGCCGGGACAGTCGCCGAGACCGGCCCGTCGGAAACGTTCAGCATGACTTGAGATTTCAGGGCCACTTGGGACCCCACGCCGGGATCGCTGCTGATCACCGTTCCCTTGGGGACCTTGTCATCCGGGACGTGGTTCGACTCCGGGCTGAGGTTGGCGCCGTACAGCGTCTGCAATGCCGCGGCTTCGGTCATGCCGGCCACCTGCGGTACTGCGACCAATGTGGGCGGAGCCGGCTTCTGGTTGACCGTGCTGTACACCCAGAATGCGCCACCGGCCAAGACGAGCAGGACGAGAACAACCACTACCGCGGTCCATGCCCGACGGCGGGACTTCTGCCGGGCGGTCCGCTCGCGTTCGGGGGCGAAACCAAGCGGCATGGCGCCGTCGTGGTCTGCTTCGGATTCCGCTTCGCCGGCCTGCAGGGCCAGCAAGTCCTGGTCGGCGGCGTTCTGACCGTTTCCCGACCTTCCGGTCAGGGTGGTGTCGAGGAATTCGGCGCCCGTCAGGCCACGCGCCAAAGTGCCTTCCGCGATCTGCTGCGTCGGCGGCACGACGTCCTGGACGTCTGTGGGTGCTCCGGCGGCGACGGCCGGGACGGCCACACCGTTCTTGGCGGCACGCAAGGCGCGGCGGAACGCAGCTGCATCCTGGAAACGATCGGCCCGGTTCTTCTGCAGGCCTTTGGCGAGGACACTGTCCAGCGCCTCCGAAACGGCCGGATTGAACGTGCTGGCTGGCTCCGGGATCTCGCGGACGTGCTGGTAGGCCACCGAGACAGGGCTGTCGCCGGTGAACGGCGGGCGGGACGTGAGCATTTCGAACAGCAGGCACGCCGCGGAATACAGATCGCTGCGGGCATCCACCGTTTCGCCGAGGGCCTGCTCGGGCGACAGGTACTGGGCCGTGCCAACGACGGCCTGCGTCTGGGTCATGGTTGCCGCGGAATCGGCCATCGCCCGGGCGATTCCGAAGTCCATGACCTTCACATCGTTTGACTCCCCGGTCACCATGACGTTGGCAGGTTTGATATCGCGATGGACGATTCCGGCCTTGTGGCTGTACTCCAGCGCGGCAAGGACGCCAAGGATGAACTCGATGGCCTGGTCAATGTCCAATTCCTTGGCACGGATCAAGTCGCGGAGGGTCCGGCCGGACACGTATTCCATGACGATGTAAGGGACCCGGACGTCCTCGCCCGGTCCGCCGGACACCGTGTACTCGCCGGTGTCGTAGATGGCCACGATCGAGGAGTGGTTCAGGGCCGCCACCGCCTGTGCCTCGCGCTTGAAGCGGGCGTGGAACTGCGGGTCGCGGGCAAGATCGGCACGCAGCAGCTTCACCGCCACGGTCCGCCCGAGCACAGTGTCGGTGCCCTTGTAGACATCGGCCATGCCACCACGGCCTAGCAATTCACCGAGTTCGTACCGCCCGTTGAGGACGCGCTGGGATGTCATTGGAGTGCTGTCCTCTCTGTGGGCAGGGGTGGAGCGTCCGGTTGGCATGGTGTCTTAGCGGCTGGCTGAGGGAGAAGCGGACGCGGCCGACTTGGACAAGTGGTAGGTCACGACGGAGCCGGCGTTCACCTTTTGCCCGGCCGCAGGATCTGAACTGACGAATGTACCGGGCGCCTGGCCGGTTGCCCCGTCAACGGGATCGCCCGTGACCCAACGGAGGCCTGCACCCTCGATGGCAGCCTGCACTTGCGACTCGGTGGCGCCCTTGCCGATAGTCGGCACTGTGACCGTCTGGGGTCCCTTGGAGTAGGTGACGGTGATGGTCGATCCCTTGGCCACGGGGCCGGAAGGATTAATGTCGATGACGGTGCCGGGCGCGGACGGATCGAAGACCTGGCTGCCGCTGACCACGAGGCCGAGCGCGTTGAGGTCCGAGCGCACCTTGTCGTACGGCTGTCCCTTGTACTGGTCCGGGATCAGGTTGATGGTCTCGGGGGTCGGCGTTGTCGGCGTCGGGCTGGCGGATGTCTCCGTGGGGCTCGGACTTGCCGAGGTTGGCGGCGCGCTCGAGACCTGGCTCGGAGGGGCCGTCGTGGCTGGCGCGGGACTGCTCGGCGAGAACAGCCCCGACTGGGTCAGGATCGCCCCCGCTATGGCGAGCAATACGAGAGCGATCAGCGCGATGAGCGGCCACGTCCACGGGCTGCGTTTCTTCCGCTGCGGCTCTTCCCGGTACTCCTCTTCCTCGTGGATGTACTGGCCGTGTTCGTCGGCCTCGTCCAAACTGCGCTCGGCGGCCAGGGCATTGGCGCGGGCCAACGCGTTTCCGCCCTCGGCGGCAGCCCCTACCGCTGCGGCGCCTGCTGCTGCGGCGCCGATCACCGGGAGTGCCGACGTCGACGTCGAACGTGCTTCCCTGCCGTAAGGCGAGGCCACAATCCCCGTGGGAGCGGTGGCGATGTTGGTCGGCGCGGTGATGGGGCCCGTGGCGGATTCGAAGAGCAACATTCCCGGTACAGCGGCGTGTGCCGCGGCGATATCGCCCGCGCGGATCGCTTCCGCGGCCTCGGCCAGCTTGATGGCATCCGCAGGACGGTTCTTCGGATCCTTCGCGAGCATGGACATCAGCAGGGCGCGTACCGGGGTGGGCAGGCTTTCGGGCAGCGGCGGCGGTGCGTCGTTGA
This sequence comes from Arthrobacter sp. KN11-1C, assembly GCF_052180225.1. Lineage (NCBI taxonomy): Bacteria > Bacillati > Actinomycetota > Actinomycetes > Micrococcales > Micrococcaceae > Arthrobacter > Arthrobacter sp. KN11-1C. The sequence continues at coordinate 4,513,912 of NZ_CP197467.1, read as the reverse complement.
CCTGGGCCAGCGCAATGGCGATTTGGGATTCGCCGGAGAACGGGCGATGCCCCGTAAGGCATTCGTAGCCAATAACCCCGAGGGAATATATGTCTGAGGAGCCCGTGGCCGTTTGCCCCGTGGCCTGCTCCGGAGCGAGGTACTGGGCCGTACCCATGACCTGCCCGGTCTGCGTCAGCGGAACCTGGTCTGCCAGGCGGGCGATGCCGAAGTCGGTGATCTTGACGCGGAAGTCCGGCGTGATCAGGAGGTTGCCCGGTTTGATATCGCGGTGCACCAGGCCCTGGGCGTGCGCGGGGGCCAGTGCCCGGGCGGTCTGGGAAATGATGGACATGGTGCGGTCCGGCGAGAGCACCTGCTCGTGTTCCAGGATGCTGCTCAACGGCTGGCCCGGCACCAACTCCATGACCAAGTAAGCGGAGCCGTCTTCCTCTCCGTAGTCGAAGACGTTGGCGATCCCCACGTGATTAAGCAACGCGGTGTGGCGGGCCTCGGCACGGAACCGCTGGAGGAACCCGGGGTCACCCGTGTATTCCTCCTTGAGCACCTTGATGGCGACGATCCGGCCAAGGATCTGGTCCTTTGCCCTCCAGACCTCTCCCATGCCGCCAATCGCAATGCGACTGGTCAGCTGGAACCTGCCGCCGAGGGTGATTCCTGACGTAGGCCTCACTTATTCAACACCGCCTCAAAAATCTTCTTCGCGTTCGGACTGGTTAGCTTTGCGCCGGTAGACACATCAACGCCTTCCATGACAATGGTGACGGCTACCTGCGGGTCGTTGGCCGGGGCGAACCCGGTAAACCATGAGTTGTTCAAGCCTGTATCTCCGAGCTGCGCCGTACCGGTCTTGCCGGCCACCTGGATTCCCGGTACCGCCGCACCGCTCGCGATGCCTTGCGATACGACGTCGGTCATCCACTGCGTGATCTGGCTGGCGATATCGGGCGTGGTGGACGTGCGCAGCGCCTCGGGCTTGGGTTCGCTGATGACGCGCAGGTCCGGTGCCCGCACAGTCTTGATGAGGTTCGGCTTCATCTGGACGCCCTTATTGGCGATGGCCGCCGTCATCATCGCGATTTGCAGCGGAGTGGCCCTGACGTCGCGCTGCCCGACGGCGGACTGGGCCAGTGCGGCCTGGTCCAGGTTCGTGGGGAAGACGCTGACTGCGGACTGAAGCTTGAGCTGGTCCCCGAAATCCTGCCCGAAGCCGAACTTGCTGGCCTGGTCCGCGATGGCTTTCTGGCCCAGGTCCAGGGCGATGCTCGCGAAGGGCGTGTTGCACGACTGCTCCAAAGCGAAAGGGAAATCGGCCGTGTCGCGGGTTGAGCAGTTGCCGCCGGCATAGTTGGGCAGCGAGGCGTTCGAACCGGGCAACGGCAGGCTCGCCGGGTTCGGCAGGACACTGTCCTTGTTATACTTCCCCGAGCTCAATGCGGCGGCGGTATCGACGAGCTTGAAGACGGAGCCGGGCGCCAGCAGCTGACCGGTGGGTCCGCTCACGGACTGGTTGAGGTTGATGCCGGGAACCTGGTTGATTTGGTCGTAGCCGGCCTTTTCCTTGGCGGGATCGTGCGTCGCGATCAGGTTGGGATCGTAGGACGGCTTGGAGACCATCGCGATGATCGCGCCCGTCTTGGGGTTGGTGACGACGATCGAGCCGCGCTGACCGTCAGGAATGAGGTCGTAGGCGAGCTTCTGGATCACGGGATCGAGGGTCAGTTCCACCGAGGCGCCCTTTGGCTGGCTGCCGAGGAAAATCTGGCTGACACGGTCGAGGAAGAGTTGGTCGGAACTGCCGGCCAGTTCGTCCCGGAGCTGCTGCTCGAGCCCGGTGGATCCATAGGTCCGGGAGAAGTAGCCCGTGATCCCCGCATAGAGCTCCGGCTGGGCGTAGCTGCGCTGGTACTTGCAGGTTTCGTCTCCGGGAACGGATTCTGCGACTGGTTTGCCGCCCACGATGATCGCGCCGCGGTCGTTGCAGTAGTTCGCCAGGACGGCGCGCTGGTTCCACGGATTGTCATTGAGGTCGCCGGCGCCGATGACCTGGACATAGCTGATCGCGCCAAAGAGCAGGGCGAACATGGCAACGGCTGCCATCCACGAATTGCGTATGGAATGGTTCATGAGGTCTGCACCGCCTCTGTGGGGGCATGGGTAATGGGCGAGGTATCCACCGGGCCGCGCGCGGTGTTCGAAATCATGAGCAGCAAGCCCACGATGATCCAGTTGGCAAGCAGGGAGGAACCGCCTGCCGCCAGGAAGGGAGTGGTGAGCCCGGTGAGCGGGATGAGCCGCGTGACGCCGCCTATCACCACGAAGCACTGCAGCGCGATGGCAAAGGAGAGGCCGCACGCCAGGAGCTTGCCGAACGCGTCCCGCGCGCCAAGGGCCGCGCGGAAGCCGCGGGTGAAGAGGAGCATGTAGAGCAGCACGACGGCAAAGAGGCCGATCAGTCCGAGTTCCTCACCGATGAGGGCCACGATCATATCGCTGTTCGCGAACGGCACCAGGTCCGGCCGGCCTTGTCCGAGGCCGGTGCCCCCGAGGCCGCCGTCGGCCATGCCGAAGAGGCCTTGGACGATCTGGCCGCTGCCGCCCGGGGACCGGTCGAAGACTTCCGGTGTGAAGGCGTTCCACCAGCTGTCCAGGCGGAACGCGACGTGCGAGAAGAACTTGGATGCCAGGAATCCGCCACCGATGATCAGTACACCGCCGATGACCACCCAGCTGATCCGGCTTGTTGCCACGTAAATGATGACGATGAACAAGCCGAAGAAAAGGATCGACGTGCCCAGGTCCCGCTGGAAGACGAGGATGCCGATGCTCACGAGCCAGGCCGTGAGCATGGGGCCGAGATCCTTGAAGCGCGGCAATTGCATGGGGCCGATCTTGCGGCCGGCCAGCAGGATGAGGTCGCGGTTTGACGAAAGGTAACCTGCGAAGAAGATAGCCAGGGTGATCTTGGCGATTTCGCCTGGTTGGAAGGTCATGGGGCCGAGCCGGATCCACACGCTCGCGCCAAGCACCTCGCCGGCTGAGATACCCGGAACGAGCGGCAGCACAAGGAGAATTGCGCTGGCCGCCAGCGCGATGAAGGTGAAGCGGCGAAGGAGGCGGTGGTCCTTGACGAACCAGATCACGACGATTGACACCGCCATGGCCAGGAGGGTCCAGCGCAACTGGTTGTTACCCGTGTCCTCGCCGGGCTGATCCATGCGATGGATGAGGGCCAGTCCCAAGCCGTTGAGGGCAACGACGATCGGAAGCATGATCGGATCGGCATATTTTGCGCGGAACCTGAGGATCATGTGGAAGGCAAATGCAGCCACGATCAAGAGACTCGACTGGAACCAGAAGTCGCCGTCGAACGCGGTCGCATTATTGAGCCCGACCATGGCGCTGGCGCCGATTCCCACTGCGAGGGCAAGGACCAGCAGGACGAGCTCGACGTTGCGGCGTGGCTGGGGTGCGGTGATGGCCAGAATCATCGGGACACCGCGCACGAAGGGACCGGCGTGGACGTCGGTGACGATGTTGGCCGGTTCGAAGGACTCGGGCTTGCCGTGGGGCTTGCGGTAGGGGTGGGGCTTGCCGTCGGTGTGGCGGTGGCCGTCGGGCAATTGGCCGGCAGCCCGGTGGTGCCGTTCTCCTGGAGGCTTTTCACAATCTGCTGGGCATCGGAGAGATCCCGTGCCGGAACGGTCTGACGAAGTGTCTGTTGCGTGTATTCAGGCAAAGAGTCCATGCGGATATTCGTCGTGGCCTCTACCTTCGACAGCTGGAACGGGCCAAGACTCTGCGAAATGCCGTTGAAAATCGCGACGTGCTGGTTGAATTCACCGACGTAGTAGCGGGTCTGGGTCCACGCATAACCGAGCCACAGCCCGGCGATCACGAAAATGGCCAAGACCGCTGCAATAGCCGGCGTCAACCAGCGCCGCTTCCGGGCGGCAATCGGCTGGGGATCCTGACGGTCCTGGTCAGCCTTGTGGGTCAGTACAGTGGCAGCCCGGCGCGCAACGCTGCGTCCCGCGATGGTGGGGATCGAACCCGTATCGGCCGCGGTTGCGGCAGCACCGACCAGTTCGTGCGGACGGCTCGAGAGCTCTTCGCGGAGGATCTCGGCCGACAGGTGCTCGCCAAGGTGGGGGTCTGTCGCCGTCGGAGGTTCGGTAGCCCTTGCGGGATTTGCGGGACCCGCGGCTTCGGGTTCCGCGGCGGCGCCGGGCTTTACCGCGGCGGCGGAAGGTCCGGCGTCGGACGTTGTTTCCCGCGACGGGACCCGGCCCGCTGCGGGGCCGTTGCTTCCGGACTCTTTAGCCGGTGCGTTGGCATCGCTGCCGTGCCCGTCCTTGCGAGGTGCGGCCTTTGCCGCTTCGGCCGTGTTCGCTGGCGCCTCCGGGACGACATCGACGGCGGCCGTGCTGAGATTGTCGCCCGTCTCCTCCACGATTTCCAACAGCACCACGGTGACGTTGTCCGGAGCGCCGTTGGCGAGCGTGAGCTCAATGAGGAGCTCGGCGCATTCGGCAAGGTCCTTGGTTTCGCGGACTACTTGCTCCACGACGGCGCCTTGGACGTAGTTCAGACCGTCGGAACAGAGGAGCCAGCGTTCGCCTGGTTCGACGTCGAGCTCGTCCAGGTCCAGTTCGGGGCTGGCGTCCACGTCGCCCAGAACGCGCATGAGGACGTTCTTGTGCGGGTGGGTTTCGGCTTCCTCCGGGCGCAGGCGGCCCTCGTCAATCAGCCTCTGGACGAAAGTGTGGTCCACGCTGACTTGCTCGAATTTGCCATTGCGCAAGCGGTAGGCGCGGGAATCGCCGATGTGAGCGAAGTGCAGCCGCCTGCCTTCGAGCAGCAGGGCAGTGACCGTGGTGCCCATGCCCGCAAGCTTCGGGTCGACGTGGACAAGCTCGGAAAGGAGGGAATTGGCGGTCTGGATTTCATCTGCCAGGACTGTTTCCGCGCCGTCCGGGTAGGAATCGTGATCGAGGTGGATCATGTCCAGCACGGTGGACGCCGAGGCGACGTCCCCGCCCGCATGCCCGCCCATGCCGTCCGCGACGACGGCAAGGTGCCGGCCGGCGTACGCGGAGTCGTCGTTCTTCGAGCGGACACGCCCGACGTCGGACCGCGCCGCGTAGCGCATGATGAGGGGAAGTTCCGGAGGCAGTGACTTGCCCTCGGAGGCCTGGGGGGAAGCCATCGGCTACGGCCTCAATTCGATGACCGTCTTGCCGATCCTCACGGGGACGCCAAGCTCCACCGGCAGGGCGCGGGTCAGTTGCTGATCGGCGAGGTAGGTGCCGTTGGTGGAACCGAGATCTTCGATGAACCAGCGGCTGCCTTGGGGGAACAAGCGCGCGTGCCTGCCCGAAGCATAATCATCCTCAAGGACCAAGGTGGCCTCTTGCGCGCGGCCCAGCAGAATAGGGCTCGCGGCCAGAGGAAGCGTGGTGCCCTTGAGTGGACCTTCGACGACGACGAGCTGGTGTGCCTGCTGCTTCACGGGCTGGGGCGGTGCGGGGGCGAGTTCCGGATGCTTGCGCAACTCGCGCGCCGTCGGAGTCCCCATTGCGGCTTTGCGGCCGATCACGAGATCGCGACGCATGGTCGAGACGATGCTGAAGATCAGGACCCACAGCAACAGCAGGAAGCCGAAGCGGAGTGCGGTGATGGTCAGTTCGCTGATGTCGCTCACGGGCGCCCACCAGAAGGCTGGGGGAGAAGTCTGAAGATGATCTTGGTCCGTCCCATGGTGATGGTGGATCCGTCAGTCAATTCCACACTGCCGTCCACTTTGTGGCCGTTGACGTAGCTTCCGTTGGTGGAACCGAGGTCGACGGCGTGGATGACTCCGTCCGCCGTCTGGATTTCCAAGTGCTTGCGCGAGACGCCGGTATCGTCCACCAGGATGTCGGCCTCGGAGGACCTGCCCAGCACGATCGAAGGCGCGTTAAGGGAATAGCGTTGTCCGCCAATGTCCAGGACAGGCTGGAGCCGCGTGGGTTCGCGGTTTGGCGCGGCCGGGACCACTGGCCGGGGAGCAGCAGGCGCGGCAGCCCCATTGGATTTCTCAGTGCTGGACGTGATTTCGAAATGGCCTTCGCGCTGGGCTTCGTCGTGGCGGAAGGAGATCCGTACCGGACCCTGCAGGATGTAACCTTGGCTGCGCACGTGCTGGATGACGACGTCGCACAATTCTTCGGCCAGGGGAGTACCCCAGTCCTGGGCGCGCGTGAAGTCCGCATCGCTCAAAAGGACATCGAAGATGTTGGGAGCCAAGGTACGGCCGGCCGAAATGGTGATGGACTTGTTGTCCAGTTCACGGCGAAGCTTGCTCGCTATCTCCACCGGCTCCACCTTTGCCCGCGAACCGGTGGAGAAGACGCCGCGGACGGCCTTTTCTATGCCACGTTCAACCCTGTCAAGCAAGCCCATGGTCCTTCTCCTTCCGTTTCGTTGACTCTGCGATATCAGTAGCCAAGACGAATCCCCGCAGTGGCCGGAGCGCACGCAAGGAGCCTGTCTTCAACCCCGATACTACTGGGCAAGACTGTGAATGGCCTTATTCCACAACGCCTGGAAGGCCGGAAAAGTTCGGTGGCCCGCATCATTTCGCGACGCTTCTCGCGTGATTTCAGTAATCGTGCGGGGGACCGGCAAACGGTGGGATCCCGGGGTTTTACTGCCCGGCCCTTGGACGATTGGCGTTTTCAACAGGTTGTCCGTTATGCTTGATCTCGCTGCTTTCGCAGGGGTGAGGCCGGGGAAACCTGGTGTGGCCCGGGCGAAGGAAGTTGCGCGCGAGTGGCGGAACGGCAGACGCGCTGGCTTCAGGTGCCAGTATCCGAAAGGGTGTGGGGGTTCAAATCCCCCCTCGCGCACGCAATTCAAAGGAACCCCGGTCTCTGACCGGGGTTCCTTTGTTTAACTCGCCAAACCCCTCGTAACTCCCAACTGGCTCGCAGTTGGTGTCGTTTTGAGGGCTCATAACGACACCAACTGCGAGTCAGTTGGGCTACACCCGCAGGGCGCCGAGCCCGGTGATCAACGCATCCAAGCCCATGGTGAACGCGAGGTCGGACGGGTAGTTGTTCCGCTCGGGCCCGAGGCTGCGGACCGCCGAGGTGAAGTGCGGCGTGGAGTCTGCCAAGCGGCCGGAATCGAAAATGTCCGCCGGTGCGTTCGCGTCGAATGCGGCGCCGAAAATGTAAGCCTCAAGGGCCACGATGCTCGGGATGATCTGCTGCTCCGGGAAACCGGCGCGGAGGAAGCCCTCGGTTACGGCTTCGTACATGGCGAGGGTCTGCGGGGCGTCCGTCACGGGAAGAACCGCGATCACCGAGATCAGCGGGGTGTGCCTTGCGAAGATGCCGCGGTAGGAATAAGCCCACTGCCGGACGGCATCCTCCCAAGGGAGCGTGCTGAAACCCCCGAAGTCGACTTTGGACATCAGGTCCTCTTCAACGAGTTTCAGGACCTCGTCCTTGGAGGAGACGTGGTTGTAAAGGGCCGACGGCGCGACGCCCAGGGAGCGCGCGAGTGCGGCCATCGTGAGGCCGTCGTAGCCCTTCTTGCTGATCAGTTCCAGGGCCGCGGCAGTGATGCCGTCCTGGTCGAGGACCGCCGCCATTGGCCGACCTGCCCTGCGGCGCGCTTTGGTCTCGCCGGGGGCGGGGGTGGGTTCAGGCATCGCTGACCTTTCTGGAAGCAGTGTCATCAGCATTATTCCATTTGGGTCTTCACAGCCGGGGCCAATCCAGCTACAGTTGAGATAAATGAACGTCATTCATTTATTGGTCAGCCAACGGGGACGGCCACAGAAAGGACATCATGTTGAATCTTGATCGCGACGTCGTAATTGTCGGTGCCGGTCCGTCGGGGTTGACGGCCGCACGCGAATTGAAGAAAGCCGGACTCAGCGTTGCCGTACTCGAAGCACGCGACCGCGTCGGTGGCCGCACCTGGACCGACACCGTTGACGGGGCCATGCTGGAAATCGGCGGACAATGGGTGTCCCCGGACCAGACCGCCCTCATGGGGCTCCTGGACGAGCTGGGCCTGAAAATGTACTCCCGCTACCGCGACGGCGAATCGGTGTACCTCGCGCCGGACGGCACCCGCACCCGCTACACCGGGGCGTCCTTTCCCGTAAGCGAGACCACCGCAGCCGAAATGGACAAGCTCACTGCCATCCTGGACGGCCTCGCCGCAGAGATCGGCCCGGAGGAGCCATGGGCCCACCCGAAGGCCCGCGAATTGGACACCATTTCCTTCCACCACTGGCTGCGCCAGAACTCCACGGACGAGGAGGCCTGCAACAATATCGGCCTCTTCATCGCGGGCGGCATGCTGACGAAGCCGGCCCATGCTTTCTCGGCACTGCAAGCGGTGCTGATGGCAGCCTCGGCAGGATCCTTCTCCAACCTGACGGACGAAGACTTCATCCTGGACAAGCGGGTTATCGGCGGGATGCAGCAGGTCTCCTTGTTGATCGCCGCGGAGCTGGGTGACGACGTCGTACTCAACAGCCCGGTCCGCACCATCAACTGGGAGACGGCCGGCGAAGGCCATCGGGTCACCGTTGAATCCGAGCGTGCAACCGTCAATGCGCGATTCGTGATCATGGCTGTCCCGCCGAACCTGTACTCCCGCGTGTCCTTCAACCCGCCGCTGCCGCGCCGCCAGCACCAGATGCACCAGCACCAGTCCTTGGGCTTGGTCATCAAGGTCCACGCTGTCTACAGCACGCCGTTCTGGCGCGAAGACGGACTGTCCGGAACGGGCTTCGGCGCCGACGCCCTGGTCCAGGAGGTCTACGACAACACCAACCACGGAGACGCCCGCGGGACCCTGGTGGGCTTCATCTCGGACGAAAAGGCAGACGCGGTCTTCGAGCTGAGCGCCGAGGACCGCAAGAAGAAGGTCCTTGAGTCCATCGCGAGCTTCCTTGGCGACAAAGCCCTGGACGCCGAGGTCTACTACGAATCCGACTGGGGTTCCGAAGAATGGACCCGTGGCGCCTACGCGGCCAGCTACGACCTGGGCGGCCTGCACCGTTACGGCAAGGACCAGCACGCCAACGTAGGACCGATCTACTGGTCCTCCTCCGATCTGGCTGCCGAAGGCTACCAGCACGTTGACGGCGCGGTCCGGATGGGCCAGGCAACCGCCGCCAGGATCGTCACCGTAAACAACCGCGTCTCTCCGGTACCGGTGGCCTAGGAATACGTACCGATCGACACGTGAGGTCTCGGCTCTTTCACTCGTTGAAAGGGCCGAGACCTCACTTTTGGATTCGGGGCGAGCCGCCTACGGCGCAGAAACGCCCGCAGCTGCTTCGGCTTCGGCCATCGCCACATCCAACTTCTCGACCGCGCGGGCATAGTCCGTCCCTGCGGTAAGACGGCAGCGTTGGGCTTCCTGCAGCGCACGGACCAAAGCGGCGGTCTGCGGAACGTTGACATCGCTCATGCCGGGGAAGTCGATGCCCTTGGCGGGATCGAGTTCATACCTTTGCCAGCGGGCCAAGAGGATGTCGTGACGGGCTGCCGCTTCGGTGAAACCGCCGCGGTCCTGACGGTTCCGCTCCAGTTTCCGGCCGACGGCATAGGCTGCAAAAGCGGCAGCTACGCCGAGGAAGAGCATCAAGAGCCCGACGGCGGGCGAAGCCAACGCGGGAATCACGACTGCGGGGACAATCACCACGAGTCCGGCGAAGATGTTCCAGAAGGTGGCGTCCGGCTCTTTGACGAGGTCCCGATCGCGGTGGGCGAGGCGCCCCTGCAAGGCGGGATGGCCGCCGTCGGGAGCTCCGTGGATGGCCGCTTTCCGGATGATGTTGACGGTAAAGACCACCGCGCACAGGAGCAAAAGCCCCCACAGCCCGATCTCCCAGGCCGTCAGCTGGATTCCAGTTGTGGCGGGCAATCGGACCACCTCCACGCGAACGCGCACCGCTCTCAAATTCAGTATGCGCCGAGGAAGGCTTGGAGGCGAGAGCCCGGTTCCGCGCTCAAAAGCAGGAAGGCAGGACACCCCGGTCCGGGTTGTCCTGCCTTCCTGTGAACGTCTTTTGGAGCTTAAGCGTGGTCCCGCTTGGATGCCTTCGGTGCGTCCCGCTTGGCAGTTGCGTTGGACTTGGCTTCCTTCGTGGCTTCCTTTTTGGCAGCTTCTTCCTTGATCCGCTTTGCCTCGGAGCGCACGGCTGCGTGCGTGGCGCGCTCGACGACGAGCCACTGCGGGGGAGCTGCCAGCAGTTCGGTGATTTCCGCCGTCGTGAGGGCCTCGGTGATTCCGCCGCGGGCGAGGCCGCTGATGGAGATGTTCAGCTTCTGTGCCACGACGGGGCGTGGGTGCGGACCCGTCCGGCGGAGCTCGGCGAGCCACTCCGGGGCGTTGGCCTGGAGCTCGGCGAAATCGGCTCGGGTGATTTCCGAATCCTGGAACTCCTGGGGTGTTGCAGGCAGGTAGATGCCAAGTTTCTTGGCAACGGTGGCCGGCTTCATGGACTGGGAGTTTGCAGAGGTCATGGTTCAAGGGTATCCGGCCCTGCAGGGAAGTGGCACAGCCGCTGTTCTAGGATGAATCCATGCCGCACACAAGAGTCGCCCGGGCCGCCCGGATGGTCCCGGTGACCCAAGCCTCGGCATACCGTAGGCATCGATGAATTTCAGCGGGATTCCACGGTGGGTCTATGGCTTGGCGGTAGTGGGCGGCTTGTTCGTCCTGTTGCCGTTGGCTGCCATGGTCGCAAAGGTCAATTGGACACAGTTCATCCCGCTGGTGACCTCCGATTCCTCGCTCACGGCGTTGGGTCTCAGCCTCCGCACCTCTGCCGCGAGCACCGCGCTTTGCATCGGCTTGGGCATCCCGTTGGCCCTTGTCCTCGCCCGCCGGCCCTTCCGCGGGCAGCGGCTCCTCCGCGCCTTCGTCCTCCTGCCCCTGGTGTTGCCGCCGGTGGTGGGCGGCATCGCGCTGCTCTACACCTTCGGTCGGCAGGGTCTCCTGGGCAAAAGCCTTGAACTCGCGGGCATCCAGATCGCGTTCTCGACGACGGCGGTGGTCCTGGCCCAGACGTTCGTCGCCTTGCCGTTCCTGGTAGTCAGCCTCGAAGGCGCCTTGCGGACGGCCGGCAACCGCTACGAAGCTGTTGCGGCGACGCTCGGCGCCCGCCCCACCACCATCCTGAGGCGCGTGACGATCCCGATGGTCCTCCCCGGTCTTGCGTCCGGGGCGGTGTTGTCCTTTGCCCGCAGCCTGGGCGAGTTCGGGGCCACGCTGACATTTGCGGGGAGCCTGCAAGGTGTCACGAGGACGCTCCCGCTGGAAATCTACCTGCAGCGAGAGACCGACGCGGACGCCGCCGTCGCCCTTTCGCTGGTCCTCGTCGCGGTGGCGGTAATCGTCGTCGGGCTGTCCTACCGGCGGCCGCACCGCACGGAGCTTCCTGCGGAGGCAGCTGCGTGAGTTTCCAGATCGACGCCACCGTCCGGGCCCGCAACCTGGACGTGTCACTGAGCCTCGGGCAAGCGGAGACCGTGGCGATCCTTGGACCCAACGGGGCCGGCAAGTCGACGCTTCTCTCCGTCGCGGCGGGACTCTTGCGGCCGGACGCCGGCTCTGCCCGCCTCGGGGACCAGGTTCTCTTCAACCTCGACGGCGGCAGCAGGGTATGGACCCCTCCGCACCTTCGCGGTACGGCGCTGTTGGCCCAGGAGCCGTTGCTTTTCCCGCACCTGAGCGTCCTGGACAACGTGGCGTTCGGCCCGCGCAGCTCAGGCGTTTCGCGGGCGGAATCGCGCGAAGCTGCGCGGCACTGGCTTGCCGAGGTGGACGCCATGGAGTTCGCCGGGCGCAAGCCCGGGCAGTTGTCCGGGGGCCAAGCCCAGCGTGTTGCGGTGGCCCGCGCGCTGGCGGCCAGTCCCGAATTGCTGCTCCTTGACGAGCCGATGTCCGCGTTGGACATCCACGCCGCTCCGCATTTGCGTCGGCTCCTCAAGCGCGTCCTGTCCGGGCGTCGTGCCCTGATCATCACCCACGACGTCCTGGATGCCCTCATGCTCGCGGACCGCGTGATCGTCATGGAAAAGGGCAGGATTGTGGAGGAAGGGGCCACCCGTGAGGTATTCCGACGTCCACGAAGCCAATTCGCCGCAGGCCTGGCCGGAGTGAACCTCATGGCGGGCACCGTCACGGAGGATGGACTCAGGACGGCCGCCACCGCCGAGCTTCCCAGCCTGCATGTCGCGGGAGACCTCGATGACGAAGCGGAGCCGGGCCAGCCCGGCGTCGCCGCGTTCCCGCCGTCGGCCGTTTCCATCTTCCTGGACGCTGCCCACGGCAGCCCGCGCAACTCGTTCCCGGTTGAGATCACGGATCTTGAACCGCATGGGGACCACATCCGGGTCCGGGCCGGCGATCTGGCGGCGGACATCACGCTCTCAGCGTCCGCCGAGCTGGGATTGGAACCGGGCTCGCGCGTCCACTTTGTTGTCAAGGCCACGGCGGTCCAGGTGTACGCGGCGTAGCTTGGGCCGGCGCTGGGTTGGCTACCGCCCGCGCGGTACTGTGAACTGGTGCCATCCGATCAAGAATCCCTGCCCGCCGTCGGTACCCCCGACGCTTCCGACGCTGAAACCAGCGGTCCCCAGGGGCTCACTTTCGCCTACGTCGCCGGTGTGACGCCCGGGAAATGGATCCGGCGCTGGGAAGAGCGCATGCCGGATGTTCCGCTGCGCTCGTTCTTGTCCGACGACGGCGCGCAGCTGGACGTCCTGCGCGACGGCTCCGCGGATCTCAGCTTTGTCCGCCTGCCGGTGGACCGCGATGGACTGCACGTCATTCCGCTCTACGAAGAGCAGCCTGTGGTGGTGGCCCCGAAGGGCCACGAAATCTCGGTGTTCGAAGAGGTGGCGCTGGAGGACCTCGCGGAGGAGAACTTCCTGGATGTCGCCGGGATGGGCGGGCCGGAGATGGCCATGCAGGTGGTGGCATCGGGCGCCGGCCTCGTGATCCTGCCGATGTCCGTGGCCCGGCATTTCAATGTCAAGGACACGGTCGCGCGGCGCCTGACGGGGGCCGAAGGGACGCAGATCGCCCTTGCGTGGCCGAGCGACTCCACGAGCGAGGTCATCGAGGAATTCATCGGCATTGTCCGGGGCCGCACTGCGCAAAGTTCGCGGCAGCCTTCGGCTCAACAGGAGAAGCCCAAGAAGGCACCCAAGCCGGACCGGCGAGGCACCGGCGCCAAAAAACCGGCGGTTGCCCAGCGCTATGCCCCGAACCCGGACAAGGGTCGGGGCAAGGGCTCCCGCAAGAAGGGAAAGCGCTAGGCCATGGGACTTGGAGCGAAGCCGACCATCCGGGACGTCGCCAAGAGCGCCGGCGTTTCCCTCACCACCGTGTCCTATGTCTTGTCCGGGCGCCTCGGTGGCACCACCCGCATCAGCGAAGCGACACAAGAGCGGGTCCAAGCCGCGGCCAAGGAACTGGGTTATGTACCCAATCAGGCGGCCCGCGGAATGCGGCGCGGCAAGACCGACCTCGTCGCGATTGCCATCGGCGACCTGGAATGGCCGTGGGACCGGGCACTGGCAACGGCTGCTGCACGCATATTGCCCCAACACGGCTACCAGCCCGTGATCCTCATCGGCGAAGGATGGCGGCGGTTCATGCTCTCCGGCGGTGCCGACGGCGCCATCATCGGGGCACTCCCGCCCGGCACCCTTCTTGACCTCACCGTGGGCGAGCTGGCCCGGCGCGGAGTAGCCCAAGTCGTCATATCGGACACGATGCAGCCTGCCGGATTTGATGTCTTGGCACCCGGTTCGGCCGGTGGGACCCCGGAACCGGAAGCGCTCGAAGGGGCCATCACGCTGCTTCTGGACCGGCTCGCCGGCCGCACCATCGGCGCGGGAACCACCAAGGCCGCGCCGTGGGAATTCAAGACCCCGTAGCTATCAGCTCACCTTGAGCGGGACCCAACTGACTCGCAGTTGTTGTCGTTATGGGCCCTCATAACGACAACAAATGCGAGCTAGTTGGGGAGAGGTAGGGGCGGTTAGCCTGCGTTGAGCTTGCCCGCCAGCCGTTCGCGCATTCGGACGCTCGCCGCGTTGAGGCCGATGAGCTCCACCTCGCGGCCGTGCCTGCGGTATTTCTCGGTAACGGAATCCAACACGGCAACGGTGGAAGCATCCCAGATGTGCGAGGCATGCAGGTCGATGACCACGTGGTCGATTCCGCCCGAGGAATCCTTCGCATAGTCGAACTGCGTGTAGAGGTCGTTGGAGGAGGCGAAGAACAACTCGCCATCCACCGTGTAGCTCGCCACGGTCCGGCCGTTGAGCTCGAGTTCGCTCCGTTCCACCGTGGCGAAATGGGCCACTCTCCGGGCAAACAGCACCATGGCCGTGAGGACGCCGGCTCCCACACCGATAGCCAGGTTGTGCGTCGCCACCACCACGAGCATGACGCCGGTCTCGGACTTCGGGAGCCGCTTGAGGGTTGCGGGCTGGATCGAATGCCAGTCAAAGGTGATGAGGGAAACGAAGATCATCACAGCCACCAAAGCGGCCATCGGTATGGTGTCCACCACGTCCCCGAGCGTCACCACGAGCCCCAGCAGGAACGCTCCTGCCAGGAAGGTCGACAGCCGGCTCCGGGCACCCGAACCCTTCACGTTGATCATGGTCTGGCCAATCACGGCGCAGCCGCCCAAGCCGCCCAGGAAACCAGTGACGATGTTGGCAATGCCCTGGCCCCATGAGACCCGGGTCTTGTTGGAGCGGGTGTCCGTGATGTCGTCCACTAGCTTGGCCGTCATGAGGGATTCCAGCAGGCCCACCAGCGCCATGGACAAAGCGAACGGGGCAATGGTCTGGAAGGTCTCCCAGGTCAAAGGCACATTGGGCAGGAAAAAACCGGGAAGGCTGTTGGGGAGTTCGCCCTTGTCGTGCACCGTGGGGACGCGGATTCCGGCCAGCACCGTGACGATTGTGAGGGAGACGACCGCCACCAACGGTGCGGGCACCGCCGTCGTTATTCTGGGCAGGCCAAACACGATCAGCAGCCCGACCGCCACAATCGGGTACACCATCCAGGGGACGCCGATGAGCTCAGGCAGCTGGGCCATGAACACCAGAATCGCCAAGGCATTCACGAATCCGATCATCACCGAACGCGGAATGAAGCGCATGAGCCGAGTGACGCCCAGGACAGCCAGGACGATTTGGAAGACCCCGGCGAGGATGACCGTGGCGATCAAGTAGTTGAGCCCGTGATCCTTCATGACGGGGGCAATAACGAGCGCGACGGCGCCGGTGGCCGCGGATATCATTGCCGGGCGGCCACCCACGATCGCGGTGGTGACCCCCATCGTGAAGGACGCGAAGAGCCCGATCCGTGGATCCACGCCGGCAATCACGGAGAACGCGATGGCCTCTGGAATGAGGGCAAGCGCCACCACCAAACCAGCCAACGCTTCCGTCTTGAGCCTGCGGGGCGAGCGCAGCGTGAAACGGAGGGACTGGAGCTGCTCGGGTGTCATGGATCCTTAGCTGTTGGTCAGGCGGTACCGCTCAATCTGCTTGAGACGCCGCTGGAGGCTGTCCCGCCGGGGGTGGGGGACGACGTCGGGCGCCTCAGCGGTGAGGTCGATGTGTTCAGTGCCGTACTGCCACAGCAGGAGGTCATCCAGGAGGCGGTCCGGTCCGGGGGAGTAACGGTGGTCCAGGGCTTTGCGGACCTCGGTGATCCGGTTGGCGCTGAGGAGTCCGGCGAGTTCCACGGTCTTGTTCAGTCCGTGGGCCGCAAGGAGCTCCGCAGCCCAACCCCAGTCGTCATCAACTTTACGGTCAACGTGCGGAAGCAGCGTTCGCCAGACGTCCCGCACACGGTTGGGCGTGAGCGGCATGGAACCTTCGCCATCGAGATCCCAGTAGCCGCGGACTTCCTCGTAGCGTTCGTGGAGGTCGGCGAAGGCGCTCTCCACCGTTTCCAGCATGGCGGCGGTGGCGGTGAACTGCCGGTCGAAATGCGGCGTCCAGGCGCGCGGATCCTCGGCCTTGAAACGGATGTCGTGCTCGATCTCGCTCCAGGCGTGCGCGAAAACCGTACGGATCTGGCATTCGAAGAAGTAGCTGCCGTTCGGCGGGATGTCCGGATTGAAGACCTGCTGGTAGGCCTTCACGGACTCGTTCTGGATGGTGCGGAGGATAAGGTGCCGGCTCGAATATCCGTAGGTACCGGACTCGATGGAACCGATGTCCTTCTCAAGGTCGCCGCGGCAATCGAAAAGCTGGCGCTGGCGTTTGATCAAGTTGGCAACAGCGGCGTTCTCGGCCGGAAGCTTGGTGATGACGCGCAGTCCCACCATGTCGTTCAGGGTTCGGAACGGGTCCGGGAACTTCAGCACCCGCGGCCCGCCCTCCAGGGGCACCTCGGTGCGGGAGATCTTTTCCCGGAAGGATTCGACCGTCTTGGTGCGTCCCGTGACGAAGAGCGGCACGGCCTCGCTGTTCTTGAGCATGTCCCGCAGGGTCAACAGGACGTCCCGGGTGACGAGTTTCAGGGCAGGCCGAACGCGTTCGTAGAGTTCCACATTCGCTTGTACTGATTCGCGCAGCTGAGGATCCAAGCTGTCCCAATTGCTAGCCATGCCTCCAGCTTACGGCGGGGGGCCGACAGTGCAGCGGAGCCGGACCGGGCCGCATGCCGGTTCCGGACTTAAGCCGGTGTCCGCGCGGAAACCGCGACGGCTCCCGCTCCGCGTCGCTCCTCCGCGATAGGCTCGGCACAAAGGAGGACACGATGAAGCGGCACAAGTACTACTACGGCCAGCACTCCAGCCAATGGGGCGAGCTGTTCGTACCAGACAATTCGCTCCAGCCACACCGCAGCAGACCCGACGGCGTGGTGGTGGTGATCCACGGAGGCTACTGGCGCTCCCAGTACGGCGCGGAACTCGGCGAGCCGATTGCGCGGGACCTCGCGGCGCACGGAATAGCGGCCTGGAACCTTGAATACCGGAGGGCAGGAAACGGCGGCGGCTGGCCGCATACGTTCGAAGATGTCCTCGACGGGATCGACCACCTGGGCGAGATCGCCAGCAAGCATGAGCTCAACCTGAGCAAAGTAGTGGCGCTGGGACACTCGGCGGGCGGCCATCTGGCGGTCTGGGCCGCCGGGCGGGACAAGCTTTCCAAGATCGGCGCGGCGGACGCCGACCGGCAGCTCCATCGGCATGACAACGGCGCGGCAGTGCAGCTTACCGGCGTCGTGAGCCAGTCGGGCCTGCTGAACCTGGCGGATGCCGAGCGGCTCAACCTGAGCAACGGCGCCGTCGACAACCTGATGGGTGGGGATTCGGTGAGATTCCCCAAACGGCATATCTACGCGGACCCCATGAGTTCGCTCCCCATCGCCGTCCCGGTATTTGCAGTCCACGCCGCCGCGGACGAGGACGTCCCGTGCAGCCAGTCCGAGGCTTATGTTGCCGCGGCCACTGCTTCCGGGGGCGCGGCCCAGTTCCTCAAGGTGCCTGGCGACCATTTCGACCTGATCGACCCCAGGGCGGTTGCGTACAAGAAGTGCCGGGAGTTGGTGCAGCGGCTGCTGGTGTGACGGTTTGCCGGGAAAGTCACCGGCTGTCATCGAGAGACGCACACCACGTCCGCGTGGCAGAGTTGTCCCATGCTGACAGTCATAGGTGAAGCGCTGGTTGATGTCGTCCAGCGTTCCTCGGGAATCGACGCCCACGTGGGCGGAAGTCCGCTCAACGTTGCCGTGGGCCTGGCCAGGCTGGACCATGCAGTCCAGTTCATCGGCCGCTTCGGCAAGGACGCCTATGGCGACTCGATCGCGGCCCATCTGCGCTCCAGTTCCGTCATGGTTCCGCTGCCGCCGGACGAGAGTCCCACGAGCGTAGCCACCGCTTTGATCGACGACGACGGCGCTGCCAGCTACACGTTCGACCTCGCCTGGGAGCTTCCCGGCCTCGCCGCGCGCTTGCCTTTCATGCTTCAGGGGACATCGCTCCTGCACACGGGCTCGATTGCCACCATGTTGGCGCCGGGAGCAGCGGAAGTCCTTGCCGCCGTCGAGCATGCCCATCCGAACGCGACCATCAGCTTCGATCCCAACTGCAGGCCCAGCATCATCAAGGATCGCGACTATGCGCGGGCCCAGGTGGAGCGTTTCGTGGCGCTTGCCGACGTGGTCAAGGCCTCCGACGAGGACCTTGAGTGGCTCTATCCCGGTGTCGATGTCTTGGAATCGGCCCGGCGCTGGTTGAGCCTGGGCGGCAGTGGCGGACCCGCCGTCGTGGTGGTCACGCGAGGCGCGGCTGGACCCTGGGGCGTTACCGCAGCGGGCGAGGCCCACGTGGCTGCCCCGAAGGTGGAGGTGGCGGATACCGTGGGCGCGGGCGATTCCTTCATGGCCGCGCTCCTCTCGGGCATCGTTGACCGCGGGCTGGCCGGGGCCCAAAACCGGGAAGAGCTGCACGCCATGCCAGCCGAAGTGCTCGACGGGATCCTCAACCATGCAGCGCGCGCCGCGGCAATCACGGTCTCCCGGCCGGGCGCGAATCCGCCCACCAGGGCCGAGCTCAACGCCTCGGGCGTCCCGGAGGCCGAACCAAGCATCGAAAGGCAGCCATGAGTTACGCCGACCTTCCCCGCGTCCCATCCTTCAACCTCACCAGCGGCTCGCTGAGGGACGGCGACTCACTCGGCAGCGCCCAGACCAGCAAGCGATTCGGCGTGGCGGGCGGCAAGGACGAATCCCCGCAACTGAGCTGGAACGGAGCCCCTCAGGGAACCAAGGGTTACGTCGTCACCGTCTTCGATCCCGATGCGCCGAGGGCCGGCGGTTACTGGCACTGGGCCGTCGTCGACGTCCCCGTCAGTACCGGCTCCTTGCCTGCAGGCGCCGGCGGTGAGGACGGTTCGCACTTGCCGGGCGGTGCGCTGCAGCTGAAGAACGACGCCGGGTTCCCCGGATACCTGGGTGCCGCGCCTCCGCCCGTGCACGGACCGCACCGGTACATCGTGGCCGTGCACGCGGTGGACGTCGATGAACTGGGGCTCGACGCCGGTGCCTCCACGGAAGCGCTCGTCCGCGCGCTGGCCGCACACACCTTGGGACGGGCCGTCATTACGGGCCACTTCGAGCGGCACTAGCTTTGGGTCGAGATCGACGGCGGCGGCCCCCACGTAGACTGACATAATGCGGCTCGTAGCAAGTGACATTGACGGCACCATCCTGGGACATGACGGCAAGATCAGCAGCCGCACCATCCGCGCGTTCCATGCCTGCCGTGACGCGGGCATCGAGGTGGTGTTCGTGACCGGGCGTCCGCCCCGCTGGCTCTACCCCCTCCGCGAACAGATCGGCCACAGCGGCATCGTTATTTGCTCCAACGGCGCCGTGGTGTGGGACCTTGAAGCGGAAAAGCTGATTTCGGCCAATGCCTTGGGCATCGAGTCCGTGCTCGAAGCCCGCCGGATCATCAAGCAGCTCCGGCCCGACGCCCTGTTCGCGGCCGAAACACTCACGGGATTCCACCTCGAGCCCGGGTTCATCGAGAACGAGACCAGCGAGCTCCTGGCCGAGTTCACCCCCGCTTGGCTCGACGAAACGCTGACCGCGGACGACGCCGTCGTGAAGTTCCTTGCCGTGACGCGCAGCGGCACTCCGGATGATTTCCTCGCAAAGGTTCAGCCCGCCGTCGCGCATCTCGTGGAGACCACCCACTCGGCGCCGCGGACTGCTCTCCTGGAAATGTCGGCACCCGGCATCAACAAAGCCGTCACGCTCGCTGCATATGCGGCGTCCAGGGGCATCGACGCCGCGGATGTGGTGGCTTTCGGCGACATGCCCAACGACGTCGAGATGCTGCGCTGGGCGGGAAACGGTTACGCGATGGCCAGCGGCCACCCTGAGGCGATCAGCGCCGCGGGCCAGCAAGCCCCGCATTTCGACGACGACGGCGTGGCCCAGATCCTTGAGACGAAGCTCGCTTCCCTGCGGGTCTAGCTAACTTCCATTACACAGATTCAGTCCAACTGCCGTTCAACTACCCCCCATAGGCTTTTGCCGTATTCGATGCCGATCACAGGGGACATGATGGCCAAGAGAAAGACGACGGGGTGGCCGGAAGCCCCGGTTCGCCGCGCAGTGCCGGCTGAACATTGGAAGCAGTTGCGCCGTGGGGATCGCGTGAGCGTCAAGCTCGCTCCGGGGTTTGAGAACCCGGGCCAAGTGGATGCCGTGTCGAGCGACCACAGCGTGGTCTGGGTGAACCTCGACGGCGGCCGCGGCCGCACGCTGGTGCACTGCGGCGACGGCGTGGAGATCGTCCCGCAGGAATCCTGACGGCGTCGCGGGCGGCAACGCCGGGTTACGCTACCCGTGTGAGCCTGAACCTGCCCTTCTTCAGTCGCCCGGACGGACAATCCGCTCCGCTTGCCTTCGCGCACCGCGGATTTTCCCCTGACGGATTGGAGAACTCGGCCGCCGCGTTCAGGGCGGCGCTCGAGCTCGGCTTCACGCATCTCGAAACCGATGCCCGCACCACTACCGACGGCGTGGTGCTCCTTTTCCACGACGACACCTTGGACCGCGTCACGGATGCCCATGGCCCCATCTCGAGCCTCAGCGCTGCCGAGATTGCCAAGGCCCGGGTCGGCGGCCGCGAAGCAATTCCCCTCTTGGCAGAGGTCCTGACGGAATTCCCCGAGGCGCGGCTGAACGTCGACGTGAAGGATTGGCATACCGTCAAGGCCCTCGCTGGAGTCATTGACCAACTCGACGCCCACGACCGCGTGCTGATCGCGAGTTTCTCCGACCGACGTCGTAGGGCGGTCCTGCGCCTGCTCCGGCGCCGCACCGCGTCTTCGGCTGGAATTGTTTGCAATGCCGTCTTTACTCTCTTGGGACCGCTTCTTCCCGAGCGCTGGCTCCGGAAGATCCTGCACGACGTCGATGCCCTCCAGGTGCCGGTCCGCTACGGACCCCTGACCGTAGTGACGCCCGGTTTCCTGCGGCGCGCGCACCGGCTTGGGCTCCAGGTCCACGTCTGGACGGTCAACGATTCCGCCGAGATGGCCAGGCTGCTGGAGATGGGCGTGGACGGCCTGGTCACCGACCGTGCGGATCGTCTGAAGTCGGTGCTGCAGAGCCGGGGCCAGTGGTGGTGAGGGTCCGGACCCGCCCTTCGAGGAAGTCCCGCTCGGCGTCGTTATCGGTGCGCTCCTGGGCGGCGCGGTAGGCGGCGACAGCGTCGTCGTCGCGACCCAAGCGCCGGAGCAGATCCGCCCGCACGGCATGGAACAGGTAGTAGTTGCCCAGTTCCAGAACGTCGACGGCGGCAAGCCCCTCGGCAGGTCCTTCCACCTCCGCGAGGGCAACGGCCCTGTTCAAAGCGACCACCGGCGTCGGTTCCATGGCCAGGAGTTGCCCGTACAGGGCCAGGATTTGGCGCCAATCGGTGTCCGTGGGTTGTGCGGCATCACTGTGGACCGCGTTGATGGCCGCTTGCAATTGGTACGGTCCGGGCTGGTTCCTCTTCAAGCATTGCCGCACCAGCAGTTGCCCCTCCGCAGTTTGGTCCGTGTCCCAGAGGCTGCGGTCCTGGTCCGCGAGGAGCACCATGCCGCCGTCGGAAGCTGTCCGGGCGGCGCGGCGGGCGTCGAGGAGGAGCATGAGTGCCAGGAGCCCTTTGGCTTCGGGTTCATCAGGCATGAGGTCCACGATGAGCCTGCCCAGGCGCAAGGCCTCTCGGCAGAGGTCTTCGCGCACCAGCCCCGTGCCCGAGCTTGCCGCGTAGCCTTCGTTGAAGACCAGGTAGACCACGGCCAGCACGGATTTCAAGCGCTCAGGCAACTCGGCCCCGCTCGGTACCCGGTAGGGGATATGGGCGTCGCGGATCTTGCCTTTCGCCCGCACGATGCGCTGGGCCATCGTTGGCTCTGGGACGAGGAAAGCGTGGGCGATCTCGGCGGTGCCGAGCCCGCCCAGGAGCTTGAGGGTAAGGGCCACTTGCGCAGCGCGGCTGAGGGCGGGATGGCAGCAGGTAAATATCAGCCGGAGCTGGTCGTCTTCCACGGTGTCCACCTCTTCGGGTTCATCGCCGCGTTCATCCCCGTGCAGGAGGGCTGCCTGGGCGAGTTTTTCCCTGCCCGATGCCTCGCGGCGGAGCCGGTCGATGGCGCGGTTGCGGGCGGTGGTGATGATCCAGCCCGCTGGGCTTGGCGGCAGCCCGGCATCAGGCCAGCGCGCTACGGCTTCGGTGAAGGCATCCTGGACCGCGTCTTCGGCGGCATCGATGCTGCCCAGAACGCGAACCAGGACCGCGACGGATCGTCCATACTCTTCACGGAATATCTGTCCGATCTCCGAAATATGGACCATGGGGAAACTATTCCCGGTAGCCTGCGAACGGCCGGACCTCGATAGGCAGCGTGGTGGCTTGCGCGGCTTTGCGTCCCCAGCCAAGGGCCACGTCCATGTCCGGGGCTTCGACCACCCACAGGCCGCCCACGTGTTCCTTGGCCTCTGCGAAGGGACCATCCGTGGTGAGTATTTCGCCGTCGTTCACGCGCACCACCGTGGAGGTGCTGGCGGGATGCAGGCCACCCGTGAAAACCCACGCACCGGCGTCGCGCATTTCCTCGTTCAGGACGTCAAGATCGGCCATGATTTTGTTGAGGACTTCGGGTTCCGGGACGGGGCCGTCGGGCTGGTAGATGCTGAGCAGATAGCGTGACATGACTGTTCCTCCTTGGGATGTGGCGCCGGCACCTTGCCCGCGTCTCACCCTCTATACGAACGACGCAGGCTGTTTTCGACATCTCCGCGCACGGATCTGCGAAAAGCTTAGCCCCGCTGGCAGGATGGGGGCATGCGCATCCTGATTGCCCCGGACAAGTTCAAAGGTTCCCTCACTGCCGCCGAAGCAGCCTCCGCGATGGCCGAAGGGGCATTGCGTGTCTATCCCGATGCCGTGGTGACACAGTTTCCCATCGCCGACGGGGGCGAAGGAACACTGGAAGCAGCCGTGGCGGCAGGCTACGAAGAGCGGATCAACGCCGTCGTCGGCCCCATTCTCAAGCCGGTAGGCGCCGCGTGGGCCATCCGGAAGAATGCCTTCGGCGGAGCCACGGCGGTGATCGAAACTGCCCAAGCGTCCGGGCTGGCACACATGGAGCCGACGCCGGACAACGCCCTGCGCGCCCACAGCTACGGTTGCGGCCAGCTTATCGCCGCGGCCCTCGACGCCGGAGCCACCGAGATTGTGCTCGGCGTGGGCGGTTCCGCGATGTCCGACGGCGGCAGCGGCGCCCTGCGCGCGCTCGGACTGAAGCCGCTGGATGCGGCCGGAAATGTGGTTCCCCTCGGTGGCGGCTCGCTCGCCGACGTCGTCTCCCTCGACGTCTCCGGGCTGGATCCGCGCCTGACCGCGGTGAGGTTCCGGATCGCCGTCGACGTCCAGAACCCGCTCTTCGGCAGCGACGGCGCTGCGCATGTTTTCGGCCCGCAGAAGGGCGCGGACGAAGACGCGGTGGAACTGCTCGACGCCGGCCTGCGCAATTGGGCATCGCTGCTACGGGAAGCGGCCGGACAGGACGTCAACGTTCCCGGCGCCGGAGCGGCTGGCGGATTCCCGGCGTCGTTCCTGGCCTTCACCCAAGCGACACTGGAAGGCGGGTTCGCCCTCGTGGCCGGACTCACCGGTCTTCCCGAACAGCTCGGCGGCGCGGACTTGGTGATCACCGGCGAAGGATCGATGGACTCGCAATCCCTGACCGGCAAGGCACCCATCGCATTGGCAGATTCCGCTCACGGGCAGGGCATTCCGGTTATTGTGGTAGCCGGCAGGATCCTGGTGACCCCGGAAGAGCTGGCGGGCCACGGAGTGGTTGCCGCGGCGCAGCTGCTCGACGTCGCGCAGCGTCGCGATGGCGTGCCGGACGTCGCCGACGCCGTGGCCAACGCAGCCAAGTACCTCGCGTGGGTCACGAGCCAGGTGCTGGAAGGCGCCTAGCTCCCTGCCCACCACGGGACATGCCCCCTGTTGGCCACGAGGAATGGACATAGTGCGAATATGCCCATTACTCGATGCCAAGAGGGGGCATGCTCAGCGGGGCTGCTCGGCGTCGTCGGGCAGGCACCGATCCACCTGGATGACGCCCAGATCACCACAATGCTGCAGAAGGAGGCTTCCCAGTATCACGAAGTCGCCCGGCTTTACGAGGAGGCCGGAGAGTCCGAGCGTGCTGCCACGGAGATCGCGGATGCGGAGGTCATTGAGGCCTATCTGCCGGCACCCCTGACCGCCGCCGACGTCGAGTCAGAACCCTCCCGGGAGCATGCTCCCTGTTCATCACGAGCAATGGACATAGTGCCAATATGTCCATTGCTTGCCGCTGGAAGGGGGCATGCTCAGGGCTTCTTCTTCCCACCCTTGGCCGCCGGCGGAAGTCCCGCCGTCTCCATCTCCGGCTCGGCAACCGTCCCGCGCCAGCGGGCCAGGCCCTTCATGCCGTGGTAGACCGCCAACGCAGCGGCCGAGCCCAGGGCGATGCCCGTGAACTTCAGTTCGCCGATGGTCCACGTGTAATCCGCGATCCCGATAATCAGTGCGACGGCGGCCGTGGTCAGGTTGATCGGGTTGGAGAAGTTGACCTTGTTCTGCACCCAGATCTTCACGCCCAGGACGCCGATCATCCCGTAGAGCATGGTCGCGGCACCGCCCAGCACGCCGGCGGGAACGGTGGCAATGAGTTCGCCGAACTTGGGCGAGAAACTCAGGAGGATGGCGAAGGCGCCGGCAACCCAATAGGCCGCGGTCGAGTAGACCTTCGTGGCTGCCATGACGCCGATGTTCTCGGCATAGGTTGTGGTGCCCGAGCCGCCGCCGAATCCGGCGAGGACCGTCGCGACGCCGTCGGCCATCAACGCGCGGCCTGAGACGTCGTCGAGGTTGCGTCCAGTCATCGCAGCCACGGACTTCACGTGCCCCACGTTCTCGGCCACCAGCACCAAGACAACCGGCACGAACAAGCCCACGACGCCGAGGTGGAACTCCGGAGTCTGGAAGTGCGGCAGGCCGATCCACGACGCCGCGTCCATCTTGGAGTAGTCCACTTCGCCGCGCGTCATGGCGGTGAGGTAGCCCACCACCACGCCCACCAGGATGCTCAGGCGGCCCAGAATGCCGCGGAACAGGACGCTCACCAGGATGATCGTCACCAGTGTCACGAGGGCAGTGACGGGGGCCTTGTCGAAGTTGGCTTTTGCTGCCGGCGCCAAGTTGAGGCCGATCAGGGCGACGATTGCGCCCGTGACGATAGGCGGCATGGTCCGGTTGATCCACTCAGCGCCGAACTTCTGCACCACCGCGCCGACAAGAGCCAGTACGACGCCGGCAAGCACCACTCCGCCGAGCGCGCCGGGAACGCCGAACTGCTGCTGCGACGCCAGGATGGGGGCGATGAAGGCAAAGCTCGAGCCGAGGTAGCTCGGCACGCGGCCCTTCGTGATGACCAGGAACAACAGGGTGCCGATGCCGGAAAAAAGCAGAGTGGTGGCCGGCGGCATGCCCGTGATGATGGGCACCAGGAAGGTGGCTCCGAACATCGCGACGACGTGCTGCATGCCGACGCCGATCGTCAACGGCCACGCCAGCCGTTCCTCGGGTGCTACCACGTGGCCCGGCCGGATCGTCTTGCCGTCGCCGTGCAGCTTCCATTTGGTTCCGAGCATGCTCATCTACGGGAGCCTTCCCTGAAAGTTGTGATTGTCCGGGTGCAACCTTACCGCCCGGACGGCCTGCCGATTCCGCTGTGTGGAACGTCACGTGGCTTCTTGGGAAGAGGCGGGGGGTAGTTGAAGTTGCAACGATGGAAAGCATAAGCGCCCGGCCGTCGATGGCTGCGGGCACAGCGAAAGGTACGCGAATGACGATCGCCCACGAAGAAGCAGTGATTGACGCCGCAGCAGTCGACGCCATCTTTGCCGAAGCCCGCACTGCCAACTCCTTTGCAGGCGAGGTTTCCGAGGAGCAAGCACAGGCCATCTACGAACTGACCAAGTTCGGCCCGACGGCTTTCAACTCCCAGCCGCTGCGCGTCACCTACGTCCGTTCGGACGAGGCCCGTACCAAGCTCGTCGAGACCCTCTCTCCGGGCAACAAGGCCAAGACCGCCTCTGCTCCGCTCGTCGCAGTGCTCTCCTACGACACCGCCTGGCACGAGCAGTGGGACAAGTTCCTGCCCGTCTACTCCGCCCCGAAGGCCATGTACGACGCCAACCCCGAGTTCACCGCCACCACGGGCAACAACAACGCCCACCTGCAGGCCGGCTACTTCATCCTCGCGGTCCGCTCCCTCGGTTTCGCCGCCGGCCCCATGACCGGTGCCGACTTCGCTGCGATCGACGCCGAGTTCTTCCCCGCCGGTGACCAGAAGAGCTTCCTCGTGGTCAACATCGGCCAGCCGGGTCCCGACGCCTTCGGCGAAGCCAAGCCGAAGTTCGCCTACGAGGACGTCGTCCGCACCGTCTAACCCCCGCTCACCTTTAGCGCCTTTTTCGCCAACGCCCGCTCACCACTGTGAGCGGGCGTTCGCGCTTAGGGCGGTATATCTGAGCGGGCGTTGGGGTTTATGGCGGCATATGTGATGGAGGGTTTACGGTTTTGTGCCGATATGTGAGCGAGGGTTTTCCCCGACCGACGCTCGCTCACGTATCGCGTCATTTTCGCGAACGCCCGCTCACCACTGTGAGCGGGCGTCGGTGTTTGGGCGCACATATGTGAGCGGGGGTCCTGTGGGAGGGAGGACGCTGCGGTGGCAAAATTTCCTTATGCGGAACCTGATTCTGGTGGCGTTCGTCGAAGCCGTGGCTGACGACATGGTTTTCCCGCGCAGCGACTGGCCGCTGCACATCACCCTGTTGAGGTTCGACGTCGAGCCCTCCGAAGATGACGACGTCGCCGGGCGCCTCAGCGAGCTTGTCGCCGCACCCGCGAGGGGCGCCCTAGGGGCGGAGCTCACCGTGGGACCCGACGCCGGATTCGGTCACCAGGGGTCCATTCCGGTCAGCCTCCTGGAGCACCATCCCCTTTTGCAGGGCCTCCACGAGGAATTGTTCGACGCCGTGGCAAGCGTCGGAGGGCGCGTGGCGACCCCGCGTTACGTCATGGAGCACTACCGCCCGCACATCTCGCATCACGATGGCAAGCGCCCCATGCCGGGTGACGCCGTCGTGCTCGACCGGATCGCGCTGGTGGACATGGCGCCGGAAGGCAACCACACCATTCGCCGAATCCTCAAGCTGTGGCGCCTGCCGGCGGAGCCAAACTAGCGCGTGCTAGGAAATCACGCCGTCCACGAGCGCCTTGGCCTCTTCCTGGACCTGCTTGAGGTGGTCGGCACCCTTGAAGGACTCGGCGTAGATCTTGTAGACATCCTCGGTGCCCGACGGGCGGGCCGCGAACCAGGCGTTCTCGGTGACCACCTTGAGGCCGCCGATTGATGCGCCGTTGCCGGGAGCCTCGGTCAGCTTGGCGGTGATTTCCTCGCCGGCCAGCGTGGTGGCGGTGACGTCCGACGACGAGAGCTTGCCGAGTGCGGCCTTCTGCTCCCGCGTGGCGGCAGCGTCGATCCGCGCGTAGACGGGCGCGCCGAACTGGTCCGTGAGGCCCTTGTACAGCTGGGACGGGGACTTGCCGGTGACTGCCGTGATCTCCGATGCCAGGAGCGCCAACAGGATGCCGTCCTTGTCGGTGGTCCAGACGCTTCCATCGCGCTTGTTGAAGGAGGCGCCCGCGGATTCTTCGCCACCGAAGGCACCCTCGCCGGAGAGCAGGCCGGGGACGAACCATTTGAAGCCCACGGGCACTTCCACGAGCTTGCGGCCCAGTCCAGCAGCCACGCGGTCAATGATGGAGGAGGAGACGAGGGTCTTGCCGACCACGGACTCCGGATTCCAGCCTGTGCGGTTGCGGTAGAGGTAGTCGATCGCGACGGCGAGATAGTGGTTCGGGTTCATCAAGCCGCCGTCCGGCGTCACGATTCCGTGGCGGTCGGCGTCGGCGTCGTTTCCGGTGGCGACGTCGAAGGTGCCCGTGCCGGCCGAGGCGCTGTCCGACATCCGCTTGATGAGCGAGGCCATGGCCGACGGCGAGGAGCAGTCCATGCGGATCTTCTCGTCCCAGTCGAGGGTCATGAAGGCCCACTGCGGGTCGACGGTGGGGTTGACCACGGTCAGGTCGAGCTGGTGACGCTCCCCGATTTCACCCCAGTAGTCCACCGAGGCGCCGCCCATGGGGTCCGCGCCGATGCGCACGCCGGCGGTGCGGATGGCATCAAGGTCCAGGACGGACGGGAGGTCGTCCACGTAGCTGCTCAGGAAATCGAACTTGCCCGTGCCATCCGCTTTGAGCGCGTCGTTCAACGGAATCCGCTTGACGCCGGGCAACCCGTTTTCCAGGAGCTCGTTGGCGCGGTTGGCGATCCAGCCTGTGGCATCCGTATCGGCGGGGCCGCCGTGCGGGGGGTTGTACTTGAATCCGCCGTCAGCCGGAGGGTTGTGGCTCGGAGTGACCACGATGCCGTCGGCCTGGGGCTGCCCGGGCCCTGCCTCGTTGTTGTACTTCAGGATCGCGTGGCTCAGGGCCGGCGTGGGCGTGTAGCCGTGGCGGGCGTCGATCAGGACGTTGACGCCGTTGGCGGCGAGAACCTCAAGGGCGGAATTCTGCGCTGGTTCGCTGAGCCCGTGGGTGTCCTTGGCCAGGAAGAGTGGGCCGGTGATGCCCTGCCCGGCGCGGTATTCCACAATCGCCTGGGTGATGGCGAGGATATGCCCTTCATTGAAGGAGGCCTTGAGGCTCGACCCTCGATGCCCGGAGGTGCCGAAGGCGACGCGTTGCGCGGGATCACCAAGATCCGGCGTCACGTCGTAGTACGCGTCAAGAAGAGCGGTGATGTCTACAAGGTCCTGGGGAAGGGCAACAGTGCCCGCACGGCTAGCCATTGACCCAGCATGCCAGACCGTCCGGTGAGCTTGAAGAGAAAACCCACTATTGCGGTGCCTGTGACTTCGTATTTCCGCTTGGCCGACGAAGATTCACCGCCCGTTCACCGGAGTGCGGCATGGGCCTGGGCAGCCCGGACTCCCTCAGCTTATGCGCGCGTTCGCTCGGCGGTAGGCTGGGCACAAATACTCGCAAGGGGGATATTCCATGACCGACCAGCCAGCTAAACCCGAGAACGCTCCCGAGGGCGATGAACCGCCCAAGGGATACGAACCGCCGTCGTACATTCCGCCTGCGCCCCAACCGGGCGAGAATCCGTATGGTGAAAACCAGCGAGGCGCGCAGCCGTTCGCTTCGCCGGCGGCTTCCGGCCCCTACGGCCAGCCGCAGCCGCAGCCGCAGGAACCGTACGGCCAGCCGCAGCAACCGTACGGCCAGCCGCAGGGCGGCCCGGCCCAATACGGCCAGCCCGCCTACGGACAGCAGCCTGCCAGCCCCTACGGACAGCCTGCCTCGCCCTATGCACAGGCTCCGCAGGGCCAGCCACCGTACGGGCAGCCAGCCAGCCCCTACGGCCAGCCCGCTTACTATGGCATGCCCGCCGAGCCCAAGGGCCTGAGTATTGCGAGCATGTGCTGCGGGATCGCGGTCTTCGTGGGCTTTGGCTTCTTTGTCCTGCCGCAGATTGCCGCCGTGATTCTCGGCCACATGGCCCTCAAGAAGGAACCAGCCGGCAAGGGCATGGCTATTGCGGGCCTTGTGATGGGGTATCTGGGCATTGTCCTAGTGACCATATTCTGGGTCTTCATCGGGATTTTTGCCGCCACGGCTTCGCGCTACAACTACAACTACTAGCAACGACGACGGCGGCCGGTGCGCTTGGCGGGAAACCCACCGAACGCACCGGCCGCCGTCGCGGTCTAGCTCGATTACATGACTAGTACGTGACTAGCGGACGCCGCCCATCAATTTCTTGATGGCAGGCGCGCCGGCAGCCAAGGCCACAGCGATGACCACGGCCGTGCCGCCGACGCCCAAGAAGTACGGCAGTTCGTTGTCAGGGTTGTACAGCCCGGCGAGGATGCCGGCCAGCGCGGTGCCGAGGGACACCGAGAGGAAGAACAAGGCCACCATCTGGGTGTGGAAGGCCTTGGGAGCCAGCTTGGTGCTCACGGACAGGCCGATCGGGGACAGGAACAACTCTGCCAAGGTGAAAAGGAACAGGATTCCCACGAGCGCAAGCAGGGGGGTCTTCCCGGCGCCGGACAACGGGATGAATGCCAGGAATGCCAGGCCCATGACGAAGAGTCCGGCAGCGAACTTGATAGGGGATCCCGGCTGCTTCGGACCGAGTTTTGTCCAGAGGGCAGCCATGACGCCTGCAAAGACGATGATGAATACAGGGTTGATGGACTGTACCCAGGCTGCCGGCATTTCCCAGCCGAAGAGGTTGCGGTCCAGTTTCTCCTCCGAGTACACAGCAATGAACGTGAACTGCTGCTGGAAGAGGGCCCAGAACGCTGCCGACGCGATGTAGAGCGGAATGAACGCGACAACACGCTTGCGCTCGAACGGCGTGACCTTCTTGCTTCGGAAGATCAGCGTGAAATAGATCACCGAGGCGACGATGGCCGCGTAGGCCATGCTCTTGGCCAGGTTGCCGGGGTTCACCACGCCGGTCATCAGCAGCACGGCGATCACGATGGCGATGCCGAAGAAGATGAGCCCGTAACGGCTCCGCTGTGCGGAGGGGAGGGGGTTCGGGACGCGGTGGGCGCCTTCCGGGAGCTTGTTTCGGCCGAGCGCGTAAATGACCAGGCCGATCGCCATGCCGACTGCGGCTGCGCCGAAGCCCCAGTGGAAGCCGCTGCTTTCCTGCAGCCAGCCGGTAACGAGCGGTCCAATGAGGGCGCCCGCGTTGATGCCCATGTAGAAGATGGAGAAGCCGGCGTCACGGCGTTCGTCCTTCTCGCCGTAAAGGGTGCCCACCAGCGCTGTTGCGTTGGCTTTGAGGCCACCGGATCCGATGCCAACCAGCACCAGGCCTGCCACCAGGCCCGGGATACCGGGGAGGAGGGCAAGTGCGATGTGGCCGGCCATGATCATGATGGCGGAACCGAAAAGTACCCGTTCCGAGCCGAAAAGCCGGTCCGCCAACCATGCGCCCAGGATCGTGGAGAGGTATACGCCTCCGCCGTACGCGCCAACCAGTCCGGCGGCGAGCGATTTGTCGATCGAGAGTCCGCCGTGGTCCGCGGTGAAGTACATGTAGTAAAGCAGGATTCCCTGCATGCCGTAGAAGGAGAAACGCTCCCACATTTCTACGGAGAAGAGGCTGGCCAGCATCTTTGGGTGGCCGAAAAATGACGTATCGCCCGCGTTTTTGGCGGGCGTCCGCGTGTCAAGAGTTGTGCTCATCTGATCCATGGTGACATTGACTGAGCGCATTGTCACATTTTTTAGATGCCTCAGGCAACTATCCGCCGGCGATAGGTGCCGGTTTTTGCTGCAGTTCAAGCTGTCTTGCGAGCCGCAGGAGCAGTAGCTCGGAGCCCGGTTTCCCGATGAGCTGGATCCCCATCGGAAGCCCCGTTCCAGGGGTTGGGCCGGTCCAATGAACGGGCACCGTGACCGCCGGCAGGCCGCACACGTTCACCATGGAGGACCACGGCGCAAACTCGCATTGCTTGCGGTAGTCGTCGTCTGCGTCGCCCGGCCAGTCGGGAGCCGGCCATTGCTCGCCTCCGGGCATGGAGCCGGTGAACCAGCCCACGGGGCGTGGAGTCTGTGCCAGTGACGGTGTCAGAACGATGTCCCATTGTGCATACTGGACCACCGTGTCGTGGGTGAACTGCCGCAGGAAACCGAGGGCTTCGTTGACCTTGGCGGCGCTCCGTTGTTGTGCCCGACGCCGGAAGGTCCGGGTCAGCGGGGTCAGCAGGGCTTCGCGCTGCGGCAGGATCCGGGCGCTCCCGACGCCGGCAGTCCAGGCGGTGGTGAATGCTTCCGGATAGCGGTTGTCGTACCGGATCCCGGCGTCGAGTACCGAGTGGCCCGCTCCAGTGAGTAGTTCGACGCCCTTGGCGAGGGCATCCAGGGCCTCCTGCTCCGGGGCAAAGGGAAATGCGGTGGACCAGGGGCTGTCCAGGCTCGCGCCGATGCGCAAGGGGGCCGGCGTTTCCTCGAGCCCGGCAAGGTAGCCCCCTTCCGGCCGGATTCCGTGCGGTACCAAGGCATCCATCATGAGCGCGGCATCGGGGGCGGAGCGCGCCAACGGTCCAGCCACCACCAAGCGTGCCGCGTCCCCCACGCTTTCGCCGGCTGGCACCAGGCCCCGGCCCGGCTTGAACCCCAACAGTCCGCATGCCGCAGCGGGAATACGTATGGACCCGCCGCCGTCGCTCCCGGGCGCAAAGGGAACCAAACCCGCCGCAACTGCGGCGGCGCTGCCCCCCGATGAGCCGCCGGAGCTGCGGCTCAATGCGTATGGGTTGCGCGACGGCGGTGCGATGCGGTTCTCGCTGTAGGCCGTGAGTCCGAATTCCGGAACCTGGGTCTTGCCCAGTGAGATGGCACCGGCGCCTCTGAGTGCCGCGGCAAGGGCGCCGTCTTCGGGGGCAGGCTTGCGGTCAAGAGCTCCGCTGCCGTGGGTGGTCACGATTCCCGCAACATCGGCGAGGTCTTTGAAGGCCAGCGGCACGCCGTGAAGAAGGGGGAGACCGGGGCCTCCGCTGTGCCTGCGAACGTACGCTTCGTCGGCGGCCCGGGCGTCCAACATGGCCCGGTCCGCGGTCACAGTGACGAAGGCGCCCAGCGTATGGTTCTGTTGTTCGATCCGCGCAAGGAAGTGTTCCGCAACCTGAGCGGCCGAGAGTTGACCGGTGTCCAGGGCTTGGCGCAACTGGACCGCGCCGAGTTCGTGGATGTCAGCCAAGGAAGCGGGACTCCAGGCGCTCCTCGACGGCAACGGC
Source organism: Arthrobacter sp. KN11-1C (assembly GCF_052180225.1). NCBI lineage: Bacteria > Bacillati > Actinomycetota > Actinomycetes > Micrococcales > Micrococcaceae > Arthrobacter > Arthrobacter sp. KN11-1C. The sequence goes on along the minus strand of NZ_CP197467.1, from coordinate 4,480,894 downwards.
CCCGCCGTCGGGCGCTTCGCCGGGTGCCGCCGTGACACGATAGGCGGCCTTGCCCTTGACCTCGGCAACCACGTCCACGAGTTCCGTGCCCCTGTAAACCAGCCCGACGCCGTCGTCGGTGCAGTGTGTTTCCCCCAGCACGCCCTCTGCCACAAGCTGGTGGATCAGCGGGCGGCGGCCAGGTTCGGAGTCATAGTGGACACCGTTGGCGTAGGGGAGGAAGCCCAGTCCGTTGGTCACGGCACGCAATTCAGGGCCGTAGGAGTCGGTTGTGCCGCCCTGGAACCAACAAATCGAGCCCGCGGACACTCCGGCCAGCACCACACCCTGTTCCCAGACGCGCCGCAAAATGCCGTCCAGCCCGTGGGCGCGCCAGACGGCCAGAAGATTGACCACGGAACCACCATTGACCCACACGACGTCCTGTTCCAAGAGGTACGCCTCCGGATCGCCGTAATTGGGCATTGTGAAGAGGTTCAGGTGGCTGAAATCGAAGCCCGAAACCCGGGCGGCCTGGTCCAGTTCAGCGGCGAACCAACGCTGGTCTCCGGACGCCGTGCCAAGGTGCGCCACCCGCGGCGCGCGTCCGCTCACCCCGGAAAGTTCGACGGCGTGGTGAACCAGGAGGTCGAACTCCATCCTGGTGCGATGACCGGACTTATACCCGCCGGAGGTTGCCAGGATGGTGGGCTCGCCAGCCGCCATGTGGCCTCCTTCTTGCCTCGAGCGTTCCCGGTCGCCGCAACGGCGAACATTTAGCGACAACACTAGTGCCGCGATGACGCAGTGAGGAAGTACCGTAACCTGCCGCGCCGCACAGGTCCCGGCGATGATAGCGACGGGCTCCGGTATTAGGGTTGATTTGGAGATCTGAATCAACTGGAAGGAACTCACGTGAGCGATTTCGAGACGGTGCCTGTCGGCGATGTTCCGGCCGACGCGAAAATCTTGGATGTCCGGGAGGACTACGAATGGGTGGCGGGCCACGCCGAGGGCGCGCTGCACATCCCGCTTGACCAGATCCCGGCCCGCCTTGACGAACTTGACCCTGACGATGACCTCTATGTCATCTGCCGTACGGGCGGACGGTCCTTCCGGGCGGTTCAGTGGCTGGTGGGGCAGGGCTACACCGCCACCAACATCGCCGGAGGCATGGACATGTGGTTTGAGACCGGCCGCCCGATGGTTTCGGAGAACGGCCTCAAGCCGGTCGTCCTGTAGTCACAACGCATAACATCTAAGGAATATATACATGTCGGCATCCGCGCTCACCTATACCTTCCTCGGCCCGGAAGGCACCTTCACCGAGGCTGCGCTCCTGCAAGTCCCCGGCGCGGCCGATGCCAACAGGGTGCCTTGCACCAATGTGAACACGGCATTGGAGAGGGTTCGCCAGGGTGAAGCGGACGCAGCCATGGTGCCGATCGAGAACTCGGTGGAAGGCGGCGTGACCGCCACCTTGGATGCCATTGCCACCGGAACCGAGCTGAGGATCATCCGTGAAGCCCTCGTTCCCATCACGTTCGTGTTGGTTGCCCGCCCCGGCGTGAAGATCTCGGATATCCGCCGGATCTCCACGCACGGCCATGCCTGGGCCCAGTGCCGGCTGTGGGTCGACGAAAATATCCCGAACGCGGAATATGTGCCGGGATCCTCCACCGCGGCAGCCGCCGTCGGGCTCCTCGAAGGCGATGCGCACTATGACGCCGCCATCTGCGCCCCCCTCGTCGCGGCCGAACGCCCGGGCCTGAACATCCTTGCGGAGAACATCGGTGACAACCCCGGCGCAGTGACCCGCTTCGTCCTGGTCAGCCGTCCTGGTGCATTGACTGAGCGCACCGGCGCGGACAAGACCACCGTCGTCGTGCCCCTGCCCGAGGACCGCCCCGGCGCCCTGATGGAAATCCTTGACCAGTTTGCCACCCGCGGAGTCAACCTCAGCCGCATCGAGTCCAGGCCCACCGGCCAGTACCTGGGCCATTACTTCTTCAGCATCGACGCCGACGGCCACGCCTCGGACGCGCGGGTGGCCGATGCCCTGGCGGGCCTCCACCGGATCAGCCCGGCCACGCGCTTCCTGGGGTCCTATGCGCGGGCGGACGAGCAGAAGGCCTTGGTCGCTCCGCATACCTCCGACGCTGCGTTCGCCTCCGCACATGACTGGGTTCGCCGTATTCTGAGTGGCGAACCGGGCGCTTGACCGGCCTGAATCCGCTCCCGCAAAGCGTTGGATAATTGACTCTTCAACCCCTATCGCGTGGATAAAACTGTGCGTATGCTTGCTTGATCCACAATTGATGGACGCATGCCCCTAACGGAGGGAGCGGGCCATGTCAGGAAATAGCAATGACACCAGCGGCCAGGGAATGATCGTCAACCCCAAGCCCAAGGCGGACAACCAGGACTGGGACGGCGACGACGCCGACCGGGCCGATCGGCTGCGCTTTGAGGAAGAACAGGCCATGATTCGCGAGCAATCGGAAGCGCGCGCGGCTGCCAAGGCCTTGGCAGAACACAAATTGGCAGAACACAAGCTGGCCGAAGACACAGCAAAGGAAGCAGCGAAGAACGCCAAATAGCGCGACGCGCTATTGCGCGGGCATGAATTACTGCACGCGCACGAGGAGGGAACGCGGCTCCACCTTGACGGTGACTTTCGTGGCCTCGCCCGAGGGATCGCCGTCAAGTTGTGTGGCCATCGGCTCGTTGCTGCTGATGACCACTTTGCCTGAACGGTAGTAATTCATGACCGGCAGGTTCCGGTTGTGCTTGAACAAGATCTTGGCGTACACCGCAATCCAGCCGATGGCGCTGCGGGGGCTCATGACAACAACGTCCAGGACCCCGTCGTCGATCATGGCACCGGGGATGAAGTCGATGCCCCCCGGGATCAGGCCGCAGTTGGCAAACAAGACGCTTCGGATTTTCCGGGACTGCTCGGGCTCGTCGTCCATGGCAATGGAGACCCTTTTGCGCCGGCCGGGAAGGTGGCGGACGCCCGCCTCGGTGTAGGCCAGCCAGCCGACTGCCTTTTTGAGACCGTCGTTGGTATCGCCCACAACCTCGGCATCCAGCCCCATGCCGGCGATCACCAGGAACGCATGCTCGGAAGAGGCGCCTGTCCGCTCGTTGTGGATAGCCATTCGGGCGGTGTCGATGTAGCGCTGGTGTCCGAAGAGTGCCGTGTGGACGTTGCCGCGCAGGTCGTTGACATCCAGATTCACGTTGCGTGCCAAGAGATTTCCGGTTCCCAGGGGGATCAAGCCCATCGCCACGTTGGTGTGCGCGAGGGCCTCAGCCACGACGCGCACGGTACCGTCGCCGCCGCCGACAAGTACGACGTCGGGCCTGTACGCCAGAGCCGCCTTGGCTTGCGAATGGCCAGGATCGTCCGCGGTGGTGTCGAAGAAACGGGGCTCGTCCCAGCCCGCAAGATGGCAGGCATCCCGGATGATCCGCCGCGCATCCTCGGCTTTCGTCTTCACCGGGTTGAGGATCACGGCAACCCTTTGCAAACCGGCGTCGGGCTTGTGCACGGCTTCGTGCACGGCGCTGCGGGTATGCCTGGCCCTGAGCCGGCGCACGCCCCACCAACTGGAGACGGCAAAGACCACGCCCCCAGCCAGAATCACGTACAGGATCCAGTTGCTCATGGTGCTTCAACCCTATCCCGCGGAAGGTGCGGCGGCGCACGGCGGCAGGGGGTGCCTGCCGCCGTCGGACGCTGGCCGCGGAGCTCCGTGCTGATTCGATACTCTTGTCTGGTGATCGACGTAAAAGACCTCAGCGAAAACCCGGACAAGTTCCGTGCCAGCCAGCGCGCCCGCGGCGCCGACGAGTCCGTGGTGGACGCGATCATTTCCGCCGATGCAGACCGCCGAGCGGCACTGATCCGCTACGAAAACCTCCGTGCGGAGCAGAACGTCTTCGGCAAGAAGGTGGCACAGGCCAAGGGCGAGGAAAAGCAGGCGCTGCTCGCCGAGGTCAAGGAACTGGCCAACTCGGTCAAGGCTGCTTCTGCCGAAGCCGATGCCGCCCAGGCCAAGCAGGAAGAACTGCTCCGCGTCATCCCCAACCTGATTGTGGATGGCGTGCCCGAGGGTGGCGAGGACGACTTCGTGGTGGTCAAGACGGTCGGCACACCGCGCGAATTCCCTGACTTCGAACCACGGGACCACCTTGAAATCGGCGAACTCATCGGCGCGATCGACATGGAACGCGGCGCCAAGGTGTCCGGCGCGCGCTTCTACTTCCTCCGCGGCGTCGGCGCCCGCCTGGAGATGGCACTGCTGCAGATGGCCATGGACCAAGCAATAGAGGCCGGCTTCGTGCCGATGATCACCCCCACTTTGGTGCGTCCGGAGACCATGCAGGGGACCGGTTTCGATGTAAAGCACGACGCCGAGATCTACCGTCTCGCTGAAGACGACCTCTACCTCGTGGGAACCTCGGAAGTGGCCCTCGCCGGCTACCACGCGGACGAAATCCTCGACTTGTCCGCCGGTCCCATCCGTTACGCCGGGCAGAGTTCCTGCTACCGCCGCGAGGCAGGCTCGCACGGCAAGGACACCCGCGGCATCATCCGCGTCCACCAGTTCAACAAGGTGGAGATGTTCATCTACACCACGGTTGAAGAAGCCGCTGCCGAGCACGAGCGCCTCCTGGCATGGGAAGAGGAAATGCTTGCGAAGGTGGAACTCCCGTACCGCGTGATCGACACCGCCGCAGGCGATCTCGGCATGTCCGCGGCCCGGAAGTTCGACTGCGAAGCCTGGGTCCCCACCCAGAACGCGTATCGCGAGCTCACCTCGACGTCCAACTGCACCACCTTCCAGGCCCGTCGCCTCAACATCCGTGAGCGTGCGATCAATGAGGACGGCGTTGCGAAGGGCACCCGCGCCGTCGCCACGCTGAACGGCACGCTGGCCACCACCCGCTGGATCGTGGCCATCCTGGAGCACCACCAGAACCCGGATGGCTCCGTGAACGTCCCCAAGGCACTCCAGAAGTACATCGGAGGGCTCGAGGTGCTGCCGGTCCTGTAGCCCGCGGAATGCCGTAGCCCCCGGTCGGCAGGGGCGGGCCGGTCGGCGGGAGCGGGCCTCCCTTGGCGATTCCCGGGCTTGTTTCCCAGCGGGGTGCTTGTAGCGCCGCCACGGGAAACAAGCTCCGGAATGCCGGGGCGGACCGGTCCTCCACAGCCTGGCTTGTCCACATAGGGGTAGAGGACGGCTGACGCCGCGCGACGATCCATGGATAGTTATTCCATGGACATCCCTCCGCAGCTCATTGTCTCGGCCGAGCGGCTTGCTCTCACCGGCTCCACAGCCGTGATTCACCGTCCGTTCAGGGCAGGCCGCCTCGTCCGGCTGAGGCGCGGGTATTACGTGAAAACCTCCAGCTGGGTGGAAGCGACGCCTGCCCAGAGGTTCGAGTGGTCTGCAGCGGCGGTGGGCCTGGCGTTCGAGGAGCCCGTCTTTTGCGGTGAGTCCGCAGCTGTCGTGCTCGGCGTCCCTACACTGCGCCCGCCGGAGTTCGTCGATCTGGCCAGTTCCTCCGAGCGCATCACCGGACGGCGGCCAGCGACTTTCGTAGTTCACGGAAACAGCGTGCTTGCCGAAAAGGCCCGGAATGCAGGCAACCATCCCATGCGCTATGTCCTTCGACGCAATGTGCAGGCCGTGGTTTCCGGCCATTTCTCGTGCACAAGTCCGGTGCAGACGGTCATGGACGTCATGTGCACCTCGTCCTTCAGCAGCGCGCTGGTTGTGGCTGACGGCATCGCACGAATGCTGTGGCAGCAGGGTTTGCTCGAGCAGGATGCCCGCTTGATCGAACACCCTGGGATCGCCTCGGCACTGGACGGGATCGTGGCTGATGCCACCAAGCACCGGGCACTCCGCATCGCGAGCTTGGCCCACCCGAAGGCCGAATCCGCAGGGGAGTCGTTCAGCAGGGCTGTCATCGAGCTGCTGGGCTTTGAGCAACCGCTCCAACAGCACACGATTGTTGACTCTGGCCGGTTCGTCGCCAGAACCGATTTCTGGTGGCCGGAGCACTCGATCGCGGGCGAATTCGATGGCAAGCAAAAGTACGCTGACGAAGACATGCGGGGGGATTGGACCGCGGAGGAGATCGTCTATCGGGAGAAGCTGCGTGAGGACAGTATCCGTGCACTCGGGTTCACCGTCGTCAGGTGGAGTTGGGCGGATTTGGAGCAGCCAGGCCGTCTTCGGCAGAAGCTCCTGCGCGCCGGACTGCGGCCTCAGGCTCGACCCCGCCTCTAGTTTCGGATACCGTGCCCACAAGCGCCGGAATGCGAAACAAGCCGCGGGATGAGGCTGCGGTACGAGTATTCACCGCGTGTTAATCCCCTGCTGTGGCGTTCGTCCTAGCTGGTGTCGGTGGTGTCTGCTTCACTGGAGGCATGACTATTTTGACTGATACCTCAGTCGCTGGCATCGATGACCAGCGGAATTCGAATCACAAACTCATGGTCGCGTTGGACGTCGACGGAACCCTCGTCGACCACGATGGCCACATGACACCGGGTGTCCGCGACGCCGCAAGGGCTGTCGTCGCCCACGGACATGATGTCCTGATCGCCACCGGCCGCTCGTTGAATGCCACCCTCCCCATCATTGAGCAGATCGGACTGGAACGCGGCTATGCCGTGTGCTGCAATGGCGGAGTCACGTTGCGCCTCGATCCCCAGTTGGACGCAGGATACGAGATCATTCACAAGGCAACTTTCGATCCCGCTCCGGCGTTGATGGCACTTCGCGAGCAGCTTCCGTCCGCAAAGTACGCGCTCGAGGACGAGGACGGAAACTTCCTCTCCACCGAGCGGTTCCAGGACGCCAGCTTCGGCGTTGAGGCAATCGGCGTCGATTTCCAGACCATGCTGGACGCCACTGCGGTGCGTGTCGTGGTCTTCAGCAGCGAGAACACGGCCGAAGAATTTTCCACGGCCATTCGCAAGATCGGGCTCTCCGGAGTCACGTACTCAGTGGGTTGGACGGCATGGTTGGATATCGCGGCCGCAGGGGTTACCAAGGCCAGTGCCTTGGAGCAATTGCGCCAGCGGCTCGGCACGCACCCCCGCCACACCGTGGCGGTGGGGGACGGTCGCAATGACATCGAGATGCTCAGCTGGGCGGGGCGCGGTGTCGCCATGGGCCAGGCACCCGAGGAAGTCATCGCCGTCGCGGATGAGGTCACCGCGTCGGTCTACGACGACGGCGCGGCCCTCATCCTGCGTCGCCTGCTGTAGCCAGAGTCCCGGCGCAGCCCAAGCGCAGCGGGGCTGAGCGGCGGACGCTCACCGCAACTCACATGGCGTCGGAGACCACCGTGATGATTCGCCGCAGGCTCATCGCGACCGAGGCTGTGGCGTTCACGGACGCCTGGTCGGCCGCGGCTTCTGTAAGGGAATCACTCAGCGCGGACACACTGTCCCGGGCCTCTTCGAGGGAGCTCTTGAAGTCTTCGGCATCTCCATGCCTCCATTGCCGAATCGCCGCCGCAACATCCACCAGGGCCTCGGCCAAATTCGGCGGGACACCCTCCGGAATGACCGTTCCCGCGTCCTCTTCCCAGATGACGCTTGCCAGGACATCCGTGATGTCCTGGACGTGAAAGGTCAGCCGTTCCATCGCGCGCAATCCGGCCAGGTCGCCGGGCAGGCGCCCGGCCCGACGTCGGGACCTCGGGTTCGCTTTGGCGCTCAGCTTCGCCGCCTGGACGGCTGTCCGCACGGCGGTCGCGGTGTGGGCGAGTTCCCCGCTGCGGCTCGCCCATTCCTCATGGTCCGGTGGCCAGGATTCCGTCATGGCGCTGGCCATGTCCCTGAGTTGCTTGGACAGCGCCTGTTGATGTCCGTCGATGGCAGGATCTATGCCTTCAAGGTGCAGGGGAGGGAAGACCAGCCAGTTCACTGCGAAACCGACTGCCACTCCCATACCCATTTGCAGGACATAGGCGAAAGAAAAGCCCTGCGTATTCGAATATCCCAGCACCAGCACGAACAGCGCCGCCATGGGGACCCATTCGGAGGCGCTGCCGAGCCTTGGCAGGCCGCCGATGACCACGCCGAGACCGACGACGACGGCAACCGCCAGTGCGTTCGGGGTGGTGATCGTGGTCACCGCGAAGGCCATCGCTATGCCCAACCCGAGTCCGAGCAGGCTTTGCAGCCCATGCTTGGCGGACGCCGCAACGGTGGGGTGCATGCTGACCAAGACACCCAGGGGCGCGTAATACGGGTACGCGGCGGCAGACCCGGGCATCAGCGGCGCGAGGTACCAAGCCAGTCCGGCCGCGACAGCCGTTTTGGCAGCAAACAGGAGACGGTGCCCAGTGACAGCCTGCCTGAGCGCTGGAAGTAGCCGCCCAAGCTTTGGCTCGGTGATCATGGACCCAAGGTAGGCGGCGATTGCTCGATGTGTCGAGGGCTGGTTCGGCTGAAGGCAGCCGAAGCAATCAGTAAACCTCGAGGATCAACTGCAGCAAGCGGGCTGCGGCCGGCCTGGCGGCGTGCTCTTCCATCCATTGGGCCCGGGCAAGCGCCTTGCTCACGGCTTGGGTGCTGATGCCCAATTCCTGGGCCACGGCCTTCTGTTGTCCACGCACGCCGGGCGTCAGCAGGTCCAGGACGCGCCACTCGGCAACGCTCCGATGCTGCACGATGTGCCCCAGGAGCCGCAGCACAGCTTCCGATTCGGCAGCGAGTGCGGCGATGGGCCCCTCGACGGCCACGGGGACCCGCTCCTTGCCATTCCGCAAGCGGTCCACGGCGCGGCGTGCGTAGACCAGTCCGTGCCCGGAGGCGTCTTTGATTTGGTTGGGCAGGGGTTCGTTGACCGGTCCGACGCCGATACCCACGTACCACTGTCCGCTCCGCAACGCGATGAGTGCTGAATCCACGGCCTGGTGCGGGAACTCCACGATGCCTTGGACTTCGTCCTCCACCGAACGGTCAAAGTCCAAGCACGCGGGGACGTGGCGCAGGTCTTTGAGCAGCTGCGGTACGAGGTCTCCGTTGCCGCGGCTGTCGCGTTGGTTGATGGTCAGCGTGAACATGGTGGATCAAACACTACCGGCAGGTAGTTGACTTTCAAGCGGTTAATTCGGAGCCAACTGTTCGTTACGGCCGGGGGTGCCCGGCGATCGCGGGCCGATTCTTTCCGCGTCGGAGACCCACCCATTAAAGTACGACGGCGGCGGGTGCGGTTCACAAGGAACCGCACCCGCCGCCGTCGTACACCATCGCAGGGCCCACGCCGCCCGGGTTCCCTGGCCGAGCGGAGCGAGGTTAGGGAGGTAGCGGGTGGGCCCACACTACCGAGGGGCCCCATACGAGCTTGCGAGTTTGGGGAGGTAGTGGGGATTAGTGCGCGCTCGGAACGAAACGCTTGATGGAAGCTTCCAGCTCGGCTTCGGCGGCTGCGCGGTCGGCCCAGCCTTCAGCCTTGACCCACTTGCCCGGCTCAAGGTCCTTGTAACGGGTGAAGAAGTGCTCGATTTCCTTGATCAGGAATTCGCTGACATCCGTGATCTCCTGGATGTGGTCGAAGCGCGGGTCGGCCGGGACGCACAGGACCTTGGCGTCTCCGCCGCCGTCGTCGGTCATGTTGAACACGCCGATGGGGCGGGACTCGACGATGACACCGGGGTACAGGTCGAAGTCCTGCAGGAGCACCAGTGCGTCCAGCGGGTCGCCGTCCTCGCCCAGGGTGTTCTCGAAGAACCCGTAGTGGGTGGGGTACTGCATGGAGGTGAACAGGACGCGGTCCAGGCGGACGCGACCGGTCTCGTGGTCAACTTCGTACTTGACGCGCGACCCCTTGGGGATCTCGATCGTGACGTCGTGCTTCATGGAATGCTCCTTGGCGGTATTGGCATGGGCGCGGCAACAGAGCAGCCGACGCCGCCGACTACTATTGAGGATATAGCGAGAGGCCCAAGTTTCTTGAAACGGTGGGGACATTCAAGACTTTGAGGACTAAGGCTGCATGACGGGCGTTGACGAGGCGGGGGCTGAAAAGCAGGCTCCGGAACAGCAGGAGACTCCGATCCTTAGGCCCAGGGGGCCAAGGGCCAGGAAGTCCGCGTCGAAGGGCATCGTCCACTTTTTGCCACTGGTCTTGTTGACCTTGGTTATCGCGGCCTTGGCCGTGCCGATGGGACTCGGGATCGCAGCCGGATTCGTTGGTCCCGGCTTTCCGGGGGCGGCCGGTGCGCCCGGCCCCAAGGTGCCGGACTGGCAACAGGTCCCCAAGCAGCTGAGCCGCACCCAGGTTGTTGCGCCCTTGGACGCTTCCGCCCCGGTCCCGTTGCCGGCCGATGTCACGAACCAGCTCAACGCCCTCCTGACCCCCGACGGCGGGGGAGACTTCACCGGCGTCGTCGAGGATGCGTTGACCGGGCTCCCGCTTTACGATCGCGACGGCGCCAAGAACCGCGTGCCGGCGTCCAACATGAAGCTGCTCACCGCAGTCGCAGCGCTGCGGGCGATCGGCCCGGAGACCCGCTTCAGCACGCGGGTCCTGGCGGGACCTTCGCCGTCGACCATCATCCTGAGCGCTGGAGGCGACGTCCTGCTCGGTGACGGCCCGTCCCAAGCCAATGCGGTACTCGGCCATGCCGGCTTGGAGACCCTCGCATCGGATGCGGCAAAAGCTTTGCAGGACCGCGGCGTGAAGGGCCCGGTCACGGTGCAGTTGGACGATGGACTGTTCACCGGGCCTGCCTTGAACCCGGCATGGAGCCTCGACGACGTCGCTGCCGGGGAAACGGCGCCGGTCTTTCCGCTCGCCCTGAACTCGGCCCGGACAAGCCCGGGGGCAACCAGCGGCCCGCGTCCGCAGGACGCCGCGCTCACCGCCGCCCAGGCTTTCGCGGGGAAACTGCAAGCCGCGGGTGCCGCTGCTGGCTTCACGGTGGTCCCCGGTGTGGAACGCGCCGCAGCTCCCACCGGAAAGCAGGACGTCCTCGCCAGCGTCGTGTCTGCCACCGTCCGCGAGCAAGTCGACTTGATGCTGGAAACGTCGGACAACTACCTCGCTGAGGTTTTCGGTCGGATGGCCGCGCTGTCCGAGGGAAAGCCGGGATCCAACGACGGCGCGACGGCGGCCGTGGGCGCCCAGCTCGCGGAACTGGGCGTCGCCTCGGACTCCATGCACTTGGCAGACGTGTCGGGCCTTGCCCTCGGCAACCAGGTGTCGGCGCGGCAATTCGCAGACGTGGTACGGGCCATTACCTCGGGACCGGACACCCGTCTCCGTGCCGCCCTCGCAGGGTTCCCGGTAGCAGGACTGACCGGGACGCTCGGCGACCGCTACACGGATGCGACCACCTCCCAAGGGGCGGGGCTGGTGCGGGCCAAGACCGGCACCTTGAATTCGGTGATCGCTTTGAGCGGCTACGTCGTGGACGCGAACGGCCGTCTCCTGGTCTTCTCCTTTATCGGCAACGGGCTGACGCCGGGCGCAGATGGGAACAAGGTCGCGCTGGACAGGTCCGCCACGGCACTCGCGTCATGTGGTTGCCGGGCTGGCTGACGTTTGTCGGTGCCTGACGTTCGCCGTTGAGCGAACTTAAGGGCGCAGATTCAGCCTGTTGTGGTCTTATGGTTCATATGGAGTCTCAGCAGCAAGCCCAGTCCCTCATCAACTGGGAGCTGGCCGCCTCCACGGCTGCCCGGCTCGCTCCCCCCGGTCCACCGCTGAGTCCGGCCCAAATCGGCAAAGCCGTGGATAGCTTGCGTTTCAGCGCGGACATTTCGGTACCGCATGTGCATGACATCACCGGTTTGGAAGCCGCGCGCGACCTCCGCGATTCCCATGTCCTGGTAGTTGACCGGGCGTCCTGGGCGAAGGCCAATACCCAGAGTTTTGCCGTGATGCTCCAGCCGGCACTCCAGCAAATGCTGGATTCCCGCCGCGGCCCGGCGATGACACCGGCTGCGGCGGCCGCGAGCGGCGCCATTACCGGCGCGCAGCTCGGGGCAGTGCTCGCCTTCTTGTCGAGCAAGGTCTTGGGCCAATACGATCCCTTCGCGGCCCTCGCCCCGGACTCGAAAGCGCCGCCTGCCGGCCGGCTTTTGCTCGTGGCTCCGAACATCATCTCTGTGGAGCGCGAGCTCAACGTTGATCCGGACGATTTCCGGCTCTGGGTTTGCCTTCACGAGCAGACCCACCGGGTGCAGTTCGCTGCCGCGCCTTGGCTCCGGACCCACATGCTCGAGGAAATCGAGCGCCTCAGCGCCAACCTGATCGGCAATGTGGACTCCATCATGGACCGTGCCACGGCCGCCGCGCGGTCCCTGCGCGACCGCTCCGCCGGCGCCACTCCAGGCCGCGGGGCCATCCTGGACCTGCTCCAGAACCCCGAGGAAAAGGCATCGCTCTCGCATCTCACGGCAGTCATGAGCTTGCTGGAAGGCCACGCCAATGTGGTGATGGACGCCGTCGATTCCACCCTTGTCCCTTCGGTGAAGACCATTAGGCAGCGCTTCAGTTCGCGGGGCAAGGACCGCGGAATGATCGAGAAATTCATCCGCAACATCCTCGGCCTGGATGCCAAGATGCGCCAGTACAGCGACGGAGCCAAGTTCGTCCGTGAAGTGGTTGCGGTAGCCGGCATGGAGGGCCTGAACCGGGTCTGGGAATCTGCCGAAAAACTGCCTACCGAAGCCGAAATCCACGACTCCAAGCTGTGGCTTGAGCGGATGGGGCTGTGACCGCAGGCACCACATCGGGCACCGGGGCAAGCGGTAGAAGCGAACCAAGCAGCGGACGACGGCGTCCCGGGCGTTTGGCGCCTGTCGTCGGCAAGGCGCGGAACATGGTGCAGGACGCGCTGGCATCCGCAGGCTATCCCGAGCGGATCCTCGTCGCATGCAGCGGCGGTCCGGATTCCTTGGCCCTTGCTTCGGTGGCGGCCTACTTTGCCCGTCGGGGCCACGTGCACGGCCACCCCGTGAGCGTTGCCGCCGTCGTGGTTGACCATCAGCTGCAAGAAGGCTCGGGCGAGGTCGCGGCACGAACCGTGGCGATCCTGGAGGGGCTGGGCCTCTCGCCTGTCCAGCTGCGGACCGTGGAAGTGGCCGCTACCGGGTTCGGGCCCGAGGCGGCGGCCCGCGATGCCCGGCATGAGGCCCTCGAAGCGGCGGCCGCCGAACTCGATTGTGGAGCAATCCTGCTCGGGCACACTCTGGACGACCAAGCCGAACAGGTCCTGCTGGGCCTGGCGCGAGGCTCGGGAACCCGCTCCCTCGCCGGGATGCGTCCGGCACGTGGCAAGCTCATTCGTCCTTTCCTTGGCCTGCGCCGAGCAGAAACGCTCGAAATCTGCGAGGTCGAGGAACTCGAAACCTGGCACGATCCCAGCAACGCGGACCCTGCCTTCGCCCGCTCGCGCACCCGGGTGGAGGTGATGCCCGTGCTTGAGGACAAGCTGGGGCCCGGCGTTGCCGAATCGCTCGCCCGCACAGCCGCGATCCTCCAACAGGATGCTGATTTCCTGGAGCAGCTTGCCGCGGAGAGTTATGCGGGACTGGTGAACCGGAGCGACGACGGCGTCTGGCTCCCCGAAGGCGCCTTGAGGGAGTTGTCCCCCGCGCTGAGGTTCCGGGTGATCGCCAAGGCAGCCGCCGACGTCGGGGGCCAACAGCCCGGCTACGGGCGGCTCCAGGCAGCCGAAGCGTTGCTGCGCCGGCAAGGATCGGCGGGACCCGTGCAGCTTCCCGGGAGCGTCAGCGTCTACCGTGTATCCCTCAGCGAATTGGGGCGGGAGGCACCAGCGCAGGGAACTGCCGTTCCCCGCGAAGGCGGCGGCTGTGGGAAGCTAGTATTCCGGCATCAAAGATCGCCCCAACAGTAGCCGCACCCACGCATCAACACAGGAGCCATTGGTGGATTCAAACGACGTCCAGGCAGACCTCAAACACGTTCTCTACACCAAGGAGCAGATCCAGCAACGGATCGCCGAACTTGCTGCACAGATTGACAAGGACTACGAGGGCCGTGAGCTGCTGATCGTCGGCGTGCTCAAGGGCGCCGTCATGGTCATGGCAGACCTCGCGCGTGCGCTGCACAGCCACGTCAGCATGGACTGGATGGCGGTGTCTTCCTACGGCTCCGGGACCCAGTCCTCCGGCGTCGTGCGCATCCTCAAGGACCTTGATACCGACCTCATGGGCAAGGATGTCCTGATTGTCGAAGACATCATCGATTCAGGCCTGACCCTCTCCTGGCTCAAGACCAACCTCGAATCGCGGGGCACCGCTTCCGTGGAAATCTGCACCGCGTTCCGCAAGCCCACGGCCGCCAAGGTGCAGATCGACGTCAAATACGTCGGCTATGACATCCCCAACGAATTCGTCGTCGGCTATGGACTGGATTACGCCGAGAAGTACCGCAATCTGGACTTTGTGGGAACCCTCGCACCGCACGTATACGAGTAACTCTTCCCGCAGCGAACCACCGCGTATTGTTCGCGGAACGAAAGCGGCCTCCTGTTCGGGAGGCCGCTTCGCTGTGTGTGCAGTCGCGTCGGGGGATCCTGAAAGAACCATGGATTTCTCCCGCGAGCTTCCGGAATTCCTTGTTGATGTACGCCTAGAGGGAACTTTTGCCTCTTACTGTGCGTGAATCACTCCGAACGGTGTAAAGCTAGAAACTGACGCAGCACCACACGCGCGCAGAAGCTGTGCCGTGCAGCACTACCAGGAGGGACGGGGCGGAGCCCCCGAACAGATGAAAGCTAAGAGTTTCTTCAAGGGCCCGGGCATCTGGATTGTTGTCGTAGTCGGCTTGCTCCTGGTGGCATTTGCAACCCTTGCCCCCGGCGGATCCACCCGAATCGACACCGATAAGGGCCTCGCGATCCTCGCCCAGAGCGGCAAGGTGGACCAGGCCAAGATCTACGATGCCGAGAACCGCGTTGACCTGACGCTGAAAGACAACCTCGTCATCGATGGCCAGGACAAGGGCAAGAACGTCCAGTTCTTCTATGTCACGGCGCGGGCCGGGGACGTCGTCAAGGCCGTCACCAATGCCCAGCCATCCGGCGGCTTCACGGACCAGCCCGTCGAGAACAACTGGTTCTCCGGACTGTTCTCGCTCCTCGTCCCCGTGCTCCTGCTGGGTGTGCTTTTCTGGTTCCTGCTCTCGCGCATGCAAGGCGGCGGCTCCAAGGTGATGCAGTTCGGCAAGTCGAAGGCCAAGTTGGTCAACAAGGACATGCCGCAAGTCACCTTCTCGGATGTGGCCGGTGCGGACGAAGCCGTCGAGGAACTTCAGGAGATCAAGGAATTCCTCGCAGAGCCGGCAAAGTTCCAGGCCGTTGGCGCCAAGATCCCGAAGGGCGTGCTGCTCTACGGCCCTCCGGGCACCGGCAAGACCCTCCTGGCCCGCGCCGTCGCAGGCGAGGCTGGCGTCCCGTTCTTCTCCATCTCCGGCTCGGACTTCGTTGAAATGTTCGTAGGCGTCGGTGCTTCCCGTGTCCGCGACCTCTTCGAGCAAGCCAAAGCCAACGCGCCCGCCATCATTTTCGTTGACGAGATCGACGCCGTCGGGCGTCACCGCGGCGCTGGCATCGGCGGCGGCAATGACGAGCGCGAACAGACCCTCAACCAGCTCCTGGTCGAAATGGACGGCTTCGACGTCAAGACCAACGTCATCCTGATCGCGGCAACCAACCGTCCGGACGTCCTGGACCCTGCCCTGCTCCGTCCGGGCCGTTTCGACCGCCAGATCACCGTCGAAGCACCGGACTTGATTGGTCGCGAGCAGATCCTGAACGTCCACGCCAAGGGCAAGCCGATGGCCCACGGCGTCGACCTCAAGGGCGTCGCGAAGAAGACCCCGGGCTACACGGGTGCCGACCTTGCCAACGTGCTGAACGAGGCCGCCCTCCTGACTGCCAGGTCCAATGCCAACCTGATTGACGACCGCGCGCTGGACGAGGCAATCGACCGCGTCATGGCCGGCCCGCAGAAGCGTAGCCGCGTCATGAAGGAAATGGAACGGAAGATCACCGCCTACCACGAGGGCGGCCACGCCCTGGTGGCGGCGGCCCTTCGCAATTCCGCCCCTGTCACGAAGATCACCATCCTGCCCCGAGGCCGCGCCCTCGGCTACACGATGGTTGTCCCGGAGGACGACAAGTACTCGATCACGCGCAATGAACTCCTGGACCAGATGGCGTATGCCATGGGTGGGCGCGTTGCGGAGGAAATCGTCTTCCACGACCCCTCGACGGGCGCTTCGAACGATATCGAGAAGGCCACTGGAACGGCCCGCAAGATGGTCACCCAGTTTGGCATGAGCGAGCGCATCGGCGCCGTGAAGCTTGGCGCCGGTGGCGGCGAGCCTTTCCTTGGCCGGGACATGGCGCAGGAACGCAACTACTCCGACTCGGTCGCGTACATCGTCGACGAGGAAGTTCGCCGCCTGATCGACCAGGCCCACGACGAGGCCTACGCCATCCTCACCGAGAACCGCGATGTCCTGGACCAGTTGGCCCTCGAATTGCTTGAGCGCGAGACGCTGAACCAGGCGGAGATCGCCTACATCTTCCGCGACATCCGCAAGCGTGACTTCCGCGAGGTGTGGCTCTCCAAGGAGTCCCGTCCCGTCCAGACCATCCCGCCGGTGGAATCCCGTGCGGAGAAGGCGGAGCGCGAAGCACAGGAGGAGGCCAAGGCCGCTCGTCTCGAAGAGCCTTTGGACGCTCAGTCCCCGCACCCGCAGGGAGTCGGCAGCCAAGAGTCATTTACCGGCCAGGGACCGGACGCGGGCACCGACGTTTCGCATCAAGGCTAAGCTTTCTGCTGTGACTCACATCGACGACGACGACTTCAGCGGTGCCGCCAGTGATGACTTTGGCGGCACCTCCGAGGGGAAATCAGGTGGCCACGGCCACGGCCACCACCCATACAAGGTCGACCGCCCGCGCATCGAGGCGGCCGTCCGGGAGATCCTCATCGCAGTGGGCGAGGACCCGGACCGTGGCGGATTGCTGGATACGCCGAAGCGCGTTGCCAAGGCTTACGCCGAGGTCTTCGCGGGCCTGCACCAGGATCCCGAAGACGTCCTGTCCACGACATTCGACCTCGACCACGAGGAACTCGTGCTGGTCAAGGACATCCCGTTCTATTCCACGTGCGAGCACCATTTGGTGCCGTTCCACGGCGTCGCGCACGTTGGATACATCCCTTCCCACGACGGCAAAGTGACGGGGCTGAGCAAGCTGGCCCGTCTCGTCGACATTTATGCCCGACGCCCCCAAGTGCAGGAACGCCTGACCACCCAGATCGTCGAAGCGCTCGTGACCCACCTCAAGCCCCGGGGCGCGATCGTCGTCGTCGAATGCGAACACATGTGCATGTCCATGCGTGGCATCCGCAAGCCCGGCGCCAAGACCGTCACCAGCGCAGTGCGCGGGCAACTTCATGACCCGGCCACCCGTGCCGAAGCCATGAGCCTCATACTCGGAAGGTAACAAAGACCATGGATTCCCTCGCAGCAGCACCAGGAACGGGCCCGGCGACCAGCCCCCTGCCCATTCTCCGCAAACCCCGTCCAGCCGCCCGTTTCGCGGACCTGCCGGCCGACCGCACGCTTGTCATGGGAATTCTGAACGTCACGCCGGATTCATTCAGCGACGGCGGCAAGCACCCCACGGCGGACACCGCCATCGCCCACGCTTTGCGCATGTTGTACGCCGGAGCGGACATCATCGACGTCGGCGGCGAATCGACCCGTCCCGGCGCCGAGCCCGTTTCGCCGGAAGAAGAGCAGCGCCGGGTCTTGCCGGTGATTCAGGCACTCGTGAAGGCCGGAGCGCTCGTCAGCATCGACACGACGCACGCGTCGACGGCCGCCGCGGCTGTGGAGGCCGGAGCCGCGATCATCAACGACGTCTCCGGGTTGAGCATCGAACCTGAGATGGCCGAACTCGTCGCACGCACCAAGGTGCCCTATGTCTTGACGCATCGCCGGGGCGACGCCGAAACCATGAACAGCCTTGCCGACTACGGCAATGTCGTGGAGGAAGTCATCGAGGAACTCAAGGGCGTCCGCGACAAGCTCTACGCGGCAGGCGTCACAGCGGAACAAATCATTGTGGATCCCGGCCTGGGCTTCTCCAAGGACGAGGACCAGAACTGGCAACTCCTCAAGTACATCGGCAAGCTGGACGAACTGGGCCACAAGGTCCTGATCGGAGCTTCACGCAAACGCTTCCTTGGGACGCTCCTGACCGTTGCCGGCAAGGCGGCGGCGCCGGAGGAACGGGACCATGCCACCGCTGCCATCACCGCAATCAGTGCCGCGAACGGCGCTTGGGCCGTGCGCGTCCACGACGTCGGCCCCAGCCTTGACGCCGTCAAGGTCGCCGCACGCATCAGACACTAAAATTGGTGAACAGAGGGGGAGGAACCGGTTTGGACAAGATCACACTGACCGGCGTGACCGCCGTCGGGCATCACGGCGTCTTCGACTTCGAGCGCCGGGACGGCCAGCCGTTCGTCGTCGACGCGGTGCTGTATACCGATTTCAGCAAGGCCGCGGAAACAGATGACCTGCAGTTCACGGCGCACTACGGCGAAGTCGCCGAGTACATAACGTCGATCATTTCGGGCGAGCCACTCAACCTGATCGAGGCCCTCGCGGTGCGGATCGCCGAGGGGATCCTGGCGGGCTTCAACGTTGCCGCCGTCGATGTCACGGTCCACAAACCCAAGGCACCCATCGAAGTGCCCTTCGGTGACGTCACCGTGAGTGTCCACAGGGAGCGTGCATGACCTCCCGATTCACGAAAGCCATCCTGGCCCTCGGCAGCAACCTGGGCGAGCGGAACGACACCCTGTCCACCGCCGTTGCCGACCTCGTTGACCGCCCGGAAATCCGCCTGCTCGGGGTCTCTCCCGTCGTGCAGACCAAAGCCGTCGGCGGACCCGTGGGGCAACCGGATTTCCTCAACATGGTGATCGCCATTGAGACGACCCTTGCGCCGCTGGAACTGTTGCAACACTGCCACGACGTCGAACAAGCGCACCACCGGGTCCGCGAGGTCCGCTGGGGCCCCCGCACTTTGGACGTGGACATCATCGTCTACGGCGAACTCACCAGCGACGACGAAACCTTGACCCTGCCGCACCCGCGGGCCGCCGAGCGCGCCTTCGTGCTCCATCCGTGGGCGCTCCTGGACCCTGCGGCGCGGCTCAACGGTGAGAGCGTCGCCGAGCTGGCCGCCAAAGCCGAGGACTTTCCAGGCCTCCGGCCGTTCGACGGTTTCGACGGATCCGGCAGCGTCGCTGCCGCAGGAGCGGTGGAATAGTCCATGAAGGCCATGCGTCCGCTCTTGTTGGCGATCATCGCCGTCGTTCTCGCCGCAATTGGCTGGCTGGCTACCGTGCTCACCACGCGTTACAGCATGGCGACGCCGGTGCTTCCACCTTCCGCGTTGGTGACCATGGGTGTCATTGCCGTGCTGACGTTGATCATGGGCATCCGTGTCCTGCGCTGGCGCAACGGCAAGAAGAAGACCATGCTCAACCCCATCCTGGCCGCGCGAACCCTGATCCTGGCCCAGGCCTGCGCCTATGCGGGCACCGTACTGCTCGGCTGGCACGTGGGAATCATGATTGAGCAGCTCCGGCTGTGGAGCCTCCGCAGTGACCAGGGAATCTTCTGGCTCGCGCTCATCATGGGCGGCGGAGGCCTCATCATGACCATCGTCGGGCTCGTGGTGGAGCGGTTCTGCCGGATCCCGCCCGAGGACCTGGAAGGCGGCCCCGGCATCCGGGATTCACGGCGTCGCGAGGCCAAGGGCGAAGGCGAATATGCGTACCGTGGCGATTGATCCTCCCGGGGTCCAGTGGTTGCGGGTTTCGCCTAAATACGTCACGGTGCGGCTTGTCGAGTGGGCCATCGGCAACGTAATCACCATCGGCCTGTTCAGCCTGCCCTTGCTTTTCGTGGAACTGGGATGGTGGAAGTGGCCGCCGCTGTGGCTTGCCATCGCCGTTCCCGCGGCCCTTTTGTTGCTCGCCCTGTGGCGGCTCGTGTTGATCCCGAGGCAAGTGAAGGCCATCGGCTATGCGGAACGCGACGACGACCTGTTGATCCGCCGCGGCATCTTCTTCCAGCGGACTATGGTGGTTCCCTACGGCCGGATGCAGTACGTCGATGTCGCGGTTGGGCCTGTCGAGCGGCTCTTGGGGCTGTGCACCCTCAAACTCCACACCGCTTCCGCCGGAACCAACGCCCACCTTCCCGGGCTTCCCGCTGCTGAAGGCGCACGGCTGCGCGAGCAGCTCTCGGCCCGCGGCGAAGCGAGGCTGGCCGGGCTGTGACCCAGGAACAGACCGTCGTCGACGGCGATTGGCACCGCGTGCACCCGGCGTCGCCCTTCGTGCGGGGATGGGTGGCGCTGGCGGCGATCGTCTATTTCTTCGGCCGCGATACCTTCGAGCGGGCCCTCCAAGGCCGCGGGACCATTGGCGACAACTTCAACGAACGCACGCTCTGGCTCCTGGCCGGAGGCGGCGTCGTGCTGTTGCTGGCCTTGGGCTCATTCCTTCTCAGCTGGTATTTTACCCGGTATCAGCTCGCCGAGGGTTACGTCCGGGTCAACACCGGTTTCCTCTTCAAGCAGCAGCGCCAGGCGCGGCTTGACCGCGTTCAGGCCATCGACATCGTGCAGCCGCTGCTCGCCCGCATTTTCGGGCTCGCGGAGCTGAAGTTCGAGGTGGCCGACGCCGGCCATTCGGCAGTGCGGCTTTCTTACCTCAGGCTCGCGCAGGCCAAACAGCTCCGCGCCACTATCCTTGGCCGAGCTGCCGGCATTGCTGACGGGAGCGAAACAGTCGAGGTGCCCGAGGCACCCGAACAGGTGGTGCTCTACCTTCCGCCTGGAAGGCTTGTCGGCTCGCTGATCCTGAGCGAGCAGAGTTTCTTCATTGTGCTCAGCGCCATCGCGTCGGTGCTGTTGTCAGTGCTGACCGAGTCCCGGGCCTTCATCCTTTACTTGATTCCAGCAATCCTCGGCTTGGGTACCGCCTACTGGCGCTCGTTCAACACGGGCTACAACTTCACCGCGGCAATATCCCCGGACGGCATCCGCCTGCGCTACGGGCTCCTGGACACCCGGGCCCAGACCGTGCCCCCCGGCCGCATCCAGGCCCTCAAGGTCACGCAGCCGCCGTTGTGGCGCATTCTCGGCTGGTACCGGATCCACGTGAACGTCGCGGGCTACGGCGAACATCGCCGTAGCGAAGGGGAGCACCGCACTATGTTGCTTCCAGTCGGGCGGAAGCCCGAGGTGATGATGATGCTCTCGCTCGTCCTGCCCGATCCCGGTACCGCAGACCCCGAGCGCGTGTTCACGGCCGGGCTGACCGGCCTGGACTCCGACGCCGGATTTGTCACTACCCCCAGGCGCGCCTGGATTCTTTCCCCGTTGGGCTGGCGACGCAACGGCTTCCTGTCAACGGAGACCGCCCTGTTGCTGCGCTCCGGCCGTTTGTGGCGGAAGTTGGTGGTGGTCCCGCATCAACGGACCCAGTCCATCGCCCTCCACCAAGGTCCGTTGGCCCGGCTCTTCGGCGTGGCCGACCTCGTGTTGCATACGACTCCAGGGCCTGTGGCGCCGCGGCTCATCCAGGCAGCCACAGAGGAGGCGGTCGGCGTATTCGACCAGCAGGCCGCCCGGGCCGGGAAAGCCCGCAAACTGCAGAGCAGCGAACAATGGCTCGCACAGCTGCCGCCTGCGGCGCTGCCAGCCCCGCCAAGCACGCACGCCATCCAGCATGCATCGACCCAGGAGGAACCAGACCATGGCTAGGCCAGGACGACTCGGCGTAGGAATCATCGGCGCCGGCAAGGTGGGTGCCGTCTTGGGTGCGGCCCTGCGCGGGGCCGAGCACGCCGTCGTCGGGGTTTCCGCCGTGTCGGAGGCGAGCCGGGAGCGGGCGGAGACGTTGCTGCCGGGGGTCCCGATCCTTGAAATCCAGGAAATCGTGGAGCGGTCCGAGTTGGTGCTCCTTGCCGTCCCGGACGACGCCCTCGCCGAACTCGTTGCCGGACTGGCCAAGCTTGGAGCATGGCAGCCCGGGCAACTCGTGGCGCACACGTCCGGCCGCTTCGGCGTCGGAATACTGAAGCCGGTCCGCGCGGCAGGTGCCATACCGCTCGCCCTCCACCCGGCCATGACATTCACGGGCATGAGCCTGGACCTCACGCGGCTCATGGACTGCACCTTCGGGGTCACCGCCGACGCCGCGATGTTGCCCATCGCCCAAGCCCTCGTGGTGGAGATGGGCGCCGAACCGGTGGCCATTGCCGAGGCCGACCGCACGCTCTACCACGCAGCCCTCGCGCACAGCTCGAACCACCTGGTCACCCTCGTGGCCCAGTCCTCCCAACTGCTTCGGGACATCGGCGTCGACGCGCCGGAACGCATGCTCGGCCCGTTGCTCCGCGCCACCTTGGAGAACGCGCTGGCCTCAGGCGAGTCCGCACTGACCGGGCCCGTGGCCCGCGGGGATGTGGGGACCGTCGCCGCCCACGCCGAGGCCCTCGAGGAGTACGACGGCGGTGCCGGCGGCGACGTGCTTGCTGCGTACCGGGCCATGGCGCGGGCCACGGCCCGCCGGGCGGTCAATCGCGGACTGCTCAAAGAGGGCCAGCTTGGCGACATCAACAACGCTTTGGACGGCCCAGGTGCGCCGGACAACGGTGAAGACCGTCCAGGCAACGACGCTGCCGGGACGCAGGAAGGAAACTGAGAATGGCCATCAAACTCGTCACCACCGCAGCGGAACTGCGGGCCGAAAGTGCGCGGTTGCTCGCGGAAAAGCGCGGCAGCTCGCAAGGACTCGTCCCCACAATGGGTGCGCTGCACACCGGTCACGCAGCCCTGGCCCGCACCGCCGTCGAGCAGAACGACGTGGTGGTGGCCTCCATCTTCGTCAACCCCCTGCAGTTCGGCGATGCCGTGGACCTTGAACGCTACCCGCGCACGCTCGATGCCGATATGGCGCTCCTCGACGCCGAAGGCGTGAACCTCGTCTTCGCCCCTTCCGTGGAAGAGGTCTACCCCGGCGGGGAGCCGCTGGTCCGGGTCACTTCTGGACCGCTGGGCGAGAAATGGGAGGGCGCCTCGCGCCCCGGCCACTTCGACGGCGCCCTTACGGTGGTCGCCAAACTGCTGCACTACGGACTGCCGGGCGGTCCAGCCGCCGACGGCGATGCTGCCGCGTACCGCGCGTACTTCGGCCAGAAGGATGCCCAGCAGTTGGCCCTCGTGAAAAGGATGGTGGCCGATCTCAGCTTCCCGGTGGACATCGTTGCCGTCCCTACTGTGCGTAACGCAGAAGGACTGGCCCTTTCCAGCCGGAACCGTTTCCTTTCCGAGGAAGAGCGGGAAGCCGCCTTGGTGTTGTCCCGTGCCCTCCGCCTTCTCGAGTCCCGCGCCCTGGCGAACGAGCCGCTCGAGCTGGACACCGCCGTCGCGCTCGTTGAATCGCAGCCCCTCGTGAAGCTGGACTATTTCGACGTCGTCGATCCCCGCACGCTGGAACCGCTCGCGGAAAACTGCAAGGAAACTCCGTTCCGGGGTGAAGGGCTTGCGATCATTGCGGCGAAGGTCGGGCCCGTGCGGTTGATCGACAACGTGCCGCTGAGTTCCTGACACTTAACATCCGGGTGACTCCGCGCAAACGTTTGGATTAAGCTGCTGACGGGAATGCGGTTGAGGCTTAGACTGTTGCAATCTTCACCGGTGCCGAGCACCGGACAGCACCGCACCCACAGCTGAGGAATCCTCATGTCTACCGACGTCACATCAGACGCGTCCGGCAGCCCCGTGCCGGAAACGGGGACACAGCACGCCAGCGACAGGATGTCGCGCGAGTCTGTCACCGTCATTGTCACGCTCCTTGTGGCCACGTTCGTAGTGATCCTCAACGAGACCATCATGAACGTCGCCCTGCAGCGGCTCATGACGGACCTCAATGTCGACGCGCCCACGGTCCAGTGGCTCTCCACCGGATTCATGCTCACCATGGCCGTGGTCATACCCGCCACCGGCTTCATCCTCCAGAGGCTCACCACTCGGGCTGCGTTCCTCTTGGCCATCGGACTGTTCAGCAGCGGCACCCTGCTCGCGGCTCTGGCCCCCGGGTTTGGGGTGCTCTTGTTGGCGCGCATCGTTCAAGCCAGCGGCACGGCAATCATGCTCCCGCTCTTGATGACAACCATCTTGACCTTGGTGCCCTTGTCCCGCCGCGGCGCGGTGATGGGCAACGTGACCATTGCGATTTCGGTTGCGCCGGCCTTGGGCCCCACGGTTTCCGGGATCATCCTTGACCATTTCTCCTGGCGCTTCATGTTCGTCTTCGTGCTGCCGGTGGCCCTGTTGGCCATGGGCATCGGTGCCAAGTTCCTGACGAACGTGGGCGAGCGTGGCAGTGTGAAGCTTGACTTCGTCTCGGTGGTCCTGACCGTTCCTGCCTTCGGCGGGCTGGTCTACGGACTGAGCCAGATCGGCGGCCACGCCGGAGCGACTGCGTTGCCGATCGCTGCGCTCGTGATCGGTGTCCTGTGCATGGTGGCGTTCGTTTTCCGCCAACTCAAGTTGCAGAAGTCCGACGCGCCCTTGCTGGACCTCAGGGCATTCAACTTCCGCATGTTCACGGTCTCGGTGCTGCTCATGGTGGTTGCCATGATGGCCCTGTTCGGCGGAGTGATCCTGCTGCCGCTCTACCTGCAGAACGTCCTCCACCTGCAGCCGATGGAGACCGGCCTGGCACTCCTTCCCGGCGGCTTGGCGATGGGCCTGCTCGGTCCGGTGGTCGGCAGGTTGTTCGACAAGATCGGACCGCTCCCACTGACCGTGACGGGTTCCGTCCTGTTGGTACTCACGCTGTGGCAGTTCTCGATGCTCACCGCAAGCAGCCCCCTGTGGTGGGTCGTGGTCCTTTACGCAGTACTTAGCCTCGGCTTGGCTTTGCTGTTCACCCCGGCGTTCACAACTGGCCTCAACCCGCTCCCGCCCCACCTCTATTCGCACGGCTCGGCCATCATGAGCACGCTGCAGCAGGTGGCGGGAGCCGCAGGGACCGCGCTCCTGGTTTCGATCTTCGCCGTGGTTTCGGCTGCGTCCGGCTTTGTTGCCGGGATGCAGGCCGCGTTCCTTACAGCCACGTTGATTGCGGTGGTTGCCGTCGTGCTGTCCACCATGATGCGCAAGACCGAGGGAGCAGCCGGGCACTAGTCCGCTTGCTCGCTTGCCTTGCCTGTTTGCTTGCTTGCTTGCTGGTGCGGCGGGTTGATTGTGACGCACGGCATGTTTATGGATTGCGCCCCGGGCGGCGTTCATACCGGTGGTGTTTGGGGCCGAATTCCGCGTGTTGTAGCGGGTTTTGACGTGCGGGATGGTGATGCGGGGGTGATTTGCCTCGGGGTTTGGGGGTGTGTAGAGTAGATCGAGTCGCCGCCGCTGATGCGGAAAAGTTGCGACGGACTCCCTTTCCAATTGGAAGCCAATTTCTTGGTTCGCTTTGTTGCGTTCCGGTGTGGTTTCCGGGGGTCGTGGATGGTGTTTGTCTGGTGTGGTTCCTGGTTTCGGGAGTTGTGGCGGGGGAGCGTGTCTGGTAAGTTTGGGAAGTTGCTCCGGAGCGATTCTGGGCCCTTTGGTGGGTGTGGTTGGTGCCGGGTGTGTCTGTTGTTTGAGAACTCAATAGTGTGCCAAGTTTGTTGATACCGATTTATTTTTTATGAATTGGTTGTTTTGGCTGGTTCTGTGTCACCTCCGTGGCGCGGGGCTGGTTTTTTACAGCTGGTTTCAAATTTTGTGCAGCCCGGCCGTCCGTTATTTCCGGTGGTTGTGGTTGTGTCTGTTTTTGTTTTACTTCAACGGAGAGTTTGATCCTGGCTCAGGATGAACGCTGGCGGCGTGCTTAACACATGCAAGTCGAACGATGATCTCCAGCTTGCTGGGGGGATTAGTGGCGAACGGGTGAGTAACACGTGAGTAACCTGCCCTTGACTCTGGGATAAGCCTGGGAAACTGGGTCTAATACCGGATACGACCATCTGACGCATGTCATGGTGGTGGAAAGCTTTTGCGGTTTTGGATGGACTCGCGGCCTATCAGCTTGTTGGTGGGGTAATGGCCTACCAAGGCGACGACGGGTAGCCGGCCTGAGAGGGTGACCGGCCACACTGGGACTGAGACACGGCCCAGACTCCTACGGGAGGCAGCAGTGGGGAATATTGCACAATGGGCGAAAGCCTGATGCAGCGACGCCGCGTGAGGGATGACGGCCTTCGGGTTGTAAACCTCTTTCAGTAGGGAAGAAGCGAAAGTGACGGTACCTGCAGAAGAAGCGCCGGCTAACTACGTGCCAGCAGCCGCGGTAATACGTAGGGCGCAAGCGTTATCCGGAATTATTGGGCGTAAAGAGCTCGTAGGCGGTTTGTCGCGTCTGCTGTGAAAGACCGGGGCTCAACTCCGGTTCTGCAGTGGGTACGGGCAGACTAGAGTGATGTAGGGGAGACTGGAATTCCTGGTGTAGCGGTGAAATGCGCAGATATCAGGAGGAACACCGATGGCGAAGGCAGGTCTCTGGGCATTAACTGACGCTGAGGAGCGAAAGCATGGGGAGCGAACAGGATTAGATACCCTGGTAGTCCATGCCGTAAACGTTGGGCACTAGGTGTGGGGGACATTCCACGTTTTCCGCGCCGTAGCTAACGCATTAAGTGCCCCGCCTGGGGAGTACGGCCGCAAGGCTAAAACTCAAAGGAATTGACGGGGGCCCGCACAAGCGGCGGAGCATGCGGATTAATTCGATGCAACGCGAAGAACCTTACCAAGGCTTGACATGAACCGGTAACGCCTGGAAACAGGTGCCCCGCTTGCGGTCGGTTTACAGGTGGTGCATGGTTGTCGTCAGCTCGTGTCGTGAGATGTTGGGTTAAGTCCCGCAACGAGCGCAACCCTCGTTCTATGTTGCCAGCGGTTCGGCCGGGGACTCATAGGAGACTGCCGGGGTCAACTCGGAGGAAGGTGGGGACGACGTCAAATCATCATGCCCCTTATGTCTTGGGCTTCACGCATGCTACAATGGCCGGTACAAAGGGTTGCGATACTGTGAGGTGGAGCTAATCCCAAAAAGCCGGTCTCAGTTCGGATTGGGGTCTGCAACTCGACCCCATGAAGTCGGAGTCGCTAGTAATCGCAGATCAGCAACGCTGCGGTGAATACGTTCCCGGGCCTTGTACACACCGCCCGTCAAGTCACGAAAGTTGGTAACACCCGAAGCCGGTGGCCTAACCCTTGTGGGGGGAGCCGTCGAAGGTGGGACCGGCGATTGGGACTAAGTCGTAACAAGGTAGCCGTACCGGAAGGTGCGGCTGGATCACCTCCTTTCTAAGGAGCACCATTATCGCCCTTCTCCTTCCGCATGGTGGGTGGGGGGTGTGTGGAAGCAAAGCCCATTGCGCAGGCGTCTGTTCTGCGGTGGGTGCTCATGGGTGGAATATCAGCAGATAGCGGCCGGTTGTTTCTTGTTTGTTCTTCAGTACGGATGCCCCTTTTTCCTCGTGTTTTCACGGGTGGGGGTGTTGTGGAAAGGGTGCGGGCAGGGGGTGGCTGGTTTTCGTGTTTGGCACACTGTTGGGTCCTGAGGCAACAGGGCCGGTTCTTGGGGGGGTGCGTGGCCTGTGAGGGTTGCGTGGTTTTCCTTGGTGCCGGGTTTGTGTGTTTCTGGTTTCCTGGCTGCATGTCCTGTGCGTGTCCGGCTGTCCTTCTTTTTTGGGGGGTGGTTGGTGTGTGGGGGTGTGGTACGGGGTTGTTGTTTGAGAACTACATAGTGGACGCGAGCATCTAGGCACGCGCATGGTCATTGCTTCTCCTTTTTGGTGGGGTGGTGGGGTGTGTGTGTCTTACAGCAATTTCTTTTTATGAACCTGGCCCTTGTGGTCATGGTTCTCTCGAGAAGTTTTTTGATCTTGTGTGGTCAAGTTTTTAAGGGCACACGGTGGATGCCTTGGCATTAGGAGCCGAAGAAGGACGTAGGAATCTGCGATAAGCCTGGGGGAGTTGATAACCGAACGGTGATCCCAGGATGTCCGAATGGGGAAACCCCGCCAGACGCTGCAAGGTGATCTGGTGACCCGCATCTGAACACATAGGGTGCGTGGGGGGAACGCGGGGAAGTGAAACATCTCAGTACCCGCAGGAAGAGAAAACAAGAGTGATTCCGTTAGTAGTGGCGAGCGAACGCGGATGAGGCTAAACCGTTCCATGTGTGATAGCCGGCGGGCGTTGCATGGGCGGGGTTGTGGGACTTTCCGTACTGGTTCTGCCGGACCGGTGGGGTGAGAGCATGGACATAGGTGAACGGTCTTGAAAGGCCGGCCGGAGAGGGTGTTAGCCCCGTAACCGTAATGTTGTGTGCCGCCTGGAGAGGATCCCAAGTAGCACGGGGCCCGAGAAATCCCGTGTGAATCTGTCAGGACCACCTGATAAGCCTAAATACTTCCTAATGACCGATAGCGGACCAGTACCGTGAGGGAAAGGTGAAAAGTACCCCGGGAGGGGAGTGAAACAGTACCTGAAACCGTGTGCTTACAATCCGTCGGAGCAACCTTGTAGTTGTGACGGCGTGCCTTTTGAAGAATGAGCCTGCGAGTTAGTGTTACGTCGCGAGGTTAACCCGTGTGGGGTAGCCGTAGCGAAAGCGAGTCTGAATAGGGCGAGTGTAGTGGCGTGATCTAGACCCGAAGCGGAGTGATCTACCCATGGCCAGGTTGAAGCGACGGTAAGACGTCGTGGAGGACCGAACCCACTTCAGTTGAAAATGGAGGGGATGAGCTGTGGGTAGGGGTGAAAGGCCAATCAAACTCCGTGATAGCTGGTTCTCCCCGAAATGCATTTAGGTGCAGCGTTGCGTGTTTCTTGCCGGAGGTAGAGCTACTGGATGGCCGATGGGCCCTACAAGGTTACTGACGTCAGCCAAACTCCGAATGCCGGTAAGTGAGAGCGCAGCAGTGAGACTGTGGGGGATAAGCTTCATAGTCGAGAGGGAAACAGCCCAGACCACCAACTAAGGCCCCTAAGCGTGTGCTAAGTGGGAAAGGATGTGGAGTTGCGAAGACAACCAGGAGGTTGGCTTAGAAGCAGCCATCCTTGAAAGAGTGCGTAATAGCTCACTGGTCAAGTGATTCCGCGCCGACAATGTAGCGGGGCTCAAGTACACCGCCGAAGTTGTGGATTTCAGATAGTAGACAAGCCTTCGTGGTTCAGTCGTCTGGAGTGGTAGGGGAGCGTCGTGTGGGCGGTGAAGTCGCGGTGTAAACCAGCGGTGGAGCCTACACGAGTGAGAATGCAGGCATGAGTAGCGAAAGACGGGTGAGAAACCCGTCCGCCGAATGATCAAGGGTTCCAGGGTCAAGCTAATCTGCCCTGGGTAAGTCGGGACCTAAGGCGAGGCCGACAGGCGTAGTCGATGGACAACGGGTTGATATTCCCGTACCGGCGAAGGACCGCCCATGCCAAGCGGGGGATACTAACCGCCCGGAGCCTGCCCAATCACCCTTGTGGTGTGCGGGTTTTGGCCGAGCGCGGGACCTGATCCCGGGAGGTAAGCGTATTAACAGGTGTGACGCAGGAAGGTAGCCGGGCCGGGCGATGGTTGCCCCGGTCTAAGGATGTAGGGTCAGCGATAGGCAAATCCGTCGCTGTGTCTTTGATGACGTTCCTGAGATCTGATGGGACCCCCGTCATGGGGGGATCCGGTGATCCTATGCTGCCTAGAAAAGCATCGGCGCGAGGTTCCAGCCGCCCGTACCCCAAACCGACACAGGTGATCAGGTAGAGAATACCAAGGCGATCGAGAGAATTATGGTTAAGGAACTCGGCAAAATGCCCCCGTAACTTCGGGAGAAGGGGGGCCCCAACCTTGAACACCACTTGCTGGTGGGAGGGGATCGGGGCCGCAGAGACCAGGGGGAAGCGACTGTTTACTAAAAACACAGGTCCGTGCGAAGTCGCAAGACGATGTATACGGACTGACTCCTGCCCGGTGCTGGAAGGTTAAGAGGACCGGTTAGCCGCAAGGCGAAGCTGAGAATTTAAGCCCCAGTAAACGGCGGTGGTAACTATAACCATCCTAAGGTAGCGAAATTCCTTGTCGGGTAAGTTCCGACCTGCACGAATGGAGTAACGACTTCCCCGCTGTCTCAACCATAAACTCGGCGAAATTGCAGTACGAGTAAAGATGCTCGTTACGCGCAGCAGGACGGAAAGACCCCGAGACCTTTACTATAGTTTGGTATTGGTGTTCGGAGTGGCTTGTGTAGGATAGGTGGGAGACGTTGAAGCCCGGACGCCAGTTCGGGTGGAGTCATCGTTGAAATACCACTCTGGTCACTTTGGACATCTAACTTCGGCCCGTGATCCGGGTCAGGGACAGTGCCTGATGGGTAGTTTAACTGGGGCGGTTGCCTCCTAAAAAGTAACGGAGGCGCCCAAAGGTTCCCTCAGCCTGGTTGGCAATCAGGTGTCGAGTGTAAGTGCACAAGGGAGCTTGACTGTGAGAGAGACATCTCAAGCAGGGACGAAAGTCGGGACTAGTGATCCGGCGGTACATTGTGGAATGGCCGTCGCTCAACGGATAAAAGGTACCTCGGGGATAACAGGCTGATCTTGCCCAAGAGTCCATATCGACGGCATGGTTTGGCACCTCGATGTCGGCTCGTCGCATCCTGGGGCTGGAGTAGGTCCCAAGGGTTGGGCTGTTCGCCCATTAAAGCGGTACGCGAGCTGGGTTTAGAACGTCGTGAGACAGTTCGGTCCCTATCCGCTGCGCGCGCAGGAAATTTGAGAAGGGCTGTCCTTAGTACGAGAGGACCGGGACGGACGAACCTCTGGTGTGTCAGTTGTACTGCCAAGTGCACCGCTGATTAGCTACGTTCGGATGGGATAACCGCTGAAAGCATCTAAGCGGGAAGCTCGCTTCAAGATGAGATTTCCATACACCTCGTGTGTGAGAGGCCCCCAGCCAGACCACTGGGTTGATAGGCCGGATGTGGAAGACAGGACTAAAGACTGTTGAAGCTGACCGGTACTAATAGGCCGACAACTTACACCACACAAACACGATCACTGCTTGCGTCCACTATGTGGTTCCCGAACAACAACCCGTTGCTCACAGGAACCAACAACTAAATAACAACACCACACATGTTGTAACCACAGACTTCCCACCCCGCACCCAGTGCGGGGGTCGGGTAACAGGGTTACGGCGGTCATAGCGTGGGGGAAACGCCCGGTCCCATTCCGAACCCGGAAGCTAAGACCCACAGCGCCGATGGTACTGCACCCGGGAGGGTGTGGGAGAGTAGGACACCGCCGGACAATCATTCACCGGTCAGGCCCCGACACACCGTGTCGGGGCCTGACCCACTTAAACACCCCAAACAGCACGCGTAAGGCCAGGACCCCGCCCACCAAAACGCGGGAAACACCAAACCCCCGCTCACCTATGGCGCGGGAACCCCCAAACCCCGGCTCACATATGCGCGGGAACGTCCGAACGCGGGCTCACCTATGCGCGGGAACGCCCGAACGCGGGCTCACCTATGCGCGGGAGATCCCGAACGCGGGCTCACGTATGCGCGGGAGATCCCGAACGCGGGCTCACGTATGCGCGGGAGATCCCGAACGCGGGCTCACGTATGCGCGGGAGATCCCGAACGCGGGCTCACGTATGCGCGGGAGATCCCGAACGCGGGCTCACGTATGCGCGGGAAACCCCAAACGCCGGCCCACCAATGAACCCTCCGAAACTCAGGTTCACGCCGAGCCGTACAATGTCAGGATGAGTAGCATGCAACAGGTTACTCCCGGGGTGTCGCTCACAGCCCAGGCCACGGATTTGCTCCGGGCGGCGATCACGTCCGGCGAGATGACGCCCGGGGAGCATTATTCGGCGA
This sequence comes from Arthrobacter sp. KN11-1C, assembly GCF_052180225.1. NCBI lineage: Bacteria > Bacillati > Actinomycetota > Actinomycetes > Micrococcales > Micrococcaceae > Arthrobacter > Arthrobacter sp. KN11-1C. The sequence continues at coordinate 4,448,879 of NZ_CP197467.1, read as the reverse complement.
TCGGACTAGCCGAGAGACTCGGCGTGTCCAGGACGCCGGTTCGAGAGGCCTTGCAGTTGCTTGAAAAGGAGGGCATTGTCCGGATCGAGAAGAACCGCGGTGTCCGGGTGCTGCAGATTTCACTTGATGAAATTGTGCAGATCTTCCAGATCCGAATTCTTCTTGAGCCCCCTGCAGCGGCCCGGGCAGCTGAGATTGTCACAAAGCATGAACTTGCGCATTTCCGTGAGCTGCACGGACGCATCCTGGATGCAGCAGCCGCCGATGATGGTCCCGGCACCCTGCAGGCGGACAAGGAATTCCACTTGTTCCTCATGGGCCTGGCGGGTAATCCGCGGCTAACGGCATTGGATGGCGAGCTCCGCAACCTCGTCCTCGCACAAGGGTTGGTAACCATCCCTTCAATCCGAAGCAGCCAGGACTTGGCGGACGACCGTCGAGGCATTCTCGACGCATTGGAGCGACAGGATCCGCTGGCTGCATCCGCCGCCGTTCGCGAACATGTCACCCGTACGGCGAGGCTTCTCATTACAGGCGTTTGCGCGAAGACGCCTGGACTGTCCTCCGAGGCGTATCTGGCCAAGCTGGATCAGCTGACGAAACTCCGCAGTTGACTCCAACTCAACTAAGAATTGTTTACATGCTGAGCGCAGTCCCTTACAGTTGCATGCAACATACAACCATCAAAGGAGATGCGTCGTGGCATCCACACAGGGTAGTCCAAGCGGTTTGCCGCAGCCCTTGGCTGGTATACGGATCGCCGACTTCTCGCGGGTTCTAGCCGGCCCGCTGTGCTCCATGATGTTGGCTGACTACGGTGCCGAAGTCATCAAGATCGAGGGCCCTGGTGGCGACGACACTCGAGCGTGGACCCCGCCGGTTGACACCGACGGGATTGGTACATATTTTGCCAGCGTCAACCGGAACAAGAAATCGGTCGTCGCCGATCTCAAGTCCGATGATGGGTTGAACTATGCCCGTGCGCTCGTGGCCGGCTGCGACGTCGTGATCGAAAATTTCCGGCCTGGCGTCATGGCGAGGTTCGGGCTGGATTACCTGACGGTCTCCGAGAGCCGGCCGGATATTGTCTATTGTTCAATCTCGGGTTTCGGGGTTGGCGCCGGCGCGGATCTGCCCGGCTATGACCTGCTCGTGCAGGCGCTTGGCGGTCTGATGAGTATCACCGGCCACCCGGAAGGAGAACCCAGCAAGGTCGGGGTTGCCCTGGTTGACGTCCTCACGGGACAGAATGCCGTAGCAGGAATCCTGATGGCGCTGCGGGTGCGCGATGCTACCGGAGTCGGTCAGGAGGTGCAGGTCAGCCTCCTCTCATCGCTCCTGGCAGCGTTGGCGAACCAAGGCACAGCCACCTTGGCCACTGGCGATTCGCCTACCAGGCTTGGTAATGCGCACCCCAGCATCGCCCCATATGAGACCTTCCGCACAGGAGGCGGAACGCTCGCGGTCGCGGTCGGAAACGATCGGCAATTTGCGGCGCTTGCGTCGGTTCTGGGACTCAATGGTCTGCCCGAGGAAGCGAGGTTCCTCACGAATGAACGCCGAGTGGCATCGCGCGAGGAGCTTCGGATTGTGATTGAGGTAGCGCTCGGTACTGACACTCCTGAGAGTTGGCAACGGAAATTGCTCGCCGCAGGTGTTCCTGCGGGCAGGGTCAACAGCGTCGGCGAGGCTTTCGAACTGGCTGAGAGCCTGGGGTTGGAGCCGTCAGTCGTTGTCACCGATCCCGCCACTGGCCGGGAGTCCCGGCAGTTGACCAACCCGATCCGGTTGTCCGCGGCGGCACCGAGCTACCGGCAAGTTCCCCCGGCCCTTGGAGAGCACCAAGGGTTCACCTTCGATGTCCGGTCCTCGGACACTGCCGAGAAAGGCGCATAAATGTCCGATATCAGCGATCTGATTGACTTTGGTTCCCTCCTCAGCGCCGATGAACGTGCATTGCGCGATTCGGTGCGCGCCTTTGTCGATAGCGAAATCAAGCCACACATCGCAACCTGGTTCGAAAAGGCTGTCTTCCCGCTGGAACTTGTCCCCGAACTGGGCAAAATGGGGCTGCTCGGCATGCACCTGAAAGGCTACGGCTGCGCCGGCCGATCCGCCGTCGAGTACGGCCTGGCCGGAGCGGAACTCGAGGCCGGCGATTCCGGGTTGCGTACTTTCGTCTCGGTGCAAGGTTCGTTGGCGATGAGCGCCATCCACAAGCATGGCTCGGATGAGCAGAAAGCCGAATGGCTGCCGGCGATGGCCGCGGGGGAAGCGATCGGCTGTTTCGGGCTGACGGAACCCACAGCGGGGTCGGATCCGGGTGGCATGACTACCTTTGCGCACCGCGACAGCGGCGACTGGATCCTCAACGGATCAAAACGCTGGATAGGCCTTGCATCGGTGGCCAAGGTCGCCATCATCTGGGCCCAGACCGACGGCGGTGTCCGCGGCTTTGTTGTCCCAACCAATACCGCTGGATTCACGGCGACACCGATCGAACCCAAGCTCTCCATGCGAGCCTCAATCCAATGCGACATCGAATTGTCCAATGTGCGATTACCCGGGAGTGCAGTCCTGCCGAACGTCGTCGGACTCAAGGGTCCCTTCTCTTGCCTGAACGAGGCCCGCTACGGAATCATCTGGGGTGCCATGGGCGCTGCGCGCGACGCGTTCGAAGCCGCCCTCGATTACTCCAAGGAACGTCTGCAGTTCGGGAAACCACTGGCTGGTTACCAGCTGACCCAGCAGAAGTTGGTTGATATGGCCCTGGAGATCAACAAGGGATTCCTCCTCGCCCTGCACCTCGGGCGCATGAAGGACGCTGGAACCTTGCAACCGGACCAGATTTCGGTGGGCAAACTGAACAGTTGCCGCGAGGCGATCAAAATCGCGCGGGAAGCTAGGACCATCCTTGGCGGTAACGGAATCACGCTGGATCACTCACCCTTGCGGCATGCCAACAACTTGGAATCCGTCCGCACCTATGAGGGCACCGACGAAGTCCATACTCTGATCTTGGGTAGCAGGCTGACTGGTATCGCCGCCTTCCGTTAGGCCGGCCCGACGGCGGAACGTGCGTTCCGCCGTCGACGTCGCCGGGCGGCCCCATCAGGTCCGGCCGGACAGCTTGAGTTGCCCGCCTCAACGCTGGATTTGCGCGGGGTGCGGAAGCCGTGTAATGTCTTCTAAGTCGCCGCGAGGGAGACAGCCTAGAGCTGGGAACCACGGGTGGCCAACCCCTTCGAATTGAGTCTAAAACGACTGGTGCTTTGCGCGCCGCAATTCGAGGGAAATTCGAATTATCATCTTGAATCTGGTTGAAATACCGATTTGATAAGTAGTGACAGTTCGGGTAAGTTTGAAAAGTTGCTCCGGAGCGATTCTGGACCCTGTGGGGTGTGGTTGGTGCCGGGTGTGTCTGTTGTTTGAGAACTCAATAGTGTGCCAAGTTTGTTGATACCGATTTATTTTTTATGAATTGGTTGTTTTGGCTGGTTCTGTGTCACCTCCGTGGCGTGGGGCTGGTTTTTTACAGCTGGTTTCAAATTTTGTGCAGCCCGGCCGTCCGTTATTTCCGGTGGTTGTGGTTGTGTCTGTTTTTGTTTTACTTCAACGGAGAGTTTGATCCTGGCTCAGGATGAACGCTGGCGGCGTGCTTAACACATGCAAGTCGAACGATGATCTCCAGCTTGCTGGGGGGATTAGTGGCGAACGGGTGAGTAACACGTGAGTAACCTGCCCTTGACTCTGGGATAAGCCTGGGAAACTGGGTCTAATACCGGATACGACCATCTGACGCATGTCATGGTGGTGGAAAGCTTTTGCGGTTTTGGATGGACTCGCGGCCTATCAGCTTGTTGGTGGGGTAATGGCCTACCAAGGCGACGACGGGTAGCCGGCCTGAGAGGGTGACCGGCCACACTGGGACTGAGACACGGCCCAGACTCCTACGGGAGGCAGCAGTGGGGAATATTGCACAATGGGCGAAAGCCTGATGCAGCGACGCCGCGTGAGGGATGACGGCCTTCGGGTTGTAAACCTCTTTCAGTAGGGAAGAAGCGAAAGTGACGGTACCTGCAGAAGAAGCGCCGGCTAACTACGTGCCAGCAGCCGCGGTAATACGTAGGGCGCAAGCGTTATCCGGAATTATTGGGCGTAAAGAGCTCGTAGGCGGTTTGTCGCGTCTGCTGTGAAAGACCGGGGCTCAACTCCGGTTCTGCAGTGGGTACGGGCAGACTAGAGTGATGTAGGGGAGACTGGAATTCCTGGTGTAGCGGTGAAATGCGCAGATATCAGGAGGAACACCGATGGCGAAGGCAGGTCTCTGGGCATTAACTGACGCTGAGGAGCGAAAGCATGGGGAGCGAACAGGATTAGATACCCTGGTAGTCCATGCCGTAAACGTTGGGCACTAGGTGTGGGGGACATTCCACGTTTTCCGCGCCGTAGCTAACGCATTAAGTGCCCCGCCTGGGGAGTACGGCCGCAAGGCTAAAACTCAAAGGAATTGACGGGGGCCCGCACAAGCGGCGGAGCATGCGGATTAATTCGATGCAACGCGAAGAACCTTACCAAGGCTTGACATGAACCGGTAACGCCTGGAAACAGGTGCCCCGCTTGCGGTCGGTTTACAGGTGGTGCATGGTTGTCGTCAGCTCGTGTCGTGAGATGTTGGGTTAAGTCCCGCAACGAGCGCAACCCTCGTTCTATGTTGCCAGCGGTTCGGCCGGGGACTCATAGGAGACTGCCGGGGTCAACTCGGAGGAAGGTGGGGACGACGTCAAATCATCATGCCCCTTATGTCTTGGGCTTCACGCATGCTACAATGGCCGGTACAAAGGGTTGCGATACTGTGAGGTGGAGCTAATCCCAAAAAGCCGGTCTCAGTTCGGATTGGGGTCTGCAACTCGACCCCATGAAGTCGGAGTCGCTAGTAATCGCAGATCAGCAACGCTGCGGTGAATACGTTCCCGGGCCTTGTACACACCGCCCGTCAAGTCACGAAAGTTGGTAACACCCGAAGCCGGTGGCCTAACCCTTGTGGGGGGAGCCGTCGAAGGTGGGACCGGCGATTGGGACTAAGTCGTAACAAGGTAGCCGTACCGGAAGGTGCGGCTGGATCACCTCCTTTCTAAGGAGCACCATTATCGCCCTTCTCCTTCCGCATGGTGGGTGGGGGGTGTGTGGAAGCAAAGCCCATTGCGCAGGCGTCTGTTCTGCGGTGGGTGCTCATGGGTGGAATATCAGCAGATAGCGGCCGGTTGTTTCTTGTTTGTTCTTCAGTACGGATGCCCCTTTTTCCTCGTGTTTTCACGGGTGGGGGTGTTGTGGAAAGGGTGCGGGCAGGGGGTGGCTGGTTTTCGTGTTTGGCACACTGTTGGGTCCTGAGGCAACAGGGCCGGTTCTTGGGGGGGTGCGTGGCCTGTGAGGGTTGCGTGGTTTTCCTTGGTGCCGGGTTTGTGTGTTTCTGGTTTCCTGGCTGCATGTCCTGTGCGTGTCCGGCTGTCCTTCTTTTTTGGGGGGTGGTTGGTGTGTGGGGGTGTGGTACGGGGTTGTTGTTTGAGAACTACATAGTGGACGCGAGCATCTAGGCACGCGCATGGTCATTGCTTCTCCTTTTTGGTGGGGTGGTGGGGTGTGTGTGTCTTACAGCAATTTCTTTTTATGAACCTGGCCCTTGTGGTCATGGTTCTCTCGAGAAGTTTTTTGATCTTGTGTGGTCAAGTTTTTAAGGGCACACGGTGGATGCCTTGGCATTAGGAGCCGAAGAAGGACGTAGGAATCTGCGATAAGCCTGGGGGAGTTGATAACCGAACGGTGATCCCAGGATGTCCGAATGGGGAAACCCCGCCAGACGCTGCAAGGTGATCTGGTGACCCGCATCTGAACACATAGGGTGCGTGGGGGGAACGCGGGGAAGTGAAACATCTCAGTACCCGCAGGAAGAGAAAACAAGAGTGATTCCGTTAGTAGTGGCGAGCGAACGCGGATGAGGCTAAACCGTTCCATGTGTGATAGCCGGCGGGCGTTGCATGGGCGGGGTTGTGGGACTTTCCGTACTGGTTCTGCCGGACCGGTGGGGTGAGAGCATGGACATAGGTGAACGGTCTTGAAAGGCCGGCCGGAGAGGGTGTTAGCCCCGTAACCGTAATGTTGTGTGCCGCCTGGAGAGGATCCCAAGTAGCACGGGGCCCGAGAAATCCCGTGTGAATCTGTCAGGACCACCTGATAAGCCTAAATACTTCCTAATGACCGATAGCGGACCAGTACCGTGAGGGAAAGGTGAAAAGTACCCCGGGAGGGGAGTGAAACAGTACCTGAAACCGTGTGCTTACAATCCGTCGGAGCAACCTTGTAGTTGTGACGGCGTGCCTTTTGAAGAATGAGCCTGCGAGTTAGTGTTACGTCGCGAGGTTAACCCGTGTGGGGTAGCCGTAGCGAAAGCGAGTCTGAATAGGGCGAGTGTAGTGGCGTGATCTAGACCCGAAGCGGAGTGATCTACCCATGGCCAGGTTGAAGCGACGGTAAGACGTCGTGGAGGACCGAACCCACTTCAGTTGAAAATGGAGGGGATGAGCTGTGGGTAGGGGTGAAAGGCCAATCAAACTCCGTGATAGCTGGTTCTCCCCGAAATGCATTTAGGTGCAGCGTTGCGTGTTTCTTGCCGGAGGTAGAGCTACTGGATGGCCGATGGGCCCTACAAGGTTACTGACGTCAGCCAAACTCCGAATGCCGGTAAGTGAGAGCGCAGCAGTGAGACTGTGGGGGATAAGCTTCATAGTCGAGAGGGAAACAGCCCAGACCACCAACTAAGGCCCCTAAGCGTGTGCTAAGTGGGAAAGGATGTGGAGTTGCGAAGACAACCAGGAGGTTGGCTTAGAAGCAGCCATCCTTGAAAGAGTGCGTAATAGCTCACTGGTCAAGTGATTCCGCGCCGACAATGTAGCGGGGCTCAAGTACACCGCCGAAGTTGTGGATTTCAGATAGTAGACAAGCCTTCGTGGTTCAGTCGTCTGGAGTGGTAGGGGAGCGTCGTGTGGGCGGTGAAGTCGCGGTGTAAACCAGCGGTGGAGCCTACACGAGTGAGAATGCAGGCATGAGTAGCGAAAGACGGGTGAGAAACCCGTCCGCCGAATGATCAAGGGTTCCAGGGTCAAGCTAATCTGCCCTGGGTAAGTCGGGACCTAAGGCGAGGCCGACAGGCGTAGTCGATGGACAACGGGTTGATATTCCCGTACCGGCGAAGGACCGCCCATGCCAAGCGGGGGATACTAACCGCCCGGAGCCTGCCCAATCACCCTTGTGGTGTGCGGGTTTTGGCCGAGCGCGGGACCTGATCCCGGGAGGTAAGCGTATTAACAGGTGTGACGCAGGAAGGTAGCCGGGCCGGGCGATGGTTGCCCCGGTCTAAGGATGTAGGGTCAGCGATAGGCAAATCCGTCGCTGTGTCTTTGATGACGTTCCTGAGATCTGATGGGACCCCCGTCATGGGGGGATCCGGTGATCCTATGCTGCCTAGAAAAGCATCGGCGCGAGGTTCCAGCCGCCCGTACCCCAAACCGACACAGGTGATCAGGTAGAGAATACCAAGGCGATCGAGAGAATTATGGTTAAGGAACTCGGCAAAATGCCCCCGTAACTTCGGGAGAAGGGGGGCCCCAACCTTGAACACCACTTGCTGGTGGGAGGGGATCGGGGCCGCAGAGACCAGGGGGAAGCGACTGTTTACTAAAAACACAGGTCCGTGCGAAGTCGCAAGACGATGTATACGGACTGACTCCTGCCCGGTGCTGGAAGGTTAAGAGGACCGGTTAGCCGCAAGGCGAAGCTGAGAATTTAAGCCCCAGTAAACGGCGGTGGTAACTATAACCATCCTAAGGTAGCGAAATTCCTTGTCGGGTAAGTTCCGACCTGCACGAATGGAGTAACGACTTCCCCGCTGTCTCAACCATAAACTCGGCGAAATTGCAGTACGAGTAAAGATGCTCGTTACGCGCAGCAGGACGGAAAGACCCCGAGACCTTTACTATAGTTTGGTATTGGTGTTCGGAGTGGCTTGTGTAGGATAGGTGGGAGACGTTGAAGCCCGGACGCCAGTTCGGGTGGAGTCATCGTTGAAATACCACTCTGGTCACTTTGGACATCTAACTTCGGCCCGTGATCCGGGTCAGGGACAGTGCCTGATGGGTAGTTTAACTGGGGCGGTTGCCTCCTAAAAAGTAACGGAGGCGCCCAAAGGTTCCCTCAGCCTGGTTGGCAATCAGGTGTCGAGTGTAAGTGCACAAGGGAGCTTGACTGTGAGAGAGACATCTCAAGCAGGGACGAAAGTCGGGACTAGTGATCCGGCGGTACATTGTGGAATGGCCGTCGCTCAACGGATAAAAGGTACCTCGGGGATAACAGGCTGATCTTGCCCAAGAGTCCATATCGACGGCATGGTTTGGCACCTCGATGTCGGCTCGTCGCATCCTGGGGCTGGAGTAGGTCCCAAGGGTTGGGCTGTTCGCCCATTAAAGCGGTACGCGAGCTGGGTTTAGAACGTCGTGAGACAGTTCGGTCCCTATCCGCTGCGCGCGCAGGAAATTTGAGAAGGGCTGTCCTTAGTACGAGAGGACCGGGACGGACGAACCTCTGGTGTGTCAGTTGTACTGCCAAGTGCACCGCTGATTAGCTACGTTCGGATGGGATAACCGCTGAAAGCATCTAAGCGGGAAGCTCGCTTCAAGATGAGATTTCCATACACCTCGTGTGTGAGAGGCCCCCAGCCAGACCACTGGGTTGATAGGCCGGATGTGGAAGACAGGACTAAAGACTGTTGAAGCTGACCGGTACTAATAGGCCGACAACTTACACCACACAAACACGATCACTGCTTGCGTCCACTATGTGGTTCCCGAACAACAACCCGTTGCTCACAGGAACCAACAACTAAATAACAACACCACACATGTTGTAACCACAGACTTCCCACCCCGCACCCAGTGCGGGGATCGGGTAACAGGGTTACGGCGGTCATAGCGTGGGGGAAACGCCCGGTCCCATTCCGAACCCGGAAGCTAAGACCCACAGCGCCGATGGTACTGCACCCGGGAGGGTGTGGGAGAGTAGGACACCGCCGGACAACCATTCACCGGCCAGGCCCCGACACACCGTGTCGGGGCCTGACCCACTTAAACACCCCCAAACCCCGGCACCCAAACGCGGGCTCACATAAACGCCCGTTCCCCCAAACCCCCGCTCACCTATGGGGCGGGGAACGCCCGAACGCCGGCTCACGTATACGTGCTCCCGGGCTGACGCCAGCTCACATATACGCCCGTTTCCCCAATCCCCGGCTCACATAAACGCCCGTTTCCCTAAACCCCCGCCCACAGATCAACGGTCGCGCTCACCCAGGCGTCCGGTTGACAGCCGGTATATGTGAGCGGGCGTTGGGTCAGGACCCGGTATAGGTGAGCGCGCGTCTTAGCCGGCGAAGAAGTCGGAGAGCTCGGAGATGAGCTTGTCGGGCGCGCGGATCACTCCGTCGTGGCCGTGGCCGGGCAGGATGGTGTAGCTCGATCCGGAGAGGACGTCGTGGATTTGGCCACACGCCACCCCGAAGTAGGCGGGACTCTTTTCGCCGACCACTATCAGCGTCTCGAGCGGTAGCTCGAGGAACGGCTCTGCTGGCATGTCCGCGGCGATGACTGCCTTGATCTCGCGCACGCCGGCCTGCATGAGCTCGCGCATCTGCTTGCCCATGGGAGTGCCCGAGGCCAGCTTGGTGACGAGGGTCAGCATGGACAGCGGCATCCGCGCGAACGCGCCCTCCGTTTCGACACCCTTCACGAGCACGGCGAGCCCGCGGTCAAAGTCTCCAGCCGCCGTCGCGCGCTCGTATTCGCTCGTCCACTCGGCCTTCACGCTGTGGTTGACGGAGACGGCGGGGTCGTAGACGGCCAGGCGTTCCACTGGCAGCGTGCGTGCCGCGTGCAGGGCCACCGCGCCTCCGAAGCTGTGTCCGAAGACGTCGGTGCTGGCCGTGTGCTTCATGACCTCGGACAGATCACGGATGTCGACGTCGAGGGTGTAATCCTCGGGCTGCGGCGATGACTCACCGCGTCCGCGGCGGTTGAAGGTGTGGACCGGACGGCCAAGGGCTGCACTGAGTTTCTGGGCAAACTTGGAGTAGTCGGCGGCGGTCACCATGGAGGCGGGCACGACGACGACGCCTGAGCCGGCAGCGGCAAGCTCACCGCCCGTCGTGAAGAGCTCGAGGGTTCCGCCGTCGGCCGTTGTGATGTTCTCGCGCGTCATGCTTCGAGCCTAACGGAGCCGCAGGATTCCGTCAGTCCTTGAAGTAGCTGGAAATGTCCGCCACGAGTTCCTTGACGGCGGCAGGGATGGAACCGTGGAAGCCTTTTGGCGACACCACCAGCGTGCTTCCGGGGACGGCTGCGTACAGCCGTTCGGCGGTGACCTTGTAATATTCCGGGCTTTTGCTGCCCACCATGAACCGGGTGTTTCGAGGAAGCACCGAGAAATCCCGGGGGAGCGCGGCTTCGTCGTAGGCCGCTTTGAGTTCGGCGACGCCGGTTGGCATGAGTTCCTTGAGGACCTTGTTGACCTTCGTATGGGAAACGAGCGCCATGAGTCCCGCCAGAATGGGCTCGGGGATCCGCGCCAAGGCGGTGCCTGGCTGCATGCCCCGCTTCATCCGGGCCAGGGCATGGCCCACCTTCCCGCTATCGACGGATCGGGCAAAACCGTCCAGCCAGCCTGTGTCCACGCTCCCGTCGATGTTCACGGCGGCGTCGTACACGGCAAGCTTGTCCGGCTCGTAACTTGTTCCAGCAAACTCCTGGACAGCGTTCAGTGCCACGGAGCCGCCGAGGCTGTGGCCAAGGAGGTTCCTGGCGCCGGTGGCGTCCATGATGCTGCGGACGTCGGCAATCTCCGTGGCCATGGAGTAGTTCGCGGGCAGCTCCGTCGAACTGCCGCGACCCCTGCGATCGTAGACGTCGACTGCCCAGCCTTCGCCGAGTCCCTTGGCCAGGGCCATGGAAAAGGGTCGGTAAATGAGTGCGGTCAGGAAAGCGCCGCCAACCAGCACCACGCGCCGCTCCCCGGGCGCATCCACCGCGCCGTAGCTGTACAAGGCGAGCTTGCCGCCGTCGGGCGTAGGGACCTCACGTTCTCTCACCGCTTCATCCTAGGGTGAAGGCGCCTTCGCCGTTCCTTGTGCGAGGTAGCGGGCAATTCTCACTGCGAGCTGCTTCCCCGGACGGAGGGGCCCTTCGTGGAACTGCAAGGGGACCACCGCGAAGTCGACCACCGGAACGGCAGCTGCGAGCTCCCGGGCGATTTCGGCAAAGTATGCGGGGCTCCACCCGCCACTGAGCATCAGGGTTGGCGTTTTCAGTTCCGCATAATCCTGGATATGCGAGTCGGTGTCGATGATCGCCCGCATCTCGAGCACCGCCGTCGGCAGCAGGTCCCTCATCTCGGATCCCAGCCTCGTCTTGGCGGAGAGGATGCTGATCATCCGCAGCGCCCCGAGCGGCAAATACGAAATCGGGCCGGCCGTGCCGAGCCCCTGGACCAAATGCGCCCACCCATGGTCGAGTTGGCCGGCAGTGACGGCTGCTTCCAGTTGCGGCCGCCAGCGCTCGTTCAAGTTCCCGGAGAGGGAAACCGCGGCGTCGTAGGTGACGAGGCGGGAAATGGGCGCCCGCAAGGCTGCCTGGAGCGCGACGAATCCGCCATAGCTATGCCCGACAACATCCGTGGATCCGCTGGCTTCCATCACGGAAATCAGGTCGCTGGTCTCCGTCGCAGCGGAGTAGTCGGCGGGCTGCGGTGCCGAACGGCCACGGCCGCGCCGGTTGTAGGAATGCACCGGCCGGCCAAGCAGGACGCTGAGGTTCCGGGCGAATGGCCAGTAGAGGGAATCGGTCACCAAGGTGCCGTGAACAAGCACGACGCCGGGCGCCTCCGTATCGCTCGAGGCGCCGGGAATCGACCCCGCGGCCGTCGGTCGGAAGGAGTGCACCTCGAGGTGGCCGCCGTCGTCGTCGGTTTCAACTGTCCATGTCTCCACAGCCCGAGTCTATGTTGCCGCAGGGGCGGGAGGGGAAGATAGGGAACTCTAAGGAATCCCCGGTAAACTTGTGGATTGTGACTTCCGCAAACACCCCATCCCCACACACCGCCGAGCCCGCAGACGCCAGCGAACAGATGCGCATCCGCATGGAAAAGCGCAGCAAGCTGATCGAGCGCGGCACCGAGGCCTACCCGGTGGGTGTTGAGCGGACGCATTCCCTCGCCGAGATCCGCGAGAAGTACGCCCATCTGCAGGCTGACGAGACCACCGGCGACATCGTGGGCATCACCGGCCGCGTGGTGTTCGTGCGCAACACCGGCAAGCTCTGCTTCGCCACCCTCCAGGAGGGCGGTGTGGATGGTAAGGGCGTGCGCCTGCAGGCGATGCTCAGCCTGGCGAACGTCGGCGAGGAAACCCTCGCGGACTGGAAGGCGCTGGTAGACCTCGGAGACCACGTCTTCATCAAGGGCGAAGTCATTTCCTCCAGGCGTGGCGAGCTCTCCGTCATGGCCGATTCCTGGTCCATGGCCTCCAAGGCCCTGCGCCCGCTGCCGGTCCTGCACGCCGAACTGAACGAGGAAACCCGCGTCAGGCAACGCTACGTGGATTTGATGGTCCGCGACGAAGCCCGCGAAATGGTCTACACCCGCGCCGCAATCACCCGCTCGGTTCGCGACACCCTGGACCGCCGCGGCTATGTCGAGGTGGAGACCCCCATCCTGCAGCTCGTCCACGGCGGTGCCACGGCCCGCCCGTTCGAGACGCACATGAATGCCTTCGACCAGAAGATGACGCTGCGTATCGCCACCGAGCTCTTCCTCAAGCGCGCTGTGGTGGGCGGAATCGACCGCGTGTACGACATGGGCCGCGTCTTCCGCAACGAAGGCGTCGACTCCACGCACAGCCCCGAATTCACCACCTTGGAATGCTACGAAGCGTGGGCGGACCAGTTCGTCATGGCCGAGCGCATGAAGGAAATCATCCTGAACGTTGCCGACGTCGTGGGCACCCGCACCATCCAGACTGACGCGGGAGAGATCGACCTCGACGGCGAATGGGCTTGGGTCGCTGTCTACCCGGGGCTCTCCGAGGCGATCGGCGAGGAGATCACTCCGGACACTACGGTGGCGGAACTGCAGGCGATCGCCGCGAAGCACGAGGTCAAGGTGGACCCCAAGTGGGACGCCGAAAAGCTCGTGGTCGAATTGTTCGGCGAGATCGTCGAACCCACGCTGCTCAACCCGACCTTTGTCTATAACTACCCGCCCTCCGCGCAGCCGCTTGCCCGCCCGCATCGGGAAGACGGCCGCCTGATCGAGGCTTGGGACCTCATCATCGGGGGCATGGAACGCGGCACGGCCTTCTCCGAGCTGATCGACCCCGTCATCCAGCGCGAACGCCTTACGGAGCAGTCGCGCCGTTCGGCCGCCGGCGATGTCGAGGCCATGCAGCTGGATGAAGACTTCCTGCGCGCCCTTGAGTACGGTGCTCCGCCCATGGGCGGCATCGGCTTGGGCATCGACCGTCTGGTCATGCTGTTCACCGGAGCAGGCATCCGGGAAACCATCTTGTTCCCACTCCTCAAGCCCGAAGGGCACTGACCATGGAATACATTGCCGTTCTTGCACCGTCCGTCGTTGTCGGACTTCTCTTTTGGTTTGCCATGAAGGCTATCTTCAACGCGGACAAATCAGAGCGCCAAGCAGAAGCCCGCGCCCAGGAAGAAGCTGGATTCGGAATTGCCAAGCCGGCGGACGACGGCTCGACGCCTGCCAAATAGCTCTTTCTCCGGCCGCCCCGGGGATTTAATAGTGCCTTGCCGGTGTCTTTGACTATCTCTTTGGCTGTCCCTTTGACGGCGTGCCATCCGCTGGACGATAATCGTTAATTAGTAGTCTAGCTATTCTGCATATCCGGCCCCTCCAAAAGAGAGTCTTTTCATGGCACAGAAAGTCAAAATTATCCTCGTTGACGACCTGGATGAGGGCTCCGCGGATGAAACTGTCCGCTTTGGCCTTGATGGCGTCAGTTACGAAATGGACCTGTCCAGTGCCAACGCTGGGAAGCTCCGGGACGCACTTGCGCCATTTGTAGCCAAGGCGCGCAAGACATCGACCGGCCGTGCAACGCGTAGCCGCGTTGCCTCAGGGAGAAACCAGGACTCCGCGCAGATCCGTCAATGGGCGCGCGAGAACGGTTATACCGTAAACAGCCGTGGCCGTATTCAGGCCGAAATTCAGGAAGCGTACCAGAAGGCCAATTCCTGACACCAAGTATCAATACCCCGGCCCTAGGGCCGGGGTATTGTCATTTAACCGCCTGTTTAGGAGGTTAACGGTGTCGTGCGCCACTATTCCCCGGAAGGCTTGGAACCGACTGGGAATGCCCGGTGGGCAATCGCGACGCTTGCTGAGAAGAACGACAGCGGCAGGCCGGCCCGCGCGGACGGCGGCAGAAGGGCCGCCCCATGGTGGAAGCCCCGGATCTGGTCTCCGCCGCGACCCCGGGGTCCACGGGCGAGTCGGGTGAACTTATTCCCGGTGCGGCCATGTTTCCCCTGTGGCGAACACGCCCCAAAATTCCAGCGTTGCCACGTAGCATCAAAGTACGTCGTAGCTAGGAGTGTGGCGAAATGTTTGAGAGATTTACGGACCGTGCCCGTCGCGTTGTTGTGCTTGCCCAAGAAGAGGCACGCATGCTCAACCACAACTACATCGGTACCGAGCACATCCTCTTGGGTCTGATCCACGAGGGTGAAGGCGTTGCCGCCAAGGCGCTTGAGTCCCTGAGCATTTCGCTCGATGGCGTCCGCGAGCAGGTACAGGAGATCATCGGCCAGGGCCAGCAAGCCCCGTCCGGCCACATCCCCTTCACCCCGCGTGCCAAGAAGGTACTTGAGCTCTCGCTCCGCGAAGCCCTGCAGCTCGGCCACAACTACATCGGTACCGAGCACATCCTGCTCGGCCTCATCCGTGAGGGTGAAGGCGTTGCCGCGCAGGTCCTCGTCAAGCTTGGCGCCGACCTCAACCGCGTCCGCCAGCAGGTCATCCAGTTGCTCTCCGGTTACCAGGGCAAAGAAACGGCCGGTCCCGGCTCAGGCCCCGGCCAGCAGGAAGGCACCCCGGCCGGTTCGGTGGTGCTGGACCAGTTCGGCCGCAACCTGACCCAGGCCGCGCGGGAGAACAAACTCGATCCCGTGATCGGCCGCGAGCTGGAGATGGAACGCGTCATGCAGGTCCTCTCCCGCCGCACCAAGAACAACCCGGTGCTGATCGGTGAGCCCGGCGTCGGCAAGACCGCCGTCGTCGAGGGCCTCGCCCAGGCGATCGTCCGCGGAGACGTCCCGGAGACCATCAAGGACAAGCAGCTCTACACGCTTGACCTCGGTTCCCTGGTGGCCGGTTCCCGTTATCGTGGTGATTTCGAAGAGCGCCTGAAGAAGGTCCTCAAGGAAATCCGCACCCGCGGGGACATCATCCTCTTCATCGACGAAATCCACACGCTCGTGGGTGCCGGCGCTGCCGAGGGTGCCATCGATGCAGCCTCCATCCTCAAGCCGATGCTGGCCCGTGGTGAACTCCAGACCATTGGTGCCACCACTTTGGATGAGTACCGCAAGCACATCGAGAAGGACGCCGCGTTGGAGCGCCGCTTCCAGCCGATCCAGGTCAAGGAGCCTTCCGTCGCGCATGCGATCGAGATCCTCAAGGGCCTGCGTGACCGTTACGAGGCGCACCACCGGGTGACCATCACCGACGGCGCCCTTGCCTCTGCCGCAACACTGGCTGAACGCTACATCTCGGACCGCTTCCTGCCGGACAAGGCGATCGATCTGATCGACGAAGCCGGCGCCCGGTTGCGCATCCGCCGCATGACAGCTCCGCCGGAGCTCAAGGCCATGGATGAGCGCATCGCCGAGGTGAAGATGGAGAAGGAATCGGCCATCGACGCCCAGGACTTCGAAGGTGCTGCCTCACTGCGCGACAAGGAGCAAAAGCTCATTGCCGAGCGGGCCGAGAAGGAACGCAACTGGAAGTCCGGCGGCATGGACGATATCTCCGAGGTAGACGAGGAGCTGATCGCCGAAGTTCTCGCGAACTCCACCGGCATCCCGGTCTTCAAGCTCACCGAGGAAGAATCCAGCCGCCTGCTCAAGATGGAAGACGAGCTGCACAAGCGCGTCGTCGGCCAGGACGAGGCCATCCGTGCCCTCTCCCAGGCCATCCGCCGCACGCGTGCAGGCCTCAAGGACCCCAAGCGTCCGGGTGGCTCGTTCATCTTCGCCGGACCCACCGGCGTCGGCAAGACCGAGCTCGCCAAGGCGCTGGCGGAATTCCTGTTCGGTGAAGAGGACGCCCTCATCACGCTGGACATGTCCGAGTACTCCGAGAAGCACACGGTTTCGCGTCTCTTCGGTGCCCCTCCGGGCTACGTCGGCTACGAAGAAGGTGGCCAGCTGACCGAGAAGGTCCGCCGTCGTCCGTTCTCCGTGGTGCTGTTCGACGAGGTGGAGAAGGCCCACGCCGATCTCTTCAACTCGCTGCTGCAGATCCTGGAAGACGGCCGCCTGACCGACTCCCAGGGCCGCGTGGTGGACTTCAAGAACACGGTGATCATCATGACCACCAACCTGGGCACCCGCGATATCTCCAAGAGCGTGGCGACGGGCTTCCAGTCCGGCACGGACACCACCACCGGTTACAACCGGATGCGGGCACGGGTCACGGAGGAGCTCAAGCAGCACTTCCGTCCCGAGTTCCTCAACCGCGTTGACGACGTCGTCGTGTTCCCGCAGCTCACGCAGGACGAGATCATCGAGATCGTGGACCTGTTCGTTACCCGCCTCGAGGGCCGCCTCAAGGATAAGGACATGGGCATCGAGCTCACCACGGCCGCCAAGGTCCTCCTTGCGACCCGCGGTTACGATCCCGCCATGGGTGCCAGGCCGCTGCGCCGGACCATCCAGCGCGAGATCGAGGACCAGCTCTCCGAGAAGATCCTCTTCGGCGAACTGCACCCGGGCGACATCGTGGTGGTCGACGTGGACGGCGAAGGCGACGAGGCAAAGTTCACCTTTGCCGGCAACGCCAAGCCGCGCATCCCGGAGATCGCTCCGAGCGCCTAGGCTCCGGTTCGGCCGAGTCCCAGCTCAAAGACCCCGCCTGCTCCCGAAAGGAGCAGGCGGGGTTTTTGCGTTCCGGGGTTCGCAAGATCTGAAATGAGTGTTTCACTCTTAGTGAACCTTCTGTGATCTGCGGCACATCTCGTGTTGAATCAGAGCATGGATTCGAATGCCTCAGAGACCCCGAGCACGCAACCCGAAACTCCTTTCCACGATCTCGACCACTACCTGGCCATCCCCCGGGTCGGTGGCCTGGCTCTCAGCGCCGACGGAAACCGCCTGGTCACTACGGTTTCCACCCTCAATGCCAAGGGCACTGAATACGTCACTGCCCTCTGGGAGCTTGATCCTTCCGGAAAGAAGCACGCCCGTCGCATCACACGCAGCGCCAAGGGAGAGACCGGCGCCGTGTTTGCCTCCAACGGCGACCTCTACTTCACCTCGGCCCGGCCCGATCCGGACAGCCCCGAAGCGGATCCCGTGAGCGCTTTGTGGCTCCTTCCTGCCGACGGCGGGGAGGCCCGGGTGGTGCACTCCCGCGCCGGAGGCGTCGGAGGCGTCATGACCGCGTCGGCCGCGGATGCCACCTTCGTGACGGCGTCGGTCCTCGCCGGTTCCACGGATGAGGAAAATGACGAGGAGCGGCGCAAGAGCCGCAAGGACAACAAAGTGGCGGCCATCCTGCACACCGGCTACCCGGTCCGCTATTGGGACGCAGATCTGGGCCCGGCGCAGCCCCGGCTGTTTGCCGTGGAAAGCGGAGAGGCGGCTGGATCCGGCAAGCCCGCCACGGTGGACGCTACCGCGCCCCTGAAGCTGCGCAACCTTACCCCCGATGTCGGCGCCAGCCTCCGCAACACCCACGCGGTGGTCAGCCCGGACGGCAAGACGATCTATACGAGCATGGCCAAGCCGCTCGCCAAGGCCGACACGCGCTTTGTGCTCGCCGCCGTCGACGTCGCGACCGGCTCGCTCAAGGTACTCCTCGACCACGAGGGAATGAGCTATTTCCCCGGCCCGGTCAGCCCCGACAACAAGATGCTCTCCGTAGTCAGCGAAAGCGACAGCACCCCGGAGCGGGCGCCCCAGGTCAAACTCCACCTCTTGAACGTCGGAGCCGGGGATACGTTTGACTTCGAGCCCCTCGCGCCCGCTTGGGACCGCTGGGGCAATCCGGGGGCGTGGCTTCCGGACGGGAGCTCGCTTCTCGTCACAGCCGACGACGACGGCGCCACGCCGGTCTTCCGGGTCGCCGTCGCCGACGGTACGGTCACCCCGGTGACGCATGACGCGGCGGCGTACACCGACGTCGTGGTTTCCCCGGACGGACTGAGCGCGTATGCGCTGCGCAGCTCGTATGAATTCCCGGCTGAAGCCGTCCGGATCGACCTCGCCTCGGGCGACGTCGAGCGGCTCCCCGCCCCGGCAGAGCGCCCCAGGATCAAAGGCTCGTTCGAGCGGGTGGAGACGAGCGCGGCCGATGGTTCGAGGGTGCCGGCGTACCTTGCGCTCCCGGAAGGCGCGTCCGAGGCGAATCCGGCGCCCTTGCTGTTGTGGATCCACGGCGGGCCGTTGGGCTCGTGGAATGCCTGGACTTGGCGATGGAATCCGTGGCTGCTCGTGTCGAAGGGGTACGCCGTGCTGCTGCCGGACCCCGCACTATCCACCGGATACGGCCAGCAATTCATCCAGCGCGGTTGGGGCCAATGGGGCAAGGCGCCGTTTACGGACCTCATGTCCATCACCGACGCAGTGGTTCAGCGGCCGGACATTGACGAGTCCCGGACGGCAGCCATGGGCGGGTCATTCGGTGGATACATGGCCAACTGGGTGGCCGGGCACACGGACCGCTTCAAGGCGATCGTGACGCACGCCAGTTTGTGGGCCATGGACCAATTCGGGCCCACCACGGACGCCTCGCAGTATTGGCTCAAGGAAATGACCCCGGAGATGGCAATGGACAATTCGCCCCATCTCCACGTCGCAAAAATCACCACCCCCATGCTGGTGATCCACGGTGACAAGGACTACCGGGTACCGATCGGGGAGGGCCTGAGGCTTTGGTACGAACTTCTTTCCAGTTCCGGGCTGCCCGCCGACGAGAACGGCGAGACCCAGCACCGCTTCCTGTACTTCCCCGACGAGAACCATTGGATCCTGCAGCCGCAGCATGCCAAGGTCTGGTACGGCGTCGTGGAGCACTTCCTGGCCAGGCAGGTCCTGGGACAGGAGGTTCCTGTTCCCGAGGACCTGGGGATTTAGGCGCGCTTCGCCTCGTAAGATTGGGGCTGTGACTTCCACCATCAGTATCCGCCCTGCCCGCACCGGCGATGTTGCCGCGATCAAGAGGCTTGTAGCCCCGTTGGCAGAGCAGCGAATCCTGATGGCCAAGGAGACCGTGGCCTACTACGAGAGCCTTCAGGAGTTCCGGATTGCCGAATCGTCAGACGGCGAGGTGATCGGCTGCGGTGCCTTGCACGTCATGTGGGAGGACCTGGCCGAAGTGCGCACGCTGGCGGCGGACGACAATTGGCGGGGCAAGGGCGTGGGCCACGTCCTTGTCCAGCAGCTCCTTGAGGACGCCCGCGCGTTGGGCGTCGCCAGGGTCTTCTGCCTGACGTTCGAGGTGGACTTCTTCAAGCGCCACGGGTTCGAAGTCATGGCGGACCAAACCGCCGTCGACCCCCAGGTCTACTCGGAATTGCTGCGGTCACATGACGAAGGCGTGGCCGAGTTCCTCGACCTGGCCCGTGTGAAGCCCAATACGCTGGGCAACACCCGCATGATCAAGGTCCTTTAGCTCCGGTTTCTTCCCCCGGTTCCTCAATGTCCGAGCCTCGAGTCTTTACGTATATCAACTTGATGGATAAACTAATCGAGGCTCGGTTGCGGCGAGCCAACCATACTGTGGAGGCGAGAAATGAAGTACCACGTTATGTTTCCGGACTTTTCAGGTTTCCAGATCGACATGCCGCGTGCCGGCTCCACACCGGAGTCGCGCAAGCAGGGAACCGGAGGGTGCATGCGGTCCGCGTGCACGGATCTTTGGCCGGACTCGATGGCCAAGGACGCAAAAGCCCAGGACTTCAGCATCGGCCGTTTGACGGCGGGTGGACCGCCGCACTGAACAGGGTCATAGGGACGTTTTCTTGAAGGGACAGCCATTGGGGGCTGTCCCTTTCGCGTTTCCGGTTCCGGACTTTCCACATGAGGCCCATTCCCCTACCGTGCCCGGGGCGCTGGTAGTAGGGTCAAATCACCTACCAGCAACGCCCCAGGAGCGCGCCATGAAAAAGCTCATCAACGATCCCCGCTCGGTGGTGGACGAGTCTGTAGAGGGATTCGGCATGGCCCATGCCGACCTCGTGGACGTCCATACGGACCCCATCTTCGTCGTTCGAAAAGGAGCGCCCGTGGCCGGCAAGGTGGCGCTTGTCTCGGGAGGAGGGAGCGGCCACGAGCCGCTCCATGCCGGCTTTGTGGGGCACGGAATGCTCGACGCCGCCGTACCGGGCGCCGTCTTCACCTCGCCCACCCCGGACCAGATCATTCCGGCCACCGCGGCCGTCGATTCCGGCGCCGGCGTCATACACATCGTGAAGAACTACACCGGTGACGTGCTGAATTTCGAGACCGCGGCAGAGATGGCCCAGGCGGAAGGAATCAGCGTCCGTTCGGTGCTCGTCAACGACGACGTTGCTGTGGAGGACTCCCTGTACACGGCAGGTCGGCGCGGCGTGGGTGGCACCGTGCTGGTCGAAAAGATTGCCGGCGCCGCCGCGGAGCGCGGGGATTCCCTGGAAGCTGTCGCGGGTGTGGCGGAGGGCGTAGTCCGCAACGTGCGCACTATGGGCGTCGCATTGTCGGGCTGCACCGTGCCGCATGCCGGGGTACCCAGCTTCGAACTCGCCGAGGACGAAATCGAAATCGGCATTGGCATCCACGGTGAACCGGGCAGGCACCGGATCGCCATGGAGGGCGCCGACGCCATCACCAGCCGCCTATTGGACCCTGTCCTGGGGGACCTCGGGATCAAGTCCGGCGAAGAAGTGCTGCTCTTTGTCAACGGCATGGGTGGTACGCCGCTCAGTGAGCTGTACATCGTCTACCGCCGGGCGGCCCAGATCCTCGCGGAAAGAGGAGCCAAGGTGGAACGCTCACTGGTGGGCAACTATGTCACATCGCTCGAGATGCAAGGCTGCTCCATCTCCGTGTTGCGGCTCGATGACGAACTCACTGCCCTCTGGGATGCGCCCGTCCACACTCCGGCACTGCGTTGGGGGATGTGACAGTGGGCCTGGGGGTCGAGTGGGCGGTCCAATGGTTGACGCTCTCTGCACGGCTCATGGCCGAACATCGGGAGGAACTGATTGCCTTGGACCGTGCGATAGGCGACTCGGACCACGGCGAAAACATGGATCGGGGATTCCAGGCCGTCATGGAGAAGCTCGCACAGACTCCACCCGAAACACCCGGCGCGGCCCTGAAGCTGGCCGCGATGACCCTGATGTCCAAAGTGGGCGGGGCAGCGGGACCGCTGTATGGAACCGCGTATCTTCGGGCGGCCACGGCGCTGGGAGAAAACGCGGACCTTGATGCCGCCGCGCTCGCCGGAGCACTCACTGCGGCTCGGGACGGAATTGTTGCCCGCGGCAAGGCTGAGCTGGGTGACAAGACCATGGTGGATGCCTGGTCTCCGGCTGTGGAAGCGGCGGACGAGGTCCTGGAAGCCGGTGGAGATGCCGTGGCCGTTTTGGCTGCGGCGGCCGAGGCTGCCGAGGTCGGTGCGGTTACGACTGATCCTCTGGTAGCCCGCAAAGGCCGCGCCAGCTACCTCGGCGAACGCAGCGCCGGTCACCGCGATCCTGGGGCTGCGTCCTCTGCTTTGTTGTTGCGCGCAGCCGCTACCGCCGCGGGTTTCCCTGAGGGATCAGCTGAATGACGGTTGGCTTGGTGGTGGTCTCGCACAGCCGGAAGATCGCGGAAGGCGCGGTGGAATTAGCCGCACAGATGGCCCCTGATGTGAGGTTCTACGCCGTTGGCGGCACGGACGACGGCCGGATTGGAACGGACCTGGAGAAAGCGATCGCCGCATTCGAGGCAGGACTTGCGGAGGCTGCCGGGGATGGCGTGGTGGTTCTGACGGACCTCGGTTCTGCCGTCATGACGGCGGAATCAGCGGCCGAGTTCTGCAGCGACGCGGACAAAATCCTCCTTGCCGATGCTCCGCTGGTGGAAGGCCTGGTTGCAGCGGCGGTGGCCACCCAAGGTGGCGCTTCCGCGGCCGACGTGAAGGCCGCCGCGGAGGCGGTTCGGTTCGGTCCGGAGCCCGCTATTGATACGCGGGGATCCGCTGAATCGCAAGGCACGCGCGAACCGGAGGAAAGCGGCGAGTTCGAACTCATCAACCCGATGGGAATGCACGCCAGGCCCGCGGCGAAGATTGCGGGCGGACTGGCCGGCATGGACGTGGAAGCAACAGTAAACGGCGTCGACGGAACATCCATCATGGAACTCATGAGCCTAGCCGTGGGCAAGGGCGGCAAGCTCAGGATCGAGGCTTGGGGCAAGGATTCATCGAAAGCCGTGGATTACGTACGGCGGTTGGTGGAACAGGGATTCGGCGAGATCTGACCCGGCGCCAGGGTTTGACGACGCCCAGGTGTGACGCCGCATGAGGTGTTCAGGACTGCCGCAGGCCGTGGGCATCGAGCAGGAGGCTTGCCGTGATGGCGGTCTGGCACTGCTCGCCCCAGGGTTTGGCGGTTCTTGGCGTGAAGTTGATTGTCCTGACCGGCAAGGTCCCGCCGTTTGTGTCCGTGCCGGTCACTTCGGCATCGACGGGCGAGGACGTCAGTGTTCCCATGTTCAGGAAGCCGTAGCGGGTGCCATCCGGTGACGTGACGGCAGAGCATGAGCCCTCGGGTTCAGGACTGCAGGATTGCGGTACCGATACGCTGCCCGGGCGCAGATCCACATCGCCCTCGCGGCATTTCCCGTCCTGGCATGCCTTCAAATGGACGGTCCTGACCGTTGGTGCGTATTCTGCCGTGATTGTCAGGGACACCACAGGTGCCATCGCAATTGCCGGGCAAACGGTGACTTGAGGTTCGCATCCCGACCAGAGCGCCGCCGTCGTGGTCAATGCGATGGCGGCCCACAACCTGCGCATATTTTGAGGATAATCCCGCACCCGCGGCCCGGAACGACCTGCTTGCAACTGGCAGGCACATCGTTACCGACTCCCGCGGATCGTTGCTGCTCCGCGACCTCACGGGAAAGTCACGGCCGGCTTTCGGCCGGTGTCGGCCGGGCGCGGGGACTAGGACGGCCGGAAACATTAGGGTTCTTTGCATGACTGAACACTCGGACGTGGAGGCCACCCGCGCCGCCTACAACACGGTAGCTGCCGATTACGCGGAACTCCTGCGCAACGAGCTCGACGGCAAACCCTTTGACCGGGCCATGCTGGGTACCTTTGCCGAGCTCGTGGAGTCCGCGGGAGGCGGGACGGTTGCCGACCTCGGTTGCGGCCCTGGACGGATTACTGCGCACCTGCATTCCCTTGGCCTGGCGGCTTTCGGCATCGACCTGTCGCCAGAGATGGTGACGGTCGCTCGCCGGGACCACCCCGGCCTGCGGTTCGATGAAGGGTCGATCGAAGCGCTGGAGCTCAAGGACGACACCTTGGGTGGGATCGTCGCCTGGTATTCGATCATCCACACGCCGCCCGCCCGTTTGCCGGGGGTGTTCGCGGAATTCCACCGGAGCCTCCGGGACGGCGGCTTGCTGCTGCTCGCGTTCCAGGCCGGTGACGAGCCGAGGCACCTGGGCTTCGCCTATGGCCACGAAATCGACCTTGATGCCTACCGCTTGCCACCAAAGCGCATCACCGAACTCCTCCTTCAGGCCGGCTTTGCCGTGGAAGCGCAGCTACTCCGCGAACCGGACGACAGATACGAGAAGACCCCGCAGGCGTACCTTCTGGCCCGCAAACCGGCCAGACCGTAGCGGAACCAGCGCAGACGGAAGCCTAGGCCGGGAGCCGCAGCCCGCCGTCGTGCATCTCGGCCAGACCGTCGCGCAGGAGCCCCTCGAGGGCGCGTTCCAGCTGTTCCGGGGCCGAGTTCAGGCGGTGCAGGGCAGCCAGCGGCACGGCCGTACCCTCGCCGTCGAAGCCGAGGTCGGCCGCGGGGCGTTCGAACAGTTCCGGGGCTACCGGCGAATCGGCCACGCGCAATACGGCCATGACGGCACCCCGCAGCTGCCGGTCCGTGCCGTGCCACGCCTGGCCCTTGGGCGTGTACGTCGGGGGTGGCTCACCGGCCGCGAGCCATGCGCAGGAGTCGCGGACAGGGCAATCCAGGCACTTGGGGGAGCGGGCGGTGCACACGAGCGCTCCGAGTTCCATGACGGAGGCGTTCCAGCGGACGGAGAGCCCGACGTCGTCGGGCATGAGCGATTCGGCAAGGCGCATCTCCGACGCGGTCAGCGACGGAGCCGGCAACGCAAGTCCCGAAACGAGCCGGGCATGCACTCGCCGGATGTTCGTGTCCACCACGGTTTCGCGGCGCCCGAAGGCAAAAGCGGCCACAGCCGCGGCCGTATAGTCGCCGACGCCGGGAAGGCTCAACAGCGATGCGTGCGTGTCCGGCACGCTGCCGCCGTGCTGCTCCACGATTGCGACGGCGGCCGCGTGCAGCCTCAGCGCGCGGCGGGGATAACCGAGCCTGCCCCAATGTCGCACGGCCTCACCCGAGGGCTGCATGGCTAGATCCGCAGGTTCCGGCCAACGTTCCATCCAGTCTTCCCACACCGGCAGCACGCGAACCACCGGAGTCTGCTGCAGCATCACTTCGCTGACCAGGATGCCCCACGGGCTGCAGTCCGCCGACCTCCACGGCAACACGCGGGCCACTTCGGAAAACCAGCGGTCCATGGACTGGTGCAGATCCGTGAGGTGATGGGTGCCGGCAAGTTCAGCGGCGCCAGGCAGTGACATGGAGATCCTCGCTGCAGTTCGTGGCGTGCCCTGGTGGCGGCCGATTCCTGCCATCCACTGTAGTGGAGTCGCGGGGATGACGTAGGTCACACTGGCTCCGATCGGGCCCCGGCGGCGTGGTGCGGCGCCATCCGGGCAGTGCGTTGCCTAGCCTAGAAGCATGGTCAACAAGGGCAAGCAACCGCCGAGGGCGCGCACGTCGCCTCCGGCGAAAAACGCTGCCCGGACCGCAGGCGCCAACGGTTCTGCAAATAGGGCCCGTCCCCAAAGGCGACGGACGAGCCCAGCTGTTTACCGGCGTCGGAGGCTGGTTGTTTTCGGTGCGCTCCTGACAGTCCTGGCGATGCTGGTTGCGGGGGTCGCGGCCATGAGCTCATCCCTCGCAAGCAAGGCGGATTCCGGCTCGTCCAACCCCCAGGCGGTCGGAGCCACCCCCGCGAGCCAGACGCCGTCGGCGGATCCGATTGCGGCCACCACAACGCCCACGCCCACCCCGGTGTGCGATCTCAACCTGGTGACGGTGACGGCGTCCACGGACCAGCCTGCCTATGCGGCCGGGCAGAACCCCGTGCTGAGCATGAAGATCACCAACGGCGGAGCAGCACCGTGCCAGGTCAACGTCGGCACGTCCCAGATGGAGTTCCTGGTGATGAGCGGCGAGGACCGGATCTTCTCCTCCAAGGACTGCCAGGCGAAGGGCGATGACCTCGTGAAGCAGATCGATCCGGGCAAGAGCGAGATCGCCAACTTCCCGTGGCAACGCAACCGGACGACCGAGGGCTGCGGCGTCATCTCGGCCAAACCGGCCACCGGAACCTACACGTTCAAGGCCGTCCTGGGAAACAAGGCGAGCACGAAAACCGTCTTCCAGCTCGGCTAGAGGAACCTGTCGAGCAGGCTGGCTTCGGCCATGCGGCTGAGCCCTTCGCGGACCGTCCGGGCGCGCTGGTCGCCGATGCCGTCCACC
The DNA here is from genome assembly GCF_052180225.1 of Arthrobacter sp. KN11-1C. Classification (NCBI taxonomy): domain Bacteria; kingdom Bacillati; phylum Actinomycetota; class Actinomycetes; order Micrococcales; family Micrococcaceae; genus Arthrobacter; species Arthrobacter sp. KN11-1C. The sequence continues at coordinate 4,422,700 of NZ_CP197467.1, read as the reverse complement.
GTCATGAGGTCGTCAATAGTGGCGGCCATGAGGTACTGGAGTCCGCCGAAATGCTCCACCAAGCGGTCGGCCACGGCTTTCGGAACCGACTTCAACCCGGACAAGAGGCGGTAGCCGCGCGGCTGCACACCGGCGTCGAGCACGTCCATGCCCCCGGCGAAACCGATGATCCCGGCAATCTTGCTGAGGTCGATCAGCTCCGTGGGGCCAAGATCCAGGAGGGCCTGCACGGCGCCGTCGATGTCTTCCGGCGAGGCATTGGCGCCGGCGTAATCGCGGATGATCACGTCGCTGCCCGGGCCGCGGCCCGTGGTGAGCTCTTCCAACTGCAGTGAAAGCAACCTGCCGTCCTCACCGAGCTCCAAGACATACTGTGCGATTTCCTCGGCGATGCGCCGGACCATTTCCTGGCGCTGGAGGGTGACAGCAACGTCCCGGACGGTGACCATGGCCTCGATTTCGAGGGCCGACAGGGCACTGGTGACCTGGTCCAATCGGGCGCTGTAGCGTTCGAGGGTCGCGAGAGCCTGGTTGGCGCGGGCCAGCACCTTCTCGGAACCCTCAAGCACGTGCCGCAGGCCGTTGACGTAGAGGGCGATGATTTGCATGGACTGGCTGACCGAAATCACCGGTACTCCGGTCTGGATGGCCACGCGCTCCGCGGTCCTGTGGCGTGTTCCTGATTCCTGCGTCTCGATGCTGGAGTCCGGCACTAGCTGGACTGCGGCACGAAGGATGTTCCCCGCGTCCTTGTCGCAGATGATGGCGCCGTCCATCTTCGCGAGCTCACGCAGCCGCGTCGGGGAGAAATCGATGCCGATCTCAAAACCGCCGGAGCAGATGGACTCGATGGTCCGGTCCGTTCCCAGCACAATGAGTGCGCCGGTGCGCCCGCGGAGGATGCGTTCCAGGCCGTCGCGCAACGGCGTTCCGGGGGCCACCCTGCCCAGAGTCGCCTTGAGCGAATCTTCGGGGCTCCGAGCCATAGGTGTTCCCTTCAAAGGTGCACGCAGGCGCGCCCGCAATTGTGCCGGTTTTCAGCAATGAGTCGACGGGATCAAAATGCTAGGTTTCCCGCAAGCTCAATGATAGAGGTATAGACCGGCAACAACCGCACGGGCAAGCCTTAAAGTGCCCCAAAGAGGCTTATGTGGCGGGTGCTTCGAAACGCGTTCGACGGCGGATGCCTTACCGCCACTTTGGACTCGGTCGCCGGGGTACCGCTTTGGCCCCGGGGACTGTCGCGGGGCCTCACGGAGCCGTCCGAAGTCGCGCGAGCCGCTCAAGGTCGCGCCGCACGCTCTGCAGCGCGGCTTCCCGGGCCGCAGCCCTCCCCGCGTCCGGATGCGATTGCCTCGCGGGAGCGTGGGTTGCGCCGGTACCGGCGTCCTGGTGGTGTGCTTGCCGGGGCCAGGCCGGGGCGGCGGTGGAGTTCGCTTCTGCGAACCCGATGGAGTCCGCCGGCTTGAACCCGGCAGGGTTCGCCGCGGGGGAGGGGTCGAGGGGATCGTAGAACAAGTCATTCCCTGGTTTCATTGATGCCCTGTTCCTTTCATGCCAAGCCGGCAGCTGGGGTGTTTTCCTGGCGAACGGCCCCAACGCGGGCCGGACATGTCCACCATTGACTCAAACTATCGGCAGGTCATTTCGGTGGTTTGTGCACCTCGTTTCGATCCTGTTAAGCGCCGGCCGTGGGACCTGCCTCCGGCGTGGGCTCTGCCTGCGATAAACTTGGTATCTTGGCTGCGCACAAATCGTGCCGCTTCCTGAGCTGGCTTCCCGCCGGCGCGGGGCCCGTATCCAGCCTCCAATCCACGTTCGGCCCGTCGTTCCAGTGCGGGCAACGCCCCGATCGCAGCGAAAGTAGCACCGTGTCCCAAGAAGTCCTGAGCCCCGCCCGAGTCCAGGAAATTCACCATGAGGCCTCCCGGCGTCGGACCTTCGCGGTCATTTCGCACCCTGACGCCGGCAAGTCCACGCTCACGGAAGCCCTCGCGCTGCACGCCAAAGTCATCGGCACCGCGGGTGCGTCGAGCGGCAAGGCCAACCGCAAGGAAACCGTTTCCGACTGGATGCAGATGGAAAAGGACCGCGGTATTTCCATCAGCTCCGCGGCATTGCAGTTCTCCTACCGGGACACTGTCATCAACCTGCTGGACACCCCGGGCCACGCCGACTTCTCCGAGGACACCTACCGCGTCCTGGCCGCCGTCGACTGCGCAGTAATGCTGGTGGATGCCGCCAAGGGCCTGGAAACACAGACCATGAAGCTGTTCGAGGTCTGCAAGCAGCGGAACCTGCCGATCATTACGGTGATCAACAAATGGGACCGTCCAGGCCTGGATGCCCTCGCCCTGATGGACGAGATCACCGAGCGCACCGGACTCCAGCCCATGCCTTTGACGTGGGCCGTGGGCATTTCGGGCGACTTCCGCGGAGTCTGGGACCTGCGGAACGACCGCTTCGCGCGGTTCGCACGCAACAACGCCGGCGCCAACATCGCCATCACCGAGTACTTCACCCCGGAAGAAGCGGCTGAAACCCAGGGCAACAACTGGAGCGACGCCGTCGACGAAGCCGGATTGGTGATCGAATCCAACCTCGAATTCAACGTGGAGAGCTTCCACGCCGGAACGGCAACCCCGATTCTCTTTAGCTCGGCGGCCCTGAACTTCGGGGTCAAGGAGATCCTGGATGCCTTGGTGGATTTCGCGCCTCCGGCCGCACCGCGCCCCGACATCGACGGCGAACCCCGTTCCGTTGATGCTCCCTTCGCCGGGTTCGTCTTCAAGGTCCAGGCCGGCATGAACAAGGCCCACCGCGACCACGTTGCGTTCATTCGCGTGTGCTCCGGCGTTTTCGAGCGCGGCATGGTGGTCACGCAGACGCGCACCGGGAAGTCCTTCGCCACCAAGTACGCCCAGCAGGTTTTCGGGCGCGAACGGGAAGTCATCGACGAGGCCTACCCGGGGGACGTCGTGGGCTTGGTGAACGCGTCGTCACTCCGTGTGGGAGACAGCCTGTTCCTGGACGAACCCGTGGAATTCCCCGCCATTCCGCTCTTTGCGCCCGAGCATTTCCAGGTGGCCAGGTCCAAGGACCCCAGCCGTTTCAAGCAGTTCCGCCGCGGCATCGAACAGCTTGAGCACGAAGGCGTCATCCAGGTGCTCCGTTCCGACGTCCGGGGCGATCAGGCACCCGTGCTCGCCGCCGTCGGTCCCATGCAGTTCGAAGTGGTGGAAGACCGCATGGCCCACGACTTCAACGCCCCAATGCGCCTGGAGCGGCTCCCGTACTCGATGGCAAGGATCTCGACGGCGGACGCCATGCCGACGCTCGCCAACGTCCCGGGCGCTGAGGTGCTGTTGAGGTCCGACGGCGAATACCTCGCGTTGTTCAACGATGTCTGGGCTCTCCGCCGCATCGAGAAGAACCACCCGAAGCTCACGCTGGTCCCGATCGGCACGCACAACCCCGCGAAATAGTTTTCCTCTGGACATGCCCCTCGTATCAGCAGAGGACTGGACATGCTCCCCGTCGCGCACCGGACATGCCCCTCGTTGCACCCGAGGACTGGACATATTGGGTATATGTCCAGTCCTTGATTCGTGCAGGGGGCATGTCCCAGCGGGAAGGGGTTAGTAGGCGGGCGGATTCGAACAGGGGGCATGTCCCGTGGGACTTGGGTTTGGTGTGGGCGTTCAGTAGCTCACTTGGCGTTTGAGCTTGTTCCCCAGCCCCAGCATGGCCAGGCTCACCACGAGGAACCCCACGGCGATCGCTACTGCGAAAACCGCCACTCCACCCCAACCGCCAGCGCGCACAGGGTCGATGAACCAGTAGGCATACCAGTTCACGAAAGACCCGCGGATCAGGCTATAGACGAGGTAGGCAACCGGGTAGAGCAGCCAGTACCAGAGGTGCTTGACGGTCAGCCTGGAGCGCGGAGGCTGGAAGAGCCAGTCGGCCACCATGACAACCGGCATGAGGTAGTGGACGACGAAGTTGACCCAGGGGAGCAAGGAGCCGAGGTCCTGTCCCGCGAGGAGCGCGCCGAAGACGAGTCCCACGACGGCCATGGCGATCGTGGCAGTGCCCCGGGTGGCGTCGTCGAGCTCGCTGGGCCGCTTGCCAATCATCACGCGGTAGCTGCTGATCAACAGCACCACCGACGCGAAGATGTTGGACAGGTTGGTGAAGTAGCTGAAGAAGTTCCACGGATCGAAGCCCAGGCCGATGTGGACCGTGAGCTGCGTCCCGACGGCCGCAAGGGTCAGGAGGGCAAAGAAGAGGCGTCCCCCAATGAGCACATTTCTTTTGGTCATAGGGACAGTCTTCCGGTGAACGCGCCCAACCCGCTCGCCCGACACTCCGGGCCAAGCTGTCAGATGCCAGCCCGCTTGATCCACCCAGAATTCCCTTGGACATGTCCCTCCCTTGAGTTGAGGACTGGACATAGTGGGATTATGTCCAGTCCTCGGCTCAAACAGGGGGCATGTCCAGTGGTGGCCCGCTAGGTGATCAGGAGCTCCAAGGCCTCTGCCAGGTGTGCGACCTCGCGGACCGAGAAACCCTCCGGGACGGGCCCCGGTCCGTTGGGGCTGGCGGGCACCACCGCGTGGGTGAAACCAAGCCGCTGGGCCTCGTGGATGCGCTGGTTGATCCCCGGAACCGGCCGGACCTCGCCGGCCAGGCCAACCTCGCCGAAGGCAATCAGCCGCTGGGGCAGTGCCTTGCGCGCCTTTGCCGAGGCCACGGCAAGCGCCACCGCCAGGTCGGTTGCCGGCTCGCTCAGTTTCACGCCTCCGACAGTGGCCACGTAGGAGTCGTCCTTGTGCAGGACGCAGCCAGCGCGCTGTTGAAGCACGGCGAGGAGCATCGCGACACGCGAGCTGTCCAGGCCGCTCGTGGCCCTGCGCGGCTGCGAGCTGGCACTTTCGGCCAGGAGCGACTGGACCTCGGCCAGCAGCGGGCGCCGCCCTTCCATGGTCACGGTGATGCAGGTGCCGGACACCGGCTCGCGCGTCCGCGACACAAAAAGGCCGCTCGGATCGGCGAGGCCTTCGATGCCGGTTTCGTTCAGGTCGAAACAGCCGACGTCGTCCGTGGCGCCGTAGCGGTTCTTGACCGCGCGCAACAGACGCAAGCGCGAATGGCGCTCGCCTTCGAACTGGCAAACAACGTCCACCAAGTGCTCCAGGAGTCGAGGACCGGCAATGGAGCCATCCTTGGTCACGTGGCCAACCAGCAGGGTGGTCATGTTGCGTCGCTTTGCGGCTGCGATGATGGACGCCGCGACCTCCCGGACCTGTGAAACGCCGCCGGCGCTGCCTTCGACGTCGGCGCTGCTGAGTGTCTGCACTGAGTCGACGATCAGGAGCTTCGGCTCAAGCTTCTCCACTTGCCCCAGCGCCTGTCCGAGGTCCGTTTCCGCCGAAAGGTAGAGGGTATGCGCCACGGCGTCGATCCGTTCCGCACGGAGCTTGACCTGGGCCGCCGATTCCTCGCCCGTGACGTAAAGGACATCCTGGCCCGTGCGGGCGAACTTCGCCGCGACATCCAGCAGGAGGGTGGATTTCCCGACGCCGGGTTCCCCCGCGAGCAGGATCACAGCGCCGGGAACCAGCCCTCCACCCAGGACGCGATCAAGTTCGTCGACGCCGGTGGGCAGGAACGCGGCCGTGGTCCCGTCTACCTCGGCAATCCGGCGGGCCGGCTCCAAAACTGTTGTTGCCGCCGTCGTGCGCGCAACTGTGGCGCCGGATTCCTCTACGGTGCCCCACGCCTGGCATTCACCGCAGCGGCCCACCCACTTGACCGTGGTCCACCCGCATTCGGCACATTTGTACGCGGGTGTCTTGGAGGTGCGTGAGGTCTTGGAAGCCATGCGTACAAGGCTAGTGGAGGGGTAGGACAGTCACGTGCGCCTCACTGCAAGGGAGGAAGCACGTCCCTTGCTTCCCGGGGATCCATGCCCGCGGCTTCGAGCAGGTCCACCATGAGCGGACGGAAGAGCATCACCACTGTTTCGCCCTCGAGCTTCTGCACATGCAGGATCTTGGGGTGCAGCCGGGTGGCAATGTCTGCCAAGTCTTGCCGCGCGCCGCGCAGGTGGGCGCGGCGCGCGCCGTCGTGCACCTCCGCGAGGCCCAGCGACAATTCCTCGACGGCGGCGGAAGTGTCCTGCAGGACCTCCGAAATGCTGTCCGTAGCCTCGTCCGTCAACGCTGCATGGTTGATGGCGCTCGTGAGCCTTCGCGCGAACACCCGGCCGTTGCGAAGGGCGAGGTCGATGGAATCCAGCGATTCCTCCAGCATGGTCAATTCGTCGCGGTGCCGCCGGTACGCCGGGGCGAGCGTGGCCACTTCTCCGGACGCCTTGAGGGATTGGCGCATCCGGTCCACGAGGGGCTGGCAATTCCGGCCACGGATGAGCGCATGCCAGGCCTGGGTCGAGTCGCTGTTGATCAATGCGTCGGCACACTCACGGAGGACCTCCGAGAGTTCGTGGAGGAGTTTGCGGACGTCCTGGCGCGGCTCCCGTCGCGGATCCTTCGGTACCAGCATGGTGACGAGCAGCGCGAAAACCCCGCCCACCACGGCGTCGATGCTGCGGGTGAACGGCCCCCCGGCCGGCGCGGGCAGCAAGACCACGAGAAGCGATTGCAGGCCAAGTTGGGTGGTGAAGATGGTGCCGCTGTCCAGGAACCGGGCCAGCAGGATGGAGAAGAGGAGCACGACGGCGGCTTGCCAGATTCCCGAACCCAGCCAGTGGAGCAGCAGATCGCCGATGACGATCCCGAGGGTGCAGCCAAGCCCGACCTCCACAACCCGGCGAAGCCGCGGATCCCGCGAGAAGCCGAGCGCGATCAGCGACGAAGTCGCGGCGAAAAGGGGTCCTGAGTGCCCCAGGATATATTCGGCGAACGCGTAGGCACCCACGGCGCAGACGGTCATCTGGACGGCCGGAACCAGCGAGTTCCGGCTGCGGACGAAACCGGTGCGCAGCCGCGCCCGCAGGAATTTCTTGCCTGTTGAAAGTCCTTGTGGGGCGGTCATGGCTCAAGTCTATTCAGGAGCGGCGTGCGGGGTGCGGCACGCCGAGGGAGCCGCAAAGTGAGGGGCATCACTTAATCCCTCATGGCGCGCCGAGCGCAAGGGCGACGCTGCACTTGTAAGCCAATGGTCCACAGCCGTTCACCTTCCGTTCACTTTGCACCGCCGATCCCTTTACCTGCGGCTCATAACGTCAATAAAGGTACAAACACGTACGCAAATCTTTCGTATGCCGACTTTCTCCCTCGGCACGCATCAGAGAATCCCTGGAAGGGGTACATCCCAGTGAAGGCAACTCGCTTCGGCCGCAACGCGGCAATCGCGGTCCTCGCAGTCGGCGCCCTTGCGCTGACCGCTTGCGGTTCAGACAACGCAACCGGCGCCCCGGCAGCTACCCAGAGCCCCGCAGGCGTCAAGGTCACCGGCACCCTGACCGGTATCGGCTCCTCGGCGCAGGGCGCCGCAATGGACGCCTGGAAGACCAACTTCGCTTCCGCGAACCCGGGTGCCACGGTCCAGTACTCCCCGGACGGCTCGGGCGCAGGCCGCAAGGCCATCCTCGACGGCTCCGCACAGTTCGCAGGCTCTGACGCCTACCTGACCGACGCTGAGCTGGCCAGCTCCAAGACCAAGTGCGGCACCGATGGCGCCATCAACATCCCGGTCTACATCTCGCCGATCGCCGTAGCCTTCAACATCCCGAACGTCAAGGACTTGAAGCTCGACGCCACCACGGTTGCCAAGATCTTCCGCGGCCAGATCACCAACTGGAATGACCCGGCAATCGCCGCCCTGAACGCCGGCGTTACGCTGCCGGACCTCAAGGTCACTCCGGTCAACCGCTCTGACGACTCCGGAACCACCCAGAACTTCACGGACTACCTGGCATCTGCCGCTCCCTCCGTCTGGACCGACAAGGCTGCTGGCCTGTGGCCTGCATCCTTGAAGGGCGAGAACGCCAAGGGCACCTCCGGCGTCGTCAAGACCGTCACCGACACCCCGGGTGCCGTGACCTACGCCGACGATTCCGCAGTTTCCGGCAAGCTCGGCACCGCGCAGATCAAGGTTGGCTCGGACTTCGTCAAGATCTCCGCCGACGCTGCCGCCAAGGCCGTTGAACTGGGCAAGCCCGTTGCAGGCCGCCCGACCGGCGACCTTTCCATCAAGCTCGACCGCACCACCACGGATTCCTCGGCCTACCCGGTCGTCCTGGTTTCCTACCACGTCGTCTGCACCACCTACGACAAGCAGGCAACCGCTGACCTGGTCAAGGCATTCGAGAGCTACGTAGTCTCCGACGCCGGCCAGCAGGCCGCTGCCGGCTCCGCCAAGTCCGCTCCGCTCTCCAAGGCGCTGCAGGACAAGGCGAAGGCTGCTGTCGACTCCATCAAGGCCAAGGCCTAAGGACCACAATGGAGTAGTGGTGCTGCGGACCGCGGCACCACTACCCTGAATATCGAGGTTCCCTGTCCCGCGCTGGTGAAACATCACCGGGCGGGGCGGGGAACTTGGCCATTTTTGAGTGAATCTGAAGGATCGTGAAGTGACCACCAACTCCTTGACCACTTCCCAAGGTGCCGGACGCACCGGGGACAAGGTCTTCTCCGGAGCCACCCTGGCCGCGGGATGCCTGATCCTCGTGGTTCTCTTCGGCGTCGCACTTTTCCTTGTCATCCAGGCCATCCCGGCGCTCGTGGCTCCGCCCTCAGACATCCAGGGCGGCCAGGGCTTCTTCGCCTACATCGGGCCTATCGTGGTGGGCACCCTGATTGCCGCAGCCATCGCGCTTGTGATTGCAACCCCCGTCGCCATCGGCGTCGCCCTGTTCATCTCGCACTACGCGCCCCGCAGGCTTGCCTCAGGCCTTGGCTACGTGGTGGACCTCCTCGCGGCCATTCCTTCCGTGGTCTACGGCGCCTGGGGTGCGGCATTCCTTGCCCCCCAGATTTCGCCGGCTTACGGCTGGCTGGCCACCTACATGGGCTGGCTGCCGATTTTCCAAGGCCCCGCCTCGGCTACCGGCAAGACCATACTGACCGCGAGCATCGTCCTCTCCGTCATGGTCCTGCCGATCATCACTTCCTTGTCGCGTGAGATCTTCCTGCAGACCCCGAAGCTCCACGAGGAAGCCGCCCTGGCCCTCGGCGCGACCCGCTGGGAAATGATCAAGATGGCTGTTTTGCCGTTCGGCCGCCCGGGGATCATAAGCGCCATCATGCTGGGCCTCGGCCGTGCACTTGGCGAGACCATGGCCGTCGCACTGGTCCTGTCCTCCGGAGCCCTGACCGCAAGCCTGATCCAGACCGGCAACCAGACCATCGCCGCGGAAATCGCCTTGAACTTCCCTGAAGCCAGCGGACTCAAGGTCAGCACGTTGATCGCAGCGGGCTTGGTATTGTTCGTCATCACCCTGGGTGTCAACATGATTGCACGCTGGATCATCTCCAGGCACAAAGAATTCTCGGGAGCCAACTAATGACTGTCACAGCCCCCGTAGCGCGTAAACGCTCCGCACTGACCAAGGGCCAGTTGCCCTCTTTCGCACCATACGTCGTCCTGGCCATCGCCCTGGTTCTCGGGGCAGCGATCCTTGCCTTGATCGGCTTCAACGCCTTCGGCTGGGGCCTCGTGTCCGCCATCCTCTTCGCGATAGGCCTGGTCGGCTGGAGCGCAGTGGTCGAAGGCGGCCGCAAGGCGCGCGACAAGCTCGCGACGTGCCTGATCGTCGGTTCGTTCCTAGTGGCCCTGCTGCCCCTGATCTCGGTGATCTGGACCGTTCTCGTGAACGGCATCCCGGGCATCATCACCCCCGGCTTCCTGACGACATCCATGAACGGCGTCACAGGTTCCCTCGACAACAAGAGCGTCGACGACGGCACGAAGGTCCTCGGTGGTATCTACCACGCGCTCCTGGGCACCGTGCAGATCACGCTGCTCGCCGCGGTCATCTCGGTTCCGGTGGGCTTGCTGACCGCGATCTACTTGGTGGAATACGGCAACGACCGGGCCCTCGCCCGCGCCATCACGTTCTTCGTCGACGTCATGACCGGTATCCCGTCCATCGTGGCAGGCCTCTTCTCCGCAGCATTCTTCTTCGCCGTGGTCGGCCCCGGCACCAAGACCGGTGCGGTTGCCGCCGTCGCGCTTTCGGTGCTGATGATCCCGGTGGTGGTCCGCTCCAGCGAGGAAATGCTCAAGATCGTCCCTAACGAGCTCCGCGAGGCGGCCTACGCGCTGGGCGTCCGCAAGTGGCGCACCATCCTCAAGGTGGTCATCCCGACGGCGATTTCCGGCATCGCGTCCGGCGTCACCTTGGCGATCGCCCGCGTGATTGGCGAGACTGCGCCGATCCTCGTCACCGCTGGTTTCGCCACCACCATCAACAACAACGTGTTCGGCGGCTGGATGGCCTCGCTGCCTACGTTCATCTACACGCAGATCCTGAACCCGACCTCGCCGTCCAACCCGGACCCGTCGAGCCAGCGGGCATGGGGTGCCGCCCTGGTCCTGATCATCCTGGTGATGCTCCTGAACCTCGGCGCCAGGCTGATCGCCCGGATCTTCGCCCCCAAGGCCGGCCGTTGAGCCGCCAGGCCACACGCACACTTCCAACCACAGCACCGAAGGAACACCATGTCTAAGCGGATCGACGTCAAGGATCTGAACGTCTACTACGGCAGCTTCCTGGCTGTTGAAGGCGTCAACATCAACATTGAAGCCAAATCGGTGACGGCATTCATCGGCCCGTCCGGTTGTGGAAAGTCCACCTTCCTGCGCACCCTCAACCGCATGCACGAGGTACTGCCCGGGGCACGCGTCGAAGGTGAAGTCCTGCTCGACGGCGACAACCTCTACGGCCCCGGAGTGGACCCCGTGACGGTCCGCACCCAGGTTGGCATGGTCTTCCAGCGGCCCAACCCTTTCCCGACCATGTCCATCCGTGACAACGTGCTGGCCGGCGTGAAGCTGAACAACAGGAAGATCAGCAAGGGCGCGGCCGACGCGCTCGTGGAGAAGTCCCTGCGCGGCGCCAACCTGTGGAACGAGGTCAAGGACCGCCTCGAGAAGCCAGGCTCCGGCCTCTCCGGCGGCCAGCAGCAGCGGCTCTGCATCGCCCGTGCGATCGCCGTGGAACCGCAGGTCATCCTCATGGACGAGCCCTGCTCCGCGCTGGACCCCATCTCCACTTTGGCCGTCGAAGACCTCATCAACGAGCTCAAGGACGAATACACCGTGGTAATCGTGACGCACAACATGCAGCAGGCTGCACGTGTTTCCGACAAGACGGCGTTCTTCAACATCGCCGGCACCGGGAAGCCGGGCAAGCTCATCGAGTTCGCGGACACCACCACCATCTTCAACAACCCGTCCCAGAAGGCCACGGAAGACTACGTCTCCGGCCGGTTCGGATAGTCCCCAGCGCTACCCATCGATTGCTGAGCAACTGCCGTTTTGGATGTCCAAAACGGCAGTTTTGGAGCAATCGATGCGAAAAGCCCGACGGCGACGGTCACCTTCCGAGGTGACTGCCGGCGTCGGGCTTTTGCGTGCCTGGACGACCCCTCAAGTCAGTGCGAAAGCGGCGAGAGCGCCAGCCCGACGACGAACGCCACCGCGGCGGTAACGATCGGCGTCGCGACCCAGAAGCCCAGGATGCGCAGCACCATCCGGCGGTTGGTGACCGAGAAGTTCTGGTTGGTTCCTGCGCCAAGCACTGCCGACGTGACCGTATGCGTGGTGGAAAGCGGCAAGTGGAATCCGATGGCGCCGACGAACAACATCAGCGAGGTCAGGCTCTGGGCTATGAATCCCCGCATGGGGTCTACCCTCGTGAGCTTGTAGCCCAGGGTGTACGAGATGCGCCAGCCGCCACAAAGCGTTCCCGCCGTGAGCATGACAGCCGTCAGCAGGATGACCCAGATCGGGAGGTCGTTGGGGTCGGACACCCCGGCCGCAACGGCGCCCAACAGGATCACCGCTACGGATCTCTGCCCATCCTGCAGTCCGTGGCCGAAAGCGACGGCAGCGGCCGAGACGGACTGTGCATGGCGGAAGCGGCTATGCACCACGTCGGGCTGGGTGTAACGCGCGGCCCACGTGACAGGCCACACGAGCAGGTAGGCGCCGAGGAAGGCAATCACGGGGGACAGCAGCAGCGGCAGGACCACTTGTGCCAGCAGGATACTGTCTGCCCCGTTGATGGAGCTGCCTCCCATCACGGCGCTTGCGGCTCCTGCGCCCACCAGGCCTCCCACCAAAGCATGGGTTGACGAGAGCGGCACACCGCGCCACCAAGCGTAGATTCCCCAAAGGATGGCACTGCACAGCCCTGCGGTGAGCACAGTCAGGCCGCTCATTCCCGAGGGGAGGACCACCCACGACTGGCTGAAAATCATTGCGAAGCCGCCGCTGAGCAGCACGCCGGCAAAGTTGAAGACAGCCGCCAACACGACGGCAACGGACGGAGTGAGTGCACGCGTCCGCACGGAGAGCGCGACGGCGGTGGAGACGTCGCGGAAGCCGTTCAGGAATGCGAAGCCAGCCGCCAGCACCACCACAAGGGCGAAGAACGCGACCGCCACCTCATGCTTCCTTGACGATGATGCTGCCTACCTGGGTAGCGACCCGGCGCATGTCCTTGGTGACGTCCACCAGTTGGTTGGCTACGTCGCGGTTCCTGGAAAACTGGGTGGACTTCATGTCGCGGAGCATCTCGGCCACCCAGGTCCTGTGGCTGCGCTCCGCACGCTTCGCCAGCCGCAGGACCTCGATCCAGTAGTCCTCGAGTTCGTCCAGATCGTCCAGCTGGCGCATGGCATCGACCGTGAGTTCCGCCTGGCGGCTGATGATCTCCAACTGGTCCGCCGCGCGCTTGGGCACCCGGTCCAGTTTGTAAAGGGCTACGAGCTCACCCGCGGCATCCAGCTTTTCCATGGCCTCGTTGAGGAAACGGGAAAGCGCATACATGTCTTCGCGGGGGAGCGGGTTCACGAAACTCGTGCGCATATGGGTCAGGAGGGCGAAATGCAGATCCGTGGATTTCGCCTCGTGCTCGTGCATCTCCTCCACAAGCCGTTCGTGCTCCGCGACAGGGGCACCGAAGATCTCAGAAAGCGTCCCGGTTGCCTCAAGAATCTGTCGGGCCATTTGCGACAACAACTGCAAACCGGCGGGTTCTTGAGGGAAGAGACGCAGCTTCATTTGGCTTCCGGTAGGCGGGAGGGATGGGGATGGGGCGGCGTCTTCGCCGAAGGGCATAAAAATGGTGCCGAACCGGATACGCCTCTCGGCGGTAGGCCGCTCGAAGCGGCTATAAGTTGAAGCCCGGGGGTTTCGCGGTTCGACACCAGTTTCAGTTTTCTACGTCGTCCGAGCTAAGTCAACATTGACAGCTGGCGGTCGGGGTGGTTGTGACGGCCCGTCGCCCTTATATTTCACGTCAGTCCAGCTCGCCGAGGCGCCATGCATTGGCCGCATGCTCGAGATCTTCCGCGGTTTTCACGAGCTGGTGGGAGTTCCGGGTCAGCTTGCTTGCATGGCCTTCGTTGGAATGCTCGGCGCTATCCGCCAGCGTGGCTTGGCCGAGCGCGACGACGCGGCAAAACGCGGCTGAGCGTTCCAGCGCGACGTCGAAATCGCCGTCGAACGCTCCCGAAAGGATGGCATCCGCCATCTGCTTCATCTCGTCGGCTCCCGGCGGCTCGGCGGCCCCCGCCACAACGTGCGACACCTGGGCGGTGTCCCGGCCGGCCTTGAAGTACACGGAAATGCGCTCGGAGTTCTGCATGGTGGCCGCGCGCAACGCATAGAGCCGCCACAAGGCGCCGGGCAAGGACCGGGCGGGACTCTCGGCCCACATTTCGGCGATGGCTTCGAGGCCTTGCTCGTCGGCGAGCTTCACGAGGCGCCTGGTGATCTTGGGATCATCACTGTCCCTGCCTCGGCGCACGAGGGCCTGGGCGGCAAGGTGCGCGGCTTCGGACACCCGCGCGGGGTCCGCTCCACCGGCAAAGGGCTCGAAGTCAACCGGCGCGAAGGGTTTCGGCTTGTGGTGCCTATTTGCTCCGCCGTACACAGGAGGTCCCGATTGTTCGCTCATGCCCCAACGCTACTCCTGTGTTTTCGCTCGTGCACTCTTGACTGAAGCCTGTTGCGTCCTCCCCACTTTTGAATCCGCCGGGGCGCCGACACGCCGTTGTGGCCGGGTGTCGTCGTTGGGGGTGGGGTCAAAAGTGGGGAGAACGCTACGGGAGCCGGTGCGGGGCGTTCCTTCCTGACCTTCTTTGAATCCGTAGCTGCCGCGACACGCCGTTCCTGCCGCGCGCCGTGGTCGGGGTTTGGTTCAAAAGAGGTCAGGACGGCGCGGGTGCGGCCCGTGTCAAAACGGCCTTGAGCTTGAGGTACAGTATTTATGGCTGTTTCTACAGTCGGCAGGGGCCTTTAGCTCAGTTGGTAGAGCATCGGACTTTTAATCCGTGGGTCGTGGGTTCGATCCCCACAGGGCCCACCCAGATACCCCCGGAACCGCGCGGTTCCGGGGGTTTACTTGTGCCAGGCGAACTACGGCGTCGCCCACGTGGCCGGGTGGCGGCCGAGAGGTCCGGCCTGCTGCGACCAGCGCGCGGGGACGCCGTCGATGCGTCCTGGAAGAGGCACACGTTGCGCCGGCCCCCAGTCAGTGGTGGTTGCGGTCAGGGTGAAGTCCTTCGGAGCAGCTATGGCCAGGTGGTCGCTCGGCGGGGTCAGCGAGTACAGCAGGTTGGCCGTGCCGATGAGTGAGCCCTGGATGCGGGCCGTCACCGAGTGCGTGAAGTGCCGGGTCAAGGCACGGGCGACGGCCGCGCCCAAAAGCCAGCCGGTCGCGTGGTCGAGCGCCTGGACGGGAAGCGGGGTCGGCTCGGCTTGGCCCGCGGCGGTCGCTCCGTCGTAAGCAATCCCGCAGCTCATCTGGACCAGGCTGTCGAACCCGCGGCGATTGCGCCACGGGCCATTCCAGCCGTACGCGTCCAGGCTGGCGATGATCAGGCCGGGGTTCACGGCGATCAGGGACGCGTCGTCGTAGCCCAAACGTTTCAGGGCGTCGGCCCGCAGTCCCGACACGAGCACATCGGCACCCGCGAGCAGTTCCTCGAATATCGCGCGGTCGCTTGGGGCAGTGAGATCCAACGCGGCGGTACGTTTGCCGAGCGTCGTCTCAGGCAGCAACGAGGGCACCTCGTCAAAGCCCGGCGGGTCGATCCGCAGCACGTCGGCACCGTAACCGGCGAGGAACTTGGTGCACACGGGTCCTGCGATTACCCGCGTCAGGTCCAGCACGCGCACCCCGTCGAAGGGCGGTTGCCCGACGGCGTTCGGCGTCCCGGAGCCCGATGAGGGGCGTTCGACGACGGTCATCGGCAGCGCGTCCGCCGTCGCCATCCCCGGAGCCGAAGCGAGCCATTGCCCGCGGTTGTGCATGACGGCGGCGCATCCGCCCGCCTCCACGATCGCCGTCTCCAATTCTTCGGCGCGCAACCCTGCCACCGCGGCCTGAACTGTGTCGCGGTCATGGGCGCCCAGTACGCGCTCGACGGCGGCGCGGTGGCTCGCGTAGTTGGTGTGGAGCCGGATCCAGGCGTCGGCCGCGCGATAGTTGCCGGCGATGGGGTCCCACAACGGTGGCCGGGTCCAACCGATCGGGGCGAACAGCCTCTCGGACGCGAACGCCGCGCAGGACTCCCGGCTGTCCACCGTCACCGCCCGCGGCCCTGACTGGCGGCGGGCTGCGAGGAACTGCTCAGCGGCCAATGTCGCGACGGCGACCGCCCCCGTCGCGAGTCCTGTCACGTCGAACGCGGATGGAAGGACCGTTCGTGGTCCCGTCGTAGTTAATTGCGTGGCGGACCAATCCGCATCATCGGCGCCGATTGCGTGCCACATCCGGGAGGCCGCATCGGCGAAGCTGTCGTTCACACTCACCATTCTTGACGGGCCAACACGAAACGAGCAATGGCAGCCCGATCCAACGCCTCCTGCCCAAGTAGGCGTTCAACTGCCAGACTGTTCCTCATGCAAGCGCTTTTGGACGGACTCCTACACACCAGCCCGGTCGTGATCGCGTGCATCGTTTTTGCCCTCGTGTTCGCTGAGGATGCGATCTTTGTGGGCTTTGTGATCCCCGGTGAAACGGCGGCGGTGGTCGGCGGCGTGATCGCAAGCCGGGGGCTCTTCGAATTGTGGGCCATGATCCTCATTGTGGTGACTGCCGCGATCACGGGAGACACCGTGGGCTACGAGATAGGCAAGCACCTCGGCCCGCGGGTGATGGCCCTGAAAATCCTGGACAAAAGACGCACCCAACTGCAGAAGGCCGAAGACTTCCTCAAGGACAAAGGCGGCGTGGCGGTGCTCCTGGGCAGGTTTACCGCCTTCTTTCGTGCCGTCATGCCCGCGCTTGCAGGACTCAGCCGCATGCCCTACCGGCGCTTCGCGTTCTGGAACTTCAGCGGCGGCATTATCTGGGGGTCCTTGTTCGTGACGCTCGGCTATGTGGCCGGAAATTCGTACGAAGAAGTGGCGCGCGTGGTGGGCCGGGGTGCTGCGGCTGTGGTGGCGGTCATCGTGGTGGCGATCCTGCTTGTGTGGCAGCTCAGGAAGCACCGCGCCAAGAAGGCGTGATGCCGAAGAAGCGCGGAAACCCCGCCGAAACCTCAGGGCTTTAGGCTGGTCACAATTCGTTTGGGAGGGGTGGTGAAAGGTCGAACTGGATATGTCTGACGTTTGGCGTTATAACCGTAGTAGCTGCCCCGACGTCCTCGGCTTTATCTGAGCCTCGAGTGATCTGATGTCCGCTTCTGCAGCACAGAACTTTTAGGAGAACCGATGCATCTTTTGCCCCGTGAGCAGGAAAAGCTCATGATCGTGGTGGCGGCCGACCTCGCCCGCCGCCGGCAATCCCGCGGCCTGAAGCTCAACTTCCCCGAAGCCGTGGCGATCATCAGCTACGAACTGATCGAGGGCGCCCGCGACGGCAAGACCGTTGCCGAACTGATGAGTTACGGGACCACCCTGCTTCGTCGCGAGGATGTCATGGAGGGAGTGCCCGAGATGATCCATGACGTCCAGATCGAGGCCACTTTCCCTGACGGCACCAAGCTCGTCACCGTTCACGATCCGATCCGATAGGAGGCCAACATGATTCCCGGTGAATACCGTCTCCAATCGGAGCCCATTGCTTGCAACAGCGGACGCGAGGCAATCGCCGTCGAAGTCGTCAACCGTGGCGACCGTCCCGTCCAGGTGGGTTCGCATTACCACTTTGCCGAATCGAACCCCGCGCTCGATTTCGACCGTGAAGCTGCCTATGGCCGCCGCCTGGACATCCCCGCGGGAACGGCCGCGCGCTTCGAACCGGGCGATTCCAAGACCGTCAGACTCGTGGCCCTTGCGGGCAGCCGCGAAGTCTACGGGCTGCGGAACGCCGTCAATGGTCCCCTTGACGCGGACGCCGGAAAGAACGACGGCGGTGCTGCCGCCTCCACCGAAGGGCCCGCTGCCACCGAAGGACCCGGGGCCAGCAAGGAAGGGACAGCCCAATGAGCTTCGAAATTTCGCGCAAGCAGTACGCAGACCTCTACGGCCCGACGACGGGCGACTCCGTCCGCCTGGCGGATACCGAACTTTTCCTTGAGATCGAGAAGGACTACACGGTCTACGGCGAAGAGGTCATGTTCGGCGGCGGCAAAGTGGTCCGCGACGGCATGGGGCAGAACGGCCAAGTGACCCGGGATGAGGACGTCCCGGACACCGTCATTTCGAACGTGGTGGTCCTCGACTACACCGGAATCTACAAGGCCGACGTGGCGCTTAAAGACGGCCACATTTTCAAGATCGGCAAGGCCGGCAATCCCCAGATCGCCGACGGCGTGGACATCGTGATCGGGGCCAGCACCGAGATGATCGCCGGAGAGGGCAAGATCCTCACCGCGGGCGGAGTGGACACCCATATCCACTACATTTCACCGGACCAAGTCCCCACGGCCCTGTGCAGCGGCATCACGACCATGGTCGGCGGTGGCACGGGGCCCGCAGAAGGCACCAAGGCCACCACCATTACTCCCGGCAAATGGCATATTTCACGGATGCTGCAAGCCGCGGAAGGACTGCCGATCAATATCGGCCTTTTCGGCAAGGGGCACGCCTCTGCAATCGAGCCGCTGGCCGAGCAGATCCGCGCGGGCGCAGTGGGCCTGAAAGTCCATGAGGACTGGGGTGCGACGACGTCGTCGATCGACATGTCCCTGCGCGTAGCCGACGAATACGACGTCCAGGTAGCCATCCACACGGACACGCTCAACGAGTGCGGATTCGTGGAGGACACCATCAAGGCCATCGACGGCCGCGTGATCCACACTTTCCACACCGAAGGCGCGGGCGGCGGGCACGCCCCGGACATCATCAAGATCGCCGGATTGCCGAACGTGCTCCCGGCATCCACCAACCCGACGCTCCCATACACGCGGAACACCATCGAAGAGCACCTGGACATGCTCATGGTTTGCCACCACCTCAACCCGGACATCCCGGAAGACGTGGCGTTCGCCGATTCCCGCATCCGGGCCGAAACCATCGCCGCCGAAGATGTGCTCCAGGACCTGGGCATCTTCTCCATGACCTCCTCGGATTCCCAGGCCATGGGCCGTGTGGGCGAAGTCGTCATCCGCACGTGGCAGGTGGCCGACGCCATGAAGCGGCAGCGGGGCGTCCTCAAGGACGCGTCAGGTGCAAGCCACGGCGCTCCGAACGGCTTGGGCGAGGAAAGCGACAACTTCAGGATCAAGCGCTACATCTCCAAATACACCATCAACCCCGCGATTGCGCAGGGCATGGCGGACTCCATTGGCTCCGTGGAAGTGGGCAAGTTCGCCGACCTCGTTCTTTGGAATCCAGCCTTCTTCGGTGTGAAGCCGGAGCTGGTCCTCAAAGGCGGGCAGATTGCCTACGCGCTCATGGGCGATTCCAACGGCTCCATCCCCACTCCGCAGCCACGCACCATGCGCCCGATGTTCGCCACCCACGGCAAGGCGTTGCAGCAGTCCTCGATCACCTTCCTGTCGAAGGCCGCCATCGACGCCGGCGTCCCGGAAGAGCTTGGCCTCGAACGCGTCATCCGGCCCGTGTCCGGTATCCGGAACTTGCGCAAAGCGAACCTGAAGTTCAACGGCGAGACGCCCGATATCGCCGTCGACCCCGAAACCTACAAAGTGACGGTCGACGGCGAAGACGTCACCTGTGAGCCTTCCGACGTGCTGCCCATGGCCCAGCGCTACTTCCTTTTCTAGATCGCCGGAGGAGAACACATGATCATCGAAAAGATCCTCGGCAACCTGCACGAACTGCCCGACCCCGAACAGTACTCAGGCCACCACAAGGAGAAGGTCGTCCTACCCAGCGCCCAACTGGTCAAACGCATCCAGCGCGTCACCACGGACCACGGGAAAGAACTCGGCATCCGCCTCCCGGCCGGATCCGGCGACCTGCGCGACGGCGACATCCTCGCCGTCGAGGACGCGAACCTGATCGTGGTATCCGTGCTGCCGAGCGACGTCCTGGTCATCGCCCCACGCAGCATCCACGAAATGGGCGTAGTGGCGCACTCCCTCGGCAACCGGCACCTGCAGGCGCAGTTCTTCGACGGCGACTCCGAGTATGGGGCCGAAGTCATGGTGTGCCAGTACGACCACACGGTCGAGGACTACCTCAAACACGTCGGTGTGCCTTACGAACGCCAGGAACGCGTCATGCCGGTGCCTTTTCGCCATGCTGAACATACGCACTGAGCCTGTCCCTGCGCGGCGCTATCCGCGCGAGGTGTCGCGTTCGGTCGCCTTTGCTTCGGCAGGTGATAGGGGCCGTGCCCGCTTCGCGGTGCCCGCCACGCCGCGGCCCCTATCACCTGCCTCCGCCTTGTACGTCACCACAGCCGCGCTCGTGCGAGGCACCTCATGAACGCGGCTTATCAGCTCGCGCTTCAGCAATTGACTGACTCTGCGTTGCCTACCGGGGCGTTTGCTCATTCTTTGGGGTTTGAGACGTATATCGAGCGGGGGGTCGTGGCTGATGAGGGGAGTTTTGGGGTTTGGCTGGCTGCGTTTGTGGGGCAGCAGTTGACCTATTCCGATGGGTTGGCCATTCGGTTCCTGTATGACGGGGTGGGTGTGGGGGAGCTGGATGCTCATTTGAGTGCCCAGCTCTTGCCTCGGCAGTTGCGGGAGGCCAGTACCAAAATGGGCGGGCGGCTGATCGAGATCGGGACCGAAGTCTTTCCCTCGGCCGAGCTGGAGGCGTACCGGACTCTGGTGACCACCGGCCGGGCTGCCGGTCATCAGCCGCTCGCGTTCGCCGTCGTCGCGCGCTCGCTCGGGGTGCCGTTCGAAGAAGCGCTGGCCGCGTACCTTTTCGCGGCCGTCACCTCCCTGACGCAGAACGCCGTGCGCGCCATCCCGCTCGGCCAGAACTCCGGACAGCGGCTGCTGCGCAAAGCGCACGACGACGTCGCTGCCGCCGTCGAACATGTCCAGCACCTCAGCTGGGACGACTTCGGAGCCGTCAGCCCCGGCCTGGAAATTTCGCAGATGCGGCACGAATGGCAACGTGCGCGCATGTTCATGAGCTAGAACCATAGGAGGACACATGTCTGAACCCATCAAGATCGGCATCGGCGGACCGGTAGGTGCCGGCAAAACGCAGCTCGTGGAGCGCCTGACCCGTCACATGAGCCGGGAAATCTCCATGGCCGCCATCACCAACGACATCTACACGATCGAAGACGCCAAAATCCTCGCGGCCAACGGCATCCTGCCCGAAGACCGCATCATCGGCGTCGAAACCGGCGGCTGCCCGCACACTGCCATCCGCGAAGACACCTCCATGAACACGGCGGCCATCGAGGAACTCAAGAAGCGGCACCCCGACCTGCAGGTCATCTTCGTCGAATCCGGCGGCGACAACCTCTCCGCGACGTTCAGCCCCGAGCTCGTGGACTTCTCGATCTACATCATCGATGTCGCCCAAGGGGAGAAAATCCCCCGCAAAGCCGGCCAAGGCATGATCAAGTCGGACCTCTTCATCATCAACAAGACCGACCTCGCCCCATTCGTCGGCGCAGACCTGTCAGTCATGGAACGGGACTCCAAGGAATTCCGCGGCGACAGGCCCTTCTGCTTCACCAACCTGAAGACCGACGAAGGGCTCGACAAGGTCATCGCATGGATGCGGCACGATGTCCTGATGCTCGACCTGGCCCAATGAGTGGGCCTGTCAGCGCCACGGCGGCTGAGTCGCTGGGCTCGCTTGCAGGCGCTACTTGCGGCGCTTCGCCAGATATAGAGGGCCGTGCCCGCTTCGCGGTGCCCGCCACGCCGCGGCCCTCTATATCCGGCTCCGCTGCTGCTGTTGCCTCACCTCGGGGTCACCTTGCGCTCGTCGTGGGGAAGCGTGCTGGGCGGTCCGTGGCCGTGCAGCAGTTTCATCAGGGTGCCTTGCGGGTTTTGAGGCCGCATTACTTGGAT
Source organism: Arthrobacter sp. KN11-1C (assembly GCF_052180225.1). Classification (NCBI taxonomy): domain Bacteria; kingdom Bacillati; phylum Actinomycetota; class Actinomycetes; order Micrococcales; family Micrococcaceae; genus Arthrobacter; species Arthrobacter sp. KN11-1C. The sequence goes on along the minus strand of NZ_CP197467.1, from coordinate 4,401,095 downwards.
GAGAGCGGGCAGGTTTGTTATGTCATGGTCAATCCGGGCGGGGCGTATTTGGGGGCGGATCTCTACGTTGTGGAGGTGGAGGTCGAGGCGGGGGCTTCGTTGCTTTTGACGACTCAGTCGGCGACGAAGATCTATCGGACTCCGAGCTCGTTTGCCGAGCAGCGGATGACCATCCGGCTGGGGGAGGGCGCGGAGCTGGAGTTGGCTCCCGACCAGGTCATCGCCTACCGGGAGGCCAGCTATCGGCAGGACACGCACATTACTGTGCATCCGACGTCGAGCCTCATCATGGCGGAAGTCATCACTCCCGGCTGGTCGCCGGACGGCGCTTCTTTCAAGTACCGGGAACTGCGGCTCCGGAACGAGATCCAGGTGGAGGGCGACGACGGCGCGGAGCTACTGGCGCTCGACAACCTCCTGATCCGGCCGCCCCTGGGCGATGTGACGGGGATGGGCTTCATGGAGGGGTACAGCCACTTGGGTTCGCTGGTTGTAGTGGATCCGCGGGTTGACCAGGCGCTCGCCGATGAACTGCATCGGTTGACCGCAGGGTATGACGCGTACTCTGGCTTGTCCCTGAGTCGAAGCCTCGCGGGCACAACGGGCCTGGTCTTGCGGTCTCTCTCGAACAGCACCGAGGAACTGAATCGATTGCTGGGCGCCTGTACCGTCCTTTTGCGCGAACGCTGGTACGGCAGGGCCCCGCTGAACCTCAGGAAGTACTGATGACCTCACTCGCGGAACTCGCCTCGATGTACCGCCGGCGTGAGCATCTCCCGATGAAATCGCGCCTCGCGTTCATGTTCGGCTCGGTCGTCCTCCTGCACCTTGCCGCCGTCGTGCTCTTGTTGGTGGGTGGCGCCGGTGGCGGGCAGCCGCTGGCGCTGGGCCTTGTGCTGACGGCCTATGTGGCCGGTATCAAGCACAGCTACGACTGGGACCACATCGCCGCGATCGACAATTCCACCCGAAAATTCGTCGCTCAGCGCAAGGACCCCGTGAGCGTCGGCTTCGCCTTCAGCCTGGGCCACAGTTCCGTCGTAATCCTGGCGGGTGTGATGGTGGTCGGCGGCGCCAGCCTGGTGGGCCAGCTTATGGAGGACGGCACCACCGGGCACCTCGTGCTGGGGCTCGTCGGCAGCGGTGTCTCCGGGATCTTCCTCCTGGCCATGGGCATCTTCAATGGGTCGGCGTTCCTCCGTACGATGCAGCTGTACCGCGCCGCCCAGGCCGGTGGCGCGATCGCCGTCGACGACCTCGAAACCAAAGGGTTCATCGCGCGGCTCCTGGCCAAACCGCTATCCAAGGTCCAGCGTCCGCGGAACATCTACGTGATCGGGTTCTTGTTCGGCCTCGGATTCGACACCGCCACCACCATTGGGCTGCTGGTGCTTACGACGGCGGCGTCGCTCGCGGGAGTGTCCGTTCTTGCCCTCCTAGCCTTGCCGCTCGCTTTCACCGCGGCAATGACCCTCTGCGATTCCGTCAACGGCGTCGCCATGATGCGCATGTACAAGTCCGCTATCCATGATCCCCAGCGCAAGCTTGGATTCAACGCCATCGTTACCGGCATCTCGGCTTTCTCGGCGCTCTTCATCTCGGTCATCACGCTGGGTAGCTTCCTCAACGCGGCCTTCGGGTTGCGCGATCCGGTCACCACCTGGCTGGGCGACATAGATCTCGGCGACGCCGGGCTGGCGCTGATTGCGCTGTTCGCCGTCGTATGGGCGGTCGCGGCCCTGCGGTTCCGCGCGGCGCGGCGCCGCTGAGGGTTCGGCGCCGCTGCTGATGGTTTTGGCCTGGGCGCCGCAAGGCAACCCGGACGCTCGCTCACATATACCGGGAAACCTGACGACGCTCGCTCACCTTTGAGGCACTTTTGACGAACGCTCCTGCATCTATGTGACCCGGCGGGCCGCCGGCGAGGGTTGGCGAGTGTGCTACTGCTTGGACTGTAACCATTCCAAGAGACGATCCAACGGCCACGTCGTGATGATGCGATCCGCGGGCACACCGTTGGCTTCTGCCCGCTCCGCGCCGTATTGCAGGAAATCCAGCTGGCCGGGGGCGTGGGCGTCACTGTCGATGCTGAAGAGGCAGCCGGCGTCGAGGGCGATCTGAATCAGTTCGTCCGGCGGGTCCTGGCGTTCGGGCCGCGAATTGATCTCGACGGCGACTGAGTGTTCCGCGCACGACGCGAATACCTTTTCGGCGTCGAACTCCGATGGGGGCCGGGTTCCGCGCGATCCCTTGACCAAGCGGCCGGTGCAGTGCCCGAGGACATTCGTGTACGGGTTTTCGATGGCGGTGAGCATGCGCCGGGTCATGGGCCGTTTGTCGGACCTGAGCTTCGAGTGGACACTGGCCACCACGACGTCCAGTTGGCCGAGCAGTTCAGCGGACTGGTCCAGTTCGCCGTCTTCTAGAATGTCCACTTCGATGCCGGCCAATAATCGGAACCCAGACTCCTGGCCGTACCGCTCGTTGATCCCGTCGACAACGGTGAGTTGCTCCATCAAACGCGCCGGGCTGAGCCCGTTGGCGATCGTGAGGTTGGGGGAGTGATCGGTCAGGGCAAGATATTCCCGGCCGAGTATACGAGCCGCGTCGGCCATGACCTCGATCGGCGAGCCGCCGTCCGACCAGTTGCTGTGGCTGTGCAGATCGCCCCGGAGCTCGGCGTTCAGCGTGTGCCCGCCGCCGGCCAAGGGTTCGGCGCCGCGACGGCGGAGGTTCTCAAGGTAGTCGGGAACAGCGCCGCTCAGGGCCTGGCTGATCACCTCGAAGGTCCGGCTGCCGATTCCCTTGGTCCGCTTGAGGCGGCCATCCTTGACCCGGGCAGCCAGTTCCTCTTGGCTCAGACCGGCGATGACGTCCGCGGCCCGGCGGAACGCCTGAACCTTGAAGCTGTCCGCGAGTTCCCGTTCCAGCCAGAAGGCGGTTTCGTTGAGCGCGTCGATGGCGTCCATGGCTCAATCATGTACCACGACGCGCCGATACGTATGTGAGCGAGCGTTTTCGGTTTGGGCGGTTGTTTGTGAGCGAGGGTTCGGACCTCCCGACGCCCGCTCACGTATGTGGGTGTTTCGACCGACGCTCGCTCACGTATGGGGGTGTTTCGGCCGACGCTCGCTCACGTTTATGGGTGTTTTGACCGACGCTCGCTCACATCATGTGAGCGAGCGTCAGGGTTGGGGGCGTCATCCAGTCGGAATTACTGGGACGGCCCGCACCGCCCTGCAATAATCGGAACCAGTTGCCTCGCTCGAGTTGCACGCGGGGCGGTATGCACCTTCGGACGAATCACATCGCAGACGAGGCGGACATGACCAACACCCCCATCCAGCAGGACACCGAGCCCGCGGCGATGCCACCCGCTATGAACGACGCCATTGACCAGGACCTGCTTCACCGGCTTGCTGATGCTCATGGTGTCGGGACGTCGTTCCATGGCTGGGATGGGTTGCAACACGACGTTTCGCCCACCACGTTGATCCAGGTACTGGGCGCCCTCGGGGTCGCTGCCCATTCCAACGAGCAGATCGAGGCTGCCCTCGTGGACGCGGAAGTGGCGCCGTGGCGGCGGATGCTGCCGCCCGCCGTCGTCGTCCAAGAGGGAACGACGGCGGCTGTGCACGTCCACGTCCGCGACGGTTCGCCGGCCCGCCTGACGATATCGCTCGAGGACGGAACGGAACGTGCCGCCATCCAACAGGAAGACTGGGCTCCGCCGCGCGACGTGGACGGACTGCCCACAGGCCGTGCCACGTTTGAGGTGCCCGCCGGGTTGCCGCTCGGCTGGCACTCGCTCACGGCCGAGTCCGACGGCGTGACGGCCAACGCTGCGCTCGCCGTGGTTCCAGCAACGTTGCAGACGGCAGCGCAGCTCGAGGAACGGCGGGGCTGGGGACTCGCCACGCAGCTGTACTCGGTGCGCTCGAAGCGCTCATGGGGTATCGGGGATTTCGCGGACTTGGCCGATTTGGCATCGTTGGCAGGGGCGCGCGGGGCCGACTACATCCTGGTCAACCCGCTGCATGCCGCAGATCCGGTGCCTCCCGTTCAAGCGTCGCCGTATTCTCCATCCACCAGACGATTCTTCAACCCCCTCTACATCCGGGTGGAATCCATTCCCGAGTTGGCATATGTAAAGCCTCGCAAGCGCGCAACGGTGGACCGGCTTTTGGATGATGTCCACGCGCTCAACAAGGACGCGGAGCGGCTGGACCGGGACCAGATCTTCGCCGCGAAGCTCGCTGCCCTGGAACTCCTTCACACGGTCAAACTTTCTCCGGCCCGGCAGCGGGCCTTCGAGGAGTTCTGCCGTGAGTCCGGCGCGGGCCTGGACGATTTCGCCCTTTGGTGCGCTATCCGTGAGGACCGGTCGCCGGACGATCCTTTCTGGCAGGACCCCGAGGCCACCCTTGGTTCGCCCGAGGTTGAGTCGCTGCGTCAGGCCTTGGCTGATCGGATTGGTTTCCACCGCTGGCTCCAGTGGATCTGCGATGAGCAGCTCGAGTCGGCCCAGGCCGCGGCGAAGCGTTCAGGGATGAGGCTGGGCGTGGTGCACGATCTCGCTGTCGGGGCGGACCTGAGCAGCGCCGATGCGTGGACCCTGCGCAGCAGCTTCGCGCCGGGCGTGAGCGTCGGCGCACCGCCGGACATGTACAACCAGCTGGGCCAGAACTGGAACCAGCCGCCGTGGCACCCGGTCCGTTTGGCTGAGGCAGGCTACGCGCCCTTGCGCGCGATGCTCTCAACCGTCCTCCGCCATGCCGGTGGAATCCGCGTGGACCACATCCTGGGGCTGTTCCGCTTGTGGTGGGTTCCCGCCGGCAACTCCGCCCGCGACGGCGCCTACGTCCGCTACGACCACGAGGCCCTCGTCGGTATCCTCGCTTTGGAAGCGCATCGCGCAGGCGCGGTGGTCATCGGCGAAGACTTGGGTGTTTTCGAGCCCTGGGTGCGGGACTACCTTGCGGCACGCGGCATCCTGGGCACGTCGATCCTCTGGTTCGAGTACGACGGCGACTCGCCCCTCCCGCCCGAACGTTACCGAACGCGGGCCCTCGCCAGCGTCAACACCCACGACCTCCCGCCGACTGCCGGGTATCTCGCCGGCGACCACGTGGAACTCCGGAACCAACTGGGCTTGCTTGAACGAACCGTGGCCGAGGAACGGGCCGAGCACGAGGCCGGCTTGGACAAGATGATGGGGTTGCTGCAGGAAAAGGGCCTCTTGCCGGCCGACGGAAAAGCGCTTGGCGAGGAGCAGGTCATTGAGGCGCTGCACCGCCTGCTCGCTCTCGCGCCCTCGGTCCTCTTGGGCGTTGCGTTAGTGGACGCCGTAGGGGAGCGGAGGGTGCAGAACCAGCCGGGAACGACGTCGGAGGTCTACCCCAACTGGCAAGTACCGCTCGCCGACGACCACGGCCGCGCGGTACTCATTGATGACCTTGATGCCAACCCGCGGTTCAACTCCCTGCTGGCGGCCGTGGACGAGGCTGTGCGGGGATAGCCCTCCCACGACGCTCGCTCACCTTTGGGCCTTTTCCCTTGAACGCTCGCTCACTTTGATGAGCGAGGGTTCCCGATTTTGGCCGGATTTGTGAGCGAGCGTCGCTGTTTTGCCCCTCAGGGGGCTATAACCAAAGCGGTGGGTGAACCTACGCTCAGTTGCTCGCGGACGTCGCCCGGGATGCCGGTGGAAGGGTCCAATGCGAACGTGGTGACTTGGTTGGAACGCTCGTGCGCCACATGGAGCCAGCCGTCGCGGACCAGGTGGTGTCGGGGCCAGTCACCACCACTGGGCACGTCCGCCAAGGGCCTGAGCCGGGTTCCGCTGCCTTCGACGGCGAGTACCGAGATCCGGTTCGAGCCGCGGATGCCCGTGTAGACGAAGCGATTGTCCGGGGACAGTGCGATTTCCGCTGCTGCGTCGCCGTCCGCGGCTCCACCCGCCGTCGCAGGACCGCGACGGTGGAGCGCAAAGCGGCCATCCCCGCCGGGCAAGAGCACTGCCACCTCGATGGAATATTCGGTCAGGACGAACACGGCGTCGGCGGAGGGGTGCTGGACCAAGTGCCGCGGACCGCTGCCCATGGGGAGGGCCACTTCGTGATCCTTGAGCAGGCCGCTGTCCGGGAAGTAGTTCCATACCCGCACAAGGTCGAATCCGAGATCGGTGGTCATGATCCGGCCGTCCTCAAGCATGAGGCTTGCGTGGGCGCGGCTCACCCGGGGCCCGCCCGTGGCGATGTCGATGCCGCCGTCGACGCCGGCGTACGGGTCCTTCGCCGCCGGCGCGGCAAAGCGCGAGGTGATGCCGCCGTCGTCGTCGAGCCCGTACAGCAGCACGTTGCCGTCGCCCCAACAGTTGACCACGATGAAACGGGCGGAAGGGTCGACCGCGACGTGGCAAGCCGCAGCTCCGGCAGGCCAAGCGTCGCCCAGAGGCTCGAGGCCGAACAGCCCGGTCCGCCGGTACGCCCGGACCGTCTGCGCGGTCTCGGCCACCGCGTAGACCACCGGGAGGGTGGGGTGGACGGCAAGGAACGACGGCGACGGTGCTTCGATGACGGTGCCCAGCCAACTCAGGCTGCCATCTTCACGCGCGGCAATTGCCCCGATTCCCTTTCCATTCCCGTCGCCGTCCGCGGTATATGCGCCCGCCCAGATGAGCGTTCCGTCGATGTTCTCTGCCATGCCGTCCTCAGTGTCCCTGTACGTCCGAGTCAACACCGGCATCGGCACCCGCGTCCAAAGTGGCGATCGCGGACAAGTCGTCGTGGTCCAAACTGAAGTCGAAAACGTCCAGGTTTTCCTTCATGCGCAGCGGATTGGCGGACTTCGGGATCGCCACAAGTCCCTCCTGGACGTGCCAGCGCAACACCACCTGGCCGGGAGTCTTCCCGTGTTTCTTCCCGATCGCGGCCAACACCGGGGCATTCAGGAGATCTCGGCCGGCCCCCAACGGACTGTACGACTCCGTGGCGATGCCATGGTTGCCGTTGAACGCGCGCTCATCGATCCGGGTGATGGACGGCGAGATCTGGATCTGGTTGACGGCCGGCACCACCGAGGTTTCCTCGAGGAGCCGCTCGAGGTGCGAGGGCTTGAAGTTGGACACGCCGATCGAGCGCACCTTCCCCTCAGCCTGGAGCCGCTCGAAAGTCTCCCACGTGGACACGAATTCATTCCGTTGGGGAAGCGGCCAATGGATCAACAAGAGGTCCACGTAGTCCAGCCCGAGCCGCTTGAGGGATCCCTCGAGCCCCTCGACGGCGCGATCGCGGCCCTGGTGGGTGCCGTCCAGTTTGGTGGTGATGAACAGTTCCTCCCGCGGCACCCCGCAGTCACGCACGCCCTGCCCGACGCCGGCCTCGTTACCGTAGCGGTACGCCGTGTCGACGTGCCGGTAGCCAAGCTCGACGGCGGACACCACCGCCGTGGCGACCTGGGCGTCGTCGAGCGGCCAGGTTCCGAGGCCGATCTGCGGAATGGCATTGCCGTCATTGAGCCTGACGGTCGGAGCAAGTGCCATGTTCCTGTCCTTTCGGTTGCTAGATCGGCCTCCGCGCCCATTGGACCAGTTGATCGCTGAGTTTCATGAAATCCTGGTCCACGTGCTTGATGCCTGGATGTTCATCATGCCACCGGACGATCTCCCGCGCGCCCGCGGCGAAGGGAATTTCTGCCCGATACCAGGGCACCAGCGTTTTGATCTTGGTGTTGTCGAAGACCACGGAATGGGACCTGTCCCCGAGCAGCCCGGGTCCAAGCTCCGGGGAGTGCGCGGCGATGGTGTCTGAGGCGATGTGCACCAGTTCGGGTTCCGGCACCCCTGCCGCTGTGGCAAAGAGCCGGTAGACCTGGTCCCACGGGAGTGCTTCGTCCGAGGTGATGGTATAGCTTTCACCCACGGCCTGCGGACGGCCGAGGAGGCCAACGAAAGCGACTGCGAAGTCATCCGTATGGGTGAGGGTCCACAGCGAGGTGCCGTCACCATGGACTATCACAGGGAGGCCTTCCCGCATCCGATGGATATCCGTCCAGCCACCCAGAAGGGCGATCCGCGTGCGGTCGTACGTATGCGAAGGCCGCACGATGGTGACGGGGAAACCCTCTTCGCGATAGGCGCGGATCAGCAGGTCTTCGCATGCGATCTTGTCCTGCGAGTACTTCCAGAACGGGTTCCTGAGCGGGGTCGACTCGAGGATCGGCAAGTGTGCGGGCGGCTTCTGGTAGGCCGAAGCGGAACTGATGAACACGTACTGACCGGTCCGGCCGCGGAACAACTCCACGGCGGCGGCCACATGCTCCGGCGTGAAGGAAATGAAGTCCGCGACGACGTCGAACTCGCGTCCGTTCAGCACCTCCGCCACCTCGGCGGGGTTGCGGATATCCGCCTGGAGCAGTTCCGTGCCCGCAGGGGCCGGCCTTTCCGAGCTCAGTCCGCGATTGAGGACCGTGAGCCGGTGACCCAGCGCGACGGCGCGCTCCGCCGCCGCCGCGCTGATGGTCCCGGTCCCGCCGATGAACAGCAGGCGCAACGGTGCCGACGTCACCACGCGTAGTCCTCGGGCGCGGTCCGGTGGCCCGGGAAGATGTCGTCGAGCCGCTTGAGGGCGTCGGCGTCGAGGGTGACATCCGAAGCCCTGATGGCAGCATCCAGTTGCTCCTGCGTTCGGGGACCCACGATCGGTGCGGTCACGGCCGGTTGGTGCAGCAACCAAGCCAAGCCCACGTCGCCGGGTTCCTGGCCAAGGTCGTCGGCGAAGTCCTCGTACTGGCGGATCTGGTCTTCGTGCTTCTTCAGCGTTTCGGCCGCGCGGCCCTCAAGGCGACGGACGCCGTCGCGCTCTTTCTTGAGCACCCCGCCCAGAAGGCCACCGTGGAGCGGCGACCACGGGATGAGCCCGAGGCCGTACTGCTGGGCCGCCGGGATGACTTCCAGTTCGACATTGCGGGTGAGCAGGTTGTAGATGGACTGCTCGCTGACGAGTCCGTTGTAGTTGCGCCGCGCCGCCGCTTCCTGGGCCTGGGCGATGTGCCAGCCAGCGAAGTTGCTGCTGCCGGAATACAGGATCTTCCCCTGCTGGACCGCTACCTCGATGGCCTGCCAGATCTCGTCCCACGGCGTGTTCCGGTCCACGTGGTGGAACTGGTAGACGTCGATGTAGTCGGTCTGCAGGCGCTTGAGGCTGGCGTCCAAGGCGCGCCGGATGTTGAGGGCGGAGAGCTTGGACTCGTTGGGGCGGTCCGTCATGGTTCCGTAGAGCTTGGTGGCCAGGACGACGCGCTCGCGGCGCTCGCCGCCCTTGGCGAACCAGCGGCCAAGGATTTCCTCGGTCCATCCCCGGTGCTGCGCTCCGCCGTAGACGTTGGCGGTGTCGAAGAAGTTGATGCCGGAGTCCAGCGCGGAATCCATGATGGAGTGCGCTGCGGATTCCTCCGTCTGCGGGCCGAAGTTCATGGTTCCGAGGCACAAGCGGGAGACGCTGAGGCCTGAGCGGCCCAAGTGGGTGTACTGCATGGTTTCGGTTTCCTTACGCTGTGGTGGGTTTTACATCTGGCTGAAGGACGCGACGGCGGGGTCGGCGCCGAGGCGGGCACCGCCGTCGAGCGCGCTGATGGCTGCCAATTCGTCCGGGGTGAGCTGCAACGTCGCCGCCGCGAGGTTTTGGCGGATCCGTTCCGGCTGGACTGACTTGGGGATGACGATGTTGCCTGTTCCGAGGTGCCAGGCCAGCACGATCTGCGCCGGGGTGGCATCGTGCGTCGCGGCGATCTCGGTGACTGTTGGCGATCCCAGGTCCGCGCCCTGTCCCAGCGGGCTGTAGGCCTCGACGGCGATCCCGTGCGAGCGGCTCTTCGCCGCCAATTCCCGCTGTTGGAAGGTCGGGTGCAGTTCGATCTGGTTGACGGCTGGAACGACGTCGGCCGACGCCAGGAGTGTATCGAGGTGTTCGGGCAGGAAGTTGGATACCCCGATTGCCCGGGCGCCGCCGTCGGCATGGATCTTCTCCAGGGCTTTCCACGCGGCCACGAACAGGCCCTGGGACGGGACGGGCCAGTGGATCAGGTAGAGATCGATGACGTCGAGGCCGAGTTCGCGGCGGCTGTGGTTGAATGCCGCCGCGGCACGGCCTTGTTCGCCGTTGCGCAGTTTGGTGGTGATGAAGAGTTCTTCCCGGGCGATGCCGGATGCCTTGATTGCCGCGCCGACGCCGGATTCGTTCCGGTACGCCGCGGCGGTGTCGATGTGCCGGTACCCGGCTTCAAGGGCGTCCTCCACGGCCTTCTGGGTCTCGGCAGGGGGAACTTGGAAGACGCCGAAGCCGAGCTGGGGGATGGTGACCGAGTTGTTCAGGACGAGCCCGGGAACGGTGGAATTCTGAGCGTTGGACATGTCCGGCCCTTTCGTCGCTGGTGGGTGGATTGCCTAACTGGCTTTTTCGAGCCTATGCACTTTCGGCACAACAATCAGTAGTTTTGACGCCCCCTGTTTTTCCTAGGACTCGCAGTCCTACCTTGGCCGTAGAAACAGGCCGCCAGGGAGGGAAGAATAGAGACATGGGTCAAAGTGCCGAGTTCGGAAAGTTTCTCAAAGCCATGCGTTCCCGGATGTCGCCGGAGGATGCAGGGTTGCCGGAAGCGTCCGGCGCGCGCCGTGTTCCCGGGCTGCGTAGGGAAGAGATTGCGCGTTTGGCCGATGTGAGCACGGACTACTACACGCGCCTCGAACAGGGACGCCACATCCATCCGTCCCGGGCAGTCCTTGAATCGGTGTCGAGGGCTCTTCGCTTGGACTCAAGCGAGCACACCCACATGATGGACCTGCTGGAGCACTGCGCGTCGACTGCCAAGGTGCCGACTCCCGTCCCAAGGGTGCGGCCGGCCTTGCGCCAACTTCTGGACGCCGTGGGCGATGTTCCGGCGCTCCTGCTTGGCCGGCGCAGCGACGTGCTCGGAGCCAATCGCATGGCGGTCTTGCTGTTTGCAGACTTCCCGTCCATGCCTCCCGCTGAGCGGAACCTCACTCGCTGGCTGATCCTGGACCCGCAGGCACGTGAGCTGTTCCGGGACTGGAAGACGGTCGCCGCGGAAGCCGCCGGTTCCCTTCGTGCAGATACCGGCCGGCACCCCGACGATCCCCAAGCCAACCAACTCGTGGGCGAACTCGCCGTGAACAGCGAACATTTCCGCCAATGGTGGGCCGGGCATCGAGTGGCCGCCCGCTCAGCCGGGACTGTCCGCCTGCACCACCCCACCGTGGGGGATGTTGAACTGAACTTCGAGAATCTGTCCCTCCCGCAGGATCCGGACCAGGTCTTGAGGGTTTACTCCGCGAAGGCGGGTTCGCCGTCGGACGATGCCTTGAAGTTGCTGGGCAGCTTTGGAGCCGGAACGGCGTTTGCTGCGGGAACGACGACGAGTGCGGAGCTGTCCGAACGCCACGCGATGGACGAGAGCTGAGCGAGTTTCAGCCAAAAGTGTTCCACGTCACTGTGCTGCTGCATAGTGAATTAGTGTGATTTTGTCTAAGTGCCCATTGGGCGGCTTTTGAATGGCGTTTACGCTGAATCCAGACCTTTTCGCATATCAAGGATGGAATTCAACGATGAAACGCATCGCGCTGCTGAGGGAGCGGGCAACCACCGGGTCCGCGGGATCCACGGGCTCGCATTGCCCGGCATCCGGCCAGTGGAGCCCTGAAGGCGAACCCCACCTGGTGCGCACTTTCTTCGAAGGCCACGTCTTCCCGTCCCACAACGGCGCGGCGACGGTCTGGCGCCGCCAGTACCTGGCCCCCGAGTCCCGATGAGCCCCGAAACCCTGGGCGCGTGGGGCCCAAGCCACTTCACGACGTCGGCACAGCGGCCCGCTGGAGCGGCACTTCGCCTGCCGCCGTCGAAATGGTCGGAACTAAGCCGGGGCGAAACCGTCTGGATCCACGAGGACAAATGGGGTTTCGACGCCGGTCTTGTGGACGATGTTTCCTCCGACCACGAATTCCTGTGGATCGAATTTGCCGGCCGTGGCCGGCGACTCCTCTGTGGCGGTGACCCCGTCCAAGTCTGGACCCGCGGGTGAGTCCAGCCTCGCAACCAATGGCCGCCAACCTTTCCACAGAAAGGTTGGCGGCCATTGTCGTTTTGGGGGTTGGCGGGCTAACGCTCGAGGCGGAAGCCAAGCTTGATGGTTACCTGCCAGTCGGCGACGGCGCCCTCGCTGAGGTGGCCGCGGATTTCCTTGACCTCGAACCAGTCGAGGTTCCGGAGGGTCTGGCTAGCCGCCGCAATGCCGTTCCTGATGGCGGCGTCGACGCCCTCGGACGAGGTTCCAACAATTTCCGAAACGCTATATGTGTGGTCAGCCATTCTTGCTCCTCATGATCGTCCTTGATGCCTGAACTGCGGGCCTGGCAGGCCGTGAAAGCAGACTAGCCGACGCAAGGCCGGCGGACTAGGGGGTTTGGTCCCCTGCCGACGCTCGCTCACGTATGACGCGAAACGGCGGAACGCTCGCTCACCTATGACGCCCTTCCGCGGAACGCTCGTTCACCTATGACGCGAAACGGCGGAACGCTCGCTCACATGATGTGAGCGGGCGTTGGGGGCGGATTCAAGTGGTCGTTGCAACACGTCCTTATGCTGCTGATTCTTCCAGAATGTGTTGGAGGGCTTGTGCGGGGGTTTTCCAGCCGAGGGTTTTGCGCAGGCGTCCGTTGAGGCCGGCGGCTGCGTAGTCGAGCTCCTCGCGGGTCACGGCTGTCAGGTCCATGCCTTTGGGGAAGTACTGGCGCAGGAGTCCGTTGGTGTTCTCGTTCGTGCCGCGTTGCCAGGGTGAGTGCGGGTCGCAGAAGTAGACATCGGCTCCGGTGGCGATCTTGACGCGTTCGTGGATGCCGACCATTTCCGCGCCCTGGTCCCATGTCAGGGACCGGCGCAGCACCTCGGGCAGGGTCGGCAGGGTGTCCTGGATGGCGGCCAGGACCTGTTCCCCGGTGTGTCCGTGGGGCAGGTGCAGGAGCATCACGAATCGGCTGGTGCGTTCCACGAGCGTCCCGATCGCCCCGGTGCCGGGGGTACCGATGATCAGGTCTCCCTCCCAGTGGCCGGGAACCGCACGGTCATCGGCTTCGGCCGGGCGTTCGCTGATCAGCAGCTCTTTCGGGACCCGGGGCCGGCGCATCCCGGGGCGTCTGTTGGGTTGCCGCACCGCCCGGCCGGTGCGCAGGGCCGCGGCGAGTTCGGCCCGCAGGCCCCCGCGTCCCTGGATGTAGATGCACTGGTAAATGGTCTCGGGGCTGATGCGCATGCTTTCATCATCGGGGAAATCGATCCGCAGCCGGGCACTGATCTGTTCCGGGGACAACCGTTCCCGGCAGCTCAGCATCCCGGCGACGTAAAGGGCCAGGGCCGTGTTCACCGCTAGTTTCCGGGCCTTGGGGCGGCGGGCCTGCTTCTGCGCGCGGCTCTGCGCCGTGGAGGCAAGATAGGGGCGCCTTCCCCCGTTGCGGATGTTCCGGTCCAGTTCCCGGCTGATCGTGGACGGGCTCCGGCCCAGACGACGGCCGATCTCCCGCATCCCGCACCCCTGCGCCCGCCACACGGCGATCAACTCACGCTCATCGAAGGACAAGAACCGCCCGCACGCGGGCTCAATCGAAGGATCCACCCCACCATGCTGACGGACAATCCTGCTGGCAGTTCCTTCCGAGAACCCCGCAACCCCTGCCGCGGCCTCATCAGAAAACCCCGAGGACCGGGCCGCCCAGAACACCCGCACCACCTCACGCAACACCTCAGGCCGACCAACACCCACCACAACACCCACCAATCACTCAGGTGTTGCAACGACCCCCTGAACCCACCGGGGAAATGGCCGATATATGTGAGCGGGCGTTCGGAAGAACGAGGGGAGCGAGGGGAGAGCGGCGGCCTAGACCTCCAGGACGTAAGTCCTGAGGTCGTCGAGGGTCTGCTGCATGTGCGCGTCCATGGCTTCCCGGGCACGGGGGGAGTCGCCGGCTTCGAGGGCTTTCAGGATGGCCCGGTGATGTACGATCGCGTGCCGTTGGATATCGGGGATTTGCGCGGTCTGGGTGCGCCGGGTTTCCAGGACGCGGTGCAGGGGTTCGAAGAGTACGGCCACGAAGACGTTGCCCGAGGCGCGAAGGATCACATCGTGGAAGCCGAGATCCGCCTCGACGAACGCGCTTAGGTCGTTGGAATCGTAGGCCTTCTGCATCGCGGACACGAGAACCTGCAGCTGCTCGATTTCTTCGGGGGAGACCCGTGACGCTGCGAGTTCGCAGGCGCCGGTCTCAAGCATGCGGCGCAGCTCGACGAGCTGGATGGCCGCTGCGCCGTCGTTCTTTCCTTCCGAAGCCGCACGCAACACGGCTTCAAGGGATGCCCAGCGGTTGAGCGGGTTGACGAACGTTCCCCGGCCGCGCTCCACGCTGAGGATTCTCTGGGCCTCGAGGGTTTTCATGGCCTCGCGGACGGTCATGCGGCTGACTTCGTGCTTGGCGCTCAGCTCGAGTTCGCCGGGAACCACCGTGCCCGGCGGAAATTCGCCCGCGACGATGCGGTCCAGCAGCTCGTCGGCGACGATGCCGACCAGCGACTTGCGTGCCATGGTGCTCCGTTCTTAGATGTCCGACATCTTACGCTGGCAGTTGCCGGGTTTCGTTCCAAAACGAGCCCAGCGCCAGGGCACAGGCATGCGGTTGCTCCCAATGGACGCTATGCCCGGCGTCGGGGATCGCCACAAGCGTCCGCAGGGGGCTGGCCGCGACGAAGGCTTCCGCCTGGTGCAGTGACCGCAAGCGGTCCCCGACGCCGGCAATCACCAGCGTTGGCGCCGTCACCTTCGCGGGGACACCGGCAGCCACTCCGGCCATCGCCGCGAGGCCACTGGGTCCCAGGACTTCGAAGGGCAGTTCAAATCCTTGACTCAGCAGGCGATGGTCCTCGGGGGACAACGTGCCAAACCAGGCCTTCATGCACTTGGTGCGAGTCGCGTCGTCGATGAAACCTTGCCGTAGCTGGGATTCGAGCATCGATTTGAAGCCTTCGTTCGGCGGAGCCGGAACCATGCCGATCAGGGCCACGCTGGCCACAAGCCCCGGGTGCCGCGCGGCCAGGGTCAGCGCCACGCTTCCGCCCATCGAGTGGCCTGCAATGTGGACCGGTGCCGCATTCCTGGCGGCGACTGCAGCGACGGAATCGGCCGCCGACTCCAAGGTCCACTCGAAGCCCGGAGGCAATACATCCCCGCGGTGATACCCGGGCAAATCGACGATCCAGACGGTCCGCCCGGCGTCGAGCAATTCGGTGGCAAGCGGCTCCCAATAGGCGGATGTCGAGGCCCAACCGTGCAGCAACAGGACGGGAGGCTGGGGCGGAAAGTCAGCCTTGTCGGCTGCCGCTGGAAGGCGCATGTCCACATGTAATGCCGCGACGGCGGGAGGCTCTTGAAGCATGCGCCAAGCATAGTGAGGCGCGGCTGGCAGCTCGAAGCGACTCAGGGAGGCTACGATCAGCACATGATCGTGGCCTCCCTGATTTTCGCCCTCACTGCCGGCTTGTTGCACGTCTACATCTTCAGCATGGAGTCCATCACGTGGACCCGTCCGGCCACGTGGAAGCGCTTCAGCGTCGCTTCCCAGTCGGACGCCGAAACCACCAAGCCCCTCGCGTACAACCAGGGCTTCTACAACCTCTTCCTCGCCATCGGGGCGCTCGCCGGGATCGTCATTGTTGCGCTTGGCCATCCGCAAGTGGGCTGGACTCTCGTCTTCTCCTCGTGCGGCTCCATGCTGCTGGCGGCAATCGTGCTTGCCTTGAGCGGCAAGAAGTACCTCCGCCCCGCGGTTCTCCAGGGCACGACGCCGCTACTCGCCGTCGGGCTCGGCATCCTCGCCGTGACGCTCGGCTAGAGACATGAGCGAGCGTTGGCGAAAGTGGCGTCAGATGTGAGCGAGCGTCCTACGAGGCAAACGCTCGCTCACGTATGTGCCCTCCAATCCCGTCGCTCGCTCACTTATGCAGGCTTTTGGCGTGACGCTAGCTCACCCGTCAACACCCTGAACCCCAATTCCGCATTGAATCCATGGATCTCCCGCGTGTCCAGTGCCGACATGAAGGCCAGGATCTCCTCCGTGATCACCTGCCCGGGAACCAAGACAGGGAATCCGGGCGGGTACGGGGTGACGAAGGAAGCAGACACCATTTCCTCTCCCGCAACGACCCTCCGTGCGAGTTCGGCCGCGCTGAAGTATTCGCAGGATCCGGCCTTGTAGCTCTCGAAGTAGGCCGCTCGCATATTGCCGTCCGGCGTCTGCGCATCTACCCGGAATCGTTCGGCGAAGCGGCTGAAGTCCGGCAAGGGCGGCGGCGTGCTGGTCAGCGCGGCGACACGGGCACGGCGGGCCCGCTGGCCGAGGCCGCTCATGCCGGATTGCTCGTCTTCGAAGGTCTCGGCCAGCTTGACGAGGACTTCGACGAGGTAGGCAACGGCACTTCGCGAGGTGCCGATGTTGGTCATGAAGAGGACGCTGTTCCTTGACGTCTTGTTGACCTGGATCCCGTATTTGTCCATCAGGAAGTCGTGCTTGAAGGTATCGCCGTCCACGCCGGTGAGGCCGATGTGCAGGGTCAAACGGCTCGGATCAACAACGAATTCGTCCCGCTCCCAGGCTTCCGACATGGCCGCCAGCCCGTCGCGGAGCGGCATTTGCCGGCTGGATTCGCGGTACTGAGCCGGTATGAGGTCCTTGGTGCCGAGGACGCGGAAGTACTTCCTCAGCAAGGGATGCCTCGCCACTGCCTGGGCGATGCTGACCGCGAGATCCGCCTGCCGCTGCACAAGCTCGTAGCCTTCGAACTCGACCTGCCTCCGTCCCATGTCCAAGGAAGCCAGGATCTGGTAGTTGGGCGAAGTGGAGGTGTGCGTCATGTACGCCTCCCGGAAGCTCTCCTCATTCAACTGGCCGAAGTCCTGGTCGTGGATGTGGATCATGGATCCCTGCCGGAGCGAGGTCAGGGTCTTGTGGGTGGACTGCGTTGAATAGACCCTCACGCGGGCCTTCGCCGGATCGGGCAGCAGCCTCGTCTTCAGGAGCAGCTCGTCGTTGACGGGCCCGACGCCGGAACCCGGCCCGCCGTCGTCGGGCTCGCCGCCGCCGTTGTGACCGGAGCTGGCCGCCGCAAGCGCGCGCAACTGCTCGGCATGGCGCCGAGCGTAAGCGGGATCCGCAAACTTTGCCTCGAGTGACCGGGCCGAAGCCATGGCTGTGCGGCGGCGGTAGATGTGGTGGAAGCCCGCGAACGCGAACCAGGCCTCATCCCACAGGAACACCAGATCCGGCTTGATGGCGAGGCACTCCTCCATCACCCGTTCGACGTCGTACACAATGCCATCGAACGTGCAGTTGGTGAGGGCAAGCATCTTGACCTCGTGGAGCCTGCCGGCCCGGCGGTAGTCCAGGAGCATCCGCTTGATGCTTTCCAATGGAACCGCGCCATAGAAGGAGAAGTCGTTCAGCGGGTAGGCGTCCAAATAGGAGACCTGCGCGCCGGCCAGCACGAGGGCGTAGTGGTGCGATTTGTGGCAGTTCCGGTCCACCAGGACGACATCGCCGGGTGCCAGAATCGATTGGTGCACGATCTTGTTGGCGGTGGATGTTCCGTTGGTGACAAAGAGCGATTTCTGGGCACCAAATGCCCGGGCCGCCAGCTTCTGGGCCTGCTTGAGGGAACCATGCGGATCCAACAACGAATCGAGCCCGCCGGACGTGGCCGAGGTTTCCGCGAGGAGCAGGTTGAGGCCATAGAACTCACCAAGATCGTTGATCCACTTGGAATGGATGACCGATCCGCCCCGGGACACCGGCAGGGCATGGAAAACGCCCGCGGGTTTACGGCTGTATTGCTGGACCGCGTGGAAGAACGGCGCCTCATATCGCTCCGCGATGCCGGCCAGCAAGGACAAATGGAGCTCCAGCCCATCCTGGCGGCGGAATATCCGGCGGAATCGGCGGGTCAAGGAACCGGCGAGTTCTTCGATTCCGACCCCAGCCACGAGGTACAGATCAAGTTCTGGGCGGAGTTGGCCCAGCTTCTCCGCCAAGCTCAGGATGCGGTCCAAGGGACGCTGCGGGAGCGACTTCCCCAGGAACCGGTCCAAGAAGCTGCGCACATCCCGGCTCAGGCGCTGCCTGCTGTTCGGGACGAATCCCGGACGCAGCACGCACGCCTGGATGTCGGGGTTGAGCAGGACAGCCACGATGGCGTCCTCGAAGCTCGGCACGAACACGAGCTCGTAATTGAAGGCGTCGGCGGGGCGCCGCTGGCTATGCAGTTCCGTTTGAAGGGCTTCACGGTCGGCGCTGGAGACGTCATCGATCACGAGAACCTCGAACCGTTTGCGCGATTCGGCGGGTTCTTCCACCCGTTCCGTTTCGCGTTCCGGGTCCTGTGCGGGTTCCTGGGCGTGGTGGTTGTGGCCGGCGACGCGTCGCGCGACCGGCTCGATGAGGTTCAGCGCCTCGAGGTATTCTCCAGCCTCCAGGATTCGCCGCAATTCCATGACAAATTGCCGCCCCGGAGCCGCCCAATACATTTCGAGGGACTCCAGCAGCGGCAACAACCTTCGGACGTCACGCGGCAGTTCGCGCGACGGCCGGCCGACGACGGTCCGGCCGACGGCGGTCCGCGAACCTGCAGAGAGCTGTTTGACGGCGTAGCCAAGGAACTCCCAAGCGTCGGCGCGAACCCGCCACGCGCTGCTGGGGACCTCGCCGCCGGGCCCGGAATCGTCGTCGACGTTTGCGTTTGGCCTTGCCGCCAAACCGGGGCCATGCGACGCGCCGCCGGGAAGTGCGGCTGGAGCGGGCGGAAATGGGGCTGACTGCACTGTCGCGAAATCGGCGCGTGCCACGATGACTCCTTTGTCATGGATTGATAGCACTCTCTACTAAACGCCGCGAGCCGTCGCGGTGTACGGCAAATGTTCGGGTTGCCGTCTGGGTTTCCAGATGGGAGCGGCACTTCCCGCTATGGGTGAGCGAGCGTTGGTGGATTTGGCGTTATACGTGAGCGAGCGTTGGGGGATTTGGCGTCATACGTGAGCGAGCGTTGGGGCGTTAGCCCTCACGCCACAGCGGCAACGGGACCACGCTGCGGCTGCGCCCGGACTCGTCCAACACGTGCCCGAGGCGTTTGTAGTTGCGGACAACGGCTTGCCGGGAGATCACGGTGCTCCCCGGCGCGCGCTCCGCCAGTTCGCGCTCGTGGCCCTGGACTTCAAGGTAGTCGCGGACCCACAGCGTCACGAGCAGATTCTGGGCGCCCAGAACCTGGGCGCTGAGCCTGCAATTCGGGAGGGCCGCGAAATAGCGCCCGACGGCGTCAACTTGGTGGGCGGGCACGTTCAGGATGAGACTGACTTCCCTGAGTCCTTGTTGGGCGGAAACGGACGTGTCGCACCGCAGCGTCATGTACCCGGACGCGAGGAACCGCTCCACCCGCCGTCGTGCCGTTTGGGGAGAGACGCCGCAGGCGGCTCCCAGTTCCGCCCAAGTGGCACGCCCGTCCTTGGCCAGTTCCTCCAGGAGGGACGCGTCGAGCCGATCGGGAGCGTAGGCGGCCGGGGCGAGCAGGGGTTCTGCAGACATGAGCCGGGCCCGCGCCGGTTCGAGGGTGCCGCTGCGCCAATCCGAAGCCTGCCGGTACAGCTTGGTGACGAAAACGACCTCCCTGTGCGTCACTCCGGGGAGGCCTGCGAAGGAGCCGGTCACGATATTCATGAGCTCTTCGTGGCTGGAGGCGAAGCAGTCGATGAAGAGATCGTGCGAGCCGGACACGAGCGACACGGTGCCGAATGCCGGCTCCCCGCACAGCTTCTGGACGAGGGCCTCGTTCTCGCTCGGTAACGAAGAAAGACTGATGAACGCCGACCAGCCCGCACTCAGGTAGCGCGGACCCGGGGCCGGGGTGATCCAGGCCAGTCCCTGCTCAGCGAGGGCGTTCCAGCGGCGCGCGACGGTAGGGCCGGACAACCCCAGGACATCCCCAATGCGGCTCCAGTCCGCCCGGGGATTGATCTGCAGGGCATTGACGATTTCAAGATCAGTTTCGGAGATCATGGCTGATTCCTTCAAAATTCGCGATTCTCAGACGATTTCAAACAAATTCCTAGCCAGTGTAGATGGCAGACCTAACGTTGTGACTCGCATCACCCACCCGCATCCAAAGCCCCACCACTCAAGGAAGCACATGGCAAGCAAGACAGCACTTCCAGCGACGGCGGCCGTCGCCCGCCGGACCATCACGGGAATGATCGTGGCGATGGCACTGATCGAATCCCTCAGTGGAGTCACACAGGGTTACCTGAACCCCATCCTCCCTGCCTTGGGGCCGGCCTTTTCGATCGACGACCCCACCATCAACGGTATTTTCCTCATCTCGAACGTGAGCTTCGCGGTGCTCACGCCGATCATCTCGCGGCTCGGCGACAGCTACGGTTACAGGCTCGTCCTTCGGTGGTCGACGGCGGTAGTCGCGGCCGGCGTCGTCATGATGGCGCTGTGGCCGTCGCTGTGGACGGTGACAATCGGCGTCGTCATGCTCACGTGCGTGGTCGGCTTCATTCCGCTCATGATGGGCATCTTGCGGGTGAGCAGCCCGGCGCAGACCCGCACTGGAGTCAGCGTGATGATCGGCATGCTCATGATCATGGTTGGTGCAGGCGGTCTGTTCGCCGGGATCATCGGCGTCGACGATCCCACCCTCGGATTCTGGGTAGCGGTGCCGTTCGCGGTTGTGGGGCTGCTTTGCTCCTTCGTCCTGCCCGACGCCGGAACCCCCACTCACGAGGGACTCGCCCTGGTGCCCCTCATGGCATGTTCCCTCGGACTGATCGGCTTCGTAGTGGCACTTTCGATGGGCCCTGACTGGGGTTGGCTGGATGCCAAGACGCTCGGCTCCGGAATCCTCGGCCTCGCGCTGTTGGCCTATTGGGTGGTCCTGGACTCTCGAAACGTGAACGGGAAGCGCTTCATGGACCTGCGAATGCTTGCCATCCCGCGGATCCGGACGGTCTCGCTGGCCACCTTCTTCTTCGGTTTCGCCTCCATCAGCTACTTCGGCACCAACGGGATCTTCCTGTATTCCGACCCGGACAAGACCGGCTACGGCTTCGCGTTGAGCCCGCTCATGATCGCCGTCGTCCTGGCCGCCGCATCGGTGCTCTCGCTGCTCTCCTCGCTTCTGACCTCAAAGGCCCTCAGCCTGTTCGGCGAACGGGCCACGCTGGTGTTCGCCGGTCTCCTGCTGGCGGGCGGCTTCCTGGTGATGGCAGCTGCGCATGGCTCCCTGGCCGGCTACTGCACCGGATTCGCCATGTTCAACCTCAGCCTTGGCATGTACCAGGCAGGAACCCGCGCACTGTCCGTGGAGGGCGTTCCGCTCGAGGAAACCTCGACGGCGGCCGGCCTCAACGAACTGGCGCTGTCCGTTGGCATCGCGGTGGGAGCCGCCGTCGTGAAGCTCGTTTCCTCGTCTTCGGTCCAGTCCGGGCACATCAGCGAGGGCGGCCTCCTGGCGATCTGGATTGCGCTGGCCATCGCGGCCCTGATCGCGGCTGTGGCAGCAGCCCGTTACCCGAAGCGCCAGACGACAACCGCCGGAGTCACTGTATGAAAGCCGTGAAAGCCGGCTCCCGGGAAACCGCAGCGCCCACCACCATCTCTACGGCCGCCGTCGAGCGCTCCGTCTCTGCCGCGCTGGAGCGCTGGGAACCGGAAATCCTTGGCCTGAGCCACGCGATCCACGCCGATCCGGAGCTCAGCGGGCAGGAGTTCCGGGCCGCCAAGCGGGTCAGCCGGCTGCTCAGGAGCGCGGGCTTCAGCTTTGACGGTCCGCAGCCGATGCTCCCGGCTTCCTTCAGTGCGAGGTTCGGGACGGGTGAGCTGGTGGTCGCGTTGTGCGTTGAGTATGACGCGTTGCCGACCATCGGGCACGCCTGCGGACACAACGTGAACGCAGCCTGTGCCGTAGGTGCGGCACTCGCGCTCGCCTCCGTCGCCGACGAACTCGGGATCACTGTCAAAGTCCTCGGAACTCCGGCGGAAGAGACATGCGGCGGCAAGGTCGATCTCATGGGCGAGGGCTTCTTCGACGACGTATCGCTGGCGATGATGGCCCATGCCGGTGCCGAGGACGTCATCGGCGGCTCATCCTTGGCCATGGGTATGTGGGAGGTGCTTTACGAAGGCCGCCCGGCTCATGCCGCGGCCGCCCCGTCCGAAGGGGTCAATGCCCTCGATGCACTCGTGATCGCACAGACGGCCATTGCCTTGGCCCGGCAGCAGCTTCCGCCCGGCTCGGTTGTTTCGTTGATCGTGACGGAAGGCGGGAGCGCCGTGAACGTCATACCGGAGCGGGCTCGGGCAAACGTCGAGATGCGTTCACCGAGCCTCAGGAACCTGCGCATCATCGAGGACCGCGTGCGGCGTTGCCTGGAGGCGGGAGCCCTTGCCAGCCGGAGCACTCTCAAGGTCACGCCCAGGGGCAATGCCTACGCTGAACTCCGGCAGGACCGGTACCTTTCCGAGGCCTATCGGGAAGCCATGTCCGCCCGGGGGAGGGCTGTTGCGTTCAACGAAGAACCAGTAGCTTCCACGGACATGGGCAACGTCTCGCAACTCGTGCCAAGCATCCATCCGCTGCTGGGCTACGACGTCCACGGAGCCGCCCACCATACTGCCGAGTTTGCTGCCCATGGCTCGTCTGCCTCCGCGGATCGGGCGGTCCTGGACGGCGCTTTCGGCCTGGCACTGGCGGCCTGCGCGGCGGCTGGCGATCCGCGGCAACGGGAACGGCTGCTTCGCAAAACGAGGTGATCGTGGGTGCGGCTCCACAGCTGCGTACCGGCACGCAGCCCCCGGGCCGCACCCACGAATTCACGCCGTCGCACGCTCTGGTTCCCACCGTCGAGCGGGCGGACAATGATCTCAGCAGTTCACGAGGGAGCGCGATGGGATTCTCGGGGCAACAAAAGACGTCGGCGGGCATGGCCGCATTTGGCCGCTCACGTGATCCCGTGATCGATCTCGCCCGGTTCTTCTGCCTCATCCTGGTGGTGCTCTCGCACTGCATGATGGTCAGCCCGGTCCTCCATCCCGATGGCACCGTCACCACTGAGAACACCCTGATGGAACAGCACTGGTTCGAACCCGTTCTGTGGGTGTTCCAAGTGATGCCGCTGTTCTTCGTCCTCGGCGGCATCACCGGACTGGAGTCATGGCGGCGCTTACGCTCCCGCGGCGGCTCCGGCATCGACTACGCGCAATTGCGGCTCTTGCGCCTCATCCGTCCGGCAACCGCGCTGCTGGCCTCGATGTTCATCGGGCTGTGGGCCGCGCGGCTACTTGGCGTCGACCCGCAGGTAGTCCAGCTCATCGCGACAGGCGCGGGCATGCCCTTGTGGTTCCTGGCCGCGTACCTCGCTACGCAATTGAGCGTTCCCGTGCTGGCCCGGCTGCATGGCCATTCCCCGTGGTTGACCCTCAGCGGGCTCGTGGCGGCCGTAATCACCCTGGACTCGTTGCGCGGGACGTTCCCGATGCTCGCCTTCGTCAACATGCTCTTTGTGTGGTGCGCGGTCCAGCAATTCGGCTTCTTCATCGCCGACGGCATCTTCGCGGGACGCAGCCGGGGCTGGTTCGCCGGGTTGATCGTCGGCAGCAACCTGCTGCTGGGGCTCGTGACAGGAATCGGGGTCTACTCCGGAAACATGATCGTGGACCTCAATCCGCCGAACTTCTGCATGCTGCTCTTGGGTCTGTCCCAAGCCGCAACTCTCCAATTGCTGCGCCCCGGTCTTGCCTGGGTGGCCGGAGTGCGCTGGATCCGTTGGGTAGTGGCCGTGGCGGGCAGGCGGTCCATGACGGTCTATCTGTGGCATTTGCCGCTGCTCGCCGCCATGTCCGGGCTGCTGCTCCTCACGGACTTCCCCAAGCCGGCGGCAGGTACGGCCGAATGGTGGTGGGCCCGACCCCTGGTCCTGCTCGGCGTCCTCCTGCTTTTGCTTCCGGTCCTGCTGCTGTGCGGCAGGCTCGAAGAGCGCCCGACGGCGGCCATCCACGCGCGCGGCAGGACGCACGTCGCGGTGGTGACTGCCGGCGTCGTGGTCTTCATCCCGGTGGTGGACGCCGCCTTTAACGGACTCACGCTGACCCTTCTCGGTGGGGGAGCGGCGTGCTTCGCGCTGGGAGTGTTACTGCTGGGACGGGTGCCGGCCGGAGTCCTTGCCGCAGTGGTTCCCGACGGGCCTGCGGTGCCATTGCCAGAGCCCGGTTTACGTGCGAATCTCGACTCATGACTGAGTTCACGGATTCAACCGAAGAGTCGTTCAGCCCGGGCGTGACAACGGTCAGGAATGACAAATTCCACCGCTACGAGCTTCTGGTTGACGGTGAAGTAGCGGTGATCTCGCAGTTCATGGACAAACCCGGCCACATTGATTTCCTCCACACCGAGACGCGCGCGCAGTTCAAGGGCCGCGGGCTGGCCAAGGTCCTCGCGCACTTTGCCTTGGACGACGTCGTCGCCTCCGGCAAGCGGATCATCCCGCATTGCCCGTTCATCGCCGCCTATCTGAGAAAGCATGAAGGCTACGAGCTCGACGTCGATTGGCCGCCGGAACCGCCCGTGGGGGAACCGGACAACGAGTAGCGGGCCCGCCTAGATATCTTGGGCGGAGCGCTGGAACTGTGGCTGCTTATGGCGGGCCTTCGTAAGATTCAAGTCACATGCAATTTCGGCTGTCACACTGGATTGCTATGGGGCAAGTTTCAGAAGACGGTTCGAATGGCGGGGACGCGTCGTTGGCTGTCGGGCACAGCGACCCTCACATCATGGCCATGGTGCGTGACGGCGATGCTTCCGCATTTGATGTGCTGTTCCGGAGACATGTGGCAGCGGCCCAGTTTGTTGCCCGCGCCCAGACCGACAATGCCAGCGACGCCGACGACGTCGTGGCCGAGGCGTTCGCTTCGATTTTCCAAGCCCTCACCGAGGGAAAGGGACCGGACCAGTTCTTCCGCTCCTATCTTCTGACCGCCGTCCGGCGTATTGCCTACGACCGGAACCGGAAGGCCAGGCGTACCCAGATCGTGGGCGACGTCGACGTCTTGGATACGGTTTCCGTCGATGCGGACACCGTGCTGGACGCTTTCGAGTCCAGCACCATGGCGAAGGCGTTCAAATCGCTTCCGGAACGCTGGCAGGCCGTCCTCTGGCATGTGGACATCGAGGGCCTGAAACCTGCCGCGGCCGCACCATTCATCGGATTGAGCCCCAACGGCGTCTCCTCGCTCGTGATCCGGGCGCGTGAAGGGCTCCGGCAGGCCTACTTGCAAAACCACATCACGGTGGTCAGCGACGACTCATGTGTTGAATTTTCGAGCCAGCTGGGAAAGTACGCACGTGGCGGCCTGAAACGCGCATCGTACGAAAAGGTCAAGGCGCACTTGGAGGAGTGTCCGAAGTGCACGGCGGTTCTCGTGGAGCTCAACGATGTCCAGGCGGGCATGAGGGCCCTGGTCTTCCCCTTGGTGGTCGGGGTGGTCTTCACACCGGCAGTGACCGCCGGATTCCTCCCCGGAGCCGGACTGCTGGAGTCGCTTTTCCCCGGAGGGGTTCTCCCGGAACCTTTTCTTTCCGAGCCGTTCCTTGCCGAGCCATTCCTTCCGCGAGGGGCCGAACCGGCCGCTGCCGGACTGCGCTCGGTGGGGGGATTCTGGAAGATTGCGGTCGCCGCGATGGTCCTCGGGGGCCTCGCGATTACCGGCATCCTCCTGTGGCTCGGACAAACCGGCCCGGCGCCAATCGCTGAAGCCAATGTTCCAAACAGCGCTGCACCAGCCCCACCGTCCGTGCCGGAACGTGGCCCGACGGCACCCCTGCCAAGCCCGGCGCCGACGTCGGACCCGCCCGCCACCGCGGTGCCGCAACCTCCCGCGCCCGCGCCAATCGTGCCCGAAGGAGTACCTGCCCCCAAGGAGACGGCAAGGGTAATTGATCCCGGGACCGGCATCACGAACCCCGTTTCGCGGATGGGGTCGTTGACGATCCACAAGTATGAGAAGCCGGCGACGGCGACCGGCTTGCCTAACGACGGAACGGCGCTGACCGCGGTCCAGTTGCAGGGGCTGACTCCGATGGCGGGGGTGACGTTCACGGTGCAGAAGGTGGACAACATTGACCTGACGACGAATGCTGGCTGGGCTGTGGCGGCTGCACTGACGCCGGCCCAGGCGTCGGCGCAGGCAGCGGGCCCGGGTTCGACGGTCACCACCGGCGCGGCCGGAACCGCGACCCTGGGGAATCTTCCGGTGGGCCTGTACCTTGTGACGGAGACCGGTTACCCGGCCGGTGTGACTCCTTCGGCCCCGTTCCTTGTGACGATTCCCATGACGGACCCCACCGGGGGGAACGGCTGGCTGTACGACGTGAACGTTTACCCCAAGAACGCCGTGACTACAGCCACGAAGACCGTGAACGATGCGTCCGTAGTCAAGCTCGGCGATCCCGTGCAGTGGACCATCACCTCCGATATCCCCAATGTCACCCTGATCGATGGGTACCGGATTGTCGACAGGCTGGATCCGAAGTTGAGTTACACGAACTCGACGGTGGCGCTTTCGAACAACGCGGCGTTGGTGCTGAACATCGACTACACCGTCGTGTTGGACACGGCGTCCAACACTCTCACCGTCGACCTCACCGCGAGCGGCCGGGCGGTCCTTGCTGCCAACCCGACGGCGAAGGTCCTGGTCACGGTGAACACCACAGTGAACACGGTCGGTGAAATCACGAACTCGGCCCTTGTCTACCCGAACGCGGCCAGCTTCAACATCACCCCGGGCCAGCCCGGTGGTCCGGTGGTCACGCCTCCGGTGGCGGTGACCAAGTGGGGCAACATCGTGCTGCATAAGAAGGATTCCCAGACGTCCGCGGCCCTGGCCGGTGCCGTGTTCTCGGTGTATCCGAGCCGTGCCGATGCACTGGCCGGTAAGAATGCGATCAGCGTCGGAGGCGTCAGTTCCTGGACCACGAATGCGAGCGGGAACCTGGTGATCTCCGGCCTGCGCTACTCCAACAGGGCGAACGGTAAGGCCGTCAGCCCTGGTCAGCCGGGTTACCAGTCGTACTGGCTGGTCGAGACCAAGGCCCCGTCCGGGTACGGGCTGCTCGCCGAGCCAGTTGAGACCACTGTGATCAGCGACGACCCCTCTGCTGTCACGGTGACGATCGGCAATGTCAAGCAGAACGCCGGATTCCAGCTACCGCTCACGGGCATGGGAACCTGGGGACTGACCGCGGGCGGGATCCTCGTGTTGGCCGGCGCAGCCCTGTTCATGGTCACCGGGCGCCGGAGGCCAACCGAAGCGAAATAGGCGGCGGTCCGCCCGGAACGTGATGGGCTGATGCCACGTTCCGAAAATCCCTTCCCGTTCTCGCGTCACGATCTGCGAATTGCTCCCACTGTTTCAGTGGGTGGCCGTTTCTCGCTCCTTAATTCAAAAATTTGAATCTGTTTTCTGCGACACGAATCGCGGGAAGCGCGTACTTGATGGCTAGAGACCACCTGTGTGCCCGCTCCCGAAAGTGATGCAAGAAAAGCCTATGAAGCAGTCCCTTCCAGCCAAGCTACTGGCAATTCTCCTCACCGCGACGATTGTCGGCCTTGGTTTGGGGGCCACGCTGCCTTCACCCGCACATGCGACGACGCCGGGCACCCCGGGCGTGCCCCAGGCAGCTACCCCGGTCTATACCGAGAACTTCTCCAACCAGAACGCGACGTCGTCTGCGATCAGTATTCTGAACTACACCGGTGGTGCGGCTGCCGCCAACATGACGTACACGGCAGACCCGCAGTACACGCCTGCTGGGAATCAGTGCAACGGGTGGATCCTCAACTCCCTTACGCCGCAGCCGTCATGGTCAGCCGACACCGGATGTTCGAACAACGCGCCATCAGCATGGCAACAACTTCAGCAGATGGCCGTGCAACTGGGTTTGGCGCAAGGCCAGACAGCGGGCCAGGCCGCCAGCAACCAGGCACTTTCGGCGTTCACCAACTCCTCGACAGGCCAAATCGCCGCAGGCACCGAATTCAAGACGGCCAGTGCGAACGCGATTCCCGCCATTCCGGGGCACTACTACGCAGTCTCTGCCTACTTCGCTGCCGTGAACTGTCCTGCGGCAGGCGGCGCAAATCAGCCGAAGGAGACGTTCTCCCTCATTGTGAACGGCACCCCGATCGTGTTGAGCTCCGGGCTGAACCCGTGCACAGACCCTGCGAATTGGGCGACTCAGGTGACGAAGCTGCAGTCCGCTGCTTATCAGCTACCGACCGGGTCGACGGCATCGCTCGGCTTGTCACTGTATAACGCGACAGCAACCGGCAGCGGCAACGATGTGGCATTCGACCTGCCCCAAATCGTCGATGTCACACCCCAGTTGGATAAATCGTTCTCGCCGGCACTGATTGCTCCCGGCCAGACGTCCACGGTGACGCTCACCGTGACCAACACCAACGACCTGAAGGCGAAGAACGACTGGAGCATCGCCGATACGCTCCCCGCCGGCGTCGTGATCGCCCCGACGCCTGCGATCGGCGGGACGTGTGTCCAGCAGGGCGGTGCGGCTTTCGTCAGAACGGGAAGCGCCGGTTCGAATGTTTTCACGGCCACAGGCGGTGACCTTGCCGTGGGGCAGGCATCCTGCACCATCACGTTCAACGTGACCGCGGCGGCGGAGGGGACGTATGTCAACGGCCCGGCCAACATCGTGACCAACCTCAACCCTCCAGCGAACGCCAGCCTGACCGTTCGGGCGCCCCGGATCACCCTGAGCAAGGCGCTCGGAGCACCGCGCGGGGCAGCGACGGACCAGTTCACGATGCAGATCCGTACTGGTGGCGCGACAGGCCCGGTGGTCAACGACACCACGAGCTCGACCACGACCGGCGCCGGATCCACGGTCACGCCCGGAACCGGCACAACCGGGGCCTATGTGGCGACGGCCGGAACAACGTACACCCTGACCGAAGCGGGTGCGGGCACGGCGAACCTGGCGAAGTATGCCGGCACCATGACCTGCACAGACTCGTTCGGCCTGCAGACCGGATTGCCCAACGGCGCAACTTTCACCGGCCCGCTGGCCATCACGCCGGTGGCGGGGGCTAACATTAGCTGCACCCTGTCAAACACGGCTCAGCCCATCATCAACGTAGCCAAGCAGGCAGGCGCGGTCACCGGTCCGGATACGAACGGCAACTTCGTCGCAAACTACACCGTCACCGTTTCCAACACCGGTTCGGCGACCGGGGCCTACGGCACCCTGGCCGACACTCCGGCGTTCGCTCCGAACCTTGCCGTCACGGGCGCTTCCTGGACGACGTCAGGGGTTGGCGCTCCTGCTGGCGGCTCGTCGCCGACACCCGGTCCATACGCGCTGGCCCAGCCGGGAATCGCCATCGGCCCGGGAGTCACGCAAACCTTCAATCTCGCCGTGACGTTCCACTACACGAACACCAACCAGCCAGCGGTGTGCGCAGGCCCAGGCACCGGCCTGTTCAACTCGGTCTCCCTGCCGCCTGGCCAGGAACACGGCCCGACGACGGACAACTCCGCTTGCGTCACCCCGTTGCCCAACCTGGTGGCCTCGAAGACCGTTGACCCGCCCGCCGGGACCATGGTCCAGCCCGGGCAGGTCCTGACGTACTCGCTGGTTTTCGACAACACGAGCGGCACCGCCCCGGCCATTGTCAGTTACACCGACTGGCTCGGGGACGTCTTGGATGCCTCGAGCTTCGTGGCCGGTTCCATCACCACTACCGGCACTCCCTTGCTTGTCACGAACAATTCGGGGGCAGCAACGAAAACCCTGGCCATCGCGGGCACCGCGGCCGCTGGCGCGAAGAGCATCGTCATCTATCAGGTGAAGGTCAACAGCCTCGGTAACCTGGGTGACGCTTCGCTCGAGAATTACCTGACACCCTCAACCACCATCACTCCGCCAACGAGCTGCCCGGCAGGCAGCACCACGTGCACCGTCAACCCCGTGGGCTCATGGACGCTGGGCAAGACGGCATCCCCCGCTTCCGGATCCTCCATCAATCCGGGCGACCCGGCTGCGAGCAGGGTGATCACCTACACGGTCACCGCTACCAATTCCACGGTCAATCCCATCTCTGGTGTCATCCTCAGCGATGACCTGAGCCAGGTCCTGAACAACGCTGCGTTCACCGGCAACTCGGCGGGACTGACCATCAACGGCGGCGCCGCCGTCGCAATTCCTGATCCCGGCACCGACAACAAGCTGGCCACGCCTCCATTCACGCTCCCGGGCAACGGCACAGCTGTGTTGACCTATACGGTGACGGTCAACCCTAATGCATGGCTCGTCACGGTGAAGAACGGGGCGACCGGCAACGGGGTCATCCCTCCGGCGCGATGCGTGACCGGGAGCGCGGCGCCGCTTGACCCTGCATGTTTCACCAGGAATCCCACCTCGGGCCACCTGTTCGTGCAAAAGGCAGGGCCCGGTCCAACCCAGGGTTCCACCGTCCCGCTGCCTGGATCGACCTTTGAGATCCGCAACGATGCTGCCGGGCAAATGGGTCCCACTGTGATCGGCGTGAACAGCGCAGTGCCCGGGCCGCCCGGACTGGTTGAGGTCAGGAACATGCTTCCAGGAACATACTGGCTGCTCGAGACCAAAGCCCCGGGCGGCTACTCTCTCCTGGCCACTCCCGTGAAGTTCACCGTAGCGGCGAACGGCAGCATCGCCTTGGACGCGGCCACCGCGGGAACCTCGGTAACGGCAAACGGCTCGACTATCACCGTCCTGGATATGGCGGCCGTCAAGCTTCCATCCGCCGGCGGGCCAGGCACAGCCGGCCTCTTCGGCGGCACAGTTCTCGGGATTCTCGCGCTCATGACTTCCCTCGCCCTCATCATCTCCAGGCGAGCGAACAAGACCCCACAAACCCACACTCCGTAGCGCAGCTCCGCGCAAATCAATGGGGGAACAAGAAAGGAACACGATGAAATCATCGAAGGTGAGGCGCGGCGTAGTAGCCTCTTTGGCCGCAATAGCCTCAGCCGGGATGCTAGCCCTCGGAGCCGGGGGTGCACTCGCGGCGAACACCGCGAACATCGATCCGTCCAAGACGGGTTCGTTGACGATCCACAAGTACGAGAAGCCGGCCACTCCGAGCAACCTGCCCAACGACGGAACGGCCCTGACCCCGGCCCAGACCGCGGCACTGACCCCGATGGCCGGGGTGACGTTCACGGTGCAAAAGGTCAACAACATTGACCTGACGAGCAATGCGGGCTGGACGGCCGCGGCCGCCCTGACACCGGCCCAGGCCGCGGCGCAGGCGGCCAGCCCCGGCTCCACTACGACCACCGACGCGACCGGAACGGCGATCCTGGGGAACCTTCCCTTGGGCTTGTACCTGGTGACGGAGACCGGCTACCCGGCAGGTGTCACTCCTTCGGCGCCGTTCCTAGTGACCCTTCCCATGACGGATCCGGGCAACCAGAACAGTTGGCTGTATGACGTGAACGTCTACCCTAAGAACGCCGTGACGACAGCCACGAAGACCGTGAACGATGCCGCGGTCCTCAAGCTCGGCGACAACGTCCAGTGGACCATCACCTCCGATATCCCCAATGTCAACCCGATCGATGGGTACCGGGTCGTGGACAAGATGGATCCGAAGCTGAGCTACACGAACTCGATGGTGACGCTTTCGAACAACGCGGCGCTGGTGTTGAACACGGACTACACCATCGTGTTCGATACGGCCTCGAACACCCTCACGGTCGACTTCACAGCCAGCGGCCGGGCCGTCCTGGCTGCGAACCCCACCGCCAAGGTCCTGGTCACGGTGAACACCACAGTGAACACGGTCGGTGAAATCACGAACTCGGCCCTTGTCTACCCGAACGCGGCCAGCTTCAACATCACCCCGGGCCAGCCCGGTGGTCCGGTGGTCACGCCTCCGGTGGCGGTGACCAAGTGGGGCAACATCGTGCTGCATAAGAAGGATTCCCAGACGTCCGCGGCCCTGGCCGGTGCCGTGTTCTCGGTGTACCCGAGCCGTGCCGATGCACTGGCCGGTACGAACGCGATCAGCGTCGGAGGCGCCAGTTCCTGGACCACAGACGCCAGCGGGAACCTGGTGATCTCCGGCCTGCGTTACTCCAACTGGGCCAACGGGGCAACAGTGAACCCGGGTCAGCCGGGCTACCAGTCGTACTGGCTGGTCGAGACCAAGGCCCCGGCCGGCTATGCCCTGCTTGCACAGCCCGTTGAGACCACGGTCAGCAGCACTGACCCGTCCGCCGTGACAGTGACGATCGACAACGTGTTGGCCAACGCCGGGTTCCAGCTGCCGCTCACCGGTGGCGTGGGAACGTGGGCACTGACTGCCGGCGGGATCCTCGTGCTGGCGGGCGCCGGCCTGTTCATGGTCACGGGCCGCCGGAAGCGCAACGAGGCAAAGTAACCATCCCTCGGCGACTTGCACCCCTTGATGCAGGCTATGGGGCATCCACCAACCGGTGGATGCCCCATAGTGTTCCCGTCCATCACAGCAAGAGGTCCCAATGACTCAAACCCTCAAGGAATTCATGGAGGGTTCCGAAACCGGTTCGAACAACCACCGTCGGCGCCCCCGAAAAGGTGGGCGTGGACGCACAAACATCAGGCGTTGCCATGCCGACCGGAGACTTGTGACCATGATGGTCGTCGCCGCCATCGGTCTGGGTCTGGTCCTCTACCCCCAGGCAGCCGACTGGTTCAGCTCGATATCCCACAACAACCAACTTTCCGGCTACGCGCAGGAAGTCGAACAGCTTGAACCCTCGGCCCGGACGAAAGTGTTGGACCGGGCACGCGAATACAACTCTCGGATCCCCGCCGGACAACTGCGGGACCCGTACTCCGCCCACGCCCCGACCCCGGCTTTGGAAGGGCAGCTGCGGGATTATCAGAGCCAGCTCAACGTCGCCAACGACGAGGTGATCGGAAGATTCCGATACCCGTCCCTGAACATCGATCTGCCGATCTTCCACGGAACCAGCGATGACGTCCTGGCCAAAGGAGTCGGCCATCTCTACGGTTCTTCCCTTCCCGTCGGCGGCCCCGGCACTCACAGCGTGCTCACATCGCACTCGGGAATCCCGAACGCGGAACTCTTCAATCCCCTCCACAGCGCGAAAACGGGTGATATCTTTTCCACCGACGTCATGGACCACACGTTTCTCTACAAAGTGGACAGGATCGAAGTGGTCAAGCCGGATGACATCTCCTCACTGAGAATCACCCCGGGCCAGGACTCCATCACCTTGGTCACGTGTACCCCCATCGGAGTCAACTCGCACAGGCTCCTTGTTCATGCCTCCCGGATCGCGGACATCCCCAAAGACGCGCCAGAACAGAAAACCCTCGCGGGACGCCAATCCACCATCGGGTTCCCGTTCTGGGTGGTCTATTTCATCGGCGGCTTGCTCATCTTCTACCTGGCCTCCGGGGCGTGGAACCGCCGGCGAAGCCGATGATTCAAACGCTTAAGGCACGCAGGGCCTCAAGCGCACCTACCCCGACAAGAAAGCACCGCAATGGCCCCACAATTCAAACTCTACGTTGACGCGGACGCCCGGCTTCGGTTCCAACTCGTCACCGAAAACGGAGACGTCCTGCTCACTTCCAAGGCTTTTGAGGACGAGGATGCGGCCATCGCAGCAATCTGGTCAGTACGCGAAGCCGCGGCCAAGGGAAGCATCGTTGATCTCACCGGTTCGATGCCCGAGGACAGCCCCGCCGAGTAAATCATGAACCCGGCATTTCGACGGTTCTTCCGGAGATAACTTGAGACGTTCGCGACACGATTCACACCCCCGCGACACATAGTTAGTGCCTGGCTTGGGATGGAATGAGACTCCTGGCGGACCTGTTGGGGGCCGCTATGGAGGAGCTCGTTCTCGATGGACCGCATGCCAGGCCGTGCCCATGGGGCCGTGCGCCCCCATGCGACTCACGGCCCGGGGCGCGTGCGGGGATCAATGGATCCTTGCAGGGCGTGCGGCTGGATCTGAGACCCCCGGCCGCACGCCACCTCCGTCCTAGCGGTAAGCGGGACGAATGCCGCGGCGCCTGTCCTGCCATCCACGACGGCTGCCTACTTTTGGGCCTTCCGTTTCTGCCATTGCCAAGCGTGCCAGAACAGCAGTGTCGCCAGGATCAGGGCGGCGGCATGGAGAAGCTGCGGAGTCATATTCATCAGGATGTACGCGGTGGGCATCGTATTTCCCGGACTGGGGTTGAAAGGGGCCATAGCCTCGTTGATGATCACCATGATGCCTATGACGAGCGCCACCTCCAGTGCCCACAGCCCAATGATGAACGGATTCACCGAGCCCCTTCGGACGGCTTCAGGTGTCTCTAGGTGATGCTCCAGCGAATTACCGTGCTCGTCGATTTCGCGGAATTCAATCCTGGCATGAGCTTCGTCCACTGTCTGTTCCCCCTTTTTGGCAGCCGTAGCCCCGCCTTCGGCGGGTTTATACGGGCGCACTTTTGAGGCACTCTACCGCGAGCACAGGAAACGAACGAGTACCGCCGTCGAGATGCCGTTTGACGGCCGGGGCGTACATCACCACACGGAGGGTTAACGGGGTTAGTCTGGGCGCATGACAACTCGTGCCAACGAACTCACCGCTTTGGTTACCGGTGCTACTGCCGGCCTCGGTGCCCAATTCGCGCGCCAACTGGCCGAATCCGGCCACCACCTCGTCCTCGTGGCCCGTGACGAAGGACGGCTGCGGGCAAGCGCCGAGGCGCTTTCGCGGGACTTCAGTATTTCCGCGGAGGTCCTGCCCGCAGACTTGACCTCCGACGGCGGGGTTGCAGCCGTCGCGGCCAGGCTGCGGGACGCTTCACGGCCAGTGGACGTGCTAGTAAACAATGCCGGAATAGGTTTGCTGAATTCTTTCGAGAAGAACGATGTGGAAGACGAAAAGCGGCATTTGCGCCTGCATGTCCAGACGCCCATGGAGCTGTGTCACGCGGCGTTGGGCGTGATGTTGGCGCGCAAGTCCGGCCGGATCATCAACGTTGCGAGCGTTGCGGCATTCGCTAACCGGGGGAGCTACTCGGCAGCCAAGGCTTGGCAGGTCAGCTTCAGCCGTTGGGCGAACACCGCCTATGCCGGCAGCGGAGTGAAAGTCACCGCGGTCTGCCCGGGCTTCACCCACACGGAATTCCACGATCGCATGGGCATGGACAAGTCGGTGGCTCCGCGCTTTTTATGGCTCACGGCCGAGCGCGTTGTCCGGGAAGGGCTGGAAGACAACGCCAAGGGCAAAGGGGTGTCCATCCCGTCGAAGCGGTACAAAGCGATCACCGCCGTCATGCGTTTCCTGCCGGCGAAGCTTACGTCGGGTCCGCCCCGCCTCGCGGCGAAGCAACCCGGTCCAGCGAAGTAAGCCGGCGCGCCTGGACCAGGACTGCCACCGCAATCCCGATCACGGCTCCCACGAGCGTCTCCACGCCGCGTTCCAGGACAAGCACGCCCGGATCCGAGGGCGCAGCCAACTGAGTCATGAGCAAGATGACGGGAGTGAAGAACACCATCGCCCAGCCGTAATGCCGGGCCATGAACAACTCGGTCGGAAATTGGAAACCGATCACCAGCAGGGCCAGGATGAGGGCGGTTTGACCGGGGAAATACTGCAGCGGTGACAGTGGTCCGGGAAAGAGCACGACGGCGACAATCGCCAATCCGAGGAACGTCCCCACAATGCGGTGGATGCCGCGATGTAGCCGGCTTGGCATATCGGCTCCCGCCAGCGGAACGGCTGCAGCGGCCATGGCCCAGTGCGGGTGGCCGCTGCCTGTGAGCACTCCACAAGCACCTGCCGCGCCGACGGCGAGCACATACCGTGCCGCGTGAACCCCGGCTGCTTGACGCAGCTGCGCCGAGGAAACCGGTATGTCCCGGACTGCGCCGCGTTCCCACACCCGGTATCGAAGCCACCCGGCAAACCCCACCACCATCGAAAACGCTGCCGATGCCGCGCAGATCAGGACGGCGGCAAGGAACGGGACGTGTGCGGGGACCGAAGCGCATGCTCCAAGGGCCAGGATTCCGAAGAACGGGCCGTTGGGCTTGAGCCCCACTTTGTCCGAGAACAACGAGCCCACGCCCGCCAGGAGCGCCTCGACCACCACCAATCCCCATGAATGGATATGGGAGACGGACAGGAACGTGCCCACGGAGACGCCGGCCAGGAGCGCCGCGGCTGCTTGTGCCTGGTGCTTGAGCCGCAGTTGGTGCGATTCGGCACGCCCGTACATGCCGGTCAGAGCGCCGAACACGGCGTAGATGATGAGGTCCGCCCGGCCAACCGCGAGAAGGGCAAGTGCCGGGACTGCGACGCTCAGCGCGACGCGAACCGCGGCCAAGTGATCGTTGCTTGCCGGCGGAACCGTGTGAAGCGCGCGGGCATGGGCCATGATTGATCGCATCGGGACACCACCAATCAATTCAGCCGATCATTGGGAAGTTATCAGCACCCCAAGATCTGCGCCATTAGCTGGGTCACAACGTTTCCTTGTGCGTCCCCGCCGTCCCCGCCCAACTGACTCGCATTAGATGCCGTTTTGGGGCCTCATAACGACATCTAATGCGAGTTAGTTGGGTTGGGGGGAGGCGGGTCAGGCCGGGAAGCATTGCAACGCCGTCGAGCGGGCGGATTCCAGCGCCTCGCGCACCGGAAGTGAGCGGTGTTGTTCGGAGAGGATTTCCACGCCCCACGGCCCGTTGAAGCCGATCGCCTGAAGGGTTGTGATGAACCCGGTGACGTCTTGGTCGCCCTCTCCGCAAAGACGGCGGTTGTCCCGGGTGTCCTCGAAGAGTGTCCCCTTGATTTCCGCGTCAGCGTCATTGAGTTCGACGCCGAAAATCTGCTCAGGGGTGAGGCTGCGGGACAGCTCATCCAAGCTCGTGCCGGCCCGGAAGACGTGCCAGTAGTCAACCACCAGGCCGCATTCCGGCCTATCGACCGATCGCATGAGTTCGGCGGCCGCGGGCATGGAGCCGACCATCGAAAACGGCATGGGCTCGAGGGCAATGCGCGTCCCTCTTCCCGAGGCTTCCTTCGACAGGCGACGGAGCGGCCCCACGAGGAAATCGAGATCATCCAGGGGCTCACCGAACGCCGTTCCTACCTTGATGAATCGCGCATCAAGCGTTTCAGCGGCATCGAGGAGCAGTTCGAATTGCGGCTTCCATTCGTGGGAGCGGGATTCGTCCCACCAATTACTCAGGAGCTCGACTTCAACGTGGCGGAAACCTGCTTGATCGATGAGTTTCCTGAGGCCGGAGAATCCGATGGTGTCCCTTGCGGCCACCAGGTCGTCGTACGCCAATCCGAACCCTGCCCATCCGGTAGAGGCGATGGCTTCCAGTCGCTCGCCGAGGGGGACCGGGCTTGTCTCGGGGTTGGTCAAAGGCGCGACGTCTCCTGCGCTGGTCCAGCAGGTCGCGATTAGTTCGGGTGTGCTTGAGTACGTCATCGTTCTCCTCGCGACAGTGCGCGGCTAGTTACGGCAGGTGAGGGCATGGACACCCAGTCACAATCCAATTGGAACGCTCCATTGACAATTGGTCAAGCCTTGATTTAGCGTTGGAGCGTTCCACAAAGCGAGCTGGATCACATCGCGAAGTGGATCGCATCCGTTCACAGCTAGATGGTTCCGGCCTCCCACACTGCCTTCGAAGGCACAGGAAACGCGGGCGACGGTCGAAATACGCGACATCAAAGGAGATTTCACGTGGCAAAGTTCAATTGGCGGCGGGGCGCAGTGGCGCTGGCCGTAGTACCGCTTCTGGCACTGGCGGCATGCTCCAGCGGAGGCGGGAAGCCGGCTGACAGCGCCAACGCCGCCGGAGGCGGGCAAGCCGCCAGCACTCCCCGGATCAAGGTAGCGCTCATCACCCACGCCGAGGCCGGCGACACGTTCTGGGACATCGTCCGTAAGGGCGCGGAGGCGGCGGCCGCGAAGGACAATGTCGAGGTTCTTTATACGAGCGACGCCGACGCGGGTCGCCAGTCCCAGCTGGTGCAGCAGGCCATCGACCAGAAGGTTGATGGCATCGCCGTCACCATCGCCAACCCAGGCGCCATGAAGGACGTGCTGAAGAAGGCCACCGACGCCGGCATCCCGGTGGTGAGCTTCAACGCCGGCGGTGACGTCTCCGCGCAGATGGGGGCGTTCACCCACTTCGGTTCCAATGAGACCCTGGCTGGCGAAGCGGTCGGCGCCAAGCTGGCTTCCCAGGGCTACAAGCACCCCATCTGCGTGATCATGTCACAGGGACAGGTGCAACTCGAACAGCGATGCGCAGGCGTGAAGACGAAGGTGCCCGGGACCGAGATCCTATATGTCAACGGGGCCGATATGACGGCAGTGCAGTCCACTGCGACCGCGAAACTTCAGGCCAGCAAGGATGCTGACGTGATCATCGGGTTGGGCGCTCCCTTCACCTTGACAATTCTCAAAGCCGTAGCGGATGCCAACAGCCCGATCAAGGTTGCCAGCTTCGACTTGAACCCCGCGCTGGCGCAGGCGATCAACGATGGCAAGGTCCTGTTCACTGTGGACCAGCAGCCGTGGCTCCAGGGCTACTTGTCCATTGACGCAATCTGGCAGAACAAGCTTGGTGGTTTCAAGATCGGTGGCGGGCAGCCTGTCCTCACGGGTCCGACGATCGTTGACAAGTCCAACATTTCCGATGTTCTGAAGTTCGTTCAGCAGGGCATCCGCTAACGATGGCCGCTCAGCCCGCGCGGCAAGATTTCCTTGCCGCGCGGGCTGATGGAGAAGAAAGGTATTTCATGGCTTTAGTTACTGCCCCGGCACCCAAAACTGCCGCGGATGAGCGGGTCGCGAAGCGGAGCCCGTTGAGCAAGTTGATGGCCCGGCCTGAAGTAGGCGCCCTCGTGGGGGCGGTTGTCCTTTTCATTTTCTTTGCTTCGGTGTCCGGGACGTTTACCCAGCCGAATGCTTTGGCGACGATTCTGTATGGTTCTTCGACGATCGGGATCATGGCGGTGGGGGTGTCGTTGTTGATGATCGGCGGCGAGTTCGACCTCTCCACCGGTGTGGCCGTGATTTCCTCGGCGCTGACGGCGTCCTTGTTCAGCTGGTATTTCTCGATGAACGCCTGGGTGGGTGTGGGCATAGCCCTGTTGGTGTCCTTGGCCATCGGTTTTATCAATGGGTGGATTTTGGTCAAGACGAAGTTGCCGTCGTTCATCGTGACCCTGGCGACGTTCCTGATGCTCACGGGTTTGAACCTGGCGTTGACCCGGCTGATCGGCGGCAGTGTGTCGTCGCCGTCGATTTCGAAGCTGGATGGTTTTGATTCGGCGCATGCGGTGTTCGCGTCCTCGGTCAGCATCGGCGGGGTCGAGGTGAAGATCACGGTGTTCTTCTGGATCATCCTGGTCGCCATCGCGTCCTGGGTGTTGCTGCGCACGAAGGTCGGGAACTGGATCTTCGCCGTCGGAGGGGACGCGAACGCTGCCCGTGCGGTGGGGGTGCCGGTGACGAAGACGAAGATCGGGTTGTTCATGGCGGTCGGGTTCTGCGGCTGGATCCTGGGCATGCACAACCTCTTCGCGTTCGACGCGGTGCAGTCCGGTGAGGGCGTGGGCAACGAGTTCCTATACATCATTGCCGCGGTGATCGGCGGGTGCCTGCTCACCGGCGGGTACGGGTCCGCGGTGGGCGGTGCGATCGGTGCGTTCATTTTCGGGATGGCGAACAAGGGCATCGTGTATGCGCAGTGGAACCCGGACTGGTTCAAGTTCTTCCTGGGCCTGATGTTGTTGCTGGCCACCATCGTGAACCTCATCGTCAAACGCCGCGCGGAACTGAAGTAGAAGGGCGCAAGAACATGAATGCGAAACAGATCGACCAGCAGACCCTGCTGCGGGACGAGAAGGACCCGCTGACCCACACCCCCGTGCACCTGCTCTCGCTGGAGGCGGTGGGCAAGCACTACGGGAACATCATCGCCCTGCGCGACGTGACGATGGCCGTGGACAACGGCCGGGTGACCTGTGTGCTGGGGGACAACGGTGCGGGCAAGTCCACGCTGATCAAGATCATCGCCGGCCTGCACCAGCACGACGCCGGGGTGTTGAAGATCATGGGGGAAGAGCGGAAGTTCAACTCCCCTAGGGACGCGTTGGATGCCGGGATCGCGACCGTGTACCAGGACCTGGCCGTGGTGCCGTTGATGCCGATCTGGCGGAACTTCTTCCTCGGCTCGGAACTGACCACGGGGTTCGGGCCGTTCAAGTCCATGGACGTGCAGAAGATGAAGGACATCACCCTGACCGAACTCGCGCAGATGGGCATCGACCTGCGCGATGTCGAACAGCCCATCGGCCAGCTCTCCGGCGGTGAGCGCCAGTGCGTGGCGATCGCGAGGGCGGTGTATTTCGGGGCGAAGGTGCTGATCCTGGACGAACCCACCGCCGCGCTGGGCGTGAAGCAGTCCGGCGTCGTGCTCCGCTACATCCTGCAGGCCCGCGACCGCGGGCTCGGCGTCATTTTCATCACGCACAACCCGCACCACGCCTTCCCGGTCGGGGACCGGTTCCTGCTGCTCAAGCGCGGCAAGTCCATCGGCTACTACGACAAGAAGGACATCACCCTGGACGAGTTGACGGCCCAGATGGCCGGCGGCGCGGAACTGGCAGAACTCGCCCACGAACTCGAACAACTCGGCGGCCACACCCAGGCCCTCAAGGAAGTCCAAGCCGAAGTCGCCGAAGTCACCGACGCGGCATACGAAAGCAACACCAAGCGCCACTGAGCGCGAACGTTTACAACCTGATGGAGCCACCATGGAAATGCTAATAGCCGGAAACTGGCGCGGTGCTGCCGACGGAAGGACCGAGGAAG
The DNA here is from genome assembly GCF_052180225.1 of Arthrobacter sp. KN11-1C. Lineage (NCBI taxonomy): Bacteria > Bacillati > Actinomycetota > Actinomycetes > Micrococcales > Micrococcaceae > Arthrobacter > Arthrobacter sp. KN11-1C. Next base: position 4,360,014 of record NZ_CP197467.1, on the reverse strand, counting down.
TCCGCTCGCCCTTCGACGGCCGGACGATCGACACAGTCCCCGTTGCGACCGTCCGGGACGCCCAAGCCGCACTGGACCGGGCCGAAATCGGCGCCCACCTGCAAAGGACAACGCCGGCCCACATGCGCGTCGATATCCTCCTGCGCGCAGCCGCCCTGGCGGATGAACGTGCCGAGGACATTGCCCAGACTATTAGCGCCGAATCCGGCAAGCCCATCACGGAAGCCCGGGGCGAGGCCAGCCGCTCCGGGAACATCATCCGCCTCGCCGCCTACGAAGGAAGCCAACTGTATGGCTCCACCCTTCCGCTGGATGCAAATGCCGGGACGGGTTTGGACAAGATCGGCTTCACCTTGAGGCAGCCGGTGGGCATCGTCGTCGCCATCACGCCGTTCAACTACCCGGCCCTGCTGGTGTTGCACAAAATTGCACCCGCGCTGGCAGCCGGTAACGCCGTCGTCCTTAAACCAGCCCGCGCAACACCGCTGACGGCGCTGAAGCTGGCGCAGTGCTTCGTCGACGCCGGCCTCCCGCCCGAGGCGCTGTCCGTGATCACCGGGCCCGGCAGCTCCCTGGGCGACGTTCTCGTGACGGACCCTCGGGTCCGCAAGGTGTCCTTCACAGGTTCCACCAGCATCGGAACGCGCATCAGCTCGATCGCGGGCGTGAAGAAGCTGTCCCTTGAGCTGGGCGCTTCATGCCCGGTGATCATCCTGCCGGACGCCGATCTCGAACTCGCCTCCACTGCGGTGGCGGCTGGCGGCTACGTCAACGCAGGCCAGGTGTGCATTTCGGTGCAACGGGTCATCGTTGACCGCCGCGTCGAGAAAGACTTCCTGGACGCGCTGGTCCCGAAGGTCGAAGCGATCGCCGTGGGCAACCCCAAGGAAGAGGACACGCGCCTTGGCTCGCTGATCTCCGAAGAGGAAGCCTCACGCGTCCACACATCGATCCTCGAGGCCCGCCATTCCGGCGCCCGTGTCCTCACCGGCGGTGACCGTGACGGCGCCGTGGTGACTCCCGCCGTCGTCGCCGGCGTCGACCCCCGGTCGCCGCTGAGCCGGAACGAGCTGTTCGGGCCCGCCGTCGCCGTCTCTTCCGCGCCGGACATGGAAAGCGCCATCGCGATGGCCAACGACAACGAGTACGGACTGGGCGCAGGCATCTTCACGAGCGACGTCGCCGGTGCGGTGCAGGCCATGCGGCAGATCGACGCCGGCAACACCCACATCAACTGGTCGCCGCTCTGGCGGGCCGACCTCATGCCCTACGGCGGCTTGAAAGGCAGCGGAATCGGCAAGGAAGGCGTCCGTTCAGCTGTCCAGGAAATGACCGAAGAGAAGACGGTCGTCCTGCACGGACGCCCCTGGTAACCACGACAACGGGAATAAGGCAATGACCACACCATCGCAGACCATCAGGCTCACCACGGCCCAAGCGGTCGTCAAGTACCTCTCGGCACAGTATTCGCTCGCTGACGGCGTCCGCCGCCGCTTGGTCCCCGCTGCCCTCGGCATCTTCGGCCACGGCAACGTGGCAGGCCTCGGCCAGGCCTTGGACGAACTCGCCCACGACATGCCGTTCATCCAAGGCCGGCACGAGCAGTACCTGGCGCATATCTCCACCGCGTACGCCAAGGCGAGCCGCCGCCAGGCAGTCCTCGCCGTCACGGCCTCCATCGGCCCGGGTGCGCTCAACCTCGTGACCGCGGCCGGCCTGGCAACGGTCAACCGGATCCCCCTGCTGCTCCTGCCCGGTGACACCTACGCCACGCGGCATCAGGGTCCGGTGTTGCAGCAGCTGGAGCACCCCACCGAGGCAGATGCCACGGTCAACGACGCGTTCCGGCCCGTATCGCGCTTCTTCGACCGGATCAACCGTCCGGAGCAGCTCCTGACCGCCCTTCCGCAGGCAATGCGTGTTCTCACGAGCCCCACGGACACCGGCGCCGTGGTCATTTCGCTTCCGCAGGACGTGCAATCCCACGCCTACGACTTCCCGGCCGAATTCTTCGAGCCGCGCGACTGGAAGATCCGGCGTCCGCTGCCGGACCTGGAAGAGGTCGACGACGTCGCCCGGCTCATCCGCTCCGCGGAGCGTCCCGTGATCATCGCCGGCGGCGGCATCCACTACTCCGACGCCCACGCGGCGCTCGAGGCGCTGGCAGGACAGGCCGGAATTCCCGTCGTCGAGACCTTCGGCGGCAAGGGCGCCGTGACCAAGGACGAATGGTGGCAAGTGGGCGGCGTCGGGCTCGAGGGCAACTTCGCGTCCAACACCTTGGTCAAGCAAGCCGACCTGGTCCTCAGCGTCGGCACGCGCCTCACCGACTTCGCTACCGGCTCCCAGTCGATCTTCGAAAACCCGGGCGTGCGGTTCGCGTCCTTGAATATCGTGGACGCGGATACCCGCAAGCAGGGCGCCACAGGGATCCTCGCAGATGCCCGCTTGGGCCTGGAAGCACTTGCCCGGGCCTTGGAAGGGCACAGCACCGCTGAAAACTGGCAGGAAACGGTCCATTCCGAGAAGGCAAAGTGGGCGCCCATCCGGTCCCAGTGGCTCGACGCCGACACTGCCTACCGCCCGGAAGACCACCCGGACGCGCCGGTCACGGGAGCCGTCCTGACCCAGCCGCAACTGATCGGACTGATGCAGGAGCACGCCCGCTCCGGCGACACCATCATTGCCGCGGCCGGAGGGCCTCCCGGTGACCTGCAAAAAGTCTGGGATGCGACGGGCAACCGCAATTGCCACCTGGAATTCGGCTTCTCCTGCATGGGGTACGAAATCGCCGCCGGCATGGGCGTCCGCCTGGCCGAAGGTAACAACGACAACCGCGTGGTCACCTTCATCGGCGACGGCACGTTCCTGATGGCACCCACGGAGATCCTCACCGCGGCCCAGGAAGGCCTCAACGTCACGGTTGTCGTTTCCGAGAACCATGGCTACCAGGTCATCCACCGCCTCCAGATGAACCGCATGGGACGCGAGTTCGGCAACGAATTCCGCTACCGCACCACCGGCGGCAGCGTCGCCGTCGACGACGCCCCCAAAGCACGCCTCGACGGCGACTACCTCAAGGTGGACCTGCGGCAGATCGCTGAAGGCCTGGGTGCCCTCGCCATCCGGGCCACCACGGCGGCAGAGGTCCGGGAAGCACTTGCCTCCACCCGCGACGCCCAAGGCCCCGTCGTGATCGTCGTGCCCACGGTTCCCCACGTCGACCTGCCCGGCGGCGACGTCTGGTGGGACGTAGCTCCCGCGGAAGTGTCCGGACAGGAATGGGTCCGCTCATTGCGCTCGGACTACGAGAAGGCGCGCAGCAGCCAGCGGTGGTTCGGATGACCGGCGGCAGTTACGACGGCGGACCGCTCGACGGCGGTCGGCTGCGGCGCCGCTTGGCGGCCGGAGAGGTGACCCTGGGAACCTTCGTTGGCATGGCTTCCGCCACGGCGGTGGAAGTGTGTGCCGCCGCCGGCGCGGACTGGGTGCTGGTCGATCTTGAACACGGCGCAGGAGGTGAGGATGCCGTCCGCGACGGTGTCCTTGCGGCCGGAAGCTACGGAGTCCCCACCCTTGTTCGCGTGGAGAGCGGAGAACGGATCCGCATCGGCCGGGTCCTGGACCAAGGCGCAGCGGGCATCATGGTGCCCCGACTGAACTCCGTGGAGGAAGCCGGCCAGACCGTGAGGCACATGCTGTATCCGCCCCACGGCGACCGCGGCGTGGCGACCTACAACCGTTCCTGCCGCTGGGGCATGGACCGTACTCCGTTGAACGCGGAGCAGCAGTCAGCCGTGGGAATCGTCCAGATCGAGACCCTCGACGCGCTGGAGCACGTGGAGGAGATCGCAGCGCAGGACGGCGTGGACGTCCTCTTCGTCGGACCAATGGACATGTCCTTCGCTTTGGGCGTGCCGATGCAACTGGACAGCAATGTCTTCCAGGAGGCCCTCCAGCGGGTAATCGCGGCCGCCCAACTGCACAACAAAGCTGCCGGCATCCTCGCGGTGGACGGTATGGCTGCGGCCAAGTATGTCCGCCAAGGCTTCCGCTTCGTGGCGATCGGATCAGACTCCACCATCATGGCGGCGGCGTTCAGGGACGCCTTCGACACCGCCCGCAACTGACAAGATTTTTCAACAAGAAAGGCATGAACGTGAGCCCAGAATCCCGCACAGTCGGTGTAGGCCTTATCAGCGTCGGATGGATGGGAAAGCTCCATTCGCGCGCTTACCAGACGGTCCCCTACGCCTACCCTGAGCTTGGCTTGACCACCAAGCTCGTCATCGCGGCGGACACAGCGCCGGACCGGGTGGACTACGCCCGCGATGTCCTGGGCTTCGCGGAAGGGACCACCGACTACCACGATGTCCTGAACCACCCGGACGTCGATGTCGTTTCCATCTGCGCCCCCAACTTCCTGCATGCCGAAATCGGCATCGCGGCTGCCAAAGCCGGCAAGCATTTCTGGATCGAAAAGCCTGTTGGACGCGGCTACGAAGAAACCGCAGCCGTGCAGGAAGCCGCCGTGGAGGCCGGCGTCGTGACCTCCATCGGCTACAACTACCGCCACGCCCCGGCCGTGGAGCACGCCAGGAAGCTCATCGCGGATGGGCGGCTCGGGCGCATCACCAACGTCCGCGCCGTGTTCTTCTCCGGATACGCTTCCGAGCCCAACGGCGCTTTGTCCTGGCGCTTTGACCGGAAACTCGCCGGCACCGGCGTGCTGGCGGACCTGTTCAGCCACGCAACCGACCTGTGCCAATATGTAGTTGGGCCCATCGCCGAGGTAACCGCGCTCACAAGCACGGTCTACACGCAGCGCCCCAAGCTGGCGATGGGGTCAGGGACGCACTTCGCGGTGATCGAAAACGGTGAAATGGGAGAGGTCGAGAATGAGGACTACGCTGCAGCGCTGGTCCGCTTCGGCCCGTCCGCCCGCGGCGCAGGCGCCGTCGGCACCATCGAATCCTCGCGCGTTGCCGTCGGGCCCGAATGCGGTTACCAGATCGAGGTCTACGGGACCGAAGGTTCGCTCAAATGGGACTTCGAGCGCATGAACGAACTCAAGGTCTGCTTGGGCCGCAACAACAACGAGCAGGGCTACACCACGGTCAACGCCAGCCCACGCCACGGCGATTACTCCCACTTCCAACCGGGGCCCGGCAACAGCATGGGATTTGACGACCTCAAGGTCATCGAAGCCAAGAAGTTCCTCGTCGCCGTCACTGGAGGAGCACAGGAAAACTCCAACATCCATGACGCCGCTTCCGCCGCCGCCATTGTCAGCGCTGCTGAAGCATCCTCGCTGTCCGGTCAATGGCAGAAGATCGAGGAAATCCACGGCACCACGGCAGCGCGGGCATAACCATGGCACCTCCATCCGCCCGGCGGCCGACGATCATGGACGTGGCAGAACGCGCCGGCGTTTCCAAGTCCTTGGTCTCCCTCGTGCTGCGCGACTCACCGCGCGTCAGCGACGAACGCCGCCAGCGGGTGCTCAAGGCAGTTGAAGAGATGGGCTTCGAGCTGAACCTCGCAGCCCGGTCCCTGGCAACACGGGACAGCGGAACCATCGGCGTGCTTGTCAGCGACATGCACAATCCGTGGGCCTTTGACGTCGCCGACGCCGCACGGACCGTACTCGAAGAGGCCGGCCATACCGTCCTCTTCAGTGCGGTCACGGCGGCGGGCAGGGGAGTCGACCAGTCCATCCTCCAGGCCTTCCGGGACTTGCGCGTCGCAGGGCTGCTCGTCGTCGGAACCGTGCCCGATAAAGCACCGTTCAGCCGCGCCGTTTCCGGCGGGGCCGTGGTCTTTGCCGGTGGCGGACCGGACTACATCGATACCGCCGATATCGTGCGAAGCGACGATGCCCTCGGCATGTCCATGGTTGTCGAGCACTTGATCGCCCAGGGACACGAGAACATCGTGCACCTTGGCGGACTGGGCGGCTCGGTTGGCCGGGAGCGCGTGGACGGGTATTCGGCGGCAATGGAAGAGCACGGGCTGGCCCGCTACATCCGCGTGGTCGACGCCGACTTCTTCCAGGAGTCCGGCTATGTTGCCGCCCAAAGGGCCCTGGCTTCCCGCTCCGCGCACCAGCGCCCCACAGCACTGGCCTGCATCAACGACCTCGCCGCTTTTGGTGCCATGACAGCTGCCGATGAACGCGGCGTCGAAATAGCCGTCACCGGCTATGACAACATCGCGCTCGGTGCCATGCCGCGCTTGGGACTGACCACTGTTGACCCGGACAGCTCCACCATCGGCGTCACAGGGGCCAAAACCCTCCTGGAACGCATCCACGGTGAAGGCAGCGGCTTCGTCCACCATTCCGTCACGCCCCACTTGGTCGTGCGGAAATCCAGCCTGCTGGGCCTCTAAACCAAGGCGTCTAGAAAACCTCGTAACTACGCCGTTTTCGGCGCAGCCCCATACCTCCACATCTTCAAGGATGACGATGGCTTCCATAACCACACCCCAAATCTTTGTCGCTCTCGGCAGCGTCGAACCCGACTTGGTGGAACCGCTCCTCTCCGAACACCAGCGACTCATCCAGGACCCCACCGACGAGGACCTGGCCAACGCCGACGCGGCCATCGTGAGGGCTGCCTACCGCGTGGACCGGGAACTGTTGGACCGCATGCCGGCCCTCAAAGTGATCGCCAGGACCGGCGTTGGCACCGATCTCGTGGACGTCGCCGAGGCCAAGAGACGCGGAATTCCGGTGGTCATCACGCCCGGAAGCAACACGGCCTCGGTCGCGGAAGGCGTCTTCGCCCACCTGCTGGCGCTCGTCAAGAAGCTCTCTCCGCTGACCGCGCTGGTCCGCGAGGGGCGCTGGGAGCAGCGTGCGGCCGTCGGCGTCGGAGACCTCGAGGGATTCACGCTCGGCATCATCGGGTACGGCCGCATCGGCCGCCGGGTGGCGCGGATCGCCGAAGCCTTCGAGATGAAAGTCCTCGCCTACGATCCTTTTGCCGAAATCCCCTCGGAAATCCGCTGCGACACCGTGGAAGAGCTCCTCGCGGGCAGCGACTTCACCACCCTCCACGCACCCCTGACCCCTGAGAACGTGAACCTCATCAACGCGGACCGGCTCACGCTCATGAAGCCCGGAGCGATCCTCATCAACTGCAGCCGTGGCGGCCTCGTCGACCTCGACGCCGCCCACGACGCACTGCAGTCGGGCAGGCTATCTGGGCTCGGCCTTGACGTGTACGATCCCGAGCCGCCCGCGCACCATCCGCTGTTCGACCATGAAAACGTGGTCCTGACCCCGCACCTGATGGGATTCACCCGGCAAGGCATGGCCCACACCATCAGGGATGCCACCCAGGGGGCGGTAGACGTCCTCGCCGGCCGCACGCCCGCGGCGGTGGCAGGGCCATGACTGTTCCCTCAGTTGAGCGTGTCCCCGTCAACCGGCCACAACCAAGCCAAGGCCAGCCTTCTCCGGGCAGCCCACTAGAAAGGATCACTGCATATGTCCACTGATCGACCCCTCAAAGTCGCGCTGTTCGGATCGGGCCGTATCGGGCAGGTCCATGCCCGGAACATCGCTGCCCACCCGGACCTGGAATTGGCATGGATCGCCGACCCTTTCATCGAGGGGGCCCGCACGTTGGCGGCAGGGACCGGCGCTGTCGCCGTCGAGTCTGCCGACGAGGTTTTCGCGAACGGCGACCTTGACGCCGTCGTGATCGGCTCGCCCACCAGCACCCATGTGGAGCTGATCGCACGCGCCATGGCGCAAGGCGTGGCGGCTCTGTGCGAGAAGCCCATCGACCTCGACATCGACCGTGCGCTGGCATGCCGCGACGCCATCGAGGGCATTAACACGCCCCTCATGCTCGGGTTCAACCGGCGCTTCGATCCCCATTTCGCGGCCATCCAGCGCCGTGTTGCGTCGGGAGAGATCGGCCGCCTCGAGCAGCTGACCATCATCAGCCGCGACCCCGCGCCCGCCCCGGCCGCCTACATTGCCACCTCGGGAGGGATCTTCCGGGACATGAGCATCCACGACCTCGACATGGCCAGGTTCTTCGTGCCGGACATTGTCGAAGTGTCAGCCGCGGGTACCAACGTGTTCTGCGACTACATCGAGGAAGCCGGCGACTTCGACTCAGTGGTCATCACCCTCAAGGGGCGCGACGGCGAATTGGTCACCATCACCAACTCCCGCCACAGCGCCTACGGCTACGACCAGCGCCTGGAGGCGTTCGGCAGCGAGGGGATGCTCAGCGCGGGCAACGTCAGCCCGACGACGGTGCGCAAATACGGCGCCACCGGTACCGAAGAGGCAGACGCCTACCTGCCGTTCTTCCTGGAGCGTTACGCCGAGGCTTACCGGAACGAACTGGACAGTTTCGCCAAGGCCATCCGCTCAGGCACTGCCTGCAGTCCGGGATTCGACGACGGCCTGCAGGCTCTCGCCCTGGCCAACGCAGCCGAAGAGTCCGCCCGTACCGGCCGCGCCGTCAGGATCGAAAACCCAGTCAAGATCGGGCAGCCGCAGCCATGCCACTTCTCCAAGACAAAGTGATCCTCATCAGCGGGGGCACCCAAGGTTTGGGGGCCGGCGTCGCACGACGCGCAGCCGCCGAAGGTGCGGCCGGGATTGCGATCACCGGGCGGAACGCGGATTCAGGTGAACGGCTCGCCGCGGAGATCACAGCCTCCGGCGTCGAAACCCGTTTCATCAAGACGGACCTCGCCGACGTCGAACAGGCCCGGAACTCGGTGCTTGAGACGATCAACGTCTTCGGGCAACTCGACTGCGCGGTCAATGCGGCCGGCCTGACCACCCGCGGCACCATGCTGGACACCACGCCCGAGCTCTTCGACGCGCACATCGCGGTGAACCTGAAATCGCCGTTCTTCATCATGGCCGAAACCATCAAGCATCTTTGTAGCAGGGGTGTGCCAGGAAGCATCGTGAACGTCATCTCGATTGCCGAACTCGGCGGGCAGCCGTACTTGGCTCCGTATGTGGCGGCCAAGGCCGGCCTGGCCGGCGCAACCCGCAACGCGGCGCATGCCCACCGTTGGGACAAGATCCGCATCAACGGGCTCGACATCGGCTGGACGGCCACGGACGGTGAAGCCGAAACCCAGAAGAAATTCCACGGCGCAGGGGAGGACTGGCTCGAGAAAGCCAGCGCGTCCGTCCCCATGGGAAAGCTCGGCCAAGTGGACGAGATCGCCGAATTCATTGTCTTTCTCCTCTCCGACCGGAGCGGTGTTGTCACAGGCTCGGTCATCGACTGGGACCAAAACGTATACGGAGGATCAGATTGAGCACCATCACCAAGCGCCTTGCCGCTGCACCCATTTCCTGGGGCGTCTGCGAAGTCCCCGGTTGGGGCCACCAGCTTGAGGCCGACAGGGTCTTGTCCGAAATGACCGCGCTGGGCATCAGCGCCACCGAGTTCGGCCCGGCCGGGTTCCTGCCCGAACAGGCCGCCCAACGCGCCGAGGTGCTGAAGCGGCACAACCTCCAGGCCATCGGCGGCTTCTTTCCCGTCATCCTGCACGATCCGTCCAAGAGCCCCTTGGACGTTGTGGCCGCTGAGTTGGACGCGTACGAAGCTGCGGGGGCCAGCGTCATGGTCCTCGCCGCGGAGACCGGCGTCGCAGGTTACGATCAGCGCCACGAGCTCGACGCCGAAGGCTGGGAGCTGTTCGGCAGGAACCTTGACGCCGTAGTCAAAGCCGCCGCGGACAAGGGTATCCAGGCGGTGGTCCACCCGCACGTGGGAACCATGATCGAAAGCACCTCGGACGTCGACCGGGTCCTGAACGATACCGCCGCGAACCTGTGCCTGGACACCGGCCACCTGCTTATCGGCGGCACCGATCCCGCCGGGCTCGTTCGCGGCTACGCAGCCCGCATCGGCCACACCCACCTGAAGGACGTGCGAAGCGCCGTCGCTCAGCGGGTCCAGGCCGGAGAGATTTCCTACACGGACGGCGTCAAAGCCGGGATGTACGTGCCTCTGGGCCAAGGCGACGTCGGCATCGCCGGAATCGTCCGGGACCTGCTCGATGCCGGTTACCAAGGCTGGTTCACCATGGAGCAGGACACCATCCTCGAAGCCGAACCTACCGGGGACGGCCCGGTCCAGGACATCCGCCAGTCGGTGGCCTTCCTGCGTCAACTCGAAACGGAAATCAACCGATGAGCGCGGTCCGCTGGGGAGTGCTGACCACGGCACGGATCGCGCAAGGAAGGTTCCTGCCGGCCATGAGCCGCGCCCGGAACGCCGTGGCATCGGCCATCAGCAGCCCGAACGGAAAGGCAGCCGAGGTCGCAGAGCGCTTCGGCATCCCGGCCGCCTATTCTTCGCACGAGGAATTGTTGGCCGATCCAAGCATCGAAGCCGTCTACCTGCCCTTCCCCAATTCGCTGCACGCCGACTGGATTGTTGCGGCCGCCGAGGCTGGAAAGGACATCCTCTGCGAGAAGCCGCTCGTCGCCAACACCCACGACTACCGCCGGGTACTGGAAGCCTGCGAACGCAACGGGGTGAACCTGATGGAAGCGTTCATGTACCGCTTCCACCCGCAGCACCAGAAGGTCCGTGAGTTCATCGATTCGGGCAAGATCGGCGAATTGGTGTCCATGCACGCCCGCTTCCACTTCGTCATGGACCGCAGCGAAGGTGAGGTCCGACTCCAGCCGGGAATGGACGGAGGTGCGCTCAACGACGTCGGATGCTACGCCGTCGACATCATGAACATGGTCATGGGCCGCGCTCCGGAAATCGTCTACGGCAAGGGCACAAGCCGCACGGACGTCGTCGAAACCACCATGGCCGCGATCCTGGACTACGGGGACGTCCTGGGAACGCTGGACTGCGGCTTCGAAGGCCCGCGGACCAACACGTTCCAGATTATCGGCACGAAAGGCCATATCACCCTGGACAAGGCCTTCGACCCGGACCCGGGCGAAATCGCCCGCGTCACCGTGTCCTTCCGCGATGGCCGGACCGAGTCTGTCGACATCGGGGAAGACCCGTTCAAGACCGAAATCGAACGGTTCAGCGCGTGGGTGCGCAACTCAGGACCCGAACTCGTCCACAGGGAATTGACCGAACAGAACCTGGCCGTCCGCTTGGCGCTCCAGGAATCACTCGCCACCGGCTTGCAGCGGGATGTCAGCGACGTTCATGCCGTGGAGCACCACCTACTACAGGAGCAGTAATGACCATCATCAACCACTTCATCAGCGGAGCCGAGGCCACCGGCAGCGGGACGGGCACCAAGCCTGTCTACAATCCGGCCACGGGTGCCGTGACGGCCGAGTTGCGGTTGGCCAACCGCGCCGATTTGGACGCGACGGTTGCCATCGCCAAAGAGGCCGCAGCGTCCTGGGGCGATATTTCGCTGGCCAAGCGCACGGCGGTGCTGTTCAAGTTCCGTGAGCTCGTCGCCTCGCATGTGGACGAACTCGCGGCCCTGATCACCGCGGAGCACGGCAAGGTACTCAACGACGCCAAGGGCGAGATCGGCCGTGGCCTGGAAGTGATCGAGTTCGCTTGCGGCATCCCACAGTTGCTCAAGGGTGAGTACTCGGACCAGGTCTCCACCGGCATCGACGTGTTCTCGTTCCGGGAGCCCGTGGGCGTCGTGGCCGGCATTACTCCCTTCAACTTCCCGGTCATGGTGCCGCTCTGGATGGCGCCGATGGCCATTGCGACGGGCAACGCGTTCATCCTCAAGCCTTCGCACCGCGTCCCTTCGGCCGCGATGCTGCTTGCGAAACTGTTCCGGGACGCCGGCTTGCCCGACGGCGTGTTCCAGGTCCTGCACGGTGACCGTGACGTCATTTCCGGGCTCCTGACGCACCCGGATGTGGACGCCATCTCCTTCGTGGGATCCACCCCTGTCGCGAAGCACATCCTGGAAGTGGGGACGGCGCACGGCAAGCGGGTCCAGGCCCTGGGCGGGGCGAAGAACCACGCGATCGTGCTGCCCGACGCCGACCTCGACAACGCCGCCGACCACCTGGCCGCTGCCGCGTTCGGTTCCGCCGGGCAGCGGTGCATGGCTATCTCGGTGGCGGTCGCCGTCGGCGATGCCGCGGATCTGCTGGTCAAGAAGGTCGAAGAGCGCGCCCTCGATGTCAAGGTCAAGAACGGTACTGACGCCGACGCCGACATGGGTCCCGTGATCAGCCCCGAATCCCGCGAGTTCATCGTCAAGACGGTGACCGAGGCGGAGCAGGCCGGCGCCGCGATGGTCGTGGACGGCCGGGACCTCGTGGTTCCTGGGCATGAGGACGGTTTCTGGGTCGGCCCCACCGTGATCGACCACGTCAAAACTGAAATGAGCGCTTACCAGGAAGAGATCTTCGGGCCGGTCCTGGTGGTGGTGCGCGTGGAGGACCTGGATGAAGGCATCAGGCTCATCAACGCCAATCCCTATGGCAACGGCACCGCGATCTTCACGTCCTCGGGTGCGTCTGCCAGGAAATTCCAACGTTCAGTGGATGTTGGCATGATCGGCATCAATGTGCCGCTGCCTGTTCCGGTGGCGTACTACTCCTTCGGCGGCTGGAAGGCATCGCTCTTCGGAGATAAGCACATCTACGGTCCCGAAGGCGTTTCCTTCTACACCCGAGGCAAGGTCATTACGTCCCGTTGGCCCGAGTCCGCCCACGCTTCGGGAGCTTCGTACAACTTCCCGTCCAACTGAGGCGTACGGCCCACCCAACTAGCTCGCAGTAAGTGTCGTTTTGAACCCGCATAACGACAACAACTGCGAGACAGTTGGGTCGACGGGGGTTTCGAAACGGTGGCAGGATCGAAGCATGACTGTGTCGTTCACTTGCCGTACGCATATCGGAATGGAAGCCGGGGAGCTCTTCGACCTCGCTCGCAACGTCGATGCGCACGTCGGCTCCATGGCGAAGTCCCGGGAACGTGCGGTTGCCGGCGTCGTGTCCGGGCTGCTCTCGGAAGGCGACGAGGTCACCTGGCAGGCCTGGCATTTCGCGTTACCCCTGCGGATGAGCAGCCGCATCACCCGGCTGCGCTTCCCTGAGTCGTTTACGGACGAGCAGGTGCGGGGACCCTTCCGTTTCTTCCGGCACGTGCACGAGTTCATTCCCGACGACGGCGGCACGCTCATGATCGATCGCGTCGAGTTCGCGGCGCCCTTCGGCGCGGTGGGCCGGCTTGTGGAGAAAGCTTTCCTGGGGAGATACCTGCAGAACCTCATTGAAAAACGCAACGAATATCTTGCCCGGAACGGTGCCGCCGCATGATCAGGGCGGCACGAGCGGACGAACTTGAACGGCTCCGCAGGATTGAATTCGCCGCGGGGGAGATCTTCCGCTCTCGCGGAATGGACGCCATCGCCGACGACGAGCCCCTGACCGTCACGGAGCTGGCTATCTTCCAGTCACGGGGCGGTGCTTTGGTCTTCGCCGACGCATCAGACGTTCCGGTGGCCTATCTCCTGGTTGAACACCTCGACGGAAAGGCGCACGTGGAGCAGTTGAGTGTCCACCCGTCGCATGCGCGCGGAGGTCTCGGGAGCGAACTGCTCGACGGTGCCGAAAAATGGGCACACGCCGAGGGCCTGGAGTGGCTCACCCTGACCACTTTCCGCGATGTTCCGTGGAATGCGCCCTACTACCGTCGGCTGGGTTTTGAGGACCTGGAACCGGAGCTGTTGGACGACGGACTCCGGGGCATTCTCGAGTGCGAGGGTCTGGTGGGCCTGAGCCGTTGGCCGAGGATCGCCATGCGGCGGCGCGTCAGGTCAATCCTTGCTCAGGACGATTTCGTCAGCTTGGATTGACAGATTCATGTTGTCAGTTCAAACTGACAGTATGAACGGTGATGAGCTGACTTCCCATATCGCGGCCACGGACCCGGCAATCGGCCTCCGCGCCGTCGGTGCCCTGCACCGACTGGCCGAAAAAGTCGAGGCCACCAACGTGGCCATCGCGCGGCAGCAAGGCTGGTCCTGGGAGCAAATCGGAGATGCTTTGGGCGTCTCCAAGCAGTCGGTCCACGCCAAATACGGAAAGTGAGCCTGCCATGTTTGAACGATTTGCCGGCGAAGCAAGGACCGCTGTCCATGCCGGGGCCGAGGAAGCCAAACGCCGCGGAGACCGGAGAATCGGTACGGACCACCTGCTGCTGGGATTGCTGCATGACCCCGAGAGCTGCCGGACTCTGGAGACGGACCTCGAATCCGCCCGCGCCCAGCTCGACGCTCTCGACCAGCAGGCGCTGGAATCCGTGGGGATCACGCTGGGGGACTTCGGCCTGCTGGGCGCGCCCAAGGGAAGCAGCCGGACTACCTTCACCTCGGCCGCCCGCTCGGTCATTCAGGACTCCTTGGTACTGACCACCCGGGAGAAGGCTCGCAGGATCACCACCCGGCACCTCTTGCTCGCGCTGCTGGAGCGGCACGAACCCGATCCGGCCGCCGTCCTGCTCCATAAGCTGGGCGTGGAGACTGTGGCGCTGAAGGAAAGGCTCCAGAACCCGGGGTCCTAGGCCGATTGTCGCCGCCGGCGCCTGTAGTATAGATCCCCGAAATAGTGTGCCGTAGTAGCGGGCGAGTCGCGCTAGAAGGCTAACCCAGCTCTGCCCAAAGGGAGCGCATTTGGCTTCCGGAAACCCTGCTGGAACCGCGTGTACTTTCCCAGTCGGCTGCGGTCATAGCGCCCACGAAAGCTCTCAACTGCGCATAGGATCGCGGGGTGCCTACATTGCGACGCCGCCAAACCAGCGCCGCGCGATTAGCTGCATCGCGTGGTAACCCGACCATTCGCATCCAAATAGCCTCCTTGGTTCCCACGCCATAAAAAACCATGGACGGCACGTGAACGGAGTCTTCTGGCGCGACACCATCGTTCTGAGCCCAGCTGACCCGCTGGAGCGCCCCCATTCCCCAGCTGACTTTATTGGTCAGACTCGAGTACAGATACGAAGTGAACTCCGAAGCTCGCGATTCGGGGGAGCCCTTCTTGCCAGCGTACTCTGCAATCATCTCCGGAATTGAACGCCCAGAGACCCAATCTCGAACAATGGAAGCAACGCGAATTGAACTGAATTGACCTGGGTCATCCGTTCCAAGTTTCATCTCCGGAAGGTTGGCCAGCATTTCTATTCTCGATGCCAAAGCCGTCGGATCAGCGCCGAACAGCGTGGATGGAGACCAAGAGGACATGTCCTTCAGGCTGGGCTCACGTTCGGCGCGTGCCCGCAGACTGTTAACAGAGGGTGTTGAAAACCCGGTACCATCCGCCAGTGCTACGAGCCCCGGAGTTCCAGAAATCTGTTGCAAATATGTCCGACAGAGTCGCACCAATCGAGCTGCCGTGTCCTCTGACACGGCTTGGGCCTGACGATAGACGAGACTCCCGCGCAGTAGATCTTCAATGTCGCGGGCAGCCGCGGTCGCGCCAGACACGCGCATTGCGTGCGCCAGGTACTGCAGAAACGGGGACAAGGCTTCATGGGCGTAAAGGCTCGTGAATCCTAGGTCTGCACTGATCTCATCGGCGTGCTGAACGACTGTCGCGAGTTGGCTGGCGATCGCTTTTGCCTCGCCTTGGAAAAAGGAATTCCAATCCCTTCTTTGTTCCAAGTTACTTACAGGGTATGCAACAACGCCGAGATCACTGAGACGGCCCCTGCCGGCCCGCCCTGCCGTGTTCCAAAAATCGGAATAGCTCAATTTCTCACCCTGCGCTTTTTGGCGAGACTCAATAATAACGTTGCTTATCGGAAAATTGACGCCCTGAGAAAGTGTTGTCGTTCCAGTAATTGTGTGAATGAGACCATCATGCACAAGATGTTCAATTAAGCGCCGAGTTTCAAGCGACATGCCGGCATGATGGTAGGCAACACCTTTGCGAAGCAGAGGTTCCAGCCAATTATTCGGTCCCAGTTCGTCGGAAACATGAGAAATGACGGCATCCAGAAGTTCACTCATCTGTATTTCGGGCAGGTCCTCAGCCAGCTCCTTAGCACGCGTCATCGAAGTCGCCTTGCCGTAGCAGACTACCAAAGTGACGCCCTTGCGTACCCGCAAGGAATCCACTGCAATCCGAGTCAATTCCTTTAGGCTGTCTGGCTTCCGTTTCTTGTGAGCGAGCGGCAGTTGAAGGCCTTGCTCGACATCAGAGTCCCGAACAGCATCGATAGTTTGGAGAACGACGTCGTAGTTTCGTCTTCCGTGATTAAGGACTTCAATTGCCGCCACAACTCGCCGGTTAGGACGCCACTCTACTGCGATAGGTGACAGGGCTCTTCCATCACCGAGCCAGTTGGCGATTTCGAGAGCATTGGGGAGGAACGGTGACAGCATCAAAAAACGAGCATCAGGTCGGTCTCGACGCAACGTCGCGAGGAGAAGCTCTAGGCGAGCCCCACGGGTGCCGGCTGAGAGATTGTGGGCTTCATCGACGACTACCTGAGAAAGCCGCTGCAAAGCGGGATGGTTCTCCCGAATGAGGAGGTCCATCTTCTCTGCTGTCGTAACTAAGACACTGGGAGGATCTTGGAGGAGGGCGTTCTCCGTGGGGTCAAGTTCGAACACGGGTATCGCCTGTTCGACCGAAAGATCGAGGCCTTTAAGGTCACGTCTAAGCTCATCAACTATCTGGTTGACCAGGACCCTTGTAGGCACGATATACGCAACAGTGGATCCGGGGTTCAGCGCTAGCGTCTGGATAATCGAGAACTTCGCCAAAAGCGTTTTCCCGGCACTCGTTGGCATTTGGACCAGAATAGCTTTTGAATAAGGGTCAAGGAGGTTCTTACGCAGTGCTTCCTGTTGACTCGGCCACAGCTCTAGTAACGGCTCGTTGAGCGTAGGAGAAGCCAGATGCTCAGCAAAGCGCGAAGCGTTATGTCCTAAGCCCTCCACTTGAGTCCAAATGGCGTTCCTTACCAAGGAGCTGCAAATGGTATTTGTCAGGCGGGCCAGTCTAGCAATGACACCATTCTGCGTCAGGGCGGCGGATTCAAGAGCCTGGTCTCGGTGGCGATCAAGCCGAGACAGGACGGCCGTGGAGCCCGGCTGCCCAGATTGTACAAATTCGCCCGTCGTGGTCACCATTTGGGCCAAGTGGTAACAAGCAATCAACTCGATCACTTCCCGGTCACTTGATTCCGGCTCGAAGGAAGCCAGGTAAGTTGATTCCATCTCCGACTGCATGCTTCGCAAGGAATTCATGAGTCCGAGCGCCGTTTCTATGTCCGCCCATCCTTGGCTCTTTCGCACCAATAGGCAAACGGCCAGTGCTACGTCACGGAGGATGGAGGCCTTCCACTCGCCGGTGTCTGCGGATTCAAGGTTTGCAG
Source organism: Arthrobacter sp. KN11-1C (assembly GCF_052180225.1). Lineage (NCBI taxonomy): Bacteria > Bacillati > Actinomycetota > Actinomycetes > Micrococcales > Micrococcaceae > Arthrobacter > Arthrobacter sp. KN11-1C. The sequence goes on along the minus strand of NZ_CP197467.1, from coordinate 4,342,675 downwards.
CGGAAGGAAGGAGTTGGGCCAGGGCATGCTGCGCCTCACTCATACGTTCCGCCGCAGTGCCGGTGACTGCTATGTGGAACGCAACGCTAATTGTCGGACCAAGGTACCCGTTGTCGAGGTTATGTCGTTCCAGATCGGGTTCGAGTGCCAGCAGCTTCCAGCATGAGAACGCACCCGAGAAGCCCCGAATCCGCTCGTCGCCTGACGCCGTCAGAGCCTGCCCTTCAAGCAAGCCGGCAGTGCGGGCCAAAGAACGAGCCGGCAGAGGTTCGAGTTGCGGCCGAAGCGGCGTGACGCGGTCAAGGATCGACTGCGTCTCGGCATCCCGAGAGACTTTGATGGCGCCAACTTCATCCAGGAGGTCCTGTACGGCAAGTATCACTGCGTGGCCTCCAGCGAATCCACAGAAGCCAGGTCGATAAAGTCGTCGACAAGTGCCTCAATGTCGTCGGAATCAGCACGCAGGATATAGAAATCCACGATGGCGCCATCGAATTGATCCGGGTTGTCGCGATAGGAACCGAAGTCCTCAACCGTTCCCGCGCTTGACGGTCGGACGAGTGCACTCGTTGCGTGGACGGTCAGCTGGGGATGGGCCTGTTCGAACATCGTGACGGCGAGGCCGAAAAGCTGTTGTGTCTCCTCGTCGACACAAAAACGGTACGCGTGCCAAATTTTCTCGGCGGTGGCCGTGACATCGGACAGCTGTTTTGCGTGCGATTTACTCAACGAGTCATCTTTAGCGTCGACAACACTTGGCGGGATCTTCTTGTCAGCCGATACTTTGGCTTCTCCGAGCATCAAGGAAATCGTGGTCTTCCCCGACGGTCCAACAGCCATTTTCACCCCGATCTGGTCAAGACTGCGGCCCGGAAGGTTTCGGAGCTCACGGTCCCTTATGGACTGATAACCGTACTGAAAACCTCCGAGTTCCTGTCCGACGTAGTGCAGCAAGACCTCGCCCAAGTCTGACCGAAGGACGTCGAAGTTCCCTCCGCGTCTCGCGGCTAGTTGGGATGTCGCTAGCCGGCTTTTCAAGCTCTCTATGTCGAGGATCTCGACCCCGTCCAACGAGAGAGCCGATGGTTCGATCATCGTGCCGCTGCGAAGGCGTCGGTAGCGAGCCGCGAGGTCCTGAAGCCATGTGGATGCAGCTGGCGTCAGAATAATCAGTCGATGAGGCTCATCTCCATGGTCCGTTTGTGTGAACAGCTCGGGAGCGGATTCGGTGACGCTCATTTTGCACCTCGAGTGCCTTTTCCGTTGGTCACCGTGTCCCCCTAATCCATGCCATGCATGCGAGCATAGCTTGACATGCCAGCCCGGAAGAATCGACGCACGGAGTTTGACCACGCCCCGTCGGCAGCTACGTGATATTGGACTTCTCAGACGCCACAGGCCATTGAGACGAAGCAATTTCCCATGGGTTCATCCGCCTTAGCCAATGTGCCGAACCATTGACCGGAGCTCGGACCTGCCGGTTCCAACTCTGAAGTCACCGGCGGCGCATATCATTTCCGTAGAGCAGGACTAGCTGGTGCCCTTGCGTGGAACCCGGTTGCGGCAAGCCGATTGGTGCTCGGCGCGCTGGCCGAGATCTGCGATTCCGCGCGGCAAGACGAAAGGAAGTCTGACAGTTGTGGCTGCGATTACGCTGCCATAGAGCAAGTTGTGTTTACCGTCGTCGAGCTTGACTCGTGGGCTCCAGGGCTCATCCGCGCTCCCTACCCCGCCACCAGCTCAACCTCGTAGCCGTCCGTATTCACCAGATAGGCGGCGTAGTGGTCGGCCCCGCCTGCATGGGGATACTTGCTTTCGAACATCTCATACCAGCCCGAGTCGGCGCCGAGCTCCCGGAGCCGGTCCACGTTCTCCCTCGTGCCGGCATGGAAGGCGAGGTGATTGAGCCCGGGCTCCGTCCTGCGGTGCGTGCTTCCCGTGAGGGCCGTGGACTGTTCGATCACGATGTACGTGCCTTCGAGTTTCCAACTGCAGCCCTCGGGCCACTCCTGGAATCGTTCGTAGCCCAGTTCGGCCAGCAACCAGCCCCACTCTTCCTGTGCCCGGCCGATGTGGGGTACCCAAATCTCTACGTGGTGCAGCGAACCCACCGGAACATCAGCCATGCGCAGAGTCTACGTTTGCGGGGCGCCGGCGGGAATGCCGGGCAACTCCACTACGAAGGCCGCGCCGCCCTCAGGCGCCGCCCGCACACTGATGCGGCCGCCCAGCCGCTGCACGATCCTTGCCGCGATGGACAAACCCAGTCCGCTTCCAACAGGCCGTTCCCCGCTGTATCTGGCAAAGAGCGCACCGCGTTCGAACGCGACGCCGGCATCCGCCTCCGTGAGGCCAGGGCCGCCGTCGCGCACTTCAACGGTGAGCCCGCTGCCGGTCGCGTAAGCGGCGAGCACAACCGGGGCGCTTTCAGGTGTCACGCGCAGTGCGTTTTCCAGCAGCCCGTCCATCACTTGGCGCAGCCGCTGGCCATCGCTGCGGACCGGCAACGATCCAGAAGGCAGCTCAAGCCGCCCCGCGATCCCGTTCTGGATGCACACCGCCTGCCAGGCCTGCCAGCTCTCGCTCAGAATCAAGGACGCGTCCACGGACTGCAGTTCCACGCGGAAATCGTCGGACTCAAGCCGTGCCAATTCCAGGAGGTCGCGGACAAAACGGTCCAATCGGTTGGTTTCGGCGACGAGCGTCCGGCCCACCCCGCTCACGTCGTCTCCGCTGACCACACCGTCGGCAAGCGCCTCGGCGTAGCCCCGCAGCGCGGTGAGGGGTGTCCGGATTTCATGGGAAATGGAGAGCAGGAACTCGCGTTGGCGCCCCTCGCTGGTCCGGAGCGCGGCGTCGAGGGCAGCCAATGCCTGCGAAACCTCCACCACTTCGGCCGGGCCGTCGGGTGCCACCGCCACGGATCGTTCTCCGGCGGCAAGTCGGTGGGCCGAATGCGCCGTGCGCACCAAGGGCCGGCTCAACCATTGCGCCAGAAGGCCACCGGCCACGATGGCAAACACGAGGCAGACCGCGAGGGCAATCAGCATGCGGCTCAGCAGGGGAGCGGCGGCCGCACGGATTTCGGACACCGGCTGCGCCAGTACCACGCCACCGCCGGCCGCCAACGGCCGGGCCTCGAGGACCACGGTGTTCTGCGGACCGTTCACCGATGTCGAGACCGACTTTCCGGCCAAGACATCCGCCACGGTCTTCGCATCCACCAGCCTCGCCCCGCCGCCAGTCACTCGGCCGTCGGTACCGATTTGCGCTAACCTCGCGCCGTGCGTGAGCAGGTCTGCGCGAAGGTCCTGCAGGCTGCCAAGGCTTGACTGCTTGCTCAGGGAATCGGCCTCGACCGCGAGATACTTCTTGGCTTCGTCCACGGCCGTGGCGTTGACCAGTTGGGCCGCCAGAAGGCCGGCAAGCACGACGGCGACAGTCGCGACGGCGGCAATCACCGCCGTCGTGCGCCCCGCCAGCGTGCCAAACCACCGCCTCACGTGGGTTCCCCGGCTGAGGGGCGGGGTCCGGACGATGGGGAAGCCGCGGCCGAATAGCCCACGCCGCGGCTCGTCGCGATGGGGGAGTGCTCGCCGAGCTTGGCCCGCAGTTGCGCGATGTGCACATCCACTGTCCGTCCGGCGGCGTAGCTGGCCTGTCCCCACACGGCGGACAGGAGCTGCTCACGGGAAAAGACCCGGCCAGGCTGGGCCATGAGGTACGCGAGGAGGTCGAATTCGGTGGCAGTGAGCGTGAGTTCCTCGGTTCCCGCGCGTGCGGTCCGGTTCAACGGATCCAGTTCGACGTTGCCCAGCACCAGTGGTTTGGACCGCGGGGTTCCCTCGGTCCGCCGCAGGACTGCCTTGACTCGCGCGACCAGTTCGGAGGGCGAAAACGGCTTGGTGAGATAGTCGTCAGCGCCGAGCTCCAAGCCAAGGACGCGGTCCACCTCTTCATCGCGGGCCGTGACGAACAGTACGGGCGTCCAATCCTCGGCCCGCCTCAATTGCCTGCAGAGCTCGATCCCGTCCAAGCCGGGTAGCCCGACGTCGAGAATCACCGCGACCGGTTTGAGCCGCTTGATCTGTGCCAGCGCGGAAATCCCGTCCCGCTCCACGTGGACGCCGAAACCTGCGCGGCCCAGATAAAGGCGCTGGATATCGGCAATTGCCTGTTCATCCTCGGCAATCAGCACCAATCCGCGGCTGTCTTCCATGCGTCCATTCAACAGCAAGGACGGAGTGCCTGGAGCGTCTTCGTCATCCGGCGGCCACGGTTTTACATTCCTCGAACATTGGCCGAACAGTCAGTTCATGCGGCCGGACCAGAGTGTTGTGAAGAGCGCCGGCGGATCGACCACCGGCCGGAACAAAGGACACGGACCATGAACAACACCATCCCGAGCTCCATTACCCCCGTCGAGGGCCGCAAGCGCACCAAGGCCCGCACGGTCGTCGTCGGCGTCCTTGCAGCAGGCCTCCTGCTGGGCGGCGGCGTGATCGCTGCCAACGCGGCTACCTCAAGCGGCGCAAGCACGACGGCGGCAGCCACCTCCCAGCCGACAGCAGCGGCTGCCGTCGCGGCCAAGACGGCACTGGCGCGGCATCCGCTGGCGGTTGGCCTGCGGTTCTTCGTGAACGGGGACAGCAGCAAGCCCACCTACGGCCAGCGCGCCGCAAGAATCGCCACCTTCATCCTCGACAAGCGCCCGAAGCTGGCCGCAAAGCTTCCGGCCGCGCTGCAGGCGGACCTGAAGGCGCTGAAGGATGCGGCGGCCGGCGACCGGGTCGCGAAAGCCACCCACATCAGGGACACCGCTTTGAACGGCGGCTACGGCCCGAAGATCCAGGCGCAGGCAAAGCGGATGCAGGAGCAGAAGGCCGACCGCAAGGCCTGAAGGACAGGGCCTTAAACGACGGCAAGGCTGGTTGTTTGCAGCGATACCGCTACCAAACAACCAGCCTTGCCCCGCAGGCACGGGCCGCCCGCAGCCCGGGCCCGCAGTCTGCCTAGGCCGGGACCGGGTCCCTGCCCGAACCAGCCGCCACGAGGTTGCCCTCATCGAACGGCATTTCGTCCAGGTCGATCAACGGGTTGGTGTCCTGGGTGGCCACCAGCTCGTGGGCCTCGGCCTGGGTGTCCACGCTCGGCATGGAGCCCGGGAGCGGGCGCTGCGCGGATTCACGCAGGAAGTAGATGGCGATTGCGCCAACCACCGAGGTGCCCATGAGGTAATACGCGGGCATCATGTCGTTGCCGGTGCCCTGGATCAAGGCGGCCACAATGAACGGCGTGGTGCCGCCGAAGATCGCTACGGAGAAGTTGTAGGCGATGCCCATTCCCCCGTAGCGGCTAGAGGTCGGGAACAGTGCCGGCAGCGCAGAGGCAAGGTTTGCCACGTAGAACGTCACCGGGAACGCGATCAGGGCCAAACCGGCAAGGGTGGACCAAATATCGCCGATGCCGATCAGCAGGAAGGCCGGAACAGCGAACACGACGGTGCTGATGGCGCCGATCCACAGTACGGGCCGGCGGCCGATCCGGTCGGAGAGCTTGCCCGTCAGCGGGATGCAGACTGCCATGATGACCAACACGGGGATGGTCAGCAGTGTGCCGTGAACGGGGTCGTAACCCTTGGACTCGGTCAGGTACGTGGGCATGTACGAAGTCAGCATGTAGCCCACGGTGTTGGCGGCCGCGGCAAGGATCATGGCGAGGATAATCTGGCGCCAGTAAGCCTTGACGATGCCGATGGGGCCCTTGGCTACTGCAGCATCGCCCGCTGCGGCATCCGCGGCAAGGGCTTCCTGGGCATCCAAAGTGGCCTGGAACTGGGGTGATTCCTCGATCTTGCTACGGAAGTACACGGCGATGACGCCGAGCGGACCCGCGATGAGGAACGGCAGTCGCCAGCCCCAGTCCTCCATGGCCGACTGGCCGATGGTGAGCTGCAGGACGGACACCAGGGCCGCACCAAGGGCGAAGCCGATGTACGAGCCCATATCCAGGAAGCTCGCAAAGAAGCCGCGGCGCTTGTCTGGAGCGTATTCGCTCACGAACGTGGTGGCGCCGGCGTATTCGCCGCCCGTCGAGAAACCCTGGATGAGTTTCAGGATGACGAGGAGTGCGGCCGCCCAGATGCCGATCTGTGCGTATCCAGGCAGGAGTCCGACGGCGAAGGTGCTCGCAGCCATCAGCAGGAGTGTTGTGGCGAGCACCTTTTGGCGGCCCACCTTGTCACCCAACCAGCCGAAGACGACGCCGCCGAGCGGCCGCGCCACGAAGGTTGCGGCGAAGGTTCCCAGCAGGAACAGGGTCTGCACGGACTTGTCGGCCTCGGGCAGGAAGACTGGCCCCATCGTGGTGATGAGGTAGCCGAACACGCCGACGTCGTACCATTCCATGGTGTTGCCGACGATCGTTCCGCCGAGTGCTTTTTTAAGCATTGGCTGGTCAACGACGTTGACGTCGGATACCTTGAGTCGACGACGTGTTGGAAGTTTCAATTTTGAGGCACCTCGAGGTGCGGTCTTGCTCGTTGCAGCGGCGTTCCTAGCGCCTGCTGAAGAGTCGGTGATGCTTCGGTCTGTGGGCATTTTGACTTCTCCTAGGGAGATCATTTGCTTGCGACATACAGCTGCTCCGCTCTGGGCAGGGTTTCAATTTTACGCGAGATTCGCCGGATTTGAGAGTCGTGCTCCGAATTTTGGGGCCCTTCCGGGCCCTTTTGGGCGCAAATGTCTGACATCCATCTGCCGCCTACAGCCGCGGAATCACGCGGATTTTCCGCCTTCCGGGACTTCGTTACCAAATTGTTTGGTTCACGACCGCCAAATGCACAGTTTGCTGATCAATCCCGGTGGATTTCCTGTCGTTTTCCGAGCACCATCGTGGCGTCGAATTCTTCGGAATGGACCACCCGCGGGGACAGCCCGGCGCTCTCGAACAGGGCCGCCGTCGTCGGCGCCTGACGGACGCTCGTTTCGATGAGGAGCTGACCCCCGGGAGCCAACCACAACGGAGCCTTCTCGGCGATCCTGCGCTGCACGTCCAAACCGTCCGCGCCGCCGTCGAGCGCCACCCGCGGTTCATGCACGCGGGCCTCCGGCGGCATCATCCCGATCGCCTCCGTGGGGACGTAGGGAGCGTTGGCCACAAGGACGTCAATCCGGCCGCGAAGAGCGTGCGGCAGCGCCGAATAGAGATCGCCTTCATGGACATTTCCCCCCGCCGGCCCGATGTTGCGGCGGGCGCAGCGGACCGCGGCGGGGTCGACGTCGGCCGCGTGAAGCTCGATGCCGCCCACCGCGGCGGCCAAAGCGGCACCCACGGCTCCCGAACCACAGCAGAGATCGACGACGACGCCGCCCGGCCGGGCGAGGCGGGCCGCCTCCTGGACGAGGTACTCCGTGCGGCGGCGGGGGACGAAAACGCCCGGGTCCACGGCGATCTGTTGGCCGCAGAATTCAGCCCAGCCCAGGAGGTATTCAAGGGGCAAACCCGAGACGCGCTGCTCGACCAAGCGGTCGAGGTCTCCGGGGGCGTGCGCCGCCGCGATCAAAAGCCGGGCCTCGTCTTCGGCGAAGACGCAACCGGCAGCGCGGAGCCGTGCTGTGACGGCGGAATGTGAAGGCTGGAACGTGGGTGCTGACATGGGAGAGCCTTTCGGGACACCGAGGGGTGCTCTGCGGGTCATGCTAGCCGAGAGTGGACCTGGAGGCCACGAGTGAAACGGCTCCGCCAAAACCGGGGTTCACAAACACGGCCCGGAGTGTCTAGGGTGGGTGCATGGGAACACTGATTTTTGAATAGACCAGCGGGTCACCGCTGAGTTTGAACCGACAAAAATCCATGCCTGTTGAGGCTTCGCCTCCGCGCCGTTCCTGTTGCTCTCATCAGACCCAGGGTCTCGCAGCGGACGTCACGTCCCGATACCTCCTCCGGCACATCGAGAGCTTTAAGGAGTCCACTGCATGACACCGAACACACCCGATACCGACGTCGGGCACGAACCAGAAGCGCAGGAAAGCGATGCCCCGGCCGAGGGTGTCAGATCGAAACTGACTGACGCCCAGAAGGCGATGCTCGCCAGCAAGTCCCGTGGCGGGGCCGGGAACGGCTGGCAGAGTATGGGAAAAGGGCACAAGCCCACTCAAGCGAGTGGCAAGCTGGCCAAGTCCGAGAAGAAAGTCCGCTGGTAGATCCCGCAGACAAGCGGACCGCTCCCACCTAGTATGGAAAATCCCTTCGTTTCAATGCAGAAAGGAAGAACAATGGTTGCGAAGCGCGTTGAGCAACAAATCAACTCCGAGGTGGCCAGCCATCTGGTCGAGTCCATGGACAAGGCGCCCATGCCGGCCCCTGAAACTGTGGCCATGACCCTGGGCTCGACCCAAGGACCTGCCTGGCCGGACGGCAGCGGCAAGACCAAGCACCCCAAGGATCGCGGTGCCAACCACGGCCGCGCGGGACAGCAGGCTGCGGTCACAGCCGTCCACCGCACCAGCCGTCCCCAGCTGCCGCACTCCTCATAGGAACACCCACCCTCCTCAGCCCAACTAACTCGCACTTAATGTCGTTATGAGCCCTCATAACGACACCTGCTGCGGGGGCCCACGCCGCCAGGGTTCCCTGGCCGAGCTTGCGAGGCGAGGGTGGCGGTGGGGACAGTTGGGCTGAGCTACGTGCGGGAGGGGTGAGCGTGGGCGCTGTCCTAGGCGCGCTCGACGTCGGCGGGGGACTTGTCGGGGCGCCATCCGCGCCAGACGGGGTGCCGCATCCTCTCGGTGCCGGTCCAATCGCCGAACGTCACCTCTCCCACGAGCTCAGGGGAAACCCAGTGCGCGGTGGCGGCGTCCTCGGCGGGGATGTCGTGGAAGGGTGAGTCCGGGCGATCGAGTCCCTGCAGGCGCTTCAGGATGTCGCGCAGCTGCCAGTCCTTGAACCCCGTGCCCACCCGGCCGGCGTAGCGCAGCTTGTCGCCGTCGGGAATCCCCACCAGCAACGCGCCGATGGTCCCATGCCTCGCTCCGGCGCCGGGCCGCCAGCCACCCACCACCACTTCCTGCGTGCGTTCCAACTTGAGCTTGATCCAGGATCTGCTCCGCCGGCCGGGCTGGTAGCGGCTGTCGGCGCGCTTGGCCATCACGCCCTCCAAGCCAAGCTCGGCGGCGCTCGCCAGGAGGTCGTCGAGGTCATGCTCCAGGACCTCGGACACATGGATCGGAGACCCCCTCGTCAGCAGTTTCGCGTGGAACGTCGCCAGCCTTTCGCGGCGCTCGCTGAGCGGCAGGGAGGTGAAGTCGGCGCTGCCGCGGGAGCCGGCGTCGTACAGGAGATCGAACACCATGAGCTGCACGGGGACCGCCGCCCGGGCGCGTTCGACGTCGCCGGGTTTGAAGAGGTTCATCCGCTTCTGGAGCAACTCGAAGCTGGGCCGGCCGTTCTTGCTGAGTGCGACGATTTCGCCGTCCGCCACGAAGTCGTGATCCGGCCAGTAGCGCGGATCCGCCAGCTCAGGATAGGTGGGTGTCATGTCGATCCCGGACCGGCTGGTCAACCTGATCTTGCCGTCCGACCCCGAAACGATGGCACGGAACCCGTCCCACTTGAGTTCAAACAACCAGTCGCCGGAGGAGACATCGACGGTGGTTCCGGAGGTCGCGAGCATAGGTGCGTAGCTGGGGGTTCCGTTCGACTGCGGAGCGGGGCCGGGCAGCAGTACCGTCCGGTGGCCCGGTTTGTCCTTCATCAAGTGGATCAGCCATTGCGACGGCGACTCCCCGGTGTGGATGAGCGCGAAACGCCGGGTGCCGTGCAAGCCGCCGCCGGGCTTGCCGGTGAGGATGGCAATGACTTCCTTGCCGTCGCGCCATTTTTCGCATTCGAACTCGCCGCTGTCCCAGATGCTGACCGTCCCCGCGCCGTATTCGCCCTTAGGAATGATTCCCGCGAATTCCGCATATTCCATCGGGTGGTCCTCCGTGCGCACCGCGAGGTGGTTCTTGTCCGGAGTGTCCGGCACGCCCCGCGGCAAGGCCCATGAGGCGAGGACGCCGTCGTGTTCCAGCCGGAAATCGAGGTGGAAACTGCGGGCGTGGTGCTCCTGGATGACGAAGATGCCGCCGGGCGGATTGGGTTCCGCGTCGTCCTGGAGCGGGCGCGAACCTGGTTGGTGTCCGACGGCGGGAAACGGTTCCGGGGTCCGCTGCGGATCGCGCTTGTCCACGTAGCTGGCCAGCCGCGGGTTCACGGCGGTGGCCGCGGCTGCGGTGCTGACGCCGGATGCGCCGGGTGAGCCGCCGTCGTCGTCGTTCTTGCCGGCCGCCACCGCGGCGAACGGGTCCTTTCCCTCTTTGACGCGCTTCATGACGGCCGTGAAGTCCAGATGCTCGAGCTTGGGGGAGGCAAGTTCCCGCCACGTCCTCGGTGCGGCCACCATGGGGTGCGCCCGGCCGCGGAGGGAGTACGGGACGATGGTGGTCTTGTTGCCGCTGTTCTGGCTCCAGTCCACCAGCACCTTGCCGTGGCGCAGGGTCTTTTTCATGTCGCTGACCACGAGGTCCGGATGGTCGGCTTCGAGCGAGCGTGCCAGCTCGTGCGCGAACGCGGAGACTTGCTCCCATTTGCGGGTCCCATCGAGGCCGGCGTAAAGATGGATGCCCTTGCTCCCACTCGTCACCGGAACCGGATCAAGTCCGACGTCCTGCAGGATGCTGCGCGCCAATTTGGCGACTTCGACGCATTCGGAAAGGCCGGTCCCCGGACCCGGATCGAGGTCCAGGACGAGGCGGTCCGGCGGCAACATGGTTCCGTCGGCGTCCACTTTCCATTGCGGCACGTGGATTTCCAACGCGGCAATCTGGGCCAGCCAGGTGAGTGTGGCTAGGTTGTTGACCAGCGGGTAAACGTTGCTGTGTTCCCTGTGCTGGATGGTTACACGGGGAACCCATGACGGCGTGGAGTCGTCCAGGTTCTTCTGGAAGAACATCGGCCCGGGATCCGACGTGGTCCCTACTCCGTGCACCCAGCGCTTCCGGGTGGCGGGCCGGTTGGCGGCGGCCGGGATCAGGAACCGGGCCACAGCGGCATAGTATTCGAGCACTTCGGCCTTGGTGGTGCCAGTCTCCGGGTAGATGATTTTGCCCAGATTGGTGAGCGTCAGTTCATGGCCTTCAACGTTGACGCGCTCCCTTTGGCTGGTTGCCACCTCTTCACCTCCGCCTTGTTGTGATGTTCACTTAGTGCATGAGGGCCATATGGAAGGGTTCTATCGCGTTCGGGCTGGTCAACGTACCCGTCAAGCTCTACAGCGCCACCGAGGACCACGATGTCAGTCTCCACCAGGTCCACAACAAGGACGGAGGCCGCATCCGTTACCAGCGGAAGTGCGAAATCTGCGCCTCTGTTGTGGATTACGAGGATATCGACAAGGCCTACGAAGAGGAAGGCCGCACAGTGGTGCTGTCCGCGGCCGATTTGAAATCGCTGCCCGCGGAGAACAGCCGCGAAATCGAGGTGGTGGAGTTCGTTCCGGCCGAGCAGTTGGACCCCATCATGTACGAGCGGCCGTACTATCTCGAGCCGGATTCCAAGTCTCCCAAGGCGTACATGCTCCTTCTGCGCACTTTGCAGGACACCGAGCGCGTTGCCATCGTGCAGTACGCGCTCCGACAGAAGACCAGGCTGGGCGCACTGCGCGTCCGCGGGGACGTGCTGATGCTGCAATCCCTGCTCTGGGACGACGAAGTCCGCGAAGCCAACTTCCCGTCGCTGGAAACCGACGTCAAGATCTCGGACAAGGAACTGGAGATGTCCTCGGCCCTGGTGGACTCCATGGCCCGAGACTTCGAACCAGAGCAATACACCGACAACTACCAAGTTCAATTGCGCCAACTCATCGCAGCCAAGCTCGAAAAGGGCGACTCCATCGACACCGAGGAGACGTTCGGCGTCGCAGCCAGCGAAGGAGAAGGCGGCGAGGTCATCGACCTCATGGAAGCCCTCAAACGGAGTCTCGACAAGAAGCGGGGCAAGGCGTCCGCTGGATCCGCCACTGCGTCGTCCACCGAAGAGTCCGACGACGGCGCCACCGCCAAGGCGGCCAGCAAGCCCAGAGCGAGGGTCAAGAAAGCCTGACGCACCGCCGTCGTACGCTCCACGAAAACCGGACATGTCCCTCTGGGCCTGCGCGCGAGCTAGGCACATGTCCCTTGTGCGTGGCTAGGGGTGGACATGATGGGATTATGTCCATTCGTGGGTTCGGGCGGAGGGCATGTCGCTTGGGGCGTGGGTGGTTCTTCCCGCGAAAACCGGACATGTCCCTCCGAGCCTGCGCGGGAGCTAGGCACATGTCCCTTGTGCGTGGCGAGGGGTGGACATGATGGGATTATGTCCATTCCTGGGTTCGTGCGCTGGACATGTCCCTTGTGGGCATGGGTGGTTCTTCCCACGAAAACTGGACATGTCCCTCGGAGGGCTAGTGGTTTCGCAGCGCCGAGATCAGCTCGGCTTTTTTCTTGCCTGAATACCCGCTGAGCCCCAGTTCCTTGGCGCGGGACCTAAGTTGGGGCACGGTCCAGTCTTCATAGTCGCCCGAAGTGCCGCCACGATGGCCGATTTCCTTGCGGCCTTCCTTGGCAGCGGCATTCGAGATCCTCGCGGCCTTTTCCTTCGAGGCGCCATCTTCCCTGAGGGTTTCGTAGAGTTCGGGATCCTTGAGGCTGGGATTCTTCTTGTTCGGCATGGGTTCCTCCTCCGGTCGAGCTCCAGGTTAGGACGGAAGCTCCATCCGGAACCCGCAGCGGCACTGCAACACCTTTGTCGCCAGATACACGTCGAGAAGGTCGACGGCGGGGTCCTCAGTGGACATCGGCGCATACACGCTGTGGAATCCGGTTCCTGAAATTTTCATGGGTTCGCCGCAATGGATGTATTCGCCGCCGAACTGCAGCACGCCTGACACCGTGCCTCGCTGGTTCAGGATGGCCGCGACATCCTGGAACGTCGCAGGATGGGTGTAGAACGTATCGCATTCGACGCAGGTGTAAGCGACATCCACGAGCCCTGGCACTGGTGGTTTAAGCGGCTCGATGGAATCCATGATCACGTGCTCGGCAGTGCGGCAATTGCCGCACCAGATTCGTTCCGCTCGCGGGTGAGGCGCGCCGTCGGGAACGATCGGGTCAGAGATAGTCGGCATCGACTTAACTCCTTGAAGCGGGAAGTGCGGCTCCCGCGCGAGGCGGAAGCCGCACTTCGAGCGGATTTAATCCTTCTTGAAAGCGTCCTTGACCTTTTCGCCGGCCGACTTCAGGTCGCTCTTGGTCTGATCCATCTTGCCTTCGGCTTCGAGCTTCTCGTTACCCGTCAGCTTTCCAGCCGCTTCCTTGGATTTGCCTGCAAGCTTTTCTCCGGCGTTCTGGATCTTGTCATCTGCACCCATGGACGTACTCCTTTTGCTGGTAATGGATTTACTTCATTCCGCCAAGCGTGTGGCGCCTGGCCGCTGGCCAAGTCTCGGAATGCCGTGGTCGGTCAGACGCCGTGCGACCTGCGGCCGGACATGAAGCTGAGAAGCCAGCCGATAGCCGCGACGATCAGCAGGACCACGCCGACCCAGAGGAGCCAGCTCACGGCCTGCGAGAAACCGCCGACGAGCAGAAGAACGATTGCCACAACGCCTGCAATGATCAGAAGAGTGTTCACAATGACACATTCCTTACTTCAGCGGGACCGCCGGCAAGCGCCCCGGCCCCTTGCGATGTATTCGGTTGTCAGTTCGCTCGCGAACTGTTGTTCCCCACCAGGCCCCCAGACCCCATGCGAGGTCTTGTTACAGCGGATGCCGCCTGTTTCCCGGAATTTTCGTCCGGTACGAACCGACATCGACTTCATCCATGGTACTACTAAGCACGCTTACCAAATCAAGTACTAAGTACACTTACAAAGATTTTTGGGTTTAGTCGTAGGCTAAACGGAAGGTCGTGCGTCGGTTTCCGGCGCCCGCATCGGACGGTCGTCTAGGAGGAGAAAACGTGAAAGCATCGCAAACCCTGGCAGATAATCTCCAGCTGGTCCTGACGGATCTCATTGAACTCCAGCTCCAAGGAAAACAGGCCCATTGGAACATCGTTGGCCCCAATTTCCGGGATCTGCACCTACAGCTTGACGAACTTGTCGCAGCCGCCCGGGAGTTCGCCGACGAAACCGCCGAACGGATGCGGGCGCTCCATGCCCTTCCCGATGGCCGGAGCGCCACCATCGCCGCATCAACCCGGCTGGATCAATTCCCCGCAGGATTGACCAACACCAGGGATGCCGTGAAGCTGATCACCGACCGCCTGGAGCGGACGGTCCAGACCATGCGTGATGTCCACGACGAAGTGGACGAAGAAGACCCGACGACGGCGGACCTCCTCCACGCGTTCATCGCCCGTTTGGAGCAACTCGCCTGGATGGTCAGCGCCGAAACCATGTCGGCCGGTGCGCCCGTGGCGGACCCACAGGAAGCCTAGAAACCCGGGAACGTAGGCGAACGGCGTCAGGGGCATGCCACGGCTCCGCCGGAGCAAACCCGGCACACCGGGGATTTCCCGGCGAAAGTCCGGCCGCGGCTTCAGCTACTACCGCCCGGACGGATCTCTTATCGCGGGCGGGGAGCGCAAGCGCCTTGACGCGCTGGCGATTCCGCCCGCGTGGGCCGATGTCTGGATATGCCCGTTCGAGAACGGGCATATCCAGGCAATGGGGGTGGACGACGCCGGGCGGAGCCAATACATCTACCACCCGGAATGGCGTGCTCGTCAGGATACTGAGAAGTTCGCCCGGGCTGCGCGTCTCGGAGCCCTCTTGCCGCAGGCCCGCCGCCTGGTCTCGCGGCATCTTCGGGAGTCACGTTCGGAGAAGACCAAATCCTTGGCCGCGGCCGTGCGGCTCATGGATCTCGGCGCGTTGCGCGTTGGTTCCGATGGCTACACGCGCCGCAACGGCTCCTATGGGCTCACCACGCTGAGGTGCAAGCACGTGCAGGTCAACGAGGATACGGTTTCCCTGAATTTCCCGGGGAAAAGCGGTCAAACCTGGGATTCAACCATCGAGGACGCTGTCCTGGCCAGATTCCTGGGGCCCTTGGCAGGCAGGCCCGGCAAGCAACCCCTCCTGGTCTTCGAGGAGGGTGGGGGACCGGTCTCCCTGAATGCCGCGATGGTCAACGAGTATCTTCGCCACATCACCGGCGGCGACTACACGGCTAAGGACTTCCGCACCTGGAAAGGCACAGCAGCGGCCGGCATGGCGCTCGCAGGCCCTGCTTCGAAAATACCGCCGCGCCAGCGGGTTCTCGAGGCCATCAAGCAGACCGCCGAACTTCTCGGCAACACTCCAACGGTGGCCCGGGCGGCCTACGTCGATCCGCGGCTCGTGGAGGGATTCCTGGCTGGTGATCTCGAAAAACTCAAGGCCAGGGAGTCGGATATCGCGGCCTACTTGGGGTCTTTGCCCTGACTAAACAAAGGAGCATGCTCCCCGTCGGCTACGAGGGATGGACAGATTAGGAATATGTCCATCCCCGAGTGCCAACGGAGAGCATGCTCAGTGGGGTTACTCGGCGTCGTGGTCCGTTTCGAGGATCTTCACGAGGCGGTCCAGGGCTTCGTCGGCCCCGGCACCCTCGGCGCGCAGGACAACGACGTCGCCGAATGAAGCTCCGAGGCTCATGAGGGACAGGATGCTGGCGGCGTCCATGGCGTCGTCGGCGGGCTCGCCTTCGCGGGCGATGGTGACCTCGATGTCCAGCTCGCCGGCGGCTTCGGCGAAGATGGCTGCCGGGCGGGCGTGCAGGCCGACGCGGCTGGCGATGGTGGCGGTACGTTCGGACATTGTTGCTCCTTCGATTGTGGGCTTGGGGAAAGTCTAGAGACCCAGCTCGTCCAGGATAGGCAGCTGGGCACGAACAGCTTGGCGCGCGGCGGATGCACTCGGGGCGGACAGCGCCGCCGTCGCGAGCTTTTGGGCCTGTGCCACGGTGACGGTTGCCAGGACGGCGGAAACGGCGGCAAGGGCGCGTGCGCTCATCGAAAGCGTCGCGACGCCTAGTCCAACGAGTACGACGGCGAGGGCCGGGTCCGCGGCTGCCTCGCCGCACACTCCTACGGGCCGGGCGGTGCCGCCCGCGCTGGCGGCAGCAGCGCCGTCGGCGGTCAACTTCACGAGCTGAAGCACGGCCGGCTGCCACGGATCATTGAGCGTGGCGAGTGGACCGAGTTGGCGGTCCGCGGCCATGGCGTATTGGGTGAGGTCGTTGGTTCCGAGCGATGCGAAACTGACTTCGCGCAGCACGGAAGCAGCGGTCAGGGCAGCCGACGGGACTTCGACCATGACGCCGGGGGTCTTCAAACCAGCGGCCGAACAGAGTGAAGCGAAATGGCGGCTTCCTCGGCCGTGGAGATCATGGGTGCCATGACCCAAACTTCGGCCTGGTTGGCGGCCTCTGCGGCGGCAATCGCCGCGAGTTGGCGTTCGAGCACCCCGGGGGAAGTGAGATCGGTGCGGTAGCCTCGGACGCCTAGCGCGGGATTCGGCTCGTCCGCGTTGGTGAGGAACGGCAGGGGCTTGTCCGCGCCGGCGTCGAGGGTTCGGACCACCACCTTCTTGCCCGGGAACGCAGCGAAGACTGCGCCGTAGGCGGCGATCTGCTCCTCGACGGTGGGTTCGTCGTCGCGATCCAGGAAACAGAATTCGGTGCGCAGCAAACCGACGCCCTCGGCACCGGCGTCGGCGGCCTTGACCGCGTCGGTACCCGTGCCGACGTTGGCGAGCAGCGGAACCCGGAACCCGTCGGCCATGACGTTGCTCCCGCTGAATGCGGCAATCGTCGACGCCTGGTTGGCCCACGCCTTGGCAGCAAGGCGGAGTTCCTCGCCAGGGTCAACCGTGATGGTGCCGGCAGCACCGTCGAGGTAGACCTCGATGCCGTCCCCGATCTCGTCGACACCGGGGGCGGCGACGATCGCGGGCAGGCCGAGGGCGCGGGCCAGGATGGCGGTGTGGGACTGCGGGCCGCCGCTTGAGGTGATCAGGGCGATCACCTGGGCGGGGTCCAGGGTGGCGGTGTCCGCCGGGGCGAGGTCCTCGGCGGCCAGGATGAACGGAACGTCCGACGCCGGGATGCCCGGCGCGGGCAGTCCGCGCAGTTCGGAGACGATGCGGGCGCGGACGTCCAGGACGTCGGCCACGCGCTCTGCCATGTAGCCGCCGAGGGCCTTCAACGAATCGGCAACTGTGGCAGCTGCCTCCCAGATGGCCCTTTCGGCGGTGCGTGCGCCGCCCGGGACCTCGGGGGAGAGGAGCCTGATGGCCGATTTCACCAGCATGGGATCGGCGGCCATCAGGGCAGTTGCTTCCAGGACCTCTTTGCCTTCGCCGGATGCCGTCGCGGCCC
Source organism: Arthrobacter sp. KN11-1C (assembly GCF_052180225.1). Lineage (NCBI taxonomy): Bacteria > Bacillati > Actinomycetota > Actinomycetes > Micrococcales > Micrococcaceae > Arthrobacter > Arthrobacter sp. KN11-1C. Next base: position 4,325,232 of record NZ_CP197467.1, on the reverse strand, counting down.
GGGCACGGAGTTCCGCCTGCACGGCCTTGGCGGCATCCTTGATGCGCTGGCCCTGCGATTCGACGGTAACGTCCGCAGGAATATTGACGTTCTCGTGGGGCTCTAGAACCGGCTTCGGCATCTGCCGCACCGGCCCCAGAACACGCCCGGGGGCAACGCCTACTCCTGAAAAGGTCTGCATGGATTTGTCCTCTACTTGCTTATTGGCGGGTTGTTCAGGCTGCGACCGGAACAGGAACCTGCTCTGCCTCAACCGGCTTCCGGACTGCCCAACGCTTCAGCGCGAGGAGGACGAGGGCGGTGATAACCATGCCGACGATGATCGAGATGACGAACATGGCCAGGTTTCCGATCGCGAAGAAGACGAAGATGCCACCGTGAGGGGCTTGCGAAGTCACGCCCGTCGCCATGCACAGCGCACCGGTCACGGCGCCGCCCACCATGCTGGCGGGGATGACACGGAACGGGTCGGCAGCAGCGAACGGGATGGCGCCTTCGGAGATGAAGGACGCGCCCAGCAGCCAGGCGGCCTTGCCGTTCTCGCGCTCAGCCAGGCTGAAGCCCTTCTTGTTCAGCGTCGTGGCCAGTGCCATGGCCAGCGGAGGAACCATGCCGGCTGCCATGACGGCGGCCATGATCTGCCACGGAGCCTGGTTCGCCAGGCTACCGGCACCCAGGCCGGCGACGGCGAAGGAGTAGGCAACCTTGTTGACGGGGCCACCGAGGTCGAAGCACATCATGAGGCCGAGGATGATGCCGAGAACGACGGCGGACGCGCCGGTCATGCCGGTCAACCACGTGTTGAGCTGCAAGGTGACCCACGCGATGGGACCGCCGAGAACGAGGAACATCAAACCGGAAGCGACGATCGAAGCCAAGAGCGGGATGATCACCACAGGCATGAGCCCGCGCAACCAGCGTGGAACCCTGAACGTGCCGATCCAATGTGCCGTGAGGCCGGCCAGCAAGCCGCCAACCAGGCCGCCCAGGAAGCCTGCGCCCATGAAGCCGGCAACAGCACCGGCCACGAAACCAGGCGCAATGCCGGGCCGGTCCGCGATGCCGAAGGCAATGTAGCCTGCCAGGGCGGGGACCAGGAAGCCAAGGGACAGTCCACCGATCTTGAAGGCAACGGTTCCCAAGTAGAGCGCAAGGTTCCCGTTGGGCAGATCAAACAGCGTGTTGTGGGCCAGGATGTCGTTGGCCTTCGTTCCCAAGGCAATGTCGTAACCCGCCAACAGGAAGCCCAGGGCAATGAGCAGGCCGCCACCGGCGACGAACGGGATCATGTAGCTGACACCGGTCAGGAGGACCTTCTTGACCTTGGTGCCGAGGTGCTCGCTCGCAGCCTCGGACGCCTGCTCGGCGCTCTCTTCGGCGCCGAAATGCGGGACACGGTGCGCGTGCGGGTCGGTCGCGGCGGCGAGGGCTTCCTGGACCATCTTGGCCGGCTCGTCAATGCCGCGCTTCACGGGTGCGTTGATGACGGGCTTGCCGGCAAAGCGTTCCTTGCCGCGGACATCGACGTCTACCGCGAAGATCACGGCGTCTGCAGCAGCGATGACCGAAGGGTCCAGCGCCGTGAATCCGCCCGAGCCCTGGGTTTCCACCTGAAGGTCGACGCCCATTTCCTTGGCCGCGGCCACGAGGGAGTCGGCTGCCATGTAGGTGTGGGCGATGCCGGTGGGGCAAGCCGTGACGGCAACGATGCGCTTCGGGGCCACAGAAGCCGTACGGGCCGACGTCGGGGCGGCCTCTGCAACGGGTGCCGCCGAGCCTGCAGCATGCGCGGCCGGCTTGTCGGCCAGGGCGCCTTCAACCAGGTCGACGATGTCCTGCCCGGTGGCAGCCGAACGAAGAGCCGCCGTGAAGTCCTTCTTGATGAGGGAACGGGCCAGCTTGGAGAGCAACTTCAGGTGCTCCTGGTCCGCTCCTTCCGGTGCAGCGATGAAGAAGATGATGTCCGCGGGACCATCCTTGGCACCGAAGTCCACTTTGTGCGAGAGCCGGGCCATCGCCAAGGTCGGCTCCGTTACCGCGGCTGAGCGGCAGTGCGGGATGGCGATGCCGCCGGGTACGCCCGTGGCAGTCTTCTGCTCGCGGGCGAAGGCGTCCGCGAAGAGCCCTTCAACCTCGGAGGCGCGCCCGGCTGCGGCAACTTTGCCCGCCAGGAAGCGGATGACATCGGCGGGGGAATCGCCGAGGTTCTGGTCAAGGGAGACCAGTTGGGGGGTGATGAGCTGGGTCACTGTTAGTCCTTCTGAAGGGCCGTGATGGTTACGGCGTCGGGAGTTGTTTGGTGGACCGCCGGGACAGTGGAGCCCGGCAGCGAAGCAGCGGCGGCACCGTGTGCCACAGCCTGACGGAGGCAGTCCTGCGAAGTTCCGCCGTTGGTGGCGGCCAGCAGATAGCCAGCAAGGGATGAATCGCCGGCACCAACTGTGCTGACGGCTTGGATCGGCGGATGCGTGGCGAGCCACGCGCCGTCGGCGGTTACCAGGACGGCGCCCTTCGAACCGAGTGTTGCGAGTACCGCACCCACACCGCTGCCGACGACGGCGGCAGCGGCCCTGGCGGCAAGGCCGGGGTCCGCTTCCAATTCGTCAGCCGTGTGGACGTCTGTGAGGCCGGCGGCGGCAGCCAGTTCGGCCAGTTCTTCCGCGTTGGGCTTCAAGAGATCGGGCTTGCCGTTGATATTGCCGAGTGAATCGCCAGTGATGGCGGCAACCAGCGGGGCGCCTGAGGAGTCGATTGCGATAAGCGGGGCGTCGCCGTCGTGCGTGGAACGGAGCCGGCGGGCGACCGTGGCATAGAAATCCGCAGGAACTCCTGGTGGGAGCGATCCGGCGAGTACCACCCAGCTCGCGCCACGGGAGCGGTCCAGCAGCAGCCCGATCAGGGCTTCCTGCTCGTCCAGGCTCAACTCCGGGCCGGGTTCGTTGATCTTGGTGGTGACGCCGTCCGGTTCGGTGAGCGTCACGTTGCTGCGCAGCGGCTCGCTGATGGGAAGCGCGGCGTAGGGGACGCCGTCGTCGAGCAGTCCGGCGAGGACGGGATCGGAATCCCCGCCCGGCAGGACAGCGACGGTGTCCAGGCCCGAGGCGACCAGCGCCCGCGAGACGTTGACGCCCTTGCCGCCCGAGTGCTGGTGGACGGCGACGGCGCGCTGCACCTCGCCCCGGGCCAAAGGCGCAGGGAGCTCGACGGTGCGGTCAAGGCTCGGGTTGGCGGTCAGGGTGACGATCATGCGATCACCACGTCGACGCCGGCCTCCGCCAGTGCGGCAGAGAGCTCTTCTGAGGGTTCGTGGTCAGTAATCACGGTGTCCACATCTTTTAGGGCAGCGAACTGGACCAGGGTTTCCGCGTCCAGTTTGGAGGAATCCGCGAGGACGACGACGCGCCGTGCGGACGTGACGAAGGCGGCCTTGACGGCGGCTTCTTCGGGATCAGGGGTGCTGAGCCCGAACGTGGCGTGGATACCGTTGGTGCCGACGAAGGCGATGTCCGGGCGGAGCCGGGAAGCGGCCTCGACCGTGGACTGCCCGACGGCGGCCTGGGTGAGCCCGCGGACGCGGCCACCCAGGATCTGCAGCGCGATGTGCGGGTTTCCCGAAAGCCGTCCGGCGATGGGAATGGCGTGGGTGATAACCACCAGTTCTTCCCGCGGGCCGTTTCCGTTGGAAGAGGCGGTGCGCAGCGCGGTGCGCTGGTCCAGCAAGCGGGCGAGGGCTTCCGTGGTGGAGCCGGCATCGATCAGGATGCTGCCGGCAGCGTTCTCGGGGATGAGTGCAAGGGCGGCCTCGGCGATGCGGACCTTTTCCGGTTGGCGCTGGATGGCCCGCTCAACCACGCTTTCCTCGCGGGTGCTGAGGCGGTCCGACGGGACAGCCCCACCGTGCACGCGGCGAAGGTTGCCGGCGGATTCGAGGGCAGCAAGGTCACGGCGGACAGTCTCCGTGGTGATGCTGAACCGATCCGCAAGGTCAGTGACGCTGACCCGTCCACGCTCGGCGACGAGCTCGGAGATCAGCTGTTGGCGCTCCTCGGCAAACACATACCCTCCATTGCGTACAAGCTCTAGGTACATCAGTGACTGCGATCACATGATGTGGAATTGCTTGACTCTATCTTTGTTCATGTTGGTCTGTCAACAGAAAACAACATAAACAAAGATGTTGGCTTGGTTTGGGGTTGGTTTTGCTTGGATGAGCGGTGGGTGGGGTGGGTTTTGGGCGCGCTTGAGGGTGGGCAGCGTTGGATTCTGCTGGATCATTCGAAGATGGCGGCTCGCCGGCCCCGGAATGGCGGGGGCAGCGAGGCTGCATGCTGGAGTGATCCAGCAGAATCCGACATGCGACGGATGAGGCGACGGATGAGGCGTGCGGGCGCGACCGGCGCGACGGCTCGGGTCTGGGGCGCGGCGGCTTAGGCTCTGGGGCGCGGCGGCGCCAACGTCTAACCGGTCCGACGCAGGGTGGCTAGTCCCGGAAGGGGGTAGTCGGATTGGGGCTTTCCGCCCTAGCGCCGGACCGGAGGGTTCCCTACGGCCACTCGATCTCCCGCAGGCCGGGGTACTCGATGGGGAGGTTGTCCGGGTCGGGAGGATCGGGCAAGCGGGGCCGGGGAGGGGAATCCGGTTCTTGCCGGTGCTGGTTCCGCTTTTGGTCCAACTCATCCGACTCTTGCCGGAAGTCGTCCCCGGGCCGTCGGTGCTGTGTACTTTCGAGCTTCATGGTGCTTCCTTCGGATAATTCTGCGCGTCGCGGCTAAGCAGGTATTTCCAACTCGAATCCGCAACTGCATCTCAAGACCTTGGTGGGGAGAAGGGCTTCGGAGGGGGAGCTGCGCGATCGGGGCCTGCCCGTCTGCGGTACTCCGAAGCGCCGCTGTGCGGTTTTGACTTCACGGAGAGGTTCACTGCAGTGGAAATAGTGGCTTCCAAACTCAAGGAGGCCATCCTGAATCCCCCGACGATTCAGGATGGCCCCCGCCTGCTGGACGGTGGCCGCGTGGCTGTAGGAAGACCCGCAAGAAGTGCACGTGTAGAACACGGCAATCTGTTGGGAAAACCTTGGAGCCCGGGCCTGGATTGATTCGATGATCAGGTGCTTGTCTGTTCCACAACCGACACACCAAAGGGGTGAGGCCCCTGGGCGATGTGGTTCATGGGGAATCGCGGATTCGGAGATGGTCGACACCGACTAGCTCCGTACCGGCAACAGGCATTTGCTCATCAGGCAGCACCTTCACATTGAGTGACATGGCGCCCGGCTGCTTGAGCGAAAACAGGCCGAAGAGTTCGGCCCTGTCCGGAATTCTGCACGGACTGTAGAAGAATTGTGCACTGTGCATCTCCGGTGCGCAAGACCGTCGGGGATTTTGTCCAAGTGGTGGACGTTCTATTGGGGCGCTCTTTTTCCTCCATTGCCGGCCTGCTGCTCGTAGACTGAGCCATGGACGAAATGGGCCTGAATGCCTCGGTAGTCGGACAACTCCAGGATTTGGTCATCGACAGCGAAGACGTCAGCGGCTTCCTCGAAGAACTTGCGGTATTCACGGCCTCGTCAGTGTCCGCTGCGCGCGGCCAGGATGTCCTATGCGGTATCACGTTGAGCAGGCGTCGACGGTCGATGACGGTTGCTGGAAGCAGCCACGAAGCCCGCCTCATTGACGAAGTGCAGCAAGCCTACGGAGACGGACCTTGCCTGGAAGCGATGAGAACGGGCAAGTCTGTACTGGTCTCCGACACGTCCACCGACTCGCGGTGGCCGGAATACTGCGCCACCATCGCTGAGCGCGGACACCTCGCCGTGCTTTGCGTGCCTCTGGGGCTTGAAGAAGGCGCGACGGCGGCGATCAACCTTTTCGCCCCACAGGGCGAAGCCTTCGATGAGACCTCCATCCGCAGCTGCGAGCAATTCGCAAGCCAGGCGGAGAAGGCCCTACGGCTCGCGGTTCGGATCGGCGCCAGGCAGCAGCGTGCAGAGGACCTCGAGCAGGCCATGCGTTCACGGACTGCCATCGATCTGGCAACCGGCGTCATCATGGGCCAGAACAAGTGCAGCCAGGAGGAGGCCTTCAGGATTCTGACCAAGGCCTCAAACGGCAGGAACCAGAAACTCAGGGATGTTGCGGAATCCCTTCTCCAGTCCTTGACGAACGAGACGCCCGTCTTGCACTTCGAGCCTTAAGCGACTCGGCTAGCTGCGCTCAGCGATTTCTTTGACGCTTGCCACGAGGCTGTCCCACATGCCCTTCGAATGCGCGGCTTCTTCCGGGCTGGCGTTGTTATCCTGGGCCAAAGTCAGCCTGGTCATCCCGTCTTCAGGATCCAAGGTCCACGTCAGGGTGTGGTAGTTCTCCGGGGCATCGACTTGGCCCGACAGCGGGCTGAAATGGGTGTTCACCAGCCGCTTGCGGGGCTCGAACTCGAGGATGACGCCCTTGTCCTCATAGTCTTTGCCCTTCCAGACCCCACGCCAAGCAATGGGTCCGCCAACCGTCCAGTCGGTGACAATCTCGGTCCCGAACATGAACTCCTTGACGGCCCGGGGGTCGGTGAGCACCGACCACACCCGATCGGCGCTCGCCTGGATCGTGATGGTTGAACTCGCGATGAAATTGCCTGTCATGTCAATCTCCTTTGCCACGTGGTCGGCATCCGGGCGCCGGCGCAACAGAGTCTACGCCGGGATGAGTTTCAGGTTGAGCGCGAGCTCGCCGGAACGGTGCCGGCTCGCCCGAGCCTTCCGGCGACCGGGCACCATTCCGGCGACTTCGACGACGGGCACGACGATGGCGACCGCATAGGCTCTTCCCATGGAAACTGTCGTCTGGTCCAAACCGGAAAATGAACGTGCCGGGACGCCTCTCCTTGTGATGATGCACGGATACGGCACGGACGAGCAGCGAATGGTGAATCTCTTTCCCCAGCTCCCGAAGGAGTTCACTTGCGCCGCGCTCCGGGGTCCCATGGCGATCGGCGACCACTACGGCTGGTTCCTGCTGGACTATTTCCTCGCCAACGACTTTGCGGATGTCATCACCGCCACCAACAAAGTCTTCGCTTGGATCGACTCCGTCAAGCGCAACCACAGCAGTGTGAGCCTCCTGGGCTATTCCCAAGGCATGGCCATGGCCAGCACCCTCCTGCGGCTTCGTCCGGAAGGCTTCAAAGCCACAGTGGGCCTCTCCGGATTCGTGCTGGAAAACGACCTCCTGGCGCTGAGTGAATCCTTCGACTCGCCGCCGCCCTTCTTCTGGGGGAGGGACAAAGCCGATCCCGTGATCTTCAGTGATGCCATTGAGCACACGGCGGAATGGCTCGACAAAAACACTGCTCTCACCGCGAGAACCTACCCCGGCATGGGCCACCGGATCGAGGCCCGGGAAATGGCGGATGTCAGCGCTTTTCTGCGGTTTTACGCCCTTCGCTGAAGTGAGGCCTGCGTCACATTCGGGGATGCTGGAAAACAACTCTTGATTGCCAAAATTGTAAGCGCTTACACTCTTCTTCGGCGGTGCAAGGATGTGCCGCCGATTCCAGAAGATGAAAGGGTTGAGGCCGTGTTGAATGGTTAAGGCTCACCGCGTGACAATCCAGGACGTTGCCGTCCTCTCGGGCCTGTCAATATGCACCGTTTCTCGCGCCCTGCGGAACCTGCCGAACGTGTCCGAAAAAGCCCAGGCGAAAGTGGCCGACGCCGCCGCCAAGCTCGGCTACAAGGCATCCTCCGCGGCAGCCCGGTTGGCCGGCGGAAGTACGGGTTCCATCGCCATCATCGCCCCCACCGCCACGGCCTGGTTCTTCGCCCAGGCCGTCGAAGCGGCCGAGGAAGTCTTCGGGGACAGCGGCTTCGACACCGTCCTGATCAGCCTCCGGGGCAAGTCGAGCGTCAAGCGGAAGATCTTCGGTGACCTCCTTGGGCTGTCCCAGCGCGTGGACGGAGTGCTGCTCCTCAACGTCGATTTGAGCGAATCCGAGGTTGCCCTCCTGGCCGCGTCCGGCCTTGCAGTTGCGAGCGTGGGGATGACTTCCGTACCGTGGGACAACGTAGGGATCGACGACGAACTCGCGGCTTGGCAGGCCACGTCACACCTGCTGGGGCTGGGCCATTGGGATCTGGCGGTGCTGTCCGGCCGCGAAACCCAAGAGAACTCGGTATTGACGGCCAGCGACAGGCTCAAGGGATTCGGCCGCGCATTGAAAGACCATCACCTGACCGTTCATCCGGACTTGGTCATGAACTCGGACTCCACGATCGACGGCGGCCGTATAGCCATGAACGAACTCATTGCCCACAGAAGCCTTCCCACCGCAGTCTTCGCGCACTGTGACGAGGCGGCGTTCGGAGCACTGATGGCCTTGCGCGAACATGGATTGTCCGCGCCAAAGAATGTCTCCGTGATTGGAATCGACGACCACCCCATGAGCTGGTTCCTTGGCCTCGGCACGGTGGCGCAGCCAGTGGCGGACCAAGGAGCCTTCGCCGCCAACCTCCTGGTGGACCGGCTCCAGAACGCCGACGCCCCCAACGAACCCTCCAACCATTTCCTTGACACGAAACTCATTGAACGCAAAACCACGCGCCGCCAACGCTGAACGGACCACTCCACACCATGACTGATACCCGAGCATCCCAGAAGACCGCCTGGACAGGCGCTACCGCGCTCCTTTTCGACCTCGACGGCGTGCTGACGCCAACCGCCGTCGTGCATGAGCAGGCTTGGCAGGAACTCTTCGACGGCTACCTGGCCGAAACCGGCCATCCGGACGGTTACCAGGAGAGCGACTACTTCGACCACATCGATGGCAAGCCGCGCTTCGATGGTGTCCGGGATTTCCTCACCTCCCGTGGCATCACGTTGCCGGAAGGCCCCACCGACGACGATCCCGCCAACACCAGCGTGCAGGGCCTGGGCAACCGCAAGAACCGGATCTTCAACGAGATCGTGGACTCGCGCGGCGTCGAGCCCTACGCGGGCTCTGTCCGTTTCATCCAGGCCGCACTGGAGCTGGGACTCAAGCTCGCCGTCGTATCCTCTTCCCGCAACGCGCCCGCTGTCCTGAAGGCGGCCGGACTGGATGGCTACTTCCCGGTGGTGGTCGACGGCCAGGTGGCTGCCGCCGTCGGACTCCCGGGCAAGCCGGATCCCGCCACGTTCCGTTACGCGGCCGAGTTGCTGGACGTCCCCGCCGAGGGCTGCGTCGTCGTCGAGGACGCAGTGTCCGGTGTGCAGGCCGGCAGCGCCGGGAACTTCCGTGCAGTGATCGGGGTGGACCGGGGGGCGGGTCACCAGACCCTGCTCGACGCCGGAGCGACATTCGTAGTCGACGACCTCGACGATCTTCTCTAACCAAGCCGTTTCACCAGGAACAGAAGGAACCCAACAGTCCATGGCACTCATCAGCTCCGACCGGCTGCGCTTCCCCTGCGAACCGCGGAAGCTCGTGGAGAGCATCCACGTTCCCGGCGACGCCGGTACGCTTGAAACCCTTTTCAGCCTCGGCAACGGCCACCTGGGCATCCGAGGAGCCCATTGGGCGGGGGCGGACGCCGAACTTCCCGGTACGTTCATCAACGGTTTCCACGAAACGTGGGACATCAAGCACGCCGAGAACGCTTACGGCTTTGCCCGCACGGGACAACGGATCGTGTATGTTCCGGATGCCAACAACTTCAACATCGTCATCGACGGCGAGCAGCTGAGCCTCACCGAGTCCGCGGTGCAGAATTACCGCCGCAGCATCGACTTCGCGACGGGTGTGTACGAATGCGCCGTCACGTGGGAATGCCGTTCAGGCGCCATTGTCACCACGGTGGAGCGTCGCGCCGTCGGGATCGATTCCAGGGGTTCCCTCGGCATCGAGCTGAGCCTTATCGCAGACCGCCTGGTTTCCGCCGACGTCACCTCCTTGGTGATCAATCGGCAGGACCAGCCTGTGGAGGACCACTCGGCCCACGACCCCCGCCGCTCCGGCCGCCACGCCGGCAGGGTATTGCTCCCGCTCCATCTCCAGGGCTCCGACGGATCCCTGCGCATGGCCTGGGAGACCGCAGAATCCAGGCAGCGCATCGGCATGGCCGTGGACCACTGGATTTCCGCCGAAGGCCAGCCTTTCGAGACCGTGGTGGGGGAGGACGAGTCCACTGTCCGCTACGTCATGGCCGTGAATGAGGGCGAGACGTTCCGCTTGGAGAAGAGCGTGAGCTACGTCGTGAACAGCGCCGACGCAAGCGAATCGGACCCCGGCGAGATCCTCGCGTCCGACGCCGAATTGGGCCTCGTGCCGTTCGACGCACTCCTGGCCGAAGGCGCGGCCCACTACCGGGATTACTGGTCTACGGCGGACATCACCATTGGCGGCCAGCCCGAACAGCAGCAGGCCGTGCGCTGGAGCCTGTTCCAGCTCGCCCAGGCAACCGCTCGTGCCGGCGTCGCGGGCATCCCGGCCAAGGGCGTCAGCGGCTCCGGCTATGAGGGCCACTACTTCTGGGACCAGGAGGTGTACCTCCTGCCGTACTTGACCTATACGAACCCGGCTGCCGCACGCCAGGTGCTGGAGTCCCGCCACGCCATGCTTCCCGACGCCCGGATCCGGGCCAAGGAACTCAGCGTGGACGGTGCGCTGTTCCCGTGGCGCACCATCAACGGGCTCGAGGCCAGCGCGTACTACGCCGCCGGCACGGCTCAGTTCCACATCGCCGCCGCGATCTCCTTCGCCGCCAACCGCTACCAGTGGGCCAGCGGCGACGCGAGTTTCCGCACCGAGGTGGGCGCCGACCTGTTGATCGAGACGGCCCGCATGTGGGCGTCGCTGGGCTTCTTCGGCAAGGACGGCTTATTCCACATCCACGGCGTCACCGGCCCGGATGAATACACGGCCGTGGTCAACGACAACCTCTATACCAACGTCATGGCTCGCTTCAACCTGCGGGCCGCCGCGGCACTGGAACACCCCGACGTCCCGGACACCGAGCGGATGGTGTGGCAACAAGCCGCCGCGCGCATGTCCCTTCCCTACGATCCGGACATGCAGATTTACAGCCAGGACAACGACTTCATGACCCTGGAGCCATGGGACTGGTCTACGCCGCGCTCCAAATACCCGCTGCTGCTCAACTTCCACCCGCTGGTCATCTACCGGCACCAAGTCCTCAAGCAGGCGGACACGGTGCTGGCGATGTTCCTGCAATGGCAGGACTTCACGGCAGAGGAAAAGCAGCGCGCGTTCGACTTCTACGATCCCATCACCACCGGCGACTCCACCTTGTCCGCTTGTGTCCAGGGCATCATGGCGGCCGAGGTGGGCTACTCCGACATCGCGCTCAAGCATTTCACCGAGGCTTTGTTCATCGACCTGGACAACACGCACCACAACACGGTCGACGGCGTGCACATTGCGTCCACCGGCGGCATCTGGAGTTCGCTGGTGTGTGGTTTCGCGGGCATGCGGGACCAGGGGAAGGTCCCGCACTTCGATCCACGGCTGCCGGCCGAGTGGGACAGCCTGTCCTTCCGGCTCAAAATCCGCGGCCGGCAGTTGTCCATCGAGCTGCGCCCGGGATCCATCAGCCTTGCGCTCGTTCCGGATCCGGCTTCAGCGCCCGACGGCGGCGCCGAACCTTTGGAGGTCAGCGTGCGCGGACAGCGGCTCGTCGTCGGCGTCGAGACGGTCACTGTGCCCCTCGACGACGTGCCACACCCCGCGCCGTCGGTCTTCCCGAGCCTCTTCCCGACGGCGGGCCTTCCGGTGATTGGAAGCGCGCGGATCTAGGCCGTCCACTGCTGAGTAACTGTCGTTCTGAGCGCTCAGAACGACAGTTACTCAGCAACGGATGCAAGCCGCTCGCTACTTCGGCGCGATGCCCCGCATGCTGTTGTTCCGCTTCTCGTGGGTGAGTTCCGCGAGTCCAAGTGCTTCCAGGAGCGGCGGCATGTACATCCCGAATCGGCCGCGGTATCCCTTGCGCAACCCGTACCAACCGCCTACCGGGTTGCCGTCGTCGCGACCCCAAGCCTCAACAGTGCCTTCGGCGGCTGGCTTGTTCTCGTCCGCGGCGCCGAGCGGCACCCAATCGCCTTGCTGGAGTAGCCACGCATGAAGGTCCTCGATGGCGCTCAATTGGTATTTGAGGGTCGTGGAGCCTACCTGGCAAACGATCGCGGGAGGGTCGGCTGCTTCGTCCCGGTACATCGTGTAGTCGGAGGAGCCGGGCGGGGTTGTGAGCTTCCAGGGGTCTTCCTTGGATCCAGCGGCCATGTGACGGTGTCCTTCCTGGCGGGCGTCGCAGCAGGCGTCGCGCGATGATGGCTACACGCTACACAGCATCGGCCGGCCCCGGAAGGCGGCCATCGGGGCCGCGCAGGAAGTCCTCAATGGCGTCGGCGGCTGCGTGAGCTCCCCCTGAGCCGCGGACGCGCGCGCTCATCGCCTCAAGGTTGCCCCTGATCGCCCGGTCGCCGCTGACGTCAAGGACCGTTTCCCGGATCAGCTGCGGGGAGAGCCCCTCCAGCGGGAGCCGCCGCCCGAGTCCAAGGTCCTCCACGCGGCGCGCATTGGCTCCTTGCTCGGGCTGCAGCGGGAAGGCCACCAACGGCACTCCGAAATAGAGGGCCTCCATGGTCGAGTTCATCCCGGTGTGGGAAAGGAAAGCGGAGGCGTGCGGCAGGACTTCGAGCTGCGGAAAGAAAGGCCGTACCTCAAAGTTCTCCGGGATGTCTCCGAGCTCAGACTCCTCGACGCGCTCTCCGATTGCCATGGCGACTTGCCACTCGGTGTCCGCGAATCCTTCCAGGCACATCCTGAAGAAGTCCGGGCGGTCATTCAGCGGGGTGGTGCCAAGGGAGATGAACAACAGCGGACTGTCCTTCACCCGCGGTTGCCAGGCCTCCTCGTTACCGCGCAAGCCAAGGCAAGGGCCCACGAAGTGGAACCTGGCATCGAAAGTCTCTCCCGAAGGCTGGAATTCCCTCGGGATGAAGGAGATGTTCAGCGACGCGGGCGGGCCTCCCATGAATTGCAGATGGCCCACGCCATGTTCGGCGGCGAAATCATGGATCCGTTGGCCGACCTGTTTCCACGCCTCCACCATGCCTGGCGGCGGCGGGCCCGGCATGAGGTCCCGCATCGAGAAATGTTCATTGGTGGCGTAGCTCGGAAGCAACGCAATATCGGGCAAGGCCAACTTCGCGGCAGCCATCTTCCCTGAGAGCGTCATGGCGTCGTATGCCAACCCGTCCGGCGGGTCCTCGGCCAGCCGGGCCAGCAGCGCCGGGAACTCCTCCCTCGCGCCCTTGAGGATCCGCTCGAGCAGTCCCGACATCATTCCGGACGGCATTCCGGCGAACATCCCCGTCATCGGCGAGGGTGCCGGAGCGCCCTCGGCCGGCGCCGGACTGGCCTCCGCGGAACGCTCGCGCGGCGGGAGGAAGGCCGCCAGATCCTCTCCACTCGGAAAGAACTCGGCGCCGGCAGATTCAACGGCCTTCGCGTACTTCGCCGACGTGGCGTACGTGACCCGGTGGCCTCTGCGGACCAGCTCCGCGACCACTGGCAGGGTCGGGTTCACATGTCCCGCCGCCGGCAAACAAATGAAGGCTATGTGCATGGCGCCACTCCCTCGGGTGTCGGAACAGTGGATGCTTCACTTGGAAAGATCGATGCCATGAACGCTGCGCCGGCGCGATTTCAGCCCAGTCTCCAACTTGGTCCGCACCTCGCGCTTCACACGGGCGGCAAGCTCGGTCTCATGCATATCCAGGAAGGTCCGGACGGCGCGCGGATCCCACGGCACCAGGGACCGCAGCGCCCAGCTGACTGCCTTGACCACGGTGTCGTCGCGATCATTGATCAAGATCCCGACGACGGCGAGCGTCCGCTGCGTATCGCCGGTTCCCCACCGTGACCTCGTGTTGAGGACCGTCGTGGAGACAAGCGCAATGCGCCGCCACCAGCGGTCCGGGCTCCGTGCCCAGCCGTCGACGTCGGCGTCCGAGATGAGCCCTTCGCGCCAGGCCGGCCCCACCAAGACTGTCGCGAACGCATCAGCCTGGCCCCAAGTGGAAATGCCTTCTCCCAAGTATTCAAGCCGGGCCCGCGTCAGCTCAGCGAAAGCCGCCTGATGGGCATTGATGAATTCCCATCCCTCCCAGGCAAAGCCGGCCCGCACAAGCCCTTCGGCGAGATTGAAGACGACGGCGCCGTCCATCGTGGCGATTTCCGCCGAAACCCGGCGGCGGACGGTGCGGAAGCTCGCGGCGTCGTGCTTCTCCAAAGCGCGCAGTTCCTCGAGGACGCGCGCCAACAATTGCCCCGGTTGGGTATCCCCCGGAGAGACTAGTACTCCGTGCGAAGCCACTTTCGGCTCCCCGATTTCGCAGGCTGAACGCTATTTTGCGGGGGCGTCGTCGGTATCCGGGCCTTCGGCGGGTTCCTGGCTATGAAGGCCCGTATCGTGGGGCACCCAGCCCTCCGTTTCCCCTTCGGCAGGGGCGTCACTGTGATGGCGGACGTCGTTGGGATCTGCTGTTTTGCTCATTACGGATACTCCCCTGTCCTTCGTTGGACTGTTCCCGCGAACGCCTTAAAGTCTACGCCGGGGAGGGGGAGTGTGGCCTAGGCTAGGCAAGGAACTACCGAACGAATTCAACGGCTGAATGCAGAGGTGAAGAATGGCAAAGCGACCCAACCAGGCAGTAAGGATTGCGCAGGAAACGGCCCACAACGCCATGTTCGACGCCAGCGGCAATGCCAAGCCCGGTGTCCACAACGTGCTGCTTCGCGCCGTCGAAGTCCAGCGTCCCCTTGTCCTGGCCAACCTGCGCCGCCTGCAGCGCAAACACCCGCACGCCACGGCGGCCCAGTTGGCCGCCAAACTTGAGCGCGACTACCTCGCCGCAGTCACCGGAGGGGGTGCCGCCGTCGGGGCAACCGCCGTCGTACCCGGGATCGGCACCGCAGCCTCGCTGGGCCTGTCCGCGGTTGCCACCATCGGCTTCCTGGAAGGAACCGCGCTTTATGCCGCTTCCCTGGCCGAACTCCACGGCATCCGCCTGACCGATCCCGACCGTGCACGAACCATGGTCATGGCCATCATGCTCGGCGAGGAAGGCACGGCCCTGCTCGGTGCGCTCAGCGGACAAACGCTCGGCAAAGGCAGAGGCGTCACGCAGGCCTGGGGCAAGACCCTTACCAAGAAGTTGCCTGGCGGAGGATTCGGAGTCATTCGCGACGCCATCCAGCGCGCCTTCCTCAAGCGGCTCGTCCAGCGCCAAGGCGCCGCTTTCCTCGGCCGGGCCCTGCCTTTCGGAGTGGGGGCCGTGGTGGGAGGGGTCGGAAACCGCGTCATGGGGCGCGCCGTAGCGGCCTCGGCAAGAGAAGCATTCGGTCCCATGCCGGACATCATCCCGGGCGAGCTGCTTCCAGCCGCCCGCCAGAACGCGCTGGAAGGCGGAAAATAGTGGATCTCAACGCTGATTCGGGGGAGTCGTTCGGCTCCTGGACCATGGGGAACGACGCTTCAATGTTCCGGATTGTCAGCAGCGCCAACGTTGCCTGCGGCTTCCACGCCGGGGATCCGGTGACCATGCTGGACAGCTGCCGCGCCGCCTTCGAACTCGACGTCCGGGTGGGTGCCCACGTGGGCTACCGGGACTTGCACGGCTTCGGGCGCCGATCGATGGACATGTCCTTCGACGAGCTCTTCGGCGACGTCCTGTACCAGCTCGGTGCCCTGGACGGCATGGCCCATGCCGTGGGCGCCTCTGTAGACTACGTCAAACCGCACGGTGCCCTGTACAACAGGATCGTCAACGACGTCGAGCAGGCGGAAGCCGTGGTGGCCGCAATTCACGCCTACGATCCCGGGCTTCCCGTCCTTGGCCTGCCGGGCTCGGCATTATTGCGGCTGGCCGAAGAATCCGGGCACCCGGTGTTCCGGGAGGCTTTCGTGGACCGCGGCTACATGCCGGACGGAACGCTGGTGCCGCGCTCGCAGGACGGCGCGGTGGTGCACGACGCCGCCGCGGTCGTCGAGCGGGCCGTGCGCTTTGCCGTACGGGGCGAGGTGCTGGCCGTGGACGGCACGGTGGTGCGGGTGAAGCCCGATTCGTTGTGCATCCACGGTGACACCCCAGGCGCTGTCGAGCTGGCTGCGGCGGTGCGCGCCGGCCTTGAGGAAGCTGGTGTGGAGATTGAATCCTTCGCCTGACCGGGAGCTTTTGCCCTGCGGCGACAGCGCTTTCTTGGTGGAATTGCCGGAACTGGCCGCCGTCGTCGCGTACTACCGCGGGCTGACCGGGGCGGGCGTTTCTGCCGGCGTTTCAACGCCGGAGGGGATCATCGACGTCGTGCCCGCGGCCCGCACTGTCCTGGTCACCTTCGATCCCGAAACGATCCGTCCTTCCGAAGTCCGCGACTGGCTGGAGTCCGCGGAACCGGCATACGACGCTGCGGCTTCGGGCCGCGAAGTGACCATCGAAGTCTCCTACGGCGGCCCCGACCTTGCGGAAACGGCGCAGTTCCTGGGCATGAGCGAGGCTGACGTGGTCAAGCTCCACTCGAGCTCGGAATGGACGGCCGCGTTTTCCGGCTTTGCGCCCGGCTTCGTGTACCTGGTCACGACACATGAGCGGCTCCGCGTCCCGCGTCGGAACACTCCGCGCACTGCCGTGCCGGCTGGCTCTGTTGGCCTCGCGGGCGAGTTCAGCGGGGTCTACCCACGATCCTCTCCAGGCGGGTGGCAGTTGATCGGAACGACGACGGCGGCACTGTGGGACGCGTCCAAAGCCGAGCCCGCGCTCATCCGGCCGGGTGACCTGGTCCGGTTCGTGGAGGCCTGATGGGGATCGTAGTGGTGAACCCCGGCCCGCTCACCTTGGTGGAAGACCTTGGCAGGAAAGGCTGGGCCTCGTTGGGGCTGAGCCCTTCCGGCGCACTCGACCGGCAATCGCTTCGCCTTGCCAATATGCTCGCCGGGAATCCTGCGGAGGCGGCCGGGCTGGAAATATTGCTGGGCGGGCTTCGCCTGCGGTTCGTCACGGCGTCGACCATTGTGGTGTCAGGCGCCGAGGGGATCGTGACCCTCAACGGGGCCGAGATTCCGTTGAACCAAGCCGTACGGGTGGCTCCGGGTGCCGTGCTTGATTTCGGTACTCCGCTGTTCGGACTGAGATATTACCTGGCGGTTCAGGGCGGCATCGACGCGCCCAGGCTCCTCGGTTCAAGCAGCACGGACATGCTCTCCGGTGAAGGCCCGGCGCCGTTGACATCGGGTGGACAGTTGGGAATCGGGCGGGTTTCCGCTGGCAACGGCCTGGTTTCCGGTATGGGTTCCGGTGCGGGGGCTGGGACCGGGGCCGGGACTTTAACCCGCGATAATGCGCGTGGCCTCCCTGCTATCCGCAGCGCTCCTGATCCGGGGCGAGCAATCGTAGCCCGCGTGGACCGCGGCCCCCGTGCGGACTGGTTCGACCTAGACTCCTGGCGCCGCTTGGTCAGCCAGGAATGGATCCTATCGCCTGATTCCAACAGGATCGGTGCCCGATTGGTGGGCCGCCCGCTCACCCAGACCCGGCTGGGGGAACTGCCCAGCGAAGGAATGGTGCTCGGCGCACTGCAAGTGCCGCCGTCGGGCCTTCCTACGGTATTCCTGGCAGACCATCCCGTGACGGGTGGCTACCCTGTGATCGCCGTGGTGCGTCGCACGGACCTGGACTTGTTAGGTCAAGCCCGCCCGGGCCAGCGGATCCGTTTCCTGGGCTGACGGTCCCCACCACTGGACATGCGCCTTCTTCGCTGCGAGGGGTGGGCATGTCCCTTGTTCGTGCGCACCCGCGCTGGACATGCGCCTTCCTGGGTGTGAGGAGTGGACATGTTGGGTTTATGTCCATTGCTCAGGGGTAGGGGTGGGCATGTCCCGTTCCGCCTGGAGGGTACCCGCGCTGGACATGCGCCTTCCTGGATGCGAGGAGGGGACATATTGGGTTTATGTCCAATGCTCAGCGGCAGGGGTGGGCATGTCCCCTTCCGCCTGGAGGGTACCCGCGTCAGCCGAACAGCAAGTGCGCCACGGTGAAGATCGCGAGCCCGGCCAGCGAACCCACCACGGTGCCGTTGATGCGGATGTACTGCAGGTCCTTGCCCACTTGGAGTTCGATCTTTTGCGAGGTTTCCTCGGCATCCCAGCGCGCCACGGTGTCCGTGATGACCCCCGCGATGTCGGAGCGGTACGTTTTGACGAGGTACCCGGCGGCATCGCCGATCCAGGCGTTGACCTTGCCCGCCAGCTCGTCATCACTGACAAGCCGCGAACCGAAGTCCCGGACGGCGCTCTTGAAACGCTGCGTCAGTTCGCTGTCGGGATCGTCAACGGCGGTGAGCAGCGCGTTCTTGATGGTGCCCCACGTGCGGGAGGCAAGTTCGCGGACCTCGGGATCACCGAGGACCTGGGCCTTGATTGTCTCGGCCCGGGCGATCATTGCGGGATCGTGCTGAAGGTCCTGGGCCAGATCCCCGAGGTATGTGTCGATCGATTGGCGCACTTGGTGGTCGGGATCCTGCTGCACAGCCCGGATGAACTTGGCGATTTCGTTATAGACCCGGTCGCCCACGATGTCGTCCACGAAGGACGGAACCCAGAGGGGCGAACGGTCGGACACGAGCCGGTTCACCGTGGAGTGGTTCGCTTCCACCCAATCCGCCGCCCGGTCAACCAGCAGATCCACGAGCTTGTGGTGGTGGCCGTCGGCAAAGATCCGTTCGGCCATCCGGCCCACCGGCGGTCCCCAGGGCGGGGTGAGCAAGTGCTTGCGGACCATGCCCTCGATCACTGCCTGCACGTCGTCGTCGTTCAACACGGTGAACGCGCCGCGAATCAGTGCTGAACCTTCCCTGGCGATACGCTCCGGACCACCGGGGGAGGCGAGCCACGTGCCGGCTTTCCGGGCGATGTCCACGCTCGCGAGCTTCTCCTGGACCACTTGCTCGGACAGGAAGTTGGTCTCGACGAATTCGCCAAGCGAGGCGCCGATCTGGTCCTTCCGCCGCGGGATGATGGCCGTGTGCGGGATCTTCAGGCCCATGGGGTACTTGAACAGGGCGGTGACGGCGAACCAGTCGGCCAGCGCTCCGACCATGCCGCCCTCGGCGGCTGCCCGCACATATTCCAGCCACGGATACTGCTTCTGCAGGGCGAAGGCGGCCGTGAATACCACCGCCATCACAATCAGGAGCGCAAGCGCCACGGATTTCATCCGACGGAGGGCTGCAGCCTTTTCGGCGTCGCCGTTCCGTTGCCCGACGCCGGCCGCAACCGTGGAGCCGTTCCTGGCACTTGCGCGCCGGGTAGCCTCCGCCGTCGGGTCGCTATCGCTGTCCGTCACCGGGATTTGTTCAGAGTTCACCTGCATGTGCCCAGCGTAGCCCCGTCGCCGTCGCGGGCGTGGGCTACCGTGTCCCCATGACGATTGACAACCCCGGTCGCCCGGAGCAAACGGAACAAAGCACGCGACCCAAGGTCTACGCCCACCGCGGAGCCAGTGCCGCATTTGCGGAGCACACGCGTGCCGCTTACTTGAAGGCAATCGCCGACGGCGCCGACGGCGTCGAGTGCGATGTCCACCTGACCCGCGACCAGCACGTGGTCCTGCTTCACGACGCGAACTTGGACCGCACGTCGGACGGCACCGGTCCCGTGGCCGAGAAGACGCTCGAAGAGCTGCGGCAGCTGGACTTCTCCTCCTGGAAGGGCGCCAGGATTCCGGACCAGTACGGGGCAAAGTCGGACCAGCTCCTCACGCTCCCGGAGCTGCTGGACATCCTGCGCGATGCCGGCAGGGCCATCGGCCTGGCCATCGAGCTCAAGCACCCGAGCCCATACCAGCTCAAGCTTGAAGACCGCGTGCTGGAGGTTCTGGGCAGCCAGGGTTGGGATGCAGAGACCTCCACGCTGGACAACATCCAGGTTTCTTTCATGAGCTTCAGCCCGGATTCCGTCAAGCACCTGCTCCAGTTCGTTCCCGGGGAGCACATCTGCCAGCTCGTGGACGACGTCACGGTGGAAGAAATCCGCGATGAACTTGGCCTGGGTGCCATCACCGGGGGAGCCGTGGCCAACGTGATGAAGGCAGCCCAGCAGGAAGGCGAGC
Organism: Arthrobacter sp. KN11-1C; assembly: GCF_052180225.1. Classification (NCBI taxonomy): domain Bacteria; kingdom Bacillati; phylum Actinomycetota; class Actinomycetes; order Micrococcales; family Micrococcaceae; genus Arthrobacter; species Arthrobacter sp. KN11-1C. The sequence goes on along the minus strand of NZ_CP197467.1, from coordinate 4,305,079 downwards.
GGATCCTGGACGACTGCGAGGTCGGGCTGGCCGGCCCGGGCATCGACTACGTCCGCAAGCACGCCCGCACCGTCCAGCGCTGGCTGGAATCAGGCCGCCGCTTCCGGGTGTGGACCGTCGACTCGGAGAACGATGTCGCCCTGTGCCAAGGCCTCGGCATCCACGAGATCACCACGAACAAGCCGGCGCAGGTCCTGGCCCAGCTTTAGGCACAGCGGGCACCCAACTAACTCGCAGTTGTTGTCGTTTTGGGGCTCCAAAACGACAACAACTGCGAGTCAGATGACCGTGTTGCTCAGGGTTCCGATGCCGCCCAGCGTGATATCCACCTGGTCGCCCGGCTGGACAGCAACGAAGGTGTTCGGAGCTCCTGTCATGATGACGTCGCCTGGTTCCAGGGTGAGCCATTCGGTGACGTAGACGAGGCAATCCGTGATGGAGGACGGCAGGTTGAAGGAACCGGACCTGGCCTTGACCTCGCCGTTGACCGCTACTTCCGTACTTACGTTGTCCGGGTCCTCGATCCCGGTTTCGATCCACGGACCGAGCGGCGTGTAGTTGGTGCCGGACTTGCCCTGGAAGAGCTTTTCGTCGATCTGGTTTTGGTCCACGTTGGTGACGTCGTTGACCACGGTGTAGCCAAGGACGTGGCTCAAGGCGTTCTCCGCTGTGAGGTTCTCCGCCCGTTTTCCGATGACGGCGGCAAGCTCGCCCTCCACGTTCACCGTGCCCGCGTTGCGCACGGCCACGATGTCATCACCCGGCCCGGCGATGCTGTGGACCGACTTGTGCCAGGCCTGGATGGGCAGCACGTGGTTGTTGTTGCCCAGGTTGTGCCCGATTCCCAGCACTACGGAAGGGCGGACAGGCGCGAGGAACTCGGCGTCGTCCGCGGAGCTGGATTCTCCCGTGAAGGAAAGGACCTCGGCAAAGGGATCCTCGATGTGGTCCCAGCTTCCGTTGCGCAGCACTGCATGCTGAGGGCCGGAGGGTGTCTGTAGGCGGGCGATGCGCATGGAACTCCTCGTTGAATTTCGTGGGGCAGCGGACGGGGGCGATGGTCGGCGCCAAGCCCGACTAAGGAAGAACATACATCATACTGAACCTAGTCCAGCATTCTGAACGATTGTGAACAGTCTGCGCTCGGCTCTTCGAGTTTCCGGTTACCGCGCCGGGCGGGGCTGTGGTTGCATGAATACATGCCTTTTTCGTGGTCCGCCCGGACAACCCAGACAATCTCCGCGGCGGCCATGAGTGCACTGTTACTCGTGAGCGCCAGGAAGCACTTCCAGGAGCCGAAGTTCTACGCTCCGGTCGTCCCGGACTATCTCTGCCGCAAGGACCATGCGGTCGAAAACGCCGAACTCGAGGATGGCCAAGACAAGGCCAAACCAACCGCACCGCGCAACGGCGCCTTGGCGGTCATGTCCCGGGAGGAATGGATCGCGGTGAGCGGACTGCTTGAGGCGGCTGCCGCCGTCGGACTTCTCATTCCTGTCACCCGCAAGGCCGCAGCCCGCGGCACCACCCTGATGTTCACCGCATTCCTGGCCGGGCACGTGGACGCGCTCCGGCGTGCATACTCTCCCGGCGGAACCGCATCCGCGCGGCGGATTCACACACTGCGCCTACCGTTGCAGATCTCCTTGATCCTGTGGGCATGGAGTTTGGCCGGAGCGAAACGGGGAGCATGAAACTCCTCGAATCCCCGGCGGTGAAGGTGGGAATCTCCATCAGCATCGCAACGGGCCTCTACGGCATCTCGTTCGGGGCGTTGGCCTCGGCCTCCGGGTTCAGTTTCTGGCAGACCATGGCGTTCAGCCTGCTCATGTTCAGCGGAGGCTCGCAGTTCGCCTTCATAGGCGTCGTGGCCGGCGGCGGATCCGGTATTGCAGCCATGACCGCGGCGGCGCTGCTGGGCTTGCGCAACGGCATCTACGGGATGCAGATGAACGCGCTGTTGCGCCCCCGCGGTTGGCTCAAGTACCCGCAAGCCCACATCACCATCGACGAATCCACGGCCACCGCTTCGGGCCAACGGAATCCGGACGAACAGCGCCGTGGCTTCTGGACCGCCGGACTCGGCATTTTCGTGTTGTGGAACATCTTCACGGCCGTCGGCGCCCTGGCCGGCGATGCCTTGGGCGATCCCAAGCGATGGGGGCTCGACGGCGCCGCCGTTGCAGCGTTCCTCGGCCTGCTCTGGCCACGGCTCAAGGGCCGTGAGCCTTGGGCGATTGCAGCAGCCGCTGCGCTGGCAACCATCGTTGCGGTCCCGTTCGTTCCGGCGGGCGTGCCCATTCTCGTGGCTGCAGTGGTGGCGGGGGCCATCGGCTGGTTCAGTCACGGCCGCAGCGACGAAGGGATGGAGCCCGACGTCGATCCCTACCCGCATGGTCATTCAAGCGCTGACGCTTCCAGCCGCGAAAGGAACGCCGAATGAACCTCTGGCTCTGGATCCTCATCGCCTGCGGACTGGCGTACCTCACGAAGCTTTCGGGCTATTTCGTGCCGGCGAAGCTACTGCGGAGTCCCCGGATGATGCGTGTGGCCGGCACCATGACCATCGGCCTGCTGACGTCCCTGACCGTCGTCAATGCGGTGGCCTCCGGCCAGTCCCTCGCCTTCGACGCCCGGCTCGGTGCCCTCGCAGCTGGAGCCATCGCGCTGTGGCTCCGGGCCCCGTTCCTGGTGGTGGTCATCGTCGGATCAGCAGCGGCCGCGGGGCTGCGGCTGCTCGGCTGGCGCTGAACCGCAGCGGGCAGTGGCGATCGTAGCTGCGGTGCGGACCGCCGTCGTGCGCTGGTTATTGAAAAGTCATCCCGGGGATGGGGGTCTGTTGCGGCAGCGGGCGCGACGGGCGTTCGGTGCGGATGGCGTCCTCAAGCAAGGCAACCGGCCGTTCCCAGGCGCGGGATCCCGGCTCCATGGTGTCGACGGCGCCGATCAGCATGGCAACAAGGCGCACCATGTCCTCGATGGAAATGTCCCGGCGCAGCGAACCCTGGCCCTGGCCGCGGCTGAGGAGTTCAGCCATGGAATCGATCAAGCCGCCCGTGATACCCACAAGGAGTCCGCGGCGGCCGGCGACGGCGCCCAGCAGGTTGGCGTCTTCGCTGGCAACCTGGACTACGGCGTCGATCACGTTGATGAGCCCGACGGCGGCATCCATGCCAGCGAGGGACTCCGCCACGACCGGGTCCACGTGAAGCCTGAGTTGCCGCGATAGGGCAGCCAAGACGAGTTGTTCTTTGTCCGCGAAGTTGCGGAACAAGGTGGCCGGGCCGACACCTGCGGTGGCCGCGATGGTCTGCAGGGGAACCTCCGGACCCAGCTCGCGGAAGCACTGCCGCGCCGCCGTGATGATCTTGTCGACATTGCGCGCAGCGTCAGCTCTAAGTGGCTTGCGTTCCAAGGGCCGGTCCATGCTGCTCACAGTAGCAACGGAGGGCCTCCAATCACTTTTGTGACATTCTTGCCCATGAAAGACTGGATTCATGTTGCTTGCCTTCTCAGTTGCCCCGTCCGGCCAGCCCACTGCTGGCGCCGTATCCGTTGATGGCTCGGTACACGACGCCGTTGCCGAAGCCGTGAAGATCGTCCGCGAATCCGGGCTCCCCAACCAGACGGACTCGATGTTCACCACCATCGAGGGCGAGTGGGATGAGGTGTTCGACGTCGTCAAGCGCGCCACCGAGGCCGTGGGCAAGTACGGTAACCGGGTTTCCCTGGTGATCAAGGCGGATATCCGGCCGGGATACGCCGGAGAACTCACGGGTAAGGTCGAGCGGCTTGAAAAGGCGATCGCCCAGGGGGAGTAGGTCCTTCCCACTGCCCGTGCCCGGTGCCAGACTGGGGCCATGTTTGAACACAACGGATTTGAACACAAGGCCCAGCCCGGCTGGGTGGCCGTCGAGGAATACCTGTCCACCGCCGTCGTCCGCCCGAACGCCGCGCTCAAACACGCGGTGCAGTCCGCCCTCGACGCCGGGATGCCGCCCATCGAGGTAGCGCCCAACGCCGGCAAGTTGCTCAAGATGCTGGTGCAGTTGTCCGGCGCGCGGCACGTGCTCGAGATCGGCACTTTGGCCGGCTTCAGCGCGATCTGGATGGCCCAGGGACTGCCCGACGACGGCCGCCTGGTCACGTGCGAATACCTCCCCAAACACGCTGAAGTCGCCAGGGTAAACCTGGACATGGCGGGGATCGGGCACAAAGTAGACATCCGGATCGGCCCGGCGCTGGAGACCCTTGCGGCGCTGGCCGAAGATCCCATGCGGGACGGCCCGTTCGACTTTGTCTTCATCGATGCCGACAAGGAGAACGATTCCAACTACCTCGACTGGGCCATCAGGCTCGGGAGGCCGGGCACGGTGATCGTCATGGACAATGTCATCTGGGAGGGCGCCATCCTGGATCCTTCCATGGATGAGGTGAACGCGCCGGGCATCGTAGGGGCACTCGAGATGATGGGCAGGGATCCGCGACTCGACGCGACGGCCATCCAAACCGTTGGATCCAAGGGCTGGGACGGCTTCGCGATAGCCCGCGTGGTGTGACGCTAGGCTGTCCGCATGGAATTTACCCTTCGCCCGGCAACGATGGACGACGTCGAGCCCCTGACCCGCATGCACTTTGCTGCCTGGCGGGAAAGCTACGGACACCTCTTGCCCGAGGAGTTCTTCGCCAGCCGTGAAGCCACCATCAACACACGGATCGAGAGGCAGCGCGAAGCATTGGCGGGCTCGTACAAGCCGATGCTCGCCCACGACACCGACGGCGCGCTTGTGGGAATCGCTTCTTCCGGGCAGTCCCGCGATGAGGATGGGCCGTGCGACGTGGAACTGCAGATGATCTACACCTTGCGTCGAGTGCACGGATTGGGCGTGGGGCAAGCATTGCTCGACGCCGTTGTCGGCAACGCTGCCGCATACCTTTGGGTGCTTGAAGACAATCCACGTGCCCAGGCGTTCTACCGCAAGAATGGCTTCCAGCCTGACGGTACGCGTCAGCTCCTGCCGCCGGATTGGCACGAACTGCCGGAGATCCGGATGGTGCGTGCTGCCGTCGGGGGCTGAGCGCAACGCTGGTGCGTGCCGCCGTCGGGGGCTGACCGCAAGGCTGGGGCGTCAACTAGGGTTGAAGGATGACCGGAAGAGGGCGGGTGTAGTGGCGAAGCGTGGCAAGGGCAGGGGCGCCGGGCAGGCTGCCGGGGTCATCGAGGTGCCCGCGGGCACCAAGCCGAACGGTCCCGTGGAGGGCGTCTACTACATCGACACCGGGGATTGTGAACTCGTTGCCGACCCGGACAACTCCAACGGCTGGCTCCTGAAGATCAATGGCGTCATGAGCTCGCACATCGACGTGGCAGAACCGCTGTTCCTGGACTTCGAGTACATGCGCTGGATTGCGGCCCTGGTGGAATCCAAATGGCCGCCCGAGTCCAAGCCGAAGCTGCGTGCCTTGCATCTGGGCGGCGGAGCATGTTCCCTTGCCCGGTACTTCCACGCCGCCTACCCGGATGCGCGCCAAGTGGTGGTGGAGCTTGACGGCAAACTGGCCGAGTATGTTCGCGGCTGGTTCGACCTCCCGAAGGCCCCATTGCTGCGAATCCGCGTGGGTGAAGCAAGGGAAGTGACCGAGGGCCTCACTCCGGACACCCGCGACCTCATCATCCGGGACGTCTTTGCCGGGGCCCTCACTCCGAGGGCGCTCACCACCCGCGAATTCAACGACCACGCGTCCAGGGTGCTGGCGCCGGGCGGGCTCTACGTGGTGAATTCCGGGGATGCGCCGGACCTCAAGAACGCCCGCGAGGACGCCGCCACCATCGCAGACACCTTTGCGCACACCATGATCATTGCCGATCCCGCGATGCTCAAGGGCAGGCGGTACGGAAACATGATCATGGCGGGTAGCCACGAGCCCTTCGGCGACGATCCCCAGTTGGCCCGGAAGCTCCTCGGCGGGGCGGTGCCCGCGCATATCTGGAACGACGCCAAGGTGCGGGCATTCGCCGTCGGCGCCCAGATCCGGCACGATCCGCGGCCAACCGCCTGACGGTTGCCCTCCGATGCGCTCATATGTGAGCGAGCGTTGGCCGGGGAGGGCGTATATGTGAGCGGGGGTTGGGACTTCAGCGGCGAGCCAGCAGCAGCTCGCGGTGGGCGGCGGTCTCCTCCTGCAGGGCGTGCACGACGGCGGCAACGGCGGGGCGGCGCATCGAGTCGGGCCGCAGGACCATCCAATAGGGGAGCAGCTCCGCGAAATCCGAGGGCAGCAGCCGCACCAGGTCCGGGTGACGGTCCGCCATGAAGCACGGCAGGAAGCCGACGCCGGCTCCGGCACGCGTCGCTTCCACGTGGACGAAGACGTTCGTGGAGCTCAGGCCGTCGCGCATGGAGGGGACCAGCCGGCGCGGGGCATCGAGATCGTCCACCTGCAGCATGGAATCCACGAAATAGACCAGCTGATGCTGCGTGAGCTCCTCCACCGTGCCGGGCACGCCGTGAAAAGCCAAGTACTCGCGCGAGGCATACATTCCCAGCATGTACTCGCCCAAAAGCACAGCCTCGGCCCGGTGCACCTGGGGTTCGCCCACCACCACCTCGAGGTCCAGTCCGGAACGCTGCTGGAGCGCCCGACGGGTCACCGTGATGATCTCGACCGTGAGGCCCGGATGCGATCGCCGCAATCGCGCCACGGCGGGTGCCGCGATGTACGCGCTGAAACCGTCGGTTGCCGTCATGCGCACGACGCCGGCAATGGGGTCCGGCGCGCGGTCTTCCGGTCCCAGCGTGCCCACGGCCGCTTCGATCCGCTCTGCGACGCCCACCGCCTCGGCACCGAGCTCCGTGACTTCCCAGCCACCTGCCGCCCTCGCGAGGACCCGGCCGCCGAGCGCCTTCTCGAGCGCGGCGATCCTGCGGGAAACGGTGGTGTGGTTCAGGCCCAAGGCCTGGGCCGCCGTCGTGAACTTTCCTGAGCGCGATACCGCGAGGAGGACGAGGAGGTCGTCGGGATTCGGATTCATATCTGCAATTCTGCACACATAAGGTGCCATTTTGGGTATTGAAGCCCCAGTATTGTGCGGCAATACTCATTGGAGCATTTCGTGTTGTGGATCACAGCACGTGTCAGTGTGGACACTAAGGAGATGGACATGAGCGTAGGACAACGCTCCGCAGCAGGCGCCGCCCCCGGCAAGGGCGCAGGCCTCAAAAAGATCGTTGCCGCCTCGATGGTGGGCACGGTGGTTGAATGGTACGAATTCTTCCTCTACGCCACCGCCGCAACGCTGGTTTTCGGCAAGTACTTCTTCCCGCCCACCGGCAACGACCTTGACGGCATCATCCAGGCGTTCCTGACGTACGCTGTGGGCTTCATTGCGCGGCCCCTCGGCGGCATTGTCTTCGGCCAGATCGGCGACAAGCTCGGCCGCAAACCCACCCTGCAGCTCACCATCGTGATTGTCGGTGTCTCCACCTTCCTGATGGGCTGCCTCCCGGGCTTCGCCGACTTCGGCTACTGGGCGCCGGCCATGCTCGTTGCGCTCCGCTTCATCCAGGGCTTCGCACTGGGTGGCGAATGGGGCGGCGCGGTGCTGCTGGTTGCAGAACACAGCCCCAAGGAGTCCCGCGGATTCTGGTCAAGCTGGCCGCAGGCCGCCGTTCCCGTCGGCAACCTCCTGGCCACGCTGGTCCTGTTCGTCATGTCCACCACCCTCAGTAGCGCAGCCTTCCTGAGCTGGGGATGGCGCGTGGCCTTCTGGCTCTCCGCCGTGATCGTCTTCGTGGGCTACTACATCCGCACCCACGTGACCGAGGCTCCCATCTTCCTTGAGGCAAAAGCCCAGGTGGAGGAAGAACAAGCCGTGAGCTACGGCGTTGGCGAAGTCATCCGCAAGTACCCCAAGGGCATCCTGCAGGCCATGGGACTGCGGCTCGCCGAGAACATCATGTATTACCTCGTGGTGAGCTTCTCCATCGTGTACCTCAAGAGCGTGGACAAGTACGACACCTCCTCCTTGCTGCTCGCCCTGCTGATCGCGCACGTTGTCCACTTCATCGTCATCCCGCAACTGGGCCGGCTGGCAGACACCTGGGGACGGAAGCCGGTTTACCTGATCGGCGCCATCAGCGGCGCCACGTGGCCGTTCTTCGCCTTCCCCATGTTCGACACCAAGAACGCGGTGGTGATCGTCCTCGCCGTGACCATCGGCCTCTGCCTGCACGCCTTCATGTACGCAGGGCAGCCGGCCATCATGACCGAGCTCTTCCCCACCCGCATGCGCTACTCGGGCGTCTCCCTTGGCTCCCAGGTCACCTCGATCTTCGCCGGTTCGCTCGCCCCGCTGCTGGCGACCCAGTGGCTCAAGGACACCGGATCCTGGATGCCCACGGCCATCTACCTGGTGATCTCCTGCGTGATCACCGCCGTCGTTGTCCTGACGCTCAAGGAAACCCGCGGCGTGGCGCTGGAAGACGTCGACAACGCTGACGCCGTTCGCCACGGCCTCCCCGTGGGAGCCCGGGCATGACCCTGGAGGGCCGCAAGGCCCTTGTCACCGGCGGGGCGAGCGGCATCGGGGCAGCATGTGCCACGGCCCTCGCCGCGCGGGGCGCGAAAGTTGTGGTGGCCGACGTCGATGCCGCCGGAGCCGCGGCGCTCGCCGACAAGCTGGGCGGCACCGCCTGGCCCGTCGACCTGCTCGACACCGAGGCGCTCGCCGGCCTCAGCCTGGATTGCGACATCCTCGTCAACAACGCCGGCATCCAGAAGGTTGCTCCGATCGAGGAGTTCGAACCGGCAGATTTCCACCGCATCCTGACCCTCATGCTCGAGGCCCCTTTCCTGCTCATCCGGGCCGCACTCCCGCACATGTACGCCAACGGATTCGGCCGGATCATCAACATCTCCTCGGTCCACGGGCTGCGGGCATCGGCCTTCAAGAGCGCATATGTCTCGGCCAAGCACGGACTCGAGGGGCTCAGCAAAGTGACTGCCCTTGAGGGCGGCCAGCACGGAGTCACCTCCAACTGCATCAATCCGGGGTACGTGCGTACGCCCCTCGTCGAGAAGCAGATCGCGGACCAGGCCCTGCTGCACGGCATCCCCGAATCGGAGGTCCTGGCCAAGGTCATGCTGACGGAGTCCGCGGTGAAACGCCTCGTGGAGCCCGCGGAAGTAGCGTCGCTGGCCGCGTGGATAGCGTCCGACGACGCCGGCATGGTCACCGGGGCCAGCTACACGATGGACGGGGGCTGGTCCGCCCGCTGAGTCGCCCCTCGATGTCGTAGGCTGGTGCGCACGAGGGGAGCGAATATGGGTCTCGATCCGGTCAGCTTGAAGATAGCTGTGGGCGTTGTCGCGTCTACTCTCTGCCTGCTGTTCTTCGGATCGTTCCGCCGGACCCGCTCCGCGTACAGCGGCTGGTGGTGCCTCGCCCTCGTTTTCTTGCTCTCGGGGAACATGGCGTACCTGCTCAGCGGGACGTCCCAGCAAATCTGGGCGGGTCCCCTCGGCAATGCTTTGCTGGTGGCGGGCGCGTTCAGTGTGTGGGCAGGCTCGCGTTCGTTGAGGTTGCTTCCGACGCCGCGATGGCAGCTCCTCGCGGGACCCGCCGCCACCGCCGTAGCCGCCGCGCTGGAGAACCCCGCCACCAACGTGTGGTCCGGCGGCCTGGTGTATTTGGCCATGATGTCCTTGGGCATGGGTTTGGCAACAGTTGAACTCTGGCGGTTGAAGCCCAGCGTTTCGCAGGCCCACCGCTCCTTGGCACTTGCCGCGGGAGTGCTGGCGTCCTTCTTCTTCTGCCGGGGGATCGCCTACCTCGTGGAAGGGCCCGACGGCCCGGACTTCGGCACCTACCTCAGCTCGGCAACCACCAGCGTGGTCACCATCGTGCTTCTGGTCACCGTGTCCTTCAGCATGACGGCGCTGAGCAATGAGCAACTGATCAACGGCCTCAACGAACGCGCCACCCGGGACGGCTTGACGGGGCTCCTGAACCGCACTGCCTTCATGGAGTTGGCCACCCAGGAAATCAACAGGCTGCACTCCGCGGGATCGGTTTCCACGTTGATCCTCGCCGACCTCGACCATTTCAAGTCCCTCAATGACAGCCATGGCCACGCTGCCGGCGATACCGCCATCCAAGCCTTCGCTGCAGCGTGCCAGGCCTCGGTCCGCCACACGGACCTCGTCGGGAGGTACGGCGGAGAGGAATTCACCATCCTGCTTCCCGGTGCCGATCTGGAGAGCGCGGAACTCATCGCCAGCGAAATCAGCCGCCGTTTGGCCTCGGCAGAAGCTCCGGACGGCATCACTTTCCCCACGGTGAGCTATGGCATCGCCCCCAGCACCCTCGCCAATGCCGAGGTTGCCCACATGGTCGTGGCCGCCGACAAAGCCCTCTACCAGGCCAAGTCCCTCGGCCGGAACCGCGCGGTCTGCGCAACCTCCTAACTGCGGCACCGCGCCGCCGTCGTGCGCTGATTGCCGCGGCGCTCAGTGGTCTGCTGAGCCGCCGTCGTCGTCCGTGTTCAGCTCAGCCTCGTCAACGGCGGAATGCTCGATGTAGGACTCGACCGCCGACTCCGGAACGCGGTAGGACCGCCCGAACCGCACAGCATGAATGGCATGGGAGTTCACCAGGCGGTAGACGGTCATCCTGGAGACGCGCAGCGCTTCAGCGACCTCTGCAATTGTCATGAATCGGTTGGCTGGAATGCCGGCAGCGGACATGTTCACCACGGCTTTCTCAGCTGGCGGTAGTCGTAGTAGACCACGGCGCCGCGTCTTGGGGCGACGGTATGCAAACCAACCGACGAGCCTTTGATGACAGCCACGACGCCCTCCTGGCATCCGTTGAAGGGATCGTCACCGGCCACATAGTCGCCCACCTTGAAGGGGGACGCCGTCGTTTTGGCGTGTTTGGCTGCCCTGGAATATAGCTGGCGTAGTCGCGAAGCCAGCTCGCGGCGGCGCTGCCTGCGCATCCGCGCACCGTGCCTTGAATACGGATCGAACATCGGAATCACTCCTTTGCAGTCGCGATCCACCAACGGTAGGCGCCCACCACACGTGACACATGAGTGACTTTCACCCGTTATGGAACATGGGTCACTCACGTCACTTGGACTACTACTCGGACAGGTCCGAAGGCAAGCAAGTGGTCATCCGAGTAGTCCGGGCAAAAGACGGGTAGGGGCTACGCATGCCGGGCCGGGCGAACAGTCCCTACGCTCAAGTCAAATGTTCCGTCAGGTCTGGGAGGGGGAACAATGAGGCGAGCTGCAAAGGCAGGAATCGTCGTTGCGGGCGTGGTGGCGGTCGGGCTAGCGGGGGCAATCACCCTCAACGCCACGCAGACATCATCAAGCTCGATTGCCGGCGCCGCGCCGTCGGTCACCGTGAGTGCGGTGGCTTCTGCGGCCGGTGCAAGCACGACGCCGACCGCGACGCCGAGTGCCCCCGCGTCGGCGCCGGCCGCCAACAGCCCGGCCGCCAGGACGCCGCCTGCCGCGGCACCTTCAAGTCAGGCCCCGGTCCCCGCCCCGGCGAGCAGTGCCAAGCCCGATGCCCCGGTGCCGGCGCCCGTCGTGCCGGCTCCGGCTCCAGCTGCGCCTGCTCCTGTGGCACAGGGGCTCGACGCGGCGGGGATCCAACGTATCAAGGACAGCTGCACTTCGAGGCTGCAAAGCGATGCCGCCCACTCCGCAATCGTGACCGGAACGGTGGTGCCCCGGCCTTTCACCGTTGTCTCCATCGCGTTCTCCGGGAACCCCGCCCAGTCAACGGCGGCCTCGGGCCTTGCGTCGTACGACATTCTCATGAAGATCACCACCAAGCTTGTTGATGGTCCGGCCCAGGACAGCGTGCGGGTCTGCCGGGTCTACGACTCGGATTCGCACGTGGATTGGCTTCCGGCCGGCTGAGACGGTAGCCGCTCCCGGTCCTGCGACTCTAAGACTTGGTGCCGGTGAGCGCCAGGGTTCCGCCGAGCCCGATCATCATGACCCCGCCCGTGGCACCCAAGGTGGAGATCCGCCGTGGTGAGCGGGCAAACCAGTGGCGTGCCGTGCCCGCTGCGAGGGCCCAGATACTGTCCGAAATCAGCGCGATGACCAGGAAGACTGCCCCCAGCTCAGCGAGCTGAAGCGGAATGCTGCCGCTCGAATATGCCACGAATTGAGGCAGGACGGCTACGAAGAACACGATTGACTTCGGGTTGCTCGCACCCACGATGAAACCCTCGCGGATCAGCCGCCACAGGGACCGCGACGGCGGCGGACCGGCCGCCGTCGAACGCCCGCCGCGGTGACGGATCGCCTACACGCCGAGGTAGATCAGATACGCTGCGCCGGCGAACTTGATGATGGTGAACAGCATGATCGATTGGGCCAGGACCGCACCAAGTCCCAGCGCCACGGCGAGGATCTGCGGAACCATGCCCAGGGCATTTCCAAGGACGCTCAGGAGCCCGCCTTTGCGGCCGAGGGCGAGGGAACGCCCGATCACGAACAGGACGCTGGGACCGGGGACTGCGATGAGGACCAGTGCGGCCAGCGCAAACGCCAGGAGGTTGGTGAACGGAACCATCCCTGATGATAGCGCTGGCCTGCGGTGACGGTCGATGGCTGGCGGGAGCCGCCGTCGTCGTCCTGGTCAGGGGCGCTAGGAGCGCCGGGCGACCACGGGAATCGAGGCTGTTTCGTCGACGAGGTCGGCGCGCACCCGTCCGCCGCCGCGGACCCAGAGCTTGTAGGCCAGCACCAACAGTCCGAGCCAGACAGCACCGACGTACAGGGCCACGCGGGTGTCCTCGAAGACCCCAAGGATCACGATCACGAGGGCCATGAAGGCGATGGTCGCCACGGACGCCGCAGGCCACCACGGCGAGGCGAATTCCGACGCCGGAAGTCCCTTGCGCTTGATTTCGCGCTTCATGGCAACGTGCGAGGCGAGGATCATGACCCACACCCAGACTGTCGCGAAGGTGGCGATGGAAGCGATCACCAGGAACACGTCCTCGGGAATGACCGCGTTGAGCACCACGCCCACCAGCAGGATGCCGCCCATGAGGACCACGGTCATCCACGGAACGCCGTGTCTCGAGATCTTGCCGAAGCTCTTCGGGGCATGTCCTTGCTGGGAAAGCCCGAAGAGGATCCGTCCGGCGCCGAAGATGTCGCTATTGATGGCTGACAGCGCCGAGGTGATGACTACGGCGTTGAGGATGTGGGGCGCCGCGGGGATGCCGAGGCCGCTGAAGATCTGCACGAACGGGCTGCCGTTGTTCCCGATATCGTTCCACGGGAACAGGCTCATGAGCACGCCGAGCGTCAGGACGTAGAACAGCAGCACGCGGACCGGAACGGTGTTGACGGCCTGCGGAATGACCTTCTTGGGGTCGGCGGCTTCGCCCGCAGTAATGCCGATCGTTTCGATCCCGCCGAAGGCGAACATGACAACGGCGAAGGAAGCAAGGAGACCGCCGAAACCGTTCGGGAACAGTCCGCCGTGGTCAACGAGGTTCCCCAGCCCCGGTGCCGCGCCTCCGCTGCCGGAGTGGAAGCCGAACACGATGATCGCGGCGCCACCGGCAATCATGGCGATGATCGCCACCACCTTGATGAGCGAGAACCAAAACTCGAGCTCCCCGAAGACTTTGACGCTCAGGAGGTTCATGGCGCCAAGGAGGAAGATAATCGCCAGGACCCAGATCCACCGGTCCACTTGCGGGAACCAAAAGCCCATGTAGATGCTGAAGGCCGTCACGTCCGCGATTGCCACGATGGCCATCTCGAAGACGTAGGTCCACCCGGTGATGAACCCTGCCAGCGGTCCCAGGTAACGGCTGGCGTACTGGCCGAACGAGCCGGAGACGGGGTGGCGGACGGCCATTTCGCCGAGGGCCCGCATCACCATGAAGACGGCGGCTCCACCGATCATGTATGCGAAGAGAACCGACGGTCCGGCCTTTTGGATCGCAGACGCAGAACCGTAGAATAGGCCTGTTCCGATGGCCGAACCGAGCGCCATGAAGCGGATGTGGCGGACGTTGAGGCCACGGCTGAGAACTGTGGTGACCGCGCCTTCGACGCCTTCGACGACTTTGGCGGCCGGCGTCCTGACGGCTGTTGGGGCTTGCTGCATGCGAATACCTTCTCGTCATTGGGAGGGGGACTGTTAACCAGCAGACCATTCCGGAGCGGGCTGTGATGGGACTCACGGGACATCGTTGTCTCGGTTCTCAGACGCTGCGCCGCGGACTGGCTGTTTCGTGCGCGAATGTCTGGTATTCCAGACACCTTAATGTTCTGATTGGCTTCCCGATCCGCTCCGCGGGGCGCACGCTTAAGTACGGGATCCCGGACACCCACCCGGCCGCCTTGGGGGCAGAAGGGGCGGGCCGGGCATTACCGTGCACTCGAAGAGGAGCCATGACCATACAGCCATCCACTCAAGGCCGGGCCGCTTCCAAGGTCCCGGCTGCCGAGAACACCCTGCGCATCCTGAAGTTGCTTGCGTCCCGGCGTGGCCCGATGGCAGCGTCCAACATCGCCACCGCGCTGGGCCTGCCCCGGTCCAGCGTCTACCACCTGCTCGGCGTCATGGAGGCCAACGGATTCGTCCTGCACCTTCATGAGGAGCAGCGCTACGGGCTTGGCATCAGCGCCTTTGAACTCAGCTCGGCGTACTCGCGGCAAGAGCCGTTGTCGCGGCTCGGCCGCCCCATGCTCGCCGCCCTCGTGGATGCGATCGGCGAGAGCGCGCACTTGGCTGTCCTGCACGGCCGCGATGTGCTCTACATCGTGGAGGAGCGGGCCAAGAACCGCCCGTCCCTCGTGACCGACGTCGGGGTCCGGCTTCCCAGCCACCTCACCGCCAGCGGGCGCGCGATCCTGGCCGCACTGCCGAAGTCGCAGGTCAGGGCACTCTACCCGAACGCCGCCGCCTTTACCGCCCGGCACGAGATGGAATCGCCCATCATGAAGTACTCGGCCTTGTCCTCGCATTTGGACCAGGTCCGGCAGCGCGGCTACGCGACCGAACACGGCGAAGTCACGCCTGGATTCGGTTCCGTGGCCGCCGCCGTCACCGACCATTTGGGATGGCCGACGGCGGCAGTCGCCGTGACATTCCTCGAGGACCGGGTGCCGGCCGAGGAATGGCCCGCGTTGGCGGCCCGGATCCAGAAAACGGCGGACGAACTCTCGATCCGCATCCACGGCCGCCCGTCCTAGCCCGCCCCGCCCCAACTGACTCGCAGTAGTTGTCGTTATGGGCGCTCATAACGACAACTACTGCGAGTCAGTTGAGTCTGGTATTCCGGACAGCACCCTCCCTAAAGCCATTCCAAGACCCTTGCGGAGGGGCTCTACTGGATACAGAAGGACTTCCACCTAGCAACCTCCAGAGACGAAGGAGTCATCATGGCACCCGCCGATTTCACCACCGGAGCCCGTCCGGTCAAGGCCGCCCGCGGCACCGAGCTCACCGCCAAGAGCTGGCAGACAGAAGCGCCGCTGCGCATGTTGATGAACAACCTGGACCCGGAGGTCGCCGAACGCCCGGATGACCTGGTGGTGTACGGCGGCACTGGCCGGGCAGTCCGCTCCTGGGCCGCGTTCGACGCCATCACCCGCACCCTGGAAACCATGGAGAAGGACGAGACCCTGCTCGTCCAGTCCGGCAAGCCCGTCGGCGTGTTCCGCACCCACGAATGGGCGCCCCGCGTCTTGCTGGCCAACTCCAACCTCGTGGGCGACTGGGCAACGTGGCCCGAGTTCCGCCGTCTCGAGGCCGAGGGCCTGATGATGTACGGCCAGATGACCGCAGGGTCCTGGATCTACATCGGCACCCAAGGCATCTTGCAGGGCACCTACGAAACCTTTGCCGCCGTCGGGAACAAGCTCGCTGCAGAGGGTCGCCACCCGGCCCCCGCCGCGGAAGGCTCCACCGAGGGGCCGCTCGCCGGCACCCTGACCCTGACCGGTGGTTGCGGTGGCATGGGCGGCGCCCAGCCGCTGGCCGTGACCCTGAACGACGGCGCGTGCCTGATCGTCGACGTCGACGAGACCCGCCTGCGCCGCCGCGCTGGCAAGCGTTACCTGGACGAGGTCGAAACCGACCTCGACGCCGCGATCGCCAAGGTCGTCAAGGCCAAGGAAGAGCGCCGCGGCTGGTCGGTGGGCTACGTCGGCAACGCAGCCGAAGTGTTCCCGGAACTGCTGCGCCGCCACAAGGCCGGCGAGCTGACCATCGACGTCGTGACCGACCAGACCAGCGCCCACGATCCGCTCTCCTACCTGCCCGAAGGCATCAGCGTGGCCGAGTGGCACACCGAGGCCGAAGCCGACCCTGAAGGATTCACCAAGAAGGCCCAGGCCTCCATGGCCAAGCATGTCCAGGCCATGGTGGAATTCCAGGACGCCGGCGCCGAGGTCTTCGACTACGGCAACTCGATCCGCGACGAGGCCCGCAAGGGCGGCTACGACCGGGCGTTCGAGTTCCCCGGCTTCGTCCCGGCCTACATCCGCCCGCTGTTCTGCGAGGGCCTGGGCCCGTTCCGTTGGGTCGCGCTCTCGGGTGACCCCGAAGACATCGCCGTCACCGACGCCGCGATCAAGGAACTCTTCCCGGAGAACGCCCACCTGCACAAGTGGCTCGACGCCGCCGCCGAGCGCGTCGAATTCGAAGGCCTGCCCGCCCGCATCTGCTGGCTCGGCTACGGCGAACGCGCCAAGGCCGGCCTGCTGTTCAACCAGCTCGTAAAGGAAGGCAAGGTCAAGGCGCCCATCGTGATCGGCCGCGACCACCTGGACTCCGGTTCCGTGGCCTCCCCGTACCGCGAGACCGAGTCCATGGCCGACGGCTCCGACGCCATTGCCGACTGGCCCTTGTTGAACGCCCTGATCAACACCTCCTCCGGCGCTACCTGGGTCTCCATCCACCACGGTGGCGGCGTGGGCATCGGCCGGTCCCTGCACGCGGGCCAGGTCTCCGTCGCCGACGGCACCGACCTCGCCGCCGAGAAGCTCGAGCGGCTCCTCACCAACGACCCCGGCATGGGCGTCATCCGCCACGTCGACGCCGGCTACGACCGCGCCGTCGAGGTCGCCAAGGAACGCGGCGTCCGCATCCCCATGACGGAAACCAACTAACCAGACCCCACAACCCCAACTAGCTCGCATTAGTTGTCGTTATGGCACCCCAAAACGACAACAACTGCGAGCTAGTTGGGAAGAACGAGGAAAAATGACAGTTACAACACACCAGCCGCTGACCGTCACGCTCGGTTCCAGCGGAGTCACGCCGGAGGACGTCGTCGCCGTCGCACGCCACGACGCCAAAGTGACCATCTCCCAGGAAGCCCTGGACACGGTTGCCAAGGTCCGCGCCCACATCGACGGCCTCGCGCACAGCGAAGTCCCGGCATACGGCGTCTCCACGGGCTTTGGAGCCCTGGCCAACCGCCACATCCCCAACGAGCTCCGCACCCAGTTGCAGAAGTCGCTCATCCGCAGCCACGCCGCCGGCATGGGCCCGGCAGTCGAGCGCGAAGTGGTCCGCGGCATCATGTTCCTGCGCGCCAAGACCCTGGCCTCGGGCCGCACGGGCGTTCGCCCCGTGGTCCTGCAGACCATGGTGGACGTCCTCAACGCCGGCATCACCCCCGTGGTGCGTGAATTCGGCTCCCTGGGTTGCTCCGGCGACCTTGCCCCGCTGTCCCACTGCGCCCTCGTCCTGATGGGCGAAGGCGAAGCCACCGGGCCCGACGGCGAGCTCTACGGCGCCGCCGGAAAGAAGCCGGTTGCCGAGCTTCTCGCCGCACACGGCATCGAGCCGGTCGTCCTCGCGGAAAAGGAAGGCCTCGCGCTCGTCAACGGCACCGAGGGCATGCTCGGCATGCTTCTCATGGCCATCGCCGACCTGCACCTGCTGCTTACGACGGCGGACATCACCGCCGCGCTCAGCGTCGAGGCGCTGCTCGGCACGGACCAGGTGTTCCTGCCGGAGCTGCACGCTGCCCTGCGGCCCCACCCGGGCCAGGCTGCAAGCGCGGACAACATGCTGCGTGTGCTGTCCAACTCGCCGATCGTCGCTTCGCACCGCGTCAATGACACCAAGGTCCAGGACGCGTACTCGCTCCGCTGCGCACCCCAGGTGGCCGGCGCGGTCCGCGACACCGTGACGCATGCCGAACTCGTGGCTTCCCGTGAGTTGGCTGCAGCCATCGACAATCCCGTGGTGCTCCCGGACGGCCGCGTGTCCTCCAACGGAAACTTCCACGGCGCCCCGGTGGCGTACGTCCTGGACTTCCTGGCGATCGCCGTGGCGGACCTGTCCTCCATCGCCGAGCGCCGCACGGACCGCATGCTGGACCCAGCCCGCTCGCACGGCCTCCCGGCCTTCCTTGCCGACGACCCCGGAGTGGACTCGGGCCTCATGATCGCCCAGTACACCCAGGCCGGCCTCGTCTCGGACAACAAGCGCCTCGCCGTGCCCGCATCAGTGGACTCCATCCCGAGCTCGGCCATGCAGGAAGACCACGTCTCCATGGGATGGCACGCTGCCCGCAAGCTCCGCAAAGCGATCGAGAACCTGCGCCGCGTCCTGGCTGTGGAACTCGTGACGAGCACCCGTGCCCTCGACATCCGCACCAAACTGTCCGGTGGCGAACTCACCCCGGGGCCGGCCGGCACCGCTGTGATCGAGGTGCTGCGCGGCGTCGTCGATGGTCCTGGTACCGACCGGTTCCTCTCACCTGAGCTGGAAGCCGCGGACTGTCTTGTAGGCGCCGGCGAGGTGCGGGCGGCCGCCGAATCCGCCGTCGGAATTCTCGCCTGACGCCGAACAAAATACTGTTCGCGTGAACAATAGGAAGCGCCCCGGAAATGTTCGGCAATACGTCCACCGGGGCGCTTTCTGTGTAGTAGAACTTATGGGGTACGGCATTGTCCACGCCGAAGATGCCGTGGGCTTGCCGGGGAATATCCGTTCACAACTGAAGTAGCGAACATCCACAAAGGGGTAGAAGTTCAATGAAGGCACGCGGGACAGTCCTGTCCAGGCGAATCGCACAGTCCGCCGTCGTTTCCAACTGGGGAACGTTGAAGGTGGGGGAGCGGATCGAAGTCGTAAGGCACGCACATGTGGTCGCGGCGGGGGAGGTGCAGGAAGTGTCGGACAGCGGCAATGTCGTGTGGCTTGAACCCGCAGGACCTGGCGCCGATGAAGCCGCCAAGCAGCTTTTCATGAAGTCCGACGGCGTGGAGTTGCGCCGGGCGTAGTAACTCTATAGATCAAAAAACCGGGGCTTGTTTCCCATTCCGCGCCTTCTTGGCGTGGTCTGGGAAACAAGCCCCGGTTTTTGTCTGAGCTGTTACTTGGTTGCCTAGGTTTCCTAGGCGGCGAGGACCTCGTGGGTCTGGCCGAACGGGACCGACTCGTCCAAGGCAACGGTGTAGCTTCCGGGCTCCCGGCGGGTCACCAGGATCCCGCAGCGGCCGTTTTCGGCAGCGGCTTCGATGAGCGTGCTGACGGCTTCGTCAAGTCCGGCGTGGACCTCGTCGACGGACGCAAAGGACAAATGGATCTCGTTGTTTTCAATCGTGGCAGTGCTCATTGGGGGCCTCCTTCTGCAGGATGCCGCGGGGGGAGCGGCAATTCCTGCATAAAAGATAGCAAAGAGTCATGGGATGTCTGTCATTCTGCGAGCTGGATCACCGGCGGGCCGAGGAGACGTGGTGGCGGGATTCGAACCCGCGTGCGCTGCTTTGCAGGCAGCTCCCTGGCCGCTCGGGTACACCACGTGCATCGAGGTTAGGCAGGCTGGGGCGCGCAAACCAACAATGGTTTCGAAGCCTTTCGCCGGGTTTCGTGGCGTTGCTTCACGTGTCCTCCCGCGACGCGCTTTTCGCCCAACTAACTCGCAGTTGTTGTCGTTATGAGGGCTCATAACGACAACAACTGCGAGCTAGTTGGGTTGGGTGGGGCCCTACCCCAGCAGCGTGTTCACCAGGCGCGCGGCCACCTTGGCGGTCCGCGAGTCGATGTCGAACTCGGGGTTGAGCTCGGCGACGTCCAGGTGCAGGAGTTTCCCGCTCGCGGCAAGCTGTTTGCACACAGCGCTGATAACGGGCAGCGGCACGCCATACGCTGCGGGGGCGCTCACCCCGGGAGCCACCGACGCCGGAAGCACGTCGAGGTCGATCGTCAGGTACAGCACGTCCACGGTGTCCAAGAACCCCGCCACGAAATCCCGAACGGCCTCGGCGGAGCAGTCCTCATCCAGCAGGTACTTTACGCCCAACCGGTCAGCCGTGTTGAAAAGGGCTCGCGTGTTGTTGGGCTCGGAGATTCCGACGACGGCGTAGTTCAGTTCGCGGCCTTCGGCGGCTTCCGCTCGGGCCATCTGCAGGAACGGCGTGCCTGAGCTCGGCACCGGCTCGTCCCGCAGGTCGAAGTGCGCGTCCAGGTTCAGGACTCCGAGGCGCTTGCCGCTCCGCACAGCCTCCGAGGCTGCCACGCCCAAATAGCTGGCGAAAGCAGTCTCGTGCCCGCCGCCGAGCAGCACGGTGAGCTTGCCGGCGTCGAGCAGTTCCGAAATCACGCCGCCCGCGCGCTCCTGGCCCGCCTCCAGCGAGCCGTCCTCCACGACGACGTCGCCGGCGTCGAACACGTCCCGGTCGAGGTGGAAAGCCAGCGGACCCAAGGCTTGGCGGATCGCCTCCGGAGCGGCCGCCGCGCCCATACGGCCTTTGTTGCGCCGCACGCCTTCGTCACTGCGGAAGCCCACGACGACGGCGGGCCGGGAGCCCGCTTCCGTCGCGCCGGGGGCGGTCGCACTGGGAGTGTGGGGTACCACGGCCTGCCACCAGCGGCGGTGCTCATCGCCGTCGCCGTCGAAGCGGCCGGTCCATGGCGTGGGGCGGACATCGGCAACAGCGCGGGAAATCTCCATGGTTAAAGCTCAGCGCATGACGGCGCCGAAAAGTACCGCTTGCAGGCGGAGGGTGTCCGGTATTCCGGAAAGGCCTATTTGACTCCCAGGATTTCCTCGACGGGACCGATCCCGAAGAACAGCAGGAACGCCGCGGCCACAGCCCACATGAGCGGATGGACTTCGCGGGCACGGCCCTGGAAGGTGCGGATCAGGGCGAAGGAGATGAACCCGGCGCCCAGGCCGTTGGCGATCGAGTAGGTGAACGGCATGAGGGCCATGGTCAGGAACGCGGGAATGCCGACGCCCCAGTCCTGCCAGTGGATCTTGCCCACCTGGGACACCATCATGAAGCCCACCACCACCAGGGCGGGTGCAACGGCCTCGAAAGGAACCAGATTGATGAGCGGGGTGAAGAACATGGCCACGAGGAACAGCAGGCCGGTCACGATCGAGGCCAGGCCGGTGCGGGCACCTTCGCCGATGCCGGCGCCGGATTCCACGAAGATCTGGTTGGAGGACACGGAGGAGCCGCCGCCGATGATCGCGCCGAGGGCGTCGACCTGCAGGACACGGTCCACATTGGGGATGTTTCCGTGCCTGTCGATGTTTCCTGCTTCCCTGGCCAGGCCCACCATGGTGCCCATGGCGTCGAAGAAGATGCTGAGCAGGATCACGAACGCCAGCAGGGTTGCGGCGATGATGCCAAGGTGCTGGAACGCGCCGAAGGGGTTCGCCTTGCCGATGAGCGACAAGTCCGGTGCGGCCCACTCGGTGAACTTGGGCGCCACCAAGGACCAGCCGCGGGGATTATAGGTCTTGCCGTCGAAGCTCGGTCCGATGTGCAGCGTGAATTCCAGGATGGCCGCGAGGGCCGTGGAGACGATGATGCCGATCAGGATGGCGCCACGCACCTTGCGGACAACCAGGGCGATGGTCAGGACGAGGCCGACGACGAACACCAGGGTGGGCCAGCCAAGCAGCTTCCCGTCGACGCCCAGGCCCAGTGGGACCGTGGTGCCCGCGGCGTCCGGGATTCGGCGTACGAAGCCGGCATTGACCAGTCCGATCAGCGCGATGAAGAGGCCGATGCCCACCACGATCGCGGTCTTCAGGGCCTCAGGTACCGCTTTGAAGACCGCGGTCCGGAAACCGGTGAGCACCAGGATCAGCATGGTGAGGCCCGAGAGCATTACCAGGCCCATCATGTCCGGCCATGTCAGGCCGGGGTGCGAGGCAATCGTGACTGCCACGAAGGCATTGACTCCCAGTCCGGTAGCAATTGCGAACGGGTGCTTGGCCCAGGCTCCCATGAGGATCGTCAGGATGCCGGCGACGAAGGCCGTGGTAGCGGCGACGGCGGCGAAGCCAAGGGAATTGCCGCTCGAGTCCGTCCCGGAAAGGATCAAGGGATTGAGGACCACGATGTAGCTCATGGCAAAGAAGGTCGCGAAGCCGCCTCGGATTTCGCGCGAATAGTTGGATCCGCGTTCCGAGATCTTGAAGTAGCGGTCGATGGCTGAGCCCTGTTTGAGCATGGGGGTCTCCGGGGATCGGGGAAGTGTGCTCTCAAATCCTATGCCCGCGGCTTCGGCCCTCCCGCTAATTCGCCTAGTCTGTAAGGAATCCAACATCAAGGGAGTCCATCGCTCATGCGCCCTATCCGCCAGCTGCTGGCCGTCGTCGTCGCTTTCACAGCGGTTCTTTTCTCTGCCGCCCTGTTCTCGGCAGCACCCGCCTTCGCGCACGACGTCGCAGAGTCAACGTCACCGGCCAACGGCTCATCGGTTGCCAACGTTCCGGACTCCGTGTCCGTCACGTTCAACAACCGGCCGCTCCTGCTCGGCTCACAAATCCAGGTGAACGACTCCTCAGGCCGGAACTGGGCAGATGGTTCCGTCGAGATTGTGGATGCCGTGGTGTCGCAGAAGCTGCGGCCGGGGGCGCCCGCCGGCGCCTACACCGTCGTCTGGCGGGTTGTCAGCTCGGATTCGCACCCCATCGAAGGCACCTTCACCTTCACCGCCAAAGCAGCAAGCACGACGGCGGGCAGCGCCTCCGCGGGCACCGCGCCTTCGGCAGAGGTGCCCACCGCCGGCACTGCCGCACCCGGTTCGACGACGACGCCGGAGAAGGTGCCCGATGCTTCCCAGCCGTTCCCTTGGAGCATTGTGGTCTTCGCGGTGGTGGCCGCGGGCCTGCTGGTTTTCCTGGGAATTACCGCACGGCGCAGGCTGGCAGGTGGAGGTTCCGATGATGCCGCGGATGACGAGGACTCCGATGATGCCGGGGATGACGAGGACGAGCCCAGCAGCTCCGAGAAGAAGTCCTAGGCCAGAGCAGGAATTGCTGCAAAGGTGCCGGTGAGGGCCCCGTGGACGCTGTCCGGGTGGACCTTGGCGGAAATCGCCTGGCCCACCACCTTGGCCTGGCGCAGGACTTCCTTTGGCGTGGGTGTGGCAAGTTCGCCGACTCCAACCAGGTACATTCCAATCGCGCGCATGGCTGCGACCAGGTTCTGGCCGATAGCGATGCCAAGCTCGGCTAGCATCCGCCGCAACTGGCTCTGTCCACAGCGGGTGACAACGACGTGGTCGGCCAAAAGCACTCCGTTCGCGGTGTGCACGGCCCATTGGTAAGAGACAACGCCTGGGGAGACCACGCCGGGGGAGGCCATGGTCTCCGCAGCGGCCACGGCCGGGGCGGCTTCGTCCAGGCGATCGAGGCGGACAGCCCGCGTGGTGCTTCGGACGTCGAGGCCGTGGCTGGCTGCGTAGTTGCGCAGGTGCCTCAGGATTTCGCTGCGCTCTTGGAGGCACGCGGCGTCGGCGGCGTCGCAGCGCTGCAAGATGCCGGTGTTGAGCGGCTGCAAGGGGCCAGGGACGTACATTCCGTCCACCACGATGGCATCCACCCCGTAGCGGCTGAGTTCGCTGGCCACGGCCAGGCCGGGCATGCCGGCACCGATGACCACGGCGGTGGTGCGTTCCGTACTCGCAGCAGGCATGGTTGACACAGCTTGGCTCCTCTTTGAAGGTGCGTTGCCGAAGGCAACACCGGGGGTCGGCGTCCGGGTCCCCAAGCGGTCGCGAATGATGGCCGTTGATGTGTTGAAAAACACTATCCCCGGTCACCAGTGCCTCGAACATTACAGAAGAAATCGCGTGGTGGATAGCCCCGGCATCGGCATGTCTGCCGCCGCGTTTTTCCCGCCACGATTCGGTGGATTTCCACGCCCCGGGCCGGTTTCCACATACGCTTCTTCCGGCTTGATTCGACCCTTGCAAACGAGAATAGTGAGCATTGGAGACCGCAACTCACGGCAGGCGCGCGAGAAACACGTTGTGGGCGCGGGCTCTGGCAGAATAGCCGCAACATCAGCCAGCAGTGCGAGGAGGCAGGCCCCATGGACCAGCACGGCAAACACTCTGAGAGCCATCGAGCAGAGACCGAAGGCAACGGAGAGGAACCGTCCATTGCCCCGGGAGGAATCGTGGTGGGCGTTGACGGCAGTGAACACGGCCAGTGCGCCCTCCTTTGGGCAGCGCGCGAAGCCGAACGCAGGCAGCTTCCCCTGCATGTAGTCACGGCCTACTCTGTGCCCATCTTTGCGGCTTCCGGCCTGGACGGCGGCTATGCGACCGTGGATGACTCCGTGATCCGGGACGGCGCCGAGGCCATCGTCAAACAGGCCCTTGAGAAGGTCTCCGGCTACGCCATCGACGTCGATGGCTCGGTGGAGAACGGAGATGCCTCCGGCGTGCTGCTCGATCTGTCCGAAACGGCCGAGCTCCTGGTCTTCGGCACCCGGGGACGCGGCGGGTTCGTGGGCAGGCTCCTGGGCTCCGTGAGCAGTGCCCTGCCGGCGCACTCGAAGTGCCCCACCGTGACCGTCCCGCTCTTCTGCGCAGACCGGTTCGGTGAAACCACAGAGGACAAGCACATCAAGGCCGAGCGCGCGAAGGCCGGCCCCCACGTAATTGAGAATGTGGTGGCAGTCGGTGTGGACGGCTCGGAACAGGCCCGCGTTGCCGTCTTGGAAGCCGCGGAGCAGGCCCAGCGCATGGGCGCGAAACTGCGCGTCATCTGCGCCGTACCCGAGTACAGCGGCTCGTTGGCGTGGGTTCCGGCACCCCTGGACAGGGAAGCGCTCTTCAAGGACATCAGGGTTCAGCTGGACGCAGGCTTGGCGTGGCTCAAGAGCCACTTCCCCAAGCTCCCGGCGGAAACACAACTGCTGGACGGTTCACCCGTGGAAGTCCTCGTGGAGGTGAGCCGCGGCGTCGAACTCGTAGTGCTGGGGACGCGCGGGCGGGGAGGCTTCGCAGGGATGCTCCTCGGATCGACGTCGGATGGAGTCCTGCACCACGCCAAGGGGCCCGTGCTGGTTGTTCCCGACCGCGAGGATCCCAGGCTGGCGGACCGCGTCAACTTCGGTCCCATGCTCGGCGCCGCATAAGCGGCACGGCCAAGGACCGGTGAACGCAGGCGGACGGCAATGGCGGAGCACGCACAGCCCGGGGAAGGCCCGCGCCTGATCGTCGAGTTGCGCCGGATCCGGGCAACCCTGCTTCCGGAAGTCGGCGGCAAGGCGGCCAATCTGGGCGAAATGATCTGGGCGGGACTCCCGGTCCCGCCCGGTTTTTGCCTGACCACGGAGGCTTACCGGCGCGCGCTTCAGCCTGAAGGAAGCCCCGAGCCAGCCCTCACGGATATTTTTCGTGGCCTTGAGGCCGTGGAACCCAGCGACCTTGAGGGGCTCGCTTCCCTCGCGGCCCGCGCCAGGGAAGCAGTGCTCGACGCCGGCATCCCGGCCGAGGTCGAAGGGGCCGTCCGCTCGGCCTACTCCGCGCTGGGCCAGGAAGTCCCCGTGGCGGTCAGGTCCTCTGCCACCGCCGAGGACCTGCCCTTTGCGAGTTTCGCCGGACAGCAGGACACCTACTTGAACGTCGTGGGGATCGGCGCCGTGCTGCAGGCCGTCCTGAAGTGTTGGGCCTCCCTGTGGACTGACCGGGCGGTCAGCTACCGTGCAAGCAACGGGATCGACCACGCGACGGTGACGCTCGCCGTCGTCGTCCAACGGATGGTGGACGCTGAGTCTGCCGGAGTGTTGTTCACCGCCAATCCGGTGACCGGGCGGCGCCGCGAGGCGGTCATCGACGCCAATCCCGGGCTCGGCGAGGCTGTTGTCTCGGGTTCCGTGAATCCGGACCACTTTGTGGTGGATTCGCTCACCGGCAGGATCACGGAACGATTGGTCGGCGACCGGAAGCTGGTGATTCGCCCTGTTCCTGGCGGTGGGACCGAAAGGCTCTCTTTGTCCGGAACCTCCGACGCGGCCGCGCAGGCTCAAACGGCCGGGGATGCTTGCCTTGCCGACTCCCAGATCCGGGCACTCGCGGTCCTCGGCCAGCGCGTCGAGGACCATTACGGAGCACCGCAGGACACTGAATGGGCCATCGATGGCGACGGCAAGCTGTGGCTCACCCAGACCCGTCCCATCACCACGCTGTACCCGCAAATGACCCGGAAGCCCTCGGTCCCCGGTCCCCACGCGTACCTTTGCTTCAGCCTCGCCCAAGGCCTCACCCGTCCCTTGACTCCCATGGGCCTTGCGGGCATCAGGCTCATGGGGTCATCGGTAGCCGTCGCCGCGGGATTCCGCGTTCCCGAACCGCGGGACGGCCCTCCGCCCTATTACGAGGCGGGGCAGCGGATCTATTTCGATCTCACGTCGGTGTTCCGGAGCGAAGCCGGGCGGGCCTTCGTGCCCAGGATCTTCGATGTCATGGAATCACGTTCGGCAGCCATCATCCGCGCCCTGTTCGAGGACCCGCGTTTCGCCGTCACCAGCAAGACGCCGTTCAAACTGCTCAGGCACATTGGCCCGATCGTGCTCCGCTTCCACCTTCCGGAGACGCTGCTGCGCGCGCTCGTTCGGCCGGAAGTTGCCCTCCGCAAGGTGGGACGGCTCGGGGAGGACCTGTATGCCGCGCATGACGTCCCCGCCGATGCCACCCCCCGTGAAAAGCTGGACCACGCCGAGCGGATACTGCGCGAAGAATTGTTCCCCATCCTGCCCAATATCCTGCCTCCGGTAGCGCTCGGGTTCGCGATGATCGGGCTGGTCCGGAAGCTACTTGGCGAACAGGCCTCCTGGGGTGAGCTCCAAACCATCATCCGCGGCCTGCCCAACAACGTCACCACTGAAATGGACCTTGCGCTATGGCGGCTTTCGGCCAGCATTCGTGACGATCCCGCTTCCTCCGAGGCTTTTACCGGCGGGGATCCAGCTGCGCTCGCGGAGAGGTATCGGAACGGCGGGCTGCCGATCGCCGCGCAATCGGGGCTGGCCTCCTTCCTGCGCGACTACGGGCAGCGGGCCGTCGCCGAAATCGACCTGGGCATGCCCCGTTGGTCCGACGACCCGACCCACATCATCGGAGTCCTGGTCAATTACCTTCGCCTCGACGATCCCCGCCTGGCGCCGGACAAACAGTTCGAAAAAGCAGCGCGCGACGCCGAGGAGCAAGTCGCGGTGCTGGTGGCCCGTGCGCGGTCCAAGAGTCCGCTCCACGCCAAGATCGTGAAAGGGGCACTTGAACGGACACGCATGTTCGCGGGACTCCGCGAATTGCCCAAGTATCACCTCGTACGTGGCTTCGCCACAGTGCGCGCCCGGGTTTCGGAGGTAGGGGAGGCCTTGGCGGACGCGGGAGTCATCGAGGACGCCGGCGACGTCTTCTTCCTGGATTTCAACGACGCCCGCAATGGCTTGGACGGCAAGGATCTCCACGAGGTGGTGGCCCAGCGGCGCGAGGCGTACGAGCTTGAACTCAAGCGCCGCCACGTGCCTCGCGTCCTGCTTTCCGACGGCACCGAACCGGAAGCCCTGCCCGGTTTCCTTCGCGGCGGATCGGAGGCGCCGGCGTCGGACGGCCTGCTGCACGGAACCCCTGCCTCGGCGGGAACGGTGACGGCGGTGGCCAGGGTGATCATGGACCCGGTCGGCGCGCACCTCGAACCCGGCGAAATCCTGGTGGCACCCTCCACGGATCCCGGCTGGACGCCCCTCTTCCTGACCGCCGGCGGGCTCGTGATGGAGATGGGCGGACCCAACTCCCACGGAGCTGTCGTGGCCCGTGAGTACGGGATTCCCGCCGTCGTGGGCGTCCCCGACGCAACCTCCAGGGTCAGTACGGGACAAACGATCACGGTGGATGGCGCCACGGGGACGGTGGCCATCTAGCCGAGACCGCGGGTCTGGTCCGGGAGCTGCGTTCCGGACCACAGCCAGCGGCCTGCACCCAAGATCCCGGTGGCTATCCCCAGCCGAGCTCGTGCAAGCGGTCGTCGCCGATGCCGAAGTGGTGGGCGATCTCATGGATCACGGTGATGGCCACCTCGTCGATCACTTCCTGGCGGGACTCGCAGATATCCAGGATCGGCTGCCTGAAAATGGTGATCCTGTCCGGGAGGGAGCCGGCGTCCCACCAAGAGTCCCGTTCCGTCAAAGGCACGCCCTCGTACAGGCCAAGGAGAACGGTGTCCGGGTCCTCTCCGGGCTGCGGGATGTAGTCGTCCTCGATGAAGATGGCCACGTTGTCCATGGCCCGGGCCGCTTTGTCCGGAATGAGGAGCAAGGCATCGCTGACCGCTGCCTCGAAGTCTTCCGGCGACATCTCGAAAGGAACGGTAGTGAACTGCGCCGCCCCGGAACCAGCGCCAGTACCAGTCCCGGAACCAGCCCCGTTACCCACACCGGAACCAGGGAGAGGAGTGGAGTTGCGCGGGCCGCCAGGGGCATCGCCGTCGGGAACGATCGGCAGGCCGGGAGGAAGATTCGCGGGCATGTTCTGACTCTAGTCCGCGGCCCGGTCATTGACGCACGATGTGCTGGCAGCTACAGTTTTCCGGGCTGGTAATTCGTATAACCAAGCCCCAGGTTAAGCCCGGCCAGCCGTGCGGATCCTGTGACAAGCCCCCGGAGTTCCGAGCAGACAGGCCAGCCCATGACCCGCCCCGGCAGCCGTTCCGGCACGACGATGAACGACGTCGCTGCCGCTGCCGGCGTATCCCAGGCCACGGTTTCGCTGGTGCTCAACGACGCCGCGGGAACCAGGTTCTCGGAAGAAACCCGACGCAGGGTCCATGCTGCCGCCCACGAACTGGGGTACCGGACCAACGCCCACGCCAAAGTGCTCCGCGATGGCGTCGCCGGGATGATCGGCTTCGTTGGCGATTTCGTGGCTACCGCGCCTTTTGCCGGCAAGATCATCGAAGGCGCCCAGGCCCGGGCTTGGGAGGCCGGGCTGCTCCTCCTCACCGTCAATACGGGCGGTGACAAGGCCCTCGAGGCCGCATCGCTGGAAACCATGCTGTCCTACAAAGTGGCCGGAGTGGTCTACGCCGCCATGTACCACCGGGTCCTTGACGTGCCGGACGTCCTGGCGGAGGTGCCCGCCGTCGTGCTCAATTCGCGCGACCGTTCCGGCCGCTTTCCGAGCATCGCCCCCCGGGAAGAGCTGGGCGGCTACACCGCCACCAGACAGTTGGTGGACGCGGGCCACCGGCGCATCGCGATGATCAACATCGGCGCGGTGGACGGTGAGCTTCCCGCCGCCGTCGGACGCTACGCGGGCTATCTCCGCGCACTCGACGAAGCCGGCCTGCACCCCGACCCCGGGCTCCACCGGATCGGCGACGGGCATGAATCGGGCGGTTTCGACAATACGTTGGCACTCATGACCGGTCCGCAGCCACCCACCGCCATCTTCTGCGCAAACGACCGCACCGCCTGGGGCAGCTACCAGGCGCTGGCCCAGCTTGGGCTGTCCATCCCGCACGATGTCTCGCTGGTGGGTTTCGACAACCAGGAAACGCTTGCCCCGCATTTGCGGCCCGGCCTGACCACGCTCGAACTGCCCTTCCTCGAGATGGGCCGGCGCGCTATTGAAGTGCTGCTCGCCGGCGCGGAACGTGATGGCAGTACCGAATACTTTGAATGTCCCCTCGTCGAACGCCATTCCGTGGCGGCGCCCCTGAAATCCATCGCTAGCAGCTGAAACTCCCCAAACAAGGAACAGGAAACGCATGAACCACTCGCACCTCGCGTCCGAGCCGCTCGACGTCGTCGTGGTCGGCGAAGCGCTCATCGACATCGTCAACTCGCCCGAAGGGCAGACCGAGTACCCCGGCGGCTCGCCGGCGAACGTCGCCTATGGCCTCGGACGGCTCGACGTGAAAGCGGGGCTGCTGACCGCCGTCGGGCGCGATTCCCGGGGCGAGTCCATCGCGGCGCATCTGGCAAGCGCCGGCGTGGTTGTCCTGCCGGGCTCGCAATCGCTCGCGAAGACCGCGACGGCGACGGCGGAGATCGCCGCGGACGGTTCGGCCGAGTACACCTTCGACATCGAGTGGAAGCTCGCTCCTGCCGCGCTCCCTTACGCCCCGAAGATCCTCCACACGGGTTCGATCGCCACGTTCCTCGAGCCCGGCGCCGCCGTGGTCAGGACCCTCCTGGAGCAGGCCCAAGGCGGGTGCATCGTCACGTACGACCCCAACATCCGCACCGACCTCCTGGGCAGCCACGGCGAGGCACTCCGCATATTCGAGGAGCTCGTACCGCTGACCAGCGTGGTGAAGCTCAGCGACGACGACGCGTTCTGGCTCTACCCGGGCAAGTCCTTGGAAGAGACTGCCAAGCACATCCTGGGTCTCGGTGCCGGCCTGGCCGTGGTGACTCGGGGCGCGCAGGGCTCCCTCATGGCGACGCCGCACACCCAGCTGACGGTTCCCGCGGTGACCTCGGTGGTGGCCGACACCATCGGGGCCGGTGATTCCTACATGTCGGCACTGATCCTCGGGCTGTTGCTGCGCGGCAGCCAAGGGCTCGCGCCCACGGTCCTCGAGCGCATCGGGCAGACCGCATCCATGGCGGCGTCCATTACCGTGGGGCGGCCAGGAGCCAACCCGCCCACGCACCGCGAGCTTCTGGCCGGGATGGCAAGGTAGGGCGGCTCTGGGGCCCGACGGCGGCTGGGGCCCGGCGCGGCCGCCTAGCGGAAGCGGCGCCGGACCGTCCGGCTTCTAGCGCGAGGTGATACGACGCGAGCGGCGCCGCGTCAGCCCGACGCCTACGAGGCAGATGACACCGCCCACGAGTCCCCAGATGGTGGGGATCTCCTTGAGCACCGCCCAGGAAATCAGGATCGTGGTGCCCGGAACCAGGTAGGTCGTGGCGGCGAGTTTGCCGGCCTCGATGAGGGACAGCGCATAGGCCCACGCGGTGAAAGCGATGGCCGTCGGGAAGATCCCGAGGTACACCAAGCCAAGCGTGGCCGGAAGGGGCGCTGCCTGCACTTCGGTCACCAGCTGGCCGGCCCACGGCAAGCAGCACACGGCGCCTACCATGATGCCAAACCAGGTGGCCTGCGCCGCGGAGAACTTGCGCAGCACGGGCTTTTGGACGATGACGCTTACCGCGGCGAGCACGGCGGCAAGGAGGCACAACAGCACTCCGGCGACGTCCGCCGTCGAGCGCTGTCCCGAACCGAGGGCGATCAGCGCAACGCCGCTGAATGCCACGAGGCTGCCGATGATCAGCCAACGCGGAAATCCTTCTTTCAGGATGACGCCGGCGAGGACAGCGATCAGGATGGGCGAGACGTTGATGAGCATGGCGCTGGTACCGGCATCGAGCATGTGCTCGGCGGCGTTCAGGGCCAGGTTGTAACCTGCGAACCACATGACGCCGTAGGCGAGGATGGGCAGCCATTCGCGGCCTTTGGGCCAACGCTTGAGCCTGGGCAGGGCAACAATTCCGAGCGCGACGGCGGCAACAACCAGCCGTCCGAGCGACAGGGAGCCGGGGGAGAAGCTGGGTCCCACGGCGCGGATGCCTACGAAGGCGGACGCCCAGAGGACAACGGTGACGATGACGGCGGCGATGCCGAGCTTACTGATGGTCCGGGAGGGAGTGGTCGCCGGAGAGATTGGGGTGCTTGTGGCCATGATGCCAATCTAGCCCGGGAAGGGCTGGGCGGACTGGCGGAATTCGGACGTCTTTCAACAAGAAACCGCCAACTCTCGAGGCGGGAGTTTGAGGCGGTGCGTTGCGTCCTGGTTTGCGTTCCGGTTTTCGTTCCGCGGGAGGCGATTTGGGAATATCCCCGACTATGCTCTAAAGTTTTAGAGTCCAGTTCGGACGAGCGAGAAGCGGGATGCAGGCGGGAAATCGCAGTGCGTTGTCGGCCGTCGCGAATTCGGATTGTTCCAGGCCCCCATCGTCTAGCGGCCTAGGACACCGCCCTTTCACGGCGGCGGCACGGGTTCGAATCCCGTTGGGGGTACGCAAGGAACTGGTCAGATCGGACTGAAAAGTCTGGTAGGCTGGAAGCCTTGAAAAAAGCGGTAGAGATGCCGCAATCGTAGTAGAGATACTGCAAGCAAGGCCCTGTAGCGCAGTTGGTTAGCGCGCCGCCCTGTCACGGCGGAGGTCGCGGGTTCAAGTCCCGTCAGGGTCGCTCTGATTGCCGGATGAAATTCCGGCAATCATGGTGACATTGTCACCTAAGGCTCTGTAGCTCAGTTGGTAGAGCGTTCGACTGAAAATCGAAAGGTCACCGGATCGACGCCGGTCGGAGCCACCACTGGGAAGCGTCAGTTCTTCGGAACTGGCGCTTTTCTTCATTTAACCTGCAGCGGTAAAGCCCGTTATTCGAGTTATAGGACAAAACGTGTGTAAATCCCGGGTGTGTCACGTGCGCCCGGGATCGTTTTCGCTCGGATGTCGGATTCTGCTCAATCATTCGGCTGGACAAACGCCGGGCCCGCGGAATCACGGGGCCGGCAACGTCGGCGAAGAGAACGATCCAGCAGAATCAGACAGGGTCCGTAGATCGTCGAACCAGCTTCGCTTACCGGAGCTCGTTGCAAGGCGGGAACCCGCGGGCAACGTTCCATCACCAGGCCGTGCAGCGCCGGAATGACCTGGCGGCCCCGTTTTCGTGCCGGCTTGACGGATTCTGCTCAATCACTCGAATGGACAAACCCGCGACCCCTGGAATCCCGCGGCTGGCAAACTACGCGGCTCGGGGTGATCCAGCAGAATCTCACGGCAAGGGCGGCTTGTCTCCGCCTTGTCACAGGCAAGCGCTAGGGTGGTACTCAACAGAAGGGGAGGGCTACATGGAACAGCAGGAAAGCTTCACCGCGCCTGAACCGGAAGCCGTTGGGGCTCCGGTATCCGAGGACCGGCAAACGGTGGCAGGAAGTGGCCGCACAGTGATCTCGGATTCCGCTGTCGCCAAGGTTGCCGGCATTGCAGCCAGGGGTGTTCCGGGTGTCTATTCCCTCGGATCGGCTCCATCGCGCGCCCTCGGAGCCATCCGCGATGCCGTCGGCAGCCAGGATCATGCTGCGGGTGTCCGCGCCGAGGTCGGTGAGACCCAAGTCGCGGTGGACCTCAATCTTGTGGCCGTCTATGGATACCCTTTGCATGATGTCGCCAACCAGGTCCGCGCGGCCGTCTACCGTGCGGTCGAATCGTTGGTTGGGCTGGAAGTCATTGAGGTCAACGTTGAGATCAACGACGTCTACGTTGCCCCGCCCGTCAAAGCCGGAACAAAAGGCGCATTATCGGAAAGGGAGCCACTCCAGTGAGCATGACTGTTGTCGGGATCGGGATCGGCGCCTTCGTGGCGTTCATGGCCTTCCAATTCGGGCTGTGGGGGTTCATCATTGCCCTTCTCTTCATGGGCATCGGCGCACTCCTGGGCCGCGCCGCGGACGGAAAGCTTGACCTGCGCAGCGTGCTGGATGCCCTCACCGGCCGCCGCTCGTCGTCATGAGTTCCACGGCTGAGGCTGTGCAGCCTGCCGTCTCCCTGGCCGGACACAACCGAATCAGCACCCAGGCCCTCACCACTTTGGCCCAGGCGGCCGCCGCGGAGGCGCTCGGCGTCTTGGCGCAGGATGTACGCGCCGAATGGTCGGACGACGACGGCCTCCTGGCACTCTCGGTTGCCGCCCCGATCCGTATGCCCTCGCTGACCGAAGTCCTCAGGGACCCGCTGCGCGTCGAAGGATACGGCGGTACGGTTTGGGACCGGGCCGTCGCTGCCAAGACGGCCATTCTTGATCGTGTTGCCCAGCTCAGCGGTTCCACCCTGAGCCGGGTGGATATCCGGATCAGCGGCGCACGCATCAGCGAAGGAGCCCGCGTCCAATGAGCCACGCCCAGACCCCGCACGCCCGGCGCAGCCACCCGGACGGC
The DNA here is from genome assembly GCF_052180225.1 of Arthrobacter sp. KN11-1C. Classification (NCBI taxonomy): domain Bacteria; kingdom Bacillati; phylum Actinomycetota; class Actinomycetes; order Micrococcales; family Micrococcaceae; genus Arthrobacter; species Arthrobacter sp. KN11-1C. The sequence goes on along the minus strand of NZ_CP197467.1, from coordinate 4,270,851 downwards.
AGCCACCCGGACACTTTGCACGCCGCGGATACGGCCGACGGGGATACCCACGGCGTCCCGGCACCCGGGACTTCCGACGTCAGCGACCGGATCGACGTCGGACTCCGGCGCATCCTCAAGCGCGAGACCCGTTCTTCCCGCGCGGGAATGGCCGGACTGGCGGCGGCACTTGTGATTGCCGCCTGTGTCTACGCCCTCCTCGAATCCGCCCTGCGCGCCATCGGCCAACCACCGTGGCTCATCGATCCGCAAACGGCCGCTGAACGGCTCACGGCCTTGCCGGGCGGTACTTCGCCCCTGCTGCTCGGCGCGCTCGGCGGCGTCGTGGCCATGGTTGGCTTGATTTTCTTTTTGAACGCTGTCCTGCCCGGCCGGAAGTCCCGCCACTTGCTTGAAGATCCCAGGGCCGGAGTAGTGGTGGACGACGAGGTCATCGCTTCGGCACTGGCCCGGGCTGCCCGAACGGCGGCGAATGTCACCCAGGAGCAAGTCATAGTGGTGGTTTCGCAGCGGCTGGTTGTGGTCAACGTCCGGCCCACCTCGGGCGTCCCCTTGCACGAGGAACGCATCCTTGCCGCCGTCCAGGACGAACTTCAAAGGATGGCCCCTTCGCCGATGCCTTCAGTCCGTGTCAATGTCGCTACTTCGGGGGTGATCGGGGCATGAACGGCACCCCGCACGTCCTCAACCGCATCCTGATCGGCATCCTTGGCTTGATGCTGTTGGCTATCGGCTTTCTCTTGATGCTGCTCGCCACCGTTCCCGCGGTGGGAAGTTGGTGGCAAGGCTGGTCCGCCGGGCTCTGGGAACACGCCAAGTACCTCTCCGAGCAAACCCGTATTCCAGGACGGGAGGAAAGCTGGCTCTGGATTGCGGCAGCTGCGGTGCTTGTTGTCCTGATCGTGCTCATGGTGTCCTGGGTATCGCAGCAGGGCAAAGGCCGCGCGAACCTCATCGTGTCGGAATACGACGACGCCAGGACCCCTGGCGACGTCAACATCGGCGGCAACCTTGCCGAGCAGGCGCTCAAGGCTGCACTCGCGGAACGTCCGGACCTCGCCGGCGTCACGGTGGCAACGTACGAGGTCAATGGCCGTCCCGGGCTCAGGGTCAGGGTCCAGCCCCGTCAAGGAGTTTCCCCGCACCTGCTGGCCGCGGATGTCTCCCGGCTGGTGGAGGCACTGGACCTGGTCGTCGGGCGGAAGACACCCGTGTTGATTCATATCGGGGCCGGAGCGCGCACCAGGTTCAGCAAGGCCGAGCGCGTTCGCTGAGCTCACGCGCAGCCGTTGTTAATCGGACGGCTTTGTCCTTTGCCGGGCGTTTTGCGTTGCAGGGGTGCGCGTGGGGCCATAGTTTGAAGGGTAGGGGGAACTCTTCCCTTTGGTTGGGCTTGCCCGGCCGGCACCGGACCTCGGGTCCGAGTCAAGCCGATGGACCAAAGGCACTTTGGGCCAGGAACAAGGAGAAAACCATGAGCGAAGAAGTGAACAACATCAAGCAGAGCGCCGAAGCCGCAGCTGAGCAGGCCAAGCACGTCGCGGGAGATGCCACGGAGCACGTCAAGGAATTTGCCGGCGAGGCGGTCGGGAACGCGAAGGAATTCGCCGGCGACGCCGCGGAGCACGTCAAGGAATTCCTCTCGGGCGACGTGGCTGAGAAAGCCAAGGACCTCGCTGGGGATGTCGCCGGGAACGCCAAGGAAATCGCGGGGGACGTGGCCGAGAACGCCAAGGGCCTCGGCTCCAAGATCGCCGGATTCTTCAAGGGCGGCAAGTAAGCTACACGCCATGACGGCGCCTTCCTGACCCTCTTTGGATACAAAACGGGGCCGACACGCAGAACTCGCTGCGTGTCGGTCCCGTTTCCGTGTGAAAGAAGGTCGGGAAGGGAAGGCCCTACTTCGCCACGAGGTACGCCCCGCTATCCGGAAGAATCGACCTCCCGCCCGCGCCGCCGTCGCTGGACAGTTCCACCCGCAGCCCGGCCGGGACGGGAAGAGCCGCAGTACCCATGTTGACCACTACCAAGACGTCCCGGTTGTGGAAGGCCAGGACTCCATTGGCGGGATCGTGCGCTTCAGCCCACTGGAACGTGCCCGAGCCGAGGCCGTGCGAGCGGCGGAATGCCAGGACAGCGCGGTACAGCTCCAGGGTGGAGCCGCCGACGCCGGCCTGCAGGTCCGCCGCCAGCTCGCCGAACCCTTCGGGCTGGGGCAGCCAGGGTGCCGCGGGCGCCGTGCCGGCAGTAGCGGCGTCGCCCGTACCCGCCGAGGCCGCTCCCGAGAATCCGAAGCCGGGCTCCGCGGATTTCCAGGGCAGCGGCACGCGGCAGCCATCGCGGCCGCGTTCCACGCCCTTGGTCCGGAAGAATGATGGGTCCTGGCGCGCTTCGGCCGGAAGGGATGTGTGCTCCGGAAGGCCGAGTTCTTCACCTTGGTACAAGTAGGCCGAGCCCGGCAGGGCGAAGGACACCATGGAGGCTGCGCGTGCCCGCGCGAGTCCCAGATCGGCGTCGGGCTGTTCGTCCTCCGCCGCGATTCCCTTGGGGAACGTGGTGGGATCTGCCAGCCCGAAACGGCTGGGGTGCCGGACGGTGTCGTGGTTGCTCAGGACCCAGGTGGAGGGAGCCTCGACAGATCCGGCCGCGTCCAGCGACGTTTCGATCGCCACCGCCATGCGCTCCGCGTCCCAGCCTGCCAGGAGGAAATCGAAGTTGAAGGCCTGCTGCATTTCGTCCTTGCGCACGTACCGGGCCAATCGCTCCGCAGGCTCCACCCAGGCCTCGGCAACCAGCATGCGGTCGCCGTCGTATTCGGCGAGGACTCGGTGCCATTCACGGTAGATCTCGTGGACGCCATCCTGGTCGAAGAAGGGCGACGGCGGGTCCAGCGGCGGCTTGACCTTGTGCTCGACGGCGGTCGCGACGGTCCCGGCGGGGCTCTCGGCTGCGGGGACGATGTGCAGCTTGGCGGTATGCGGTTCGACGGCTTCGCTGTGGGCGCCGGGTGCGGACAAACCACCTTCGACCATTGCGGCAGCGCCTTCCCAGTCCGGCAAACCGGCTTCCTTGACCAGGCCGTGGGCAACATCCACCCGGAAGCCGTCAACTCCGCGGTCCAGCCAGAAGCGGAGCACCGAACGCATCTCCTCATGGACCTCGGGGTTCTCCCAGTTGAGATCGGGCTGCTTCGTGTCGAAAAGGTGCAGGTACCACTCGCCCGGAGTGCCGTCGTCGTTCGTCAGGCGCGTCCACGCGGGGCCGCCGAAGATGGATTTCCAATTGTTCGGGGCCAAGGCCCCGTCCCCGGAGCCCGGCTTGGAGTCTTTGCCCGGGTGGAACATGTACCGCCCGCGTTCGGGGGAGCCGGGGGCGGCGGCAAGGGCTTCGCGGAACCAGGCGTGCTCGTCCGAGGTGTGGTTGGGGACGAGGTCGACGATCACCTTGATGCCGAGGCTGTGTGCCTTCTCCAGCATGGTGTCGAAGTCTTCCAAGGTGCCGAAGAGCGGATCCACGGCCCGGTAGTCCGCCACATCGTATCCGGCATCAGCCTGCGGCGACTTATAGAACGGGGAGAGCCATACGGCATCCACGCCCAGCTCCTGCAGGTACGGCAGTTTTGCGGTGACCCCGGCAAGGTCGCCCATCCCGTCGCCGTTGCCGTCGGCGAAAGAGCGAGGATAGATCTGGTACACCACGGCGCTTGCCCACCACGCGGAATTGTTGGAACCGGGGGTTGGGATCGGGGAGTGCGGCACTGGATTCCTCTCGAAGACATATTTTTATGTAAACGCTTGCATTACTACCCGGAAGCTTACTAATGTGAGGCTCACCACATCAACCGCGCAGCGGAAATACCTGGTCCACTCACTGAGGAGTTCCCAGCATGAACACACGCAAGTACCTTTTGCCGGCTGCTGTTGCCGGCGTGCTAGCCATGTCCCTGTCCGCCTGTGGTGGCGGCGGTGGCGGCAGCACAGCCTCAAGCGGTGGCGATGCCGCAGCAAACATCGACGGACGGGGTCCTATCACCTACGTCCAGGGCAAGGACAACAGCAACGTTGTCCGCCCGCTCGTCGATAAGTGGAATGCGGCGCACCCGGACCAGAAGGTCACCTTCAAGGAGCAGTCCGACCAGGCGGACCAGCAACACGACGATTTGGTCCAGAACTTCCAGGCCAAAAACGCCAATTACGACGTGGTTGACGTGGACGTCATCTGGACAGCAGAGTTTGCCGCGAAGGGCTGGCTTCAGCCGCTCTCGGACAAGATGAGCATCGATACCTCCAAGATGCTGCCTGCAACGGTCAAGACGGCCACGTATAACAACACGCTCTTCGCGGCGCCCCAGACCTCTGACGGCGGCATCCTGTACTACCGCAAGGACTTGGTGCCCACCCCGCCCAAGACCTGGGACGAGATGATGAGCATGTGCTCCATCGCGAAGTCAAAGGGCATCGACTGCTACGCAGGACAGATGGCCAAGTATGAAGGCCTCACCGTGAACGCGGCTGAAGCCATCAACTCGGCAGGCGGCACGATCGTTGGCGACGACGGCAAGTCCACCGTGACCTCCGCGGCGGCCAAGGCCGGCCTCAACAACCTGGTCACCGCCTACAAGAACGGAAACATCCCCACGCAGGCTGTTACGTACCAGGAAGAACAGGGCCGGCAGTCGTTCGAAGACGGCAAGCTCCTCTTCATGCGCAACTGGCCTTACGTCTACAACCTCGCCAAGACGGACGGCTCCTCCAAGGTGAAGGACTCCTTCGGCATGGCTCCGCTCCCGGGCAAGAGCGGCCCTGGCGCCTCATCCCTCGGTGGCCACAACCTTGCCGTCAGCGTCTACTCGCAGCACAAGGCAACGGCGAAGGACTTCCTGACCTTCATGACCAGTGAAGAGACCGAGAAGTTCTACGCAACCCAGGGTTCGCTGGCCCCGGTGATCGCTTCCTTGTACGACGATCAGACCCTGGTCCAGCAGCTGCCGTACCTTCCGGTGCTGAAGACCTCGCTTTCGAATGCCGTGCCGCGCCCGGTCACGCCGTTCTACCCAGCGGTCACCAAGGCCATCCAGGACAATGCCTACGCTGCCATCAAGGGTGACAAGTCCGTCGATCAGGCAATGACGGATATGGACACGGCCATCAACTCGGCCAGCCAATAGCAACACCTCCAGTGAGCCTCGGGCGGCTGGCGCTTCACGCGAACGGCCGCCCGAGGGGCACGCTATCAATTTCCGGAAGGAGGGGAAATGTCCACCCTTGCGCAGCCTAAACGGGCGCCAGAGACACCAAGCCCCAAACCCAAAAAAGTTCAAAAAGAAGTAGGACAGGACCGGGCGGCCACATCCCAAGGCCGGTGGGCGTTCTGGTTGATCTCACCCGCGTTGGTGTTGCTGGCCGTCGTCATCGTGTACCCGGTGGTCAACGCGATTATCATGGCGTTCCAGAAAGACCAGGGTCTTGACCCGGTCACCAAGGTCTTCGTCCAGGGTGGACCCGCCGGCTTCGACAACTTTGTCCACTGGTTGGCCCAGCAATGTGGCTCCGCGGCCTGTGCCCCCGGCACTCTTGGATCCCAGTTCTGGGACGCCGTAGGAACGACGTTCTTCTTCACGGCGGTCACCGTTGTCTTGGAGACCGTCCTCGGGTTCTGGATGGCCATCATCATGGCGCGGACCTTCCGGGGTCGCAGTGCACTCCGTGCCGCCGTCCTGGTTCCGTGGGCCATTCCAACTGCCGTGACCGCGAAACTGTGGTTCTTCATCTTCGCTTTCGACGGAATCGCCAACAAACTCTTCGGGACGGCAATCCTGTGGACAGGCAGCGAGTGGCCGGCCCGTTGGGCGATCATCATTTCAGACGTCTGGAAGACCACGCCGTTCATGGCCCTGCTGATTTTGGCTGGCCTGCAGATCATCCCGGCGGAAGTGTACGAAGCCGCGAAGGTCGACGGCGCCTCGGCATGGCAGCGTTTCACCCAGATCACGTTGCCGCTCGTGAAGCCGGCGCTCATGGTGGCTGTCCTGTTCCGCGTCCTAGACGCACTGCGCATGTATGACCTTCCGGCCATCATGACCCAGGGCTCGAACAACACAACAACGTTGTCCATCCTGGTGGTTGAGCAGATCCGTCAAGGATTCAACTCGGCAGCGGCCCTATCGACGATCACCTTCCTGATCATCTTCATCGTTGCGTTCATCTTCGTTCGCTTCCTCGGAGCCAACGCTGTCGCCTCAGCCACACCCAAGACCAAGGGGCAGGAAAAATGACCGCGGTGACCTTTGACACAGCGCCCAAGACAGCTGCACGACGGCGGGAACGCTGGGCAAGCGGGCGAACGTACATCAGCGCAGCAGTCATCTTTATCTGGTGCTTGATTCCGTTCTACTGGATGATCGTGACCGCGTTCCGCGACGTTGGATACACCTTCGATTCGACGCCGTTCTTCACCCACGTCACCTGGGACAACTTCAACACGGTGTTCTCGGAGAACCTGGGCAACCACTTCGGCCGGAATCTCTTGAACTCGCTCCTCGTGGCAGGGGTAACCACCGTGGTTGCACTGCTATTCGGAGTGTTTGCGGCCTATGCCTTGTCCAGGCTTGAATTCCGCTTCAAATTCCTGGTCCTTGGCTTCATCCTCGGAGCATCCATGTTCCCCGGTGTGGCCTTGGTGACGCCGTTGTTCCAGCTGTTCACCAACATCGGCTGGGTCGGAACGTACCAGGCGCTCATCATTCCAAACATCTCGTTTGTGCTCCCTCTGACGGTCTACACCCTGACGTCCTTCTTCAGGGAAATGCCGTGGGAACTCGAGGAAGCGGCTCGAATTGACGGGTGCACGCAGGGTCAGGCATTCCGCAAGGTGATCATGCCGCTTGCTGCGCCTGCCGTGTTCACCACCGCCATCCTGGCGTTCATCGCTTCGTGGAATGAGTTCCTCATCGCGAGCCAGCTGTCCAATGACCAGACCAAGACCGTAACAGTGGCCATCGCCTCGTTCGCCGGTGCCCAGCCGCACCAAGAGCCGTACACTGCCGTCATGGCAGCCGGAACGGTTGTGACGATTCCGCTGGTGATCCTCGTGCTGGTCTTCCAGCGCAAGATCGTGGCAGGGCTGACAGCGGGCGCGGTCAAATGACGCAAACTCCTGATTCGGCCGGGCCGTCCCTCGGCGGCCCGGCCAAGGAGCAGAACACGCGAGTGAAATCGGCAGAGGATTTCGATCTCGTGATTGGTTTTCTCGGTTTTTGGGCCTTGGTCCTGCTGGTCATCACGGTGGCCGCCGAACTCACGGCCCAGCCCGCATTGGGCTGGGCCCTGGGCCTGCTGGCAGTATTGCTGGCCCTGTGGGGAATGCTTCGGCTTCGCCGGCGGCTCCCCGCGCGGACATCAAGGCGCATCGGTTGAGCAGCGGGCCGAAATAAACAGAGCGGAATCGGCGGAGGGCAACCAGGCGGAATACGCTGGTTATCTGCCGTCTGGGAAGGAACCCCCGGCTTCCGCACGGAATCTTTGAGGGGGCTTGAGTGGCAAAAACGAATGAACGTTCCCAGCGTGGCGGCCACGCAGGAGCCAGCATTGAGGACGTCGCACATGCCGCAGGCGTTTCCACCGCCACCGTTTCCCGCGCGGTGCGCGGCCTTCCCAGGGTGTCGCCTGCTACCCGGGAAAAGATCCTGCGGGTCGCCGGAGAACTCGGGTACGTGGCGTCGTCGTCCGCTTCGGGGCTGGCTACGGGCCGCACCAGGACAATCGGTGTCCTGGCCCCCTACGTGGACCGTTGGTTCTTCTTCAAGGCGATCGAGGGCGTAGACCGGGAGCTCCACGCGCGCGGCTACAACCTGTCCCTCTTCAACCTGGGCGGGCAGCGCGGAGCGCGGGAACGGCTCTTCAGCAAGACGATGGTCTACAAACAGATCGACGCACTCCTGGTCCTCTGTATGTCCCTGACTCCCGAGGAAATCGCCGATCTCCAGAGGATCGAAATCCCCTTAGTGATCGTGGGCGGTCCCGTGGAGGACTGCCCCAGCATCGGCATCGACGATTACGCTGCTTCGGTGGAAGCCACCATGCATTTGTTGAACCTGGGCCACCGAGAGATCGCGTTGCTCCACGGGCAGGACGATTCCGACCTGAACTTCACCGTGCCGCGACTGCGCGTTGACGGTTTCACGGATGCCATGACGAGCGCCGGCTTTTCCATGCCTCCGGAATGGGACATTTTCGGAAACTTCACCGTGGGCAGCGGCCAGGAAGCCTTCGACGAACTCTGGAGCAAACCCGGGCCCAAACCGACGGCGATCTTCTGCGCCTCCGATGAAATGGCCATGGGAGCCATGTTGCAGGCCCGCCGTCGCGGCGTCCGCGTACCGGAAGAATTGTCCATCATCGGCATTGACAACCATGAATTCGCCGAGGCCATGGGCCTGACAACCGTGGCCCAGGACCCCGTCGAACAAGGACAACTGGGCACGCGGATGCTCTTGGACGAATTGGCGGGGGCCGCAGGTTCCGTGCGGTCCATGAAGGCAGCACACCAATTGATAGTCCGCGAAACCACTGGTCCGCCGCGCCCCAAGGACTGACCCAGCGGGTGCGGTGGGTGGGCCCACGCCGCCAGGGTTCCCTGGCCGAGCTTGCGAGGCGAGGGGTGCGGTGGGTGGGCCCACGCCGCCAGGGTTCCCTGGCCGAGCTTGCGAGGCGAGGGGTGCGGTGGGGACTACGAAGCCCGGGCCAACTGCCTGATGGGGATCCAGCGGGAAGCCAGCCTGCGATACGCCGCGGCCGCTCCTGTCATGTCGCCCTCGGCCAGGCATTCGATGCCGAGCCTGACGTCCATAGGCGACTCGTCCGGGTAGACCTTGTCCGCCACAGCGCCGTAATCAAGCTCGACCATCGACTGCACATGGAACAATTCGAGCCATTCGGTGAGCTGTGTGAGGTCGTCCAGCATGTCGAGGTCCGGGGCGGCGAGGGCGAGGTTCGCTACGGCAAAGCGCGCCCTGTCCAAGGCATCGGTCAGCGAGGCCCAGACCCTCACCGTCAGGATGCGTCCGCCGGATTCCACCACATCCTTGCGGTCCGATTCCTGGAAGAGCGAGAACCAGCTGAAGGGGATGCCCCAGGTGGATGCCCGGGTGTGCACGCGCTTCGCGTCGTGGCTGGCGTTGATGCGGTCTATGCGTGCCTGGTGCCGGTCGCGCTGGTCCACGGGGATGAGCAGGTCCGCTAGCGGTCCGTGGATACCTTCCATGAGGGCGTTGGCCGCCAATCCTGCCCGGATGACCAGTTGGCTAGGGCAGTAAAGCAGCCGCCCGCCGTCGGGGTCGTTCGGATCTCCGCTTGGAATCCGCGTGATGCGGACAAGGTCGGTGCTGCCGGTGGGGAACGGGTCCCCGCCCTTGCGCGTGACCCGGCCGAGGGAAGCGAGCAGCTCGGCATTTTCGACGGCGGCCCGCGAACCGCTGCGGGTGCCGCTCGCCACGAGCTGTTGCCGCTGGTCTTCCGGGAATGCCTCGAGCGGTTCGTAGACGCGCAACGCTGAAGAGAAGGGCAGCCCAGCCTGACTCCCGTATAGCTTTCCGCTCATCGCGGGCCCGCCTCCTCCGTCAATTGTTGCTGCTCAGTCCGTAAGCTCCACGATCACGGGAGCGTGGTCCGAGGCACCCTTGCCCTTGCGCTCCTCGCGGTCGATCGACGCCCCGGTGACGCGGGCGGCCAGTGCGGGGGAGGCCAGGACGAAGTCGATACGCATGCCCTCCTTCTTGGGGAACCGCAATTGCGTGTAGTCCCAGTAGGTGTACACGCCGGGACCCGGAGTGTAGGCGCGCGCGACGTCGGTGAAACCGGCCCCTTCGAACGCCCGGAAGGCCTCACGCTCGGGTTCGCTGACGTGGGTGAGCGCGTTCGCCCGGAAGTAATCGATGTCCCAGACATCCTCGTCGAGCGGCGCGATGTTCCAGTCGCCCACGAGCGCCACCTGGGTTTCGGGGTTCTCCGTAATCCAAGCGGCGGCGTGGCCCTTCAGGGTGTCCAGCCACTTGAGCTTGTAGGGCATGTGTTCGTCGTCGAGCGAACGGCCGTTGGGAACGTAAAGGCTCCACACCCGTACCCCGCCACACGTTGCGGCAATGGCGCGGGCTTCCTGGACAGGGTCCTTGCCGGCTTTTCCGAAGGCAGGCTGGTCAACAAAGGTGCGTTCGACGTCGTCGAGCCCTACACGCGAGGCGATCGCCACGCCGTTCCATTGGCTCAGGCCGAAATGGGCAACCTCGTAGCCCATGCGCTCGAAGAGCTCCCACGGGAAGTTGTCGTCCTTGCACTTGGTTTCTTGTATCGCGAGGACGTCGCAGTCACTGCGCTGCAGCCAAGCCTCGACGCGGTCGGCACGTGCGCGGAGCGAATTCACATTCCAGGTAGCTATCTTCACAGCCACTAACTTACCGAACTTGGGCCTTGGCGCATCCCCCCGGGGCGGATTGCTACCGCTGGGGCTAATGGGCGAGCATCACCGAAGAAGAGGAGGCGCGCCTGCGGAGCCTGATGCCGGAGGCGATCAACAGAACGCCACTGACCGCGGCGTACGTCGCGAGGAGCGCCACCACACCCAGGAATCCGGCTGCTGGATTGACGAGCACATAAAGTCCAAACAAGGTGGTGACCACTGCCGTCAGCATCCAGATCCACCAACCCCTGACCGTTGTCCTGATGTCCCTGGCAAGGATGATCTGCGAGATTCCCAGGATGAGGGCCCAGGCTCCGATCAGGACGCCCAGCGCCGCGGCGGTGATTCCCGGCCACGAAACGGCCACGAGGCCCGTTGCGACCGAGATGAAGCCACCGATCAGGCTCCAGCGGGAGTGGCGCGCAGGATCGTAGAAATAGTGGGCCATGTTGGTGAGCCCGTCGGTAATGGCAAACACGCCAAAGACGTAGACAAGGGCAAAGACCGTGGCTACCGGCAGGGAAGCAACCAGGAAGGCAAAGAGAAGGGCCAAAGCTCCCCGGAAGATGAGCGCCGTACCTGAATGCTGAAACAACTTGCGTCCTGCGGTGTCGGACATAGGGTCAGTTTAGACCCGGCGAGGTAGCTGGGGAATGGGTCGGCTGGAACTCCCCACCTTTGGACCTGGACCCCGACGGCAGCCCGCGTCACTACGCAGGCCGCGGTCGACGTCGGGCGTCAAAAGCGGGGAGTTTCAGCGGTGTTCCTCAGACTGACTCCAAAATCGAAACGTAGTTCGCGATGCCCACGCCGCCCATGTTCTGCACGGCTCCGCGGCGGGCGTTGGGCAGTTGCATTGCGCCGGCGGTGCCCGTGAGCTGCATGGCTGCGATGACGTGCTGGGACACGCCTGTCGCGCCCACGGGGTGGCCCTTGGCCTTGAGCCCGCCGGACACGTTGATGGGCAGCTTGCCGTCCTTGTAGACCCAGCCTTCCTGCACCGCCCGGGAACCTTCGCCGCGGGGGGTCAGTCCCATGGCCTCGTACATGATCAGCTCGGCGATCGTGAAGCAATCGTGCACTTCGGCGAAGTCCAGCCGGTCGATCCCGACGCCGGCCATCCCCAGCGCGCGTTCCCAGGACACCCGCGTGGCCGCGAACTCCGTGGGGTCGCGGCGCTCTGCCGGGAAGAAGTCGTTCGCGTGCCCGAAGCCCGCCAGCCGCACGGGCTCGGTAGCAGCGCCCGACGCCGGGCCCAGGGAGAGCACGACGGCGGCGGCGCCGTCGGACACGGGGGAGCAATCGGTGCGGCGCAGCGGTTCGGCAACCATGGGATTCTTCTCGGAAACCGTGCGGCAGAACTCCTCGCCGAAGTCGCGGTGCATCTGCGCGTAGGGGTTGTCCATGCCGTTGTGGTGGTTCTTGGCGGCGATGGAACCGAGGACGTCGCTCAGGCCTGCACCGGCGAGGCCGAACCCTTGAATGCCAGCTCCGTAGCGCTTTTCGTAGTGCTTGGCCACCTCCGCGAACAACCCCGTGAAGCCGGTGGTGGAGGCCTTGCCTGCCATTTCGTAGGACGCGCCCAAGAGGGCTGCTCCGACAATGTCGGCTCCGGCGTCGGTCATCTTCTCCGCCCCGATCACCAGGACGTTGCGGGCAGTGCCGGCCAGGACGGCCTTCACTCCCTGTTGGAATGCCGCGGAACCGGAGGCGCAGGCGTTCTCGGTCCTGGTTGCGGGCACGTTGGCCAGGTCCTCGGACAGCTGCAGGGCAAGGGACGACGTGAAGCCCAGGGGCTGCATGCCGGAGTTGAACTGGCCGAGGTAGATCTCGTCGATGTCCCGTGGGTCGAGTCCGGAGTTCCGGATGGCCTCCGCGGACACCTGGACGATCAAGGATTCCAGCGTCTCGTCCGTGAGTTTGCCGAACTTGCTGTGTCCCCAGCCGGTGAGGAGGACATCTTTGCCGAACTGGTCCTTCAGGCTCATGCTGTGGCTCCTTCGAATGGGAAGGCGGTTTCCAATGCGACGTCGAACGCTGCATCCGTCTTTTCGCGGAGCTCTTCCACGGTGACCCCCGGGGCGAGGCGCGTCAGCGTGAGCTGCCGACCGCCGTCGTCGTCGTTGAGCAGATCAAACACCGCGAGGTCACTGACGATGCGGTCCACCACCCCGAGGCCTGTCAGCGGCAGGGTGCATTCGCGGACGATCTTCGCGCTCCCGTCCTTGGCGTTGTGTTCGGTGAGGACCACGACGCGCGGAGTGCCGGCCACCAGGTCCATGGCACCGCCCATGCCCTTGACCATCTTTCCCGGAATGGTCCAATTGGCGAGGTCGCCGTTGCCGGAAACCTGCATGGCGCCGAGGATGGCGACCTTGACGTGTCCGCCGCGAATCATCCCGAATGACGTCGCGGAGTCGAAGATGCTGCCGCCGGGCAGGACCGTGACGGTCTGCTTGCCGGCGTTGATGAGGTCGGCGTCTTCCTCGCCTTCATAGGGGAAAGGACCCATGCCGAGCAGGCCGTTCTCGCTTTGCAGGACAACGCGCACGCCGTCGGGCAGGTTGTTGGCAACGAGGGTGGGAATGCCGATGCCGAGGTTGACGTAGTCGCCGTCGTGGAGTTCCTCGGCCGCGATGGCGGCCATTTCGTCTCGGGTCCATGCCATGGTGGTGCTCCTTCGCTGGGGGGGGGGTGCTTAGACGGCCAGGGCTTCAGTGCGGGTCCGGGCTGTACTGGAAAGCCGCGGGCGCACCGTGCGCTGCTCGATGTCCTTGGGCCGGCCGCTCGCCTGGACCAGCCGCTGGACGTAGACGCCGGGTGTCACGATGTGGTTGGGATCCAATTCGCCGGGCTGCACGATCACTTCGGCCTCGGCAATGGTCACGATGCCCGCCGTCGCCACGACAGGGTTGAAGTTCCGGGCCGTGTACCGGTAGATCAGGTTGCCGTCCGTATCCGCGGTGTGCGCATGGACCAGTGCGACGTCGGCGACGATCCCGCGCTCGCGGACGTACGTCACGCCGTCGAACTCTTCGAGCGCCTTGCCCTCGGCAACCAAGGTTCCGACGCCGGTCCGAGTGTAGAAGGCAGGGATCCCTGCGCCACCGGCGCGGAGGCGCTCGGCGAGGGTGCCCTGCGGAGCGAACTCGACCTCAAGCTGGCCGGAGAGGTACTGCTCGGCGAAGAGCTTGTTCTCGCCCACGTAGGAGGCGATGACCTTGCGGACCTGGCCGCCTTCGATGAGGACGCCGAGCCCCTTGCCGTCAATGCCCATGTTGTTGGAGACCACTGTCAGGTCTTTGACCCCCGAATCGCGGACGGCGTCGATCAGGTCCGCGGGGATGCCGCTGAGCCCGAAACCTCCGACGGCGATCGTCTGGCCGTCGCGCAGGACGTCCTGCAGCGCAACGGCTGAACTGGGACGGATTTTGGCCATGGCTTTGTCCTCGTCTTTGAGTAAGGTCACTCAGCGCCTATCCACTTTGTGGACACTGTGCCGAGGTCGTCTGGACTGGTCGTCTGGCTTAGGAGCATATGGCGGCCCTAAGCGAAGGGTCAACGGCGTCGTGTGGCCAGCCAGGCTGAACTCGCACAGTGTGGACGGTAGTCTTGAAGGTGTCCACATTGTGGAGGAAATCTCGGAGAGGGGTAGGGATGTCGACCCGACAGCCGCACACAAAGCCTGTGCAGGGCGCCCAAGTGGTGGGCCGGGTTGCCGCGCTCCTCCGGCTCGTGGGACGCAAGCCGGAGGGCATGTCCATCGCCGGCCTGGTCCGCGAGTCCGGACTGACGCGCCCAACGGTGCACCGCTTGCTCGCATCCCTCGCGGCCGAAGGCCTGCTGGATCATGACCAACGGACCGGGAACTGGATCCTGGGGCCCGAGATCTTCCTGCTGGGGTCCGTGGCGGCGGCCCGGTTCCCGTTTGAGGACCTGGCCAGGCCCAGCCTGCGCCGCCTGGCCGAGGAGAGCGGCGAAAGCGCCTTCTATTCCATCCGTCGTGGCCACGAAACCGTGTGCGTGCTCCGCGAGGAAGGCAGCTTTCCTGTGCGCTCCTTCGTGTTGCACGAGGGCGTCCGGTTCCCGCTTGGCGTCGCGTCGGCCGGCACGGCGATCATGGCCTTCCTGCCGGACGAGGAACAGGAAGGGATCCTCTCCGGGTGGGAACAGCACGCGGGGGAGTTCGCGGCCGGCCACAGCGAGGGCGTGGTGCGCCGGAACCTTGAGCGGACCCGATTGGCCGGGTACTCGGTGAATCCCGGGTTGGTCCTGGAGGGCAGCTGGGGGATGGCGGCTGCCGTCTTCGACCAACTGGGCGGGCCGGTCGGCGCGCTGTCCCTTACCGGCATCGAGCCGCGGTTCCGTCCTGAACGCCAGGAAGTCCTCGGCAAGTTGCTGATGGAGGAAGCCCACCGCATGAGCTCCGCAAGAACCGACCACCTTTGAGCCGAAACCTCGGTACCAACGCCGCTATCCGGCGTCGGGGGCTTCCAAAAGTGGTCGGTTGTTGCGGGGCTTCCAAATTAAGTTTTGAAGATCTACCCATCCACCCAGCCCACACCTCCGAATAGCTGGCATAAGGACTTAGCCCCGCAAAGGTGAAGTGCTTTCACGCCGGAATCAACCGGCACCGAATGTCAGTCCGTTTGAAGGAGAAATGTCATGCTTGCTACAAAGCGCACGTCTTTTGCGATTGCCGGCCTCGCCGCTTCCGCCCTGTTGGGCCTCACCGCTTGTGGCGGCTCCGCTTCCACGGCTTCACCCTCATCGGCGGCTCCGAGCTCGTCGTCCACCATGGCGGCGACCCCGTCCGCTTCGGCAAGCGCCGCGATGGACCCGACCAAAGACCTGGTCGGCCCGGGCTGTGCAGCTTACGCCTCCCAGGTTCCCAGCGGTGCAGGTTCCGTGGCCGGCATGGCTCTCGACCCCGTAGCCGTTGCAGCCTCCAACAACCCGCTGCTCAAGACCCTCACGGCCGCTGTGTCCGGCAAGCTGAACCCGAAGGTCAACCTGGTGGACACGCTTAACGGCAGCCAGTTCACCGTCTTCGCTCCCGTGGACAGCGCCTTCGCCAAGATCCCCGCCGCCACCATCGACGGCCTCAAGACCGACGACGCTACCCTGAGCAAGATCCTCACCTACCACGTCATCCCCGGCCAGCTGACCCCGGACCAGATCGTGGGAACCCACAAAACGGTTGAGGGCGACTCCGTGACCGTCACGGGAACCAAGGACGCACTCAAGGTTGACGGAGGTTCTGCCGTGATCTGCGGTGGCGTCCACACCGCCAACGCCACGGTGTACCTGGTTGACACCGTCCTGATGCCGAAATAAATCTCAATAGCCTCAGTGCAGATCATGCCCCTTAGGATTCGTCTTAGGGGGCATGGCCTTTGCCGCAAATCCGAGGGGGATGAGTGAAGCCGTCAATCGTGTGGCTCCGGGACGACCTCCGGACCACGGACAACCCGGCGCTGCGGGCGGCAGCGGACGATGGAGCCGCCGTCGCGCTCTATGTCCTGGACGAGGAATCGCCGGGCATCAGGCCGTTGGGCGGCGCCGCCCGCTGGTGGCTGCATCATTCCTTGGTCACCCTTCGCGAAGACCTCGCAACCTTGGGCGTGCCGCTTGTGCTGCGCCGTGGACCGGCGGCTGGGATCGTCCG
Organism: Arthrobacter sp. KN11-1C; assembly: GCF_052180225.1. Taxonomy (NCBI): domain Bacteria; kingdom Bacillati; phylum Actinomycetota; class Actinomycetes; order Micrococcales; family Micrococcaceae; genus Arthrobacter; species Arthrobacter sp. KN11-1C. Next base: position 4,254,731 of record NZ_CP197467.1, on the reverse strand, counting down.
GGAAACCGCGACGGCGATGGGTGCTGAATCGCTGTACTGGAACCGCCGTTATGGCGAGCCGGAGCGAACGCTCGACGCCGGTATCAAGACCTGGGCGCGCGAGTCCGGGATGCACGCCGAGAGTTTCCAGGCATCCTTGCTCCATGAACCCTGGGCCGTGACCACGAAGCAGGGCGGACCCTTCAAGGTCTTCACTCCCTTTTGGCGGACTGTGTCCGGCTTGGATTTCCGCGAACCGCTGGAAGCTCCGGAACCGGGCCGCGGATTCTCCGGCCGGATTCCCGAGTCCGAGGAATTGGACTCGTGGGGATTGTTGCCGCGGAACCCCGGTTGGTCGGCCGGATTGTCCGAAAGCTGGCGGCCGGGCTCGGCCCAGGCGCATGAGCTTCTCGATGACTTCGTGGAGCGCGGGCTGGCGGACTATTCGGTGAACCGAGACCGTCCGGATTTGCCGGGCAGTAGCCGCTTGTCGCCGTTCCTGCGTTGGGGGCAGCTCAGCCCGTTCGAGGTATGGCATGCCCAGCAGCGCCGGCGTCGGGAACTGGGCGACGGAGTGGCCGTTTTCGCCGCGGAACTCGGGTGGCGTGAATTTTGCTGGCACCAATACTTCCATCACCCGGATCTGGCAACGGCCAATTTGCGGCCCGGATTCGACCACTATCCGTGGGCTTGGCCGGGTGGCCGGGGTGATCAGTCCCAGGAAGCTGAAGTTTTCCTGCGGGCATGGCAGGAGGGCCGCACCGGCTTCCCCATGGTGGATGCCGGGCAGCGGCAATTGTGGCACACCGGATGGATGCACAACCGGGTCCGCATGGTTGCCGCCAGCCTCTTGGTGAAGAACCTCGGCATTCACTGGCGAGTGGGCGAGCAATGGTTCTGGGACACCCTGGTGGATGCCGATCCTGCGTCCAATCCCGCGAACTGGCAGTGGGTAGCCGGTTCCGGCGCAGACGCGTCGCCCTTCTTCAGGATCTTCAATCCGGAGACCCAGGCAACGAAATTCGACCCCCACGGCAGCTACGTTGGCCAGTGGATCCCGGAGCTGGCCACAGCGGACTATCCGGAGCCGGTGGTGGACCTCAAGGCCTCGCGCCGGGAGGCTCTGGATGCCTACGGCTCGCTGCCCCGTTGAGTCGGGCCACCACTTCCTACCACCTTTGCGCCCCGCCGAGGCCCGCCTCGGCCCGGCGTGGCCCGCCCGGCGCGAGTTCCGGCGTCGGGCATTCCCCAAAAGTGGTCGGGTGTTGAGGAGCCGGGCTGAGGTCCTCTAGAAATTAGTAGGAAGTCCGAGTATATTCGGGATCAAAGACGTCCCGGAACGCAGTTGGACATGTGCTTTCGAGGCCGATGGCGGGCATTTCCCCTATGCAAAGGAGCATTCCATGGTGCGCGAACTTTCCCACTACATTGACGGCCAGAGGATCGACGGGACCTCCGGGCGCTTCAGTGATGTCTACGATCCCTGCACAGGCGAAGTCCAGGCGAAGCTTCCCCTCGCCAGCGCGGACGAGGTCCGGAACGCGATCGCGAACGCGGAAAAGGGCCAGCTCGAATGGGCCGCCATGAACCCGCAGCGCCGTGGTCGGATCCTGCTCAAGTTCGTGGACCTCGTCAACGAAAACATGGACGAACTCGCCACGCTGCTCTCCTCCGAGCACGGCAAGACCTTCCCCGATGCAAAGGGCGACATCCAGCGCGGCATCGAGGTGGTGGAGTTCGCCGCCGGCGCTCCACACCTGCTCAAGGGTGAGTTCTCGGACAACGCCGGCACCGGCATCGACGTCCACTCATTGCGCCAGCCGCTCGGCGTCGTCGCCGGCATCACGCCCTTCAACTTCCCCGCCATGATCCCGCTCTGGAAGTCCGGCCCCGCGCTGGCTGCCGGCAATGCCTTCATCCTCAAGCCGTCGGAGCGCGACCCCTCCGTGCCGCTTCGCCTGGCCGAGCTCTTCACCGAGGCAGGATTGCCGAACGGCGTCTTCAACGTCATCAACGGCGACAAGGAAGCCGTGGATGCCCTCCTTGAGGATCCGCGCGTGAAGGCCATCGGCTTTGTCGGCTCCACGCCGATTGCCCAGTACATTTACGCGACGGCGGCCGCCCACGGCAAGCGTGCCCAGTGCTTCGGCGGTGCCAAGAACCACATGGTGATCATGCCCGACGCCGATCTCGACATGGCCGCGGATGCGCTCATCGGCGCGGGCTTCGGCTCCGCCGGGGAGCGTTGCATGGCGATTTCCGTTGCCGTACCGGTTGGCCAGGAGACGGCCGATGAGCTGGTTTCCAAGCTGCAGGACCGCATCAAGGGACTGAAGGTCGGCCCCAGCCTGGCCAAGGACTCTGACTTCGGCCCGGTGGTGGCCGCCTCGGCGAAGGAACGGATCGAGGGCTACATCCAGGCCGGCGTCGACCAAGGCGCCACGCTCGTCACCGATGGACGCGGCCTCAAAGTCGACGGCTACGACGGCGGTTTCTGGGTTGGCCCGACCCTCTTCGACAACGTCACGAAGGACATGTCCATCTACAAGGAGGAGATCTTCGGCCCGGTCCTGAGCGTCCTCCGCGCAGCCGACTACGAAGAAGCGCTGCGGCTCTGCTCCGAGCACGAGTTCGGCAACGGCGTCGCGATCTTCACCCGCGACGGCGACTCTGCCCGCGACTTCGCGAGCCGCGTCGAAGTGGGCATGGTTGGCATCAACGTTCCGATTCCCGTCCCGATTGCCTACTACACCTTCGGCGGCTGGAAGGCCTCGGGCTTCGGCGACCTCAACCAGCACGGCGCCGACGCCTTCCGCTTCTACACCAAGACCAAGACGGTCACCACCCGTTGGCCCTCGGGCATCCGCCAGGGCGCCAGCTTCGTGATGCCGGCCGGCAGCTGATGGCCGAGGTCCTCTTCGAGAAGCATGGCCATCTCGGCGTCATCACCCTGAACCGGCCCCAGGCCGTCAACGCCCTCACCAGCGGCATGGTGCACGCCATGCTGGAGCAACTCACTGAGTGGGCGGAGGACGACGGCGTCAAGACGGTTTTGGTGCACGGCGCCGGGGAGCGTGGACTGTGCGCGGGTGGCGACATCGTGGCGATCTACGACGACATGCTGCGCCACGGCGACCAGACAGCTGAGTTCTGGGCTGCGGAGTACCGCTTGAACTCGCTCATTGCCCGGTATCCGAAGCCTTACGTGGCCTTCATGGACGGACTGGTCCTCGGCGGCGGCGTCGGGATCTCGGCCCACGGCTCGGTCCGCGTGGTCACCGAGCGGACCCGCACCGGCATGCCGGAAACCACCATTGGTTTTGTGCCCGACGTCGGCGGGACCCTGCTGCTGTCCCGCTCGCCGGGGGAGTCCGGTACCCACGCCGCGCTCACGGGCGCGCACTTGAGCGGGGCCGATGCCCTGTTCCTGGGGCTCGCGGACCACTTCGTCCCGTCCGAAAGCCTGCCTGCCCTTGCGGAAGCGCTGGAAAGCTCGACGGCGGAGGCCGCCGTCGAGCGCTTTGTGCAGGAGCCGCCGGCCTCGGCACTGTCCGCCCAGGGCGAGTGGATCGATGATGCCTATGCTTCGGATGACGCCGGGGAGATTGTCGCAAGGCTGCGCGCCGCCGGTGGGGACGCCGCCGCGGCCGCGGACACGATCGAGGCGAAGTCGCCTACAGCCGTGAAAGTGGCCCTGGAGTCGTTGCGGCGCGTCCGGGGGCTCTCGCTCGAAGGGGCGCTGGAACAGGAATACCGGGTGGGTGTGCGCTGCCTGGCCGGGCCGGATTTCCGCGAGGGGATCCGCGCCCAAGTGGTGGACAAGGACCGCAACCCACAATGGAAGCCGGCTTCCCTCGCGGAGGTGTCGCCGGCCGCCGTCGAAGGCTTCTTCGCCTCGCTCGGCGACCGTGAACTCAAACTTCATTCAAAGGAGTCCGACCATGTCTGACGCAGTTTCCGGCACCATCGCTTTCCTCGGCCTTGGCCACATGGGCGGTCCCATGGCCGTGAACCTTGTCAAAGCAGGGCATCACGTGGTCGCGTACGATCCCGTACCGGCGGCACTTGAGGCGGCCCGGGAACACGACATAGCCACCGTGGATTCCGCTCTGGAGGCCGTCGCCGGTGCTTCCGTTGTCCTGACCATGCTGCCCAGCGGCAAGCACGTCCTGGATGCCTACCGGGGAGTAGACGGAGCAGCCGGCCTGCTCTCGGTGGCTGCGCCGGACACACTGTTCCTCGACTGCTCCACCATCAACGTCGACGAAGCCCGCGAGGCCGCTGCCATTGCTTTGGAGGCCGGCCACCGCTCTGTGGACGCGCCCGTTTCCGGAGGCGTGGTAGGTGCCGAAGCCGGAACGTTGACCTTCATGGTGGGGGCGCTGCCCGAGGACTTCGAAACAGTGAAGCCCATCCTGGAACTCATGGGCCGGAGGATCGTCCACTGCGGCGATCACGGAGCCGGGCAGGCTGCCAAGGTCTGCAACAACATGATCCTGGGCGTTTCCATGATTGCCGTCAGCGAGGCGTTCGTCTTGGGCGAGAAGCTGGGCCTTACGCACCAGGCGTTGTTCGACGTCGCATCCAACGCCTCGGGGCAATGCTGGGCGCTCACCACCAACTGCCCGGTTCCCGGACCGGTCCCCACGAGCCCGGCCAACCGCGACTACCAGCCCGGATTCGCCGGAGCGCTCATGGCGAAGGACCTCCGCCTCGCGGTCAACGCGCTCGAGAGCACGGGGGTGGACGGGCAAATGGGGCACTTGGCATCGCAGATTTACGACGCTTTCGCGGCCGAAGGCGGAGCCGGGCGTGACTTCTCCGGCATCATCACAGACATCCGGGACAAGTCTGCTAAGTAGCCTTGGCGGGTAAGTCATTTACGACAAAAAGGGGCACGGCTTGGCGCAGCAGTACGAAAACATCCTGGTGGAACTCCGTGGACGGGTGGGCTTGGTAACCCTGAACCGGCCCAAGGCGCTCAATGCGTTGAACCAGGCCACCATGAATGAGATCGTGGCCGCAGTGTCGGACATGGATGCGGATCCCGGGGTGGGTGCCGTGGTGATCGCAGGCTCGGAGAAGGCCTTCGCGGCCGGCGCCGACATCAAGGAAATGGCCTCGAAGGGGTACATGGACATGTATGCCGCCGACTGGTTCCGCGCCTGGGAAAACCTCACGCGCCTCCGGATTCCCGTGATTGCCGCAGTGTCCGGTTTTGCCTTGGGCGGTGGCTGCGAACTTGCCATGATGTGCGATTTCATCATTGCCGGAGACAACGCCAAGTTCGGTCAGCCGGAAATCAACCTCGGCGTCATTCCCGGCATGGGTGGCTCGCAACGGCTGACCCGGGCCGTGGGCAAGGCCAAAGCGATGGACATGATCCTCACCGGGCGGTTCATGGACGCCGAGGAAGCCGAGCGTGCAGGACTTGTTTCCCGCGTCGTGCCGGCCGATTCCGTGGTGGAGGAGGCATTGAAGGCCGCCGAGGTGATCGCGTGCAAGTCCAAACCGGTTGCCATGGTGGCCAAGGAAGCCGTCAACGCAGCCTTCGAAACCGGCCTGTCCCAGGGCGTTTTGTTCGAGCGCCGGGTCTTCCACTCATTGTTCGCCACGGAGGATCAGAAGGAAGGCATGGCAGCGTTCACCGAGAAGCGCCAGCCGGAGTTCAAGCACCTTTAACTCACATCGATTGCTGAGTAACGGTCGTTTTGTGGGCTCAAAACGGCAGTTACTCAGCAATCGATGGCGGGTTATCGGGCCCGAGCTCGACCGGGAAATCGAGCGCGTGGCCGTATTGGGACCATCCGCCCGTGAAGAGCCGGCCGTGTCCGAGGCCTGCATACTCCAAGGCCAAAAGATTGTGGCAAGCCGTCACCCCGGACCCGCAATAGCTGATCACGTTCCCGGCCGACGTGATTCCCGCCGTGGCGAAGATACTGCGCAGCTCGGCCTTGCTGCGCAGCTTCCCGTTGGAATCCAGGTTCTCCCTGCACGGGACGTTCCTTGCGCCGGGCACATGCCCCGGCCGTGGATCGATGGGGTCCTGCCTGCCCTCGAAGCGGTCACGGTTGCGTGCGTCCACCACGAGGTTTGTTTCGATCGCGAGCTCGTGGATCTCCGCCAGGCGGTTGCTTGGCCAAGGTTGTGCCGTGAAATCACCGGCGGGCCTCGAGGGGTGTTCAGTTGCAAGGACCCCTTGGTAGCTGGCCAGCCCGCCATCCAGCAGAGCTGAGCTGTGGCCTGTGGCGCGCAGCATCCAGACCAAGCGTGCCGCGATGACTCCGCCGGCGTCGTCGTACGCCACCACAATGTCGTCGTCGCTGATTCCCAATTCCCGCATCCCCAGGGCAAAATCATGCGGTGCGGGCAGCGGGTTTCGTCCCTCGAGTGTCGATCCCCCAGCCGAGAGCCATCGATCCAGGTCGACAAAAACGGCACCGGGGATGTGCCCGCCGTCGTAGGCGTCCCCGGCCGGAGCGCCCGTCGAGGTACCAGCGCACATCGGCCAGCACAACGCGGCGACGGTTTTGAGCCTCACGATGCGGTCAGTCGAGGGCTCTTGGATGGGAGCCCCTGGGGGTCAGTCCGTGAAGTCGCCCGCGGCCTTGCGAAAGTCCCCCAGCACGCGGATGAGGTGCTCGACGTCGTCGTCCCCGAAGCCGGACTGGCCGAACACCTCGTTGTTGAGTGCCGTCGTCGCGCGCTTCGCGAGGGTGCGGCCTTCCGCGGTGAGCTCGATCAGCGTGGTGCGCCCGTCAGTGGGGTGCGGGGAGCGGACCACAAGGGCGGCCTTCTCGAGGCGGTCGACGGCGTTGGTCACCGACGTCGGATGCACCTGGAGCAGCGCGCTGGCTTTGTTCATGGGCAACGCGCCGCTGCGTGCGAAACTCAGCAGCGCCAGGAGCTCGTAGCGCGCGAAGGTCAGGCCGTAGGGCTTCAAAACGCCTTCGATCCGCGCCAGCAGGATCTGCTGCGTGCGCATGATCGCGGTAATGGCCGCCATGGGCGCGGCGACTTCGCCCCAGCCGTGGCGCTCCCAGTTTCGCTGGGCGTCGGCGATGGGGTCGCGGGGGAGTGGGCTGCCCACGGTGCCTCCTGACATTGCTTGGCTGCCTATTCTTTCAGACTCGGGAACTCATCCTCGGTGTACTCGACACCCAAGCCGGCAGGCAGCGGACCGTCGCCATGGCGGGCAACCTCCGTGCCTCGAAGCTCTACGCGCCGGATCTTTCCGGAAATCGTCTTGGGCAACTCACCGAATTCGAGCCGGCGGATGCGCTTGAAAGGCGCCAGGTGCTGCCGGCAGTACCTGAGGATGTCCTCAGCAACGGCCGGTCCGGGCTCGTACCCGGCGGCGAGCACCACAAAGGCTTTGGGCACCGAAAGCTTGACCGGATCCGGAGAGGGCACGACGGCGGCCTCCGCCACTGCGGGGTGTTCGATCAGGACGCTTTCGAGTTCGAAAGGGGACAAACGGTAGTCGGAGGATTTGAACACATCGTCCCCGCGGCCCACGTAGGTGATGACTCCGTTCCCGTCCCGGCTGGCCATGTCACCCGTGTGGTAGTAACCGTCGCGGAAAGCCTCGGCCGTCTTTTCCGGGTCCCCGAAGTAGGACTTCATGAGCCCCACGGGGCGAGGGTCCAAGCGCAAGCACAGCTCGCCGTCGTCGGCCTCTTCACCGGTGGCCGGGTCGACAAGGACGACGTCGTAGCCCGGCAGCGGCCGCCCCATCGAGCCCGTCTTGACCGGCTGGCCGGGGGTGTTGGCGACTTGGACGGTCGACTCCGTCTGGCCGAAACCGTCGCGGATGGTCTGTCCCCAAGCCCGCTCTACTTGCCCGATCACCTCGGCGTTGAGGGGTTCGCCCGCCGAAACCACCTTGGTGGGCGGGGTTTTGAGCTGGGTCAGATCCGCCTGGATGAGCATGCGCCATACGGTGGGTGGCGCACAGAAACTCGTGACGCCTTCGCGGCCCATCTGTTCCATGAGGGCCTTGGCATCGAAGCGATCGTAGTTGTAGACGAAGACGCAGGCCTCGGCGATCCAGGGCGTGAAAACGTTGGACCACGCGTGCTTTGCCCAGCCGGGGGACGCCACGTTGAGGTGGACATCCCCGGGTTCCATGCCGATCCAATACATCGTGGAGAGGTGTCCCACCGGGTACGAGGTGTGGGTGTGCTCCACCAGCTTCGCCCGCGACGTAGTGCCCGAAGTGAAGTAGAGGAGCATGGTTTCGTCAGCGGCAGTGGGGGCGTCCGGAACGAACGTCGTCTCGGTGGAATCCGCTTCGGCATACTGAAGGGCGCCGGGGGACTGGCCGTCGCCCACTTCAATGAGGGTGTAATCGCCCGGCACTTCGGCGAACTTGGCGATGTTGGCGCTCCCGACGGCGGCCCAGCGGGCGCCGCCGCGCTCCACTCGATCCGTGATGTCACGCGGGCCCATGAGCGTGGTGGTGGGGATCAGGACCACGCCGAGTTTGATCCCGGCAAGCATGAGTTCCCATAGTTCCACTTGGTTGCCGAGCATGATGATCATGCGGTCACCGCGCTGGACGCCCTTGGATCGCAGCCAGTTGGCAAGCTGCGAGGAGCGCGCGGAGAGCTCGGCGAAGCTGCGGCGGGTGGAGCTGCCGTCCTGCTCGACGATCACCAGTGCAGGGTTGTTGGCCGTGCCGGGGTTGGCCGCGATCTGGTCGAACCAGTCGAGTGCGAAGTTGAACTCGCTGAAACGGGGCCACTGGAAGTCGCTGCGCGCCCCTGAGTAATCGGTGCGGAGCGCAAGGAGCCGGTCGCGGGCTGCACGGAAGTCGTCGGTGACTGTCATTGTCTGCCTTTCGCCCTGCGTGTATGGGGAAATGCGGACCGGGGACGAGCTGGCCGTGTGATCCGCCTCACCTGCAATATACTAGGACATCCAAGGGTTTGGAAGAGGCAGTGTTGCGGGGCTGCGCACTGTCACGCAGGGCACACTTTTGCGGGATGACGACGGTGGCGCCCCCGCAACGGCGCGGGAGACCGCCGTCGTGCGCTGCAAAAAGTCGCTCAGGGTGACGGCGGGGCCACGGTTAAGGCGACGGCTACTTCCACCACGTGTCGAAAATGGTGACCGGAACGGTGCGCTTGTGCCGCGTGCGCAGGTACTTTTGCTCGATGGTCTCGGCCACCTCGTCCGAGACTTCCCGGCCTTCGAGGTAGTCGTCGATTTGGTCGTACTTGATGCCGAGTTCGTCCTCGTCGGTGCGGCCGGGCGTGCCGTCGAGGAGGTCGGCCGTGGGGACCTTGTCCCAAATGCGGGACGGGGCGCCCAGCTCCGCGAGGAGTGCCCGGTTCTGCCGTTTGTTGAGGCCGAACAGCGGCAGGATGTCCGCACCGCCGTCGCCGTACTTGGTGAAGAATCCGGTGACGGATTCGGCTCCGTGGTCCGTGCCGATGACGAGGTAGTTGTGCTCACCGGCGAGGGCGTACTGCGCGGTCATGCGGGCCCGGGCCTTCGTGTTGCCCTTGTGGAAATCCGAGATGCGCGCGCCCGTGGTCTTTTCGAACTCATCCTCGAAGCCGTCCACGGCGCGGGAGATGTTGAACGTCCATTCCGTCTTGGCCTGGATGAAATCCAGCGCGGCCTGGGCGTCTTCCTCATCGTGCTGGGCGCCATAGGGGAGCCGGACGGCCACGAAATTGGCCTCCACGCCCTCGGCCTCAAGCTCCTCGACCGCCAGCTGGGCAAGGCGCCCGGCGAGCGAGGAATCCAGTCCACCGGAAATGCCCAGGACAAAGCCCTTGGTGTGCGTGGCCTTGAGGTATTCCTTCAGGAACGTGACGCGTTTGCGGACCTCCCCGGCTGGGTCGATCCGGGGCTGGACGCCCATTTCCGCAATGATCGTGGCCTGGAGTGTGCGCATGTCCCCAACACTAGTAACCAGCACTTGAAACACTCAACTGTGTCACCTCGAGTGTTGCGCCCCGGACTGCCGGTGCCCACCCAACTAACTCGCAGTTGTTGTCGTTATGAGGGCCCATAACGGCAACAAATGCGAGTCAGTTGGGCGCACAGGGGCACTCACCGCACCGGGGCTGCGCCTGTCGATGCCCGCACCGTGAGGTGCGTGGGCATGACTGCCAGGCGCCGGCTGGTCCCGCCATACTGGGGATTCAACCGGGACAGGAGCATGGAGACTGCCACGCGCCCGGCTTGTTCGATGGGGGACGCCATGGTGGTGAGTGGCGGGTTGCAGAAATCGGCTCCGAAGATGTCGTCACAGCCCACGATGCTCATGTCGTCGGGCACGCGGATGCCCCGTTCGCGCAGGCGCTGGAGCATTCCGATGGCCAGCAGGTCGTTGAAGACGATGCAGGCAGTAGCCCCCGTGTGAACTGCCGCGTCCGCGGCGGCCGCACCTGATGTGGTCTTGGGCGCGAACGGCCCCACGCTGAATGTGGTCAGTTTCCGTTCCGTGGTTTCTTCCTGGAATGCTTGCCACCGCTTGGCATTGGACCAGGAGGTGGCCGGGCCTCCAACGAAGCAGATCTTCGTGTGCCCCAGGGAGACCAGGTGTTCCAGCGCCTGGATGATGGCCGACGGCGTATCGATCACCACGGTGGGTGCGATTGCCGGAGCACGGTTGATGGTGACGAGGGGCTGTTGTGCTGCCGCCTCGGCAAGCTGTGCGTCTGTCAGGCGGGACGCCGCAAGGATGAATCCGTCTGCCGAACGGCGCATCTTCTGCAGCGCATCTGCCTCCATCTCCGCTGATTCCTCGGTGTCCACCAGTAGTTGCGTGTAGCCGGCGGCCTTCAACTGGTGTTGCGCCCCTCGGATGATGTCGAAATAGAACGGATTCGTGATGTCCGGAACCAGGACGGCAACCGTCTGGGTGCGTCCGGAGCTGAGCCCGCGCGCCTGCGAGCTGGGAATGTAATTCAATTGCGCGGCTGCTTCTTCGATCCGCTCGCGGGTCACATGGTTCACTCTCCCGGGATTGCTCAGGGCCCTTGAGACTGTTGACGTCGCCACTCCTGCGAGTTCCGCGACGTCGCGGATCGTGGGCTGCCTGCCCGGTGACTGGAGCTGGAGTTCTGCCATCGTCTAGGTGTTCCTCATCTGCCGCAGCCGCTCAACAACGAGTGACTTGTCCCACAATTGCAGCACCGATGACAATTTTTGGCAATCGCTTGTCATCGCTGTTTCGCGTGCCTAGACTCGGAGCAATCACCCGATGTGACGCGCACCACGCCAATGAGGCCATCGGGCTCCAGGGAGGAAAACAATGAAGTTTGCATCGTCCGCCAAATTTGCCGCTGTTGTCGTAACAGCCGCCCTAGCCTTGACCGCCTGCGGAGGCGGAAACAGCAGCTCCGGGGGGAGCGCAGGACCCGTTGACGGAAAGGGCAAGAAGTTGAGCGTCCTGACCGGCGTCAACAATCAGTACTCTGCCCAGCAAAAGCAGTGGTTCACCGACATTGCGGCCAAGTTCAAGGCGCAGACCGGTGCCGATATCGAATTCGAAACCTTCGCGTCGGCCAACGATGAACTGACCCGCATCCAGACGTCCGTCGTCTCCGGACAGGGACCTGACGTTTACAGCCTCGGCACCACGTTCACCCCCACTGCGTATGCAACCAAGGCTTTCGTGACGCTGACCGACGACGACTGGAAGAAGATTGGCGGGAAAGACAGGTTCAACCCCGCCGCCCTCGGAATTTCCGGCCCCGATGCCCAGCACCAAGCGGGCATTCCCTTCGTCAGCCGGCCGTTCGTGATGGCATACAACAAGGACATCCTGAAAGCCGCCGGGATCGACAAGCCCGCCACGAGCTGGGACGAGCTCGCCGCCCAGGCCAAGAAGATGACCAACCCGGCCACCGGCACCTTCGGACTCGCCACCGGGTACAAGGACAACTTTGACCCCTGGAAGTTCATCTGGGCCATGTCAGTCCAGGCAGGAAACCCGCTGGTAGACGGCAAGACGCTCAAGCTTGACGACCCGGCCGTCAAGAAGGCCTACCAGACCTACTTCGGATGGCTGACCACGGACAAGATCGTCGATCCGGCGTCCATCGGGTGGAGCAACAGCAACGCCGTCGCAGCCTTCGCCTCGGGCAAGGCGGGATACCTCATGATGACGACGTCGAGTTCCCTTCCGACGCTCGACAAGTCGGCGGTCGCGGGCAAGTACGCCTACACAGCCATGCCGACCACGGCCCCGGGCCAGACGTCTCCGCAGGGCGACGCCGCGAATGCGGCCAGCATCCTGTCCGGTGACAACGTGGTTGTTGCCGACTACTCGAAGCAGAAGGACCTTGCCTTCGCTTACATCAACCTGATCACGTCCAAGGACGAGCAGCTGAACTTCCAGAAGATCTTCGGCGACCTGCCTGCCAATGCCGAAGCCCTGAAGGCGCTGAACAACCCCGCGCTCCAACCGGTTGCCGACACCGCTGCCAAGTCCAAAGCCACGCCGTTCACCGGAGCGTGGGGCGACATCCAGCTCGCTCTCCTCAACGTCGTAGTCCAGTCGATCCCCGATCTCTCCAAGGGTTCAGTCGACGACTCGACCCTCCAGGGCCGCCTCAAGGACGCACAATCCAAGGGCCAGGCCTCACTTGACCGGGCATCGAAGTAAGTAGGAACTGACATGTCCACCGATTCATTGACTGCGGGCAAGTCCACGCGCCGCAAGTCGTCCCGCGCATCAAAGCCGGACCCGCAGTCACCGGACGACACCTCCCGGCGGCGCAAGGGGCTGAGCGAACGCAACCGCCCCTTGTGGATGCTGATTCCAGGCGGCCTGCTGATGGTGATCATCATCGTGGTGCCGCTCCTGCTCGGCATCTTCATGTCGGGCCTGGACCTGGACCAGTATTCGCTGCGCCAGTGGGTCAGCGCTCCGTTCATCGGAGTCCAGAACTTCGTCGAAGCGCTGACCGCATCGCCTTTGCTGCATGCCATCTGGCTCAGCGTCAGCTACTCCTTGATCGCCATGATGGTCACCATCCCGCTCGGCATCGCCGGCGCCGTCGCCACCCAGAACGCGTTCAAGGGCCGGGCAGTGATCCGTTCCATCTTCCTGATCCCCTACGTCCTTCCCTCCTTCGTGGTGGCGACGGTGTGGCGGACCATGTTCCAGCCGGGCAGCGTCATCGACTCGATGCTGCATTCGGTGGGCATCGACCCCGGCCTGTGGCTCAACGGTCCGCAGTCCTACTGGACACTGATCCTGGTCCAGATCTGGGCATCATGGCCGTTTGTCTACCTGCTGGCATTGTCCGGGCTCCAGTCCGTGGACCATGAGGTCCACGAGGCGTCGGCCCTTGACGGCGCACTGTGGTGGAACAAGCTCCGCTATGTTGTCTTCCCTTATCTCAAGGGTCCGCTCTCCTTGGCGTTCCTGATCGGCATGCTGCACCACATCAACAACTTCACCTTGCCGTTCGTCCTGTTCGGGGTTCCCGCCCCGTCAGATGTGGAGCTGCTCCCGATCCTCACCTACGTCACCAGCTTCCAGAGCTTCCGGTTCGGGCTCAGCGCGGCGATGGCGTTCATTTCGCTGATCCTGATCGCGATTCCCTTGTTCGTCTATCTGCGGGCCGTCAAACTCGACGACGCCGAGACCCCCGGAGGCAAAAAGTGAGCACCGCAACTACCGCCGTCGGACGCAAATCGAGCGAAGGCTTCCGCCCGGGCTCCAAACGCCAGCACGAAGTAACCCGGCTCATGCCTGGGCCCATGCTCGCCATCATCCTCACGGTGTTGTGCGCCTTGGTGCTCATTCCCGTGGCGTACATCTTCCTGGCGTCCGTGAACTCGGACATCGGAGTGGCCCGTGGCGAGTTCTTCCCGTCCAGCTTCTCCTTCGAGAACTACTCCACGATCTGGTCGAGTGTTGGACTGGCCACGGGCCTGGCCAACAGCGTGCTCGTGGCCGGTTCCACCGCAATCGTCTCCGCCCTCATGTCGATCGCCACCGCCTACGTGCTGGTCCGCTACCAGTTCCGCGGCCGGCTGACGATCCTTCGCGGGCTCCTCGGACTCCAGTCGGTTCCCGGCACCCTCATGGTGCTTCCGGTCTTCGTGCTGTTCTCCTCTTCCGCCAGCTACCTGGGCATCCAGATCATCGGCACCCAATGGGGTTTGTTCATCACCTACCTGACGTTCGCGATGCCGTTCTCCACCTGGGTGATGGTCACCTATCTGCGCGGCCTGCCTCGTGAACTCGAAGAGGCGGCAAGGATCGACGGCGCGAGCAACCTGGGCGTGCTGGTGCGGATCATCCTCCCGCTGAGCTGGCCCGGCGTCGTCGTTTCCGGTATTTTCGCCTTCCTGCTCGGCTGGAACGACGTCCTGTTCGCCTCGGTCATGACGCGGCCGGATAGCCAGACTGCCGCCGTCGCGCTCCAGGTCTTCGGTGCCTCGCAAGAGGGCGGCGCGATTCCCTTCTACGGCCAGATGATGGCAGCCTCCCTGGTGTGTGCTGCCCCGGTGGTCATCCTGTATCTGATTTTCCAGCGTTACCTAGTGGGCGGCCTGACCGCCGGAGGAGTCAAGTAATTTATGAGCACGCCAGCTGTTGAATGGGAGCTCTCGGGCTTCGGCGACGAGATCGACGACGACCCCAAGATCCAGATTGCCGTGATGCAGGCACTGGGAGCGAGCCACATTGAAGTCCGCAGCGCCTGGGGCACCAACATCGTGGATCTGGATGAGGCGCAGCTTCGTGAGCTGAAGTCCTTGCTGGATGCGGCGGACATGAAGGTTTCCGCGATCGCGTCGCCGATCGGGAAGGTGGACGTTTCGCTTCCCGTGGCGCACGAGGTAGAGCGGCTCCGCCGGGCAGTCAACGCCGCCCAGGTCCTGGAGTCGCGCTACATCCGGATCTTCTCCTTCTACTACGGGGAAGACGTGGCGGTGGAGAGCATCCGGGAGGCGGTCATCGAACGCATGCGTGCCCTCGCGGACGTGGCGGAGGAGTCCGGCGTCGTACTGCTGCACGAAAACGAGAAGGACATCTACGGGGACATCCCCGAACGGGTCCTGGACATCATCGAAACCGTGGCGTCTCCCGCGCTCAAAGTGGCTTGGGACGCGGCGAACTTCGTTCAGGTAGGCGTCAAGCCTTTCGAGGATGGCTACGCAAAGCTCCGGCCGCACCTTGAATACCTGCAGGTCAAGGATGCCTTGTTCTCGAATGCCACCGTGGTCCCGGCGGGCGAGGGCGACGGCGATGTCCTCCGCACGGTTGAGGCCTTGAAGGCGGACGGGTACACCGGCTTCGCGAGCCTCGAGCCACACTTGGCCGGCGCCCACGGGCTGGGTGGCTTCTCCGGCCCGACGGCGTTCGGCATCGCGGCGAGGGCCTTCGCGAAAGTCCTCCATGAAGCAGGAGTGGAGACGAAGTGAGCGAAACCCCAAACGCTCCGGGCGCTCCCGCTAAGATCCGGGCCGCGATCGTAGGGTGCGGCGTCATCGGCCGCACCCACTCCGCCGCGGTCCGCGAATTCCCGGAGGTGGTCGTCACCGCGCTGGTGGACGTGATCCCCGAGGCTTCCGAGGCGCTTGCCGCCAAGTTCGAAGCCCAGGGCGACCCGAAGCCTGCAGTCTTCCCGACGCTGGCCGAGGCGCTCGCGGCCGCACCCGTGGACCTGGTCATCATCGCGACGCCTAGCGGCCTGCACATCCAGCAGGCGCTGGAAGCGCTCGACGCCGGCAAACACGTGGTGATCGAAAAGCCCCTCGACGTTGACTTGAGCAAGGCAGACGGGATCCTGGCTGCGGCCAAGGCTGCCGAGGCCAAGGGCTTGGTGGCAACCGTGATCAGCCAGCACCGCTTCGATCCGGCCAGCCGGGTGGTGGACGAGGCCCGCCGCGCCGGACGCTTTGGCACGCTGACCTCCGCCGTCGCCTCGGTCAGCTGGTGGCGAAGCCAGGGCTACTACGATTCCGGTGCGTGGCGCGGAACCTGGGCCATGGACGGCGGGGGCGCCATCATGAACCAGGGCGTACACACCGTGGACCTGCTTTTGTGGTTCCTCGGCCGGCCCCTTGAGATCAGCGCCAAAACCGCGCTACTCGCGCACGAGGGCGTCGAGGTGGAGGACACCGCCGTAGCCACCGTTACTTTCGAGTCCGGTGCCCTCGCCGTGCTGCATGCGACGACGGCGGCGTACCCGGGCTTGACGGTCCGCCTCCAGGTCATGGGCAGCAAGGGCTCTGCCGTGATCGACAACGACGACCTCGCATACTTCCACGCGTCCGACGCCGCCGATCCTTCGGAGAGCAGCGCCATGGGCATCCTCGGCGGCGGGAACCAGGCCGCCGTCGAGCTCGCCAAATACCCGGACGACACCGTCGAAGCACTGGATCCCACGGTCTATCCGGCTGGACATGTCCGGCAGTACCGCGACATCATCGCCGCGATCCGCGAAGGACGCCCCGCCGGCGTTACCGTCCGGGACGCCGTGACCGCCCTGGCGACCGTGCGTGCACTGTATGTCTCGGCAACCTTGGGCCAGCCCGTGCTGATCGACGATGTCATTGCCGGCAAGTACAACAACATCGAGGTCCACACAGGCGGGGCCGCTGGCCACCCGGGAGCCAATCGCGAAGAGGTATCCGCATGAAGTTCTCCGTCTTCACCGCGTCCACTCCCGAGTGGTCGCCGCAGGAAGCCGCCACGAAGCTTGCAGCCCAGGGGTGGGACGGGATCGAATGGCGCGTCACGGACCAGGCGGACGCAGCGGAACCAGGCTTCTGGGCAGGGAACCGTGCCACGTGGCCCATGACGGGATTGGAAGACTCGATCCCGGAGATTGCCCGCCTCACCGCTGAGTCAGGCCTGGAATTCTCCGGCCTCGGCGGCTACGCCCGCTGCGACAACCACGACGACGTCGATCGCGTCCTCGCGGCGACCGCGGCCTTGGGTGCCAGGCAGGTCCGCGTCAACGTGCTGCCGCTGGGCAATTCGGACATGGGCGGCCCGGAACCCACGGGCCTGTCCTACCCGGAGCTCTTTGCCGCCACCCGGGAGCACTACGAGTGGGTTGCTTCCCGTGCTGCACACCATGGCGTCAGGGCCCTCGTGGAACTGCACCATGGAACCGTGACGGCGTCGGCGTCCTCGGCCCGGCGATTGCTTGAAGGCCTGGATCCGCAGCATGTCGGCGTCATCCACGACCTTGGCAACTTGCTGATCGAGGGCTGGGAATCACCGTTGCCAGCACTCCAGCTCCTTGGCCCCTATTTGGCACATGTCCACGTGAAGAACGCCCGCTGGGTCCGCACCGACTCGAAGGACGAATCGGGCGCGGCTGTGTGGGTCAACGAATGGGCTCCCTTGGCCGAGGGCCAGGCAAGTGTCCTCGCCTACTTCCGCGCGCTCGCGGACGTTGGCTATGACTCCTGGGTCACGCTGGAGGACTTTTCCACCGAGCTTCCCTTGGAGGAACGGACGGCGTCGAACCTGGCGTACGTCCGCAAGGCAGCCGCTTTGGCGGGGTTCGCCGTCGTCGATCCCTTATCGGCGCCCTGACGGCCCGGGCCGTCAGCGCTTAAGCACAGCGCCACTTAAACACAGCAGCCGCTTGCCTGTCGGAGGCAAGCGGCTGCTGTGTTGTGGGGTCTAGATGGTGCGTGGTGCCTTCGCCAGGTTGTCCTTGAGCTCGGCTGCGTTCTGCCGGACCACGTAGGCCGGGCGGTCACGCTCCACGCGCCAGCTCTCGTCGAGCGGCCCGATGTTGACGGTGTCGAAGCCGAACTCGTCGTAGAGCTTCTCCACGAGCTGGGCGGCCTCGGGGTAGTCGCTTGCTGTAGCCAGTGCGCGGCGGTTGTCGGTGCCCGCCGGGGTGCCGTCGGTGCCGATCTGCTTCGCCATGATGTGGTTGAAGCCCTTGGCCACCTTCGACGTGGGCAAGTGCTTTTGCAGCAGGCCGGACGTGGTGGCTTCGCCCGTGTCCAGCTCCGGGATGCGGCCGTCGCGCTCCCAGTAGTAGTTGTTCGTGTCGATCACAATCTTGCCCGCGAGCGGCTCCACGGGAATGTCCTGGTAGCTCCTGAGGGGAACGGTCACGACGGCGAAATCGCCCGCCGCTGCCGCCTCGGCCGGTGTGGCGGCCCGGGCATGTGCGCCAAGCTCCGCCACCAGTTCCGCAAGGGTTTCCGGTCCCCGGGAGTTGCTGATCACTACGTCATAGCCGAGTTCGACCGCCTTGCGGGCGACTTGGCTGCCAATGTGTCCTGCACCGATGATTCCGATTGTTGTCATATGTGCGGGAACACCGTCTCCGGCGCAGATATTTCATAGCTGGCGACGCGCAATTTCCCTGGCGCCACCCAAAGAGCCTCACGACACCCGGATTCCGGTGTCGCCAGGGATTTATCGTGTCGCAGGGCACGGTTCGCGGCTTTACGTAGAATAGGCACCATGACTCCCGCTGTTGACACTGCCGCTGCCCGTGCCCGCCTACTTGAATTGATCAAGGAACTGGCGGTCGTCCGCGGCAAGGTGATCCTTTCCAGCGGTGCCGAGGCGGACTACTACATCGACCTGCGGCGCATC
This sequence comes from Arthrobacter sp. KN11-1C, assembly GCF_052180225.1. Classification (NCBI taxonomy): domain Bacteria; kingdom Bacillati; phylum Actinomycetota; class Actinomycetes; order Micrococcales; family Micrococcaceae; genus Arthrobacter; species Arthrobacter sp. KN11-1C. The sequence goes on along the minus strand of NZ_CP197467.1, from coordinate 4,236,196 downwards.
ACCCTCCACCACGAGGCCTCGAAGCTGGTTGGCCAGGTCATGCTCTCCATGATCGACGACGCCGGAATCGCCGTTGAGTGCGCCGGTGGCCTGACCATGGGCGCGGACCCGGTCGGAACCGCCGTGATGCATGCCGCCGCCGACGCCGGGCGCGCCGTCGACGCCTTCGTGGTGCGCAAGGCGCAGAAGTCCTACGGCATGGGCCGCCAGGTGGAAGGCCCATCGGTGGAGGGCCGCGACGTCGTGGTTCTCGAAGACACCTCAACCACCGGCGGCTCGGCGTTGACCGCCGTCGAGGGCGTCCGCAAGGCAGGCGGCAACGTGGTGGCCGTGGCCGTCATCGTGGACCGCAACACCGGCGCCAAGGAAAAGATCGAGGCCGAAACAGGAGTGCCGTACCTCTTCGCCTTCGGCAAGGACGAGCTGGGACTCGACTAGTCCGAAAGAGTTTGCGCACAGCTTGCGCCCTTCAATCGCGTCATAGGGGACAAGAGCTGCACAACAGACTCCCAAGCCTGGGCGGGTTTGGGGGGACCGTGTGCCCGTCGGACGAAGCGCCTAAGCTGGCTGCGTGAACTATCGGGCAGGGAAATTCCCTCGGAAGCAGCAACGCTGGCAGGACCCGGGCTCCCTCGCCCGTGTCCTCCGGCAAGCTGCCGAGCTGAAGAGTTTTTCCCGCCGCAGTTTCCTCATTGGAGCGGGCGCTTCCACGGCGCTCGCGGCGGATATGCTGTTCACCCGCCAGGTCCAGGCAGAACGTCGCGTCACCAAGATCCTCCCGGTGGGAGACGATGTCGCCGAGTCCTACTACCCAAACTCGAGTTGGATCCTCTTCCCCGGTTACAAGACCAGCTGGGAAGAAGCCCAATGGATCCTCAACTCGCTCCGGGGTTCGCTCCGGCAGCGGGGGCAGATGGCCGCCGTCGGATACTCCAACCTGGGGTTGGAAGTCGCCGAGGTGGTGGACGCGGTGCTCGCCTACGTCAACGAGCGCAAGCTGAACACCCTGTATTTCTACGGCCACAGTTTCGGCGGAATGCTGGCCACCGAAGTGGCTGCCCTCCTGCGTGAACGGAACGGCGTCAGCGTCAAGCTGATCCTGTTGGATTCATCGCCGTTCAGCAAGTACGACATCCTTGACCAAAGCTGGTTCGACGGCGTCGTGTTCTTGTACGAGAGCGGATTCCAGGTTCCGTCGGTGCTCCGCGGCGGCTACGAGCTGGGCGAGCGCGTGGTCAACAAGCACGAACGCACCTGGGGGCAGATCTGGGACCAGACCTTGGAGCAGCTCTCGCCGATCGCGCCGTCGAGTGTCCTGATCCAGAGCGAATCCGACTATATCTACCACTTCGACGGCACACGGTTTGTCGACCGGCTGGGGGATACCAAGATGGCCTTTATCGGGAACCCGAACGATGACACGGTGAATTACGCGACGGCCCGGGCTGCGTGGGCCAAGACGTTCCCCCTCAACATCGCGTCCACGGGACGCAGGACCGACGGCGCCCGGCCCGCGCATGCGAGTCCCCAGTGGAATCCCTTTATCTACAATCCGATCATCGAGGACCTGGAGAACGATCTCTTTCCGCTGCCCCGGGCCGGCTCGAGGGTGGTGTTCTACTGAGCGGTGCCCGCCACAAACGCCGCTACCTGCGCCGCAGCCCATCCAGCTCGGAACCGCTCAGGCCGGCCTCGCGCAAGTAATCCGCCGCGGTGCCGAACTCGTGCCCGAAACGGTCCAGGAAGTATTCCATCGCGGCTTCCGGGGATTGCAGCAGCATGAGCGAGGGACTGAACGCTTCCTCCGGAACCTCGGGGACAGCCAACCGCCACGCCGCCGCCATGGTTTCGAGCATCGTGGGGAGGGCAGCGGTGCTTGCGGCGTAGTCCGCCACGACAGCCGCATGGTCCGTATCCGTCGCGAGGAGCGCCATGGCCGATACGACGCCGGTGCGGTCCTTGCCGAGCGAGCAGTGGATCAGTGTGCGCTTGCCATGGGCCGCAGGGCGCAACGATTCGGCCACCCAATCGGGGCGGGTGCGCACCCAGCCAAGGTAGAGCTCGCCGAGGTCTTCGGCCGTGCGGATCGATTGGAGCCCGTCGGAAGCCGTGCGCGGATCGAGGGGGTTCTCCACGAGTTCCACGGCGCCGTTGGCCAGTTGCCAGGGCACGATGGCGCGCTCGTACTCGCTCCGCAGATCCACCACCGTCTGGATGCCGTGACGTTCCAGGAAGGCAGCCGTCGCCGCGGTGTCCATGCCAAACGGCTGGCTGCCCCTCAGAATGCGGCCCCCCGCCAGGGAGCGGAGGTTCAGCACAGCCATGGCACCCGTCCCTTCTTTAGATCTGGTTCTTGAGATCCGCTACCGAATTCAGGACCTGGTTCGGCCGGAACGGGAACGAAGCGATTTCATCGCGCTGCGTGATGCCGCTGAGCACCAGGACCGTGTGGAGCCCGGCTTCCATGCCCGCGATGATGTCCGTATCCATGCGGTCACCGATCATTGCCGTGGTCTCCGAGTGCGCATCGATCTGGTTCATGGCGGAACGGAACATCATGGGGTTCGGCTTGCCCACAATGTAGGGCTCGCGGCCGGTCGCCTTGGAGATGAGCGCCGCGATGGCGCCGGTGGCGGGCATCGGGCCGTCCTTCGAAGGGCCGGTGGCATCCGGGTTGGTGGCGATGAAACGCGCACCGGCGAGGATCAGCCGGATGGCCATGGTGATCGCTTCGAAAGAGTAGGTACGCGTTTCGCCGAGCACCACGAAGTCCGGGTTCTGGTCGGTGAGGATGAAACCGGCCTCGTGCAGCGCCGTCGTGAGCCCTGCCTCACCGATCGTGTAGGCGCGGTTCCCTGAGTCCGAGCCCTGCACCTGGTCCTTGAGGAACTGTGCCGTGGCCAGGGCCGAAGTCCAGATGTTCTCCTCCGGGATTTCCAGGCCGGAGGAGCTCAGCCGGGCCGCCAGGTCCCGCGGCGTGAAGATCGAGTTGTTCGTGAGGACAAGGAACCGCTTGGAGGTGTCCACCCAGCGCTGGATCAGTTCAGCCGCTCCGGGAACCGCCTGGTTTTCGTGGACGAGGACACCGTCCATATCCGTGAGCCAGCATTCGATTTCGTGTCCGTTGCGGTAAAGGGTTGAGCTCTTCGGGGTTTCGCTTGCGTTCTCCATGCTTTTCCTCCGCGTAGTGGCTGGTTCTCGTCCCAAGTCTTTCATCTTTCGGCCTCCGCGACACCCGGGTGTCCTGGGTTACGGCACTGGGTTACGGCACTGGGTTTCGGCGCCGCAGGCGGCACGGCGCGGGCTAGGGTTGAGGAGTGACTGACCGGCCCCAGAACCCCGCCCCTACCGACTCCACTGCTTTTCCGACCATCGTCTCCCCTACCGAGGGTGAGTCCGAAGCGAAACCGGAGGTCGGCGTCGGGCCCTGGGAAGGCGACTGGCCGGAAGGCGAGCAGTGGGACCGGGACCTCCTGGCCGACGGCGACCGCCGCAACGTCGTGGACAAGTACCGGTACTGGAAGCACGAAGCGATCGTCGCGGACCTGGATGCCCACCGGCACGATTTCCACATTGCCATTGAGAACTGGCAGCACGACCTGAACATCGGCACCGTAGTGCGCACCGCCAATGCGTTCCTCGCCAAGGAGGTCCACATCATCGGACGACGCCGGTGGAACCGTCGCGGGGCCATGGTCACCGACCGCTACCAGCACGTCCGCCACCACCCCACCGTGGAGGACTTCGTGGAGTGGGCGCAGGGGGAGGGGCTGGCCATCATCGGCATCGACATCTTCCCCGATTCCGTGCCGCTGGAAACCTACGAACTTCCGCGCAACTGCGTGCTCGTGTTCGGGCAGGAAGGCCCCGGCCTGACTCCCGAGGTGCACGACGCCGCCGTCGTCACCTTGTCGATCGAGCAGTACGGTTCCACGCGGTCCATGAACGCGGCGTCGGCCGCGGCCATCGCGATGCACGCCTGGATCCGCCGGCATAACTTCGGCCAGCGGGTTTCCTAGGGGACCCGGCCGGGAGGACCTCCGGCAAAACGTCCGCAAGTGTTACCCGTCTCCGTGACCGGAAACACGGTGCCGGATTCGAAGTCGCTAGGATGGTGCCTAGCCGTATAGGTCTACTCCAGGGTCAACAAAACCCACAGACGAAAATCAGCATAGGAGTCAGCATGCCCATCGCAACCCCAGAGATTTACTCCGAGATGATCGACCGCGCGAAGGCCGGTGGATACGCGTTCCCGGCAGTGAACGTCACCTCGTCGCAGACCCTGAACGCCGCCATCCGCGGCTTTGCCGAGGCTGAATCGGACGGCATCATCCAGGTCTCCACCGGTGGTGCGGCTTACTGGTCCGGCGCTTCCGTCAAGGACATGGTTGCCGGCTCCCTGGGCTTCGCGGCTTTCGCCCGCGAGGTAGCCAAGAACTACAACGTTAACATCGCCCTGCACACGGACCACTGCCCGCAGGACAAGCTGGCCGATTTCGTCCTCCCGCTGCTTTCTGCTTCCGAGGAAGCCGTCAAGGCCGGCAAGGACCCGATCTTCAACTCGCACATGTGGGACGGCTCGCACGAGACCCTGTCCGATAACCTCCGGATCGGACGCGAGCTCCTGGAACGCGCGGCTGCGGCCAAGATCATCCTCGAGGTCGAGATCGGCACGGTCGGCGGCGAGGAAGACGGCGTCGAGAACGAGATCAACGAGAAGCTCTACACCACCACCGAAGACGCGCTTGCCACCATCGAGGCACTCGGCGCCGGCGAGAACGGCCGCTACCTGACCGCGCTGACCTTCGGCAATGTCCACGGCGTCTACAAGCCGGGCAACGTCAAGCTCCGCCCCGAACTGCTCAAGCAGATCCAGGCCGAGGTCGGCGCGAAGATCGGCAAGACCAACCCGTTCGACCTCGTCTTCCACGGCGGCTCGGGCTCCACCGAGCAGGAAATCGCGGATGCTGTTTCCTACGGCGTGATTAAGATGAACATCGACACGGACACCCAGTACGCGTTCACCCGTCCGGTGGCCGGACACATGTTCTCGAACTACGACGGCGTCCTGAAGGTCGACGGCGAAATGGGCAACAAGAAGACGTACGACCCGCGCGTCTGGGGTGCCTCCGCCGAAGCCGGCATGGCCGCCCGCATCGTGGAAGCCGCAAAGCAGCTCGGTTCGGTAGGCAAGACCTTCTAATGTCCGACGAATTCCGCAAGAACCTGATGGGCCCCGAGCCTACGCTCCTGCCTGCTGAGACCGAGATCTACCAGCACCTTGCCTTGGGGCAGGAAGCACTGGACCTCGTGGCCAAGTACCCCACGTCTTCGTTGCTGTGGGCGATCCTGGCCGAGGAAGCCTGGGCTGAGGGGCGGACCATCGATTCCTATGCGTATTCCCGCGTGGGTTACCACCGTGGACTGGATTCGCTGCGCCGCAACGGTTGGCGCGGCGTCGGGCCCATCCCGTGGGAGCACGAGCCCAACAGGGGATTCCTGCGCGCCCTGTACTCCCTCGGCCGGGCATCCGCCGCTATCGGCGAGGCTGAGGAACCGGAGCGGATCGAGAAGTTCCTGAACGACTCCGATCCTGCCGCGAAGGCAGCGATCGAAGGCTAGGACAACTGTCTTAAACGCCGACGGCGGCCGCTCACCTTTGAGGTGGGCGGCCGCCGTCGTGCTTCCCCCACCCAACTAGCTCGCAGTTAATGTCGTTATGAGGCGTCAAAACGACAACAAGTGCGAGTCAGTTGGGTCGGGTCCTAGGAGACCGGGGTGAGGCCGGTCCGGGCCATGGCCTCGGCGTAGGCGCCATGGATGAGGTCCAGGTACTCCTGCTGGCGCGTGGGCGAGCCGGCGAAGGAGCGTCCACCGAGCGAGCGGACCTTGAACGTCTTAAAGCCGCGGCGGTGGATGCTCTGCGGTGCGGCCTTCATGAGCTGGTCCGCCAAACGATGGGCTTCATTGCCGTGGGCTACGAGCACGGAGGTGCGAGGCACGATCGCCAGGAGACGCAGGAGTGGCTTGAGGCCTTCGGTGATGTTGGCGGGAGTCAGCTTGCCCGGCTCGCCGTCGGGCTCGATCCACGGGTAAACGTTCCACGGCATCATGAGTTCCGGACGCAAGCCCAGCTGCCACTGCATGCCCACCATGCGGGTAGCGGCGTCCGAGTCACCCGGGACGATGAAGCCCGAGCCCTCCGTGGTGCGGGTGTTGGAGAAAAGGCCGATGATGCGGCACTCGTCAACGCTGTGGACGGGGTCCACGTAGAGGACTTCGCTGCCCGGCTTCTGTTCTTTGAGGGAATCGCAAAGCCCCGTGACCTCGGCGATGTGGGGTTCGAAACGTCGGTTCCAGAGCTGCTCTTCGCGTGTTTCAGTCGCCAGGTCTTGCATATGGGCTTGGGTCTCCTACGTGTAGCGAGGCGCACTTGTCCGGCCGGGAGCGGTTTGCCGCGACCGGTCGGATTGGGTGCAGTGTTGGGGGCTGGTTAACTCTACCGGAACGGCGGTGGGCTGTGGGGTGAATCCGGACTTCTGTGGTGGGACTCTCGACAGGGCATGTGCGTTAAAGGGAACGGCACCGTCCCGATGGATTCGGGACGGTGCCGTTTGGGAGACGCCTGCTACTGCTTGTTCTCGTTCTGGTCGTCGCCTTCCTTGGTCCGGGAAACCACGGTGCCGTTCGATTCGTTGAGGATCAGCTTCACGTCCCGGCCGTTGTCGAAGTTGAACATCGCGTTGATGGAACCGGCCTTGGCGTCCGCCGAGGAATCGCCGATCTGGCCGGTGCGCCAGTTGTCCTCGATGAAGCGAAGGATGGATGACTGGTCCGTCTGGGTGTGGTCCACGAAGTTCTTCTTCGCGAAGGGAGAGATCACCACGAGCGGCTGGCGGGGGCCGGGGCCGCAACGGTCCGCATAGCCTCCGGCCATCGGGACACCCTTGTTGTAGGCGTTGAGGCACCATGCGGCGTCGTCAGTGGTGTTGGAGGAGTTCTTGACGGCGGCCGCGACGTGGTCGTACCAGCCATCCGAGTCATCGTAGGCGAGGACGACGGCGGTGCTGTCCCAGTTCTTCGAGTTCTGGATGGCGTTCACTTGCTGCGTGATGAACTTCTGCTCGTCCAGTGGATCGGAGTAGCCGGCGTGGCCGTCCTGCGAGCTTCCAGCCTTGAGGAAGGAGACGGCGGGCATGTTGTCCGAGTTGACCACCTTGGCGAAGTCCGTGGTGTCGTACTGGTGGTTGGCCTGGCCGTTGTGCCCGATCTCGTCGATGCTGGCAGGGGCGAGGTGGTGCGGGTTGGCCGTTGATTTGTAGTACTGGAACGGCTGGTGGTGGGGGCTGTAGTCCGTGACCGTTGCGCCTGAAATGTTGGTGTGGGTGCTCATGCAAGCTGCCGGCGTGGTGTCCGTTGCCGCCGTCGTCGGGGCAAAGCCGCCCTGGAACCAGCCCCAGCTGACTCCCTTGTCGTTGAGGAGATCACCGATGTTCTTGCCCTGCATGGCGGCGAGGTTGTTCTTGCTCGCGTGGCTCTTGTTGGAGCAGTCGTCGTAGACCGGATCTGGGTCTTCAGTCATGGTGCCGACGCCGTTGGCGTCGGGGAATTTGACGGTGTAGTCGCTGCTTGCGGGCTTGACCGGTTGTCCGGCGGCAGTGTATTCCGTGACCCCGTGGGTCTGGCCGGACACGAGGTTGAGCGCGCCGGGGCTGGACGGTCCGAACCCGGTGCTGAAGTGCGAGTCGCTCATGGCGAAGTTCTGGGCGTAGTTCCAGATCCCGGTCACGGTGTTGCCGTCGTAGTAGTCAGTGGTAAGCCCGGGACGGCCGAACTGGCCACCCGAACAGGTATCCATGCTGGTGTTCTCGACGAACTTGTTCATCAGGCCGCCGTTGTAGGCCTTCTGTTCCGCGGTGTATTCGTGGTCCTGGTCGCACGTGATGGCTTGGCTCGGCGTCAGGCGCTGTGGCTGGACCGAGTTGGGATTGTTGGGCGCCAACAGATTGTCGTGGGCGAGGGTGGCGATGTTCTTCGGCGTGTTCTTGGCCGCCGTGAACGCGGGGGCCGCTACGCCGGTGCCCTGCTGGGTTTCGCCGGGGATGTTGGCGGCTTGCGGATACGTCGCGAAGTAATGGTCGAAGGAAACGTTCTCCCCGAAAATTACGACGACGTGCTTGATGGGTGTCGCCGTTCCCTTTTGGTCGTTGTTGGCCGAGGCCGGCGTCATGCCGAACCCGATCAGGCCGGCGGCGATCGTGGACGCTGCGAGTGCGCTCACTCCTGCCGTTGAGAGGAGGCGCCTGTTGCGAAAGTTCATGGACTTCCCTTCAGATTCACGGGCAGTGCCCGCCCAACTGACTCGCATTTGTTGTCGTTTAGAAGGCTCATAACGACAACAAATGCGAGTCAGTTGGGGTGTGTTGGGGGTGAGGATTCACAAAGAATGTAGCCGGTCGGCTGGGGTGCGGTGGCCGATTCCGGCGCTCAATCCGGACTGTTTGGGAAGAGTTCACATTCTGCTCACGGGGAACTTCGAGTGCGCTGTCGCTGCTTTCATGTCGCCCTTCGGCCATATGACAAGAGGTCCAAGAGCGGCATCGGCTAAACTTGGCTGGTAAGAGCCCCGGAACTCTTGCTGATCTCGCCGGTGAACTTTTGCGGAAGTCCTCGGGCAGGGCCGAAAGATTCGGGGCGTTCTCATGTACGGCGCTGAGCCTTGGTGATCCCGCCAGGACCGGCCCGAAAGAATGGGGGAGGATCCCATGCCAGCTATCGTGATCGTCGGAGCCCAGTGGGGCGACGAAGGCAAAGGCAAAGCAACCGACCTGCTCGGTGGCCGCGTTGACTACGTGGTCAAGCCCAACGGCGGCAACAACGCCGGGCACACCGTTGTGGTGGGCGGTGAGAAGTATGAGCTCAAGCTCCTTCCTGCCGGCATTCTGAGCCCCAACGCGATTCCGATCATCGGCAACGGCTGCGTGGTGAACCTTGAGGCCCTGTTTCAGGAGATCGACGGCCTGGAAGCCCGCGGCGCCGACACGTCCCGTTTGCGCGTCTCAGCCAATGCCCACCTCGTAGCGCCTTACCACCAGGTGTTGGACAAGGTCACGGAGCGCTTCCTCGGCAGCCGCGCCATCGGCACCACCGGCCGGGGCATTGGCCCGGCCTACATGGACAAGGTGGCCCGCTTGGGTATCCGCGTCCAGGATGTGTTCGACGAATCGATCCTCCGCCAGAAGGTGGAAGGCTCGCTGCGCCAAAAGAACGAGCTCCTGGTCAAGGTCTACAACCGGCGCAACGTGGTGGTGGACGAGATCGTGGAGTATTTCCTGTCCTACGCCGAACGCCTGCGGCCGCTGGTCATTGACAGCACCCTGGTCCTCAACAATGCACTGGACGAGGGCAAGGTGGTCCTCATGGAAGGTGGCCAGGCCACGTTCCTCGACGTCGACCACGGCACCTACCCGTTCGTGACGTCCTCCAACCCGACCGCCGGCGGCGCGTCCGTTGGCTCGGGCATCGGACCCACCCGGATCTCGCGGTCCATCGGCATCATCAAGGCCTACACCACGCGTGTCGGCGCCGGACCGTTCCCCACGGAACTCTTCGACGAGATGGGCATGTACCTGCAGAAGACCGGTGGCGAATTCGGTGTCAACACCGGCCGCCCGCGCCGCTGCGGCTGGTACGACGCCGTCCTGGCCCGCCATGCTTCCCGCGTCAACGGCTTCACGGACTACTTCGTCACCAAACTGGACGTCCTGACCGGCATCGAGCAGATCCCGGTCTGCGTGGCCTACGACGTCGACGGCGTCCGCCACGACGAAATGCCCATGACCCAGACCGAGTTCCACCACGCAGTGCCGATCTTCGAGTACTTCGACGGCTGGACCGAGGACATCACCGGCGCCAAGACGCTCGAAGACCTCCCCGAGAACGCCCGCCGGTACGTGCTGGCCCTCGAGAAGCTCTCCGGCACGCGCTTCTCCGCGATCGGCGTCGGCCCGGACCGGGACCAGACGATCGTGGTGCACGACCTCATCGAGGACTAGGCGCCAAAGCTAAATCACGACGACGGCGGGTCGCCCTTTCGGGGGCGGCCCGCCGACGTGCGTTCCGGGCCGGATGGCCCGAAAAACAAGGTGCGAAAAAACTTTTGGAATCCGAGTAACCCTTTGGGGTGCCCCGACGATTACCTCTTTGAAAGGCCGAGCTGAAATTTGTCCCCCATCATGTTTCAGCTCGGCCCTTTTCATGTCTGAAGGGGTTTCGTGGATGTGCAAAAAGTCCGGGAGAGGCAAGCCCCCGGAACAGAAGGCTGGTCCTTGGGCATGGCGGGAACAGCGGTTAAGCTAGGTGAGGTTGCCCGGCCCTGCCGCGTTTGGGCGGCACCGAGGATCTCGCTTGGATCCGGACATTCGCTCCCCAACGAAAGCCACGCTTCAGTGACCGACGCCTTGACTGATGCAGCCTTGCTGGCCCTTCGCGGCCGGGAAGCTGAACTGTTCAGCGCCGTCTACCAGGCCTTCGCGGGCCAGGTGCTCGGCTACCTGACGGCGAAAGGTGTCTCGGATCCCGAAGCTGTCACACAAGACGTTTTTCTTGCCGTCCTGCCGCGCATCGAGACGATCACGGGCGGCGTCAGCGGTCTGCGGACCTTCGTGTTCTCGGTGGCTCACGCCCGGATGGTGGATGACCATCGCCGGCAAAGCAGGGCGCCTGAGCATCACGAGTTCGAACCTGAGCGTGACACGCGCCAGTCGAGTTCGGCGGAAGCCGAAGCGATGAACCGTGTGGCGCCGGGCGAAGTCATGGCGCTGCTGGATCTCCTTGGAGAAGATCAGCGGGACGTCCTGGCGCTTCGTATCGTCGCCGGTCTGACCGTGGACCAAGCAGCCGAAATCATGGGGAAAAGCCAGGGCGCAGTCAAGCAACTGCAGCGCCGGGCGTTGAATTCACTCCGCGAGCACTCGGTAGTAAAGGAATACGTGGCGCCATGATGCGTTGGGATTGCAAGGACATTGACCGCGATGCGATCATCCTCGAGCTCATGCTTGAGGCCGGCCTCACGGACACCCCGGAACTCACGGATTCTTTGAAGGCGCTGGAATCGTTTGCGTCCATGCCCGCGCCGGCCCCCGGTCCCGCACTCGCGGCGATGTTGGCTGGCTCGACGCCGGGCGACGGCTCCGCCACGACCGCCCGTGACTCGGCAACCCCTCTTCCCCTCGACGAGCTCGCCAGACGGCGTCAATTGCGCAAGCATCGTCCCGCCGTCATTGGTGCCGCCGTCCTGACCGCCATGGGCCTGGGCGTCGGTGGCGTTGCGGCCGCGAGCGGCGGATTCAGCAAGGGAACGCCGGAATTCATGCAGACGCTGATCTCCGGCTGGGCACCCGCTTGGACCACAGCTCCGCCGTCGCTGGTACCTCCGGCCCCCGCACAGGACTCCCCGGAGGTCACGACGAACCCGGCTCCCGTCGACTTGCCGCCGTCAGCGCCCCCTGTGGCAGGCCCATCGGCTGACCCCGTGGCGTCCGCCCCGGCCAGCACGGGGGAAGCGGCACACCAGCCGGTAGCACCGGTGGCCGTTCCAGCGCCGGCAAGCCAACCAGGCCAGGAGCAGTCCGAAGCGCCTAAGCACGGCGGGCCCAGGAACGACCCACAGGGAATCCTTCCGCAACCCAAAACTGCCATCCCGTCCGCCCCCGCGGCGAAGGACCTCCAAAACGGGGTGCAGCAAGCAGTTGGGAACGCCCAGGATGACGTGTCCCTGAAGCCTGCCGGGGCTTCGTTGCGCTGGCTGCTCGGACTCCTGTCCCGCTAGTAGGCTGGAGCTATGACACACGTCAACGATCCGGCAGTCATTGACCGGCTGATGCGAACAAAGGGCCGCTGGGCCATCGTGGGACTCAGCACGAATGAGTGGCGCTCCGCGTTCGAAGTAGCTCTCTATGTTCGCGACACCATGGGCATGGAGATCATCCCGATCAACCAGAAGGGCGAAGACGTCCACGGCGAGACCGGCTACAAGTTCCTCGCCGACGTGCCCCTCGAGAAGCAGCCCATCGACGTCGTCGACTGCTTTGTGAACTCTTCGCGCGTTGGCGCGGTAGTGGACGAAGCGATTGCCGTGGGGGCGAAAGCCGTGTGGCTCCAGCTCGGAGTAATTGACGAGGATGCAGCGGCGCGGGCCAAAGCTGCCGGCTTGGACGTAGTCATGAACGCCTGCCCGGCGCAGGTGGGCTGGCGGAGCGGCATTTAGAGTCAGTCGCATTACCGGAACGGCACGCCTCGACGGCGTCACTTTCCGTTAACCGTCCGCTGGTATGTTTCGGGAGCCATCCCCCTTTCGAGACCAGGAAATCCCCATGTGTGACGACCATCCCTCCACCGCGAGCCGACGCACCGCGCTCGGTCTCCTCGGGGCTTCCCTCGTTGCCGGTCTCGGGGCATGCGCTGCCCCCGGAAGTCCGTCCGCGGAAAGCCCGACGGCGGCCCCGGGCAAGGCGGGCCCCTCGCCGTCGTTGTCCCCAAGCCCGGCGATGAGCCCCACACCAAGTCCTGCCGGTCCCGGTCGGCTCCGGAACCCCTTCGTCCCTGACTTCACGTTGCCGCCCATCCAAGGCGGACTGGCTCCGGTGATCACCAAGATCCCCACCAAACATCCGGTGGTGTTCCTCACGATCGACGACGGGGTGGTCAAATCGCCGGAAAGCGTCCGGCTCCTCAAAGAGAGCGGCTACCCGGCCACGTTGTTCCTGACGAGCAACACCGTCAAGGACAACCCCACATTCTTCAAGGCGTTCATGGACCAGGGGAGCCTTGTTGAAAACCATACGGTCAGCCACAACGTCAATATGACGACGCAATGGGGCTACCAGCGGCAGCTTGAGGACATCGCGGGAATGCAGGATTTCGCGGTCCAGCAGTACGGCCGCAAGCCCACCCTGTTCAGGCCTCCCGGAGGCGCCTATTCGACGGTCATGCGGCAGGCCGTGGCCGCAGCCGGGTTGAAGGCGATCATTACGTGGGAAGCCAAGGCCAATGCCGGCCGTATGGATTACCAGTACGGCAACTCCCTCCGGCCCGGGGATATCGTCCTGATGCACTTCCGTCCCGAATTCGCGGCGGACTTCGAGGCTTTCCGCTCGGCGCAAGTGGCCGCTGGCCTGGAAGTGGTGCTCCTCGAGGACTTCCTGGGCGTTGCGTGAGGCGGCCGGTCCGCTCGTCGCCGCATTCCGCTAGTCTCGCTACATGGACGCTGCCACACTCCGCCAAATCTGCCTGAGCTTCCCCGGGACGTACGAAGACTTCCCGTTCGGCCCTGAAACTTCGGTCTTCAAGGTCAGGTCAGCCGTGTCCGGCGGTTCCAAGCAGGAAGGCAAGATGTTCGCCGCCTCTGCGTTGGACGAGCAGAACTTGGCAGTCAGCCTCAAATGCGATCCCGCCTTGGCCGCTCAACTTCGCTCGGCCCATCCGGAAATCACCGGCGCCTGGCACATGAACAAGACACACTGGAATGGCGTGCGACTGGACGGCGCCCTGCCCGACTCGATGGTCCGGGACATGGTGGAGGACTCCTATGACCTGGTGGTTTCCTCTCTGAGCCGGAAGCAGCAGGCGCAACTGGGCTGGGCCCGGCTCGCCAGGGACTGACACGCGGACCCCGTCTGCCGCTTCGGCTAGATTGTGAGTGGACCGCACCTTCCATCGCCTCGAAGCAATCAGGAGGAGCCAGATGCTGGAACAAAAGACCCTCGATGAACTGTGGAATTTTGAGGACCCTGCGTTGTCGGAAGCCCGCTTCCGCGAAGCCATGACCGATCGCGCCTACGATGCCTTTGAACAGGCCGAGCTCGCCACCCAATTGGGCCGGGCCATCGGGCTGCAGGGCCGCTTCGAGGAGGCGGACGCCCTCCTGGACGGGATCGACGCCGAAGAGGAACCGACCGTTGCGGTGCGGATTCTCCTTGAGCGCGGCCGCCTGCTCAACTCGGCCGGCCACCCGGCCATGGCTGTTCCGCTTTTTGAGCAAGCCGCCGAGATGGGAGACCTCCTGGGCGAAGATTTCCTCGCCGTGGACGCACTTCACATGCTGGCCATCGCGGACTCCGGCCACCAGGAATCATGGACGCGCAGCGCGCTGGAGTACGCCTCGGCCGTCGAGGATTCCCGCACCAAGCGGTGGATGGTTTCTTTGCACAACAACCTCGGTTGGGCGATGTACGACGACGGGCGGCGCACCGAGGCGATGGTCGAGTTCCAGCTGGCCGAACAGTGGGCTGAGCGGGTAGGAACCGAGCAACAGCGGCAATGGGCGCGCGAGGCCGTCGCCCAATGCGCGAAATCCTTGAATTTGCGGGGCTAGAACACCCAAATGACCCCTCTTGAGCGGCAGGATTGTCAGATCACATTTTGACAAAAGTTGATTGAAACTGCCCTCAAATATTGCTTTTCAATCACTCGTGGTGAAGTATGTCACACGAAGGGCGCGTCGCAGCGGCGGTGCCCGGACCGATCGACTGCCGGCCGAGGCGCCGTCAGGGTTCGGTACTACGAGTCTCTGGAGGGTTTTAGGATGAACGTTCAGCAGCAGTCCTTTGCACGCCGCGGTTTCCTCCGCGGCGCGCTTGCCGCGGCCGTGCTTGTGCCGTTGGCCGGCTCGATGGCCTCCTGCGCAGCCGGTGGCGGAGGAGGAACCACTGGTCCTACGGGGACCGTTTCAGATACCAACCCGTTCGGCATGGCAGACAAGTCCACCGTCGACGCCGTGATCTTCAAGGGCGGCTATGGGATCGACTACGTCGACTTCGCGGGCAAGAGCTTCGAGAACGCACATTCGGGTTCCACCGCCAAGATTTCCCCGTCCACCGACATCGCGCAGGAACTCCAGCCGCGATTCGTTGGCGGCAACCCTCCGGACCTGATCGACAACTCCGGCGCCAAGGCGATCGGCTTCAGCACCATCCTGGCCCAGCTCGAGGATCTCACGAGCGTGGTCGAGTCCAAGAACCTCGAAGGCAAGGTCATCAAGGACACCCTGTACGCCGGAGTGCTCGCCCCGGGCACTTTCAATGGCAAGCTGGCGGCCCTGAACTACGTCCTGACGGTTTACGCCATGTGGTATTCGGATTCATTCCTCAAGGACAATGGCTGGACCGTGCCGAAGACGTGGGATGAAATGTACGCGCTCGGCGAGCAGGCCAAAGCCAAAGGCAAGTACCTGTTCGTCTGGGGCAAGGAAGCAGCTACCTATTACCAGGAAATGGCAATTGCTTCCGCCATCAAGGAAGGCGGCGATGACGTTCGCCTCGGCCTTGAAAACCTGAAAGCGGACGCGTGGTCCCACCCGGCCATCCAAAGCGTCTTCGCGGGCTTGGGCAAGATCGTCAAGGCCGGCCACTTCAAACCAGGTGGCTCGGGTACGCAGTTCACCGCAGCGCAGGCGCAGTGGAGCAACGCCCAGGAAGCCGTGTTCTACCCATCCGGCTCGTGGATAGAAAACGAGATGAAGGACCAGACGAAGTCCGGCTTCAACATGACCGGCGTTCCTGTTCCCACCGTGACCTCGGGATCCAAGCTTCCTTACGCGGCAATGCACAGCGCTTCCGGCGAGCCGTTCGTGGTTCCGTCCCAAGGTAAAAATGTTGCTGGCGGCAAGGAGTTGCTGCGTGTCATGCTGTCCAAGGATGCTGCCACCAACTTTGCCAAGACCAAGTTGGCCCCCACCATCGTCAAGGACACCGTTCCCGCCGATGGCTTCGGTTCCACTGCCCTGGTTTCCCAGACCAAGCTGCTCAGCGATGCTGGATCGAACATCTTCACGTGGAACTTCGTTGACCTCTACGGGATGAACAAAGACCAGCTGGTTGTGTGGAACACGTTCCTCGATGGAAAGTCCGACGTCGCCACCCTGACGTCGGACCTCCAGAAAATTACCGACAAGGTCCGCAACGACAGCTCGGTCACGAAGATTGAAGTGAAGTGACTTCAGTGAAAGCTAAGACACTCCGGGTCGGCGACGGCGCATCCGCCGTCGCCGTTCCGGAAACCGCACCACCCGTCTACAAGAGGCGGCGCAAGCCCTTGACCTTCGACAAGATCAGCTTCTTCGTGGTCTTCCTCGGAGTACCACTGGCCATCTACATCATCTTTGTGATCTGGCCATTCATCCAGGCCTTCGGCTACTCCCTGACCGACTGGTCGGGGTTCTCGCCCAAGCAAAACTTCATCGGGCTTCAGAACTACCAGAAGCTCTTTACGGATGACATCTTCATGAAGGCCATGGGGAACAACATCCTGCTGGTGATCTTCCTGCCCATCATCACCATCATCCTCAGCCTCGTGCTGGCAACCTTGGTAACCGTGGGGGGCAGCAGCAAGGGCCAGATCAAGGGCTTGCGCAACTCCAGCTTCTACCGGGTCGTGTCCTTCTTCCCCTACACGATCCCGGCCATCGCCATTGGCATCATGTGGGGTCAAATCTATGATCCTTCGGGAGGCCTCCTGAACGGCATCCTGACATCCCTGGGCATGGACCAGTTCAAGTCCTACGCCTGGCTCGGCGACAAGAGCACCGCCATGATCGCCACGATGTTCGTGATCGTGTGGGGCTTCATCGGCTTCTACATGGTGCTGTTCGTCGCGGGCATCAAGGGTATCCCTGCCGAGCTGTTCGAAGCGGCCAGGATTGACGGGGCCGGGCGTTTCCGCACTGCCGTGTCCATCACCATCCCGCTGATCCGGGACAACATCCAGACCGCATACATCTATATGGGAATCCTGGCGCTGGACGCCTTCGTCTACATGGCGGCCCTGAACTCCGGCGGTGGACCGGACAACTCCACCTTGGTGATGTCCCAGCAGCTCTTCTTCACCGCATTCACCAAGGGCCAGTTCGGCCTGGCCAGCGCCATGGGCGTCGTGCTCGCCGTAGCCACCCTGATCTTCTCCGGCCTCGTGTTCCTGGTTAACAGACTCACTGGTGGCGACAAGGATGTGTCCCTCTGATGACGACAAAAATTGCCAGCCAGGATATGAAGTCCCTGCACTTCAATCCCCGCAAGCCGGCCCTGACCACGGGCGACAGGGTGGTGGGCGCTGTTTCGCACACGGCCCTCAGCATCTGGTCGCTCATTGTGATCCTGCCACTGCTGTGGACTTTCATGTCCTCCTTCAAGACATCGAGCGAAATCTTCGCCTCGCCGTTTGCCTTGCCCTCGCAGTGGCGCTTCGACAACTACGTCCGTGCTTGGACCGAGGCCGGCATCGGGAGCTACTTCCTCAACTCCGTCATTGTCGTAGGGTCCGCTTTGGTGATCGTCATGGTGCTCGGCGCCATGTGTGCCTATGTCCTGGGGCGCTATGTCTTTTTCGGCAGCAAAGCGATCTACTACCTCATGCTGGCAGGGCTCACCTTCCCGATCTTCCTCGCCATGGTGCCGTTGTTCTTCGTCATGCGGAACATCGGTTTGTTGAACACTTTGCCGGGCCTCATCCTGGTGTACGTCGGCTTCGCGCTGCCGTTCACGGTGTTCTTCCTTTTCTCCTTCTTCAAGTCGCTTCCCCACGAAATCACGGAGGCGGCCGCCTTGGACGGGGCAGGCGAGTGGCGGACGTTCTTCCAAGTCATGCTGCCGATGGCCAAGCCAGGGCTCGCCTCCGTGGCCATCTTCAACTTCCTGGGCCTATGGAACCAGTTCCTGATTCCGGTGGCGATCAACGCGGCCGGGCCGCGCGTGCTGTCCCAAGGACTGGCTGCGTTCGCCGGCCAGATGGGTTATGCCGTGGACTTCGGCGCCTTATTCGCGGCCGTCACCGTCACGGTGGTTCCGGTGCTGATCGTCTACATCATCTTCCAGCGCCAGCTGCAGGGTTCGGTCTCTCAAGGCACCTCCAAGTAGCACAACCCGGCTAAATAAGCGCCCGACGGCGGTTCCCCCCCTTTGGTGGGTGCCGCCGTCGGGCGCTTCTGCCCGCCACCCGAAGGTGGGGTCCGCCGTCAGAGCCGCTGGTAACGGGAGCGGAATAGGGAATAGATTCCGTAAGCCATGAGTCCGAGGCTCACGAAGACCAGCACCCATGCGCCAAAGGGTTGCTTCAGGAAGGCCTTGAGGGCCGAATCGAGGCCGCCTTGTTGGGAGGGGTCGTGCGCGGCCGTGGCGATCAGGATGAGCAAGCCGACGGCGCCGAGCGCCACCCCTTTCGCGCAATAGCCCACCACGCCCAGCACCGTGAACGCGTCTCCCAGGAGCCCGGACGGCTTTCCCCTCAGGTTCTTTTCGTACTTGCGGGTGATCCCCATGAAGACGTAGGTGCCCGCGGCTGCCAGCAGTGCCACCCCGATGATCACCAAGAGGACAGTACCGGCAGTGCTGGACATGAGGTCCGCGCTGGTCGTCCGGGATTTCTCGCTGCTGCTGCTTGGATGGCTGAGCGCAAAACTGCCGAAGGTCACCGCGGCCACGGCAAAGACGATCGCCTGCCCGGCAGCCTTCAGCCGGTTCATCCAACGCTTCGAGCCTCCATGCACGCTCCACCCCATCACGGCGTCGCTCGCCATATAGAGCGCGAGGACACCGCAGGCTACTAGTCCCGCCCACAAAAGGACGATGCCGCCAGGCGTTCCGGCCATCTGGCCGACGGCTCCGCTTTGATCGGCTTGGCCGGATGAGCCGAGCGCGATACCCAAGGCGATAATTCCGATCAGGAGGTGTATCAGCCCCAAGGCGACGAATCCGGACCGCGCCACTACCCGGACGGTCCGTGAATCCTTGGCGTCGTCTACGGCGTCGCCCACCGAATCGGCGCCCCGGGAAACTGCATTGCCGGCCTTGTTCGTATGATCGTCTGCGCCCATGGAGCTCCTTTGGTCTGTCCTCATCTTGCCACCGTGGGCTCAGAAGCGGGAGGTCACGCGAGCACTGGATACGATGGGCGCATGTGGATCGCGTGGATCGAGTTCGACATCCTCCTCGGCGAGGTGCACAGCCTGAAGGAGAAACGCTCCCTCGTGCGTCCGGTGATCGCCGAGTTGAAACGGCGATTCGAAGTCTCCGCCGCGGAGACCGGGCACTTGGACCAGCATCGCCGTGCCCTCATCGGCGCAGGCGCCGTGGCAGCAGACCGGGCGCACCTCGTGGAGGTGCTGGACGCCGTCGAGCGCTTCGTTGCCGCGCGCCCCGAACTGGAGCTCCTGAGCGCCCGACGCCGGGACCTCCACAGCGAAGACTGACCCTCTTTTCTCATCGATTGCTGAGCAAACGTCGTTTTGACGGTCCAAAACGACCGTTCTGGAGCAATGGATGGGGGGTGTGGATAACTTCTGCGGGCAGCGACGATTTCTGTTGTGATGGGGCCATGAAAACCGCACGTCAACTTCCGGCGAATCTCGCGAATCGGCCCTTCACGGTCGCCGAGGCGGCCGGCGTGGGCGTTAGCGCCAGACGGCTTCGGCACAGCTCTTTGAATGGGCTTGGTAAAGGAATCCGTTCGGAGGGCCCGACGGCGGGACTCCCCTTGGCGATCCGTGTGCGGCCATTCGTCGAGGTCAATGAGCGATGCGCGGCATCCCACCTCACAGCGGCAGAGATTCTTGACCTGCCGCGACGTCGTCAGAAGGAGCCAGCGCAAATGTTCCATGTGATCCGGCCCGAGGATGCTGCCCATCTCAACCGGCCACACGTCGTCGTCCATCGAATGAAACTCTACGAAGATGAGATAGCGACGGTCGACGGCGTCCCTGTCACCACCGTGGAGCGCACCTGGTTGGACATGGCCGAGATACTGACCGTGGACGAATTGGTGGTCATGGGGGACAGCTGTGTGCGGATGCCGCGGGTTGAATTCGAAGGGCGGGACGCGCCGTTGTGCACTCTTGCGGATCTTCAGCGGATGATCGATCGCCATAAGGGCAAGAGAGGGCTGCGCAAAGCCAAAGCAGCCATCCAACTGATCCGGATAGGTTCGGATTCGCCGCAGGAGTCATTGCTCCGCCTGGCGATCGTGAGGGCAGGCCTGCCGGAACCCGCACTCAATGTGCCGGTTGATGCCAAGGACGGCGGGAGGTTCCTGCAGCCTGACTTGTCGTACAAGACGTACAGGATCGGCATCGAGTATGAGGGCGAGGGCCACGGCAGCGAAGCACAAGTGGTGCGGGACATCAGCCGTTCGGAACGGTATGAGGCGCTGGGCTGGACGGAGGTCCGGATCTCAAAGCGCCACATGTTCGACGATGCGAAAGCTGCCGTGGCCAAGGTCCGAAGTGCGCTGGTCCAGGCCGGCTGGCGGCCTGCCCGTTCTTAAAAACGATTGCTCCGTAACTGCCGTTATGACGGGTCAAAACGACAGTTACGGAGCAATCGATGAGCCTCGGGTGGGCTTAGCCGAAGTACTTCGGCAGCGTGGCCTCGTGCGCTTCGTTGAGAGCGTCCAAGGAGAGCTCGTCCACGCCGTTGATCTCCAGCTTGCCGCCGGCAGCGTCGACGACGCCGATCCGGAGGTGGGCGAAGCCGCGGGCGGTGCACATGTCCTTGAAACGGATTTCCTCGGAGCGGGGAACGGACACGATGGCCCGGCCCTGGGACTCGGAGAACAACGCGGTGAACAGGTCCACGCCGTCGCGCTCCATGAGTTCGTCCAGAGCAATCCGGGCGCCGACGCCGTAGCGCAGTGCGGACTCCACCAGCGCAGCGGCAAGGCCGCCCTCGGAGAGGTCATGCGCGGCGTCGATCATGCCGTCGCGCGAAGCGTTGATGAGGATCTCGCCGAGCTGGCGCTCGATGGAGAGGTCAACCTTCGGAGGCAAGCCGCCGAGATGCGAGCGCAGGTTGGACCATTCCGAACCGTCCAGTTCCGCGGCCGTAGTGCCCAGCAGGTAGATGGCCTGGCCGTCTTCCTTCCAGCCCGACGGGGTGCGGCGCGCGACGTCGTCGAGCTTGCCCAGCACCGCAACCACGGGGGAGGGGTGGATCGGCACGGTACCGGTCTGGTTGTACAGCGAGACGTTGCCTCCGGTGACCGGGACGCCCAGTTCCATGCAAGCGTCCGACAGGCCGCGAATGGACTCGGCCAGCTGCCACATGACGTCCGGATCCTCGGGGGAACCGAAGTTCAGGCAGTCGCTGACGGCCATCGGGACAGCGCCGGAGGTGGCGACGTTGCGGTACGCCTCGGCCAGTGCCAGCTGTGCACCGTGGTACGGGTCGAGGTAGGTGTAGCGGCCGTTGGCGTCGGTGGCCAGGGCCACGCCCAGGCCGGTTTCCTCGTCCACGCGGACCACGCCGGCGTCGTCCGGGAACGCCATGGCGGTGTTGCCGCCGACGTAGCGGTCGTACTGCTTGGTGATCCAGGCCTTGCTGCACATGTTCGGCGAAGCAATGAGCTCGGTGACGGCCGCGGCCAGTTCCCCGGACGTGGAGGGGCGGCCGGCGTCCTGCACGGAGCCCGTGAAGGTATCGGCCTGGACGGAATCCTGCCATGAGGGGCGGGCGAACGGACGGTCGTAGACCGGACCGTCGTGGGCAACGGTGCGCGGGTCGACGTCGACAATGACTTCGCCTTCCCACGTGATGATGAGGCGTCCGGTGTCGGTCACTTCGCCCAACCAGGAGTACTCCACGGCCCACTTGTCCATGACCGCTTCGAACGCGGCGATGTTCTCCGGCGTGACAACGGCCATCATGCGTTCCTGCGACTCGGACATCAGGATTTCGCCCGGGGTCAGCGTCGGGTCGCGCAGCAGCACGGAGGTCAGCTCAACCTGCATGCCGCCGTCGCCGTTGGAAGCGAGCTCGGACGTGGCGCAGGAGATACCTGCCGCGCCGAGGTCCTGGATGCCCTCAACGAGCGAACCCTTGAACAGCTCCAGGCAGCACTCGATGAGCACCTTTTCGGCGAACGGGTCGCCTACCTGGACGGCGGGGCGCTTGGAAGGCTTGGTGTCGTCGAAGGACTCCGAGGCCAGCACCGAGGCGCCGCCAATGCCGTCGCCGCCGGTGCGTGCACCGAACAGGACCACCTTGTTGCCCTTGCCCGAGGCGTTGGCCAGGCGGATGTCTTCGTGACGCATGACGCCGACTGCCAACGCGTTGACCAGCGGATTGCCCTGGTACACGGAGTCGAACACCATTTCGCCGCCGATGTTCGGCAGGCCAAGCGAGTTGCCATAGCCACCGATACCCGCAACGGCACCATGCATGACGCGGGCCGTGTCCGGGTGGTCGATGGCGCCGAAACGCAGCGGGTCCATCACGGCCACCGGGCGGGCGCCCATCGAGATGATGTCGCGGACAATGCCGCCGATACCGGTCGCGGCACCCTGGTAGGGCTCCACGAACGACGGCGAGTTGTGGGACTCGATCTTGAACGTCACGGCCCAGCCGTCGCCCAAGTTGGTGACGCCGGCGTTTTCGCCGATGCCCACGAGCATGTCCTTCTTCATTTCCTCGGTCACCTTTTCGCCGAACTGGCGCAGGTGGTTCTTCGAGGACTTGTAGGAGCAGTGCTCGCTCCACATGACGGAGTACATGGCGAGCTCGGCGCCGGTCGGGCGGCGGCCCAGGACCTTGACGACCTCGTCGAACTCGTTCTGCTTGAGGCCGAGTTCGGCCCAGGGGAGCTCCGTGTCCGGGGTCTTGGCCGCGTTCTCGACCGTGTCGATGTTGAACTTCTTGCCAACGGTTTCAGCTGAGGTAGTCACTGTGCGCCTCCCACGATCTTGTTCAGGACGGAGGTGAAGAAGCCCAAGCCGTCCGTGCCGGCGTTGGACTCCGGGCCGAATCCGGGCTCCACCGCGTGCTCCGGGTGCGGCATGAGGCCCACCACGTTGCCTGCGGCGTTGCTGATGCCGGCGATGTCGCGGCGTGAACCGTTCGGGTTCCAGCCGACATAGCGGAACACGACGCGACCCTCGGCCTCAAGGGCGTCCAGGGTCTTGTCGTTAGCGATGTACTGGCCATCCTGGTTCTTCAGCGGAACCGTGATTTCCTCGCCGGCCTGGTAGTCCGAGGTCCACGGGGTGTTGTTGTTCTCCACGCGCAGCACCTGGTCGCGGCACAAGAACTTCAAGTGGTCGTTCTTGATCATGGAGCCCGGGAGCAAGTGCGACTCGGTCAGGATCTGGAAACCGTTGCAAATACCCAAGACAGGCAGCTTGGCGTCGCTGTTGGCAGCGTCGATGATGCGGGACATCAGCGGAGCGAAGCGCGAAATCGCGCCGGCGCGCAGGTAGTCGCCGTACGAGAAACCGCCCGGGATGACGACGGCGTCGACGTCGGCCAGGTGCGTGTCGGCATGCCAGAGCGCGACGGCGGTGCCGCCTGCGAGGCGGACCGCACGGGCGGCGTCGCGGTCGTCAAGGGTGCCGGGGAAGGTGACGACGCCGATCTTGGCCCCGACCAGATGGGGTTCGACGGCCACGGGGGCTCCGCCGATCAAAGGAAGTTCAGTCATGTCAGGCCTCGACGACCTCGACGTTGACGACGTCCTCGATCACCGGGTTGGACAGCAGGGTCTCGGCTGCCTCGCGGGCCTGGGCGAGGATGGCATCGGTCACCTCGCCGTCGACGGTCAGTTCGAAGCGCTTGCCCTGGCGGACTGCGCTAAAGCTGGTGAAGCCGAGGCGGGGCAGTGCGCCCACGATGGCCTTCCCCTGAGGGTCCAGAATCTCGGGCTTGGGCATGACGTCGACGACGATCCGGGGCATCCGGTAACTCCTGTGCGTGAGCGTTGGTTAAACCTTGGTTAAAGGCTGCCGCGGAGTGGTGCCGTCTCACGCCGGGACTGCACCCAAACAATGTTCAGCAACAATGTCAGGGGCAGTGTCTTACGGAATAAGGGGGGCGCTCCGCGAGCTTGCATGCCCATTCTACCGGCCACATCGCTACATACCCTATTTGCGCGAGATCGGTGAAGAGGCCCCGCGGGCCGCGCCAATCCGCGGCGGCAGCCCGCCGTCGCCGGGGGTTTTCACTGCCCGACGGCGGCTCTGGGCACTGCTCGACCGCGGCGCTGGCTCAGGGTGGTTTGCGTCACTAGGATTGCCGCATGGCCGAGAACGCTAAGTCGATGGTTTTGCCCGTGGTCCTTGCCGCTGTTTTTGCCGGCCTGGGGAGGATGGTTTTCCAAAGGATCATGGCAGACCGGGCCGCCCGGGAAAACCGCATTTCCGTCCCGCCGGATGCCTCGGCAAGGGCCAAAATCAGCGATGCGTTGCGGGGGATCCATTCTTAGCGCGGCTTGCCCGCTGAGGCCACGTGGAGCGCAATGGGGGACTCGCAAATGCGCTAGTCAACCGGGTTAAAGGCGCGTATTCGGGAGCGGCCTGAAATTGCTGTCAAGGAAATTCCCCGTCCGCTCTCGTCCTCATATCTGCCTATTCGCACAGCGGGCACGTCCCCTCCCGACGGGGCGTGCCCGCTGCTGCGCACGGATGTATTCTGATGCCGAATGACATGACAAAAAACGTGAAATGTGTCCTATGTAATATTCAGCTATCGCTCTGTACTCTATGAATCGGCTGGGCTTTACCTGATTACAAGAACTGTCAATCAGGGTCCATCCGTAGTTGATTGATCTTGACATGACCGCCACGATCGCCCGGAAAGGTGCAATCACTCGTGAATTCACAAGGAAAGAGCTTCATTGGAAGCGGGGGGCTTCGAAAAGCTGCGGCACTAGCCGTCGGATTACCGGTTCTGCTCTCCTCGGTGGCTTTGACACCCGCTCAAGCTGCGCCCGCTTCCGGTTCAACGGTCTTCGGATCAACGGGTGCGGGGGTTGCCCGGAATGTGGACCCCAAGTCTTACCATGATGGCCGCTATGTAGTGGTGCTGGCAGAGAAGCCAGCGGCCACTTACGACGGCGGAACGCCCGGCTATGTGCCCACCAAGCCGCAAGCGGGGAAGAAACTGGATGTGGGCAAGGCCGAAGTGAAGCAGTACCAGGCCCACCTGCAGCAGAAGCAGCAGGAAGTGGCCAAGCAGCAAAGCGTGAGCATCAACCGCGACTACACCACAGCCATCAACGGGTTCAGCGCCACGCTGTCCGCGAACCAGGCCGTCAACCTTGCGAAGAACCCCGATGTTCTCCTCGTGGCCCCGGACACCCAGTCGGCTCCTGACTACTCCACCACCGATTTCCTCAACCTCAGCGGACCGAACGGGGTCTGGAACACCCAGTTCGGCGGCCAGGACCAGGCCGGAAAGGGCACTGTGGTGGGCGTCATCGACACCGGCTACACGCCCACAAGCAAGTTCTTCGCCGGCGATCCCGTCCAGCCGTTGGTAGGGAAACCCCAGGTAGGCGTTCCTTACCGCACCAGTGACGGCAAGATCGCCATGCTGAAAGCCAACGGAGACACGTTCGTTGGCGAGTGCCAGAAAGGCACCGACACCGGAGCGGCCTTCGATGGCACCGCGTGCAATTCCAAGGTCCTCAGCGCCCACTACTTCGCAGATGCCTTCCTGCAGTCTGTTCCGCCAGCCCAACGGGCACCCCAGGAACAGATCTCGCCCATCGACGTCGTGAGCCACGGCACGCACACGGCCAGCACCGCCGCAGGAAACTCCGGGGTGGAAACGTTCGTGGATGGCCGCAGCTTCGGCAAGACGAGCGGCGTGGCACCAGCTGCCAAGCTCTCGATCTACAAGGTCTGCTGGGAAGACACCGACCCCAATTCGGGTGGCTGCTACAGTTCCGCGGCCATCGCGGCCATTGACCAGGCCATCGCCGACGGCGTTGACGTCCTGAATTACTCCATTTCCGGTGCCACTGACACCACCACCGACCCGGTCTCGCTGGCGTTCCTCTCGGCTGCGTCGGCTGGCATCTTTGTGGCCGCGTCTGCCGGAAACTCGGGACCCCAGGCCAGCACCGTCAACCACGGCGCACCCTGGATGACCACCGTTGCGGCGACTTCCTTCTCCCAGGCGCTCCAGGGAACCGTCGAATTCTCCGACGGAAGCAAGTACCGCGGAGCCAGCATCATGAACCACCAGGTGAGCGGGGCCGGCGTCGTGCTGTCCGCAAACGCCGCCTCAGGTACCGGCAACGCAGCGCTCTGTGCGCCAGGGTCCCTGGACCCGGCGAAAATCGCCGGCAAGGTAGTGGTATGTGACCGCGGCGTGGTTGACCGGGTCGCCAAGAGCGCCGAAGTCCTCCGCGGTGGCGGTGTGGGCATGATCCTCGTCAACCTCACCACCTCGTCGCTGGATACAGACAAGCACGCAGTGCCCACCGTCCACGTGAACCCGCCGGACTCGCAGGCCATCAAGGACAAGGTCGCAGCCAACCCCGCGATTACGGTTTCCCTGGTTGACCACGACACCACCGGACTTCCGCTCGAGGCTCAGCCGCAGATCGCCGGATTCTCCTCCCGCGGACCGCTTCTCGCCACCGATTCGGATCTGCTCAAGCCGGACGTTTCGGCTCCCGGCGTTGCCGTGCTGGCCGGGGTTTCGCCCATCGGCAGCAACGGCGACGAGTACGGATTCATGTCCGGCACCTCCATGGCCTCCCCGCACATCGCAGGTTTCGGAGCCTTGATCCTGGCGAAGAACCCCGATTGGTCACCGGCCGCGGTCAAATCGGCCATGATGACGACGGCGAGTGACGTCAAGCTGGCCGATGGAACCAAGAACAAGGACGTCTTCGCCACCGGCGCGGGAGAGATGAACCCTGCCAGCGTGCTGGAACCGGGGCTGGTCTACGATGCCGGAACCGAGGACTACCTGAAGTTCATCCAAGGTACAGGCGTGGACCTCGGCATGCCGGGACTCGGCTCTACCTTGCCGCGCGACATGAACCTTCCATCGTTCGCCTTGGGCAACCTCGCTGGCAAGATCGAGGTCACCCGCACCGTCACGGCCCTGACTCCGGGACTGTACCGGGCCACGGTCAATGTGCCCGGTGTTGACGTCAAGGTCACTCCGTCCGTGCTGAACTTCAATGAGGTCGGCCAGAAGAAGACCTTCAAGGTGACGTTCGAGAACAAGAGCGCGGCACTGGGTAGCTTCGCGATGGGATCGTTGAAGTGGGAGGGCGCCAACAAGTCGGTGGTCTCTCCGATCGCGGTTCGTCCACAGTCGGTGCTGGCCTCCAAGAGCGTTGCCTTCACGTCGCAGCAGGCAAGCGGATCCGCGGACATCAACATCGTCTCCGGTTCCGACTCTCCCACGGCCGTGACGGTTGATGGCCTCTCCAAGGCCGACTCTTCGCCCGCTGAATTGGTTCCGGGTCCAGTGAATGTGGCAAACGATGCCTCGAACTTCGTGAAGACCGCCACGGTTCCCGCCGGAACGGCGTTCGCGAAGTTCTCGGTGATCTCTTCCGATCCGACGGCGGATTTCGATCTGTATGTTCTGTCGCCGTCGGGTCAGTTGTTCACGGCAGCGACACCGAGTGCCAGTGAGTCCCTCTCGCTCGACAACCCGGAGCCCGGGACGTACACGATCATCGCGAACCTGTATGCCAGCCCCAACAACCGGCCCACCAAGGCCAGTGTTGATGCAGCGATCCTGGGCGCAAACCAAGGCAACGCCACGGTCACGCCCAACCCGATCAAGATGAAGAACGGCAAGTCCGGGAAGCTCACCTTCGCGTGGAGCAAGCTGACACCGGGCTCCTACATCGGTCGACTCACATTTGCCGGCACCAGCTCGCCGACATTCGTCTCGGTCCTCGTCTCGGCAAACGGCAGCGTGTCCGTGGTGCCGAATGATGACCAAGAAGGCCAGCACGGCAAGGGCAAACTCCAGAATGAAGGGGACGACCAGTCAAACAACGCGCTGTAGTGCGGCGTTGACGGTCTGACAGAGGTACAAGGCACCGGCCGGCGGGATATCCCGCCGGCCGCTGCCTTGTCATCCCCCCGGACGCTCGCTCACCTATACGGCCAATCCCCGGACGCGCGCTCACCTATATGACCCTTTTGACCGACGCTCGCTCACTTGGAGCCCAAACGGTGGAACCCCTCCTGCAGATATGTGGCTCATCGCATTTGAGGGTGTAATCGCGGTCTGAATCCGCCGGTCTCGAGGAGTGATCGGGCGATGTAGTTCGCAAGGTTCCGGAAGCCGAGCGCGGAGCCGCGGAGGTGTTCGAGCCGGCCATTTAGTGCTTCCGTGGGGCCGTTGCTGGTGCCGGGCCGGTCGAAGTACGCGAGCACGTCGCCGGCGCGGCGTTTCAGCGTCCGGCCCAGCGTAATGACCTCGGTCAGCGCCGCGGGAACGCCGGCGCTGATCGCGCCGATCAGTGCTTGCATGAGCTGTTTGCCCCGGGGGCCGTCAGGTTCGCGGTAGGCGGCGATGACGCGCTGGTAGATGCCCCAGGTCGCTTCGACTTCGGCGTGGTTGTCCGCAACGAACAGGGCCTCCAGCCTGTCCTTCTGCTTCTCGGTGAGCAGGTCGTGCCCGGTGTGCAGGGTCCGGCGCGCTGCGTAGAGCGGATCCCCGGACCGTCCGCGGTGCCCAATGGTCTGCTGCTGGACACGCTGACGGCACCGGTCCAGGGCATCGCCGGCAAGCCGGACGACGTGGAAGGGATCCATGACCTCGACCGCGTCCGGGAGTTCCTCGGCGGCTGCGGTCTTGAACCCGGTGAACCCGTCCATCGCAACGACCTCGATGCCATCCCGCCACGCTTTCGGCCGCTCGGCAAGCCAGGCCTTGAAGACCTGTTTCGAGCGGCCCTCGATCATGTCCAGCAACCGCGCCGGGCCCGTCCTGTCCCGGACCGGGGTGAGGTCGATAATCACGGTGACGTACTTGTCCCCGCGCCGGGTGTGCCGCCAGACATGCTCATCAACGCCAATCACGGCCACCCCGTTGAACCGAGCCGGATCCTCGATCAACACCCGCTTGCCCTCGGCAAGGATCGCGCTGTTCGCCGTATGCCAGGACACGCCCAGGCCCTCGGCGACGCGGGCGACGGTCAGGTGCTGGCACACAATGCCCTCCAGCGCCCAGCGCAGCCCGCGACGGGAGATCTTCGCCCTCGGCTGCGCGGCTTTGGAGATGTCCTGCCGCCACACCCGACCGCACCCGGTGCACTTGTAGCGGCGGACCCGCACCAGCAGCGTCGTCGGCCGCCATCCCAGCGGTTCGTGCGCGAGCGGCCGTGTGACCGTGCCGCGGGCGATGCCCTGGCCCCCACACGATCGGCACCAGTCATCCGGATCAACGGCGCGGCATTCCAACACCGCACGGCCAGGGGCCAGACGCTGCCCGGCAACTTCGAGCCCAAGCTCATCGAGCCGGCAGAACGTAGTCAGGTCAGGAGGCAGGAAGGTAGCGTTGGACACGTCGAGGTCTTCCGGATGGGCAGTGTAGGAACTTCCATCATCGGAAGACCTCGACCCCTATCCGGCCAACGACGCGCCCACCCCCGCTACACCCTCAAATGCGATGAGCCAGATATGTGAGCGGGGGTTGGGTGGGGAGGGGGTATATGTGAGCGGGGGTTGTTAGATGTTTCCCGTGGAGCCCGCCACGCCGCCGAGGAGTGCGGCCATGGTTCGCCAGCGGGCGATCTCGCAGCCGTCCGTCCGGCTGAAGCGGGTGCTGACCTCGCGCCCATGGAACCGGCCCGTGACCGTCGCCACTTGCGGGCCGCCGTATTGTTGCGTGCAAATCCGGTCCGGTCGGGGAACCGGAAAGAAGATCTCTTCGCCGAATTGCTCGACGGCGGCAAGCGCCGCGCGGGCGTCCGGAAGGGTGGAGCCTGCGGAGACTTCGCCGCCCGAGCCGAGCAGGACGAACTCGTAGTCCACGGCGCCTGCTGCCTCCGTCAGCGTGACGGTGAGTTCGACGTCGTACTTTCCTGTGCTTGAAGTCATTGCTGTCCTTCGTGAGACGGTGCTGGTACCAGGAGCTCCAGAAGCGGCTGCAGTTCCTCAAGGACCCGGGCACGGAGCTCCTGGGCCTCGGCCGCGAATGCCCTCTGGTACTCAACGTACTCGGCCTTGCCTTGCGGTGTCTCGATCCTGATGGCCGGATACCCCCACTCTTCAAGGTCGTAGGGCGAAGCCTGCATATCCATGGCCCGGATCCGCCAGGACAGCTCGAAACAGTCCATCACCAGTTCGCTCGGCAAGGCCGGCGTCAGTTTGTACGCCCATTTGTAGAGGTCCATGTTGGCGTGCAGGCAGCCGGGTTGCTCCATGGTGCGCTGGTTGTCCCGCGTCGGGGTGAGTTCGTTGAGCGGGGTGGCATCCGGAGTGTAGAAACGGAAGGCGTCGAAGTGCGAGCAGCGGATCCGGTTGTCCTCCACCACGGTGTCCGTGCCTTCGGAGCCGAGCCGCAGCTTGAGGTATTCGTGGCGGAGATCGAACTTGTCCTGTCGGTAGACCATGGCCCACTCGTGCAGCCCGAAGCAACCAAACTGGGCGGGCCGGGCAACGGTTCCGGCCAGGATGATGCCGGCGAAGCGGATGGCCTCGGTGCGGTCGGCCACAAACCGGCTGTGATCGAAGGTGACCGCAACGGTACCGGCGGGCAGTCCCGCGGACGCCAACGCGCCGTCGTCGAGCACTTGGTAATACTTCCACCCGGCCCGCTCGGCCGCTTTGGGGCCGGAGAGGACGACGCCCTCACCCGGGTGCCAGCGCAGCAGCTGGCCGGGCTTCTGGGTGTAGTAGGTAAAGAGGAAGTCTTCGACCGGATGCTTCTGGCCCGCGGAGCGACGGGCCAAGTATGGCTTGGCGTAGCGGCCAACGCGTTCGTGGTGGGCAGCCTCCAGCGCGAGCCATTTCTCTTGCGCGAGGTGCTGGTACTTAAGCTCCGGCACCGCTTGAACCCAGAATGTCGGCGACGGCGGCCCAGGCGGAGATTTCGCAGCCGTCCGTCAGTTTGTAGGAGGATTCGACGCCCACACCGTCAACGGCGCCGGTGACTGTTGCCGTCTGGGGTCCGCCGTAGCGCTGGTCGCAGACTTGGTCGCTGGGGCGCGGCGTGCGTGTGAGGAGGGCTGGGTTTTTCTTCAGGGCCGCGCACGCTGCGGCTGCGGTGGGGTGGTGGCTTTCCGCGGCGGGGACGCCGCCGGTGCAGACGAGCGTGTAGCTTTCAGGGGCTGCCGTGGGGGAGAGCTTGACGATGATGGAAAGTTCGGCTTCCCCGCGGGTGGGGGAGCCGGGCGCCGTGGGGGAGAACGAGGGGTTCGGTTTGCCGCTCGGAGACGCCGTTTCGTCCGGCAAAAGTCCCGTAGGGCTGCTCGACGGCGGGGACGACGTGCTGCTGCCGGGCGCCGCGGTGCTGGGCGGGTTGCCTCCGGGACTCGGCGTGCAGGCGGCAAGGCCAGCGACGGCGAGGACGGCCAACACGGACCGGACTATTCGCAGGCGCATGGGGGATCTCCTTGATTTATGCCAGTTTATCGCCCGTACCGGCAGCAGGGTGCTGCGTTGCCGCGATGAGCCCGGTCATTGCCCGGTGCAGTTCGGCTACTTCGGCCCGTGTGAGTTGAAGCCGCTCCATGATCGTTCCCGGCACGGCCGTCGCCTGTTGCCTGAGGGCGGTGCCGGCGTCGGTCAAGGCAATCGCGAGGGCCCGTTCGTTTCCGTGGATCCGGTTGCGGGTCACGAATCCTGCTTCCTCGAGTCGCCGCAGGATGGGCGAAAGGGTGGCTGGCTCGTGCAGGAGAGCTTCGCTGATGTCCTTGAGCGTGCGCGGGCTGCGTTCCCAGAGGGCAAGCATCACAAGGTATTGCGGATGGGTCAGCCCCATCTTTTCGAGCACCGGCTTGTAGACGCCCACCACGCTCCGCGACGCTACCGTCAGGGCGAAGCACAACTGACGCTCAAGCAAGAGGTCATCTTCAGGCGGGGCGGTGGTTTCGGGGGCAATGGGCGCAGCCATGGCGTACTCCGTTCCGTGTGGGCGACCGGGCTATTCCGGTCGATAGTTAGTGCACTAATTGTTAGTGTACTCTTAAAAGACAACATCCTTTTGAGAGAGGGTAGACCACGTGGCCAAAGAGACCATGACCCAGAGATTCATGCGCGCAACTGGCAAGCTGCGGGTCATTTTCGGGCCGGCGCACAGCAGTTCCCTGGATCATGAAATGACCGAGGAGAACAAACGCCTCCTCGTGCGGCGCCAGGCCGAAGCGCAGCAATGGGAAACCATCCGCAGGCCGGACGGAAGCACCTACGTGGTCCCCAAGAACCCGGACGACAAGTCCCTTCGCTGAGGACCCAAAGCCTCTCCTCGATGGACGTCCGCCCGGGCCTTTTATGGCTTGCGGGCGTAAAATTGGCCTCACTTGAACCACTCAGCTCCAACCGCACGGCTGGACCTCGCAGCGGGGAAGGAGGTGGGAATTGTGGGACATGCACTCGATAGCTTCATGAAGATCACAGATCGACTGCGCTTCTGGTTCGGCCCGGCGACCCGGGGCGACATTGATGCGCCCGTAGTCCACATGCATGACGACTTCGAGACGGCGTCGGAAGAAGACCTGGGGCATTTCGTCGTCGAAACAGACGACCAAGGCCACCACTACGGGATCCGCAAGGAAACCGCCTGAAGCCCTTTTGCGGCTCCAAGCCGCGGGAAAGCAAAAGAACCGGAGCGCAGGCTCCGGTTCTTTCACGTTAAGTACTTCAATTCCCGACGGCGGGTGCCCGGCTGTGTGTTCCCGTCCAGGGCCCGCTGTGCGTTCCGTCCGGGGCCGGCTAGCGGCCGGTGCCGCCGTAGACGGTTGCCTCGGCGTCGCCGTCGAGGTCGAACGCCTTGTGGATGGCGCGCACGGCGTCATCCAGCAGATCGGCGTGCGTGACCACGGAGATGCGGATCTCCGAGGTGGAAATCATGTTGATGTTGATGCCCGCGTCGGAGAGCGCCTTGAAGAAGGTGGCGGAGACTCCGGGGTGCGAACGCATGCCGGCACCGATCAGCGAAAGCTTGCCGACGTTCTCGTTGTATTCGATGTTCTCGAAGCCGATTTCAGGCTGCGCGGCACGGAGGGCGGTCAGGGCATCGGCGCCTTCGACGATGGGCAGGGTGAAGGAAATGTCCGTGCGGCCGGTCCCGTGCGTGGACACGTTCTGAACGATCATGTCGATGTTCGAGTGTGCCTTGGCGATGACCTGGAATATTGCGGCCGCCTTGCCGGGGATGTCCGGGACGCCGACCACGGTGACCTTGGCTTCTGAACGATCGTGTGCAACACCGGAGATGATTGGCTGCTCCAAGGCAACTCCCTCTTGAATCGTGATCTTGTCGTCGGCGCTGGGGAGGACCCAGGTGCCTTCGTTCTGGCTGAATGAGGACCGGACGTGCAGGGGCACGCCAAACCGGCGCGCGTATTCCACGCAGCGCAAGTGCAGGATCTTGGCGCCGGAAGCTGCCAATTCCAGCATTTCCTCGCTGGAGATACGGTCGATCTTGGTGGCCGTGGAGACCACGCGCGGATCCGCAGTGTAGATGCCGTCGACGTCCGTGTAGATTTCGCAGACATCCGCTTCGAGGGCGGCGGCAAGCGCCACGGCAGTGGTATCGGATCCGCCGCGGCCAAGGGTAGTGATCTCCCTGGTGCTCCGGGTCATGCCTTGGAAGCCGGCCACGATGGCGACGTGGCCCTTGTCCAATGCAGTACGGATGCGGTGGGGGTCGACGTCGATAATCCGGGCCTTGCCGTGGATGCCGTCCGTGATCATGCCGGCCTGCGATCCGGTGAACGACTGGGCGGACGCGCCGAACTTGTTGATGGCCATGGCGAGCAGGGCCATGGAGATGCGCTCGCCCGCGGAAAGGAGCATGTCCATCTCGCGCGCGGGAGCAGAATCGGTGACTTGGGCGGCGAGATCCAGGAGTTCGTCCGTGGTGTCTCCCATGGCGGAAACCACCACGACAACCTCATTGCCGGCCTTTTGGGCGTCAACCACACGGCGGGCAACACGCTTGATGCCTTCTGCATCGGACACCGAGGAGCCACCGAACTTCTGCACGATCAGCTGCTTGGTCTTGGCAGTCTGCGCGGTCAAGTCTTCGGTTTTCACTTCGGTAGTGGGCAAACTCATGCGCGCACCCTCACTGCTCAATTGGGGATCGTACGTTGCGTGGCCAGGTAGCGGCACGGCTACGTGGCTTATGTGGCCAGTTTATCGCCGGGCGCGGCGGGCGGGGGAATTGTGACCAAATCTCGGCCCTCGGGCGCATGCGGGGCGGTTTCGGCGTGGCGTACGATCAAGAAATACGCAGCCTGGGGGCATGTGGGCTCACAGGAATTGAAGCGTACTTGTTCTGTTTGGGGGAAACAGGTGAGTAGAGCATGTCCATAGCTGAAAGTTCAATCGTCCCGGGCAGCGGCGCCCTCGGCGTATCCGCGGAAGGCCTCGCACGCCGCTTCGGCACGGTCCACGCAGTAGAACACATCGATTTCTCCGCGCCGGCCGGGAAGGTCACGGCGCTCATCGGCCCCAACGGTGCAGGCAAAACGACGCTCCTTCTCATGCTTGCATCGCTCCTGCGGCCGGACTCCGGAACCGTCAGGATCAACGGCCTGGACCCTCTCAAGGACAGCGCCGCCGCCCGGCTTCAGATCGGCTGGATGCCGGACACCCTGGGGGTATGGGGGTCCTTGACCGCGCGCGAAATCCTGGTCCAGATGGCGCGGTTCTACCGACTGCCCAAGGCCGGTACCGTGCACCGCGTTGCCGGCTTGCTCGAACTTGTCCGGCTGGATGCGCTAGCCGACCAGCCCGCCCGCGTCCTCTCCAGAGGCCAGCAGCAAAGGCTCAGCCTGGCCAGGGCCCTCATCCACGACCCCTCCGTGCTTCTGCTCGACGAGCCTGCGTCTGGCCTCGATCCGGGATCCCGGATGGAGCTCCGAACCCTGCTGCGCCGCCTGGCCGGGGAAGGAAAAGCCGTGGTGGTTTCCTCCCACGTGCTCAGTGAGCTCGATGAAATCGCGGACGGAGCGGTGTTCGTCAGCCAAGGCCGCACCGTGAAACGGC
Source organism: Arthrobacter sp. KN11-1C (assembly GCF_052180225.1). Lineage (NCBI taxonomy): Bacteria > Bacillati > Actinomycetota > Actinomycetes > Micrococcales > Micrococcaceae > Arthrobacter > Arthrobacter sp. KN11-1C. The sequence goes on along the minus strand of NZ_CP197467.1, from coordinate 4,201,239 downwards.
AGACCCTCGAGGAGGCCGCCCGGCAGGGCCGGCGCTACGCGATCACAGCCCTCGACAACGCGGCACTCACCGCAAAGCTCAGCGACCTGGGGCTGGAATACCGCGTGGAAGCCGGCCGTCGCCCCTCGGTCACCTTGCTGTTGACGCACGACGACGGCGCTGCCGCCCTCTTGGGCGAACTCGTCCGGTCCGGCATCGGCGTGGTTTCCTTCGCCCCCGCAGCCGGTGCCTTGGAAGAGACGTACATGAACCTGGATACGGAGAGGCCATGAGCGACGTGACTGAAACCATGCCGGGCCCGGCGCGACCGCAGGAAGCTACGGGAGGCTGGAACGCCGTCGTCGGCTACCTTGGCGGGATACGCGACGTGGTGGTCCTTGAGATGAAACAACGCTTGCGCTCCCGCGGCTGGTACATCATGTTGGGCATCTGGTTCTTTGTCATCGCGATAGTGACGTGGCTGACCTGGCTCGCCTGGAACGCAAGCATGGACGTGCGTCGTTCCACGATCCCGCCATCGGCACTGGCACCGCAGGACGGGGCGGGGTCCATGATCTTCGAGGTCGTGCTGGCTTTTGTGCTCCTGTTTGCCCTGCTTGTAGCACCCGCGCTGTCCGCCAATGCCATCAACGGCGACCGGGCCGGGGGCACGCTCGCCATCCTGCAGATCACCTTGTTGACCCCGGGCCAGATTCTGTGGGGCAAGTTCTGCGCGGGATGGCTCGCGGCGCTCGCCTTCCTGGCGACAAGCGCCCCGTTCCTTGTGTTCGGCATGTTCCAAGGCGGGCTGACCCCGGGGCACGTGGTGGTTTCCTTGCTGATGCTCGCCGTGGAACTGGCCGTTGTGTGCGGGATCGGTGTGGGGATTTCTGCGCTCGCGGGGCGCCCCTTGTTCTCGATCGTGGTGACCTACTTGGTTGTTGCCGCGCTGGTGGTCGGATCGTTGATTTCGTTCGCGCTGGGGGCTCAATTGGCGCAGGGCACGGTGGTGGCCAACACTCCCGTTGGCCGTCCGTTGTCATATGTTCCAGTGCAGCCGGATCAACAAGGGCAGCCGATTGAAGCGGTGCAGCCGGGCTACACCTGCGAGGGTCCCTTGGTGGCGCATTCGGCCGTCCGGACCGATCGCGTGGCATGGATGCTCGCGGTGAATCCCTATGTGGTGGTGGCCGACGCCATTCCGTATCCGGACCGGAGCGGATCGGCGTTCTACTCGGTGGGCATGATCGAGAGCATCAGCCAGGGTGCCAGGTCCGCGCTTGCCGGCCCGGACCACACCTTCACCTGTGCCAACGGCGTGCAGCAGCCGCAGTACCTCAAGCAGTCGACGCCCTTGTGGCCCCTGGGACTCGGCCTGCAAGTGGTCCTGACAGGTCTGCTCATGTGGCTCGGCTGGCGTTCGCTGCGGACGCCAGCCAGCCGGCTGGCCAACGGGACGCGGATCGCGTAGTTCGGGCGGCTCGCCGGTGCGCTATCGGCGTGCTGCCTACATGAGGGCGTTGCGGCGACCCTCAAAGGCCCTTCCGAGGGTAACTTCGTCCGCGTACTCCAGGTCTCCGCCCACCGGGAGGCCGGAAGCAAGCCTGGTGACGGTGATGCCGATCGACTTCAGCATGCGGGCCAGGTAGGTGGCCGTCGCTTCGCCTTCGAGGTTGGGGTCGGTCGCGATGATGATTTCCTGGATGGCGCCGTCGTTGAGCCGGGTGAGGAGCTCGCGGATGCGGAGTTGCTCGGGCCCGATGCCGGCGATCGGATTGATGGCGCCGCCGAGGACGTGGTACCGGCCGCGGAAGGACCGCGTGCGTTCCACCGCCAGGACGTCCTTGGATTCCTCGACCACGCAGATCACCGAGGGGTCGCGGCGCGGATCGCGGCAGATGTTGCACAGCTCCTGCTCGGTGACGTTGCCGCAGACAGTGCAGAACTTCACCCGCTCCTTGACTGTGGTGATGGCCGTTACCAGCCGCTTCATGTCCTCGGGGTCGGCCTCAAGGATGTGGAAGGCCAGACGCTGCGCCGACTTCGGCCCGACGCCGGGGAGCCGGCCGAGCTCGTCGATCAGCTCTTGAACTGCGCCTTCGTACACAATGTCCTCGTTCATTCGGTGTGGACGCCGTGCTGTTCGGCTGGCGTCTCGGTTTGGTGGCACCATTTTGTGGCGCCCGTGGGCTCTCGCGGGGTTCCTGGAGGTTCCCCGCCGAACTCCGTGCGGGCCCGCGCAGGGTGTGGTTACGGCGTCCGGTTGTTAGCGGCTTGTTAGCGGCGCATGCTGTCGAGCGACCGTTCTTCCAGTAGCTTTCCGCCCAGAATACGCTCGACGGCGGCCCGTCCAAAGACTCCTGACTCCTCGATCGTCTCGTCGTCCGCACTCGGGATGTCTTCCACCACGCTGCCGGAAGCGACGGCAGCGCGCGCCGGTGCTTTCTCGCGTCCAGCCATGGCTTCGGGGCTGTTCGAAAGCCGTTGGTAGAGGCTCTGCTTCCCGGTCCCCGAAGGCGTTGGCGCTGGTGCTGTTGCTGGCGCTGGCGCTGGTGCAGGGTTAGGCGCTGGGGCGGCCGGGGGTGGTGCTGGGGCGGCAGGGGTTAGGGCGGGCGCCGGGGTTAGTGCGGGCGCTGAGGCCTGTGGCTGGTGTGGAATCTGCGCGGCGGCAGGTTCATAGACCGGACTGGCCACAGCCGGCGCGGATGAGGTGCTCTGACCGTCGGAGTCGGCCGAGGTGCCCGAAACCGCGGAACCAACGTTGGATTCGGCGCCGACCACCCACGAGCCCGGCGCGTGCTCGACGGCCCTGGACCACGGATCTTCCGGGGCAATGGACTTCGGCTCCGGAGATGCTTTGGCGGAGCGCTCGCTCGCGGGGGCAGAACTAGCGGGGGCTGGCCTGTTCGACGCCGAGGCACTCCCTAGTGGCGAGGCTGTCGGGGCCGGCGCTGCCGGGGCGGCAGAACCGGTCGTGGGCACGGCAGTGAAGCCCGAAGGAACCGACGGCTCCCAATCCATGGGCGGTTCTTCGTCCAGCGGCGGAGCGTCCTCGTCCCGCGGGGGACCCCAGTCATCGTCCGAGTACGAATAGTCCGCAGCCGGTTCTGTCGGTCCTGCTGCGGACGACGCGGCAGCTGCGGCCGGCGATGCCATGGCAGCCGCCGGGGCCGGAGCCTGCGCAACTTCCGAGGCAGGCCGAACGTGCTCCGCCGGAGCCGGAGCCGTTGGTGTTGGTGCGGTGGGGGTTAGTGCCGGTGGTCCGGTGGCAGCATTGGGCTTGCCTGCCTCCGGGGCGGCAGGGCTTTGCGCCGCAGGGGCAAGTCCCCAAGCGGTATCCACGGCGGAGGACGCCGTGGGAGAGGCATCACCCCCGGCAGGGGGCGCCGGGTCAGCCGGTGCTTTTGGGTTTGGTTCAGAGCTACCTGAGCTGTTGCCGCCGACGATTGACGTGATCTGGCAGTCGATCCCGATCGTCTTGTGGATGGCTTGGCGAAGGTTTTCGGCATGGTCTGCGCGGCTGAAGGCGCTCGCAAGTCCGTCGGTGCCAAATGCCAGGGTCAGAAGATGGCCGTCGAATTGTGCCACCTGCGCGTTCGCTCCGACCAAGGCCCAGCTGCTGCGCTTGATCTTGGTCAGCGTTTGGAGGATTTCGGGCCAAGCCCGCCGGATGACCTCTACGTCGCCACCACCCGTAGCGGGCCGCGGGGCCTGTGCGGACGTTGGCTGTTGCGCGGGCGCTGACTGTTCCGCGGACGCCGGCGCTGGCGCCTGGGCAGGTGCAGGCGCTTGTTGGGGCACGGGCGTTGCAGCTGCTGCCGCCACCGGTTGGGGCCGTTCCTGGTTTGCCACTGGTTGAGCCGATGGCGCCGGGACAACAGGCCGCGCCGCAGGAACTTGCGCAGCTTGTTCGGGTGCAGGGCTGGACGGCTGCCTCGTTTCATCCACGGGCCAGTCGGCAGTGGACACCCTCGGCGGTGTCAGTTGTTCCCGGGACGATTCCCCGGGTGCAGGTGCCGGTGCCGGTGCAGCTGCATGGCCGGGAGCGGGACTCTCAGCGACGTCGGCTGCCCTGGACGAGGCTGCTCCGGGCACGGGTGAACCGAGCTCCGGTGAGGCGGGCCCTGGTGAGGCGGGCACGGGACTGGCGGCCGCCGTCGGGCGTTCCAGTGGGTGATCCGCCGGGCGGGCAGTTGGCGTGGCGGAAGTGGAAGGCACAGCAGCAGCTTCAGGCGGCGTCTGGGCTGCGGGAGGAAGCGCCTCGCCGTAGTTGAGGCGACGTTCGACGCGGTCGATCCGGGCCGCGATGCCACGTTCGGTCTGCTCGGAACTGGGCAGCAGGATCCGGGCGCAGAGCAGTTCGAGATGCAGCCGGGGCGAGGTGGCGCCGGTCATTTCAGTGAGTGCGGTGTTAGTGACGTCCGCGGCACGGGAGAGCTCGGCTGCGCCGAGGTTGTTGGCCTGGCTGCGCATGCGGGCGATCTGGTCTGCCGGCATGCCACGGAGGATGGCTTGGGCGCTTTCCGGCATGGCTTGGACGATGATGAGGTCGCGGAACCGTTCCAGCAGGTCCTCGACGAAGCGGCGGGGATCGTGCCCGGTTTGGATGACGCGGTCCACGGCACGGAAGACAGTGGCGGAATCGGATGCGGCGATTGCCTCCACCACGTCGTCGAGCAGGGAAGCGTGGGTGTAGCCGAGCAGTGCGACGGCGAGTTCGTAGTCCAGGCCGTTGGGACCGGCGCCGGCCATGAGCTGGTCCAATACGGAGAGGGAGTCGCGCACGGAACCACCGCCGGCACGGATGACGAGGGAGAGCACGCCGGGAGCAACGGGCACGTTCTCCTGTTGGCAGAGAAGCTCGAGGTACTGCATCAGGGGCTCGGGCGGCACCAGCCGGAAGGGATAGTGGTGCGTGCGGGAGCGGATGGTGCCGATGACCTTGTCCGGCTCCGTGGTGGCGAAGATGAATTTGATGTGTTCCGGCGGCTCTTCGACGATCTTCAGCAGCGCGTTGAAGCCGGCAGAGGTGACCATGTGGGCTTCGTCAATGATGAAGATCTTGTAGCGGTCCCGGACCGGGGCGAAGGTGGCGCGTTCGCGGAGATCCCGGGCGTCGTCCACGCCGCCGTGGCTGGCGGCGTCAATCTCGATGACGTCGAGGGAGCCGGAGCCGCCGCGGGCCAGCTCGACGCAGCTGTTGCATTTGCCGCAAGGAGTGTCCGTTGGGCCTTCGGCGCAATTGAGGCAGCGCGCGAGGATGCGGGCGGACGTGGTTTTACCGCAACCGCGGGGGCCGGAGAAGAGGTAGGCGTGGTTGACCCGGTTTTTGCGCAGGGCCGTCATGAGCGGCTCGGTGACGTGTTCCTGCCCGATGACGTCCGCGAAAGAATCGGGGCGATATCTGCGGTAAAGAGCAGTAGTAACAGTCACAGGGGAAACCTACCTATAGGGACTGACATTTAAATAAGAGACCCCTCATGCACCCGCCAGAGCCCATCTACCCTTGCTACCTTCCGGTCCTGGGGGAGTTCAACAGGATGACGCCACATGAGGGGCCGTCGACAAGCTTACCCGAAGTTATCGAGCCCTCCGAATCTGCGGACATGCGCCTTGTGGGAGCCGGGAAATGGACATGTCCCTTCGGTGCCCGGTGCTTCCAATGGACATGTCCCTTCGGCGCTCTTCGTTCCGCCGGACATGTCCCCTGTGAGAGCCAAGGAATGGACATATTGGGATTATGTCCAGTGCTCGTGAGCAGGGGAGGGCATGTCCAATGGTTACGGGAGAGCATGTCCGGGCTTAGCGCCAGCCGTTCACGGGCCACGTCATGAATGCGGGCTCCTCATAAGGGTGGGCTGCGCGCAGGGCCTGGACTACGGCGTCGAGCATGTCCGCCTCGACGACGCATTCGACCCGGATTTCGGGCACCGATTCCCCTTGCCCCACGGTTCCGATGAACGGTTGCGCTCCCGGCAATGGAGTGAAACGTCCCGTGCCCGGAGTGGTGAAGGAGCAATGCGAATAGTCGCCGATTCTGCCGGCCCCGGCATCGCCGATCGCGGCCAGCAAGGTCTCGCTATGGGATGCCGGGACGTAGACAACGAGGGCGTGCAGTCGGCTCATTCCACCATCCTCCCAGTGGCCGCTCAAAAACAGGTCAAAGGATGGTTTCCAATCTCCATTGCCAAACCGCTGAGCCCAGCGGACTATAGGTATGTACACCGATTGGGGCAATCTCAAGATTGTGAGGTGCAGGGCCTGGTTTCAGGGGCTGGACCCAGCAGCTCAACGGAGTGCCGGAGGAATGGACGCATTGGGGGCGTCCATTTTTACGTTTAAGCGCACGGGGGTCCTGCCCGACACCATGAAAGTCCCGATTGGGCGATGCCGAAATTCTCGGGTACAGTGGAGTCTGCTTTTGATTCAGAAGCAATGGAGAATTCGCCTAGCGGCCTATGGCGCACGCCTGGAACGCGTGTTGGGTTAACGCCCTCGGGGGTTCAAATCCCCCATTCTCCGCGTTTTGGCCCCGGTCTTTTGGACCGGGGCCTTTTTGCGTTCCGGCCCTATACGAACTGGCGTCGGATTCTGCTCAATCATTCGAATGGGCGAACTCTAAGCCCACGGAATTACGCAGTCGCGGGCCCTGCGAGCGGAATGATCGTGCAGAATCCGACGGCACCTGCGCCCGGCCCGCGCCCGGAGAGCCCCTAAACCCGCTCCGCAGCAACCCGCTCCAGCACTTCCCGGCAGGCCAGGATCGCCGGGTGGATCCGGCCTGCCGTGCGCGTCGATGTGAAGACTGTCCGCGTGGGGAGTCCGGGGAGGTCGAGCAGTTGGACCGGCGTCGTCCGGCCTGTCCACACGAGGTCCGGCATGAGGGCCACGGCATTGCCGGACTCGATAAGCCGGATTTGCGCCTGGAGGTCGGCGGTTTCGTAGCGGACATCGGGCTCGAAACCGGCGGAGCGGCATGCTTGCTCCGCCCAGTGTCGCGACGCCGCACCGTGCGGTTCCATGACCCAAGGCAGCGAAGCCGTATCCGCGAGCGAGGAGATCGATTCCCCACCAAGGCCAATCGGGGGAGTGGCCAGCCTGATGGCGTCGCTGGTCAGGGTGGCCCGGTCCAGGCCGGGGTGGTGCGGTGCGGCGTGCCCGGGATATTGCTCGGCCACCACGATGTCGAAGTCCCGGGCCCACGTTTCGTAAAGCGCGGTCTCGGGTTCGCGCTGGATCATCTCGACGCGCACTTCGGGATACTCGCCCTTCATGATGGTGAGGAAGTCCGGCATGAGAGCCAAGGCGGCGGTTTGGAATACGGCCAGCCGCACTGTGCCCGTCACCGTCGAGAGGGACGCGGCGAGGTCCGTCTCTGCCCGCTCGAGGGTGGCCAGCAGGGACGCGGCATGCTCCACAAGGATCTCGGCCTGCGGCGTCAGCTGGACCCGGCGACCGGATTTTCTCAGCAGTTTCACGCCGGCTTCCTTCTCCAGCAAGGTCAGTTGCTGGGACACGGAGGACGGGCTGTACTTCATCGCGTCCGCCACTTCTGCGAGCGTTCCGCGGATCTTTAGTTCGTGCAGCAAGCGCAGCCTGCGGACGTCCAGCATTCGGCTCTCCAGAAGGTTCGAGAAATCTAATGAATATTCTTCAGAAAAGATCGCTTTTCCTAATCTGATTGTAGATCCATACTGATGGAAACAAAGCACTCTCCGCACCAAAAGGAACGAAGCGCATGAGCACACCAACCCGGGATTCGAGCATCGACGCCAGGACACAATCCACCCCGGAATCCGGACACCTCCAGGAGTTGGCCCACGAAGCCATCCAACTGGTTCGACACTGGCTCACCGAAGCCTCGAAGGTGCCCGTTGACGTTTCCGCACAGCGCCTCGCCGGCGTCCTCAAGGACCCGAACGGCCTGGACTTCACCGTGGGATTCGTCGACGGCGTCATCCGCCCCGAAGATCTGACCGTCGCCGGCCGCAACCTGGCCAAGCTTGCCCCGAAGGTCCCGGCTTTCCTGCCCTGGTACATGCGTGCCGCTGTGCGCACGGGCGGTGTGATGGCTCCGGTGCTGCCGCAAGTGGTCATCCCGATCGCCCGCAAAGTCCTCCGAGACATGGTGGGCCACCTGATCGTGGACGCCACGGACGCCAAGCTCGGCCCGGCCATCGCCAAGATCAAGCAGAACGGCGTCCACCTGAACGTGAACCTGCTGGGCGAGGCCGTCCTGGGCGAACGTGAAGCCAGCCGCAGGCTCGAGGGAACCCTCAAGCTCCTGGCCCGCGACGACGTCGACTACGTCTCCATCAAGGAGTCCTCCACGGTGGCCCCGCACTCGCTGTGGGCCTTCGACGAAGCAGTGGATCACGTGGTGGAGAAGCTCACCCCGCTCTACGAGCTGGCCGCATCGTTCCCCAAGCCCAAGTTCATCAACTTGGACATGGAGGAATACAAGGACCTCAGCCTGACCATGGCCGTGTTCACCCGGATCCTGGACAAGCCCGAATTCAAGAACCTCGAGGCCGGCATCGTGCTGCAGGCCTACCTCCCGGACGCGCTCTCGGCCATGCAGGAACTGCAGGAATGGGCGTCGGCCCGCCGCGCAAACGGCGGCGCTCCCATCAAGGTGCGCGTCGTCAAGGGCGCCAACCTGCCCATGGAGCAGGTCCAGTCCTCCATCCAGGGCTGGCCGCTCGCCACCTGGGGCACCAAGCAGGATTCGGACACCAACTACAAGCGAGTCCTCAACTACGCCCTCACCCCGGAACACATCGACGCGGTGCGCATCGGCGTCGCGGGCCACAACCTCTTCGACGTGGCCTTCGCCTGGCTGCTCGCCAAGGAGCGCGGCGTCACGAACGGCATCGAGTTCGAGATGCTCCTCGGCATGGCCACAGGCCAGGCCACGGCCGTCCGCAAGGACGTCGGCAGCCTCCTGTTGTACACGCCGGTAGTGCACCCGGGCGAGTTCGACGTCGCCATCGCCTACCTGATCCGCCGCCTCGAAGAAGGCGCAAGCCAGGACAACTTCATGTCCGCCGTGTTCGAGCTCAGCGAGAACGAGACCCTGTTCGAGCGCGAGAAGCAGCGCTTCCTCGCCTCCCTCGCGGAGCTGGACGACGCCGTTCCCGCACCCAACCGGACCCAGGACCGCAACCAGCCCGCGGCCTCCACGCCAAACCACGGTTTCGCCAACACTCCGGACACCGATCCTGCCCTGCCCGCCAACCGGGCCTGGGGCCGCGCCATCCTGGACCGCATCCCGGGCTCCACCGCCGGCAACGCGATTGTTGACGCCAGCAAGGTCAGCGACTCCCAGGAACTGGACCGCATCATCGCCACCGCCGTGGAACACGGCAAAGCGTGGGGTGCAATGCCGGCCGCAGAGCGCGCAGCCATCCTGCACCGCGCAGGCGACATCCTGGAGTCCCGCCGCGCCGAACTCCTCGAGGTCATGGCCTCCGAGACCGGCAAGACCATCGAACAAGGCGACCCCGAAGTCAGCGAAGCAATCGACTTCGCGCACTACTACGCGGAGCGCGCCAAGGACCTGGAAACGGTCGACGGCGCCACGTTCGTCCCGGCGAACCTCACCGTCGTGACCCCGCCGTGGAACTTCCCGGTGGCCATTCCCGCGGGCTCCACGCTGGCGGCACTCGCGTCCGGTTCCGCCGTCGTGATCAAGCCCGCAAAGCAGGCCCGACGCTCCGGTTCCGTCATGGTGGACGCGCTGTGGGAAGCCGGTGTGCCGCGCGAAGTGCTGGCGCTCGTGCAGCTCGAAGAACGCGAGCTGGGCACCCAGCTGGTCTCGCACCCCAGCGTTGACCGCGTGATCCTCACCGGCGGCTACGAGACGGCCGAGCTCTTCCGCTCCTTCCGCCAGGACCTCCCGCTGCTCGCGGAGACCTCAGGCAAGAACGCCATCATCGTCACTCCGCATGCGGACCTCGATCTTGCCGCCAAGGACGTCGTCTACTCGGCTTTCGGGCACGCCGGACAGAAGTGCTCCGCCGCTTCGCTCGTGATCCTGGTGGGTTCCGTTGCCACCTCCGAACGCTTCCACAACCAGCTCGTGGATGCCGCCCGCTCGCTCAAGGTGGGCTACCCGGAAGAGGCCACCACCCAGATGGGCCCGATCATCGAGGCGGCCAACGGCAAGCTCCTCAACGCGCTGACCACCCTCGGCGAGGGCGAGACCTGGGCCGTGAAGCCCGAGAAGCTCGACGAGACCGGCCGTTTGTGGTCGCCGGGCATCCGCTTTGGCGTCAAGCGCGGCTCCTACTTCCACCTGACCGAGTTCTTCGGCCCGGTCCTCGGCGTCATGACGGCGTCCACCTTGGAAGAAGCCATCGCCATCCAGAACGAGATCGAATACGGCCTCACCGCCGGACTGCACTCGCTCGATTCCGATGAGATGGGCGTGTGGCTGGACACCATCCAGGCCGGCAACCTCTACGTCAACCGCGGCATCACGGGCGCCATCGTCCAGCGGCAGCCGTTCGGCGGCTGGAAGAAGTCCGCCGTGGGCGCTGGCACCAAGGCCGGCGGACCCAACTACCTGGTGGGGCTGGGCAGCTGGCTCCCCGCGGAGCCCGGCGCCAAGCGCGGTGCGACGCTCCAGGGTGCGGCAGCTTCGATCCTGGCCGCGGCCAAGGCGGCAGGCCCGCTTGTTGAGGCCAGCGACGCGGAAACCCTGCAAAAGGCGCTCCTCAGCGACGCCGAGGCATGGGCCACGGAATTCGGTACCCGCAAGGACGTCTCCGGCCTGAGCGCCGAACGCAACGTCTTCCGCTACCGGGCCATCCCCGTGACCATCCGCTTGTCCGAAGGCGGGAAGCTCGTGGACCTGCTTCGCGTCGTAGCAGCCGGTGCTGTGGCGGGTTCGGCACTCACAGTGTCCTCCGCCGTCGAGCTCCCCGAAGCTGTCATCGCAGCATTCGCGGGACTCAACGTGAGCACCCGTATCCAGAACGACGCCGAATGGCTGGCTTCCGCGGCAGGCATCAACGGTGGCCGCATCCGCCTGATCGGCGGGGACAGCAGCGCCCTGAGCGCCGCGACGGGCGGTCGTCCCGACGTCGCGATCTACCACGGCGCGGTGACCCCGGCCGGACGCATCGAGATGCTGCCGTTCCTGCACGAGCAGGCCATCAGCATCACGGCGCACCGCTTCGGGACTCCGAACCACCTGTCGGACGCGCTGATCTAGCGATTCGCCAAGAAGCCCGGCGGGCCGGCCACAAGCCGTTCCGCCGGGCTTCCTTGCGTCTATGCCTCGTACCCCAGGCGCCGCAGCCGTTTCCGGGCGGCCTGTTCGCTGGGACCGCTGCGGCCCAAGGTCAGGCGCACGACGGCGAGGACCACCCGCGCGGCGAGAATCGACGGGAACGGGATGGGGCCAAACCGGGCCTTTTCCAGCCCGAGAAGTTCCCGGTACCGGGGCTCCAGGCTGGCCACGGCGGCGGCGAACAAAATCCGGTAACCGGGTTGCAGCGACGCTTTCAACGGGGGATACCTGATGAAGTCGATGGTTTCCCTGAGCCGCTCGTCTGCGCGGAGATGGCCGGAGGCGTACCACTGGTCCATTTCCGAGGCCACCTCGGCGAGGCTCAGGGGCGGATCCTCGACTCCCATGAGGCGGCCTGCCTGCGCCCACTCGCGGATGTAGGCATCGGCGCCGCCCGGGACCGCCCCGCCCCAGATCCGGTGCGCCGCCACGAAGGAATCCGCATACGCAACGTGGACCCAGCGGAGAAGCTCCGGATCATTGGCCGAATAATCGCGGGTCTGTCCGTGCGCGTCGACGTAGCTGCCTTTGACGGAGTCATGGACCCGCCGCACGAATTGGGTCGCCATGTGGGCCGCGTCCATGGAGCCGTAGCTCACGGTGAAGATCCAACGGATGGTGTTAGCCAACCGTCCGAGGGGATCCCTTTTGAAGCTTGAATGGTCATAGACCCCCGCCAAGGCGCCGGGGTGCAGTGACTGCATGAGCAGTACCCGGATTCCGGCGACGATGGTGGACATGGAGCCGTGGACAGCCCAGACGGCCGAGCCGGGAAGGTGGTAACCGGGGTCGTTTCCCTCGGCAAGCCGCAGCACCCAGTCGGGAGTGGACTGCGGGTGACCCGTAAAAGTCATCCTCAGTTCCGCTTGCCACTTCTTCAGGAAGGTGACCATGGTCCATTGTCGCGCAGCAATCCGTTGGCGCAAGCGCCGGGCGGCTGTGAAAACAGCGGTACCCGCTTAACGCAGAGGTGCCGACCCGCTGTGAAAACAGCGGGCCGGCACCTCTAACGCGTCCGCTTAGGCTGCGGGCTGCTCGGCAAGTGCCCGACGGCGGCGCGCCGGGGACGCTGCCACCAGCAGTGCCGCGATGGCCACGGCAGCGCTCAGGACCAGTCCCGGGCGGTACTGGTCGAGCATTGCTGCCGCGCTGGCCGTGCTGCCTGCGCCGGCGTCGTGCCCGCTCACGATCGCAGTGGTCACGGCAAGGACCAGGGCCGCACCAACCTGCGTGCTGGTCTGGATGAGTCCGGCGGCCAGCCCCTGCTCCGAATCGCGGATGCCGGCGGTGGCCTGGACGTTGATGGACGGGAAGGCCAAGGCGAAGCCGATGCCCAGCAGGATGACGGAGGGGAGGATGTCGAGGACATAGTTGGGTGAGGTTCCAACGCGGAGGAACAAGACGTAACCCAGTCCCAGCGAGGTCAGGCCGGTGAGGATGAGCTTCGGGGCTCCGAACTTCTCGATGAACCTGTCTGCGAAGGGAGCGCTCGTTGCCACCAGGAGCCCTGTGGGAAGCAAGGCAAGCGCCATGCCCAGGGGAGACCAGCCGAGCACGGACTGGAGGTACATCGTGAGGATGAACTGGAAGCTCAGGTAGGAGCCGAACAATCCGATGGCGCTCAGGTTGGCTCGGGCCACCCAGCCTTCACGAAGGATGCCGAAGCGGATGAGCGGGTGCTTGACGCGGTTTTCGATGACGGCGAAAGTTGCCAGCACGGCAGCAGAGATGGCGAATCCGGCGATTGTTGCCACAGATCCCCACCCCTTCTGCGGAGCTGAAACCAAGGTGTACACCAAGCCAAGCATGCCGAGTGCGAGGGTCACCGCGCCCCAGACGTCGTGCCCGCTCTCTTCCGTGGACGGCTTGTCCCGGGGGATGAACAGCATGCCGAGAAGCACGACGGCGACGGCGATCGGCACCGAGACCAGGAAGGTCCAGCGCCAGCTCAGGCTGGTCATGAGCCCGCCCACCACCAGCCCGAGCGAAAAGCCGCTCGCACCGAAAGTGGTGAAGATGGACAGCGCCTTGTTGCGCTCGCGGCCTTCAGCGAAATTGGTGGTGATGATGGAGAACCCGGTAGGGGCAGTGAATGCCGCGGCCAGGCCTTTGACGAAGCGCGTGGCGATCAAGAGGGTGGGATCATTCACGAGGCCGCCGAGGAGTGATGCGGCGGCGAACACGGTCAAGGCGATGAGGAAGATCCGACGCCGGCCCAGAAGGTCGGCGAGCCGCCCGCCCAGGAGCAAAAGGCTCCCGTAACCCAGGACGTAGGCGGAAACGATCCACTGCAGGGAATCGGTTCCGAGATGGAGTTCATGCCCGATGGAGGGAAGGGCCACGCCCACCATGGAAACGTCCAGGCCGTCGAGGGCCAGAACGGTGCACACCACCATAAGCAGCAGCCACTGGGCCCGGGTCCAGCGGACGGCTGTGTGGAGCTGCTCGGCAGATCTCGTGAGGGTGCTTGGTGAAGTCATGAAAATCAATCTATATGACACGTCATTCAATGACAAGGAATATGACTTGGAATCTTATGACGTGGACTTTATTTAGGGTTTCGACTAGAATCGGGCCATGGCAACAACGCAGGATCGCCAGCTGGTTGAGCAATGGCGCAGCATCCAGAACTCGTACTTCCGCACCGCGGCCGCCATCGACCGTGCCCTCGAAGCCAAGTTCGACATCGGCCTGAACGAATTCGAAATCCTCGATCTCGTTGCCGAAAGCGTTGACTCTGCCTGCCGCATGAAGGCGCTCGGGGAGCGGACCCCCATGACCCAGAGCGCCGTCTCCAAGGTTGTCGACCGCCTGGAGAAAGCCGGACTCGTCTCCCGCGTAACGTGCACGGATGACCGCCGCTCGCTGTACCTCGAGCTGACCGAGGCCGGCCGCGCGCTCCATTCGGATGCCGCCGTCGAGCACCGCGCGTTGCTGAAAGAGAACCTCGGCGAGTAGCCCGCTACGGCCCGGCGAGTGTTTCGCGGACCGGCCGAGTATGAAGTCGAGTGTTCCCAATCGATTTCATAGCGGCCACAATGGGACAAGCGCGCCCGTACTTGGGGATGAGCGCCTGTCTCAGGAGCCGCTGTGGGAAAGCATCATGAGTCTGGCCAGGTCATCGACCTGGTGCTCACAAGAAAATTTGGCCGGGTCCTCTCGGCTTGCCTCCTCGCTGTCATGGTGATCCTCGCTTTCGGTTTCCAAGGCCCGGGTTTGGGCGGACCGGCGAGCAATGCGTCGTTGGCCATGGGCCAGGTGGAACCCGGCATGCTACCCACGGATGGCGCCACCGCCAGCACGCAGGAGACCGCGCCGCAAAGCCCGACGTCGGCCCCCGTCGTCGCGGGCGACAAAGCCACGGTGTCCTTTGAGCGTTCCCCGGTCCAAACCCTCGACAAGAACGGCATAGGCACCCTCAACGTCGCGTCGAGCTCCCTCGACCGGCCCCCTGCCGGGAAACTCTACGCGCCGCTCGAAGTGCTGGTTCCGAGCTCTCCCTTCGGATTGCGGATCGATCCCATCACCGGATTGCCGGGAGAGTTCCACTGGGGCCAGGACTTCGCCTCCGCTTGCGGAACGCTCGTCTACGCCGCCGACTCCGGCGTGGTCCGAGCCGTGGGATGGCATCCGTGGGGCGGCGGCAATCGCGTGGAAATCGATCACGGCAACGGCCTGGTCACCACATACAACCACCTGCAGGGAATCGCAGTGACCAAGGGGCAAACTGTCCGGGTGGGCGAGGTCATCGCCAGGGTGGGAACCACGGGTTCCTCGACTGGTTGCCACCTGCATTTCGAGACCATTCTCAACGGCGTCTACACCAACCCGATGAACTGGACGTTCCTGCCCACCAAGCAGGTGGATCCCCTCGGCGATATCCCGATGGTCAGCTACCAGCCAGGTTCCGCCACCGCGACCTCGGCTGGCTCGGTCTGGTCCATCCCGGGTGCCGTGCCGACCGACCCGGGCGCCGTTCCCGCCGGACCGGCGGTGACGGGCGGGGTGCAGGAGGCGAAGGTTGCGCCGAGCCCGTCTGCCACGGCCACGCAAAGCCCGACGGCGTCACCCACCGGGACGCCGACTAAGTCGCCGACGCCGACGCCGACCGGGACGGCAACGCCCACGCCGAGCCCGACCGGGACACCGACTAAGTCGCCGACGCCGACGGCGTCACCCACCGGCACTCCGAGCCCGTCGCCGGCCCCTACCAGGACGCAAACTCCTGCCGGGACGCAGACTCCTGCCGGGACGCAGCCGCCGACAGTTCCGCCCACGGTGACCGCACCGCCCACGGCGGCGCCGGCGTCGAGCCTCCCTGCTTCGGTGCCAACCGTGACGTACACCCAGCCAGCCCCGACCGCTCCGGCGACGCCGGCACCCACCTCACCCACGCCGTCGGCGCCCAGCAGCGCCACACCGTCGGCCACGTCAACGACCAAATCGGTGGTTCCCAAGCCCTAAGTCGTCGCATTCCTTTGGTCCCGCCCAACAGCTCCGCCGAGCGTAGACTCGAATGCGGCAGCTCGCCGAGGTTCCACGTCGTAAGGAAGCGATTCAATGTCCCTGCTCTACAGCATCCCCCTGACGTTCAACGACGGCTCCGAGGCCGACTTTGGGCGTTTCGAGGGCAAAGCCGTACTGGTAGTCAATGTGGCTTCGAAGTGCGGTTTCACGCACCAGTACTCGGGACTTGAGGTGCTCTACGAAAAATACCGTGACCGTGGATTCGAGATCCTGGGCGTGCCGTGCAACCAGTTCGGGGCGCAGGAGCGGGGTTCCGACGCCGAGATCGCGGACTTCTGCCAGCGCAATTTCGGAGTCTCGTTCCCGCTCGCGAGCAAGTCCAAGGTCCGCGGCAAGCACCAGCACCCCCTCTATGCCGAGCTGACCCGGACGGCGGACGGCTCCAAACCGCAGAAGGTGAAGTGGAACTTCGAAAAGTTCCTCGTGAGCCGCGAAGGCGAGGTGCTCGCCCGCTTCCCGTCCGCCGTCGAGCCCGATTCCGAGAAGCTCATCGACGCGCTCGAAGATGCCCTGGCCTAAGCCCTCCGGAGGGAGTCCGGAGTGGCTCCCGCGGTAAGCGCCTCGCGGTTGTCGACAACCATTTCTCCGTCGACGACCGTCAGGATCACCGGCGTCTGCGCGAATTCGTCCGGCGCGGTGGTCAGGGGATTGTGCCGGACCACCGTCAGATCGGCGCGGGCCCCCATTTCCACGATGCCGCCTTCCTCGCCGACAGACTTCCAGTATTGGCTCGTGTAACCTTCGAGCGCGGCCCGCGCGGACAGCGCCTGCTGGGGCTGGACGGGCTCGACGTCGGGCCGGCCGGCCGGGCGGCGCGTCTGGGCTGAGGCGATGATCGCCCGCGGGTCGAACGGAGCGATGGGCCAGTCCGAACCGAGCGCAACGATGGCTCCGGCGTCGCGGAGATCGCGGGTCCGCCAGGCATGGTTGGCCCGTTCGCTGCCAAGCCTGCGGGACCAGTTGTCGGTGTGGTCGGCGCGGCTGTAGAGGGCGCAATGCGTCGGCTGCAGGCTCGTTGCGGCACCCGCGCTGATGATTTCCGCCAGGACTGAATCCGGGATGGACTCGATGTGCTCGATCCGGTGGACGGTGCCGTTATTGGGAAGGGCTCCGATGGTCCGCGCCACAAACGAAACGGCCTGGTCGCCGATAGCGTGCGTCGTGGTGGGGATCCGGTGTTTGTGGAAGAACGTCATCGCTGCAGCGAGGGCTTCAGGATCGTGCCAGAGCGGGTGGAGCGATTCTCCGTGGGTATCGGGTTCAAAGAGCCACGCCGTGCCGTTGTCGATGGTTCCATCCATCATGAGCTTGATGCCGTGAACGTGCCAACGCCTGCCGTGCCGGCCCTGCATCGCCAGCATGGCCTTCAGGTCCTCTTCGGTGGCGCCGGGCATGACCCATGGGGAGATCCGCAGACGGATGGCGAGCTCGCCCTTCCGCTCCAAGGCCTCCAGCACTTCCAAGGTGTCCGGGGCACCGAAGTCCAGCATCTGGCCTGCTACGAGACCGGATTCGGCCATGGACCGCAGGAGTTTCCCGAGATCATCGACGCGCTGCTCGAAGGAGGGCTGGGGAAGGAAGCCGCGCACGAGGTCCTGGGCGGCGATTTCGTAGAGCATGCCGTTGGGCTTGCCGTGCTGGTCGAGGCCGACGTAGCCGGTGCTGGGCAGTTCTTCCGTGCCCGTGACGCCGGCGAGCTTGAGGGCGGCGTCGGAGACGAGTGAGGCGTGGCCGTCGAACAGGGTGATGGACACGAGTTCGTCGTCGAGGATGCCGTCGAAGAGGGAATTGTTGAAGCCCGCGTCCCCGAAGATGGCAGGGTCGAGGCCCCAAGCGAACAACCACTCGGAGCCGACGGCGTGCGGCGTGGAAGCGGCGTAGCGCGCAAGGGCGGCGCGGACGTCGTCGAGCTCGGTGATCCCGCCCAAGTCGAGGCCTCGGGCTATTTCCGCCCCGTGGATGGGGTGGATGTGGGCGTCAACCAGGCCGGGGCAGATTGTCGCGTCGCCGACGTCGATCACTCGTTTGGCCCGTGCGGTCCATTCGGCGGCGGGGCTGGGTGTCTGCTCGCCGTCGGTGCTGCCGACGTGCGCTATGCGGCCTTGTGCGATGGCGACGAAACCGGCGGTCTCGGTGAGCTCCTCACCGTGGAGGATGCTGGACGAGAAGATGACGAGGTCGATGGGCTCGGGCGTGGTCAAGATGTAACTCCTTGTTGTTTTCGGGTTTCCGACGCCGGCCCGGTGAGGATCAGTCGTCGTCGATGGCCGCCCTCAATCCTGCCGAGAGGACATCGGCCAGGAATGCGAAGCGGTCTACAGGGTGCTCTGCCACGGCTTTCTTTGCCGCGAACAGATGTGGATACGTGGCTTCCTCCTCTTCGTTGATGCTCCATGCGGATTCCATCGTCATCGCGTCGAGGCTCGCGCCGATCGCTGCGCTGTCGAGGGCTTCCAGGGCGGGAATGATGAGGTGCCGTGGCGCCCCCGCGATCTCAAACGCTTCGACAAACCGGTCGTAGCGCTCCAAAGCTGCCGGGTGTGACACCGGCTGCGTGAGAAGCAGGGGAAGGAGCGCCGGCACCAGTCCGTATGCCTTGCGAAGGGAGTCGAAGATCTCGCGGATGACATCGTCAAGGCTCCCGGACGGCAACTCGGGCATCGGAGCTCTCTCCACGAGCGCGCCACGGGCCAGTTCGATGATCTCCTGGCGGCCGGTGACGTGCTTGTAGAAGGATGACTGCCTGACGCCCAGGCGCTCGGCGAGCCGCGGGATGGAGAGGCTCTCCTCCTCCTCGAACATCTCGAGCGCCGCGCGGCCGATCGCCTTCCGCGAGAGCCTCGGTGTCCGCGGGCGTCCTAGCTGGCTGGTTTTGCTGGGAGTCTGCATCCCTCAAGACTAGGCTCCGTGATCACTCGGAGTGGCCGATCCGCTCGTAGGCGGACGGGTTCGCCTTGCGCAGCACGAGGGCCAGCACGGTTCCGACCGCAAACAAGAGCGGCGCGACGACGAGGAGCGTGGTGTTGACGGGGTCACCGGCCGGGAGGCCGGTGAGGAGTTGGGTGTTGTTGGCCATCAGGCAGGTCACGGCGCACATGATGATGGTCGCGGCCACGGCCGAAGGGACCACATACCAGCGAAGGCCGTGGTCCTTGAGGCGGGTGAAAAAGACCACGACGCCGACTCCCGTGAGTGCCTGCAGGAGGAGGATGCCGATCACGCCCGGGGTGTTCGTCCAGATCAGGAACTGGGTGAACGGGTCCAAGCGGAACAACGCCGCGCCGATCACGAGGGCGAGCGCGAGCAGGGTCTGGTCGAATCCGGCCACGGAGGGCGTCCGGTATCGCGGGCTGATGCGGCCGGAGCGCTTCGGGAAGATGCCCTCGCGGCTGAGCGACAGGGTGTAGCGGTTGATGGTGTTGTGGAAGGAGAGCTGGGCGGCGAAGATGCTGGTGACGATCAGCACGCTCATGAGGCTCACGCACCAGCCGCCCGCGAAGTTGCCCGCTGCGATGTAGGCGGTGTCCCCGGCGTCGAGATGGCCCGCGGCGAACGCCTGGACGGCATCCGCCCCGAAGGCCTGGACGATGATCCAGACCGCAAAGGCGTAGAACGCGCCGATGAACGCGATGGAGATGTAGGTGGCCCGAGGGACGCTGCGATCCGGGTCGCGGGCTTCTTCCCGGTACAGTGCTCCGGATTCAAATCCCATGAAAGCGGAGAAGCCCAGGCCAAGGACGGCGGCGAACTGCGGGGAGAAGACGGCCTGCGGGCTGAATGATTCAAAGCTGATGCCGTGCGCGCCGCCCTGGGCCAGGACAAACGCGGCGACGATGGCCACGATCGCGGTTTCGAGGGTGAGCAGGACGGCGAGGACCCTGGCGCCGACGTCGATACCGCGCCAGCCCAGGTACCAGACCGCCCCGATCGACACGATCGCGTAGAGCCACCAGGGAAGTTCCACGCCGGTGAAGGACTTCACGGCGAGGTTGGCTTGGATGCCCAGCAGACCGTAGAGGCCGATTTGCAGGCCGTTGTAGCTCATCCAGGCAGTGAGGCCGGAGCCGAGGCCCACCACGCGGCCGAGCGTTTTCGAGATGTAGCCGTAGAAGCCGCTGTAGGACCGGACGTGGCGGGTAAGTGCCATGAAACCTATGGCGAACAAGCCCAGGCCGATGGCCGCAGCGAGGTAAATGGAGGGAGCCCCGACGCCGCCCACGGCGAGGGCGAGCGGGGCGATCCCGACGACGATGGTCAGCGGAGCGGCCGCCGACACCAACATGAACACAATGTCGCGAGTGCCTATTGCGTTCTTCTTCAATCCGCCGTCAACGCTGACGGTCGCGGACGGCATGAGTGCCGCCTCTTCTTTAGTGAAAGCCATTCGCTTATTGTGAGGGGCGGCACAGGTTTGCGTCAAGAGGGTCTGTTTCAGTGGCCCCGACGCCCGCTCATGTATGTCGCCTTTTGGGCGGACGCCCGCTCACGTATGTCGCCTTTTCGGCGGACGCCCGCTCACCGTGGTGAGCGAGCGTTGGGGAAAGTGGGCTTATAGGTGAGCGGGCGTTGGGGGAAGTGGGCTTATAGGTGAGCGAGCGTTGGGGAAAGTGGGCTTATAGGTGAGCGGGGGTTGGGGGAAGTGGCCGCCGTCGGGCTCTTCCAAAACGCTCGCTCACTTATGCCCGGTTTTCGGCCGACGCTCGCTCACTTATGCCCGGTTTTCGGCGGACACTCCTGCAGTTATTCGCAGACATGCTCGACGGCGGCCGGAGCCTAGCTTCGCGACTTTCCCGTGTACCCGGCGTCGGCCTTGATGCGGCTTTCGTGGGTGGGAAGCTGCGGAATCCGAATGCCGGCTTCGGCCAGTTTGCGCCTCGTGGCTTCGGGGCTGACATACTCGCCAACGGTCGGCGACTTGCCGAGGGGCACCACTGAATGCACGATCGTCTGCTCGTACACATGCACCAGGTTGAATGCTTGCGCGCCGTCCCGGCCGCGGGTTCCTCCGTGCGGAACGTTGAGGTCCTGTGTGTAGCAGCTTGCAGACGCCACCGAGACCGGCACGCCGGCGAACGTGGCTGTGGTGGAGTAGTGCAAATGGCCGCCCAAGATCGAGCGGATGTCGGAGTTTCGAACGACCTCGGCTAGCGCGGCTTGGCCGCGTAGCTCTACGAGGATGGCGAGGTCGAGGACGCTCGGGACGGGTGGGTGGTGTAGTGCGAGGATGGTGCCGTCCGGGGCTGGTGTTGCGAGTTCCGACGCAAGCCACTCGAGCTGGTCCGCGCTCAATTCACCATGGTGGAAGCCGGGAACGGATGTATCCAACGTGATGATTCGCAGCCCGTTGACGAAGTAGCTGCGATCCACAGAGGCGTCATTGTCAGCCTGGTCGAACAGGCCGGCGCGGAAATTGGCCCGGTCATCGTGGTTTCCCATCGCCCAGATCACGCGTGCGCCCATCTCGCGGCAAGCGGGTTCGACGATCGCGCGCAGTTTGGCGTAAGCGTCCGGCTCTCCCTGGTCCGCCAAGTCGCCCGTGAAAATCATGGCGTCCGGGCGAACCTTGGATGCGTGCACTTCACTAAAGAGTTGCCTCAGGTTGGCTTCGCTGTCTACCGCGCCGTACAGGGGTTCCGGCCCTCCCAACAAGTGAGAATCGCTAATGTGCAGAAGGACGTGTCCTGGCCGAGGATGTTCCGCCTCAATGAGCTCCATTACTGCCTTCGGGTCGGTAGGAGACGGCGCCTCCAGTGTCTGCCCCAATAGACCCCATCCAACCAGACATAAGGCTAACGCGGGGTAACTTGTCGGCGGAGAATTGGAAAATTACCGGTCATAGGTGAGCGAGGGATGGGCCGGGAACGCTCATAGGTGAGCGAGGGATGGGCCGGGAACGGTCATAGGTGAGCGAGCGTTTCGGGGGATCTTACTTCTCCCAGGGAGCTTTGACGGGGAAGTACTTCTCCATGAAGTCCGTGACGAGCCCGGCCCGTTCATCGGCAGCCACTTCGGGGAAGCTGCCATCGTTGAGGCAGAAGAAGTCCACGTTCCGTTTCGCGAGCAATGTGGGCAGATAGTGCAGCCCGGACCAGAGGGTGGTGTCCACGTACCTGACCTTGGCTGCCGTCTGCGTCACCGCCCGGCCCGTGAGCAGCGAGTAGTAGTGGTAGAACGAGTTGGTCACGGAGATGTTGTCCGCCGCACGGAACCTGCTGCCGGCCGTCTTGGTGAATTCGGCCGGAAACTCGCGCTCCATCTCTGCGATCACGCTGCGCCGAAGGGGTGCGGCGGTGTGCTCAAGGTGGCGTGTGGTGATGCGCCCGAACCGCTCCCAGAGGAGCTTCCTGTTGACGCGGGCAGCGTTCTCGAAGCCGCTGCGTTCGGCGTCGTTCTCTCCCAGCCCGATCCGGGTGGAAGCTTCGATGAACTTGGTGATTCCGCCGGGAGTGAAGAACATGTCCGGTGCTACGGGCCGGCCGAAGAACATGTCGTCATTGGAATACAGGAAGTGCTCTGAGAGGCCCTCAATGTGGTGCAGCTGGGATTCCACGGCCTGGGAGTTGTGGGTGGGCAGCACTGTGGGGTCCTTGAAGAACTCCTCGCTGCGCATGATCCTGACGCTCGGGTGCTCGGCCAGCCACTCCGGCGCGGGGGAGTCCGTCGCGATATAGATCCGGCGAATCCAGGGCGCGTACATGTGCACCGAGCGCAGGGCATATTTGAGCTCGTTGATCTGCCGGAAACGGGCCTCGTGGGCGTCTCCCTCGCCCACGACTGCGTCTTTCATCTGCTCGCGGCGGGCCGCGATATAGGCGGGGTCGTTGCCGTCCACCCATGAAAAGACGATGTCGACGTCGAAGTCGATGTCGCTCGCGTGGTCGGCGAACATGTTCTCGATGGTCGGCCAGCTCAGCCCGTGGCGTTCCACCGTGCCCCGGACGGCGTCCTGGCGCAGCATGGTTCGCCGGGTCAGGGAGTTTTCCACCGGCAACACGAGTTGTTCGCCGGCGAACTCCCACAATTCCAGTTGCACGCCCAACGACGGACCGTACGTCAGCCCGCCTCCGGGTTCCACGCGTGGACGGAAGAGCCGGAAGATCCGGGCCTTCCGGTTGCTGGACAGCTCGCCATCGGCCACCAGCAGCGTGGATTTCTTCCGCGCGTCAACCGTCATGGAGTAGAACGGCTCGTTCCGGAAAGCCGAGACCAGAGCCTGGCGCAATTTCTTCCGGAGCTTCCAGTCGACGGCGATCACGGGCCGGTGGTCGTTGCCGCGGACCAGGATGAAGTCCAGGCCGGCGGCGTCGAGTGCGGCACGGATCACGAGAAGGTCCTCGACCATCACCTCCTGCGGGGTGCGGTTCTGGTTCAGCAAGCTGTAACGGCCGCGATGGCGGACGACGTCGGCGCGGTGCTTGAGGCGCGCCTCGACAGCCGGCGATGTCGGTTCGGGAACGACCGCATCGTCGTCGGAGGCGGGGCTACCGAAGTAGATTGCTTGCTGGTCCATGTCTGTGATGGCTTTTCTCCGAAAGGTTGTGGTCCGCGTGGGCTTGGTGAACCTAGCCCACCAAGGCTTCACGCCAACTGCGCAGGAATGCGCCTCCGGCGTCGTCGTGAATGACGTCGTGGCCCAGGCCGAGGTCTGTGACTGTAAGAACATCGTAGGGCTTGTTGGGCACACCGTCCGCGGGCCGCACGTCGACGTGCTTCACGCTGTGGTCATTGTGGTGGAGCCAATCCGCCATGGCGTAGTCCGTGCGCGAATCGCCCACTGTCCGCCAGGCCCGCGGGGTGATCCCTTGGGCGGCGAGGAGCTCCACCGCTCGGCTGGCGCCGAGATCCTTGCCAAGCCGGACGGACTCTATGTCCGTGGAGATGATGGTGGGGTCCAGGCGGTAGTCCACGGCGTCGTCGGATTCAGGTGCGTGGTGATCCAGGAGCGCGGCGGAGAGCCCGTGCCTGCCCATGAGTTCCAGGGCGTCGGCGTCGAAGAGCTTCTGCTCGGCCAGGTAGTCGTCACTGGAGACGTCCAGATGCTGCTCCACCGACACCATGGCGCGCTTTGTCTCATCGAAGAACATGTGCGTCGCATAGTCCTCTGCCACCATGCGGCGGACGTCGTCGCCGTAGGCCTTCGGAACGGCAAGCTCATGGTCCACATGGATGGGCCCGGCGCCTCCCGAGGTGTAGCTGAACCACACGGCGCCCTTCTCGCAGATCGCGTGGACCACGGTTCCGGCGGGCATTCCGGCGGCGATCATGGGAGCCATGACCTGCTCGCGGATGAAAGCGTCCGAGCGGCCGGTGTTGAAAATGACGGGGATGCCTGCGGATGCCAAGCCCACAAGGTCGGCGATGATCGCCGGCTTCACATCGCGCGTCACGGGACTTGCGACAGGGCCGTCGACGTCGAGGAGCAGTGCGAGGGCGGGAGCAGCCGGGTGCGTGCCTGGCATTGAAGCAGTCATGATCCCATTCTGTCAGCCCCGCGTCTCTGTTAGTCCGTGGCGGCAGTGGTGTGACGGCCGACGGCGGCAGGCGCCACCGTTCGGCGCGCACCGTCCGCCAACGGTTACCTTTTGGCCACAACCTTCGTGGCCGACTTCTCACAAGTTCCCTTGGGCGCCTTACTTCTTTAGGCTTGCACAGTGATATTCAAAGCTGTGGGCGAGGGACGCCCGTACCCCGACCATGGTTTTTCCACGCCAAAGGACTGGGCCTCGCTGCCCCCGCGTCCGGTCCGGCTCGACGAACTTGTCACCACCAAGCGCACCCTTGACCTTGAAGCCCTATTGGCCGAGGATTCGACGTTCTTCGGCGATCTCTTCCCCCACGTGGTGCAGTACCAAGGCCTGCTGTATCTCGAAGACGGGCTCCACCGTGCAGTACGGACCGCGCTCCACCAGCGCACGGCCATCCACGCCCGGGTGCTCGTGATAGATGGTTAACGAAACAATCCCGGAAGAGCAGGTGGCCGTGCCCGAGAACGCGGATCCGGGCAAGCGCCCGAAACGTCCCGGTCGCCAGAAAGATCCGACGACCCTGCACGGGCATCGCGTTGTCACCGGTCCGGACCTCCGGGCAACTTTTGCTGAGGCTCCCGGGCCTGAGAGCCATCCGGGGTGGTTCAGCCGCCGCCTCCTGCACGGGATCGTTCTCGCGCTGCTTGTCGGAGTGGTTGTTGCCGGACTCGTGGGGGCGTGGGCAGTCATGAACGGCGTGATCCGCTTCCCCTCCGCGGTTGCAAGCCAAGCGGCGGCCGCCGTGTGTCCCGCCACGGTTTTCGACTACACGCCCAACAACAAGATCAGCGTCAATGTCTATAACGCTGCTGCCAGGCCCGGCCTGGCCAAGAACGTGGCGGACCAGTTGAAGGCCCGGGGATACAACGTTGGCACGGTGGACAACTCCACCACGAGCTACACCGGCCCCGCAGTGGTGGTTTCGGGATCCAGCGGCCAGGCGGCAGCCTTCAACATCCAGAAGAATATCGCCGGCACCGATTACGTCCAGGACCAACGCACGGATGGTTCCGTGGACCTCATCCTCGCACCGGGATTCTCGGCACTCGTGGCACCGGAGCTCGTGGACAACACTCCGGGGAAGCTCAGTTGTCCCCGACTTGAGCAGCGGATCGCGGACAACGCGAAGCTGCCGGTGATTCCGACGCCTTAGTCCGGCGGACGCAGCCAGCCCCGCGAGCGAGTTACGCCAGCCGCGCGGGCCGGCCGTCGTCGTCGAACCTTGCTCCTGCGCCCAACTGGATGAACCGCACCGTCTGGACCAGCCGCTCCTCAAGCTCGTCCAGCTCCGCGCCGTTCGCCGCATTGCCGCGTGCGGCGCTGGAGGAAAGGGTTCCGTGGATCAGCCGGGCGAGCTGGCCGACGTCGGTGGGCGGGAGGTAGCCGGCGGCGATACCGTCGCGCAGGATGTCCTGGAGCAGCAGGTTGAGTTCGCCCACGTGGTCTGCCAGTTTCGCGAAGGACGCGGGGGAGAGGACTGCCGCCATCGCAGGACCCGGTGGGAGGTGCCGTCGGCTGAGGTCTTCCACCTGGGCGCGCACGTAGAGGGCAAGGCGGTCCACCGGGTTCTGAAGTGCCGCGAGGGATTCGCGCAGGTCCCCCAGAAACCTCTCTGTCTCGTCCAGGGCGTAGGCGATGAGGAGCTGTTCCATGTCGGCGTAGTAGTTGTACACCGCGGTCCGGCCGACGCCGGCGTGGCGCGCGACATCAGTCATGGTCAAGCCGGGCAGGCCGTGGGTGAAGAGCAGTTCTCCGAAAGCCGTCAGGACCCGGCGTCGGGTTTCAGCGCGTTGCGCGGCATTGGTGGCGGCCGTAATCCTAGGCATACAGACACTTTACAGGGATCTGTCAGCAAAGTAGCTCGAGTGAAGACCCTAGCCGGGGACAGTCCAGGAACTAGTATCCGTAGACGCCGTAGAAGGACTGAGTGATCAACGAGGTGTGGACCAAGCTGATCACGATACTCAGTACAAACACGCCGATGAAGGTCCACACCGGATCCAAACCCCTGCCGGGCGCGACTTTGCGCACGATCACGGACCGGCCAATCACGTAGACAGCGGTGTTGAGGAACGCCCAGGCCCAATGAAACGGGAAGGCGACACCGGACCGGGCAAGCTTCCTCCGGTCGAAATAGGCCGCGACGATAGTCCCCGCGTATCCGAGGAAGCCCACAGCGACCACCACAAAGTACCCGGGCGTGATGATGGAGAAAGGGTCAACCGTCCTGACACCCCGGACGTAGACGAAGCGTGGAACGGGATTCCACAAGGCTGCCTGCAACACGACAATGACCAGAGGGGTCGCCACGATCAGCCAAATGAGGGTGTTGTAGACGGGGGTCTGTGGGCTGATCAAAGGACGCCACCTACCGGGAGCAACCGCGGGCTGCGACGGCGCGAGGTAGCCGGACCAGTTCGTGCCGTTCCACCAGAGCGACCTGCCCGATCCTGCAGGGTCCGGATACCAGCCCGGTCCTGGCGGAACTTGGCCTGTCGGACGCTCTGTCATGGGGCTCCTCATGTGGGTGGAAGTGATTCCTGGCGATTGAAGATCGAGCCCCGTCGGGGCTCCCTTCTATATACGCCACCCGTGCCCTGTTCGTGACGCACGCCACGAAATTTACGGGAAAGTCGCCGTCGGGGCCGGAAAGCTCGCCGGCTTGGGGGGCGACCCTAGATCGCGCAGCCGTCCGGGCCGCAGGCTTCGGCGTCGGGGCTGCCGACGGCGACCAGCGGGTTCGCTTCCTGCCACGCCTGTGTGAGGGCCTGGGTGAAGACCTCCGAGGGCTGGGCCCCGGAGAGTCCGTACTTGCGGTCGATGACGAAGAACGGCACGCCGGTGACGCCGATCATCCTGGCTTCGGCGATGTCGCCGCGGACGTCCTCCGCGTACTTGTCAGTGCTGAACAACTCGGCGATTTCGGCTTCCGGCAGGCCAAGGTCGCTGCCGAGGCTGCTCAGGTACTCCTGGCTGCCGATGTCCTTGCCGTGTTCGAAATGGCCACTCAAGAGCAGTTCCTTGGCTTCGTCCTGCTTGCCGTGGGCGGCGGCGAGGTGGATGAGGCGGTGTGCCGTGAAGCTGTTGGCCACCACGACGTCGTCGAAGCGGTAGTTGAGGCCCTCGCCTTTTGCCTGCAACGCCACGTGCTCGAACATCTGGCTGACCTGCGTGGGGTCCATGCCCTTGCGCTTGCTCAGGTAATCGAGCTCGGTGCCGTCGTAGTGTTCCGGGATGCTCGGATCCAACTGGTAGCTGCGCCACTGGATCTCGACCGAGTCGCGATGCGGGAATTCAGCCAGGGCCGTTTCGAACCGGCGCTTTCCGATGTAGCACCACGGGCAAGCGACGTCTGACCAGATCTCAATCTTCATGACTGCGACAACCGGAAGTAGACGCCGGTCATTCCCGGCCAGGCCTGTTGGACTGGTCACAACCCGGCGTTCACGACACGCAAAATGTTGTGTGACACAGAAACGGGCCGGCGCTACCCGTATCCAGGCCGCGTGAATCTGTTTGCGCGTCGCCAGCCCATTTCCGCGTCCTAGACGGCCCGCTCCATCACGAAATCGTGCTCCACGGTGTCGCCCAGGCGGAACGACTTGGTCCCGACCTTCCTGAATCCGCTCTTCTCGTAGAAGCGGATGGCCTTGGCATTCTGGCTGTTGACGCCAAGCCACACACCGGCAGCGCCCGAGCCGGCAGCGCGGTCCAAGGTGGCTTTCATGAGCTCCGCGGCAGCGCCCAGGCCGTGGTGTTCAGGATGCACATAGCACTTGCTCAGTTCCGTGGACGGGTTGAGTGTCAGGGCCGAGGCGACGTCGGTATCGCTCGTGGGGCGGCCCACGAGCATGCTGTAGCCGCGGAGTTCACCGGCGGCGTCGATGGCCAGGATGGTGATGTCCGGATCGGCAAGGTATTCCGTGAACTTCTCCGCGCTGAGCGTCCTGCGGAGGTGCGCCGCGATGTCTTCGGGCGAGGACTCCGGCGGGCAGGCAAGCGGAAAGGTGACGGCGGCAAGCTCCGCCAGCGGTCCGGCGTCGTCCGCTGTTGCTTCACGGATTGTCTGGCTCATGCGGTCCTTTCAGGCAAGCGGGCGCAGAAATGCCCCTCAAGACTGATCTTAAGGGGCATTTCCGGAAGAATGACGACGGCGGTGGCCCGCCCGAGCGTTGGGGGAGGTGTTCCCGCCTAGGCTGCGAGGTGTTGGCGGATCCCTTCGACAATGAGGTCATGATCCTCCTGCGAAGAAAGGCCTGACGCAGTGACGGCCGCGACCACCCCAACGCCGCGGACCCGCACGGGAAACGAGCCCCCTGTCACCGCATAGTCGGCGCCCAGCCACCCACTGGCCACCGGATCGATACCGGCCGAGGACAAGCGGGCTTCTACAAGTGCGCTGCTGGACTCCATCCGCAACACGAGTGCGGATTTCCGTGCGATCCACGATTCCTGGTCCGGTGTGATGCCGGGGAGCGCAGCGCGGAAAAGGATGAGTCCGGGGCGACGGATGTCGATACCGATGGCATGGCCGGCCGTCTGTGCCATGCCCGTGAGCCGCGAGCCGAGCTTCCAGGCGTCCCCGTGATCGAACGAGGTGAAAATCAGTTCCTCTTCTTGGCGTTTGAGCGTTTCCAATGTTTCAAGAGCGCTGACGTCGGCCATGGAGTCTCCTACCGTTCTTCCAGGCCGTAGGGTTCGAAATCGAACTCCTGAAAGTCGGACACTTCCTTCGTCCAGCGGGACTCCACGAATCCGACGTGGGCAAGATGGTTGTTGTAGGAGGTGAAGGCCTCAACGCCGTCGAACGTCATTTCAAACTGAAAGGCAAGCGGGCTCTTCGGTGAAATCTGGCGGGACACCCGGAAGTCCTGCACCACTGGGATTGCGGTCAACGTTTCGACCGCTGCGTCCAGGAATTCGCGTTCCCCGGAGGAACCGGGCTCGTGGATGAGGGAGAAAGCGACCGTGTGGCGGATCATGGTGTTCCAATCGAAGTGCTGACGGGGTAGGCAACATAAGCGAACCGCTCGGAGTCGGGCGACCAGCTGTTGACGTTGAGAGTTCCCTGCCCGCCGAAGAGGGGCCAGGTGTGGATTGGCGTCGGCCAGTCGCTCGTGGAAACAACGACGACGTCGACCGGCAAGTCCGCGGGGTGGCCTGCAGTGCCGCCGGGGAAGCGGATGTAGCTGGCCAGGCGCCCGTCGGGTGAGAGGTGCGGGAACCAGTCGACGGTGCCGCTCTCAAGCAGGCGCTCCGGCATGCCGCCGCTGGTCCGGGCCCGGGCGAGTTGGGCGTGGCCCGGACGGTCCGTGAAGGCTTCGGTATTGAAGTGCAGCCATTCGCCGTCGGGCGAGTACTCGGGACCGTCGCAATGGCCAGGGCCGGTGTCTAAGAGCGAGGAAGGACCGCCGGCCGCAGGCATCGTGATGAGCCGGCCCGGTTGGGTGAAGTCCCCGGCTTCTATCCCCACGTAGGCGAGCGTCTGTCCGTCGGGGCTGACGCCGTGGAGGAAATGGAACCACCCGTCGTCGGCTGTTAGGCGCGCCGCCTCTCCGCCGCCGAGGTCCGCGCGGTAGATATGGCCGTCATTCGCCGAGAGGAAGATGGTGGAGCCGTCGGGCGCGAGGACGTGGTCGTTATTGAGGTCCGGGATGCCGGTGATGGCTACTTTCTCGAGTCCTCCGGAAAGATCCAGCCGCCAAAGGGCGCCGTCACCGTTGAGGATGAGGGCCTGGCCATCGAGCGTCCAGTTCGGTGCTTCCAGCAGCAGTTCTTCCGTGACAAAAACGCGCTCGGAAGCGCCGGTGGCAGAGGCGATCCACACTTCGCAACGCTGGCTATGTTGGAGGGTCCGTATCACTGCGAGCCCCCGCCTGGACCGGCCGGGAGTTCCTTGATCCGGATGTTCCGCCACCGGCATTGCGCCCCGACACCCCATCGGGCTTCGCCGAACATTTCGTCGTTGTCGTGGACTTCGAGCGCAATGTGTCCGCGGTCGCCCAGCACCCCGTAAACCGCGTCGGCGTCGTAGTCGGGGGATTGCAAAGTGGCGGTATCGAGTTCTGCGATCTTGAGGCCATTGATCCACGTGGTGATGACCGGCATGGCGCCCACGCAGCGAATGCGCAGTTCGTTCCAGTCATCCCAGCGCCACACGTCGAGGAAGTCATCGACGTCGGCGGCGTAGCTGAGGCGGGACCGCTTCTCTTGCGTGATTGGTTCCATGGAGGTGGCCGGGTCGTCTGCTTTGAGGCCGATTGGGCGGCCGGCGTCGTCGAGGGCGACGTCGATCGCGAACGGAACCGCCGAAAAACTTGCCAGCCCGTTGCCGAAGAAGCCGCCGATCCCGCCGGACGGGCGGTGGTCCACGAGGACTTGGAAGCCTTCCCAGCTGTCCCGTTGGCGCCGGATCATCACCCCGGTATCGGCCGGCCAATCGGGACGCATCTCAAGGACGAGCTCGAAGTCCCCGAACGCCTGATCGCTGACAAGGTAGCCGCCGTAGCCGCTCCCGGGAGCGTCCTGCTCGCCGATCAGGACGCCGTCTTCAACCTTCCAGCGGGCGGGATGCTTCTCCGGCTCCACGGGGCGCTCAAGTCCCAGGCGATTGAAATGCTCAAGGACGCTCGGCCCACCGGGATACACCGAACCGTAGACGCGGGGCGCGGCACGCCAACCGGCCAGGCTGACGCCGTCGAACAGCGGGACGAACCCGTCGTTGCTCACGTCGGACATCCCTTAATCCTGGCTGAACGCGGCGTCGAAGCTGGTTTGGGACGGCGGGAAGTCGAACTTCTTGAGGGCGGCGAGGGCTTCGGGGGCGCCGTGGAGGCGGTCCATGCCGGCGTCCTCCCATTCGATGCTGATGGGTCCGGTGTAGCCGATGGCGGTGAGCGCCCGGAAGGAGGATTCCCAGGGCACGTCGCCGCGTCCGGCGGAGACGAAGTCCCAGCCGCGGCGGGGGTCGCCCCAGGGCAGGTGGGAACCCATGACGGTGTTGCGGCCGGTGGGGCGCAGCTTGGTGTCCTTGCAGTCCACGTGGTAGATCCGGTCCTTGAAGTCCCAGATGAAGGAGACGGGGTCGATGCCTTGCCACATGAAGTGGGAGGGGTCCCAGTTCAGCCCGAACGCTTCGCGGTGCCCGATGGCTTCCAGGGTCCGGACGGTGGTCCAGTAGTCGTAGGCGATTTCGGAAGGGTGGACTTCGTGGGCGAAGCGGACGCCGCATTCGTCGAAGACGTCCAGGATGGGGTTCCAGCGGTCGGCGAAGTCCTGGTAGCCGGCCTCGATGACTTTCTCGGGGACGGGCGGGAACATGGCGACGTATTGCCAGATGGAGGAGCCGGTGAACCCGACGACGGTGTCCACACCGAGCGCGCGGGCCAGCCGTGCGGTGTGTTTCATTTCCTCGGCGGCACGTTGGCGGACGCCTTCGGGATCGCCGTCGCCCCAGACCTTGGCCCCGACGATTGCCTGGTGGCGGAAGTCGATCGGGTCATCGCACACGGCCTGGCCCTTGAGGTGGTTGGAGATGGCCCAGACCTTGAGGTTGTACTTTTCCAGGATGGCGAGCTTGGACTCGACGTAGCCGGGTTCGTCCCAACGCCAGGCATCCAGATGGTCGCCGGACACGGCGATTTCCAGGCCGTCATAGCCCCAGCCGGAGGCGAGCTTGGCGACTTCCTCGAAGGGCAGGTCGGCCCACTGGCCGGTGAACAGGGTATACGGGCGGGGCATTGGTTCTCCTTGGGAAAAGTTTCGGGGCGTGCTTCAGGGCAAGGGCTGTTAGTGGCCGGAGACCTGGATGATGGCGGACTTGGCGTCGGCGGATTCTTCGATGGCGGCCAGGACCTGCTGCACGGCGAGCCCGTCTTCGAACGAGGGCGACGGAGGGGTCCCGGAGTCGATGGCCGCGAGGAAATCGCGGATCTCGTGGGTGAAGGTGTGCTCCCAGCCGATCACGTGGCCCTGCGGCCACCAGGCGGCCATGTAGGGGTGTTCGGATTCGTTGACCAGGATCCGGCGGAAGCCTTGCTCCCGGACAGGCACCGTCGCGTCGAGGAAGCCGAGTTCATTGATGGATTCCAGGTCGAACAGGAGCGAGCCCTTGTCGCCGTAGATTTCCATCGTGAGCGAGTTCTTCTTGCCCGTGGCCATGCGGGAGACTTCCACCGAGGCGACTGCCCCGGAGGCGAGGGTCAGCGTAGCCCAGGCGGCGTCGTCGACCGTTACTTGTTCCGGACCGTTCGCCCCGGGGCGGCTGTCCACGAAGGTGTGGAGCCGGCCGGAGACTTCCGTGACGGTGTCCCCGAGGAGGAAAAGGACCTGGTCGATGGCGTGGGAGGCGATGTCGCCGAGTGCCCCGGATCCCGCGGTTTCCTTGTTGAGGCGCCAGGTCATGGGGGAGTCGGCGTCCACGAGCCAGTCCTGCAGGTAGGCGGCGCGGACGTGCCGGACTGTGCCCAGCCGGCCTTCAGCAATGAGTTCGCGGGCCAGGGCGAGGGCCGGCACGCGCCGGTAGTTGAAGCCGATCATGGACTGGATGCCGCGCGCACGGGCGGCACGCGCGGCTTCCGTCATGGCTTCGGCCTCGGCGAGGGTGTTCGCGAGGGGCTTCTCCACGAGCACGTGCTTGCCCGCTTCCAGCGCCGCGGTGGCGATTTCGGCGTGCATCCAACCCGGAGCGCAGATGTCCACGATGTGGATGTCGTCGCGTTCCAGGACCGAGCGCCAGTCCGTGGCGGACTCGCTCCACCCGTACTTCGCCGCGGCCTCGGCAACCTGTTCCGGGTCCCGGCCCACGAGCACTTTCTGCTCGAAGGCCGGAACGTCGAAGAAACTGGCCACGTTCCGCCACGCGTTGGAATGGGCTTTGCCCATGAACGCGTAGCCGATCGCGGCAACACCCAGGGGTGTCTTGCCCGGTTCGCCGTTGTGAGGATTGGTGGGGGTAGGGGCGGAGCTAGTCATGAGTGATTCCTAGAGGGTGGCGGCCATCGGGTCCCAGTCCTCGGGGAGGGCCTGGGAGGTCACGGCGGAGCTGTCGACGCCTACGAAGGTGCCGGTTTCGGCGGACTCGGAAATGGAAACCAGGGTATCGACCACGTGGTACGCGAGGGCTCCCTGGGCGCGGTGGGGAACACCGGCGCGCAGGGAACGGGCCATGTCCAGCACGCCCATCCCGCGGCCGTTGGCCGGTCCCGTGGCGGGAATGACTTCAGCTTCCGCGGCCCCGGCGCGCCAGAGCTTGAGGTCGCCGTCGAAGTTGTTCGGATCCGGCAGTTCCAGGGTGCCCTCGGTGCCGGTGATCTCCACGAAGCCCATCCGCAGGCGGGGGGACTCGAAGCTGAACACACTGTGCGAGGAAGTACCGCCCTCGAACTGGAGCATCGCGCTGACGTGCGTTGGGACCTCGACGGCGAATTCCTCGCCCGCCTTGGGCCCGGAACCGACCACGCGGACTTCTTTGGCCTTGGACCCGACGGCGGCGACCTTGCGGACCGAACCAAAGGTCTGGACCAGCGCGGTGACGTAGTACGGGCCCATGTCGAAGAGCGGGCCTGCGCCATGGGCGAAGAGAAATGACGGGTTCGGGTGCCAGGACTCCGGACCAGGGGTCTGGAACATGGTCAGGGCAGTCAGCGGGGTGCCGATGTCGCCGCGTTCGATGATCCGGCGGGCCGTCTGCAGCCCGGCGCCCAGGAAGGTGTCCGGTGCGCAGCCGAGGCGGATGCCTGCGGCGTCGGCGGTCTTCAACAGGGCCAAACCGGATTCGCGGTCCAGGGAGAACGGCTTCTCGGTCCAGACGTGCTTGCCGTTATTCACGGCTGCCGTGGCCACCTCGACGTGCGCCGCGGGGATGGTCAGGTTGACGACGATCTCGACGTCGGGATGGTTCAGTGCCGCGTCCACGCCGCCCCACTCGGGGATGCCGTACTCCTTGGCGCGCGCTTCCGCGGCTTCCTCGAAGAGGTCCGCGATGACGTGGACCTTCAGGTCCGGGAAGACGGTCAGGTTGTCCAGGTAGGCCTTGCTGATGTTGCCGGCGCCGATGACGGCGACGCCTACGGGTCCCCGGCGGGTGGACGGTGTGGTCTGGTGCGTTGCGGTGCTCATGCGTTCACATCCTGTGCTGCGTGGAGGAAGGCGAGGCTCTGGGCAATGCCTTCGAAGATGTCTCCGGAGTAGTCGTCGAACTCGACGACGCCGACTTCGAGGGACTTGGCGGCAGCAACGACGTCGAGCACCGGGATGGTGCCCTGGCCCGCCGGCAACTGGGCTTTCGTGTCGGTGGTGCCGGGGCCGTCCTTGATGTGGATGAACTTCACGCGGTCACCGAGGCGGGCGAGCAGTTCCACCGGGTTCTGGCCACCGACGGCAGCCCAGTAGGTGTCGACTTCCAGGACGAGTTCCGGGTCAAGGAGGCCTTCGAAGTACTCCAGGGCCGTCTGGCCCTCGATGATGGACTCAAGTTCCCAAGCGTGGTTGTGGTACCCGACGCGGACGCCGTATTCGGCCCCCTTCTTTGCTGCGGCGTTGAGCTTTGCCGCGGTGGCCTGGATGTCCTCGGCGTTCTGCCAGTGCTCGGCAGGCAAGTACGGGTCAATGACCGTGGCAATGCCCAGTTCCTTCGCAGCGGCGAAGATCTCATCCTGGTCCTGGCTCAGCAGCGGCGCGTGTCCGGACGGGGCGCTCAGCCCGTTCTCCTTCAAGGCAGCGCCCAGCTCCTTTGCGGTTGCCACGAAATTGTAGGGTTCAACCTGCGTGTAACCGATCTCGGCAACCTTCTTGATGGTGCCCGGCAGGTCTTCCTGGATGGCATTGCGCAAGGTGTACAGCTGGATGGAGTAAGACATGGTTTTCCTTTGCGTTGTCAGTTGCGTGAAAGGTTCGAATTAGCGGCCGGCGAGGGATCCGCCGATGCCGCCGACGCTGAAGTACTTGTTCAGGGTGGCGAAAACGATGATGGGCGGGAGCATCATGACGACGGCGAGGGCCATGACGCCGGACCAGTCGGTGAGGTTTTGCTGGAAGAAGGACTGCACGCCGACCGGGAGGGTGAAGATCTCGTTGGAGCGCAGGAACACGATCGCGACGAGGTAGTCGTTCCAGGCCAGGAGGAAGGCGAAGATGGCTGTGGACAGGATACCGGGCAGGGAATTGCGCAGCACCACCTTCGTGAACGATCCGAACACCGAGCAGCCGTCGATCCAGGAGGCTTCCTCGAGGCTGACCGGGATGGAATCGAAGTAGGCGGCCATCATCCAGGTGGCCACCGTCATGGTGGAGCCGACGTAGATGATGATCAGGCCGAGCAGGTTGTCCACGAGTCCCATGCCTGCGAACAGGATGAACAGCGGCACCACGGAGGTGATGATCGGCAGGGACTGCATGACGAACAGCAGCAGGGAGTAACCCGAGACGGCCTTGGAGCGGCCGCGGGAGAGGACATAGCCGGCGGGGGCCGCGACGGCGACCGAGACGACCACGGTGGAAAGCGTGGTGATGAGGCTGTTTGTCAGCCAGGTGCCTGCGAGGGTCTTGGAGAAGACGCCGGTGATGTTTTCCAGGGTCAGGCCGGTGGCGGTGCTGTTCGGGCCCGGCGTGAGTGCGAGGATCACAGTGACCATGATCGGGACGAGGACGATCGCGGTGATGGCCAGGATCAGGACGAACCGCCACCAGCGTCCGCGCAAGCCGGCTTCGGAGAGAGTGCGGCGGGTTTTCTGGGGTCCCGCGACGCCGAGCGCGGGTCCGGATTCGGGGTGGGCGTGCAGTACTGCGCTCATTATTCGACGCTCGACTTTCGGATCTGGCGGTACAGGAAGACCGACACGACGACGAGGGTGAGGGTCATGAGGAAGGCGATGGCGACGCCGGGACCGGTCTGGAAGTCCTGGAAGACGCTGCGGTAGGCCAGGACCACGAGGGAGGTGGTGGCGTCGACGGGGCCGCCGCCGGTGAGGAGGTAGATGGTGGGGAAGTCGTTCACGCAGAAGATCGTCATCAGGATCCAGCTGATGTACGTGGAGCGGGCGATCATCGGCAGGGTGATCTGGGTGAACTGCTGCCACTTGCTGGCGCCGTCCATGCTCGCGGCTTCGTAGACGGTGGTGTCCACGGAGGCCAGCGCGGCGGAGATCATCATCATCATGAAGGGGAAGCTGACCCAGACCTTGAAGACCATGACCATGACCGCGGCGAGGTGCGGGTCGGCCAGGAACAGCGGCGTGCCGAGTCCGAGGTTGCGGAAGATGGACGGGATGAGGCTGTCCGGGGTGGCAACGAGCCAGTTCCAGGCGGTCGACGACACCACGATCGGCACCACCCACGGCAGGAGGAGCAGGACCTTGAAGGTGCCGCCCGCCGGGATCTTGGTGCGAAGGAGCAGGGCCAGGCCGAGGCCCACCAGCCAGGAGCCGAACACGCCGACGATGGTGAACCACAGGGTGAACTGCGCGGCCTTCCAGAAGGCAGGCGAGGACAGGACGGTGGCGAAGTTGTCGACGCCGACGAAGTTGCCGGTGTCGATCAGGGAGCCGTCGTGCGTTGCCTGAACGCCCGCGTAGATCAGCGGGTAGCCGTTGATCAAGACGAGCAGGACGATGGAGGGCAGCAAGAGCCAGAAGAAGGTCCGTTTGGTCTGGCCCGACAGTTTGCTCTTGCGGTTCAGGCCGCCGTTGTGGGTACGGGACCCGCCCCCGGGCCCGCCGGGTGCGAGGCCCCGGCGGGCCCGGGCCAGGCCCGATTGTGCTGTGGTCGATGACATGGCGTTTTACTTCTTGAGGACTGACTGGAGACCGCTCTGGAAGGCTGTCAGCGCCGTCTTGGCGTCCGTCTTGCCCGTGAGGATGGTCTGGGTGAACTGGTTGAGTGCCTGGCCGCCGTCGAGGACAGCGAGGTTGGCGTTGAGGGAGGTTCCCTGGGCGGCGAAGGTCTTCGCGATGGGCTGGTATTCCTTGACGATCTTGACGTTGTTGGGATCGCTGGCAAACTCGGGGAGTTCGGTGATGGACTTGAAGACCGGGAGTGCATTCATGAGCTTCTGCTGCCAGAGGGTCTTGAGCTGGCCCATGTAGTAAGTCAGGAAGGCTTCCGAGGCTTCCTGGGAAGGCGTGTTCTTGTACATCATGATGTTGTTCGGGAACACCAGAGCGGCCTTGTCACCGTGTGGACCGGCCATCGGGCTCGCCACCACGAGGTCTCCGGAGGTGTCGCCCACGCGCTGCGGGACGCCCAGCACATACATGCCGAAGGCCGCCTTCTTGTTCTTCCACTGCGCGTCGAGGTTGTCCGTGGTGTAGCTGACAGCTGCAGGGTCGATGACCCCGTTGGAGACCAGTTCGAGCAAGAACTCGATGGCTTCGACGTTGCGGTCGTTCATGACGTCCAGCTGGCCGTCCTTGGTGAAGACGCCACCGCCGTTGTTGATCATCATCATGATCATCAAGTGGTTGCCGATGTTGTTGCCGGCGCCGGAGCCTGTAGCGAACCCAACGGCCCCGATGCCCTTGAGCTTCTTTCCTGCCTCGAGCAGGCTGGGCCAGTCGGTCGGAACGGCTACGCCGGCCTGGTCGAAGAGGGACTTGCGGTACCACAGGGGGCGCATGTCCAGTTGCCACGGAACAGCGACGTAGCCCTTGTCGGACTTGAACGGTTCCAGCACGCCGGGCAGGAAGTCGTCGAACTGGCCGTTCTTCTTGAGCGCGTCGACAACTTTGTCCGCGTAGGCGATCTGGCCCTGCTGGTCGAACTGGAACGCCTGGAAGCCACCACCGGTGGACACCGCGGGTCCGGTCTTGGACGCGATGGCCGAGGAGAACGTCTGGTAGAAGTTGTTCCACTGGATGATCTGGTAGCTGGCCTTGCTGCTGTTGGCTCCCGAGAATCCGTCGGTGATCTTCTTCGCGGCATCGTTATAGGCCGTGGTGGCCCACGGCATGTCCCAGAACTTGATCGCACCACCTGCGGAGCTCGAGCTGGAACCGCCGCCGCAAGCCGCGAGCAGGGGGACAGCGGCTGCTGCCGCAGTGAGGCCGAGGAATCCCCTGCGGGAGAAATTGCGTTTGGCTTCGGACTGAACATTCATGATGGTTCCTTTCGGGACCGCTGCGTGGTCTGCGCGTTTGGTGCGGTCCGGCTCGTCGTCGAGAAGGCTAATGATTGCTTTGGTGCTCTGTTGTGCTCGATTGCGCTGGTTGCGTGTAGGAGAAGTGCAGGTTCAGGTCAGGTGCGCGATGGATTCCGTCAACCGCGCAAAGCCGGCCAGATCGGAAGGGAGAGTGCCGGCGTCGAGGTGTTCCTTGAGCCGGCGCCAGGTGGTGCGGTGGGCGGATTCGTACAGCGTGGGCAGGAGGATTTCCCCTTGGGGCCCGGTAGCGCGGACTTCGGCCGGCCAGGCGGCAAGCGGTTCCGGGACCGCAATGCTGACACCGCCGTCGTCGGTATAGAGGCGGAAGTCGACGCCGGCGGGCCGGGAGTTGCTCAGCACCCCCTGGAGCGAAACCGGAGCACCGTTGGCGAGCCGCCCGGAAACCGTGTAGCCGTGCGGGCCGCGGCGCAGGACGCGAAGCGCTTCCAGTTGTCCGGTGACGCGTACGACGGTGGCGAGATGCTCGGTGAGCAGCCGTTCCGGATCCGTGCCTGCCGCCGCCGTCGCGACCGTGTCCAGCATCGCGGCGCGGCCGGCGACCGTGCGGACGGCGTCTTCGGCTGCGGCGAGCCCGGGGTTGGAGGCCCAGCGTTGGTCCAGTACAACCGCGACGCCGGCGGCTTCAGCGGCGTCGAGCAGGGCCGCTGTGTTTTCCGGGACCGGGTTGACGACGACGATGCCCGACGCTCCGCCGTCGATCGCCTTGATGGCCTCCGTAGTCCAGCCGGGGGCGCCGTCGAGGGCGGAGATCCGTGCGGCCTCCCCGGCGGCCACGGGGCCGAAGCTCGCAGGAAGCGAGGCGACCGCGAGTCCTACCGCGCCGCTCTCTTCGGCCCGCGGGGTGGCGGCGACCGTGTACTGGGTGCTCATGAGTGGGCTCCTGCATGGCTGTTCGCGTGTTCCGCGGCCGCGACGTTCACTGTGGCGTCGGCAATCGCTATCGCGAAGGTGAGGTCATTGATGAGGGTCTCAGCGGACGGCGGTTGCTTTGTTCCGAGTGCCAGTTGGGCGAGTTCGCGCCATTCGCCCTCGTAGCCGTTGTGCTCGAACGGTCCGTAGGTGGTGCTTGTGGTGCCGCGGGTGATGGTTGCGACGGCGGAACCCGCCTGCACGTAAGAAGGAGTGAAGTCCACGCGAAGCGCTGCGTCGTCCGAGATCGCTTCGAAGGCCCATTCCGGCTTCCAGGTCGCGTTCATGGCTGCCCTGAGTTCGATGATCCGGTCACCTGCGCCCTGTTTTCCGCAACGCAAGGAGATCACGTAGCCGAAGGGGCGGACGTGGCGTGCCTGCAGGATTTCGAGGTCTTCGAAATCCGGGGTGAAGCGGCGGACGAGGGGAAGATCGTGGATGGCGAGGCCCATGATGCCGCCGCGGAGGGCGTTCTTGATGACCTCGACGTCGCTGTAGTCCGGTGTGCCGCCTGCGGGCCGCGTGATGATTTCGGTGGCGAAGTCTTCGAAGCGGGCATTGGGCGGAAGGACGATGGAAGAGCGGATGGTGTGGACGTTCTCGGGAAGATCGCCCCAGTTGGCTTCGGCTGCGAGCCAGCCTGGATCGAAGGTGTGCATGGCGCCCACGATGATCGGCACGCCCGTTTCCGCGCTGACCGCCGAAATCCGGGCCGCTTCCTCGCCGCTCATGGCGAAGGGCTTTTCGCAGAGGACGGCCTTCTTTCCGGCACGGCACGCTGCGATGACTTGGTCCGCGTGGAATTGGTGGGGGCTGCAGATGGCCACGATGTCGACGTCGGGATCGCCCAGGAGCGCGTCCATGCTGGTGCTGTGGTTGGCGCCGACGCGGGCTGCGACCGATTCGGCGACCGCGGCGTCGACGTCCATGATGTGGCGGACTTCCAGAATGTTCCGGAGCCGGGCCAGGGAGGGAAGGTGGATTGCTTGGGTGACCGGGCCGGCGCCAAGGATGCCGACGCCGAGGGGCTTCGGCGATCCTAACGGTGTTGCCTGTGAGTGGCTGGACAAGATCAGTTACCTCTTCGTAAACGGAGTCTCTGGAGTTTCAGCGTGGCTTCGTGGGCTACGTGACCCTTCTCACAAACAAACTACGATGACTTTTGTCGATGAGCAAGCAAAAGTTGAAAAACATTCGACAATCTTTTTGCTGCGTGACACCCATAAGCAATCGTGCTATCACTGATGCATGACCTCAGCACCCGGAAAAGACCCCGGCAAGGACGGCCCCGTACAGGACGCAGGGAGCCTTTCGCGTGCAGGAGATCTGTTTCAGCTTCTTCGCGACGGCCAGGCACGAACCCGGGCCGAACTCGCCATCACTACAGGGCTCGCCCGTTCCACCGTCGCCTCGCGCATCGACGCCCTGATGAACTCCGGACTCGTGGGCCCCGCCGGTGAGGCGAGTTCCAGTGGCGGCAGGCCGCCGTCGCGCTTTGCCTTCAACCCTGCGGCCCGTGTTGTCCTGGCGGTCGACGTCGGAGCGACGCACGTGATCGTCGCCGTCACCGATCTCGGTGGAACCGTTTTGGCCGAGCGACGCCTCGCGCAGGAAGTCGCCGATGGCCCCGAGGTGGTGCTCGGCAGGGTGGTGGCTGCAGGGCGGGAGCTCCTCACCGAGGCAGACCGCAACCTTGAAGACCTTGCCGGAATCGGCATCGGGCTGCCCGGACCGGTGGAACACGACAGCGGCAGGCCGATCAAACCACCGATCATGCCCGGCTGGGACGGCTTCGACGTGGTCCGGTACATGCAGCGCTCGCTGCCGGTCCCGGTCCTCGTGGACAACGACGTCAACATCATGGCCCTGGGCGAGCGCACGGCGTACTGGCCGGACCACGACAATTTGCTCTTCATCAAGATCGCCACGGGCATCGGCGCAGGCATCATCAGCAGCGGCGAGCTGCAGCGCGGCGCCAACGGCACGGCCGGGGACCTCGGCCACGTCCGGGTTCCCCGCGGCGACGACGTCCTCTGCCGTTGCGGGAACTACGGCTGCCTTGAAGCGCTCGCCTCGGGACCCGCCGTCGCCCGCCAGCTCCACGCCCAAGGACTCGCGGCCAGCAACGGCGGCGATGTGCTGCATCTCGTGGCCGACGGAAACCTCCAGGCGATCCAGGCACTCCGGCAGGCCGGACGCGACGTCGGCGATGTCCTGGCCACAGTGGTAAATCTGCTCAACCCCTCCATGATCGTCATAGGCGGCAGCGTGGGGGAGGCCGGCGAGCACCTCGTTGCCGGCATCCGCGAAGTTGTCTACCGGCGCTCCCTTCCCTTGGCTACTTCGCATCTGCGCATCGGCATCTCGATGGCGGGCGACCAGGCCGCGATCCTCGGTGCGAGCCAAATGGTCACCCAGCACGTCTTGTCTCCGGCCGTGATTGAAGCCACGCTCCAAGCAACGGGCTGAGGAGCTTATTCTCCCGCGCGAACTGGCAGCAAATGACCCCAAAATTCGCGGGAAGGGTCATCTGCTGCCAGTTCGCGCGGAGAGCCGTGATAGCAATGAAGGTGATGCCTACTTCCCCCGCTTTGCAGTGCGCCCCATGACCGGCCAATTCCTCGCCAAGGTCCCTCGAGGCTGGCTGATCCTTGCCTGCATCGGCCTCATCGCCCTCAACATGCGAGGACCGTTCGTCGCGGTGGCGCCGGTGGTGGATTCCCTGAAACGGGATCTTGGATTCTCGCCAGTGGAACTCGGGCTGCTGACGGGCATTCCCGTGCTCTGCTTCTCGCTCGCAGCGCCCCTGGCCTCAATGGCCGGACGCAGGCTCGGCGCCGAATTCGCCGTGATGCTGACGCTCGTGGGCGTGCTGGCCGGCGTCGTGATCCGCTCCAGCGGCGGCGGCGTTCCGATCATGGTGGGTACCGTCCTTATCGGCCTCGCCATCACCATCGGCAACATCGCCGTGCCACTCATCATCCGCCGGGACTTCGCGCCGCGGCGCCAGGCAACAGCGATGGGTGTCTACACGGCGGCCCTCAACATCGGGTCCTTCCTGACCTCGGTGGCCACCGCACCGCTCGCGGAACTTGTGGGTTGGCGGCTTGCCCTCGCGGCGAGTGCCCTCCTGGCCCTGGTGGCCATCGTGTTTTGGATCCCCACGGTGGGTGCCCGCCGCGCGTTCGTTCCGGCTGCGGTGCCGGCCGCCTCGGGCTCACGAGCCGAAAGGGCCTCCGGCGTTGGCTGGCTGACCGTTGGCCTGACGCTCGGCTTCGCCGGCCAGGCATTCTCGTACTACGGCGTGACCGCGTGGCTTCCGAGCTTCCTAGCCGACGAGCTGGGCATGGGCACCGCCCAAGCCGGCGCGGGATCGTCGCTCTTCCAGATTTTCGCGATCGTCGGTGGCCTCGGCGTGCCTCTGCTCGCCCGTTTCACCAGTACGACGGCGGTGGCGGCCACCTTGGGTGCCTTGTGGCTCACGGTCCCCCTTGGCTTGTTGCTGGCCCCGGCCTGGTGGTGGCTGTGGTCCTCGCTCGGGGGAGTCGCCCAGGGTGGCGGCATCACGGTGATCTTCATCGCCATCATCAGGTTCGCCCG
Source organism: Arthrobacter sp. KN11-1C (assembly GCF_052180225.1). Classification (NCBI taxonomy): domain Bacteria; kingdom Bacillati; phylum Actinomycetota; class Actinomycetes; order Micrococcales; family Micrococcaceae; genus Arthrobacter; species Arthrobacter sp. KN11-1C. The sequence goes on along the minus strand of NZ_CP197467.1, from coordinate 4,158,248 downwards.
CGACCAAGCCTCGGCAGGCAAGATGTCCGCCGTCGTGCAGGGGGTCGGTTACTGCTTCGCGGCCCTGGCTCCCACCATCATCGGCTACGTCCACGGCATCTCCGGCAGCTGGACCGTTCCGCTCCTGGTAATCCTCGGCTCGGTCGCCGCGTTCTGCGTCTGCACCACCCTCTCGGTGCGCTGGGTGGCCCGGCAGCGTTAGGTGCGCTTTGTGCGCTAGGCGAGTCCCGCCGTCGTACACCCAACTAGCTCGCAGTTGTTGTCGTTTTGGAGCCTCATAACGACAACAACTGCGAGTCAGTTGGGTGGCGAGGGGGTCCGTCGCTGGGCTGCCTCCCCGACCATCGGGGTCACTTGTTGCGAAGAGTGCAGGCAGCCCAGCGGACGGGGGCTCTATCTTTGGGCTCAGGCCGCTACGAGTTCTTCCTTGGTGGCTTCCTCGCGGGCTTCAGTGAGGTAGCGGGCGTAGGCCGGGATTGTCAGGAAGGTGGGGAACTCCTCGGCGAGGGTGACTTCCTCGAAGATGCTGCGGGCATCGTTGAAGCGGTCGTCGTCGAAGCGTTCCAGGCGCGCGAACTCTTCGTCGAGGAGGTCGTTGATCCACTCGCGGGTGATAACTTCACCGGTGTCGGTGATCGCGTGGGAGTAGATCCACTGCCACAGCTGCGAACGCGAGATCTCCGCCGTCGCCGCGTCTTCCATGAGGTTGTGGATGGCCACGGCGCCGTTGCCGCGCAGCCAGGACTCGATGTAGCGGATGCCCACTTCGATGTTGTTCCGGATGCCGGTTTCGCTGATGGTGCCCTCGGTGGAGGCGACGTCGATCAGGGCGCGGTCGTCGGGGGTGACGTCCTCGCGTGAGCGGTCCAGTTGGTTCGGACGGTCCCCGAGTACGCCGTCGAACACTTCGCGGCAGACCGGAACCAGGTCCGGGTGGGCTACCCAGGAGCCGTCGAAGCCGTCGCCGGCTTCGCGGGTCTTGTCCGCGCGGACCTTCTCGAACGCTGCCGTGTTGGCGGCCTCGTCCTTGCGGTTGGGAACGGCTGCGGCCATGCCGCCGATCGCCATGGCGCCGCGGCGGTGGCAGGCCCGGACCAGCTGCTCGGTGTAGGAGCGCATGAACGGCTGGGTCATCGACACCTGGGCGCGGTCCGGCAACACGAAGCGCGGGCCCCGGGTGCGGAAGTTCTTGATGACGGAGAAGATGTAGTCCCAGCGGCCGGCGTTCAGGCCCGAGGCGTGATCGCGCAGTTCGTACAGGATCTCCTCCATTTCGAAGGCCGCGGTGATGGTCTCGATCAGGACGGTGGCGCGGATGGTGCCCTGCGGGATGCCGAGCAGGTCCTGGGCCAGGATGAAGATGTCGTTCCAGAGCCGGGCCTCGAGGTGGTTCTCGATCTTGGGCAGGTAGAAGTACGGGCCCTTGCCCTGGGCGAGCAGGCGGCGGGCGTTGTGGAAGAAGAACAGGCCGAAGTCGACCACGCCGCCGGCAACGGGCTTCCCGTCGATGAGCATGTGCTTCTCCGGCAGGTGCCAGCCGCGCGGCCGGACCACGATGGTGGGCAGTTCCTCGGCGGCACGGAGCTTGTACTCTTTGCCCTCCGGTGAGGTGAAGTCGATGCGGCGTTCCAGGGCGTCGGTGAGGTTCAGCTGGCCCTGGATGACGTTCCGCCAGGTGGGGGTGGAGGAGTCTTCCATGTCTGCCAGCCACACCTTGGCGCCGGAGTTCAGCGCGTTGATGGTCATTTTCCGGTCAACGGGTCCGGTGATTTCCACGCGACGGTCCTCCAGGCCCGGAGCAGGGGGAGCGACGCGCCAGTTCGGATCGTTGCGGATCTCGGCCGTCTCCGGGAGGAACCGCGGATCTTGTCCGCTCGCGATCTGGCCGCGGCGGGCGTGCCGGGCCTGCATCAGCTCCTGGCGGCGCTCCGCCGTCGCGCGGTGCAGGGCTGCCACGAACGCGAGGGCATCCGGAGTAAGAACCTCGTTCTGCCGATGAATGGGCTGGGCGGTCAGCGTGATGCCGTTGATCGTGTAGTTGTCGGTGAAGCTGTTCATGGGAATTCTCCTCTTGAGGATCCCAACTGACTCGCAGTAGGTGTCGTTTTGGGGGCTCAAAACGACACCTACTGCTACCTAGTTGGGGAAGTTGTGGCTAGTGGAACTGGCCTTCTTCGGTGGATCCCACCAGGGCCAGGGTGGATGCGTTCGGGTTGAGCGCGGTTGCGATGTCGTCGAAGTAGCCGGTGCCGACTTCGCGCTGGTGCTTGGTTGCGGTGTAGCCGCGGGACTCGGAGGCGAATTCCTTTTCCTGGAGTTCGACGTAGGCGCTCATGCCTTCGCGGGCGTAGCCGTGGGCGAGGTCGAACATCGAGTAGTTCAGGGCGTGGAAGCCGGCAAGGGTAATGAACTGGAAGGTGAAGCCCATGGCGCCGAGCTCGCGCTGGAACTTGGCGATCGTGGCGTCGTCCAAGTGCTTGCGCCAGTTGAACGACGGCGAGCAGTTGTAGGAGAGCATCTGGTCCGGGAACTCGGCTTTGACGGACTCTGCGAACTTGCGGGCGAGTTCGAGGTCCGGGGTGCCCGTTTCCATCCAGATGAGGTCGGAGTACGGGGCGTAGGCCTTGGCGCGGGCGATGCAGGGTTCGATGCCGTTGCGGACCTTGTAGAAGCCCTCCGCGGTACGAACCGGCTGTCCCCCTTCGCGGAGGATGAATTCCTGGTCCCGCTCGTCGACGTCGGAGGTGATCAGGGTGGCTGCCTCGGCGTCAGTGCGGGCGATGATCACCGAAGGGGTGCCCGCGACGTCGGCCGCGAGGCGGGCGGCGTTCAGGGTCCGGACGTGCTGCTGGGTGGGGATGAGCACCTTGCCGCCGAGGTGGCCACACTTCTTCTCGGACGCGAGTTGGTCTTCCCAGTGCACGCCCGCGGCGCCGGCCTGGATCATGGATTTCATGAGTTCGTAGGCGTTCAGCGGGCCGCCGAAACCGGCTTCTGCGTCGGCGACGATCGGGACCAGCCAGTCCTCGACCGTCTGGATGCCCTCGGAGAATTCGATCTGGTCGGCACGGAGCAAGGCGTTGTTGATGCGCCGGACCACCGTGGGGACCGAGTTGGCCGGATACAGCGACTGGTCCGGGTAGGTGTGGCCGGAGTTGTTGGCGTCGGCGGCGACCTGCCAGCCGGAAAGGTAGATGGCACGCAGCCCGGCCTTGACCTGCTGCACGGCCTGGTTGCCGGTCAGCGCACCGAGGGCGTTGGTGTAACCACCGGTCGTGGCCTCTTCCGTGAGTTGCTTCCACAGCTTCTCGGAGCCGCGCCTGGCCAGGGTGTGTTCCTCGGAGACACGGCCGCGGAGGCGGACGACGTCGGTGGCCGAGTAATCGCGGGTGACGCCTTCCCAACGCGGGTCGGCAGCCCATTCGAGCTCCAGTGCTGCGGCCTGCTCGGTTGCGGAGGTGGGCTGCCCTGGTTCAAATGCTGCTGTCATTGTTCTGTCTCCTTTGACGCTGTTTTGGCGTGTTGCTGAGTTTGCCGCCCCGGCCGGTCTTGGCTGCGCCATTGCAGTTCATTCCGACCGGGACTTCGTAGTTATTACTTTTCAGCACTTCCACGAGGCTTTCTAGATAGAAACCATGGAAAGAAACGCACTTCTTCGCGTATCCTCAAAAAATGTCACCTGTGAGCTGGAACCGCGAAGTACCGTCGCCGTCGTCGTCCGCTTCCACCGCGGAACTGGACGTCATCAGCCTGGGCCGCCGCGTGCGGTATCTGCGCAAGCAGGCCGGACTGACCCTCGACGACGTGAGCGCCGCCGTCGGGACCGCCCCGAGCCAGCTGAGCCTCATCGAGAACGGCAAGCGCGAGCCCAAACTGGGCCTGCTGACGCAGCTCGCGGCGGCACTGAATGTCGGCATCGAACAGCTCCTCGGGGCGGAACCGCCCAGCCGCCGAGCCGCCCTGGAAATCGAGCTCGAACGGTACCAGCGCGGGCCCCTGTACGAGTCGCTGAACCTGCCGAAAATCCGCGTCAGCTCGCGGCTACCGCTCGATGTTCTCGAGTCGCAAGTGGGCCTCCTGCAGGAGCTTGAACGCAAGCTCAACGAGCAGGTCGCGACGCCGGAAGAGGCCCGCCGCGCGAACGGCGAACTGCGTGCCATGATGCGGGAGCGCGGCAACTACTTTCCGGAGTACGAGGCCGAAGCGCAAAAGGTCCTCAAAGGCGTTGGCTACACGACTGGTCCCTTGAGCCAGCACATCATCGCGGACATCGCGGACCACCTCGGATTCACGCTGCACCACGTGGGCGACCTGCCTCATTCCACCCGTTCGGTGACCGATCTAAAGAATCACCGAATTTATCTCACGCAAAGCCAACGGCAGGACCACGATCCCCGCTCGGTCCTCCTGCAGGCCCTGGGGCACTACGTCCTGGGCCACGAGACCCCCAAGAACTACGGCGACTTCCTGGCGCAGCGCGTCGCGACCAACTATTTTGCTGCGGCGCTCCTCCTGCCCGAGAACGCCACCCTGGAGTTCCTGCAGAAGGCGAAAGCCGCCAAGGAGATCGCGGTCGAGGATATCCGCGACGCCTTCGCCGTCTCCTATGAAACTGCGGCTCACCGCTTCACCAACCTCGCGACGAAGCACTTGGGCATCACCACGCATTTCCAGAAGACCCACCAGAGCGGCATCATCTACAAGGCCTACGAGAACGACGGCGTGGCCTTCCCGCAGGACCACACCGGCGCCATCGAGGGCCAGCCCGCGTGCAAAGCGTGGACTTCGCGGGCCGTGTTCGACGTCCCGGACAAGTTCAGCGCCTACAGCCAATACACCGACACCGTCTCCGGCACCTATTGGTGCACGGCGCGCACCGAGCGCTCGGCGGCCGGGGAGTTCTCGCTCAGCATCGGCGTGCCGTACCAGCACGTGAAGTGGTTCCGCGGGAGGGAGACGACGGCGCGGGCTACCTCGACGTGTCCGGACCCGAACTGCTGCAAGCGCCCGCCGGCGTCGTTGGCTTCTTCCTGGGCAGGCAACGCCTGGCCGTCCGCCCGCGCCCACTCGCACCTGCTGGCCGCCATGCCGCCTGGGGCGTTCCCCGGCGTCGACGAGACCGAGGTGTACGCGTTCCTGGAGGCGCACTCGGGGTAGTTTTTGTGCGGGGCGTTTGGGGCAGGCTTGTCACGCTACGCAACTTTTTGGATTCCTTTGGATTGAACAACCCTGGAATTGCGCGGCTCGTGCTCAGCTGGGGATCCAAAAACCTGCCTGGCGTGACGCCTACTTGAGGACCGGGTAGCGCAAGTGCGTGACGCCGACGCCCTCGACGACGGTCGGGTCGCCCAAAGTGAACGGCGCGTTCTCGACGCGATCGAACAGCCGGATACCGGACCCGAGTAGCAGGGGAACCAAGTCGACGCGGATTTCGTCGAGCAGTCCGGCGTCGAGGCACTGCCGAATGGTGTCCGGCCCGTGCATGCCGACGATCTTGTCGCCAGCCGCGGCCTTTGCCTGGGCGACGGCGCTTTCCAGTCCGTCGGTGACGAAATGCACTGCGGAGTCGGGACGGGGCCAACCCTCGGGCATCTGATGCGTCACGACGTACGCGGGCACGCCGAACGGGTGTTGGCCGCCCCAGGCGTCGGCGCGGTCGGAGGTGCGCCGCCCGGTGAGCATCGCGCCGACCTCGCCCATCAAGGTCCGGAGGTGTTGGGCACTCGCTTCGGAGACATGGAACGTGAAGCCGGGGTTGAAGGTGGGGACGTCGACGTCGCCGGCGAAGTACCAGTCGAAGACTTCGTCGACGCCGTCCTCGAGATCCGCTACGTAGCCGTCGAGGGACATCGACATGAACGCCACTACCTTGGTCATTGGCTTGCTCCTTCGGGTTCGGACAGATTTGGGCCGGCCGGCGTTGGCCGCGTCAGACGGACATGGCCCAGGACAATGCCGCATCGCGGCGAGGCTCGGACGGGTCTATTAGCCTGATTCTGTCCACGAGACGGACGCGGTCGATGAGGGATGACTCAATGAGTGCCAGCACGAACGCATGGTCCTTGGGCCGCGCGGCAATGAGCTTCGCTGCGCAGAGATCGTAGGGATCCAGGCAAAGCCCGGTGCTGTTCCGGGTCCGGTCATTGCGCACACCGACAAGGCGGTACTCCCAGTCCGCCGGGAGCACGGCGGTCTCCCTCTCGGCCGCCTGGACGTAGAACCCGAACTCCTTGTGGAAGGGCGACCACTCACCAAGCGCCGAGTCGATGCTGTCCGCAAGCGAGCCGGCGTCGTCGTCGGAAAAGGGGGCGATATCGACCGCGTCCGACATGGTGATCGACGCCGGCAATTGGTCCTCCGTGAACGATCCCAGAACTGACTGGCTGCCGATCACGATCACGCGGTCGCCGTGGATGACATCCGTAGCGGCCCGGATGGCGTGTTCAAGCTCATCGCGGCGCATGGCTGTACCGTACCCCCGCCCTGCCTGATTGTCAGTAGCCGTTCCGTTGCCGCTCGCGCTCAGCTAGAAGGGTCGCCACTTTTTCGATGAGCTCGTATGGAATCGGCTTCCCCAAGGGGAATTTCAAGGTGCCTTTCGCCGCCCGGAAAGGAGCGATTTCGCGCTCGAAGTCCTCGCCGCCGTCGGGCACGGGATAGACGGAAATATGGTGCTTCCACGCCGCGAAGTACACGACGTAGTGGCCGTCGAGCGTGATGGTGGGGATACCGTAACTGATCCTGTCCGCGGCTCCGGGCACCACTGCCAGGGCCCGGCGTCGGATCTCCTGAAGGATGGTTTGCACCTCGTCAGGGCGCGACGCGATGTAGTCGTCCACCGAGTCAAAGTGTTCCACCATGTGCTTCCCCTGTTCCGTTTCGGGTCCCGCCGGTTCTGGACCAAGCTTGCCCTACCCCGGGCCGCCCTGCCAGAGGGCATCGACGCGTGGCCCTCCGACGCTCGCTCACGTATGTCGGGTTTCGGCGGGACGCTCGCTCACTTATGACGGGTTTTGGCGGGACAATTCCCGATTCCTCGATGCGAGAATAGGGGAGGCTCCGCGGTTTGTCGGCGGGTCCACCACCAGTGCTAATACAGCGGGGCGCCGTGCTAACTCCGGCCGCCTGCGCAAACCACTATGAACGGACAAGCGATGACGTCAGCACCAGAATCCCAGACCCTGAGTAAACCCGCGCCGCGCTTCGCGTCGATAGGCTCCCCCTACTTTGGCATCATGCTCGCCTGCATGGCCGTCGTGCTGATCCTGTCCAACATTGGTGCGGCCAAAGGCGTGGCATTTGGCCCGATCCTCACTGATGGCGGGTTCTTCCTCTTCCCGCTTGCCTACATTCTCGGCGACGTGATGAGCGAGATCTATGGATTCAAGGTTGCCCGCAAAGCAATCATCACCTCGTTCGCACTGTCAGCATTCGCATCGCTCTGCTACTGGATCATCATCGCGCTGCCTGGCTTCAGTGACGATTACGGTATCGCCAAGCAGGCAGCGATCGAAGGCGCACTGGGGCCGGTTCCGCTGATCGTCTTGGGGTCGTTGCTGGCGTTTTTCGCCGGCCAGACCATCAACTCCTGGATCCTGGTCAAGATGAAAGCCCGTTCGGGTGAGCGGACCCTCTGGGCCCGGCTCATGGGGTCATCCGGATTGGGCGAATTCGTGGACACGCTCATCTTTTGCAGCATCGCTTCCTCGGTCATCGGGATCACGGACTTTGGAAGCTTCCTCAACTATTTGCTGACCGGCTTCCTGTACAAGACTGGTGTCCAGTACGTCCTTGTACCCTTGACGTCTTTGGTCATTGGCTGGATCAAGAAGCGCGAGCCTAGTTACTGGGCCTGAGCGGGCGTTGCGCCGGGACGCGGTATATGTGAGCGGGCGTTGCGCCGGGACGCGGTATATCTGAGCGGGCGTTGCGCCGGGAAGCGGTATCTGTGAGCGGGCGTTGCGCCTGGACGCGGTATATGTGAGCGGGCGTCGGGTTGGCTCAGGGGAACCGCAGGGAAATCCGGTAGTTTCAGAGGATGAAGCTGGGAAAAGCCGTGCTGACGGCCGAGAAACTTGTTGCAGGCTATGGCGAGCATGCAGTGTGCGGGCCGCTCGACGTCGAGGTTTTCCCCGGGCAGGTGCTTGGGATGGTGGGCGAAAACGGTGCCGGCAAGTCCACACTGCTCCGCACGATGATTGGCGCACAGGCCGCCATTGAGGGCGAGGCGCACGTGCTTGGCTTGATGCCGGACGACCGTTCCGCCCTTTTTCGCAGCAAGGTCTCGGTGCTGCTGGACGAGGATGCCTACTTCGATTCGCTCACGGTCCGCGAGCACCTTTCCTTGGTGGCCCGGGGGCATGGACTCGCCAACCCGGATGCTGCTGTGGAGGAAGAGATCGGCTTCTTCGAGCTTCAAACCGTGGCGGATGCCTTTCCCGATCAGCTTTCCTCGGGACAGCGCCGCAAGCTCCTTTTGGCCTCGGCGTTCATCCGGCCCTTCGAACTGCTGGTCCTGGACGAACCGGAGCAGCGGCTCGATACCCGCATGCGCGGCCTGCTTGCGCAGCGGATCGCCAAGACTGCCAAGAAGAGTGCCGCCGTCGTCATGGTCACGCACGATGCGGACGTCGCCCAAGCGGCGTGTACCCGCGCGGTAATAGTCGACGACGGCGGTGCGCGCTTGGTGAGTACCGACGACGCCGTGGCGAGGATTCGCCGGTGAGCATGTCCAGTGCTGCCGTAGAGCAGCCGCAGTTCGTCGCCTTCGACCCCGAGAGGGCTACCCGCAAGGTCATTCGTCCGCGTGGCCAGTCCTTGCTTTCCAGGCTCAACGAGCTGTACATCCAATTCCTGACGTTCGGCGTCGGCTTGATCTACGCCGTCGGCCTCCTCAACGGGCTCACTGCCGCAGCGGAGCATGGGTTCGGCGGCCACCTGATTTCGACCAGCTACGGCGTGGTTCCTGTCGAATACGGCCTGGTGGCTGGGTTTGGGCTCTTGGGCCTCGCGGCCTATTGGGTGGCGGGCAGGCTCGGGCCACTGGCCATCACGGCGAATCAGCGGCACTGGTGGTACTCGCTGGCCATCAACCGCGAACCCCTCCTGGCCCGGTCCTTGCGCCGGGCAGTCGGGGCTGCCGCCGTCGTTGGGGCCCTGGCCACCATTCCTGTCGCGGTCATCAGCGGCTCGGATGCGGTGGTGTTTGTGGGGCGCGTCCTGGCAGGGGCACTCACCGGCGCGGCTATTCTCGCGCTGGCTGCGTTCGCCCAGACCCGTTCGCGGGCGGCGGCTGGGCAAGGTAGAGCGATGAGCGGGCTGTTGGCGGCGGCTTCGGCGGCACTCGGCGCGATGCTGTTCGGGACGCTTCAAGGCAGCTGGATCTTTGCTGTCGCCCCTGCTGTGGCCCTGGTTGCCGCGGCGCTCGGCATGCGGAACAAGCTCTCCAGCGTCCGCACGACCTCGCTGCTCAAGGCCGGGTCCGCGAGGGGACATGTCCAGGCTGCGCTGACGCTTATGGACACTGGGGAACTCAGTGCCTCGCTTTCCAGCGGCGGCAAGCGAAGCCGGGTCAAGCTCCCGGGCACGCCCAGCACCGCAGCGGGAGCGCTCTTCCACGCCGAGGCAACCGTGCTCGCCCGCCAGCCCGGCCGGCTGTGGCGCTGGGGCCTGGGTCTCGCCGTCGTTCCCTTGACCGGGCTGGTCCGGACGTTCGACTCGCCCATCATCCTGCTTCCCGTGCTGCTCGCCGCCGCGATCTTCTCGTCCACAGCGGCGGCCGGGCCCCTTTGGCAGTTGCGCATGGCTCCCAGCCTCGACGCCCTCCTGCCGATTTCCAGGACAGCCTCGCGCTGGGTCCACGTCGCGCTGCCGGTCATGCTGATGGGTTTGTGGACGACGGCGGCTGCCGGATTCTTCGTGCTTGCGGGCGGATTCCGGGTGGAGCTCCTCGTCCTGGGCGCGGCGGCAGGCGGCGGTTTGGGCGCGGGGATGCTGCGACGAGCCTTCCGCCAGCAGGAGGACCTCACCAAGCTGGTGTACCTGATGCAGCTTGGACGGAGCGGACCCGCCATGCTGGGAACCAGGATCCGGGGTTACGTGCTGTGCCTCTTCGCCCTGGCGCCCTTGGCCTTGGGCATGCTCTTCAACGCCCCGGAACTGCTGGTGACGCCCGCCGTCGTGCTCAACGTGGTGCTCCTGGTGATCGGCGTGACGACGGCCGACCGCCCCTGAGTCGCCCCTTGGCGCGAAGTCGCCGGAACGGTGCCGGGTCGCCTGAACCTTCCGGCGACCCGGGCGCTTTCCGGCGATCTCGACGACGACGGCGGGCGGCTAACGACGGAGGGCGTTCAGGATCCGGGTCTTGAACTCCTGCTCGCGAAAGAGGTGCTTCCATTCCACGCGGACGAAGCGCCAGCCGTCCTCGCTCAGGGCTTTCTCCCGGCGTCGCTCCTCGAAAATGACCTCGGCTGTTGGCTTGAAATCGAAGTATTTGACCTCGCCATCGAATTCCAACGCGACCTTGGCCTCCCGCCAGGCAAAGTCGAGCCGATGCCGGCCAGCCCGGCTGTGCACCTCCACCTGCGGCTCAGGCATCGGCAGCTTCAGCCGCGAGATGAGTTCGCGGCACAAGGTCTCGCCGGCCGACTCCGATCGTGGATCAGCGTCGACCAGGGCCTTTCGTAGGTTCCTGATGCCGCGCCGGCCATCCAATGCGTCGGCCATGTCCTGCAAGAGCGCACGATCAGCGCCGAGCCTGAGTGCATGGTCCATGATCACCAGTGACTGCTTGTAGCTGAGCAGCATGGCGCAATCCACCACCGTCCGCTCCAAGGACGTGACCCTCAAGTTCCCGATTGTCACAACGTCCATCTCACTGAACGGCCTGGTGTGCCCGCGCACGTCCTTGCCGAGCCGGTCGCTGGAAGGCCTGACCTGCAGCAGGATGTGGATCAGGTCGTCGACATTCCAGAGGAAGAGGCGGTGCAGCCGCGCCGCCGACGTGTGGCTATACACGAAGTCTCCCGCCGACGTCGTGAGCGTCCCGTGCGCATGCGCGTAGATCAGTTGTGTGCTTCGAAGCCAGGTGGACTGCTTCTCCCAGAGCGTGGCCCGGATGTAGCAGCCGTAACGTAGCCGGACAAGCTTGCCGCGACGCACCAAGAGCTGGATCGCACGGGAATTAAGCCCCCGTGCGTGGAGTTGATCGGTTCGCCAGAGATTCCCCTTTTCCGGGAGCGAAGGTGGATGGGAAGGCGTCATTGATCCAGCCTTGCGGGCTGTCTGGGCGCACGGAAGCCGCCTGCTCGCCTATGTGGAAAACATGGGGTCGCCGGAACGGTGCCGGATCGCCCGAACGTTCCGGCGAACCCGCACGGTTCCGGCGAACTCGACGGCGGCGGCGAGAAGCGAGAGCCTACGAGTAGTACTGCCCCAAGGTCTCGGCCTTGAACTCGAAGAAGTCCCCGGATTCGATGGCGAGGCGGGCGTCGTCCACCATCTTCACCACGAAGCGCTCGTTGTGAATGGAGATGAGCGTGGCCGAGACCATCTCATGGGCCTTGTACAAGTGGTGGATGTATGCGCGCGAATAGTTGACACAGGTGTAGCAATCGCAACCATCCTGCAAGGGGCCGAAATCCGATTTGTAGCGTGCCCCGGACAGGTTGTACCGGCCGGTCGGAGTGTAAAAGGCCGAGTTGCGGGCCACCCGGGTGGGGGAGACGCAATCGAAGGTGTCGGCGCCGTTTTCGATGGCCGTGAAGATGTCGTCCGGCTCGGAGATCCCCAAGAGGTGGCGGGGCTTGTTCTCGGGAAGTTCTTCGTTGCACCAGCGCACGATCGTCCCGAGGTTCTCCTTCTCCAAGGCGCCGCCGATGCCGAAACCATCAAACGGCATACCGCCAAGGTCCCGGCAGGCTTTGCGGCGAAGGTCTTCGTACTGTGCCCCCTGGATGACGCCGAACAGGGCCTGGTACGGCTTGCCCACACGGGAAGCCGTCAGGCGCTCATGCTCCACCACGCAGCGCTCGGCCCAGCGACGCGTCCGCTCCAGGGATTCCTCCTGGTAGCCACGCGAGTTCTGCAGGGTGGTCAGCTCGTCGAAGGCGAACATGATGTCGGCGCCGATCTGGTGCTGCACCCGCATGGAGATTTCCGGCGAGAAACGGTGCCGGTCCCCGTTCAAGTGCGACTTGAACCAGACGCCGTCCTCGTCCACGTGCGCCAGCCGCTCCTTGCCCGGAGCCACGGCGTCGTCAGGACCGGACGCGTCCACGGAGGTCATGTCGATGACCTTCTTGAACCCCGAACCAAGGCTCATCACCTGGAATCCGCCCGAGTCCGTGAAGGTGGGCCCGTCCCAGTTCATGAACGCACCGAGCCCTCCGGCCGCGTCCAGGATCTCCGGCCCCGGCTGCAGGTACAGGTGGTAGGCGTTGGCGAGCAAAGCCTGCGCGCCGAGCTCCTTCATGGACTCGGGCAGCACTGCTTTGACCGTGGCTTTGGTCCCGACGGCGATGAACGCCGGCGTCTGGATCTGGCCGTGCGGTGTGGTGATGGTGCCGGTTCTGCCCAGGAACTCTCCGCGCTTGCCGCCGTCGTAACGGCTGCCGCCGTCGTTACGGCTGCCGCCGCCGGCGTTCACAAGGCCCGACGACGGCGGGCGCGTTTCGCTGAGCCGCGCACCCACCTCGAAGGAAAACGCGGACTGCTGGGCAGCCCTGAGCACGGAAGGATCGGACTCGGAGCTGGACCCGGAATGACGCATGGAAGAATCGGCTGGCACCGTTACAGTCTGCCAGCCTTGGAGTGCGAATCGTCAGTGCGAGTGCACCTCGGTGGGGTAGTTCTCAGCCTTCCAGCCGTCCCAGCGGGAACGGATCGACTCCAAGCTGGCGGCACCCAGATCGTAGGTCGAAGCGATAACGACTGTCCCGCCGTCGGGCCTCTTCTCCGGAATCACCGGCTGGTCAGCCACAATCAGCAGCCCGTCCCCGTGTTCCGCGTAACTGTGCACTGTGAGGCCTACCTGGTGGTTGCTCCGGAACCAGACCCTGCCGGTGAGGGACTCGCCCGTGGGAAGAGTGAGCGAGTATTCCTCCCCAGGAGCCGGGACGTCGGCCAGGCCGAGTTTCTGGATGCCGGATCCACTGCCGCCCGGCAGGGAAACGAAATGCGTACGCCGGTGCCCGTGCGGATGGCGTTCCAAGGCAAATCGGAGCTGGTGGAGGAACGTCAACCAACCTTGGGTGATGTCCTCGTCCCACGCGGCCCATTCGGAATCGTGGTCCAGGGCGGCCCGAGTCACGCGGACCTCGGTGCCGCCGCTGACCGGGGTGAGTTCGAAGACGTCCCCGCCGTTCACGGTGAGGCTCGTGTGTTCGGGCCCCTCGACCACGTTGGCGGTGAAGTAGATCTGGTTGATTTCGTCGCCAAGCTCGTCGGCCTCCCAGCCGTGCCATTGAGCCACGAGCGACGGTTCGCGCAGCGAAGTCCAAACTTGCTGCGCGTCGGCATTAACAACAACGCTCAGATTGTTCGTCATGGCCCGAATCTACCGCCGTTGGAGCGAACGCGACAGGTCTTGCGGAATCCTCCGATAGCGCCTAAGCCCGCACGGCCTCGAGCTCATTCGCGATCCGGTGATCGAGTTCGCCGACGCCGATCGTGTTCGAACCGCCGTGCGAGCGGAGGAACAGCAGGGTTTCGAGCCGGAGCAACCGCCATTCACGCTCGGCATCGCGGTTCCCGTTGTCGATGGAGCGGAAGATTTCCTTGTCGTACAGGTTCGGTTCGTTGAGCGCGCGCTGCCGGACTTTGGCGGCGATCCGGGCCTTGAACGGGTCGGTTTCCACGGTGTCCGGTGCTTGCAGGAGCTGATCGTAGACTTCCCCGCGTTCGGTCTGGCCGAGCTCGCGGCAGATGAAGCTGGAAAGCGAGAGGGAACGTTCAACCGACATCCAGCGATCGCGGTTTCCGTCGTACGGGAGCACGTTGAGAATATCGGCCACGGCGAGGGCATGGTCCGGATCCCGCAGTTCGATGAAGAGATCGTGGGCCAGGTCGCTCAGGTCGCGCAAGCAGCTTCCCGACTTTGTATTGATGCCCTTCACGAGGCGCTCGCTCAACACCGCGACGCCGTTCCTGCCAGGGTGCGTTTCGGCAGCGGCGGCCACGACGTCCTCGGGCGAGCCAGTCGGTTTGGGGATCAGTGCGAGCTGCGCTGGATCCGGCCCTGCCGGTCGGCTGACAGTCGGTGACAGTGCGGGCAAAGGCGGCACGACGACGGCGGGAACGGCTTCCTCGGGTGAGTCACCGCCGTCGGAGGTAAGGGCGTCGGGCGCGTCACTGGGCGCGTCACTGGGGGCCTGAGCTTCCTCCGCCAGCGTGTCGGCGTCGTCCGGGATGACGATCGCTTCTCCCACCGCCACGCTGGACCCGATCGCGATCCGTACGTTCCCGCCGTCGAGCGTTGTCACCAAGATGAGCGCAGGCACGCCAAAATCGTCGAGTTCGATCTCGATGTGCGTGATTTGCTCCGCGGGACCATCCCCGGGGAGGAACAGGTGGTCCCCGACTTGCAGGGCCCCAGCCTGCTTTTCACGGTACTGCTGGTCGGCCGGGCTGTGAGTCATCGGAAGTCCTTTGGTTCTCTTGGGGTCCGCCCAACAGTCTATAAAACCCCGCCGAGCAAATCGGGGAGGTGGCTATTGCCCGCCGCTGCTGTCCGCGGCGCTGCTACTGTCCGACGCCGGCGAAAGCCAGGGCCTGGCGCACCAGATTGCCGCGGCCGCCACTGAATTCCTGCTGCACGTCGTCGCTCAGGATCTCCTGCGGAGTCATCCAAGTCAGCTCGAGGGCGTCCTGGCGCGGTTCGCACTCGCCCGTGACGGGGATGACGTAGACGAGCGACACGGCGTGTTGGCGGTCGTCCGTGAAGCCGGTCTGCGACGGCGCCGGGAAGTATTCGGCCACCGTGAACGGCACCGGACTGACAGGCAATTGCGGAAAGGCCAGCGGGCCCAAGTCCTTTTCCATGTGCCGCAACAGCGCGGCACGGATGGTTTCGCGGTACAGGACGCGGCCGGACACGAACGAACGGACCATGGCGCCGTCCGCGTCGCCCTGCAGCAGGGTACCTACCTCGTTGACGAATCCGAGCGGATCCAGACGCACGGGAACCGCCTCCACGTAAACCATGGGGAGGCGGCCGCGGGCTTCGAAGAGGTCTTCATCGGAAAGCCAGCCGGAGTACGGGTCAGGGGTACGAACACTCATGGTTAAGTTCTACCCCATCCCATGCCGTTCCATGCCGCACGAATCAGACAGCAGGGATTGCGTCGGGCCAAAGTCCGGCACGCTCGCTCACGTATGTCGTCCTTTTGGCGGACGCCCGCTCACGTATGTCGGGCCATCGGGCGACCGTCGCTCAGATGATCTGAGCGGGCGTTCGGGGAATGGCCCGTATTGGTGAGCTGGCGTTGGGTTAGGGGGCCTGGGCGACGGTGATGCTTTGGCCGCGCGGGGCCTGGACCGTGAGGATCGAACCGGCCCGGGCGGCGGCGAGCCCAGCGGCGGCGAGCCCAGCGGCGGCGAGCCGGGCCTCAAGGGCGGCGAGGTCGCCGTCGTACTCGAAAGCGAGGCCTCCCGCGGCTGTCTCCGAAGACTCCCGGACCAACAGGATGCCGCCGTTCTTCGTGCTGAAATCCACGACGTCCGGAGACGCCCGCCGCGGCCGCGCGCCGATGTTGCCCAACTCCTGCGCGGCCCCCGACACATCGGGCGTAAGCCAGGTCCCGACGACGGCGAGTCCCGGGTCCGCGTCCGGGCTCGTCGTGCGGTTGCTCGCCTTGTCGGCAAGGAACGTGAAGCCGTCCTTGGCGGTGACGCGGACGGCCTGGCCGTGGTCGGCATCGATCAGTTCGGCGCGGGTTCCGTCGGCCACGGTGCGTCGGGCAAACTCGGCCAGGTCCCCGACCTCGACGCCGAACACCGTAGTGCCGTCGTCGGCCGAGTCTGCGGAGGTACTGTGCAAGGCCACGCGGCCCGAGCCGGCGTCGAACTCCACCCAGTCGCCGTGGTCCCCGACGCACACGAGGCCGAGCGCCGCAAGGAGCTTCGTCCAGCCGGCGACGTCGGACGTGAACTGGATGGGTCGGACACGCAGCATGGATCCTCCGGCAGGTGAGTGGGCTTTCGCCACAGCCTAGCTGGCACCAGAATGGGGCCATGGCTGTTGAACTCGAAGAACTGCTCGTCAAAGATGCTGCCGAGTGGCGGTCCTGGCTCGAAAAGAACGGCGGCGATAGCCCGGGCGTCTGGCTCGTGCTGCACAAGAAGGGCGGCAACGTGACGGAACTGGACTATGCCGCTGCCTTGGATGAGGCCCTTTGTTTCGGTTGGATCGACGGCCAAGGCAGAAGACGCGACGACGAAAGCGTCTTCCAGCGCATGACCCGCCGCGGGCCCAAAAGCCCCTGGTCCAAACGGAACGTGGGCCACATCGCCCGCCTCGAAGCCGAGGGCAAGATGACCCCGGCCGGTTGGGCCGCCGTCGACGGCGCCAAGGCGGACGGGCGTTGGGAAGCTGCCTACGTCGGCCAGGCGGAGGCGGAAGTCCCCGAGGATCTAGCGGCCGCGATCGCCGCCGTTCCCGAAGCCCAGGCGATGTTCGATGTGCTGACGGCGGTCAACCGCTTTGCCCTGATCTACCGCACCAACTCGGTGAAGAGGGCGGAAACGCGGGCCAGGAAGATCGCCGGCTTTGTCGAGATGTTGGCCAGGCAGGAGACGCCGTATCCGCAGAAGAAAAAGCCCGCGGTGGCAGAGTAAGACCTACTCACGGTTCTCCCGGGACAGGGCAACGATCCAGCCCGGAGTGTCCTCCCCGAGCCGCTGGTCGAGGGTGACCCTCGCCTTGGCAGCGGCGATCTGCACCTTGCGGTCCTCGGCGTCTACCGCGGCGGGACGCTGCGAGGGGACGACGGCGCGGGTTTCGGATGCCGTGGCGGCTGCCAGGAGTGCGTCCTCGGTGCCGACTTTGAGGAGCGCGAGTTCCTCCCGCGACGCGAGTTCGCTGTGGCCCAGAATCTCGATGGCCTTCTGCCCCATTTCGGCCTCGGAGCGGCTGCGCGACAGGGCCGCGTCGAGAGCCCATTGAGCGCGGCGCCACCATTCGGACCGGTTGTCCGCCCGGGCCTTCTGCCGGAGGGACAGGAGGCCGACGATCGCGGCAACGATCGCCGCGACAAGGACGGCGAGCGGGCTGAGCGCGCCAAGGATTTGCCACCATTCCGACGGCGCACCGACCACGGTGACAGGTATCGGGCTCGGGATCGGGTTCACAGCTCCAGACTAGGCCCCGGCACTGACAATTATTGGACGCGCGCGGCGGCTTCCAGCACCATCCACGCCTGGAGCTGGGTGGAGAGTTCGACGGCGGTGCCCGGCGCGTACGTCTCGGCCGCCGGGCGCTGTGGTTCCGTCGAGAAGACGAGCCAGCCGTCGTCGTCCGTTCCGGAATTCCGCTTGGCAGCGTCGGTGCGCACCGTCCGCCCCGCCCACAGAGCCTCCGCGGTATCGAGCACGAGCTGCCTGGCGGTGGCCCGTGTCACGAGGGGCAACCGTGCGTCGGAGGCGGCTAGCGCAAGGTATCGGACGAGGATCCCGGTGAAGAGCCCGCCGTCGCCGGTGCCCTCGCCGCGAAGAACGAGCCTCCCCGGGCCGGCGGGTCCGGAAACGGTCAGATGCTCGGCCACCGAGCCCACCAAGGCGGCCGCGCGTGCCAGGTTCGCGTCTCCACCCAGTTCCAACAAGGCGCCGAGCACCGGACCCTGGTTGTAGGTGTAGACCTCTTCAGCGAGGACGAGCTTGCCTTCCTTGAGCCAGGCGCCGTCGAGGTATAGGCCGCGCGTGGGTTCGAAGAGGGTGGCGTCGAGCCAGTCCAGGAGCCCTTGGGCCCGTCCTGGATGACCGGTCCGGGCGAAGTGCAAGGCCACCGGCGCCGTGGCCGGGGCGTTCTTGAAATCGCGCTTGGTGCTCCAGAAAGTGCCGCCGCCCATGTCGTCTGTGGAGGCCGATTCGAATTGCGGAGAGAGGCTCTTCTGCAGGCGGGCATTGCGTCGTTGGCCAGGCTTCTGCGCCCGCGCGGCCAAGGCGTCCAGGCGCAGGGCGGCGAGGGCCAGCCAGGCCATGTCGTCGTAGTAGCTGTTGACGTAGCGCAGGAGGTTGCGCAGCCGGATGGTGGTGACCACGCGTGAAGCCAGCTCGCCGGCGCTCGGGCGATTACCGCCGTCGAACCTTGATCCCGAGCCCAGTTCGCGGAACCCTGCGTCCACGAGGCAATCGACGTAGTGTGCCTGCCACCAGTAGTGCCACGGCTGAAACGGAGAATGGCTGGACGGCCGGATCGGCGCCGCGAGGTGGGTTCCGGGAACGAAGAGGAGGCGCCGCCCGAAATGCCGGGTCACCGAGCGTGCGGCGTGATCGGCTCGCGCGGCCCAATCCGGTGTTCCGGGGGTGCCCTGCGGGGTGTCGGGGGCGGACATGGTGCCAGCCTAACGCCGTGCGCTTGGCCGCAAGCCCCTCCCCAGTGCACAATCAAAGTGATTCAGTTAACATTCATTAACGGATTTTGGTTCTGCATCGAGGAGGATGAATGGACATCAAGGGCGCAGTTGCGTTGATAACCGGCGGGGCTTCGGGTTTGGGGGCCGCAACCGCAAAGCGATTGCTCGACGCCGGAGCGTCGGTGGTGCTGCTTGACCTCCATTCGTCTCCCGGCGAGTCCCTCGCTGCCGAACTCAATGCCTCGGGAGCCGACGGCAGGGCCGTGTTCGTCCCCGCCGACGTCACCAACGAAGAGCAAGTGCAGGCCGCCGTCGACGCCGCCGTCGCGCTCGGTCCGCTCCGGATCCTGGTCAACTGTGCTGGCGTGGCAACACCCGGCAAGGTTCTCGGCAAGGACGGTGTGCTGCCGCTGGAGAACTTCAACAGGGTCATCCAGATCAACCTCGTGGGCACCTTCAACGTGATCCGCCTGGCCGCCGCCGCAATGTCCCAAAACGAAGCTGCGTCCACCGAACTCGGCGGCGAGGAACGCGGCGTCATCATCAACACGGCCTCGGTGGCGGCTTTCGACGGGCAGATCGGGCAGCCTGCGTATGCCGCGTCCAAGGGAGCCGTGGCGGCGATGACGCTGCCGCTGGCCCGTGAATTTGCGCGCTCGCTGGTGCGTGTCGTGGCCATTGCTCCGGGCATCTTCGAAACCCCCATGCTGGCCGGCCTGCCCCAGGACGCACAGCTCTCCCTGGGCCAGCAGGTACCGCACCCCGCCCGGCTTGGCCGTCCCGCCGAGTATGCCAACCTCGTGGCGCACATCGTGGAAAACGCCATGCTCAACGGCGAAACCATCCGCCTCGACGGCGCTATCCGGATGGAACCGAAGTGAGCCAGGCGCACAAGCTGGCGGCCGCCGTCGAGCACCCGGCCGGTTCCAAAGGTTCTGTGCCCGACCTGCCCGGGGCGGATTTTTTCGATTTCGAATCGCTCCTCAGCGTGCAGGAACAGCGCAAGCTCAATGAGCTCCGGGAATTCCTGGCCACGGAAATCGCGCCCTATGCCAAGGATTGGTGGGACAAGGCCGAGTTCCCTGCGCACATCCTGCCCAAGCTCGCGGCCCTTCGCCTGAGCACGCCCACGCACCGCGGCTACAGCAACCTGTTCGCAGGGCTCGTGATCGCGGAAATGACCCGCGTGGACACCTCCATTGCCACGTTCTTCATGGTCCACCATGACCTCTTCATCGAGGCGCTCTACGAGTTTGGCTCCAAGGACCAGCAGGACCGCTACCTTGACGACGCCTCAAACCTCCGGACCACCGGAGCCTTTGCGCTCACGGAACCGGACCACGGATCCGATGTGGCCGGCGGCCTGCAGACGGTGGCCCGCCGGGTCGCCGGGGGAGCCGACGACGGCGGCGACTACTGGGTGCTGAACGGCGCCAAACGCTGGATCGGCAACGGGACGTTCTGCGACCACATGCTGGTCTGGGCCCGGGACGAAGCCGACGGTGCCATTCGCGGATTCATCGTGGACGGCACGCTGCCCGGGGTGACCCGCACCAAGATCGAGAACAAGATCGCCCTGCGCACCGTGCAAAACGCTGACATTGTCCTCAAAGACGTCCGGGTTGCCGAGGCGGACCGTTTTTCCGGAATCAACAGCTTCACCGACACCAACCACCTGCTGCGCGGATCACGGCTCATGGTGGCCTGGCAGGCCGTGGGGCAGCAGCTGGCGGCGTTCGACGTCGCCCGCAAGTACGCGCTTGAACGCCAGCAGTTCGGGCGGCCGCTCGCGAAGTTCCAGCTCATCCAGCAGCAATTGGTGGACATGCTCGGAAATGCCGTGGCCAGCATGGGCATGATGGTGCGGATCGCGCAGCTGCAGGAGGACATCTACATGGACAGCAAGGGAGTGCGGCACGGCGGAGCCCAGATGGCTCAGGTGGCCCTGGCCAAGGCCTACTGCAGCGCCCGGATGCGCGAAACCGTCGCGATGGGCCGGTCCATCCTCGGCGGCAACGGCATCGTGACCGATTACCGGATGGCAAAGATCTTTGCCGATGCCGAGGCGATCTACACCTACGAAGGATCGTTCGAGATCAACTCGCTCATCGTGGGCCGGGCCGTGACGGGTGTTTCCGCGATCGTTTGAGGGCTTTTGACGGCATCGGGTTGAGGTGGCCGCCGTTCCGGGGCTTGTTTCCCGGACCGGAGCTTGAAGCGCGGTGATGGGAAACAAGCCACGGTTTGAGCCCCGGGACGCGGGGCTGCTGACGTCGGTGTCTTTTAACGGCTTTGGTTTGCTGCGTTTCGGCGACTGCGCTTAGACGATCCGGCCGGCCGGCAGTTTCTCCCCGGCCTCGACCGCTATGTCGATCGAGTTTCCCGCCACGGGCATGGGGCACGTGCCATACGGCGTGAAGGCGCTGGGGTAGTTGATGGCGCGATTGAAGTCGAGCATCACGGAACCGTTGGGTCGGGGCCTCGAGACGGCCAGTTTGCGCCATTCGTCCGTGGTGTTGCCGTTCGTTTCGTCGTGGAAAGTGACGGTGAGGGCTCCGAGCTTCTCGGCCTCGGCGTACAGGCGGATCTCGTGGGGAAGGCCAGGCGCCCGGAAAACCACATCGCCTACCGATCGATGCACCCCGTCCACCAAAGGGTTGGCTGTTCCGATGGGCACGTCCACCGGTTCGGGGTAGGCCTCGAAACGGCCTTCGAGCACCCAGTCCGGGTTGTATTCAAAGGTGGGAACGGCGTCGAACTCCGTCAGTACGGGCGAGGAGTCGTCCCTGGTCCGGATGGCGTACTTGTCCGCGCGCATCGCCAGTTCCACCACTACTTCCGTGCCGTCCGCGCCGCCGAACTGCACCCACATGAGCGATTCCTCGTCCTGGAGGGTGGCCGAAATCGTGCCGTCCACAGGAGCTCCCGTCTCCACGAGCGTGAGTCCGTCCGCCGCGCTCGCGGTGAGTGTCGCCGTCGTGCCGTCCGTTGACCAAAGCCCCGGGGCGAGTTCGACGGCGGCGGGTGCGGATTCGAGCCACTGGAAGGAGGTGAGCGTGAGCCAGCCGTGCTCCGCTGCGAGGGCGGCGTTGCGGCCGGTGCGAAAACGCTGCCAGCGTTCGAGCAGGGCGTTGCTTGCGGGGGCTGTTGCGCTCATGGTTCCTCCAGCGGCTTGGGCGGTGTTCGTTGGCTTAACCATGCACCCGTCGCCGCCATTCCCGGAACTCAACTAGCTAGCAGTAGATGTCGTTTTGGGGCCTGAGAACGACACCTACTGCGAGTCAGTTGGGCCGGCGCGGGCGGCCCGGGCGGACGCCGCGACAACATTTGAGACGGATTGCCACCCGTCGAAGGGCTGCGGGTAGGATTCCTTTGGAAATATCAGTAATCCGGCTCACAGTATCCAGCGCAGTGTACGGGCCACACCCAACGCCAGAAGGTATTTTTCATGGTTGACACTGCACATCTCAGCACCGACCTTGCCGCGGAACTGCGGGCCGATGTCCGCCGCGTCTCCACGCTTCTCGGAGAGTCGCTGGTCCGCCAGCATGGCCCCGAGCTGCTTCAGCTCGTGGAGCAGGTGCGCCTGCTGACCAAGGAGTCCAAGGAGGCCGCCCGGGGCGGCGCTGACGCTACCGGTCCGTGGAGCGCGCACGACGTCGTCGCCCAGGTCCGGGAGTTACTCGCCTCATTGCCGCTTGAGGAAGCCACCGAGCTGGTCCGCGCCTTCGCGTTCTATTTCCACCTCGCCAACGCCGCCGAGCAAGTGCACCGCGTCCGCGGTCTGCGCACCCGTCAGGAAAAAGACGGCTGGTTGGCCAAAGCCGTGGCCGAGATCGCCGACGAGGCCGGAACCAAAGCCCTGCAGGACGTCGTCAACGAGCTGGACGTTCGTCCCATTTTCACCGCGCACCCCACCGAAGCCTCTCGCCGTTCGGTGTTGGACAAGATCCGCAAGCTCTCGGACGTCCTGGCGGAATCCACCCTTGAGGGCACGGCCGCCCGTCGCCGGCAGGACCGCCAGCTCGCCGAGATCATCGACCAGATGTGGCAGACCGACGAACTCCGCCAGGTCCGCCCCACTCCCGTGGACGAGGCCCGCAATGCCATTTACTACCTGAGCAGCATCCTGACTGACGCGATGCCGGAGATGCTCACGGATCTTTCCGAACTGCTGGGCGAACACGGCGTCGAGCTGCCCGCGCATAACGCTCCCATCCGCTTCGGTTCCTGGATCGGCGGAGACCGCGACGGCAACCCGAACGTCACCGCCTCCGTCACGCGCGAGATCCTGCAGCTGCAGAACCAGCACGCCGTGCGGATCAGCATCTCGATGATCGACGAACTGATCTCCATCCTCTCCAACTCCACCGCCTTGGTGGACGCGGAAGAGGACCTCCTGGACTCGATCGCCGTCGACCTCAAGAACCTGCCCGGCCTGGACAAGCGCATCCTGGAGCTGAACGCGCAGGAGCCCTACCGCCTCAAACTGACCTGCATCAAGGCCAAGCTCATCAACACTGGCCGCCGCGTGTCCGCATCCAGCCACCACGAACCCGGCCGCGACTACGCCTCCACCTCCGAGCTGCTGGCTGAATTGGAACTGCTGGAAGCCTCGCTGCGCAAGCACTCGGCCGTTCTCGTGGCCGACGGCGCGCTGGCCCGCGTCCGCCGCGCGATCGCTTCCTTCGGGCTGCACTTGGCGACCCTCGACATCCGTGAACATGCCGATTACCACCACGACGCCGTCGGGCAGTTGGTGGACCGGATCGGCGTCGGGACCCCCTATGGCGAGTTGAGCCGCGTCGAACGCTTCGAGCGGCTGAGCGCGGAGCTGGCTTCGCGCCGCCCGCTGTCCGGCCACCCCATCAAGCTCGACGGCGACGGCGACCGCACCTACGACGTCTTCCGCAGCATCCGCCACGCCCTCCAGACATACGGGCCCGACGTCGTCGAAACCTACATCATCTCGATGACGCGCGGCGCGGACGACGTCCTGGCCGCCGCTGTGCTGGCCCGGGAAGCCGGACTGATCGACCTGTTCGGCGCGGCTCCGTATGCAAAGATCGGATTCGCTCCGCTCCTGGAGACCGTCGAAGAGCTGCGTGCCTCGGCCGAAATCGCGGACCTGCTGCTCTCCGATCCGTCCTATCGTGAGCTGGTACGGCTGCGTGGCGATGTCCAGGAGATCATGCTCGGCTACTCGGACTCCAACAAGGAATCCGGCGTCATGACCAGCCAATGGGAGATCCACAAGACCCAGCGCAAGCTGCGCGACGTCGCCGCCAAGCACGGCGTCAACGTCCGTCTGTTCCACGGCCGCGGCGGTTCCGTTGGCCGTGGCGGCGGGCCCACCTACGACGCCATCATGGCCCAGCCGAACGGCGTGCTCGAAGGTGCCATCAAGTTCACCGAGCAGGGCGAAGTCATCTCGGACAAGTACTCCCTGCCGGAGCTTGCCCGCGAGAACCTGGAGCTCTCACTGGCCGCGGTGATGCAGGGTTCCGCGCTGCACCGCGACCCGCGAACCTCCGACGACGAGCGCGAACGCTACGGCCAGGTCATGGAGATCATTTCCGACGCCGCGTTCGCCCAGTACCGCTCGCTGATCGACGATCCGGACCTGCCCGCGTACTTCCTTGCCTCGACGCCGGTGGAGCAGCTCGGATCGTTGAATATCGGCTCGCGTCCCTCCAAACGGCCTGATTCCGGTGCCGGATTGGGCGGTCTGCGGGCCATTCCGTGGGTCTTCGGTTGGACGCAGTCCCGGCAGATCGTTCCGGGTTGGTTCGGCGTGGGCTCGGGGTTGAAGGCAGCCCGTGAGGCAGGAAACACTGCCGAGTTGGCCGAGATGATGAAGCGATGGCACTTCTTCCAATCCGTGATTTCCAACGTGGAGATGACCCTGGCAAAAACGGACATGGACATCGCCGGGCACTACGTGTCTTCGCTGGTTCCGGAAGAGCTGCACCACCTGTTCAAGGCCATCCGCACTGAGTACGATCTCACGGTTGCCGAGGTGGAACTCCTGAGCGGTGAAACCGAGCTCCTGGAGGCCCAGCCGACGCTCAAGCGTTCCCTCGAAATCCGCGATCAATACCTCGACCCCATCAGTTACCTGCAGGTGGAGTTGTTGCGCCGCGTCCGTGAGGCCTCCATTTCCGGCGCCGAGATCGACGAACGCCTCCAGCGGGCCATGCTGATCACCGTCAACGGCGTGGCGGCCGGCCTCCGCAACACGGGATAGCGCTCCCTTCCCCCTCCGACGCGCGCTCACATATATGGGTCTTTTGGCGCACGCCCGCTCACATCATGTGAGCGGGCGTCGGGCCAGGAGGGCTTGTTTGTGAGCGGGCGTTTCCGATTTTGGCCCGATAGGTGAGCGGGCGTTGGGGGTGCCAGACCCCCGCTCACCTATGTGCGTGTTTTCCGGATCGCGCGCTCACTTCCGGGCCGTAATCCACCACGATCGTCATGCGGGGCACGCCGTCGTCGGAATAGGACAGGGTACTGACGGGAACGCCATAGAGGCGCGAGAGTTCGACGTCGGTCAGCAACTCGGCGGCGCGGCCAGCGCGCGCGCCGGTGCGGCCCAAGAGGACCACCTGACTGGCAAGGTGCATCGCATGGTCCGGATGATGGGTGCTCAGGAGCAACGCCATGCCATCGGCCATGAGTTCGCGCAGCAGCGTCAGGACCCGCACCTGATTCTTCAGGTCGAGTCCTGTGACCGGCTCGTCGAGCACCAGAAGGGGTGAGCCCGCAGCGATGGCCCGGGCGATCAGGACCAGCTGCTGCTCGCCGCCGCTCAAAGTGGGGAAGAGCCGGTCTTGCAGCTCGGCGGCGCCCACCCGTTCCATTGCGTCCAGGGCTGCGGCGCGATCGGTATGGCCCGGCGTGCGGAAGACGCCAACATGCCGCGCCCGCCCCATCAGCACCATGTCGAGGGCGCGGTAGGCGAAGGCGCTGCCATGTGCCTGGGGCACGAACCCCGCGCTCTGCTCGCGGAGAACCACACCTTCCACGGGCGACAGCAGCCCGGCAGCGCACCGGACCAAGGTGGTCTTGCCGCTTCCGTTCGGCCCCAACACGGCGGTCGCCGTGCCCGGGGACACCGCGAAGCTCACGTCCCGAAAGACCCAGTGCCGCGGGTTGTAGCCAAAGCCCACACGCTCCAGCTCAAGCACTTTCCCAGATCCTGTCCCGGTTGCGGCGAAGGAGCACGAAGAACACGGGTGCGCCGATCAGCGCGGTGAGAACCCCCAGCGGTATTTCGCCGGCGGTCGCCGTGCGGGCCACGGTGTCCACCAGGACGACATAGGCGGCGCCGAGCAGGAAGGATACGGGAAGGAGCACCCGGTGGTCTGGCCCAACCCACATGCGGGCAAGGTGCGGAATCACAAGCCCCACCCAGCTCACCGCGCCGCTGACGGCGACGGCTCCGGCCACGATCAGGGCCACCGCAAGCAGCACCACCCAACGCAGGGGACGCGGCCGCACGCCCAAGGCCGCGGCGTCGTCGTCGCCCAAAGACAGCACATTGATCCGCCAGCGCAAGGCGAGGAGTACGACGGCGCCACCCAGGATGGGGATCACGGCCACCAACACTTTGGTGTAGGTAGCCGTGGCTACGCTGCCGAGCAGCCAGAAAACGATGGCGGGCAGCGTGGTGTTGGGATCGGCCACATATGTCACCAAGGCGACGAGGGCCGAGAAAAACGATCCTGTGACCACACCACCAAGCACAACCATCAGCATGGGCGTGCCCCCGCGGCCAGAGGTGATCAGGAACAACGTTGCGAGGGCGATCAGGCCGAACGCAAAGGACCCGGTGACCAGGAGCGCGGACTCCAGGCCCAGGAGCAAGGCGAGCGCCCCTCCGAACGAGGCTCCGGCCGAGACTCCGATGATTTCCGGGCTGACCAGAGGGTTGCGGAAAACGGCCTGCAGGGCTGCGCCGCCGAGCGCCAGTCCGCCGCCCACCAGTGCGGCGAGCAGGATCCGGGGCATCCGGACAAGCAACACGACGTTCTGCTCCGTGCCGTTCGCATCGTTGGGGAACGGGGCCAGCCGCGAGGCCAGGATCTCGACGACGTGACCCAGCGGTACGCTGTAGCGGCCCACGGCGAGCGCGACCAGCGCTGCCGCGACGAGGAACAGGGCGGCCAGGCCGACGGGCACGACGACGGCGGATTCGCGCCGCTTGTCGCGAGGTCCAGGCCTGGTCCGTTCACGCGCGAGGGGTGTACGACGGCGCTCGCGGCCCGGGCCGCCGCGGTTCGGGCCGCGTTGCTTGGGGTGGTGACGCAGGCGGGGAGGGCTGGATTCATCAAGCATTGAATTGCTGGTAGTTGGCGGAGGCGCTGTTGTTGGAAGTCCAGAGGATTTTGTTCAGTTCGTCCGCCGTGGGCTCGTGGTTGTACAGGAAGCGGAAGTAGTCGCTGACCTTGCTTCGGAGCGGAGACTTGTCCTGGGGGAAGGCAATGTCGGCGAGCCAATGCCACATCAGCGGCGATTCCTGGCCGGGGGGATCCCAGCGATACCCGCCGAGAGGCACTTTGTAGACCCGGCGGGAACGCACGGCGGAAACGTTCCCCCATACGGGGTCTGAATAGATGTCTTGAGGCATCGCATTGTCGAAATTGCCGAGCAGAATGACTTCAGGATCCCACTTGAGCACCTGTTCCACGTCCAGGCCGATCATCCCGGAGCCCGGCAGCGGGTCCTTTCCCGTGGCAGGGTTGGTGGCCCCGACCAGCTTGATGTAGAAGTCGTTGTAGCTGTTGGCGCCGGCAACTTTGAGGCCGCCCGTGAACCTGTTGAAGTACAGGACGCTGGGGCCCTTGCCGGTCCGTGCTGCCGCTTGGGACGTGATGGCGGCCAGTTCCTCGTCGCTCCGGGCCTTGATCTGGACGGCACGCTCGGGTTTCCCCAACATGGCGGCGAATATCGTGATCCAGGCATCGACGTCCTGCTGGGTGCCCGTATTCTTCAGGCCAATGACGGTGAGCCCGGCTTTCTCGAGCGGTTCGACGAGTTGCGCATCCGACCACTGGATGACGACATCGGGATTGAGGGCGCGGACGCTTTCCACATTCGGCGTGAAATCCTGCGCGGCGATGTCGTGCGGGATGTCGAGGGCGTGCGGAAACATGGTGCCCATGACGCCGTCGCGCATGGCCACCCACGAAACGTTGTGCATCGCGGCCAAGTGATCCGAGCTTTGGTCGACGGCGACAAGGAGCGACGCCGCCGGCATCGGGATGGTGACCACCCGCGTCACGGGACGGGCAAAGGTCGCTGTCTTGCCGCGCTGGTCCGTCACGCTGATACTCGCAGTGGAAGGCGCGGCGGTACCTGACGGTGGTGCGGAAACGGACGACGGCGACGCGGAGCCGGCTGGGCTGCTGCATCCGGCGAGGAACGCGGCGGAGCCGCCAGCCATGAGGAGCTGGAGGGCTGTGCGGCGGTCTAGCTCGGAGGTTCCCATGGTCTGACCCCTCAGTGCGTCGGTCTTCACAGCATCCGCTCGTAGGGTTTGGGTGTCAACGATTTTGGGGCTGCGAAGGACCGCGAATCCCTTGTTCCGGGTGTGCCCCGGTGCTACTTTCAAGAGACCCTTGTAGAAGGTGGCCACGCGATGATCGTCGATGGTGCGCAGTTGTTCGTCCGCTACGCTTATCCGCCGAATGCCCGGGGCAGTTGCGGGCCCCCGGACAGCGATGCGCTGCTCCACTACGGCCAATCAGGAGTCACCGATCAAGGACTGCGGCAACTCGCCAAGGGCTTCGCGGGGGCTTGGCCGTACCTTGAACTCATTGCAGGTTCCACCGGGATAGCCGATCCGCTCGATGCCCGGGTGGTGGAGGCCTATTGGGTGGGCAACAGCCTGTTGGATTCCGTCGGCATCAAGAACATCGGGAACTCCATGGAAGACCGCTTCCGGGCCCGAACCGGCTTGCAGTTCCCGCACTTGGTCGAAGGCGTCCTGGCAGGCGGAGTACCGCACCACAGCTTCCATGTCTTCGAGATCTATCCCTGGCTGGGACTGCTCCGTGACGAGCGGCGCTACGCAACCGCTTTGAACGTGCTCGACCGGTGCCGTATCCGCTGGGGCGAGGTCCTGGCCATCACAGGCGACGAGGCCGTGGTCAGTTCGAGGCCGCTCGTGTGGGACGGTGTGGCGCTGGGCGTGGGTGAACCCGTGGTGGAAACGGCCAAGTTCGCCGTCAATGGAACCGGGTTCATCGCCGGGCTGAGCGTTGGCGACACCGTCTCGCTGCACTGGGACTGGGTGTGCGACCGGCTGACTCCGCACCAGCTCCAGCAGTTAAAGCACTTCACGGCCCGCCATCTCACGATCGCCAACACCGGCGTTGAACATCGCGGCGCCGCGATCGCGCTCGAACACTAGATGCAGAACTTAACGGGACCTGACGCTGCCGCAAACAATCAAAGCTGGCAGTCAAGAGCCAGGGTCGCGGCAGGCGTGATGATCATCGGGATCGCCGTGGCGTCGCTGATGTGGCTGGTGGTTGGACCAGTCGTCGACCCCCTGATGCGATTCTTAGTAGCCGTCGCCCACGTGTTTCTCGGGTCAACCGGGGTAGTCATCCTGATCGGTCGGAGCAGGCGGGATCGTCTGGTGTTGACGCGCCGTCGATGGAAATACGCTTTCTCCGCTGCCATAGGCGGAATGGGGCTGGTGTTCCTGATTCTGAGCATCGCCAACCCGCAGCGGAGTCCGACTCCCACCCTTTACAGCATGTTCCTTGGCATGGGATTGTCCCAACTATTCGAGCCCGCGTCCGCGGCGAATGTCAGCCCCGCTTCACTGAGCGAACATGATGCAAAAGCCTGGAAACGGATCGGGGTGTCCCTCTTAGTCGCGGGTATCCTCATTGTCGGCGGAGGTGCGGCACTCTCAGCGATCACCGGAGTTATGGATTGGTCGGCCGCCCTTATTCCCGTCGGAGTCATGGTCCTGGCCTTCTCGGCCATCGTGTGGGCGCTCCTGAGGGCCCGAACAGGTCAATCGAGATAAAGGCCGTGAACACCGCCACCTTCTTCAGAACTGGAGCATCCTAAGGCTGAAACGGCTCCCGTGGCTGGCCCATCAACTCCAGGCCACCAAAGGCTCGTTCCGCGCCCGCGGCATCCACGCGCTCCAGGGCGAAACCCATGTGGATAAGGACCCAGGTACCGGGTTCCAGCGGGCCTTCGTCCAGGAGCCCGATGTTGATCTTCCGCTGCACGCCAGCCACATCCACCAGCGCGAGTTGGTTGCCGTAGCCCTCAAGAAGCTCGATGACCTGGCCGGGTATTCCAAGACACATGGTGGGTTCTCCCTTACGCCGTGACGGATGGATGGATGGGCGCGTGGCGGGCGAGGACGGAAACGACGGCGGCAACGGCCTCTGGCACGGCCGCAGACACTGGTTCCGACAATCCGATTCCCTCGCTCACATCCGCCGGCACGCAGCCGACGAGGTAGGTGGTGGGCAATTCGCCGCCGAGCGTGCGAAGCCGGCCCAGCACGGCTGCGGGGTTCATGCCGTGCGGGTCCAATGCCGCGCGGCCGTCCAGATCCTCCGGGCGGATTCTCATCACGCGGATGCTTCCCGCCGCGGAATCCGGCTGCTCCCCGTCTTCCAAAGACGACGCAGCAGAAGACGGCACGGCGTCCACCAGGACCAGGACGTCCACATCGTCGAGCAAGTCGTAGGCCAAGTGCATCCCGCGAATGCCGTAGTCCACCACGCGTACATCGGACGTCAACAGCTTGGACTCGGACGCCAGCCGCCGTGCCACCTCGGGGCCGAACCCGTCGTCGCGCAGGAAAATATTGCCCACGCCCGCCACCAGGACCCGGGCTGCCGCCTGCGGCGCAGACGCTTCAGCAGGCAGCGGATTCACATCCGGCGCACCTTCATGTAGCGCTGGATGTCCGGGATCGAACGAAGTCCCACATAGACGGCGCCAAGACCCACAGCGGCCAGCAGCCAGACGGTGGCCATTCCAATAACCCTCATCACGGGCCTTCCTTTCCCTCCTGTGTTTCGGGATGGCTGCCGGGCGGCAGCGGTCCAAGTGTTTCAAGCGGCTCCAACGGTTCAAGCTCATCGGGCGCATAGTAGAAGGACCTGCCGTAGCCTTCGTGGAGATCCGCGGCGGGATCCTGCTCAAGCACCAAACCCACATGGGTGCTGCCGTCGACGTCGAAATGCACGCTCGTGACCCTGCCGGTTTGGCCGGCGAAGAACAGGTCCTGCGCATCCGCCCGCCTCCGCGGGTTGACCCGCACCCGGCTGCCGCGCGCCACCGGAACCCCGTTGATCACGACGGCGTCCGCTTCCGGCTGGACTCTTGCCTCCGCCTCGGGCTCCCACCAGGGCAGGTCGTCGGCGGCACCGGAGCTTCCCGGAGTCTTGGCCTCCGGCCAATCGAAGAGCGGTTCTCCAAACGACGGCCCGTCGAGCAGCGGCTCCGCGAGCGCCGGTTCGGCCAGGGAATGGGGATTGCGCAGGATTCCGTGGAGTTGCTGCAGTTCTTCGGGGGACATGGCCTCGCATCGGTCGATGATCGCCGCCGCGCGCGGGTCCGTGGCCCGGGCCTCGGCCTTTTCTTCCTCCGTGAGCGTCAACACCCGAAGCGTCAGGATTTCGTCGATCTCAGTGGAGTCGTACAAGGCGACTGAACTTTCGGGGGCCACCGCCGGATGGTCGTAAAGAATAATCGGCGAGACAAGCAGTACGTCGCGTTGCCCCTCCGGACCCGCAAGCACGGGCCAGCAACGGTGTTGGGCGCAAGATTGCGCAGCGTGGAGTGCCTCGTCCGGGGGTTCGAGCAGCGAAACGAAATCGGCATCGTGTGCGCTCAAGAGCAGGTGCGTTCCTATGAACGAGACGGCGATGGCGTCCTGCTTCCCGATCGGCTCTGGCAGCGCACTCGCTGTGTTCATCGCTGTCACCCGCAAACGCACCAGTCCATTCCCGACGTCGGTGGCCTCCAGCCGCACTTCCCCGTGGAGCGCACGACGGCGGCGCACCAGGCGGCCTGCGAGCGGCGCCGCGTCCGGATCGACGCTGACAGCGCCCAAACCGGAAGCGTTCAAGCCTTCGACGTCGGTGCCGCCCGCGATCTCGACGGGCAGAACCAAGGGCTCTTCCATCAGCTCGGCCACGGAAAACGGCCCGAATGCGACTTCCTGCTCAATCGCTTCGTCCCAGCTCAGCCAACGCTTGGCCCCGATGGTGAGCTCGTCCACGGGACGGAACCCTCCGCCGTCGTCCGCTTTTTCCGTTGTGCGGGTCTGGAGCTGCAGGAAGCGGAGGTGGACCTCCACTGCGGCCAGCGGGCCCGGGCTGAGGAGGCAGTCGGCGAACATGTCCGCTTCTTCGCCCGTCCCTGCCAAGGCGGCGCCCGGCGGCCCGAGGATGCCGAACTGCCAGCGCGATTGGTTCTTCTGCGAGGACGCGCGGTACGGGTACAGCAAGTAGCCCTCGTAGAGGACGGCGTCGGCGACGGCGCGTGCAAGGCTCAGGCTCATATTCATGGCAGGGGTTCTCCCGCCACCGCGGCGTTGCCGGAAAGCAATGCCTCCACTGTCGCGTCCCAGGAGGTCAAGCCCCGTGCGGATTTGTACTGCGACAGGGCCGCCAGCACGTCACGGTCCAGGCGGATCCACCCTGTGTTGGGGAAATACAAGTCCATCAACTGACGCCACGCGGCGACCGGCAGACGGTAGGACGCCTCCAGGTCCCAGGGCACTTGTTCCACGCCGAATCCCGTGATGCCCTTCGTGAACACGGTGCCGGAGAACAGGAACTCGAGCGGGATCTCGCCGTCGCGCAGGGCGTGGAGGTACTTCGAGGCGGCCACGTCGAAGTCAAAGGTGCACGGGAGGGCGAGGTCGACGTCGGCGGCACCGGTGAATCCCTGCACCATGGTGCTGCACTGCAGCCACAGGAATGACTTCAGCGTGGTGGGCCACCGGCCGCGCTCGCCGAACATGTCGAGCAGGCCAGGTTCCTCCTCCGGCGCGTAGCCGCGGCGCTGGGGGAGGATGCGTACCTGGCAGCGGAGCGCGATGGCATGCACCTCGGCGCCCGTGGATTCAGTCACCCGCAGCCGGGCCGTCAATTGCGGTGCGGCGGCGTAGGGCTCGGGCTGGAGGTCCAGCACGGTGAAGGCGAGGTCCGTCATTGCGGGCCTCCCGGCACGGACATGCGGTTGCCGTCGCGGCCCCGGTTGCCTTCACGGAGAGGTTTGCTTCGCGAGCTGACCCGCTCGAAGAAGCCGGCGAGTTGTTCGCGGGCCTCCTGTCCGCCGTCGAACCCCCGCCAGACGCGCCGCAGGTGCCCGACCAGTTCGTAGCACGCGTCCACGGGGACCAGATGGCAGTCTGCCAGCGGACGTTCGGTGCCGGGGCCCCGGATCAGGAGCGCTTCGGTGTCCGGAGCCGCCGCGGAAAGCGCGGGATTGCGGGCCAGCACCGCGTCCCAGGCATCGAGGGGAAGCTCGGATTCCGTCGCGCCCGCGGGCCCTGGGTAGAAGGCGACCGTCCTGTCGAGCTTGGAGCTCCGGAAAAAGAACGCCAACCCTACGGGAATCTCCAGCTCATCCCATTGACCCGGACCCAATTCGAAGTCGGGGAAGGAGAGGTACCTGTCCGGGACGGAACGGTAGCGCAAGTGCGCCGTGCTGTCGGTGAAGAGGAGATAACAAGGCCGGCAGGTGCACATCATGGCATGGCTCTCGATGTCCACCACATGCTGATGCTCGTCCGGGATGGGTTCCCCGCACATTTCGCAGCGCTCGCCGACGACAGGCGCAGGCCGCACCGAAGCGATCTTCCGCAGCAAGGCAACCGGCAATCCGCTCGCACTCGTTCCGGCCATGTCAGCCTCCGTGCCCGGAGGTCGCCGGGACGGCCACTGACATCACGCCGTCGCGGACCAACAGCGGCAGGGGATCCAGGTGCAGGGACTTGTCTTCAAGGCAGGCGCCCGCGCGACGCACGTCGTAGTGGCCTCGGCAGGTGGGACAGCGCAGCAGGCCCCCGCCGGTGGGTGCCGCGAGCGCGCGCTGGAGGGCCGCGCCTTTCATGGGGCCCATGCACCGTGGGCAATAGTCCCGGTAGGCGTACACATCCTGGCCGGTCCGGCAGGCCAGCACCGCGTAATCGCGCACCAGGAAGCCGGCAACCTCGCCGGGCTCCAGGCCCGCGATTTCGGGCACGGGCTCCCACGAGCCGGAAAGCTCGTGTTGGGCACCGTGCCCGACGGCGGCGGGCCCGTGATCGGCGACCCGCACCAACAGTGCCTCCACGGGGATGAGCGCCGGAGTGGCGGCGTGCTTTTCCTCCTCGACCACTTCGATCGAGGTCACTTCGGGGGCCGCGGTTTCGATCGCCTCCTCGACGGCGTACTTGAGCGTGACCGACGACGACGGGCAGCCCTGGCAGGTGCCGAGCAGCTTCAGCCGCACCACGCCGTCGGGGTTGATGTCCAACAACTCCACGTCGCCGCCATGCGAACCGAGGTACGGGCGGACGCTGTCGAGCGCCGCGGCCACCCGTTGTTCCAGGTTCTGCGGGTGCAGCCCGTGGATGATCAGGAGCCCGGCGACGAGTTCGTCCGCGGCCAACGCGCCGAGAGTGTCGCCGTCGAGCTTTCCCTGCTCATCGAGGATTTCCAGGATCCGCTCGAGTCCGGCGCCGTAGAGGTCAGTCAGCTCCCGCACGAGGTCCTCGGCGCGTCCGCGGGCAACAGCTCCGCCGGCGCCGAGGCCGTCGAGGAGGGTGCTGATTCTGTCGCCCGCCTGCTGCGCCCGGTCCCCGCCGTGCATGGCGTGCTTACTCTCCAGTCAGGGTCTGGGTGGGGGAGTGCAGCATGTCCAAGGTCTGGCCGTTGCCCAAATACATGTGGACGCCGCACGGAAGGCACGGATCGAAGCTGCGGACCGTGCGCATGATGTCGATGCCTTTGAAATGCTCCCGGTCGTTCTCCTCGAAGATCGGTTGTCCTTGGACAGCGTCCTCGTACGGGCCGGCGGTTCCGGAGGAGTCCGTGGGGCTGGCGTTCCAGGGAGTCGGAGGATAAGGGTGGTAGTTGGCGATCTTGCCGTCCCGGATCACCATGTGGTGGGACAGGACACCCCGCACTGCCTCGGTGAAGCCGCAACTGATGGCTTCCTCCGGGACCGTGAAGGTTTCCCAGGTCTTGGTCCGGCCTGCGCGGATCTCTTCCAGGGCCTTCTCCGCGAAGTGCAGGGCGGCCGCAGCGGCATAAGCCTGGAAATACGTGCGGGCACGGTTGCGCTCGATGGTGTTGCTCCACTGCGGGATGTTCCACTCGAAGGACACAGGGCCCTTCAGCGCGGTCTTCGGCAAGTTGATTTGCACGCTCTTTCCGGTGGATTTGATGTAGCCGATATCAACCAGCCCGGCCAGCGCTGTTGCCCAGAGGCGGGCCAGCGGTCCGCCGCCGGTGTCGAGCGCCAGGTTGTCCTGGCCGTCAAACCACCGCGGAGACATGACCCAGCTGTACTTCTCGGCGAGATCGCGCTTTTGCGGCCTCGGGTTGGTGTGCTGGTTCCACGGGTGACGGCGGTCCACCGGATTGCCGAGGGGATCGTGCGTCACGAACATCTCCTGGTCTTCCCAGTCCTCGTAATACGAGGAGCCAAGCATGATCCGGATGCCCAGGTTGATGCGCACCAGGTCAGTGGTGACCAGTTTCCCGTCCACAACGACGCCGGGGGTGACGAACATCTTCCGGCCCCACTGCGTCATGTCCTTGTACTCGAAGTTGCAGTAGTCCGGATCCTGCAGGGAACCCCAACAGCCGAGGAGGGTACGGCGCAGGCCTACTTGTTCGTAGCCGGGGAGCGCTTCGTAGAAGAAATCGAACAGGTCGTCATGCATGGGGACGACCTTCTTCATGAACTCGACGTAGCGCATGAGTCGGGTGATGTAGTCCGTCATCAGCTGGATCGTGGCGACCGTTCCCACGCCGCCCGGGTAGAGCGTCGAGGGGTGGACGTGGCGGCCCTCCATGAGGCAGAACATCTCGCGCGTGGCCCGGCTGACCTGGAGTGCTTCGCGGTAGAACTCGCCGGTGAACGGGTTCAGGGAGCGCATGATGTCCGCGATGGTGCGGTAGCCGTGTTCGGCTTCGTGCGGTGCGCGGGTGTTCTCGGCCTTGGCCAGGACCCCGGGGTTGGTTTCGGACACCATCTTTTCGCAGTAGTCCACACCGACGAGGTTTTCCTGGAAGATGTTGTGGTCGAACATGTACTCGGCGGCTTCGCCGAGGTTCACGATCCACTCGCCCAGGTTCGGGGGCTTCACTCCGTAGGCCATGTTTTGTGCGTAACAGGAGCAGGTGGCGTGGTTGTCGCCGCAGATCCCGCAGATGCGGCTCGTGATGAAGTGGGCGTCCCGCGGGTCCTTGCCCTTCATGAAGATGGAGTAGCCACGGAAGATCGAGGAGGTGCTCTTGCATTCCACCACCTGGTTGTTCGCGAAATCGATCTTGGTGTAGATGCCGAGGCTG
Organism: Arthrobacter sp. KN11-1C; assembly: GCF_052180225.1. Taxonomy (NCBI): domain Bacteria; kingdom Bacillati; phylum Actinomycetota; class Actinomycetes; order Micrococcales; family Micrococcaceae; genus Arthrobacter; species Arthrobacter sp. KN11-1C. Next base: position 4,122,121 of record NZ_CP197467.1, on the reverse strand, counting down.
CCGACGATCCTGGTAATCGGGTCCCAGTTCATCTCCACGAGGTTGTTGTTGCCCGTTTCGCTCCCGGAATTCATGGGAATAGTGGAGGTCATTGTGCTTCGCCTGTCTGGAAGAGGGGGGGTTACCAAGTGCGCTTCGCGCCAGTGAGGAGCTCGCGTCCGGGCCGGCGCCACTTCGGCTCCTGGTCCAGGGTGTGCGTGGTGATGTGCCGAAGAGCCCGGATGGCGGATCCGTACGGCTTGATGGAGGTGGTGGAGAGCTTGCCGCCGGGAGGCTCGTCCATGAACGGCATGAACTTGTCCGGGAAGCCCGGCATGGTGCAGCCGATGCAGATGCCGCCGACGTTCGGGCAACCGCCGATTCCGTTCATCCAGCCGCGCTTGGGCACGTTGCACTTGACCACGGGACCCCAGCATCCCAGCTTGACGATGCATTTGGGGGAGCCGTATTCGGTGGCGAAGTCGCCTTGTTCGTAGTAGCCGGCCCGGTCGCAGCCTTCGTGGACTGTCTTGCCAAACAGCCAGGTGGGCCGCAGCGCGTCATCCAACGGAATCATCGGAGCCTGTCCCGTGGCCTGGTACAGCAAGTAGGTCATGGTTTCGGAGAGGTTATCCGGCTGGATGGGGCAGCCCGGGACGCAAACGATCGGGATCCCGGCCTTGGACTTCCAGTTGTAACCCAGGTAGTCAGGGACTCCCATGGCGCCTGTCGGGTTTCCCGCCATGGCATGGATGCCGCCGTACGTTGCGCATGTTCCTGCCGCGATGATCGCGGTGGCTTTCGGGGCGAGGCGGTCCAACCACTCGCTCGTCGTAATCGGCTGGCCGGTATTCACGTCGTTTCCGAACCCGCACCAGTAGCCGCCGTCGTCGTGCAGTTTTTCGTTGGGGATGGATCCCTCGACCACCAGGACAAACGGTTCCAGTTCGCCGCGGTCGGCCTTCCGGAACCATTCCAGGAAATCGTCGGCTCCCTCCTGGGGGCCACATTCGAAGTCGATCAGGGGCCAATGCATCGCGATGCGGGGCAGGCCGGGCAGCGCGCCGAGCGCGATCTCCTCGACGCTGGGTTGGGTGGCCGCCGTCAAGGCGACCGAATCGCCGTCGCAACTGAGTCCGGCGTTGATCCACAGCACGTGGATGAGGGTTTCTTCGGCCTTGAGGGAAGTTTCGGTAGGCATCGTTGCCTCTTTCAGCGGCCCGAATCGGGCTCAATGTGCGTCTGATAGAGATTCAGTCAAGGATTCTGACCGGGATGTGGAGCCGTCTAGCCAGTCATACCAAGCGGCGAGGCCGTCACCGGTGGTGGCGGAGAGGACCAGGAAATCAGCGTGCGGGTTGATCTGCCGGATCTGCCGCAGGCAATCGTCGACGTCGAAATCAACATAGGGGAGCAGGTCCGATTTGTTGACGATCACCAGATCAGCTGCCATGAACATGTGCGGGTATTTCCGGGGTTTATCATCACCTTCCGTCACTGAAATGACCACGACCTTGGCGGTTTCGCCGAGGTCAAAGAGCGCGGGGCATACCAAGTTGCCGACGTTCTCCACGAAAACCGTCGAGCCAGGCTGCGGATCCAGGGCGTCGAGGCCGCGCTGGAGCATGTCGGCGTCGAGATGGCAGCCTGCTCCAGTGTTGATCTGGATGACCGGGCGGCCGACGGCCCGGATCCGGTCCGCGTCCAGCGACGTTTCCTGGTCCCCTTCGATGACGCCGGCCTGCAGTTGCGTGCCGAGGTCCGTGAGCGTCCGGACCAAGAGGGTGGTTTTGCCCGCGCCCGGGGAACTCATCACGTTCAACGCCCGGATTCCGCGGCCCGCCATCCAGCCACGGTTCCTCGCCGCGAGCAGGTCGTTCTTGGCCAGCAGGTTTTGCTCGAGGGTGATGGTTACCGGCTCGTGGGTATGGGGGTGATCGTGGTCGTGCGGGTGCTCGTGGTCATGCGGGTGCTGGTGCTCCACGATGGGTTGAGTTCCGTCAAGGGTGGAGACCCTGGTGTTCGTCTCGTCGCCGCATCCGCATGTTGTACACATTCCTCAAGCCACCTCCACGGACATCACCATGAGTTCGCGGCCGCTGAGGACTTCGACGTCGGCGCTTCCGCATGGACAGAGCAGGATCAGGTCCTCTAGTTCAAATTCGGTGCCACAGCTCCTGCATCGAGCCAGGCCCCGTGGTTCATCGATCATCAGTTGGGCTCCGGCGAGGGAGGTGCCGGCGGAAACGATGTCGAAGCAAAAACGCACGGCATCCGGCAGCACACCGGAGAGCGGTCCAATTCTAAGATTCACGCCGGTGACCGTCCGTTCTCCGGTACGTTCCAGAACGGCATCAACAAGGCTCTGCGTGATTGAGAGTTCGTGCATGCTGGCACTCCTTGTTGCCAAGATAGGCTTGCTCCGGACAAAGCGCAACCACCCAACTTGACTCCGGCGTATACTTCCGCTAAATAGGCAGGCCATTCAATCGCTCTGCATCGCATGTGGGACCCGAGGCTCGAACCATGAAGCACACGGTGGCTACGCGACCAGCCGGAATGAGCGGCTTCCGCGGCGGCCTCACCCGACCGGAGCGGGTGTCGATCGGTGGCATGACGGTGTTTATCGCGTTCCTCCATGCCGCGGGTTGGGGCACACTCGTGGCTGTGACGGCGAGAGTCAACGGTGCTCCCGCAGGAGCTTTCGGCGTTGGCCTCGGACTGGCCGCGTACACCCTCGGCCTGCGGCACGCCTTCGACGCGGACCACATTGCCGCGATCGACAACATCACCCGGAAACTCTGCAACGACGGCCGCCGGCGGATGTCAGTGGGATTCTGGTTTTCCCTGGGGCACTCCAGCATTGTCTTCGGCATGTGTGCCTTGCTCGCCGCCGGCATCCGGACCCTTGCGGACAACACGAGCACCGCCGGCACGGAACTTCACTCATTCTTCGGGCTGTTCGGCACGACGGTCTCCGGGTTGTTCCTCTATGTCATCGGCATTGTGAATCTCGGAGTGCTCCTGGGCATCGTCAAGACTGTGCGACGCATGCGCCAAGGTGAGTACACCGCCGTCGAACTGGATGAGGCGCTCTCAGGCAACATCGGACTTTTGAACAGGCTGTACCGCCGGGTCACGCGCCTGATCAGCCGGCCGTGGCAGGTCTACGGCGTGGGATTGCTGTTCGGCCTGGGATTCGACACCGCCACGGAAGTAAGCCTGCTGATCCTTGCGGGCGGCGCGGCGGCTTCCACCCTTCCCTGGTACGCGATCCTGACCTTGCCGGTGTTGTTTGCCGCTGGAATGAGCTTGCTCGACTCCGTCGACGGCGTCTTCATGAATTTCGCCTATGGGTGGGCGTTGTCCCGGCCTGCTCGACGGGCCTATTACAACATCGTGATCACGGGTTTGTCGGTCGCCGTGGCGCTGGGCATCGGTTCCGTCGAGCTGTTTTCGATCCTTGTCCAGAGGACCGGGATCAGTACCGGCCCGCTCGCCGCGATCGGCAGGCTGGACCTCAACGCCGTCGGATACCTGATCGTGGGTCTGTTCATCGTGGCGTGGATTCTCGCGTTGGGCATCTGGAAGTGGGCTCACATTGAAGAGCGTTGGTCCCCAAAGCCCCATAGGTGAGCGAGCGTTTCCGACTTTTGCCCGATATGTGAGCCGGCGTTGGTCCCCTCCGACGCCCGCTCACCTATATGGGTCTTTCCTCCGACGCTCGCTCACCTATATGGGTGTTTCCTTCGACGCTCGCTCACCTATATGGGTCTTTCGGGAAACCCTCGCTCACAGCGAGCGTTTAGGGTTGAGGGATGCCGTCGTTCCAGACCAAGTTGAAGATCACCGGGCTCAAGCCGGGCAATCCGCCGGAGTCGGTCATGGCCGCTGCGCTCGAGGCCTTGGAAACCCGGCACCACGTGGAATCCAAGCAGCTGGACATTGTTGGCGGGGTCGCCCAGATCAGCCTCCGCTTCCTGGTGGAGCCGCGGGACTACTCGGGTGAGAACAGCGAGGCCCGCGCTTCGGCAGCCATGATGCGCGACGCCGTCGAGCGCGTGGCACTCACAGGGAACCTTTACGTGCTGCGCCGCCAGCGGGGGAAATGGTCGCCGGTTTGAGCCCGACGGCGGGACGCGCCTAAAGGTGCGGCGGCTCGCCCGGCTCGTCCACTGGCGAGCGGTCGCCCCGGCGACGGGTGACGAGCACGCCAACCACGATGCCGATCAGCAGCCCCACGCCGACGCCGATCAGTGAGCTCGCCCAGAAGGGAAGCTTCGTCGTCGAACCGGCGAAATAGCCCAGTCCTATCTGCCACGCGGCCCACAACAGCCCGCCCAAGCCGGCGCAAAGGCTGAACCCGCGCGAGGAAACGTCGGCAATTCCCGCAGCCGCCGACGCCGCAAGCCGGCCTCCCAAAATGAACCGGCCGCCGATAATCCCGCCATACGTGGAGGAACGGCCGGCCTTGGCGATGGCCTGATGTATGCCGCGGTGGACTTTGCGGCCCCAAGGCCAGCGGTCCAGGACATGTCCCAGACGGCGCTTGAACAGCTGGAAGACGAGGATGTCGCCCAGCCAGGACGCGCCGGCGGCCAACAAACCCAAGAGCCACGGGTTGACACGGCCCTCCGCGGCCAGAGCCCCGCCGGTGATCACCAGCATCCCGGACGGTATGGGCGGCAAGATCGCGTTGCCCACCACCATGGGGATGATCCAGACATAGATCGCTGCTCCCCAGCCTTCAGCGGTCGTGATGTCCATGGCCACAAATTACCCCACTTTGGTGCGGCCGCCCGAGTGCCGTGCGAGACTTGCGCCATGCGGCTCGAAATCCTGCAAGGTGACATCACCAAGCGCGACGTCGACGCGATCGTCAACGCCGCCAACTCGTCTTTGATGGGCGGAGGCGGAGTGGACGGCGCCATCCATCGCGCGGCTGGCCGACAACTCCTGGCAGCGTGCATGGACGTGCGAGAGCGGTATCCGCACGGACTGCCAGTGGGCCAGGCCGTGGCCACCCCCGGGTTCAAATTGCCCGCACGGTGGGTGATCCACACTGTTGGCCCCAACCGGCACGCGGGCCAGAACGATCCGGAGGCGCTGGCGTCGTGTTTCCGTGAAAGCCTGAAAGTGGCAGTGTCCCTTGGGGCCAGTTCCGTTGCGTTTCCCGCAATCAGCGCGGGTGTTTACGGCTGGGACGCGCGGGAAGTCGCCGTTGTAGCGTTCGACGCCGTCAGCCGGTTCGATGCCGAAAGCTCCAGCGGGCTGGAACTCGTCGAATTTGTGCTGTTCAGCGCAGAGACGACGGAGGTGTTCCGGAGCGTGTTCGAGGCTTCGGGAGGGTGAATGCGCTTTCGCGGGTGGCGTCAGGCGGGCTGCGCCTCAAGCACGGACTTCAGCTGCGCGAGCTGGCCGACTTCCGACTCCATGGTCTTGGTGATCATCGACCCCATGAGCCTCATGAAGCCCTTGGGCTGGAGGTCCAAGGCAAAGCGTACGGTCGTGCCGCCGTCGTTCTCGTTCAGGGTGAAGGAACCCGTTGGGTGGGCGGGGCCGGCAATGACCTGGAAATCGAGTCGCCTGCCCGGCTGGGCTGCGATGATCTCGTAGTCGCCGGCGATCGTGCGGCCACCGGGTCCTGCCATCGTCTGGGAGTAGACGGCACCCTGGTTTCCGGCTTCTCCGCTTGCGAGGGTCACAGTCTTGACGGCCGGACGCCACAGCTTGTTGTTCAGCCCGTCTGCCAGGAAGGCGTAGACATCGTCTGCGGGGCGGTTGATCGAGACTTCGTTTTCAGCGTGGGCCATGTGGTTCCTATTCGCGAGACCGAACACCGCCCGCGGTCGTCGGGCCGGCAAACCCGAGCATATACGCCCGGTCCGGTCGGCATCGGTGAACGCGCCATTGTTTTGCGGCCGCGGGTTGGCGGGACGCTCGCTCAGGTATGTGGGTGTTTGGCCGGACGCTCGCTCAGGTATGTGGGTGTTTGGCCGCACGCTCGCTCAGGTATGTGGGTGTTTGGCCGCACGCTCGCTCAGGTATGTGGGTGTTTGGGCGGACGCTCGCTCACGTATGACCGCAAGGTGGACATGTTCCTCAGCTTGGGTGAGCGAGCGTCCAGGGAAAGGGCGCCATACGTGAGCGAGGGTTTGGGGGAAGGGCGTTATAGGTGAGCGAGCGTTCTAGAAAAAGCCCGCATAGGTGAGCGGGCGTCAGGCGGGGTGGGCTTCGCTCAACTCGAGACGGCTCCGGTATTCCACGGCCTGCTTGCTGATGGGGTCAACGAAGCGGATGCCGCGGGCGAGCAACTGCAAGGGCTTTGAGTAGTCGTCCGGGGCCTTGTCGAGGAGCTCGGGGTAGAACGCGTCGTTCACGATCCCGAGCCCGAGCGAAGCCATGTGCACTCGAAGCTGGTGGGTCTTGCCGGTGTGGGGTTCAAGGCGGTACAGCGCCCGGCGAGCGGTGCCGCCGCCGTGAGCGCCGCCGTCGAACGTTCTCAGCAGCTCAATGCGGGTTTCCGCGTTGGGTTCGCCGTCGATCACTTCGGCGAGGAGATAGCTGCGGGATTTCGTCATGCGGTTGCGCACGACGGCGGGGAACCCGACGGCGGGAAAGCCTGCGGCGGGTGCCGCGGCCGAGACGCACTCGTACTCCTTTTGCACCTGCCGTTTTTCGAAGAGCACCTGGTACCTGCCGCGAGTTTCCGGGTTGGTGGAGAGCAGCAACACTCCTGCAGTCATGCGGTCGAGTCGGTGCATCGGGATCAAGTCCGGCAGGTCCAGCTGGTTCCGGAGCCGGACGAGCGCGGATTCCTGGATGTAGGTCCCGCCCGGGGTGGTGGGCAGGAAGTGCGGCTTGTCGACGACCAGGAGATGCTCGTCCTGGTGCAGGATGCTGATCTCCACCGGCATCCGGGTCTCCGGCGGGAGGGTGCGGTAGTACCAAATGAAGGTGTGCTCTTCGAGGGGAGTGCGGCGGTCAAGAGGCGCGCCGCCCTCGCCGACGATTTCACCGGCGTCGAACCTGTCCTCGATGCCCTGGGGGTCGATATGGCCCCAGCGGTGCATCATGTAGTCCATTGCGGTGTCCCACGGCCCCTCGTCCGGGAGGCGCAGGCGGGTGGCATTGACGCCGTCGCGCACTGGAAGGGGGGATTGCATCACCGGTCTATTCTACCGGGGCCGCCACAAGGCCCGCCGTGCCCGGCGCCCCGGCGCCCGCAGTGCGGCGCCCCGGCGCTCGCAGCCCGGCGCGCCGCCCCACCTAATACGTCGCGCCGCCTGGCAAGATGACGGGTTTGATGGGCTGCTGGTTGAAGTTGAAGTCGTTCACCAAGTTCCCGAGCTGGGGGCTGTTCTCCCGGACGTCGGGCCGCGGATCGGGACGTCCGTCGGTGGCCGGGTCGAGGCGTTGGCCATGAAGGAAGTCGTCCTCGATGAACTTGGCGTATGCGTCGTGGCTGAGGACTTGGTGGTCGATGTTGCCCTGTTTGGCGTAAGGGCTGATGACGATTCCCGGGACCCGGAGGCCGTAGCCGTTTTGGTCCACGGTGGGCGGGGTGACGTGGTCGTAAAAACCGCCCCAGTCATCCCACGAGAGGAAAATGGCGGTGCTGTTCCAGTCCGGGCCCGACATGACGGCATTGATCAGGCCTGTGACGTAGGCCTGACCGGTGCTGATCAGCGCCGGCGGGTGTTCGCTGACGGCTCCGGTGGGGTCGATCCAGCTCACAGCAGGCAATGTGCCTTTTTTGGCGGCGGTGTAGAAGTTGCTGAGGGACTGGATGTTGCCGAGCTGGCCGTCCTGCTTCACGGTGTCGAAGTAGGGTAGCGGATTCCAGATGCCCGGTGTCTTCGCGTTCTGGGCCACGGGAGCGCAGGTCATGGCCGCGTCGTCTTCGCAGTCCGGCTCGGTGCCGTTGAAGACGTAGTAGGCCCAGGGCACGTTCTGTTTGTGCAGCAGATAGGTCAGGTCCGTCCAGGCGTAGTCAGGTGGAGCAAGGAGCTTGGCGGCGGCCAGGAGCTTTTGCTTGAGCGCGTCGGGGAGGGTTGCTTTGTCGATCGCGGCCTGGCAACTCGTATAGGAGTCCGAGCCGGCGCAGTTTTGCGTGATGAGGGTGTGCAGTTGGGCGGCAATGTCCGGAGTGATCCCCGCCGCGGCGAGCGCGTCCTTGCAGGCCTTGTTCTGCAGGCCGGCCCGGCATTTGCCGATGATGGTGGACTGGATCGTGGAGGTGAAGTCCGGCGGGCTGCCTGGATTCTGGAGGGCGTTCACGCAGGATTGCGGGTCGCCCGCACGGCTGCATTTGGCCGACCATTCCGAGACCATGTACAGGTGCTCGGGCAGGCTCCAGGAAGCGTTGGGTTCGAACATGTGGTCCTGCAACGTGAAGTCTTTGGCGTACGCCCAGTAGTTGGGCAGGTCACGGTCGTCGTGATAGCCCATCACATCGCTTTGATTGCCGCCCGCGCAGGCCGGAGCATTCGGGGCGCAGTTGGTCGAGGCCTTCTCAGCCTGGGCGATGAAGCCGTCCATCTTCCCGCCGTCGATGTCCGCCGTGGCGTTGTTCTGGCTGTGCGGGCCTCCGGAGTTCCGGTCGGAGGGGTCGTAGTACGGTTTCACGCACGTGCCGTGGGCTGGATCCGGGACGCACATCGCGGGGGATCCGTTCTGCATCGGAATCCCGTCCGCTCCGGGGAACGTGCCGAAATAGCTGTCGAACGAGCGGTTCTCCTGCATGATGACGATGACATGTTGGATCTTCGAGATCCCGGTATCCGCCGAGGCGCCTGCTCCAGTACCGCCTGCTCCGACACCGGCCCCGCCGGCCCCTGCCGAGGCGCCGGCTGCAGCGGGTGTGCGGACCGCCACCCACGATGCGGACCAGAATGCGCCGAAAAAGACGGCGGCGCCCACAATCGCGATGACCCCGACGATGGACAAGGCAGCGAGGCCCGGACGCCGTGAGGCCCAGGCCCGGATCCGCCGCCTGCGACGCCTGAGTGGCCGGTCGGCTCCGGACTCAGCGGGCGGACTATTGAACCTCATCTTGCACCTCACGAACGGTGATACCCGCAGGGTACTCCTTCGCTGACTGCAGCGGTACAGGCTCGCATGGCCCCCTATGACCGAGTCGTGCATTTCTCCGACGAGAAAAAAGTTCTTGACAACAAAAGTTGTCGGTTGGCAGAATGGAAGCATGTTGGACATCGAAGTGATCGAGGATCCCGCCGCGGCGGAAGCGTCGCTGGACCCGATCCGCACCCGCATCCTGCAGGAGCTGGCCGAGCCCGGTTCCGCCACGCAACTGGCGGTCAAGGTGGGCCTGCCCCGGCAGAAAGTCAACTACCACCTCAAGGCCCTCGAGCGGCATGGGCTCGTCGAACTTGTGGAGGAACGGAAGAAGGGCAACGTCACCGAACGCGTTTTGCGCGCGACGGCGGCGTCGTACCTGATCTCGCCGGTGGCACTTGCATCCGTGGCGCCGGATCCCCGACGCTTCTCGGACCGCTTTTCCGCCTTCTGGCTCCTGGCCCTCGCGGCCCGGACCGTCCAGGAGATGGGCAAGCTGATTGCAGGCGCGGCAGCGGCCAAGAAGAAGCTTGCGAGCTTCGCCATCGACGGCGAAATCACCTTCCGCTCGGCGTCGGACCGCGCTGCTTTCGCCGAGGAGCTCGGCGTGGCGGTGACCCGGCTCGTGGATAAATACCACGACGGCGGTGCTTCCGCAGCGGCGAGCGGCGCACGCAAGCACCGGCTCGTCGTCGTACTTCATCCCGCACTCAAGACAAATACGCAGCACTCTCCAGAAAAGGAACAGGACAATGACTGACAACCGTGAATTCGAAATCGTGGCCGACACCGAACTGCCCGGCACTCCTGAACGGGTCTGGCAGGCTGTCGCCCAGGACACCGCGGCCTGGATGTTTCCCACCGACCAGTGGCCGGCCGTGAAAACCGTCGACGAGTACCCCAGCCACCTCGTGACCCGGATGGACGGGCCGGACGGCTGGTTCAACCAGCTGGAGCACGTCCTCGAACCGCTCGACGGCGGCCGGGCCAAGCTGCACTATGTCCACAGTGGCATCTTCGCGGACAACTGGGAGGGGCAGTACGACGGCGCCAGCAAGCACACCGAGTTCTACCTGCACACCCTGGGCCAGTACCTTCAGTACTTTGACGGGAAGCCCGTGGTCTTCACGGACATCCAGGGCCCGGCGGTCTCGCAGACCCCCGACGGTTTCGTGCAGCTGAAGAAGGCACTCGGCGTGGACGGTGTCGCGCAGGGTTCCATCGTTGAGGTGGACGTCGACGGCGTGGGACGGCTGAGCGGAGAGCTCGACTTCTCCAACCAGCACTTCCTCGGCCTCCGGACGGCAGACACGCTTTACCGCTTCTTCGGCCGCAACTCCTTCGGAGCGCCCGTAGGCATGACGGTCCATGATTTCAGCGGCAGCGGCGATCCCGAACTGACCGCCAAAGCCTGGGGCGGGTTCCTGGAGAAGGTGTACGCCTAGAACTGCGACGCGCAAAACGCTGGCCGACGCGCAAATGGTCTGACGACTCCGGGATTCCGGTGTCGTCAGACCATCTGCGCGTCGCGTAGTAAATCGGGCGTCATTGCCAGCCGCGGGCCACGGCATCCAGCGCCGCGTCGTAGATCGCTTCCCAGTCGGTTCCGGGCTCGTCCATGTTCGCCAGTTCCAGGCTCACCAGTCCGTGGACCTGTCCCCAGATGGACATGGCGATCGTGGTGGCCTCGGCATCTCGAACGGTTCCCGCATTCTGCGCGGCGGCCACCGCCTGCAGCAGGGGAAGCATCGCTTCCGAGGCGACTGCCGGCGTCGGACTGCAGTCAACATAGCCGGCAAGGGTGCCGCCAAACATGAGCCGATACAAAGCCGGGTGTTCCAGCGCCCAGGAGCGGTAGGCGAGGCCCAAGCTTCGGAGCCCGCCGCTTTCGGCGAGCCGCTGGGAGTCTCCGAACGAGCGGAATCCGTCGTCGACGGCGGCCGTCAGCAACTGTGCCTTGCCGCCGAAAAGCGAGTAGATCGCCGTCGTTGAGGTCTGGGCTGCCGCGGCAACGTCCCGGAGCGTGACTCGCACCGGGCCATCCCGATCCACGAGTTCGGCGGTTACCTGAAGGAGCCGCTGTTGGACGAGCTGGTCATGAACGATGGGTCTTGCCATGCCACCAAGTGTTTCATAACATTGTTTCGTAACGACGTTATGAAACTCGACAAGCGGAACTTGAGCTACCGTTCCCAGACCGAAGGATTCACATGGCACAGGAAATCTTCCCGGGACGCTTCACAGCTGATACCGGGCGCGAGTCGGTGACCGTATTCCTTATCGGAATGCGGGCCAACCGTTGGTGGAAGATCGGCAAAGTGGCGCGCGTGGCATCGGCAATGCCCACCATGCTCCGCCATCTCGCAGCGCACCCGGAGTCCGGAATGCTCGGTTGCGAACAGTGGCTCGGGCGCACCACTATGCTGCTCAGCTATTGGGAGAGCCCCGAGCACCTCAGGCGCTTCGCCGCGGACAGGGACTCGCCGCACTTGGCGCCGTGGCGAAGCTTCATGAAGGAAGTCTCGGGAAGCGGCGACATTGGCGTGTGGCACGAAACCTACCAGGTGCCGGCGTCGGGAATCGAGGTGGTCTACAACGGCATGCCGCAGTTCGGCCTGGCCAAAGCCACTTCGCATGTCCCGGTCGGTCCGGGCAGCAACACCGCCAAGCAGCGCATGGGCTCCGGGCAGCCCAACTAGCTCGCAGTTGTTGTCGTTATGAGGCGTCAAAACGACAACAAATGCGAGCTAGTTGGGGGAGTCGCGGGATTTAGGCGACCGCTGCGGGTTCCTTGGGTGCTTTCAGGGTGGTCCGGAGCTGCGGCGACGCGTCGATCCGGGCTTGGGCATCGCGCAGTGCAAGCACGGCCGTCTCGAGCTGGGCCGGCGCCAGCGTGTACGGGACGCGCATGTAGTGCTCGAAAGCCCCTCCGACGCCGAAGCGCGGTCCGGCCGCCAGCCGCACGCCGAAGTCCGGGGCGACGACCGTGAGTGCGGTACTCGACGGCGTGGGCAGTCTGCACCACGCTGTCAGCCCGCCGCGTGGACGTTCCACGTGCCAATCGGGCAGGTGCTCGGCCAGCAGCCCAAGGAGCGCTTCCCGGTTCCGCCGCAGCTCCGCAAGCCGGGCGTCCAGCGGTTCGGCGAAGGCCCTGAGTAACCGGGCCGCAGCCAACTGCTCGACGACGGGTCCGCCCAGATCCATCGTGGTCCGGGTCTGCACGAAGCGGCTGATCAAGTCCTCATCAGCGCGGATCCACCCGGTCCGGAGCCCGGCCCAATGCGATTTGCTGAGCGAACCGATGGTCACCACGGCGGGACTGAATGCCGAGAGCGGGGAGGTGCTAACGGCGTCGAGGTTTAGCTCCCGCAACGTCTCGTCCACCACAAGGACGGTGCCGGTCCCCGCCGCCTCACGCACCAGGCGGCGCCGCTGAAGGTTGGACATGATCCGCCCCGTCGGGTTGTGGAAGTCCGGCACGAGGTAGGCCATGGCCGGGCGTTGGTGGCGCATTGCCGCCACCATGCCGTCGATATCCCAGCCGCCCGAGGTCGGCTCGACGCGGCCGCCCGACGCCGGCTCCGCAGCAGGCGGCATGGGTACCGGTACCGTGCGGGAGCCCGAAGCGCGGATCGCGTCGAGCGCGTTGGGGTAGCTGGGATGCTCCACGAGGACCTTCTGCTGCCGCCCGGCGAGGGTTCTCAAGATGATGTTCAGCGCGTGCTGGGCTCCCGAAGTCACCAGTATCTGTGCGGCCGTCGTGGGGATGCCGGCTGCCGTGTAGCGGTCGGCGATGGCCTCCCGGAGCGGCGGGAGCCCGACCGCGTCATAGCCAAAACCGGGCAACAGTGCCGGGAGGTCGATCAATGCGTCGGCGAATGCCCGGTGCACCACCTCGCCGGTGGCCGGCAGCGAAGCGTAGGCGAGGTCGAGAATCCCCTCCGGAACGGCCAGCCCCGGTCCACTGACCGGAATCGTCCGGTGCGGAATGCCCGTCCGGCCCCGGCTGCCCTGGCCGCCACGAAGGAATCCTTGCTCGCGCAGGCTGGCGTAGGCGGCGGTGACTGTGGTCCGGCTGACGCCCAGGGTGTCGGCAAGCGCCCGCTCGCTGGGCAGCGCGACATCGAGCGGGATGCGCCCGTCCATCACCAAAAGGCGTACGACGTCGGCAAGCTCGCGATAGGCGGGAGCGGCGCCGGTGTTCCACGCCCCGAGGAGACGCAGCATGGCTGTGGGGTTCAGGGATCCGGGCATAAGACCAGTATTGCAAACTGGCTATGGAAAGCAATGCCAGTTTTCGGGAGCATGGTTCCATGATGACCCGCAGAATCACCCAGCTCCTGATCGGCCTCGCGATGTACGGGATCTCCCTGGCCATGTTCATCCGGGCCGGCCTTGGCCTGGATCCCTGGGATGTGTTCCACCAGGGTGTCGCGGGGAAGATCGGGTGGAGCATCGGCACCGTCGTGGTGGTTGTCAGCTTCCTTGTGTTGCTGCTCTGGATACCGCTGCGGCAGATGCCCGGCTTCGGAACCCTCGCCAACGCCGTGCTGGTGGGCGTGTTCGCGGACATCGGACTGGCCCTGATCCCCACGTTCTCGCACCTGGGCGGCCAGATCGCCATGCTCGCCGGCGCCGTGGTCCTCAACGGGATCGCCTCCGCTTGCTACATAGGCGCACGCCTTGGCCCGGGTGCCCGCGACGGACTCATGACAGGACTTGCCCGCCGCACCGGATGGTCGGTGCGCTTGTCCCGGACCCTGATCGAGGTTGTTGTGCTCGGCGTGGGTTGGCTGCTGGGTGGATCCGTCGGCGTCGGAACCGTCGTGTACGCCGTGGCCATCGGGCCGCTGGTGCAGTGGTTGTTGCCCCTGTTCACGGTTCCAGTGAAGGCTCCCGTGGCTGTTCCTGAAGCAGTGCCGGCCGCTCCGTGACACGCATTCTTCCTGGCGACTCGCGGAATTCCTGACGCCCCCGGAACTCCGGGGGCGTCAGGAATTTTCCGCATCGCCAGGCAATCCAGCGTCAGCCGGACGAGGCCGGCTGGCACTCCGGGCAGAAGTAGATGGTCCGGTCTTCCATTCCCGACGCCGGTCCCAGCACCCCGCGGCGAATGGGCGTACGGCAACGAAGGCACGGTTGGTGCTCGCGGCCGTACACCCAATAGCCGGAGCGGGGAGTCCCCCGGACCCCAGGGAAGGCGGTGCCACGCGTAATCCTTCGGCCCGATCCCAAGTTGGCTTCGAGCAGGACCTTGGCTTCCCCGAGCATCCCCGCGAGGTTCGGTACGGCCGATACCGGCGCGGCCGGATGTACCCCGGCCAGGAAACACGTTTCGCAACGGTAGATATTGCCGATACCGGCGAGGTTCCGCTGGTCCAACAGTGCGACGCCGATCGGTGCTTCCGGCGCGGCCCGGAGCCGTCGAACAGCCTCTGCGGCGTCCCAGTCCGGCCCGAGCAGGTCCGGGCCCAGGTGCCCCACCGCGCGGGACTCGTCCGGGGTCGGGATCACTTCCAGGACTCCCAAGGAGAAGCCGACGACGTCGGCCGTCGCCGTGCGGAGGACGCACCTGGCGGTGTGGCCGGGTTTCCTCCAACGGCCGCCGGGGGCATAGACCTGCCAGCTTCCCTCCATTTTCAAGTGCGAATGGATGGTCAGGGCGCGGCGAGGTGGTCCGGCCCCGGCCGAACCGGCCGCGTCCGGAGAAGCCGCGGAACCTGCCGTGTCCGACGAAGCCGCCGGCTCCAGCAATCGCATGAGTAGGTGCTTGCCTCGTGGCACCACCTCGCACACTGTCCATCCGGCCAGGTTCAGTGTGGCAAACCGGGGCACCCGGAAGTCTGAGGAGACGAGTGTCTGCCCAGCGAGGGCCTTGTGCAGCTCTGCGGCAGCCCGCCAGACTGAGTCGCCTTCAGGCACGGAACCCCATCTCAGGCACGGAACCCCATCTCAGGCACGGATCCTCAATCCCTTCGGCGTGGAGTACGCCCCGGCAGCCGCAAGGGCAGACGCCACGGGGGTGTCCAAGAGGTCATGGCCGTTGACTTTCTCCATGATCAGTTTGTCCACGGCTCCCCGGCGCACCACTCCTACGAGCGCGGCAGCGGCAGCCGCCAGGACGGCGTCGTCTTGGCTGAAAGTGAGCAGGGTCTTCCCGCCGCGCTCGACGTACAAAACCAAGGCGCCGTCGACCATCACCACCAGGGCACCTGCTTTCCGCCCCGGACGGTGACCCGAGCCGGCGTCGACGGCCAACGCGGGCCAGGGGAGAGCTGCGCCGTAGGGGTTGGCGGGATCCGTGGAGGCAAGGGCCAAAGCGACAGGTTCGGCCTTGGCGAGTTGGGTATCTTCCGTAAAGGAACGCAAGCGATCCACCGTCGCCGGGACGGCAAACTGGGCTGCGCCGAGGTGCTCGATGAAGTAGCCGCGGCGGCACCGCCCGGCTTCTTCGAGGCGCGCGAGGACCTTGTACATGAGCCCGAATCCGCCCACGATGTTCTCCACCATGACGGAGCCGCGCGTCACTATGCCGTACCTGTCGAGGAGGAGTTCGGCGGTGCCGCGCGCGTGGATGGTGGGGTCGAGCTCAGGCGCCGGCAAAGCCGACCAGCGGCCAACGGCGAGCGGAGGAGTGGGAGCCGTTCCGGAGATCGAGCCGTAGCGTCCGCCCGTGAGCCCGGGCGACCCCATCAAGCCAGTGCCGTGCGAGCGGCCGAGCCTGCTCATCCGCAGCGATCTGGCACGCGGCGGCCGGGCGGGCTGCTTGTGCGCCGTGCGGCCTCCCGCGATCATCGCGCGGACGGGGGCAAAGGTGTCGCCCGTGATGCGGCCGGCCCAGACGAGATCCCACAGGGCAGCGACCACGGCGTCGTCGCTGAGGACCGCATCCATGCCTCCGGCAACTTCGGTGAGTTGCCGGAAGAAATAGGCGCCGCCACCGCTTTGCAGGTATTCCAGAAGGCGGAGCTGGGCATCGCCTGGCTCGAAATCAGGGTCCGGGTTGAGCGTCAGTTCCGCGGCTTCGGCCACGTGGAGGCTGATCCAGCCATCGTTCCCGGGCAACGATCCGGCCCCGGACCACAAGACCTCGCCTGCGGCCATGAGCTCGTCCAACATGGCCGGCTGGTAGCCGGAGATCCGGCTTGCCAGCACCAACGGTTCCCAGGCCGACGCCGGAACGGGCACGCCGGAGAGCTGATCGATGGCCGTCATGATGCCGTCGAGCCCGCGCAGTGCGGAGGCGCCCCTGCCTCCTGAAGAACCAGGGCGGCCAGAAGGTGCGGACACGTTTTGCCAGGCGGGCAGGAACCGGCCGTACGCAGCAGGGTCCACCGGTTCCACTTCGGCCCGCAACGCCGCCAGCGAACGACGCCGGAGCTTGCGAAGGACTTCGGCATCGCACCACTCGCTACCAAATGGGACTCCGCTGAGCGGAATGGCCGGGAGTTCCGGCGCCTCAAACAGCTCCGCCCCCTCATCCGGAACCGTGTCCGGCGCGCTCGGGTGCGGACGGAACTCGCCTTCCACCACACGGCCGTCGGCCGCCAAGCGTTTCAGTGCGGTGCTCACGACGGCGACACCCAGTCCCAGCCTCGCGGCGGCTTCCTCGGCCGTGAACGGTCCGTGGGTTCGTGCGTAACGGGAGACCAGATCCCCGAGCGGATCGTGGACGGGTTCGATGAACGCCAAAGGCACACCCATGGGCAGCGGAACCCCGATGGCGTCCCGGAGCCGGGCCGCGTCCTCGATGGCGGCGAATCGTTCGACGCCGCCGAGCGTCACCAAGAGGGCGCGGTTGGCCTTGCGTAGTGCCGCCAGATGCAACGCAGCCAGCTCCGTTCCGGCGGCCGATTTCAGCGCATCCGGTTCCGGGGAGGACTCCGCTCCTTCGGGTTGCAAACGGGCGGCCACTTCTTCGACGCTCAAGGGGCCGAGCAGTCGCAGCAAGTCCGCCACGCCTTCCATGCCCCGGACTTGCCGATCCGGTGCCAGCCGTTGGAGTTCGAGTTCGGTGGCCTCGATGACCTTGGCATCCAGGAGCTCGCGCAGTTCCACCCTGCCCAGGAGCTCGTTCAAGAGGGTGGAGTCGAGCGCCAAAGCGGCGGCCCTGCGCTCGGCGAGCGGTGAATCGCCCTCGTACAGGTACTGGGCCACGTAGCCAAAGAGCAGCGACTTGGCGAAGGGTGAGGGCTGCTGCGTGGTGGTCTGTACCAAGCGCAGTTCCCGGCGCTCGATCGAAGCGGCAATGTCTTTCAGCGCGGGGAGGTCGTAGACGTCCTGCAAGCATTCGCGCACGGTTTCGAGCACGATGGGGAAGGACGGATATTTCTTGGCGACATCCAGCAATTGCGCGGAGCGTTGCCGCTGCTGCCAAAGCGGTTGCCTTTTCGCCGGGTTCTGCCGAGGCAACAACAGCGCACGCGCGGCGCACTCGCGGAAGCGGGAGGCGAACAACGCACTGCCGCCAACCTCCGCCGTCACGATCTGCTCAAGCTCGTCCGGGTCAAAGAGGAACAGCTCCGCTCCAGGAGGTTCGTCCTCCATCATCGGCACCCGGAGCACGATGCCGTCGTCGGCGGCCATGGCGGAACCGTCCAGCCCGTAGCGCTGCTGGAGCCGCTGCCCGACGGCGAGTGCCCACGGTGCGTGGACCGGCATGCCGAAGGGGCTGTGCAGCACCACGCGCCAGTCGCCGAGTTCGTCATGGAACCGTTCCACCACGAGCGTCCGGTCATTGGGGACGACCTCCGTGGCCTGCTTCTGTTCGCCCAGATACTGGAGCAGGTTGCCGGCGGCGAAGTCGTCCAGTCCGCTGGCCTTGCAGCGTTCCAGCGCTGGACCTTGATCCGATGCGGAGAGCTCACGCACGAATGCTCCGAGCGCGCGGCCGAGATCCACCGGCCGGCCCAAGGAATCGCCCTTCCAGAAGGGGAGTTTTCCGGGCTGGCCGAAGGCGGGGGAGACAAGGACACGATCGTGCGTGATGTCCTCGATTTTCCAGCTGGTGGCACCCAGCGCAAAGATGTCTCCGACGCGTGATTCGTAGACCATTTCCTCGTCGAGCTCACCGACGCGTCGGCCGCCTTTGGCAGCGCGCGACGCCGGACTCGGCTCCTGCGCGGACGCCGCACCGTGCCGGCCGGAGCCGGACTCGGACGCCGAACGGGACCCAGACCCTTCGCTTTCCGTGCCGATGATGTACACGCCGAAGAGCCCGCGGTCCGGGATGGTGCCGCCCGAGGTCACCGCAAGGCGCTGCGCTCCGGGGCGGCCCTCGATGGTGCCGGCGTTCCGGTCCCAGATGATGCGCGGCCGGAGCTCGGCGAATTCGTCCGAGGGATACCGTCCGGCGAGGAGGTCCAAGGTGGCTTCGAAGGCGGAGCGGGGCAGGGTGGCGAACGGAGCGGAGCGGCGCACGGTGGCGAACCATTCTTCAACGTCGATGCTTCCCAGCGCGGTGGCTGCGACCGTTTGTTGGGCCAGGATGTCCAAGGGGTTGGCGGGAACATGGAGGCGTTCGATCTTCCCGCCCAGCATGCGCTCCACGGTGATGGCGGTGTGGACGAGGTCTGCCCGGTGCTTGGGGAAGAGCACCCCTTCGGAAATTTCGCCTACTTGGTGGCCCGCGCGGCCAACCCTTTGCAGTCCGCTGGCCACGGATGGCGGCGATTCGACCTGGACCACCAGATCTACCGCTCCCATGTCGATACCCAGTTCGAGGGATGACGTCGCGACAACACACCGAAGCCGGCCCGACTTGAGGTCGTCCTCGATGAGTGCACGCTGGTCCTTGGACACAGAACCGTGGTGCGCGCGGGCCAGAACCGGGTCGGCGCCGCTGGTACTTCCGGCCTGGGCCATCATGTGTGCGGGTGTCGCCGTCGAGGCCGGCAGCCCCGAGGAGGGCCCCGCGTCCAGCACCGAATCCGCCGGGGCAGCAAACACATCCACCGCCGTGAGTTGGCGTTCTGCGTAGATCTCGTTCAGCCGGGCCGTGAGCCGTTCCGCGAGGCGCCGGGAGTTGGCAAACACAATGGTGGACTGCTTCGACAGCACAAGGTCAACGATCTTCTCCTCAACATGCGGCCAAATGGAGGCTTGAGGTTGCAGTCCGGAGGCCGGTCCGGAATCGAAAGCGCCTGCAGCTCCCGCCAGGTCGGACATGTCCTCCACAGGGACGCTGACGCTGAGGTTCCAGTTCTTGTGCGACGGCGGTGCGACGATTTCCACGGGTGCCGAGCCTGCGAGGAACTGTGCGACGAGCTCGCGCGGCTCCACGGTGGCCGAGAGGCCGATCCGTTGGGCGGGTTTCGGCAGCAGAGCATCAAGCCGTTCCAATGACACCGCGAGGTGTGCGCCGCGCTTGGTGCCTGCAACGGCGTGGACCTCGTCGACGATCACGGTGTCCACTTCGCTGAGCGTCTCCCGGGCTTTGGACGTCAGCATCAGGAACAAGGACTCGGGCGTGGTGATGAGGATGTCCGGCGGGTGGCTGAGGAGCGCGCGGCGGTCCGCCGTCGTCGTATCTCCGGAACGGACGCCGACGCTCACCAGAGGGGCCGGCAGTCCGAGCCGTTTGGCGGTTTGCGTGATGCCGATCAGCGGCGAGCGGAGGTTACGTTCGACGTCGACGCCGAGTGCCTTGAGGGGTGAGATGTAGAGGACGCGGGTCTTGCGCTTGGGGGCTTTGGCGCGGGCACGGCCGCTTGCCTCCGCAAGCCCAGGGAGGGCATCTTCCGAAGCGGCCGGGGACACCGACAGGAGCCGGTCCAGCGCCCACAGGAATGCCGCGAGCGTCTTGCCGGAACCCGTGGGAGCGACCACCAAAGCGTGCGATCCCGAAGAAATGGCCTTCCATGCACCGTCCTGGGCAGGGGTGGGCGCGGAGAAAGCACCGAGGAACCACTCGCGCGTGGCACGGCTGAAGCGGTCCATGGCCGTATCGCCAGAACCGCCCGGTAGCTCCTGCTCCTGCATTCCTCCATCATGCCTCACGGCACTGACACAACAAGGAACAGCGCAAGAAGAGGAGCAGCGCTACCCGCCTATCCCGCCTATCCGGCCTGGAACGCCTGGACGCTCAAGAGGTTGATGTTGGTGTTGCTGCAGGCCGTGCGCTGCTGCGGGATGAACAGCGAAGCGGTGTCCTCGGGCGGGTAGACCCGGAAGCCCGCGGCAGGGGCCTGGGTGCACTCGGGGTAGTTGCCCGCCTGGGTGTAGCGGAGCTGGGCGAAACCGGCCTTCCCCGGAGCGAGGAGCACTTGTGTCACAGGTTGGGAGTCGTCGCGCGCGGCAGCAGCGCCGATCGGATCGCCCGTGGCTCCGGACGTGAGTGAGACACCCGGGAAACCATTCAGGACGCAGGGTTCCGTACCCGAGTTGGTCAGGATGAGTTTCATGTAGACGCTGCCTGCCGCTCCGCCTCCGGTGGCGTCGACAGAAGCCGTCAGCGAGCCCGCTTTGCAGAGTGCGACGCCGGATGCCGTCGTCGTCCCGGAGTTCGATGGCGAGGCGCTGCCGCTGGAGCTCGGAGTACTTGAGGCCGAGCCCGAGGTTGACGTCGAGGCGGAAGCCGTGTCGCTCGGCGTGGCTGAGCCCGAGGGCTGGGCTTGGCTCAAGGAACAGCTGGAGAGCAGGAATACCGAGGCTGCTGCCATCGTGAGCAGGAGACCGTTCTTGACTCGCATATTCGTCATGCGCACAGCATTTCGTCGTCATTTGCCGGAGTCAACTGCGGCGCGGCAGCGGCGCCGGATTGGCGTCCGGATCGTAATGTTCCGGACGCCCACCCAGCGGACTCGTTACTTGGACACTGAAGCCTTGGCGGAACGGCTGCGGAAGAAGGCCGCGCCACCCAGCCCCAGCCCTGCCACGCCGGCGATCAGGCCGGCCCAGCTGCGCGCCTGTGAGCCGTCGTCGGTCACGGACGCAGCCTGCTCTGTGGAGATCGACGCAGCCATGTGGCCATCGCCAGCGGCGGCATCCGCGGCTGTGACGGCCACTGACGGCGCCGGAGCCTTGAGCGAGTGCGGGTCCTGGCCGTCCTTCGGGATTTCAGCCCAGTTTGTCTGCCCCTGCTCGCAGTTCTGGAGCGTGGGGAAGTAGAGCGTCTTACCGGCCGCGTCGGGCAGCTTCACGGACAGCACCAAGGCGTCGCGCAAGTGCGGGTCCAGCGGAACCTTGGCCGTGTAGACGATCTGGCTGGTGCGCTTGGTGATTGATGTGCCGTCGGCCAGCTTCTTGGGCGCAGGCAGCGTCTGCGTCACTTTCTCGACCGTCCAGTTGGGGTTCACGGTGGGCGTGGCGTCCGTCAGTTCCTCGGGCAGGTTGATGGTCAGCTTGGTGGTGCCCGAAGTGTCGCAGCCATGCGGGACACCGAAGGTCAACAGGGCGTACCAGTTGGCCGTGGTTTTGTCTGGCGTGACGGAGACGTGCGCAGAGGCGCCTGCGAGCCCGGCCATCATCAGCGCGGCGGTCCCGCCGGCGGTGGCGGTGGCGGTGAGGGCGCGGCGGAGTGAGGACTTGTTCATGGTTGTTGCCTTTCAACGGGCGCGCGAAAGCGCGCCAAAGTACGGGGATGTGCCCGTCACCAGTTGAAGGCGGCGCCGGGCGGAGTCAGGAGGGTACGACGACGGCGGGCGGGCCGCGTCTGCTGTCTTGCCTGAGGTTCCGCCACGGTCGGGGGATGAACACGGCCGGTGCGCTGAACGCAACAGATGCGCTGCCGGCGTCGGGCCTGAAGACCAGGCGGATGAGCCGCAGGAGGGGACGGAGCCAGGCCTCGAGCTGCCACAGCGCCTGCTCCCCCTTGGCCAGCAGCAAGGCCGAAGCGGCTGTCGCGAGGGCGTGCCCGGTCAGCATCAACCAGCTGAGGGGAGTGTCGGCCTCGTGAAAATGTACTGTTTCAGCTCCCAGCGGCGGCGAAACGTGCTCGGCTGCGAGGTGGTGTGCCGGTGATCCCGGAGCCGGGCCCATGAGCGGACCGAATGCCATGAAGGCTTCGTGCAGGACCAGCTGGCCGGCTCCCAAAAGGGCGGCAATGACCGGGAAGCCGAGCTTGAACCGGGTAGCAAGGGTGGTGACGAGCCCGGTCAATGCGAGGACGGCCAGCAGCACCGGCGCAACGGGAAGCGCGCCGCCGGAGAGGACGTGGGCCCCTGCTGCGAGGGCAACAATGGCCACCGCCAGAGCGGTCGAACGCATGGCGTGGAAGGGTGTCCGGGCACGCGATGAGCGCACGGGTTCCTCCCTCGGTAGCGTTCCAGCGGGTGATGGACCGTCCAGTTCCGGCTGGTCAACCCCGACATTCTATCGGTGGTTCGTGGCCGGGCTGCCGTCGGATGGGTCGTGTGACGGGGTTGCATGCCGCGGGTTCGGGGATCAGGCGGTCACCGCGGGACCGCCTTCGGAGGGCTTGCCTGCCGGGCCTTTGCCGGCGTGGCCCTTGTCTGCCGGCCCACCGCTCGCTGGCCCTTCGCCTGCCGATCCTGGTGCGGCCTGCGAGAAGCTGCGTGCCGCGCGCGAGCCCGCGATGGTGCTTGCCCCGATGCTGATGAGGGCACCAAGGATCATCGCCGCGGCTTCTCCTGGTTCCAGCAAGTGCAATTGGGAGCCGATGGTGGCGGCGGCAACCGGCACTCCCAATTGGGACGAGGCCAGTACTGCGAGCGGCAGGGGCTGGCCGAGGGCCCGGATGCTTCCGTGGACCAGCAGCGTTCCAAAGCCAAGGCAGATCCCGAGGAGGATCATTCTCGGGCTGCCTGCGAGGGTCCTCAGGTCGAGCGATGCACCCAGCCAGACGAAGAAGACCGGCCCCAGGAAACCGTCGCTCACGGCGAAGAGCTGGTGCGCCAGGCGACGGGGTTCGCCCACCGCGGAGACCACCAGGCCGAAGGAGAACCCGGCCAGCATGATGGAGACGTGTCCGAGGACCGCAAGCCCTGAAAGCGCGAAGAGCAACGCTAGTTGGATCCGCAGTTCCAGGGCGAACTTCCGGTCTTCGGAGATGTCATGCAACCGTCCGCGGTTGCCGCTGTTCTCCAGCCAGCGAAGTACGAAGAACAAAACCAACGCGCAAGCCGCGACGACGGCTGCCCCCACCGCTGCCCGGCCAGCGTTAGGCGGGTCGACGGCTAACGGAAGCGCCACAATGCAGGCGATGTCAGCGATCGCCACTTGCGCCGTCGTCGTCAGGACCTTCGGCCCTGTCAGCCGAAGCGAGTCGACGATCGGCAAGACCAGTGCCGCCGAGGAGGAAGCGAGCAGCACGATGTAGAGGGGAGCATGTCCGGTCCCGAAGGCGAAAGCGATGACGATCCCGACGACGGCGGCCAGCACCGCGGCGACGCCCGCGCGCAGGGCGCCGCTACCCAGGGCGGGGCGGATGGCTTTGTCCCGAACGGGGACGTGCGTCCCGGCGACGAACATGATGAGGGCGAATCCGACGTCGGCCACGAACGTGAAGGTGGGATTCGAGGAATCAACCAGTCCCAGGCCTGTGCGTCCGATGACGATGCCCGCCAGCAACTGTCCCAGGACAACGGGAAGGTGCCATTTCCGGGGCAGCGCGAGCAACGGCCCGAGGAGCGCGACCGTGGCGATCAGCGAAAGCTGAAAGAACGACACACGTTCCTCCTTCTACCGGCGTTGCGGTTGGTTAGCGGGGGTTACCGGGGCGCATCAGCCAGTTTGAGCGGAATGTCGGTGTTTTCGTTCGTGTAGTAGCTCGCGCACACCCGATGGTAGCCATCGGCCACCTGCGCGGGAATGCCCCGGGCCAGGTCGCCTTTGACCATGAGGATCGGCGAGAGCTTCTTGCCTTCCTTGATCTTCTTCAGGTCCGAGGCCACATGGGCGTTGTCCTCGGGCAACAGCGCTAGCCGCGCGGCCCGGAGAATGTCCTTGGCCTTGCGGTGCTGGATGGTCGCGTCCTTGAGCGCCGCGACGATGGTGGCAACGACGTCGTCGGATTCCAATAGGGACAAATAGTCGGCCGCGCTCGGATAGTCCTGGTCCTCGGGCTGCGCCAACCAGCGGACTTCGTCTTTGTTGTCATCAGGCATGCGTTGTACTCCTTGGCCAACGGTAACGGCTTGCAAACGTAGGCGGCGCGGGGCGGGGGACCTTGGAGAGGTCCGTGCCGGGACGTCGTCGTCGTAATTCAAGGGCGAGACTCTCCTGGCCGCGGGCCATCGCCCAATGGTGATTCGCGGCAAAAGCGGGCTTGAGCAGCCAGCTTAGCCGTCGGAGCAGCGGTTTCGAAGTACTGACCCGCCAGTCGTAGCTGACCACCGTTTCCGGGCCGTCCTGTTCGAAAGTCCAGCGCCCGGTGCCACGCAGGTCGCCGTTCGCCGCGATCGCGAAACCGCGCTCCGTGATGGGTTCGGTGACCGTGAACCTCCAGCGCAGCGTGTAGGGCAGCCAACCCTTGGAGTGGAGGGAGAAGGCCTTGCCTGTACCGTCCGCATTTCCCGGATCGAGCGGAACAACCCTCAGGTACACCGAGGGCCACCAGCGGGGCAGCGTTCCGGCGTCGCCCAAGATATCCATGACCTCACGCGGGGTCCCCGCGACGCGCCAGACGGTGCGGAATTCGTAGTCGGCGGTGTTCTTGGAAGTGGCGCCCATTTGCCCGGCCCGTTTACTCCCGGACCGTTACGGTCAGCCGTTGGATGTCGTTGTTTCCCATGCCTTGGTAGTTCCACTCCGGGGTCTCGGGCTGGGTCTGCCCGATGGAATCCGTGGCACGGCACGCCAACTCGTGGGAACCGGGCGTTGCGATCCAGGTGAACGTCCATCCGCGCCACGCATGCCGGCCCGCCGGAGCGTGAAGTTGGGCCTGCTCCCAGACCCCGTCCACGCAGACTTCGACGCTGTCCACGGTTCCCTGCCCGGACCAGGCCCGGCCGCTCAACAGCACCGGTCCTGCGTCGAGCGTGCGCTGCCTCGTGAGGAAATCGGGAATTCCAGGGGGAACCATCAGGGAGCGGACTTTGATCCGCTGGACGGGTTCGCCCGGATCGTCTGCGTCCTGGGTGTAGCGGTAGGAGTCAAGCTGTTGGTAGCCGTCGAAACTGTGGTCGATTGCCTCGATGGATTGCAGCCATTTGACGCTCGTCATCCCGTACCAACCCGGAACCAGCAAACGGACAGGGTAGCCATGCTGCGGCGGCAGGGCTTGGCCGTTGACCTCGTAGGCGAGCAGGACGTCGTCGGACATCGCTTCCGCGAGAGTCAGGCTGCGCGCGTACTGATGCTCCTTACCGCCCTGGATCCCGCGGTCCGCGCCCGTGAAGACGAGCTCGACGGCGTCCGGTGAGACGCCGGCGTCGAGCAGCAACGGAGCGAGCGGGGTGCCGGTCCATTCTGCGGTGCCCACACCACCCTGGTCCCATGGCTGGCTCACAGGCCGCGGTTCCAGCCGCGAGCGGCCGTTGCCGGCGCACTCCATCGTGACGGCCTGGGTGCGGCGCTCGCGGTGCTGGAGGTCAGAGAGGGTGTATTCGTGCGGATGGTCCACGAGCCCGCCGATATTCAGCCGCCACGAGACGGGATCGATCCGGGGGACGTCGAAATGGACCAGGAGATAGTGCATGCCCAGCGGGGTGACGGGCCATCGGAGCATTTCCAACGGCATGGCGTGGTTGCGCGAAGCAAGTTGCAGTTCTTCGCGGGTGATGGGACCGGTTGTTGGAGAGGCCGGTGCGGTTGGTTCTGTCGGAGCAGCGGGGGCAGTGGGGGCCGGGGTGGCAACAGCGGCGCCTTCCGCTGTGCGGCGGGTGTTGACGCTCATGCTCCCAGTATGGCCGTCAGCCGCGGTGGTGTCACTGGGATTTGGTGTGGGCAACGGGGTCGCGTCTCGCGGCGCTCCGGCGACGGGGCGGGGGGCCGCGGGGCGCTCCGACGTCGGGGGGCGTTCGGTCCGCGTCGCGCTCCGGCGACGGGGCGTTCGGTCCGCGTCCGACGTCGGGCCGTTGGGAAAGTATTCTTGGTCTTTGGCGCTTGCGCTCCTGGACAGAGACAGATGGAAGAAGGAGAGCCTCCGTGAAGATCCGAGCCCCACGACTCGACGTGAGTGGCGTTCTCCTTGTTTGGGCCCTGATATTCGGGCTTTGGCAACCTTTTATTTGGTGGCGGGGGATTGTGGCTGCCGTATGTTTGATCGTTGCGCTGTGGGGCTTTGTTGCCTGGTACCGGCGTCGTTCTGCGCGGGGGCGATAGGGAATTCGAACGGCTAGGACTGCGCCTCTGCTGGACAAAGCGGACGACCCCGTGCTTTCCGGACCGCACGAAACAAAGTCTTGCGGACCGTTAATACTCAGTTGATTGAGCCGTATTGGGCCATCGATCAGGTCGTCAGACTGCAGCAGGAGAAGCACGGCTGGGGGAGCGGTAATTAATCGTCCATTCTCCGATTCGCGTGCGGATTTCCCCGAGATTAAGGGCCTTTCGCCGCGCAACATCCAGTGCATACAACATTTGCGGGCGCGTGGCAGGAAGCCAATTACGCAACAGCTTGTTGCGCAATTGCAGTGTGGCCATGTCACCGTCCCTTTGGATAGGTTGCGCACGGGAAGATCGTGTTTCCTATGCTGCGGCGGCCGTCCAGCATCGGTGGTCGAGAAATGTCCTGTTGAACATGATCTTGAACCGGACCTTTGAACGGACAGGCGCGGCGCCGTCCAATTTTGCGCAACAGATCGCGAAAGATCCGTACAACTTCGAACTCCTGAGCTTGTCCGGCGAAGTCGCTGAACGGGAACTGGAAATGGACTTGATCAACCGGATCACGAAACCCTGCGGGAACTTGGACCTGGGTTTGCATTCGTTGGCCGGCAGGTCCATTTCGATGTCGACGGCGACGACTACTACGTTGACATCCTGTTCTTCCACATGGATCAAAACAGATTTAGCTGCACTAGTGGCCGGTCTGTTGGGCGTCGGGAACTGGCCTAGGCCGCATAAGGACGGTGCCGATAGTCGCCGGTCAACTTCGGACCCGCTCGGAGGCGTTCGCTGATTTGCGCCGCTTGTCTCTGTTTCCCTCTGATGTGTCGCCGTGATTCCTCCAAGGCGGCAACTTCACCCAGCCGGGTCTTCTGTTTAGCCCTCAGCGAGGCGCGTGAGCGCGTTCTGGTTTGAGTGGAGAAGCGTTTGCGGTGAAGGAACTGGATTGCCGTGGTGCTGGTTGCGGGCGTGGTGAGAAATTGGCAGGCTTGAGGAATGCGACCGCTTTCTGATACTGAGCGCAAGGTGATCAGTCGCCTTTTACAAATGGACTTCCAGGGCGCAACTCAACTCCGCTCTCAGGTCGAACACATTGTGGGTACCGAGCGGAACTGCACATGCGGATGCCCGTCAATCACTCCAATCATTGATCGGGCATTGGCTGAGCCCGCTGTGGTGGAGTCAACCTTCCTGCCAGTTAGGCTTCAGGAGATCGATCGCAATGACGGAGTGCCGCGCGAGGTCATTGCATTTACAGACGCCGACGGCTTCCTTGCGAATCTCGAATGCGTCTACTTCGATGACGCTATCAACGAATGGCCGGATGTTGATCAAAGTGTTGTGTTTCTTGCGGACTCGCAGCGGAGCGCAATTGCCATCTCCCTGCCCAACGGGGCAGTCATTCACCCGTTAGCCAAGGGAGATACGTGGCGGCACACGACCTTCGGGGACCTGTCGCTCATCGCTGAAACCGTGAGCGGCTATCGCGAAGAATACGATTTCGAGGGACGGCGCCTAGGGCGCTCACTCGGCAGCTGACTCTTCCGCCGAAAACCGATCGTTGAGGGCGATTAGAGCGGCACCTGCACCACCCTAGAGCGGTTGACCCGTTACGTGGTCATCGAACTTAAGACCGGCAAATTCCAGCCAGAGTTTGCCGGAGAGCTCAACGACCGGAGTGTCAGGTACACCCTTGGCCGTTCAACGTCGCCCATGGCCGTGGCAGCCTACACCTACGACAAGCTGCCCACCGCCGAGCAACAGTTCCTTCCCGACGAGAGCCACCTCGTGGCCGCGCTTGATTGGACTGAACCCAAAGCAGTCCAATCGGACTCCGATTAGCCTGCGCATACGGCGAGGCGCTTGCAGTTCGATATTAGGCTTTCCCCATGATGTCGCCGTTCTACCAAGAAGCGTTGGCCTGGGGTGCGGCTTGGTTGAAGGGGAAGGTCTTTAATGGGTTCTGTACACACCAATATGCGCATACTCAAACCCTCGAGGAAAAGACCGCTGCCGGGTGATGTTTTTGTGCTGCAGATGCCTGACGATAAGTATTCCTTCGGCCGGGTGGTCAGTACTTCGGCAATGGTCGGGGGCCGGAATCCGTCACAGCTGATTTACGTCTTCAAGATCCGGTCCGCTTCGAAGGATCTTCCCGAGCGTTCGGAACTAAGGAGCGACCGCTTGTTGGTCCCTCCGATGATGACCAATCTCTTGCCGTGGTCGCGAGGTTACCTGGAAACGATCGCGCACCTGCCTTTTGAATCCGGTGACATCCTTCCCCAGCATTGCTTCTACGACTCTTTCTTCCGCAAGTACTTCGACGAACTGGGAAACGACCTTCCATGCCCCGCGGAACCCGTGGGGGAATTAGGCCTCCAGAGTTTCAGAACCATCGATGACGCCGTCAGTATGGAGCTGGGGATTCCGATTGTCCCCGAGGACTGAAGGAAACAACGCATTCGAGAAGTTGACGGTACTCCGTGTCGTCGCCGGTGGTGGGGCCGGCGGATTGTCGTCCTATGGGATTTGTTGGTTGGTACCCGCGTCGTCGCTGCGCCGAGTCACACCCAACCCCATAGCCCAGTGGTAGTTTGCGGTTATGGCAAATGCCCTCGTGTGGTTCTCGCAGTCCGGTGTGGTGCAAGGATTGATTCTCGGTGCCGTGCTTGCCTTCTTGACGGCGATCCTCGTGATGAATGCCGTGGGCCGGGCCGTCACAACGACTGTCAACGGGTGGAGTGCTATCCGCAAGTGCGGCCAGCCTGGCAACGGAGTCCTCGTTCGGGCCGCTTGCGCCAAGGCCTTGCCCGTCGTCAACGTGTTTGAAGAGGCCGCGTATTGGACCGCCACTGTGGATGGCTCAGGGCAAACGCTGAGCGGCGGGAATGGATATGTCCTGCATTTTCCTCCTGGGAAACTTCCGCCGCATGATGCCTTCTGGTCGCTCACTCCGACCGATACTGTCGGGTACATGGTGGAAAATCCCGCTAATCGCTACAGCGTTGGCGACCGTTCCGCTCTGGCACAGAATGCCGACGGTTCGGTCGATATTTATCTCCAGCGTCAGGCTCCGAGCGGCCACGAGCAGAACTGGCTGCCCATTCCGCCGGGGAACTTCAAGCTGATGTTCCGCGTGTATCTGCCGGGCGCGGCAATTCTCGACGGCACGTACCAATTGCCGCGCATTGTCAGGGCGCAGTGAGATGAACCGACTCATCCTGAAGTACGGTCGGCCCCTTACCGCGGTCATACTGGCCATCTTCGCCTGGGTCATCTACCGGCGGATAGCCAACGGGGACGGAATCGTTCCCCTCGTCATTGTGGCGGTCATCGTATGGGGGCTCGGCGCGCCGGCTTTCATCTACCTCTGGCCGCGACTCACAGTCAACGGGTACAAGAGGGCGATACTCAAGCACGGATTCGGGGAGGGCCCGATCCCCGTCAACACGCTGTACGCCGTGCCCGGCACCTCGTCCCCGTCGACGGCGACGTCGCGCGGGAGCCTTATGGCAACCGGGGCCGACGACTTGCTCTACATCGGCGGCTGGCTCGACTTGAGCAAAGGGCCGCAAATCCTGCACGTACCGGACATGTCCGGCCGTTACTTCAGCGTGCAGTTCACCGACCCCTCGAAAAGCACCAATTTTGCCTACGTCGGCAAACGCACCACGGGAACCAACGCCGGAGACTACGTCCTCAGCGGGCCCGGCTGGAAGGGAACCGTACCGAATGGGATGACGCAGATTTCCTCGCCATCCCATTCCGCGCTCGTCATTGGCCGAGTGTTCGTCGAAAGCGACAGCGATCTTCCCACCGCTTACGCGCTCGCGAAGCAAATCCAGCTCGCGCCGCTAAAGCAATAACGTGATCAGCACAGAAGTACGACGGCGGACGGCTCGCCGCCGCTGGCTGGCCGACCGGCCCTTCCAGGACATAAGAGGAGATCAGAATGTCTGCAACACTCAAGCTGACGCACAAGGCCATCGGGGTGGAAGTCCGGCGCGGCACGTACGAGGCCATAGTCGACGGGAAACCTGCCGGGACTGTCGAAATGAACAAGACAATCGACATCACGGTGGAGCCCGGACATCACACCCTGCAAGTCCGAAATGGCCGAAATTCGAGCAGGATCAAGACTTTCGACGTCGCCGAGGACGAAATCGCCAGATTCCGGTGCAGCGGAAAGAGCCCCCTGCCGATCTTTCTCTTGTCCTTCGCGGTTCCCAGCCTGGCGCTCACGCTCAAACGAGAGTAGCCGCACTCAGACGATCCCGTGTGATGGTTATCGGCGGAAGGTGACGTGGATGATGCCGCTTTCAGCGGTCTCTGACGTGACGGTGTAATCGCTTTCCAGCCCCCGGAGATCGTCCCAGAGCCGTATTCCGCTACCGAGCAGGATCGGTGTGATCGCGACGTGCAGCCGATCGACAAGTCCGGCACTGAGGTAATCGCGCACAACGGTAGGGCCACCTCCGATACGCACATCCTTTTCGCCAGCTGCACTGAGCGCTCGATCAAGCACTTCTTCGGGGCTGGTGTTGACGAAGTGGAAGGTCGTACCGCCGGCCATCGTGATGTCAGGGCGGGGCGTGTGAGTGAGGACGAACACCGGGACGCGGAAGGGCGGCTCGTCGCCCCACCAGCCCTTCCACTCGGGGTCGTCGGGGAAGTTATGGAACCCGAACATGCCGGCACCCATAATCTCAGCACCGACCCCCTCGAAGTAGGCCGCGGCGTATTTGTCGTCGACGCCGGACGTTCCTTCTCCACTCGTGTCATGCAAGACCCGCTCACGGAATGTACGCGTGGACGTATATGCGTCAACGAGCCGGGCCCAGTCCGAACCGAATGGATTCTCCGGAGTTGCGTCGGTGGTCGTGGCGAAACCATCCAGCGAGATATTCAGGTCAACTCGAACAGCCATGGTGAAGGTCCCTTCAGATCAGTGGTTGCGTTATGCACCCACCATACTGGTGGTGAGATCATCCTTACGGAAGAATTCATGGACGAATTCGTCATTCCTGGGAGTACAGAACAGCCACCCTACGCGTGACGGATTCCGGAGCAATTCTGGATCTGAGGGACTTTACGACCGAAAACAGCAAAGACCTCCAGGTGGTCCTCAGTCCCGGGACGCTGAGTCCCTGCGCGAATGGCGAACTCGGGCTCACGTCGACCGCTATGTATGAGCTGGGTGCGCTAAAAAGTAGCCAAGGAGACCAGCAGTATCAAATAGGCAGCCAAGAGTGGGCCAAGATGCCCGCTTTCGGCAGCGTTGTCATCTACGACTACCGGGCCCGGTTAGCCTACGGAGCAGCCAACCTCAAGTGAAGCCTTCGAGACCCGCGGTACCCAGCAGCGCACGGTATCGCGGTATTGCCGAAGCCGCCCGAACAAGGCTTTCGCGCACTCCGGGGTGCACGTCAATCAGCTGTCTGCCTGTCAGGAGGCTTTGGCAAGGTATTGGGCCAGTGCTTCCCTGAGGATTTCGCTCGGCTTGCGGTGCTCGATTTCGGACCGGGCAACCAATTGTGCGTCCATGTCCTTCGGGAGGCGGATGGTCCGGGACGGGGATGTTCCGCTGCTGCTCAGGGAGGGTTTGCCGACGGCTCTCTTTACTGCCTCGGGGGAGCCCAGGGCTGCTTCCAGCAGGGCGCGTCCGGCACCTTGCCCGGACGCCTTGGTGATGCGGGCCTCAGGGCCTATGTCGGCGGTCTCCGCCCATTCGCCCAGGGCACGGAAGTGGGCCTGTTCCTCCGGGCTCAGGTCCTGGCCGCCCTTGGCTTTCTTCTCATTCATTCCGTTGTTCCTCTCTCGGCAATGTCGAGTATCTTCCGCCTTGCCTCCATCACGTGGAAGACCAGGATGTCGTTAGGCGGTGTAATGACTGCCATGACTTCGAGAATCGTCCGGCGGTCCCGAGAAGGGCCGATAAACAGATCCGGACGTGCGCCCGATTCCACACGCGGCTCATCGAACTCTTCAACGTGGTAGATCTGGTTCAAGATTGCATGCAACGCATCCCCGCGGGCAATTCCATGTTTGTTTGCGCTGTCCGCCCACCTGATCCCCATTTTAATATTGTCTCACAATAATAAGGTTATTGCGAGACAATATTGGGGCGGTGGCTCTCGGTCCGAGCGAGCGAGACTGAGGAACGACAACCTTCGAAGAGACTTATGTGTGCACTCATCGTTCCTGAGATGAAGCCCTCGATATCCGAGGTACCCAGCAGCGCACGGCATCGCGGTATTGACGGAATTCTTCACCGAACCGTTCCTCCAGGTCAGCTTCCTCAAGCGGCCTCACAACGTAATTCCACACCAGGGAGCCCGCGACGGCGTAAGCCACCACCAGCCATGATTGCAGGATGACACCGACAGCGGCGCCCTGGAGAATGCCCGCTGCCGCCATTGGATTACGTATCCAGCGATACGGACCTGCGATCACCAATTGGTTGGGCATTGCCGACGGCAGCGGCGTGCCATCTCCGAGCGTCGACATCCCTACGGCCGACGAGATGCCAAGGGCGCTGGCGAGCACCAGAACCGCGACACCCACAGGAGCGGCAAACGAAGGAAACGGGAGCACCACCGCCCAGCGCTGTTCGAGAAACGCGACGGTAAACGGAATCACCGCCAGGAAGAAGCCCCAGAAGAGGACGATTTGCCCAAAGGTTGAAACCACATGGGTGACGGCGGTCGATCGGGGGATTGCGGGACGGAATGCGAACGGACCGCGGATGATCCACCCGGTTGGTACACGCCCTAGCAAGACGAGGCAGAGCGCGATCAACGAACCTGCGGTGGCGGCACCCATGCTTAGGACGCCCCAGCCTGCTTCGGCTGTGATCGTGGCGTATACCGCCAATCCGACGGCGACAACACCCGTCCAGCCGGCACTCACCAGCGCGGCAGCCTCTACGCTAAAAGCCGCCACGGCCGAAGCCACGACGAACAAAGGAATGTCGAAGACAGCAACCGCAACCGGGTCGAGGTTACCGAGGGTCGCCTCGCGAACGACCGGCGACAGGAAAACCGCGGCCCACCACAAGAAACCTGCAATCGCCTTCATGCCGAAATATGCCCTGCCCCACCCAACAGCTCCGCCTCGCCGAATCAAGGGCGACACCCGCTCAGCCCAAACATCCGTAGCCCCAATCGCAGACAATTTTGGCCTCAGCCTACCGAATTCGAACGCTTCGTCTGCCTACGGGTTGGAGGGCAACTAGGCCCGGGTACCCCTCCAACCCTCACAACATCCCCTCGCGGCTACAATGAGTCGTATGCCGGACATTGAGCGTTGGCCGACCGGACGGTTGCTGTCTACAGCGGCCCGGCTGGTGGAACACGCTTGGGACGAGAATCTCAGGGAGATCGGCCTCACCCACGCCGGTGTCATCGCCCTCGAGGTTCTTGCAGTCACGGGCCCCATCACTCAGACCGCGCTCGCGCAGATCGTCCGCGTGCAGGCCCAGACCATGGGGCAGACCCTCAGCAGGCTCGAAACCCACGGCCACATCAGCCGCCGTCGAAGTTCCGAGGACCGCAGGGTGCACGTCGTTTCGTTGACCGACGTCGGCAAAGAAGCGCTTGAGCGGGCGGTCGAGTCGGAGCAACAGGTCCTCGCCCAGGTGTCCATCGATACGTCGATGTTCAGGCAGGAATTGAAGGTACTCGTGCGCGAGCTGGCGGGGCGGCAAGCACCTGGGGGAGACACCGCGGGCGCCCCTCTTGCCGCCGCAGCACGGGAAGATTAGTCCGAGGAAACGTCGACGGCGGACCGCTCGACGGCGGATCGCACACCGCGCGCAGCCAGCTCATCCAGGACCGCGTCGTACCATGACTTGACCCCGAACTCGGGCTTCCCGACGTCGAGCAACCTGAAGAGCGCGTCAGCCAAGAAATTGAGCTCCGCGACGGACAACTTCGCAAGCCCTTCGACTGGGTCCAGCTCGCCTTCCAAGCACGAGGTGAGCAGCGCGTTCACAGCGCGGTTCCAAGCTCGGGAGCAGCTACGCGAGAAGAATTGACAGAGGGGGGAGTCGGGCGGGTCATGGGTCACTCCATGGAAGAATTCCGAGGGCCAGCTGCATAACCCACCTTGATGATATCGACGCCGTGAGGCGTGCGGCAAGAGCGCCGCGCCGCCCGAAACCACCATCCACACGGCTTAGATGGCGCGTTCAATCCTTCCCGCATCGTCGGACAAGCCAGACCACCAGAGCGAGGACAGCGGCGGCGCAAAGTACAGGGCTGAAACGGCGCACCAGTACTGGCCAGACGGCCGAGCCCAGGTCCAATTCCGCCGTCGGCGCGTACTGTGCGGGCAGAGGGGTGGGTGCAGTTGCGGCCGCCGAAACAGGCGCCGCCGGACGCCCGGCCGCCGGTGTTGTCGGAACCCCGGCAGAGGGCTCGCCCACCGGCGCAGCGGGCCCAACCGCAGCGGGCCCAACCGCAGCCGGCCCGGCGTCGGGCCCAGCGACCTCACCCCCGTCCGCCCCGGACCCTGCCGACGCAGCCGCGCTTCCGGCGTCGGGCCCGGTATCGCCAGGAGCCCCGCCGCGCGCCTTCCCGATCACGCACTGGACAAACTGCTCCAGCAACTTGTCCGAGATGTCCTGGATGACGCCGCGGCCGAATTGTGCCGGTTTTCCGGTGACGTTCATATCGGTGGTTACGTCCACGGAGGTGCCGTCGCCGTCGGGCGTCAGCACTGCCGTTACCGTGGCGCCCGCTGTGCCGTTGCCGCGTTTGTCCTTGCCCGTCGCCGAAATGACAACGGTGTGCGTCTCCTGGTTGCGCTCGAGGAATTCACCGGTGCCGGTGTAGATCATGGCGATCGGCCCGAGCTTGACCTTGACCGTTCCGGTGAACTGCTCGCCGCTCACGGACGTGAGGGTCGCACCCGGGAAACAGGGCGCGATATCTTCCAGCTGGTTGAAGGAATGCCAGGTGTCCTCCAGCGAACTGGGAACCACGAAGTGATGTTTGAGTTCCACGTCGCCTCCCGTCCGTGTTCCGCTAGAGCCCGGCGGCCGCGATGACGGCCCGTTTGGTGAGGACCCCGGCCAGGTGGCGGCGGTAGGCCGCGTCCCCGTTGAGGTCGCTGGCGGGGTCGGTCCCCTCGGCGGCATGCGCGCTCGCGGCGGCGATCGCTTCCCGAGTCGCTGGGCCGCCCACTAGTGCCTGTTCGACGGCGGTCGCCCGCAATGGCGTGCTGGCCATGTTGGTCAGGCCGATCTTGGCCTCGGCGATGGTGCCGCCTTCTACCCGGACCATCGCAGCCACCGCCACAATGGACCATTGCTGGGCCACCCTGGTGAACTTCTCATAGTGCGAACCCCAACCGGTGTACTTCGGCACCCGGATATGGGTGAGGATCTCGCCGTCGTCGACGGCGGTGGTGAAGTACCCCTGGAAGAAGTCCGCCGCTGCCACCCGGCGTTCCCCGTTGGGACCGGCCAGGATGAACGTCGCGTCGGCGGCCAGCACCGGCGCGGGCATGTCGCCCGCCGGGTCGGCGTGAACCAGGGCGCCGCCGAACGTGCCGCGGTGGCGGACCTGCGGATCCGCGACCGTCGCCGCGGCCTTGGCCAGCAACGGCACGTGCTCGGCAATCAGCGGGTCAGTGGCTATCTGGTGGTGCGTGGTCATGGCTCCGATCAGCAGTGCATCGCCGTCGTCGCGCACCCCGGACAACTCTCCGATCCGGCCCAAGTCGACCACCATAGCCGGGTCGGCCAGGCGCAGTTTCATCACGGGGATCAGGCTTTGACCCCCGGCCAGCACCTTCACGTCGTCGCCCGCGTCGGCCAACACGCCCAAGGCCTCCGCCACCGTGGCCGGAGCGGCGTAATCGAATGCGCTCGGAATCATTGCACACCTCCGGTGGTCTTGGCTTCTTCGAGGGCGGCCCACACGCGCGCCGGTGTACAGGGCATCTTGATGTCCTTCACGCCAAGGTGCCGCACCGCGTCCAGCACCCCGTTGACAATGGCGGGCGTCGAGGCGATGGTTCCCGCTTCGCCGACTCCCTTGGCACCCAACTGGTTGGTCGTCGACGGCGTCTCGGTGCGCGCCGTCGTGAAGTGCGGCAGATCCGGTGCGCTGGGCACCAGGTAGTCTACGAACGAGCCCGTGACCAGGGTCCCGGCGTCGTCGTGCACGGCCTCCTCATAGAGGGCCTGCGCGATTCCCTGCGCCAGGCCGCCATGGACCTGGCCCTCCACGATCAGCGGATTGACCACCACCCCGACGTCGTCCACGCAAACGTACTTGCGGATGCTGACCTGCCCGGTCTCGGTGTCCACTTCCATGGCGGCCAGATGGGTGCCGTGCGGGAAGGAGAAGCTCTGCGGGTCGAAAGTGGCATCCGAATCCAGATTGGGCTCAAACCCTTCTGGCAGGTTGTGCGCGGAGAAGGCGGCGAACGCGACTTCTCCGAACGCCGTGGACTGGTCGGTGCCCTTGACACTGAACTTGCCGTCCGTGAACTCGATGTCCTCTTCGCTGGCCTCCATCATGTGCGCTGCCAGGACCTTGGCCTTTTCGATCACTTTGTCCGCTGCGGCCAGCACCGCCATGCCGCCGACGGTCAACGAGCGGGAGCCGTAGGTGTCCAGGCCCCGCTGGGAGACCTGGGTATCGCCATGCAACACCTCGACGTTCTCGAACGGCACGCCGAGCCTGTCAGCCACAAGCTGGCTCCACGCGGTTTCGTGGCCCTGGCCGTGCGGGGAAGTTCCCGTGACCACCTCGACGTTGCCTGTGGGGAGCACCCGCACCTGGGCGTGCTCCCAGCCGCCTGCGGCGTAACTGAGCGCGCCAAGCACCCGGGACGGAGCCAGGCCGCACATTTCGGTGAACGTGGAGATGCCGATGCCGAGTTGGACGGGATCGTTGGCTTCGCGGCGCCTGGCCTGCTCTGCCCGGAGCTCGTCGTAGCCAAAGAGTTCCAGGGCCTTCGCCGTGGCCGCCTCGTAGTTGCCACTGTCGTATTCGAGACCGGTAACCGTGGTGAAGGGGAATTCTTCGTGGTTGATCCAGTTCTTCTTCCGCACTTCCAAGGGATCCATGCCCAGTTCGACGGCGAGTTCATCCATCAAGCGCTCGATCGCAAAAGTGGCTTCCGGACGGCCTGCGCCGCGGTAAGCGCCCGTCCACGCCTTGTTGGTGAAGAGGTTGTTGCATTCGAGACGGTAGGCCGGGAACTTGTAGATGGCGTTGTACATGAAGGCGCCCAGGATCGGGACTCCCGAGCCGATAATGCCCAGGTAGGCGCCCATATCCGCCAGCAACTGGATGTCCAGCCCGGTGACAATCCCGTCCTTCGTGGCCGCGAGCTTCACCTTCTGCACTTGGGCCCGGCCGTGATGACCGGACTGCAGGGACTCGCTTCGGGTTTCGGTGTATTTGCACGGCTTGCCGACCCGCCGGGCTGCCATGAGGGTGATGAACTCTTCCGGGATCACCGTCAGCTTTCCGCCAAAACCGCCGCCCACGTCGGGGGCAATCACACGGATCTTGCTTTCCGGGAGGCCGAGCGTCAGTGCCAGAATCAGCCGCAGGATATGCGGTATCTGCGTGGACGACCACATGGTGATTTGCTCACTCGTCGGGTCAACCACGATCGAGCGCGGTTCCATGAAGGCCGGGATGAGGCGCTGCTGATAGAAGGTGCGTTCGATGAGGACTTCGGCGTTCGCCAACGCCTCGGCGATCGGCTTGCCGGTGCCGGCTTCGCCCGAGTCAAACACCCACGTCGCCGAGAGATTGGAGTCCAAGGTGGAGTGGGCCAGCACCTTGTCGGTGAATGCCTCTTCCAGATCCAGGACTACCGGAAGTTCGTCATAGCTGACGTCCACGAGTTCGACGGCGTCTCGCGCCGCGGCGGCGCTGCGGGCAACGATGCAGGCCACTATCTCGCCGGCGAAGGCCACCTCGTCGACGGCGATCGATGGGAAGCCAGGCGCTTTCTGCTCGGCGGTGACGGGCCAGACGTTGGGCAGGCTGCCCTGTTCAGCGGCCACATCGGCTCCGGTAAGCACGGTGACGACGCCGGGTGAGGACTTCGCGGCGGAGGTGTCGATCGAGCTGATCTTCGCGTGGGCGAAAGGACTGCGGACCATGGCCAGATGGAGCATGCCGGGCAACGTCATGTTGTCGGTGTACCTGGAGCGTCCAGTGATGAGGTGGGCGTCTTCTTTGCGGAGGCGGGGCCTGCCGACTTCGGCGATGGTCATGCCACACCTGCCGTTTCTGTCGCGTCGCTGTCGGAAGAAACCGTTCCGTCAGCGGCGGCCTGCACCGCAGCAACAATGTTCTGGTATCCGGTGCACCGGCAGAGGTTCCCCTCGAGGCCGTCCCGGATTTCCTGCTCGGTGGGGTGCGGGTTTTCGGCGAGGAGGGACGCCGACTGCATGATCATGCCTGGCGTGCAGAAGCCGCATTGCAGCGCATGGCATTGGTGGAAGGCTTGCTGGAGAGGGGCGAGTTTGCCGTCCCGGGCCAGGCCTTCGATGGTGGTGACGCTGTGGCCGTCTGCCTGAACCGCGAACATGGTGCAGGATTTGACGCTGACTCCGTCCAGATGGACGGTGCAGGCGCCGCAGTTGGTAGTGTCGCAGCCGATCAATGTGCCGGTCTTGCCAAGCCGTTCGCGCAGGTACTGGACCAGCAGCAATCGTGGCTCGACTTCGTCTGTGTAGCTCACATCATCGACTTCGACGGTGATCGTCTTGGAACTCGCCATGGGGATCTCCTGTCGCGTTGGACGACGGGCACGACTGCCCTGCATCCAGTCCTGATGTGACACAGGTTACTCCTCGGAAGGGGCGAGCGCCCTAGCCTGGCTTGAGTTCGTACCCCGCATCCTCGTGGTCCGCTTCAACCGTGGGTTCGTGGTGGATCCGGGCCTCCATGGTGCTCAATCTTCCTCCGCCGCCACCCCAGTGCAGGGCAATGATTTCGGCGGCGATGGAGACGGCCGTTTCCTCCGGGGTGCGGGATCCCAGGTCCAGTCCGATCGGGCTGGAGAGCCTGGCCAATTCGGCCTCGCCCAGGCCGGCTTCGCGCAGCCGTTCCAGCCGGTCGTGATGCGTGCGACGGGATCCCATCGCGCCCACGTAGGCCACGTTGTGGCGCAGTGCCAACTCCAGGAGCGGAACGTCGAATTTTGGATCATGGGTCAGCACGCAGATCACGGTGCGTTCATCCACTTGGCCGGCGCTGATCTGCGCCTGCAGGTAGCGGTGCGGCCATTCCACCACTACCTCGTCCGCCTGCGGGAACCGGGCAGCCGTTGCGAAAACCGCGCGGGCGTCGCAGACCGTGACCCGGTAGCCCAGGAAGGTGCCTTGTTTCGCGACGGCGGCGGCGAAGTCGATCGCGCCGAACACCAGCATGCGCGGCTGCGGGGCGAAGCTGAGGGCGAACACTCGCATGCCTTCCCCGCGGCGCTGCCCGTCCGGTCCGTACATGAGTGTGGCGTTGCGGCCTGCGGCCAGCAGGCCCTGGACATCGTCGGATACCGCATGGTCGGCTCGCTCGCTGCCGAGGGAGCTGACGAAGCCATCAGGGCGGACCACCAAATGGCGGCCCAGCCACGCCGGATCGGGATGTTCGATGACGGTGACGATGGCAACCGGGCGGCCTGCACCGACGTCGTCCGCTACGTGCGGCAGTTCCGGGAAGTTCTCAGTGGAGACCGGCTCCACAAAAATGTCCAGGATGCCGCCGCAGGTGAGGCCGACCTCGAACGCGGCGTCGTCACTGATCCCGTACCGCTGGAGCACTGGCTCGCCGGACTCGACCACCTTCGTGGCGAGTTCGTAGAGCGCTCCTTCGACGCACCCGCCGGACACCGAGCCCACCGCACTGCCGTCGGCGTCGACCATCATGGCGGCTCCGGCCGGCCGCGGCGCGGAGCGGAAGGTGCGCACCACCGTTCCGAGTCCTACTGTGTGGCCGGCCGCCATGGCGGCGACCAGATCGTCCAAGACTTCACGCATTGGCAACCACGTCCAACAACTCCTCGAAACTCTGCATTGAGTGCCCCCCTATAAAGAAGTCAACGTGCGGCAGCACCGCCCTGATTCCCCGCTGCAGGGGCTCGTACCCCGCTTTGCCGCGGTGCGGATTGGACCAAATGATCCGCCGCGCCAGATGGTGCAGCCGTTCGGCCTGGCGGCCCAGCAGTGCAGGGTCGCCCCGCTCCCAGCCGTCGCTGGCAATCACGACGACGGCGCCGCGCACCATGTTGCGCTGTCCCCAGCGGTCGTTGAACGCCCGCAACACTTCGCCCAGCCGGGTTCCACCGGACCAGTCCGGGACGGTGCGGCCAGCGAGCGCCAAGGCATTGTCCGGGTCGGGAACCCGCAGTGCGCCCGTCACGCGGGTCAGCCGGGTGCCGAGCGTGAACACCTCCACTTGGCGCGGGGCGGCTTCCACGACCCGGTGTGCCAAACGCAACAGGCTGTCCGCGTATGGTGCCATCGAACCCGAGACGTCGATCAACCAGACCATCCGGCGGGGTTTGCGCGGAGCCCGGGCGCGGCGCAGCGGTCCGGGTTCCCCGCCGCGGCGCAGTTGGTCGCGCAGGGTCCGCACGCGGTCCACGTCGCCGTGCCGGTCGAGGTGCTTGCGCCTGGTCTGGCGGGTGGGCAGGCGTACCGGTAGTTCCTCGAACATCCTGCGCAGCATGGCCCGTTCCTCGTCGTCCAATACGGCCACATCGCGGTGCCGCAGCAGCTCGCGGCGGCTGGCGAGCGCCCGCAACTGTTCGCGCCGACCTTCCGGTCCGCCGTCGTCGTTGTCCAAAGACGCGGCGCTGACGGACGTCGCGGAGTTTTCCACGAGTTCGGCGGCGGAATGTTCCACGGCGAACCAAGCCTCAAACGTCCGCTGGTAGGCGGGCAGATCCTCCGGCGAGGCGCAAAGCGTGGCGCGGCCGGCCCAGAAGACGTCCGAACGGCGGTCCAGGGCGAGCCTGCCGACGGCGTCGACGAAGCTGAGCGAGCGGTCTGCGGTCACTTTCACGCCGGCCGCACGCACGGCGGCAGCAAAGGCCAACAGGATCTCTTCGGCGCTGTGGCCTGTGCTCGGGCCTGGGGGTCCGCTCTGGCTTGTCGGGACGGCCTGTCCTGCCGGTGGCATGGGCTCAGCCGAGCATCCGGGCCAGGGCCGCCGAGACCCGCTCGGTGTCCTCGCGGTACTTGCACAGCGCGCCGATGCTGGCCGCGGCCGATGCCAGGTCCAACTCGGCCCGGCCGAGCTGGTGCAGGGCGCGCGCCCAGTCCAGGGTCTCGGCAACCCCGGGAGGCTTCAGTACGTCGTCGGTGACCCGGATCTGTTGGACCGCGCGAACCACCTGCTCGGCCAGGAGCGCGGGCACCTGGGGGAGCCGGGTGCGCACAATCTCCACTTCGCGGGCCAGCCCCGGGTGGTCGATCCAGTGGTAGAGGCAGCGGCGTTTGAGGGCATCGTGCAGGTCGCGGGTCCGGTTGGAGGTGAGCACCACGATCGGCGGAGTGTCGGCCTTGACGGTGCCGAACTCGGGAATGGAGACCTGATATGTGGAGAGCACCTCCAGCAGGAACGCCTCGAACTCGTCGTCGGCCCGGTCGATTTCGTCGATCAGCAGCACGGCCGGGCTTTGCTGCAGCGCCTTGAGAATGGGGCGGGCCAGCAGGAACCGTTTGTCGTACAGCGAACTTTCCAGTTCCGCTACGCTCAGCCGCGTGCCCATTCCCGAGCCGCCGCTGGCCTCCACACTGCGCAGATGCAGGATCTGGGCGGTGAAGTCCCAGTCATACAAGGCCTGCGAGGCGTCGATTCCTTCATAGCACTGCAAGCGGATCAGCGGCAGGCCGAACCCTTCCGCCAGCGCCTCGGCGAGGGAGGTTTTGCCGGTGCCCGGTTCGCCCTCCAGAAGCAGCGGCCGTTCCATGCTCAGGGCGAGGTAGCCGACAGTGGCCAGGCCGTCGTCGGCGAGGTAGCCGGTGGCTGCCAGCAATTCGGCCAACGCTGTCGCGGAGCTGATCGACGTCTGCGTCATGGCACCAGCATAGGGTCACCGGCCGGGCTGCGGTCCGCTGGGTTACCCGCCGATGTACGACATCTCGATCTTGTGTGCGGCTGCGGGGTCTTTAGGCGTGTGCGAACTGCGCAGTTCCGAGTAGCGGTCCGCGCGGCCGCCCCACAGAGCGGACAACGCCGTCGAAAGCTCGACGTCGGACGCGCCGCCTCTCAGGAGTGCCCTCAGGTCCGTCCCGGCTGTGGCGAAGAGGCACGTGAACAGCTTCCCGTCGGCCGAGAGCCGGGCCCGCGTGCAGCCGCGGCAAAAGGCTTGGGTCACGCTGGAAATGACGCCGATTTCGCCGCTGCCGTCCGCGTAGTGCCAGCGATCCGAGGTTTCGCCGGGGTAGTTCGGCGCCACGGGCTCCAGCGGGAACTCCGCGCCGATTCGGGCCAGGATCTCGGCAGAGGGGACCACTTCATCCATTTTCCAGCCATTGGACGCACCCACGTCCATGTACTCGATGAACCGCAGGATGAACCCGGAACCTTTGAAGTGGCGAGCCATGGGAAGAATGTCCTGGTCGTTCGTCCCGCGCTTGACCACCATGTTGATCTTCACCGGCCCGAGTCCCGCGGCCTGGGCAACGTCCGCGGCGTGCAGGACCTTCGCCACGGGATAGCCGACGTCGTTCATGGCCTGGAAGGTCTCCTCCCGGAGGGAGTCCAGCGAGACCGTCACCCGGTTCAGCCCGGCATCCTTGAGGGCTTGCGCCTTCTGCGCCAGGACCGAGCCGTTGGTGGTCATGGCCAGGTCCGGTGCCAGCCCGTCGGGAGTGCGCAACCGGGCCAGCATCCGGACCAGTTCCTCGATGTCCTTCCGCAGCAGGGGTTCCCCGCCGGTCAGCCGGATCTTCCGTACACCGTGTCCCACCGCGATCGACGCCAGCCTGGTGATTTCCTCAAACGTCAGCAGCTGGTCCCGGGGCATGAAAACGAAGTCCCGCCCGAAGATCTCCTTGGGCATGCAGTAGACGCACCGGAAATTGCATCGGTCCGTGACGGA
Organism: Arthrobacter sp. KN11-1C; assembly: GCF_052180225.1. Lineage (NCBI taxonomy): Bacteria > Bacillati > Actinomycetota > Actinomycetes > Micrococcales > Micrococcaceae > Arthrobacter > Arthrobacter sp. KN11-1C. The sequence continues at coordinate 4,078,750 of NZ_CP197467.1, read as the reverse complement.
AATCCGCAGGTCCCGCAGGGGCCGGTGGAAGGTGTCCGTGATGGAATTGGCGTCCATGCAGCGCCCTCTCAACGCGGTAGTAGTGCCAACCGCTTGTGCCACTCCCAGCGTAAGCCCGGCCCCCGGCCCCCACAATGGAGGCGGGTGAACGACGGCGGAGCCGGACTTAGCCGATAGGCTCCGCCATCTTCTCGACAACGTACTGGGCGTCCACCGAGGTGCCGTTCACCGGATCCGTCATTTCCACCTTCCAGCTGCGGGCAAACTGGTCGACCCCCTGTTTCATCGCCACCGTGCCTGAAATGAGGACGGTGCCCGGCTGGTTCAGGCCGCGCTCCGCCAGGACCTCCAGCCAGTAGTCCGGGCTGAGGAGCGCCTCGAGCGAGCTGTCCTGGATCAGCGTGTCCGGAGTTTCGCCGTGGCCCACCCAGCCCTTGAGCGTGATGTTGTCCAAATGGTCGCGGACATCGTCCAGGCGCCAGGCTTTGCGACCCAGGACGTCCGGGCTGGCGTTCTTGCTCCAAGCCACCCCATGGACCTCGAGTTCGCGGTCCGTGTGATCGCACGCCACCGTCAGGAGCACGTCCTCCTCAGTGATCACCAGCGCCCATTCCGCTTCGCCCGAGGTCCTGCCGTGCTGGACGCGGACTTCCGATACCTGCTGTGCCAAGTACGGCGACACCGGGTACAAGGCAGGCGTAGTTGCGGGACCGGGAACGCCGAGTTCGGCCAGTTCGGCGATGTGGGCTTGCACTTCTTCCTGTTCGCGCCCTGCGTAGCCGGCGTTCAGGAGGTGCTTGACCTGGACATTCCGCGTGGTGCCATCGGGAAGTTCAAAGCTCAGAGTCGTCATTTTCTGTCCATCCTTTGCGTGTCCTGCTGGAGAAATTTTTCAAACCGGAAACCGGAAACAGTCGCCAATGTACATCCAGTATGCGTAATGTATACATTTAACGCCAGTGTGGCAGGCGTCACCGTAAACTTCTCGTGGAGGAAACCATGGCCAACGTTCCAGTTCCGGCTTCCGGCGCAGCGCCGCGTCCGGGAAAGCCGATGCATCCGAAGGGCCTGTACAAGGCCTTTGCCGCAAGCCTCACCGGCACCGCGCTCGAGTGGTACGACTTTGCCGTCTACTCTGCCGCAGCCGCCGTCGTGTTCCCCATTGTCTTTTTCCCGTCGTCGGACCCCTTGACCGGGACCATCCTGGCGTTCTCCACCTACGCGGTGGGCTATGTCTCCCGCCCTGTGGGCGGCATCATTTTCGGCCGACTCGGTGACCGCATCGGCCGTAAGAAGGTCCTGGTGGCGACGCTGATGATCATCGGCGTCGCCACGGTGCTGATCGGGGCGCTACCGGGCTATGGCAGCATCGGGATTTCGGCCCCGATCATCCTGGTGTTGCTGCGCTTCGCCCAGGGCGTGGGCGTCGGCGGCGAATGGGGCGGCGCGGTGCTGCTCTCCAGCGAATACGGCGATCCCCAGCGGCGCGGCTTCTGGGCATCGGCGGCCCAAGTCGGGCCGCCGGCCGGCAACCTCCTGGCCAACGGCATCTTGGCCATCCTGACCGTTACCCTCAGCGAAGCGCAGTTCATCAGCTTCGGCTGGCGCATCGCCTTCCTTGTTTCGGCCGTGCTGGTGGGCTTCGGTCTCTGGATTCGGCTGAAGCTTGAAGATACCCCGATTTTCAAGGCCATCGAGGCTCACGGTGAGCAGTCCAACGCTCCGGTCCGCGAAGTCTTCAGCAAGGAACTCCGGCCGCTCGTCGCCGCTACCCTGTGCCGGGTGGGTCCGGACGTGCTGTACGCCTTGTTCACAGTCTTCACCCTGAGCTACGGAATCCAGACGCTTGGCTATGACCGCAGCCAGGTCCTCACCGCCGTGTTGATCGGCTCCGCATTCCAGTTGTTCATGATCCCGCTGGCCGGTGCAGTCTCCGACCGCTTCAATCGGCGCCTCGTCTACGGGATCGCGGCAGTGATCGGAGCCGTGTGGACTTTCGTTTTCTTCGGCATCCTGGGCGGGCACAGCGAGCCGCTGCTGATCGTGGGAATCGTCCTCGGCCTCATGGCGCACTCCTTCATGTACGGACCGCAGGCTGCCTTCATCGTGGAGCAGTTCTCCCCGAGGCTTCGGTCCACGGGAAGTTCGCTGGCCTACACCTTCGCCGGTGTGATCGGGGGCGCCATCGCACCCTTGATGTTCACGCTGCTGCTGTCCCAGTTCGGCACCTGGGTTCCGGTTGCCATCTATGTGGCCGTGGCCGCCGTCGTCACCGTCGTGGGATTGGCGCTCGGCCGGGACTCCAACACCGTGGAGGACGAGGACTACCGCCTGCTGCTCGAAGGATCGGCGGCGGCAAGCCAGCAGTCCGCCGTCGCGGAAACGCGCTGACCCTCGGGTGGCGTCGTGAGGAATTCGGCGAGGTGCGTGGGGTGGTCAGAGACTCCCTCAAGTCCGGAGCAGGATGTCCCGGGTCACCGCAAGGTGATGGTCAATGGCTTTCTGGGCCTTCGCCGCGTCGCCGGACATCAGGGCGTCGAGAATGTCCTGGTGTTCGGCGCACACCTGCTCGCGCCGGCCTCCGGTACGGAACAGGGCGGAGACGCCCACCAGGATCTGCCGGACGTGGAGCTTGCTGTACGTCCGGGAGATCAGCTCGTTGCCCGCCGCGTCGATGAGTTGCTGGTGGAACAGCGTGTCCAGGCGGATAAACTCACGGGCCGCTTCCGGGCTCAGTTCCTCGGGAAGCTTTGCCTGCTGGTCAAGGGTTTCCTGCATGGTCCCGGCGGGGATCCGGCCTTGCTCGATGACCAGCCGGGCAGCGTGGCTTTCGAGGATCCCGCGCAGTTCCATCAATTCGGACATTTCCCTGCCGGTCACCGGGGGAACGTAAGCCCCGCGCTGGGGAATCAGTTCCACCAAGCCGTCGGAGACGAGCAACAAGAGCGCCTCACGCACCGGCGTACGCGAGACGCCGATTTCCGCGGCAAGTTCCTGCTCGTTCAGGAACTTCCCCTGGACTTCGGGGTCGATCAGGATATTTTCACGCAGGTACGCGTACGCCTTCTCGCGGCCGGACGCCGCAGTCCCCGAACTTTTTCGCATACATCATGTATACAACAATCTGGAGTAAATTCATGCGTTTAGCCGTGGCACAAATCATCACCGGAGCCGATGTGGCCGCCAACCTGGAACTGATCCGAGAATACGCCACCCGTGCCAAAGCCGCCGGAGCCGAACTCGTGGTCTTTCCGGAAGCGGCGATGCGCACCTTCGGCAACAGCCTGGCGGACATCGCCGAACCGTTGGACGGACCGTGGGCCACAGCGGTCCGAGGCCTTGCGCGGGAGCTGGACATCGCCGTCGTGGTGGGAATGTTCACTCCGGGCGAGGGCGGCCGGGTTCGGAACACCCTACTGGTCACCGGCCCCGGAGTGGACACGTCCTACGACAAGATCCACCTCTTCGATGCCTTCGGTTTCGCGGAATCCGACTCGGTCGACGCCGGCACGTCACCCGTAACCTTCGAACTCAACGGCACCGTATTTGGCCTTGCCACGTGTTACGACGTGCGCTTCCCCGCCCTCTTCACTGCCAACGCACGGGCAGGCGCACAGATCAACATCGTCTGCGCCTCATGGGGCGCCGGCGAAGGCAAGGCCGAGCAGTGGGAGCTGCTGGTGCGGGCCCGCGCAGTGGACAGCACCGCCTTCGTGGTGGCGTGCGGCCAAGGCAATCCCGCCAGTGTCGGATTGCCTTCCACCATTACGGCGCCCACCGGCATTGGGCACAGTGCTGTGATCTCGCCACTGGGTGCCGTGATGGTGGCCCTCGGGGAAATGCCGGAACTCGCCGTCGTGGACATCGATCCGTCTGTTGTCAGTCAGGTCCGGGGCAAGCTTCCCGTTCTGGCGAATGCCCGGGAACTTTAGGGGCGCGGAGACGGCCGGCCGCCGTCGTCGTCGTCCTTGAGGGCCAGCCAGTAGGCCGAGCCGTCGGGCGTGCGGCTCACGATGCTGGCGTCCACGAGATATCGCCGGAGCATTGGGACGTCTCCAGTGAACCGGGCGAGGCGTTCGTTGAGCTCCCGTTCCTCCACCCGCGCGCCGCTGTCCAGGATGCGCGCAGCGATCCAGGCGAGGAGCTTGAGCCGGTCCGCCTCCCGCGCGGGATAGCGATCGATGCGGCCGTCCGCAGTCAAGAAGCGCTCGACGCCGGACGGGCTGGGTGCCGACGAGAGGCTCGCCAGGGCGTCCCGGAAGGCATGCTCACGTATTCGGTAGCGGACATAGCCTTCGGTCTCGACCGTCTCGACCAGCCCCGCTTTGTTTAGGAGCGCGAGTGCCCGTTCGAGTTTTGCCGGCGAGAGCGAGCTGCCCGGGGTTCCGCCAATGCTGATCTCAGCGAAAACCCGCCGGGCTTGGGCGTTTGCCAGCGCCGCGAGGAGGCGCCGCGCATCCGGCGTCGTCAATGAGTCGCTCCCCATGGGCCCAGCATAGGCACAAATGGGCGCCGGGCGGATACGGCGGGCGGCTACCCTGAATGACAGCCAGGGCGATGTCCTGCGGAAGTCTTCTCGGCCGATCTATGGAGCTCTCTAACTTGGACCTTACTTTGACGCTATTTGTGCCAGTGATCTTTATGGCAATATTCCTCTATTGCCTATATGGAGTTATCTACCGCGCGGTAAAGAATGCCATGAAAGATGCCTGGCGCGACCTGGACAAAGAAGCGGTGTCCGGCGTCGTAGCCCTCCCACAGTTCCCACGGGAGGGCGGCGCGCCGTCCTGACCTTCTTTCGTTTCGGAAAGCGCTTACGACACGGCGAGTCGTGTCATTTCAGGGCTTCCGCGCGGCAAAGAAGGTCAGGACGGACAGGCCGAACTCGTCTGTGAAGGAGTCTTCGAGTCAGGTGCTGGCGTGTCCTCTAAAGCGATCATTGGCGGCGGGCCGTGAGGCGGCCTATGAGGGCACGCCGGATCCGCTGGGTTGGCTGTTCAACCGCCACGCAACTGAGGAAACCAAGGGGCCAGGCCGCCACTAGAGAGAGCGCAGCGAACGCGAGCACGGGAACATGTGATGGCGTGTGGGTGGCTGCGAGGAGCTGCTGGATGGGCCACCCGTAGATGTAGATCCCGTAGGAGATGTCGTAGCGGGACCCGATGGCGGATGCGCTGCCCATTGAGCCGATAGACAGGACAAGGTAGGCGAACGGCAGTGGGGCGAGGGCTGTACCGTAACCCGTGGCGAGGGCGCCCCAGACGGCCAGTGCGGCGAGAAGGCTTGGCGCCGCACCGACGCGGACCCTGTGCCTCTGGGTGGCAAGGAGGGATCCTGCCATGAAGATTGCGAGCAGCGGGAGGACGAACTCGGTGCGGTTCGGCCCGAAGCCGCCGGCGAGGAGCTTACCGAAGACCGCGCCCGTGGATGCAGCAAAGAGCAGGAGTATTGCTGTGGCGGTGCCTCGTCTGCTCTCCGGAATCCTGCGGAGCAGGAACACAATCCCGGCGATGATGGCGTAGCAGAGCCCCTCCCAGGTGAGGGTCCATAGGGGGCCGTTCCAATCAAAGCGGTCGTTGTTGCCCCAGAGGGATGTCCCGATGGTGGGCGTGTCCATAACGCCGATGCTGAGTGCCAGGGCCGCGCCGAGGAAGGCCAAGGCTCCGCGCGGGTTGTAGGTTCCGTGTGTCAGGAGGGCGCCAAGCGGTGCGGCCACGAAGGCAACAGCAAGTGCGGCGACCACGAGGGCCGGGTAGATGCGGGTGAGTCGGCCTGCGGCGTACTCCAACAGCGTGTTCGAGCGTTCGGCGCTGACGGTGATGAGGTAGCCGGAGATGGCGAAGAAGCCCATGACGCCTGCGGTGCCGAGCTTGATCCCGTAAAGCGAGGGTTCCGGGCCGTAGCCGCCCAGCCACCAGGAGTGCGAGACGATCACGGCTGCGGCGAAGACCAGGCGCAGGGCGTTGAGCGAGTTTCGTCCGGAGCCCAGGGCATTACCCAGGGTGCGGGGGCCGAGTATGGCCAGGCCCGGACGGTTCACGGCTGTCGTTGGGGTCTTCATGGGCTGGTCATTTCTATTTCATGCCCAGGACTGTTCGGGTGATCTTCTTGAGTGTGACCTGGCTAACAATCTTGATTGAATCTACACGAGTAGATCTCGGGAGGTCAAGCTACTTCACCTTCGTCCCGGTTCTCCCGCGAAACAATGAGTAAATGGGGGAACTATCAAGGCTTTCGCTTGAGGGTCCTCAGCCCCGACGTTTGGCCTGGGCTTGGTTTGTGCAGTCCTGTCATCGAGCGAGGTGGTGTGATTTCCGAGCGCTGGCAGCCGAACGAGACGAAGTAGACCGAACCAGACTCGTTTCAGCCGAAGCTCACCTGCGACGGACAGCCGCCCTCAATCAGCCCCGTCGATAGTGCAAGGCGACCGCGCCGTTGCTGAGCGGCTGCGCCGAGATCAGATCGAGGCGTCGGGTGCAAGGCAATCCGCCCCGGTACAGGGTGGGACCGTGGCCGGCAATCCTGGGATGGACAAGGAACTTGTACTCGTCGATCAGATCCAGTTGGTCCAGCGCTGTGGCAAGTTTGCCGCTGCCGACGAGCACCCCGCCGGGAGTCGCATCCTTGAGATCCTGCACCGCCGTGCGCAGGTCGCCTACGACGTGGTGGCTGTTGGTCCACGGGAAGTCGCTTCGCGTCGACGACACAACGTACTTCGGCTTGGCCTCCAGCTTGAGCGCCCACTCGCGCATCGCAGGCGGCGCGTCCTCCTCGCCGCGGGCGACCGCCGGCCAGTAGCTCTCCATCATCTCGTAGGTGGTGCGGCCCCAGAGCATTGCGCCGCCGTCGTCCATGAGGCGGGTGAAGTAGGCGTGCGTCTCGTCGTCGGCGATGCCTTCCCGGTGGTCGACGCAACCATCCAGGGTGACGTTGATGCTGAAGGTAAGGAGACCCATGCGACGATTCTAGGCCGCCCACTTGCCGATGTCTCAACAATCACTGCTTTGCCACAGAGGCTATTCCGCCGGAATCGCTAGGGTTCGCTCGGGTAGTCATCGTCTTCCTGGCGCCGTGGGATTCACGAAGGCGATCAGCTCCCTGCTCGACGAGTTGCGGCGGCTCAGTCGGCGAAATCTGGACCACCACGCCCCGTGAAAAAAGAAAACCCCTGGCTGACCAGCGGTTTTCTTTGGCGGCCCTTGTGACGCTAGGTTGGAATTATGAACTATGGACACGAATCGCGAAGTTAGTAGATAGCAGCACTCAGCCCTGAACCAAACCTGGTCCATTAGTGGGTCCTATCTGAATGGTTTATCTTGATGCGTTGGGCGGTCCATCAGATGCGTCAGGCCATCTCGACGTTTTAGAGTGATACAAATTCGTCTTCGAGCGCAGCAGGTTCCCACGACTCGCAAATAAACTGTTGCCGTCCGTGGAGTTCCATGCCTCTAAGGACGACGAAAGAGATCCCATTCAACTTAGCGAGTCCGATCATGACCTTAGGGTGGGTTGCTCCAAGCCTCGGACGCAGGAAGCTTCACCGTCCTTGAAGCAGAGAGCCTGGTATCGCTCGGCCTCCGCTCTTGGCTTCCATGACCGTCCGGAACGGCTGACCAGGCGCAGATTCGTCCGGGAGCATCGGCGCGAGGAATCGGTTGGCGACGGCCTGGCCAAAATGGGGGAGTTCGTCAAGCGTCATATGTTGAACTCCGTGGTCGTCAAGGTACTTGATAGCGCCAGACTGGAAACCGCTTGCAGAGATGAAAAGCCGTTTCCGGGTGGCCTGCCCCGTCGGTCGGCTCAGCTAAGGCCGCGACGGCCGGCACGTTCGGCGAATGCGTCCAAGGCTGCCAGCAGTTCAGGCGCCCGCCAGAACCGGCCTTTCTTGTATTTGTCGACGCCGACGACTATCCCGGCTTCCTCCAGAGCGTCCAGGGCGCGCTTCTGGCGCATGTAGTCGAGGCCGAGCTTGGACTCCAGAACCGCTGCGTTGACGACTGGCTGGCTGGCCAGAAGATCCAGGACCGGCCATACGGCTGAGTCGCGGCGTGCTGTGATCCTGTCGGCCCAGCCCTGGGTGATGGCGACGACGTCGTTGGCGAGCGTCGTGCCGTTCTCGATGGCCCGGAACGCCGCTTCGGAGGTCACGGTGATGATGAGCTCCGGGTCTCCGGCCCGGAAAGCTGTGAGGGCAGCGTGATAGGCGCCGACGTTGGCGAGCAGCCCGGCGGAGACGGGGACAGTGACATGCGAGGCCACACCCCGGTGCTTGAGCATGGCGTGCAGCAAGGCTCTTCCGGTACGTCCGTTGCCGTCGGTGAACGGGTGGATGGTCTCGAACTGTGCGTGCGCGATGGCGGCCTGGATGATCGCCGGGATGTCCTGGCGCCGGGCGTAGTCCATGACGTCGGTCATCAGCGCCGGGACACGGCTGTGGTGCGGCGGGACGAATTCCGCGCCGATCGGACTGTACTGGCTGGTGCCGATCCAAACCTGTTGGTCGCGCCAGTGTCCGGCGACGTCGGCGTCGCGGGTGCCGTCCATCAGGGCTCTGTGCATGTCCAGGATGCTCTCGGGCGTCAGGTGGTCGGCGGCGGCCAGCGCCGTCTCCATTGCCCAGACATTGCGGACGACCAAGGTGGCGTTGGCCTTGTCTTCTACGCCGAGCTCGGCCTCACCCAGGCTGCGGGCGCTGGCGGTCAGGTTCTCGATCTGCGAGGAGGCGACTGACTCACCGCGCAGCATCAGGGACACGAACGGGCGCAGGTGCTTGCCGTAGCGTTCGTCGAACCGGCTGATCTCCTGGGCGGCTTCCTCGGCCAGCGCCGCGACCCTTGGAGAGGGGAGGTAGGTCGATTTTGCGATAGTCGAAGGTATGAACGCCTCATAGGGCTGCCCGGCCATCCCGGACAGATAGTTGCTGGTGCGGAAGGCGTCCTGGGTTCCGGTCCACTCGTAGCTTTCATACTCGGCCGCCGGCCAACCAGATGTACCGTCCGCTTGCCCAGGCTGCTCCATGATTGCCTAACTGTAAGAATATTCCGTGGATTCTTACAGTTATACTCCTAAACGTAAGAACCCGTCATGGATTCTCTCATTTAGCCAGTGAGGGCCAGCCACCATCTCAGCCTCTGTCCACCTCGATATGCGGAAGCCATTGTTCCGTGAGCTCCCCGTCTGTGGTACTGGGAGAGAGATTGAACGTTGGGACCCACGTCCTGGCGAGTTCATCGGTTAGCGCCGACGGGAGCGCTTTCCTGGGGCCGGGGCCGACGCCCTGGCTTCCTTGGAACCGAGCTGGTAAAAGATCTGCCTCGGCAGCGACGCAAACATTCCTAACACGGACAGGTGAGTTGTGCTCGTCAAATGGCGCGGTTGGCCATCTTGTGTATCCACTCGGGGACTCTGCACGTTGCGTCCATCATCTTCAAGGTGTCCAAAACAGCCAAGGGCTTCGCGTGGCCGAGGTGGGAGGTGACTCTTCCTCGAAACATGCACCAAAAATGCACCACGAAGGTCTCGAGAAAGCAGAAAACCCCCGGAATTCCGGGGGTTTTCTTTGGCGGTGACGGTGGGATTTGAAACCTTTTCAGCCCCAATGAGGGCATGAAAAACCCCTAGAATTCAAGGATTTTGGTTACCTCAAATCACCCGTTTTTACATCGGATGTGCCCAAAATGTGCCCAAAAAGTGCCCACGGCTGAGGGCGCTTGACTCGAGGTCCCGGCAGCCCGAAACGCCCTGCCTCGAAGGCGACGGACCAACATTGGAATGCGATGGTCTTCGCCCCGATATCTCGTGTGTGCCGTCCATGTGGGCTTTGTAAGAGGCATCAAATGGGATGCGACTGATGGGGCTCCAAAGCATCGACTCTGAGCATGGTCATTTCCGCGGATGTGAGATTCCTTCGCTTTCTCGTTATTGAAGGGATTCCACTTCTGAGCGGTCGGCATGTTCGGCCAGCGATGGGAAATACGACGTGACCGACATCTAGATGCCCAGTCCTATGTCCCGTGTCGAAGGGGAGGGCTGGTAGGGGTCCACTGTTGCCGTGGCGGGGCTGGTGCGGGTCTCGGTATCAGGGGAGAGCTTGGTCTGGAGCCGTCGGCGCTGGTTATGCAGCTCGGGTTCCTCCCAGCGCACAGGGGTGCCGAGCGGGTTGGTGTCGTCGGTGATGGCCCAGCGGTCCCGGTAGATGAGGATTTCCTGGAGCGTTCGCCGTCGCCGGGCCGGGTCCGGGATGTTCCGGAGTTGTGAGGCCAGGTCCTGCGCCCATGGTTCCTGGCTTGCAGGGGCGCGTGTGGCAACGAGTTTGGCGCGGTTGCGGATGCGCTGTTCGATCTGGGTAATGAGGTTGCTCAGGTCGGGGCGGTTGCCGGGGCACCGGATGAGCCCTTCGGGTGCTCCCTCTCGGTTGGCGGCCGTGTGCAGCTGGTTGTGGATGATGGCCGTCAGGTCGCGGACTTCGCCGCGGGGCGTCATTGCGTTGAGCACTTCGTGCTCTGCCAGGTTCCGGTCATGTGCTGCCAGCCGCTTCCAGGCGGCGACGGCGGGCCCCCATGCCGGGGAGCGCTGCAGATCCCAGGCCGAGTCGGGGGAGTTGGTGGTGAGGAAATCGGTGAAGTCATCGTCGGCGGCGAGTTGGGTGAGGTAGTCGTGCTCGGCGGCGAGCTGGTGGAGGGTATCGGTGCTGTCCTGGAGTTCCTGCCGGGTTTCGTGTGCGGTGTGTTCGGCGCCTTCGGCGGCGAGGACCTGCCCGAGGATCTCCGGCCAGCCAGGCAGACCTGTCGGATCAATCCGTTCGTCCGCGTCGGTGTCCGGTTCGATGATGTAGGCGGTGTTCGTGATCCGGCCCCGGGTCATGCCGACGTAGAACAGTTCGCGGGTGAGCCTGCCTTCGGTGACGACGATGTGCCCGGTGTCGACGGTGATTCCCTGCGAGCGGTGCGCTGTGGTCGCGTACCCCAATTCGGTAAACCCGGACAGGTAGTTCCGGTCAAGGGTGATGGTGGCGCCGGTGTCTTTTCTGACGCAGGTCACGGTGCCGGCCTTGGTGGGGTGTGCGGTGATGGTCAGGAGGGTGCCGTTGCGGATGAACCCGCCCTGGCTGTCCCTGATCCGTCGGTCGTTGCGGCGGGCCAGGATCACATCCCCGCGACCGGCTGTGAGGCCGTCGGCCAGGGGCACGGTGTGCCGGGTGTCAACGGCTCCGGCGGCGGCCCGGTCTTCCTGGGCGCGCCGGTTGAGGACGGTCACGGTGTCATTGTCCGGGGCGATGAGGATGGAGGCCTGTCCTGTTTTCTCGTCGGCGGCCCACCCCTTGTAGGCGGCCTCGATCATCCGGTGCTCGTTGCCGGCCAGGATCCGGCCGTGTCGCTGGTACTGAAGGATCGCGTCCCGGTTCCCTGCCCGCAGCTGGAGCGAGGCAGCGTTTTCCCAGGCGTGGGTGAAGCGGTGCAGGGAGGTCAGCCGTGCTGCCCGGCCGGTGCGGTCGAGCCAGCCGAGCATCCCGCCGGCGTCGATGGAGTCCAGCTGGGCAGGGTCACCGACCAGCACGAGTTTCGCCCCGGCCGCGCCCGCCATTCCGGTGAGGGCGGCGAGCTGGTAGGTGGGGACCATGGACGCTTCGTCGATGATGACGAGCTGGCCGGGGTGGAGGTGCCAGCGGGACTGTTCGGCGGTAACGGTGGCAAGGACCTGTGCCGCCTGCCGCCGCCATCTCTGTGTCGGGCCGGTACCCAGAGATTTGTCTAGGGCGTGTGCGGCGAGGAGGTAGCGTCGGGCGCGGTTGGCTGCTCCGGGGCCGTTGGATTCGTAGAGCCATTTCGTCACGTTCTCCGCTCCGAGTCCCAACGCGTCGCCGAGGACGTCGGCGGACACGGCGGCCGGGGCGAGGGCGACCACGCTGCCGGGGCCGTGGACCTGTTGCCAGCCATCGCTCACGGCCTTCATGGTGGCGGTCTTCCCTGCCCCGGCCGGGCCGGTGAGCGCATCCAGACGGCGCCGGCTGCTCAGGACCTGAATGGCGGCGTCCTGCTGGTCCGCGAACAGGGCAGGCCGCCCACTGCCGGGCGTGACGGCGTCGACGGCGTCCCAGGGCTCCAGCCCGGGCGCGTCGGTGGCGTGGCTGGCGGACATGATGGCTTCCTCGTCGGCAAGGATCCGGGCGTTGGTGAACACCTGGTCGGTGAGCGGGTCGAAAACCGTGCGCCCGTCGGTGGCGAGGTCAGCCCGGGCGTTGTCAGGGGCGATGTACCGGTAGTCGTTGAGCGGGACTGAGAACGTCTGGGCGCTGTCGGCGAGGGCTTCGATCATCGCGGTGCGTTCGGCGGGGCTGGCCATCCGGATGCCGGCGCAAACGCGTTCGGCCTCGGCGAGCAGATTCCACCGGTTCCAGGTGGCGCGTTTTTGCGCGACCAGGTCCATCACCATCTGCCCGGTGACCTCCCGCCATTCCTGGGACAGGTCCGCGCCGGTGAGGGGCCGGGTGCGGGACCGCTCGACAGTCGCAGTCACCAAGTGTTCCGGCGTGCAGCCAAGGCCCTCGGCCCGGCGACGCCAGAACACAAGCCGCTCGGCCAGGGGAACGGGTTGAGCATCCTTGGCCGCCCGAGTCGACAGAGTGGCCTGCTGCCGCAGCTTCAGGACACTGGCGTCGGAAGGGCTGGTCCCGTGTTCGAGATTCCAGAGCCGGACCAGCCGGTCCTTCTCCAGTTCGATGATCCGTGCCCGGGCGGAGAACTCCGTGATCAGCCCGGCATCGACCCCGGACAGCTCGCGGCTGGGATTGCGTTCGACCGAGGCCGGTGCCCGCAGCTCGGTCTCGGTTCCCAGGCTGCGCCGCAGCTCGTCGAAGAGCAGGCCGTTGTAATGCTCGCTGGCCGCGACCACCGCCTTGTACAGGGTCCGGGAATCGAGAGTGGTCCACGCCCCGTCGCTGGTCCGTTGGACGCGGTTGGCGATGACCAGGTGGGTGTGCAGTTGCGGATCACCGGCCCGGGATTCCCAATGATCAAACGCGGCGGCGATGGCTCCGCGGACCGGGATGTGGGCCACGCCGTTGCGGCCCGTCCGGGTGCCGATGGCCCGGCACTCGAGCCAGGCCAGGGTGTCCTGCACGGCACGGTGATGCGCCGCGAACACCCGGTCCCGGACGTCCTTTGGGCTGAGCGCCCACAGGACCGAGACCGACTTCGGAACGCTGAATGTCAAGTCGAACCCGGCGACGGGGTAACGCGTTGATGTTCCGGGCCCGCCGGGCCCTGCCGGGGCGGTGGCCGGCTGCCCGTGTCGGCGGCCCAGCGGCTCACCGGTGATCGGATGCAGTGCTCCCTTCGAAGACTGCCTTCGCGGAACCATCTGTCAGGACGGTGCCGGGGGCCAGCCCGATGCCGTCGATACCGCTGCCCAGCCAGGTCCCCGGCGGGTTACCGGATTTCGTGTAGTAGTCCGTCAGATTGCGCACGGGCACATCACCATGGGCCGTGGTCTTCAGCAGGTACTTCACCCCGGCATCCGCAGACAGCCGGGCAATGGACATCGTCACCGCAATCCCCCGGGAACACCCGCGGAAACCGGACAGGAACCGCACTCTGCGCATGGGGTGGTGATGCTGTTTCGCCGTTGCTTCACGCCCCTTCATCGTCTGCAACGGGTTCAGGGACATGACTACCGGCGCCAACCGGCGGCCTGTCACCTTTCCGTCGATAGGCGTGAGTCCCCGCTTGGATGCCAGACGTGTAAACAAATGCGGAAGTTCCTTCCGCTTACAGATGGATGAGAATTGTGGTGCCGCTTGGCGACGTCGACGCACACTGGTGCGGGGTGAGCCCGCAGAGGTGTATGGCGCGGGGTCCGAGCGCGACGGCCTGGAGAGCTGGATGCTCGCCGCGCCAGATGCACGGCCCCTTTCGCAGGCAGCCCTGCGGGACGTTGTGTCCGACGACCTCGCCAGTCACGCTCCTTTCCCGGACAGCGTGAGTTTTGAGGTCGTGCGCCGGGACGGCTCTGCCTGGGAGACGGCCGTCATCATCGAGCGACCGGGCACGGATGAATGGACCGTCGAGTACGAGGACGGCACCCAGGCCTAGCGGATCACAGCGAGCTGCGTCCACGCCGCTAACGGTCGATATTCAGAGAAGGAGTAGGCAATGTGTGATCCGAGCTTGTGGGTATGCGACCCTAGTCGGAGGCTGGCGCTGTCAGAGGACCGTCTTACTGGGTGTGTCCCTATTGCCGTGGCGACGCGGGTCGTAACCGTGCGGGGTATGTCGTACCCAAGTGACCTGACCGAGCAGTGGGAGCTACTGGAGCCGGTATTCAACGCGCCGGGGAAGCGTGGGCGCAAGCACGCCGATGACCTGCGCGGCGTGGTGGACGCGATGCTCGACATCGCACAGACCGGGTGGGTTCACCTTCCACGACCGCGGCGGCCCCTACGGCCGCACTAAGGGCGCCGAGCGCGTCGTGGCGGTCGATTTGACCGGACTCCCGCTGGGGGCATTGGTCGTACCTGCCTCCACCCGCGAGAACCGGGCCAGCGAGCTGATGCTGGACCACCTGTCGGGCCAAGGTGTCACCGGGCGGCTGGAGCTGGTCCTGGTGGACCGCGGGGTCACTGCAGCCGCTGCCCGTGCCTTGGGCCGGGACCACGGGCTCGAGGTGCGCCGCGTCGGGTGGGACGACAAGCAGCCGGTGTTCTGTCCCATCCGGCACGCCTGGCGCGTCGAGGTCGCGCACGGTCGCCTCGGCCGGTCCCGACGGCTGGCGAAGTCGTTTGAGAACACCACGACCTCAGCTACCGGCTGGCTCCAGGTCGCGTGCATAGCGGCCACCCTCCGCCACCTGTCCCGGGTGCGCACCCGACGTGGACTTGCTGCCGCAGCGTGAGCGCCGCCGGCGCGGCGCCGCGCGGAATGCTGCATGAGCGGACACGCCTACGGCTGGTCCACCGAGAGGATCGTTGAACCGAGCAAGGGCTTGGGCTCGCCGTTCTCGGCTGTCTGGACGCCGATCAGACCGGTGCAGCGGCCGCGGACTAGGTACGGGTGTGGACTCAGGCGACAGGACACGTCGCGCGGTAGTTCTTCGTCCTCAAGTTGGAGCAGAGCGCCGTTGGTGGTCTACCACGCGGAACCCGGTAGCGCGTTGGCTGATGCTCACCCGAAGCGCGCCCTGCTGCGGCTCATCCGGAGGGCTCGAGCGCGCCGTTCCGCCGGTCCTTGCTGGACCCGGCTTGGTGGCCGCGTCCTTGCTCCCACACGGAGGTCAGTGCCCGCAGGGGATCGACCAAGCCCTCGATGGCCCAAGCCGGGGCTTCGGCGAGTAGGGCATCTTCGAGGGCGAGCTGGGCGGGAATCACCTCGTCCACGAGCGCGGCGCCAGTGTCGGTGAGGACGAGCAGGGACGAGCGGCCGTCGGCCGGGTTGGCCGTCCGGCTCAGCAGTCCCCGAGTCTGGAGGGCGTTCAGCCGCATGGTGATCGCGGAGCGCGGGGCTAGCAGCGTCTGGGCCAGCGTCGTTGGGCTCAGAGGTTCGCCCGTACGGCGCAGCGCGGAAAGCACGTCCAGCTCGCCGCGGGTGAGCCCGTAGTCGGCGAGGAAGGCGTCGCTGGCTTCGAGGATGAGGCGGGAAGCGCGCAGCACTCGGTGGATCACCCCGAGGCTGGTGAAGCTCAGGTCCGGGCGCAGCCGGGCCCACTCACGCTGCATCCGGTCCACGTAGTCGCCATGAGCGGGCAGGCCGTCTGTGTCCTGATCCATCCGGCTCCTCCGCGCCCCCGTGGCCGTCGCCTCGGTCAACCACCATAGTAGTTCATAGGTGTAGTAACCTTGAGGTACTTCATTCCTGTACCATCTCGGAAGGTTAACATGACGCAGGCCACCCACGCGCGGTCCTGGTGGGCGGCAGTCTTCGACCTCGGCCCGCATGCCGGCGCCCATTGGACCGCCCTGCGCGCAAGCCTGGCGATCTTCGTGCCGCTGGTGGCTTGCTTGGCGTCCGGTCGCGGCGACCTGCTGCTGTATGCGGCGATCGGCGCCTTCACCGCCCTGTACGGCCGACACGAGCCGGCTCGGGTACGCCTAGCCATGCAGGCGCAGGCGGGCGTGGTGCTGGTAGTCGGCGTCGTCGTCGGCGCTCTAGTGGCGACCGTCCCGTTCCGGCTCTGGCTGCTCGTCCCGGCCGCGGCCGCCTGGGCCGGCGTCGCGGTGGTGCTAGCCGAGCTGGGCCGATGGCATCCGGCCGGAGCTCTCAACCCGGTCTTCGCCCTCACAGCCTCGGCCACGGTCCCGATCGCGTTGAGCACGGTGCCCGCAGCCGCCCTCGCTGCGGCTGGCGCGGCCGTCTTCGCGCTGCTGCTCGCCCTCCCGGGTCGCACCGCCCGCGACGGCGGCGACCCGGTGCGGTATCGGTTGTCGTGGCACGGCCTACGTCCGTCCGACCCGGTGGGCCGCCACGCCGCCCGCTACCTGCTCGGTATCGCCGCCGCCGGCCTCGCCGTCGCGACCAGCGGCATCGGCCACCCCTACTGGACCTTCGTCACGGCATCCGTCCCCATGTCGGCACCCGACCTGCACGCCCGCCTCACGCGCGCCGCCCAGCGGGTGATCGGCACCGCCGCCGGCCTCGGCGTCGCAGCCCTCGTCCTGGCCGCCCGCCCCAGCAGCTATGCCGCGATCATCGTGATCGCCGTGCTCCAGGCATGCACCGAACTGACGACCGGGCGCAACTACAGCCTCGGCCTTGTCTTCTTCACCCCGATGGCCCTTCTGCTCGGCGATCTCATGCTGCCAGCCTCGATCGGCACCCTCCTGACTCAGCGCGCCCTCGAGACCGTCATTGGCCTCACCATCGCCCTAGCCGCCACTGTCATCACCCACGAAAGGCGCACTCCTACGAGCCGGACCCCACCGCGCGATCATCTGCTCGACCACGTGTAAAGGCGGCCACGTGGAGGCGAACCTGCCCTCAGCCGCGGGCTCCTTGTCGCGTGGCGAGTTCAGTAGAGGCTCGATCATCGGCAGATGAGTGCATTCACAATCCGAATAGGGACACACCCAGTTAGCCAACCTTCAAGGGGCAGACATCAGGCGGCTCCGTCGATATTGAGGCTGCATGGAGATAGCGCCGCGATACCAATCACCGCGATGGTGGCCTTGGGCAGTCGCGATCCTGCTCGTGATCATCGTGAACGTCCCGTCTTTCGGGTACCAACGAGGCGAGTGTATCGACTACACGATCGAGTCTGGCGCCGTGAGCACCTGAAGTAGTGGCCCAGCGCTCGGCATGGCCGGCACTTGGCTCCCGGCGGTAGTGAGCGTCGCGCCGTGACGTGTGGGTCACGGTGGAGGAAGAAGCTGCACTTGTCGCCAGGGCTGAGCGGGAGAAGGTGACGGTCCCGAACCTGCTGATTTCCTCGGCACTGTCGGAGCATTCTGATTCGCCTACGGAACGCCGGGCCATCGCTGCGGAGCTGATGTCCCTGCACAATCTGCTGGCCCGTTCCTCGAACAACATCAACCAGCTCGCACGGCAGGCAAACGCCACGAGCGAGTTCCCCGCCGAAGCCCGGGAAGCACTGAAGCACATCCGGTCCGTAGCCATGCGCATCGACCGCACGATTGAGGGGCTGATGTAGCCGATGATCCCGAACATCACCCGCGGTTCGCGCATGGGCGGGCTCATGGTTTACCTGGCATCGACCGATGCCAACAAAACCAAGAACGCCCACTAGGATCCGCACCTGGTAGCCGGGGACGCGGCCATCATGGCGTGGTACGACGACGGCGTGCTGGACCGCGACGACGCCCTGGCCATTGCCCGGCATTTGGACCAGCCGCGCAAGATGTTCGGCGTCTCTGTCCAGATCAAAGACCTGCAGTGGGACGCCGCGAAGAAGGAGCGCGTGCACGTCGGCTACAAGGACGCCAGCGTGTGGCACTGCTCGCTGAACCTGCGCGCCGAAGAGGGCGCACTGACGGACCAGCAGTGGGGCGATATCGCCAACCACTTCGTGGACTCCATGGGCTTCACCGAGGCCAGCGGCAAGGCACGGTGCCGGTGGGCCGCGGTGAACCACGGAACATCCGAGAACGGCAACCACCATATCCACCTGGCCGTCTCCCTTGTCCGCGAAGACGGCACCAAAGCATCCACCCACGGTGACTACAAGCGTGCACAGCAGACCTGCCGCGAGCTGGAGGGCAAGTACGGCCTGGAACAGCTCTCCACGGTGCACGCCACGCGTGGATACGACCGGGCCGAGAAAGCCACCGCCGTCAGGGACGACCGGGAAATGCACCGGGCGTCCCTTGCACGGAAAGTGCGGGCCAGCGCCGGCGCCTCCGCGACCGAAGCGGAGTTTGTTCGCCGGGCCCGCGACACCGGCCTGCTGGTGCGGCCGCGTTACGCGAAGAACACCACCGACGTCATTGTTGGGTACTCCGTCGCCGAACGCCCCACTCAGGGCGCACGTCCTATTTGGTTCGGCGGCGGGACCCTCGCCTCTGACCTGAAACTCGGTGCTCTCCGTGAAGAATGGCTGGACGCACCACACCTTGCAACGGAATCCGCGGCGGAATGGAACGCGGCGGCGCGGAACAAGCGCACGGTCTCCAGGACAGGCCGCGAGCACGCCACGCCGCCGGCGGAAATGTGGGTGGAATACACTCGCAACGCGGCCGCCCTGGCGGACCAGCTGCGAACCATTCCACGGGATGACCACGCGACCTGGGCGAAGGCCGCCCGGGAAGTCTCGGGAGCGTTCGCGGCATGGTCGTACCGGCTTGAACCGGCCCCCGGGCCGTTGGCGGCCACCGCTGCCGAACTGTCCCGCACCGCCCAGCTGCGGGCACCACGGCAGCACGGTAAACCGGTCGCCCTGCCGTCGATCGCAGGAACGGCCATGTTGTTCATGGCCGCGTCGAGCAAGAACAAGACGGCCGCGCAAACAGCGCTGATGGTGCAGCTGATCAACACGGCCTTTGCCGTGTATGAAATGCACGCCCAGTCCGGGCGGACCCGTGAGGCTCAGCGCATCCGGTCCGTGGTCGAGGAGCGGCTGGCCCCGTTCACCGCGACCATGCCCAAGGCGGTTTTGGTCGGTGCCGGGCAGCGGTCGGCACCTGAGGCTGGCGTGGTGCCCAGGGCGATCGATATCGCCCGCCGCGGCATGGTCCCGATCCGTCCGGGATCAGCAGTACCCACGACGCCGACGCCGGCAAAGACCTCCCAGCCTGTCCGGCGCGACTCCGGGCCGGGCCTCGACCGATAACCACCACTAACACCAACTGCAAGGGGAACAGCATGAGTGAATCAGATGGAATGGATGACGTCCTGGACGGCGGTCTGCGGCAGTCGCTGATGATCGCATCACGCATTGCCGAGACACTGGCCCGCCGACGCCAGGAGAGCCAGCGACAACAGGAACACCAGGACACCCGGACAGCACACGAAGCCCAGACACGCCTCGCCGCCGAACGCAGCACCGCGCACGCGGCCCTCGCACCCGTGGAGAAGGACCAATGGTGGGACCAGGCACAGCCAGCCGACATCGCCACCGCCCACGCCGTCGCGGAAGGCTGGAAACACCACGACCCGGCCGCGCTGGCAGGCTCGGAGACGATCCGCCGGGAAGTCCTCGCCCGCTACGGCATCGACACCCGCGACGTCGGCGCGGACGCCGCCTACCTGGAATCAGGGATCCAGAGCATCACCGCCGAGCGGGCCCGGCAGAACAAGCTGGCCCCCAGCCAGGAAGAGACCCGCAAGGCAGCAGCCGGTCACGAGAAAGCCATGGGCCTGCTCGCAGCGGCCCGCGCCGAAGAACTCCGCGCCCAGGCCGCGAAACTGGCCCCGGAAATGGAACGCCACCAGGTGCCCGCAGAGTACCTGGCCAACCCCGAGCTGGCCCAGGCACTGCAGACCGCCCACCACGCGAGGACCCCCAAAAGCCGTTGCAGTTGCCGACGCAGACATCAAGGAACGTCTGTTCCTGATCGGCAAGGACGGCATCAACGGTCCCGACCTTGACCAGCTGCGGAAGGAAACCACCGCGAACGTCAACGGTGCCGACGACTCGCACTTCAAGGATCCCGCGTTCGTGAAAGCCGCCAAGGACATGCACGAAACCAGACTCCTGGCCGAAGGCGGATTCCAAGGCTCCCCATGGATGACCATGGAACAGCGGTACGAACGAGCCGAAAAGGCCGCGAGATCGAGAACCGCGTCACCGGCAACGACAGCAGCCGTCTCAAGGACCAGGGCCTGAAAGCGGAGAGGACGTCAGCCGCAGGATACGGCTCGGCCGAACACCACGAGAAATTCGCTGAGTCGCTGGCAAACACCGGCGCGAATGAAACCCAGATCCGCGGACGCCTCGCAGCAGCCTGCAGCGAAGGCACCCACCCGAGAGCAGCCGTCACCATGGGCAAGGGAGCCGCCAAGGCCGGCAAGTCCCGGCCGGGGGCATCAGTGGGATCCGAGAGGGGCAAGAACGGCCTCAGCCGCTAGACCATTCCGTGGGTACTGCGCTTAGGTGTTGTAAGTGACAGGGAAGGAGAGGGACTTGCGGGCGCCAGGTCCGAGCCTGTGCTGCTCAAGGGGTTGACAAAGTTCTTTGGTTTTTCGCGTCACGATCCGTGCCCGGGCCACACTGTATCCGTTAGGAGCCCCTTTAGCCCGACGGTCGGCGATGGCCGGGCGGTCAGAGTCCTAAGGCTGTGATGCCCAACCGCACCGGGGAAACGCGGTCGTTCTTCCCCATTCCCAGGGCACGCCGCGGGATCCAGCACAATTGGCCAAAGCACTCTGGACAGTTGGCTTTTGACCGGTCAACAATCCGGAGAGCTGCGCAACGTCAGGGACCTTGGAAGCCCGTGGCTACCTTGAGCGACAATGCAATTACATCGTCAGCCTGGGAAGGCTGGTGGTGGCACCAGTTTCCACCCGAAGAGTTACCCTTGGTGTGACCCAGACCGCAGTGAAGTCCGTCGTTGGTGCGGTTAACGGGCTACGTGGTCATCGAACTCAAGACCGGCAAATTCCTGCCGGAAAGTTCAACTTCTATGTCGCCCTCGTCGATGACGTGCTGCGCCGCGAACACCACAACGAAACCGTCGGGATCCTCATCTGCGGCACCAAGAACGACCGCAGCGTCCGCTACAGCCTCGGCCGCCCGCGACAATCTGACACGTCAGGCAGCCCTGCCGGAACCCCGCCCTCCGCCAGGGCAATTCGACCGCTCGATTTCATGCAACGAAATCTACCTGTTGCTCCATAGGGGACCTCTAAACATGGAACCCGAAGATAGTACAATTCGTTGCGTTGCCATGTCGTTGTTATCACGGTGACTTGTCTTCGATGTTCCACGGAAATGAGGAGTCAACGTGTCCCGGCCAGCACCTAAAATCCTTCGCGGCGTTCGAGTTCCCTATTACGAGCAGCTCAAGGTCCTCCTCTTGAAGGAAATTAAATCTGAGGGAATGAAGCCGGGGGACATGCTGCCCTCGGAAAGCGAAATGTGCGAACGCTACGAGGTCTCGCGCACTGTTGTCCGGCAGGCGATCGGCGAGCTCGTCAACGAAGGGGTCCTGCTCCGCCAGCATGGGAAGGGAACATTTATTGCCCACACCAAGGTGCGAGAGCAGTTCATGCAAAGCACCGTGGGCTTCTTTGAAGATCTCTCGCTCCGGGGCCACTCGGTGAAGAGTAAAGTGATCAGCTGTCAGCTGGTCGAGGCCGGCAACTCCGTGGCCCAGGCGCTCGAAATTGAGCCCGGCTCTACATGCACCGAGGTCACCCGGCTGCGCTATGTCAACAAGGAATTAGTCGTCTTCACCAAGTCCTACATAAACAGCGGCGACCATAACTTGGTCGCCGATCTCCTTGACTCTGACCTCTCCGTCAATTCTCTCTACCGAACTCTTGAGGACCATTGGGGACTTCGGATCGAATCAGGTCGGAGATCTTTGGAGGTCGTGAGCGCTAGCGGAATGCTTCCGGGAATACTTGAAATCAAATCTGATTCCCCCGTTCTTTACATCGAATCGGTCGGGCGTGATGCTAGTGGCCGTCCGATCGAGTTTTTCCAGGCATGGCACCGGATCGACCGGACACGCCTGGAGATGGATGTGGTCCGCCGTAAATAAGAAGCGGGACGGGGTCCGCTGCTGAAAGGCCATAGGTACTCGGAAAGCAGCAGTATTGGTGTTGGCCTGATCGCGCACTCGGCTTTTCACGAAGGCCCCGACCTCGTCCTCGCCATGACCCGTCGAGTGGAGCCTCGACCCCAGCGGATGAAAGACATGAGGGCGGGCCGGAGCCTCGGCAGAAAATGTGGGGCTGCTGACCCCAGATGCCTTAGCGGAGCGCCACTCCGCCATATTCCCTCGTGCCAACCTAAACCAGAACAACACCCCGGGCACGGTTAACCGGCCAAGCTCCTCCTGTGTCATTTCGTCATCGGACTCCGTTCTCCGGCGTCTTCAGACGGTGGAAAGTGCCATTGACACGACCAACTCAGCATGTCATCATCATGTGATGACAACCACATCGCCAGTCCAGGTTGTCTAAAAAGTCAACCGGCCATTGCGTGCCGGCCCGCCCGATTCAATCTCGTCCCGCACAACCGGAGAGGTCTAGAGCGCCATGGTGAAGAAGCAAGCAGAAATAGTTCGAGGATTCGAGCTTGATTGGCTCGCGTGTGAACAGGGTCCCGAGGAAGTGATGCGGTCGAACAGCGATTTCATGGTCATCACTGCCAAGGGAGACCTTGAGCAGCTCAACAAATGGGTGCCCGCACCCTTGGAGGCAACAGGGGACGTGATCATCGACCTCGTCTACCTCAATGAGACAGTCCAAGACGGCGTTAAAACGTGGGAGTACCCCTTCTACGATTTCAACATCGGGATCGTGGCGAAGCTCACGGAGCCGCCGTACACCGAAGGCGTGTTCCTCGTCCAGAGTTACGTCGACGATGATTTCTCTCTGGTCTTCGGCCGGGAAGTATGGGGCTACCCGAAGAAGATGGGTGACTTCGAAGTGTCTCCGCATCCGAACGAGGAATCGAGCCGATACGAGTACTCGGTGTCTCGTCGGGGCACAGAGCTGGTTTCCGTCACGCTCGACGGCCTTGAGACCATCCCCGCCGAGGAGTTCCCCGGACACGGGGTCGGGTACACGATCTGCTTTCGACAAGTGCCGTCCCCAGATGCAGTCGCGATTGAGAAGCAGCAGCTCGTCTTCGTCAAGGTGGAGACGGACGCAACCGAGGCCAAGAAGGGCATTGGCACTGTCACGATCAAGGATGGTCCCTTCGACCAACTTGGCATCGGTCCGCTGACTGATGTAACCGCCTACTTCGCGAGGGGCGCCGTGAGGCATCACGGAATCAACAATCTCGTCGTTGAGGCCAGGGAACTCGCCCGGCCGCTCGACGTGTCGCGCGCTGGAGTCCCCGCGTAACCTCGGAAGCCGCTGTAGCCACATTTCGAGCAGCTCGCTTCCTGGTAAGACCGCCGGGAGCTAGCTGCGCTTCGCATTCTTGCTATGGATCATTCGACACGTAGACCCCGCAGAAAGGACGTCTGACGCGATGTCTAAAAATTTGTTGCAGCAGGATCCGCCCCTCGACAATCGGTCAGGGGGTAATTACCTGCCAAGAAGGCTCCTGCTGAAGCGGGGTGGACAACTTCTGGGCGTAGCGACGGCTCTCGGACTTGCCGAAACCCTTTCGGGTTGCGGCAGCAACGCCAGCGCCGACGCCGCAGCAGCGCCCGACGCAGGTATCACCCTGGACCAAGTCACCAACGCGCGTGGGACTGCAAAAATAATTGGCTGGCAATTTTATCATGCACCGGAGCTCGATACTGCCAACGTAAAAAGCCAGTGGGGTTACATCGGAGGTAATGAAGACACCATTACAAAGACGGCGCAGCCGGGCGCAATCGACCTCGTCACTATGACGAATGGATACGACGACCAGCTAGTGGCCGCCAAACGAGTCATTCCAACGAACCCGGCGTTGTTGTCCAACTGGGCAAATATCAACCCAACGTTCCGGAACTGGCCCGAGATAAGCCGGAATGGTTCGGTACTCAGTATCCCGCTGCAATGGAGCTACGGTTATATGCAGTGGGACGCCCGATTCACGACCGAACCAAAGAGCCTGGATGACCTATTCTCCCCGAAGCTTGCGAGAAAAGTGGGACTCCCGGATGACCCATACGCCGTAATCACCACGTTTGCACGCCTCCTCGGATACGCGGACCCGCAGAAGCTTAAGCCGAACGAATTCCAAAAGGTCGTCGACACCCTCAATCGTTTCAAGTCGCAGCTCCTCACCTTGCATCAGTATGGCGAGGAGCCGGCGCTTCTAGCCCGTGGCGACATTTGGGTTGATTTGCCGTGTTACGCGTCTTCGTTCCTGGATGCACGTAAAGCAGGCGCAAAAATGGAAACGAGCCTTCTTGGATCGTGGTCTTACCTCGATTGCTGCACCGTGGTGCGGGGGGCGGATATACCGGTGGCCCTGTCCTTCATCAATAACACGCTGGAGACGGGTGCGCAGGCGGCCTTAGCGAGCAAGGCGTGGTCGTTCCCAGTTGTCGACAGCGCACTGTACGGCGTACCAAAGGAGCTTCAGTTCTCCAGCCTGGACGCGATTCTCAGCAAGGCACCGCTCCAGCCCGGCGTGCCGTTTGACAACAACAACGGCTTTGTTTCATTCCCGGAATGGATCAAGGCCTGGGAAAGGTTCAAGGCTCTATGAACCTGACCGCTGACGTCCCTCGGCAAACAGCAGACCGCAAGGAAAAGCTAGCGTTACTCGCGTTACCGTTTTGGGTATACGTCCTGGGTGTCCTTGTCCTTCCACTGGCGATCTTGGCGCTCTACAGCTTCTGGGAGGCGGGGTTCTTCACGGTAACCAGAAACATCACCGCGGCGAACTACGCCGAGGTCTTGGGTTCGCCGCTATATCTGACATTGATCGCAAAAAGCCTTGCAGTTGGCGCCATTGCGGCTGCTTGTATGACTGTCCTGGCGTTCATCCTCGCATACGCTATTACCTTCAGACTGGGCAGGTTTGGAAAGCCGGTATTGTTCGCTATCGCACTGTCGTTGCTGGCGTCATACATCGTTCGGGTGTACGCGTGGGGTACGATCCTCGGCACCAACGGAATCGTAAACAGCACGCTGATGTCCCTGCACATCGTAGATAAGCCGATTGGATTCTTGTTCTATGGCTATTTCGCGATTGTCGTGACGCTGGTGTACGTGTACTTGCCAATCGCAACATTGGTCATTTACGGTGGCCTGCAAGATATCGATCCCCGCATCGTGGAAGCCGCCCAGGATTTGGGAGCGGGACGCGTTCGGCGCCTGTTGCAGATCACGGTCCCATTGGCGATGCCTGCAATGAAGGCAGCTTTCGCCCTCACCTTTGTATTAGCGACGACTGACTACATCACTCCGCAGCTTGTCGGAGGTATCTCCGGCCAGATGGTGGGATCGGTCATCAAGGACCAATTCGGCGGTGCGGCGAACCTGCCTTTGGGTGCTGCGTTGGCATTCGTAGCCGTCGTGTCCGTCTTTGTTGCCCTCGGCTGCTTCGGGCTCCTGCAGAAAGGCGTAGCGGCCATGATCCCCGCTACAGCCTCTCGTTTCCGGCATCTTATGGCTGGTGCCCGGGGAATTCCGAATGGTAAGAATCTTCGGACAGGTTCTCGGACCTCGCTTTTCCGTCGATTCCCGATAGTGCAGATAGCATCCGTACTTATTCTGATATTCCTTGCTGCACCCCTACTGGTCCTCATCGCGTTCTCCTTCAATAGTTCGCCAGTTCCGAGTCTTCCGTTCACGGGCTTCACGGGCCACTGGTACGCGTCCATTATTCAGACGACGGGATTCGATGCGGCTTTGGGAAACAGCGTGATTCTCATGGGCGCGTCGGTGGTTGGTGGTCTAGCTCTTGGGGTACCCACGGCATTCGTACTGGTCCGGAGTCGTCGGCGCCGTCTGACCTCGGCCGCACTGACGCCGGCGGTCTACGCTCCGGTAGCAGTGCCGGGTGTGATGATTGGAATAGCACTTCTTACAGCGGCCGCCTTCCTGAATCTGGAAGTCGGCCTGGCAGCCAGTGCCCTCGCACACATTCTTATAGCTACGCCTTACATTGTTCTGGTACTGCGATCGCGGCTGCTCTCTATGGATATACGAATCGAAGAGGCCGCCAGGGACCTCGGAGCGAGCCAGCTCAAGGTCTTCTTTGACATGACCCTCACGCTGCTCAAACCATCGCTGATCGCCGCGGCTTTGTTGGCCGCTGCGGTGTCTCTTGACGAGCTGTTAGTCACCAACTTCACCATAGGTACGGGGACCACATTGCCCGTATGGGTATTAGGCCAGATCCGGAGAGGACTGACGCCAGGCATCAATGCGCTGGCTGTAATGCTCTTAGTCGCATCATTGTTGATCATCGGCGGCGTCGCGGTTTTGCTCCGCGGCAGCCTTGTAAATGCATTAAGGGGCAGTAAACGATGAGCTTGGTTTCGTTGCAGGGCGTCGGAAAGGACTTCGGCGGTACGACGGCGTTGGGGCCGATTGATCTAGAGATCGAGGAAGGGGAGTTCCTGACGTTGCTCGGACCTTCAGGGTGTGGAAAATCCACGTTGCTGCGTATCTTGGGTGGTCTCGAACAGCCGTCCCGGGGTCAAGTCATGTACGGCGGCCAAGACCTGGTTCGTGTTCCCCCAGACAAGCGGCCATTCAACCTTGTATTCCAGAATTATGCCTTGTTTCCTCACATGACTGTGTTCGACAACGTCGCCTACGGGTTGCGGGTCTCCAAGACCCCGGAAAGCGAAGTCCGACGCCGTGTCAGCGCGATGCTCGAAATGGTTGATCTCACGCCACTCGGCGGCCGACACCCACGACTTCTATCCGGGGGCCAGCAGCAGCGGGTCGCCTTGGCTCGGGCACTCGTGAATGAGCCGCGGCTCCTCCTCCTGGACGAGCCGCTAGGCGCATTGGATCTGCAGCTCCGTAAGCGGATGCAGGAAGAGTTACGGAGCATTCAGGCACGACTGGGAACTACGTTTGTCTACGTGACCCACGCGCAGGATGAAGCGATGAGCTTGAGCCACCGAGTCGCGTTGATGCTTCACGGGGAAATAAAACAAATAGGAACCCCGTTCGAGATTTACCGCCACCCACAGTCTCAATATGTCGCAGAGTTTGTTGGTGATACGAGTCTTGTCCCCTGTCGAGTGGTTCACAGTGGTGACGAGAACGCGGAAATCGAGTGGGCCTCGGGTTCGCGCGAGTTCTTCCCGCATTACTTGAGTTCGCCGTTCACGGTCGGAGAACAAGCATTCGTTTCGCTGCGTCCTGAATCGATCACCATCGCCCCAGGGCAGGAGGGGATGTTGGGTGGGAAAGTAGCCGGCGTCATGTTTCGCGGCGCAGGTTTCCGATATGCAATCCAGTTGGCAGATGGAACAGATATCTGGGTAGATTCACCTAGCGCGGTGTCTGGCATCGCCGTTGGTGACACCGTCGGGGTGTCTGCTTTGCCAGGGGCGGGTGTCCTCGTTCGCGCGGATGAAAGCGCAAGTGCGATTGTTGACTCGCCTGCCATCAAGCAGCCAGCCTGACACCCTATCGGCTGGCGCATCCCCTTGAGGTTCCTGCTCTCCAGGAAATTTGGTAGCGGTATCAGCTGTTGGGTGTTGCGGCGCTAGAGCGTACGCAACGCCCAACAGCTCGGTTAATTCAGTGCACGTGTGGGTCAGCGAAAGTGACTGTCGGCCAGATATGCCATTCTCAGTGCTATTTGGGAGCCGTCCCAGGCTATGACGGACTGCGGCGCTCATAGCCTGGGACGACGTCCGTTCGAGTTTCTTGGCCCCGCGTCTGCTGGCGTTCGCGTGCATTGAGGTAACGGAGCGGCAGGTGACAGGTGCGTTTAGCCTCACCTGCGTTCGGGTGCCGGCCCGCGTCCTGACCGATTCCGAGCACCGAGGTCAGGACCTCATGAAGGGGGTGGGCCTCCACGAGGGCTTCGACCCTAGTCCCAATCTCGTTGCGCTGGCGGTCGGGAGAGCGGCATCTCCGCCACTTTTGGCAATAGCGTCCCGGTCGCGCTGGCGCCGGGGATCGCGACGATCTGTTCCTCTAGTGCGTCCAGGGGGCGCACTAGACGCTCCGCAGCGCCGGAGCTTGTTTCTTCATCCACGCCTTGACCTAGGTTGGTTGTCCGCCGGGGTGAGGGGTGCCCACCTCTTCATCCCAACTCCTATATGAGCGAATTAGGGCGTACGGTTACCAGCCGCGCTCTGCGAGGCGGTGGGGTTCGGGGATTTCCTCGACGTTGATGCCCACCATGGCTTCGCCCAGGCCGCGGGAGACCTTGGCGATGACGTCGGGGTCGTCGAAGAACGTGGTGGCCTTCACGACGGCAGCGGCACGCTGGGCCGGGTTGCCGGACTTGAAGATGCCCGAACCGACGAACACGCCGTCCGCTCCGAGCTGCATCATCATGGCAGCGTCGGCCGGGGTGGCGATGCCGCCGGCGGTGAAGAGCACGACGGGGAGCTTGCCGGTGGCGGCGATTTCCTTGACGAGTTCGTACGGGGCCTGCAGTTCCTTGGCCGCGACGTAGAGTTCGTCCTCGGGCAGGGTGGAGAGGCGGAGGATCTCGGCGCGGATCTGGCGCATGTGGGTGGTGGCGTTGGAGACGTCGCCGGTGCCGGCCTCGCCCTTGGAGCGGATCATGGCCGCGCCCTCGTTGATGCGGCGCAGCGCCTCGCCGAGGTTGGTGGCACCGCAGACGAAGGGAACCGTGAAGTTCCACTTGTCGATGTGGTGGGTGTAGTCGGCCGGGGTCAGGACCTCGGACTCGTCGATGTAGTCAACGCCGAGGGACTGCAGGACCTGGGCTTCGACGAAGTGGCCGATGCGGGCCTTGGCCATGACGGGGATGGACACGGCGGCGATGATCTGGTCGATCATGTCCGGGTCCGACATGCGGGACACGCCGCCTTGGGCGCGGATGTCGGCGGGAACGCGCTCGAGCGCCATGACGGCCACGGCACCGGCATCTTCGGCGATGCGGGCCTGCTCGACGTTGACGACGTCCATGATGACGCCGCCCTTGAGCATCTCGGCCATGCCGCGCTTGACGCGGCTGCTGCCCGTAACGCTGGCTGCGGACGAAGGTTGGAATGGCGTCTCAAACACGAGTAATTCCTTGGCTGGTGACGGTAGATTCCCCTGCCAGCCGGGCAGCTGGCAGGGGTATTGAGGCAGTTGAAGCTATGAAGGCGAATCCCTTGAACGGAAGGACGTGCCTTCAGCTCGCCGACGAGAGTCGCGGAAGGGAGCGACTCGCGCTGCTGCGGCAATGCCAAGGGTTTGGGACTTTACTTTGCCATCATATCATTACATGATGATGTGATTATATGTTGCTGATGTTGGCAGCTCGAACCTCTACGGGCATTCCACCCGGTTCATACGCAGACGCGAAAGGGTAAGAAGTGGATATCACCTATAAACATGACACTCTCCAGCCAGCGGTCCGTCCAACCTTGTATTTCATTGGGGTGACGACCGGCAGCTCTTCCATTCGCAGGGTATTTCCCCTGTGGGCTCAGGAGCTGGGGTTGAGCGGCGTTCAACTTGTCGGCATTGACATGCCGCTGCATGCATCGCCTGACGCCTACAGGAATGTGGTGGCCTTTATTAAGGATGACCCCCTCAGTCTTGGCGCCCTTGTAACGACGCACAAGATTGATCTCTACAACGCTGCCGTGGATTTGTTCGATGTCGTAGATCCCCTTGCGGCGCTGATGTCGGAGGTCAGCTGTATTTCGAAGCCGGGTGGAATCCTCACCGCTCATGCGAAGGATCCTATTTCGTCAGGCTTTGCTCTGGAGGATTTTATCCCCCGCGGTTACTGGCGTGACCGTGAGGCCGACGTGTTCGTCATGGGGGCTGGTGGCTCGGCAGTTGCGATCAGTTGGTATCTGACCCGCCCGGAAAGGGGAACGGACCGGCCCCGGCGGGTCGTAATTTCGAACCGCAGCCAGCAACGATTGGCGAGTCTTCGCCGGGTCCACGACGAACTGAAGTCGGATGTCCCCCTGGAACTGGTGCATACCCCGAATCCGCAGGACAACGATGCGGTGCTGCAGAACCTCCCGGAGGGTTCCGTAATCATAAATGCCACTGGCCTGGGTAAGGACATGCCCGGATCCCCGCTTACCGACCGGGCCCGGTTCCCGGAGAACGCGATTGTCTGGGACTTGAACTACCGGGGTGACCTTGTCTTTCTTGACCAAGCGAGGTCGGCTGACGCTCAGCTAAACGTCACCGTCGTTGATGGCTGGGTCTATTTCATTCACGGCTGGACACAGGTCATCGCGGAAGTATTCGGAATTGAGATCCCCGCCTCCGGACCTTCATTCGACCGTTTGTCCGAGTTGGCATTGTCGGGCAAAAGCGAGAGCGGCACATCGATGGCCACCGCCGGATTGTGACTCCCTATTTGCGCCCTAGAATCAGACATCCACGACCGTAGGAAGTGAATTATGACTACTCCAGTATTGACCGTCCTCAAAGAAGATAGAGTCGCAGCGGTCATCCGAGCCAAATCCGTGGATGATCCCGTGCGGCTGGTCCGTACACTCAGCGGTGAAGGTATCCGGTGCGTCGAGTTCACTTTCACTATCCCATCAGCCGCGGAAATCATCCGGGAAGTCGCTTCCGAGGCATCAGCGGTGGTGGGCGCTGGCACGATCCTGACCGCAGATCAGGCCCGAGAAGCGATCTCTGCGGGAGCCAAGTTTGTCGTGTCGCCTGGCCTCGTCCCCGCAGTGGCCGCCGTATGCAACGAACATGACATACCCTTTTTCCCCGGTGCGCTGAGCCCGACCGAGGTCTACAACGCCCATTCGATGGGAGCCGCGGCAATAAAAATATTTCCCGCGAATACCGCAGGCCCCAGGTACCTGCGCGACCTCTTGGGACCGTTTCCCCACCTTGCCTTGGTGCCATCGGGCGGGGTGACGCCAGAAAATGCTCTTGCATTTCTCCAAGCCGGTGCGGTGGCCGTGTTCGCCGGGTCAGATCTGGTGCCGAGCCTGTCCGCCGAGCAGGGCGCGTATGAACTCGTCAGGTCAGGGGCGAAACGGTTTCGTGACGCCCTATCCATTCAGGTGGGATAGGGCGGTGCGACTCATAATGGTTCGGCACGGGCTTCCGCTGCGTGTCGACGGGCCAACCGAAACGGTTCCGACTGCGGCAGCGGACCCCGGTCTGGCAGCCGACGGCGTCCGTCAAGCCCAACAGGTCGCTGACTTTTTGGCTGCGGAACGGATCGATGAGATCTATTCCTCGCCCTTACTGCGTGCAGTGGAGACGGCATCACCGTTGGCAAACCGGCTTAGTATCACAGCGACCCTCGTCCAGGAGATTGCTGAATGGGACTCGGCCGGCCCCGCGTATGTGCCGGTTGAAGAACTCAAAAAGGCGAACGACCCCCGATGGCAGGCGCTTCGGCAGGGACATTTTTATGACCCTGAAATCGATCTCACCGCGTTCCGAGCTCAAGTTGTCGGGGCCGTAGAGTCGATCATCCGTAAACATCCAGGTGGTACTGCCGTGTTGTTTACCCACGCGGGCGTCATTAATGCTTATACCGGCCATGTTTTGGGCCAAGACAAAGCCTTTTGGCTTGCCCTTCCCTATTCTCCGGCATATGGATCAATCACCCGGGTGATCGCTGACCAAAGGGCTGCTCGCAGCCTCATTTCGGTGAACGAAACGGGCCATGTGCGGGACCTGCTCTAGGGCGGGCGGAACGATCCACCGCGAGGGCAGCTCAGGCTTTCGATGACAACCGGTAAAGCCGCTCGGTAGCCGCAAGCTAACCTAGACACGAAATGACCTTGACAGGTCATCACGTCATAATAATATGATGACAAAGTTGGATGCTCGCAAGCGGACGGACCCACGGCGGTCGCCGGGGCCTTTGTATTAGTGGCTGGGGCAAGCGCTTCGTCACTCCGAGATGGAGCAATATGAAAAAGCGACAAGGACCTGGACCAATTCTGTTGAACGCAGCTCTGGTCATAGTGGGTTCAACAATTGCGCCGGCAGTGCACCTGTGGGCTCTGCTGGAGCCGATGCGAAGACGGCGAACCGGGAGCGCAGCTTAACGCAAACGGCGGAAGCCACAGGTAGAGCCGCAATCCGCTAGTTCTTGTACACACACTCTTCACCCTTTGGAGGGCCCCAATGTTCGGTTCGGAAGTAGCTATGCCCGTCCCTCTGTTGCCACAAGCCATTCTTTTCGCCGCGATGGGTGGGTTATCCGCAGTTCTTGCGAACCGCGGGGTGGCAATATTCCATGACGGGCTCCGACCGATCTTGCCCTCCTATAAGGCCGGCAACGTGGACACCAAATCCATCCGACGCACGTCCTTTACGCTGGGGCTCGGGTTCCTGTGGGCGTTCGGTCTGCCGTTCTCGCTCGGCCATGCCATTCCCATGCTCTACCTGATCTTCATTGCAACCGACTACATCGGCGTTGCAATGCGGACGACTCACGATGAGGCCTGGTACAAATCGCGGCGTGGGCTTTTCGGGGTGCTGTCCTCATTCGTTCTGGGAGCAGCGTGGAGCGCGGCTGTTGCCGTCGTTCTTCGGTTGGCTTCGGACCTCATGGCTGCCGCACCTATTGAGATGGCAAGAACTGTTCAGCTCATCACCCAGCCGGCCCTTGAAGCATTCTTCCTGTTTGCCGTTCTCACAGTTTTTTACCACTACGGACTCAAGCAGGGGCTCTGCTCAGCCATTGTGGCCACAGCCGTGTGGGCTGCCGCCGCGACACTCGGGCTGCCGTATCCACCGGCCTGGGCCTTCGGGGCGGGACTCGTTTATCTCGTGGTTCTAGTCGTGCGCGAATCACGTCGGCCAGGAAATGAATTCGGCGATGTGCCGCCGGAATGGCTCACGGATGAGGCCGGTTCGGGTTCGGTCCAAAACGCCCCTGATGAAGACGATTTCTTCAGAAAAAATACCGGACGCATCAAACGGAACCTCCCGCTGATCATTGTCATCCATGCGCTGGCAGGGGCGGCGTACAATCTCGGGTACATGGCCAGCGACCCGATTTCGGCCTCACTATATCTTCACGGAATGGCAATCCCTGCCGCCCTGGCAGCGGCCGCCTGGTTCCTGGCCTTCGTCCCAATGAAGTATACGACCGCCGTCATGACCGGCGTGTGGATCCTTACAGGAACCTCCCTGGAACCATCCATCGCCATGCTGATGCCAAACCCGTGGGTTGCTGCCGGCGCCGTGGCCGTCTTCCGTGTCATCGAAGTGTTCAGCCTCCTGTGGTTCTTCAAGAACCTGGACCGGTTCACCGTTGTTCGGGAAATTGCGGACACCATGCGAACCGCGATCTTCCACGTTATGGAAATCGCATTCCTGGCGGGCGGGGCAATGGCCGCAGCAGCATTTGCCGGCGGCTGGGGAGTGGCGGCCGTCATTGGCGCCTGGTTCATCAACCAGCGGTCCAATGCGCCGGTGATGCCGATGGCCCTGGGCGCGGTGACAGCCATTGGCGTAGGCATCATTGCCAATCTGCTAGCCCTCGTGGGCGTTTCCCTCTGACGACCACACCCAGTCAGGGGCGACGCATATCCGGAGCTGCGACAGCGGCTTCCAGAAGCACTTTTCAGTGAGCGCTTCTCCTTCACTTGACCCGACTGCCTCCGCCAGCACAGGCAGTCGGGTCATTCCCCGATTCAGGACCAGGTAAGGAGTTTGGCCGGGTTCGAGACCAGCGTCGTAAGTGCGTCCTGTCCCAGGCCGGCTCGTCGAAGCCACGGAACCAGACGGTGGGGGATATGGGTGTATCCCGGGCCTCCGCCCCAGGAGACCAAAGCGCTCCGCCGAGCCAGGTCGCCTGAGAGACAGACCCTGTCGCCAAGTCCGAGTTCCACGAGCCGCACGATGAAGTCGACCCGCCGGCTGTCCGGTTCGTACCAGTCCTTGGACGTCTGGTCGTAGCCGAGACGGAAGCCTTCCTCGGCAAGGTGGCGCTGTTCCTCAAAATCGAGGGACCTGTCCAAATGACCGATGCAGACACGTTCCGGGTCGGCCCCCGCATCCAACAATATGCGGGCCTGCGCCGTCGCCATGGTGCCGGCCGTAGTATGCGTCGTGATGGGTGCCCCAGTCAGCTTCTGAGCGGCCGCAGCGGCACGGAGCACCCGCTCTTCCGTCTCCGTGATTTCACCCTTGGAGCTCCCGGCCTTTATGACGCCGGCCCTTACTCCGCTGGTTCCAATACCCACGGTCAGTTCCTCCACCATCTCCTGGACAAGGCACTCCCGCGACATGGAGTCCACGTCGAGCACGCCGGCCCAGAAATAGGGCGTGACGTGACCCGTTGTGGCAACGATATGGATCTTGCTCCGGGCAGCAATGCGCCCGAGTGCTTCGGCGTCCCGGCCGTACTCTTTCGTTGTGAGTTCAACAAGGGCTCCACCGCCAGCCTCGTGGAACCTCGCCAATTCTGCCACCGCAAGGTCTTCGTCGTCGAGTAGCAGGTCCTCGCTGCCCTGATCCTCGTGAAGGAGACGGTCAGCTGGGCGGGTGATGAGATGCTCATGGCCCAGAGTCAAGCCCAGTTCCTCCGGTTTCACATCACCTAGCACCGTTCGTACAAAATCACTCATCGCTACACCTTCCCATTGAAGAATTCCTTGACCCGCAACAGGACTCATCATAATATGATTACGACTAGGAGGAGGATCAATGATGATATCAACGGCACCGCCGCAGGTCGCCGCATCACAGCGGTCTCTCCCGGAGGCGATCAAAGGACCCTCAGGCCCGCCTCATGGAAGCCGTCGCCCTGCAGGCGTCGGGGCGGGCCGCCAGTTGCGGGCGCAGCCAGGGGGCTGCAGCGGCGCAGCTGGTGGATCTCTGAGGTTCCGCGGTGGCCCGACTGCAAGACAGGCATCTTCGCGCGGCGCCGGCCCAAATCCACCGGTAAAAGTGGCGGGGCAGCTACCGACGAACTACGTCAATTTCCAGTCGGGTCCGGTCGGCCCGATGCCATGCACGAAAATACTCGACAGGGGTGCCGCCAGCGTCTCGTCCGATCGATTCGATGTAGAGCGCCGGGGTCCCTGCCTTGACTTCGAGAATGCCCGGCAGCACGCCGCTGGTCGTCACCACTTCAAGGGAGCGCCTGCCGGACTCAATGCGCAGGCCCCAGTTTTCTTCAAGAGTCCGGTACAGCGAATTAGTGGAAAGGTCGGCAGCAATCAGGTCGTCGACCATGTTGGCATCCGCGCTGTTGATGTAGGACTTTGTAAAAGCGATCAGATCTTCATTGACGTAGCGAAGACGGGTGATTTCCACGCATTTCGACCCGGGGTCAATTTCCAGTGCCTCGGCAACGGTGTTTTCCGCGCCGACAAGCTTGCAGCTGATGACCTTGCTTTGTACGGAGTGGCCGCGGAGGCTCAGATCTTCAAAAAAGCCTACGGTGCTCTGCATGAACTGTTCCCTGACCTTCGGCCGGGAAATGAAGGTGCCCTTGCCCTGTTGGCGAACCAGTATGCCCTCGTTGACGAGCTCGCCGATGGCCTGGCGGACCACGGTGCGGGAGACCTCGTAGCGTTCACACATCTCACCCTCCGAAGTGAGCATGTCGCCGGGCTGCATGTTTCCCGATTCGATTTCCTTCAGAATCAGAAGCTTGACCTGCTCGTAGTAGGGGATCCGCACATTACGGCGGACCGAGGGCGTAGGCCGGGACATTATGACTCCCACTTCCTTCTCGATTGAGCGTCACACGTGTAATAACAACGTAACAACATTATAAAGCATGCCAGCTTGGGGCTGTCGGAAACCCGACGCAGTGCAGCGATAACAAAGGAGTTTCTCGTGATAGAAAATCGAGCGGTTCGGATTGTCCTTGCCGGAGTAGATGCCAAGATCATGGCCAAAATGGCCCAGGACGCCGGGGGTGACCGAGTGCAGGCTGTCGCAATGGGGGACATGCAGGGAGCAAGGCTGGTGAAGAGCGGTCAAGCCGACTACTACCTGGGCACGTGCTGGTCCGGGGGCGGCGGCGCGCTGGCCGCCGCGACGGCGACGCTCGGTGCCAATCTGGTGGGCATCGCAGGTACTCCGGGCATGCCCGTTACCGAAAAGCATGTGGCCGAACTTGTGGGCGAAGGCCGGATGGCTTTCGGGTTTGCCTATGAGCAGTCGGGTGTCGCAATTCCGATGCTGGTCAGGGAGATCCTGGCCCACCGGTCCCGCACCGCCGGCGCATCATCGTGACGGGCACAACCCAGCCGCATGACACGGCGCCCGCCGATGTCCGGGAGCCCTTTCGCGAACGTCTGGACCTTCTGGAAGATTCGGGAATGGCGAGCCCCGTGGCACGGAAGCTGGCCGAGACTGCCCTCCTTGAAATTACCAGGCAATTCTCTCTGGAATTGACGGAGGAGAATGCGGCTCCCTTCGTGACACACCTTGTCATCGCTCTGACCCGCCTGCAGCGCGGTGAGCCGGAAGCGGAGGCATCGGAGGCCGTCGAATCGGAAATCACCGGTCGAGACCGGGAAAAGACAGTGATCGGGGGGATCATGCACAGTTTCGAGGATGAGCTGGGACGGTCCGTGCCAGAGTCGGAAATCTCCTACATAACGGTTCACTTGTGTGCGCTTCTAGAGGAGGACTAGCGGATGATGCGGTTCCCCCCGCAACGGCGCGTCGTTATCCTCGTCCTGGACGGGTTCGGAGTCGGGGCACTCCCCGACTCGGAAGGTCAACAGCCAAATTTCAACACGCTCCGTAGCATCGACGAAACTGCAGGGGACCTGCAGTTGCCGATTCTCGAATCCCTGGGACTGGGAAATCTGACGCCGCTGTCGAAGATAGCTCCTGCGCCGGTGGCCAAAGGTGCCTATGGACGCTGTTCGCCGATTCACCCCGGGGCGGACACCTATCTGGGCCATCAGGAACTTATGGGCGGCGGTCTCGATCGCATTGAGTCGAGGCTGCTCTCCGAACTTAAGGTCCCGGTGACTGAGGCGCTTGTCAGCGCCGGATACGAAGTCGACGCATTGGAGATGGACAGCCCTGCGCTAGTCGTCGACGGATGCGTTCTGGTCGCCGACAACATCGAGGCCGCTTCCGGACTCAACATCAACGTGACCGGCTCACTGGACGATAAGTCCTTTGACGAACTCACCAGCATCGGGCAGATTGTCCGGACAGTGACACCGGTTGGCCGGATCATCGTCGTCGCCAGCCGCGGGTTCGGTATTGACGAGATCCGGGCCCACGTTAAAGAGAAATCCCCGGGACAAGTCGGTGTGGATTCTCCGGAGCTGGGGGTCTACAACGAGCACTACCAAGTTCGTCATCTAGGCATCGAATTCGACGTGAACGAGCAGTTGCCTACGCGGGCGCTGAACGCCGGGCACGAGGTTGTCCTCCTGGGGAAAGCGGCTGACGTAGTCCGCTGCGACGGCGCGGTCAGTGACAATGTCGTCGATACATCGGCAGTCATGGCGGGGGCCTGTTCGGCATTGGCGTCGATGAAATCCGGGTTGATCGTGGCCAATATTCAGGAAACCGACCTGGCCGGCCACGAGCAGGACGCGCATCGCTATGCCGAGGTGCTGGAAAGGGTGGACAGGCACTTGGCACTTCTCCTCGACCTGCTCGGCGACGAGGACGTGCTGTTCATTACCGCGGACCACGGGAACGATCCGTCCGTCGGCAGCAGCAGGCATACCCGTGAGTTTGTGCCATTGCTTGTGGCCGGTTCCAGGGTTCAATCCGTGGATCTGGGCACCCGACGAACATCAGCAGATATTGGGGCGACCGCTGCGACGCTTCTGGGCGTCGCCCCTCTGGGTTCAGGAACTTCATTCGAGGAGGAAATTCAATGTTTTTAGATGTGACCATGCGGCGGAACCCTGCACTGATAGAGGCCGCCGTGAAGCTGCATCAGCGGGGTGACATCCCGGCAAACTGCTATGTCATTGATGTCGATACGGTCGCTGCGAATGCGCGTCTGGTCGCCGAAGGCGCAGCCGCGCATGGCCTAAAGACGTACCAGATGACAAAGCAGTTCGGGCGGAATCCCATCGTTGCCAAGGCAATAGCGGAGGCTGGCATTGGCGGTGTCGTTGCCGTTGACTTCGAAGAGGCCCGGGTCCTGTATAAGTCCGGACTGCGCATGGGGCACCTCGGGCACCTGGTCCAGGTCCCGGCGCGCGAAGCACAGCTTGCCGTGGAGATGGCCCCGGAGTTCATCACGGTTTTCGGAGTGCCGCAGGCGGAGGCTATTTCCCGTGCTGCCGTCGCCGCGGGGACGGTTCAGCCCGTGCAGATAAGGGTTTCCCGAGAGGGGGATGTCTACTATCCGGCGCAGAAGGGCGGCGTTCCTATTGAGGACCTGCTGGAAGCGGCCGCAGCGGTGGATGCTCTTGATGGCGTACGGGTGGCCGGTGTGACGTCCTTTCCCTGCCTGCTGTGGGATGAAACCGATCAGGAGTTCCGGCCAACACCGAACCTGACGACGGTGACTCGCGCGGCCGAGCTGCTGCGGGCGAATGGATTCACTGATGTGCAGGCAATAAACGCCCCGAGTGCATCCTGCCTGGCGACCTTCGAAGTGTTGGCCAGGAACGGTGCTACGCATGTGGAGCCCGGCAGCTGCTTGACCGGGCAGACACCCCTCCACGCCGTATCCGACCAGCCGGAACTGCCGGCAATGATCTATGTCAGTGAAATCACCCACCAAACGGCCGAAGCGACCTACGCACTCGGTGGCGGATTCTACCCCCGGTCCAAGGCCAGGAATGCCGTAATTTACCCGAAGTCCGGAGGTGAACCTGTCAGTGCCACTGTTGAGCTCGACCCCCCGGACGCAATTGACTATTACGGCACGCTGCACGTGACGGGGCCCGGCGAGGTTTCCGTGGGGGACACCGTGGTTTATGCCTTCCGATCTCAGGTCTTTGTGAGCCGTTGCTTCGTTGCGGTCATCGGTGGCGTGGCCACCACCCCTCAGGTTCTCGGCATCTTCGACCGCGACGGGTTCGTGCTTGGCCCGGACCTTCTGCCACCAGCGCAGCCCTCATCGGGCGTCAGTGCTCTGGACACGCGCGCACGAGTAGGTGCAGTGTGAGCGTCTCGCGAATTGTCACGGTGACCAACCCTTCCGGGCTCCACGCCCGACCTGCGGCAATATTCGTTGCGAAAGCCAAGGAATATGAGTCGGTGGTAACTCTGGAAAAGGACGGCAAAACAGGAAGTGGAAAGAGCCTGATCGGTCTTCTCAAACTGGGTCTGGCTTGTGGAAGTACGGTGCAAATCAGTGCCGCCGGCAGTGATGCACAGTCGGCCGTAGAGGGGCTCAGTACACTGTTGCTCCAACTGGCTGAGGATGAAGGTGCGGCGGTATGAAGCTTCTGGGATTGGGAGTGTCTCCTGGCCGGGCGACGGCCCTTGTACAGGTATTCCGGGACGAACGCTTCATTTTCAGTGACGAAGAGCCGGAAGACCAACGTTCTTCCAGTTCGCTTTCCGACCTCGATACGGCCTTACGGAGCAGCAAGGCCGAACTTCTGGACGTCGTCGCCGACGCTACCGAGCGGCTCGGCGCCGGTCATGCCGCAATTTTTGAAGTCCAGCTCTCGATGATGGACGATGCTGAGTGGCTCGATCCAATCGTTGCCGGCATCACTGCGGGAGGGGACGCGGCACGCGTGGTATGGACCGTCAGCGGCGAACTTGCTGACGAACTGCAGCTCCTGGACGACCCCTACTTGCGGGAACGTTCTGCAGATATCCGCGACCTCGCGAAGAGAGTCGTGCGCCACCTCCAGGAGACCAACCCCGGGACGTCGGCGGCTTCAGTCCGGCCACTGGTTTCTGGCTGGGAACCGGTCATTCTTTTTGCTCAGGAACTTACACCGTCGGACACCATAGGGCTGGACCCTTCCATGGTCAGGGCGATCGTGACAGAGGCGGGCGCAC
Organism: Arthrobacter sp. KN11-1C; assembly: GCF_052180225.1. NCBI lineage: Bacteria > Bacillati > Actinomycetota > Actinomycetes > Micrococcales > Micrococcaceae > Arthrobacter > Arthrobacter sp. KN11-1C. Next base: position 4,038,665 of record NZ_CP197467.1, on the reverse strand, counting down.
GGACGTCACATGCGGCGATCCTTGCCCGCCAGCTGGGCATTCCTGCCGTGGTGTCTGTTCCCGGGCTGATGGCTCTCGCGGAGGACGGAATCCAAGCGACGGTCGACGGATCGACCGGCGAATTGCAGATCAATCCGTCCGCCTCGGATCTGGCTGCCTTTAACGCTGTCAAGGAATCCGTCTGGGAAATCGACCCGACCCCCGTCCACACCCTGGATGGAATCGGCGTAGCCGTCTACGCCAATGCGGGCAGCGCCGAAGATGTCTCCCGTGCTGTTGCCTTCGGGGCAGACGGTGTAGGGCTGTTCAGAACCGAACTGCTGTTTATCAAGGCCGGACAGCTCCTCGACGAGCAGGCGCAGTTCCGCGCCTACTGTGCCGCGGCAAGGGATGCAGCCGGTCGCCCCATTATTTTCCGGACTCTCGATATCGGCGGAGACAAGCCGTTGACCGGTCTGAGCGTGCCCGCCGAGGAGAATCCCTTCTTGGGGGTGCGAGGCGTGCGGCTCAGCTTGGCGCACCGCGACGTCTTTTCGGCGCAGCTTAGGGCGCTCGGGCGGGCATCAGCGGAGTATCCGAACATCCGCGTCATGGTCCCCATGGTCTCAGAGCTCCGGGAACTGGACGAGGTCCGAGACCTCATTGCTGTCGAAGCCGGCGCGCCTCTCCGGATCGGGGTGATGATCGAGGTGCCCAGTGCGGCCATCCTCGCGCACGAATTCGCCGAGGAGAGCGACTTTCTGAGCATTGGGTCCAATGATCTGACGGCATACCTGATGGCCTCCGACCGGAACAATGCAGGGGTGCAACACCTCTACAACGAGATCAGTCCGGCGGTGATCCGCATGCTGGCGTTCATCGCAAGGGCGGGATCCGCGTCCGGTACGCCTGTGTCGCTCTGTGGTGAACTTGCCGGTGACGTCCGTGTGCTGCCGCTGCTGATAGGCCTGGGTCTTCGCAGCCTGAGTGTCGCTCCCGGTCTCGTGCCGCAGCTTAAGGCGCAGATCCGGGTCCTGGACACCCGGCTGCTGGCAGGCCCGACTGAGGAGGCCCTCCGGGCAAGGGATCTGGGGGGTATAGAAAGTATTCTGGTTCGGTTGAACGCTCTTCCCGCCCCCACGACGTAGGTCGGTTCAGTCGCTGTCCGCCAACAGGTGCAGCAGGCTCCCCACCTTCAGGACTCCATCTGGGAACGGCTGGCCCGCTGTCCAGCGGCTGGGGACCGCGACAGTGGGGATGCCGGCTAGCACCGCAGCAATAGCCCCGGAGGATGAGTCTTCCAAGGCGAGTGCGTCGCCAGGATCCAAGTCCAGCAGCGTGCACGCCGCCCAGTACGGGTCCGGGAACGGTTTCAGCCTCGACACCATCGCATGGTCGGCCGCAACGACGGCATCGAAGCGGCCCCCGAATGGCAGGGCGCTGAGGGCCGCATCAACCAGGGACTGCGGTGACGAGGAAACGACGCCGAGCCGTTTTCCGCCACGCACCGCTTCAAGAACCAGCGCTTCCGCACCTGGAAGAACCTTTGGGGCTTCGTACCAGCGTGCCAGCAATTCATGGCGCTCCGCGAGCAGTTCCTGAAGCCGGGGACGAAGACGAAAATCCGTGCGCAGACTATCGTATGTCTCCGCGGCAGACTTCCCCACCTGCGCGCCGTACCAGGCTGCCGGAAGCGTGAGACCGCTGTGCCGCGCCAGGACAGTCTTTGCCGCCTCAAAGCAGGCATCTTCGCTGTCGATTAGTAACCCGTCAAGATCGAATAGAAGGGCAGCCGCGGCGCGGCCCCGGGCCCGGGCTGCCGAACAGTCGGCAGCCCGGAGACCGCCGGGCTCAGTCAATCGTTCCCAGCATCGGCCGGCCGGCCAACGCCCGCAGCACCTCTTCGACCGCCATCACGCCGGCCCGTTCAACGGCCTGGACGGTGGTGGCCCCGCAATGGGGAGTGAGCACGATGTTCTCCAACTCGAACAGGGCGGTCTCCCTGGTTGGTTCGTCCGCAAACGAGTCAAGCGCGGCGGCGGAAAGCGGTCCGCTCTTCAGCGCGGCCGCCAGAGCTGCCTCGTCAATGATCCCCCCACGGGCGGTGTTGACCAAGACACTTCCGGGACGCATCGCCGCCAAAGCGTTCGCGTCGAAGAGACCCGCAGTCTCCGAGGTCAGAGGGGCATGGATGGAGATCACGTCGGAACGGCTCAACAGTTCCTCAAAGGTGACCAATGCTAGCGGCGACACGGCGGCGAAAGGGTCGAAAGCTATGACATCCATGCCAAGGGCTTTGGCCCGTACCGCAACTTCCTGACCGATCCGTCCGGCTCCCACCAGTCCGAGGCAACGACCCGAGAGCTCAAAGCCCGTTTGCCGCTGCCAGGAGCCCTGCCTGACGCTTCTGTCCATAGGCAGGATCCTCCGGGCTGCGGCAAGCATGAGTCCCAAGGCCAGCTCCGCGACGGACGTCGCCGTCGCCCCGGGTATGGTGGCCACTTTCACGCCGTGACGGCGCGCTGCGAGAAGATCGACGTTATCCGCCCCTGCGCCGAACCGGACGAGGATTTCCAGCCCAGGTGTTGCCAGGATCCTTTCGGAGACATCGTCAAGTCCCACTATGGCCGCCCGGCAGCCCGCCACGAGTTCGCTCAGCTCCTCCACCGTGAGCGGTCTGTCCTGCGCGGGGTAGCGGGGACTAAGTCCGTGGTCCCGCAACAATGCCTTATGCCTCCCCTCATTGCTGCGAAACCCGCGGGGGGTAATGGCAACGGTGGTCATGCCTGCTGAAACCTTGGGTTTGGCACGGCTTCGGGTCCGTTTTCGCCCTCGACGATGATGACCGGAAAGCCGCCCTGATGTTCGATGGCGAGGTAGTCCTGCCCGGCATCTGCAATATAGACGGCGTAGAACACCAGCGGTTCTTCGCCTACGTTGACGCTGCGGTGGGCCCACCCCCCTGGCACGTAATTAACGCTTCCGGCGCGCATTTCCTCTACCACGACCTCCCCGCTTTCGGAGGCCATCAGCAGTCTGCCTTCTCCGGAGAGGCCGACGTAAACTTCCGCGCGGTCACGCTTCTGATGGAAGTGGCCCTTGGTCATGTAGTACTCGCCGTTGGTCTTCCCCGGGTAGAGCGTAGTGGTCGAGGAAAGAAGGTTTGAGTTCGTGGTGGGGACGTCGATCTGTCGCACCTCGTATACGAGGTCGTCGCCGGAAGTTTCCTGGGCGTAGGCGGTCTTCATGTCGTCGAGGCGACGTTGCACCGGAGGACGTTCAGGAGTCAGTGTTCCGTTGACCGTATCGATGGCAAAACTGAAGGGGACTAGCAGCGTGTCTTTCATGTTCATGTCCTTATTGGTATGTGTCAACGCTCGGAGGAAGACTTAGCCGTTTCGAGCGAGGAAACGGCGTTGCGGAACGATTCGTCGGAGAGGCTGGCCCGCAAAATGCGCACGATGGTGTCCGGCCCCGAACGCATCGGGTTGATGCGGATGGCGTATTGCTCGAGCCCTGGCATGGCCTTGAGGAAGGTGCTTGTCAGGTAAGTGAACAGGGGCAGGAACTCATACTGGGCTTCTTCACCGACGGACTGGCTGGGGGACCCGTTTCGCCATGCGGACCGAACAAATTCTTCCGCCAGAGGGCGGTCGAAGGTAAGCACGATGGATCGGATTCCTGGTTGCGCGGCGAAAGCCCGGTGGACAAAGGGAAGCTCCCCGGAAATCGCCAGTTCGTTGATGCGCTGCGTTGCATCGAGCACGGTCTGGTTTTGAATCGCCAGGGCAATGGGTGCGTGAACCAGCATGCGCAACGCTCCCATGGCTTGCGATCCCTGTACCTGGCAACCGGCGGACGACAGATCCAGGCGTATCGAATTGACCAGCTTCCCGTCTCCTACGACTACCCCGATGGGTGTGGGGGCGAGGAGTTTGAACAGCGAAATCGCGGATGCATTGGCACCCATTTGAGCGCCGATCTTCCGGGCACGCATCACTGCGTAGTTGTCATCGACGAGGATGGCCGCATCCGCGCCGCAGATCTCCCTCGCGGATTCGATGACTGCGGCAATGTCGTGGGAGTCACCGAGCTGCTGTGGAACGTGCTGGACGTAGATCCCGTCGGGCCGGGCGTTATGCAGCGTGTCCCTGAGGCCTTTCAAGTCATTGAAGTCCGCGTGGACCAGCTGCAGTCCCATGTGATTCATGGCCGGCAGAGTTGTCTTATATGGATGCGCGTTGTGCAGCACGACTTTGGCCCCCGGCCTGAGACCGGCGTTGAGCATTCCCCGGATTGCACCCGAACCTGCGCCGTGAATCAGTACAGCATCTTCGGTTCCGAAGAAGTCGGCCAGCACCTGTTCGACATTGGCCGTACTTCTGGGCCGTCCTCCGCCTCCGAAACCGACCGTCGCCAAGTCCCTGACCTGCCCGTAGTCTTCGGTGAAAACCGCGTCCGAGCCCATCACGCGCTGCGCGGCATCCACGAGGGCGAACTGGGTCGTAATGGCTTCTGCGACGTTCATGTGGTCCCGTACGGCCGTAGCTTCCAGTCGTGCGCAGACCTGTTCGATGAATTCCACTCTTCCGCCTCCGTCAGATGACTCGCTATTTTGGAAGGTCATTGAGGACTTCATCGATTGCGCGCATGGTCGCCGTGACCATGTCTTCAACTTCGGATCGGGTCGAGACGAGGGCTGGAAAGAGGGTGATAACGTCTCCCGACGCCCGGCACATGAAGTTCTGGTTCATGGCCGTTTGGACGACCTTCTTGCCCACGCCCGACGCTGCCGGGAACGGCTCACGGGTCTTGGTGTCTCGAACAAGTTCAATGCCCATAAGCATGCCCTTGCCTCTGACATCCCCCACATGCGGGCGGCGTTCGCCGAATTCGCGGAACTGGTCCAGCATCCATGAACCGAGAACGTCTGCATTCTGGACCAGGTCCTCATTCTCGATCGCGTCGAGAACTGCGAGGCCGGCGGCGCAGGCGGCAGGATGTGCGGAGTACGTGTGGCCGGCGACTTTGGCCTGGGACCCCTCGAGCAGCACATCCATGATGCGCTGCGAGGCGATGGCCGCCCCGAGCGGGATGTAACCTCCGGTGATGCCTTTGGACGAGGTAACAATGTCGGGCTGTACGCCGTAGTGCTCAAACCCGAAGTATTTTCCGGTCCGGCCAACGCCGATGAACACCTCGTCATCGATCCACAAGATGTCGTATTTGTTGCAGATCTCACGAAGACGTTGCAGATAGTTGGGCGGCGGCGTCAGGACCAACGCAGCAGGAATGGCTTCGGCGAGGATGCCGGCGACGGTGTCGGGACCTTGTGTGAGGATTTCGTCCTCAATGGCCTGAGCGCAGAGCTCCCCGTATTCTTCCACGGTCATACCCGCGGGCCGGCGGTAGGCGTAGCAGGCGTCAAGCTCGATGAATCCTGGTGCGAGGGGTTGAAACCATTCCCGGAATTCGGGGCTGCTGCTGGCGCTTGCACCGATCAGACTGGTGCCGTGATAGCTGGTCTTCCGGTACAGGAACTTCGTTTTTGACGGATTGCCCCGCTTCTTATGATAGGACTTGGCGATCTGGGTGGCGCTCTCCACCGCCTCGGAACCAGAGCTGACGAAAAAGGAAGTTGTGAGGTCCCCTGGGGCGATCTGCGCGATGCGCTCGGCCAGCCGGATCGACGGTTCGTTAAGGAAAGTACGCAGGGAAACCCACGCCATATTCCGCATCTGCCTGGAAACCGCGTCCGCCACGTCATCACGGCCATGTCCAAGGGTGGCCGCCGCCGAGCCCCCCGAAAGAGCGTCCAGATACCGGCGTCCATCGATATCGTCGATGTATACCCCCTGGGCACTTACAGCCACCGGACCCTCGGCTCGGAGCGTCTCCTCGGCAGTTACGCCGTGCCGCCACAGATGCTTGACAGCACTGTCAACCAGGGCGCCTTTACGGTCGGAAGACATAGAAATCGAGTCCGGGGACTCGGAAAGAGTTTCCACACTAGCTCCCAATGTTGTTGTAACATCATTATCAGTCGTATCACGCTAACATGCAGAAGGGACCGCCGCAATGAATGGAAAAACTCCTGGCGAGTGGATGCTCGAGGACATGTACGAACAGCCCGATCGGGTGGCTTCAGCACTACGGGAGGCGGGGTCAAAGGCTGACTCCCTGGCCGCGGTACTGGAAGGAGCGGACTTTGTCGTGTTGCTCGGCCGCGGCTCATCTCGTTCCGCAGCCACGTACGCTGCTGAGGTTTTCCGGAACGTCGCGGGAAAGCCCGCCTACTTGGTGTCCCCTGCCCAGCTCGGCTGGGGAACAACCGCAACGGATCTTCGCCGTGCAGCAGTCATCGCCATATCCCAGTCGGGGGAGAGCCGGGAAATCCTGGCTGCCGCGAGGCGGGCTCTTTCCCTGGGCGCCCGGCTGATTGTTGTGACCAATTCACCGGATTCCGAGTTGGCCGCGCTTGTTCCCTCGGATCTCGTCGTTGACTACAGGGCAGGTGTGGAAGTTGCTATTCCTGCGACGAAGAGCTTCACAGCTTCATTGGCGGCACTGCTCGGCATCGCAATGTCATCCCGGCCCGGTCAGTTGAGCGACGCCATTGCGGAGATTCCGCGGAGAATGACCCAGGTTTTGCACGACGAAAGAGCGCGATTTACCACGTTGGCTTCGGGATTTGTACTCGCGGGGGAAGGCTTCGCGGAAGCTGTTGCAGAAGAAGGAGCGATCAAACTCCGGGAAACGTTGCTTCTTCCGGCGTCCGTCTTTGAAGCTAGCGAATTCCTCCACGGAAGCATCAATTCCGCGTCGGCGACTACCACGGTCGTCGCCATCGCCGCGGACTCGGTGGGCGCCCATCTTGCGGCCCAGGTAGTCGAAGGGGGATTGGCAAGAGGCGCAACCACGGTGTACATCGGCAGCAACCCCCCACCGATCGGAGGTCAGGTTGTCACTATCCCGGAAGTGGTGCCGGAGTGGGTTCCGTTCTTGGCGATAATTCCCATCCAGTTCGCCGCCCGAGCAACGAGCCTCCGTGAAGGCCTCGATCCGGATCTTCCGTCAGGGCTTTCGAAGATCACCCGGATCGAAAACAGCAACCATGTGCCCGGGTGACGGAGCTTCATTGGACAGGTTGCGCCGGGACTGGTGAATACGGTCTACATCAGGTTGGGCCGATGGATGGCTGCCTGAACCAGCACGTGGAACAGCTCAATGCCCCTATCGCCATCAAAGCCCATATCGCCGAGGATTGGTGCCTGGCGACCGGAAAGATCGTAGAGATTCGACGGTGGGGCCAGAGAATTCGGATCGGTCAAGTTGACGCTGTGGCCGCGGACGGAACGATCGTGTGGATCGCCGGCTCTGGCGTCGAAACCAGGGCGTTATTCGAAAGAGCCCAGGGCTTTCAGGTATGGGTTCCTGTCCTGGCGGGTCTTAGCCTTGCTGGCTAATGGGGCTGTCGCAACCAGGTCAAACGGAGCCGGACTGCATCGTAGTTCCATCAGTATTGAGAATTGTCGTAGCGCGTCCGTCCAATGCGGGCGCCGAATTCGAGGAGAGTTGCATGGACGCACGGCTTGAAGCCATCCGGAACACGGTGCTGGCCAGGAATCCGGGCGAGGACGAGTTCCACCAAGCGGTGACTGAAGTCTTCGAAAGCCTCGGTCCGGTACACGACCGACACCCCGAGTTCCTTGAGGGCGCCGTCCTTGAGCGGCTGTGCGAGCCGGAGCGGCAGATCATTTTCCGTGTCCCGTGGACGGACGACGCCGGACGCGTGCAGATCAACCGTGGCTTCCGCGTGGAGTTCAACTCCGCTCTTGGCCCGTACAAGGGCGGCCTGCGGTTCCACCCGTCGGTGTACCTGGGCATCGTGAAGTTTCTCGGCTTCGAGCAGATCTTCAAGAATGCCCTGACCGGCATGCCGATCGGTGGCGGCAAAGGTGGCGCCGACTTCGACCCGCGTGGCCGCTCGGACGCCGAGATCATGCGCTTCTGTCAGTCCTTCATGACGGAGCTGTATCGCCACATCGGCGAGTACACGGACGTCCCGGCCGGTGACATCGGTGTGGGCGGACGCGAGATCGGCTACCTTTTCGGCCAGTACAAACGCATCACGAACCGCTACGAGTCCGGCGTCCTGACCGGCAAGGGCATCTCCTGGGGCGGTTCCCTCGTGCGTCCCGAAGCCACCGGCTACGGCACTGTAATCTTCACCGAGGAAATGCTCAAGACCCGCGGTCAATCCTTCGACGGCCAGCGGGTGGTGGTCTCCGGCTCCGGCAACGTCGCCATTAACGCCATTGCGAAGGCGCAGTCGCTCGGCGCCGTCGTAGTAGCCTGCTCCGATTCCTCCGGCTACATCGTGGACGAAGCGGGCTTGAACGTCGCACTTCTCCGTCAGATCAAGGAAGTCGAGCGCGGACGCCTCAAGGACTATGCCGTCCGCCGGTCCGCCGTCGCCTATGTGGAGGGCGGCTCCATTTGGGATGTCGATGCCACGGTGGCGCTGCCCTGTGCGACGCAGAACGAGCTCGGCGGCGAGGCTGCCGCGCGGCTGGTGCGTAACGGCCTCGTCGCGGTGGGGGAGGGCGCCAACATGCCGTCCACCCGTCACGCCATCGCGGTCTTCCAGGACTCCGGCCTGCTGTTCGGCCCGGGCAAGGCAGCCAACGCCGGCGGGGTGGCAACTTCGGCACTTGAGATGCAACAGAACGCGACCCGCGATTCTTGGTCCTTCGAGTACACGGAACAGCGCCTCACGGAGATCATGGTCGGAATCCACCGCCGCTGCGAAACAACGGCGGACGAGTATGGCGCCCCGGGAAACTACGTGCTGGGCGCGAACGTCGCAGGATTCGTCAAGGTGGCCGACGCGATGCTCGCACAGGGCCTGATCTAGGAATGACACGGCGGCGGATGTCGATGTCGGAGTAGCCGTCGAAACCGGCGCGGCAATTGCTGCTGGCTCCAGCAGTCGGCGAACACTGCCGCCACGCCATTGCTGAGTGAAAATCTATGAGCGCGCATCGGATCCCGGGGAACATCATCAGCTACTGCGGCTCGGGCATCACCGGCTGGCACGCCTCCTCATGGTGGAGCACCCGTGCCTCTGCCAGGGGCTCCGGATCGTCGGTCGGTTAGATCGCAGCACGGGCACATCGCACCTGACCGTTGAAGCTGTACAGCCTTCGCGATGCGGGAAGCCGTGTTCAGTCGGTTCAGAACCCGTCGTCGCAGACCGTTGCCGGGACGTCGATTCTGGCATCTGGTTGGGTAACGCTTTAGCTGGACTGGTCGGGCTTGTTTCTGTGGATGTATTTGTAGAAATCCGCAAGCTCCAGCCCGGCGGCAGCTGCATAATCGACATACACTGTCACCGATGGATGCAGTTGGATAACCGAGGCGGGGCATCGGCTTGAAACCGGGCCTTCGAGTGCCGCAGCTATGGCCTCGGCCTTTGTAGCTCCCTGTGCAAACAGCAGCAATTGCCGAGCGTCCATAATGGTTCCCAGACCTTGGGTTATGCAGTGTTGCGGGACCTCGTCGAGGGTGGCAAAGAACCGAGCGTTATCTTCTCTGGTCAGCTGGCTCAGAGTTTTGATTCGGGTGCGGCTGGCGAGTGAAGAGCCCGGTTCGTTGAAGCCCAGGTGTCCGTCACTTCCGATGCCGAGGATCTGGACATCGACGCCTCCAGCCGACTTGATCGCTGCCTCGTATCGCTCTGCAGCCTCCTGGGGGTCTGCTGCGTCGCCCTCGGGAACATGGACGAGTTCGGGGTTCAGTCCGAGCGGCCCTGTTACTTCACGCTCAATCGTGGCGGTATACGACCGCTCGTCCGATGCCGCGATCCCGATGTATTCGTCCAGGGCGAAGCCGCTCACCTTCCGCATGTTTAGCCCCGCTGCCACGTATCGCTGCATCGCTTGGTACAAAGGCAGTGGGGACGATCCGGTGGCTAGGCCAAGGACGGTTTCCGGGTTTTCATCGATAATCCGGGCAAGCCGCTTCGCTTCTACTTCTCCGGCTTCCTCAAGTGATTCGACGATGATGATTTCCATGGTGCTCCTTTTCCGCTGCGGGCGATGGCTGACGCAGCTGAAGATGATAGGTCGGCCGAGTGGGTGATTACATTAGGAAATCGTGCGGTCCGGCTGGTGGGACTGGCTTAAAGTTTCCGGCGTCCAGCAATTGCGGCACCGATGACCCCCGCGTCCTCGCCGAGCGACGCCGGTAGAACGAGAGGCAACGACGTCGCTCCTAAGACTGACAGGGCATCGTTGAGTGGATGGAAAAGATCCGAACCGGATTCGGCCAAACCGCCGCCCAGGACCATGACCTCAGGACCGATTAGCGCCGAGATCTGGACTATTGCTTCCGCCAGAGCGTCGACGGCTTCTCGCCACACCACTTCAGCGGAACGGTCGCCGTTCTTCAGACGCTTGACCACTTCATCTGCGCCCGTGACTGGGCTTCCGGAACGGGCGTTGTATCTTCGAACGATGGCCGCGGCCGAAGAAATGGCCTCCAGGCAACCGGTCGCTCCGCAGGCGCATGCCGTATGGGCGGCAACCCTGAGGTGCCCGATTTCCCCGGCCCTACCTCGAGCGACGCAGATCCTGCCATCCACAAACAGTGCTGCCGCTATTCCCGTCCCCAACGCGATGATGACGGCATTTTCGTACCCGGAAGCCGCGCCAAGGCGGTATTCCGCAAGGCCAGCCGCGCGAACGTCATGCCCGAAATAGACGGGCATCTGGAGTCTTTGTTCAAATATCGGCCGGAACGGCACATTGCTCCAGCCAAGGTTGTGCGCGAGGACACCGGTGCCCTCTTCCTCATCAACAATCCCGGGCACAACCACGGCGGCCGCGCACCGGTCCGATCCCGCGAGCTCCTGCGAGAAGTCATGGATGGTCCGCTCAATGAGGTCGACGAGGAGTGCAGGGGTATCCTTCCCCGCGACGGGCGTGGGTATCCTGCGGACCGGACTCATCTTGCCGTCCGGATGGATGAGCGCGGCCTTGACCGCGGTCCCTCCGACGTCAAAGGCGACCACGGTTCCGTTTGCGGGTCCCAGGTTGACTTTAGGGGGCTGGGCTGCGACCGCCCTGCCGACATCGGTGCCGGCATCGGTTCCGCCTCCAGCGGCGCTGTCTAACATCTTGTTCCTCGCTTGTGGCTCATGTACTCGGAATGCGTCACGTTTCATGGGGTGGCCCTCTCCGGCCGGCAGGCAATCAGCAATCCGCGGTGCCACGGCTGACCTGCTCGAAGAGGCCTTCCGGATCCCGAAGCAACGGTTCGAAGGCTATTTCGGCAGCACCGAAGATCTGCGCGTCGTCAAAGGTGGAACCGACGAGCGTCACCGGCTGTATCTGGGCAACGACGGAGAGGTCCAGAGCGTCGTTCATTCGTTCCTCAAATCTCGACATCAAAGGGGACAGCGTCCCCGCGAAAACGACACGATCGGGTGAAAGCGTGTTAACAAGACTGATCAAGCCGACCTGCAAATGACCGACGATTCGATCCATTGCCGCGGGGAGGGGGGTGTCGCGGCTTAGGGCATCAAGCGCGGCCCTCAAAGAGAAGGGAGCGGATCCGACTTCACCCATTGCAGCGATCAGGGCGCGTCCGTCAACCAGCAGTTCCAAGCAACCCCTCGATCCGCAGCTGCACTTGGGTCCTAAAGGATCGACGATCAGGTGTCCTGCCTGCAGGGGTTGGTCGGATCGGCCCGTTTGTCCATCGGCCAGGATTAGCGCTGAACCCACACCGATCTGCTGCCCCGCGAGGTACAGAAGTCGCTGTGCCCCCCGTCCCGCGCCCATCCGGAACTCCGCAAGAGCCCCGAGCGTCGCGTCATGGGCAATCAACACCGGCACGTTGGCAGGTAGCCACTCCTCCAGGACCGCGGCCATCGGGATGTTGCGCCATCCCAGAGGTAGCACGGCACGAGCTACGCCTGCGTGCGGGTCGAACACGCCCGGGACGGAGATGCCGATACCTACACACTTCGGCCCCCACACCCCGTGTACCTCATTGATGGTCTTGGCGATTGTTGCCAGCGTCTCAAACGGATCCATGCCTGTGGCGTTGAAGGATTCGAACCGGCGCAGCTTAATGGTGCGTGCCAGGTCCATGACGGCCAGATCCAGGCCGTTGGAACCAAGGACACACGCAATGACTACCGCACCGGAATCAACTATTTCAAGTGTGGCGGATGGTCGGCCGGGCGTGCCGTCCCCGACCGTCGAACCGGCGCGGACCAGGGCCAAACGTTGAAGGTCATCCACCGCCTTTCCTGCAGCACTCCGGGCCAGCGACGCCGCCGCAGTGGCGTCCGACCGCGTCATGGGCCCGTCCGTGCGAATGGCACTCAGCATTCGTCCTGCGGCTGTCGAACCAATGAGCGGTATTGCCGAGGGCGTGCTCGTCGGGTAGTTTGTTCTCACGAGAACAAACTACCCGATAGTTTCATGCAATCCAAGGCCCAGCCGGCGTGATTCAAGCCCTCCGAGGCCCTTCCTCAGATATTTCAATGACGAAAGAAAGGCGGTTTTCTTTTGAAAACCAATCGTAATTACCGGTCTGCCGCCGTGGCGTTGGCCGTTTTCGCACTAGCCGGCTTTGGGCTCAGCGCGTGCGCCGAGCCAACGAAATCCGCCGCAGACACCGCGCAGAGCGGAAAAATTGCATTGCTCCTTCCCGATCTGGTGACCGCCCGCTGGGACCAGCAGGACAAACCGGTTTTTGAGGCAGCAGCCAAAGCCGCCTGCGCCTCCTGTTCTGTTACTACCTACAACGCCAAAGGCTCGGCCAGTACCCAGCTGCAGCAGGCCGAGGCAGCGGTGACGAACGGTGCGAAGGTTGTTGTTGTAGCCCCCGTCGATTTCCGGTCGGCGGCGCAGATCGTGGACAAGGTGCATGCCTCTGGGGCGAAAGTAATCAGCTACGCCAGCATTATTCAGAGCAAGAACGTTGACTACGGCGTAACAACCGACATCGCCGGCATCGGAGCGCAGCAGGCCCAGAGCCTGGTCGACGGCCTCAAGGCCAAGGGCATCACGAGTGGCGGACTCATCGTCATGAACGGGTCTCCCTCCGACGCCTTCGGTTCAAAATACAAGGCGGGAGCGCACTCGATCCTGGATAAGACAAACTTCACCATCGCCGCTGAGTACGACACCAAGGACTGGTCTGCCGACAACGCACAGAATCAGATGTCCCAGGCGATCACCAAAGTGGGCAAGGACGGATTCGTCGGTGTATATGCTGCCAATGACCAGCTCGCCGGCGGCGTAATCGCAGCAATGAAGGCCAACGGCATCGACCCGACCACCCGGCTGATCACCGGACAGGATGGGTCCTCCGCAGCCCTGCAGCGGATTATCAGCGGGGAGCAGTACAACACCATCAACCTGCCGATCAAGGAATTCGCCGCGAATACCGCCAAGATCGCCGTCGCTTTGGCGCAGGGCCAGACAACCCCCGCGAATCTGGTCAACGGCACCGTGGATGGCCCCGACGGCGTAAAGATACCTGCCTACTTGTGGTCCAACAACGTCATCACCGTCAAGAACGTCGCAGACATGATCGAACCCAAGGGCTTCTGGAAGCTGGACGAAATCTGTACCCCGGACTACAAGGCGGCCTGCACCAAGGCCGGGCTGCTCTGAAGCTGACCCAAACTATGAACACAAAGGAGTCATGGCGTCATGACTGAAGCCCTTTTGAGCTTTCATTCTGTAACAAAGTCATACGGGACAATCCGTGCATTGGAGGACGTCTCCTTCTCCATCAAAAGAGGGGAGGTTGTCGCTCTGGTTGGTGACAACGGTGCCGGCAAGTCGACATTCGTCAAGGTGCTGTCCGGAACCGTAGTTCCGGACAGCGCTGTGATGGAATTTGAAGGCAAAACCATCCACCTCGACAGCCCTCTCGCCGCCGTGGACCTGGGGATCGCCACCGTTTACCAGGACTTGGCCGTGTGCAGCAACCTCGATGTGGTGGCGAACCTCTTCCTGGGCCGCGAACGCCACCGCGGATCGATTCTGAACGAACTCGAAATGGAACAGGAAACGAGCCAGCTACTGGCCGAACTTTCGGTCCATCCCCGTTCCCTGCGTGTACCCATCAGCAGTCTTTCCGGGGGCCAGCGGCAGTCTGTTGCGATTGCCCGGTGCCTGCTGGGTAACCCAAAGCTAGTCATTCTCGACGAACCCACCGCTGCCCTCGGCGTAGCACAGAAGGCCCAGGTCATCGACCTCATTCGGCGGCTCCAGGCACGCGGCCTCGCTGTGGTGCTGATCAGTCACAACCTTGCCGAGGTTTTTGCCGTGGCTGACCGGATTGAAGTTCTGCGGCTCGGCCGAAATGGAGGGTCCTTTCCCGGGGACGAGCAATACCAAGACGAAGTTGTGGCCGCGATTACCGGCACACAGCTTTCAACTCCGAAGGAAGTTGCATGAGCGCCCAAAAACTGATTTCTCCGTCACCCGACGGGTCCCTCAAGGATAGAGACATTTCGCTCGCCGCCAGGCTGCGGGGACTGGTTCGCGCCGACGATGCTACCCGCGTCGGCGTTCTCCAGGTCGTGATCGGCTTGGCCGTAATTTGGGCGGTGTTCTACATCCTGAACCCGGCATTTCTCTCACCGACCAACCTCACGAATCTGGCCTTGCAGATTGTGGCAGTCGCGACGATGTCAATCGGAGTTGTCCTGGTTCTGCTGATCGGCGAAATCGACCTCTCTATTGGAACGGTAAGTGGCCTCGCCGCATCCGTGATGGCGGTCCTGAACGTGTCACAAGGCCTGTCCGCCGCGTGGGCAATCTTTCTCGCCCTTGGATGCGGCGCGGTGGTGGGGCTCATCCATGGTCTGATTATCTCCACCTTCGGCGTTCCGTCCTTTGTCGTGACCCTGGGGGGCCTCATCGGCTGGCAAGGTCTTCAGCTGCTGCTGCTCGGAGACACCGGAGCCATTAACCTCACCGATCCTGCCATTGAGGGCCTTACAAGCTCCTTCTTCGCTCCGTTGGTTGGGTGGGCGCTGACGGCGATCCTGGTAGCTGCCATATCGGTCCGGACATTCGGTGTCCGAGCCAAACGCCGCAAGGTGGGCTTGAACAACACTCCGGTTGCCGCTGACATGATCCGGCTCGCGGTTATTGCGATTGTCCTCGCCACCACTGTCCTTGTCTTAAGTGCAAGCCGGGGCATTCCGTTGAGTGTGCTCCTGCTTCTCGGACTTGTGCTGCTGATGGATTTCATTTGCCGCCGCACGCTCTTTGGTCGTCGGCTGTTCACAGTCGGCGGCGACGCCCAGGCGGCCTCCCGTGTGGGGGTTCACGTGAAAACCACCACTGTTCTGGTATTCGTGCTCGCATCGACCTTCGCTGCCCTCGGCGGAATCCTTTCCGCATCCCGGCTGCTGGCAGTCAACGAGACGTCCGGCGCAGGGGAAATCCTCCTTAACGCCATCGCCGGAGTCGTCATCGGCGGGACAAGCCTCTTCGGCGGCCGCGGCAGTGTCTGGTCCGCCGTTCTAGGCGCCCTCGTTATCGGATCTATTTCCAATGGTATGGACCTGCTCGCGCTTCCTTCGCCCGTGAAATACATGATTACCGGGGCCGTGCTGATTGCGGCCGTCATATTCGACGCCGTTATGCGGCGCAGGCAGAGCAGGTAGGGAACGAACATGAAAAAAGGAATCAACGTCTGGTCGTTGGCATCCGGAACTTCGCCCGAGGAAGCCCTCCGCCTGTCTCACTCGGCCGGCTTTCAGGGTGTGGAACTGGTTCTGTCGGAGACCGGGAAGCTTAGTCTCGACAGCACCCCGCAGGAACTACGCTCTCTCAGGGGACATGCGGAAGACCTGGGTATCGAAATTCATTCCCTGGCGACAATGCTGCAGCTGCAGTACAACTTGGTGAGCGATAGTCCCCTCGTCCGCCAAAAGGCAGTAGATGCAACCAAGGTCCAGATCGAGACCGCGAAAGTCCTCGGAGCCGAAACGGTACTTGTCGTGCCGGGTTACGTGGGGGTGGATTTCATTCCGGACGCGGAGACTGTGCGCTACGACCACGCCTATGACCGCGCCCTGGACGCCTTTCGCGAGCTGGCGCCCTTCGCTGAGGCGGCAGGCATCCGCATCGGAGTCGAGAACGTGTGGAACCGATTCCTGACCACTCCCCGAGAAATGCGCGAGTTCCTGGACGAAGTCGGCAGTCACTACGTGGGTTCGTACTTTGACATTGGAAATGCGCTCGGAACGGGATTCCCCGAGCAATGGATCGAGATCCTGGGGCACCGGATCGTCAAGGTCCATGTGAAGGACTACCGCACCAACCCAGGAGGACTGAGTTCCTTCGTAGACCTGCTTTCCGGCGACGTGAACTTTCCGGAGGTCCTGCGGGCGTTGACGGAAGTCGGGTTCAACGACTACTGCTCCGCGGAAGTGACCCCGTACCGGTGGCACCCCGAACAAAGCGCTTATAACGCTTCCGCCTCGATGGATCGAATCTTCGGCTGGAACCAGAACCAGCGGCTGCCAGGCAGGCCAGCGTGCGAAAGAACTATGGTCAGGAGGGCCATCCCGTGAGTAATGAATTTGACTACATCATCGTTGGCGGAGGAACAGCGGGCTGCGTCGTTGCAGCGCGCCTCACCGACAATCCGGGCACCAACGTCCTGCTGTTGGAGGCAGGGCCGGACTACCCCACCAACGAAGCAACGCCGGAAGGCGTGCACGAATCGCGCTACGTTCCAATGCGTGGCCACGCACCCGAGGTCGATCCCCGCCACGACTGGGGACTCAACATCGAAATGAATGGCGCGACGATTGTGGTTCCGCAGGCCCGGCTCATCGGCGGTGGCTCTGCCATCAACGGCACCCTGGCCCTTCGCGGAGCCACCGCCGACTATGCAGAGTGGGCTGGTGCCGGCAACCCCGACTGGTCCTGGGACCAGGTGCTCCCAGCCTTCCGTGACCTGGAGGACGACACCGCTCCCGGCGTCGGCATCCACGGGCGCGGCGGTCCCTATCCGATCACACGAACGGCGGAGCCGGAACTCGCGCGCCTGCAGAAGGCCTTCGTGGACAGTGCACGCAGCGTAGGAGCGACGGACTGCTGGGACTTCAACGCCCCCGACGCGCAGGGTGTCGGCCCGGTGCCCCAAAGCCGTGCCGGAAACCGCCGCGTCTCCACCGCTATCGCCTATCTCAACCCGGTCCGTCACCGTGAAAACCTCACTGTTCGCGGGGAGACCCTGGTTTCGCGCGTACTCTTCGACGGTGCTCGGGCGACCGGCGTTGAGCTGGCGGACGGCACAACCATCACGGCCGGTGAGGTGGTCCTAAGCGCTGGCGCCATTGTGACGCCAGCACTGCTCCAGCGCTCCGGCGTGGGACCCTCGGGGCTGCTCGCGGCAATGGAAGTTCCGCTCGTCTCGGACCTACCCGTGGGCGAAAACCTGGCCGACCACAGCTGTGTGCCCCTGATGGCGCCTCCCCGTGAGGGGTCCTGGTCTCCTGACGACGCCAGCCTCCAGGCAGTATGGCGGTTTTCCACCAGCCAGCAGCCGGACAGCCTCGATGCCCAGCTGACCATGTTCAGCTACCTTAATGTGCGCACCACCGGAGATGGCGCCCGCGGCATGGCCGGAGCTGGCAACGAGGGGCTGGACAACGTGGCCGGCATCGGCTGCGTCATCAACAAACCCCGGTCCACCGGCGTCGTCCAGATCACCTCTACGGACCCTGCCGTACTACCCTTCGTGGACCCCAAATACCTCTCGGATCCGATCGATCTAGCTGTCATGCGAGAGATCGTCCGACGCGGGTGGCAGGTCTTGACGGCCGAACCGCTCGCCGGCCTGCTGGAGGAACCGCTGGGCATGGATGCAGAAACGGTAGCGGACGATGAGGCGCTGGATGCGGCCATCTACCGGACGATCGCTTCCGGCTACCATTTCACCGGTACCTGCAAAATGGCGTCGGTTAACAACGGCGGCGTGGTCGATCAAGGCGGCCTTGTCTACGGGTGCCAAGGCCTGCGCGTCGTTGATGCCTCGGTTCTTCCCACCATCCCCGCCGCTAACCCCATGCTGCCAATCGTCATGGTTGCCGAACGGCTCGTAGGGATGGCCCGCGGGATAACCGTCCCAGACCCCAGCACAGACGAAACCCACGACTTGGCGCGGACCGCCTGAAGGGAATACCAGATCATGAAGACGAATGCCCTATTCGCGCTGGACACCTGGTTCTATAACTCGCTTGGCTCATACAATCTCGAGGCCAAATGCGAGATGCTGGCCGAGCTCGGCTACGACGGCATTAACCTCACCCTCTGGAGCGATGAATCCTGGGCCGATGTCGCGAGGATCCCCGCAATCAAGCAGCGCTTCGGCATCGACGTCACGGGGGTCTACGCCTCGGTGTCGGGCCCGGACGACGCCGTAGGGGTGCGCCGGGTTTCTGAGCTGCTGGAGACGATGGAAGGCTGCACGCTCCTCGACTTAGCCATCCTCGGCAGCCCGGAGGCCCACACTAATTCCGACCCCCGCGGTGATGCCGCCGTGGAAAGAATGTTGAAGGGCCTCCTCGCCATCGCCGAGCGACGCGGCATTACGCTGTCCTTGTACCACCACATCGGATGCTGGATGGAAACCCTCGACGACGCCATGCGCCTATGCCTTGCCGTCAACCACCCCAACCTCAAGATCACATTCTCCAGCCACCACTGGTACCTCACGGACGGCAAACATCCGGAACGGACCTTGGAACGCATCAGTCCCTACCTGTCCGGGGCAAACTTCTGCGGTAGCCGCCGCGTTCCCAGCGACAACGGCACGGATGCCACAATCGAGCTCCTGGATGATGGTGAACAGGACAATTTCTATTTGCTAAGTCTGCTTCAGAAGGCCGGTTTCACGGGGCCGATCGGCGTCCAGGGATTTTCCATGGGCGGGGACGTCTACTCGAAACTCCGCCGGTCCATTGCCGCCTACGAGGACATCCAGCGTCGGCTGAAGCAGCACCCCGAATGGGCGGATTTCCGCAACGACCCCATCCCCTCAGCCCGTGAGGACGTATAGGCGTGAGCGAACGAAGAGTCGGAATCATCGGCACGGGGTTCATGGGCGAAGTTCACACGGCCGCCTGGCGTGCTATCGGCTCGGCCCCGTCGGCCGTTCTTGCACGGTCCGCAACGCTCCGACCCGCGTATCTGGGCCTGGAAGTCGACATCTACGACGACCTCCAGGAATTCCTGGCAGCGGTGGACATCGTGGACATCTGCGCCCCAACGCATCTCCACGCAGAATTTGCCTTGGCAGTGGCGGCGGCGGGCAAACCGGCAATCTGTGAAAAGCCGCTGTCCCTCAGCGTAGACGAAGGGCTGGAGGTCATCAGGGCCTTCGAAGGGGCCGGCGTGCACCTGCACGTCGGACACATTCTCCGCTACAGCCCGGAATACACGGCTGCACGGCAGGCCGTCGAAGCCGGCCGGATCGGAGAACCGGCCGTGCTGCGGCTCTCCCGTCTGTCATTTGCCCCGGAACGCGGCCAGGCGAGCTGGTTTCAGGACGACAGTAAGTCGGGCGGAATCGCGTTCGACCTAATGATCCACGACCTGGACTATGCCCGCTGGATTGCTGGAGAGGTGGTCTCGGTCTTCGCCAAGTCAGCGCAAAAGTCGCGTGGCCACACCATCGCCATACTCAAGCACGCTGGCGGTGCTATCACCCATATCGAAAGTTCCTGGTCAGGCCCCGCTCCGGAATTCCGGACAAGCTTCGAAATCGCAGGCGAACACGGCATTCTCGGATTCTCATCGGGTGAAACCACGCCGCTGACCCTGCGGCTGCACGAAGAACGGAACGACAGCAGCACAGGTCTCGGCAATATGTCGCTGGCGGCCAACCCGTTCGAACTGGAGCTGCAGAATTTCCTGGAAGTAGTTGACGGAACAGCACAGCCGGCAATCACACCGCGTGACGCCCTCGCGGCGGTTCAGCTGGCGGCGGCCGTGCGGCAATCCGCCCGCACCGGTCAGCCTGTCCGGATTGAATCAATAGGAAAAGGTGAATAAGTGGAGCGCATAGGCATTTTGGGCGTGGCTCATCTGCACGTTGACACCTACATCCGGAACCTGCGCGAGGCCGGGGCCCAGGTCGTTGGCGTCTGCGACCGGGACGCAGCCCGCGGGGCCGCTTGGGCGCGCAAATTCGAGGTGGCTTACTACCCGGACGCCGACGAGTTGCTCGCTCAGGGCGTCGACGGCGTACTCGTTTGCGCCGAAACCCTTTACCACCGAGAACTGGTGGAAAAGGCGGCCGAGGCCGGTGCAGCCGTCCTCTGCGAGAAGCCGCTCGGGGTGGGCATGGAGGACTCACAGGCGATTGTCCGCAGCTGCCGGGAGGCAGGGGTCCCGTTGATGACCGCCTTCCCCCTGCGCTTCGACAAGTCCCTCAGCCAAGTGAGGGATCTGGTCATCAGCGGAAGACTCGGGCAGGCGCGGGCTTTCTCCGGTACCAATCAAAGCGTCATGCCCATGCGGGAGCGCTCGTGGTTCGCCGATGGCGCACTGGCAGGTGGAGGCGCGATGATGGACCATATCGTCCACCTCGCCGATGCTTATAGCTGGATCATGGGCACACCACCGGAGGAGGTCTACGCGGTCAGCAACCGCATCGTCCACTCCGAATCGGTGACTGTGGAGACATCCGGACTCGTAATGCTCACATACCCCGGTGGCGTTTTCGCCTCCATAGATTGCAGCTGGAACAGGCCGCTGAACTATCCAACGTGGGGCGGTATGACTCTCTCTGTAGTTGGCGACGGCGGAACGGCGGATGCCGACCTCTTCAGCCAGCGGTTAACCCAGTTCGGTGGGGACCAGAACTTCGGCTGGATTCAGTGGGGCTTGGATACCAACCAGCTCATGATCGACGATTTCCTTGCATCAATCCGGGATAGCCGGAAACCGGCAGTGTCCGGCAGGGACGGCTTGATCGCGACGGCGGTGGCCATTGCAGCCCTTGAATCTGCCTCCACCGGCGCTCCCGTCTGTCTCTCACCTGATTTGTTCACTTAACCTACGAAGGAGCCAACCCATGCGCGCGGTTGTATTTGAATCACCTGGCCAACTCATGGTCAAAGACCTGCCAGACCCCACCCCAGGTCCCAAGGACGTCCTCATTAGGGTGGCAGCAGTCGGAATGTGCGGCACTGACATCCATGTATTCGAGGGCGACTACCTCGGCGGCCAATTCCCGATGATTCCCGGCCACGAGGCCACAGGCACCGTCGAAGCAATCGGCGAGGCTGTTGCCGGATTCTCGATCGGGGACCGGGTGGCGGTCGATCCAACGATGACCTGCGGGGAATGTGAATACTGCCTCAACGGCCGTAACAACCTTTGCCGCAACTGGGACTCCATGGGTGTGATCAGCAGCCACGGCGCCTCGGCGGAGCTTCTCCTCGCCCCGGCGAAAAACGTGTACGCCCTGGCCCCGGATGCAGACCTCTACGACGCCACGATGATCGAACCGATTTCCTGCGCTATCCGGGCCTTTGACATCCTTCCGCGCAGAATCGGTGAGCACTACCTGATCTATGGTGCCGGCACCATGGGTCTGTTGCTGGCTCAGCTCGCTCCGCGCGCCGGCGCGGCCTCGGTCAGCGTCGTGGACCCTAACGAGAGCCGCCTGCAGCTCGCCAAGGAAGTCGGCGTCCAAATTGTTGCTACCGGCGCCGGTCAACTGGAGCGTGAAACGTGGGACGTTGTCATTGACTGCACCGGGGTCATTGCGGCCATCGAAGACGGAATGCCGAGGGTGAAGCCGGGCGGCTATTTCCAGCAGTTCGGAGTTGCCCCCGTCGACGCTAAGGCCCGATACTCGCCACTGAGCATCACCAAGGATGAAATCAACATCGTCGGATCCATGGCTGCACGCCATACCTTCGGACGAGCTGTAGAGATGTTCACGGCAGGCACCATCAACATCAAGCCGATGTTCAGCCACGCTTTTGCCTTGGACGACTACGAAACGGCCATGGATACCTTCCGCCGGGGCACCGGCCGCAAGCTTCAGATCCGGCCCGGGGCCACCGAGTCCAAGGTACTCTGACCGCCCACTCACGGCCAGGGACTGGCGTTGAGTAGCGCCCGGACAACGCAACGGCCACTCGGAGACCAGTGATAACCGGAAACCTCCGGGAGTCCTCATCATCCACTCCGCGCGCATGGTCACGGACGGAGACGTGATCGAAGATGCCCGGGTTGCATTCGAGGAAAATCGATCGACGTTGTCCGAACGGACAGCTGTAAGGATCACCTGAACGTTCCCCTCGGGCCACGGCCCGAGGGGAACGACGTGTCAGGACATTGGCGCCTTCCGGGATTCGTGGACATCCGCTGCCATTGGGGGCGGGGGCACTCGTTTGAGTCCGCCGATCACCCGCGCCTTGGGCTCGATCTGCACCGGCAGCATGGAACGTCCCGATCAGTGCTCTCGCTTGTCAGCAATCCGCTGCCCGCACTCAGTATCAGATCATTGCCATCGGGAACTGATCACGGCGGATGAACTGATCCTTGCCGCCCATCTGGAGGGCCTATTCCTGGACGACGGCCACAAGGGTGCCCACGATCCGCTCAGGTTTGCACGTGCCGGATCCTGTAACTAACGCGGAGCTGATGTCGGTGGGGGTGGGGCGGTTGCCGGGCGAGGGCAACGGGTGCGGAACCATCCGATGCCCAGACGCCCCCAACTCGGGGATGATCGGTGGATATTCCGGAGATGACCGCGGTCAGGGCCCGCGTCACGAAGACTGGCGGCGGAAGCCGAAGATCGCCGTGTCACCTTCGGCGGCCCTGCTGATTCCACGTGAAGGGTGCGCTTATTCAGGCGTCCCGGCGGTGACGTCCTGCGGTCGCCTCGGCGGCGGTTTGGGCCAGGGCTGTGCGGGCGCGGCGGATGAAGCGGGCGGCGCGCCATGCCCCGTAGGAGGCGCCGGCGAGGATCAGGAGTCCGATGCCAAGGAGGAGCCAAGGGGCGTAAAGAACATGAGTGGTGGCCTGGGTGGTGCCGGCTTCGGAGCTGAGTTTCGCCTGGGCGTCGGCGTTCATGGCCGAGGGTGACTTGGGCGCGGTGGCGTGCAGGTCGATGCTGCTGCCGGGGAGCAGGCTTTCGGGGGTGTCGAATTTCAGGGAGCTGTCCGGGCCTGGCCACCCGGTGAGTTTCAGTTCGGCGCTCGGGTGCAGGATGGTGTTTCCCGTGTTGTGCACGGGCAGGGTGAAGGCCAGATCATTCCCTTTCTGATCCCATGCCAGGTCTCCGGGGGTGAGGGATTTGACGGCGGTTCCGGCGACGTTTAAGTAGATGCGTACTCCCTGGCGCTGGACTACGTCGATGCGGACCGCGGTGTCGCCGTTGACGGTGGTTGTCTTTCCCTGCACGGGCGGGCTTTGGATGATCAACCCGCCGGCGTAATCCCCCGGGGTTGTGCCGGGGGGCACGGTGAGGCGGAAGGGAACTTTCATTTCCGACTTTGCCGGGATGGTGAGGCGGTCCGAGGGCAGGTGTACCCAGGCGCCGATCCCCTTCTGCGGGTCGGTCTGGGAGCCCAGAGCGAAGCCGCCCTGGGGGGTGGTCTGCCCGTCCACCGGGTAGTTCAGCAGGACCACCGGGGCCTGGCTGTGGTTGGCAACAACCGCTTCGGCGTCGATGGCCGCGCCCGGATACAGGGAGATGTGGAAGAAGTCCGATTCATTCGCGGGGCGGATGCCTACGGTGCCGTCATCGACCGCGGAGGCCTGTCCGGCGGCCGAGAGCACGGCCAGGACCAGAAAGGCCAGGGCCAGAATCATGCGGACTGGTCCGCAGGCGCGGCTGGGGGAAGATGACGCGGTCAAAACAGGAATCCTTCAACTAAACGGACGCATGCGGGCGAAGCCGGGGTCGGGGGGGCAGGAGGGCGTATGGCATGGGGCGTCACCGCGCTCCTGTCCTGACCTTCCCGGAACGGGCACGGGGCGGGGGCGCGGCGACGGCTGAGCCCTTTGTTAGGCGATGGTGTAGGTGTACGGATTCAGGGCGCTGGACCCGACGGTGTCGGAGTAGTTGGAGCGGTACGCGTTTGCCGGGACCGACAGGCTGAACGACGGCGTCAGGTTGTACGTGCCCTTGTTCGGGCCGGCTGCCGAGATCAGGGCCTGCGAAGTAGTGGACATGGCTAGGGCCGGGGCGGTGATACCGGTGGCCGCGTCGGCGCCCGCGGCGGCGGTGACCGTGCCGGGGGTGATGGTCAGGTTCGGTGCTGTGATCGTGCGGACCGTGGTTTCAACGGTGCCGGCGGCGCTGGTGAAGTCCGTGGCGCTGGCCGAAACGGTCCAGGCCGCGCCGGTGCCACGGGCATCGGTCAGGCTCCACTCCGTCGACGTACCGGTGGAGGCCAGCGTGCTCGTGCCGTTCAGGGTCACCGCCGACAATGCCGGGGCCGCGGTGGTCGCCGACAGGCTGGCACCGGAAACTGTGGAGTTGATCGTGTCTGCTGAAACCGGGCCGAGACCGGCCGCGAGGGAAATGCCGCCAGCCGCGATGAGGGCTGAGACCTTGCTTAATCTACCCATTCGTTTTCTTCCTGTGGTTGAAAGTGGGTAGGACAGTTAATTGCATGGGATGACACGTCTGCACACCCTGAAACCCGGGCATGCAGACCAGGCATCACCCCCACCCACCCGTGCAACGGGGCGGAGGAGGTGATGCTTGGACGCTCCAGCCAGCCTCCCAAGGGCCGATGACAACGGGCAGGGAAGCACTCGGACAGCGCTCTGAGTGACCGGGCCTAATCGCCCCGCTACTGGGAACTCCACCATCACGGGAACCAGCTCCGGTCCCGCCGGCCACCGTTCATTCCACTATTTGAACTCCGGTTTCTGTTTTGGACGGTCAGTCCCACCCCAATTCGCTCCTTTGTGCACGTATCGGTCGACTTATCGCCCAGGCCTGCACGGATTGGACCTCCTGGCCGCCTTCACCAAACCTAGCCGGCCGAAGGATTTGCTACGAAGCTGGTCTTCAGAGCCTCCGAGAGATGGAAAAACAGGAATCGTTGCACTTCGTCGGGTTAACTTGGAATCCGATCTATAAGTGATCTGAATGCAGGCTCGACCGATAACCATTGTTAGGTCCCATCGGCCCTTCCGGGCAGCACGGTCCCGGATAAGGAGAGCCCTCGGAGCCACCCAAATTTGTTGGAACCCAACTTGGGGGCCCGGATGCAGTCGAGAGAGCGGTCCGGATCCGAAGAACCAAAGAGAGCAGGAACGACAGAGTGATCACGAGGACCGAGACCCGGCGCACTTATCGCTTCACCAGAGACAGGGTACGTATCGTAAACGCGGACCTGAACGCGGCCGTCGAATTAGCCCAACAACACGCCATAGGGGAGGGCAGGCATGGTGTCCTCGTGACGCGGCATGGGCCCGCGTGCTTCACCGTGGCTTCGAGCGCCGCGGTCCCTTACGGCATTACCCAGGAACGAGAGCGCGCTTGACGCCTGTCTACAGCGAGAACCCCCGGTCGCAGAGAGTAACAGGAGCGGGCTGGACGGTGCTGCCGGCAGGCGCCTGGAGCACAATAGTGACGCCGTGCAGGAGGGATGCGGCACCGGAGGCGGGCAGCGCCGCGGTAGGACACATTTTGGCCGAATCAGGAATCAACTCCGGAAGGAGCGCTGACATGCCGTAATCAGTCGGCCCCGGAGCCGCACGGATAGCGCGTTGATGCGGAAGTTAAACAGCTCAGGGGAAAATCTGCCTGCCGGCATCCGAAGGGGGTACCCAGGGCTTCATCGGATCACGTCAAACTCGGCCTGTTGTCTCCGGGCGGTTTGTGGCTGCTCGTTGTCGTCGTGTGCGTCGAGGCTGCGTTCTCTCTGTCCATTCGGCTGCCGATGATGTTCGGCCAAGAACCCTGAGAGGGTTTCGACGGACCGTAGCTCATCGACGCGTCAGGACAATGGCTTGTTTCCGGTATCCGTTGGGCATCCACCGCCATTGGGGGCGGGGTACCCGTTTGAGTCCGCCGACCACGCGCTCCTTGGGCTCGATCTGCACCGGCAGCATGGAACGTCCCGATCAGTGCTCTCGCTTGTCAGCAATCCGCTGCCCGCACTCAGTATCAGATCATTGCCATCGGGAACTGATCACGCCCGATGTTGGGACCAGATAGATCACGCCGCAGGCATGATGTTGCACTGCGCATAACCGATGTTATTGGCGGCTGCGTATGACACCGTCAAGCTCAACTTCTGCTCCGCGCTCGTCGATGACGCGTTCCGGCGACAACACCATAACGGAACCAGTGAAATCCTGATCTTCGCCAGCAAGAATGACCACAGCGTCCGCTAAAGCGTCGGCTGCGTGGCTGCGCCATCTCACCCGGCGCTGTCGTCTCCTGCACCTTCGAGACCTTGGGCGCCGAGGTTCGAAAAGAACTCCCCGTAGCAGACCGGCGCACCGCGGCACTGAACCGTGCCAACGGAAGGAAGGGACATAGGCCGGCCGTCGACCGTGGACAACGTCTGAGTCATCCGACTCGGCTCAGTGGCGTGCTGTCAGGGGTACCGTCCTGTCGGAGACCAGATTCCCTAGGTGGCGGGGGCCAGCGGCCCCGGACACGAAAGGCTTCCCTGAGATCGAGACCAGAACACAGGGACGCACACTGACCCCAAACCCGATTGACGAGACTCCTGCACGAAGTGATCTGCCCGGGACCAAAGAATGCACACATTGGATCACTCGTCCCCTTCTTTGCGCGACCATCAACCGTAGGATTTTGAAATCATTCAGACAGCTTTCGACCGGGCAACTAGGGGCGGACGGGTTGGGCCGTTCGTGACGCAATGGCCCGGCGCCGCGATTCATAAAGACCTTTCGGTGCCGCACGCGGCTCCGGCCCGGTGATACCGGGCGGGAGAGAGCGAACTGCCTACGAGTGCTACCAGAACAGGAACGACCCATGATCACCGCCAACACCGGGCCTATTTCTCACGTCACGGCAGACGAGCCCCAGTTGATCGCCGAACGCCTTAATGCCGCGGAGAAATTGGCTCAGGAGCATGCTCTCAGGGAGGGCAGTCACGGAATTCTTGTGACGCGCTATGGACCGACCTCGTTCACAGTAACTCTGAGCTCAGACGTTCCCTACGGAATCACACAGGAACGCGATCTCGCCTAACCCCGGGACCGGTCCGGTCGGCCCTATCCGGACATTCCCTGTCGCGTCACGGCGTGCCGTAGGCGGACATCTGCCAGTGCTGACCTCAGCTGACCTAATACGGAATCGAGCACGGAGGAAGATGACTCGCTTTTCTTTACCAGACGCGATGCGTCAACACATTGCCCTCACGACTGATGCGGCAACATAGCGTGCATCGGTCCGCCGGACAGCGTCGATGATCGCGTCCGGTTCGTCTTTAGAGTCCGACGACAGGTTCGCAGTTATTGCCTCGTCTCTTGCGAGGGCTTGGCCTTTTGATGCTGCCTTCCTGGAATCCCCGCCGTGAACCGGGTCCGGGCTGTCCAGTTCCAACCCCCGGCGTTTGCGGGCAAAAGAACCCGGTCGTGATGCCAGGAACAGCTGAGTATGTCAACCTGATTCAGGACCACTGAGACGGCCTGAGCTGGGGGAGAGGCCGCCCGAAGAATGTCCTCCTTTGACTCGAATCCCGAGCCTAACGCACCACCGATGAGCGCCGTCGATGTCGTCATCCAGGCGATTTCCATGAAGTCCCAAACAGTCACGGGATGTTGCAGGGTCACCGCCAATAGGCCATCGTCGATGGTGAACGCCGCGGCCAGCAGCACGGCCACGAATAACAGGACGTAGCTCATCACGACGCCGATCATCAGCGACCACACTGTAGAAGTGTTGTACAAGGAAGCCTTGTATCGTTCGAGGGGATCGTCGCGCCGGGGGCTTTCCCACAGATCGTGTTGGGTGATGTTCCAGAACACCATCGAACTGCTCGAAAGGATCATCAGCAATGTCAGTCTTGGAGATCCCAGCAAGTCTGCGAGTTGGCAGATTGTGTTCGTGACAAGCGCGAAGGCGCCCGTGGCGATCGCGGCGGCCATTGCGCTTCTCAATCCGAAGACCAGCCGCCAAGGACGGTTCGCCCGGAGCATGCCCGCCAGCAACCGTCCGCGGCCGAGGCGGGTTGCCGAAACGTAGCGGAACCCAATCGGCCCCTCGTCAAGAACAGGGGTCTCGATATGCCGCGATTGGTGCAGCGAGGGCGGACCGAATTCCCCGGCGTCATCCTCGGGATCGAAGTGGCGGTGCATCGCCCAGCCGAGGTCGGCGACGGCAGCGCGGACCCGGCGGTCGATGTTGACGGCGCCGAGCGCAGGCAAGGAAACCAGAGAGACCGGCTCCACAAGCGCAACTTCCGCGACCACCGTCCGGGCCTCGAAACGGATCGGAAGATCGGTCAGGCAGACCATGACATCCCATGCGCGGCGGATCCGGTGCTTGGCCATGGAGTCCAACATCGGCATCAACCCGTTGCCAGCCGTAAAATCCTGGTACCCGAACACTACGGACCAGTCGTGGCGCTCATCGGCGAGGTTGAGCAGATGCCCCACTTCGGGGCCGTTGCGCTCAGCAAACTCGTCGGTGACTTCCGGTTCGGCGAGCACGCCCAGCGTACGGGATCTGGCGCGGTTCACGTCACCCGAACGTCCGGCACGGCCGGCCTCCTAGGGTTCAGTGTCCATGACCTGCGAACTGGACGTCACCGTCGCCGTGGACACAGGATCCCGGTGCCGGTGTGCTCCGGGGGCGCCGTGGTTAGTGGTCCTGCCGGCTTCCCGTGCTCGCCCGGTCAGGTTCTACCGGCTGCGGCCTCACGTACGGGTTTCTCTGACTGCCATGGATGCCGCATTGCCCTGACCTTCCAGAAACTGCCGATGTTCGAATCCGGCGGGTCAACCGGTTGAGGGCCGGCTATGGGACGTGAAAAGGGGTGCCGTGCGGACGAAGGCGCCATGCGCGCGTTGCGACGTGCAGGTTTAGGCGGGTCTCGGGATCGGCAAGGTTGAAGCCGGTGATCTGCCGGATGGACTTTAAGCGGTAACGCAGAGTGCTTCGATGGATGGTCAGGCTCTCGGCCGTACTGTCATAGTTGCCGCCGCGGTCCAGGTACTGGGCCAGGGTTTGCACCAAGTCGGAGCCCCGGCTGTCGTCGGCGCGTTGAAGGGTGCCGAGCCACTCGTCGACATAGCCCGCCAGGTCCGGTTCGCCTCCAGCTGTGTCCAAGATGCGGTAGATCCCCAGTTGATCAAAGCGGGTGACACCGTAGCGATCGATTGAACCGGCCCGGATGTGCAGCGCGTGCAGGGCTTCCGAGAAGGAGCGCGGAATCTGGGCGACATCCAGGCTTGGACCGCCGATGCCCACGGCCCCGGTGGCACTTCGCAAGGTCCTGGCGACAACGGAAAAGACCTCGGCACCCAACGGATCTCCACGTACCACGGCAACAGCCATGTCCGCGCGCCGTGAAACGAGCGCGGATGAACGGAGTTCCAGCAACGTCCTGCGCAGTGCGACCACGACCGTATCGTCGGTTCGTGGCGGTTGCCACTCCGCCACGATGACGTGCTGCGGACCACTGATGTCGTATCCCAAGGCCTCGGTACGAACGCCTGCGGTCGCGCCATCCATTCCGGACACGAGTTCGTCCACGAGGTCGCGTCCCAGCCTCAGTTCCAGCCGGGTCAAGCTGCGGCGGTGCGACAACTCGACCTCCAAGAGCCGCGTCGCGTACTTCAAAGCGAAGACGTTGCCGGCGGTGACCGGCCTGTCGGTTTCCAGCATGCAAATAGCCCCCAACACCTCGCCGTGTGACAGGGCAACGGCAACGAGCCTTCGCGGTTCGCGGACCGGTGAGCCGGAGGCAAGCCAGAGCTGCGCAGTCCGCGACCTGGCCGCCGCGCCAAGCCTGGGGTAGGGGCGTCTGGACCCGGTCCCAGCCGCCGCGCTAATGTGCCCGAACGCGTCCTCAATACAGATGGGCCGCCCCGTCAGCCGTGAAAGAACCTCCGCCAGGAGTCCCTCCCTGGAGTCGCTGTCTCCGAGCTCGGAAGTCGCACCCTGGTCCAAGGCATCCCGGATCTTGGCGTTTTCTTCAAGCTCAACTACCGTCGCCGAGAGGGATAGGAGACGCTGGTTCATGTCGTCACGGCGGAGCAGCCGACCGATTGAGTCATTCGGGAGTTCCCTGCGGGATTCCCTGGCGTGAGTCGTTCCCATTGTCCCCGCAGCTGACCGGAGCTGGATCAGTTGCGGGAAATCCGGAGGGTCGGCGGCGGACAGCACCAGACACCCGTTCAGCTCGCCAAAGTCGCCGGCGGTGAACAGCGCATATCGCCAGCCCGGCCTGGCGCACGGGAGGACGGAGTCCCTGCCATCGAGACACCGGACGTCCAGATCCTGGGGCAGCACCGCGCGTTCGGGGAAGGGATACAACTGGCCATTCACCGCAAGGTAACGGTCCTTGACCTCGCAGAACGACATCTCCGACACAGTCTGCGCGGCCGTGTTGAGGATATCCTCTGCCGTACGTTGATCGAACATATAGATTCTCGTTTCCGTCCATCGCAACGCGCATCTTGCTGTGAATACGAGTCGAGCAGACCGTAGCCCATTGCCCTCTGTGGTCGAGATTCGGCTTGAGACGCTGGTCCCCATCAGGGGGCAGGGATCGATCATTTTCGGGTCCCGACGGTTTGCCGTCATGGACGTTAACCCTCGACGCGGACCATCCAACGCCGTAATTGGCCGGGATACCCATGCTCGCCTCTTGCGGGCCCGGCACATTTTGCGGCCGATGTGGCGAGGTCGGGATCGGCGCTCCAATACCATCAAGCTACGCCCGTATGTCGCCGTTGTTAAGCTCTTCTCGTGCACCTTCGGATTGCCGTCAGTGCTGGATGCCCAACGGCAGTTCGGGACGTCATCGACGCTTCAACGGCATAGCCAGGTTCCTCAGCAGCCGGTAGGCGTGTGCGCAGAAAGGACGGCTGAGCTCCGCCGTGCGGCCGATGGGCCCTGTGCTAAGGCACCTATCTCTGGCCGGCGGCACGCCAGGCAGAGAGCAGTGGCAGGGAGAGGCTTTCTTCGCCTCCAGCCGGATCTGCGTTTCGATCATCCTTATCGAGAAACGCGGACCGGACAGTCAACCCCGGAGGAGGCGCAGGTGCTCGTGGATCATTGCCACTGCCGTTGAGCCTTCACCGGCGGCAGCCGTGACGCGTTTCACCGATCCATGCCGAACATCGCCGGCCGCGAACATCCCGGGGACGCTGGTTTCAAAGGGCATTCGTCTGCGGCCCAGATGGCTGAACTCGGGAGGGAAGTCCTCGAGATCGGCCCCGGTCAGGATAAAGCCGTCCTCATCCAGGGCGAGCTTGTCCTGCAGCCATTCTGTGTGCGGCTTGGCCCCAATGAAAATGAAGAGATACCGGGACTCGAAGATGCGTTGCTCGCCCGTGTCTCCCAGATCGACGATTATCCGTTCAAGGGCGCCTGAACCGTCCACGCCCACGATGTTGGCCCGCAGCAGGACCTCTACGCCTGGGTGCTCTTCGATCCGTTCCGCGAGGTACCTGGACATGCCCGCCCGGAGGTCCGCTCCGCGCAGCACCAGCCGCACTTGTGCTCCCGTGCCAGCAAGGAAAAGAGCGGCCTGTCCCGCGGAGTTTCCACCGCCGACGACAGTCACCGGCTGCAATCCGCAGAGCCTGGCCTCATGGACGGTGGCGGCGTGGAAGACACTGATCCCCTCGAACTCCTCCAGCCCGGGGACCGGCAGCCGACGGTAACGAACCCCGGTTGCGAGCAGCGCAGCCCGTGAGGAGGCAGGGCCGCTCTCGTTGAACTCTGCGCGGAACTCGCCTTCCCTGAACTCGATGGTGGTTGCCCGGCAGGCGACGTTGATCTGGACTCTGAACTTGCGGGCCTGAATGGCAGCTCGTTCAGTGAGTTCCCCGCCGGAGATTCCGGCGGGAAAGCCGAGAAAGTTCTCGATCCGCGGCGACGTGCCGGCCTGCCCACCTATCGCGAAGCCTTCCTTAAGGACGACCGACAACCCGTCGGATGCGGCGTAGACGGCGGCCGCCAGCCCGGCCGGCCCGGCCCCGATCACCATGAGATCGTAAGAGGCCGGGTGCTCTTTCGCCACCCGTAGGCCCACTGCAGCGGCCAGAACTCCGTTTGAAGGGTTTTTGAGGACCCGCGAGGCGCTAAGCACCACTGCCGGCAGGTCGTTCGCGAGGATCCCGGCCCGGTCCAGGATGGCCTGCGCCTGCTCGTCATTCTCCAGATCGACAAGCCGGTGGGGCAGGCGGTTGGCGGCCGAAAAGTCCAGGAGGCGAATCGTGTCACGGCTGAAACGGGATCCAACGATGCGGATGCCTGCGCCGGAGCTGATCATCCGGATCCGGCGCTGAAGATATGCCCGCAGGATGGTCTCGCCCACCGCGGCGTCGGTCAGGACCACACGGCGCAGATCGTCTCCGCTGATCTGGAGAACCTCGCCTGCCTCGGCGAATACCGTGCTGGTAAAGGCCGGTTGCCCCTCGACCAGGCCCAATTCCCCGAGGAACCGTCCCGGACCGTGAACTTCGAGGATCCGCGCGCCGGGTCCCGGATCATCAGGCTGTTTGCTCCCGGCGACATGCAGCCCCTCCATGATAAGTACCGTGCCCTGCAGGATGACGAAGAAGTCGGTGTCGAATTCTCCCTCCTGGATGAGGACTTCTCCGGCCAAGGTGGCCCGGCTGGTGCCGGCACGGCCTAACAATTCGAGCTGGGCTTGGCCGAGCGTGGGATAGGCGCCGGAGATGTCCGGCGCTTCGATCATCCGAGAGGCTTCGACAGGTTCCATCAGCTGGTTGCGCCTCCGGTACCTTAGACGAATGCCTCATGGGGATAGCACCAGCGCCAGTCCTCGCCGGGCTCGAAGGAACGAACGATTGGATGCAACTCCGTGGCATGAGCTCGCGCGTGCCGCATAGGTGAGGAATCACAACATCCGACATGGCCGCAGGAGAGGCACAAACGCAAATGAACCCACGGAGTTCCCAATGACAGACACTCCTCGCAGCCCTGCGGCGTGCGGACACGAACCGGACGAATGTGCGCGAGATGCGGATCACGAATTCCCGAAATCATGTTGGCTCCTATGTCAATCCGGCCGCGGGGCCGGCATCGGCGCGACAGCTGGCGCAAGTGTTGTGTTCGCGCTGATCGGCGGCAAATAGGGTGTCGTGAATCAGGTGAGATCAGCGCTTGAGTGTGCGAAAGGGTCCTGAGGATTCATGCTCCGAGATCCGGCTATTAGCCCGTCGAGAGGCGCGTAACCGGGCTTTCGCCCAGCCTGCGCAAGCCAACGCCGGAGGCGATCAGAAGCACTCCGAAGACAATTGCGAAGGACGAGAGCAGCCCCAGGAGACTGAGTATGCCTGGGCCCGGAAGAACAATCAAGAAGAGCCCGAAGACAGTGGTGACGATACCTGTGATCAGCCAGAGCCACCACAGCCCGACAGTCCTCTTGACTTCAAAGGCCAGTGCCATCTGGGAGACACCGAGAATGAGCGCCCACAGCCCGATGACGAGCGCCAGCGAAAGGGCGGTGATGCCCGGCCAGGCGAACGCGACGAGACCCGCGAGCACGGAGATGATACCGCCCACTAGCTGCCACGCGGACCGGCGCCGCTTGCGCGTGACGTACTGCGCGATGTTGGCGACGCCGTCAAAGACAGCGTAGATTCCGAAGAGGATCACCATTGCGAGTAAGGAAACACCGGGCCAGACGACAACCAAAATGCCGAATAGAACGGCCGCAATGCCCCGGATAATCAACGCAGTTCCTGATCCCTTAAACAATTGTTGTGTCAGTGGGTCAGACATGGCCACACCTCTGTTTCTGGAAATGGTTCATCGTAATCTTTTGCTGGTCAGGCCCAGGATCAGGTCTATCCCTTTGCAGTGCTCCCCAAAGTGACTTTCACTGACTTTGTGTCTTGCCCGCGCTGAAACCCGACGTCGGACTGCTGGCCCGGCTGCTTCTTGCGGACAGCGGCAAGGAGGTCGGTCACACTGGCAATCTTCTGCCCCTCGAACTGGGTGATGATGTCTCCTGGCTGCAATCCCGCTTTGGCTGCCGGTCCGCCCTGGGCAACTTCGATGACCAGCGCGCCTGACGTCGTAGGGAGGCCGAAGCGATTTGCGAGCTCGGGAGAGATGTCGGTCGGAATGATTCCAAGGACCGGGTGTGTGGCCACTCCGTTCTTCAGTATCTGGTCCGCCACGTCGCTTACCGTGGTTGCGGGGGTCACGAACCCGATCGACACGGCGCCCGAACTGGGCGGCAGATACGCTTCAGAGAGTCCAATGATCTCCGAACTGCTGTTGACCACGGCCCCACCGGAGTTGCCCGGGGAGATGGGCGCGTCTGTCTGGATAAGGTCGATAAGCCCCTGCGGCGATCCCTCGGATGGTGGCATATTACGGTGAAGTGCGGAAACAATGCCCGCCGTGACGGTCTGCTCTAGTCCGAGCGGACTGCCAATAACAACCGCCAGTTGCCCAACTTCGAGAACCGCCGCAGAGAATTTGGCGGCCGGAAGGTTGCCCCGGTCAGCCTTCACCACTGCCACATCGGTTGGGTCGTCAACACCGAGCACAGTGGCCGACGCCTGAGATCCGTCCCCGAAGTGGATCCGGACGTCCTTCAGCGGCTTCTTTTGTTGGTCCTCCACCACGTGGGCGTCCGTGACGATGCTGCCGTCGCTGCGGTAGACCACTCCGCTGCCGATGCCGCTTGACGTCTCGATCGTGACCACGGAGGGCTCGACTTCTCTGACGATTCCAGGAACGGCTGAAAGGTCTCCTGTGGAACTCGATCCCCCCGTGCTGGCGGATTGTGATGCCGCAGGCGGAGGCGACCCTGTGCACGCCGACCCGAAGATAAGGAGCCCCGCGCCGAGAACGGCGGTCCATGCCCTCCTGCGTCTTAGCGCCGGGAGTGAGGCCGTGCCCTTCGCGGTCGTTGGTCTGCTCTTGCTCATTGGATTCCCGCTGCCTTTCCTGGCTGTCTAGGAAACAGGTAACAGGTTGAGTCTCCTCCGCTGCCATCTCGTCCGCATGGCCCCGGGACGCCTAAAAACGGTCCGCATATGAATCCCCCAGGTCAACCCGTGGTAGCTGGTGCGCTCCCGCCTCGTGCTTGACCGGAGTCATGCAATCCCTCGGCGCCCGCGCGGACCTAGGCGCCGGAAACGCGGGGCACCGTGGGGGTGGAGGCGGATCCCGAGGTAGTGAGGATGCGACTGTGGAGTCTAGCCCTGATAGGTCTATTCTCTGGAGCGTATTTGGACCCTGGAGGGTCATGCCGTCGTTCCCGTCTAAGGGGCAGACTCAACCCTATAAGGCCCCATGACAAAGCCCGTTGAGCCTCGTGGCCCGACAGGACAGGGCGTGAGTCATGCGGTGCAATCTCGGGCGGACGCCGCCACCGGACCGGTCGCGCCCTCTAAGACCGGAGTGAGTGATGGCCAAAGCAGTAGGAATTGATCTCGGAACAACCAACTCGGTGATCGCCGTGTGGGAAGGCGGGGAAGCCCGCGTCATACCAAACGCGGAAGGAGCCCGGACCACTCCCTCAGTTGTGGCGTACACGGACAGCGGGGAACGGCTGGTGGGGCAACTGGCCCGACGGCAGGCGATTCTCAACCCCAAGGGAACCATCACGTCAGCCAAACGGTTTATCGGCCGACACTATGATGAGATCACGGATGAGGCCAAGGCCGTGAGTTTCGACGTCGTAGCGGACGACAACGGTGTGGCGCGTTTTGAGGTTCAGGGTAAGAAAGTCGCACCCGAAGAGGTGAGTGCCCTCGTTCTCCGCAAGCTAGTGGACGACGCCGCGAAGCAGCTGGGCGAAAAAGTGACCGAGGCCGTCATTACGGTTCCCGCGTACTTTAACGACGCACAGCGCACCGCGACCAAAGACGCAGGCAAGATTGCCGGTCTGGAAGTCCTGCGCATCATCAACGAACCCACCGCAGCGGCCTTGGCCTACGGCATTGACAAACGTGAGCATGAGACTGTGCTGGTGTTCGACCTGGGCGGCGGAACCTTCGACGTGAGCCTGCTGGATGTCGGCGACGGGGTGGTGGAGGTCCGCTCGACCGCGGGCGACTCACACTTGGGCGGCGACGATTTTGACCGCCGTCTCGTCGACTACCTGGCTGATGAATTTCACAAGGAGAACGGAATCGACCTCCGCAACGACCCCCAAGCGTTGCAGCGCCTGTTCGAGGCGGCCGAGAAGGCCAAGGTTGAGCTCAGTTCTGTCACCCAGACACAGGTGAATCTCCCCTTTGTTACGGCCGACGCAACGGGTCCAAAGCACCTGACCAGCAGCATCCGGCGGTCAGTCTTCGAGGACCTCACGCACGACCTCGTCGAGCGCACCATGGGGCCGGTGCAGCAGGCAATGACGGACGCCAAAGTCACCGCCAATGACATCGACGAAGTGATTTTGGTCGGCGGCTCCACCCGCATTCCTGCGGTACAGAACCTCGTGCGGCGGCTGACGGGCGGTAAAGAGCCGAATATGAGCGTCAATCCGGATGAAGTCGTGGCAATCGGTGCTGCGATCCAGGCCGGCGTGCTCAAGGGCGAGGTGTCCGATGTCCTCCTTCTCGATGTCGTACCACTTTCTCTGGGTGTCGAGACCCGTGGCGGCGTCATGACCAAGATCATCGAACGCAACACGACCATCCCCGCCCGACGGAGTGAAGTCTTCTCCACAGCGGAGGACAACCAGCCCGCCGTCGACGTCGTGGTCCTGCAGGGTGAGCGTGAACTGGCTGCGGACAACCGCGTGCTGGGACGCTTCCAACTGGGCGATATCCGTCCGGCACCACGCGGCGAACCGCAGGTGGAAGTCACCTTCGACGTCGACGCCAACGGCATCCTGAACGTCACCGCGCGCGACAAGGACACGGGCAAGGAGCAAGGCATCACCATCAGCGAAGGCTCCAACCTTGACACCAAGGAAGTCGAGCGCATGATTTCCGAGGCCGAGTCTCACAGGAACGAGGACCTGCAGAACCGCGAGCGGATCGACACGCTCAACGAGCTCGATGCGGTGGCCTACCGTGTCGAGCGGACAGTGAACGAACTCGGTGACGCGGTCCCGACCCACGACAAGGCCCGGGCGGAACTGCTGGTTGGCCAGGCGCGCGACGCCGTCAGTAATCAGGCGGAGGTCTCCGCCGCGAGGGAACTCATCTCGGAACTTCAGCAGCTGCAGGCGGCACTCACTGCATCGGCCGCCTCCGCGGCCGCTGCAGGGGCGGACCAGGGAGCCGTATCTCAGCCAGGAGCCTCCAACGCTGTAGATGACGATGACATCGTCGATGCAGAATTCGATCGTGGCTAGGAACGGCGATGAGCGACCAGGTAGGGCCGGCTGGACAGGCCCACCCAGGAAGTGACCAGGAAGCGGCCATCGCACCCGATGAAAAGGAAACCGAAGCGGCAGAACACGCGGACGCACTGGCCAAAATGGAGGACCAGTGGCGTCGCGCGTTGGCCGACAACGTCAACCTGCGAAAGCGCGCCGTCCGGGACGGCGCACAGCTAAGAGCACAGGAGCGCGCTGCGGTTTCCTTGGCATGGTTACCGATCTTGGACAATCTGGAACTGGCCTTGGCCCACGCGCCGGCGGGTGCGCAGGACCCCCTCGTGGAGGGCATAGCGTCAATCCGGAAACAGGCCATAGATACCTTGGCGCGGCTGGGCTACCCCCGCATCGACGCCGAGAATGTCCCCTTCGATCCACGGGTCCATGAGGTTGTCAGCGTGGTGGAAACTGACGACGTTCCCCCGGGGACCCTGGTGAGCGTCCTGCGTCCTGGCTACGGTGGCCCGGACAACACTCTCAGGCCAGCCTCCGTTGTGGTGAGTCGGGCGGTGACCCCGGACCGTGGCTAAGGATCACTACTCGGTTCTCGGCGTCCAGCGCACAGCGAAGCCCGACGAAATCCAGCGCGCCTACCGCAAGCTGGCAAGAAAATACCATCCGGACGTCAACCGCGAGCCGGATGCCGCCGACAAGTTCAAGGAGATCGGCGAGGCGTATAACACCTTGTCGGATCCCGAAACCAGGGCGCGCTATGACCGTTTTGGGTCCGACTATCGACATTACGCCAGCAGCGGCGCCGGCCCGGGGGGCAATGGCGGGCGTTGGGGTCCCCGCGCGGGCGCACGCCCGGGGCGCGGCGGATATGGCAACGTCGAAGTCGATATGGGAGGCGACGTCGATTGGGAAGATCTGCTCGGTGGCTGGTTCCGGCAACAGGCAGGGGGGCCGGCCCAGGGTACAGACCACGAAGCCGAGCTATGGCTGACCCTGGAGGAAGCTGTCCGCGGCGGAAAGCGCACCGTAAGGCTGGCTCAGCCCGACGGCGCGACCAGTAATTATGTCGTCGACGTGCCCCCCGGTGTGCTGGATGGGCAGCGTATCCGTCTGGCGGGGCAAGGCGGTCCGGGCCGGGAAGGGGGCCCACAGGGCGACCTCCTACTGACCATGCGGATCCAGCCCGACTCCAGGTACCGCCTCAAGGGACGGGACATCTACGTCGACCTTCCGGTGACGCCCTCGGAGGCAGCACTCGGGGCCAAGATCAAGACCCAGGCGCCAGCCGGGACGGTGACAATCACCGTGCCCAGCAGCTCCTCCAGCGGCCGCAGGCTGCGGCTGCGAGGGCAGGGCATGCCAAACCCGCGGGGATTACCGGGGAACCTGTATGCGGAGATCAAGATCATGGTGCCCCCGAGCCTTAGCAAAGAGGAGCGCAAACTGTACGAGAAAATCGGCAGCGTCTCCGACTTCAATCCGAGGGAGGAGCGATGAGCGAAGTGTATGCGCTGGCCTACCCGTGGCGCCTGAATCTCGAGGCAGTGGCACGCAGCAGCGGCGTGCACCCCGACGTCGTCATGCGGTTCGTAGATCTGGATCTGATCCGGCCGCTGGGCGATGCGCCGGGTGGACCCTGGTTCAGCCCGAAGGCCCCGGAACTCATAGCGCGTGTCATGCGACTCCATTCGGAGCTGTCGCTGAACTACGCGGCAATCCCGCTGGTACTCGATCTGTTGGTGCGGGTTGACTCGCTTGAACGACGCTTGGTTGAAATCACGCAGGTCGAAGGGACTGCTTCACGATGAATATGGAGAGTTTGACGCAAAAATCGCAGGAGGCCTTGGCGGAGGCTCAACGGATAGCCGAACGCAATGGGCACACTGAGACCGACGGCGAACACCTGCTGCTGGCCCTGCTGGAGCAGGAAGGTGGCCTTGTCCCGCGCCTGCTCGTGGGCATGCAGGTGGATGTGGATGGGCTGACGGCTGCCGTCGAGGCCGTACTGAGACGCATGCCGAAGGTCACGGGCCCGGGAGCGGCACCGGGTCAGGTGTATGTGAGCCGCAGGCTGGGCGCACTCTTGGACGCCGCCGAACGTGAGGCCAAGCGACTGAAAGACGAGTATGTCTCGGTGGAGCACCTGTTCGTGGCCTTGGCGGAGGAGGGGCGGTCGACTGCGGCCGGAAGGGTGCTGGCTGAACATAGGATCACTCGTGAGGCATTCCTGTCGGTCCTGACCCAGGTACGGGGGAATCAGCGCGTTACCTCGGCAACTCCGGAGCAGACTTACGAGGCGCTGGAGAAGTACGGCCGCGATCTGGTGGCGGACGCCCGCACCGGAAAGCTGGATCCGGTCATCGGCCGCGACGCGGAGATCCGGCGGGTCGTCCAGATACTTTCGCGAAAGACCAAAAACAATCCGGTGCTCATCGGCGAGCCTGGAGTCGGCAAGACCGCCATAGTCGAGGGACTGGCCCAGCGGATTGTCCGGCAGGATGTGCCGGAAGGGCTGAAGAACAAGACCATCTTCTCCCTCGACATGAGCGCTCTCGTGGCCGGTGCCAAGTACCGTGGCGAGTTCGAGGAGCGGCTGAAGGCGGTGCTGTCCGAGGTGCTGGCGGCAGAAGGCAGGATCCTGCTCTTCGTTGACGAGTTGCACACCGTCGT
This sequence comes from Arthrobacter sp. KN11-1C, assembly GCF_052180225.1. Lineage (NCBI taxonomy): Bacteria > Bacillati > Actinomycetota > Actinomycetes > Micrococcales > Micrococcaceae > Arthrobacter > Arthrobacter sp. KN11-1C. The sequence goes on along the minus strand of NZ_CP197467.1, from coordinate 3,998,500 downwards.
CGGGGCGGGCGCGTCAGAGGGGTCGATGGATGCCGGGAACATGCTGAAGCCAATGCTGGCCCGCGGGGAGTTGCACATGATCGGCGCCACCACCCTCGACGAATACCGCAAACACATTGAGTCCGATGCGGCTTTGGAACGCCGCTTCCAGCCGGTCACGGTTGACGAGCCCGACGTCGAGGACGCCATTTCCATTCTTCGCGGGCTGCGGGAACGGCTTGAGGTCTTCCACGGCGTACGGATCCAGGACAGTGCTCTGGTGGCTGCGGCTACCCTGTCCCACCGGTACATCACTGACCGGTTCCTTCCGGACAAGGCCATTGATCTCGTGGATGAGGCGTGCGCCAGGCTGCGGACGGAAATTGATTCGATGCCGGCGGAACTGGATGAACTCACCCGAAAGGTCACGCGGCTCGAAATAGAGGAAGCGGCACTCTCGAAGGAGACCGATCCGGCAAGCAAGACCCGGCTCAAGGAGTTGCGGCGTGAATTGGCGGACCTGCGGGCCGAGACTGATTCGAAGAGGGCCCAATGGGAAGCCGAGCGCCAAGCGATTCACAAGCTGCAGGAAATCCGCAGTGAACTGGAGCGCGTGCGGCAGGACGCCGAGGAAGCCGAGCGGAACTACGACCTCAACCGGGCCGCGGAGCTCCGCTACGGCAGGCTTGCGGACCTCGAACGGCGGCTGGCCGCCGAGGAGGAACGGCTGACCGCGAAACAAGGTGAAAAGCGCCTGCTCCGCGAGGTGGTGACGGAGGACGAGATCGCCGACATCGTCGCGGCTTGGACAGGCATACCGGTCGCACGGCTGAAGGAGGGCGAACGTGAAAAAGTCCTGCACCTGGATGAAATCCTGCGCGCACGCGTCGTCGGGCAAGAAGAAGCGATCAGCGCGGTCTCGGACGCCATCATCCGCGCCCGTTCCGGTATCCGCGATCCCCGCCGGCCCATCGGCTCCTTCATCTTTCTCGGCCCGACGGGCGTCGGGAAGACCGAACTTGCAAAGGCCCTGGCTGCAGCGCTCTTCGACAGTGAGAACGCAATCATCCGGCTGGATATGAGTGAGTACCAGGAGCGCCACACCGTGAGCCGACTGCTGGGGGCCCCTCCTGGTTACATCGGTTATGACGAAGGAGGACAGCTCACGGAAGCGGTACGCCGGAAGCCGTACTCGGTGGTGCTGTTCGATGAGGTGGAAAAGGCCCATCCGGACATTTTCAACACGTTGCTGCAGGTGCTCGACGATGGAAGGATTACGGACTCGCAGGGCCGCACCGTCGATTTCCGCAACACCGTCATCATTATGACCTCCAATATCGGCTCCCAGTATCTTCTGGAGGGTTCGGCCGAAGGCGGGGCGATCACCGAGGAAGCGCGCGGCAGGGTGATGAGTGAGCTCCGGGCGTACTTCCGTCCCGAGTTCCTCAACCGCGTGGACGACACGGTCCTGTTCGCGCCCTTGGGGCTGCCGCAAATCGAACGCATCGTTGATCTGCAGTTCCAGCAGCTGCGGCAACGGCTGTCCGAGCAGCAAATAGAACTACACCTGAGCGATGAGGCGCGCCTTCTCATAGCCGAACGCGGCTTTGATCCGGTCTACGGAGCTAGGCCCTTGCGCCGCTATATTTCCCATGTGGTGGAAACGCAGGTAGGGCGGGCCCTGCTGCGTGGCAGCATCGCGGAGGGAGGGGTTGTCACGGTCACTGCATCCGGAGGGGAACTAGTGGTTGACTACAGCACAATGGAGCTGGAAGGGGCCGGAGCCGCATGAACAAGGCCATCATCCAATGTCCGCATTGCGGCAAATCCAACCGCGTGCCGGCCGTCGCCGACGGCCGGCCACGCTGCGGGAATTGCCACCGCGAGTTGCCTTGGGTCGTTGTGGCGGGCGACGACGACTTCGGCGAGATCGCGGAACGGTCCGGGGTTCCGGTACTGGTGGACTTTTGGGCGGTGTGGTGCGGACCCTGCCGAATGGTGAGCCCCGTGCTGGACCAATTGGCACACGAGCGCGCGGGACAGATCAAACTCGTAAAGGTCGACGTGGACCACTCACCGCAACTCTCCGCCAGATTCGCCATTCAGGCAGTGCCAACATTGATGATCATCGTGGACGGTAAGATCGTCGCGCGGCAGGCCGGCGCAGCTCCTGCCGCCGCACTGAGGTCCTGGCTGGAGGGTGCACTCACGAAATGATAAAAACTGTAGGCGGCGATTTCCGCCACCGTCCCCTACGGACCGGGTGTCCCCGTTTCCAATGAGTTGAGAATCCCGGGAGAGTTGTCGGACCAAAATCCGTGCCAATAGACGAAACTTTGACCATTGGTATCGCGCACGGTCTAATGACGGCCGTCCTGGATGCTCAGCCGACATGCACCCAGGGCCGGCGGGTGATATCGGGTTCGGCTTCACGCAGGACTTCCCGGGTGACCGGGGCGATCTCGCCTTCGCCGAGGAATAGGAACTTCAGGAGATTGATGATCGGGTTGCCTTCGGTCCAGCGGAAGTAGATGTGCGGCATCCGACCCGTTACGTCGCGGATGTGCAGCAGCACCGAAGCGATGGTGTTGGGGACCACCGGCCCATGGACTTCCAGGATCTTGTATCCGTGCCGGGTGATGCCGCGGACTTCAAGCGCGGTTTCGAAATCGGAGGAATCGTCCACGATCACTTCGAGGAAGAGCGCCTGGTAATCCACCGGAATGTGGCTGACTTCGATCGCCGAGGTGAGTGTGTCCCGGTAGGCCTCCGCGGTGAGACAGAGGGGCTCGTGGGCGATGAGCGCAATCGGGCCGCTCGGGTTGGTGGACAGGAACTCGAGCGCCTGGCGGTCCAGATGGACGTGGGTGGCGTGCAGTTCAAAGGAGCGCCGGATCCTGGAAAGCAGGGAGATGACGATGATCCCCACGATAAAGATCGCAGCGATCCGGATGCCTTCGGGACGTTCGAAGATGTTGGCAATGGTGGTGTAAATAAACACTATGGCGATGACGCCGAACCCTACCGTGCGCTTGCGCTGCCTCAAGCGGCGCGCGGAGAGGGTCACCGCCACGGCGGCGGAAGTCATCAGCACCAACACCCCGGTCGCGTACGCACCACCCTGGGCGTCGACGTCGGCGTTGAAAAGGAATGTGATCAGGAACCCGATGAGGGTGAACACGAGCACCAGGGGGCGCACCCCCCGGGCCCACCCCGGTGCCATTCCATAACGGGGCAGGTACCGTGGGACCAGATTCAGCAGGCCGGCCATGGCGGAGGCGCCCGCAAACCAGAGAATGGCGATGGTGCTGAGGTCGTAGACAGTGCCGAACCCTACGCCGAGATATTGGTGCGCCAGGAATGCCAGGGCGCGTCCATCGGCCTGGCCGCCGGGCTGGAATTCCTTCTCTGGAATCAGCACAACAGTGATGAAGCTGGTAGTGATCAGGAAGGCACTCATGATGACCGCGGCTGTTGTCAGGAGCCGGCGGGTTCCCTTGATCCGTCCGACGGGGTTTTCCTCGGTGTCTGTTTCGTAGCCGCGGATCTGGGGCATCACGGCGACTCCGGTCTCGAAACCGGACAGCCCAAGGGCGAGTTTGGGAAAGACGAGCAGGGCAATGCCGATCACCATGAGCGGGCTGCCATGTGCGGTAGACAGTGCCCGCCACCATTCAACGACTGCAATGGTGTGGGTGAACACCTCCATCAGCGTCACGACGACTACCACAGCGTTCAGCCCCAGGTACAGGATGACAAGGGTGACGGCGACGCCGATCGCTTCCTTGAATCCCCTCAGGAACACCGCGGCCAGCAGCGCCAGTAGGAACAAGGTGACGAGGATGTTCTGTCCTTGCAGCCAACCGGGTGCTATCGGGTTCTGTATCAGGTGGGCCGTGGCGTCCGCGGCCGAGAGGGTAATTGTGATCATGAAGTCTGTCGCGGCGAATCCGAGGAGAACGAGGACGAGGAGCTTTCCGCCCCAGCGGGGCATAAGCCGCTCGAGCATGGCGATGGACCCCTCGCCGCGGTGGCTTTCTCCTGCCACGCGACGGTAGATCGGCAAAGCGCCGAGCAAGGTGACGGCCACCAGGACGATGGTGGCCAGGGGGGAGATCACTCCCGCGGCCAGTGCTGCGATGGCCGGCTGGTAGCCGAGTGTGGAGAAATAGTCGACGCCGGTGAGGCACATGACCTGCCACCACGAATGCTTCTTCAGATGGGGATGGCCGACCGCGCCGGGGCCTTGGTGGACTCCTTTGGCATCCTGCAGCCCGAACAGCAGCCAGATCCTCAAAGACGCCATGGCCCCGGGCCGTGGCGCCGAAGGATCGGCCGGTGGCCTGCTCAACGTGGTCATGGATTTCCTTTCCGCACGAAGCGGAGCACCGCCGTCATTGCCGAAGTTAGCACCGACTGCGCGCCTTTTCCCGGCTGGCGCCGATCTTGATGGATCCTTAACGTCCATGACTCGGAAACGGAGATCAGCACATCGAGAAACGACACGCCGCCTGAAAGGTGAAATCTACGGGTGGTTAAAGACTTACCGGATAAACCCGTCCTCAACAATCTATGGGACCAATCCACTCTCAACGCCCCTTCAGGACAACCGCCAACGGCTACCGGATAAGCCCGATAATGGAGGCATGGGAAGGCTTATGCGGTGGGTGGGGGTAGGAATGACGCTCATCTTTGGAAGCGACTGTGCCCAGCTCCTGCAGCCCGGACGCCGCTCGGCGAACGGTGTGGTGTCTGCGGCCGTTGCGGCCCGGGTTCAGCTGTTCGATTCGGAGGGGCCCAGGTCGTGAGTACCCGTAGTTACAGTTCCCCGGTTAATAGCACTCAGGTTCGGCTGGCGGTGATGGCAGCCGGTGGGCTGGCCGTGGCCGTTGCGGTGGGGTTTCTGGGGTCCTGGGCCTATGCCCCGGCTCTAGGGTGGGCGGCCGCGTCGCTGATCTACCTGGTCTGGGTCTGGTCCGTGATCGGGCGCCTTGATGCGGCGGAAACCTCTGCCCATGCGCTCCGGGAGGATCCCGGCCGGTTCGCCTCCGACATTCTCGTCCTGGGGGCCACCATGGGTAGTTTCGGGGGCGTTGCGCTCATCCTGCTGGAGGCAGCTCCTGCGGAGGGGGGAACGAAAGCGATCATCATTGGCGTTGCCCTGGGCAGTGTCGCACTCTCCTGGCTCCTGGTCCACACTCTCTTCACACTTCGCTACGCCACTCTCTATTACCTCGCTAAGGACGGTGTGGACTTCAACAAGAAGAATCCGCCCAAATACGCGGACTTCGCGTACCTGTCCTTCACCATTGGCATGACATATCAGGTCTCCGATACCGACCTGACCACGGACGCCATCCGGTATGCCGCATTGCGTCAGGCCCTGCTTTCCTATGTGTTGGGAGCCATCGTGCTGGCCACGGCGATCAATCTCGTCGCGGGCCTGGTCCACTGATCGGCGCCAGCTCCGAAACCGAGCGACCTGGCTGCCCGATATTCAGCAGGGGCCTTCGGTGGCCCATGATGCCTGTCCGTGACCGGGCACGGAGTTGACTGCCCCAACAGTGGCCGGTGGGCCGACTCAAGGGCAGCGAACCGGGATATTCGGACTGCTTCGTTGCGGTCCGGCGGCGCTCAGCGTTGACGTGAGGTTGGCGGCACTGGCTCTTACGGGCGGTTGCGTTCCTCGGGGCCTTGGTCGCCGCTTAGTAAACGCCGAGCTCCACCTCAAAGTCCGGGCCCGGATCGTTCCTGCAGCAAGTCGGATTCCCCGGAGCTCGCCGCTGTAGCAGAGCTAAAGGCCCGAGGGTCAACCATCAACAGCGCGATACGACTCCCGAGGGCTACACCAGCGGGCGGCTCAGCTGCCGGGGCTGTCTTGCGCTGGCCTATCAGCGCCGCAGGTAGGGGGTGAGAACAGGTCCGCGACCTCGAAGTCGAAACCCCGGTGCGGCTCAGCGAGAGTGACGGCACTGGCGTGGAAGGCATCCGCGGCGTCGAAAACCGAGTCCTTTGGGGGCACATCGATCACCCTCTCGGAAGGGACGTGGACGAGGTGCCGGACCCAGGTCATGGAGGGGCTCCGAAGCTAACAATGAGGTGGCCTTCAAAGAGTTAATCGGGGGTTCCGTGAATCCGCTCGGCCTCCATGGACAAAGCGCCCAGCCGCTTTAAAGCAGGAGGTCAAATACCTGCTCGGCCTTATCCCAGTGGGTCGTTTGGGGGTTCTTAACCTTGTCGTCGAGAAGACGGAAGCACCGAGCCAGGGCGACGCCGAGGCCGCCTGAGACCTGCGGGAGCTGCTCTCTCGTCTCCTCGCTGTAGTCGAGGTCAAGCGGCGGCAGCTGGGTCAGCCTAGCCAAAATGGGCGCAAGTTCAACTGCCTGGTCGATCTTGCGGTAGGCGTGCATGCACTCCTGCAGGCCCTTGGTGATGGGCAGGTCGCGCGGCTCGATAATGTCGCGGCCGTTTGCCTTGGCTGCGGCTTCCGCCCGCACGAGCAGTTTGTAGGTTCTGTCGCCGACGAAGTCGTAAAAGCGCCGGAGGTCATTCTTGTCGATATCCAGGCTGGCCGCTTGACGGAAGAATTGTTTGAACTGAGGTATGCCCATGAGGTCCATGGCTAGTTCTCCTGACGTGGTGTGGATGGGACCTGTGCGCCCGGAATGGAGTTCCGAAGGGGGCGCCTAGATCACCTCGAGCAGACGTTTGTGGGTGGGCGGGGGATGGGCGCGATCCAGGTCGCAGGGCATGAGCCGAACGTCGAGGGTTCGGTGGGATTCCTGAACATGGTCTTCCAGGGCCGCCACATCGAGGTTGCTCACGCACCATTGCCGGATCTTTCCGGCGCGCTGCAGGTATTCGAAGGCTTCGAGCGTTTCGGCCAAGGGAGCAACGCCCGGCCAATGCAGCAGATATAGGTCGATGCTGTCCGATCCAAGGCGTCGCAGGCTGCACTCGCAAGCGTCGACGGTTCCGCGCAGCGTGGCGTGATGCGGCAGGACCTTGGTGACCAGGAACGCTTCGTGGCGGCGTGCTGCCACGGCCCTTCCGATGAGTTCCTCGGCGGCGCCGTTGCCATGCATCTCGGTGGTATCGACCACGGACATCTTTAGGTCCAAGGCCATCTGGATCGCCCGCCGTATCGCACGCAGCGTTGTCGGGGGACTCACCCATTTCCCACGTTCCGACCCCGAGCACTGGGACAGCTTCGCCGGACGGAAGAAGTATCTCGCGCATCGTAACTCCCGTCAGAAAATGCCCGTTCCCTCAGTGGGATGCACCGCGTCCCGTTTTTCTCGCCGGACTACAGCAGACCGCGCCGCCTCGGTTGTTCCGGAACAAATGAAACACTGTGCCGGTTGCCCGGCAAGGGCTTACTTCTGCCGCTGGTCCAAGCGGCCCACCGGTTGACCTGCCGGATGGTCGGGCCGTGCTGCTGACTACACGGACGGTGACCCTGTCCGGCATCGGCGTGTTTCTTCAATCTACTCCGCCGGAACAGGACACGATAGATGGCTAAGTTCGGGATCGACGCCGCACGGCGTTTGGAGCCGAGTTTTTTGGGTAGCGAAATAGTCTTCACAGGAACCAAGTTTCGAAGTGGAGAGTTATCGTTCGCGGATGCAAAGTTCAAAAGCGGGAATTTGTCGTTTTTTCGGGATTTTTGGGGGCTAGGGTGAAGTTCATTGGCCTTCACCCTAGGTTAGGGGCTTGACTGCTGCGAGCCGTGATGGCATGGAAGTAGATTTCCGGCCACCCACAATGTGGACGACGGCCCTCATCGTTCCCTGGCGAAATGGCGAGTCTAGCGCGGCTTGTAGACGTCGGAGCGGTGTTCGATGCGGTGGACGTAGAGGGTGTGCTCTTCGGTGTCGAGGGTGAATAGCACCCGGTAGTCGCCGCGCCGGGCGGTGCGGAGTCCGAGGGGTTCGTTCGTGAGGGGTTTACTCAGCCGGTGGGGGTTCTCGGCAAGTGCTCCGGTGACGAATTCGACGATGGCGGTTGCTGCTTTCTCCGGCAGCCGCCGGAAACTGTTCAGTGCCGGGCTGGTGACTTCGACGTTCCATTGGGCGGTGCCGGTGGATGCTGCGTCGGTCACAACGGCGGCAGCCCGAATTCACGGCGGAGGTCTGCGCCGCTGGTCATGTTGCCGCCGGCGATGTCGCGCCGGGCCTGGTCCAGGTCTTTGCGGATGCCCGGCTGGGAGAGCCAGTGGATGGTTTCCTGCAGGGATTCCAGGTCATCGGCGGACATCAGCACCGCTGACGGGTGCCCGTGCCGGGTGATCTGGATGATCTCGTGCGTCGTGTCTGCTTCCTCCACGAGGGCGGACAGCTTGTCCTTGGCCACATAGGACGCCTCCAGCAGTTGTTCGCAGGTCAAGGCCTTCCAGTACGGGTTGATCCGGATTGTGTCGAATCGAACACCTATGTTTCCGCGAAGCGGATGACCTCGGTAACAAGGTTCAAGGCGCCGGTGTCCTCGCGTTTCCGCTTGGATCCTGTTGTGCGATCTCTTTGGGCCATCCCAGTCGTTCCCGCATCCCGATAAAGGCCGTCGTATCCGTCCCTGTCGCGCCGTCAAGGGTGGGCCGCAGGCCCATCACGCAGTGACGCGGAGGCGCCCTTGACTGAGCGGCGGGGACGGCGAACATGAGAGGCCGGGATGCGATGCCAAGCGGCGGAGGCAGTGTTCATCCGCCGAAACGTCGGTGACGTGTGCGCGCGACGGCGCCGGTCTGATCGTGGCCCGCTCGCCCGGGCATGTGTACGCGCGTGCGCGTGGCCGCAGGATCGACGGCGGGCAGCTCCACGACCTGTTGGCGGGCCGCGTTCGTGCATGCTTCTAGGCCCAAAGTCAACCACGAGGTGAAGTCACACCGGGCCCATCCGCAGGCCGATTCGGTAGACGCGAACGGGCCGAGCGTCTGCCGCCAAAGACCGGCTCCTGGACCCTAGGGATTACCTGGCCTGTCTGGGAGCGTGTCTGTGCGTCAAGCCATGCCTCTACATCGCTGGCGCGATAGCGGATGCCGCTGCCTAATTTCACGAACTTAGGGCCCATCCCTCTATAGCGCCATTGCGCCAATGCGGGCGCCGTCTTGTGAAGCTTGGCTGCCAGCTCTGCCGGGGTCAGCAGTTCCGATTCCATGAGGCCTATTCCCTTCCGCGAAATCCACGTCATATTAGATACACAGTTCCGTATTAGAAGTGTTGTCTATATAGCGTGTATCGTTTCTTATATGGTACATAGCGGAGAGCGGTTGCGAGGACATGACATTGGCCCAACCGGCAAGACTGTCGCTCGGAACCTAAAGCGTTTGCGGGGGAATGTCACCCTGCGGGAGCTTCAGCAAAGGCTAAGGGGCGTCGGGCACGAAATTTCCGCGAGCGGAATACAGAAGATCGAGGCCGGCGTTAGGCGGGTTGATGTTGATGATCTCGTGGCCCTGGCGGTAGTCCTGGGCGTGAACCCAAATGCACTGTTGTTTCCCAAGTCGGTCGACGAACCGGTGGCCGTCACCGGAGCTGATCCGGCTGACCTGGTACGGGTTTGGGAATGGGCGGATGGCATAACACCGATCGACGGCGACGTGGGCAGTGATGACTACGTACGAGGGCTACGCCCCGACTTCATCCCGGCAGGGAATACCAAAATCGGTCCCGTGACGTTCGAGGACCTCAATTTACGGGTGGACGAGCTCAGCGCGATTATCAAGACTCTGGTTGATCAGAACGCAGCGAAAGAACAATCCGGCGATGGCAACTATTGAACCTTATGAGACACGGGCCGGGCGCCGGTATCAGGTTCGCTACCGGAAACCTGACCGGGTACAGACCAAGAAACGTGGATTCAGGACAAAGAGAGATGCCGAGCTTTTCCTCGCCAGTGTTGAGGTATCCAAGGCCCGCGGGGAGTTCATAGATGCGGCAGCCGCAAAGGCCCTGATCGGTCCGCTTGGGGACGCGTGGTTGTCACGGCAGACCCATTTGAAGCCATCTTCATTGCGCCCCGTGGAGTCGGCTTGGCGTAATCATGTCCTGCCGGTGTGGGGCGGTACGGCAGTCTCAGATATCCGAAAGACAGATGTACAGCAATGGGTCTCAAGTTTGACGAAGGGGGATCAGAGCGCTGTCCCGCCCCGGAAACCGAAGGGGGCAACGCTTGTAATCCGCGCTTACGGAGTCTTGGCGGCCATTCTGGATGACGCCGTGAGCGACCGTCGAACATTGAGTAATCCAGCACGGGGCGTAACCTTGCCGCGCAAGATCAAGAAGCCGCACGTCTACCTGAGTCACGAGCAAGTGCATGCACTCGCGGCAGCCAGTAAATATCCGGCACTGGTTCTCGTGCTTGCCTACTGCGGTTTGCGGTGGGGAGAGGCTACTGGCCTGCGAGTCAAGCATCTGGACATGTTGCGGCGGCGATTCGTGATTGAGGAAAACGCGGTTCAGGTCGGCTCTGTGATCGAAGTAGGCACGCCAAAGAACCACAAGAAACGAACCGTGCCGTTTCCGCGATTCCTCGCTGAGCCCCTGGCGCAGCAGTGTAAGAACAAGGACAGAAATGATCTCGTGTTTCCCGGCGAGAACGGCCACCACCTTCGCCTCGCACGCGTGCACGATGACAACATGAGCTGGTTCGCAGGGGCCGTGAAGAGAGCAGGAGTGCCGCGAATCACGCCTCACGATCTCAGGCATTCAGCCGCGAGCTTTGCTGTATCAGCGGGCGCCAACGTCAAAGCGGTGCAAAGAATGCTCGGTCACAGCTCGGCAGCCATGACCCTGGACATCTATGCGGACCTGTTTGACGGGGACCTGGACAGCGTTTCGGACGCCCTGGACCTTGCAGTGTCCCTGGCGAATGTGCCCAAAATGTGCCCAAAACCCTGATTCCGGCAAAGCGAAAGGCCCTGGTTCCCTTGTAAACAAAGGGAACCAGGGCCTTCTCACGTGGCGGTGACGGTGGGATTTGAACCCACGTTGGCTTTTACACCAAACAACATTTCGAGTGTTGCACCTTCGGCCGCTCGGACACGTCACCAACTGAAATAGGGTACCGGAGTGGAGGCCTGTTCCCCAAAACGGCCCCGCCGGAGCGGCCCGGGACGTCAGCCCGGCCGGCGCCTGACGGGTCGCCCGGGCCCCGCCGGAGCGGCCCGGGAGGTCAGCCCTCTCCAACGATCATCCCTTCCCCAATCGGAGCCTCAGGACTAGATTCGCAAGCACGATGACTTTCCCACAGCCCCCATCGAAGAACGCCCAAACCGCCATGGCCTACTGGACCGTCGGCCCATGCCAAGGCGAGCTCCGGAGCGAGGACCTTCCGGCTCCAGCCCAGGGTCAAGCTCAAGTCCGGGCCTTGTACTCCGGGGTCAGCAGGGGAACGGAACTCGTAGTCCATGAAGCGCACGTCCCTCCACGGGTTGCGAAGAAAATGCGTGCGCCCCATCAAACCGGGGATTTCCCAGCGCCGGTGAAGTTCGGGTATCTGTCCGTCGGCGTCGTTGAAGAAGGTCCCGACGATTGGATCGGCCGGAACGTCTTCTGCCTGCATCCGCATCAGGACCGCTACGTCGTACCGCTCACCTCCCTCACCCGAATACCCGATGGCGTGCCGGCCCGCCGGGCTGTGCTCACCGGCATCGCTGAGATCGCCGTCAATGCCTTGTGGGAGGCCGGGCCTCGCCTCGGTGACCGGATCGCCGTCGTCGGCGCCGGACTGGTAGGCGGCATGACCGCGGCACTGTTGCGCAGCTTCCCGCTGGAACGCCTGCAACTGGTGGAAACTGATCCGGGTAAGCGCGGGTTCGTCGAATCCCTAGGCGTCGAGTGCGTCCTTCCGGAAAACGCGAAGCAGGATTGCGACATCGTGTTCCACTGCTCGGCCACGGATGAAGGGCTGGCCCGTAGCCTGCAATTGGCCGGGGACGAGGCGGAGGTCATCGAGCTCTCCTGGTACGGGGACCGGAAAGTCTCCCTCCCGCTGGGGGAGGACTTCCATGCCCGGCGCCTCTCCATCCGGGCCAGCCAGGTGGGAGTGGTGGCACGTTCGCGCAGGCACCGCCGCACCTCGAGCGAGCGGCTGGACCTGGCCGTGTCCCTGCTGCGGGACCCGGTGTTCGATGCCTTCCTGACGGGAGAGTCGCAGTTCGAGGAGCTCCCCGACGTCTTCCAAGCCTTGGAAAACGGCGAACTGGACGACCTTTGCCGAGTCATCAACTACCCCGCAACCAGGAAGGCCTGACGATGTTCAGCCTCACCGTCCGCCGGCACTTCATGATCGCGCACAGCCTTCCGCGGGAGTCGTTCGGCCCGGCGCAGGGACTGCACGGAGCCACTTTCGTGGCCGAGGTGACGTTCCGCCGGGCAACACTGAACGACGACGCGATCGTCCTGGACATCGGCGCGGCCGGAACCATCCTGGACGAGGTGCTGGCCGGCTTGAACTACAAGAACCTCGACGAGCACCCCGACTTCGCCGGACAACTCACGACGACGGAAGTGCTGGCCCGCTTCATCGCTGAGGCGGTTGCGGCGAAAGTCCGCGAGAGCGACGACGGCGGTGCGCTCGCCGGCGTCGACGTCCTCCTCCGGGAACATCCCGACGCGTGGGCTGGCTTCTCGTTGGATTTCGGGCGGTAGCTCGCGCCGGACTGCCGCGGATGGCTGGCAAACGGTGCAGAATGGGGCCATGACGTCCGCTGTGCTTTCCACCCAAACACTCACGCCCGAACTCCTCCGCGCCTGGGCGTGGCATAGGCAGGGCCTGGACGGTTCCCTCACGGGCAAGACGTCCGAGGAAGTCTTGGACCGAGCCGGCTGGGCCCGCTCCGTGGGCGGCGCCAACCCCTACCTCACGCTCTTCGCCCGGGCCGGGATCCGCCGCGAACAGGTCGATCGGGACGTCGCCGAGCTGAGAATCCACGAGCTTCCCACAGCCCGCGGATGCACCTACGTCCTCGGCCGGGACGACTTCGCGTGGGGCCTCCAAGTCGGCCGGGACGCCGCGGTGGCGCCCTTCAAGGTCCTGGCCCGGCTCGGCGTCGAACGCGGAGAAATTACCCTGCTCGAAGAGCAAGTGCTGCACACCCTCATGGAATCCAGCGACCCCATGGATCCCAAACAGCTCAAGGACGAGCTCGGCGAATCCGTCCGCAGCCTCGGCGAAGAAGGCAAGAAAAAGGGTGCGTCCACCACCCTCCCCACGGCGCTGGGCCTCCTGCAAGCCGACGGCCGCATCCGCCGCGTCCCCGTCAACGGCCGCCTCGACCAGCAGCGCTACGCCTACACGTCATGGGCGCTGCCGCCCAGTACCCTCGACGACGACGCCGCCCGCGCGCGCCTGATCGAACGGTACCTGAGCTGGACCGGCGGAGCGACGTTCAAGCAGAGCCAATGGCTTACCGGCTTCACTGTGGCGCAGAGCAAGGCGGCGCTGACCGCCGTCGGCGCCGTCGAAGTGACGACGGCGGCAGGCGAGCCTCTCTGGATGCTGCCCGACGACGTCGAGCACCTTTCCGCGTTCAAGGCGCCGCAGGAGGAACAGATCCAGCTTCTGGCCGGGACGGATTCTTTGGTGCTGTTGCGCAGGAACTCCGCGGACATGCTGGCTGAAGGGGATCGGGGCCGGAAGGTCCTGGACGGCACCCTGGGGCTGCAGGCGGATCTGTCAGACCACCCGATTCTGGACCGGGGACGGATCATCGGGCTGTGGCAATACGATCCGGGCAAGGAACGGATCGCGGCCTGGACATTCGACAAGCCCACCGCGGCCGTCACCCAGCGAATCAGTGAGGTGGAGAGCTGGATCCACGAAGACCTCGGGGATTTCCGCTCGTTCAGCCTGGACTCCGCGGCCTCGCGACAGAAGCGCATCGACGCCCTGGACAGTGCCAACTCGTAAGGCGGACGCTGGTCTCGGCTTGGGGTGCTTCAGTCCACCCAGAATCCGGAGAACTCGCCGGTGGCTTGTGTGAACGCGGCATCCACGTGTTTCACGCGGCCCGGGGCTTCCCGGGACTGCAGCCATTCCAGCAGGGAATCGACGGCTTCCCGATCACCCTCAGCGATGACCTGCACCGAGCCGTCCAACTGGTTGGCCGCTTCCCCGGTCAGTCCGAGCGAACGGGCTTGGTGCATGGTCGAATAGCGGAAACCGACCCCCTGGACGCGGCCGGTCACCATCGCCGTGACGCGTACGTGGCTCATGCGGCACCCGATCCATACGGCCGCGTGATCGCCTCCAGGAAATGCCCGTCCGGATCGGCGAAGTAGACGCCGCGTCCGCCGTCGTTGTGATTGATCTGCTGGGGGCGGGACCGTGCCGGGTCCGCCCAGTAGGGGATTTCCTCGGCCTGGATCCGGGCGAAAATCCCGTCGAAATCTTCCTCGCTGACCAGGAAGGCGTAGTGCTGGGGAGCGATAGGCCGGTCGGCTGTGGCGAAATCGAGCGCTACTCCGTGTTCAAAGGACACGGTCATGAAGGACCACATGGCTTGCGGCTTCGGGAGTCCAAACACCTTGGCCAGGAACTCCGCGGAGCGCCGCTTGTCCGTTGCGTAGACGATGGTGTGGTTGAAAGAGACGGTCATGAAGTCCTCCTCAGCTGTGCTGCCTGAGACCATCTGACGTCCAACACCTGCGGATTTCAAGGGCGCTTGGGCAGGCGTCGCGGATGATTGTTGGCATGAGCAGCGCACTCCCGGGTGGCACTACCCCGCCGAAGCATCCTGTAACACCCGATTCAGAGTTGATGTACTCCGATCCGCGGACGATTCGTAAGCGCGAATTTCTTCGACAGGGGTGGACTGGTTTCGGAGTTCTCTTCTTGGCCTACGTCTTCGCTTTTTCACCAGCTGTGGTCGAAGGTGTCGCCTACGCGCCACTTGAACCTGACAATACCCTGCTCGTGTCAGGATGGCTTTTGCTTGCGTTCTTCACAACTCACGCGTGGATGCCAAGCAGATGGCGACGGGGGAATCGGAAGCTCACAATATAAGCCACCCTTGTACGACCGATCGAGAAATTGGGCGGCCGTGCGCCCGTCCCGACGCCTTTCTGACTACGACAAGGCCGTGACAGCGGTGTGTTGCGCATAATCCGCCCCAAAGTAGGTCACGAAAGCCCTTTTCGAGATCTATGGCCTGCCCTGCGTTGGATTTTGCTGGATCATCCCCCACTCCAGATGTTGTTCACCGCGCGATTGCAAGGGGGACAGGTTTTGTCCATTCGAATGATTGAGCAGAATCCTTCGCCCCCGATCCGGAGGGCAGCTGCTATTTCCGGTGGGTTGCGAAGAAATCGCGCAACAGGGCCGAGCATTCCTCTTCGCGCACGCCCGCGTAGACCTCCACCCAATGGTTGAGGCGGCGTTCCCGCAGGATGTCGAACACAGATCCGGCTGCACCAGCCTTCTCATCCCAGGCACCGAAGACCACCCGCGGAATCCGGGCCAGCACAATGGCTCCGGCACACATCGCGCACGGCTCCAGCGTCACCACGAGGGTGCAGTCCTCGAGCCTCCAGCCGTCTCCGCCTTCGCCGAGCTCAAGTGCATGGCGCTGCAGGGCGGCTGCCGCCTGGCGGATCGCGACGATCTCGGCGTGTGCCGTTGGGTCGCCGTGCGCTTCCCGTTCGTTCCGCCCGGCTCCCAGCACGCCGCCGTCGGGCCCCAGGACCACGGCGCCGATCGGGACATCCTCCGTATCCAGCGCCCGCCGGGCCTCGTCAAGGGCCAGGCCCATCCAGGCCGCGTGCTCCGCGTGATAAGGCTCGTTGGTGCTCATGCCTCAATGATAGTTTTGGAGTCATGCGCACACTCGTCGTGGACCACCCGCTGGTCGCTCACAAGCTCACCGTTCTGCGGGATAAGAACACTCCTTCCCCGGTCTTCCGGCAACTCACCGAAGAACTCGTCACTTTGCTGGCCTACGAGGCCACCCGCGAAGTCAGGACTGAAGCGGTAGAGATCGAAACCCCTGTCACCAAGGCGATCGGCACCGCCTTCACGAAGCCGACGCCGCTGGTGGTCCCCATCCTGCGCGCAGGCCTCGGCATGCTCGAGGGCATGACCAAGCTGGTACCCACCGCTGAAGTCGGCTTCCTGGGCATGGCCCGCGACGAAGAGACCCTCGACATCATCACCTACGCCGAGCGCCTCCCGGAAGACCTCACCGGACGCCAGATCTTCGTGCTGGACCCCATGCTCGCCACCGGCGGCACCCTGCGCGAAGCCATCAAGTTCCTCTTCAAGCGCGGCGCTTCGGACGTCACGTGCATTTGCCTGCTCGCAGCCCCCGAGGGCCTGGCCAAGCTGGAAGAGGAGCTCTCCGAAGCCAACGTCAAGATCGTGCTCGCGTCGATCGACGAGAGGCTCAACGAGAAGGCCTACATCGTTCCGGGCCTCGGCGACGCAGGAGACCGCCTCTACGGCGTGGCTGGCTAGCGAGCCCGTCCGCCAATTCGTGGGTGCGGGCCGTGGGCTGCGTTCCAGAACGCAGCCCACGGCCCACACCCACGGTTTCGGCAGCTAGGAACTAACCCGCCCGGCGCTGGGCCCGGCTTGCCTTGAGCACCATGGGCAGCTTCGACCGCAGTGTGCATTCAAGCAACTCCTCGGCGGTCTCGTCCTGTTCGTAGACTTCCGGCAGGCGGATGCCGATCAGGGTGTTCATCAGCATGCCCTGCGCAAGGAAGTCGCGGGAGGTTTCGGGGGACAGGCCTGCCTCGTCCCGCACCAAGCGGTAGATATCCAGGAAGCCTTCCCTGGCCCGTGCCCCGATGGCGGGTTCATGGCCTGCCACAAAGGCCTGCATCAGCATCATGAGGATCCCGCGGTCTTCAACCAGGTCCGCATACGCGATGGCCATGAGTTGCTTCAGCTGTTCCGGGCGGCCGTTCCCGGCGGCAGGATCGAGGTGCTGCAGTTCTTCGGCGAGGTCTCCGGCGTCGTACGCGGCGATGACCTCGCGGAATGCGCGCATCAACTTGCCGTGTGCGCGGTCCAGAGCCTCCAGGAACAACGTCTCCTTGGTGCCGAACATCCGCACGACATACGGCTGGCTGATGCCCGCAGCCTTGGCCACTTGGTCGGTGGTGGAACCGGCGTAGCCACGCTCGGCGAAGACACCGGTAGCGGCATCCAGGATCAGCTCGCGCCGTTGAGCCGCAGGTATGCGTTCGGCAGTTGCCTGGCTGCCTGAGCCTGCTTCCGGGGCGCCTGTGCCCACTGTTTTCTTCACCACACTTGACATGTTATCAGTCGATAACTAACTTTGGTTTCTAAGTAATCATTCGATTACAACATTCCAACTTAGCGGCACCTCAGCGACCCCGTGGAGTCATCATGAAACGCACCATTCCCGTTTGGCTGGCCATCGTGGCCGCCTCCCTTCCCGTGTTCATGGCCACCCTGGACAACCTCGTGGTCACCAACGCATTGCCCGTCATGCACAAGGCCCTCGGCGCGAGCGTCGAGGAACTGCAATGGATCGTCAACGCCTACTCCCTGAGCTTCGCGGCGTTCATGTTGCTGGCCGTCGGACTCGGGGATCGCTTCGGACGCCGCCACGTGTTCATCGCCGGCCTCGCCATCTTCACCCTCGCCTCCGCAGCGGCGGCCCTCAGCACGGACCCGGGGCAGCTCATCGCGGCCCGCGCCGTCCAGGGCGTTGGTTCCGCGGCGCTCATGCCGCTATCGCTCACCCTGCTGGCGGGCTCGGTCAGCGTCAAGCTGCGCCCACTCGCGATCGGCATCTGGGGCGGAGTCTCCGGCCTGGGTGTCGCCCTTGGGCCGCTGATCGGCGGCGCCGTCGTTGAAGGCTGGAGCTGGGAAGCGATCTTCTGGCTCAACGTTCCTATCGGCATCCTGTCGATTCCGCTGGCGCTTTTCGCGCTGCCGAACAGCTTCGGTGCCCGGGTCCGCGCCGACGTCGTAGGCCTTCTTCTCTCCGGACTGGGGCTTTTGGGGCTCGTCTTCGGCATCGTCCGAGGGAACGACGCCGGCTGGTCCAGTGCCGAAGTCCTCGGCGCCTTGATCGGTGGCGGGGTCCTGCTGCTTGCCTTCGTTCTGTGGGAATCCCGCGTTGCCGCGCCGCTGCTTCCGCTCCGGCTCTTCCGCGACCGCAGCTTCACCGTGGCCAACCTGATCGGCCTGACCTTCAGCTTCGGGATCTTCGGCTCCGTCTTCATCCTCATCCAGTTCCTGCAGGTGGTGCAGGGCCACGGACCCCTCGCCGCCGGCGTCATGACCATGCCCTGGACCCTGGCCCCCATGTTCGTGGCACCGCTCGCCGGTCTGTTGGCACCGCGGCTTGGCACCAGGACCCTGATGATCGCGGGCCTCGTGCTGCTCACTGCGGGCATGTTCTGGCTGGCCGGAGTCCTTTCCGCGACCGTCCCGTACGAAACCCTGGTGCCCGGCTTCATTGCGGCAGGAATCGGCATGGGCCTGGTTTTCGCCCCGATGTCGACGGCGGTGCTCGCCAACATGGGCGCCGAGGACCATGCGAAGGCGAGCGGCACCAACTCGACCCTCCGGGAGATCGGCGTAGCACTGGGCGTAGCCGTGCTGACCGCAGTCTTCACCGGAGCCGGCGGCAAACTTACTCCCACGGGCTATGTGGACGCGGCCATTCCCGCCGTCTACGTTGGCGCGTCCGTGCTGGTCCTTGCGACTTTGGTGGCGTGGCTCCTTCCGTCCCGAGCCCGCGCCCGTAGCCTCGCGGCCCAACTCGCCGCAAGCCAGACCGAAGCCGAAGCGGGAGTAGGCTCCGCCGTCGAACTCGTCAACGCGGGGTCACTTACGGCCTAATTCGAGCAGCAACATGGGCCGTAAGTGACCCCGCGTTGTGCTCCACCTCTACCGGTTTTCAGGCTCCGCCGATAGCCTTTGGCGCATGGACTGGAAACTTGAACTTGTGTTTGTCCCCGTGTCCGATGTGGACCGCGCCAAGGATTTCTACGTCAACAAGGTGGGCTTCAACGCCGACTACGACGAGCGGCCCATGGACGGCATCCGCTTCGTCCAACTGACTCCGCCCGGCTCGGCCTGCTCCATCTGCATCGGCGAAGGCCTGAACGACGCCCCTCCAGGCACCGCTCCCAGCCTGCAGATGGTGGTGGGAGACATCCAGGAGGCCCACAGCCAACTTAAGGCCAACGGCGTGGAAGTCAGCGACATCGACGTCCAGGATTGGGGCCACTTTGTGTACTTCGCCGATCCGGACGGCAACAAATGGGCTGTCCAGTACATCCCCAACAGGCCCAACGGCTAGGACTCACACCGTAAGAGTTGGGCCGCGGACGAGTTTCAGCAGGCAGGATGGATGCATGAACCTGCCTGCTGAAGCCGTGAAAACCCTGACCGTTCGGGCCGTCCTCTTCGACATGGACGGCACCTTGGTGGACTCCACCGCGATCGTGGAGCAAGTCTGGAGCGAATTCGCGGGCCGGTACGGACTCGACATCAAGGAGATCCTGCGGACTTCACACGGGGTCCAAGCCAAGGACACGGTGCGCCGTTTCGCACCGGCCGGAGCCGACATCGACGCGCTCGCGGAGGAACTCGGCGAGATGGAACGGACCCGGACCGACGGGATCGTGGCGCTACCCGGCGCCTCGGAACTGCTGCGGTCCTTGCCTGCCGACGCCGTCGCCATGGTCACCTCGGCGGATCGGATCCTCGCCGGGGTGCGTATGAAAGCAGCCGGACTTGGGATGCCTGCCACCACTGTCACCTCCGAGGCCGTGACCCGCGGCAAGCCCGATCCGGAAGGCTACCTCACGGCAGCCGCGCTGCTGGGTGCCGAGCCGGCCGACGTCGTCGTCTTCGAAGATGCCCCTGCGGGCATCGCCGCAGCCCGTGCGGCCGGCATGCTGACCGTGGTGGTGGGCGACGCCGGCGGCGAGGCGGCGGAGGGGCTGTGGCAGATCGCGGATTACTCAGCTGTCACTGCCGTGTCCAGCCTGGACGCGTCGGGGCGACGGGTGATCGAGCTCCGGTTCTAGCGTCAGCGGGCTGGATGTAGGCCGGACCCCTCCCGTTGTTCCGCGGAGGACAAGCGTTCCTTCGAAGATGATCCTCGCTCCGGTCAGGCTGGTTGAGCCTGGGTTCTCGGAGAGGGCAGCGACGGCGCGCCGGGCCGCGGCGCCGACATTGACCGCGATCGTGGAAAGGGCGGGAAAGGTCGTGGTGGCGAGGGTGTCGTCGCATCCGATGACGCTCAAGTCCTTCGGGACGTCCACGCCCGCGGCCGCGAATCCACCCATCAGGCCGTGAGCGATGACATCGTCAAAGGCGATGACTGCCGTGACTCCGGATGCAGCTACCGAATCGCTGAGCGCCTTCGCGGCTTCGTAGGTTCCCGGATCCGCACTGAAATGCGTCACCTCGAGGGCGTGGACCTTCGAGAAGTTATCCACAGCCGAGCGGCGCTGCTTGTTTGCCCATGATTGCGGCGGACCGCCGACGTACGCCACGCGGCGGTGGCCGAGCTCCGACAGGTGGGTCAGCGCGGAGCGGATGGCTGCCGTGGTGTCCAGGAGTACCCGGTAGGTCTCGGGAACATCGCGGTTGATGAACGCCACCCGCTGGGAGTCGGCGATTTGCCGGATGCGGGCCGAGGCGAGCCGGGATGAAACGACAATCAGCCCTTCAACCTGGGGAGCCATCCGTGAGATGAGACGGTCTTCCCGAAGGGGATCTTCATCCGTGTCCGCCAGGAACACGGATAGTCCGAGATCGCTTGCGTAGTTTTGGGCCGCCCGGACCAGCGGGGGGAAGAACGGGTTGGCGATGTCCGGCACGATGAGTCCGATGGCGCCCGCACGTCCTGTCGAAAGGGCGCGCGCGTGATGGTTCGGTACATAGCCTGCGGCTTCCGCAGCTTTTTGCACCAGTGCCACCGTCTCCGGTTTGAGCAGGTTTGGCCGGGTGAAGGCCCTCGACACGGTTGAGGGGGCGATGCCGAGTTCGGCCGCCAGCTGCGTGATGGTTGGACGGCCCGTCATTGGAGCTCACCCGTGAGTTCCAAGGCGGCCTGGACCAAGGCTTCGGCACTGCCAGGCGCAAAGGGGGCGGGCATCCCGTAGTAGCGGTGCGCGTCCTCCACTTCGTATCCTCCGAAGTCATATTCGTCGGCGGTCGGAAAGTATCCCGGGCAGCCGTTGGTGTAGCCGGTGACCATGACGGGACCGTCCACCTTGGAGGCGACGGCTTCCGTGGTGGCCAGGAATGGTTCTCCGGGTAATCCTACGAGGGTCAGGCCGTGCCAGTTGAAGACGCTCACCGGTGCGCGCCAGGACATGTCCTCTTCGGGGCTCCGGTCCTTGGCCCATTGCCGCCACGCGTTGAGAAGGGATCGCCGGCCGGGATCCGCCGAAACCGCTTCAGCCTCCCACTTCCGGCCCAACTCCGCGGGGGAATCGGCGTCGCGCGAAGTCATTGCGAGGCTGATGGTCCTCCGGGCGGCGGAGGTCTTCCCGGAATCGAAGACCGGCACTAGCGGGGTCTCCACAACGGATGCCGCCACATGTTCTCCGATCTTGCGCGCCTGCTCCATCGTCCTGCCCGCCGAGCCGGAAAGCGAGTACGACGCGTCGGCGCGATGGCCCGAATTGATGTCCCCGGCGGTCCCGGGCAGGAAAAGGGCCACTGAGCCGGGGGAACGTTCCTCCAGGACGTTCCTGGTGAACGCCGGATAGTCGCCGCTGATGAGGCGGTTTTCCGGGCCCAGGACCACCGGATGGCAGGGATAGAGCACGATCCAGGCCAGCACTTGTCCGGCTGGGTCGCTGAACGTGGCAACTTGGACGGGAGGATCCACTGCGCGTTCGGGATGGCGTCGGTTCCTCGCAACATCTACCCCGCGCGATTCGCCGTAGCGCAGGGTCGCCGGCTGCTGCGCGGCCACGGCGGACTCCGCGGCCTCGTGGCAAGCCACGACGATCTCCTCCAGGATCGCCGGGTCATGGCCCCCGAGCCGGCCCGGCATGACGCACGGACCCGCGTGGGTATGCGTCGCGGTGATCGCGACGCGCTCCGGCACAAAGGGCAAAGCGTGTGCGATGCGGGTGCATGTGTCTTCATGGAGGCCGCATACATCCACGGTGATCAAGCAGGTGTCATCGACGGCCAACGCCCGGACGGTTAGCGGATCGTGGACACCGGTGCTCGGTTCCGTCCTCGCCGCGAATCCGGCCAGCGGTGTACCCGCGGGCGGCGAGATCCCGACGACGGCGGCGCCCACCCGCACGGTGGGCTGCTCGGCTTGGGAGGTGCTCATTCCGGTCCGCCAGATACTTTCCGGCCGGACTGGAAAACCTCGGTAATGGTCCCTGTTTCGGGTCCTTCCCCGGTGATCAAGACAAAATCCGCGGGGGAACCGACTCGAAGGTGGCCGAGCCCCGGACGGGTCCCCGGGATCACCCGGGCGGGAGTGGAGGTCACCATTTTGAGGGCCTCCGGAAGCCCCAGGCCGACGTTTCGGATCACGTTGCGGAAACCGTCCGGCAGGGTGGCGGCGGCCCCCGCGAGCAGATCCGTGCCCACGTGGGAGAGCCTCCCGCCCGGGGCAAGATCCACCAGGCCACCCACGGAAGTGCGATGGCGGCCAGGCTCGCTGCCGGCCAGCGCGGTGCTGTCCGAGACCAGGTAGGCGCGTTCGGGTGTCTTTGCCCGGATCATGACTTTCAACGTGTCGCTGGGCAGGTGGTGCCCGTCCGCTATGAGTCCTGCCGTGAGGCGGTCGTCCGCCAGTTGCGTCCACAGGGCGTTGGGGTGCCTGGGCAGGGTGGTGGCGATCCCGTTGCCCAGATGGGTGGCCAGCCTGGCTCCCGCGTTGATGGCAGCGGTGATTTGTTCGGGACTTGCGTGCGTGTGTCCTATGGCCACTTCGACGCCGAGTTCGCGGATTCGGGCGACCTGGGTCGGGGCGTCAGGGGTATGCGGCGAGACGGTGACGATGCCGACCATTCCGCTTGCGCGAAGCCAGCGCCGGACCTCCTGGACGTCCAAGGGGCGGACGAAATCGGCGTCGTGGACGCCCCTGGGACCGTCCTGGTCCGAGATGAACGGGCCCTCGATATGGACGCAAGGGATGGCTGCGCGGGTGGCTGGGTCAATGTCGCATGCCCGCTTGATCTGTTCGAGCGCGCCAGTGATTGCCTCTTCCGACGCCGTCACAATGGTGGGCACCCACGTGGTGACGCCCAGCTTCGCCAGCTCTGCGCCCATGTCGATGATCGTTTGCGGTGTGACGTCGGGGGCGTTGACATCCAGTCCGCCGTATCCGTTGACCTGGCCATCGATAAATCCCGGTGCGATGACGGGCAGCCCTTGGCCAGGGTCGATCTCCCGCACCGACAGGATGGTCGTGTCGTAGGCGATTTCCAGGTTGACCCCCAGATGGGGGTCTTTGCCCACAATCGTTTTGGGGTGTGTCACAGCTTGTGTACCCGTCCTTTGAAACGTGAAATGAATTGCTGATTGGCTGCGTCCCCGCCGGGCGCGTTTCCCGATCTCCACAATGGCGGCTCAATCCCCATTTCGTTCAGCTTGCTGATGGTGGACATCATGAGCCAGTTCAGGGTGAAGGCGTTGGCGAACGTGGACACGGCGGCCGTTTTCTCCTGTGCCCCCGGAACCTTCATGACGGCGTCTCCGATAGGAACCTTCGTGTCAATGTGGTGGTCGACGACGTCGTGCAGGTTTAGTTTTTGCGGATGCCGTGCAGGGTGGTCACTGGCTGTTTCCTCTGCATGCTCGCGCGAGGAAACGCCAATGGTCTTGACCGATAGTTCGCGTGCCGTCAGGGCCGCGTCGATGAGGGCGCTGTTGATGCCGTACGCGTTGACCAGGATGAGGACGTCCCCTGGTCCGAGGCCCGCATCCTGGATGACGATCCGGCCGTAACCCGGAGTCCGTTCCATGGCCATTGAGCGGAGGGCGCCGTTGGAGAGCAGGGTGCCTTCGTCCAAAATGGCGGAGACGTGCATCAGCCCACCTGCCCGGAAGAACACTTCCTGGCTTGCCAGGTTTGAATGACCGCCCGGGCCGTAGATGTGTACCAGTTGGTCCTCGGCCACCCGGGCCGCGAGAAGGTCCGCGGCAACTCCGATGTTTTCGGCTTCTTCCAAGCGGATTCGCCCGAGGAGCTCGGTGATTTTCCCGAGGTAGTCCGCCGAGAACTGTTCACTTGCGTTCATCGGGGATCCGACTCGGCGTCGAGGTAGATGGTGACGTGGGGGTGCGTGCGCAGCGCAGTACCGGGATGGTCTCCGCTGATCGGCTGGTTCAGCGTGTTGTGGACGGCCATCTTTTTCGCACTGCCGGGAACGGAAGCGATGATTTCTGAGGCGTGCAGCAAGCGCGGGATGGAGACGGTGATGGCGCGCTGCGGAACGTCGTCAAAACCGGGGAAATGCCCTTCGTCCACCTGTTGCTGGCGGCTTACCTGATCGAGGGTAATGACGCGTGCGGGCAACGGGTCGGCAAGGTCGGCCGGGGGATCGTTGAAGGCAAGATGGCCGTTCACTCCCAGTCCCAGCAGCACGAGGTCAAAGGGATCTTGGCCCATCAGCGTGCCGTAGCGTCCAGCCTCCTCTTCGGCGGGATTTCCCGGGTTGATGCGGTGAAAGGTAGTAGGCGGCAGTTGGCTGAAGAACGTGCGCTCCAACCAGTTTCCGAATCCTTGGGGTGCGTCGGCCGGCAGCGCGAGGTAGTCGTCCATATGG
Source organism: Arthrobacter sp. KN11-1C (assembly GCF_052180225.1). Classification (NCBI taxonomy): domain Bacteria; kingdom Bacillati; phylum Actinomycetota; class Actinomycetes; order Micrococcales; family Micrococcaceae; genus Arthrobacter; species Arthrobacter sp. KN11-1C. The sequence goes on along the minus strand of NZ_CP197467.1, from coordinate 3,973,784 downwards.
AAACACGTCAGCCGGCTCCAATCGATGCCGGGTTCCTGGGCAAGGGCCAGAAGCGTTGCCTCCTGGCTGGGAGCTGCCGCCAGCATCAGCCGGACCTCGTGCTGGTTCCGGAGCGCCCTGCGCAGCGTTTCCGCTGCGTGCGCGCCGGCATGTTTCCCCAATGCGGCGCGGTCGGGGTGTGCGGAAACGGCCGGGCTGTAAGTGGTCAGTTCTGTCACGTGTGAGTCCTTCGGGTTTCTAGTTCTGTGGTCAGGAGGAGTGATCGGGCTATATGGAAGGGGTCCTTGACGGGCAGCGCCACGACTTTGTCGAGGGGGTTCCCATCGCGGTCGCGAATTTGCAGCCACTCCTGGCCGGAGGGGTCCGGAAAAGTATCGAGGGTGTAGGACCAGATGCGCTCATGCCAGTCCAGAAGGTCGGGGCGCCCGAAACGCTCGCCGAGCAGCCTGGTTGCGTAGAGGGCCTCCACCTGGACCCACCACAGCTTGGTGTCCCACGTTTGGGTCACCAGGGCCTCGTAGGGGTCGTTGCCGAAGAGCCTGCCCCGCGGTTCGTCCCCAGTGCTGTCGACGTATCGGAAGATACCGCCATGCCGGTCATCCCAACCGGCTTCCAGGGCCCGGACGGCAAGGTCCGGCAGCCAGTCCGGAATTCCGGGTGCCAGCCCAGGCATGATCTCCGCAGCCTCCATGACCATCCAGAGCATCTCCAGCAGGTGGCCGGGGGTGCGGTGGCGGGCCAGGAGTGTGTCCTGGTCGTCGGTGTTGTCCGGCCGGTATTCCCACCAGGTGCCGGCCTTCCACATTCCTTCGGCGTTTCCGTCGCCGAGCAGCTGGGAAAGCGCGGCACCGGCTGTGCGTGCGCTTTCCGCAGAGCCGCTGGCCAAATGCAGCTGCGCGCCCACATTCAGCAGCAGCATCAGCCCGGCCGCGTCCTTGAATCCGGCCCGGACGGGGTATGGCTCGGACGGAGCGCTCCGGGCCTCGATCCGTTCTTCGGCGTGGGCAAGAAGCGCATGGGCTGATTGCAGCCACTCGTCACGTTCCCGGCCCGCGGCTTGGGGAAGCCGGGCCGCACCCGCCAAGCCCAAGGCCGCAAAGAGGTCAGCCAGGACGCTGACGGCGACCTCCCCGTGCGGCCCGGACGGCAGCGCCTGCCCCTCGGCCGATGTGCGGTACGCGGTCACACTGCCGTCCAGGATCGCGTGTTCGTGGATGAACCTGGCCGTTTCAATCGACAACGTGGCCCACAACCGGGAATCTTCCCCGATGATTCCGGCCTCGCTGTCCAACGCAATCCTTGAACAGAGCCAAGCCCAGCGGCCTTGGGACCACGTATATTTTTCGTTAGAGAGCAATCGCCCCGAGTTGGAAAAGCACGTGAAAACTCCGCCGTCTTTCCTGTCGATTCCATTCTCGAGCCACCAAGGGAGGACGCCCTTGAGCAGCTGATCCCGTATTTCGGATGCCGTTGCGCTCATGCCACGGTGCTTTCAACGGGAAGCGATGTGGCCGGCTCGAGGTCCCGGTCCAGGGACTCAACAAGGGCGTCGGACGCCTCGTTGTGCCAGGGGCGCAACCAGCCGAAGACGCAATAGACGATAGCGGAGGCAACAACGGGGGCGGCCACGTTGATAGTCTGCGCACTTGCCGTGCCCAAGCTCGCGATGGGAGCGGCCAGGGCGTACTTCCCGAGTGCGAAAACGATCAAACCGGTGGCCCAGGAGAACAAGGCCGCCGACGGGCCGCAACGACGGAACGGCCGCAACATCCCCCGCAACATGGGAACGGCGATCGGCCCCACCAAGGCACCGAACCAGAGGATGATCAGGCCCAAAACACCGCCGAATGAATCCGCACTTAGGGCAATGACCATCGACAATCCGATGAACACGAACGTGGAAATCCGGCCTCCCAGTAGTTCAGCACGCGACGTCAGGGGCTGCCGGGAACCGCGCAGCGCAGGGATGATGTCCCGGATGACGACGGCGGAAATCGCGTTGGCGTCCGAAGAGGTCATGGCCATGGTGTGGGAGAACATTCCGGCGACAACCAGGCCTACCAGGCCAGCCGGTAGCAGCTGCTGGGTGAGGAGAGCATAGGCCTGGTCCGGGTGCGTCAGATTGGGCAGGATCAGCGGCGCTGCCCACATGGGGAAGAAAAGCACCAGTGGCCACACGAGATAGAGTGCGCCCGAAAGCAGGACTGATTTGCGGGCCGCTGAGCCGGATGGGGCAGCAATGAAGCGCTGGGCCAGATTCCAGGTTCCTCCGTTATAGGAAATAGTGCTGATCAGGCAGTAGGCAAGGAAGAATCCGATGGTGTAGTCGCCGGCGAATGGCTGCGAATGGGAGGCCGGCAGCCGGGACCAGATTCCTGCGATCGAGGAAACGCCCCCGAGCTTGGCCATGGCGACGATGAGCATCGCGACGCCCGCTACGGACTGGATGATGAATTGGCCCATATCCGTCAAGGCGTCAGCCCACAAGCCGCCAACGGTCGAGTAGATGAGCGTGACCCCGCCGACGATCAGGATGCCAACCGCAATGGGAACCCCGGCGAACACGTTCAGCAGGATGGCGCTGGCCGCCCACTTGGCCGCAACATCGAAGACTTTCAAGGCGGCGCCGGACCATGCCAGTACTTGCTGCGCGGGCAGGTTGTAGCGCGTGGCCAGGTATTCGAGCGGGGAGATGATGCCCAGGCGCTGCCTTAGGCGCGGCCAGCGCGGGGCGAAAAAGACGGAGCCAATGAGGCAGGCGATGGTGATGGTGAGCGCCCACCAGACATACAGTGCGAAGCCGGTGGTGTAGGCGATGGCGGCGTAGGCAACGAAGACGGCTGCCGAATAGCCGGACATGTGGTGGGAGATTCCCGCGAGCCACCACGGCATCTTCCCACCGGCCGTGAAGAAGTCCGCGGCGTTTTTCACTCGGCTCTTGGCCCACCAGCCGATCCCTATCATCACGACGAAGTAGGCCCCTAAAACGAGCCAGTCGGCGAAATACATACATCCTCCTTGATGCAACGAAAGCTTGGAAACGGGATCTGCAGTGGCATCCACTTTTCTCTGCAAACGTTTGCAAAACAAGAGTCTTTTTGAAAGTTTTCCTGCGGGTGCTTCAGTTCCGGATTCAGCCCGCCAGCGCGTACACGGTGGTTCCGCCGATGGACTGTGCCTGGAAGTTCGCGGCCACCCATTGCGCGATCTGGGCAGGGGCTTCGGATCCGCTGCTGCCCTGCATGGTTCCGCCGGCGATGAAGTAGTGGATCTTGCCTTGTGCCACGAGTTGTTGGAACTGTTCGAGCGTGGGGGACGGGTCCGTGCCGTTGAAGCCGCCCACCGCCATGACGGGCAGTTCGGTGGCCAGCTGGTAGCCGGCGGCGTTGTTGGAGCCAACGACGGCGGCCGCCCACGTGTACTTCGAGGCGCCGGATTTCAGCGTGGCGACCATTTCCGACGACGGCGTGGTGGCGCCGAGCAGGCCGCCCATGCCGCCGCCTTGCCGGTTCCCACCGAAGCCGCCGCCTTGGGTGCCCGACTGCTGGAGCGCTTGCGGGGGAGTGTTCTGGGTTCCGTTGTTCTGGCCGGCTTGCCCGAAACCGTTTTGCCCGAAGCCGCCCCGGCCCCCAAAGCCGCCGAAGCCGCCGAACGTCGTCGCGGGACCGGCGCTCGGGATGGCGCCGCTGTGCGTCACGGAGGCGGTGGAGATGGAGTACGCCAAAGGCCCGGCGAGGGAGGCCGCGAGGGCGAGCGCCGCCGTCGTGCGCTGAAGGATGCGGGAGGTGAAGCGTCCCGAAAGGAGTAACCCGGCCGCGGCTGCGAGGGCGCCGAACAGGACTGCCCAGCGCAGCAACGGACCATAGGCCGTGGTGCTGCCCAGGAGCTCGAAGGCCGTGAATCCCGCTGCGGCCACTGCGACGGCGAGCATGACCGCAGCGACAAGTTGCGCACGGTGCTGCCACAGGAGCGCGCCACCCAGGCCGGCGAGTCCGGCGATTCCAGGGGCCAGCGCTACCGCGTAGTACGGGTGGATGATGCCCGCCATGAAGCTGAACACCAGCCCCGTGACCAGCACCCACGAGCCCCACACGATCACGGAGGCGCGCACTGAATCCGTGCGGGGGGCACGGCGGCCCAGCCACAGGAGTCCCGCCCCGAGGACCAGCACCGAGGGGAGCAACCACGCGATCTGGCCGCCGAACTCGCTGTTGAACATCCGGAACAGCCCGGGAACTCCCCAGCCGTTGCCGCCCCCGACGCTGCCGGTCTCCTGGCCGCTCAGCCTGCCGAGGCCGTTGTATCCGAGCGTCAGTTCCAGGATGGAGTTGTTCTGGGAACCGCCGATGAACGGCCGCATGTTCGCCGGAACGAGTTCGACGACGGCGAGCCACCAGCCGGCGGCGACCACCATGGCTGCCCCCGCGCCGAGGAGCCGAAGCAGGCGTCGGCCCACTCCACCCGGCGCGGCAACAACGTACGCCACGGCAAACCCGGGAACCACCAGCAGGACCTGGAGCTGCTTTGTCAGGAAACCGAAGCCCAGGAGCACCCCGGCCAGCAGGAGCCAACGCAGCTTATTGTCCTGGATGGACCGCAGCGTGGCGTAGCCGGCGGCCGTCATGAGCAGCACCAGCAGGGCGTCCGGGTTGTTGAACCGGAACATGAGCGTGGCAACCGGGGTGATGGCCATGACGACGGCGGCCAGCAGCCCGGCCCGGTGGGCGATCCGCGGATCGCCGGTGGCGGGGGCCGCGGCCCGCCGGACTGCGAGATACAGCAGCCATGCTGTGGCAACGCCCATGAGCGCCTCGGGAACCAGGATGCTCCAGGAGCTCAGTCCGAAGACCCGCACCGAGAGGTCCATGATCCACAGCGACGCCGGCGGCTTGTCCACGGTGATGGAGTTGGCGGCGTCGGACGATCCGAAGAACCACGCGGTCCAGTTCTGCGAACCTGCCTGGGCCGCCGCGGAGTAGAACGGGTTGGCCCAGCCGGATGCGCCGAGGTTCCAGAGATACAGGACCGCCGTTGCGAGGAGCACGATGCCGAGCTCCACCCGGTGCCGCAGGGCGTGCGGGTCGCGGGCCTGCGGCTCGCGGTCGCCCCCTGCCTGGGGAGCGGCCGCTACCTGCCGCCCTACCGAACTCGACGGCGGAACCGGCTGCCCCGGCGTGGAATCTGTTTCTGTGGAATAGGACGTGGTCATCGGAATCTACTTTGTCAGCTTGTAGACGGTGGAGTTGCCCACGGTCTGGGCTTGGAAGTTGGCTTGTACCCAGGAGGCTACCTCGGAATTGCCGCTTTGGCCTCCGAATCCGCCGCCGCCACCCATGCCGCCACCCTCGATGTAGTAGCCGATCTGTCCCTTGGCCACCATGGCCTGGAACTGTGCCAGCGTGGGGTAGGGATCGCCGCCGTTCCAGCCACCGAGTGCGATCACGTTGGTGTTCGTGGCGAGTTCAAGGCTTGCGGCCTGCGTGGCGCCGGAGACGCTCGCCGACCACTTCGTGGTGGTGGACGACAGCAGCGCGGTCAGTCCGGCGTCGGCCGTTCCCTCGGAACCGGGCCCTCCTGCCTGGGCCGCGCCACCACCTGCTCCGAACCCTCCAGCGCGGTTTCCGAAGCCGCCCATGGCGGAGCCGGCGGGACCCGACGTCGGGATGGACCCGGAATGCGCGGTAGCCGCCGTCGCGAGCGTCCACGCCGCTGTTCCGAGGCCGCCGGCCAGAAGGGAGACGACGACGACGGCCGCCGCCGCTGCGCTCCGGAACCGGCCCGCGGGCCGCAGTGAGTCGAGGCGGAGCAGGATTGCCGCGGCTGCCACCACGCCCAGGACAACGATCACGATGCGCAGCCACGGAAGCCAGGAGGCGTCGCGGCCGAGGAGAACCGCGGACCACGCTGAACTGCCGAGGACTACCACCGCCAGGACGATCCTGGCCGGCCAGTACCCGCGGCCCCGCCACAGCTCAACGCTGCCAATCCCCACCAGGGCGGCGATTGCCGGTGCGAGGGCTACCGCGTAGTAGGGGTGGACGATGCCGCTCATGAAGCTGAACACTCCCGCCGTGACCAGGAGCCAGCCGCCCCACAGGATGAGCGCGGCACGGGTACGGGAGGCTCGCGCTTCCCTCCGGGTGAACCACAGGCCGGCTGCCAGAAGAATCAGCGCAGCAGGGAGAAGCCAGGAGACCTCGGCACCGAAGCTCGTGCCGAACATGCGGGTGATCCCGGCTGCCCCGCCGAAGCCGGTGTTGCCGCCACCGCCGCCGAAGCCGCCCCCGGCGGGCCCGCCGCCTCCACCGGGCGTGCCCTCTCCCGAGCCGGTGATGCGGGACAGCCCGTTGTAGCCAAAAGTCAGCTCGAGGAAGCTGTTGGTTTGCGAACCTGCCATGTAAGGCCGTGCCGAAACCGGAGTCAGCTGGAAGAGGGCGATGTAGCTGCCGGCCACTACCGCGATACCGCCCACTGCGCCGAGCAGGTGCAGCAAGCGCCGCCGCAGCGGGGTGGGGGCGGCCCAGAGATATGCGAGTCCGAGGCCCGGAACAATCAGGAATCCCTGCAGCATCTTGCCCAGGAACGCGAGTCCCACGACGGCGCCGGCTGCCGCGAGCCACTTCCAGCCCGCGCGTTCGATGGCACGGGTAGTGAAGTACGCGGCCAGGACCAGGCAAAGGGTCAGCATGGCGTCGGGATTGTTGAAGCGGAACATGAGCGCCGCCACCGGAGTCAGGGCCAAAGCGCCACCCGCCAATAGGCCCGCGCCCGGTCCGGAGACCCGTTTGACCGTCAAATAGAGGAAGCCGACGGCGGCCACGCCCATCAGTGCCTCGGGAACCAGCATGCTCAGGGGCGAGAAGCCGAAGATCCGGCCCGCCAAAGCGGGAATCCACAAAGAGGCCGGGGGCTTGTCCACGGTGATGGCGTTGCCGGCGTCGAGCGAACCGAAGAGGAACGCCGTCCAGTCCTTGGTGCCGGCCTGGATGGCCGCGGCGTAGAAGGAGTTTCCGTAGCCGGTGGCAGCGAGGTTCCAGAGATACAGGAACGCGGTGGCTACGAGGAGCCCGGCGGCGGACGGGCGCACCCAGCGGGGCTGCCGTCCAAAGGCGTATCGGGTCCAGCGGGGCGTGGCACCGGGGATTGACGCGCCGGCCGAGTGACGGGGTGCGTCGCCAGAACCAGGAATGCCAGTCCCGACGGCGGCAGGAGCCTCTGCACCGGCGGGTCCTGTGCTTGCGGGAGTAATCGTGGAGGTCATGATGCTGCCGTTTCTGTGCGCGTTGTGGCTTGTGTGGTGGGTGCAGTCGCCTGCGCGGCTGGCTGCCGGAAGACCCAAAGTCGGAACAGGAGGAAGCGGACTGCGGTGGCTGCGAGGTTCGCCGCGACGACGGTGAGGAGCTCACCCCAGCGGTCGGGCGACGTCGTACTGTGCACCAAGGCGAGTGCCCCGGAGGTGAGTGCGAGGCCGATCCCGAAGACGATCAACCCCTCGAAGTGGTGCCGGACGGGATTGCCGCCCTGGATGCCGAAGGTGAAGCGCCGGTTGGCGCCGGTGTTGGCGATGGCCGTGGCGAGCAGCGCCAGGAAGTTGGCCAGCTGCGGGTCCATGAAGCCGCGGCAGAACAGGAAGATGAGTACATAAGCCAGGGTGGAGGCAGCGCCGATCGCGGCGAAACGGACCAGTTGCCCGAAAAGGCTGCTGCGCGGGCTCTGCTCGGCAGTACGCGATGACGCCGGAAGCGGCCCGCGAGCAAGTGCAGCGCGCAGTTCCGGAATGGGGATGCGGCCCGAGACGAGATCCCGGGTCAGCCGGACCATGCCGCGGATGTCTGCCAGGGCGGTCCGCACCACGTCCACGCTGGAATCGGGATCGTCGATCCAGTCAACGGGAACTTCGTGGACCCGGAGTCCGCAGCGTTCGGCGACCACCAGGAGCTCAGTGTCGAAGAACCACGAGTTGTCCATGGTGTGGGGGAGGATCTGCTGGGCGACATCTGCCCGGATCGCCTTGAAGCCGCACTGCGCATCGCTGAAACGGGCGCCCATGAACGAGTGCAGCATCAGGTTGTAGCTGCGCGAAATGAACTCGCGCTTGGGGCCGCGGACAACCCGCGAGCTCCGCGTCAGGCGCGTGCCGATGGCAAGGTCGGAGTGGCCGGAGATCAGCGGTGCCAGAAGGGGCGCCAGTGCGGCGAGGTCGGTGGACAGATCCACGTCCATGTAAGCGAGAACCGGGGACGGCGATGCGAGCCACACTTTGCGCAGGGCGTTGCCGCGTCCCTTTTCCTCGAGATGGACAACAGCGAGTTCGGGCAGCTCCCTCGCCACGCGTTCGGCGATCTTCAAGGTGCTGTCCGTGCTCGCGTTGTCCGCGACGGTGATGCGGAAGCCGTGCGGGAACGACTCGCGCAAGTGGCCGTGAAGCCGGCGCAGGCACTCTTCGAGGTCGCGTTCCTCGTTGAAGACAGGGATCGTTACATCGAGCACGGGGATGGCGGTGTGGGTGTCCACGGGGGCGCGCCGCACCGTGCTGCGCTGGATGGAAGTGCTGCGCTGGAGGGGAGCGTTGGGCTGGAGGGGAGCGTTGGGTTGGAGGGGAAGGCCCGGCGGCACCACCGCGGGGTCCTTCAGGGTACCGGAGGTGGATTCGATGAGCGTCATGTATCCAGAGTGCGGCTGCCGATTATGAGGGCTTTAGGCGGAACCTGTGACATGGCTGTGGATGTGTGACCGGCATGGCGAATCACATGTTTGGCCACTAGACGCAGAGGTCCGCCCCTGAAGGGACGGACCTCTGTGTGCTTTGTGCGTGACTCTTGGCTTAGTACCAGTTGTTCGCGAGGTGGAAGGACCACGCCGCGGAGGGCGATCCGTAGCGTTCCTTGATGTAGTTCAGGCCCCAGCGGATCTGCGTCTGGTAGTTGGTCTGCCAATCGGCGCCTTCTGATGCCATTTTCTCGCCCGGCAGCGACTGCCCGATTCCGTAGGCGCCGCTGGAGGCGTTGGTGGCAGTGGTGCGCCAATCCGATTCCTTGTTCCACAAGGTGACCAGTGCGGACATCTCGCCCTGACCCCAACCGTAGGAGGGGAGAAGGCTTGCGGCATAGGCCTGGGCGCCGGAAGGGTCGTCGAGGGCGACAGGTGCGGCCGGGGCAGCAGGCGCGGCGGGGGCTGCCGGAGCTGCCGCCTGGGGCGCGACGGCGGCCGGAGCCGGGGCGGCTGCCTGGCTCGGAACCGGCGTGGCGCTGGGCTTGGCGCTCGCGCTCGCCGACGGCGTGGCGGTGGCCGATGGAGTGGCTGAGTGGCTAGCCGCGCGGGAGTCCGACGAGCGGCTCATGTCCTGGGCATTGATGGCTTGTCCGGCGGCCTGGGTTGCAGCACCGGCGCCGAGGAACACGGCGACGACGCTGGCAACAACTGCCATGCGCTGGCCGGTGCCGAGGTTCGAGGCGGCTCGCCTCAACGTGGAACGTGACTTGTTTCTCCGGGCAGGTTCGCCGCGGTGGCGCGCAACAGAGCGCGACTGATTCCTGGAATCAGACATGGTGATTGCCTCTCGACGCCTGCGGAGTTAGCTGTCGGATTCGGATGAGGTCATCCGGCCGTGGCCACAGGGAATCGTGGCGGTGCGGCTTCACCCCTAGGGCTGGCTCAACATGAGCGCTTGCCCGGAGACCTGGGTCCCCCGTCTCTGCCTGGACTGTTGGCACCGGGGAGGGGCAGAGCTCGGCGCCTACCCGGCGGCGGCCGGAATGATCCAGCGCACCTATTCGACGGTACAGGAGGATCCGGCTTAAGTCACATTTGGGTAACGGAGATCACGACGCCGGTGCGTCGACTTGCGCTCGTCGCGAACCGGCGTCGTGATTCTGTGAACGGTCTTCAGGCCGTGGCGGTCCTCAGCGCCGGAAGGCGCACCGCAAACTCGGTCCGGCCTGGCCGCGATGCCACTTCGACAGTACCGCCATGCGCCTGAACGATGGATTCCACGATCGATAAGCCGAGCCCTGACGTGCCCTCGGAACCGGAGCGGGCGGCGTCGGCACGGGCAAAGCGCGAGAAGATCCTGCCCTGGAAATCCGGCGGGATGCCCGGCCCGTTGTCGGTCACTGTCACCACGGCGCTGCCATCGGCGGAACGCATGACGCCCGTGACCACCGTGGTACCCGCCTCCGTGTGCTTGCGGGCATTGGAGAGCAGGTTCGCCAGGACCTGGTGGAGTTGTGTGGTGTCGCCGCGGACCGTGAGTGGCTCATCCGGGAGCTTGAGCTGCCAGATGTGCTCGGGGGCCATGACTTTCTCGTCGCTGACGGTTTCGATCACCAACTGGGTGAGGTCCACATCGGTGAACTCCGGGGCCTTTCCTTCATCCAGCCGGGCCAGCAGAAGGAGGTCCTCCACGAGGGTGGTCATGCGTTCGGACTGGCTTTGCACCCGGCCCAGTGACTTGCGGCCGTCCTCGGTGAACGTCTCGGTCATGCGCAAGAGCTCTGTGTAGCCGCGGATGGCCGTCAGCGGAGTCCGTAGTTCGTGTGACGCGTCGGCCACGAACTGGCGCACTTTCGTTTCGCTTTGCTGGCGCGCCTCGAGGGCGCTCGAGACGTTGTCCAGCATGAGGTTCAATGCGTGGCCGACGCTTCCCACCTCCGTGCCCGGGTGGGCAGCCGACGCCGGAACGCGCACCGCGAGTGCCACCTCACCGGCGTCGAGCGGAAGTTTCGATACCTTCGTGGCGACGTCGGAAAGTTGCTCCAAGGGGCGCATGGTGCGGCGGATCAGGACGGTTCCGGCCAGTCCGATCAGGACCAGCCCGCCCAGGGACACCAGCACCATGGTCCACACGAGCGAGGCCTCGGTGTCCTCCTTCGAGGCGAGGGGCAGCCCCGTGATGACAACATCGCCATACGGAGTTTCGGCGGCTACCAGGCGGTAGCCCCCATTGGAGAGGGTGCGATCAACAGGGTGGCCGTCGGAGGGGAGAGCCAACAGTGTTCCGGCATCGCTGGGTGACAACGGCGTTCGGGTGGCATCGGAGGACAGGAATCCTGCGTCGCTGCTCACCTGGCCGCCAAGAATTCGCGCGTTCAGGGTGCCGATGCTCTGGCCCCGGGGATCCAAGGGGTCTGGACGGCCGCCGGGATTGCCTTGCGGCGGGCGGCCGTGCGAGGCCTGCATCAATTGCTGGTCCAGTTGCTTCGTGAGGAACACGTCCATGGAGGCATAGCTGACTATCCCGACTGCGCCGCAGATGGCCACGAGGAGCGCCATGGAAAGGAGGATCAAGCGGGTGCGCAAGTGCCAGGTTGAGGGATTGAACCAGCTGTGGTCGGTCTGGCGGGGGATACCGGAGAGTGCGGACATTCGGCGCCCCGGCTATTCGGCAGGCTTGATGACGTAGCCGGCTCCGCGCACGGTGTGGATCATGGGCGGATGGTGGGCCTCGATCTTCTTGCGCAGGTATGAGATGTAAAGCTCCACGATGTTGGCCTGCCCGCCGAAATCGTAGTCCCACACGCGGTCCAGGATCTGGGCCTTGCTGACCACGCGCTTGGGATTTTCCATGAGGTAGCGCAGGAGCTCGAATTGGGTCGCCGTGAGCGGGATGTCTTCGCCGCCGCGGGTGACTTCGCGGGTGTCGACGTTCAGGGTCAGGTCGCCTACCACCAGCTCGGCCGTGTCCATCGCGGCCACGCCCGAGCGTTGGACCAGGCGGTGCAGGCGCAGGAGGACTTCCTCCATGCTGAAGGGCTTGGTGACATAATCGTCGCCGCCCGCGGCCAACCCCACGATCCGGTCCTGCACGTCGTCCTTGGCGGTGAGGAAAAGCGCAGGCACCTCGGGCGCGAAGGCGCGGATCCTGCCCAGCAGCTCAACGCCGTCGAACCCTGGAAGCATCACATCCAGCACCAGGACGTCCGGACGGAAGTCCTTGGCGAGCTTCACGGCGGCAGGACCGTCGCCGGCCACCGCCACCGACCAGCCCGCCATGCGCAGTCCCATGCTCATGAGCTCGGCGAGGCTGGGTTCGTCGTCCACCACGAGGGCACGGATGGGAGAACCGTCCGGGTGGCTGAGCTGCGGAAGGTTGTTGGTCATGGAGTGCGAGGATGCCATGGGACAACTCTCCAATCTGCCGGTTTGCCGGTGCTTAGCCGTTGCTGTGAGCACCCTGTGAGTCCCAGCCTAGCCACCTGTCCAAAGGTTGCGCGGGTTCCCCCAGCAGAATCCGACACAACACCGCCGCAGGTCACAGGGAAGCCTTCAGTTCGGCACAGCCAACGCACAGCAACGCGGCTGACGCTGATTGGGACAAGAACAACCGCGACCAACCAGTCTCGACTTCGATGGAGAACATCATGGATCAGCAAAACAACCCCTCCGTACCTGGTTCCGAGCCGGAGAACGGGCACCCGCAGCCGGTGATCCGTCCCGTTGATGATTCCGGGCAACCTGCCGCTGGTTGGGGTGCTCCGCCGCAGCCGGTGAACCAGCAGCCAGCCTCTGGCTGGGGCGCTCCGCAGCAGCCGGTGAACCAGCAGCCTGCCGCTGGCTGGGGTGCTCCGCAGCAATACAACGCCGGACAGCCCCGACCCTCGTTTTTCAAGAATTGGAGCCTGAAGAAGGGGCTCATTGTTGGCGGCGTCGCGGTGGTGGTCGCTGCGGCGGCCGGAGCCGGTGCATATGCCGCCGGCAACGGGACCGCGGTGGCTGACACCACCAACGCGCAGGGTCCGGGTGCCGGGCAGAACGGCCAGGGCGGATTCGGAGGCCCCGGCGGCACGAACGCAGGTCCGGGCGGGCTCGGGGTGGGCATGGGCGGCCTGAACGCAGCGGTCCACTCGGAATACGTTGTCCTCCAGAACGGCAGCTACGTCACCATGGCGGGCCAGCTGGGAACAGTCACCGACATCTCGGCGAGCTCCATCACGGTCAAGAGCGAGGACGGGTTCACGAAAACCTACGTGCTGGGATCCGACGTCGTGGTAGCTGAAGGCATGCGGCAACGCGGAAGCGGGACCACCGGCACCACCCTGACACTCGCCGATGTGACGTCCGGATCCAGCGTGCGGGTCACTGCGCTCAAGGATTCCGACAAGTACACGGCCCAGTCCATCCAGATCGTGACTGCCACCGCGTCAACCACACAAGGAACCGGCACCACCAACTAACCCGCAGTTGATGTCGTTATAGGCCCCCAAAACGACATCTAATGCGAGTCAGTTGGGTACGATGACAAGGGCCGTCGGACGTGGGTTCATGGACGAGCCCGGCGCGGATAGTGCGGAGGCGGTCAGGCTGACAGCACAGGAGAGTTGAGGGGTATCCATGACCGCGTCGATGGTTGAGCGGCACAATGTCACGGTCTTGGGGGCCACGGACGGCCAGGTCCTGATGTTCGCGCACGGCTTTGGCACAGACCAGAAGATGTGGGACCGGATTCTCCCGCTCCTGACGGAGCAATACCGCGTGGTTCTCTTCGACCACATGGGCTCGGGGGGATCCGACCAGGCATTTTATGATTCGTCCCGCTACTCGAGCCTTGACGCCTACGTTGCCGACCTCCTGGAGATCTGCGCCGAGCTGGACCTCACGGGCGTGACGCTGATCGGCCACAGCGTCGGGGCCATGATGGCCATTGCCGCGGCCACGGCCGACCAGCAGTCGCGCATCGCCCGGCTCGTGCTGGTGACGGCTTCGCCCAGCTATATGAACCACCCTGACGACGACTACTTCGGCGGTTATTCCAGCCATGAGCTGGACGAGCTCTTTGAATCCTTGGACGCCAACTACCTTGTCTGGGCCTAGGCGATGGCCCCTGTGTTCATGAATGTCCCCTCCTCACCCGAGTTCGGGCGGGAATTGCAGGGCAGCTTCCGCCGGATCAACCCCAGGGTTGCCCGCGACTTTGCCCGCGTCGCTTTCCTCTCCGACGTGCGCCATTTGTTGTCCCGCGTCGAATTGCCTGTGCTCATCCTCCAAAGCACGGACGACGTCGTCACTCCTGAACACATCGGGACCTACCTCCAGGAACGCATGCCGACGAGCGTCCTCGTCAGGCTTGCCGCGACCGGCCATTTCCCGCAGACTTCCGCCCCGGAAGAAACAGTCAATGCACTTCTTGACTACCTCGGCACTCCGGTATGACCGACGGGACGGTTGACTATCGGCAGATCTTCGACGCAGCCCCGGCCGGGTACCTGCTCACCCGGCCGGACGGCACCATCGTCGATGCGAACCGGACGATGTACGAGTGGACGGGACGCGGACACGAAGCGCTGCTGGGGCTGAACCTGCTCTCCCTCTTGCCGGCCGGGGACCGGATCATGTTCATGACCCACGCCATGCCGGCCATCGAATCCAACGGCTCCGTGAAAGAGCTTGCGGTGGAGATCCTCGCCGCCAACGGCGAAAGGCTGCCGGTGTTGCTCGCGGTGTCCCGGACACGGATATTCACGGACGTCCCCTCGCCGGGCGTCTTCCAGCCCGACGCCCTCGACGCGGCTGCCCCCGAACTGAACGTCGTCGTCGTTTTCGGCGTCCACGAGAGGCGCCTCTATGAGCGGGAACTGGCCGCCACGTTGCGCAGGCTCGAAGAATCGGAGCTCGAACGGGCAAAGCTCCTTGAAGAGGCCAGGCACCAAGCCACGCACGATGCCTTGACCCATTTGCCGAACCGGACGTTGTTTACGTCGCGCCTCAATGAGGCTTTGGAGCGTGCCGGCAACCATGGCCTGCACGTCGGCCTGTTGTTTTGCGATATCAACCGCTTCAAGGACATCAATGACACCTACGGCCATGCAGTGGGCGACGAGGTCCTCGGCCACGTCGCCGGGCGCCTCGCCGGGGCGGTCCGCGGCATCGACACCGTCGCGCGCTACAGCGGTGACGAATTCGTCATTCTCCTCCCGGCCCTGGAATCACCCGAGGAAATTGCCGTGATCGCCTCCCGCATCATGAACACCTTCGATCCGGAGTGCCTCGTGGGCGAGTCGCAGCTGCGGGTCGAGCTCGCCGTCGGCCACGCCGTGACGGCTGCGATGAGGCCGATGCTCCCCGGGGCGCGGGAAGAATTGGCGCGGCAACTTCTCACGGAGGCCGACGCCGACATGTACCGATCCAAACCAAGGGCCGGGTCGAAGCTGGAAACCAGCGACGCGATGTGAGGTTTGGAAGCCTTGCAAAGGCCCTGCCAGACGATTTGCCAAAGAATTTTCAAGAGAAGCAGATCGAGGATTGGACAAGGGTTGTTTCATATCTCGAGATTCAAAGGCAAGCGCGTGACGTGACTTGAGATTCAAAAAATGATGATCAGATCAAATTTTATTCGAGTATTGCGCGAAGAACGGCCAGTGTGACGAACGAGAATGGGTCACATTTGGACATGTCTGAATTGTGATGTGCGGCACAATAGTCCGATTCGTCTCAAAATGTGGACGGTTCGCCCCTTTGTTACTTGCAAGTTCCCTTTGTTACGTTGCACACTTCAAATGTGAACAAGAACTCAACAGCATCTGCAGCCGCAGCGATCGAGCCCAGCGCACCCGCTGGTTTTTCGATGAGCTGTTGTCGAATGCATGCCTAACTTCAGACCCCAGGAAGTTTCAGGCATTCGCCCCCTGCCCAGCGTCGGGCGCCCCTCCCCATCTCATTGCGGGGACCAGACCAGCATTCGAAGCCGCGATGACGGCTATTCACTTTGAGGTAAGCAATCCATGTCAGTTGCATCCGGATACGTCCATATCTCCGTCCGTAACGCCAATAAGGCCGCGTCGAACGCCGGCCTGCGTCCCGGCTTCGGAAACCGCCCGGCCTACGCCCAGCCCGCACCGCAAGGTGGCAGCCAGGCGCCCGGTTACGTCCCCCAGGGCTACAACCCGAGCTCCTACGGGCAGCTCCGCGCCGTTCCCGCCAACGAGGCCTCGCCAATGACTGCGCCCACGCCGGTCCTGGCTCCCGCAGACCGCTCCATCCGCCCCGTTGCCAGCGACAATGTGGCCCGTGGGTTCGTGCTCTACATGGGCATTGACGAGGACACCGCGGCTGCCGCAGGAACGTCCATCGCCAAGCTTGCCCAGGAGATCCGGGCCTACGCGCAGTCCCTCGTTGCCGGTGCCGAGAGCTATGCCGCCGTCGCGGTAGCCCCGGCCGGTGCGCCGGGTTCCGCGCTCGACGTCGTCCGCTCGACTTTCGGTGACCCGACCGTTGGCAACCGCCAGCGCTCCGAGGCGCTCCGCCCGCAGCCTGCCCAGGAAGCCCGCCCGTCCGGCGTCTTGATCGACCTTGCCCGTCGCGAGGTGCACCTCGACGGCGAATCCCTGAACCTGACGTTCAAGGAATTCGAGCTCCTCAACTACCTCGTCGAGAACGGCACCCGCACCGTGGGCCGCGATGAACTCCTCGAGGGCCTGTGGCGCAACGCCGAAGAGGTCCCGAACGAGCGCACCATCGACGTCCACATCCGTCGCCTCCGCTCCAAGCTCGGCCGCCTCGCGAACACCGTCCGGACCGTCCGCGGCCAGGGCTACCGCTTCTACGAGCACCCCGAGGTCATCGTCTGGGCCGCTCCGGAATACTCGATCTAGCTAGGTTTCGCACCGCCGGAAGGCGGCACAATCCCTCGGCGCCTGCGCTCGTTCCTCCCCGCCGGCCCCTCGCCTCGCAAGCTCGGCCAGGGAACCCGGCCGGCGTGGGCCCAACGCAACAACGGCGCTTTCGGGATGTGCCGCCTTCCGGCTTCCCTAGTTCAGTGAGCATGTGCCTCCGCGGCGATAGGGTGGGGGGATGAGCGAGCATCACATCAAGCGGCTGGTGATCATGCGGCATGCGAAGTCGGACTGGCCCCGCGGGGTGCCGGACCATGAGCGACCCCTTGCCGAACGTGGCCACCGGGAAGCCCCCCTTGCGGGCAAATGGCTCCTCAAGCACCACGTGATTCCGGACTTCATCCTGTGTTCGTCCGCGCTCCGTACCCGCCAGACCTGCACCTGGGTGTGCAGCGAACTGGGGGACAAGGCACCGACGCCGAAACTCGAGGACGGCCTCTACGCCGCCTCCGCGCAGCGGATGTTGACCGTCATCAACCACGTGCCCGAGACCGTCACCACGCTCATGATCTTTTCGCACATGCCCGGCGTGCAGGACCTCGCGATGCACCTGGCTTCCCGCGACTCGGACCATGACGCCTACATGGATGCCGCAACGCGCTACCCCACGAGCGCCGTGACCGTGATGGAACTCGAGAAGCCGTGGGCTGAACTCGACGGGCAGGATGCCCGCCTGACCCACTTCACCGTTCCCCGCCCCAAGAAATAGCCCCGGCTAGTCCACCTCGAGGCTGGCTGCCACATCCTGCAGCAAGCGCACCACGTGGCGGATGCTGGGGCTTGCCGTCATGGTCTTGCGGTACACGATTCCCACTTGGCGTTGCTGCATCGGGTTCACCACGGGCACCGCCACCACTCCGGCGGGAAGCTCAGGCCTGCCTAGCCGCGGCACGAGCGCCACCGCCACACCCTGCTGGACCATGGCGATATGCGTCGAAAAGTCGGGGTCGTAGATGCGGATGTCCGGCACGCGCCCCAAGCCCGCGAGGATAGCGAGCAACGCCTCGTTGCAAATGGCCCCGGCCGGCGTGCTGATCCAGCTCTCGTCCACGAGGTCTGAAGGCTCGACGGCGGTCCGCTCGGCCAGCGGGTGCGCAGAGTTCAGCAGGACGTCTGCGGTGTCCAGGCAGAGGTCCTCGTGGACCATGTTCTCCGGAATGACGAGGGGCACCGAGTGCCAGTTGTGCACGACGCCGAGATCGGCCTCGCCGGTGGCGACCCTTTGGACGGCCTCGCGCGGGTCCTCGGCCACCACCCGGATTTCAAGCCCCGAGCCCCCATGCCCGGAACGCGCCGCTGCTGACGAGGCGGCCTGGGCCGCGCCCAGTTTCCCCAGCATCGGCCCTACCAGCCCGCGGCAGGCGGTGGAGAATGCCACGAGCCGCAACACGCCGCTTGGCTTCGCGGGGTCGGCGAGCAAGGTGGCTTGCAGCTCTTCCAGCTCGCCCAGGATGCGCCGTCCGTACTCGGCCAGCGCCATGCCGCGGTCCGTCAGCAGCACGCCCCGGCCGTGCCGCTCCAGGACAATCACGCCGCTCTGCTTCTCGAGCTTCTTGATTTGTTGGGAGACCGCCGAGGGGCTGAAGCCCATGGCCTCCGACGCCGCCACCACGGAGCCTTGCTGTTCCACGGCTACGAGGGCCCGCAGCGCCGCAATCTCAATCATGAAGCAAACGTACATGATCTGATGCAGAATTCAACGCTGGTGCTTCATCCGCATGACTGTCAGAGTTGAATCGTGAATATCCGACACTCAGCACTCGCCGTCCTTGTCGCCGTCCTTTGGGGCCTGAATTTCGTGGCGATCGACTTTGGATTGCACCCCGGCAACGGGAGCGGTGGCGCGGCCGACGTGCCGCCGCTGCTGTTCGTCGCCATCCGCTTCGTGTTGGTGGTGTTCCCCTGCATTTTCTTCGTCCGCAAACCGAACGTGAGCTGGAAGGCGATCATCGGCGTCGGGCTGTTCATGAGCGCGGGGCAGTTCGGCCTCCTCTACCTGGGGATGGCCCTCGGCATGCCGGCCGGGCTCGCGTCACTGGTGCTGCAGGCGCAAGTGCTCCTGACGGTGCTGTTGGCGGCCCGGTTCCTTGGCGAGCGGCCCAGCAAGCGCCAGCTGACGGGCGTGGTGCTGGGTGTGGCCGGACTAGCCCTGGTGGCGGTGGGTAGAAGCCTGGTGGCTCCGGTGGTACCGCTCATGATTGTGCTTGCCGCCGCGTTGTCCTGGGCTGCGGGAAACATCATCGCCCGCAAGGCCAAGGCGGCCTCGGGACTGGGGCTCGTGGTCTGGTCCGGAGCAGTGGTCCCGTTGCCTCTTGCTGCCTTGTCGCTCATCGTGGACGGCCCGGCCGCCGTCGTCGGGACCCTCTCCAACCTTCAGCCGGCGACCATCCTGAGCGCGCTGTATACCGCCATATTCGCCTCGCTGGTGGGTTACGGCATCTGGAACCGGTTGCTCAGCCTGTATCCGAGTTCGGCCGTGGTGCCGTTTACGTTGTTGGTACCGGTGGTGGGAATGACCGCGGCGTGGCTGCTCATCTCGGAGGTCCCGACGACGGCGGAACTGGCCGGCGGCCTCCTCCTGCTGGGCGGCGTGGCCACTGCCGTGCTGCAGCGTCGTGCGAAGCCTGGGAATGTGGTCGCGCCCGAAATGCGTCAGCGCCTGGGGGCCGGCTTGCGCTGAGCCGGCGATCCCGACGTCGGGCGCTTGGCGGAGGCGGCCGGGGCCGGTTTCCGCGGGACCGCTCGCTTCACGGCCCCCGACGCCGGACGGGCCGCCGGCCGCTGGGCGGGCCTGGCGGACGGGGGAGCAGGCCTTGAAGCAGGCCGAGGCGCCGGACGCCGGGCAGCCGGACGGGCCACCGCTTTCGCACGGCGGGATGGCCAGACCGCCCCCAGGAACAAGACCAGCAGGGAACTGCAGCCGGCAAGTGCGCCGAGGTAGAAGTAGATGTCCGAGTCCTTGGTGCTCACCGCGCTGCCCAGGGCGTTGTCGTCCTGGTTGAAGGCGAGACCCCACATGCGCAGGAAAGCGATTCCGAACGCGATGAACAGGATGGACGAGATGGCTCCGAGAACCAGCATGAAGTGCCTGCGGCGGACGATGACTTCCGTGACGCACGCGAGGTAGCCGAGCGCCAAGACCCCCAGGAAGGTGTACATCACGGTTTCATCGAGGGTGATGGCAAGGAGCACCAGCAAACCAGCGGACACCACGGCAGAGACGATCGCAAGCTTTCCGCTGTTCCCCATGTGACGCATGGGATTAATCATCCCTGACCGGGTGGCGGCGCCACGCCTCTGACGCGGCAGTTGCCATACCGTTACCGCAGTACGTAGCCGCGCATGATGGTCATGATGGCCGCTATGCTCTGCTCCCGGGTGCGCTCGGGGTTGTACGTCTGCCGGTCAAGGCCCACCACGAAGATCGCCCCGAACATCGCAGCCTCGAGGCTGCCCCGGGCAATGCCCGTATCCACGGGGTACGTGGCGGCGACCTTTTCGATCGCCGCGCCGATCACGGCCAACAACTCGCTGCGGAGTTCGACGAAGAGCTTGCCCCACTCGCTGGGAGTCCGCCAGTTCTCGCTGATCCAGAGCCGCGCGAAGGACGGATAGTCGTCCATGAAATCCATGGCCTGGCCGAGCATGGCTTCCATGGCCTCGAGCGGATCGGCGTGCAGGCCTTCAATTGTCTGGAGCCGCCCGAGCATGATGTCGACGCCGTGGCGCAGCAACTGGGCGATCAGATCGGACTTGCTGCCGAAGTTGTAATATACCGTCCCTTTGGACACCCCGGCTGCGGCCGCGATCTCGTCCACCGTGACCCCCGCCGCGCCGCGCTCGCCGATCAGCTCCATGGAAGCGTCGAAGAGGCGCTGCTTGGTCGCGTTCGTGCGTGCCGGGCGGAGCTTCTTCTCAGCGCCGCCTGACTCCGGGGCGCCAGGACCCGCGGCCGGGAGCCCGGTGACATCCGGCTCGTGCATGCTCATACCGCGATCTCCGGTTTCAGGGTCTTGAGGGTCCAGAACTTGTGCTTACGGACAGCCAGCGTGGAAAGCGCGGCTCCCAGCACAGTGTAGCCAAGCAGGCCCAGGACAATCGGCCAGATCATCGACAGGTCGCCGCCGTAGATCAAGTGCCGCATGCCGGTCACCACGTAGCCCATCGGCATGATCTCGTGCACCACATGCAGAGGCATGGGGGTGGTTTGCCAGGGGAACGTTCCGCCGGACGACACCAACTGGAGGACCAGCAGGATCAGCACCACGAACTTGCCAGGGGTTCCCAGCAGAGCCACGATGCCCTGGATCAGGGCCGTGAATGCCATGACCGCAGCCAGCATGAACAACCACATCCACACGGGGTGCGCCGCGTTGAGGCCCAGCCCCAGGTCCACCACGAGGGTGAGGATGCTTGCCTGCAGCACGGAGACCACGAAGAACGGCAGCCAGCCACCGACGGCGATTTTCCATGACGGAGCGTTCGAGGCCAGGGCCCGCTGCGTGATGGGACGCATCGCCTGGACCAGCATGAACACGCCGATCCAGAGGGACAGCGTCAAGAAGAACGGGGCCAGGCCCGCACCATAGGATCCTGCCTTGGCCTGCGAGACGTTGTTGACCGCCACAGGATCGGCGATCACCTTGGACACCTCGCTCTTTTGGGCGTCGTTCGGGTTCGGGACCTTTCCTGCGCCCTTGGCCAACTCGCTGGCCAAGGTGCGGGAACCGTCCGCGGCCGTGGCTGCACCGCTGGCAAGTTGCGCCGCGCCGTCGTCGAGCTTTGCGGCGCCGTCCGCGAGGGCTGCCGTGCCGTTGACGGCCGACTGCTCGCCGGTCGCCAGCGTCGCGGCGCCGGAGCTGAGCTGGTCTGCGCCTGCCGAGGCCTGGCCGATGGCCCCCGTCAGTGCCGGAGTCGCGCCCGCAAGCTTGGCGGCACCCGCGCTGACCGCGGCCGATCCATCGGAGAGCTGCTGGATTTGGGCGGCGTCCGCCGAGATCTTGGCCTTCGCGCCGGTGACAGGGCTGGACGCCGCGGTGGTGTCGAAGTCGGCCAGGATCTTGTTTGCCTGGTCCTGGGTGATGACGCCACTCGCCACGAGTTTCTGGGTGCTGCCAGCTACGCGGTCCCGCGCTCCGGCGTCGAACGCTGAAAGCTGCCCGACGACGTCCTGGACTCTCGCGTTCAGCTGGGCGTTTCCGGCGGCTACTTGGGCGGCGCCGTCGGCAAGCTTCTGGGAGTCGGCCGGGAGGGACGCGGTCTTGTTCTTCAGTTCCGTGAGCCCTGCGCTGAGCTGCCCTGCGCCGCCGTTCAGCTGATTGGCGCCGTCACGCAGCTTGTTTTGGCCCGCCAGGAGTTCCGACGCGCCGCTGCTGAGCTTGCTGGTGCCGTCGTGGAGGGTGGCCGCGCCGTCGCTCAGCTTGCCGGCGCCGTCGGCGAGCTGGGAGGCGCCATCGGATGCCTTGACGATGGAGGCGTGGATGGTCCCGAAGCCGGTGAGGAGTTGGTTGGCAGTCTCCTCGCCGACTTCCTTGGCCACCGTCGAGTGCACCGCGGTAGTCAGCTTGTCCACGATGGTGCTGAGGAGGTAGTTGTTCGCGTCGTTGGTGGTGACGTTGAGCATCGCCTGGTTGGCTGCATTGAAACTGCCGGGCGAGACCAGGTTGGCCGAGAAGTCCTTCGGGATCTTCAGGGCGAAGGCGTACTTGCCGGATTCAACTCCGGCGTCGGCTTCCGCCGCGGTGGTCACCCGCTGCCAGTTGAAGACGTGGCTCTCGACGAGGCTGTCGGCGACCTTCTGGCCTGCCTGGAGTTCGGGGCCGCTTGCCGG
The DNA here is from genome assembly GCF_052180225.1 of Arthrobacter sp. KN11-1C. Taxonomy (NCBI): domain Bacteria; kingdom Bacillati; phylum Actinomycetota; class Actinomycetes; order Micrococcales; family Micrococcaceae; genus Arthrobacter; species Arthrobacter sp. KN11-1C. Next base: position 3,951,347 of record NZ_CP197467.1, on the reverse strand, counting down.
CTGGGCTCCCGCGTCCTCGACCACCAAGGCGGCGTCGATCTGGTTGAGGTTGCCGTACGGATCCCAGTTCGCGTAAAGGTACACGGCTCCGTAGAGCAGGGGCACCATGGTCAGGGCGAGGATGGTCAGCTTGGGCAGGAGCCCGCCGGTCATGCGCTTGAGTTCGGAGCGGGCCAGCCGCAGAACAGTCACTTTGCGGTCCTTTGCAGGGTTTCGGGTACTTCTTCGGGATCTTCTTGCGCGTTGTCGAGGGATACTCCGGGTTGCGCGGGTTCGGCGGGTGCCGTGTGGGTGACCGAGTTGCCGATCACCGCGGCAGGGCCGTGCCAGTTGTCCGGGAGGGCAGAAACAACCGCCACGACGGCGAGCGGCCGCCCGGCGTCGTACGCCAACTGCTCAAGGCGGGGGAGCCAGTCCGCAGGGTTCGCGCTGTGGCGGTCCGGGGAGTCGAGCACCAGGAGGTCAAGGGCCGGGTCCGCGAGAGCCAAGGCGGTCAGCAGCTCGAGGCGTCGGTCCGCGGGGAGCTGCTCAATCCACAGCCCGGCGATGTCCTCGAAACGGTTGACCTTGAGCCACGGCTTGCTGAGGAGCGCACCACGGTAGCGGCGGGGGATAAGGGAGAGGTCTTCGGTGACGAGGTCGCGGACGCTCAAATGCTGCTCGGGCTCGTTGACGCCGGGAGCGTCAATGAGGGCGCTCGCGGCCCGGACCTTTTTCGTCTTCGTGGAGTTGTCCCAGCTCAGGAGGCCTTTGCTGGGCTTCATCCGGCCGCTCAACGCTAGTGCCAATGCCGTGCGCTGGTCCTGACCGTCTCCGCTGACCAGGAGGAGCTCGCCGCGCCTGGCTTCGAGGGACGTGGGAGGCAGGAGATCGTCCCGGCGGCCGTCGATCTGGAGTTGCTGTGCAGACAGCACAATTGGACCTTTCGCAGAACCTGTTATCTGCTCCAATCGTAACTGAACTGACCGGTCAGTTCAAATAGACCTCTATCACAGTCCGTACTTCTCCAACAGGCGCAGCCACACCTCGCTGATGGTCGGGAACGACGGCACCGCATGCCACAGCCGATCCAAAGGCACTTCGCCCACAATCGCGATGGTGGCGCCGTGCAACAGCTCGGCCACGCCGGGCCCGGCAAACGTTGCGCCCAGCAGCACCTTCCGGTCCTCGTCCACCACCAGTTGCGCCCAGCCTTGGTAATTTTCCGAATGCAGCTGTGAGCCGGACACGTTGATGGGGAGATCCACCGAGCTTGCGTTAATGCCCTTTTGCAGAGCCTGCTTGAGGCTCGGACCCACGGATGCCACCTCCGGATCCGTGAAGACCACACTGGGGATCGCATATTCGTCGGCCGTCTTTGCCAGGGAAGTCCACGGTTTCGGGGTGCCGTGGAGGGTTCCGTTGGCCCGGGCCACAATAGCGTCGCCGGTTGCCCGGGCCTCGTACTTGCCCTGGTGGGTGAGGAAGACCGATCCCGCGGCGTCGCCGGCCGCGTAGAGCCACAGCCCGCTGGTGCCGTCGCTCGCTGCGCCTTCCACCAAGCCGCTCGAGTCCGTGGCGAGGCGCAAAGGCTTGCCCTCTTCGGCGTCGAGCCCTACGTTCTCGAGCCCCAAATTATCAAGGGCCGGCCTCCGGCCAGTCGCCACCAGCAACTCGTCACTGTTCAAGACCGTCCCGTCGCCAAGCGTGACGCTGAAGGCATGGTCCGGGTCGTGTTCAACCCGAGCCGTGTCGGCCCCAAGGTGCAGATCGACGCCGTCGGCCCGCAGCCCCGCCGCGACCAAGCCGGCGGCTTCCTCGGGGAACGCGCTCAACAGCCGGCCCCGGGCAACGATCGACACCGACGAGCCCAAGCGGGCGAACGCCTGGGCAAGCTCGACGCTGGCGACACCGCCGCCCAGTACGATGAACCGTTCGGGGATGCGCCGCGCAGACGTGGCGCCGCGGGTTGTCCAGTAAGGGACGTTGCGCAAGCCGTCGATTTTCGGGATGAGCGGTGTGGAGCCGGTGGCCACCACCACGGCGTGATGGGCCTTGAGCGAGTAGCTGGTGCCGTCTTTGCCGTCCACTTGGACTTCTCGCGGGCCGGTGATGCGCGCCCGGCCCCGGATGAGTTCGATGCCGGTGTCCTCGAGCCATTGGACCGCGCCGTCGTCCTGCCATTTGTTGGTGAAGTAGTCGCGGTACTTCAGGACCGGTGCGGCGTCCAGGACTTTCGTGACGGCGTCCGATGCTCCGGGCACTGATTGTGCTGTGTGCAGTGCGGTTCCGGGCCGAAGGAGGGCTTTGGACGGTATGCAGGCCCAATAGGAGCATTCCCCTCCGACGAGTTCGGCCTCCACGATGGCCGCGGTGAGGCCGCCCCGGACCACTCGGTCTGCAACGTTCTCACCCACGGCCCCGGCGCCGATCACGATGACATCGAATTCCCGGATATTCTCCTCAGCCATGGGAGAAGCCTACGCCCGGACATAGGCCGGGATGAGGGACCCGGCGACGGATTCTGCAGGATCATTCCTCGGAGCGGAACCGCGGGGCCCGGATTTGCGCGGATCTTTTTTGGTGGGATGCGAATGATCCAGCAAAATCATGCAGCTTTGGCCTCAGTTAGGCGTCCATTGCGCCCTTGAACCAGCCTGCGATGCTGGCCGGGTGCGTGATGGCGGTACCGACGACGACGGCGAACGCCCCGGCGTCGAGGGCCTGGCGGGCTTGCGCTATGCCCGGACACAGGCCAGGATTAGGGACCCGGCGACGGATTCTGCTGGATCATTCCTCGGAGCGGAACCGCGGGGCCCGGATTTGCGCGGATCTTTTTTGGTGGGATGCGAATGATCCAGCAAAATCATGCAGCTTTGGCCTCAGTTAGGCGTCCATTGCGCCTTTGAACCAGCCGGTGATGCTCGCCGGATGCGTGATGGCGGTACCGACGACGACGGCGAACGCCCCGGCGTCGAGGGCCTGGCGGGCCTGTGCGGGGGTATGGATGCGGCCCTCGGCGATGAGCGGCTTGCCTAGCCCGGCGCCGGCGATCTCCGCGAGAAGTTCAAGGTCGGGTCCGTCCGTCTTGGGACGCTCCCCGGTGTACCCGGCCAGCGTGGTGCCGATCAGGTCAGCGCCGGCTTCGACGGCGGCGGCGGCATCGGCGTAGGAACCGCAGTCGGCCATGACCAAGGCGTGCGATTCGGCGTGGAGTCCCTCAATGGTTTGCTTGAGGGACAAGCCATCAGGACGCGTGCGCCGCGTGCCGTCGATGGCCACGACGTGGGCACCGGCATTTGCGACGGCGAGGGCGTGCCGGAGCGTCGGGGTGATGAATACGCCGTCGTGCCCGTCCTTCCAGAGCCCGATCACGGGAACCTCCACGGCGGTGCGGGTGAACTGGACGTCGGCAAGGCCCTGGACCCGGACTGCCGCAGCACCGCCGATCACCGCCGACGCCGCCACCTGGCCGGTGGTCCGGGGATCGCGCATGGGTTCGCCCGGGTAGGCCTGGCAGGACACGATCAATTGCGAGCGGAGGGCTTCGAGGCCATCGGGGGTCAGGATCATGGGGGTCTCCTTGCGAGGGTTCGGGTGTTTCGGTTTCTGGGTGCGCGGGTGTTTGGGGTCAGTTGAGGACGAGTTTGGCCGCGCCCACAATGGCGGCGGTATTGCCTAGCGCCGCGCGATGCACGGGAATGCCGGCAAGCGGGGCCATGAGCTCCTTGCGCAGGGCGCGTTCCATGGGTTTCCACCAGAAATCTCCCGCATCCGCCAGGCCCCCGGAAACCACGACCGTTTCCGGGTCGAGGATGTTGACGAGCCCGCCGATCGCCTGCCCGGCAGCACCCGCGCCCGCCCCGATGGCCTTGATCGCGGCCACACTGTCAGCGGCGTCGGCACTGTCGCCGTCGTGCGCCAGCGCAAACACGGCACGCGTATCACGGACCTCGGGGGAGCCGCCGAAACGGAGGAAGGATTCGTGGATGGCTGGGCCGGAGGCGATGGCCTCGACGTGGCCCGAGCCGCCGCACACGCACGGGAGGGCCTTCCCCTCGTGATAGGCGTACGGCGACGCAAAGTGCCCCACGTGCCCGCCCACATAGTGGTGCCCCAAAACAGGAGTGCCGTCCAGCACAAAACTGCCGCCCACACCCGTCCCGAACGCCACCATGAGCGAACTCGAAGACCCAGCAGCGGCCCCGCGCCACGCCTCACCCAGAGCATGCGCATGCACATCGTTGACCGCGCAGACCGACCCCCTAGGCAAACCCAGGAGTTGCGCCAACCCCGCCGTCAACCTGGTGCCGGCCCACCCGAGGATCGCATCGGTCGCCGAAACTACCTCGCCATTCACGGCATCGATCACCCCGGCCGAACCCACGCCAACACGCCCGACGTCGATTCCCCCACCCGCCGCCCGCCGCATGAGCCGCGCCACGAGCGCCGCCGTCTCCCGCAAAATCAAGTCGCCCCCACCCCGATTCAGCGTAGGAATCTGCTCCGAAAACAACACCTCCCCGTCGGCCCCCACAACTCCCGCGGCAGTCTTCGTCCCGCCAAGATCGACCCCGACCACGTGCATCATGTTTGTCCTCCGGATCGTTCGATTGCTGGGTTCATTGTTGCTGCGGATGGGCTGTGGCCCGGTCAGTTGTGGTTGCGGTGGCGCTGCGCTGCGGTCTGTTCGTGGTCGGGTTCGTTGTGGCTGGGGCGGCGCCAAACCGCGGCCTTGCCGGCGCTTAGACACCTCCCGACGTCGCCTTTCGGTCGCTGGGCGACCTTCAGACGACTCTGGTCGGCGATGCGCGCCTACGCAAGACCCCGGCCCGGCGCCTCAGGCGATCGACTCACCGGACGCTTCGAACGGTTGGCTCGCCGACCGGGACCTGCCGCCTGAAGCGGCACCGTGCGGATCCGGACCGCCTCGAAAGGTTCCGCAATCGCCCGAGTGTCGGAGGGACGGTTTTGTGTAGTCCCGCATCGCCGACCAGAGCTGCATGGACGTCGCCCAGCGACGGGAATGAAGCGTCGGGAGGTGTCTAAGGGACGGCAAAACTGGACCTGCGGCACGACCCGACCACGTCAACCCACGAAAGGTGAGGTGACGGCAACGCGCCCAGGTGAGGGCGGATCGGAAGCTCAGGCGGGAAGAGCCGCCGAATTTTAGACCAGGCCGTTGCGCTCGAGGATCGTGCGGATTGCGGAGGTTTCTTCGGCGTTGAGGGAGAGCATCGGGGCGCTCATCGTGTTGGATTCGATGATGCCCATGATTTGGAGGGCGGTCTTGAAGGCGCCTAGTCCTGCTGCGCCGCCGGAGACGCGGCCGTTGGGGGTGTAGACGATGTCGAAGAGGTCGGCCAGGCGGTCCTGTTCGGCGGCCGCGGCGGTCCAGTCTCCGTCTTGGGTGGCGTCGAACAGGCGGCGGTAACCGGCGGGGTCGACGTTGCCGAGGCCCGGAACTACGCCTTGGGCGCCGGCGAGGAGGGCGCCGTCGACGACGATTTCGTGGCCCGTGAAGATGTCGAAGTTGGGGATGTCCTTGGCTGCGAGGACGAGCTGGCGGAACGAGACGTCGTCGCCGGAGGAGTCCTTGACGCCTGCGATGACGCCGTCGCGGCCGAGGCGGACCAGGAGGTCGGTGGGAAGCTTGAAGTGGGTGCGGACGGGGACGTCGTAGGCGAATATCGGCTTGTCCACGGCAGCGTGGATGCTGCGGAAGTGGGTTTCGGTCTCCTGGGCGTTGCCGATGGCGTAGTACATGGAGGTGACCACGATGGCGTCGGCGCCGAGGTCCACGACCTTGCGTGCTTCTTCGATGACGCGGTTGGTGGTCTGTTCGTTGGCACCGACGATCAGGGGCACGGCGCCGGCGTTCGCGTCGGCGATCGTGGAGACGACCAGTTCGCGCTCCTCGTTGGTCATGTAGGGGACCTCGCCCGAGGAACCCAGCACGAAGAGGCCGGACACGCCGCCGTCGAGCAGGTGCTTGGTGACGTTCTTCAGGGACGCGGTGTCAACGCGGCCGTCAGCGTGGCGGGGGGTGATGACCGGGGGAATGACGCCCTGGAACTGAGTAGACACAGAAATCTCCGTTGCTTGGATCTGGATGGGAAAAACTTAGGTGTGGAGCAGGCTGGGCGCGGCGCCGAGCAGCTTCTTGGTGTAGTCGTTGCTCGGGTTGTCGAAGACCTGGGCGGCCGGGCCTTCCTCGACGATCTGCCCGAAGTACATGACGCAGATGCGGTCGGAGACGTAGCGGACGGTCTGGATGTCGTGCGAGATGAAGACCATGCCGAGGTTCAGCTGGGTTTTCAGGTCGGACAGCAGGTTGAGCACTTGGGCGCGGACGGAAACGTCGAGGGCCGACGTCGGCTCGTCCGCCACGATGATGTCCGGGTCCAAGGCGAGGGCGCGGGCGATCGCCACGCGCTGGCGCTGGCCGCCGGAAACCTGCGACGGCGTGACCTCGCCTGCCGATTGCGGCAGGCCGACGAGGGCCAGCAGTTCCCTGACCTTGTCCGAGCGCGACGCGGCGTTGCCGATGCCGTGCACCTGCAGGGGATCGGTGAGGATGTCCTGGATCGTCATGCGCGGATTGAGTGCCGTGGCCGGGTCCTGGAAGACCACGGAGACGGCGCGTCCGAATTCCTTGAGCATCCGGGCGTTGCGTTTGATGGCCGGCTTGCCGTGGAAGAGCACCTGGCCCGACGTCGGGGGCTGGAGTCCCACGAGCACTGAAGCGAGCGTGGACTTGCCGCAGCCGGACTCGCCGACGATGCCGACCGTTTCGCCGCGGCTGATGCTGAAGTCCACGCCGTTCACCGCTTTGACGATGTTCGGCCGGAAGAGACCGCCCGTGCGGGCACGGTGGTGGACCTTGACGTCCTTGAGCTCGATGACCGGCTTGCCGGTTGAAACGCTCACTTTGCGTCCTCCTTCAGGTGGCTGGCCCAGTAGTGGTCGCGGTCTGCTCCGTCGCCGGCCGGATCAACGACGGCGAGGACCAATTGCTGGTTCGGGTCGGCGTCGGGCCTCAGCGAGCGGGCCGCAAAGCGGTCGCCGGGAGCGAAATCGCGCGGCGACGGGACGGTGCCGGGGATCTGGTGGAGGCGGACGGCGTCGGCCTCGATCGATAGGACGGCGCCCAACAGGCCGCGCGTGTATTCGTGCCGCGGGTTCTGCAGGAGCTCCGAGGCCTGTGCGGATTCCACCACCTGGCCGGCGTACATGACCGTGATGCGGTGCGCCAGGGAGGCGACCAGGGCGAGGTCGTGGCTGACGAAGACCATGGCGAAGCCGAGCTGTTCGCGCAGTTCGTTGAGCAGTTCCACTACCTGCTTCTGGACGGTGACGTCGAGGGCGGTGGTGGGTTCGTCTGCCACCACGATCTTCGGCGAACGGGAGAGCGCCATGGCGATCAGGACGCGTTGGCGCTGCCCGCCGGAAAGCTCGTGCGGGTAGCTGGCGAGCGTCCGGACGGGGTCGAGCTTGACCATTTCCAGCAACTCGGCCGGGGTCTTGCGGCCGCCGCGCCGGGTCAGCTGCGTCATTTGCTCCTTGATCTTCATGGACGGGTTGAGCGAGCTCAGCGCATCCTGGTAGACCATGGCGATCTGTTCGCCGCGCAGGCCCTGGTAGGCCTTGGCGTTGCTGTGTTTCGAGCCGGAATCCAGGAGTTCCTTGCCGTCGAAGGTGATGGAACCGGTGATCTCGGCGGTCTTTGGCAGGAGGCCCATGATCGCGAGGGAGGTGATGGACTTGCCGCAGCCGGATTCGCCCACCAGGCCCATGGTTTCCCCTTCGCGGACCGTGAAGGAGACGTTGTCCACGATCGCTGTTTCGCCAAAGCGGCCGGGGAAGCGGATGGACAGGTTCCTGACCTCCAGCACGTTGCGGGCATCGGCGGGAACCTGGGGGAGCCGGTCCGTGCGCTTGGCCTCGATGGACGCGAGGAGCTCGAGCTCCTTATCCAACAGGGCGTGGGGATTCGTGGCCGCGACCCTCGGATCGTTCAGGACGCGGGTATCGTTCAGGACGGACGCCGCGTAGTCCTCTTCCGAGAGCGGATCGCCGTTGGCGGCGCGAACGCCGTCGAGCTCGTGCTGTTCCACCACGGAAGACTGGGCTACCGACGTCGCGATCTCGGTATCGACGGAGGCGCCAGTCACCGCCGCGCCCGCAAAGGCAGCGGCAGCACCGTCGTCGTCCTTCACCACCGGCGCTTTGCGTAGCTTCGGGTTCACCATGGCATCGGTGAGGCCCTCGGCGAGGATGTTCAGCGCAAGCACGGTCAGGAGGATGGTGAGGCCGGCGAAGGTGGTTGCCCACCAGCCGCCTGAGAGGACCAGGTTGCGGCCGTAGGAGATCACATTGCCCCACGACGGCGCGGGATCCTGGACACCTGCGCCGAGGAAGGACAACGAGGCTTCGAGGATGATGGCATCGGCCACCATGACCGTGGCGAAAACCAGCACCGGTGCAGCGGTGTTGCGGACAATGTGCTTGAGCAGGATGTAGGCGCGGCCGGCGCCCATCACGCGTTCGGCCCGGACATAGTCTTCACCGTATTGGGAGAGCACATTGGCGCGGACCACGCGGGCGAGCTGTGGAGTGTAGATGATGGCGATCGCGACGATGATGGTGGGCACCGAGTTGCCGAACGCGGCCAGGAGTACGGCTGCGAGGGCGATGCCCGGGAACGCCATGAGGATGTCCATGAGGCGCATGATGACCTCGTTGACTGCTTTGCTGGACGTCGCGGCGAGCGAGCCAAGCACCGCGCCGACGACGATCGCGAGGGCCACAGCGCCGAGGCCGATCATGAGCGAAGACTGCGAACCGTAGAGGAGCCGTGAGAAGACGTCGCGGCCCAGGCGGTCGGTACCGAAGAAGTGGTCGCCGTCCGGAGCTTGCGCCGGGATGAACGTTTCCAGGGGATCGTGGGGCGCGATGACCGGGGCGAAGATCGCCGCGAGGGCGATGATCACGAGGAACAACAAGGCAAAACGCGATCCCCACGGGAGGGACTTGAAGCGGACGCCCGGGGCGCTGAGCCGTTCAGCAAGTTTGCTGCGCATGGCTATACCGTCCTGATTCGGGGGTTGATGAGCAGGTACAGGAGGTCAACCACGATGTTCACCAGAACGAAGGTGACCGAGATGGTGAGGACCACCCCCTGGACCAGGTTGACGTCCAGGTTGGTGATGCCGTTGAGGATCAGCTGGCCCATGCCGGGAAGGGCGAAGATCATTTCAATCACGACGGCGCCGCCCAGGAGGTAGCCGATCCTGAGTCCCAGCACGGTCACCGGAGTCACGAGCGCGTTGCGCAGGACGTTCCGGGACACCACCTCGCGGTAGGGGACCCCGTTGCCGATGGCAGTGCGGACGTAGTCGCGGTCCAGTTCCTCCACCATGGACGTGCGGACCACGCGGATGAGGGAAGCGGAGACCGGAATGCCGAGGGCGAGGGCCGGGAGCGCCATCGAGTTGAGCCAACCGCCGAAGCCGGACTCCGGCGTCGCGATTCCACCCGAGGGAAACAGCGGGTTGTCACCGAGCGCGAACCACTGGATGAGCAGGATGCCAAGCCAGAAGGACGGGGTGGCGATGGCCGCGATGGAGAAGATCCGGACCAGCTGATCTTGCCATTTGTCGCGGTAGAGGGCGCCGATGATGCCGAAGACCAAGGACAGGACGACGGCGATGATCACGCCGAGGAAGGTCAGCTGGAGGGTCAGCGGGAAGGCCGAGGCGATCATGCTTGCCACCGACTTGGACGGCGGGGTGGTGACGCCCAGATCGAGATGCAGGAGCCTGCCGAGGAATCGGAAGTATTGGACGAACAGGGGATCGTTCAGGCCGTTGTCCTGGCGGTACTGCTGTTTTGCTGCCTCGCTGGCGCCTTCGCCGAGGGCCGAGCTGGCCTGGTCGCCTGGTGCTGCTTGAAGGACGAGGAAGACCAGCAGCGTGATGCCCAGGATCATCAAGGGCAATGCTGCGAGCCTGCGTCCAAACAGACGCAATATCATGACCAATTTGTTCTCCGGTTGCTTTGGTGCGGGGCTGCGTGGTGCTCCCGCGGGGTAGTGCGTCTGAGGGGTGCGCCCCGCCCAACTAGCTCGCAGTAAGTGTCGTTTTGAGCCGTCTAAACGACAACAAATGCGAGCCAGTTGGGCGGCTCAGCGTGTGGTGTGGCTAGGAGGTGCGGCCGACGCCGATGAAGGACAGTCCCGTGGTGGGCAGCGGCTTGAAGCCCGACAGCTTCTTTTCGTCCCAGGCACTGGGGAGTTGGCGGTGGAACATCGGGTACAGGGGAAGTTCCTCGGAGACGAGGTCCACGATTTGACCGGTAATGTTCTTCGCATCAGCGGCCGCGGCCTGTGATCCCTTATCCATCAAGCCCTGGAGGGTAGCGCTTTCCGGGGTAGTCCAGTAGGCGCGCTTGGCCATCCAGGTGGCGCCGGAGTAGAACCAGCTCAAGAGCAGGTCCGCGTCGTTGCCGAAAACGGAGGGGTCGCCGGGGGCCGCGACTACCGAGAAGTCGGCCTTGCCGACCCTGTCGGAATACAAGGCTCCGGACTGCAGGTTCTTTGCGGTGACCTTGACGCCGGGGATCTTGTTCCAGGATTCCAGCATCAGCGGGGCAACATCCTTGACCCAGGCGGTATCCGTGGTGAGCAGTTCGAATTCGAGGTTGCTCACGCCGGCCTGCTTGAGGAGGTCCGCGGCCTTCTGGGGATCGTAGCCGTAGACGTTCTTTGCCTTGACGTAGTCCGGGTGGCCCTCCTGGAAGTACGACGACGCGGCCTTCGCATTGCCGAACAAGGCCTTCTTGATGATGGCGTCCTTGTCCAGTCCGTAGTGGAGTGCCTGGCGGACCAGCTTGTTGTCGAACGGGGCCTTGGCACAGTTGAACATCAGGAACAGCATGCCGAAGGACTGCACGGATTCGACCCGTGTCTTGGACTTGAGCCCGTCCATGTCCAGGTAGGGGACGTCTTCGATCGCCTGGACGCGTCCCGACTGGGCTGCGGTGACACGGGCTGCCGCGTCCGAGAGCAACAGCCAGGTCATCCCTTTCGCGAGTGCCGGCTTGGGGCCGTTGTAGTCGGCGAATGCTTCGAAGACGATCTTGTCGTCCTTGACGGCCGAGATCAGCTTGTAGGGGCCGGAACCGACGGGCTTGGCATCGAATCCCTTCTGATCGGCCGAGGCCAACGCCTTCGGAACCACCTTCACCACGGAGATTCGCGGTCCGAAACCGGGGAAAGGGTATTTCAGCGAGAATTCGACCGTCTTCGCATCGAGGGCCTTGACGTCTTTGATGAAGGGAATGAACTGGGAGAACAAGGACTTGTTGGCCGGGTCCATCACGCGGGTGAAGGAGTAGACAACATCGTCGGTGGTGACGGGGGCGCCGTTGTGGAACTTGGCGCCGTCGCGGATGGTCACCTGGTAGGTGGTGTCGTTGACCTTTTTGGGGTCGCTCGCGGCCAGCGCGTTATAGGGCTCGCGGGTGGCGGGGTGGAGTTCCACGAGGCCTTCGAAGATGTGCAGGTTGGCGGCCTGCGGCGTGGCTCCGGAGGACGTCAGCGGGTCGAAACCGGTGGACAGGGCATAGGAGATGCCTGCTTCGATGGTGAGATCCTTGTTGACGGTCGCAGTGTTGTTTGCTGCGCCCGTCGTGGTGGAGGCAGGACCGCCACATGCGGACAGGGTGGCCGTGAACGCTGCCGCGGCTCCGATCGCCCCGGTCAGCTGGAGGAAGTTGCGTCGGCTCGCGTCGCTGACCAGCGGCAGTTTGTTAATCGTGTTGCTCATAAGATGCCTCACCATTCAAGTTTTTCTGGTTATCGGATGTAGGACATCCGATGCTCGTAAAGAAACTGTAAGGGCGGTCACATGAAGTCGTCAAGCGAGATCCGGATCACTGGCGACCCGACGGGCGGCTCCGGCGCTGCCGGCGGGGCTGCCGGTGGGGCTGCCGGCGGGGTCTTGCACCGCGGTTCACTTGCGGGGTCGGCCTGAGGCTCAGTCTGGAGCTCGGCCCCGGGGCTCGGTCAAAAATAAGGGCGAACATCTATCAAGGAGATGGGACATCCGATATTGTATGTTGCGAAGCACTATATCCACGGTGGGCGCTAGGCTCACCTCAACATTAACACTGCACTGATTCCTTGTCCCCGGTCCTCAAAGGATCCAGGCCAAGGATGAGTACTTTTGCAAGGAGAGCCATGACCACTTCCGGTGTCGTTCCGCAGGCGCGGTTCAGCGCACAGGCCCGGCTCAGGGCCCTCCAATCCGACATTATGGAATTGATCCTCGAGCGCGAGCTTGAGGCGGGCGATCCACTGCCCACGGAGAATGAACTCTCCGTGGCGTTGGGCGTCGGGCGCAACACTCTGCGCGAATCCCTGAAAGTTCTGCAGGCCCTCGGTGTCATCGAGATCCGCCATGGATTTGGCATGTTCGTCGCCCCGAGCAACTTCGAGGCGCTCGCCGACGGCCTGACGTTCCGGGGCCGCTTGTCGCTGCGCCACCAGGGGCTCGAGGCGCTGCAACTCGTGGACGTGCGCCAGGCCCTCGAATCGGGGCTCATCGGATCCTCGATGGACGTGATGACCACCGAGCAGCTCGCCTTGATCGAAGAGGCCGTCAAGCAGATGGAGGAGCTCGCGAACTCCGGCGAGAACTTCGTCGCCGCCGACGCCGAGTTCCACCGCCGGCTGTTCGAGCCCCTGAACAACGAACTCCTCATCAACCTGATGGGCGTCTTCTGGAAGGTCTACCGGAAAATACACGTGGAGATCGGCTCCGACAACGAAGACCTCGTAGCCACGGCGGCAATGCACCGAAGCATCTACACCGCCGTCGCCACCGGGGACAAGACCGCGGCAGCCGAACTGCTCAACCGCCACTTCGACGGGATCCGCCGCCGCATCAGCGACGCCGTCGCGGTCTAAAGCCTGGCACCCAAGCTCAAGGGCCGCCGTCGTACTTTGTCATGAAGTACGACGGCGGCCCTTGCCTTTTGGGCGGCTCCTGCCGCGGCGCCCTGTGCCTTCCTGACCTTCTTTGGTGTGGGAAAGCGATTGCGACACGGCGAGTCTCGTCATTTTGTGGCCGCGGCGCGGCAAAAGAGGGTCAGGAAGGCGCGGGCCAAAGGCCGGAGAAGGGAGTGACGTCGCCATCCACTTGGGTGAGCAGGAGCCGGGGCGCGAGGCCTGCCTGGACTGGTACAGGGACCCCTTTCGGCTTTCTGGAGGTCCGCAACCGTCCTCCCCATGTTTGGCTTGGGAAAGCGCTTGCGCCACGGCGGGGTCGCGTCATTGGCGCGGCAAACATGGGGAGGACGATACGGCAAAGAGAGTCAGGAGGGCGCGGTCAACCCCGGAGACGAGGGTATCGTCGGCTTGCGCTTGGGTGATCAGATGCCGGGGTCTGCGTCGGATTCCGCTGGATCAATCTCCATGCCGAAGGCCCCGGCCGCGTGATTCCAAGGGTGCCGGCACATGGCGGCGGCAATGATCCAGCAGAATCGTACGAGCATCTCCGGCCGCTTTAGTGAGGTCTGCTGGCCGGGCAGCGCGGCGTGAGTCCTTCGGTTTCCTGGCGGCGTGCGCCTTCCTGACCTTCTTTGGTTTGGGAAAGCAGTTACGACACGGCGAGTCTCGTCATTTGGTGTCCGTGGCGCGGCAAAGAGGGTCAGGAAGGCGCCAACCAACCCGGCCCGGAATTTAACGAAAAAAGACCCGCACCGGAACCGGTGCGGGTCTTGATTTGTGCGCCCAGAGGGATTCGAACCCCCGGCCTTCTGTTCCGTAGACAGACGCTCTATCCAGCTGAGCTATGGGCGCATCTTGGTGATTCTCGGGAGTTTCAAACTCGTTCCCCCCTCGAACCTCAATAAACTTTACGCGAGATCCCTGTTGGTGCCAAATCGATGCGATGTAATCTGCCTAACTAGACCGGTCTATGTGACCTTGGTCACTAAATTTGGCGAATCTCTGAGGCAGATCCTTGATTTTTAGGGGTTTTGCTCCGAAATGGTCAAGAGATCCCATGTCTGGACCCAGATTGGTCTACTCCGCGACCCCTAGCATTTAGGACACACCACTGAACCCGAGGAAGGGAACCACGATGGGCGATCTGGCGCGACTGCCGTTGCTTGAGAAGGCACCTACTACGCATGCACGCCTGTTGGCCTGGGTGGAGGAAGTGGCCGAGCTGACACAGCCGGACCGCATCCACTGGGTTGACGGCAGCGAAGCGGAAAACAAGAAGCTGACCGACGAACTCGTCGCGGCGGGCACCCTGAAAAGGCTGAACCCGGAGACTTTCCCGAACTCCTTCGCAGCATTCTCCGATCCTGCCGATGTTGCGCGTGTGGAAGAGCAGACCTTCATCTGCTCCGAGAACGAGCGGGATGCAGGCTTCACGAACAACTGGATGGCTCCTGCCGAGATGAAGCAGAAGCTGCGCGGCTTGTTCGCCGGCTCCATGCGCGGCCGCACCATGTACGTCATTCCGTTCGTCATGGGCCACCTGGATGCCGAAGATCCTAAGTTCGGCGTCGAGATCACCGACTCCGCTTACGTTGTTGCGTCGATGCGCATCATGGCCCGTATCGGTACCGACGTCCTTGAGCGCATTACGCAGACCGACGCGTTCTTCGTCCCCGCGTTGCACTCCCTGGGAGCTCCGCTGGAAGCCGGCCAGGCAGACGTCGCATGGCCCTGCAACCCGGACAAATGGATCGTGCACTTCCCGGAAGAGCGCTCCATCTGGTCTTTCGGCTCCGGTTACGGCGGCAACGCCCTCCTCGGCAAGAAGTGCTACGCGCTGCGCATCGCGTCCGTCATGGCACGCGACGAAGGCTGGCTCGCGGAGCACATGCTCATCCTCAAACTGACTTCGCCTGAGCAGAAGACCTACTACGTCTCCGCGGCGTTCCCCTCTGCTTGCGGCAAGACCAACCTCGCGCTGCTCGATCCCACCATCAAGGGCTGGAAGGTGGAGACCCTCGGCGACGACATCACCTGGATGCGCTTCGGCAAGGAAGGCGAACTCCGCGCCGTCAACCCCGAGGCCGGCCTGTTCGGGGTCGCTCCCGGCACCGGTTGGGGCACCAACCCCAACGCGATGCGCGCCATCGCCAAGGGCAACAGCATCTTCACCAACGTGGCGATGACCGACGACGGCGGCGTGTGGTGGGAAGGCATGACGGAGGAGACTCCGGCGCACCTGACCGACTGGCAGGGCAACTCCTGGACCTCCGATTCGGACAAGCCCGCGGCGCACCCGAACTCCCGCTTCTGCACTCCGATCGACCAGATCGACATGCTCGCCGAGGAATACTTCAGCCCCGAAGGCGTGGAGCTCTCCGCGATCCTCTTCGGCGGCCGCCGCAAGACCACCATCCC
Organism: Arthrobacter sp. KN11-1C; assembly: GCF_052180225.1. NCBI lineage: Bacteria > Bacillati > Actinomycetota > Actinomycetes > Micrococcales > Micrococcaceae > Arthrobacter > Arthrobacter sp. KN11-1C. Next base: position 3,935,938 of record NZ_CP197467.1, on the reverse strand, counting down.
CCTGGTCACCGAGGCCCGCGACTGGTCCAACGGCATCTTCATGGGTTCCACGTTGTCCTCCGAAACCACTGCTGCAGCGGCCGGTGCCGTTGGCGTGGTGCGTCGCGACCCCATGGCCATGCTGCCGTTCATCGGCTACGACGCAGGCGACTACCTGAACCACTGGGTCAACCTGTCCGCCAAGGCCAACCCTGAGCGACTGCCCAAGATCTTCCTGGTCAACTGGTTCCGCCGCACTGCCGAGGGTGGTTTCGCCTGGCCCGGCTTCGGTGACAACGCCCGCGTCCTCAAGTGGGCCATCGAGCGGCTCGAAGGCAAGGCCGACGCCGTCGAGACACCCATCGGCTTCGTGCCGACCGGCGAGGCCATCGATCTCGAAGGCCTGGACATGACCCCCGCCGAGGTGGAAGCCGCAGTACGCGTCGACCCGGCCGAGTGGGAGACCGAACTGGCATCGATCGAGGAATGGTACGCAAAGTTCGGCGGTTCACTGCCGGCCGCGCTGCTCTCCGAGCTCGACGGACTGAAGGCCCGCCTGGCCTAGCCCACCTGCCGAAATCTGGCTTACGACGACGGCGATCCCGCACCTCGGTGCGGGATCGCCGTCGTCGTTTCCGCATGTTGGAGCAGTCGTCGCGGAGCATTGTGCCGTGATCGGGCCAAGAGTAGCTTTTAGAGAACCAGCAGTTCTCTAATTCCGGGGGTCCGCGCTTTGGACGATGCCCAGCAGCACACCAAAGACTCCACGCCGGGGTCGGGACCCCATGAAGCGTCGAAGCCGACCATCGCGCCCTTGGCCCAATTCGGCGCGGGGGACATCGCCGTTGCCGGTGGGAAGGGTGCCGCGCTCGGGGAGTTGGTGCATCAAGGATTCCCGGTGCCGCCGGGCTTCATCATCACCACGGGCGCGTACCTGTCCTTCCTGGCGGAAACGAACGTGGGTGCCGCGCTCGGCAATTTTCTGTCCGTCGAGCCCGAAGAAGCGCCCGACGAAGTGCTCGACGGCGGTGCGCCCGACGGCGGCCACGGCATCGGCGGTGCGGCCCTCCGGGCACTTTTCGCCGCAGCGGAAATGCCTGAGCGAATGCGGCAGGAGATCCTCGATGCCTATGCGCGGCTGGGCGGCGGGGCAGTCGCGGTCCGGTCCAGCGCGACGGCGGAAGATCTTCCGGGAGCCGCGTTTGCCGGTCAACAGGACACCTACCTCAACGTGCTCGGTGGGGACGAAGTAGTCCAGGCGGTCGCCAACTGCTGGGCCTCGTTGTGGACGGACCGGGCGATGGCCTATCGCCGACGGCAGGGGATCGTCCCGCGCGAGGTGGCGATCGCCGTCGTCGTGCAAAAGATGGTGCCGGCCGCAATGGCGGGCGTCCTGTTTACCGCGAACCCGGTCACGGGCGAGCGCGGCGAGATGGTGGTGGACGCGAATCCCGGGCTGGGGGAGGCCGTGGTTTCGGGGCGGGTGACGCCGGAGCACTACGTGCTGGACCGCTCGGGGAAAACGCTCAGTTTTACGCCCGGTGGCCGCGAGCTGGTGATCAGCGCGGCCGAAGGCGGCGGTACACAGGAAAGCCCCGGCGGTCCGGGTTCGAAGCCCGGGCTCTCCGCGGAGGAATTGGCGGAACTGGCCAGGCTGGGAAGGAAGGCGCAGCAGCATTTCGGCCAGCCACAGGACATCGAGTGGGCGACGGCCGACGGAACGCTGTACGTGCTGCAGTCGAGGCCCATGACCGCGCTCCCGCCCCAACCGCCCGTCCTCAACGCGGTCCAACGGCGCGTGGGGCCGTTCTTCATTGAGATGTTCCAAGAGCGGCCCTATCCCTTGGACGTATCCGGCTGGATGAGCCGGGGGATCCTTGCCATGCTGCACGGGATGGCCGGGAGCGTGGGCGTGGTCTTCCCATCGGTGGAGGAGTTGCTGCCGGAGGAAGACGGGGTGGTGGTGCAGCTCATCCCGCCGGTTCCGCACCCGACCGTCCGGACGCTTGCCGCACCGCTCTCCTTGTTGCGCCGGGCGAGGCGATTCAAGGCCGGCGCCTGGACCCAGGATCCGCGTTTCTCACTGTTCCTCGGCAACATCGAACGGCTGAACGGAACTGACCTCGGCCCGTTGCGGTGGCGTGCGGTCGTTGCATTTGCCGGGGAGTGCTTCGCGGCAATGGAGAGCATCACGGATTTGAGGGTCTCGTATCTGCCCGGCATTCTGGTGCCGGTGCTCAAAATGCGTTTCATGCTTCTGTTCCTGGGCAAGACGAAGCTTGCGCCGGCGTTGATCGCCGGGGCGGAAACGCGGACGAGCCAAGCAAACCGGGCCCTCGAACGCCTCGCCTCCATCGCGGCGGACGACCCCGGGCTTTCGCGGGCCCTCCATGATTCGGGACCTCGTGAATTCCTGGAGTTGGTGGACAAGGAACCCGAACATTGTGCTTTCCGCGAGGCTTTCGAGGCTTTCCAGCTCGAGTACGGCCACCGCGAGACCACGAGCGTTGTCCTCAGCAGTTCGCCCACGTGGAGCGATGCCCCCGAGGTGGTTCTGGGGTTGGTCAAGGCCATGTCCGGAGAGCGGCCCCGAACAGTTGACCAGTCCGGGGATGCGCTTGCGGCATTGAAACGCCATCCGGCTCTCCGTTTCGAACCGCTGCGGCGCAGGGTGCTCGCCGCCGTCGAGTCCGCCCAGGCCGGAATGGCGTTCCGCGAGGACAGCCACTTTTACGCCACCAAAGCGATCCCGCCGATCCGCCGGGCCTACCGGGAGCTCGGCCGCCGGTTGGTGCTGGCCGGCGTACTCGATGAGCCGGACGAAATCTATCACCTGCGGTTCGAGGAACTTGAGTCCATCAATGACGCCGACGACGGCGCGCTGCCGGCTTCGCTCCGTGACCGATTCCGGCCGCTGGTGCTGGCCCGCGCGGCGAAGCGGCGCGCGCTCGAAGGCATTCCGTTGCTCGATCCGGCTTTGCTTTTTGCCGGGAACCGCACGGTGGAAGGGGCCCTGGTCTCCGGCACTGCAGCCAGCCGCGGCCAAGCGACCGGACCAGTCCGTGTGATCCGCGGACCGGCGGAGTTCGGGCGGTTGCGCAGTGGAGAGGTCCTCGTCTGCCCGTACACCAACCCGGCCTGGACTCCACTGTTCCAGCGGGCCGTCGCGGTTGTGGTGGACGCGGGTGGGCTCGGCTCGCATGCGGCGATCGTCGCGAGGGAATACGGCATTCCGGCCGTCATGGGAACCGGTGCGGGCACGAGCATCCTGGCCGATGGCCAACGGGTATTCGTGGACGGAACCCGGGGAGTGGTCCTGCCGGCCGCTTCGACGGAGAGGCCTTGAGATGCCGCAGGAGCGGGATCACCGGAAGCTGCCGCGCCGCCGCGGTGCGGCCCTGAACAGCGCAATCTTCGAGGCGGTCCGGGAGGAGATTGCGGAATCCGGCTACGCAGGGTTGACCATGGACAGCGTTGCCGAGCGCGCCAGGGCGAGCAAGGCGTCGCTCTATAGGCGGTGGCCCGGGCGCGCGGCCTTGGTTCTGGAAGCAGCCTACGATGCCATGCCGGGTCCCGCGTCCACGCCCGATACCGGTAGCTTGCGTGGAGATGCCCTGGCGATATTGCGGCTCGTGGCCCAGCAACTGGAAGGAGCAGTGGGGCAAGCCATGCGCGGGCTCTTGGGGGAGGCGCTGCAGAATCCGGCGGTGGCGGCTGAGATCCGGGAGTACGCCCGCGGCAATGTGGCAAAGATCATGCGCGCCATCATTGAGCAGGCCGCGTCCCGCGGCGAATGCGATCCTAGCGTGGCCACGGAGACCAGGATCGAGGCCGGCCCCGCCTTGTTGCGGCAGCGGTTCATCTTCTCCGGAGCGCCTATCGACGACGAATTCCTGGTGCACGTGGTGGACGAGGTGATGCTGCCCCTGCTGCTGGCTGGGCCGCCCAACTAGCTAGCAGTTGTTGTCGTTATGAGGCCTCTAAACGACACCTACTGCTAGCTAGTTGGGGTCATCTGCTGCTTGCTAGTTGGCGAGCCAGATGTCCGGTCCGAAGACTTCGTAATGAATCCGGGTGGCAGGGATTCCGGCGTTGATCGCTTCGTTGCGGATGTGCTTCATGAACGGCAGCGGTCCGCACAGGTACAACGACGCGTCGGCCGGAAGGTCCACTTCGCGCAGTGACATGAAGCCCGTTTTGGCCCCGGCCTGCGGTTCTTCCAGCCAGAGCTGCAGCTCGGCTGCGTCCAAGCGCTCGACGTCGTCCGTCATCTGGCCGCGAAGCGCCCAACTGTCCAGATTGCTCTCGGCGTGCAGCACCAGGACCCGGCGGTCGGAGCCTGAATCGGCCAGTGAGCGCAGGATGGAAGCCGTGGGGGTGCAGCCGATGCCGGCCGAGGCGAGGACGACGGGACCGTTGCCATCCTTGAGCGTGATTTCGCCGTAGGGATTGGAGATCTCCAGGACATCGCCGACCTCGACGGCGCTGTGCAGCACGGGCGAAACCTCACCGCCGTCGTCGATCTTGGTCGTGAAGCTGCGGCTGGCGCCGGCGTCGCCGGAAAGCGAGTACTGACGGACCTGGCGCAAGCCGTCCGGGAGCGTGACCTTGACGCTGATGTATTGGCCCGGCAGTGCTTCGGTGATGGGGGTGTCGTCGGCCGGCTGGAGGATGAAGGTCATGGACCCGGTGCCGGCGGGAGTCTTGGACGCGACCTTCCATGGACTCCACATTTTGCCATTGGCCTGCGCCGCGTACAGTCCCTTTTCGAGCTTGATCAACGCGTCCGCCATGAGCCAATAGACCTCTGTCCACGCTTCGGCGATTTCAGGGGTGATGACCTCGGCCAGGTCCTCCGCGATCGCGGCGAAGAGGTGCTCATAGACCACTTGGTACTGCGGCTCGGTGATCCCCAAGGATGCGTGGCGGTGTGCAATGCGTGACAGGACTGTCTCCGGCAGTGTGCCCGGGTTGCTCACCAGATGGCTTGCGAAAGCAGCGATGCTTCCGGCCAGGGCTTGCTGCTGGCTGCCGGAGCGCTGGTTCGAACGGCCGAACAGCCCGTCGAGCAGTTCGGGGTGCGCTGCGAAGAGGCGGGAGTAGAACTTGGGGGTGATGTGGCCAATCCGGGAGCCGACGAGCGGCAAAGTGGCCTCGATGACGGGGAAGGACTTGTCCGAGAGCATAGGTACTCCTGTCGTAATGGCCCGCGGGCATGCGGGCCGGCCAATACTTGCATTTGGAATGCAAGTATCTATAGCTAAATTTCTACATGCTGTAGAAGGATTTGGCTAATCGGCAGCCCGCTGGTCGTCGGCGGGCGCTCAGACACGGCCTTACAGGCCGGGGCGTAGCCCGATCGCATGGAATGCCGGCAACATTTGCCGTAGCCGGGGCAGGGAAGAGACGACGACGTCATCCAACTCCCGGTAGAAAGCTTCCCTCGCGCGGGCCAGGGCATGGCGCAGGCCGCACTCAGTAATCAGCGGGCAGTCGCCGTGCACGGATTCGCACTCGGCGGGGTCGGGCCTGTTGTTCAACTCCCGCAGAATCTGGCCAACGGTGGCTTTCTGTCCGGCGGCACTGAGCCGGGATCCGCCGTTGCGTCCGCGCTCGACATCGATCAGGCCCAGCTCGCGCAGGCGAACAATGGCCTTGCTGACATGGTGGTACGGAGTTCCCACGGCGTCGGCGATGTTTTGGGTCGTCAGGAGTTCACCTGCGGGCGCGGACGAGAGAACCAGGAGCGCACGCAGGCTCACATCCGCGAAGGCATTGATCTTCATGCCCTCAAGCTTACGGAGTAAGGTCTAGTCCACCCATACGAGGGGTACATTGGTGTCGGCTTCGGCGTTGTCGAAAGTGAAGCCTTCGGCAGTCCGGACATAGGGGACAACGGCTGCCATCAGCCGGCCGCCGCGATGCTCAGCTGCGGCGTGAATCCCGTCGGAGCCGTGTTCCGGAAGGATCACGTCGCTGGCAATCGCCACCGCACGGTAGTCGTTGCGGCCTTGGCGCAGCAATTCGAGGATGTCCGCCAGCATCAAGTCTGTGTCGACGCTTCCCTCATCGTCCGGCTCTCCAGGGGTTACGAAGACGATCCGAAGTTCGTCATCCCCATCGAGAGTGACAGCGAAGGGCAGGAATCCACCGTTTTGCTCCAAGTGTTCCTGTGCCGTTGCCAAGGCGGCCCCCAGGGTTTCACGCACTTCACGGAGTTCGCGTTCCTCGGTGCTTTCGAGGCCTTTGGTTGTGGTGTTCATGCTGCTGCTCCCTTCCGGGGCTGCCGGTTAGGTCCGGACCAGCGCGAGGACGCGGTCCCGGACCTTTTCCATAGTGGCAACGTCCTTCGCCTCGGCGTTCAGGCGCAAGAAGGGCTCCGTGTTGGACGGACGAAGATTGAACCACCAGCTGCCGTCTTTCGCGGTGAAGGTGCTGCCATCCATGGTGTCCACGTCGACGTCTTCGCCGTCGAAATCGGCGCGGACCCGCTCAATGGCCCCTGCTTTGTCTTCGATTTCGGAATTGATTTCGCCGGAAGAGACATAAGGCTCGTACTGGCGGCCAAGCTCTGACAGCGGACCGTCCTGCTCGCCCAATGCCGCCAAGACGTGCATGGCTGCGAGCATGCCGGTGTCCGCGTTCCAGAAATCGCGGAAATAGAAGTGCGCCGAGTGTTCGCCGCCGAAGACGGCTCCTTCTTCTGCCATGACGGCCTTGATGAACGAGTGCCCCACGCGCGTGCGCACAGCCCTGCCACCATCCATCGCCACGAGTTCCGGGACTGCCCGCGAGGTCAGCAGGTTGTGGATGATCACGGGGGTTTCTTCACCGGCGGCCTGTGCACGGGCGATTTCCCGGCGCGCAACCATTCCGGTGATGGCCGACGGAGATACCGGTTCACCCTTCTCGTCGATCACGAAGCAGCGATCGGCGTCTCCGTCGAACGCCAAGCCGATATCCGCGCCGTGCTCGATGACTGCTGCCTGCAGATCGCGCAGGTTTTCGGGCTCAAGGGGATTGGCCGGGTGGTTCGGGAAGGAGCCATCCAACTCAAAGTACAGTGGGACGATCTCGAACGGCAGGGCGGGAAGCAGCTGGTCGCCAAGCACAGCGGGGGTGGTCAGCCCGGCCATGCCGTTTCCGGCGTCGACGACGATCTTCAGCGGACGGGAGCCGTTCAGGTCAACCAGGCTGCGCAAGTACTCCGAGTAGTCCTTCAGGACATCGCGGGTGCTGATTTTGCCCTGCGCCTCTGCAGCCGGGATGCTTCCCGTGTTGAGGTACTCCTCAGCCAGTGCCTGGATTTCCTTGAGGCCGGTTTCGGATGAGATCGGCTGGGCGCCGACCTTGGACATCTTGATGCCGTTGTACTCTGCGGGGTTGTGGCTTGCGGTAAACGTGGCGCCGGCCGCATTGAGGGCACCGCAAGCATAGTAGAGCTCGTCGGTGGAGATGAGGTCCAGGAGCTGGACATTGGCGCCGCGACGGGCGGCGCCGTCGGCGAATGCCTTGATGAATTCGGGGGATGACGGGCGCATGTCGCCGCCAACCAGCACAGTCTCGCCAGCGAGGCCGAGAGCGTCGACGAAGGCCGCGCCGACGGATTCCACAATGTGGGACGTGATGGATTCGCCGACGATTCCCCGGACGTCATAGGCCTTGAAGGAAGCCGAGAGGTCAAATGTCTTGTTCTGCTCGCTAGTCACGCGCTCAATCTTACTGTGGAGCGGGGTCGTGGCTACGCCGGGACTTCATCTATGTGGAATACGTTTGTCCACATCGATGAAGTCACGGGTTCTGGCTGTCTGTGGGTGCTGGAATACTGAAGCCATGCCCAACAACCCCGATGCCGCCCTACTCGCAGCAGAACAGTCCACCACCCGGCTGCAGGCCCTTGAAGTACTGAAGGAACTGGTCGGAAACGCGGACGCCCGATTCCACGACGGCCAGTACGAGGCGATTGAGGCCCTCGTCGACGCCGGAAGGCGCGCCTTGGTGGTGCAGCGGACGGGCTGGGGCAAGTCGGCCGTGTACTTCGTCTCGTCGTTGTTGTTGAGGCGCCGGGGCGCAGGTCCCACCCTCATCGTTTCGCCGCTGCTCGCACTCATGCGGGACCAAGTGGCGGCAGCCGCACGTGCAGGCGTGCGGGCCGTTGCGATCAACTCCGCCAATCAACTCGAGTGGGACAACGTCCGGGAGCAGCTGGCCGCGGACGAGGTTGATGTACTCCTGGTTTCGCCGGAGCGGTTCACCAATCCTTCGTTTCGGGAAAACCAACTTCCCGAGCTCATCCGGCGCACCGGTCTCCTGGTGATTGACGAGGCACACTGTATTTCGGACTGGGGACACGATTTCCGTCCCGACTACCGGCGCATCTCCGACCTCATCGAGCAACTGCCTGGCAGTGTTCCAGTGCTTGCCACCACAGCCACGGCCAACTCCCGGGTGGTCCACGACATCGAAGAGCAGCTCGGGGCCGGAGTATTGACCATCCGCGGGGAACTCGGCCGTGAGTCCTTGCGGCTGGGGGTCTTGAAGCTCGCCGATTCGCGGGATCGCCTCGGCTGGCTGCTGACCCACCTTGCAGACATGCCCGGCAGCGGAATCATCTATACGCTGACCGTTTCGGCCGCTGAAGACACCGCCAGGCTCCTCTCCGAGGCAGGCCACAACGTCTTGTCCTACACCGGACGGACGGACCCCGCGGATCGCGAACGGGCAGAGCAACTCCTCAAGGACAACCAAGTGAAGGCGCTGGTTGCCACCTCGGCGCTCGGCATGGGCTTCGACAAGCCGGATCTCGGGTTCGTCATCCACCTTGGCGCGCCGTCATCCCCGGTGGCCTATTATCAGCAAGTCGGCCGTGCCGGCCGTGGCGCAGCAAATGCCGATGTGCTCCTCCTTCCCGGATCCGAGGACCGCGAGATCTGGCAGTACTTTGCGACTGCTTCAATGCCGTCGGAGGAAAAGGCCGCCGCCGTCCTCAACGTCTTGGCCGAATCCGGCTCTGCCTTGTCCACCGTGGCGCTCGAAGCGCGCGTGGACCTGCGCCGGACTCCCCTGGAACTCCTGCTGAAGGTCCTGGCCGTGGATGGGGCGGTGGAGCGGGTAGGCGGAGGGTGGAAATCCACGGGGCGCCCCTGGATTTACGACGCCGAGCGCTACGCCCGTATCGCTGAGGCACGGGTGGACGAGCAGGATTCCATGGTGATCTACCAGGACACCGCTGGATGCCGGATGGAATACATCACCGCGGTCCTGGACGACGAGTCAGCGCGTGAATGCGGCCGCTGCGACAATTGCGCCGGCACGTGGTTTCCGGCGGACGTGGCAGCGGCAGCCGCCGACGCTGCCGGGCAAACCCTGCGGCGAGCGGGTCTTGCGCTCGAACCCAGGCTTCAATGGCCGAGCGGCATGGACCGGCTGGGCGTGAGCGTGAAAGGCAAGATCAAGCCGGAGGAGTTGCTGTCCGAAGGGCGCGTCCTGGCACGCCTGACCGACCTCGGCTGGGGTGGTGCCCTCCGTGCACTCTTTGCTGCCGGGGCGGCTGACCGCGAGGTTGAACCTGCCATGTTGCAGGCCTGCGTACAGGTCTTGCGTGAATGGTCTGCCGGAGACGGCCGATCCACAGGGTGGAGCGGTCAAGGGCGCCCGGCTGCCGTCGTGAGCGTTCCGTCCAGGAACAAACCTGCGTTGGTCGAATCCTTGGCCCGCGGCATTGCGGGAATCGGCCAGATGCCGTATTTGGGTTCCCTCGAACTCCAACACGGGGGACCAACGGGCGGGCGCGGCGGCAACAGCGCCTATCGGCTGGCAGGCGTCTGGGAGCGCCTTGTGGTGGGTCCGGAACTTGGCGAGAGCCTTGCCTCGCTCGGCGGTCAAGGCATCCTTTTGGTCGATGACCTGGCGGACAGCCGCTGGACGATGACCGTTGCCGGCCGGGTCCTCAGGCTAGCGGGAGCCGGATCGGTGCTGCCTTTCGTCCTCGGTCAAGCAGCGTGACCGGCACCGTCCCGGACGTCCAGTCCGAGTCCAAGTGGCAGCCACGGCTCGCTTTGCTCGTGGCCGCCACCTTTTTCATGGAGTTCCTGGACGGAACGGTCCTGACTACTGCCATGCCGAGCATCGCGGCCGACTTCAAAGTGGTCTCGGCCGACGTCAACATCACCATGACTGCCTACTTGGTGACCGTGGCCATGGGGATTCCGCTCAGCAGCTGGCTCGCCCAACGCTTTGGTGCGCGTCGGATTTTCTGCCTGGCGATCGCCGTCTTCACCTTGGCTTCGCTGCTTTGCGCTGCGAGCCAGGACCTCACCCTGCTGACCTTGAGCCGCGTGGCACAGGGTGCTGGAGGGGCCATGATGGTTCCGGTGGGGACTCTCGTCGTGTTGCGGGGCACGCCCAAGTCGGAGCTCCTCCGAGCCACGGCATTCCTTGTCTGGCCCGGGTTGCTGGCGCCGGTTTTGGCGCCGCTTGTGGGCGGAACATTCACTACTTATCTGTCCTGGCATTGGATCTTCCTGATCAACGTGCCTCTGGGTCTGGCGGCGTTCATCGCAGCCCTGAGGCTGGTTCCGCGTACAGGAGGCGATGCTGGCCGGCGGCTCGATTGGCTCGGACTCACGCTCACCACCTTCGGCGTCGGATCGCTTGTTGTCGGTCTTGAAGCGATTGGCGGTCATGGTGGCGGCGTGGTCCCGGCAGTCGTGCTGTTGGCCGGTGCATTGGCATTGGCCGGAGCGGCCTGGTGGATGCTCAAGGCCAAGGCTCCGCTCTTCGATCTCCGGGTTTTCGCCACGCGCACGTTCCGGGCCACCTCCACCGGAGGATTCATCTATCGCCTGACCATCAGCTCAGTGCCTTTTCTACTGCCATTGTTGTTCCAGGACGGCTTTGGCTGGGATCCGCTCAAGTCCGGAGCCATGGTGGCCGCGGTATTCGTCGGCAACATCGGCATCAAGCCCGCCACGACGCCCATCATTCGGCGGTTCGGATTCAAACCCGTGTTGGTCTTCGCCTCATTTGCATCGGCCGTCACCTTTGCCGCTTGTGCGGCGCTCAATGCGGGGACTCCGGAGCCACTGATTATCGCCTTGCTCCTGGCCAGCGGGGCTTTCCGTTCGATCGGATTCTCGGCTTACGCCTCCGTGCAGTATGCGGACATCGTTCCGGGGGAGCTTCCCTCTGCCAACGCCGTGTCGGCAACATTGGTTCAACTGGCCGCGGGTGCCGGTATCGCAGTGGGCGCGCTCTTCCTGCGTCTCTTCGACCATGTGTCGCTCTTCGGCGGCGGCCCTTCCTCCGCGTACCGCGGTGCCTTCCTCGCGATGGCTGCCGTGATGCTCCTGAGCACGGTGGACAGTCTCACGCTGCACCGGCACGCCGGAGCCGAAGTCAGTCGCAGTGTTGTGAGCAAAGCCCAGAAGCGGCGCTAGGCCCGGGAACGCAAGAGTTAAAGACGGTGTCCGAAGATCCCTGGGCTCCGATGCCGGAGCTTGTTTGTCGTTCGCCAGTCACAAGAGCCGGTTTGGCAAACGAGCGCCGGTTTCACCACACAAGTGGCCCGGGAACGCAAAAAGGCCCCGGTCCGAAGACCGGGGCCAAAACGCGGAGACGGGGGGATTTGAACCCCCGGTGGAGTTGTGCCCCACACTTCATTAGCAGTGAAGCCCATTCGGCCGCTCTGGCACGTCTCCAGTCGCTATTGCTAGCCAACCAAGGATACGCAGAACTGGGCATCCAGTGCAAAACGGGGGCGCGGGCCGCCGTCGGGCGCCGTGCCGCCGCCTGTCGGAGGTGGCGCGGGCCGCCGTCGGGCGTTCCATGGTTGAGAGCGTTAGTGCCCCGAGCGCTTCTTGCCGGCAAGGGCCCGCCACAGGAAGTGCTGGCTACGGGCTTGGAGCGATGCCGCCTGGCGATTGTCCGACGCTCCCGCGTGGCCGCCTTCAAGTGCTTCGTGGAACCACACATTCGGGATGCCCATTGCCTGCATCCGGGCTGCCATCTTCCGTGCTTGGACCGGGCCCACACGGTCGTCGGAGGTAGCTGTCCAAATGAACGTCTCGGGGTACTCCACTCCGTCGTGCAGGAGGTGGTACGGCGAGAAGGTACGGATGTACTCCCACTGTTCCGGGACGTCGGGATCGCCGTACTCGGCAATCCAGGAGTAGCCGGCCGAGAGCTTGGTGTAGCGGCGCATGTCCAGCAACGGGACCCCGCAGGAAATCGCTCCGAACAACTCCGGGTACTGGGTCAGCATGTTGCCCACCAGCAGTCCGCCGTTGGAGCCGCCCACGCAGCCGAGCCGCCTCGGACTGGTGACACCCCGCGAAATGAGGTGCCGTGCCACAGCAGCGAAGTCCTCGAAGGCGCGGTGTCGATTCGCCTGCAAGGCTGCGCTGTGCCAGGCGGGACCGTACTCGCCGCCGCCTCGGATGTTGGCTACGACGTAGACGCCACCGCGTGAATGCGCCGCGGACCCGTCTTCGGACGTGATGCTTTCGCTCCGGCGCTCCAGCCAGGCGCGACCGATGGCTCCGCTGTACGCAGGGGTCCTGGAGACCTCGAAGCCACCGTAGCCCGAGAGCTGTGTGGGATTCTCGCCGTCGAGGTCCAGGTCCTTGGACGCGACCTGGAAATAGGGAACGCGCGTGCCGTCTGCCGAGGTGGCGAAGTGCTGTTGGACCTCGTAGTCCGCGTCGTTGAAGAACGACGGCGAGGACTTCACCACCGCGTGCGTGCTGGACACACCGCCGTCGTGCCCTGCGTCGAGGCTGTAGCTGGCCATTCCCGGGGACAGGGTGCCGCGCATGAGCGTGGTGGGAGTGGTGAATCCGGTGGCCACGAGCCAGTAGTCGTTGCCGGCGTCGTCACCTTCGGTTTCGTCCTCGTCGTCGACGGCGTAGGCATTCACGTCGTGCAGGGGCGGGCACGCGTCCAACAACGTCGAGGCCCACCCGCCGGCGGAGTCCTCGCTGGCCGGGTCGAGCACCCTGATTTCGGAAGAGACGTCATGCAGCAAGTTCAGGAGCAGGTAGTTCCGCGTCCAACTCCACGACTGGAGGGACGTGTGCTGATCCGGGGTGAAAAGCACCGTGAAGTCGCGTTCTCCGGAAAGATAGCCATCGAAGTCGGCAGCCAGCAGGGACCCGGCGGGGTAGGTGGTTCCGTCCACGGTCCAGTCCTGCCGCGGACGGAACATGAGCCATTCACGGTGGGAACTGAGGTTGACGTCGGTGGGGACATCGATGGCAAACCACGCGTCGTCGCGCAGCACCGACGTGGTCCGGTTGAAGAAGTCGATCCAGTCCACGGCGAAAGTGCGTTCGAAGCCCGGGGTGGAGTCGTGGGCGACGAGCGCCATCATGTGGTCTTCGGGGATCTCGAAAATCCGCTCGGCTTTGGCCAAGGACTGGCCGCGGCGGAGTTTCACGCCCGTGCGGGAGTAGGACGAACTGGTTTTCGGCAGGCCGTCGGCGGTCGTGGCAACCAGCAGGGTGTCGCCGTCGAGCCAGCTCACGTTGCCCTTCGCAGTCGGAAGGTCGAAGCCGCCTTGTGCGGGGTCCACGAAGGTGCGGGTCTCGACGTCGAACTCGCGGTGGCGGTTGGCGTCGCCGCCGTCGGGGGAGAGGGCGATGATGGCGAGGCGGTGCGGTTCACCTTCGGCCGGGCGTAGGAAGTTGGCGCCATGGAAAACCCATTCTTCGCCTTCAGTGGCCGCGAGTGCGTCGATGTCGAGCAGCACGTCCCATTCCGGGGCGTCGCTGAGGTAGCTTTCCCACGTGGTCCGGCGCCAGAGGCCCTTGGGGTTCTGCTGGTCCTTCCAGAAGTTGTAGTAGTGCTCGCCGCGCTTGTTGACCATGGCGATCCTGTCCGTGGAGTCCAGGACCTCAAGGATTCCGGCTTCCAAAGCGGCGTATTCGGCGTCATCGAGCAAGTCTTCGGTGCGGGCATTTTGCTCCCGCACCCAGGCCAGCTGTTCCTCGCCGTGAATGTCTTCGAGCCAGATATTCTCGTCGACGGGTTCGGGGGCGATTGCGGTTCCCTGGGCAGTTGCGTTGTCGGGCGCGGGCGCTTGATCAGCTGCTGTGGTGGTCATGCCTCATCCTAGAGTGACTGTCTGAGGAGGAAGCAAGTCACAAGAAGTTAGGCTTGGGCGTGGGTAAATCGCAGAACATTCGGGTCGGGCTGATCGGGGCAGGTCCCCGCGGCACCAGTGTGCTGGAGCGTTTGCTCGCCAATTGGGCTGCGATGGAAACGCAAAAGCGCTCCCTGCACATCGACGTCGTGGACCCGTATCCCGCCGGTCCGGGGCACGTCTGGCAGCCCGGGCAGTCCCGGCTGTACCTCATGAACACGCAGTCGTTCTACCCCACGCTGATCCCCGAGGACGGGCGCCTCGCGCCGCCCCTGGCCGGGGGTTCCTTTGAGCAGTGGCGGGCCGAACAGCGGTCCGACGGCGGCCCGGCCCTGAGCCCCGAGGAACGGGCTGAACTTGCCGGACTCGCATCGCATGACTTCCCCAGCCGCGCCCTGTATGGACGGTACCTGCGCTCGACGCTTGAGGAACTGCTGGAGCGTGTCCCGGCCGGAGTGGAGATCGCGTTCCACCGGAGCAACGCCGTGGCGGCGCATCCCCTGCCGGGCGGTCGGGCGGACGGCGCGCGTGACGGTTCGCCGGGCAATCCCGCGGGCGGAGGGTTCGACGTCGAACTCGACGACGGCGGCAAGCTCACCGTGGATTCCCTCGTCCTCGCGCTGGGCCACCTGGAGTCCAGGCTCAACCCGGAGCAGCGTTCGTTCAGGGAGGTCGCGGCGGAACTCGGGCTGCTCTACGTGCCGCCGGCCGCACCCGCCGACGTCGACTGGGCACTGGTTCCGGACGGGGAGACGGTCCTGGTGCGGGGCATGGGCCTGAATTTCTTCGACGTCATGGGCCAGCTGACCGAAGGCCGCGGGGGACAATTCGTGCCCGCAGAAGATGGTCTCCAGGGGGAGCTCAAGTACGTGCCTTCGGGCCGGGAACCGAAGATCATCGCGGCATCCAGGCGAGGCACCCCGTACCGGGCCAAAGCCGGGCTGGACGGTTACTATCCCAAGTCCGTGCGCTTGCGGTATCTGACCGAGGGCGCGGTGGAACGCTTCGCCGCGGCCGGCATCCAACCTGGCTTCGACCACGACCTCTGGCCACTTCTGCATCGGGACGCCCTGTGGGCTTACTACTCAACGCTGGTGGTGGCCGAACCAGTCGCCGTGACTGACGCGACGGAGTTCCTGTCCGCCCTCGAAGACCTCTTGCAGCCGCACGCACACGCCACAGGGCGATGGGAGAACCAGGTCGGGGAGTTGGTCTCCACGCATGTTGCCGCGTCGCGCCGTCTTGACCTGCTGGGTCTCGCGGCGCCCTTGGCCGGGCATTCCTTCGCGTCCAGGAAGGAACTCGATGCCGCCGTCGTGGACTATCTGGACGACGACGTCCGGCGTTCCGCGCTCGGAGAAGCAGATCCCGTGAAGATGGCCATCGGTGCCTTGCACACCGGACGGGCAATCCTGAAGAGTGCCGTGGCCGACGGCGGCATCACGGACGAATCGTGGGTGGGTGAGCTGCGCGGCTGGTTCGAATCCTTCGTTGAGGGGCTTGCGAGCGGTCCTCCCGCCCTGCGCGCCGAACAGTTGGCCGCTTTGGCGCGTGCCGGCGTCGTGAGTTTTGTAGGCCCTGATCCGCGGTTCAGCGTCGACCGTTCCAAACGTGTCTTCCGCGCGGTGTCTGCTTGGGTGCACGACGACGCCGTGGAAGCCAGGACGCTGATTGAGGCCATGTCCCCGGCGAACCGGGTGGGCGTGAGTGTTTCTCCGTTCCTCCGCCAGTTGCTCGCCGACGGGTTGGTGCGGCCCAAGGTCATGATGACCGCCGAGGGAATTCCCGTGCAGACCTCCGGTTTGGATATCCAGCCGCATCCCTACCGTCTGGTGGGCGCAAATGGTTCGGTGACTCCGGGGATGTACGCCCTTGGACTGCAGCTTTCCTCCACGCAATGGGGAACGGCCATTGCCGCCGAGGCCCGGTCTTCCGAGGGCACCAGCTACCTAAGCGGCCAACGGACCCTCCGCGACGCGGACGAAATTGCCAGGGACATGCTCGGCCTTCCGCCCCAAGAATGAGCATGTTCCACCAACAAAAATGAGCATGCTCCCCGCCCGTTCCGAGGAGTGGACATAAACCTGATATGTCCACTCGTCAGGGCCGGGGGAGAGCATGCTCATCCGGGGTTGGCGCTGCGGCTAGCCCTTAAGGCACTTCTGGTACTCGAGCCATGCGAAGGCGTACTTGATCCAGCCGATCACGTCATACCACTTGCTCGGCGCTACCGGTGCGGTGCACTTCGGAGGCAGTGGGGCGGCAACCTTGACGGCGGCCTTCACCACGGTCCCGGACTCGACGGCGGTCAGTACCAGGGTTCCTGTTCCCGCTGCCGCTCCCGTGGGCACCTTGAGGTTCACCGAGGCGGCACCGGAAGCTACGCTGACCGTTCCCAGCTGTGTCGCGACCCCCTTGGCATCCGTGAAGACTGCCTTGAGCGAGGCGTTTTGCGGGCTCCCGAGGGAGGTCAGGTTCAGCTTGGAGACGGCCAAGGTCATGGCGTCGCCCCTCTTCACTTCTGCCGCCGTGGTGTTCACCACGGCAACCGAACGGCGGGCGAAGTCAGGTGACACCGGATTGTGCGCGCGCAAGTACTTGATCCACGCGTCGCGATCCACCAGTCCTGAGTCCTTGGTGTTGCTGCCGTCCTTGAAGACCCGGAAGTTGTCGCCACCGGCGGCCAGGAAGCTGAACGTTCCGATGCGGTACGACTTCGCGGGGTCGATGAGCGCACCGTTCACCCAAATGGAGGTGATCCGGTCGCCTGCGGGGCGGGCGGCGTCGAACGTGTAGTTCACGTTCTTGGACATGCCCAGCTGCAGGTACGGACGGCTCGGCACGGAACCATCGGCGTTGGTCTGCCACTGCTGCTCAAGAAGCGACTTGAACTTGGCGCCCGTCAGGGAGGTAGTCCAGAGGTTGTTCACGAACGGCAGTACGGCGTTGGCCTCAGCGTAGGTGATAGTGCCGTCGGGGGCGTAGTAGAGCTCGTTGCGCAGGCCGCCGGGGTTCACGACGCCGATCTCGGCACCGCCCAGTTCCGGAGCCTTGAGCGTGTCCACGAGGGAGTCCGCCACCAGGTTGCCGAGAGTGGATTCGCTCGCGCGGTCATCACGCTTGGGAGTGCCCCCAGCAGGGTCCGGCGTGAACGCCGTGGTGATATCCGCGGTGACAGCGCCCACCGGCTGATTGCCGACGACGGCGGCGTCGGCCAGCGCCTTGTCGACGATGGCCTTGACCTGTGCGGCGCGGGGGTAGGTTCCGGACATGTCCGTTGTTGAGCGCTTGACGTTGCCCGCGGTGTACGCGGTCACGGCCATGCTCTTGGTGTCCACGGTCAGCGTGATTCGGCCGATGTTTTCGCCGTAGTTTCCGGTCTGCACGATCGGGCGGGTCTTGCCCGTCGGCTGGCCGTTGGCGCCGAGGATCGGTGCGTCCCAGGCGTATTCCTTGTGGGTGTGGCCGGTGAAGATGGCCGCAACATCAGGTGTGGTTTCCTTCACGAGCTTGGCGAACGGGCCGCCCGTGGCGACTTCCTGTTCGATAGTCGCACCGTCCGGCGTACCGGCTCCGGCGCCGTCGTGGACTTCCGCGACGATCACATCGGCCAGCTTTCCGGCCTTGATCTTGGCGGCAACACGGTTGACGGCGTCCACAGGGTCACCGAATTCAAGGTCGGCAATGCCGGCCGGGCTGACCAGGGACGGGGTTTCCTGCGTCACGGTGCCGATGACGGCCACCTTGATGCCGTTCATGTCCAGAACGGTGTACTCCGGCAACACCGGGGTGGTGGTGCCCTTCTGGTAGACGTTGGCACCGAGAATCGGGAACTTCGCGTTGTTGCCCCCGGCGATGACGCGGTCCCGCAAGTCCGCCCATCCGCCGTCGAACTCGTGGTTGCCCACTGCGGATGCCTTGAGCTCAAGCGTGTTCAGCAGGTCGATGGTCGGCTGGTCCTTGGCCACCGCAGAGGCGAAGAGCGATGCGCCGATGTTGTCTCCCGCGGAGATGAAGGCGGTTGAACCGGCCGCGGCACCGGCCCGGAGCTGTTCGATGGTGCTGGCGAACAGGACCGTGTTGCTGTCGATGCGTCCGTGGAAATCATTGATGCCCAGGAACTGCAGGTCCACGCTGGCCGGTGTGGTCGGCAGGTTCAGGCCGACCACCACGGGATCGTGGTCACTGGCCCGGAATTGGTCCGGGGCGTAGTAGTTGCCGACGTTGTTGTTGTACCTGCTGTACTCGAAGGCAACCGACTCCACCGAGTTGATGTTCCAGATGTCGGTTCCGGTGACCACGTCGTGCGCGGCGGGGGAGGCGAGGATGTGGTCGAGGGAGCCGACCATTCCACCGAACAAGTACGAGTGCTTCCCGGTGCTTGTTTCCAGATCTGCGTAGCCTGCCCCGGTCAGGACGTTGATCGGGTCTTCTTTTGAATAGGCGTTGAAATCGCCGATGAGGAACACTTTGTCGGTGCCCTTGGAGGACTTCAACTGATCTGCGAAGGTCAGGAGCGATTGTGACTGCTTGGTGCGCGCCACGTTGGAAGCGCCTTGGCCCTTGTCGGTGTCGTCCGGTGTTACTGCTGAGCCCTTGGACTTGAAATGGTTCACGATCGCGATGAACTTCTTGTCATCGCTTGCCCCCACGGGCTTGAATACCTGGGCGAGGGGCTTGCGTGCGCTGGCGAAAGCGACGGTGTCGTTGTGGATGATCGACTCACCCAGTGGTTCGGCGCTCGCCTTCTTGAAAATGAAGGCCGTACGGATCATGTCCTCGTCGCTCAGCGGGGGAGCATTGGCAGGCGTGCGGACGTAGTCCCAGATTCCCGGGGTCTCGATGTTGAGGGAATCCACCAGCTTCGCGAGGGCGTCGTCGCGGTTCTTGCCGAATTGTGCCGAGTTCTCGATCTCCTCCAAGGAGACGACGTCGGCGCCGGACTTGGTGATCGCAGCGACGATCTTTGCTTGCTGGCGCTGGAGGTTCTCGGCATTCGCCGCACCGCGGGCGTTGCAGCCGTCCTTGACCGTGATCGGGTTACCGTCCCGGTCCGTGTAGTACGTGCAGCTGCTGAGCTGGTCACCGGTGGTGGGGAAGAAGTTCAACACGTTGAAGGAGGCGATCTTCAGGTTGCCGCCCACGTTGGCGGGGGCCTGGGGGCGGCTACCGGTGAAGCTGACAGGCTGCACCGAATCCGCGGTGGCCGGGGTCAGTTGTGAGAGCGGCTGGAATTTCCAGGAGTTGTTCCCGTAGCCCAGGATCACGTTGGTACGGAAGGTCGCAGCCGATCCGACCCGGACGGGATCGCTCGTTGTCAGGTACGGAAGCGCCTGTGCCTTCGTGGAGGCGTCCTTGAGGAAGTTGGTGGACGCGCCGTCGTCGAGCTTGATGCCGCGAAGTGCATTGTCCGCAACCACGGCGTTGTATTCGGCTGAGCCGTAGTTTGCGACGGCAGTCGGCTGGACCAAGGGTGAGGTCCCGCAGCCAAGCCGATTTCGCCGTACTGGTTCAGTGAATAATTGTCCGTCACGGTGAAGGCGCCCTGGGGTGCCACGAGCATGCCTTCGTAGCGCTCGCGGGTGGCTTCGTCGGCTGGAAGCGCGAAGTTGCTGGGCTTGACTTCAGGCGCGGCTTCGCTGAGCTTCTTCACTCCGCTTGCGTCCACGGTGAGCTGCGTTTGGTTGGAGAACTCGCTCACCGTGCCGGTGAGTTCGAGGTAGTCGCCGATCTGGGTGCTTTCCACGGTGGACGGCGAGTAGACGAAAATAGCGTCCGACGCCGTCCTGGCCGCCGGATCGGTGTCGCCGCCGGTTCCCGGGGTCTGCACGTAGTAGCCGTTGAAACCGCCCGCGGCGTAGACGGCCGTGACTTTGCCTCGGGTGGTTACCGTGGCACCGGTGAAGGGGCTGGCCGCCCCCGTGCCTTGGATTTCCGCAATGGTCTTGGTCCCGGCATCGGTGGGCGGAGGGGCAGTGGCCCCTGCCGCCGTCGGGGTGATGGCGGCGCTGAGGCTTAAGTCGGCGGCGTTGTTGTTGGTGTCCGCTCCGTTGGTCCGGTTCAGGCTCCTGACATCGGTGTTGCTTGCCGGTGCCAGGGCCGCCGCGGTCTCGAAGGTATTCGTGCTTCCGTAACCGAGAAGATCGGCTACGGCGGGGTTGCTCACTACGGAACCCGTGGGGAGGGGGTTCACTGCAGTGCCCTGCTTTGCAAGGACGAGGGTTCCGGCACTTCCGCTCGGGTTGAGCGTTCCGGAACCGTCGACGTCGGCAGCCGGCAATTCTGCCGCCGTCGAGCTTGCGCTGTTGCTGGCGCCCTTGACGAGGAAGAATCCCTTGGCCGGGATGGTGCCGCTGAGGGGAGTGATGAAGGTGGGCGGATTGACGTTGCCCGCCGCGCGGTATTGGAGCGACCAACCACCCAGGCTAACGGCCGCGTCGGAGTTGTTGTACAGCTCCACGAACTTGTTCCGGAATGCAGCGCCGGCGCTTCCTCCGCTGAGGTAGGCCTCATTGATCACCACCGACGGGCCTGTAGCGGTGGGCGTATCGGCTGCCATGGCCGGAATGGTGGCGAGCGGGGCTGCAAGCAATCCCGCCGACACCACCAAACCGACTAGAAGTTTCCCATTTTTAAAATGCATTAGCTCTAACTTTCAATTGGCCCCGTAGGGCGCAGTGGAAGACGCCCGCCGGGTGCGTCGGCGGGCGGTGAACCGGGTTTTACTCCGGTGGGGATATCACGCTCGGCATCACATCAGGCGTGGATGAATACCGGGTTGCCGGTTGGTGACGGCGGCGCGTCGGGGTTCGCATCGCCCTGGGGAAGGCGATCCGTCAACGCGCGAATCGTCGGGGACATGGAAAAGGTCCCCACGGATGTTCCGTGAGGACCTGTGCAAGTGGAAAGTTCCAGCGGATCCCCCGACGCTGACGAAAGAACCCTGCCGGCGGTGCCGGCCATTCCTGGCCAACTCCGGCCGGCAGGGTCCGTGATGGTGCGGGCTTATGCAGCCTGGTTTTGGATGAGCTTGAAGATCGCACCCGTCGGGTCGGTCAGGGTGGCCATCCGGCCGTAGGGAGTGTCCTCAGCCGCTTGGATGACGGTGGCGCCGAGGGCGGTGGCCTGCTCGATCGTCGCGTCGACGGTGTCCACGGCGAAGTAGACGCCCCAGTAGGACGGCACCTCGGCCGGGAGGAACCCGGAGGCGTCCATGATGCCGGCCTTGGAGTCGTCGCCGGCCCCGAGCGTGGTGTAACGGAACTCCGGGGTATCGCCCACGACGGTGGTTTCCCAACCGAAGACGTTCTGGTAGAAGGAAACGGCCGAGTCGTACTCCTTGGCGAAGAGCTCGTGCCAGGCCGGTGCGCCTGTTTCGGCAGCCAGCTGGTAACCCTTCATTTCGCCGAACTGCCAGGCGCCGATTGCTGCTCCGGAGGAGTCCGCGTACATGGCCATGGTTCCCTGGTCCGGCACTTCCATGGGTTCCATGTAGACCTGGCCGCCGTTGGCGACGGCCGCTTCGGTGGTGGCCTTGATGTCGTCAGTACGAAGGTAAGTGGACCAGACATCGGGCATCTGGCCCATATCTGCCTGCTTCTGCATGATCCCGGCAACCATCTTGCCGTCCTTCGAGGCCGTGATGTAGCCGCCGTACTTTTCCTGGTCCCCGGTCTCGTAGGTCCAGCCGAAGAGCGTGTTGTAGAAGGACTTTGCCTTCTCCGGGTCCGAGGTCATCAGGTCGATCCAGCAAGGTGAGCCGGGGGTGATGTCAGGCGTGGGCATGTTTGCTCCTGTGTAGTTACCGCGGTTGTTTCCACGGTTTCATGAGTGGGTGGTGGAGACAGACAAAACCCTATGCGGGGCCTCTGACAGTTTCAATGCCTTCGCATAATGCCGTCAGCGGAACCTAGCCCATGACGAGCATCAAGACGAAGTAGACCACTCCGCCGACTACTGAGTAGATGGCAAAAGGCGTCAGGGTCCGGGTCTCGAAGAAACGAAGCAGGAACTTGGTGGCGAACCATGCGGCGACGGCTGCGCACAGTGCACCGACCAGAAATACGCCGCGCTCGTCGGCCATGGCCGGCGTGAAGAGATCGGGCAGTTTGAGCACTGCGGCAGCGCCGATGATCGGCGTGGCGAGCAGGAAGCTGAACCGCGCGGCGTTCTCGTTGTTCAGCCCGGACAGCAGGCCGCCGGCCATTGACGAGCCCGAGCGGGAGATGCCCGGGATCAGGGCGGCAGCCTGGGCGGTTCCGATTGCCAGGGCGCGCTTCCACGGCAGGTTGGCGATTTCGGCGTCGGAAGCCGTGGCAGTGGTTGCGTGCGCCGCAGCGCGGCGGCTGTCCCTTGTCCGCAGTCGCTCGGCACCAAACAGGACCAGGCCGTTGACCACAAGGAAGACGGCAGCGATCAACGGGGAACCGAAGAGGTTCCGGATGGGCTTTTCCAGGACCAAGCCGATGATTCCGGCAGGCACGGATCCAACCACCAGCAGCCAGCCGAGCTTTGCATACGTGTCCGAGGGAGCGATCTTCCTGTCCCGGATGGAGCGGCCAAGGCCCTTCGCGATTTCAATCCAGTCCCGGAGGAAGAAAAAGAACAGCACGATGGCCGTGGCCAGGTGTGTGGCTATGAGGAAGTTCAGGAATTCCGGCGCCTTCTGGTCCAGGCCCCACCCGAAGAGCTTGGGCAAAATGACGCTGTGGCCGAGGCTGGAAATCGGGAAGAGCTCGGTGATTCCCTGCAGCAGGCCCATAATGATGGCCTGGATCATATTAATCATGGCTTCGATCCTAGTCAGTACCGGTTACTGGGAGATGAACGTTTGCTGGGAGCTGGCCGAGTGCCAGCCGGTCAAGGGGCCCAGCTGACTGTGCTGCAACGGCGCGGGAGCACCTGTCAGCGGGAGAAATGCACGAGAGGCCGGTCATGGAATCCGAAGATTCGCATGAACCGGCCTCTCGGCTGCGCTGTGTCGCGCCACGCGGAAGGTAAGGGATTTGAACCCTTGGTGCGGGGTTGCCGCACACTGGTTTTCAAGACCAGCTCCTTAGGCCGCTCGGACAACCTTCCCTGCCTAGTAGTGTTTCATAGGGAGTTGGCTGCGCCAAAAACCTGCCGCCGCGATTAACGCGGTTAAGGTGTCTCAAAGGCCAACTGCACTGAGCGAGGGATCGGGAGCACTCTATGAAAGCCGTCTTCATCTCCGAACCGGGCGGGCCCGAGGTTCTGGAAATCCGCGACGTCCCCGCTCCGGTTCCCGGCCCCGGCGAGGTTCTTATCGACGTCGTCGCCGCCGGCCTGAACAGGGCGGACGTCCAGCAGCGCCGCGGCTTCTACCCGCCACCACCCGGAGCATCCGACATTCCGGGCCTTGAGGTCTCCGGCAGGATTGCCGCGTTCGGGCCCGACGTGAGCAAGCCGTTTTCCGTGGGGGACAAGGTGGTTGCCCTGCTTTCGGGTGGCGGCTACGCCCAGCAGGTCGCGGTCCCCGCCGAGCAGGTCTTGCGATTGCCCGACGGCGTGGACCTGGTCACCGCGGCATCCTTGCCCGAGGTAGCCGCCACGGTGTATTCGAACCTCATCATGACTGCGCAACTGCAAGCGGGTGAGACGGTACTGATCCATGGCGCCACCGGCGGCATCGGCACCATCGCCATCCAACTCGCCAAGGCGTACGGTGCCACCGTCGCGACGACGGCCGGTACGGCCGAAAAGGTCGGCACCGCGAAAGCCTTCCTTGGCGCAGACATTGCCATCAACTATGCCGAAGAAGACTTCGCCGAAAGCCTCAAGGCACAAAACGGCGGCAAGGGCGCGGACGTGATTCTCGACGTCGTCGGTGCCAAGTACCTGCAGCAGAACGTGGAAGCACTCGCGGACTATGGGCGGCTGGTGGTGATCGGGTTGCAGGGTGGCGCCAAGGGCGAACTCAACCTCGGCCAGTTGCTCAGCAAACGGGCGGCGATCATCGGCACGGCGCTGCGCCCGCGGCCGGTCGCGGAAAAGGGTGTCATCATGAATGCCGTCCGCGAATCGGTCTGGCCGATGCTGGCCGACGGCCGGATCAAGCCGCTCGTAGCCAAGTCATTCCCCCTGGAGCAGGTCCGGGAAGCTCACGAATACTTCGATTCCGGCGAGCACATGGGCAAAGTCCTGCTGCTGCTCTAGCGGCCGCCCGCCAAACCGGCAGCACGAAGGAGGCGTATGTCCATCCGGTACAGCATCCTGGCGTTGCTTCAGGAGCAACCTCGCTATGGCTACCAATTGCGGGCAGCGTTCGAGGAACGCACAGGAGCCGTCTGGCCCTTGAACATCGGGCAGGTGTACACCACCCTGAACCGTCTGGAGCGCGACGCCTTGGTCCGCAACGAGGGCGACGACGGCCACGGCCACGTGCTTTTCAGGATCACCGAGGCCGGGACCGCGGAGATCCGCCGGTGGTTCACGACGGCGGTGGATCGTGGAGCTCCGCCAAGGAACGAATTGGCCATCAAGCTTGCGCTGGCCGTCACGACGGCGGGCACCGATGTTCCCGCCCTCATCCAGGCCCAACGTGAGATTTCCCTGCGCCAACTGCAGGTGTACACCCAGGACCGCAAGGATGTCGCAGCCAACCAAAGGGTCACGGATACCGCCAGGCTGCTCGTTCTGGACTCCCTGATCTTCCATGCCGAGGCGGAGGCCCGTTGGCTGGATCTGTGCGATGCGAGGCTGGTCCAGCAGGCCAATGGCGCCGGCAACGGCATGATGGGAACCGTCCGCGGTAACGGGACAACCACCGCATAGACTGCTCCGCAGGGGAGGTGCTGACATCGAAACATTGACGAATGCCGACGTCCGGATCCGGCTGATCGGCCCCGACGACGCCGACGCGCTGATCCGCCTGGCGGAGACGGATAACTTGTTCGACGAGGACCCGTCCGTTGCGCCGTCTGGTGCCTTGACGTACGACGCCGCACGCTCCTTTCTGGGCGACCCCACCGTTCTGTTTTGGCTGGCCGAGCTCGGTGGCGAGCCGGTGGGATTCCTCCACTGCTGCGTTCAGCGCCGGCGCAACGCCGGACCTTGGGCCGAACTGCTCCTCATGGAAATGGGGACCCATGTGGAGTGGCGCCGCCGCGGCGTCGGACGATCCCTCTTGGCCGTCATGGAGGAATGGATGCGGGAACACGGGATGGAGGAGGTCTGGGTCCCTGCCAACCTGTATGCCACGGGATTCTATGAAAAATGCGGTTTCGCTAAGGACGAAGGCGAAATACTCGTCAAGGCTCTGGGCTGAGTTGCGGCCCATGAGAGTATGAACGCATGAGCGATCAGGACGACACTCAACCCAGTGGCGAGAGTTTTGACGACATACCGGTGGAGGGCACAACCTTGGACGCTGGCGCGGCGCAGAGCACATCGGAAGCGGGGCCCAAGGCCGACGGGAAGGCCGGTGCCAAGAAGGGCACCACCCTGCAGGACCTCGTCGACGAACCCGCCAAGGTCATGCGGATCGGCACCATGATCCGCCAGCTCCTCGAAGAAGTGAAGAGCGCCCCTTTGGACGAGGCAGCACGCGGGCGCCTTGCCGAAATCCACGAACGCTCCATCAAAGAGCTGGAAGAGGGCCTCGCTCCGGAACTCGTGGAAGAGCTGGAACGCATCAGCCTCCCCTTCCCTGAAAACGCCACGCCCTCCGACGCTGAGCTCCGGATCGCCCAGGCGCAGCTGGTTGGTTGGCTCGAGGGATTGTTCCATGGAATCCAGACCGCGCTTGCCGCCCAGCAGGCAGCCCGGGAGCACGCTGTTGCCCAGTTGCAGCTTCGCCAGTTGCCACCCGGAACCATGATCGCCCCGGGCGTCGTTATCGGCGAGAACGGTGAGCCTCAACGTGCCCACCTTCCCGGCAAGGAAGCGGAGCCCGGCAAGCCGGCTCGCGTGGAAGATCCGGACCACGGTCCGGGCCAGTACCTCTGAGCGCTGGGTTGGGATTCTTTGGGGCCGTCCGGCAGGGGCGGAAGGATGATGCTGAACTCGGCAAAGGATTGTGGCGGCGTGCCCACGACCGTTTTCACCGCGGTCTGGATCGGTACCACCAAGTGCTGGAGGGTGTCGAAGACGAACAGCTCTACGGCGAACTCGTAGTCATTGCCAACGAACTCGCGGACTTGTCGTCCCAGGTGCGTGCCATCTGCGTCGAGGCCCAGCTCCGTGCGCCCAGTGAGGGCCTGGACATTCCCGGATCGCTCGCAGGCGTGCATCGGGCCCTGTCCAAAGCGGGGAACTCTCTTGCCACGACCGCGGAGGCCGCGGCGATGCTGCGTCTCGCCGTCGGGCCCGTCCCGGTAGGAGCGGCGTCGGTGCGACGTCGCGCCGAAGCCGTGTACGAGCATGTCGAGGAAGCCGAACGGCTTTTGAAGGCCGGCTCGTAACCTGTTGGCGGATTTAGGTGCAGGCGCGTCTATTCCCACATGGCAACTATTAAGCGCCTAGCTTAGAGGCGCGGAATCCGTAGCCACTGCGGGTGCGCGCTGGCAGGATGGAAGCCATGACTTCGTCACCGAACCTTACTTTTAATGACGGCAACTCCATTCCCCAGCTCGGCTACGGGGTGTGGCAGGTTGAGGACGATGTAGCCGAAAAGGTGGTGCGTCAGGCCTTCGACGCCGGCTACCGCCACATCGATACCGCCAAGATCTACGGCAACGAGGCAGGCGTGGGACGCGCCATCGCATCCTCCGGCCTCAAGCCCGAGGAAATCTTCATCACCACCAAGCTGTGGAACGCGGACCAGGGTTACGAATCCACGCTTGCGGCTTTCGAAGAGTCCATGAACCGCCTCGGCCTGGAAACCCTTGACCTCTACCTGATCCACTGGATGCAGCCCAAGCAGGACAAGTTCGTGGACACCTGGAAGGCCCTCATCGAGCTCCAGAAGCGCGGACGCATCAAGTCCATCGGCGTCTCGAACTTCAGCAAGGAAGGCCTGCAGCGCCTGATCGAGGAAACCGGCGTTGTTCCGGCCATCCACCAGATCGAGCTGCACCCGTTCTTCAACCAGGCGGAACTCCGCGAGTTCGCTGCTGCCCGGGGCATTCTGACCCAGGCCTGGTCGCCTTTGGGTCAGGGCGGCGAGCTTCTTGAGAACGCCACCATCGCCCAGATCGCCGCCAAGCACGGGGCCACCCCGGCGCAGGTGGTTATCGCCTGGCACCTGGCGATCGGCAACGTCGTGATCCCGAAGTCCGTGACCGAGTCCCGGATCCAGGAAAACTTCGCAGCACTCGGCGTCACCTTGGATGAAGCAGACATTGAAGCCATCAACGGCCTGGACCGAGGCGCCGAAGGCCGCATCGGACCGGATCCGTCAGTCTCAGACTTCGCGTAGTTCTACATCGCAACGCGGGGTCACTTACGGCCCATTCAGCGGCACCAAATGGGCCGTAAGTGACCCCGCGTTGCTGACGGTTCACCTCGCGGGGCGGAGAGGCGGGCCGGTGGAGGCTCGGATCGTCAGTCTCCGACGTCGCGTAGTTCTCCACAGGTAGGCCCCGCACCTGACAGGTGCGGGGTTTTCTTGTCATAACTGCTAAGCGGGCTGATGATCGTAGTGTGTTCGCGGTGACCGACGAGGCAGAGGGCCATCCGTCAGGAAAGAGTTGAATCAACGGGAAGCAGACGATGAGCGGGATTGACGATCTCATGGCCGGGCTCAACGATCGTTGGGAGCATGCCGCCAGGAGGGCTTCGGGGATCGCGGACAACGGGCTGGGCGCTGCCGTGAAAACCTACTACACGCGTTATTTTCCTGCCGGCGTGATCGCTTTGATTGCCGCCGGGACCGGGCTCGGGATACTGGCATTTGGGGGCGATTCGCCGGGCTTGTTGTTGTATTTGGTGTTCGGGCTTGCCGCGTTAGGCACTCTGATTGGTGGCCTGGTCTACAACGCGAAGAAAGTGGTGCCCGCAGCCAATTTCGGACGGATCGATGTCCTGCTTTCGCTGGAAAAGGGCGAACAGAAGCAGGTCCGTCGTCAGATCGCGGGGAAGGCAACGATCGAACCGGAACATCTTGCGGTGGTACGGGCCGCTGCGGTGCAGCGGCGAAAAAGCCTCGCCACCCAACTGCTCTTGGCGCCGTGGTATCTGCTCTACTTCATTCCGCAGTCGGTGAACTCTGCCCTGCGCGGTGACGGTACGGGCGCGTGGTTTATGGCAATTGGCGTGGTTGCACTCCTTGTCGGGATCGGGTTTATCGTCCGCGACTTCCTCCGGACGGGCCGGTTCCTGGCACGCACGGAGGCGGTCCACTAAATACGGAGCGCAAGCACGGCTCGCGGCTCACCGCGCGGGGCGGAGGGGCGGGCCCGTTGAGGCTCGGATCGTCAGATGGGTGGGGAGTTCGACTTTCACCCGCATCTGGGAGCGGCCGGGTCGCAGCCTGCTGACGAGCATGTCCGTTGCAACCCGCCCGGCTTGTTCGATGGGGGCCGTGAGGGTTGTCAGGGGCGGCTGGCAGAAATCTGCTCCGAAGATGTCATCGCACCCGACCACGCTCATTTCGTCGGGTACGTCGATGCCGCGTTCCCTCAGCCGGACGAGGACGCCGATGGCAACCAAGTCGTTGAACGCGATGCAGGCGGTGGCCCCGCTGTTGAGCAGTGTGTCAGCGGCGGCAGCCCCGGACCGCGTACTCGGGTGATAGGGGCCAAGGCGCCGGATGGTGATACCCAACAACTCGGATCGCTCCTGCAGGGCCTCCCACCGCCGGCCGTCCGACCAGGAGTTCGGCGGCCCTGCGAGATAGGCAATATCCCGGTGGCCGAGTGAAAACAGATGTTCCATGGCCTGCTGGACCCCTGAAGGGGTATCAATGATCACGCTCGGTACACCGGGTGTGCTGCGGTTCAAGGTCACCAAAGGGGATTTGGCAGCCGCGCTGATGAGCTGCTCGTCGCTGAGGCGGGTCGCGGGAAGAAGGAAACCGACGGCCGAGCTCCGGAACTCGTCCAGGTAGTTTGCTTCCAATTCGACATCCTCTTCGGTGTCGACAAGAAGTTGGGTGTAGCCGGCAGTCTTGAGCTGATGCTGAGTGCTGCGGATGAAGTCAAAAAAGAACGGGTTTGTGATGTCCGGAACCAGGACAGCGACGGCTCCGGACCTTCCCGGGGCGGTGCTGCGGGGATATGCGGACGGCACGTATCCCAGTTCGCGGGCAGCCGCTTCGATGCGTTCCCTGGTGGCTTGGTT
Source organism: Arthrobacter sp. KN11-1C (assembly GCF_052180225.1). Classification (NCBI taxonomy): domain Bacteria; kingdom Bacillati; phylum Actinomycetota; class Actinomycetes; order Micrococcales; family Micrococcaceae; genus Arthrobacter; species Arthrobacter sp. KN11-1C. The sequence goes on along the minus strand of NZ_CP197467.1, from coordinate 3,906,579 downwards.
GACGCGGTGCGGCTGAGATAAAGCCCGCGAGACCGTGGAGGCGGCCACACCGCTGAGGGCGGCGACGTCCCTGATAGTCGGACCCCGCCCCAGCGCGCCGGTTCCAATACTGGCCTCGCTAATGCTCATAGTGCTGCCCCCTCGCGGCCCCGCAATGCGTTCTGAGAGTCCATCTTCCCTCATCCGGGATCTCCCTTCCCATCTGTGACAGGCCAATCCCCAAAAGCAACGGTGGCAATTTTTGGCAACCGTTGCACTTGTTGCAGCAACTGTCATAGTGTTCCAGCTAACATCCGGTCTGTGTGGCCGGTTCCCCCGAGGATTTCGGGGCGACTCAACGAGGAGCATTAGAAAGACATGAACAACTCAAGGACGCGACTTATTGGCGCGGTCGTTCTCGTTTCGCTGGGAGCACTAGGGGTAACCGGTTGCGGTGCCGACAACGGCTCGTCGAGCGCGAGCGGGGGCGCCCCCAACGGCCAAGGCAAGACCCTGGATGTCCTGGTCGGTGCCAACACCAACAAGTCCGATCAGTTCAAGGCCTGGCAGGCCCACATAGCCGATGCATTCAAGAAGCAGACCGGCGCCGACCTGAAATTCGAGACGTTCGCCAGCGCCAACGATGAGCTCTCGAAAATCCAGACCTCTGTGGTCGCAGGCCAGGGTCCGGACGTCTACGCAGTGGGTACCACCTTCACCCCGACCGCGTACTCAACAGACGCCTTCGTCAAGTTCGACTCGAATATGTGGAACAAGGTAGGCGGTCGCGATCGCTTCGTTCCCGCGACGTTGGGAATTTCGGGGCCGGACACCCAGAATGAAGTGGGCGTTCCGTTTACCTCCAGGCCCTACGTTCTGGCCTACAACACCGAAATGTTCAAAAAGGCCGGGCTGGACAAGCCTGCGAACACCTGGGACGGGCTGCTGGACCAGGCCAAGAAGCTGACCACCGGATCCACATACGGGTTCGCGACCGGATACGCGGACAACTACACGCCGTGGAAGTTTGCCTGGGCCATGGCCAACCAGTCGGGCAACCCCTTGGTGGACGGAAAGACTGCCCGCATTGATGACCCCACCGTGCTCAAGTCCTACGAAACGTACTTCGGCTGGCTGACCAAGGACAAGGTGGTCAACCCGGCCGCCGTCGGTTGGAACGATACCCAGGCCGCCGCTGACTTCGCCTCGGGCAAGTCCGCCATGATGTTGATGACCACCGCATCAACAAAGGTCACTTTCGATGCCTCTGCCGTGAAGGGTAAATACGCCTACGCCGTGATGCCGACTGTACCGCCGGGACAGACTTCCGTGCCCGCCGGGGGCCAGCCGGTCAGCTCCATTATTTCCGGCGACAACCTGGTGATTGCCAAATACTCGCAGAACCAGGACCTCGCGGCTGCTTACATCAAGCTGCTCACCAGCGAAGACGAGCAGGTCAACTACAACAAGCTGTTCGGGGATCTTCCCACCAACGCTGCGGCCGCAAAGAAGGTCCAGGACGCGGATCCTTCGCTGGCGCCGATCATTGATTCAGCGTCCAAGTCCAAGACGACGCCGTTCACCGGCGCGTGGGGCGACATCCAGCTGGCGATGACCAACGTCGTGGTTCAGTCCCGCCCCGATCTTGGCAACGGCAGCTTCAATGAGACCAACCTCAAGGCTGCGCTGGCCAAGGCCCAGAAGGACTCCCAGGCCTCCCTCGACAGGGCGTCGGCAAACCAGTGAGCATCACCGTGAAAAAAGACGCCGCCCTGCGGCGCGCCCCGGAGCTTGGCGGGCAACCGCCCGCCAAGCGCCGGCGGACGGTGAGCGAACGAAATCGGCCACTATGGATGCTCACCCCTGGTGCGCTCCTGATCGGCCTGATAATCGTCGTCCCCCTGATCCTGGGCATCTACATCGCGATGCTGCAACTGGATCAGTACACGATCCGGAAATGGATCAGTGCCCCCTTCGTAGGGTTGAAAAACTTCGTCGAAGCGTTCACGTCCACTGACTTGGTCCATGCCTTCGGCAACAGCATCGGCTTCTCGTTGATCGCCACCGTCATCACGGTACCGATCGGCATTTACGCCGCGCTGGCGACCCAGAATGCCTATCGCGGCAGGTCCTTGGTGCGCTCGATGTTCCTTATTCCCTACGTCCTTCCATCGTTCGTCGTGGGAAGCTTTTGGCGCACCATGCTCCAACACGACGGCATCGTCAACAAGGTGCTGACCGCGTTCGGACTGCCTGCCGGCCAATGGCTCACCGGTCCGGCCAGCTTCTGGGTACTGATCCTGGTCGAAGTATGGGCGGCCTGGCCGTTCATCTACCTGATGGCGCTCTCAGGCTTGCAGTCCGTGGACCAGGAAGTCCACGAGGCCGCGGCGATCGATGGCGCCTTGTGGTGGACGAAGCTGCGCTACGTGATCTTCCCGTATTTGCGCGGGCCGGTCGCCTTGGCGTGCCTTATCGCGACCCTCCACCACATGAACAACTTTTCGCTTGCCTTCTTGTTGTTCGGCGTCCCGGCTCCCTTTGACGTGCAAATACTGCCGACCCTCGTCTACAGCATGAGTTTCACCAGCCTGCGGTTCGGCATGGGAGCGGCGATGGCGCTGATCTCGCTGCTTCTGATCGCCATACCGCTCTACTTTTACTTGAAAGCCGTTCGACTCGACACCGGCACGGACGCGGGAGGCAAGAAATGAGCAACAAAACGCCCGACGTCGTCATGGAGGTCCCGCTGGAGACCTCCAGCCCGCTTCGCACTGGAAGCGCGCCCCGCAAGACCGGACGGCAGACTGCCGCGGTATACCGCCTGCTCCCGACACCGTTGCTGGTCGGAGGCACCATCCTGCTGTGCGCCATGGTCGCGATTCCGTTGCTCTACATCGTGTTTTCCTCGATGAACTCCGATGTGGAAGTGGCCCGGGGGGCATTCTTCCCCACCGAATTCACCCTCGCCAACTACACGAAGATCTGGAGCACCCTGCCCTTGGGCACTGGCCTGATCAACAGTGTCTTGATCGCCGGTGCGGTTGCGGTGGTTTCCTCGTTGCTTGGCATCATCACCGCTTACGTGCTGGTCCGGTTCGAATTCAGGGGCCGCCTAAGCATTCTCCGGGGGCTCATCGGCCTGCAAAGCGTTCCGGGCGGTCTTTTGCTGCTTCCGGTATTCGTTCTCTTCGCCTCGGCTGGCAACTATCTGGGAATCACCGTCATCGGTACCTACTGGGGCCTGTTCCTGGCGTACCTGACGTTCGCCCTACCGTTCTCCATCTGGGTCATGGTCACGTATCTGCGCGGTTTGCCCAAGGAACTGGAGGAAGCAGCCCGCATCGACGGATCTTCTTCGATGGGGGTTCTCTTCCGGATCATCTTCCCCCTCAGCTGGCCCGGGCTCGTGGTCGCCGGCGTTTTTTCCTTCCTGCTCGGCTGGAATGACGTCATGTTCGCCTCGGTCCTGACCCGTCCGAATACCCAGACCGTGGCGGTTGTGCTGCAGATCTTCGGTTCCTCCTCGGAAGGTGGGGCGCTGCCCCTGTACGGCCAGATGATGGCCGCATCCTTGGTGTGTGCCGCACCTGTGGTCATCCTCTATCTCATTTTCCAACGATTCCTCGTCGGCGGCCTGACCGCCGGCGGTGTCAAATAGGCCAGCCACGCCGGCTGCCAACCATGTATTACTTCAAGGAGAAAACGACGTGACCGTCAAGCAAACCCAGTGGACACTGTCTGGATTCGGCGATGAAATAAGCCCTGACCCGCTTATCCAGATCGCAGTTCTGCAGGCCTTGGGCGCCAACCACATCGAAGTCCGCAGCGCTTGGGGCACCAATATCGTGGAGCTGTCCGAAAAGGACCTCGCCCGGCTGGACCAGATACTGCGCGAGCAAGACATGGGTGTGTCGGCCATCGCCTCTCCCATCGGCAAAGTGGACATCACCACACCTGTCGCAATCGAAGTGGATCGCCTCCACGCGGCCATTCGGGCCGCGAAGGTCCTGGGCACCCGCTACATCCGGATCTTCTCGTTCTATCGGGCCGAGGGCCTCAGCGCCGAAGACATCCGCGACGCCGTCATGATCCGCATGCGGGCCTTGGCCGCAGAGGCCCAGGCGCACGACGTCGTACTCCTGCATGAAAATGAAAAGGACATCTACGGCGACACGCCTGAACGCGTCCTGGACATCATCACGACGGTTAATTCCCCGGCGCTGCGGATTGCCTGGGACGCCGCGAACTTCGTCCAGGTGGGCGTCAAGCCTTTCAGCGAGGCCTACGACATGCTCCGCCCGTACCTGGAATATCTCCAGGTCAAGGATGCCCGTGCCGATGACAGCCTGGTGATGCCGGCGGGGGATGGCGACGGCCAACTTCGCGAAACCATCAACGCCTTGAAGGAAGACGGTTTCGAAGGCTTCGCTTCCCTGGAACCCCACCTGGCCAACACCCACCACCTCGGAGGATTCTCGGGACCGGCAGCGTTCGGAGTTGCCGGCCGCTCCTTCAACCGCCTCCTCGACGAAGCCGGAGTTACCACTAAATGACCATCGCGAACACAGCAACCACGCCCAAGCGGCGGCTGCGCACCGCCGTCGTCGGCTGCGGCGTCATCGGCCGTCAGCACGCCAAGCTCATCACCGCGAATGAAGACCTGGAACTCGTCGCCCTCGTTGACCCGCTTGAGCCGGCCGCGACCGCTCTGGCGGACACGGTCGAGAGTGAGCTGCACAGCCCTCGTCCCGCAAGCTACTCGTCGCTGGCAGCTGCACTGAAGGACGCGGGCATCGATCTTGTCGCTGTCTGCACGCCAAGCGGCCTGCACGCGGACCTGGCCGTCGAAGCTTTGAATGCCGGCAAGCACGTCATCATCGAAAAGCCCATCGACGTGGATTTGCCGAGCGCCCGGCGCGTTGCAGATGCGGCGGCCGCCGCAACGGGGCAGGTCGTCTCGGTGATCAGCCAACACCGCTTCGATCCGGCGAGCGTCGCTGTGGCTCGGGCTGTCCGGTCCGGACGCTTCGGCAGGATCACCTCGGGAGTGGCTTCGCTGGCTTGGTGGCGGGGCCAGAACTATTATGACTCCGGCCAGTGGCGGGGCACCTGGGAGCTCGACGGCGGCGGCGCGGTCATGAATCAAGGCGTCCACAGCGTGGATCTGCTTCTTTGGTTCCTGGGAACCCCCGTCCAGATTCAGGCCCACACCGCGCTGCTCGCCCACGAGCGCATCGAAGTGGAGGACACTGCGGTTGCGACGGTCCGATTCGCCTCCGGCGCTTTGGCAGTGATCCACTGCACCACCGCGGCCTATCCCGGACTCACCGCCCGGATCCAGGTCCACGGAGAGACGGGCTCGGCCGTCGTCGACAATGATCGGCTGCAGTACTTCCACGCCGCTGACAATGCTCCCGCAGAAGGAGAATCTTCCTACGGCATGGCCGGGGCCGGGAACCAGGCCGAACTTGAGGTCGGGGCCCATGATGCGTCAGCCAATACGGACGGATCAGACGATCTGCAGACCGCGCACCAAAAGCAGTATGCCGACGTCGTGGAAGCCATCCGTTCCGGAAAGGATCCGCGGGTCGGAGTTGAGGAAGCAACCGCGGCACTCGCTACCGTGCGGGCCCTTTATGTGTCGGCAACACTCGGCTCGGCGGTGTACTTCGAAGACGTCTTGGCCGGCAAGTATGACGACCTCGTCGTCCACACGGGCCGCGCCTAAGTCTGCTTGACTGCCGTGCTGGTGCCGCTCTGTGCGGCGCCAGCACGCAGCTCGCGCAACCACCCCAAGGCTTCTTGTTCATCGGAGAAATATTGGGTGGGGCACTGCGGTGCGGGGAGCCCGTGCCTGCCGTGGGCGATGACACGGTCCACGGGCGTGCTGCCCAGAATCGCGAAGGCCGTAATGGTCGCCGCTTCGCTGAAGAATCTGACGGCGTCGCGGCTGACGTACTCGACGCCGATGACCTGGAGCAGCACAGCGGCGCCCATTCCGCCCGTCAGAGCCATGTAGCGCTCCCGGACAAGAGCTCCGTCCTCTGCGGTGATCCGGCCTCCCGGGCGCAAAGTGATCCGGAGGATCCCCTCACCCGCGTCCTCAATCCTGACATTTTCAGGTTCCGAGCCGAGCCACGCCCCGCCTCCGTCCGCATCGGAAACCGTGTTGACCTCTGCGTCGCGGTGTAATTCGCCCTCGGACTGAACCAGCGTTGTCATCAGATCCCCATGATGTGATTCCACCTGCGACCCCATCGACGCAGTTCCCGGATCAGCAGAGCCGGGTGTGATCACACTACCGGTGAGGTTGCCCCGCGTCCATGATGAGTAAGTATGCGGAGTGTTCCCGTGGGAGCCCGTCTGGTAGCAAGCACCGGACACGGCGAAGGGCGCACCCCGATGGGATGCGCCCTTCGCTAGACGGTCGGGTCAGTCCTTCTTGAAGGCGTCCTTGACCTTTTCGCCGGCCTGCTTCAAATCGCCCTTGGCCTGGTCGGCCTGGCCTTCCGCCTTCAGGTTTTCATTGCCCGTGGCGTTGCCGGCAGCTTCCTTGCCCTTGCCGCCAGCCTTCTCGGCAGCGTTCTCAATCTTGTCGCCTAGTCCCATGGTGTTTCCTCCTCTGGTTCGGCAGCCGATCGATACGGCCGTTATTACATACTAAGCATGCTTCGGGTTTGGATTTCAAATCCGAAAGAGCTGCCGGTCAAGGAATCATGGGAACTATAGGCCCCAACTCACGGGCCGTGGCAGAATCGCCTGATGCCCCTGATCCAGGTTTTGAACGCTTCGCCGGCAACTACCGAGAAGAAGCTTTAAGCTCCGCCAGGGGCCGCTTCCTCGACCGCGGTCAGCGCGGCAGGGATTCTCTTGAGCCGTAGGATGCCGACAGTCCAGAGGCTCACTAGCGCGTGAAGCGCGGCCCATACGATTTTCACCGGGTCAAACAGGGGCCCGTCGATGAACACCACCGTCAGCACGATTGACGCAGCGGAGACCGCAATGGCCGCGATCAGTGGCGACCGGGCTGTTCCTTTTAGGGTGGCGAGGTTCCAGACCCCGATGGCTACACCCGCAACCGATACCACCCCGAAGGCCAAGGTGACGGCGATGACGTAGGCAATCCACTCTGCCGGGGGTTTTACGCCTGAATCGGCCATGTCTCGTAACTGTCCGATACCCGTCGTGGCGCTCGTGACGGTGACCAGACCCGTGAGCAATCCAGTGACCAACTCGAAAAGCCCCACCCAGAAGCGCCAATGCCGTGATCTCATCGCACCGTGGCGGGTAAGGATAGGCACGTCGGCTGTCCGCGATGGCCGTACATAGAGCTGTCTTGCTGCATCGGGCTGGTCGATTTGCGACTGCTTTTCTTGCCCCATCTGGCGTCCCCTTCGAGCGCAGTTGGGGCCGTCCCAGTGCGCCCCCAACCGCCGAGTCTACCTTCGGCCACTTTTTTACGGGCTCCCCGATCGCTGGAGGGACCCTATGCCGTTGAGGTTCCGAGCATCAGAGGCTACGTTTGCCTCTAGTTGACTAGGCTTCGCATAAGCAGGGGGACAAATGAATTTATGGAAGCTGGCCAGAGCCTTGCCACGGCGGCGATCAGTGCGAATTCCGGCGTCGCGGCATTACTTGGGGACTTGGACAGTATGAATGAGATTTGTAACGGCAGTCTGATCAAGGGGCCCACGGCGTTCACTTTCCTGAGGCTGCGTTACAGGTGCACCACGGCTGCCCGGGCTGTCCTCGGCACCACGTTTATCCTCAAAAGTCTTTCAGGAACAGCCGAAGCTGCAAGCCGCAGATCTTCAGCCGGCGGTGCTGGATGACGACGAAAATCACTCGAGCGGGTTGGTGGCGCACCGGAAGGGTGTCACCAAGGCTGGTCTGCCTGGGAGCCGTTTTGGGCGCGGTCGGGGCGCTGGCTCACCTCGGAAGTTACGCATGGGGCCAACAAATCAATGCCTATGCCCTCGTCTGGGGTCTCTACTTCCTGATCCTCGAGGTGATTGTCTTGGCAATCCTTGGGCTGGTTGTTGCCGGCGTTGTCATCAGCGCAAGGTTCCTCGTGACTGAGGCAGCGAGCCGGATGACACGTGCGGTCGTCACTGGCTTCTCGGCACTGATGAGTTCAGGGATACTCGCGTATGCGTTCAGCAGCCTCTTTCCTCCCTTGACGAACCCTGGAGCAATCGCGGCGGTCACCGGTCTTCTGGTGGGCGGCGCGTTCGCCATCGTTTCCTACGGGCATACGTCCCAGCCGTGAACTCTCGGCTATCCACGGGGTGCCCGGGGTGGAAGAAGCCACAGGCCGCGACGGCTTCCCGTAGCCGCGGATAGCTCGCTCCCGGATCCTCGGCTACGGTGACGTCCATAGCCAAGGAGGATAGGGAAATGCAGACGACGATCCGGGTTGTCAGGCACACCCATCTTCCTCGTCAAACCATCGCGGACCTTCGGGTCCTGTTCGACGTCGAATATCACGAGAAGTTCGGCCCATGGGACCCCGATTGTCCCTATGGGTATTCCCCCGCCGATGTCCATGTCCTCGCCTTCGATGGTCTAGACCTCATTGGTCACGTCGGATTCCAGCGAAGGCTGATCGACGTCGGCCCTGTCGGGGTCCTGGTGGGTGGCACCGGCGGCGTACTTGTGGCACGTCGGGCACGAAGAACAGGACTCGGCACCGAGCTGATGGGCCGCGCGCGGGAAGCCATGGAGACTGCTGGCGTGGATTTCGGCTATCTCGGGTGTCGTGAAGACGTGGCGCCGTTCTATGAGTCCTGCGGCTGGCGCCGGATCCGTGCTCAAGAACGGTGCCTATCAAGACGGGACAGGACCACAATCATCGAATCCACGGATACTCCGATCCTGATCTGTTCCGCGGCCAAGAGCGCCGCATCGTGGCCTGCCGGACCGATCGACCTTCGGGGAACCCCTTGGTAGAGCGCCCCGGGATGGAGGTCCCAGTGGGGCCCTTGCAGGCTTGTCCCGGGGGCGCCCGGCATCATTTTGGGGCACGCCGAGTATGTCCTATCCCGCGATGAGCTCCTTGAACGGCCCTTCGTGCAGGGCTAGGTAAACCTCGTTCCGGATCTGGTTGGCCTGTGGATCCGTCATGGTCCGGGCGAGCGGGCGCAGCACCAAACGTATGAGCGCGTTGGCCTGTCCGTCGCGGATGCGGAGCCGTTCCCGCGCTGCCGCCGGGAGCTCTCCCCATGAAGTCAGCGCCAGGAGTTCGACGCTCTCCAGATCTTCGGCTTGCTCGCCCAAGGCTGTCCGTACCCGGTCTCCGAGAACTTCGGCGTCCAAATCCGCGGGGACGACGATGGAAATGTCCCTGCGGATGGAAGGCATTTGGGAGACCGGTTTCCATCGGGACAGGTCCAGCATCTGCTGTTCGATTCTTTTGTCCGTTGACCTGAGCAACCTGATGTCGGGGATGCCTTTGCGGAGCATCAGGGCACGGTCCAAGCCCATCCCTAGAGCCAGCCCCGACCACTTTGCGGGATTCAGGCCGGCCTCGGAGAACAGATGCGGGGCAATGAGTCCGCATTCCGCGAGTTCGAGCCATTCTCCTCCCCTGAGGACATCGAGCTGCAAACCCTCCTTGGTGTACGGGTGAACTGCCGGAACCGCGCGCCATTGTGCTCCCGGAAGGACCGCTTGAACGAGGGAAGCAAGCATTTCCTGGAGATCACCGGCGTCGAGGGCTTCCCTGGAGCTGACCCGCCACAAGTCGACCTGGTGCGGAGTACCCACGTGGGTGCGGTCGATGGAATCGCGCCGGTAGACCAGGCCGGGGATGGCCCAGAGCTCATCGATGGATTCGTCTGAATCCAGTGCCCGCAGCAGGGACGGGATGGAAGCAGAGGTATGGCTGCAGAGCATCACCGTAGGGCTGACGTAGCGGGAATATCTTTGATCCCGCGTGACATCCGATTCGTTGAACCCCAGGCGGTCATAATTGTCAGTCACGCTCACCAGCGGGCTGTGCCGAATGATCTGTTCGGGCACACCCCACTTGCTGCCGAGCGCGTCGATGACACCTTGCAAGAGTGTCTGCATTGCATGGGGCCCCGCGTCCGGATTTGAGAGATCCCGGATAGTCAAAGCATCGTTGAGTTCGGAGGGGCCGAGATAAGCGGGCATTGCTGGTCCTTATGTTCGGATGTGAGCGGCGGGTTCCACCCCCGACTCATATCCGGCGCCAGGACCTAGGCGCGCGCCTGGGAGCCCTCGCGACCGGAAACCGGTCGGGGGCAAGTAAATCGACGCGTGGAGAGCATGGGGCGACTATACCCCAGCTGACGGCCCTGATCGTCGGAGTCGACGCTTCGCGCCGCTACAAACCGAGGTCTTTGACCGCGGTGACCCAGTTATGGGCGATCGCCTTCTGGGCAGCCGACAGGGTGACCTTGCGAGCGCATACGGCCTTGTGCAGGGCGTTCTCCACCGCGTCTTTCGGGTTCGTGGTGCCCGTGGCACTCGCCTTGTTCGGCTCAGGCCATAGATTCGACACGGAGTTGGTACCGCCGAGTTCAAGGCTGATGAGATGGTCGTATTCCGTGGTCTTGACGGCGGTCTGGCCGTATTCGCGCAGGCTCTCGGCCTTCACCTTGTCCGTGTTAGAAGCGGGCGGGCGCACGGTCGCCGTGTAGCCGCTCGTGCAGATGGTCGAGTCGATGTTGTCCTGAGTGACCGCCGGATCGGCCGCGCCTGGAGTGCAGGCCGGGTCCGGCAGGTACTCGCCGGTTGCGGCATCGACCACCTTGGCGGAGCACTGACCGGCACTAAGCTGTTCGTCGGTGGCGACAATGCCGGGGGAGTGGACGGACTTCACGGCTGCGGCCGACGCACCTGACGATGCTTCCCCGGGAGCGGCCGAGATTGCCTGAGGAGCTGCCGGCGACTTCGCTTCTGTGGCGGGACCGGATCCCTGCTGGCATCCGGAGAGGGCCAATGCGGCAAAGAGGAACGCGGCGGGCAGGGCGAAGTGTTTGCGGAAGTTCATGACCCTCATGTGTTCGGCGGCTCGGAAGAGTGTCCCCGGAAAGGGGACGACGGGCGGAAGCCGGAAACTCCCGCCCATCTTTTCTATCCTGTTGCCTGAACTTCGCAGCGCCCGGCGCGCCGCTACGCCTACTTGCCTCGGGTCTCACATCGACGGCTGTGCATTAGGGATTAAGGAGGTACCGGGCGATGAGGTAGAACGCAAAATCGGCGACACCGATGATCATGCCCGCGATCGCGAGCCCGCGCCCACGCAATCCGTGTTCTCTGGCCCGCCGGAAGCCCAGGCCCGAGATGGCGGTCCCGAGTGGGCCGACCATGGCAAAGACGAAAAGCCCGACGCAGCTGATGATGAAACCCGCGATGGCAGCCTTGCTAAACGGTGGGCGTGCCTGGACCGGAGCGTACGGATGAGGAACCTGGGGGGCGCCGGACGGCCAGCGCTTTTCGGGAGGCGGAGGAACACTGTTCATGAGGCCTGTTCTTTCTCCTGGGATGGCGTTAGCCGAGCCTACGATGTGGAGAGTAAGCCTGCCTCCAGGCTCCCGGTGTGTCGGGGCCATTGAGGACCATAAGTGGCCCCCGAACTTCTGACTTAAAAAGGAAGCCCCGCCAAATCCAATGGAATGGCGGGGCTTTTCGAGCTTCCTATCAGAATCGAACTGATGACCTTTTCATTACGAGTGAAACGCTCTACCGACTGAGCTAAGGAAGCACCGCGTTATCGTCCGGGTACCGGCTGAATCACGCAAGATACAACTGTAATAGAGTCACCTCGTCCGGGTCAAAACAGCACCGGGCTGGGCTCCCGTGGCGCCGTTGTTGCGGAATTCACCCGCTCGTCGCGCCGGGTTCAGGCCGCCGTCGCGGACCGGGGGCAAGCTGGGCGGACTAACGTGGCCGCGCGATTTCGGCCATCAACCAGCGAAGGGGCGCCATGAGCATGGACAGCGGCAAGAGGATCAACGCGGACGACGCCGGGGCACATCGTGCGCAGCGGCTCCGGCTTGCTGTCTTGGACATGGTGGGCACCACGATCACGGACGATGGTCTTACGGAACGTGCGATGTCCCGCGCCCTGCAGGAGACCGGCGTCGAGCCCGGTTCGACCCGCTTCGAAAGCATGCTCGGCTACGCCCGGGACACCATGGGATTTTCGAAGTTGACCGTATTCAGTCACCTCTTTGACGAAGCCCAACGGGCCGAGAGCGCCAACAAAGCGTTCGAACGCGCCTACGACGATCTGATTGTCGACGGCGGTGTCCGGGCTATTCCGGGCGCCGAGGAAACCATCGACTGGTTACGGGACTCCGGCGTGAAAGTGTGCCTGGCTACGGGATTCGGGCGGCACACCCAGAACATGGTGCTTGAGTCCCTGGGCTGGATGGGGAAGGCCGATCTCAGCCTGTGCCCCGCCGACGCCGGACGCGGTCGCCCCTACCCGGACATGATTCTTACCGCTGTGCTTGCCCTTGACCTCGATGATGTCCGCGAGGTCGTTGTCGTGGGGGACACGAGCTCGGACATGCTCTCCGCTGTTCGTTCCGGTGCGTCCGCCGTGGTGGGCGTGCTCACCGGCTTCCACTCCGAGGCGGCCTTGCGCGCGGCCGGCGCCACCGCCGTCGTGCCCTCGGTCAAGGACCTTCCGGCGCTGCTTGAGCCCCGCGCGGCACGGCTCTAGCCCCCCGCCCCTCAACAATCCACCAATTTTGGCCCGGGCTCAGCGGCGTGGATGCCGTCAATCCGCCACCCACGCTGCTCGGGGCCGCGCAATAGTGGTCAGAAGTGGCCCGCCAAAAGCAGGAAGTTGTCCACATAGCTAACCCCAGGCCTCCACGGCAACCCTGCACACAGGCATCGTGGAGCCATGGATCTCATAGCGGCCCTTCGTGCACGGGGAGGCGTAGCCATGCGCAGGGATCTCCTCAACGCCGGAGTCGGCGCGTGGCAGCTCAGAACTGCGGCGCGGCGGGGTGGGGTGGTGGTTCCGTATCGCGGCGTCGTGGCCTTGGCCGATGCACCTCCGGAATTCATTGAGGCCTATCGGCATGGTGGTGTCCTCACCTGTGTCTCGGCGGCCCCTCACCACGGACTCTGGCAACTGCATCCTGCCAGCGAACTCCATGTGGTGTGTGGCAACGGGCTACAGCGCGACGGCGTAGTGCCGCACCGGATCGCGTCGTTGCCACCTGTGCCGGGCCGGCCAGTGGCAGCCCTTGCCGATGTCCTCGTGCACGCCTTGCGATGCCGGCCGGCAGCCGAAGCGTTGGTCATGGTTCAATGCGCGGTTGCACGTGGCGACATAACCGTGGAGTTCCTTCGCGGCAGGCTGCCCGGCAACCGGAACGGTCCGGCGAGGGACGTCCTGGATTTCGTGGGCCGGAGAGCCGATTCCCTCCTTGAACCCCTGGCAGCCATGCACTTTCAGAGAGCTGGGATCGCTTTCGCGCAGCACGTTGAACTACCCGGGGTGGGGGAGGTCGATTTCGTCGTCGAGCGCTTCTTGATCGTTGAGCTGGATGGCAAGACGCACTTTGAACCGCGTGCCATCAAGAGGGATCGACGCCGGGACAACAGCTCGGTTGCCGGCGGTTTCACAGTGTTGAGGTACTTCTACGAGGACGTTGTTCACAACCCGGAGGCCATGGTCGCGGAAGTGCAGGCCGCCATTCGGGCCAACCATTCCGGTCCACGCCTCAACAAATGACCACCTTTGCGCACACCGGGCATCAAACCTCCGCGTCGTTCCGCGCACACTCAGCTCGGCCCAGCCCCAAAATTGGTCAGAAGTGGCGGCCCGGCCAAAAACGCAAGGCTCAGCACATGGTCCCGTCCGAAGGCACCTTTCCGTCCACGAAGTAGTTGTCCACTGCGTCGGACACGCACTGGTTGGAGCGGCCGTAGGCGGTGTGGCCTTCGCCCTTCCACGTCACCAAGGACGCGTTGCCGAGTTGCTTCCGCAGTGAACCAGCCCAGGCCACCGGCGTTGCGGGATCCCCGGTGGTGCCGATAACCACGACCGGAGCGGAGCCGGTGTACTTGACGGGAGCCGGCGTGTGTACGGGCTTATAGGGCCAGTCCTTGCAGTTGATGCCGCCATAGGCGAAGTAGTAGCCGAAGGTGGGGGAGAGCTGCTTCAGCCGGGCTTCCTCGGAACGCATCCCGGGCGTATCCGTGACCATGGGGTAGTCAAGGCAGTTGATCGCGTTGAACGCGAACTCGGTGTTTGACGTGTAGGTGCCGTTAGGGTCGCGGTCTGCGCCAAAGTCGGCAATCCGGAGCATGAGCGACACATCGCCCTTGAACGCGGCCTGGAGCGCCTGGGTCAGGACTGGCCACGATTCGTTGTCATAGAGCGGGGTGAAAATGCCGCTGACAAACGCGGCTCCCGTCACCAGCCGGCCGTCCTTGGCCCGCTTGGGATTCTGCTCGACGTCGGCAATGAGGTCCCGGATCTGCTGCACACCATCGTCGACGCTGCCTGTCATGGGGCAGCCGGGCTTTGCTTGGCAATCCGCCACATAAGTGTGGAGCTCCCTTTCGAAGGACTCTGCCTGTCCCGCGGTGAGGTCCTCGTTGTTGAGGGCAGGATCCACTGCGCCATCCAAAGCAAGCTTGCCGACGTTGTTCGGGAACAAGGACGCATAGGTGGCGCCGAGCGAGGTTCCGTAGGAGAAGCCCAGGTAGTTGAGTTTCGCGTCGTTCAGCACTGCCCGGAGGATGTCCATGTCCTTGGCAGAGCTGGCGGTGTCGATATGTGCCAGGGCGGGGCCGGATTTTTCCACGCACTTGGCATTGAGTGCCTTGGTGTCGGCCAGCGCCGCGGCGACGCCCTGGTCGGTGTCGTAGTTGTAGACCTTTTCGCGGGAAGCGTCCCGTTCGGCGTCGCTGAGGCACGTCACCGGAGCCGAGCGCTTGACGCCGCGCGGGTCGAAGCCCACCAGGTCGAAACTGGACCGGAGCTTGCTGGTGAAGTGCGTCTTTCCCGCGTCCCTGACGAAGTCGTAGCCCGATGCGCCGGGGCCACCGGGATTTACCAGCAGCGAGCCCTTCTTTGTGCCCTGGGCCGGGAGCCGAATCGCCGCGATGGAGATGCTGTCACCATCGGGTTTGGCGTAGTCCACCGGCACTTTGATGTTGGCGCACTGGAAGCCCTGTTCGCAGGACGTCCAGTCCACTCTCTGGGAGTAGAAACTCTCGAGTCCTGCCGGCGCCGCGGCGGCGATGGACGGGTCGGCGGTGCTGCCCGACCCGTTGCTCGCGCCGTCGTTGGGCACCGGCACGGAGAACACGCAGCCGCTCAGCAGCAGGCTGGCGGAGACCGTGGCAGCGACTGCCGCTGCCGCCCGCCGCAGTGATGGGAACCGGGTCTTGGAACTGGACCCGGCGGTCCGGCGTCGTGCGGGGGTCATGCGTTTCTCCTCAGGCTGGGGAAGCGTGTTGTACTTCTAAACTATCCGGCTATTGCTGAATCAGGCTGCTCGCCATGGACTCGACGGCCAACAGGGGTGCCACGTTGGTTGTGGTGATCCGCACGCGCGCCTTGTTGATGGCGTCCATGCGCGCCAAGGTGATCTCGGGTGTGGAGTTCGCCGCATAGGCCTCCAGCTCACTCCTGAGTTCAACGTTGACCAACTCCACGGCGTTTCCCATCTGAATGACCAGGACGTCCCGGTAGAAGGACAGCAGATCGGTCAGCGTGCGGTCGAGGGAATCCGTGATGGATCGCTTGGCGCGCCGTTTCTGGTCGTCTTCAAGCTGCTTCACTTGGCTTCGCATCGACGGAGGCAGGGTGCCCGATTCCGGTGCGCCGAGGCTCGCGAGCAGGGCGACCTTCTCGGCGGCGTCGCGTTCGTCATTGGAGCTGTTGGCCTCATCGCTCGCGATCTTGACCAGCTTTTCGGCCATCATCACGGCGGCCGTGACGCCCCGCAGGCCCAGCGGGAAGCGGACAGTCTCCATCCGGCGCTCCCTGGCCTCCGGATCGCGGGCCAGCCGGCGCGCAATGCCGATGTGGCTTTGGGCAGCGCGGGCGGCCCGGTCCGCAACGGCGGGATCGACGCCGTCGCGCCTCACCAGCAGGGCGGCGACGTCGGCAGCGGGCGGAATCCGGAGGCTCACCGGGCGGCAACGCGAGCGGATGGTGACCAGCACATCCGCCGGCGACGGCGCGCACAGCATCCAGATGGTCCGAGGCGTGGGCTCCTCGATGGCCTTGAGGAGGACGTTGGTGGTGCGCTCGGCCATGCGGTCCGCGTCCTCCACCACAATGATGCGCCAACGGCCCGACGCCGGCCGGTCGCCCGCCTTGGACACCAACTGTCGGGCTTCCTCGATGGTGATGGTGACCTTCTCGGTGCGGACAAAGGTCACGTCGGAGTGGGTCTCGCCGAGGATGGTCCGGCACGATGCGCATTCGCCGCAGCCACGGAGTGCCACGTCGTCTTGTTCGCAGTTCAACGCAGCCGCGAATGCCTTGGCCGCGTTGGAGCGGCCCGACCCCGGCGGTCCGGTGAACAGCCAGGCGTGCGTGAGGCCTTCGCCTTGGGCGGCGGCGCGCAATTGCGCGACGACGGGCGCCTGGCCCTGGAGCTCATCCCACACGGTCACGTGCGGCTCCCGAGCAAGTCCTGCACGCGCCGGAGGATCTGCGCGGCGAGATCCTCGATGGCGTCGTTGGCGGGCAGCACGAGGTACGTGTCCGGGCGGGCCTGTGCCAGTTCGAGGAACGCCGCACGGATGCGGGCGTGGAAATCGTCCGGTTCCGACTCGAGCCGGTCCTCGGCAGCGTCTCCGGCAGTCCTGCGGTCCCGGCCATCGCCCGGGTGGACGTCGAGGAGTACCGTAAGGTCCGGTTCGAGGCCTTCGGTGGCCCATTCGTTGAGGCGCCTGACATCCACGGTTCCGAGGTCCCTTCCGGCACCCTGGTAGGCCACGGATGAATCAATGTAGCGGTCCGTGATGACCACTGACCCCTGCGCCAAGGCCGGGCGGATGACCTGGCTTGCATGGGCGGCCCGGGAGGCTGCGAACATGAGGGCTTCGGTGCGGGGATCGATGGTGCCGTGGCCGTGGTCCAGCACGAGGGACCGCAGTTTCTCGCCGATCGGCGTGCCCCCGGGCTCGCGGGTTCGCAGTACGGACAAGCCGAGGGACTCGAGCGACTCGGCCAGGCGGGCAGCCTGCGTGGACTTGCCGGCCCCGTCCCCGCCTTCGAAGGCGAGGAAGAGTCCCGGGCGCTGGTCCGGCATGGGGCTCTGGTCCTTCTTGAGGCGCTGCGTAGTCACGGATCTAAGCCTACAGATGATCACTGACAGTGCCCGACGACGGCGCACGCCCACCCGCGCGGGACCCGCACCCCGGCGCTCGGCAGCGGTTCGCCCGTAACACCTTTCCAGCGCCCCCTCCGCTCGCCGTAGGCTGGAGGAATGAGTCTTTCCCGAGAGCATGCCGCAGATCTGTCCCCTGACACTGTGGTGGTGGCGGCAGGCCGTCCCGAACGAAGCCATGACCAGCCCGTCAACCCGCCCATCGTTCTGTCCTCCACGTATTTCGGCACGGGAGCACTGAGCGACGGCGACCGTGGCTACGGACGCTACGCCAACCCCACCTGGGATCCGTTCGAGGAAGCGCTGGCCCAGCTGGAGGGCGCCGAGCTGCCCGGCTTGCTCTACGCCTCGGGCCTGGCTGCGGTGAGCTCCGCATTGTCGCTCGTGCCCGCTGGCGGGGTGCTCGTCATGCCCACGCACAGCTACGCGGGGTCGCTTGTCATGGCCACCGAACTCGCGGCCAAGGGCATCCTTGAGTTGCGGACTGTTGACATCGCGGACACCGATGCCGTCAAGGCACAGCTCGCCCCCGCGGATGGAAAGCCCGCCAGCATGCTGTG
The DNA here is from genome assembly GCF_052180225.1 of Arthrobacter sp. KN11-1C. NCBI lineage: Bacteria > Bacillati > Actinomycetota > Actinomycetes > Micrococcales > Micrococcaceae > Arthrobacter > Arthrobacter sp. KN11-1C. Next base: position 3,888,692 of record NZ_CP197467.1, on the reverse strand, counting down.
GATTGAGAGCCCCACCAACCCGATGCTCGGCATCGCCGATGTCCGGGCATTGGCTACCGCCGCCCACGAGGCCGGCGCCATCGTGGTCACGGACAACACTTTCTCCACGCCCCTGGTTCAGCAGCCCCTCAGCCTGGGTTCCGACGTCGTGCTCCATTCGGTGACCAAATACCTGGCCGGCCACTCCGACGTCGTACTTGGCGCCTTGGTGACCTCGAATGCCGGGCTGCGCGCGGAACTCCTGCACCACCGCATCATCCACGGCGGCATCGCGGGTCCTTTCGAGGCTTGGCTCGCGCTCCGCGGCCTGCGCACGCTGGCACTCCGGATCGAACGCTCGCAGGCTTCTGCCGCGACGCTGGCCGAGCGGCTGAGCACCCACCCGCGAGTCGAGTCCGTGCGCTTCCCGGGCCTGCCCAACGATCCCGGCCATGAGCGCGCCAAATCCCAAATGAAGGGCTTTGGTTCCATCCTGTGTATCCAACTGGCCGGAGACGGAACCCGCAGCGGTGCCGACGCAGCGGATCAACTGGTGCGCGCATTGCAGTTGTGGATCCCCGCGACCTCCCTGGGCGGCGTCGAATCCCTCATCGAACGCCGACGCCGGCACACGGCCGAACCGCTCAGCGTGCCGGACAACCTGGTCAGGATGAGCGTCGGGATCGAGAACGTGGAAGACCTCTGGGCCGACTTGGAGCAAGCACTCAAGGCGCTTGACGGCTAGGCTTGAGGGCGTGGACGGAAAAATTTTGATTTCATACATCCAGAATGGGATTTGGGTCATTCTGGGACTGGTTGCCTTCGCTTTGGAGCTGTGGGCGCTGGTGGATTGCCTGCGCCACAAACCCTCGTCATTCGAAGCCGCCTCCAAGCGCACCAAGACCTTCTGGCTGGCCCTGACCGGCATTGCAGCCGCGATCGGTGGCATTTCCGTGCTCAGCGGCGGCGGTGGACTGGGCCTCTTTGGCATCGCCGCCGTGACCGCGGCGTGTGTCTATCTGGCGGACGTGCGGCCGGCCGTGAAGGAAATCGGCAACAGCGGCCGCAACCAGGGGCCGTACGGTCCCTGGTAGCCGTGGGCTAGGCCGGAGCCACCGCCGACCAGTCGACAGTAATTTCACCCAAGCGCCAGCGTGACGTTCCGTCCTGAATCGGCCAACCGGCGTCGCGCATTGATTGGCACATGGCGGTCCACCGCTGCCTGCTCCCAAAGGACGCAAGAGGTGCGGCTTCCAGCCAGGCCTGGTCCAGGGCATTCAGGAATGCATGGATGCGTTCCCCCGGGATGTTGCGGTGGATGAGTGCCTTCGGGAGGCGTTCGGCCACGTCGGAGGGCAGTTCGAAGCCGCCGAACCGCATGGACAGGCTCAGGCTCAAAGGTCCGTTCGGACCTAACGCAACCCACGTCACCCTGCGGCCGATTTCGTCACACGTGCCGTCGATGAACAATCCCTGCGGAGCCAACCGAGACTGCACGAGTGCCCAGATCCCGGGCACATCCGATTCCTCGTATTGGCGCAGCACGTTGAAGGCCCGCACCAACACGGGATTGCCCGGAACGGGAACCTCGAAACCGCCCACGTGGAAGCTGAGCCCGGGCCTTTCCAGGGATTTCGCGATCCGGACGCGCTCGGGTTCGATCTCGATCCCGCACACGCGGACGTCCGGGCGGACGGCCTGGAGCCTTTCGAAGAGTTCGACGGCGGTGGCCGGGGAAGCGCCGTAGCCCAGGTCCACTACCAAGGGGTCGACGGCGGAGCGCAGCCGCCATCCCTGCGGGCCCGCCAACCAGCGGTCGAGGCGGCGCATGCGGTTGGGATTCGTGGTGCCTCGGGTGATGTTGCCGACGGGTTTGCCGCGTCTTCCCTGCACCCGCTCCGCTTTTTGCACCACCGTCCCACTTTATCCTCCAACGCGGGGTCACTTACGGCCCATCCGAGGCCCAAACACCGGCGCTAAGTGACCCCGCGTTCCCGTAACGCCCGGCAACGGCAGGTCCTCATCGCTTAGGATGAAAACCATGACTTACAAGCTGATTCTGCTGCGCCACGGCCACAGCGACTGGAACGCCAAGAACCTGTTCACCGGCTGGGTGGACGTCGACCTGAACGACCAAGGCCGCGAGGAAGCAGCGCGCGGTGGAGAGCTCCTGGTCGAGAACAACGTTCTCCCGGACATCCTGTACACGTCCCTGCTCAAGCGGGCAATCAACACCGCGAACATCTCCCTGGACAAGGCCGATCGCGGCTGGATCCCGGTCAAGCGTGACTGGCGCCTCAACGAGCGCCACTACGGCGCCTTGCAGGGCAAGGACAAGGCCCAGACCCTCGCCGAGTTCGGTGAAGAGCAGTTCATGGAATGGCGCCGCAGCTACGACACCCCGCCGCCCCCGCTCTCCGACGACAGCGAGTTCTCCCAGGCACACGATCCCCGCTACGCGGACCTCGGCGACGCCCTCCCGCGCACCGAGTGCCTCAAGGACGTCCTTGTGCGCCTCCTGCCGTACTGGGAATCGGACATCAAGGAAGACCTCAAGGCGGGCAAGACCGTTCTGGTCACCGCGCACGGCAACTCGCTCCGCGCCCTCGTCAAGCACCTCGACGGCATCAGCGACGAGGACATTGCAGGCCTCAACATCCCCACGGGCATCCCGCTGGTCTACGACCTGGACGAGAACTTCCAGCCGATCAACCCCGGCGGAACCTACCTCGACCCCGAGGCCGCGGCAGAGTCCATCAAGGCTGTAGCCGCCCAGGGCAAGAAATAGGCCAGGGCAAGAAATAGTCTTTTGAGCTAACGACGGCGGCCGGCCCACCTCGCAAGGTGGGCCGGCCGCCGTCGTTGTTTGTTAAGCCGGGCTAGAAGCCTTCAGGCTGCCATTCACCGGTGACCAGGTAGGTCACCTTGCGGGCAACCGAGACGCCGTGGTCGGCGAAGCGCTCGAAGTAGCGGCTGGCGAGGGCCACGTCCACCGTGGTGGCAGCCGTCTCGGCCCAAGCAGGATCCGCGATGGCCCTGAAGACGCTCAAGTGCATATCGTCCACCCGGATGTTGAGCTTGAGGATGTCGCGGGCAACTTCCAGGTCGCGGGACTCCAGGAGCAGGGTGACCTTCTGGACGATTTCGAGGTCGAGGCGGGCCATGTCCTTGAACGTTGCCGTCAGCTGCTCGGGGATGACGGTGGCCGGGTAGCGCAAGCGTGCCAGCTGGGCTACGTGCCGGGCGAGGTCACCCATGCGCTCCAGGGACGCGCTCATCCGCAGGGAGCCGACAATCATCCGGAGATCGCTCGCCACGGGACCCTGGAGGGCCAGGATGTCGATGGCCCGTTCGTCGAGGCCGTTCTGCAGGAAATCGATGCGGGCGTCGGCGGCAATGACGTCCTGGGCGAGATCGACGTCTGCACCTTCGAACGCGGTGGTCGCGTTCTGGATCGCCTCAGTGACCAGTTTTGAGATCTCGATGAGGTCCTCACCGACCTGGATGAGCTCCTCCTGAAAAACCTTGCGCACGGTGGCGTCCTCTCCTTGGAATTCTCCTCCGCACCCCTCTGACGGCGCGAAAATCATCACAGCTAACTATGGTCCAACTAGTAAGGGTGGCAGTGGTCAATGAACGATTGCGCACCTTTAGGTGAACGTTAGCTGAATCGGGGCGGTTTGGTGACCGTTCCATATTTTGCAGTGTTTCGAGCGCATAAGCTAGATCCGTGGATCCAGTGCTCATCGGTGTCATCGCAGGTCTCGTCGGCCTGTCGTGCGGCGTCTTTGGCGTGCTCGCATTCAGGCTGAGTGAACGGCAGCGGAAGATCGTGGACCTGGACGTCACCGAACCCCTGCTTCCGGAGGGAGCCGCCGAGGTGCTGTCCGTCGTCGGGCGCGCTTTCGTCGTCGTGGACGCGATCGACGGCGTCGTCCGGGCCAGTCCCGCGGCCTACGCCTACGGGCTCGTGAGGGGCCACACGGTGGTCCACAAGCAGTTGCTGGACATGACCGCAAAGGTGCGGCGCGACGGCGTCATCCTGGAAGAGACTTTCGAGTTGCCCCGTGGTCCGTTGGGCAAAGGAACCATTGTGGTGCAGGTGCGGGCAGCCATGCTCGGATGGGAATATATCGTCCTCTTGGCCGATGACCGCACCGAAATCACCCGCACCGAAGAGATCCGCAACGACTTCGTTGCGAACGTCTCGCACGAACTCAAGACGCCGGTGGGCGCCATCTCGCTGCTGGCCGAAGCGCTCGAGGCGAGTCCCGACGACGAGGAAGCCGTCCGTCGCTTCGCCAAGCGCATGCACAAGGAATCGACCCGGCTCGCCGCGCTGGTGCAGGACATCATCGAGCTGTCCCGCCTCCAAGGTGCCAACGTGGCACAGCAAGGGCACGCCGTGGATATCAATACGGTGATCGCCGAAGCCGTGGATCGTTCGCAGCTCCCGGCCGAACTCAAGAACATCAAGATCGTCGTCGGCGGGCGCACGGAAACAATGGTGTTCGGCGACCAGGACCTGTTGGTGACCGCCTTGCGGAACCTGATCGACAACGCGATCCGTTATTCGCCCGAGAACACCCGTGTGGGAGTGGGGGTCCGCGCCAAAGAAGGCGTCGTGGCCATTTCCGTCACGGACCAGGGCGAGGGTCTCAGCCCCGAGGACCAGGAGCGCATTTTCGAGCGCTTCTACCGCGTGGATGCGGCCAGGTCCCGGCAAACCGGTGGAACCGGCTTGGGCCTCAGTATCGTCAAGCACGTGGTGTCCAACCACGGCGGCGAGGTCACGGTCTGGTCCCAGCCCGGCCAAGGTTCTACTTTCACCATCCGCCTTCCGGAAATGGAAGGCCAGGAAGACCACGACGCCGGGGCGAAGCCCCGAAACGTGATTCAAACGACGGGCGCTGTGCGCGCCCTAGAGCAAGGAGCTGGCGCTTGAGCAGGATTCTGATCGTGGAGGACGAAGAGTCCTTCAGCGACCCCCTGTCCTACCTATTGGGCAAGGAAGGCTTCGATGTCCAGGTTGTGGACAACGGCAGTGACGCCTTGGTGGAGTTCGACCGCAACGGGGCCGACCTGGTGCTGCTGGACTTGCAGCTTCCGGGGACCCCTGGCACCGAGGTTTGCCGGCAGCTGCGCCAGCGTTCCAGCGTCCCGGTCATCATGCTGACCGCCAAGGACTCGGAAATCGACAAGGTGGTTGGCCTGGAGCTCGGCGCGGACGACTATGTCACCAAGCCGTACTCTTCGAGGGAACTCGTGGCGCGGGTGCGTGCCGTGCTGCGCCGCCAAGGCGAGCCGGAGGAACTCATCACGTCCACCGTGCAGGCCGGTCCGGTGCGGATGGACATCGAGCGGCATGTAGTGAGCGTCAACGGCGAACAAGTATCGCTTCCGCTGAAGGAATTCGAGCTCCTCGAGATGCTGCTTCGCAATTCCGGCCGGGTGCTCACCCGCGGGCAGCTGATCGACCGTGTCTGGGGCTCCGACTACGTGGGCGACACCAAAACCTTGGACGTCCATGTGAAGCGCTTGCGGAGCAAGATCGAGCCGGATCCCTCCGTTCCCCGCTACCTCGTGACAGTGCGGGGCTTGGGCTACAAGTTCGAGCCGTAAGGATCCATGCGGCCAGGAACCTGAGCGGCCAGCAACAGCAAAAGGAAGGGCTCCCGTGGGAGCCCTTCCTTTTGTCTTGCCAAGCCTTTTTGTCTTGCCAAGCCGGTTCGTTGCCGAGCGGGGCGGCGTAGGCCCCTAGTGGCCTGTGCTGCTCGCGCTAGGCGTGGGGCTCGCGCTGCTGCTTGAGGTGGAGCTGCTGCTCGGCGTGGCCGAACCGCTGGCGGAGGAGCTCGGTGAAGCGGAAGGGGTGGGAACGTACTTCGCGTATTCCTTCAAGGAAGCATCCAGGACCGGGAACTGCACGGTGCTGGAATCCGATCCGCTCTTGATGGTCACGGGAACCACCGAACCCGGGACTCCGCCGGTGGTGCTCAGGATGACGGCGCTCGTGGTGTCGTTGAGGTAGGTCTCGGAGTTTGCCTTCACCGGAATGGTCGCCTGTGACCCGCCGGCGCCAGTGATGGTGAGGGTGGCATCGCTCGAGGAAGTGTTGAACACGGCACCGATGACGCGGCCCGGCTTGTTGGCATCCGTGGAGATGATGAGCATGTTTCGCAGCTGCAGTGAACCGAGGTCTGCCCTGACGCCGTCAGACGGTGAATACTGCTGGTTCGTCTGCTGGGGGTTGATATAGCCACAGCCGGTCACGGACAAGAGACCGATGCTGATGGCGGCCGCCGCCATCGCCAGTTTGCCGCGCTGGACACGGTTCATCGCAGTAATGCGCACGACACGTACTCCTCTAAGAGTCATTGGAACACTTTTCAGCCATAGCCTATCGGCAAACCGGCAAGAACAAGGATTCCGATCACCATTGTGGCGGCCCTCCAGAAGGAGTAGGGTCATCCGCAACGCTCTGTCCTATGCACTTTTATGCCCTCCCGTCAAGAGGGTGCCGAAGGGCTGAAAAGGCCATTTTCCGCGTATTTACAGGGCTCAGGACCCCTTTCCGTGCCAATCGTATGCCTTAAGCGTGATAAACTGGTCTGCGGGAAAGGGGAAAGTCCACATGGTTTTTGAGGTCGGCGAGACAGTAGTTTACCCTCACCACGGTGCAGCAAAAATTGAAGAAATCAAGATGCGCACTATCAAGGGCGAAGAGAAAATGTATCTCAAGCTCAAGGTGGCTCAGGGTGATCTGACCATTGAAGTTCCAGCAGAAAACGTAGACCTTGTTGGGGTTCGCGACGTAGTGGGCAAAGAAGGCTTGGAGCACGTATTTGACGTTCTCCGCGCCGAGTTCACTGAAGAGCCCACCAACTGGTCCCGTCGCTACAAGGCAAACCTGGAGAAGCTTGCTTCCGGCGACGTCATCAAGGTTGCAGAGGTCGTCCGCGACCTTTGGCGCCGTGATCACGATCGCGGCCTTTCCGCAGGTGAAAAGCGAATGCTGGCCAAAGCCCGTCAGATTCTGATTTCAGAACTGGCACTGGCTGAGAAGACCGACGAAGAGAAGGCCGCAAGCGTTCTCGACGAAGTTCTGGCTTCCTAACAGAGATTCAAAGATTTGAACCCCGGTAGCAACCTGCTGCCGGGGTTTCCTTTTGCCCGAAAGCCCAAGTAGCTCGCAGTAGGTGTCGTTCTGGGGGCCCAAAACGACACCTACTGCGAGCTAGTTGGGCCGGTGGGCACCACGTAGGCTTGGGCGCATGACTACACCATCCCAGCGCGAGGCCACCGCCGTCGTCGTCGTCGCGGCAGGCTCGGGGGAGCGCCTTGGCTACGGCATGCCCAAAGCAAAAGTGCCGCTGGGCGGCGAAACGATCCTGACCCACGCCCTTCGCGGCGTCGCGACGGCGGATGTCGCCCGCCAGATTTGCGTGGCCGTCCCCGCAGGCGACCTGGAGCTGCGCGAGCTTTGCGAGGCATTCCGCCAGGAGCTCGGCGCTGACGGTCCGCTGATCACAGTGGTCGACGGCGGATCCACCCGTGCCGCTTCGGTCCGGGCAGCCCTGGACGCGGTGCTTGAGGGCACGCGCGCCGTGCTGGTTCACGACGCTGCGCGTGCGCTGACACCCGAACGGGTCTTCCACCGTGTCGCCGTGGCGCTTTCGGCGGGCGCCAAAGCCGTCATCCCCGCCATGCCGGTGGTGGATACGGTCAAGATGGTCGCGGAAACGGACGGGGACGACGCCGGAATCGCACCGGAGATCGTCACCGGCACCGCCCCGCGCGAACAACTTCGTGCCGTGCAGACTCCGCAGGGATTCGACTATGAGACTTTGTTGCGCGCCCACTCGGCGGCGGCGACTTTCGACGACGAGCAGTCGGCGGCCGTCACGGACGATGCCATGCTCGTCGAGCTCCTGGGCGTCCCCGTCCACGCAGTCCGGGGCGCCAGCCAGTCGCTGAAGATCACCACGCCGCTGGATCTCATCATTGCCGAAGGCCTTCTGGAAGGACCGCTCGGAGTCCGCTGGGTGGAAGGCTGATGGCCGCACCGGAGAACGTCGCGATGATTCTGCCGCGCACGGGCATCGGGGTTGACGTGCACGCCTATGCACCCGAGGACGATCCGCAGCCGCTATGGCTCGGCGGGCTGTTTTGGGAGGGGGAACGCGGACTCGCAGGGCATTCCGACGGCGATTGCGTCGCCCATGCAGCTGCCGACGCGCTCTTCTCCGCGTGCGGCATCGGCGATCTGGGCACGCATTTTGGTACCGACCGTCCCGAATTCGCGGGTGCGTCCGGGGTGAAGCTGCTGGGGGAGGCGGCCAGGATTGTCCGTGCAGCCGGCTTCGAAATCGGGAACGTGGCAGTGCAGTTCGTTGCCAACAGGCCAAAGTTCGGCCCGCGCCGTGAAGAGTCGCAGCGTGTCCTCAGCGCTGCCGCAGGAGCCGCAGTCAGCGTCACGGCGACCACCAGCGACGGCCTGGGTTTCACCGGCCGGGGCGAGGGCATTTCCGCCGTGGCCACGGCCCTCGTCTACGCCGTGCTGCCAGCACCCCAGGGTGATGGCAGCTAAACAGGGATAGAGGGTGTGCAACGAAACCAGTTGGTGCGCATCCGCTAATCTGGAGCGGTGACCCTGCGCTTTTACGACACTGCATCCGCCGAAGTCCGTGACTTCGTTCCCCTTGAAGCCGGCAAGGCCAGCGTCTACTACTGCGGTGCGACGGTGCAGGGGATGCCGCACGTGGGACATGTCCGATCGGCGATCGCCTTCGACCAGTTGACCCGTTGGCTTGAATACCGCGGTCTGCGTGTCACTGTTGTCCGCAACGTCACGGACATCGACGACAAGATCCTCGCCAAGTCGGCACAGTCCTTCGGGCCGGACTGGGCCGAGGAACCCACAGCCAGGGCCGAGGAAGAATGGTGGGCCTTGGCCTACCGCTACGAGCAGGAATTCGAGCAGGCCTACGACGTCCTCGGCGTTTCCCGCCCCACCTATGAACCTCGCGCCACCGGCCACATCCCGGAGATGCACGCCCTCATTCAAAGGCTCATCGACCGCGGCCACGCCTACCCGGCCCTGGACGACTCCGGGGACGTCTACTTCGACGTCCGCTCCTGGAGCAAGTACGGCTCACTGACCCGCCAGAACATCGACGACATGCAGGGAGCCTCCGACGTCGAGCCTCAATTCAGCAACAGGAAGCGCGATCCGCGCGACTTTGCGCTCTGGAAAGGCTACAAGGACGGGGAGCCGACGACGGCGAGCTGGGTTTCGCCGTGGGGAACCGGGCGGCCGGGTTGGCATCTTGAATGCTCCGCCATGGCCACGAAGTACTTGGGCCAGCAGTTCGACATCCACGGCGGAGGATTGGACCTCCGCTTCCCGCACCATGAGAACGAGATGGCACAATCGCAGGCCGCAGGTGACGGATTCGCCAATTTCTGGCTGCACAACGGCATGGTCACGTATGAGGGCGAAAAGATGTCCAAATCCGTTGGCAATACGGTGAGTCCCTCGGAAATGCTCGAGCTCGCGAGTCCCCGGGTTGTCCGGTACTACCTCGGCCAGGCGCAGTACCGCTCAATCCTGGACTACCGGCCCACCTCGCTCCAGGAGGCTGCGGCCGCAGTCGAGCGCATCTATGGCTTTGTTGCCAAGGCTTCCAAGAAGTTCGGCGGTGACTTCGCCGCGCACCCTGAGTCGAGCCCCGTGCCTGACGCCTTTGCCGTTGCGATGGATGACGACCTCAACGTCCCGCAGGCCCTCGGCGCGCTGCACGAGACTGTCCGTGCCGGAAATACGGCGCTGGCATCCGGGGACGACGCCGCGGCAGCGCAGGCGCTCCAGGCCGTCATGGCCATGACCACCGTGCTTGGACTGAATGACGTCCGCGGCGAAGTCCAGGAGAACTCCGAGACCACCCAGGCCCTTGAGGTCCTCGTGGAAGCCCAGTTGCAGGCGCGCGCCGAGGCGCGGGCCAACAAGGATTGGGCGGCGTCCGACGCGATCCGCGACACTCTCGCGGCAGCCGGTATCGCCGTCGAGGATGGCGCCGACGGTGCCAGCTGGAGCCTCAAACGGGACTGAGAAAGCGCCGGCGCCCCGATTTAAGTTGATTCAGTAGACTTGATTGCAGACGTACTCAACACAATCAAGGGTGGAATTCATGGCCAACAACGGTCGCCGGGCTGTCAAGAGCAAGAAAGGCCCCACCACCGGAACCGGTGGCCACGGTCGAAAGGCCCTCGAAGGCCGGGGTCCAACCCCCAAGGCTGAGGACCGCGAGTACCACAAGGCGTACAAGAGCAAGCAGCTCGCCGAACGCTCGGCGGCAAAGCGCGCTGCCGGGGGCGCCAGCCGCTCCAACCCGGGCGCCCGCTCAGGCCCGAAGGGCCGCGCTACCGAGGAAGTAGTCACCGGACGCAACTCCGTGGTGGAGGCGCTTCGCGCCGGAATCCCCGCGAAGGCACTGCACGTTGCCATCCGGATCGAGATGGACGACCGCGTCAAGGAGTCCCTCAAGCTCGCTGCCGAGCGCGGCATCCCGCTGCTGGAAACCGGTAAGCCCGAGCTGGACCGCATGACCGAAGATGCCGTCCACCAGGGCCTCGTACTGCAGATCCCGCCGTACGAATACCAGGACGCTTACGACCTCGCCGAAGAGACGGTCACCAAGTGGAAGAAGGGGTACATCCCCAACGCGCCCCTCTTCGTCGCGCTCGACGGCATCACCGACCCCCGCAACCTGGGCGCCATCATCCGCTCCGTTTCCGCCTTCAGCGGCCACGGCGTGATTGTCCCGGAGCGCCGCTCCGTCGGCGTCACGGCTTCGGCCTGGAAGACCAGCGCAGGCGCGGCAGTCCGCGTCCCAGTAGCCCGCGCGGCCAACCTGAACAACGCCCTCAAGCAGTTCAAGCAGATGGGCATCTTCGTGCTCGGCCTGGATGGCGACGGCGACGTCTCGCTGCCGGATCTCTCGTTGGCCACCGATCCCGTGTGCATCGTGGTGGGTTCCGAGGGCAAGGGCCTCAGCCGCCTCGTCCGCGAAAACTGCGACCAGATCATCTCCATCCCGATCGACTCCGCCATGGAATCGCTCAACGCCTCCATGGCCGTGGGCATCTCCCTGTACGAAGTCTCAAGGCAGCGCGCTACGAAGTAACCCTGCAGTGGGTGGTGGCACACCCGCCAAACGCTCGCACACTTTTGCCGCGTTTTCTTCCGACGCTCGCTCACATATAGCGCCAAATACAGCAACGCCCGCTCACTTCTTTGGTGCGCGGGCGTCGCTGTTCCCCTAAGCAACCGGGGTTAGAAGTCGCGGCGGTTGGCGAGGACCGGGAGCTTGACCCGAGCGTCCTCGACGACGGCGGCATCCAGCTCCGCGAACAACAGGCCGGGTTCGGCGTCGAGCTCTTGCAGCACGTTTCCCAGGGGGGACACGACGACGGAGTGCCCCACCCCGGTGGGCGCCGCCCCCTTGGGTTCGCGGCCCTGGCTCGCGGGATCGCCCTGGCCGCACGCCAGCACGAAGGTCGTGGTGTCGATCGCCCGGGCGCGCGCGAGCAGCTTCCATTGTTCCGCCTTGCCCGGCCCGGCTCCCCAGGAAGCGGACACGATATTGACGTCGGCCCCGCGATCGGCGTTGGCGGTAAAGAGTGCCGGGAAACGGATGTCGTAGCACGTGGCCAGGCCAAAGGTGAGGCCTCCGGCGTCGAACGTCACCGGATCGGTCCCGGCGTCAACGGTGTCCGACTCCGCAAAGCCGAACGCGTCGAAGAGGTGGATCTTGTCGTAGCTGGTGTCCACCCCAGGCCCGGTGGCGATCAGGGTGTTCCGGACCTTGCCGTTGCTGCTGCCGTCCGAGGCCAGCCCGGGCGTGAACATTCCGGCCACGATCACGATCCCAAGTTCCTGGGCGATCTTCCGCACCCGGCTGGCCCATGGCCCGTCCAGGGGCTCGGCGATATCCAGCAGGGAGTTCCCGAAGGCGCGCATGGTCGCTTCGGGGAACACTACGAGCTCAGCACCGCCCTCCTTGGCCCGGCGGGCGTAGTCTTCCAACAGGATCAGGTTGTCTGCCAGCTCGCGGCCACTGATGAGTTGAGCAAGAGCGATTCGCACAATTACCTCCGCATTGGTGTATAGGCAAAGTATGCAACGACCGCGCCGAGGATACGAACCGGTCCGAATGCGGCCGCGTGAATTGGGCTCATCCGACATAATCCGCGCGAGCGACCGGTTTTGCGAAAAGCGTAACTGGCCGAACGATACGACGTTTCAGCAGGTGAGCGGCTTGTTTGCGTTCGCAGGAGACGCCGGCCTGGCTCCGACCACCTGGCGTCCGCACTGTCATATGGGCTGCGGGCAAGGGAGAATTGGCGTCGGAGACTAAACTCTCAAGTAATGGTTATGCCGATTTTTGACACAGCATCTACAGTGGACGCCTCGCGGCCGTCGCCGCTCGGGCTGAGTGTCCCGCGGCTTGGAAAGTCCGACGGCGACACCCTCCCGCGGGGCCGCGTCAACGTCGCCGTCTGGGCCCCAGGACTCACCCGGGTCGAAATCGCGTACATGGCCCCCGGCGACTCCTGGAAGGTCCATACGCTGCCCAAACTGGAGGACGGCGTCCACCACGGGATTGTGGACGGGCTGCCGCCCGGCACCCGGTACGGCTTCCGCGCCGCGGTCCACGAAGATGCGCTTCCGCTGTCCGTTCCTGCTCCGGACTTTGACGCCGACGACGCCGAGCAACTGCTGCTGGATCCCTACGGTCGGGCGGTGCACCAGCGCGGAGAACTGCTGACTTCCGTGCGGATGGAATCGGCTTTCGATTGGGGTGACGACCGTCCGCCGCACACGCCGTGGCGGGACACCATTGTCTATGAGGCCCACGTCCGCGGCCAAAGCATGCTGCACCCGGATATCCCGGAGCACCTCCGCGGGACCTACGCGGGCATGGCGCACCCGGCCATGATCGAGCACTTCCACTCGTTGGGAGTGACGGCAGTCCAATTGCTGCCCATCCACTTCCACATGGACGAGCAGCACCTGCAGTACTTGGGCCTGACCAACTACTGGGGTTACAACACCGCAGCGTTCTTTGCGCCGCACGCGGACTACGCCACGCAGGCTGCCCAGCTGGCGGGCCCCCACGCCGTCCAGGACGAGTTCAAGGGCATGGTGAAGCTCCTTCACGCCGCGGGGATCGAAGTGATCCTCGACGTGGTCTACAACCACACGGCCGAAGGCGGGCCCGACGGCGACACCTTCAGTTTCAGGGGACTGGGCGAGCAGCGGTACTACCGCCACGACGCCCACGGCCGCTACCTCGACACGACGGGTTGCGGCAACACCCTCAATTTTGCTGAACCGTGCGTCGTGGATCTTGCCATCGATTCGCTGCGCTATTGGGCCGAAGAATTCCATATCGACGGCTTCCGATTCGACCTCGCCGTGACCCTGTGCCGTAATGCGGGCAACGAGTTCGATCCGGAGCACCCGTTCCTGAAGCGCATCGCCGAGGATCCGTTGATCTCCAAGACCAAGCTCATCTCCGAACCGTGGGATGTGGGCTACGGTGGCTGGCAGACGGGGCGGTTCCCCGAAGGATGGGTGGACTGGAACGATCACTTCCGTGATGGCGTACGCCGCTTCTGGCTCTCGGACCGCGCCGCAGCCGACGCCGGGATGTCCGGCGGCAATGTGGGTGTCCTGGCCGACGCTTTGACTGGCTCCACCCGGGTCTTTGAGCCTTCGGGACGCTCCAGGCTCGCCTCGCTCAACTTCATCACCGCCCACGACGGTTTCACTCTTGCCGACCTGGTGTCCTACGACCGTAAGCACAACGAGGCCAACGGCGAACAAAACCGGGACGGCCACGGCGACAACCGCAGCTACAACCACGGATTCGAAGGCCGTACGGAAAACGAGACGATTCTCGCGGCCCGCGCCCTGTCCAAGCGGAACCTCATGACCACGTTGATGATTTCCATCGGCGTGCCCATGATCACCGCCGGTGACGAGCTTGGACGCACCCAGCAGGGAAACAACAACGCCTATTGCCAGGACAATCCTCTGACCTGGATCGACTGGACCCAGACACCCGAGTCGCATGACATGCTGCGCAGCACCAAGCGGGTGATCCGCCTCCGCAAGGAGTTCCTGCAGTCCCAGGACGCCGGCTTCCCGGACAAGGGGACCGGCCTGGATTGGTTCGATGAGAAGGGCCAGCCCATGACGCCGGCCCGTTGGCACGATCCGTCCCTGCGGATTGTGCAGCTCTTGGTGAGTTCGGAGGGCGGTGCTTACCGCGGCTTGCTCGTCATCAACGGGAACAAGGATGACCAGAAGATTGTCCTGCCCAAACTGGTCGCCGAATCCGGGGCCGGTAGCCGTATGTTCGAACTACGGCTGACGACCTCCGAACTCAATGACCGCAGGCAGGGAGCCCTGGTCGCCGCCGGCGAGCGGGAAGTGGTCCAAGGCAACACCATCAACATCTACCGCACCTAGGAACCATGAAGATCTATTCCGCAGATACCTGGACACTGGAAGAACTGCAGGAACAAGTGTCCGACGCCGGCCGCCGCACCGTGATGGTGCCGCCGGCAGCGAACAAGGCAGCCGTCCTGGAAGTGTTCGGCCAAGTACTCGATTTCCCTGAGTACGACGGGGTGGACATGGATGCGCTCAACGATTCACTCCACGATTTCGCGGACAGTGTGTCGGACGACGACCAACCACCCGTCACCCTGATTTGGCAGGTCCCGGCGGCTTACCGGACTGATCGTTCCTTCGGCTTGGTGTGCGAGATCCTCCAGGACGCCGAGTTCTACTCCGGCCGGGACCTCGCCGTCATAGCGGTCTTCGAACAGTAGAGCGACTGGCCGGGTGGGCGATGCCCACCCGGCCGGTTCGTCGCTACGCGTTGACGATCAGCCCCAGTTCCGCCTTCGAAGCCAGGGAGGGGTGCTTCGGGAAGACCCGGACGGTGTAGCCGAAGGATCCGGAGCGGTTGATCAGGATGGAACCGGTGAACAGGTGGCGCCCGTTGCCGAGGTCTTCGAATGAGCTGAGTTCGGCCACGGTGATGTCCTCCAGTTCATCGCTTTCTTCGGCCCGCCCATAAGCCACCTCGACGCAGACGTCGTCCGGTGTCAGCGTATGGAGGGCGATGTAGGCGTTGACCTGGAGGGTGTCCCCGACCTGCGGTTCTTCGGAGACGCCCACGGAGTCGACGTGTTCCACGATCAGCTGGGGCCAGGCGTCGCGGACCTTGCTGGTCCAGGCCGCGAGTTCCTTTGCTTCCTTGAACGAACCAGCCACGGCACGCCGTCCCGACTCCGCCGCAGGGCGGTAGAGCGTGTTGACGTAGTCCTGGAGCATGCGTTCGGCCGAGACGGCCGGCCCGAGGTGGGCCAGGGTGTGCTTGATCATGGACACCCAGTGCGTCGGCACGGCTTCCGGGCCGGTCTGCGAAGGACCGGCCGCTCCGGCGTGTTCGGAGACCGTGGAACCGTAGAAACGCGGGGCCACCTGGGTCTCCAGGAGCTCGTAGAGCGCGGCGGCTTCGATGTCATCGCGTTCGGTCGGGGACGCGTCGTTGTTCGCGGTCGGGATCGCCCAGCCGTTCTCGCCGTCGTACATCTCATCCCACCAGCCATCCAGCACCGAGAGGTTCAAGGAGCCGTTGATGGCCGCCTTCATCCCCGAGGTCCCGCAGGCCTCCAAGGGCCTCAGCGGGTTGTTCAGCCACACGTCGCAGCCCGGGAACAGGGTCCGGGCCATCGCGATGTCGTAGTTGGGCAGGAACACGATCCGGTGCCGCACGGCGGGGTCGTCGGTGAACTTCACCAGGTCCTGGATCATCTTCTTCCCGGCGTCATCGGCCGGGTGGGACTTGCCGGCAATGACCAGCTGGATCGGGTGCTTCGGGTGCAGCAGCAGCGCCTTGAGCCGGGCCGGGTCCCGGAGCATCAGGGTCAAGCGCTTGTAGGTAGGCACGCGCCGGGCGAAACCGATCGTGAGCACGTCCGGGTCCAGCACAGTGTCCGTCCAGCCCAACTCCGCATCAGCCGCACCGCGCTTCTTCCACGCCGCCCGGAGCCGACGCCGGACATCCTCCACGAGGGATACGCGGAGTTGCCGCCGCAGCGCCCACACGTCCTCGTCGCTGACGTTGTAGGCGAGATCCCAGCGCCCCAAGGCCTCGGCCTCGGTCCCAAACTGCTGGCGGGCCAAGGCAGAGATGCGTGGATCCACCCAGGTGGGTACGTGGACGCCGTTGGTGACGGAGGTGATGGGGATTTCGGAGTGGTCGAAGCCTGGCCAGAGCCCGGAGAACATCTCGCGGGAGACCACGCCGTGGAGTTTGGCCACGCCGTTGGCCCGCTGCGCCAGGCGCAGGCCCATCACCGCCATGTTGAAGACCGCGGGGTTCCCGCCGTCGTAGTTTTCACGGCCCAGTTCCAGGACCTTCTCCACCGGCACGTCCGGGGCCAGGCCCGCGTCGAAGAAGTGCCTGATCTGCACGGCCTCGAAACGGTCGATGCCCGCCGGCACCGGGGTGTGCGTGGTGAACACCGTGGACGCCCGCCCGGCGGCGAGGGCCTCGGACCAGCTCAGCGGGGCCTCGGAGGACATGAGCTCCTGGATCCGCTCGATGCCCAGGAACCCGGCGTGGCCTTCGTTGGTATGGAACACTTCCGGGGCCGGGGTGCCGGTGAGGCGCTGGTAGACGCGCAGCGCCTTCACCCCGCCCATGCCCAGCAGCAGTTCCTGCTGCAGCCGGTGGTCACCGCCCCCGCCGTAGAGGCGGTCCGTGATCACGCGCGCGGCGTCGTCGTTGGACGGAACGTTCGAATCGAGCAGCAACAGCGGCACGCGCCCGACGTCGGCCCGCCAGATGTGCGCGTTGAGCTTGCGTCCGTTGGGCAGCGGCAGCGAGATTGTCGCCGGCTTGCCGGTGCCGTCCTCGGACGGTTCGCGCAGCAGTGTCAGGGGAAGTCCGTCCGGGTCGAGGACCGGGTAGGTCTCTTGCTGCCAGGCGTCCCGGGAGAGGGACTGCTTGAAATAGCCCGCCTGGTACAGCAGCCCGACGCCGATCAACGGCACGCCGAGGTCCGAGGCAGCCTTCAAATGGTCACCGGCCAGGATCCCCAGGCCGCCGGAATACTGCGGAAGCACCTCGGTGATGCCGAACTCGGGCGAGAAATACGCGATGCACGCCGGAGCATCCGCACCCAGGCCCTGGTACCAGCGCGGCTCGCTCAGATACCGGTCAAGGTCGGCGGCCGCATGCTGGACGCGCTCTACAAGTTCATTGTTGGAAGCAAGCTGGTCGAGCTGATCGCGGCTGATTGACCCTAGGAGGCTGATTGGATCGTGACGACTTTCCTCCCACAATTCCTGGTCAAGGCTCGCAAAGAGCTCGCGGGTAGGTCGGTGCCACGACCAGCGCAGATTCGTCGCCAGACGGGCGAGCGGCTGGATCGGCTCGGGGAGCAGGGTACGGACGGTAAACCTTCGAATTGCCTTCACGAGCGTCACACTAATCCACTCGGTGGACGGCAGGAACAGCTTTCGGTTTCTTTTAGGTAAATGACACATTGCGGGGAAGAGTCTGGGGTACCTCTTCGCAAAATGTGATTTTTCTCGCTAACGTCGAGGTTGTGACCACTACTGCAGCACCGCGATCCAGCTCAGCATCCAAGTCCAAGCAGAAGACCGGTATCACCGAAGGTCTCAGGTTCGGCAGATTCCCCATCACGGCTGTGCAACCCGTGATCGAGGAAGGCCGGTTTCCGGCCAAGGCCTTGCCTGGTGAAGATTTGGTGGTCGGCGCCACCGTCTTCCGTGAGGGCCACGACCAGCTGGGGGTGAGCGCCATCCTGCTGGACCCGAAGGGCAAAGAACGCCAGCGTGTGCGGCTTGCACCTGCACCGGGTGAGCGCGGCAAGGGAACAGACCGTTGGGAAGGCTTGCTGACCCCCACGGCGCCTGGAGCCTGGACTTTCGCGATCGAAGCCTGGCACGACCGCTACGGCACATGGCACCACAACGCCGAGGTGAAGGTCGAAGCCGGCATCGACGTGGAGCTGATGCTCGCCGAAGGCGTCGCGCTGCTCGCGGTAGCGGCGGGAGAGAGCTCGCGAAGCGCGGCGGACAAGCGGACCTTGCGCGCTGCCTCCGAAGGCCTCGCCGACACTTCCAAAACTGCCGAGGAGCGCCTTGCCGCCGGCTTCAGCACGGAGGTCACGGCCGCCGTCGAGCGCCAGCCGATCCGTGAACTGGTGACCGTCTCCGAACAATATCCGCTCCTCGTGGAGCGTGACCTCGCCGGACGCGGCGCCTGGTACGAATTCTTCCCCCGTTCCGAAGGAGCCGTTTTCGATCCCTCCACGGGAGCGTGGACTTCGGGCAACTTCACGACGGCGGCCAAGAGGCTCGACGCCGTTGCGGACATGGGCTTCGACGTGATCTACCTGCCGCCCATCCACCCGATCGGCTTCCAGCACCGCAAGGGACGCAACAACACCCTGACTCCGGGCCCGCAGGATCCCGGCTCGCCGTGGGCCATCGGCTCCGAAGCCGGCGGCCACGACGCCATCCACCCGGAATTGGGATCCTTCGAGGACTTCGACGCTTTCGTGGCCCGCGCCAATGAGCTGGGCCTCGAGGTGGCGCTGGACTTGGCGCTGCAGGCAGCCCCGGACCACCCCTGGGTAAAGACCAACCCGGAATGGTTCACTACCCGCGTGGACGGCAGCATCGCCTATGCCGAAAACCCGCCCAAGAAGTACCAGGACATCTACCCGCTGAACTTCGACAACGATCCCGCCGGATTGTCCAAGGAAATCCTGCGGATCGTCTTCCTCTGGGTGAGCCACGGCGTGAAGATATTCCGCGTGGACAACCCCCACACCAAGCCGGTGTGGTTCTGGGAATGGCTGATCGGCAAGGTCAACAAAAAGCACCCCGACGTCGTTTTCCTCGCAGAAGCGTTCACCCGCCCCGCGATGATGCACGCCCTCGGCCGGGCAGGTTTCCAGCAGTCGTACACGTACTTCACGTGGCGGAACACCAAAACCGAACTGGAATCGTATTTCCAGGAGATCAGCCACGAATCCCCGGCGTATTTCAGGCCCAATTTCTTCGTCAACACCCCGGATATCCTCACCGAATACCTCCAATACGGGGGTCCGGCCGCGTTCCGCATCCGCGCAACACTGGCAGCCACGGCCAGCCCGCTCTGGGGTGTCTACGCCGGATTCGAGCTGTACGAGCACGTGGCCCGTCCGGGTGCTGAGGAGTACATCGACAACGAGAAATATGAGTTCAAGGACCGCAACTGGGATGCAGCGGCGGCTTCCGGGCACAGCCTCGCCCCGTACATCACACGTCTTAACGCCATCCGCAAGGCCCACCCGGCCTTGGGTGATCTGCAGAACCTGACGTTGCACCACAGCACGGATGACGCCACGGTCGTGTTCTCCAAGCACAAAACCTTGCCTGACGGCAGCAAGGACACCTTGATCATTGTGATCAACGTCGATCCCCACGGGATCAGGGAAAGCACCGTGACCCTGGATCTCTCCGCACTTTCGCTGGATCCGGCCGACTTCACCGCCAATGGACGATTCCGGGTGGATGATTTGGTAAGCGGCGAAAGCTGGGAGTGGGGCGAGTACAACTACGTCCGACTGGACGCCCATGTAGAACCGGCACACATTCTCAATATCCGGAGGTAGCCTTAGTGAGCTTCAATCCGCAGGGTCAGAATCAGTACTTCACGCCGAAGAACACTTTCGAGCTGAACGCCCCGGGTCTTCAACATGACCCACATTGGTATCGGAAGGCTGTTTTCTACGAGGTTCTGGTGAGGGCCTTCGCGGATGCGAACGGCGATGGTTCCGGTGACTTCCACGGTCTGATCGACAAGTTGGATTATCTGCAATGGCTCGGAGTGGATTGCTTGTGGCTGCCGCCGTTCTTCGATTCGCCTTTGCGTGACGGTGGTTACGACATCTCGGATTACACGTCCGTCCTGGACGAGTTCGGCACCATCAGCGATTTCAAGCGGCTCGTGGCCGAAGCCCATGCGAGGGGCGTCAGGGTCATCATCGACCTCCCGCTGAACCACACCTCGGACCAACATCCGTGGTTCCAGGAGTCCCGCAAGAACCCTGACGGCCCGTTCGGCGACTTCTACGTGTGGAGTGACACGGACGAGAAGTACGAGGACGCGCGCATCATCTTCGTGGACACGGAAGAGTCGAACTGGACGTTCGATCCGATCCGCCGGCAGTTCTTCTGGCACCGCTTCTTCAGCCACCAACCCGACCTGAACTTCGAAAACCCGAAGGTCATCGAGGCGGTTCACGACGTCGTCAAGTTCTGGCTCGACCAAGGCATTGACGGTTTCCGGGCAGACGCCATCCCGTACCTCTTCGAAGAAGAGGGCACCAATTGCGAAAACCTGCCTGCCACCCACGGGTTCCTGCGGGACCTCCGCAGGATGGTGGACGAGAACTACCCGGGTCGCGTGATCATCGCCGAAGCCAACCAGCCGCCGCACGACGTCGTGGAATACTTCGGCACGGAGGAAGAACCGGAATGCCACATGGCCTTCCACTTTCCCATCATGCCGCGCTTGTACTACGCGCTCCGCGACCAGAAGGCCGCCCCCATCATCGAGACGCTGCGGGATACCCCTGGAATCCCGGCCGGCGCGCAATGGGGTACCTTCCTGCGCAACCACGACGAACTCACCCTGGAAATGGTCACCGCCGACGAACGTGCCGCCATGCTGGGCTGGTACGCGCCGGATCCGCGAATGCGGGCCAACATCGGCATCAGGCGCAGGCTAGCCTCCCTGCTGGACAACTCCCGCTCGGAGATCGAGCTGATCAACGCGTTGCTGCTTTCCCTGCCGGGCAGCCCCTTCCTGTACTACGGGGATGAAATCGGCATGGGAGACAACATCTGGCTTGACGATCGCGACGCCGTCCGCACACCGATGCAATGGAACCCGGACCGCAACGCGGGATTCTCCAACGCCGATCCCGGAAAGCTGTACCTGCCCGTCATCCAGTCGCTGGTCTACAACTACAGCATGGCGAACGTCGAGGCTGAAGCAGCCCATTCCGGCTCGCTCCTGCGCTGGACACGCCAGATCCTGAGCGTCCGGAGGAACCACCCGGCCTTCGGGCTAGGCGACTTCAAACACGTTCCGGCGGACCACGAAGTGGTTCTTGCCTACATGCGTGAGCTCCGGGAGGACAATCCGGAAGGTGAGGATGCCGAATCGATCCTGTGCGTTTTCAACCTGTCCCAACATCCGGTTGCTACAACCTTGGACATCCCTGAGTACGCCGGAAGAGGCCTGAGGGACGTGTTCGGCGGCCAGCCGTTCCCGGGGATCGGCACCGACGGCTCCCTGACCCTGACGCTCGGTAGCCACGACTTCTTCTGGCTCCGGATCCGTTCGGCGGGTTCCACCGGATCTTCGCCGTACACCCAGGCCATCCCAGTGCTCTCCATCGAAGGCTGACATGAGTCACATGGCGCCCACCACGGTCCTGGCCTCCCTGCTCAAGGAATGGCTGCCCCGGCAGCGCTGGTTTCCGGTCAAGGCAGGGTTATTCGAACTGGATTTCGTCGGCTCGTTCGGTCTTCCCGCGCC
This sequence comes from Arthrobacter sp. KN11-1C, assembly GCF_052180225.1. Lineage (NCBI taxonomy): Bacteria > Bacillati > Actinomycetota > Actinomycetes > Micrococcales > Micrococcaceae > Arthrobacter > Arthrobacter sp. KN11-1C. The sequence goes on along the minus strand of NZ_CP197467.1, from coordinate 3,867,006 downwards.
CGCAGCCGGGACCGGCCTGGAAGTCGAGCTGATCTCTGTTGCTTACGCCACGGCTGATGGCGGGAGACAGACTGACATCATCCAAGTACCCCTCACGTTCCGCTCCGCGCCCTCGGACGCCTTGGCAACCGCATCGGTGGGTCGGATCGGTGGAACAAGCGAGCAGGACCCGCCAGTGTGGGTATACGACGCCCCCCACGATCCTGACTTCGTGACGGCAATGCTGGATCTCATCCGCGGGCAGGCTTCGGCCGAACCCGGGGAGGGGGAATGCACCGCGAGCGGACATACGGTTCCCGGCAGCCTGCGGCTGCCCACCGCCTCAGGCTCCGTGCGCGTCTCTTCCGGCGAGCAGTCCAACACTTCAGTGATCGTCGACGACGGCGTGTCCGCGGCGATCGTGAAGATCTTCCGGGTGCTGTCAGTCGGCAAGAACCCCGAGGTGGAGGTCGGGGCGGCCTTGACCTCGGCGGGAACCAAGGAAGTGCCGTCGACCCTTGGATGGATCACGGGAACATGGGAGGTACGGACACTCTTGGGCCGCCACGGCACAGCTTCGGCCGATTTCGCCGTGGCCCACGAATTCCTTGCGGGCGGGCAGGACGCTTGGCGTCTCGCCGTCGACGCCGCGGCATCGGGCACTGACTTTGCCGCCGAAGCCCGGCAGCTGGGCCAGGCGACTGCCACTGTGCACCTTCGGCTCGCGGAAACCCTCGGAACCGCCCGGGAACGCGTTCCGGGCCAGGACATCGCGCCCGAAGTAGTCCGGCGTGTGCGCCAGTCGTGGGCTGAGGCCGGCACCGCCGTCGGGCCCCATGAACAGCAGCTTGAGGCACTTCTGACGCAATTGTCGGGTAAGGAAGCCGGGACGCTGCAGCGCATCCACGGTGACCTCCACCTGGGCCAGATCCTCTTGGTGCCCGGCGCCGCCGGCCAACCGGCCCGGTGGGCGATCCTGGACTTCGAAGGCGAACCCCTCAGGCCGATCGAACACCGTAACATTCCCGACGTCCCTCTGCGGGACGTCGTCGGAATGCTGCGCTCCTTTGACTACGCGGCCGGTGCGGCCATCCGCGAGAACCCGGGCGCGCGGGTTCCAGCCACGTGGGTTGACGACTGCGCAGAGGCGTTCCTGGCCGGCTATACCGACATCACCCCTGGAACCATTGACCGCCGCTCGCCGCTGTTTGTGGCATTGTGGCTGGACAAGGCCTTGTACGAGGTGATCTACGAGCTGCGGAACAGGCCGGACTGGTTGCCCATTCCGGTCAATGCTTCGCGGCAGCTCCTCGGAAACACGAGCCCCGGCACGGATGCCGCGGCGACATCGGAAGGTAAGGAAATGACAGGCTCAGCACGTACCGAACGGCCCCGAGTCCCGCTGTATGTGGACGCCGCTACCCTGGGCCGGGTGGCCGCTGGTGCACACCACGCACCGCACTCAGTGCTGGGCGCCCACCTTGACGACCACGGTCACGTCACCATCCGCACGGTCAAGCACCTCGCGGCGGAAGTCGCTGTAGTCACCGAGGCCGGGTCCATCCCGATGACCCACGAGACCGACGGCGTCTGGGTGGCGGTCCTCGAACCGCTGCAGCAAGGCCATGTCCCGGACTACCGCCTGGATGTTGTGTACGGCGACTCCGCGCCGGTGACGATCAACGATCCCTACCACTACCTTCCTACGGTCGGCGAAGTGGACCTGCACCTCATCGGAGAAGGCCGGCACGAACGGCTTTGGGACACGCTGGGCTCGCACGTCCAGCACTACCGCTCCCCGCTCGGCGATGTGGACGGCGTGTCCTTCGCTGTCTGGGCGCCCAACGCGCAGGCAGTCCGCGTCAAGGGCGACTTCAACTCCTGGGACGGGCGTGAACACGCCCTGCGTTCCCTCGGGTCCTCGGGGGTCTGGGAAGTCTTCATTCCCGGGGTTGTAGCAGGGGCGTGCTACAAATTCGAGCTGCTCACAAAGGCAGGCCATTGGGTCGAGAAAGCAGACCCGCTCGCCTTCGGCACCGAAGTTCCGCCCTTGACCGCGTCACGCGTCGTGGAGTCCGGCTACCGCTTCAAGGACGACGCCTGGATGACGGCGCGCGCCAACAAGGATCCGCACAACTCTCCCATGAGTGTGTACGAAGTCCACCTTGGTTCCTGGCGTCTTGGCCTCGGGTACAAGGAGTTGGCCAAGGACCTCGTGGAATACGTGAAGTGGCTTGGTTTCACCCACGTCGAGTTCATGCCCGTGGCCGAGCACCCCTTTGGCGGTTCATGGGGCTACCAAGTCACCTCCTACTTTGCTCCGACCTCCCGCTTCGGGCATCCGGACGAGTTCCGGTTCCTGGTCGATTCACTGCATCAGGCGGGTATCGGCGTCATCTTGGACTGGGTCCCGGCACACTTCCCGAAGGACGCGTGGGCCCTCGCCCGTTTCGACGGGGAACCACTGTACGAACACTCGGATCCCCGGCTTGGCGAGCACCCGGACTGGGGAACGCTCATCTTCGACTTCGGCCGCAGCGAGGTTCGCAACTTCCTGGTCGCGAACGCCTTGTACTGGCTTGAGGAATTCCATATCGACGGACTCCGCGTGGACGCGGTGGCCTCCATGCTGTACCGGGACTATTCGCGCGAGGAGGGGGAGTGGTTCCCCAACGTCCACGGCGGACGCGAGAACCTGGAAGCCATTTCCTTCCTCCAAGAGGTCAATGCCACGATCTACAAGACCCACCCCGGAGCAGTCACCATCGCCGAGGAATCGACCGCGTTCCCCGGCGTCACCGCGCCCACGAACCATGGCGGCTTGGGGTTCGGCCTCAAATGGAACATGGGCTGGATGCACGATTCCCTCAAGTACATCGCCGAAAACCCGGTAAACCGGCGCTGGCACCACGGCACGGTGACGTTCTCGATGGTCTATGCCTTCACGGAGAACTTCCTTTTGCCCATCAGCCACGACGAGGTAGTGCATGGCAAGGGATCCATGCTGCGCAAGATGCCCGGCGACCGTTGGCAGCAGCTTGCCAACCTGCGGGTGTTCATGGCTTACCAATGGGCGCACCCGGGCAAGCAGCTCATCTTCATGGGGACGGAATTCGGCCAAGAAGCCGAATGGTCCGAACAGCACGGGCTCGACTGGTTCCTTGCGGACATCCCGGCGCACCGCGGGCTGCAATTGCTTACCCGCGAGTTGAACACGCTGTACAGCTCGACGCCGGCCCTGTACGTCCGGGACAACGAGCCCGGCGGTTTCCAGTGGATCAACGGCGCGGACGCTGACCGCAACGTACTGACCTTCATCCGGTGGGACCACGATGGCAACCCCTTGGTGTGCGCCGTGAATTTCTCGGGAGGCCCGCACCAGAACTATGTGCTTGGAGTCCCGTCTGCCGGCGCATGGAAGGAAGTACTTAACACCGACGCCGAGGCGTTCGGAGGCTCGGGTGTGATCAACACCGGCGAACTGCTTGCCACCGCCCCCGGGGCGGAAGGACTGCCTGCCGCACTGACGGTCACCTTGCCGCCGCTTGGAGCTTCCTGGTTCACTCCTGCGGGGTAGTTGTTCTGCTTTTCTGCGGTAAAGGGTCCGGAAGCCGTGAGTTTCCGGACCCTTTACGTGGCCCTTAGCGTGGCCCTTGCGTGGCCCTTTGAGCGGATCTTGGGGGCGGTCGCTGAAGGGCAGGAAGCCGCCAGCCGGGGCTTTTGCCTCCCCGGAGAACTGGTGGTATAGTTAATACCCGCGCTGCTCCCCAGTGGAGATCGGTGAAGTTGACTGAGTTCCTCGTGAAGTTCAAGTCAAGAACGCTGATTTGACTAGGAGGCAAGCAGCCGGTAACTTTGAAAAGTTGCTCCGGAGCGATTCTGGACCCTTTGGTGGGTGTGGTTGGTGCCGGGTGTGTCTGTTGTTTGAGAACTCAATAGTGTGCCAAGTTTGTTGATACCGATTTATTTTTTATGAATTGGTTGTTTTGGCTGGTTCTGTGTCACCTCCGTGGCGTGGGGCTGGTTTTTTACAGCTGGTTTCAAATTTTGTGCAGCCCGGCCGTCCGTTATTTCCGGTGGTTGTGGTTGTGTCTGTTTTTGTTTTACTTCAACGGAGAGTTTGATCCTGGCTCAGGATGAACGCTGGCGGCGTGCTTAACACATGCAAGTCGAACGATGATCCGGTGCTTGCATCGGGGATTAGTGGCGAACGGGTGAGTAACACGTGAGTAACCTGCCCTTGACTCTGGGATAAGCCTGGGAAACTGGGTCTAATACCGGATACGACCATCTGACGCATGTCATGGTGGTGGAAAGCTTTTGCGGTTTTGGATGGACTCGCGGCCTATCAGCTTGTTGGTGGGGTAATGGCCTACCAAGGCGACGACGGGTAGCCGGCCTGAGAGGGTGACCGGCCACACTGGGACTGAGACACGGCCCAGACTCCTACGGGAGGCAGCAGTGGGGAATATTGCACAATGGGCGAAAGCCTGATGCAGCGACGCCGCGTGAGGGATGACGGCCTTCGGGTTGTAAACCTCTTTCAGTAGGGAAGAAGCGAAAGTGACGGTACCTGCAGAAGAAGCGCCGGCTAACTACGTGCCAGCAGCCGCGGTAATACGTAGGGCGCAAGCGTTATCCGGAATTATTGGGCGTAAAGAGCTCGTAGGCGGTTTGTCGCGTCTGCTGTGAAAGACCGGGGCTCAACTCCGGTTCTGCAGTGGGTACGGGCAGACTAGAGTGATGTAGGGGAGACTGGAATTCCTGGTGTAGCGGTGAAATGCGCAGATATCAGGAGGAACACCGATGGCGAAGGCAGGTCTCTGGGCATTAACTGACGCTGAGGAGCGAAAGCATGGGGAGCGAACAGGATTAGATACCCTGGTAGTCCATGCCGTAAACGTTGGGCACTAGGTGTGGGGGACATTCCACGTTTTCCGCGCCGTAGCTAACGCATTAAGTGCCCCGCCTGGGGAGTACGGCCGCAAGGCTAAAACTCAAAGGAATTGACGGGGGCCCGCACAAGCGGCGGAGCATGCGGATTAATTCGATGCAACGCGAAGAACCTTACCAAGGCTTGACATGAACCGGTAACGCCTGGAAACAGGTGCCCCGCTTGCGGTCGGTTTACAGGTGGTGCATGGTTGTCGTCAGCTCGTGTCGTGAGATGTTGGGTTAAGTCCCGCAACGAGCGCAACCCTCGTTCTATGTTGCCAGCGCGTGATGGCGGGGACTCATAGGAGACTGCCGGGGTCAACTCGGAGGAAGGTGGGGACGACGTCAAATCATCATGCCCCTTATGTCTTGGGCTTCACGCATGCTACAATGGCCGGTACAAAGGGTTGCGATACTGTGAGGTGGAGCTAATCCCAAAAAGCCGGTCTCAGTTCGGATTGGGGTCTGCAACTCGACCCCATGAAGTCGGAGTCGCTAGTAATCGCAGATCAGCAACGCTGCGGTGAATACGTTCCCGGGCCTTGTACACACCGCCCGTCAAGTCACGAAAGTTGGTAACACCCGAAGCCGGTGGCCTAACCCTTGTGGGGGGAGCCGTCGAAGGTGGGACCGGCGATTGGGACTAAGTCGTAACAAGGTAGCCGTACCGGAAGGTGCGGCTGGATCACCTCCTTTCTAAGGAGCACCATTATCGCCCTTCTCCTTCCGCATGGTGGGTGGGGGGTGTGTGGAAGCAAAGCCCATTGCGCAGGCGTCTGTTCTGCGGTGGGTGCTCATGGGTGGAATATCAGCAGATAGCGGCCGGTTGTTTCTTGTTTGTTCTTCAGTACGGATGCCCCTTGTCCTCGTGTTTTCGCGGTGGTGGGGGTGTTGTGGAAAGGGTGCGGGCAGGGGGTGGCTGGTTTTCGTGTTTGGCACACTGTTGGGTCCTGAGGCAACAGGGCCGGTTCTAAGGGGGTGCGTGGCCTGTGAGGGTTGCGTGGTTTTCCTTGGTTCCGGGTTTGTGTGTTTCTGGTTTCCTGGCTGCATGTCCTGTGCGTGTCCGGCTGTCCTTCTTTTTTGGGGGGTGGTTGGTGTGTGGGGGTGTGGTACGGGGTTGTTGTTTGAGAACTACATAGTGGACGCGAGCATCTAGGCACGCGCATGGTCATTGCCCTTTGGGGTGGTGGGGTGTGTGTGTCTTACAGCAATTTCTTTTTATGAACCTGGCCCTTGTGGTCATGGTTCTCTCGAGAAGTTTTTTGATCTTGTGTGGTCAAGTTTTTAAGGGCACACGGTGGATGCCTTGGCATTAGGAGCCGAAGAAGGACGTAGGAATCTGCGATAAGCCTGGGGGAGTTGATAACCGAACGGTGATCCCAGGATGTCCGAATGGGGAAACCCCGCCAGACGCTGCAAGGTGATCTGGTGACCCGCATCTGAACACATAGGGTGCGTGGGGGGAACGCGGGGAAGTGAAACATCTCAGTACCCGCAGGAAGAGAAAACAAGAGTGATTCCGTTAGTAGTGGCGAGCGAACGCGGATGAGGCTAAACCGTTCCATGTGTGATAGCCGGCGGGCGTTGCATGGGCGGGGTTGTGGGACTTTCCGTACTGGTTCTGCCGGACCGGTGGGGTGAGAGCATGGACATAGGTGAACGGTCTTGAAAGGCCGGCCGGAGAGGGTGTTAGCCCCGTAACCGTAATGTTGTGTGCCGCCTGGAGAGGATCCCAAGTAGCACGGGGCCCGAGAAATCCCGTGTGAATCTGTCAGGACCACCTGATAAGCCTAAATACTTCCTAATGACCGATAGCGGACCAGTACCGTGAGGGAAAGGTGAAAAGTACCCCGGGAGGGGAGTGAAACAGTACCTGAAACCGTGTGCTTACAATCCGTCGGAGCAACCTTGTAGTTGTGACGGCGTGCCTTTTGAAGAATGAGCCTGCGAGTTAGTGTTACGTCGCGAGGTTAACCCGTGTGGGGTAGCCGTAGCGAAAGCGAGTCTGAATAGGGCGAGTGTAGTGGCGTGATCTAGACCCGAAGCGGAGTGATCTACCCATGGCCAGGTTGAAGCGACGGTAAGACGTCGTGGAGGACCGAACCCACTTCAGTTGAAAATGGAGGGGATGAGCTGTGGGTAGGGGTGAAAGGCCAATCAAACTCCGTGATAGCTGGTTCTCCCCGAAATGCATTTAGGTGCAGCGTTGCGTGTTTCTTGCCGGAGGTAGAGCTACTGGATGGCCGATGGGCCCTACAAGGTTACTGACGTCAGCCAAACTCCGAATGCCGGTAAGTGAGAGCGCAGCAGTGAGACTGTGGGGGATAAGCTTCATAGTCGAGAGGGAAACAGCCCAGACCACCAACTAAGGCCCCTAAGCGTGTGCTAAGTGGGAAAGGATGTGGAGTTGCGAAGACAACCAGGAGGTTGGCTTAGAAGCAGCCATCCTTGAAAGAGTGCGTAATAGCTCACTGGTCAAGTGATTCCGCGCCGACAATGTAGCGGGGCTCAAGTACACCGCCGAAGTTGTGGATTTCAGATAGTAGACAAGCCTTCGTGGTTCAGTCGTCTGGAGTGGTAGGGGAGCGTCGTGTGGGCGGTGAAGTCGCGGTGTAAACCAGCGGTGGAGCCTACACGAGTGAGAATGCAGGCATGAGTAGCGAAAGACGGGTGAGAAACCCGTCCGCCGAATGATCAAGGGTTCCAGGGTCAAGCTAATCTGCCCTGGGTAAGTCGGGACCTAAGGCGAGGCCGACAGGCGTAGTCGATGGACAACGGGTTGATATTCCCGTACCGGCGAAGGACCGCCCATGCCAAGCGGGGGATACTAACCGCCCGGAGCCTGCCCAATCACCCTTGTGGTGTGCGGGTTTTGGCCGAGCGCGGGACCTGATCCCGGGAGGTAAGCGTATTAACAGGTGTGACGCAGGAAGGTAGCCGGGCCGGGCGATGGTTGCCCCGGTCTAAGGATGTAGGGTCAGCGATAGGCAAATCCGTCGCTGTGTCTTTGATGACGTTCCTGAGATCTGATGGGACCCCCGTCATGGGGGGATCCGGTGATCCTATGCTGCCTAGAAAAGCATCGGCGCGAGGTTCCAGCCGCCCGTACCCCAAACCGACACAGGTGATCAGGTAGAGAATACCAAGGCGATCGAGAGAATTATGGTTAAGGAACTCGGCAAAATGCCCCCGTAACTTCGGGAGAAGGGGGGCCCCAACCTTGAACACCACTTGCTGGTGGGAGGGGATCGGGGCCGCAGAGACCAGGGGGAAGCGACTGTTTACTAAAAACACAGGTCCGTGCGAAGTCGCAAGACGATGTATACGGACTGACTCCTGCCCGGTGCTGGAAGGTTAAGAGGACCGGTTAGCCGCAAGGCGAAGCTGAGAATTTAAGCCCCAGTAAACGGCGGTGGTAACTATAACCATCCTAAGGTAGCGAAATTCCTTGTCGGGTAAGTTCCGACCTGCACGAATGGAGTAACGACTTCCCCGCTGTCTCAACCATAAACTCGGCGAAATTGCAGTACGAGTAAAGATGCTCGTTACGCGCAGCAGGACGGAAAGACCCCGAGACCTTTACTATAGTTTGGTATTGGTGTTCGGAGTGGCTTGTGTAGGATAGGTGGGAGACGTTGAAGCCCGGACGCCAGTTCGGGTGGAGTCATCGTTGAAATACCACTCTGGTCACTTTGGACATCTAACTTCGGCCCGTGATCCGGGTCAGGGACAGTGCCTGATGGGTAGTTTAACTGGGGCGGTTGCCTCCTAAAAAGTAACGGAGGCGCCCAAAGGTTCCCTCAGCCTGGTTGGCAATCAGGTGTCGAGTGTAAGTGCACAAGGGAGCTTGACTGTGAGAGAGACATCTCAAGCAGGGACGAAAGTCGGGACTAGTGATCCGGCGGTACATTGTGGAATGGCCGTCGCTCAACGGATAAAAGGTACCTCGGGGATAACAGGCTGATCTTGCCCAAGAGTCCATATCGACGGCATGGTTTGGCACCTCGATGTCGGCTCGTCGCATCCTGGGGCTGGAGTAGGTCCCAAGGGTTGGGCTGTTCGCCCATTAAAGCGGTACGCGAGCTGGGTTTAGAACGTCGTGAGACAGTTCGGTCCCTATCCGCTGCGCGCGCAGGAAATTTGAGAAGGGCTGTCCTTAGTACGAGAGGACCGGGACGGACGAACCTCTGGTGTGTCAGTTGTACTGCCAAGTGCACCGCTGATTAGCTACGTTCGGATGGGATAACCGCTGAAAGCATCTAAGCGGGAAGCTCGCTTCAAGATGAGATTTCCATACACCTCGTGTGTGAGAGGCCCCCAGCCAGACCACTGGGTTGATAGGCCGGATGTGGAAGACAGGACTAAAGACTGTTGAAGCTGACCGGTACTAATAGGCCGACAACTTACACCACACAAACACGATCACTGCTTGCGTCCACTATGTGGTTCCCGAACAACAACCCGATACCGGGCTGTTCCGGAACCAACAACTAAATAACAACACCACACATGTTGTAACCACAGACTTCCCACCCCGCACCCAGTGCGGGGATCGGGTAACAGGGTTACGGCGGTCATAGCGTGGGGGAAACGCCCGGTCCCATTCCGAACCCGGAAGCTAAGACCCACAGCGCCGATGGTACTGCACCCGGGAGGGTGTGGGAGAGTAGGACACCGCCGGACAACCATTCACCGGCCAGGCCCCGACACACCGTGTCGGGGCCTGACCCACTTAAACACCCCAAACCCCCGCCCACCAAAACGCGGGACACCCCAAACCCCCGCTCACATATCAGCGGTCGCGCACGAACCCCCGCTCACATATGGGCCGGAACCCCTAAACGCGGGCTCACGTATCCGCGGGAAACCCAAAACCCGCGCTCACATATCAGCAGTCGCGGACGAACCCCCGCTCATGCATGCGGGTTCCACGGCCGAGGCCCGCCCAAATGATGTGACCCGGCGTCCGGCGACGACCCTGCATACGTGAGCGGGCGTTTGGTTGAAACCCCGCATAGGTGAGCGGGCGTTGGGTCCGGACCCGGCATAAATTCAGGCACGTGCTCCCAAACGCCGGCTCACATATCCGCCCGTTTCCCCAAACCCCGGCTCACCTTTGCGCGGGAAACCCCAAACCCGCGCTCACATATCAGCAGTCGCGGACGAACCCCCGCTCAGACATGCGGGTTCCACGGCCGACGCCCGCCCTAATGATGTGAGCCGGCGTCCGGTTGAGAGCCGGCATATGTGAGCGGGCGTTGGGTTGGGACCCGGTATATGTGAGCGGGCGTTCGGTTGGGACCCTGCATAGGTGAGCGGGCGTTTGGTTGAAACCCCTCATACGTGAGCGGGCGTTTGGAAGGCGCCGGAGGCGGGGGTGTCGCTGGGCGGTAAAGTTGGTGCACATGGAGAGCCTCTTTAGTCACCTCGCGCCGGACTCCGAACCTCAGCCTGAGCAGTCCGGTGAGCTGGACCCCGTGGTGTGCACCGTCGTCGTGCCTTCGCCGGTGGCGCATGCTTTCATGGGCTTTACCGATCACCCGCACCTCTGGTGGCCGATGGAGGACCACAGTGTCTACGGGGCGGGCTCGCACGTTGAATTCGAGGAGAATTTGATCCTGGAGACAGCGGACGACGGGCGTACCTCGATATGGGGGACCATCGACGATTGGCAGCCGCCGTTGTCCTTCCACGCGAGTTGGTATCCGGGCAGCACCGCGATGTGGTCCACTGAACTCCGACTAGCCTTCCGTGCGGTTGACGGAGGTACGGAGGTCCGTTTGGTGCATGACGGCTGGGAAGGCGCCGAACACCCCGCGCAAACCCGTGCAAACTACGCGGCTGACTGGCATGGAGTTCTTGAGCGCTACGTCCGGTTCATGGGCGGCGCAAGTGAATAGAATCCGTCGGCTCCAAGCGGCCGACTGGCGTTTGCTTCGCGACGTCCGGTTGGAGATGCTCTCGGACACCCCGATGGCGTACGTGGAGAGCCTCGCAGCCGCCCGGCGCCAGACCGACACTCAGTGGCAAGAGCGAGCAGCCACGATGTCAGGCGACTCGAGCATCACCCTCGTGGCGGATGACGGCACGGACGGCAGCCGGATCAGCGGACTCATGCGCGTCGTCGTCAAGCAGCCACAGGATCCGTCCCAAGCTCTGCAAGCGATGCTGATCAGCGTCTACGTCGCGCCTGAACACCGGGGCCTGGGCCTGGCAGACCAATTGCTTGACGAGGCATGCTCAGTCGCGGGCTCCGAGCTCGGCGCCGGCGTGATCGAACTCGGTGTCCATGAGGACAATGCGCGCGCCAAGGCCTTCTACGCCCGGCACGGCTTTGAATACACAGGTGCCAGCAGGCCGTATCCACAGGACAAAACCAGGTTGGAAATCGTCATGGCCCGCCGGACTCCTCCCGCAGGGAAGACCCGGCAGAGCGAGGGTCCCGGCGGATTCATCGATGAGCTGGCGGCCGCGCTCACGCAGGGGCAAGTCGCCGTCGACGAAGAGACACGAACGAGCTACGCAGCAGACCAAGGACCGGTCCTGGACTTGCAGTTGCCCTTGGCTGTGGTGTTCGCCGAGTCCGTGGATGACGTGCAGCATGTGGTTCGCACTTGCGCCAAGTACGGGGTTCCGATTGTTGCCCGCGGCGCCGGCACCGGGGTTTCCGGTGGTGCCCATGCCAGCCAAGGGTGCATCGTGCTCAGCCTGGAAAGCATGAACCGGATCCTGCAGCTCAACGCCGACGACGAGACCGCCGTCGTCGAACCTGGCGTGGTGAACGCGGATCTGAACGCTGCGGCGGCCGGACACGGCCTGATGTACGCTCCGGACCCTGCGAGCTACAAAATGTCCACGATCGGCGGCAATGTTGCCACGAACGCCGGCGGTTTGCGCTGCGCCAAATACGGCGTGACGAGGGACTCGGTGCTAGCGCTCGACGTCGTGCTGGCCGACGGCTCGCTCATCCATACCGGGCACCAGACGTTCAAAGGCGTGGCCGGGTACGATCTCACGGCACTGTTCGTGGGCTCCGAGGGCACCTTGGGGATCGTGGTGGGCGTGACGGTGCGCTTGCGCTACCTTCCCCGCGAGGTACAGACCGTGGCGGCGTTCTACCCGGACTTCCGCGGTGCCGCCGCAGGCGTCCTGGCGGTCGGAAAGGCGCGCGTCCAGCCGGCCATCATGGAAATGCTCGACGCCGGAACCCTCGCCCAGCTCGACGAACTGTACGGTTCGGACCTCGGAGAACGCGGACAGGCGCTGCTGTTGATCCAGACTGACGGGTTCGGAGCTGCCGCCGAGGCAGCGCTCGTGCGGGAAGTGCTCGCGGCCGGCGGAGCCACGGTGACGGCGGAATCGAATGCGGAAGCCGAGCGACTCATCGAGATGCGGCGCTCGAGTCGAGGCGACGAAGTGGACAACGAATACCGCGTAGGCGAGGACGTCGCCGTCCCGAGGTCGCGACTTGTCGACTACGTGGCCGCGCTCGAAGCCATGGCCGTCACCCACGATGTCCAGCTCAAGGTGGTGGCCCACGCCGGCGACGGCAACCTGCACCCGACCTTTTGGGTGGACCGTGTGGACATGGAAGTGGACGCCGATGCAATGTCCCGCCTCAACAAGGCCTTGGACGACTCCATCGATGCCGCGCTGGAGATGGGCGGAACCATCACCGGTGAGCACGGAGTGGGTCAGTACAAGCTGCGCTGGCTTGGCCTTGAGCAGCCCGCACCCCTCCGCGAGTTGCAGCGGCGCGTCAAGGAGCTTTTCGACCCTGCCGGAGTCTTCAACCCCGGCAAGGCCATCTAAAGCTTTGGTATTCCAAGTCTGATCGTCAAGATCTCGTATCGCATATCCATGCCGGTTTACTTTGCCCACCAATGCCCCTAATCTTATTTGGTATACCAAACTAAGATTCCGGGAAGGCAAGCAATGGGACAAGCACAACCGCCGCGCCGCGGTACTTCCGCGTACGCCGCTCGACGGACCGCCTGGATACTCGTTGCACTAGCGCTTGTCTCCATCAACCTCCGTCCGGCCATTACGACAATCGCCGGCACCATGGGTCAGCTGAAGGCAGGCTTCGGACTCGACGCGCATCTGCTGCCGCTGCTCGGTGCTTTGCCGGTGCTTGCCTTCGGCGTCTCGGCCCCCTGCGGTCCGTGGCTGGCCCGTCGCCTGGGCACTGGCAGGGCCGTAGCGGCGGCACTTCTGGTCCTTGCCGCCGCGCTGATCGTCCGCGTCTTCGTGCCCGGACTATTGCTGCCCGGAACGTTCCTGGGAGGGGCATCCATCATGACCGCCAGCGTGCTCGTGCCACAGATCGTCAAGGCCAACCGCGGTACCGGCTGGTGGACGGGGCTGTGCACTATGGGCTTCGGGCTGGGCGCGGCGCTCGGCGCAGGGCTCGTCCAGCCGCTCCAGCAAGCGCTCGGCGGAAGCCTCGCCGGGGCGCTGGCCGTCTGGGCCGTCCCCGCCGTGCTCGCGGCGGCGTTGATCCACCGCACCGGTCAAACGCCCCGGCGCCCCCACGGGACCGGCGGGACCGATGGAAGCGGCGGACCGGCGTCGGGCGCTTGTTTACAGGAGACGACGACGGCGGGCGGCGCCACGGGCGAGGCCTTCGCCATTCCGCTGCGAAAGCAGGGGACGGCTTGGGCTGTGACGGCTTTCTTCGGGCTGCAAGCCATGCTTTATTTCGCCATTACTTCGTGGTTGGCTGTGTTCCTGGTGTCGAAGGGCCAGACCGCGGTGGACGCGGCCGGGCTCTTGGCCTGGTTCAGCATCGCCGGGCTGCCCGCAAGCCTGCTGGCTCCCGTCCTCGCGGGGCGTCGGGCGGTTCTGAAGTTCATGGCTCCGGGCTTGGGGTTGCTCGTGGCCGCGGCTTTGATTGGCGTCTTGACCGCGCCCGTGGCTTTGCAGTTCCTCATGGTCGGCCTGTTGGGGATCGTCCAGAGCGCCGGCTTCGGGCTGGGAATGGCGTTGGTCGTCATCCGCTCAACTGGACCACAGAGCGTCGGCAGCCTGTCCGCCATGAGCCAGGGTTTGGGTTTCGCGTTGGCCTCTCTGGGGCCCTTGGGCGCGGGATTCCTGCATGAGTGGTCCGGTGGCTGGGACGTTCCCTTTTGGGCCTTGGCGGCGGAGGCGGTGCTGCTTGCAGTTGCCGGATTCCTCGCCGTTCGCGGGCGCGCCGTGACGGTGGCAGCCGCCGAGACCGAGCGCCGTGGCGAGCCCGCCGCCGTCGGGCGCTAAGCGATGGGTGCGAGGCGCTAGCCAAACCAAGCCCGGGCCTCCCACCCGGCCCATCTGACTCGCAGTAGTTGTCGTTATGAGCCCGCATAACGACAACAAATGCGAGTCAGTTGGGCGGGCTTAGACCAGCTCGAGCTGATCCGCCACGACCTTACCGCGGTGGATCACGGTGCGGTCGGTGCCGCGGTCCATGACGGCGGAGGTGACTGTATCGCCGTCGAGCAGCAGGAGTTCGGCGGGATCGCCGACCTCTACGCCCGGGCGGTGTGCCGTGCCCTTCAGCCGGGTGGCGGAAGGGTCGAGGATGCTTGCGCCGCCCACCGTGGCGATCGCGAGGCAGTGCTCGATGAGCTCGTCCTTGCGGAAGCCGTGGGTGAAAGCGAGCTGCCAGGTGCGGTCGAGCATGTCCGTGTTGCCGTAGGGGGACCAGTAGTCGCGCTGGCCGTCCTCGCCCAAGCCCATCCGGACGCCGGCTTCGGCGAGGAGCGGGATGGGCAGCTGGGCCGCCACACCAGTGGAGCCCGGCGCCACCGACGCCATGGAGATGTCCAGCTCGGCGAACTCGTCGATGAGGCGACGCGTGGTGGCCTCGGAGACGCTGCCCAGTTGGTACGCGTGGGACATGGTGACCTTGCCCTGCATCCCCAGCGCGCGGGTGCGTTCGAGCACCAGATCCGTGCTGAAGACGCCGAGTTCGCCGGGCTCGTGGAGGTGGATATCGACGGGGACCTGGTACTTTTCGGCCAGTCCGAAGACGATGTCCAAATGCCGGGCAGGATCGCGGTCCAGGCTGCAGGGGTCGATGCCGCCCATGACATTGGCACCGGCCTTGAGTGCCTGGTCCATGAGGGGCACGGTGCCCTCCTCGAGGAGGAGACCGGCCTGCGGGAACGCGATGATGTCGACGTCGGCCTGGCCTTTGAACTTTTCCTTGGCGGCCATCACGGCGTCGAAACGCTCAAGGCGGCAATCGACGTCGATCTGGGCATACGAACGGACGCGGGTGGTGCCGCGCGCGATCATCCGGCCGAGGGTGTTGTTGACGCGTTCCTGCAGCGGTACTTCGGCGTTGCGCCAGTTCTGCCGGTCGTTCATCATCATGGTCCACACCCCCGGGCCACCGGTGTGTTCGCGGAACGGCAGGCCGATGCGGGTGGAGTCCAGGTGCACATGGACGTCCGAGAACGACGGCACGAGAAGACGTCCGCGGCCCTCGACGACGGTGACGTCGCCCGCCGCTGCGCGCTCCGGGTGGTGAGGTTCGACGCCGGTGATCTTGCCGTCCGTGATGAGGACATCGCTCAATGCTTGTCCCCAAGGGCGAACGGCACGAATCAGGGTGTTCAATGTATTGCTCCTTTGATGTTGGATCTATTGCACACCAGCGAGGGCTGCGGATTCCAGACCTGCGTGGTGGCAGGCCGGGGCAGAGGGCAACCGCGCCCCGGCGCTGGCTGACAAGGAGTGGGCTCCGTCTTTTTTGTATACCAAAAATAGACTAGAGGAAGTTCGATGGGATGTAAATCACAAATATTGTGCTGCCTGGAATACCAAACAGCTCCGTTTTCGTCCGTGTATGCTCGGGTGGAATGCAAGACGACGGGGAAGGAAGGGTGGCCGAAGCCGATGCCCGACACGCTGACAGGCCGCGACGACGAAGCCCGGGCCGAACAGGTCTATCAGCTGGTTCTTGAGGGAATCGTTGCGGGAGGGTATGAGCAGGGCGCACGGCTGCGCGAACGTGAGCTCTCCGAGCTCTACAACGTTTCACGGATCCCCGTTCGCGAAGCCATCCAACGCCTTGAGCAGGACGGCTTCGTGGAAACCTTCCCCCGCCGGGGCGCAGTGGTCCGCCAATTGACGCTCACCGACGTGAATGAACTCTTCGACGTGCGGCTCTGCCTGGAAACGTTCGCCGCCCGTATGGCGGCCGTCCGCGTCGCGGCGGGTGAACCCGGCGGCCGACTGCAGGAACTCCTCGACGACACGAGGCAAGCGATCGACGACGACCGGACGGACGACGTCGTACGCCTCAGCGCGGCGTTCCACGCCGAAATCGTCCGTCTGTCCGGCAACCGGCTGCTCATCGAGTCGGTCAAACCGTTGTTCGGCCGGATGCGCTGGATCTTCGGGCTCGCCCACAACCGCAGCAACGAGCTCCAGCGCGACGAGCACATGGAACTATGCAACGCCATCCTCGGCGGCAAGGCAGACCTCGCCTACACGCTGGCGTACTCCCACATCGAGCTCGGACGCGAACCCGTGCTTAAGGGACTCGCGCAGACGCTGGAGCCCTAAACTCCCGGCCTAGTCGTCCGAATCCGGGTATTCGTCCTCGTCGTACCGGGATTCCTCGGTTTCGGCTTCCAGGATCTTGAGCATCGCAGTGTCCGGGTTGAGCATGATGGCAGCCTCGTCACGCCGGTGGCGCAAGATGGTATCCAGGTAAGACTGCACGGCTTCCGCCAACGGAATGTGGCTGTCCTGCTTCTGGCTCATGTACCAGCGGTGTTCGAGGACTTCGTGGACCACTTCCGCCGGCTCAAGCTTGCCGGCAAGGTCGCGCGGGATGGACCGGACGATGGGCTCGAAGATCTGGCTGACCCACGTGTGGGCACTGATTTCTTCGTCCATGTCCGGATTGTTGTCCGCCCGGAACGAATCCATGTCGTTGAGCAGCCGGCGGGCCTGGTTCTCCTGGGCATCCAGGCCAGTGAGGCGAAGCAGTCGCCGCTGGTGGTGGCCGGCGTCGACGACCTTGGGCTGCAGCTGGATGGTGGATCCGTCCGCGGTGGTCTTGATGGCATATTCCTCGACGTCGAAGCCCAGTTCGTTGAGGCGGCGGATGCGAGCCCCCACGCGCCAGCGCTCGCCGAGCTCGAACGATTCCTTCTCGGTAAGCTCGGTCCAGAGCCTGCGGTACGAGTCCATGATGAGCTCCGACGTCGCCACCGGGTCAACCTTCTCCTCGATCAGTCCGCCTTCGAGCAGGTCCATGAGTTCCCCGGCGATGTTGACGCGCGCGATCTCAAGATCGTACTCGCGCTGGCCCACTGACAGGTCGGGGTACAGCTCGCCGGTCTCGGCGTCCACGAGGTACGCGGCGAATGCGCCGGCGTCGCGACGGAACAAGGTGTTGGACAAGGAGACGTCGCCCCAGTAGAAGCCGATCAGGTGCAGGCGCACCAGCAGCAGCGCCTGGGCATCGATAAGCCTCGTCAGGGTGTCCCGCCGCAGCATCTGGGAGAAGAGTGCCCGGTATGGCATGGAGAACTTGAGGTGGCGCGTGACCAGGACGGGGTTCAGCGGCTTCCCGTCAATCGTGGTCCGGCCGGTGATGACGGCGACCGGCTCGACGCAAGGCACATCCATCCGTGCCAGCTTGCGGAGCATGTGGTACTCGTGCCGGGCAACGTGCTCGGACGTTTCCTTGATGGCGATGACGGAGCCGGCCAGGTGCGCGAAACGCACGATGTGCCGCGAGATGCCTCGGGGCAGGGCGGCCAGGTTCGCCGCGGGCCAGTCTTCGAGCGCGATGTGCCAGGGCAGGTCCAGGAGCTCGGGATCGGCCGCCGCCGCGGTGATGTTGAGGGATCCGATGACGCTCGCCGGTGGTGCAGTGTCATTCGCGCTGGCAGCCTCGGTGCGCGGGAGTTTGCCGATCTGCGCGTAGTCGGTGGGTTCGTCATGCCACTTGGCACCGCTTTGCTCGGTCATGGGGTCAATTCTTCCGTATGGAGGCTGTTGTTAACGACGACGGCGGCCCGTCCACTCGGAAGGGCCGCCGTCGCTTCGATATTAGGGTGCCGGTGGGAACGTCAGTCGCCCAGGCGCAGGCCCGACTTGGTGTCGAACAAGTGCACGTGGCCCGACTGCGGACGAACGAAGATGGACTCGCCCTTCATCGGGGGGCGGCGGCCATCGACGCGGGCCACGATGTCGTGGCTCTTGCCGTCAAGCGTGGTGTGGCCGTAGACGTAGGCGTCAGCGCCGAGCTCTTCGACGACGTCGACCTCAACTTCGAGGCCTTCGCCGGCACCAACGGTTTCGAGGTCTTCCGGTCGGGAACCGAGCGTGACGGTGGTGCCGTGTGCCTCTTCGAGGACATCGTGCGGGACCGGGTAAACCGTGCCGCCGAACTGGACGCCGCCGTCGACGACGGGCAGTTCCAGCAGGTTCATGGCGGGGGAGCCGATGAAGCCGGCAACGAAGACGTTCTTCGGGCGGTCGTAGAGGTTGCGCGGGGTGTCGACCTGCTGCAGGAGGCCGTCCTTGAGAACGGCAACGCGGTCACCCATGGTCATGGCCTCGACCTGGTCGTGGGTGACGTAGACCGTGGTGACGCCGAGGCGGCGGGTCAGGGATGCGATCTGCGTGCGGGTCTGGACACGGAGCTTGGCGTCCAAGTTGGAAAGGGGCTCATCCATGAGGAAGACCTGGGGGTTGCGGACGATAGCGCGGCCCATGGCAACGCGCTGACGCTGGCCACCGGAGAGTGCCTTCGGCTTGCGGTCCAAGTACTGCTCGAGGTCAAGAAGCTTGGCTGCTTCGCGGACACGCTCGGCGCGCTCTTCCTTGGAAACGCCGGCGATCTTGAGTGCGAAGCCCATGTTGTCCGCAACCGTCATGTGCGGGTAGAGAGCGTAGTTCTGGAAGACCATCGCGATGTCGCGGTCCTTCGGCGGGACGTCCGTGACGTCGCGGTCACCGATCAGAATGCGGCCGGAGTTCACATCCTCGAGGCCTGCGAGCATGCGCAGGGAGGTGGACTTACCGCAACCGGAGGGTCCAACGAGGACCAGGAATTCGCCATCGGCGATGTCGATGTTGAGCTTATCGACGGCGGGCTTATCTGTGCCCGGGTACAGACGCGTAGCGTTATCAAAAGTAACTGTTGCCACAGTTATCAATCCCTTCACCGGCAGGTACGTGCCGGACGATCCGTTGTGAATGGTTCATGTTTATTCAGTTGGACTCCCCGCCCTGGGCTAGGCCCGGGCAAGGGAGACTGAGTGACGCCGCACGGTAGTTGTGCGCCACATCACAACCAAGAGTATGGCAGCAGTCCGGCTTATTCGCCTAAATGTTACGAATGTCACATGTGAGATGTGTCTCCCGAGACTTTGCGGCGACGTTCGCGAAGCACGGCCTCGAGGAGTTCGGCGACGTGGACAGGGGCCTCGACGCGGAATTCGGCTTGCGTGAAATCCAGCCCGACCTTCACTCCGACGTCGCCGGAGCCGAGCCTGGCGATCGCGTCCTCGTCCGTTACGTCGTCGCCGGCAAAAAGGATTCCGGTAGAGGAGGTGGCCTGGCGCAGGAACTCGACGGCATCGCCCTTGGAGGAGTGCACCACCGAGGTCTCGAGGACCCGTTTGCCGTTCTTGAGGAAGACTCCCGGCAGGCCTTCGAGCACCGCCCGCGCGGCGGCGACGGCGTCCTCCGCCACGTCGTCTGCGGCACGCCTGGTGTGGAGTACGACGCCGGCGGGCTTGTCTTCGAGGACGGTCCCCGGAGCTTCCTGCGAGATTCCGGCCAGGACTTCGCGGACTTCGGCGAGGAGCTCCCGTTGGGCGTCGTCGAGTTGGAGTTCCGTCGAACCGGGGCCCAGCCAGGCCTCTGCGCCATGGCTGCCTATCAGCAGCGTGGCTTCAGGGGGCGAGGCGACCTCCCGCAGACTGGCCAATGCGCGCCCCGAGATGAGCGCCGTCGTCGTCCTCGGAAGCCTGGCGAGTTCGGCGAAAGCGGCGGCTGAGCGCTCGAGCGGGCGGGCGGCGTCGGCGTGGTCCACGATCGGCGAGATGGTGCCGTCAAAGTCCATGGCCACCAGGAGGTGGTCGGTTCCCGCGATCCTGCGGACGGCGTCGAGCAGCTCGGGCGGCAGGCTCAGCGGGGGAGTGGCGGCTGTATCAGGAGTCATCGCGAACCACGATTTCTGCTAGGGCCGAGAGGAATTCGGCCGACCAATGATCGACGTCGTGGTCGAGGATTTGTTTGCGCATGGACTTCATCCGACGGCGGGATTCATTCGGGGGAAGCTCCACGGCCCGCATGATGGTGTTCTTGAGTCCGTCGATGTCGTGCGGATTCATGAGGAGCGCTTGCTTGAGCTGATCGGCGGCGCCGGTGAATTCGCTGAGGACTAAGGCGCCCGTGTTGTTGGTCCTGGCCGTGACGTATTCCTTGGCGACGAGGTTCATGCCGTCGCGCAATGCGGTTACCAGCATGACGTCGGCCGCCAGGTACAGGGCCACCATTTCCTCGACCGGGTAGCTGTGGTGGAGATAGCGCACGGCAGTGTTCTGCATGGTGTCGTAGCTGCCGTTGATGTGGCCCACGGTGCCTTCAATTTCCTCGCGCAGGAGCCGGTACTGCCGCACGCGCTCGCGGCTGGGACTCGCAACCTGGATCAGTGTGGCGTCCTCTACCTTGAGCCGGCCTTCCTTGAGGAGTTCCTCGAAGGCCTTCAAGCGGTGGGGGATGCCCTTGGTGTAGTCGAGACGGTCCACGCCCAGGAGGATCGTTGTGGGGTTTCCGAGGTCCTGGCGGATCTGCCGGGCACGTTCGACGATGTCAGGGCGCTCGGCGAGCTCACTGATCTGATCCACGGCGATGGAGATCGGGAAGGCCTGAGCGCGGGCAATATGGGTGATCTCCCCATCCGGTCCCTTGACGTGGACCTGTTGCTGTTTGACGCTCGCCCCGATGAAGCGGCGCGCCGAACGCATGAAGTTTGCCGCGTCGCTCGGGCGCTGGAAACCTACAAGGTCAGCGCCGAGCAGGCCTTCGATGATGGCCTGGCGCCACGGCAACTGGGCGAAGATTTCCGGTGGCGGGAAGGGGATGTGGTTGAAGAAACCGATCCGCAGGTCCGGGCGTGCCTGGCGGAGCATGCTTGGCACGAGCTGGAGTTGGTAGTCCTGCACCCACACGGTGGCTCCGTGGGCCGCGTGCTCGGTGACAGCGTCGGAGAACCGTTGGTTGACCCGGCGGTAACTGTCCCACCAGGTGCGGTGGAACTCCGGCGGGGCGATGACGTCGTGGTAGAGCGGCCAGAGGGTCGCGTTGGAGAACCCTTCGTAATAGAGCTCAACATCGTCGGTGCTGAGATCCACGGGAATCAGGTCCATGCCGCCGTGGCTGAAGGGCTCCAGGGCCTCGTCCGGGGCGCCGTGCCAACCCACCCACGCGCCGTCGGTCTTTGTCATCATCGGTGCGAGGGCGGTCACCAGGCCGCCGGGAGAGCGGCGCCAACTTTCCTCGTTGTTTTCCCCGTCATCGCTGGGGTAGCGGTCAACCGGAAGGCGGTTGGAGACCACCATGAAATCGTGCTTCCGGGCTTTTGGAGCGGGATTTCCTTCGGGTGCGCTGTCGATTTTTTCGCTTGCTGGTTGTTGCATTGCTGCCCCCTGGGGTTGCCTGTGACTCTTCTCCCACCCTACCGGCGGGAATCATCAAGGACACTTGCTCGTTCCTCAGACTGGAGTCGAAGACCCCAGCAAAGCTGCCAGTCTTCTCCCGTAAACTGGCACCGTTGCCATAGCTAATAACCAACGCCGTCGATAAATCACGAGGAACTGATGAGCCCCGCAAACGAACCACGCCTGTCCAAGGCAGAGCGCACCGCCCAGGCCCGCGAAAAGGCCCGCGAAATCCGCGAAGCTCAGCTGAAGAAAGACAAGCGCAACAAGTTGCTCATCGGATGGGGCATTGTGGTTGCCGTTGTGGCGATCCTCGCGGTGATCGCCCTCGTGGTCACCCAGAACATTGCGAACAACGCCCCTATTGCCGACCAGGGCCCGACGCCGGCGAACGCCAACGTGCACGGCGGCGTGACGCTGCTGAAGGGCACCGATGTGACGAAGGTGGACGCCGGCACCGTTAGCCTGGCATCTTTGCCGTCAGCTCCGGCCACCGCCCCCACCACTGTGACCGCTCCGGGGGCTGATCCTGAAGCCGGCAAGCCGGTCAAGGTTGTGGCCTACATCGACTTCATCTGCCCCATTTGCAAGAACTTCGAAACCACGTACAGCCAGCAGCTGACCCAGCTGCGCAACGATGGCAAGATCACCCTGGAGTACCGTCCGTTCGGCTTCCTCGACGCCAGCTCCAGCACCAACTACTCGTCCCGCGCCGCCAACGCCGCAGCCTGTGTCGCGAACACCTCACCGGACAAGTACTCGGCACTCGTGGACCTGCTGTACGCACAGCAGCCCGCCGAAGGCAGCGCAGGCATTTCGGACAACGACCTCAAGAAGTTGGCCACCCAGGCGGGATCGGCCAACATTGACTCCTGCATCGACAACAAGACGTACCGGCCATTCATCAAGGTGGTCACCCAAGAGGCGAAGAATATCGGGATCTCCGGCACTCCGACGGTCTTCATCGACGGTAAGCAGTGGGATAACAAGACGGACTTCATGACCCTCTTGAATGCGGCTATCGCAGCGAAGAAGTAGTTCCCTCGTCCGTGGCCTTCCGCCCACTGGGAATTTCCGTGGGCGGGAGGTCTTGGGCTACCCTTATCTAGCGCTCGCGCGCACCAGCCCCGGTTCGCCGGGCATCCTGCTTCGGTAAGTCCGGGGCACCAGCTCCGGCATGCCGGGGCGCGCCTCCTTAGCTCAGTTGGCCAGAGCACCGCTCTTGTAAAGCGGGGGTCGTCGGTTCGAATCCGACAGGGGGCTCTTAGTTTGGCTTTGACCTGCGGGTTTACTGCTTTTGGTCAGAGCCATTTGAACTTTTTGGTGCCGGACTCACCTTTAACTCACCTGAATCAGATTTGGAGACCGGTCTTGCTAGGTGCTCCTGGTCCCCCGTTAGCTGCGTCGAAGGCGCCGAGCACGGCACGTGTGTCGATCGCTTCTTTGTATTCCTCGACGTAGTGCTTTCGAGTCATTGACACCTTGGAGTGCCCTGCCTGGTACGCGGCCGTTTCGGCCCCCATAGTCCGTGCGATGAGAGTCGCGTTGGCCTTGCGGAACGTTTTGAACGTCACCCACGAGTATCCGATGTCATCTGCCGCTTTGCGCCACGTCTTGCCGACATTGTTCGGATCGCACACTGTTCCTGTGGATGACGGAAAGACCAAGTCCAAGGGATTCGCCGTGGCGCTGCTGCTTTGACTGAGGTGTCGCCTTCGAAGCGACTCGGCGAGGTTTGGCGGTACGGTCACGTAGCGGAATCCGTGCTCGGATTTTGGGTGGTCTTGAATGGTGACACCGCCGGTGGAAGTACGGATGACTGTGGCGTGGACATGGACGGTCGGCGGGTCTGCGTCGAGGTCGACATCAGCCCAGGACAGTGCGAACAGTTCGCCTGGGCGCAGGCCTGTGGTGATGAGGACGTCGGCGATTTGGTGGAGTTCCTGGGACCTCGTGCGGCCAAGCACTGATCCCTGTTCCCAAGCAATGAGCTTGGTCCTCAGATCCAGAAACTGTTCCGGATCCAGAGCCTGAGGCTTTGCCGCCCGACTTCTCGGGATAGAGATCCCCAGGACCGGATTGATGCTCACAGCATCGTGGCGCAGCGCAATTTTGAACATCGACGACAACACGGCCCCGCAACTGCGGGCCGTAGCCGGGCCGGCCGCGTCGACAACATTTCGAATGAAGTGATCCACGACGCCTGGCGTGGTCTCTCCAATGCGGACAGAGCCGATTCCAGGCAGAATGTACTTCTTGACGCTGAACGCATACTTGTCTTTGGTCCGCGATGCCTTGTCCGAGCGTTGCAGCTCTGCCAGGTAGACCTCTGAGAGGTCGCGGATCTGGTCGGTTGCGCTGATGAGGGCGTTGCCTTGGGTCTGCCTTTTTTGCAGTTTGATTTGGAGATTTCGCCGTGCCGCTGCGGCGGATGGTCCGCGGGCTTCGATTTTTCGCGTTTGCCCGTCGAGGTCACGGTATCTGGCCCGTGCGCGCCAACTTCTTGCTGTTGCCCGGTTAGTGCGGATGAGACCCCATGTTCCGAGGGGCAGTGGGTACCTGCTCATTTATCGCGTGCAGGTTTTGGGCCGGCTACGGCTCAGCGTGCAGGGACAGCCAGGCAACGAAGTCGCTTTGGCTGATTCGCAGGTGCCTGCCGATGCGGTAAGCGTGTGGCCCGACGTGCTTGGCTCGCCACTGGTAGAAGGTCTGTTCGGGGATCTGTAGCTGTGCGCAGATCTCCTTCGGGGTTAGCCACTGTTGGTCAACCTCGACGGGCTGGTTGCGATTTGGCGTCGTAGTCATTGGAGTCTCCATGGTCGTGGTCACCTGACATACGGCCAGGTTCTGTTCCTACTTCATGGGAGGCAAAGGTGCAGGCGGCATGACCGTGCGCGGAGGAGCAGACTGATTTGATGTCAGAGCTGCCAACCGACAGTAATGGGGCTGATCTGTCGGGAGATCGAATCTTCCAGCCATTGGCCGGGTTGTTGTTGCCGGTTGGCTTGGGACGAAGCCCGGTCAGCAATGCGCTTGAGGTGTTCGTACTGCGATGACTGTTCCCATTCATGGTCCGCCGGTGCAGGTCCCAGAGGGAGGGGTGAGTCGTCGATACCCCAGCGGTCCCTGTAGATGGCAACCCTGGCGACCAGGCGGGCGGTGTCTGCATCGGTCACATTCGGCGGGAGCGTTTGGACGAGTTTTCGCTTCCATTCAGTGTCCTGCGCGATAGCGGCCGACGCGACTTGCTTGGCCCGCTGCCTGATCCTTTGGGTTACCTGGTTGATCATGTCAGCGAGGTCGGGCCGGTTGGTATGAAGTGCTTCGGGGATCACGGCACGATCGCTGGCTGGCATGCCGGATGAGAAATTGACGAGCCGGGCGTGTAGAACGGCTGCGACGTCCTTTGCATCGCGGCTTGTTTCCAAAGCGGCGGTGACAGTCCGCTGGGCCCCGGGCCGGCTGGCCGCGGTCACTCGGCGCCAGGCTGCAACGGCCGCGCCCCACGAGGGGGATTGTTGCAACACCTCAACAATCTCGGGAGTGCGCGCCTCGATGAACCTTGTCAGGTCTTCGGCGGCTGCGATCTGGGCGAGGTAGTCGTATTCGGCGCTGAGCCGTTCCAGGCTGTCGGCGCTTGACTGTTCGGCGTCGCGGACTTCATGAGCGGTTCGTTCGGCGCCTTCTGCCGCGAGCACTTCCCCAAGGATCTCCCGCCACGAACCTTGGAGGGAAGGATCAAGTGGCTTGCGGTCGGTGGGGTCGTTTTCGCTGACGTACGCGCAATTGCCGCCGCGTCCGCGCGTCATGCTGACGTAGAGAAGCTCGCGTGTGAGACGTCCTTGGGTGACGACGGTGTGGCCGGTGTCGAGCGTGATTCCTTGGGAGCGGTGGGCGGTGGTCGCGTACCCCAGTTCCACGGCCGACTCGACGTACTCGCGCTGCAGCGTGACGGTGGCTCCGGTATCCCTGCGGACCGCGGTGAGGGAGCCGTCGCGCCTGCCGACACGTACGACGTCGAGCAGGGTGCCGTTGCGGATGAAGTCACCGTTGCTGTCGGCAACGGCGCGGTCGTTGCGGCGTGCGATGATCGTGTCACCGCGCCCGGCACACAGTGTGTCCGACAGGAGTGCTGTCTGTTCGGCGTCCACAAGACCCCGGATCACGCGGTCCGCCTGGGCGCGTTCGTTGAGCATGCCGACGGTGTCGTTGTCGGCGGCGATAAGGATGGACGACTTTCCCGCACGGATGTCGGCCTGCCACTGCAGATACGCCTGACCGACCATGTCCAGATAGCTTCCATAACGGATCCGTTGATGCTGCTCGTAGCCGCTGATGGCTGCGACGTCCCCGGAACGGAGCTT
The DNA here is from genome assembly GCF_052180225.1 of Arthrobacter sp. KN11-1C. Lineage (NCBI taxonomy): Bacteria > Bacillati > Actinomycetota > Actinomycetes > Micrococcales > Micrococcaceae > Arthrobacter > Arthrobacter sp. KN11-1C. The sequence goes on along the minus strand of NZ_CP197467.1, from coordinate 3,841,052 downwards.
CAACGAGACATCCCGTTCCCAGGCGTTCTCGAACCGCCAGATGGTGCTCAACCGGGCGGTCTTGCCCTGGCGGTCCAGCCAGCCCAGGACACCGCCGGCGTCAATCGCATCCAGCTGCCCGGGATCGCCCACCAATAAGATCTTTGCTCCGGCGTCCCGTGCCTGTTCCACAAGCGCGGCGAGCTGAAGGGTCGACACCATCGAGGCCTCGTCGACGACAACCAGCTGGTTCGAATGGAACCGCCACCGGTCCTGCTCTGCGGAGAGCCAAGCTGCTTTCTGTGCGAGAAGAGCGGTCTGCGGGCTTGACTTAGCCACAGGATGGGTGAGCCGCCGCTCTGCATCGAAGAACCGCTCAGCCCGGCGACTGGCCCCCTCGCCGGCGGACTCGTACAGCCACTTGGCGACATTCTCCGCGACCACGGACAGTTCCCGCCCGAGAACCTCGGCGCTCGCCGCCGCGGGCGCCAATCCGACGACGCTGCCGGGCCCGAACTCTGCTTCCCAGGCGGCCTTCACCGCGCCGAGGGCGGTGGTCTTACCGGTTCCGGCGGGTCCGACGACGGCGTCGAGCCGGTTACCGCTCAGCAGCACCCCGGCAGCGGCGGCGCGCTGGTCGTCGTGCAGCCCGAATTCGCCGTGGTGCTTGTACCGGGCGAGTACCTCCATGGCGAGGGCCGCGCGGATAGCCGGGCCGCCGTCGTCGTTCCTTGCTTCCATGACGGTCTCCTCGCACGCGAGGGTGGTGGCGTCGGTGTAGAGGCGCGACCCGTGGAAGTCAAAGACGCTCCGCCTGCCGAGGCGCAGATCGGGCCGCGCGTCCGCGGGGACGCTGTAGCGGTACTCGTTGAGGGGCACCGATTGGGTTTCGGCGGCGGTGGCGAGGGCGTCGATCAGGGCGTTGCGGTCCGCGGGTGTGTGGCAGCGGATCGCGGCGCAGACCCGTTCGGCCTCGGCGAGCAGGTTCCACCGGTTCCAGGTGGCGCGCTTGGTGGCGACCCGCTCCCGCGTCAGTGATGCGACGGCGTCCACCCACTCGGCGGTGAAGTCTGACGAGCGGAAAGGGGCAGTCCGTGACCTCCGGACGGTGTTAGCCAGCACAAGTCGGGGCTCGAAGCCCTTGGCTGCCGCGCGTGCCCGCCACTGTACGGAGAGTTGGTTCAGAGGCTCGATGGTCTCGGCTTTGGGGGTTCGTGTGGAGAGAGTTGCCTGCTGGCGGAGCTTGATGGTGGTCGTCGCCGTTGGGTGAGTGCCGTGGGCATCGATCCATGCGGCCACGAGACGATTGGTTTCTACCTCGATGAGGCGGGAGCGGTGGGAGAATTCGCGAATCAACGTGTCGTGGACTCCGGTGAGCTGCGGGCTCGGGTTGTGGGTGCTGGCTGCGGGCTCCCGGATGTCGGTCTCGGTACCCAGGTGGCGGTGAAGGGAGTCGAAGAGCAGACCGTTATAGTGCTCGCTGCCGGCGACCGCTGCCTTGTAGAGGGTCCGGGAGTCCAAGGTCACCCAGGCGCCGTCGGTGATCCGCTGGGCGCGGTTGGCGATGACCAGGTGGGTGTGCAGTTGCGGGTCCCCGGCGCGTGACTCCCAATGGTCAAACCCCGCCGCGATCGCCCCGCGAGTGCCGATGCGGGCAACGCCATTGCGTCCGGATCTTGTGTGGATGACGGACTCTTCCAGCCAGTCCAGGGTGGCGGTGACGGCGTCGTGATGGGTTTGAAGGATCTGGTCCTGGAGAGCGCGGGGGCTCAGTGCCCAGAGCACGGAGACGGACTTGGGGACACTGAACGTCAGATCGAATCCGGCGACAGCGCGGCGCGTGCCGGCTTGACCCTGGCTGTTTTGGACGAGTGTGGGTTGGCCGTGCGGGCGGCCCAGCGGAGCGCCGGTGTCCGGATGGACGGTTTCGTCGAAGATGGCTTTGGCATCGGTTTCGGTGACTGGGTCGCCGCGGGCTCGGGTGATGCCGCCCAGGCCGCTACCGAGCCAGCGCCCCTGCGGTGTCCCGGCCTTCATGTAGTAGCTTGTGGCGTCCGCGGGAGTCGGCGACACATCATCCATCATCGTGGTCTTGAACAGGTACCTCAGACCCGACTGCGCGGAGAGCCTGGCGATGGACATGGTCATGGCCGTCTCCGTGTCCGCCTTCGGCGGTCTCCCTGCCCGTTGCCGCAGCCCGTGGAGCAGAATCGCCGGGAGGTGCGAGACCGTTCGAAGTCTTGAACACATTCACCGCAAGTCTTCCCATTCACGTCGGTTCATCGGGGTGGCATTACGTCGCGACATGACGTGCCGTGAGACGGTGCTCACGGCGACGACCTTTGGTGCCAGAGGTGTAAACAAATGGGGAAGTTCCTTCCGCGTGCAGGGGGATGAGAATTGTGGTGCCGCTTGGCGACGTCGACGCACACTGGTGCGGGGTGAGCCCGTAGAGGTGTATGACGCGGGGTTCGAGGGTGTGCCGGATTGTTGCGGTGAAGCACGTGGGTCTGTGTCCTGATTAGAGGATCCTCCAAGCGGCGTTGATATCGATACTCGCTTCAAAGGATGGGTGATTCTGATGGACGTGATGTTCGAGCGCGTTGCCGGACTGGACATTGGCAAGAAGTCGGTGACCGTGTGCGTACGGGTTCCCGGGCCGGGCGGTGGTCGTCACGGCGAGACGCGCACGTTCCGGACCATGACGCGCTCGCTTGAGCTGATGAGGGACTGGCTGGTCGGGCAGGGCGTGACGCTGGCGGCGATGGAGTCGACCAGCACCTACTGGAAGCCGGTGTTTTATGCCTTGGAAGATCAGATGGAGTGCTGGCTGCTCAACGCCGCCCACATGAAGGCCGTCCCGGGCCGTAAGACCGACGTCAAAGACGCTGAGTGGATTGCGCAATTGCTCGAGCACGGTCTGCTCCGGCCCTCGTTTGTTCCGCCTCCGCCGATCCGCCGGCTGCGGCTGCTGACCCGGTACCGGGTGCAGTTGATGGGGGACCGGAGCAGGGATGCGGGGCGGTTGGAGAAGATGCTCGAAGATGCCAGCATCAAGATCTCCTCGGTGACTACCGTCTCCGCGCGTGCCATGCTCGCAGCGTTGATCGCGGGGGAGGCTGACCCGGAGGTCCTGGCGCAGCTGGCGAAAGGAAAGATGCGCTCCAAGATCCCTGACCTGATCGAGGCGCTGACCGGCCACTTCGACGCCGATCACGCCCGGCTGGCGGTTGCGATGCTGGGTCGCCTGGACCGGGTTGACGCCGCCTTGACGGCACTGGATGAGACCATCGACACCGCTTCGCGGCCGTGGGCCCACCAGATTCAGTTGCTGCAGACGATCCCGGGAGTGGGGCTGAAAGTCGCGCAGGCCATTGTCGCCGAAACCGGCGGCGAGATGTCCCGGTTCCCGTCGGCGTCACACCTGGCGGCTTGGGCCGGTGTCGCGCCGGCGATCCACGAGTCGGCAGGGCGCAGGACCCCGGCTGGTGCGAGGCACGGAAACAAGTGGCTCACCTCGGCACTGGTCGAGGCGGCCGCGTCGGCCGCGCGCAGCAAGAACACCTACCTCTCGGCGCAACAGGCACGGATCGCCTCCCGACGTGGCGCCAAGCGTGCCCAGATCGCGGCAGCCCATTCAATCCTGGACAGCGCCTACTACATGCTCGAACGCGACGAGCCCTACCGAGACCTCGGACCCGACTGGCTGCAACACCGGCACGACGAGGCACATACCCGACGGCTGGTCGCCCAACTCGAACGGCTCGGACACACCGTCGTCATCGACCCAGCCGCCTGATATTTCCGAACCCGCCTATTGCCCGGAGCGACACCTCCGGTGGGTCACCCACGCCCTGCTCAAGTTATTCACGGGTCTGTGAACAAATGGGGAAGTTCCTGCCGCGTGCAGGGGATGAGAATTGTGGTGCCGTTTGGCGATGTCGACGCACACTGGTGCGGGGGTGAGCCCGTAGAGGTGTATTACGCGGGGTTCGAGGTTGTGCCGGATTGCTGGGTGGAGAGCCCGAGCCGGTCCAAGGTGATGATGACGAGGGTGTTGCCTTCGATCAGTGCATCGAGCGCCCGGTCGAATTGGGGTGGTGATGCCCGGGCCTCGGATACGGCGTGGTCCGCATCGGACGCCCGCGGCCAAAAGGTCCGTCTGCTGCTGTCAGTGGACTGAGCCCGGGTTGAAATGCCGGCCGTAGCCGATGAGCTTGGCCATGGCTGCTCCGAAGGGTCGCATAACCAACCTTGGATACACCGATTCAACCAGAAGGTTTCGACACATAGTTATAAGAGCCATTGGCCATCGGCTGGCCGCGGCAAGATCCGTGCTATTCCACCGAAAATCAAGCCGCCATTGCGATCGTTGCCTTTCGGTCTGGCCACGCGAGACGTTTCGTTTCCCTAGGGTTGTGAGACGCATTATGCAGGACGAACCATTTACGGAGCGGCCAGAGGCAAAGTCAGGGGCCCAGTCTTGCCGGCGCGTAAGAGCGATGTGCTTACCACCCGGCTGTTCCCGGGCCACCCTTGAACGGACCAACGATCCGCGTGGTGATCCAACCGCCGTAGAAGTCACCATCTTGGAAGGTCACCTGCTCGCCGTTGACCTCGCAGGAATCCATGCGGCCCGGGTACACCGCCACCCGGGTACTGAGCATCTCGAAATCGCGGGCGGGTTCCGGGTAGGTCCACCCGCCACGGGGAACGACGAGCCCGCCGGCAACGACGTCGAAGTAGTGCGCTTCTCCTTTGAACTCGCAGAAGGTGGTGCCCTCGACCGGGACGAGTACACCAGCAGGGAAAGCGTCCAATGGCAAGTAGTAGACAGGCGGATGACTGGTCTCCAGGACACGCAATACATCGGTGGTGTCGGCAATCACCTGACCGCCAAGCCGCACGATGACCCGTTCCGATCCCGGCTCGACCCGTGGCGGCCGCGGGTAGTCCCACACCGATTCCTGACCGGCATTGGGTTTGATGGGCTGGGGACGCCGGAAGAAGCCGGACATACCGTGAGCGGGAGTCATGTCCTCATGCTGCCATCTTCCGCTGGGATGCCACCGTGAATGCCGGGGAGGTCTCGACCGGCACATATGAGAGCAGGATGAAGGTCCCGATCCGGATTTTTGAATGCTTTAGGGCCGGATGAAAAAATTATTGAACGGTTTTGATGAATCACTTGCCCGGGTCAACAATGTGAACCATGATTCTTAGGAATCCCTCGGGATGGCCCGGGCAGTCCGACGGATGGGGGCCGGGTCGTTCCGAGGGGGCAGGAAGACGGTGTTCCATCATGCGCGGCAATGGCACGGGTGGAGACCCGAATCTTCTGGGGGAAATCAATGGCAGGGATGTTCGAGCTTTTCCTCGACGCGCAGTCGCGGTTCAGGTTCCGGCTGAAAGCCTCCGATGGGACGGTGCTGGCCGTATCGGCGGGCTTCGCCGACAAGCCCTCGGCGATGGCCGGGATCCGGGCGGTGCGCGAATGCGCCGGAACAAGCCTTATTACCGACCTTTCGCCCCAAGGACCATCCCGTCCGCCCCGTTCAGGCGGCGCTGGCATTGCCAGACCGTGACGGGCCCGACGGGTCGCCAACGCAGAGACCGTCCGCCGGAGCGGATGTCCGGCCCCGGGCGACGGGCCGCCCTCGTCAGTCTGAACCGTGGGAGGCACGCTACGTGGTGCTTGGGGTCGCTTTCTCCGTGGCGTCCCGGCCGAGCCAGAGGCCTAAACCGACCATGGCGACACCGAGAACCAGGTGCAGCCAGTCGTCCGCGGCGTTCATGGGCACGAAGTCAGCGCTCATGCTCGACATGGTGATCAGGCCGTAGATCCACAGGACGAGGTAGATTGCGCCGCCACCGATCAGGTAACCGCGCGCCATCCTTCCGGTCCTCGCGAAGTACAGGCCTGCTGCGCCGAACAGCAAATGGACAATGTTGTGCAGGACGGATACTTGGAAGACTCCAAGAAGCATGGCGCCCGAGTCATGTCCTGCAAAGGTCATGGCGCCGTAATTGCTGGTGATGCCCGGGATAAATCCCAAGACGCCAACAGCGAGGAAAACCCAGCCCAAAACCAGTGCTGTGTTGTGCAGCGTGAGCCCCATCACGTGGTGGTGCTGCGCGGGGTGTGAAGCGGTAGTCATTGTGTCTTCCTTTCACGCTGATTGCCGGCTCTTCAGGGGGAGAACCGGCCTCGCGGCAAGGAGTAGCAGGAATCCTGCCGAGACCACCAGCGTACTCCTGGAAACCGCGCCTGAGCAGGGAAGAGAGCGTTTTCCCGAGTACTCCGGGATGGTCGAGGTGAAGGGTCTGCGCAGGCATGCCGAGCCGGCTGTTCGGTCTGATTTCCGGGACCAGGACGCGCGGCCAAACACTCCCTCCCGTCATGTTCTCCCGCTCCGGGCCGGTCGGACGGACGGGCCCAGCATCAAGGCAGGCGGCGTCCAGGAACGTGGCGGTGTTTTAGCGGTTTAGGGATAGTGCGTGCCAGATTGTTGCCGGTGTTGCACTTGCCCTCGAGACCACACCCCCGGGTCTCGTGGGCCGGATCGCGGACCGGTCAGTTGCCTAGCGCGCAGAGACCGGCGGGAGGACCGTGTAGCGGGCCTGATCTTCCGGGATGAGCATGCGGCGCGGGGTCTGGCCGAAGAAGACGATCCAGACGATGGACCCGTCGTCGTTGAGGTCATCAACGACGCCGGGTCCGAGGTCTTCGCTGCCGGCGCGCACCAGGACTTCCTGGCCGCGCAGCAGGGCGCTCCCGTCCGCGGTCAATCCGGTCTTTTCATCGCTGCTCACGTAGGTGTCTTTCAGATCTTCGATCGGCTGTTCCCTCCGGCGTAGAGTCCACCACCGAGGCCCCGGTGAACACTCAGTCCCGGGCGTGTCGCCGGGAAGCAGCATGGCAGAGGATGCTGGAAAGTCTTCGCTCCGCCGGTTCCTGAACCCCGCGTCGATCCCCCTTCCCGGGATGGATCATCGACCGGGCCGGGCATCACGGGCGTGCCATGCTCTTTAGCCTTCGCACTCGACGCAGTAGAAATGGCCGTCTTTTTGACGGGCGATCTGGGAACGGTGCCGGACCAGGAAGCAGGAGGAGCAGGTGAACTCGTCCTCGGCCTGCGGAATTACCTGGACGACCAGTTCCTCGTTGACGAATTCCCCGCCAGGAACCATTGCATCGTCGAGGGCATCTGTTTCATGGAGCTCGCGAATGACACTCTGTGCGTCCGGCTTGTTCGCCGACTGCAGGGCCTCCAGGGAGCTGTCCTGGGATTCCTTGACGTCGTTGCGGAGCTCATCGTAATCCGTTGCCACTGGCCTCTTTCTTCTTGAAGTGATAGCAACATACACCATCACCGGATTCTCCAAGCACCCGGGAACCTCCCCCCGCAGGACCTCACCATTGGGCTAGGCCGCGGGCTGGGTGTCCGGTTGGCTCTTTGCTTCCTCAGACCGGGCAGGCAGGGCGCACCTGCCCCTTAACCAGTAAGAGACCGGCAGGTGCCGGTCTCTTACTGGTTTCCCTCTGCTTAAGAAATCTGTCGTGAGCGTCCGAACTCCAGGAGGAGATGCTCCTCGAAGACTGTCGCTTCGATCAGAGCCTACCCCGGCCCGCGCGTAATGGCCTGCTGTGGGCACGCCGTCGACGGACCTGTTCCCAGAAAAGGGAAAGCCCCTCGGACGAGGGGCTTTCAACGGGTAAGTCAGTGGTAGATAGGTCTGGGTCAGCGGTGATCTGTTCCTCCTTCCCGGACGCCTGATGCGCCCATGCCGAACTGTGGACAAGATTGTAGTAACGGATCCCCCGATTCGTCCAGAATCCGTAGCAGCGTCCCCGTCTGGGCGAATTGATCGACGTCGCTCCGGCGTGCCGGCATGGTGCGGACGGCTCGCCTCGTGTGGGCGAAGGCCAGGTTTACGCAACCCGTACCGGAATGTTTATCATCCGCTCTGGTGCCAGATTGTTGCAGACAGGGGACAACGACCTCAAGGGGGCTTCATGTCACTGAGCCCACCAGGTTTGGTGAGCGGCGCGAATGTCGGCAGTGTCCGAACGCGGCGTTTAGCAGGCGTTGGCCCGGTGGCTGCGTGCGCCGGGGCTATTGCTGCGTGGACTGGGCATCCGTGTCTGTCCCATCGCGCTCCAGCGCGTCAACGAATTGCTCCATCGCCTCGTCCAGCGCGGCAATATCGCAGTGAAGACGGTGCCATAGTCTTCGCGCCCGTTCCGGCCGGCCCGTGTTCAAGGAAGCCTGGATCAGACGCCCATCCCGTTCGAGTTGACGTGCCCCCATCTTCGCCGCGCATGACGCGAGACGGACCACGGAATCCACCGTCGCGGCCAGGTTGCTTTCCTCCAAGACCGTGCCTAGCAGGCTTACATGATCCCGGAGCGTGTCCACCAGGTCGGCCACGAAGCGCTCTGGCCTTTCCGGGGCCTGCTCCTTGATCAGAGCTTTGACATAGGCCGGGTCGAGCACGACCTCCCGGTTCCAAAGTGCCGGGTTGGAACGACCCGGATCCTTATGATGCTTGAGCATCGACATCCCCCTAAAACAAATTCATGCCTTCCATGCAGGCTACTGTGACTATGCCAGGTTTGGATGGCCCGGGTAGGTCGGCTATTTCTGGCCCCACTTCGTGACTCGCCGGGCAACTTGTGACGGTTATATGTGGCCCCGCCTCAGCGCTGAATTCATCAGTGGATGGATGGATGCGGCGGAAGGCTGGTCTGGATGGTGTCGAGAGTGGAGTTGTTCGCGCAGATCAGGAGGGACGCCCGGGTCGAGGGTCTCTCGGTCCGCACACTGGCGACCAGATACCAGGGTTTACCGAAGGACAGCGCGGCAGGCTCTGCTATTCGCCTCCCTCCTGAACGTAAAACCCAGGCCGGGGAGTGGCAAGGAGGCTGGAGCCGTTTAAGGCGGCGACCGATGCCATGCTGGTCGAGGACACGACGGAGGCGCGTAGGCAGCGCCTGCTGCCCGCAGGATCCTTGGCCGCCTCGTTGAGGGGCGCGGGGCAGAGGAACTCTCGTACTCGACGGTTCGCGACTAGGTGCGGGTCTGCTGGGCGCAGATCGATGTCGAGGCCGGTCGCCGGGTGGAGGTTTTCGTTCCGCAGGAGCACGCGCCGGGCGCTGAAGCGGAGGTGTATTTCGGTGAAGTCCGGGTGGTCCTGAGCGGTGTGAAGACTGAATGCCACATGTTCGTCTTCCGGCTGTTCCACTCCGGCAAGGCTATCCACCGGATCGTTGACCGCAGTTCCGACGGGGCTTGTGAAAAGGTGAAGGGTCCGACGACTTGTTTCCCGATCAGCGCCGGTCAGATCAACCCTCATCGCAAGGAAACCACCCGAGTCTTCACCATCCCCAGGAACCTCATGGCCTGGGCAACGCCGCGGGAGTAGCGTGATGCCATGACGGCGCAACAGCCATACCAGATGGTGCGAAGCTACGACGATTTTGAAGTTCGCAGATATCCCGAGCATTTACTGGCCGAAGTCATTGTCGAAGGCACCTTTAAAGAGGCTGGCAACCGTGCGTTCCGGTACCTGTTTTCCTATATCAGCGGAGAGAACCGTTCCAAGCAGAAAGTGGCGATGACTGCGCCAGTGGTTCAGGACGCAGCTTCGGAAAAGATAGCAATGACTGCCCCGGTCGTGCAGCAGGGAATCGCGACGCAGGCCTATGAGGCGGGAAAGCCAAAGTTCCGGGTTGCTTTTGTCCTCCCGGAAGGTTTCACGATCGAGAACGCACCCGGCCCCACCGACCCGAAGGTGTATTTGCGGACAGTTCCCGAAAGCCTTGCAGCGGCAATCCGGTACAGTGGGCGGTGGAGTGCGCTGAGCTATCAACGGCATCTTGAGAGGCTAAAAAGTGCTTTGAGGGCAGCTGGACTCACTCCTGCTGGGACGCCGCGTTTCGCCCGGTTTGATCCACCGTTCAAGCCATGGTTCATGAGACACAACGAGATAGTGCTTGACCTGGAGCCTCCTGGCTGAGCCAACCCGAGGCATGTGCCTGTTCGTTCCCTGCGTCAGGACCCTTGCGCCCCGGAAAGGGTCCGCCGTGTCTGCGGTTGACACATCGCCTCCCTGCCGGTAGCTCAAGGCAACGGGATCCCGACGCCTCCGGAAGCCGGCCACGTTCCGGATGCGGATATCGTGGCGGATGGGATCACCGGGCCGATTGTCCATAACACGCGGACCTGTGGCCATTGATCGGACTGTGACCAGTTGGGCGGCCGGGCACCGCGGACGCGCTTATGGCTGACGACGGGCTCTCTCCAGGTGCCGGTCAGGTGTTCGTCGTTATGGCGCGCTCAACAACGCGGTCCTAGTGGGCCTCATCGGACGAAGCTACGGCGCGCATTCCAGGCGGTGCTTGCCTGATGACGGGCAGAGCTGCCGTGTCGAAGAATCGTTATTCCCTCACGGGAACGCGCGTTATTTTTCCGGCTGCCTCTGCTTTCTCCCGGATGAAGTCTCGGTCGTCCCGGGAGAGTACAACCTGCCCGTGCTGGTCACACTCCATGTCCCGGGTGCGTCCTTGCTGAACTTGGCGGACATTGCGGGGGGCAGGACCAGGCATGCCGGATTTTCCAGAAACCAGGTCCGGGTCCCGGAATCGAGCCGGTCCCACTCTTCTTTGAGGCTCACGCTAGTGAATACCGCCTTCCTGTCTGGGGCTTTCCCGAAGGTGAATTCCGTCCAGAATACCCCTGACCTCAAGCCGATGACGGGACGCCCCTGCACATTCTCAGCGTGCGCTTGTTATCGCTGGAATGGCCCGCCCGGTCCCCCATCGGGCGGCCCGTTTCGTTCCCTTGGAGCCGTTCCGCTGCCAAAGAATCCAAGTGCAACGAAGTTCCTCCAGGAGAAATGTTGACGACGGTTTAGAAGTGCACCACTTCCGAGGCGTTGGGCCGTGTCCGGTCTCACCATAGTTCTCAGGCTGAGCTCAGCGTGGCCTCCGGTCCGGACCGGGGCGGGCTGCTGAATCTGCCGGAGCAGGGTTCACTGGAGCAACGGAAAATCCTTATCTCCCGCGGTAGACCGCGACGGGGCTGGGCAGCGGACCTGGGACACGTGCGGCCAGGACACGGCTCCCTGCTGTGCACCCCGGTCCGGGCGTGCTGGTGCTCAGCGCCGGGACCGTGTCCGGGCGGCAGCCAGTTCCCGTTCCAGGCGCCTGTTGGCGGATTCGAGTTCAAGGACCATGCGGATGCCGGCCAGGTTCAGCCCATTCTCCAGGAGTGCGCCGATCCGGCGCAGGGTCTCCAGATCCTGTTCACTGTACAGGCGGGTTCCCCCGACCGTCCGGCCAGGTTCCAGCAGGCCCCTGCGCTCGTACAGTCGCAGGTTCTGCTGCCCCGTCCCGACAAGTTCCGCGGCCACGGAAATGGCATACACCCCCGCACCCCTCCCGGGTTCCTGCTCCATCCGGCCCTCCTCAAAAACTCCAAAAAACCCGCTTGCCCCAGTGTCACCCCGGTGCTATAAAAAATCTATACCAGCCACAAAAGATAATCGGCTGGGACGAAATGATCGCTACCGATCCACAAGGAGTGAGGAAACCATGCTGATGCGTACCGATCCGTTCCGCGAACTCGACAGACTCGCCCAACAGGTCCTCGGCACCACAGCCCGGCCGGCCGCCATGCCCATGGACGCCTGGCAGGAAGGCGAAGAATTCGTCGTCGCATTCGACCTGCCCGGCGTCGCCGTGGACTCGGTGGACATCGACGTCGAACGCAACGTCCTGACCGTGAAGGCCGAACGCAAGGACCCGGCCGGTGACAAGACCGAGCTCATCGCCGCCGAACGTCCCCGCGGCGTCTTCAGCCGCCAGCTCATCCTCGGCGATGCCCTGGATACCGACGCTGTGACCGCCAGCTACGACGCCGGCGTACTGACGTTGCGGATCCCGGTAGCCGAAAAGGCCAAACCACGCCGGATCGAAATCGCCTCGGACAAGAACCAGCGTCAGGAAATCAACGCCTAGAACCCGCCGGGCACCGGCCAGACATGCAGGACCGGGAGCATTGGACCGGCCGCCGGAAAAGTAAAAGGGCGATGCACACAGTAGCCACGCCACCGCGCCAGTCGCGCACCGGAAAAAGACGGCCCCCGACGATGCCTCCCACACCGATGGTCCCCGGCCCCCACAGGCCGGGGAACATCCCCGCCCCACGACGCCTTCCAAGGCCCCGGGATGGCGGACAAGGCTTGAAACCACACCCCGGAAAAACTTGCCATGAAAGAACGCAACCCGGACCCCTACCAGGTTCTCCACCTCCGGCCCGCAGCCACGGCCCGAGAAATCGCCCACGCCTACCGTTCCCTGATGCGCACCCGTCACCCCGACACCCGGACCCCGAAAAGGTGGCCGCCGGCCCGGAAGCGGCCGCCCGGGAACTGCAGGACATCATGGACGCCTACGCCGTTCTCGGCGACCCCGTCCAGCGGGCAGCCTACGACCGCCACCGGCAGCCATCTCCGTCCCCAGCCCCGGCGCCCCGGCCGCCCGATCCCTCCCGCGCTGCACCACACAGGCATTCCGGCCCTGCCCTGATCATCGGCCCGGTGCGCTGGGAGGACCCCGGGAGACTGGCCCCCGGACAGCAGGCCCCCGGACAGCGAGCCGCCGGCCGGCAAATCACCGGGCTGTGGGACCTGGTCCGCCAAGGGCCGGACCGCGCAGCAGCAGAGGCCGAAGAACCACCCCGGCCCGGTTACCGGATCCTGTGGATCCGCCGCTAACCCAACCAGACCCTGCCCCGTAACAGCACTGTCACGCCGCACCAGCTTGAAAGGAACCCGCCATGAGCGCCTGGCACCCCTACGAACACCTCCTGATGCCGGCGTTTCACGAACGGTTTGAACGACGCTGGGGCAAAGGCACGGACCCGTTCCTGGACCCAGCGGTCCAGGTCCACCTCCGGCCACTGCCTTGGGCCCAGTGGATCAACGCCGACACCGGCGCGGCCATTGCCGTGGTCCCGATCTGGTCCGGAGACCCACGGCACCGCTCCTTCGGCGTCTTCTACCTGCCCCCGTCCGGAGACATCTGGGTCCTGCACCCCGGACACACCGCCTACATCGAGCCAGGCAACACCGACAGCGACGAGCAGGTCACGCTCCGCAACGACGCCTTCAGGAAAGCCGTCAACCACGCCAAGGAATTCATCTACGGCACCCAGCTCTAGGCCTGTTGGGCATCCCGGAGAAGGGCACAGCCAGAAGCTGACCCATGACGTCACTCCCTTCTCTTCATGGCCACGGCACAGCACATCAACGGCACGGCACAATCAGCCGGGAGACCTCCACGTGCGGCTCTAGAGGACCGGGCTCCCCTGCTCAGCCTCCGGATCCGGACGGCTGGTCACCCTCCGGATCCGGACGGCTGGTCACCCTCCGGATCCGGACGGCTGGTCACCCTCCGCCAGAGCAGGACACCTGCAACTGCGGCCGCAGCAGCGGCAAGAACGGAAACAAGAAACGTCTTTCCGGACGGTTGGCCAGTAGGACGGAGTTTCCGCTCCGCACGCAGCACGGCCCGGGACGCGGCCTTTCGTGCCCTGGTGGCGACCTTCCTGTTACCTGTCAGCGTGAGAACCACCCCATGAACGACGTCGGGGACCTGGGCTTCGTCGAGCCGGGACAATGCCCACCGGATGGCCGCTTCCGCCTGCGGGGAACTCTTGTCGGCCGCGTGCATGATCCATTGCCCGGCGCGGTCCTGGGCAGCATGTATCGCTTCGTTCCCAGCCCGGGAAGCCTTGTTCTTTCCGATCACAACTAACTCCTCAGCGGCGGTGGTTTGCTTTCCCGTGAAAGCCTACGCCCGCACCCCGTGGGCAGAAACCCGCAACGGGCTGCCGCATCCGGAGCGGCTCACCCTCGACGGGGACCGTGTTGCACGCGGCACGCCGCCAGGTCTGCCAACACGCCAGATAATGCACGTAGGCGAAGCCGGGCCGCGCCGACCGGCACCGGGCCCCGATCATGCTGACGCGAACGCCCTGCCAGAGCTACGATGAAGTTCTCCTACCGGCACCGTCCGGTAACCAGTGACAGGAGCCATCATGGGTTTGGGTGACAAGATCAAGCACGTCGCAGAAAAGGCCAGCGGCAAAACCAAAGAAGCGGCCGGCGACGCCACCGACAACGACAAGCTGAAAGCCGAAGGCAAAGGCGAGCAGCTCAAGGCAGAAATGAAGCAGGCCGCCGACAAAGTGAAAGACACTTTCAAGAAACACTGACCGGAATACCGGGATCCGGCGCCCTCAACGGGCCGAACTCCGGATCCCGACGCCGGGCCCTGGACCATTGGGGTCTGGTCGGGTGCGCCGGTGATCGCGCGAATCACCGGCGCAGCCCCCCTTTTGGCGCAGGCCAAGGAGGACCCAACACCGGTTCCGGAGCACCGGTCATGCCCTCCCTGCTTTCGTCAAGCCACCATGGCGCGCGTCCCGGTACTGTCAGTATGAAGGCAATGAAAGCTCCCGGTACCGGCGGCCCGGCGGACAGAAGCTCCGTTGGCACTCGGGGGTACTCCTGCATCCGTGGGAGCCGTTATGCGGCCCTGGGTGATTCGTTCACCGAAAATTTCGAAACGACGAGCGGAAGCGTCCTCCTCGTCGGAGCAACCAGGGGCTCGTGAAACGCGCAACGACCTGCCTCTGCCTTCAGCAAGTGACGGCGCCCGCGAAGGGCTGGCCTGTCCACACATTGCCGGGAGATGCCTGGTACAGCCCGCGGAGTTGGTACGTCCAGGCGGCCGGGTGCAAGAAACAGGTCCCACCGGATGTCGGCACGTTGGCCCTGAGAATAGCAACTTGGGGGCCTTGGCCTTGTAGAGGGCTTGGTCGGCGGCCGCGATCATGGTGGCCAGTTCTTCCTCGGCGATGCTGCTGGGTGCGATCCCGTAACTCACGGTGGGGAACGTGAGGCCGTCCCTGTGCCGGACATGTGATCAACCCGGACACACGGGCCCGGGAACCGCAGCTCGCTACGCCATGACCGGGCACGACTGTGGCTATCGAACTCATCCCGCAGACGCCGGCCCAAGGCCCTGAGCGATGGGTGTTGGGTTGCAGGGCCTGGCCGGAACGTTGGAACCGTGTCATATGCCTGTCAGGGGCTGCCGGCTTCTTTGAGCGTGTGGGAGAGGAAGTCCCTCAGGGCGGTTTTGAGGGTGTCGATGTTTCCGGGAAGGTCGAGGGCGGTGCGTGCCGCGGTCGGCATGTCGGCTTTGAGGAGACGTTGTTCAATGCCGTGGCAGACTTGCTCGATGGCGTGGGCCCCGACCATGTGGGCGTTGACTTTGAGGCTGAGCACGGCGTCTATGGCGGTCGCGGAGTCGTTGGCGGCGGTGGCGGTGAGAATGCGGTCCGCACGCCTGTCGAGCATGTTCAGGAAGGTCAGCGCATAGTCCCTGGCAATGCTCGTGCTGTCCAGCTGGTCGGCGAGTTTGAGCAGGGCGCCCGGATGGAAGACTGATCCGCCGGCCGGGGGGTCTTTCAGCATGTGACGGTGCCCGTGAAGGGTTGACCTATCCACACATTGCCGGGAGATGCCTGGTACAGTCCGTGGATCTGGTACGTCCAGGTTCCCGAGGCGGCCGGGTGCTCGGAATAGGTCCCACCTGTGGTTGGCACGTTGACACCGTTGGGGTCCGTCAGGATGAAATCGTAGCCGGTGGCTCGCGGGACGGTTCCATAGCTAACCACAGTGATGCTCAGCTTGCGGCCTGAGGGGCAGCTGGCCGTAACACTCGCGCCGGTCGGTACAGGCAACGACAGGGTCCCGACGCTGGTTGAGGCCGTGGCTGTTCCTTTGAACGCGGCTTGGGCGATGCCGGGAGCGAAGACAAGGATGGCCGCGGCCGCGAGGACCGCGGCGACGCGTCCGGACGCAGGCGTCCGTCCGGCGTCGGCGGTGCTCCGGCTTCTACGCAAGGTGGGCGGCTTTCTGTCGGGCCCGGTGGTCCATTCCATTCTTGCCGCTTTCACGCGGTAAGGGCAGCGGATCCGGTTCGGTTCTTTGAAGGGGATTTCATGCAACGCGGCGGGTGGTGTGACCGCCGAGGGCCTTTTCCAACTGCGGCTGGTGTTGCCGTACGAGTTCCCCGGCCCGGACCGCCTCGGTGTGGTCGGTCATGACCAGGGCGTGTTCCAGGCGGACGCAGTGCTGTTCCATCCGGAGCGCCCCGACCATCGAAGAACTGGTTTTCAGGCTAAGTACCGCATCCATCGCAAGGTCACTGTCGCCGGTGCTCAGGGCGCGGCTGATCTTGTCCACCCGCTGGGGCAGCATCCTGGCGTACGCGGCAGCGAACTTCGCAGCGGCTTCCTTGCTCTTCATTTCCCTGGCCAGGCGCTTGAGGGGGCGGCGGTCGAAGGCCGGCAGGGAGCGTTCAGCGGTGCCGGCGTCCGCGGCGTCGTCGTCTTCGGGCTTTTTCCTCCAGATGGAGACGAGCACCATGACCACCAGGGCGGCCGGAGCGCCGTACATCAGGACCTTCAGGACCATGGGATCACGAAGGGCGCGGATCGCGTTGCCCAGGTAGGGGACGGTGAACACCTGGCGGTCCACCTGGCCTGCTGCCAGTGTTGCTGTCCAGGGGTCGGCGCCGTTGTTGGCGTCGCCCTTGGTGCGGACGGTGGCGGTGCCTTGGCTGTTTACCACCAGGTCGATGATCCGGTGGGTTTCCACCCTTTGGTCCTCCACCGGTATGTGGTAGGTGATGATGTCCCCGACCTTCAGGTTTTGGACTGCGACGGGGACGGTGACCACCACATCTCCGGGATTGATCAGCGGCGACATCGAGCCGGTGAGCATCGTGCTGGTCTGGTAGCCGAGGACGCGGGGCCCGACGGCGAGGAACAGGAACGCCGCGACGGCGGCCACCATCACCGTGGTCGTGATGACGCTGACCAGGGCCCGGACAACCTTCGATCCGGTGCCCCCGGTCTTTTCGGTGAGGGTCTTTTCGGTGCCGGGCTTCTCAGTGCCGGGTGCCGCCGTCGTGGTGGCCGTCCGGGAGACCCGCCGGTGGCGGACCAGTGATGCGGTCATGGCTGGGTCTCCGTTCCTGTGGAAGGCCCTCCGCCGTCGTTTTTCAGGGGGGTCGACGGCGGAGGACTGGCTGGGGGTGGGGGCTGGGTTACTTGGAGGTGGCGGTGCGCTGGGTGCCGGTGAAGTTGAAGTTCACGGTGCTGCTGAGCCCCTGGAAGGTGTTGTCGGCCGCTGCCGGCAGGGTGAGGGTGACGCGCAGGTTGTCGGTCTGGCCTGCGGTGACGGTGTTGAGGTTGGCCAGGGCGATATTCGAGCCGGTGACGGCGTGGGAAGCCAGGACCGAGGTGGTGGTGCCCGTGCAGGTGTAGGTGTATGCGGGGGCGGTGCCGGCTTCGGTCCACGGGACGGAGCAGTTGTCGATGACCAGCTGGAGGCCGTTGGCCGCGTCGGTGTCCAGTTTGGTAGTCGGCAGCGCCGAGGTGGTCAGGGTGATCGCGGAGAGGTTCTGGTTTCCGGTGGCGTTGGCCAGGGTGGCGGTGCGCTGGACGGTGTCGCCGGGGACCAGGCCGGTGGCGGCGACGGACAGCCGGTTCCCGGTGGTGCCTGCGGTGCCCATGGTGATGGCCACGGTGCCGGAGGCGACGGTGTTGCTGGCGGAGGTGCTGGAGGTGAAGGCACCGTAGGTTCCCAGTCCCGCCACGCCGGCAGCAGTGCCGACCAGGGCCAGGGAAGCAACGACTTTGCCGGTGGTGGTTTTCAGGTTGAGACCCATGATGATTTCCATTTCTTGAAGCCCGTTGAGACCGGGGGATTCACGGACTTTGCTGCCCGATGACCTCTACTTTCCGGCAGGAATTTAAGGAAACCGCAAGGATCCCGCAAGCTTTTCTCGAAGATTAGTTAAATATTCAATCAAGATTTTTTGCGAGTGTCGGGCAGCGGTGGCGTACATGCCCTCTTCGTCGCTGACGCGGCCGTTAGTCGCTGGCAAGCCCGGCGGGGGAGGGGCGGCGCCGGTAGAGCGCGTTTCAGGTTTGTCTTGGCGGTCATCTCCACGATGGGGGAGCCGCAGGTCCGCAGCAGGGCAGCGTGTTCGAGCTTGCGGGCGGTGGTGGCCCCGGACTTCTTGTGCATGAAGATGTGGTCCTTGCTGATGCCGGCGGCCGCCAAACTGCCGACCATCATTCCCAAAACACCGGAGCAGGTCGGCTGGGAGCCGCTGTTCCACCACGGGGACCGCCGTCTGAACCGCGACCTCCGCGGCGAGAACGACCGCCGGAAATGGGCCAGGTCGGCGTAAGGCTGGCTGCTGTCCTTGGAATCCGACTACAAAATCCTCGTTCTGGGATGCGACGCGAACAAGCTCACTGACGTCCCCTGCAGCAGCAGGGGCAGTTGGCTGACCCCAGGAACTAGATGTTCTGCCCGTACCGTGGAGCCGTGATCGCCGACGCTGACAGTGACCGCTTTCCAGCGTAAGTCGTCGGCCGTAACCGCGGAGTCTGCGCTAGCCGGCCGGGGCGGGGCAACATTCCTCTGCCGCCGATCGTACTGCGGTCAGTCGGGTGTAAGTTCCCCAAACCGTATCCGCGCTCCTGGTCCGCACATGCCTAAAGGGCCAGCGACGTCTGGGGTGGAGAATCTGAGCTAAGCTCCAAGACCCTCCCGCCGCTGGCCCCGTCTGATAGCAGCAAGCCCGGCCCGGTCCGCTGCGGACTGCTCCAACCGTGGGCCGAAGCCTTGGCCGTTCTGACTTCAGCCGTGTGCTCTTTCATCGCGGGGCTCATGACGGACTGCCTTCTTCTCAAGTCTCTGTTCACCAATCACGCTAGACCCCACGGTCCGTGGGCGCCAACACCGGAACGCACGCGGCCTGCTGCCGTGCCCCTCTTTGGATCACCTGCATGAGGGTGGGCGGCGGGTCTCCCCATCGGGCAGTTCGGCTCCCCGGCATTGGTTGTGGTGATCTCCGTGACGGCGGTGATTGTGTGATGGTGTGCGACGTGCACCACATCACGTCGGCAGAAGGGCTAAACGCAGGATTTGCACAGGGTTTGGCAAGGAATTGCCTAGTACTTCCCGTATTGGTGGGATCCGGCGGCGCGGCAGCTGCGGACGAGGCAACATGGTTCCGGTAGCGTTTCCTGCGCACGTTCATTTGGGGGCTTTCGGTGATGGGAGAGAAAGAACGCGGCGCGGTCGCGGTTCTCGTGGCGTTGCTTATGGTCGTGCTGCTCGGGTTCGCGGCGATCGCAGTTGACGAAGGCATGCTTTATTCCCAGAAGGCACAGATGCAGAACGGTGCGGATGCGGCTGCATTGGCCATCGCCCAGGACTGCGCCAAACGGGGCACCACACTGTGCGTTCCTGCCGCCGGCGGGACCGCCCTGCAGCTCGCCAAAGCCAACAGCAACAACGGCATGGCTGACGCGCCGACACCGTCGTTTCCTTCACCCGGAACCGTCGTCGTGACCACGGCGGCCAGAGACGCCAACGGCAGCGGGGTATCGCTCTGGTTTGCCAGGATTTTCGGCCTTCCGCGTGCCGACGTCCCGGCTTCCTCCACCGCGAAGTGGGGATCCCCTTCCGGGCTCACCACCGCACTGCCCGTGGCCTTCTCCGAATGCCAGTTCGATCTCTCCGGCTCGATGCAGCTGCTGCCCCTCCACGGGTCCACCACCTGTGCCAGTGACAGCCCGTCCGGGCAGATCATTCCCGGCGGCTTCGGCTGGCTAACGCCGGACAACTCGAGCGTGTGCGGATCAACGGTCACCATCGCCAGCCCGGCAGTTTCCTCGAAGAACGGCGACAGTGTGCCGAACCAGCAGGTGTGCAAGCCGGAGTTCATGGCCCTGGAAGGCCAGACAGTCCTTTTGCCGGTTTTCGACAGTATCGATACCGGCGGGAATTTCCATATCCAAGGCTTCGCCGCGTTCCAGATTCTCGGATTCAATTTCCCGGGCCTGTCCTGGAACAACACTGGGACACCTGGCTGCAAAGGCTCGTGCAAAGGGATCATCGGGAAATTCGTCCGATTCGTCACCCTGACCAGCCTCCCTATCGGGGGTGCTGATCTTGGCGCGGAGACGGTGAAGCTGAGCCTTTAGGAGTTGCAGATTCTCCGGTCTCCGCTGCCGGGCTGGCACGGCTTGAGACCGGCAGGGACCAATGACGGCGCCAACAAATCAAGAATCGGACGAGTCCCATCCGTGTGCGCCCCCGGCCCGGCGTAACAGCAGCTCCGGCCAGAACCCTGATATCTGGCCCTTACTCTGCTTCGAGTGACTTTCCCGAGCATTGGTCCTCAAGCCCCAAGTAGGCCTCGGGCATTATCGGGAGAGGGAGTAGAAGGACACGCCGTCGATGTTTTCGGGTGGAAAGTTGTCTTCGACCCATCGTACGATCCGCGCAGATTCTCCCTTCCCTTCAGCGGTCAAAGGTGGAAGGTTCTGGACCACCAACGATCCGACCTTCCCGCTGTGGACCATGTTCTGGAATTGTTCAAGTGTCGGGAAAGGATCCGTGCCATCAAATCCTCCGACCGGCAGAATCGCCTTGGAGCTGTCCAGCTGGTAGTTGGCGGCGGTTTCCGATCCGACCACGGCGGCCGACCACGTCACGGATCCGGGAGCGGCCTTTATTCTGTCAAGGATGCCTGTGTGTGGGATGTCGCCGAACATGACAGCAGTGAACGCTGGCGGCACCCCCGGTGCCAGCTGAGTTCGATCCGGACTATCTGTTCGTATACCGAGGATGCTTGGACCGGCCACTACTCCCGCTCCAACATGCGGACTCAGCACCGTGTTGACGGACCAGATCGTTGGACCCAGGAGAATAGAGACCCCGACTAGGAGAACGGCGGCTGCCCGAAGTCGATTGTTGACCGGGGGAAGCAACGCGATGGCTGCTGCGAGGGCGCCGACAATCAATAGAACTGGGGGCAGCCCGGGGAAATCCAACACGGATCTGGACGCGGAAACGTACGCCAGCACCAGGCTGAGGGCTAGAACAAGACCCGATAGAAGGCGGATCAGGCCGTTGGCGAAGCGGCGCAGGAGATAGACCGTGGCAAGGGCGGCCAGGCAACTCAGTGACGGTACTGTTGAGATCGCGTAATAGGGGTGCACGATGCCTGACATCATGGCCAGGACGGTGGCTGAACAAACAAACCACGTGGCACAGAGCACCATTAAGGAGCGTTGGCCAGGGGTACCGCGTCGGCGGATCACCAGCACCGCGGCGATGCCCAGTCCCGCGATCGCGAGCGGCAGAAACCACCCGAACTGGCCTGAAAACTGCGGCTGAAGGAACCGGGTTAGTCCAGGGTCAAGTTTCGGGTCCACTATGGCGCTTGGCCCCGACATCGTCCGGGTGGCGTCCTCTCCGGTCAGGCGATCCAAGCCGTTGTATCCCAACGTCAGCTCCCAGATGCTATTGGAGCGGGAGCCGCCGACGAAAGGCCTGCTGGCGGGATTGACCGTCTGGGCAATCACAAACCACCATCCGGAGGCTACGACGGCTGCGAGCAGGCCCGCGCCCAGGTGGAGTAGTCGGGTATACACAGGTTTCTTGGCGAAGAGTGCGTACGTCAAGGCGATCGCCGGCAGAACAAGGGCAACTTGGAGCTGCTTGGTGAGGAATCCGGCACCAACCAAGACGCCCGCGCCGAGCAGCCAGCGGAGTTTTCCTCTGTCGATTGCTTCGAGTGTGGCGTAGGCGGCCGCGATCATCAAAAGAGTAAGTAAAGCATCGGGATTGTTGTAGCGGAACATCACGGTGGCAACAGGGGTAGCCGCGAAGAACAGTCCGGCGAGCAGACCGGTCCCAGGGGCGGCGCGCTTCTTCACGATGCGATAGATCAGATAGACGCTGAGCACCCCCATCAGCGCCTGGGGGACAAGGATGCTCCACGAGTTCAGTCCGAAAAGCCGCACGGAAAGGGACATGATCCACAAGGACATCGGCGGCTTGTCAACGGTTATTGCATTGTTGGGATCCGAGGAACCGTAGAAGAATGCCGTCCAATCTTCGGACCCGGCCATGGCGGCAGCCGAGTAGTAGGAGTTGGCCCAACCGTTGCGGTCGAGCCCCCACAAATAGAGGACCGACGTCAGGGCGAGAAGACCCAAAAGGGCCGGGCGCTCCCACGCCGCATCCGCGGGACTACCGCGAAACCACTTCCGAACGATCTGGGAACGGCCTTGGATGACGACGCTTCGGGGTGGTTGACCGCGAAGCCGGCTGGTGTTGTTGCTCATGTCGCCTGCAGCGTGGAGGTCGTGCGTCGGCGCGCATCCGACCGTCGGGCCCGGAAGACCCAGATCCGGAGCAAGACAAAGCGGATCAGCGTGGCGAATACGTTCGCGGAGGTCAGGACGATCAGCTCGGCCCGCGGCGCTGCGTCCGGGTGGATGGCATGGAGCAGCAGCAGGGACGACGAGGTGATGCCCCAGGCGACCAGGAAAACCACGAGCCCTTGAAACTGTTGCGTGAACATCCGTTCGGGTCCGTGGATCCTGAACGTGAAACGGCGGTTCGCTGCCGTGTTTGTAATGGCCGTGAGTAACAAGGCCAGGAAATTCCCCTGTTGCGCGCCAAACGGGCCCTGGAACAGCAGATATAGCAAAGCAAAAGCGAGCGTTGAGAATGCCCCGACGATTCCGAAACGCACCACCTGACCGAAGAAACTGGGACGCGTTGGAGTTGAGATTGGCCTGCGACCAAGTTCCGCGTATATCGCTTGCAAAGGGATATTTCCCTTCATCATGGAACCGGCGACGCGCACGAGGCCCTTGATGTCGTCGACGGCGGTTTGGCGGATGTCCACCCTGCTGTCGGGGTCGTCGATCCAGTCGACCGGGATCTCGTGAATGCGGAGCCCGGAGCGCTCCGCCAAAATCAACAACTCGGTGTCGAAGAACCAGCAGTTGTCCTCCACATAAGGAAGCAGCCGATGCGCGACTTCCGCCCTGATGGCCTTGAAACCACATTGGGCGTCGGAAAACCGTACCTGCATTGTCCGTTTGAGAAGCAGGTTGTAGCTCCGCGAGATGAACTCCCGTTTGGGACCCCTGACCACCCGGGAGGTCCGGCCAAGCCGTGTGCCGATGCTGATGTCCGAGTGTCCGGAAAGCAGGGGAGCGATAAGCGGGGGGAGCGCCGCCAAATCGGTTGAGAGGTCTACATCGACATATGCCAGAACTTTGGCTTCAGAGGATGTCCAGGCGTCCCGGAGCGCGAAGCCGCGTCCCTTGGTTTCAAGGCGCCGATAGCTGACATTTGGAATCTCGTCAGCGAGTTTTCGCGAAATTACGCCGGTTGCGTCAGTGCTGGCGTTGTCGGCAATTGTGATTTTCCAGCTGTACATCAATTCCCGCGACAGGTAGTCGACGAGCCGGTGGATGCTTCGTTCGAGTATGGCGGACTCGTTGAAAACGGGGACAATTACTTCCAGTGCCAAGTCCCCAGAGCTAGGTGTCATGCGGCGATCCTAAATATCACGGTCAGGGATCCGGTGAGGATTCCATTAAGATTTGTTAAATATTCGATCAATGCGCGTGATGGGCTCAAAAGAACAACAATCGCTCCCTCCGGAACGGAACGTGTGTCGGGAGCCGACACGGAGGCAGCCGCCCCCTCGTGGTGCTGGCGGGCGAACCAGGTAAAAAGCTGAAGAGCCGCACCGGCCCGGAGCCGCGGTCCCAGAATGGCCGGGGCTGGTTCGAAAGGGTCCTCCTCGACTCTGGGTGTCGAGGAGGACCGGTCTTTCGGGGAACTGAGCTGTCGCATGGACGAACGCTCAGCTCGGGATTTGGATCAAATGGGAGTTGCCGCTGATGGCGTTGATCGCCGAGAGAAAGATCGGGCCAAGTGCCGTTCCGCTCCCTGCGCAGTAGAAGTAGTCTCCATCGGAATTCTCGGCGGTGATCTGGGCGGCTGTGGAGCAGGCATTTGCCGTGCTCGGATTGCCTTGGGAGTCCGGCGATGCCGCAGCGGCGAGGACATCGCGCACATACGCTCCACTACCCCCGCACCGTGCTGTGCCTAGGTTGTACCCGACGGTAATGATCAGGATTCCACGCGCCTTTGCATCCGCCGCCACTGCCAGGAGATTGTTGCAGGCTGTGATGCCGTTTGAACTTCCAATATCTCCGGGAGTCGACACCGAGGTGGAACCGGCGACGTCAGGCTCGTTGGGCTCACCATCCGTCTCCAGAATGATTGCATTCCGAGGCGTTCCCGAACGTGCAGGCAGAGTTCCCAAGTTGTTGGGGTCGAAGCCCAGAAGGTACCTGGCCGCAGCCTTCATCGGCGATGCGAGGCTGGTGCCCGTTCCCGAGTGGGTCAGGCATTGCAGTCCTTTGACGAGATTGCTGCTGTTGTTCAGTGCCGGTGGTGTGGCTGAGGTCGTGTAGTCGTTGGAAAAGGGGACCGGGAGCCAGGGACCGCTTGTTTGCGAGCTGGCGGGGTTGGTGATGCAACCCGACGTCGACGAACTTCGACCGATAGTGCCCAACGCCACGTATTGCTGGGTGGTGGTCATGGTCTGCAATGTGCTTTGGATGCCTGATTTGAGCGAGGACAGATCGGTGTCGCTCATACTGCCCGTGCGGTCCGCGACAATCGCGACATTCATGGGGTTGGGGCTCTGGGCGCCGCAGGATCCTCTGCAGGCGTTTGAGGAAAGCGTCCCGGTGTTCCCGGTGTTTATGCCGATTACGGGCGCGAAAGCGAAGGGGACGGTCTTGTTGGCCGTGACGGTTATCGTGTTGCAGGTGTTGCCGCTTCCCGGCGAGCAGGGTATCGCGCAGATCGTGGTGTTGCATTTTGCGCCGGCGGTCGTTCCCGGGTTGCAGACAGCCGGTACCTGGCCGCTGGCCACGGTTTTGGTGGTACCTGTGGAGGCGACGACGCACCAGAAGGTGACGGTGGGGGTGGTTCCGAGATTGTTCGATTGGGCGTAAGTGAGAGCATCAGTCTGGGCGGTCGTGGGATTGTCCGGGAGGGAGGTCACCCCTGCCAGGGCTGCCGCGTCCAGGGCATTGCTGACATGCTGACGTTCGTAGAGTAGGTGGCCGAAGTCGATGGCCAACGCTATCGAGCCAAAGAGCACGGGGATCAGCAGGGCAAAGATGAGAATTGACGCCCCGCGCTCCCGGTTTCCTGGCTCCGTGCATCGATCGGCCTGTCTCGTCCGTGGAGGGGCCCCGTTCCGGCGTTCGCCGGTGCCACGCTCAGCATTGCGTCCGGTCCTTCTTAGCGTGTGCATGTTCCTCCGTTCCAGCCCTGTGATCCTGAGGTCACAGTCGCTGTACCTTCCATTTTCATGACCGATTTGGCTTCGAAGTAACCGTTGAGTGCCCATGAGTAGAATCCGGATAGGGATGATTGCGGGTAGCGCAGACAGACAACCATCACCCCGGGAGCGCCCCCGGAAGTATCCACGACGAATTTCACCTGGAGTTTTGAGCTGTCCATCAGTCCCTTGGCCTGGTTGGCCGAGGCGATGACGTCGCCCTGCGTTACCCCCTGCCGGGAGCTCTCGCGCGCCGCTCCCTGCAGGCTGATGCTTTGCCCCAAGGCCGTGCCGAAGTCGACTATTCCAAGGACCATGGAGAGGAGCAGCGGCAGGACGAGGGCAAATTCAACGGCTGCCGCCCCGCGCTGGCGAACATCCCGATTCGCTGCACGTCGTGTCCGGAATCTAGACATCGGTTGCTCCTTCAAAATGGTGTTTTGGATAGTTGAGGACTTCCGCTGGGGCTCGGCCCGGCACCTAGAAGGCCCCGGATATGCTGCCCATCACTTTGATGATCGCCGGCCCGATGATCACGATGAAAAGCGCTGGAAGGATGCAGAACATCAGCGGGAACAGGACCTTGACGGGTAGCTTCATGGCTTTTTCTTCTGCGCGTTGCCGCCGCTTGATCCGCATTTGTTTGGCTTGGGACCGGAGCACGTTTGCAATGGCAATGCCGTAGATGTCGGCTTGGACGATTGCCGATACGAAACTCCGAAGGTCCGGTACACCAGTGCGTTCGGCCATGGAGATGTAGGCGTCTTTGCGTGTTCGTCCGACCTGCATGTCCTGCAGGGTCCGGGCCAGTTCCGCGGCAAGGGGTCCCTTGCCGTTGTGGCAGGCACGGGCCATCGCCGTTTCGAATCCGAGACCCGCCTCGACGGAGATCAGCATCTGATCCAAGGTGTTGGGGAGTTCAAGTTCGATGGCCTTTTGGCGTTCGGCCCCGCGTCCGTGGATCAGGATGTCCGGGACGAAGTATGCCAGGGCCGTGAGGAAAATCGTAAGGAGCAAGGTCGTCCCGCTGGGTGTTTTCAGCAGGATCATGATCGTCAGGGCCGCGACGATAAGCGCGAGGGCCGGTTTTGCCATCAGGAGCCGGTCAAGGGGAAGTCTGGCTGGCCGGCCGGCTTTGGCAAGAAGTTTATCGAGCCAGGCCGCGTACCCTTTCGGGGTAACCCGCAGACCCAGGGGTGTGGATTGCTTGATCTCACTCGTTGAAACTATCCCGGCGCCCAGGTCGCCCAGGATGCTTCGGCCGCGATTGAGGTTGGAACGGATTGCCGCGTATCCCCTTCGGTCCACGGATACGACGGACCACACAATGTACGTGGTGGGAACGATGATGAGTGCCACGATCACCCATGCCATTGCCGTCATGGTCTCCCCTTAGAACTTGATCTTGATGACTCGACTGAGCCAGAAACTGCCGGTGATGAGCAGCAGCGTCCCGACGATGAGCATGATCCACCCCAAGGTGGTTGAGTACAGCGTTCCGACGTAGTCGGGATTTGCCACACTCAACCAAAGGAACACTGAGATGGGCAGACCGATGAGTATGTAAGCCGATAGGCGGCCCTCGGCGCTCAGGGACTTCACCTGTCCCTTGATTTGGGACCTCTCCCGGATGGTCTCGCCCACGTGGTCCAGGACTTCGGCCAAATCCCCTCCGACTTCACGGTGGATTTCTACTGCTTGTCCTGTCCAATCGAAATCATCGCTGTCGAGACGGCGCGCGGCATCCTGCATGGAGTCCCGGAGATCGCGTCCCAGCCTGGTTTCGTTGACGATTCTTGCCAGCTCTTCCGAGGTTGGAGCCTCTGTTTCCTTGGAAACGGCATCTACCGAGCGCAGAAGACTGTGACCGGCCCGCAGCCCACCGGCGAGCATTTGCAGGGTGTCGCCCAGTTGGGCGTCGAATTTCGCCCTACGCCGGCCGGTCAGGAACCTCAGGAAGAAAATTGCGCCTATTGGAGTGGCCAAAAAGAGCACGACCCCGAACGCGATCCCATTAATAAAGAATCCGATGAACCCCGCGGTGGCGGCAACGCATCCCACCATCATGATGAAGTCTGCCTGGCTCATCTTCACGCCGGCCTGATCCAGGGAGGCGCGACTGCCGAACGTGGCTCTGCGGCCAAGCCGGCGTTCGACAAACGATGTTGCCTCGTCGGTGGCCTTGGTCAGCAGGGATCGTTTGTCGCGGACCCCCGGTCGTCTGCGGGACAGGGCGATTTGGCCGCGACCGGATCCGAACGTAACGATCAGCAGGATACTGAGCGCGACAAAGCAAAGTCCTATGCCCAGTGCCAGGAAAGCCGGGTTGGTGCTTGTCACCATGACGCACCCCTGGCGTGGACCGGGGCGAACACAGATGGAGAGAGAGCGATGCCGAGATCGGCAAAGTGATCCGCGAACCGGGGACGCACCCCGGTAGGGACCGGCTGTCCAAGGAAGCGGCCGTTGTCATCGACCCCGGCGGCGTAGTCGAAGACAAACGCATCCTGGAGCGTGACGATGTCCCCTTCCATGCCCTGAACCTCTGTCACGTGCGTGACTCGTCTGGTCCCGTCGCGGAGCCGGGAAATGTGAACAATCAGGTTGATTGCGGAGGCGATTTGTTCGCGGATGGCGCGCAGCGGCAGATCCATGCCTGCCATGAGCACCAGGGTTTCCAAGCGGGCGATCGCGTCGCGCGGGGAGTTGGCGTGCACGGTGGAGATGGAACCGTCATGACCGGTGTTCATCGCCTGGAGCATGTCCAGGGATTCCCCGCCACGTACTTCACCGATCACGATCCGGTCCGGGCGCATACGAAGGGAATTTCGTACAAGGTCTCTGATGCTTATTTCGCCTTTCCCCTCGATATTGCGGGGACGGCTTTCCAAGCGGACAACGTGATCTTGCTGCAGTTGAAGCTCAACCGCGTCTTCAATGGTGACGATCCTTTCATCCGCCGGAAGGAAGCTTGAGAGGACATTCAACAAAGTGGTCTTGCCGGTACCTGTACCGCCGGAAACGATGATGTTGAGCCGGGCCTGAACACAGGCGTGGAGCAACTCTGCCATTTCCGGGGACATCGTGCCGAAGGAGATCAGCTTCTCCACACCGAGGGGCACGTGGCCGAATTTGCGGATGGTGAGCGCCGATCCGTTGACGGCAAGCGGCGGGATGATGGCGTTGACGCGGGAGCCGTCGGAAAGGCGCGCATCGACTAGGGGAGATGATTCGTCGATGCGCCGGCCGACCTTGGTCACGATGCGTTCGATGATGCGTCGCAGGTGCTCTTCGTCGCTGAATTTGCCGCCGGTGAGATGGAGTTTACCGGCCCTCTCCACATAGATCTTGTCCGGCCCGTTGACCATGATTTCCGTGACGGATTCCTCGTCCAGGAATTTCTGCAGCGGACCCAGGCCAAGGACGTCGTCGACGATTTCCTGGACGAGTCTCTGCCGTTCAAGGAGAGTCAGCGGAATGTCATCTTGTTCGATAATGACGCGCAGCTCATCCTTGACGTATTGGTGCAGTTCAGCTTCGTCCAGGGACGCATCGGTGATTCTGCTTCCCATTCGCTCGTAGAGCGTGCTGCCGACGCGGTCCTTGACCGCGTTGAGTGCCTCGTTCGAGTCCGACGCGTCCCTGGCACTGGATGGGCTAGGTGGTTCGGTCAATCCGACGGTCAGCGGGGTGCCCCAAGGACCCGCCCCGCCGTCGCCGGGGGGAACCGCGGCGGCAGTTTCCAGTCCTTGTACGGCCTGCATCCGTTTGCTCAGGTTCATTGGACTACTGCCCTTCTGTGAAGTTTCTTGTGAGAGCGTTCTTCCCAGTCGGGTTTGAACCGGTCGACCAGTTGCGTCAGCCCCTTGCTCGCTGGATCGCGGGTTCCATCCTGAAGGAGCGGCACTCCCTTGTTTGTCGAATACGGCAAAGTCCGGGACCGGGGAAGAACGATGTCAACGGGGCATCCGATGGTGGCTTCGACATCTTTGAGTGAGAGCCCGGTGCGACGGTCGGCAAAATTCAGGACAACGTGCCGGTGTTCGCTGAGCAACCCGATTTCATTGAGTATGCTGAAACCGGTCCGCAGGCCCCTGATGCTGGGGATGTCCATGCCGCATATCCAGACCGAATCGGTGGCGACTTCAAGGGTGGCCAGGACGTGTTCCCCCAGGCCGGGAGCGGTATCGACCACGACAAACTGAAACTCGGTGGAGAGTTGTTGGATCAAGTGGGCCACCTGGGGTCCGGAAATCTTGTCAGAGTCCACTGGATTCAGGGGCGCACAAAGGGCGTATATCCCGGCCGGATGGACCGAAAGATAGGACTTCAGAACCATGCTGTCTTGAACCGCGGCACGTTGGACCGCGTCGGCCAGGGTTCGTTCCGGTTCCAACATCAGTCCTGAAGCAACGTCACCAAACTGCAGGTCGAGATCCAGGACCACAACTCCCATGGGAGCGATTTTTCCGAGCCCCACCGCGAGGTTCGTGGTGACGGTTGTTTTTCCAACCCCTCCCTTGGGGGACATGACCGAGATGATCCGGCCAGCCCCCGGGCGGCTATCAACGGTGGTGCTCAGCCCTCTGCGCCGGCTTGCTGCTGCCAAACTGGAGCGTTCCAGCATGGCCCGGATTTCGTCCGGGTGAGCAAGGGGTGCCAGGAGATCACGGACGCCGGCCCGCATTGCAGGCAGCGCGACGTCCGCTTCCTTCTCGGTAACGACCACGATGCTGATTTCGGGATATTGGAGATCGAAAAGACTCGCAACCCGGATGGAGTCCTCCAGTGGCAGGCCAGGGCCTAGAAGTATGACTTCAACGGGTTCGCCTGTCAGCATCCGTAGAATATCGTCAGGGCCCGGTGGAAGGTAGTCGGCGGCGATGACGTGGACGGTGCCGTGGAGTCCCTTCGCAGCCTGACGGGTACGATGTTCGAAATCCTGGTTTGGTGTGATCAGTAGGAAGCGGCTCATCGGAATACATCTGCCATTTTGACGACTGTGGGCGCACTTTCTTTAGTGGTGGCCGGCTCCTTGGTCAGCCAGATCGTCCCGAATTGCGCGGCCAGGGCTATTTTGGCTGAATCCACGTCGTTTCGGGCGAGGGTCACGAGCAACGACCCGGAAGGAACTTGGGTGTTGGTTTGCGCCTGGGGGTCCTGGGTAGTGGTCGAAGATTTGGATTCCGCGCGTTGGACGCTGGTGACCAGCACTTTGTGGAATACCTGTTGGGCTGTGCCTCCGGCGGCGTTGCTTGTCCCGTCCGAGAAAAGCATGATCACACCGACAGTGTCGCCCGGTTGTAGCCGGCCTCCGATGACCCGCTGTGCGTCCAGTTGCACGGAGATTTCCTGCATTCCCGGTGGAACCGGAACTGAGCCCGGGGCTGCCAGAGTGGTCGGATCCACAAGACGGGCTCCGAGCAACGCCTCACCCGGGAGCAAATCTGTTGAAGCGACTTTGCCTTGCAGACCGTCCAGGCTCTTCAGTGCCCCATTGGGGACCGAAGACTGGGGGAGTGTGACCAGCTTCACGGCTGCTTTGATCGTGTCAAAGGTTGCGCCGGAAGGGATCTGGTTTTGCACTACCAAAACGTCGACGGGTTGGAGATTTTGTTGGGCCCGGGCTTCGGACCCTTGAACGTATGAGACCAGCAGCAATGTGCCAACAATGGCCAGCACAAGAGCAACAATGCCTCCCAGTAGGCGAGTTTTCACTTGTTCCCCTTATATGTATCCCGTGTGGGACGTTGAATAGTGGTTGCCCCTGTGCTGTTCCGTGATAATTGGTGAGTAGGTTTCGGGGCTCGGCCGGCGGTGGCCGGTCGTCGGCGGTCAAACGCTGCCGTGGAGCTTCCTGAGGCTGCGGGCCCCTAGTGGATGTCGGCGGGGGTTGCGGCCTGAAAGCCCTGTAATGGCATTGACTCGGTAATGGAAATGCCCAGGAGCGTTGTCTGCGTTGGCGGACCTTCGGCTCCGATCCTCAGCACCGCTCCTGGGCATTTCTTCGACCCTCGATTAGGGGGGCCGGTGTGATAGTTGTAAAAGCTGTTTTGATCCGACCATCAAGTGATCATGTTCAAGACAATAACCGGTGCGAATATGAGGGCCACCAAACCACCCAATCCAAACTGCGGTAGCATTCCCTCTGGATTTCTCCGCTTTTCACAGCTGCCGATGGAATTGTGGTAGCGACTATTGCCTTGATATTGAGATGTCCCCGCGGGCGGTCAGAGGCTGTTTGAAACGGTGGTGAACGCCGTGTGGATCTGGCCGCCGAGGGTGACGACGGTGCCCACGATCACAGCGGCAATCAGAGCAACGAGGAGTCCATATTCAACGGCTGTTGCACCTTTTTCGGAATTGAGCTTGTCTTTGATGCCGGCGATGAATGCGAGGGTGTGGATCATGAGAGATGACATTGGAAAAACCTTCCCAGATAGGTGAATATTCGTTTACGGAATCCTGCCGCTCACATATCCCGTTTAGCGGATCGGATTTCGATAAGACAAGAATTGCCCAGGGGATAGTTAACTGGCAACGCGAAACGGTACTCGTCTTTTCCGTGAAGGATCGGTCCGACTACTCGAAAAGCAGGAGAGCAGTACTTGGTTCTTTTGACTAAGCACTACCTACGGGGCGGCGTTGGCAGGCGACGGGGCACAAGCGAAGCCCGGGAAGAAGACCCGGGCCCCGACCGTCGAGAAAGAACCAGCTTCAACGCCGCGGATCGCATATATGCCTTTACGGCGGCTAAATTCCGGGGAATGCAGGGCGCATCATCAGCACCGTGATCATCCTGATCACCATAAAACCCGCCAGGCACTCGCAGAACACCTAGTGCTCTCCCCGGAGCCCAAGTAGCCCAAGTACATCCAGAGTGGTGCGGCCGAGCGTTATGTCGTCCGGTCCGAAGCCGCCCGGAGAAAATTCTCGAAGAATCAGGTGACGGAACTCAAAATTATGTTGCCGGTCCCGTATGCGGGAGCGAAAACCCGTTCGGAATGAGGCTTAGTCGACCTCCGTGGAGCGTCGAAAGAGGGATTCAAGGGTGTGCCGGAGCCCAGCGAGCGGTGTGCTGAACAGCCTGCCGGACGTCCCGGCCCGAGGATCCGAGGGGTGTGCAGGCGCAGCAGCCGTTCTACAAGCTTCCAAACGGACTACACACCCCACCGTGCCGAAAAGCTCATTCGGCAGAGCAGGAGCGTCTGGGGAACGGCTCTGATTCCCGGGCCGATTGATTTCAGCGTGGTGCCAAGTCTTGCGCCCGCGGCGTTTCCAGGCACCCTTGTCAAGGCCAACCGTGGGATATTAGCTCTTGTAGCACCTTGGTGCCAGGAAGGAGGCCAGCATGGACGGAGTTCCGCCGCGGGAGACGCCGTTGACCTTGAGGCAGGCTGCCCAGCGGGCAGGGCAGGATGTGAGGGTCTTCAAGGCCTTGGCCGATGATCTGAACGGCGGGGCGGGGGATCTGCGCCTGCCGGGGAACCGTGGCGCAGCCCGCTATGACCCTGCACGGCTCCGTACCTGGCTCAAGGACCGGGAGATCCCCCCGTCCCCGGGCTCTGAGGCGGTGCGGATCACGGCGTCCTGGGATGGGGCGCAGTGGACGGTCCGGGACGGCGAGAGGTGTGTGAGTGTCACTGGCCCTCGGTTGATGGCCGCCCAGCGCTCTCTGGCGACGCGGCTTGCCCAGGTCCTTCCGAGCGGCCGGGACCGCATACAGTTCGACGTAGTTTACGAAGCCGAACGCCCTGACGTGCTCGCCTGGGCAAAGGCCGAGTCTCTGAAGGTACGGGCGGACGAGCTGTTGAATGAAG
This sequence comes from Arthrobacter sp. KN11-1C, assembly GCF_052180225.1. Classification (NCBI taxonomy): domain Bacteria; kingdom Bacillati; phylum Actinomycetota; class Actinomycetes; order Micrococcales; family Micrococcaceae; genus Arthrobacter; species Arthrobacter sp. KN11-1C. The sequence goes on along the minus strand of NZ_CP197467.1, from coordinate 3,807,917 downwards.
CCGGGCGGCTCCGCGTGGAAGCTATCCAGGGCCTCATGAACGAAGGCATGACCCCTCCGGAAATCGCGGAGGTATTTGGAGTGTCCTACCAGCGCATCCAACAGATTCTGACCAACGCGAAACGAAAATAACGTTCCGTACTCCCGGGCCCCAGCGGGAAGGACTAGGTATTGCCTTCCGTGAGTTCCGGTGGGCGGTGGCGGAGGGTTTTGGTGTGGAGAGTTTGCTGGATTTTGGACTTTCCTGGTTCTCTCCGATCGTCCCGACAAACCCGGCGGATCAGAATAAGGAGTGTTCCCTGGCTGGTTTGTCAGGCAATTCTGGTGATCACCCTAGGGTGACGCCGACGGCCGAGACTGGCCACAGGTGGAAGTGGTGGCCTTCCTGCGAACTTCCATTCAATCTGCAGTCTATTGGGCTACCGCAGTGGCGAGGTCATGTACGTGGGCCTCGTGTCTTCCTTCGCGGCCAGGAATAGCGAGAGACCCTCCAACGTGGGTTCGCTGCGTCCCCCGCGGTTGACAGGGCCGCGGCGTCGGTTTGTTGGTAGGGGCGTTGTCCCGGAGCGTGGCCCGGAGGAGGTCGGGGCCGCGTCGGCCGTGGGCGTTAGTTTTCGGCTTTGTTCTGATAGAGGCTTCACCGCTGGGCATGAGGGGCCGGAGTGCAACTTGGGGTACCGGCATCGATTCAAAAGTCCGCGAGGAAATAAGCGGAGCGCCGAGCGAAGTTTTGGATTGGGACCGGCGTAAAGCGCCCTGGTTGCGCGGAGGTCCCGCCCAGCGATGATCGAGCATCAGAATGACAAACAGCGAAATATTCTTCTGGCTGTCCGTGGTCAACGGTGTGCGGCCCGACGCGACGCCGGGGTCCTGCACCCCCGTGGGGACACTAATGTCCGAAATGAGTGCCGGAGCGCTCATCGAGGGCGAGTTCGGCTAAAAGACAATGTTCCGCGCTCGACTAGGACGGCTGGCCCTCGATCAATATAGGTCGAAGCCAGTTGGCGGGTGCGACCCGCCGGTCTCGCGCCACTCCAGCGCTTTGCTGCGTGAACACGGGAGCGCCGCATCCCCCTGATTGACCGGCTAACGACTATGACTTTTTGCCGGACGCGCATGCCGAACCTGACGGTCGCAAGAACTTATGGCCGTCATAATGACGACGTGATCATGTTCGTGAAAGTCCTCCAGAACATCCTCTTTGTTGGCCGCTTTCTCGCTATCTGTGTTCTCGCTGCAGTGATCAGCGCTGTCGGCAAACCGGAATTGGAGCTGAGCATTCTAGCCGTTGCCTCGGTCGTGGTCTTGATGCTGGCGGTCGCTACAGGCATCGTGAACACGCGCCATAAGCGGCCGTCAAAGCAGCGCATAAGGCTCAGGCGGGCCGCGCTTCCACTCCGGCTACGACGTACAGCGCAAACGACGGAGACCTTTGATCACGACCCCGAAACGGTCTGGGCGTTCATTCGGCCCGCAGAGAGCGCCGTCCTCCTCTCGGACGCTGAGCTGGCCTTCACCGTCCCCGGAACACCAACCGGGGTAGGGGAGCAGCAGTGCTTCATCAGACGTGACGGGACCGTGTCCATCATCGAAGTCATCGGTGAGGAAAGCCCGAGATGGGCCGCGACAAGGCCTGTCACCCCCGACAAGACAAACAGCCGATCCACCTACACGCTTGAATCGACGCCAACAGGATGCACCCTGACGATGGGAATCGTCATGGAACTGCCGGCAGGCTTTAAATTTGCCGAAGACCCCGGGCAGTGGTGGGAGGCCCGCGCACGCACCTATCTGAAGCGAGCGAAAGAGGTCCTTTCCGCCCGGCAGGGATGACGTTCTCCGAGACTGCGTTCGCACTGGCAAGTCCGTGCTTTTGTCAATCCACCTCTGGCAGTTTGGGGGAATGAGCTGGAAAACAACTTGCTTGACGAAAAGTTCTTAAGGCTCAGCCGAAGGCATGTGGCCTCGGAAGTCTTCAGCCATGAAGACAAGTTGAGGCCTTGCCGAGGTCCTCTCGGCGGCCAGGAGGGAACAGTGGCTGGGCATGGTGACCGACGCGGTCAGGTGGGGCATTATCAGGCAGGCCGCCATTGTGACCGACTCACCTTTAACTCACCTCAATCAGCGGCAACCAATGACAATTCATCACCCATCGATGCCTGCAAAACCCCGAGAATTCGGGCGAAAACCCTGGGATTCAAGGCGCACACAGGCGTCTGAGACTAAAGCGGGGGTCGTCGGTTCGAATCCGACAGGGGGCTCTTAGTTTGGCTTTGAGCTGCAGGTATGTTGATTCTGGTCAGAGCCATTCCGTGCCGCTGTCATCAGCAGCGGGTCAGCGGCGCGGCATCTTCCTGCTTGAAGGCCGCTCTGGCCTCGCCTGGCGCTGACGTGCCGACGCGGGTCATTCCGTCTGGTCGACTGGATCGATCAGGACCGCAGCGGTCGTGACGGCGCTCATTAGACACCTGCGCGCCCCTGTATTCCAGGCTCTACTCCTGGGCCTCGTTCGGGAATCGGGCCTGTGCTGCGTCGCTGATCGGTGTGAAGAAGTTGATCAGGTTGCCGTCCGGATCCCTGACAAGGAGCGAACGGTTACCCCAGGGCATGTCCGTCGGCCGATTGACGAACACTTCGACGACATCCTGAAGAGCCTTATAGGCCGCGTCGACGTCGTCGACGAGGAAGTCCAGGATGATGCTGTGGTTCGCGCGAGCCTCGGCGGCATTGTCTCCGAGCAGCGGCACCGTGGCTGTGCTGGCGAAGGCTAGCGTGCCGGATGGGGTGCGAAGCTCGGCGAACATCGGGTGAAGCCGCACGGCGGTGATTCCGGTGGCTGTTTCGTAGAACGCGACGAGCGCGTCGACGTCGTCGGTGATGATGCGGGTGGCTGCCAACTGCATTGCCGTCTCCTGTTGTGAATGTGAATGTGGCTCACGAACTTGGCCACGGACATGACGGTACTGGTTATACCGGGCGAAAACTGCCCGGTATTTTGGCGATAATGGGTCTCATGGCCGACACAACCGCGCGAGCGCTGCAGTTGCTCGAGTTGCTGCAGTCCTCGCAGCTGCGCACTGTTGCCGAGTTGGCGGAACGCCTCGGCGTCGACGAGCGGACGGTTCGCAGGGATGTGGCGCGACTGTACGATCTGGGAGTGCCCGTCGAGACGCTGCGAGGGCGCTACGGCGGTTATCGGCTCGCACCCGGCCAGCGGGTCCTCCCGATCATGTTCAGCAATGAGGAAGTGGTTGCGGTTTTCCTTGGGCTTGTGCGTGGGAAGGCGGCATCACACGAAGCCGGGATTGCCGCGCAGACTGCCCTGTCCAAGATCAAACGAGCGTTGCCGATCTCTGACGCGAAGCGGATCGACGTCCTGCTCGGGGTGATGACGCGTACGTCCCAGCAGGGGGGAATCGCCCCTGACCCTGCCGTGATGCTGACCTTGGCGGAGGCCGTGAACCTTCGACACGTCCTCGATCTGCGCTATCTTAGCGGCGACGGCGTCTCGTCGCGGCGGACGGTCCACCCCTATGGCCTGGTCGCGCACTCAGACCGGTGGTATCTCGTCGCGTTGGACGTGGACAAGCAGGAAGAGCGTACGTTCCGGGTAGACCGGATTCGAACGGCTCGGGCGATACCCGGAACCTTCGCCCCGCCGCAGCAACCCGATGTGGAAGGTCGCCTCCTGGACCTGTTCGCCGATGCGGATTATCGATGGCAGGTCGTGCTGCGAATTCGAGGGACCGAGGACCACATCCGGGCACATCTGCCACCCAGTGTGGCTCGACTCGAAAGGCTGGACCGTGCGGCAGGCCAAGTTCGAGCCGACGCCCTGCCCTGGCATCGGGCAGAGATCCACGCTGAGAGCCTCGACTGGCTACCGTCGGTGATTGCGGCTCTCGACTGCCAGGTGCTGATCGATCGCCCCGACGAACTCCGAAACCGGGTGAGGGCTGCCGCGACGAGGATGCTTCACGCGGCCGGTGACGATAAACGATCAACCCGGGGATGAGCCACAGCTCGGCTTAGCGCCACGGCCGGAGATCATCCTGCCTGCCGGTGGCAGTAACCGCCATACGATTGCTTCGCGCGTTGGCCGTAATCACCACCGGGTTCCAAAAGGGTCCGAATGGGCCGATCCAATCCTCTTCAACACACCTTCCAGGGTCCTGCCGACCGTGGTAGGACCGAGCGGCACCCCCGGGAACTGCGAAACGGGGTCAGGTGCGGAATTGCACAACGGGACCAGCAAATCAGGGCCAACCGGGGAAGCTCGGCTTGGGCGCAGTTGGCTCGACAGGAGGATCTGGCTGCCTGATCACGAGAGACTCACGTCTCCGCGGCAGGTTCGCCGTCGTCCAAACGTCGAACCCCATAGCAGCGCCGATGTATTCCCGTTGAAATGCCCCTTCTTGAGCGATCCACAGACCGGACGCGTCGGGCATGGCGTTATCAACCTGCCCTTTCCGATACAACGTGCCGTTGAGCCAGACCTGGACGATTTCACCGACAAGAGACTGCCACTGGTCCGTGCGGTGCAACCTGGAGCGGTGGTGCACTAGGAATCCAGGTGTCACTGTCTTCCTTTCTGAACGTCATTCACTTTCGATGTGGATCTCGTACGAGCTATCGGACGGAAGGTGTGGAAGGACGGCGTCGAGCCTGACCCGGCGGACCTATCGGTCACCTGGCGAATATGGTCCACCATGTTGAATGCCTCGTTCCGGGGGCCAAGATGATCAGGTCGGTCCCGGAGTTGAAGGCGTCCGGCGGGCAAGTCATGGGTTCCACTGCGAGGCCAAGGCGGTTGGCGGACGGAGCGGGCTTGTCTGCCGTGTGGATTTGCAACCAAGGGCAGGATGCGTCCCAGCGCATGCCGACGGAGGATCCGGAGGGGTCAGTAAGCATCAGCCGGGACTCTCCCGTGCCGTCAAGGGCGAGGTGAGTGAACGCGTGGTCGATCTCCGTGGCGCCGATGGATCTTGGTGTGCGGAAGTCAAAGACATGACCATCCACCGGCTGAAGCGCCACAGGCAGCAGTCGGTCGGGGGTGACGTTCAGGAATGATCCGGCGTCCACGTGCAGCGTCCAGTCGTCCAGGGGTGCCGGCCCGGCCACCAGATAAGGGTGCGGGCACACGCCGTAGGGTGCGGCGGCCATTCCGGTGTTGGTGGCAGTGACCGTGCAGTGCAGCCCGTCGGCGTCAAGGCGATACTCCGCCGCCACTGCCAGCGACGACGGGTAACCATTCGCTGCATCGACCCGGCAGCGCAGGGTGAGGCTCTCGGCGTCATGCGTTTCCATTTCCCATAGCCGGTCGAAGACCAGCCCGTGGAGGGCGTTGTCACGGCCAGGCTCGTTCAACGGGAGGTGCTGCACAACGCCCTTCCAGCGATAGGCGCCGTCGGCAACCCGGTTAGGCCAGGGCGCAGCGATGATACCCCGGTAGTCTGGGATGGGCAGAGCCGGGTCAAACGGCACCACCAGATCGCGGCCGCGATGCCTGAGCTGGGCGATGGCCGCCCCACGGGCCGTGATCCCGGCTGTATAGTCCCCGGAAGTCATCAGGAATTCCTCCCCGTTCACACCGTTCTCGGCCAGCCTGCCAGCATCTAGTACGCCTGGTTCCACCAGATCTCCTTACTTGGGGTAGCGCAGCTTACGGAGGCCACCAGTCGGTTCCGCACCAGTCACCGCTTACCCGATTTCCGGACCGGTTCAGGTAGTCGCGGTTGTTTGGCAGGGATGTGCCTTCGCGGAAGGATATCCGGGCCTCACAAGATCGCAGCGCCGTCGAACTCGTCGCCTTCGCCGCGATGTCGTGGGTCATACACTAACGAAGCAGCGAATGCTTTGCAACGATGCAAAATAGTGTTATGTTTTCACCCTTGCAAGATTCTTCGACGGAACCGTCGAATTCTGATTCCATCTCGATCAAAGAAGATAGACAGGACGGATTGATGGCAATGCATATCTCAAACAGCGAGGATGCCCGAGTGCGTCCGCGCCGGCGGCGCACCAGCGGGCTTGCGGCCGTCGGCGTCGCAGCCGTAATCGGCGTGGCGCTCACGGCTTGCGGCACCGGCGCGTTGACGCCCAGCGCAAACGCATCGGGCGAGCCTGCCGTCCCAGGCTGCTCCTCCGGTGCGACCGTGCTGAACTTCTGGGGTTGGTCTGCCGGATACAACCTGGCGGTAGACGAGTTCAACAAGACCCACCCAAGCATCTGCGTGAAACTCGAAAACGCAGGCGCAACGACCGCGGAATACGTCAAGCTCAACGACGCGCTCAAGGCAGGCAGCGGCGCGCCAGACATCGCCACCATCGAATACTTCGAACTGCCGTCCTTCGAGGTCACGAAGAGTCTCGTCGACCTGTCGCAGTACGGCGTCGACTCGGCCAAGTCGAATGAGGCACCTGTCGCCTGGTCGCAAACTACCCAGGGCAGCTCGATCTACGCCATGCCAGTCGACCTCGGCCCTCTGGCCCTGTTCTACAACGCGAAGGAGTTTTCCAGCGCGGGGGTCAAGGTTCCGACGACGTGGGATGAGTTCGCGACGGATGCCGCAACAATCCACTCGAAGAACCCCGCGAACCAGATCACCAACTTCGACCCCGAAAGCACCCAGGACGTGCTCGCGCTGATGCAGGAATACAATGCCTTCCCGTTCACCTACACGGGCGGCGACAGTATTGGCATCCACTTCACCGGCGCCTCGGAAACGGCATTCGCCAATTACTGGCAGTCACTCATCAGCAAGAAGCAGGTCACGACGGTGGCCGACTTCTCGCCGGCGCAATGGGCCAACCTGGACAGTGGCGCTAACGCTGCTCGCCTCAGTCCCGCGTGGGGCCCGGTCGGCATGCAGCTGAGCATCAAGAAGACCATCGGCGACTGGGTCACTGCCCCGATGCCGCAGGCCACCGCGGGCGACAACCTCGCGGGCAACTGGGGCGGTTCGGCCCTCTCCGTCGTCAAGGGTACCGCCCACGCCGCGGAGGCCGCAGAGTTCGTGAAATGGTTCAGTTCATCGGCCGACTCTTGGAAGACGCTGAGCGGGCCGGTCGCCGGGGCGTTCCCGGGCTACGTCCCGCTGCTCAACGACCCGGCATTCCAAGCGCGAACCCTGGATATCACCGGCACCACGACACCTAACAGCGTGTTCGCTCAGGCAGCCCAGCACATGGTCAGCCCGCAGTGGCCTCCGATCATGACTGCCGCGCTCACGCAATGGACGTCGACGTTCGCCGGAGTCGCGAACGGCACTGAAACACTGCCACAGGCGTTTGCGACGTACCAGAAACAACTGGTGAGCTATGCCCAGGCGCAAGGCTTCACGGTAACGACCGACTGATAGTTACCCCATGACAGCAATCAGGGTGTCCTCGGCATCGCGTGACCCGAGGACACCCGGCCCCAGTGACGACGATCGTCGCTGATACAGAAAGGATGCGTGCCAGACATGACCGATCAACTCGTTCAACCGGTGCCGCGGATCGCCCGCCGCTTGGTGCCCCCACCGCATACTGGAGACCGAAGGGGAGCCTCGAAGGTGCGGCAGTGGCCGGGAGCAGTCTTCATAGCCCCACACATGCTCATGTTGGGCCTGTTCATGTTGGTGCCGACCGTTTACGCGATCTACACGAGCCTTTTCACCTCGCGCTTGGTGGGAGGCACGACATTCTCGGGCTTGGCGAATTACGGCACCGTGCTGCAATCGTCGGAATTCTGGGATGGTCTCGGGCGCGTCCTGCTCTTCGGTGTGATCCAAGTTCCGGTCACGATCGCGATCGCCTTCTTCTTCGCCGCCATCTTCGACGCCGGCGTCGTGCGGTTCAGCCGGATCTTCCGTACAGTCTTCTTCGTTCCGTTTGCTGTGCCGGGGGTCGTCGCGTCCGTGATGTGGTCATTCCTGTTGCTGCCCGACTTCGGGCCCTATACCCAACTGGCTCAAAGCATCGGCCTAGGCAAGGTCAATTTCTTCTCAAACCAACTCATGCTGCCCACGCTCATTCTCATTGTGATCTGGGAATGGACCGGCTATAACATGACCATCCTCTTCACAGCGCTTAAATCGATCCCGCGAGAAATCACTGAAGCAGCCGTCATGGAGGGTGCCTCCCTCTGGCGCATCATCTTGCGCATCAAGCTCCCCATGGTGATGCCCTCGGTGGTGATGCTGGCCTTCCTCAACACCGTCGGCGCGCTGCAACTGTTTACGGAACCATCGATTCTCGCAGCCTTCCAGCCTCAGGCAATATCGTTCGGCTACACCCCGTCGCTCTACGTGTACAACACCGCGGTCGGCAGCGGCGAGTACAACCTTGGCGCTGCTGCCGCGGTCCTGCTCGCCCTGATCATCGGCCTGATCTCTGTCGGCGGATTCCTTTTGCGGCGCCGAAACGGAGAGTTCAAATGAGCCGGCGGAGCAAGACGGCCGCGGTCGACCAGATGCCTGCGCGTCTCTATGGGCTGCGCAACGGCTCGACGGTGATCCTCACGATCATCTGCTTGCTGTTTGGCGCTTTCGTGCTCGCGCCACTCCTATGGCTCTTAATCAACGCCACCAAGAACCAGGCGAATGTCTACGGCAGCTTCGGGTTCTGGTTCGCTGGCCCCTTCCGTCTGTTCCAGAACCTCGCGTCGCTCGGCCAGGACATCAGCGGCGCAGGCATCTTCGCAAGCTGGCTCGGCAATACGCTGCTCTATGCGATCGTCGGTGCCGTCGGCGCGACCATCCTCTCGGCACTTGCCGGTTACGGTTTCTCCCGTTTCCAGTTCCGCGGGGCGAACGCGTTGTTCTTCCTGGTCATGGCCACACTGCTCGTACCGATCACTTCGCTCGCGCTGCCGCTCTTCCTCGTCTACGCGAAAGTCGGGCTCGTCAACTCAATCTGGGGAATGATCCTGCCGAGCATGGTCTCGGTCGTCGGCATCTACCTGATGCGAACCTACATCGACGCATCCGTGCCGAAAGAACTCATCGAGGCCGCCAGGATCGACGGCGCCAGCGAGCTGCGCATCTTCATCAGGATCGCGCTGCCGCTGAGTGTCCCAGCGCTCATGACCGTCCTTCTTCTGACGGTCGTGGCCGTATGGAACAACTATTTCCTGCCACTTATCATCTTCAGCAAGAACAGCCTGTACCCGCTCACCGTCGGGCTCTCATCGCTCTCCGCCGCGGCCGAGACCGGAACGAAAGCCGATCTCGTACCCATTCTCATCGCCGGCGGCCTCGTCACCGTACTGCCGCTTATCGTGCTGTTCCTACTTCTTGAGCGCTACTTCCGGGCCGGTGCCCTGCAGGGCAGCCTCACCGGCTGAGCCGCAGCGCGACCACTCTCGCTCGAACACCCGACCTACCTACTGGAGGCCCCTGTGACATCAGTCCGCCCCGAATACCCTCGTCCCCATTTCGACCGCTCGCACTCATGGTTGAGCCTCAACGGGCAATGGGACTTCCACCGCGACCCCGAAGGCACCGCGACCGCCGACTCCCTCGGGGGCGACCCCGCCTGGAAAGAACAGATCCTCGTCCCCTACGCCTGGGAGACGGAGGCGTCTGAAGTCGGGGCTAACTGGCTCGCGTACGGCTGGTACCGGCGCAATCTGACAGTGCCGGCCGGCTGGGCCGGACAGCGCACCATCATCCACTTCGGCGCTGTGCACCATGCGGCTACCGTCTGGGTAAACGGCACCCAGGTTGGCGAGCACGAAGGCGGATACACGCCGTTCGAACTCGACATCACGGATGCGCTGCATGGACGCTCCGGCACTATTCTCGTACGCGTCTCCGCGCCCATCGACAAACGATATATCGTTCACGGCAAGCAGCGCAGCATCCCCCGCGACGACTACGACAACTGCTCGTTCACGCCGAGCAGTGGCATCTGGCAGTCGGTATGGCTCGAGGCAAGGCCGGCAACATACATCACCGGCGTGCGACTGAATCCGGTGGCATCCCTGGACGCGATCGAGGCCAGAGTCGACCTAGCCGGCCCCCACGTAGCGGGCTCACGGCTGCGCATCACGATCGAAGGCGAGCCGAGCGTCGAGATCGACGCCGCAGCTGCATCCTTGACCGTGACCCTGCCGATCGCCTTGCCGAAGCTGTGGAGCCCGCAGCAGCCGCACTTGTACAACGTCACCGTTGAGGCCGAGTCTGCCGATGGCACGGACACTGTGATCGGATACACGGGCCTGCGCACGATCGAGGTGCAGGGGGAGAGCCTTGTCCTCAACGGCGAGAGACTGTACGTGCGCGGCGTCCTCGACCAGGGATACTGGCCCCGCTCGGGCATCACCGCCCTCGCCGACGAGGACTTCGTGATCGACATCGGTAAGGCCCGCGAGGCCGGCTTCACCGTGATCCGCAAACACCTCAAGCTCGAAGACCCGCGGTTCCTCTACCACGCCGACAGGCTCGGGATGCTCGTCTGGGCCGAACCGGCTAGCACCGGTCGATTCTCGGCTGAAGCAGCCGAACGCTTCGAAGCCCAGATCGAACCCATGATCCGCCGAGATGCGAACCACCCGAGCATCGTGATCTGGGGCCTGTACAACGAGGAGTGGGGCCTGGACTGGGACGTTGAAAACGACCCGGCGAAACAGGAAGCGGTGCGGCAGGCGTTCCAACTACTGAAGTCGCTGGACACCACCCGGCCGGCCGTCGACAACTCGGGCTGGTCGCACGTGTCGACCGACATCGTCGACTGGCACATCTACGACGAGACGCCTGCCGGATGGAGCGCCAAGGTCCAGAAACTACTAGCGGCGGGGAACAACATCTTCCCCGTGGGGATCGGGATCGGCGTCGTCGTCGACAAACAGCTGATGGCCCTGGACCCGCACGACGGCGACGGCAAGCCCAACCTCAACAGCGAATTCGGCGGCGGCTTCACCAGCGTCGAGCGCGGCTGGAACCTGCGCTGGCAGACCCTCGAGCTACGCCGCCATGAGCGACTGTCCGGTTATGTCTGGACCGAGCTCTACGACGTCGAGCACGAAATGGCCGGCCTCTACGACGCCGATCGCAAACTCAAAGACACTGGAGGCAGCGTGCCCGCCGACACGAACGCCGACACGGTGCTCATCCCCGAGATCACCCCCGTGGCGCCCGGACAAGATGTCCTCGCATCACCCGACGGAACAGTCACCTTCGACGTACGCGTCTCCCACCACGGCACCAGCCCCGTGACCGGAGACCTGGTCACGGCCTGGGGAGCACCTCTTGGCGAAGCGGATCCGGACCGCCTGCGGGAGCTTGCAATCTCGGGTGACTCTGTCAGCGCAGGGACCGCGCACCCCTACCACTCTGGCGACCCAGTGCGAGTGTCGGCGACCCTTCCACCAGGGCGATCCGCCGCGCGTCTTCACGTTGCGCTCGTCGCAGGGGGCGACCTCGTTGCAGTCACCGCCGTGGATGTCGTACGCTAGATTTTGCATCGTTGAAATTTGGGGTTGCGAGATTGTTCAGTAGCGATAAGCATACGGAGGTAGTCGAATGGCCGTCCGCCTGCGCGATGTAGCCGAGCGAGCCGGCGTTTCGATCCGAACCGTCTCGAACGTCGTCAACGGTTATGCCTCCGTCTCGGAGCAGAAACGCATCCGGGTCGAGGCTGCTGTCGCCGAACTCGGTTACCGACCGAACGTGATGGCCCGAAACCTGAAAAATGGGCGCAGCGGCCTCATCGCGCTCGTGGTCCCCGAGCTGGACGTCCCGTACTTCGCCGAACTCGCCCGGGTGGTCGTCACGACCGCCCGGGACTACGGCTACACGGTCGTCGTGGACCAGACCGACGGTGAACCGACTCGTGAGCGCGAGCTCATCATGCGCGACGGCAGCGCAGCCATGTTCGACGGCGTGATCCTAAGTCCGCTCGCACTATCCCAGTCCGACCTCGCCCAGCGTGACGCGACCAGCCCGCTCGTGCTCCTCGGCGAGCGGATCCTCGGGGGCGGCTACGACCACGTCGCGATCGACAACGTGGCCGCCGCGCAGCTAGCGACATCCCACCTGATCGACATCGGGCGCACAAGAATCGCCGCGATCGGCGACCAACCGTACGAGACGGGCGAGACGGCCCAGCTGCGTACCCGCGGATACCGGCTCGCGCACGAGGCCGCAGGGCGCGACGTCGACCCCTCACTCATCATCCCGACACGCCAGTTCCACTTCGACGATGGCATGGACGCGATGAAATTGTTACTGAAACATCCGGACGGACCTCCGGACGCCGTATTTTGCTACAACGACCTGGTCGCGATCGGAGCCATCCGCGCCCTGCTCACCGCCGGACTCCGCGTACCCGAAGATGTCGCGGTGGTCGGCTTTGACGACATCGTGGCCGGCCGGTTCAACACCCCCTCGCTCACCAGCATCGCGCCGGACAAACACGCGATCGCCCGCCTCGCCGTCGGACGCGTGGTCGGCAGATTGGGCGACCAGTCGGGCGACGCACCGGTCGAGCTGTGGGCCGACCACGAACTGATCGTGCGCGAGAGCACGATTGGACGAGCCTAGAGTGTTCCTAAAGTGGTCAGCAAGATGCTGACTGCTCGGAGATCGGCTCCGCCGCGTTAAGTGGGGCCGAGTTTGTCGGGCGCGTACATGGCCTTCCCGGATCCGCCGATTGATTTCAGCTGGTCGATCGAGATGCCGGTAGATGATGCCTCCAAGACGGCGATCGTCGCCGAACTGGTGGTTCGGCGGTGGTTGGCTGGGGGCGGCCGTTGTGGTGGTCGATCTACTCCGTCGGCGTATGGATCAGTCCCGGCTCGGGGTCGTGCTGGCGGCATCACTGGAACGGGTTTGGGCCCGAAAGCCGGGGTCCCTTTTTTCCAGGGTTCGCCCGTAGGGGACTTCGGGGCTCATGGCCACGGTGTAGGTGCCGGGTCCGTGCTGGGTCACCAGGATGCCATGCGCGCGTTCCTGGATCGCATGGGTTTTTACCATGTCGACCGCAGCACCAAGGTCGGCCTGGATGATGGCGGGGGTGTCTCCGGTGATGTGGAAGTGCCGGCCTTCGGCGACGGTAGTGATCATGTGACGTTTCCTGTCGTTGTGTGATCGCGGGGTGGTGCGTCTTGGTTCGGCCGCGCGACGCCGCGGTGGCACGACGCACTGCGCCGTGCCACCGCGCTTGTCACGCTATGCCGCGATGTTCCACTTCTGCGACCAGAGCCCGTTGCAGTCGTAGATCTGCAGCGTCGTTCCGATCGTCGTGTTCCCGGACGGATCATCCAGGCAACGACCGGACTGCGGGTTGAGCAGCGATCCGTTCGCCTGCGGAATCCACTGTTGACCCCCGGCTCCGTCGCAGCCCCACAGCTGGACCTGGGTGAAGTTCGCTGTGCCGTTTCCATCGATGTCGAGGCACTTGCCGAAGGCACGAAGCGTGCCATCCGGGCTAACGGACCATTGCTGGCCCTGCGCCCCGTTGCACGTCCACAGCTGCACCGTGTTGCCGTTGACATTCGTGTTGTGGTTCACATCCACACACTCACTGGTGGTGCCAGGACCGAAGATCGCACTGGTCGGAGCCCCGGCGAGTGTCCACTGCTGTGTCGACAGTCCGTTGCAGTCGTAGATCTGCAGTGTCGTTCCGTTGGTCGTCACCCCGGCAGGGTCATCCAGGCAGCGTCCCGATTGCGGGTTGAGCAGCGATCCGTTCGCCTGCGGAATCCACTGTTGACCTCCGGCTCCGTCGCAGCCCCACAGCTCGACCTGGGTGGAATTCACTGTACCGTTGCCGTCGATGTCGAGGCACTTGCTGAACGCGCGGATCGTACCGTCCGCATTCACTGACCACTGCTGGCCGGGAACCCCGCCGCAGGTCCACAGCTGGGCGGTGTTGCCGTTGACGTCGGTGTTGTGGTTGACGTCGATGCATTTGCCGGTTGTCCCGGGGCCTGTGATCGCGCCGGTCGGCCCGGAAATGACATCCGATCCGAAGGACACCGCGCACTTGCCGTTGCTGATGGACGTGCCGGCCATATACAGGATGGTGTTGCCGTCGACCGAGGGCAGGATGGGCGAGCTGTAGCCGGGGCAGCTGGTCTCGCCGGCGTCATAGCCGCCTGTCGGGTTCACGATGGCCGGCGCCCTCATTTCGGTCCACGATCCGACCCCGAGGTTCGTGTTGGTCAAGAGCGCTTGCCCTGACTCGGCCATCACCGAGATCGAGCCGTCCGCTCCCGTCACCACCCGCTGCCCAGATACGATGAGCGTGCCGTTCACTCCGCCAGCTGGAGACCAGGCGAGCTGGGGCGTGTGCAGGAAATGGCGGCCATCGCTCGTCTGAACGAGCGTGCCCAGCCCCGAGGTTGGAGACCAGTTGTCGCCGTCGGTCGAGGTCTTGAAGTACACCGAACATGCCGCATCGGGGTCGTACCCGTTCTTGCAGTCTTCATACGTCATCCCATAAGTACCGTTCGGGAGCTTCACCACGTCGGTCATCCCCGGACGGGCGATACCGTCCTGCACCGCGACGTCGTAGACCTCGCTGCCCCAGGTGGCCCCGCCGTCCGTTGACGTGACGTGGGCGAGTACCTGGTTATAGCCGCTCGAGGACGGGCGCTCATCCGAGAAGTAGCAATTGAGATTGCCGCTGCTGTCGGTGTTGAAATCGGGCTCCCAGATGCCGTGGCCTTCCGTGTTGGCTTGGCCGGACTCCGAGGTGCACGAGCTGCGATAGGACCAGGTGGCCCCGTGATCGGTGCTCACGAATACTTCGATCGCCTGTTGCGTGAAGTCGTTGCGGACCCAGGCCGTGCCCGACGCGATCAGCGTGCCCGCAGCCAGGTTTCCCTCGGCCTGGGGTAGTTCGTACAGGGCCGGACCATCGAGACCCCAGCCATGGACCGTGTCCGTTACCGTGCCGATCGGGCTCGACGACCAGGTGGCGCCCCCATCCGTCGAGCGGTAGATCGGGAAGTTTGCCGGGGTCGTGCCGACCCCCGAATGCGAGAACGTCGCGAGTAGGGTTCCGTTCGAGGTGCCGCTGTTGGCAAGCCGGATGATTCGGGGGTAGCTTGCGTCTTCGTTAGGATTCGTCGTGGTGTTTGGAGCGTAGAGCGTGCCCGACGTCGTCGCGGCCGCGGGAGCCGCGCTGAGCATGACGGATCCCGCCATTCCTGCGAACCCGAGGGCGAGTGCCGATATGAGGGCTGTGAGTCTCTTTCGACCTCGCCATCGCGACAGCCGTGCGTAACCAGTTGTGTTGTCCGCCATCTGTTCGTCCCTTCAGGTTTGTTGCAACGTTGAAAAATCGAGGTTCAAAACTGTATTGCAACGTTGCAGGATTTTCATCCGTCAATCTATTCCCGTTCCGCCTCGGGCGCAATCGTTTTTTGCCGTAAGTCTTTCTGGATGGTCTTTTCATACCCTGCGCAGACCAGAGCCGTCAGGAAAACTCGGGGCCGGGCCGTCGTACCGGCGGTGAGTTCCCTCAGAGGTTCAGCGGCACTTCTGTCCTTCAGGTCTTTGCCCCGAGTCAAACCATGAGCGTCTGGAGTTGGCGGAAGATCCCTCGGGCGCTGAAGCGCTTGAGGAAGCGGCGGATCGCCAGTGGGATCCTGCCTTCTGTGATGCGTCGCTCGCGCGGATAGCTACGTCCAGGCGATGACCCGCGGGGTGGCCGCCACCCGGCCCGAGAGTGTCTTCGGGGACCCCCTTGAGCCGGCACCTGGTGTTTTGCTGCAGGGTCGGCGCTAGATTGACGCCTCGTCCGGTTCCGCGACACTGGCGCCGACCAGCTCGATGGCCGCTGGACGGGTCTGGCTGGAGCGGATCCGGGCTATGTCCAGTTTGGTGCTGCGATCAAAATTGAAGAGGCCGTTCTTTTCCTGGAAGACATCTGTCAACTGGGTGTAGCAGTAGCCGAACATATTGGGGTTATCCAGGAGGACATCGCAAAGGCCTTGGAATCGGAGGTAGATTTCTTCCTCGTTTCGGACGCGTTCGCCATATCCCCATGAGGTTTCCCGGTCCGTGCCGGCCGCGTCGTCCTCCATCGCCTGGTGTGCTTCCTCGGCGTTCCACCAGATACCTCCGAATTCCGAGACGAAGTACGGCTGCCCGCGATAGGGGACGGAATATTCCTGACCGAATTGGCTTCGGTTCACGAACGGGATTCCCTCTGCCAGGCCGGCCTGTTCGATGTGGAGCTTCCTGGGATCTTGTTCGTAGGAGTGGGAATCATAAATGTCGGTGAGCCGGACGCGGTGGGCATAGCCCGACGCGTCGATGACCGGTCGTGTCGGGTCGGCCAGCTTCGTGGCGAGGAACATCGCCTGGGTGACGTCGTCCAGAACGGTGATGCGGTCGTGCAGTACCTGGTGAGTTTCATTCAGCGGGCACCAGCCGATAATCGATGGGTGGTTGAAATCCCTTTCCAGGGCCTCTAGCCACTGCGCGACGAAGCTGGAGGTTGGCTTTTGGTTGTGCCCCACGGTTCCGCCCCCGGAAACACCCCAGTCGCCAAACTCACCCCAGACCAGATAACCCAGGCGATCGGCGTGGTACAGAAAGCGCTCCTCAAAGACCTTTTCGTGAAGGCGGGCACCGTTAAATCCGGCCGACATTGACAGCTCAATGTCTTTGACCAATGCGTCGTCGTCCGGAGAAGTCATCAGCGAATCCGGCCAGTAGCCCTGATCAAGGACCAAACGCTGGAAGACCGCCTTGCCGTTGAGACGCACGACTTTCTCGTCAAGGGCCACCGAACGTACAGCCGTGTAGCTGCGGACATGATCGACGAGGACGCCATCCCGGTCCAGAACCGAGACTTCCAGGTCGTAAAGGTAGGGGTCGTCAATGGACCAGGGCCGCAGCGCCTCCACCGGTATCTCGAGGCGTACCGATGGTGTGAGGTCCAGGTCAGCGCGCGTCTGCGCAGTAATGCCGAAGTTTCCGGTTCCTGTGAGTACGGCGTTCACCGTGTATCCCGCACGGTTCTGGCTTATGGGAATCTCGATCGTGACGCTCGAATCGGCAAGGCTCGGTGTCATCCGCAAACGCCTGATGTGAACTTCGGGCACGGCCTCCATCCACACCGTTTGCCAGATCCCGGTCGTGCGGGTGTAGAGGCATTCCGTGTTGTTGTACCAGGTGGCCTGCTTGCCTCGTGCCTGCATTTCGTTGCGCGAATCCCTCGCCCTGACAACAATCGTCGCTTCCGTTCCGGGCTCAGCGATTCCGTGCAGGTCAGCGCTGAAAGGTGTGAAGCCGCCCCGGTGTCGGGCCACTTCGACGTCGTTGACCCAGACGGTCGTGTCGTGGTCGACGGCGCCGAAGTGCAGGAAGGGACGGTGACCTGTCCAGTCCTCGGGGATGATTACGGTTCGGCGATACCAGACTGCCTCCATGAAGTCGACGGTTTCGATCCCGGAGAGCTTGGATTCGGGCGCGAACGGTACGAGGATCTCGTCGGAAAGTTCGCGGATACGGAGTCCGCGCTCGAGGCCGGAATCACCGGCGTCGATCTCAAAGCCCCAATACCCGTTAAGGTTCATCCACCTGTCGCGGACAAACTGGGGACGGGGATGCTCGGGTTTGGGAATGATGTGGGTCGCGGTGTGCTGATCTGTCACAGTCTGGTCCTTCAAGTGTTGAAACGGGAACGCTTGGGATGTCAAGACCCGCGATTCGTTCAAAGCGTGCGGGCTTCGCTGCGGTTTGGCCCCTGGATGGGAGCATCGTCAACAAAGGCGCGCCCGAGTATGTGACCGGCGCGTTCGAGCCGGATCTGAACATGTGCCGGGCCGCTGGGAGCCGGAACGCGGAGGTTCGTGCCGTCGCTCAGGGGCACGGCTCAGCGATGACCCGCGACTTGTGCACCGGGCACCCTCGCCGGTCACCGGCCGCCGGAACGCGCCCAGCCGGTGTGTCGTGATGACACCAAACTGCAGAACAGCCAGCCGGCTGGGTGATTCAGATTTCATGACCTTCCTTCGTGCAGGACGCCCAAGTTCGGCCTGGGGGCGAATCTCACCGTTTTCTATCGTTGCAAAAGCATAACCATCAATTTGCAACGTTGCAATAGCCTCGATGTTGAGCATTGAATGAGGAGGCAACCATGGCCGTAGCCACCCTTCGTGACGTGGCCGAACGGGCCCAACAACCAGACAGCGACCTACAGCTACGACGCCAACGATCGGCTGACCCAGATCCGCTTCGGCACCTGGGGCGCCCAAAACAGGGCCCTGACCAAGACCGTCGAGGGGCTAGAATATAGTTAGCACTGCTAATTAGCGTCGCTAACCTTGGCTGGCGGCCACCCCTGGAGGTACCATGACTGATTCCAAAAAAGACTCCCGGCACCCGACGGATGACATCCAGCCGGACGTGCTCGCGATCGATCTGCGGACTGCCGTGATGCGCACCTCCAGGAGGCTCCGGACCGAGGCCAGCGGCGATGTCCTCACGCCCGGCCAGTACACCGTCCTGGCGCATCTTCGGAACGGATCCCAGACCCTTCGGCAACTGGCCGAGCGGGAGCATGTGCAGGCGCCATCCATGACCCGGATCGTGAATTCGCTGACCGACAAGGGATTCGCATCGCGGTCAGCGGATCCCGTGGACGGCCGCCAGGTCCAGGTGGGGATTACTCCGGCCGGTGAGGAAGTCCTGGACGAGGCCCGGAGCCAGCGGACGGCATGGTTGGCTCAGCGGGTTGCCGGACTCAGCGAAGAAGAGCGCCTGACGCTCAGCCGCGCGGCGCACATCCTGCAGGAGTTGAGCGCACGATGAGCGCCATGTTCCGGGCTTTGGAAAACCGCAACTACCGGTTGTGGGCCTCCGGAGCCATGGTGTCCAACATCGGCACGTGGATGCAGCGGGTCGCGCAGGATTGGCTGGTGCTGACGGTCCTGACCAACCATTCCGGTACAGCCGTGGGTATTACCACGGGGCTGCAGTTCCTTCCGATGTTGTTGCTTGGTCCCTACGGGGGCGTGCTTGCAGACCGATACCGCAAACTGAGGATCTTGCGGTGGACGCAGTCGGCCATGGGCCTTTGTGGATTGCTGGTCGGGCTTCTGGTCCTGACCGGCTCGGCGCAATTGTGGCAACTGTATGTGGCCGCCTTGTGCCTGGGAGTGGCCAGCGCCATTGACGGTCCGGCCCGGCAGGCGTTCGTTTCCGAACTCGTGGGGCAGGAGCATGTTGCAAATGCCGTGGCGCTGAACTCTGCGTCTTTCAATACTGCCCGGCTCACCGGACCGGCCATCGCCGGGGTGCTGATCGCCTCGATCGGCACGGGACCGGTCTTCCTGCTCAACGCGGCCAGTTTCGCCGCCGTCCTCGTGTCTTTGTGGCGCATTCAGCCTTCCGCGCTGTTCCCCTCGGCACCGGCAGGTAACGGAAAGCATCCGGTGGTGGAGGGCCTTGGCTACGTGAGCCGACGCCCGGACTTGGTGCTCATCCTCGTCATGGTCGGGATCCTCGGGGCCTTCGGCATGAATTTTCCCGTGACCAATGCGCTCATGTCCACCACGGAGTTCGGGATGGGGCCGGGGGAGTTCGGCCTTCTGGGTTCGATCATGGCGGTAGGGACCTTGGCAGGGGCGCTCATGGCGGCCCGGAGGTCCGGCCCGCGGATGCGTTTCTTGCTGCTCGGGGCCATCACCATGGGCATCTTCACCCTCATCGGGAGCATCTCCCCGTCGTTCTGGCTCTACGCGGCGTCCCTGATTCCGGTCGGTATCGGATCCATGACCTTCCTGAACAGCTGCAACACGAGTATCCAACTCTCGGCGGAACCCCAATTCCGGGGGCGCGTGCTGGCGCTGTACATGGCCGTCATGCAGGGCGGGACCGCCGTGGGGGCCCCGCTCATGGGGTGGATCGGCACTGAATTCGGTCCGCGCTGGGCGGTGGCAGTCTCAGGCACCGTTGTGCTGTTGACCGCCTTCTGCTCGGTGATCGTGGTCAGCCGGAACAATGGCCTGACCTTCCGGAGCCAAGTCCGGACCGTCTTCGTGCGAAAGGTCCACCGGGATCGGAACATTCACGACGTCGAAACCAAGGAAGCTGCGTAATTCCACACAAAATACGCGAGATTGGCGGTTGGACGGGCATAGTTAAGCTCTTGGGCTTGCACTTATGGGTACAGTCACCGCATGAATGCAGCACGGAAACGAACAGGGGCTTGACTTGGCAGGGAATGCAACCTTCAGGCACAGTAACACCGCGCTCCTCTCGGTGAGCTGTATCGAGGCTCCGAGGATCGTGAGTTCCACGGATTTCGACCGCAGGTTGGCTTCAACGCTGCAGCGGCTGAAGTTCCCGCCGCGGCTGCTTGAGCGCGTGGCCGGCATCACGCACCGCCGCTGGTGGGCCGCCGGCACATCATTCGATGACGCCGCGGTCGAAGCGGGCGCGAAGGCCCTGGCCGAGGCCGGCGTCGAAGCGTCCGAAATCGGCCTGCTGATCAATACCTCGGTCACGAGGCGAAATCTCGAACCGTCCGTGGCGGTGAAGATCCACCACGAACTCGGCCTGCCGTCGTCGGCCATGAACTTCGACCTGGCCAACGCCTGCCTCGGATTCGTGAACGCCTTGATCCTGGCGGCCAACATGATCGACTCCGGGCAGATCAAGTACGCCGTCATCGTCAATGGCGAGGACGCCCAAGTGACCCAGGAAGCCACGCTGGCACGGCTTCAGCGGCCTGAGACCACGCGTGAAGACTTCGGCCGGGAGTTCGCTACCCTCACGCTCGGTTCTGGCGCTGCCGCAGCAGTCTTGGGCCCAGCGGACGAGCACCCCGGGGCGCATCGGCTTATCGGCGGCGTGATGCGTGCCGGCACGGAACACCACGAATTGTGTGTGGGGGGCATCGACGGCATGACCACCGACACGAAAGGCCTGCTCGACGGCGGCCTCCAGCTGGTCGTCGACGCCTGGCAGGAAGCCCAGCCGGAGTGGGACTGGGCCGCCATGGACCGCTACGTCACGCATCAAGTCAGCAATGCCTACACCCAAGCGATCATCAACGCCATTGACCTGGACGCGGACAAGGTACCGATCACGTTCCCGCACTGGGGCAACGTAGGGCCGGCCTCGCTCCCGATGACGCTGGCAGCCGAGGCGCAGTCGCTGAGCTCCGGAGACCGTGTGTTGTGCATGGGTGTTGGTTCCGGGCTGAACGCGGGAATGGTGGAAATCGTTTGGTAGCCACCCTCTGGCCCGGGGTCGATCCGGAATGGTCCCGGACAATCAGCGTCCCGTCCACATCCGCCGTCGATGCGCCAGGCACCGTGCGCCGCTGGCACGTGTTGGATAACGGCGCTCAGCTCTCCCGCCGCGGCCTGGCTCCCGTCGGCACCCTGTTGTGCGTGCACGGCAACCCCACGTGGTCCTATCTGTGGCGGACCCTGCTGGCCGCCGGATCGGACGCGGCCCATCCTTGGCGCGTCGTGGCGGTGGACCAGCTGGACATGGGTTACTCCGAGCGCAGCGGCACCTTCCGGCGCCTGGCAGACCGGATCAACGACCTGGGCGACCTCACGGACGCACTGGATCTGGACGGCCCGGTGGTGACGGTGGGTCACGACTGGGGCGGCGTCATCAGCCTGGGCTGGGCATTAGCCCACCCGCGGCAGGTCACCGGCGTGGTGCTGACTAACACCGCCGTGCATCACCCCTCCGATTCGGCAATCCCGCCAGCCCTCCGGCTTGCCTTGCACCCGCTCGTTCACCGGTGGGGCACGACGACGTCGGACGCCTTTCTGCGGGTGACACACTCGCTGGCGAACCCGCCGCTGCCCGCTGACGTTCGGGACGCCTACATGGCCCCCTATCGCGGAGCCTCCCGCCGGGCCGGGGTAGGGAACTTTGTGGCGGATATTCCCGCGGATGCTTCCCATCCGAGCTTCCCTGCGCTCACACGCGTCGCGGAAGGGTTGCGCAGGCTGAAGGTCCCGGCCCTGATGCTCTGGGGTCCCCGGGATCCCATCTTTTCCGACCGGTACCTCAAGGACCTCATCAGCCGGCTTCCGCACGCCGAGGTGCACCGATTCGAAGGCGCGGGACACCTCGTGGCCGAAGACCGGGACATCGCCACGCCTGTCTTCCAATGGCTCGTCGAGCACGGGGGTGTGAGTGCGCGCGAGCCTGCGACAGTCGAAGAAACAACGAGCGGCGGTCAGCGGCCGAACGACGCAGCCAGGCCGTCGCCGTCGGGATTCCGACCCCTCGGGGATCTGCTCGGTGGGCTCGCGACAGGGCCGGCGAAGGGAGATATCGCCGTCGCGGAAATGGCGCGGGACGGCAGCGTCAGCCGTTCGCTCAGCTGGCAGCAGCTGGACCGGAACATCCTTGACCTTGCGTCGGGGTTGCGGGAAGCCGGGGTGGGGAACGGCAGCCGGGTGAGCCTGATGGT
Source organism: Arthrobacter sp. KN11-1C (assembly GCF_052180225.1). Taxonomy (NCBI): domain Bacteria; kingdom Bacillati; phylum Actinomycetota; class Actinomycetes; order Micrococcales; family Micrococcaceae; genus Arthrobacter; species Arthrobacter sp. KN11-1C. The sequence continues at coordinate 3,785,529 of NZ_CP197467.1, read as the reverse complement.
TCCGCCCGGAGTGGACCTGACCGTAGCCCTCTACGCGTGCTTGCGGATCGGCGCGGTGGTGGTCGTGGCCGACGCAGGATTGGGGACCAGGGGCCTGGGCCGGGCGCTGAAGGGCGCCAGTGCCGATTTCCTCATCGGAATCGACAAGGCGCTGGCGGCCGCCTCGGTGCTCGGTTGGCCGGGACGGCGGATCAGCGTCCGGGACCTTCCGGCTGCCCGCCGCCGAATCCTGGGTGTCGAAACATCTCTTGCCGCCCTGGCCGGGCTCGGTGCCAGGCATGGTTCAGGGCGGCCCATGCACGTTGTGGACCCGGATGTGCCGGCTGCAGTGCTCTTCACCTCCGGCTCCACCGGTCCGGCGAAAGGCGTGCTCTATACGCACCGGCAGCTGGCCGCGATGCGGGATACGCTGGCCGAAACCTTCGGGATCCGTCCCGGTGCCCGGCTCGTGGCGGGTTTCGCCCCGTTCGCTTTGCTGGGGCCGGCGCTCGGAGCCGTTTCGGTGACGCCAGACATGGACGTTACTGCGCCCCGCACTTTGACGGCCCGCGCGCTGGCGGATGCAGCGGCGGCCATCGAGGCAACCGTCGTCTTCGCCTCTCCAGCTGCGCTGCGCAACGTCCTCGCCACCCGGGATGGCGTGGGTGCGGCAGGGCATCAAGCCCTGGAAGCTGTCGGGTTGCTTCTCTCGGCCGGCGCGCCCGTTCCGGAACCGCTCCTGGCGCAGGTGCAGCGGCTGCTGCCCAGGGCTTCGCTGCATACCCCGTACGGGATGACCGAGGCGCTGCCTGTCACCGACATCAGCCTCGAACAAATCCAGGCCGCCGACGCCGAAACCGCCGCCGGCACTGTGGCGGGAGCAGGAAACGGCGTGTGCGTGGGGAAGCCCGTGCATGGCGCCCGAGTGGCCGTCGTCCCACTCGCCGCGGACGGCACCGCACCTGGATCCGATGCCGTGACGAAAGCTGGCGTGACCGGGGAAATCCTGGTCAGCGCCGCCCACGTCAAGGAAGCCTATGACAGGCTGTGGTTGACCCAACGTGAGAGCATCAGCCTGCCCGGATGGCACCGCACCGGCGACGTGGGCCACTTCGACGACGCCGGCCGGCTCTGGGTGGAAGGACGTCTCGCCCACGTCGTGACGGCGCCCGGGGCCGTGGTGACGCCCGTGGGTGCCGAACGGGCCATCGAACGCCTGGACTGCGTCCGGCTGGCCGCCATCACCGGCGTCGGACCGGCAGGAACCCAGGCCGTCGTCGCCGTCGTCGAGACCGTCCCGCCCTCCCGCAAAGCCGGCCTTGCTGCGCCGGCGCTCGCAGGACGTGTCCGCGAGGCGGCCCTCGAGGCCGGCGTCAAGGTCTCCGCTGTGCTCGCGGTGCCCGCGCAGCCCACCGACATCCGACACAACGCCAAGATCGACAGGACCCGGCTGTCCGGCTGGGCTTCACTGGTGCTGGCCGGCGGCCGGCCGGGGGAGCCGTGAGGGTCCTCGTCACCGGTGCGAGCGGGCTGCTCGGACGGGAAGTTGCCCGGCTATTGACCCGCCAAGGCCACGCCGTGGCCACGTTCCAGCGCCGTCCCTCAGGAGTCGACGGCGCGACGGACTTCCGCGGATCCCTGACGGACGGTGCGGCACTCCGAAGAGCAGTCGAGGGCTCGGAGGGAATCGTCCACCTCGCCGCGAAAGTGTCCTTCACGGGCCGTGCAGCGGAGTTCGACGAGGTGAATGTCGAAGGGACCCGCCGTCTGCTCGACTCCGCCCGCGCGGCCGGGGTACGGGACCTGGTGTTCGTCTCCTCCCCGTCCGTGGCCAACTCCGGCACCTCGATCGTCGGACTGGGCGCGGAGCCGGCCGACCCGCAGCATGCGCACGGCAACTACTCCCGCACCAAGGCCGAAGCTGAGTTGCTGGCGCTGGCAGCGGACGCTCCGGACTTCCGGGTCGCAGCCGTGCGCCCCCATATCGTCTGGGGCCCCGGCGATACCCAGCTCGTGGAACGGGTCCTGGACCGCGCCAGCCGCAACCGCCTCCCGCTGCTCGACGCCGGTGCGGCCCTTATCGACACCACCTACGTGGACAACGCCGCCTCGGCCATCGTCGCCGCGCTGCACCGCATGGAACACGTCCATGGCCGATCCGTCGTCGTGAGCAACGGCGAGCCCCGCCCGGTCGGCGAACTGCTCGCAGGCATATGCGCAGCAGGGGGCGTCGCCGTGCCGTCGTGGACCGTGCCGGGTGGGCTGGCGCGGGCGGCGGGAGCTGTGGTGGAAAAGCTCTGGACCTGGACAGGGCGCAAAGAAGAGCCGCCGATGACCAGATTCCTCGCTGAGCAGCTCTCCACCGCCCACTGGTTCGACCAGCGTGAGACCCGGGAACTCCTCGACTGGACGCCCGCAGTCTCCCTTGATGAGGGACTGGCACGGCTGGCCGAGCACTATCGAGGCGCCCGGGGCTAAAGCTGGGGGTCGGACGTGAGCGCCCGGCCGTCGTCGAGCCGTCCTGCCAGGATCCGAACGAGCTTCGGATCCACCGCAGCGGTGATCTTGAGGTCGTACCAGCCGCCCTGAGTCCGCACCACAACAGTCTTGGCCTGCCCCGGGTTGAGCGCGAGCTTCTGCGATCCGGCGCCGTACGCGTCCGCGAGCGTGAGCGCGGCCGCCGCCGGGCCGGCGTTCTCGATCCGGAACTGCGCGTGGCCGGACGCGCCGTCCCTGGTGACCGTCGCCCGGATGTCCGCGGCCGCCGTCGTGCCCGCGAAGCGGCGGTACCAGCCTGCAGGGCCGTGCATCTGCACGTCGTACTCGGCACCAAGCGCCCAGGACCCGTCGAGGGCCGCGCCCGCGCCGATCGTGTACGAGTATGGGCCCGCGGGAAGGAGGTTCGAGCGCACCTGCACATGTGCGCCGAGCGTCCCGGTGTTCGACCAGCGTGCCGAGAGCTTGCCGTCCCCCACCGTGGCCGCGACGTCGAGCGCGTACCCGAGCGGGCGCGAGGGGCGCGTGCCCTTTTCCTGTGCGGGCATGCTGTTCACCGCCGGCGGTGTCGGAACGTAGTCGGGGTGGCGGCTGTGGTCGGCCGGCTTGTACGCGGAGGTGTCCGGCATGGCCGGGACTGCGCCGCCGGCCGCGGAGAAGTCGAAGGCGCTGGTGAGGTCGCCGCAGACCGCGCGGCGCCACGGCGTGATGTTCGGCGACTTCACTCCGAAGCGGGTTTCGAGGAAGCGGATGATCGAGGTGTGGTCAAAGGTCTCGGAGCAGACCCAGCCGCCCATGCTCCAGGGTGAGATGACCATCATCGGCACGCGCAGGCCAAGGCCGAAGTGGCCGGGGACGTCCTTGCCGCCGTAGAAAGTAGGAGTGCCGTCGTACCACTCGCCGGCGGTCGAGACCGTGGACGCGCCCGGGATCGCGGGGGTGTTGGGGTGCGGAGGAACGATGTGGTCGAAGAATCCATCGTTCTCGTCGTACATGTAAAGCACTGCAGTCTTGCTCCAGACGTCCGGGTTGGACGTCAGGATGTCCAGGACGTTCGCCGTGTACCAGGCGCCGAAGTTCGGGGGCCAGTTTGAGTGCTCGGTGTAGGCCTCGGGGGCCACGACGTAGGAGACCTGCGGGAGCTTGCCCGATGTCACGTCCTCGCGGAGGATCCGGAACAGGTCGTCACCAGCCTTCGCGTTCGTTCCCTTGCGGGCCTTCTCGTAGAGCGGGCTTCCGGGCTGCGCATTCTGGTACTGCTTGAAGTACAACAACGAGTTGTCGCCGTAGTTGCCGACGTACGCGTCCTCCGTCCAGCCCCAGGAGCCTGCGGCGTCGAGGCCGTCGCCGACGTCCTGGTAGACCTTCCATGACACTCCGGCCTTCTCGAGCTCCTCGGGGAAAGTGCTCCACCAATAGCCGTTCTCGCCGTTCCACAAGTCGGGTCCGCCGCCTTTACGGTCCGAATCGTCGCCGCCGGTGAACATGAAGTAGCGGTTGGGGTCCGTGGGGCTCAGGGCGGAGCAGTGGTACTGGTCGCAGACCGTGAACGCGTCAGCGAGGGCGAAGTGGAACGGGATGTCCTTGCGTTCGTGGTGGGCCATCGTGGCATCCGACTTGGCGGGGAGCCACTGATCGTACTTGCCGTTGTTGAATGCCTGGTGCGTGAGCGGCCAGGAATGGTCAAGGTCCTCCATGAACTGCATGCCGAGGTTTGGTGCATCCGGGTGGTAAGGAAGGACGTCACGGCTGCCGTTGTTCTGATGCCACACGTCCTTCCCGTCCGGCAGGATGGCCGGATGCGGGTCACCGAACCCGCGCACGCCCTTGAGCGTGCCGAAGTAATGGTCGAAAGAGCGGTTCTCCTGCATGAAGATCACGACGTGCTCAATGTCCTGAATCGATCCGGTCGCCCGGTTGGCGGGGATCTCCGCGGCGCGGGCGAGGCTTTCGCCGAGCATCTGCGAGAGCGCGGTACTCGCCGCGCCGGCCCCTGATAGTTGAAGAAAACGTCGACGGTTCAGACCTGACATGAGCTGCTCCCGGTGCTTGGATTTGCTGACGAAAAACCCCCGACCGACTCTTCCAGCACCAGGCAAAGGCCAAGTGCAGGGAAGGCAAATTTTGGGCAACATGCCGCATCCGGGTGTCGCGTAAGGTTGTCGGGTTCGCTGTTGATGAAAAAGGAGCTCTAGTGAAATCGTTTGCCTGTGGTGATGTGGTTCCCGGTTGCGAGGCCCGCTGGGTGTGCAGCACGGACGATGAAATCCTGATTAACGTAGCTGCCCACGCCGCATCGGCACACGGGATGGACGCACTGCCGGCCGACGTCGTGGAGTCTGTCCACAAAGCCATCGTCCCCGTTAGTTGAGTCCCGAGGCAGGCGGCGGGCTAAAGGGAACCGGGTCCGCCTCGGGCCCGGACTGGCCGGAGAACCTGGCCGCTGCTTGCCGCGGTGAGGGCCTTTCGGCGGCGTACCAGCCCATCACTGACACCGCCCGGGGAACAGTGGTGGGTTACGAAGCCCTCGCCCGGTTTCCGGGCTTCGCTGAAAAGAACCCTGAAGCGTGGTTTGCCGCCGCACGCGCACACGGCCGGTCGGCCGATCTCGAGGCGGCAGCCCTGCGGGAGGCGCTCAAAGCACGCCCGGTCCTGCCGCCAAACTGCTTCATGAGCCTCAATGTCTCGCCGGAGCTGTTGCGCACCGAGAAAATCCGGGAGATTTGGCGCGGCCAGGGAAACCTCGGCGGACTCGTGATCGAGCTGACCGAGCAAACCCCGATTGACTCCTATCTGGAGCTCGAACCCGATCTCAACCAGCTGCGCGCCGCAGGCGCCCTGATCGCCGTCGACGACGCCGGTGCCGGCTATGCGGGGCTTCGTCACCTCCTTGCGTTGCGGCCCTCGCTGATCAAGATTGACCGGGAGCTCATCCAGGACGTCGACCGCGACGAAGCGAAGCGCGCACTGATCTCCATGCTCGGAACGTTCGCGAGCCGCGTGGATGCCTGGATCCTGGCAGAGGGCGTGGAGCGGGTGGAGGAACTGGACGCGCTTGTTGCCCTCGGCGTTCCGCTGGTGCAGGGGTATTGCCTTGCCCGGCCGGGGCCAGCGTGGGAACAGATCGACCTTGACCTCGCCCACCGCCTCGCGTCGAAACCGTCGGTGACCCACCGAAGCACCGTGCGTGACATCGTGGAACCAGCGACGACGGCCACGAGCACCGCAGCCGCGGCTGCTGCGTTCGACGGCGACCGGGACCTGCTGTCGGTGGTGCTGCTCGGGGAGCACCGGCGGCCGGTCGCGGTACTGGACCCCACGACCGCGGCGCTGGGGATGATGACTCCGGGAATGAAGGTCAACCTCGACACACCGCTCAGCGAGGCGCTGGCGCGTTCCATGACACGGACCCAGGACACCCGGTTCAGTCCGCTGCTGGTCACGGACAACGCCGGCCGCTTTGCCGGCGTCGCCCGCATGGAAAGGATGATCACTGCCCTCGCCGAGGCGGACCCTGCAATGAAAGACCGACAGCACCCGTGATGTGTTCCTGTCGCCCGGCCGCGGCGGGTCCGGCTTTCAACTGCCTGCGGTCCCGCCCAGGGAATGGCCCTTCTTCTCAGTCTTCCGGGCGGTGAGGTAAAGGCGGTGCGCGGTGATGACCAAGACCAGCCAGGCGGCTCCGAGGGTCCACGCTGCCAGGACATCAGTGAGCCAGTGGTGACCCAGGAACACCCGGCTTAGGCCGATGGTCAGGGCGAAGAGGGCAGCAGCGGTCACCGTCCAGGCGCGGGCCCGGCGGGAGCGGCAGCGCAGGATGATCAGGTAGGCGACGATTCCGGCGATCACGAACGAGTTGAGCGAATGCCCGCTCGGAAACGACGGCGAATACTCGTAGGGCGGCACGGCGTCGCTGAGCGGCGGCCGGGCCCGGCCGATAAGCTGCTTGCCCGCCACTGTCATGAGCAGGGAGCCGGCCGCGGCTGTCACGATGAGGATCGCCGGGGTCCAGGAACGGCGCCGCAGGACCAGCACCGCCGTCGCGATCACCGCCAGGATCGGCATCCCGATTCCTCCAGCCAGATCGGTGTATGCAGTGGCTGCGGCGTCCAGCGCGGGGCTGCGCAGGGTCATCGCTGCTTCAAGGACCGGGTGGTCCAGGGCGGCGACGCCATCGGCTTCTGTCACAGCCTCATACACAAGGCCTGTGGTGAAGGCCAGCAGTGATGCGACCGCGGCTCCGGCAGCCAGGATCAGGATCAGCACACCGTATGGGCCGAGCCGGGCACTGGCGCGTTGCGCGCGGGAGGCAAGCCATCTGCCGGCTGGCGTTTTCCACCGGGAAAGGTCGGCGTCACCGACGAACCGGTCGTCAGTGAGTTCGCCTGTGCCTCCGGCTGACTCGTTGTCCGACGTGCCTTCGGGGTGAACACCCATCGTCTTCCGCCTTCCATTGCGCATGGACTTGATCAGTAAGGTTACCTTCTAGGCTGGTTGCAGACCGGACGTTCGAGGATTGGCCCCCGGGCCCCTGGAAGGAGCACTGAGTGGACAACGACGCTGACAGCTGGTTCCTGAGTCGCGCTGAGCGGGGGAATCTGGCCACGGAGGTGCACTCGGGCGGTGCGGGTTCTCCATCGTGGTCCGACGGCAACCTCGTGCGGCCCCTGATTCACGGATCGAGCTACTTTGCCCGATTGCATGAGGAGCTGACTGCCCTGCGGACGGGAGACCGCGTGTGGTTCACCGACTGGCGCGGCGACGCGGACGAGCGGCTTCTGGAAGAGGGACCGACGATCGGTGACTTGCTCGCCGGGTTGGCGCGCTCCGGGGTGGAAGTGCGGGGCCTTGTCTGGCGATCCCACGGAGAACGGGTATCGGCCCCCATGAGCGGCCGATCCAACGAACTCCTGAGTCGCAAGATCAACGACGCCGGCGGAGAGGTGCTGTTGGATCAGCGTGTGCGGCTGTTCGGTTCCCACCACCAGAAGATGTTCGTCATCCGCCGTCGTGACGATCCGTCGCGGGACGTCGCGTTCATCGGCGGACTCGACCTTTCGCACAGCCGTCGGGACGATGCCGGCCACGCGGGCGACCGGCAGGCGGTGACCATGGATCCGCGGTACGGGAAACGTCCCCCATGGCACGATGCCGCGCTCGAACTGCGTGGACCCGTGGTGGCGGATGTGCTGGCAGTGTTCGCTGAACGGTGGAACGACCCCCATCCATTGGACCGGCGCACCCCGTACCGGATGTTGCTGCAACGCCTGGCCCGTATGCCCCGGCACCCCGAACCGCTCCCTGCGGCTGCACCGCCGCCACCGGTGGCCGGCCCTCATTCCGTGCAGCTCCTGCGCACCTACGGGGTGAAACGTCCCCCGTTCCCGTTCGCGCCTGAAGGCGAACGCAGCGTTGCCCGCGGCTACGCGAAAGCCTTCGCCCGCGCCCGCTCGCTGATCTACATCGAGGACCAGTACCTGTGGTCCACAGAGGTCGCGGCCGGAATCGCAGCTGCCCTTGAACGGAACCCCGAGCTGAGGGTGATCGCCGTCGTGCCCCGCTACCCCGACGCCGATGGTCCGCTGACGGGACCGGCAAGCCGGATCGGGCAAATTCGCGCCCTCACGATGTTGCGCCGGACGGCACCGGACAGGGTCGGCGTGTTCGACCTGGAGAACAGCTCCGGAACTCCGATCTATATCCACGCCAAGATGTGCATCATCGACGACATCTGGTTCACCTGCGGCTCAGACAATTTCAACCGCCGTTCCTGGACCACTGACAGTGAGCTCACTTGCGCCGTAGTCGACACCACTGCCGGGGAACCGCCCTCTGCGGGCCACGACTCGTCCCGGCCGTTGGCCAGCGGGCTCCGGCGCCAACTCTGGGCCGAACACCTGGGCTTGGACCAGGACGATCCCGAGCTCCACGACCCGGCGGCCGGGCTCAAGCTGTGGAACGCCGCCGCCGACGCCCTGGACCACTGGCACGAATCCGAACGCCGCTCGCCCCGCCCCACCGGAAACGTGCGGCACCACACCCCGGAACCCGTGTCGTCCCTCCAGCGCTTGTGGGCGGATCCGCTCAGCCGCTTCGTCGTGGACCCGGACGGCCGTCCCCGCCGGCTGCGCGGCACAACCCGGTTCTAGCGAGGAAGCGTCGATGCTAGATACCATAAGTGATTGCGAACCATCTCTTTCGACGCGCCCATGGCCCTTCGGTGAATCCTGGCATAAGGTTTGACCCACTACCCGCTGGCTGAGGTGAGGGAGAACCATGACGCTTGCTCGTGCTGTACATCGAATGGCCGCTCATCGTGCCTGTGTCCCCGCCGCGCCGCCCAGGGTACCGGCTTGCGGGCAGTGCGGCCCGGGGTTCCCTTTGACATTCCATGAGTATGTCCCGGCTGTCTATGCGGTCGATGGCAGCGGATTGCGGCCGCCGTCGGCAAGCTACAGCTGCGCAATATGCGGGACGAAGGACAACCATCAGGTTCCGACGGGCTGGGCCCCGCCCGAGTGGCAGTGGTATTCCTAAGCCAGATACGACAGGGCCGCGACCACCTGGGTTTGGACGCCCAGGGACAGGGTCGGGTCGATCACCGGCGCGAAGAGCGGCGAGTGGTTGGCCGGTATGTCCCGGGACACTGTCCCGCGTTCGACGGCGGCCCGGTAGCTTCCGGGGTCCACGCCGCCCAGGAGCCAGAACGTGTATGGCACGCCGAAGGCGTCCGGAATGCGGCTGAAGTCCTCCGACGCTGTCTGCGGTATGGCCTGGCGCACGGAGTCCGCCCCGAAATGGGCCAGAAATGCGGTCCGGACTTTCTCTGTCACCGCAGGGTCATTGCTGGTGAGCGGGAACTGGTCGTAGTACTCGAAATCGGGGTCTTGCGGCGATCCGGCGGCGGAGCACTCGCCCTTGACTATCCGTTCGATGGCCGCGAGCACGGACGCGCGGACCTGGGTATCGTAAGTGCGGATGTTGAGCAGGAGGGTGGCACGGTCGGGGATGATGTTCGCCGTCGCGCCGGCGTTGAGCGCCCCTACCGTGACAACCGCGAAGTCGCCCGGCTTTGTCTCCCGCGAGACGATGGACTGCAGCCTGAGCACGATCGAGGAAGCCAGCACCACGGGGTCGACGGACATATGCGGCATCGAACCGTGCGCGCCCTTCCCGTACACGGTGATCCTGAGCGAATCGGCGGCTGAGAGGACAGGCCCGGCCGTGGTGGCGATCATCCCCGCCGGGATCGGCATCACATGCTGGGCGAAGGCGACGTCGGGCCGCGGCACTTTGGCGACGAGTCCGTCGTCGAGCATTGCTTGGGATCCGGCCCCGATCTCCTCCGCGGGTTGGAACAGAGCGATGTACGTCCCGGACCAGGCTGCGCGCCCGTCCGCCATGAGCTTGGCCGCGCCGAGCAGTGCGGCGACGTGCAGGTCGTGCCCGCACGCGTGCATGACCCCGTCCACGGCCGACGCATAAGGCAGCCCGGTCGCCTCGGCGACGGGCAGCGCGTCCGTGTCCGCGCGGGCAAGCACTGTTGGGCCGTCCCCGTTTGTGAGGATTCCGACGACGCCGGTGCCGCCGAGGCGGGTTACGGCATAGCCGAACGCCGCGAGTTTGCCCTCCACAAGCTTCGACGTCCTGTGCTCCTCGAGGCTCAGCTCGGGGTGCCTATGAAGATCGATGTACGTGTCCCGGATCCAGCCGAGTTCTGCTTCAAGGCCTGCCAGGACTGTCTCGCAACCGTTCATGGACCATCGCTCTCGGTAGCCGTTCGGAGCGCCTGGGCGAGGTGGCGCAACCAGGAAACCCAGCATAGACCCGGAAACCGAAGCAGGGGAGTCCTGTTCAGTCCCACGGGTTTCTGCCGGGTCCCCGGGGTGCGTCCGTCAGCTGTGAGCCGGGACCCTGTCTCCTGTGAGCAGGGAGTCGATGGCCGCCAATTCCTCTGCCTGGAAATCAAGCGTGGACACGGCGGCCACGTTGTCCTCCAGCTGCTTCACGCTCGAGGCGCCGACCAAAGCAGACGCCACAGTCGCGCCCTTGTGCTGCTCGCGCAATACCCACGCGATGGCCATCTGTGCCAGCGTCTGGCCGCGCCCGGCGGCGATGCCGGCGAGGTCGTGGACGAGTTTCATTTTCTGCTCGGTGAACGACTTTTCGGAGAAGAACCCCGTGGCTGCGCGCGAATCCCGGGGGATGCCTTGCGTGTAGCGCTCAGTGAGCAGGCCCCCTGCAAGGGGTGCGAACGCGATCGTCCCCGCGCCTTCGTCTTCCAGGACGTCCAAAAGGCTTGGTTCGCCCTTTTCGATCCAGCGGTCAACAATGTTGTAGTTCGGCTGGTGGATCACCATGGGAGTACCCAGTTCCCGGAGGATTCTGGCGGCTTTGACAGTGTTTTCCGCCGAGTAGCTGGAAATGCCCGCATAGAGGGCGCGTCCAGATCGCACCGCGGTGTCCAGCGCAGCCATCGTTTCCTCGAGCGGGGTGTCGGGATCGAATCGGTGGCTGTAGAAGATATCGACGTATTCCAGGCCCATCCGTTTGAGGGACTGATCCAAGCTTGAGAGCAGGTACTTGCGGGAACCGCCGTCCCCGTACGGTCCGGGCCACATGCGGTAGCCGGCTTTCGTGGAGATGATCAATTCATCCCGGAACGGAGCAAAGTCTTCTTTCACGTGCCGCCCGAAGTTGGTTTCGGCCGAGCCGTCCGGCGTTCCGTAGTTGTTGGCGAGGTCGAAGTGGGTTATCCCGAGATCGAAGGCACGGCGCAGGATCGCCCGCTGCGTTTCAAAGGGCTTTTCGTCTCCGAAGTTGTGCCAAAGCCCCAGCGATACGGCCGGCAGGCGCAATCCGCTGCGGCCGATCCTGCGATAGGGCATGGCGGTCTGTCCGGCTGATTGGTACCGGCTCTCGGAAGGTTGGTATGACATGGGTCAGTGGTTCCTTTCTTGTACGGGGAGTTGAATGGTGGCGAACCGGCTCCGGTCCTCCAGCGGCCGCGACCCGGCCGGTGCGTCGAGGTCGACGACCGAACGGACACCGTCTTGTTCCAAGCACGCAAGGTTGTCGCCGTCGTGCAGGCGGAAGGTGAGCCCAGCATCGGACCTGCCGACGAGCTCTGCGCTGGACCACAAAAGCTTGCGGCCGTTGCCGAGGTCCAGGTCGCGGCCGAGGAGCAAGCCGCTCCGGGCAGCGAGGCGGATCTTCGCGCCGCCAAACGCCGGCTCCTCGTCCACGGTCACGGTGGTGGTGACCGGATAGCTTGCAAGGTTGAAAATGTTCAGCAGTTCGGACTGATCCGCGTCCGACACCTGCGTGTAGGCGAGCAGGCCCGGGGCGGGCTCTGAAAATCGCACCCTTGCTGTTGCGTCCAGGCGCCGGAACAGCTCCCGGTGGACCTCAAGGTCGCAGGGATAGTCCGCTCCCCACACAATTGCCCGACCCCGTCCGACTGCGACCTCGACGGCGCAAGGTTCTCCGGTCTGGACCTCCCTCAATAGGGTTGTGGACCCCTCGGCATCGTAGAGCTGCGCCGAACCCACCCGGACTTCCGCCCGGGCGGGCAGTCCCGTGCCGTCGACGACCTTGACGGACGGGTAATAGTCGGTGGTCATCCCGAAACCATCGATCCGGTGGCGCCCCACCTCTCCGCTGATCCCGATGCCCAAGGCATTGGAGAGGGCAGTGCAGGGGGTGCCGTCCAGGTCGTGGGTCGGCAGAACCCCGGCGACAAGCAATTTCCCCCCACCAAGGACAAACTCTCCGAGCCTGGACTGGACATCGGCGGCCATGTAGTGGCCGCTCGCGACCATCAGGGTGGTGGTCGATTCCGGTATTTCGCCTGCAGGATTGGCTGCGCCGAGTTCGGAAAGCGAGGAGAGGTTCACCGCATTGAAATCCAGTGAGGACAGCGACATGGCACGGGCGAGGATATCCCGTGGCCCCATGCCGCGGTAGCGTTCGTGGTCCTCCCGGATTTTCTTGCCGTAATCGTCTCCGGGGACAAGATACTCGGTGAGGTATTGGTCCGGAATGAATCCCAGGCTTAGCCCCGTGCGCCTGGGCCGGCTGGTGCAGATCCACTGCTCGTAGGCCCTAAGCGTCTGTGCGGCATCCTGGATGGCGAAGTAGTGCGGCGTCGTTTCGCCTTCAGGCGTGAGGGGCGCGGCGAAGCCGTGCCGTTCTCCGGTGAAGGCGACCCGGTTGTTGCCGTCACCGACCGGGGCTTCCAGGGGTTTGTTGCGGCCGCCCGCGAACAGGTAGTAGTTCAGCATCCGGTTGCCGAGGGCCACAGCCAGCCGGGTCTTGAGGTCGGTGGCGTTCGGGGAGGTCTGGTTGGCCAGGTCCTCTCCGTAGTCGCTGCTCCCGGTTTCGAATTCAAGCGCCGCCAAGGGCTGGTTGGCGGGCTGGGTGGCGTGCGCAAAGAGGTTTCCGGTGACGAAGTCCGGAAGGTTTCCCGTGGTCAGCTCACCCAGGTACATGTCCGAGCCGGCCAGGATGGATTCCTCGCCTGCCCAGGTCCCCAAGAGCTGGGAAATACCGATGGGGTAGGTGCGGCCACGGCCCGCTGATGTGCCGTGGATGTTGATCAGGAAGGGCAGTCCGGTGCAGCCGTACTTCTCCGCGAGGCCGACGAGAACCCGGGAGTAGGCCCGAAAGCGATGCCGTGAAAACCGCGCCAGGTCAAGGGCCAGCCGATGCTCCGATGCCGGGTCCGCGGCGCCTCCTGCCCCAGCCCCGCCGCCCTGCAGATACGCTGCGGCGGCAGCAGGGTCGGCAGGAAGCAGGGGGTACCGTGCGGTCAACTCGGCGGTCCCGTATTGCGTTGCCAGCCATGCCGCGAATTCGCGGGCCACGGCGGGGGAGAGGTCCGGGGAATTGGAAACCCAGCTGAGCATGCCGATTTCGTTGTCGAGCTGGACGGCAATGACGTTGCCGCCCCGATCGATATGCCGGGCGGACAGTACCGGGACGATGGCAGCGAACCAGCCCTCCACTTCGGCCAGGAATTCCGGCGAGGAGTAGTCCAGGGTCCTGGTCGGGTTTTCCGCCCCTCCCCAGCTGCGGGCACGGGTTCCCTCGAGACCGTACAGCCTGTAGGGAATGCCTTCGTTTTTCAGCTCTGCCATGATGAACGGCCCGGGCCGGGGAATGGCATACAAACCGAGTTCCCGGGCCGTGTCAAGGAAAGCCCCGATATCCCGCCACTCCGCCGAAGTGCCTTCGACATCGATGGTCCCATCGGGAAGTTCATGGACAAGCCACGGAATGTACGTGGCGACTGCATTGGCGCCGGCTGCCGCCAGCTGTTCCAGCCGTCCACGCCATTCACTCCGCTCCAGCCGGAAGTAGTGGACTTCCCCGGCGATGACCAGCGTGGGCCTGCCGTCGATCACCACCTGTTGGCGAACAAATTCAACAGTCATCGAATCACTGATTCCTTACGTTCCCGGATTGCCCCTTGGCAGGATGCCAAGTTCGCTTTATAGTCATGTAACCGGTTACATACTAGAGACGCAGATCACATTTTGAAAGGGGGTTGTCTTGACGCCGTCCATCACGATCCGTGACGTAGCACGCAGGGCCGGAGTGTCAGTGGCCACAGTGTCACGGGTAACTTCCGGAAATACCAAGGTTTCCGAGGACACACTCAACCGGGTCAACGCCGCCCTGACGAGCTTGGGCTACGAGCCCAGTCGGCTGGGCCAGGCGCTGGCGCTGAAGCGTCACAACGCCTTCGCGCTGGTGCTTCCGGGCCTGGGCGGCGCCTTGTTCGCCGGCCTGCTCAAGGGCTTCGAAACCACACTTGCGGGCACGGGGATAACGTTCCACGTCCTCGTCGCCCAGGATCCCGAGCGCTTCCAGACGCAGCTGAAGGATCTGTCAACCAGGGTGGATGGCATGTGCGTCTTCGGCTCATTCGCCGGAGATGGCATCGTGTCAACCATCGCGGACCGGATGCCGATCGTGCGAGTTGCCGGAAACCCCGACGCAGCCACTCACAGCGTGAACGTCACCAACTTCGAGGCCGCCCAGGGGCTGACCAGGCATCTGATCGGGGAGCACGGCCTGCGGGACCTGCTCTTCCTGGGCGAATCGGCCCAGTCGCCGGATGTCCAGCAGCGACTCCAAGGGTTCCAAAGTGCCCTTGCAGAGGCCCAAGTGGAGGCTCGGCGCCCTGAACCGTGCAGTCTCACCGAGGCGGGCGGTTTCAAGGCCATGCGGGCAATCCTGGATCGCGGAGGGCGCCCGCAAGGCCTCGTCTGTGCCACGGATGAAGTTGCCCTCGGGGCCCTTTTGGCTTGCTCGGCTGCAGGCATCTCGGTGCCTGGCGACCTCAAGATGACAGGGTTCGATGACATCGAACTCGCTTCACTGATCACCCCTTCACTCACCACGGCCCGGCAGCCGTTCCATGACATCGGCGCGCGGGCGGCGGAAATCCTGCTGGAGCGCGCCCGGCCGGCCCTGCAGGCCACCGGCATGGAATCCACGTGCCTGCCTACTGAACTGATCATTCGCCAAAGCTGTGGATGTTGACGTCCACGGGTTCGGCCAGACTATTCAAGGAAGAATATGAAGAAATCCACCAAGATTGTCCTGATGTGTACGGGTTTTGCCATGGTTCTGACGGGGTGCAGCCCCACCCAGACCGTGAATAGCGGGACATCGTCGGGTAGCGCCGGAATGATATCCCAATTGAATTTCGGAGACTTCGGGGGAGGCTCCAACCCTCAGGTCAACTTCAATCCCTTTTCTCCCAACAAACTCTCCGGTACCAACCTCATCTTCGAATCGTTGATGACCACGAATCACGCAAACTGCGACAGCGTACCGGATCTGGCAACCAAAATGACCTGGTCGCAGGACTCCAAGACCCTCACTTTCGACATCCGCGACAACGTCAAGTGGAGCGACGGCAAGGCTTTCACCGCAGACGACGCCGCCTTCACCTTCAACCTCATGAAGAAATACCCGGCCATCGACAGTTTCGGGCTTTGGAAAGTCCTCACCGGCGTCAAGGCCACCGGGAACACCCTCGTGATGAGCTTCAACACCTCGGGCATCCCTTTCCAGCAGCAGATCACAGAACAGATGATCGTTCCGCAGCACATTTTCGAAACCGCGGGCGATCCGAAGACCTTTGTCAACGGCACCGCTATCGGAACCGGCCCGTACGTTCTGGGCACATTCAACCCGCGCCAGCTGACCATGAAGCGCAACGCCGACTACTGGCAGGCGGACAAGGTCAAGGTCGAACAAATCCAGTACACCAAGGCCGACGGCGGCGGCCAGGTGGACCAGCTCAAGCTCGCCAACGGCGGCTACGACACGAACGCGATGTTCATTCCCCAGGTGGAGCAGGCCTACGTTCAGAAGGATCCGGCCCACAACAAGTACTGGTTCCCTGCCGGATCATCGATCACCCTGGACATGAACCTGACGAAGCAGCCGTTCAACGACGTGAACTTCCGCAAGGCGATCTCGGGCGGGATCGACCGCAAGGCCATGATTGACAAGGCCGAGCTGGGATACGTGACCCAGGCCAGCCAAACGGGGCTGAAGCTTCCGATCCAGGATTCCTGGCTTGACCCGTCGGTCGCAGACAAGGGCATGGTTGCTTTCGACGCCTCCAAGGCCGACGCGGCACTCACCGCTGCGGGCTACACCAAGGATTCCTCGGGAACCCGGCTCGGCCTGGACGGGAAACCGTTGACCATGTCCTTCAAAGTCCCGCAGGGCTGGAACGACTGGGTCCAGGCTGCCGGATTGCTGCAGAACGACATGAAGAACCTTGGTATCTCGGTGGACGTCCAGACTCCGGCCCCATCAGTGGTTGAGGATGCCAGGGCCACGGGCAACTACGACATGGTCTTCGGCGTGCAGGGCGGGGAATGCAACATGTACCGCAATTTCGCCTTCCCGCTGGGAAGCAGCTTCAGCGCACCCGTGGGACAGAAGGCGTCCAGCAACTTTGCCCGCTGGCAGGACCCGCAGACCGACAAGCTCCTCGGCGAGCTCGCCGCCGCCCCGGATACCGACAGCCAACACAAGATCGTCAGCCAGATCCAACAGATCATGGTCAACCAGGTTCCGATGATCCCGCTGTGGTACGGCGCCGTATGGTTCGAGTACCGGACGGCCAACGCCGTGGGCTGGCCCAGCAAGGACGATCCCTACGCCTATCCAGGAGATCAGCTGCTCTGGCTGACGCACCTGACCCCGGCCAAATAGCGGTATCGGATCCATATGCTCTACTTCCTGCGTAAGACAGGATTGTTTGTGCTGACCCTCTGGGCTGCAGTGACGCTGAATTTTCTGATTCCGCGCCTGCAGCCCGGAGATCCGGCCGAAGCAATCGTGCAGAAACTTGCCGGCCAGGCCCAACAGGTCGATCCGGAACAGATCCGCGCCATCCGCCTCATGCTTGGCGTGCCTGACACCTCGCTTTGGAACCAATACTGGGACTATCTGAACGCGCTGGTCCACGGCAATTTCGGCCTCAGCTACGGATACTTTCCATACTCGGTGACACACATGATTGCCGAGGCGCTTCCCTATACCTTGACCCTCGTGGGAGTCACCCAAATCATCGCGTTCGTCGCGGGCACAGGCCTTGGGGCCTGGGCTGCCTGGCGGCGCAATACCAAAATCGACTCATTCATTTCCTTGGGGTCCACGTTCCTGAGCACGCTGCCGTTCTTCTGGATCGCGCTGATGCTGATTTACGTCTTGGCGAACACGCTCCACTGGTTCCCCGAAGGCGGCGCCTACAGCGGGGAAATCGTCCCCGCGTTCTCGAGTGGCTTCGTCGCCGACCTGGCCTACCACGCGGTACTGCCGGCGCTTGCGCTGCTGATCACCGGCTCCATCGGATGGATCCTGGGCATGCGCAACAACATGGTGCAATCGCTCGGTAGCGACTACACCCGCCTCGCCGTCGCGAAAGGCCTCAAGGAACGGCGCGTCGCCTGGACCTACGCGGCCAGGATCGCCCTGCTGCCCAACTTCACCGGCTTCGCCATTTCCTTGGGCGGCGTCTTCGGCGGCACCTTGATCGTTGAGCAGATCTTCTCCTATCCCGGGATGGGGAAACTCATGTACGACGCCATAGGCAACCGGGACTTCCCGTTGCTTCAGGCGATCTTCCTCATCACTACAGTGGCGGTCCTGCTGGCCAACTTCCTGGCCGACGTGCTCGTCGGTGTCCTTGACCCCCGCGTTAGGAGGCAGAGTTCATAATGACCGAAGTAGAAACCCTGGTCCCCAGGGAAACTCCCCCCGACCGGCCGGCGAAAACCGTCAAACGCCGCAACGGCTGGCAGGTCGTCTGGTCAAACGGCAAAGCGCGAACCGGAATCGTCATACTGGCGCTGTTCGTGGCGGTGGCCGTCTGTGCTCCCGTGATAGCCCCGTTCAACCCGAAAGACTCGACTCTGCCCCCTGGACTGCAGCCCGGCGGCGCCTACCTCCTGGGTACCACCAACCTGGGCCAGGACATCTTTTCCCAACTGGTGTACGGGGCCCAGGTTTCCTTGATTGTCGGGCTGCTGGCAGGCGTCGTGGTAACACTGATCGCCTTGGTCATCGGCCTGGTCGCAGGCCTGCTCCAAGGGGTCGTGGATGAGATCCTGAGCTTCTCCATCAACCTGGCGCTCGTGGTCCCTGCGCTGCCGCTCATGGTGACCATCGCAGCCTATTCACCGGTCCACGGCCTGTCCTTGATCATCTTCGTGATCGCCCTGACAGGTTGGGCCTGGGGCGCCCGGATGAAGCGTGCCCAGGTCCTGCTGTTGCGCAGTCAGGACTTCGTGACAGCGGCGCGGTTTTCCGGAGACGGGCTGTGGCGCATCGTCTTCCGCGAGCTCGTGCCCAACATGGTCTCGCTGGTCGTGGCCGGATTCATGGGCGCTGCCATCGGGGCGATTGGTGCCGAGGCGGGGTTGTCCTTCCTTGGCCTGGGCGACCCCTCCACGGTGAGCTGGGGGAGCATGTCCTACTGGGCAAACTCGAACGGCGCCATGTTGACCGGGCAATGGGCCTGGCTCCTTGCCCCCGGGCTTGCCCTGTCCTTGCTCATCACCGCGCTCACGCTGATCAACTTCGGCATTGACGCGCTATCGAACCCGCAATTGCGTGAGGAATAAGATGCCCGCCGCGAACAGCATTGATGAACCGATCCTGACCGTCAAGGATCTGAACATTTCCTTTGTCTCCAAGTACCGGGGTGACCGCCAGGTCATCCGCAATGTCGGATTCGAGATCCGTCCTGGCGAATTCGTTGGTCTCCTTGGCGAATCCGGCTCAGGCAAATCCACCCTTGGCAACGCGATTCTGAATCTCCTCACCCCCACGGCGAGGGTCACTTCCGGAGAGCTGCTGTACAAAGGCAAGAACCTTTTCACCATTCCGGCCGAAGACCTGCGGATCCTGCGGTGGTCTGAAATCTCGACAGTATTCCAGTCCTCCATGGCGTCTTTGAACCCGGTGATGACTGTGCGTGCCCAGATGGAGGACGTCTTTGCCGCCCACCGTGGTGCTTCTGACGCGAAACGGGAGATGACGGTTGAAAAATCCCTGGACTTGGTGAGCATCGACCACAAATACCTCGATTTCTATCCCCACCAGCTCTCCGGCGGCATGAAGCAACGCGTCGCCTTGGCTATGTCCGTGCTCCTGTCCCCGGACCTGATCGTCTTCGACGAACCCACCACGGGGCTCGACGTCGTGGTCCAGAAATCAATCTTGTCCAGGCTGAAGACCTTGCAGGAGAGCATGAAATTCGCCGTGCTCTTCATCAGCCACGACCTTGGCACGGTGATGGAAATGGCCGACCGGGTGATGATCATGTATGCCGGGGAGGTTGTCGAGAATTCTCCGGCAGGCGATGCGTTGTCCGGGGTGGCCCATCCCTACACGATCGGACTGCTCGGTTCCTACGCCGACCCCCGCGACGCGGAGATCAATATCCGGTACATACCGGGGCGCCCGCCGAGCCTTGACACCGTTCCAGTCGGTTGTGCTTTTGCGGACCGGTGCGGCCTGGCCACGCCGGAGTGCCGGGAACCAAAGATTTCGACGGCGGAGATCGACTCCCCGGCGGGACACCGCTCCATCAAATGCGTGCTCTTCGGATCCGAAACCGGTGATTCGTTGCCCGCACCGACGATCTTCGACGAGGTCGGCCAACAGATCGACGTCCATCACGCAGCTCTTGGCGCTGGCGAAGTGGTCTGCAGGGTCGAGGACCTGAACAAGACCTACTCGACGCGCAAGGGCCTGAAACACACGGAGAACCACGCTGTAATCGACGTCGGTTTCGAGCTCAGGAAAGGCTCCGTGACCGCCCTTGTCGGACAAAGCGGATCGGGCAAGACCACTATCGGGCGGATTCTCACTGGCGTTGAAAAGCCCAGTTCGGGAACGGTCACCGTTGCCGGCGTCGACGTCGGCTCGCTGAAGCGTCGGACCCTCCGGAACTACCGGAGCAAAGTCCAGCTGATCTTCCAGGACCCCTTCCAGGCGCTCAACCCGGCTTCATCCGTTGGCTACGCCATCTCCCGGCCGCTCGTGAATCACAGAAAACTTCGGGGGAGCGAGGTGGATGAGGAAGTGGACAGGATTCTGGGCCAAGTTGGACTCACACCGCCCGGCGAATACCGTGACCGGCTTCCGCACGAGCTCTCCGGCGGCCAGAGACAGCGGGTGGTCATCGCACGAGCCCTGGCCGCGCAGCCTGAGATCATCGTCGCCGACGAACCCATTTCCATGCTCGATGTGTCCATTCGTGCCGAGATCCTCCAGGTCCTCAACGAACTCACACGTTCCAACGGCATCGCCATGCTCTACATCACCCATGACTTGCTCAGTGCACGTTTGATCGCGGACGAAATACTCGTCCTCCACGAAGGGAAGGTCGTCGAGACGGGCAGCACCAACCAAGTGCTCACCCAGACCCGCCATGACTACACCAAATTGCTGCTGTCCTCGATCCCGAATCCTTGGCAGTCCCGTCGAAACGCCGCTTCGATTCCCGCAGCCTCAAGCACTTCTGCCCGGGCCTAGCCGCCCGAAAATTCAACAGAAAGCCATCAACTTATGAATCCCACCACCGGCCTGCAGACCCTCACAGCCCCTGACGGAACCAAGTTCCGGGACCTGAACGGCAACGGGGTCATGGACCCCTACGAAAACCCGCAGCTCAGCGCTGAAGAGCGCGTGGCGGACCTGATACCGAGGCTCAGCCTCGAAGAGAAGGCCGGCCTCATGTTCCACACAGTGATCGAGACCGGGCCCGAAGGCACGCTCCTTGAGCGGCCAGGCAACATCAGCAAATCCGCCACGAGCGTCGTCGTCCTCGACAAGAAAATGAACCACTTCAACGTTCATGCCCTCGGAACTCCGAGGGAAGCCGCGCGCTGGAGCAACGCTCTCCAGAAGCTCGCGGAAGGAAACCCCCACGGTATTCCGGTCACGATCTCCACGGACCCCCGCCACGCCTTCATCGAAAACTCAGGCGTGTCCTTCAAAGCCAACCATTTCTCGCAATGGCCCGAACCGATCGGACTGGCCGCCACGGGTGACCGGGAGCTGATCCGGCGCTTCGCCGAGATAGCGCGGCAGGAATACACCGCCGTCGGCATTCGGGCCGCGCTGCACCCGACCGTCGACCTCGCCACCGAACCGCGATGGGCGCGGCAGGCCGGAACCTTTGGACAGGACTGGCAACGCACTTCGGACTTCGCGACGGCCTATCTCGAAGGGCTCCAAGGCGGAACACTTTCCGCGGACTCCGTTGCATGCACCACCAAGCACTTCCCCGGTGGAGGACCGCAGAAAGACGGCGAGGACGCGCACTTCCCCTACGGCCGCGAACAGACCTACACCGGCGGCCGTTTCGAGGAACATCTGGAACCGTTCAAGACCGCGATCGCCCACAACACCAGCGCGATCATGCCCTATTACGGCATGCCGGTTGGCCTCGAAATCGACGGCGAACGCGTCGAAGAAGTGGGCTTCGGATACAACAAGCAAATCATCACCGGCCTCCTCAGGGAAAAGCTCGGATACGACGGCGTGGTCCTCAGCGACTGGGAACTCGTCAACGACAACATCGTGGGGGATCAGGTACTGCCCGCGCGTGCCTGGGGCGTGGAGCACCTCACGGCACCGCAACGCATGCTCAAGATCCTGAACGCCGGCGTCGACCAGTTCGGCGGGGAGGAATGCACCGGGCTGCTCATCGATCTTGTCCGGGAGGGCCTCGTCGATGAAGAGCGTCTCGACGCGTCGGTCCGAAGGCTCTTGCTGGTGAAGTTCCAGTTGGGACTCTTCGACAACCCCTACGTGGACGAGGATGCCGCCGCCGAAACAGTCGGCAACCCGCGGTTCCAGCAGGAAGGACACAACGCCCAGGCCCAGTCGGTGACAATCCTGACCAACCAGTCCACCGGGAACGGCCAGTCCCTCCCGATGCCGCCGGGACTGAACATCTATCTGGAAGGGATGAACCCGGCCAGCCTGGAGGGATTTGCCACCCCCGTCACTGATCCGGAATCAGCCGATGTGGCCATCGTCCGGCTCCACGCTCCCTGGGATCATCGCGATGATCTTTTCCTCGAAGCCTGGTTCCACGCCGGATCGCTGGAATTTCCCCCGGGGCTCATCCACCGCCTGCGCACGCTCGCCCAAAAGGTCCCCCTGATCATCGATGTCGCCTTGGACCGCCCTGCAATCCTGACCCCCCTCGTCGACATCGCAGCCGCACTGACCGGCACCTTCGGAGTCTCGGACAAGGCATTCCTTGATGCAATCACCGGCGTCATCCCGGCCCGGGGGCGGCTTCCCTTTGAAATCCCCGCTTCCATGGACGGTGTCAGGACGTCGCGGCCGGACGTTCCCGGAGACACCGGCGTTCCGCTCTTTGCCTTCGACCACGGACTGGCCCTGCCGGTTCGCGACAGCGTGTCGCCGTAACCCATCCGCCCCGGCTGCCTTCCAGATCTCGCTCAGGAGACCCATGTCATACTCCATCCAGCTCTACACCGTGCGCAGGGAACTGCAAAAAGACCTGCCTGGAACACTCCAGCGCCTCGCTGATCTAGGCTTCAGCAAAGTGGAGCCGTACGACTTTGTCGCAACCGCCGACGCCCTCAGATCCTCGATGGCCACTACCGGGCTCACCGCGCCCTCCGGCCACGCGCCGGTTCTCTCCGCGGATCAGGACAAGATCTTCGACGCCGCCCAAAGACTCGGCATCGGCACGGTCATCGAACCGGGCGTCCCGGCCGATCGTTGGCAAAGCGAACGCGACATTCTGGACACGGCCGAGGCCCTTAATGCCGCTGCCCTCAAGGCCGCCGGGTATGGCATCCGGATCGGCTACCACAACCACGCCTGGGAACTTCAGTCAAAGGTCGCTGGCCGCACGGCGCTGGAGTACTTCGCTGAACAACTGGCGCTCGGCGTCGTACTGGAAGTCGATGCCTACTGGGCAGCCGTTGGCGGCCAGAACCCGGCCGAACTACTTATTCGGCTGGGTGACCGGGTGAAATTCATCCATATCAAGGACGGACCGATCAGTACTGGCACGTTTGGCCAGCAGCCCGCAGGCCAGGGCAGTATCCCGGTGTGGGATGTTATCAACGCTGCTCAATCCCTGGAATTGGGCGTGATCGAATTTGACGACTACGACGGCGACATCTTCGATGCCGTCGCGAGGAGTTTGTCGTTTCTGCAAAACGGTCCGGTGAAGGCATGACGGCCCGGCCAATGGGCGTCGCCGTCGTCGGCGCCGGCAACATCAGCAAGCAGTACCTGAAAAACTTGACGGCCTTCCCTGACCTGAAGGTCCACGTCATCGCGGACCTCTTCGAAGAGGTCGCCGCGGCCCGCGCAAAGGAATTCGGGATAGCCGAATCGGGAGGTGTGGAAGAGGCCCTTTCACACCCGGACGTGGACCTCGTCGTCAACCTGACAGTTCCCGCCGCCCACGTTGAGGTCGCCGCGGCTGCCGTCCGAGCCGGAAAGCATGTCTGGACCGAGAAGCCCTTCTCGCTGGACCGCGAGTCCGGTCTTGGCCTCCTAAAGGCGGCCAACGCCGCCGGTGTGCGGCTAGGGTGCGCACCGGACACATTCCTCGGTGCCGGGCTTCAGACCGCAAGACGGATCATCGAACGCGGAGACATCGGAATCCCGCTGACCGCGCTGGCCTTGTTCCAAACCCCCGGACCGGAGTCCTGGCACCCCAATCCGGCATTTCTGTTCCAGGCGGGGGCGGGCCCTTTGTTTGATATAGGACCGTACTACTTGACAGCGTTGACCCAGACTTTCGGCGCTGTGAAGCGGGTGGCCGCTACCGGCTCGACGGCCAGGCCCATCCGTGTCATTGGCTCCGGGCCGCTGGCCGGCCAAGAATTCCCGGTGGAGGTTCCCACCCACGTCGGTGCCCTCGTCGAGTTCGAAAAAGGAGGCTCGGCGCAGGGCATCTTCAGTTTTGAATCTCCCCGCTCACGCGGCGGCTTCCTGGAAATTACAGGCACCGAGGCAACGCTCGCCCTTCCGGACCCGAACAACTTTGACGGGGACATCCGGATTAGTCGCAGCGGCGACGAAGGCTGGACCGCCATTCCCGCCAGGGGCGCTACCCACGGGCGTGGCATGGGCGTGCTTGAAATGGCCCGTTCCATCCGGGCCGGCGTCCCCCACCGTGCTACTGGAGAGCTGGGCTTCCACGTGCTGGACACGCTGGTCTCGATCAGCGAATCCACGGAAACCGGCACGTTCATCGATGTTGACAGTTCCGCCACGCCGCCACCGCCGCTTCCCGAAGAATGGGATCCGACAGCGTCGACACTGTGACGATGCCCGAGACCATAAGCGGCCTGTCCGCCCATCCAGTACGCAAGGCCGCCCAGCCGGGTCCCGCGTCGACGGATCTCGGCATTTTCGCGCCTCCAGCTCGCGGCAGGATGTACGCCATGGAGTTGGGTGCGCACCACGAAGCGACGGTCCGACACCACGTCGAGAACTGCCTTGCGTCTTTCTGTGCTGCACTCGATGGAGGAGACGAGGACGCATTTTTGGAGCTTCTAGGGAGGACTCCGACCTCACTCAACGGCGGCCTTCCGTTCGATGCACAGGAAGGCCTGGGGGAGCTCTACCGGATTCTGGCGCCGCCCATCCACCTTCGAAGTGTCCATGTATTTCACAATCTTCAAATCCACCTCGAAGGAAACGAGGCCCGCTACACGGCAATCTTTCAACGGTGGACCTCGGGAAGCAGCCCGAGTTGCCTCAACATCGGATACTTCTCCGGGAGCCTGACTGCCGGGCCGCAGGTCTGGTACTGGACTCGGCACAGCGTCACGTCCACCGCCGCTGGGCGCCGGGAGGGCATCTGACGGCAGTCCGCAGTCCGGACACTGCCGTGATCTGCCATCCCGGCAGCCCAACCGGTGCTAGTCGGCGAGGATGTGGTAGAGCGCTCGCCGGGCTTCGTCGATCTTTTCCATGGCCGCCGTGCGCTGTTCGTCGGTTGCGGCGAAGCGGAATTGGTGGATGACCCCCATGAGCTTTGCCACGCTCTGGTGAAACGCGGGTCCTGATCCCTCCGGATCGATGTTCCACGCATTTTCCAGCTCCTCGGCATGCTCTGCTACATATGCCTTGCCGGCATCGGTGAGTGTGAACTCTGTGCGCCGGCCTTCGCCGACGGGTGCAATGAGCTCCTCGTCAACGAGCTGCTGCAGCGTCGGATAGACCGAACCCGGGCTGGGGCGCCACGATCCGGATGTCTTCTCGGCAATTGTCTTGATGAGGCCATATCCATTGGATGGCGATTCGGCCAGGAGGGAGAGGATCGCGAAACGAACGTCGCCCTTGTTCGCCCGGCGCGGGCCGCCGGGACCAAAGCCTGGTCCAAACCCCGGCCCGAAGCCCGGTCCGAAACCGCGGCCCGGCCCAAACCCGCGGCCGGGTCCAAAGCCTCCGTGACCGTGGGGTCCGCGACGGCTCCGGCCGCGTCCGAAGCGTTCCATGTCCGGACCGCAATCTGTGTGCTTGTTGTCGTGAATGCCTTTCATAACGGCATCGTCCTTTCAGTGCTATGCAAGTGCCCCGAAGGGCCGCAGTTTGTTCTGCGATACTTAACGATATATCGCTGACTGTCGTTAAACAAGAGTCGGTCAATCCGGTTCATGTCCGGGTGGTAAGAAGAAGATCGTGTGTTCGAAAGGCGGCAGCCCCGTACCTTCCCTCTTGCGTCCACTCCCGTCCTGTTTAGGGGACTTGGGGGTGGCGGCCCTCGTTGTGCCAGCTACCGTGTCGGCCACGGAGATTGACGCCATGTTCCGGAGTGACCGCGGATTGAGGGCAGTGGTGGTGGAGCAGGGCGAATCGTTCGGCCTGCTGACCCGGGACCATCTGGAGTTCAAGCTGACCGGCCGGCTCGGTTACGGGCGGGCACTGAATACGAGAAGGACGGCTTCGGAACTCTTGCCTGCAGTGGGCTCGTCCATGGCTGCCGAGCTGGACCTGCAGGCCGCCGCGCAAGCCGTCCTGGAGCGGCCTGAGCACGAGCGGTACCAGGATCTGTTGGTTCTGAGCGCCACGGGCCCCCGGATTGTCACGGTATCGGATATCTTTGCCGCCGTTTCCGCGCAGTTCCGCCACGCCTCGCTTCACGACCCGCTGACAGGGTTGCCCAACCGGAGGATGCTCGAAGAGCATTGCCCCGACATCGGTGCGAGCGCCGGACTGCCCGGCGTCGGAATGCTCTTCATCGACCTTGACGATTTCAAGTCCGTCAACGACACCTACGGCCACCGCACCGGTGACGCCGCGCTCACCGAGTTCGCCCGGCGTCTGGCACGCAGCGTCGGAAGCCGCGGATCCCTGATGCGCCTGGGCGGCGACGAGTTCGCTGTCCTCCTCACCGACGTCGACGAGGACGCCGCGTGTGAGGTCGCGACCCGCATCCTGGACAGCCTCGAAGAGCCTTTCCTGCTCGACGGGTGCGAACTGCATATCAGTGCGACCATCGGCCTGGCGCTCGGAGTCGACATCATCGCGGAGGACATGCTCGCCGGTCCCGAAGTCCTGCTCCGGCACGCGGACGGCGCGATGCTCCGGGCCAAGCAGGAGGGCAAACGACGCATCGGCCGCATCGGCCCGTGCCAGGAACCGGCTCCGTTCGCGCGCCAGGCGCACATCCGGCGTCGGCTTTCCTCCGCTGTTGAGGATTCGGCCCTGACTCTCCACTATCAGCCGGTCCTGGATCTTGCGACCGGGGAGGACGCCGGCGTCGAAGCGCTCTTGCGTTGGAACGACCAGGAGATCGGTCCGATCGCTCCGGACGAGTTCATCCCGCTCGCAGAACACACCGGGGATATCCACAGGATCGGGGCTTGGGTACTGGACGAGGCCTGCGCCCAGTCCCGCTCCTGGATTGACGCCGGCACGCCACGGAACATCGCCGTGAACGTCTCCCCGGTCCAGTTCGCGAGCGGCACGCTTCCGTCCGAGATCCTGGCAGCCGTAAATCGGCACGGAATTCCTGCCCGAATGCTGGAGATCGAGATCACCGAGGGGACAGCGATAGTAGACGTCCCCTCGGTGGCAGCGCAGCTGCGTGAACTGATCGACATGGGCCTTGGCGTCGCCTTGGACGATTACGGGAGCGCCTATTCGTCCTTGGCCATGCTTCGGGTCCTTCCGCTGACTACGCTGAAAATCGACAAAGCGTTCATCAGGGACATCGACAGCGAGCCGCACACTGCGATCATTGTCCGAGGGCTGATTCAAACGGTCAACGCCATGGGGGTCCGGGTCACCGCCGAAGGAGTGGAACGCCAGGAGCAATTGAAAATTTTGCGGGACCTCGGCTGCGACACTGCGCAGGGTTATTTGATCGCCCGGCCAATGGCTCCCGCGGAATTTAGCATGGCCACGAACGAGATAGGGGACAACTGATGAGTGAGCAACTGACAACCATCGAGGTGGAAGAATTCCTGCCGCACGCGCCTGCCACGGTTTGGCGGGCGCTGACTGAACCGGAACTGATCGCCCGCTGGTTGATGGAAAATGACTTCCAGGCGATCGTGGGGCACCAGTTCCAGATGCGCGGGATTCCCGTTCCGGCAGTCGGTTTCAGCGGCTTGGTGGCCAGCGAAGTCCTTGACGTGGAAACGGAGAAGCTACTGCGGATTTCATGGCGGGACGCACACTCGGGAAACAACCTCGACAGCACAGTGACCTGGTCGATTGCCGCCGAGGACACGGGCACTCGCCTGTCCCTCGTCCACGACGGCTTCGATCCCAGCGAACCGACGCACGTGGCATCGCACCGCATCATGAGCGGCGGATGGCGGAACCAGGTGCTCCCGCGCCTCGGCCAAACCCTCGCCGAACTGGACGGCACCCAATCCAAGAGCACCGAATCCAACGGCACCGAACCCAACAGCTAAGGCAAACAATGCAATTCGTCGTCTTCTACAGCTCGGATCCTTCGGCGCTTCCGGAGCTCCAGGCCGTCTACCCCCGGCACGTTGAATACATGCAGGCTTTCGCTGCCGAGGGCGGCCTGATCGGCATCGGGACTTTCGATAATCCCGCCGTGAACGGTTCGATGGGCATCTTCACCAGCAAGGAAAGGGCGGAGCAGTTCATTGCGGCAGATCCTTTCGTCCTGGAAGGACTGGCGGTACCCAGCGAGATCCGGGAATGGAACGCCGTGATGTTCAGCCCTCAGGGTGGTTCCTGAACTTCCGCGCACCTCACCGGCACGTCTCCAAGACAGGCTGTACCCGGGGTTCAATGCTCCATGCGGCTCGGTGTAAAGCGGTCGCGATCCAACCCCGCAGTCGGGTCAGCCTCAGGCGTCCTGCCGGGCGTACAGGCACAACAGGCGCCCCCGGCAAGGCACTGCGGCTGTCATTGTGGACGATGCTGATGACTGCGCAAGCCATCATCAACGAAAATTCCATTGTCATCTTCTTCTCATCTAAGCGCGGAGCCCTGAACTGGCGAATCAGTTAGCGGCTGGAAGAAACCCGAATACTCAAAGGCGGAACCGCCGTCGTTCAAGGTTCTGTTAAAGACGCTAAGCGCTCCGGAGGATGATGTCAGCAGCTGTGCCGCTCCCTGCTTTTCCTAGGACTGACCGTCCTACCCTCACCAAAACCCGGCCGAAGATCGACGCCGGCTGGCCGGCCCGGGCTGCGCGGCTCGGGCGAGATCGAACAAATGGGCGGATGCGGCCAGGTGCCGTATCCGCCCACAGTCCATTGCCGGTTTGGGGTTAGTGACCGGGGCCGCCGGTCTCGGTGGCGGTGACCTTGAAGCCCGCGTCGAGCTTGACGGTGGCGTGCGTGCCGTCGGATTGGGTGATGTGGGCTTCGTAGGCGGCGCTGCCGTCGTCCTCAGTGGTCATGTTCTCCACCGTTGCGCCGGAGTTGGCGGCCAGGACAGCGGCCTTCACCTTTGTCGCGGTGTCACCCGTGAGGTCGGTTTCGTTGCCGTGGTTGCCTTGGCCGCCCTTACCGCCGCCGGGGCCGCCGGGGCCGCCGGCTTCAGTTGCGGTGACCTTGAAGCTCGCATCGAGCTTGACGGTGGCGTGTGTGCCGTCGGACTTGGTGATGTGGGCTTCGTAGGCGGCGCTGCCGTCGTCCTCAGTGGTCATGTTCTCCACCGTGGCGCCGGAGTTGGCTGCCAGCACGGCGGCCTTGACCTTGCTTGCGGTATCGCCGGTCAGTGCGGTTTCATTTCCGTGCGTGCCGCCGTCCGTGGCGGGGGCGGACGGGCTCACGGTCGACGTGCCAGTGGTTGCGGCATTGGCGGGCAGTGCCATGGCGGTGAGGGCTCCGCCGCCAGCGACCGCGCCAATCAGCGCGGCGCCCACTGCGATTTTTCGGACTTTGTTCACGATGTTGCTCCTTAGAGGTTCAACTCCGAGGGGTTCGAAGCTGTATCCCATCCTCGAACCCCACGCTTTGGCGCCTCTTTACCTGTGCTGTGCCCGAACTGTGACAATTCCGCCTGGCTCACAGGATCCGGCGGCGTGGCATCGCGAACACCTAGAGGTTGGTCATCCGTTCTGCGGCGTCGTTGTAGCGCCCGCCCTGCACCTGGATCTTGGCGGCGGCGTCCTCGATCTCGCCCAGTTCCGCTGCGGACAATTCGACGACGGCGGCGCCGATGTTCTCCTCCAAGCGGTGAAGCTTGCGGGTGCCGGGAATCGGGACGATCCAGGGCTTCTGGGCCAGGAGCCAGGCCAAGGCGATCTGGCCGGGCGTGGCCCCCTTGCGTTCCGCGATGTTCGCGAGCAGTTCGACGACGGCGGCATTGTGCTGCAGCGCTTCCGGCGCGAACCGGGGGATGGTGCTGCGGATGTCGTTGCCTGCATCGAAGCTGGTGTCCGCGGTAATGGTTCCTGTCAGGAAGCCCTTGCCGAGAGGGCTGTAGGGGACAAAACCGATGCCCAGTTCCTCGCACGCGGCCAGCACTTCCTCCTCGGGGCGGCGCCACCAGAGGGAGTATTCGCTTTGGACTGCGCTCAGGGGCTGGACGGCGTGCGCCCGGCGGATTGTTCCCGCGGACGCTTCGGACATGCCGAAGTGCTTCACCTTGCCGGCCTCGATCAGCTCCTTGACCGCACCTGCGACGTCTTCGATGGGAACGTCGGGATCCACGCGGTGCTGGTAGTAGAGATCAATGGCGTCGACGCCGAGGCGGCGCAGTGAACCGTCCACGACGTCCTTGATGACCTCGGGGCGGCTGCTCACGCGCCCGCTCGGCTTGCGTTCGGCTGCATCGATGTCCCACCCGAACTTGGTAGCGATCACTACTTGGCCCTTGTACGGGGCGAGGGCTTCGCCCACGAGCTCTTCGTTGGCGTACGGGCCATAGATTTCGGCAGTGTCGAAGAAGGTCACGCCGCGGTCCACTGCGGCGCGGATCAGCGAGATCATTTCCTGTCGGTCCGGCTTGTCGCTGTACCCACCGGTCATGCTCATGCAGCCCAGCCCGACGGCGGAGACCTCCAGGCCATGGGTGCCCAAGGTGCGCTTTTCCATCGTTCGTCCTCCCGCGTCGCGAAACAAGATCCAGCTTTGCCGTCAACACTAGGGATAGCCCGGCACGGCAGGGAGTCCCTGTCAGTACCTCTCTCGGACGGGAGTTCCCGACGACGGCGGGCCGCCGCCGTCGGGCGCTGGACGTCAGCAGGCCGGGCGGTTCCGAACGTCGCTCGAGACATGCTGCTTGAGCAGCGAGCCGCCGGCTTCGGCCTTCAATTCCCGGTTTTCAACCATGACCTGTCCGCGCAGGACCGTCATGCTCGGCCATGCAGCCACCTCGTAGCCGTCCCACGGGGTGTAGTCGGCCTCATGCAGGTCTTCGGCGTGGATGGCCCGCTTCACGGTGGTGTCCAGTACCGCCAAATCGGCATCACTGCCCACCGCGATCACGCCCTTCTGCGGGTACAGTCCGAGGATCTTCGCCGCGTTGGCGGAAGTGATGTCGACAAAACGGGTCAGATCGAGCCCGCGTTTGGCCACCCCCTCGGTGTACGCGACAGCCATGCGCATCTCGACGCCGGCATGGCCGCCCGTGGCGTCAAGGATGGTCTTGCCGCGGGTCTTCACTTCGAGGTCGGTGCACACTCCGTCGGTCGCCAGGGTGCTGAGCGAGCCTTCGAGCAGCGATTCCCACATGGAATCGCGGTCGGTTTCCGATTTCAACGAAGGGTAGGTGTGGTAGATCGCGCCGTTTTTCTGTTTGTAGTCCTCGGCCGTGAAGTACGCGTAGTGGGGGAGGATCTCGCCATAGACGGCTTGACCGCGTCCCCTCGCCTCACGGATGGCGTCCACGCCTTCGCGGGCACTGACGTGCATGAGGTAGATGGGCGCGCCGACGTGCTCGGCGAGCGTGATGACCCGCTGGAAGGACAACTTTTCCGAGAGGTTGTTGTGGGCGTGGTGCATGTTCTCCAGCCCGATCCTGCCTTCTCGCTGCAGTTGCTTGTAGGCGTACATGACGATGTCGTCGTCCTCGGCGTGCACCGCGAGCATTGCCCCGGCCTGGGCTGTTTGTTGCATGAGCCCCCACATGTTGCCGAGGTCGGTCTTCTGCTTGGGGCGCGTGGGGGTGGTGTTGGTCATCCAGACCTTGTAGCTTCCGTGGCCGGCCGCGACGGCGTCGGGAATCTGTTCGAGTACCTCGAACGGAATCTCCGGCTCCTTGAACGTGCCGTGCAGGGCGTAATCGGTGTAGCTCGACCCGGCCCACTCCGCCGATTTGCGGGCGAAGGACTCCGAGAGCTCATCGCCGGGCTGCCAGTGCGCGAAGTCCACCAGGGTGGTGGTGCCACCGTAGATGGCGCCTTCGCTCACGCGGTCGGGGCCGAAACACTTGATTCCGCTTTCGGCCGCCGTCGGAAGGACGGAGTTGGTGTGGACGTGCGGGTCCACGCCGCCGGGGACAACCAATTGACCGCGGAGATCGACTGTACGTATTGCCTCCTCGGTGGGTCCGAGGCCGGTCTCGCGGAGGGACACAATCTTTCCCCCCGCAATGCCGATGTCCAGGGTTTTGGCGCCGGACGGGGTAACCACCAGGCCGTTGGTGAGAACGAGATCAAGCATCAGGGGGTCGCGCCTTTCAGTGTTGGTGACGGTTCAGGAGTGGTGAGCGTTCAGGGAAAACGGAGCGGACGTGAAGTAGCGGGCGGCGAGGGAGACTTTGACCGAGGCACGGGCATTGACGAGCTGGGACACGGAAACATCCGCGGCTGCGCTCATCAGCATCGCTGTCTTCTCGCGCGTCCACTTCCGGTCCGCCTGCAGGAGTTCGAGCATGTCGTCGAGCGCAAGCCGCGCGGCGTCGTCGAGCGTTTCGCCGTCGCCGATCGTGATGACGGAACCCCCGGACAAGACCACCGGCCGCTTGACGGTGACCCCGGCGAGGACGTGGCAGGAGAGGACAACGCTGCCTTCGACCTCGACGGCGGTAAGGGAGCACTCGCCGTCGCCCTGCACTGCATGGAGGTCGCCGGCGTAGAGCAACGCGTTGGCGCTCTGCACGGGCAGGATGACAGCGGAACCGGCGGTGACGTCCTTGCAGTCCATGTTGCCGCCGTGCGATCCGACGGTGCTGGAGTTGGGATTGTCCTCGGCCGGTGCAACGCCGATCTTGCCGATCATCGGCCGGATGGGAATCCGGATGTCGTCGTCGAACCGGACACTCCCGTCCGCAATGTCCACAACCCGGCCGGATCGCCCCAGTCCGCCGGTGAAACCGCCGCGCCCGGGAAGCGTGACCATAGCGCCCCGGTCCGCTATCCGGATCTCGTGGACGTCAATGCGGAGCGTGTCCCCGGGGTTGACGCCGCGCACCGCTACCGGCCCGGTCACGGGGATGGACAACTTCTCGTATTCCCCGGTGCTTTCGAAAAGGCCGCCGGTCAGCAGGCTCCGGGCGCCGAGGGAGAACTGCTCGCCTTGGCTGACTTCGATCACGGGGGCGGCGTCGCGGTCAAAGGATCCCGACGCCGATTCATGGCTTGCGTGGAGCATGTTCAGCATGGTGCCCCTTTCGTTGAGGCGGTGGGGTGAAGTCATGCGGTGGGGTAGACGGGCTGTGCCCACTTTTGATCGGCGGCTGCGCGCCCGACGACGGCCTGCCGGTAGGCGTGCTGCAGCTTCCGGGTGAGTTCACCGGCAGTACCGTCGCCGATCGGCGTGCGGTCCACGGACGAGACATGGTTGATTTCGGCGGCGCTGCCGCACACGAAGATTTCGTCGGCCGAGTAGAGTTCCGTCCGGTCGATCGCCCGGATGTCGACCTCGACGCCGAGGACGTTGCGTGCCAGATGCAGGACGCTGTCCCGGGTGATCCCCTCCAGGATGCTGTCCGTGGCCGGGGGAGTGCACAACCGGCCCTGGCGGACCATGAACACGTTGTAGCCGGCACCTTCGGCAACGTGGCCGTCTTCGGTCAGCAGAAGGGCTGCGTCGTACCCGTTGCGCCGGGCCTCCAGCATGGCAAGGCGTCCGTTTTGGTAGTTGGCGATCGATTTGACCCTGGGTGGCATGGAGCGGTCGGACAAGCGGGCCCAACTGCTGATCTGCACGTCCAGTCCGCTGGCACCGAAATAGTTGCCCATGGGGATGGCCGCCATGAAGACGCTCACGGGACCAGTGTCCTCCGGCTTGCCATCGCTCGAGTCGACGAATACTTGTGCGCGCATGTGGAGGTTCCCGCGCAGCTCGTTGGCCCGCACCAGCCCAAGCAATTGTTCACTCAAAACGCCGATGTCCCGAGGCCCGTCGATTTCAACCACCCGCATCGAATCAATCAAGCGGCGCATGTGGTCGGCCACCCGGAAGGCGTAGAGCTGCTGGTCTTCCTCGCTCCAGTAGGCGCGGAACCCTTCGAAGACCCCGACGCCGTACTTCAGGGTGGTGCTCAGGACATGGAGCTTGGCATCTGCGTACTCCACCAGTTCGCCGTCACGGAGCAGGTAGCGAACGCTGGGCTCGAAGGCAGGTTCCTTGGTGTCGGTCACAGTTGCGGATTCACTCAGATTGGTCATTGTTGTCTCCAAATCGTGTTCGGAAAACAGATCAGGGGCTCGGCATCACACCAAGGTTGACATCCGTCTTCATCTTACTGTTGGCGTTGTCACCATAATGAAGATGCTTGATGATCCTGTCAACAGTGACCATTGACACACAATCAAAGACTTCAATAAAGTGATGAAACTTCGATATGCAAATTCTCGGCACGATGTCGAGTGGCTGGAGCCCCGGATGCGCCAGTCAAAAGAAGGCTTTCACCTACACCCGTCAACCGGATCGAGTGCCAATTGAGTGAAACTACGACAATCGAGTCCCGGACTCGGGTGACGTCCCTGGGCGGACGTGCGTCGAGCTGGGCCAAGCAAGGCAGGGCCTGGGCGTACAAGCGATCAGGGGCGGTCCTCGCCGTCGTCGCCGCCGGGATCATTGTGGGGCTGCCGCTTGCGGCGATTTTTCTCCACCTTCCCCAAAACCCGCTCCAGCCGGACGTGGAATCCATGGCCCTGGCCCCCAACTCCGTCCATTGGTTCGGCACGGACGGCAACGGCATGGATGTCTTCTCCCGGACGATTGAATCGGCGAGGCTCGACCTTCCCATTTCGCTGGCGGCGACGGCCATCGCCCTGGTCATCGGCGTTCCCTTGGGCCTGTTCGCTACTACCGGCGTGGCCGGCGAAGCGATCATGCGGGTAGTCGACGCCTTCGCTGCGCTCCCCATCATCGTGATTGCCGTGGTGTCCATCCAGCTCATGGGCGGCGGAGCCGGCGATGTCATCCTCGCCATTGCCCTGGTTGCGGCTCCGCGCTTTGTCCGCTTGTCCCGTGCTGCGGCGATTTCGCTCCGCTCGTCACGGTACGTGGAGGCAGCCGTCGCCATCGGATGCTCGCCCATCCGGGTGGCCTTCAACCACATCTTCAGGAACGCCTACGGTGTGATCCTCGTGCAGGCCACGCTGACCACGGCCGGCGCCCTGAGCACGATTGCCGCCTTGAACTTCCTCGGCGTCGGGGTCAAGCCGCCCCAGCCAAGTTGGGGCGCGATGATCGAAGACGGCGTGAGCATGCTCATCCGGGGTCAGTGGTGGGCAGCGGCGTTTCCCGCGCTGGCCCTCCTCCTGGTCATCGGCTCGCTCAACATCATCGCCGGTGCCATTGAGGACAAGATGGAACGAGTGGAGCACACCCGATGAACAAGACCCTCCAAGTCCGGGAACTCGAAACCGAGTTCCATACTCCCCGGGGTGTGGTCCGGGCACTGCATGGCGTTTCCTTTGAGGTTCACGACAACGAGATTGTCGGGATTGTCGGTGAATCCGGCTCGGGCAAATCGACCGTGGTCCGTTCCATCACGAAGCTGTTGATGCCGCCGGGCAAAGTGTCTGCCGGCAGTGTCGACTTCGCCGGACGCAGCCTCCTGGACCTGCCCGAACGGGAAATGCGCCGAATCAGAGGCAAGGAGATCGGATTCATCGCCCAGAATCCGTTCAGCGCCCTGAACCCCGTGACCCGCATCGAAAAGCAGTTCGCCAATATCGCCAAGGCGCACGGAGTGAAGGTAGACGCCTCCGAGCGCAGCCGCGCATTGCAGTTGTTGGAATCGACCGGCGTCCGCGATCCGGAACGCGTCATGCGCGGCTACGCGCACGAACTCAGCGGCGGCATGGCGCAGCGCGTCGTCATCGCCATGGCCCTTTACCTCAATCCGCAGCTCGTGATCGCCGATGAGCCGACGACGGCGCTCGACCTCACCGTCCAGCGCCAGGTCCTGGATACCCTTCGCCGCCTGACGGTCGGGAGCGGCCGCTCGATGCTGATCGTGACCCATGACCTCGGGGTGGTGGCCTCCTACTGCAACCGCGTCCTTGTCATGTATCGCGGAAACATCGTGGAACAAGGACTCGTTGACGACGTTTTCGTCCGTCCGCAGCATCCTTACACGATCTCCCTGCTCAACTCCGTGGTGCGTCCCGAAGACGAGACGCAATACGTTCCGGGGAGCGCCGAAACACCGGATTCGGCGGAACCGGTAACGCCAGATCCCTCGGAGGCCCAATTGTCCGAAGCCCGGAGGTCTTGAGATGCCGCTCCTTGAACTCGTGGATATTACGAAGATCTTCCGCACTCCCCACGGCGAAGCCCGCGCCGTGGATGGAATCACCCTGTCCGTGGAAGCCGGCGAGACGCTCGGCATCATCGGCGAAAGCGGTTCCGGCAAGTCGACGCTTGGCCGGCTGATCCTGAGATTGGCCGAGCCGGATTCCGGATCGGTCGTCATCGAGGGGCAGGACGTGTTGGCCCTCAGCCGGGGTGAACTCCGCCGGAAGCGCCGCCATTGGCAGATCGTCTTCCAAGAACCGTTCGCGTCATTGAATCCGCGCCTGACGATCCGGCAAATCGTCGAGGAGCCGCTCATCGTCGCCCGGATGGGCGATCGTGCCGAGCGGCGGTCGCGGGTCCTGGCGACCTTGGAAGAAGTGGGACTCTCGGCCGATTTCATGGACCGGCGCCCGGCGAACCTGAGCGGAGGCCAGCAACAGCGCGTAGGCATCGCACGCGCCTTGGTCACGAATCCCAGCCTGGTGGTCCTGGACGAGCCAACGTCCTCGCTGGACCTGACCATCCGGGCCTCGATCCTTCGTACCCTCGCGCGGCTGAGGGCTTCCCGGGGCCTCACCTATGTCTTCATTTCGCATGACATTGAAACCGTGCGGCATTTCTGTTCCACGGTGGCTGTCATGCATCGCGGCAAAATCGTCGAGGTCGGCCCCACCCAGGATGTCTTGATCGCCCCGCAGCACCCCTACACGCAATCGCTCATTTCCGCCGCGTTGCCGGTGGTTCCCTATTCCGCCGTCGTTGGCACTACGAATTCCCAGGGGCAGACTCCATGATCCGCTACATCATTTCAAGGCTCCTGATTGCGGCCTTACTGCTGTGTGGCCTCATCACCCTCAGTTTTGGCCTCGTGTCCCTTCTTCCCGGAGACCCCGCGGTGGCCCTTCTGGGTGAATACGCAACTCCGGCGGACGTCGCGCGTATCCACGCGGAACTTGGCCTGGACCAGCCCTTCTGGGAACGCTACCTCGGCTATATGGGCAGGACCTTGAGCGGCGACCTTGGCCATTCCCTCTTCACGGGCAGTTCGGTGTCCAGCGAAATCCTGACCCGGCTCCCCAATACCTTGGTCTATTTGGTGCCGGGGCTCGTCCTGGCCCTCATCATCGGCATGGCGAGTGGAACGTTCGCGGCTTATCGCTACAGGCGTTTTGCCGACAAGGCCTTCACTTTCTGGATATCCATCCTGATGGCCATGCCGGAATTCGTGCTGGCACTCGTGTTGTTGTTTGTTTTCTATCAACAACTGCGGATCGCGCCCGCGCCGATCGGGATGCTCTCCAGTGCGCAAATCACTCCGCCGCACGTCACAGGATCGATCCCCGTCGACGCGATAATTGCCGGCCAGTGGGGAACATTCTCGTCCATACTCGGCCGCGCAGTCCTTCCCATCGTGACGATGGGCTTGTTCTTCGCCGCCCCGTTCGGAAAGACAGTGCGCTCAGGATTATTGCAAGTGCTCCAATCACCTCAAATCGAGTTCGCGAGGGCCTGCGGACTGCGTCCTGCCCAGGTCTTCCGATATGCCCTCAGTGACATCCGCGGGTCACTCATGACCTACTTGGTACTTCTTTTTGCCGCGTCGCTCAGCGGAGCGGCAATTGTCGAAAGTGTTTTTTCCTGGCCTGGAGTGGGCGGTTGGTCGCTCGACGGCGTGCTCAAAGGCGACGTGCCCGTCATTCAAGGCTTTGTCCTCATCATGGGATCCACAAGCTTGCTTGGCTACGTCATTCTCGACGCCTTGATCACCCTTCTGGATCCCCGTACGCGCAGCAAAGCCGTGGCCGGACGCCGTCAGAAGCGCCTGGGCGAAACACCGGCAGCCATCTCATAGTCATCGCTTAGCCACCTCCCGAGAAGTCTTGACAGACATCTCCCGACTTCAATAGATTGAAGATATGTTCACTAAAGTTCATGAAGATAAAGTCATCGCCCTCGGTGGAACCATTCCGCTCGACGGCCGCGTGAGCTGGGTACCGGCCGGAGCAACCGGCTTCCAGCCGTCGAATTGCTACCTCCTCAGCGAGGGGTCCGGCCGGTTGCTGGTCGACACCGGGCTCGCAGTCCACAGCCAGGAAATCCTCGACGACCTGGTGGAGCTGCTCGACGACGACGGCCGGCTCTCCATGTTCTTCACGCGGAGCGAGATGGATTGCGTTTCGAACCTGGAACCCATCGCCGGTAAATTCGACATCGAGCGCCTCTTCACCGGCGGCGCCATCAACCCCTTCGACGCCTTCGATGACCTCAGCCGGCTCGCGCTCAGGGGCCGCCGGCAGCAGATCGACCAGAAGGGGGAGGGCGGGGATTCCATGGCCCGCACTCCCGAGATCGAGGTGGCCCCGGGCCGTCACTTGACCATCGAGTCGCCCCTCCTGCGGCTCCTCCCGACCTTCTGGGGCTGGGACGCGAATACCGGAACCATCTTCACCTCCGATACCTTCACCCACGGCACCATGACGAGCCCGGACGGTCCCCGCATCATTGACTCGATCGCCCAAGACACCACTACCGCCAAGCAAGTCGCCGAGCACCTCTACGCGAAATACGAGTGGATCCCGCGGGCCACATGCGAGCCGCTCCGGGAATGGCTCTCCGACAAGTTCGAGACGCTGGACCCCGAGACGATCGCCCCTTCCCGCGGCTGCGTGATCCGCGGGCGTGAACTCGTCCGCCGGCACGTTGAATTCATGCTCGCCGCGCTGACACCCGAAAAGGCTTAGGAGAATCCCATGGAAGAACTAGTAGAAACTATGAGCCGCGACCTTCCGCGTGAGGTAGCCGACGGCGTCACCTGGATGAGTTCCTGCCTGCCGTTCCACCTCCAGGACCGCGTAATCCACGGGCACACCTCCACGTACCTGGCACAGGGGACCGAGTCGTCAATCCTCATTGACACAGGCAACCCCTCCAGCTGGAACATCATTTCGGAAACCCTTGACGGATTGCTGGGGGACAAACCGCTGAGCTATGTCTTCCCGACGCACCCGGAGCTTCCGCACACGGGAAACCTTCCCCGCCTCGTGGAGAAGTATCCCGACATCAAGGTTGTCGGCGACATCCGGGACTACCATCTCTTCTACCCGCAGATCGTGCCCAACCTTCACGCCCGGGTTCCGGGGGACAAGGTAGATCTCGGCGGCGGATACGAGTTCGTCATCGTCGAGGCCATGATCAGGGACCTGCCCAATACCCAATGGGGCTTCGTCCCGAAGTCGGGCGTGCTTTTCACGGCCGACGGTTTTTGCTACATGCACCGCCCGGAACTCGATGATGAGGATCCGGTGCACCTCCCCGGCGAATGTGGCCTGACAACAGATGAACTCTCGGCACCCATCGCGGTCGAGAACGCAGCCTTCTTTACCGGCAGCGCGTTGTACTGGGCCAGGTTCGCCAACGACGCCGACCAGGTATACGACCGCGTCGGCAAGCTGATGGACGACCTTGGGGTCAAGATCGTAGCGCCCACCCATGGCAACGTGATCACCAATATTCCGGAGGTGGCGCCCATCATCCGGGCCGGCCACAAGCACGCCTACCGTTACTAATCCACTGCCCACATCAGCAGCGCACTACTCGTAACACGTCCTTTCCCTCTGTACAGAAATTGGAACCAGGCTTATGAAGAATTCGCGTTTATTGCTCGGCTGGGTCGCAGCCGCGGCAGCTGTGTCGCTCACCGGATGCGGGGGAGCCACTCCCACCGCGGCGGTGGCCAAACCGGAGTCGGTCGTCATCGCAGTCGGCGCCCTCCCGGACAGCCTCACCCCCGCCCCCTGGGGCGGCAGTGCATCGCACGTGGTGCTCAGTGGCCTCGGATCCCAGTTGCTGGAGTATAAGACCGGCGCGACGGATGACCAATCATGCTCGACGCCGTCTACCGCGGTCACCGGTCGGCTCGCCGAGAGCGCCGTACCCGCCCCGGACGGCAAGGGTGTCATCGTCAAGCTACGGAAACTGACAAGCCAATTTGGAAACACCCTCTCGGCCGAGGACGTGAAATGGAGCCTGGCGATCGGCATGGTGCGCCAGCCCGTCATGAAGGGGACGCTCAAGAGCAGCGGATTCAACGTGGACAACCTCGTCACCGTGATCGATGACAGCACTGTCGAACTCAACACCCTGGGCATGACGTCATACACGCTCGAGTCGCTGCAGAACAATCTCTTCTACATCCACGACAGCAAGGAAGCGAAACTTCACGTCACGCCGGATGACCCCACGGC
Organism: Arthrobacter sp. KN11-1C; assembly: GCF_052180225.1. Taxonomy (NCBI): domain Bacteria; kingdom Bacillati; phylum Actinomycetota; class Actinomycetes; order Micrococcales; family Micrococcaceae; genus Arthrobacter; species Arthrobacter sp. KN11-1C. The sequence goes on along the minus strand of NZ_CP197467.1, from coordinate 3,745,127 downwards.
CAACAAGTGGCTCTCGAAAAACCTGGCCGACTACAGCGGTTGGAAGCTCGAGGAATTTACTCCCGGAACGTCCCTGACGGTGACCGCGGACCCGAACTGGGGCGGCGACCGGGGCTCGGTGAAGCGGGTTGTGGTCAAGGCCGTTCCCGACACCGCTACCCGGACCCAATTGGTGAAGACCGGCGAGGCCCAGATCGCCAACGGCTTCGAATATGACCAGTACAGTTCGATGACCGGCGTCAGTGGAGTCAGCGTCCTGAAGTGCACCAGCCAGACCCGCGACACGATGATGTTCAACACGAAGACCGGTCCGCTGGCGGATGAGAAGGTTCGCCAGGCAGTCTCCATGGCGATCGACCGCGCTGCCTTGGCCAAGGGCGCCTACGCCGGCCTCGCGGACCCGGCGGGCTCGATCTTTCCCACGGTGAAGGATTCGCCCACCTACAAATACGACCCCGACGGTGCCAAGAAGCTGCTGGCGCAGACCCAGTACCCGAACGGTTTCCCGCTGACACTCAGCTACAGCGTGAGCCGCCCGGGCCCCGTCGCGAAGAGCTCAGCCGTCCTCATCCAATCGATGTTGGCGAAGGTGGGCATCACGGTGCAGCTGTTGAACGTGGCGAGCCCCACCGACTTCTCCTCGGCGCTCATCGACGGCCGCTTCCAGGCCGTCCTGTACTCGGAGCCGATCGTCATTGCCGATCCCGCGTTCTACACTTACGCGTTCTACTCCACGGGAGCTCCGAGCAACAGCACCGGATGGTCCAATCCTGAGTTCGATGCCACCAGGACTCAGCTGGCCGCCACCCCGAGCACCAATACGGACCAGCGGGCAGCCCTGCTCAAGAAGATGGCCGGACTGGTGGACCAAGGCGCTCCGATCCTTTCCCTGGTGGAGGTCCGCAACCTGATCGTCAAGCAGGACACCCTGACGGGTGCGGTCCCGCTCACCAACGACCAGGTGTATTTCGCCGGCCTGGGCAAGTAGCAACCCAAGAACCACGTGGTTCTGGCCGGCGGGCGACCGCCGGCCAGGACTCACCCGACCCCGGATCCGCTTTGACCCCGGCTCCGCTGAAGGAAGAAAGCCATGATTGAAATCTGCGGCAAACCCGTCCGCGACACCCTCGAGGAACTGCTCGATCCCGCCACCACCGCCCTGGTTGTCATCGACATGCAGGTAGGAGCTGTTTCGCACGGAGGCGCAATCGGGGACTCCGGGCATGACATGAGCATGATGCCATCCGTTGTCGAAAAATGCGGGCGGGCCATTACGGCGGCACGCGCCAATGGGGTCCCGGTTTTCCACATTCGCGTCGAGAACCTTCCCGACGGCGCGAGCTCACCGGCCGCCTGGCTGCGTGCACTCTACACCGCGGCGAACGGCCGCCCCATCGACCTCGGCAAGCTCAGTGCCAAAGGCGACCCCGCGACGGAATTCTGCGGACCCTGCATGCCCGAAGACGGGGAAGTCGTGATCACCAAGCGACGCCCCAGCGCTTTCATCGCCACCGAACTCGCCTTGCTGCTGCGCAGCCAAGGGATCGAATCGGTGGCGCTCGTGGGCGTTTCAACCGGTGGCTGCGTGGAAGCGACCCTGCGCGACGCCGTGCACAACGACTTCTACGCTGTGCTGCTCGAGGACGCGGTGGGAGCCTACGACACGGTGGTGCACGACGCCGCGTTGACCGTCATGCGGGCCCGGCACGACATCTGCACCCTCGATGAAGCAATTGCTGTCTGGGAGACAACCAGCACCTCCTGAACCATCCGGATCCAAAGGAAGGAGTGACAATGGGCGGTTTGCTGAGCGGCCGGATCCACCGGCTCGGCGCGGATATCGAACTGGACGAGCACGTGAGCTGGTGCCCGCCCGGCGTTCGGCGCACCCAAGCGGTGAACTGCTACCTGATCAAGGGACCGTCCGGTTCGGTGCTGGTGGACACCGGGATTCGCCTTCACCAAGAGGAGATCATTGAACAGCTCGATCGGCTGCTGTCACCCGGAGAGCCGCTCTCCATTGTCCTCACGCGGACAGAAATGGAATGCTGCCTCAACATCCCGGCCATCGAGGAACGTTTCCCCGTTGGCGCCGTCTGGTACACGGGCGGCATCACTGTGCCCCGTTCGAAGGCCGAATCCAAGCGGATTGCCGTGGATCCGGGGACATCGCGGCGTGTGGAAGTGCTGGACGGCGTCGTCGTCGAACTCGTCTCACCGCTGCTCCGGCTCCTGCCGACGCTCTGGGTTTTCGATCCGGAATCCGGCGGGCTCCTGACTTCGGATGCGTTTACCCACGGCGGGAGCGCCGAGCCGGAGACCCGCGAGGGGCTCCGTAAATTCCGCTGGTTCACCGGGGCGGATACCGGGCCTATCGCCAGGAACATCAGGGATATCTTCCGGGACCGCGATGTCCGCGCCGTCGGCCCCGGCTATGGGGCTCCCTTTGTTGGCGCGGACGTGTGCCTTGAGCAGTCACGGCAGCTGTCGCAGGCAATTGAGGAAATGGGGATTCAGTGAAGGACGATGCAGTCGATCTCCGATGGCTAGCCGACGGAACCTACTGGCTGGGCGGGTGCCTTTCGGCCAACGCTCAGGGCCAGGAAGTCCACTATCACGTGTCCTCCTACCTGGTGGTGGGTTCCAAAGCGACGCTCTTGGTGGACACGGGGGATCCGGCTCATCGGACCCTCCTTCTTGCCCAGCTGGAACTGGTTCTCGATGGACGGCCTTTGGATTATGTCTTCCCGACCCATCCCGAGATCCCGCACGCCGGCAACCTGCCTGCCCTGCTGGACAAGTATCCCGGGGCGCTCGTGGTGGGTGACGTCCGCGACTACCACCTGCATTTCCCCGAATACCGCTCCAGGTTCCGGACGCAGGCGCCCGGCAGCCGGATCGATCTTGGCGACCGTGGGTTCCGCTTCCTTCCGGCCTTCATCCGGGACCTGGAGAACACCCTTTGGGGCCACGACGACGGCGCCCGGATGATGTTCGTTTCGGACGGCTTCTCCTTTATCCACGATGTCCCCGCAGCAGGCGCAGACGGGGACGCAGACGACGACGAACCGGTCCACCTTCCGGGCCAATGCCGCTTGCTGTCGGGCGAGATGCCGGAACCTCCCACCGTGGACCAAGCGGCGTATGGCACCGGCCGGGCCCTCTACTGGACGAAATTCGTGGACGTCAGCGATGCCTTCGACGGTATTGAAGCGGTACTGGACACGCTTCCCACGAAACTGATCGGGCCGGCCCACGGCAACGTGATCGACGACGTCGACGGAATGCTCAGGACGTCACTGGCCGCGCACAGGAAGGTCTATGCGGAAGGCCGCTGATTGTATAGTGAAGTTTGATTCAATATAATGAATTCTAGAACTCGACGCTTCGATTGATAGCGACGAACGGCAAGGAGTGAGTCAATGCGAGACCTCATTGGATACGGGGAAAACCCCCCGGTCGTGACTTGGCCGAATGGTGCCAAGGTGGCCATCTCCATGGTCATCAACTACGAGGAAGGCGCGGAGAGCTCCATAGAAGCCGGTGATGAATGCGATGAGGACGTCACGATTTTCGGTGGCTGGTCTTCGGATCCGGGCCGGCGGAGCTTGATGAAGGAATCCTTCTTCGAGTACGGCAGCCGGGTGGGCATCTGGCGCTTTTTGGCTTTGCTCCGGGACTACAACGTCCCCGCGACTTTCATGGCGTGCGGCGTGGCCCTGGAACGAAACCCCGAGGCCGCGCAGGCGATCGTCCGCGATGGACACGAGATTTGCGCCCACGGCTACAAATGGCGCGGAACCGTCGGAATGACTCCGGCCGAAGAACTCGCCGAAATCCGTGCCTGCGTGGCGGCGATCGAGGGAGTCTCGGGTGTCCGGCCCGTGGGTTGGTACGTCCGCGAGGGAATCACGGAGAACACCCGTGCGATCCTCAAGGACGAGGGCTTTCTCTATGACTCGAATTCCTATGCGGACGACCTGCCGTACTTCGTCTCCGCAGGGGAATCCCGCCACCTCGTTGTCCCTTACTCGGGCGACACGAACGACGCGAGGTTTTGGGGCCCGGGAAGCCTCGGGACTGCGGATGACTTCTTCAATGTACTGAAGGATAGCCTCGACTGCCTTCTGATCGAAGGGGAAACCGTACCCAGGATGATGTCCGTGGGAGTGCACTTGCGCATCGGTGGGCGGCCGAGCGTCGCCTTGGCCGTCAGGCGCTTCCTGGAGTATGCCCGTGCCCGCAACGACGTTTGGTTCGCCACCCGGGAAGAAATTGCCCGGTGGTGGATCGCCAACCCGCCTGCAGCCGGCCAGCTCGAAGCAGCCTACGAAGGCCGCGCGTGACAACGTCAATGCCGGGAGAAAGGACTCCGATGGCCACGGATATTTCGCGCCTGGTCCACAACGTGGATGAACAAGGCTTTACGGCGCTGGAGAAAACGGGACTTCGCGGACAAAAGGATCAAGGCCTCGTCTCCACGCTGATCTCGCGCGACCTGAGCGGCTCCGACGACCTGTGCGTCAGCTGGGGCAGGATCCTCCCCGGGCAACATCACTTGTGCCACCACCACCCCGATGCCTCGGAATTCTACGTGGTCATTTCGGGCGAGCCCCTCGTCCATCTGGGCGATACCGAGTACCGGGCCAAGCCGGGCGACGGCATCTACATTCCCCGCGGCACCACCCATGGCATCACCAACGACGGCGACGACGACGTCAACCTGGTTGTCGGCGTCAGCAAGCCCGCCGACTGGCAGTTCGTGGCGGACGAGTGATGGCGGCGTCGTCGCTGGTCCGGCAGGTCGGACTCATCACGGCCGAGCCGACCCCCACGCTGTTGTCCGTGGTTGCCTATCGAAACCTGGATTTCGTGGTCCTCGACGCAGAGCAGACAACGTTGACGCTGCAGCAATGCGCGGATGCGGTGCAGCGGCTGTCCGGCGCCAATACCCGGGTTGCCGTTCGTGTCCCTGACCTTGATGACATGACCTTGGTGGCGTTCGCCAACACCGGAGTGGACGAGATCGTCCTGCCGAGGGTGCGGCATCCTAAAGAACTTGAACGGGCCTACCGGGCGACGAGGTTCGGCCCTCACGGGTCCAGGCCGAAACAGGCTTCCTTCGCCTCGGCGTTTGGGGCGGACTACTCGCTGGAGCCCCGGCTGACGGTGCTTTTTGAGACAACGGAGGCCGTCGACGCCGTCGAGGACTTCGTGGCTTTGGAGTGTTTCGACGGCGGCTGGGTTGGCCCCACGGACCTTGCCGGCGAACTGCTGAAACAAGGGAGGCCAGGGGCGGTTGCCCTTGAAGAATCCGTCCAGCGCGTCGTCGATATCCTCGGGGCTGCCGGCCAAAGCGTGGGCCTTCCCGCGGCCGCCATCGCCAGTGCCGGCGATGTCCACAGCCGGGGCGCCGATCGAGCCGCGGTGTACTGGGAGCGGGAGCTCGCCGCGATGATCGCGCAGTTGGCAGACGCCGTCGCCCCCGAGACGCGCGTGACGAGGTGTTAGTCCCGAAAATGAGCAGCGTGGTTCTTCTGCAGCGATGCCGATGCTGGCATGCTGTGACGATGAAGGCGGGCTCGACGCCGGAGGATCCAACCAGGATTCTTCGTTTAGTTGACGAGTCTTCGATATACTGATGAGTGCTGAAACACTGAGGAGCTGTATTGGGAAGCACGGAAGTTGTTAAAGTCGACGACGATGACACTCTGCACCGCAACCTGTGGATCACCCATTTGGGGGCCATGCTCAAGGAACAGCGTGCCGGGCGATTCACTGTTGAGGAATTGGCGGACCGGGCCGGAGTGAGCGCCGGACTGATCAGCCAGATCGAGCGCGGCATCGGTAATCCGTCATTCGCCACGCTCCTTCGCCTGGCCAATTCCCTTGGTGTGCCGTTGGCGAGCATGTTCACCGACCCCAGCGAGACGCAGAACCACATGCTGGTGCGCCGGGCCGATCGCCGCCGCATCGAGATTCCTTCACAGGGGATCGTCATGGAACTGATCGTGCCCGATGCGGACCGGAAGCTTGGCGTCATCAACATGACGATCCCTGCGCATTTCGACGGCGCAGAGGTTCCGCATTCGCACGAAGGCGAGGAGTGCGTTGTTGTCCAGACCGGCTCGCTCGTGGCGAGTGTCGGCGGACAGGAATTCACCCTGGGCGAGGGCGACAGCCTGACCTATGACGCAACCCTGCCGCATTGGTGGAGCAACCTCACGGACACGGCGGCGGTCATGGTGGCGATCTCGACGCCGCCGTCGCTGGGCAAATCGCATTGACCAGCCGCCCGCCTGGCCCTTCTTCCCGCTTGGGGATGCTCGTGCCGTCGTCGAACTCGAATGCGGAGTCCCTGACGGCCGACATCCTGGCCGGATCGCCGGACGTGGGGGTCCACTACAGCCGATTCCGGCTCCCGACGGACCTCGATGACCGGATCGACGCGAAGGTTCTCGGCAGTGCGCCGTCACTGCTCAGCGATGCGGAGTTGGACGCCGTCGCGTTCCACGGCACCTCGGGATCCTGGACCGGCCTCGAAGGGGATCGGGCGCTCGCCGAATCATTGACGGAAGCCACCGGCGCACCCGCCACCACCGCTTCGCTCGCGCTTGTTGCCGCCCTGGAGGCGCTCGACGCCGGCCGGGTCGCCGTCGTTTTTCCCGGACCCCCGGGCATCATGGCCCTTATTGAACATGAGTACGCGGCCAGCGGCCTGGAAGTGGTCCGTTCCTCGGTGCCCGCGAGGTCAATGTCCAATCCGGAAATCTCGCGAATGTCCGGCGCGGAAATCGGCGCGCTCATGAGGCCCGCGTTTGGCTCCGACGTCGACGCGGTGGTCTGTATCGGGACCAACCTTCGCTCGGCCTATTTGGCGGCAGGCTTCGAGTCCGAATTCGGCGTGCCCGTGGTCGACAGCGCAACAGCGACCCTATGGCATCTCCTCCGGCTGGCCGGAACTGCGCGCCCGATCACGGGATGGGGCGCGCTGCTCGCTAGCGCTTAGGGTTCGTTGTGGGCAGCCACGCCTCGATGATCTGCGATCGCGTTGCAATCCACGCCGGGCTGCTGCCCGCGTGGGAAAGGAACGTGTCCAGGGCGGCTACGTAGGCAGGCCGGCCAATGAGGCGCGGGTGGAGGCCCACGTTCATGACGGACGGGCCGGGCCTGCTGTCAGTGAGCATCATGTCCAGCGTGCCGCACAATTGGCGGGCGAAAGCGGTGGCCGTGGGGAACTGCCTGAAGAGGCCCGAGTCGTTGGTGTCACCGGCGTAGGGCAGCACCGGCAACCCTGTCCCATTGCCCGCGGTTCCGTCCTTCCCCGCGCTGTCCGTTCCTGTTCCAAGGTGCGGCAAGTCATCGTTGAAGCAATTGGACTCATACATGAATCCAGCGGCGGCGAGAATGTCCCGCGTGCCCGGGTTGAGTCCGTCGCGGGAGTACCAGCTCGTTGGTGGAACGCCGGTGCTCTTGGCGATCGAGTCGCGGGACGCGGCAATGAGCGCGCGTTCCTCCTCGGGAGCGAGCCCGGCGTGGGTGTCCCAGTTGTAGCCGTGGTCGGCAATTTCATGGCCATCCCTGACGAGCGCAGCCGCGATCTGCGGGTTTTGCTCGAGTGCCGTGGCGCAGCAGAAAGCGGTTGCTCTGGCGTCGTGGCGCCTCAAAATGCGCAATACCCGCCAGATGCCTGCCCTGGATCCGTATTCGAAAGCCGATTCCAGCGTGAGGTTCCGGACCGTAGGGTGGGCGGGGTGCTTGATCCAGTGGGCGCCAAGATCGTCCGCAGGGCCTCCGCGGGCGATGCTGCGCTCGGCCCCATCTTCGACGTTGATGACCAGGGACACGGCGACGCGCGCATCTCCAGGCCAGCTGAACTCCGGTGGATGTTCGCCGTAGCCCACGAAATCCCGAGCGGTGGAGGGGACTGGCACTATTGAATCTCCTCTGTGGTTATAGTGAAGATACTTCGATATTATGAACGTAATCGATAGGGAGTCGAATGTCTACGCTCATCCACGGTGGCACCGTAGTGCCAGGCACAGGCAAGACGGTGGTCGAATCAGGAGCGGTCATCCTGCGCGACGGGCGCGTCACCGAGGTTCTCGAGCGGTGGGGCCCCGATCAAGCCTTCGACGGCGAGGTGATCGATGCGAGCGGATGCGTCGTCATGCCCGGTCTCATCAATAGCCACGTCCACGGGGTGACTCCGGGTCCGCTCATGCCCAGCGGCGCCCCCGCGCTGCCCGACGACGAGTGGCTGGCGAATCTTGACCGCCACCTTCTTGCCGGAACCACCACAGTGCTGAACCTTTGCGGTTTTTGCACCATGGACCATGTCCGGGAGGCGGACCGCCGCCATGCTGTCCACGTCCGGGGGGCGACGACGTATTTGCCCGAGGCCGAGCGGGCCGCCCGTATGGCCGACGGCAGGGGATTGCCCGCCCAGTCCGGCCTCAGCACGGTGGAGAAAATGCTCGACGACGGTGCGATCGCGATCGGTGAGCTCGGCGGCGGGCAGACCCTCGGCGGCGGAGGGCAGGACTTGAGCTACATCCCCCGCACCATCGAAAGTGCGAGCGGGGTGCGCGTGCACTCGGCGCAGGCCCGGCGCATGAAGGAAGCCGTGCTTGGCCGGTTCATCGACCCGGACGCTTGCGATATGGCCGAACTCCGCGTCGCGGCCGCCGAAGCCGGCTTGGAAGGACAGATCGAGCTCGTCGAATTGCGGAAAATCATCGCGGATTCCGTGCTGCCTTCCATCGAACCGGCACTCAACGGCATCCGGGAAGGCGTCCAGGCCGCGGCGCGATATGGCGTGCCGGCGATCCTGCACAGCGCAGCGGCGACAGCTCGGGTCATGCGCGAACTGATGGATGGGGCGCTCGGGATCATGCCAGGCGGGCCCAAGACGCCCGGGGCGGCGGCGAGCGTCATTGCCTCCCACGCCAACCACCCCTCGCACACCCCCGCGGAGGCCCTCGCGCTGGCCAAACTCGGCAGGGACCGCGGCTGGCATGCCGAAGTTTCCGTTTTCGACCTCCTGCACCGCAAACAGACCGTGACCACGCGGGAGCACTGGGATGTCTTGCTCCAGGAACCCGGACTTGTGGACGTCCTCGCCACCGACTACGGCCACGAGGGCCATCACGACGAACTGATCTCGGCCGTGCAGGATGTGGCCGAGCACGGTTACCGAACCTTGGCCGGAGCCGTGGCAATGGCGACCTCGGCAGTGACCGGGTTGATTCCGGGGATTGCTCCGAACGGTGGGCGGATTGAGCCGGGGCGCGATGCCGACGTCGTCATCGCCAGCGCTGAGGACTTCCGGGACGTACGTTTCGTCTTCGTCGATGGCGTCTGTGTGGTGCGGGATGGTCGGTTGACTCCGGCGGCGCGCCGGTGAGCGGGCTGCTGACTCCGGAGCAGTCCGCGCGACTCATCGAGTTGGTCGGCGAGGCGATCGAGCGGGAGGACGAGGCCGCCGTCGAACGCTCATTCAATGACTTCAGGCGCGGCATGGCCGCTTTGAGGGCCGATTTCGACGCCCGACGTTTGCAGGAAGCCCCGGGAGGCGACGCGCATGACTGAAGCATGGGAACTGGGAATCGCAGAGGCGTCAGGGCTGCTGCGCCGCGGCGAACTCTCGGCGGCCGAACTCGTCGAATCCGTCATCGGGCGACTTGAAGCCACGGAAGATGCAGTGCAGGCGTGGGCCTACGTCGACAAGCAAGGTGCCCGGAACGAGGCCCGCACCGCGGACAATAGCGCAGCGCGCGGCGAGTTCCTCGGACCGCTCCACGGGATTCCGCTGGGTGTGAAGGACGTCATCGACGTGCGGGGGATGCCTGCCGAAGGCGGATCCCTGGCACTCAAGGGCCGCGTTGCTTCCAACGACGCCGGCGTGGTCCGGCAGCTGAGGCGGAACGGGGCCGTGATCCTGGGCAAGACGGTGACCCACGAGTTCGCCTTCGGGCAGGGAACCCCGCCGTCGAAAAATCCCTGGGGGGCGGAACGCTACGCCGGCGGCTCCAGTATCGGCTCGGGAGTGGCCGTGGCCGTCGGGAGCGCACCTGGCGCCCTGGGCACGGATACCGGTGGATCGGTGCGGAATCCGGCGTCTGTGAACGGGCTGGTAGGCCTCAAAGCCACAGCCGGACTGGTGGACGGTTCAGGCGTTCTCAGCGTCAGCCATACCCTCGACCACATCGGTCCCATCACTCGAAGCGTGGCGGATTGCGCGGCCATGCTCCATGGCATGGTGGGGCCGGAGAGCGCTGCCCGGCTGCAGGAGACGGTGCTCCCCGAGGCGATGCCGGCCCCGATCCGCGTGGCAGTGGATCGTGGCGCCTGGGCCGAGTGGGAGGTCACGCCGGAAGTGGCTGCGGTCCTTGAACAGGCTTTGATTGTTTTGCAAGGACTCGGGGTGGAGGTTGTTGAGGTGTCCTTCCCCGAACTGAAGATGGCACTGCCTGCGAGCCTGGCGATTTCGCTCTCCGAATCGGTCGAACACCATCGCGAACTGCTGGCCAGCAGCGCTGGCAAGTATCTGCCGGGAACCCGTGTGATGATCGAAACCGGTGCCTTGGTGCCGCGCGAGGACGTCCAGTTGGCGCATCAAGTGCGCTCGTATCTTCGTGCCTCCCTGCGGACTGCCATGGACAACGCAGGGGTCCAGGCCTTGGTTTCCCCGACGCTGCCGTCCATCGCGCCGATCGAAGCGGACATGTCCCATTCGCTGACCGGATCGACAGGGAAGGACTCCCTCTCCAGCGCGCTCATGATGCTCTCGCCGGCCAACCTCACCGGCATGCCGGGATTAAGCATCCCCTGCGGATTTGCCGGAGGACAGCCGGTGGGGATGCATTTCATGGGCCGGGAATTCGCGGAGGCAGATCTCTTGGGCATCGCGCACGTCTACGAGAAACACACTTCGTGGCACGCCAAGGTGCCGGTGCGCGCCTGAGCCGTAGTTGTCGTGAACTTTGTCACATAAGCTACTAGGGGAGTAGGAAGAGGTTGGCGGTGCATCCAGAGTTGCGTGGCGTGCGGTTTTTTGGCGCGCGTTGGAAAGCGCGGCCCCTTGCCTCCCAGATCCTCGTGTGGTTGCTCTGCATCCTCTTTGTGACAGTCACGTTGGGCGCCCTGCTGTACACCCAGATCAGCAACCAGACCCTTGAAGACCAGTACCGGCTCCGGGCACTGGGGATCGCCACGACCGTGGCTCAAATGCCGGAAATCGTGACGTCGCTGGGGAACGGAGATCCAACGCACACGATCCAGGCGATTGCGAGCAAGGTCCAGTCCCAGGCGCAGCCGGACTACGTCGTCGTCACCGACCGCAAAGGCGTCCGGTACTCCCACCCGAATCCAAGCCTCATCGGCCAGACCCTGGAAGAACCCGTGGCTGTCCTTGACGGGCAGACCCACGTCGGGATCGACAAGGGCAGCCTCGGCGACTCCGTGAACGCCAAGGCGCCCGTGCGCGCGGCGGACGGGACCGTCGTCGGGCAGGTTTCGGTGGGAATCCTGGAGACCACGGAAAGCAGCGAGCTCACCAAACAGGTGTTGCTGATTGCCGGCTATTCAGCCGTCGTGCTCGTGATCAGCGCCATGGGTTCTGCCCTGCTGGCGCGCAGGATCAAGCGGGTCACCTTCGATCTTGAACCGGTGGAGATCGCGTCCCTGTTGCAGGAGCGCGAAGCCTTGCTGCACGGCATCCGCGAAGCGATGATCGGGTTCGACGACGACGGCCGGGTCACCGTCATCAACTCCGAAGCGCGTTCCCTGCTGCACTTGGAAGAAAACGTGTTGGGGGAGAAGATCGAGGATCTCCTGCCTGCCGGGAGGCTGCGTTCCCTGTTGACCGGACAGATCAGCGGAACCGACCAGATCGTCATCACCGAGGACGCCCTGCTGGTGGTGAACCGGATGTCCGTTGCCTTGGCCGGAAGGAGCATAGGCTCGGTGGTCACACTGCGCGACCGCACCGAGGTTGAGGGGCTGGTGCGCGACCTTCGCTCTGTTGAAGGCCTGATGGAGGCCCTGCGCGCCCAGGAGCATGAGTACGCGAACCGTCTCCACGTGGTGGACGGACTCCTGGAACTCGGAGACGTGGACCAGGCACGGAATTTCGTCTCGCGGATTTCGGACACGTCGCGCTCGCTGGGCGAAGGCCTGCGCTCGCGGATCGAGCCGCCGGAGCTCGCGGCATTGCTGCTCGCGAAAATCACCGTGGCTGCCGAGCAGGACGTCACGATATCGGTCACTGACGACTCGCAGCTGCGCCAACCGTTCCTCGAAACGCAAGCGCTGCTGACGATCGTCGGGAACCTCCTCGACAACGCCGTCGAGATCCTCTCGGAGCAACCCGCGCCCCGCGAGGTGAGCATCCAGTTGGACGATTCCTCGGGCATTTTCATCTGCGTGACGGACAATGGGCCCGGTGTCCCCGCAGAATTGCTTGGCACGATCACCGCCGACGGCTTCACCACCAAGGAACCGCGGCCGGGAATGCGTCGTGGAATAGGCCTTGCACTGGTGAGCAGGATCGTTCACCGTGCAGGAGGCACCATGGATGTTTTCCCGGGCCCCGGGGGACGCTTTGAAATCTGGTTGCCGGAACCCCACATGGAATCCGAAACCCCGGTCATGACAGGAAAATCAATCGAATGATCCGCACCTTGGTGGTCGACGACGACTTCCGCGTAGCCCGCATCCACGCAAGCCGCGTGGCCAAAATCGAGGGATACGAATGCGTCGGCGAGGCCCACACCGCGGCAGAGGCCAGGGAAGCCGTGCAGCGGCTCAAACCGGACCTTCTTCTCCTCGATGTCTACCTCCCCGATGAAGACGGAATCAGTTTGCTGCGGTCCCTTCAGGGGGCCGGCGAAAAGCTCGACGCCGTCATGATCACCGCCGCACGCGACCTTGAGACCGTGCGGGCCGCGATGCGCGGGGGAGCGGTGTACTACCTCGTCAAGCCGTTCGGCTTCGAGCAGCTGCAAACCCAGCTCGAGGCATATCGGCGGTGGCGGCAGGAGGCGGAGTCCCGGACGGTGGCCGACCAGGCGACCGTTGACCAGCTCTTCAGCCTGCGCCGGACGGCTCCACCCTCCAAAGCGCCCCGGCGGCTGCCACCCACCATGCAAAAAGTCCTCGACATGGTGGTTCATTCCACGGAACCCTTGGGTGCCTCGGAGATCGCGGGCAGCGTCGGCATCAGCCGCCCCACGGCGCAGCGCTATCTCAGTGAACTCGAACGCAAGGGACTCGTTGACCTGCATTTGGCCTACGGTTCGACTGGCCGGCCAGTGAACACGTACTTGCCGCGCAAGGGGTGAATGGGGCCTCGATCTGCAACCTAGGGGTTGCTCTTTCTTTCAATTAATGCAACCCTTTAGTTGCAGTAACTGACTGAAAGGACCAGAATCATGACTATGACTGCAAACCAGGCCTCCGTCGTCGACGCCGGCGAATTCACCGTGAGGCGCACCATCACCATCGCAGCACCCATCGAAAAGGTGTGGGCCGCGATCACTGAAGCCGAGCACATCGCGCGCTGGTTCGGACAAACTGCCGTCCTCGACGAGGTGGCCGTCGGAGCCCGCGGCGTCTTCGCTTTCGAGGGATACGGCGCCTTCCCGGTGCTGATCGAGGAACTCGACCCGCCGCGAATGATCGCCTACCGCTGGAGCAACGACGACGCGCGCGGCACCCAGCCGGCCGAGGTCGACCCCGACCACTCGACCGTGTTCCGCTTCACGCTTGAAGTGCTCGACGGCGGAACGCAGCTCACCGTCGTCGAGACCGGCTTCGACACGACGAGCGATCCGGCCTTCAACATGGAGAGCCACCGCCAAGGCTGGGATTCGGAACTCGACGAACTGGCCGCTTATGCCGAGGGTGGGTCGTGACCACGAGCACCCTGGTTCCAGTGTTCGCCGCGCTCGGAGACGAGACGAGGTGGAGCATTCTGGCTGCCCTCGGCGAAGGCGACGCATCGGCGTCGGCCCTCGCCGGGCGGCTCCCGGTCACCCGACAAGCGATCGCCAAGCACCTCGCCGTATTGCAGGAGGCCGGACTCGTTGAATCGCTGCGGGTGGGCCGCGAACTGCGCTACAGGGTGCTCGGATCGCAACTGAGCGAAACGGCACGCAGCCTCGACCGCATCGGAGCCGAGTGGGACCGCCGCCTGGCCGCGATCAAGCAGATCGCGGAAGGACTGTAGTTCTTCGGCAACAGAGTGCTCTACGTCGAGCGCCGGTTGCGCGCCTGGTGCGCCAGCTGGATGAAGCCATAGACGAAGGCTGCCTCGATGAGAATCATCAATCCGAGCCACAGCACCTCGCCCGTGCCGATGAAGTCGATGATCCCGACAAGGACGAGCACGGTTCCAAGGATCAGCGCGTAGACGGCGAAACCCAAGGCCACCCGAGCGCTCCGCACGCCCGTCCGGAAACCAAAACCCAAAGGTTCTCCTCCGGGATAGCCTTGGACGCGATCGTGTCCTGCGGGCTTGAGCCTGTCGAACTCATCCCAAGGATCCTGATCCTGATCGGCCATGACTCCATTATCCCGCGAATGGGGCGGGGTGGCTTGGGGGCTTCGTCGCCGTGTCACGGCGTGGCCACGCGCGTCATACTCGGGAAACGCTCGGGAAAGCCGTGAACAATGGGGGCCATGATGCCCGAAGAACTCACCGCTAGCCCGCGGGCCAAGGACACCGTAGCTGTTGGCGATCAACTGCAAAACGCCGTCTCCCGAGCCTCCGCCTCGAAAGTACCCGAGGTCACCGTCTTGTTCTGGGTAGTGAAGATCCTCACTACCGGGATGGGGGAAACGACCTCCGATTTCCTGGTGCACCGATTCGAACCCGAGATCGCCCTGGGCCTTGGGTTCGCGGCATTGGTGATTTCGCTGGTCCTGCAGTTCCGCGTCCGCCGGTACATCCCCTGGGTGTATTGGACCGCCGTCGCGATGGTCAGCGTGTTCGGGACCATGGCTGCGGACGCCGTCCACGTCGGACTGGGCGTCCCCTATCTGGCGTCGACCCTCTTCTTCACCGTGGCGCTCGCCGTCGTTTTCCTGCTTTGGCACCGGAGCGAGAAGACCCTCTCCATCCACAGCATCACCACCCGCCGTCGGGAGATGTTCTACTGGGCCGCCGTGCTGACCACGTTCGCGCTCGGCACGGCTACCGGGGACCTGACCGCCTACTCACTGGGCCTGGGCTACCTTGCCTCGGGCATCATGTTCGCGGTTGTCATCGCTGTTCCGGCCCTCGCCCATTGGCGTCGCCTGCTGGCGGCGATCCCCGCCTTCTGGTTCGCGTACATCCTGACCCGCCCCTTGGGAGCGTCCTTCTCCGACTGGACCGCTGTTTCCCCTGACCGAGGGGGACTCGACTGGGGCACCGGCCCCGTCAGCCTGGCCCTCGCTGCCGCGATAGCCGTCCTGGTCACGTTCCTGACGATCACTTGGAAACGGGCCCAAAAATAGGGATTTCCGGCTTTTAGGGTTGTTCGTATGTCTTGACATATTTGCGTGAATTCCGTTTCCGGTTCACTGCGGATTCATGGGGGATGACCCGCTCCTTCACCTTGCCCTTGGAAGGTAGTTCCTGCACTTGGGGGACTTTTCGAGAGACAAGATGAAGGAACACCCATGACTAACCGCTTTCTAGCAGCGGCCGCCGTCGCCGTCGTTGCAGCCACCGCTGTGACCGGCTGCGCGCAAAGCAGTACTGCTTCGGCGCAGAACAATGGCGCCAGCGCATCCCCGGACAAGACGATCACGGTGTTCATCAGCGGGGACACCAACGTCCAGAACCTGTGGGAGAAGAGCCTCGTTCCCGCCTTTGAAAAAGCCAACCCCGGCTACAACGTGAAGGTCACGCTCGATCTTCACGGCGAGCACGATGCCCAGACCCTGGCGAAACTGACCAGCGCCACGGAGGAGAACAAAGAACCTGATTTCGACCTCGTGGACGGCGGCTTCGTCTCCAAGGCGTCTGCAGCAAATCTGCTGACCTCTGTGAGCTCGCAGACGATTCCGGCACTGAACGATGTCCCGCAGGATGTCATCAAGGCCGGCGGCACCGGTGGCATCCCGTACCGCGGCTCCGCGGTGCTC
This sequence comes from Arthrobacter sp. KN11-1C, assembly GCF_052180225.1. Lineage (NCBI taxonomy): Bacteria > Bacillati > Actinomycetota > Actinomycetes > Micrococcales > Micrococcaceae > Arthrobacter > Arthrobacter sp. KN11-1C. The sequence goes on along the minus strand of NZ_CP197467.1, from coordinate 3,728,993 downwards.
CTCGCATATGACACCAAGACTGTTGCCACTCCGCCGAAGACCCTTGACGATCTGCTCGCTTGGATCAAGTCAAACCCGGGCAAGTTCACCTACAACTCGCCCAAGTCGGGAGGGTCCGGTGGCGCATTCGTTGCCACCGTCCTTGACAAGTTCGTTCCCGCCGACGCCCGCGCCAAGATGACGGTGGGCTACGAGAAGGACCTCGAGAAGTACTGGGACCAGGGCTTCGCGACGTTGAAGGACCTCAACTCGTCCGTCTTCCAGAGCGGTGTGTACCCCAACGGCAACCAGCAGACCCTTGACCTGCTCGCCAAGGGACAGATCTCCATGGCCCCGGTGTGGTCTGACCAGTTCATCACCGGCTTGACCAATGGCCAGATCCCGTCCACCGTGAAGGCCACCCAGATCAGCAACCCGTCCTTCACCGGCGGTGCCGCCTACCTCGGCATTCCCAAGTCCTCACCCCGCCAGGAAGCGGCACTGAAGCTTGCCAACTTCGTCCTCTCGCCTGACGCGCAGACCATGATCATCAAGGACATGTCCGGTTTCCCGGCCATCAGCCTGGGCAAACTGCCGGCTGACGTCAAGGACAAGTTCAAGGACGCAGACACCAACAACCTGCGTAAGGGCTACTTCGACCAGATGGGCAAAGACCTGAACAACCTCTGGGACCAGAAGGTTCCCGGCCAGTGACAACCACGCTTCACAAGCCGGCGGAACTGAAACAAACAGTTCCGCCGGCTCGCACCACGCGCCCCAAGCGCCTGGGCCAGCGCGCCGTCGGGTTCTTCATGGCCCTGCCGCCGATCCTGTTGATCGCGATCTTCGTCGGCTTCCCGATCGTGCTCGCCTTCGGCTTCAGCATCGGCCTGACCGGCGGGTTGAACCACACCATCGCCACCATCGGCCAGAACGTGCACGAGGCAGACTCGTGGTGGGGAACGCTGGCGGCATACCAGGAGATGTTCACCAACAAGCGTTTCCTCGGCGACCTTTTGGTCACGGTCATCGTGACGCTGATCAGTACGGCAACGGTCATCTTCCTGGCCTTGTGCATTGGGCTCTACCTCAAGCTCAAGGGCGGTCGAATGGCCCGGCTCCTCTCCGGACTGGCGATCGTGCCGCTCTTCATCCCGGTGGTCATCGCCTCGTGGGCGATCCTGACCTTCTACTCCGGCACGGGTTTCCTACGGAGCGTTTTTGCCCTCTTCGGGCTTGACTTTCCGGTATGGGCTTTCACGATGGTCACGGTCATCATCGGCTCGGTCTGGACGTCCCTGCCGTTCGCGGTGCTCATGGTCTCCTCCGGATTGCAGTCCGTGCCGAACGCCATGATCGAAGCAGCCCGCGACGCCGGTGCCGGCTCCTTGCGCACGATCGTTTCGGTCATCGTTCCGATGGCGGCAGTTCCCATCATCATCGCGACGACGTTTACGGCTATCGGAATTGTTGGATCGTTCACCGTCCCCTACTTCACCGGGCCCAATTCACCGAACATGCTCGGAGTGGACATGTCCAACTACTTCTCTGCATTCAACCAACCCCAGCAGTCCGCGGTCATGGCCTTCACCGTCTTCCTGATTGCCTCCGGAATCGCCGCACTCTATGTGTGGGCGAACTTCCGTTCCGCCAAGGAACAGGGGAAGGTCTGATGGCTGTCTCCACCGGTTCCCCTGCTGTTTCCCGCACCCGCCGGCCGCTCACGCTGGACTCGATTGTCCGCAATGCGCTGGTGGGCCTGTTCGTGGTCCTTATGGTCGTCTTCATCCTTGGCCCCTTGCTCTGGCTGGGCGTCCGCGCTTTCGCCGGCAACTGGACTTTCCCCAACCTCCTTCCCGATGACTGGACGTTGCGCTGGTGGCAGGTTGTCGTCAACGACGGCGCGCTCGGCATCGCGGTGCAGAACTCATTGTTCTTCGCCCCGCTGACGGCGCTCGTGTCTGCGGTCATCTGCTTGCCCGCAGCCTACGCCTTCGCCCGCTTCGATTTCCCCGGCCGCCGCTTCTTCCTGATCAGCCTTTTCGCGACCAACGCCTTTCCCAAGATGGGCTTGTTCGTCACTCTCGCGGCGCTCTTCTACGCGCTAAACCTGATGAACACCGTGCTGGGAATCCTGGTGGTGCACGTGCTGGGCACCGTGGTCTTCATGACTTGGATCCCGGCGGCGGCGTTCGCTGCCGTGCCGCGGAGCCTTGAGGAAGCAGCCCGCGACGCCGGAGCCTCCAAATTGCGCGTGTTCGCTTCCGTGACGCTCCCCATGGCGCTGCCCGGGATTATCGTCGCGGCTGTGATGTCCTTCCTGGCGTCCTTCGACGAAGCACAGGGCACGTACTTGGTGGGTGCACCGGCCTTCATGACCATGCCCACACAGATGTACAGCCTGGTGCTGAACTACCCCACCCAGGTGGCTGCCGTCTTCTCGATCCTGCTGGCCATCCCCTCCGTGGCCCTCATGCTCGCGGCGCACAAGCACATCCTCGGCGGCCAGCTCGCCGAAGGCTTCCAGATCAAATAGCGCCCCGCGCTCAATGTCAGACAGAGAACCCATGACAATCCATGAACCATTGACCGAACCGCCCGCCAGCCCCACGAAGCCGGGCACACCGGCGTCGGGCGGTGGCCTGGCCGTCCGCGGCCTCCACAAGATCCTCGGCGGACGCACCATCATCGACAACCTCGATCTCTCGGTCAAGGAGGGCGAACTGGTGTCCTTGCTGGGGCCCTCCGGCTGCGGCAAGACGACCACGCTGCGCATGATCGCCGGCTTCCTGGAACCGGACTCCGGCTCCATCGAGGTGGAAGGCCAAGAGGTGTCGCACCTCGGCGCGGAGAACCGCCCCAGCGCGATGGTGTTCCAAAACTACGCGCTGTGGCCCCACATGACCGTGGCCAAAAACGTCGGCTTCCCGCTGAAGCTCCGCAAAATGTCCAAGACGGAAATCAAGGACAGGGTGGAAGCCGTCCTGGAGTTGGTCAGTCTTTTGCACCACAAGGATTCCAAACCCAGCCGCATTTCCGGCGGAGAGCAGCAACGCGTGGCTCTTGCCAGGGCGCTCGTGCAGGAGCCGAAGCTCTTGCTCCTCGATGAACCCTTGAGCAACCTGGACGCGAAACTGCGGGTCAAAGTGCGCGAAGACATCCGCAAGATCCAGCAGGAACTGGGCATCACCACGGTCGTCGTCACCCACGACCAGGAAGAGGCGATGTCCATGTCGGACCGCATTGCCGTCATGAATGTGGGCCGGATCGAGCAGTACAGCACCCCGGAAGCGCTCTATGCCCGCCCGGAAACCGAGTTTGTTGCCACCTTTATCGGCAGCATGAACCGCCTGGAAGGCTCGCTGAACAACGGACTCATCACCGCGGGCCCGGACATTCTGGGGATCCGACCCGAGGACGTCATCCTGGCAGACGCGCCCTTCGCGGGTGCGGTCCCGGCGACCGTCGAGAGGGTGGTCCCGCGCGGACATTTCCAGGAAGTGTACGTTCGCAGGGCCGACGCCCGGCTCCGCAGCTTTGTCAGCGGCGAGCTCATGCAGCCCGGCCAACAGACGTATGCGGGGATCCGCAAGGCCATGACCTTCCGGGACGGACGCCTCGTAGCAGAGGCAGGTGCCGCAGTTTGAGCGACGCCATCGACACCAAAAGGACCCGGGCCACGGCCCACCGGGGTGACTCCAGCAAACACCTCGAGAACACCCTGCCCGCCATCGCCTCGGCCATCGACTCCGGTGCGGACCTCGTGGAAGTGGACGTCAGGGTAACGAAAGACGGGCAGGTGATCCTGCTCCACGATGCCTCCCTGCTCAGGATCTGGAGCCTCGACGCCGACGCCGCAGACGTCGACTATGCCCGCATCAGGCAACTGGGCGCCGGAGAGGAACGGATTCCCCTGCTTTCCGAAGCCCTCGAACTCTTCCGCGGCAGCCCGTCAACCTTGCTCATCGACATGGACGAGCCCGGACCCGCGGCAGCGACTGCCGCCGTCGTACGCGAAAGCGGGATCGACGTGGCGTGGTGTGGGAACCTCGACGGAATGAGGATCATCCGCGCCTTCGACCAGGACGCCCGGATCTGGCTGCCCTGGAGCAAGAGGACCGCACCGCCGGAAGAGCTGCTGGCCGAACTAAATCCGGAGTTCGTCAATTCCGAGCACGTGGTCCTCAGCAAGGACATGGTGGAACAGATCCACGCTGCGGGAGCCAAGGTTGCGTGCTGGACCGTGGATAACCTGGAAACGATGCGCTGGGCATTGGGACTCGGGGTGGATTCGATCACGAGCAACCAGCTGGACCTGTTGCAAAGCGCCATCGCCGAAGACCCGCAGGCATGGGCCTCGGCCCAGCCTCCCGGGGGACTTGCCGGGGACGAGGTCCTTGAGTCCCGGAAAGTCGCGTTGGAGCTGGCCGAATGGGCCGTCGGGTACATGCGCGACGCAGATCGCGGCCAGGTCTCGACCAAGGCGCACCCTGCCGACCTGGTCACGGAAGTCGATGTCGCCGTCGAGCGCCACGTCCGTGAGGTGATTGCCGCCCGCCTTCCCGGCCACACGGTGGTTGGCGAGGAAATGGGCGGAGTCGCGGTGCCCGGCGCACCATGTTGGTACCTTGACCCCGTCGACGGGACCACCAATTACGTGAACCGGATTCTGTGGACGGCGTTCTCGCTTGCCTTGGCTGTGGACCGCAGGCCAGCTGTCGCCGTCGTCGTTGATCCCTGGCGAGGCGAGATTTTCGAGGGGTGGTCCGGTCACGGTGCCTGGCTGAACGGAACACCGCTATCACTGGCTCCCGCGGAGAGCTCGACGGCGGCCCTGGCCGGAACCGTGGTGGCGACCGAACTCGCGGGACACTTGCCTTGGCCCGGGATGCTGGAACTGCTCGCGGCGCTGGGTGAGCGGCACAGCATCATGCGGATCATGGGTTCGGCAACCATGACGGTGGTAGGCGTAGCTGCCGGTCGTGGTGCGGGGGCGATCATCGGGAGTTTCAGCCCGATCGACCACTTGGCGGCGACGCTTATTGTTCAGGAGGCCGGAGGCGTCGTCCTCAATTCCGAGGGTGAGATGGACACGTTCCCGGAACAGGGCGGGGTCCTTGCCGCCCGTCCGGAATACGCTGCCGAGCTTTACGAACTGTGGAGGCAGGCGCATGCCGATGCGGGAGACTGAGCTCCTCTCCGCTCTCGACCGGCGGAGCCGCTTCGAACTGCTCGGGGAGATCCGGCTCGACTTTCCGACCCACCACCCGCAGGGCATGGCGTTCGCCAAGGGGCTGACGTTCTTGTCCTCCGTTGAGATCCTCGATGCGCCGCGCCCCGCGGTGGATCCCGCACTGCGCACTCCCGGGCGGGGGATCGGGCACGTGTTCGTCCTCGGACCGGACGGCAGGCTCCTACGCGATATTCCTGTGGGCGAGGACGCCGCGTATCACCCCGGTGGTATCGATTTCGACGGCGACCACGTGTGGGTTTCCGTCGCCGAGTACCGGGCCGCCAGCAGAAGCATCGTCTATACGATCGATCCGGACACCTTCGAGGTTAGCGAGCGGTTCCGTGTGGAGGACCATATCGGTTGGATCCTCCGTGATCCCGGACTGGACGTGGTGTTCGGCGGAAGCTGGGGTTCCCGGCAGCTCTACACCTGGGACACGGGCGGCCGATTGGTGGATCAGTGGGAGAACCCCGGGCACTTCGTCGACTACCAGGATGCCCAACTCCTGGGTCCGGGACTCTTGCTGTGCAGCGGGATTTCCCTCTTGCCGCAGGCCGATGGCGGTGTCCTTGAACTCGGAGGACTGGCGCTGGTGGAACCGGTTCGGCGAAGAATCAGCCGGGACGTGCCCATCAGCGTGTTCAGCGGCGCCGGCCACGTCATCACCCGCAACCCTGTCACCGTCACCTCGGATGAATCCGGACTGCTGATGCACGCCGCTCCGGATGACGGCCACGACGACGGCGGCACGCGGATACTGAGCTACAGAATCATTTAACACAGCCGTGACAGGGCGGAAACGGGTCCTGAACGGGGTCTCGATATCGTGGCCGCATGATCGTCTCCATCATGTCCAAGGTGAGCGCCTGGATCGAAGCTGCCTACTTCTACGACGCCGCCGAGCTGGGGGCCTCCGGAGCTACTGAAGCCACCCGTTATGGCTGGCTCCCGGCCCTCAGCGGTGTGGCCATTGCGGATGCGCAGGCCAGGAAAATGCGTGCTGGGGAGTAGCGCAATGAAGTCGCTTGTGTGCTGAAATAGCTCAGAACCAACAAGCGGCACCTACTCCTTCGATATCCGATGAGGCTTTGATGGAATCTGTTCAGGTATACACCAAAGCCATCCTTAGGTCGTGGGTGGATGTTCCGATCCTTCGGACATATTTTGAATCGGATCTTCCCGAACCCGAGGCGGTAGCACTTCTCGAACGGGTTCTTGCCGCGATGGACCTGCCGGCTGCCGGGGCGGGCCAGGGCGGTGTCGCTCCATACCCTTTGGGGCCCATCGTTGCCATCCACCGTGCGGACTCGACGGCAAGAGCGAGATCCCTTCTGGAAGCTTTGACAGCCGGTATCGAGGCCGAAGGTGCAACCGGAGCCCTCCGGGCTCTTCCGCGGGAGCACCGGATTGTCGGTCATCCCGGGATGGACATGTCTGGGCTTGCAGCCGGGGTGCGCTTGATCGGCGAAAGAGACCCCGAAGCAATCAACCGACTGATTGTGCCTGCTGAACTGATGGATGCCCTGATTGACGTGGCCCTCGAATGGTGCCAGCTACCTTCAGGTACCCATTACGTGAGCACGGCCTGGTCCCACGTGAAATGCACAGCCGACCAGCGCAAAGCCGTACTCAAAACCGGGTGGGACCCCTACGCGTCGAGTTCCCTTGCCTGCGTCAACGGGCCTGACGAAATCAGGATTGTTGCATTCGAAGCGTGGGGGACCGTCCAGTTTGGCCGCCTTGATCCGGATCGTCGCTGGGAACCCGCGGTGGCCGATCTGGCCGAGCTGCTGGCGTCTTTGGCTGATCAGATCGAGTACGGGTGCGTTAAGAGGGCAAGGCTTGGGGATGGATCGTGGCAAGTATTCCAGGACTATGACTGGCCCGAGCGACAGCACCTCAGCGATTCCCAATTCGCAACAATCTTTCTGCCGAGGCAGGTACCGGATGCATACGGTGTCCAGGTCCTTGGCCCCGGACACCAACTGCCGGAGCCCCTCGCACCGATCTGGACAGCGCAACAGGTAGGGACGGGCTCGACGCTCTTGCAGCACCGGGATCTTCCGTCCTGGTTTGAAGATCCGTTTCCCGACCCGGACACTCTCGACGAGGCCCGTAAATCCCTTGGGCCTCTCCTGATAACCACCGAGCAGGTGTTTGCCGCCCGGGGCCTGAAGTAGGGATTTGCGCGGATTGTTGGCCATTATTTCGGAGCCGCGGGACTGGATTGGACGCCCGTCAACGCTCAGATTTGTGCGCCGTTCCAGGGCCGGGGAGTAGCAAAAACCCCGGGATTCCGGGGTTCTTACGTGGCCAAATGTCTTGTTGGACACACTATTCGTTGATGGCGTGTACTATGCCCTAAACTGCTTCACTGAGGTGCCTGAAATGGCACTATGCAGCAACGAAAGTGAACCACAACAATGGCTACCGATTACGACGCCCCACGCAAGACCGAAGAAGAGTCTCCCGCCGAATCGCTCGAGGCCCTTCAGGCATCGCGCGGCTCCGGTGCCCAGACTGCTGTCATCGACGTCGACGAGAACGACACAGCCGAGGGCATTGACCTTCCGGGCGCGGATCTGTCCGGCGAAGAACTGACCGTCATCGTTGTCCCGGAGCAGTCCGATGAATTTACGTGTTCATCGTGCTTCCTGGTCCGTCACCGGTCGCAGATTGCGTTGGAAAAGAACGGCCTCAAGTACTGCCGCGACTGCGAAGGCTAAAGCAGCCCCGCACGACTGGAATCCCAGCAACACCAACCAGCCGAGTGGGGCTTTTGCATGTCACGCACAGCAGACTTTTGGCAGATCTTGCCCGCGAGAATGCCGGAATCCCGGGGTTTGGCAGGCTGCAGACCCCCAAAAAACTGCCGTGCGTGACGCTGGCCACCGGCCCGCGCGCCCGCACCGAGCGACCCCGCAGCGGTAACCCATCCGGCGTCGTTATCCGTGATAACGAACAGGGGCGCGAAACGGCGCTGAATCCCCGGAAAGACGCGGAACCCAGGCTGCACGATCACCTCCCCGTGACCCTTCGTGAGCTCCACTAACAGTTGGGCGCCGAAGCGGAAACGAACCCTCCGAAAGGTCCCGGACGCTCCTACGCTTTGAGGTATCGGATCGCTCAATGATCTAAGGGGAGTGGATCCCGGTGAGAAGGTTTCACGCATGGTTGGCAACAGTGTTAGTGGCCGTCGGGCTTGGCCTCGTGGCTCCAGGAGCAGCATCCGGCGCTCCGTACTGCGGGATCGCGTGGGGATCGCTAGCGAAGTCCAACCCGGCGCTGGCCCAGGCACAAGTGGTCAATGTCAGGACGGGCCCCCAACCATGCTTTGACCGCCTGGTGATCGACCTCAACGGCGCCGTTGCCGGCTATTCAATCCGTTACGTTCCACAGGTACTGCAGGACGGCTCGGGACTTCCCGTTGAGCTGAGAGGCAATGCGTTCCTCCAAATCACTGTCAACGCACCGGCGTACTCCGCCAGCGGCAATGCCACGTACGCCCCCGCCGACAAGAACGAACTGACGAACGTATCAAGCGACAAGACCTTCCGGCAGGTGGCCTTCGCGGGCAGCTTTGAGGGATACACCAGCGTCGGCCTGGGTCTGCGCGCGCGTCTCCCGTTCAGGGTCGTCACGCTGGCCGGTCCGGGAACGGGATCGCGTCTGGTAATCGACGTCGCCCACATGTGGTGAAGCAATCATGAAAGAAGCCCTGTCCCGGGTGATTCCGGAACAGGGCTTCTGGCGCTGGAGGGTTACTCAGGTACTACGAGCGCCGGAGTGTCCTTGCGGAGGGTTTCGCCGCGGAAGAAGCCGGGCCGGACGCGGGCCATGATCACCATGACCACCGCTCCGAGGACCAGGATGCCCACGCCGATGATGAAAACGAGGCCGACGCCGAAGATCTCGGAACCGCTGCCGAACGACGGGGACCAGCTGTCCACTGCAGTCTGAATGAAGACGAGGGTCAGGACCACGCCTCCGACCACCGGGAAGAGCAGGCGCATGAAGAAGTTGCGGACGCTGCTGAACACGCTGTGCCGGAAGTACCAAGCGCAGGCAAAGGCGGTCATTCCGTAGTAGAAGCAGATCATCAAGCCCAAGGCCAGGATGGTGTCGTTGAGGACGTTCTCGCTGACCACCTTCATGATGGCGTAGAACCCGCCGGAGATGGCGCCGGCCATGATGGTTGCGAATCCGGGGGAACCGAAGCGCTTGCTCACGGTGGAGAACTTCTGCGGGAGGGCGCCGTAGTGACCCATGGCGAGCAGGCTTCGGGCGGGGGAGGCCATGGTGGACTGCAGGGACGACGCTGTGCCTGCGAGTACGGCCAAAGACATCAGGATGGCCAAGGGGCCCATCACGGGTGAAGCGAGTGCGGCGAAGATGTTGGATTGGTTGTCCGGGTTGTTGAGCCCGATGCCGTCGCCACCAACGCCAGCCACCATCATGGTCGCGACGATCACGGCGACGTAGAGTCCCAACACGGCGATCGCCGTCGTGGTGCCTGCTTTGCCGGCAGTGCCTTTGCCGCCCTTGGTCTCTTCGTTGACCGTCAGGCAGACGTCCCAGCCCCAGTAGACGAAGACCGCCAGGGACATGCCGGCAGCGAATTGCTCAAAGCTGCTGATCTTCGTGGGGTCGAACCAGTCCCAACTGAAAGCAATGGCTGTGGGGGTGTCACCGGAGGCGGCGTGGGTGAGTGCCATGACGACGAAGACGCCCAACACCACAACCTGGAAGCCCACCATGGCGTACTGCACCAGTTTGGTCGCGTGCAGGCCCCGGTAGCTGACCCAGACGGCCAGTGCGACGAAAGCCAGGCACGTGGCGATGTTCAAGGCTTTGTTGGTGGTGAGGTCGGCAAGATCGGGATTGCCGAACACCTGGGCGAGGAAGAGGTAGAAGAAGTCCACCGCGACGCCTGCCAAGTTGGACAGGACGATGATGTTCGCCGCGAGCAGTCCCCAACCGCCCATCCAGCCAATGAACGGGCCGAATGCCTTGGTGGCCCACGTGAAGGTGGTGCCGCTGTCCGGGGAGTCAGCGTTGAGCTCCCGGTATGCGAACGCCACGAGGATCATCGGGATGAAGGCGACGATGAAGATCGCGGGCAATTGCAGGCCCACTGCGTTGACCGCCGGGCCCAGCGAGCTGGTCAAGCTGTAGGCGGGTGCCACGGAGGAAATACCGAGGACGACGACGGCGAGGAGCCCCAGCTGCCCCGTCTTGAGTCCTTTGCCGCTGATGCCGTGTTCGGTGCCGGCGGGATCGTGGGCCTCCACGGTTTTCCTTGCGCTTGGGCGGGTTATTTGAGTCATGTGCTTGGCTCTTTCTAGATGGGCCGAAGATTGTTGCTGGGTGATGCAGTGAAAGCCGTCTGTGGGGTCATCGAAGCTGATGGCGGGCGGGAGAGGTTGGGGCGCCCGGGTAAGTGGTGTGGATCATGATGGCTGTTCTCCGGTGAGACGGGAGTCACTAAATGAATGACGTTCATTTAGTATGAACGCGGAGAAGCCTTGGCGCAAGTGGTTTGCCGAAACAATTTGGTTTGGGAGTGGATCAGGTGAGCGGGCGTTTGCCGGAAATGGCCCATAGGTGAGCGGGCGTTTGCCGGAAATGGCCCAAAGGTGAGCGGGCGTCGTGGAGGGCCGACGGGTCGAGAGAGCCGCGATCCCGGGGCGCAAGAAGGGACGCTCGCTCACGTATACGGCCAAAAGCGCAGACGCCCGCTCAGATCATGTGAGCGGGCGTTTGCTGGAAAGGGCCTTTAGGTGAGCGGGCGTTTGCCGGGAGGGGCCTAAAGGTGAGCGGGCGTTTGCTTAGGCGCCCAGCTCGGCCCGGAGGGGGTATTCCTTGCTGTCCAGGAGAAGCTGCGTGCAGCGTCCGGTTTCCGGGTTCAGCACGATGGGGGCCGCGAGATTGACCGTTGTCTTTTCCGGAGTCGGGTTGACCACGACCAGGGTGGTTGCCAGCTCGGCCCGGTCCAGGCCGAGGTCCTCCAGCGTCGTGCGGGGGATGGCGGGCGCGTAGTCCGGAAGATAGACGGCGGCTTCGGCCAGGAACATCCGGATGCGCGGACTGGCCGATTCCATCGCGTAGAGCCCGGGGGCGCCGTCGATTCCCCGCAAGGCGAAGCCGTCAGTGGCTTCGAGCCCCGGCATGGGCGCGGTGAAGCTCAACTCCCGGGAAGCCTGTGCCGTGCTCATTTCAGGAAATCCATGAGCGTGGGCTGCAGGGTCTTGGCAGTGACCGCGAGGGCTACCTGGTAGTTGGTTTCCTGCAGCTTCAAGTCCATGACTGCCTTTCCTATGTCTGCGTCTTCAATGCCGGAGCGCTGGACCTCAAGCGAGGCCTTCAGCCCGTCCACGGAGTTCTGCGAGCTCATCAGCTTCGTCTGCCGCGCTCCGACGTCTGCCCGTCCGCTGATGACTGTTTTGATGCTGTCGCCGAGCGCCGTCAAACGGCTGCTGACGTCGGCACCGGAGCGGATGTCGGCGACGACGTTGCTCACCAGAGCGAAGACCGAGGCGGCGCCGCTCCCGAAGATCGCACCGCCGTCGGCGTCTACGCGCACCGTCTGGTTTGCATCGACACGCCGCTGCACCGAACTGCCCGGCGTTCCGTTGAAGACGGGTGGCGTGTCATTGCTGAAGGCGCCCGCTGAATCGGAGCTTCCCGCGAAGATATTGCGGCCGAGGTACTGGGTGTTCGCCTGGGCGAGGAGGTCCTTGTTGAGGCCTTCGATTTCGACGGCGATCGCCTCCTTTGCGGTGCTGTTAAGGGAACCGTTCGAAGCCTGCAGGGTGAGGTCACGGACCTGGTTGAGGATGTTGGTGGCCTGGCCGAGGGCCGAATCGGCTGTGGACAGCCAGCCATTGCCGTCGTTGATGTTGTTCGAATACTGTCCCGCGGCGCTGATCTGTCCCCGCACCGCCAGGGAATTCGCCAAGCCCGTTGGGTCGTCGGAGGGCCGCGTGATGTTGGTGAGGTTGCTCGCTTTGTCTTGGAGGGCGGCGAGCTTGGCCGAACCCGCCTGGAGATTCAGCTGCGCGGCGGCGGCCATCGTCTGGGTGGTGACTCTGTTGAGCATGGCTTACCTTCCCACCAATCCGGTGTGGTTGATCAGGACATCGAGGGTCTCGTCCACCGCAGTCATTGCCCGGGCGGCCGCCTGGTAGGCGTGTTGGTTGGTGAGGAGGCTGATGTTCTCCTCGTCGAGGCTCACGGAGGCACCTGAGGAACGCTGCCCGACGGCGGCAGCGCTCGCCGCGTCGGCGAGCTGCTGGTGCTGCTGTGCCGAACGCGAGGTTGTGCCGATTCCCGTGACGATTCCGGACCACAGAACGTCGGGGGAGCCCTGACCGGTGCCGATTTGGGCCACCGCGTCCGCGATACTGCCGTCGAGGGCGCCGGAGCCGGGGCTGCCGGTGGCGATTCCTGCGGCGCTGGTCGGGACGACGCTGAGGGACAACGCAGCCGGAGCGCCGGGGTTGGTCGCGAAGAAGTCGAGGTTGGTGGCACCTGTGGTGGACTGCCCTGTGCGGTGCACGGCGTTGACGTCGTTCATGAGTTTGGTGGCGAAGGCGTTGTAGGACGCGGCGGCTTCGGCGATGGCCCCGCCGGTACCTCCTGCTGCGGCCGGTGCGAGGAGGGAGACCGCGCCGGCGAGCTTTCCGCCGTCGAGGGGTACCGCGACACCGGGGCGGTCCGCCCACTCCAACTGGACTGGCGAACCGGCAGCGCCCATGCTTGTTTGGCCAGCCAGCGCGAGGTCGCGGTGTGAGGTGCCGGAGACGATGGCGTTCCCTCCGACGAAAACATCCACCGTGCCGTCAGCGTTGTCCCGGACGGTGCCTCCGGCCAAGGACGAGATGGTCTCGGTCACCTGGTTGCGGGCATCAATGAGTTCGTTGGCGGAGCCGCCCGAGGCCGTCACGGAGCGGATGGTCGCGTTGAAGTTGGCGACTTGTGCGGCGGCAGCGTTCAAGGTGGTGACCGTGCTTTGGGCTTCGCCTCGGACCTGTGTCCACTGCGCGTCCAACGCCTTGTAGCCATTTGAAACAGTATTGGCCAGGGTTGTGCCGGCCTGAAGCAGGATGCCGGCAGGCGCGGCCTGTCCCGGGCTGTTGGAGATGCCTTGCCAAGAGGACCAGAAAGTCTGCAGCGCGGTGGATATCCCAGAGGGCCCAGGTTCCTGGAGGGTCCCCTCGATGCTTTGGAGCTCGGTGGAACGGTATCCGGCGTAGCCGGCCTGGGCAGCCGTGGAACGAACCCCGGCGTCGAGGAAGCTATTGCCCAGGCGGGAGATTCCATCGACGGATACGCCTTGGCCCGGCTGGACCCCGGCCGCGACAAGGCCCGTCCGGACCGGCGCGCTGAGGGCTGATTGTTCGATGCGTTGCCTTGTGTAGCCGTCCGTGCCGGCGTTGGCGATGTTCTGCCCCGCCAGGTTGATCGCCTGCTGCGCTGCGGTGAGGCCCAAGTAGGCCGTATTGAGTCCGCCGAATGTGCTCACTGCTTTGTCCTTTGGGTGATCCGGACCTCTGGTGGTCCGGCCTTTGCCTGCTGTGTTCCGGTCAGAATTGCTGGTCGAAGAGGCGGGACCGGGTTGAGTCCGCGGTCCTGCCCATGGACCCTGTCCGGCCGTGGGAGTCGTAGGTTCCGGCCGACGGCTTCAGATCCGCCATGGTTTCCTGGGTGGAACGGACGGCTGCGCGGAGGAACTGCTCGTTTGAATCACGCAGCTGCTTGATGGTGGCGGTCTGTTGCTGCATGGCATTCAGGTGCGAGGTCAGGACGTCGGCCCAGGCCTCTTCGGGTGCGGATGAGGCGAGCGTGCCCAACGAGGACTCCGCGGGAAGGCCCCATTGCTCTGCCACGGCCGCCACTTCCACCGCCCTTGCAAGGCCGGCCCTGGACAAATGCTCCAGTACTTGCTCGACTTCCCGAGTGCCATGCGGCAACCATCGGGATTTGCCCGCTGTGAGGAGCAGTTGCTCTTCCTCGAGCTTGAACGTCAGCAGATCCAGTAACTCACGTTCTCGCCACAGCAGGGCCGACAGTTCATGGATGGCCATGTCGGGTCAACTCCAGTTCCGGGTCGGTTTATGGGGTGCGTTGCCGCGAGAAAGCACTTTCCCCTCTGCTTTCGCCGCGCCAAAGAGAACTATCGGCTGCCGCGGCCCATGCGTTAGGCGTTGTTTATACATGATTTGATCGCTTTGTCCAGTCAAGCGACCGGCAGCGGATTTTGTGGGCCGCCGCAAAATTTCCCTGCGGTTTTTTGCTAACCAACAGGAACGTTGTTCCGATAACCAGAAGTGACAGGCCACGGATGGCCTGGAAGCATCACCGGACCCAATCACGGAGGAATTCACCATGGGCATGACAATCAACAACAACCTGATGGCTAACAACGCCTACCGCAACCTCAACAACACCCAGAACGAAGTGGCCAGCTCGATGGAGAAGCTCTCCAGCGGCCTGCGCATCAACCGTGCAGCCGACGACGCCGCGGGTCTGACCATCTCCGAGGGCCTCAAGTCCCAGGTATCCGGTTCGTCCATCGCTGCTCGCAACGCCCAGGACGGCATCTCGGTCATCCAGACCGCTGAAGGCGCCCTCGGCGAGGTTGGTTCCATTCTGCAGCGCGTGCGTGACCTCGCCGTTCAGGCCGGTAACGACTCGAACAACGCAGCATCGCGTTCCGCGATCAACGCCGAAGCCAAGAGCCTGTCCGACGAAGTGGCCCGCATTGGTTCCTCCACCAACTTCAACGGCATCAACCTGCTCGACGGCAGCATGAGCGGCGGTACCGGCAAGATGTCCCTGCAGATCGGTGCGGGCTCGACTGCCAACGACAAGGTGAGTGTTGACTTCAACCCGTCCAACCTCACCGCTGTCAGCGCGGCGCTGACGGGTATCACGGGCGCCGCAGGCGGCGCCACCGACGGCTTCAAGGACGCCGCTACCGTGACGACCACGATCGCCACCCTGGACACCCAGCTCGCGAGCGTCTCCTCTGCCCGCGCAGGCCTGGGTGCAAGCCAGAACCGCCTCACGCACGCGATCAACATCCTGAACGTGTCCGGCGAGAACCTCCAAGCCGCACAGTCCCACATCGCTGACACCGACATGGCCGCCGAAATGGTGAAGTTCACCAAGAGCAACATCATTGCCCAGGCAGGCACCGCCATGCTGGCCCAGGCGAACCAGTCCGGCCAGGGCGTCCTCAAGCTCCTCGGCTAAACCCGGAACCGCCTCGCGGATCCATCGTCGCCGGTGGCGGTCAGCTCGGGTCCCCATACCCGGCTGGCCGCCATTGGCCGTTAGCCCAGCAGCATAACTTTTGGAGGAACCTCAGTGGGAACATCGATCGACGGTTTGGCGAGCGGACTGAACACCACTTCGATCATCGATTCGCTGATGGCGGTGGAGGCGTTGCCGCAGCAACAGCTGCAGTCCAAGGTCGCCACCGACCAGTCGATGATCAACGCGCTGGGGAGCCTCAACACCCGCCTGACAGTGTTGGGCTCCCTGGCCTCAGCTGCCTCGGCCCCCGGCGCGACCAATCTGTATACGGCCACCACGAACAACCCGGCCTTCACGGCCACCGCGTCCACCACGGCGACCACAGGCTCGATCGACGTGACCGTGACCCAGCTGTCGTCCACCAAGGTCGGCGTAACCCAAGCCCTTACTGCCTGGCCGACTGACGCTTCCGGCAACCCGGCACACTTGACCCTGGTGGACAAGACCGGCAAGGCCACCGAGATCACCCCGGCTTCCACGAGCCTTGACGATGTAGTCAATGCCGTGAATGCCGCCGGCGGGGGAGCGACCGCGGTGAAGGTCCCGGCCGGAAACGGTACCTATCGCCTGCAATTCACCTCCACCACGGGCGGCGCAGCCGGCGACTTCCAGGCGTATCAAGGGACCGCCGCGGATGTCACTGCAGGGACGGCAACGGACCTGTTTGCCGCACCGACTGCTGCCGTCGTCAAACCGGCCGCGGACGCACAGGCCGTCCTGTATGCCGGCACCGCGGCGCAGCAGACCATCACCTCGTCCAGCAACACGTTCAGCGATGTCGTTCCGGGTGTTTCGGTGACTGCCACGGCCGTGAGTTCATCGCCGGTCACCGTTACCGTGGCAAGCGACACTGCCGGTATTTCAAAGAAGGCCAGCGACCTGGTCTCCTCCGTGAACGATCTCTTGGGCTACATCGCATCCAGCAGCGCGGTGACGACCACCACGAGCTCCACGGGCGTCGCCAGCGCGCAGGGCGGCATCTTCACCGGAAACAGCTCCGTCCGGGCTGCCGGCGATGCCGTCACCGAAGCGGTGGTGGCCCCGGTGAACGGAAAGTCGCCCTCCGAGTACGGCATCATCATCCAGCAGGACGGCACGTTCACTTTCGACAGCACTAAGTTTGCCTCGGCATTGGCGGCCGACCCGGCCGGCACCCAGTCGGCCCTGTCGCAGATCGCCACCAGGATCGCCACGGCCACGACGAACGCCTCGGATCCGGTGATCGGCTCCATACCGCAGCTCATCAAGGGCCAGCAGTCCGAAGTGTCGGATCTGAACAATCAGATCAGCGATTGGGACACCCGGCTTGCGGATCGCCGCACCGCCCTCAAGGCCGTCTACACCAACATGGAGGTGCTGCTCGGCGGCCTGAAGTCCCAGGCCTCCTGGCTCACCGGCCAGCTTTCCAGTCTCTCGTCCTCGTCCTCGTCCTCATCCTCCTCGTCGTCAGGAAACTAGACCGTGACAGCCACAGCACTTCGAGCCAGCCAGCTCAGCAAGTACAACACCGACGCAATCCTCTCGGCCCCGCCGGCCAGGCTCCTCACCATGCTGTACGACCGCCTCCTGCTGGATCTGGGCCGGGCCCAATTCGCCCAGGAGAACGCCGATTGGGGCGTCGCGAGGGAAAACCTCCTGCATGCCCAGGCGATCGTCACGGAGTTGTCCTCCACCTTGAAGACCGACGCTTGGGATGGCGCCCCCGGACTGCTGAGCATCTACCAGTACTCGATGGAAGCCATGATCGGGGCCAACATCTACCGAGACGTCAACCGGACCAAGGAATGCATCGCGCTGCTGGAACCGCTTCGGCAAGGCTGGCACGACGCCTCTTCGCAGTTGCCTGCCCAGGGCGGGACCGCCAGCACGAACGGCACTCTCGGTGTCGGCTGACCCGATGCGGGAATGGTCCGACATCCTGGACCGGCTGGAAGCCGACATCGCCGTCGCGGTCTCCGGGGGAGAGCCGGTGCCATGGAGTCCCCCTGTTGAGGCCGGGCCCCTTCCGCCGGCTCTGGCTGACAGGGCACGGCGGCTCCTTGACGCGCAGCTGGAGTCCGTGAGCATCCTCGGCAAAATCCGGAACGACGCCCTTGCCCACCTGGACGCACTCAGCACAGTCCCTGGAAGCCGCGATGCCTCCCGTCCGTTGATCCTCGACGTCCAAGGCTGAAGAAAAGTACCGAAAACTATCCCTGAATCGACTAACGGATCCGCGGCGCGTGCCGATGGTGGAAGTTGAGCAGGGATTGCTCGATGCACGGCCACGGATCGGCCTCTTCATATCTATTCGCGAAGGCAGGCCGTCGTGTTCGACTCAGTGACTTCTGTTGCCCTTGGCAGCGCCCTGGATGGGCTCACCTTGCGCCAGAACACCATCGCCAACAACATCGCGAACATCAATACCCCGAACTACCACGCCAAAAGGGTGCAGTTCGAAGACGCGCTCGCGGCCTCGGTGAGTGCCGGGAATGGCTACGCTGCACCCACGGTGTCAACGTCCCAGGAACCCACCCAGCTCAACGGCAACAACGTGAACCTGGACACCGAAACCCTCTCCAACGTGGATACCGTCCTGCGCTACCAGTTCGCGGCCCGGGCCGTCGGAGACGAATTCACCGCGATCCGCACGGCCCTGAGGACCAGCTGATGACTTTCGACGCGATCGGCATTGCCGGCTCCGCCCTGACTGTCCACCGCAAGTGGCTCGATGCCGTCTCGGACAACATCGCCAACATCAACGACGTATCCCGCACCAGCGGCAAGGCCTTCCAAGCCCGCTACGTCGAAGCCGCCGAAGGCAGCGACGGAAACGGCGTGTACGTGAAGAGCACCCCCCAAGGCAGTGCCACCGGCAGGCTGGTGTACCAACCGGACCATCCGCTTGCCGACGCCCAAGGGTACGTGCGTTACCCGGACATCGACCTCTCCGAACAAATGGGTGCGCTGATTGTGGCGCAGCGCGGCTACCAGGCCAACGCACAAGTTGTTGACCGTGCCCGTGATACTTACCAAGCAGCGCTCGAGATAGGAAAATCCTGATGGCTTTGGACCCGATCGGCGCAATTCAAGGCAGCGGGGGGCTTTCCGTGCAGGGCGTCACCGGCACCGGGTACCTGGGCAGCACAGACAGCGTCAGCGGAACCACCGGGGCGACGGGGGGCAACGGCTTTGCGACGGCGCTGACCGGCGCCGTGGACAACCTCCAGTCACTGCAATCGACGTCGAACCAGCTGGCGGTATCTGCGGTGACGGGCAACCTCGACGACATCCACAAGGCGACGATCGCTGCCACGCGCGCGCAGATCACCATGGAGCTCGTCTCCACGGTACGGAACAAGGGCGTTGACGCGTTCAACGAGATCATGAGGATGCAGGCCTGATGCCTCCACAGATTGCCGCCTTCTTCCGCAAGATAGGCGATGGATTCAAGGGCTTCACCGCCGGGCAGCGCACCATCGCCATCATCGGCATCGCCGTCCTGGTGCTCGGCGGAGTGGCCCTGTCCGCATGGTTGGGCAAGCCGTCCTACTCGCCGCTGTTCTCCGGATTGAAGGACACGGACGCCAATAGCATCGTGGAGCAGCTGCGCAAGGACAATGTTCCGTACGAGCTCAGCAACGGCGGTTCCACCATCCTTGTCCCCGACGACAAGGTCAACGACGAACGGCTGAAAGCGGCCGCGGCGGGCCTTCCGGCGGCCGCGGCCACAGGCTATTCCTTGCTCGACAAGCTCGGGGTGACCTCGTCCGAGTTCCAGCAGACCGTGACGTACAAGCGGGCGCTTGAGGGCGAACTCGCCACCACCATCCAGGCCATGGACGGCGTGAAGACAGCCGCCGTACAGTTGGCCCTTCCGGCTAAAACCGTCTTCGCGGACAACGCGCCCGAGGCCACGGCATCCGTGTTCGTGGAAACGCAGCCGGGTATCACCCTGTCCGCCGACAAGGTCCAGGCAATCGTGCACTTGACGTCCGCGGCGATCGAAAACCTGAAGCCAACCAACGTGACCGTGGTGGACTCCCAAGGCAACGTCCTCTCCACCGTGGGAGGGGGAGCCACAGGGTCCTCGTCCAAGCAAGCTGCCGACTACCAGCAGCGCACCTCCGATTCGGTGAAGGCCGTACTGGACCGGGTAGTCGGCCCCGGCAACGCCACCGTCGCGGTCGCGGCCGACGTGACCGCAGAGTCCGCGCAGCAGCGCAGCGAGACGTTCTCCACCGCCAAGGATGCCGCCCCGCTCAGCGAGAGCACCAAGACCGAGAAGTACACGGGAACCGGCGGCGGCGCCTCCGGTGTCCTGGGTCCGGACAACATTGCCGTGCCGGGCGGCACCAACGGCAACGGGACGTTCGACTCCAGCGACACCACCAAGAACAACGCCGTCAACAAGGTCACGGAAGACCGCACCATTCCGCAAGGCGCCCTGAAACGCCAGACGATCTCCGTCGCCATCAACCAGGCTGCGGCGGCCGGGCTCAACGTCAACTCCGTCAAGGCGCTCGTCACTTCCGCGGCCGGCGTCGATCCCACCCGCGGCGACGTGGTGACGGTCGAGGTGCTGCCCTTCAGCACTTCGGCTGCCGACGCAGCGACACAGGCACTGGGCGCGGCAAAAGCACAAGCCGATGCCAAGCAGCAGTCGGATTTGATGAATACCCTCATCCTGGCCGGAAGCGTCCTGCTGGCAGTGGTCGCGCTGATTGTGCTGGTGCTGATCCTCCTGCGCCGCCGGCAGCGCCGCGAGCCGGTTGATCTTGGCGAGCGGATGGACTACGAGATGCTGCCCCAAGCGGTGACCGCTCCAGCGCTCGAAGGGCCCCCCGCCACGACGGCGATCGAAATGCCTGTGCATCCCGTTCCGGCGTTGCCGATGTCCGGAGCCGAAGCTCTCGACGGCGAACGGCGGCGGGCGCAGATTGAGGCCATGGTTGCTGAGAACCCGGCACGGACCGCCGACTACCTGCGCGGACTCATGGATGAAAGGCAGCCGGTATGAGGGCCGGGGAGCTGGACGTCGCCGGCTTGACCGGTGCCCAGAAGGTGGCCGTGGTGCTGATGCAGATGAGCCCGGCCAGCGCAGCCTCCGTCATGACCCAGTTCTCCGAGTCCGAGGCCGAGGACATCGCCGGCGAGATCGTCCGCTTGCGCCGCGTCTCCTCAACCGTGGCGGACCATGTCCTGACCGAATTCCACGACCTTGCGGTCAGCGGCCGCCGCACGGCCCGCGGCGGCCAGGAATTCGCCGTCGGGCTCCTCGAAGCGTCCTTCGGTGCGGACAAAGCGGCCGGTTTCATGGACCGTCTCGCATCCACGATGGCCGGGAAGTCCTTCGAATTCCTGGAAATGATGGATTCCGGCCAGCTCCTGGCCCTCATCGACGGCGAAATGCCGCAGACCATTGCCTTGATCCTGGCGCATTTGCGGCCGGGCAAGGCATCCGCAGTCATGGCCGGCCTGGGCGACGTGCAGCGCAGTGAGGTGGCCCGTTGCATCGCCACCATGGGGATGGCTTCGCCTGAAGCCGTGGGCATCGTGGCCGAGACCCTCAAGGTCCGCGCCGGAGCCGTCATGTCGCAAAGGAAGTCGAGCGAGATTGTCGGCGGCATCCAGCCTCTCGTCGACATCATCAACCGATCCGACGTCAACACCGAGCGTTCCGTGCTGGAAGGCCTGGAAACCCTCGATCCCGAGCTGGCCACGGAAGTGCGCGCCCGGATGCTGACGTTCGTGGACATCGTGAAATTGGAACGCCGCGACATCCAGCAGATCCTGCGTGGCGTCAATGCCGAAGTACTCGCCGTCGCCATGAAGGGTGCGCCCGCCGCGGTGCTCGAGGCAGTGCGCACCAACGTATCCGGCCGCAACCTCGAAATCCTCGAAGCCGAGATGGCCTCCGCCGGGCCTGTGCGCGCCTCCCAGGTTGAAGAGGCGCGGGCAGAGATAGTCCGTTCCATCCGTGAGCTTGAAGCAGAAGGTGCCATCGTGGTCCGGCGCGGCGAAGAAGACGACTATGTCTACTGAGGCCGGACTCCGGAGGGTGGTCTTCCCGGACATCCAGCCGGCCACGAGCTCACTCAAGGAGGACCGGGGGTACACCCAGGGACACGCGGCAGGCTACGCGGCCGGACTCCGGGCCGCGGCCGCGGAACAGCTGGGTCTCCGGGAACAGCTTCAAGCCGAACACCGCGCAATGCTCGACGCCGGGCGCCTGGCTATGGCGCACGCTGTCCGTGCGCTCGAAGCGGCGGCCGCCGAGTCCCGGCAGCGCCGCGGCGCCGTGCTGGAGGAAGCACAGGATGTGTTGGCAGCCGGTGCGATGGAACTCGCCGAAGCCATCCTGGGCTATGAGCTCAACGACGGCGCGAACACCGCCCGCGCCGCCCTGGCCCGAGCCCTCGCAACGGCCTCCGACGTGCAAACAGTGACCACTGTCCGGCTCCACCCGGAGGACCTCGCCGCGCTGGCCGCCGTCGGGAGCGTGGCCGGCGTCGAAATCAAGGCGGATCCCGCACTGGACCGCGGCGATGCGATCGCGGAATATCCGCAGGGCTGGCTCGATGCCCGGCTCGGTACCGCTGTGGACAGGGCCAAAACAGCCCTGCTGGGGATCGACGCATGAGCGTTACCGCTTACCGGCCGCACGCGGGCCGTTTCCGCGCAGCCCTCGCGGCCGCGGCGCCGCAGCGCGTGGGCACCGTGACGTCCGTGCTCGGCCTTGGCCTGGAGGTCTCCGGGCTGGACTGCGCGGTGGGAGATCTGGTCACCATCGGCGAGGCCCCAGGGCTCGACGCCGAAGTGGTCGCCTCGGTCAGTGGCGCCGTGCGCTGCATGCCGCTGGGACGGTTGACCGGAGTGGCCGCGGGAGACCCGGCCCGTTCCAAGGGCGCTCCGATCCTGGTCCCTACCGGGCGCGGCCTTTTCGGGCGGGTAGTGGACGGGCTCGGGCGTCCGATCGACGGCCAAGGCCCTCTGCCCGCAAGCCCCATGGTCCCCTTGGACAACGAAGCCCCGTCCGCGATGCACCGCGCCCGGGTGGACACACCGCTCCAGACCGGCGTCCGTGTCCTGGACACCATGGCCACCCTTGGCCGCGGCCAGCGCATGGGGCTGTTCGCAGGCTCGGGCGTCGGCAAGTCCTCGCTGCTGTCCATGATCGCCCGCGGTACCGACGCCGAAGTCTCCGTGATTGCCTTGGTGGGGGAGCGCGGACGCGAAGTGCGGGAGTTCCTGGAGGATGACCTGGGTCCCGAAGGCCTGGCCCGTTCAGTGGTGGTTATTGCCACGTCCGATGAACCTGCCCTGATGCGCTTGCGTGCCGCCGTCACGGCCACCCGGATTGCCGAATCCTTCCGCGAGGCCGGCCAGGACGTGGTGCTCATGATGGATTCGCTGACCCGTGTGGCCATGGCCCAGCGCGAAATCGGCCTCTCCGCCGGCGAGCCTCCCGCCACGCGCGGCTACCCGCCGTCGACCTTTTCCGTGCTGGCCAGGCTCCTGGAACGCGCCGGCACTGCCGAGACCGGATCCGTGACCGGTATCTACACGGTGCTGGTGGACGGAGACGACCACAACGAACCGATCGCCGACGCCGCCCGCTCGATCCTCGACGGACACGTGGTCCTGGACCGGAAGCTCGCCGTCACGGGACACTTCCCCTCGGTGGACGTCCTTGGGTCGGTGTCCCGCGTGGCTTCCAAGGTCAACTCCGCTGATCGGACGGCGCTCGCGGCCTCCCTGCGCAGGGTCCTCGCCGCGCGGCGCAGCGCGCAGGACCTGATCGACGTCGGAGCCTACCACCGTGGCAGCAATCCCTTGGTTGACGCGGCACTGGACCATGAAGCCGCCATCAACGGGTTCTTGCGGCAAAGCATGGACGATTCCACCCCGTACAGCGAGTCGTGGCCGGAACTCTTCCGCCTCTCCGCAAGCCTCGAAGGAGCCGCGTGAACCGTCAATTCTCCCTGGCCGGGCTGTTGCGCCTGCGCCAGACCCAGCAGGATGCCGCTGCCAGCGGACTGGCACGCGCCAACTCCCGGACCGCGTCCTTGCGATCCCGGCGCGCCACCGCCCGGGAAGAGCTGGCCGAATCCGCCGGCGATCCCGGAAGCTCCGCCTCGCTCCTGGCCATCGCCGCCTCCCGCGCCTCGGCGCAAAGCATGTTGGCTGAGCTTGACGCCTTGGCCGCCAGCGCGGAAGCGGAAGCCGCCGAGGCCCGTGCGGAATACACCGAAGCCAAGCGCCGGGCCGTGGGACTCGAGAAGCTCGAAACCCGTCACGGCGCCGCTTTCGAGGCTTACGCGCTACACGCCGAACAAAGCGTGCTGGACGAGATCGCGTCCTCCGCGTGGCACCGGAAGGCCACCTCATGAGCATGGCGGAGGCCATCGGGCGCATCCAAAGCATCCAATCGATGTTGCAGCAACTGAGCCAAGGCATCAGCCCGCAAGCAACTGCGACGGCCGACCCTTCCGCGGGCACGGCCCCTTCGACGGACGCGGCATCCTTCGCGCAAGCGCTGAGCACCGCCGTCGGGGGCTCGACGACGCCGGACGTCAGCCAGCTCGCTTCTTCCCTGGGCCTCGACGGCACTGGGGGCCTCGCGGGAACTGCGGGCCTCTCCGGTGTTGCAGCCCTCCCCGGTAATTCCTTGCTCTCCGGCATTGCGGGCCTCGGGGCACTTTCGGGGGCCGGCACCGGCACGGCCGCCGGCGGTGTCACTGGCGATGCCGTAGTGGCTGACGCCAAGAAATACGTGGGCGTGCCCTACGTCTGGGGCGGTACGAACCCGGCCGTGGGCATGGATTGCTCGGGATTCGTGCAGCGTGTCTTCAAGGACCTCGGCGTCGACCTGCCGCGCGTTGTCAGCGATCAGATGCGCCAAGGCACCCCGGTGGCGTCCTTGGCCCAGGCCAAGCCCGGCGACCTCCTAGTCAGTTTCGGCGGCGAACACATCTCCATCTACCTTGGCAACGGCAAAGCGATCGACGCACCCGTCCCCGGCCAGACCATCCAGATCCGCGATGCGTGGGAACAGCAGTCCAACTTGACCGCGATCCGCCGCATAGTCCCGGCGGGAGGCTCGTGATGCAGTTGCCTCCTGCCGCTGCGGCCTCCCCGCGTCCGGCTGTTCCGGGCTCTCCGCTTGTGCCGCAGGCTGGCGCCTCCGCCGGTTTCGAGGCAGTGATGAACGGCGTGCTGGCGTCGGATGCGAAGACCTCCGATGGGACCGCACAAGCGCCCGACGGCGGCGCGCAGCGGGAGCCTGCAGCCGACGGCACCGGGGCGATCACCCGAGCCGCCAAGCCGGAGGGGACGAAGGTCGCCAAGGACACGGTTGATGCGGCGGGTGCGGTTGACGCCGCGAGCGTCGTTGCGGGTGCTGTTGCGGCGGGTGCTGTTGCGGGTGCTGTTCCCGGTGCTGCGGGTGGTCTCGCGGCCGGGACCGCTGCTCCGCAGGCGAGCGGCCCGGGCGGTGCTGTGCCGGTCAAAGACGGCGTGGTCGACGCTACGGCCCCAGCCAAAATGGTTGCAGGCACGGTGGCAACAGCAAGCCTTGTCGCTGGGATGGACACGGGCAGCATTCAGGCGGCGCTGACGGCAAACCCGAGGCCTTCGAAGGCCTCCGGTGCTTCGATCCAAGCTCCTGCGGCCCCTTCTCTTTTGGTCCCTCCTCCCTCTGTGCCGGCACCGCCGCTCGGAAGCCCTGGTCAAAGCTCACGCCAGACCGGTCCGATCCCGACCAGCCCGTTGCCGAGCAGTCTGCAGCCCGCTGGCGCTCAATCGACGAGCCCGTTGCCCGCTCTCCCCGGAACCGCGCTGCCCACCAAGCCGTTGCCCGCTAGCCCCGAACCCGGGGTCAACGCGACCGCGGCCCAGGCAGGCGAGTCCGCCACCGCCGTCGTACTTTCCGGCGGGAAACCCGCGACGCAACAGGAGCCACAGCGGGACTCATCACGGGTGCTTGGGCAGGACACCCCGCCGGCACCCGGGCTTCCCGCGGGGCTTCCGGCGGGGCTTCCGGTGGTGGTGCAACCGGCGTCGCCGTTCCAGCAGGCGACGTCGGCGGCCCCTGCAGGCATGGCATCACTCACGCCCCAGGCAGACCCGGCGAAACTGCTGCCACAAGTGTCCGGGCCGCTGTTTTCCCTTGCATCGGCGGCGCCCGGCGCGCACGTCATGACCTTGAAGCTGTCCCCGGAAGACCTCGGTCCGCTGACGGTCCGGGCCCATATCGATGCCGCAGGGGTGCGGATCGAATTGTTCGCCCCCGGAGAAGCCGGCCGTGAGGCGGTGCGCAGCGTCCTGCCGGAGCTGCGGCGCGGGCTTGGCGAATCAGGCTTCGGCGCCAGCCTCGACCTGTCCGAACACAGCGCTCCGGCCGACGCCGGCGCGGGAGGCTCGGACCCCCGGGACCGACGCCCGGCCGAAAGTCCCGCCTTCCCGCGCGGCAGCGACGGCGAGCCGGTTCGCCTGCCGCGGACCGCCGTCGTACTTCCCCGAAGCAGTACCAGCAGCCTGGACATTCTTGTCTGATGAAGGAGAGCCAATAGTGACCATCCAAGCCATCGCGGCAAGCAGCGGAGTCCAGCCTGGAAACACCGCGACCGGAACCGCCGCGTCCGCACCCGCGCAGTCAATGGACTCGAACATGTTCATGTCCCTGCTTGTGACACAGCTGAAGAACCAGGATCCTAGCTCACCCATGGATACCAACCAGATGATGAGCCAGACCGTGCAGCTGTCCATGATGGAGAAAATGACGGAACTCACCGCCGACGCCAAGGAGAGCTTTTCGCTCCAGATGCGCAGCGCCGCGGCACAAATCATCGGCCACAACGTCAGCTACACGCTCCCGGACGGGACGAAAGGCTCAGGCGTCGCGAGCTCGGTTTCCTTCGCTGCCGGAACCCCCACGGTGGCGGTCGGCGGAGTGAACGTTCCGCTCGATTCCATCAGCGGGATGACGGCCGCAACGTCGCCCACACCCGCTGCTTCGCCCACCGCCTGACGCTCCACAAGACTCCCCGAACCACCCGAAGAAAGGCAACACCATGCTTCGTTCGCTGTACTCCGGAATTTCCGGCCTTCGTGCCCACCAGGCCATGCTGGACGTCACGGGAAACAACATCGCCAACGTGAATACGGCCGGCTTCAAGGCTTCCTCCACCCAGTTCCAGGACACGCTTTCCCAGATGACCCAGGGCGCGGGCGCCCCGCAGACTGAAACCGGTGGCACCAACCCCGCCCAGATCGGCCTGGGCGTGCGCGTGGCGGGAATCAGCACCAACTTCAGCCAGGGTTCATCGCAGAGCACCGGGCGCGCCACCGACATGATGATCTCCGGTGACGGTTTCTTCATCACCAGCAAGGCCGGCCAGCAGCTCTACACACGCGCCGGCGCCTTCGACATGGACGCGGCCGGCCGGCTCGTGAGTCCCGACGGCGGCATCCTCCAGGGCTGGTCCGCTGCCAACGGCGTCGTGAACCAGGGCGGTCCCATTGGCCCCATCGCCCTCTCGCCCAACACCACGTCGGCGGCCGTCGCCACTACCAAGGCCTCGCTGGACGGAAACCTGCCGTCCGACGCGGCCGTGGGGACCAGCGTGGAGCGCCAAGTCAAGGTCTACGACGCCAACGGCGCCTCCCGCAGCTTGGCGCTCACGTTCAGCCGCTCTGCGGGCGGTTGGGATGTGGCCGGGGCAGATGCCAACGGCGCCGCAGGCAACACGACCCTCACGTTCGCGAACGGTGCGCTGACCTCGGGCGGTGCCATGACCGTCGGCGGCATTACGGTGGACATGTCCACTGTTACCGGCTTTGCCTCCATGAGCACGCTCACGGTCGGCAGCCAGAACGGATCCGAGGCAGGAAATCTGGAGTCCTTCACTCTGGGCGGCGACGGCTCACTCATCGGCTCGTTCAGCAACGGTGCCAAGCAGGTGTTGGCACAGGTGGCCCTTGCCCGCTTCACCAACCCCGGCGGCCTTGAAAAGGCCGGTAGCTCGACATACGTGGCTACCGCCAACTCCGGCGCGGCGCAGTTGGGTGCCCCGGGCGCCGCGGGGCTCGGTACCTTGACTGCGGGGTCCCTCGAAATGTCCAACGTGGACCTCTCCCAGGAATTCACCAACCTGATCGTGGCCCAGCGCGGCTTCCAGGCCAACGCCCGCATCATCACCACCTCGGATGAGGTTCTCCAGGAGCTGACGAACCTGAAGCACTAGTGGCGCTTGCTCGGCTGCGTCACGCCACGCAACTTTTTGGCACCCGGACTCCTCCGGATCCCCGGAATCCCGGGCCCACAGTCCGTTGGGGGCGCTGAAAACCTGCGTGGCGTGACGCTGCCCTTTCACAGGTGCCCGTCTCCCAGAAACTGCTCAAGGCCATCATGTTGGCAAGTTGTGGAAATTGTTGCAAATTCGTATGATACACACAGAATTGCATCCTGCACGAGCGAAGGCGATGGGTAGTCCAATGAAGCAGCCACCCGAGGTCAGGCGCCGAAGAATCCTTGAACTCGTGAGCGAAGGGGAATTCCTTAGACCCGCGGACATTGCATCCATGATGTCTGTCTCCGGAGAAACCGTTCGTAGGGACCTTATGGCCTTGGAGCGGTCAGGGGAGCTCAAGCGCATTCACGGTGGTGCCATGCCTCCTGTCAAGGTGACTGATAGTGAACCCGACAGGGCGAACCGTTCCATGGAAAATCCGCAAGAAAAGGACGAGATCGGCGCCGCAGCCGCCGCACTGATCGGCGACACCGACACGATCTTCCTCGATGTCGGAACCACGGTGGAAGCCGCGGCGAGGGCACTGCCCCCAACATTCCACGGCATCGTCATCACCAATAGCTTGGTGGTGGGATCCATCCTCAGTGACCGTCCGGGTGTTGAGCTGTACGTGCTTGGCGGCCGAGTCCGAGCCGGCGAAATGACCACCTACGGTCCCGATGCCCTTGCCCAAGTTCGAAGCTTCAACGCGAACTGGGCCTTTCTTGGCACCGGGGGAGTGGATGCCCGGGCGGGCCTGACGGACTACTCGTCCGAGGATGTTGCAATCAAGCAACTAATGATTGAGAAGTCCGCGCAGACTTATGTCCTGGCGGTTGGTGACAAGCTTGGACGTATTGCCGTCCGCCATGTCTGCGACCTGGACGAGATCAAAGGGGTCATCACGGACAGCAAGGCAAGTATTGCCAGAATCAACTCCCTGAGGGACGCAGGCATCGAGGTTGTCCAAGGTGGGGCATCCAACTAGTTTCCCGCCGCCGACCTGAGCCAGCTCATATGGGTCGAGTCCCGACCTGCTCCGACAGCCCGGTGACGATACCCCGCACGAAAGTGCGGGGTATCGTCGTTTAATGGGGACGTATCGTGGAATTATGTGGACACGTGTCTAGCCAATTTCTCCTATAGATCCCCGTAAAACCAGGAAAAAACTACACGAGTGTGACGTTCGCAACAATCGCCTCTTGACGTCCGGTTCACGCGGATCCATACTTTTCCTTATGAATCCTCACAAATCCACAAAATGGATGGAAGCGATTCCAACGCACGTGGCTCCCAGCGCCCCATAGGCCTCATCAGGCCGCTGTCATGTCGCCATGAACATGAGGCACCACGGACAACCAATTCCAACGAACCAACCCCCGCGCCCGGCCTGACCCAGCAACGACGCTCCGACGGGCACTCATCGAAGGACATTCGCTCCAATGACACACAACCCTCTACCGGCAGGCAGTATCGTGCCAGGCACGGATACAGACGTTGAAGAGTACGGCTACAAGCAGGAAATGAAGCGCGGAACGGGCAAATTCGCCTCTTTTGCTGTCGCTTTCGCGTTCGTTTCCATCGCCACGGGCATCTTTACTACCTATGGCGCGGTCCTCAACAGCTCCGGGCCGGCGGGCATTTGGACTTGGCCGATCGTCACGGTCGGGCAACTCATGGTCGCTCTGATTTTCGGCTCGTTGGCCGCCCGTATCCCGGTGACCGGCTACTCCTACCAGTGGATGTCGCGACTGGCCAACCCGGTATTGGGCTGGATCATGGGCTGGATCTCCTTCACGTTCCTCGCCATCGTGGTGGTCGCCGTCGACTACACCATCGCTTCAACGGTCCTGCCTGTTCTCCTTGGCTACGAGGGAACCCCTGCGAACGCGTGGCTGATCACCAGCATCGTGCTGGCCTTGCAGGCCCTGTTGGTTGCGTTTTCCACGCGTTGGACCGAGCGGGTGAACAACTTCGCCGTCTCGGCCGAACTCATCGGCATGATCTTGCTCGTCGTGCTGCTCATCGTCGTCGGCGCAGTGGCCAAGGAATTGAACGTGGGCAATCTGTTCTCCACGGGTTCCCTCCCGGCACAGGATTACTTCAGCGTCGGGTCTTTGCTCCACGTAGGGCCGTGGATGATGGGGACTTTGCTGGGCGCGTTCACCATCGTGGGATTCGAATCCGCCGCCAACCTCGCCGAAGAAACCAAAGACCCTGCCAGGGTGGTGCCTCGCGCCATGTGGCAAGCCGTCCTCGCTTCCGGCATCCTGGGCTTCCTCTTCCTTCTGGCCATCA
Organism: Arthrobacter sp. KN11-1C; assembly: GCF_052180225.1. Lineage (NCBI taxonomy): Bacteria > Bacillati > Actinomycetota > Actinomycetes > Micrococcales > Micrococcaceae > Arthrobacter > Arthrobacter sp. KN11-1C. Next base: position 3,698,891 of record NZ_CP197467.1, on the reverse strand, counting down.
CCATGCTGGCCGGCGATCCCGCAACCCTGGCCGGGTCCGCAACTCCCGTTGCCGACGTCATCAACCGCGTTCTCGGACCGGTTGTAGGCACTGCGCTGCTGGTGATGGTCGTCATCGCAATCTTTGCCTGCGGCATGGTGATCCTCATGACCGGAGTCCGGCTCGTGTGGGCAATGTCCCGCGACGACCGCTTCCCGGGCCACGCCCTGTGGCGCAAGGTCTCGCCGCGCTTCGGAACCCCCACGGCGGCAACCGGACTCATGTTCGTCCTGGGTGAGCTGATCCTCGGCCTCTTCGCCTTCCAGACCGACGCTCTTTTCAGCCTCTTTGGTGCCGCCACCCTGCTGCCCGCGGTCATCTATGCGGCTACGGTCCTGCTGTATATCGTCAAGCGCAAGAGTCTTCCCCCGAGCAAGGGATTCACTTTGGGCAAGTTCGAGGTACCCGTCATCATCCTCGCCGCCGTGTGGCTGATCTTCATGCTGTCTGTTTTCAGGGATGCATCCTTCATCAACTCCTGGTTGTACGTGGCCATCATGGTGGCAATCGGTGCTGTTTACCTGGTCTTCCTGCTCATCCGACGTGGAGGTCCGTCCGGACTCGCCATGCCCGATCTGCACTCGATCGATGCCGAGCTGGACGCCGACGCCAAACATTCCGAAAGGGCGCAGGGCAAGTGACCACCGTTCTATCCATCGACCAGGGCACGTCCGGAACCAAAGCCGTCGTCGTGTCTGAAGACGGCAAAGTCCTGGGCTTGGCCGAACAAGCAGTCCGGCCGCACTACCTGCCGGGCAGCGGCGTCGAACAGGACCCGCAGGAACTGCTCGATTCCGTCCTCCAGACCGGAAGGGCCGCCGTTGCCCAGTCCGGTGCTTTGATCGATATCGTCACGATCGCCAACCAAGGGGAAACCGTCCTGGCCTGGGACCCGGCGACCGGGAAGCCGCTCTCCAACATGATCGTGTGGCAGGACCGGCGCGCCGAAAGCATCTGCGCCGGCCTCGCGGACCATCGGGACGTATTCGCAAGCCGCACCGGACTGGTCCTGGACCCGTACTTCTCCGCTCCCAAGCAGGCGTGGATCCGGAAAAACGTCACCCGGGACGGTGTTGTCACCACCTCCGACAGCTGGCTCATCCACCATTTGACCGGGGAATTCGTCACCGACGTCAGCACGGCCAGCCGGTCCCTGGCGACCAGCCTGGACAGCACGGAGTGGGACCAGGAACTGCTGGATTTGTTCGAACTTGGCGATGAAAAGCTCCCCAGGATTCTGCCGTCCGACGCGATCGCGGGCTCAACGAGTGCATTCGGCGGGCTCATGGCCGTCGGCGGGCTCATTGTGGATCAGCAGGCGGCCCTCCTGGCCGAGAATTGCCTCGAAGCCGGCGAAGCGAAGTGTACCTTCGGCACGGGGGCTTTCCTGCTGGCGAACACCGGAACGTCGGCAACACGCTCGACGGCCGGACTCGCCGCATCGGTCGCCTGGACCGTCAAAGACAAGCCCACCTACTGCTTTGACGGACAGGTGTACACCGCGGCGTCCGCGGTCAGGTGGCTCCAGGGAATGGGCTTCATCAAGTCGGCTTCCGAGCTCGACGTCGTAGCCGCCGCCGATTCCGGCGGCGTGCTCAGCGTCCCCGCTTTCGCGGGCCTGGCCGCACCATGGTGGAGTCCGGAAGCCAAAGCCTCCCTCACGGGAATGACATTGTCCACCGGGCCGGAACACATCGTGCTCGCCGTCCTGCAGGGTATCGCCGCGCAAGTCGCTGAGCTGGGCTCCCTCGTCGCTTCAGACATCGGCCATCCGCTCCAGCGGCTGCGGGCCGACGGCGGGCTGACGCAGAGCCGTGTTTTGATGCAGGCCGTTGCCGATCTTATGCAGATAGAGATCGACGTGTACCCGTCCCAGCACGCGACGCCCCTGGGCGCGGCTGCCCTGGCCAGAGTGGCCCTTGAACCATCCCTCCCTCTTCAGGACGCCGTCGTTCCCTGGAGCCCCAGCACTGTCTATGAACCGAAGTGGTCTGCAGACCAAGCAGCCGAGTTCCGCGCGCGGTGGGCAACCGCCGTCGAGGCAACCCGGTGACGAAGGAGAATACCCGAATGAGCAACACCGAGAACAAAACCTACGATGTCGCCGTGATCGGCGCCGGCATTGTGGGCTCAGCCATAGCACGGAAGCTGGCCGGATACCGGCTCAGCGTCGTGCTCCTCGACGCGCGCGAAGACGTGGGGGACGGCACGAGCAAGGCCAATACGGCGATCCTGCACACCGGATTCGACGCCAAGCCCGGAACCCTTGAATCGAAGATGGTGCACGAGGGGTACCACTTGCTCTCGGAGTACGCCAAGCAGACGGGAATTCCTGTCGAACACACCGGCGCCATCTTGGTCGCGTGGGATGACGAGCAGCGCGACGCCCTGCCCGGCCTGAAGGTCAAGGCCGAGCAAAACGGATACGCCAAGACCGAAATCATCGACGCCGCGGAAATCTACCGGCTCCTGCCTCACTTGGGCGAGGGCGCCCTGGCCGGGCTCTCCGTCCCGGACGAGTCCATCATCTGCACCTGGACCACCAACCTTGCCCTGGCCACCGACGCTGTCCAGCGCGGAACGGAGCTCCTGCTCCGACGCCGCGTCGCCAGCATCGACAGGGTCGACGGCGTCACACACCTTTACACCAGCATCGACCGGATCAGCGCCCGCTGGGTCATCAACGCCGCCGGGCTGGGCGGGGATACGATCGATCAGCTCTTCGGCTATGACCGCATCCACCTGACCCCCCGACGCGGCGAGCTGCTGGTGTACGACAAGCAGGCGCGGCCCCTCGTGGACAAGATCGTTTTGCCCGTGCCGACGGCACTGGGCAAGGGTGTGCTGGTCAGCCCCACCATTTACGGCAATGTGATGCTAGGCCCCACCGCCGAAGACCTCAAGGACCGCACCGACACGGGCACGTCCGAGAGCGGCTTCGCCTTCCTGAAAGGCAAGGGCGAGAAGATTATGCCCAAACTCCTCGAAGAAGAGGTAACGGCCACATATGCCGGACTCCGCGCAGCGAGCGATTACCCGGACTACCTGATCGAGGTCGACACGGAACAGCAATACGTGATCGCCGGCGGCATCCGCTCCACCGGCCTGACCTCCGGTATCGCCGTGGCCGAGTACGTCGACGAACTCCTCAGGGCAACAGGCGCCATTGAGCTGGTGGAGCAGGACAACTTGCCCGAACCACCACACATGCCCAACATCGGCGAAGCTTTCCTCCGCCCTTACCAAGACGCAGCGAGAATCGCGGAAGATCCTGCCTACGGGAAGATCGTGTGCTTCTGTGAACGTGTCACCGCCGGTGAAATCCGCGACACCTTCAGTTCTCCCATCCCGCCGTGCACCCTGGACGGGCTGCGCCGCCGGACCCGCGCCCAGAACGGCCGGTGCCAGGGATTCTTCTGCGGCGCGGAAGTAAGCGAGCTGCTCGAATCCCGCGGTCAGAGTGCCAACGCCCCAGTCAATCCGAAAGCAAAAGCTACCAGCGTGGAGGTCACCAAGTGAGCACCAACGGCACGGTCCTGACCCCGACCGTCCTGATCATCGGCGCCGGACCGTCCGGCCTCCGCGCCGCAGCCGAACTGGCTCCGCGCGTGAGCGGCGAAGTCCTCGTCCTCGAACGGGAAAGTGCCGCCGGCGGCATCCCGCGGCACAGCGACCATCCCGGCTACGGAATCCGTGACATGGGCAAGTTCATTGACGGGCCCAAATACGCCCGTATTCTGCGGGAGCAGGCAACAGCTGCCGGTGCAAGAATCATCACCAACGCCACCGTCACCGACTGGGCAGGAGAGCGTTCCGTCAACGTCACGATGCCCGACGGGCGGGTGCGCGTCGACGCGAAGGTGGTCATTCTCGCCACCGGCGCCAGGGAACGGCCCCGTCCCGCCCGGCTCATTCCAGGTGACCGCGGCAAAGGCATCTACACCACAGGGCACCTGCAGAACATCATTCACCTCAAGCACGGCAAGGTCGGCAAACGGGCCGTCATCGTCGGTGCCGAGTTAGTCAGTTGGTCGGCCGCTATGACCCTGAAACACGTCAAGTGCAAGTCGGTACTGATGACCACTGAATACCCTAAGGCGGATGCTTACCGGCTATTCAGCGGACCCGGAAAGCTGTTCTTCGGCACCAAAGTAGCCACACGCACAAGGGTTACCCGGATCATCGGAAAACCGAACGTCCAAGGCGTGGAGATCGAAAACATCGACACCGGTCAACGACGGATCGTCGATTGCGACACCGTCATCCTCACCGGCGACTGGATCCCAGACAATGAACTCGCCCGGGCCGCCGACGTCGACATCGACCCCGTCAGCAAATCACCACTGGTGGACGCCGCCCTGCGGACGAACAAAGCCGGCATCTTTGCCATCGGCAACATGCTGCACCCCGTGGATACCGCCGATGTCGCGGCACTCGACGGCGCTGCCGTAGCCGATCACGTTGTCAACTACCTCCGGGGCGACCGGCCGGCGGGAGCACCGCTCAGCCTGACGGCCGACGCTCCATTCAGGTGGGTAGCGCCCGCCCTGCTGCGCCAACACGACCCGGCGCCGCCCCGCCGTCGTCTTCTGCTCTGGAGCGATACCTACGTCCCGTTCCCCGAAGTAGTACTGCGCCAAAACGGCGCAGTCATCGCCCGGAAGCGGCTTTGGTGGCCCGCAGCGCCGGGCCGGGTTTTCCGTGTCCCGTCCAGCATGCTCAGCCAGATCAACTGGAACGACGGCGCCGTCACCATCAGCCTCGCTAAATAGCCACCGGCTCTTGCCGGCGCTGTGCCCCGCTCGTGGGGGCACGGCTCGACCATGCCCGGCACCCGCCGCGCAACCTTTCTATCAGGAGAAACAGAATGACCCAGCGCCAGAACATCTCATCCGGATCCGCCCGCGAACCGATCCTCGGTTACTCCCGCGCGGTCCGCGTCGGAAACCAGATCGTCGTAGCCGGAACCACGGCCGGCTCCAGCAACGGGGCGGTCGGCGGAAATAGTGCCGCCGCCCAGGCCCGCGAAATATTCGACCGCATCGAGACCGCCCTCATCCAGGCCGGCGGATCATTCGCGGACGTCGTGCGCACCAGGGTCTACCTGACCAACATTGCAGACTTCGACGCCGTCGGAGCCGTCCACGGCCAAATCTTCGGCGACATCCGACCCGTCACAGCTGTGGTTGAGGTCGGCGCCCTCGCCGCCGACGACCTTCTGGTCGAAATCGAAGCCGACGCCATCCTGCAGTAACACTCGCCAAAGAAAAGAGGCGGTGACCGCCACTCTTCTACCGTTTATGGTGTCCTGACCAGGGAGACGCGAAGACTTCCCTGGTCAGGAGTCGCCTATTTGGTCACCTCAGTCGGTGCTCCTCCGCAATCTCGGCTTGGTTGAGGCCTTGTCGCCGAAGACGCGCGACCAGATCGCCAGCAACAGGAACATAGGGTCGCGCGGACTAGCCTGCCGATACCGATGAACTTCAAGGACGTACCGGCGAGGCGGAGGAAGGCGGCCGGGTTCGGGAGCCGGTTCGGCTTCACCGCGGGTCTCGACGGTAATCTTTGTTGTGGACCGCCGGGCGTGAGGGCTGGTTCGGTGAAGCGGTCAGCGCCACACACCTTTCGGTGGCGCACTGTGCTCAGGGCGCTCCCGTCCTTGATGGAACGATCGAGGTTTCCGATTCCGACAGAGGGACCCAGTCCGCTGCTCCGCTTCTTCAGCAGGGCAAACGGTGTGTTGCCTTCGTGTTCCAGCGCGTAATCATCCAGCCCCGCCGCGATGCAACGGACGTGCTCCCGGGCATGGTGCTCACGAGTTCCCCGCCAGGCTATCCATTGCTGTTTCCAGCATGCGCCGGGCGTCTTCCACGAGTGCCGCCGCAGGCAGCCGTTTCGCCAGGAGCGCACCAAGATGCCCGACGCCGACGCCTGTCCCCTCCAGGCTTTCCTCGTCGGAGGCCCGCTACGGACCGTAAACGGGCATGGGGGGCTTGGCTAGTTCCTGCTGACGCCACTGACCGGGAGGAAGCCCGACGTGCCGTCGGAAGGTCGCCGCGAATGCGTTTGGTGAGCTATATCCAGTACGGCGCGCGATCTGATCGAGCGTCAGTTCACCGGCAAGCAGGTAGTCGCGAGCTAGCGTCAGCCGCCAGTCCGTTAGATATTGCATCGGTGTTTGTCCAAGTGCGCGTTCGAAATTGCGCGCAAACGACGGACGCGACATCGCGCTGAGCGCGGCCAGTTCGGGAACGGTCCAGGGGTTTGCAGGCATCTCGTGCATGGACCGAAGGGCCGGGCCCAATCGAGGGTCAGCTGCGGCATGATACCAGCGTGGAGCAGCCGGGCCTTGGTCGTAGGACCTTCGCATGGCAAGCCGGTACCGTGGGCGTTTACCTCGTTGCCCCGGTGATGCGCACCGATTTTGCTGCCAACGTTGCGAACTTCCTCGATCAGGCCGAAGTCGCCGGCGTCCAGCACGTAACGTTCCTGAGCGCCTACGGCATGGAGCATGCATCAGAAGCAGTGGCCACTCGCGCCGTGGAGCTCGACCTGATGGGCCGGTCCGGGCTGACGCACACCTTGCTGCGCCCCGCGTGGTTCATGCAGAACTTTAGTGCAACCTTCCTCAAGCCGATCGATGGGGCGATAGTCGTGCCCACTGGCAATGGCTCTGAATCGTTCGTCGACGCCGAGGACATCGCCGCGGTCGCGGCGACGACGCTCGCCGAACCGGTCGCCCACGCAGGGGCCGCCTACAGCCTGACCGGGCCCGAGGCGCTGACAGTCGCCGAAGCAGCCGGGATCATCGGCGAGGCCGCGGGACAGACAATCACCCACGTCGACATCGACCGAGACAGCTGGATTGATGGTGTCTTGGCGAGCGGAGTCCCAACCGAATATGGCGCCGTGCTGCGCCAGCTGACCACAACCATGGCGAGCGGCAACGGGTCGCGACCCGAAGACGTCATTAAGAATGTGACTGGCCGGCCGCCGCGTACCTTCCGGGAATTCGCTACTCGAAGCGCTAGCGCATGGCAGCCGCAACGGGTCGATTAGCCGCAGCCACACGCGCATCCGACTTCACGAGAAACCGCACGCAAGGACAACATTCATGATCGACCACGTTTACGTCTCAGTTACTAACATCGAGCGTTCCCTCGCCTTCTACGCTGCAGCACTGAAACCGCTTGGGTGGAGACCTTTGGGCAACTATGAGGCATCGGCGGGACCCGAGGACGTCCCGGATCTGCACGGCGTCGGCGACGCTGCATACGGCGGCGTGGAAGCAGTTGGATCGAGCATCTGGCTGCGTCAACGCAAGATCGGGGAGAGCGGCCTCTACCTCGGAATCGTGTGCGACACGAACGAGGCCGTTGATGATGCCTATAGTGCTGCAATGAGTGCCGGCGGTATCAATGAGGGCAGACCGGCCTACCGCACCTATTTCGCCCCCGGCTACTACGCAGCGAACGTGGCGGACTTCGATGGAAATCGTCTGGAGTTCGTGCGCAAGTCCGGGAATCCAGTACGAAGCGGTTAAGGGCCAGCAATGATCTACAACTCGAACGATCAGCGCGCTCGACTCAAATAGCTCGACTCAAACAGCGGGGCTCCAACGTCGGAGTCTCCCACTCCTCGCCTGAGGGCGGGACCTACAGACGGACTGTGAGACACGGAGGGAGCGATGCCAGAATCACTGCGTCGCCGGCGGAAACGCGCGCGAATCCAGTCAGCTTGTGGACCACCCGCATTGCATTCGATAGCCTTCCCGGGCCTCCCACATTTTGCGCCGATAAGCGCCTATGTCGCCCGCTAGCAGCGGGTCGTACCATCGGAACCGGGCACCTTGGCGTGAGCGGCTTGCCCAAACTCACGACAACAGACCATTAAACCAAGGAGCCCATCATCATCATCTGGAGGTTGACGTGACAACTGCAATCATTGGAACCGGTAACATCGGGTCCCGGGTCGCCCGGAACCTTGTCCAAGGCGGCGAGCCAGTTGTTTTGGCAGCCCGGGATCAATCCCATGCTGAAGCGTTGGCCGCTGAGCTGGGTGCGCTGGCGAGTTCAGCGAGCGTCGCCGACGCCGTGTCACAGGCTGACGCCGTCGTGATGGCCGTGTGGCTGGATACCGAGAAGGAACTCGTTTCCCAATTGTCAGCGGCACTGGTCGGCAAAGTCGTGTTCGACCCGACCAATCCGATCGGGCCTGACGGCCAGGGCGGATATACCACTACGCTGCCGGAGGGCCAATCAGCAGCCTCGATCGTGGCAGGCCTGCTCCCTGACGGCGCCCATTTCGTGAAGGCCTTCGGCACGTTGGGTGCCGACGCGCTGGGGTCGGCAGCCAACCGGCCGGACGAGCGGGCTGTCCTGTTCTACGCAACCGACGACGACGCGGGGGCCGAAACCGCGGAGCGGCTCATCAGTGCTGCTGGCTTTGATCCGGTCAAGGCCGGGGGAATCGATGCGGCCGGCAGATTGGAGCTGATGCGAGGCGATCTTCACCAGAATGGCGGCCTTGGTGGAAGGCTTTTGAACGCAGACGAGGCGCGCGCCGCCCTCTAGTGGAGGACGGGGGCTGTCAACACCTCAGCGAAGCCTTTAGCGGCCATCGGGGTACCGGGCGTGCCGACGCGAACGCTGAGCCTATGTGAGTTCGCCTGGGCTCTGGGCGCCAACGGCATCCAGAGAATGCTGATTCGCCGAAGGGGCAGGTGGGTGACCCGTTGAAGATGCCTGCGGGCAGTGCCGGCGGTCGCTCGTTTCAGTCTCAATCAAAATGGAACCTTATTGAAGATGTTTCATGTGGTGAGTTAGGCGATGATTGTTACTCCGCCGCTCTTTTCGAGTGCTTCACGGATGGTGGCTGGTGGTTCGGAGTCGGTGATTAGCCCGGTGAGCTCTTGGAGGCCGGCGACTCGATGGCGTGCTACCCGTCCGAATTTTGATGAGTCCGCCAAGACGTACGAGACGGCAGAGTTTTGAATGATGACTTTCCGGGCCGCTGCTTCCTCAAGGTAGTAGTCGGTTAGTCCTGCTGCTGCGTCGATTCCACCGGATCCAAGGAAAGCGATGTCCGGGTGCAGATCTCTGAAGAAGTTTTGGGCGTTGGAGTTGGAGAGCGCCATGTCTCCGCCCCGAAGCCGGCCCCCGGCCACGTGGACCACCACGTTTGGATGATTCGAAAGTTCGATGGCGACAAGCAGCGAATTGGTCGCCACTGTGCCGCGAAAATCGCTGGGGATTGCCCTCGCTACGCTAAGGGCGGTTGTTCCGACATCCAGGACTATGAATTGCCCCGGCTCTAGCAGCGAGGCAGCTGCTTGGCCGATTCTTTCCTTCGCCTCGCTTGCCACGTTGGCGCGTTCCGCAAATGGCGGTTCTTCCCCAGGGGGCAGTGGCAAGGGGGATGTCGCACCCCCGTGGACTCGCGATAGCAGGCCGCGTTTCTCCAACACTGCAAGATCCCGACGAATCGTCTCGTGGGACACAGACAACGACTGGGCCAGATCCTCCGTGCTAACTACTCCGGTGCCATGGAGTTTGTAGACGATCCGACGATGTCTTTCAGCGACCAGCATCGTTGCCCGTTTCCGAGGGTTTCCGTGGGTTCATGTCAATCAGTATGTCGGCGGCAATCGTGTCCCGCAAGCCCGAAACGCCCACATTTTGACTACTAATGACCGATTTCGTGGACTCTGGCTAAATTTCCCGTGCGAAACTCCGCATCGCCCCGATGGCGGATTCTAGCTCTGTTGGCAAGATGCGGTCGGTCGGCCGTGACTTTACTACCGCCGTACTTTCCCGTATTTCCCCTGCAAACATGCGAAGCGACTGCGACTTTTGAGGCGTGGTCGAAGTCACACGGAGATGTAACCCTTGACACACAGCTATCCACAGTTCCACAATAAGTTCCACAAAATCCCTCGCTTTCGGGCATTTTCAGTCAGAGCAACACTTACCCACAGGAGCACAAATTGACTTCAACCAGATGGCGTCTCGCAAAAGGCGCTGCTTTGCTAGCGCTGCCAGCCCTGGCACTTACGGCCTGCGGCGGATCAGCACCCGCCCAGTCGGCGAACGGAGACGATGTTTCCGGTGAGCTCGTGTTCAGCATTTATCCGGGCGTGTTCCAGGACAATTACGTCAAGTCCGTTGTGGAGCCATTTGAGAAGCTTCACCCGAACCTGAAGATCTCGTTTGTCCAGGCTCGCACCAGCGCAGAGTCTCTCGCGGCGCTTCGCGCCGACAAGAACAACCCCAGCGTCGATGTTTCCCTCCTCGATCTGGCGGTGGCCCGCACGGCCAACGCCGAAGGCATCTTCCAGGCGCTGGACCCGGCAGCCGTTCCCAACCTGAAAGACCTCGATCCGAAAGCCCGCATCAACGGAGACTTCGGTGCCGGCGTCACGTTCGACAGCGTCGCGCTGATGTACAACACCAAGACCGTGAAGACCGCGCCCGAGTCGTGGAACGCCCTGTGGGAGGATCCGGCAGCAGACGGCAAGACGGCCATCATCGGACCTCCTGATTTGACCAGCACAGTGGGGCTCACCGTCATCACGACCCAGATGGAGGGCGGCGATTACAAGAAGTCGGTCGATCAGGGCATTGCCAAGCTGGCCAAACTTTCATCCCGGGTCGAGACGTGGAATCCGCAGCCTGACCCCTACACGATGGTTCAGAACGGCAGCGCGTCGTATGGGGTGGGCTGGAATGCCCGCGCGCAGCTCTTTGCCGACCAGTCCAACGGTGCCATGAAGGCTGTCCTGCCCAAGGAAGGGACCGTCCTGCAGGTCAACACCCTCAACCAGGTGAAGGGGTCGCCGAATCCCAAGGCCGCGGCTGCGTTCATCAACTACGCTCTTGGCACCGAAGCTCAGGGCAGCTTCGCCAAACTCATGGCCTATGCCCCAACCAACACAAAGGTCCAGCTCTCGGCCGACCTCCTTGCGAAGATTCCTACCGCTGACCCCGCCAAATCCTCCCGTGTCATTCCTCTTGACTGGGATGTCGTGGTCAAGCAGCGCGATTCCTGGGCCACCCGGCTCAAGACCGAAGTTGTGGCGGCAAAGTAATGACTTCTACAAACCATGACGCCCGGGCGGGCTACCTGAGCATCAGCGCCCTGACAAAGAAGTACAAGAACACCCCCGTGGCCGCCGTCGACCGCGTGTCGCTCAAAGTCGAGGAGGGCGACTTCCTCGCTCTCCTTGGACCGTCCGGATGCGGCAAAACAACAACTCTGCGCATGATTGCCGGGCTTATTGACCCGACATCGGGTTCCATTCACGTACAGGGCAAGGACATCACCAAGACGCCGGTGCACAAGCGCTCCATCGGCATGGTCTTTCAAAACTATGCGCTGTTTCCTCACCTCGACGTGAAGTCGAACGTCGCCTACGGGCTGAAGATGAGGCATATCCCGAAGACGGAAATCGTCGTTCGGGTGCAGAACGTGCTCGATCTGGTCAGGCTGGGACATCTGGCCGACAGGAGGGTGACCGCACTGTCCGGCGGCCAGCAACAGCGCGTCGCGCTGGCCCGGGCAATTGTCGTAAATCCCCAGCTGTTCCTGATGGATGAGCCGTTGTCCAACCTTGACGCCAAGCTCCGGGACGCCATGCGCACAGAGATCCGGAGCATTCAACGCAAGATGGGCATCACCTCGGTTTTCGTGACCCACGACCAGGACGAGGCGCTGACCATGGCGGACAAGATCGCCGTCATGTCCGAGGGTGTACTGGAGCAGTTCGGCACGCCGAGCGACATCTTCGAACGTCCCGCCACGCGTTTCGTCGCCGAGTTCGTGGGCCAGGCCAATCTGATTGACAGCGTCCGAGTATCCAGTAGTGCCGGGCGGCACCTGATTGAGGTGCCCGGAGCAGGCCACCTCAGCGTACCCCGCATCTCCGGAGAGACCGCCGGCACTTCCACGGCGATGATCCGGCCGCACCAGCTAAAGGCACGCAGCGCCTCGGATTCACCTGACGGCATCAGGGGAGACGTGCGTTCGGCGACCTATTTCGGCGACACCATCCAGTATGAAATCCAGACCGGACAAAACCTCCTGAAGGTCCAGATGCGGGCCGACGGCTCGCCGACCCTCGCGGTCGGTTCGGAGGCCGCAGTGACGGCAGCTACGGACAACGTCCACTTCATCGCCGCCTGACAACGGCCCCGAGAACAGAGCAAGGAAATCCCCATGCCAATCATCGAACACCCGAACGGCGCGCAAATCACCCCCGAGCTGAGGTCCAAATTAGCGCGGGCCAGTTACCCAACCCTTGGCCACTTCCACGAACGCGGTTTCGTGGAACCCGAAATCCGATCGCACCTTCCCGGCAGCAAGATTCTGGGACGGGCAGTAACTGTCCAGATCCCGGGGCTGGATTCATCCCTCATGCACAGGGCAGTAGCCCTGCTTGAACCAGGCGACGTACTGGTCGTCTCCACAGGCGGTGACCGCCGCCACGCCCCGGTCGGGGAGGTCGTCGCCCACGCGGTCAAAGTCGCGGGAGGGTCCGCCATCGTCATTGACGGAGTCATGACTGATCTCAACGAAGTCGCCCGTATTGGCCTCCCTGTCTTCGCCCGAGGTACAAGCGTGCTCACGACGAAGTTGCTCGGCGTGAACCAAGGCGGGGTCAACGTCCCGGTCAGCATTGGCGGCGTGGCAGTCTGCGCCGGCGACATCATCCTCGCTGACGACAACGGAGTGCTTGCACTCCCGGCATCGGATGCCGAAATCATCATCGACGAGGCACTCGAATCCGATGCCAAAGAGAACATCCTCATCCGCAAGCTGGACGAGGGAACTCCTCTCCCGGATGTGACAATCGCCAACCGGGTCCTGTTCCCGCACCTCGGAGTGGTTGCAGACCATGTCCACTAAGGAACTGAACAGGCCCGTCGCGGCTGCGCAGGAGAAGCCCCGCCGCGTGCTGGCCCCGATCTGGTCGACAACCTTGAAGCTCGCCCCCGGCCTGCTTCTCATCGGTGTCATCTTCGGGGTCCCGCTCGCTTGGTTGCTGAGAATGTCCTTCAACCAATCCGAGGCCGGAGGCATCATTCATGACGCCTTTGCGTTTGATTCCTACGCCGGATTCTTCAACAGCACGTTCAACCTGGGCCTGATCGGACGAACTCTGTACCTTGGCGTCGCGGTGACAGCCGGGGCCTTAATCCTTGGATTCCCGCTTGCGCTCTTTCTTCTCCGCACGCAATCCCGGTGGAAGAGCGCCCTTCTGCTGCTTGCCCTGGCTCCGCTTCTGACCAGCGCAGTGGTCCGGACCTTCGGCTGGATGGCTATTCTCGGGGACCAAGGCATCGTCAACGAAGTACTTTTGGGGACCGGCGTTATCTCCGAACCGATCAAGCTCGCGAACAACGAGGTAGGGGTCATCATCGCCCTCGTTGAGATCCTCATGCCTTACATGATCCTCAGCGTTGTCACGGGTTCTTCCAGGCTCAACGACACGGCAATGGAGGCATCGGCGACATTGGGGGGAAGCCCTGTCCGCACCTTCTTCCGTGTGGTCCTGCCCCTCACCTTGCCCGGGATCCTCACGGGATGCCTGCTGGTGTTCGTCCTGACCATCAGTTCCTTCGTGACCCCGGCGCTCGTTGGTGGGGGAAGGGTATTTACCATGGCCACCGAGATCTTTGATCAGGCCGTGAACTCATTGAACTGGCCGCTGGCGGCCGCTATTTCCTTCATCCTCATGGCCCTGTTTGCCGGCGTGCTGGTGGGTTACCAGCGCATCATGAACCGCTTGGATTGGAGCCGTTCCTCATGACAACAAGTGTCCTTGGCCGGTGGCCTGTCCGCCTCGGTGTCATACTGCTGTACCTGTTTCTGCTTGCCCCGATCATCATCACGGTCATCATTTCGTTCTCCGCCGACGATTTCCTTCAATTTCCTCCCAGCGGATGGAGCCTGAAGTGGTACCAGGCCCTGTTCGCCAACGGCGGAGGCTTCGCAAGTGCCCTGCAAGTCAGCGTCCTGGTCGCCACGGGCTCGTCCGTCCTTTCGGCCGCGGTTTCCATACCGGCCGCGGTGGCCCTGTCACGCGGCAAGTTCCGCGGACGCCAGGCTGTTGAAAGCATCTTCCTGGCACCACTGCTCGTCCCCGCGATCGTCGTCGGGCTCGGCCTGTTGCTCGTCTTCAGTCCGCTGGGACTCAAGGGAACGTACCAGGGCCTGATTCTTGCCAACGCAGGCCTGGTCATCCCGTACGTTATCCGGACTACGTTGCTGAGCCTGACGACGATGGACGCACGGTGCGAAGAAGCAGCCCAAACGCTGGGAGCGTCGCCCGCCGTCGTCTTTCGCACGGTGACACTGCCCCTGATACTGCCCGGAGTGTTGTCGGGATTTGTCCTGGCCTTCCTGCTCACCTTCGATGAGGCCGTTGTGAGCCTGTTCCTGGTGTCCAGCAGAGTCAAGACGCTGCCCATCGCAATGTTCGACTACGTACAAACCAGGACCGACCCGCTCCTCGCCGCCGTCTCGACCATGCTGATCGTCTTGAGCATCGTCATCGTGATCGTCGTGGAACGGCTCGTTGGCCTTCGTCGAGTCCTGCGCTAGCGAACCCCTCTTCCGAAAGAATGAACATGTCCCCGAAAGTAGCAGTCGCGCAATTCAGCGCCGGCACCGACAAAGCCCAGAACCGCAAAAACATCGCGGCCCTCATCGCCGAAGCAGCGTCCGAAGGATCCGAACTGGTTGTCCTGCCGGAAAACGCGATGTACAGCCACCCCGATTCGTCAAGCGATCTCTATCCACACTCCGAAGACCTCGACGGCGAATTCTCGCGCTTCCTTCAGGCGGCCGCCCGGACCAACCATCTGTGGGTGGTCGCCGGCATGACCGAAAGCATCCACTCCACACGCAAGGTCCACAACACCGTCCTGGTAGTGAATCCGGACGGAGCGCTGCAGGGTACCTACCGCAAGGTCCACCTCTACGACGCCTTCGGCTACCGGGAGTCCGATTCAGTGCAGGCCGGGGAACTGGACGGACCAACCACTTTCTCCATCGGTGGCACAACCTTCGGGCTCATGACCTGCTACGACCTCAGGTTCCCCGAGTCCGCCCGCAGGCTCGTCGACGTCGGTGCGGAAGTGATCGTGATACCCGCAGCCTGGGTTGCCGGGCCCTTGAAGGAAGAACACTGGTCAACCCTCCTCCGGGCGCGGGCAATTGAAAACACCGTCTATGTAGCCGCTGCCGGACAAACCGGCCCCGTCTGCGTAGGCCGGTCGGTCATCGTGGACCCCGCAGGTGTCGTCAAGGCCGACGCCGGACCGCAGCCCGGACTGGCTACCCATCTGTTGGCGGCAGAGCGGCTCGCGGAAGTGCGAAGAGTGGTTCCCGTCCTCGAACACCGCCGCTTCTTCCTGGAAGGGAACAGCAAATGACTGAACGGACTCCATCGCCTACACGCCTGGTCGCGGAACGCCCCGGCCCGGATGGACCTCGACTGCTCGGGGCAATGAGCTGGACCGAAGCAGGTGAAGCGGCCATGGAGAACCCTGTGGTCCTGCTGCCAATCGGAGCCATTGAACAGCACGGTCCGCACCTCCCGTTGGACGAAGACGCGCTCATCGCCGACTATGTGGCACGGCAAATTTCCTCCGCCACAGGAGCCGTTGTTGCCCCGACGATTCCGTACGGCCACTCACACAACCTTCGAGGCTACGCAGGCACCATCAGCCTTCCTCAAGGATTGTTGACGGACCTTGTGGTTTCCATCGGGTCCGAGCTCGCCCGCCACGGATTCAAGCGACTCGTGTTGGTGGACGGCAACGGCGGAAATCTCGGGGCCACCGCGGAAGCAGCATATATTCTCCGGGACCGGTTCGGTACGCATGTCGGACGGCTTTACCCGTGGGGTCTCGGCTATTCCCTCATGAGGGACGCCTATAAGGACCCCGACAAGGTCTACGGACACGGCGCAGAACCTGAAATGTCGGCCATGATGGAGCTCTTCCCCGACGAAGTCAGACTCGACCGCCTCCCCACGCCCGAACTGATAAAGCTCGGCGGGTGGCAACCATCCAGCTACACCCAGGCCCTCATCCCTCCGAACGACCTGCCCGGAGAAATCTTCTGGGACTTCTCCGAAATCTGCCCGACCGGAGTCACCGGAGACTTCAGCGAATCATCAACCGATATGGGCAAGATCTGGGTGCAGCGTGTTGTCGGTTTCTGCATCGACTACGTACGCGAATACGACCGGAACACCCCAGCCACGAAGGACCCGGTCTCCCCGACTCCATACCCGCCAGCAGCCAGACCCGCCCCGACCACAATCACAGTAGGAAACTGACCATGACTACATTGTTCTACGACGAGGACACCGACCTCTCGATCATCCAAGGCCGCAAAGTGGCAGTCATCGGCTACGGTTCCCAGGGCCACGCCCACGCCTTGAGCCTTCGCGACTCCGGAGTGGACATCCGCGTCGGCCTCAAGGAAAGCTCCAAATCAAAATCCAAGGCTGAAGCGGAAGGACTGAGGGTCCTCACCGTCGCCGATGCCGCTGCCGAGGCGGACGTCATCATGATCCTCGTCCCGGACCAGGTCCAGCGCTTCGTCTACACAGAAGACATTGCGCCGAACCTGAAGGCCGGCGATGCCCTGTTCTTCGCTCATGGTTTCAACATCCGCTACGGCTACATCAAGCCGCCATCCGACGTCGACGTCGCCCTGGTCGCCCCAAAAGGCCCGGGACACATCGTGCGCCGCGAATTCGAAGCCGGCCGCGGCGTGCCCGACCTGATCGCAGTCGAGCAAAACGCTTCCGGCAACGCCCGTGATCTTGCCCTTTCATACGCCAAAGCAATCGGTGGCACCCGCGCGGGAGTCATTGAGACCACATTCGCCGAAGAAACCGAAACTGATCTCTTCGGCGAGCAGGTAGTACTTTGCGGCGGAACGGCCCAACTGATCCAATATGGCTTCGAGACCCTGACCGAGGCCGGCTACAAACCAGAAATCGCCTACTTCGAGGTCTTGCACGAGCTCAAGCTGATCGTTGACCTGATGGTCGAAGGCGGCATCGCCAAACAGCGCTGGAGCGTTTCCGACACCGCCGAGTACGGCGACTATCTCTCCGGCCCCCGCATCATCACGCCAAACGTCAAAGAAAACATGAAGGCCGTTCTCGCCGACATCAAGAACGGCGTATTCGCAACGCGCTTCATCGACGACCAGGACACCGGCGCTCTGGAGTTCGAAGCCTTGCGCAAGAAAGCCGAGTCACACCCGATCGAGGCCACCGGCCGCGAGCTCCGCAGGCTATTCTCCTGGGTCCAAAGCGACGACGACTACACGGAGGGCACCTCAGCGCGCTGACCCCCATGACTGGAACCGGTGGTGAACGGGCGCCTGTTCACCACCGGTTTCAGGTTGCATCATCGCCCCCTAACAGCGAGCTTCGGTTGATCCGCCGGGTATTACGGGAACAATCACTATTTGTCGGCAATCAGACTCAGCGCTATTTGAAGCGCGGCATTAAGGTCCGAGCGGAGGTCCCGGTCCGGGATGCTGGCTGGCAACGAGAGCCCAGCTTCGAGCATTCTGCGGAACCTGGCCCAGCGCCGATGCGATGAGTTCCTGTACTTCCTTCGAGCCGGACCACAAGATGAACTTCCATGCAGCATCTTGCTTATTGGATGTTGGGATTCGGCACGAGACTGCGGCTCAGGTATCGGGAGCACATCACACAGAGCGAGTGTCGTCGCTCAGGACGGCCGGCGCGTCACAGACGGCAGTGGGGTTGAGCCTACGCAAACGGCGTAGCTGGACCTCTACACTAATCAAGGCTGTCGAACAGGGAGACAACTGGGCCGTGGCGATTGCCGGTCCCGCGATCCGGCCAAGGAGACAGCCTCCGATTCGCTCGACAGAGGAGACACCCGCGCTTTCCGGCAGAAGAGGTGGTGATGCTTGTTCGGCTGCGTCACGCCACGCAACCTTTTGGCACCCGGACTCTTCCGGAACCCCGGAATTCCGGGCCCACAGTCCGTTGGGGGCGCTGAAAACCTGCGTGGCGTGACGCTGCCCTTTCACAGATGCACCAAAAAGGGTGGCCGGACGTCCTGGACGCCGGCCACCCTTCTGGTGATTACTGCATTTTTAGAGTCCGGCGACGCCGTTCGGGGTGCCGACGCCCGTGGGGCCGTCCCATCCGGTGCCGGAGAGGCACCATTGGCTTGTGGAGCAAGTGCCCGTCGAACCCGAGGCGACGTCATTGAATTGCCCCGAGTTTGTGTACGGGAGGGAGTTGGCCAGCGCCGAGGAGTTGCCGGTGTTCCCGGAAAGCGCATACATGGCCGCGATCAGGGGCGAGGAGAGGCTAGTGCCTCCGTACTGGGCCCATGACGAGGTGGTGCTGCTGCTCGGTGCGTACACTGCCAGACCGGTCTGCGGATCCGCGACGGCGGACACGTCCGCCGAGGCGCGCTTGCTGCAGCCGGTGCCGAACGTGGCAGCCGCAGGCAACGCGGCGTTGACACTTGAGCATCCCGATCCAGAGCCGGACCAGGCAGATTCGCCCCACCCGCGTGAACTGGAGTTCTTGACCAGCGAGGTGCCTCCCACCGCGGTGACGTAGCTCGAGGAAGCAGGGTAGGACGAACCGGTGTACCCGTTGTCACCTGTTGACGCTGTCACAGCGATGCCCGGGTGGTTGTAGTACGCACTGTAGCTGGAGTCCGCCGAATCCCCGCCGCCGTAGCTGTTGGAGATCGCCGCGACGCCGGGCTGCTTGGCGGCCGTTGAAACGGCTGTGCCAAGATCGGTGAGGCCGGCTGTCGTCGCCTGTACCACCAGGATCTTGCAGTCCGGACAAGCTGCCGAGATGGCGTCGACGTCGAGTGAGGTTTCGTCAGCCCACCCGGAATTGAACCTCGGAAGCCTGTTGCCGCCGTTTTGGTCCATGATCGTCAGGCAGCCGTTGCTGACCGTGCATGCCGGAAGGCCGAACTGTGAGCGGTAAACGCCGAGATCGCGTTCAAGATTCGGATAACCGTACGCATCCACGACGGCGACCGTTCGGCCACCGGACTGGAGGCCCGTGATGTTGTAGGCGCTCTGTATATCCGCAGGGGTCTTGCCGGTGGCGGGTGGCGTGCTCGAAGCAGGCTTGGCCTGTCCTCCATGCGCTTGGCCCGCGGCCGTTGAATCATCGACGTACTTGAGCGCAAAACACGAGGCGGAGCCGGCTGGGACATCGGCGCAGGCCTTCTCCGCATGCCAATTGGCTGACGGAGATGGTTGGGCAACTGCCGCCGGTGCTGTCGCTGAGACCGCACTCAGCAACAGCAACAACGCCCCGGAAACGCTAAGAATCTTCTTCACGAATTCTCCCTGAGGATCAATGAGACCCGAGTTGACAGAATAGTCAACTCGCGTGACAAGCTTCGCACCAAACGTCACTATTGTCACCCATGTCACATTCGCCTCCGCGGTCCCATGCGCCACGGCGGTGCGGAGGTGCAGCGTTGGGTTACCGGCGGTTCGAGTGATGAAGGCTGCGAACGTGTTCGCGACGGAAGCCGAGGCCGACGATGCGGCCCAGGCGGCGCTTGACCAAGGGTGTGCGGCTGATGAGGCGCATGAGCTGGAGGGGTGGGTTTCTCCGGGAGAGGGCTGCGAGCTGACGGGTCTGCTGCCGTTGCAGTGCTTGTGCTCGGCGTATCGCGGGTTCACGTCGTCGTTGTACGTGTTGAAGGTCCGCGACGGCAAGGGTGCCCTTGAGCAGCGGTAGTGCGAGGTGATTGGCCGTGGCGACGGCATCGGCGATGGCGTAATTCACCCCGGCGGCGCCAGCCGGTGACATGGCGTGTGCTGCGTCGCCGATGCACAACAGACCGGGCCGGTACCACCGGCGCAGCCGATTCGAGCGCACCGAGAGCAGCTTGACCTGATCCCAGCCGGTCAGCGAATCCAGGCCGGAGGCCAGGAACGGCGCGGCGTGCGCCACCCGGTCTCGGAAGGTGGCGAGGCCCTCGGCCTGAATCTGGGTGAATGTTCCTTTCCCGATGATCGTGCCGCACTGCCAGTAGTCGCCGCGGTCGATCGCGAGCACGATCTGCCCGCCGCCGAGATAGCCCAAAGTCGGCGGCGCATCCTGGCCTCGTGGCACCCGGAACCACAACACGTCGATCGGCATGGCGAACTCCCGCACCGGCAGGTCCGCGTGCTCCCGGATATCGGAGAACCGGCCGTCACAGGCCACCGTGAAATCTGCCCGGATCTCCACGTCGCCCTGGGCCGTGCGCGCCCGTACGCCCGTCACCCGCTCGCCGCTGCGGAGCAGGTCGGTGGCCTCGGTACTCATTTCCAAGCGAAAGGCGGGATATTGCTTGGCCTTGCCGGCCAGGAAGTTCAGGAAGTCCCACTGCGGCATGAACGCCATGAACTTGCACCGGGTGGGAAGGTGCCGGAAGTCCACCAGCCCGAAGGTTTCACCGTCAATGCCGAGGCGCAGTTCCGGTACTTCTGTGTGCGGCAGGCGCAGAAACTCTTCGAGCAAGCCCAGCTCGGCCAGTATTTCGGTAGTCGCCGGGTGGATGGTGTCGCCCCGGAAGTCGCGGAAGAAGTCGGCGTGCTTCTCCAGCACTGTCACCTCGACTCCTGCCCGGGCCAGCAGGTAGCCCAGCATCATGCCGGCCGGGCCGCCGCCAACTATGCAACAGCTCGTTGCCCAGGTTCGTAGGCCGGGACCAGGTGTTGCTTCGGATTCTCCGGGCACCTCCAGCTCACCCCTTCGACTGGCTGAGGCCCTCAAGGATGAGGTTCAGGCCGAAGTTGAACTCGTCTCCGAAGTCGTAGCCGGGTTTGAGGACGTGTTCGGTGGCGATCTCCATCATGTGCGGATACTGGCCGGTCGAAAAGCGTTCAACAATCGGCGCTGTGATCTCAGAGGCGGCGTCCCGGCCGTCAAAGGGCAATGCGGCTTCCTGGAGCGCGAATCCGTAGATGTAGCTGTCGAGCAAGGCATATGCATGGGCCGTCATCTGAACGGAAAAACCTCCTGCCCTCAAGGTCGCGAGCGTCGCTTCGTGGTGGCGCAGGTTGGCTTCGCCCGGAGAAGAGCGGCTCTCCAGCAGTCCGACCGCCCACGGATGGCGTTTGAGCGCGCTGCGCACGGCGTGTGCCCGTCGGTACATTTCCTCGCGCCAGTCGCCGGCTGGGGAGGGGGGTGCTATTTCGCTGAAGACCATGTCCACAATGCCGTCCAGAATCTCATCCTTGTTGGCCACGTAATAGTAGAGCGACATGGGTTTGGTTCCCATGCTCTGCGCGAGCGAGCGGATGGTCAGCGCGGCGATTCCCGACTCGTCGGCGAGATCCACAGCGCAGCCAAGCACCCTTTCGCGGCTCAGCGGAAGGCGCCGTTGGGGGAGCGGCTGTGCAGCGTCCGGCATCGGGACTCCTCGGTTTTCCAGCGGTTCGTACGGGGCTCTAGCGATTTAGTACATTGTACGATAATCTTTTTAGTACAGCGTACGAAAAGTCAGCTGCGCACCCCCAATGTCTCGAAAGGAACGGCCATGACCTCTGCTCAGCATGCTGCGGAGACTCCGATGTCGGGCGGCTCGTCGGGCGGCTCGCCTGCGGCGCAGCCGCATGTCTCTGTCACGATGCGGGCCATCGTCCAGGAGGCTTACGGCTCTGCCGATGTCCTGCATATGGCGCGGATCCCTCAACCGACCATTGCCGCGAACGAGGTGCTGGTCCGGGTCCATGCTGCAGGCCTGGATCGGGGCACGTGGCACCTAACCCGGGGCCTGCCCTATGCGGTGCGCCTGGCCTTCGGCATCCGGGCACCCAAGAACCCGGTCCCCGGGCTGGACCTGGCCGGCACGGTCGCGGCGGTCGGAGCGGCAGTGACCCGGTTCGCCGTCGGAGACGAGGTGTTCGGCGTCGGGAAGGGCCCTTTCGCCGAGTACGCGACGGCGCGCGAAAGCCAGCTCGCGCTCAAGCCGGCGAACATCAGTTTCGAACAGGCCTCGGTGGTCCCGGTTTCCGCGTGCACTGCGCTGCAGGCCCTTCGCGCTGCAGGCCCGACGACGCCGGGACGGAAGGTGCTGGTCCTTGGAGCTTCGGGTGGAGTGGGCAGTTACGCTGTTCAGCTCGCCAAGGCAGCCGGGGCCGAGGTCACCGGCGTTTGCAGTACCGCCAAAATGGACCTTGTGCGCTCGCTCGGCGCCGATCGCGTCCTCGACTACACCACGCAGGACTTCGCCGACGGCACTGAACACTACGACCTCATCCTGGATATCGCCGGTAATCCCACGCTGGCACGCCTACGCAGGGCACTCACCCCCACCGGCACGGCCGTTATCACCGGCGGTGAAGAAGGCGGCTCCTGGACGGGCAGTCTCGACAGGCAATTCCGGGCCTTGGCGCTTTCCCCGTTCATCGGCCAGCGGCTGACGATGGTCATGGGGACGCAAGGCGTTGCGGACCTCGAATACCTTGCCGGCCTGCTCGACGCCGGAACCCTCACTCCGACTATCGACCGCAGCTATCCGCTGGAGCAGGTTCCGGATGCCATGCGCTATTTCGACGCCGGTAAAGTGCGGGGCAAAATTGCCATCATCGTCCAAGAAGCCCAAGGCCACTGAAGCAAGCACTGGCAGTACCCGTTTTAACAGGCACTCCCACGCGGACGCCGAGACTGGTTTCCTAGAATCAGTCCACGCTTCACGGTCCTCGAAAGGAACCACGATGAAACTCGTACCCCCAACCCCCACGGCCAAAGCCCCGACTGAGAGGTTCACGGGAGACGTCTATCTCAACCCTCTCCACAACGGCGAGGCGCCATCGCGTCTCGTGGCGGCGATGGTCCGCTTTACCCCCGGCGCCCGCACCAACTGGCATTCCCACCCCCTTGGCCAGACCCTGCATTGCACAGACGGTGTCGGTTTCGTTGCTACCCGCGACGGCGGCGTGATCCTCATGCGGGCAGGCGACACGGTCCACACTCCGCCCGGCGAGGAACACTGGCACGGCGGAACACGCGACAACATGATGTGCCATTTGGCCTTGGTGGAGCACGATAACGGAATGAGCGCCACGTGGCTTGAACCCGTGAGCGACGAGGACTACCAAGCCGCGCACGCCCGCATCAGCCAATAGTCCGCTTCCACGCGCGTCACGTGAGGCAAGTTTTTGGCACCGCGACTCCGCTGAAACCCCGGAATTCCGGGCTCGCGGTGGATGAGAGGAAACAAAAACCTGCTCAGCGTGACGCCGTGACAGTCCGCACCACACACCGAGGTCCCGCTCCGCGCGCTTACAGCAAACTTGCAGCTTCTGTCCGGTTCCCGTGATGTATTCGAGTTCTATCCTGAGGGGATGGAGCAGAATACGGAGTCTGGGAGCGGCGATCGGGCAGACTCGCGGGAAAACCGCGGGTCCCGTTTCAGGGTCAGCCGGCGTGGATTCCTCACCGGGGCGGGGATGGCAGGCGCGGGGATAGTCGCCGGACTCGGCATCGCGAGGACGGGCGTGTTGCCGGGCGGAACGGCCCCGGTCAGCGCTGCGACACCGACGCCGGCAGCGTCACCCACGCCGTCGGCGGGCAGCACGGCTTCCCCTCCGGCGATTCGTAGCTTCGTGTCGACTGCTTTGACGTCTGCCCGCGTTGCCAGCTGGGCCACGGGGCCCACCGGCGCCGGCCTGCTGTTCGTGGGTCCGATGGGCCATGGCTCGAACGGGCTGATCATGGACAACCACGGGGAACCGATATGGATGGAACCGACCGGCTCCGGCGTGACCGACCTTCGCGTGCAAGCCTTTGAAGGCCAGCCGGTGCTGACTTATTGGACCGGAATCGGAACCGGCGGACACGGCGCGGGGAAAGGCGTCGTTAAGGACGTCCACTACCGCACCGTGGCCGAGGTCAACACGGGCAACGGGCTGCAGGCGGATCTGCACGAGTTCACCATCACCCCCGCCGGGACGGCACTGATGATCTCCTACCCAACCGTCCGGCATGACCTGACGTCGGTGGGCGGTCCCGCGCAGGGCTACATGTTTGATTGCCATGTCCAGGAAGTCGGCATCCGTTCCGGCAAGGTCCTCTTCGATTGGACGGCCTCGGACCATATCGACCTGGCTGAGTCCTATTTGCGCCCGTCCGACAACCCCAAGGCCGACGGTTCCGACGCCACGAAAGCGTTCGATCCGTTCCACCTCAATTCCGTGGACGAGAGCGGGGACGCACTCCTGGTTTCGTCCCGCCACACGCACACCGCCTATTTGATCGGCCGTTCCGACGGGAAGATCCGTTGGCGTCTGGGCGGGAAGCGCAGTGACTTCTCGATGACCCCTGAATCGGTCTTCGCTTGGCAACATGATGTTCGGCGCCGGCCCAACGGCATCATCAGCATGTTCGACAACCACTACAACCAAGGCACCACCGGAACGTCGCGCGGGCTGCTCCTCGCCGTCGACGAAAAGGCGCGCACCGCCGTCGTGAAGCAGGAGTTCAGCAGGGGCGGCCACCGGGGCGACGCCGAAGGCAACCTGCAGTTCCTCGATAACGGGCATGTCCTGGTGGGCTGGGGCGCCGATCCGGCCGCCACCGAATTCACTCCCGACGGAAAAGCGGTATTCGAGGCGACCGGGCTGGGCGACGCCTCCTACCGCACCTACCGCTCGCTGTGGACGGGCCGGCCGGACACCGTCCCCGACCTGGCCGCGGTTCCGGGCAATGGGTCCACGATGCAGCTCTACACGAGCTGGAATGGCGCAACCGAGGTCGCCAAGTGGAGGTTCCTGACCGGAAGCGGCTCCGGTCCAATGTCCGAAGCAGTGACGGTTCCGCGTCGCGGCTTTGAAACGTCGACGGCGGTGGCCGCCGCGCCGAGGGCCGCCGTCGAGGCTTTGGACAAGTCGGGCAACGTTTTGGCGACGTCGACGGTCATCGCAACCGCCTGAGTCTGTACCGCCTGACCCTGTCGGGCCGCGTTACGGCAGCAGGTGTTCGTGCGCTGCTGCCTCCACCTCGTCAGCTTCCGCCTTGGCCAGGCGGGTCTCTGCCTCGACGTCGATGCGCCGCGTCATCAGCCAATACAGCCCGGCAGAGACGGGGAGTCCGATGAACAGCGAGATATCGGCGCCGTCAAGGGCGTGGGCTATGAATCCCACGAAGAGCTTGCCGGCAGAGAAGAAGGGGATCATCACCACAAAGCCGACCAGGTAGGAGATGATCCCGGGCCAGCCCCAGCGTCCGTAGATCCCGTCGGGCTTGAAGATCTCTGCGATGGCATAGTGGCCCTTGCGGACGATGAAGTAGTCGGTCAGGTTGACGGCAGTCCACGGGATGAAGAAGTAGAGCACCAACAGCAGGAAGTCGTTGAAGTTGGCGAGGAAATCGGCGGAGGCAAGGTTCGCCAGGACCACGGAAATCAGGGCGGTGATGGAGATAGTAATGATCCGGATCCGCAGCGTCGGCCGGATCTGCCGCACGCTGTCGATGGACGAAATCAGGGTCAGCGAGCCGCCGTACATGTTCAAGGCAGTCACGGACAGCAGGCCCAGGGCGGCGACGAACAAGGCGATGCCACCGAATCCGCCGAAGAGCTGGTCGGCGGCGGATTTGATCGAGCCGATGGTTTCGAAGTTTTCCCCGGCTGCCGCGCCGATGTAGGCGCCCAGGAACATCACCCAGATACCGCCGAGGGCGCTACCCCAGAACGTCCACCGGAAAGTGCCCCGCCCGCTGGACGGCGGAAGGTAGCGGGAGTAGTCCGAGACGTAGATGGCCCAGGAGATCTGGTAGCCGGCGGCGACCCCCAGCTGGCCCAGGAACGGCACCAAGTGGAAGTCGGCCAGGTTGTATGCGCCCGCGGGTATGGCCAGTTTCACGGCTGCAATGGTGAGCAACGCCAGCATGACGATGGTCAGGTAGGTCAGGTAGCGCTCAAAGGCGTGGATGAGGTCGTAGCCGAACAGGGCGATGACGACCGCCACAATGGTGACCACCCAGAACCAGAGGTTTTGGGAACCGAAGTTCACCGACTCCGAGATTGCTTGGCCGGCCAGGATGGTGTTGAAGATGTTGAAGCCCGCGTACTGAAGATAGGCGAAGAGCCAAACCAGCAGGGCACCGATATACCCGAATTGGGGCCGGGACTGGATCATCTGCGGCAAGCCGAGCTGCGGGCCCTGCGAAGAGTGCGCCGCCATGAACAGCGTGCCGACAAGCACCCCGATGGCGATCGCGAGCAGGGACCAGATCAGGTTGCCGCCGGTGGTGATGCTGATCAACCCCACCGCCAGGGTGGCGATCTGGGCGTTGCTGACGAACCACAGCGGTCCGATGTGGGAGACCTTGCCGTGCCGCTCGTTCAAGGGAACATAATCGATCGAGCGGACCTCCAGCCCTCGGCCCGATCCTTTGTCCGTTGTAGTGCTCATCGCGTTTCTCCTTCGGAGCATCGGTGCATCTTGACTTTGGTTTAGCACAGAGTGGGGCGGCCTAGAAGAGGTCGCGGGATTACTAGGGGAGCCGGTGGTGCCGCCACGTAGGGAACTGGTCCCGCGCTGCTCGGACGGCATCGGGTGAAAGGTCCAGCGTCGCGAAGGCCGGCTCCGTGCCGAGGCTATGCAGGACAGTGCCCAGCGGATCAATGAGCATGCTGTGGCCGATGGACACCGGAGGAGTCTGGGAGACCGCCGCCACATACACCCCGTTCTCGATGGCCCGGGCTTTGGCCAGGGTTGCCCATTGCTCGGTCTTGGCCGTGCCGGGAACCCAGGAGGAACAGACGAGCAGCACCTCGGCGCCGGCGTCGGCGAGGATGCGGGCCAACTCGGGGAAGCGGAGGTCGTAGCAGGTCATCAATCCGAAGGTCATGCCGCCGCAGGAAAAAGTGACGGGCACGGGCTCCGGCGCCGGTTTGATGTAGTCCGACTCGCGGAAGCCTTGGCAGTCGAACAGATGGATCTTCCGGTAGCTGGCAAGGCGGGAACCGTCCGGACCGATGGCCACCAAGGTGTTGAACGCCCGGTCCGGCTCACCGGCCGCTTCCCGCTCACCAGAGGCTTCCGGTTCACCGGTGGCTTCCAGGAGGCCGGCGACGACGGCGATACCGTCACGTGCCGCCGTCGCGCAGAGTCGTGCGGCCACCGGGCCGTCAAGGGGTTCGGCCATGTCCACGAAGCTCCGGTCCACCCGGCTTTTCTCGTACGTCGAGTACTCCGGGAACACCACGAGTTCAGAGCCCTCGTTGGCTGCCCGTGCGCAGTAATCCGCGATGAGGTCGAGGTTACGGCTGACGTCCGTGCCGGAATCGATCTGGGCCAGGGTGATGCGCACGCACTCCTCATTTCTCCCTATGTGCTGTGACCCGGGAAATTCTGTGACCAGTCTTCACACCAGGGCGGGTTCTTTTTCCTCCATCACCATCTCCGGCGGCGCCTTCCGGAACCCCTTGGTGATGATGCCCAGCACCACGACGCCGACGCAGAGCCAGATCAGGCCCAGCGTGATGGCATTCGAATCGAGCTGGGAGAGCAGGAACCCGTCGATGATGGCTCCCACCGCCGGCATGACCACGTAGAACAATACGCTCAGCCGCTGCCCCGAGCGTCGTTGGCGGAGGTAGTAGGCAATGACAGAGACGTTGACGAGGGTGAAGGCGGTGAAGGCGCCGAAGTTGATGAACGACGTCGAGGTGGCTACATCCAGGAACATGGCGATGAGTCCCACCGCGCCGGTGATGACCAGGTTGAATACCGGCGTGTGGAAGGACTTGTTCAGCGCCCCGAAGACCTTCTTCGGCAGGACCGAGTCCCGGCCCATGGCGTAGAGCAGGCGTGAGGCACTGGCCTGTGCCGCGAGTCCGGAGGCAAACTGGGACACCACGAGGCCGGCCAGGAAAACGGCGCCGAAGAACTGCCCGCCGATTTTCAGGGCAATGTCAGACGCCGCCGACGCCGAATCGTCGAACACCCCGCCGGGATGGATCAGCTGGGTCGTGTAGGACACGACGACGAAGATCGCGCCGCCGATGAGTGCCACGAGCATGATCGCCTTCGGCACGGTTTTCTTCGGTTCGATGGTCTCCTCGGTGAGGGTGGACACGGCATCGAAGCCGAGGAACGAGTACGCGGCGATGGCGGCGCCGGCCGTGATCTTGTCGAAGCTCGATGTGTCGTTGAAGAACGGAGCGGTGCTGACCAGGGCGCTCGCGCCGGAAGTCGACACCAAGGTTCCAAGCGACAAGGCGACGAAAAGGACGATCACCAGAAGCTGAAATGCCATCAGCAGGTAGTTGGCCTTGTCAGCCACCTTGACGCCAACCACGTTGAGCAGCGTGGTGATCGCGATGAACGCGACAATCCAGACCCCGATGGGGATGTCCGGGAACTGCGCCGTGAGGTAGGAGCCTCCGATGAGCCAGATGACCATGGGGAGGAACAGGTAGTCCAGCAGGACGGCCCAACCGGCCAGGAAGCCGATCCGGGAATCGATGGAGCGCCTGATGTAGGTGTACGCGGAGCCGGCCACCGGATAGGCAACCGCCATGCGGCCGTAGCTCTGTGCCGTGAAGAGCATTGCGACCATGGCCACCAGATATGCCGACGGGGATGCTCCGCCGGTGGTTTCGGCGATCACGCCGAAGATCGCCAGCACGATGAGCGGGGTCAGGTAAGCCAGGCCGAACAGGACCAGCGAGGGCAGTTTGAGGGCGCGCGTAAGGCTCGGTTGCGTTGTCACCGGTGGTTCCTTAGGAGTTGGGGGACCGCGGGGTCCACGTGGTCGGGTCGATGCGGCCTTGGTAGACGGGCAGGTCAATGGGCGGCTCGCCGGGGCGGAATTGGGACCAGGGACGGTTGAGGTTTTCGGTCCCGTGCGTGCGGACATGCTCGACGGCGGAGAGGTCCAGTTCCGCGGCGAGAAGGGTGGGACGGTCGTCGTCGGCCTCGGCGATCGTGTTTCCCTCGGGGTCGACGATCAGGCTGAGGCCCTTGCCGGTGGGGCCCGCGCAATTGACGCTGACCATGAAGACTTGGTTCACAATCGCGTTCGCCTTGGCGAGGACGAGTTCTTGCTTGCGGTCCGGCGTCGTGGTTTTGACGACGTTGAGGATGACTTCGGCACCCATCCACGCCAGCTGGCGGGTCACCTCGGGGAACCAGGCGTCGTAGCAAATGTTCAGGCCCACCCGGCCGATCCCTTCCAGGTCGACGGTCGTGAACCGGTCGCCGGGGTCGTAGGGCTCGAAGGGGCGCCAAGGGAAAATCTTGCGGTAGTACCCGGCAAGGTCGCCTTCCGGGGAAAGGACCAACTGGGTGTTGAACAATTGCCCCTCGGGTCCGCGCTCGCAGACGCTGCCCGGAACCAGCCAGATCCCCAGGTCCGCGGCGAGCTGCCGCAGCTCGTTGACGCGGGGACCGTCCAGCGGCTCGGCCGAGTCCTGCAGCACTTCCGTGCGCTGCAGGTCCGGGTTGGAGTCCCCGAAAAGGTGCAGTTCCGGGAAGACCACGAGCTTGCTTTGCGGTTGGATCGCGACGGCGGCCGCGACCTCGTCCGCGAAGGCCTGGATCGGCTCGCCGATCAGTCGGGGTGCCGCTTGGGCGGCGATGAGGGGAAGGATGCGTTGCACTGGTTTCTCCACGTTGTCGTTGTGACTCGCCTCATATTAGATCATAATGATCAAATAAAAGGAAGATGGATTTTGCCCCGTAAAGTAGCGGATATGACCCGTCAGCTCGAGGACGCCACCGGCGACTCTCCCATCGATGCTGCCCCTTTGCTCGGAATCGACCGCCGGAGTGCCATCGACGCCGTGCGGTTGCGGATCGGCATGGCCATATCCTTGGGGCTGCTTCAGCCGGGGGAGAGGCTGCCCGACCAGCAAGACGTCGCGCTGGGCCTGTCGGTCAGTCCGATCACCGCGCGGAGGGCCTTGGCCAGTCTGGCTGACCAGGGTGTCGTCGTCCGCCGTCGGGGACGCGGTGGCGGAACCTTTGTGGCTGATGAGCCGCCGCGGAAAGTGCTTGAGCAGCTCGCTGCCTCACCCGCCGAATCCCTTGCCGTGAACCGGCTGGTGGACCGCCGGCTGCTGTTCGAATGCGCGGTCACCCACTTCGCCGCAGTCAATGCCACTGCGGCTCAACTTGACGACCTGGAACGGCTTACCCACGAAATGGCCGGATCAAGCAATTGGTCCGAGTATCACCAGGCCGACGAGCGGTTTCACAGGCTGGTCGCGGCGTCGTCGGGCCTGGGGGCGGCGGTAGACGTCTACAACGAGGCGTTGGCGGAACTCTACGCATACTTCATCCCGTACCCGATCGAGTTCCTCCACGAATCCAACCGCGACCACATCGCGCTCGTGAACGCCCTGCGGGCCGGGGACGATCGCGGTGCCGTGGAGGTATCGCGGCGGCACGTGGACGTCTTGCACAAGACGATGTTCATGGGCCTGGCCGGCGGCGACGGCCGCAAAATGGGTTAATTGACGGCTCTTGCCATATCGTCCGGGATCTCGGACTAATCCTGGACGCCTTTCCGTGATCGGTATCACTTGGCGTGCTCTGATTGATTCTCAGTTGGGGACATCGGACTTCGGTTGTCAAAGTGAGGATGAGGCATGCAGGCCACAGGAAAAGCGGGATCGGGCGGGCCACGCGTTGAGCGTCGTTCCATCGACTTTGTCCCGGAAAATGAACGCCATGGTTCGCCGGGCCAGCAGTTCACGCTCTGGTTCGGGGCGAACATGCAGATCACGGCCA
Organism: Arthrobacter sp. KN11-1C; assembly: GCF_052180225.1. NCBI lineage: Bacteria > Bacillati > Actinomycetota > Actinomycetes > Micrococcales > Micrococcaceae > Arthrobacter > Arthrobacter sp. KN11-1C. The sequence goes on along the minus strand of NZ_CP197467.1, from coordinate 3,668,069 downwards.
TTGTCGACGGCGCCTTGGCCGTACTGTTCGGCGCCGACGCGCTCTGGGCCATCATCGGCCTCCTGGTCGGAAACCTCTTGGGCGGCGCGGTCATGGCGCTCCATGCGGCCCAGGGGCCGAAGCTCGGCTTGCCGCAGATGATTTCCAGCCGGGCGCAGTTCGGGATCTTCGGGGCGGTGATTCCCTTGGTGCTCGTGGTCGTGATGTACCTCGGCTTCGCAGCGACCGGCACTGTCCTCTCAGGACAAGCAATCAGCCTCATCCTCCACACGGACACACCGGCGGTGGGCATGGTCGTCTTCGGGGTGCTGACCATCGTCGTGGCGACCTTGGGCTACAAGTACATCCACATGTTGGGCCGCATCGCGACTGTCGTGGGTGTCCTCGGCTTCACGTACCTGGGCATCAGGTTGTTGACCAGCCAGGATGTCGGCGCACTCCTGGGCGCAGGCGGTTTCGAGTTCCCCACCTTCCTGCTCGCCATCTCGCTTGGCGCCGGATGGCAGCTGACCTACGGCCCGTACGTGGCCGACTACTCCCGGTACCTGCCTTCCAAAACTCCGGCACGAAGGACCTTCATGTCGGCGTACCTAGGCACCGTGATTGGTTCACAGTGGTCCATGACCCTGGGAGCGCTCTTCGCCGCCCTCGCATTGCCCAAGGGCGCACGGTTCCTGGACGGCCAGGTCGCTTTCCTCGGGAACCTGAGTGGCGGCGGACTGATCGCGGTCGTCATCTACTTGGTGATCGTGACCGGAAAACTTACCGTCAACACGCTGAACGCTTACGGCGGCTACATGACCATGCTCACCTCGGTCACGGCGTTCACCCGCAAGTCCGCGGTCGCTTCATGGACCCGGTTCGCCTACGTGATCGGCTTTATCGGACTCTCGGTGCTCATCGCGGTCCTTGCTTCCCCGGATTTCATCGCCAACTTCAAGAACTTCGTGCTTCTCCTCCTGATGGTCTTCATCCCGTGGAGCTCGATAAACCTGGTGGACTACTACCTGGTTTCCAAGGAGAAGGTGGACATTCCGGCCCTCTACGACCTGAACGGGCGCTACGGGCGTTGGAACAAGACCGCGCTGCTCAGTTACGCGATCGGTATCGTCGTGCAGATCCCGTTCCTCGCCCAGACCCTCTACACCGGCCCGATGACCGATCTTCTCGGCGGGGCCGACATCTCCTGGCTCGTAGGCCTCGTGGTCGCGGCAATCGTGTTCTACCCGCTGGCCAAGAGGAACTCCAACGCTCCGGCCGAGATGGTCTACCCGACGGAACCCGGCTCCGAGACAGCAGCTCCGCTAGCCGGTTCCGTGCAGAACGCCGCGTCAGTCTAGCCCTGCCCCCTTCGACGCTCGCTCACTTTTGGGGTGTTTTCGGCGGACGCTCGCTCACGTGAGGTGAGCGGGCGTTCCGGCTTTTGGCCGTATATGTGAGCGGGCGTTTGGGTTGTGCCCTGCCCCCTCGGACGCTCGCTCACTTTTGGGGTGTTTTTGGCGGACGCTCGCTCACGTGAGGTGAGTGGGCGTTCCGGCTTTTGGCCGTATATGTGAGCGGGCGTTTGGGTTGTGCCCTGCCCCCCTCGGACGCTCGCTCATCTTTGGGGTGTTTTCGGCGGACGCTCGCTCACGTGAGGTGAGCGAGCGTTCCGGCTTTTGGCCGCATATGTGAGCGAGCGTTTGGGTTGTGCCCTGCTCCCTCCGACGCTCGCTCACTTTTGGGGTGTTTTCGGCGGACGCTCGCTCACGTGAGGTGAGCGAGCGTCCCGACGTCGGGATCAGGCTTGGGTGCCTAGCCTGCGGGAGATCTCCCTGGCGCACCGGGTCACTTCCGGAATCCACTCCCGGGCGACGTCTTCGATGCGGACCGCCCGTTCCTCTGGCGTCTCGGCGTCCTTTGCCCTGTGCCTCGTGCTCCCACCGGGAAACGCCCGGTTCGACACTGTCAACGTCACGCTGGCCACGGGATAGCGTTGCCGGTCGAGGACGGCGACGGCCACTGAGGAAAATCCCGCCGTGACCTCGTCCTGCTCCCAGGCGTATCCGAGAGACCGTGCCCGTGCCAAGAGATCCTGCAGTGCCGGCAAGGATTGCGGGCCGTTGCTGTGGCGCTCCGCGAAGGCCTCCGGCCCTGGGAAAAGCGCGGCCACCTGGGCGGGGTCCATTTGGGCCATCATCGCCCGGCCGCTCGCTGTGAGGTGGGCGGGAAGGCGGACTCCGGTATCAGTGACCAAGGGGCTTTGCCGCGGGGCCCGCTCCTCGATCACGTAGACGACGTCGCGCCCGTGCATCACGGCAAGGTGCGCAGTCCGGCGGGTCCGGGCGACGAGCCGGGACAGGGGGAACCTGGCGATCCGCTGAATCGGAGCCTGCCGCGAATACCCCGTCCCCAACTCATGGGCGGTCACCCCCAAGGCATACTTGCGCTCCTCGGGAAGGTGGACCAGGAAGCCGTCGTCGATCAATGAAGTAATGAGTTGATAGGTGGTGGACCGAGGCAGTCCAACATCGCGCGCAATGATGGATGCGCTGACCGGTCCGGCCTGGCCGGCGACGTACCTAAGAACCGCCAGCACCTGGGCCGCCGCCGGCGCCTTGGGCCGCACGGAGTGACTGTACATTGTCCTAGAATACGCCTCGGATTGTCCGGTATACCGGACGTTGCGAAAAGCCAAGCGCAGACGGGTTCTGCGTCACGCGCGGCACCTTTTTGCGGTTCTCCGGTCACTCACGCCCCGGATTTGCGGGCTTCTTGCGAGCCCAATGTGCCAAAAGCTTGCTGTGCGTGACGCGCATCCGCTTACAAGAGCCCCGCCAGCCGGGCCCGCGCCGTCTCCGCTGTCCGACGCTCCCGCTCGGCTTGCCGGGCTGCCAGCTTGCGGTTCCGCTCGGCCAGGGTGATCGCCCACTCCGTGGCGGCAAGCTCCTGTTGCAATGCAGCCAGCTTGTCCTTGGCGGCTTTGACGTCGACGGCGAGTTGTTCGCTCCGGCGCACGGCCTCCGACTTTTCGCGCTCGGCCTGGGCGAGTTCCTGGTCGGCCTTGTCCGCATTGCGCTCTGCTTCCGCGAGTGCGGTTTGTGCCTTCTCGCGTTCGCGCTCCGAGTCGGCGCGCGCGAGCTGGGAGCCTGCCCGGCCGCCGTCGTCGGGCTCTTCTTTGCCGGGGCCCACCGTGGGAAGCCCGCCCGCAATCGCCACCGCGCCCGCGAGATCCACGGGTTCCAATCCGTTCGTGGCGAGCGAACGCACCAGCTGCCCGCTGCGGAGCGCCGCGGCAGCGCCGGGATCTGTCATGGCGGCCCTCAACGTTGCCTCGATCTCCATGGCGGCAGCGCCACTGACCTTGACGCCGAGGCCTTCCGCCACTGCCCGGGCCTGCTCGACGGCGGCGCCCAGGACGCGCGGGCGCTGTTGGCCGAGCGTGCGGAGGCGGTCGTGATCCTGCTGCTCCTGTGCCTTCCCGAGCGATGCCCCAAGCTCCAGGACACTCGCGAATTCCTTGGTGCCGTGCCGGACAAGCATGTTGACGGCCCACGCCGCCGTCGAAGGCTTGGGCAACTGGGCGATGTGTTTCGCCAGTTCGGCGTCCCCCGCGAACTTGGCTTCCTTGGCGCGCGCCGTGCGGGCTGCCGTGAAGGCCGAGGGAACCAGCGTGTAGAGCTCGACGGCGACCGCGGCCAGGTCCATGGCGGAAGCGGGCTGTATTACTCGGCGAGGAACTCGGCCAAGGCGTCGGCCATGACGCTAGGTTCCCAGCCGTGGTTGGCGCCTGGAATGGTGGCCTTGCGGGCACTCGGGATGTTGGCCACGATGGAGTCGGCCGCCTTCGGCATGATCGGAATGGTTTGCTCGCCGACGATCGCGAGGGTGGGCTGGGTGATGCGGGACCACAATTCGGCGCGAGGCCCGGACTGGGACCACGCGAGGGATTCGGCGTCGGCCAAAAGGCTTGGGCCCAATCCGATCATGATGGGCCATCCAGGACTGTTCTTGGCGCCGGCCAGCCACTCCGGCGGCATGTCCTTCATGTAGTACTCGATGGTGCCGGCCTTGTCGCCGGAGGCGACCCGTTCCTGGAGCCCGGCGAAGAATTCAGCCCCGCCGGTGCCTAGTTCTTCGCTCAGAGGAGTCTCCCAGAGCGCGAGCTTCGTGACGGGTAGGCCTGCTGCCGCGGCGGCCAGGGAAATCGAGCCACCGGAAGAGCTCCCGAAGAGCGCAGCCTGGCCCCCCGCAATGTCGATCAGCGTGGCGAGATCGTCGAGGTTGTCCTTCAGGGTGAATGACGGGGCCTGCGCGCTTTCCCCGCGGCCGCGCCGATCGTAGTTCAGCACCGTGTATCCCTTGTCGGCCAGGAGCTTGGCCATTTCCACGGTGTTGGCGTCGAAGCCCCTGAATTGCATCGCACCGCCGACCAGGATCACGGCAGGCCCCTCGCCGTGTTGGTCGTAGCCGATGCGGGTACCGTCTTTCGAGATCGCAAATTCGGACATTCCAGACCCTTCGATGTGGCGGATAGTCGGTCCCTAAACTCTGCGGCCCAGCCACGTGCGGGTCAAGGGGAAGGGCGGTGACAAGGAGTTCTTAAGAGCTTCTTAAGTGCGGCGCGCCAGAGTGGAAGCAGGCCGCACCACGGCCGTCACCCCCGAACCGGAGACACCATGCGATCACACCCCAAGCACAACACTTCCACGGAAGGCCGCGCTTCCGCCGTCGTCCGTCACAGTGTGCCGTTGCTTCCGCAGCCCAGGTACTGGCTTCTGTGGGGCATTGTCCTCGCCGCGGCAGTACTGGCCATTGGCTTCAGCGTGCAGGCGGTAGCGGGCCTGACCACCAACGAATTCGGTGTTGACCAGGAACTCAGCCGGCATCACGTGGGCGCACTGACAACCGTGGCCATGGCACTGAATTTCCTTTTCGCCCCCGTAGCGGGAGTTTGCATTGTCCTGATGATCGGCTTGTACCTTCTCCTGGTTCGCAAGTCCTTCGTCCGTGCGGTCATGTTTGTGCTCTTCGCATGTTCGGGCTGGGTCGCCAGCGAGGCTTTCAAACTGATCGTTGCCCGCCACCGGCCCAATCCCGCGCTTCTTTTCGACCCCCTGGCCCCGGAAACAGGTTCCAACAGCTTTCCCAGTGGCCATACCGCCTTCGCCGTAGCGCTCGCCTTCGCCCTGTACTTCCTGGTCCGGGGAACCCGGTGGGGAGTCATCACCGCGTGGGCCGGGGCCGTGCTGGCCGTGGTGGTGGCGTGGTCCCGGATCTACATCGGAGTCCATTACCCCAGCGATGTTGTGGCGTCCTTCCTGGCCACCAGCGCCGCAGTGATCGTCTTGGCCGGGCTTTGGAACCGGTACGCACCGCGGGTTTTCGCGCGGTTGCCGTTTGGTGCTGGTTCTGAAGCCCGCGCGGAAGCAACCGCGTCGGAAGCCATCGCAACCCAAGCACACGGATCCTGAGGAGGACCCCTTGCACGTACTTTCTGCCATGCCCGCGTTCCTTGATCCCACGAGCCTCCTCCAAGGCATGGGCCCGGCGGCGCTTGGCGTCGTGGCGCTGATCGTTTTCATCGAGTCCGGTCTCCTGTTCCCCTTCCTTCCCGGTGACTCGTTGCTGTTCACTACCGGCCTGCTTCACCAGCAATTGCAGCTTGAATTGCCGGTATTGATCGCCGTCGTATCGGCCGCCGCCATCGCCGGAGACCAGATCGGTTACATGCTCGGTCGCAAGTTCGGGCGGCGCTGGTTCAAGGACGACGCCCGGGTCCTGAAGACCGCCCACCTGGATACGGCCGAAGATTTCTTCAAACGCCGTGGTGGCCCCGCGATCGTCTTGGCCCGCTTTGTCCCCATTGTGCGGACTTTCGCGCCGCTGAGTGCAGGCATCGCCCGCTACAACTACAAATCCTTCACCCTATGGAACATCGCCGGCGCCGTCATCTGGGCGACCTCCGTGACACTCCTGGGCTCCTGGCTGGGACACTACGCGTTCATCGCGAACAACATTGACGCCATCGCCGTGATCATGGTTTTGGTCTCCGTCCTTCCGTGGGGAGTCGAGTTCCTCAAAAAGCGGCGCAAGGTCAAGGTAGGCGCCGCGAACGGGAACACACAGGACTAATAGGCGTTTGACGGAACAATAGACAGCATGACAACAGCTGAGCGGCCGTCCCTCCTCCTGGTCGAAGACGACGCCGCCCTGGGGCCGCTCATCGGCGAACTCCTGGAGCCGGACTTCTCCGTCCACTTGGCGGTGAATGGGAGCGACGGGCTCCACCTCGCGTTGACCCAAGGTTGGGATGCGATGGTCATTGACCGGGGGCTGCCGGTCATGGACGGCATCGCACTGATCAAGGCCATTCGTGCCAAAGGGATTGCCACTCCGATCCTCATCCTGACGGCGCTCGGCGCCACCGATGAGAAGATCCGGGGCCTCGACGCGGGCGCGAACGACTACATGAGCAAGCCGTTCGACGCCATGGAACTGGCCGCCCGCTTGCGTGCCCTCACCAGGACATACGCCCAGCCGCCCCAGACCCTGGAAATCGGGGATTGGGAGCTCGACGCCGGTGCCCGCTCCATGCGCTCGGTATACGGTTCAGTCGTCACCCTGACGGCTAAGGAAGCCGGCCTCCTCGAAACCTTGGCCGGCGAACCCGAACGGGTCTTCACTCGTGAAGACCTCATCAACGCCTTGTTCCACCCCACGGACCAGCCCGGCGTGATCGACACCTACGTCCACCACTTGCGCCGCAAGATCTCCAAAACGGTGATCCGGACGGTCCACGGCCTCGGATACCAGATCGGCGAGCCCCATGACTGAGAACAATTCCCATGAGTGAGAACCCGGACCAGGCGACGCTCCGCAAAGCGTCGCTCAAGATAGCGGTACGGATCAGCGCGGCGTGTGCCGTTTTGGTTCTTTGCCTGCTGGCGGCCGCAGCGATCTACTTCTTCAACCAAGCACAGCATCCATCGCTGCCTGGACCCGGCGAATCCGACTCCGTCTATGCGTATCTGGACACCAAGGACCTCCTGAAGGCCATGATCGTTGCCGGGATTGCAGGGATCCTCCTTGCCGGGGCCATCGGCTGGCTTAGCGCTCGGAGTGCCATCAGGCCCCTGGGAGAAGCGTTGGCGTTGCAGCGACGGTTCGTGCAGGACGCCAGCCACGAATTGCGCACACCCCTTGCCATCCTCGACGCACGCGTCCAGCTCGCCCAGCGCGATGCCCCCGCGGACTCCAAAACCGGGGAAGCACTCGCCCGCATCCGCAATGACACCGCGACCCTCACCGGCATCGTGAACGAATTGCTGGTTGCAGCCACTGGCTCGCCTCCGGATGCCCCCGCAGAGCCGAGCGATCTCGCCAAGGTGGCGGGCGCCGTCGTCGAGAGCTTGCAACAACTCGCGGGGGAGAAAGACGTCCGCGTCACCCTGACGGAAAAGGACCGCCCCTTCGCGCTCATTGACAGTAATGGCTTCCGCCGCGCCCTCCTTGCACTGGCCGACAACGCGCTGGCGCACACCCCTGCCGGCGGCGAAGTAGGGATTACGACGGCGGTGCTCGGCAACCGCGCGGTGGTCACCGTCGCGGATTCCGGGGCCGGCATCAAGGGAGTGGACCAGACCCGGATCTTTGACCGCTTCGTGAGGACACACAGTCCTGAAGGCGCACCGGGGCAGCGCAGCTTCGGAATCGGCTTGGCGTTGGTCCGCGAAATCATCACGGCAGCCCGCGGCGCTGTGGAGGTTGAACGCAGCGGGCCACGGGGAACGGTCATGAAAATCACGCTGCCGCTTGCTGCGAAAGATACGGCTGCGAAGGATGCGGCGCCGAAAGACACGGCACCGAAAGACACGGCGCCAGGCCCGGCATAGCTTACTTAGGCGGCCTGCAGTCTGGCGGGCTGGGCGTATTTCTGCGCCTTGGCTTGGTGGCGAAGTCGCCTCCGGTGGTGCCGGGAATGTGGTGGCTCGGTATCCGGTGGCTCGGTTCCTGGTGGCTCGGTGCCTGGTAGGGGTGGCGCTGTTGATCGGTAGTGGTGTCCGGTGGGGGTGCGGAGGTCGATGACGTGCCGTGTCCCGGGGCTGGTTGTTGCTGTCCTGGTTTGTGCTGTCCAGCCGGGGAGTTCTTTGGTGTGGTTGCAGGCTTCGCACAGGCCTGCGCCGTTGGCCAGGGTGGTGGGTCCGTCGTGGCAGGGGATGATGTGGTCGAAGTGGCGGATCGGCGCGTCGCAGTAGGGGGTGCGGCAGGTGTCGTCGCGGGCCTGGATGAAGCGCCGCAAACCCGCCGGGAAAAGCCGGGCCCGTGAGTCTACGCCGACCAGTTCCCCGGTTCCGGGGGCGGTGAAGAGGCTCCGGAGCCAGACCCTCAAATCGTGGTCTTGGGCACCTTGGCCAGGACCACCGACCGCGGGCTGGCCGCGTTTGTAGTTGCCGCTGCCGTTGAGGAGTGTCCGGGCCCAACCGGCGGGGACGATGCCGTAGCCGGGGAGCCGTGCCGGTTCGGCGTCGCCTTGGAAGAGGGTGCGGTCGGTCATGACGAGCTGGACTTCCACCCCGCAAATGCCTGCGGGGGTGCCGGTGGTGCGTTCGACCAGGGCGTCGGCCATGATCTGCCCCCGGGTCCGGGTCTCCTCTGCGGCGTTGCGGAGGGTGTCGGCGTGCCGGGTCAGGGCCGCGTGCACGGCCACGCCCTGGGCGACGGGTAGCAGGGCGGTCAGGTAGGTCATGGTGTCCGGGGCCGGGCGCAGGCTCACGTGCCGTTCGGTGGCGGCGTGGCTCGCGCGTTGGGTGACCGTACGGGGGTCCCGACGGTAGGCCGCGGCCCGGGCGGCGGAGATGATGGCCTTGTCTCCGGCGCCGTCGAAGGTTCCGGTGTCGGCGGCCAGTTCCTCGTCCACCGCGCAGCGGTCCTCGGCGGACAGGCAGGCTGTTTCCTTCACCAGCAGGGTCGCCCGCCACTCGTTCAACCGTCCCGATTCCAAGGCGGCTAACGTGCGCGGCATTTCGGTCACCAACGCCTTCGCGAACCCGAAGAGCCGGGATCCTTTGGCGGGAGATTCCCTGCGGGCCAAGGCCACCTGGGCTGCCACGCCGCGGCCGCGTTCGTCGGCCGGAACACCATCCGCCGTGTCGGCCCTGCGCTGGGCGGCACCGAACGCCACGGCAATCCTCGCCTGCGCAGCCGCTGCCGCGGACTTCAAGTCCTCCAGTGCCCGCAACTGGTTGATCAGGTCAGTACTGTCGGTGCCTGGCCGAAGCGAGGCCACCGCGCCGAGCAGGTCTCCTATTTGGGCCCACGGGAAACCGGCATCCGGACCCGCGTCGCCGGACGGCGCGCCTGGTCCGATCAGCTGCGTTCCCCGATTTCCGGCCATACCCAAAGCATCCCAGGGACCACTGACATTTTTAGGTCGAAGAACACCTGCCCACCGAAAAACCCCGGAAATCAGCAGAAATATTCCGTGTTTGTTCGGGAAGGATCCCGGTTCCCGGGTCTCCTTGCGCCGCCACCGGCTCAACCTCGCAGCCGTCGATAATCACCAGATGGACGACGTAGTGATCGGCTCCGCCGGCGTGGGGATATTAGCCCTCGAACATCTCGAACGAACCCGAGCCGGCGTCGAGCTCAAACGCCGCCGCGTCCCTGTTCCACAGCCGGACCACCAGATCTGCCTGTGCTTTGCGCTGGGCGGCACCGAACGCCACGGCAACCCTGGCCTGCGCAGCCGCTGCCGCGGACTTCAAGTCTTCAAGTTCGCGCAGCTGTTCGATCAGTTCAGTACTTTCAGCACCCGGCCGAAGCGATCTCACGGCGTCGATCAGATCCCGCACCCGGACGCCCGGCACGGCAGCATCCAGGACCGCGCCGCCCGCAAGCTCGCTCGATCCGATCAGCTGGGTTCCCCGATTTCCTGCCATAACCAAAGCATTTCAGGGACCTACGACATTTTAGGTCGAAGATCGTCTGGCCGCCGAAAATCCCGGAATTCGACGGAATTTTTCGAGAGCGGACCGGCCTTGCGGACCGGCCTTGCGGGCCGGCCTTGCCGGGCCCGCCGTCCGGGCGCACCTATGGCGGTTCGCGGTATCGCCCGGAGAGCGCGCTTTAGCCCCGCCTGGCTCTGGCGCGAGTTGCCGAAGCGGACGAGAATGGCCACGTGGTTGCCCCTCGTCAAGGCGGGGACGTCGCCCCGATGAACCCTGCCGCCCGAAAGATCCAAAGCATCTTTCTCACGTTGACCCTTGGCAATACCCTTGCGGCCTCGTTCATCTGGGGGATCAACACCCTTTTCCTGCTGGATGCGGGGCTCAGCAACCTCGAGGCCTTCGCGGCGAACGCTTTCTTCACAGCCGGAATGGTGGTGTTCGAAGTGCCCACCGGAGTGGTGGCCGACGGTTGGGGACGCCGCGTTTCGTTCCTCCTGGGCACCGTGACGCTGGCCGGTTCCACCTACCTTTACTATCTGCTGTGGCAGTTTTCGGCCCCGTTCTGGTGGTGGGCTGCGGTGTCGCTGCTGCTCGGTTTGGGCTTCACTTTCTTCTCGGGTGCGGTGGAGGCGTGGCTCGTCGACGCGTTGCGCTTCACCGGATATGAGGGTGGCCTCGAGACGGTGCTCGGGCGCGGGCAAATGGTGTCAGGTGCTGCCATGCTTGCGGGCTCGGTGGCTGGCGGGGTGATCGCGCAGGCCACCAATCTCGGAGTGCCGTTCCTGATTCGCGTCGGGGTGCTCCTCGCTATGTTCGTCGTGGCCTTCTTCCTCATGCGCGACGTCGGATTCACCCCCGAGCATTCCGCTCACCCGCTCAAGGCGAGCCGCGCCGTCGTCGACGCCTCGATCGAGAACGGTTTGAAAAATCCTCCCGTACGCTACGTGATGCTGGCAGCACCGTTCAGCGCCGGTGTCGGGGTCTACGTGTTCTATGCCCTGCAGCCGTACCTGCTCCAGCTGTTCGGCGACCCGCACGCGTACTCCGTGGCGGGTCTGGCGGCGGCCATCGTGGCAGGAGCGCAGGTACTGGGCGGGTGGATTGCACCGCGCATCCGGCGCCTCGTTCGTCAACGTACCACCGTATTGATTGTGAGCGGAGTGGTGAGCGCATCGATTCTGGTGGCGCTCGGGTTCGCGGGTATCTTCTGGGTGGCGCTCGGGTTCGCGGGTATCTTCTGGGTGGCCCTCGCGCTGTTGACGTTCTGGGCGATGGTCGCCTCGGCTGCCACACCGGTGCGGCAAGCCTACGTGAACGACATGATCCCGTCGAAGCAGCGGGCGACAGTTCTCAGCTTCGACTCACTCATGGGATCGAGTGGTGGTGCAGCCGCTGCTCGGCCGGGCTGCCGATGTGTACGGCTACCCCGCCTCGTTGGCGATCAGCGGCGTCATCGAGTTGATCGCGGTGCCGTTCCTCCTGGCGAGTCGTCGGCAGCGTTCATTTGCTGACCAGGCCAACACCTCGATCGCTGCCTCCGACCCGGTGCCCCGGCAGGAATTGACCTAGGGAAGCCGTGAAGCCCGGAGGAGCGTGGCCGTACCGGCCTTGTCGGGATCAAGCGGTACGGGACTAATTAACACAGCTGGGCCACGATGCAGGATGCCATCCGAAAGCGGTTGGCAGCGCACGCCGCCGCGCCCGCGCATGGCGGCGTGCGCTCCGGGAGCGAGGACCTGGTCCATCCAGGCGCAAGGATGGGCAGGCCGCCCGCCCCGAAGCCGCACACTGTGGAAGCCGCCCGGCCCGCCGCCACCCGATTCCAACGCGAACTCCTCGCCCAGCAGGGGAGCCAAGTGGGCTCCCCTGAGGACTACATTGCGGCGGGTGAGGAGCGGGTCAAAAGGTGCGACCCCCAGCTCGGCAGCCATCGCTTCGAGCGACTCGATGGCTATCAGGGTGACTGCGGCATCCATGTGCGCGGCCTTGCCGAAGAACCGGTCACCGACGATGCCCTTGCCGCTGACGACGTCGACCCGCTCGGCGTCCGTGGTGGGCACGTCGGCGGCACCATCGCGTGCACGGCCGAAGTAGGCGTGGCCGGATGACACGAGGAGATGCAGGATCTCGACGTCGTACCTATAGCTTGCCGTCATGGCATAAGGCTATGCCTGTCCCGGAGTCAGTAACTCAGCTCCAGAACCCGGTGAGCTGCCCGGCAAGGGTTTTGCCTTGCTCGTAACCCGCCTGGGCCGCGGAAGGACGCAGCGACAGATCCATGGCATTGGCGCCGAACATGTGCTCGGAGTTGCTGTCCGGGAAGATCGTTTCGACCCGGCTTCCGCGGGCCCGGAGTTCGTCGACCTGCGTTGCCAGATGCGTGCCCCACTCGAATGGTTGCAGTGATCTGCCACCGAAGGGCGAGAGCACCAGGACGCGCTCATATCCTGCTGCCAGATCGGCATTCTCGGCATTGGATCGGAAACCGCCGTCGAGGTAGAGATTGCCTCCGATCTTGTAAGGCAAGCCGCTGGAACAGCTGGCGGCGATTGCGTCCACCAAATCGACTCCACTATGGCGGTCGAACGCGAGCGGCTCACCAGTACGGGCATCGATCGCCGTGATGAGCACCGTCCGTTCAGGCCACGCTTGGCTGGGTAGCCGCGTGGCGACCGTGCTGCGCCATTGCGATGACCAAGCGCCGTCCGACGCCGCATCCATGTCGAGCGCCGCCGCGCCCAGTCGCCGACGCATGTCAGCCACATTCTGGGCATCGGCGATGATCTTGTTGATCCGCTCGAGGTGGTTCACCACCGGCCGGGCTGATGCGCGTCCGGCTCCGGACCCGACCGGCGCGGGCCGTTGCGGTGGGACGGCGTCAAGGATGTTGGCGAACAGTTCAGTCGGGCTTGCGCCTGCAACCTGGGCCGCGGCCGTCGATCCGGCTGACGTGCCGATGGTCAGATCGGCATCGGTCACATCCAGCCCGGCCTCGAAGAGGCCAGCGAGGACGCCGATCAGCCAGGCATTGCCTGTCGATCCGCCGCCACCGAGGACCAACGCCCGCTCGCGGGAGTGCAAAGGTAAAGAAGATGTTGTGTTCATGGGAGTCGCCTTTCGCGAATTGCCTGTTTGGCGCTCCCAGTGGCGACTATTTCAGTCGCGAGATCGTGGACTGCAGGGGAGCACCCATTGCGGATACTGCGTTCATGGGACTCACCTCCTGCCGATTGATCACGATCGCCACGATGCTAGCACGACGCGCCGCGGCGCGCCATCGGCGACATGCTGTCTCCCTAATCATCCATCGGGAAGGCCACGCCTTCGCCTACAACCCGGAGGCTCAGTTCCGTGCCTGGCCTGGTGATGGACGCGTTCCAGTGGCGGATGGTGATGACCTCTCCGCCTCCTGGATAGGTCCGGGCGGCACCTTCGGCCGGAACGCGCGGAGCGAGCTTGATCCGCACCGTGGTCTCCGGGCCGAAGTAGTCGGTATCGACCACGACGCCGCGGATGGGACCATCCGGAGCAATCCGGATCTGTTCCGGACGGAGCATCAACTGCACCAGGCCCTGCGCCGGGGGACGGCGAACGGGGATGCCGCCCAGCGAACACGTGGCGAGGGAGCCTTCCATCCAAGCGTCCAGGATGACCGCATCACCGAGGAATTCGGCCGTGGCCCGGTCGGCGGGACGCGTGTACACAACGAACGGATTGCCGATCTGCGCCAGCTTTCCGCCGCGCATGATCGCCACCTGATCCGCGAAGGAAAGGGCCTCGGCTTGATCGTGGGTCACCAGGATAGTGGTGACCCCGGCTTCGTTCAGCACCTTGGCCACGGCCCGCCGGGTGGCCACGCGAAGGCCGGCGTCGAGCGCGGAGAATGGCTCGTCGAGGAGCATGAGTTGCGGTTCGCGGGCCAAGGCGCGGGCGAGAGCCACCCGCTGCTGCTGGCCTCCCGAGAGCTGGTGGGGCCGCCTTTTCGCCATGTCCGCATCGAGGGAAACCATGTCGAGCAGTTCCTGGACGCGCGTCTTGACGGCGCGGCGGCCGCCGTCGAGCGCTGACCTATCCAGTCCGAACGCGATGTTCTGCCCCACCGTAAGGTGCGGGAAGAGCGCGCCGTCTTGGGCAACATAGCCAACGTGCCGCTTGTGGGCAGGTACCCAAATTCCGTTCCCGGCTACCTTGTTTCCGTTGAGGCTGATGGAACCGGTGTCCGGGTGCTCGAATCCGGCGATCAGGCGCAACAGGGTGGTCTTGCCCGAACCGGACGGCCCGACGATGGCGGTTGTTCCGCCCTTGGCCACGGAGAGGTTCACGCCCTTCAACACAGCCTGGGAGCCGAAGTTCTTGGTGACCTCGGCGATGTCCAGATGCGTGTTGGTGGTGGGAGCCACAGAGGCCGCAACGCGCGGTGATGGAAGCCTTGAGGGGGATTGTTCAGTCACTGTCCGGCTACTTTCTTGGACTGTTGGAAAAGCAGATACGTCATGGGGGCAGACAGCAAGATCATGAGCAGGGCATAGGGTGCCGCGCCCGCATAGTCGATCTCGCTGCTCTTGCTCCAGAATTCGGTGGCGAGGGTATGCGTGCCGTTGGGGGACAGCAGCAGCGTCGCCGTCAGTTCGTTCACGATGGCGAGGAACACCAGCGCGGCACCGCCGGCGGCCGCTGGAGCCGTGAGGCGCAGCGTCACTTTCAGGAAGGACACCAAAGGAGCCTTGCCGAGCGATTGCGCGGCTTCGTCGAGTTCCTTGGGGGCCTGGGCCAGTCCGGAGCGGATATTGACCAGCGCCCGCGGGAGGAACAACAGGACATAGGCGGCAATCAGGACCCCGGAGGTCTGGTAGATCCCAGGCACCATCCGGATGCTTACCGTGACGAAGGCGAGGCCCACCACGATGCCGGGCAGGGAACTGGTGACGTAATTGGAGAGTTCCAGCATCTTGCTGAACCAGCTTGGGTGCCGCACGGCCAGATAGGCCATGGGGAAGCCGACGACGATTGTCGCCGCGGCGCCCAGGGTGCCATAGGCGAGGGTCTGGAGCAGCGCCGGAAGGAACTCGTCGGCCGACCAGACCTGGGCGCCTCCAGCTATCACCCAGCGCAGGACAAAGAAGATCGGCAATCCGAAGGCCAACACCGTGAGGGCAAGCAGGCCGAGCTGTGAGGGAAGTTGGTAGAGGCCCAAGGGCAGCTTGGTCGGCTTGGCCTGGGCACCGGAACCGACGCGTGCGTAGCGTGCGGTTCCCCGGCTCCTGACTTCAGCGAGGAGCAGGATGAGGCAGAAGAACACCAGGACGCTTGCCAACATGTTCCCGGCCGTGCCGTTGAACGTGGACTGGAACTGGGTCATGATCGCGGTGGTGAAGGTGTCGAAGCGGATCATCGCGAACGCACCGTATTCGGCCAGCAGGTGCAGCGACACCAGGAGTGCGCCACCCGTCATGGCGATCCGTAGTTGTGGCAGCACGACCCGGAAGAAGATGGCCCATGGCCCCAGGCCAAGGGACGCCGCTGACTGCTCGATCGCGGGGTCGAGACGCCCCAGGGTCGCCGCGGCGGGAATGTAGACGAGGGGGAAATAGGACAGCGTGGCGATGAGTACGCCGGACCAGATGCCCTCCAGGGAGGGGACTGCGGTTACCCACGCATAGCTGTTGACGAATGCCGGGATGGCCAGCGGGGCTGCCAGGGCCACGGCCCACCAGCGATGCCCCCGCAGCCTGGTCCGCTCCACGAGCCACGCTCCGCCAACCCCCAACACCAGGCATATGGGCACCGTGAAGACCACCAGCATGACGGTGTTGAGGAGCAACTCGCCGACGCGCGGCCGGACGATGAGTGCGACGGCGGTGTCCCACCCGGTTGCGGCCGTCATGTACGCGACGTACCCCAGCGGGATGAGCGAAAACAGTGCGATCAGCACCGCCAGGAGGGATATTGCGGAAACGCCGAAAGGCGGGCGGGGGCGCTTGCCCCTGCCCGCCGTCGTCGTGCTCGCCGAGGCTTCCGGGACGTCCGGAGAGATGCGAGCCGATAGATCAGTGGTCACAGAATTACAGCAGTCCTGCCTTGGTCATCAGGTCGGTGACCTTTGCGGAGTTCAATTTGGCCGGATCGACGGTGGGAGCCTGCAGATCCTTGATGGGAACGAGTTTAGCGTTCGAGTCCACGTTGGAAGCGATCGCGTATTCGTAGGAAGTGCCGTTCTTGAGGATTTCCTGGCCTTGCTTGCCGGTGATGAACTTGATGAAGGCCTGGGCAGCCGCCGAGTTCTTGGAGGATTTCAGCACGCCGCCGCCGGAGACGGACAGGAAAGCGCCCGGATCCTGGTTCTTGAAGAAGTACGGAGTGACCTTGTTGGAGTTCTCGCCGGTCTTGGCCTGGTCGCCATAGTAGTAGTAGTGGTAGATCAATGCGGCGTCGACTTCGCCGGCATTGACTGCCTTCATGGCTGTGCTGTTGCCCTTGTAGGCCTTGAAGTTGTCCTTCATGCCCTTGAGCCACTCAGTGGTGGCGGCCTCGCCTTTTTGTTCGAGGAGGGCTGCAACGATGGCCTGGAAGTCAGCGCCGGACGGCGAAGCGGCCCACCGGCCCTTCCACTCCGGCTTGGCCAGGTCCAGCATTGACTTGGGCAGCTTGTCGTCGCTGATCTTGGTCTTGTCGTACACGAGGACGGTGGAGCGGGCGGCGATGCCGGTCCACTTGTTGGTGGACGGGCGGTATGCGGCCGGGACCTGGTCCACGGTGGCCTTGTCGATGTCCGCGAAGAGACCGGCGTTCTCAACCTGGGCCATGGCGGGGGAGTTCTCCGTGAGGAAGACATCGGCCGGGGATGCCGCGCCTTCCTGGATGATCTGGTTCGAGAGCTCGGTGTCGGAACCCTGACGGATGGTGACCTTGACGCCGGTCTGCTTGGTGAACGCGTCCACCCATTCCTTGGTCAGGGTGTCGTGCTGGGCGTTGTAGACCGTGATCTCGCCGGCCACTTTAGCGTCGGCGGCCGCAGACTCGGGGGCTGCGGAGGAGGCGGTGCCGTTGCCGCACGCGGCCAGGCTCAGGGCTGCAGTGGCGGCGAGTGCGATGCCGGCCAGCGCGTTAGCGCGAATCTTCATGAGGGCTTCTTTCTGCGAGCAAATCCAAGGGAGCCCGGGGGAAGTAAAAGCGGGCTCACAGCTTGAAACTTTAGGTTAGCCATACCTAAATTTCCATCCAGAAAGCCCCATCGTGACTGGAATCACATGTATTACGCAAGATTTACGTGCCCTAATGCGCGGCTAGTGGAAGCGCCTCCTAGTGGGCCTCGGATTCTTCTGCGTAGACCCTGCTCGCGTAGTCCTCCAAGGCCTGTGCGCATTGGGCCAGGGCGGTATCCGCTTCGGTGGAGCCGGGTGCCTGGAAGGAATCGCGCGCCCGGATCTTGGCAAGCCAGTTGACGAGCTTGGTGTAGTCGACCTCGTTTTCCTCGAGCTCGGCATAGGTGAAGTGATTGGCCTGGTACTCCTTCTCTATCCCGGCGAGAAAGTCCTTGCAGCGGTCAACGATCTCGTCGTATTCATCGGTGCGGGCCGATTGATAGAGGTTCAGGATGTGGGAATCGCCTGCGATGACGGTGGACGACATCAGGATTGCCGTTCCTGGCATGTCAAGGATTTCGTGGCGAAGCTTCTGGAGGGCGCGCTCCGCCGCCGGTGACTTCGGCAGCGCGGCGATCGAGTTCTGCAGATACACGGCGCCCAATCCTTTGAGGCGCCGCCACACCGCAGCGCGCAAGCGGGTGGGCTCGGACGGGACGCGGTAGACGAGGATCAGCCATTCGGCTGCCCCGCCCGCGTCCGGAGTGTCGGTCGATTCGGCAGGGCGCATGTTCGGATTCTATCCGCCGCTGCTCCTTGGCCCCGGGCCGAAGCGTCGGGACCCGGTTGTCGAAAGCCCTTAACTTTTCATTCACCGGATCAGTAGAATCTGTTATGAGTACGGAGTCACGATCAATAGGTTGATGATCTAACAGCTGTTACAAGAAAGCGGCACCTTTGAATACCACCGCGTTGCTCCTGTCCGTCTTCCTCGCCTGTTTGGTCGAAGCAGTGGAAGCCGCCACCATCGTTCTGGCTGCAGGCACCGCCCGTGACTGGCGTTCGGCGCTCTCCGGCGTCGGCGTCGGCCTCGTTGTCCTGGCCGCCGTCGTCATCGTCTTCGGGCCTGCGATCGCCCTGATTCCCTTGGACGTCCTGCGTGTTTTGGTCGGAGGGCTCCTGCTTGTCTTCGGCCTCCAGTGGATGCGCAAGGCCATCCTTCGCGCGAGCGGACACAAGGCCCTTCACGATGAAGACGCCATCTATCGTCGTGAATTTGCCGCGGCACAGTCCGCGGCCGGGGGATCGCGCTTCGGGGTGGGCGATTGGTACGCCTTCACCCTCTCGTTCAAGGGAGTCCTGCTCGAAGGACTGGAAGTTGCGTTCATCGTGGTCACTTTCGGCAACATCCAAGGCCAACTCGGCCTGGCTGCATGGGCTGCGGCAGCGGCAGTGGTCCTGGTGGCCGTTGCGGCGATCATCGTGCGCGGACCCCTTTCCCGGGTGCCGGAGAACACCATGAAGTTCATCGTCGGCATCATGCTGACGAGCTTCGGCATCTTCTGGGGTGCCGAGGGTGCGGGCGCCGTGTGGCCCGTGGCTGATCTCTCCCTCCTGGTCATCATCCCGTCCTTGGCCGTCATCGCCCTGGCCATCGTGGCTGTGCTTCGCCGCCGTCCCTCCAAAGCAACGCCGGCCGCGGTGACCGCGCCAACCGAGTCCGCGCCAACCGAGTCCGCGCCAACCCAGTCCGTCCAGGCATCCGGCGATGCGATCCACGACGGCGGTTCTCCCGCGGGAGCGTCCATGGAGCCCGGTAGTCCGGAAGCCGCAGCGCGGACCCGCACCGTGACCGCGGGGATCACCCCGGCTGCGGGGCCGCGCAAGTCCTCGGTGGCGGGCTCGCTGAAACGGTTCGGCCTGTTTTGGTACGACTTCATCATTGGGGACGACTGGAGGGTGGCACTTGCCATAGCCGCGTCCTTTGCCGTCACCGCGGCGCTGAGCTCCGCGGGAGTCGGCGGAGTCTGGTGGGTGGTTCCCGCCGTCGCCGTCTTGACGCTTCCCATGGCCCTTTCCCGCTTGGTCCGCACGTCCTGACAGGGCTCAGTGGGCCTCTGCTGAGGGGTAGCTGGAGAGACGCAGATCGGCGGCAAGCTAACGCGAGCGAGCATCCGGCCGACAGTAGGGACTGAACCGCCTCCTCACAGCGCCTCCCTACCTAAGCAGAAACGGCCCATGATCGTTGTCACCCGCCTGAACGGCACTCGCTTTGCCGTGAATCCGGACATCATTGAACGGATCCACGAAAGCCCGGACACCCATCTGGTGACCCTCGACGGCGCCACGTACGTTGTACGGGAAAGCCTCGTGGAGGTCGTGGAACTGATTGCGAACTACCGGGCCTATATTCTTCGGCGGGCACAGGATCTCCCCACCGTGACGGGCTATCCCTTGAGCCTCGTGCGCACACCGGACCCTGACGGAAGGTAAGCCATGGATCCCTCAACAATAATCGGCTTGTTCCTGGCCTTCGGCTCGGTGGTCGCCATGGTGACCCTCGAAGACGCCAACCTCATGGCACTCCTGCTTCCCGCGCCCATGGTCCTGGTTTTCGGGGCCACCTTGGCCGTGGGACTGGCCGGGAATACGTTCCGCGATACCATCCGGGCGTTCAAGGACCTCCCCAAGGCGTTCAAGGGAAAGACGGACAAGCCCCAGGACAGCATCGACCAGCTGATCGGCTTCGCCGAGAAGGCACGGAGCGAGGGTCTCCTCTCCCTCGAAGAGGCGGCCACGGAGGAGAAGGATCCCTTTCTGGCCCGGGCCCTGCAGAACATCGCCGATGGCACGGACGCCGAAGAGCTGCGCATCCTCATGGAAGACGAGATCGACTCCAAAATGCGCAGCGACCACGTCTCTGCCAAATTCTTCGCCAGCCTGGGCGGCTACGCGCCGACCATCGGCATCATCGGCACCGTGGTATCGCTGACCCACGTCCTTGAGAACCTTTCCTCGCCCGATCATCTGGGGCCGATGATCGCCTCCGCCTTCGTGGCAACCCTGTGGGGTTTGTTGTCCGCGAACTTCATCTGGCTGCCCTTTAGCTCGCGGCTCAAGCGACTCTCCGAGCTGGAAATCGAACGTATGACCCTCTTGATGGAGGGCATGCTGGCGGTGCAGAACGGGACCCAGCCCCTCCTGCTCGCCGAACGGCTCCGCGCCATGGTTCCCCCGGACCGGCTCGGCAAGGCGAAAACCGCAAGCAAGAGCGACGACGACGAAACCCGCCCCGGCAAATTCGCTTCGTCCAAGGCCGCATGAGGTCCCGACGCCGCCGCGGCTCACCTCCCGCGGAAGAGCACGTCGACGAACGCTGGATGGCTTCCTACATGGACATGGTCACGGTGCTCATGTGCATGTTCATCGTGCTCTTCGCAATGTCCACCGTGGACCAGGCCAAATTCGACAAGCTCCGCAACTCGCTGGCCACGGGATTCGGCACGGTGGTCAGCCAGAAGGTGGACACCGCCACCGGAACCGTCGTCCCGCCGGAATACACCAGCGCCGACGCCCAGGGATTCTCCAACTTGGACCTCGCACTGAAGGAAGCGGCCCGGCTCACCGCTTTGCGCGACGACATGAAGTCCAAGCTCGACGCCGCGGGGCTGGGGGCCAATGTGCAGTTCCAGATCAACGAACGCGGACTCACCGTGAAACTCGTAGGATCGCAGACCTTCTTCGAAGCCGACCGGCCGGACCTCACGCCCCGTGCGAGCCAGGTCCTCGGCATGATTGCCCCCACCATGGCCAAGGCGGGCCTCGAAATCATGGTGGAAGGCCATGCCGCCAACGGGGTCACCTCGTACCCCTCCACGTGGGAGCTTTCTTCCGCACGCTCCGTCAATGTCCTCAGGTACCTCGTCGACCACGGGGGCATTTCGGCAGGGCACATCGGCGCAGTCGCGTACGGATCCGCCCGGCAGGTCAACGACGATTCCACCGAGGCGCTCATGGAACTCAACCGCAGGGTCGACGTCGTCGTCCTCTCGGACAAGCCCGAAGTGGTCCGCGCACTGATCCCCGAGGCGCTCAAGGCCAGGGCCGGCGGCCAATAGCGGCCGTGTGCCATGAGCGGCCGGTGACGGCATGGTGTCGTGACGATGTCGGACACCATGGAAGTGGCCGGCGTGCCGAGGTACGCTCGTGGCATGACCCCGGAAGACATCGCCAGGCTCACGTACTTGCGGAAGGCCCGTGACCTGATCGACCGCGAGTACGCCAAACCCCTCGACGTACCCACCATGGCCAGCCATGCGTTCATGTCACCGGCACACTTCTCCCGGCAGTTCCGGGCCGCTTATGGCGAGACCCCCTACAACTACCTGATGACCCGCCGCATCGAGCGCGCGATGGCACTCCTGCGCGGCGGAATGAGCGTGACCGACGCGTGCATGGAGGTCGGTTGTACGTCACTTGGCTCTTTCAGCTCGCGGTTCACCGAACTCGTGGGGGTGCCGCCCAGCACGTACCGCGCCCGCGAACACCTGGCCGTGGCCGCCATGCCCGCGTGCGTGGCGAAGATACGCACGCGGCCCAGCCGGAACGATGCCAGCAAGAATCGCGAAGCGCTTGCCGTTGCCGCAGACTGACTGACTGATACGCCGTAGCCGGCCAAATACGCCAGAGGTTCCGCCCCGACAGGGCGGGACCTCTGCTGCGTCCTGGACGCCTGCCGGCCGGGACAGCACCACCGCGGGAAAGCGGGTCACATTTGATTTGCGGAAGTTACATGCCGTCATTACCGCATTTGAGGATTATTCTGAAGCTATGCCAAATATTCGAGTATCTGAAGCAGCTCGTTTCCTGGGCGTCAGTGACGATACCGTCCGGCGCTGGACCGAGAACGGCATCCTGACCCCGGTCAAGGATGATTCCGGTCGGCTGGCCGTTGACGGGCTGGAACTTGCCCACCTCGCGCGGGACCAGGCCCAGCTGCCCGAGGATCCCACCCGGGTGGGCCGCTCGGCACGCAACCGCTTCGTCGGACTGGTCACCGGCATCACGGCGGACAAGGTCATGGCACAAGTGGAACTGCAATGCGGTCCCTTCCGTGTCGTGTCCCTCATGAGCAGCGAGGCGGTCCGGGAGCTCGGACTCGAACTCGGCTCGGTCGCCACAGCCGTGGTCAAGGCCACCACAGTCATCATCGAAACACCCCAAGGAAAGAGCGCCATATGAGGATCACCCGCAAGCCCTTCGCCGCACTGCTCGTTGCCGGCGCCCTCGCGGCCAGCCTGGCCGGCTGCGGTTCAAGCACTCCCGCGAGCACCGCAAGCAGCGGATCGGCCAGCGCCACGGAAACGCCAAAACTCTCCGGCACAGTGACGGTCTACGCGGCTGCCTCGCTGAAGGCAACATTCACCAAGCTGGCCAGCGAATTCGAGGCTGCGAACCCGGGTACCAAAGTGGCGCTGAGCTTCGCGGGGTCATCTGACCTGGTCACGCAGATCACCCAGGGCGCCCCCGCGGATGTCTTTGCCTCGGCAGACACGAAGAACATGGCCAAACTGTCCGACGCCAAGCTGCTCGACGGAACGGCCAAGAACTTCGCCACCAACGTCCTGACCATCGCCGTCCCGCCGTCGAACCCGGCGTCGATCAGTTCCTTCGCGGATCTGGCCAAGCCGGGCGTCAAGGTGGTCGTCTGCGCCAGCCAGGTGCCGTGCGGCTCGGCAGCGCAAACCATCGAAAAGGCCACCGGTACAACCTTGAAGCCTGTCAGTGAAGAGTCATCCGTGACTGACGTCCTTGGCAAGGTGGCCTCCGGCGAGGCCGACGCCGGACTCGTCTACGTCACCGACGTCAAGGGTGCCGGGGACAAGGTCAAGGGCATCACCTTCCCCGAGGCGGACAAGGCCGTCAACACGTACCCGATCGGCACCGTGGGCACCAGCAAGAACAAGGACCTGGCCGCGGCATTCATCGCGTTGGTGACGGGAAGCGAAGGCAAGAAGGTTCTCGGCGACGCCGGCTTCGGAACTCCTTAGCCTCCCGCAGGAAGCGAGCAGGATTCGAGAAGCGCGTGTGGGTGCAGCGGACTAGCGTCGTTGCCATGACTATTTCACTGCAGTACTCACACATCACTGTCAACGATCCCGACGAAGCACTCACGTTCTATCGGGATGCCCTCGGCCTCGAGGTGCTCAACGACGTCGCACAAGGCGGATTCCGTTGGGTGACGCTGGGCAGCTCGGACCAGCCGGGTGTTGAAATCGTGCTTTCCGAACCTCACGCGGGCCGGTCCAAGGCCGACGGCGACTCCCTGCAGGAGCTGCTTACCAAGGGTGTCCTGGGGCCGATCGTCTTCCGCTCCGACGACGTCGACACGCTCTTCGAGAAGGTCAGGGCTTCCGGCGCGGAGGTCATGCAGGAGCCAATCGACCAGCCATGGGGTCCGCGCGACTGCGCCTTCCGCGATCCTTCGGGCAACATGGTGAGGATTTCCCAGGCTCCGGCCGCGTAGCCTTCGCCTGAGTTCGTGGGTGTGGCCCGTGGGCTGCGTTTCGGAACGCAGCCCACGGGCCACACCCACGATCCTTCCCAAAACTCGTCCCTTACGCCCGCACTTTCCTTGCCGATAGTGGCAACCGTGAGTGAACAGGAAGATCAATCGGCGGTACGGCAGCGCACCGTGGACGTCTATGACTTCCGCAGGCCCACCACCTTGCCGCGCCAGCACAGCCGCGTCCTGGAAGTCGCATTCGAAACGTTCGCCCGCCAATGGGGAACACAGCTCACGGCCAAGGTCCGCGTGAAGTCCACCGCGACCCTTGAACAGCTCATCATGCAGAGCTACGACGAATACGCGGCGTCCCTCCCTTCGGTCACCTCGATGGTGCTGTGCCGCATCGACGGCAGCGAGTCGCGGCTGGTCATGCAGTTTCCCGCCACGGCGGCCTTGTCCTGGGTCACCCGCATGCTGGGCGGGGCGAGCGAGACGGCAGTCCCGGACCGCAAGTTCACCCAGATCGAGCAGGCCCTCATCAGCCGCATGGTCGAAGACGGGCTGGAGGACCTGAGCTATTCGCTTGGTGCCCTGCTGACCACCCCGGTGCGCATGGACGTCATCCAGTACAACTCCCAGTTCGCCCAAGCCGCGGCTCCGGCGGAACTCATGATCGTGGCCTCATTCACCGTGAAGGTGGGCGAAAGCCTTGCCGCTGCCAGCCTCGCGATTCCGGCCGACATCCTCCTTTCCGGGCTCGGCGACGTAAATCCCACCGTCCACAGCCGCGACGCCGAGGCACTGGTCCGCGCCCAGGTCACCCAGGTGCCGGTGGACGTCGCCATCCAGTTGAGCCCCACTCCGGTGACGCCGGCGCAGATCCTGGGCCTCGCCGTCGGGGACGTCATTCAGCTGCCGCACCTGGAGAACCGGCCGTTCGACGTCGCCATCAACGGCACCCGCCTGGCCACCGCGGCACCTGCCCGCAACGGCTCCCGTGCAGCCGCCGTCATCGTCACAATCGAGGAGAACCAGCGATGAGCATCACCCTGACCCTGCACGAGTCCGCGGCCGAGCGTTTGGCCACGCAGCTGCCGACTCCCGCCACGCTGCACGTCGCCGGCATTGTCCCGCCCCAGGCCGCATCGGCATACGCACCCCTCGCGGTCACGGCTACGTTCGTGGGAGCAGTGACGGCGGACTTCGCCCTCATCCTCACGGACCGTTCCTTCCTGGCCGCTGCCGGCGGCGCCCAGCAAGGCCACTCCGCCGTCGTGTCGGCCATCGACGTCCTGCGTCCCGCGATGGAACACGCAGCCGACGCGTTCGACGCCGGCGTGCTGGGGGAGTTGCGCGAGGAAGACGCCGCCGGGCTGCTGTCCGACCCCGAGACTGCTGTTTTTGAACTCCGCCAGCAGCAAGCGATGGACGGCGGGCAGGCGTTTGGCTGGTTCGCTGTCCGGGTCCGCGAACACGGGACCGTGCAGGACGCTGCCGCCGCGCGGAACGTTCAGTCCGGGGCGGTTTCGTCCCGCCTCGGATTGATCAGCAACGTCGAAATGGCCCTCACCGTGGAAATCGGCCGCACCCGCATGTCCGTGCGCGACGCCCTCGCCCTGGAACCGGGCAAAGTGATCGAACTGGACCGCTCGGCCGGTGCACCCGCGGACGTCCTCCTCAACGGTCGCCTGATCGCGCACGGTGAAGTCGTCGTCGTGGACCAGGACTATGCCGTGCGCATCACCCGCATCCTGGACGTCGCCGAGGGAATCTACTAGATGGATTCCGTCATCCTCGGGCTGCGCGTGCTCGTGGCCCTGGGTGCGGTGCTGGGGCTCATATGGGTCCTGCAGCGCCGCCTGCTCAAAGGAAAGGCCAAAGGCCGACGCCGGGCCAACACCACCCTGACGGTGGTCAGCCGGCAGACGGTCGGCCAAAAGGCCTCCGTTGTGGTGGTCGACGCCGGTGACAAGCGATTCCTTTTGGGCGTCACCGAACACGCCATCAACGTCCTGCACAGCGGTGACGTCCCCGTGGAACTTCCTGAAATCGCGACGGCACCCGAAAGCTTCGCCGATATCTTCCGTGACGCCGGGGGAGCGTCGCTTCCGGACAACGGGCCCCAAACGGCACCCCAAGGCAGCGGACTCCAAGCTGCCGGACACACTCGCCGCAGCGAGATCCACCGGCGCAGCGGGCTGGACAAGGCACAGCCCATGCACGGATCCATCCTTGCCGGTTCCACGTGGCGGCAGGCCGCCGAGGCCATCAGGGGACGCCGGAATTGATCGCGACTCTTGGGCCTGCCGATGCCCACCGCACCGGCAGGAAGTTGCTGGCCGTGCGCAGGACACTGCCCGCGGTGCTCTGTGTCCTCTTGCTGACGGCGCTGTTCCTGTGGCTGGGCACCGCAATTGGGCATGCGGCACCGGTCAGCCCGACTCCACCCACGGCTCCCGCAGTTCCCACGGCACCGGCCCAACCCTCCAACGGCAACGTCAGCATCAACATCAACGGGCTCGACGGAAAGCCATCCACCGCAGTGGTTACCCTGATCGGGATCACGCTGCTCTCCGTGGCTCCCGCCCTGCTGCTCATGATGACCTCGTTCACCAAGATCTTCGTGGTGCTTGCCATGACCCGCAACGCGTTGTCCCTCCCGTCCATCCCGCCCAACCAGGTGCTGGCAGGGCTGGCGCTCTTCCTTTCCCTCTTCGTGATGTGGCCCGTGATTTCGGAGATCAACAACGTCGGCATCCAGCCCTACCTGAACGGGACGCTGGATTTCAACGGAGCCGTTTCGGCCGGATCCGCGCCACTCCAGCACTTCATGGTGGCCCACACCCGGCAGGAAGACATTGCCCTCATGACCCGGGCAGCCAAGCTGGCTAACCCGGCCAACCCGCAATCGGTCCCGTTGCAGACCCTCATCCCGGCGTTCATGATCTCCGAACTCCGGGCTGCGTTCATCATCGGCTTCGTCATTTTCATCCCGTTCCTGGTGATCGACCTGGTGGTCTCGGCCGCCCTGATGTCCATGGGCATGATGATGCTCCCGCCGGTCATGATCTCCCTTCCCTTCAAGATCCTGTTGTTCATCCTGGTGGACGGCTGGGGACTGGTGATCACCGCCCTGATCCAGAGTTATTCGAGCGGCTGATGGATACCAACGCAGTCCTGGACATTTGCCTCCAGGCCCTGATTCTTGCGGCCAAGCTGGCCGCGCCCGCCTTGGTCACCGCACTGGTGGTAGGCCTCGCCATTTCCCTGCTGCAGTCCATCACCCAGCTCCAGGAAGCCACCCTCTCCTTCGTGCCCAAGGCAGTCGCCGTGGCCGTGGCCTTGGTGGTTTGCGGGCACTGGATGATCACCGAGGCTGTTTCCTTCACCAACGAGCTCTTTGCCCGGATACCCGGGCTGATCGGCGGAGCGTGAAGTGGATCTTCCCTTCAACGAGTCCTGGCTTGAGGTCCTGCTGTTGGCCTCCGTCCGGATGACGGCCTTCCTGGTGGTGGCCCCGCCCTTCTCGCACCAGGCAATTCCACTGCGCATCAAAGGGATGCTCGGCATCGGTTTGGGGCTGGCCGTTTCCCAACGCCTCTCCGTTGGCTACACCTCCAAGGACACCGCTGGCTTCATCACGGCCGTGGTGCTTGAACTCGTGACCGGGGTGGTCCTCGGCTTCCTCGTCCTGCTCGTCTTCGCCGCGATCCAATCGGCCGGCAGCTTGATAGACCTCTTCAGCGGCTTCCAGATGGCCCAGGGCTTCGATCCCCAGATGATGATCAACGGTGCCCAATTCACCCGGCTGATGCAGATGGCCGCCCTGGCCCTGCTTTTCGCTTCGGACGGCTACCAGCTGGTGATCGGCGGCCTGACCGGGAGTTTCACCGCGTTGCCGCTGGCCGGGGGACTGGACATGGCCCAGCCTGTCCAAGCCATGATCTCGGCTGTCACGGGGATGTTCCTTTCCGCGGTGCAAATCGCCGGGCCCTTGCTGGTGGTCCTGGTACTCGCCGACATCGGGCTCGGGCTCCTCACCCGCGTTGCGCCCGCCCTGAATGCCTTCGCCCTGGGCTTCCCGCTCAAGGTCTTCATCACCCTCGGGCTCGCAGGATTCCTGTTCCTGGCGCTGCCCCGGCTCGTTGCCATGCTCGCCGAGCAGGCGGCGAACACCCTGATGGGGGTGGGCTGATGTCGGATTCACAGGAGAAAACCGAGCAAGCCACCGACAAACGGATGCGGGAAGTCCGGTCCAAAGGGCAGCTTTCCCGCTCGCAGGACCTCACCGCCTGGCTCGCCGTCGGCTCCGCGGCGGCCATGATCCCCTCCACCATCGAGCGTGCCTCCAACGTTGCCGCGGACCAACTGTTCACCGTCCGCGCCGTGATCGCGAACCCCGAACCGGCCAAGGCAGTGGCGGCGCTCGAAGCCGGATTCGGCTCCTTGGCCCAGGTGCTGGGGCCTTTGTTCGTGGTGGTCATGGTGGTAGTGGTGGCCGGATCCGCCGTGCAGGGCGGCATCCACTTCAAGAAATTCCGCGTTGAGTTTGAGCACTTCAACCTCGTCAGCGGCCTCAAGCGGGTCTTCGGCGCGCAGGCGCTGTGGGGCGGGCTGAAAGCGCTCCTGAAGACCGCCGTCGTCGGGCTTGTCCTCTACACGGTGGTGCAGGGACTCATCCCCGTGCTGCTCACCGCCGGGGGACTGCCGGTGTCCGGCATCCTCGCGGCAGCCACCGGAGGCATCGGTTCGTTGATCCAGTTCGCGGTGCTGGCGGGCCTGGTCCTGGCTGCCGCGGACATCTTCGTGGTCATGCGCCGCAACCGCAAGAAGACGCGCATGTCCAAAAAGGAAATCAAGGACGAAAACAAAAACAGCGACGGCGATCCGCTCATCAAGTCCCAGCGCCGCTCGCGGCAATTGAGCATGAGCCGGAACCGCATGATCGGCGCGATCGCAGACGCCGACGTCGTGATCGTCAACCCGACGCACGTCGCCGTAGCGCTGAAGTACGACGCCGGCAAAGCGGCACCGCGCGTGGTGGCCAAGGGAGCGGGGGTGATCGCTGCCCGCATCAGGGAAGAGGCGGAAGCGAAATCAGTCCCGATGGTCCAGGACATTCCGCTGGCCAGGGCACTGCATTCGGCGTGCGAACTGGGCCAGGAAATCCCCGTAGAGCTGTACCGGGCCGTGGCCGGAGTCCTGGCGTTCGTCATGTCGCTCAAGGCCAGGGGAGCGGCACGCGGACTGCACCGTTTGCCGGGAGTGGCTGGAACCATGGCCGGAGCCCCCGCATGAACCCGAGCCCCCGAACCGCACCCAACAACCACGCCACCCCGGACAGGACACCGCAATGAACAACAGATTCGCCAGGCTCACCGTGCCGGTGGGAATCGTGGGCATCGTGCTGCTGCTGGTGGTTCCCGTGCCGGCCCCGCTGCTGGACTTCCTGATCGTCTGCAACATCCTGCTGGCCCTCCTGGTCCTGCTCACCAGCATGTTCGTCAAGAAACCCCTGGACTTTTCCGTCTTCCCGTCCTTGCTGCTCGTGGCCACGCTGTTCCGGCTGGGGCTCAACGTGGCGTCCACCCGGCTGGTGCTGGGACAAGGGTTCGCCGGCCAAGTGATCGACGCTTTCGGCAAGGTCACCGTGGGCGGCTCCATGATCATTGGCGCCGTGGTGTTCCTCATCCTGGTGGTCATCCAATTCGTGGTGGTCACCAAGGGCGCCGAACGCGTGGCCGAGGTGGGGGCAAGGTTCACCCTGGACGCCATGCCCGGCAAGCAGATGGCCATCGACGCGGACCTCAACGCCGGCCTCATCACGGATGTCCAGGCCCGCAAACGCCGCGCCGAGGTCTCCGCCGAGGCCGACTTCTACGGCGCCATGGACGGTGCCTCGAAGTTCGTCAAGGGCGACGCGATCGCCGGCATCATCATTATCATCATCAACTTCGTTGGCGGCATTGCCATCGGCGTGCTGCAGCGCGGCATGAACGTGGGCGATGCGCTGAACTCCTATGGCCTGCTGACCATGGGCGACGGGCTCGTCACGCAGATCCCGGCCCTCCTCATGGCCGTGTCCACCGGCATGATCGTCACCCGGTCGAATGCCGAAGAGGACATGGGCCGGACGGCCTCCTCGCAGCTCATGCAGTCGCCCAACGCCTTGCTCATCGCGGGACTGGCCGCCGTCGCCATGGCGCTCATCCCCGGCATGCCCATCGTTCCCTTCCTGCTGGTGGGCGCCTTCCTGTTGTTCGGTTCCAGGCGCCTGGCTGCCCAGCAGAAAAAACAGAGCGAGGCGGAGGACGCGCAGGAAACAGCCGCCCTGAGCTCCGAAGAGGACCCCAACGAGCGGCTCATGCAGGACATGCGCATCCATCCCGTCGAGATCCTGCTGGCTCCGGACCTTGTTGACATGGTTTCCGGGGCCTCGGACGACCTCCTGGCCCGCGTCCGCTCCCTGCGCCACAAGATCGCCATGGAGTTGGGGATCGTGATTCCGCCCGTCCGCACGCGCGACAACGCCGAGCTGCCACCGGCCACCTATGCCATCCGCATTGCCGGAGTGGAAGCAGGACGCGGCACGGCGCCGTCGGGCAAGCTGCTTGCCCTCGGCGACTACCTCGACGCGCTACCCGGTGCCTCCACGGTGGAACCGGTCTTCGGGCTGGCCGGAAAATGGATTCCCACCGAGATGCGCCACAGTGCGGAAATGACCGGGGCAACCGTGATCGACCGGGTTTCCGTGCTGGTGACCCACTTGTCGTCGATTGTTTCCGCCAACGCCGCGAGGCTCCTCACCCGCGAAGACGTCCGGGTGCTGACGGAAGGCATGCGCAAACAGAGCCCGGCCGCCGTCGAGGAACTCATTCCCGGGCTCATGTCCCTCGCCGAGGTGCAGCGGGTGCTGCAGGGCCTTCTCGAAGAACAGGTCCCCATCAACGATCTTCCCCGCATTTACGAGGCCCTTGCCTTGCGCGCCAAGGTTTCCACCGAGCCCGAGGCCTTGATCGAAACCGCCCGGCAATCCCTCGGTCCCGCGCTCGCGGCCAAGTTCCTCGACGGCACGATGCTCAATGTGATCATGATCGATCCGCTCCTGGAACAGTCCATGCTCGAAGACATGCGCCCGGCCGAAGGGGGTACCCAGATTGTCATGAGCCAAGCTCGCCTGGACGCCGTCCTGGCCTCCGTGCAGGCTTCGGTGGAGACCGCGGCGAATGCAGGACGGCAGGCCGTTCTGGTGTGCGCCCCGGCGCTGCGGCCGGCGGTCCGGCGCCTCGTGGCAGCTCCCGACGGCGGCATTCCCGTGTTGTCCTACCGTGAAGTGACGTCCGCAAACATCCAGATCGAGACCGTGGGGGTGGTCCGCCATGCCGAAGCAATACAAGCTTAAGGGCACGTCCCTGGACGACATCCGGGTGAAGGCCGAGCAGCAATACGGGCCGGGCGCGCGGATCGTCTCAGCCGAGAAAGTCACCAACCCCGGGATCGCCGGGCTCTTCGCAGCCAATCGCTACGAGGCCACTATCGAGGTTCCATCCCAACTAGCTGGCAATAGTTGTCGTTCTGAGGGCCCAGAACGACAACAACTGCGAGTCAGTTGGGAGGCACACGCAGGCGGGGAGGTGCGCGCTGCCGGTGAGGCTCATGCGTTGCAGGGGCCCGCGATTGCCGCTCTCCTGGAGCAAGCCGACGCGGCCGAGATGGACATGCACCGGCCGGAGGCAGTCGTTTCCACGGCCTCCCCGGATTTCGCCGGGATATTGGAGCAACTGGGGAAGGAATTCCGGGCGCCGACGTCCGGAGCACCAGTGCAAGGGACGCTGACCGCGTTGCCGCCCGTCGTCGTCGGGCACGCCGTTCCAGCGGCGCCTCCAACGGCCGTACCGGCGCTGGCTGCCGTACCGGCGCCATTGGCCGGCAGCGGCAACCTCGTCATCCTGCTTGGCCTCGGCGACGACGCCTTGGGGACTGCATTGGAATTGTCCATCGCAGGGGGCGGCTTCGACGTCCGGACGTCCGGGGCCCTGACTGCTTTCGGCCACCTCCATGTGACGGGGCGCCAGGGCGCGACGGCGGCCCGTGCCCAGGCGGTCGTCACCGGCCAAACCGTGCTGGTGGCCTACGGGCTCGGCAGGCAAGGCGAAGCCGTGACGCATGCGGCGGACATCGCCACCCTCGCGCCAGACCAGTTGTGGCTGGTCGTCGACGCCGGGCGGAAAGCTGAAGACACGGCATCCTGGATCCGGGCGCTCTCCGCAGCCCTGGCCGCCGAGCGCGTCCGTGTCGACGCCCTTGCCGTTTTCGGCGCGTCGGAGACCGGAAGTCCCGAGACGGTCAACGGACTCGGCGTACCCATCGGGTGGGTGGACGGCAAGCCCGCCCGCGTTGCCGTGCTTGGAAAGGTAGATTGAGAGCATGCTGGTACTGACACGCAAGCCGGGCGAACAGATCATGATTGGTGAGGACATCGTCATCACCGTCATGGAAGGCCGCGGCGACGGCGTGCGGATCGGGATCGAGGCGCCCCGCGGGGTGTCCATCCAACGTCGCGAAGTGGTTGAGGCGATCGCCGCGGCCAACCTCGCTGCCGCCCAGGCCGGCCCCGACGCCGAGGAACTCGTTGCCGGGCTGCGTCCGCCGGCACGGAAGCCCCCCAAGGAATAGGCCGGGCCTTAAGCCAAGCCCACGAACTCTGCGAGGAGCGGCAGCGAGCAATCCCTCGTCACGGCCAGTGCCCGCTCGATGTTGGCACTTTCCGCAAGGAGTGTCATGTCATCCACGGTGTCGGCATGCGCCACCGCTCCCGGCGCCATGCTGTCGCCGGGCTCTACTGAGCCAAGCTGCTGGTTCCCGGCGCTTTGTGGCCCCATCAGGAGGGCTTCGACATTGGCGGCCGCGGTTGATTCGACCTGCTTGAGCAGAAGGACCAGGCCATGGTGGTGTTCCTGAAGCAGTTCCGGCCAGATCCCGGGCGGGGCCATTGAAGCGATCATGGGCAGCGTTGCGTTGGCCGACAGGCGCCACTCGATGGCCAGCGCGGACGACTCGATGTTCCGGGCAAGCGTGTCGAACCGGAGGTTTTCCAGGACTTTTTCCACGTCGGCGGCAGTGAATTTCAGCCAATGCCAATTGCCTGCCCGGACGTGCAGCAACTGCGTTTCGAGCCGGTACAACAGCAGTTCCAGCTGTCTCCGCTCACGCCACAGCGTCGCCGAAAGCTCATCCGCCCCCACGGTTCCCCATTCCCCGGTTTGGTCTACGAAACATGGTTCCGCGGCCTCTTTTGTATCTTTTTCATGAGCGTACACGCATTGTTATTTTTCAGATGGTATGTTCACTGAATACATGTCTGTTCCGTGTAATCTTCGGCACGCTGCATCGTCTCAGCAGCTCGCCCATGAAGCCCCTGGAATCAGGCTTGGCAACTCAATAAACAGGTCTCATGGGGGGACTAATTTTGAATCGCGAAGAACGCAACGAGCTGGTGCTGCAGCACTTACCGCTCGTTGGCTATTTGGTGTCGGAGCTCTGCGCGAGGGCTTCTCATTTGTCGCGCGACGATTTCGCGTCGGTGGGGTCGGTGGCGTTGATTACGTCTGCCGATTCTTTCGATCCGGACCTCGGAGTCCCTTTCGGCGCGTTTGCGCGCCGAAGGATCGTCGGGGCTTTCGCGGACGAGATGCGGGCCAGCGACTGGGCCACGCGCTCGGCGCGCAAACGCATCAAGGAAACCATGTCGGTCCAGGAAACGCTCTCCGGTGTGCTTGGCCGCACTCCGTCGGTGGCCGAGACCGCTTCGGCCCTGGGGGTTGAGCGCAGCGTGGTGGAGGCCGCCCTGGCCGATGCCGCGCGGACGCTGTCGCCGCTGGATGACGTCGTGGTGGACACGGTCGCGGCGGAGACCATCTCCCCGGAGCACTCGGTCCTGGCCGATGAGCGCCTGAAGTACCTTCGGGCCGCCGTCGAGGCGTTGCCGGAGAAGATGCGGTACGTCGTCGAGGAGATCTACTTCGGAGGCCGGACCGTGAAGGAACTCGCCGAGGAACTCGGGTCCACGCACGCGGCGGTCTCGCAGCAGCGTGCCGAGGGCATCCGGCTCATGCGCGACGGGCTGTCCGCGCATTACGCCGACGACCCCGAACAGTCCTTCGAGCCCCAGTCGCGGATAACCGCCCGACGCCGGCACGACTACCTCTCGACCCTCGCCACCGCCACCCTGGGCGGAATCACCCGCAGCTTCAGCTCCCCGGATGCCGCCTTGAACCAGGCAGTCTAGACCCCGCCTACTTGGCGGTCGGCACGCGGCGGAGCACGACGGCGGCAAGGACTGCCGCTCCCGCCATCAGTACCAGCCCGATCGCTGCCGTGATGTGGACGCCCGATTCAAAGGCGGCACGCGCAGCGGTGCTCAGGGCGTCGCCCAATGGCTGGGGGAGGGCCGACGCGGTGTCCATGGCTCCGGCGAGTGTCTCCCGCGAGCGTTCTGCCGCGTGGGCCGACAGTTCGACCGGAAGCAGCAAATGGTGTTGGTAGGACGCCGTCAGGATGGAGCCGAGCACGGCTGTGCCCAGCAGTGATCCGAGTTCGTAGCCGGTTTCCGAGATCGCCGATGCCGCGCCCGCCTTGTCGGCAGGAACCGCGCCAAGGATCAGGTCGTTGGAGATGGTCTCCGCCGAGCCAACCCCGATGGCCAGCAGCAGGAGCGCCGTCAAAAGGTACCCCGGCCCCTGGCTGTGGTTTCCCATGGCCGCCACGAGGTATCCCACCGCGCTCAGCGCCAGCCCCGATGCCACCACCAGGCCAGGGCGGATCCGCTTGACCAACGGGACCACCACCAGGCCTGCCACAATCGTGGCAAGCAGGGCGGGAACCATCGCGATCCCGGCCTGCATGGGGGACTGGCCCTCCACCAGCTGCAAGTGCTGGGCAAAGAAGTAGATGAATCCCGTCATGGAGAACAGGGACAGGACGTTGGCCGTGATCGCCGTGCTGAAGACTTTGTTCCGGAAAAGCTGAACGTCCAACATGGGCGATGCCAGCGAGCCCTGCCTCCGGACGAAGACAATTCCCATGGCCAGGCCGAACGCCATGAAGGCCGCGGGAGCCGGACCGAACCCGTGCACGGCGGCCTCCTTGATGCCGTAAACCACGGGGGCCATGGCCAGGATGGACAGCACCACGCTGGGAACGTCCGGCTTGCCCGGGTTGCGGTCCTTGGACTCGGGGATCAGCGACGGACCGAAGGCGAGCAGGGGCAGCAGCAGCGGCACGGCGACCAGGAACACGGCTCCCCACCAGAAGTGCTCCACGAGCCAGCCGCCAAAGATCGGCCCGAGCGCGGCGCCGCCGGAGAACCCCGCGGCCCACACGGCAACCGCGAGCCGGCGGCGGTTCGGTTCCGGGAAGATGTTGCGGATCAACGACAGCGTGGACGGCATGAGCATGGCTCCGAAGATGCCCATGCTGGCGCGTCCGGCAATGAGCCATTCAGCCGATGGGGCGAAGGCAGTGGCCGCGGAAACGGCCGCGAAGCCCGTGCTGCCGATCAACAGCAAGCGGCGGCGACCGATCCGGTCACCCAGGTTTCCCATGGACACCAACAGTGCCGCGAGCACCAGTGGATAGGCGTCCACGACCCACAGCAGCTGCACGCCCCCGACTTCCAGCGACCGGGCGATTTCCGGCAGGGCAAACGTCAGCGCCGTATTGTCCACAGCCACCAGCAGCACCGGGAACATCAGGAGTGCCAAGGCAGCCCAATCGCGCCACGGGGCGGTTTGGATCGAAGGGGTACGGGGGTGCTGGGTTGTGGACGGGTTGAACATGAACATAACTGTACCGTCTGGACGGTATAGTTTCAATTTGACTCATCGAACGGCCGCGTCGAACTAAGGGATGATGGACACCATGCCGCGAAAACCTATTGCCCGGGACGCTGTCCTGGATGCCTTTGAAGCCCTGCTGATCGAGGTGGGGGAGCGGGCTGCCACCCTGGACGCCGTCGCCAAGCGCGCCGGCGTCTCGAAGGGCGGCTTGCTCTACCATTTCCCCAACAAGGAAGCCATGATCAGCTCCTTGCTCGAGCGCATGGACGGGCTGGCCGCGCTGGACATCGAGGCAATGAAGGCGGCCCCGGAAGGTGCTGCCGCGTTCTTCATCAAGTCCTCGCTGTGGGCCGACACGCCCTTGGACCGCGTGTTTGTGGCAGCCACGCGTCTCGCGGAAGTAGCCCACGAAGAAACCCGCAGGCGCTTCGCGGGAATCCAGCAACAATGGCTCGATGTGCTCGCCGAGGAAGTCGGGCCGGAAATGGCCAAGGCCGTCCGGTACATGGGCGATGGACTCTACTTCAACGCAATGCTCGAAGGCGGCGCCGGTGATACGGAAGTCAAGGCCAGCGCGAGGGGCGCCGACGTCGGTGCGCTGCTGGCCGCCGTCGAACGCCTCCGCAGCTGAGTCCCGACCCAACTATCCCCACCGCCACCCTCGCCTCGCAAGCTCGGCCAGGGAACCCTGGCGGCGTGGGCCCCGCAGTTGTTGTCGTTTAGACGCTCCAAAACGACATCTAGTGCGAGCTAGTTGGGAAAGCCGGGCGGCTCGCTGACCCTATTTGCGGACGCGGGCAGTCCATAGGACAATTGGTAGTTGTGGCAGCCGTCACCGGCAACCACTGTCGATTCACACAATTGAATACGCCTTTGATCTGCGGCGGGAGAGTCCTGCAGGCATGTGATGCAGGCGCCGTAGGAGCAAATCCTCCCCAGGAATCTCTCAGGCCCACGCACCGCCGCGGCAAGGCAACTCTGGAAAGCAGCACGCTGACGCGCGCTCACCGACGGTGCAAGCGGACAGTGCCATACGCACGTTTCGCGGAAACTCTCAGGTCCAATACAGAGCGGGGAGGAATCCGATTAGCTGTGGCGTACCCACGCCGCCTTATAAATGGAGTTCCTTCGTGACGGTTAGTTCAACCTCCACCACGTTCGTTGACCGGCATATCGGCGCCCGCCGCCAGGCCGACATTGACATCATGCTCAAGTCTGTTGGCTACGACAGTGTCGATTCGCTCGTAGACACCGCGGTTCCCAATGACATCCGCCAGGACGTCGCACTGACGCTCCAGAACGCCCTCAGCGAGGTGGAAGTCCTTGCTGAACTCCGCAAGCTGGCTTCCAAGAACAAGACGGCCGTGCAGATGATCGGCCAGGGCTACTACGACACCGTCACTCCGCCGGTGATCCGCCGCAACATCCTCGAATCCCCGGCCTGGTACACGGCCTACACCCCGTACCAGCCCGAAATTTCCCAGGGCCGCCTCGAGGCGCTGCTGAACTTCCAGACCATGGTCCAGGACCTCGTGGGCCTGCCCATCGCCAACGCCTCCCTGCTGGACGAAGCCACGGCAGTCGCCGAAGCCGTCCTCATGATGCGCCGCGCCAACAAGAACAAGACGGCCCACGACGGCAAGACCGTGCTCGACGCCGACTGCCTCCCGCAGACGATCGCGATCGTGAAGGGCCGCGCCGAGGCGCTGGGCTTCGAGGTGGAGATCGCCGACCTGTCCCAGGGCCTGCCCGACGGCGACATCAACGGCATCGTGCTGCAGCAGCCGGGCGTTTCCGGCCGGGTGTTCGACCACTCCGCCGTGATCGCCGCCGCCAAGGAACGCGGTGCCCTCGTCACCGTCGCCGCCGACCTCCTCGCCCTCACCCTGATCACGCCTCCGGGCGAGCAGGGTGCCGACATCGCCGTCGGCTCCACCCAGCGCTTCGGCGTGCCGCTGTTCTTCGGCGGCCCGCACGCCGCGTACATGGCCGTCCAGAAGGGCCTCGAGCGCTCGATGCCGGGCCGCTTGGTGGGCGTTTCCAAGGACGACGCCGGCACTCCCGCCTACCGTCTCGCGCTCCAGACCCGCGAACAGCACATCCGCCGCGAGAAGGCCACGTCCAACATCTGCACCGCGCAGGCACTGCTGGCCATCGTCTCCTCGATGTACGCCGTCTACCACGGCCCCGAGGGCCTGAAGGCGATCGCCGAGACCGCCCACAACCACGCCCGCACCCTGGCAGCATCCCTGAAGGCCGCGGGCCTTGAGGTCCTGCACGGCAGCTTCTTCGACACCATCACCGTCCGCGTCCCGGGCAAGGCTGCCGGGATCGTTGCTGCTGCCGAGGCCAAGGGCATCAACCTGCGCGGCATCGACGCCGACACTGTGGGCATTTCTGTTGACGAGACCACGACGGCGGCCGTCGTCGCCGACGTCGTCGCCGCCTTCGGTGCCACGGTGTCGGGTGACGGTGAGGGCTTCGCCCTGGAGGTCGCCGTCGAGCGTTCTTCGGACTACCTGCAGCACCCCGTGTTCAACACCCACCGTTCCGAGACCCAGCTGTTGCGCTACATCCGCAAGCTGTCGGACCGCGACCTGGCGCTGGACCGCACCATGATCCCGCTGGGTTCGTGCACCATGAAGCTGAACGCCACCGCCGAGATGGAAGCCATCTCCTGGCCGGAATTCGCTTCGATCCACCCGTTCGCACCGGATTCCCAGACCGAGGGCTGGCGTGAACTCATCACGGACCTGGAATCCCAGCTGACCGAGATCACCGGTTATGACCAGGTCTCCATCCAGCCCAACGCCGGTTCCCAGGGCGAGCTCGCGGGCCTGCTGGCCATCCGCGGCTACCACCACTCCCGCGGTGACCTGCAGCGCAACGTCTGCCTCATCCCGGCGTCCGCCCACGGCACCAACGCCGCCTCGGCAGTGCTGGCCGGCATGAAGGTTGTCGTCGTGGCCACGGCCGCCGATGGCACCATCGACCACGCGGACCTGCAGGCCAAGATCGACGCCAACAAGGACGTCCTCTCGGCCATCATGATCACCTACCCGTCCACGCACGGCGTGTACGACGCCGACGTGCGCGAGGTCTGCGACTCCGTGCACGCAGCCGGCGGCCAGGTGTACATCGACGGCGCCAACCTGAACGCCCTGGTCGGCCTGGCCCAGCCGGGCAAGTTCGGCGGCGACGTCTCGCACCTGAACCTGCACAAGACCTTCTGCATCCCGCACGGCGGCGGTGGACCGGGCGTCGGCCCGGTCGCGGCCAAGGCGCACCTGGCCCCGTTCATGCCCGGCAATGCCGCGGCCTGGACCGAAGGCAGCGACGTGCCCATCTCGGCTTCGCGCTTCGGTTCGGCCGGAGTCCTGCCGATTTCCTGGGCCTACGTGAAGCTCATGGGCGGCGAAGGCCTCACCGAGGCCACGAAGTCCGCTCTGCTTGCCGCGAACTACATCGCCTCCCGCCTCAACGAGTACTTCCCCGTTCTCTACACCGGCGAAGGCGGACTCGTGGCCCACGAGTGCATCCTGGACCTGCGCGAACTGACGGCCAAGACCGGCGTCACCGCCGAGGACGTGGCTAAGCGCCTCATCGACTACGGTTTCCACGCACCCACCCTGGCGTTCCCGGTAGCGGGCACCCTGATGGTGGAGCCCACCGAATCCGAGGACCTCGGGGAGATCGACCGCTTCATCGAAGCCATGATCACCATCCGCAAGGAAATCGACCAGGTTGCCCACGGCGACTTCACGGTGGAGAACAGCCCGCTGCGTCACTCACCGCACACCGCGGCCGCCGTCGTCTCCTCCGACTGGAACCGTGAGTACTCCCGCGAACAGGCCGTCTTCCCGGTCCACCACCTCAAGCAGGACAAGTACTTCCCGCCCGTAGGCCGCATCGACGGCGCCGCAGGCGACCGCAACCTGGTCTGCTCCTGCCCTCCGATCGAAGCCTTCGAGAACTAAGGACTGACGCAATGACTGAGAACTACACTGCGCTCTACGAAGAGCACAAGAAGCTCGGCGCTTCCTTCACCGACTTCGGTGGCTGGCAGATGCCCCTGAAGTACTCCTCCGAACTGGCCGAACACCACGCCGTCCGTCAGTCCGCAGGCCTGTTCGATCTTTCCCACATGGGCGAAGTCTGGGTCACCGGCCCGGAAGCCGCCGCTTTCCTGGACTACGCCTTGGTGGGCAAGATCTCCGCCATGTCGGTCGGCAAGGCCAAGTACTCGCTGATCTGCCAGGAAGACGGCGGAATCATCGACGACCTCATCACCTACCGTCGCGGCGATTCCACCTTCCTGGTGGTTCCGAACGCCGGCAACGCCAAGGTTGTGGCCGAGGCACTGGCGCAGCGGGCCGCCAACTTTGACGTCGTCGTCGAGGACGCCTCCGCGGCAACCTCCCTGATCGCCGTCCAGGGCCCCAAAGCGGAAGAAATCCTCCTCCGCCTTGTCCCGGCCGAACAGCACTCCCTCGTCACCGGGCTCAAGTACTACGCCGCGGTTGACGTGCCCTTCAGCTTCGCCGGGACCACGACGGAACTGCTGCTCGCCCGCACCGGCTACACGGGCGAGGACGGCTTCGAAATCTTCGTGGACAACGACGCCGCTGCCGCCCTCTGGCAAGCAATCG
Organism: Arthrobacter sp. KN11-1C; assembly: GCF_052180225.1. Taxonomy (NCBI): domain Bacteria; kingdom Bacillati; phylum Actinomycetota; class Actinomycetes; order Micrococcales; family Micrococcaceae; genus Arthrobacter; species Arthrobacter sp. KN11-1C. Next base: position 3,628,064 of record NZ_CP197467.1, on the reverse strand, counting down.
CGGAAGTTGCCGAGGACGGCGAGCTGATCCCGGCCGGCCTGGCGTCGCGTGACTCCCTGCGTCTCGAAGCCGGCATGCCGCTCTACGGCAACGAGCTCTCCCGCGAAGGCAACCCCTTCTCGGCAGGCCTGGGCCCCGTTGTCTCGCTCGCCAAGGAAAGCGACTTCGTGGGCCGTGCTGCCCTGGAAGCCCTGAAGGCTGAGGGCGCCGGTTCCACCAGCGGCCGCAAGCTGGTCGGCCTCAAGGGCCTGGGCCGCCGCGCCGGCCGCAGCCACTACCCGGTCCTCAAGGACGGCGTCGTGGTCGGCGAAGTCACCTCCGGCCAGCCCAGCCCCACCCTCGGCTACCCCGTAGCGTTGGCCTATGTCGACGTCGAACACGCCGAATTGGGCACGGCTCTGGACGTAGACTTGCGCGGAAAGGCCGAGCCCTTCGAAGTTGTCGCCTTGCCGTTCTATAAGCGGGTTAAGTAGGCCCCCGTACGGTTCCGATTGGTGCGTGACCGTGGTTGCGTTTTGCCCGTCGGGTCCGACATCCTCTGCATGCTCGGTCGCGAAGACGCCCGCTGAGCGGACGTGTCGCTCCCTTAGACGCATGCTGCCGGATGCCGGTCCCGATGGGGCCGTCCTCGTCACCTTTGGTTATCGAACTGATGGGTGGTCATCGAACAGAAGGGGCGGACCGTATGGACCTCGGCTCACCCTTGGTGCTTCTGTTGCGAACCTTGCACCGGTCGCGTTCGATGGCCCTAGGTTTTTGGAAGATGAGCTACCTCCCGCAGCTCGGCCCACGGGAACCACGGGCCCATAACTGAATCCCGAAGGGCCAGCGTTCTTTTCCGGAACCGCTGGCCCCGAAAACTGAACAAGCCTCTAGCGGTGGGGGAGCGGCATCCGGCAGCGTGCGTCAAAGCGACGAAGGAGCAGCACGCCGAGGATGGTGGCCCCCGCCGCGTAACCTGACCACAACTGTTTTCTTAGACCAACGCAAAGGAAAAAACATGGCAAAAGTTGCACCTGAACTCCAGTACTCCGACGAGCACGAGTGGGTTGCCCGCGAAGCCGGCAACCTTGTGTCCGTCGGCATCTCCGCCGTGGCAACCGATGCCCTCGGCGACATTGTGTATGTTGACTTGCCCGAGGTCGGTTCCGCTGTGACGGCGGGGGAGACCTGCGGCGAGGTTGAGTCCACCAAGTCCGTCTCGGACCTGTACTCCCCGGTGACGGGCGAGGTCACGGAAGTCAACCCGGCCGTCGTCGACGATCCTGCCCTGATCAACAACGATCCGTACGGCGCGGGCTGGCTCTTCAAGGTGGCCGCCGAGTCCGACGGTCCGCTGCTTTCCGCCGAGGAATACGCTTCAAAGAACGGTGGCGAGCTGTGAGCGCGGCAAACGGAACCACCGTGTTCGAGCAGGTAGTTTCGCCGAGCCTGGACACCGTGTTGTCCGAACTGGATCCCGAGATCGCGGCGAAGATCGACGACGAGCTGAACCGTCAGCGCTCGGGCCTGGAAATGATCGCATCCGAGAACCACACCGCCGTGGCTGTCATGCAGGCGCAGGGTTCGGTGCTGACCAACAAGTATGCCGAGGGCTACCCGGGCAAGCGCTACTACGGTGGCTGCGAGCACGTGGACGTCATCGAGCAACTCGCGATCGACCGTGTGAAGGCCCTGTTCGGTGCCGAGTACGCGAATGTGCAGCCGCACTCCGGCGCCCAGGCCAATGCTTCGGTGATGCACGCCCTCATCAAGCCGGGCGACACCATCATGGGCCTTAACCTGGCCCACGGCGGGCACTTGACCCACGGCATGCGGATCAACTTCTCCGGCCGCCTGTACAACGTCATCCCGTACCAGGTCCGCGAAGAGGACCACCGGATCGACATGGCCGAAGTGGAGCGACTGGCGCTCGAGCACAAGCCGGCGCTGATCGTGGCCGGCTGGTCCGCCTACGCACGCCAGCTGGACTTCGCCGAGTTCCGCCGCATCGCCGACCTCGTGGGCGCGTACCTCATGGTGGACATGGCGCACTTCGCCGGCCTCGTGGCCGCCGGTCTGCACCCGTCCCCGGTCCCGCACGCGCACGTGACGACGTCGACGACGCACAAGACCCTCGCCGGTCCGCGCGGCGGCATCATCCTCTCCAACGACGCCGACATCGCCAAGAAGATCAACTCCGCGGTCTTCCCGGGCCAGCAGGGTGGACCGTTGGAGCACGTGATCGCCGGCAAGGCGGTGGCCTTCAAGATCGCCGGTTCGCCGGAGTTCAAGGAACGCCAGGAACGCGTCCTGGCCGGTGCCCGGATCCTGGCCGAGCGCCTCGTCCAGGATGACGTCACTGCCAAGGGCATCAACGTGATTTCCGGCGGCACGGACGTGCACCTGGTCCTCGTGGACCTGCGCAACTGCGAACTCAACGGCCAGGAAGCCGAGGACCGCCTCGCCGCGATCGACATCACCGTCAACCGGAACGCCGTTCCGTTCGACCCGCGCCCGCCGATGGTGACCTCCGGCCTGCGGATCGGCACCCCGGCACTGGCAACCCGCGGTTTCGGTGAAGCGGCGTTCCGTGAAGTTGCGGACATCATCGCCGAGGCACTGATCGCCGACGCCGACGCCGACCTCTCCGGCCTGCGTCACCGCGTCGACGCCCTAGCCGCCGCGCACCCGCTCTACCCGGGCGTCGCGAACCTCAGCTGAGGTTCTCCGGACCCGGCAATCCTGTCGGGTCCGGCAGACCCCAGTTTTCACGCGTGCTGCTCCTTCGTCGCTTTGACGCACGCTTTCGAAAACCGCGGCCTGTCGGCCCGCCGGAGGGCGCCGGGCATCCGGCAGCATGCGTCTAAGGGAGCGTCACGTCCGCTCAGCGGGCGTCTTCGCGACCGAGCATGCAGAGGATGTCCGGCACCCTCCCAACCCGACCACAACTAACTAAGGAATCCGACATGGCTGTTGGCGTCTTCGATCTTTTCTCTATTGGGATTGGTCCTTCGAGTTCGCATACCGTGGGGCCAATGCGGGCTGCTGCGGTGTTTTCCGGGGAGCTCAAGTCTTCGGGAAAGCTGGAGCGCGTGGCTTCGCTGCGCGTTGACCTGTACGGTTCCCTGGCTGCGACGGGCCGGGGGCACGGCACCATGACCGCGGTGCTGTTGGGCCTGGAGGGCTACCACCCCGAGCAGATCCTCCCCGATGAAGTGGAGGAGCGGCTTGCGTCGATCGCGGAGACCGGCCAGCTGAACCTTGGCGGCGCCGTCGATCCCGAATCCGGGGTATCCCTGCCTTATGGGGAAGCGGACATGATCCTGCACCCCCTCACGGTCCTTCCCCGGCATACGAACGGGATGAAGTTCTCCGTGTCGGACGCTGACGGCGAGGTGCTGCACGAGGCCACGTTCTTCTCCGTGGGCGGTGGCTTCATTGTCCGCGAAGGCGAAGAGGACGCAGCCCAGAAGGAACTGGAGGAGTCCAAGAAGGAACTTCCGCTGCCCTTCCGCACTGCCGCCGAACTGATGGGCCGCTGCTCCTCCAAGGGACTCGGCATTTCGGACATCATGTTCATCAACGAACGGGCTTCGCGGACCGAAGAGGAAATCCGCGAAGGCCTGCTCCACATCTGGGCCGTCATGGAGGGCTGCGTCGAAGTCAGCCTCAAGCGCGAAGGCGTGCTGCCCGGCGGGCTGAAGGTCCGCCGTCGGGCACCGGACTGGCACGAACGGCTCCTGAAGGAATCCAAAGACCAGGACCCGGACTACTACGACCCGAAGTACTGGCAGGAATGGGTGAACCTGATCGCCCTGGCCGTGAATGAGGAGAACGCCTCGGGTGGGCGCGTGGTCACTGCGCCCACGAACGGCGCCGCCGGGATCATCCCCGCCGTGCTGTACTACGCCCTGCACTTCGCCCCCGGCATGGACAAGGCCACGCAACAGGACCGCGACGACGTCGTGGTGAAGTTCCTGCTCGCCGCGGGCGCCGTCGGTGTGCTCTACAAGGAGCAGGCCTCGATCTCCGGCGCCGAAGTGGGCTGCCAGGGCGAGGTCGGTTCTGCTTCCTCGATGGCCGCCGCCGGCTTGGCCGAAGTCATGGGCGGCTCCCCGGGACAAGTGGAGAACGCGGCCGAGATCGCGATGGAACACAATTTGGGCCTCACCTGCGACCCGATCGGCGGACTCGTGCAGATTCCGTGCATCGAACGCAACGCGATCGCCGCGGCGAAGGCCATCAACGCCGCGAAGATGGCGCTCTGGGGCGACGGCACCCACCGCGTCTCATTGGACGAGGTCATCGTGACCATGCGCGAAACCGGCAAGGACATGTCCTCCAAATACAAGGAAACCGCCATGGGCGGCCTCGCCGTCAACGTCGTGGAGTGCTGACGACCGCTTCCTGATGGTCGAAGCGGCGGGTACCGGACGGCCAGGCCGGGCCGAGCAATGCCGCGGATGCCATGGCGGCGACTACCGACCACAAGCTGTTGCTGCGGCCGGCGGTGAGTGGCGGAATGGGGCGGTAGACGATCATCGGATCCTCCTGGTTCAGGTGTTGTTATGACCACTCTCCGCCACCGGAATAGTTGTGGACTTTGGGGAACCTTTGCCCTGGCTGTGAGGCCCGGATCTGCCATCCACGGGGAGGCGTTGAAACCGGCCATTCCCTAGCTCTCCATGGTGGCCGATAGACTTGGAGCTGAACGCCTGCGCCGCACACCGGTGCCTGCTGCCTCATGTACGCAACTGATTGGACACGGCCCCCTTGCGAGAATTTACCGCACGCTTTGCCACCGCCGAGGAAATCGAACACTGGGACAAACACGTCACAGCCAACCCCAACGGCGGTAACCTCCTCCAATCCGAGGCGTTCGCGGACGTGAAGCAACACTTCGGCTGGAAGCCCTTGCATCTCGTGTACGAGACCGGGGACTACAGCAGCTACAACCTCGTCCTGGAGAAGTCGTTCCCGCTGCTCGGCAAGCTCTGGTACCTCATCAAGGGCCCCGATGTTGCCGGCGTCGAGGACATTCCGGGGATCATCAAAGCCAACCGGGAATTCGTGAAGCGGGACAAGCTTGGCGTGTTCGCCGTGAAAATCGAGCCGGACATCGTCCTCAGCAGCGAAGCACGGGATGCGATTGAAGCCACCGGAGCAGTGAAGACCCCCAACCTGCAGCCGAACGACTCCACAGCCCTGCTGGACATCTCACCCGAGGAGAACCAGCTGCTGCGCAACCTCCATTCCCGCGGCCGCAACGCCGTTCGCCGTGCTATCCGCGAAGGCGTGGAAGTCCACACCATGGAACCCACGGAAGAGAACTTCCGTTCCATGTATGCGCTGATGACCAATACCGTCGAGGCGAAGTCCCAGGTGCGGGTCCGTGAATTCGGGTACTATCGCCAGTTCTGGACCAACTTCATTGACCGTGGTCAGGGCAGGCTCCTGTTTGTCTTCGAAAACGGTGTCCCGTCTGTCGGAGCCTTCGTCATCAACTATGGCCGCAAGGGCACCTACAAGGACGGCGGATCGCTGCAAAAGCGCGCGCAGTACGGCGATTCGCACCTGGTCCAGTGGTCAGCCATCAACCAGGTCAAGGAACTGGGTTGCACTGAGTACGATTTCTGCGGCACTCCGCCCGCGGACCGGCTCAAAGACACTTCGCACCCGTTCCACGGGCTTGGCTTGTTCAAGACCAGCTTCAGCAAGACCGTCACCGACTTCGTCGGCTGCTACGACCAAGTCATCAGCCCGCTGAAGTACAAGCTATGGACTGCGGCCGGGGAACGAATCGCGCGGCAGATCTACACCCGCCGCACGGGCCAACAGTTCTACTAGGCCAGCAGTTCTACCAGGATCTCAACGCCCCCTACCCGCATGTGCATGACACCGTATTTGGAGGAACCACGCCCTTTGGAGGAACACCCGCGTGACTGACCGCCCCGACCACAGGCCCAACACTGACGGATTGCCCAAGACGCAGCCGCTGAAGCCATCCCAGGTGCGCCAGAATGTCAACGCCAAGCGCATGCTCCGCAGGCTCGTGCAGGGCGAGAATCCTCCCACCGCTCCCATGAGCATCGTCGACCGCCTGGCGGGCAGTCCCTACGCCAACCCCATCATCCACGTGGGCGGCGTCGATGCTTCGGCCCGCAAGACCATTGACTTCGCACTGCACATGGCCGAATCGATGTTTCGGTACGGAGCCGGTGCCCTGGAGGTCGAGACCAGCATCATCGCGGTCACGGCGGCACTCGGGTTGAAGAACATCGAAGTGGACATCACCAACCAGTCAGTCCAGATCAACTACGCGCCCAAGGACCAGACCCCCCTGACCCTGCTCCGGGTGGTCCGTTCCTGGACCAACAACTACGCAGGCTTGGCGCAGGTCCACCAGCTCGTCACGGATATCGTGGCCGGCGGGGTGGGCAGGGCCGAGGCAGTGCGCCGGCTGGACGACATCATCAGGAGCAGCAAGCCCTTCCCGCGGTGGATGGTCACCATGGCGTACGGCGTCTTCTCCGCCGTCTTCGTCGGGGTCCTGGGCGGGGGACTGGGAGCGTCTGCCCTGGCGTTCGTCTCCAACATGCTCGTCAATCTCGTGGCCCGGCAATTGGGCAAGTGGCGCACGCCCGACTTCTTCGTGACGGCGGCCTGCTCATTCCTTGTCACGTTCATCGCGCTCATGCTCCATTGGGCCGGGGCGGACATCCCGCCGTCGATCGTGGTGGCGGGCGGCATCCTCTTGCTGTTGCCCACGGGCCGGCTTGTGTCGTCCGTGCAGGATGCCATCAACGGATTCCCCGTGACTGCGGCCGGACGTTTCCTGTCCACCATCCTGACCTTCGGCGCGATCGTTGCTGGGATCGCCGTCGCGGTGGTTGTGGGTGACCTCATCGGCAGCGTCGCGATCGACGTCACGCAAACATTCCCCGAGGCGTATCCATTGTGGGGCCAGGCAATCCTGATCGCCATTGGCGTGATTGCCATCGGCATCACCGAGCAGACCCTCCTCAAACTTCTGCTCCCGACGGCGGCGGTGGGCTTGGTGGGTTACTTCGTCTTGTGGGGGGCTTCCAACCTCGGCTTCGGAGACCGGCTGTCTCCGGCGATTTCCGCTGTCATCATCGGCCTGCTCGCCCGCATGGTCGCGCTCAGGTTGGGGGCCCCGCAGTTGGTGGTGGCCGTCCCGGCCGCCCTCATCCTGCTCCCCGGTCTGAAGATATTCCGTTCCATGTATGTGTTGACGGTGCAGGAAGCAGACGTCTTGCTCGGTTCGGGCGGCATGCTGAACGCAGGCGCGATCGTGCTGGGCGTGGCCGCAGGAATCGTGCTGGGCGACAACCTCGCCCGGCCGCTGACCAAGGGGCTGGCCAGCAACGAGCGCCGCCGGGTGCGCCGGCGCTAACCTGCGCCCTAGATCTGCCCGATCGGGAGTTTCTTCTCTGCCTGGAAATCGTCCTCTACGCGCCCCTGGGCCCAATACCCGGAAAGCGATACCTGGGAGCGCTCGAGCCCACGCTGCTTGAAGAAGATGTCCCGCAGGCCCTTCATGTAGCCGCGCTCACCATGCGCAAACACGTCGACGCGGCCGGGCAGCCACTCCGCCTCGCCCAAGGCATCGAGCAGGATCGAGCTGGATCCGGCCGGGACTCCGGAGCGAAGGAGCCAACGCAGCTCCACGCCGTCGGGGGCCGCTATGGCAAGGATGTCGGCGTCGCTATCGACTTCGAGGAAAGCCATGCCCTTGGCGTCGGCCGGCAGGGACTCGATTGCTGCGGCGATCGCCGGGAGCGCGGCGTCGTCGCCCGCGAAAAGGTACCAGTCGGCGTCGGGCGCCGGGTTGTAGGCGCCGCCGGGACCCGTGAAAACAAGCGTGTCTCCGGGCTGGGCCGCCAGGGCCCAGGGGCCTGCAAGGCCCTCGTCGCCGTGCACCACAAAGTCGATCGCCAGTTCCTGCGCAGCTTGGTCCACCCAACGGACGGTGTAGGTGCGGGTGTAAGGCCACTGTTCGCGCGGCATGGTCTCGCGGATGGCCCAAAGGTCCAGCGGCAGCTCATAGTCGACGCCGGGCTGCGGGAACACGATCTTCACATACCGGTCCACGAAGTCGTTGTTCGCGTAACCGGCAAAACCGGGTCCGCCAGCAATGATCCGCACCATGTGGGGTGAAAGCTGTTCCGTGCGCAGCACAGTGAGATTCACTTGGGGGCGGGTATTGCGGGATGCAGACGACGTCGCGGGCAAAGATGTCATGTAGGCAAGCCTAAGCTAGGGCAGTGGTGGAAGTTCCCAGATGACGGGATCTGCGCCTTGCGCACGGAGCAGGGCGTTGGTCCGGCTGAACGGGCGCGAGCCGAAGAAACCCCGCGACGCGGAGAGCGGGCTGGGGTGCGCGGAAGAGATCACAGCGGCGCCTTCAAGCAGTGGCTCAACCGATTCGGCGTCCTTGCCCCACAAGATCGCGACGAGCGGACTCCGCTGCCCTGCGGCATTGCGGCGGCGGGCGACGGCGGTGACGGCCGCCGTCGTGATGGCCTCCCAACCTTTGCCCCGGTGCGAGCCGGCCGCGCCGGCCGCGACGCTTAGCACCCTGTTCAGGAGGAGTACTCCTTGGCCTGTCCAAGCCGAAAGATCACCGTGGACCCGCGGCGGGAGCCCGAGATCGGCCTCCATTTCCCGGTAGATGTTCGAGAGGCTGCGGGGGATGGGCCGGGTTGGCCCGGAAACCGCGAAAGAGAGCCCGACGGCGTGTCCCGGCGTCGGGTAGGGGTCCTGGCCCAGGATCAGCACCTTGACGTCGGCAAGCGGCTGCCGGAAGGCGCGAAGGAGGTTGGACGCCGCAGGCAGCACCGGGGTTCCGCGCCTGGCCTCGGCCGCCACGAAAGCCAGCACTGAGCGCAACTCGTCCTCGACGCCGGAGAGCGCGTCGGCCCAGTCCGGCGCCATGAGCTCCGCCAACGCCATTCCCGGGAGTGCTTCGAACTCAACGGAGTGATCCTCGGATTCAAGCTCAAATAGTGCTTCTTCGCCTGCCACCCAGTCATTGTCCCTGCCCTGGGGCATCTGGGGAAAGCGAACCCTGGGGCGAGTGCTCCCGCGGCGGGGCAAATGACATTGGTGTTATTCGCCCGTTACCATGGGCGGGGGACATTTTTCAGTCAATGCGTCAAAGGAGTGTGTCGTGGCAGAACCCGCACGGGAACCCATGGCGTCCGAAGCAACTGGATTGGTGCTCGAAGACCTGTCCGCCGGACTCCGCAGCGATTCGCCGCTCGGCGAGCGTGAACAGCAGATGCTCGCCCTGGAGAGGCAGTGGTGGAAGTACGCCGGGGCCAAGGAACAGGCCGTGCGGGAGCTCTTCGATCTGTCCGCGACCCACTACTACCAGCTCCTCAATGCCCTCATCGACACCGAGGAAGCACTGGCGCACGATCCCATGCTGGTCAAGAGATTGCGTAGACTACGTATGTCACGTCAGAGGGCCCGCACAGCGCGCCGTCTCGGTTCCGACGCATAAAGCATCCGCTGATCCCCCAGCAAGCAAGCAGCAAGGACAAGGCTTCACCATGACCAAATTTGCCCGGGATGAATTCGACCGTGTCCCGCAGAGCTCATCGCGCCAAGGTGTCCACAGGCTCGTCGCGTCCGCTTCCCGCGCAGCCTTGTGGCCGGTGCTGCTCCTGGGCGGCATTGCGCTGGCTGTCGGCCTCGTTGCGTTCCTCGTCCTTCCGAAGCTGGGATTCACCTCATCGACGACGCCGCAAGCCGTCGCCACGGCGGGCACCTCGAAGCCGAGTGCCGGGGCGTCGCCCTCTGCGAGCAGCATGCCGTCACCAAATAGCTCGGCGCAGGCATCCGGGCAACCGAGCCCGAGCGACACTCCCTCAAGCACGCCGACCCCCACCACGGCCCCACTGGACAAGACCGCCGTAGTCGCGGTCTACAACGGCACCACCACCGGCGGCCTGGCTGCCCGTGTGGCCGGCATGGTGCAAGGCGGGGGATGGCCGTTGTCCACGGTCGCAAACTGGGGCGGCATGCCCCAGCAGACGTCGTCGGTCTTCTACAAAGGCGCGGCCCAGAAGGGCAACGCCGAAGCGCTCGGCAAATTGCTGGGCATCTCCAACCTTGTGGACAGCGCCGAGTTCCAGCAGCCCGTAGTTGTTGTTCTCGGCCCCGGTTACAAGTAGGAACTCGGTTACGCCTCAATAACATTGCGGCCACCTGCACCCAAGGTTGCGCTACGGCAACGTGACTGTGGTTACAGTAGTTGTGAGCTGGCCCGGAGATCCCGGAAGCCGGCCACAGCTAGTTGAAAGTGTGGGGATCATGGCTTTGGGAACCGTCAAATGGTTCAATGCCGAAAAGGGCTACGGATTCATCACCGTGGATGAATCCGGTGACGATATCTTTGTGCATTGGTCCGCCATCCAGATGGATGGGTTCCGTGCGCTCGAAGAAGGACAAAGGGTCGACTTCGAACTGGGCGAGGGCCAGAAGGGCCCGCAGGCAGAAAGCGTGCGGCTTATCTAGTGGGTGTTGCGGCAACAGGGCAGTCCTGGCCTCTTGGGGTGCGTCGGTCCCGGGCATCGTTGGCAGCACCTCTCCTTGCAGGTTTTGCAGCCTTGGCGCTGGGACTGGCCGGGTGTTCCGCCCCCCTTGGCAACGCCCGGCTCAGCTCCGTTACCCCGAGCGGCGACGGCGTCCTGCGCGTCGGCGTAATTCTGGACAATACGGGTAGTTCCGCCTTCCTCAACGAGTCCGAACTGGCAGCGGCAAAGTTGGCCGTCAAACAGATCAACGACGCCGGCGGCTACAAGAACCGCCCGGTCGAGTTGCTCCCGGAATCCGCGGCCGGTGAAGGCAGCAGCGCCGGCCAAGGGGCCGGCGCGGCGGCCTTCACTGCCGATACAGCCACGCAAGCCAAGGCTTTGCTTTCGGCCCACGCCGACGTCGTTGTGGGCCCGACGGATTCGAGCCACGCACCCGCCGCCATCGATGTGCTGGCTCCTGCCCGGATTCCGCTTATCTCTCCGGCCAACACGGCGTCGGGGCTGAGCAGCTACAAGAACGGCAGGTTCTACTTCCGTACGTCGGCCGCTGATGCCGCACAGGGGAGCGTCCTGGCGAAGCTTGCCCACGACGGCGGCGCCAAGAGAATTTCCGTCCTTCACGAAGCCGGGGACTACGGCACCCGTGTTTCCGGAGCGGTCATGGACGCTGCCCGCAGCCTTGGAATGGAGGCAGTGTCCAACACTGAATTCACGGCCGGCAAAGCAGCTCCCGCCGCGGCGAGCATCAAGTCCGGCACGCCGGACGCCGTCGTCGTGGTTGCCCGTGATGGCGCCCAAGGCGCCCTGGCCGAGCTCTTGAACGCGGGGCTGAGCGGCAAGAACCTGATTTTGAGCGACGGTGCCATCCGCCAATACGGAACCGCGCTCGGAGCCGGCGGCCTCGACGGCGCGCGGGGAATTCTTCCGGGCGTCTTCCCGAGTGCGGAGTTCCAAGCGGACCTGACCGGCATCGACCCCAAACTCAAGGACACGACGTACGCCGCCGAAACGTACGACGCCGTCACCCTCGCGGCCCTCGCGGCCGCAGCGGCGGGCGACGACGCGGGCGGCTCGATCGCTGCCTGGCTCACCACCGTGTCCGGCGGGGCACGTCCGGCGTCGGGTGATGCGGCAACCAAGGAACGCACGTCCTGTACGTCATACAAGGACTGCATCGAGGTGCTGAAGGGGGCCAAGCTCCCGGATTACGACGGCGAGTCCGGCACCATCGGGTTCGACGCCAACGGCGACGTGACATCGTCCAATTACATGGTCTTCACCTACGGAGCTGACAACACTGCGCGGGTGAGTGGCAAGGAGACCGCCTCGCGGACTCCGTGATCGGCTTGTGCCCGTAGCGAATTCCCCTGGCGTGGCGAGCACTTTCCCTCGCTTGCTGCTTGCACTCTCCTCGGGTGAGTGCTAATTATTGATTAGCACTCTCGAGCACTGACTGCTAATTCTTCATGGCTCCGGCCGTCTGGAAATAGTGGGTGCCTGGGAGAACAAAGAAAACCTTGCTGGGGTGAGATCCGGAGCGCGCGGCGTACAGAGGCCGAACGCGAAGGATCGTCCGTCGCGGGCACCGCAGTGAAGGCACCTTCTTAACGACTGTCCCGAAAGGACTACCGCCGTTATGGCCAAGATCATTGCATTTGATGAAGAGGCACGCCGCGGTCTCGAGCGGGGTCTGAACATCCTCGCCGACGCCGTCAAGGTCACCCTCGGCCCGCGTGGACGCAACGTCGTCCTCGAAAAGAAGTGGGGCGCCCCCACGATCACCAACGATGGTGTTTCCATCGCCAAGGAGATCGAGCTGGACGATCCTTACGAGAAGATCGGCGCCGAGCTGGTCAAGGAAGTTGCCAAGAAGACTGACGACGTCGCTGGCGACGGCACCACCACCGCCACCGTCCTGGCCCAGGCCCTCGTCAAGGAAGGCCTGCGCAACGTAGCTGCCGGCGCCGACCCGCTGTCCCTCAAGCGCGGCATCGAGAAGGCTGTTGAAGCCGTCATCACCGAGCTGCTCGCCTCCGCCAAGGAGATCGAGACCAAGGAAGAGATCGCAGCCACGGCTTCCATCTCCGCCGGCGACACCGAAATCGGTAACCTGATTGCTGAAGCCCTGGACAAGGTCGGCAAGGAAGGCGTCATCACGGTCGAGGAGTCCAACACCTTCGGCCTGGAGCTTGAACTCACCGAGGGCATGCGCTTCGACAAGGGTTACATCTCCGCCTACTTCGTCACCGACGCAGAGCGCCAGGAAACGGTCCTCGAGGACCCGTACATCCTGATCGTCAACTCCAAGATCTCCAACGTGAAGGAACTCGTTGCGGTCCTGGAGAAGGTCATGCAGTCCAACAAGCCGCTGCTGATCATCGCCGAAGACATCGAGGGCGAGGCCCTGGCCACCCTGATCGTCAACAAGATCCGTGGCACCTTCAAGTCCGTTGCCGTCAAGGCTCCGGGCTTCGGTGACCGCCGCAAGGCGCAGCTCGCCGACATCGCGATCCTCACCGGCGGCCAGGTCATCTCCTCGGAGGTCGGCCTCAGCCTCGAGAACGCAACCCTCGAACTGCTTGGCAACGCCCGCAAGGTTGTTGTCACCAAGGACGAGACCACCATCGTCGAAGGTGCCGGCGACGCCGACGCCATCGCCGGCCGCGTGGCTCAGATCCGTGCCGAGATCGAGAACTCCGATTCCGACTACGACCGCGAGAAGCTGCAGGAGCGCCTGGCCAAGCTGGCCGGCGGCGTTGCAGTCATCAAGGCCGGTGCCGCAACCGAGGTAGAGCTCAAGGAGCGCAAGCACCGCATTGAGGACGCAGTCCGCAACGCGAAGGCTGCCGTTGAAGAAGGCATCGTCGCCGGTGGTGGCGTTGCCCTCATCCAGGCCGGTGCCAAGGCATTCGCCAACCTGCAGCTCGAAGGCGACGAAGCAACGGGCGCCAACATCGTCCGCGTTGCCATCGACGCTCCGCTCAAGCAGATCGCCCACAACGCCGGCCTCGAGCCGGGCGTTGTCATCGACAAGGTCCGCGGCCTGCCGTCGGGCCACGGCCTGAACGCCGCAACCGGCGTTTACGAGGACCTGCTGGCCGCCGGCGTCAACGACCCCGTAAAGGTCACCCGCTCGGCTCTCCAGAACGCAGCCTCCATCGCTGGCCTGTTCCTGACCACCGAGGCCGTTGTTGCCGACAAGCCGGAGAAGAACGCTCCGGCCATGGGTGGCGGCGACGACATGGGCGGCATGGGCGGCTTCTAAGCCCCCGCGCTAGCTCACCAGCCACACGCACGACGACGGTCCCCGCCTCAGGTGGGGGCCGTCGTCGCCGTTTAACGACGCCCGCTCACCTATATCGGGTTTTGGCGGAACGCCCGCTCACCTTTATTGGGTTTTGGTGGAACGCTCGCTCACCTATGTCGGGTTTTGGTGGAACGCTCGCTCACGTCTGCGGTCCGGGAGTGTCGGGGTGGTCTGGCAGGATGGAAAGCATGACGATTATTGCTGCCGCCGATGGTTCTGCCCTCGGCAATCCCGGGCCTGCCGGTTGGGCCTGGTACGTGAACGACTCTTGCTGGAGGGCCGGGGGGTGGCCGCACGGAACCAACAACCAAGGCGAGCTCATGGCGGTGTTGGACCTGTTCCGGTCCACGGCACACGTTCCCGATGAAGAGCTGAAGATTCTGTGCGACAGCCAGTACGTCATCAATTGCATCACCAAGTGGATGCCCGGATGGAAGCGCAAGGGCTGGCGCAAAGCGGACGGGAAGCCCGTCTTGAACGTCGATCTCCTCAAGGACATCGACCAGGCCATTGTCGGCCGCAAGTACACGTTCGAGTGGGTCAAGGGCCACGCAGGCCACGACCTCAACGAGGCTGCCGACGATCGCGCCCGCGCGGTGGCCACCGCTTACCAGCAAGGCATAGCCGCTCCCGGCGGACCCGGATATCCCGGAGCGGAAGCTGCACGGTCCTTGCCACGCACATCATCGGCCGGCACGCCACCAGCTCGCACGACGTCAACCCGTACCGTGCCTGTGGAGGCGCCCTCGCTTTTCGACGACGATCACGACGACGCCGATGCGCCGGATGAAGACCTGACGTTGTTCGGCGGCCAGGACCTTTCGGACGGGTCGCCGTTGCTCAACGCGACGGCGGAGTTCGCGGAGCAGGAGGCGTTCATCGAGCCCACCCTCTTCGCCGGTGACGACGAACAAGCGGTCCTTGGCCAGGACGGCAGGCGCTCGGACGAAGAGACCGTCATTCTTCTTGAGAGGGAGCTCCTGAGGCCCGACGTCAGGGGAGACCTTGGACGTACAGGGATGCTGCTCCACCCCGACTTTACCGAGATTGGCAGCTCCGGACGTGTCTGGTCCCGGGACGAACTCATGATGGCGTTGGAGGGAAATCCGGGCGAAACCGCGGAGATCGAGGTCATTTCCGCGGAGCGCCTCTCCAGCAACACCATGCTGCTCAACTACAGAAGCTACGGGCGGACCGGCTCGGCCTTGAGGAGTTCCATCTGGTTGCTCGACGACGGCCGCTGGCGGTTGCGCTTCCACCAGTCGACGCCGGAGAAGTAAGGGCATAGGAGCAGGCTGGACCCCGGCGGGAAGGCGGAATGGCCGCCCCGCCGGGGCCCTCAGCCTCAGCGCTCAGTAGCTGAACCGTTGGGTGTTGCCTTGTTCGGTCTGGAGATAGCTTGCGGCGGCGGAGGACAGGGCCAGGTTGATGGATGCCAGCGAGGCCTCCACTTTGTTCTGGGTCAACGTCCACTCCGAGACGAGGGCCTGGAAATTGTTGGCCGCTGATCCCTTCCACGTGGCTTGGAGCTCGTCCAGCCCACGCTTCATCGCTAGGACGTCGGCGCTGATCCGATCCACGGTGGCCTTCACGTTGGCGGATTTGAGCTGGAGCAGTTCGGTATCGACGGAGATAACGCTCATAGGGCGTCGCCTTTCAACTAAGGGGGTCCGCAGGTGCGGCTGGCGTGTGGTCCACACAACGAGCCTAGAAGCGGTCCCATAGCCCGGACAGAGCTGTATCTCCCTATGTGGACAACTCGCTGGACCACCCCCCGGGCCTTAGTCGGAGATCTCCGCCTCGGCAATGCCTATGTCTTCAGGCATCTCGGAGATGTCTTCCTGGAAGGGGAGGCTGACAACCAAGGTGGCCCCGCCGCCGTCGGTCTCGTCGACCCTGACGGTACCGCCGTGGGATCCCACAATGGCCGAGACAATCGCGAGACCGAGGCCGCTGCCGCCGGTCTCCCGCGTGCGCGAAGTGTCGGCCCTGTAGAAGCGTTCGAAAATCCGGGGCAATTCCTCTGCCGGAATGCCGCTGCCGTGGTCCCGTACCTCGAAAACGGAGAGTGGACCGCTCGGACTGTTGCGGACGCCGACGGCGAGCTCGATCGGCGTTCCTTCGGGCGTATAGCGCAGGGCATTGCCTACCAGGTTCCCCAGGACTTGCCGAAGCTTGGCCTCGTCACCCTGGACCGGGGCGGGCACGGCCGGGCCGCCGTCGAGCCCCGTCAGCGTAATCTTCCGCTCGCCGGACGTTGCGAGGGAGTCCACGACGGCGTCGTTCGCCAGGAGCTGCAAGTCCACCGGCTTGAGCTGCAATGGCCTTTGTTCGTCCAAGCGGGCAAGCAACAGCAGGTCTTCCACCATGGATCCCATGCGCTTGGCTTCGCTCTCGATCCGGCCCATGGCGGTGCCCACGTCTTCCGGTTTGGAAAGGGCGCCGTGGCGGTAAAGCTCGGAGAATCCGCGGATGGTGACCAAGGGGGTGCGCAGCTCGTGGGAGGCATCGGCGGCGAATCGCCGCATCCTGGCCTCGGAGGCGGCGCGCGCCGCGAAGGAGGATTCGATGTGCGCGAGCATGGCGTTGAGGGAGGCGCCCAGGCGGCCGACCTCGGTGACCGGATTCTCGATGTCCACACGGCGCGAGAGATCGCCGGCAGCGATGGCGGCAGCAGTCTTTTCAACGCGCGAGAGGGGACGGAACGAACGCGCAACGGTCCACGTGGCGATGAAGAACGCGAGCACCAGGGTCAAGAGGCCGACGCCGACCACCACCAGGGTGGCGTGCTCCATGACTTTGTCCACGGGGGACAGGGGCAGCCCGATGATCACCACTGCGTTTTGCCCGGTCCGGTTGTCCACGACGTTGACCGCCACCACGCGCCAATTGGCGCCGGTGGTGCCACCCACCTGGAAGGGGACGTAGTTGCGGTCCTTGGCTTCAGCCGGGCTGATGCCGGCGATGTTGGGACGATCGGTCTTGCTGCCGCCGAACGGATAGGGTGGCTGGCCCTGGACGTAGAGCGTCAGGGAATAGTCGGTGGGAACGGCAGGGCTCGCCTCGGACAGGTTGGCAAAGGATTGCTGCTGCTGGGCGGTCTGCACGGCAGCCTTGAGCTTGTCATCCACCTGCCCTTGGAGGTAGCTCTTGACGAGCGTCAGCGTCCCGGCGCCTGTGGCGGCCAGGGCAAGGAGCAGCAGCCCCATGATGATGGCGACCAGCTGCGACCTGAGGGAGGCCGACTTCCAACGGTTGAACAAGGTCAGCGCTTCTCGGCCGTCCGCAGTACGTAACCGACGCCGCGCTTGGTCTGGATCAGGGCAGTGGCATCCGGGTCGATGTCCACTTTGCGCCGGAGGTAGGAAATGTAGGACTCCACGATCGAGGCGTCGCCGTTGAAGTCGTATTCCCAGACGTGGTCCAGGATCTGCGCCTTGGAAAGCACCCGGTTCGGGTTCAGCATGAGGTAGCGCAGCAGCTTGAACTCGGTGGGCGAGAGCTCGATGATGGTGCCGCCGCGGCGGACCTCGTGCGCGTCGTCGTCGAGCTCCAAGTCGTCAACGCGGATGACGGCGTCGTCGTCTTCCATCGGCTGGGTGCGGCGCAGCACGGCGCGGATCCGGGCCACCACTTCGTCCAGGCTGAAAGGCTTGGTGACGTAGTCGTCGCCGCCCACGGTCAGGCCGGTGACCTTGTCTTCCGTGTCGTCCTTGGCAGTCAGGAACAGGACAGGGAAGTGCTTTCCGGCGGCCCGAAGGCGGCGGGTGACAGTGAACCCGTCCATGTCGGGGAGCATGACGTCCAGGACCGCGAGGTCCGGGGCGTGAAGATCGGCGGCAGCGAGTGCTTCGCGGCCGTTCGACGCCGCAACGACCTCAAAGCCAGCAAAGCGCAGCGAGGTGGAGAGCAGCTCACGGATGTTGGGTTCGTCGTCGACGACGAGCAGCTTGGCTTCGGGGCCGTTCTTTTTCATACCATTCATGATGCTCCCAGTTTCTGGGAGTTGACTGGATGCTTGTTGTGAGAATTATCCGCGTGTCGAGGCTGCATGCCCGGCTAACTTCCGAGGGCGAGCCCGACGCCGAGACCCATCATGGTGACGGCAATGCCGCCGTCGAGAATCCGCCAGGACGCCGGGCGCGCAAAGAAGCCGCGCAACAGTTTCGCGCCGAACCCGAGCGAACAAAACCACAGAATACTGCCCAGCATGGCTCCGGCGCCGAACCACCACCGCAGGCCGGGCCCTTGCGCGTTCGCCACGGATCCCAGGAGCAAGACAGTGTCCAGGTAGACGTGGGGATTGAGCCATGTGAGTGCCAGCACAGTTGCCAGCGCTGCCGCCAGCCCGCTTCGACCGGCGCCCGAAGACCCAGGGTCCGCGGAGACGAGCGCTTGCGGCTTGAGGATCCGCCGTGCCGCCATGACGCCGTACGTGACCAGGAACGCCGCACCGACATAGCGGAGAACGACGACGGCGGCAGGCGCCGCGGTGAGCAGGGCTCCCGTGCCGAGTACCCCGGCCGCGATGAGCACGGCGTCCGAGATGGCGCACACGGCAACGACTGCTCCGATATGTTCGCCGCGGATTCCTTGCCGGAGGACGAAAGCATTTTGGGCGCCAATGGCAATGATGAGGGCCAGGCCTGTGCCAAGGCCCAGGCCGGCAGCGTGGAGGATGTCGGGGGTGTTCATGTTTCGAGGCTAGGTTTCGCTGTCCACATTAGTCCAGCTAAATATTCTTAGGCATCGTAAGATCATCTTATGGCCAGATTCTCTTCTGAACAGTTGCACACCTTCGCCGCTGTGCTCACGGAAGGCACGCTCGACGCCGCGGCCCGGTCGCTGAACATCACGCCGTCGGCCGTCTCCCAGCGCCTCAAAGCGCTGGAACAAGCATCCGGAAGGGTATTGCTGCAGCGCAGCAATCCGGTCCAGGCCACGGAATCGGGGCACGTCGTGCTCAGGCTGGCGCGGCAGCTTGCCCAGCTGGAGGCCGACGCCGAACTGGAACTGGGCCTGCCCGGCGAATCGCCCATGGTCTCGGTGCCGATCGTGGTCAACGCGGATTCCCTGTCCGTCTGGTTCCTCAAAGCCCTGACGAAAGTCCCCGCGGAATTGAAGGCGGTCTTCGATCTTCACCGGGATGACGAACAGCATTCCACGTCCATGCTGCGTGCAGGAACGGTGATGGCGGCCGTGACCGCGACGCCCGAACCGGTGCAGGGCTGCCGGGTGGAGCCGCTGGGGAGCATGCGATACCGCGCCGTCACCACCCCGCAGTTCAGGGCGAGGTGGCTTCCCGACGGCGTCGACGTTGCCTCGCTGCGCGCAGCTCCCGCCGTGGACTTCGACCGCAAGGATGAATACCAGCACCGCTTCCTGGAACTCCTGGGCGGTGCCGAGCGTGGAATGGAACCGGCCGGGCCGCGCCACTATGTTCCGTCCAGCCAGGAGTTTGCCGAAGCCATTCGCCTGGGTCTCGGATGGGGATTGCTGCCTGAACCGCAATGCGGCCGGGACATAGCCGATGGATCCTTGGTGGAACTCTCGCCCGGGCGGCCGTTGGACGTTCCCTTGTACTGGCAACGGTGGCGGACGCCGTCCCGGATACTGGACGCCGTGACGGAGGCGGTCCGCAGCACGGCCGCGGAAGTGCTGCGGATGCCCTGACAAAACGGCCAAAAGCCAACACGCCGCGGGCACAGTCCTCAATTGTCTGACCCCCGTTTCACACTGGAGCCATGGAAAACAAACAAGAATCACGCGTTGAAACCCCCAACGTCGAATTCCATGTCAGCTACCTGGACACGCTTTCCGGACGCATCGAGCACGAGGAATTCAGCGACCGCCCGGCCGCTGAACGCTTCGCCGCTGCGCAGCTCAAGGATGAGGACTCGTGGGCTGTCGTCGACGTCGTCGTGCTGCAAGTAGCGCAAGGCCAGGAGCGCGCGGAACAACTGGTTGCCTAGCTTGAGTTAGCCAAGCCCCTAGGCGGCGGGTACGTCCTTGGCGTCCATGATCCGGTAGGCGTAGCCCTGTTCGGCGAGGAAGCGCTGCCGCTTGGCGGCAAAGTCCTGGTCGAGGGTGTCCCGGGCCACCAAGGAGTAGAAACGTGCCGCACGGCCGTCCTGCTTGGGGCGGAGCAAGCGCCCCAGCCGTTGGGCCTCTTCCTGGCGGGAACCGAAAGATCCAGATACCTGGATCGCCACGGATGCCTCGGGCAGGTCGATCGAGAAGTTGGCCACTTTGGACACCACGAGGGTCTTGATGTCACCGGCGCGGAAGGCATCGAACAGTTTCTGCCGTACCTTCACCGAGGTATCGCCCTTGATCACGGGGGCGTCCAAGCGCTCGCCGATTTCATCCAACTGGTCGATGTATTGGCCGATCACCAGCAGTTGCTCGCCTTGGTGCAAGGCCACCAACTGCTCCACCAAGTTTGTCTTGGTCTCCGACGTCGCGCAGAGCCGGTACTTGTCCGCGTCCTCCGCCATCGCGTAGGCCACGCGCTCGTCCCTGGGGAGGTCCACCCGGACCTCCACGCAGTCTGCCGGCGCAATGTACCCCTGGGCTTCGATGTCCTTCCACGGTGCGTCGTAGCGCTTGGGGCCGATGAGGCTGAAGACCTCGCCCTCGCGGCCGTCCTCGCGCACAAGCGTCGCCGTGAGCCCAAGCCGCCGCCGGGCCTGCAGGTCCGCGGTCATCCGAAAGATCGGAGCAGGGAGGAGATGAACCTCGTCGTAGATGATGAGTCCCCAGTCGTGCCCGTCCACGAGCTCCAGGTGCGGGTAGAGGCCGCCGCGCTTGGTGGTCAGGACCTGGTAGGTGGCGATCGTGACGGGCCGCACTTCCTTGACCGCGCCCGAATACTCGCCGATTTCCTGCTCGGTCAGCGACGTCCGCTTGAGGAGCTCGTCCTTCCACTGCCGGGCCGCGACCGTGTTGGTCACGAGGATCAGCGTGGTGGTGGAACTGGTGGCCATGGCAGCTGCCCCCACCAGGGTCTTCCCTGCACCGCAGGGCAGGACGACGACGCCGCTGCCGCCCGCCCAGAAGTTCTCCGTGGCGAGTTTCTGGTAGGGCCGCAGGTGCCAACCGTCCTCGTTCAGGGCAATCAGGTGCGGGGTGCCGTCCACGTAGCCCGCGAGGTCCTCGGCCGGCCATCCGAGCTTGAGCAACAACTGCTTGAGCTGTCCGCGCTGCGAGGAATGCACCACCACCGTTTCGCCGTCGATCCTCGGACCCAACAGCGGTGCGATCTTCTTGGCCCGGCTGACTTCCTCAAGTACGGGGTAGTCGCTCGTGCGCATGACCAATCCGTGTTGCGGGTCCTTTTCCAGGCGTAAGCGGCCGTAGCGGGACATGGTCTCTTCGATGTCGATCAGTAAGGAGTGCGGCACCGGGAAACGCGAGTAGCGCAGGAGCGTGTCGAGGACTTTTTCGGCGTCCAGTCCTGCCGCGCGCGCATTCCACAGGCCCAATGGGGTGAGCCGGTAGCTGTGGACGTGTTCGGGGGCCCGCTCCAGTTCGGCGAAGGCCGCAATCGCATGCCGGGCCTCGGTGGCGAGCTCGTGGTCGACTTCCAGCAGGATGGTTTTGTCGCTCTGTACGATCAGCGGACCGTCGCTCACTATTGCTTCCTCACTTGCGCGGATCGCCCGCGGGCTCCACATCGATGATGCGATGGATGGACAAGACTCTTTCGGTGTCCCTGGCGGCGTCGAACACCCTGACGCGCCCTCCCGACACCGATACGGGAACAACGGTTTCGGTATTGGAATTCCCCGCGCCGTCAACCACGTTCATGGTGACCGCTTGCTTGAGCCGGATGGCCCTCTGCAGGGTTTCGAGTCCGAGTTGCGTTGCCGCCTCGCCGGTCATGTCGCCGTGGACCGCCCGATGGTGCCTCAGTACCGAAAGCTGGGCGTCGACGTCGTCGTCCGGCGGTGCGGTGCGGGGCGCCGTGTACACGGGGCGGACGCCGCCGGCCATCGCCGTCGTCCTCTTGTAGCGCACGACGGCGGTCTCCGCCTCCTGCACGGCAGGCGAGAGTCCCAGCTCGCGCAGCACCCTCGCGACCTCCCGCGGGCTCGCCGTGGAGGTCAGCACCGTTGGGGCGATCCGGACAAGTCCGAGGCTTGAGGCTCCCGGCTCCTGAACGAGTTCGGCGATGGCTGCCTCGTCGTCGCTCTGGACGAAACTGGGGCTGCTGGCGACGCGCAGGCGGCCGTGCCGCGAAGCGATGTCCTTGATCAAGTAGCGGAGTGGCTGGGGGACATCAGTGGCCGAGTGGGTGCGCAGGAACCCGAGGATGGATTCCGCGTCCTGGCCGGCGTCCAACGCGCGCCGGATCGAATCTCCGGAGAAGCGGAAGATCGTCGCCGGGCCCTGGCCTTCGGCGTCGGCGATCAGGAGCAGTTTTTCGCTCAGCTCGGGAGCCAGGTACCCGGGGGCGACGGCGGTCAGGTCTGCTTGCAGCAGGACGTGGTTGACCGCGGCGGGGAGGTGTTCGCCGAGGATGCTGAGGGCCAGATCGGGCTGTTCGGTGGCGATCGCCGAACCAAGCTGGGTGAGGGCGCCGGAACCCATGAGCCCCAGGAGTTCCGCTTCATGCAGGATGCCGCGGACAAGGGAACTGAACCGCCGCGACATCCGAGGCTGGGCCCATTCGGCGCGTTCCATGACGGCTTCGGCGTTGAGCACAGGAGCCTTGCCGTCCGGTGCTTCCACCTCAAGGGTGAGTTCTTCGAGGATCTCCAGGATCCTCTTGCGGACCAGCGGGGCGTCGGGGCGCTGGGCCTCGGCGGACAGGGCATTGATGGACGTTGCCGCAGAGCCCGGTCGCGGTGCCGTGGTGGCGGGCCCAACAAGGGCCTGGCCCACGAGGGAAGGAGCGCGCTCGCTGGCAAGCCAGGCGTTGACCAGCCAGAGCCACTGTTCCTGGCGCGGGAGCGTGAGCCATTCCAGCGAGGGCGGTTGCACCCACGTGGAACTGTCCACATCGAGGCGCACCAATCCGGACAAGGCACTGAGCTCGAGGATCAGTGCGGTCTCGGACAAACCGAGGCGGAGGCTGTCGGCGAGGCGTTTGAGCTCGCGCACGCCCACCCCGCCGCTGCGCAGGGTGACCACCGGCTGCTCGCGGACCGCGTACAGGAGTTCACCCACCAGCCGGAGCACTTCGGCGATGGCACCCATGGCGGCATTGCGGCGCAAGGCGGCACTCGTCTGGCCCAGCTCCGGCACGGGAGGCTTCAAGGTGAAGTGGTCCACGATCGAGCCGCCGCGCAGGGACAGGCCGACGCTGTGCGGAAGCTCAACGTGGCCCGCGTCCAAGGGGACAAGCAGCCCCCGGGCCAGGAGCCAGTCCACGGGGCCGACGTCGTGGCCTTCATGGAGCACGGAGGCCTTGCGCTGGGCCTGGGGAACCGCGCCCATCGCCCAACTGCCGAACTTGTTCAAAAGCGGTCGCGTCCGTACAGGTGCCTCGGACAGGATGTGCTGAAGGTTCTCCGGCGTCGACGTCCAACGTTGAAGTGCCAATGCCGCGTCCATGGGCGTCGTGGCGGCCAGGACATGGGCGCCGCTCTGGTGGAGTTCGGCAACGAGATGCACCACGCGCTGGGCGAAGGCCGGTTGCAGCCGTACCAACTCGGTGTAGCTGCGGCCCAAGCCCGCCGGGTAGATGCCGATGACGTCCTTGAGGCTGCCCACCGGCAAGTAGAAGCGCTGCCTGCCAGGATTGTGCACTGTGGCCGGCGGATCTGCCCGGTGGATGAGGGCCAGCTCCTGGAGTTTGTTCAGGATCGGCTCGAGCGCGGCAAGCGTCGCGCCATTGATGCACTTCTTCAATCCGGCCGCCGAGACGCTGTGGCCGGTGTCCGTGTTGGTGCAGAGGTGGAGGGTCTCCAGTACCTGCATCTCCGGTTTGTTGAGCCGCTCCAGGGCGCGCTGCACGCTGACCCGGGCGCTTGCCCTCGCCGCGAGGGCGGCGAAGTCCGGGGCAACGGGAGAGATGAGGTCCGGCCGCGCGGCAAACAAGGCCCGCAGCGAATCGTCGCTGCGCGCTTCCAGTTCCTTGCTGAGCGCGCGAATGAGGGACATCAGTTCAACGTTACCGCCAGCCGGGTCCGCCGTCGGGCTTTCCGGCCGCTCATTGACGGCGCCGTGCCCACACGGAGTCAACCACCAATGCGGCCATCAGGATGAAAGCGAGCGGCAGCCCGTACAGGGCGGTGGACGTGACCCACACCGGTGCCACGCCGTTGCCAAAAGCGATCGCCATGACGGCGGCTACGGCCGCCAGGGACAGGACTGCGACGACGGCGGCAACGATCGTGAGCGGCCGGCGGAAGTCGTGGGGAATCATGCATGCAACGCTAACAGTCCCGGGCCCCATCACCGGTTCCAGGCTGGGGTGCAGTCCGGTTGCGGACAAATGGCGGCGGCACCGGCCTGCGGGAGCCTCAAAGCGCGAATCCGTGGCCGGGCAGGATAACCTTGAAGCAATAGACCAACACGGTCCAGGCAGTTACCCCCATTCCCGCGGCATCCTGCGGATGCGGTGGCGCGCCGGCCGTGTCTCGCAAGTAAGAACGAAGAAGGTTGATTACGTGCCCACCGGCAAGGTCAAGTGGTATGACAAGGACAAAGGCTTCGGATTCCTCGCGGCAGAGGACGGCCAGGAAGTGTTTCTGCCCAAATCCGCGCTGCCCGAAGGCGTAGCGGATCTCAAGGCAGGCACCCGGGTTGAGTTCGGCGTCGCCGATGGTCGCCGGGGCGCGCAGGCCCTTGGCCTCCGCGTGCTGGACAAGTTGCCATCCATGGCCAAGGCCAAGCGCATGAACGCCCGGGAGCTCGCTCCGGTAGTCCAGGATCTCGTTTCCGTCCTGGACAACCTCTCTGGCACCTTGTCCGCCGGCAAGTACCCTGAAGGCGCCAAGGGCAAGGCCATTGCCGCAGCCCTGCGCAAGGTCGCCGACGAGCTGGAAGCCTAAAGCTGCCATGACATCGGAATCCGCTGAAGCCAGTCCTGAAGAAAACGGCACTGGCGCCGCTCCAGCCACGCCTGGTCCCGGTGCTGAGCGGAAGCCGGCAACGGCGAAGCCCCGCACCGGCATCCCCGTGTGGCGCGTCGGTAAGCCGGACGCTTTCCTGGCCGCCGCCGTCGACGTTGCCCGCAACGCGGTGGAGACCATTGCCAGGCCGGGTGAAATCGGCCCGCACATTGCCGCGCGCTCCGAAGGCGAACGCGTGGTCACCCACCTGTTCGAATCGCGGCTGGCCGGCTACGGCGGTTGGCAGTGGTACGCGGTGGTGACCCGCAACTCGCGCTCCAAAGTGGTCACTGTCAGCGAGCTTGGCCTGTTGCCGTCGGAGGACTCCATCCTCGCGCCGGAATGGGTGCCGTGGGCAAAACGCGTCCGTCCGGAGGACGAAGCTACCGCGGCCGAAGAGCTAGCGGAAGAGGCCGTCGTCGCCGTTGACGCGGACGACGACGGCGAGCCTTCCGGTTCGCAGGCCGCCGCTTCCGGTGACGCACCAGAGAACGACGACATCGACGACATCGAGGCTGACTAACCTTTGGCGGACCCGGCGAGTGAATTCCGTGAAGGTGGAAACTGATGTCCACTTTCAAATCGCTGGGTGTCCTTAACTACCGCATCTGGTTCATCGGTGCCCTCATTTCCAACGTCGGCACGTGGATGCAGCGGACTGCCCAGGATTGGTTGGTCTTCGCCCATCTGAGCAATCACGACGCCGGCGCCATGGGCGTGACCTTGGCCCTCCAACTCGGGCCGCAGCTTTTCCTGGCCCCGTGGGCCGGACTGCTTGCCGACCGCTACAGCCGGCGCAGGCTCCTGGTCATGACGCAATCGGCCATGGCAGTCCTGAGCACTGGCTTGGGACTCCTGGTGCTGAGCGGTGCGGCGCAGTTGTGGCATGTCTATGTGTTCGCGCTGGTACTTGGCGTCGTCTCGGCACTTGACGCTCCCGTCCGCCAGACGTTCGTCTCGGAACTGGTCAAGGACGACTATCTTTCCAACGCCGTTGCATTGAACAGCGCATCCTTCAACGTTGCGCGCATGATCGGTCCCGCCGTGGCCGGCGTCCTGACAGTGGCTGTAGGCCCGGGCTGGGTATTCATGATCAATACCCTGACCTTCCTCGCGATGCTTGGCGCGATCCGGGCCATTCCCCTCGCCTCACTGCGTGTCCAGCCCCGGGCAGCCGCAGGCAAAGGCCGCATCCGGGAAGGGCTTCGTTACGTCCGCAATCGACCGGACATTGTGGTTGTGCTCGTCGCGATCTTCATCATGGGCACATTCGGCTTGAACTTCGTCCTCTTCATCGCGGCCATGGTCGGTACGGAGTTCGGCATGGACGCGGGCGCCTTCGGGCTGCTCAACTCGGTCATGGCGATCGGCTCCGTCGCAGGAGCGCTCCTTGCCGCCCGGCGCGGCCGGCCACGGATGCGCCTCATCTTCGCGGCGGCGGGCGGCTTCGGCCTCGCGAGCGGACTGGCGGCGCTGGCACCGAATTACACCATGTTTGCCCTGGCGCTGATTCCCTGCGGCCTGTTTGCCCTGACCATGATCACGAGCGCCAACGGCTACGTGCAATCCACCACCGAACCCGTCATGCGCGGCCGGGTCATGGCACTCTACATGGCCATCTTCATGGGCGGAACGCCCATCGGCGCACCGTTCGTCGGCTGGGTATCCAACGTCGCCGGACCCCGATGGGCTGTGGGCGTGGCCGCAGCCGCGGGCGCTAGCACCGCCGTCGTCGGCATCGTATGGATCATCCGCGCGCGCCAGCTGCGGCTCCGTTTCGACCGCACCGCCCGCGGGATGCGGTTCTTCCGCATTGAGTCCTTTGGCGCGCGCGATGCTCTTAAGAGGGACAGCGCCGTTAAAGAGGCCAGCGCCGCCCGGGATCCGCACCCGGACGACGCCGACAAGTCCTGACCGCGGGAACGCGGCCGGCCCTTACTTCTTCAGTTCGCCCACCACGAAGTCGATGCTGGCGAGCAACGCAGAGACGTCGTCCGGCTCGATGGCAACGAAGGTAGCGATGCGCAGCTGGTTGCGGCCCAGCTTGCGGTACGGCTCCGTGTCCACGATCCCGTTGGCGCGCAGCACCTTGGCGATGGCCGCGGCGTCGATCGAATCATCGAAATCGATCGTGGCGATGACGTTGGAGCGGTCCTCTGCCTTCGCGACGAACGGGGTGGCGTACTCGGAAGTCTCTGCCCACGTGTAGATGCGGTTTGCCGAGTCCGCGGTGCGTCCCGAAGCGAAATCCAGGCCACCGTTCTTGTTGAGCCACTGGACCTGGGCATCCAAGGTCACCAACGTGGACAAGGACGGCGTGTTGTAGGTCTGGTTGAGCTTCGAGTTGTCGATGGCCGTCTGCAGGTCCAGGAAATCGGGGATCCAGCGGCCGCTTGCCTTGATGCGGGCGGCGCGCTCCAGGGCGGCGGGGGAGAAGAGGCCGAGCCACAGGCCGCCGTCGGAAGCGAAGTTCTTTTGCGGCGCGAAGTAGTAGACGTCGGCCTCGGCAACATCGACATCCAGGCCGCCAGCCGCCGACGTCGCATCCACCAGGACCAGCGCGCCGTCGTCGCTGCCCTCTACGCGCTTGACCGGAGCGGCCACACCCGTCGAGGTTTCGTTCTGCGGCCATGCGTACACGTCCACGCCCGCTTCGGCCTCGGAAACCGGCCGGGTGCCCGGCTCGGACGTGATGATGGACGAGGCTTCCAGGAAGGGTGCCTTATTGGTGGCCGCAGCGAACTTGGAGCCGAACTCACCGAAGGAAAGGTGTTGGGCCTTCTTCTCGACCAGGCCGAAACTGGCGACATCCCAGAACGCGGTGGAGCCGCCGACGCCGAGAATCACCTCGTAGCCCTCGGGTGCACGGAAGAACTGGCTCAGTCCCTCGCGGACGGAGCCCACCAGGTTCTTGACCGGTGCCTGGCGGTGGGAGGTGCCGAGGATCGTGGTCGAGGCGGCGGACAGGGCCTCGATCTGCTCCGGGCGGACCTTGGAGGGCCCGGCGCCGAAGCGGCCGTCCTTGGGCAGCAAATCGGCGGGGATAGTGATGCTGTTGTCGCTCACGGGATGCTCCAATGGTGAAGTAGCGGCCTAGATGGGTCGTGGCAGGTGGCAAGCGGCCTCCTTCGACTTCCCAATTCTGCCCGACGCCGCAGGCGGGGGCAGAACCGGAGGTGTCATAGTCCGCCACGTGGAAAGCTTTTGTTCCAACGGTCCACGACCGGGCGCCGGACATGACTCCGGAGCTGGCATGGGAATTATCCGGAGTAATTCCAAATAAGCTAAGCTTGGAGCTGGCGAAAACACGCAAGATACTGCGCTCGAGGAGCTGAGCTGGATGACGGATCTGATCGATACCACTGAGATGTATCTTCGGACCATTTTGGAGCTTGAAGAAGAGAACATCGTGGCTCTTCGCGCACGCATCGCCGAGCGCTTGCGGCACTCCGGCCCCACCGTTTCCCAGACGATCGGTCGGATGGAACGCGACGGCCTGGTGATTGTGTCCAACGACCGGCACCTTGAGCTGACCGAAACGGGCCGGAAACGCGCCACGGAGGTCATGCGCAAGCACCGGCTCGCGGAACGGCTCCTGGCCGATGTCATCGGACTTGACTGGGCCTACGTCCACGATGAGGCGTGCCGCTGGGAGCATGTCATGAGCGAGCGCGTGGAGCGGCGGCTCTACGAACTCCTGGACCACCCCACGGAATCGCCCTACGGCAACCCCATTCCGGGACTCGAAGCGCTGGGCGGAGCCGCGTCCCACGCGTTTACGGACGGCGTGGTCAACCTCCTTGACGCGATGAACGAATACTCACCTGAAAACCGGGTCACCGTCAGTCGCTTGGCCGAACCGATCCAGGTGGAACCGGAACTTCTGGTGCAGCTGGACGAGGGCGGAATCCGTCCCGGTGCCAGGGTTTCCCTGGAACGGGTGGGGGAGTACATCTCCGTCCGCGTGCCCAATATCGACGGCGCCCTGGAGCTGCCGCCCGAGGTTGCCTCGCACGTGTTCGTCACGGTCGCCTAGCCCGCCCGGCAAGGCGAGCGGCAAAGATAACGAAATTATTACCGCGGGGGCTTAATCCCCTATAGTTGACTACTGGCGCCGATACCAAAGCGTTACCTGATCCGAAGCCGAGTTCTGCCAGCGGACCAGGTGGATTAGTCCATTCACTGGCAGAAGCGGGGGAACCACCATCGGCCGTCGAAAGACGGCCTTGGGGTGAAGTCCGCAGCGGAAGCACACATTGCGCAGGGTCCCCTTCGGAGTAGCCCTCCGCTTCGCGTCCTTCGTGCGGACCGGGTCCACGATCTCTCTGGCCCGAATCCGACAGCTAACTTCGCAGGCTTGCCAGAGAGGAAAACCTTGACCACGCAGAACACCAGGGGCCGCAGGCGCGCGTCCGGTCCTGCTGCTGAGCTGCGGAGCGCAAGCGCCGTCGAGCACGAGCGCCCCCGCGATCCCCATCGCGAACTCCGCCGCCGCAAGGGTCCTTTGCGGCAGATGGCCGAGTTCGCAGCCGCGAGCGGAGCGGGACAGAAGGCGGGAGTGGCGCTTGCCGCTACGGGCCTCATCCTGACGCTCGCGATGCCGGGCACCGGCGCCATGTCGGCCACGGCCGAGTCAAACCCGGCCGCGTCGGCAGTGGGTACCCAGCCTGAAATCCCGGCCGCGGCAAGCGCCACGATCGACTTCAGCCGCGCTGCGGTTTCCACCACGGCGGATCCGGACAGCAGGCTCAAGCAGCTCCTGAGCGCGCAGTCCGTCGGCACCATCAAGACGTCGTCCTCCAAGGGCACCCTCGGGGCGCCGCTGGATACCCTGATCACGGCCTCGCCGTTCGGCTACCGCGTGAACCCCATCACGGGCGGCCTGGGGGAGTTCCACCGGGGCCAGGACTTCGTGGCCCAGTGCGGCACCCAGGTCCACGCCGCCGCGGCGGGCAAGGTGACCTTCGCCGGCTGGCATCCGTATGGCGGCGGGAACCGCATTGTGGTGGACCACGGCAACGGCCTGGAAACCACGTACAACCATTTGTCTTCGTTCAACGTCCAAGTGGGCCAGACTGTCAGCCGCGGCGATGTCATCGCGTTGAGCGGCACTACCGGCGCCTCCACCGGCTGCCACCTCCATTTTGAAGTCATGGTCAACGGCGACGTCGTCGACCCCCTGGGCTGGCTGTAGCCAATCCGATGGAAGCCTCTCGCATGCTTGTCACGCTCCGTGACCTGAATGTGACATTCAGCCAAAACTCATGTACCGTCTAACTCGCATCAACTTTTAGAGAGTTGATGCACTCGGGTGGATTGCCTAGCTCTGCCACTGCCCGAGGTTCCGTTCGCAAAACATCGTCTGGCAGAGGCGGGGGACCCACTTTTGGTCATCTTCACCGATGGCCTTGGGGTTAAGTCGCACAGCTTCCGAAAGGGAGGGGTGTGGCCGGATGACTCCCATCCGAATCCGACAGCTTACCTCGCGGGCATAGGGAGAGGCCTCTTAACGTGTCTTCACGCTCTACTGTTGCGCGCCACCGCGCCGTGGTCACCAAGACCAACTCGCTTGCCGTTATCGCTAAGACTGTCGGCAGCAACGCCGGTGGCGTAGGCCGTCAGGCAGCAGTTATCGCAGCTGCTTCCGGACTGGTTCTCACTAGCGGTATCGCAGCCAACGCTGCAGAAACCAATGTCCCCCGCGAGTCCACTGCGACCTCCGCCCTGGAAGTCCAGTCCGTCGCCCAAGCCAGCATTTCGGCCGACTCCTCCGTCGCCATCAAGTACGAGCGCCCGGCGGTTTCCACCGAGGCTGCTCCGGTTGCTCCTGCTCCGGTCGCTACCCAGGAAGCCGCTCCTGCTCCGCAGGCTGCAACGGGTGCCGCTAACGGCGTCTCGACGCTTTCCGTGACTGCTGCTGTTTCGCCCGCAACGAAGGTTGCCAGCGGCCAGGGCGCGGCAATTGCTGCCGCAGCTTACGCACAGCTGGGCGTTGCCCAGGACTGCACGGCTCTGGCTTCGAACTCCTTGGCTGCTGTTGGCATCCACTTCCACGGTTGGCCGGCAGACTACCTCTCCCTCGGCCGCACGGTCAGCGCTGCTGAAGCGCAGCCGGGCGACTTGGTCTACTACCAGAACGGTGGCATGGGCATGGCCCACATCGCCGTTTACGTCGGCAACGGCATGGCAGTCCACGGCGGCTGGAACGGTGGCACCACCGCCCTTTACAGCGTCAACGTCGGCTCCGGCCCGGTCTTCATCCGCGTTGGTGGCTAAATAGCTCCGGCTACATAGCTTCACTGGAACATCCCCGCTGGTCCGCCCGCGGGGATGTTCTGTTTTAACCAGCATGCGCTACGTGTCCGGCACGTGAACTTTGACCGACACTGTGCTGGAACTCCCGCAAGGATTCGTTGATCTGGCCTCCGGGTGTTTACTCTTAGGTTGTCGATCCACAGCCCGTACATGCAGAGGGCAGCCGGCCCTCGCGCCCCTGACGGGTGCGGCCGTGAAGAGGTACGTGCATGCGCACACTCGTTCTGAATGCTGGATATGAACCGCTGGCGGTAGTAACCTTCCGCCGGGCGCTGGTCCTTGTGCTCACCGGAAAAGCGAGCGTAGTGGCCGAAGGCGACGAGCCTGTCGTCGGGCCACAGGAGATTCTCGGACGTCCGTCTGTGATTCTGCTCAATCGCTACATCCGGCCAAGGTACAACACCATCACGGCGGTTACACGCCGCGGCGTCCTGCGCCGCGACGGTCACCGTTGCGCCTATTGCGGGAAAGCAGCCCACACCATTGACCACGTCCACCCCAAATCCAGGGGCGGCGCGGATTCCTGGGAAAACCTGGTGGCAGCGTGCCTGCGCTGCAACAACGCCAAGAGTGACCACACTCCAGCCGAGATGGGCTGGAAACTGAGGTTCACTCCCGCGGCGCCCACCGGGACTATCTGGCAGATCAAGGAGCTTGAGAAACCTGCGCCCGCATGGGATCCCTTCCTCCTCCCTGAATCGGCGGCCTGAACCGGAATTGAGCTCGCTTCCCGGGTAATCTGGGCGGGTGGACTTTGATGCGATGGTATTGGCGGGTGGCAAGTCCTCCCGCCTCGGCGGCGTGCCCAAAGCCCAGCTGAGGTACGGCGGCGCCACGCTCCTTCAGCGCGCCCTGGCGGCCACGCGCGGAGCCGGGAGAGTCGTCGTCGTCGGGCCGGATCCCGGCACTTTGCCGGACGGCACGCTGACCGCACGGGAGGACCCGTCCTTCGCCGGACCGGCAGCCGCGATCGCCGCTGGACTGCTCGCCCTGGGCCACAGCCAAAGTCTGTCCCCGAACCATTCGGCCTGGGTGCTCGTCATGGCCTGCGACATGCCCCTGGCCGCCGCCGCGGTTCCCGTCCTGCTCCAGGAACTTTCCGCTCACCCGGAATCGGAAGGAGCCCTGTCCATTTCCTCCGATGGACGGAAGCAGCCGCTGCTCGGGATCTACCGGGTATCTGCCTTGCAGCGGGAAGTGCAGGCTGTGTCGGAAGAGGGTGGCCTGGCCAACGCCGCGGTCTTCCGGCTGCTTGCTAGGCTTGATCTGCTGGCCGTGCCTGTCCCCGAAGGATCCACCGACGACGTGGATACCTGGGACGATGCCGCGGCGCTCGGAGTGGACGGCGACCTGCCGTGACAACAGCTGTACCGGACTGTGGAGGCGGATCGTGAAGAGCCAGGAAGAAACGCTCGAGGAATGGTGCAGGAGCCTGCTGCAAGCATATGAGCTCGAAAACGTCGAGATCGACATCAACGAGATCCTGTCCCTGGCAGGGGTTGCAGCCCATTCAGTGGTCCGGCCGGCGGCTCCTTTGACCACCTTCATCGCAGGCTTCGCAGCCGGACTCGCAGCGGGTTCGGGGCAGGCGAGCGAATCCGCGTCGATGGATGCCGCGATGGGCCTGGCCCGCACGCTCGCGAAGGACTATACGAACCCCGGAACCGACGCCGGATGACGGAATCCCCTCAAGAAGGCGCCGCGGGAGAAGGCGCCGAGCCGCCCGGCGCCACGACCGAACCGGCCCCGGACGTCGAGCGTGTCCCGCACGCCGACCACTTGTGGGCGGAAGCCCGGCAACTTGCCTTCGACAGTGCCACACCCATTCCCGCCGCGCCCGTCGCCCTGAAGGACGCCATCGGCAGGACCTTGGCCTCGGACGTCCACGCCCTGCAGGACCTGCCGCACTATGCGTCCTCGGCGATGGATGGCTGGGCGGTCAACGGCGGCGGCCCGTGGATCCTGGCGGAGCCGGGCCACAGGCTGGCCCCGCACCAGGCGAGCCCGATCACCACCGGCGGCCTGATCCCGCCGGGTGCCAAGGCGGTGCTGCGGAGCGAGAGCGGAGTCCTGACCACGGACGAGGATGGCTTGCCGCTCCTTGCGCTGGGAGGGAACGCGAAACCCGGCGAACCGCGCAACGGGCAACATATCCGCAACGCGGGCGAAGAAGCCGCGGCAGGAGAGCTACTGGTCAAATCCGGCGTCGTGCTGAACCCCGCCCACCTCGCACTGGCCGCACTGGCCGGGCGCGACGAACTGGACGTCCTGGGCAAGCCACTCGTGAAAATGCTCCTGACCGGCTCCGAAGTGGTGACCGCAGGTGTCCCGGCCCCCGGGCTGGTGAGGGATACCTTCGGTCCCCAGCTTGGCGCCGTCGTCGAGCTCCTTGGCGGGATCGGCGGCGAGCAAATCAAGATAGGCGACTCCTATGCCGAATGGCTCTCGGCCCTGGAAGAAGGCGAGCTGTCTCCGGACACGCCACCTGCTGACGTCGTCATCACCACCGGGGGAACAGGCCGGTCGGGGACAGACCATTTCCGTCGGGCCATTGCGGAGCTCGGCGGCCGCTTGCTGATTGATGGAATCGCGATGCGCCCGGGACATCCCGCCGTTTTGGCCGAATTGCCGGACGGACGCTTCGTGCTGGGTCTTCCCGGCAATCCCCTCGCGGCCATGA
Organism: Arthrobacter sp. KN11-1C; assembly: GCF_052180225.1. NCBI lineage: Bacteria > Bacillati > Actinomycetota > Actinomycetes > Micrococcales > Micrococcaceae > Arthrobacter > Arthrobacter sp. KN11-1C. Next base: position 3,594,155 of record NZ_CP197467.1, on the reverse strand, counting down.
TGGTTCTCTTCACGATCGGCGCACCGCTCCTTGCCGGGCTGGGACACGGGACGCTGCCCGACGTCGGCGAGGTGCCTTGCGGTGCAATGCTCGACGCCGACCCGGGGCGCACGCGCTTGCTTCCCTTCAGGTTCGTGTACGGCTTGGCGTCGCCGGCCCAGCATGCGGGGCCGGGGATGATGCGCGGCCTCGCCAGCGCGGACGGAGTCATGGTGGTGCCGCCGCACGGCGTGCAACTGGGCGAGGCAGTGCCGGCTTTTCCGTTGCCATGGGGGCCGCCGCTTCCGCAGCCGAAGCCCCCGGAAGACAAGGCCAAGAAGTCTCCCTCCCGTTCTGCCCGCAAGGTTCCGTCCGGGCCGGTGGACTGGAGCGCCCTGACAGGCTGAGAACTTCCGGCGCCGGATGGACGCGGGTGGATTAGCGGGTCAGGCCTTGCAATGATGGGGACATGAACAGGCATGCTCCCGAGCAGGACATCAATGAAGATGACCTCCAGATCCACCCGCCCAAGCGCTCCGCCGCCGGAGTCAAGGCGGTCACCGTGGCATTGGAACGGGGTTGGTCCCAAGCGGGTGTGAGCCGGACCGTCAAGTCAATGCTCCGCGTCAACCAACGGGATGGTTTCGATTGTCCCGGCTGCGCTTGGCCGGAGTCCATCACCGGCAAGCGCAGTCCGGCCGAGTTCTGCGAAAACGGGGCCAAGGCGATCGCCGAGGAGAGCACCACGCGCGTGGTCGACGCGGCATTCTGGGCCCGCCACTCCTTGGCCGAACTTGAGGACAAGACCGAATACTGGCTGGGCAGCCAAGGGCGCATTGCCGAGCCGGTTGTCATCCGCCCGGGAGACACGCACTATTCGCCGATCAGCTGGACCGATGCCTTCACCCTGATCGGCGAGCACGTGAATGCCACGACGCCGGAGCGCTGCGTTTTTTACACCTCGGGGCGGACGGCCAACGAGACCGCTTTCATGTACCAGCTGTTCGCCCGGAGCCTGGGCACCAACAACCTGCCCGACTGCTCGAACATGTGCCATGAGTCTTCCGGGAGCGCCCTCAACCCGACTATCGGCATCGGCAAGGGCACGGTCTCCCTGGAAGACATCCACGAAGCGCAACTGGTGCTCGTGGTCGGCCAGAACCCGGGCACGAACCACCCGCGCATGCTCTCCGCGCTGCGTGATTGCAAGAACAACGGCGGCAAGGTTGTAGCCGTCAATCCATTGCCGGAAGCAGGGCTCCTCAACTTCAAGGATCCGCAGTCGCTCAACGGTGTGGTGGGCGGCGGCACGGACATCGCCGATGAATTCCTGCAGATCAAGGTCGGTGGCGACCTTGCCTTGTTCCAGGCGCTGGGCCACCTCCTGCTGGAGGAGGAGAAGCGGCAGCCGGGAACAGTGGTGGACCGCGCCTTCATCGAGGCCCAAACCGACGGCTTCGAGGCGTACGCCGAAGCCCGGGCTGCCTTGGACTGGGTCGAGACGGAACGCGCCACGGGCCTGAGCCGCATCGAAATCACCAAGGTGGCCGGAATGCTGGCCGCCTCGAAGGGCACCATCATTTGCTGGGCACTGGGCCTGACCCAGCAGCCGCACTCCGTGGACACCTTGCGGGAAATCGTCAACCTGCTGCTCCTGCAGGGAAACTTCGGCAAGCGGGGTGCCGGTGCCTGCCCCGTCCGAGGCCACTCCAACGTGCAGGGTGACCGCACCATGGGCATCTGGGAGAAGCCCTCCGAACGCTTCCTGGCAGCTTTGGACAAAGAGTTTGGATTCACCATGCCACGGGCCCACGGTTACGACTCCGTGGAAACCCAACACGCCTTGGAGAAGGGCGATGTGGACGTGTTCGTTTCGATGGGCGGCAACTTCGCCGCGGCGGGCTCGGACACCGTCGCACTGGAAGCGGGGCTCAAGAGGGCCGGGCTGACAGTGCACATCTCCACCAAACCCAACCGTGCCCACGTGGTGCACGGCAAGACCTCCCTGATCCTGCCCACCCTGGGCCGCACCGACACGGACGACAAACACCCGGGCGGGCGCCAGATCCTCTCCGTGGAAGACTCCATGTCCGTCATCCATTCCACCCAGGGCCGGTTGACCCCCGTCTCGGAGCACCTGCTCAGCGAACCCGTCATCGTCGCACGCATGGCCCAGGCAGTGCTCGGGGATGGCCATCCTGTGGATTGGCGTGCCATGGCGGAGGACTACGACGTCATCCGGGACCATATCGCCAGGGTGATCCCCGGCTTCGAGGACTTCAACGCAAGGGTGCGGACCAAGAACGGCTTCGTGCTGCCCAATCCGCCACGTGACACCCGCACGTTCGCCACGGACATCGGCAAGGCACGCTTCACCGTGAGCCCCTTGGAGTACCTGGAAGCCCCGGCCGGCCACCTGATCCTGCAGACAGTCCGCAGCCACGACCAGTACAACACCACGTTCTACGGGCTCGACGACCGCTACCGGGGAATTTCCGAAGGCCGCCGGGTCATCCTTGTCCACGAGGAGGATCTCCATGAGCTCGGCTTCGTGGACAGGGACATGGTGGACGTCATCTCCACCTTCGGCGGAACGGAACGGCGGGCGGACAAATTCCGGCTGGTTGCATACCCCACTGCGAAGGGTTGCGCGGCGGCGTACTTCCCGGAGGCCAACGCGTTGGTCCACCGGGAGCTCGTTGCCCGTGAATCCAATACGCCGGGCTACAAGGCCATGACAGTGCGGTTCGTCAAGCATGGGGATGCTGCCGGGAGGGTGGGTATCTGAGATGGGCCGGGTGACCCAGCGCCGCAAGGTGCACAAATTTGTCCTGGATGGCTCCGCCCAGGCGTTGGAGCACCCGGTCCGCTACCGGGAGGACTTCCTGGCCGTCGAAGAGCCGCTCGAGGTGCGCCTGGGGCACATGTCCTTCTCGGTAACCATGCGGACGCCCGGCGACGACTTTGACCTCGTGGCCGGCTTCCTGGTCTCCGAAGGCGTCATCTGGGACCCGGCCCAGCTCATTTCCCTGCGCTTCTGTGCCGGCGAGGACGAGAACGGCGTCCAGACCTTCAACGTCGTGGAGGCCCAGTTGCGTCCCGACGTCGTCCTGCCGGAGACAGGCCGCAACGTCTACACCTCCAGCTCGTGCGGAATCTGCGGCACCGACTCCATCGAGGCAGTGCGCAAATCCTCGCACTTCAGCCCGGCGGGCGACCCCCTGAGCGTTCCGGTGGGGGTTCTCGCCTCGCTGCCTGACCGTCTCCGCGAAGCACAAGCGGTCTTCGACAAGACCGGGGGAGTGCATGCTGCTGGACTCTTCCGGATCCACGACGACGGTGCTGCTGAGCTGCTGTGCCTGCGGGAAGACGTGGGCAGGCACAATGCGGTGGACAAGGTGGTGGGCTGGGCGCTGCGCGAAGGACTCTTGCCCCTGCGCGGCACCGTCCTGCAAGTCTCCGGGCGGGCGTCCTTCGAGCTGGTCCAGAAGGCGGCGCTCGCAGGGATTCCGGTTCTGGCCGCTGTCAGCGCACCCTCCAGCCTCGCGGTGGAACTCGCACAGGAGACCGGCCTGACCCTGGTGGGATTCAGCCGGGGGACCAGCCTGAACGTCTACGCAGGCAGTGACCGGGTGGGCGTTCCGGCCGCGTCTTCGGATTTGCGGGGATGACCGCCAATCACTTGGCTATTGTTCCGGAACAACGTAGATTTTATCCATCGAATGGAATCTGTTTCTTCCGAACAATGACCCTGCCGATTCAGGCTGCTCATACCGGTAAGGAAGCAATCAAGCCAGCCCACCGCAAAGGGGACTTCAATTGCACGACGACCGCCGGATCACCGAGAAGCGGCTCGAACGTTTTGTCCGGGAGCGGATAGCGCCCGCCATCCATGGCCGGGCATTGCCTCTTGAATTGAGCAGCTGGGATGCCCCGGGAGAACCGGTGACGGTGTCGGAAGCGGTCCGCCAGGTCTTTGAACCCCAGGAACACGGTGCTGCGTGGGGCAAGGCCTGGAGCACCAAATGGCTGCGGCTTCGGGGCGAGGTCCCGGAGGGCTGGGGAGTCGCGGACGGCACCGCGGTGGAGATCGTCGTCGATCTCGGGTTCAGCATCGACGCCCCGGGATTCCAGTGCGAAGGCATTGCCTGGCGGCCGGACGGCACCATCATCAAGGCGATCTCCCCGCGCAACCAGCACGTCCCGCTGAAGCTGCTCGGTGGCGGCCTCTCAGTGGACTTCTACGTGGAAGCCGCCGCCAATCCGGATCTCAGCCAGGGGTGGAGCTTCGCAGCAACTCCCTTGGGGGACAAAACCACTTCCGGAGACGAACCCCGCTACCGGCTCGGACGCATCGCCATAGCCGAACTCAACGAAGTGGTGTGGGAGCTCCACCAGGACATCTGGACCCTCAGCGGGCTGATGCACGAGTTGCCCTTCGAATTGCCTCGGCGGCATGAGATCCTCCGCGCCTTCGAGCGCATGCTCGACGTCATGGACCCGGACGATGTTGCCGGTACCGCAGCCGCCGGGAGGGAAGCCCTCGCCGAGGTCTTGAGCCGGCCCGCCTACGCCTCGGCCCACGAACTTCTGGCCACTGGCCACGCCCACATTGACTCGGCCTGGCTATGGCCGGTCCGTGAAACCATCCGCAAATGCGCCCGCACCTTCTCGAACGTCGTCGCGCTCATGGACGAGAACCCCGATTTCGTCTTCTCCTGCTCCTCGGCGCAGCAATTGGCATGGATGAAGGAGTTCTATCCTGAGCTGTTCATCCGGATACGGGAAAAGGTCAAGGCCGGTCAATTCGTGCCGGTCGGCGGCATGTGGGTGGAATCGGACACCAACATGCCCGGCGGCGAGGCCATGGCGCGCCAATTCGTCGAGGGCAAGAGCTTCTTCCTGGAGGAGTTCGGCATCGACTGCCAGGAAGCGTGGCTGCCTGACTCCTTCGGATATTCCGGCGCCCTCCCGCAGATCGTCAAGGCCGCTGGTTCCCGGTGGTTCCTGACCCAAAAGATCTCCTGGAACCAGGTCAACAAGATGCCGCACCACACCTTCAATTGGGAAGGCATCGACGGCACGCGGCTTTTCACCCACTTCCCGCCCGTGGACACCTACAACTCCGAACTCCACGGCCGCGAACTCGCCCACGCCCAGCGCAACTACCGGGAGCACGGCCGCGGCACCATCTCGCTGGTCCCCTTCGGTTACGGCGACGGCGGCGGCGGACCCACGCGCGAAATGGTTGCCGCAGCCCACCGGACAGCGGATCTGGAAGGCTCGCCGAAGGTGCGCATGGGAACCGCCGAGGAGTTCTTCAAGCAGGCCGAGGCTGAGTACCGAAACCTCCCGGTCTGGGTCGGCGAGATGTACCTCGAGCTGCATCGAGGCACCTACACGAGCCAGGCCAACACGAAACAAGGCAATCGCCGCTCGGAACACCTGCTGCGCGAGGCAGAGCTTTGGTGCTCGACGGCGGCAGTACGGACTGCAGGTTCGTTCACCTATCCCGCGGCGGACCTCAAGCGGTTGTGGCGGCTGGTGCTGCTCCAGCAGTTCCACGACATCCTGCCGGGCAGTTCCATCGCGTGGGTCCACCAGGATGCGGAGCGGAACTACGCCGCAATCGCCCGGGAACTCGAAGGCATCATTGCGGGTGCCGCGTCCGCGTTGCTGGGCGAGGGAGACACCATGTTCCTGCTCAATGCGGCCCCGCACGAACGCAGCGGCGTACCCGCGCTCGCCGCTGCCGAGCCGGTCCACTCGGATCATCCAGTCAAGGTCACGGAACGCGCCGGCGGGTATGTTTTGGACAACGGCATCATCCGCGCGGTGCTGGACGCCAACGGATTGCTGACCTCCCTGTCGGATTACGCAACGGGCCGGGAAGCCGTTGCGCCCGGGACATTCGGAAACCACCTTGAGCTCCATCGGGACACGCCCAACGAATGGGATGCCTGGGACATTGACGAGTTCTACCGCCGGAACGTCGTCTCGGTAGTCGACGCGCGATCGGTGACGCTGGAAAGCGCAGGCTGGGACGCCGTCGTCGTGGTGGAGCGGACGGTGGGCTCCTCCACGATCACGCAGCGCATTTCACTTGAGGCCGGCGCGGAATCCCTCGGTATTTCCACCACGGTGGACTGGCAGGAACACGAGAAACTGCTGAAGATCGGTTTCCCGCTGGATGTCCGCGCTGACCGTTCCGCCTCGGAGACCCAGTTCGGGCACGTATTCCGGGCCACGCACACCAACACGTCCTGGGAAGCTGCCAAGTTCGAATTCTGCGCCCACCGCTGGATCCACGTGGCGGAGCCGGGTTACGGTGTGGCGGTTTCCAACTCATCGAGCTACGGACACGACGTCACCCGGACCATCCGCGACGACGGCGGAACCACCACCAATGTCCGCGCGTCACTGCTGCGGGCACCCAAGTTCCCTGACCCCCAGGCCGACCTCGGTGTGCACGTCCTGGACCTGAGCATCCGGCCCGGCGCCAGCATCGGCGACGCCGTGGAAGAGGGTTACCGGACCAACCTCAAGCCAAGGCTGCTCGCGGGCGCGAACCCTGTGGAACCGCTCTTCACGGTGTTCAACCAAGCGCTGGTCATCGAGGCCGTCAAGCTTGCCGAGGACGGCTCCGGGGACGTGATCGTGCGGCTTTACGAATCGCTGGGGGAGCGTTCCACTGGCCTCATCACAGCCAACTTCGAATCCACCAAGGTGCAATCCGTTGACCTCTTGGAGCGCCCGGTTGAGGCTCCAGGGGTGAAGCCTGGGGCGGGCGCCGCCGAACTGACTCTGCGCCCGTTCCAGTTGGTGACCTTGCGTTTCAGTTAGCGCCGACGGCGCGGGCGGTGGGCCGGGCCGGTTTACGGCTGACGCACAGGCTCCGTCAGGGAAGCCCCAACCTTCGTTGCGTACCTTGGGACAATGTCCAATGCGATGACGACCGACTCCGGACGGCTGCCCGCCGAACAAACGGAACGGCAGCAGCCCGGGGGACAAGAGCAAGCGGCGGAGTCCACCGCCCGCCGCATCCCTGCCATCCGGCCCGAACGGGCTCCGATCAGCACGTCCGACGGCAGCGTGATTCTTGACGTCGCAATCCCGGTCTACAACGAAGAAGCGGCCCTCGAACCGGCGGTCCGTCGCCTGCATTCCTATCTCAAGGACAGCTTCCCGCACCTGTTCACCATTACCATCGCCGACAATGCCAGCACAGACTCGACCCTGGAGATCGCACGCAGCCTCAGTGCCGAACTCAGCGAAGTGCGCGTCGAGCACCTGGACCGGAAGGGGCGCGGGCGGGCCCTTCGGACCGTATGGCTCGCGTCCGAGGCGGCAGTGGTCGCGTACATGGACGTCGATTTGTCCACGGATCTTGCCGCCCTCGGACCACTCATTGCACCGCTCTTGTCAGGGCATTCGGATTTGGCGGTCGGAACCCGCCTGAACCGTAACTCGCGCGTCGTTCGAGGAGCCAAACGGGAGTTCATCTCCCGAAGCTACAACCTCATCCTCCGCGGCTCACTGGGCGCACGCTTCTCGGACGCGCAGTGCGGCTTCAAAGCCATCCGTTCCGACATCGCGCGCGCCCTCCTGCCGTGCACCGTCGACGATGCCTGGTTTTTCGACACCGAATTGCTGGTCATCGCCGACCGGGCCGGTCTCAGGGTGGCCGAGGTGCCGGTCGACTGGATAGATGACCCGCACTCGTCGGTTGACATCGTGCGGACCTCGATCGATGACTTGAAGGGGATCGCGCGGATCGGGCGGGACATGATGACGGGGCGGATACCGGTCGCCGAGCTGCGCAGCGCCCTTGGCCGCAAGGCCCCGGACAAAGGCAACGGCGCGCTCCTGGGGCAAATGCTCCGTTTCGGCGTCGTGGGTGTCGTCTCGACGTTGGCCTATCTCGCCCTGTTCGTCTTCATGCGTACGTTCGCCGATGCGCAGACCGCGAACTTCGTGGCGATGCTCATCACGGCGGTTGCCAACACCGCGGCCAACAGGCGGCTGACCTTCGGGGTGTCCGGAGCGACGGGCGCTGTACGTCATCAGTTCCAGGGCCTTGTGGTCTTCGCCCTTGGCCTGGCGCTGACTTCCGGGGTGCTCTTCTGGCTGGCTTCCGGAGGTGAGCCGCCTAGAGGCGTCGAAGTAGCGGGCGTCGTCGGCGCCAACCTCCTGGCGACCCTGCTGAAGTTCATCCTGTTCAGGGTCTGGGTCTTCAAGCAACCGCGCCAGCCCTAGGCGTGCCGCAGGCCCACAAACGCTCCATTTCAAAGTGAAAGACACAATGAGCTCCAAATCCATGACTGTCAGCATTCCCACCCGGGACCAGAACGCCGCCGCTCCCCGAGAGGCCGCTTTCGCCCATCGATGGGAGCGCCTCGCGTACGGCGAGAATCAACCGCGATGGGTCAGGCCCTCGGCCGCGGCACTGCTCCTGGTTGCCGCGCTGGTCTACTTGTGGAATCTGACGAATTCCGGATACGCCAATTCCTTCTACGCTGCGGCCATCCAGTCGGGGACAAAGAACTGGACGGCGTTGCTGTTCGCATCCCTGGACCCGTCGAACGCCATTACGGTCGATAAGCCGCCGGCAGCTTTCTGGATACCCGCACTGCTGGGCCGCGTCTTCGGATTCAGTTCCTTCACCATGCTTCTGCCCCAGGCTGCCATGGGAATCGCCTCCGTCGGGATGCTCTACTTGGCCGTCAAACGGGCGGCGGGACCGGCCGCAGGGCTTGTCGCAGGAGCCGCCCTTGCCGCGACTCCGGTAGCCGCACTCATGTTCCGTTTCAACAACCCCGATGCCATGATGGTCTTCTGCCTCATGGTGGCGGCCTGGATGACTGTGAAAGCCACCCAGAAGGCCAGCCCCGCCCTGCTTTTCTGGGCAGGAACGTTTGTCGGCATGGCCTTCCTGAGCAAGATGCTCGAAGGGCTGATGACCGTCCCGGCGCTCGGACTTGCCTACCTGTTGGCCGCCCCGGTTCCGCTCAAGAAGAGGCTTCTGCACTTGCTCGGCGCCGCGGGAGGCATCACGCTCGTCACCGGCGCGTACGCGCTGGTTTTCCAGCTCACTCCGGTATCCGTGCGGCCATACATGGCGGGGTCGCAGGGAAATTCCCTGTGGGAACTCGTCTTCGGCTATAACGGTCTCAGCCGGATCCTGGGCCGGGGCAGCGCGAATCCCGGGGGAGGGGCGGCACCGGACTTCGCCCGCTATTCCGGTGGCGCCGATGCTGTGCCTGGCGGCGGCGGAGGTGGGGCTGGATTTTCGTTCGGTGGCCCTCCCGGCGTCCTCCGCCTGTTCGGCGGCGAGTTCAGCGCTGAAGTGGCGTGGTTCCTGCCCGCCGCGTTCCTCCTCCTGGTAGCCGGACTGTGGTTCACGCGCCGGGCCGCGAGGACCGACGCGATCCGTGCCTCCTTGGTCTTGTGGGGCACATGGCTCGTCATCACCGCCGCTGTCTTTTCCTTCATGAGTGGCACCATCCACGCCTACTACACGGTCGAACTTGCCCCTGCCGTCGCCGCGTTGCTCGGCATCGTCGGGGTCCAGCTCTGGAAACACCGTTCCCAGCCTGCGTCCCGGGCCGTGCTTGTGTCGGCCGTCCTGCTGACGTCGATCTGGTCGTTCGTGCTGCTTTCCAGCGACCCCGGGTGGCTCCCGTGGCTCCGGTGGACAGTCCTCGCTGCAGGCGTCCTGAGCGCAGCCTTGATCGTGGCTGGTCCGATCCGGCTTGGGAAGGCCAGTGCGGCGGCGGCGATCCTGGCGCTCTTGTCAACAGGGCTCGGCGCGGGCGCATGGACTGTAGCCACTGCGGCCACCGGCCATACCGGAGGCTCGCCTTCCGCGGGACCGGGCTCAGGAGCGAACAACCAAGCGATGGGGCTCGCAGGGCTCACCAGCCCGGCCAGTGCCAACTCCCGTAACGGGGCCTTCGACCGCTTCCGTGGTTCCGATGCCGCCAACCCCCAGGCCGCGGCAGGAGGATTCACCGAACCCCTCGGGAATTCCGCGCTGAACACCCTGCTGCAGGCGACGAAGACGAAGTGGTCTGCTGCCACCGTTGGCGCGAACAGTGCCGCGGCCCTCGAGCTCGGTTCCGATACTTCGGTCATGGCTATTGGCGGTTTCAGCGGTTCCGATCCCTATCCGAGCCTGGACCAGTTCAAGCAAATGGTTGCCGCAGGACAAATTTCCTACTTCGTTCCGGGCAGTCCCTTTGGAGGTCCGGGTGGCCAAGGCGCGCCCGGCAAGGCAGGTGCCTCGGATCCTGGAAATCCCGGACAAGGCCCGGCGGCCCGCAGCGATAGCGGGACGGACGCGCGTGGCCTGGGACGGGCAGCAGGGAGCGGCACATCCTCGGCCATCACGCAGTGGGTCCAAGCAACGTTCCCGGCTACAACAGTCGGAGGGAGCACCGTCTACCGTCTGCACCAATGAGCGAGCGGCCCCGGCCCAACTGGCTCGCAGTTAATGTCGTTTACAGCCGCCAAAACGACAACAACTGCGAGTCAGTTGGGTTCAGACGTCGTGCTGGAGGCGCTTGACGAATTGCTTGGTGCGTTCCTCGCGCGGTTCCCGCAGGACCTCCGCGGCAGGACCGCGTTCCACCACCACGCCGCCGTCCATGAAGATGACTTCATCGGCAACCTGGCGGGCGAAGGCGAGCTCGTGCGTCACGATCACCATGGTCCAGCCTTCGTCGGCAAGTTCCTTGATGACACCGAGCACTTCACCCACGAGTTCCGGGTCCAGGGCCGAGGTGGGCTCGTCGAAGAGTAGCAATTGGGGCTTGAGGGCCAAGGCACGCACGATTCCCACGCGTTGCTGCTGGCCGCCTGACAGTTCGAAGGGATAGGCATCGCGCTTGTCCGCGAGGCCCACCCGGGCCAGGAGCCGCTCGGCTTCGGCAACAACTTCCGCGCGGGGGCGCTTCTGGACCTGCAGAGGTCCCTCGATGATGTTCTTGAGCACCGTCATGTGCGGGAACAGGTTGTAGTGCTGGAACACCATGGCGCTGCGGTCCCGGAGGGCGGCGATCTCCCGTTTGCCCACGGTGCCCGCGAAATCGAGCGTCAGTCCCGCGCCGGAGCCCCGGACCGTACCGGCGTCGGCGTCCCCGAAGGTGACCGTGCCGGCGTCGGGCACTTCGAGGCCGTTAAGCGAGCGGAGGACAGTCGTCTTTCCCGAACCGGAAGGCCCGATCAAGGCAACCACCTGTCCGCGGCGGACTTGGATGTCGATGCCGCGCAGTACTTCGTTGCTGCCGAAGGCTTTGGCGAGGTCCCGCGCGGACAGGACCAGCCCGGAGTTCCCCTGGGAGGCGTTGCTGGGCTCAGTGGGCGACATAACGGTCCAATCTACGCTCCAGGGCGGACTGGCCCGTGGAGAGGACGAGGCAAATGACCCAATAGACCAAGGCCGATTCGAGATACAGGATCATGAATTCCTGGCTGAACGCGGCAATTTGCTGGGCGTTGCGGAAAAGCTCGGTGACCAGGATGAGTGAAGCCAGCGAGGTGTCCTTCACGAGGGAAATGAAGGTGTTGGACAGCGGAGGCACCGAAACCCTGGCCGCTTGCGGCAGGATGATCCGCACGAGCGTTTGCGGCCGCGACATTCCGATGGTGTGCCCGGCCTCCCATTGGCCCTTGGGCACGGACAGGATCGCGGCGCGGATGACCTCGGCCGCGTAACCGCCCACATTGAGCGAAAACGCGATGATGGCGCTCGGCCACGGCTCCAGCTTCACGCCGATGCTCGGGAGGCCGTAGAAGATCACGAACAGCTGCACCAACAGGGGCGTCCCGCGGATCACGGAAACGTAGAAGCGCGCGACGCCGGAGAGCAGCTTGTTGGGGCTCAGCCGCAAGAGCGCAACGAGCAGGGCCAAGGCCAGGCCCAGGGCGAACGAGGCCAAGGTCAGGGGGATGGTGCCCGTGACGGCGCCGCCGACGATCGGCCCGAAGGAACTCCAGACGAGGTCCCAGTTGAAGGTCATCTGTTTGGCCGCCGGCTACTTGGTAACGTCTGCGCCGAAGTACTTCTGGGAGATCTTTGCCAGGGTTCCGTCCGTTCGAAGGTCCGCGAGGGCTTTGTCCACCGCGGCCTTGAGTTCGGTGGATCCCTTGCGGAAGACCATGGCGCTTTGCGTCTTGTCGGTGGTCTCTGCCGCGATCTTCAAGCCGGAGTCCGGGGTGCTCTTGGCGTAATCGAGGTAGGTCAGCTTGTCGTTGACCGTTGCGTCGACGCGGCCCTGGCGGACCAAGGTGGCGGCTTGCGCCCAACCTTCGACGGACTGGACGTTGGCGCCCGCATCGACTGCCATCTTGTAGAAGTTGCTGGTCAGCGACTGGGCGGTGGTCTTGCCTTTGAGGTCGGCGAAGCTGTTGATGGAGTTGTTGTCGGACTTGGTCACGACGACGCCGTTGGAGATCGTGTAGGGCACCGAGAAGTCATACTTGGCCGTGCGCTCAGGGTTGATCGAGATCTGGTTGGCAATAGCGTCGAAGCGCTTGGCATCAAGGCCCGCGAAGATGCCATCGAATTGGGTTTCCTGGAAGGTTGCCTTCACGCCGAGCTTGCCGGCCACGGCCTGGGCGATTTCGACGTCGAAGCCTGTGAGGGGGCCGGCTCCGTTGTCGTGGAAGCTGAACGGCCGGTACGTGCCTTCGGTGGCGATGACGATCTCGCCTTTGGACTTGACGTCGGAGAGCGAGGTGTCTCCACCCGACGTCGACGACGGCGAGGAACCGCCGCCGCAAGCGGACAGTGCCAGCGCGACGGCGGCAAGGGTTGCGGACAGTGCTATGCGGCGATTGGACAAGCTCTTCATGAAAGCCATCTTAGTCACGGGACCGTACCGGCTTGTCCCGGGCCTACACACAAGGACGCTTAAAAAGGCTGAGTGGGGGCGGTCCCCAACAGCCCGCCACCACTCATCCCCCCAAAAGTGCTTCCGCACGCGCCACGAACCTTGGAAACCCGTTCATTGATTCAAAGGTCAGGCTGCGTCGCCTTCACACATTCATAATTATGCCACGATATAATGGATTTATGAAAGAGGTTACGCGGTATGTTTTTTACGTTACCGCGCGGCGAGTCCGGCTGGCAACGGTTTTGGACAACCAGATGCCTCCCAAGCCAAGCGCAGCCGCCAAGGCGGCCGAGTAGTTGATGAGCGGGCGCAGCCACGTGTTCGATAGCGGGATGAGCGGAAACACCTGGGAAACGATGAGCAATCCGAGGCCCAGGAGCAGGGTCGCGGACGCGGCGCGGAGCAGGACGGGACCCGGGTTTCGAACTGACCGCCACATGCCCGGGAGTAGGCACGCGGCGACGTAGCCCGGGTAAAACCGTCCCAAAGCGGCGTAGACCTCGAGGGACGGCCCCCACGTCAGCGCGTCCAGGCCCACGCTGGAGCCCGAGGTGTCCGTCGAGAAGAAGAAGGCTGCAGTCAGGACCGCGGTAGCACCCAGGACGGCCAAACCGATCGGCCCGCGGATGGCACGTTCACCGCCATGTGAGCCAAACGCCCTGGCAACCTTGATGCCCATCAGCAGGAACGTTCCGTAGAGCAGGAACCGGAGCAGCAGGTTGCAGAGGTTGAAGTTGCCCAGCCATCCGTCAATCAGCATGTACGGGCCCTCGATGCTGAGCAGGATGTCGAGGGAAATCAGGGCGAACAGGACGAACATCATCCGGTTTTCACCCCGCAAGGCGCTGGGAATGCGAATGGCCGTCAAGGTGACGCAAACGAGGAGCGTGGCCCACGCCAATACGGTGATCATCCCAAGTTCTCCCAGATTCTGTTGTTGTGGTCGAGCTCGTGTTCATGGCGGCGCAGGGCCTTGCCCAGCGCCTGCAGCCGCTCTCCGGCCAACAGTGCCAGTTCGCCCTCGGTCATCCTGTCCAGGGCGGCGCGCCGCGCCCCGGGGGGCCATCCTGCCTCGGCCTCGGTGACGAGGCCGCTGGCCACAAGGCCTCCGGCCGGTCCGACGCCGGCGGCTCGCGACGTTGCCAGGGCCAGTTCAGGGGGCAGCCGGTTGGCCGTCAGGTGCGCGGAGAAGTTCTGCGGCGCGATCCCGGTGACCTCGCTCACGCGATGGCGGAGCTCGCCGTCGTCGATCGCGTCCACCCAGTTCCTGACCGAACTCGCGTGCGGAGTCTCTGCCAGGACCAAAGGCGCGACGCCGTCCCGGGGGCCGGAGCGCTCTACGACTGCACGCAGCAGGTCCATGGTGGAGACCTGGCTGACGAGTTCCGCGTCAGTAGGGGGAACCGGGGTCCCGCGAAGCGCCGCGTAGGCCTCGAATTGCGCCAACGCGTCGAAGGGATTCATGTCGAAGGCCCGGCTGATGCTCACGAGCGAACTCTCGGCCACCTTGCCGCGGACCAACTGCTGGGCCAACGTAGTGCGTTTCACTCCCGAAAAGCGGCACACATCGGCCGTGCTGGTGTCCGGAGCGATACCGTGCAGCCAGCGTTGGAACGCCTTGGAAGGGAGGGACATTAACCACTTTCTGATAGGCGATGACCGGCGGGCGGCGTCCGGCAGGCGGCTCCTGCCAGCTCGCGTGAGGTCAATTTTACGATGAGCGCACATTGAATTATGCTTGATTCTCGAACCCGCTGGTCCGCACACCCCCCAAGTACGGACCAGCGGGTTCTTCCATGCCCCGGTCTTTTTCGCACGGCAGGGTTTTCAAACGGCTGCCCCTTTTCGCGTGGCAGGCCTTTCCGCTCAGGAGCGGAGCAGTGAGAGGATAGACCAATGACTGCAACGCTTGTCGCCAAAGAGCTCTCCGGCGGCCACGGTCACCGCACCTTGTTCTCGAAGCTCTCCCTCACCGTCGCGCCAGGAGATGTCGTGGGTGTCGTCGGCGCCAACGGCGCCGGGAAATCCACCCTGCTGCGCATCCTTGCGGGAGCCGACCGCCCCCAGGAGGGCACGGTCAGCCTCGCTCCCAGCGACGCCTTTGTCGGCTGGCTGCCCCAGGAACACGAACGCACTCCCGGCGAAACCGTCGCGGCCTACATTGGCCGCCGCACTGGTTGCGCCCAGGCAACGGCCGAGATGGAAGCCGGCGCCGAGGGTCTCGCGGCCGGGACCCCTGAAGCCGACGACGCATACTCCCTGGCCTTTGACCGCTGGATGGCATCGGGTGCCGCGGACCTGGAGGACCGGATCCCCGCAGTGTTGGCGGAGCTTGGCCTGGAATCCGGTCCGGATGCGCTCATGACCGGCCTTTCAGGTGGGCAGGCCGCCCGCGTTGCCCTCGCCGCGCTCCTGCTGAGCCGCTTCGACGTCGTGCTCCTCGACGAACCCACCAATGACCTGGACCTCGACGGGCTCGCCCGGCTTGAATCGTTCGTCCACGGCCTTCGCGGCGGCGCGGTGCTCGTCTCGCACGACCGCGAGTTCCTGGCGCGCTGCATCACCAAGGTGCTGGAGCTGGACCTTGCCCAGAACAGCGTGGCGGTCTACGACGGCGGCTACGACTCCTTCCTCGAAGAGCGGGCGGTGGCAAAACGGCACGCACGCGAACGCTACGAGGAATTCGCCAACACCAAGGCGGATCTCGTGTCCCGGGCACGGACGCAGCGCGAATGGAGCTCGCAGGGTGTCCGGAACGCCATGAAGAAGAGCCCGGACAACGACAAGATCCGCAGGGCGGCGAGCGTCGAGTCCTCGGAAAAGCAAGCACAGAAAGTCCGCCAGATGGAGTCCCGCATCGCCCGGCTCGACGAGGTGGAAGAGCCACGCAAGGAATGGCAGCTGCAGTTCAGCATCGGCCAGGCTCCGCGCTCCAGCTCCGTCGTGGCGACCTTGCGCGACGTCGTGGCACGCCAAGGCGATTTCACGCTGGGACCTGTCAATCTCCAGCTCAACGCCGGCGAACGCATTGGCATCACGGGACCCAACGGAGCAGGAAAATCCACCCTCTTGCGGCTGCTGCTGGGACTCCAGGAGCCGGACGCCGGAGACGCCTCCATGGGTGCGTCCGTGGCGATCGGCGAGATCGACCAAGCACGTGGACTGCTGGCGGGGCACCTCACCCTGGCAGACGCCGTCGAATCCGTCCTGATCGAATGGAACTCGGCGGATGTCCGCACCCTCCTTGCCAAGTTCGGCCTCAAGGCGGACCACACCTCCCGGACCGTGGATTCCTTGTCCCCGGGCGAACGCACCCGCGCGGCGCTCGCGCTGTTGCAGGCCCGCGGCGTCAACCTGCTGGTCCTGGACGAACCCACCAACCACCTCGACCTGCCGGCGATCGAGCAGCTTGAGGAAGCCCTCGACGGTTACGACGGCGCGCTCCTGCTGGTCACGCACGACCGCCGCCTGCTCGAAAACGTCCGGCTCGATTCCCGCTGGCACCTTGACAACGGCATCGTGACCGAACTGCACCACACTTCCGGAATGGGGAATCACAAGCCATGAGCATGGATGGCGTCGCCTGGCGCTCGCTCTACAACATCACCCGCGCCAAGAGCGGCTCCCAGCCGTTCTCCCGCGAAACCATCAAGCGCGTCCTCGCTTTCGCGAAACCGCACCGCAACAAGCTGATCGCCTTCGTGCTGGCCTCGATTGCCAGTGCCTTCCTTGCCGTAGCCACCCCCGTGCTGGCCGGCAAGGTGGTGAACGCGCTTATCGCCAAGGCCGGCGTGGACGTCGTGGTAGGGCTGGCAGGGCTTATCGCTGCCGTGGCCATCGCCGACGCCGGAGTGGGACTGCTGACCCGCTGGCTGTCATCCGTGATCGGCGAAGGCGTAATCGTGGATCTGCGGACCCGAGTGTTCGACCACGTGCAGCGCATGCCCATCGCCTTCTTCACCCGGACCCGTACCGGCGCCCTCGTCAGCCGCCTCAACAACGACGTCATCGGAGCCCAGTCGGCCTTCGCGGGCACGCTCTCCGGGGTGGTCAGCAACGTGGTGTCCTTGATCCTGACGCTCGTGGTCATGCTCAACACCTCCTGGCTGGTCACCGTGCTGGCGATGGTGCTGCTCCCCATCTTCCTCATCCCCGCGCGCCGCATGGGATCCAAGCTGGCCGACCTCCGCCGTGAGGCGGCGTCCCACAACGCGGCCATGGGAACCCAGATGACGGAGCGTTTCTCCGCTCCAGGAGCCACGCTCGTCAAACTCTTCGGCCGCCCGGACGAAGAATCCGCCGAGTTCGCCCTGCGGGCCGGCCGTGTGCGGGACATCGGCGTCCGCACCGCGATGTTGCAGTTCACGTTCATCACCGCGCTGACCCTCGTTTCCGCACTGGCCCTCGCGCTGGTTTACGGATTGGGCGGTTGGCTCGCGCTGAGCGGGCAGCTGGCCGCGGGCGACGTCGTCGTGCTGGCGCTGCTGCTCACCCGGCTCTATGCGCCGCTCACCGCGCTGTCGAGTGCGCACGTCGAGGTGATGAGCGCGTTGGTCAGCTTCGAGCGGGTCTTCGAGATCCTGGACCTCAAGCCGCTCATCCAGGAAAAGCCCGACGCCGTCCCGGTGCCTTCGGGACCTGTCGCGGTGGAGTTCGACGACGTCCGCTTCGGCTACCCGTCCGCGGACAAGGTCTCCCTCGCCTCGCTGGAGGAAGTGGCGACGCTCGATACCCGCGGCGGCGAGGAAGTCCTGCACGGTATCAGCTTCCGCGTGGAGCCCGGGCAGACCGTGGCACTCGTGGGGTCCTCCGGCGCGGGCAAGTCCACCGTGGCGCAACTGCTGTCCCGCCTGTACGACGTCGACTCCGGCGCCGTGCGCCTCGGCGGGCACGGGCGCGGTACCGGCCTGGACATCCGGGACGTAACGTTCGATTCCCTCAGGGCGACCCTGGGCATGGTCACCCAGGACGGCCACCTGTTCCACGAAAGCATCGCCTCCAACTTGCGCCTGGCCCGGCCGGGAGCAACGGACGAGGATATGTGGGACGTGCTCCGGCGCGCCCGGCTGGAAGCCATGGTCCGCTCCTTGCCGGACGGCCTGGAGACCGTGGTGGGGGAGCGCGGTTACCGGCTTTCCGGCGGGGAACGCCAGCGGCTCACCATTGCACGGCTCCTCATCGCCCAACCGAAGGTCGTCATCCTGGACGAAGCCACGGCGGCCTTGGATTCCACGAGTGAAGCGGCCGTCCAAGCGGCCTTGGGCGAGGCACTCGAGGGACGCACCGCCGTCGTGATCGCCCACCGGCTCTCCACCATCCGGGCGGCCGACGTCATCCTCGTCGTGGAGGACGGGTCGATCATCGAGCGCGGTTCGCACGCAGAGCTCCTCGCCGCTGACGGCCGTTACGCAGAGCTGTACAACACGCAGTTCGCGGAGGCGACGGCCGTGGCCCAGGAAGCGGTTCCGGAGCTTTAGGCGCGGCGCCGGCGCCGGGCGTTCGACACTGTCACGCTGAGCAACTTTTTAGCGCCCGGCGCCGGAGACAACCCCGGAAACCCGCGGGTTCGGGAATCGGCCACGGCCAAAAACCTGCACCACGTGACGCCGCGATGCCGCGGCTCCGGCGCCGGGCGTCAGCTCCGGGTGTGTTGACGGACTTCCGGCGCGACCTCCACGCGGTTCCGGCCGGCGGACTTGGCGGCGTACAAGGCCATATCGGCTTCCTTGAGGAGGCGTTCGCTGCTGACCCGGTGGTCGGGCACAAAGGCCGAGAGGCCGGCGCTCAAGGTCAGGGTGCCGGAAGGGTTTCCTGAATGGGCAATCCCCAGGCCCCGCACTGCCTCCAGCGCGCGGGAGAGCCTTGCCTCTGCGCCGGATACCGTCTGGCCGGGCAGCAGGAAGAGGAACTCCTCCCCGCCGAACCGGTAGATGCCATCGCTTTCGCGCCCTTGGGCGGCAAGGGAGGCCGCCACCGACTGCAAGGCGAGGTCGCCGGCCTGGTGGCCATAAAGATCGTTGTACCTCTTGAAATTGTCCACGTCGCAGATCGCCAGGCTGTAGTCGGTGCCGTAGCGGGCACTTCGATGATGCAGCTGCTCCAGGTCCTCCGAGAGCTTCAGCCGGTTATGGAGCTTCGTCAGGGGATCGGTCCGCGCTTGCTCCGCGAGCGCGGCGCGGTAGCGCGCAAGGTCCGTGTGCAGCGACGTCACCCTTTGCGCCACCAGCAGCCGGGTGTGCAAGGCGAACGGGTCAAGCGGCTTGGCCACGTAGTCATCAGCACCGGCATGCATGCCCGCGACGACGTCCTCGCGTGCATCCTTCGAGGTGACAAGGACGAGGTACGTGTAGGAATCCTCTTCCGCGCTACGGATGGCGCGGCAGAGTTCCAGTCCGTTGAGCCCGGGCATCATCAGGTCAGTCACGACCACTTGCGGCCGGTGTTGCCGGTACAGCTCCCACGCGGAGCTGCCGTCCGCGGCCACGATGCATTCGTGGCCGGACTGCTCCACTGCCGCCTTCGCCACCAGGCGCGAACCGAAATCGTCGTCCGCCACCAGGACCTTCATGGGGCCACCGACAGTGCGCGGTCCAATGCTTCGTCAACAAGGGCCAATTCGGCTTCAAGGCCGGCCAGGAGCGCTGGATCGACGGGCCTGCCGCTTGATGAGTTGCGCTCCAATTCCTCGCACATCCGGGCCGCGCGGGCGGCTCCGATGTTGGCTGCGGCGCCTTTCAATTTGTGGACCACTTGCCTGAATGCCTCTTCGCTGCCGTTGTGCAATGCCTGGCGGAGTGCGTCCAGGCTCGGTTGAATGTCTTGCCTGAAGGCCTGGGCGGCGGCAGGCAGCAAGCCCAATCCGTCCGCCGGGCCCAGGTCCCGCAATGTTTCCAGCCTCGCGGGGTCGAGGGCGGGGCTAGCACTTTCCTTCGATGTTTCCGGTATCCATCGCGAGAGAACCTGCTCCAGTTTGTCCACGTCCACGGGTTTGGTCAGATAGTCGTCCATGCCGGCTGCAAGGCAGCGCTCGCGGTCCTCATCCAGGGCGCCTGCGGTCATGGCAATGACGGGGAGCCTCCTGCGGCCATCGTGCCGTGCCCGGATGGCCTTGGTGGCCTCGAATCCGTCCATGACGGGCATGTGGCAATCCATCAGGACCGCTGCATACTGTGTTGCCGCAGTGGCGGCGACTGCTTCGCTGCCATCGGCGACGACCTCGGCCTCGTACCCAAGCTTCGCAACCATGCTGCGGGCCACGAGCTGGTTGACCTCGTTGTCCTCGACGACCAGAATCAGGCCGCGCGAAGGCTGGCTGATGGTTACCGGGATCGCCGGGGAAACCGCGGGAGCCGCGAGGGGGCGGGCCGCTACAAGGCGCATGAGCCGGTCATAGAATTCGGAGCTGCGCACGGGCTTCGTCAGCCATTCCTGGACCCCGGCGGCCACGAGTTCGGCTTTGTCCACATTCATCGTGGACGTGAGCATGATGATCCGTGTGGATCCGAGCGCGACGTCGGTGCTCAGCTTGTGGGCCAGTTCCAGGCCGTTCATGTCCGGCATGCACATGTCCAGCACCGCAATGTCGAAGGGACGTCCGGCGGCGGCCTCTTCGCGGCAGCGCTCCAGGCCCTGTTGGGCGTCGCCGACAGCCTCGGGATTCATCCGCCAGCCCGCCAATTGTGCCGTGAGCACCAGCCTGTTGGTCGAGTTGTCGTCCACCACAAGGACCCGCAGTCCCGTGAGCTGGTCGGGGGAGACCGACGGCGGAACTGCGGCGGGCCCGCTCACCGCCAAGGGCAGGGTGGCCCAGAAGGTGCTTCCGTTGCCCAAGGAACTGTCCACCCCGATCTCGCCGTCCATCACTTCGGTGAGCCTCCGTGAGATCGCCAGCCCCAGGCCGGTTCCACCGTATCGCCGGGTGGTAGAGGCATCGGCCTGCGAGAACGACTCGAAGAGCCTGAGATGGTCTGCCGCCTCGATCCCGATACCGGTGTCCCGGACTTCGAAGCGCACCCGCACGTTCGTGGATTCCCGCTCCACGACCTTCACGCTGATGACGACTTCCCCCGAGGGAGTGAACTTCACGGCGTTTGAGGCCAGGTTGAGCAGGATCTGCCGGATGCGGCCGGCGTCGCCCAACAGCATCGCCGGAACCTCCGGCCGGCAGTAGGCAATCAGCTCGAGGCCTTTGGCTTGTGCGGCTTCGGCAAGGAGGACAGCCAGTTCCTCCACGAGGGTGCGCGGATTGAAGGGCGCAGGGTCCAGGTCGACCTTCCCGGCTTCGAGTTTCGAGAAGTCCAGAATGTCATTGATGAGGGTGAGCAGGGCTTCACCTGCCCCCTTGACGCCTTCGGCATATTGGCGCTGGGTTTCTTCCAAGGGGGTGTCCAGCAACAAGCCGGTCAGCCCGATCACGCCGTTCATGGGTGTGCGGATCTCATGGCTCATCGTCGCGAGGAACTCCGACTTCAAGCGGCTGGCTTCCTCGGCGGCTTCACGGGCGGTTACCAACTCGGCCTGGGCGATCCTTCGTTCGGTGATGTCCTGGGCGATCGTGGCGACTCCGCGGATACCGCCGGTGCCGCGGATCGGGGACATTGTGAGCGAGACCGGAACGATGGATCCGTCGACGCGAAGCCGTGCCGTTTCGTAGCTGTGGGTTTCCCCGCCGGCCCTGATGGCCGCCATGAGCTGGTTCTCCTCATCCTGAAGGCCATCCGGAATGATGAAGGAAACGTTCCTGCCGATTGCCTCCGCGGCGCTGTACCCGTAGATCCGTTCCGCACCGGGGTTCCAGCTGGTGATGACGCCGTCGAGGGTCTTTCCCACGATGGCATCGGCCGAGGAGTTGACGATTGCGCCGAGGCCTTCAAGCTCCGCCGTCCGCTGGGCAACCTTCGATTCGAGATCCCGGGTCAGGTTGATGTTCTCCAGGATCATGAGGATCTGGCGCGTGACGGCGAGGGCCAGCACGGTAAGTCCCACGGTCTGGAGGAAGGGGTCGCCGGGGCGCCCGACGCGTATGGGCGCCACCATCACGGCACCGAAAACGGGGACATAGGGGAGGAGCTCCAACGCCAGGGTGTAGAGGCGCCGGTCCGTCCTGGGACGCGGGGCGTAAGGGACCAACGGGGCCAGGGCTATCAGCAGGAACGCCGCGATCCACCCTGCTGCCAAGGGTGTTCCGGTGAGCCCGGTGACGCCGTCGGACGTCAGGTCAACGTAGGTGCTGTCAGTGATCGCGAGGACCAGGAGCCCGCCACCCAGGCAGACCCACCTGAGGCGCTCGCCGGGTGCCCTCCGCATCGTGAGCATGAGGACAAGGGAAACCATCACGATATCGGCAACGGGATAGGCAAGGCCCGTGAGGTGGACGAGGGGTTCCTGCCCCCCGGCCTTGTACATGGAACCGAGGACGGTGGCCCAGCTGATGAACAGTACAGCCGAGGCGATCACTGCCGCATCAAGGAGCCCGCGCAGGAAAGCAACCCGGGAAACCCGGGGACGCGGGAACAAGTAGAGACCGATCGCGGCCGGGATCGAATAGCCGACGAATGCGGCATCGGCCGCGGAAGGGTAGGGATAGTCGTGGTCAAGCGTCAGCCCGTAGAAGGTCCAGATGGATTGACCGATGGTCCAGATCAGCGTGGCCAGTGCCATGACCCACCACGCGCGGGAGCTTTCGTCCTTGCGCCGGGCTGCCCGGGCGCAACTGACGGTGGCGAGCAGCACTGCCGCCAGGATGGCGAGATCACCGGCGGACTGGGCCCCGGACGTCCCGTGGTTGGCTCCAAGGACCATCGCCAGGACCACAACTGCGGCACCGGCGGCAATGACCGTCCACAGCAGGGTGGGCTTTCGCAGGCCGTGGCCGCTCATGCCGATGGCCGGCGCGTCGCGGCGCTCTCCAAGAAAATGCATGCGATCCCCCAGCTGGATCTGACAATGCGGGCCTGTATTAGGTTAGACCAAACTTTGCCACCAGAAGGCGCAAAGCTCCACTGCTTCTTCGCGGCAAAACCCGGAAAATGAGAATCCCCGTGAGGCCGGAATTTCCCGCCGCGGGGATGCCCTACTTTTGGGCGAGCAAGGGCAGCACGTGATCGGTCAGGAGTGGAGCCAAATCGTCCGGAAGTTCGGCAGAGAGATCCAACCAGCGGATCTCTGCGATCTCGGCGGAAGGATGGGCTTCCCACGTGCCCGGTGCCGTGAAGACGGTGGCTTCGATGTCCGTGGCGGCCTCGTTCGCGGCGACAGCGAGCCAGCTCCCCAAGGGCTCCAGCTCAGCCGGATCGACGTCGATTCCGACTTCCTCGGCCAGCTCGCGGGAGGCGGCCTCCGCCGCGGTTTCACCTGGTTCGGGCTTGCCTCCCGGGTGCATGAACTTGTCCGTACCGCGCTTGCGTACCGTCAACAACCGTCCGGCGTCGTCGTAGACGCAGACCGCGCTGACGACTATCACGTCTTTGGCCGAGCCGTTGTGGGTCATTGCTCTCTCCTTAGCCGCGATTCCAGCAGCAAGTCCTTGGCCGGTCCGTGGACGTCCCACGCGTAGCTGAAAGCGTCCGGTCCGCCCCAGAGGTAATTGACTTTGTAGTCATCGGGATCGCACCAGTGGCTGTCCTCGTTGGCGTGGTCGCGGAAGCTCATGCGGTGGAAGGGTTTCCCGTCCGGGAAGTAGACGTCCATGGCGGCGGGGGAGCCGGCGGGCCGCAGGAGGTATTCGCGGAAGGCCGGACCCGTGTGGGTGGGCCACGTCATGGTGCCGTCTTCGCGAAGGAGGAGGCCGCCGTCGGGCGTTCCTGAATAGCGCACGACGCCGGTGAACGTGCCCCGGGCGCCGCTCGCCCGGTCCCACAGGGACCGTTCCACGGTCCAGCTGCCCAGCAGGTAGGCCCGCAGGTCTTGCGTCGGAGACGATTCGCGCAGCTGGTCTTTCAAGTGCCCTCGATTGGAATCGAACCAACGACACCGGCTTTAGGAGAGCCGTGCTCTATCCACTGAGCTACGAGGGCCTGTGCACGGGCTGGAAGCTCCTGGGAGCCGCTGGCCGGGCACGCATACAAGCATACAAGCTGCCGGGGCGGCCCCCGAACACCGCCGCGGGCACCACGGGCGGCGCGGGACGCGGTGGGCTGACGCTAGGCTGGCCCGCATGAGAGAGCAGATGACGGTGCAGGCCGACCCCGGCGACCACCTCCCGGACCTGGCGACCATCCGCTCCAACATCGGAGGCTGGGCCCACTTGAGCGTGGTGCAGTATTTCGTGGCGGAATCGGCGGTGATAGAAGCCTGGCGCGGCCCCGAGCCCTACGATCGCCGGACCGGGTTCATCAGCGATCTTGGGGCGCTCAAATGCGGGGCCTACGAGCACCGCGACGTCTGTTCGCCCCTTCACCTGCTCATGAATGCCTCCTTCGTGGTGCAGGGCCTGGCGTTGCTTTTCGGGGCGTTGCTGCTGAGTTCCGCGCTCCTGTGCATCGCGGCCCGTCCCGGCGTGCGGATCCTGCAAGGCGCCGGCTACCGCAGAGCGCGGGCCACCGCCGTCGCGGTCCGTGTCCTGACGGGGATCTCCGGGCTGGGGACCGTGGTTGTTGGTTTTGTGCCGGAAGACCTGGGGTCTCCCTTCCATTTCGTGGGCGCCCTCATGTTCTTCATCGGTGGTGCATTCGCCCTGGTGCTCCTCGGAGTGCTCTGGCTGCCGCATACACCCATGAGCTGGTTCATCCTGGTATGCGGAGTGCTGACCCTGGGCGCCCTCGTGGTCGGTGGGTTGACGCGGATGGACGTCCCGGAACCGGGAACCCTGGAACGCCTGATGGGCTATCCGGTCACGATCGGATTTTCCGCCGCGGGGCTGGTGGTGGCGCAAAGGGTCCGGGATGTACGGCGAACGGCGCGGCTTGCAAAACGCTGAGTTTTCGCGGGTAGCCTCATGTCAGCGGGTGGGTAATCTTTGCATTATCATGAGTGCACTCACCGGAATGGCGCCGGGCTGAGGGTTCCACGCAGTTTTGGCGCAGACTAGATTGACCGATACGGCAGAACATAGGACCCATGACTCATCAGCTTGTTCTGCGTCGTCCGGGACACGCAGGCGTTATTTTCCTCCTAGGGGCAGGATCCGGCCTTTCGGGTTGTGCCCTTCGGAACCCTCACGGGCCGATCGCCCGACGGCGACAGGCCACACGGCGATGAGCGCCCAGACCCTGCCCGCCCGGGATTCCACGCTTCCCGATGACGCTTCGGAGGCTTCAGCCGAAGATATGACGGCCCCCGCCGACCAGATCACCGTCGACTTGGCGGCGGACGGAATTGTCGAGGTCACCCTGCCGCCGAATTCCGTGGTCCGCTCGCCGGAAGCCCGGGCGGCCGCGGCGGCCGTTCGCATGTTTGCGGACGGCCGAAGGCTTCCGCTTCTGCTCAGAGTGACCGGAGTACTTTCCGTCACCGACGACGCGCGCCTGACGTACACGAATTCCGTGGCGGTTTCAGCCTGTGCCCTCTTGGGGGAGAGCCCTGTGGACCGTGTGATCGCACATTTTCTCCTGCGCGCGAAGCCAGGTTCCCTCCCGGGACAGTTCTTCACCTCAGAGGCGGAAGCCCGTGACTGGTTGAGAGAGCACCACAGTGAATCATGAGCCCCAGGACCCGCGACTCCTTGCCCTTGTTGAAGGGGTAGTGCGGATTGCCGACGGCGACCTCAGCACGAGGATCCCGGTCTCCGGCCCGCGGGACGAGGTGGCTGCCGTCATTACCGGGATCAACCTCATGGCCGACGATCTTCAAGCCATCTACCAAGAGCTCGAGGAACGGGTCGAAAGCCGGACTGCGATGCTGCGCGAGGCCCAGATCGAACTCGAAAGGATGGCGCTCACTGATCCGCTGACTCAATTGGCCAACCGCACGGCACTCGAACGGGCGCTGAACCATGAACTCGTCGAGGCCGAGAGGGGTGAGCTCCCGCCGGCGTTGCTGGTTTTGGACTTGAACTCATTCAAGGGGATCAACGACACCTTGGGGCACGGGGCAGGGGACACCGTCTTGAAGGTCACAGCACGGCGCCTGATCTCAGCGGTCCGCGACACTGACATGGTGGCCAGGCTCGGCGGGGACGAATTTGCCGTCATGCTGCCAAAATCCAATGCCGCGCATGCACGGGGCGTCGCCAAGCGGATCCTTCGGGCTGTCGGTGAGAGCATCGACATCGGCGAAGTCCGGATCATCTGCGGGACCAGCATCGGGCTCCGGGTCGCCGAACCGGGACAGTCGGTGGACGACCTCGTCATGGAAGCCGATACGGCCATGTATGCGGCAAAGGCCGAGCAAGGGAGCAGCGTCAGGGTATTCGAACCGGCCTTGTTGTACGCGCGCCGGCTCCAAGGACTCATGATCTCGGAACTGCGTGAAGCCATCCGCACAGATCAGCTGGTGCTCCACTTCCAGCCTGTTGTCGAGTTGGCTTCGGGCCGGATTGAAGGCGCCGAGGCGCTGGTGCGGTGGAACCACCCCGAAAGGGGATTGTTGATGCCGGATGCCTTCATCCCGCTGGCCGAGGAAACCGGAATCATCCTCGACCTCGGGTATTGGGTCCTTCGGCGGGCAATGCAGCAACTGCGCGAGTGGCTGGATGGCCCGGCCGTGGACGAAGACTTCAGCATGCGGGTCAATATTTCGACAACCGAACTGCAAAGCCTGGAATTGATCGAGCACGTCCGGGAAGTGCTCGCCGAGACCGGAGTGGAAGCATCCAAGCTTGTCATCGAGCTGACGGAGTCAATGGCGGTGAATGGCAGCGACATCGACAAATACTCGCTGACCGGCCTCCGGCGTCTGGGCATCCGTTTGGAAATCGACGACTTCGGCACGGGCTATTCGTCCATCAGCTACTTGCGCAGCCTTCCCGTCAACGTGGTCAAGATCGACCGCTCCCTCATCCAGGACCTGGGCAAGGACGAGAAGGAACGGAATTTTGTGGCGGCCGTTCTCCAACTCATTCATGCGTGCGGAATGCAGGCCGTTGCCGAGGGCATCGAAACGGCAGAACAGGCGGCTGAGCTTGCCCGCTTGGGCTGCGCCAGTGGCCAGGGCTATTACTTTGGACGGCCCATGGCGGCGGACAAGTTTGCGGAACTGCTGCGGGGGGCCTGAACGTACTTACTCCCCGTTTACTCCCCGCGACGGAAGGCAGGCAACAGAAAGGCACCGGACCCAAGGTCCGGTGCCTTTCAGGTGGAGCTAGTTGGACGGAGTGGCGTTGGGCCACCAACCGATTGCCTGTGCCGCACCCTGGGTGGTGGCGTTGGGCCACCAACCGATTGCCTGTGCCGCACCCTGGGTGGCGGCGTTGGGCCACCAACCGATTGCCTGTGCCGCACCCTGGGTGGCGGCGTTGGGCCACCAGCCAATTGCCTGAGCCGCACCCTGGGTGGCGGCGTTGGGCCACCAGCCAATAGCCTGAGCCGCACCCTGGGTGACAGCGTTGGGCCACCAGCCAATGGCTACGGAGGAATCCTGCGACGGGGTCTGGCTGCTGGCGGATACCGCTGCCGAGCCGGTAATTCCCGCGAGCAAGATTGCTGCTGCCGCGAGGAGAGCGGCGAAAGTTCTTTTCATGCGAAAGCTCCTGATATGTTTTTGTGACTGATGCGACTGAAGTGAACAAAGTGAAGCACGCTCATTATAAGAGTAACGACACGCCGTGTCATCAATGCTTGGTCGGCATCTTCCAAAATCGTGCTAATTGCCCTGCCGCGTCTCGATGAAGTGTCTCAGGGACATAATGGAGCTATGCGAGAAAAAAAGGTTGCGCCGGCGTACGCTGCGGTGGAGCTTGAGGCGAGGGAGCACCGCGCCAGCCATGAGTTCACCAAGGCTGCCGACGGCGCGCGTTCGGCCGCCGATATTGCCCGCGACGAGGGCGATTCCACGGGCTGGTGGAACATGACCTTCCTGCAAGCCGAGAACCTTCTCGACGCCGGTGATTTCGCCGAGTGCACTGCCCTGGCGCGATCACTTTCCGAGGCATCGTTGGCTGCGGCCTCACCCCAGCACAGGGCCAGGGCACTCATTTTGATGGCGAACTCCCTGCGGAGTGAAGGACTTCTGGAGATGGCGACGGCGGCCGCGGCGTCGGCCGTGGGCTTGGTCGATGATGACGCAGACATGGAAATCGACGTCCATGCACGGCAGGCTCTGATCGCGACGTATGGCGAATCCGGAAAGCTTGAGGAGGCCTGGGAGGAGTGCCTGTCCCTCTCGGAAAGAATCTCCGACGAAATGGATGACCAGCTGGCCGGCAAGGCGTACTGGGTCATCGGCAATGTGGCATTCCTCTGCGACAAGGTCGATGAGGGCCTCCACTACCATGAGCTCGCCGCCGAAACTTTTTCCCCGTCACGGAACCTGGACGTCTGGGCCAAGTTCAACAAGGCATCGGCGGCGATGAGGCTGGCGGCGGACGTGGCTGACGCCGCCACTTTGCGGTGCATCGAACGTGCCGAACTTGCCACGGATGTTGTCGGGGGGAGCGAAGAGGAAATTCTCCTGCTTCGCCTCAACCGCGCGCATTGGAACTACCTGGCAGGAGACGCCAAAGCGGCGCTTGAGCTGCTGGATGAAATCAGCGGCAGCGCAGATCAGCTGCCTTCGCAGATCGCCGGCGAGATATTCCTCTTGATGGCGCGTGCCCAAGCCGATACCGGGAGCAAGCAGGCGGCGCAGGAAAGCCTGGTCGAAGCCGCCGACCGCTTCGACAAAGCAGGCGCCCACCAGCGTGCCCTCCAAGCCCGGGAGATGCTCGATCCGGGGAGCGATTCGGAAGCCTGATTCTCGGCAGGAGTAGCGGACGCGGGCGTTGGCCCTTCGCTCCGGCGAAGCCGGGGTCTACTCTGGCGCTATGACAGGCTCATCCACGACGGGGGATTTGCATGGGTATGTACCGCGCCGAATCGATGCTTCTCGAATCTGAGGGAGTCCAACAGCTCTTTCTTGAGTCCGCCTTGGGTGTCACCCCTCAAGGCTTGGTCGACAATCCGAGCTTCTTCCGTGGCTTTGCCGTCCGGCCCGAGGTGGTTTCGAGCGCGCTGCTGGCCGTGGCGGATGTGGCAGCGTCACGGTATTTTGATGCGGCCTTCAGGTTGAGCGACGTCCTGGACCCGGTCATGACCGCCGGCGGCGACCGCCTACGCGCGGAGTCCTTCTCAGCCTGCAATGGCGTCTATGCCCGGCTTGACCTGACGAGCAGGGGGCTCGACGGCGGGGAAATCGGCTTTGGGACAACAAACGTGGACATCAATGGTCCGCTTCGCTCAATGCTGGCGAATGTGTCAAGAAACGAGCTCCTCCACTTGGAAGTCGGCCGGG
This sequence comes from Arthrobacter sp. KN11-1C, assembly GCF_052180225.1. Lineage (NCBI taxonomy): Bacteria > Bacillati > Actinomycetota > Actinomycetes > Micrococcales > Micrococcaceae > Arthrobacter > Arthrobacter sp. KN11-1C. The sequence goes on along the minus strand of NZ_CP197467.1, from coordinate 3,564,915 downwards.
AGCAGCTGGTGGTCTCCACCCCCGGAGAGAGCCATGTTGAACGCCAGGTTGAGCTGCCGGACCGATGGATCCGTGGCTTCGCCGAAACGCCGTCCATCGCAGCAGGAATGGTGCATCTGGCCACTTTGTCCGGTCCGGCGATCACCCAGTTCCTGGCTTCCCTTCCGGCAGCGCAGCCAGGACGCACTGTTTTCCTCGCATCCTCTCTTCGAGGACTCCGGGAAGAGGTCCGCCAGAAACCTTCCACCGTCACCTTGGCAGGCACAGGGAGGCTCGCCGCCGCAAAGAGGGTGGCGCGGTTTGCGTCGAAACTGGAGATTTTTCGCCACGACAGCAGTGCAAGTGCCTGGGTATTCAGGCTTCCCGGAGCCGACTTCACGCTGTTGCTTTCGCCCGAGCCTTACCGTGGATTTTCAGGAGAGGGCGGCATCTTGGAAGCGCTCGCTGTTCCCGGAGCCAAGGAGGATGGGGCCGCGGTGCAGGAGTTTCTCCAGTGGCAGCCCGTCATCTCCGCAACGGCACTGGAAGGCAGAACGGGCATCCCCGCCCAGAGAGTCACTCAAGGCCTCGCCTGCTTGGGGACCTCCGGAAAAGTCGGCTTCGATTTGCTTGAGGGCGCCTACTTCCACCGGGAGCTGCCGCTGGAACCTGACCGGATCGTCAAGGACTATCCGAGGCTTCGGGCTGCTCGCGACATCGTAGCCAAGGAGGGGGGCGTCGAATGGTTAGGGGACCGATGGCAAGTCCAGGCGGGAGTTGGCATTTACGTCCATCACGTAAGAAGAATTGACGGCGTCTACCAGTGCACCTGTGCGTGGTGGGCTGACCACCGGGGCTCCAGGGGGCCTTGTAAACATGTGCTCGCGGTGCAGCTCTTCCGGATGGAGCCTGTACGAGATCCAGGACCGGCGAACTCATGACGGCCGCAGGGGCGGGAATGGGAAGCGCCGAGCCCAGGGTCGTTGAGCATCTACGTCACCTTGTCGAGTCTCGGCAATGGGACGCTCTGCGTGATTACCTCGTAGGGATTCTCCCAGATGAGCGGACGGAAGCGGCACACTGGTTCGCCAAGAAACGCAGATACCTGTTGGCCGACGCCCATGATTGGCGGCAGTACGGAGCAGGCCGATCAATCGACCAAACCTGGGACCTTTTGATGGTTATCCACATCCTGACGGTGGTTTTGGATTCCCCGGTCAGCGCCGCCAGAATCCTGCCTTGGCGGGATTTCCCGATCCGAACTGTCCACATCCTTTTGCTGCTGGACGTTCTGGCTTCCAGAGGTGAGAGCTGGTGCAGGGGATTTGTGGCTGCGGCAATTGCACGCAATGCACGAAGTGGAGAGCGGACAGCAATAAATGTTGTCCGCTGTTGCCTGCCGCTCATGCTGCATTTTGGAATCGAACCGAAGGATTTTGAGGCCTATCCGCGTGTGTGGGCGTGGTTCTACAGGAGCCTTGTTGGCGCTAGGTCCCATGAGGTTTGGAACGACGAAAGCGCCGCGCATTTTGAGTACACCGGTTGGTCCGGCGTCGAATTCCGGATAGGCAACGACGGGCGTGCACAACTCTTTCCGAAGATGCAGAAATCTTTGCTTGAGTTATGGGATCAAGATGCCACGGCTCCTGAAACACTCCTGCGTTGCTTCGAGCTTCCGAACCTGCTCGGTGCGTTGACTTATCGATTCAACGCAGAAAACTGGGGAGTGGAGACCGCGGTTCGTGGCTACATTGAGCGTGGGACATTCAGTCGCGAGTCGGTGATAGCCCATGTCCATACCGCGCTGGCGCGAGGTGACAGCATGCCCACCCAAAGGGTCTTGCTCGATGTGCTGAAGGTGCTCAGTCTCGACCCACGAGAGATGGCCGCGAGCGTGCCACTTTGGTTGTCGACAGTGGCCGCGGCACCGGGGTTCCTCTCGGGCTTTGCGTTGCAGCTCTTGCTCAAAACGCCCCTGGACGGGCGCGATCTGGAGGATCTGAGCGCCACCGTGTTTGGCCGGCCGGAAAAGAACCTGCAGAAACAGTTGGTCCGGCACTTGAAGTCCCAAGCAGTGACCGGGAATTACGACGGCGCCGTCGTCGCCGCATGTTGGCAGGCTGCAGCAGGCTCCTCGGATCTGGAGATCCAGGCCATCGCCACGAAGACCCTGGGGACTCCGCGTACTCCTACCGATCCAGAGGCTCCGGCGCCCGCGCAACTTTGGGCAACTGGCGTAAGACAGCCAGCAGAGAAGCCATTTGCGCCACTGCGACGTGATCCCAGGCGTGCCCTTGCTGAACAGATCGACTACTACGGCTCGCGGATCCAAGAAGAACAAAACCTGGAGCTGCTGCTGCGCGCCCTGTACCGCCGACCTCCAGAACTTCGCGAGGAGTATCGTAAGAAGTACCCATTCCTCGTTTCTCCTCCTGACAATCCACGGGCGAACGGCCTGTTAGAAACTAGCTGGGGTCACTGGGCGACGCCGAGTCCCGGATTCGTGCTGAGGATGTGGGCTTCGGGCGAGCACAACGTGGCCGCCCACCGCAGCGTGATGGAGTTGCTTCGGTGTTCGATGTCCGAGCCGCTCGACTACAGGGATCCATTCGGGGCAACGAATCCGCTGGGCGCAGTCCGCATACTTCGGTTTAGCGAATTGGCCGTCGTGACCGGGACAGCCGCATATTCCCTGGCCACCCCGAGCTACGCGAACTTCCGGGTGAGCTTTGAACGGCTCATCCCAGCCCTTCAATGGTATGAACGTGAAGGGTTGGCGTACGGGGAGGCCGACATGTTTCAAGCCCTGCTTCGGTTGGGGCCTACCTCCGGCATTGACGCGGAAGGCTTGGAAAGGCTCGACGTCAAACCGCTGGACGGATCCGATGATCCGGAGCGGAACGCTGGAAGGATATTGCGCGATTGGGTAGCAGGGGGCGGATTCGTTGCACCTCAGGTCGACGAGCCGCTCACATTGCCCTTGCAAAAGGAACGATTCCCGTCCATCCCACAGCATTTGTTCGAGGCTGAGCTATGGAACACGGCAAAGCGCAGTTCCGACGGAAATGCGGCGGAAGTTCCATTCTGGCCTGAATTGGGTGCCGTGTGGCGTCTGAGGCCCTGGGTAGATTCGTCCTGGTCGGAGTTTGAGGTTTCTAGGCTTGGCATGGACGCTTGGGTCGCCGATGACCTCGGGGTGCACTCACACGAATGGATTGTGAGGGCGCTTGCGTCCGCACACGAAAAGACCCGCGATGCCATAGTGCAAATCGTTCTGGTGCTGGCCGAGGCTGGGCAGTTGTCCGCAGACCATTTGGCGGCCGCCGCGCCAAAGTGTTTGAAAGCCGGAGGCCTTTCATTGGGTCGCCTTGTTCGAAACCTCGCGCTTGTGGCGTACGAAGGATATCTGGATCTCGTCTGGCCGACTCTTGTTGCCTTGGTGGTCGCCATCGGTGAGGAGCAGAGGCTCCCCGCCGGATCCCCGGAGATCCTCGCCAGCTGCACGGAATTCTGGGACTGCATTCCGGTGGGCCATCGGACGGCTGAGAACGTACCGAGGGAATTCGTCGCTGCCGTCCGCGCGCTGGCAAGCTTAAAGTCGGCCACGAAGACGTTCCTCGAAGCGAATCGTTTGTTGTCGGCGATGGGGATCCAACCGGCGCGATAGGGCCGTCCGGTGCCGATCCCTAGCCCTGCCGGATCTTCCGCCGGTCCTCCCGGGACGCCCGCCGCCCCATAAACACAGCCGCGCCGCCAGCCAAAAGGCTCAGCAGGAAGAGTACCCAGCCCGCGACGGTGAGCGTGGAAGCCAAAGCCACCTGGCCGGCGTCGGGCGTTGCGGTTCCCAGCGCGGCGTCGACCGCCACATTGCCGCACAAGCGGACCACCGCGAACAGAAGGGGAGCAGCCCACAGGGCCCAGCGCAGTGCCTTTCCGGCAACGTTGGTGCCAATGAGCAGAAGCCAGGTGAAGCCGAAGATCAGCGGAAACAGGGTTCCGGCGGTCTTGTGGATGTAGCTGAGCTGTCCGCGGGCGTCGTCGGTCATGACGCCATGCAATTGATGGGCATAGTCGGTGGAGAACCCGCCGATAAGGGAATCGGGCATGGCCAGGCCGCCGGACAACTGGGTCATCTGGTTCAGGGTCAGGAGGTGCACGTACCAGAACAGGAACAGGCTGGCCACGACCCCGGCGATCACGATGAGGCGGCCGTTGTTCTGCGCCTTCTCAGGGCCCTGCTGGGCGGTGGGATTGATCACCGACGGCAAGTGGTGCTGGGGCACGGCGGCATTGGCACCGTGCTTCTTGATGCGTTGGGCTGGGGTCTTGGCCATGTCATTCATTATCCCGCCACATAAGCTGGACCCATGACCACTGGCAGGCACTCCGCCACAGAACTTGATCCTTCGCTCGACGACTACGAACTCGCTGCAGCCCTGGTCCGGGAAGCCGGCCAGCTTGCCCTGCTGATGCGGATGGGCGGGCTGCAGGGGGAACGGAAGACCTCGGTTTCGGACGTGGTGACCGCCGCGGACCATGCAGCCGAGGCCTACGTCCTTGAACAACTGCGCCGTTGCCGCCCTGACGATGGCATCCTGGGTGAAGAAGGAAGCTCCGTGGCAGGAAGCAGCGGCCGCACGTGGGTGATCGATCCCGTGGACGGTACCTACAATTTCCTGCACGGCTCAACGTATTGGTGCTCTGCGATCGCCTTAAAGCACGAGGGCACGGCACATGCCGGTGCGCCGGATGCCGACGTCATCCTCGGGGCGATCTATCAACCGGAGCTCGACAAGCTCTGGACAGGCGGCGAAGGCCGCCCCGCGACCCTCAACGACGAACTGATCTCGGGACCGTCCGGAGCTGCCCTGAGCGAACTCGGTGCCGCGACCTACATCCACCCCACTTGGCTCGCCGATCCCCGCGCCGCTATGCCGTGGCACGCCGCAGCGGTGTCCGCCGCTTCACTGCGCATGTTCGGCTCCGGCTCCTGCGATCTCGGTAGGGTCGCCGACGGCGAACTGGGCTGCTGGTTCCAACACAGCTGCCCCGAGTGGGACTGGCTCCCCGGCAAGGCGATCGTCCGCGCGGCCGGCGGGGACACCGACGTCGTGCGAGTCAACGGCCTGGACTGGTTCATCGCGGGAGGCCCGACGGCGGTCCGCGAGTTGCGCGCGGCTCTCACCTCGGTGCCGCAATTCGCGTGAGCATGCGCCTTCCTTGGTGTGAGGAGTGGACATAGTGTTCTGGTCTCTGTGAGCATGAGCCTTCCTTGGGCCTGGGAGTGGACATAGTGCTGTTATGTCCATTGGTTCGGGCGAAGAGGGGGCATGTCCCGTGGGGTGGTGTGGAGTTTGGGCGGCCTGGTCAGTTCTAGTCCTGTGGTTTCTGTGAGCATGCGCCTTCCTTGGTCCGGGGAGTGGACATAGTGCTGTTATGTCCATTGGTTCGGGCGAAGAGGGGGCATGTCCCGTGGGGGAAGCGATCCTGCGTGGCCTCCGGACATTGAGTGTCAGGGCCACCGCCTAGACTGTAAACACCATGGATATGTTGTTTGACCCGTACGCGGATGGCCCCTTCAAAGCTGCAAGCACAGCTGCCACCAAGGCCGCTCCGGCCATGCTTTCGCGCGCCGGAAGCGGCTCTGCACCCGGCGGCTCTGCGCCCGGAGGGGGTTCTGCCTCCGGCGGTTCCGTGCCCGGCGGGGGTGCGTCTGGTGCGTCCTGGGGAGGGACGCCTGGCGGTGCGGAGGAGCGGGGCCACTCGGGCTTGCCGTCCGCGGAGGCATTGCTCCAAGGATTGAATCCACAGCAGGAGGAAGCCGTCAAGCATGCCGGCAGCCCCTTGCTGATCGTGGCTGGAGCAGGTTCGGGCAAGACCCGCGTGCTCTCCAACCGCATTGCTTACCTGATCGCCACCAGGCGGGCCCACCACGGTGAGATCCTGGCGATCACCTTCACCAACAAGGCGGCCGCGGAAATGCGGGAACGCATCGAAGCGCTCGTGGGTGCCCGCGCCAAGTCCATGTGGATTTCAACATTCCACTCCTCCTGCGTGCGGATCCTGCGCCGCGAAGCCGCCAACGTGGGGCTGAACTCCAACTTCTCCATTTACGACTCCGCGGACTCCCTGCGGCTCATCACGCTCGTCGCGAAGAACCTGGACCTTGATCCCAAGAAGTTCGCGCCCAAAGCGATCCAGCACAAAATCTCGGCCCTCAAGAACGAGCTCATCGACGACGATGCGTTCGCCTCGGGCGCCAACTACAACGAACCCTTCGAGCAGGCCGTGGCCGAGGTCTTCAAGGGCTACACCCAGCGCCTGCGCCAGGCCAACGCCATGGACTTCGACGACCTCATCGCGCAGACCGTCTACATGTTCCGGGCCTTCCCCGCGCTCGCAGAATCCTACCGCCGACGTTTCCGTCACGTCCTCGTTGACGAATACCAGGACACCAACCACGCCCAGTACGCATTGGTCCGCGAAATCGTCGGCGAGGGTCCCCACGCGAGCGAGCTGACCGTCGTCGGCGACTCCGACCAGTCGATTTACGCCTTCCGCGGTGCCGATATCCGCAACATCGTCGAATTCGAGAAGGACTACCCGGAAGCGCGCACCATCAAATTGGAGCAGAACTACCGCTCCACCCAGAACATCCTGAGCGCGGCGAACTCCGTTATTTCGCGCAACCCCAACCGCCCGGACAAGAAGCTCTGGACGGCCGAGGGTGACGGCGAAAAGATCATCGGCTACGTGGGGGAGAACGAGCACGACGAAGCACAGTTCATCGCCAAGGAAATCGACCGGCTCCAGGACGAGGAAGGCCTGCGTCCCGGCGACGTCGCCATTTTCTACCGGACCAACGCCCAGTCGCGCTCCATTGAAGACGTGCTGGTCCGGGTCGGCCTGCCGTACAAAGTGGTGGGCGGGACCCGCTTCTACGAACGCAAGGAAATCAAGGACGCCCTCGCGTACCTTCGCGTCCTGGTGAACCCGGACGACGACGTCAACTTGCGTCGCGTCCTCAACGAACCCAAGCGGGGAATCGGCGATCGCGCCGAAGGAGCCGTGGCGGCACTTGCCGAACGCGAACGGACGTCGTTCATGACTGCGGCACGCAAGGCGGACCAGGCTCCCGGCATGGCCACCCGTTCCGTGAACGCGGTCCTGGGATTCGTGAAACTCCTGGATGACCTGGCCGAAGTGGCCTCCGGTTCCGGGGCTGCGGCAGCGTTGGAAGCGGTCCTGGAACAGACGGGGTACCTTGCCGGGCTCCGTGCCAGCACCGATCCGCAGGACGAATCCCGCGTGGAAAACCTCGCCGAACTGGTGGCGGTGGTCCGGGAATACGAACGTGACAACCCCGAGGGCTCGCTGGGTGAATTCCTGGAGCAAGTTTCCCTCGTAGCCGACGCGGACCAGATCCCGGACGCTCCGGAAGGATCCTCCGAGGACGCGGCCGCCGCCGTGGCTGAGGCCAAACGGATGGGCGTCGTCACGCTCATGACCCTCCACACGGCCAAGGGCCTGGAATTCCCGGTGGTCTTCCTGACCGGCATGGAACACGGGCTGTTCCCGCATCAGCGGTCCGCAACCGATCCGAAGGAACTGGCGGAGGAGCGTCGCCTGGCCTATGTGGGCCTCACCCGTGCGCGGAAGCGCCTCTATGTGACCCGCTCGGAAGTCCGCAGCATGTGGGGCCAGAGCCAATACAACCCCGCCAGCCAATTCCTTGAGGAGATCCCCACCGGCCTGGTGGAGTGGAAACGCGAAGGAACCTCCCGCCAAGTGAGCGGTTGGGGCAACGCCCCCATCGGTTCCGGGCGTTACGGTGGATCCTTCTGGGGTGCCGGCACCTCGCGCGGGGCTGCCGCCAGCGCGACGGCGGGCTTCAACGCCGACGTGCCTGCCGCCGTCGTACGCAATCGTGTCCAGCCGCAGAAGGAAGTGGTCGCCGTCGCCGTCGGGGACAAGGTGAATCACACGAGCTTCGGCAACGGCACCGTGATCGGCGTCGAAGGCGCCGGCGACAAGACCGTGGCGAAGGTGAAGTTCGACGTCGGGGAGAAACGGCTGCTGTTGCGTTACGCGCCGCTCACCAAACTGGATTCCTAGCGGCTCCAGGCGTCCTGTCGTCCCGGCATGGCGGCGTCCAGAGCGCCGGAAAACCGCGTCATATAGCGGTTTTTCTACGGTCCATAGAACTGTGTGCTTACTCACTTAACAGGTACTGTAGAACCGGCTGGCCTCCCCGGGGGGCTAAAGTTCGAGAGGAACTTGCGCAATGTGACCGGCTGCTTGTCGGCCGTTCGATGCGCACCTATCCGCAGCCGGTTTTCGCGGTCACCGTGGTTTCCGGCTGTACAGAAACTACTTCGACGTAGAAGGACACTAAACCGTGGACCTGTTTGAATATCAGGCGCGCGATATGTTCGAAGCGCACGGTGTACCCGTGCTCGCCGGCATCGTGGCGCACACTCCTGAAGAAGCAAAGGCTGCTGCCGAGAACATCGGCGGCGTGACCGTCGTCAAGGCGCAGGTAAAGGTCGGTGGCCGTGGCAAGGCCGGCGGTGTCAAGGTCGCAAAGTCCGCTGACGAAGCGCTTGAGCACGCCACCAACATCCTCGGCATGGACATCAAGGGCCACACCGTCAACAAGGTCATGATCGCCCAGGGCGCCGACATTGCTGAGGAATACTACTTCTCCGTCCTGCTGGACCGGGCCAACCGCAACTACCTGGCCATGTGCTCGGTTGAAGGCGGCATGGAAATCGAGCAGCTTGCCGTCGAGCGCCCCGAGGCACTCGCCAAGGTAGCCATCGATCCCGCAGTCGGAATCGACCAGGCCAAGGCCGACGAAATCGTTGCCGCTGCCGGTTTCTCCGAGGAACTGCGCGCCAAGGTTGCTTCCGTCATCCTGAAGCTCTGGGACGTCTTCAAGAAGGAAGACGCAACCCTCGTTGAGGTCAACCCCTTGGTCAAGACCGGCGCTGGCGACATCGTTGCCCTTGACGGCAAGGTCTCGCTGGACGAAAACGCCGGCTTCCGCCACGTTCACCACAATGAACTTGAGGACAAGGACGCAGCCGACCCGCTCGAGGCCAAGGCCAAGGCGCAGGACCTCAACTACGTCAAGCTTGACGGCTCGGTTGGCATCATCGGCAACGGCGCCGGTCTTGTGATGTCCACCCTCGACGTCGTTGCTTACGCAGGCGAAAACCACGGCAACGTCAAGCCGGCCAACTTCCTGGACATCGGCGGTGGAGCCTCCGCTGAGGTCATGGCCGCTGGACTGGACGTCATCCTCGGTGACGAGCAGGTCAAGAGCGTATTCGTGAACGTCTTCGGTGGCATCACGGCGTGTGACGCCGTGGCAAAGGGCATCGTCGGTGCACTGGCCGAGCTTGGCTCCAACGCCAACAAGCCGCTGGTCGTCCGCCTCGACGGCAATAACGTCGAAGAGGGCCGCCGCATCCTGGCCGAGGCCAACCACCCGCTGGTTACCCTGGCAGCCACCATGGACGAGGGCGCCGACAAGGCCGCCGAGCTCGCCAACGCAGCGAAGTAAGGGACGCAAGACTATGTCTATCTACCTCAACAAGGACTCCAAGGTCATCGTCCAGGGCATCACCGGCGGCGAAGGCACCAAGCACACCGCCCTGATGCTCAAGGCCGGCACCAACATCGTCGGCGGCGTCAACGCACGCAAGGCCGGCACCACGGTGCTGCACGGGGACAAGGAAATCACTGTCTTCGGCACCGTCAAGGAAGCCATCGCCGAAACCGGCGCGGACGTCTCGATCGTCTTCGTCCCGCCGGCATTCACCAAGGCCGCTGTGGTTGAAGCCATCGAAGCAGGCATCGGCCTGGTTGTTGTCATCACCGAAGGCGTGCCGGTTCAGGATTCGGCCGAGTTCTGGGCACTTGCCCAGGCCACGGTGGACGCTAACGGCAAGCAGATCACCCGCATCATCGGCCCGAACTGCCCCGGCATCATCACCCCGGGCGAAGCCCTGGTTGGCATCACCCCGGCAAACATCACGGGCAAGGGCCCCATCGGCTTGGTCTCCAAGTCCGGTACCTTGACTTACCAGATGATGTACGAGCTGCGCGACCTCGGTTTCTCCACCGCGATCGGCATCGGTGGCGACCCCGTCATCGGCACCACGCACATCGACGCCCTCGCTGCGTTCGAGGCTGACCCGGAGACCAAGGCAATCGTCATGATCGGCGAAATCGGTGGCGACGCCGAAGAGCGTGCAGCCGACTTCATCAAGGCCAACGTGACCAAGCCGGTTGTCGGCTACGTTGCAGGCTTCACCGCTCCCGAGGGCAAGACCATGGGCCACGCAGGCGCCATCGTCTCCGGCTCCGCGGGTACGGCACAGGCCAAGAAGGAAGCTCTCGAAGCAGCAGGCGTGAAGGTCGGCAAGACGCCGTCCGAGACCGCCAAGCTCCTCCGCGAGGTCTTCGCAACCCTCTAGCACAACCCGCGCAGGGTTTCCGCGCGATTGAAGTACGGCGGCGCCCGTCACCTTCCACGTGAAGGTGACGGGCGCCGTCGTTGTTTAACTGTTGGACGGCCGGACGAACGTTGCAAGGACCAACGCTCGCTCACATATCGCGTCCTTTTCACGAACGCTCGCTCACCTTTGAAGGCTTTCGCCCGACGCTCGCTCACCTACGGTGAGCGAGCGTTTGTGCTTAAGGGGTTATAGGTGAGCGGGCATTTGGCGTTTGGGGCCCATAAGTGAGCGGGCGTCGCTGCGGGAGGGGCGTCACGGCGGCAAGCACTTGTGACGCGATCGGCAAGTTTGTTAGTATGTCAGGACAAACTATTGAAGGAGAACAGATGCCCCTCGTCCGCATCGATGTCAACGAAGGCCGTACTCAGGGCCAGCTCGGCGACCTCAGCAAGCGAATCCACGATGCCATCCTCGCCGAGTATGGCATCCCCGAGCGCGACTACTTCCACATCATCACCGAGCATCCCGCGGGCCAGATCATTGCGCAGGACGCCGGGCTCGGCTTCGAGCGAAGTTCCGGTGTGGTCATGATCCAGATCTTCACCCAGGGTGGTCGAAGTCGCGAAGCCAAGCAGTCCCTGTTCGCCGCCATTGCGGCGCAGCTCAGCGAGATCGGCGTCGCCGGCGAGGATGTCTTCCTGGGGTGCGTCGAAAACACCGCCGATGACTGGTCCTTCGGCTTCGGCCGGGCCCAGTATGTCACCGGCGAACTTGCCGTTCCCGCCCGGTAATTCAGCGTTTTGGGGCGGACTCAAGCCCATATCATCGCGTAATTCAAGCCATTACGTTTCGTTGTAAATATGTCAGTACAAACCTTTGACAGGACATGAATTCTGGTGCAAAGTAGTGGTTGTGGCCCCGCTCACTGCGGGCCGGCAAAAGCACCGGAGCTCTCACCGTCCCGCAAGAAGAGTTCACTACAGAAAGGTCCGCGATCACCGTGACCCACGAACTGCTCACCATCGGGCGCATCAGCGTTGATATCTACCCGAACGACATCGGTGTGGGACTGGAGGATGTGCAGTCCTTCGGCAAGTATCTTGGCGGCTCGCCCTCCAACGTGGCTGTTGCCGCTGCCCGCCACGGCCGCCGTTCCGGCGTGATTACGCGTACGGGTGATGACCCGTTCGGCGTCTACCTCCACCGCGAGTTGCGCAAGTTCAGGGTCGACGACGGATTCGTCACCCCGGTGCCGGGCCTGCAGACGCCGGCCACGTTCTGCGCGATCCAGCCCCCGCACGACTTCCCGCTGTACTTCTACGGCCGTTTCCCGACGGCGCCGGACCTTCAGATCAAGGCCGAGGAATTGGATCTCGACGCGATCAAGGACGCCGGGATCTTCTGGTCCACCGTGACCGGCCTGTGCCAGGAGCCCAGCCGCTCGGCCCACCTCGCAGCCCACGAGGCACGTCCGCGCACCGGACTCAAGGAGGGCCAGTACACCATCCTGGACCTGGACTACCGGCCGATGTTCTGGGCTTCCGAGGACGAGGCCCGGGCTGAGGTCGCCAAGATCCTGCCGCACGTCACGGTGGCCATCGGCAACGACAAGGAATGTGCCGTCGCCGTGGGTGAAGGAACCCCGGACGAGCAGGCTGATCGCCTCCTGGCCGCCGGCGTCGAAATCGCCGTCGTCAAGCTCGGCCCCGAAGGTGTCATGGCCAAGACCCGCACCGAACGCGTCGTTTCCGCACCGGTTCCGGTGGAGACCGTCAACGGCCTGGGCGCTGGCGACTCATTCGGTGGCGCCTTCTGCCACGGATTGTTGTCCGGCTGGCCTTTGGCCCAGGTCCTGGACTACGCGAACGCCGCCGGCGCGATCGTCGCCTCCCGCCTCTCCTGCGCAGATGCCATGCCGACGCCGGACGAGGTCACCTCGCTGCTCGCTGAACGCGGCCGCCTGACCCCCGCCGGCACCGCCGGCACCGACGCAGAAGCTTCCCACGCAGCCGTTTCCGAAGGAGCAACACGTTGAGCTTCAATGACGACCCCCGCCGGTACGAGCACCTCAGTGCCATCCGGCTTGAAGATCCCGACGCCGTTGCCCGCGCCGCCGCCGCCCGTCGCCGCCACCCGGGACTCAAGTACGGGACGCAGAACTTCATCGTCGCGGCCGACCACCCGGCCCGCGGCGCCCTGAGCGTCGGCGCTGACCCGACGGCGATGGCAGACCGCCGGACCCTGCTCGACCGGCTGCAGATCGCCTTGGCGAACCCCGCCGTCGACGGCGTGCTCGCGAGCCCGGACATCATGGACGACCTGTTGCTCCTGGGTGCGCTCGAGGGCAAGCTCGTCTTCGGTTCGATGAACCGCGGCGGCCTCGCCGGGTTGGTCAACGAAATCGATGACCGTTTCACGGGCCACACCGCGGCGGCACTTGATGCCCTCGGCGCCGACGGCGGCAAAATGCTCACCCGGATCTGCCTCGGGGACCCGGACACGGCGTCGATCCTGGAAGCCACCGCCAAGGCAGTGGATTCGCTCGCGGCGCGCAAGCTGATCGCGATGGTGGAACCCTTCCTGTCCGTCCGCGAGGCGAACGGCAAGGTCCGCAACGACCTTTCCCCGGACGCCGTGATCAAGTCGGTCGCGATTGCCGAGGGCCTCGGTTCCACGAGCGCCTACACCTGGATGAAGCTGCCGGTCGTGGCCGAGATGGAACGCGTCATGGCGGCCACCACGCTTCCCACGGTCCTGTTGGGCGGGGATCCGGACGCGGGCCAGGACGAGGTCTTCGCCAGCTGGCAGGCCGCCCTTGCACTCCCCGGGGTCCAGGGATTGACTGTGGGCCGGACGCTTTTGTATCCGGCCGACGGCGACGTGGCCGGGGCCGTTGCCACCGCCGCATCGCTCTTGAAGACGCCAGAGCTGCTAAAGACACCTGCGAAAGTATCGGAGTAAGAGTAATGTCAACGCGCAGAATGACGGTCGCCCAGGCGGTTGTCGAGTTCTTGTCCAAGCAGTACACGGTGGACACCGTCGGCGGGAGCGAGTACCGGGAGCGCCTTATCCCCGGCACCTTCGGGATCTTCGGACACGGCAACGTCGCCGGCGTCGGCCAGGCCCTCAAGCAGTACCAGCAGCTCGATCCGGCGATCATGCCGTATTACCAGGGCCGCAACGAGCAGGCCCAGGCGCACCAGGCTGTCGGCTACGCCCGGCACACCCGCCGTCGCCAGACGTTCGCGATCAGCACCTCGATCGGCCCGGGTTCCTCGAACCTTCTGACCGGCGCGGCGCTGGCCACCACCAACCGTCTGCCGGTGCTGCTGCTGCCCAGCGATACCTTCGCCACCCGCGCGGCGGATCCGGTGCTGCAGCAGCTCGAGCTGCCCTACGCCTACGACATCACGGTCAACGACGCGTTCCGTCCGCTCTCGAAGTTCTTCGACCGAGTGTCCCGCCCGGAGCAGTTGTTCTCCGCGTTCCACCACGGCCTGCGCGTCCTGACAGACCCGGCCGAGACCGGCGCGGTGACGATTTCCCTGCCGCAGGACGTCCAGGCCGAGGCCTTGGATGTCCCGGAGGAGTTCCTTGCCGAGCGTGAGTGGCGGATCCGCCGCCCCGAGGCCGACGACGACGACATCCGCCGCGCCGCCGAGGCCATCCGTGCCGCGAAGCGCCCCCTCATCATCGCCGGCGGCGGCGTCCTCTACGCCTTCGCCAACGAGGAACTCGCCACGTTCGCCGAACTGACCGGCATCCCGGTGGGCAACACCCAGGCCGGCGTCGGCGTACTGCCGTGGGACCACAAGTTCTCGCTCGGAGCCATCGGCTCCACGGGCACGACGGCGGCGAACGCCATCGCTGCCGAGGCTGACTTGATCATCGGCATCGGTACCCGATACGAGGACTTCACGACGGCGTCGCGCACTGCCTTCCAGAACCCCGACGTGAAGTTCGTGAACATCAACGTGGCCGCGATCGACGCGTACAAGCACGGAACCGTGCTGCCGATCGTCGCCGACGCCCGCAAGGCCCTCGTCAAACTCAACTCAGCGCTCGGCGGCTACCGTGTTGGCGCTGACCTCGAGCAGAAGATCGCGGCCGAGAAGAAGCGCTGGGACGCCACGGTGGATGAAGCCTTCGACACCCGCCACACCCCGCTGCCGGCCCAGAACGAGATCATCGGCGCGACCAACCGGGCCATGGACGAGCATGACGTGGTCATCTGTGCCGCCGGTTCCCTCCCGGGCGACCTGCACAAGATGTGGCGCGTCCGGGACCCCTTCGGCTACCACGTGGAATATGCCTACTCTTGCATGGGTTACGAAATCCCCGGAGGCCTGGGCGTCAAGCGTGCCGCCCTGGCCGAGGCCGCCGCGGGCGGCAAGGACCGCGACGTCGTGGTCATGGTGGGGGACGGCTCCTACCTGATGATGCACACCGAACTGGTCACCGCCGTCGCCGAACGCATCAAGCTGATCGTGGTCCTCATCCAGAACCACGGCTACGCCTCGATCGGCTCGCTGTCCGAGTCGCTCGGCTCGCAGCGCTTCGGCACCCAGTACCGCGTCCTGGACAAGGAACAGCACTCCTTCGACGCCGGCGAGAACCTGCCCATCGACCTGGCCCTCAACGCCGAGTCCCTCGGCGCGAAGGTCATCCGGATCGAGCCCGGCGAGAAGGTCATCGCCGAACTCGAACAGGCCATCCGCGACGCGAAGTCGGCGCCGGAAGAGACCGGACCGATCGTCATCCACGTCGAATCGGACCCCCTGCTGGACGCCCCGAGCTCCGAATCCTGGTGGGATGTTCCCGTCTCGCAGGTCTCGGAACTCGAATCCACGCAGCAGGCTTACCGGAGCTACACGCAACACAAGAACAGCCAGCGCAAGCTGCTCGGCTAGACCCCTCAAGCTCTCTTCAAGCACCAGACCCAAGCACCAGACAAGGAAGTCCGCACATGTCGACGACGACCACCCTGACCACCATCAACCATTTCATCAACGGTGTTGAAACCGCCGGCGAAGGCGACCGCAGCCAGCCGGTCTACAACCCGGCCACCGGAGCCGTGACCGCGGAGCTGCGGCTCGCGAACCGGGCAGACCTGGACGCCACCGTCGCCGCCGCGAAGGCCGCGAGCGAAAAGTGGGGCGATTTCTCCCTCGCCAAGCGCACCGCGGTCCTGTTCAAGTTCCGCGAACTCGTCGCCTCCCACGTGGACGAGCTCGCGGCCCTGGTCACGGCCGAGCACGGCAAAGTCATCTCCGACGCGAAGGGCGAGATCGGCCGCGGACTGGAAGTCATCGAGTTCGCGTGCGGCATCCCGCAGCTGCTCAAGGGCGACTATTCGGACCAGGTTTCCACCGGCATCGACGTGTTCTCCTTCCGGGAGCCGCTCGGCGTCGTCGCGGGCATCACCCCGTTCAACTTCCCCGTCATGGTGCCGCTCTGGATGGCACCCATGGCGATCGCCACCGGCAACGCGTTCATCCTCAAGCCCTCCGAACGTGACCCCTCCGCCTCGATGCTGCTCGCGAAGCTCTGGAAGCAGGCCGGCCTGCCCGACGGCGTGTTCCAGGTCCTGCACGGCGACAAGGAAACCGTGGAGGGGCTCCTGACCCACCCGGACGTGGACGGCATCTCCTTCGTCGGCTCCACCCCGATCGCCCAGTACGTCCACGAAACCGCCACCAAGCACGGCAAGCGGGTCCAGGCCCTGGGCGGGGCGAAGAACCACGCCATCATCATGCCCGACGCCGACCTGGACAACGCCGCCGACCACCTGGCCGCCGCGGCCTTCGGTTCCGCCGGCGAACGGTGCATGGCCATCTCGGTCGCGGTCGCCGTCGGGGACGCCGCGGAGCTGCTGGTCAAGAAGGTCGAAGAACGCGCCCTCGCCGTGAAGGTCAAGAACGGAACCGAGCCCGACGCCGAAATGGGCCCGGTCATCACCCCGGCCTCGAAGGAACGCATCGTGCGGATCGTCACCGAAGCCGAAACCGCAGGCGCAGCCATGGTGGTGGACGGCCGCGAGCTTGTGGTCCCCGGCCACGAAGAAGGGTTCTGGGTCGGCCCCACCGTGATCGACCACGTCAAGACCGAAATGACCGCCTACACCGAGGAAATCTTCGGACCCGTCCTCGTCGTCGTCCGCGTCGAAGACCTGGACGAAGGCATCAAGTTGATCAACTCGAACCCCTACGGCAACGGCACGGCGATCTTCACCTCCTCCGGCGCGAACGCCCGCAAGTTCCAGCGCTCCGTCACCGTGGGCATGGTGGGCATCAACGTGCCCTTGCCGGTACCCGTGGCCTACCACTCCTTCGGCGGCTGGAAGGCCTCGCTCTTCGGCGACAAGCACATCTACGGTCCCGAAGGCGTGTCCTTCTACACCCGCGGGAAGGTCATCACCTCCCGCTGGCCCGAACCCACCCACGCCTCCGGCGCCTCCTACAACTTCCCCTCCAACTGACCCCCTCCCACCCAACTAGCTAGCAATAGTTGTCGTTATGGGCCCTCATAACGACACCAAATGCGAGTCAGTTGGGCTGCGGCCCCCGTTGGGGAGCAGTCAACGTTAAGGATTGAGCAATGACAGAGAACAAACTCATCATCGGCACGGCCCCGGACTCCTGGGGCGTCTGGTTCGCGGATGACCCCAGGCAAACCCCTTGGGAACGCTTCCTGGACGAAGTGGCCGAGTCCGGCTACAAGTGGATCGAACTGGGCCCCTACGGCTACTTGCCGAATGACCCCGCCCGCCTCGCCGAGGAACTCAAGCAGCGCGAACTCAAGGTCACCGCGGGCACGGTCTTCACGGCCTTCCACCGCGGCGCCGCACAGTATGAGGAAGCCTGGGAGCCGGCACGCAAGGTTGCCGAACTGACTGCTGCCATGGGCGGCGAGCACATCGTGGTCATCCCGGCGATGTGGCGCGACGACGTCACCGGCGAGGCGGTGGAGAGCGGGGAACTGTCGCAGGAACAGTGGAACGATCTGTTCACCGGCCACAACCGCATGGGCAAGGTGCTGCTGGAAGACTTCGGCCTCAAGCAGCAATTCCACTCCCACGCAGATTCCCACGTCGGCGCCCAAGCGGATATCGAGCACCTGCTCGCCGAGACCGATCCCCAGTACCTGAACCTGTGCCTCGACACCGGGCACGCGGAATACTGCGGAGCCTCCAGCCTGGAACTGATCAAGAACTACCCGGACCGCATCGGCTACCTGCACCTGAAGCAGATCAACCCGGACATCCTGCGAAAAGTCAACGAGGAAAACATGACGTGGGCGGCAGCCAACCTGGCCGGAGTCATGACCGAGCCGCCGAACGGGCTGCCGGATCTTCGCGCCGTCATCGAAGCCGTTGAAGGACTTAACCGCCCGATCTTTGGCATTGTGGAACAGGACATGTATCCCGTGGCTTTCGACGTTCCAATGCCCATCGCCAAGCGCACCCGCAGCTACCTGCTCTCGTGCGGCTCCCGCACGACTGTCAACTAACGCCGCCTCGCAAGCACCGACAACTAAGGACAGAAAACAATGACTGACATTCTCCGCGTTGCCGTCATCGGCGCAGGCCGCATGGGCGCCGACCACATCAAGCGGCTTAGCACCCGCGTCCACGGCGCCGAAGTGGCCGCCGTCGTCGACGTCGACCTCGCCCGTGCGCAGGCCGCCATCGCAGGGATCGACGGCGCCGTCGCCCTCGCCAGCGCCGAGGAGGCCCTCAACAACGGCGACGTCAACGCCGTGCTGATCGCCACCCCGGGGTTCCTGCACGAGGAAATCCTGTACAAGGCACTGGAGAAGGACTTCCCCATTCTCTGCGAAAAGCCGCTCACCCCGGATGCCGAGAGCGCCTGGAAGGTTGTCCAGACCGAAACGGCTCTGGGCCACAAGCGCATCCAGGTGGGCTTCATGCGCCGCTTCGACGCCGAATACGCCGCCTTGGGTTCCGTGATCCGTGACCGGGAACTCGGCGAGCTGCTCATGCTCCACCACCAGCACCGCAACCCGGACACCCCCGCGGGCTTCACCAACGAGATGCTCATCAACGACTCGGTGGTCCACGAGTTCGACGCCATCCGTTTCTTCACGGGCGAGGAGATCACCTCCGTGCAGGTCCGTCTGGGCAAGGCGACGCGCAACGCCCCGAACGGCCAGCACGATCCCCAGCATGTCCTGATCGAGACCGAGTCCGGTGTCCTGGCCGACGTCGAGATCTACGTGAACGCGAAGTTCGGCTACGAAGTCGCCACCCAGGCGTCCTTCGAGGACGGCATCGTGAGCATCGGCGGCGACGGCGGTCCTTACGTCCGCAGCGCCGGCCGCTGGGGCGGCAGGGTCACGCCCGGTTTCGAAGAGCGCTTCGGCGCCGCGTACGACGTCGAGGTCCAGGCCTGGGTCGACGCCGCCCGCCGCGGCGAGATCGGCGGCCCCACCGCCTGGGACGGCTACGCCACCGCTGCCTGCTGCGAAGCCGGCGTCGAAGCCCAGAAGTCGGGCGAAAAGGTCGCAGTACAGCTCAACACCAAGCCTGAGCTGTACAAGTAGGAATCGCCATGAAGATTGCCCTCGATCCCACGCCGTTCCACCACAGCCACAGCCTGCTGGAGTTTCCGCGGTTGGCCGCCGATCTCGGCTACAAATACCTCCAGTTGACCCCGCATGCGGACTTCATCCCGTTCTTCAACCACCCCAAGGCCGACGACGAATTGGTCGGCCAGTTGAAAAAGGCCTGCAAGGACGCCGGCGTCGAGATCGCCTCGGTGCTTCCCGTGCTGCGTTGGTCCGGACCGGACGAAGACGCCCGCGAGGCCGCAGTCCGTTACTGGAAGCGCGCCATCCGGATCACGGTCGATCTCGGCGTGCAGACGATGAACACCGAGTTCAGCGGCCGCCCGGAAAAGGCTGAGGAGTCCGAAAGGGCCTTCTACCGTTCCATGGAAGAGCTTCTGCCGATCATCGAGCGCGAAGGCCTGGACGTACTCATCGACCCGCACCCGGACGACTTCGTCGAGGACGGCCTCGCCGCGCTGCGGGTCATCCGTGGCGTGAATTCCGCCAACATCGGCATGGTGTACGTTGCCTCCCACACGTTCCACATGGGCAACAAGCCGCTCGACATCATGCGGGCCGCGGGGGACAAGCTGCGACTCGTCCACGTGTCCGACACCATGGACCACCACGCTTCACACGGGCTGCGCTACATCACCAACCCGCCCGGAAACGCCGTGCGCGTGCACCAGCACCTCAAGATCGGCGACGGCGACGTCAACTGGGACGAGTTCTTCGGCGGACTGAAGGAAATCGGCTTCCTGGACAAGGACAACACCGTCATGGTGTCCAGTGTCTTCGCCGAGGATGACAACGCGGACGAGGTGTCCCGCTACCAGTTGGAGACGATGGGCAAGTACATCGCGAAGGCCTGACCCCCAACTCGGGGGAAACGGGAGGGCTCCATCCGAATAGATCGGATGGAGCCCTCGTGTTGTTCGTGAACCGGTTATGCCGTAACGTTCAGCGATTCGGAGAGTGCTGCATCCGCGTCCCGTAGGACCTTGGCGGCCACCTCGAGACCTTCGATCCGGCCGAGGGAGGTATCTTCGTGCTCGATGTTGACGAGCATGTTCGGGTCCACTTCGTGCAAGGCACGCAGGAACTCGGTCCAGTAGGCGGTACCGTGCCCGCGGCCGAGGGCAACGAAGTCCCACGCGGAGTCCTTGGGCCACTCGTTGGCCCACTCGTCGCCGCCGAGGTTGGTGCGGTTCTCTTCGGGGGAGAGCCGGCGGAAGCTGTTGTCGAGGACCCCGTAGAGGGCGGCGTTCGCGGTGTTGACACGGACGTCTTTCGCGGCTGCCTGGAAGACCAAGGGGCCGAGTTCGCGGACCACGGCCACCGGATCCATCTGCTGCCAGAATAGGTGCGATGCGTCCAGTTCGATGCCCACGTGTGTGGCGCCCGTGAGCCCGATGAGCTTGTGGACATCGGCTGTGTTGAACACGATGTTCTGCGGGTGCAGTTCGAGGGCCACCTTGATGCCATGCTCCGCGGCGATGCGGTCGGTCTCGCGCCAGAATTTCGCCGCGACGTCCCATTGGTAATCCAACACATCGAGTGCGGCCGAGTTCCAGGCGTTGACCACCCAGTTGACCGTGGTGGCTCCCGGCTCACCCCCGGGCAGGCCGGACATGGTCACCACCCGGTTCTGGCCGAGGCGCTCTGCGAGCCGGATGGAGCGGCGGATGTCCTCGGCATGCTTCTCGCCGATCTCGCGCTTGGGGTGGAGCGGGTTGCCGTTGCAGTTCAGGCCTGCGATGGCGACGCCGGTGCCCTCGAAGATCCCGAGGTAGTCGTCACGGGCCGCATCCGAGACCAAAATGTCGTCGAAAGTAGGGACATGGACGGCGGGCAGGAATCCGCCCGTGTTGATCTCGATGCCGGTAAGACCGAGATCCGCGATAACTTTGAGGGCCTCGGGAAGCGGCCTATCGTGCAGGATTGCGTTGTAGACACCGAGTTTCATAGCGTGATCGTCTTTCCGTTGTTGAGTGCGGATTCCGTGACAGCGCCGAGCAGTTCCATGTTGCGCACGCCTTCGTCGAAGCTGGCGCAGCGGGGGAGGGACTCGGCTTCGGGAAGGCCGGCAACCTCTTCGAGGAACGCCCGGGCCTGGTAGCCGAAGGCGTCGTTCTGGCCGAACCCGACTTCGGGAGCATCCATGGCCAGGCCGCCCGCGATGTAGGGGTGGCCCGGGCCGAGGATGACCTGGCGGTAGCCGTTCTCGTTACCGGAGCCATCGTTGAGGAACAGCTGGATTTCGGAGGGGCGGCGCTGGTCGAACTTGGCCGCACCGTTCTCGCAGAACACTTCGAAGTTGAGGCTGTTGGCGTGGCCGGCGGCAACGCGGGAGACTTCGAAGCTTCCCGCGCCGTTCTCGAACGCTGCGTTGAAGGCTGCGTAGTCGTCGTTCTCTACAGCCTCGAAGGTGTCGCTCACCGCTGCATGGTCGTGTCCCATGACGGCGCCGAGCGGCAGGGGGCGCTTGTCGATGACGGTGCTGAGGCGGCCGCCCGTGATGGACTTGATGTCGCCGCAGAGGAACTCGGAGATGTACGTCAGGTGGCTTCCGACGTCGGCCAGCGCGCCTGAGCCTCGCCCGCCCTTGTAGCGCCAGCTCATGGGGGCGGACGGGCTGAAGCCGTAGTCCGTCCAGTAGCGGCCGCTGAAGTGCAGCACCTTGCCGAGGACGCCGGTGCGGATCAAGTCGCGGATGTAGGCGATGCCGGGCGTGCGGCGGAACGTGAAGCCGATGCGCGCGATGCTGGAAGCGTTGCGGGCGGCTTCCGCCATGGCACGGGCGTCCTCGATCGAGTCGCTCAGCGGCTTCTCGCAAAGTACGTGCTTGCCTGCAGCCAGGAGGCCCTCGACCACTTCGCGGTGGAGGGAGTTCGCGATGACGACGCTCACGATGTCGATATCGTCTGCTTCTGCGATC
This sequence comes from Arthrobacter sp. KN11-1C, assembly GCF_052180225.1. Classification (NCBI taxonomy): domain Bacteria; kingdom Bacillati; phylum Actinomycetota; class Actinomycetes; order Micrococcales; family Micrococcaceae; genus Arthrobacter; species Arthrobacter sp. KN11-1C. The sequence continues at coordinate 3,542,964 of NZ_CP197467.1, read as the reverse complement.
GCCTGCCACGAGGTGTCATTGCGTTCGTAGCCAAATCGTCGGGCAGCGAGGGATCCGAATTCCGCGTTCACGTCGCCGATCGATACGAGGCGCACTGGCGGAAGCACGGGGCTGTAAAGGGCAGACGCTGTGCGGTAGGCCGCCGCGTGTGCCTTGCCGGCCATTCCTGCGCCGATGACGGCGACCCCTAGGCTCTCAGCCATTGATTTCTCCTTCGAAATTCAGCCTGGGTGCCGAACACCCCTTTGGCATTTTGGAGCGCTACAATTTAGCACCGGACTCAAAGCCTAACCATGTGAGTATGTCCTGTCAATGTTCTGCGCATACCCTTGACAGCAGAGGAGAAAGGTTTCCGAACCATGAGTGCGACAAGTCCCAAAACCCGCCGCCCGACCATCTATGACGTTGCCAAACATGCCGGCGTCTCGCCGTCGTTGGTGTCTTTGGTCCTCCAAGCGCCGGCGAGGGTGAGTGACAAGCGCCGAGAAGCCGTCCAGGCTGCAATATCGGAGTTGGGCTACCGGCCCAGCCGGGCCGCGACCACGCTGGCGAGCAACCGGACCAAGAGCATCGGCCTGGTGATCGACGACTACCGGAACCTCTGGTTCGTGGACCTGCTGAGGGGCATGGAGTCCGTTCTCTCCGACCTCGGCTACCACGTCATGCTGGCCGACTCCCAGCCCGGCGAGAACCGCATCAAAGAAGCCACGGACGGCCTCCTTGCCATGCATATTGACGCGCTGGTGATCGCGGCGGAACCGAGCGAGCCCATGCTGGCCCGGACGTGGGTGCCCACGGTGGTGGCCGGGTGGCGCAAGGGGATGCCGAACGGCGCCGACCTCATAACCAACGACGACGACGGCGGAGGCGCCATGGCCGCCAGCCATTTGCTGGGGCTGGGCCACACCCGCATCGGCCATCTCTCAGGGTCCGACGGCGCGTCAGCCCATCGGCGCGCCGGTTTCCGGCGGCAGATCCAGGCCGCCGGCGTCGAACTTCTGATTGCCGAGTCTGAGGGTACATCGGAGGAAGATGGCTACGCCGCCGCCTCTTGGCTCCTGGACCACCATCCGGACACGACCGCGATCTTTGCGGCCAATGACACCATGGCGGTCGGCGCCTTTGCCGTCCTCAAAGCCCGTGGCCTTCGTGTGCCCGGCGACATTTCGGTGATCGGCTATGACAATTCCCCGTTGGCCAAGTCGAAGTACCTGGACATCACCTCCGTTGACAACCGAAGCGACGTGGTGGGGACCGACGCTGCGCACAGGCTGCTCGCGAGGATTGAAGACCCGACCCTCAAGCCCGAGCGCACCTTGATTGATCCGATCCTGGTTGTCCGCTCGACGACGGCAAAGGTGTCACACACGGCACCTTAGCCGCCATGGCACGTCATCAAACTCCTCCTTCACGTAAAAACATCCTAATGTCAGGACAAAGTGTTGACATATGTGAGGCTAGTCACCATGATCTGTGTAGAGGGCTTTGAGCTCCTGCAGAGTGGCAGGGCCACAACCCCGATCAAAGGAGATAAATCGTGAAGAAGTTTTCCTGGCGGAAGGCGGCACTCGTTGCGGCCGTCGTTCCGATGATGGCTCTCAGTGCTTGTTCCAGCACGGGCGGAAAGCCGGCTGACAGCGCCAACGCCGCCGGAGGCGGACAAGCCGTAAGCACTCCGCGCATGAAGGTGGCCCTCATCACCCACGCCGCTGCAGGCGACACGTTCTGGGACATCGTGCGCAAGGGCGCTGAAGAAGCATCCGCGAAGGACAATGTTGACCTCCTCTACACAAGCGACCCCGAAGCTGGCCGCCAGGCCCAGCTCGTGCAGCAAGCCATCGACCAGAAGGTTGACGGTATCGCCGTCACCCTCGCCACTCCGGATGCCCTCAAGGACGTCCTCAAGAAGGCCGAGGATGCGGGCATCCCGGTGGTGAGCCTCAACGCCGGCGAGGACGTCTCGGCACAGCTCGGGGCTTTTACGCACTTCGGTTCGAATGAGAAGCTCGCCGGCGAGGCCGTGGGAACCAAGCTCGCGGCGCAGGGCTTCAAGCACCCCATCTGCGTGATCCAGCAGCAGGGCCACGTCGGCCTTGAAGCACGGTGTGCGGGCGTCAAGGCGAAGGTCCCGGGAACCGAGGTCCTGTACGTAAACGGCCAGGACATGACATCGGTCCAGTCCACCGCGACTGCGAAGCTCCAGGCAGCCAAGGATGCGGACGTGATCATCGGTCTGGGTGCCCCCATCACCCTCACGCTCCTCAAGTCGGTCACTGACGCCAACAGCTCTGCAAAGGTGGCCAGCTTCGACCTGAACGCTGACCTCGCCCAGAAGATCGTGGACGGTTCCGTGCTCTTCACCGTGGACCAGCAGCCGTGGCTCCAGGGCTACATGTCCGTTGACGCCCTGTGGCAGGCCAAGCGTGGCGGCTTCAAGCTCGGCGGCGGACAGCCTGTCCTGACCGGACCCACCATCGTGGACAAGTCGAATGCTTCCGACGTCCTTAAATTCGCCCAGCAGGGCGTCCGCTAGATCCAGGATTCCGGCCGCGCGGCGGGCGACCCCGCGCGGCCTGACCAACAAGGAGTTTCTTCCTATGGCAAACACAGCAACCCTGCCGCCGGCACCGGCTTCGGCCCCCGGCGATGAGCGGATCGGACGCCGTAGCCCGATCCAGAAGTTTTTGGGGAGGCCTGAAGTCGGCGCCCTCGTGGGGGCCGTTGTCCTCTTCATTTTCTTCGCTTCGGTGTCCGGGACGTTTACCCAGCCGAATGCTTTGGCGACGATTCTGTATGGTTCTTCGACGATCGGGATCATGGCGGTGGGGGTGTCGTTGTTGATGATCGGCGGCGAGTTCGACCTTTCCACCGGTGTGGCCGTGATCTCCTCGGCCCTGACGGCGTCGTTGTTCAGCTGGAACTTTTCCCTGAACGCGTGGGTCGGCGTCGTGCTGGCCCTCGTCGTCTCGCTCGGCATCGGTTTCATCAATGGGTGGATCCTGGTCAAGACGAAGTTGCCGTCCTTCATCGTGACCCTGGCGACGTTCCTGATGCTCACGGGTTTGAACCTGGCGTTGACCCGGCTGATCGGCGGGTCGGTGTCCTCGCCCTCGATTTCGAAGCTGGATGGTTTTGATTCGGCGCATGCGGTGTTCGCGTCCTCGGTCAGCATCGGCGGGGTCGAGGTGAAGATTACGGTGTTCTTCTGGATCATCCTGGTCGCGATCGCGTCCTGGGTGTTGTTGCGCACGAAGGTCGGGAACTGGATCTTCGCCGTCGGCGGGGACGCGAACGCTGCCCGTGCGGTGGGGGTGCCGGTGACGAAGACGAAGATCGGTTTGTTCATGGCGGTCGGGTTCTGCGGCTGGATCCTGGGCATGCACAACCTGTTCGCGTTCGACGCGGTGCAGTCCGGTGAGGGTGTGGGCAATGAGTTCCTGTACATCATTGCCGCGGTGATCGGCGGGTGCCTGCTCACCGGCGGCTATGGGTCGGCGGTGGGCGGTGCGATTGGTGCGTTCATTTTCGGGATGGCGAACAAGGGCATCGTGTATGCGCAGTGGAACCCGGACTGGTTCAAGTTCTTCCTGGGCCTGATGTTGTTGCTGGCCACCATCGTGAACCTCATCGTCAAACGCCGCGCGGAACTGAAGTAGAAGGGCGCAGAAGAAATGAATGCGAAACAGATCGACCAGCAGACCCTGCTGCGCGAGGAGAAGGACCCGTTGACCCACACCCCCGTGCACCTGCTCTCGCTGGAGGCGGTGGGCAAGCACTACGGGAACATCATCGCCTTGCGCGACGTGACGATGGCCGTGGACAACGGCCGGGTGACCTGTGTGCTGGGGGACAACGGTGCGGGCAAGTCCACGCTGATCAAGATCATCGCCGGCCTGCACCAGCACGACGCGGGGGTGTTGAAGATCATGGGGGAAGAGCGGAAGTTCAACTCCCCTAGGGACGCGTTGGATGCCGGGATCGCGACCGTGTACCAGGACCTGGCCGTGGTGCCGTTGATGCCGATCTGGCGGAACTTCTTCCTCGGCTCGGAACTGACCACGGGGTTCGGGCCGTTCAAGTCCATGGACGTGCAGAAGATGAAGGACATCACCCTGACCGAACTGGCCCAGATGGGCATCGACCTGCGCGATGTCGAACAGCCCATCGGCCAGCTCTCCGGCGGTGAGCGCCAGTGCGTGGCGATCGCGAGGGCGGTGTATTTCGGGGCGAAGGTGCTGATCCTGGACGAACCCACCGCCGCGCTGGGCGTGAAGCAGTCCGGCGTCGTGCTCCGGTACATCCTGCAGGCCCGCGACCGGGGCCTGGGCGTCATTTTCATCACGCACAACCCGCACCACGCCTTCCCGGTCGGGGACCGGTTCCTGCTCCTCAAGCGCGGCAAGTCCATCGGCTACTACGACAAGAAAGACATCACCCTGGACGAGTTGACGGCCCAGATGGCCGGCGGCGCGGAACTGGCCGAACTCGCCCACGAACTCGAACAACTCGGCGGCCACACAGAAGCCCTCAAGGAAGTCCAAGCCGAAGTCGCCGGGGTCACAGAAGTCACCGACGTTGCCGACACCTCAAGGGAAAACACCCCGCGGCACGCCTAGCGCGGGGATAGCGCGGATGGAGACGGGGGTCCGCCGGATCAAGCGGACGGGCCCCCGCTCGCCATGCCACCGCGGGAACGGGAACAACGTAGTAGACGGGAAGACAACATGCCGATCCGGGTAGGCGTTATCGGCGCCGGCGTTATGGGCGCAGACCACATCAGGAACCTCTCCACCACCATCAGCGGGGCCGAAGTCACCTTCGTGGCAGACCTCGACGCCGGACGTGCGGCAGCTGCGGCGCCGCCATCCGCGCGCATCACCACCGATCCTTCCGAGCTGATCAACTCCAGCGACGTTGACGCCGTCGTCGTCGCTTCCCATGACTCCACCCATGCGGGACTCGTACTGGAATGCTTCGAGGCGATGACGCCCGTACTGTGCGAAAAGCCGTTGGCCCCCACGCTCCTGGAAAGCCGCGACGTCGTGGAGGCCGAAGCCGACCTCCTGGCCGCAACGGGTGCCAGACTGCTGTCGATGGGCTTCATGAGGCGCTTCGACCCCGGCTATGTCGCGCTCCGCGAAGCGACCCGGGCACGCACCCAAGGCGAGCCATTGCAGGTCCACTGCACCAGCCGGACCGCCTCCGCGGGACCCGGCGCGAGCTCGGAGTCAGCCATCACCAACTCGGCCATCCACGAGCTCGACATCATCCCCTGGCTGCTGGACTCGCCCATCACCGAGGTGTCGTGGCAGTCGGGGCGAAGTTCCCGGCACAGCACCGGTGACCTGCGGGACCCAGCCTTCATGCTCCTGCGCGCGGCCGACGGCACCCTGGCAACGCTCGAACTCTTCCTCAACGCGCGGTACGGCTACACCACCCGGTGCGAGGTCGTGTCAGAGTTCGGCACCGCGGCCCTGCCGGAACCAGCAGCCCTCGATGTCCGGCAAGAGGGGAAGCGCAGTACCGAAATCCCCGCCGATTGGCGTCCCCGCTTCGCCGACGCTTACCGCTTCCAACTCCAGGCCTGGATTTCAGCACTCGAAAAGGGAGAACCTGCCCCGCTCGCCACAGGGGAGGACGGCCTGCGGGCGTCGCAGCTCGCCCAAGCCATGATCCGTTCGCTCCACAGCGACGGAGCCTACACGAAAGTGGTCTACTGATGGTTTCATCCGGCCTTCCGGAATCCAGCCTTCCAACATCAAGGGTCCCGGATTCCCGCGACGCTCCTGCATTGCGTTGGGGGATCATGGGCCCTGGGTGGATTGCCGAACGCTTCACGGAATCGGTGCAGGCCCACTCAACGCAAGTGATTGCCGCCGTCGGCTCCCGTTCCTTGGACCGGTCGAAGGTGTTCGCGGACGCTTTCCGCGTGCCCGCCGCCTACGGGAGCTACGAAGAGCTGGCCGCGGCTCCGGACATCGACATCGTCTACGTATGCACGCCGCACAACTTCCACCACGAGGCTGCCGTCCTCGCCATCGACGCTGGCAAACACGTCCTCATCGAGAAGCCGATCGGCCTCAACGCGGCGCAGGCGCGGGATATCGCAACCCGCGCCAAGGCAGCCGGCGTTTTCGCCGCTGAGGCCATGTGGAGCGTCTTCCTTCCGAAGTTCGACGTGATCCGGCAAGTGCTCGACGCCGGGACGCTGGGTACCGTGACAACGGTCCTGGCGGAATACGGCGAGCACTTCGAACGGAGTCACCACATCTTCGACCCTGCACTGGCTGGTGGGCCCCTGCTGGACCTGGGCACCTACCCACTGGCGCTCATCACCGAGGTTCTCGGGGAGCCCGAACGCTTGAGCGCTTTCGGCGAGCCGCACGATTCCGGTGTCAACGGCCAACTCTCCGCCATCATGCAATTCCCGGGCGGAAGCCAGGCCGTCATGAATACGCACCTGCATAACTTCACCCCCACCGCGGCAACAATCGTTGGCTCCAAGGCCACGTTGACGATCGACGGGCCCTTCAACATGCCCGGCGGATTCGAGATCCGGTTCCCGGACGGCACGCGGCTTCGCCACAACGAGGCTGCGGGCGGGCATTTGGAAGGCCTGCACTTCGAAGCCGCCGCGGTGGCGCGCGCCACCGCCGCCGGTGAGACGGAAACCCCAGAACGGCCCCTGGCCTCCTCCATCCGGACGATGGAAGTTGCCGATGAGATCCGCCGCCAAGTGGGCATTGAATTTCCGGGCGAAGGCAACGCGCCCGCCTGAGCAATTGTTGTACTGACTATCGAAAGGACGGGCCCATGGCCTACATCGAACAGCATTCAGCCGAAGTTCCCACGCCCGTGCGGCTTGGCCTCATCGGCTCCGGCTGGATGGGAGCGTTCCACGGCGAAAGCATAGCCCGCAGGGTTCCCGGCGCGGTCCTGGCCGCCGTCGCCGATCCCAACGTGGACTCCGCAGCGTCCGTGGCTGCCCAGCTTGGCACGGCGAAGGTCACCGCAGACGCTGCGGACATCATGGCCGATCCGGACATCGACGCCGTGATCATTGCCAGCCCGGCGCGCTTCCACGCTTCCCTGATTGCCCAGGCCGCCGCCGCGGGCAAGCACGTGTTTTGCGAGAAGCCCGCGGGCCAGAGCCTCGAAGAGCTCGACGCCGCGCTACTCGCCGTCGAAACGGCAGGGGTACACTTCCAGATCGGCTTCAACCGCCGCTACGCCACCGACTTCCAGGCCGCCAAGAAGGACCTGGCCCAAGGAATTGTGGGAGAGCCGCAGCTCTTGCGCTCCTTGACGAGGGATCCGGGCACCGGGAGCATCGGACACGCAGCCAGGATTCCGGCGTGGACGATTTTCCTGGAAACCCTCATCCACGATTTCGACACCCTGAACTGGTTCAACGAAGGCGCCGAACCGGTGGAAGTCTACGCAGTCGCGGACGCACTGGTGGAACCGGGCTTGCGTGACCAAGGATTCCTGGACACCGCCGTGGTCACCATCCGCTACAGCAATGGCGCCCTGGCAGTAGCGGAAGCGAACTTCAGCGCGCTGTACGGCTACGACGTCAGGGGCGAGGTCTTCGGCTCCAAGGGCATGGTTCAGGCTGGCCGGCCCACCGAAACTGCTGCCGTGCGGTACACCGCAGAGGGCCTTTCCGCAGAGACGCCGAGGCTCAACGTGGAACTGTTCCGCGACGCCTACACCGATGAGCTCGTGGACTTCGCGGCGGCAGTCCGCGCGCGCCGCGATGGCACGCAACCGCCGTCGGGCGCCTTCACCCTCACCCCCGGAGCTGCTGACGCGCGGCGCGCCCTGGCGATGGCGCTGGCGTGCATCGAGTCGGTCCAACAAGGCGGACCCGTGGCGGTCACGGCTGTTTCGAGCAACAAGGCCGGTGTCTGATGCGGCTCGCCGTATGCGCCGAGATGGTCTTCACGGAGCTGCCGTTCGCCGAACGGGTGCGCCGGATCCATGAGGCCGGATTCGACGTCGAACTCTGGGACTCGAGGAGCAAGGACATTGCGGCACTCAAGTCGAGCGGCGCGGTCTTTTCCTCTATGACCGGCTACACGTCCGGCAGCCTGGTTGACGCAGACACCGCCGACGATGTGGTGAGGACGGCGGAGACGCTGATTCCGACCGCCATGGAACTCGGCGTCAGCCGCATGGTGGTGCATTCGGCGGAACTGATCGACGGCAAAGCAGCCCGGCCCGCCTACCGGTCCAACGGCAGTATGTGGATCACGGGTGCCCGGACCTTGGAACGCCTTGGCGCGCTCGGGGAAAAGCATGGACTGACGTTCTGCCTGGAAAACCTCAACACCGTGCTGGACCACCCCGGAATCCCGCTGGCCCGGGCCAAGGACACGTTGGCGCTGGTGGAGGCGGCCGGACACCCCAATGTGAAGATGATGCTTGACCTCTACCACGCACAGTTGGGGGAGGGGAACCTCATTGAGCTGGTGCGCACTGCCTTGCCGCACATCGGCGAGATCCAGGTGGCGGACGTCCCCGGCCGCTGCGAGCCAGGCACCGGCGAAATCAACTACCCGGCGGTGGCCCGGGCGCTCATGGCTGCAGGCTATGAAGGCACTGTCGGCATGGAGGCATGGGCGAGCGGCGATGACATGGAGGCGCTTGACGCGTTCCGCCGGGCGTTCACGCCTGGCGTCGCGGAATCCCGGAACAGCTCAGCATTTTCAACGGAGGCAGCACTATGAAGGACGTCGTTCTCGGACTGGTTGGAGTGGGGCGGATCGGCGTCATGCACGCCAACAACATAGCCGCCCTCAACGGGGAATTGAATGCGCAGGGCATCAACGTCGAGTTGCGGCTCACGGATGTGGCTGAAGACCATGCCCGCAAGGTGGCAGCCGGGCTCGGCGCTCAATTCCTGCCCTCGGTGGAAGCCTTGATCGCCTCCGGAGTGGATGGGCTGGTCATCGCGACCGGAACGGGCACCCACCCGGAACTGATCCGCGCGGGAGTGGACGCCGGTATCCCGGTGTTCTGCGAGAAGCCCGTGGCCATGAATGTGGCCGAGTCGCTGCCTGTGCTTGAACATATCCGCGCCAACGATGGGGTGGTTCAGATCGGCCACCAGCGCCGCTTTGATGCCGGCTACCTCGAGGCCAAGCGCGCCTACCAAGCGGGAGAACTCGGCTGGATCCACTCCCTGCGCGCTGTGACCTGCGATATGGCTCCGCCGCCCGTGGAGTTCCTGGCAACGTCCGGCGGGCTGTTCCGCGATTGCTCGGTCCACGACTTCGACATCCTGCGGTGGTTGACCGGCCGCGAAATCGTGGAGGTCTATGCCAAGGGTTCCAACAACGGCGATCCCGCCATCGGCGAAGTGGGCGATGTGGACACGGCCTTGGCATTGATCACATTCGACGACGGGACGGTCGGCACCGTGTCGGCAACGCGTTACAACGGCGCAGGGCACGACGTCCGCCTCGAAATCCAAGGTTCCAACCGGTCTCTCATGGTCGGCCTGGACGACAAGACTGCCTTGGAATCGGCCGAGGCAGGCGTCGCTTTCCCGTCCGGAGAACCCCACAAGACCTTCGCCGAGCGCTTCGACCAGGCCTATCGCTCTGAAATGGCAGCGTTCGTCGAATTGGTCCTGGGCCAACGGGAGAACCCGTGCACCCCGGAAGACGCCGTCGCAGCTTCCCGCGTAGCCGACGCCGCGCAGGAGTCGCTGGCAAGCGGGGTTCCCGTCAGGGTGGCGCTGGTAACGGCCCAGGCCAACTAGGCGACTACCCGCCCCAACTAGCTAGCAGTTGTTGTCGTTTTGGAGGCCCAGAACGACAACAACTGCTAGCTAGTTGGGTGCGGGAAGGACTTAGGCGCCGAACGGCAAGCGCGGGTCGATGTCCTGTCCGTCCCAGCTCTGCCGCACCCACCCGTGGTGGGGGTCGTCGCTGATGAGCCATTCGCGCACGGGTCCCGGGCCGGCCATGACGTTGAGGTAGTACAAGTCGTAGCCGGGAGCGGCCATGGCGGGGCCGTGCCAGCCGTAGGGAACAAGAACGACGTCGCCCGTGCGAACCTCCGCGGCCACATCGATCGGGCGCTCATCGGAGGCGTAGACGCGCTGATAACCGATCGCGTCGGCGTCGGCCGGGGCGCCGGAACCGTCAGCCACGCGGGTCTCGAAGTAGTAGATCTCCTCGAGCTGCGTTTCGCCGTCCTTTTCCTCGTCATGCTTGTGCGGGGGATAGGAGGACCAGTTGCCCGCGGGGGTCAGCACTTCGCAGACGATGAAACGGTCGGCCTCGAGGGCGGCAGGCGTGCCGAAATTGTGGACCTGGCGCGAACAATTGCCCGCTCCGCGCAGCTCAACGGGGGTTTCCGAGGCGGTGACCAGCCTCGTGGGGTACGACGCGTTGGCCGGGGCGGTCGCGACGGCGACGCGGCCGCCGTCGGGCGAACTGATGGTAACGGCGGCATTCGTGCCGGAATAGAGGACATCGCTGGGGCCATGGAAAACCGACGCCCGCCCCGCAAGGGCATACTCGACGTCGTCGACCGTCACCGTGAAGGCGCCGTTGAGCGGCACAATGATCCGCTCTTCAGCTGCTGCGGGGAGTACGACGGCGGCGCCCGCGGCTAGCGTGGCGACCTTAAGCCCGGTGTGGGCCCAACCGTCCACAGTCAACGCGGAATCGGAGGTTCCGAGCGAGATGTCCCAATCGCCGTCGTTGGCGGTTCCCAGTGGATAGACCCAGTTGGCCATGAAGTTGTGTCCTTGCGTTAGCGCTGTACGAGTGTCATTTCAAAGCTGTAGGAATCGGCCCGGTAGACGTGGTGGCCGGTCTCGACCATGCGTCCGGTGTCGTCGACGGCGGTGCGTTCCATGGTGACCAAAGCCGAGCCGACTTCCGCTTCCAAGAGCGGTGCTTGGTAGTCGTTGGCGATCATGGCGCCGATCCGCTGCGAAGCGAGGCGGAAGTTGACGCCGCCGCGGCGAAGGATGGCGTAGAGGCCTTCCTCGGCGAGCATGGCTTCGTCCATGGTGGCGATGTCGTCGCGGACCCAGTTCTCCATGAGCGCCAGCGGCTTGCCGCCCACTTTGCGCAAGCGGGTGAAGTGGTAGACCTTGGAACCGGCCGGGAGCTGGAGTGCGGTCAGCGTGGCTGCGTCCGCCTCCATGTGCGAAAAGCTGAGGACCTGCGTTGTGGGCTTCTTGCCGTTGTTAGTCAGGTCGTCGTAGAGGCTGGAGAGTTCCAGGGGCCGGCGGACCTGGCTCGACACCACCTGGGTACCGACGCCGCGCTTGCGGACCAGAAGGCCCGAGCGGACGAGCTCGTCCATCGCCTTGCGCATGGTGGGCCGGGACAAGTTCAGCTGGGCGGCGAGGTCAATCTCGTTGTCCAAACGGCTGCCGGGCTCAAGGACTCCGCTGTGGATGGCGGCCTCGATGCCCTGGACCACCTGGTGGTACAACGGCACAGGGGAAGAGCGGTCGATAGTGAGGCCAAGTTGATTCGCCATTGCATGCTCCCTCGCATTCCGGGACTGTCCCGGAAGTTGCGGCATGTCCTCTCATGTTCGCTTGATAGGACATACTGCTTTACTGATGATAGCAGGAGCAATGCGCGGGTCAAGGGTGCCGGAGGCGCCTTTATTGTGCCGTGTCACGGGTCTTGTTTGGGACATGTCCAGACATCAGGACGAGGCGGTTTAGCGGTGACGGCGGTCGATGCGCCTTCCGGCGTCGGGCGCTTTCAGCGGTGCGCCTCAGCGGCGGCGGGCGCTGCTGCGTTGACGGACGTACCCGACGGCGGCAAGGACCGCGCCCAGTCCCTCGGCGACCGCGCTGAGGGTCTTCTCGAAAAACCATACGGGCTCGTACATGGACGGGAGTGGACCGATGGCAGGGATGTCGACATAGCGGTAGAGGAGGACCGCTATGAAGGCGCTTCCCGCGACGATCACTGCAGCCGCGTAGGCCGGCCGGCTGCCTCGGATCAGGACATACAGGGCCACGAGGATTGCGGCTGCGCCCTCGAGCCGAAACAGGTTGCCTTCCCCGATTCCACCAGGCGCACCCAATTGGTAGCCGGAGGCAAGATCGAAGTGCACCACGGCGTCGGTCACCAGGGCCGCCGCCACAAGCAGTCGCAACAGGATGTCCTTCGGCCTGCGGCTCATGGGCTTGCGGCGGGCCGCTTCACGGGTGCTCATTTCACGACCAGCGTTCCGTGCATATTGGAGTGGTAAGCGCAGTGGTAGGGATAGCTGCCCGGCGTGGTGGGCGCCGTGAACTGGGCTGTCCCGCCTCCGCCATCGACGGCGGCGTCGAAGGCCTTTCCGTCGTCCGAGGTGACCGTGTGGGCCTGGGCGTCCTCATTCTTCACGGTGATTTTGGCTCCCGGGCTGACCGACACGGGTCCTTGGTAGCCGAAGTCCTTGATGGTGATGGTGAGCGATTGCGAGGTCCCGGAAGGCGGAGCAGTCGAGGACGCGGCGGAAGGCGGGCTCGACGATGCGCCCTGGTAACCAGCTCCGGATGCACCGCAACCACTCACGGCGATCAGGGTGGCCGCTCCAACGATGACCATCATGGCCTTGGGATTGTTCCTCATGATGGGTTCCCCGTTCCTCGTGTCCGATGGCGCGAATGTGCTTGCCACATTGATGAGACGAATTCCAGGGCGGTCAGGTTCACGGGCGCGGGCAATTGATTTCGGCCAGCGTGGAGTCCCCTCGATCACCCCACTGGACGGAGCGTCCTGCAGACCTCCACGAAAGCCTTGAACGGGGCGAGCCGTTCCTCGATAGGCAGCTGCGAGGCCTCGGGATGCCATTGCACGGATGCCACCCAGCGCTGCGGATCCTCGAGGGCCTCTACCGTGCCGTCCTCCGCGACCGCCGTCACCACTAAGCCATCGCCTACCCGCGCTACGGCCTGGTGATGTCCCGATGCGATCCGCACCGAGTCCCGTGAGCCGTAGAGTCCGGCCACTTTGGAATCCGGTGAAAGTTCGACGTCGTGCCACCCCCAGGCGCTGAGCTCACCTTCCGCCGGGGTCGGGCCGTTATGCTCCACCAACGACGGCTGCATGTCCTGGATGAGCGTCCCGCCGTAAGCGACGTTGAGGAGCTGGTGGCCGCGGCAGATGCCGAGGGTGGGCAAACCGGCGTCGAGCGATCCGCGGGCGACGGCCAAGTCCAAGCGATCCTGGTCAGGATTGACGTCATAGCAGGCTTCAGTTGCTTCTTCACCGTAAAGTCGCGGATCCACGTCCCCGCCGCCGGGCAGCAGAACCCCGTTGAGGGACCGGAGTTCGGTGGCCAGCCGGCCGGTTTCGTCAGTGAAGGAGGCGTCCAGCAGGACAGGCTCCGCACCGGCGTCGCGCAATAGCTCGACGATGAAGTCGAAGAGTTCATTCGCCTCCCCGATGCGAGGATCCGTGATTTCGGAGCTGCTGAGGCGGACGGGAATGCCGATCCGGGGCCGGAAGCTGCTCTGCTGTTCGGAAGTCTGCATGCTCCATGATGCACTGGCCGGCCGACTCCTGCGCAACGGGAATCGCGGGCTTACGCTGATGCCATGAATCCGTCCCGCGCCCTGACTCCCAGTCCCCGCACGCTCGACATTGAGAGCGTGGCCCATTTCGACAGGCTCCTGAGCTCCGGTGCCGCGACGATGCACGGATGGCACGCCCAGTCGCTGGACCTGCGGGGTCGACGCGCGGACCTGCAGCGGCTGGATCCCCAAGGCGCCATCTTCCTGGGCTGCACCTTCGACGACGGCGTGGAGGACTCCCTGCGCAGTCGAGGCGCACTCATCTTTCCCAAGCTGCGCGGGGTGCCGTTCAACCCGTACCGGGGCAGCCTCTACAGTGCAGCCGAACTGTACGAGGACATCGACTCCACGGAGTACGAAGCAACCCTCGACGCGCAGGTCTACCACTGGAGCATCATGCCAGGGCAGCGGACCAGCCTGGACGCCACCCTCGCTGCTGCGCTGCACGACCACGCTATTGGGGACGCCCTGGACGAGCTCCTGGGCAACGGGGATTTCGCGGGGAACAAGATCGTGGGAGTCATGGGCGGGCACGCCGCGCGGCGCGGAACACAGGACTTCGACGACGCCGCGCGGCTGGGCCGGCTCCTGGCCCTGTCCGGCTTCACGGTAGCCACCGGGGGAGGGCCGGGTGCCATGGAAGCCGCCAATTTGGGCGCCTACTTGAGTGGACTGCCCGACGCCGACTTCACCGTCGCGCTGCAGTCGCTCGCGGTGGTGCCGGGTTTCCGCCCCTCGGTGACGGCCTGGGCGCGGGCGGCGGCCGCCGTCGTCGGGCACCATCCGAGCGGAACGACGTCGCTGGGCATCCCCACCTGGTTCTACGGGCACGAGCCGCCCAACCTTTTCGCTACCCACATCGCCAAGTACTTCGCCAACTCCATGCGCGAAGCGATTCTGCTCGAGCTATGCAACGGTGGGATCGTGTTCCTTCCTGGCTCCGCCGGCACCGTTCAGGAAATCTTCCAGGACGCGTGCGAGAACTTCTACGGCGCCCCGGAAACCGTCACGCCCATGGTGCTCGTAGGGCGCGAACACTGGGAGCACAAGTATCCAGCGTGGCCCATGTTGCAGAGCCTTGCTGCCGGGAAAGTGATGGAGGGCCGGATCTTCCTGGTGGACAGCGTCGAAGAAGCACTCGCCGTCGTCGCGGGCTAACTGCTTGGGTTCCGCCCGGCACCGGGGGACATGTCCAGCCTTGGCTCGGAACATTGGACATATTGCGAATATGCCCATCTTTGGACCTCACGGCTGGACATGTCCCTATCCGCGAAAGCATTATGTCCGCTGCTGAGGCCTAGGGCTGGGCATGTCCCGTGGATGACGAGTGAGCATGTCCATTGCGTGAGTTCAGGGCGGGGCATGTCCGGTGCGATACGGGGATGCCGGGCTAATGCGTGGGCCGCCCGCCCAGGCGAGTGGTGATCTTGCGGGCTGCGTCTTGGCATGCCTCGCCGAGGCTGGCGAGGGTGTCCTGCGAAACCCGGAACTTCGGCGCAGGTATGAGGACGGAGGCCACGATGTCTCCTCGATGGTCAAAGACAGGCGACGCAACACCGACTTCTTCGATGGACGTTTCGCCGAAATTGAAGGCCCATCCCCGGGTCGCAGACTCCTGGAGCCGGACCAGGTAGGCCTCGAGGGACTCCTCGTCGAGACCGGGCAATGTGATGGAGCCGCTGCGGAGGAGCTTGCGGACGCGGTCGGCGTCTTCGGTGGCAAGAAAGACTTGCACCGAGGAGCTGAATGCCTCGTTGTAGCGAGCACCCAACGGTGCGAGGTGCTTGACCTGGTGGCGGCTGGCGATTTGCTCCACGCACATGGATTCGCTCCCGTTCCACACCATGAGGGCGCTCGTCTCGCCTGTCCGTTCGCTCAACTCGCGCAACACGGGATAGGCCACCCGGCGCTCTTCCAGCTCGGCGAGGAGAGGCCCGGCAAGGGCGATCATCCCCAGGCCCAGCCGGAAACGGCGGGACTCGGGGTCGCGCTCCACCAGATGTTCCTGTTCGAAGGTCGCGAGGATCCGGGACACCGTGCTTTTGTGCAAGCCGATCCTACCGGCGATCTCGGTGACACCCAGCAGGGGTTCCTCTGCGGTGAAGCTGCGCAGCACGGCAATGCCGTTCTCAAGTACCGAAGCGCCTCTGGAATCGCCGTTGGCCGGAGTTTCGCTGGTGGATGCGCGCGGTGTTGCGCGCGGTGTTGCACGCGGTTCTGCACGTGGTGTTGCATGCCGTTCTGCTGGGGTCATGATGGTCACTATATGGCTCTTTTAATGGGGACATGCCCAGCCTTGGCCCAGAGCAATGAGCATATGAGTCATATGTCCACTGCTCGGGGGCAAGGCTGGGCATGTCCATGGGAGGTGGGGGTCAGGCGCCGATGATGTTGTATTCCGGGCCGAACGGGAACTTGGTGATGTTCTCGGCACCGTCTTCACCGACCACCAGGATGTCGTGCTCCCGGTACCCGCCGGCACCGGGCTGGCCGTCGAGGACTGTGATCATCGGTTCCATGGAGACCACCATGCCGGGCTCGAGGACTGTGTCGATGTCTTCGCGCAGTTCCAGTCCGGCTTCGCGGCCGTAGTAGTGCGAGAGGACGCCGAAGGAGTGTCCGTAGCCAAAGGTTCGGTTGGCGAGCAGTCCGTGCGAAACATAGATCTCGTTGAGCTCGGCGGCGATGTCTTTGCAGACTGCCCCGGGCTTGATGAGTTCCAATCCGCGCTTGTGTACTTCCACGTTGATGTTCCACAGTTCCAGGGAGCGTGCATCAGGTTCACCGTAGAACAGGGTCCTTTCCAGGGCCGTGTAGTAGCCCGAGGTCATGGGGAAGCAGTTCAATGACAGGATGTCGTGTTCCTGGATCTTGCGGGTGGTGGCCCAGTTGTGGGCGCCGTCCGTGTTGATGCCCGACTGGAACCACACCCAGGTATCGCGGATTTCGGAGTCCGGGAACGTCCGGGCGATCTCGTGCACCATGGCTTCGGTGCCGATCAATGCCACCTCGTACTCGGTGATTCCGGCCGTGATGGCGTTGCGGATCGCTTCGCCGCCGAGATCGCCGATCCGGGCGCCGTGCTTGATGACTTCGATCTCTTCGGCAGATTTGATCATGCGCTGACGCATCGCGGCCTGGGCGACGTCCACAAGGGTCGCGCCGGAGAAGGCGGCCTGGATCTTGTTGCGGTTGTCCAGGGGAAGGGAATCGTCCTCGACACCCAGGCGCCGGACGTTGATGCCGCGGGTACGCAGCACTTCCTGGATGCCGAAGATGTAGTTGTCCCGGCGCCAGTCCGTGTAGACCAGGTTGTCTCCGTAGCTGCGGCGCCACGGCATTCCGGCGTCGATGTTGGCGGTCACCGTGACGGTGTCGTCGGCCGTGACAACCATGGCGTAGGAGCGGCCGAAGTAGGTGAACAGGAAATCGGAGTAGTACTTGATGGAGTGGTAGGAGGTCAGGACGACGGCGTCCAGATCCTTTTCGGCCATGATCCGGCGAAGACCCGCGAGGCGTCGTTCAAACTCTGTGTCGGAGAACGTCAGGGAGACTTTCTCTCCGTTGTTGAGGACCTTGAGGCGCTCAAGCTTGGCGACATCGCTGACGGCTTCATTCTCGGTGATGGTCATGGGTGGTGTTCCTTTCAATGGGTGGGTTGTTTTCAGTCCTGCTGCAGGGGCTTCTTGGAAGTCTCCACAGCGAAGAGGACCGCGATGAGGGAAATGACGGAGGCGGCCACGAGATACCAGCCGGGGGCCAGTTGGTTGTGGGTCAGGCCGATGAGGAGTGTTGCCATGAACGGGGCGGTGCCGCCGAACAGGGCGTTGGAGAGATTGAAGCTGACGGCGAAGCCGCTGTAACGGACCCTCGTGGGGAAGAGTTCGGCCAGGAAGCTGGGCAGCGTGCCGTCGTTGAGGGTGAGCATGCCGCCCAGCAGGATCTGGACCAAGACAATGACCAGGAAATTGCCGGTGTCGAGGAGCATGAATGCCGGAACGGTGAGCACCACGAACAGGACGGATGCCGTGATCAGCATGCGCTTGCGGCCGAACCTGTCCGACGCGATCCCTGTCAGGAAGATGAATCCGATGTAGCTGAGGAGGGCAATCGTGGTGGCCAGGAACGATTCCGCCGCACCGAAGTGAAGCTCCTCGGAGAGGTACGTCGGCATGTAGCTGAGGATCACGTAGAAGCCGACGGCGTTGAGCAGCACGGCGCCGGTCGCGATCACCAGCTGCTTGCGGTACGTCTTGAACATCGCGAAGGCCGGAGCCTTGACCGCGGTGTCTTTCGCGGCCATTTCGCGGAATGCCGGGGTGTCCTCGAGCTTGGTGCGGATGTAGCGGCCAATCAGGCCCATCGGGGCAGCCAGGAGGAAGGGCAAGCGCCAGCCCCATTCGCCGAGCTGCTCGCTGCTCAGCACCGAGCTGAGCAGCGCCGCCAGGAGGGAACCGAGGAGCAGCCCTGCCGCGGTACTGGCAGGTACGACGGCGGCATAGAGTCCGCGCCGATTGGCCGGTGCGTACTCCACCAGGAAGGCTGAGGCGCCTGCGTATTCGCCTGCTGCCGAGAAGCCTTGGACAACGCGGACAAGCAGCAAGAGGACGGGCGCCATGACGCCGATGGTGTTGTAGCCGGGGATCAGGGCGATGCAGAACGTTGCCACGGACATGAGCACGATCGACAGGGAGAGTGCGTGCTTGCGGCCGAGCCGGTCGCCGATGTGGCCCCAGATGAATCCGCCCAATGGACGGACGAAGAAGGAGACGGCAAAGACGCCGAACGTGGCGAGCAGGGCTGTCTGCCGGTCCGATGCGGGGAAGAAGACGGTCGAGATGATCCCGGCAAGGTAGCCGTAGACGGCGTAGTCGAACCATTCGACGAAGTTGCCGATGAAGCTGGCAGTGATGACTCGGCGTCGGGTGTCTTTGCTGACGGTGTGGCTAGTGGCTGGTTTTTGTGTGGCGCCTGGGGCGGTAGCCGCATCGGGAAGGTCGCCGGATCCGCCTTTGGATCCGGCGCGAGCGCTTCCCGGGATTGCTGCCACGGAGGATGTTTCGTTTTTCATGAATCCACCAAGACGATTGGGGTTGCATTCAATGCAACACTGTTGCACCAGAATAGATGTGTTGTGCATCACCGTCAAGGACTTCCGGTAACTACCCAACTAACTGGCAGTAGATGCCGTTATGGACGCCCATGGCGACATCTACTGCGAGTTAGTTGGGTGTGGTAGGCGCGTGGGGTGCAACTGGGTTGCACTAAACGAGAGGGCGAGAAGCCATGCATCCCACGCCGGGAATCGCCTGGATATAGGATCGGGCGTTATGGCACTGCGACTTGTTCAGGTGAATTTCAAGGCAAGGGATGACGCGGCTCTCGGGCGGTTTTGGGCGGAGGCCCTTGGCTGGGATGTTTCCAGCGAGGGACCCGGGGTGACCAATGTTGAACCCGTGGGCTTCGCCGGGCCGGACCCCGCGGCCGTTTGCGTCGATGTGGTCACCGTCCCTGACCCCGAGACGGTGAGGTACCGCGCGCATCTCGACCTTGCCACCACCTCTGCGGCCCATCAGTCGGAGCTCGTGGCGCGCCTGGTGGAGCTCGGTGCGACCCCCGCCGACATAGGCCAGGGCGATGTGCCGTGGACGGTCCTGGCCGACCCGGAGGGCAACCTGTTCTGCGTGCTGGAGCCTCGGCCGATCTACCGGGACACCGGGCCGATCGCCGCAGTGGTGGTCGGCTGTGCCGATCCGCGGGCGATGGTCCGGTTTTGGGCCGGGGCGACGGACTGGACCCTGCACGAGGCGAGCGACGATTTTGCGAGGCTGCGTTCGGCCCAGGGCGTCGGGCCTTACCTGGAGTTCGTCCGGACGCCCGAGGCGAATACTGTGACCGGCCGCGTCCATCTCGACCTGAGGCCGTACCCAGGCGACGACCAAGCGGCGGAGGTGGCGCGGCTGCGGACGCTAGGCGCCACAGACGCCGACGTCGGCCAAGGTGATGTGCCGTGGGTGTGCCTCGCCGACACGGAGGGCAACGAGTTCTGCGTCCTCACCCCCGGCTGACGTTTCGCTCGCCACAAGCCATTCCTTCCGGGGCGCCGCCGTGGCACACTTGGTGGACTATCGAGTGACTGGGGGGATCCGGGTCAGGAGATTGGTATGCGTATTCTGATGCACCCCCGCACCTCCGGCCGCCGACTGATGGCGAGCCAGCCATGATCATCGGTTGGGCTTATTTC
This sequence comes from Arthrobacter sp. KN11-1C, assembly GCF_052180225.1. Lineage (NCBI taxonomy): Bacteria > Bacillati > Actinomycetota > Actinomycetes > Micrococcales > Micrococcaceae > Arthrobacter > Arthrobacter sp. KN11-1C. The sequence goes on along the minus strand of NZ_CP197467.1, from coordinate 3,523,171 downwards.
ATGGCCGGAGTAATGACAGTTGATGGGCTCTTGCTGGGCTTGCTGCTGCTGAACGTGAAGTGGCCCAAAAACTGGAAGAGGAACGGCTAACGGCAGCGGTATCCCACGGGCCTAGAGCACCTTGCGGATCGTCTCTTCGAAACTCACCACGTGGTGCAAGGCGAGCGCAGCCGCCCGGTCCTCGTCGCCGTCGGCGATGGCAGTGAGCAGCTCGGCGTGTTCCGCGACGTGGCCCGTCACGGAAGGCATCTTGTCCAGCATGTGGCACCAGATGCGGGTTGCGAGGTTGTCGTAACGGATCAGCACGTCCTCGAGGTGCGGATTGGCCGCGGCCTTATAGATGAGCCGGTGCACCTGGATGTCGTAGCGCATGAGCTCCTGCTGGCCGGCGTCGTGTGCTTCCAGGCCGCTGATGGCCGCGGCGACCTCGCGCAGTTCTTCCCGCAGCTTCGGGCTGGCCATGCGTGCGGCCCGCCGTGACGCCAAGGGTTCAAGCAGTTCGCGGATTTCCGAGACGTCGGCCAGTTGGGTGATGTCGACGCCGGTGGCAAAGGTCCCGCGGCGGGGATATGAGACCACGAGGTGGTCGCTTTCAAGCCGCTTGATGGCCTCGCGCACGGGTGTCCGTCCGATGCCGAGTTCCGCGGCAATCTGACCGTCGTTGATGGGATCGCCGGGTTTGATGTCCAGCATGATGAGCCGGTCGCGTAGGAGCAGGTAGGCGTTTTCCGCCAGGGATGTTCCTTGCGTGCCCGTATCCAGTGCTTCCAATGCTGTGCTCATGTGCTCTCTCCCGTTGCCGCGGTCCCACGTCTGGCGGATCAGTTGCTGCCGGGCTGTTGACGATTGTGTGATCTCCAACATACTATGGCAACAGTTCTAATATATCAGTTGCTTATTAGTCACAAAACATAAGTATTTCAAAGGAGAACATGATGGTTGAACCGCTGATCCGCCCGCTCGCCCAGGCGGACCCGGAGGTTGAACAGGCGATCGCCCAGGAACTCATCCGGCAGCAGTCCACGCTGGAAATGATCGCCTCCGAAAACTTCGCCCCCGCAGCTGTCATGCAGGCACAGGGCTCTGTCCTGACCAACAAGTACGCGGAAGGCTACCCCGGCAAGCGCTACTACGGGGGTTGCGAACACGTGGACGTCATCGAGCAACTGGCCATCGACCGGGTCAAGGCCCTCTTCGGCGCCGAGGCCGCCAACGTCCAGCCGCACTCCGGCGCCCAGGCCAACGCCGCGGCGATGTTCGCGCTCCTTGAGCCGGGGGACACGATCATGGGCCTGGACCTTGCACACGGTGGCCACCTGACCCACGGCATGCGGATCAACTTCTCCGGCAAGCTTTACAACGTCATCCCGTACCACGTCAGCGAATCCGACCTCCGGGTGGACATGGCCGAGGTCGAAGCCCTGGCCCTCGAACACCGCCCGAAACTGATCGTTGCCGGCTGGTCCGCCTACTCGCGCCACCTGGATTTCGCCGAATTCCGCCGCATCGCCGACCTCGTGGGCGCCTACCTCATGGTGGACATGGCCCACTTCGCCGGCCTCGTCGCCGCGGGATTGCACCCCAACCCGGTGCCGTATGCCGACGTCGTGACCACCACCACCCACAAGACCCTCGGCGGTCCGCGCGGCGGAGTGATCCTGTCGAAGGAACAATACGCACGCAAGATCAACAGCGCGGTTTTCCCCGGCCAGCAAGGCGGCCCGCTGGAGCACGTGATCGCGGCCAAGGCCGTGGCGTTCAAAATGGCAGCAGAGCCCGAATTCCAGGAACGCCAGGTGCGGGTGCTCGAAGGCGCCAAGCTCCTTGCCGAACGGCTCCTCAAGGAAGACGTGGCCGCGGCAGGGATCTCGGTGGTCAACGGAGGCACCGACGTCCACCTGGTCCTGGTTGACTTGCGCCACTCGGAATTGGACGGCCAGCAGGCCGAGGACATCTTGCACCGCATTGGCATCACCGTGAACCGCAACGCCGTCCCGTTCGACCCACGGCCGCCGATGGTGTCCTCCGGGCTCCGGATCGGAACCCCGGCCCTCGCCGCCCGCGGCTTCGGTGCCGGGGAATTCGCGGAGGTCGCGGACATCATCGCGACGGCGCTGATCGCCGCAGCCAGCACCACCAACGGCAGCGGCACCCTGGGTGACGAGGCCGCCGTCGGACTCCGGGCAAGGGTAACCGCGCTCGCCGAGCAATTCCCCTTGTACCCACACCTTTCCCAGACCGGCAGCGGCAACGGCGCCGCTGCCACCGAACTCGAGGCAGAAATGATTGGAGCAGCCCAGTGAGCGCAGACCAACTCCCCGAACACCCGGATTTCCTGTGGCGTAACCCGGAACCCAAGGCTTCATACGACGCCGTGATCGTGGGCGGTGGCGGACACGGCCTTGCCACCGCGTATTTCCTGGCCAAGAACCACGGCATGACCAACATTGCCGTCTTGGAAAAGGGCTGGCTGGCCGGCGGCAACATGGCCCGCAACACCACCATCATCCGTTCCAACTACCTGTGGGACGAGAGCGCCGCCATTTACGAGCACGCGCTCAAGCTCTGGGAGATCCTGCCCGAGGAACTCGAATACGATTTCCTCTTCAGCCAGCGCGGCGTCATGAACCTCGCCCACACCCTGGGCGACGTCCGCGAAAGCGTCCGCCGCGTCGGCGCGAACAAGCTCAACGGAGTAGACGCCGAATGGCTGGACCCGCAGCAAGTCAAGGAACTCTGCCCCATCCTGAACATCAGCGACAACATCCGCTACCCCGTGATGGGCGCCACGTACCAGCCCCGGGCCGGCATCGCGAAACACGACCATGTCGCCTGGGCCTTCGCCCGCAAGTGCGACGAACTGGGCGTTGACATCATCCAGAACTGCGAAGTGACCGGCTTCCTCAAGGACGGCAACCGCGTGGTGGGCGTCAAGACCAACCAAGGAACCATCCACACCGAAAAAGTTGGCCTCGCCGCGGCCGGCCACAGCTCCGTCCTCGCCGAAATGGCCGGCTTCCGCCTCCCGATCCAGTCACACCCCCTCCAGGCACTGGTGTCCGAACTGCATGAGCCCGTCCACCCCACGGTGGTCATGTCCAACCACGTGCATGTCTATGTTTCCCAGGCACACAAGGGCGAACTCGTCATGGGCGCCGGCGTCGACTCTTACAACGGCTATGGCCAGCGCGGCTCCTTCCACGTGATCGAGCACCAGATGGCTGCCGCCGTCGAACTCTTCCCGATTTTCGCCCGAGCCCATGTGCTCCGGACCTGGGGCGGAATCGTGGACACCACGATGGACGCCTCGCCGATCGTCGGGCTCTCGCCGGTGGAGAACATGTTCGTCAACTGCGGCTGGGGAACGGGTGGCTTCAAGGGCACTCCCGCTGCCGGACTGACCTTCGCCCACACCATCGCCACGGGCACGCCGCACGAGCTTAACAAGCCCTTTTCGCTGGAGCGCTTCGAGACCGGTGCCCTGATCGACGAACACGGCGCCGCCGCCGTCGCCCACTAGCCGCAGCCCTACTAGCCGCAGCCCTTTAGGAGACCAACCATGCTGCTCATCAGCTGCCCCAATTGCGGGCCACGAGACGAAACAGAATTCCACTACGGCGGCCAGGCACACGTTGCCTATCCGGAAAACCCGGACGCCCTGACTGACCGCCAATGGGCCGAGTATTTGTTCTACCGCGACAACACGAAAGGCGCTTTCGCCGAACGCTGGGTGCACAGCACCGGTTGCCGCCAATGGTTCAACATGCTCCGGGACACCGTCAGCTACGACATTCAGGCCATCTACAAAATGGGCGAAGAACGCCCGGTAGTGAAAAACCCAGCCGCCACCTCTCCGGAAGGATCAACGAAGTGACCCCGCAGAACGCCCGCCTCGCCACCGGCGGCCGCATCGACCGCAGCATCTCCTGGCGGTTCACCGTGGACGGCCAGGAATTCACCGGCCATCCGGGAGACACCGTTGCCTCCGCGTTGCTGGCCAATGGCCGCATCAACGCAGGCAACTCGCTCTACGAGGATCGACCCCGCGGCATCATGTCCGCCGGCGTGGAAGAATCCAACGCCCTGGTCAAGGTGGCTGCCCGTTTCCCGGGCCATGTGGCCGAGTCGATGCTTCCCGCGACCACCGTGTCCCTTGTTGACGGGCTCAGCGTTGAGTTCCTGAACGGCCTCGGCAAGCTCGATCTCAACGAGGACCGCGCCGAGTACGACAAGAAATACGTCCACACCGACGTCCTGGTGGTTGGCGGCGGCGTTTCCGGCCTCGCGGCGGCCCGCGAAGCGGTCCGCACCGGCGCCCGGGTCATTCTGATCGATGACCAGCCCGAACTCGGCGGCTCGTTGCTTTCCGGTTCCACTGCTCCCGAACTCGCCGAAAACATCGAGGGCAAGCCGGCGCTCGAATGGATCTCCGACGTCGAGGCGGAGCTCGTCTCCGCCGCCGAATGCACCGTCCTTAACCGCACCACGGCGTTCGGCTCCTATGACGCGAACTATGTGATCGCGGCACAGAACCGTACGGACCACCTCGGCAGCCCGGCCGCTGACGGCGTCTCCCGCCAGCGTATTTGGCACATCCGTGCCAATCAGGTGGTACTGGCCCCCGGCGCCCACGAGCGTCCGCTCGTCTTCGAGAACAACGACCGGCCCGGCATCATGCTGGCCTCGGCGGTCCGGAGCTACCTCAACCGCTACGCCGTCGCTGCGGGGCGGCGGGTCGTCATCGGCACCACCAACGATTCCGCGTACTTGCTTGCCGCCGATCTGCTGGCCGCGGGCGTCAAGGTGGCCGCCGTCGTCGACGCCCGGCCGAAGCTCAGCGACAAGGCCGCGGCCGCCGTCGAAAGCGGCATCCGGGTCCTCGTCGGCAGCGCCGTCGCCGATACCTCCGGCGCGGGGGAGAACGGCCGGATCGACGGCGTCACCATCCGCAGCCTGAACGACGACGGCGAGGTCACCTCCGGCGTCGAACGGCTCGCTTGCGATCTGCTCGCGGTTTCCGGCGGCTGGAGTCCCGTGGTCCACCTCCACAGCCAGCGCCAGGGCAAGTTGCGTTGGGACGACGAGCTGGCCGGCTTCGTACCGAGCTCCGTTGTCAGGGACCAGCACGTTGTCGGCTCAGGCCGCGGAAGCTACGAGCTCGTGGACTGCCTCGGCGAAGGCGTCTCTGCCGGTGCCGCGGCAGCCATCGCCGCGGGGTTCAGCTCCCAGACGGCGCCGGCCGAAATCAAGGCGCCGAAGGCCTCAGCCCCTACCCGCCAGTTGTGGCTCGTGCCGGGGCAGAGCGGAAACGCGGGGGACTGGCACCACCACTTTGTCGACTTCCAACGCGACCAGTCGGTGGCCGACGTGCTCCGTTCTACCGGGGCCGGCATGCGCTCGGTGGAACACATCAAGCGGTACACCTCGATCAGCACCGCCAACGACCAAGGCAAGACCTCCGGCGTCAATGCCATCGGCGTGATCGCAGCGGCCCTCAAGCAGGCCGGCGAAGCACCCGCCGGAGGCAGCCGGAGCATCGGCGACATCGGCACCACGACGTACCGGGCCCCGTTCACGCCAGTCGCCTTCGCGGCACTGGCCGGACGGCAGCGCGGCGAGCTGTTCGATCCCGCCCGCGTGACCTCCATCCACCCTTGGCATGTTGCCCAGGGAGCGCTCTTCGAGGACGTCGGCCAGTGGAAGCGCCCGTGGTACTACCCGCAAGCGGGCGAAGACATGGACGCCGCCGTGCTCCGTGAATGCGCCGCAGTCCGCGAATCGGTGGGCTTCATGGACGCCACCACCCTCGGCAAGATCGAGATCCGAGGCAAGGATGCCGGTGAGTTCCTCAACCGCGTCTACACCAACGCGTTCAAGAAGCTTGCCCCCGGTTCCGCCCGCTACGGGGTCATGTGCACCCCGGACGGCATGATCTTCGACGACGGCGTGACGTTGCGCCTCGACGAGGGCCGCTACTTCATGACCACCACCACCGGCGGCGCCGCGAAGGTCCTCGACTGGCTCGAGGAATGGCACCAGACGGAGTGGCCCGAACTCGACGTCGTGTGCACGTCGGTGACCGAACAGTGGACGACGATTGCCGTCGTCGGGCCCAAATCCCGCGCCGTGATCGCCAAAGTCGCCCCGCAACTGGCGGCCGACGGCGGGCTGGACGCCGGAGCGTTCCCGTTCATGACCTTCCGCGAGACCACGCTGGCATCGGGTGTGCAGGCAAGGATTTGCCGGATTTCCTTCTCCGGCGAGTTGGCCTACGAAATCAACGTTCCGTCCTGGTACGGGCTCGACACCTGGGAATCCGTCGCGGCAGCAGGTGCCGAGTTCAACATCACCCCCTACGGCACCGAGACCATGCACGTGCTGCGCGCCGAGAAGGGCTACCCGATCGTCGGGCAGGACACGGACGGCACGGTCACCCCACAGGACGCAGGGATGGAATGGATCGTCTCCAAGGCCAAGGACTTCATCGGCAAGCGTTCGTACAGCCGCGAGGACGCGGTCCGCACGGACCGCAAGCACCTGGTCAGCGTCCTCCCGGCGGACGGGTCGTTCCGTCTCCCGGAGGGCACCCAGCTCGTGGAAAAGGGAATTCCGGTCAACCCGGCATACGGCCCGGTGCCGATGCAGGGCTTCGTGACCTCGAGCTATCACAGTGCCGCTTTGGGCCGGTCCTTCGGCCTGGCACTGATCACCAACGGCCGCAACCGGATCGGCGAGACCCTCGTGGCCTCTGTCGGCGATCAGTTGCTGGATGTCGTTGTGGGAGAAACCGTACTTTTCGACGCTGAAGGGACCCGTAAAGATGGCTGAAACAGCAACCCCCGTAAACCCCGAGGCGCTCCGTGCGGCTCGCCGCAGCCCGGCGTCGCACCTCGCGCCGAGCTTTGAGTCCGGTTCCGTTTCCGGAACTGTCGCTTTGAAAGAGATCCCGTTCCAGACCATGGTGGGGGTCCGGGTTGCCAGGGAGTCCGACGCCGGAGCCCGGCTCGCGTCCGTGACCGGCGGCTCGCCGGCCGCGTGCGGCGAGATCAGCGGGAACGAAAGGGCCACCACCTTGTGGCTTGGGCCGGACGAATTCCTGGTTGTCGCACCGGAATCGGCGCACGATTCCCTGGGTGGAGACCTTGTCCGCTCCCTGGTGGAGGCACTGGGCGAGGACCCGGGCCAAGTGGTGGACTTGTCCGCCAACCGCACCACTTTCGAACTCTCTGGAGTCCGCGCGCGGGATGTCCTTGAAAAGGGGTGCTCGCTGGACTTGCACCCCCGTGTCTTCCGCACCGGGACGGCCCTGGCCACGGAAATCGGCAACATTCCAGCGATGCTGTTCAAGACCGGCGAGGACAGTTTCCGGATCTTCCCGAGGGCTTCCTTCGCCGACTTCCTGGGCCGCTGGCTGCTGGACGGCATGAGGGAATTCGCCTCTCCCGAGGTTCCCTGATGGCACTGAGCGTGCTTGACCTGTTTTCCATTGGCATCGGGCCGTCCTCTTCTCACACGGTCGGCCCGATGCGGGCGGCAAAACAGTTCACCGATGGCCTGGAATCCTCCGGGCAACTCGCGGCTACGGTGCGCGTCCAGGCCGAGCTTTTCGGCTCGCTGGGCGCCACCGGCCGCGGCCACGGCTCCGATAAAGCCGTGGTGCTGGGACTGCAGGGCCAATCGCCGGAAACGGTGGACACGTCCACTGCCGACGACCAGGTTGCCGCGGCCGCCCTCGACGCCGCATTGCGGATAGCCGGACACCACCGCGTGGACTTCAACTGGGACGAAGACGTGGTCCTGCACCGACGCAAATCCCTCCCTGCCCACCCCAACGGCATGACGTTCCGGGCGCTCGATCACGCCGGGGAAGTGCTCCGCGAACGGAGCTTCTATTCAATTGGGGGCGGCTTCGTAGTGGACGGCGATGCCTCGGGAAGCGACAAAGTGGTCGCCGACAGCACTGTGCTGCCCTATCCCTTCACTACCGCGGACCAGCTCCTTGCTATCTGTGCACGGGAGGACATGTCCATTTCCGAGGTCATGCTCGCCAATGAGCTCGTGTGGCGCAGCGAGGCCGAACTCCGCGGGCGGCTGCTGCAGATCTGGGCCGTCATGCGCGAATGCGTGGACAACGGCTGCGCCGCGGAAGGAATCCTGCCGGGAGGCTTGAACGTGAGGCGGCGTGCGCCGTCGTTGTTCAAGACCCTCACTGCGGACACCGGCGTGAGCGATCCGCTCCGGGCCATGGAATGGGTGAATTTGTTCGCGCTGGCCGTGAACGAAGAAAACGCCGCGGGCGGCCGCATCGTCACGGCACCCACCAACGGCGCGGCCGGAATTGTGCCCGCGGTGCTGCACTACTACACGAAATTCGTGCGGGGAGCCGACGACGACGGCGTGGTCCGCTTCCTGCTCGCGGCGGCCGCCGTCGGGATTCTGTTCAAGATCAACGCATCCATTTCCGGCGCGGAAGTCGGCTGCCAGGGCGAGGTGGGCTCCGCCTGCTCGATGGCCGCGGCGGGCCTGTGCGAAGTCCTCGGGGGTACGCCCGAGCAGGTGGAGAACGCCGCCGAAGTGGGCATCGAACACAACCTCGGCCTCACGTGCGATCCCGTAGGCGGGCTCGTGCAGATCCCGTGCATCGAACGCAACGCCATCGCCAGCGTCAAAGCCATCAACGCCGCGCGCCTGGCACTGCACGGGGACGGCAGCCACAAAGTGTCCCTGGATAAAGCCATCAAGACCATGCGAGAGACCGGAGCGGACATGAAAAGCAAATACAAGGAGACCTCCCGCGGAGGCCTCGCCGTCAACGTCGTGGAGTGCTAGCCATGACTGCCACACAGAATGAATCCGTTGTGTCGGCGATGCCGGACACCACTGTTGAGCATGTCCTGACGCTCGACTGCCCGGAGACCCGGGGGATCGTGCATGCCGTCTCCGGCTTCCTCCTGGAACACGGTTGCGACATCATCGAGAACAAACAATTCGACTCCCAGCTGGATCGCCACTTCTTCATGCGGGTCCACTTCGCATCGGATGGCGACCAGTCGACCATCGACTCGCTGCGGGAAGCCTTCGCGCCTGTTGCCGAGAACTTCGGCATGCGCTGGCACCTGCAACGCCACGGGGCCAAACGGCGGGTGCTGGTCATGGTTTCCAAGTTCGAGCATTGCCTCAACGACCTTCTGTTCCGGGCCCGGATCGGGGAACTGCCGGTCGAGATTGTCGGGGTGGTCTCCAACCATCCGGACCACCGGCGCACGGTTGAATGGCACGGCATTCCGTTCTTCCACGTGCCCGTCACCCCGGACACCAAAGCGGCGGCCGAGGGACAACTCCTCGATCTCATCGACCGCCTGGACGTTGAACTGGTGGTCCTGGCCCGCTACATGCAGGTCCTCAGCGACGATCTCGCCCGGAAGCTGGACGGACGCGCCATCAACATCCACCATTCATTCCTGCCGAGTTTCAAAGGTGCCAAGCCGTACCACCAGGCCTACGCTCGAGGCGTCAAGACCGTGGGTGCCACTGCGCACTATGTCAACGGCGAATTGGACGAAGGGCCGATCATCGCCCAGCAAGTGGTGGAAGTGGACCACACCTTCGGCCCGGACGACCTCGTGGCGGCCGGCCGCGACACCGAGTGCAAAGCACTCAGCAACGCCGTCCGCTGGCACTGCGAAGGCCGCGTGATCCTGCAGGGAAACAGGACGGTGGTGCTGAAATAACTTTGCGGCCCGATCCATTGCGGGCCGAACCTTCCTCGCATATGGTTGCACTTGCCGGTCAGCCGGCAAATCATTGGGGGGCGAGGTACTCGCCATTTTGAAAGGCGCGTACATTCGTGGTCCGTCGACAAGGCGGCATAATAGCCGCTTGCATTTTTGCCGTCACAGCAGTCGCAGGAGTAGCTGTCCCTGCCCATGCCGTTGATCCGGTCATCACCATTGATCCGACCCCTGCCTGGGCACAGATCTATGCCAACAACCCGCCGGTGCAGCTTTCGTCGTCGGCGACGAGCCTGGACGTCAAACTCCCGTCGGACGCTTCCGCGGTGCTCGGCAAGAGCGTGAACACCACACTCCAGTACCGGGTGTACAACACTGAGGACAACACGGCCACGCCGCTTCTCTCCGGCACCGCCGTGGCCGATTCCTCAACCCTCCACGTGTCTATCCCGATCCCGCAGGGCTTGACGGGCCTGACCCCGGGATCCATGCAGTATTGTCATGACGCCACGGGGAACTGTGCCAACACCTCGGTCCCGGCCCAGGCCTATTCCGGGTTTGTCGTAGCGATCTTGGGGACGCCCATCGCGCCGGGAAACGGCGGGATCTTCGTCCAGAGCGGCTTGACGGCCGGAGGGCCGGCGGGGTCCTCGACCGTTTCGATGGACCTTGGCCTTCCGCAGGCCCTGCCGTTGACCTTCTTCATCCAGAAGGACTCCACCACATCGCTGGCTTCCTACACGGACAAGCTGATTTTCCGCAGCGTGCCGGGATATTTCACCTCCGGCCCGGACAAGACCTGGACCAACGCCTTCCCTTACGGCTACTTCTGGAAGTCGGGCTCTCCAGGGACCAGTATTAATGCCCAGGTGGAGTACAGCGCCGATGGAAGCAAAGCGATCGCCACCGTGCCCACTGCCTCCATTCCCCAGGTGTGTTCCATGCACCCGGAATATTTCGTCATGGGTGTCGCAGATGGCGCCATCGACGCCGCGCGGTACGCCCTCGCCAAGGTCGCTCTGGGGACTCCGCAGTGCACCCAGCGTTTCTCCGACGCCCCCATCAACAGCGGGTTCTATCGTGAGATCCAGTGGCTCGCGAGCCAAGGCATCACCACGGGCTACGCAGATGGAAGCTACGGGGCGACCCTCCCAGTGCATCGGGACGCCATGGCCGCCTTCCTCTACCGTCAGGCTGGCTCGCCCACGTGGACGGCTCCCGCAAACTCACCATTCGTGGACATGACACCCAATTCGCCGTTCTACAAGGAAGTCACCTGGCTGGCGTATTACGGCATCACCACGGGATGGGTGGACCGCAACAACGGGCAGCGAAGCTTCCGACCCGGTGACAACATCAACCGGGATGCCATGGCGGCCTTCCTCTACCGCTTCAGCGGAGCGCCCAGCTGGAATGCCCCGGCAACTTCGCCGTTCAACGACATCACCCCACTCTCGCCTTTCTACAATGAGATCACCTGGCTGGCTGCGGCCAGGGTCAGCACGGGCTATGGGGATGGAACGTTCCGCCCCGTGAACGCGGTCAACCGCGACGCCATGGCCGCGTTCCTCTACCGCTGGCAGACCGGATGGTACCTGGGCACGCAGTAGGGACTCCGGACTAGAACCGGGCCAGGCGGGTTGCCAAGTGAAGGGCGGCCAGCCGGCCGGTTCCTCGCGGATCGCCGCCGCACAGCTCGAAAATCCGCTGGAGCCGGTGGTGCATCGACTGCCTTTCGAGGTGCAGTTCACGTGCGGCCTGTGCCGTATTGCATCCGCTATCCAGCCATACCGCCAACGTCCGCATCAGCTCCGAGCGCCGCTGCTCGTCATGCTCAACCACGGCGCCGAGCTGCCGCCGCACGAATCCCTCGCGGGTTGCCGCGTCGAGGCTTCCCTCCGCCAAGCGCTCGACCGCGAACTCCTCTGCATCGACCACGCCGTTTCTGTCTCCGGATCCCGCTCCCGGCCCGGTTCCCGCGACCGCGATGAGCTCAAGCGTCCGGCGTGCCTCTGCCAGCGACCAGGATGCCTCGCCGATTCCTTGCGCCAGCGGACCCACGGCGACGATCGAGCCATCGGGAACCTCCAAGGCCCCAAGCGCGTGGAGGAGCGCGATGCGCGCGGCCACGGCCGTGGCGTGGGGGAGCGCGGCCAAGGCGATCAATTCGGCGTTGTCGGCATAACTCGCGCTTTGCGGAACCGCGTCCTGCAGGATGGCGTCGAGCTGCGTCCGGAGCTGTCCCGCCGCCGGGGAACGCACCACGACGGCGGCTGCCGGGCCGCTGGCGGAAAACCCTGAGGCCGGTCCCAATTGCTGGAGACGCCAGGACTGGGTTCCCGAACTGATGGCCCGCATGAGTTCGATGCCGGCAAGTTCCTTGAGTCCGGGCGGCATCCGTTGGAGCAGGGCCAAGCCGAGGATGTCGACGCACCGTTCGCCGGCCACCCGCGCGAGGTTCGCGTCGCCGTCGTCGGGCACTTCCAACTCCAGGCGGGCGGCCAGCACGCCGCGGACGGGCACGTCGACGGTGGTGACGGTGCCGGACTCGGGCTGCGCGGCCGCCGTCGCGCTCCCCAGGGTGATGCCCGACGGCGAGACGAGCCTCGCGCTGGAACGCGTCCGGCCGGCAAGCACGGCGAGGAGCTGATCCAGTCCGCCCCCGTGTGCCAGTTCCGCCGCCATGGCATGGCTCGTTTCGTCGCCGAATTGCAATTGCGCGACCGATTCGCTGACCAGCAGCGAGTTGATGGCTTGCATGATCCCGACGAACGGAGCCACCTTGCACAACTCGATGATGGGCAGCCCGGCTTCCTGGCCGGCGTCGAGCATGGACTCCGGTATCGCGGGCAGCTCGGGACCCGTCTCGATGGCCAACGCGGCGATGCCGCGCGCCGCCAGTTGGCGGACGTAGTCCACGCGACGCTCGTCCGAAGCGGTGGCGAGGGCCTGCCCGCCGCTTAGAAGCAGTTCGCCGCCCCGCAGCAGGGGAGCGATGTCCAGCACTTCGCTCGAATGGACCCATCGGAGCTGCCGGGACAGGGCCTCGGGCACATCCGTCCTCAGGATCGGTTCAGCCGCCTTCAGGCTCTCGTGTTCGAAGGCGTCGGCAAGGAGCAGTGACATGACACTCCGTAACTAATTATCTGAATCTATCGTACACATCGTATCTTGTTGCTGTGATGTGGGGCACATACATTGAAGGAGTCCCTTTCCTACACGGAGGATCCCCCAATGCACGAGAACTTATCCACTGCGACGACTGGGGCTGCAACGGCGCAGACCGACGTCGAGCAGAACCTGCAGTCCATTCCCGAATCAGCGCGTACCCGCAGCGTAGCGGGCCAATTCTGGATCTGGGCAGGTGCAAACCTTGCCCCGATCAACTGGGTCCTCGGGGCCCTCGGCGTCCAACTTGGACTGGGCTTTGCCGACACCGTCACCGTCCTGGTGGTGGGAAACCTGATCGGCATGGCGCTCTTCGGCCTCTTTGTCCTCCTGGGGCAGCGGACCGGTGCCACCGGCATGGTCCTGGCCCGGGCCGTCTTCGGCCGCCGCGGCAACTACCTCCCGAGCGCCATCCAAGCCCTCCTCGGTATCGGTTGGTGTGCCGTCAACACCTGGATCATCCTGGACCTGGTGATGGCACTCCTCGGCAAGCTCGGCATGGTCGATCCGGAGCAGCCCAACGTGGGACCCAAGATCCTGGTGGCCTTCCTGATCATGTCCGCCCAGGTCACGATCGCCTGGTTCGGCTACAAGGCCATCGCGGCTTTCGAGAAGTGGACTGTCCCGCCAACCATCGTGGTGCTGATCGCCATGTCCGCCGTGGCCTGGTTCGGCATGAACATCGATTGGGGCTACGCAGGCCCTCCGGGTGCCGTCCTTGAGGGGGGCGCACGAATCGCGGCCATGACCACCGTGATGACCGTCATCGGCATCGGCTGGGGGATCACCTGGTTCACCTACGCGGCCGACTATTCGCGCTTCGTTAGCAAGTCCGTTCCCAGACACAAGGTTTACCTGGCCTCCGTCTTCGGCCAGTTCCTGCCGGTGGTGTGGCTCGGCATCCTGGGCGCTAGCCTGGCAACGAAGAGCGGCACGGCCGATCCCGGCCACCTCATCGTCGATAACTTCGGCGTCCTGGCGATCCCGGTACTCTTCCTGGTGCTGCATGGGCCCATCGCGACGAACATCCTGAACATCTACACCTTTTCGGTGGCTGCCCAGGCATTGGACATCAAGGCGAAACGACGGTCCTTGAACCTCTTCGTCGGGCTTCTGGCGCTGGTCGGCGTCGTGTTCTTCATCCTGCAGCAGGATTTTGCGTCAACCCTGAGCACCTGGCTCGGCGGGCTCGTGGCGTGGGTGGCCGCATGGGGAGGGATCATGCTGGTGCACTACTTCTGGGTGGACAAGCGCAGCCCCGTGGGTGTCGACCGGCTCTTCGACCCCGTGGGCACCCGCCGGCTCCCGGCATTCAACTGGGCTGGGATCACCGCGCTCCTGGTGGGCATCTTTGCCACGTGGCTGTTCATGTACGGCGTCTTGCCGATCATGCAGGGCCCCATCGCCACGGCAATGGGCGGGATCGATTTGTCCTGGCTGGCAGGCGGACTTGTTGCCGCCGCAATCTATGGCGCCCTGGGCCCACGGGTCCATGCCCGGTACCTTCCGCTGCCATCGGCGGCCGCAGTTTCTCCCGCTGCCGCGACGTCGCAGCCCCTTGCGGAAGACGCCGTCGCCAATCTGGTCAACGACTGAAAGGACACACGATGACCACCAACGCATTTCCCGACGAGGCACATCCGATCGCTTGGCCCGAAAACTTCAGGGCCGCGGCATCGTTCACGTTCGACGTCGACGCCGAATCCTGCACCATCGCGCACGATCCCACGAGCACCCGGCGCATGTCCCTCATGAGCCACCAGTCCTACGGCCCGCGGGTCGCCGTTCCGCGACTCTTGAAGATCCTCGAGCGCCAAGAGATCCAGGGGACCTTCTTCATCCCTGGGTTCACTGCGGAAAGCTACCCGGACGTGGTGCGTCGGATCGTCGACGGCGGCCACGAAGTCGCCCACCACGGCTACCTTCACGAACCGATGCAGGGAATCGACGCCGCCACCGAGGCCAACTACCTGGACCGCGGGCTCGAAGCCCTCGCGAAGGTAGCCGGGGTCAGGCCGGTCGGCTATAGGGCGCCCTGGTGGGAGCTCAACTGGCACTCGCCCGCGCTGCTCGTGGACCGCGGCTTCCTCTACGATTCAAGCCTGCTCGACGGCGATGCGCCCTACCGCATGGCGGTTGCCACGGACTCGGGTGATTCTCGGGACATCGTGGAGATCCCGGTGGACTGGGCTTTGGACGACTGGGAACAGTACGCGTTCTACCCGGGAGTGACTGGAAGCGGAGTCATCGAGAGCCCGGCCAAGGTGCTCGAGATGTGGACCCTGGAAGCCGAAGCCCACCACGCCCAAGGAAGTTGCTTCGTCCTGACCAACCACCCGTTCATCTCCGGCCGGCCATCCAAGGCCGTTGCCCTGGAGCAGTTGATCGAACGAGTGAAGTCCATGGACGGGATGTGGGTGACTACTTTGGAACGAATTGCCGAACACACCAAGGCCACGGTCAACGAGATCCACAGCCACGCCCGCATTGAGGTGCCCTCTTATCCGGGTGCAGGAGCCAGCTTCAAGCCCGCCCGGTTGCTGGAAGCCATCCCCAAATAGCTCAGCCATAGAGCATGCTCTTCCTTGGCCTCGAGCAGTGGACATAATGTCGAGCGTTCGTTGAGCATGCTCAGCGCTGGCGTCGAGAAGTGGACATAACGACTGGAGGCTGTCGAGCATGCTCTACCTTGGCCTCGAGCAGTGGACATAGTAGTGATACGTCCACTGCTTAGGCTGAACGGGGGGCATGTCCCGCGAGGAAGCTGGGGGTTGCGGAGGGGCTGGACGGGGCGGCATGTCGCGGGTGGCTCAGGCCCGGAGCACGGTCAGCCTTGGCTGGGAGAATTGGACACCCGGAGCATGCTCTGCCTTGGCGTCGAGAAGTGGACATAACGCCAGGCGGCCGTTGAGCATGCTCTGCTGTGGCCTCGAGGAGTGGGCATAGTAGTGATATGTCCATTGCTCAGGCTGAACGGGGGGCATGTCCCGCGAGGAAGCTGGGGGTTGCGGAGGGGCTGGACGGGGCGGCATGTCGCGGGTGGCTCAGGCCCGGAGCACGGTCAGCCTTGGCTGGGAGAATTGGACACCCGGAGCATGCTCTGCCTTGGCCTCGAACAGTGGACATAACGCCAGGCGGCCGTTGAGCATGCTCTGCCGTGGCCTCGAGGAGTGGACATAGTAGTGATATGTCCATTGCTCAGGCCGAACGGGGGGCATGTCCCGCGAGGTGGGGCTGGGGGCCGGGCTACGCGTCGGCCGGGGTCACAAGTCCGTCCGGCACGGGGCCGTGTGGAGTTTGTAGAGTCCGTTCAGGTCGCCGGCCGCCAAGCCATCGGGGGCACCGATCTCCGGGTACATGAGCTGGATTGGATCATCGACGTGGTCGAGTCCCACCACGTGGCCCAGTTCGTGTTGGATCACCGCGGAGACGTAATGGGCGCCGCCGGGGACATCCAGCAGTTCCGTGATTTGCGGGGCGTCCAGGTCGAGGCTTCCCGTGACGTAGCTCTTGGGTCCCGTGCCGAAGCTGTACATGGTGCTGCCGCCGGTGCCGATGACGGATCCAGTCAACGCCGGAGCCGCCTCGGGAGTGGTCCAGGAAATCAGCAGGGGAGCCCAACGATCTCCGTAGAGCGCGGGCTGGTACGGCTTGCGCTTCTCGGAGGGGGTTTCTTTGCTGGTGCCATCGTCAACGAATGTGAGGCCCGTTGCGGCGGCGATCTTGGCGATCGCGTCGGCGATGAGCCCCTCGGATCCCGCCGAGGCAAGGGCTGAGTTGACCACATAGTGCAATGGCCGGCACGGGGAGTAACCCACGGGCGTGCCGTCGGCGTTGGTGGCCAGGAACTTGTAGGAACTGCTGGCCACGGCAGGTTTGGCGGGGGAGCCGAGTGGGTGCCCGGCTTCTTCCAGGCCAGGCGGCGGGGTATCCGGCGCCCGGGCGGCTTTTTGTGGCCCCTGCCCGGAGGCCGCGGGCCCTGGACTGCTGGCCGTGGCTTGGGCAGAGGGTGCCAGCTTGGGAAGGAGCCCCGTGAAGGCGGGATCACCCCGGAGAAAGCCACCGACAAGTACTGCTACGGCCGCCACGACGGCCACCACCATCAAGTTTCGGAACAGCGCCAACGCGGTACTGGGCCGCCGCTGCGGAGGCGGCGGGCCGCCGTCGTACCCGTAGTTTGAATGCAAGTCTTCCCCCAAATGCTTGATCCCGCCGCCCCGGCGGGCCGGCGCTGCTAACCGATAACAGCGCCGAAGACGAGGCCCAGCCCATACGTGGCCGCGGCCGCACCGAGTCCGATGGCGAGCTGCCGGAGACCGCGGGTCAGCGGCGAGGTTCCGGACAGCAAGCCGACGACGGCGCCCGTCGACAGAAGCGCGATGCCCACCAGCGTACCGGCCACGGCAAGCGCCGAGAAGCCCGTCATGCCGAAGATGAACGGCAGGATGGGCACGATGGCGCCCGAAGCGAAGAAGCAGAAGCTCGAGATCGCGGCGCCCCACGCGGAGCCGACGGCCTCGTGCTCATTGACGGTTTCTTCAACTTCGGGGTGGAGCGAGAGGCTTGGATCGCAATCGCAGCTGTAGAGTCCCATGCGCTCGGCGGCCCGGTGTTCGGCGGCTTCGCGGGACATGCCCCTGGCCAAGTACACGAGCACCAGTTCATTGTGTTCGATGTCCAGGGCCGGGGCTGCGGTCAGTGTGGCCTGGGTGGGGCGGGTGGCCTTGAGGAGCTCGAGCTGGGAGCGGACCGAGACATACTCGCCCGCACCCATGGACAGCGCTCCCGCCAGCAAGCCGGCGACGCCGCTGAACAGGACCACAGTTGCGGGGACCCCGGTGGCCGCCATGCCCATCACGAGGGAAAGGTTGCTGACCAGGCCGTCGTTGGCGCCGAATACGGCAGCGCGGAAGGTTCCGGACAACCTGTTGCGGCCGCGCGTCGCCAGGCCGCGGACTACTTCTTCGTGGATCTGTTCGTCGGCCGCCATGGCGCGGGTTGCCGCTGGATCCTTCGCATAGGGCGAGCGCCCTTCAGCCCGTTGGGCGAGGGCCAGCACGAACACCGATCCGAAGTTCCGGGCCAGGAAGCCAAGCATTTGGCTTCGAGCGGAGGCCGCCTTCGGCATGCCGGCATGTTCGCCGAGGAGCTTGAGCCAGTGTGCCTCATGGCGGCCCTCGGCCTCTGCGAGGGCCAAAAGGATTTCGCGCTCCTCGCCGTCGCGGCGCTGCGCCAGTTGGCGGTACACGGCGGCTTCGGCCCGTTCGTCGGCCAGGTACTGCCGCCAACGCTTGATGTCCGACGACGACGGGGGAGTCTTGGGGGCTGCTGCGTCTTGGGACAGACTGCTTGGGTCCGAGGGATTGTCTGAATGCGAGGGTTTTGTGTGCGGGTGCACCGGGACTCCTGGGTTGCTGGGGCGGGCTTCATCGCCTCATTGCAGCTCCACTTTATCGCCAATTTCCGCGGTTTTTCGGCTGGCAATCCTCACTGGACTTTTTAGGCGCGCCTCAAAAACCGGGAGGCTCGCGGGAGACCTTGACCGCCGCAGGGGGCAGTGCTGGGATGGATGGACAGGGTCCACGAATTGGCGGGGTGGCGTTGGATCGGCTGCCTCATGTGCCTGTGCGATGGGCTCAGTGGCACGTCGAACGGAGGTTGCACCATGGACAGCACCGAGACCCACGCCCGCCATCCCGACCGGCCCACGGTCGAGGCCGATCCCGCCTACGACTACAACGAGGACCTGGCCGTGGACGAAGACTGGGAGGAACAGGCCGAGGTCCTTGACGACGACGAACGGCCGGTCGCGCTCGACGCCGACGAACACCGTGAGTCGGAAGTGATCGAATAGCCCCGGCCCGCTGAAACCCGGCTCGCTGAACTTGGCCGCTAAAACGCGCTAGCTAAAACGCGCTCAAGATGAAGTGCTTCTGCACGCCCGCACGATGCCCGGTTGCCGCAACCGTGAGGGTAAGTTTCCGCGTGGCCGGGAACCAGCGGGCGGGCTGGACTGCTTTTGAAAGCGCTTCGGTGATGAGTCGCGGCTCATGATGCCAATAGCGTTCCAGGTTTCCGTCCACCACGAACGTAATGGAGCCTTGGGAGAGGTCGACGCCGGGAATCACCCGGACGAACTCGTCCACCCGCCGGAAGCGGGGCAACAAGAGGGTGCTGGACTGGGTAGTGTGCGCGGTTGTGGCGGTAGCGCCGTTTTCGAAAGGCATGGCCTTCTCCTGTGGAGTTGCTCTTGCCCGTTCGGTTGTCTCTGGTCCGAACCGGGCCGCTTCTTCATCCGAACCACCCGTGAACATGGGGTTGGCGTGTGGCAAGTCGGAGCTTGGCGCCACATCTCTTGAAGCTGTTCCTACTGTACATGCGACAGCGGCGCCGCACCTCTCGAAGGAGAAGGTGCGGCGCCGCCGTCGTACGAGGTTTTGTGAAACTTAGTGGCTGGCCACCGGGTGGGCTTCCAAGGGGAGTTCCTCCGCGGCCGCTCCGGCAACGCGGCGGTCCCAGGCTTCGCGGACCGCGGGCTCGGTGGGCGGCGTGAGGAGGGAGACCACGAAGTA
Source organism: Arthrobacter sp. KN11-1C (assembly GCF_052180225.1). Classification (NCBI taxonomy): domain Bacteria; kingdom Bacillati; phylum Actinomycetota; class Actinomycetes; order Micrococcales; family Micrococcaceae; genus Arthrobacter; species Arthrobacter sp. KN11-1C. Next base: position 3,503,700 of record NZ_CP197467.1, on the reverse strand, counting down.
GACGGCGAACGAGGCGCCGAGGCCCCAGTAGATGGGGTCGTTGGCGTAGACGCCGTCTTCGCTGGGGATGATTCCGGTGGCGTAGGCGATCAGCAAGGCAAGGGTCAGTACGGACCCGACCGCCATGGACCAGGCTGCGGCAATACCTGTACCGCGCTTCCAGACCAAGCCGCCCAGGATGGCAACAAGCAGGCCACCTACCAGGATGTCGTAGGCGATGGTCAGGGCTACCACGACGTCTTGCGCCGCCATCGAGATCAGTACTGCCACGATGCCCAGGCCAAGGACCCAGTAGCGGTTGGCCTTGACGTCATGCTCGGGATTCTCGGTGTCGCTGGTGTTGATTGTCTTGCCGAACCAGCTGGCCACGAACGGGACCACGTCGGCGCGCGCAACGGTGGCTGCGGCGATGAGGGCTCCGGACGCGGTGGACATCATGGCGGCGACTGCTGCGGCCATGACAAGTCCGCCGATGCCGATCGGCAGGATGTGCGTGGCTACCTCGGCGTAGACGACGTCCTTGCCAAGGGCCTTGACGTCGATGTTCGGCAGGGCCACCCGGGCGGCCAGGCCGATCAATGCGCCGGCGACGCCGTACAAGACGCAGTAGATGCCGGCGGTGGCGCCGCCCCATCGGGCCACCTTGGGGGTCTTCGCGGTGAAGACGCGCTGCCAGATGTCCTGGCCGATCAGCAGGCCCAGGGTGTAGACGACGAAGTACGTGATGATGGTCTGGGCTCCGATGCCGTCCAGCTGGAAGAAGCTGGCGTCAACGCGGGCACGGATGCCGTCGAAGCCGCCTGCGGCGTTGAGGACGAACGGGAGCATGAGGAAGAAAATGCCCACGGTCTTGATGATGAACTGCACCTGGTCGGCGAGGGTGATGGACCACATGCCGCCGATGGTGGAGTAGACCAGGACGATGGCGCCGCCGACGGCGATGGCGAGCCAGCGCTCCCAGCCGAAGAGGACGACGAAGATGGTGGCGTAGGCGCCCGTGGACGTAGCGCACAGCATGAGGGTGTAGGCGAGCATGACGATGCCGGAGGTCTGCGTGGCGCGCTGGCCGTACCGCAGGCTCAGCATCTGGGAGACCGTGTAGATCTTGAGCCGCTGGATGGTGCCGGCGAAAAGCAGGCTCAGGAGGAGGACGCCCGAACCAATGGCCACCACCAGCCACATGCCGGAGACGCCGAACTTGTAGCCGAGGCCGACGCCGCCAACCGTCGATGCGCCGCCAAGGACGACGGCGGCCATCGTGCCGGTGTAGAGCATCGGACCGAGGCGGCGTCCTGCCACCAGGAAGTCGCTGTTGTTCTTGGTGCGCGACTTGCCCCACCAGCCGAAGGCCAGCATGGCGAGCAAATACACCACCACGATCGCAATATTGATGAACGAAGAGTCCACGGTTGGCTCCTGAAAGTGATGCGCAGAGCTCTGGGGGATTCCGACGCCGGTCCGCGGGGTTTCGTGCGGGGTTGCGGAAGGTCTCTGCGCTGGTGAGTGGGGAGAGTAGCCTGTGACGTGTGCCTCACAAACAACACTTGTTGCCTATGAGGATACGTAGTGATGCGAGTAACAGTCAAGGCGTTGCCGTGCGCAGCGGGCGCAACGGCGGTCCTCCAGCCATCCGGAGGCCCCGCCACGCAGGCGATCCGGCTACTATTGCAGCAATGACAGGGCCGCCAAAACGGCCTGAAAGGTTCGTGAATGAAGGCTCTCCCCGTTGAACCGAGCAACGTCCCCGTTGCCATCGGTTCCAGAATCCGTGCCGCCCGCCAATCCCAGCGGCTCACCATCGAGCAAGTCGCCGACGCCACCGGCCTGACCAAGGGGTTCCTGAGCCGTGTGGAGCGTGACCTGACATCGCCGTCGGTCGCTTCCCTCGTGACGCTTTGCCAAGTTCTCTCGGTGTCCATCGGAGACCTTTTTGCGGCACCCGAGACGCACCTGACCCGACGCGACGACGGACCGCGGATTTCACTCGGTGGGCAGGGCATTGTGGAACGTCTCCTGACCGCGCGCTCCGAACGGCGATTGCAGATCCTGCAGGCCTCGATCGAGCCCCGCGGCCGGGGAGAGGCCGAGCTCTACGCTGTCGATTGCGACGTCGACGTCCTGCACGTCGTCAAGGGCCGCATCACATTGATCCTCACCAACGAGGAGTACGAGCTCGAAGAGGGAGACACTCTGTCCTTCCCGGGCCGCGAACCCCACACCTGGGTCAATCCCACAGACGAGCCCGTTGAGGTGCTCTGGATCCTGGTGCCGGCAGCCAGCCGCTGACGCCGGCGATGTGCCACGCGACGCAGTTGCGACACGCGGTTTTGCGACACGCGACGCAGTTGCGACACGCGGTTTTGCGACACGCGGTGTGTAACACGCCTGAAACATGACCGACTTCAGGATTTAACCCTGGGGCCTTGGGTGTTACGTGCCTGAAATGATCCGTGCCGAATGCTGAAACAGGGCGACTGTACCTTCGAGTCAAGGCAACTCGTCAAGGTCGGTATCCCGTGGGGTACCAGAACCTGTTCGTTTTAAAAATGGTCTCGCCGTGCGGGCGCCATGGAGCGCCGTATATGCAGGAAGGCTCCCGAAATGAACCCAGTATTCTTCAGCGTAGGGCTGGATGTGAACCCCCAGACCCTCGATCCCGGCGCAACAGCCTGGATGCTTGCAGCTTCCGCCCTCGTCCTTCTCATGACGCCAGGTTTGGCGTTCTTCTACGGCGGCCTCGTCAGGATGAAATCCGTCCTCAACATCATGATGATGAGCTTCGGCGCCATTGGCGTGGTCGCGGTGGTCTGGGCCCTGTGGGGCTACGGACTCGCGTTCGGCCCGGATACGATGGGCGGCTTCATCGGAGACCCCTTCGCGAACTTCGGACTCAGCGGACTGGCCGGCGTCATCGGCGGAAAAGCCCCGGGGCTGCCGGACATGGTCTTCATAGGATTCCAAGCGACGTTCGCCATCATCACGGTCGCACTGATCAGTGGCGCGGTGGCCGAACGCGTCAGGTTTGGCCCATGGCTGCTGTTTGCCGGCCTCTGGGTCACCATCGTCTACGCGCCGATCGCCCACTGGGTCTGGGGTGGCGGCCTCTTCGGATCCACCGGGATCATCGGCAGCAAGATCTCGGCGCTCGACTTTGCCGGTGGCACGGTGGTCCACATGAATGCCGGCATGGCCGGGCTGATGCTCGCGGTGGTCCTCGGCAAACGGCTCGGATTCATGAAAGACCCCAACATCCGGCCGCACAACCTTCCCTTCGTGATGCTCGGGGCGGGCCTGCTGTGGTTCGGCTGGTTCGGCTTCAACGCCGGCTCGGAACTGGCCGCTGATGGAATTGCCGCACTTGCCTGGACAAACACCCTCCTAGCGACAAGCGCAGCGCTCCTCGGCTGGCTGCTTGTCGAAAGGCTCCGCGACGGCCACGCGACGTCCCTCGGTGCCGCATCCGGCGCCGTCGCGGGCTTGGTGGCAGTCACCCCGGCCTGTGGATTCGTGGATCCCATCGGCGCGATCGTCATCGGCGTCATCGCGGGTGCCGTCTGCGCGCTGGCTATCGGGCTGAAGTTCAAGATCGGCCTGGACGACTCCCTGGACGTCGTCGCCGTCCACTTTGTCGGCGGCCTGTGGGGGACCCTGTCCCTCGGATTCTTCGCCGTACCCTCCGCGAAGACTGAAGGCGGGCTTTTCTACGGAGGCGGATTGAGCCAATTCTGGCCCCAGATATTGACGGCACTCGTAGTCACCGCGTGGACGGCGATCATGACGACGCTCATCGGGCTGGCCATCCACAAGACAGTGGGCATGCGCGTCAAGGAACACGAAGAGCTGGCGGGCATCGACATCACGGAGCACGCGGAAACCGCCTACGAGCTGGCCATGGTCGGCGGATCATTCAATCCCGGAGAGCCACAGAACGGCAAAACCCCGCTGGGTTCCAGCGGTGACGAAGAAGCTAGCTCCAACGGAAAAACAGATCGGATCCGCACCAAGGCGACGACGTGAAACTCGTCACGGCCATAGTGCGGCCGGAACGCATCGACGAAGTCCGGGAAGCCTTGGAACACTTTGGAGTCAACGGGATGACCGTCAGCCAAGCCAACGGTTACGGCCAACAACGGGGCTACGTAGAGGTGTACCGGGGCGCGGAATACAACTCCGATCTCCTGCCCAAGATCCGGGTGGAGGTCCTGGCCACGGACGATCTGGTGGACGGAATAGTGGAAGCCATCATCTCCGGCGCCAGTACTGGCCAATTCGGGGACGGCAAGATCTGGACGGTCGACGTATCCCAGGCAGTACGCGTTCGGACCGGGGAGCGTGGCGCCTCGGCGATCAGCTAGAAGGACAGTCCAAGTGTCGGTGCCGCTCCGGGAGGAGCGGCACCGACACTGTCACGTTCAGCCCACGTGCACCCACGGCCGGCGCGTGATGTCCGGTTCGGCTTCGCGGAGCACTTCGCGGGTCACCGGGGCGATCTCGCCCTCGCCGAAGAAGAGGAACTTGCTCAGGTTGGCGATGGGGTTGCCTTCGGTCCAGCGGAAATAGATATGCGGCATCAGCCCCGTGACGTCGCGGATGTGGAGGAGCACCGCGGCCAGCGTGTTGGGCACGTTGTTGCTGTGGATCTCGAGGATCTTGAAACCGTGACGGCGTATGCCCTGGACGAGGAGTTCCTGCTCGAAGTCGGAGCTGTCATCCACGATGATCTCGATAAAGATCGCGTCGCTGTCCACTGGCAAGTGGTTTGCCTGCTGGGCGTGCTGCAGCTTCAACTGGTACCGGTCTGCGCTTAGCCGCTTGGGCTCGTGCGCGATGATCCGGATGGGGCCTTCCTCGTTGGAGGCCGTGAACTCGAGCGCCATCTGGTCCATCTTGATGTGGGTAGCCCGCAACTCGAAGGACCGGCGTACCCGCGACGCGAAGCTCACCAGGACAATGCCCAGGATGAACAGTGCCGCGATCCTGATGCCGTCGGGACGTTCCACCACATTGGCCACCGTGGTGTAGGCGAAGACCACAGCCACCACACCGAAAGCGACCGTCTTGCCCTTCTCCTTCTTCCGGCGTGCGGACAGGGTGACCGCGATCGAGGCCGAGGTCATGAGGACCAGGACGCCGGTGGCGTACGCGCCGCCCTGGGCCTCCACGTTCGCCTCGAAGACCAAGGTGATGATGAAGCCAACGGCCGTGAAAACCAGGACCAACGGGCGGACGGCTTTGGTCCACGCCGGGGCCATGCCGAAGCGCGGCAGGTAGCGCGGCACGAGGTTCAGCAATCCGGCCATCGCGGAAGCGCCGGCAAACCACAGGATGGCGATGGTACTGATGTCATAGACCGTGCCGAAGCCGTCGCCCAGGAATTGGTGCGCAAGGAAGGCGAGGGCTCGTCCGTCTGCTTTCCCGCCCGGCTGGAATTCGGCGGCCGGAATCAGGAACGTGGTGATGAAGCTCGAAGCCACCAGGAAGGCACTCATGATGAGCGCCGCCGTCGTGAGCAGTTTGTGGGTGCCGCGGATGCGGCCTGCCGGATTTTCCTCCGTGTCGCTGGGGCTGCCCTTGATCTGTGGCATGACCGCGACGCCGGTTTCGAATCCTGAGAGGCCGAGCGCAAGCTTCGGGAAGACCAGGAGCGCGATGCCCACCATGATCAACGGGTTGCCGTGCTGTTGGTTCAGTGCGGCCCACCAGTCGGTCACCACATGGGCCTCGGTCACCACGTGCACCAATCCGACCGCGACGACGACGGCGTTCAGCACCAGATAGATGCCCACCAGCACGACGGCGACGTTGATTGCCTCCTTGAATCCCCGGAGGAACACCACGCCAAGCCCGGCGATGAGCGCCAGGGTGATGGTGATTTCCTGCCCGTGGAGCCATTCGGGGGCGAAGGGGTTTTCGATGGCGTGTGCGCTCGCGTCGGCGGCGGAGAGGGTCATGGTGATCATGAAGTCCGTCGCGGCGAACCCCAGCAAGGCGAGCACGAAGAGTTTTCCGCCCCAGCGGGGGAGGAGCCGCTCGAGCATCGCGATGGAGCCTTCGCCCCGGGCACTTTCGGACGCGACCCGACGGTAGACCGGCAGGGCGCCGAGCAAGGTGACGGCGACCAGGACGATCGTGGCGAGCGGCGAGACGATGCCGGCCGCGAGGGCCGCAATGGCGGGCTGGTAGCCGAGCGTGGAGAAGTAGTCGACGCCGGTGAGGCACATGACTTTCCACCAGGACTGGGGCGTGTGGCCCTCGTCCGGCTTGCCGTGTGGACCCTGGCGCTTGCCCGATGTTTCAGGCATTCCGTCGAGCAACCAACGCTTGAATTGCCCCTGCTTGATGTCTCCCGCGGGTCTGCTCCGGTCAGAGGGTTCGGCAGGCGGCCTGGTCAGCGTTGTCACATGGTCCTTTCGTGCAGCCTGGAAGCTGCTCCAGATGGAGCGTACGGGCGGGGCGGGGAGGGGATGCCCGTCTTTATGGAATCTTTACGCCGCCTGTGAGGGGGGTCACTTCCCGACGGGACACATTCACATCATTTGGCATGTGAGCGGCATCACGTAGCATATAGAACGTCCTATGTTGGATGTGAACACAATACGAAAGGGCTACGCATGAATAACCCGCTACTCAGTGACAGGACAAGGGGGCGGCAGCCGTGGAGCAGGCTCGCCGTCTCCATGGCAGCTGCCGCAGTTCTCCTGACGTCAACCGTTGTGCCCGCCTACGCTGCGTTGGATCCGTTCCCGAGTCCCAACGTCCCCTCCAACCCTCCGGGAAGCTACGCCGAGCAGGTCCTCGCTTCCAACGGCGACAACGCCATCGACCCCGTCCTGGGCAAGTACTACCGGATCGTCGCGCTCGCGGATGTGGGCGACGGCGTCCTCCTGGCTTCCTACGATGGCCGTCCCGACGGAGGAGATTCTCCCTCGGCCAACTCCATCGTCCAGCGGCGCAGCGCCGACGGCGGAAAGACGTGGGGCAGTCCTACCTTCATCGCACGGGGACAGATGGGCTCGGCGGGCGTCCAGAAATACGGTTTCAGCGATCCCAGCTACGTCGTGGACAAAGCCACCGGGACGGTGTTCAACTTCCACGTCTACTCGAAGAACGAGGGTTTCGCGGGCAGCGTCCTCGGCAATGACGATTCCGACGCCAATGTGATCAGCTCACAGGTGTCCGTTTCCACCGACCGCGGTCTCACTTGGTCCACGGACCCGGCCAACCAGCCCACCCTGCCCGTTCCGTCCAGTTATCCGGCGGGTTCGGCCTACGCCGGGTTTGCGGGTCCGCTTGTTACCAGTACCGTCAAGCCAAACGGCAGCACCGTCAACGGCGTCCCCAATGTCGGCGGAGTGGTCAGTATGTTCGCCTCGTCCGGCGAGGGCATCCAGCTCAAGTACGGAGCGCACGCCGGTAGGCTCATCCAGCAGTTTGCCGGAACCATCGTCCAGCCCGACGGGAGCCGCCAGATCCAGGCCTACAGCGTCTACTCCGATGACCACGGCAAGTCCTGGAACATGGGCACGCCCACCGGAACGGGCATGGACGAGAACAAGGCGGTGGAACTCTCCGACGGTCGCGTCATGTTGAACTCGAGGGACAGCACCGGCGCCAATCCGCACTTCCGGAAGGTGGCGTATTCCTCGGACGGCGGTGTCACCTACAGCACGCCCGTTGCCGAGACCCAGCTCCCGGATCCGCGGAACAACGGCTCCATCACCCGGATGTATCCGGATGCCGCAGCGGGATCGGCGGATGCCAAGAAGCTCCTGTTCTCCAACTCGCCCACTCCCACAGCCGGCGGTGCGCGCGTGGACGGCATCATCCGCTACTCGGCCGACGACGGCAAGACGTGGGGCTCCTCGCGCGTCTTCAAGCCCGGAAGCATGTCCTACTCCACCCTGAGCGCCCTGTCGGACGGGACTTTCGGCGTCCTGTACGAGGGCGACAACAACACCATCACCTTCGGGAAATTCGACACCGCCTGGCTGAGCCCGGTTGCCGCCGTCGTTGTCCCGGGCGCGGTCACCGTCACGAACGGCGGCAGCGCGCAGCTCAGCGTGACCGTCACCAACAACGACAGCTCGCCGCTTCCCGCGTCGACCGTCAGCCTCGACGCCTTGCAGGATTGGACGTCGACGACGGCGCAGCTCGCCTCCCTCGACCCGGGCGCCTCGGCGACTGTGCAGCTGACCGTCGCGGCGCCGTCGTACGCCAAAGCAGGTGCAGTACCCCTGACGGCCAGGTTGAACGTCGGCGCGGCCTCGATTACTGCGCCGGTGTCAGTGACCGTTGCGGGTGGTTCTGCCGGCAATGTGGTGGGCGCCTACATTTTCGGTGCGCGCAATGATGCCGGAAGGGACCTGGCAACCCATCCGTATGCCGCAGGCAGCTCGGTGCCCTACAAGTTCCGGGTCTACAGCACGGGCAACGTCACGGAATCCGTTGTCCCGCAGTCCGGCAACTTCCAGCCGTTCCTGCCGCCGGGCACGGGCAACTGCCGGTTCAGTGCGCTCGGGGTGTGGGGCAACTACCTTTGCGGCACCCCGCAGCACACCGTGACGACGGACGAAGCGGCGCAGGGATTCTTTGTCCCGAGCACCGTCTGGCAAGTGACCGGAAGCGGCGCCGCCACCCAGAATTACACCGTCACGGGTGACGAGGTGGATCTCTTGGTCCGCAATCCCCAAATGAACGGATCGGTGGTGTCCACTTTCAACGATGTGGACGGGGACGGATTCGCCGGTCCGGGCGACACAGTGACCTTCGCCTACACCGTCACGAACACGGGCAATGTGGCCTTGACGGACCTTTCGGCTGCGGCCCTGGGATTGTCCAAGCCGACCCTGGCCGTGGGTGAGTCGGTCAACCTCACGTCCACCTACACTCTGACCGACGCCGACATTGCGGCCAAGCAGCTCCCGGCGACGACCATCCCGGTCAGTGCGAACAACGGTGCCAAGGTTGCATCGCTCCAGCTGGACAGGCAAGCCGTCGCCCTGAAGGTCAAGCCTGCCATGCCCGGTTCGGAGCCTGCCTTGGCTTCGCGGGAGTTGATCGGTGCCCATCCGCCGCTGGACTTGGGGCTCGGTACGGACAAATACCGCAGCGGCCAGACCGTGACGGTCCACAACGTGGAGTACGGCCAGTGGTACTACCTCTACCTGAACAAGCGCAGCTACCGTCTGGGCTGGTTCTTCCCGACGCAGCAAAACACGCTGTCCTTCGTCCTGCCCACCGACGTGAAAAACGGCATGGACAGCCTCGTCGTGCTCGACTCGGAAGGCCATCAAGTGTCCTTCGGAGACTTCCAAGTGACGCCTTTCGGGAGCAAGTAGCCCACGCGGGGACATGAGGTGACAAGCTGGGCCGGGCTCTGGGGGAGCCCGGCCCAGTCTTGTTGTGGTCGAATGAAAGGTCGGTTATCGGCGTAAACAAGTGATGCATATAAGGCAACTTTGAGTGTATGATTGGTGTCACAGTCACTGTCCGATCCACCTATTCACAAAGGAGTGGCGCATTTTGGAAGAGCTTCGTATTGAGGCCAACGGCAACCTTGGTCCCATTGATTCGGCCCGAATCCCGCGCTATGCCGGTGCTGCCACCTATGCCCGCCTGCCCCGCTTGGACCAGGTTTCCAAGGCCGATGTCACGGTGGTCGGCGTTCCCTTCGACTCCGGTGTCTCCTACCGCCCTGGCGCCCGCTTCGGTGCCAACGCCGTGCGTGAAGCCAGCCGCTTGCTGCGCCCGTACAACCCGGCCTGGGACGTCAGCCCGTTTGAGAACATCCAGGTTGCCGACGCCGGCGACATGGCCGTGAACCCGTTCAACATCAACGAGGCCATCGAGACCATCCAGCAGAACGCACTCGACCTGACCGCCAATGGAAGCAAGCTCGTCACGCTTGGCGGCGACCACACCATTGCCCTGCCGCTGCTCCGCGCCGCCGCCGAACGCGCCGGCGAGCCCGTTGCGATGCTGCACTTCGATGCCCACCTGGACACCTGGGATACCTACTTCGGCGCCGAGTACACGCACGGCACCCCGTTCCGCCGCGCGGTAGAAGAGGGCATCCTCGACACCGAGGCCATCAGCCACGTCGGCACCCGCGGTCCGCTTTACGGCAAGAAAGACCTCGACGACGACCACCGCTTCGGCTTCGGCATCGTCACCTCGGCGGACGTCTACTACCAGGGCGTCCTGGAAACCGTGGCCAAGATCCGGGACCGCATCGGCAACCGTCCGCTGTACATTTCCGTGGACATCGACGTCCTCGATCCGGCCCACGCTCCGGGTACCGGCACGCCTGAAGCCGGCGGCATCACCAGCCGCGAGCTCCTCGAGATCATCCGCGGATTCCGTGGCATGAACCTCGTGGGCGCAGACATCGTGGAGGTCGCCCCGGCCTATGACCACGCCGAGATCACCGGCGTCGCAGCCAGCCATGTTGCCTACGAGCTCGTCACCCTCATGGCCGACAACGCCGTCGAAGGCAACCGCCACGGCGCGCTCAACGGCTATGCCGCCCAGGCCCTGGGCCAGGAATCCCGGCGCCCGGCCGGCTTCGCTCCGGCGGTCACGAAGTGACGGACCAGCGCAACGGCGGGGACCTCGTCGTCGAGACCCTCGAAGCGCTCGGCGCGAAGACAGTCTTCGGGATCCCGGGCCAGCACGCCCTGGGTTTGTTCGACGCGATGGGCCGCGGCAATCTGCATTTCGTATCCTCCCGTGTGGAAAACAACTCGGCCTTCGCCGCTGACGGATATTCCCGTGCCACGGGTGAGGTCGGTGTCCTGTTTCTGTCCACCGGTCCGGGTGCCTTGACTTCCTTGGCCGGCTTGCAGGAAGCGTATGCGACCGGCGTGCCGATGGTGGTCGTGGCGAGCCAGATTCCCTTGGACGGTTTGGGTGCGCGCCGGAAGGGCATGCTCCACCAGCTCGATGACCAGAAGGCCTCTGCCGCGAACGTCACCAAGAGCCAGCGCCTCATCCAGCATGCGTCCGGGATTCCCTCGGCCATCCAGGACGCCTGGACCGAGGCCATCTCCTCCCCGCAGGGGCCCGTGTGGATCGAGATTCCGCAGAACGTGCTCCTGGACCCGATCATGGTCCCGCCAGTGGAAGACGCCCTCGCCGAAGCGGCTGACAACCCGCCGCGCGTGGAGCTGATCCGCGAAGCCGTCAAATGGCTCTCGACGGCGGAGCGTCCGGCGATCATCGCCGGCGGCGGCACCCGCCGTGGCCGGGCCGAGAAGTCGCTCCTGTCGATCGCCGAGAAACTCCGAGCCCCGGTCATCTGCACTCCCGGTGGCAACGGGGCGTTCCCGTGGACCCACGAGCTGTCCCTGCAGTCCTGGATCGAAGACCGACACATGACGGATGTCCTCGAGGACGCCGACGTGCTGATCGTCATCGGTTCCTCCCTGGGCGAGGTAACGTCCAACTATTTCACCTTCGAGCCGCGCGGCCGCATCATCCAGATCGACGCCGAACCCCGGGTCCTCGAGTCCAACCGGCCCGGCCTGGGCATCCGCGCCGATGCAGGCCAGGCGCTTTCCGCGCTCGACGAGGCGTTGCCTCCGGCTGCGACGGCACCGGATTGGCGCGGCGCAACGCCCGAGGATCTTGTCAAGGAGTCCCTGGCCAAGGTCAGGGAACGGCTTGAAGAGCAGGACCTCGGCAAGGAACTGAAGTTCATGGCCGACATCCGCGAAGCCGTTCCGGCGGACATGCAGACCTTCTGGGACATGACGATCTCTGCGTACTGGGGATGGAGCTGCTGGGATTCCCGCGAGGGCCAGTTCCACTCGGCCCAGGGCGCCGGCGGCCTCGGCTACGGCTTCCCGGCTGCCATCGGCGGTGCCGTGGGACTGGAGACTGTGGGCAAACCCGCTGGCTCTGCTCGGGTACTCGCCGTATCCGGCGACGGGTCCTCCATGTACTCGATCTCCGAGCTGGCCACCGCCAAGCAGCACAACGTCCCGGTCACGTGGCTGATTGTCGACGACGGCGGCTACGGCATCCTGCGCGAATACATGGTGGGCGCCTTCGGCAAGGCCACGGCCACCGAGCTCGCCCGCCCCGACTTCGTCAAGCTCGCCGAGGCCTTCGGTGTCCCGGCCCGCAGAGTTGCCCCGGAGGATGTCGGGGACGCGCTCCGGGAAGGCTTCGCCGCGGATGGCCCCAACGTCGTCGTGGTTGAAACCCTCCTGAAGATGTTTGGCCCCACGCACTTGGGCGACTGACTCAACACGCCTCACACTCCAGCGCGAGCTGGCAGTTGATGACCCCTTTTTCGAAAGATGGGGGCATCTACTGCCGGCTCGCGCTCGGTGTTTAACGCACCTCACACATCATTAGTTTCCCAAAGCAATCATTTTGGCGTATAGTTGCTTTAGGCAAACAAAAGTGAGGTGTCTTCCATGGCTGTCGCATCCAGCACAGCAACCGAACTCGTCCATCAGATTTTCGATCTCCAGCGGGTACTGCGTTGCATCGTGACCGCGAACATCGCGAAAGATGCCGACGTCGGATTCGCCCTACAGGGTGTCATGCGCTTCATCGGCGAGGGGGAGTCCCGGGCCACGAAGCTAGCCTCCCGCCTCGGCGTCAGCCCTCCGGTCCTCAGCAGGCACATCGCCGAACTCGAGGAACTCGGTCTGGTGGTCCGCCGCCCCGATCCCGCCGACGGCCGTGCGCAATTGGTGGCCCTTTCGGAAGCCGGGATTGAGAAGGTCCGGGACTTCGAAGAACAGCGCAGCCTCAATCTGCGGGCCTACCTCGCGGAATGGAGCGAGGAAGACGCCTTGGAAGCAGGGCAGGTCCTGGAGAAATTGACCACATCACTCAACCACTCAGTCCGGGCAACGGCGGCCGGCTCCCACCACTCGAACCACACAGCTTAGGAGCAGCAGCAATGGCAACCCGAATACAAGAGCGTTCGACGGCGGTGCCGGCGTCATCCGCGCCCATGACGCACCGCCAGATCATGGAGGCCCTGACCGGCCTCCTTGCGGCATTCTTTACCGCTATCCTGAGCAGCACCATCGTGGCGAACGCCCTGCCGACCATCATGTCCGACCTCCACGGCACCCAAACGGACTTCGCGTGGGTCATCACGGCCGCGCTGCTGGCCAACGCCGCCACCACGCCCATCTGGGGCAAGCTCGCCGACCTCTTCGACAAGAAGCTCCTCGTCCAGCTGAGCATCGTGATCTTCGTGGCCGGCTCCGTCATGGCCGGTTTCTCCCAGAGCATCCCCTTCCTGCTGACCGCCCGCTTCATCCAGGGCATCGCCTTGGGCGGCCTCACCGCCTTGGCCCAGGCCATCATCGGCACCATGATCCCGCCGCGGGACCGTGGCAAGTACTCGGGCTACATGGGCGCCGTCATGGCGGTCGGTACCGCCGGCGGCCCGCTCCTCGGTGGCTTCATCGTTGACAGCCCGCTCGGCTGGCGCTGGACGTTCTTCGTCTGCGTGCCGCTCGCCGTCGTCGCGCTCATCCTGCTCCAGGTGACCCTGAAGATCCAGCACGTCAAGCGCCCGGCCAAGATCGACTGGCTCGGTTCCGTCCTGCTGACCTCGGGCGTGAGCCTGCTCCTCATCTGGGTTTCCTTCGCCGGCAACCCGGACTACTACGACTGGATCTCCTGGCAGTCCGCCCTCATGGTAGGCGGCGGCGTGCTCCTGCTGGCCCTCCTCGTGGTGGTCGAATCCAAGGTGGCCCAGCCCATCATCCCGCTGAAGATCATCTCCCAGCGCACCACCGCTTTGGCGATCCTGGCCTCCGTGGCCGTCGGTATCGCGATGTTCAGCTCCTCCACCTTCCTCGGCCAGTACTTCCAGGTAGCCCGTGGTGCCACGCCCACCGAGGCAGGCCTCCTCACGCTGCCCATGATTGCGGGCAACCTCCTGGGCTCGGTGGTCTCCGGCCAGCTCATCAGCCGCTTCGGCAAATGGAAGCGATTCCTCCTGGCGGGCACCGTGCTCCTGGCCGGCGGCCTTGCCTTCACCGGCACCATCGACCACACCACGGCGCTGTGGGTCACGTGCTGCTACACCGCGATCTTCGGCCTCGGCCTTGGCTTGCTGATGCAAAACCTGGTCCTCGCTGTCCAGAACACCGTCCGCGCCCAGGACATCGGAACGGCCAGCGCGTCCGTGGCCTTCTTCCGCTCCGTCGGCGGTGCGATCGGCGTTTCCGTCCTCGGCGCCATCATGGCCACGCACGTCAAGGACCTCGCCACCCAAGGCCTCGCCGCGGCCCACATCCCGGTGAGCGGGGGCTCCAGCAATGCGAGCATGGACCTGACGGACTTGCCCGCCCCGATCCGCGACATCATGCGTGCCGCTTACGGCGACGCGACAGCCCAGATCTTCATGATCTCCGCCGTCATCGCCGTGGTCGCTTTCCTCGCGGTGCTGTTCATCAAGGAAGTTCCGCTGCGGAAGACCGTGGACGCTTCCCCGGAGAAGGAACTGCTGGCAAACGCTTCCGGCGAGGCCGCCATGACGCTGGACACCTCCGCATTGCCGGTCATCGAATCCGCCGAGTTTGCCCAAGCAGCCGACGACGGCGGCACCCCCTTGGGTGCCAGCCGCGCCCGGGCGGCGGCAGAGAAAGAGCACGATGAGCTTGACCTCGAGTTTGCCCGCATCCTCACGCAGGAACGGCCGGACCCGGCCGCGGGACTGCGCGAGGTCCAGGACCAGCTCGCCCGCACCCAGCGGTTGCTGGCCGAACAACAGCTTCAGCTGAGCGCGGCACAACGCGAACTCCAGGCGCGCGTGCACGAACAGCAGGCCACCGCCGTCGAGCAGTCGCGGATCGCCGAGGAGTTGGCCGCGCTCCGCAAGGAACTCAAGCGCGAACGCCGCCGCCAGGAAAGGGCTGCCTTGCTGCTCCTCGCCGGCGACGCCTCGCGGGCAGGGGAGACCGGGCGGCACGCCGGCTAGGGGAGCCTGACCGGCAACCGCCTGCGGGACGCGTGGCCGGAGCCGCTGCAGCGAGTTTGGACGCTGCGGCGGCTCAGCTACGTCGCAAGGATGATATTCGGCTACCGATATTTCGTTGAGGCAACGGATTTCGTAGAGTTGAGGGACTAATACTGTCAGCGCCTGCTGCTACCTATGTATTAGTCATTCGCACTAATTCATTCGCGCACTCTCATTAAGGATCCGTGGGCATGCTTGTCACCCTGATACGGCGCTACTCCAAGCCGTATTTGCCGCAGATACTGGCCGTCATCATCTTCCAGCTGGCGTCTACGATCGCCACCCTCTACCTTCCAAGCCTCAACGCAAAGATCATCGATGAAGGGGTGTCCCGGGGGGACACCAACTACATCTGGCAAACCGGCGCCCTGATGCTCGTGGTCGCGCTCGGCCAGGTCATCGCGGCCATCGCGGGGGTCTACTTCGGATCCCGCGTGGCCATGGCCATGGGCCGGGACTTGCGCAGGGACGTCTTCCGCAAGGTCAGCAGCTTCTCCGCCAAGGACGTCAACAGCTTCGGCGCACCCACGTTGATCACCCGCGGCACCAACGACGTCCAGCAAGTCCAGATGCTCATGCTGATGGGCCTGAACTTCATGGTTTCCACGCCCATCATGTGCGTTGGCGGCATCATCATGGCCTTGCGCGAGGACCTCAGCCTCTCCTGGCTCGTGTGGGTCTCCGTGCCCCTGCTGGTGGCCGTGGTTGGCTACCTCGTGGTAAGGCTCATGCCGCTCTTCCGCTCCATGCAGATGAAGATCGACGCCATCAACGGCGTCCTGCGCGAACAGATCATCGGCATCCGCGTGGTCCGGGCGTTCGTTCGTGAACCCTACGAGGCCAAGCGCTTCGGCGACGCCAACAAGGACCTCACCCTGGTCTCGGTCAAGATCGGAAACCTGTTTGTCCTGATGTTCCCGGCGATCGGAATGATCCTGCACCTTTCCACGGCGGCAGTGCTGTGGTTCGGCGGCCAAAGGGTAGACGCGGGCAACATGCAGGTGGGTTCCTTGACGGCCTTCCTGCAGTACCTCCTGCAGATCCTCATGGCCGTCATGATGGGTACCTTCATGGCCATGATGATCCCGCGCGCCTCAGTGTGTGCGGACCGCATCGCTGAGGTTCTCGACGTCGAACCCTCCATCCACAATCCGAAGGCGCCTGTGGCGCCCGCGGAAAAGAAGGGCCGCGTCGAATTCCGCGATGTCACCTTCAAATACCCGGGTGCCGAAGCTCCCGTTTTGAGCAACATTTCCTTCACCGCGGAGCCGGGCCAGACCCTCGCCATCATCGGTTCCACCGGTGCAGGCAAGACAACGTTGGTGTCGCTGCTGCCGCGCCTGTACGACGTCGCGTCCGGCGACGTCTTGCTCGACGGCGTCCCGGTCACCAGCCTGGACCGCGACGAAATCACCAGTCGCGTGGCGACTGTGCCGCAGAAGCCATACTTGTTCTCCGGAACCATCGAGCACAACCTGCGCTTCGGCAAGACCGACGCCACGGACCAGGAACTCTGGGATGCGCTGGAAACCGCCCAGGCCAAGGACTTCGTCATGGAAAAGTCCTCCGGCCTCAACCGTCGGGTGGCACAGGGCGGCACCAACGTCTCCGGTGGCCAGAGGCAGCGCCTCTGCATCGCCCGGGCCCTGGTGACGCAGCCCAAGGTCTACCTCTTCGATGACTCCTTCTCGGCCTTGGACGTGGCCACGGACGCTCGCCTTCGCCGGGCGCTGAAGGAAAAGACACAGGATGCCACGGTCATCATCGTGGCCCAGCGCGTCTCCACCATTGCTGATGCGGACCAGATCCTGGTCCTGGACAACGGCCGGATCGTTGACCGCGGCACCCATGAAGAACTCCTGGAAACGTCACCCACGTACCAGGAGATCGTCGAATCCCAGCTGAGCGCGGAGGAAGTGGCATGAGCGAACAGAATCAGCAAAAGCGCGGCTGGGCCGCGAAGGCCGGAGCAGCGAAGGCTGCGCGGTCAGCTCGGGAAGCCAAGGACGCTGAAGCGGCGGACGCAGTCGCGGTAGTAGACGATGATGACATCGAAGAAACCGAATACACCCCAGGCGAAGCCGACGGCGGCATGTTCGGCAACCTGCCGGCCAAGAAAGCCAAGGCTTTCGGGCCGTCGGCCAAGCGGCTCCTCGGGCTGCTCAAGCCAGAGGCTGCCGGAGTAGTCATCGTCATCGGCCTCGTAGTGGTCTCGGTGGTCCTGAACGTCATCGCCCCGAAGATCCTCGGCAGCGCCATGGACGTCATCTTCGGCGGTGTCATAGGCAAGCAGTTGCCGCCCGGCGTGAGCCAAGCGGCCTTCGCCGAGGGCCTCCGCCAGGCCGGCCAGAACAACTTCGCGGACATGGTCTCCAAGATGGAGCTCACCAACGGGATCAACTTCTCCAAGCTCACGTTCCTGATCTCGATCGTGCTCTTGATGTACTTCGTGGCCAACATCTTCCTGTGGGCCCAGGGCTACATCCTGAACAAGATCGTCATGAAGGTCATCAACCGGCTCCGCAACGACGTCCAGGCCAAGCTCAACCGCTTGCCCCTGAACTACTTCGACACCCGCCAGCGCGGGGACATCCTCTCCCGCGTGACCAACGACGTCGACAACGTCCAGCAAGGGCTTCAGCAGGCGTTCGCGCAGCTGGTCAGTTCGGTGTTGACGGTCTTCGGCATCACCATCATGATGTTCATCGTGTCCTGGCAGCTCGCCCTCATCGCGCTGGTTGCCCTGCCGCTCTCCGGCGTCCTTGCCGGCGTCATTGGCTCGCGCAGCCAGAAGCTCTTCGCCGCCCAGTGGAAGAACACCGGCTCGCTCAACGGCCAGATCGAGGAATCGTTCTCAGGCCACGAGCTCGTCAAGGTCTTCGGGCGCGACGCGGACATGCTGGAGCGTTTCGACGAACGCAACGAAGCCCTGTACAAGGCCTCGTTCGGGGCACAGTTCGTTTCCGGCATCATCTTCCCGGCGATGAACTTCGTCTCCTACCTCAGCTACGTGGGCATCGCCGTCGTCGGTGGTTTGCGCGTGGCCTCCGGTTCCATGAGCCTGGGCGACGCCACGGCGTTCATCCAGTACTCGCGTGAATTCACCCAGCCGCTCGGCCAGATCGCCGGGATGGCGAACATGCTCCAGTCCGGCGTGGCTTCGGCTGAGCGCGTTTTCGAGTTCCTGGATGCCGATGAGGAAATGCCGGAAAACGCGGCCCGTCACCTGCCCCCGCGCACGGACGGCCACGTCGAGTTCGAGAACGTGTCCTTCAGCTACGTCACCGACAAGCCGCTCATCGAGAACCTCTCCCTGAGTGCGGAGCCCGGACACACCGTGGCCATTGTCGGACCAA
Source organism: Arthrobacter sp. KN11-1C (assembly GCF_052180225.1). Lineage (NCBI taxonomy): Bacteria > Bacillati > Actinomycetota > Actinomycetes > Micrococcales > Micrococcaceae > Arthrobacter > Arthrobacter sp. KN11-1C. The sequence continues at coordinate 3,485,349 of NZ_CP197467.1, read as the reverse complement.
CCGGCGCGGGCAAGACCACTTTGGTCAACCTCGTCATGCGGTTCTACGAACTCAATTCGGGGCGTATCACCCTGGACGGGGTGGACATCAAGGAGCTGAGCCGTTCCGAGCTTCGCTCCAAGGTGGGAATGGTGCTGCAGGATGCCTGGCTGTTCGGCGGGACCATCTACGACAACATCAAGTACGGCAACCTCGACGCCACCGAGGAACAGATCATGGAGGCGGCCAAGGCCACCTACGTGGACCGCTTCGTGCGTGCCTTGCCGGATGGCTACCAGACCATCATCGACGAGGAAGGCAACAACGTCAGCGCGGGCGAGAAGCAGCTCATCACCATCGCGCGGGCCTTTGTTTCCGATCCTTCGCTGTTGATCCTGGACGAGGCCACGAGCTCGGTGGACACCCGCACCGAGCTGCTGCTGCAGAAGGCCATGGCTGCCCTCCGCACGGATCGCACCAGCTTTGTCATCGCCCACCGTTTGTCCACCATCCGCGACGCCGACACCATCCTGGTGATGGAAAACGGCAGCATCGTGGAACAGGGCAACCACAACCAACTGCTCACGTTGCAGGGGGCGTACTACCGCCTGTACATGTCGCAGTTTGCTGGTGAGGATGCCGGGGAGACCGTGGTGGATGATTCGACGGCGGTGCACAGCTGAGCCAGCGAATTACGGTCCAGGTGCCGATGCGTTGGGGAGACATGGACGCGTACGGACACATCAACAACGTCCAGATCGTGCGCATGCTCGAAGAGGCCCGCATCGCGGCCTTCGGTCCTCCCCGCGGAGCCGGACTCCCCGGAGTGGAGCCGCCGGTCCCCGTCTTCAATTCCGTTGAAGACGGGGTCATGACCCTTGTGGTGGAGCACAAGGTCCGGTACGTCCGTACCTTGGAGTACCGGAACATTCCGGCGCTGGTTGAGATCTGGGTCGGCGCCGTGAAGGGGGCGAGTTTTGACGTGCACTACGTCATCAAGGATCCCGTGACCGGCGAGGACTGCGTCAACGCGACTACCCATCTGGCGTTCGTTGATGAGTCCACGGGCAGGGTCCGCAGGCTCACTCCCGAGCAGAAGGAGCAGCTGGCGCCGTACCGGGCCTAGCTGAAGCGATAAAGCAGCGCCCTGCGCATCCCGGTGGCCGTAGAGTTTCCCCATGAAACTCGAGATCGTCGCCGTCGGCGCCCAGGGCGCTGCCGTTGCCGCCGAAGAAGGCGCGGACCGGATTGAACTGTGCAGCGCTTTGGAGCTCGGGGGACTGACCCCGAGCCAAGGGCTGATGGAAGCCGCCCAGGAAGCTGCCGACGGACGGCTGGGGATCCACCCGTTGATCCGCAGCAGGCCGGGAGACTTCCTGTACTCCGACGCCGATGTGGACACCATGGACCGCGAGATCCGGTTCCTGCTCAGGCAAGGGGCTCAGGGCGTCGTGATCGGAGTCCTTACAGCCGCGGGCGACATCGACGTCCAAGCCACTCGAAAGCTCGCCGACACGGCCTTGGAGACCAACCCCGACGCCCAACTGACCTTCCACCGGGCCCTCGACCAAACCCCGGACCCGCGGCGGCCGTCGAGCAACTCGTGGAGCTTGGATTCACGCGGGTGCTCAGCTCCGGGGGCGCCGCCACGGTGGGCGCCGGGATCGCGACCCTCGAGCGCATGGTCCACCGGGCAGCGGGGCGGCTCGAAGTCATGGCAGGCGGCGGACTCGCCCTGGCCGATATCCCCGCCCTGCACTCGGCGGGACTGAGCGCGGTCCATTTATCAGCCAAGGCCACGGTTTCCACGTGGAAGAACCGGGGGGACTCCTTCGGAACACCCGGAGATTCGGACCCGACGGCGTACATGGTCACCAACCGGGACCTGGTGAGGGCCGCCCGCGACGCCTCCCGCTGACCCAACTGACTCGCAGTTGTTGTCGTTTTGAGCGCCCATAACGACAACAACTGCGAGTCAGTTGGGTGGGTCCCTTTACACGGCGGCGGCTGGGGTCAAAGATGGATGAAGCATTGCGATTGAAAACGCCATCCAGGAGTCACAAAGATGCAAAAACTGAGCCTCTCCACTATCACCCTGAACATGGCGGAGTTGGGCCCCGATAGCCCGTTGCCGGTTGTCGCGGCAGAACTGGACCAGCCGTACAGAATCGGCGACGGGGTCCCGGAGGAACTGCAGGCCGCGGCCCGCTATGGCCAAGTGCCGAACTTGTTTCCGTACCTGATGCAGGACGGCTACTCGCGCGAGCGGACCGCCCACGAGGTGCCAGCGGTGGTGCTCGAGAACAGCAAACTGCGGGCCGTTGTCCTGCCCACCTTGGGCGGCCGGCTCTGGGAGCTCTTCGACAAGGCCTCGGGCAAACATCTCCTCCACACCCACGGGACCCTGCAGTTCGCCAACATCGCCCTGCGCAAGGCCTGGTTCGCCGGCGGGCTCGAATGGAACATCGGCACCCGTGGGCACTCGCCCACCACGTGCGATCCGGTACACACCGCGATCGTCAAGACTCCCGAGGGCCACGACGTCCTGCGCATGTGGGAGTTCGAGCGCCTCCGCGGTGTGGTCTTCCAGGTGGACGTGTGGCTTCCGGAGGACTCGGACGTCCTGCTGACTGCGGTCCGGATCAGGAACCCCCATGACCACGAGGTTCCCATGTACTGGTGGAGCAATGCCGCCGTTCCCGAGACTGCGGAAACCCGCGTGATTGCGCCCGCCACGGAGGCGTTCGGCAGCGATTACACCACCGACATCGCCCGCGTCTGGCCCACGGAACACCAGGGCCTGGACGCCACCTGGCTGGTCAACAGTCCGCACGCCGCGGACTTCTTCTTCGACATCCAACCCGGGCACCGGCATTGGATCGCGGCAGTAGACCACGACGGCGACGGCCTCGCCATGCTGTCCACAAGCCTCTTGCGCGGGAAGAAGTTGTTCGTGTGGGGCCAGGGCGACGGCGGGAAGCGCTGGCAGGAGTGGCTCAGCCCCGGCGCCGGCCCCTACGCGGAAATCCAGGCCGGGCTGGCGCAGACCCAGTTCGAGCACCTAGCGATGCCTGCCGGCGCCGAGTGGAGCTGGGTAGAGGCCTACGGCAACGCCAAGCTGGATCCGGCGACCTCCCATGGCAAGGATTGGGCTGCGGCCGTGACCCATGCCAGCGCCCGGCTCGAGGACCTCGTCCCGGACGCCGAACTCGAAGTCGCCCTCGCCGAAGCCGCGCGGAACTATGCCCTGCCTCCGGACGAGATGCTGGTGCGCGGCAGCGCTTGGGGTGCTTTGGAGAGCGCCCGACGGCGACACTCAGGCCGCGCGTGGCTGGACGAAAGCGGCACTCCCTTCGCCGACGATCCAACCCCTGAAGCAATCGAGGAAACCGGCCCGTGGCACAGCCTCCTGGATGGAGCGAGTTTCCTGGGCGCGGCGAGCTTCGTGGCTGGGGTCGATTGGGAAGAACTGCTGGCCAAGGATGGCGGAGCGGAGGCGCAGTTCCACCTGGCCACGATGAAGCACGCCCGGCAGGACCTTGACGGTGCGATCGCCGGATACGGTTCTGCCCTGATTGCCGACGTCCTCTCGCCACGCTCCACGGTCCTCGCCCACCGGGGCCGCGCCATCGCGCTGCTGGCGACGGGCAAGATCGACGAAGGCTTGGCTGAACTGGCCACCGCGAGCCGGCTGGAACCATCCAACACCCCCTTGCTGAGCGAAGCGATGACCCTCAGCATCCGGTACGGACATCCTGCCCAAGCGCTCGCCCTGGTGAGCGAGGCACCCGCCGGAATGTCCGACGTCGGACGCGTCCGCTTCCTCACGGCGCTCGCCCTCGCGGGCGTCGGCAGGGGCCCGGAGGCTGCAGAGATGTTGCGCCAAGGCATCGAAATTCCGGACATCCGGGAGGGTGAAGACGGGATCGCCGCTTTGTGGCAGGAAGTATGCCCGGGGGAGCCGGTGCCTGCCCATTACCGCTTCGGAATGCACTGAACTTCCGGGCCTCACAGGCTCGGGGCACATGCGGCAGGAGGCACGTTATGGGGCGCATGTGGCAGAACGTTAGAGGCGGGACGCCTGTGGCGGGGGTGCCGACTTTGCTGATGCCAGCACCAAGTTAAACCATGTAAGTTGGCATGGTGACTCCCTCCACCAAAACCCCACTGACCCGTGCCCCCGGTATCTCCAAGGAGATCGAAGATGCGGCGTGGTTCGTGCTGGGCCCGGGGCTGCAAGGCAAAGCCTCGGCGCTCGACGGCACTACCCGCACCTGGACAGTGGACGCCGCCAGCGAGCTCCTGGAGCGCTTGGAACGCGGCGTCGGAGATGCCAAGGCACCCATGATGACCAACCTGCGCCAGAACCTTGAAGGGGCGTCGCGCGAGGCCAAGCTGCTCGCCGTCGAACTCCTCTTCCTGCAGTCCCTGCCCCTCGCGCACGAGGTCAAATCGCTCAAGGTCAAGCGCGCCCGCGTCGCCGAAGCCGCGTCCTGGCTCGATCCCGAGCTCGAGCTCCCCAAGGAGCTGTACAAGGGCATGACCGATCACGGTGTGATCCGTGACCGGACCGCGGAGTTCAACTGGACCATTTGGGACCATCTGACTTGGCTGTGCCGCTTCGTGGCCCACGTCGATGGACAGTCCAACGCGAGCATCACCAAGGCCCTCAAGGACCCGCTGAAATTCCACGAACTCGCCGCCGCGACCCCCGAGGACCAGCCGGCCATCCGGCGCAGCATCGAATACCTGGCGTGGCCCAGCTACTTCGAGCCAGTGGTTGCCGACGTCGAGCGGCGCGAAATCCGGGACGCTTTCGCTTCACTCGTTGGCGGCGCGCACGGCGAGACGGAAATCGACATCACCGCGGACGTCAACCGCATCCGGCTGTATTTGGACGAACAGGCTGGACAGCGCATCGATTGGTACGACCGCCAGCTCGTCAGCCAGTGGCGCAAAGTGGGAGATCCCGGCCGCCGTGCGTGGCTGCTGCGCACGCACCAAGACTCTGCCGAGCTCCTCGCCGCGTGGCGGGACGAGGAAAAGGCAACGCTCGACGTCGAGCACCTCCGCGAACTCGCCCCGGGCGTGACGGCAGGACTGGTGCAGCATGCCGTGGACGAGGACTACAAGCACCTCGGCTACGTCGAACGCGAGGACACCAAGACCGCTGTTTTCGCGTTCCTGACCGTGATGAAGCCTGGCGACCTTGCCCTGTTCCAGAACTCCGGAGCCATCAGGATCGGCGTGGTCCTGGGCGAACCGGAACACAACGAGGACAACCGCCGGCTCCGCCGCAAAGTGCGTTGGTTCGACGAAACCCACCCGATCGCCGAGGCTCCTAGGCATGTCCAGCGCCAACTCTCCACGTCGGGGATCGTCGTGGACGTCACCAGGGTCATCCAGTCGCTGCAGTCCCTCCTGCCCGCCGAAGCCGAGTCCGACGGCGAGGAAGCCGCCGCCCCGGACGCCGTCGTCGAGCCCGTCATTGAAGGGTTCCGCCCCCTCACCGAAGAGTTCGCAGCGTCCCTCCACATGGAGCTCGAGCCGCTCAAGGAGATCGCCGAACTCCTCGAGGAGAACCGCCAACTGGTGCTCTACGGCCCTCCGGGAACGGGAAAGACCTACCTCGCGAAGCACTTGGCGGCCGAACTCGCTGGAGACAGCACCGATGAGCGCGTCAAGCTGGTCCAGTTCCACCCGTCGTACGCGTACGAGGACTTCTTCGAGGGGTACCGGCCGGACAAGACCGACGACGGCCAGGTTTCGTTCAAGCTGGTCGCCGGGCCGCTCCGCCGCCTCGCGGAAGAAGCCGCGAAGCCCGGAAACTCCAACAAGCCGTACTTCCTCATCATCGACGAGATGAATCGCGCCAACCTGGCGAAGGTGTTCGGTGAGCTGTACTTCCTGCTGGAATACCGCGATGACCGCATCTACCTCCAGTACAGTCCCAACGAGCCGTTCAGCCTGCCGGACAACCTTTACATCATCGGCACCATGAACACGGCAGACCGCTCCATCGCCATGATGGATGCCGCCATCCGCCGTCGTTTCGCGTTTGTGGAATTGCATCCGAAGGTGGAACCGATCCGCGGTTCGCTCCGGCGGTTCCTTACGGCCCGCGGCCTGGACACCCTCAACGCGGACCTGCTGGACGCTTTGAACGACTCCATCGACGATTGGGACCGGGACCTCATGATCGGCCCTTCCTACTTCATGAAGAACGCGGCCCAGAACCCTGCCGGGCTGCGCCGGATCTGGAAGTACGAACTGATGCCGCTTCTCGAGGAGCACTACCACGGTCAATTGAACCGGGCCCAGCTGGAGGAGCGCTTCGGTCTGGACCAGTTGTTGGGTCGACTTGCAGTCCGCTAAGACGGCGCCACCGCGGCCGACCCGCGCACCTGGTACAGGAATGCTCGCAGTCCGCACTTCCGCGAAGGCCTCGGCGGTGCGGCACATCGTCATGGACGAGCTCTCCGGTGGGATCGTGGACAAGCTTGATCCGGACACCGCCGCCCTCCTCAACTCGAGCGGGCTCGCGAAGGCCTCGCCCATCGGGATGGGCCTCTACCGCATCGAGCCGGTGGGCAAGGTGGGGTCCGTGCGGACGCCGACCGTGCAGTTCGAGGTTCGGCCCAAGGACCGCCTCGGCCTGAACCGGCTGCTCTTCTTGCTTAGCTACGCCGGGGACCAGGGATTCCGCGAGGATTCGGTGGCCGCCGTCGAGCACAAGGACCTGTGGAGCGCCCTCGCCGAGTCCCTCGCCCAGTTGTCGGAGCGCGCCCTCAGCCGCGGTCCGCTGCAGGGATATCTCACCGTGGACGAGTCGCTCCGGACGGTCAAGGGCCGCATCCGCATCTCGGACCAAATTTCGCGCCGCCCCGGGATGCTGGTTCCGCTGGAAGTCTCCTACGACGAATTCACCGAGGACATCGCCGAAAACCGCATCCTGCGTGCCGCCCTCGAACGGATGGGCAAGGTTCCCGGCGTGCGGCAAGACGTCCTAAGCCGCTTGCGGCAGCTCAAGGGAAAGCTCGACGCCGTCACGCGGCTGCAGTCCGGGGCACCCCTCCCAACGTGGCAGGCCAACAGGATGAACCTCCGCTACCATCCGGTCCTGCGTTTGGCCGAGCTCATCCTGCGCAATGCCTCCGCCGAAGCGGGGGAGGGGAAGCAGCAGACCGCCTCGTTTGTGGTGGACATGTCCACTGTGTTTGAGGAATTCGTGGGGGTAGCCCTGCGCCAGGCCATGCGGACACACCCCGGTGAAATGCGGCTTCAATACGGCGCCACCCTCAACGAGGCCGTGCGGGATTCGGACCGGCTCACAGTGCGCCCCGACGCCGTGCACTTCCTGGGCGGCAGGCCCGTGGTGGTGTACGACTCCAAATACGCCTCGGCCACCGATTCCGGGGCATCGTTGAACGCCGACCATTACCAACTCCTGGCCTATTGCACGGCCCTCCAAGTGCCCACGGCGTGGCTGGTCTACGCGGGCAAGGGGGAGATGAAGCTGCGGAGGATCCTCAACACGGACATCGACATTGTGGAGTACCCGTTGGACCTCTCTCGCCCACCCGCGGAGATCCTTGCCGCCGTCACGGACCTGGCCCAGCAATCCTGGGGAGAAGTGGTGCGCCAGGCGCGTCTGTGAGGGGCGTCCGGTTCAGTCCGATTCCGTCCTGCCTGTTACCTCATGTCAATACCTCCGGGAAGGGGCATTCGTCGCCTCATTTGAATATCTCCGGTTGGGGCGGCGGTTCCAGCCCTCGTTGACGGGGGGTTTCACGGGTGCGGGCTGCTTGGCCGTGGCGAGGGTTTCGAGCCGGCCCGTGAGGGACAGGATCTGCCGGGACAGGGCAGCAGGTCTGATCTTCTTGTATTCGGTGTCCATGCGGAGCACGGCCATGGGCGAGACGCCGGGGTCGGCTTTCGTGCGTCTGTGCGGGGTTGCCGGAGCGTCGTGCTTCTTGGTGACCTTGGCTCCGACGCGGACCTTGGCGATGAGCTTCTGCTGGGGCAGCAGGTAGTTGGTGAAGATCCGGTCCAGTTCCCAGACCTGGTTCAGCAGCTCCAGTTCCGCGGCGGTGTCGTAGCGCAGGTAGCCGACGAGTTCACGGACCCTGGCCCAGTTTTTCTGCTCCACGTGGGCCCCGTCGTTCTTGTTGCCGGACCGGGAGCGGGTGAAGGTGATGTGGTGTTCCAGGCAGAAATCGTACAGATGGTTGTTGATGAACTCGCTGCCGTTGTCCGAATCGATGCCGATCACGGGAAAGGGAAACACCGACAGGACGTGCTGCAGGGCAGCGAAGACGTGCTTCTGGGCCCGGTTGGGCACGGACCTGTTCACCGTCCAGCCCGTGGCGATGTCGGTGACGGTCAGTGTGAAGCAGAACTGCCCGGAGTTGTTGGACCCTTCATGGCCGACCAGGTCGATCTCCACGAACCCGGGCACGGCATCATCCCACTGCGCCCAGGTCCGGATCGGGATCTGGGATTTCAGCAAGGACCCGGGCTTGGTGTGGGAGCGCCCCCGGGGCAGCAGCTTGGCCCGTTCCCCGGCCAGCCGCCTATCGATCGTTGCAGCGCTCATCCGCGCCAGCAGGGCCGCCTGCGGATCCGTGACCTGCAGCGCTCCCTCGTCCCGCAGCATCGGAACAAGTTCCGGCATCGCCGCCGCCAGCAGCCGTCCGGCCGGCGCCCGCAGCACCGCCCAGCACTGCACCAGGCCCGGCTGCAGATCCGCCCCGTACGCCGGAGCCCGGCCCGCCCGCACCGGACGCGGCCCGGGCGGATCAAGGGCATGCCGCAGCACCGCCCGCGCATAGTCCCGGTGCCAGCCCGTCAGCTCGACCACCTCGTCCAGGATCCTGCCCTTCCGGACCCGATCACCGGCCCGGTAGGTCCTCGCCAGCTGCTTCGTCACGGCCTTGCGCTCGGCCATCGTCAGTCCCATCCACCCTGCGTAACCCGCCACCGCCCGACCGGCAACCCCGAACCAGCCGGAGAAATGCTTATGAGGCAACGTATGCCCCTTCGCGGAGGTTTTTTACGAGTCAACTCGTCCTGTTCCGTCTGGGCGGCGGGCAGACTAGCCTGAGAGGGCAAGTCACTGCAGATGGAGGCGCCATGCACAGCAAGAAAAAGAAAAAGTCCTGGAAGGACATGACTCCGGGGCAACGGGTAGGCGTGCTTGTGGTGGGTGCGGGACAGATGGCGTTGCTCATCTCGGCACAACGCAGCATTTCCAAGACCCCCGCGGCCCAGATCAGGGGAAGCAAAGCCGTATGGCGGGCCGCAAGCTTCATCAATTTCTTTGGGCCGCTGAGCTATTTCCTGTTCGGCCGCCGTCGAGGAACTGCGTGAGCTGACTCTCCAAGGCCGAACGGTCCCGCAGTTCGCATTCCCACACGGTGAGAACCTCCCATCCTGAGGCTCTCAGCAGTTCGCGCTGACCGGCGTCGCGCTCCCGGGTGCGGTTGCGTTTGGCTTCCCAAAAGTCCGCGTTGGCCGTCGGCGCGTGCAGGCCTGCCTTGCAATCGTGGAAGTGCCAGAAGCACCCGTTCACGAAAACCACCTTGCGTCGGCTGGCAAACACGAGATCCGGGCTGCCGGGCAACTTCCCGCCGGCGGCCCGGCCGTGGAGCCGGTACCGGTAACCCTTGGCATGCAGGAGCCGACGGACCAAGAGCTCGGGCTTGGTGTTCTTGCCCCGGATCTTGGACATGTTCAGGCTGCGTTGCTCAGGCGTCAGCAGGTCGCGGCTCTCGCCCATATCCTCAGTCTACGCAACGCCCCCTCCAACGCCCGCTCACGTATGTGGGCCTTTCTTGCAACGCCCGCTCACGTATGTGGGCCTTTCTTCCAACGCCCGCTCACGTATGTGGGCCTTTCCTCCAACGCCCGCTCACGTATGTCGGCCTTTCTTGCAACGCCCGCTCACGTATGTGGGCCTAATCCGAAACCCTCGCTCACTTGATCGCTTGGCTCCCGCGAGAACGTGAATTCTCCACGTGGCGAACGACTGATAGCATTCGCCGGTGAGTCGAGGGATATTTCAGCGTTTAGTAGGCATTGTTATCGCGGTAACAGTTGGCGGTGCGGCGGCTCTATTGTGGTTCGCTATCGCGTCAACCGGGAATTCAGCGGTCGAATCGCGGGCTGAGGGCATCGTCCTTGGCGTCTGGAGGGTCCTCTATGATTCCGTGGCGCCGCAACCCCGCGTCATTCTGACGGCCATCGCTTTTGCACTGCTGCTGTCCGCTGGAGTGGCGTTGCTGGAGCGGCGCATCGCCAACAGATCCCGGCGGTCCGCGAATCCCCGGACGCCCCTCGCGCCAAAGATCGTCATGACGGAAACCCGTGGCGTCTACGCCGGCCCCGTAACCGTTACTGTCTTGATTCCGGCACACAATGAAGAAGCTTCGTTGCCGGCCACTATTGCCTCCCTTTTGACCCAATCGCATCGTCCGGAACGCGTGATCGTGGTGGCCGACAATTGCACCGATGCAACCGCCGCCCTTGCCCGCGAGGCCGGGGTTGAGGTCTTCGAATCGGTGAACAATACGAAAAAGAAGGCCGGCGCACTCAACCAAGCGCTGAAGTGGCTGCTGCCTGGCCAAGGCGATAACGACGTCGTGATGGTGATGGACGCCGACACTAGCCTTGACGATGGTTTCCTGGAGGTCGCAGTCTCGCGGATGACCAACGACAGGGCCTTGATGGCCGTGGGTGGCCTCTTTTACGGGGAGGAGGGGCACGGAATTGTCGGCCAGTTCCAGCGCAACGAATATATCCGGTATTCCCGTGAAATCGGACGACGGCGTGGCCGCGTTTTTGTGCTGACCGGTACGGCCTCGCTTTTCCGTCCCCGTGCGTTGCGCACCGTTGCCCAGAGCCGCGGTGAATCGATTCCGGGAATTCAGGGAGACGTTTACGACACAGCATCGTTGACCGAGGACAATGAGCTCACGATTGCCTTGAAGTCCCTTGGCGGCCTCATGATTTCCCCAATGCAGTGCACCGTCGTCACTGAGTTGATGCCGAATTTCCGCACGTTGTGGGCTCAGCGGCTTCGCTGGCAGCGGGGTGCCTTGGAAAACCTGGGGGCCTACGGAGCAACACCCCAGACGCTTCGATACTGGGCGCAGCAATTCGGCATTGGCTATGGAGTGATTGCACTCAGCGCCTACCTCCTGCTGATCCTTTTGATGGTTTTGTCTCTGGATACCTGGATCTGGTTCCCGTTCTGGCTCGGAATCGGGATCGTCTTCTCGATCGAGCGGGTTGTGACGGCGTGGAAGGGTGGCTGGCGGGCACGCCTCTTGGCCGCCACGCTCTTTCCGGAATTGTTCTTCGATATGTTCCTCAACGTGGTTTATGTCAAAGGAATCATCGACATTTCCCTTGACCGGCAAGCCACCTGGAAACACCTCGACCATTCACAAAGCGGCGAAACCTCGAAGGCGCAGTAATCATGGCTATTCTTGCTTCCATTCCTACCGGAATCTTGTTTTCTGAAGGAATTCTGCATTCCGATTGGTTTGCCGTTCTGGCGACCTTCGTAGCGATTAATACTTTGATGTATGGTGCGCTGGCCATCGCCAAAATCTTGCCGAAAGTGCACCCCGGCGATTGGGTTCGCACCCGGAATCAGCGATCGGAAACCCGGAGCATCCATCCCGATGCCCGCGCCGTGAACGAAGCTACGGACTTCCTCAAAAACCGACGCTGACCGCGATTCGGCTTTGCGAGCTGAATGCCCAGAAGCGCCGCCGCGCGTTGTGCGGCCATTCGGGGTCGAGCGTCCGGACATGTTCCGCTTTATCCGAGAGGTGCTCGACGGCGGGCGGCGGTTCGTCGCTTCACTCGCCTTGCCGCCGGGTAAGGCGGAGGGTGCGGTGCCCCCCGTTGTGCGGCGCCGTGCTGTCGAACGGATGCGATGTAATGAAACGAAGCCTGTGGATAACTTTCTCGCCAAGATAGGCAATTGAGTTACCATTTTGGGAAACGTTCAGTCTTGAAGACTATTTGGGGATAGCAAACCATGACTTCACGAACCTCGGTTTCAGCTCGCAACCGCCTTTTCGTCATTGGCAGCCTCACTGCGGCGTTGACGTTGACTGCCTGCGGGAACACCACCCAGCCGCAGGCCGAACAATCCGCGCCGCCCAGTGTTTCCGCCAGCGCCACTGCCACTCCAACTCCAACCCCGACGGCCGCCTACAAACCCGCGGACGCCAAAGGGAAAGCGCAGAACGTGCCCGTTCCGGTGCTGCCGGAGGCCGCGAAGGCGAACAGCAAGGAGGGTGTGGAGGCGTTTGCTAGGTACTGGTACGACTTGCTCAACTATGGTTTTGAGACTGGTCAATTGGGACCCATTAGGGAAGTAACAAGCTCGACTTGCGCGATGTGCAGCAAGGTCTTTCCTGGGATCGAGAGATGGAGCTCTGATGGCCGATGGATTGTCGGAAGCAAAATCCAAGTTCAGGCCGTAAAGTCGAACTTCGCCGACTCGGTTAGCGGTGAGCGTCAGGTAACGGTGCAGTCGCAACAAGCAGCCGGAACCTTGCATAATTCTGACGGCAGCGTCGGTCAGAATGTTGCGGCCTCCGGTGTTCTCGGCGATCTGATCGTCGCCAAATACGTTGATGGCAAATGGTTCGCTTCGAACGTTGACCGATTGGGTAGCTAGTGGCTGCCTGGAGCCGGGTTGGAGCCCGGGGTTTGGTTAGCCTGTGCCTTGCTGCGGTGGGCGTGTTCATTGCCTCGCCGGCGTCCGCAGAACAGCAGCGCGATTCAGATATTTCGTGGAGCCAGCGCGGGATTGGTGTTTGGAGGTATCACGCTGGCAGCGGGTCGTGGGTGGATTTGCCAGCAGTTGGAGTCGAGGATCCTAAACAGTACAAGTTCGAGTTGCTATGCCTCGACAACGGTCAGAACAACTTTGACAAAGGGTGTCTCGCGGGGGCCGTCGAATGCAAGGAGGGAGAGAACGGGAGGCCGGTCCGGTGGTTCGAGTCGCTCAAAGCTTTCGATCCACCGCTATGGACTGCCATACGGCCGGATCGATGCCTCTATTCAGAGAAGCCGACAGACGTCCTAGAGAAAATCGCCGCCCAAATACAATCGAAATTCGAACAACTTCCAATCTCTCCTGCCATCTCCGGTATCCAGCCATTTCCGCATACGCTGAAGGGGGCTGAGACCAACTTCTACGCAGAGGCCTCAGCACAGACTTTCACTCTTGACATGCTCGGGCAGAAAGTAGTCATACGGGCCGAACCGGTCGAATACAAATGGGACTACGGAGACGGTGAAATGCGCGGGCCGGGACCGACTATGGGCAGTCCACTTCCTGAAGAAAGATGGGGTGAAAAGACGCGCACGAGTCATCGTTACACCGGAACGGGCGACTACTGGGTTGTGTTGACCACCACATTCCGCGGCACCTACTCCGTGAACGGTGGTCCGAACATGCCGATTCCCGGCACCGGACAGTTTGCATCGCCGTCACAGAGGGTGAGCGTCTGGCGGTCGATCACTCGCAACTACGCCGATAACTGCATCGTGAATCCTCGCGGCGAGGGATGCCCGGGCGTCCCCTAGGACTCGGGAAACGCGCCGAGTTCGACGGCGGCACCCGGCCCGCCCGCAGAAGGCGGAGCGCCGCCGTCGTGATGTGATCCGAGTCTCAACAGGAATAGTTGCAGGCGCGTGACAGTTGGCGCTAGTGGACCTGTTCCCGTTTGAAAGGCACTGCCCATGTTGTTTTCCCCTTTGACTCTCGGCGAGATTGAACTTCCCAACCGCTTGGTCATGGCGCCGCTGACCCGCCTCCGTTCGGGCGTCGAGGGCGTTCCCGGACCGCTGGTCGTGGAACACTACCGGCAGCGTGCTTCCCTCGGACTGATCGTCAGTGAAGGCACCTACCCCACGCCTGCTGGGCAGTCCTACCCTGGGCAGCCCGGTCTCGTCACGGAGGAGCAGATCGCGGGTTGGAAGAAGGTGACGGACGCTGTCCATGCCGAGGGCGGTCGGATTTTCGCCCAGGTCATGCACGGTGGCCGCGTTTCCCACCCGGACATCACTGGCGGTCACGAGATCGTCGCACCCAGTGCTGTGGCCATCGACGGCGACGTCCGCACGCCGAACGGCAAGAAGCCGTACCCGGTGCCCCGGGAACTGAGCGCCGATGAACTTCCCGCGGTGATCCAGGAAATCGTCACGGCATCCTGGAACGCAGTCGAGGCAGGATTCGACGGAGTCGAACTGCACTCGGCGAATGGCTACCTGCTGCACGAATTCCTGGCCCCCAACAGCAACATCCGCACCGACAGCTACGGCGGTTCCCCGGAAAACCGTGCACGCTTCGTGATCGAGACCGTCAACGCCGTGGTGGAAGCCTTGGGCGCCAACCGGGTGGGCATCCGGATTTCCCCGGAGCACTCGGTCCAGGGGATCGCCGAGACCGACCCCGCCGATGTCAGCGCAACCTATGAAGTCCTGGTGGACACCATCGCCTCCCTCAACCTCGCGTACCTCAGCATCCTCCACCACGATCCCAAGGGTGAACTCGTCCAGGACCTGCGCGAGCGTTTCAACGGCACGTTCCTCGTGAACACCGGCTTCGGCGTAGTGACTACGCGGGATGAAGCCTTGGCACTCGTGGCCGACGGTCACGCCGACGCCGTGGTGGTTGGCCGCCCGGCCATCGCCAACCCGGACCTCGCGCGGAGGTGGCGTGAGGGTCTTCCGCTCAACGAACCGGATCCGTCCACGTTCTACGGCGAAGGCGCCAAGGGTTACACCGACTACCCGTTCTACGCCAACTAGAACACCCGATCCCCGACGGCGGCACCTCCGAAAGGTGCCGCCGTCGCGGTTTAAGCCGTTCCCGGCTTCCGTCCCGGCTGGCAGGAACAAAATCAAGGGCAAAGTAGTCGCCCCTGGGTGGTTCCCAGTGCCAATTCCGGGTTTAGGGTTTTTAGTGAAGTAACAATCCCGAAGCGGCCCCGGGCCGGGGGAGGGGTGGTTGTGATGGCAACGAAGACCCAGTTTGTCAGGGGCAGTCGTCAGGCCCGTATCGAGCGCGCGATTGCCAGCCCGCACTACAAATGGACGGTCCTGGTCAACGCCACGCTTGGTGTACTCATGGCGACCATCAATTCCTCCATCATGCTGATCGCCCTGCCTGACATTTTCCGCGGCGTCCAGGTGGATCCGCTTGCCCCCGGCAACACGAGCATGTTGCTGTGGCTGGTGATGGGCTACATGGTGGTCACGGCGGTCCTGGTGGTTACCTTTGGCCGGCTCGGCGACATGTACGGCAGGGTGAAAATGTACAACGCCGGCTTCGCAATCTTCACCGTGTTCTCGGTGCTGTTGTCCCTGACGTGGCTTTCCGGCACTTCCGGCGTCCTTTGGCTGATCATCATGCGCGTCCTGCAAGGCGTCGGGGGCGCCATGCTGATGGCCAATTCCACAGCGATCATCACCGATGTTTTCGAGGTCGACCAGCGCGGCCTGGCGTTGGGCCTGAACCAGGTGGCCGGCATCGCGGGGTCCTTCCTGGGCCTCATCATCGGCGGGTTGCTGGGTCCGTTGGACTGGAGGCTCGTGTTCCTTGTCTCCGTGCCGGTGGGGCTCGCGGGTACCGTTTGGGCCTATCTGAGCCTGCACGACACCGGGATCAGGCAGCCGGCCAAGCTGGACTGGTGGGGCAACGCAACGTTTGCGGTGGGTCTGATCGCCGTGCTGGTCGGCATCACCTATGGCATCCAACCCTACGGCGGCAACACCATGGGCTGGACCAACCCGTGGGTGCTCACGGCGCTGATCGGGGGCGCCGCGGTGCTGGGGGTGTTCTGCTGGGTGGAGATGAAGATAGACGAGCCGATGTTCCATCTGGCCTTGTTCCGCATCCGTGCCTTCACCGCCGGGAACCTGGCCTCCTTGATGTCCGGTATCGGCCGGGGCGGCCTGATGTTCATTCTGATCATCTGGCTGCAAGGGATCTGGCTTCCGCAGCACGGCTACAGCTTTGAAACCACGCCGCTCTGGGCCGGCATTTACATGCTGCCACTCACCGCGGGGTTCCTGATCGCCGGCCCGGTTTCGGGCTGGCTATCCGACCGTCACGGCGCGAGGTTGCTGGCCACTTTGGGCATGGTGGTGGCGGCGGCCAGCTTCCTGTGGCTGCTGGTGCTGCCCGTGGACTTCACGTACCTGCCCTTCTCGCTGGCGTTGTTGGTCAACGGCCTGGGAATGGGGCTGTTCGCCGCTCCCAACCGGGCCGGCATCATGAACGCGCTGCCGCCCAACCGCCGCGGCGTGGGTGCGGGCATGAGCACCACGTTCCAGAACTCGGCCATGGTGCTGTCCATCGGTATCTTCTTTTCGCTCATGATCACCGGGCTGGCCCGGACGCTGCCGCAGACACTGACCTCAGGCTTGATGGCGCACGGGGTGGCTGCCGCGGACGCCGCGAAGGTTGCCCATTTGCCGCCGGTGTCTGTGCTGTTCTCCTCCTTGCTGGGCTACAACCCCGTCCAGACATTGCTCGGACCGAAAGTGCTGAACGCCCTCCCGGCCAAGGACGCGGCCTTCCTGACCGGCCGCGCCTTCTTCCCGAACCTGATTTCCGGCCCGTTCGCAGAAGGGCTGGCCGTGGCGTTCGCCTTTGCCATTGCGGCGTGCCTAGTGGCCGCTTTTGCCTCGGCCCTGCGCGGCGGGAAATATCAGTACCAGGAACTTCCGGGCAGGCACGAGGCAGCCGAGCGGCAGGCATCACCCAACTGACTCGCATTTGTTGTCGTTTTCAGCCCTCATAACGACAACAAATGCGAGTCAGTTGGGTCTCCACGCTGGCAAAGGCCCACAAAACCACCGAGTTGCTCCAGGCCTTCCGGCCGGGTGGGCAGGTAGTTGCTCAGTTCCGGTGAGCGCACGACGACGGCGCGCCACTGACCGCGCGACACCGCCACATTGATCCGGTTGCGTGAGAGCAGGAACTCCATGCCGCGCGGTACTTCGGCGGCAGCGGACGCAGCCATGGACACGATCACGACTGGAGCTTCCTGGCCTTGGAACTTGTCCACCGTCCCGACCCGCACGCCGCGTAGGCCAGCCGCCCTCAGTTCGTGCTGGATGAGCTGGACCTGGGCGTTATAGGCAGCCACCACAAGGATGTCCTTTTCGGCCAGCGGCCGTTCCCCGGATGATTCCCGCGGGTCCAGCCACGCCAGGCCAAGATGCGCCCGGACCTGTCGGACTACTTCCGCAGCCTCTTCCGGAGACTGTGTGGAGTTGCCGTCGTGCTGGACGTAGACGCACTCGACGCCGGCCGGGACTCCGGAGAGCCGCCGCCCGGAAGCAGCCGGTGCCGAATGCAGCCGATTGTCATAGGAAAGCTCGGACACTGCAGCGCACAAATCCGGGTGCATGCGCCACGACGTCGCCAGGAAGTAGCCGAGTTCGGCGGGCAGCGTGTGCATACCATGGGCCAGCCAGCCGAGGGCAGACTCATCCACCGGTTCCGGGTGCTTGCCCTGCGTGACTTGGGGCAACTGCTGTGGGTCGCCAAGGAGCAGCAGTCTCTTCGTTGCTCGGCTCACGGCGAGGGTGTTGGCGAGCGAGAACTGACCGGCTTCGTCGATCACGAGCAAGTCCAGGGATCCCACTGGAACGGTCCGGCCCGTCATGGTCCATGCCGTGCCGCCGATCAAGCAGCCGCCCGGCGCGGCAAGCAACCGCTCGATGTCGTCCTTGGCTTGCTGGTCCCAGGGAACGGGATCGTCATGCTTCATTTCCTTGGCGATGAGTGCAGGGTCCACCCCGGCCTTGACTGCGGCGTGGAGCATGTTCTCGACGACGGCATGGGACTGTGCAACAACCCCTACCTTCCAGCCAGCACGCACCAGCCGCGCGACAACGTGCGAGCCGACGTACGTCTTGCCCGTTCCCGGCGGGCCCTGGACGGCCAGATATGACTGGTCCAGGTCCGACACAGCAGCGGCGATGGCGTCCACGTATGCATCGTCGCCGGTCCCGACGGTGGGCAGTTCCGCAAGGGTGGCCAGCCGAGGCGGGATTCTGCGCAACAGGTCCAACGCTGGGTCCTTGGGCCACGACGGCAGATGGGAACGGACCTTGATGGCCAGTTCGCTGAGGGCCTTCCGTTGCCCGTCTGTGTTGACCGGAGCGTCGGGCGTCAAGGCCATGGGAAGCTGCGAGTATTCCTCGGCACCCTTGGGCAGCCGCTCTGAAATGGCCACGACATCCGAAGCGCCATCGTCGGGCCCCGCAAGCGCGCCGTCATCATCAAAGTCGGGATCACCAAGCTCGATGACCTCCGTGCCGGACATCCCCGATCGCCCGAGGGCGCTTTCGTTCTTGCCAAGGAAGGCATCCGGGAGCGGAGGCCCGTACATCCGGAAGTACTTCTTGCCGGGCGCGAAACCGGAGCCATCGGCAGCGTGGCCGAACAGCCGCACCTTCCGGGCCGGGTTGCTGCGCGGAGTCGGCTTGGCCCAGTCTTCCAGCACCTCGCCGCCTTCCACGATGAAGCAGTCCCTCGTGTCTTCCCACTCTGAGACGGGCCGGTCCAAGCGGTCGAAGTGTCCCCACCAGAATTGCTTGTCCTCGCGCCGGTGAAAGCCGACCGCGGCCGCCACCATCGCCACCGCCCGGTTGTCGTCGGAGCGAAGGGAATCCTCCGGCAATTCCGACAGGTAGTCGAGGAGGGCTGTTTCCTCGGGTGCGGCCTCGTACTTGTCCGGCTCGGTCTCCGCGGGCAGCCCGGGTCCCAAAGAGGCTGGAAGACCGGGTTCAATGGAGCGCTCCGCTGCCAAGCCCAGCAGCCAATTCCGCAGTTCCAGCGTGGAGAGGCAGTCGTATTCGTTGTAGTCGGAAATACCAGCCAGGATCGTTGCCGCTTCATCTTCGCGGTTCGCGTCCCGGGCGGTGCAGTAGTTGGCGTAGGCAACCACGGAGGCACCGGCGTCGGTCACGTCACCCGAGCGCAAATGCTCGCCCATGTACAGGGGTTCGAGTTTCTTGATGCTGTACGAATCCGCAGAGATGCGGATGCTGTGCCGGACAGTGTCGTAGAGGTCCACCAGCACGCCTTCGCGGAGAAGGTTGTCCACTGCGGCCTCGCCGACGGTGTGGATGACAGAAAGGTTCCGCAACGCGGTTTTCTCGTAGGCGGCGTAGTGGTAGATCCGCATGTCCGGATACTTCATGCGGCGTTCTGCCACGTACTCGAGGAAATCGATGAACGCTTGCCGTTCTTCAGCCCGCGAGTGTGCCCAGAACGGCTTGAACACGGGAGATCCTCCCGGCTCCGTCGGATTTTCCACGACGCCGAACAAGTACTCGAGTCCCCAGCGGCCGGTGACCGGGTCTTGCCACAAGGGGTCTCCTTCGAAGTCGAAGAAGATGTCTCCGGCGTCGGGCCCGGGGAGCCGGGCCAAGGAGTTGGATTCCAGGACCGAATAGCTGATGCTCTTTGCCTCGCCGGACTTGTCCGTGTAACTGACGGTGCCATCGGGGGTGGCTGTTCCGGTCTGGAGTCGGGCTTGTTCCTGCAGGCGCCGCGTGGCGGAATCCGGGGCGTCGGGCATGTCGGCAAGGGCCTCGATGGTGCAGATGCCGTTGTCCATGAGCTTCTTGCGCCGCGTGATTCTCATCCCCGCCACCATCAGCAGGTCGCGGTGGAGGCGTACTTGTTCTTTGCAGTAGTCGCACCGGCCGCATGCGGTGACTCCGGTCGCGCCCCATTGGACAGGCTCCAAGCCGGATCGGTGCGCGTCCGTCAAAGCGAGGAAACGGTCCCGGCGCTCACGGAATACCGGCAGGACATCGGCGAGCCGGTGGTTGCTGTGCACATAATCGAAGCCAGCAGCGTCCCGCTGAATCGTGGCCCCTAGCACAAGGGTCAGGTCCGGGGCCGGGGTGATTCCCGCCTTGAGCAGTTGATCGCCGTAGGCCGCGAGTTGCAACAGCGCCGTGACCTTGGCGTGGCGGGCGAGCTTGGTGTCGTACACCGCATAGCTGCCGTTGGGCTGTTTGACGAGGAAATCGGACCGTCCGTGAAACTGTCCGTCGAAGAATGCGGCCTGGAAGACCACATCCGCGCCGGATCGCAGCGCCTCGATCGATTCCGCATGCTTGTCTTGCAGGGTGGTGCGGTCCATGGCGTCGGCGGGTACGACGTCGAACACGCCTGTGCGCTTGACCGGATCCCAGGTGCCGAACTCGGCCACGAAACGGTCCAGCACCCTGTGCTCGTGAACGTCGCCCAGCGCGGCGGTGCGCTCCAGCATTTCGTCGACGTCGAAGGCTGGCTTCTGCGCGAGGCCCAGCTTCTCGTCCAACTTGCGCAGCAACTGGTACTCGCAGGTGGAGGCCGTGACGAGGTCGCTGGCGGAAAACACCAAGTCCTGCGCTTGCCCTGCATCTACCGAATCGAGAAAAAACACCGTGTCCCCAGACCGTTGAGCTGATGAAGCCAAGCTATCAGTGCGGTCCGACAGTAAGGCAGCCCCGGCGTGAGTGCCAGCACGAAAGGGGGTCAGCCGCCCAAACGGAGGGTGATCACCAGGCCGATGAGCGCGACCACGCCGGCCAGGAGCATGGCTGCCTTGGGATTGCCGAAGTTGAGGGTCCATCCCAGGCCGAAGCGCCGCGGAACCATGAGAGCGTGGTCTTCGCGGTTGACGTAGAACAAGCCGCTCCGCCAGTATTTGTCGTCTTCCCGGTGGTTCAGGCCGGTATCCTCCTCGCCTTCGTCCCGAGCGCGGTTGTTCCTCGCGAAGACAACCACGGCTACCGCGACGGCGGCCAGGATCGGGATCACGACCACCAGCGGCGCCCATGGCGTGACCGTGCCGGTCCACATCAGCAACGACGAACCCAGCATCGCGAGGTCGATCATCGCGAGCAATCCGAGGAGTGCCTTGGCACCCAACAACATGTACCGGCGGTGCCAGAGCGCGGAGCCTGCCGGGTGCGCGGGGTCGATGTCGGGCCGGCTGCGGAAGAGGATCGCCGCCGCGATCCCCACGAGCAGGGCGGACACGCCGAGCTGCACGAAGACCAGCGAGAACGCGGTGCCGATCGTTTTGGCGGCCAGCCGGTTGGGCGTGCCTTTCGCCGCGTAGTGGACTACGAGCACGTCAGGCATCGAGGGGTAGCTGATCACGCCGATCACCACCGTGGCGGCAATGACGATCAACGCCGGCGCCAGCCAGAGCCAGGGAAAGCGCGGTGGGTCGGTCCGCAGTTCGGTATCCACCGCGATGCCTTGGCGCACTCCCTCATACCAACCCCCGGCGGCCTTGGCGGCCCGGATCTCGTGGTTGGCCAGGAAGAAGCAGCCGTACCAGAAGCCCACGAGCACCAGCACTGACAGCGGCAGGAGCAACGTTTCGCCGGTCATTCCGTAAATGGCAACGCAGACCCCGATAGCGACGATCCCGCTCAGGAGAACCCGCCAACGATAGATGCGGGTCTGCCTGACCACGGCCGGGTCCTCAGTACGCTGGGCCGGTACCCGGACCCCGAAAGGCACCGTCGGGCTGTTGATGGAGGGCAGGACCAAGGCGATGGCGAGAACCAGTGCCGCCAACGCGGAGCTTAGGACGATGGCAACGGTCATGGTGTTTCCTCTGGCGTGGTTCCAAATGAATCGAGAATCGAGCGGCAGGACTCGAGAACTTCCTCGGACGAAAGTCCCCGGGCGACGGCTTCGGCGAGCAGGGTCCGTGCCCTCGAGGTCCATTCCGCGCCGAACAGCGGGTCCGGCGCCGTCGTGGTCACCACCGCGCCTGTCTTGCGGTTGAGCTGGATCAGGCCCTGTTGGCGCAGAAGGTCATAGGCTTTGTTGACGGTGTGGAAGTTGATCCCGAAGTCCGCGGCGAGCGTCCTGGTGGCGGGCAACGAACTGCCCTCGGCCAGCACGCCGTCGGCGATCGCCTCCACGATCTGGTCCCGAAGCTGCTGGTAGATCGGCACCTCGCTGGCCAGGTCAACGTTGAGGATCATCGCTCCCACCTCCGTCTTTATTATATAAGTTATAGAACAAGTAGCGGAAGATTCCCACCTCCGGAAAGCAGGCTCCGAATGAACCCGTCTGACGGCCCAAGCTCCCACGATCCCGCCTTCGAAGCCGCGTACCAGGCAGCCCAAAAGAGCCTTGGCGAAGGTGGCATCCCCATCGGCGCAGCGCTCGCCCGTGGTGGGGTGGTGATCGCGAGCGGGCACAACGAACGCGTCCAGAACGGCGATCCCATTGCGCACGGGGAAATGTCGGCCCTCCGCGCAGCCGGCCGGCAGAAGAGCTACCGGGACACCACCCTCTATACGACCCTCGCGCCGTGTGCCATGTGCACGGGCACCATCATCCAGTTCAAGATCCCGCGCGTCGTAGTGGGGGAGGCCCGCACGTTCGACGGCGAATTCAAGTTGCTGCGGTCGCGGGGCGTGGAGGTGGTGGTCCTCGATGACCAGCGATGCGTGGACATGATGCGCACGTTCCAGGAAGGGAACCCGGAACTGTGGGCAGAGGACATCGCCGAGTAAATCCAGCGGAGCAAACAGCATCTGGCCATGGCCAAACCCCAAGCGTAGGCTGACAGCATCGGCGTCGGTGCCGGGGGTCCGCGTCGATACCCAATCGATCAAGGAGGACTCATGAGTGTTGTGCGCGAATTCATGACCACCAATGCCCAGTGCGTCAAAGAAGAGCAGTCGTTGCGTGACGCGGCTGTCCTGATGCGCGATCTGGACGTCGGTTCTCTGCCGATCTGCGGCAACGATGGAAGACTCAAAGGATTCATCACTGACCGCGACATTGTGGTCAAGTGCGTTGCTGAGGGATTGGATGCTGACCGCCTGACCGCGGCAGATCTCGCCCAGGGGACGCCGATCTGGATCGATGCCGACGCCAGCATCGACGCAGCCATCGACCTGATGGAAAAGCACCAGGTCCGGCGCCTTCCGGTCATCACCGACCACAAGTTGGTGGGCATCATCAGCCAGGGCGACATCGCCCGGAACTACACCGAGGAGCGCGTAGGCGAACTGGTGGAGCACATCTCCGCCAAATCCCCCATGGCGCAACTGGGCTAACCCCAACTTTCGCACCCATCAAGCGTCACGGCCCAGCGGCCGTGGCGCTTCCCCATGTGCGGCACTCGGCTCCGTCTTTAGCCAGGGCAAACTCCGTGAGGCAAAATGTCATGGTGACCCATCTTCCCCAAAGCCAGTCAGCACACCCCCAGTCGGCAGACGCCGCCATCCACGCACTGATCGCCCAGGAACTCGGCGTGAAGTCCTGGCAGGTCAAGGCAGCGGTTGAATTGCTCGACGCCGGCTCCACCGTTCCGTTTATCGCCCGGTACCGCAAGGAAGTCACCGGGACGCTCGATGACACCCAGTTGCGTGAACTCGAGGAACGGCTCCGGTACCTGCGGGACCTGGAGGACCGCCGTCGAACCGTGCTTGAGGCGATTGCCTCGCAAGGCAAGCTGACTCCGGAACTGGAGGCCGCCGTCGTCGGCGCCGATACCAAGTCCCGGCTGGAAGACATCTATCTGCCTTTCAAGTCGAAGCGCCGCACCAAAGCGCAGATCGCCCGCGAAGCCGGCCTCGAGCCGCTCGCCGAGGCGCTTCTCGCGAACCCGCAGCTCGAGCCCGAGCGCGAGGCCGCGAAGTACCTCAACGCTGAACATTCCATCGACGATGCCTCCGCGGCGCTCGCCGGCGCGCGCTCAATCCTCGTGGAACGGGTCTCCCAGGATCCCGATCTCGCCGAAAACCTGCGCGAGCGGTTGTGGACGCAGGGGCGGATGGTGTCGCGCGTGAAGAAGGGCCAGGAAGCCGAGGGGCAGAAGTTCAAGGACTATTTCGAGTTCTCCCAAGTGCCTTCCGGCATGCCCGGCCACCGTGTGCTCGCGCTTTTGCGCGGCGAGAACGACGGCGTCCTGGAGCTTGATCTCGCCGAGGCAGAACCAGCCGACGACGACGCCCTGGCCGCCGCGCGTGGTCGCTATGAGAACGCCGTGGCCAAGTGCCTCGGAGTCGCCGAGCGTGGCCGGCCCGCCGATGCGTGGCTTGTCCAGACCGCACAGATCGCCTGGCGCTCGCGGATTTTGGACCGCCTAAGCAACGACCTGCGTGGCCGCATGTTCGCGCAGGCCGAGGATGAAGCCGTCAGGGTCTTCGCCGCCAATCTCCGCGATGTTCTTCTTGCGGCTCCCGCCGGAAACCGCGCGACGCTGGGCCTGGACCCGGGGCTGCGCACGGGCGTGAAGGTGGCCGTCGTCGATGGCACAGGCAAAGTCGTCGCCACCGACACCGTCTATCCGCACGCCCCGGCCAAGAAGTGGGACGAGGCCCTGGTGACGCTGGAGCGCTTGGCGCGGCAGCACGACGTCGAGCTCGTGGCGATCGGCAACGGCACGGCGTCGCGCGAAACGGACAAGCTCGCCGTGCAACTCATCAAGTCGCTGGCAGCCTCCGGCGGACCCACGTTGCAGAAGCTCGTGGTGTCCGAGGCTGGGGCTTCCGTGTATTCGGCATCTGCGCTCGCGGCCGCGGAACTGCCGGGCATGGACGTGTCCTTGCGCGGAGCCGTTTCGATCGCCCGGCGTTTGCAGGATCCGCTGGCCGAATTGGTGAAGATCGAGCCGAAATCGATCGGTGTGGGGCAGTACCAGCACGATGTCACGGCGGCGAAGCTCGACCGCTCGCTGGACGCCGTCGTCGAGGACTGCGTGAACGCGGTGGGCGTGGACGTGAATACGGCGTCGCCGGCGCTGCTGGCGCGGGTGGCCGGCGTCGGGCCGCTCTTGAGCGAGAACATCGTCGCGTACCGCAACGAGAACGGCCCGTTCGCCAAGCGTGCCGACCTCAAGAAGGTGCCGCGGCTGGGTGCCAAGGCCTTTGAGCAGTGCGCGGGCTTCCTGCGGATCACCGGAGGAGCGGAACCGCTCGACGCGTCCAGCGTCCACCCGGAAGCGTATTCGGTGGCGAGGAAGATCGTGGCTGCGGCGCATGGAGCAGCTGTATCTTCGCTTGACCCGCAGGCATTCGTGGATGGGACGTTCGGCCTGCCCACCGTGCGCGACATCATGTCCGAGCTCGAAAAGCCCGGCCGCGACCCACGCCCGGCATTCGCGGCAGCAACATTCTCCGAAGGCATCGAGAAGATTTCCGACCTCAAGCCCGGCATGATCCTGGAAGGAACCGTCACCAATGTGGCGGCGTTCGGTGCGTTCGTTGATGTCGGAGTTCACCAGGACGGCCTGGTCCACGTCTCCGCGCTGGCCAACAAGTTCGTGTCCGATCCCCGCGAGATCGTGAAATCCGGACAAGTGGTGCGTGTGAAGGTCCTGGAAGCGGACCCGGAGCGGAAACGGATTTCACTGACCTTGAGGCTCGACGACGAACCCGGCACCGCGGGCGGCTCCGGTTCGCGGGGCGGCGGCCGTGACGAGCGGCGCCCGGCACCGCAGGCTGGACAGGGCGCGAAGGCGGTTCCCGGTCGAAAGGCGGTTCCCGGTCGAAAGGCGGCTCCGCAAGCGCCAGTCAATACGGCAATGGCGGAAGCGTTGCGCCGGGCCGGGTTGGGGAAATAGCCTCGTCCGCCTATCCTCTGCGGTGATTCCGACGGGTGCTACTGGTTCCCGAATGGATACGGTGCTGACCACCAGCCGGGAGTGGTTGCGCGAAGGAAATCGGGGCAGCCCTGGTGGCCGAAGGGATCGAAGCCGAAGCTGATTTAAGGGCGGTGGCGGACCCCGGCATGACCGCCGGGCGGGGCTACCTTCTCGGGCGGCCAGAGGATTGGGCACAGTGGGTGAGGTGGTCCCGCATCCGGGAAAGCCGAAGACATCGACGAATCCCGGGCCCGGTAATCCCCATCGCCACCCTCGCATCGCAAGTCCCCGCCGGCTCCCAGCCTTCGCAAACTACTCATTCACCCTTAGCAAGAACACTCATTTTGCGGCCAAACAACACTCAATTTGGCACAATCAGCACCTAGTCGCAATTTCCCGCTACAAATGCAACTTACGATGGTCACTCACTTGCTACAACTCAAAGGGGAGAGAAATGGGCATTGGGAAGAAAATACGAAGCATCATTACGGTTGTGGTGACAAGTTCTGCGCTTTTGGTTGGTGGAATGAACGGCGCAATAGCGGCAACTGTTCCTACGCCCCCACCGCCAAAAACAACGTCGCAGTTGCAAACACCTGAACAGATTCAAACGGCGATTTCTGAGGCGTTCGACGGTGATAGCAGCCGTCTAGCTTTGCTCCTGGAAAGTCCTCAGGTCTCGGCGACGCAAGCGGCGCTAAAAATCCGGCTTGAAGGACGGGGCGACTTTTCCGGTGGACACTTCCTGGCAAACAAAAAGGCACTCGGCGGCGCCATTGCCCCTATGTCGACGGGACGGTATGACTACTACTGCACCGGTTATAACGGAGTCACCATGGGATGGAACGGCAAGGAGATCCTGGCCTGTCACGGATGGCTTGACACCTACATCTCGGGCCGCCATGTTGCACACTATAACCCCGATCTGATTCCCCGTGGCGGACCGGTTTCAATAGGATGTGCGTATGCAGGGTTTGGTGTAATCGTGTCACTTATGGGACCGATAGGAGCAATCGGTTGGGCCGCCTACGGTGCGGGTGTCCTTTTCGCGGCAGGAGGGGTGGTCATTTCTTGTGGATAAGGTGAAAACCACGCCTTGGTTGGCCATCGTCACGACCCAGTTGGTTGCAGCGCTCGGGCTGCTGGCGTTGCTCGTTCGATTCGACGCGCGCTGGTACGACTACATTTGGGTCGTCGCCTTGGTGGCCTACGAGATCTTGGTTATGCGGGCGCTCGTCCGTCGGCAGGGCAATTCGCCGTAACGACTAAAACGACGGCGGCACTCTGGTTCCTTTCGTCAGGAACCGGAGCGCCGCCGTCGTTCGCGTCTAGCTCGAGCCGCTACGGGGCCGGGATCGGGAAGAACGCCCGGGGATCCTGCAACAAGGCCGGGTAGTCGAAGTCCGCGCGGTCGATGATCTTGGTGACCTCGAAGTTGCGCCCGAAACGGCCATCCTCCAAGGTGATCGGCCGCCCGTGGATCTTGCCGAGGGCAAACTTGGCGCCACCCTCGATGGGTACGAGGACGGGCGTGTTGCCGGGGAGGGTGCGGAAGGCCTCGTCTTGGCGTTGGCGGTTGCGGGTGGGCTTCTTCACCAGTTGCTTCGGAGCCTTGCGGGCGGTCTTGCCCGGGCGGCGGGACGTTTCCGATGCGTACACGAACTGGTAACCGTCGCCGTCGGTGTTGGCGGCCTTGGCCTTGCCTGCTGCCGGCATCCCCACCTTGTCGATCTTTTCGGGTTCGACGTCGCCCACCGGAGCGCGAAGCACCCAGATGAAGTCGTCGTAGGGGTCTTCGGGGATGAGCTCGTGACCGGGCTCGGGCCAGAGGTACTCAAGGTCGTTCGGAGTGTCCGGGAAGAGCTCGGCGTAGAAGCGCGGCTCTTTCTGGAGCAGCTTGGAGCGGTGGCTCAGGTGGAAATCGGCGTCGCCCAGCCACGGCGGCATCGGAATCTTGGAGGCGTAGTCCGGGTGGGCTGCCTGGGGTGCGAACTCGGTGATGCTGGCGCGGGTGTTGTCCGGGTTGCCTCGGGCGACCCATTCGTCCACCATGGCCAGGCCGTAGAGAGTAAGGGCGGGAACGTAGCCCATCCACATGCGGATAGCGGGGTGGGAGGGCCGGCCGAACTCGGGGATCACCAGTGCGCGAAGGATCTGCAGTGCTTCGACACGCTGCTTGCCAAGCCTTGCGGTGTCCAAGACGGCAGCACTTTGCTTGAAATCGGGGAACGGGAGGAAGGTCTGCATCCTTTCAGTTTGGGGGCCGAACGGCATAGATCCAAGTTGACACGGTGTGGCCTTCCCCTCGCTTGTGTTATCGGGCCCCTGACGAGCGCGGTTTGCGGCAATACTGGTCCCATGGAAGCCCCCTCGGAATTTGGTGA
The DNA here is from genome assembly GCF_052180225.1 of Arthrobacter sp. KN11-1C. Taxonomy (NCBI): domain Bacteria; kingdom Bacillati; phylum Actinomycetota; class Actinomycetes; order Micrococcales; family Micrococcaceae; genus Arthrobacter; species Arthrobacter sp. KN11-1C. The sequence continues at coordinate 3,457,319 of NZ_CP197467.1, read as the reverse complement.
TGAAGTACAGAGCGGTTTTGCGTGCTGGTGTTGCGGTTCGGAGTATCCCGAGGCCAAGATCGTTCGGCTTGGAGCACATCCGGAGGCGGGAGTATGCCTGGCTTGCACGGTTTCCCTCAGGAGTTCTGCGCGCCGGCGGGAGACCGGTGCCGGAAACTGGCCGGCGCGAGCTGTCCTGGGCTCGGTTGACCGCGCCCGGAACGCGGTGATGGCCCGCCGCTTGCAGCACCATCCGGTCTTCGGGTCCCTCCTGCGCAGAATCAATCGCTATTTGCCCTGAACTCATTTTGCGCGGCGTCCAAATGGGGCTGAGTGAGTATTCGTCCTAGGCTTGTCGGGTGGAAACTTTTGGCGAATCGACGACGACGGCGGCACCTCCAGTTGCCGAACTGCACCTACACATCGAGGGGACGCTTCAGCCCGAGCTGATTTTCGCGCTCGCTGAACGGAACGGGATTGAGCTTCCGTACGCGGATTTGGACGAGTTGCGTGCCAGGTACGAGTTCACGGATCTGCAGTCATTCCTTGATCTGTACTACGCCAACATGGCGGTGTTGCGCACCGAGCAGGACTTTGCGGACATGACCAAGGCCTATTTGGCGCGCGCCGCGGCCGGTGGCGTGCGGCACGTCGAGGTCATGATGGATCCGCAGGCGCACATCTCGCGCGGAGTGGCGCTGGAGACGTGCGTCAACGGCGTGGCGTCCGCACTCGCGACGTCGGTGGAGGAGTTCGGCGTCTCGACGCTCCTGATTGCCGCGTTCCTGAGGGACATGTCCGAAGAGTCCGCGCTCGAGGTGCTGGACCAACTTCTTGCCATGAAGGCGCCCATTGCCGGTATCGGCCTGGACTCGGCCGAGGTGGGCAATCCGCCGTCGAAGTTCGAACGACTGTACCGCCGCGCGGCGGAGGCCGGACTGCGACGGATCGCGCACGCCGGCGAGGAAGGCCCCGCATCGTATGTCTACGAGGCCCTTGATCTGCTGGGCGCGGAGAGGATCGACCACGGCATCCGCTGCATGGAGGACCCGGCCCTGGTGGAGCGGTTGGTGTCCGAGCAGATCCCGCTGACGGTGTGCCCCTTGTCCAACGTCCGGTTGCGGGCCGTGGACACCCTGGCTGACCACCCTTTGCCTGCGATGTTGGCTGCTGGGCTGAATGTCAGCGTGAACTCGGACGATCCCGCGTACTTTGGCGGGTACGTGGACGACAACTTCGAGCAGCTTGTCGCCGTGCACGGCTTGACTGTCGGCGAGCGGGCACGCCTGGCCGCAAACTCGGTGCGTTCGTCCTTCGCGGACGAGGCCCGAAAGACCGATTTGTTGGCCGAGGTTGCCGAGTGGGAGAAGGCCACGGGGGAGTAGGGGGGGCAAGAGGGTACCTCAAGCCCTAGCTACCGACCGGTACCCGAGAGCCTTCCATCACTTGCCGGCTTTTGGCCGTAATAGTGGGTCACGACACACGGTGTTTACCAAGAACAGTCGCCAGAATTTACAGAACATTGGCAGACTGCTGAAGGAATGTCCGCCGTTGAAGGAGACCCAGTGGCCAAGTCCACCGTCGAAAAAAGCAGTGTCCGCCTCAAGACCGTCCTGGATGTCTTGGCAGAGGGAACGTGGTCCGAACAGTCGTTGAACGCTGGCGAGATCCTGGCTGAAGCGATTGTCCGCGTCCCGTTGGACCCGCGCGAGAGTGAACTGCTCAGCGGAGGCATTCCGCGCGGCCACAAGAACCTGACAACGGAGACCGCGAAGCTGGTCAAGGCGGGCTGGCTGGTCAAGGGCCGTTCGGGCTGGACTATCACCGATGACGGCCTCCGTGCCACTGTTGCTTTCGCCAAGCCGGACGAGTTCGTCAGCGCCTTGGCTGAGGGCACGCCTGTCCCCGCAGAAACTCCGCTTCCGACTGCGCCCGTCAAGAAGGCTCCCGCCAGGAAGCCCGCGGCCAAGAAGGTTCCCGCAGTGGATAAAGCGCCTGCCGCCGAAGCCGCCGAAGCCGCCGCGACGAAGGCCCCGGCCGCCAAGGCAGCACCCAAGAAAGCTGTCGCACCCAAAGCGGCTGCCGCCGTCGAGAAGCTCGAGCAGCCGTCCGCCGTCGCGATCGCCGGCGACTTCAACACGATTCTCGGCGCGCCGGAAGACTGGGCTCCGCAGTACGACGAGGCGCAAATGAAGTTCAATGCCCGTCGTAAGGTGTGGACCCTCGCCGCCACGCTGCCTGCCGGCTTCTACACGTACAAGATCGCGCTGAACCGTTCGTGGGACGAGAACTACGGCGCGTTCGGCGCGCATGATGGCGCCAACCACGAGCTGCAGCACGACGGCGGCAAGGTCACCTTCACGTACGACCACGCCACACGCGATATCGTCACGGCTTAGCTCGTTGTTCCAAGGTTTCTCCAAGTCCGAACGCGGGCTTGGAGGAAGCTTGGGAACAAAGCGTCCAGGCTCCGAGGTTAGGGTAGGTCAACAGAACCTAGCCGAGGAGCCAGCGATGACCGATGCCACTTTCCGCCACAACGTTGACCGCGAACGCTTTGAAGTGCTCGTTGACGGCCACGTAATCGGGAAGGCTGCGTACAAGGCGTACGACGACGGCGGGTCCCCGCAGCGGATTTTCTACCACACCGTGATCAACGACGAGTTCGGCGGACAAGGCCTCGCGGGCAGGCTCGCCGAAGCGGCCCTGAAGGAAACCGTGGGCGAGGGAGTCGGGATCGTGCCGGTGTGCCCGTTCATCAAGAAGTTCCTCACCAAGCACCCGGAATACGCGGCGAGCACGACTGCCCCGACCCTGGCGCACTTGGAGTACCTCAACGCGGCCCTCGTTCCGGCCGCCAGGAGCTAACGACGGCGGGTCGCCCCGCCGTCGAACCTCACGAATACATCAATGAACCGGGAGTCGTCAGGACTTCGCCGGTTTCCAGCCAGGTCTTGAGGCCGGAGAGGATCATCGGCCAACCGCCGTAGATCTGGTCGTTGCCGCCTTCGCGAAGATCGCTGTGGGTGACGGTCAGGTGGCAGGAGTCGCCGACCGGTTTGATCTCCCAGGTGACGCGTGATGTGCCCTCGGCTTTGACGTCTTCGCCCCACAGTGCGCGCATGGTCTGGACGAGCCGGCGGGGGGGATCGACTTCCACGTTTTCGCCCTCGCCGAGGACCATCCCGTTGGCCTTCGGATTGTGCATCTCGTAGTGGCCGCCCGGCGTCCAGTCCGCAGTGTGGGTGTTGCCGAACTGGTACTTGCTGCGGGTGTCGCTGTCCGTGATGGCTTCCCAAAGCCGCTCCGGAGTGGTCTTGATATAGATTTCGAAGATTATTTCCACGGGACTTTCCAATCTGGTTTTGAGGTCGCTCAACGCAGCGGCCCATGGTTCTGCATATTTGCTCACCCAGCGGTCGTGGACGAGCCTGATGGGTACCGGATTCAGGTAATGGAGCTTTTCGCGACCACGACGGCGGGTCACCACCAGCCCGGCTTCCTCAAGGATCTTGAGGTGCTTCATGATCCCGAAACGGGTCATGTCGAATCGTGCTTCAAGCGCACTGAGTGTCTGCCCGTCCTCGCGGAAGAGCTCGTCGAGCAGATCCCTGCGGGTGGGGTCGGAGAGTGCCTTGAAGACGGCGTCCATGGACTCAGGATAGGTGACCATTTAGTCACATGTCAACGGATCCGGGCGGGTTTGTCCCGGCGCGTATTCGTGGTGCGTTTCGTGCCGGAGCGGGTTTATGTGCGAGTGGGTCTATGTGCGGGTGGGTCTGAAGTGGTGGTTGCGTCGGGGTGTTTGGTGGGGGTCGAGGTGGGGTGGGGGTTTGAACCATGCCGTGCCGGAGTCGGTGGTGATGGTCCAGTGTTCTTTGTGGATGACGTGGTGGTGGTGGCTGCAAAGCAGGACGCCGTTGTCGGTGCCGGTGGTTCCGCCGTGGGACCAGTAGGTGATGTGGTGGGCTTCGCACCAGGGTGCGGGGATGGTGCAGTCGGGGAAGGCGCAGCCTTGGTCGCGCGCGATGATGGCTTTGCGGATGTGGGGCGGGAAGACCCTGGTGGTGCGGCCGATGTCCAGGACGCGGCCCCCGCTGCCGAGCAGGACGGGGATGATGTCCGCGTCGCAGGCGATCTTGCGGATGGCCGAGGGGTGGATCGGGCCCTGGAACGTGGCGGTTCCGGTACCGGGCCGGGCGTTTGTGGTGCCGGGTGCGTGTTGGAGGCGGTTGAGCAGGTCTTGGTAGTCGATGGTGACCATTACCTGGGGGCGGAGGCCGCCGTTGGCCGGCAGTTCGCCGGTGGCCAGGGCCACCGCGCAGGCCCCGGTGAGTCCGTCGAGGAGTTTCTGGGGACGGGAGCGGCGGTCCAGTTCGGGGCCGGTGTCGGTGTCGGTGCCGGCGGGGTGGCGAAGGCGGGGGTTGGTGGCGGTGTTCATGGCGGTGGCGAGGGTTTCGAATTGTTCGGCGGTGGCGAAGATTTCCAGGTGGTGCAGGCCGTGGCGGAGCTTGCGGATGAATGCGCCTTGGCGGTGGCGGAGTTCTTCTTCGCTGGGTTCGGTTCCGTCCTGGTCGATGGCGTCGACCCAGCGTTTGGCCATCCGGTGCACGAAGTCGGGATCGCTTTCCGTGGCGGTCCGGGTCAGGGAGTGTTCCATCTGGCCGGCGGTGTCCGGGTCGGCGTGGTGGCGTACCTGGTCCAGGGCGGTGCTGATGAGGGTGGCCGAGCGGGACGGCACGGCCGCCGCGGCGAGGGCGGCGGCGAGGACCGGGTGCCGTGCGGGGACGTCTTGTCCGGTGATTCCTCTCTGCGGGAGCACGCTTTCGGCCAGGGTGAGCCGGCGCCTGGCTTCGCTGATGCCGATCCGCAGCCTGGCGCGCAGGAATTCGGCGGCGTTCCGGTAGCCGTCGTGGACAGCGTCGGCGGCTTCGGCGAGGCCGGCCGCGGACCCCGGCGCATCTGCCGCGGTTGCCGTGGCAGATTCGGGAAGGGTGGGTTCGGTCCAGCCGGTCCTCCACCCGGGCGCCGGGGAGGTCTGCGGTGCTGTCTGGGCTTCGTTCCGTGTCCGTTCCACGGCCTGGGCCGCGACGACCTGCAGGAACTCCACCGTCCGGGCGATCTCCTCGATCTTGCCGGCGAAATCCGCGGCTTCAGGGAAGCCGAACAGGCGGGTGTCGGCGAGAGCGGTTGAACGCAGCGCATCCATCACCGCCAGTGCCTGACCAAGACCGCCTGCCGGCAGCGGCCCGACGGCTGCGCTTTCGAACTGGGCCAGGTTCTGGTGATGCTCTGCGAATTGCAGCTGCGCTGCGTATTGGACCTGCGCATGGCGGGCGGCGACGGGCTTGAGGCGGCGGGCAACACGCCCCGGCGACGGGATCCCGCCGTCGGGCACGGCCGCCCGAGGTGCGGTGAGTTGACCGATGCCTTCCATGACTAAACCCTGTCACGAGGCTCTGACAATTAAGCCCCCAGGCTGCCACTCGGCGTCGCGAAAAGTGAAAACAAGGAAAACACGTCCCAAGTACTAGCTGTTGAGGTCCCAATGAACCCGGATCGCCTCGGCGATCGGCCCCGCCGTGACATCAACCTGGAACGCAACGGGCGCGGTCCCTGTCGCTTCAATGATGGTGTCGTGATAAACGCGGCCGCAGGCCGGACACAGGGTGTAGAGGTCCTCGTCGTCGGGCCACGCGGCAAGTCCTGCGGGGACCGGCGTGTCAGCTCCGGCGTACACAGGAACGCCCTGTGAGTTGGCTTGAATCAATCCCTCTTTGCTCACGGTGTTTCCGCAGAGACAAGTGATGGTGGTGACATCATGACCGATGACATCGGCGAATTCAGTGTCCATGTGAGCTCCCCGCGGTCGGAAGGGATTGTGCTTGTAGTTTATGCCTCCGGTTGTTCCCCGAGGCCCAGGGCGGGAAGATGTTCCCATGCTGCCTGAAGAGCGTTTCAACGCACTGGTTGATGAATTCAGGGCCAGCCCGGACGTCGGCGTCCCGGGAGAACCGGGGCAACGCGGATTCGGTTCGAACGCGCTCAAGGTCCACGGCTCGATTTTTGCGATGATCTCCGGAGGCAGGCTCGTTGTGAAGCTGCCGCACCAGCGGGTCGAGACGTTGATCGGAACCGGAGTTGGCGCGCCTTTTGACGCCGGAAAAGGCCGTGCGATGAGGGAATGGCTCACCGTCATTACCGACGATGAGGAGTCATGGCTGGACCTGGCACGCGAGGCCTTTGACTTCGTGGGGTCCCAGCGAAGAACGCAGTGAAAGGACGCGATGAAATCCAACGAACTGCTGCTGGATGCCTTTGCCCGGATCCGTGACATAGTGGCCGCCACGCTTGAAGGGGTCGACGACGAGTCCCTGGTCCGTCGGCCCGGCGGCACCGGGAACTCAATTGCCTGGTTGATTTGGCACCTCAGCCGGGTGGAGGACGTCCAAGTCGCGTCCGCCGCCGGCGTCGAACAGGCATGGACCTCGCGGGAGTTCGCCGGCCGCTTTAAGCTGCCACTGCCCGAACGCGACACCGGCTACGGCCACTCGAGCGATAAAGTCGACGCGGTTCAGGCCCCGCCGGAGCTGTTGCTCGAATACTACGACGCCGTCCACCGGCAGACCGTCGCGTTCGTGAAAACTCTCGGCGATGAGGACCTTGATCGCGTCGTCGACACCCGTTGGGACCCGCCCGTCACTCTCGGCGTGCGCCTGGTCAGCACGATTGCCGATTGCCTCCAGCACGCGGGACAGGCCGCCTACGCCAAAGGCCTAGGCGGCCGGTAAAAACCGTTCAGACGGCGTTCCGGGGTTTGAAGACCAACCCCAGGACGGCTGCCAGTGCGAGCGCGGAAAGGACGGTTGCCGACCAGAACCCGGCCCGCCCGCCGGTCAGGAAATCGCCGGGGATAGCGAACGCAGCGTAGATCGAAGCCACGATGGCCAACCCGACGGCGCCGCCCAGCTGCTGCATTGTCTGGAAGAGTCCCGACGCGGACCCGGCGTGCTCGGGTTCGACGTTGCGCAGGGCGAGCGTGGTGAGCGGCATGAACGTCATGCCGGCGGAGATTCCGGTGCCCAGAAGCGCGAGCAAAACAATGGCGAACGGTGTGTCGGCGTTGAGTTGCGTGAGCGGCAAGAAAGCGACGACGCGAAGGGCGGTGCCGAAGATGCCCAGACGAACGGCCCCGAAGCGCTCGAGGAGCCGCGGGACGATCCGCGACATCGCGAAGATGCTCAGCGGCATCGGCAGGAACGCCAGCCCGGTCACCATCGGCGTGAGGTGCAGGTCGTCTTCGAGGTACTGGACCATGAGGAAGAACATCGCCAGCATCCCGCCGTAGGTGGCCGCCATCGCTGCCAGCGCCGCCACGCGGCTCGGGCTGCGCAGCAGTTGCGGTCGGAGCAGCGGGTGGGCCACCCTCCGTTCGGTGACGGCAAGAATTGCGATCAGCGCGGCCCCGACAACCAGGCCGCCGATCGTCCGCGGACTGGACCAGCCGACGTCGCCCGCTTGGATGAGGCCCCACACGATGGCGACGGCGCCGCCCGTCGCGGTGATCGCTCCGAGGATGTCGAAGCGCCCGGGCCGCCGGGGAGTTTCCGCGACGAGGCGCGGCACCGCGATGAGGACCACGACGCCGATCGGCACGTTGATGAAGAGGGTCCACCGCCAGCTCGTGGTGTCGGTGAGAAGCCCGCCCAGGATGAGCCCGAGCGCGCCACCCATGGAGGCAATGGCGGAGAACAGGGCGAGCGCCCGGTTCCGCGCGCCGTCGTCCTTTGCGCTCGTGGTGATGAGCGCGAGCACGCTCGGGGCGGCGAATGCGGCGCCGAGGCCCTGAAGTGCGCGTGCGATGACGAGAAGGAGCGGCGAGGTGGCCAGGCCGCCGAGCAGTGAGAAGAGCGTGAACGCCGCGACGCCCACCAGGAAGGTGCGACGGCGGCCGACGACGTCTCCGATCCGTCCGCCGAGCAGCAGGAGGCCGCCGAAAGCGACGGCGTAACCGTTCAGGACCCAGCTGAGCTCGGCCCGGTCGAAGTGGAGATCGGTGGCGATGTGGGGGAGCGCGACGTTCACGACGGTCGCGTCGAGGACAAGCATGAGTTGGGCCAGCATGACCAGCCAGAGGCCAATGCTGCCGGCGCGACGGCCGGACGTAACGATCCCGGCGGGGGCGCGTGTGGCGATTGTGGGTGTCATGGGAGGTGTCCTGTTCTAGCCGAGGGGGCTGACGTACACTAAGAGGAGAGATGCTCCGTTTAGAACTATACGGAGACACTCTCCGTTTTGCAATGGTGTATCGAAAGGTGTTTCTGTGCGCGCTGACGCTCAACGCAACCGTGACCGGATTGTGGAGGTTGCACGTGCGCTCTTCCGGGTCAAAGGCTTCGAAGCCGTTTCGATGGACGAAGTCGCCAAGGCGGCCGAGGTGGGACCCGGTACGCTCTACCGGCACTTCCCGACCAAAGAGTCGCTGTACGACGCGGTCCTCGAAGCGTGGGCAGACAAGGTCAACACCGCCGTCGACCGGGCCCTGACCCTCGACGCCCCTGCGCGGGAGCGGTTGCTGAACTGGCTGACCGACTATGCGTCGATGCTGACAGAACACAAGGGTGCGGCCGCGCGGATTACTGCCGCGTTGGGCGACCCCGGTTCGCCATTCGCGGCAAAGTGCCAGACCTACCTCGGGGCCAATCAGCGCGTGATCGAAGCGTTGGACTCGGCCTTGCGTCCCGGAGTCGACGCGATGCAGATCAGCCGGCTCGTCGGAGGCGTGGCCGCAGTGGTGGACAATAGCGAACTTCCGGCCGATGCAGCAGCTTCGATGCTCGCGGTAGTCGCTGACGGTCTGATCGCTTCCTGACGCGATTCAGAGGGCTGAGCCCCATTCTCCGGGTGCAATCCGGGCCACACTCGCAAATTCATTAACTAAGTCGAGTAGGGATCACTCAAGGCTGTCCGGAAGCCCGTCCGTAGGATCCGTAGTGAGCCGAAGATGGCTCACTGCCATTGCTTTTTGGAACGCAATGTGCGGCAGTACCAGCCCCGGCAGGGCCCTGAACCATGCCAAGGACGCACATCATGAAAACTGCAAAACTCATGGCCGTGGCTTGCCTCTTGTTTGCTTGGATAGCCATCCCATCCTCCGCCGCGAATGCCGCACCGATGGCGTCTTCGAACCCGGCCGCCGCGTTGGGTAACGACATTTCCTGGCCCCAATGTGGTGGCGGACTGCCTTCCGGCCAGGCGTTCGCGATCGTCGGAGTGAACGGCGGCCGGCCGGGCACCGTGAATCCCTGTTTCGCCGAACAGCTGGGCTGGGCCAGCGGTTCGGCGGGCGGGACGAGTCAAGCAGCGGTCGCCGTGTACGTCAACACTGCCAATCCCGCCGAATATGGCGGGTGGTGGCCGGCATCCAACGCGGACGTGGGCATGGGCCGTCCAAACCCGTACGGGAGCTGCAACGGGACGGCTTCGCCTGCGTGCGCCTACCTCTACGGTTACGGCATCGCGTTCGACGACGTCAATCATTATGGGGTACCGGACCCCGCCAAGCACATGTGGTGGCTGGACGTCGAGACCGGGAACGCGTGGTCCTGGGACACCGTGGCCAACGCCGCGGATCTTGAAGGCATGGCCGCCTACCTGCAAGACATTGGCGCACAGGTTGGCATCTATTCAACCTCGTACCAGTTCGGAGTAATCGCGGGTCAGCTTCATTTCGACAGCAATCTGAACGGGCTCAAGAGCTGGCTTGCCGGGGCAACGTCGCCCGAGTCCGCCGCCGAACTCTGCTCGGCCCCGCCGCTGACAGCCGGGGGCGTGGTTGCGCTCACCCAATTCACCACGGACTTCGACTACAACTACTCCTGCATACCACCCGCGCCGCCACCACCCCCGGCACCCGCTCCGGTAGTGGCCCCGCCGCCGCCCCCGGCCCCGACGCTGACCACCGACGCCAACGGCAAGCGCAAGCCGGTTCTGTCGATACCGCAGAGCTGACGGGTTGTGTTCACATGTGTAGTCGGATGATGAACAAGAAGTAGACCCAGACGGGCAGCGAAAGCAGCGAAAACACGGCCATCGCTGTCCGTTCCCGGGATCGCCCGCGCAGGATCGCGGAGAGCAGCCGGAATGCGAGGATTCCGATGAGCCCTCCGACGCAGTTCAGGATCACGTCGTCGATGTCCGATGCTCCAACCGCAAACACGCCCTGGATGATCTCCACGGCGACGCTGACCGAGACGACCGTGAGTATGGTCAGCCATGCGGACGCCCGACGTCGGAGCCACGATGCGTAGACTCCGAGCGGGATGAAGATCAGGATGTTCCCGATGACGTTGGCGAACGCCACTTTCGCGGTCCCGGGAGAGTGGCTGAACGCGTATTGCGCGATGCTTGCGAACGGGATGAGGTTGATCGATCTCTCCGAACCCGGTGCACGAGAGAAGAGCAGCAGCTTCAGCAGGAAGGCCGCGTAGAGGGCGAAAACGGCGAAGATGGCCACCGTCTCCGCCTTCGCCCGTTTCGTGGTGGGTCGCCTGCCCCGCACATCATCCGTGACCACAGTGGGTTTCGGTTGTACACGCATCCGCAGGACGATACAGAGGCAAGCTGTTGTGCTCCTGTGAAACCGGGATCCGATAACCGCCGCAGAGGGGCGCAACGGTTCGTGACGCGTCGTTTCGTGACCTGAGGCAACGATGGACCAGACTTAGGGACGTGAGCAACAAACCCCGCCCCGGCCTAGCGATCGCTGCATTGAGTCTCGGGACGGCGCTGAATCCGCTGAACTCGTCGATGATCGCGGTTGCGCTCGTGGTTCTGCGCCAGGATTTTGCGCTCGACGTCGCTACGGTCACCTGGGTGATCACGTCCTTCTACCTCGCCTCCGCGGCGGGCCAGCCGCTCATGGGCCGGCTGGCGGACCGTTTCGGTCCGCGGAGGCTCTTCACCTTCGGCATGGCGGTGGTTGCCATTTCCTGCCTACTGGCCCCGTTCTCGCCGAACTTCGCACTGGTCTGCGTGGCCCGCGCGCTCATGGCGGTGGGGACCGCGACGGCGTACCCGTGCGCCGTCGTCATGGTCTCGACGCTCAGCCGGCAGGCGAACATCAGCTCCACTCGACCCCTGGGCCGGATCCAGATGGCGAACACCTCAGCAGCAGCGGTGGGGCCCGTCGTCGGCGGCCTTTTGGTGAGCTTGGTCGGCTGGCAAGCGCTGTTCGCGATCAACGTGCCGATCTCCCTTCTGGCACTGATCGTGGTGCGGCGGGTGGCGCCGCCCGACGTCGGACGCGAAAGCGGCAAGCTCTCCGCCCTCCTGCGCGATTCCGACATTCCGGGCATCCTGGCGTTCATCGCCTCGTTGACGCTGGCGATGATGGCGCTGCTCAACGTGATGCCGGCCTACCGCTGGTGGTTCATCGCCGTCGCCGTGGTCCTGGCGGGGCTGTTCGCATGGCGCGAGTTCCGGTTCACTCCGCCGTTCCTGGACTTGCGGTTGCTCGGCCGGAACCGGCCGCTGCTGTTGCTGTATTTGGGTTTCGCGGTGTTCAGCGCGGTCTATTACTTCGCTTTCTTTGGGCTTCCGCAATTGCTGCAGCAGGCTGGAAAGTACGACGCCGGCGTGGTCGGCCTGCTGATGCTTCCCCTTGCTGCCATGTCGGTTTTCATCACACCGGTGACCGTGCGGTTCATTGAGCGGTTCGGCGTGCGGTCCGTGATGATCGCCGGCGTCGTGCTTTTGGCCCTGGCTTCCGGCGCGCTCGGGGCGCTGACGCTGTCCTTCTGGCCGCCGCTGGTGCTTGTGGTCACGGCGCTGATGGGTGTTCCTTATGGTGTGGTCAGCACGGCGTCCAACCAAGGTTTATATGTGTCCGCACGGCCGGAGGACAGGGGAGTGGCAGCCGGGATTTTCCAGACGTGCCGATACCTCGGGGCCATCACGGCGACGGTGCTCATTGGCGTGCTGTACGGGCCCGGGGTGAACCAGGCAAACTGGGGGCTCATGGTGTTGGTGATGCTGGGGCTGAGCGCGGTGGTGTTCGTGTTGGCGCTGGCTTGGCGGAAGCCGGGGGCAGTGGGTTAATTCCCATCGCGCCGCTCCGATACCCGCTGCGGGTCGACAAACCCCTATACCTACTCCGACGCACTTTCACCACTCATTTTCAGTGCAACGCACACTCAATTTGAGTGCAATGCATACTCAGTGATCGTTTTCGCCCGTAGCGTTGGATAGATTGTCAGGCTAGGGCTCTGGGGCGCTCTCCGCAGATTTGGAAGGCCACCGGTGCCGGGCAATTTCGATGAGAGGTCAATACAGCCTATGGATAGAAATAGTGCACCAAGTCGCCGCCAGCTATTGCTTCCTGTTCAGGACGGAAGCTTGGTCGAAGCGCGCGGTCGCCTGTTCATGGGGGCCGACGGACATGCTTATGTGCGGCCGAGATTGCACCCTGATGAACCGAAGATCGGCTTGCGCGAGCAAGCTCAAATGGACACGACACCATTCAGAATCAGGGTTACCGGTCTGGACCCTCGTGAACTGCAACTCGGCGGCTTGGAGGGTGCCTGGCGCACCATTCAGGGGATCTTAAAAGGAGGGAGCATCGAAGTTACCGCTGTGCTTGATCTCCCTGTGCGGTGGCTCGACACATGGGAGGAAGCGGACCCCAGGTATTCAGAGGCGAATCCTGATGCTCCGACTCAGTGGTTCCTCAGTCCTGACCGCCAGGGGCTTCTGGAAGGAATCTTTGCCAGCTTTGATGAGCACAAGGACTTCTATCCCCTTATTTCATTGGGACTTAACGGCACCTACGAAGGCACCTTCCGCGCCAAGTTGTACATGCTTGCGTTCAACGAAAGTTTCGCATTGTGGGCAGGTAACTACAGCACCGATAACCTGCTTGTTCGATCATTCGTGAGGGCCGTGTAGTTGAGGGGTTTCTCGGTATTTACCGGCATAAAAGTCGCCTTCTGACTGCGACTTCGCATTTGTCCCGGCCTGGGTGACGCCCCGAATCGGGAAGCAGGTTCTTGACACCATCACCTGGCGACGCTCCCCGCACCTTGAGTATCCCGCGGCAGAACACGCCTAGCTTCGATCCGATCACGCGGTGTGATTCGGTCACGGCACTAGAATCGCAGGAACAATTATCCGATATTAATCTATCACTTACAGTAACTTCCGGCTAAACTCACAGCAACGGTCCGGTCTTGTCCGCTCCGGGCGTCTGGGGAAACAACTTTGGGGGTTGTTATGCGTTGGAGAAGCACTGCCGTCGGAGTCACTGCGATAGCTCTTTCACTGGGTGGCGGCCTGGCCGCGAACGCTGCTGGCGGGCCGGCCGAAGCAGCGCCGCCTGCTGACGCGCTGGCCTCGATTCAGCCCTCCTCTTCCGGTATCGAACTGCTGACACTTCCGCCGGTGAGTGAGGAAATGTCCGAGCTGGCCTCGGAACTGAGCGGGAAGCTTGCCGGTGACCCGAACTTTGCCTCGGTGGAGGTGACACGTAAACGAGATCGCCTCATTGTGTATTGGCATGGGGCGCCGAGCCGGGAGTTGCTCGACGCGATCGAAAGGCGACCCTCGGCGCCCATTGAGATCCGACCTACTCAGCTCGCGCCGTCGATGCTGAAAGGCAAAGCTGCGAGCCTGGCACACAAAGATGCCACGGTTGGCTCTATCGGGCTGAAACACGATGGTTCCGGCCTGTTGGTCACCCTAAGGGAATCTCCGGAGAACGGAAGGGAGAAGGCAGCCGCCAGCGGCAGATTCTCGAAGTCGCTAGGCGTGCCAGTTGAAGTGGCATCCGATGCAGCACCCGTACCGGCAGCCAACTCCCGACAGTTCGATGTCAACTACCACTTAGGCGGTGCCAGAATCTATGACCGGGGCAGGAGCGGGGCCTGCACTTCGGGATTCGCAGTAAGGCAGAACATCACAAGTAGGGAAGCAATGATGTTTGCCGCCCACTGCGGCCCTGTAGGCTCCCAATGGTCGGTCTACGACGGAGGACCCCACTATTACATTTGGGGTGCAGTTGCGGCTCGCGACACCTATCATGACGGTGGCATCATTGATTCGGGCTGGTCGCAACCGCATAGCTGGACAGCGGCATGGAATAGCGACGTTCACACCCCGATTAACGGATCGGCATACCCGTACGTTGGCCAGGAGATCTGCTACAGCGGCTCGTTTAGCGGCCTGAAATGCGGCAACATCGTCCACCAGATCGACATGAAGTACGATCTCGGGGGAGACCTCACTGACATCAAGGGCTTCAGAACCCAACATTCCAACGGCGAGCCTGCAGTCGGCAACGGAGACAGCGGTGGCCCTGGCTACCAGATTGTCAGCTCGGCAAACGGCCTGAAGCGCAATGCTGTAGGGATCATCTCAGCAATCCCGGGTGGGTCGGGCTCGACCTGCCAGGGCGTACCCGGAAACAGTGCCCCGGGAGGCCGTAAATGCAGCAGCACGGCCTACGCGACCTCAGTGTCGAGCATAGCCGCGTCGCTGGGCTACTACATCCCAGTGTGGTGAGCAAAAATGAACCCAGGGGCCGTATTGCGCGGAGCGCGAGATGCTCCGTTAGATCCGGATGCGAGATGATCTCCGTGAAGCGCATAACCTTCCTTGGGTCCACCGGCGCCCTGCTGGTGCTGATCTCCGGAGCCGCGTTGACTGCCTGCGACGGGGGTGTCCAACGTCATGCCGGCTCAATACTAGCTACGGATCCGGTCCAGATTACCGAAGCGGCACCGCAAGACGGGGAACTGGCGTCAGCGGCAAGCCTCATCACCGAAGAGTTAAGCGGCGACCCCAACTTCGGGTCAGTCGCCCTTGAACAGGGGAAGCTCGTCATCACGTGGCACGGCCCCGAGAGCGACCGGATTTCACGCTTGCGCGGCCAAGTTCCCGGGGTTGATATCTCGCTCCGTTCCGCAGCGTGCGTTCCGGGAATTGTCATGGACCGGGCGAGTACCCTTTTGAAGGAAGAAGCAAGAGTCCGGGTGGTCGGGATGTCCAATGACGGATCCCATGTGGTGGTCACGGTTTCGGAGGACGCAGATAGCAGTGCCCTGGCCGCCGCGTACGAAGCGCGG
This sequence comes from Arthrobacter sp. KN11-1C, assembly GCF_052180225.1. Taxonomy (NCBI): domain Bacteria; kingdom Bacillati; phylum Actinomycetota; class Actinomycetes; order Micrococcales; family Micrococcaceae; genus Arthrobacter; species Arthrobacter sp. KN11-1C. Next base: position 3,442,221 of record NZ_CP197467.1, on the reverse strand, counting down.
CTCGGCTGCCCGGTCCGCCTTGAGTTGGGGGACGTGGTACCGGCCAACTGACGGAACCATTGACACCCTCATGAGGCCGGAATATCGTCGGCCGTATCGGGTTTCGTGGTCTCGTTCCGAGTGATTTAGGCGCTGCCTTTGGGGGAGCTCCGCTGGTCGATTGTGCTAGCGAGGAGAGTCCTCAATGTCTTGGGAATTGTCATGAGAGCCACGCGAGCCACAGCTTTCAGGATGGACCCACGCGAGGCCGGCCTGGTTGCCGTTTTGCTGATTCTCGCGGCGGTGAGCTGGATCGTTTCAGCCGTGCAAACGTCCGGGATGGACATGGGGCGTTGGACCGATCCGGGACCGCTCGGTTTCTTCCTGACCACCTGGGTGGTGATGCTGGCAGCGATGATGTTTCCGTCCGTGGCGCCCATGGTGGTCGCTTACGCCCGGATCACCCACCACCGTCGGGAGACCGGTCGCTATGCTCCGCCGGGTTCCACGGTGGTGTTCGTCGCCGGCTACCTGATCTCGTGGACGATCTTCGGCCTCGCCGCATACGCGCTCTACGCAATGGTCGCGTCCCTCATCCCCGGGCTGTTTTCCTCCGATCCGGGCGGTCGCTACCTGGCGGCCGGGGTGATCTTCGTGGCGGCCGTCTACCAACTCACGCCGGCCAAGAACGTCTCCCTCATGAAATGCCGTACCCCCATGGACTTCATCCTGCGCCGCATCCGCTACGGCACCTTTGGAGCGCTGCGCCTTGGACTCGAGCACGGTGCATGGTGCGTCGCCTGCTGCTGGGCGCTCATGGTGGCCCTCTTCGCGCTCGGCGTGATGAGCGTCGGCTGGATGGCAGTGGTGGGGGCGTTCATCGCGCTGGAGAAGATGCTCCCGTGGAGAAGGATGGCAAACCGGTCAGTCGCGGTAGCGCTGGCCCTGATCGCTGTCGCCATTGCCGTCGCGCCCGGGATGGTGCCTGGACTCGGAATGTAGCGGCGGCCCCCAACGCAATCCTTGACTTCACGGACACGCTCAACAAGGGTGGAAGGGACCGATCCAAGCGAAATTCTTGCGAATCAGGAGATCCACCATGACTCTTCCCAAAGGTTTGACTTCCGGCACCTGGCTGCTCGACATGGCCCACAGCGAGATCGGCTTCAGCGTCCGGCACGCCGGAATCAGCAAGGTCCGCGGCCGCTTCACGGATGCGCAGGCCGAGGCCCGCGTCCGCGAGTCGTTGGCCGACGCTTCCCTCCACGCAACGGTCAAGACGGCAAGCTTCGACTCCGGGGATGCCAACCGTGACGGCCACGTCCGCGGGGCCGACTTTTTCGACGTCGAAACCTTCCCGGAGATGACCTTCCGGGCCACCAGCGTAGAGGGCGACGGCGAGGACTACACTCTGACGGGCGACCTCACCATCCGCGGGATCACCAAGCCGGTGGAGCTGGAAGTTGAGTTCACCGGCGTCGCGGTTGATCCTTTCGGCGCGACCCGCGCCGGGTTCTCCGCAGAAACCGAGATCAGCCGGAAGGACTTCGGGCTGACATGGAACGCGGCTTTGGAGGCCGGCGGTTTCCTGGTGAGCGACAAGGTGAAGATCAACCTCGAAGCCGCCCTGGTGAAGCAGGCCGAACCCGTAGCAGCCGAGTAGTCAAAAGGTAGCCGGCCGTCCGCTCAACTCACGGTATAGGAGTTGAGCGGGCGGCCTGTGCTGCCATACGTGAGATCCAAAACGAGAAGGCCCTTGCGCTCCAGGACGCTGAGGTAACGCTGCGCTGTCGGGCGGCTGACACCTAGTTGCCCGGCGATTTCAGCGGCGCTGATCGGACCCCCGGCGGCGCGGACGGCGTCGAACGCTTTCTGCATGGTGGGCTGCAGGCGCGGCGCCGGAGCCGCGGGCCTGACCCCGGCGGAGCGCGAGTTGTAGAGGCTATCTATGGTGGCTTGATCGGCAGTTGAAGCGGAATCCAGCTCCTGCCGCCAGCTCCGGTAGGCCTCCAATTGCGTGCGGAGCCGGTCAAAGCTAAACGGCTTGACCATGTAGTAGACCGCGCCGCTGGTCATCGCAGACTTGACCGTGGCCAGGTCCTGGGCTGCCGTAATGACAATGCAGTCGACGTCGGTTCCGGCCGCCTGGAGGGATCGCAGCATCGAGATCCCGTCCTCGTCCGGCAGGTGCACATCCAGCAAGAGCAAGTCCGGGTTGAGGCGCTCTATCGCCTCCCGCGCGGCTGCGGCGCTGTACACCTGACCCACGCATTCGAAACCATCAACCCTTGCCACGCGGGCAGCGTGGATTCCGGCGACCCGGAAATCGTCGTCAACCACCAATGTCCTAATCAAAGTCTGGGCTCCTTTCCATGTCCGCGACGGTGCGGGCGTTCCGGTAGTTGAAGCGACGGCAGAAAACGCACAAAACGTGCACTTTTGCGGCTAAGGCGCACAACTTACTGAAGACTTCTGGCCCGGATGCTCCCTTCCTAAGCTTGACACAGTTGCCGTGATCCACATCACGAATTCAAGGAAATCCCGATGAAGGGATTCCAAAGACAGAGAGGTCTTAGCAAATGAATGCTACCCACCCCAACCGGCCGCCCGGGGCCCCCGAGAGGGCTGAGGACGCCGCGGGCATCGACATTGTCGGCTTGACCAAGCGGTACCTCACGCCCAAGGGCGAGACCTTCACTGCCATCCAGAATGTGAACCTGAGGGTCGAACCAGGCGAGTTCTGCGCGATCGTCGGACCGACGGGCTGCGGCAAGTCCACCACGCTGGCTCAGGTTTCCGGCCTGGAGCGGCCAAGCGCCGGCTCCGTCAGCGTTCACGATCGGATCGTCGAAGGCATCACCAGCGGTGTCAGCTACATGTTCCAAGCAGACGCTCTCTTCCCGTGGAAGACCGTTCTCGGAAACGTTTTGATCGGCCCGGTCCTGCTCGGGACGCCCAAGAAGGAAGCCACCTTGCTCGCCAGGGATTGGCTGCGCCGCGTGGGCCTGGCCGGCTTCGAGGACCGGTATCCACACCAGTTGTCCGGTGGCATGCGCAAGCGTGTCGCCATGGCGGCGGCGCTGATCAACAACCCGCGGATCCTGCTGATGGATGAGCCGTTCGGCGCCCTCGACGTGCAGACCAAAGCCATCATGCAGAACGAGCTGTTGGGGCTCTGGGAGGAACTTCGCCCCTCTGTCCTGTTCATCACGCACGACCTCGACGAAGCCGTGGCGCTCGCGGACAAGGTGGTCATCATGACCAGCAGCCCGGGAACCATCAAGGATGTCTTCAACATCGATCTTCCCAGGCCGCGTGGAGACGTCCAGAAGATCCGGCACGAGGAGCGGTTCCTGGAGCTGCAGGGCCAGATCTGGGAGTCCTTGAAGGACGAAGTCACCCGGGCCTACAAGAAATCGGCGGGTGTAGCAGCATGACAACCACAATCAGTAGAGGTGCTCCCGTGCAAGAGCAAGTGCAGGATCAAGCGAGTGAGCTCAAGGCGTCCGCCCGGCGTAGCATGAACCGCCGCAACGCATGGATCTGGATTGGCCGGGCCATCCTCGCCGTAGCCGTGATCGGGGGATGGCAGTGGTTCACCACGGCCGGCTGGGTGGATAAGTTCTTCTTCGGCCAGCCAACGGAAATCTGGAACAGCCTGGTCAAGCTCTTCACAGAGGGGACGGCCTTCGGCACCATCTGGGAGAACCTCTGGGTCACGGTGCAGGAAGCTTTCATGGGCTTCCTGCTCGGGACGTTCGTCGGCGTCGTGCTGGGACTCCTCTTGGGCTCGAACAAGTACCTGTCAGCGGTCGTCGGTCCGTACATCCGGATCGTGAACTCGATTCCCCGCATCGTGCTCGGTTCCATCTTCATCGTGGCTTTCGGCCTGGGAGTCTTCCCGAAGGTGCTCCTCGCCGCCGTGCTGGTCTTCTTCGTCGTCTTCTTCAACGCCTTCCAGGGCGTTCGTGAAGTGGATCAGAACCTGGTCGGGAACGTGCGGGTCCTGGGTGCATCACCGCTTCAGGTCGCGATCCACGTGACCATTCCGTCAGCGATGACTTGGATCATCGCGAGCCTCCACACCGCGTTCGGCTTCGCGATCATCGGCGCCCTTGTTGCCGAGGTGCTCGGTGCCCAACAGGGCATCGGCCTGATCATCAGCCAGGCACAGGGGACCTTCGATCCCAATACGGTCTTCGCCTGCATGGTGATCATTGCGGCGATCACTCTCGGCGCCGAAGCCCTCATCACCGTCCTCGAGCACAAGCTGCTCAAATGGCGGCCGCCGAACCGCTCCGAAGCCCAGGCCATCTGAGTCACCCGGCTTCACCCCTGATTTGCACCAAATCCAGTGAATAACAAAAAGAAAGTGTGTGCCCCAATGATGAAGCACAAGATGTATGCTGTCGCCGCTGCAGGCGCCGTTGCGCTCAGCCTCGCGGCCTGTGGCACCAGTGCCAGCAGCAGCACCCCGGCTTCTGCCGGCGGTTCTACGGCAAATGCGGCTGACATGCCCACCGTGAAGATGATGGTTGGCGGCATCGACAAGCAGATCTACCTGCCGTACCAGCTCGCGCAGCAGCTCGGTTACTACGAGAAGTACGGCGTCAAGGTGGAGCTCTCCACGGAGCAGCAGGGTGGCGTCGGCGCCGAAGACGCTATGGCATCCGGGCAGGTGGACATGGCCGGTGCATGGTACGTCCACACCGTGGACTTCCAGTCCAAGGGCAAGAACGTCATCAACCTCGTGCAGCTTTCGAGTGCCCCGGGCGAACGCATCATGTGCAGCCCCAAGGCAAACGTGAAGACGGGCGCAGACCTCAAGGGCAAGACCGTGGGCGTCACCGACCTCGGTTCGGGAACCGATGAGCTCACCCAGTTCATCGCTGCGAAGGCCGGCCTCGCGAAGAGCGACTACCACACGATCGCCGTCGGCGCCGGAGCAACCGCAATCGCGGCTATCCAGCGCGGGTCCGCTGACTGCGTCATGACCACCCAGCCCACCGTGGGCGCCCTTGAGAGCAAGAACCTCGCCGTTCCCGCGATCGACCTCGCCACGACTGACGGAGCCAAGGCAGCGCTTGGCGGCACCCTGCCGTCTGCCGGTCTCCTCGCCCAGTCGGACTGGGTCAAGACCCACGAGGACGCAGCCCAGAAGGTCGTCAACGCCCTCGTCGACACCATGCACTGGATCAGCACCCACTCCGCACAGGACATCGCGGATAAGCTGCCCCAGTCCTTCGTCCAGAACAGCACCATCTCCAAGGATCAGTACGTCACCGCGCTGAACCAGGACAAGGGTCAGTTCCTCCCGGACGGCATCATGCCTGCCGGTGGCCCGAAGACGATCTTCGACGAAGAGAAGACCATCGGCGTTGACACCTCCAAGGTCAACATCGCCGACACGTTCACCCAGAAGTACGCCCAGGCTGCTCTCAAGCTGGAGGGCTACACCGCCACCAGCACCCCTGCCGGCAGCGACGGCTAATCTCTTCTAGCTCCCACACGATCGGCCTGCGTGGTAATCCACGCAGGCCGATTGTTTTGTTTCTAGGCGATCATCATCTCGGTTGGGATCTTGTTCTGTTGACCGTCCAGACAGCGACCCAGAGCAGAACGACGATGATCAACGTGTCGGTCCCGTTCGGAGCAGTCCCAAACAGTGGTGAGACAAGGTACGGAACGACGAACACAAGTAACCCGGTTGCTACCGCGGCAAATACAACAGTGCGAGCAGACATCTTGCAGACCTCCCTGACAACCCTCGATGCTAGAGCCGCCGCGTACTGTTTCGGTCCCTCTTTTGCCATTCTTCGGAGCTAAAGAACTTTTCCAGCTCCGGTCCTGCGTTGTTCGAGATACGAGCATCGATATCGGTCACGTCGAAGAGGGGAAGGTAGCCTTTTTGTTCCGCCAATTCATTCGCTATCGCCAAGACCGACTTTTCTTCGGCGGACACTGACTCGCCACCGATCACACGCTGCGCAATGTGCTCACACCCGGAAATTTGCAGTATGACCATGAGGTCGAAGTTCCTGAGCTCATGCTCATGCCAGATGCTCTTCAGTTGGAGAGGTCCGATGGTGTTCCTGTCCCCGGCTCTGCTTTCATGGCTTGTCATGGGATCACTTCGCCGAGCAGAAGCAGTTTCCTTACGAGGCGCATGTTTATCTCCATCGGGGAGCAGGCATTTCCAAAACCGGACGAGCGGTTTGTTTAAATTAGGCCATAACACGCCCAAGGGTCAACCCTTGGGCGCGTCTGTGCTTAGGTGTCGATGCTGGCCATGTTGGGGTAACGGGCTCCGGCGGTAGAGCCTGCCGGGGCCAGCTCGTCCAGGCGCTTCAGGTCGTCTTCGGAGAGTACGACGGCGGTGGCCCCCAGGTTCTCTGCCAGGCGTTCGCGCTTCTTGGTGCCGGGGATCGGGACGATGTGCTCGCCCTGTGCCAGCAGCCATGCGAGGGCCAGTTGACCGGGCGTGCATTGCTTCTGGTCGGCGAGTTCTTTCACCCGGCCCACGAGTTCCAGGTTGCGCTTGAAGTTCTCGCCTTGGAACCTAGGGGAGTGCCGGCGGAAGTCGTTCTCGGCGAAATCGTCCTCGCTGCGAATTTGGCCCGTCAAGAAGCCGCGCCCCAATGGGCTGTACGGAACGAATCCGATACCCAGCTCAGCCAGGACCGGGAAGACCTTCGTTTCGGGCTCCCGCTCCCAGAGCGAGTACTCGGTCTGCAATGCGGTGATGGGATGCACGGCGTGCGCGCGTCGGATGGTGTCTGGTGCTGCCTCGGAGAGACCCAGGTGCCGGACCTTTCCGGCCTGGACCAGTTCTGCCATGGCGCCCACGGTGTCTTCGATGGGGACGGACTTGTCCACCCGGTGCTGGTAGTACAGGTCGATGTGGTCCACGCCAAGGCGTTGCAGACTGGCGTCGCAGGCGGAGCGGACGTATTCGGGCGTGCCGTTGACGCGCAGGAAGGATCCGTCCTCGCGCCGTTCGTTCCCGAACTTCGTGGCCACAACGACGTCGTCGCGGCGGCTCGCGATGGCCTTGCCCACGAGCTTCTCGTTGGTGAACGGCCCGTACATGTCGGCGGTGTCCAAGAAGCTGCCGCCAGCGTCGAGGAAGTCGTTGATGGTGGCAAGGGATTCGCGGTCATCCCCTTCGCCGTAGAACTCGCTCATGCCCATGCAGCCGAGGCCGAGGGCAGAAACGGTCAATGAACCAAGCGTGCGGTTTTCCATAGGGTTCTCTCCTAAAGATGGCAGAACGTGCTGGACGGCAGGACGGTGCTCAGAGAGGGATGCAGGTAGGGCCACTATAGGCACGTTGGGCGAAGGGGGACAACGTGGGTTCGAGTTCAGTGGAAGGCGACTGACGCCGACTATCGCCCGAACAGTTCTGCGTCCAGTTGGTCGAGGGCTTCGGGATACCCGGCCACGTCGATGGGTCCGTAGGTGGTCTCGAGTGAGACCACCCGGAAACCTGGGCCGAAGTTGACTGCCGCGAAATCCGACAGCTCCAAGTGCCCGCGGTCCAAGGGCATGCGCCCATTGACAAGGAAAGTAGCAGGGCTTACCCATGGACCGTCCCGAGACTCATTTGTCACGAAGTCAACAAGTGGGGCGCGTACGGAAAGCAAGCCCCGCACCCAGCCATTGGCTACGCCTCCGGGCAAGGGTTCGGGCGAACGAATCCAGCATTCCGTCCACCCGCGCCGTCGCCATAGCTTGAATCTGAGTCGGCTAATCACGCGGGCTACCGCTGACCCAACCACCCATGTGGCCACCAAAGTGAAAAAGAACATGGGAAGTGACTTAGGTTTTTCCCAGCCGAGTGAAAGCAGAACGATCCAAGCAAAAGACGCGCCAACGGCATAGCCGAGGCCGATCGTCAGTATCCGCTCCAACCTCACTTGCTTGCCGGTCATGCCACACTATAGGCCCGGGTCCCACCCGTTGTCGCAGACTTGGCCCCACTGGTGCTGATGTCCGAACGGGCCGCGGACAACGGTGGAAAGTAAATTGGTGCTGGAATACGACGTGCCGTCCGGACAATTCGACCAGCAAAAAGGGAACAGGAATAGGGAAATGAGCGAAACCGCGCTGCGTGCCGCGAACGTCGATTTGATGGTGGCGCGGTGACCGCCCGGCTGCGGGTGTGCCTGCCCGATCAGAAACTCCTGGACGCCATGGAACCTTCCGCCGACGTCGAGTTCGTGGTGTGGGACCTGACCTGTCCTGCCCCGGCCGACGGCTTCGACCTGCTGGTGCCGCCGTACATGGGCCGGCCAGATGCGCTTACGGCGCTGGACGGCGTGACGGTTAGGCTCGTGCAGAGCCAGTCGATAGGGTACGACGGCGTCGCTGACGTCTTGCCGTCGGGATGCGTATTCGCCAACGCGGCCGGCGTCCATGAGACGTCGACGGCGGAACTCGCCTTGGGAATGATGATCGCCAGCCAGCGCGGGATCCCGGACTTTGTTCGGAACCAGGCATCCGGAACATGGGCAAACGGCCAGCGCCCCAGCCTCGCGGACCGCCGCGTTCTCCTGCTTGGCTACGGGGGAGTGGGGAAGGCCATTGAAGCCAGACTCTTGCCCTTCGAAACGCACGTGACGCGGATGGCAAGCCGAGAGCGGGACGATGAACAGGGCCGGATCTTCGGCATCGACTCACTGTACGAACAGTTGCCGCTCCACGAGATCGTGGTGGTCAGCGTTCCCCTCTCCGAGCAAACTCGTGGGTTGGTGGATGCTCGGTTCCTCGCCGCCATGCCGGACAGCGCATTGTTGGTGAACGTGGCGCGGGGTCCGGTGGTGGACACGGAAGCCTTGCTACGGGAGACGTCTTCGGGACGTCTACGTGCTGCTTTGGACGTGACCGACCCGGAACCACTGCCGGCCGACCATGCCTTGTGGACGGTGCCCGGTGTGCTGATTACGCCGCACGTAGGCGGGGCGAGCTCAGCGATGTTCCCCCGGATGGTCCGGCTGATCCAGAAGCAGATCTCGTTGCTGTTGGCCGGTGAGGCGCCGGTGAACGTGGTGCTGGGCGAGGAGTCAGTTGCGACGTAGCTGACTTCGCGGGCAGCCGGAACGGATGGACTCGGGCATGCGGTTGACACCGACGAAGGAGCCGTCGTGGCCGCATTCGGTTCAGAACTTTTTGGCCACGACGACGTCGGCCGGTAGCCGGCGATGACGAGCTTTCGTTGGTGAAGGCCCCGAGTATCCACGGTATCCAACAGGATGGGGGAGGAGGGACAACGGGTGCGTGGTGGGCCGCGGAAGCCTTGCTTGTGTTCGCGCAGGCTCGGCGGCGGCAGGAGTGACGACTCCCGAGCTATCCTGGGCAGATGGCCGCAATTGGGGAAACCGACACAGTGAATTTCGACGCGAAGTTGCGGCGTGAGGCGATGGCATGGCTGACGGTACGTACTAATGATGGCGAGGATTGGCTCACCCGAGAGGACATCAAGGACTTCACTTTGGACGGGGAGCCAAGAAGACTTCAGGCCACGCAGACGGGGATTTGGAAGCCGCGGGATCTTCAGGCGGCACTTTCGATCCAAACCGTTTACAGGGCGCCTGGTAGGGAACGCCCATACAACGATGAAATGGGGGCGGACGGGCTCCTTCGCTATGCATGGCGTGGAGATGACCCGGAGCACCCGGACAATCGCGCGATGCGGTCCGCCATGGAGCAGCAGCTACCTCTTATCTGGTTCTTCGGAGTCGGGATGGGGCCTGCCGTTTTTCAACCGGTCTTCCCCGTCTATCTTCTTTGGGAAGAGCCTGAACTCAAGCAATTCGTCATTGATCCAAACGTTGATCGAGGGCTCATCAGCAAGGAAAGCCCGATAGAGGAGCACCTTCGTCGATATCTCACCGTGGAAACCAAACGACGTTTGCATCAACCTGTTTTTCGCTCGACCATACTTCGCGCCTATAGAACCAGGTGCGCCGTGTGTGCCTTGGCCCACCGAGAATTGCTCGACGCAGCCCATATCGTTCCAGACTCGTCAGAACTGGGTATTGCTTCTGTTGTAAACGGTATGGCGCTGTGCAAGATTCACCATGCTGCTTTTGACGCGCACATTCTGGGCATTCGTCCAGATTTCATAGTGGAAGTTCGAGACGACATTTTGGCGGAAGTCGATGGCCCAATGCTGACTTACGGGATACAAGCGAGACACGGTCAACGTCTCATGGAGCTGCCGCAAAACCGTCGAGAGTACCCGAGCCGTGATTTGCTCGAGCACGCCTATCAGGATTTCAGGAGCGCTTGAGGGCTTGTTTCGGAAGTTCCCGTTGCGGCCCATCGCGCCACCGGCGTCTGGAGAGCGTGACAAGCCCCACCCAGAGGCAGGCTTGCATCAAACCGCTGCAACCTAGGTCGCCCTTATCCCAAGAAAGTCTCCTGCCTATCCTTCTGTGCGGCGCACGGTATTGATCGCTGCGTAGTCCCAGTTGTGCTTTTGTCCGAGTTGCTCTCACGCTCAAGCAGAGGAAATGGGCTCAACTCGGATTACTTTTGGGATCACGGCAACAAAGCGTTCGGCAGAGTCTGCCTGCTGCTCAACGTCCTCCACCGTCAGGTCGAGGGGAAAAGAGGCGAAGTCCCGATGCATCAATTCGTTCCGCGTCCTGCCCAGGGTCAAGAAATCCTTTACTGAGGTCGCAAGCCACTCATGAGATTCAAGCTGACTTTTGAAGTTTAACGCGCACTCCTCGCCAAACAATTTCATGAAATACGTGGCGGTGTTCTCCTTCCACGCGAACAAAGTGTGGTACTGACGTGAAAGGGCCTTGTTCACGACGAAAAGTGTAGCTGAATCGTGAGTGGTGACCTCTTTATAAAAGTCCTCAATGTGCCTTGTGATCTCAGCTTCGAATCTACTTGCCGTGGCTACAACGAGAATTTTGGGTAGGTCAGTCTGGTATACATTGAGCAGCGACCACTCCTTGGCATTCTGAAGCTGCTGTCTAATCTCGACCCGCTCGCGAATGAAAGGTGACATCGACATCGGCGGGATCCTACCGGGTTCCAAACAAATGTTGCCGAGCTAGTTTGATCCTTTCGCCGACATTCTTTGTGTCCGTGGTCTTGTCGGAGGTAGCCGAAACAAAACCTGGATCCTGCATTAGTTTGCGAAGGGTGACCTCATTCAAGACGCCGCCTCCTCCGCCTTGCCAGTAAGCCGCATAGATCGCCTCGAAGACAGGAACACTGAAACGACCAGAAATTAGGAATACGGTCCGGTCAATCTTCGATACGTCCGCGATGAAGTCCTCAAAAAACCTTGCCCGCGAATCGACATCGGCCCTGTCGTACTTACGCGTTCTGTCCGCATATCTATTCAGGAAGCGCACCATAGAAGGCTTGTAAGTTCCTGAATCGTCCGCCATCGCAAGAACTCGAAGAATGATCTCGATATCTTTGAGTTTCGGATCCGGCGTTGCGGCGCCAATGAGCTTCCGCCAGTTCTCCGACAGGTTTAGATCGATAATCCGCTCCATGAGCGCCGAGTCGGCGAGACTCATACGAATCTCCTGCGGTGTCAGGTTCACGCCTGTGGTGTTTAGCCTATTGAAGATTTCGTACACGGCCCCCCGACCCTCCGGGTTCACCTGCTTTATGATGACATTCCGCAGGGTGCGCATACCTAACTGGATTTTTTTATCGCCAAGGGTTTCGTACTTCGCACCATGGAGAGGATTCATGGGGCTTCCGTCGGGCGTGGGTAGTGCAAGCTTGAACGGTTCAAAGAGTTCGTCGTTCTGGAGGACGCTATTCGGAATCGCTCCCTGTATTCCCCAAAAATCACGCAGGCGCGGCTTCGCTGCTTTGCGTGGAAACCTTCCAACCATGAAGAAGTAGATCGACATCAACCGCTGTTGACCGTCGATGATCTGAAAGGAGTTTCGCGCCTCCTCGTATAGGAATACTTGCGGTACAGGGAGCCCGAGGATCAAGGATTCGATAAGTTTCGATGCTCGAGGCCGGTCCCATACAAAGTTCCTTTGATACTTCGGGACCTTGACGGCGCCTGTCTCCAGGAAATTCTGAATGGTCAGCACATTGAAATCGTTCGGCGTCGAGACCAGGTCGTATTCCGTAATCGGTACGTTCTCGGCCTCATCAGTCTCGGGGTCGAATACATCGAGTTCGAAGGGGTCGATTTCGAACGAGGCAAGCGGAGATTGTTGTTCAGTCAATGAAGATCCCTTGAAAGGTGACGTATCCAGATAGCCTCATAGTAGCCATCGGCGAAGGTGTTGGTAGCCACCAGAGGACAACGAGTTCAGTGTTTCTTGCCGACTTCCGGCGCGCCGGGGACAGTGGGGACGACCTACCGATGCCCGCGTCTCAAGCGCAGCCGGCCAGCCCGAGGCACCACCTCTAGGGGCCGAACAGAAGGCCTGCGCTGCGATCAGCGGAAATATGCGAGAAAACCACTTCAGAGATCTGTGCGTGACGACGGCCACCGCAGCACGACTGACGGGAGTCATACTGACTGCGGTTATGCACAGATCGGGTTCCAGCTAGATAGGCCTTTGGCGAGCGCGGATACCGCGGGAATCAAGGACGGGTATCCCGGTCGCTTCCCTCAACCTACAGGCCCCCGGCAAGTCGAGATGTGATAGCGGGAAGGTCTGAAGGCTTCGCTCCGAGTCTCGAATTTAGGCCCCGTGCCATGTCCGGTTCGAGGTCACCCCTGGTACCGGCGATCCGGTGCAAGTAGGCAGCTTCATGACCCAGTCATCCAGATCGCAAGGCATGCAACAGGCCGCTAAGTTGTTGCCAATTCAATCCCCCGAAGGGTTAGGCTGACATAGCTTGGTTAGGAGAGTTGGTCAGCCTTTGAGCTGCTGCTGACGGCCCATCCTGAAAGAAAGATAAACCTGCGAAAGGCCGTCTCCGTGTGGAATCGGGCCAATCTCCGTGTGTTTTGAGCGAATCTCCGTGTGAAAATCGCGAAATTCAGTGTGGAAGAACCGGCGTCTACGTGTTTAGGTCCACGTGTGTCTACGTGTTCGGCACCGCGTCGTCAGGCCCGCGACGGAACCACCGCATGAAGTGAACGCACCCGCCCGGGTGCCGCCCGCCGTCGTGCACCAAAACACCGGCGACGCAACCCGCCGCCTACTCCCCGGAACCAGACTCCGGCAGCTCCTGCGTCCCGGACCCAGGTTCCTTCCTCGGAGACTCGCCATCCGGGCCGAACTCGTCGGAGTAGGGTGCGCGACCTTGGGGGGATGTGTCGATGAGTTCGTTGGCGGCCATCGACAGGAGGTCGCGTTGCAGGACGGGCAGGGAGAGGAGGCCTTGGAGGTAGGCTTCCACCTCGTACTCGCCAACTTCGCCGCCCAGGCTGAAGTACTTGAGCCAGAGGTCGCCGACGTTGATGCGGGCTGACTTCAGGGCAGCGGCCAGCATGCGCTGCTGTTGTGGTTCGTGCGGATCGAAGCCCATGGGGCCGGCCTTATTCCAGGGCTGCCGGAATCCCGGCGACGAGATCGGCACTGATCTGGCCCAAGGTGCTGTTCTGGAGCCGGGCCCGGCGCATCAGTTCGGCAAGGGCCATGTCAACGGTCAAAGAGTGGCGCTGCATCAGTATGCCGCAGGCCCGGTTCACGAGGTCGCGACTATGGAGGGACTCCGCAAGGGCTTCACTGATGCGGTGGGGTGCTTCGCTGGCCTGGATATTCGCAAGGAGCGTTGCAGCCGGGGCGGCAAATAGCTCCAGCACCCGGGCGGAGTCTTCGCCGAAAGCGTCGGCGCAGTCCGAATAGATCTTCAAGGCGCCGATGCATTCTTGCTCTGCGATCAAAGGTGTGCTGACGACGGAACGGATGGGCATGTCCCTCACGGCGTCAGTCCAGTCCGGCCAGCGCGGATCCGTTGCGACGTCCCGGACGATCACCGTTTCCTCCATCGCCCAGGCCGTCAGGCACGGTCCCTGGCCCAATTCATATTGGAGGGCGTCCGCGCGGGTGACCACTTCGTCCGTGGACGCACTGCTGGTCCGCCTGCCCCTCGAATCCAGCATGGAAACCCCTGCGCCGGTGGTCCCGGAAACTGAGTCCTTGATGGCACGGGCCAGCAACCGCACGGCGCGGTCCACTTTCTCTTCCGTCAGCAGCAGGCCCTGGATTCGCGCAATAACGGTCGACAGTTCATCCAGCGGTAGTTTCCGCGCCATAGTCCTCATTCATCTAGGTCGAGTGCATCGAGCCGCAAGCGTTCCTATGTAAGAGAATCCATGACGGCAGTTGGTGCGCTGTTCCTAGCTTAGTCCGCACCATTCCCCACCCTTTGGCTATTCGTCGAAGTAGGGCGCCGGATCCGTCTCACCCGAAACGGAGGCAATCACGTTTGCGGCAATATCCCGGAGTTTGACGTTTCGACTGTTCGACGCCCGGGTCAAAACCTTGAAGGCCGCGTCGCGGCCGCATCGGTTCTGCGCCATGACAATTCCGACGGCGGTGTCGATCGTCGAGCGGGACTGCATCGCTGCGGTGAGATCGTCCCGGGCGTTACGCAACTGGGAGATCATCAACGCCAGGCGCAGGGACTTCGCTGCGCTCCCTGCGAATTCTTCCGCAGCCGTAATGTCCGGTCCGGAAAACCCATGTGGAGTGGTCGAGTAGAGGTTCACGACGGCGTCTGCCTCACCGGCCAGGTCAAGGGGGACTGCCAGGATGGATCCAATGCCGTTCCGCCAAACAGCCTCCATGTAGTCACCCCAACGGCTTTCGTGGCGGCTGTCGACTACCAAAACTACTGAATTGTGCCGAAGGGCGGTGAGGCAAGGCCCGTCGCCGAAATCAATCTGCAGTTGGTCGAGCGCGCCCACTCTTTCATCGCTGCTGGCGCCGATGATGCCTTTTTTCCTCGTGATGACAGTGACGCCGCATGAGACGGCGTTGGAGGAAGAGAAGAGGGTGATCGCTGCCAAAGTTGCCAAGTTAGCAAGGAAATCGTCAAGGTCGACGCTTTCCAAGACAAGCTCCTGGAGGGTGATGCCAAGGTCCTGGTTCGGGTGAGCGGCCAATCCATTCAGTGCATTGCTGGTTGGCCTCGGCTCTGAGTTGGTCATGAGTCTGCCATCCTGTCGGTGTCCAATTCCTGCATTGCCAACGCCAGAAGGTTCATTTGGGATGGCGGGAGTTCGCCGAGCTCATGAAGGTAGGCGTCAATTGCCACTTCATCCACATCGCCCCCCAATCCAAAGAAGTAGGTCCACACACCCGCCAAGCCTGTGTTGCCTTCGAGATACCACTTGGCGGCGATTCTCCGTTGTGCGGATGCCCACTCAGGAAGACCCATGCCCGGCCCCTCACGATTATTCACGGGATACACCCGGGGAAGTCCAATCCCGGGGGACTGATGCGTTGAGGATGTCGGTGGCGATGTCATGAAGACGCCGACTGCTGTTCCGTGCCGCAAGCTGAAGCAGCTCCATCGCGTGGTCCCGTCCACAACGGTTCTGGAGCATGATCAAGGACAGCGCCGCGTCCACCACTGAACGCGACTGCAGGGCAGATCGCAAGTGCTCCGGGTACGGTTCGGGGACATGAAGCCTCAGCGCCAGCCTCAGCGTCTTCGAAATTGTTTCGGCATGCTCCAGCACCCGGGAGACTATGGCCGGGTTAAAGGTCCCGGGCGCATAGGCGTAGCAATTCAAGGCTGCGCGTGACGAAGAATCCGTTCGGATCGGTACCGCCAGAACGGACCGAATACCTTCGCCCGCCACTTGGAGGGCGTAATGCCCCCAGCGGTCGTCGGCCCGCAGGTCATCAATCAGCACGCGATGTTGGTGACGCAAGGCAGTGAGGCAAGGGCCGTCGTCGAACGCGTATTGCTTTTCGTCCAAGCGCTGCGCCGCAGCGGTGCTGCTGGCCACCGTTGAGGGGCCGTCGTCCCGCTCGACCGTGATGGCGCACAAAAGGGGTTCCCGGCCGTCCAACAAAGATGCTGAGATGGTGGCCAAGCCCAGAAGGAATTCGGTGAAGCCCGGACTTTCAAGCAGGAGATCCTGCAACTGTTCCGTAGTGGGTACTGAGTCGTTGCTGGCCATGCGGCCTCGATTCCAAGGATGCCCGGGACCCCCAACCCGGACCTGTAGCCGCACCCGCTCTCGCGCGGCACAGCCCTGATATTCAATCCCCGGACCCGAACGACCCATCCCGAAATCTCCTAATTCGACACTACGCCCTCGTGCGGCCTTTGGACACGAGGCCCCAATTGCCCGCGTTCGCCAGGGAGGTTGCCGGTCGAAATATAGTCATTTTCGTTGACATGACGTAAGTCACTTTTTATATGCTGGAATAGGTCAAGCAGCTGGCTTCTCGATACAAGACGAGGAGGTCAGTCTTGGCACCCATTCAACCCAGTCACCCCCATCTCCATGGTCAAAGGGCCGGCCATCTCGATGTTCGCGCTGTGCGGCGGGGTGCAGTTTGGTCGCAGGAGACCTCGAGTGAACCTTGGCGGGGGTATCTCCCCAGGCAAAGCGCGGTCCAGCAACTGTTTCGGCGGTGGCCATCCGTGCCTTCGCGCGAATTGGAACGCATCCGCCTCGTGCTTCTTCACTGTGATGAACTAGCCCACCCGGCCGCCACGCACCGACTCTCCGAACCGGCCCAGGCGCTGCTGGACCTCGTGACCAGCGAACTCGAGCGGCGACGGGAATCGGGACATCATCAACCGTTCAACGGTAGCCCGGCTACTGACCATCCCGGACAGCTCAAGCTTCCCCGCGGACGCCGCCAGGGCGGACTTCTCTGAGTTTGGTGCCCGGGCTGGCTGTTACTTCTTCGCCGAACGCGGTTTCGCGGCTTTCGGCGGGAGAGTCGCAACGTAGGCGAACGCCTTCTCGACCCATTCCGCCGTTTGTTCGTCGTCGCCGGCAAAGGCTTCGGGGAGGCTGACGTAGCCGCCCATGGCGCGGCCTTCCGGGCCGAAGGGAAGCGTTTGGTGGCTGGCCTCCAGAGCCTCGCGGTCGTCGTCGGAAAGTTTGACGCCGATCATCGGGCCGAACAGGCCGGCGAACATGTTGCCGTTCACGAAGGCACCGAGGTTGCCGAACATCGGCTTGACGACGACGTCAGGGTTCTCCGGCACCACCGCGCGGAAGCGGTCTTTGTCGGCGTCGGACGGTTTGGGCATCTGCATGAGTCTGCTCCGGGGTAGGGGATCGAAAGCCTAGGACTGCATGCAGCATACGACGGCGGGATGCGGGCTGCCAGCGCCGGGGCACCGTGCCCCTTGTGAAACAAGGAAAGTAGGATGGGCCCATGTCGAGTGCACCGGAAAACGAAGCTGCAGGCCTGCTTCAAGGCATTCTGGACCTTCAGTCTGTTCTGGTGGGTGCAGAGAATGCATCTGAATTCCTTACCGGGCTCACCAAGCTCGCTGCCGCCTCGATTTCTGAAGCTTCCGGCGATGAAATCGAATGCGCAATCACCGTCAAAGTCAGGCGCCGACCCCTTACTGCTGCAGGCAGCAGCTCACGCGCCGTGGACATTGACCGGTTTGAGCAGGCTATCGGTGACGGGCCCTGCATCGCGGCACTCCGGGAGATGTCCCCTGTGATCATCGACGACGGTTCGACAGATCTGCGCTGGCCGGCGCTCACCCAGAAATTCGCCGAGATAGGCGTTCACAGCTCGCTGGGGATCCCCATGGAAATCAGCGAGGACGCCAGCGCCGCGCTGAACTTTTTCGCATCCAAGCCAGGCGCGTTCACCCCGGATGTCTTCGATAAAGCTGTGGGCTTCGCCGCCGCTGCCCGCAACATACTCCACCTGTCCGTGCGCATCGACTCCGCCCACCACCGGGCAGAGGACCTGGAGTCAGCCATGCAAAGCAGGACCGCCATCGACGTCGCCTGCGGTGTCATCATGGCGCAAAACAGATGCTCGCAGGCGGAAGCGATGGAAATCCTCACCAAGGTCTCCAGCAACCGCAACCGCAAACTACGGGACATTGCCACCGAACTGATCGAGCAGCTGTCCGGGAACAGCATCGAAACGCACTTCGACGGGTAGGAGCAGGCCACGCTTGGGTGCCGGGGCAGTTTGGATGGTCCCGGCGGAAGGCGCTACTTGTGGATGGGCTTGTTCAGGGCGAGGCTGATGGTCTGGCCGGGAGCGATCTCACCGGTGGGTAGGTCTGCGAAGGCGTACCAGACACGGTCGGTGCCGGTGAGCGGGCGGTTCGCCCACTCCAGATCAGGCATTCCGAATCGGAAGGAGATCTGGCCTTCGGTGTCCCCGGGCGCAGTGGTGTAGGTGAGCGGGATCCCGTCGGCGTCGGCTGTGAAGCTGCCTTGAGCCCCGTCGATCTTCAGCTCTCCTGGTATCAGTCTCACCCTGGTGCCTGCGGGGATGGGCTTGTCAGCGCTGAGGGACGGGTTGTACTGGAGCAGTTGGGCCGTGGTGGATCGGAATTTGTAGCCGAGGCTGTCGAAGGAGTCCCCGTCGACGGTCGTGTAGAAGATGGTTTGCCCGGATGAATTGGTGACGGCCGTACCTGTGCCGGACCTGCTGTCAACGGGATTTTTCTGTAGCTGGATGTGCTTCCCGGCACGGAGAAAGTAAGTGTTGCCCTTCTCGTACACGTACGGGACCTTGTTCGCTTCCGCCAACTGCTCCTCCGTGATTCCGAACCGGTAGGTGATCCCGCCAAGGGTGTCCTTGGGTTCGACGACGTAACTGGTGGGGATGCCGTTCCCGTCGACTGTGGCGTTCCCCTTCGCGCCGTAGATCGGACCCGGCGCCGGGATCAACCGAAGCTTCGTATTGGGTGCCAACGCGTTCACGGGCTGAAGCCCATTGAATTCCGCGATTTCCTTCTCCGTGATGTGGAATGATGCGGCCACCGCTGCAACAGTGTCTCCGGAGACGGTGGTGTAGTAATCCACGTTTCCAAACGAATCGGAAACAGTGGGCCCGGCCAGGGAAGACTTCCCGGCGTCGGACGGTGTCGCCATAGCGGTGACGCTCGGCGCCGCAACGGTGTTGACCGGACCCGTTACCAAACTCGAGGCCACGAATACGCAGGCCGCGACCGCAGCCAGCGCAAGCCCCGCAGCGGCGAAACGCCCCCAATGGCGTTTGGCCGGTGTGCGGTGGAAGGTATGGACGGACCCGCCGACTGCGATGTGGGTGACATCCGAATTCACGAAGGACCGAGACCGATCGCGGCTATGGTCTAGTTCCTCGTCGGTGATCATGAGCGCAGGATCGGCGGCTGAAAGCAGATCGGCGAGGGAAAGGTCCTTGCTCACTCCGTTGCTCCTTCTGGCATTCCCTGCTCCTGAAGTATTCGGCCTAGTTCCTTGCGGGCCCGGTGCAGCCGCATTCGCACGGCAGTCGCCGTCGTATTGAGGAGTTGGGACACTTCGACGGCGGTGAGTCCGTCCCAATACGTCAGCAGCAACACTTCGCGTTCCTTCGGACCTAAGTGGTCGATAGCATCCCGCACGGCGGTTTCCTCTGCGGGGGTCCCGGGGATGCGCTCCGACCGCAAAGCACCGATAAGCCCAGCAAACCGGGACAGCGACCTGTCGTGGTTTCGGAGCACGTTCTTGGCTATTCCGAAAATGACCAGAACCGGGAGCTCGGCGTCCTGTCCGGACTTCTCCCAAGCGATCCTGAAAACTTCAGCGCACAGATCCTCCGCCGTGGCTGCGCCGTCCGTCCTGCGCCGAAAATAGCGGTAGATACGGTCGTGGGACCCCGTGTGAGCGGCAAGGAACCGTTTTTCCCTCTCCAGATCCACCCGTTCCCCCATTGTTTGCAAGCTCATGCCCAGTTAATGTCCGGCAGCCAACAAACTGTAACGAGAATCTCGAAAGAATCCGGCCCTTTCAGAAGGTGCGCGGCGAGTCACGAAGCGAGGGGCCAGCGATCGATCGGCGGGTCGAGGTCTTCCAAGTGATTGAGGATTCCGAGGACGTGGACGAAGCAAGATCAAGGCTGTCCGGTGGGGGCTGAACTGGCACCATTCGGGACCGCACCGGCCTGTGCTAGAGAAGAACTATGAATCAGTGGACGACTGCGCCAGTTCCCGGCTTTCGAGTCGAAGTTCCAACTCGCTGATAACTAGTCCCGCCAGGTCCTGCAGGGTCGCCATGTCAGTTGCGGACATTGTTCGCGGGACCGTGTCGAGTATGCACATGGTTCCGAGGTTGTATCCATCACGAGTCTTCAATGGTGCCCCGGCGTAGAAACCAAGGCCGAAGTCCCCGGCAACGAGGGGATTCGTGAGTGTCCGGGGGTCTTCGGGAGCGTTCTCCACGACCCAGACGTCGCCCTGCAGGATGGCTGAAGCGCACAGGCCCGGGTCCCTGGGAATTTCCTCGGCCGTGATGCCGTGGTGGGACTTGAACCAGATTCGGTCATGGTCGACGATGCTGACGATTGCTATCGGTACGTTGAATAGCCTGGCCGCCAGGGCGGTGATTCTATCAAAGGCGCCGTCGGGCGGGCTGTCCAGTATCCGGTATTGGTGCACGGCGGCCATACGGGCGATTTCGTCGTGGGGAATGATCGAGGGGGCCACTTTGTGCCTGGCCCGGCCTGCGGAGACCTGATCGAACAGTGCCTTGGATGCTTCGCGTGCCGTGGGTCGCTGCAGTGGGTCGGCGGCGGTCATGGCGGTCAAGAGTGTCTTCCAGTCGTGATCCATGTCTTTAGGGATGTGCGGATCCCGGATCAGCCGGGCGACGGCGCTCTGGATCGGGTCTCCGGGAAAGGCGACCTCTCCGGTAAGGCTCTCAAGCAGGACGAGGCCGAGGGAGTAAACATCGCTGGCGGGAGTAACCGGTTCGGCCCGGGCTTGTTCAGGACTGAGGTAGGCCGCGGTCCCCAGGACTCCGCCGTCGGTGTCCCGCGGCGATTCGGACATTAGGGCGATGCCGAAATCGGTGAGTTTCGCGCGTATCCGCGCAGCGTCCTGATGGTAGTCAAAGATCATGATGTTGCCAGGTTTGACGTCCCGGTGAACCACACCGTTGCCATGGATATAGGCCAGAGCGTCAGCCACGTCGTGTCCGATCTGTGCCGTGTGGCGCGGCCCAAGGACACCCTGGGCCAGATGCTGCTTCAAGTCCGGGCCCTCGATGAGCTCCATCACCAGATAGACACATGGCTCACCGGGCCCGTTGCTGTCAACGCCTGCATCAAGGAGGGTGACCAGTCCGTGGTGATTCATGCGGACAAGGACCTTTACTTCGTCGTCGTCGATGGCCGCCGCCACGCCGTTGCGGGCTGGTTTCCTGATGATTTTGACTGCTACGTCGCGCCCAAGAAAGACATCAGTGGACCGATATACGATGGCCATCGCTCCGGACCCGATGCGCTCGATCAGACGGTATCTGCCCCCGAGGGGTGCATCGCCGTCGGCCTGTTGTTTCATGCGGTATCCCTTACTCTCCTGGACCGCAGGAAGACGGAGCCCCGAACGGGGAATTGAAGAAAGATTCCGGTTCCCTTGGCGTTTGCGCTCGGGGACGCGGAGTGGAAAGCAATCGGTCGCGGGAGCGAACCCGGCCTGAGTCAGAAATTTGGTCTAGCTTTCACAGTCCTCCGGTAAACATGCCGGAGGACTGTGAAGTTCGCGTATTGCGACTCGCCTCGGTTGGTGGTCAGCTGTTGAGCCGCTAAACGCGTGACCTGCCGCGGATGAAGTGGAAAATCAGAACGATCACGGCGACAACCAGAAGGATGTGAATGAGCCCTCCGCCGATGCCGCCGATAAAACCGAGAAGCCAGAGAACGGCGATGATGATGGCTATCCAAAGCAACATGTGAATCTCCCTTGTTTGTGTCCGTGCCCTGGCCGGCGGCCTAGAGCACTCATTGGTAAGCATACTTACTAATGAGGTTTGTGGGGGTGGTTAGTGCGGTTTTTCCATTTGGAAGCCGCACCGACACCGAAGGACCCGGGTGCGGAGGTAGGCGCCGAGGAGGTCCGTTGCGAGCGGTTGGGTCGAGAGTGGTGTTAGTGACGTTCTCAGGTCCGGGTTGCTCGGGGCCATGGGTTCCCCGCAGTGGATGTACTCGGCGCCCAGATGAAGGACGTCATCCTTAACGGGGGAGCGGGCCAAGACTGGGGCGACGAGGCCTGCGGTGGTGGACAGCACGCGTGCTCCGCCGCATCGGGTGCAGGTGAAGGCAGCCGCGAGGGTTTCTTTGCGGTGGTCCATGATGGCGATGGAGTCCACGACGAGGTCCAGATCGGTGTCGCAAGTCGCGCACCACGGTTGCGTGCCGCGGGGCTGGTGGGCGTCCCGGGGGATGTAAGTGCTTGAGATGGTGCTCAACGGTTCAGGCCAGGTCCGGATAGCTTGCCAGGATGTAGTCGGCGGCTGCCGGGCCCGTCATCGCCAACCCGTTGCCGACCGGGTGGATCCCCTTCGCCTTCAATGCTGCCCAAAAGATGTTTTCGGGCAACGGCACGGATTGCTTCAGCCAGCACCAGCTCGTGTACAGGCCGTAAAAGCAGTCCCGTCCGAGAGTGGAGTCGGACCGGTCGTGAGTGGTGATGGTGGCTTCTGCAAGGAATTGGTCGAACTGGATGTCGGCCGTTTTAGCCATGGGGTCCCTTTGCGGGTACGTTGCGTGCTGCCATGTCGTTTTAGCAGCGGAGTGGTCGCCCGGTTCTGTGGAATTCTGCGGTTCGGGCGGGCTATGCGTGGTGCGCAGTCACGGACTTAGGAAATGGAGCGCACGGCCGGTGGCGGTGCGTTGAAGTCCGCCTCGATTAATCTGCCGGCGAACCTTACTACAATGTAGACTTTACGCGTAGACTACAAAGTAAGCAAGCGTATTTCCTTCCAAGAGCCGCGATGGAACGATCAGATCAGGATGTAAACCCATGCCTCCCCCAGAGTCTCCGGCCAATCCTTCCGCCGAAGGTGCCGGCGACAAGCCCGCCGGGCAGAAACCCAGGCTGAGCCGGGACCTCGTCCTGTCCGCAGCCCTGGCACTGGTGGACGCGGAAGGACTGGACGCCCTCACGATGCGCCGTCTGGGGCAGGAACTAGGCCGGGATCCGATGAGTCTCTACCGGTACGCGGCCAACCGTGCGGCGCTCCTGGACGGAGTGACAGAGCAGGTCCTGAAAGAGCTTTCCGCCTTCCCGGACCACCCCGACTGGCAGGCACAGTTGCGGCAGATAGCCCACGATCTGCGTCTGTTGGCGCTGCGGCACCCGAACGTTGTGCCATTGCTCGTCACCCGCCCACTGTCGACGCCCTTGGGCCTGCGCCCGCTGGGCACGCTACGCCCGCTTGAGCAGATCCTTTCGTTGCTGATCGACGCCGGCTTCGCCCCGGGCGACGCGCTGCACGTCTACCGGGCGTACTACGGCTTCCTGTACGGCCACATTCTCAATGAACTGCAGGAATTCATCGTGGACCCGGAGGAAAACGAAGCCCTGCTCCGCCTTGGCCTCCACCGCCTGCCCGCGAAGGAATTTCCCCGGCTTCGCGCCCTTGGCCCGGTGCTCGCCGACTACGACGGCGCCGCCGAACTGGACCAAGGCATCAGCATCCTGCTCGCCGGACTCGCAGCACCCCTCGTCCACGAATAGACTCGCGGAATGAAGCTCCGGGGACAACTTCTGATCGCGCTAGGTGTGCTGGCCGTTTTCCTGGCCTTGGCTGTGTTTATCCGTGGGGGTCAGCACCATCTGTTCCGCGGTCGGCCACGCCTACACAGGCGATGTGGAGTTGGTGTTTGCACACGAGCCAACGTCGGTTGCGACATGCTTCGGTGAGGGCTGCACTCCGGCCCCGGTAACCAAGAAACTGGACGGCAGGTGGCTGGTGCCCCAGTCTGCGCCCTACCTGGTGCCGCCCGTCAGTCTCACTTCTGTCTTTGTGGACGCGGTGGACTCTTCGGGTGCGTCGCACGGCAAACTCTTGCTGCCCAACGATTCTCTTTACGCACTCTGCCGGCCTATCTTCTGTTGGTTGTGGGTAGCCTGCTGTGGACTGGGTGGGGCCTCGCAAAGGTTGCAATGAACCTGTCTTCGCCGAGATTCCGGAACGCCCTTCCAAGCATCCGCAAGGGATTATGGAAACCGATTTAGATTCCTCTACGGCTGAATAGATAAGCCAGCGTTCCCTATGGCGTGATGCGCCCCGCCACGCACCCCGCAACAAACTCCGCATCCACGCCCACTCCGCCGACGATCGACGAGTAATGCCCCGTCAACCACGGGAGCCCCACCGCATACAGCCCCGGCTGCTCGGTGACGCCGCGGACATGTCGCGGATAGCTCCATGCGTCCAGGACTGGAATGTCCACGAAGCTGAGGTCGAGCTGGTAACCGGTCGCCCAAAGCACCGAGGTGATGTTCTCGGCGGCCAGGTTGACCCGCGCCGGTGACGAAGGAGGCAACCAGTCGTCCGCCGGCGCCGGCAAAGCCGCAGGCGCATCGATCCCAGCGGCGGCGATGTAGGCGTCGAGCGCCCGGCCCATGCGCTCGCCGAACCCGGCCTCGACTGTTGCCAAGCGGTCGGGGAGGTCGTCCGTGAAGGTGAGCTCGCCGTCGTCGGCTGCTTCCAGGTGGCCGTGCAGCAGGACGCCCTGGCGGCCGAGCTCGCGGAGATGGATGTCGTGGCCGCCGTTGGTGCCGGAGAGCAGGGGATTGCAGGCGAACCGTGCCGCGGGGGAGGGCAACTGCCCTACCGTCAGGGCGTTGACCCCGTACTCGGGCCCGTGGATTCCGGCTTGCAGGAGCCAATAGAGGATGTCGTGCCCGCGATACCGGCGCGGCGCCTCCGGACACATCGACACAGCCAGATGCACCTCGCGCCCGGCCTCAAGCAAGTCTTCCGCGATCTGCCCGCCCGACTGCCCGGTTCCGACAATCAGCACGGCACCTTCGGGCAGTTGCTCCGGATTGCGATAGTGATGCGTGTGGAGCTGCAGGACACTCTTTGGGAGTCCGGCGGCCAGGGCTGGGATCTTTGGTTTTTGATACGCGCCGGTCGCCAGCACCACATTGCGGGCCAGCCAGCCGCCGTCGGAAGTTTCAACGCTGAAGCGGCCATCCGACGTCGAGATCCACGTGACGTCCGTGCCGGTCCGGACCGGGGCGTCGATCCTCCGCGCGTAGTTTCGAAAGTAGTCCACGGCGTCGTCGCGTGCCATGAACGCGTCCGGTTCGGGCCCCGCGTACGGCATTCCCGGCAGGGCGAGCGAGAAGTTCGGCGTGTTCAGCACGAACGCGTCCCAGCGATCCTGCCACGCGCCACCCAGCGCGGGTCGCCGTTCAAGGACCACGTGCTCGACGCCGGACCGGCTGAGAAAGTAGCTCGTGGCCAGTCCCGCTTGGCCTCCACCGACAATGAGCGTGTCGATTTCGAGGGGGCGGTTTCGTTGCGCCGATCTGTTCTGTTGTGCGGCTCTGGGCGGGGCAGTCTCCATGAGCGATCCTTCCGGTCCCTTGGCTGAACTTTACGCCGCGCGATTCCGGTGCGGGAGGTGGACAGCACTGTCAGCTCCGTGGTTGCGTGGAACCGTCGCCATTGCCGCCAATAGGAGGAACAACAGTGAGCAAGCTAGCACTTATCACGGGCGCGAGCTCCGGAATCGGCCAGGCATTCGCCGAACGCCTGGCCGCCGACGGCTACGATCTGGTGATCGTGGGCCGACGGCAGGAACGCCTGGAACAGTTCGCCGATTCGCACCCCCAGACCGCGGTCCGGACCGTCGTCGCCGACCTGTCAACGACGGCGGGTATCGACACGGTCGCCGGGATCTGCGCAACCGAGCCGGTAGCAATGCTCGTGAACAACGCCGGCGTCGCGCACTATATGCCCTTCGCCGAACTTCCTGCCGACAAAGCCACGGAACTCGTCAACGTCAAGGTCCTCGCGCCCACCATGCTCAGCCGGGCAGCAATCGCGGGCATGCAGGAACGCGGCGGGGGAACCATCATCAACGTGTCCGGCATGATCGCCTTCGGCGGACCGGCCCCGCACGCCCAGATGCCCCGCCGTGTTGTCTACGGCGGAAGCCTGGCGTACCTCGTCGCGATGTCCCAGACCCTCAACGCAGAGCTGGAGGGCACCGGAATCACGGTGCAGGTGGTGTGCCCGGGAGTGGTGGCCACCGAGTTCCACGAGCGCCAAGGCATGGACTTGAGCAGGATGCCGCGGATGAGCGCCGCGGACGTCGTCACGGCAAGCTTGCGCGGCCTGGAACTGGGCGAAACCGTGTGCGCACCGGGCTTGGAGGACGTCGGCCTTCTCGACGCCGTCTTCCAAGCAGACCTCGCCGCTTTCGGAGCGCAGAGCCCCGAGCTCGCCACACGGTATCGGTAATTCCGGGTATATCCGGCGAACGAAAGTTGATGCGATCCTCCGGAAACGGTCCTAGAGTGTTGGCCATGGCTATCGCACGCTTCCCGGTCGTGGTACTCGACTGTCCCGACCCCAAGACCCTGGCTGAGTTCTACAGCGCCCTGCTGGAGTGGAAAATCGAGCGGAACGACGACGACTGGTGGTCCATCCGCGCCGATTACGGTGATTCGCTGGCCTTCCAGAAAGTCGAGTCCTTCACGCCGCCACAATGGCCCGGCCAGGACGTTCCGCAGCAGATGCACCTCGACGTCGTGGTGGACGACCTCGACACCGCTGAGGCAGCTGTGCTCGAGCTCGGCGCGACCAAGCACGAGCACCAACCGGGAACGACATTCCGGGTGTTCCTTGACCCGGCCGGTCATCCTTTGTGCCTCTGCCTGGACTGACGACACATCGGTCAGGATCGGAGAAGCGGTCGGTGGGGGCTCGGCATAAAGTCGAAATCACAAAGCAACCCACCTCGCTGAAGGACATGCCATGACCGCCATAGAATCAGTCACCCTCGAAGTTCCCGACACCGCGGCCGCCACCGCTTTCTACGACGCCGCCTTCGGATTAGGCGAGCGGGTGCGCGTACGGGCCTCCGACGCTCCTACTGACGGCTTCCGCGGATTCACGCTGTCGCTCGTCGTGTCGCAGCCGTCCACCGTCAGCAGCCTCATCGAGTCCGCTGTGGAAGCCGGCGCCACGACGCTCAAGCCGGTCGAGAAGTCCCTGTGGGGCTACGGTGGCGTCGTCCAGGCTTCTGATGGCGCGATCTGGAAGGTCGCGACGTCGGCGAAAAAGGACAGCGGTCCGGTCACCCGGGAGGTCGACAAGATCGTGCTCCTGATGGCAGTCGCGGACGTTTCCGCGAGCAAGCGGTTCTATGCCGACAAGGGCCTCGCCGTGGGGAAGAGTTTCGGTAAGTACGTCGAGTTCGCCATGCCGTCGAGTCCCGTCCAACTTGGGCTCTACGCGCGACGCGCCCTCGCCAAGGACGCCGGCGTCTCTCCCGACGGCACCGGATCGCACCGGCTCGCGATCGGCAGCGATGCAGGCCCCTTCACCGACCCCGACGGGTTCGCATGGGAGCCGGCGTCGGCGTGAGGCGTGAGGGATGTCGCGGCTAGCCGCGCCTTACCGCGATTCCCATCGGAACCAGCGGATTCCGACGAAGGCGAACACCACGACGTAAGCGACGCACGCCAAGAGTGAGCCCGTGTCCTGGCCGCTCCAGGCCGACTGGTTCAGGACATCCGAAAAGAGCGTCATGAGGGCGCCCACCGGAGACCAATCGGAGATTGCCTTGATCGTGTCGCCGAGGATGCCGGTTCCGCCGAGGACGCCGAGGAGCAACAAAGCGATCATGAGCAGCCGGCCGATCGCACTGATGGCGTTGGTGGACCGGATCAACCCAACGAGGGCTTGTCCGATAGCCAGGAAGACGGCCGCCCCGAGTATCGCGAGGGCGATGACCAAGAGGTACTGGCCGACGCTCAGTGTCAGGCCATGAACGATTGCCCCGACGATCACCACGACGACGGAAGCGATCATATTGGTGACCACCTGCACGATGAGTCGGCTGGCCATGATCATCCAGTTCGGCGCCGGGGTGACCCGCAGCCTTTGTAGCACTCCGATGTCCCGATCGTGCGCGAGGGCCAGCGTGAATCCGAGCAAACACGACGTGAGCAGGCCAAGGGTCAGGGCCAGTCCTACGATCAGGGTAGATCCGCCGAGCCGAGATTGCCCCTTGCCGAACGTCGTGGCCACGAGGATCACGATCGGCAGCAGCGCGCTCAAGACGAGTGAGGTCTTGCTGTTGAGCATCACAATGGAGTCCGCACGAAGCAGTGAACCCATCGCCAGGCCGAGCGGCGGGCGGGCGGTATCGACCCTGGTGCTAGTCACGGATCTCACTTCCTGTCAGTCCGATGAAGACGTCTTCCAAGGTGGGCGCACCATGCGCTACGGAAAGCACGCGTGGATCCTCCCTGTGCTTATCGATCAGCTCCGATGGCTCCCCGACCGTGAGAAGCACCCCCTGGTCGATGATCGCCACCCGGTCACACACCGCCTGGGCTTCTTCCATGGAGTGGGTGGTGAGAAGAATGCTGTTGCCTTCGCCGCGGAGTTCCTCGATGCGACGCCACAGCCCGCGGCGTGACTGCGGGTCCAGTCCGGCGGTCGGCTCGTCCAGGAGCAGAAGAAGGGGATTGTGGATGGTGGCAATGAACAGCGCGAGCCGTTGCTGCTGTCCGCCCGACAACTGCTTGAACCGTTTGCCCAGTTCCTGCTCGAGCCCGATGGCCCGCATGCTCGTGGCGATCTGCTCACGCGAGAGCTTCACTCCGTAAAGCCCGCCGTAGAGCCTTGCGATCTGTTGAATGGTCAGTTCGGCCTGGAAACTGGAGGACTGCAGTTGCACCCCGAGGCGCGCCTTCGCGTCCAGCGGCTCTTCTTGAACGTCGATTCCGTCAACCAGCAGCCGCCCGGATTTCGGCTTGACCAAACCCTCGATGGCGCTGAGCGTGCTTGTCTTCCCTGCACCGTTCGGACCCAACAGGCCGAAGATCTCACCACGATGAATCTGAAAACTGACGCCGTCGACGACGGTCCGCTCGCCATACGCGACGCGCAAGGCGCTCACGTCCAAAACCGGCGGTTGTGCCGGCATATTCACTTCATTCATCGAGCCGCATCCCTCTCAGGCTGGCCAAGCCCGCTACGTCGCAGGGCACCGTTCCAGCGAGTCTATCTCCGGGAACCTGATGTTTTGATGGGAACCGACACGGCACGCTACAAAACCCGATCCGACCGTTTCCAATGCTCCCGCAGCAACGCGCCGAGCCTCATGAACGCGGCCATGAACTGATCAGACGGCAGTGACTCCAGCGCCTCATAGTCCTTCCCGAGCCGGACGTGTGCCGGACTCCAGTCCCAGCTTCCCGCCCACGCTGGCTCCATGATCCAGCGCTTCGATCAGCGCCCCGTACGCGGGTTGGGCCGGAAGAACGCTCCCAGGAATGTGGATTCCGAATCGGCACCATGGCGGAACTCTGCGCCGCTTGGGACTTCGGGGGAGGGGGAGTCGAGCTGTTTTCCGGGCGAGAGGACAGTGACCCCGGCTTCGAGGGCGGCGGCGGCAGATGAAGGATTTTGACAAATAGTAGCCATCCGCCCAAAGGCCTGTATGCTTGTAGCTGTTGTTGTGTTTGGCATTTGGTAGTTCAGGCAGTTCCCGCGGTTCATCAACCGCGACCTTCTGAAGTAACGGTGGAGAACACCCCACACCGGAGGCCCGACAGTCGGGACAACCTCCACCTTCAGTAAGGAAACTGAAAAAATGGCTACAGGTATCGTCAAGTGGTTCAACTCCGAAAAGGGCTTCGGCTTCATCTCCCCGGAAGATGGCAGCCAGGACGTTTTCGCTCACTACTCTGCAATTAACTCGGGCGGCTACCGCTCCCTCGAAGAGAACCAGAAGGTTTCCTTCGACGTCGAGCAGGGCCCCAAGGGTCCCCAGGCAGTAAACATCCAGGCTCTCTAAGCTTCGGATTTCAAAAAGCAGGGCCGGTCATCGACCGGCCCTGCTTTTTTGTGCCCTGTTTTGGGTTGAGTGACTACTTCGCGACGCGCAAATTACCCGGCGATGCGCTAAATCCCTGTCGACACCTGAATACGGGTGTCGACAGGGATTTGGCGTGTCGCCCAGCTTTTGCTGTAGCGCTCGTCCCTGGGCTTGGTGGGATCCGTCCCGGGATCGTTCTCGCTCGGATGTCGGATTCTGCTCAATCATTCGAATGGACAAGTTGCCGGGCCCGCGGAATCACGGGGCCGGCATCTTTGGCCAAGGGAATGATCCAGCAGAATCCGACGGCGTCCCGAGATCTTCGAACCAACTTCGGTTGCCGGGAGTCATTGCAATGCGGCAAGGCTCGGAAGCAAGCCGAACCGACGTAGATCCCACCGACCTGGACCTGGTCATGGCCCTCCCCGGTCACCGGGATCCGTGGGGCAACCTATCAGCGCCCGGCCGCAGCCCGGGCATTCCAGGGATATGCAAGAACCCCAGCCACCCCAAGCCTCCAAAGCTTGGATATCCCGTAATTCACCGCCGCAAATTACGGGGGATGCGCAAAATCCCTGGCGATACCGGAATACCGGAGTCGCCAAGGTTTTTCCGTGTCGCTCAAATTGCAGGACTGCTTTTCTCCACATAGACGAGAAAGCCTCTTGACGGGGCCCTCACGATCAGATCATTTGGCGCAAATTAGAATCTTTGTTCGATCACGAAAAAGAAGATTCGAATAAATATCCACATGTGCGAGGTTCGGCCTAGAGGCGGCCTCGAAACCCCCGTACCGTCGAAATCAAGAGACCGCCACCAGGAGAGCCATGGAGAAACCACTGCCAAACCACACCTCCTTCGACGCTGGGGGAACACTGAGATTTCATTGGCGCACACGTAGATGGGAAGTAAAACCCCACGTCGGCACACGTAGACGCAGTCCCGAGCACACTGAGTTTCGCCAAAACACCACTGAGAGGGCTGTTTCGGAATCTACGGTTGCCCTTGGAGCGAGGTTCGTCGGCGCACCTGGGGGGATTCCACGGGAGTGCTTGGGAAGTCCGCCTGCCAACGCCCCGGCTAGTGGCAGGAACATTTGAATCGTCCGGACCTTGCACCACTTTTGGCCCGGAGAGCGCTGGATCAGCGCAGCAGAGAAAGTTGGATCGCGAGTGTTCGATCAAGAAGTTCGGCGAACGCTGGACTACGTTGCTCGCGGAATGATGGTTCGAATTGTCGGTGCACCTGGCAGCGGCCGTACGAGCGTCGCGCAAAAAGCTATTGCTGATCTGGAAAAGACCGGGGCGACGGTTTATTCCATTTCGGGACTCCGCTCACATCGGGGAATACCATTTGGCGGAATTCATAGCCTGAGCCTGGATATTCGAATAGGCCAATTCGGAGTTCTGGGCGTGGCTGACACCCTGGCAGGCCGGCTGTCACGGCCGGGGGAGCGCGTGGTTGTGGTCGATGACCTCGAGTTTGTCGACACGGAGACCATAGCGGTTCTGGATGCCGTCCGCCGTCGGACGAAACGGCCCATGATCGTCACCATGAGCGAGCCATCCATCTACTCGATGGCGCAGCCGGCAGTGCTTAGCCCCGGCCCGGAAGCCAGGGTCCACCTGAATCCGCTTCGATACGAGCAGGTGAACGAGCTCATCACCGACATCCTGGGAGCTCCGGCGGACGCTGACACCACCGCCCGCATCCTGACGAAATCGGCAGGGAACCCGCGGCTTGTGGTTCGCATCGCGGAAACTGCCGCACTCAGTGGCTTGATTGTCCTCCGCCATGGGCAGTGGCACATGACAGACGACACCCTGTGGAATGAACACCTCCATGGCACCGTGCAATCGCTCCTCGAAGGACTTGAATCCGACGAACTCACGGGCCTTCAGGCCATGGCCATCGCCGGAACGGCGCCTCTCGATGTGCTGCAACAAGTGGTCCATTCCGACGTCCTCGACAGGCTCGAGCAGCGCGGCCTGATTTCAGTCATGGAGGATCTCCACACCAATGTCAGCGCTTCGATCACCCCGCCGATCCTGGCCGACTACTTCCGTGGTCAAAGGGTGCTCACCAGCAGGCGGGTCCTGAAGAGCAGGATCACGCGAGCCCTGAGTGGATTGCCGCAGGAATCCCTCGTTGACGTCAACTCAGCGGATTCGCTGGTGAGGGTCCTTGCCGCGCTGCGCCTTGAACGCAGCTCCGACGAGGCAGCCACGGCGCGCCACTTTCACGAGCAAATCTCCGTCCTGGAGCGCCAGCGTTACGAACTCTGGGATGCCGACAGATCAGTATCGAACGCGGTGGCGCTTCTGAGCGTCTACTGGGGCTCGCCGATCGACGCTTCCAGAATTGAGCGTGTGCTCGCCCAGACCTTGACCCGGGACGGAGAATCGTGCGAACTGCTGTTCCTGGCATTTACCAAAGCACTTTGGGCGATCCATAAAGGCAAGGGACTGGATTCTGCGGCCGGCGCCCTCAGGAGCTTTGGGAAGGAACGTCCTGAGTGGTCCGCCGAAGCCGAAGCGGCGGAACTATTCCTCAGGGCTTCCTATGAGCGAATGCCGGAGAATCTCGACGAGGCCTTCGCGCAGCTGCACGATGGCCACCCTGAAAGCGGTGTCATTTCCAGCATCCGAGGGATTCTGGAACTCTATCGCTTCAACCCTTCCGCCGCGCTCAAAGCCATCGACACCTCCAACGGGCTAAGGGGCATTTCAGGAGCCGAACCGTTCATCCGCGGAATGGCTTTATTCAGCTCGGGTCGGATTGATGAATCGATTGTCTTCGCGCTCGACCAGCGTTCAGAGGCCCGCCGCAAGCTGGACCAGTTCGGGATGGTTTCCACTACCTATGTTGCTGCCCAAGCCCTCATGTACCGCGGCTATTTCGACGATGCCGAGTACCTCATGGGCAGCATTTTTGCCATGGGGCGGCCGGGCTTCCTTGTGGCTTCCCTCCACGACGCCATGCTGAGGCTCGCTGGACTGAGGACCGCGACGTCGGCGATCTTGCCTGCAGCAACCCTGGCCACCCAGGCGCGGCGCGAAGGCGAAGACATCGGACCACTCCCCGGGACCGCACGAGGAGTCTACGAACTCGTCGCCGCGCGGCCCCTCATCCCCGCCGTATTCGACGCGAAAGCCGCGAAACTCATCCAACGGCAACTCGAACATGGCTATGTGCTGGAGGCGATCTATTCCGCGCTGTTCTTCACGTGCTTGCTCCCTGGCCGAATGGTTCTCGAAAGCCTTCGGCAGACCTTGAAGGAGTATGCCCCCTCCACGTCCCATGATCAGCTTGTGGCAATTGCTGCCGCGGTGGTGGAGGACGACCATCAAATGCTCGGCGTGCTGCTCGAACACTATGAGCCCGACGCCGATTTCTACCAGGTACGGATGCTGCTCCGCGGCGCATTCAAGCGGTACGCCTTCGTGGACAATACTGTCGGGGCGGCCGCGATGGACCGGGCGTACTCCATGTTCGCGACACGTTTTCCTTCGGAGGATGAGCCCATCGCGTTTAGTTCCGGTAGCTACTCGCCCCTGACCGTCCGGGAAATTGAGATAGCGGCCCTGGCCGGTCATCGCTCGAACCCCGAGATCGCCGAGCATCTGGGGATCAGTATCCGGACCGTGGAAAGCCACATTTCCAACGCGCTGCGGAAGACGGGAAGCCCGTCCCGCACCGCACTTTTTGACCTTGTCCGGGATTCGTCTCCGTTCCGGGAGAAGCGGTCTTCCGAGTGAGCCGACATGGTGACTTCCGGACTACAGCGTTGCCCTTTCCTGCTTGAAGACGAAGGAATGGCTAACGGTCAGTTGGTCCGGAACCGTGTGGGAGATGAGGACAACCACCTTGTGCTGTGCCCATTCGCCGAGCTCGCCGATCAGGGCCTCAATGCCTTGGACGTCCATGCCATTGAAAGGTTCATCGATAGCGACAACGGGGGTATCGGCAACGGTGCACATGAGCAACCAGAGCTTCCGGATATTGCCCGTCGACAGCATGGAGACGGGCTGTTCCACCCAGTCCTGCAATCCGTATTTGGCGAGCCTGGCGAGTCCGGCCTCCGGGCCGACCTGGCGGCTGCGGGCCGCAAGAGCCAGATGATCGTGAACAGTCATGGAAGGGTAGAGTGCCGGCGTCGTGCGGCAGACGCTCCGCACGTGTCGCGCGTCGGGAGAACCGGCGTCGATACCGCACAGGCGAACGCTTCCGGCCCACGGTTGGAGGAAGCCGCTGATGAGCTCAAGGAAGGTCGACTTCCCGCTGCCATTGCTGCCGGCCACCCGGTAGAGTCCCGGCTCGTTCATGCTGAGGCTGAGTCCCTCGAGGACAGGGGTGCCCTGCCGGTAGCCGACGGTTACAGAATCAATCTCGATCGAAGTCTCAAAAGACGTTGGCGTAGGCATACGACGGCTCCCAGGATCAAGAGGATGGAATAGCCCGACAACAGCACGGTGCTGAACTCAGGGCTGACAACAAGGATGAGCGAACAAGGAGAGATGAGGAGGAGCGTGAAAAGGGCGTCCATCACATCATTGGCTTTGGTGCCGTCAGTAGCGGCTGGCGGCCGGGAGAGCGATTCGGCGACGACTCCGGAGGCAGCGACGATCACGCCCGCGAGGACAGCACCCGGAGCGGGAACGTCCAAGGCGAGAAGTGCCCCAAGGAAAACAAATCCACCAACGGCGGCCCCCGCCATAAGGTAGATCCCGACGAGCCGGACAACGATCGCGTTGGCGGAGAAGCCGTTCTCCCAGGCAGAGCGGTAGTGGTACAGCTTCGCGGTGGGCCCGATCCGGTTCAGCATCGGTTCCGTGACTCCCAAGCTCAAGAGCACGGCAATACCAATCAAGGATTTGTGCAGTTCCCCGGAACCGAGAGCCGAGTGGACGGGAAGGATGCCCCTGGCGCCCAGCAAGATACCAACGACGGCGATCCAGGCGAGGACGATGGTGCTGATCACCGAGCCTTGTTTGCTACCCAACAGATCGGTGACGACGAATACCCCGAATTTCGACAGCGGTCGATGCCTGCCGCTTCGCGCGGTACTGAAGGAAATCCTGCGATAGCTGAGGCGGCGCCATGCGCGGATGCTGAGGAAGATCAATGTCCCGGACGCAGCGGCCGTCAGCAAGCACAACTCCGGAAGGAAGCGAGAAGGGTCCTCGGCGAGGCCGTTGAGCCGGGAGAGCTGAGGCAGGAGGAATCCGGTGGCAGCCCCGAGCAACAATCCGAGGATGAGGGCCAAGAGGCAGTACCGCCAATGGAGGCCGATCCGTCGCGCAGGTGTTGAAGCGAAATGAAGAACGCAGTAGGCACACGCCGAGGAGGCGAAAGCGAGGACGGAGACGGAAGCCACCACGACGTTGAGGTAGCTCGACGTTTCCTCGAAAAAGACGACAAGGAATACCGCAGCCGAATACCAAAGGATCCCCGTGCGGCGGAGCGCCGGGAGCAGTCCGTATCTCACAACAACTTGCGCGAGGGGAAGCTCCATCGCCCGGAAGAGCTCCAGGTGCGGCGTGCCGGAAACCGCGAGCCGACGGCTTGAAATAACCTCGCTGAGAACCGTCGCCACGGCGGAGTAGAGGATCCCGAGGAATCCCCAGTTGAGCACGGCGGCCGTGTCATGGCGGAGTGGGCCGTCGCGGAGAACTGACATCGTGGACGCGAACACCATTGTTCCGAGCACGGCCAAGGCTATCGATCCGAAGACAGCGAGGGCCCTGAAGCCATCGAGGGTGATCGGCAAACGCATCGCGTTGACGATTTCGAACGCCCGGAAGTCCCGCAGGATCCGGTAATCGGACCGGCGGACCGATGCGGCAGGGACCCTGGGGTTCGACATCTGACCGGCGTCTGCGACGGGAGAGACCGTGGTCCTCATCGGCACCTAGAACTTGCTCCGCGGACTCTTCTTCTGGACTGAGTCCATGAAGGCCACAAGGGTGAGGACCGCGAGTCCGAGCGCACAAACGACGGCGATTGCCGACGTCGTTCCCTGGAACGGAACAACGATGACCGGGCTGAGGGCCGCCGCGTTGGCAAAACCGGCGACGGCGAAAACAGCCGCCTTGAGTGGTAGCCATTTCCCGGCCGGGCTGAAGGCCGCAATCAAGGGTGCTGCCACTCCGAAGACGAGAAGTATGGTGACTGTCGTGTTCTTCACGGCGAGCGGATCGATATTGTTGAGGCCTTCCGGGGCAGGAGATGCCCACACGAGGCCGAGGGAAATGCCGGAGAATGCAGCGACCATGAGGCCCACGATTCGTAGAAGAAGGCCGTAAAGCTGAGTATTCATTGAGGAATTCTGTCCGTGGGTGGTGGTTGAAGATGGTCAGCCGATGGCAACTATTGTTGACAGACCGATGGCTGAGAGCACAACGAGGATCTTCCTGCCTGTGGAAAACCCGCGCCAATGCCGGTAGAAGATCGCCAGGGCAACAACCGCCATCGAAGGGAAATAGGCCCAGTATCCAGGGACATCCCGCGGTTGGATGACGCCGAACACCACACTGAACAGATTCACGGGGATCGTGGCGAGAATGGCGATCACAAAGAAGGCCCCGATATTGACGCGGCCCGCGAGTACCGATTTTCCAGGGATGACCCGTTTGTCCAGGAACGCGGCGAGGGAGAAATACAAAGCGATGATCACGGCGTAGAGCAGGAAGAACATGACGGTGCCGACCGTCATCGAGAGGCTGAGCAAGCGATCGTCGCCGATTTCCGAGCGCACGTCCGCCGGAACGTTCGCGTTGAGGTACTTTCTGGTCAGGGGAAGCCTCAGGGCCACCAAAACCATCAGCACGATGTAGCCCGCGATCCACAGAAAGCGCGATGTGGAAACCCAATCCCGGGCTGCAGTTGGCTCGGGTCGCAACTTTCCGACCTTCGCGACGCTGATGACAGTCTCGGACTCCCGGCCGTCTTCCGTGCTGGTCATGAAATCCTCCTCAGGACTTGAGCTGAATCACGATGGCCTCGATGGCGGCACCGAGGACGATCAGGACTAGGGCAATGAGCAACGTGCCGAGGGAACGGGCCATATCGTCGATGAACGATCTCAGGGTTGGCGGCTCGTTCTTCGTCAGCAGCCGGCGGGCCAGGCCCGCGGCGGGCTGGAATCCAGCGGTCGCCGCCATCACCAGGCCGAGGAATTCGAACGGGACGTACCACATCACGTCGGCAACCAGGCCTGCACTACCGACGGAATGCACCCCGAGGGAAACTGTCGCCCCGACATACAACGCCAGGATTCCGGCCCCGAGAAGCGTAGTCAGCCCGAGGGTCGCGACCCCCGAATACAGCACCAAGGCCGCGCCGACGTTCCGCCCAAGGATCTGGAGGAAATCTTTGCTGTAGAGGGGGCTTCCGCCCATGTCCCTGGCGTCCCGGATCCACGACAGGTCCACCGCTGAGTAGCCGAAGAAGGCTATGGCGGCCATGGCCAGGCCCGTGCTTGGGAGCAACCATCCAGGGATGCCCCCAAGCACGCGTGCTGTCTTAGCAAGCATCGATTTAGGCGACCGCTTGAGCCCGACCGATGCGGAAAAGGATGGTTCGAGCCGTGGCGATCAAGGCACCCGTGATTCCTGCCCCGAATATTGTGCCGATGACAACGAGGGCCCATCCTCCGACCTCGATGGCATGCATGATCTGGGACGCCGCCGCGGCAGAGATGCCAAGGGACCCCGCGATCCACGAAACGGCCAAGCTCGCGCCGAAGATGCCAACCACAGCCAGCGCCGCCGCGGCCGCAGCCTGAAGGCCGGTCCTTTTCGTCATTGTTGATTCCACTACAACCCCATTTCTCGAGTAGAACGGCCAACGGTTTCGCTGGCCCTGAAGAGTGTTGCCCTTCCAAAAAGGAAGGCCATCCACGGTTCAGATTCTCTCGGTGAAATTGGCGTCTACGTGTAAAAAACGGAAAAATCCGTGTGCAAAAGGCCGTTTCTCAGTGTGAACAAGCCCGATCTCCGTGTGCGCGAGGGCTCGTCTACGTGTTTGCGGGGCTAAAACACTGAGAGCCGTTCGCGGCCCTCTTCACGGCCGCGGCCACAGCGGCCGCGACGGACCCGGCCACCACGGCAGCCAACCCCGGCCAAGAAGGCTTAGCGTCGAGTAGAGGGTGCCTTGGCCGGCGAACCGACAATGAACGGCCGTGTGTTGAGCGGCTCGACGGGAAGGACGGCAGGCTTGACGTCGGCAACCGGCTCCGAAGCCTCAACGTGGGAGCCGGTTCCGAGCCCGCGAACCGTCCAGCCTTCCGCCTGCCATGCTCGAGCATCCAGGACGTTGCGCGCGTCCAGCACCATCCGGCGTCGTACGAGCGAGCCGACGACGGCGGGTGAGAGGGCGCGGTATTCGTCCCACTCGGTGAGCAGCAGCACCAACTCGGCGCCTTCGAGCGCGCGCGTCGTGGACGCTTCGAAGCGGAGCTGCGGGTAGCGCATCCACGCGTTGTTGATGGCCTTGGGATCGGTCACGGTAACGTGGGCGCCGGCCGCCGCGAGTTGGAGTGCGACGTCGAGGGAGGGGGAGTCTCGGATGTCGTCGGTGTCCGGTTTGAAGGCCGCACCCAATACGGTGACGGTCCGGCCGGACAGGAAGCCCTTGCACATCTCGCGGGCGACCTCGACGGCGCGGGCGCGTTGGCCCAGGTTGATGGAGTCGACCACACCCATCCACTCATCGAGGGAGGGCACGGACAGCGCTTGTGCCTGTGCGCGGAACGAGCGGATGTCCTTCGGCAAGCAGCCGCCGCCGAAACCCAGGCCGGCGTGCAGGTACCGGTTGCCGATGCGCGGATCCAGGCCCATCGCCTCACTGAGTTCCGTGACGTCGGCCCCTGAGGCGTCGCACAGTTCGGCGATGGCGTTGATGAAGCTGAGCTTCGTGGCGAGGTATGCATTGGAGGCGGACTTGATGAGCTCGGCCGTCGCGAAGTTGCAGACCAACCGCGGGATCCCGGCGGAGATCAGCGGTTCGTAGACGGCGTCGAGCGCAGCCGTGACCGGGGCGCCGGCGG
Source organism: Arthrobacter sp. KN11-1C (assembly GCF_052180225.1). Taxonomy (NCBI): domain Bacteria; kingdom Bacillati; phylum Actinomycetota; class Actinomycetes; order Micrococcales; family Micrococcaceae; genus Arthrobacter; species Arthrobacter sp. KN11-1C. Next base: position 3,403,248 of record NZ_CP197467.1, on the reverse strand, counting down.
CAGAGTCCTTGCCGCCCGGCACGCCGTACACCAAACGGTCGGGCACCAATGAATCCTTGACCGCCGTGCCTTGGCGCAGGAACTCGGGATTCCAGCCGAGCAGGACATCCGGCCTGCGGGCAAGGATGCCGCGGAGCATGTCCACTGTTCCCACGGGAACGGTGGACTTGCCGACGACGGCGGCGCCCCTCGCCAGATGCGGGAGGAGGCTCTTCGTGGCTGCGATCACGTAGGAGAGGTCCGCCGTGTCCGAGGTCTTGGACTGCGGGGTGCCCACGCAGAGGAAGTGCGTCTGGGCGTCGGCGGCATCGGCGAAGTCGGTGGAGAACGCGAGGCGCTTGGTGGCGAAGCCGTCCCGGAGAAGTTCATCGAGGCCGGGTTCGTGGAAGGGCGCGAAGCCCTTGTTCAGGTGGGCGACCTTCTGGGCATCGACGTCGATGCCCACCACGGTGTGGCCCATCGACGCGAGCGTGGCGGCGTGCACCGCGCCCAGGTAGCCGCAGCCGACAACGGAGATTTTCATGCTGGGAGTCCTTTGCTGGAAGTCACGGAAATGGTGGCAGGCTCGGCCGGTTTGAGCCCGGCCTGAAGCCCGGGCGCCTGAAGCCCGGGCGCCTGAAGCCCGGGCGCCTGAACCGGGCTTGGCGCGGCGGCAGGCTCCACGAGCGCTTCGCCGGCGATCACTGCCTCGTAATGCTGGACAAGTTGCGCGCTCAGCACCGGCCAGGTCCGCCCTTGGACCGAAGCGAGTGCCGCCGTTCCGAACGCGCGGCGCTTGGCGTCGTCGCCCACCAGGTCCTGAACGTAACCCCGCAACTGCGCGAGGTCTCCCGGTTCGTAAAGCCAGCCCGTGCGCGAGTTTTCCACGAGGTCGAGGGGACCGCCGCGGCCGGTGGCCACGACGGGAACGCCGGAGGCCATGGCCTCCTGGATCGTCTGGCAGAACGTTTCGAACTCGCCAGGATGGACGAAGAGGTCAAGGCCGGCCACTACTTGGGCCAATTCCTCGCCGCCCAGGAACCCGGTGAAGAAAGCGTTTGGCAGTGCTGCTTCGAGGGCGGCGCGTTGCGGACCGTCGCCCACAATCACAAGCCGGGTTCCCGGCAGATCCGCGAGAACGGCAAGGTCCTCCACCTGCTTCTCCACCGCGAGCCTGCCGACATAGCCGATGATGCGCTCGCCGTGGGGCGCCACGGAGGCGCGCCACGCCGTCGAGCGCTTGGTGGGGGAGAACCGCGCGGTATCCACACCGCGCCGCCACATGCCCACCCTCAAGATCCCGCGGCCGCGCAACTGGTTGAGCGCGAACGTGGACGGGACCAGTGTCCGGTCCGCCCGGAGATGGATGTTGTCCACCCGGTTCCATGCCCAGTTCTCCAGCATCGGGAGGCCATACCGGGCGGCGTAGCTGGGCACTTCGGTTTGATAAATCGCAACCGTGGGGATGCCGAGTTGGTACGCGGCCTGTACGGCCCGCCATCCGAGGACGAAAGGGGATGCGAGGTGGACGACGTCCGGAGCGTAGTCGGCAAGGATTCTCTTGACCCGGCTCACACCGCCCAACGCCACCCGCACATTTGTGTATCCGGCCAAGGGCACGGAGGGGAGGCGGTGGACGAAAGCGCCGTTCACGACGTCCGAGACAGCAGTGTCCGACGTCGACGGCGCAATCACCATCACTTCATCGCCTCGCTCTTGCAGATGCTCCAGCACCCGCAGGATGGAGTGCGTGACCCCGTTCATGAGCGGCAGGAATGATTCGGCAACGATAGCGATCCTCACCCCTCCACGGTGTGCGCGGAGGTTGGCGATGCGGGGGAATAGGCGTGACGGCAAGGGGAAGGTTTGGTTAACAAACTGATATTGATTTCCCGAGTGGAGGATCCGTGTCGCCGGAAATTTCGCCAATCTGGGTAATTACCGGGCTGAAAGACGGGTAGAAGTTACTCTTATTCCCCCGTGTCGGCCCGCCTTACGGTGACACCGTAGTGAACCTCGTGGCCATGACTGGGGCTTGTCCCGGGCACCGGGGTATTTCGGCAAGAGGGCGCTGACTGGGCGCCGCGCCCTCATGCGCTGAACAGCGCAGGGTGTTTTCGCCCCGCGCCGCCCGTATGTCCGGCCAGGCCGCTGTCTAGAATCGAGCCAGACCCTATGAAAATCGTCAATCGTACTAACCAGGTTGACCAGTACCGGAGGTTCAACAGGACGATCCCCGGCAGATGGTTTACCTGGTTATCCACCGTTGTAGTTGTACTCGCTTTCACCGGCGTCACGGCCGGCATCACCGCACCTGCAGCCCAAGCTGCCAACCCCACCATCGTGACCCTGACTTTTGATGATGCAAATGCCGATCAACTCACCGCCGCGCAGACCATGCAGAGCCTGGGTTTGGTGGGTACTTTCTTCACGCCGTCGGGATTCATCAACAACCCCAATTACCTGACGACAAGCGATATGCAGGGCCTTGTGGCGAACGGCAATGAGATTGCCGGCCACACGGTCACACACCCGGACCTGACTACCGTCACGGCGGATGAGGCAACCCGCCAGATCTGCAACGACAGGGTGAACCTCAGCAACCTTGGATTCACGATCACTGACTTCGCGTATCCCTTCGCCGCCGAGAACGCATCGCTCGAAACCATTGTGAAGAATTGCGGATTGAACAGCGCCCGCGGCCTTGGCGACATCAAGACGCGATTCAGTTGTGCCGGCTGCCCGCTTGCGGAGAGCATCCCGCCGGTGAATGCATACGACACCGCTGCGCCCGACGAGGTCGACAACACCTGGACGCTCGCCGACCTGCAAAAGTCGGTCACCCAGGCGGAGCCGGCAGGCGGGTGGGTCCAGCTCACCTTCCACCACATTTCAGCGACCAGCACTGATCCGCTGAACGTCACCCCGACCCTGTTCAACCAGTTCGCCACGTGGCTCAAGTCCAGGCCCGCAACCACCATGGTCAAAACGGTGGCCCAGGTGATCGGCGGAACCGTCAAGCCGCTTGTCTCGGGACCGCCCGCGCCGCCGGAGGGCACCGGCAACCTCATCAAGAACCCAAGCCTTGAAACCCTCGTGAACGGCGTTCCGCAATGTTGGGCAGCCGGAGGCTATGGCACGAACACTCCAACGTTCTCCACCGTCAGGCCGGGACACACCGGAAAGGTCGCCGAACAGCTCGTGGTGAGTGGATATGTCGACGGGGATGCGAAATTGTTGCCCACCCTCGACCTTGGAGGTTGCTCACCAACGGCCACACCGGGGAACTCCTATTCGATAGGTGCTTGGTATAAATCGACCACGAATACCCAGTTCGAGCTCTACTATCGGACCGGCCTCGGCACGTGGAAGTACTGGACATCAAGTCCTTGGTTCTCGGCGGCTACGACCTATCAAAAGGCCACGTGGACAACGCCTCCACTGCCCACCGGGGCGAGCGGCATCAGCTTTGGGCTGAACCTGTTCAGCAACGGCACCCTCACCACGGATGACTACGAAATGTTCGACGTCGGCACCCCGCCACCGCCTCCGCCGCCACCACCAGCCGGCGGCAACCTGGTTCAGAACCCCAGCCTTGAAACGGCCGGTACGGGCTCGTTCCCGCAGTGCTGGCAGGCCGGCGGATACGGCACCAACACCGCCACGTTCAGCACGGTAGCTACCGCGCACACCGGTACCAAGGCGGAGAAACTCACCATCACGGGATACTCGAGCGGTGACGCGAAGCTGCTGCCCACCATGGACACCAGCACCTGTCCACCCGCGGCAGTCGCAGGACACACCTACTCGGTGCGTGTTTGGTACACCTCCACAGCCGTCACACAGTTCGCTTTGTATTACCGTGACGCCTCGAACAACTGGGTGTACTGGACCTCCGGACCATGGCTGGCCGCCTCCAGCACCTACACGCAGGCAAGCTTCACGACGCCGGCACTTCCCGCCGGGGCCACTGCCATCAGTTTCGGGTTGAGCTTGTTCAGCAATGGATCGGTCACCACCGACGACTACGCGATGTACGACTCGGTGGGAGCTCCGCCGCTCGGCTGAGCAATCCATCAGTGATAAGACAACTGAGGGCGGCTATCCAGCCGCCCTCAGTTGTTTTATTTGCGCTGGGTGCCGGGCCGGTTACCTGGCGGCCTTCAGAACGTCCGGCAGCTCGTCAACGAATACTGTCCCTGGCGGCTCGTAGTAGATGACAAGCACCTCGTCGCCGACGTTGAAGACACTGCTCTTGTCGAAGGGGTGCGCGTGGAAAGCGCTTGTCCCGCCGTGGAACGGAAGCATCACTTCCCCCACAGTGCCTGGACCGATTCGACCCGTGACCCTGCCGATTTTGCCGGTCAGGCTCCGATCAACCTCTTTGTGCATCGGTGTCCCTATGCATCGGGGGTTTTCGTGGGCCGCTTGGGCGCTTCCTTGCCGTTCTTGAGAGCAGCTGTGATCGATGGAAGGTAGTTGCCCACCTGGGACAGGATCCCGCCCACCATGCTGTTGAGGCCTTCGCCACCATTGAGGACCGTCATCTGCCCCACGTGGGCAAACGGTTCAGCCGCGGCAGCCACGATGGCGGGCATGTTCTCCGCCAGCTGCTGGGAAATGACTGCCTCTTGGTTGGTTCCGAGCGCCTCGGCACGGGCTTTGATGCCGTCCGCTTCCGCCAACGACTTGGCCTTGATGGCTGATGCTGCAGCGTCGCCGCGGGCCCGGGTGGCGGCAGCTTCGGCTTCACCCGTGATCTTCGTGGCTCCGGCAATGGCGGCCGCTGCCGTGGCATTGGCTTGAGCTTCGACTTCCACCTTGCGGGCGTTCGCCTGGGCCTCCAGTTCCGTGCGTCGTGCCCGCGCCTCGGACGCGCTGATGTCGGCGGCCTTTTGGGCTTCCGCCTCGGTCCGCTGGGCATACGCCTTTGCATCGGCCGGCTTTCGGATGGACGTCTGGAGCTTCTGCTCCTCGCGATCGGCCTCCAGCTTGGCCACCTCGGTTTCCTGGACCACCACTTGCTGGCGCGCCGTGGCGTCAGCCAACGGTCCTGCCTGGGCGGCGTTGGCCTTGGCGGTTTCGGCATTGGCTTGGGCCGCTGATTGCTTGATCGCCGAAAGGCTTTGGGCGTCCGCGATTTGGGCGGCGGCCTCGGCTTCCCGCTCCGCGGCCTCCCGGTTCCTAGTGGCTTCAGCGATGCGGGCCTCCATTTTGACCTGCGCAATGTGCGGCTTGGCCAGGTTTTGGATGTAGCCCGTGGGGTCCTGGAGGTCCTTGATTTGGAGGGAATCAACCACCAGGCCAAGCTTTTCCATTTCTATGCCGCTGGCGCTGCGGACCAACGAAGCGAGTTTGTCGCGCTCGCGGATGATTTCTTCCATGGTCATGCTGCCGATGATCGAGCGCAAATGCCCCTCAAAAACGTTGTAGACCTGGCTTTGCATTTTGGGCTGCTGGCCGAGAAACCTCCTCGCGGCGTTCGCAATGAAAGGTGCGGCGTCCCCGATTTTGTAAATAACCACGCCCTCCACGATCACCTGGATACCTTGCGAGGTCACACAGTTGACCTGGAGCTCTGTTTCATTCAGTGTCAGGGACAAAGTGCGCACGGTTTGGAGCCCGGGAACCACCAGGGCGCCCTTTCCGGTGACGATTTTGAAATCCATTCCGTCCCTGGTGTCCAAGCTTCCCCGCGTCAAGCCGGAAATGATGAGCGCCTCGTTTGGTTCAGCCACTTTCCACATCAATTTAATGAGAAGCCTAATGACGGCAACGGCGACAACTACCCCCACTACGGTGACAAGAAGGGGGAGATAAGCAACGAGGTCGAACATGACTGTCCTTTCAACGGCAAGCACCCAAGCGGCTCGTGTAGTCAGTCTGCTTCGGTCTGCTCCAGGAGTCCAGCAATTTGCTTACCTTCAATTGACATAACGGATGCTCCTAGGCGTGCGTTCCCGCCAGCGCTTCAGTCCTTGCCGTGCCTTCCGTAGGGACCGCCGGGACGCCGTGGCTTTCTTGGGCGTAGAGCCAGTCGTTGTACTGGAAGTCGCCGTCCATGCGGCTCTTGAAAAGCAGGTTCCGCAAGGTGCGCGCGACGCCGGACACATGCCACGACTCGCCCCACACGCGCGCGGTGCGCTGGACGCGGGCCGTGCGCGCTGCGCGGGCTGAGTTGAAATCGCCGATGGCGCGGTCCCAAGCCGCGGCGTCCACGCCGTCGTCGGTGAACACGGAACCGACGGTGGAGTCCTGGAGGACCGCGGCGTCTTCAAGCGCCTGGCAGGCGCCTTGGGCCAAGTACTGGAGCATGGGGTGCGCGGCATCGCCCATGAGAACCAAGCGGCCGTCGATCCAGTTCTCGATGGGATCCCGATCGTACATGGGCCAGCGGATGCCTGTCGCAAGGTTCCGCAGCGCTCGCTGTACTGCCGGGACGCAGTCCTTGTAAGCCGCCTCGAGTTCGTCGACGCCTCCGTATTGCTCCTCGCCGCGCTCGAACGAGGGCGACTTGAAGACGGCCACAGTGTTGAGCAGTTCGCCTTTGCGCAGCGGGTACTGCACAAGGTGGCAGTCCGGCCCGAGGTAGACGACGACGTCCTCGAGATCCGTCGCCGGGGTCTCAGGGGTGATGGGAACGGTTCCGCGATAGGCGACGTACGACGACGACACCGGTCCGTCCTGCGCGACGGCGGCGCGGAGCGTGGACTTGAGGCCGTCGGCGCCGATGACGACGTCGGCCTCGTAAACGTCGCCGCTCGCCGTGTGCGCCACGCCGCGGTGGTTCACGGTTTCGACCTTTTCGACGACGACATCGTTCACCAAGCGGACACCGGCGTCTTGGCACGCCTCCAACAGGATCCGGTGCAGGTCGCTGCGGTGGATCACCACGTACGGAGCGCCGTAGCGCTGTTCGAACTCGCCATCGAGGGTCTGCCGGGTGAGTTCCTCGCCGCTCAGAGCGTCTCGGAACACCAAGTGCTTGGGCCGGACGCCGATCTCGAGCGCCTTCTCGAGAAGGCCCCAGCGCTTCAGCACGCGGGAGGCGTTGGGTGCCATCTGCAGCCCAGCCCCGACCTCGCCGAATTCAGGTGCCCGCTCAACCAAGGTGACCTCGGCGCCGTTCGCGCGGAGGGCCAGGGCGCCGGCGAGGCCGGCCATCCCTCCGCCGACGACGAGGACTTCAGTGGACTGTTTGCGGTCAGACATTGCTGGCTCCTACAGGGGTGGTGTTTTTGGAGTGGATTTCGGCGGATTTGATCCGGGCCGTCTTGATCTTGGTGCCGATGGCGCCGAGCAGGACGGCCGCGGCAGCTGCGGCTGCCGCAAATGCCAGGAAGTTCGAGTTGACGCCCAGCCCGGCCGCGAGCAGCAGGCCGCCGACTTGGGGTGCGGCGACCGCGCCGATGCGGCCGACGCCGAGGGCCCAGCCAAGCGCTGTGCCCCGCAAATGCGCCGGGTAGTGGCTCGCGACCGCCGCGATGATGAGGCACTGGGTTCCATGGGTGCCCACCCCGGCCAGCACCAACATGAGGTAGACAAGACCCACGGACGGACCCGCCACCAGCACGGCCAGCGCGACGGCGGCGACGGCGGCTGCCGCGATCGCCGTCGGGATCGGACCGAAACGGGTTCCGGCCCAAGCGGTGGCCACCGAGCCGACGACGGCGCCGAGGTTGAGGGCCAGCGCGAAGGTCAGGGCGGACCCGAGGTTGTAGCCGGCCAGTTGCATCAGGTTCGGGAGCCACGTGCCAAGCCCGTACCAGGCAAAGAGCGTCGCGAGGGTGGAGATCGCGAACAGGAGGCTCATGCCGAGGTACGGGGCGCGGAGCAGGGATTTGAAGCCCGTTTGTTTCGCGTTCTTGGCTGTCGGGAGGGTTTCCGGGCGGACGGCCGGGAGCGTCTCCGGGAGGAAACGGATGCCCAGCGGAACCACCACCAGGAGGGCCGCCGCGGCCACGAGGAACATGACCGGCCAGCCGAAAGCGGGAATCAGCGGAATGCCGGCCAGCGCGGCAATTGAGCCGCCGATCGGCACTCCGGACATCATCAGCGTGGCGATCGTGGACCGCCATTTGGCGGGAACCAGTTCCGCGACCAAGGCATTGGCCGAAGGAACAAGTCCACCCAGGCCAATGCCGGCCAGCAAGCGCAGACCGCCGAAGACGAAGGCGTTTGGCGAGAACGCGCACAGGATGGTGAAGAGCGAAAACAGTGCGGCGCAGGCGATGATGGTCCGACGGCGGCCCCAGCTGTCCGACATTCTTCCCGCAAAGATGGCTCCGATCATCATGCCGAGGAACGCCATCGAACCGACCGTGCCGGCGGTGGCTTTGGTGAGTCCCCAGCCCGTGTCGGTGATGAGGGAGGACTGCACGGTGCCGTAGACGATGAGGTCGTAGCCGTCGAAAACCACCAGTAACCAACAGACCAGCACGGCAGCGGCGGAACGCTTGGAGAACCGGGCGGAGGCCTTGGTTGCTGTCCCGGGGGAGTGGTGAACGCCGTCTTGGGTCCGCTCCGGCGCTGCAGCGGATGTGGTGTGATTCATCCCACCACTGTGTGGCCGTTGTTTCTGTGGCCCAATAGAATTCTGTGGTGCAGAATCTTCCAGCCCGCAAGAAGCCGGCCTATTCCATTGAAGCCGTGGACAACGCCCTGCATCTTCTTCAGCTCCTGCGCGACGGCGGCAGCCTCCGCCTCAAGGACGCCGCGGCGGAGCTGGGTGTTGCCCCCTCCACAGCCCACCGGCTGTTGGCCATGCTGGTCTACCGGGGGTTCGCGGTCCAGGACGAGAACCGCCGCTATGTGCCCGGGCCCGCCATGGGAGTGGGCCCAGCGGGGCTGAGTTGGAGTCGTTTGCTGCGCACCGTGGCGCAACCGCACATGGAACTCCTGAGCGGCCGGATCAATGAGACCGTCAACCTCATGGTCCGCGTGGGTACCAAGGTGCGGTTCCTGGCGACGGTGGAGGGGACGAACGCCCTGAGGGTGGGCGACCGGCAGGGGACCGTCCTGCCGGCCAACAAGGCCTCGGGCGGCAAGGCGCTGTTGGCAGAGCTCGAGCCCGCGATGATTGAGCAGTTGTTCCGCAGCCAGAATGCGGAGATCGGCGGGGACAACATTCCCGACGCCGAATATCCGGCTTTCCTGCGCGAGCTCGAGACGATCCGGAGCAATGGCTTCGCCGCGAATTTCGAAGGCACCGAGGAGGGGATCAGCGCTTTGGGTGTGGCCCTACACAACGGCCGCGGCGTTGCAGTGGGCGCGCTGAGCGTCGCGACTCCCGTGGCGAGGTTCCGCAGGCTCTTCGACAGCGGACTCGTGGGCATCCTGCGGGAAACCCAGCGCCAATTGGAGATCGACATCGCCGCCAATCCGGCCGAGTCCCAGCCCTAGCCCACCCAACTGACTCGCATTAGGTGTCGTTTTGAGGGCCCATAACGACAACAACTGCGAGCCAGTTGGGTCAGCCCGTTAGCAAGGTGGGCCAGGGGATTCTGGCTAGCAGAATATGCTGGAGATCACTTGGGGGCCTCCCTAGGGTCAGGAGTACGCCAAAACTGTCCCGTCCCCCCGAGGAGGCCCCTGTGTCCATCAGCGCCGATAGCACAACCCATGAATCGGTCGCGGCCGCGCATGCGGTTCCTGAGCCGACTCCCGAAGAAGCTGCCCAGCTGGAGCAGCTGTATAAGGATTTCGAGGCCGGGAACCTGATTCCGCTCTGGACCGAGATCGCGGACCTGATGCCGATGGTGCCCTCCCCGAAAGCCGTACCGCACGTGTGGCGCTGGAACGATCTGTATCCGCTGGCCGCCCGCGCCGGGGACCTGGTGCCCGTGGGCCGTGGCGGGGAACGTCGCGCCATCGCTTTGGCCAACCCAGGCTTGGCCGGTACGCCGTATGCGACGCCGACGCTGTGGGCTGCCATTCAGTATCTGGGCGCGCACGAAACAGCCCCGGAACACCGCCACTCGCAGAACGCGTTCCGATTCGTCGTCGAGGGCGAAGGCGTCTGGACCGTCGTCAACGGGGACCCGGTGGCGATGCGCCGCGGAGACTTTCTGCTGACGCCGGGCTGGAACTTCCACGGCCACCACAACGACACCGACCAGCCGATGGCGTGGATCGACGGCCTGGACATCCCGTTCGTGCACTACGCGGACGCCGGGTTCTTCGAATTCGGCACCGAACGAGTCACGGATGAGGCCACACCGGACGTCTCCCGCTCCGAGCGGCTCTGGGCCCACCCCGGCCTCCGTCCGCTGTCCGGGCTGCAGGACACGGTGAATTCCCCGATCGCGGCTTACCGTTGGGAGCACACCGACGCCGCCCTGAGTGAACAGTTGGCCCTTGAGGACGAGGGCCACCCCGCTACGGTGTCCCAGGGCCACGCCGCCGTGCGCTACACCAACCCGACCACCGGCGGGGACGTGATGCCGACCATCCGCGCCGAATTCCACCGTCTGCGGGCCGGCGCGTCCACCGAAGCTGTGCGTGAAGTCGGCTCCAGTGTCTGGCAGGTCTTCGAAGGACGCGGCACCGTGGTGTTGAACGGGGAATCGAAGGTCCTGGAGAAGGGCGACCTCTTTGTTGTGCCATCTTGGCAGGAATGGTCCCTTGAGGCCGAGAGCGAGTTCGATCTCTTCCGCTTCAGCGACGCCCCCATTTTCGAGCGACTGAATTTCAACCGCACGTACATCGAAGGACGCAACAAATGAGACTCCTCACCCTCCGCACTTCTGACGGCACCGGCACCGGCACCGGCACCGTGGCCGTCCGCCAGGACGGCGACACCCTGACCGAGATCGACGGCTTCTCCGACGTGGGCGCCCTCCTGCAGGATCCAGCTTGGACGGCCATCGCGGAGGCGGCCAACGGCGCAACGCACGCGTACGACGGCGCCGACCTCGCCGCCGTCGTGCCCTCACCGGGGAAGATCATCTGCGTCGGGCACAACTACCGGAACCACATCAAGGAGATGGGCCGGGAAATCCCCGAGTACCCCACCTTGTTCGCGAAGTACGAGGAATCGCTGATCGGTCCCAACGACGACCTCGCGCTGCCGCAGGAATCGGACACCGTGGACTGGGAGGCCGAGCTCGCCGTCGTGATCGGCAAGAAGGGGCGGCGCATCAGCGAAGCCGACGCGGCCGACCACATCGCCGGGTACTCGGTGCTGAACGACATCAGCATGCGCGACTACCAGTTCCGCACCGTCCAATGGCTGCAAGGAAAAACCTGGGAAAACAGCACCCCGTTCGGGCCGGCCCTGGTCACCAAGGACGAGTTCGCGGCCGGGCCGCTCATGACCTCGGCGGTGGACGGCGAGATCCAGCAGCAGACCCCCACCGGGGACCTCGTGTTCACGCCCGAATTCCTGGTGTCCTACATCTCGACCATCATCACGCTGAACCCGGGCGACGTCATCGCGACCGGTACGCCCGGCGGTGTTGGCCACGCCCAGAACCCGAAGCGCTACCTTCAGGAAGGTCAGCTCCTGGTCACCACCATCGAAGGCCTGGGCCAGCTGAACAACCGTGTGGTGAAGGAAGCCTGATGGTCGCCCGCCACGACCTCACCACCGATCCGGGCCTGCAGGAACAGCTCTTGCAGGCCCGGCGGGGGACTGCGTTCTTCGCCCGCAAGCTCAACGAACTCTCCGACGCCGAGCTCGACGGCGATTCGCTGCTTCCGGGCTGGACCCGCCGCCACGTTGTGGCACACGTGGGCTACAACGCCCGGGCCATCGCCCGTTTGGTGGAATGGGCGTCGACCGGGGTGGAGACTCCGATGTATCCCTCCGTTGCCGTGCGGGATGAGGAGATCAACTTCGGGGCCACCCTGCCTCCCATCGCGTTGCGGAACCTCTTCGACCACTCAGCGGTGCACCTGAGCGTCGAATGGCGAGACCTGCCCGACGACGCCTGGCACCACACGGTCCGGACCATCCAGGGCAGGGAAGTCCCGGCGTCGGAAACTGTCTGGATGCGTACCCGCGAAGTCTGGGTGCACGCCGTGGACCTCGACAACGGTGCATCGTTCGGTGACGTCCCGGCGTCGGTCCTGGAACGGCTGTTGGCTGACATCACCTCGGCGTGGGCGGTCCGCGGGACCGACGCCGGGTTGTTGATCAAGGTCAACGGCACCGACCGCACCTTCGGTGATCCGGACGCCGCCGTCGTGGTCGCAGGGCCTCTTGCCGGCGTCGTGCAATGGGCCACCGGGCGCGGGAGCGACGGCGTGACGGCGGGCGTCGGGCCGGTTCCGGCGGCACCCAAGTGGATCTGACGGCGTCGGGCACAAAGAAGGTTGGCACAGCCCCCGGCTTCTTCACCGCAGGAACTGCACCAACCGCTTGTATGACTATTCAGATTTGGCTGTAGATCCTACCCATTGGCGGCTCCTATAATCCCGGGCTAACTTAATCCGGGCTTTGCATAGGGCTACTTTGCGTCGTCAGCCAGATGACGTGAAAACATCCAGCCTGCGGCGACCATCAGGATGCCCAAGACCATGAACGTCCAGTTGTCGAGCGTGTTCAGCGACAGGAAGTTGGCCGCCGAATCAACCCCGACGCTCAGTCCATACACACTGAGCACGATGTACAAGGCACCGAAGCTCATCAGGGTATTGCGCGCGCTATGGCCGCCCGAGCGGGACATCGCCCAGCTGGTTCCGCCGATGAGCAACTGCACAATGTTGAGCAGCAGCGACACTTGGAACACACCCAGGAGCACTGCGTGCGAATTTGGCCCGAAGAACTGCAATTCCCCGTACCGCATGGTGATGCCCGGAATGAATCCGAGAAGGCCCACCAGCGCCATCAGAGTACCTACACCCATGCCGATGTTCTGGATGTCCGTCCGTCCGAAGTGAACACCGTGTGCATGTGGGGTCGCGGTAGTCATTACGCCCTCCATCCACCTATTGCGAACAATCCAATTTTACGTCTGGCATATGCAAAAAGCGCTGGGAGCGGCGGCGGCCGGCGGGCCTGGCGGCGGCACCGCGACGCCCCCCGACGCTGGCACCGCCCCCGACGCTCGCTCACCTATGTCGCGTTTCTCCGAAACGCTCGCTCACCTGTGTCGCGTTTCTCCGAAACGCTCGCTCACCTATGTCGCGTTTCTCCGAAACGCTCGCTCACCTATGTTGCGTTTCTCCCGAACGCTCGCTCACCTTTACGACGGCGGCGCGGCGGATGTGCGCTAGCGTTTCGCTTTCGTGCCTCATAGGTGAGCGGGCGTTGGCCCGGAAGGCCTCATAGGTGAGCAGGCGTCGGCCCGGGAGGCCTCATAGGTGAGCGGGCGTTGGCGGATTGGCGGGGCGTCCGGGCGCCTGCCGGGGGAGCGGGGCCCGCCGTGGCACGATAGAACACGATGAAACTGCGCGCTGATCAGACCGGTAACCATGGCCTGCCCATGCCCTTGTGGCTGCAGGGTGCCCTTGAGTCGGCCCAGGCCGCGATCATCTCGGCGCTCGTGGTGGTCTTGCCGCTGATCGGCGTCTGGGCAACTGACGGATTCCAGAACCACACCATCGATTTCCTGGCACGCTTGGCTGGCCAAACCTGGTTGCTGGTCCACGGCGTGCCGCTGCAACTGGCCACCGTCAACATGGGAACCGCGAGCCTACCGGGTTCCGGCACGCTGTCCCTTATCCCGCTCGGACTGACCCTGGTCCCGTTCCTCCTGGCGTGGCGCGCAGGCCGCAGACTGGCCAGGGCCTCCTACACGGACCAACTGTGGCAGGCATTCTTCGGAGCCTTGCTTGTCTACGGGGCGTTCGGCGCGGCCACCGGATTCGTGTGCCGCACGCAGGACATCGTCATCAACATCTGGTTCGCTGCCTTGCTTCCGCTTATCCCGTTCGGCCTGGGCATGGTGGTGGGCGCCCGGCGCGAGTCCGGCTCCTGGAGCAGGCTCATTGGCGTCGACGCCGTCGATTGGCTCGCACGCACAAGCCAACATTCACGTTGGGCCGGATCCTACTTTGGTTCCGCCATCAAGGCCGGATTCGTCGCGATCATGGCCGCCATGACCCTCGCGGCGATGCTGCTCGCCGTCGACCTTGTCATGCACTGGACGGACATCATCGCCGTCTACGAGGGCCTGAAAGCCGGTGCCCTCGGCGGTGGCGTCCTGACCATCGCCCAGCTCGGCTACCTGCCCAATCTGGCGGTTTTCGCTTTGGCTTGGTCCTCCGGGGCCGGGTTCTCCCTCGGTGTCGGCTCGCACGTCGGGCCGCTGGGCACCGCCGTCGGGCCCTTGCCTGCCATTCCCGTCTTCGGCGCGCTGCCCACCGGGCAACTCGACTTCGGTGCGGCGGCCTTGGCCGTTCCGGTGATCGCGGGCCTGCTGGCCGGCTGGTGGTTCCTGCGTGCGGGGGAGAACCACTTCGACGAATGGCTCTCCATCAAGATCAAGGCGCGCTGGTTCACGGCTCCTGTTTCCACGCTGTTCCTCGGCGCGCTCGTCGGGGCTGTGGCCGGGGTTTTGGCTGGGGGCCTCGCCTGGCTGGCGCGCGGTTCCGCCGGAATCGGGCGCCTCACCGAGATCGGACCGGACCCGCGGTGGACGGCAGTCTGGATCGCCGCGGAGGTGGGGATCGGCGTCGTGATCGGCTATTGGGTGGGGCCTTGGCTCGAGAGGCGGCAGAAGCTCCACGAAGCGGATTTGGACGATTCCGTGTACGACGGCGACCGCCGCTAAGGCGCCCGCCTCACCTCGGATTGTGCCCGGCTAGCGCAATCCGGAGGGAATGGATTTCTGGAAATCAAGCTGGCACGAGGTCTGGGCGTGGAGAGTCAGCGCGCCTCGTGCGCAGTCCTCGAGGGTGCGGATCTGCTGGAAGAAGACGACGGCGGTGAGCACCAGCAGGCACATGATGGCCGTGACAACCAGCCCGGAAATGGTGCCGAAAAGTACGATGCGCGGTTGCTTGAACCTGATGGTCCGCACAAGGACCACCACTCCGAGCACTCCTGCGACGACGGTGAGGATGCCACTGAGCCAGACGTAGCTGATGTTCAGGATGTAGACGAAGATGGCGCCGAGCACCGTCAGCAGGAAAGTCCTGAACAGCGTCCGGGTAACGGCAAGCGCTGATTTGGCAGCCTCACTCTGTGGCTGGTGCTGCGGGGTGGGTCCAACGCCGGAATTCATGTTTTCCAGCCTACGCGAGCCAGCCATAAGCTAGTGCAATGCGCATTGTTGTCCTCGTCTCCGGCACCGGTTCCAACCTCCAAGCAGTTATCGACGCCGTGAAGGCGGGCGAGCTGGACGTTGAGATCGCAGCCGTCGGAGCCGACCGGCCCGGTACCTACGGCGTGGAACGTTCCGCCGAAGCCGGACTGGACACCTTCGTGGTGGACTTCAAGGACTACGCGGACAGGGCTGATTGGAACGCCGCGCTAACCAAGGCTGTTGCCTCGTACGATCCGGACGTGGTGGTTTCCTCCGGGTTCATGCGGATTGTGAGTCCGGAATTCATCGATGCCTTCGGCGGCAAGTACCTCAACACCCACCCGGCATTGCTTCCGGCCTTCCCGGGTGCCCACGGTGTCCGCGATGCCATGGCTTATGGCGTGAAAGTGACCGGCTGCACCGTGCACTGGGCCGACGCTGGCGTGGATACCGGCCCGATCATCGCCCAGGAAGCCGTCGACATCGCCCCGGAGGACACGGAAGACACCTTGCACGAACGCATCAAGGTGGTGGAGCGCCGGCTCCTGGTCCGTACCCTCGCCGAGCTCGCAGCGGGAAAGCACGCCTGAGTCGGGTACCCCAGGGGACATGCCACCCGTTAGCCGCCACGAGTGGACATGTCCAGTGTGCTCCAAGGGACATGCCCCTTGTTAGCCCCGAAGGATGGACATATTGCTGTTATGTCCACTCGTAGCCGCGGGCAGGGGGCATGCTCAGTCGAGCTCGAGCTGCTTGGTCTCCGGGGCGAACAACGCCATCCACAGCACGGCCACCACAATGAGACCTCCCGCCAAGGCAAACGACGTGGCCAGGCCAAACTCGGGCCAGAAATACGAGGCGAACACGAGCGGCCCGATCCCGGCACCAACCCGGGAGAACGTGGAGGCCCAACCGAAACCGGAACCGCGAAGCTCGGTGGGGTAGAGCTCCGACACGTAGGTGTAGAGCACCGGGATGGCCACCTGGATCACGAAGCCGAACGCCAGGAGCCAGAACACCGCTGCGTCCGGAATGTCCACCACCAATGAGACGATCACCAGGGTCAACGCGGACAGCGGCCCCGTAATGGCCAGGATCCACTTGCGGCCCACGCGCTCCACCAGCACTGCAGCGACCGCCACGCCCAGAAGCCCGACGCCGGCCATCCCGGCTGTCGTCACGAACGCCTTGTACTCCTCGAATCCGGCGCCGATCAGAATCCGCGGCATCCACGTCATGCTCAAGTAGTAGACCATAAGGATGCTGAAAAAGAGGGCCCAGGCCGCCGTCGTGATCTTCCAGTTGAATTGCCAGATCCGTCGCAGCTGCTGCCACGCACTGCCGGCGGAAAGGCGCGGAGCGTCTTGTGGCGCGGGCAGGCTGTAGGCGCGCTGCTCGGCTCCCGTGGCCAGGACGAGACCGTCGATGACGTCGGCGGCCTCTTGGCGGCGGCCCCTGCGGATGAGGAAGAGCGGGGACTCGGGCACGCTCCGCCTCGCCCAAAACACCAGAAGGGCAGGCAACACCATGACGAGCATCGTCAGGCGCCAGTCCGCGAAGGCGGCGACGAGTCCTGCCGAAATGAACCCGCACAGGGCGGCCCCTATGGGCCACCAACCATCCATGGCCGTCAGCACTTTGCCGCGCTGCTTCCGTGGAGTGAATTCACCGACCAACGCGTAGTCCACCGGAATGCATCCGCCCAGTCCGAAGCCGGCAACGAAGCGGAAGGCGCAGAACCAGACGATGTCCGGGGCGAGGGCGCCCAGCACCGTGAAGATGGAGAAGACCAGCAGGGTGGCGGTGAAGGCCCGTTTCCGGCCGATCGTTTCCGCGATGGTGCCCCAGGCGAAGGCGCCCAAGGCCATGCCGATCAGGTTGGCGGTGCCGATCCATCCAGCGTCGGCGGGTTGGAGGGACCAATGCTTGGAAAGCAGCGGAATGAGGATGCCGTTGAGGGTGACGTCCCAGGCATCGAACATGAAGCCGAGGCCGCCAATCAGGAAGATCCTGCCCTGGACCTTCCACCTCCACGGCAGCTCCTGGACAACCTGCTCGCCGCTCGGGACGGTCGTGTAAGTATTCATTTCCCCTCCTGGGGAAACTCTATCCGTGCTTCTGGATCGCCTTCCGCAGGAAGCCGCCGGCGTCATCCAAAGCACTCTTCGCCTGCGCCGGATCGATCCCCGTGAGTACCACCAGGATGGCCGCCTTGACCGATCCGCCGACGGAATCGAGCGCACGAATCGCCGTCTCTGCGTCCACGCCGGTGGCGTGTTGGATGGTCCGCTGGGACCTGGCGAGGAGCTTGTTGTTGGTGGCCCGAAGATCGACCATGAGGTTTCCGTAGGTCTTCCCGAGCTTGACCATGGCGAGCGTGCTGATCATGTTGAGGACGAGTTTTTGGGCGGTTCCCGCCTTAAGCCGCGTGGAACCGGCAACGAACTCGGGACCGACGACGACGTCGATCGCCACGTCCGCCAGCTTGCTGATCGGTGAGTCGTGGTTGCAGGCGAGCGATGCCGTGAAGGCCCCGCGGCTTCGGGCCTCCTCGAGGGCGCCGATCACGTACGGCGTGCGTCCCGACGCCGAGATTCCGACGACGGCGTCCGCCTCGGTCACGCTGATGTCGTGCAGGTCCCGGGCCCCGGCCGTGGCATTGTCCTCGGCGTACTCCACCGGCTTCTGGATGGCCTGGGTGCCGCCCGCGATGATCCCGACGACGAGACCCGGGGGAGTGCCGAAGGTGGGCGGGCATTCGCTCGCGTCCAATACCCCGAGCCGCCCGGCCGTTCCGGCGCCGACGTAGAGCAGCCGGCCTCCGCGGGCAAGGCGCTCCGCAACGGCGTCGACCACTGCGGCGATCTGCCTGCTGGCTTGCTCGACGGCGGCCGGGACGCCGCGGTTCTGCTCATTCATCGCGGCAACGAGTTCGGCCGTGCCCATGGTGTCCAACTCACTGAGCGCGGGCGACGCCGCTTCGGTTTGCAGGCCTCCGAGCTCGGAACGGAGTTCCTCGAGCGGGTCTGGGGAACCGGGAGAAGCTGTTGCGTCAGGCTGTTCCGTCACGGTGAATGTACCTTTCCTGGAGGAGCCCGCGGCGGTTTGCTGCGAGGGCGGCCCCGTCCATGCCATCGCCGAGTGCCGCAACCACCTCAATCCCAGCCGAAGCGAGGGCGTTGTACAAGAGCCGCCTGAAGAACTCCGATTTCACGACGCCACCAACGAGTGCCACCTGCTTGGTGTCGCCCGAAGCATGGGTCACGGTGTTCGTGAGGAGCCGGCAGGCTTCGTCCACGATGCCGCGCGCGACGGCGTCTCCCGCCTCCGCTTCGTCCAGCACCTTGGGGGCGAAACGCGCCATCGTCCGGGCCGGGTTACCGGATTCGGCGAGCCATGCCGGAAGCTGCGCGGGCGGGCCGATCAGGGCGGCAGCCGCGCCGAGCAGCGACGTGGCCGCTCCGCCGTCGTGCGCTTGCAGTGCGGCCTGGAGACCCAGCTGGCCAATCCAACGGCCGCTTCCGCGATCACCCAACAGGGGTCCCCAGCCGTCGGCTCGGTGGAGGGTTCCGGCGTCGTCGAAGCGGAAGGCAACCGCGCCGGTGCCCACAATCAGCACGGTTCCCGGTGCGCCGTCCAAGGCGCCGAGTTGGGCCGCCGTGGCATCCGAGAGAACCGCGGCCGGGACCTTGAAGCGCTCGGAAAGGAGGACGGCGAGTTCGTGGGAGTTCGCCGCCGAGGCCTCAACCCCGGCGACGGCGGCACCGATTCCGCGCAACGAACCTTCCGGGAATGCTGCCGGAAGCCCTCGCGGCAGCGTGGCTGCGGTGTCCGCGAGCAGTTGGAAGGCGAGCCGGGCGCCGTTGTCCATGCCCAGGCCAGGGAAGCCGTGCTGGTCCGCCGAGCCCAACACCGCGTCGCCCTGCCTCAGCTCGATCCTGCATCGGCTCTTGCCGACGTCGGCCACCAAAAACACTTCCGCGGATTCCATGGCCCAACCATATGTTGCGGGCGCCGCCACGTCTCGAAAGACGAAGAGGAGCCACAACACGATAAACTCGTCCGTATCCCCAGCAACCGCGGAATCCCGCGATATAAGACGGAGACTTTTGTGAGCTTGACGCAGCTTGACCGTGTTCCCATCCGCCGTGCACTGATCTCGGTTTACGACAAGACGGGGCTGGAGGAACTCGCGAAGGGCCTGCATGCAGCAGGAGTCGCCATCGTCTCCACCGGTTCCACCGCGAAGAAGATCGCCGCAGCCGGTATTCCGGTCAAGGAAGTCGAAGAAGTCACCGGTTCCCCGGAGATGCTCGATGGCCGGGTCAAGACCCTGCACCCGCGCGTGCATGGCGGCATCCTGGCCGACCGTCGCGTTCCAGCGCACATGGAAACGCTGGCCAAGATGGAGATCGAGCCCTTCGACCTCGTCGTGGTCAACCTCTACCCGTTCGTGGAGACCGTCCGCTCCGGCGCCGCACAGGACGACGTCGTCGAGCAGATCGACATCGGAGGCCCCGCCATGGTGCGTTCGGCCGCCAAGAACCATGCCGCCGTCGCGATCGTTGTGGACCCGAACTTCTACGGCGCCGTGGTGGAAGCCGCCGCTGCCGGTGGCTTCGACCTGAAGACGCGCCGCCGCCTGGCCGCGAAGGCCTTCGCCCACACCGCAACGTACGACACCGCCGTCGCCACCTGGACTGCCAGCCAGTTCCTCGACGAAGACGGAGACGGCATCATCGATTGGCCCGCCTACGCCGGCCTCGCCATGGAACGCTCCGAGGTGCTGCGCTACGGCGAAAACCCGCACCAGCAGGCTGCCCTCTACGTCGACAAGGCCGCGCCCGCCGGTATCGCCCAGGCCGACCAGCTGCACGGCAAGGCCATGAGCTACAACAACTTCGTCGACGCCGACGCGGCCCTCCGTGCCGCATTCGACTTCTCCGAGCCCGCCGTCGCCATCATCAAGCACGCCAACCCGTGCGGTGTGGCCGTTGGTTCGGCCGACGCCGCCGACCCCATCGCCGACGCCCACGCCAAGGCCCACGCTTGCGATCCGGTCTCCGCTTTCGGCGGCGTCATCGCGGCCAACAGCATTGTCACGGCGGGCATGGCGCAGACCGTCGCCGGGATCTTCACGGAGGTTGTCATCGCCCCGGGCTTCGAGCCGGAAGCCGTTGAAATCCTGTCCAAGAAGAAGAACATCCGCCTGCTGGCCCTGCCGGACGGTTACGGCCGCTACCCGACGGAGATCCGCCAGGTCTCGGGCGGCGTCCTCGTCCAGCAAGCCGACAAGGTGGATGCCGACGGCGACAACCCCGCCAACTGGACCCTGGCCGCCGGCGTTGCCGCCGACGACGCCACGCTGGCCGACCTCGCGTTCGCTTGGACCGCTTGCCGCGCCGCCAAGTCCAACGCGATCCTCCTCGCCAACAACGGAGCCGCAGTGGGCATCGGGATGGGCCAGGTCAACCGCCTCGACTCGTGCAAACTGGCTGTTGAGCGCGCCAACACCTTGGGCGTTCAGGTGGAGTCCGACGTCGACGGTGCCGGCGGTGCCTCTAACGTCGGGACGACAGAATCAGGCGCCACTGGCGCACCCGAGCGCGCCCGCGGTGCCGTGGCCGCTTCCGACGCGTTCTTCCCTTTCGCCGATGGCCTGCAGATCCTGATCGACGCCGGTGTCCGCGCGGTCGTCCAGCCCGGTGGTTCAGTGCGCGACGAGGAAGTCATTGCCGCAGCCAACGCCGCCGGCATCACGATGTACTTCACCGGGGCAAGGCACTTCTTCCACTAGGTCCACTCGCTCCACCAAAAAATGGACATGTCCCCCCTTCCCAGGGGGACATGTCCATTTTTTGTGGTCAGGACTGGGCATATTCGCAATATGTCCAGTCCTGGAAGCGAACGGGGAGCATGTCCCCTGCGCTGAGGTTCGGGTTGGGTTGGCGCCCGGGCATGTCCGGGGGCGGGGAGGGGAGGTTACGGGGCCGTGGACGCGGTCTGGTACGTGCCTTGGATGACCGAGCCCCAGTACGGGCCGTACATATTGGCGGAGTTGCCGCCGTAGCCGTAGCTGTTCACCGAGTTCTGGTACCCGTCGGAGCTGGTTCCAGTGAACCACGGGCCGCCGGAGGAACCGCCTGTCATGTTGCAGGGGATGCCCTGAGTGTTGTACTGGGGGTTGTAGGGATCGTTGGCGGCCGTGCCGGAGCAGCTCATGAGTGACTCTCCGGAGAAGGGGGCCGCAGCAGGGTAGCCGAACGACTTGTATGGAAGTCCGCGGGCGGCGTTGAACTGGACTCCTGAGGCACCCACCACGTCGGAGAGCTTTTGGCCATTGAGGGGGTTCATGACGGCGAAACCGGTGTCGTATTGCATGGCTCCACTCGAGGACCACTGGCTCGTGGTGTACAGCGCCTTGGCCGTCCATTTGCCGTAGGGCGCCTCGCCGTTCTGGTAGGCAGGTACGAACGTGAAGTTGCTCGCGTACTCCCCGGGGCCTTGGTTCACGCAGTGGCCCGCAGTGGACACTGTGCTCTGGTTGGCCGAGGTGACGGAGTTTCCGGAGCAGACATAGTTCACGCCGCCGAGAGTGAAGAACACCTTCCCGATGTGCGAGACGGGAGCCTCACCGCCATTGGCTTTGCGATCCACGGCCGGGGACGGTGCTGCCGGGCTGGCGGCTTGCTGACCTTCGATGGTGGTCAGGGCGCTCCCCAGGCCCGGAAAAACCTGATCGGGAGAAACCGGGAGGTCGGCAAGTCCGAGTGCGGCTTGTGCCCGCGTGAGCGCCTTGGTCGCCAGGACGTCGCCTGAGACGGCGTTCTTCATCCGCTCAGGAGTCCAGTAGTCAGCGGTGTTGCCGTCCGACGCCGGGTTGCTGCTGACGGTCGACGCATCGGCGCCGCGGCTTGTGGACGGAGCCGCAGAAGCTCCGCTGCCGGCGCCCAGCGAAAGCAGGGCGGCGGCAGTCAGGCTGAGCAGGCTTGTGGCCAGGGTTTTGGCTCTCGTCACAGTTGTCCTAGATATCGGGGGAGAGGCGGCCGGTTTTGTGGTGGCCGCGTGGACTGACGGAACCGAAACTACCCAAGTCGTGACAAGGATGTAAAGGGATTGTGAGATTTGACTTTCGTTTTGACAAGAAGCGAATTCTGCCCTATTTCCAGGTGGCCGGAAGGCCTAGGAACCGGACGCCAGCTCGTAGGCATCCCGGATAACGGAGCCCCAATAAGGACCGTAGATCACGGCCGGTCCGCCAGGGTAACCGTAGCTCGTAATGGAGTTTTGGTAGGAATCCCGCTCGGAGTCGACCATCCAAGGTCCGCCCGATGATCCACCGGTCATATCGCAGGGAATGCCCTGCGCCTTGAACTGGGGGTTGACGGGATCCTTGGTGGCGTCACCCGAACAGCTCTTCAGCGATTGGCCGTCGAACGGCGGGGCAGCAGGGTAGCCGAAGGCTTCATAGCTGAGTCCCCGGTCCTGGTTGAACTCCACGCCCGACGCCCCGACGACGTCGGCCAGGTGTTTGCCGTTGACCGTGGCAGTGACCGCGAAGCCTGTGTCATAGCGGATATCGCCCGTGGTGCGCCACTGGGGCGTGGTGTAGAGGGCCTTGGCCGGCCAGATGCCGAATGGAGCCTTGCCGTTGAGATAGGCCGGAACGAAGACGAAGTTCTTCACGAATGCTCCCGGACCCTCGTTGACACAGTGGCCAGCGGTCGCCACGGTGCTGTCGTTATCCGACACGACGGCGTTGCCGGAGCAGACATATGCGAAGGCGCCCATGGTGAAGAAGACCTTACCGACGTGGTCAATGGGGTCTTCGTTTTGATGCAGGCTCCCGTTGCTGCCCTTGGCGCTCGCGATTTTCACGGGCGGCCCGGTTTCGACGGCGGCAGCGGCGGTGCTCGACGCGCCCGCTTTTGCGAGGGCCTTGCCTGCGAGGACATCGCCAGGGATTGCTGCTTGCATCCGTTCGGGAGTCCAGTACCCGGTGGGGTCGGTGTTTGTTGTCGCCAGACTGACGAGCTGCTGCGTCCCAGGCGCTGCGAAGCTCGAAACCGCAGTGAAAGGCGTTGCGGCTGCCGCCCCTCCAGCGGCACAGAGGGTCAAAACGGCGGAGGTAAGGAGGCTCAGGAGACCAGTGATGCGGAGTGATTTCTTTGTCATGATTGTCCTGCCAATCGTTTGGCGGCCACGTGACGTCGGCCACAGTTTGACCCAATGAACCTACTCCGATTTGTCGCTGAGGTACATAAGGTTCGGCGAGGTATGACGTGGCAAAGGTCCCAAGAAGCCGTCCCGGTACGCGCCAATCCGGCCCCCTCAGGTAAGTTAGAGATGTTGAAATCTGCAGACTTTCAGGGAGATGCCCCGCCAATGGCAAAGATTATCTATACCCACACTGACGAAGCGCCGATGCTGGCGACGTACTCGTTCCTGCCGATTGTGGAAGCTTTCGCCTCAACGGCTGGCGTGGAGGTCGAAACCCGCGACATTTCGCTGGCCGGCCGAATCATCGCCGTCTTCGGTGACTACCTGACTGAAGAGCAGCGGATCAGCGACGCACTGGCCGAACTGGGTGAACTGGCAAAGAAACCCGAAGCGAACATCATCAAGCTCCCCAACATCAGCGCCTCCGTCCCGCAGCTGAAGGCAGCCATTGCCGAGCTGCAGGGGCAGGGCTACGCGCTTCCGGACTACCCGGACAACCCCTCCTCTGACGAAGAGACGGACATCCGCTCGCGTTACGACAAGATCAAGGGCTCGGCCGTGAACCCGGTCCTGCGTGAAGGCAACTCGGACCGCCGCGCGCCCCTGTCGGTGAAGAACTACGCGCGCCAGAACCCGCATTCCATGGGCGCCTGGAGCGCGGACTCCAAGACCAACGTCGCGCACATGACGGCGAACGACTTCCGCTCCAACGAGAAGTCCGTGGTCATCCCCGCAGATGACACCGTCAAGATCCAGATTGTCCGCGAAGACGGCACCGTCAAGGTCCTCAAGCCGGCCTTCCCCGTCCTCGCCGGCGAGGTAGTGGACGGCACCGTGCTGCGTGCCGCCGCCTTGGACGAGTTCCTGGCTGCCCAGGTGGTCCGTGCCAAGGAAGAAGGCGTGCTGTTCTCGGCACACCTGAAGGCCACCATGATGAAGGTCTCCGACCCGATTATCTTCGGCCACGTCGTCAAGGCGTACTTCTCCGAGCTTTTCAACACCTACGGCAAGCAGATCGCTGCTGCCGGCCTGAGCGCCAACAACGGCCTGGCTTCCATCCTCAACGGCCTCGAAGAACTCCCCGAAGACGTTCGCGAAGGCATCAAGGCGGCCATCAAGAAGGGCCTGGAAGACGGCCCGGCCCTGGCCATGGTCGATTCCGACAAGGGCATCACCAACCTCCACGTTCCCAGCGACATCATCGTTGACGCTTCGATGCCGGCAATGATCCGCAGCTCCGGCCACATGTGGGGACCTGACGGCAAAGAAGCAGATACCCTCGCGGTCATTCCGGACAGCTGCTACGCGGATGTCTACCAAGTGGTCATCGATGACTGCCGTGCCCACGGCGCCTTCGATCCCACCACCATGGGTACGGTTCCGAACGTCGGCCTGATGGCACAGGCTGCCGAAGAATACGGCAGCCACAACAAGACCTTCGAAGTTGAGTACGCCGGAACCATGCAGGTTGTGGATTCCTCCGGGACCGTGCTGATCGAACACCAGGTCTCCCCGGGCGACATCTGGCGCGCCTGCCAGACCAAGGATGTGCCGATCCGCGACTGGGTCAAGCTCGCTGTGACCCGCGCCCGCGCTTCGAAGATGCCGGCTGTCTTCTGGCTCGACGAAACCCGCGCCCACGACGCGCAGCTGATCGGCAAGGTCAAGGAATACCTGAAGGACCACGACACCGAGGGCCTGCAGATCGAAATCATGTCCCCGGAGAAGGCCACCGCGTTCACGCTCGAGCGGATCCGCAAGGGCGAAGACACTATCTCGGTGACCGGAAACGTGCTGCGTGACTACCTCACCGACCTGTTCCCGATCCTGGAACTCGGCACCAGCGCCAAGATGCTCTCCGTGGTCCCGCTGATCAATGGCGGCGGCCTCTTCGAGACCGGTGCAGGCGGATCGGCTCCGAAGCACGTCCAGCAGCTCCTGCAGGAAAACCACCTGCGCTGGGACAGCCTGGGTGAGTTCCTCGCATTGGCGGTTAGCTTCGAGCACCTTGCCACCACCACCGGCAACGCCCGGGCCCAGGTCCTCGCGGACACGCTTGACCGAGCCACGGGCACGTTCCTGCTGGACAACAAGTCCCCGAAGCGCAGGGTAGGCGAACTCGACAACCGAGGCAGCCACTACTACCTCGCCAAGTACTGGGCTCAGGAACTGGCAAAGCAGTCCGACGACGCCGAGCTCGCCGCGGCGTTCTCCGCCGTCGCCGAGGCTTTGACGTCCAACGAGGAAACCATCATTGCCGAGCTGCTCGGAGTCCAGGGTTCGCCTGCCGACATCGGCGGCTACTACCGCCCCGACGCCGCGAAGGCAGAGGCCGTGATGCGTCCCTCAGCAAAGCTCAACGAGGTTGTCGCGACACTTAACTAAGCGCCCGGCCCCACCCAACTGACTCGCAGTTGTTGTCGTTTTGAGAGCTCAGAACGACAACAACTGCGAGCTGGTTGCATTTAAGGCGCCAGCTTCCTGCGGACCCAGGCCGAGAACTGGTCCACCGCGATGATCAGCACCAGCACAATGATGATGTGGGTCAGCATGGCGTCGAAGCGGAACGACTTGATGGCCTGGTTGATCAGCAGCCCGATCCCGCCCGCTCCCACCAAGCCCAGGACGAGCGACGCACGCACGTTCACGTCGAAGCGGTAGAGCAGCAGGCCGACGAACTGTGGCACCACCATGGGCAGCGTGGCATTGGCAACCTGCTGGATCCGGTTGGCCCCGGCAGTGCGCAGCGCCTCCTGCGGCCCGGCGTCGCTCTCTTCCATCGACTCGGCCCACAGCTTGCCCATCACGCCCGTGTTGTGGCAGATCAAGGCCAGCACGCCGGCGAATGGTCCGAGGCCGACTGCCGTGACGAAGATCAGCGCGAAGACAATGTCCGGCACCGCGCGGAAGAAGGACAAAACTGCGCGTGCTCCCTGGTAGACGAGCCGGTGCGGAGCGGTGCTCTTGGCGGCCAGCACGGCCAGCAGCAGGGCGAATGGTACCGAAAACGTGGTTCCCAGAAGACCGATCCAGAGGGTTACGAGAGTGGCCTCGAGCCCAGGCCGAATGGTCTTGTCCCAGCTCAGGTCCGGTGGGAAGGCGTCGGCCACGAAGGCAGCCATGCCCTTCCAGCCGTCCACCAGGAGTCCGGGCTCAAAGCCCGTCCCCTGGATGGCCAGCGCGTGGAGGACGACGACGGCGGCAACGGCCACCGCCGTCGCGGTCCACCGCAGCGGCTGCTTCGGGCGGACCGGAAGGGGTTTGGTCTCAATCGTCACGCCGCCACCATCCGGTCCGGAGCGTAGAGCGCGGCCAATTGCGGGGCGTCGACCTCGGACGACGGCAGGTCAAAGGCCGTGGCGCCGTGGAGCAGTCCGATGCAGCGGTCTGCGTGTCGCAACGCGAGATCAGGCTGGTGGAGGACGGCCGCGACGGCCAGCTTTTCGACGTGAGCGAGGTGGTGCAGGAGGGCCATGACCTGTTCCGCGGCATGCGGATCCAAGGCGGAGACGGGTTCGTCGGCGAGGACAATGTCCGCCCGCTGGCAGAGCGCCCGGGCCACGGCGACGCGTTGCTGTTGCCCGCCGGACAGCCGGCCGACCCGGTCGAAGGCGCGGTCTGCCAAGCCCACCCGGTCGAGGCATTCGAGGGCTTCCTGTTGAACTGAGCGGGGAAAGAACAGCGGAGAGAGGGAGCGGCTCGTGGGAATCCGGGCCAAGGCTCCGGCGCAGACGTTGTCCAGGGCTGTGCGGCGCGGCACCAGGTGGATCTTCTGGAAGATCATGGCTGTCCGTTGCCGGGTTTCCTGCAACTGGCGCCACGGCAAGGTTCCCAGGTCGACGCCGTCGACGGCGATGACCCCGGCGTCCGGTTGGGCGATTCCCATGACGCAACGCAAGGTGGTGGACTTGCCGGAGCCGTTGGCGCCGAGGAAGGCAAGGAGTTCCCCGGCGCGGACGTCGAAGTCCACGCCTTTGAGGACCGGGCGGTTACCGAACGACTTGTGGAGGCCCCGTACGGAGAGCAACGGGGAATGCATTACAGGTTCTTCTCCGTCAGGTTCATGGTCTTGGCGAGGTCGAAGAGCGGCTGGTAGTTGTCCTTGGTGACCTCGATCATCGGCCCGGGAGGGGTCACGTCGAGGAAGGCGCCGACCTTCGCCACGTCGGCGGGATCCAGGTTGAGGAAAGCGTCCTTGACGGCCTTCTTGAAGGCGGGGTCGGCGTCGGGACGGACCGTGATGGGGTCGTTGGGGATGGGGTCGGAGGCCCAGATGCGACGGAAATCGTCCTGCTTGAAGGTCCCCGCGGCGGTTGCGGTGGCGAGGGTCTGGGTGTTGATTTCGGCGGCGTCGACCTTGCCGTTCTTCAGCGCCAGCAACGCCTCCGGGTGTCCGCCTGTGTAGTCCATCTTGAGGTCGGAATCGGCAATGCCCACGCCTCGAAGGCCGAAACGAGGGAGCACGTCTCCGGACGTGGAGCCCACGCTGCCCAGCGCGAGGGACTTGCCCTTGAGGTCGTCGATCTTCTTGATGGGGCTGTCCTTGGCCACCCAGATGCCTGCGGAGTAGCTGCTCAGCTTCTTGTCGGCAGTGGCGAAGGAAACCAGCGGTTCGGCCCCGGCTTTCTGGCTCGCGAACACAAAGCCAAGCGGGCCGAATTCGCCCAGGTCCAGTTTGCCGTTGCGCATGGCCAGGACTTCGGCGGAGTAGTCCTCCACCACCTGGACCTTGACCGGGCAGTTGAGCTTCTTGGAGAGTGCGGCGGCCAGGACATCGTAGGCGGGGGTGAGTTTGGCCGGGTCCTCATAGGGTTCGATGCCGAACTTGATCTCGCCACCCGGGCAGCTCGCGTTGCTGCCGGCGCTTGCGTTTGCACCCGGGGTTCCGGCGGAATTGGCGGTCCCTCCGCACGCGGAGAGCGCCAGCGCCGCGGCGATGGCAAGCGCGGAGGAAGTGAAGAGTTTCGTTTTCATGGGAGTCCTTTGCGAAGGGGAAGGGAGGAGCGGGTCAGTAAAGCCGGGAGATGTTGCGGTGTGCGAGTCCAAAGGACAGAGTCATTCCGACGCCGGATGTCACCGAGACGACGGTGACTCCGGGTTGGGTTTCGCGGACCAGGAGGGGGGACACGGAGCTGGAGGCGTAGATTCCCTGCCAGCGTTCGATGACGTCCAAGGGCGACCCGATGGCCGACTCGATATCCGTGTTCAAGATGGTGGTGACGGCCTCATCCATGAACGGAGCCGCCGTGCGGTGGTAGTGGTGGGAGTCCCCGAGGATCAGGGTCCCGTCGGGTCGTTGCGTGAACATCACGTTGGCTCCGATGTCCATGAGCTCGGGCCGGGCCTTTTCCACTTCCGCCCGCAAAGTGGCCGCGGCCGGCATGTCCGTGAAGGCCGGATAGCGGAGCATTGATGTCGCAGTGAGGACCGCGGGGCCGATCGTCAGCCCAGGTGGCTGGGCGGCGCGGGACATTTGCAGGGCGCAGCGTTGGATTCCGTGCTCCTCGGCCAGCGAAGGAAACAGGTAGTCGACGTCGTGGCCGACGCAGACGAACACTTGCTCACCTTGGAAGTCACCACGGGACGTGCGGACCCTTGGCTGGCCGGTATTGTCTTCGAAGCCGAGGGCGGCGGTGTTCCAGTGGATGTCCACTCCGGGTTGGCGGGCGAGCCAGTCGGCGAGCTTGGCGACCGTGGTCCTGGGGTCCACCCGCACGTCGTCCCGGAGGAAGGCTCCCCCCACCAAGCCGGGCCACGAAGCGGTGGCCGCTCCGCCGTCGTCGGGCGCTGTTCCTTCCGCGCCGGAACCCAGCCGCGACCGCACCCCGGCCGGGGAGAGCAGTTCGACCTGGCCCTCTTCGCGGACTGCGGACAGCTCCCGGAGCACGTTCATTTCGGCATCCGTCCGGGCGAGCACCACGGCACCGGATTCGGCGGCCCAGAAACCGGCCAAGGTGGCGAACTCGAGCCAGTACTTGCGGGACGTTTGTGCCAACTCGTAGAGCTCGCCGGATTGCGCCGTGATGCAGCAGTGGCCGAAGTTCCTGACGGAGGCGCCGACTGCATGATGGTCGCGCTCGAGGATCGTCACGCTCAAACCGTTGGAGACAGCGTGTGCGGCGTGCGCGAGCCCGACGATGCCGGCGCCCACGATCACAACATCGGAACGCGATGCCGACGCCGGCGGGCCGCTGGAGGGGGAAGGTTGGATGTTCACGCCATTGACATTGGACTGCTCGGAACGCGGAATCAAGCCAGAATGCCACTTATATATACAAGTTTACCGAGTCTTTACTTTGAGCCTCGATGGTTCATGCATCGTTTACCTTCAAGCCCCGAAATATCGGACATGGTGCGGCTTCAACTTGTATTATCAACTGGTGAGTATCCAGCAGAACGCACCCCTCCATGTCCGCCTCAGCGAGGAGTTCATGCGCCGCATCACGGACGGCACCTGGCCGCCGGGCTCGCAATTGCCGAGCGAAGCTGCGCTGTGCAAGGAGTTCGGGACGTCCCGCGGTCCCATCCGCCAGGCGCTGGCGTTCCTGCGGGCAGAGGGCGCCGTCACGGGTGGACGAGGCCGCCCGCCGATGGTGCGTTCGACCGTTCCGTCACAGTCGTTCTCAACTTTCAATTCCTTCACCGAATGGGCCATCGGCATCGGCAAGACGCCCGGCCAGCGAACGTTGGAGGTGGCGCGCCGCGAGGCAAGCGCCGAAGCGGCGGACGCGCTTGGACTGGAGCCGGGGAAGAAGGTGGTTGAGCTGCTCCGCGTCCGCTCTCTCGATGGCGTGCCCGCCATGATCGAGCGCACCAGCTTCATCCTGGAGGTGGGCCGCTTGCTCTTCGATTTCGACACCGATTCAGGCTCCATCTTCGCCTTCCTGAAGGCACAAGGCGTGGACCTCTACAGTGCCCGCCATACGATCGACGCAGTGGCCGCGGGCGAGGAAGACGCGGAACTACTCGAACAAGCCGAAGGCATTCCGCTTTTGCGGGAACGCCGCGTGACCAGCTCGGCCAACGGGACCGCCATCGAATACTCGGAGGACCGGTACCTGCCGGCACTCACCAACTTCACCATCGACAACACCGCGGAACGCCGTGCCGCTTTGGTGCGCGTCCACGCCGAATAGACCAAAGGAACACATGATCAAGCTCGTCGCCTGCGACATGGCCGGAACCACCATCGACGAACACGGGGACGTCTACGTCGCGCTTGCCCGCTGCGTGGAAGAGGCCGGGGCAAGCGCCACCCCCGAAGCCGTCCAGGAATGGATGGGAGCCGACAAAGTGGAAGCCATCGCGGCGCTCATCACCAAGGGTGGTGGAACTGCCACGCCGGAGATTGTCCAGGCAGCTTTCCTCCGCTTCAAGGAGCTTCTCGCTGATTTCTACGAGCAGAACCCCCCGGTAGCGCTCGACGGCGTTGAGGACGCCTTCCGCGCATTGCGCCGCCGCGGCGTCAAGATTGCCCTGACCACGGGGTTCTCCCGCGATGTCGCGGAGCCGCTCCTGGCCCGGCTCGGTTGGTCGCTCGCGGGCACGGATACGACGCCCGACGGCGGCGGCTTGCTTGACGCCGTCGTCTGCTCTGACGATGTGGCTGCAGGACGTCCGGCACCCCATATGATCCACCGCGCCATGGAGCTGACGGGAGTGATCGACGTCAGCGAAGTCCTGGCTGCGGGAGACACGACGAACGACCTCATGGCGGCCAGGAACGCGGGAGTGACGGCCGTCGGTGTCCTGACCGGAAAGCTGGGACGCGAGGAACTCGCCGGACACCCGCACGATCACATCCTCGCAGGGGTCAAGGATATTCCGGCCCTGTTGGCGTGACGCACAACGGCCGGACGGCAAAGGGTCCGTTTTGAGCTGCGCCGTCCACATGGAAGATTGGACCGGGTGAAACTCCTCCTTCGTTCGCAGACATCGTCTTCGCGCGGCATCGCGTTTTTGAGGATCGTGTTCGGCGGCCTTTTGCTGCTGCATGGAGTCCAGAAGCTGGTGGCGGGGCAGCCTGCGTTCGAGGCAACCATCGCCGCGATGGGTGTCCAAAAAGCGGAGTTGTTGTCCTGGCTGGTCATTTGGGGTGAAACCGGGCTTGGTGCACTTTTGATGCTCGGCGCCCTGACCAGGCTGGCTGGCTTCCTGGCAGCGCTCATGTACGCCGGGATCTGGTTTGTCACCGAATCAGGCAAGCCGCTGCTGAGCGATAGTCCCGGAATCAACGCTGAGCTGCTGATTCTGTATATCGCGTTGGCGTTGGCGTTTGCCTTCATCGGCTCCGGAGCGCTTTCGCTGGACCGGAAACTGTTTGCCGGGAAGCCGGCCCGGAAGCCACGGCGCTAGGCGCCCTTAGCGCCGGCCCGCCTGGAGACCCGCCCGGGCCATGGCGTCCGCGTAGGAGCGGCCCATTTCGATCAGCCATTCCGTCTGGCGTTCCTTGGAACCGGCGAAGGCGCGACCATGCAGCGAACGTGCCTTGTAGACCTTCAGGCCGCGGCGCCAGATCAGCTGGTTGTCCGTCTTGAGAAGCATCTGCGCCAAGCGGTTGGCTTCCGTTCCGTGCGCAACGATCGCCGAGGCGCGCGGAACGAGTTTGAGGAAAGCGATAAGCGGCTTCAAACCGGCGCTGATCTGCTCGGGGGTCATCTTTCCGTTCGCCTCGCCCGGAGTGAACCACGGGTGGGTGTTCCACGGCATCATCCATTCGGGACGCAGGCCGAGCTGGAACTGCAGGCCCAGCAGGCGTGTAGAGGCGGCGTCGTCGCCGGCCCAGACAACACCCCGTGGGGAGGCCTCGCTCGTGTTGGAAAACAGGGTGACAATCCGGCAATCCTCCACTGAGTGCATCGGATCCACATAGGGGACCTCGAAGCCAGGGCGGAGCTTGCGGAGGAACTCCACATGCTGGTTGACCGGGGCGATGTGCGGGGCGAAGAAGGGGCTGTCCGGAACCGCGGGAGTCACGGATTCCTCCGCGGGAGGCGCTTCGGAGCTTGCCGGTTCGACGACGGCTGGTTCGACCACGGCGACAGTCGGTGTCTCGACGACGGCGGGTTCGACCACGGCCGGCTCGACGACAGCGGGCGCCGGCTCGACGACAGCGGGAGCCGGCTCGACGACGGCGGGAGCCGCCGCAGGTATCACCCTGCGGGTAATGACCGGGCTGGCCATGGGCAACGACGTTGACGACGCCTTCTTCGGCGCGGCTGCCCTTACGGAAGTGGCCTTTGGAGCATCTTTCTTGGCCGGAGCCTTCTTCTCGGCCTTGGCCGGTGCGTCGAAGTCATCCTCGTCGTCGAACAAGCCATCGAAGAGCTTATCGAGCTCGTCGTAGCCGGTTCCGTAGTCGTCGTCGAGCTCGGGGCCGCGCCCGAAACCTTCCTCGTAGCGCGAGTCCAGTTCGGTGCGGTAATCCTCGTCGTGGACTTCGAAATAGTCAGGTTCGGCCAATGCGGTCATGAGAGCGGGGATCTCCTGGGGTCGGGCAAGGACCGGTAGCGGGCGCGTGGAGGCACGTCCGTTTCCGGGCCAGTTGATGGGAGGCTCTCCGGGGCGACCGGTTGAGCCTTTAGATCTTAGCAAGCCCCGGGTGTTCTCATGTCCTTCCGGCGTTCATCTGACTCGGTATGTCGCCCGGCGTCAGCGCTCAGACATGGATGACGAATTGCGCAAGCGCCGCGGCCGCTATGAAACTTGCGGAGAACGTGATTGTCGCCACAATGACCGTGCGCCAGTTGAGTGTCTTCAGCGCGTTGATGTCGCGTCCAACGTTCATGCCGAGCAAAGCGATCGAGCCGAGGCCCACGTAGAGCGGGTCAAGGTTGTGGGTGAAGGAGACGATCATGCCGCTGAAGGGAAGGATCGGAGCCGTGGCCAAGGTGGCGAGGGCAAGGACCCATACGCTCGACGGCACGGCCGGCACGTACTTGGCGAGGACGAACGCCGCCGCCGTAAGGAGTCCGAGGACCACCACGCCGATGACGTCGTTGACACTGATGGACTTGGTGCCCAAAGCGTTGAGGACCACGCCAGCGGCGATGCTGGCAGCGAAAGCGATGATCCACGTTGAAGGCTTCGGGCGCACCTCGGGGTCCTGGAGCACGGCTGAAACGTCCACTTTGGTTCGGTCCTGCGGCCGGCGCAGCTTCGCGGCAACGGCGGTCCCGTTGCGGTCAAGGCGCTTTCCCTCGTCATCGCGGCGGAAGAGGCGCGACCAGAACTTGTAGAGCCGCAGGGAGAGCGGCAACGAAAGGAAGGCACCGGCGTAAAAGCCGACAAGGTTCGTCACCAGGTTCGACAGGGCCGCCAGCGCCATGATCTCCGGTGCCTGCCCCGGATACAGGATGGACAAGGCCGCCACGCCGCCAAGCATCATGGATCCCGAGCCGAGGCCCAGGCCCAATGCCAGCGCAAGCGGGTCGAAGATGCCCATTCCGCCGAGCAGGCCGGCCAGGAGCGAGATGAAGACGGCGCCGAAGACGCTGCCCAGCAGCCATACGGAGAACACGCCGCGGTAGACCGGGGATTTCACGCCGAAACGCTGCAGTGCGTAGGCCAGGTAGGATTCCCGGTCGATTGCCCAGGTGGCACCGATGGCCGTGCGGCCCATGCCCAGCGCGACGCCGACCGGCAGGGCAATGATCACGGTTCCGAAGATGTGGCCGACTTCCTGGAGCAGGATGGCCGGACCGAGGGAAGTCAGTTTGGCGAAGGAGGGTCCCACTTGGGTGCCGAGAGCACCCAGGAACATCACGATGCTGACGTTGAGCAATACTGAGGCCACGGCACGGCTTTGGCCAGACATGGGGCGCACCTTCTGGACGCCGATGACAGCGCCCATCAGGACGGCCCACAAGACGGGCATGAGGACGATGGCGGCGTTGCCCAAGGGAATCTTGTGCGTTCCGGCCAGTATGGCGACGGCGCAGACGGCTGTGGACAGCAGGATCATCGATCCCCATTGCCGTGCGGTCGGGGTGAAGAGGCGGGCCCGTCCGTGATCGACATCGACTACGGGCGTATCCACCTCCGGAGTGGTTGTGGATTGGTTTTTCATCGTCATGCACCCTTCATGTGCTGCATATGCGAGGGACGGATATGTCCCACCCATTTGGTATACCAAAAATGGTAAGGTGGATCACATTGCAACGCAAGACATGTCACAAAAGTTGCTAGGAGTCCTGAAACCTAGGGCATTCATGCGTTCGGCTGGTTTCTAACTTGATCTGCAGCTTTTGACCTGGAATACCAAATTTGGAGGGTTCATGATTACTCAGCTTTCTGCCCGGTACGTCCTCGGCTATGACGGGACCAGGCATGTGATGCACACAGATGGGCAGGTCGTGATGCGGGATGACGTGATCATCTATGTCGGTACCAACTACGCGGGCCCCGTGGACGAACGCCGTGATTTTGGACAGAGCCTGATCGCACCCGGCCTCATCGACCTCGATGCACTGACGGACATTGACCACATGATCTTCGACTCCTGGCCCACGGAGGAGACTGCTCCGGGTTTGCAATGGTCTGAGGACTACTTCCACAACCGTCGTCGCGATGTCTTCACCCACGCGCAGCGACAGAGCGTGCGCAAGTTCGCACTGGCGCAGCTGGCCCTCCACGGCGTGACCACTTACATGCCGATTGCCTCGGAGATCCACAGTTCCTGGGCGGAAACCTTCGAAGAACTCAAAGGAATGGCGCAGTCCAGCATTGAGCTCGGCCTGCGCGGCTTCCTGGGCCCCGCGTACCGCTCTGGGATCAACGTGACCGACGACGACGGCCAGCGCGTGATCCTCTTCGACGAGGAGGAGGGACGCAAAGGATTCGCCGACGCCGAACGGTTCCTCGACTACGCCGACGAGCTCGCACATCCGTTGCTTACCGGCGTCCTGTTGCCGTGCCGCATCGAGACACTTTCGGACGAATTGATGCGCCGGACCGCAGCGCTGGCCACCGGGCGCAACGCCCTGGTCCGCCTCCATTGCCTCCAGGGTGCCAACGAAGACGGGTTCCTCGTCGAGCTCACGGGGCGCACCGTCCTGGAGCAGCTTGCGGATTCCGGTCTGCTGGATGCCCGGCTCCTCATCCCGCATGGAATTGTCATCGACGGCACGGACCCGTCGTCCAGCGCAGAGGGCGGGCCGCTGGATGTGCTGGCCCGGAATGACGTCAGCATCATTCACTGCCCCCTGACGTCGTTCCACTACTCAGGCATGCTCAAATCCTTTGACGCCTTCGCGGCTGCCGGGGTCAACATGTGCCTGGGAACCGATTCATTCCCGCCGGACCTGATCAAGGGCATCGACGTCGGCACGCACCTGGCCCGCATCGCTGAGGGCCGCCGGGACGCCGGCACCGTCTCGGCGTTCTTTGACGCTGCCACGCTGGGTGGTGCCAGGGCACTGGGCCGCGACGACCTGGGACGCCTGTGTCCGGGCGCGAAAGCGGACATCATGGTCGCCTCACTGGGTGACTTCCGTGACGGGGTTGTTGAAGATCCACTGCGCACGCTGATCCTCAACGGCTCGGCACGCAACGTCACCGACACCTACGTCGCGGGCCGCCCAGTGGTTGTTGGCGGCTCGCTCCCAGGCATCGACCTGGATGAGCTACGCGCCGAGGGTCAGCGGCTTTTCGGACAGATGGTGGACGCCTACGGCGAACGCGACTACCGGCGTCGCGATGCGTCCGAGCTGTTTCCCCCGGTCTATGCCCCGGCGGCGGTCCTGATTCATGACACGACGGCATAACGCACCGAAAGGTCCGGAATTCCTTGTGGTGCCACGCATAAGCTCCTCCGCGGGGCCGTTAGCCCTGCGGAGGAGCCGGGGACGGGCCACATCCAGTGCGGTGGAGCAGCCCGAGCCGGTGACTATGCGGGAATGGTTGCCCGGATCTTCCGGCTGGCTATCATCACGATGAGTCCAAGCAGCAGCAGGGCCGCCGCGAACAGCAACCACAAGCCATTGAAGCCAGTGCTAGCGAGAACGGCTGTTCCAGCGCCAACAGCGATCGCTGCGGAAGCTGAGCCGGTGCTGCCTTGCACTGCGGTCCCCGCCGAGGGAACCGAGGCGGCAGGAGCCACGGTGCCTTGGGCATCGCTCGGCGCGTTCACGAACGGCGGGTCGACAACACCAGGGGTGACGGTCGGCGGATTGACCACAGGCGGTGTGACTGCCGACGGGTTGACGACGCCGATGGGGAGACCCAGGCCAATCGAAACGGTGCCGGTCGTCAGCGGGACGTCCAAAGATGCCGTGAGTCCCGTGCCCGAGGGGATGCCGGTGCCTGTCGGGACGGAACCGAGCAGGTTCAGCGAGGTGTCGCCGACGGTGGCCAGTCCGGTTGCAGGTGCCGTGGCGCCGGTGTTTCCGGTGCCTCCAGTGGTGCTGCCGGGCGTCGTGCTGAGGACGTTGACCGAGGTATCACCCACGGTGGCCAGTCCGGTTGCAGGTGCCGTGGCGCCGGTGTTTCCGGTGGTGCCTGTCGGCGTGTTGCTGAGGACGTTGACCGAGGTGTCACCGACGGTGGCTAGTCCGGTTGCAGGTGCGGTGGCGCCGGTGTTTCCGGTGCCTCCAGTGGTGCTGCCGGGCGTCGTGCTGAGGACGTTGACCGAGGTGTCACCCACGGTGGCAAGTCCGGTGCCCGGTGCTGTGGTTCCGGTGGTTCCGGTGGTGCCTGTCGGCGTGTTGCTGAGGACGTTGACGGAGGTGTCGCCGACGGTGGCCAGTCCGGTTGCAGGTGCCGTGGCGCCGGTGTTTCCGGTGCCTCCAGTGGTGCTGCCGGGCGTCGTGCTGAGGACGTTGACGGAGGTGTCACCGACGGTGGCCAGTCCGGTTGCAGGTGCCGTGGCGCCGGTGGTTCCGGTGGTGCCGGTCGGTGTCGTGCTGAGGACGTTGACGGAGGTGTCGCCGACGGTGGCCAGTCCGGTTGCAGGTGCCGTGGCGCCGGTGTTTCCGGTGCCTCCAGTGGTGCTGAGGACGTTGACCGAAGTGTCACCCACAGTGGCCAGTCCGGTGCCCGGTGCCGTGGCGCCGGTGGTTCCGGTGGTGCCGGGCGTCGTGCTGAGGACGTTGACGGAGGTGTCACCCACAGTGACCGGCGCGCTGACGGGAGTCGTCGCCTGGGTGCCGGAGGCTGTTCCAGGGGCGGAATTGCTCAGAACTGCCAGTGAGGTGGCTCCGATATTAACAGGGACCGATATCGGAGCCACCACCTGGGTTCCGGACGGGACGGCTGCTCCGCCGGAATTGGTCGCCGGGGCCGTAGCCTGGGCGGGAACAGGGGTAGCGGTCGCGGCGCCCGAAAGTATCGAGAGCGACGTCGACCCGAGGTTCACCGGAATGGATACCGGTGCAACGACTTGAGTGCCCGAGGCATTGCCTTGCGCGCTTGTCGTGGTGTCTGCCGCGTTCGCGGCAGTTGCGCCGAGGGCTATCAAGCCGCCGGCAAAGAGGGTGCCAAGCAGCCCCTTGCGAATCATGCTGTGCATTGTGTTTTTCTCCTGAATGATTAGTTCCCAAAGGCGCATCGGTCCGCAGGAAAGTGCGGGAGCGCCCGGATCGGCCGTTTGCCGCGGCCCGGAATGGACGTCCGGGGAGGCGGCAGAGCTCGGAACTAATCAGGGGAAGAACCCGGGTCAAACGACACCGGGGCCGGAACTCTGCCGGCAGCGGCCGTGGACACGAGCGTCCCGGCCAAGGGGCAAAACATGTTTGTGCTTTCGAGCCATGCAGCTGCAGCCCCCGAAGGATAGCTGGAAAGGACTGCAGATCCGCTTGCAGTATCGCTGCCGCCCGGTGTACCGGGCGGGAAAGTTCCGCCTGACGAGGGCGCTGGAGGATCCTCGGAATCGCTAGCCCTGACCGTTGCCTTCGGAGGTGTCCCGTTCAGGCCCAACGGACCGCCGGGGCCAGTGAGGCCCGGCAACGAAGCGGCGGGATCCTGAGCGAGCGTTGAGGGGATCTCGGCAACGGGATCAAGAACAGCGGCAGCCCCCGCAAGGGCATCTCCCATGACGACGCGGTCGGGGAATTGGAGGGGAGGGGCCACTATGGGGTTCCCGGGGATGACAACCGGAAGACCGTGGTCAAGCAAGGAACCAGCGCCGTCAACCGCGCTGGCCGCGGGCGACACAACGCCCGCAGTCACGGCACCAACAGTTCCCTGAGGCACGACGGCGCTGATCACGGGGGTGCTGGCCACAAGCTGGTCGACGTTCCGGGCCAGCTGCGGAAGTTCGGTCAGAACATCCTTGGGCACCTGGAGCGCTGGTAGCTGGACTGCGGACACTGGAACGGGCGCCACAGCCGGCGCCGGCACGGACGCGACACTTGCCGGAACGGCATCGCCGACGACTCCGGAAAGCCCCCTTCCAGCGTTGTGCACGGCGTTGGAAACTGTGGAGCCCGCTCCGCCTAGAAGGGTGTTGTTGTTGGTGCTTCCGGAATCAGCGTTTGCCGCCGTGGAAGAGAGGGCGATCCAAACGACGGCACCGGCGCCCGCGAGCATGACCGAGCGGAGAACGTGAAGAACGCGCGACTTACTTTGCTCAGCTTCCATCTCGACACCCCCCAGCGTCAGCTTGGATCGACGATCGCTCCCATCCTAGGCCTCACTAGTTAACTAGTCCAGACGTTGGACGTACGGATTCGTCAATAAGCTCAGCGGGCGTCGCTGGCGTACCGGACTCCCAACTGGGAGCGGACCCCGTCGAAGAGACGCATGGTTTTCAGCGAATCGTCCAAAGGCATCACGGGACTTTCCGTCAGTCCCTGCTGGACGCAGCGGGTCACCTCACGCAACTCGTAGGTGTAGCCGATCCCTACCGCGTCAAAGCGTTCGACCCGCGGTTCGTCCCAGCCGGTCCGAATCAGAAGCTCGCGCGGATTGTTGATGGACCCTTGCGTCTGGAGGAAGCCCTTGGAGCCGGCAACCGATGCCGAGCGGGGCCCATGGGCCAGCAATGAAGAGGTCAGCTGGGCGACGGCGCCGCCGTCGTAAGCCAGGGTGAGCGCATTCTGGGAGTCGACGCCGTCTTCCGTCAAAGTGCCGATCGCGCTGACTGACTGCGGGAAACCGAGGGTGCCCAAGGGCCACAGC
The DNA here is from genome assembly GCF_052180225.1 of Arthrobacter sp. KN11-1C. NCBI lineage: Bacteria > Bacillati > Actinomycetota > Actinomycetes > Micrococcales > Micrococcaceae > Arthrobacter > Arthrobacter sp. KN11-1C. The sequence goes on along the minus strand of NZ_CP197467.1, from coordinate 3,363,742 downwards.
AGGGCGTACACCGTGATGTCCAGGAGGGCTCCGCCACCGTCGGCCGGTGCCCAGAGGCGGGCGGAAGGATCGTAAGGGGCGGGGAATCCGAGGTCGGCGCTGACCCACTTGATGTCGCCCAGTTCGCCGGACGCGGCAATCGCGAACGCCCTCTGCATGCTTGGCAGGAATCGACTCCAGACGGCCTCCATCAGGAACAATTTCCGTTCCCGGGCCAAAGCGACGAGCTCCGCAGCCTCACGGCCATTGATGGTTATGGATTTCTCACACAGAACGTGCTTGCCGGCGTTGAGGGCGTCCCTCACGATCTCGAAGTGCTGGGCGTGCGGAGTGGCCACATAGACCACATCGACGGCGTCATCTGCGAGCAGCCGCTGGTAGCCGGGCACACCGCCGTCGTCCCCATAGGACTTCGTGACGCCATGCGTGGCGGCAAAGGCCTCCGCGGATTCCTGGCGCCGCGAGCTCACGGCATACAACTTTGCGTCCTCAAGCTGCGCGAGATCGCCGGCTACGGACTTGGCGATCCCTCCCGTGGCAACGATGCCCCAGTTCAGGGCCTTGCCGGTGGCTGCGCGGGGATCCTGGTTCGGCTGGCTGAACAACCACGGCTTGGCGATATGCAGACTCATGCGGCCTATCCTCTCACTGCACCCCCGTGGGTTGACAGGACGCACCCAGGACGAAGGGCCGGGAACCTTGCGATTCCCGGCCCTTGATCCGCTGCCGTTGTCGAGGAGCCGGTTAGGCCCCGGCACCCACTCGTGGGCGCACGGTTTCCTCGCTCAGTTTGCCCTGCTGAAGCCTGAAGCGGCGTTCGGTCTTCTGCGCCAGGCTCCGGTCGTGCGTGACCACCAGAATGGTGGTGTTGTGGTCCCGGCTCAGCGAACTCAGCAACTCGATGATGTGCTCGCCGGTCTGCTCGTCGAGGTTGCCGGTGGGCTCGTCCGCCAGGATGAGTTTGGGCTCGTTGGCCAGCGCCCGGGCAATCGCAACCCGCTGCTGCTCGCCGCCCGAGAGCTTGTTGATCCGTCGGGACTGTTTCTCCGGGTCCAGCTGCACCTGCTCCAGGAGGGACCTCGCCCGCTCCAGGCGGGCGGCCTTCCGCATGCCCGCGAACTCCATGGGCAGCATCACGTTGTCCACTGCCGAGAGATTGGGGATGAGGTTGAACTGCTGGAAAACGAAGCCGATGTCCCGGCGCCGGTATTCGGTGAGTTTGCCGGCCGGCAGCCCGGCCAGGCTCACGCCATCGACGACGACGTCCCCGCTGGTGGGCTTGTCGAGGGCGCCGAGCAGGGAGAGCAGGGTGCTCTTGCCGCTGCCGCTCTTGCCCACGATCGAGGCGAGGGTGCCCTTTTCGAGTTCGAAGCTCACGCCGTTGACGGGCTTGATGGTGCGGTCGCCGGACTTGAACTGGCGGACCAGGTCTTTGACTTCAATCATGGCTATTCTCCTCGGAGGACTTCGATGGGACGGATGCGGGCTGTGAGCAGCGCTGGTACCAAGGCACCGACGACGGCGACGCCGAACACCGCGGCGACGCCGGCGGCAATGACGCCGGGGGAGGCGCTCGCCGTCACGGAGGTCAGCAGTTGGGAGGCTCCACCGAAGGGGTTCCCGCCGGGAAGACCAGCGCCGTCGAAGCCGCCGCCGGGGCCGCGCTGGCTCGCAGTCGACGTCGAGCTGTTGGAACTGATCAAAGCCGATGCGATGCCGCCGCTGGCGAAGGAAGCAATGGCAGCGCCGACGACGCTGCCGAGCGCTACGAGGACGAGGGCTTCGAGCACGAACTGCAAACCGATGGTCCGGTTGCGGGCGCCGATGGCCTTCAGGACTCCGATCTCACGGCGGCGCTCGCGGACCAGCATGACCATGATGAGCAGGATGATCAGGCCGGCCGTACCGAGTGCCGCGATGAAGGCCACGAGTGAAATGTTCTTGACGCTGTCCAGTGAACTGACGGCGGTCTGGAGGTTTCGCTGCCCCTGGGTGACGTCGGCCTTGCTGGTGCCCAGGGCGTTTTGAAGGGCGGTCTTGGCGGCGTCCACGTTGTCCATGCTGTTGACGGTGACCACCATGCTGGAGAGCTCGCCCGGAGTTGCGGCGAGGGCCTGGGCCTCGGCGAGTGTCGTGTACACGGCGTTGTTGCCGAACGTGGTTCCTGCGTCGAAGATGCCGGCCACGGTGAACGTCTTACCGGCGATGGTGAACGTTGAGCCGGCCTTGAGGTTGTTCTTGGTCGCAAGCGTGGTTCCGACGAGGGCTTTGGTGCTTGCCACGGAGTAGTCGCCCAGACCGGTGCCGCTCGTGATAGTCAGGGCCTTGCCGGAGGTGTCCACCTCGGCGCCGATACCGGTAGCCGTGATGGGCAGGGAGAACGCCGGCGCGGTTCCGGTGTTTCCCGTGCCTGTGCTGCCCGACCCGGTGCTGCCGCTGGCGTTGTTGCGGTTGCCGAGCGTTCCGGCGTCGATGGCTGCTTGGAGGCTTGTGGTGACGCTCGTGCCGCCGCCGGGACCGCCACCACCCGGTCCGGCCTGCTGTGTGGTCGTGCCGGTGGCTGAGGCGGATGCCGCGGTTGCGGTCTCGAGCCGCAATGCCTTGGTGCCCACCACGGAGACGACGTTCGGTACGGCAGCCGCCGTCGCGGTCTGGGCCGTGGTGAGCGGCTCGCCGCCGCCGTCGAAGCCCTGCGCACCGGCGGGGTTGACTGTCAGGACCGTACCCACGGAGGCGTTGAGCTCCTGGACTTTGCCGCCAACGGCCTGGTTGGCTACGAGCATGGCCAGCGCCAGCCCGATCGCGACGGCCAGCACTGCCACGACGGCCGCGGTTCTTATCTTGTTGCGGAAGGCATTGCCTACACTCCGGGCGAGGACGCTCACGATTCTCCTTAGGGACCCGGCCCGCCCCAGCGGCGTGCCTACTCACCTAACAGTGCTCACTGCGGCTGTGCGGTTGTGCTGCGGTTGCTATGCGGGGACTGTGAAGCCTCGCCCGACGGCGGATGGAGCCGGACACGACGACGGCGGCCACCCCCGTGAGTGGGGATGGCCGCCGCGTTTGGTGCCTGGAGGAGAAATACTACTTCGTGATCGGGCCGAGGATCGGATCGTCCACGTAGGCCGTCTTCACGTTGGCCAGCGTCACGATGACCGGCGGCAGCAGGTATGCCGGTACGGTCTTGACACCGTTGTTGTAGGACTTGGTGTCGTTGATTTCCGGGGTCTTGCCGGACTGGATGTCGTTGACCATGGTGATGGCGTGCTCAACGAGCTTGCGGGTGTCCTTGTTGATGGTGGAGTACTGCTCACCGGCAAGGATGGACTTGACCGACTCAACTTCGGAGTCCTGGCCGGTCACGACCGGAATCGGCTTGCCAGCCGCCTTGACCGAGGTGATGATGGCGCGGGCCAGGGTGTCGTTCGGGGACAGCACGCCGTCCAGCGAAGCGCTGGTGTAGGTACCCGCGAGGAGGGTGTCCATACGCTTCTGGGCGTTCTCTGCCTTCCAGCCCTGGGTGACTGCCTGCTCGAACGACTTCTGGCCGGAAACCACCTTGAGGGTTCCGTCGTCGATCTTCGGCTGCAGGATGCTCATGGCGCCGTCGAAGAAGACCTTCGCGTTGGCGTCATCGGGGGAACCTGCAAACAGCTCGACGTTGTACGGGCCGTTCGGCTTCTTGGCCTTGAGTCCGTCCAGCAGGGCCTGGCCCTGCAGCACGCCGACCTTGAAGTTGTCGTAGGCCACGTAGTAGTCCACGTTGGAGGTGTTCAGGAGCAGGCGGTCATATGCAATGACCGTTGCGCCGGCGTCCTTGGCCTGCTTGAGCTGCGTACCCAGCTGGGCGCCGTCGATGGCACCGACGATGATGAGCTTGTCACCCTTGGTGATCATGGCGCTGATCTGGTTCTGCTGCTCCGAAACGCCACCGTTGGCGAACTGCACATCCGGCTTGTACCCTGCGCTCGTGAGCCCGTCGTTGAAGAGCTTCTCTGCGAGGACCCAGTTTTCACTGGTCTTCTGGGGGAGCGCGACGCCGATCGAGGATCCCTTGGGGAATGCCTCGCTGCCGCTTGATGAACCGCCGGAGCTGCCGCTGTCCGCACGGCCGCAGGCCGTCAGCGCCAGTGCCGCGATCGCAGCAACCGCTGCTGCCTTTCCTGCTTTACCAAACATTCGCATATCTTGGTTCGCTTTCTTTGTTGTGGATGGAACAAGTCGTCCCGAAGCCGGTCAGGCTTCCTTGGAGATGGCTTCCCTGGTTGAGGAGGTCTCGTCCGGCGCGTTTTCGCTGCTCCGGCCGAAGTTCTTCATCATCATTCCGATGATCGATTTCTTCCCCTGGGTCTTGTTGTAGACATCGAAGGCGACCGCTGCGAGCAGCACGAGGCCCTTGATGATCTGGGTAAGGTCTGCGCCGACGCCAAGGAGTTGCAGGCCGTTGTTGAGGACAGCCATCACAAGGCCACCGACGATCGAACCGATCACGGTGCCTACGCCGCCGGTGACCGCGGCGCCGCCGATGAAGACGGCCGCGATCGCATCCAGTTCCCAACCGACGCCGTCGAACGGACCCGAAGCGGTGGAACGGCCTACGAAGATCATGCCGGCGAGGCCGGCAAGGATGGACATGTTCATCATGACCATGAAGTTGACCTTCTTGGACTGGACTCCGGAGAGCTCGGCCGCGTGGCGGTTGCCGCCGACTGCGTAGATGTGGCGGCCGATGACCGTCTTGGCGGAAATGAAACCGTAGATCAGGACCAGGACGGCCAGGATGAGGCCCGGGATGGGGAACGAGGTACCGGGGCGGCCCGTGGCGAAGAGGTATGTCGCGTAGAGGATGGCGGCGTTCACCAGGACGAGCTTGGTGACCATGACCCAGCCTTCCTGTACGTCGGCGCCCAGTGCCTGGGCGGTGCGGCGGGAACGAATCGCACTGAAAATCACGAAGGCGACGGCGATAAGGCCCAGCAGAAGAGTCAGGTTGTTATACCCGGTGTTCGGCCCGACCTCGGGCAGGTAACCGGAGCCCAGGTACTGGAAGTCTTCGGGCACCGGAACAGTGTTGGACTTGCCGACGAACTGGTTGAATCCGCGGAACAGCAGCATGCCCGCGAGGGTCACGATGAAGGCCGGGATGCCTACGTATGCCGTCCAGAATCCTTGCCAGGCCCCGATCAAGGCGCCGAGCAGGAGCCCGAACAGGACCGCTACGTACCAGGTCAGATGCCAGTCCCTGATGGCCAGGGCCACCGAGATGCCGACGAAGGCGGCTACCGAACCTACTGAAAGGTCGATGTGCCCCGCGATGATGACCAGGACCATGCCGATGGCCAGGATCAGGATGTAGGAGTTGCCGTTGAAGAGGTTGATGACGTTGCCCGGGGTGAGGGTTCGGCCGTCGGTGAAGATCTGGAAGAAGATGACGAGTGCAACCAGGGCGAAGATCATGCCGAATTGGCGGGTGTTGCCACCGAATAGCTTCTTGAGCGCGTTCATTGTTTTGGGTCCTTGTGTCCGTGTGGTTCTGGGATGACCGGGATCAGGCGGCTTTGCGGCTGGATGTCATGAGCTTCATGAGGCTCTCCTGGCTGGCTTCGTCCTTGTTGAGTACGCCAGTGATGGAGCCCTCGAAGATGGTGTAGATGCGGTCGGAGAGGCCCAGCAATTCGGGAAGCTCGGAGGAAATCACAATCACGCCCTTCCCTTGGTTGGCCAGCTGCTGGATGATTCCGTAGATCTCGTACTTGGCCCCGACGTCGATTCCACGCGTGGGTTCATCCAGGATGAGAAGGTCCGGATCGGTGAACATCCATTTGGCGAGAACAACCTTTTGCTGGTTTCCGCCCGAGAGCTTCGAGACGCCTTCCTCCACGGACGGCGTCTTGGTGCGCAGCGACTTCCGGTATTGCTCGGCCACCATGAATTCCTTGTTGGTGTCCACAACGATTCCCCGGCTGATCTTCTTCAGGTTGGCAGACACCGTGGTGGTCTTGATGTCGTCCAGGAGGTTCAGTCCCAGGCTCTTGCGGTCTTCCGTGACGTAGCCAAGACCGGCGTCGATCGCCTGCCGGACGCTGCGCATGGTGATCGGCTTGCCGTCTTTGTACACCTGCCCGGAGATGAACCGGCCATACGAGTGGCCGAAGACGGACCGGGCAAGCTCGGTGCGGCCGGCGCCCATCAGGCCGGCAAAGCCGACGATTTCGCCGCGGCGCACGTGGAAGTTGGAGTTCTTGCAGACCAGGCGGTCCTGGATCTGGGGGTGCCCGACGGTCCAGTTCTTGACCTCGAAGAACACCTCGCCGATTTTCGGCGTGTGGTCGGGGAAGCGGGATTCGAGCGTCCGCCCGACCATGCCCTTGATGATCCGGTCCTCGTCGACGCCGTCTTCCACGACGTTGAGCGTCTCGATGGATTTGCCGTCGCGGATGATGGTGATCTCGTCCGCGATCTGCTCGATTTCATTGAGCTTGTGGGAAATGATGATGGAGGTGATGCCGCGTCCCTTGAGGCCAAGGATCAGGTCCAGCAGGTGCTGGGAGTCCGATTCGTTGAGGGCGGCCGTGGGCTCGTCGAGGATGAGCAGCTTGACGGACTTGTTCAGGGCCTTGGCGATTTCCACCAACTGCTGCTTGCCGACACCGATTTCCTTGATGGGGGTGTCCGGGTCCTCGCGCAGGCCAACCCGTGCGAGCAGTTCGATGGACCGCTTGCGCGCCTCTGCCCAGTCGATGATGCCGCGACGTACGGGTTCGTTGCCGAGGAAGATGTTTTCCATGATGGACAGCTCGGGGATCAGCGCCAGTTCCTGGTGGATGATCACGATTCCCGCATGTTCGCTGGCCCGGATGTCCTTGAACTGCTGGACTTCCGCCTGGTACACGATGTCGCCGTCGTAGCTGCCGTACGGGTAGACCCCGGAGAGCACCTTCATCAACGTGGACTTTCCTGCACCGTTCTCGCCGCAGATCGCGTGGATTTCGCCCACCTTGACCCGGAGGCTCACGTCCGAGAGCGCCTTCACGCCGGGGAATTCCTTGGTGATGGACCGCATCTCGAGGAGAACCGGATCCTGGTGCGTTATGGGGTTCGACATACCCTCGCGCCTCCAATGTTTGACGTCGTTGTCGGCTCGGGGATGGCGAGCCTATCTGATGAGAAAGTAAACTGGATCACACCGCTTGTCGTCAAGACTTGAACGCAAGACGGCGGTAACAGCGTGGTAACGAAATGTTCAGGACTGCTTGATTCCGGCGTGCTGGAACACCAAAGCGGCCGCCCCGAGGGCCTCCGCCCGGGCGCCGAGCGAAGACATCGCCAGGTGCGTAGTCTCGCCGATGACGGGCACCGCATGGCGCACGAGGCCGCGTCGGATCGGGTCCAGGAGGATGTCGCCGAGGCCGGCCAGCGGGCCACCCACCACGATGACTTCCGGGTTGATGAGATTCGCCACATTGCCCAAAGCGCGGCCCACAGCGAGCCCCGCGTCGTCCACCACGCGAAGGGTTGCCTGATCCCTCGCCAGGGCGTTGCGGACGATGTCCTCGGGCTCGAGATGCAGCCCCGACCCCTTCCCGAGCAACTCGATCATGGTGGAGGTGGAAGCCATCGTTTCCAGGCAGCCGCGGTTGCCGCAGCGGCAGATGGCCCCGTATTCGTGGATGGTCGCATGGCCGATTTCTCCCGTGATTCCCACAGTCCCGTAGTAGGGCGCGCCGTTGATGATGAGTCCAGCTCCGATGCCGGAACCGATCTTGAGGAACATGAGGTTCCCGATCCCGCTGTGTGGCCCCCACGTGACCTCGGAGAGCGCGCCCAGATTGGCGTCGTTGTCAACGTACACGGGAAGATCGAGGGCTTCCTCCAGCCGTTCGAGAATCTGGATCCCCACCCATTCGGGCAGGATGGCACCTTGTGCCACAGTCCCGGAACGGCGGTCGATGGGGCCCGCAATGCCGGCCCCCGCGCCCACCACCGCGCTTCGGTCGACCCCGCTTTCGAGCAGCAGTTTGTCGAGGAGGGCGACGGCGGCGCTGATGCCCTGTTCGGCGTGGTGGCCAAGGGGTAGGGTGACCGTTTCCTCGACGATGATGTGATAGCCCAGGGAGGCCAGGACCACCCGCAGGTGGCGCCGGCCGAAATCGATCCCGACGGCGACCGCTCCGTTGCTGTTGAGCCTGACGTTCAGCGCCCGGCGTCCGGAGCTGGTGATCGGTTCCGTGGAGACGAGTCCCGCGTCCTGCATGATCTTGACGATGTTGGACACGGTCGCCGTGGATAGCCCGGTCTGCCTGGCGAGCTCAGCCTGGGTGGAGGGGCCGCTCAGCAGGCACTCGATGAGCCGCTGCTGGTTCAAATGGCGCAGCGCTGATTGCGAGCCGGGGTTTTTGCGGTGGCTCTTCGTCGAGCTGGATGTTGCAGGCATGACATGAAGCGTGCCTCAAATCACAGTTGCAGTCAAGAAGTTAACGCAATGGAGTAAACTTGCATCGGCATTGTGAACTATGCCCTCATTTTGTACGAACCATCCCCTGCGGGCCTTCCGCGGGTCCATTTGTCCTGTGGGACCGGCCCGTGGCTGGCTAGGCTGGAACCACGAGTAATCCCGGGTGTGTCTCCCACGAACGCCCGTTGGGGGGATGCAAGGTGCTATCGAGGTGGTAATGATGCTGCTGTCCGTTCTGCAGGCCAACGCTGTTGTCCTGGACGTCGACGCCAATCTGAAGACAGTCGACGCGGCGGCACAGCGCGCTGCCGCGGCCGGTGCAGCCTTGCTGCTGACCCCGGAGCTCTTCCCGGTTGGGTATGCACCGCTGAGGCTCCGCGCGGAACTCGATCCAGCGGTTATCCCGGGCATCCGGGGACGCCTGGCGGACATCGCCCGCACGCACGGCATCGGGCTCGTGTACAGCCTTCCCGCACTGGCTGCCGATGGCGGCTGGCATATCTCCGCCACTCTCTTGGACGCGCACGGAACCGTACTTCTGGAGTACAGCAAAGTGCACCTCTTCGGCGAGGAGGAGCGAAAGGCGTTCTCCGCCGCCCAGGCGCCTCCCGGCGTCGTGGACTTCAACGGGATCAAAACGTCACTGCTGATTTGCTACGACGTCGAGTTCCCCGAGACCGTCCGCGCCGCGGCCACGCGGGGCGCTGAACTTCTGGTGGTTCCCACCGCCCTGTCCGCGGGCTTCGACGCCGTACCGCGGGTCCTGATCCGGGCCCGGGCACTGGAGAGCCAGCTCAACGTCGCGTACGCAAACCACAGCGGCCACGAGGACGGCTGCGACTTCCTCGGCGGGAGCGTGGTCGCCGGACCGGACGGTTCGTTGCTCGCTGCGGCCGGGGACGGCTCGGCGTTGCTGTTCGCCGAGATCTCCGCGGAAAGCGTCAACGAAGCCCGGGAACAGGTGCCCTACCTGCGCGAACGCCGCCCGGAGCTGTACCGCGAGTGGGAAGGGTCTGGTCCAAAGGGTTGAGGGCGCGGTTGCGCGGGGAGGCAGCTAGCTCAGCAGTTGACCGCGCCCCCGCGTAAGCTAACGGGCCGTGCCCACTTACGGACTCCGAGAATGAGGCTGCGTCCATCGCCGAAGAACGGCAGAAGGAAAACGGCGTGCAGCAGGAACCAGTGCTGCAGGAATGAGCCGGGTGCGAGCAGGGCAATCAGCGCCCCGACCAAGCAGGATGCACCCGGGCCGAGTATCGCCATGATGGCGATTTGCCACCCGTAGAGACGGCCGACGGGAATGACGGAGAACCGAAGGACTCCGGCAGACACCACGACGTGGGCAACGCCGGGAAGCAGCCTCATGCCTGCGACGTGAGACCACTCATGCACTAGAAACCCGCCCAGCAGGCAGAACGCATGCACAAGGAGCCACAGGCCGGCCTGGAAAAGGATCGGATCAGTCGTCATGACGGCCAGGATGGTACACCCCGTGAAGCCGAGAACCATGGCGCCAAATGGCCATCTGCACGACCGTATGAGTTGTTTTGCCAATAGGCCGGCGGTCGCATCAGAGAGGGTGATCCTGCGAACGGTCACCCCGGGTCGCCCTGCAGGAGCCGCCTCTTGTGGAGCTTTAGCCGTTCCAGGACTGATGCAACGGCAACATAGAAGACAAGTAGTACCGCGAAGACCACGGCGATGGGCGCGCCGTTCGACACTCCCATTTCCAATGCGGTCGCCCCGTCGGGCTGTGCGTGGGGCTCGAAGAAGATCGCGCCGAACAGGCCGAATTTTCTGGCTCCTATTTCCGATGCGGAGAACATTGTGGTGATCAAACTCGCGACAACGACGATCATGGTGACAACAAAGGAGAATGTCAGCCCAATGGTGAATCTAAGCAGCCACTTCATGGCGCGCTATCCTTTCCATTCTCCGCATGCCCAGGACGCTGTAAAAGGCGATCAGTAAGTTAAGGGCAGCGAAAATTGCGACACTGATAATTGGACGAAAGTTAAAGATGTTCAAGCCGAGCGCCACAATCATGACGACTATCACTGTGAGCAACACTCCGATAATGACAGTGAACGGGTTCCCCTTCTCGGGCGGGAAAGCGATGCCAACCAGGGTGGATATGAGGATGTTGCTCAAGCAGAACCCCGCCACTGGCAAGCACGCTTCGAAGGCAACTCCTTGTGCCAGGGAAATCGTGGTGACCGGAATGCCCACAACCATGAGGAGGATGCCTTGCGAGCCCACGAGGCGTAAGTAGTTTGCAACAGCGCTGCCGGGATAGGTGACCATGCGTCGCAGGGGTTCCGAGTTGGCAAATGCATAGACTCCCTGAAACGTTATGAGCGCAAGGGCATAGGGTGGCAGCACCAAATGCTCGAGCCAGGCGAAGACTGAATAAATGATGATAAAAGAGACAGCCACCATTGTTTCGAAACTTCGAAACAAGACCAGAACATACACGCCGAATTTACGCGCTGCCAAGCGTGAAGGCAGAAAGGCGAAGAAGCGACGCATAGGTACGTAGTTCCTGGGCGCAGTGATCACTATCGCTGGAATAATTGCTGCTGATGTTGCGAGCAGCACCAAAATGGAAAACCAGAGTCCGACATCTTCCTGCAGTTTCGCGTAGAGCAACGCAGGGGCAAAGTAGTCGCGCCCGAACACATAGCTTTCGGCGATCCGGGCGCTCAGCTCGTTGGCTTGAGGAAAGGCCAGCGCCAGCCCGAGGGCCAGCACCATCGGGACGACCAGCCCGCGAAGCCGTGCGATCCTGAGGGCTTGAAGGGCACGCTCAAGCAGGTAGTAGCCGAGGCTCAGAAGCAAATACGTTGTAATAGCCGGTAACCAGATGGAGGCCAGAACCCTCGGAATGTAGTCAGTGCCCTCGAGCAACACGGTTGAAATGGAGAAGGCGCCGAAAACGAACACCGTCATAAGGAGAACGAGGGACGACTCAAAGAGCGCGAACGCCATTGTCCTTTCCTTATTTGTCACCGGCAGATTGAAGGAGAGCTTCAAAAGCTCATCAGCCTTCATGAACAGCACTCGGATCAGTGTGTACGCAATAAGTACCCAGAATCCGACGGAAGCGTTGGCGACTTGAAGGACGGCCTTAAGTAGGCCAGTTCCACCGAGATACTGCCGGATCACCACATAGCTCAACACGTTGAATCCGGCGAACGCGGCAACGAACAGGAGTATGGCTGAGAGCCGAGCAGTTGGGCTTGCCAACAGTCCTCGTCCCAAGACACGTCTCATGATGAAGAGCCAGAACAGTCGAAACAGCAGAACTACACTCTTGAGGCGCACTTAAGATGGCTCCATTGCCTGGATGAATTCGTTGGCAAGCTCAGCTATCGTGCCGTGATCGGCGATGATTTTCCGCACGGGAGCCTGAAGCACCAGGGCCCCTTGGACGAGAAGTGCGAGCTCGTCAGCGACATGCTCCAACATAGTGAAGTCATGGCTGCACAGCAGAACTGACCGGCCTTCTTTGGCAAGATCCCGGATATCGCGCTCGAAGAGGTTGATGGCATCGATGTCGACGCCATTGAGGGTCTCATCAATGACGGTGAACCTTCGCCGGAGCATGAACGCGGCGATGAGTTGCAACTTTTTCCTCATGCCGTGTGAGTAGTCTTCGATCAATTCGCGGTGCCTGTCGCGCATGGAGTACCTGGCGAATTGCGCCCTCAGGGCATCGTGATCCATGGATTGTCCATAGAGCCCGTGCATGAAACGCACGTATTCCTCCCCTGTGAGGAACTCAGGGAGGTAATCATTGCTCGACAAGTAGATCGAAGACATTTTGGCACTGCGGCTCTGACTGCTATCAGAGCCGATGCGGACGTCGCCGCTTTGAAGTTGGAGGAGGTCCAGGATGACCTTTATCAGGGTGGACTTTCCAGACCCGTTGGGACCAATGAGGCCCATGACCTTGTCCTCCGCGATCGTGAACGAGACGTCATGAAGCACTTGCGTTCTGGACTTGTAGGCGTAGTTGACATTGGCAACGCTGAGAGTCATGAGGCGTGAATCCGATGCTCTGGCCGTGGTGGCACACTGTCTGTGCCACCACGACGGCTAGCTTGCTGAGAGTTACCTGCATTCAACGAACACAGAGACGCCCCATCGGCTCCAACTCCAGTTGCCGGTAAAGCGGCCTCGACCTTGCGTCAAGCACCACACGGACATCGCTGCGAGCAATGCAAAAGCAAGCACCAGCAGGACGGCAAGAATCACCAGAAACCAGCCATCGTAGCGAACAATCATTTCGTCAATCTTGGTTCGTGCCGTTGCCATGGCACTGCTTGCATTCAATGCGGTCGTAGTGAACACTTCGTTCCTCCACTTCGATTTGAGCTACTGGCTGATCCCGTGTAGCCGGCAGTCGAATGCTAGGCCCCGAAAACCGCGTCTCAGTGGTCAATCGGCGAAATTAAGTGGTGAAACCGGTCAAAATACGTGCGAAATTGACGTATCTCAGTGTGCCGGCGGCCTCGTCTACGTGTATTTCGCATGCGTACACGGAGACAGTCCAGCAGCCAGGAAGTGCCCGGGACTAGCCGTCCCCTCCGCCCACCAACCCGTCGGTGTACTGGAGCGCGATCCAAAGCTCCGCGCGCACTTGGGCCTGGTTCAGATCCGTATCGAGCAGATCGGCGAGCAGTCCGATCTGGCGGCGCACGCTGTTGCGGTGCAACCCGAGCAGTTTGGCGGAGGCGTCCCAGCTGCCGTTCTCGCTCAGCCACCCCCGGAGAACTGCCAAGAGGGGATCGCGCCGATCGGGTTCCAAGGAAAGCACCGGTTCAAGGAGCCTCGCGGCCAGCATGGACCCGGCATCGCGTCCCAGGAGCCCGGTGACGGACCATGTCACCTCGTCGACGCGGGCGCTCCGTCCGCTGGACTGGACCCGTGAACGGAGCGACGTCACCCGCTGGTGCGCTGCGGCGAGGCCTGTCAGTTCGGTCGGGTCTCCGATGACGAGCCGCCAACCCAGCTTTTCCACGTCCGCCAGGAGCGCGTCGTCCACCTTCAGACGAGTGATCGCGGCGAATCCGTAGTCGGTGATTTCCACCAGTTTGGTGTCGAAGAGGCGCCGCCATTGCAATAGCTCCCGCACCGGGCTGTCGCCTGCGGGCCATTCGGGGGAGTCCGCCTTGATGCCCTGGACCACGCGGAGGGGAGCGGATCGGGTGGAGGACAAGCTTTGGGCCAGGAGGTCCTTGAGCCCGTTGACGTGCCGGGTCCCGCCGCTCGCAAGGCTTTCCGGGTGCAGCAACAACGCCGTCGCCAATTGGCTCGGCGCGAGGGATCCGCTGGTCCGTTGGCGGACGAGCAACTCCAGCAACCCCACGACGGACTGCACCACGCTGTTCTGGGCCGGAGTCAACGCGGCGTCCGAGCCCAGGATCAGGGCGCCCAGGTTGGCGTCCTTGGTGCTCCGTAGCGGGTGGCCGAAAACCATTTCCGAACCCGGCTGCTCAAAGCCGTCCATCTCGACCCGCGGCCCGCTGCCTGAAAGGAGCCGTTCCAGCATGGGTTCCAGCAGTGAATGCTCGACGCCAGTGCTGCCGCCGGCAGCGTGGGCGCGCGCACGCACCCGCCCGTCTGCGCCGACGAGAAGTGCCCACACGGGCACCTTCTGGACCAACGCGGCAAGAAGCTCGTGTTCAGGCCTAGGGGAGAGGACTGCCCGCATGAGTTGCCTGTTGGTGTCGGCGAGTTGGCGGAAGACCTTTGCGTTGTCCGATTCGAGGAGTTGGGAGAACTCAAGCCCGATTGCTGCGAACGGGATGGATTCCGGGATCTCAATCAAGGTGAGCTTGTGCCGCCGGCACGCCTTGAGCAGTTCGGCCGGGACGGCGTCGAAATACGGCCTGATCCCGAACCCCAGCGCCGCCACCTTGGCCCCCACCAGCCGCTTCACGTACGCATCGACGTTCTCGCTGGACCCGCCATCTCCCAGGAAAGGGAGCCCCGAGGTCAGGAGGAACTCCCCGTCCGGCAGGTAAGGGGTGGGGTCGTCGAGTTCGCTCGGTTCAACCCAGCGCAGCAGTTCCCCGCCGCTGCCGCCGTCGTGGAGTATCTCCAACTCGGGCGGCAACTGCTTCAGGAACTGCTCCAGCGTGACGAAGCTCAGGCGGCCGGCGGCTGGCTCAGGCGACATCGCTCGGTGCCTCCTGGTAATCGGGGCACTCGTATGCGGCGGCTTCATACACGCGGGGGAGCCGCGGCGCGATCCGGTTGATGATCTCGTCGCCGTGGCTTCCGATGGCGGCGCCCCAATCGTCGGCGCTCGCCGCCCCTCCGGCCGGATCGCCGAACAGGACGGCTGTGTCGCCGACGTCGATACCAGCCGCAACCGGGCCGAGGTCCACCATGAACTGGTCCATGCATACCTTGCCGATCACGGGGACTTTCCGTCCGGCGATCTGGACCAGGCTCCGTCCGCTGATGCCCTTGGGGATGCCATCGGCGTAACCGAGGGGGATGAGTCCGAGGTAGCGCGGCTCGTGCGTGATGGCCTGGTGTTCGTAGCTGACGCCGGTCCCCGCCGGGACCTTCTTCACCATGACGAGCGGCGCCGTGACCCTCAAGGCGGGGCGCAGCCCGAAGGCGGCGGGATCCAGGTGGTCAGCGGGGGCCAGTCCGTAGATGGCCAGTCCGGCGCGGACCATGTCGAAGTAGAATTCGGGCCGCTCCAGGATGTTGGCCGAGCTCGACACGTGCCGCAGCTGCGGGTCCAGTCCGGCAGCGCGGGCTTCGCCAACGGCGTCTTCGAACTCCGCCACGGCTGCGGCGTTTCCGGGGTGCGCGGGAACGTCGGCCCAGGCCAGGTGGGTCCAGATGCCGCGGACCAGGACCGTGCCGTCCTGCTCCGCCTTGCGCGCCCGGGCCACGAGTTCGGGCCAGTCTTCCTTGCGGGCGCCGCCGCGGCTCAGGCCGCTGTCCAGCTCCAGGTGCACGACGGCGGGGCGGCCCAGCTGCCTCGCGATCCCGGCCAGGACCTCAAGTTGAGCGACGCTTCCAAGGGAAACGTCGACGTCGTACTCGAGTGCCTCACGGATGGTCGCGCTGGTCTGGGATGCCAGATACAGCCACGACAGGACCGGCACGGTGATGCCGGCCTGGCGCAAGGCGATGGCTTCGCTCAACTGGGCGGTGCCCAGCCAATCAGCTCCCGCCGCCACGGCCGTGCGGGCAACATCCACGAGGCCGTGACCGTAGCCGTTCCCCTTGACGACGGCCATGAAATGCGGCGCGCTGGTGCGCTTCTTGAGGGCACGGATATTGTCTGAAATCGCAGACAGATCAACGCTGACCTGTCCGGAAAGCGCCGCTTCCGGCGTCGTTTCTGATTGTGCAATACGTCTCATGGTTGATCACTATAGGTCATTTTGCACCGCCGTGAGAGCTGGCTCACAAGCTTAGGGTGGACACGGGAAACCGCAAACTACTCTGAAGGGACGTCAACGGTGACTGTGCCTACCTCCACCCAGACGAAGCCAACGCACGCCACGAACACGGACGCCGGCCACGCCGCCCGCCGCCCGGGACTCGCTTCGCAGCTGCTGCGCCGCAAGCCGATCGGGCAGATGGTCAGCGAGGCCGGAAGCAGCCAGAGCGGTACGCCGTTGGTCCGCAGCTTCGGCGTCCTCCAACTGACGATGATCAGTGTCGGCGCGACCCTCGGCACCGGCATCCTGGTGATCCTGGGTGAATCCGTGCCGCTGGCCGGGCCCGCGGTCTGGATCTCCTTCGTGGTGGCAGGCCTTGCCGCACTGTTCTCGGCCGTGTCCTACGCGGAAATGGCGGGCCTCGTGCCCGTTGCCGGATCCAGCTACTCCTACTCCTACGCCACGATGGGCGAGGGCATGGCCTGGATCTGTGGTTGGTGCCTCGTCCTCGAATACGCGGTCTCCGTCGCGGCCGTCGCCGTCGGTGCAGGGCAATACGTGAACGAAACCCTCTCGGCGTTCGGGCAAGTCCTACCGGATGCGATGTCGCAACCACCGGGCAGCGGCGGCGTGGTCAACATACCCGCCATGCTGATCGTCGTCCTCGCGATGATCCTGCTGGTGCGCGGGGCCAAGGAAAGCGCCTGGATCAACACCGCGATCGTGACCATCAAGATCGTCATCCTGCTGTTCTTCTGTGCCGTTGCCTTCACCGCATTCAACGCCGGCAACTTCGAACCCCTCATGCCCATGGGCGCCGCAGGCGTCTCGGCCGCAGCATCCCGGGTGTTCTTCTCCTACATCGGCTTCGACGCAGCTTCCACCGCTGGCGAAGAGGCACGCAACCCCAAGCGTGACCTGCCCCGGGCCATCCTGCTCTCCATGGTGATCGTGACCAGCATCTACGTCCTGGTTGCCGTGGCCGCCATCGGCGCCCGGCCCTGGGAATGGTTCGGCGGCACCGAGGCAGCGCTCGTCCAGATCCTCGAGGAAACCACCCACCAGCCCTGGATCGCGCTCGTCTTCTCCATCGGAGCCGTGCTCGCCATCGCCAGCATCGTCCTGACCGTGCTCTATGGCCAGACCCGCATCCTGCTCTCCATGTCCCGCGACGGACTGGTCCCCGAGGTCTTCGGCCGGATCTCCCCGCGCACCGGCACCCCGGTGGCCGGAACGCTCATCGTGGGCACCGCCGTCGCACTCACCGCGGGACTCGTCCCGCTCGGTGCGCTCGCCGACGCCACCAGCATCGGCACCCTCTTCGCGTTCGCGCTGGTCAACGTCGCCGTCATCTACCTGCGGCGCAACCGCCCGGAGCTCAAGCGCAGCTTCCGCGTCCCGCTGTACCCGATCACCCCCGTCCTCGGCACGCTGATGTGCGCCTACCTCATGGCCAACCTGGGTGCCGACACCTGGGTGGTGTTCGGCGGCTGGATGCTGGTGGGGATCGCCCTCTACTTCGGCTACGGACGCCGGAACTCCAAGGTAGCGGCGCTCAGCGAAGAGGAATACCGTGAACTATCCGCCAGGGTCGCCGACCCGGAAACTGTGAAGGCAGAACTTTCATGACCACCGCCACCGAATTGCCCACGGAACCCACACGCCGCGGTGACACCGGGATTGCCCAAGCAACGCCGGCCGACGCTCCCATCACGATGTTGAACCCGGACTTCCCGTTCAGCTACGACCACTACCTGGCCCACCCCGATGGCCTCGCGGTTGTCCCGCCGGAGCTGTACGGCACGGAGGTTGCGGTGATCGGTGCCGGCTTGTCGGGACTTGTCACGGCCTACGAGCTCATGAAGCTCGGGCTGCGCCCCGTTGTCTATGAAGCCGACCAGATCGGCGGACGGTTGCGCACCGCGAGCTTCCCCTCTGCTCCGGGCGTGGTGGCAGACCTCGGCGGCATGCGCTTCCCCGTGTCAGGCAAGGCGTTCTACCACTACGTGGACCTCCTCGGCCTGGACACCCAGGAATTCCCCAACCCGCTCGCTCCCGCAACATCGAGCACCGTGATCGAGCTGGCAGGACAAAAGCACTACGCAGCCACCTCCGCTGACCTTCCGGAGTTCTTCCACGAGGTTGCCGCAGCCTGGAAGGCCGCAGTGAATGACGGCGCCGCGTTCCAGGAAATGCAGGAAGCGATCCGGGCCCGCGACACCAAGCGCATCAAGGAACTGTGGAACGAGCTGCTCCCGCTCCTGGACGAACAGACCTTCTACGGCTTCATCGCCGCGAGCACGTCGTTCAAGGAAGCCGGATTTGCGCACCGCGAGGCGTTCGGGCAGGTCGGTTTCGGCACCGGCGGCTGGGACACCGACTTCCCCAACTCGATCCTTGAGATCCTGCGCGTCGTCTACACCGACGCCGATGACCAGCACCGCCTCATCACCGGGGGAGCGCAGCGGCTCCCCGAGGCGCTTTGGCACCACGCGCCGTCGGGCATGGCCCACTGGCCGGAGGGCACCTCGCTCGCATCGCTGCATTCCGGATCCCCGCGCGGGGCCGTGGACCGCATCGAGCGCGGTGCGAACGGCGACCTCATGGTGCGCGAGCGGTGGGGCCGCGAAACCGGGTACCCCGCCGCCGTGACCACCTGCCAGTCCTGGCTGCTGTCCACACGCATCCACACCCAGGAATCGTTGTTCCCCTCGGAACTGTGGACCGCGATCGAGCGCTCGCACTACATGCAGTCGTCCAAGACCTTCGTCATGGTGGACCGGCCGTTCTGGAAGGACATCGACCCCGAAACGGGCCGCGAAGTGTTGTCCATGACCCTGACCGACCGGCTCAACCGGGCGACGTACCTGCTCGACGACGGTCCGGACAAGCCTGCCGTCATCCTGCTTTCCTACACGTGGAACGACGACGCCCTGAAGTGGCTCTCGCTCAGCGCCGAGGAACGCGTCAAGCTCATGCTGCACTCGCTCGAGCAGATCTACCCGGGCGTGGACATCGCGAGCCACATCGTGGGCCAGCCCATCACCGTTTCCTGGGAGGCCGACCCCAACTTCATGGGTGCCTTCAAGGCGAACCTGCCCGGGCACTACCGCTACCAACAGCGCCTGTTCACGCACTTCAAGCAGGACAAGCTGCCGGAGAGCCAGCGGGGCATCTTCCTGGCGGGCGACGACGTCTCGTTCACCGCAGGCTGGGCCGAAGGCGCCGTCACCACAGGACTGAACGCCGTGTGGGGCGTGGTGAACCACCTCGGTGGTTCGTCCGTGGGAGGCAACCCCGGTCCCGGCGATCTGTTGGACGAGCTGGGGCCGATCAGCCTGGACTAACCCTGCGCGTGCATCCCGCGGTGCGCCGCCGCCAGTTCCCGATAGTGCGCCGCGTTGCGCTTCACGCCGTCGAGCTCTTCGTCGCTCAGTTCGCGGCGCACTTTGGCGGGCACCCCGGCAACCAGGGATCGCGGCGGAATGACGGTTCCCTCAAGCACGACGGCGCCGGCGGCCACCAGCGAACCGGTACCGATCACGGCGCCGTTCAGGATGGTGGCGCTCATGCCGATGAGGCAGTCGTCCTCCACGGTGCATCCGTGGACGACGGCGCTGTGCCCGACGCTGACGCGCTCGCCGACCGTGCAAGGGAAACCGGGGTCCGCGTGCAGGACCACATTGTCCTGCAGGTTCGAGCCGGCGCCGACCCTGATGGCGGCGGTGTCGGCACGGACGGACACGCCATAGAAGGCGCTGGAGTCCTCGCCGAGGGTTGCTTTGCCGATGATGGAAGCCGTGGGTGCCACGAAGGCAGTGTCATGGATGGCCGGGGTATCGCCGGCAAACGTGTAAATGGGAGCCATGGGGCAAGCGTAGAACACGCCTTCTGGCCCGCCCATCCCAACTGGGTCGCATTTGTTGTCGTTATGAGCCCTGAAAACGACACTTACTGCGAGTCAGTTGGGCCGGGAGGCGTCCGGAGGACCAGGAACTGGTAGTGCCGGGTCCCCTCGGGCCAGGTCTCAAAGTGCTCGACGTCGCCGTGCGCACCGAAGATGCGGCGCACGGCGTCGTCGCTTCGCAGGCTGAAGAACCGCCGCGGCTCGTCCTCGTCGTCGGGGTTGAGGACTTCTTCGTCGTCACCTGACCAGAGCCCGACGGCGATCGGCGCACCAGCCGCGCTGACCCGCACGAGTTCACGGACGACGTCGTGGATTTCCGCGTTGGGGACGTGCAGCAAGGTGCCCATGGTCCACACGGCCGGGAAGGCGGCGTCGGGGAACGGCAGGGACCGGCCGCTCGCCACGCTGGCGTCGAGCCCTTTGGCGCGGGCGACGTGGATGCTCTCCTCGGACAGGTCGACGCCCGTGTAGTGCAGTCCCGCCCGCACGAACTGCAAGCCTTCGACGCCGGTGCCGCAACCCAGTTCGAACAGCGAGTGCCTGTGTTCCTGCTTGAGCAGGCGAATGAACCGATCGCGGCATTCCACCCGACGCGGCGTCATGGGACCGGTGCCGTCCATGGTCCCAGCGTAGAACACCCAACTAGCTCGCAGTAGATGTCGTTATGAGGCGTCAAAACGACAACAAATGCGAGCTAGTTGGGTGGGGGACGGGCGTTAGTTGAACACGACCGTGCGGGTGCCGTCGAGCAGGACGCGGTGTTCGGCGTGCCACTGGACGGCCTGGGCGAGGGTGCGGCCTTCGACGTCGCGGCCCATCTGCACGAATTGCTCGGCCGTGCGCGCGTGGTCCACCCGGATGACTTCCTGCTCGATGATCGGGCCCTCGTCGAGGTCCGCCGTGACGTAATGCGCAGTGGCGCCGATGATCTTCACGCCCCGGGCATGCGCCTGGTGGTAGGGCTTTGCGCCTTTGAAGGACGGCAGGAAGGAGTGATGGATGTTGATGGCCTTGCCGTTGAGCTCGGTGCAGAGCTCGTTGGAGAGGACCTGCATGTACCGCGCCAGGACGGTCAGCTCGATGCCGTGCTCGTGGATGAGTTCGAGCAGCTTGGCCTCGGCCTGCGGCTTCGTGTCCGGGGTGACCGGGATGTGGTGGAAGGGGATCCCGTAGAACTCGGCCAGTCCTTCGAGGTCCCGATGGTTGGACACGATGACCGGCACCTCGATGGGGAGGGTTCCGGTGCGTTGCTGGAAGAGCAGGTCGTTGAGGCAGTGTGCGTCCTTCGAACCCAGGATCAGGGTGCGGACCTTCTGGCCCACCGGGTTGATCTGCCACTTCATGCCGAATTCTTCGGCCACCGGGGCCAGAGCCGAACTCAGTTCCTCCTGGGTCGAAGACGTGGTGGCTTCCACCCGCATGAAGAAGTTTCCCGTGCTGGGGCTGCCGTACTGCTGGGAATCGGCGATGTTGCAGCCCGCCTCCAACAAGGCGCCTGCAACGGCGTGCACAATTCCGGGCCGATCCGGGCAGGACAGGGTTACAACAAAAGACGCAGGCAGGGTGGAGTCAGTCACACGTAAAGCCTACCGTTGCGCACCTGTTGTACTGTTTAAGTCGTCGCGACTGGCGTTGGGTGGTGTACCACCAGGGAGCGGCACTGATGAAGACCACGGATCGTACGCCTGGGCCGAGGGTCACGTTTTACCGTCGCTGTGCCATGCCTCGTAATCAAAGGCACGGAAAAAACCCAGCCGGTAGCCTGACCTGTAGAAATACCCGTTGCCTATCCAGGAGATCTTCGTGACCACCTCCACCATCACCTCCGCGACCATCAGCAACCAGCCGCTCGCCGAGCTCGACCCCGAGATCGCCGCGGTTCTGGAACAGGAACTCGGCCGCCAACGCGGCACCCTGGAAATGATCGCTTCCGAGAACTTTGCGCCCCGCGCCGTCATGGAGGCCCAGGGCTCCGTCCTGACCAACAAGTACGCCGAAGGTTACCCGGGCCGCCGCTACTACGGTGGTTGCGAATACGTAGACATCGCCGAGCAGCTGGCCATCGACCGCGTGAAGGCCCTCTTCGGCGCGGAGTACGCCAACGTACAGCCGCACTCCGGTGCACAGGCCAACGCAGCAGCCCTGTCCGCCATGATCACTCCCGGCGACAAGATCCTCGGCCTTTCCCTCGCCCACGGCGGCCACCTGACCCACGGCATGAAGCTCAACTTCTCCGGAAAGCTCTACAACGTAGCCGCCTACCAGGTTGAAGAAGACACCTTCCGCGTGGACATGGACAAGCTCCGCGAACAGGCCATTGCCGAGAAGCCCCAGGTCATCATCGCCGGCTGGTCCGCCTACCCGCGCCACCTCGACTTCGCAGCCTTCCGTTCCATCGCCGACGAAGTCGGCGCGCTCCTCTGGACGGACATGGCCCACTTCGCGGGCCTCGTCGCAGCAGGCCTGCACCCGAGCCCGGTGCCGCACTCCGACGTCGTCACCTCCACGGTGCACAAGACGCTCTCCGGCCCCCGCTCCGGCGTGATCCTCGCCAAGCAGGAATGGGCGAAAAAGCTCAACTCCAACGTGTTCCCGGGCCAGCAGGGCGGCCCGCTCATGCACGTGATCGCCGCCAAGGCTGTTGCCTTCAAGATCGCTGCAGGCGAGGAATTCAAGGAGCGCCAGGAGCGCGTCCTCGAAGGTGCCAAGATCATCGCCGATCGCCTCAACCAGGCCGACGTCGCTGAAGCCGGCATTTCCGTGCTGACCGGAGGCACAGATGTCCACCTGGTCCTCGTGGACCTGCGCAACTCGCAGTTGGACGGCCAGCAGGCCGAAGACCTCCTGCACTCCGTGGGTATCACCGTCAACCGCAACGCCGTTCCGTTCGACCCCCGCCCGCCGATGGTCACGTCCGGCCTGCGCATCGGCACCCCGGCTCTGGCTACCCGCGGCTTCGGTGCAACCGAATTCACCGAGGTTGCCGAGATCATCGCTTGGGCGCTGAAGTCCGGTTCCGCTACGGATGTCGAGGCACTCCAGGCCCGCGTCGACAAGCTCGCCGCCGACTTCCCGCTGTACCCGCAGCACGAGCAGTGGTGAACCCGTCCATGACGCAGACCGCGAAGATCCTTGACGGCAAGGCCGCTGCCGCCGCCATCAAATCTGAGCTCACCGAGCGTGTCGCTGCCCTGAAGACCCACGGCGTCACTCCAGGCATTGCCACTGTGCTCGTTGGTGCCGACCCTGCCTCGCAGCTTTACGTGTCCATGAAGCACAAGCAGTCTGTTGAGGTCGGGATGAACTCGATCCAGCGTGAGCTTCCGGCGGACGCCACCCAGGCCCAGGTTGAGGCCCTCATCGACGAACTCAATGCGGACCCCGCCTGTCACGGCTATATTGTGCAGCTGCCACTGCCCAAGCACCTGGACACCGACGCCATCCTCGAGCGGATCGACCCCGCAAAGGATGCCGACGGCCTGCACCCGACCAACTTGGGCCGGCTGGTGCTCAACGTCAACGGAGAGATCACCTCGCCGCTGCCGTGCACGCCCCGGGGCGTCATCGAGCTCCTGGAGCGCAACGGCTACAGCCTCGCCGGCAAGCACGTTGTGGTGGTCGGACGCGGTGTCACCATTGGCCGCTCGATCGGCCTGCTGCTTACCCGGCGGGCCGTGAACGCCACCGTGACCCTGACGCACACCGGCACCAAGAACCTCTCGGAGTTGCTGCGGCAAGCAGACGTGATTGTGGGCGCGGCGGGTTCCAAGCACATCGTCAAGCCTTCGGACGTCAAGCCGGGCGCGGCCGTGCTCGACGTCGGCGTCACCCGTGAAACCGACCCCGAGACGGGCAAGAGCAAGGTCCACGGCGACATCGATCCCGCCGTTGCCGAGGTTGCCGGCTGGATTTCGCCGAACCCGGGCGGCGTGGGTCCCATGACCGTGGCGCTGCTCATGACCAACGTGGTCGAAGCCGCGGAACGCCAAGTGGCAGCGGGAAGCGTCTCCGGCGTCGCCTGATATTGCTGCCCACCAGCGTGTAGGGCGCCTACTCCCGCAGGAGTAGGCGCCCTACACCGTTAACCCGACGACGCCGGCGCCGTCCGCGGCTAGGCTCGGAGCATGCAGCGGCGATTCCAGGGTCCTCCCACGAGTTTCATCGTGATCGCGGTGGCCCTGATCCAGGTCCTCGGGACCGTCTTTTCGGCGAACCACCAGGCCGCCCCCCGTTCCTTGGACCCGCTCGCGTTCCTGCTGCTGTTGGCGGGACCCGCGGCCCTGGCTTTCCGGACCCGCAGGCCCGCCGTCATGCTGCCGATCACCCTGGCGGCCACGTCCATCTACCTGCTCCTCGGTTATGCCTGGGGTCCGATCGTGCTGTCCCTGGCGCTCTCGATCATCCTGACCGCCGCTGCGGGGTTGCGCTGGCTGGCGTGGCTTGGGGCAGGGATTTCCGCCGCCGCCGTCGTTCTGATGGCCGTCCTCGCCGGGGATGAGACGGGACTTGTCCGGGCCTCTGCCGGTGTTGCCTGGGCGGCGATCCTCGTCCTGATCGGTGAAGGCTTCCGACGGCGGGGCGAACGGATGGCCGAATACCGGCGACGGCGGGAGGCCGCGAAACAGGCCGAACGGGACGAGTACCGCCTCACCCTCGCCCGCGACATCCACGACGTGGTGGCGCACTCCCTGTCGATGATCAACGTCCAGGCCTCCGTGGCGCTTCACCTGGGCACGAACGATCCCGAGAAGCTCCGTCCGGCGCTGGAAGCCATCAAGGCCGCGAGCAAGGAATCCTTGGCCGAGGTCCGACAACTGCTCGGGGTGCTGCGCGACGACGCACCGCTGAGTCCCGCGGCGCCGCCTCATCTGGGGCGCATCCCGGAGCTCGTGGAAGACGCGCGGCGCGGCGGCCTGGAGGTGCGGTTCGAGAACTCCATAGACGGGGACAGGGTAGGAACTGCACAACAGGAAGCCGCCTACCGGATCGTCCAGGAAGGGCTGAGCAACGTCCGCAGGCACTCAGGCGCGGCGTCCGCCGTCGTACATCTGGACGTGGCAGGGAACGCGCTGACCGTCCGGATCGACGACGACGGCGCCGGCCTCCGGGGAGCGCCCGCCGGGAACGGATTGAGGGGCATGCGGGAGCGCGTCGAGGCCCTCGGCGGCGCGCTCGGCCTCACGTCGCTGGAGCCCGGGCTGCGCGTGGAAGCGAACCTCCCATTGAACCCCGTGCAAGGACACCAGGCATGATCCGTTTGCTGCTCGCCGACGACCAGAACCTGATCCGGGCCGGATTCCGGGCCCTCCTGGACGCCGAACCGGACATGGAAGTGGTGGCCGAAGCCGGCACCGGCCGGGATGCCGTCAGGCTGGCAGAGCGCGAGGCGCCCGACGTCGTCCTCATGGACATCCGCATGCCCGATGGCGACGGACTGGCCGCCACGCGGGACATCCTGGCCAGCCCCCGCCTCGCACACACCCGCATCATCATCCTCACCACGTTCGAGCTGGACGAATACATCGCCGAAGCAGTGCGCGCGGGTGCCGCAGGCTTCCTCGTCAAGGACACCGAACCGGCGGAACTGATCCGCGCCGTGCGGGTAGTGCACGACGGCGACGCCCTCCTTTCGCCGTCCGTGACACGCCGCATCATGGCCCAGCTCGCCCTGCACAGCAAAGCGGCGTCGAAGACCGTGCCCCTCGGCCAAATCACCGAGCGCGAACGGGAAGTCCTTGCATTGGTGGGGGAGGGCCTGAACAACGCGGAGATCGCCGAGCGGCTGTTCATCACCCCACTGACGGCGAAGACGCACGTTTCACGGATCATGACCAAACTGCTGGTCCGGGACCGGGCGCAATTGGTGGTACTGGCGTACGAATCCGGCTTGGTCCGGCCCGGCTGGAGCAGCTAGGCCCGGACGGCAGTCTCCCGGGGGAGTAGGCGCCAGGCCGCAGGTGACTCCCGGTGGCCGACGCGATTCGATGGGCCAAAAACCAGACTGGAACCAGAGCCGAGATACGGCCTGTTGAGAGTTTGGACTGGACATGTTGACATCACTGAGCACCACCCTCGGCGCCGCGGCCGCCCAGCTGCCCGCCGACGTCGTCCATGGACCCGGGGGCGGATTCGTCTTCTGGCCGTTTTTCCTCCTGATCCCGCTGTTTTGGTTCCTGGTCATCGGTTGCTTCATCTTCTTCGGGCGCCGGATGTGGCGCCGTAACCATTACTGGGCAGCAACCCAGGGCGCCGAAAGCGTGCTGCGGGAGCGCTTCGCACGCGGCGAAATCGACGAGACCGAGTACCGCCAGCGCCTGGAAGTGCTGCGGACGCATCCGACGAAGTAGGGAACCGGCGGATTCTGCTGGATCACTCGCCTGGATAAACCATCGGGCCTTGGAATCACGCGGTTCCAGGGCCTGAGGTGCGGAGCGATCCAGCAGAATGTCGCGCAGGGTCCTGAAGGTTAATCCAGAAAATTGCGGAATACCTCTTTCACGTGTTCCTTGGCTCTACTAGTCTGCTGGGGTGCACAATGAAGCCACCCGCTCTTTCTCCACGTCAGCCAGCTTCCAGATGAACCCAGCCGCAGTCATCACAGCCGAAAACCTCACCAAGAGCTACGGCGAGCTCACCGCCGTCGACGGAATCTCCTTCGAGGTCCCGGCAGGGGAGTCCTTCGGCTTGCTTGGCCCCAACGGCGCCGGCAAATCGACCACCATGAAAATGATCGGCGGAGTCTCCCAGCGCACGTCCGGGAAGCTCAGCATCATGGGCCTGGACCCGGAAACGCACGGGCCGGAAGTCCGCGCGCATCTCGGAGTGGTGCCGCAACAGGACAACCTGGACGAGGAACTGAAGGTCCGCGAAAACCTGATTGTCTATGGCCGCTACTTCGGCCTGCCCTTGAGCTACTTGCGCCCGAAGGCAGATGAACTGCTCGAGTTCGCCCAGCTGACGGACAAGGCCAAGTCGAGGGTCGATGCCCTCTCGGGCGGCATGAAACGGCGCCTCACGATTGCCCGCTCGCTGATCAACGAGCCCAAGATCCTGCTCCTCGACGAACCCACCACGGGGCTGGATCCCCAGGCGCGCCACATCCTTTGGGACCGGCTGTTCAGGCTCAAGGAACAAGGTGTCACCCTGATCCTCACCACGCACTACATGGACGAGGCCGAGCAACTGTGCGACCGGCTGATTGTGGTGGACAAAGGCAGGATCATGGCCGAAGGTTCGCCGGCGAGCCTGATCCGGGAGTATTCCACGCGCGAGGTCCTGGAACTCCGTTTCGGTTCGGAACGCAACTCCACCATTGGCGTCGAACTCGAGGGCATCGGCGAACGCGTCGAGACGCTACCGGACCGGGTGCTCATCTACGCGAACGACGGTGAAGCGGCGCTGGAACAAGTCTCCGCACGCCGGCTCCGTCCCTTGACTTCGCTGGTGCGGCGTTCTTCCCTGGAGGACGTCTTCCTCCGGCTGACCGGACGGAGCCTCGTTGATTAGCGCCCACTCCCCGGCTGTCTCGGCCAGCCGGGCAAA
The DNA here is from genome assembly GCF_052180225.1 of Arthrobacter sp. KN11-1C. Lineage (NCBI taxonomy): Bacteria > Bacillati > Actinomycetota > Actinomycetes > Micrococcales > Micrococcaceae > Arthrobacter > Arthrobacter sp. KN11-1C. The sequence goes on along the minus strand of NZ_CP197467.1, from coordinate 3,336,426 downwards.
GCGCTGGGGATCCTTCTTCTACGCCGAGCAGGTCCTTCGAGTCATGCGTGGCTACGTCTGGTCAGTGTTCCTGTACAGCGTGGGGCAGCCCGTGGCCTACCTGTTCGCCATGGGAGTCGGGCTGGCGAGCCTGGTGGATGCGAACGGCGGGGCGGTGTTTGGCGGCGTGAACTATTTGACCTTTATCGCGCCGGCGCTGCTGGTCTCGTCCGCGGTCATGACGGCGTCGGGGGACTTTTCCTACCCAATCATGGACGGCTTCAAATGGCGCCGCGTGTTCTACGGCCCGCACGCCTCCCCGCTGGTGCCGCAGCAGATCGCCGCGGGCCACATCATGGCCAGCGCCTTGAAGTTCCTCTTGCAATCGGTGGTGTACTTCGCCATCGTGGCCATGTTCGGTGCCTCGCCGAGTCCGTGGGGCTGGGTGTCGGCGATAGTTGCCACGGTGGCCGGGCTGTCCTTCGGGCTGCCGCTCATGGCCTATGCCTCCACCATCACCAAGGACTCCGGCCAGTTCGCGCTGGTGCAGCGATTCATCGTGGTGCCGCTGTTCCTGTTTTCGGGCACGTTCTTCCCGCTGGATTCGCTGCCGCTCGGGGTTCGCTGGATCGGTTGGATCTCGCCGGTGTGGCACGGAACCCAGCTGGGCCGCGTCTTCACCTATGGACTCGAGGAGAATCCTTTGCTGACCCTGACCCACGTTGTGTTCCTTGTGGGCGCCGCCGCTGCAGGGTGGACGCTGACACGCCGGCAATTCGTCAAGAGGATGGGCGCATGAGCGTTCTGACCGGGGGCCACAGTGCCACTGACGCTGCCCGTGAACGCACTTTCGGTCCGCTGTACTCCCGCAACGCGCTTGCTGTGGTGTCCAGGGGCCTCATGGCCGCGAAAAGCAGCACCTGGTTGATCCTGGTGTCGGGGTTTTTCGAGCCGGTGCTTTACCTGGTCTCCATGGGCGTGGGACTTGGGCCCATCGTGGGTACCGTGGCAGGCCCGGGAGGCCAGGAAATCAGCTATGCGGCTTATATCGCGCCCGCGCTCCTGGCCGTGTCCGCCATGAACGGCGCCGTCTATGACTCCACGTGGAACGTCTTCTTCAAGATGAACTTCGCCAAGCTGTACCAGGGAATGCTCTACACCTCCCTCGGGCCATTGGACGTAGCCATCGGGGAGATCTTCCTGGCCCTGCTGCGCGGACTCCTGTATGCGACGGGGTTCACGGCCGTCATGGCCGTCATGGGACTCATCACCACCCCATGGGCCATCCTGGTCATCCCGGCGTCGGTGCTGATCGCTTTTGGCTTCGCGAGCTTCGGTATGGGCATCACCAGCTTCATGAAGACTTTCCAACAGATGGACTGGATCAACTTCTTCATGCTGCCCATGTTCCTTTTCAGTGCCACCTTCTACCCGCTGAGCGTCTACCCGCAATACATCCAGTGGCTCATCCAGGCGATGCCGCTGTGGCACGGCGTGGAACTCCTGCGGCAGATCAGCATTGGGTCCTTCAGCCCGGCGACGGCAGTCCATATCGCCTACTACCTCGTGATGATCGCGCTCGGCATCACGCTCACGACCGGAAGGTTGCGCAAGCTCTTCCTGAAATAGCTGCGCGGGCTGTTCGCCGGGGGTGGAAGCGAGGGGTTCCTCGCCCGGAGTTTGCGACAATGGGTGCATGCGATCCCTCGGCGACTCCCCGTCATCTGTTCCCTCGTCCGCTTCCGCCCGGAGCCCTTTCAAAGGCTTCCGCATCGGTGGACTGGGCATGACGGTGGTGCTCATCGCTTTCCTGGTGGCCGTCATCTTCGCAGCCAACCACAACGACGTCGTCGGCTGGATCGTTGCCGTTATCTCCTTCGGCTGGCTCGCGCTCGCCGCTTTCGTGGTCTTCAGCATCCAGAAGGCCGCCCGGCGGGCCGGTGAAAAACTCACCGAAGCCCAGAACGCCTTCAACGCGGCAACCGGCCGGGCGCCGTCGTCGTCGAGCGCCGACCATGGCGGCACCCGGGTGGTCTCGGAACGGAACGAAGCGGACGAAATGCGGGACCTCAAACTGGACCACTCTTTCAAGATCGTCCAGGTGCAGGTACGCGTGGTGGAGGACGAACGCGCCAAGGGCGACGCCGCCGATCAGGACACCATCAACCGCGCCTTGGAAACCATCGCCATTACGTCAAGCAACGCCCGGGACATGATCAAGTCCTCCGGCGGCGGCGACGAGCCCGTTTCGGGCACCATCATCGACTAGAGTAGGCGGGGTGAGCTCGGCATTGAAGAAGGACTTCCTTCGCATCGCAACGGTCAACGTCAACGGCATTCGCGCCGCCTACAAGAAGGGCATGGCGGAGTGGCTGGAACCCCGCGACGTCGACATCCTGTGTCTGCAGGAAGTCCGCGCGCCTGACGAAGTGGTCAACCAGCTCATCGGCGAAGGCTGGTACATCCTCCACGCCGAAGCCGAGGCGAAGGGCCGAGCCGGCGTCGCGATTGCCTCCCGGCAGGAACCCGTTGCCACCCGCGTGGGTATCGGCGACGACTACTTCGCCACGACTGGACGCTGGGTCGAAGCGGACTACGTCGTTCGGGACGGCGGCGGCAAGGACACTACGCTGACGATCGTCAGCGCTTATGTGCACTCCGGGGAAGCGGACACGCCCAAGCAGGTGGATAAGTACCGCTTCCTGGACGTGATGACCACAAGGCTTCCGGAACTTGCCAAGCACAGCGAGCACGCCCTGGTGGTCGGCGACCTCAACGTGGGCCACACCGAGCTCGACATCAAGAATTGGAAGGGCAACACCAAGCGTGCCGGTTTCCTTCCTGAGGAGCGCGCGTACTTCGACCGCTTCTTCGGCGACGAGATCGGATGGAGGGATGTCCACAGGGGCCTGGCAGGAAATGTCGAAGGCCCCTACACCTGGTGGTCCCAGCGCGGTAAGGCCTTTGACACTGACACTGGCTGGCGCATCGACTACCACATGGCCACTCCTGGACTCGCGGCAGCCGCACTTTCGGCCGTCGTTGACCGGGCGCCGTCGTGGGACACCCGCTTCTCCGACCACGCACCGCTGGTAGTCGACTACCAGCTCTAAGCTTTCGAAAGTTTCCTCATGACCAGTTCCACCACGACTGAACCCGCTGCAGCCGCAGCCAAGGCAACATCCACCAAACTGGCCGCCGGGGCCAAGCACCGTGTGCTGTCCGGCATGCAGCCCTCCGCTGACTCCCTCCACCTGGGCAACTACCTCGGTGCCTTGGTCAACTGGGTCCGCATGCAGGACGAGTATGACGCCATCTTCTTCATCCCGGACCTGCATGCCATCACGGTGCCGCAGGATCCCGCCGAGCTCGCCCGCCGTACGCGCGTCACCGCTGCGCAGTACATCGCCGGCGGCGTCGACGTGAACAAATGCACGCTGTTCGTCCAGTCCCAGGTTCCTGAACACGCCCAGCTGGCGTGGGTCCTCGGCTGCATCACCGGCTTCGGCGAGGCCTCGCGCATGATCCAGTTCAAGGACAAATCGCTGCAGCACGGTTCGGACCATGCGAGCGTCGGGCTCTTCACGTACCCGATCCTGCAGGCCGCCGACATCCTGTTGTACCAGCCACACGGAGTGCCCGTAGGCGAAGACCAGCGGCAGCACATCGAGCTCAGCCGCGATCTCGCCCAGCGTTTCAACAGCCGCTATGGGGAGACTTTCCAGGTGCCGCAGGCCTTCATCCAGAAGGAAACGGCCAAGATCTACGATCTCCAAAACCCCACGGCCAAGATGTCCAAGTCCGCGGAGTCGCCGGCTGGCCTGATCAACCTGCTCGATGACCCGAAGGTCACGGCCAAACGCATCAAGTCGGCAGTCACGGACACCGAGACGGAAATCCGCTTCGACCGCGAAGCCAAGCCCGGGGTGTCCAACCTGCTGAGCATCTACTCGTCCATCAGCGGGCAGCCGGTGGAGAAGATCGTAGCGGACTACGAAGGCAAGATGTACGGCCACCTGAAGGTCGACCTCGCCGAGCTCGTTGCGGCCCACCTCGGGCCGATCCGGGACCGCGCCAACGAGTTGCTGGCCGATCCCGCCGAGCTCGACCGGCTCCTGGCCCACGGGGCGGACAAAGCCCGCGAAATCGCCTCGGCCACCCTCGCCGATGTCTACGCCAAGGTGGGCTTCCTGCCTTACGGCGGGGCACAAGGAATCCGCTAAAGCCATGTGCGCAGCTGGCAAGCTCAGCGTCGAGGTCGGCTCCCGTTCAAGGGGAGCCGGCCAGGCCGCTGGTGCCCGCCGGGAAACGGCTACGCGCCAGTCTGCCAGCGCCTGCGGGGACAGCCTGTGCGTAGGAGTCATCCTGGGCTTCCCCCGGGAGGTCGCCCAGGAGCTTCAGCAGTGGCGTGCTTCCTTCGGTGATCCCATGGCCGAAGTCATTCCGGCCCACATCACCCTCGTCACCACCACGCCCGCCCAGGACTGGGAGGCCACCCGCGAACATGTTCGCGATATCGCCCGCCGCCAGGCACCCTTCAAGATCACGATTTCCGGCACAGGCTCCTTCCGGCCGGTGTCACCAGTGGTGTTCCTGAAGGTCGAAGACGGTTTCGAGGAGTGCGTGGGCCTGCACGAACAACTGCAGACCGGCCCGCTGGAACGCGATCTTCCTTTCCCCTACCACCCGCACGTGACGGTGGCCCACGACGTCGCTCCCGAAAGCCTGGACGAGGCCGAAACGGTGCTCAAGAACTACACCGCCACCTTCCCGGTGGTTAGCATGGGACTTTACGAGCACGACGACAACGGCATCTGGCAGCTACGGGAAGAGCTCGACTTTGGCGGCGACGCAGACCAATCACGGAAACGCACAGCACAACGACCGGCAGCAGGCCGAGAGGCCACCCCTACCGACTGAAGGCGCGCAGCTGAAGCTGCAGCTCATTCATCGGCAGGTCGAATGGGGCAAAGCCCGGCGCTCGGGTAATCGAGGCGCCACGATACCGGCGTTCATCAACCTGGCCCTCGCCCGGCTGGGCAACTTCCGGCCCATGCGCGCCTTCAACCTCTACAACCTGCGCCATGGTCCGCTCTTGAGCGCCGGCATTGGCTTCACCATGTTCTTCTCCGTGACGGGCCTGCTGGCGACGGGTTTCGCCGTGACCGGTTTGGTCCTCAACGGGCAACCCCAACTGGTTGATTCAATTGTCTCCAGCGTCGCCACGGCGGCCCCGGGACTCTTGAAAACCAACGGCGGCAGCGGCCTGGTGGATCCGCATGATCTCCTGAATCCCACAGGCCTTGGCTGGACAGCTGCCATAGCCGCCGTCGTCACCGTATTTACCGCGCTTGGCTGGATCGCCGGAATCCGGGAGGGAGTTCGCGGAGTCATCGGGCTGGACCCCTTGCAGGAGAACCCGCTGCTGATGAAGGCGCGCGACGCCGGTACCCTCCTGCTGCTTGGCGCAGCCCTGGTGGTCAGTGCCGGTGTTTCGCTGGTGTTCGGGACGGCGGCCGGATGGATCATCGAACGGCTCGGATTGGCTGACGCAGTGGCCGGCCCTGTCACTTGGCTCGTTCGCACGGCCGTTCCGCTCGTCCTCAACTGGGCGACGGCGGTTATCATGTTCCGCTTCGCCGGCCGCCTGAAACTTCGCCGCCAAGCGTTCGTGGAAGGAACGGTGCTGGCCGGTATCGGAACCACCATTCTCCAGATCTTCAGCACGGAGCTGCTGGCGAACGCCGGACGCAACCCCATTCTGGCCTCATTCGCCATCATCATCGGGCTTCTCATCTGGTTCAACCTGGTCAGCCAGGTCTATTTGCTCTCCGCAGCGTGGGCGGCCGTCAGGGAAGCGGACACAGGCGCCAGCGAGCACCCCAAGCCTGCCCTCGGATCGCGGCACCCTGCGCCGCGCACGTTCCCCCGCAAGGGCTCCTGAAGGCAAGCTGAGGCCCAACTAGCTAGCAGTTGTTGTCGTTTAGGAGCCTCATAACGACAACAACTGCGAGTCAGTTGGGCTGGGCCCGCGTTAGTCGCCGAGGTACTGACCGGCCCACGCTGAGATGATCCGGGCAACCCGGGCGGCCTGTCCCTTGCCGGTCAACAGGTGGTCGCTGCCTTCGAGCGAAACGAAGCTCCGCGGGTGCCGCGCGGTTTGGAAGATCTCGCTCGCGTTGTCGATCCCCACGGTGTTGTCCGTGGGGGAGTGCAGGACCATGAGGGGCCGGTGCAAAGTGCGGATGCAGTCCCTGAGGTCGGCCTGCTCCACGTCCTCCACAAAGTGGCGGCGAACCTCCATCCGCCTGCCGCCCAGGTTGACCTCTGCGCTGCCTTCGCTGAGGATCGTGCTCACTTCGGCATCGAACATGTGCTCCACGTGCTTGGGCTCGAAGGGAGCGCCCACAGTGGCAACAGCCCGAACCTCGGGGAGACCAAGGGCCGCCGCCAGGACAGCCGCTCCGCCGAAGGAGTGGCCCACCAGCAGTGAGATTTCCTTGTCATCGGCACGCATGAACTCTGCGGCGCGTATGGTGTCCGCCACTTTCACGCTGAACGATCCGGCGGACCATTCGCCCGCGGAGTCGCCCAGCCCGAGGTTGTCGAAGCGCAGCATGCCGACACCAAGGTCCGCCAAGCCCTTGCAGATACGCGAAGCGGAGGGGCTGTCCTTGCCGAGGGTCAACCCATGGGAGAACACACCCCAGCCCCGGACCGGGCCCTCAGGAACATCCACGATCCCTGCCAGGAGATCTCCGGTGCTGCCTTCGAAGCTGATCTTCATGGATTTGGACACCTGTCCGCCTTTCGTCGTGCGGGTTGCCCGGTTTTCGCGGGCGACTCTTAAAGAACGACGACGGCGTACCCCGCCAAGGGGGACACCGTCGTCGTACTCTGACTTCGGAAACTAGATCTTGCGTGCCAGGATGGCCTGCTTGACCTCGGCGATCGCCTGGGTCACCTGGATGCCACGCGGGCAAGCCTCCGAGCAGTTGAAGGTGGTGCGGCAACGCCACACGCCTTCCTTGTCGTTGAGGATCTCCAGGCGCATGTCACCGGCATCGTCACGGGAGTCGAAGATGAAGCGGTGCGCGTTCACAATCGCGGCCGGGCCGAAGTACTGGCCGTCGGTCCAGAACACCGGGCAGGACGAGGTGCACGCAGCGCACAGGATGCACTTGGTGGTGTCGTCGAACCGTTCACGGTCCTCGACCGACTGCAGGCGTTCCTTGGTGGGCTCGTGGCCCTTGTTGATCAGGAACGGCATGACTTCGCGGAAGGACTGGAAGAACGGCTCCATGTCCACGATCAGGTCCTTCTCCACCGGGAGGCCCTTGATCGGTTCAACGGTGATGGGCTTGGAGGTGTCCAGGTCCTTCAGCAGGGTCTTGCACGCGAGGCGGTTGCGGCCGTTGATGCGCATGGCGTCCGAGCCACACACGCCGTGTGCACAGGAACGGCGGAAGGACAGCGAGCCATCGATCTCCCACTTGACCTTGTGCAGGGCGTCCAGCACACGGTCGGTGCCGTACATCGTCAGCTGGTGGTCTTCCCATACTGGCTCTTCCGAGACCTCCGGGTTGTAGCGTCGCACCCGCAGGGTGATGTTGAAGGTGGGAATTTCCCCGCCTCCACCAATGTGCGCGGGCAGCTCGATCTTGGATGCTGGCTCAGCAAGTTCGGCAGACATCTTAGTACTTCCTCACCATCGGCTCGTAGCGCGTAAAGACAACAGGCTTGGTGCCGAGTCGGATGCCCGCGATTGCTTCCGCAGATCCGTCCGCTGGGGCGTGCTCATCCTTATACGCCATGGAGTGCTTCATGAATTTTTCGTCGTCGCGCTCCGGGAAGTCCTCCCGGAAGTGGCCTCCGCGTGACTCTTCGCGGTGCAGGGCAGCAACTGTCATGACCTTGGCCAGTTCCAGCAGGAAGCCCAGTTCCACCGCTTCGAGCAAGTCAAGGTTGAAGCGCTTTCCCTTGTCCTGGACGCTGATGCGCTGGTAGCGCTCTTCGAGGGACGCGATGTCCGTGAGCACCTGGTTCAGGGTATCCGCGGTACGGAAGACCTGCATGTTGGCGTCCATGGTGTCCTGCAGTTCCTTGCGGATCGCGGCAACCCTTTCGCCACCATCTGCCGTGCGGACGTGGTTCAGCAGATCCAGAGTGTAGGCCTCCGGGTCTTCCGGGAGCTCCACGAAGTCCGCCGTCTTGGCGTATTCGGCTGCGGCGATGCCCGCGCGCTTGCCGAAGACGTTGATGTCCAGGAGCGAGTTGGTTCCCAAGCGGTTGGAGCCGTGCACGGAAACACAAGCAACTTCGCCGGCCGCGTACAGGCCCGGCACGATGGTGTCGTTGTCCTGCAGGACCTCGGTGGTGATGTTGGTGGGGATGCCGCCCATGGCGTAGTGCGCCGTCGGGAACACCGGAACGGGTTCCGTGTAGGGCTCGACGCCGAGGTAGGTGCGTGCGAACTCGGTGATGTCCGGAAGCTTGGCGTCGATGTGCGCCGGCTCGAGGTGGGTCAGGTCCAGGAGGACGTAGTCCTTGTTCGGGCCACAGCCGCGACCCTCGCGGACTTCGTTGGCCATGGAACGGGCCACGATGTCACGGGGAGCGAGGTCCTTGATGGTGGGTGCGTAGCGTTCCATGAAACGCTCACCCTCCGAGTTGCGAAGGATCGCGCCTTCGCCGCGGGCGGCTTCCGAGAGAAGGATGCCCAAGCCGGCAAGACCGGTCGGGTGGAACTGGAAGAATTCCATGTCCTCCAGCGGGATTCCGCGCCGGAAGGCGATGCCCATGCCGTCACCGGTCAGGGTGTGGGCGTTGGAGGTGGTCTTGAAGACCTTGCCCGCGCCGCCCGAGGCGAACACCACGGACTTCGCCTGGAAGACGTGCAATTCGCCGGAGGCGAGGTCGTAGGACACGACGCCGGCAACACGCTTCTGCTTGTAGGGCGTCCCGTCTTCGCGGACTGCGTCTTCCTCGACGGTCAGCAGGTCCAGGACGTAGTACTCGTTGTAGAACTCAACATTGTGCTTGACGCAGTTTTGGTACAAGGTCTGCAGGATCATGTGGCCCGTGCGGTCTGCTGCGTAGCAGGCGCGGCGAACCGGAGCCTTGCCGTGGTCACGGGTGTGGCCACCGAAACGGCGCTGGTCAATGCGGCCTTCGGGCGTGCGGTTGAACGGAAGGCCCATCTTTTCCAGGTCCAGCACGGCGTCGATGGCTTCCTTCGCCATGACTTCGGCTGCATCCTGGTCAACCAGGTAGTCGCCGCCCTTGATGGTGTCGAATGTGTGCCACTCCCAGTTGTCCTCTTCGACGTTGGCGAGGGCTGCACACATGCCGCCCTGGGCCGCGCCGGTGTGGGAACGGGTGGGGTAGAGCTTGGTCAGTACTGCGGTGCGTGCGCGCTGACCGGATTCGATCGCGGCGCGCATGCCGGCGCCGCCGGCACCGACAATAACGACGTCGTACTTATGGACCTGCATACCAGATGCTCTTTCTCTCTAAGTCAGATGGTCGGCGGAGCCTGCTCCGCGCGTGTTGTGCACAGCCGGACGAGCCGGTGGTGCAGCGGAGCAGCTACGGCGCCGGGCAGAACCCGCCCGGCAGCTGAACGCCGTTGGCAACAGGGCACGGGTTGAACGTGAAGATCACCAGAGTGCCAAGAACCACGATGACGACTGTAGCCGCGTAAAGGACCACCTTGAGCCAGAGGCGGGTGGCGTCCTTCTCGGCGTAGTCGTTGATGATGGTGCGGACGCCGTTGGTGCCGTGCAGCATGGCGAGCCACAGCATGGCCAGGTCCCAGAACTGCCAGAACGGGTCGGCCCACTTGCCGGCCACGAAGCCGAAGTCGATGCCGTGGATGCCCTCGCCCACCATGAGGTTCACGAAGAGGTGGCCGAAGATCAGAACCACGAGCACGACGCCGGAGAGCCGCATGAACAGCCACGCGAACATCTCGAAGTTACCCTTGGACCCGGCGCCGCGACGGTACTGCGGAGCAATCTTCCCGCTGCCGATTTTTCCGCTCCGCGGGCTTTGAATGTCAGTGCTCATGGCTTAGTGGCCTCCCAGTGCGAGGGACAAGTGGCGGATGGCGAAGGCACCGAAAACGACCAGCCACAAGACCAGGACGGTCCACAGCATCTGGCGCTGGTACTTTGCGCCCTTCTTCCAGAAGTCAATGGCAATCACGCGCAGGCCGTTGAAGGCGTGGAATACGATCGCTGCGACGAGGCCCGTCTCGCCCAGGGCCATGAGGGGGTTCTTGTAGGCGCCGATAACGGCCGTGTAGGCCTCCGGGGACACACGCACCAATGAGGTGTCCAGCACATGGACCAACAAGAAGAAAAAGATCACAACACCGGTAATGCGGTGTCCAACCCAGGACCACATGCCTTCACGGCCGCGGTACAAGGTGCCAGCTGGTTTTGTCGGCACTGAATAAACCTTCCTGCAACACAGCGGCGCTTGCACGGGATCCATGCGGGGGGAACGCCAGCCGCGAGAGCACTCGTAGCTCAGCCTAAATCTAGGCTTCGCTCACAGCTTATTCAATTTAGGTGCCCCTTGTTGTAACGAGAGTGCGGGTGTTCGCCTGATTTCCGGCCTTTCCGCCGCGAGGGTGAGACGAAGACCACAAAGTGGGACTTGCGCGCGTGTCGGATAAGGTGTTGCGGTGAGTATAGAAAACGCTGCAAGCCTCGAATCGCCATTGCGCCACTTCCACGCGGTTATTCCGGCCGGTGGAGTGGGCACGCGCCTGTGGCCGCTTTCGCGTGCTGCCGCGCCCAAATTCCTGCACGACCTCACGGGTTCAGGAAGCACGCTGCTGCGGGCAACCTACGACCGCCTCGAACCGTTGGCCGGCAACCGCGTGCTGGTGGTCACGGGCGTGGCGCACCGCATTGCCGTCTGCCGCCAGCTTCCCGAAGTGGGCGACGACGAGCTGGTCCTGGAAAGCGAGCCGAAGGACTCGGGGGCGGCCATCGGACTCGCCGCCGCCATCCTGCACCGCCGCGACCCGGACACCATCATGGGTTCCTTCGCCGCCGACCACGTCATCAGCCCGGACGATCTCTTCCGGGAAACGGTCCGCGAGGCCATCCACACTGCCGCTGCCGGAAAAATCGTCACCATCGGCATCAAGCCGACCCACCCGTCAACCGGATTCGGTTACATCCGTACCGGCGACTTGCTCAACATCGACAATGCACCGAACGCGCATGCAGTGGTCGAATTCGTCGAGAAGCCGAGCGAAGACATTGCCAAGAAGTACCTCGAGACCGGCGACTATGTCTGGAACGCCGGCATGTTCGTCGCCCCCGTCGCACTCATGCTCAAGCACCTTGAGGCCAACCAACCGGTCCTGTTTGCCGGACTGCAGGAAATCGCCGACGCTTGGGATACCCCGGACCGCGATGAAGTGACCGCCCGGGTGTGGCCCACGCTGCCGAAGATCGCCATTGACTACGCCGTGGCCGAACCCGCCGCGGCGGCGGGCGATGTCGCCGTCGTGCCCGGCACTTTCCGCTGGGACGACGTCGGAGACTTCGCCGCGATCGGTCGCCTCAACAATGCCGGCGACGTCGATGAGGTGACGGTCCTCGGCGAAGGCGCCCGTGTCTTCACCGAGAACGCCAGCGGGGTGGTTGTATCCGACACGAAGCGCGTGATTGCGCTGATCGGCATCAAGGACGTCGTGATCGTTGATACGCCGGACGCGCTGCTTGTCACCACGAAGGAGCATGCCCAGCGGGTCAAGGGAGCGGTGGACGCGCTCAAGGCCAGCGGGGACACCGACGTTCTCTAGCGCACTCCGGTGGCGCCGGCCGTAACCAAGAGACCCCTTTCGCTATTCGGAGGGTGCGGATGGCTAGAGTTGTGAGGTGCGCAATTTCACTACCGAAACCGAGCCGACCCCCGTGGTGAAGCCGTGGCTTGACGATCTCTTGCCGGAACTCATCGAATTCCGGAGGGACTTGCATGCGCACCCCGAACTTTCCTTCAAGGAATTCCGTACCACGGACAAGCTGGTTGAACGGCTCGAGGCGGCCGGACTTGAACCCCGTCGGCTGGAGGGCTCGGGGCTGACGGTCGACGTCGGCGAAGGGCCGATCGCCACGGCCCTTCGAGGAGACATCGACGCTCTCCCCATCATCGAAGAGACCGGGCTTCCGTTCGCGTCGAAGAACCACGGCGTCACCCACGCGTGCGGGCATGACGTCCACACCACCAGCATGCTCGGCATCGCTTTGGTGCTGCACGCCATGCACCAGGAATCCGCCTTGGGCGGAACGGTGCGCATCATCTTCCAGCCGGCAGAGGAAACCATGCCCGGCGGGGCGTTGTCATGCATCGAGCAAGGCGTGCTCCAGGGTGTCCCGCGGATTCTGGCGCTGCACTGCGATCCGCGCATCAACGTCGGCAAGATCGGTACCCGCATCGGCGCCATCACCTCCGCCTCGGACACCATCAAGATCGAACTGACCGGACGCGGCGGCCATACATCCCGTCCGCACCTGACCGAAGACCTGGTCTTCGCGCTGGCCCAAATCGCCGTCAACGTTCCGGCCGTCCTGTCCCGGCGCGTGGACGTGCGCAGCGGTGTGTCGGTGGTGTGGGGCCAGATCACGGCAGGTTCCGCGCCCAACGCCATCCCCGCCAACGGCTACATGGCAGGCACCATGCGTTGCCTGGACCGCGACGCCTGGCATAGCGCCGGGGAACTGCTCGACGACGTCGTCCAGCAAGTCGCTGCGCCGTACGGGGTGGACGTACACCTCGAGCACACCCGGGGCGTCCCTCCCGTGGTGAACTCGGAACACGAGACCGCGATCATTGAGGCCGCGGCCCGTGCGGAACTCGGCGAGCACGCCGTCGTCCTGACGCCGCAGTCCATGGGTGGTGAGGACTTTGCCTGGTTCCTCGCCGACCTGCCAGGCGCCATGATGCGCCTCGGAACCCACACGCCCGGTGGCGAAGAATACGATCTCCACCGCGGCGACTTCATCGTGGACGAGCGTGCCCTCGGCTTCGCGATCCAAGTCCTGGCCGCCGCCGCGCTGCGAACCATCCGGGATCTCTAAGACCCTCCGCATCAACCGGCATCCACTCACTGCGACGCCCGCTCACTTATGTGGGTTTTTCGGGAAATGCTCGCTCACCTTTGCCGGTCGAACGGCCGACGCCCGCTCACCTATGTGGGTTTTTCGGGAAACGCTCGCTCACCTATGCCGTCATTCAGGCGGACGCTCGCTCACCTATGTGGGTTTTTCGGGAAACGCTCGCTCACCTATGCCGTCATTCAGGCGGACCCTCGCCCAGAGGATCTGCGCGAGGATCCCGCCGTTCGGGCTTGTTTGTGAGCGGGCGTCGGTGGGGTCGGGCTTGTTTGTGAGCGGGCGTTGCGGAACCATTTAGGTTGTGCACAATTTAATTGTGAGCTAGGGTTATACCCATGAGTGAAGCTCCCCGCCTCGACCGCCAGGTCTGTTTCGCGCTCTATTCCGCCTCGAAGGCGGCTACGGCCGTCTACCGCCCGGTGCTGGACGAGCTTGGACTGACATATCCGCAGTACCTCGTGATGCTGGTGCTCTGGGAGGACGAGCCCAGAAGCGTCCGCGAACTGGGTACCGAGCTGGGGCTCGATTCGGGCACGTTGTCGCCACTTCTCAAGAGGCTTGAAGCCCTGGGCCTCGTGGAACGCTTGCGTTCAACCGAGGACGAGCGTCGCGTCGAGATCCACTTGAGCGATGCCGGGCGGGCCCTCAGCGCACGGGCCGGGGCCGTACCGCAACGGCTCGCCGACGCCGCAGGCCTGAGCGCTGCCGAGCTTGCGCAGCTTCACGACACCCTGGGCCGGCTCACCGCCGCCCTCCATTCAGCCATCTGATCGTCCATCCCAACACGTCCATCCCATCGAAGGAAAAGGAACCACAGTGAAGACTTTGTACATAGCGGAGGCGCTTGCCTCCGGTGAAGGCCGCGAAGGCAGTGCACGCACCAATGACGGCAAGCTGGACGTGACTCTGGCCAGCCCGGTGGAACTGGGCGGGAACGGCCAGGGCACCAACCCCGAGCAACTCTTCGCCGCCGGATACGCGGCATGCTTCCACTCGGCGCTGCGGTTGGTAGGACGGAAGGCACGCGTGGATCTCAGCGATTCCGCCGTGGCCGCCAAGATCCACTTCGGTGCCCTGGAAGATCGTGAAGGCTACGGACTCGCCGCCGAACTCGAGATCGCACTGCCCGCCCTCGACCGGGAAACCGCCGAGGAGCTCGTGGCCAAGGCCCACCAGATCTGCCCCTACTCCAACGCGACCCGCGGGAACATCGCCGTCGACATCAAGCTCGTGGAGGTGGCCGCATGAGCGCCGCACTTCCCACACGCACCCGCGAAATCCAGCTGGCCTCCCGTCCGCAGGGACGGCCGGCCACGGAGAACTTCCGCTTGGCCGAGACCGATCTGCCGGAGCTTCAGGACGGCCAGATCCTGGTCCGCAACGAGTTCATGTCCGTCGATCCCTACATGCGCGGCCGGATGAACGACGCGAAGTCCTATTCGGCGCCTTTCCAGCTCGACGCAGCGCTCGACGGCGGTGCGGTGGGTGAGGTGATCGCGTCCCGTTCCGAGTCGCTCAAGGTGGGCGACGTCGTCGTGCACCAGCTCGGCTGGCGCGAATATTCCGTCGTGGATGCGGCAACCGTGACGCCGGTTCCGGCCGGCCTGGCGCCGACGTCGGCGTTCCTCGGAGCGCTTGGCATGACGGGCCTGACGGCGTATGCCGGGCTGCTCAAAGTGGCTGAGTTCAAGACCGGTGACGTCGTCTTCGTTTCCGGTGCCGCAGGCGCAGTAGGTTCGATTGTCGGCCAGGTCGCCAAGGCGATGGGCGCCTCCAAGGTGATCGGCAGCGCCGGTTCTCCGGAGAAGGTGGCTCGCCTGCTGGAACTTGGCTTCGACGCGGCCTTCGACTACCACGATGGTCCGGTGGCGAAGCAGCTTCGTGAGGCCGCGGGGGAGCGGGGCATCGATGTCTACTTCGACAACGTGGGCGGTGA
The DNA here is from genome assembly GCF_052180225.1 of Arthrobacter sp. KN11-1C. Lineage (NCBI taxonomy): Bacteria > Bacillati > Actinomycetota > Actinomycetes > Micrococcales > Micrococcaceae > Arthrobacter > Arthrobacter sp. KN11-1C. The sequence continues at coordinate 3,321,375 of NZ_CP197467.1, read as the reverse complement.
GCACTTGGAGGCTGCCCTCGCAGTGCTCACCGTCGGCGGACGCGTCGCAATGTGCGGCGCCATTTCGCAGTACAACTCCACCGAGCCCACGCCTGGCCCGCGGAACCTGGCCGTGGCCATCGGGAAGCAACTGACCCTCCGCGGCTTCCTCGTCAGCGGCCAGCGCCAACACGCCGCCGAGTTCGGCGGGAAGATGGCCGAATGGCTGGCCGACGGAACGGTCCGCTACGACGAGACGATCGTTGACGGGCTGGAAAACGCACCGCAGGCTTTCATCGATCTCTTGGACGGAGCCAACACAGGCAAGATGCTGGTCCGCCTTGGTGAGCGGGCATCCTAGGACTGTTGGCTGGGAGTTCCACTACTGCTTGGTAACAAAAGCCCAACAATCTTCGGGTTGTTGGGCTTTTGTGTTACCCGGGTGTGTTCAATCCCACTAAAGTTGAGCCATCAGTGCGCCCCAGGCGCAGTGCTGCGAAGCATCAGTGAAAACAGAATTTCAGACTCGAGTTTTCGAAACGGACACTCATTGACCGACTGTCGTAGCATCAATAACTTTCTTCCTGGAGGAAAATTGAAGCAATCACTGCGTGCCACATTAAAGCGCGGTTCATTTGCGGGCGTCGCAACTGCGGGCGCCGCTGCACTTTTGCTGGCAGGCTGCGGTAGCGCACCGTCTGCGTCGAGCTCAGGCAGCGCCACCAAGTCGGACTACACCGCATGCATGGTGTCCGACTCCGGCGGCTTCGATGACAAGTCGTTCAACCAGTCGGGCTACGAAGGCCTTCAGGCGGCAGCCAAGGACCTGAGCATCCAGGAGAAGCACGTCCAGTCCAAGGCAGACACGGACTACGACCCCAACCTCCGTTCCATGGTCCAGCAAGGCTGCAAGCTGACGGTGACTGTCGGCTTCCTCCTGGGCGACGCCACGAAGAACATCGCGACGGCGAACCCGAACAGCCACTTCGCCATCATCGACTACTCGGACCCCACCTTCCCGAAGAACGTCAAGCCAATTGTCTATGACACGGCCCAGGCCGCCTTCCTCGCCGGGTACCTCGCCGCCGGCACGTCCAAGACGGGCAAGGTCGCCACGTTCGGTGGCCTCAACATCCCCACCGTGAGCATCTTCATGGACGGATTCTCCGACGGCGTGAAGTACTACAACCAGAAGAAGGGCAAGTCCGTCCAGCTGCTCGGCTGGGACAAGGACAAGCAGGACGGCACCTTCGTCGGCGACTTCAAGCAGGTGGACAAGGGCAAGGTCCTCACCCAGGGATTCCTGGACCAGGGAGCCGACGTCGTCCTTCCCGTCGCTGGTCCGGTTGGAGCGGGCGCCGGAAGCGCGATCCTTGACGCCAAGGCAAAGGGCACGGACGCAAAGCTGATCTGGGTCGACTCGGACGGCTACCTGACCGCACCCGCGTACAAGTCGGTCATCCTGACCTCTGTGCAGAAGACCATGGCGACCGCCGTCGAAACGGTCATCAAGGCCGACAAGGACGGCAAGTTCGATCCCAGCCCGTACGTCGGCACGCTCGACAACGGGGGCGTGGCGCTTGCCCCGTTCCATGATCTCGACTCCGCAGTTCCGGCTGACATGAAGAGCGATCTTGACCAGTTGAAGAAGGACATCATCTCCGGCGCAGTCAAGGTCGAATCGAAGTCCAGCCCCAAGTAATAATCCGGGCTAAACCGCGTCGCGCTGCCCTTCAGCCGAGTTTTGGCAGAAGGGCAGCGCGTTCTGCGTTGCCCTCAATTTGCTCTTCGACACTCCTTGGCCGAGCACTATGCTGGGAGCACGGTGATGACGAGGAGCCATCCTTTATAGATGGGTTGGAGTTTTGAAACTCGAACTGAAAGGGATCACGAAGCGCTTCGGATCCCTCGTAGCCAATGACCACATCGATCTGGTGGTTGAACCCGGCCAAGTCCACTGCCTCCTGGGCGAAAACGGTGCCGGTAAATCCACCCTGATGAATGTCCTTTACGGACTCTACGACCCCAGCGAGGGCGAAATCCTGGTTGACGGCAAGCCGGTGGTCTTCAAGGGCCCCGGCGATGCCATGGCGGCCGGGATTGGAATGGTCCACCAGCACTTCATGCTGATTCCGGTGTTCACCGTGGCCGAGAATGTCGCGTTGGGAAACGAAGCCACCAAGGCAGCCGGCTTCCTGAACCTGGATGAAACCCGCCGCAAGATCTCCGAGATTTCCAAGCAGTACGGATTCCACGTCGACCCCGATGCCCTCGTGGAAGACCTGCCCGTGGGCGTGCAGCAACGGGTCGAGATCATCAAGGCGCTGGTGCGCGACGCCGAAGTCCTGATTCTCGACGAACCGACCGCGGTGCTCACTCCGCAGGAAACCGATGAGCTCCTGGACATCATCCGGCAGCTCAAGGCCGCCGGAAAATCAATTGTCTTCATTTCGCACAAGCTCCGTGAGGTCAAGGAAATTTCGGACATCATCACGGTGATCCGACGAGGGAAAGTGGTGGGCTCGGCCGACCCCTCCGCCTCCCCGACCGAACTCGCCTCGGCGATGGTGGGCCGGGCAGTCAGCCTGACGCTGGAAAAGAAGCCTGCCCAACCGGGCGAGGCGACGTTCAAGGTCCGCGACCTGACTGTTGTCGACCACAATGGCCAGCACGTCGTGGACGGCCTGAGTTTCGACATCGCCAAGGGTGAAGTGCTGGCCATCGCCGGTGTCCAAGGCAACGGCCAGACGGAGCTCACGGAAGCCATCCTCGGCGTCCAGCCGCACGTCACCGGGTCCATCGTCCTGGACGACGTCGAACTGCTCGGCAAGAGCGTCAAGCAGGTCCTTTCCGCCGGCGTCGGATTCGTCCCCGAGGACCGCAAGATCGACGGACTGGTAGGAACGTTCTCCATTTCCGAGAACATGGTCCTGGACCTCTACGACAAGCCTCCTTTTGCCCAAGGCATCGGCATGAAGCCGGCCTTGATTGCTGCCCACGCGGAGAAGAAGGTCGAAGAGTTCGATGTCCGGACGCCGTCGATCGACGTCGCCGTGGGCACGCTTTCCGGCGGCAACCAGCAAAAGGTGGTCCTGGCCAGGGAGCTGTCCAGGCCATTGAGGCTCTTCATCGCATCGCAACCCACCCGGGGCCTTGACGTCGGCTCCATCGAATTCGTGCACAAACGGGTCATCGCCGAACGGGACAACGGAACTCCCGTGATGATCGTGTCCACGGAACTCGACGAAGTACTCGAACTCGCTGACAGGATCGCCGTTCTCTACCGGGGAAAGCTGGTCGGGATCGTTCCCGCCGGCACTTCGCGCGATGTGCTGGGCTTGATGATGGCAGGCGTTCCGGAACATGAGGCAGAACTGACTGCACACAAGACCCTCGAGGGAGGAACACATGTCTGAGTCCAACACCCCTCGACAGGAAAACGACGTCGAGCCGGAGCGCCCGGAGACATTGGACGACGAGGTCGTCCTGGATGTCGCGCTGGACACGGCGGATGGTGCCATGGCCCCGTCGGTCATACCGGCCACCAGCCAGGGCGGGCAGATCCCGCACGCCGCCGGTGGTTCGGTCTTCAGGCAGATCGTGACCGGAAATGCCATGGTCTCGGTTTTGTCGGTGCTCCTCGCGATTGTGCTCGGCGGAATCCTGATGGCCGTGACCAACCCCAAAGTGGCTGAAACGGCCGGCTATTTCTTCGCGCAGCCGGGGGACATGCTCACCGAGGTCTTCAGGCCCTACGTGGCACTCGTCCAAGGGTCGATCTTCAACTGGGCCGGTGCCGACATCTCAGCCCAGCTGTACCCGATCACTGAAACCCTGACGGTCTCAACGCCCCTGATCCTGGCAGGACTCGGCGTGGCCTTGGCCTTCCGCGCAGGATTGTTCAACATCGGCGCGCAAGGCCAGATCATTTTCGGCGCCCTGTTCGGCGCCTACGTGGGATTCACCTGGCACTTGCCTTTCCTGGTCCACCTGCTGCTTGTCATCGTTGCCGGATTCGTCGGCGGCGCGGTGTGGGGCGGCGTCGTCGGCCTCCTCAAGGCCCGTACCGGGGCGCATGAGGTCATCGTGACCATCATGCTGAACTACATCGCCAACTTCCTGCTCCTGTTCCTCCTCACAACTCCGGCCTTCCAGCGAAAGGGTTCGACCAACCCGATCTCGCCCTTCCTGGACCAGTCGGCACTGTTTCCGGAGTTGCTCGGGCCCCAGTTCAGGCTCCATGCAGGCTTCCTCCTGGCCGTGCTCGCGACGGTTTTCGTGTGGTGGCTCCTGAAGCGTTCCACGCTCGGCTTTGAATTCCGGGCTGTGGGCGCCAACCAGAGCGCGGCACGCACCGCCGGAATCAATGTTCCCCGCACCGTGATCCTTGTGATGGCGATCGCGGGCGCGCTTGCGGGCCTGGCCGGCATTGCGCAGGTATCCGGAACGGAGAAATACCTCAGTGGCGGCGTCGCGGCGTCCATCGGGTTCGACGCAATCACGGTCGCGTTGCTGGGCCGTTCGACGCCCTGGGGAACCTTCTTCGCGGGGCTCTTGTTCGGCGCCTTCCGTGCGGGAGGTGTCGCGATGCAGGCTGAAACCCAGACCCCCATCGACATTGTTTTGGTCATCCAGTCCCTGATCGTCCTGTTCATCGCGGCCCCGCCGCTGGTGCGCGCGATCTTCGGACTGAACCCACGGAAAAAGAAGAAGGCCACTGGCGGCCCCGGCTCCGGAACCATGCCCTCCGGAAAAATCGAGAGCGGAGCTGCAACAGCATGAGCACCACAACAACTCAGTTCGGCGGTGGCACACCCGCCGGTAACGCCCCTGCGCTCCCCGGGAAAACCGGTGCCACCGAGCTGGTGAGCTGGAAGGCCGGAATCGGACTGTCGCTGCTCGCAATCCTGGGCACCGTGCTGTTCGGGTTCATGTCCGATTCGAAGTCGGCAGGCTTCGGCATTGCCGAGGCGGCCAATGAAGCGGCCTCCAGTGTTGCCGCGTTGGTTACGTTCATCCTGGCCCTGCTGCTTTCGGTCGGGCTCGGATACCTGTGGTTCGCCCGCCGTCGTTCAGGCCGCGCTGCAGGTTCGGGCCGCGCCTCGGGTTCAGCTTCAGTGCCGGGTTGGTTGCCGCCATCCACCGTCGCCGCAGTGGTGGTCCTTGGACTCGCCGCGCTGGGAGTGGCGAAGGTTTCCAAGATCACGCTTCCTTCCACGGCCATCGGCTGGATCGCTTCGGTGATTCTCCTGGGCCTGGCCGGTTACACGGTGTACCTGACCCAGGCGAAGAAGGCCACCCCCCGCTGGGTAGGCGGTACTTTTGCCGCAGTGTTCCTCATCGGGTTCATGGTCTGGATCGTGGCTGGCGGAAACGGCGATGAGCCGTCCATCTCGCTCGCCGGACTGATCGCAGGATCCGTCACCCTTGCCGTGCCGCTGGTCTTCGGATCCCTCTCCGGCGTCCTGTGCGAACGCGTCGGCGTGGTCAACATCGCCATTGAAGGGCAACTCCTGCTGGGAGCGTTTTCCGCAGCTGTTGTTGCCACGGTGACCCACAATGTCTACGCCGGACTGGTCGCGGCTGCCGTAGCCGGGGCGCTTGTTTCCTTGGTCCTGGCCGTGGTCAGCATCAAGTACCTCGTCAACCAGATCATCGTGGGCGTCGTGCTCAACGTCCTCATCAGTGGACTGACGAGCTTCCTCTTTTCGACGCTGCTGACGGCTGACCCGGACGGGCTCAACAAGCCGGGGCGCCTGCCTCCCGTGGACATTCCCTTCCTGTCCGACATCCCCATCATCGGCCCCATCCTGTTCCACCAGTCCCTCGTGGGCTATTTGATGTACGTCGCCGTGATCGTGGTCTACCTTGGCCTCTTCCACACGAAGTGGGGACTGCGCGTGAGGGCTGTCGGCGAGCACCCGCAGGCGGCCGACACCGTGGGCATCAATGTCAACCGGACCCGTTTCTGGAACGTGCTCATGGGCGGTGCGATCGCGGGCATCGGCGGCTCGTTCTTCACGCTCGTCTCCGTGGATGCCTTCAGCAAGGACATGTCGGGTGGCCGCGGGTACATCGCCCTGGCGGCGCTGATCTTCGGGCGCTGGAACCCGATCGGTGCCTTCCTGGCCGCGTTGCTGTTCGGCTTCGCGGACAACCTCCAGAGCGTCATCACCATCATCGGATCGCCCGTGCCGAGCCAGTTCATGGCCATGCTGCCTTACGCCCTCACGGTCTTCGCCGTCGCCGGATTGGTGGGCAGGTCCCGGCCACCGGCGGCAAGCGGCATACCGTACGTCAAGGGCTGACCGTGGCGGATACCGAAGTGGACTGGGCGGTCCTCGAGGCCGCCGCGGTCGCCGCCATGGGGAAGGCCTACGCTCCCTATTCGAAGTTCCCGGTGGGGGCCGCTGCCCTCACCGAGGACGGACGGATCGTGAGCGGTTGCAACGTGGAGAACGCCAGCTACGGACTCACTTTGTGCGCCGAGTGTGCCCTCGTGGGAGACCTCCATATGGGTGGCGGCGGCAGGTTGCGGGCGTTCTATTGCGTGGACGCGAAGGGCAATGTCCTCATGCCGTGTGGCCGTTGCAGGCAATTGCTCTATGAATTCCGGGCACCCGGCATGCAACTCATGACCACGCAGGGCATCAAGACCATGGACCAAGTGCTGCCGGATGCATTCGGTCCCGACAACCTGGAGGAGAACCTGTGACACAGAGTGAAGCGTTTGATGCCGTCCAGATCATCAGCATCAAACGGGACAAGGGCACCCTGAGCCCGGAGCAGATTGACTGGACCATCGATGCCTACACCCGCGGCGTCATCGCCGACGAGCAGATGGCGGCCCTGAACATGGCCATCCTGCTCAACGGGATGGATCGTGCCGAGATCTCACGCTGGACCGAGGCGATGATCGCCTCGGGCGAACGGATGGACTTCTCCAGCCTCCGGCGTCCCGACGGCGGCATGAAGGCCACCACCGACAAACACTCCACCGGGGGTGTCGGGGACAAGATCACGCTTCCGCTGGCGCCGTTGGTGGCAGTCTTCGGTGTGGCGGTTCCCCAGCTTTCGGGCAGGGGACTGGGCCACACGGGCGGTACCCTCGACAAGCTCGAAGCCATTCCCGGGTGGCGGGCGAACCTGAGCAACGAGGAAATCCTTGCCCAGCTGCAGGACGTGGGTGCGGTCATCTGCGCCGCCGGCACGGGCTTGGCTCCGGCGGACAAGAAGCTCTACGCCTTGCGCGACGTCACGGGCACAGTGGAAGCCATTCCCTTGATCGCCTCGTCCATCATGAGCAAGAAGATCGCCGAAGGCACGGGCTCCCTCGTGCTCGATGTGAAGGTCGGGTCCGGGGCGTTCATGAAGGACGAAGCCCGTGCCCGCGAGCTGGCCGAAACCATGGTCGCCCTCGGCAAGGACGCGGGCGTCAACACCGTGGCCCTCCTGACCAACATGGGCACCCCGCTGGGCTTGACCGCGGGCAACGCCATCGAGGTGGAGGAATCGGTGGAGGTGCTCGCGGGCGGCGGTCCGGAAGACGTCGTCGAGCTGACCGTCAGGCTGGCGGAGGAGATGCTCGCCTGTGCCGGCGTGCACGACGCCGACCCCGCGGCCGCCCTCAAGGACGGACGCGCGATGGACGTCTGGAACCGCATGATCGAAGCCCAGGGCGGCGACCCGCGCGCCGCCCTGCCCGTCGCGAAGGAATCCGAGATCATCCCGGCTCCGGCAGACGGCGTCCTGGTGGAGCTCGACGCCTTGTCCGTGGGCGTGGCCGCGTGGCGCCTCGGCGCCGGACGTGCCCGGAAGGAAGACATCGTCCAGGCCGGTGCAGGGGTGCGGATGCATGCCAAACCTGGTGCCTTGGTCCGGGCAGGGGAGCCACTCATGACCCTCCTGACCGACACCCCGGAAAAGTTCGAAAGGGCCAAGGAAGCCCTGGAAGGTGCCGTGCTCATCGCGCCGGAAGGCTCACGGCCGGCGCAACGGCTCATCATCGACCGGATCTCCTAGCTGCTGTCCTCCCGGGCATTTTCGGATGCCCGGGAGACAATCCCTGCGGCCATTCGTTGGGAAGACCGTGCAGGCCATCAACGACTTCATCCTCGCGGCAGCCGGGCAGCCTTGGGTCTTGCTCCTGGTTTTTGCCTGCTGCGTGATCGACGGTTTCTTCCCGCCCATCCCCAGCGAGTCCGTGGTGGTGGGGCTCGCTGCCGTTTCCGCGACGGCCGGGACGCCCAACACGTGGCTGCTGATCCTGGTGGGCGCCCTCGCGGCTTTCACGGGCGACAACATCGCCTACGCGATCGGGCGCAAGATAGGTGTCCGCCGCTGGGGGTGGATGCGTTCTCCAAGGATGCAAAGCGCCTTTCGCTGGGCCGGCGGGGAACTTCGACGCCGGGCCGCGTCACTGATCATGGTGGCCCGGTTCATCCCCATCGGCCGCGTGGCGGTCAACCTCACAGCAGGCGCAACCGGATTCCCGCGGCGCATTTTTGTGGCCCTCACGGCCATGTCCGCCGTTCTGTGGGCCAGCTACTCGGTGGCGATCGGATTGTTCTTCGGCCAATGGTTCGAGCACAACCACCTGCTCGGGGCGATCATCGCGATCGTCGCGGCCGTCATCCTCGGAATCATCGTGGACAGGATCATCAGCAAGGTCCGCGGGGACACGCCCGCTACTGAAGAGGACGAAGAGACCGGGGAGCCCGAAGAGGAAGCCGTCATGTGAGACAGGGCGGCCTAGGTGGCGCCGTCTCCTCCCTGGGTATGACTCCCATGGGACCGGAAGATCCGTCCACAGGGGGACGCCGCGGGTGTGACTTGCGAGTTAGCCTTAACTTGTGATCCCGATCGGCTGGGGCGTAGCGAACGACGTCCCGGCCGTGGGACACTGGATAGCGATCTGTGTCGCGCAACCGCGTGACTTTCCTTGAGGAGCAATGCCTGCGTGGAATTCATGAACCACATGCTCGAGCATGCCGCCGGGCAACCGTGGATCTACCCGGTGCTCCTGGTTTTCTTTTTCATCGACGGCTTTGCCACGATCCTTCCCAGTGAGACGGCCATCGTCGGGCTCTCGGCCCTCGCGATGCACCGGGGCGAGCCCAACCTGTGGCTCCTCGGCGCTACCGCGCTTGTCGGGGCCATGGCCGGCGACAACATGGCCTACATGCTGGGCCGCAAGATCGGCCTGGACCGCTGGAAATGGATGCGCAAGCCCAAGGTCCAGAAGATGTTCGCGTGGGCACACTACGAGCTGGACAAACGCGGCGCCGTCCTCATCTTCACGGCCCGGTACATCCCCTGGGGCCGCGTAGCGGTGAACTACGTCGCCGGACAGACCGGATTCCGCCACAAGACCTTCTTCTTCCTGGATGCCTTCGCTTGCTTCACGTGGGTTGTCTATTCGATCGGCGTCGGATCGCTCGCCGGCCACTGGGTGCACAACAACCCGCTCCTTGGCGTGGGGATTGCCGTGGCATTCGCCGTGGTCCTCGGCGTCATCGTGGACCACACCCTGCGCTGGTGGCACAAGCACCTCGAGAAGAAGGATGCGGAGAAAAAAGAAGCAGCTTCCGCGGAGGCAGCCGCAGCAGACGAAGGGACCGCGATTAACGCGGCGGCCGGCGTCGAGCGCTCACACCCTGCTGGCTAAGCCTCTTCCGTCCCCCTAGAGTTGAGACGTGACTGAGCCTATTGTTGATGCCGCCCCTGCCCTTGATTTCGACCTGAAGAGCCTGCCGAAGGTTTCCCTTCACGATCACCTGGACGGGGGACTGCGCCCGGCCACCATCATCGAACTGGCGGAGGCCGTCGGCCACACCCTTCCGTCCACGGATCCCGTAGCGCTGGGCCAGTGGTTCCGTGAGTCCGCGGATTCAGGTTCCCTGGTCCGTTACCTCGAAACCTTCGACCACACGATTGCCGTCATGCAGACCAAGGAAGGCCTGGCGCGGGTCGCCAAGGAGTTCGTTGAGGACCTCGCGGACGACGGCGTCGTGTACGGCGAGATCCGTTGGGCACCTGAGCAGCACCTGCAGAAGGGCCTCACCCTGGATGAGGTTGTGGACGCGGTCCAGGAAGGTCTCGACGCCGGCGTGGACTCCGTCGAGGAGTCCGGCCGCCAGATCCAGGTGGGCCAGCTCATCACCGCGATGCGCCACGCGGACCGCGGCCAGGAAATTGCCGAGCTCGCCGTGCGCCACCGCTACAACGGAGCCGTCGGCTTCGACATCGCTGGAGCCGAGGACGGCTTCCTGCCTTCCCGCTTCAAGGACGCTTTCACCTACCTGGCCGAGCACAATTTTCCGGCCACCGTTCACGCCGGCGAAGCCGCAGGCCTGGACAGCATCCAATCCGCACTGGTGGACGGTCGGGCCCTGCGCCTGGGCCACGGCGTGCGTATCGCCGAGGACATCATGGTTGAGTTCGAGGACGCCGAGGGCGAAGAAGCCGACGACGACGCCGAGGACACCATCGGCATGGTCACCTTGGGTGAGGTGGCCGGCTGGGTCCGCGATCGCGGAATTGCGCTGGAAATCTGCCCCTCGTCCAACCTGCAGACCGGAGCCATCGCGAACTTCGGCGAAGGCATCGAGAACCACCCGCTGGACATGCTGTACCAGCTGGGCTTCAACGTCACCATCAACACGGACAACCGGCTCATGAGCGGCGTGACCCTCACGGACGAGTTCGAGCTTCTCGTGGAGACCTTCGACTACGACCTCGACGACCTCCTCGAATTGACCCTCAACGCGGCCGAGTCGTCGTTCCTGCCGCTCGACGAAAAAGAAGCGTTGGTGGAGTACATCAACGACGCCTACGCCAACCTTGGCTGAACAAAGCCCTGCAGGCGCGGTCCGGGAGTTGCTGGGGACGATAGCCTCTTTGCGGGAGCACTGCCCGTGGATGGGGGCGCTGACCCACGAATCCCTCGTCGAATACCTGATCGAGGAAGCGTACGAAGTGGTCGACTCGATCGAAGCTGGCGCGGCCGGCACCGACACGGCCGACGAACTCCGCGGCGAGCTGGGCGACGTGCTCCTCCAAGTGGTGCTGCACGCCCGGCTCGCCGAGGAACGCGGACAGTTCACCTTCGACGACGTCGCCCGCACCATCACGGAAAAGATGGTGCGGCGAAATCCCCACGTCTTCAGGCCTGACGGATCCCTGCAGGATTCCTTCCCGGCCACCGTGGAGGAGATCGTCAAAAAATGGGACGCCGTGAAGAAGGCCGAAAAGCCCGGGCGCTCGGATCCTTTCGAAGGCATCCCGCCGCACCTTCCTGCCCTCGCCTTGGCGCAAAAGTCGCTTGATCGCGCCGAGCGTGCGGAACGTTCGGGCGGGCCGGAGCGCAGGGACCGTCCCGTCGCGGCGGCGGAGGTTCCCGACTCCGAAGCTGAGCTTGGAGACTTGCTGCTCGCCGTCGTCGCGGGCTCAAGGGAGAAGGGTTTCGACGCCGAACGGGCCCTGCGCGCCGCAGTCCGCCGCTACCAGGGCCGCGACGGCGATGCCACAAAACGTGAGGGGTCCGACGCTGTTCCGTAACCTTGGCCTGTCTCGACTAGGCTAGTGGCGACGAGGACGTCGAGAATTTCCCTCAAGATTCCCAGTAAATCGCTTCACCATAAGGAGCAGTCCATGGCGCTTATCGATGCCATCCACGCCCGCGAGATCCTCGATTCCCGCGGAAACCCGACAGTAGAAGTTGAAGTTCTGCTTTCCGATGGCCAGATCGGCCGCGCGGCAGTTCCCTCCGGTGCTTCCACCGGTGAGCACGAAGCCGTTGAACTGCGCGACGGCGACAAGGGCCGTTACCTCGGCAAGGGCGTCCAGAAGGCCGTTGACGCGGTCATCGACGAAATCGCCCCGGCCCTGATCGGTTTCGACGCCACGGACCAGCGCAGCATCGACCAGGCCATGATCGACCTCGACGGCACCCCGAACAAGGGCAAGCTCGGCGCCAACGCCATCCTCGGCGTTTCCCTCGCAGTCGCCAACGCAGCCGCCGCCTCCGCGGACCTGCCCTTGTACAAGTACCTGGGCGGCCCGAACGCCCACGTCCTGCCCGTCCCGCTGATGAACATCCTCAACGGTGGCTCCCACGCCGACTCCGACGTCGACATCCAGGAATTCATGATCGCCCCGATCGGAGCCGAGACTTTCTCCGAAGGCCTGCGCTGGGGCGTTGAGGTCTACCACAACCTCAAGTCGGTCCTGCAGGCCAAGGGCCTCTCCACCGGCCTCGGCGACGAAGGCGGCTTCGCTCCGAACCTGCCCTCCAACCGCGCTGCACTGGACCTGATCCAGGAAGCCATCAAGAACGCCGGCTACACCCCGGGCAAGGACATCGCCCTCGCGCTGGACGTCGCCTCCTCCGAGTTCTACAAGGACGGCGCCTACCAGTTCGAAGGCAAGGCACTCTCGGCCACCGAGATGAGCGCCTACTACGCCGAACTCGTTGCCGACTACCCGCTGGTCTCCATCGAAGACCCGCTGGACGAAAACGACTGGGAAGGCTGGAAGACCCTCACCGACACCATCGGTGACAAGGTCCAGCTGGTCGGCGACGACCTCTTCGTGACCAACCCGATCCGCCTGCAGCAGGGCATCGACTCCGCCACGGCCAACTCCCTGCTCGTCAAGGTCAACCAGATCGGTTCCCTGACCGAAACCCTGGATGCCGTTTCCCTGGCCCAGCGCTCGGGCTACACCACCATCACCTCGCACCGCTCCGGCGAAACCGAGGACACCACCATTGCTGACATCGCGGTTGCCACCAACGCGGGCCAGATCAAGACCGGTGCCCCGGCCCGCTCCGAGCGCGTCGCCAAGTACAACCAGCTGCTGCGCATCGAAGAAGAACTCGACGACGCCGCTCGCTACGCCGGCCGCAGCGCGTTCCCGCGTTTCAAGGGCTAGTATCCGCTGAAACAGCTGACCGGTGGCTATGGTGGAAAGACCATAGCCACCGGTTCTGTTTAACGAAATGTGCGAGCACTTCGGCAAACCGCAGGCTCCGTGAGGCACACATCGCGCAGCAACCCGCCAGGCAAGCACCAGGCATTACAGGAGTGTCATGGCCACCCGCCGCCCCAAGGTCCCCCGGGCAGATGCCCTCGGCCGCTCGCCCCAGAAGAACACCGACGGCGGCCATGTCATCCGTGCCGATTTCGGCGAGTCCCGCAAGGCAACCGCGCCCCAACAGGAAAGCGCCGTTCACGCCGGGTCCAGGACGCCGTCCAATGCCACGGCCGAAGGCAGCGCCCACAGCAAGGGCCAGTCCGGCACAAAGGCCGGATCTGCCCCGAAACCGGGACGTCCGCTTGCGGGCGGGCCAGGAAGCACGCCGGTTGTCGGCAAGGCATCCGGCGCGGGCTCCACCCACCAGGCCAAGGACCACGGCGCGCGCCCCGTGCCCGCGAAGGCGTTCTCCGGCCGCATGCTTGCCCTCGCCGTGGTGATGATAGCGATCACCATCATGCTCGCGCCCACGGTCAAGATCTGGTTGGAGAAAAAGGCTGAAATCTCGGGCCTGGAAGCCGATATCGCGAGCAAGCAGGCCGAGCAAGCCAGCCTCCAGAAGCAGATCACGCGGTGGCAGGACCCCAACTACGTGAAACAACAAGCCCGGGACCGCATTAACATGGTTATGCCGGGTGAAGCAGGCTACTGGGTGTTTGGTGGCGACGTTCCCGCCGGAACACCCGGTGGAAGCACCAGCTCAGGGGCTTCCGGAAGCCCGTCCAATCTGCCGTGGGTGGATGGGCTATGGGAATCCATCAGGCGCTCGGCAACAGACTAGACGCGGTGCCCGCCGCCGTCGCGCCCTGACGGGCGCGGCCAAACAGGGCAGGAAGGATGGCAGCGCCAGTGGAAGACACCTCGGCACCTGCATCGCAGGAGTCACGCAAGCCATCAGCACACGATCTCGAAATCCTCAGCCGCCAGCTCGGGCGGCCGGTGCGCGACGTCGTCGAAATCCCGGCGCGCTGCGTGTGCGGCAACCCGCTGGTGGCCGCGACCGCTCCGCGATTGAGCAACGGCACTCCGTTTCCGACGACGTTCTATTTGACGCACCCCGTCATCACCGCCGCCGTGTCGCGGCTCGAGGCCGGCGGGCTCATGAATGAGATGAACGAACGGCTCACCGCGGACGAACCTTTGGCTGCCGCTTACAGGGGCGCCCACGAGGCCTATCTCCAGGCGCGAGACGAGATTGCCGGACGTGCCGGTACCGGGGACGTCCCCGAGATCGCCGGCGTCTCTGCCGGCGGCATGCCCACCCGTGTGAAGTGCCTGCACGTCCTGGTTGGCCATTCCCTGGCGGCCGGTCCCGGCGTCAATCCGCTCGGCGACGAGGCCATCGAGGCGATCAGCGAATGGTGGACCGCGGACCGCTGCTATTGCGACGGCGCGTGGGACAGCGCGGGGGAGGCCCCGTCCAGGGACCTCAGCCGCCACGGACCGCAGGGCCTGCCGGACATCGTGGGCCGTCCCGCACCGGTCCGCAAGTCCAAGTCCTCCCACGGAGCAGAAGCGTCCGCGGAGCCGGTCGCAGGGGAGCTCAACGCATGAGCCGGGTAGCCGCCATCGATTGTGGCACCAATTCGATCCGCCTGCTCATCGCGGATTCCAACGGCGCGGGAACAGGCTCTCCATTGCGGGACATTGTCCGTGAGATGCGCGTGGTTCGCCTCGGCCAAGGGGTGGACGCCACCGGCGAGCTTGCCCCCGAGGCGCTCGAACGCACTTTCGCGGCAACCGCCGACTACGCCGAGCTGATCCGCCATCATGATGCCAGGGGCGTCCGTTTCGTGGCGACCTCTGCCAGCCGCGACGCGCGCAACCGGGACGTCTTCGTTGACGGGGTCCGGGAGCTGCTGGGCGTCGAGCCCGAGGTCATCTCCGGCGACGAAGAAGCCGCCCTGTCCTTCGCGGGTGCAAGCAGTGTGCTTCCGTCGCGCGGCAAGGATCCGGTGCTGGTGGTGGACCTCGGCGGCGGAAGCACCGAGTTCGTCCTCGGGGACTCCGACGGCGTCATTGCCGCAAAATCCGTCGACATCGGGTGCGTGCGACTGACCGAACGGCACCTCCGCAGCGATCCTCCGACGCCGGAGCAGATCGCCGCAGCGGAAGCCGACGTCGACGCAGCCATCGACCTCGTCGCCCGCACCGTCCCGCTGGGCCGGGCCACCGCCGTCGTCGGCGTTGCCGGAACCGTCACCACCATTACGGCGCACGCCCTGGGCCTGGGCGAGTACGATCCCGCACTGATCCACGGTGCCAGCCTGGACCTGGAGACCATCACCAAGGCCGCCACGAGCCTGCTGGAAATGAGCCGCGAAGAGCGTGCCCTGCTGCCCTACATGCACCCCGGACGTGTTGACGTCATCGGAGCCGGAGCCCTCGTCTGGCGCCGCATCCTCCAGCGCCTGGCCGAGCACGGAAACGGCTCCATCACAACGGCCATCTCCAGCGAGCATGACATCCTCGACGGCATCGCGCTGAGTATCCGCTCATGACGGGCATCCGCTAAAGATGGGTATTCGCTGATGACGTTGCCACACGGTTGGCGCCGACGCGCGGCATCGGCCGCGTTGGCCGCCATGCTTGCCGGGGGAAGCCTTGCGGGGGCCCTGGTCACCGCGCCCTCGGCGTTCGCCGACTCGTGGCGGGACAAGGAATACTGGCTCAACGAGTACGGCATCACCGCCGCCTGGCAGGTATCCAAGGGCGCGGGCGTGAAGGTGGCCATCATCGACAGCGGGGTGGACGGACAACACCCCGACCTCAAAGGCGCGGTGGTCGGCGGAACCGACGCTTCCGGCGCGGGCGACCCGAACGGCCAGAAGAGCATCGGGGCCAAACCCGAGCACGGAACCCTCGTTGCCACGCTTCTGGCCGGGCGCGGACACGCTTCTCCCAGCCCGTCGGCCTCCCCGTCGTCGTCTCCGTCGCCAGGTTCCAGCGTGGGCCCCGATGGAATCGTCGGCGTCGCCCCCGAGGCCCAGATCTTGTCCGTTTCCGCTTGGCTCGGCTCACCGAACCCGGCGGGGAAGACGGACCAGGAACAGATTCCCGAAGCTGTCCGATGGGCAGTGGACAACGGCGCCAAGGTCATCAATATTTCCCTCGGCAGCACTTCGCCGGATTGGCCCCAAAGCTGGGACGCGGCGTTCCTCTATGCCGAACAAAAGGACGTGGTGATCGTGGCCGCGGCGGGCAACCGGATCGGCGGCAACGTCCAGGTGGGCGCGCCCGCCACGATTCCGGGCGTCCTGACCGTCGCAGGACTCGACCGGAACCGCATGGCCAGCGTCGATGCTTCTTCGCAGGGAATCAGCATCGGCGTCTCGGCGCCCGCGGAAAAGCTGGTGGGTGGCCTGCCCGGGGGGAGCTACGAGGATTGGGCAGGCACGTCGGGTTCCGCGCCGATTGTCTCCGGCGTCGCGGCGCTCATCCGCTCGAAATGGCCTGATATGAGCGCCAAGCAGGTCATCAACAGGATCGTGTCCACGGCCGTGGACGCCGGCGCGCCCGGCAAGGACCCGATCTACGGCTACGGCATCCTCAACGCCGAGGCGGCCCTGAAAGCCGATGTGCCGGAGGCGACGAGCAACCCGGTGGGATCCATTGCCGACTGGATCAGGGTCCACCGGCGCGGGGACCTCAGCAGCCCCACGCCTCAGGCAACGTCGACGCCGAGCATCCCAGCGGCGAGCTTGGCCGATCCCACTGTTCCTGTTGCCAAGGCGCCCTCGCAGTCCGACACAGCAGTTCCGGCGGCTGTGGTGATCGGCTTCGGTTCCCTCTTCGTGGCGATCGTTGCGGGCGCTTCCGTCCAATTGAGGCGCACCTACCGGACGTCCCCGGAACTGCCCGACGGGACCGCGACCGGCGTGGTGGACGTCGTGGATCAGGGCGAGCCGAAATAGCCCCCGGCGCAGGGCGTAGCTTCGGGAAATAGTTAGTGAAGATTTTCACAAGGTGCTGTACTCTATTCTTATGGCAACCACCCCTGAGCTCATTGACCGTCCCCGTGTTCTCGTTGTCGGCGGCGGATACGTCGGCCTGTACGTAGCACTCAAGCTGCAGAAGAAGATCGCGAACGCCGGCGGCATCGTCACCGTCGTCGATCCCCTTCCCTACATGACCTACCAGCCCTTCCTCCCCGAGGTGGCAGGCGGCAACATCGAGGCACGCCACGCCGTCATCTCGCACCGCCAGCACCTCAAGCAGACGGAACTCATCCAGGGCCGCGTCACCAGCATCGACCACCAGAACCGCACCGCCGTTGTTGCTCCGGCCGACGGTGGAGACAACTTCGAGATCCCTTACTTCGACGTCGTGGTTGCAGCCGGTGCCATTACCCGCACCTTCCCCATCAAGGGCCTCGCGGACGAGGGCATTGGCCTGAAGACCATCGAAGAAGCGGTCGCCCTGCGAAACAAGGTGCTTGAGCGCATCGAGGTCGCCTCCACCATGACGGACGCCGCCGAGCGCGCCAAGGCCCTGACCTTCGTGGTCGTGGGTGGCGGTTTCGCCGGTATCGAGTGCATCACCGAGATGGAAGACCTCGCCCGCGCTGCCGTCAAGAACAACCCCCGCATCCGCCAGGAGGAAGTCCGCTTCGTCCTGGTCGAAGCCATGGGCCGCATCATGCCCGAGGTCACCGCAGCCCAGGCCGAATGGGTTGTCGGACACCTCCGCAGCCGCGGCATCGAGGTCCTCCTCAACACCTCCCTCGACAACGCCGAGGGCAGCCTCAAGCTCATCAACCTGCCGGACAAGACCCCTGCCCAGGAGTTCGAAGCCGACACCCTCGTGTGGACCGCAGGCGTACAGGCCAACCCGATGATCCGTTCCACCGACTTCCCACTCGAGCCGCGCGGACGCGTCCGTGTCCTCCCGGACCTGCGGATTGCTGGCGACGAAGGCATTATCGACAACGCCTGGGCCGCCGGCGACATCGCCGCGGTTCCGGACCTCACGGGCAGCGGCCTGCCGGACGGCACCTGCGTTCCGAACGCCCAGCACGCCCTTCGCCAGGCCAAGCGCCTTGCCAAGAACCTGTGGGCCTCCCGCTGGGACAAGCCGATGGGCGACTACAAGCACAAGAACCTCGGTGCGGTCGCCGGTTTCGGCGAGTGGAAGGGCGTTGCCAACATCAACCTCCTGGGCCGCATCGGCCTCAAGGGCGGGCTCGCCTGGCTGGCACACCGCGGCTACCACGGCTTGGCCATCCCCACCGGTGAGCGCAAGGTCCGCGTGATCTTCAACTGGATCCTCGGCATGACCATGGGCCGCGACACCACCCAGCTGCTGGACCTCGACAACCCGCGCGGCGCCTTCGTGGCCGCGGCCACCCCGGCTCCCAAGCCGGCCGCCGCACCCGCACCGGCCGCCGCGCCTTCCGAAGCCAAGGCTCCGGTCACGGCCGACGCCAAGTAGCAGCACCCCAAGCAGTCCCGCCGACGGCGGCCATCTCCCACGCGGGAGGCGGCCGCCGTCGTCGTTTTATTCCTTGTCCGTGCCGTCCGGCCCGCGACGGCGGGTCGGCATCTCCGCGACGCCGGGTCCTAGACTTGCAGCATGGCTGGCGAAAGCGATCTGACGACCCTCCTGACGTCCATGCACCCCGCGCTTCGGGACGGTGACTACGTGTACGCGTTGTGGCCGCACGGCAAACCGCTTGAGGGCCATATCGAAGCCGCTGTCCGCGAAGCGGAGGGCCTCACGGTGGTGCTGCGTCGGGAGGAAGCCGGGCGCCTGGGACTTTCCTACGATTTCGTGGCGGCGTGGATCACCCTTCAAATCCACTCCGCGCTGGAAGCCGTGGGGCTCACCGCCGCAGTCAGCTCCGCACTGACGGCGGCCGGCATCAGCTGCAACGTCCTCGCCGGGTTCCACCACGACCACCTTTTGGTTCCGTCCACTGAGCGGCGGCACGCCATGGAAGTCCTGGAGCTGCTGGGCCAAGGCGTGGTGCTGCGGACGGAGCGGGCGGCGGACCGCGAGCCGGTGCTGGCGCTCACGGCTGCCGCGTTTTCCACGAGCGCGGTCACCGGGCTGCCCGTCGAAGGAGTCCCGGCCGAAGCGAAGCTGCTGAGGGAACTGTTCGACTCCGATGAGTACCTGCCGGCGTTCAGCATCGTGGCAGAGATGGGCGGGGAAATCGTAGGCCACGTCATCAGCACCCGCGGCTGGGTCGGAGAACTCCGGCTCTTGGGACTGGGCCCCATCAGCGTCCAGCCGCACCTCCAGCGACGTGGCATCGGATCTGCGCTTTTGCGGGAAACCGCCCGGCGTGCCGAGGAGGCGGGGGAGCCGGGCATCGCGCTGCTGGGCAGCACCGAGTACTACCCTCGCTTCGGATTTCTTCCGGCCCGGCAGCTGGGCGTGTCGGCCCCCGACGCCGGGTGGGGAGACCACTTCCAGCTCTTGCCCCTCAAAGCATGGCCCGACGGCGCCAGCGGAACTTTTCGTTATGCCGCGCCTTTCCAGGCGCTGTAGGGGGCCAAAAGAGGGGAGTGCGCTGGGTTACCATTATCCGGGCGCCCCAGTAGCCCAATTGGCAGAGGCAGCGGACTTAAAATCCGCGTGTTGTGGGTTCGAGTCCCACCTGGGGCACGCACGGGAAATGCGAGCCGTGCCGCCTCCTTTGTTTGCGCCAAGCTGTGCCGTGACAAGAATTTAACCCCGCGTTCATGCGAAGAACTCTCCGGGCACTGCCGTGACACACCGTTATTAGATCCTGACCTGCGTATATGTGTTCTAGGACACATATTTGGTAGTACTCTCATGGAACATGTTCGAAGTGAAAGTAACTTCGGGCGAATGACCACGAATCAGACGCACCGCGGAGGCTATTTATGTACAGGAAGAAAGTCATTTCGGCGATGGCAGCAGCAGCCACCCTTGGCATGCTCGTGGCGGGCTGTGCGAACCAGGCCGCTCCCAGCGGCACGGAAACCTCGGGTGGCGGCAGCAGGGTCAATATCCCCGCGATCTCCAAAGTCGACGTTCCTGCCGGAGCTGTTTTGCCTGCAGGCGATGGAAAGGGGACATGCCCGTCCACCACCACCCTTGCCTATGCCGGTGCCGAGACAGGACCCAACGCCCAGCTGGGTATCAACATCTTCAACGGCATCCAGCTGGCCATCAACCAGCACAACGCCGCGAACCCCGGCTGCCAGGTCCAGTTCAAGAAATTCGATACTGAAGGCGATCCGAACAAGGCCACTGGCCCGGTGACGCAGATTGTTTCCGAACCGGACATCATCGGAGTGGTGGGCTTGCCGTTCTCCGGAGAGTCCAAGGCCACCGGCAACATCTTCGAGCAGAAGGGCTTGGTGCACATCACGCCTTCCGCTACCAACCCGAGCCTGACCAAGAACGGCTGGACCACTTTCTTCCGGGCCCTCGGCAATGACGCCGTCCAGGGTCCTGCGGCAGCAAAGTTCCTCACGGACAAGCTGCAGGCAAAGAAGGTCTACCTGGTCCAGGACGACTCTGACTACGGCATTGGCCTGGGAACCACAACGTCCGCGGCCCTTGGCTCCGCGATGGTGGGATCCGACAAGGTCGTCACGGGCCAGAAGGACTTCTCTGCCGTGATTTCCAAGATCATGAACTCCAAGGCAGACACCGTCTACTACGCCGGCTACTACGCAGAAGGTGCACCCTTCGACCAGCAGCTGGTCGCCAAGGGATTCACCGGATCCTTCGTGGGCCCCGATGGAGTGAAGGATGACCAGTTCATCAAGCTGGCAGGCGACGCGTCGTCCAACTCGTACTTCACCTGCCCCTGCATCCCGGGCGAGCTGATCCCGAGCTTCGAGACCGAGTACAAGAAACTGGCCAACGCGGAGCCCGGAACGTACTCCATTGAAGGTTACGACGCCGTCACGGTCCTGCTCTCGGGCATCGACAAGGGCAAGCAGTCCCGCGCGGACCTGCTTTCCTGGGTCAAGTCCTACGACGCGGATGGCCTGTCGAAGCACTACAAGTGGGATTCAACCGGCGAACTGGCAACGCCTGATGTCTACGGCTACAAAGTTGAGAACGGCAAGATCGTTCCCATCGGCGTCATCGGAAAATAACACCGAGCCCAGATGAATGCTGGGGGTTAGCATCCATGCCGACCCCCAGCATTTCTTTTGATTACATCAGGAAAGTGCCATGATCAGTGAAGTAATTCCCACTCTGCTCCACTCGGTTCCCGTGGACGACACGTGGATCACGTTCGACGTAAACTCCTTTACCCAAAACTTCTGGAGTTCCACCTTTGACGGGTTGACCTTCGGTGCAATCTACGCCTTGGTTGCCCTCGGCTATACCCTCGTCTACGGCGTTCTCAACCTCATCAACTTTGCCCACTCAGAAGTGTTCATCACGGGCTGCTACGGCGTGTTCTTTACCCTTAGCGCCCTGAATTTCGGCCCCTCTGCCCCCAGGCTGGGATTTTGGGCCATCGTGGGAAACCTTATCCTCGCCCTCGTCGTCGCCATTATTGCCTCAGCCTTGATGGCAGTGATCGTGGAACGGGTGGCTTATAAACCTTTGCGTCAGCGCAAGGCGCCCCGACTGGCATTCTTGATTACCGCAATCGGCGTCTCTTTCGCCATTCAGTACACCATCTACTGGTGGCGCGGACCGAGCCCGGAACCTGCATTGACAATGTTCCGGCCGCTTCCGATTTTCGACGTCTTCGGGACCATCGTCGATTCGCAGCAGGTGGTGATTATCGTCGCTGCGATCATCCTCATGATCGCCACCGATCAGTTCATTAGGCGGTCCCGGACCGGCCGAGGCATCCGTGCCGTGGCTCAGGACCCGGATACCGCAACGTTGATGGGTGTCAACAAGGAAAAGATCATCGTGACCACGTTTATCATCGGCGGTATCTTGGCCGGTGCGGCTGCTTTGTTCTACGTCATGAAAATCCCGTCCGGTGTGCAATACAACGGCGGATTCATCCTCGGCGTCAAAGCCTTCGCGGCCGCTGTCCTCGGAGGCATCGGCAATGTTCGCGGTGCTTTGCTGGGCGGCCTCCTGATCGGTTTGATCGGCAACTACGGCCAGGTGCTCCTGGGTAGTTCCCAATGGACGGACGTTGTCGCGTTCGTGGTCCTGGTGTTGGTATTGATCGTGCGACCCGAAGGTGTCTTGGGTAGCTCGCTAGGAAAGAGTAAGGCATGAGCACAACAGACGGCCCCACGCTTATTCCCGATGATGCCTCAGCACAGGAGATTGCGGACCGCGAAGCAAAGATGCGGCGGCGCAAAGGCTGGTTCCCGGGACTCAGCGACAAATGGAACGCGCTCCCGCGCCAGACTCAATGGCTGATCCTGATCGTCGTGGTAGTCCTTGCGTATCTGCTACCCATCCTTAACCCGCCGTTGATCACGACGGAACCGGGCAACAACTGGCAAATCGCACTCGCGCAAATGTCTGTCTATGCCCTCGTGGCGGTGGGCTTGAATGTGGTGGTCGGCTATGCGGGCCTCCTCGACCTGGGCTACGTGGCCTTCTTCGCGCTTGGATCCTACACTTCGGCAATGTTCACCAGTCCGGATTCGCCGTATGTGCACATTCCCTACTTGTGGACGCTCCCACTTGCGATGGCAGTCGCCATGTTCTTTGGCGTGGTCCTTGGTGTACCTACTCTCCGCCTCCGCGGCGACTACCTGGCTATCGTCACGCTCGGCTTCGGCGAGATCGTTCGCATCCTGGCAACGATCATTCCGGCCATGAAGGGCCAGGTTGGCTTCCAGAACGTCGGCCACCCTCCGGGAACGGATTCCAGCGGGCAGACAATCTTCCAGAACTCGAACGGAACTCCGTGGTACTGGCTGACGCTGACTATCATCATCGTGGTGCTCCTGGCCGCCGGTAACCTGGAGCGCAGCCGGGTGGGACGCGCCTGGATTGCCATCCGCGAGGATGAAGACGCGGCGGAAATCATGGGCGTCCCCACCTTCAAGTACAAGGTGTGGGCTTTTGCAATCGGCGCTTCCGTGGGCGGTCTCTCGGGTGCTTTGTTCGCCGGCCAGGTTGGATTTGTGAACAACCAGAAATTCGATATCGCCACGTCGATCCTGTTCGTCGCCGCTGTTGTCATGGGCGGCACGGGAAACAAGGTAGGGGCGATCCTTGGCGGTGCGTTGGTGGCATATATTCCACTCCGCTTCACCGCGATTGCCGAGTTCAAGTACCTGATCTTCGGGGCGGCGCTGGTGATCATCATGATTTTCCGTCCCGGTGGCCTCCTGCCGGCACGCCAGAGCCTCCTCGCCTATGGACGCGTCGCTTACAACAAACTCAAGGGCGCTGTGGGAGACATTCCCGCTTCGGGCAAAGTCGTTCTTGAACCGGGAAAGGGGGCTGACAAATGAGTGAAGCGATCGAACCGGATATCGACGTCGACGCACTCAAGGAGCAGGGTGTGGACCTTGAGGTCGCCGAGAAGGTGGCCCCTGAGAGGGACATTGTCACCAAGGTTGGCGAAGCCTTGGTCCAGGTCCAGGACCTGACGATCAAGTTCGGTGGCCTGGTGGCCCTGGACAACGTCACGTTCGATATCAACCGGGGCGAAATCCTCGGTTTGATTGGTCCCAACGGTGCGGGTAAAACCACGTGTTTCAATGCCATGACAGGTGTGTACAAGCCGACTTCGGGAAAGGTCTTGCTGGAAGGCCAGTTGCTCAACGGACTGCCGCAGCACAAGATCACGAGGCGAGGCCTGGCGCGGACTTTCCAGAACATCCGCCTTTTTGGTGAGATGACAGCCTTGGAAAACGTGGTTGTCGGCCTCGACGCGCGCCACCGCACGAGCGTCGGCGGGGCACTACTGCGTCTGCCGACCCATGTCAGGGAAGAGAAAACCTCGATTGAACGCGGCATGGCATTGCTTGAGTTTGTAGGCATCGCCGATCATGCCCATTTCCTGTCGAGGCACCTTCCTTATGGGTACCAGCGTCGCCTGGAAATAGCGCGGGCACTTGCCACAGATCCAAAGCTCCTTTGCCTGGATGAGCCTGCAGCCGGGTTCAATCCCGCGGAAAAAGAAGACCTCATGGCCCTGATCCGGACCATCCGCGACGACGGCTATACGGTCCTGCTCATTGAGCACGACATGAAGCTGGTCATGGGCGTGACCGACCGGATCGTCGTCCTGGAGTTCGGGAAGAAGATCGCGGACGCGTTGCCCAAGATCATTCGCGACGACCCGAAAGTTATTTCCGCCTATCTCGGGGAGCCTGAAGATGACCTTGCTTGAGCTGAAGAACGTTTCCGTCCACTACGGCCGGATCCAGGCGATTTCCGACATGTCATTCAGCGTGGAAGAAGGCGAAATCGTCTCGCTGATCGGCGCGAATGGTGCCGGCAAGACCACCACGATGAGGACCATCTCCGGATTGCTGACTCCATCAGCCGGCTCCATTAGCTTTGCCGGCGAGGACATCACCAGGATGAAAGCGCATATCCGCGTTGTCCAGGGTATTTCGCAAGCTCCTGAGGGACGCGGAATCTTCCCCGGCATGACGGTGGAGGAGAACCTTGACATGGGCTCCTACGGCCGCAAGGACCGGACCAAAGTGGCAGATGATTTGGAGCGAGTCTTCGACCTGTTTCCGCGGTTGAAGGAGCGCATCAAGCAGTTTGGCGGCACCATGAGCGGTGGCGAACAGCAGATGCTCGCGATTGGCCGGGCGCTGATGTCCAACCCGAAGCTGTTGCTGCTGGACGAGCCTTCCATGGGGCTTGCTCCGCAGTTCATCCGCCAGATCTTCAAGATCGTCACGGAGATCAACAACCAAGGCACCACGGTGCTCCTGGTCGAGCAAAACGCCAACCAGGCGCTCGCCCGTGCGCACCGTGCTTTTGTCCTTGAAACCGGGTCGATTACGCACCGGGGCACCGGCAAGGAACTGCTCGCCAACCCGGCGGTCAAGGAAGCGTACCTCGGCGTCGGATAGCCGCGTTTGCCGGCACCCTCTCAACAGGCAGGGTGCCGGCATCGACGGCGGTGGAACTTTCGGTGCGGACCAAGCGTGGGAATTGGTAGCGTGAACTATCACTTCGCACCCACAGCAAGAAGGACACCCACCATGGCACTCGGCGGCAACCCGATCTTCAACGGAAAGAATTTCCGTGGAGCCACACAGGCTCCGCCTGTTCCCAGCTACTCCCACGGCCAGCCCCAGTACGGCCAAAACCAGTACGGCCAGCCGGCTTGGACCGCGCAGCAGCCAATGACGAGCGATCAGCTGCAGCAGATGTACAACCAGCCCGCGGCCGGTCCGGCCGAGACGGGCCGTATGACTTTCGACGACGTCATCGTCAAGACCGCGGCCTGCCTTGCGGTGCTGTTGATTGGCGCAGCCATCACCCTGTTCGTTGCTCCCGGCACGGCAAACCTCCTCATGGTTGTCGGCGCGTTGGGCGGCTTTGCGTTGGGCATGGTCAACTCCTTCAAGAAGCAGCCTTCGCCGGCGCTGATCCTGGCTTACGCCGGCCTTGAGGGCTTGTTCCTCGGTGGCCTGACCCGACTGTTGGACGGTATGTTCCCGGGCGTTGGCCTGCAGGCAGTCATCGGCACCCTCGCGGTGTTCGGCGTGACGTTGGCTCTCTTCAAGAGCGGCAAGGTGCGCGCCACCCCCAAGGCGGTGCGCTTCTTCATGATCGCCGTGGTCGGCTACCTCGTCTTCTCGGTGATCAACATGGTCCTGCTGTGGACGGGCGCCGTCCAGTCGCCGTTCGGCCTGAGCAGCAGCGTGCACATCTTCGGCATCCCGCTGGGCGTTTTCATCGGGATCCTGGCCATCGGCCTGGCCGCATTCTCGCTCGTCATGGACTTCACGAGCATCGAGCAGGGTGTCCGGCAAGGTGCTCCGGAGAAATACTCCTGGACGGCCGCTTTCGGCCTGACCGTCACGCTCGTATGGCTCTACGTGGAAATCATCCGCCTGCTGGCGATCCTTCGAGGCGACGACTAGCCTCCAAGGATTTGCTCAGCCTAATGCCCCTGAAGATTCGTCTTTGGGGGCATTACGCGTGTGCGAATTCTGACGACCTAAGACAGCCGTTCGAGGACGACCGCCATGCCCTGCCCGCCGCCGACGCACAGGGTCGCCAGTCCCAAGGTCCCATCCCGTTCCCGGAGGCCATTGAGCAAGGTGGTGGTCATCCGGGCGCCTGTCATGCCAAACGGGTGCCCCAGGGCGATGGCGCCGCCATGAACGTTGAGCTTCTCCGGATCGATGCCGAGTTCACGGGCGCTCGCCACCACCTGGACGGCGAAGGCCTCGTTGAGCTCCACGAGGTCGATGTCCGCCATCCTCAGGCCCGCTAAAGCCAAGGCGCGGCGCGAGGACTCCACAGGTCCCATGCCCATGAGTTCCGGGGAAAGTGCGCTGACGCCGGTCGAGACGATGCGTGCCAGCGGCTCGAGGCCAAGCTCCCGGGCCCGGACGTCGCTCATGACCATCACGGCCGCGGCGCCATCGTTGAGCGGACATGCGTTGCCGGCCGTCACTGTCCCTTCCTTCCGGAAGACCGGCTGCAAGGCGCTGACCGCTTCGAGGGTGACGCCGGAGCGCGGTGAATCGTCGCGCTCCACGACGGTTCCGTCCTTGCGGGTGTACGGTGTGATCTCGCGGGCGTAGAAACCGGAGGCAATGGCCGCTTCTGCACGGTTCTGGCTCCGGACTGCCCACAGATCCTGCTCTTCCCGGCTGATTCCGTAGCTCGTGGCGACGTTTTCCGCCGTCTGTCCCATCGCGATGTAGACGTCCGGCATCCGTCCACCCAGGCGGGGATCCGTCCATGGGGTGTTGGACCCGGCGCGGGCGGCCGTGCGGGCACGCGCCGCCTCAAACAGGGGGTTGTGCAGGCTGGTGTCCGTTTCCCCCGCCCCGACCCAGTTCTGGTACCGCGACACGGACTCGACCCCCGCCGAGACGAACGCGTGGCCTTCCCCGGAACGGATGGCGTGGAAGGCCATCCGCAGGGTCTGCAGGCTTGAGGCGCAAAAGCGGTTGATCGTGGCCGCGGGAACGGTGTCCAGGCCGGCCAGGACGGTCACCACGCGGGCCATGTTCGAACCGGCTTCGCCGCTGGGTTCGGCGCAACCGAGATAGAGGTCATCGAGGCCGCGCCCGTCCAGTGCCCCCGGATCGAAAGCCGGTATCTTGGCCAGGGCGGCAGTCACCACGGCCGCCGCGAGGTCATCGGGACGTTCGTCCTTGAGGGACCCTTTGAAGGCCCGTCCGATCGGGCTTCTGGCGGTGGAAACGATGACGGCCTCAGTCATGCCCCCAGCTTACGCCGGGGCCCCGCTCGCCGAAGGCGGCAAATGAGCCGACGTCAGGCGAGGCGTGCGGCCCCGTCGGCCGGGGTCACCGTGAAGATGTCCGGCGTCGTGAAACCGGCCGCAGCGAAGGCGCGTACGACGGCGGCGCGCACCTCTTGCTCATGTCCCACCGGGGTGAGGGCGATAGCCGAGCCGCCGAAACCGCCTCCCGTCATCCGGGCACCGATCGCTCCATGGGCGCGGGACGTTTCCACGGCGAGATCGAGTTCCGGGCACGATATCTCGAAGTCGTCGCGCATCGAGGCGTGGCTCGCGTCCAGGAGCCTGCCGATGTGCGCTGGTCCCTGGGTGGTGAGGCGTTCCACGGTCTGCAATACACGGTCGTTTTCCGTGACGATGTGCCGCACCCGCCGGAAAGTCGTGCTGTCCAGGAGGCCGCTGGCTTCCTCCAGATCGCCGATGCCCACGTCGCGGAGGGCCGGTACTCCCAGTACCTGCGCCCCGAGTTCGCAGGAAGCCCGGCGGGAAGCATAGCCGCCGTCGGAATGGGAATGGGAGACCTTGGTGTCGATGACCAGCAGCACGAGCCCGGCTTCTTCGGCGTCGAAGGGGACCAGCTGCACGCTTTGGTCGCGGCAGTCCAGGAAGACCGCATGGCCCTTCGATCCGCGGAGAGAGGCCGACTGGTCCATGATTCCGGTGGGGGCGCCCACGAAGTCGTTTTCGGCCCGCTGCGTCGCCAGGACCATGTCTTCGGCTCCGAGTCCCGCCCCGCTCAGCTGGTTGAGGGCCGAGATCACTGCGCATTCGATGGCGTGCGAGGAGGACAGCCCGGCGCCCAGGGGGACGTCCGAATCCATGAGGAGGTCGAAGCCCGGGACAAGGACGCCGCGTTCCTGCAAGGCCCAAACCACGCCGAGCGGGTACTTCGTCCAGCCTTGGGCTGCTTCCGGAACCAACATGTCCACGTCGGCTTCGACCATGCCCTGCCCGCCGAAAGTGGACAGCAGCCGGACCCGTGAATCATGGCGGATCCGGACCGCAACCTTCGCGGTCTTGTCGATCGCGAAGGGCAGCACGAAACCTTCGTTGTAATCGGTGTGCTCGCCGATCAGGTTCACCCGTCCCGGTGCCTGCCACACGCCGTCGGGGGCTGAACCGAACGTCGACTCGAAAAGCCCGGACAAGGCGCCCACGGCCGGGGCGTCGGGAGTGGACGTCATGCTGGGGCCCCTTCCGGAACAGCGCTGCTAGGTTCTTGCCCACGAATTGGCGAATCGCTGGCCACGGCGCGCAGCCGTTCTGCCACGGATTCGGGCGTGGTGTCGTTGATGAAGGCTCCCATGGCGGCCTCGGAACCGGCAAGGTACTTGAGCTTGTCGGCGGCACGGCGCGGTGAGGTGAGTTGCAAATGCAGGTGCCCGGAGGGCCTCAAGGCGGGATCCAAGGGGGCCTGGTGCCAGGCGGAAATGTACGGCGTCGGGGTTGGATACAGGGCGTCCAAGCGCTTGAGCAACTCAAGGTAGACGTGGGACAGTTCGTCGCGTTCTTCGCCACTCAGGGCGGCGAGGTCCGGAACCTGGCGATGCGGGACCAGGTGCACCTCCAGCGGCCAGCGGGCGGCGAACGGCACGTAGGCACTGAAGTGCTCGGCTTCGAGCACCATGCGGCTACCGTCGAGCCGTTCGGATTTGAGGATCGATGAGGTCAGTGATTCCCGGCCATTGGAGCTGTCGAAGTATCGGCTGGCTGCGGCACCGAGGCTCGCAGCGCGGGGAGTGACGTAGGGGTAGGCATAGATCTGTCCGTGCGGGTGGTGCAGCGTTACCCCGATGTCCGCACCCCGGTTTTCGAACGGGAACACCTGCTGGATTCCGGGGAGCGCGCTGAGCGCCTCGGTCCTGTGCGCCCACGCCTCAATGACCGTGCGTGCCCTGGTTTCGCCGAGTTCGGCAAAGGAGCCGGTGTGGCTGGGGGTGAACGAGACGACTTCGCAGCGGCCGTAGGCGGGGCCAGAGGTGCCCCAAGCGGGCGTGCCGGGGATCGTTCCGACCGCAGGTCCCAGCGAGGGGAAGCGGTTCTCGAACACCACGACGTCGTAGTCCGGCGCGGGGATTTCGGAAGGGTTCGCGGGAGTGGTGGGGCAGATCGGACATTGGTCCGCGGGCGGCAGGTGGGTGCGGCTTTGGCGGTGGGCCGCGACGGCCACCCATTCGCCGCTCAGCGCGTCGAAACGCAACTCGCCTGGATCAGCACGCGGCGGCAGCTCGCGGTGATCTGTCAGTGAGCCGGCGTCGCGCTCCGGTGAGCCGGCGTCGTCGAAATAGATCAGCTCCCGGCCATCGGCGAGACGCGTGCTGGTAAGGCGAGTCATGGATTCATGGTGCCACAGAGTGCTCAAAAAGGCAAAATATCTAACAAAAAAGAACATTAAGGGCGGGCCAAGCAATGCGATGGATGCAGTACGGTGGTGCCATGCCTCCCACAACACCATTGTCCGCGCCGGGCGACGAGACCGTAGCCCGTCGCTTTGCCAGCGGGCGCCAGTTCGAGATCCGCCGCGGTGACGCGCTCGCCGTCGTCACCGAACTCGCTGCAGGTTTGCGGTTGTTCAGCCGCGACGGCGTCCAGCTCACCGAAAGCTATGGCGACGGGCAACTGCCGCCCGGTGCCACCGGAATTACCCTGGCTCCGTGGGCCAACCGGATCGAGGACGGGATCTGGTACCTCGACGGGAAGAAGCAACAACTGGACATCACCGAGGTGTCCCGCAACAACGCGAGCCACGGGCTCCTGCGCAACTCGTCGTACGCCCTCGTGGCGGAAGACGAGTTCTCCGTGACCCTCGAAGCCGTGATCTTCCCGCAGCATGGCTACCCGTTCCTGGCCCGGCACCGGGTCAGTTACGAGATCGACGCCGAACTCGCTCTTCGGGTCTCCCAGACTTTCATCAACGATTCGGATGCGCCCGCGCCTTTCGTGCTCGGCGCGCACCCGTATTTGCGCGTCGGCGACGTTGCGCCGGAAGAGATGCTCTTGACTGTCCACGCCGGGACGCGGCTCGTGGCCGACGAGAGGCTCATTCCGCGGAGCTCGGTGCCTGTTTCCGGTGATTTTGATTTTGGCGACGGCCGGAGCGTGGGCAGCCTGGATATCGATGTGTCGTTCACCGACCTGGAGTTCGACGGCGGCATCGCCCGCCAAACGCTGTCGGCGCCGGACGGCCGCAGCGTCTCCCTGGAGCAGGACGAAAACTGCGCCTTCGCCCACGTTTTCGTCACGGACACCTTTCCCGGCCGCTCCAAGGCGGTAGCGATCGAGCCCATGACCGGTCCGGCGAACGCCTTCAACTCGGGGGAGGGCCTCCGATGGCTTGAACCAGGGGAGACCTTCACCATGAGGTGGGGAATTGTGGGCGCGCTGTAGATGGGTTTCCGATCCGGCGCTCCCTGCGGAATTATGGGTGAATGACGCCAGCACAGGACGCCACGCCATCGAGTGACCCCGTTTCGGCCGTGCCCAGGCAGGTGTCCGAGCACCACATTGCGCAAGACATCCCTTATGGAGTGCGGATCGCTGCCGCGTGGGCCTGGCGGATTGGCCTCATCTTGGTGGTCGGTGGAGCCCTTATTTGGCTGTTGGGGAAGGTCAGCTTCCTGGTGATCCCGCTCATGGTCGCTTCCCTCCTGGCTGGCTTGCTCTACCCGGTCACGCGTTGGCTCAGGAAGTTCAGGATGCCGCAAGGAGCTGCCGTTGCCATCACCGTTGTGGGGTTCCTCGGTGTCATTGCCGGAGCCCTGGCGTTGGTGGGACGGCAATTGGCTGTGGGATTCGGCGAGCTCTGGCAGGAGGCGCTTGCGGGCGTCCAGCAAATCCAGGCGTGGCTCGCAGACGGTCCGCTGCATCTGACCGCGGACCAGATCGACACATACATCCAGGGCGCCACCTCGGCCTTGCAGAACAACAGCAGCAGCATCCTGAGCGGTGCACTGTCCTTCGGTAGTTCTGCCGGGCATTTCGCCGCGGGCATGGTCCTGGCCCTCTTCATCCTGATCTTCTTCCTTCTGGAAGGATCCAGGATCTGGCGCTTCATTGTCGGACTCCTGCCCCGGACTGCCCGCGCCGCGGCTTACGGCGCGGGCAAGCGCGGCTGGTCGTCCATGGTCAGCTACGTGCGCATCCAGATGTTCGTGGCTTTCGTGGACGCGGTGGGGATCGGCGTCGGGGCCGCGATCATCCAGGTTCCCCTCGCCTTGCCCCTGGGTGTCCTGGTGTTCATCGGTTCATTCATCCCGGTGGTCGGTGCCCTCGTGACGGGAGCCATCGCCGTGCTCCTGGCTTTGGTGGCCAACGGTCCCCTGAACGCGCTCGGCATGTTGGCCATCGTGCTGTTCGTGCAGCAGCTCGAAAGCCATATCCTCCAGCCGCTCATCATGGGCAAAGCCGTGTCGTTGCATCCTGTCGCCGTGATCTTGTCGGTCGCAGCCGGTTCATACCTGGCCGGAATCCCGGGAGCGCTCTTCGCGGTTCCGCTCCTCGCCGTAGCAAATACGGCGGTTCGCTATATTGCCGCGCGGACGTGGGAACATGAGGAAGGACTGATGACGGCGTACGCCGGCGCAGGGACTGCAGCACCGGACTCCGATGAGGACCCCACCATCAAGGAAGTCCACCGTCCCGGCGCCAACGCGGCCGCACGGTCCAACAGCGGTGAAGGCGCCGCAGGTCAGCACGCGGCTGCGGAACGGACATTCCCCAAGGATGCCGCAGCGCACACCAACAAAGGAGACTAACCCGTGAATACCCTCGATACCCTGCCCGTCACCCTGGACGATGTCCTTAAGGCGCGGGAGCTGCTCGAGGGCATTATTACCAAGACCCCCATCGAGTCCTCGCGGGCCTTGGGAGCCATGGTGGGCGGCGAAGTCTTCTTCAAATGCGAAAACCTCCAGCGGGCAGGTTCCTTCAAGGTCCGTGGTGCCTACGTGCGGATGGCGCGCCTGTCTGCCGAGGACAAGAAGCGAGGCGTGGTGGCGGCTTCGGCAGGCAACCACGCCCAAGGCGTTGCTGTGGCGGCGAAGAGCCTGGGCATCAAGGCGCGCATCTACATGCCGCTCGGCGTGGCGCTTCCGAAGCTCGCTGCGACCCGCAGCCACGGAGCAGAAGTCATCCTGCACGGGCACAACGTCGATGAGGCCTTGGCCGAGGCGCAGCGTTACGCGGACGAAACGGGCGCCGTCTTTGTCCACCCCTTCGACAACGTCGACGTCGTAGCGGGCCAGGGAACCGTCGGGCTCGAAATCCTGGACCAGATCCCCAACGTCGACACCGTACTCATGGGCGTTGGCGGCGGCGGGCTGCTGGCCGGAGTCGCCGTCGCGATCAAAGCGAGGGCGAGGGAGCTGGGGCGCGAGATCCGGATCATCGGCGTACAGGCGGAGAACGCGGCCGCCTACCCGCCGTCGCTCGCTGCCGATGCCCTGGTGCCGCTCAAGAAGGTTTCCACCATGGCGGACGGCATCGCCGTCGGACGCCCCGGCCAGCTGCCGTTCAGCATCATCCGCGAACTCGTGGACGACGTCGTGACTGTGAGCGAAGACTCCTTGGCCCGGGCGCTGATCTTCCTGCTGGAGCGCGCCAAGATGGTGGTTGAGCCGGCCGGTGCCGTCGGCGTCGCCGCCCTCATGGACGGCAAGATCGAAAACCCGGGGACCACCGCCGTCATCCTCTCCGGTGGCAACATCGATCCCATGCTGATGCTCAAGGTGATCCAGCGAGGCCTCTCGGCAGCGGGTCGCTACATGACCGTGCGCATGATGCTGGATGACAGGCCGGGTTCCTTGGCCACGATCGCCCGGATCATCGCCGAGAACGATGCCAATGTGACCGGCCTGGACCACACCCGGGTAGGAGGCGCGATCAGCATGGGCGACGTCTCCATCACCGTCAACCTGGAAACCAAGGGACACGAGCACAGCGAGCAGGTCCTGGCAGCCCTTCGCGCGGAGGGCTTCCACCCGATCGTGGTGCACTGACGCCGTAGCCCAACCCAACTGACTCGCACTTAACGTCGTTTTGAGCCTTCAAAACGACAACAACTGCGAGTCAGTTGGGGGAACGCAAAGCAAAACGGCGGCCCGCCCCGCGAAGGGGAGAGCCGCCGTCGTTGTTTTTGCGGAACTATTAGCCGGCGAACGGCTTGGCGGAAACGATCTCCACCGGAATTTCCTTGCCGTTGGGGGCAACGTAGCTGAGCTTGTCGCCCTCCTTGTGGCCCATGATCGCCACGCCCAGCGGGGACTTCTCGCTGAAGACGTTGAGATCTGAATCACCGGCGATTTCGCGGGATCCCAGCAGGAAGGTTTCTTCGTCACCGGCGATGCGCGCGACGACGACCATGCCCTGCTCGACGATTCCGTCATCGGCCGGAGCTTCTCCGACCTGGGCGTCGCGCAGCAGCACGGTCAGCTGGCGGATGCGGGCCTCGATCTTGCCCTGCTCTTCCTTCGCGGCGTGGTATCCACCGTTTTCCTTGAGGTCGCCTTCCTGACGGGCGGCTTCGATCTTCTGTACGATCTCCGCACGGCCAGGGCCGGAAAGGTGGTCCAGCTCTGCCTTCAGGCGGTCAAATGCGTCCTGGGTAAGCCAAGCTGCAGGCGCGCTGTTGGTGGTCGACACGGACTTCTCCTTATGGATCTGACAAGCAAAGACCCCGCCGGTGCAGGCCACTCGTGGAACTCAGCAACCAACTCAGCGGGGTTAAGGTATTGATCCAGTGTAGTCAATCCTGTGGACAAACCCAAGCTCACTGAGTCGCGGGTCACACCTTTGCTATTTGCCGCCGTCGACAATCCAGCAGTTGTCCACGACGGCGGACACGGCCGCGGACTCGGTGCGCAGGATGGTCCTCTGGGCGGTTGTCTGGCCGCCGTCGGCGCCGTCCTTGGGGGCATTCGGGCCGATCTGGACGACCTTCCAGCCGACCACCCCGAACCCGGAGTCCATGGCCTTGACCGCGCATTTTGCGGTGGCGTCAGGGCTCTTGGTGACTTGGAAATCGACCGAAAGCTGGGTGGCGTCAGTGGCGCTGTAGCCGATGTCCTTGAATGACACAGACGACTGCGAAGAAGACGTGGTGACCCAAAACAAGAGCCCTACGGCCACGAGGAGGGCCCCGATGAAGATGTTGCGTTTGGTCTTTCCCCCGAAGGCGCGCTTTTGGCTGCCGTAGCGATTGGCTAGGCTGGTAGTTGCCGGCAGCGCCGTGCCCGAGGGGTCTTCCGAAGTCACCCACCTAGTTTAGTGGGCTTCCGGCACGTCCTCGCACACGGCGAAGCCGCACGCGTTGGAAACACCTGATCAGCACAGCCACGAGCAAGCCCAGAACAGCATGACCCGGAAAGAGGAACCGTACCGGATGAGCACATCCACCAGCCCCGACACGCAGCTCCGGCTGCTCGCCGTCCACGCACACCCGGACGACGAATCAAGCAAGGGCGCGGCAACCATGGCGATGTATGCGGCTTCCGGAGTGGAAGTGATGGTGGCCACGTGCACTGACGGTTCCCGCGGGGACATCCAGAACCCGGCCATGGAGTCGGCTCCGCACCCGAAGCGGGACATGGCAGGCGCGCGCCGCTTGGAAATGGACAACGCTGCGGCGGTCCTGGGAATCAAGCAGCGTTGGCTCGGTTTCGTGGATTCCGGACTGCCGGACGGCGATCCGTTGCCACCCCTGCCCAACGGCTGCTTTGCGCTTCAGCCCCTTGAGCGGGCGTCGGCACCGCTCGTCCGCTTGGTCCGCGATTTCAAGCCGCACGTCATGGTGAGCTACGACGAAAACGGCGGCTACCCGCATCCGGACCACATCATGGCCCACAAGGTTGCCGTCGAAGCGTTCCACGCGGCGGGAGACCCGGAGCGGTACCCGGGCACGGGCGAAAGCTGGGCGCCCAGCAAGTTGTACTACGACCGCGCCTTCAGTCCCGACCGTTTCCGTGCCTTGCATTTCGCGCTCGAAGAGGCGGGACTGCAATCGCCGTACGCCGAACGTTTGGCGTCCTGGCTGGAAGCCGATGCGGAAGGGCATACTCCGCCGCGGCCGATGCACCAGACCACCACGAAGGTGGATTGCGGTGACTACTTCGAGGCCCGCGACGACGCACTACGGGCCCACCGGACGCAGGTTGATCCGCTGGGCTTCTTCTTCGCGGTGTCCCCGGAGATGCAGCGCAGGGCATGGCCGTGGGAGGACTACACGCTTATCGACTCCCGGATCCCGGCCGAACTGCCTGAAAAGGACCTGTTCGCAGGGCTAAGATAGGATCGCCGGCGATTTCTATCAAGCGTAGAAGTCGCCACCCGGCTGGAAACTCCCATAGAAGGTTTGAACCGTGCACCACTTTCTCATCGCCCTGGCCACGACCCCGTCGCCTACCCCGACCCCGTCGCTGCGCCCCGGCTTGTCGGAAGACCAGGTGACCCCGGGAACCTGGGGTTTCGTCCTGACTGCCTTCATTGTGGTGCTCACGACCTTCCTGATCGTGGACATGGTCCGCCGGATCCGGCGGGTCCGCTACCGCGCCCAGGTCGAGGAAGCCCTTGTTGGCGGGACTGACGGCGCGGAAACCGACGGCCGCGTCCAGGGCAAGCCGGACGCGGAAGAGTCCGACGGCGATGCCGGTTCCGGAGCCCGCTGACCCGGGAACCACCCGGGAATGGCCGGGGGCGTCCAACGCCCTTGGCTCGGAACCGTCCGCCTATCTCCGCCAGCATGCGCACAATCCCGTGCATTGGCGGCCGTTCGGCGATGAGGCCTTCGCTTTCGCGGCGGCCCGCGATGTTCCCGTCTTTCTCTCCATTGGCTACGCCGCGTGCCACTGGTGCCACGTCATGGCCCACGAGTCCTTCGAAGACCAGGAGACCGCCGACTACCTGAACGGCCGTTTCGTGGCCATCAAGGTGGACCGCGAAGAACGCCCGGACGTGGACTCGATCTACATGGCAGCCACCCAGGCCATCAGCGGCGAGGGCGGCTGGCCGATGTCCGTCTTCCTGACGCCCGAAGGCCTGGCCTTCCACGCAGGAACCTATTTCCCGCCAACAGCCCAGCCCGGGAGGCCGTCCTTCCGCCAAGTGCTTGAAGCGGTCCAC
Source organism: Arthrobacter sp. KN11-1C (assembly GCF_052180225.1). NCBI lineage: Bacteria > Bacillati > Actinomycetota > Actinomycetes > Micrococcales > Micrococcaceae > Arthrobacter > Arthrobacter sp. KN11-1C. The sequence continues at coordinate 3,284,912 of NZ_CP197467.1, read as the reverse complement.
GAGGCGTGGCTGGAACGCCGGGACGCCGTCGAGCAGAACGCGCGGATGCTCGCCGTCGGCATGGCGAATGCCCAGCTTGCATCGGCGGTATTCCTCGACAGGCCGCCCGAAAGCCTGGACAAGAGCCTGCTGTCGGAAGCCGTGCGGCTTCTCGCCCGCTCGGAGGACCCCGACGGCGGCGGCTTCGGCGGCGCTCCCAAGTTCCCGCCGTCGGCGGTTCTTGAGTTCCTGATACGGCACGCTGCCGTGGCGTCGGATACCTCGGACGCCGCCCGCGACATGGCGGGCCGCACTCTCGCCGCCATGGCCCGTTCCGCACTGTGCGACCAGCTCGACGGCGGTTTCGCGCGGTATTCCGTGACCGCGGATTGGTCCGTGCCGCACTTCGAGAAGATGCTCTACGACAACGCCCAGCTTCTCCGCGTCTACGTCCGCTGGGTCCGGCTCCACGGCGACTGGGTCCTGCCCGCAGGCGAGGCCGCGAGTGTGGCGTCGCGGGTGGCGGACTGGATGCTGGACTCGCTCGGCGTGGGTGATCCGGCAGCCCCGGACGGACTCGCATCCTCGCTCGACGCCGATACCGTGGTGGACGGGGTGCACCACGAAGGGGCGTCCTACCTGTGGACTCCGGCGGCCCTCGAAGCCGTGCTTGGCCCGGGGGACGGCGCCGCCGTGGCCCGGATGATGAACGTGGGGCCGTCCGGAACAGTCTCGGAGCTTGGATCTCCGCTCCATCCCGGGCACCTATTGTCCGGGGCGGAACTGGCGTTGTGGAACCGCGTCGGGCCCGTTTTGCACGCCGCTCGCTTGGCGCGCCCCCAGCCGGCCCGGGACGACAAGGTCGTGGCAGGCTGGAACGGCCTGGCGATCGCGGCGCTTGCCGAAGCCGGTGCGATCCTGGACCGACCGGAACTGGTGACCGCAGCGGAAAGCCTCGCCGAATACCTGGTGCGTGTGCATTGGCGTCCGGCGGCCGATGCGCCCGCAAACCCCGGCGCCAGGGTACTGATCAGGGTCTCGCACGACGGCGTTGCGCGAGGGATCACCGGCTTGCTGGAAGACTATGCGTTTTGCGCCGAAGGCTTCCTGGCTCTCTACGCCGTGACTGGCCGGCGTCGATGGTACGGATTGGCGGAGCAGCTGATCCGGGGAGCCTGCGCACGCTTCGTGGTGGACGGCAGGTTGTCGGATTCCGTGGGGGAGTCGGCCCAGGTTTTCAACGCGCAGGGCCAGCACGCAGGCTTGGATCCTTTTGACAACGCGGCGCCGAGCGGGGCAGCGGCCTTTGCCGGGGTGCTGCTGAGCTATGCGGCCTACTCCGGTTCACACGAGCACAGGGCCATGGCAAGCAACATCCTCTCGCTCCTGCCGCCCGTAGCCGGACGGGCACCACGGGTTGCGGGATGGCTGCTGGCGACCGCCCAGGCGGCCGCAGCAGGACCCATAGAGGCGGCTGTGTCCGGCCCTTCGGGCCAACAGCAGCGCGAACTCCACCGTGCCCTGTTGGCCTCGCCGAGCCCGGGGATGGTGGTGGCCGTCCAGCACGAGATGGCCGGCGATGCAGCCGACGACGACGGCGCGCAGCCCGGTGACCGCCCCGCGGAACCGGAGGTGCCACTGCTCGAGGCCCGCACGCCTGCCGCGGACGGCTCACCGCAGGTGTATTTGTGCCGTGGAATGGTGTGTGACCTGCCGCTTGGCTCCGTCGAGGAACTCACGCAGCGCCTGGACGCGATGACGGAGTCCGCCGGCTAGCCCAGGACCGCGAATTAACTGAGCACGGCAATCATGATCGCGGCGAAATGTGCGGCGAAGGCCAGCACCGTGAGGGCATGGAAGAGCTCATGGAAGCCGAAGTTCAACGGACTCAAGTTGGGCCTTTTGATCCCGTAGAAAACCGCGCCGGCGATGTAGAGGGCCCCGCCCACGCAGATCAGGATTGCGGCTGGAACGTTCGCCGCGAAGAACTCCGGCAAGTAGAACAATGCCCCGCAGCCCAGCGCAACATAGATGGGCACGTACAGCCAACGTGGCGCGCCGGTCCAGAGTACCCGGAAGAGCACTCCCGCCAGCGCTCCGGACCAGATCACCCACAGCAGGAGCACGGCCTTGGGACGCTCCAGCAGCGACCAGGCGAGGGGAGTGTAGCTGCCCGCGATCACCAGCATGATGTTGGTGTGGTCCAGGCGTTTGAGGACCATCCTGGTCTTCGGCTCCCAATTGCCGCGGTGGTAGACGGCGGACACGCCGAAGAGCAGCACACCCGTCAAAGCGTAGATTGCGGAGGCGATTTTGCGATCTGTCGTCGGCGCCAACGTCACCAGGACGATCCCTGCCGCGACGGCGAATGGCGTGGCCACAGCATGTATCCAGCCGCGCCACCTTGGCTTGGTTGTGAGCAGCTCCGACATCGTTAAAGCGTAACCCGCGCCGGGATAAGTTACTGCGGAGTAATGCGTTTTGCGACCGTTTTCCGCTGCCCGGGTGTGCCGACCGACCAGCTTGGGAAGGTAGCCTTGGTGGTGCGCCTACGGCAGCAGTCCGGAGGCGGCGATCGTTGTGTGACTGAAGGCCGACCGCCCGACGGGCCGGCCGCCGTCGTTGTTTTGTTCGCTTTTTACGTGCTGTTCAAAGGAAGTCAGGTGAGTGTCCGGATGGAGTGGCCCGGCTTCCTCTACGGCTTCTACGAGCGCAAATTGCTCCGTTCCCTCGAGCAGGAAAAGATTCCCCGGCACATTGGCGTCATGGTGGACGGCAACCGCCGCTGGGCGCGGCAATTCAACGCCCCAACCAGCGAAGGCCACCAAGCAGGCGCGGACAAGATCCACGAATTCCTCGGCTGGTGCCAGGAACTCGGGGTCAAAGTCGTCACGCTGTACATGCTCTCGACGGACAACATGAACCGCTCGGGCGAAGAGCTCGAACTGCTCATGGGAATCATCGCCAACACCCTCGACCGCCTGGATGACGACGCCAATATCTCGGTCCACGCCATGGGTGCGCCCGAACTGCTTCCGGACTATCTTGCCGATCGGCTCACCAAGCTCACCGCCCGCACTCCGATCCGCGAGCGGCTCCACGTGAACGTGGCCGTCGGTTATGGCGGACGGCGCGAAATCGTCGACGCCGTGCGGGAACTGCTGCACGACGCCGTCGCGCACGGCCGCGACATCACCGAGCTGGCCGACGAACTTTCCGTGGACGACATCTCACGCTTCCTCTACACGCGCGGCCAGCCGGACCCCGATCTGGTGATCCGCACGTCAGGTGAACAGCGCTTGTCTGGCTTCCTCATGTGGCAAAGCGCCTACAGCGAGTTCTATTTTTGCGAGGCGCTATGGCCCGCTTTCCGCAAGGTTGATTTCCTCAGGGCCCTGCGGGACTATGCCGGCCGCCAGCGCCGCTTCGGTTCCTGACGCCGTGACTTACCGGTGAGCTGCCGTTTACGGGAAGTTCACATTTTGTCTACGCGAATCGCCGTTTGGGCTAACCGGAAATGTAATCGCACGGGAATACGTTAATCCCATCAGTAGGCAAACCGCCTGCTGATCGGGGAGGCCAGTAGATGGAGCGAATCATCGCACCAGTTACGTGGGGGGCCGCGCCCGGCCTTCCGGCCGAGCCGCCTCACGAATAAGCCGGGTTCGCCCGGGGCTGGAGTCGATGTGGCTATTTCTGAGCAACTGCCCGTAGTCGTTTCCGACGGGGAAAGTTCAGCTACCTCTCGCACCAAGCGGGCCAACAGTGGACGGACTGCACAGTCCGGTACCCCGACTGGCCGGAGCTATGTGATTGACACTTCCGTTTTGCTTTCCGATCCGCATGCCTTGTTGCGTTTCGCCGAGCACGAAGTCATTGTCCCGATCGTGGTCATCACCGAACTTGAAGGCAAACGCCACGATCCCGAGTTGGGCTACTTCGCCCGCAAGGCCCTCAGGCTCCTCGATGACTTGCGCATCGAGCACGGCGGCTTGAATCAACCGATCCCGATCGGATCCGACGGTGGCACGCTGCGCGTCGAGATGAACCATGTGTCCACCGAAGTGCTGCCGGCAGGATTCCGCGGCGCGGACAACGACAGCCGCATCCTGGCGGTCGCAAAGAACCTCGCCAACGAAGGCCACAACGTCACGGTCGTCTCCAAGGACCTGCCCATGCGCGTCAAAGCCTCTGCGATGGGGCTGTTCGCGGATGAGTACCGCAATGAACTCGTCAAGGACTCCGGCTGGACCGGCATGGCGGAAATCGAGGCCAGCGAGGACGAAATCACCACCCTGTACGGGCACGAGCCGGTTTTCATCCCGGCAGCTGCCGAGTTGCCGGTCAACACGGGCTTGGTGCTGCTCTCAAACCGGGGCTCCGCCCTGGGCCGCGTGGGCGCGGACAAGCAAGTTCGGCTGGTCAAGGGCGACCGCGATGTCTTCGGACTACATGGCCGCTCAGCCGAGCAACGCCTTGCGATCGATCTGCTCATGGACCCCAGCGTCGGAATCGTCTCGATCGGCGGCCGGGCGGGCACCGGAAAGTCGGCCCTCGCCCTGTGTGCCGGACTCGAGGCCGTCCTGGAGCGCCGGGAACACCGCAAAGTGATCGTCTTCCGCCCCCTGTACGCGGTGGGTGGACAGGAACTGGGGTACCTTCCCGGTTCCGAGGCGGAGAAGATGAACCCCTGGGCGCAGGCGGTTTTCGACACTCTCGGTGCACTCGTCAGCCAGGAAGTCGTGGAAGAAGTCATGGACCGGGGCATGCTCGAAGTCATGCCGCTGACCCACATCCGCGGACGTTCGCTCCATGACGCCTTCGTGATCGTTGACGAAGCCCAGTCGCTCGAGAAGAACGTGCTCCTCACGGTCATGAGCCGAATCGGCCAGAACTCCAAGATCGTCCTGACCCACGACGTCGCCCAGCGGGACAACCTCCGCGTCGGCCGGCACGACGGCGTTGCCGCCGTCGTCGAGACCCTCAAGGGGCACCCGCTGTTCGGCCACATCACCCTGACCCGCTCCGAACGCTCGCCGATCGCGGCCCTCGTGACGGAGCTGCTCGAAGGGGCTGAAATCTAAGGTTCCACTGTGCGGAGGGCCGTGGCCGGGTTCGTCGGCCACGGCCTTCCGCCGATTCTTGAGCTTCTGCTGCCCGACGCCCGCTCAGGTATGTCGGGCTTTTCGCCGACGCCCGCTCACGTATGTCGGGTTTTTCGCCGACGCCCGCTCACAAACCCAGGAACTTTGCTGCGGCCTCATGGCCGTCTACTTTCAGCTTCCAGTCCGGCCTAATGAACGCTTCCGGAGCGAGTCGAACGCGCTGGACCTCCACGACGTCGGCGCCCCATTGGTCGCGATAGCTGCCGTTGAACCCGTAACCGAGGCTGGCGGATACACCCAGTGATTGCTTGTTCCACGCGGCAGCTTCCGATGTAGCTTCCTCTGTCTTCAGGAAGTCGAAGGCGTAGCTGAGGGCGGCCGCGCGCATTTCCTTGCCGAGGCCTTGGCCTTGCGCGCTTTTCTTGAGCCAGGAGCCGGTGGAGACGGTCTTCAACGATGCGAAATTCTTCGCCTCGACATCCTGGCAGCCAATGAACTCGTTGTTGTGCCAGATGCCCAGGAGGATCGTCCATGATTCCGGGGCCATTCCCGCACGGCAACGCCAATACCATCGGGCCATGTGGAACCCAACTCGTCCTCGGGCAGTTCCGTCCAGGCATTGCGGAAGGGCGACTTCCCCGGATCGTGAATGCCGCTGAGGGCTGCCGCGACAGCTGCGGCGATGTCAGCATCCTGGATGGGGCGCAACACCAAACGGGGTGTGGTCAAGGTAAGACCCAAGGCGGGTCAGATCGCACTTAGCTCGTTCTTCCGGGAAGCCTAGCGGACTCGGCCGGGATAGCTTGTCATCTGTCGACTCGGGCCACGGATAAGCGAGCGAGCGTTCGGCGGAAGGCGCGTATATGTGAGCGGGGGTTCCAGGGCGGGGGCCGCGCTCATGCGCGGGGGCCGATGTCCCAGCTGATGTGCTTTCGCACGTCGGTGAGGTTCATCGACTCGGCGAGGAACAGATCGTCCAGCATGTATTCGTCCACCCCCAGGATCCGCATCCAGTGCCCCTGACCGGTGGCGTCGCCGTCGAGCGATTGGCTGGAAACGCACACGCCCGTTCCAGAGTCCACCCGCAAGAGCGTGCGTCCAGGGAAGCAGAGCGGCGTTGCCGCATCGGATGCCACGTAGCTGTGTCCCGGCGTCGCGATGGTTTCCAAGGCCGGGCGCCCCTCGTGATCCACTTCCCGGATGGGCCCGAACGACACCCGGTTGGACTCGGGAAACTCCATCGGTACCGGCGCATTTCCCGCGAGCTCGACAGGATCGAGTGCTGCCGCGAGCCGACCGTTCCCGAATGACGGTTCACCATACGCTGCCTCGGGGCGCCGACGGACCAAGCCTGCGGAGTCGTAGACGGGCGTCACCAAGTGGGCCGGCAACAGCCAGGACTTGCGCTTCGAACCGAGGTAAAGCCCGTCGCGGGAGTCATTGATTCCCGTGGTGCTATGGAGCAACCCGCCGTCCATGGTTTCGAGCCGAAGCGCTCCCGGCCGACGCAGCCAGGCGCGCACCTTGGCTTCTGTGGTGCTTGGCCGGTCGAGGTATTCGAACCTCAGGCTGGTCCATTTCCACGGGGAGGAACGGCAGAGGTTCCGGAAGGTGGAGGACATGTCGGCGTCCTGATTGCCTTGGATTTCTGCACTGTAGCGCCCCATATCCACAGTCTAAGCGTGCGTGACCGGCGCAGCTTTGAGAAAACCGATAGCATCCGAGGGTGATCGGACGACTCGGCGAATTGTGGGGGACCAGTCTCCCGGCCTTCTGGCTCCTGCTGGCAGCTTGTGTGTACTTTGCGATCATGGCTGCCCGTCTCACGGTCATCGACGTCCGCCACCACCTCCTGCCCAATCGGATCGTCTTCCCGTCGTATGCGATCGCCGGAGTGTTGCTGCTCGGCGCGGCGATGGCTGTCACCTTGGCTGGGGGAGCGGCCGGGAGCGCAAGCGGCGGAACGGCTGGGTCAGCGCCCGACGGCGGTGCCCCCTTCCTCGGCGTGCCCGCCTTGGGCATCGTGGCCGGGGGAGCCGTGCTGTGGGTTTTCTACTTCATCCTGCGTTTGGCGTATCCGCCCGGGATGGGCTTCGGCGACGTCAAATTGGCTGGTGTCCTCGGCCTCTACCTTGGATACCTGGGTTGGGCGCATGTTTTCGCCGGAACGTTTGCGGCGTTCCTCTTCGGCGGGCTGTGGAGCCTGGGAGTCCTGGCCGCCCGGAGGGGAACCTTGAAATCGGCAATTCCATTCGGGCCATTCATGCTTGCCGGTGCGGCAGCGGCGATGTTTGCACTGCCCGCGTGAAGAGTGCCGTGCGCCGCGTCGGCGGGGGGCGACCGTGTGGGCAGCCTAGCCCGCTGTCATTCGGGCATCGCCGGTGGGATACTCGCCCTACTGGCGGATCCGGTCCGGAAGCGGAGGCAGAGCACGTGTTGGTGATGACTGATTCAACGGAAGCGGATTAGGCCGTGCCGGTCCCGGAATTCATCCGAGAAATCCGCGAGAAGATCGGCAACGATCCGCTGTGGCTACCTGGCGTCCGGGGCGTGGTCCTGGACGACGAGAACCGGGTCCTGCTGTGCCAACGGGCCGACAACGGCCGCTGGACCTTGATCACCGGAATGCTCGAACCGGGTGAGCATCCAGCCCCTGGCTTGATCCGCGAGATCTTCGAGGAGACTGCCGTGGTGGCGGAAACGGAAAGGATCCTGGCAGTGGGTGTGATCGGCCCGGTCATGTATCCCAACGGAGACGTCTGCGACTTCTTGGATATTGCCTTCAAATGCCGCTATGTCTCGGGGGAGGCCCGCGTCAACGACGACGAGTCAATCGCCGTCGGCTGGTTTGCCCTCGACGAGTTGCCTGACATCAGTGCGGGCCACCGCGAAACCATCCGGCTTGCGCTGGAGCCGGGCACCGCCGTGGCGTATCAGCGCGATTGACGGGCCGCGAGGATCGCGCGGGCGGCGAAGAGGCAAGCCGTGGCACCGCAAACGACAGCTCCGACGATGGTCCACCATTCGCCCTTGGCGGCGGCAATGGAGACGGCCAGAAGCCCGAAAAGGACTGCCCCTAGTCCCCATCGAACGGCGGGGCTGATGTTTGCGGATTCTTCGGGCTCTGGACTCATGGGTTCCAGCCTAGGCCAGACTCCGCAAGGCCACGCGCCCCCGGGGCCGGGCAACACAGGGGCGCCGCAACCCCCATAAAATTGCGGCGTCCCTGTTGACCCGGCTCGCTGCCGGTGGGTACGGCGTATGTCCCGCGAGACGGACTTCGGCCCAGTGGACATGCCCGGCTCTGGATTCGGGCAGTGGACATATTCCTCATATGTCCACTCGTCCGAGCCAAGGCAGGGCATGTCCCGGGCTCAGCGCCGGATATGCCCACTCGTCCGAGCCTACGCAGAGCATGTCCACTCGCCCGGGCTAGCGCAGGACAACAGGGACGCCGCAACCCCCATAAGATTGCGGCGTCCCTGTTGACCCGGCTAGCTACCCGCGGGTCGGGCGCATGTCCCGCGAGACCCACTTCGGCCCAGTGGACATGCCCGGCTCTGGATTCGGGCAGTGGACATATTCCTCTTATGTCCACTCGTCCGAGCCAACGAAGAGCATGTCCTTTCGCCCGGGCCAGCGCAGGACAACCGGAGCGCCGCAACCCCCATAAAATTGCGGCGTCCCTGTTGACCCGGCTAGCTACCTCGCGGGTCGGGCGTATGTCCCGCGAGACCCACTTCGGCCCAGTGGACATGCCCGGCTTTGGATTCGGGCAGTGGACATATTCCTCATATGTCCACTTTTCCGAGCCAACGCCGGGCATGTCCAGGGCTCAGCGCCGGACATGCCCACTGGTCCGGGCCAACGCAGAGCATGTCCACTCGCTCGGGCTAGCGCAGGACAACAGGAGCGCCGCAACCCCCATAAGATTGCGGCGTCCCTGTTGACCTGGCCCAGCTGCCGGCGGGTCGGGCGTATGTCCCGCGAGACCGACTTCGGCCCAGTGGACATGCCCGGCTTTGCATTCGGGGGGTGGACATATTCCTCATATGTCCACTCTTCCGAGCCAACGCGGGGCATGTCCGGCTCAGCTTCGTGCGAGCTCAGCGTCGTGCGAGCTCACCGTCATTGTCGCCCACCGGCTCCACCGGCCCCACCGGCCCCACCGGCCCGGACTTCGGCTCGTCAACCGCGTCGACCTCGTCAACCGTCACGTTGGAGGATCCTCCGAGGCGTTCGGCTTCAAGTCGTTCCGCTTCCTCGCCCCCGACAGCCTCGCCCCGGGCCACCATTCCGGCGGTGTCGGAGAGCGGGATCTGCTTGAGGGTGATGGCGAGCAGGAGGGCGGCCGCGATGAACGGGATCAGGTACCAGAACACCGGTGCAAGCGAGTCGGCGTAGGCGTTGACGATGGCGTCCTTGATCTGGACCGGCAGCTGGGCCAAGGTCTGCGGATCAAGCTTGCTGGTTGACTGCGCGGCCTGCGCGGCGGAAGCCCCGGCGCCTGTGAATGCCTTGGTGAGGGATTCTGCGAGCCGCGTGGTGAAGATGGAACCGAAGACGGCGACGCCCAACGAAGCCCCGACCTCGCGGAAGTAGTTGTTCGTGCTCGTTGCCGTGCCGATTTGCTCGGCCGGAACCGCGTTCTGGACCACCAGGACGATGACCTGCATGATCAAGCCAAGGCCTGCGCCGAAGATGAACAGCTGGATGCAGATGACCCAGATCGGGGTTGCCGCGGTGAGCGTGGTCAGCCACAACATGGCAACGATCGTGAGGCTCGCTCCGAGGATCGGGAACATCTTGTACTTGCCGGTCTTGGAGATGCGGATACCGGAGTAGATGGACGTCCCCATGAGTCCCACCATCATCGGCAGCATGAGCAGGCCAGAGACGGCGGCTGAAGTACCGGAGGACATTTGCAGGAAGGTCGGGACGAACGCGATGGCGGCGAACATGCCCAGGCCCAGGGTGAAGCCGATGGCCGTCGCGTTGATGAAGATCCGGTTCTTGAACAGGCTCAGCGGAATGATGGGGTCTTCGGCCTTGCGCTCCACGAGGACGAAGAGGAAGGCGGCGAGCACCATGCCGGCGCCGAAGGCCCACGTGAGCGGGGAATCCCAGCCTTGGTCCTTCTTACCGCCGAAGTCAGTGAAGAAGATGAGGCAGGCCGTGGCAGCGGACAGCAGCAGCACACCCAGGATGTCGATGCGCTTTTCGGCCTTCTTGTTCGGCAGGGTGAGCGTGAACCAGGCGATGGTGAAGGCCGCAATGCCGATGGGGATGTTGATGTAGAAGGCCCATTCCCAGGTCAGGTGATCGACGAAGAAGCCGCCCAGGAGCGGACCGGCCACGGCGGAGAGCCCGAAGATGGCACCGAGCGGGCCCATGTACTTGCCGCGTTCCTTGGCGGGCACAATGTCGGCGATGATGGCCTGCGAGAGGATCATCAGTCCGCCGCCGCCCAGGCCCTGGATGGCGCGGAAGATCACGAAGCCCCAGAAGTCGGTGGCGAAGGCACAACCGATGGAAGCTGCCGTGAACAAGCCGATGGCAATCAGGAAGAGGTTCCGACGGCCCAGGATGTCACCGAATTTGCCGTAGATCGGCATGACGATGGTGGTGGCGAGCAGGTAGGCCGTGGTGATCCAGGCCTGGTTCTCCACGCCGCCGAGCTTGCCGACGATCGTGGGCATTGCCGTGGACACGATGGTCTGATCCAGGCTCGAGAGCAGCATGCCGGCGATCAACGCCGAGAAAATGATCCAGATCCTTCTCTGGGTCAAAAGCAGCGGTGCAGCCGCTTTGGTCTTGAGAGTGGTACTCACGGTTGATCCTTCTGGGGTTCGACGGGGTTGATGTCCAGCGGTTGGGCGAAGAGCGTGCGGGCTGCGTTGAGGTTCCGGTCCAGCAGTTCCCGGTAGGGCTCGGTGTTCTCCTCGGAAAAGAACTGCTTGCTCGTCTTCTTGGTGACCGCGCCGAAGACTGCGGCGGCCATGACGACCTCTGTGTGATCCGCCGGGAGGCCTTCACGGGCGGCGATGAGTTCGGCGAACTGGCGCTCGCGGACTTCGCCTTCGCGGGTCAAACGGCCCAGGAGCTGGGGCTCGGCCGTGACTGCCGCGATGAGTTGACGGATCTCCGACGGACTCACGGTGGACCGTTCGAGGACTGCCAGGGTGAACTGGCGCAGCGCGGACAGCAACGAGTCTGAGATGGTGCCGGCGGCACGGGCGGGGTTGCGGTTGAAGGCCTCCAGGGCCTCTTCGGGAAGCTCGTCGGAGAACGAGCCGATCACTGCGTCTTCCTTGGTGTGGAAGTAGTTGAAGAATGTCCGCCGCGATATCCCGGCCTGTTCGCAGGCTTCCTCGACGGTGAAGCCGTTGAGTCCGCGTTGGGCCGTCAGGGACCGGGCGACGGCGGAGATCGCCGCGCGGGTCTGAGCGCGCTTGCGCTCCCGGAGCCCGCCGTCGTTAGTTGCACTATTTTCCACAAAGTAAAGTTTTGCACCTTTTATCCAATAGTGCAAGAAAATCTCAATGGGAGGAAACGACGACGGCGGCCGACGCCTTCCGTGGGGAAGGTGCCGGCCGCCGTCGGGCTGGCCAGTCGGACTGGTGGGAGGCTAGGCCTTGTGGGCCGGGCGGGTCATGGTGGTGACGTCGAGGGCCTTGTCGAGCTGCTCTTCGGTCAGTTCGCCGCGCTCGAGGTAGCCAAGGGAGATCACGGCTTCGCGGATGGTCAAACCCTCCGCAACGGCCTTCTTGGCGATCTTTGCGGCTGCTTCGTAACCGATGAACTTGTTCAGCGGGGTCACGATGGACGGGGAAGCCTCGGCCAGGAAGCGGGCGCGCTCCACGTTGGCCGTGATGCCGTCGATCATCTTGTCGGCCATGACGCGGCTCGTGTTGGCGAGGAGTCGGATGGATTCGAGCAGGTTGGCGGCCATCACCGGGATGCCGACGTTGAGCTCGAACGCACCGTTGGTACCGGACCAGGCGATGGCGGTGTCGTTGCCGATGACCTGGGCGCAGACCATGATCGAGGCTTCGCAGATGACCGGATTGACCTTGCCCGGCATGATCGACGAGCCGGGCTGGAGGTCCGGGATGGAGATCTCGCCGAGTCCCGTGTTGGGGCCGGAGCCCATCCAGCGGAGGTCGTTGTTGATCTTCATGAAGGAGATGGCGATGTTGCGCAGCTGGCTGGAGCCCTCGATGAGGCCGTCGCGGTTGGCTTGCGCTTCGAAGTGGTCGCGCGCCTCGGTCAGCGGCAGGCCGGTGTCGGCTGCGAGGAGCTCGATGACGCGCTCCGGGAAGCCTTCCGGGGTGTTGATGCCGGTGCCCACCGCCGTGCCGCCCAGGGGGACCTCGGCGACGCGGGGGAGCGCAGCGTTGATGCGCTCGATGCCGTAACGGACCTGCGCGGCGTAGCCGCCGAACTCCTGGCCCAAGGTCACCGGAGTGGCGTCCATCAGGTGGGTGCGGCCGGACTTGACGACGTCCTTGAACTCCACGGCCTTGCGGTCCAGGGAAGCAGCCAGGTAGCCGAGGGCCGGGATCAGGTCGTTGATCAGGGCCGATGTCGCGGCGACGTGGACCGACGTCGGGAAGACATCGTTGGAGGACTGGGAAGCGTTGACGTGGTCGTTCGGGTGGACTACTTTGTCGCTCCCGGCGGCCGCGAGGGCACGCGTCGCCAGCTCGGCGATGACCTCGTTCGTGTTCATGTTGGACGACGTGCCCGAACCGGTCTGGAAGACATCGATGGGGAAATCGCCGTCGTACTTTCCGGCGGCAACCTCATCGGCAGCGTCGGCAATCGCCCCGGCGAGCTCGCCGTCGAGCACCCCAAGTTCGGCGTTCGCGAGGGCAGCGGCCTTCTTGACCCGGGCCAGGGCCTCGATGTGCGCGCGCTCAAGCGTCTTGCCGGAGATCGGGAAATTCTCCACGGCGCGCTGCGTCTGGGCGCGGTACAGGGCGTTCACAGGAACGCGAACTTCGCCCATCGTGTCATGTTCAATACGGAACTCGGCCGCGTTGGATTCTTGAGTGGAAGTCATGGGGCTAGCTTATGGCGAGCAGCCGCTTGACCGAAAACCGGGGGAGCAAAGCTACGGCCGCTTGGTGCCGCCCCTCCGGGGGCGGCGCGGCATCCGGCTTAGAGCTTGCCGATCCCGGAAACTAGCGCCGCGCGGCCTTCGTCCAGTTTGTAGGAAAGCCCGACGACGGCGGCCCGGCCGTCGTCGATCGCGTCGGAAATCACACGGGAACTGTCGGCCAGACGGCGGGCTGTCTGCTTGACGTGCTCCACCACCATCTCGTTGACGTCCGTCTGCTCGTTGCGCATTGCCGTGAGGACGGAGGGCGTGATGCGTTCCACGAGGGAACGGATGAAACCTGCCGGCATTTCACCGGTCTCCACAGCGCTCTTCGTCGCAGTCACCGCGCCGCAACTGTCGTGGCCAAGGATCACGATGAGCGGAACATGCAGTTGGGAGATGCTGTATTCCAGCGAACCGAGGACGGCGTCGTCGATCACCTGCCCGGCCGTACGGACCACGAAGGCATCGCCCAGGCCGAGGTCGAAGATGATCTCCGCGGCCAGGCGGGAATCCGAGCAGCCGAAGATCACGGCGAATGGATGCTGGTCCTCCACGAGGGAGTGCCGGCGGGAAGCGTCCTGGTTGGGGTGCAGGGACTCGCCGGCGACGAAGCGTTCGTTTCCTTCTCGCAAACGGCGCCAGGCAAGTGCGGGAGTCAGATAGGTAGCCACGACGCTACTTTACGGCTTGGGGGTGGCAGGCTGCGAAACCGTGTCGCCGGGCTTCGTGCTCGCGTCCGCGGAAGCGACAGGAGCTGCGTCCATTGCCTTGACCACAGCTGCGCCCAACGTCGAGAACTCGTCCAGTCCGGCGCTGCCGCTCAGGATGACCGTGGTGCCGCGGTAGTTCAGGACCATGCTGCGGTTGCCCTTGGCCGTGTCGTGGAGCTCCCAGTCATGGCCGCCGGCGCTACGCGTGCCGGTAATCGGAGCGCTGCCGGTCTGCTGGAAAATCCAGGTGGGATTGGCCTTGCGGGTCTGGACAATTCCGATGAACATCTGCTGGGGAGTGACGTAGCCGACCTCCCACGTGGGCACGCCATCGCCGGTCCCGGAGTTCCAGCGGGCGTAGTTCGGACTGAATGTGTCGCCGGTATTCGGCGCTACAGGTGTGAAACCCGCCACATCTTTCGCATTGGCGGCGGTTGCGGCCACATCGACGTCGGGCTTGTAACCGCTGCTCTTTGGCGCCGGATTCATGAGCACGATCGGAAGGAACGCCAACACGCACAGGAGCAACGCGATGAGCATGCCGATGACCGAAGCATTGGCCCGTTTTGCGGCTTTTGCCGCGATAACGGGCTTGATGGCCGGCTGGCCGGCGTCATTGCTGCCGGCTGCCTCGTTGCCTCCGTTGCTTGGCGGGACAGCGGCAATTGCTTTGTCTTGCGTTTCACTCACGCTTCAATAGTCTCCTATCGAAGCGGCTAATACACATCGGCCGGTCCGCGCAAGGGGCGTTCCGGGAGTTGGTCATCCCATGACCGTGCCGCTCCGCCGCGACTATGATCTCTTCTAGAGGAATCATTCAGGCCGCCAAGCCCAGCCATTCCTGGTCCCACGAATCGCGTCATCGAAGAAGAGGTTCACGTGTCTCCAGCGCCAATGTCCCAGAAGTATTCCACGATTTCGCCGGCGCTCGCCGTCGGGACCGATGAGCCGGACCGCAACCTGGCCCTCGAACTTGTCCGGGTCACCGAAGCTGCTGCCATCGCCGGCGGCCACTGGGTTGGTTTCGGCGACAAGAACAAGGCGGACGGCGCGGCCGTTGACGCCATGCGCTCCTTCCTCCACACCGTCCATTTCAACGGCGTCGTTGTCATTGGCGAGGGTGAAAAGGACGAAGCCCCCATGCTCTTCAATGGCGAGCACGTCGGTGACGGCACCGGACCCGAGTGCGACGTCGCCGTCGACCCCATCGACGGAACCCGGCTGACTGCCCTGGGCATCAACAACGCCCTCGCCGTGCTTGCAGTGGCCGAACGCGGCACCATGTTCGACCCCTCCGCCGTGTTCTACATGGAGAAGCTCGTCACTGGTCCCGAAGCCGCCGACATGGTGGACCTCCGCCTGCCGGTGAAGCAGAACCTGCACCTGATCGCCAAGGCCAAGGGCGTCAAGGTCAACCAGCTCAACGTCATGATCCTGGACCGCGACCGCCACCGCCCGCTGGTGGAGGAAATCCGCGAAGCCGGTGCCCGCACCAAGTTCATCATGGATGGCGACGTTGCCGGCGCCATCGCCGCCGCACGTTCCGGCACCGGCGTCGACGCCCTGATGGGCATCGGCGGCACGCCGGAAGGCATTGTTGCCGCATGTGCCATCAAGTCCCTCGGCGGTGTCATCCAGGGCCGCTTGTGGCCCACCAGCGACGACGAGAAGCAGAAAGCCATCGACGCCGGACACGACCTCGAGCGCGTCCTCTCCACGAACGACCTCGTCACGAGCGACAACTGCTACTTCGCAGCTACCGGCATCACCGACGGCGACCTGCTCAAGGGTGTCCGCTACTCCAAGGACAAGGTCCTGACCCAGTCCATCGTGATGCGCTCCAAGTCCGGCACGATCCGCTTCGTCGACGGCGAGCACCAGGCCAGCAAGTGGGAGGGCTACGCCCGCAAGTAGGACCCACAAAACCGGGGCTTGTTTCCCATTCCGGCGCTTGAAGCAACGGAATGGGAAACAAGCCCCGGTTTTTTGTGCGGTCAGCGGAGTTTTTCGCGCAGCTTCCGGGCTAGCTGGTAGGCCCCGTAGCGGAGCTTGTTGACGGGAAGGTCCCACGTGCCGGGGTAGGCGATTTCACGGCCCCCGAAGGACTTCTTGAAGGCGGTGAATCCGGCCCACTTGTGGTCAGGCTCGTCTTCCGGGGCCACGCCCCACAAATCGACGTGCTTGAGTCCCTTGTCCTTGGCGTCCGCCATGAGCGTCACGAGCAACGGAATGCCAGCGCTAAGCTTGCGATGCGTGTCATCGAGCGCCGCGTGCGCGTAGGTACGCGTGTCGGCGGAGTCGTACGCCAGCGCCGCCGCGATGGGCTCGCCTTCCAGTTCCGCGATGAACAGCGTGCCGGCACCGGCCGGCATGAGGGATTGGGCCACCGAGCTGAGGTAGTCGTCGCTCTGGGGCTTGAAGCCGTTGCGTGCGGCGGTCATGTGCAGGAAGTTCAGGAGGACCGAGATCTCTTCGGGATCCTGCGAGGACCGGAAGGTGACACCCTTCTTGTGGATGTTGCGGTACAGGTTCCGGTTGGTGGGTTTCATGCCCGCAAGGACGTCCTTGAAGTCGCCCGCCAGATCCACGATCCAGCTCAATTCCGGTTGCTGGTTGGACGGCGCCGGCTGCAGGCCGCGTTCCCGCAGGACCGCACCGGCGTCGGCGGCTTCGAACCCGGCAGTGACAGGTTCCATCCGGACAAACACTGCGCGGCTGCGGCGCGCGATCGCCACGAGGGCGGTTACGGCTTCGTCGAAGGCCTCCAGCGAATCGGCCACGGGTCCGTAGGGCGTGTAGATCACCTTGCCGGCGGGGTTCGTTTCCTCCACTGCGAGGAAACGCCACCCCGGCCCGGATTCCTCGTGCACGGTACGGCCGAGGGATCGCTGGAAGGACGCCCATGCGGGCGTCTGCAGGAAGTACTCCACAGTTAGTTCCCCAAGCCTGTGGTCACGGCAAAGGCGACGCTGGTGCCCGTGGCCCCGGCAACCGGGTGCACCATGACGGGCTCTTCCGACGCCGGGATGAACGCACTCCCGCCGCGCTCGACGGCGAGCTCGCTCTTGGGGGAGTCGAGCACCACGGAACCCGAAACCACGACGACGACGGCGGGACCCGCCTGGGCCATCGGCACCGGTTCCGCTCCGGGACCCAGCTCGATGCGCTGGAGCTGGAATTCCTTGAACGGCGGCACATAGAGATCCTGGCCGAAGCCGGAGATCCTGGGCTCGATGCGCGGGACGCCGAGGGAAGCGAATTCGATGGTCTTCAGGAGTTCCGGAACATCCACGTGCTTGGGGGTGAGGCCGCCACGGAGCACGTTGTCCGACGCCGCCATCACCTCCACGCCGAGGCCTTTCAGGTAGGCGTGGACGTTTCCGCCCGGCAGGTACACCGATTCGCCCGGGGACAGGAAGACAAGGTTCAGGAGCAGGGAAATCAGGACACCGGGATCGCCCGGGAACTCGCTGTTGATGTCCACCAACGTCGAGAGTTCAGCGGCGTGCTGCCCCATCGGTGCGCCCGATTTCAGGATGGAAACCACCTGATCGGTGGCCGCGGAGACGGCCTCCCCGCCGGTAATCAGCCGGGTGAACGCAGCTTTGAGCGCCGAGGGCTCATCGGACCCGGAAAGGTCCGAGACGACTCCGGCGATGACGTCCGGAACGTCGACGGCGGCAAGGTCCAGGAGGGTCGCGAGGTGCTCGAAGACACGCCGCGAATCGGCGGCCGGGCGGAAACCGCAGAGGGCGTGAAACGGCGTCAGCGCGAAGATCATCTCCGGCTTGTGGTTGTCGTCGCGATAGTTGCGCTCGGGTGCGTCCGCTGCCATGCCAGACGCATTTTCCTTCGCGAAGCCGTCCCTGGCCTGCTCGAGGCGTGGGTGGACCTGCAAGGACAGCGGCTTGTCCGCTGCAAGGAGCTTGGTGAGGAACGGCAAGCGGGGACCGAATTCGGCCACGCTCGATTCACCAAGGAAATGCACGGGATCCACGCTGATCAAGGCGTCCAAGGCGACGGAAGAGCCATCCGGACGGGTGGCCACGGACGGCGAGTCCGGGTGCGCTCCGATCCACAACTCCGCTTCCGGACCACCGGAGGCGGGCCTTCCCAGCAGGGCGGCGATCGCCGTCGTCGATCCCCATGCGTAGGGGCGGAGAACATTCTCAAGCTGGTACACGGCGCGGGATCCTTGTCATTGCGGGACGGTTCATTCGGGATTGCCGGGGATGACCTCTGTGCGGCTGCCCGGGCTCCTAGCGGCTGCCCGGTCTCTTAGCGACCGCTCCGGGCGGAGACGTTCGCCGTCGAGAAGACCTCGGCAACCTTGTCGCGGAGCCTGGCACCCTTCTCCGTGGCGGTGTTGTTGAGCTCCTGGGCGAATTCGAGCAGCTCGCCACGAAGCCGCACGGCAAGGTCGTCGCTTCCGGACGCCAGCATGCGTACGGCCAGGAGGCCGGCGTTGCGGGCGCCGCCGATGGAAACAGTGGCCACGGGAACGCCGGCGGGCATCTGCACGATGGACAGCAAGGAGTCCATGCCGTCCAGGGTCTTCAGCGGGACCGGGACGCCGATGACGGGCAACGGGGTCACGGAGGCGAGCATGCCCGGCAAGTGGGCTGCGCCGCCTGCTCCGGCGATGATGACCCGGATACCGCGCTCATGGGCGGTCTGGCCGTAGCGGATCATCTCCGTGGGCATGCGGTGCGCGGAGACGACGTCGGCCTCGAAGGGGATGCCGAATTCCGCGAGGGCGTCCGCAGCGGCTTCCATGACGGGCCAGTCCGAGTCGGAGCCCATGACGAGGCCTACGATCGGGGAGGCGTTCGCTGCCCCTGCATTTTCGGGATCCATGGTTTCTGCGCTCATGCGGTCTCCTCGGTGGTGGTCCCGGCCGGCATGCGGCCGTCACGGATGATGTCGGCCACAATGGTGGCGCGGTGTCGGATGGAGTCGACGTCCGCCGTCGAGTTGCCGACCAGGTTCACATGCCCGATCTTGCGGCCGGCCCGCACGGACTTGCCGTAGCAATGGACCTTTGCGGCCGGTTCGTAGGCGAGGGCCTTCGGGTAGGCGCTGTAGAGATCCTGGTTGTCGCCTCCCAGGAAGTTCTTCATGACGACCACCGCGCCGAGGGCGTCGGTAGCACCGAGCGGGAGATTGAGGACTGCGCGCAAGTGCTGCTCGAACTGGCTCGTGACGGAGCCGTCCTGCGTCCAGTGGCCGGTGTTGTGTGGCCGCATGGCGAGCTCGTTGACCAGGAACCCGACTCCGACGCCGGGCGTTTCGAAGAGTTCCGCGGCCATCACGCCGGTGACTCCGAGTTCATTGGCGATCCGCAGCGCCGCCTCTTCGGCCGCCGCGGCGACCTCCACGGGAATGTCCTGGGCCGGCGCAATCACTTCGTCGCAGACGCCGTCCACCTGGACAGTGTGGACAACAGGCCACGCGCGGGATTCGCCGTCGGGGGTCCTCGCAACCAGCGCGGAAAGCTCGCGGCTGAAGTCGACCTTCTCTTCGGCCAGGAGCGGGCTCATGGCGTCGAACCAGTCGGTGGTGCTACGGGCGTCGTCGGCGGAATGGATGATGCGCACGCCCTTGCCGTCATAGCCTCCGCGGGGGGTCTTCAAGACGATCGGCCAGCCGGTCTGCTCGCCGAAGGCCACCAGGTCTTCGACGCCGTGGACGGCAGCCCATGCCGGGTTGGGGAGCCCCAGGCGGTCGATCGCAGCACGCATCACGAGTTTGTCCTGGGCGTGCACCAAGGCATCGGGGCCGGGCTGGACGTTGACTCCGGCCTCGATCAGCGCCCTCAGGTGCTCGGTGGGGACGTGCTCGTGGTCGAACGTCATGACGTCCAAGCCCTCCGAGAACTCGAGGAGGGCAGCGAGGTCCTTGTAGTCGCCAATGGGAGCCGTTGCCACGGCCCGGACCGCGGAAACGTCCTCGCCTTCGGCAAGGACCCGGAGTTCAAAGCCAAGGGCGGTTGCCGCCGGGGCCATCATTCGTGCGAGCTGGCCGCCGCCAACCACGCCAATTACAGGAAAAGTCACAAGGTTCAGCCTACCGAACCGGCGGCTGGTTCCTTGATTTTGTCCGTCGCCGGCCCCTCGTAGCGTTGGCCCGTGGCTTTTGGGGCCGAATAATTCGGCAAGCTCCAAGGAATCGGAGCTAAAATAGAGCCTCGGCCCATCGGCCCCCTAGAACAACGGCCATGGAGGGTCATGATCAACACACTTGCAGATCGCATGCGCGGGCTCGCCTCGCTCTTTTGGCGCGAAGTAGCGAAGTTCGGCGCTGTCGGCGGTGTTGCGTTCGTCATAGATAACGGTCTGACCTACTATCTCATGCACGGACCGATGTCCGACAGTGAAGCCAAAGCCCGTTTCGTCGGCGCCACCGTGGCCACCGTGTTCTCCTGGGTCGCCAACCGCTTCTGGACCTTCCGCCACCGCCGCCAGGCGAACGTGGTGCGCGAGTTCGTGATGTTCATCGTCATCAACGGCATTGGCATCGGTATCTCCACCGGCCTCACCGCCATCGCGAAATACGGCATGAACATCCAGGACAAGAACGTCCTGTTCGCCGCCGGTGTTGTCGGCATCCTCGTGGCCACCGTCGTGCGCTTCTTCGCCTACCGCTTCCTGGTGTTCAACAAGGAGCTCGACGAAGAAGAGGCCTTCTCGCACGACCACGAGATCATCGAGGCCCACCACAGGGCCAAAGCCAAGGCAATGCATGCCGCCGGCACCGAGGCCGGCTCCGACGAAGGCGAAGACGCGGTCAAGCGCCGCTGACGCGCTCGTTCTCCAGCAGGTGCCCGGTGACCTCAACGTCCGGGTGCACCAGGACTACTGAGCCGTCCTTGTTCCATGCGCCGAGTGCGTCCGCGAGGGCCGACTCCAAACCGTCGGCCGCGCGGACCAGCAGGCGTACGCCGTTGTCATGGTCCTTGGCGAAGCCGTCCAGCAATTCGCCGTGCGAGTGCCCGGTTTCAGGGCGGCGCAGGGCCGGCAGCGCCGCGTCGGGTTCGGCGTGCGCCATGAATACGTCGCCGTGGGAGCGGACTTCAGCCGCGTAGTCCACGACGCCGACCGGCAGTTCTCCCGGCCAGCGCATCGCGAGTGCCGCGAGCGGCACGGCGACGACGGCGTCGAAGCCGGCTCCCGCGCCGGCGTCGGGGGTGTCCGTGACAAGCAGGTCCGCGCTGCCGCCGTCGAGCACGAGCTCCATGCCCAGCTGCCATCCGGCCAGCGCCCACACGAGGGACTTCCAATGGGCCGGCAAGTCCAGTCGAAGGCTCATGCCCGGTTCGGCGTCGAACTCGTCCTGGAGCAGGTTGCTGGTCTTGGCCACCCAATTGTCCAGGACCCGCCCCGAGAGCTCCACCCGTTCGGCGTCCGGTCCGTACCAGGTCAGGCGGGGGGATGTGGCGTGTCCGGAACGCAGGGCTGCCATCAGGTTCATCGCGGGGGTGCTCATGGCTACATCTTGCCACGGGGCGTCAGGCCAGGTCCCGGGGCGTGTGAATTGCGCCACATGGGGCTATGGCGCGACGCGGGCGCGGCGCTCAGAGTGTCAAGCGATTTCCCTGAAATTCAATGAAAATACATCTTAAGTGATGCAAAGCTTCCGTTTTCCGCCATGGCGCGCGGGCGGGGCGAAAAAATACCGGGCGTGGCGCGGCGCTGGTTAGTGCGGAAAGTTGATTATTATCCCGGCGTGGCTTGACGGCTTGGTAGTTACACACGTGTAATTAGATATCGAACGCCGCTGCGGGAGTATCGGGTACATAACCGAGTACCGAATGAGCACGGCAGCAGCTGCAAAAATCAGGAGGGACGCCATGGGGCAAGCGTTGCGTATCCAGGAAGATGCAGTCGTCGCGGATTATGCGTCGGTGAAATACCGGTCGCGCGAAGTTCCGGGGGATTGGTATGTTGACCCGGCAGATCCGCAGGCGGCCGACCGCTATATCGAGGCCACTCGGGAGTCGCTGGAAGATGAGGCAACAGCCCTTCTTGCTGCGCACGAGGCCCTTGTGGGGGGCGCGCCGGTAGATCCGGAGGACGATCTCGATGATCCTCCCATGGAGCTGCGCCGACCGCTCGACAATCCGGCCCAGCCGGTGTGGATCGGGCTTCCGGGCCAAGGTGACTTCGACGATGAAGGCGAACTTGGCTGGCAGACGGACGCCTTGTGCGCCCAGACGGACCCGGAGGCGTTCTTCCCCGAGAAGGGCGGCTCCACGCGGGATGCCAAAAAGGTTTGCGGTGCATGCAATGTCCGTTCGCAGTGCCTTGAATACGCACTCGCCAACGATGAACGTTTTGGTATCTGGGGCGGGCTCTCCGAGCGTGAACGCCGCAGGCTGAGGAAGCGAGCGGTCTGATTCTCAAGGCAGTACACGTTACCGCCGTCGTCGTCTCGCACGACGGCGGTAACTATCTCCCCAGAACCCTGGCGGCTCTGCTGGACCAGACGCGTCCGGCAGATGCCGCCATTGGCATTGATACGGGCTCCCGCGACAAGTCCGCAGCGTTGCTGCAGCGGGCCCTCGGCGCGGCCAACGTCACGAGCACAGGCGAACACAAAGTAGGTTTCGGTGCTGCCGTCACGGCCGGACTGGCCCGTTCGGCCCCTTTGCGGGAGCCGGGAGCCGTTGAATGGATCTGGTTGTTGCACGACGACGCCGCTCCGGCCCCGGACGCACTCGCCGAGCTGCTTCAGGCAGTCGAGCGCGCGCCGTCGGTCACAGTGGCCGGCTGCAAGCAATTGGCCTGGGACGCGGAGCGCAGGCTCGTCGACGCCGGTCTTTCGACGAGCCGCTGGGCCGAGCGTCTGACGCTCATTGAAGCCGACGAGCTCGACCAGGGCCAGTACGACGGGCGCACGGACACTTTCGCGGTGAATTCCGCAGGCATGTTGATCCGCCGCGATGCCTGGGAGCAACTGGGCGGCTTCGACCCCGCGTTTCCCGGCGTGGGAGACGACGTCGATTTCTGCTGGCGCAACTGGCTTGCCGGCAACAGGGTTGTCGTGGTCCCGGCGGCGCGCATGTTCCATGTCGAGCATCGTCCGCACGGCCTCGCGACACCCGCCGCCGCCCGCAAGAGCCAGATCCATTTGAGGCTTACCCACGCTTCGCCGTGGAAGGTTCCCCTGCATGCGCTCGGCGCGCTGCTCGGAAGCATGGCCAGGCTCGTCTTGAGCATCCTGATCAAAGAGCCGGGTTACGGAATTTCCCAGCTCGGCGCCACCATCGCTGCCCTCGGCCGTCCCCGGGCGATTTGGCGATCCCGGCGGAACGCCGCCCGGACGCGACGCGTACGCCGCTCGATGGTCAAGGGGCTGCAGACTCCGCGCCGCGAGGTTCGGGCCCACCGCCGCTCCCTCCTCGAGGCGATTGGCGCCGACGAATTCCACGAGACGGATTCCCTCGCTCCGGAACCGAGCGGCGACGCCGGCGACGATTTCGTGGCCCTCGCGACGAACGAGCGGGGTTGGATCGGCACGGGCGCACTTGCCGCCGGATTTGTTGCGCTGGCCGCCTCCATCGTGGGGCTGCTGGGGCTCCTGGGTGCCAGCGGGGTGACGGGCGGAGGCCTCTTGCCCTTGTCCACCGCCGGCGACATTTGGCGGTCCGCGTCCAGTTGGTGGATCAACTTGGGCGCGGGCTTGCCTGGTCACGGTGATCCATTCGCGTACATCCTGTGGCTTGTTTCATTGCTCGGGGGAGGCGACTCCAGCACAGCCATCGTGTGGCTGTTGTTGCTGGCCATGCCGCTGTCCGGCCTGGGCGCCTGGTTTGCGGCGGGCGCCATGACCACGCTGCGCCGATACCGCTTCATTGCGGCGCTGATCTGGGCCGGAGCGCCGGCCCTCCAGGTTGCCTTGAACCAGGGACGGGCCGGCGCTCTCCTGGCACACGTGGCGATACCCCTGCTGGTGCTGGCCCTCTTCCGGGCCACTGGATCTGCGCTGGGGCGCGACGCTGCGCTCAATAGCCACCGGGTCCAACCGTCCGGCTACGCCGCACCGAAGCCGTTCCCGGGCAAGCCGGGCGTCAACGGCACGCCGTCGTGGACGGCTGCTGCCGCGGCCGGCCTGGCGCTGGCGGTGGTGACGGCCTCAGCGCCGTCCCTGCTGCCTCCGTTTGTGGTCCTCATTGTTTTTTGCGGCGTCGCCTTGGGGCGGCGCGGGCGGACCATTTGGTGGTCGCTGCTTCCGAGCGCCGCACTCTTTGCACCGTATGTCCTCTCTGTCCTGGAACGACCCCGCGCCATGCTGGCCGATCCAGGCCTCCCGCTGGGATTCCAAGCGGCACCGCTCTGGCAGCAGCTGCTTGGCCAGCCCTTGAAATTCGACGTCAACGGCGGACTGGCCGGGTTGGCGCCGTTCGGCCCGTCGGGAATTCCGTGGGCTCTGGCGCTTGCCCTGCTGCTTGGTGCGCCGGTCCTGCTCCTGTCCATTGCCGCACTCTTCGTCCCCGGAAAACGGTCACGGATCGCACGTTTCCTCTGGGCCGGGGCCCTTTTGCTCCTCGCCTGGTCATGGCTCGCCGGACACGTGGCGACCGGTGTGGACGGCAACCTGCTCGTGGCTCCTTTCACGGGCCCGGCGGTATCCGCCGCCGGCTTCGCGTTCCTCGGAGCGGCATTGATCGGCGCCGAAAACCTCCTTCAGCTGAAGGTCAAGGCAGAGGGCGGCCGCCCGGTCCAGCGCGCGGCAGTACGAACCGTCTCCGCTGTCGCAACCCTCCTCCTCATTGCCGGGCCCTTGGCAAGCATGGGCCTGTGGGCAACCCAGAATGCCCTGGCCGGCACAGGCACTTCGCCTTCGGCCAGCGGCGCGCTTGGCACGCCGCGGCTTGTCCAGCCGTCCGGGCAGGGCACGTTGCCTGCCACCGCCGTCGACCACGGCCAAGGACCGGAACAGACACGGACGCTGGTCATCACCGCGGATGACAGCGGTGGCTACACGTCCTCCCTTATGCGCGGCGCCGGAACTACCTTGGACTCGCTCTCCACTGTTGCTGCGTCACGTTCCATCGTCGGATCACCCGGCCAGGAACGCCTGGTGGCCGACGACGACGCCACCGCGTCCATCCGTAACGCCGTAGCCACGATTGTCGCGGGAACGGGCGTCGACCCCCGGCCCGGCCTTGAGCAGCTTGGTGCCGGATTCGTGGTTCTGAAGTCGTCCGACACCGCAGCCCAGTTGACAGCCAACCGGATCGATTCCGTTCCCGGTTTGGTCGCCGTGGGCAAGACCGATTCCGGCTGGCTGTGGCGCGTCACGCCGCTCAACCTGGCCGCCGCAGCCGACGCCGAGACGGCGCACCGTGTCAGGGTGGTGGACGCCAAGGGTGCCGTTGTTGCCCTCTTGCCATCCCTCGGGACGTCTTCCGTCGGCAGTATCCCCGCAGGCGCGGACGGACGCCAGGTAGTGCTCGCCGAGCGGGCGGACTCCGGCTGGAGCGCTTGGTTGGATGGGCGCCAATTGAGCCCGACGACGTCGGGCTGGGCGCAAGCGTTCACCTTGCCGCCCGCAGGCGGCCAGATCGAGATCCGCTACACCACCGTCTGGGAGCCTTGGCTCAGCATCCTGCAGGCCGTGGTCATTGGATTGACCGTCCTGCTGGCCATCCCCATGCCGGCCCGCAGGCCGAAGCCGGGCCTCCTGAAGGAACAAAACTCTCTCCGTAAGGAGTACAGCAGTGTCTGACAACCAAGGCCCGGCACCCGAGGCCGGCGCGGGGCCGCGGAGGCGCGGCCAGCGCAAAGCCCAGAACCACAACAAAGCCCAGAACAAGGGCCAGAAAAAGAACAAAGCCGTCGTGTTGGGAGCGCTTTCCGCGACCCTGCTGCTTGCCGCAGGGGCCGGGATGGTGTCGGCAGCGTCCATCGTGCCGTCCCCGGCAGGAAACAAGACCCTGGACATGTCCCTCGCGGACGTCCCGGCAGGAAAGACAACCGCGGTGTGCCCGGCACCTCCCCGCCTCCCGGAAGGAACCCCGGCGGGCACCGACACCCAGTTCAACCCTGTTTCACGCTCGGCAAAGAGCTTCCTCGATGCGGTAGTCCTTAGTGACGCCACCGGATCCGTTCCCGGGAGCAACCTCGCCGCGCTCGGCGGCTCTCCGATCGCCGGCATCGCCAAACCCCCTGCTGCCGCGCAGCCGCCGGCGTCAGGGCCTCCCGTCCTGAATGCCGGCGTCGTGGCTCAGAGGCCCGCGGGCGACGTCACCGTGGTGGACGCCGATCCCATCAGCGGGCAGCAGGCCGCGGTAGCGGGCTTGATGAGCTACACCGCGGGCGACGGCGATCTCCGCGGACTGGCGGCGGCGCCCTGCCAACAGCCGGTCAATGATGCATGGCTCCTGGGCGCCAACACCGCGCTGGGGCGGACGGCGGTATTGAACATCAGCAATGCCTCGGGCACGCCGGCCACCGTGAATCTTGACTTGTTCGGTGCCCGTGGCCAGATCCAAGCCCCGGATAGCCGTGGCTTGCTGGTTTCGCCCGGAACTACCCGTTCCATCAACTTGGCCGGACTGGCCCCGAACGAGGGCCAGCTCTCCGTCCACCTGCGCAGCAGCGGCGGCCCCGTCGCGGCAACCATCCAGCAAAGCGTCCTTCGTGGCCTCACGGCCGGTGGCGTCGAACTCATGACTCCCGGTGCCGGCGTCGCGGATTCCCAGGTCATGACCGGGGTGGACATCCAGGACCCGGCCGCAGTGAAGTCGCTCGCGGACAAGCCCGGGTTTGCCGACGTCGTTCCTGCCCTGCAGATCACCGTTCCGGGTCCCGTGGACGCCGTGGTGGATGTGCGGTTGTTCGGGCCGAACGGCCAGCGTGCCTTGCCCGGCGGGGGAGCGGTGACCGCCAAAGCGGGTTCGGTCACCGAAGTTCCGCTCACGGGCGTCCCGGCCGGCATGTACACCGTGAGCGCCACTTCGGATGTTTCCTTCGCCGCGTCCTCCCGCGTGACGCGGGGACTGAAGTCCACGGATCCGGTTGATTTCGCCTGGTCTCCCGCCGCGGTCCGCCTGGGCAGCCAGCACATGGTGGCAGTGCCTCAAGGCGGCACCCGCTTCCTGAGCTTCGGTGTACCGACGGGCCGTGCCACGGTCAGTTACACGCCCGTCACCTCGGACGGCAAGGTCCACAAGACGGAAACCGTCGATATCGCCGGGGGGACCACTTCGGTCATCGGCGTTCCTGACAAGTCCGACGGCGCGGCGGTTTCGGGCTACATCGTGTCGGCGTCAGGGGACGCGGCCTACGGCGCGCTCGTGCTCGGCCAGGGCGATCAGCCCGGGATTTCGGTCCTGACCCTCCAGGACGGCGCTGCGGGCCACGAAAAAGTACAGGTCACGCTGGGTTACTGATAACGACGGCGGTACACGGGATCCAGGGTCTCCGGCGGTACTCCGAGCATCTCGGCGGTGTACTCGACGACGACGTCGTGCACCAGGTCCTGCAGGTCCTCGCGGCCGCCGGTGGTGTGCTCGACGACGCGCCGATAGAGCGTGATGACGGGTCCTGCGCCGCGGGCCGCCGGGGTGTAGGAGCCCAGCGGTGCCGCGGTTCCCTCGGCCACGAGTTGTTCAAGGTTCGGCGGGATCTCCTCGACGGCGAACGCGACGCCGTCGAGCCGTTTGCCCCACATGTCCTGCAGCCGTTCCGCGGAATCGAGCACCAGGTCGTCGAACCTCTCGGCGCGCGTCCGGTAGCCCGGAAGGTTGGGCAGGATGATTTCGCCGCGCAATCCCCGCCCGTGGCGGTTCCTGCGGCGCTCCCTGAAGCCGCGTGCGGACGAGCCCGCCGTCGTCGTTTCCTGGCTGTCCCCGGTGTCGGACAAATGGACCGTAAAGCCCGGAACGTGGTGCTGTGACTGCATATATCGACTTTAGACCCGTGATTCGGCCAACGCGACATAATGCCCGCAAAGGGGCAATGCACCGCGCCGCGGCGAAGTGCGGCTAATCTGGGATGTTGTGGGTGCAATTCGTCAGTGTTCCAGATCAGCCTGCCGCCAATCCGCGGTGGCCACTTTGACGTACGTCTACGCCGAATCCACGGCGGTGCTTGGTCCCTTGGCTACGTATGCCGAGCCGCACTCCTACGATCTGTGCGCGCAGCATGCGGAGTCGTTGACTGTGCCGAGGGGGTGGGAAGTCATGCGGCTGGCCATGCCGTCCTCCCCGCCCCAGCCAGGACCGGACGATCTCCTTGCCCTGGCCAACGCCGTGCGCGAGGCCGCGTCGGCCCCGGCACCCGCACCGGAGCTCCGCAGCGTCCGCACGCCCTTTGACGGGCCTGCGCCTGTGGAGGGAACCAGTCGCCACCTGCGCATCCTGCGCGATCCTTCCTGAAGTCCGGCGCGACGGGAACTGCGCGTCGTCTGACGCAGTGTGTCGCTGCTCCGGTGGGACGGGCTTTTGTGACAACGTGCTCAGCGCCGCCGGGTTGTACTCTGGAAGCTGCCATATCTGTCCACAGCGGCGTCCGCGAGATGCCATCCAGGGAGCTTCAACCATGCCAAAGGTCAGTCCTGAATTGTTGTCCATCCTGCGGTGCCCTGTCACCGGGTCCCCGCTGGAGCAGGACGGCGAGGACCTCGTCTCGACGGTCGCGGCCGCCTCGGGTGAAAAGGTCCGCTATGCCATCCAGGACGGCATCCCCTTGCTGCTGCCCCCGGAGCTGCTGGCAGCCGCCAACGCCGCGGCCTCGGACCAACACGACGCAGGCCGGCACGACGGTCTCCGGCACGCCTGAGCTCCACCTGACCTGACCATTCGGTACTTCCAAAGGACTTCCATGACTTTCGACTACAAGGTTGCAGACATCTCCCTGGCAGAAGCCGGACGCCACCAGATCCGCCTCGCCGAGCACGAAATGCCGGGCCTCATGTCGCTGCGTGCCGAATTCGGTCCGAGCCAGCCGCTCAAGCGTGCCCGCATTGCGGGGTCCCTGCACATGACCGTGCAGACCGCGGTACTTATCGAGACGTTGACAGCCCTCGGGGCCGAGGTCCGCTGGGCCTCGTGCAACATCTTCTCCACGCAGGACGAGGCCGCTGCCGCCGTCGTGGTCGGCAAGGGAACCGTCGAGGATCCGCAGGGTGTCCCCGTGTTCGCGTGGAAGGGCGAGACCCTCGACGAATACTGGTGGACGGCAGAGCAGATCCTCAGCTGGCCGGGCGCGGACGCCAACCCGGAGCTCGGCCCCAATATGATCCTCGACGACGGCGGCGACGCCACGTTGCTGGTCCACAAGGGTGTCGAGTTTGAAGCAGCGGGTGCGGTGCCGGCGGCGACTGAAAGCGATCCCGAAGAGTATGCCCTCGTCCTCGAGGTGCTGCGGAAGAGCCTTGCCGCCGACCCGAAGAAGTGGACCCGCGTCGCCGCCGGCATCCGTGGCGTGAGCGAGGAAACCACCACGGGCGTGCACCGTCTCTACCAGCTCGCCGAACAGGGCAAGCTCCTGTTCCCGGCGATCAACGTCAACGACTCGGTGACCAAGAGCAAATTCGACAACAAATACGGTATCCGCCACTCCCTGCCGGACGGCATCAACCGCGCCACGGATGTCCTCATGGGCGGCAAGGTCGCCGTCGTCTGCGGCTATGGCGACGTCGGCAAGGGCGCGGCTGAGGCGCTCCGTGGCCAGGGCTCGCGCGTGATCGTGACGGAGATCGATCCGATCTGCGCGCTCCAGGCAGCCATGGACGGCTACCAGGTGGCCAGGCTGGACTCGGTGGTGGAACAGGGCGACATCTTCGTCACGACGACCGGCAACAAGGACGTCATCATGGCCTCCGACATGCTCCGGATGAAGAACAAGGCGATCGTGGGCAACATCGGCCACTTCGACAACGAGATCGACATGGCCGGACTGGCGAAGGTCCCCGGCGTCAAGAAGGTCGAGATCAAGCCGCAGGTGCACGAGTGGGTGTTCGCCGCGGACGACGGCCGCGAAGAGCGATCGATCATCGTGCTTTCCGAAGGCCGCCTCCTGAACCTCGGCAACGCGACCGGCCACCCCTCGTTCGTCATGAGCAACTCCTTCGCCAACCAGACGATCGCGCAGATCGAGCTGTGGACCAAGAAGGACCAGACTGGCTCTGGCCCAGGGGCCGAGCGCGAATATTCGAACCAGGTCTACGTGCTGCCCAAGATCCTCGACGAGAAGGTCGCCCGGCTGCACCTGGATGCCTTGGGCGTGGAACTGACCGAACTCAGCAAGGAACAGGCGGAATACCTGGACCTTGACGTCGCCGGTCCGTACAAGCCGGAGCACTACCGGTACTGAGAACACCGGCTGGGAGCAGGCCCGCGGGCGCGCTCCCAGCCAATATCAAGCCGCACCGTTTAGGATGCGGCTGTGACATGAGTTTTTTTGGGGGGCGTGAGGTTTTTGGGGGGCGTGAGTTTTGGAGAAAACAGGAATGGGTCTTAATCCCGACGGCGAGCAAGCGGACACTTTCGAGCATGTGGACGCTGCGCGGCTCTTCGACAATGAACAGGGCAGCGGCAACGCCGGTCTCTTTGACACTGCGCCAACCAAGCGAAGCAGGTTCCGGAAGGTCGCCTGGATCGTGGTGGTCTGCCTCATCGCCGCGCTCAGCGGCACGTTCGCGGCGGTGGCCCCGCATGCGGCGAGTGCGGCAATCGAATCCGAGGGGTCATCAGGCGAACGCAGCGAAGCGGCAGCCGTGTTGCCCGTCGTGAAGCCTGCCACGGTGGTCGCCTCGCCTGCGAGCGGTGCCAAGCAAGTGAACCCGGCTGCGCCTGTCACGATCAGCGTCAAGGACGGAACCCTCGACAGGGTCTCCTTGACGAGCTCCCAGGGAAAGACCGTCGATGGTGCGTTGACTCCGGATGGACTGAGCTGGACCGCATCCACGCCCCTCGAGTTCAACTCCTCGTACACTTTCAACTACACGGTTGCGGATTCCGCCGGCCGGGCAACGTCGAAGACCGGATCGTTCACGACGGTGTCCACCCAGAATGAGGCAGACGCCGCCATGTACCCCCTGGACGGGTCCAAGGTAGGCGTGGCGCAGCCCCTCCAGCTCACGTTCAGCGAACCGGTGGTCAACAAAGCCGCCGTCGAGAAGGCCATCAAGGTCACCTCCACCTCGGGCCAGGTCGGGGCCTTCCACTGGTTCAGCGACACCATGGTGCGCTACCGCCCGGAGAACTTCTGGGCAGCGAACAGTACCGTCACCGTGGACCTCAAGCTGTTCGGGGTGGACTTCGGCAACGGCCAGATCGGCAACTTCAACAAGACCAACACGTTCAAGATCGGCGACAAGAAAGTGGCGGTCGCCGACGCAGTTGCCCACACGTTCACGGTCAGCGTCAACGACCAGCAAGTGGGCCAGTGGCAGGACACCATGGGCGACACCAGGTTCCCTTCCGCGCGCGGCTACTTGGTGCTCATGGAAAAGTACCGGGTGGAGCACATGGATGCCTCCACCATCGGCCTCAAGCCGGGGGATCCGGCCTACTACGGACAGCTTGACGTCAACTACGCCACGCGCCTGACACCCAGCGGTGAGTTCATCCACCAGGCCACTGACTCGGCGTTGCCGTACATCGGCGTCACGAACCTGTCCCACGGTTGCATCGGTTTGGGACCTGACGGGGCCAAATGGGTGTTCGACAACATGACCACCGGAGACGTCGTCCAAGTGGTCAATACCCAGGGTGACTACGCCAACTTCGACGACGGTTTTGGCGACTGGAACATCCCCTGGGCCCAATACGCCAATTAGGCACTACGCCCACTGACGGCGCCCTTCGGGCACCGTCCGGGACGCCTCCGCACCCCCGGTAGACTTGGCGGGTCAGTCTTGGGGGCTGGCTTTCTGCCGGGGGATGTGGGGTTGCTGTGGGGTCGCAAAGGAAACGCAAGACCGGGAAGATTCTCGGAATCATGGGAATGTGTGCTGGCGTTGCGGCCGGAGGACTCGGTGTTGCAACCGCCCCTGACTGGCTGCAAACAGCGGTTGAATCGGAAGCCGGAACGCCCCAGCGTACTGATGCCGGGCTCGGATCCGCAGTCGTGAAGGCAGTGGAGCTGGGAATCACGCCCCTTGACGGTGCCCGCGAAGTGAATCCCGCCGTCGGGCCTTCCGTGAAGGCGGTGCACGGCACCCTGAAGGACGTTGAACTGGTGCCGGCCACGGGCGGCAAAGCCGTCAAGGGAACCATCAGCGCCGACGGCAGCACGTGGTCCACGCCGGATCCCCTGGAGTTCAACACTGAGTACCGCTACGGGTTCACCGTTGTCGACGGCGCGGGCCGGGAAACCCGGAAGGCCCAGTCCTTCACCACGGTATCCACGCCCAACGAGGCCAATGCGCTGGTGTTCCCCCGCGATGGCTCCATCATGGGTTCCGGGCAGCCCATCGAAATCAACTTCAGCGAACCCGTGGCGGATAAAGCCGCCATGGAACAGGCCGTGAAGATCAATGTTTCCTCGGGCCAGGAAGTGACCTGGCGCTGGTACTCGGAGCGGAAAGTGCGGATCCGCCCGGAGGCATTCTGGGCTGCCGGCACGAGCGTCACCGTGGACATGCCCCTGTTCGGCAGGGACTTCGGCAACGGAATGATCGGCAACTCCAACGTCAGGGCCACGTTCACGACCGGTCCGCAGCGGATTGCGGTAGTGGATGACGCCACCAAGACCATGAACGTGTATTTCGACGGCGCACTCGTCAAGACTGCTCCTGTCACCCTCGGAAGCCCGGACTGGCTTTCGCCCACCGGCTACGCGGTGATCATGGAGCAGGAGCGCCACTCGAGGTTCAATGCGGGCAGCATCGGCCTCAAACCCGGTGACAAAGGCTACTACGCGCCACTCGTCGTCGAGCACGCCAACCGGCTCACGAACTCAGGGGTGTATGTGCACCAGGCGCTTCCCTCGGCGTACGGGGCCGTCGGCGTGGACAACGTCTCGCACGGCTGCGTAGGCCTGCTTCCTGACGACGCAGCCTGGTTCTTCCACAACATGCGGACCGGGGACGTGGTGCAGGTCCTGAACACCGGCGCCCCCGCAGTGGAACCGCTTGAAGGCTTCGGCGACTGGAACATTGCCTGGGCAAGCTACGCAAAGCGCTGAGCGCTTCCAGGACGTGCCGCAGTAGGCCCGACGGCGGTGCGCACCGTGGGTGCCGCGCGTCTGGACTAGCCCGTGAACGGGAGCTTGTTGAGTCGATCCCCGACGACGGCGCTGCGTTGTTCTGCGCGGCGCAGCCGTTCCAGGTCCCGGTTCCGCCGCTCGCCCAGTACTGCGTGCAAGTAGCCCTCCGGCGTTGTCCCGGGCGGCGGAGGCGGGGCAACGTACGCAGCCAATTCGGTTGCGAGGGCTGCGGCCAGGCTGGCGCGCGAGTGCGGAGCCATCCGGGATGCCTGCTGGATGAACTGCGAAGCCCGCCGCGCCGTGCCGTCCGGAACCCTGCCGATATCCGCGAGTCCCACCCACGCCTGCAAGTACGGAGGCGCGTAGGCAAGGATTTTGGGTTCGGAAGGAACGCGCTGCCTGAGCGAATATGTACCGGCCACGACGTCTCCCAGCCTCTTCGACTTGCCGTTGAACAGCGCCACGGCGATCGCCAATCCGCCGAACGTCGCGTAGATCTCCAGGAATCCGATCAACCCGCGGATCACCGCGTGCCGGAACCGGATGGATCCGCCGTCGTCGCGCACGATCCGGAGCCCCGTGGCCAGCTTGCCCAGCGAGCGGCCGCGGCTCAGCGTTTCCACCGCCACGGGGACGACCACGAGGCACAGGACCACGCTGGACAAGGCCATCGCACGGCCCGCTGCCGCGTCCACATCCGGTGCCACCATACCGAGCAGGAACAACAGGCCAAGCAACAAAACAACCTGAACCAGGACGTCGAGCATGAGCCCGAGCGCCCTCGCT
The DNA here is from genome assembly GCF_052180225.1 of Arthrobacter sp. KN11-1C. NCBI lineage: Bacteria > Bacillati > Actinomycetota > Actinomycetes > Micrococcales > Micrococcaceae > Arthrobacter > Arthrobacter sp. KN11-1C. The sequence goes on along the minus strand of NZ_CP197467.1, from coordinate 3,251,065 downwards.
CCGAACGATGCCGGCCGCAGTTCGAGGACCACGGCCTCGCCGGTAATGATCGAACTCAAGCCCGCCCCCAAGCCTTGCGACGACTTCCGCAGGACCGGACGGCTCCCGCTGGATCGAGTCTAGCCGCGGCAACGGCCGCGGAGCCGGGTTTGCTTGGATGCGGGACTGTTTGGGAAGGTGGGATTAGGGTGGAGCCGTGGACATGGATGCCTTCTCTGTCGTGAACGGGACCAAATGGTCCCGTCTGCATGAGCTCGCGCACAAACGGCGCCTCGACGGCGGCGAAGCCGACGAACTCCTGCGTTTGTACCAAGTGGTGTCGTCGCACTTGTCCCTCATTCGATCCGTGGCGCCGGAAAGCGCACTCTCGGCGTCCTTGTCGGCGGCCCTCGCCCAGGCCCGGACCCGCTTCACAGGCGCGAGATCGAACTTCATGGAAGACCTCGCCCGCTTTTTCGTGGTCTCGCTGCCGGCCGCGTTCTACCGCCTCCGGTGGCTCACGGTCGGGTGCGGGACGTTCTTCTGCCTTGTAGCCGCGGCCTACACGCTCTGGATCGGAACGTCCCCGGACGCTTTGCGGGCCCTGGGAAGCAGCGATGCCGTGAAGCAATACGTCGACCATGACTTTGTCGGCTACTACTCCGAGAACCCTGCTGCGTCCTTCGCCGGCGCCGTCTGGACGAACAATGCATGGATCGGCGCGCAGGCCGTGGCCCTGGGCATCACCGGATTCTGGGTGCCCTACACACTGTTCGCAAATGCACAGGGGCTGGGGATCGCTGCGGGCGTGTTTGCCGCCACCGGCAAGATGGACGTGTTTTTCAGCTACATCCTGCCGCATGGCCTCATGGAACTGACCGCCGTGTTCATCGCCTCCGCGGCCGGGCTCCGCATCTTCTGGGCCATGGTTGCCCCGGGCCCGCGGCGCAGGATGCTGGCCGTGGCGGAAGAAGGGCGCTCCCTGATCACGGTGGCCCTTGGCTTGGTGCTTGTCCTGTTCGTTTCCGGACTCGTCGAGGCCTTTGTGACGCCCAGCCCGCTTCCGGTGTGGGCCAAGATCCTGATCGGTTCGCTCGTTCTCGCGGCATACTGGGTCTATGCCTTGGTTCTGGGCGGACGGGCGTTCCGTGCCGGCGCCACAGGCGACCTGGACCCAAACGACGCCGGCTACCGGGAGATAGCCGCCTGACGGCGCCCGGGGCCGGCCGCAATCCGACGTCCGCCGGGGTGGCTCATCGTCTCTCCGCGAGGGCTGACGGTAGGCTCAAAGGCAGAGAAGATTGCCAGCGGACCGTTCCTGCTCCGGCATGTGAATCCTACGGAAGTGAAATCCAAGTGACCGAGAAGAGCCCGATCCCCAACGACCCGGACGCGGATATCCACGACGGCGGCGATGAGCCGGCCTTCGAATGGATGAAGCCCGCCCCCAAGTCCACGGCCGCTGACGCGCGCCCGGCAGGTGCTGCTGACGCAGCCCGGGACTCTTCGAAGCGGGCGCCCAAGGAAAGAAACGCGGTAGCCGAGCCCGTGGCAGGACAACAGCCGGAGAGCCGGGCAGACCGCAAGGCCGCAGAGGCTGCGGAGGCCGGGCCGGAACCGGCCCTCTTCGCAGAGCCGCTGCCGACGTCGGCCCTTCAGGTCCGCCCCCCGGAAGCCGAGGTGGAACGCCGGAACCACGAGCGGGAGCAGGCTGCCAACGCCAAGCCGCTGGCGCCGCGCATTTTCCAGGTCCTGCTGGCTGTCTTCTACCCGGTGGTCCTCCTGATACTGGCAATCCGGGCCGTGGCGAGCCCGCTGTTCCTGTGGGTGGAGTATTACCGGCCGGGATTCCCCGGCGACGGCTACGGCTTCAACGCCGATGACCGCATGACCTATGGTTCCTATGCCGTGGACTACCTGACCAACTGGTCCGGGCCACGATATTTGGGCGAGCTCGTCAACCAGAACGGCGAGAAGCTGTTCAAAGAGGGCGAAGTTTCCCACATGGCCGACGTCAAGACCGTGATTCTCTCCGCATTCGGTGCCGGCGCCCTCATGATCATCATCGGCATCATCGCCATGATCTATCTGCGCAAGCGGAGCACCGGCGGGATCCGCCGCGGACTGTTTGCCGGTTCGATCGTCACCTTGGTGCTCATCATCGGACTGGGCACGCTCGCGGCCCTGGGCTGGCAGCAGTTCTTCACGGACTTCCACCACATCTTCTTCGCCAACGGCACCTGGACCTTTGCGCTCGATGACACCTTGATCCGCTTGTTCCCGGGGCAGTACTGGATGGACTCCGGAATCGCGATCGGCGCTTTGGTCTTCCTCACGGCCCTGCTGACCCTCATCTTCACCTGGCCTACCCGCCGTCGTCGCGGACTTTCTCCCAAGAACGAAGCCGCTGCGGAAGACGCCGCGAACACCGACACCGAGGCTCCCGTGGAAGCCGGCGTGCCGGAGAAGTAGCACTTCGCCAACAACGAAAGAAGCGGCCCGACCGGGAATTTCCAATCCCGGGCGGGCCGCTTCTTTGTGTGCCGCGAACTTCCGGGCAGCCCCCTTAGATCCAGGAAGGCATCCACATGCGCATGTGCCAGTCCTGGTAGCTGATCACTTCCGCCGTCCAGACCGGATAGAAGAACGCCGACAACAGCACGGCAAGGACAACCACAAGGCCCACCAGGTACAGGCCGGAGCGGCGGCGCCACGGAGGAGCGTCACTCCTGCCCAGCACCAGGCCCAACCCATAGACGAGGGCCAGGACCAGGAAAGGCTCGAAGGAGAGCGCATAGAAGTAGAACATGGTGCGCTCCGGGTACATGAACCAGGGCAGGTACCCCGCGGCAACGCCCGCCAGGATGGCCCCGGCCCGCCAGTCGCGGCGTCCCGCCCACCAGAACAGGACCACAAAGAGCGCGATCGTGGCACCCCACCAGACCACGGGGTTGCCGACCGACAGAATCGCCGAAGTGCAGTTGGGTAGGTCGCAACCGGGAGTTCCCGGCTTGGGGGACTCGTAGTAGAACGACGTGGGCCGCCCCATGACGAGCCAGGTCCACGGACTGGCCGAATACGGGTGCGGCGAGCTGAGGCCCTGGTGGAAGTTGTAGGCCTGCAGATGGTAGTAGGCAAGGGAACGCAACGGCCCCGGAATCCAGCCCCAGGTGGCGGAGGGATTCGTGTCCGCCCAGTGCCGGTAATAGGCATCCTTGGAGAGGAACCAACCGGTCCACGTCGACAAATACACGGCACCGGCCACCGGGATCATGGTGAGGAACGCCGGAATGCCGTCCTTGATGATCCCGGCGCTGGGCCAGCTCCGGATGCCCGCGATGCGGCGCGCGCTCATGTCCCAGAAGACGGTCATCAGGCCGAAACCGGCAACGAAGAACAGCGCCGACCACTTGGTGCCGACCGCCAGGCCGAGGCAGACACCGGCCGCGAGCCGCCACCACCGGAATCCGAGCCACGGGCCCGAGGCGAGGTGCAACGCCGTCGGCCGTCCGTCCTTGGAGGCGCCTGCCAACGCGGCAAGCCGTGCCGCCAGGCGGCGGCGGCCGTCGTCGCGATCCATCAGCAAGGCACCAAAGGCGGCGAGCAGCCAAAACATCAGGAAGATGTCCAGCAGGGACGTCCGCGACATGACCAGGTGGTGGCCGTCGACGGCGAGCAGCAGCCCCGCGACCGCGCCCAGGATGTGGGAACGGAACAGCTTCAAGGCGATCAAGGCGATCAGGAAGATGGAGAGGGTGCCCGTCAGGGCAGCGGAGAACCGCCAGCCGAAGGAATTGTCCGAACCGAAGAGCCACATTCCGAACGCGATCATCCACTTCCCCACCGGGGGATGCACCACGTATTCGGGGGAGTTGAGCAGGACGTTGGGGTTGCCCGCATTGAAGGCATCGTTGGCCTTGTCCGGCCAGCTGCGCTCGTATCCGCTGACCAGGAGCGAATAGGCATCCTTCACGTAGTAGGTCTCGTCGAAGACGAGGCTATGCGGATCATCGAGGCGGACGAAACGCAGGATCCCGCCGATCACGGCCGTGATCGTGGGGATCAGCCAGAACCACAGCCTCAACGACGGGGGATAGTCCCGCCAGCTTTGGATGCTGCCAATGAGCCGCGTCCGCAGGGCCTCGGCTGTAAAGGCGTCCTCTGGCCGGGTCAACCAGGTTTGCGGGGCGGGGCGCACGGAGGTATCGGTCACTCAGCCCATGCTACCTTTCGGCTCCGGTAGCTCACTGAAAGCCGCAGCCGGGGCATTAGGCTTGTTGGGTGACTGAACAGCTGAGCTCCCCGGATGAAACCACCGTTCCCGACCTGGCGGAGCCCCTCGAGGAGCAGGCTCTTCCCGCGCTGCCGGACGGCGTAGGGCGGATCGTGCTGGCTGCCACTCCCATCGGCAACGTCGGCGATGCCTCCAGCCGGCTCATCGAGTTGTTGCAGACGGCCGACATCGTCGCCGCGGAAGACACCCGGCGCCTGCACCGGCTGGTCCAGTCGCTCGGCATCACCGTGTCCGGCCGCGTCATCAGCTACCACGAGCACAACGAGGCCGCCAAGACCGAGGAACTGCTGGACCACGTGCGGGCCGGCAAGACCATCATCATGGTGAGCGACGCCGGCATGCCCGCGGTGTCCGATCCCGGCTTCCGCCTCGTTGAGGGAGCCGTGGCGGCCGGGCTCTTCGTCACCGCCTTCCCGGGCCCGTCCGCCGTCTTGACGGCGCTGGCGCTCTCGGGGCTGCCCACGGACCGTTTCTGTTTCGAAGGATTCCTTCCCCGCAAAGCCGGAGAACGCAGCTCCCGGCTAGCGGACCTCGCCGACGAACGCCGGACGATGGTGTTCTTCGAGGCACCGCACCGGCTTGAGCCCATGCTCCGCGCCCTGCACGAGCGGTTCGGCTCTGACCGCCGCATCGCCGTCTGCCGTGAATTGACGAAAACCTACGAGGAAGTCATCAGGGGAACCGTCCGGGAATTGCTGGAGTGGGCGGAGAACAACGAGGTCCGCGGCGAGATCGCCGTCGTCGTGGCCGGCGCCCCCGAACAGGCGCCGGGCAAGCCTGAAGACCATGTTGCCGCGGTCAATGAACTCATTGCACAAGGCATCAGGCTCAAGGAAGCCGTGGCGGCGGTGGCCGAGGAGGCCCGCATCAGCAAGCGCGAGCTCTACTCTGCCGTGCTCGCGGCGCGGTAGGGTCGTTCTCGCGGCGCGGTAGCTTTCACCTCAACAGGGGCTGTGCAATTGCACAAACTCTTGCTCCCGCGGCAGTGCGCGAAGGCGTAGACACTGCTTCGCGGCGGGCAGTACCGTGACAGTAATTCCACAATAATCAAGTGTTGGTGCATCCCTACAAGCTGCGCTGACTGACGAAGGAGTCACTGTGACTGTTACCGCCGATCGCGAAAGCGAACTTCTCGCATCCGTTCCCACGGGGCTGCTCATCAACGGCCAGTGGCTGCCCGCGGCATCCGGCAAGACGTTCGACGTCGAGGATCCCTCCACCGGCAAGGTGCTCGTGAGCATTTCCGACGCCGGAGTGGAAGACGGCGCCGCGGCGATGGACGCTGCCGCAGCCGCCCAGGTCTCCTGGGCCCGTACGGCTCCCCGCGAGCGTGGCGAAATCCTGCGCCGCGCGTTCGAGCTGGTCACGGCACGCGCAGAAGACTTCGCGCTGCTCATGACCCTGGAAATGGGCAAGCCCCTGGCCGAAGCCCGCGGGGAAGTAGCCTATGGTGCCGAGTTCCTGCGCTGGTTCTCCGAGGAAGCCGTCCGCGTCAGCGGCCGCTACTCCGCGGCTCCGGACGGCAAGAACCGCATCCTGGTCCAGAAGAAGCCTGTTGGTCCCTGCCTGCTGATCACCCCGTGGAACTTCCCGCTGGCCATGGCTACCCGCAAGATCGCCCCCGCGGTGGCTGCCGGCTGCACCATGGTGCTCAAGCCCGCCAACCTGACCCCGTTGACCAGCTTGCTCTTCGCACAGGTCATGCAGGAAGCCGGCCTCCCCGCAGGCGTGCTCAACGTCATCCAGACCTCCACGGCAGGCGCAGTCACCGGGCCCCTGATCAAGGACGACCGCCTGCGCAAGATCTCCTTCACGGGTTCCACCGCCGTCGGGCAGTCCCTCATGCGCGAAGCCGCGGACAAGGTCCTGCGCAGTTCCATGGAACTCGGCGGCAACGCCCCGTTCGTGGTCTTCGAGGACGCTGACCTGGACAAGGCCGTCGAAGGCGCCGTCGCGGCCAAGATGCGCAACATGGGCGAGGCTTGCACCGCAGCCAACCGCTTCATTGTGCACGACTCCATCGCTGATGCCTTCGCCGACAAGTTCGCCGCCAAGATCTCGGCACTGAACACCGCGCGCGGCACCGAGCCGGACTCCACGGTGGGCCCGTTGATCGATGGCAAGGCCCGCAACGGCGTGCATGCCCTCGTGTCCGACGCCGTCGCCAACGGCGCGATCGCCGTGACCGGCGGCGCCCCGGTGGACGGCCCGGGCTACTTCTACCAGCCCACCGTGCTCAAGAACGTGTCCGCTGACGCCCGCATCCTGAAGGAAGAGATCTTCGGACCTGTTGCCCCGATCATCACGTTCAAGAGCGAAGACGAGGCAATCAACCTGGCCAACAACACCGAATACGGGCTGGTCGCCTATGTCTACACCAAGGACCTGAACCGTGGACTGCGCGTCAGCGAAAGGATCGAGACCGGCATGCTCGGCCTCAACGCCGGCGTCATCTCCAACGCCGCAGCACCGTTCGGCGGCGTGAAGCAGTCCGGGCTGGGCCGTGAAGGCGGATTCGAAGGCATCGAGGAATACCTGACCACGCAGTACGTCGGCATCGCGGATCCCTACGCCGACTAGTAGGACTTCGGCAGACCTCTCGCAACGGGGAACTGTCGTTGAGTGAAAGGCAGGGCACTGGAACCATTGGGTTCCGGTGCCCTGCCTTTGCCGTTCCAAGCCCAACTAGCTAGCAGTAGGTGTCGTTTTCGGGGCCCATAACGACACCTAATGCGTGGGCCCACGCCGCCAGGGTTCCCTGGCCGAGCTTGCGAGGCGAGGGTGGCGGTGGGGACTAGTTGGGTCAGCGGCGCCAGCGGATCGCTTCGAACAGTCCCTGAAGCGATGCTGCCGCCCGGCGTGCCGCGGCCGCGGAAATGCCACCCAGCCAGCGGAAGGGCGACCAGAGGAGCTGGAACCACCTGGACATCAAGGACGGCGGGAACCAGTCCGCGCGGAAGACGGCGATCCATGAGGCGTTGCGGCGGAACGCGGCACGGACAGCCGCGATCCGGGCCGCGGCCGAGTCCGCTTGCTCCGCAGCCGCAGCCGCAATCGCTGGGATTCCCGCCGGAGGACCGTAGCGCTGCCGTTCGAAGTCGCCCGTGAGGGACGCAAGCGCGCGCTGCCCGGCGTCGTCGGAAGCGCCCGACGGCGACGCTGCCGCCACCGGCGCTCCGAGTGCTGCCGAGGTGCCCAATCGGGCCGCGAAATGCCGCGGCGTTTCGCTGGGCACCGGCGGTACACCGTAATCCGTAGCGAGGTCCTGGAGCTCAGCCCATGCCAGGACCGGGCCATCCCGGGGCGGCGCAACGCCGGCCGCGCGGGCCGAACCGGGCTGTTGTGCCCGCACGGGCCTCAAGCGCCGCGCCCGGATACCGGAGCGGACCAACCGCGGGGAGGCCACCAACACCGCCAAAAGGAGCGCGGTGGCGGTGACGTAAAGAGCGGTTCCCGAGCCCGTGGCCGTGCCCGCTCCGACCCCCGGACCCGCAAGCGGAGGCACAGCAGCTGTGCTCGGCGCGGGAGTCGAGGAACCCGGCACCAGGTTCTCGTCGTGCAGGTTGGTGCTCGGGCCGCCCGCCGCGACAGGCTCGCTGGCATAGGCCGGGACCACTCCACGGGACGGCGTTGGCTCGAAGGCGACCCAGCCGACTCCTTCGAAGTAGAGCTCAGGCCAGGCGTGGGCGTCACGGGAATCCACCTGGAACTCCGGCAGGGGCTCCTGTCCAGCCACGGCAACCGTGGCGCCTGTGGAGTGGCCCGGCGCGTAGCCCACGGCGATGCGGCTGGGGATTCCCTCCAGCCTCGCCATGACCGCCATCGCGGAGGCGAAGTGCACGCAGTAGCCGCTCTTCTGCTGCAGGAAGTCCGCCAGCACGGACATCCCGTTGCCGTCATAACCGCCTTGCACCGGAGCCTGCAGTGAGTAGGTGAACTGGGATGAGCGCAGGTAGTCCTGGATCGCCATCGCCTTCGCATAATTGCCGTTGGCGCCGGCCGTCACCGTCTTGGCGGTGTTCTTCACGATGTCCGGAACATTGCTTGGCAGCTGGATGAAATCCTGCGAGATGGAAGTGGGCTTGGAGTTGTCCTGGCTCAACGTTGCCGGCGTCAGGGCCGGCAGCGCGGAATACACCGTGTACTGCTGGTTCCTCGTCGTGCCGTCCTCGCCACGGATGCTGAGCGTCTCAGGATCCCACGACCAGCGTCCGCTCAGGCCGTCGACGGCTGTCGGGGCATAGGGGACCGGGAGATACGGGCTGGTGAACTGCCCCGTATCGACCACCGTCACTTGGCGCACCAGCTCGGAGGGGAGCGGGTAGTCCGGCGCCATCCGTCCCGGTCCTATGCGCCGGGAGGCCTCGCGGTCGTCCGGTGCCCAGGTATCGCCGTCGAACTTGTCAATGGTGACGGAGCGCAGGTACACCGGGGCCGTGGAACTCGTGGCATAGGTGATGCTGCCGTCGCCGGTGGGATCACGCAGGCTGTTGCCGAGCGTAATCATGGGATTCAGGCCATTGGAGACGCCCCAGGGGTTCAGCCGCGAACCCACGGGAAACGTCCCGCGCTCGAAGCCCGGAACCGCCAACGGCAACAGCAACCCCAGGACCAGCGCCACGCCGCCGATCACCATGGACCGCTTGAGCTGCCCCGTGCCGTGGGCGGTGTCGTTCTGCAGCCGTGAGTCCGGTGCGAACCACTGGCTGCAACCCAGGATCAGAATGAAGCCGACGGCGGCGGCGAGGAATCCTCCCAGCCCGACGCTTTGCGGCTTGATGGTCGCCGGGAAAACGAGGACAACCAGCAGGCCCAAGCCGCTTGTCGCAGGCATGCCGAGCGGGACAGCCAGGGCATCGATCAGGACGGTCGCCAAACCCAGGCCCGCGCAGGCGACGAACACTATTCCGGCGTTCGGGGAGACCGGTGCTGTCTCCGACACCACGGTTTCGCCGGCCCGTTTCAGGAACTGGCCCAGTGTGTCCAGGGTGGCGCCGGAGGGAATGAAGCCCGCGATGCTTTCCGGCCTGAAGAACGTGAAGTCGAGGATGAAGACCAACGCGATCAAGCCGCCCACAGTGGTGAGCACCGGGTGGACCCTCAGGGCACGGAGGACAGCCAGGGTCAATCCGACGATGAACACTGTGGTGATCGCGGGAACCAGCCACACCCAGCCCCTGAAGACCCCATTGAGCGAGAGTGACGCTCCGAGGACGGCGACGGCGATGGCCGCGGACATCGCCCAAGGGTAGGCTCCCGGCCCTGCCTTTCGCGGGCGGAGCCACCTTCCCGGGCCGCGCGACGGGGTGTCGCCTGCCGTTGCCGGGGCCGGGAGCGGGGAACGTCCCGGAGCGCCGTTCCTGGAGGTAGTGGTCATCGCGGCACCGCCGCGCCGCGGCGGACGTCCATCGCTGCCGCAGCGGCGGCGACGATCTCTCCTTGGTCGAAACCGGCCCATGCAGCGGGAAGGTCTGTCCTCGAGCTCACGGCGACGGCCCGCCAGCCGCCCAGTTTCAAGGCTTCGATGACCGGCTGGACATGGTGCGGGTGGTCGGTCACCACGAGGGCAAAAGCGTTGGCCCCGTAGCCTGCGGCCGGCGCCAATGCGCGGGCCTCGGAGAGCGGCATGTTGCCGAGCAGCGCGAGGACGGGACCACGCAGTCGGTGCGCCGCGAGCTTGTCCATCAGATGGTCGTCGAAGGGCGCCTCGGCACCATCGACGACGCCGGCGGCCTCTTTGCGGCCGCGCTCGCCGTGGACATGGCGCGGGCCGCTGAGCTGGATGGCGGCCAGGCTTTCGGCGATGGACTGCAGGCCTCCCAGACCACTGAATTCCTCGGTTTCGGGATACGGTGCGGAACGGGATACGCGGAACGCGGGGTGTCCTGCAGCATCGAGGAAACGCAGCGAATAGTTGCGATCGGCGAGGTGGGCGCTGATGGACATCGCTGCCGTCACCACCCATTCGAAGTTCTCGCTGCTCACCAGTTCAAAAGAGTCCTCGTGGGCAGGACCGAACACCGCTGCCGAGCCGGACACGAAAGCGGAATAGCGCTGGTCCAGGATGATGGTCGCCTCGGGCGTGGTGACGGATTCCTCCTGCCGCACCATGAGTTCGCCGTGCCGCGCCGTCGCGGCCCAGTGGACTCGCCGCATGGGGTCTCCGTGCCGGTATTCGCGGGTCATCACGTCGTCGTCGCTGGGATTGGCCCGGATCCGGGTGGCCGTCACGCCGTCGTTTCCGCGTGCGCCGGCCAGCCCGGTGGCGGGGAGTTCGACGGCGGCGGGCGTCACGGTGAGGATGTCGCCGTCGTCGATCTCGTGGCGGTGCAGAGACAAGCCGAAGGGATCGCAGAACTCGGCCGTCACCGGGCCGATCCTGAACTGGCCGCGCTTGCCGGAGCGCAAATGGTATTCGTAGCGGCTGGTGCCGCCGGACGCGGCCCGGGCAGGAAAGCGGAAGGCCGGAGGTTCGCCGAAACGTGGCGGCAATTGCTCCTCCATGATCACCGGCCCGGCGGCAGCGCCGGTTCGTGCCACGGCCAACCGCACCGTGGCAGTGGAGGAAGTCTCCACGGACGAGGGATGGAATTCGCGGAACACCTGGAAGCGCGGCTTGAGGATACGGACGCCGGCAAGCGATACCAGCGGCAGCACCAACAGCAGGATCCCCAAGGCCAGCAGATCGCGCCTGCCCATGAGCTGGGCCAGCAGCAAGGAACCGATGCCGCTGGCAAGCAAGCCCCAGCCACGGTTCGTGAACAGATGCTTCGGAAGTAGATCGATCAGCGCCATGCCTGCCCCCTTCTTCGCTGCCCTAGGCGCCGCGGCGTTCCGCGCCAGCGTCTTGGCTGACGGGGAGGGAGGCCAGGATGGCCCGGATGATGCTTTGCGGAGTGTCGCCGGAACTCGCGGCCTTGCGGTCCAGGATGATGCGGTGCGCCAGGACGGACTCGGCGACGGAAATGACGTCATCTGGAAGGACGAAATCCCTTCCGTCCAGGGCTGCGGTCGCTTTGGCCGCCCGCAGGAGTTGCAACAGCGAGCGGGGGCTGGCTCCGAGGCGAAGCCGGGCGCTGTCCCGGGTGGCCCGGCCCAAGGCAACCGTATATTCCTTGACGGATTGGGAGACGTAGACCTGCTGCACCGTGGCGATCATCGCAGCGACGTCGGCGGACGTGACCACCGGGGTGACTTTGGCGAGGGGCGAGACCGCCTGGTGGGTCTCGAGCATCTCGATTTCGGAGAGCTTGTCCGGGTAGCCCATCGAGATGCGGGCCATGAAACGGTCCCGCTGCGCCTCCGGAAGCGGATACGTGCCTTCCATCTCGATGGGGTTCTGCGTCGCGACAACCATGAACGGCTCGCCCAGCTGGTACGAATGGCCGTCAACCGTCACTTGATGTTCCTCCATGCATTCAAGGAGGGCGGACTGCGTCTTGGCGGAGGCGCGATTGATTTCGTCTCCGATCACGATGTTGGCGAACACCGCGCCCATCCGGAACTCGAACTGGCGCGAGGACTGGTTGTAGATCGAGACCCCCGTGACGTCCGAGGGAAGCAGGTCCGGGGTGAACTGGATACGGCTGACCCTGCAATCGATGGTGCGGGCGAGGGTCTTGGCGAGCAGCGTCTTGCCGACACCCGGCACGTCTTCCACCAGCAGGTGGCCTTGGGCGAGGAGCACGGTGAGGGCAAGTTTGGCGGCCTCGGCTTTGCCGTCGATGACTTTGTTGATGGCCGCCAGGATCTTCTCACTGGCAGCGTGGAATTGCTCAGGATCCATGACCGTCGGCTTGTGCCCGTTGAAGGACTCACGCTCAGGCGGCAAGGCAACCACGGCCTCGTCCCGTACCAACTGTTCATCAACGGTGCCGTGTCGCTTTGAGTCCATGGACTATCCCCTCAGCCATGACGGCACCCCGGCCGGGCGGCGGTGCCCTGGCCGGGATATACCGCCTTTGTACCAGACTACCCAGCCAAGGCCCGCCGCAGACAGAGGCAGCTTCCGCAGGAACGGGTAGGGAAGGGGTGCAGCAGCGTTCAGGAAGGCGTCAGCAGGGAAAGATAGGGTGGATTCATGTGCAATTCCCTCCCACCGGCTTCCTACCGCGCGCCGGACACCGGCGATTCCCGCAAGGAATACCCTCCTGCGCCCGAGCCTCTGCCGGTCCCCGTGATGGACAACCACACGCACCTCGATTTCCGGCACGGTTTGATCGACGTCGCGGTGGCGGATGCGCTGGACGCGGCCGAAGCCGTGGGCGTCCAAGGTGCGGTGCAGGTGGGTTGCGACCTGGAGTCGTCGCGGTTCACGGTCCAGGCGCTCGACGCCGACCGGCGGCTCCTCGGAGCTGTCGCCATCCACCCCAACGATGCCCCTGTGTACGCGGGCCGCGGAGAGCTGGAATCGGCGCTCGCGGAAATCGAAGAGCTGGCTGTCCACCCGAGGGTCCGCGCGATCGGCGAAACCGGGCTTGATTTCTTCCGCACCCACGGCGACGGCCTGGTGCACCAGCGCCAGTCCTTCCGCCGCCACATCGATATCGCGAAGCGGCTGGACCTCACCCTCCAGATCCACGACCGTGACGCCCATGACGACGTCGTCCAGGTCCTGCGGGAGGAAGGGGCACCTGAGCGGGTGGTATTCCATTGCTTCTCGGGCGATGAAGAACTGGCACGGATTTGTAATATGAACGGCTGGTACATGTCCTTTGCGGGCACCATGACGTTCAAGAATGCGGCGAACCTGAGGGACGCGTTGGCCATTGCGGATCCGGAACTGCTGCTCGTCGAAACCGATTCCCCGTTCCTTACGCCGCACCCTTACCGGGGCCGCCCGAACGCAAGCTACATGGTTCCGTACACGGTTCGGTCCATGGCTGAAGTGACGGGAACCGAGCTTTCCGCGCTGTGCTCGCAACTGGCCGAAAACACCGTGGCGGCATACGGATCCTGGGACTGAGCAAAAGTCGCATTACATACCCGGTATGTAAAAATCTTGGTCACTTTATAACGCTTCGGTTACAGTGGGTAACCAGTAGCCGGGGTCGGGGAAGGCCTTCGGACAACTTACTCCGTTCGCAATTGGTGTTTTCAGTTGAATCGAGTGTGGCGGCGCCCAGCTCCGCTGCAGTCCTCCAGCATGCTTCTGCCTGCTTCGGGACCGCGGCAGGAGGCCCCTGTGCGCTTTTCCCCGTGCCCGGATGGTCCAAAAGTTACGGGCAAACATGGTCAAGTTCTTCACCACGGGCGGCAAGTTCAGTTTCGTCAAGGTCGGTGCGCAGCTGCTGGTTCTTTCGGCACTGGTACTGGGAGTGGTTGCCTTTACGGGCAACAACAAATCAGTCACCCTCAACGTCGACGGCAAAGTGAGTTCCGTCCAGACCTTCGGCAATACCGTTGACCAGGTGGTCAAGGCAGCCAAGGTCGACCTGAAGGCCGAAGACCGGGTTTCCCCGGCTTTGAACACCTCGGTGCAGAACGGCTCTATCATCAACGTCAACCTGGCCAAGGCCGTCACCGTCAGCCTCGATGGCGCCCAACGGACGGTCAACACCACGGCCCCCAACGTCGAAGGCCTCGTCTCCGAGCTCGGCGTCGCGAGCGCCTCGGCTGTTTCGCAGCCCAAGGACACGCAGTTGGCCGTCTCAGGATCGTACGTTTCGATCCTGACCCCCAAGACGATCAGCCTGATCGTTGACGGCCAGAGCTCTTCGAAGACCACGACGGCGCCCGACGTGGGCACCGTGCTCAGCGATGCCGGCGTCTCGCTCGGCGCGAACGACCGGGTTTCGCAGCCGAACTCGGCCCCCGTTGTTCCCAACATGGTGATCAAGGTTTCCCGGGTGGACACGAGCAAGACCGCCACCGAGACCGAGAACGTCCCCTTCGACACGGTCACCACCCAGGACGCCACCCAGTTCAGCGACCAGAAGACGGTAACCCAGGAAGGTGTCCTCGGGCTCCTCAGCAAGACATTCAAACTCGTCCTGGTGGATGGCCGCGAGGCTTCCAGGACCCTGGTCTCATCTGACGTCACCGTCCAGCCCGTCCCTGCGAAGGTGACGGTCGGAACCAAGGCGCGCCCCCAGCCTACCCCCGCCGCCGCTGTTGCCTCCGGACCCACCGGGGCGCCGAACGAGGCAATGTGGGACAAGGTCGCACAGTGTGAGTCCGGTGGGAACTGGGCCATCAACACCGGCAACGGTTACTACGGTGGCCTGCAGTTCGACATCCAGACCTGGGTCGGCAACGGTGGTGGCGCCTACGCTCCGAACGCCGCCGCCGCCAGCAAGGCCCAGCAGATCGACATTGCCAACCGCGTCTACGCGCAGCGCGGCCTGTCGCCGTGGGGCTGCGGATGGGCAGCTTCCAGCTAAGCACGTGAAATTGGCCAGGTCCGGAATCTCCGGGCCTGGCCTTTCGCGTCGTCGATAAGGCGGGCGGGCGCCCCCGCCAGTCGCTCAGACGATACGATACCTAGGTGACTGAACCGAATTCCGAACACGCCGCCGTCGCACCCCTTCTGGGAGCTGCTGACATCCGACGGCTCGCCGAGGAGATCGGTGTCCGCCCAACCAAAACCCTGGGGCAGAACTTCGTCATCGACGGAAACACGATCCGCAGGATTGTCTCTGCCGCCGGTATTGACCCCGAGGAAACCGTGCTGGAGGTCGGGCCGGGGCTCGGTTCGTTGACGCTCGGCTTGCTCGACGCCGCGAAAACAGTCGTCGCTGTCGAAATCGATCCCGTACTGGCCGGCAAGCTGCCGGAAACGGTGCGCACCTGGCGCCCGCAGGCAGCGGACGATTTCCACCTGGTTCTCTCCGACGCCATGAAGGTCACCGAACTTCCAGTGCAGCCCACCGCCCTCGTGGCCAACCTGCCGTACAACGTCGCAGTTCCCGTGGTCCTGCACCTGCTCCAACACTTCCCGAGCCTGCAACACGGGCTGGTCATGGTCCAGGACGAGGTGGCGGACCGGCTGGCCGCGGGTCCGGGCTCCAAGATCTACGGGGTCCCCTCCGTCAAGGCCGCCTGGTACGGCCACATGCGCAAGGCCGGCGTGATCGGCATGAATGTCTTCTGGCCGGCCCCGAAGATCCACTCCGGGCTCGTGTCCTTCACCCGCGGCGCGCCACCGGAAACCCACGCCACGCGCGAACAGGTCTTCGCGGTCATCGACGCCGCATTTGCCCAACGCCGCAAGACGCTCCGCGCGGCCCTCGCGACGTGGGCCGGAAGCGCCGCGGAAGCCGAACGCTTCATCGTGGCTGCCGGCGTTGATCCGACTGCCCGCGGTGAAGTGCTCGATATCAACGCGTTTGTCCGAATTGCCGAGGCACGCCACCCGCTGGACGCATGAATCCGGCAATCAGCGGTGCCAACCGCGGGCGCTTCGTCGCACGGACCGTCCGCGTCCGGGCACCCGGCAAGGTGAACGTTTCCCTCAACGTCGGCCCCTTGCGGCCCGACGGCTACCACTCGGTGGCCAGCGTGTATCTCGCGGTGTCCCTCTACGAGGAAGTAGCCGCCACCAGCACGGAGGGGCCAGGGATCACCGTCAGCATCGGGCCCGCCAGCACCTTGGACCTCGACGGCGTCGACATCCCGCTCGACGAGCGGAACCTGGCCTACAAGGCCGCCGCCATCATGAGGGATGTTTCGGAGAACGCCACGGGCGTGCACTTGGAAATCACCAAGCGGGTTCCCGTTGCCGGTGGAATGGGCGGCGGCTCGGCCGATGCCGCGGCGACCCTCCTGGCCTGCGACGCGCTGTGGAACAGTGGTTTGTCACGCGAAGAACTGGCCCACCTTGCCGCCGAGTTGGGCGCGGACGTGCCGTTCTCGTTGCTGGGAGGGACCGCCGTCGGGCTTGGCGTCGGCGACGAACTCTCACCGGCCCTCGCGAAAGCCCAGATGGACTGGGTCCTGGTCTGCGCCGACTACGGACTCTCCACGCCCGAGGTGTTCCACACCCTGGACCGGCTCCGGAACACCGAGGGACTCGACATCCCCGAACCGCTCGAGGTCGATGCCAAGATCCTGCAAGCGCTCCGCAACGGAGATCCGGACGCCCTGAGCAAAGTCCTCATCAACGACCTCCAGCGCGCCTCGATCGAGCTGGCCCCGCAATTACGGAACACCATCGGGGCAGGGGAGTCGAACGGCGCCCTCGCCGGGATTGTTTCCGGTTCCGGCCCCACCGTGGCCTTGCTCGCCCACAACCCCCGGGCGGCCGAGGGGCTCGCCGAGGACCTTCGGCACCTTGGCCACAATGCCCTTGCCGTGCACGGCCCGGTTCCCGGTGCCCGGATCATCTCCGATACCCTCCTATGACACGTCGCTCTGACTGTTCACACCAGAAAGTAGTACCCAGTGGCCCACCTGCTCGGCGGTGAAAACCTCACCGTTTCGTTCGCAACCCGCACCATCCTCGACGGCGTAACCCTTGGTTTGGAGGACGGCGACAGGATCGGCATGGTCGGGCGCAACGGTGACGGCAAATCGACGCTGATGCGCTTGCTGGCATTGCGCTCGACGCCGGACTCCGGCCGCGTGACCAAACGCGGCGACGTCAACGTCGGCTACCTCGACCAGTCCGACGTGCTCGACGGCGACCTCACAGTCGGCGCCGCGATCGTCGGCGACCAGGCCGACCACGAATGGGCCGCGAACCCCAAGATCCGGGAGATCATGGGCGGACTTGTGGCCGACGTCGATTGGCACGCCAACGTGCATGCCCTCTCCGGGGGCCAAAAGCGCAGGGTCGCCCTGGCCAAGCTGCTCATCGAGGACCACGACGTGATCATGCTCGACGAGCCCACCAACCACCTCGACGTCGAAGGCGTCGCCTGGCTTTCCCGGCACTTGAAGACCCGCTGGCGTGCCAACCAGGGTGCGTTCCTCGTGGTGACCCACGACCGTTGGTTCCTGGACGAAGTCTGCAACCGGACCTGGGAAGTGCACGACGCCATGGTGGACCCGTTCGACGGCGGCTACGCAGCCTACGTGTTGGCGCGCGCCGAGCGCGACCGCTCCGCGTCCGTCGTCGAAAGCAAACGGCAGCAGCTCGTCAAGAAGGAACTGGCGTGGCTGCGCCGGGGCGCCCCGGCGCGCACCTCGAAGCCCAAGTTCCGCATCGAAGCCGCCAACGAGCTGATCGCCGATGTTCCCGATCCGCGCGACTCGGTGGCCCTCAGCAAGATGGCAACCGCCCGGCTCGGCAAGGACGTGCTGGATCTTGAAGGCGTCTCCCTGGACTTCAAGGGCGACGACGCCGGCCGGAAGCTCTTCGACGACGTCACCTTGCGCCTGGCGCCAGGACAGCGGCTCGGACTGGTGGGCGTCAACGGCGCCGGGAAGTCCACCCTCCTGAGGCTCCTCAACGGCGAGATCGCGCCGAGTTCCGGAAAGGTCAAGCGCGGCAAGACCGTTGTCACGGCGGTGCTCAGCCAGGACGTCAAGGAGCTCGACGACGTCTCAGACCTTCGCGTGATCGAAGTCATCGAACGGGAGAAGCGCTCCTTCAGCGTCGGGGGCAAGGAGTTCACGGCCGGCCAGCTCGTGGAGCAACTCGGGTTCACGAAGGAAAAGCAGTGGACGCCCGTCACCGACCTTTCCGGTGGTGAACGGCGCCGCCTCCAGCTCTTGCGCCTCTTGGTGGGCGAACCGAACGTCCTGATGCTCGACGAACCCACCAACGACCTCGATACCGACACCCTCGCCGCCGTCGAAGACGTCCTAGACGGCTGGCCCGGCACCCTCGTAGTTGTCAGCCACGACCGCTACCTGCTGGAACGTGTCACGGATTCCCAAATGGCTCTCCTGGGCGACGGCAAACTCCGCGGACTTCCCGGTGGCGTGGACCAGTACCTGGAACTGCGCGAAGCCGCCCTCGCGAGCGGCGCGGTGACCGGCGGAGCGTCGAGCGGGAGTGCCAGGCCGACGGCGGCAAGCGGCTCGAGTGCCGCCGTTTCCGGGCCGAGCGAAGCGGAGAAGCGTGAAGCCCGCAAGGACCTGAACAGGATCGACCGACAGCTGGGCAAGATCGCACAGCAAGAAGAGAAGCTCCACGTCCAGATGGCGGCGAAGTCCCAATCCGGCGACTTCGACGCCCTCGGCGAACTGAACGCCAAGCTGCAGGAGCTCCTCGAGGAAAAAGAAGGCCTCGAGCTCGAATGGCTCGAGGCGGCGGAGATCCTGGGGGAGTAGGTGCTGTGGGCGGGCGCCTTCAGCCGTCACCCTGGCCCCGGGTACCTTGGGTGCCGGAGCCGGCCCTTCCGCGTCGCTTAGACACAACGCAAGAGGGCCCGCTCGCTCGCTGAGCGAGCTCCCCGGCCCGTTGCGTTGCGATGCGCTCCTTTCGGAAGAACCGCCTCCGGCGGGGGTAAGTCACCTCGCGGGGGCGGACTGCCGGCGTCGTCCGCCTGCGGTGGGATGGGGAACCGGGCGATTCCCGACACCCGAATGTGGTGGCGACTCAGAAAACGGAATTCGATACGCGGATTCCCGTGTCGGCAGGGATTTTGTGTGTCGACGGGACGCATCGGCGTCGAAAGTCCGGGCCTGGGTCGAAACCAGTTGCTTGGTGAATCGTGGGCGATTCCCGACACCCGAATGTTCTGTCGACTCAGAAAGAGGACTTCGATGCGCGGATTCCGGTGTCGATAGGGATTTTGCGTGTCGGCGGGGCACATGTGGGTCGAAAGTACGGGCCCGGGTCGACAGCAGTTGCTCAATGAATCGTGGGTGCTTCGCGACACCCGAATGTTCTGTCGACTCAGAAAGAGGACTTCGATGCGCGGATTCCGGTGTCGATAGGGATTTTGTGTGTCGACGGGATGCATCGGCGTCGTAAGTCCGGGCCCGGGTCGAAAGCAGGTACTTGGTGAATCGTTGGCGCTTCGCGACACCCGAATGTGCTGACGACTCAGAAAGAGGAATTCGATGCGCGGATTCCCGTGTCGGCAGGGATTTTGCGTGTCGACGGGCCGCATCGGCGTCGGAACTGTGAACATCGGGGCGAATCCCAAACGGAACTTTGGCAGGAGCGGCGCTGCGGGCCTTCGGGTAGGAGCGCATCGCGGCGCATCGGGGTTTGGAGGTCGCTCAGCGACCGGAAGACCCCTTATGCGCTGTGTCTAAGCGACGGCGAAGGGCCGTTGCTCCGCGAAGGTGACGACGAGCGACGGCGAAGGGCCGTTGCGCCGCGGAAGTGACCACGGAAACTCGCGGAGGCGACCACGGACAACCGCGAAGGGTGACCGAGGCACAGCAAGCGAAAGTCGCCCGGACGCCCTAGCCCTCGCTCCGGAGTTCCGGCTCCTTTTGCAGGCCCGTCAGGCCGTTCCATGCCAGGTTGACCAGGTGGGCGGCTACTGCGCGCTTGTCGGGCTCGCGGTGATCGAGCCACCACTGGCCGGTCATGGCCACCATGCCCACCAGCATCTGGGCATACATGGCGCCGTCGGACGTGCTGAATCCGCGCCGGGAGAATTCGTCGGCGAGCAGGTCTTCCACGCGGTCGGCCACGTGGGAGAGCAAAGTGGAGAGGGCGCCTTCGGGCTGGGAGGGCGGGGCGTCCCGCATGAGGATCCGGAAGCCGTCGCTGCGCTCTTCGATGTAGCCGAGCAAGGCGAGGGCCGCCTGTTCGACGAGCACGCGTGGTTTGGCTTCGGCGGCGAGGGACTCGTTGATGGCGTCGAGGAGGATCCGGAATTCGAACTCCACGACTTGCGTGTAGAGGCCTTCCTTCGAGCCGAAGTGTTCGTAGATCATCGGCTTGGACACTCCTGCGGCGGCCGCGATTTCGTCGATGGTCGTGGCGTCCAGGCCTCGGGCGGCGAAGAGGCGCCGGCCTATGTCGATGAGCTGGGAGCGACGCTGGGAACCCGTCATCCGGGCACGGGCAACCTGGCCCGCGGGCGGGTGGTTGATCACCCTGGAACCCGCAGCCTGCCGGGGAAGTCCTGTGCTGTTGCTCACGCATCCATCATGCCTTATGTCAAGCGCGAAGCGGCCTCGAGGGAGCTGCCAATAGTGCTGAAAAGGACTCGGGGATGCGCCAAGTCGCGAACACCGCAATGGTCATGGCAAACTAGATTCTTGTGTGTGCGACCCGGTCAACGGGAACCCCGCGGATCCTGCGTCCGCAAGGGGACGTGCGCGCGGTCCGCTCTGGTGTAATGGCAGCACCCCGGCCTTTGGAGCCGTGGAGTATAGGTTCGAATCCTATGGGCGGAACTTGTCGGTGGTCTGCCGGCACCGCCTCTGAAGGCACTGCCTCTCCCGAAGCTGTCCACTGGCTGCGCGGAGGGCTGTGAATCGGCAAGAGTAGGATAGAGCAGATGCCGCAGCCGGGTTCGCCCGGACGTAACCGAGCAAGGAGAGCGACTTCGTGAGCCCCGATACTACTGGCCCCGCCGCTGTGATTGTCCTAGCTGCCGGAGCCGGTACGCGCATGAAGTCGCGGACTCCCAAGATCCTTCACGAAATCGGCGGACGCTCCATGGTGGCGCATGCCATCCTCGCAGCCCGTTCCATCGATCCCCGGCAGCTGGCCCTCGTGGTCCGCCATGAACGGGACTTGGTCGCCGAGCACATTGGACTGATCGATCCCGACGCCGTCATCGTGGACCAGGACGAAGTTCCAGGAACCGGGCGCGCGGTGGAGGTCGCCCTTGACGCCTTGGACGCGAAAGCCGAACTCACCGGCACGGTGGTCGTCACGTATGGCGACGTGCCGTTGCTGACCGGTTCCCTTCTCTCCGAGCTGGTCGCCACGCACGAATCCGAGGGCAACGCCGTGACGGTCCTGACCGCGGTCCTCGACGACGCCAATGGTTATGGCCGCATACTTCGTGCCGAGGACGGCACCGTCCTGGGCATCCGCGAACACAAAGACGCGAGCGACGCCGAGCGCTCCATCCGCGAGGTCAACTCCGGCATCTACGCGTTTGACGCAAAAGTGCTCCGCGAGCAGCTGCGCAAAGTGACCACCGAGAACATCCAGCAGGAAAAGTACCTCACCGACGTGCTCGGGCTGACGCGCGACGCCGGAGGCCGGGTTTCCGCCGTCGTCACCGAGGACCGCTGGCAGGTGGAGGGCGCCAACGACCGCGTCCAGCTCGCCGCCCTCGGGGCCGAACACAACCGCCGCATCGTCGAGGGCTGGATGCGTGCCGGCGTCACGGTCGTCGACCCGGCCACCACGTGGATCGATTCCACCGTCACCCTGGACGAAGACGTCCGCCTCCTGCCGAACACACAGCTCCACGGTGCCACCACGGTGGCGCGCGACGCCGTCGTCGGCCCCGACACGACCCTCACCGACGTTTCGGTGGGCGAAGGCGCGAAAGTGACCCGCACCCACGGCTCGGGATCCACTATCGGGGCCAAGGCCAGCGTGGGCCCGTTCACTTACCTGCGCCCGGGCACTGTCCTGGGCGAGACCGGCAAGATCGGCGCTTTCTACGAAACCAAGAACGTAACGATCGGGCGCGGTTCGAAGCTGTCCCACCTCGGCTATGCGGGCGACGCCGAGATCGGTGAGGACACCAACATCGGCTGCGGCAACATCACGGCGAACTACGACGGCGAGAAGAAGCACCGCACGGTGATCGGCTCGGGTGTGCGGACCGGTTCCAACACCGTCTTCGTGGCCCCCGTAACGATCGGCGACGGTGCATACAGCGGCGCCGGCGCCATCATCCGCAAGGACGTTCCCGCCGGAGCCCTCACCCTGAGCGTCGCTCCGCAACGCAACGCCGAAGGCTGGGTCATCGCCAACCGGCAGGGCAGCAACTCGGCCCGGCTGGCGCAGGCTGCGCAAGCCGCGCATGGCTCCACTGCCACCCCCGATTCCTCAAGTACTCCGGCAACCACAGAAGAGGGCACACAGGCATGAGCGAAATTACCGCACACGGTGAGAAGAAACTAGTTCTCGCCGCCGGACGGGCGCACCCCGAGCTGGCGCAGGAAATCGCCAAGGAGTTGGACACTGAACTCCTGCCTATCGACGCCTACGACTTCGCGAACGGGGAAATCTATGTGCGCTCGGGGGAGAGCGTCCGTGGCACCGATGCGTTCGTCATCCAGGCGCACCCGGCCCCGTTGAACAACTGGCTGATGGAGCAGTTGATCATGATCGATTCCCTGAAGCGCGCTTCGGCGAAGAGGATCACCGTCGTCTCGCCGTTCTACCCGTATGCCCGCCAGGACAAGAAGGGCCGCGGCCGCGAGCCGATTTCGGCCCGCTTGGTGGCGGACCTCTACAAGACCGCCGGCGCGGACCGCATCATGTCAGTGGACCTGCACACCTCCCAGATCCAGGGCTTCTTTGACGGCCCGGTGGATCACCTCATGGCCATCCCGCTGCTTGCCGACTACATCCGCACCAAGGTCGAGGCAGACAACATCACCGTTGTCTCGCCGGACACCGGCCGTGTCCGGGTCGCGGAACAGTGGGCCGAGCGCCTGGGCGGTGCGCCGCTGGCGTTCGTCCACAAGAGCCGCGACCTCACGGTGCCGAACCAGGCTGTCTCGAAGACCGTCGTCGGGCAGATCGAAGGCCGCACCTGCGTCCTGATCGACGACATGATCGACACCGGTGGAACCATCTCCGGAGCTGTCCAGGTCCTCAAGAACGCCGGTGCCAAAGACGTCATCATCGCGTGCACCCACGCTGTGTTCTCCGAGCCCGCGGCGCAGCGACTGGCCGATTCCGGTGCCCGCGAGGTCGTGGTCACCAACACCCTGCCGATTCCGGCCGACAAGCGCTTCCCGCAGCTCACGGTGCTGTCGATCGCGCCGTTGATTGCGCGCGCCATCCGTGAAGTGTTCGACGACGGTTCCGTCACGAGCCTCTTCGACGGCAACGCCTAGGGCCGTTTTCCCTTTGGCGGGACGCGGCTGCTAAACTCTTGGGGATACCTTGGCGAGGGAGAGGCACATCCGGGTTAAAACCGGGTTTGCGGGTCTCCGTTATCGACTGGGTCTGAATCTCCTTCAACGAAGGTGGACTGAACCTGCTGCTCAGCGGCGGGCATTCTGCCGGGCGTGGAAGGTCACCACAGACCTCCGCCCTTGCTGATCGACTTGCCGGCGACGTGCCGGCGCCACAGTAATCAAGGAGTACACATGTCTGAGCAGAAGCTCGCAGCAGAACTGCGCACCGAATTCGGCAAGGGTTTCGCCCGCCGCGCCCGCGCAGCCGGCCAGATCCCGGCCGTCATCTACGGTCACGGCGCAGAGCCCATCCACATCAACCTGCCGGGCCGCGCCACCACCCTGGCCGTCCGCGTTTCCAACGCCCTGCTGGCCCTGGACGTCAACGGCGAAGAGCACCTGGCCCTGGTCAAGGACATCCAGCGCGACCCGATCAAGCAGATCATCGAGCACATCGACCTCCTGACCGTCCGCAAGGGCGAGAAGGTCACCGTTGACGTGGCCGTCCACGTCATCGGCGAAGCTGCCATCGGCGCAGTCGCCAACCAGGAAGCCACCACGGTTTCCCTCGAAGCCGAAGCCACGCACCTGCCGACCTTCGTCGAAATCAGCATCGAAGGCCGCAAGGCCGGCGAGCACGTCCTCGCTTCGGACATCGTCCTGCCGAGCGGTTCGGCACTGCTCACCGACCCCGAGACCCTCGTCATCAACATCTCCGAGGCCACGTCCGAGGCCGAGGAAGAGGCAGTTGCTGCTGCCGAGTAGTCTTTCTGCCCAGTAGTCGGCAGAAGCCTTCGAGAGTGGCCGGGTCCCTGAGGGGTCCCGGCCACTTCTTTTTCATTCCACCCTCCTGATTCCCTAGGATGACTCCATGACAGACACCTGGCTGATCGTAGGCCTTGGCAATCCCGGCGCTGAATACAGCCACAATCGCCACAACGTCGGCCAAATGGTCCTTGACGAACTTGCCTCGCGCATGGGCGGGAGCTTCAAGGCCCACAAGGCCCGGGCCCAGGTGGTCGAAGGCAGGCTCGGGATCGGTGGCCCGCGCGTGGTTTTGGCGAAACCTATGAGCTACATGAATGTCTCGGGGGGACCTGTTTCCGGCCTGGCCCGGTTTTTCGACATTGCACCGGATCACGTGATTGCCGTCCACGACGAAATTGATATTCCCTTCAATACCGTCAAGTTGAAGATCGGCGGTGGGGAAGGGGGGCATAACGGCCTGCGGGATATTTCAAAGGCTTTGGCCACGAAGGACTATTTGCGGGTTCGCGTGGGCGTCGGCAGGCCACCGGGAAGGATGGACACCGCCGACTATGTACTCAGGGATTTTGGAGCCTCCGAAAAGAAGGAGCTTCCGTTTCTCCTGGATGAAGCAGCGGATGCTGTTGAGGTCTTGATGACTGAAGGCTTGCTTGCCGCCCAGCAGAAGTTCCACCCGGTCAAGGCCTGACCCCACCTCCGCGGCCCTACGTGCACTCAATTCAGTGGTTAACAAGTACCCTGATCGTTCGTCGCCTGACTAACCTGTTACCTCATGTCAATACCTCCGGGAAGGGGCATTCGTCGCCTCATTTGAATATCTCCGGTTGGGGCGGCGGTTCCAGCCCTCGTTGACGGGGGGTTTCACGGGTGCGGGCTGCTTGGCCGTGGCGAGGGTTTCGAGCCGGCCCGTGAGGGACAGGATCTGCCGGGACAGGGCAGCAGGTCTGATCTTCTTGTATTCGGTGTCCATGCGGAGCACGGCCATGGGCGAGACGCCGGGGTCGGCTTTCGTGCGTCTGTGCGGGGTTGCCGGAGCGTCGTGCTTCTTGGTGACCTTGGCTCCGACGCGGACCTTGGCGATGAGCTTCTGCTGGGGCAGCAGGTAGTTGGTGAAGATCCGGTCCAGTTCCCAGACCTGGTTCAGCAGCTCCAGTTCCGCGGCGGTGTCGTAGCGCAGGTAGCCGACGAGTTCACGGACCCTGGCCCAGTTTTTCTGCTCCACGTGGGCCCCGTCGTTCTTGTTGCCGGACCGGGAGCGGGTGAAGGTGATGTGGTGTTCCAGGCAGAAATCGTACAGATGGTTGTTGATGAACTCGCTGCCGTTGTCCGAATCGATGCCGATCACGGGAAAGGGAAACACCGACAGGACGTGCTGCAGGGCAGCGAAGACGTGCTTCTGGGCCCGGTTGGGCACGGACCTGTTCACCGTCCAGCCCGTGGCGATGTCGGTGACGGTCAGTGTGAAGCAGAACTGCCCGGAGTTGTTGGACCCTTCATGGCCGACCAGGTCGATCTCCACGAACCCGGGCACGGCATCATCCCACTGCGCCCAGGTCCGGATCGGGATCTGGGATTTCAGCAAGGACCCGGGCTTGGTGTGGGAGCGCCCCCGGGGCAGCAGCTTGGCCCGTTCCCCGGCCAGCCGCCTATCGATCGTTGCAGCGCTCATCCGCGCCAGCAGGGCCGCCTGCGGATCCGTGACCTGCAGCGCTCCCTCGTCCCGCAGCATCGGAACAAGTTCCGGCATCGCCGCCGCCAGCAGCCGTCCGGCCGGCGCCCGCAGCACCGCCCAGCACTGCACCAGGCCCGGCTGCAGATCCGCCCCGTACGCCGGAGCCCGGCCCGCCCGCACCGGACGCGGCCCGGGCGGATCAAGGGCATGCCGCAGCACCGCCCGCGCATAGTCCCGGTGCCAGCCCGTCAGCTCGACCACCTCGTCCAGGATCCTGCCCTTCCGGACCCGATCACCGGCCCGGTAGGTCCTCGCCAGCTGCTTCGTCACGGCCTTGCGCTCGGCCATCGTCAGTCCCATCCACCCTGCGTAACCCGCCACCGCCCGACCGGCAACCCCGAACCAGCCGGAGAAATGCTTATGAGGCAACGTATGCCCCTTCGCGGAGGTTTTTTACGAGTCAACTCAACTAATTGATTCGGACCGGGCGCTATGATACTTTGCAAATCACTGCTGGGGGTGAAGAGGAAATCCTAAAGCAAACGACCCGCTGAACGTCACGTCCGCCAGAGCTGCGAAGGTAGCGTGATCTAAATTGCGAGCAACACCGGAATCAGAAACAGGGCGACCCGCAACGGAGCGGCAGGCACTGGGGGCTGCAGAACGTCGAAAATGGTCGTCGCTGGTCCGGCAGGATCTTCAAAACACGGTTATTGAAGCGCTCGGCGAACCGTCTTCGTACGGAGTGGTGGTGGTTGGCGCACCGGGCGTAGGCAAAGCGACCTTTGCCCGTTCGGTGGAAGCCCGGCTCACTCCAAGGACCCACGTACTGCACCTCCACGGCTCCACGGACGTCAACACTCCGTTTGGGGCGCTCGCCCATCTGGTCGCGAGGCTGCCGGCAGAGGCCGCAGATTCCCCCGGCGCGATCATCTACGGCATCTCGCACTTGATCAGTTCCGATGCCGCGGGACGCAAAGTGCTCGTGGTCCTCTCGGAACTTCCTGCGCTGGACAGCATGAGCACGGCCCTCCTGGTGCACTTGTTAATTAGCGGGACCGCAAAAGTGCTCGTCACGGTCCGCCAAGCCACGGACATGCCGGAAGACCTGATCAGGCTCTTGAAAGACGGCCTCCTCGACGAGGTCGAACTTCAGGTCTTTTCCCGCGCTGAAGTTGCCAAATTGCTGGGCGGCGTCCTTGGAAAACGGGTGACCGCAACGGCAGCAAGCGCCTTGCACGCGTCCAGCGGTGGAAATCCCTTGGTTCTT
Organism: Arthrobacter sp. KN11-1C; assembly: GCF_052180225.1. Classification (NCBI taxonomy): domain Bacteria; kingdom Bacillati; phylum Actinomycetota; class Actinomycetes; order Micrococcales; family Micrococcaceae; genus Arthrobacter; species Arthrobacter sp. KN11-1C. The sequence continues at coordinate 3,224,131 of NZ_CP197467.1, read as the reverse complement.
CAAGCCATCGTCACCGAGCAACTCCGCTCAGGCAACCTGCACCTGGCCGGTCAGGTTTGGGCAATGAAGGGCGAAATCCATCTTTCTTCCGCGGAAGTCCTGACGGACCTCGTCCGGTCGCGCCTGGCCCGGGAGAGTCCCGCGGTCCGGGAAGCCCTGGAGCTGCTTGCCCTCATTCGAACCGCCCCCCTCTCCGTACTGTTGGACGTGCTGGAACCTGAAGTGGTCGCGGAGATGGAGTGGTCCGGTTATCTGCGGATCGAACCGTCAGGTGCGCGCCGCGTGGCGCTGCGCGACGAGTACATGGGTGAGGTCATTCGAGGCTGGATGGACCTGCCACGGCGGAATGAACTGCGGCAGCTTGCCGCCGGGGTGATTGGCAGCATAACCCGGGACCTCGACGCCGAGGCGCTCCTGGGCTTTGCCTCTTCGACGCTGAACGTCCGTGAAACCCTTGAACCGGCAGTGGCCCTGGCGGCCGCGACGGCGGCAAACAGGCAATTCGATCCTTGGTTCGCTTTGGAATGCGCCCGGCAGATCGGGCGCGAGGACAAGGAATGGGTGGCCGCTGCCCAGCAACGCTGCGTTTCCCACGTCATTCTGGCCGAGCACGAGGCAGCGGTGGCCGCATTGAAGGACGTTGCGCCCGAGCAGCTCCGGCGCCTTCCGCCCTACGAATATGCGGACTATGTCCAGGAGCTCTGCAGTGCGCTGTTGTGGATTCCAGGCGGCCACCTCCAGATACCCGGCCTCGTGGCCGAGGCCCAGGAAGACCTTTCCCGCCGGTCGCAGGAAGCCGGAGCGGATGGCACGGAAATTGAACGGGCCTGCGGGATGCTCAGGCTCGCGAGTTTCGAGCTCCAGGTCCATCAGGGCGAGTATGCCGACGTTGCCGAAGCCTTGGAGCAGGAGTACCGGGACGGCATTGATCTTCAGCAGCGGTTGAGCTGCGGGAGCCTGCTGACCATGGCCTGGGCGGTACTCGGCAGGGAAATGGAGGCCATCGAACTGGCGCGCGAGTTGAAGCACAAGATACAGCGCGCCAAGGCCCGGCCGCGGTTGCACAACTGGTTGTCCGAAGGCTTGTTCGCCGCACTCCTCTGCAGCGGACAGTGGGAGGAATTAGCGCGGATGCTGACGGCAACCCTCGATCAGCAGCCAAAGAACATCCACTACCTTGGCGGCGCCGCCGAACTCGCACTGGGTGTTTCCTACACGTATGCCGGACGGGCCTCAGTCGCGATCGACACCCTGCTGGGGGCCCAGGCACAGTTGGAGATCAGGCGCAACTACTACGGACCCGTCCTGGCCTACTCCGCGCTCGCCTTTGCCTACGCCCAGGCCGGCGACGTCAAGGAATCCCGGACTTTCCTCGAATTGGCCGAAAAAGGACAAGGCGAAACCGCGTGGTTCCCCGCATGGATGGCCGAATTCTGCGTCAAGATGGCACGACGCTGGCTGAAGGATCCCGGGGCGAAACAGAGCCTCATCGAGTCGGCCAACCGGGACCTGGCGAAGGGGCGGATCACCACGGCATCCATCAGCCTCTTCGGCGCCACCGTCCACGGCACCGAGGAAGAGTTGTTGCTCCTGGAGCAGGTTTCGTCCCGCCGCCAAGGCAAGATGGCTGCGGTGAACCGGATGGTGGCGGAGGGAAGCCGCAAGAAGGACCCGAAGACGCTGCTTCTTGCCGCTTCCGTAGCCCAGGAACTGAGCCTGGATGCAGTGGAGTCCCGCTGTGCCGTCCTGGCCTTGGACATCGCCCGGGAAGCTGGCGATTCGGCGTCCGCGAGGCTGGCCCAGCAGCGGCTGGACCGCCTGGTGGGTACCGTGCCTGTGCTGCCCCTGACCCCGCACACTTTCGGACCCGAACTGACCGAAAGGGAGCGTCAGGTTGCAAAGATGGCCAGTCAAGGGTTGAGTAACAAAGAGGTAGCCAACCAGTTGCAAGTTTCCGTCCGCACAGTAGAAGGCCATCTGTACCAAATCTTCACCAAAATGGGCATCTCATCGAGGAGCGAGCTTGAAGGAACCCCGCAGTCATGACAACGCTGCGGCGGTGCATGGTCATGTCGGAGGAACCGGCACAAGGCCGCCCGAACCGTGGCTCGATTATGGGCATTTGCTTCCTGGAATTGCGGCGGCAATCCGTGAGGACGATTGTTCGGCCGTCTTCATCGTGGGTGATTCCGGTCTCGGCGCGTCATCGCTCCTGGCCCAGGTGGGCAACGTCTTTGGCGGGGACCTTGCGGTAGTACCGATTCACGGGAGTCCGTCACTGACCGCTGTCCCGTATGGGGTGCTGGCTCCGTTTCTTTCCCACCTCTCACTTGCCGACATATCCTCGCGGGTCGCCGTGCTGCGCTCGCTTTGGGATCACCTCGAGGGCATCCGCGTAGGTACCGGGCCGGCTTTGCTGCTCGTCGATGACGCGCAGTACCTGGACGATGCAACATGCGCGATGCTGACGGAACTTGTTCAGGCAGGATGGGCCAAAATCGTTGCCGCATGCGTTCCGCGGCCGGGAGTTCCGGGCCCGCTCCTGCGCTTGTGGCACGAAGGAACTGCCGAGTGGTTCGACCTGGAGCCCCTGACAGCAGAGCAAGGCCACGAATTGTGCGAGGCCCTCCTGGGGGGTGTCGTCCTGAACAGCACGAGCCACGGTTTCTGGACCGAGGCAGGGGGCAACACCCTGCTTCTGAAGACCCTTGTCCGCGAAGCCGAGAGCTCGGGAACCCTCGTCCAGAGACACGGGGTGTGGCTCAAGGCAGCCGCAACACCTGTGCACACTGTGAAGCTCGAGGCCGTCGTCAAACTCCAGCTGATGCGTATTTCGGCCGCCGGTAGGGAAGCTTTGAACTTGATTGCCTTGGCGGAACCGGTGGACGAGACGTTGATTACCGTCGTGGCCGGAGAAGCGGCCGTGCAGGAGTTGGTGGACCAGCATTTGGTCAAGCCCGGGGGCAATGGGTTGCCAACCCTTCGGCTCGTCAATCCGGTCTACGGAGAGGTGCTTCGGAGCATCGTCCCGGCAGCGCAGAGCCTTCAACTGCACCGTCAGTTGATCGCTCGCATGGATGTCTTGGAAGACAACCCGGACTCCTTGCTGAGGATGGTGACATGGTCACTTGACTGCGGGGCGGATGTGCCCGATCGTCTCCTGATCCGGGCGGCTGTCCTTTCGGCGAGGCTCCTGCAGAGCGAGACGGCGTTGCGCATGGCGACAGCGGTACGGGACCCGCAGTGGCAATCGATTGCCCAGGCGGTCCTTGCCCGGTCGTACTTCAATCTCGGCCGCCGGGACGAGGCCGCGGCAGTCCTGGCACAAGCAACAGTCGACGCCGGCCCCTCCAACGTGGTTTCCGGCAGCCTTCTTCGCGCGGTCACGCGGGCCGCCGTCGGGCAGTCCGCTTCCTTGATCCGGGCAGAAGGCGAGGTCCTGCGCGAATGGGGCGGGCAGCAGCCCGGACTCGAGGGGCAGCGCTCGCCGGATGCGAAAGCCGCGGTGCCGCTTGCCGTCACCGTGATCGGGTTGCTGGCCGGGTCCGTGGACGGCGACTACGGGAGGATGGCCCCCGAACTGGAACGCGTGCTCCTCCAGTCGGAAACAGTGGATGGCTCTTTGCCTCCGCTGTTCAAGGCGCTGGCGCTGGCCATGAAGTCCGAAATGCTCTGCGCCTTCGGCCGCGGGCGCCAGGCAAAGCAACTGGTCCTCGAGGCGGCCACCCTAGCCCAGCCCCAGGAGAACGAGGTCTTCTTCGTCCCCGAGTTCATCTCCGCCCGCCTCGTCATTTGTGCCTTGGCCGTGGGTGACTGGGCGGAAGCGCAAAAGCTCCTCGACAGGTATTACGAAACATCGGGTGTCTCGATGGCGTCCTTCGGCGGAGCGGCCTACGTGGTGGCCGGGTACATCGCCATCAGGCAAGGAAAATCCGGCGACGCCTTGCCGTTGCTGACTGCGGGCCTCGAAGCCCTGAGGGACAGCGATCCGCAGAATCTCTTCGGGCTGTGTGCCGCCATGGCTTTCTACACGGCAGCCGGCGCGGGCTTGCCTGAAGCCGAACGGTTCCAGGCGGACTACAAGGGTTGGGGACAACACAGCACCCACCTTCTCGCGGCACAGGCAAAAAGTTTTTTCGACGCCGCGCTCGAACTCCTCAACGCGGACGGCTCCGGCGTGGAGGCGTTGCACCTCAACGCTGACAACGCGGCGAAGGAAAACGCCACGTACCTCGAACTTCATGCCCTGGAGCTCGTGCTTGGCCTGGGAGACACCAGCAGGCTGGAGCGGTTTTGTGAAACCGCGGCCGCCACCGAAGGCGATTGGGCGCAAGCGCTCGCGGAATACGGGCTCGCTCTTAAGTCCGGGGGTGCCGCGCGGTACCTGTCCGCAGCGGAGAAGCTGGAAGCCGCCACCATCTATCATCTGGCCGCGAAGGCTTATGGTTTGGCGCTGGGAGCATCGGACCGGGGCCACACTAAAGAGCTCAGCGCGATGGCCCGCGCGGGGCTGGCGCGCTGCAACGAAGAACTGGGACACGGCAGGGAAGAAACACCGCACGATTCCGTGGCTCCGAAGCTGACCAGGAGGGAATGGGACATCGTCAATCTGGCGGTCCAGGGCCTCAGCGACCGGCAGATCGCAGACACGCTGCTCATCTCCGTCCGCACCGTCGAGGGACACCTGTACCGGTGCTATTCGAAATTGGGGATCACTGGCCGGGACGAACTTGCCGGGGCTGCCGCCGTCGCGCAAGGAGCGTCGGGCACAGACTGAGGCCGGGAGCGGCGGCAGGGCAGTAGTAGCGTACTCTCGGTTCGAGCCGGAGACACTGCCGGCGACGAGTACCCGGCACCCGGGGCAGGGGTACTCACACCCGCATACGAGTATCCGGTGGCATGAAAGTCGAGTACTCACTACTGGTGTAGGCCTGACGGCTAGCTGGTTAATTGGGGGGTGTCACCACTCGATCACTGGGGGTCTCGCTCATGTTGACAGCAGGCAGTGCATCTACGGTCCATGCCCCTCGGTCCGGGGGCGGGTCCCGGTACCAGGCGTTCGACGCACCCTCGGCTCCAAACCCACATGACGGAGCCGAAGGCAAGCCGGTCATTCCGGCCGTCTGGCCGCCGATCGGGCCCAGGGCCGATGTTGAGGACATTGCCCTGGCACTCGCGGCCTCCAAAGGTGGAGTGCTCGTCACAGGCCCGTCGGGGAGCGGCAAGAGCTACTTGACTACTCGTGCGGTGAACGAACTACGCGGGCGCTCATTCGTCGTCGTCATCCGCGGCAGCGCAGCGTTGGCCAGATCACCCTACGGCGCCCTCAACATCCTTTTGAGCGATCTTGACCCGGGATACCTGGCCCATCCCGTCCTGGTGTTGTCGGCACTCACCAATTTGCTCCGTGAGCGCGCCGAGGGAAAGCCGGTGTACCTGGTCATTGAAAACGCGGCCGAGCTTGACGAGCTGGCGGCCATGACGGTTGCCCAGCTCGCGAGGAACGGCACGGCGCAGCTTGTCCTCACCTGCACCGACCCGCAGCGGCTGTGCGGCGAGATCACGCGGCTTTGCGGCGATGGGTTCCTGCACCGGATAGACCTCAAGGCACTGACTTTCCAGGAATCGCATACCTGGCTCGAGGCCGGGCTGGGAGCCCAGGTCTCGCCGTCCGGCGCCCATGCCCTGTGGACGGCCAGCGGCGGCAACCCCCATTACCTCAAGATGCTCGCGGCGGAGCTCGCCGAGTCCGGTTCGCTCCTGAAAAGCGACGGCGTCTGGGTCCTGACGTCCCGCAGCGAACTGCACGGCAGGGCAATCACCGATCTCATCACTACGCGGCTTGGGCGGATGGGGGCCGGTGAGCGCAAAGTCCTGGAGATCCTTTCACTGGCCAGGGCCGTCCCCCTGGAATCCCTCCTGGCCATCGCATCGGCGGACGATGTGGATTCCCTTGAGAAAAGGAGCATCCTCGTCGTCGACGATTCGCTGCCCAGGATGGCCCACCTCCAGAGCCAACTGGTGGGTGACGTGGTCCGCGCGAATGTCCCACCCGGCCGCAGCAATGAACTCCGCGGCTTGCTCCTGGACTCGATGGATCCGGCCCTCGGCCAACGCTCGATGTTGCTGTCCATGGCCGCGTGGGCCTTGGACTGCGGAGCCACGTTGGGAAGGGAAGAAGCGCTTGAAGCTGCCGCAGTGGCGAATCGGCAACTTGATGCGCGGCTGGCCCTCCGCCTGGTCCGGACCATTCCAGGCCACTCCACGCGGCCCGGGGCAGTAGCCGAGGAAGCCCGTGCGTTGATGACACTCGGCGACGTCGCCGGGGCCCGGGACGTGCTGAGGGTTCGCGTTGATGGGTCCGGTGACGAAGCCGCCCTTGCCGAATGGGTCCATCTCAAGCTGGCGGAGGCTTCGGTCCTTCTGGCGCTCCCCGAAACCACGGCGCAAGCGTGCGAGACCTTGGCACATGTCCGTCGACGGCTCGACGACGAAACGACCACAGCCGCAGACGGCCCGGGAATCGGCACGCTGCGGGAGGAACTTGTCCTGGCCGAATCGCAGGCGGCCAGCTACTCGGGTTCCTACGCTGAGATGGCGGCACGACTGGAAGAGGTGCTTCAAGACTTTGAATCGCACGGCACGGAGTTCCGCCTCCTCGCCGGAAGCTGGCTGTGCGAGGCATGGGCCCTGACGGGACGGCAATCCGAGGCGGCGGACATGGCAGAACAGCTGATGGCTGACTGCCATGATCCGGCCGTTTCCGTCTCCGCAGCCCGACGCGCCACATCGCGGCTGCGGTTCGCCTTCGTACTCGCCGGACGCTGGGACAAGGAAGCGGAAATGGTCCAGCCCGGCGATGATCTCCTGGTCTCCCCCGCCGAGGCCCTGCCGACGGCCATCGATCTTCCCAAAGCGATCTTCCGGTGCATCCAGGGCCGGGGTCAAGACGGTCTGGAAGCGCTCATTCCGGTGATCAGCCAGCTGCGGGTCCAGGACAATGAAGGCATGCTGGATGTCGCCTGCACGGCGGCGGCCTACGCCTCTGCCTTGCAAGGCGAGCAAGAGCAGGCACTGCGCTACCTGAAGGAAGCAGCCACCCAGCTGCGCAGGCCGACGTGGCGGAAGGAACGGACGAAAAGGTACCTCGCGGCTTTGGCCCGGGATCGAATCGAGGGCCAGGAGGCCGCCGTCGGTGAACTCCTGCGCTTGGCCGACGCCGACCGGGACGAGGGTGCCCCTGGTCACGAGATCTTTTCCCTCAGTTCGGCCGTTCGGCTGGGCGCGGTAACAGCCGCTCCGCGGCTGTTGGACTCGGCACTCCGCTGCCAGGGGCAGTTCGCCGAACTGTGCGTCGTGTACGCACGGGCGACAATATCTGGAAGTGCCGAGCTTCTTCTCGAGGCCGCGCGGTTGGCCGAAGACATGCAGAACGACAGGTTCGCCTTCGATATCGCGGAAACCGTGTTGCACCTGGACCATGTCCAGTTGGACAAGGCGGTCCTGAGGAAGGCGCGGCAGCTCGCGGAGACGTGCCGGCAGCGCTTGCGCACACCGCAAAGCGGCAACCAGGAAGGACTGAAGCTGACTGCCCGCGAGTTGGAGATCGCCAGGCTGGCGGCGAACCGGGAGAGCAACAAAGGCATTGCTGCGAAACTCCATGTCTCAGTACGCACGGTGGAGGGGCACCTCTACCAGATCTTCGGGAAGCTGAAAGTCGTGGAACGCTCCGAGCTCACCTTTGCCTTGGGCAACGTCGAAGGAGGTGCGAAATGACTGAGGTGGTTGCAGCCGATGCACTCGTCGGTCGATTCAGCGTGATGGCAGCCGTCGTGGACTGCCTTCTCGATGTCAATGGTCCCGGGGTCCTGCTATTCGGAGACGCGGGCATCGGCAAGACCGCACTGATTAACGAAGTGGTCCATGAATTGGGACAACGTGTCCGCCCTTTCAGGGTCTTTGCCGGTCCCACCCTGGCCTCGGTGCCGTTTGCCGCCTTGGCGCCACTGCTGACGGCGTTGACCCCCGGCCAGATCAATGAACCGTTGTCCGTCCTGAGGGCTGTGGTAGCGGCGTTGAACCCCGCAGGCCAACCGCATCCGGCACCAGCCGTCCTGATCGTGGAGGACGCTCACCACATCGACGACAGCAGCGTGGCTGTCCTGGCACAACTGGCGGCAGCGGAAGCCGCCAAAGTCGTGTTCTTGTGCCGGCCGTATCCTGCCCCGCCCGCCGAGGTTTTCTCGATGTGGTCCGAAGGGCTCGTGGACCGGTTCGACCTGCAGCCGCTCAATGAGCAGGAAGTCAACCAACTTTGCGCCCAGGCCTTGGATGCACCGGTGGTGCAGGGCACCAGCGCGGTCCTCTGCAAGTACTCCGGCGGAAACCCGATGTTCCTGCTGGAACTCATCGAGCACGCCAAGTCGCTGGGCCAGTTGGTGTGCCGCAACGATGCCTGGATGCTTTCGGGTGAGCTTCGGGGGACGAGTGTGCGCCTCATGGACCTCGTGCGGAACCAGATCCTGATGTTGGGAGCCGCGCAGCGTGAAACCCTGGAAACCGTGGCGCTTGCGGAGCCTGTGCCGTTGAACGTGGTGCAACAGGCCAGCGACTCCAGAGCCGTGGACGAACTGCAGGAGCTGCATTTCATCGAGATCGCGTCAGACCCCGCCCGGCATGTCCGGCTGGCCCAGCCGCTGGTGGGCGAAGTGATCCGCCAGCTGGTCCCGACCGCCCACAGCATGACCATCCGGCGGCGCATCGTGGACCTCATGGATTCCAAGCCGCAGACCATGGACGGACTGCTCCGCTACGTCTCCTGGGGATTGGAATCGGGCACAGAGGTCCCGGACTCCGACATCCTGGAAGCAGCCCAGCTGGCCAACCGGTTGTTCATCCCCAGCTACGTGGAACGGGTAGCAGGCGCAATCAAGGATCCTTCTCTGCGGCTGGCAGCCCAGGTTGAGGTGGCACGCGCCAAATGGTACCGGGGCGACATCAGGGGATCGGTATCCTCGCTCGCCGGAGTGGTGGATAGGACAAATGATCCGCGGACGGTCCGGCAGGCATCGATGTTGGCGGCCCAGCTTGCCGGGCGTCAAGGCGTCGGGCCGAACGCCATCAAACAGGCAGCATACGAATGGGAGGCGGCCCTGGCCAGGCTCGCCGAATCCCGTCAAGGCATCGACCCTGATGAACTGGAACGCGGAAAGCTGGGAAGCCGTCTCCTCTCACTGGAGGGCCTCCAAGCCGAAGGCCACTACATCGAGACGGAGCGTGAGCTCCGCCAGATCTGGAAAGAAGCGGACGACGACGAGTCCCGCCTCGTGGCGGGCACCCTCCTCGCGGAGGCCATGGCGGTCACGGGACGGCCGGTTTCCGCCATCCAGATCCTGATGGAGATCCAGGAGATGGTCGCCACGAGCGGCCACTGGAGCCTCCAATACGCAGGAATGGTGATGCGCCGCTACATCCTTGCCCTGCAACAGGCCGGTGAGTTCGGCGTTCTTGAAACGTTCCTCAAGAACCATGTTTCCCAAGCCCCGAACTCCCTGATCTATTCCGGCGGGATGTTCCACTTGGCGGCGGGCATGGTTGACCTGCGCCGGGGAGACCTCGGGGTGGCGCTGCCACGGCTTCGGCAGGCGGTCAGCATGCTGCGGGTCTCCGATATGGGGAGCGACCTGCCCGACGCCGTTGCTGCCGCCGCGTACGCGGCGTCGATCCTGAAGCGGCGTGACACTGCGATGACGTACACCAGCGAATACGACGCGTTGATCCGGGAAGGCGTGCATCCGTCCCTGCTGGCGCAAGGCCATGCGGCAGTTGCGCGGGCCGAACATACCGGAACGCAAACGGCGATCGCGAGGCTCATGGCCCTTGCGGATTCCGCGGCCGCGGACGGAGCGATCGGCGCTGAGATCGACATCCTGATGTTGGTGCTGAGGCTCGGAGACCCGGGAGTGGCACGCCGGCTGACGGCAGTGGCGGAAGGCAGCGAAGGCCGCACCGCGGAGTTTGCCCTGAGCGTCGGACTTGCCCTCGCGCACAAGGACGCGGACCGCCTCATTGAGCTGAGCGACTCGGCAGCCAGGGACGGCCTGGAGCTTGCCGCAGCCGACTGCGCGAGCCACGCCCTGCGGATCCTCGAAAGCAGGGGCGACAAGGCACGCCAGCTCGAGGGCCAGCGTCTCCTCAAGCGCCGCACGGCCGCCCTCGACAAGGCCGGTCCGGCCGTTGACGGAGGCTCCCCGGATCTCCAGAAACTGACCCGGCGCGAACAGGAAATCGCAACGCTGGTGCAGTCGGGATCGAGCAATAAGGACATTGCGCTGAGCTTGGGCCTGTCCTTGCGCACCGTTGAAGGCCATCTGTACCGAATGTTCGCCAAGCTTGGCATCAGCCACCGGGAAGACTTGATGAACGGCGCCCACGGCACGCAGGGCCTGGGCTAGCCGCGGGCGCGACTGGCCCGGCCCCGGCGATGGGTGAGCGCTTCCCCGAAGTCTCCTTCCGCCGTCGTCCGCTGCGGTAAAGGGCCCGAGGCCCAAAAGCGAGTACTGAATCGAGTGGTTAAAAGCGCTCGGACGGGTAGTCAGTGGCCTCGGAAGGGACCGCGCATCCAAAGACGGGTAGAGCCCACTCGCGCCCGCCCTAGGGGTTCGTTAATACGCTTTTCCTGATGGCAACCGCCACTCAATTGGGGATAAGTGGGTCTCGAGATGAAGCGCAGGAAGAATTCTTTGCTACAGGAAAACCACCCGGTAATCCAGCGAGAAATCAACTCCAATGCAACCGGGCGCCCGCATTTGGCGGGTACCCCCACAATCGAGCCGGCGGCGGGCGGTCATGTGCCCTCTGAGACCAGGGCACATCCCGTTTCGTCGCCGGCTTTCTTTCACACTGGAGACAACAGGCACCGGGAGGTCGACTGACCATGGCACCGAACACGAAGGTAAAGACCCTCAAGGCAGAGCCCAGCGGGAGCTCGCAGTCCTTGCACACACAGGCACCGGCATGGCCGGAGGGCGCAGGAACACGGGCAACCACGCAGGACCAGGCTTTTACCTTCGACGTGGCGATCGTAGGCATGGGCTATGTCGGCCTGCCCACCGCACTGGCGATCAACGCCTCGGGCCGGCGTGTTCTCGGCCTCGACGTGTCCGACGCCCGCTTGGCCGTGATCCGCGAGCAACGGGCGGATCTCCTGGACTCCGACAAGGAGCGGCTCCGGAACGCGCTGCTGGACCCGACCTTCATGCTGAGCAGCGACTTGTCCTTGCTTGCCCGCGCGGCGGCAGTGGTTGTCTGCGTTCCCACTCCCGTGGACGAGTACCTGGTCCCGGATCTCGGCATTCTCCGGGCCGCGTGTGCTTCGGTGGTCGATTTCGCGACCACGGGCCAGTTGCTGATGCTGACCTCGACGACGTACGTCGGATCCACCCGGGACCTTCTGGCTTTGCCGCTGGCTGCCAAGGGACTCATTCCAGGCCGTGACGTGTTCGTGGCGTTCTCGCCCGAGCGCATCAACCCCGGCGTGGATTCGTTCTCCCACGAAGACGTCCCGCGGGTAGTCGGCGGCGTGACCCCGGCCTGCGGCGAAGTTGCCGAGCGGCTTCTGAGCGCCAGCACCAAGCTGGTTCACGTGGTGCCGTCGGCAGACGTCGCCGAAATGACCAAGCTGGTGGAGAACACCTTCCGGGCCGTCAACATCGCCTTGGCAAACGAGTTCGCCGATATCTGCCACGAACTCAACATGGAGGTCATGGACGTCATCGATGCCGCTTCCACCAAGCCGTACGGATTCATGGCGTTCACCCCTGGTCCCGGAGTCGGCGGGCACTGCATACCGTGCGACCCCCACTACTTGCTGTGGCAATTGCGCAAAGCCCGCTTGACGGCCCCCGTGATCGAACAAGCGATGGCCGGCATTGCAGGCAGGCCGCACCAGGTGGTTGAGAAGGCCCGGCGAATCCTGTCGGACCGCAACCACGGTGTTGCCGGTGCCCGCGTCATGGTCCTCGGGGTTGCGTACAAGCCCGACGTCGAAGATCTCCGGGAATCCCCGGCGTTGGAGATCATCGCCGCCCTGATCGCCGACGGAGCGGAAGTGGCATTCTCCGACCCTTGGTGCCGGACGGCTCCGGACGGTCACGGCGGGACACTCGAGTCCGAGCAATCGCCGGCCGACTGGGGTGCGGATCTGGTGATCCTGCACACGAAGCACAGCCAGACGCAACTTGACTGGCTGGCCGGAGCACCGGCAGTCCTGGACACGACGTACCGCTTGCCCAAAGCCGATAACGTAACCCGGCTCTAGACCCACCCAGGTTTTCGACGGAAGCAGGAGTAATGAAAACAGCAATAACCGGCGGTGCCGGGTTCATTGGAAGCCACCTTGTTGAGCATTTGTTGGCGGCCGGGGACGAAGTCGCCGTGCTGGACAACTTGTCCACCGGACGCTTGGAGAATCTCAAAGGCGTCATCGGCCACAGGAACTTCCATTTCATCGAGGGCACCATTCTCGACCGCGACGCGGTGGACAAAGTGGTGGCTGGTTCCGACAGGGTCTTCCATTTGGCCGCCGCAGTTGGCGTGAACCTGATAGTCGACCACCCGTTGGAGAGCCTCCGCACGAACATCCATGGCACCGAAGTGGTCCTGGACTCGGTCCTGGAATCGGGTGCCTCGCTGCTGCTGGCATCCACAAGCGAGATCTACGGCAAGAACACCTCGGACAGCCTCTCGGAGGAAGCGGACCGCATCCTGGGATCCGCGCTCAAATCCCGGTGGACCTACGCCGCGGCCAAAGGCATTGACGAAGCATTCGCCCACGCATACTGGCGCCAATTCGGCTTGCCGGTTGCCATCGTGAGGCTCTTCAACACAGTCGGTCCGCGGCAGACGGGCCGCTACGGAATGGTTGTTCCACGACTGGTCCGCCAGGCGCTCGCCGGTGAGCCCCTGACGGTCTATGGAGACGGCCACCAGACGAGGTGCTTCTCCTACGTCGGCGACATCGTTCCGGCCATCGTCCGCATTTCCGAGGAACCGCTTGCCTACGGAAATGCCTACAACCTCGGCGGCAGCTACGAGATTTCCATCCTGACGTTGGCCCAAAGGATAGTCGAACTCCTCGGGAGCGACAGCGCCATCACCTTGGTGCCCTATGAGCAGGCGTACTCGGAAGGCTACGAAGACATGCGCCGGCGGGTTCCGGACAACAGCAAGTCCCTCGGGCTTGTCGGCTTCGACCCGAAGACCACCTTGGATGAAATCATCCGCAACGTCGCGGCCGACTACAAGCCGGCAAAAGTCCTGGATCCCGCGGGATGGAAGATCACCCTCGCATCTTGATGCGTGTTCTATGATGCCGCCGACCGTGCGGCGTCGTTCAACTGAAGTCGTTCAACTGAAGAAGCAGCATCAAAGGAAAGGCTGAGTGCAAATGCAACGTGTTTGGGGGGCGTCCTTGTCTCAACCTCGACATAGGGCCCAACGTTTGAGCCCTGCGGGAAAATCGCGTTGGCTCGCCGGAGTTCTGAGCGTCTTGATGTCAGCGTCTGTTTTCGGGATAGCGGTACCGGCCGCCCACGCCGCGCCAAACACCATTATCACCCTGACGTTCGACGACGCCAACGCGGACCAGATCCCCGCTGCGGCCATCCTCAAAAGCAACGGGCTCAAAGGGACGTTCTTTACGCCGTCAGGCTTCCTCAATGCTCCGAACTACATGACAACGCAGGAAGCACTGGCGTTGCAGGCGGACGGCAACGAGATAGGCGGCCACACCGTCACCCACCCGGACCTGGCCCAAATGGGTCCGGACGAGGTCAAACGCCAGATCTGCAATGACCGGGTCAATCTCACCAACATGGGATTCACGGTCACCAACTTCGCGTACCCCTTCGCGTCCCTCACCCCTGCGGTGGAGAGCACTGTTGCGGCGTGCGGCTACAACAGCGCCCGCGGGCTCGGAGACCTTGAAAGCGTTGTGCCAGGAAGCGCCGGACTTGGATTCGCTGAGACCCTTCCTCCGGCCGATCCTTATGACACGAAGGCCCCGGACGAAGTGGACAACACCTGGACCTTGACCGATCTGCAGAACCTGGTCACCAAGGCCGAGCCGGGCGGCGGCTGGGTCCAAGTGACGTTCCACCACATCGGCACCGGCATCGATCCGACGTCGGGAATCGCCGATCCGCTGACGGTATCCACCGCGCTCTTCACCCAGTATGTACAGTGGCTGGCCGCGGAGAAGGCCGCCGGGCGGATCGCCGTCCAAACGGTGCAAGAGACACTGGGCGGAGCGTCCAAGCCGGTTGTCGCCGGGCCGGCCGCTCCGCCGCCCGTCACCGCGGGGAACCTCGTGAAGAACGCCAGCATGGAAACCGCCGGGCCGGTGGCCTCTGGACTACCGCAGTGCTGGGCCCAAGGCAGCTATGGCAGCCACACGGCGACCTTCACTACGGTAACTCCCGGCCATGGAGGCACCACAGGGACCCACGCCGAACAGCTCCTGATGTCCGCCTATGTCAGCGGGGACGCCAAGCTCTTGCCTACCCTCGACTTGGGCGAGTGCGCGCCGAGTGCTACCCCCGGCCACACCTACGAGATGAAGGCCTGGTATACCTCGACGACCACCACTCAATTCGAACTGTATTACCGCACCGGGCTGGGCACCTGGACGTATTGGACCGCCAGCCCGTATTTCCCGGCATCCACCTCCTGGGCCCATGCCACCTGGACCTCGCCGGTACTTCCCGCCGGTGCTTCGGCCATCAGTTTGGGCTTGAACCTGCTCGGCAACGGCACACTGACCACGGATGATTTCGAACTCTATGACAGTGCAGGCATCAAGCATTTCACCGATGTCACTCCTACCTCGGCCTTCTATGACGAGATCAGTTGGCTATCGAACAATTTGATATCGCAGGGTTGGCCGGACAACACCTACCGTCCCCTCACCTCAATCACCCGCGATGCCATGGCTGCGTTCCTGTACCGGTTCTCCGGAAGCCCTGCGGTGCCGGCGAATGCTCCCACCTTCTCCGACGTTCCTCCCGGTGCTCCGTTCTACAACGAGATCCGGTGGCTGGCTTCAACAGGGATCACGAAAGGCTACCCGGACGGAACCTACCACCCTGGTGAAGCCGTCAGCCGGGCCGCGATGGCCGCGTTCCTCTACCGCATCAAGGGCAGTCCCGCCGTGCCGGCGAACGCACCGCCCTTCTCCGATGTACCGGTGGGCGCTCCGTTCTACAACGAGATCCGGTGGTTGGCGTCCACAGGCATCACCACCGGCTTCCCGGATGGCACGTACAGGCCAACCACCGCCATCAACCGCGACGCCATGGCTGCTTTCCTGTATCGCTACAACATCGATTTCCCTAAAGGCTGACGGCGGCTCGTCCTGAGGGATGGCGGGCGGGGTTTCCCAGGCAATTTCCGGTGAACCCCCACCCAAGGCCACGTACACTGCGAGAAGCACCCGAGAAAGGCCCCTAGGGGAGTGAATGGTGAATACGGCGAAATCGACGGTCAAGCGTTGGAACCGCCCAGCAGTCTGCTGTGCTTTTTCCCTGGCCCTGCTGACGGCGGCCTGCACTGGACCTGGTCCGGCGCCGGGTCCAAGCCAATCAGCCAGCCGATATCCCTGGCACACCGGGATTGTGTCCACGACCTTTTGGGTCGGTGAGATCTTTGATCCCAACGCGGCGGATGGCAGCCAAGTGGTATCGACCTACGACTCCCAATGGATGCAGAGCTACGGAGGCTGTGATGGTGTGGTGACGAACGGCTGCCAGACCGAGGCGAGAACGCCGGCCAAAGGATTCGCGCCAACCAGCATGACTCCGAAGCAGAACCCGTTCTACCTCGATCTTCCTTTTGACGACGTCAACGATCCCGTCGCCTTTGCAGAACGGGCCAGCGTCATCCCCTGGGCCAACGACCCTGGTTTCGCGGGCAATGCCCAGAACCGTTCCTTCAGCTACATGAAGAACCAATGGGTCAGGATCCGGCTGGGCAACCGCGAATGCTACGGACAGATCGAAGATGCCGGTCCGGGCCAGTATCACGACAAGGACTACGTTTTCGGTTCGAATGATGCGCGTCCGGCCAACAAGAACTTCAACGGAGCCGGCATGGATGTCTCACCTGCGCTCAACGGGTGCCTCGGTTTCTCCGAGCTTGATGGCGAGTCGGACAAAGTCGACTGGCAGTTCGTGCCACGGGACCAAGTTCCGGCGGGCCCATGGCTCAACATCGTCACGGTAAGCCAAGTGAAGTAGGCCGGGCCGTCCAAGCAATCCGGTACAAACAGTCCCTCGAAAACTGGAGGTATCAATGCAGTGGCTCAAGAAGCTGTTCCGGCACGGCAACGGCCGGCATCTCGCCCGGCCGGCCGAAGCCAAGAACCAGGGCAGGGCGGAACGTCCCGGCCCGGCATGATCACCGGTCGACCGGCTTGTGGTTCGACCGGCTTGTGGTTCGACCGCCTGCGCGGTTGACCCGCCTACGGGTTGATCTGCGGGGTCACGGCAATTTGGCGCGGAATCCCGCCCCCAACACATCGGAGAAGCGTTGGGTTCCTTGATCGATGCCGCTGCACACGTGGCTGGCCGTGTCCTCCGGAGTGTCCTGCGGGCACGACATGTCCCGGTTGAGGGACCACATGGACACTCTCTGAACCCCCTTGCTAATGGCGAAGGAGTTCAATCCCCGGGCGGCATTAAGGTCAAAGACTTCGCCCGGGAGGTCGTTCCGGCCGATCATGGGGGTCAATCCCATCTTTCCCCAGATCTGCTCGCTGTTGAGGGTCGTCCCTGCGCGCTGATAGATGATGCTGAGCTGATCGTGGGTGGACTGGGCAGCCGACGTTCCGGCGTCGAGCATGCTTTGCGATGGACTCCGGCTTGAACCGTAGTTCATGGTCATGATGTTGACGCCGGACAGCTGGACCCCGGCGGCGAGCATCTGGTCAACGGCCGAGGTTCCGGCGTCGGTCAGTCCTTGCGGGGTGACCGGAAGGGTCAGCCAAATTGACAGGGCGTGCCCTTCCTTGATCCGCTCCTTCTGGAGGGCCGCGATGGCTGAGGCTCGGCGCTGCCAGGCTGCGCTGTCCGCCAGGTTGTCGCCTTCGATGTCAAAGTCGATGGTTGCGGGGTTGTAGCGCTCCAGGACGGCCCGGTAGGCCCTTTCCAAATCTGCTGCGTTCTGGCACGAGTTGGCGAGCTCACTGTTCACTGAACCGCCGAAGGACACGGCGAAGGCGCCGCCATTCGACCGCAGCTTGGCGATCCGGTCCTCAAGCTTGAGCGACGTCTTCGCCGCATCGAGGCTGTACGTGCTACCCCAACTCGGTGTGCACGCCTGCCCAGCCAATGCCACCACAAACGCCAGGGTGACATTCTTGGTGCCCTCGCCCGCAGGTGTCTCGAAGGCGTACTGGGGGACCACGGTGACGTCGACGTAGCCGGAAAACCATGGGGGCTCGAGGGAGCCGTTTGCGTCCGTCGTAAACCGCCACACGAGGATGCCTCCCATCCCCGCCACCACAAGGACCGCGGCAATGCAGGCCCGGGCGAAAGCTGACAGCCGGCGGCGGGGTCCATTGGCTGGGGCGGACAAGCCACGGACCGCCCGCCCGACGCGCGCCCCGACCGCAACGCGGGTGCCGCTTGCCTGTTTCCTGGACACGCTCTCCCGCCATCCTTAACCCCGACTGCCCTGATTGCACCATTTGACCACGAACAGATCGGATTCGCCCCTGCTCGCACCCGGGTTTTATCCCGGTGGTTTCGACGCGTAGCGGACGAGTAGTGGCGTTGTCCGGACGTCAAGGTTGAGTGTAAAGACGGGTAGAGGCTACTCGTGTCCGCCGTCGCCCTGATTCATAGGCTGATGCTGTCAGTTGGTTGAGGGCAACGGGGGAAAGACAGGTCTCACAATGGAAACGGACGCTCTGGTCCGAGCGGCATCAGGACACGGCGGATTAATCCGAGAAGGCGTTTGCCTGGAGTTCGAGCCTGCTTTTGGGGGATCCATCACGGTCCCTCCCATGGACCCAGCGCCAATTGATGGAGCTGCCCGACGGCAGCGCGCCCTCGCAGAGAGGGCCCCTGAGCGGGGGCCGGTGGTGAATAAGCCTTTGAGACCGAGGCTTCCCCCAGTCGCCACCGGCCCCTTCAGGAAAACCGGCAGCGCGGGTTGGCGATGAGTGCCCGGGGGAAGGACATCGCATCCGGCCCGGTCCGCACGTCGAGGAAACGGGCAGGCCTATGGGCTGTCTCCTGGGTGTCGGTGCTGCTCCTGCTGACAGGCGCCACATCCCTGATCAACGGAAACCAAGTTCCGGTCGGCGGGTCCGCGAACAGCCCCACGGCTTCAGCCGAGCCGCTCTCGTCCGTCAGCTTGACGTTTGACGCGGGCCGCGCAAGCCAGATGGAGGCGGCCCGGATCTTGAAGGAGCACGGCCTCCGGGGCACGTTTTTCATCGACTCGGGCTTTGTCGGCGCACCCGACTACATGACAGCGGACAATCTCCACAGCCTTGCCGCGGACCAGAATGAAATCGGCGGACATACAGTCACCCTTGCCGATGTGACTTCGGTGGAGCCGGATGAAGCGTCGAGGCAGATCTGCAACGATCGGGCGAACCTTACGGACTGGGGCTTCAAGGTCACTTCCTTTGCCTATCCGTTCGCGGCGTCGACGCCGAAGTCGGAGGAATTGGTGGCTGCATGCGGCTACAACAGCGCGCGGGGCCTCGGCGAGATCACCACCCCGGTTGACTGCGTGGGTTGCGCGGCAGTAGAAACTGTCCGCCCTGCAGATCCCTTCCGGACACGGGCAACATCGGAGGTCGGCAGCAACTGGACGCTGGCAGACCTTGAGGCGACCGTTGCGCAAGCCGAAAAGGCCGGAGGCTGGTTGCAGCTCACCTTCTACGACGTCGACAACAGCGGCAGTCCCCGCTCCATCAGCCCCGCGTTGTTCGAGCAGTTCGCGACGTGGCTGGCGGCCAAGACCCAACAGGGGACCATGGCCGTGCGCACTGTCCATGACGTGGTCGGCGGCGTGGCGAAACCGGTGGTGAACGGTCCCGTGGCCGCGCCGGCAGCACCAGGACAGAACGCCATTCGGAACCCGGGGCTGGAGATCGCTGGAAAGTATGGCTTGCCGCAGTGCTGGCAGGTGTCGTCCTACGGCAAGAACGCCGTGGTCCTGAGCACCCTGACCCCGGGACACACCGGCGCGGTGGCCCGCCGCCTGGACGTGACCGAATACGCGTCCGGTGACGCCAAACTGCTTCCTGTCCTCGATCTCGGCGCCTGTGCTCCGAGCGTGAGCACGGGCCACAGCTATTCACTCAGGGCGTGGTACCAGTCCACCGCGAAGACACAATTCGAAGTGTATTACCGCAACAAGCTGGGCACGTGGACCTATTGGACAGCCAGTCCGTGGTTCGCGGCCAACACCAGTTACGAGCAGGCAGTCTGGGATACGCCGCCCGTTCCGGCAGGAGCCGAGGCCATCAGCTTTGGAATGAACCTCTTCAGTGATGGCCAGCTTGCTACCGATGATTACGAAATGTACGACACAGTGGGAGCTCCGTCGCCGTGATAGTTCTGCTTTCGATCTTTTTGGTCCTGGGGGTCAGCACGATCTTCTGGGCTGTTGCCGGGCTGGTCCGTCTGGCCGGTGAGGAGTCGTGGCGTGCCCGCGGCCTGTCCTACCGGATCCTCGGTTGGATCGCCATGCTGCGCGGCCGCAAGGCGCCGATCCCACGACGTCAACGGGCCCGCCATCGTTCGAAGGGAGTGCGTATCTCCCCGTCGAATGTCGCGGTCCTCGTGGCCGCCCACAACGAGGCCTTGGTCATCAAGGACACCATACTCGCCGCGTCCGCTTTGGTTCCCCGACGCAACATCCACGTCGTTTCGGACATGTCCACCGACGACACCGCAGCCATTGCGCGGGCCGCCGGGGTGAAGGTCCTGGACCTTGAACCGAACCGTGGCAAGGCCGGAGCGCTCGCAGCGGGCATCGCCCATTTCGATCTCTGCAAGCGGTTCAAGGTGGTCATGCTCCTGGACGCGGACACCCGCCCGACGCCGGATTACCTCGAAACGGGGCTCCCGCTGTTCGACGATCCCACCGTGGTTGCCGTCGCGGGACGCGCGAAGTCGATCATGAGCCCGGCGCCTCCGACGGCGATCGGCCGCTTCCTGGTGGCCTACCGGGAGCGCTTGTACATCGTGGTCCAATTGCTGCTCAAATACGGGCAGGCAGCCCGCGGCGCCAACGTCGTCTCCATAGTGCCTGGATTCGCCAGCATGTACAGAACCAGTGCGCTCGCGAAAATAGAGGTCCTGGCGCCAGGACTGGTGATCGAAGACTTCAACATGACGTTTGAGATCCATGCAAAAAAACTGGGACGGATTGCGTTCCATCCCTCCGCCGCCGTTGCGTACACCCAGGATCCGGACAACCTGAAGGACTACATCAAGCAGGTGCGGCGGTGGATCCTCGGCTTCTGGCAGACCGTCCGCCGGCACGGCCTGCAATTCAGCAGATTCTGGTTTGTCCTGGGGCTGTACATTGTTGAGCTCGTGGCCAGCTGCCTCTTCTTCGTGCTTCTGGTGCCGGCCTTCCTGCTGTCGTCACTCGCGGCCGTAGAGGTGTGGATCTTTGGAAATCGATCGGACGTCTTTGTCTTCCTGTCGGGGGTCCTGCGGCCCCAGGACGTCCTGATTGGCGTCTTCCTGCCTGACCTCTTCCTGACGGTCCTTGCCGCTGTTTCGATGCGCAACCCGCGCTTCTTGTTGATGGCTCCCTTGTTTCCGCTGATGCGGATCCTGGACGCGGTCATCTGCCTCCAGGTCTTGCCGAAGGCGTACTCGTCGAGTTCCTCGGGAGTCTGGGTCAGCCCGGTCCGGAGAATCCAACGCCAATCCCAGGAGATCGCGACGCCGGGGCCTTCCGTCGTGCGGACCGGCTAGGACACTGCCCGCGCACAGTGAGCGGACACACGGACGCCCATGCCGCACAGCCTTTGCGGCTGTGCGACATGGGCGTCCGACATTTCCGGAGTCCGCGGTGTCTTGTCGACCTTAAGGGCTCCGGGAAACGCGTGTTGCGCTAGTTGGTGACTCCGGACGTGGTGACAACGTTGAGCCACGGACCGGCCGGGACGCTGGCGCGGTCAACGAAGCGCCACGAAACGTGGTCATTGTCGCCGTTCAGCTCAGCGAAGCCCAGGCAACCGTTCAGGGCAGGGGACACATCCATGCCCGCACCCTGGCTCGGGTCGCCGGAGAAGGACTTGTTGGCCGGACGGGCGTTGTTCGCGCCGAATACGTAGGCGGAATCGTGGTAGAGGGAGCCGCTGGAAGGACCGGCATCTTCAACCTGTCCGTAGCACACGCCGCCATTGGGGCCGGTGATCTGGACCCAAGCGTTCTTCATGTAGCTGTAGCTCGAGTCCGCGCAGTGGTTGACGCCTGTTTTGGCGTTGTCCGCGGCGGCCCAGGGAATCACATTGCAACGCTGGGCGAACGCGACGCTGTCATTGACGTCGTCGTACGGCAGATCCAGGTAGAACGGGTTCTGCAAAGGCTTGGGCTGGTGCAGCGGGAAGTATCCATTGCTGGCCACGCGTTGTTCCGTGGCGCAGGTGAAGTTCGTGCCGGTGCCGGAGCTGACTCCGTCACAACCGCCGTACGTGCTGCCGGGGCAACCGCTCGCGCTGGAAGGAGTGGTTCCCATGTTGACGCCGGTGTGCTGCAAAGCCCACTGGCCGTTGTAGGTGGAGCAGACCTGGGAGCCGTCCGAAAGGCTGGCATTGAAGATCTCGCCTACCCAGAAGGTGGTGCTCACGATGTTGGTGTGCAGCGGGTAGGTCCCGGTGACAGGCAGCGGCGCTGCCGTGGGGGCGGGCGCGCTGGCGGCTGTTGTGGCCGGAGCGGGCGTCGACGGGGCGGGCTTGCTCGACGGCGTCGAGGCCGGAACGTTGCTGGGCGTGGGCGTCGACGTCGGCGCCGGCGTGGCCTTGGGAGTGGAGGAGGCGGAAGGTGCGGGGGTTGCCCGCGTGCTCGTGCTCGAAGAGCGGTCTCCGGCCTGGTAGGAGGATTTGTGCGAGGACTGGACAGCGGAGATGGTGGCGAACCCGCCGAAGGCAAGGAGCGCCACGGCGACAAGTGCTGTGATCAGGTGTTTCATATTTTGGGTGACATATCTGTTGGGGACATAGACATACGAGACCTGGGCATGGATAAGGCGATCTGCAGGCGAAAATGCCGCAGCGTCGTACACGGCCAAATGGTGTGTCACGACAGAGTTGTTACGGGAATCGGCTGCGCTTCAACTCCCCAGAAGTAGCCAGCCGGAACTTACTCTTGCGGCACCAGCTTACACAGTCAGATCACAGGGCGGTAACAGCGGATGCAAATCCGGCGGAAGGCGCGGGCTGGAAGCGAGGCTTTGGCACCCTCGCCGGGACCCTCGCCGGGAGGCTCCGTGGAGGCTCCGTGGAGCCGCCGCGGAGACCTCGTCGAGGGCCGCGTGGAGCGGGAATATTTCATGCAAGTAGCCCCGGAAAACCAAGTAGTTACCACTCAATCCAGGACTGAAACCCGGAGGTAACGTGTGGAAATGACACCGGTCCGTGCCACAGCCGTCAGGAACGTGTGTCCGGCGGCCCGAAGATGAGACAGGACCATGGACGATACCGAAGGGACCCACACCTCGCCCCCGATCATTCGGGCAGCCGAGCTCCAGGAGATTGTCGTTGCCTTGTCAGGGCCGGAACCGGCCGGGATGGTCATCTCGGGACCGGGCGGCTCAGGAATGACCACCCTCTTGGACGCCGCGGCTTCGGTGCTGGGCGGATCCTTCAGCGTGATCGCCCACAACGTCTCGGAGTCTTTCGCGGACATTCCTTTTGGAATCGCCATGGCGCTTGTTCCGGACCTGCCGGCCAGGGCCAAGGTGTGGCCCGGTTCCATCGTGGCGGCCTGCCGGAAGGCGGTGCGCGGCGCTGCGACCTCCGGATCTCCTGCCCTGCTGGTGCTGGACAACATCGATTTCCTGGATGACATGTCCCTTTGGCTCTTGAGCCAGCTGCTTGTCGAACCGGACATCCGCCTGATTGCCACCCACCGCTCGGACCGGCCGTTGAGGATGGAACTCATGGAGTCCGTGGTTTCGCGGCAGCTGTCCGTTGTGACGCTGGACGATCTCACGGAGGAGCAGCTTCGCGAATTCCTTGATGATCGCCTCGGCGGCCACGCTGCCCGCAGCCTCGTCCGGGACATCCATGCCCTCACCGGGGGCAACCTGCAGACCGCGAAGCTGCTTCTGGACGAAGCCGCAGCGCGTGGCGAGATCGTGGAGCAGGCCGATTCCTGGATGTTGTCCGGACCTATCCGCCTGGACGGTTCACAAGCGCTCGAGCTGACCCGCCACCGCCTTGAGGGCTATTCCGTGCCACAGCGGCAGGTTGTGGACCTTCTCGCCGTGGGGGAGCCGATACCCCTGGCGGTCCTTGGGCAACTTGTCCAAAAGCGCGCGATCGACGCGCTGCGGGCCGACGGAACGATCCGCATCCAAAAAGACAGCCTGGAGACCGCGACGCTGAGCCACGCCATCGAGGGGAGACTGGCCCGGCAGCAGCTGGGGTCCGTCCGGATCCTCGAACTTCACCGGAGCATCTACGTGACGTCCGCACCCGCTGCCGAGGACTCGCTCTGGGCGTTGTTCCGTCGCGTGGACCTCGAACAGGCAAGTGGTCTGCCGGTCCCCGACGCCGACCTTCTGGCCGTGGCCATCGCCGCAAACGATATTCACGACAACCGAAGGGCCCGGCGGGCCGCCGAGGCCGTGAAGGCGCCCGAACTCGCACTGCTTGCAGGTGTGGAACTGGCGAGGGCGCTCTACCAGACTAGGGATTTCCCCGGGGCCGTGACCGTCCTCAAGGGCTTGGTGGTAAACACCCCCGACGTCCTGACCGTGGATTTCGCCCACGCGGTGTGGCTTCTGCTGCATGCGCTTTTGCCGACGTCGCCCGGGGCCAGCGTGCTGCAGGCGGTCCTCCAGGATGCCCGACGGCGGCTGGAGGCTGCCGCCGTCGGCATCCAGCAGGGCGAGCCGGCCCATGCGGACTATGCGGCCGTCCGGGACGAACTGGATGTCCTCCAGCTGTACCTGGACGCCCAGAACGGCAGCTGGCCTTCAGGCAATGGCGAGCTGTTCCAAAGGCTTTGCCACAGCCAATTGGTCGACCCTGGATTGCGTACAGAAGGCCATCCATCGCCGCCGACCCAGGCCGGAGTGCTCTTGATGGCGCTCGTCTCGCAAGGGCTCGCCGTCAGCGGACGGTTCGCGGACGCCGTCGCGCTCTCGACACTGGCCCTCGAGGCCGTCGGGCGGCTGCCGCGGTGCCCCGTGGACTTCCACTCGACCGTGCTGACCATCCACGGCTCCAATCTGATCTGGCGGGGGCAATGGGGCGGCCCCGAAATGTTCTGCGCCGGTAGTTCCAGCTACAGCAACCGGATGAGCTACTTCGGTGGGTCTGCGCATCTCTACAGGGCGCTTGTCCTTGCCAGGCAGGGGAGCCTGGAACTGGCGTGCGAACAGTTCCGCCAGGCCAAGGCGCGGCTGGATGAAGCCGACCCCGACGGGCTCTTGCCACCGGCCCTCGGAGGACTTGCCGCGGCCGCGTGGTTGCTTGGCGATGTCAACCAGGTGCGTCGCGCCCTGGCAGCCTACGATTCGCGGGCCAGCGGCGGGAACTATCTTGCTTCGCAGCTCGCCGAAAGCTATTCGTCGGCCGCCCGGTCAGTGCTGGTTGGTACGGAACACTCGCACCGGAAACTCATCCAACTTGCCGGTTCCGCCGCCAAGAAGGGACACCGGGCGCTTGAAATGTTGAATCTCGGCCTGGCCGCCCGCACCGGTAGCCGGGGATACCGGCAGCTGGGGGCGGGAGTGTCCGAGCTGGTGTGGAGTGTCGAGTCCGGCATGCCGTCCGGACAGGAAGCGGGACAGGAAATGGGAACAGGACAGGTAAGCATGGGAGAAGCCCAGCAAGCGACCGAGCAGGAGGAGGCCTTCGTTTTTGACGAGCCCCACCCGGCCGGTCCGGAGGCCGGATCCTCGGTCCTTCCCGGCGTCGTCAAGCTTTCCCAGCGTGAACGCGAAGTGACCGCGTTGGTGGCCTCCGGGCTGAGTAGCGCGGAAGTCGCTGCCCGGTTGGGGATCGCCGTGAACACGGTCAACGCCCATCTGCAGCGGGTTTACGGCAAGCTCGGAGTTTCGCGCAGGCAGAAGCTTTCCGAACTGTGGGACGAGTTGGCGAAGCCGGAGGAGTAGGGCCGTCGCTCCCGGGATGAAGGCAGCGAAGCCGTTTGGTGGGACAATTACTAGGTGAGCCGCCACTCCTGGCGGTCAGCCGCTCGTGACTGCCACGTAGTCCCAACAACACGTAGTCCTGACAAGGAGCACCGGTTTTGACAATGGTTTCCACCCCCGCGTGGGGAGATGCCCAGGTTTCCGCACTCGATGACGATGAAGTCCGTCGCATCCGCAACGACTTCCCCGTTCTTGAGCAGGAAATCAATGGCAAACCGCTGATCTACCTCGATTCCGGAGCCACCTCGCAGAACCCCCGGAGCGTGCTTGAGGCCGAGCAGGAATTCTATGAGCAGCGGAACTCAGCCGTCCATCGCGGCGCGCACCACCTTGCGGTAGAGGCGACGGACGCCTTCGAAGACGCGCGTGCCACCGTGGCACGTTTCGTGGGCGCGCAGGACGATGAACTGATCTGGACCGCCAACGCCACAGCGGGCCTGAACCTCCTGGCCTATTCGTTGTCGAACGCCAGCGTGGATGGGGCCGCCGGCGGCGCCGAGCGTTTCGCCTTGAAACCGGGCGACGAAGTGCTTGTCACCGAAATGGAACACCATGCCAACCTGATCCCTTGGCAGGAGCTGTGCCGGAGGACCGGGGCGACACTCAAGTACATCCCCATTGACGACGCCGGTGCGCTGCGCCTTGAGGAAGCGGCGCGCCTCATGACCGCGCGCACCAGGATCCTGGCCTTCACCCACACTTCGAACGTGCTCGGCAACATCAACCCCGTGGACGTGCTGGTCCGGATGGCACGCGAGGTAGGCGCCTTGGTGGTCCTGGACGCCTGCCAGTCCGCGCCGCACCTGCCTTTGGACTTCAAGGCCCTGGACGTGGACTTCGCCGTTTTCTCCGGCCACAAAATGCTGGGGCCCACGGGGATCGGCGCGGTCTACGGGCGCAGCGAATTGCTCAATGCCATGCCGCCGTTCCTGACGGGCGGTTCCATGATCACCACGGTGACCATGGAAGAAGCCCGGTACCTGCCGGCCCCGCAACGCTTCGAGGCCGGAACCCAGCCTATTTCTCAGGCCGTGGCCCTCGCCGCCGCCGCAAACTACCTCAGTGAAACGGGAATGCACCGGATTGCCCTACGCGAGGCGGAGCTCGGCCAAAAGCTTGTCACGGGCCTCAGCGCCATCGACGGCGTGCGTGTGCTTGGACCCGGGCAGGGGGAAGAACGGACCGGGCTTGCCGCGTTCGACGTCGCCGGAGTGCACGCGCACGACGTCGGGCAGTACCTCGACAACCTGGGCATCGCTGTCCGGGTGGGCCACCATTGCGCCCAGCCACTGCACCGCAGGCTGGGCCTGAGCGCAACCACGAGGGCCAGTACCTACCTGTACACCACATCCGAAGAAGTCGACATGTTCATTGAGGCCGTTGCCCAGGTCAGGCCCTACTTTGGGGTAACCGCTGCCGGAGCCGCATCATGAGCGGCCTGGACTCCCTGTACCAGCAGCTGATCCTGGAGCACTCCAAGGCCCGCAGCGGGGGAGACCTTGCCAAGCTTCCGGACGCGGCGGACGCGGGACAGAATGGGACGGGACAGAGTGGGACGGGACAGAGCCACCAGCTCAATCCCGTGTGTGGAGACGAAATTACCCTCCGGCTGAGCCTGGGCACCGACGGGGACGGACAAACCGTCACCGAAATCCACTGGGACGGTGACGGTTGTGCCATTTCGATGGCGTCCGCGTCCATACTCAGTGAAATGGCACCGGGCATGTCCCCGGTGTCCCTTCGCCACACGATCGATCACTTCAGGGAATTGATGCGTTCGCGCGGCAAGCTGGAAGCGGATGAGGAATTGCTCCAGGATGCTGCCGCCCTGGCCGGGGTGGCCAAATACCCTGCCCGCGTCAAGTGCGCCATGCTCGCATGGGTTGCCGCGGAGGACGCACTGCGCCAGGCCGAGGCGAGCCAAGGGGTGTCCCGGGCTCTCTAATGCGCGGGACCGAAGGTCGAGTAGCGTCCACTCTATTTCGGGCACTTGGCCGGACCTAGCCTCGAAGCATGATTACCTTGGAGAGCAGGCGCGAATGGCGCCGGAGCCAGCATCGGGTCCGCCGGGCGGAGTTCGTGGTTGTGGGAATGTTGCTCGTCCTCGTCGCGGCGACCATCCTTGCCGCCGTCGCGGGGCTGGTGCAGTAGAAGCCGGAAGCTCCAACGCAGCCACGCTGCGTCGTTCACGGCTGGCTATATGACGTTGGAAAACGGACGAACAAAGAAAAGAAAAGCTCGGACCCGCAAAAACCGGTCCGAGCTTTTTTTGTACCGTTGGCCTAGTCATCGCATCATTTGGGTACCGCTGCGATGAGCACCGAAATTGACATGATACCGAGAATTGCCCAAACAAAGATCAATGACCAGTTCTTCTCGTGGGCTTTCCTGTGGGCCCCATGCCACACTCGTTCCATACTATTCGCGTCCATATCAGCAAGGTATTCCTGCCGATTCCGCCCAAACAGCGTGCCAACCACCCTACTTGAACAGCTCATTACTCCAATTGAAATATCGGCTACTCGTATCATTCCCAGCAGGGCATTTCCTGGGTAACAGCACTCAAAACCCCGGGAATCACTGCGGTTCGGAGATCCCTGGAGAAGAACGATAGGCTGTTTCAGCGCATCCGGAAGTGCTTAGGCCTCAAGCCAATGCAGCCGCTGCGTGCCGTTAGGGAAGGACCGAGTGTTGAAGATTCTGGTGCAAGGCGATCTGGGCCAGGTGGCCTACCACGTAGGTGACGAGGCGATGGCAATCGCCGCGGCCGATGAGCTTCGAGCCCGGTTGCACGCCGGAATCGTCCTCCTCACTCGTGACCCGGGACAGACCAGGGAACTTTACGGCACGGACGCGATAGGCACCTTGGTGTTCCCTTGGCCGCCCGCCGAACGCAGCAAGCACTTGGAGCTCGTCCGCCGGGCCGCCCGCGGAGACCGGACTGCCTTGCCCCCGGAAGATTCCGTGTGGCAGGTCATCGACGAGGTGAAGTCGGCCGACGGCGTGCTGATCGCCGGCGGCGGCAACATGAATTCCTTGTATGGATGGTTGCTCTATGAACGCGCGGCACTGGGCCTTATCGCAAAGGAACTGGGCAAGCCCTTGGTTGTGAGCGGCCAGACCTTTGGTCCCACGCTGTTGCCCCAGGATCAGCACGTTCTTCACGAACTCCTGGATTACGCAGCATTGGTTGGCGCGCGGGAGCCGTCCTCCTACGCGTTGGGCTTCCAGATGGGCTTGGATTCCGGGAAACTGACCCGGGTACTGGACGATGCCAGCTTCCTGGTCCCGCCCGGAACGCTTGGGGTTGCACCCGGATCGGCAGGCCTGAAGGATCCGGCGGCGGAGGAATTCGAGCCTCCGAGCGGCCCCTTCATCGCAGCGACCTTCGGTCCGGAATCCTGGCGGGACGGAACCCGCAGCCTCGCGAAACTGGGAGAAGTATTGGACCGGGCCGTGGAGCTGACCGGGCTTCCCGTGTACCTGATCCCGCATGTGGGCCCTTTGGGCCACGATGGCCAGGGTGGTGACCACGAGTCCCATGAGACCGTTGTGGCACACTCCCGGAACGGCCGGATTCACGTATGCCCCGTCCTTCCGGCCCCCGCAGCCGCGGCATTGACCGTGGCAGCGGAGCTGGTGCTGACAAACCGCTACCACCCTGTGGTCTTCGGCCTCGCGGCCGGCGTGCCCGTGGTTGCGCTCGCGAATGACTCCTATTCGGACGTGAGACTGCACGGAGCCATGGGCAATTGGGGCGTGCAGGACTGGGCGTTGCCGCTGAGCAGCCTCGACATCGGTGGTTTCGACCACGCCATCGCTGAGGCCTGGGCGAGGCGCGCGGAAATCCGTGAGCACCTCGAATCGTTGCGTCCCGGGATACGCGCAGTTCACGAGAACTGGTGGGACGCCGTCGCAAGCATTTTCTCGGCAACGGATGCCGAGGCAGCAAAGGGGCTGGGGGACGTCGTGACGCTTGGATCGGACTCGGAATGGGCCACGCAGGCCAGGGGACAACGCGGCCAGTTCCGTGCCTTGAGCGGCGGAATCGCCAGCCTCTGGACGGAGTGGGACGATGTCCGCTCGCAACGCGATCTACTGGTGCATGAACGGAATGAAGTGATGGAAGAAAATGAACGAATAGTGCGATCACGATCGTTCAGGGCCGCTTCCCTGTTGCGCCGGGGCGCCGGCGTGCTGCGCCGTGCTGCAGGAGGCCGTCGATGAACGCCCAGGCCCGCGTAGCCGTCGTCGTCCGCACGAAGAACCGACCGGTCCTCCTGCGCCGCGCGCTCGAGGACATCTTTGACCAGTCCTTCGAGGATGTTGCGGTGGTCGTCGTGAACGACGGCGGGGATCCCGTTCCCGTGGATGCGCTCGCCAGGACCTGGGACCACCTTCCCGCCGGCAAGCTGACGATCCTCCACCATGAGGCCAGCAAAGGCATGGAGGCTGCGTCCAACGCGGGAATCCAAGCAAGCGCTTCGGAGTTCATTTCCATTCACGACGACGACGATCGTTGGCACAGGGACTTCTTGAAGAAGACCGTGGGGTTCCTCGACGGGACGCCGCAGGCCCAGGGCGTGGCTGTCCGCACGGACATCGTCTATGAGGAGGTCCGCGGGGGAGTCATCGAGCAGACCGGTTCCCAAGGCTTTGAGCGTGAGCTTCGGGCGATCACGCTGTCGGACATGCTTCGCAGCAATCGTGTGGTCCCGATTTCCTTCCTCTACCGCCGTGCTGTCCACGAGCGGATCGGGGGCTACAACGAAGCGTTGGACGCGGTGGGCGACTGGGAGTTCAATCTTCGGTTCCTCTCAGCGTTCCCTATCGAGCTGCTGGACGGCGAGCCCCTCGCGTTTTGGTGCCAGCGACCATCAGAGCGCGGCGACATGGGAAACAGCGTCATAGCCGGTGCCGATGACCACGAGAAGTTCGACCGCTACGTGCGTGATGTCTACCTTCGCGAAGAGGCCGGCAAGTCTGGATATGGAACCTTGCTCTATTTGGCCCAGATGCACGGCCAGCAAGAAGGCTCAATCCATGAATTGCGCGAATTGGCCGAGCGGATTCATTCAAGCGTGGACGAGCTCGGACGAAGGATGGCGTCCTTGGAAGAGACCGTCCTGAACAGGACGAGCTTTACCGATCTTGCGAGGCGTCCCGGCCGGTTGACCGGCAGGATCGTCCGGTTCTTGCGCGGCAACCGCTAAAAGCCGGCCCATCCGCCGTCGTCCGGTTGTTCCTC
Organism: Arthrobacter sp. KN11-1C; assembly: GCF_052180225.1. Classification (NCBI taxonomy): domain Bacteria; kingdom Bacillati; phylum Actinomycetota; class Actinomycetes; order Micrococcales; family Micrococcaceae; genus Arthrobacter; species Arthrobacter sp. KN11-1C. Next base: position 3,193,467 of record NZ_CP197467.1, on the reverse strand, counting down.
CCGCGTGACCCGGCGGTAGTGCCGGTTGCGGGCTTTGAGCACGACGGCGGCAAGCACCGCCGCGGCGAGGGAACCAGCGAGGATGGCCACTTTCGCGTGGTCATCGTGCGGAGAGCCGGAGCCGAAGCCCAGCTCGGCGATCAGGAGGGAGACGGTGAAACCGACGCCCGCCAGCATGGCCAGCCCCGCGACGTCGATCCACCCGAGGCCGTCATCGAGCCGCGCACGGGTGGTCTTGGTGATGAGGAATGTGGTGCCGAAGACTCCTGCCGCCTTGCCCGCCACGAGGGCCAGGACGATGCCGATCGCCACCGGGTCGCGCAGGGCAGCTCCGAGGCCCCCGGCGCCGCCCAAAGCCACCCCGGCGGAGAAGAACGCGAAAACAGGCACCGCAAAGCCGGCGGAGAACGGACGCAAGCGGTGCTCGAAGCTTTCGGCGAGCCCCGCCGCTGGCTCGCCTTTCTTGCCGGAGGCCACGACCGGCACCGCGAAACCGAGCAGGACACCCGCGACGGTGGCGTGGATTCCCGAGGCATGGACGAAGGCCCAGGTGGCTGCGGCCAGGGGGAGCAGCAGGTACCAGCTCCGGACGCGTTTCTGGACCAGAACGGTAAAGAGGGCCAACGGCACGGCGGCGGCCAGCAGCATGAGGGGCTCCAGGCCGCTCGAGTAGAAGAACGCGATGATGCCGATGGCAATCAAGTCGTCCACCACCGCGAGTGTCAGCAGGAAGGTTCGCAACGCCGCGGGCAAATGCGTGTTGATGACCGCGAGGACGGCCAGGGCGAAGGCGATGTCGGTGGCGGTGGGAATGGCCCAACCCCGGAGCGTTTCCTGGCCTGAGCCGAGGTTGATGACCACGTAAATGAGCGCGGGAAGAAGCACGCCGCCCACTGCTGCCGCCACCGGGACGATCGCTTTTGCGGGCTTCCGCAGTTCCCCGGCCACGAATTCGCGCTTGAGCTCCAGCCCCGCAATGAAGAAGAACACGGCCAGGAGCCCATCGGAGGCCCAATGGCCCAGGCTCAATTCGAGATGCCAGGGGGCGTAGCCGATTTTGACGTCGCGCAGCGCGAAGTAGCCCTGGGCGAGGGGTGAGTTTGCCCAGACGAGCGCGGCTACCGTGGCGGCGAGCAGGAGTGCCCCGCCAACGGTTTCAGTGCGCAGAATAGCCAAGATCCGCTGATACTCGGGGAAACTGGAACGGCTGAAAACCCTGGTTGGCTCAGCGGGGTGCGTGCGGTTCGCCATGTGGCTCCTCGGGGAGTGCGGGGTCGACAAAACTATGCCGACCAGACTTCCCGGCGCACCTGTGTTCTATTTTACCCGAAGGGTCACCCACCCCGCCGGGCCCCCAACTGGCTCGCAGTTGTTGTCGTTATGAGGCGTCAAAACGACAACAAATGCGAGTCAGTTGGGGCCGGGAGGGGCGTTACGTGAGCAGCGCCGCGATCCCGATGACCGCCGTCGCGAGTCCGAGCACCATGGAGATGGTGACCAACACGACGTGCACCGTGAGGAACTTCGTGGCTTTCCCGTTGGCGTCGTGGGCACGGGAGTCCGCCATGACACGCCGCAGGAACTGTGGCCACACGATGAGGGACCACGCACCCGCGACGATCAGGACGATCGACAGCCCGGCTCCCAGCTGCACGCTAGTGGCTTTCGAGCCAGGCCTGGGCCTGCTGCGACTGGATGTTCAAGGCCTTGCCCACCATCGGTTCGGCTGCGTCGGCGATCTTGCCGCCGAGGAACGGAACCGACGACGTGACGGCACCTTCGAGCTCGACGCGGGTGTTGCCGCCGTCGGCCACGAGGCGCTGCACTGCGGTGACATCCAGCGGGGCGCCGGAGATCTTGAGGGAGATGTTGCTGCTTCGGGAGCCGTCGGCGGTCGGGGCGTCCCACTTCTCGGTCTGGGTGACGGTGAGCTTCTCGCCCACGAACTTGCGGGCGATCTCCGGAAGGCGCGTGGTGGGCAGCGTGCGGACCGTGGTGGTGGTGAAGGCGCCGGCGACGTCGCCGTCGATCTGGAATGATTCCAACGTGCCGCCGACGTACTCGCTCGTGTGGCGCAGGAAGTCTTCGTCAATGAAAGTAGCGGCTACGCGGTCGACGCCGTAGGGCAGGGTGGTGGATGCGTTCAGGGCCATGGGGGTCCTCCGTGAATATCTCGGTTGAAAGCTCTTGCGGCTCCCAAACATCCTACGGTGTGGTCGGGGTAGGCTAGGAACGGCCCGGGATTCGAAAGAATTTCGGGTTTTCGTGCTGCCTTCCCCCATCCGTCTTCCCTCTTCCGAGGAGTGCCAAATGAGCCCCAAAGGCCAACCGTCAGCGGTCAACTCCGGAATCAGCCCTGCCGCTGCTGTCGCATCCCTTGATGGATTGCGGCGTGCCCTGGGTGAGGACCGGACGTTCTCGCGGGTCAGGCCCGAGGCTTCGCGGACGTTCAGTGAACGCAGCAACGATTACCAGATCAGCGCCCCCGCAGGCTTGAGGGCTGCGCTGCTGGCAGAGATGGCCGACGGCCTCGCCTCCCGGAATCCCGACGACAGCGCGGTGGTGCTGGCCGTCACGGCAACCGGCCGCGAAGCTGAGGACCTTACCGCGGCTTTGGCTGCCTACCTTCCCGCGGACTCGGTAGCGGCCTTCCCCAGCTGGGAAACCCTGCCGCACGAAAGGCTCTCCCCGCGTTCGGACACGGTGGGACGCAGGCTTTCCGTCCTTCGGCGCCTGGCCCACCCGGAGAGCTCGACGGCGGGGCCGCTGCGGGTGGTCGTGGCGCCGGTCCGCGCCGTGGTCCAGCCGGTCGTGGCGGGCCTCGGAGAACTGGTCCCCGTGACGTTGAGGGTGGGGCAGGAAATGCCCTTCAGCGACGTGGTACGCCGCCTTGCCGACGCTGCCTATTCGCGCGTGGACATGGTTACCCACCGCGGTGAATTCGCCGTCAGGGGCGGTATTTTGGACGTTTTCCCACCCACCGAAGACCACCCGATCAGGGTGGAATTCTTCGGCGACGAGGTGGACCAGATGCGCTGGTTTGCCGTGGCAGACCAGCGTTCGCTCACCGGCCCGGCCGTGCACCACCCCACCGAATTGCACGCGCCGCCGTGCCGGGAAATCCTCATCACGCCGTCGGTCATGTCCCGGGCGGCCAAGCTCAAGGCCGACTTGCCGGCCGCCGCGGACATGTTGGAAAAGATCGCCGGTGGCATCGCCGTCGAGGGCATGGAGTCCCTGGCTCCGGTCCTGGTGGACGCCATGGTGCCGTTCGTGGACCAGTTGCCGGCCGGTTCGATCGGTGTGGTCATTGAGCCGGAGAAGGTCCGCACCCGCGCGCACGACCTCGCGGCCACCAACGAGGAGTTCCTCGAAGCAGCCTGGTCCACGGCGTCCGACGGCGGGTCGGCGCCCCTCGATCTCGACTCGGTATTGGGCTCCCAAGCCGCTTCAGCGTTGCACACGGCCAGCTTCCAATCCTTGACGGATACCCGGAGCGCAGCCCTGGCCCACGGTGTCTCCTGGTGGTCCATCACGTCCTTGGCCACGGACGAGGAATTGGTCCTCGACATCGACGTCCTCAACCTGCACGCCCGCGAACCGCGCGGTTACCAGGGCGACGTCGCGGAGATGCTCGAATTCATCGGCTCGCACGTCCGCGAGCAATGGCGCATCGTGGTGGCGACGGATGGCCCTGGGCCCGCCCAGCGTCTCGCCGAGTTGTTCCATGATGCCGATATCCCGTGCTCCCGCGTCGAATCCCTGGCCCACGAGCCCCAGGCCGGAATCATCGAGGTGACCACTGCCGCCGTCGGACGCGGTTTTGTCCTGGACGGCCTCAAACTGGGGCTGCTGACGGAAGCGGACCTCCTGGGCCGCACCTCGGCCGGGTCCACGAAGGACATGCGGCGCATGCCTTCCAAACGCCGCAACGCCGTCGACCCCCTCCAGCTGCACGCCGGTGACTTCGTGGTCCACGAACAGCACGGGATCGGCAAGTTCGTGGAGCTGATCCAGCGCAAGGTGGCCGGCTCCTCCTCCGGTCCCTCCGGCGGAGACGCGGGTCTTCGCGAGTACCTCGTGCTCGAGTACGCGGCGTCCAAACGGGGTGCCCCCGGCGACCGGCTTTTCGTGCCGACGGACCAGCTGGACCAGGTGACCCGCTACGTCGGGGGCGACACGCCGTCGTTGAGCAAGATGGGCGGAGCGGACTGGGCAAGCACCAAGTCCAAGGCCCGCAAGGCCGTCAAGGAAATCGCGGGCGAGCTCATCAGGCTGTACTCGGCCCGCATGGCCTCGCGCGGGCACGCCTTCGCGCCGGACACGCCCTGGCAGCGGGAGCTCGAGGAAGCCTTCCCGTATGTGGAGACGCCGGACCAGCTCACTACCATCAATGAGGTCAAGGCCGACATGGAGCGGGAAATCCCGATGGACCGGCTGGTCTCGGGAGACGTCGGCTACGGGAAGACCGAGATCGCCGTCCGTGCTGCGTTCAAGGCGGTGCAGGACGGCAAACAGGTCGCGGTGCTGGTTCCCACCACGCTGCTCGCCCAGCAGCACTACGAGACATTCACCGAGCGCTTCTCCGGATTCCCCTTGCGCGTCAAGCCGCTGTCGCGGTTCCAAGGTGCGAAGGAAGCCAAGGAAACCATAGAGGGAGTCAGGAACGGCTCCGTGGATGTGGTCATTGGCACGCACCGCCTGCTGTCCAAGGACTTCGAGTTCAAGGATCTCGGACTGGTGATCGTGGACGAGGAGCAGCGCTTCGGCGTGGAGCACAAGGAAGCCCTCAAGAAGATGCGCACCAACGTGGACGTCCTTGCCATGAGCGCCACGCCCATCCCGCGTACCTTGGAAATGTCCCTCACCGGCATCCGCGAAACGTCCACGCTGGCCACACCGCCGGAGGAGCGGCACCCCGTGCTGACGTACGTCGGGCCGTTCACCAACAAGCAGACCTCCGCGGCGATCCGGCGCGAACTCATGCGCGAAGGCCAGGTCTTCTTCGTCCACAACCGGGTGTCCTCGATTGAGCGCATCGCTGCCCAGATCCGGGAACTCGTCCCGGAAGCCCGGGTCGAAGTGGCGCATGGGCAGATGTCCGAGAGCCGCCTGGAAAAGATCATCGTGGACTTCTGGGAGAAGCGCTTTGACGTCCTGGTCTGCACCACCATCATCGAAACCGGCCTGGATATTTCCAACGCCAACACCCTGATCGTGGACGGCGCGGACAAGTACGGCCTGTCCCAGCTCCACCAGTTGCGCGGACGCGTGGGCCGTGGCCGCGAACGCGCCTACGCGTACTTCCTGTACCCGAGCGAGAAGCCCCTGGGCGAAGTGGCGCTCGAGCGGCTCAAAGCCGTTGCCACCCACAACGAACTCGGCGCCGGCATGCAATTGGCCATGAAGGACCTCGAAATCCGCGGCGCCGGCAACCTGCTGGGCGGTGAGCAATCCGGGCACATCCAAGGTGTCGGCTTCGACCTGTACATCCGGCTGGTGGGTGAAGCCGTGGCCGAATACCGCGGCGAGGCAGAGGAGAAGGCCGCCGACATGAAGATCGAGCTGCCCGTCAATGCCCACCTGCCGCACGACTACGTGCCGGGCGAACGCCTTCGCCTCGAGGCCTACCGGAAACTGGCCGCAGCCATCACCAACGATGCCATCGACGAGGTCCTGGCTGAACTCGTGGACCGTTACGGTGAGCCGCCGCTGCCCGCGAAGAACCTGATCGCCGTCGCCCGCTTCAGGGTGGGTGCCCGCGAAGCCGGGCTGTCCGACGTCGCGCTCCAAGGAAACTTCATCCGTTTCTCGCCCGCCCAGCTGCCTGAATCCAAGGTCATGCGGCTCAACCGCATGTACCCGGGCTCGCAGATCAAGCCGGCCCTCGACGCCGTGCTGCTCCCCAAGCCGAAGACGGCGAGGATCGGCGGCCGGGACCTGCAGGACGCCGAGATCCTGGAGTGGGCCAACACCGTGATCGAAGCTGTCTTCGCGGCTTCGCCGAATGCGCCCGCTTCGCAGACCGCAGGCTAAACGATGATGGGAGGACATCACGCCGCGTCCGGGGCCGCGGCGTGGATAGCTATCGCTTCAACCGGCCCGTACGCGCTGGGCTGGTACCCGCTGGACGCCACCGGAATCCTCATAGGCGCCATGACGACGGCGGGGACTGCCTTGGTGTGCGACTGGGACCACCGCTCAAGCACCATCGCCCACTCGCTGCCGCCGCTGTCCAATGTGATTGCCGTCGGGATCGAGAAGGCCAGCGGAGGGCACCGGCAGGGAACCCATTCGCTGCTGGGCGCTTCGGCTTTCGTGGTGCTCGCCGCCATGGCTGCCCAGTTCCAGCTGGACACTCCCGTGGGCCGTTTGTCGATCGGGGCCGGGCTCTTGTGCATGTTCATGATCAATTTGGCCGCCAATGCACTCAAGCTGTTCCCGAAATCCGGGTGGATCGCCAACTGGGTCTTTGCCCTGGCCATGGCCGGGCTCGTCACGTGGTTCGCTCCGCATCAGTGGAGCTGGCTGCCCTTGGCCATGCTCACCGGCGTCGTGGTCCACATTGTGGGGGACATGATCACCACCGGGGGAGTGCCGCTGCTGTGGCCCATCGTCATCAAGCCGCCGAAGTTCTGGCGCAAGCTGCCCCTGGTCAGCGGGATCTGGCGATCCAACGGCGCCTTCTCCATCCCGCTGCTCGGCAAGGCCGGTTCGCGGCGGGAATGGCTGGTCCTCATTCCCGTGGGCGGCTATGCCATGGTCGGATTCGGGCTGGCGGCGTGGGCATTGCTCCGAAACAAGTGGCCGGCACTCCTGGCCCTCATGCTCGGCGTGGATGGATGAGGGTGGATTTCAGAACTTCGATGCGCCACCGGAGGTGATCGTACCGATCGGGTTGCCTGCTTTGTCCGCAGCGCCGGGCGTCGGGCTGTAAACCGGGGTCTTCGGTGAGACGTTCGTTCCCGCGGTCCCACCCCCCGTACCCGGCACGCCCAGGGTGATGACCAGCGTCCCGGTGGACTGGGTCCAGGTCATGGTGGACGTTGTGAAGTTCAGAGGCGACGTGGTGCTTGTGTTGTAGCCGCCCACTAAGGCCACGCTGCCAAATGACGGTGCCGCGCACGTGGTGCTGCCGAACGTCAAAACCTCGCCGGTGCTGATGCTGGCGGTACCGGTTGCGGTGTGGGTGGCGGACGTGGAGTCCCAGCCGCTGCATAAGGTGTGTGCGTCCATGTCCGTCGAAAAGACGATACTGAGCGTGTCTCCGGCATCGGCTGTTTTTGCCGTGCCACCGTTGGCCAAGGCGACGGATGAAACTACGGGTGCCAAAGTGTCCTTGACCGAAGTCGCGGTGGCCGCCGGACCCGTGTTGTCGGCCGCGTCTTTGGCGACCGCACCGTACGAAGTGGTGCCATCATTGAGCGCTGCGAGGTTCAGTCCAGAGGTACTCCAGGCCCCCGATCCGCCGGTGGTGACCGTCTGGGTCACAGTGTGCGCCGACCCTGCGTCGCTGACAGTGAGGGTTACCGAGGTACCGGGCTCCGCCGTGCCCGTGACTTGAACATTGCTCTTGTTGGCGATGTTTACGTACGTCGGTACGGAGATCGTGGGAGCAGCCGGGGCGACGGTATCGATCTTGACCGTTTGGGTCTGCGGAGTGCTGGAGTTCCCTGCGGCGTCCGTGGCCGAGTAGCTCAGCGTATGGGTACCCTCGCCGCTGACGCTCACCGCCGCCGTGGCCGCGTTGACGGTTAGGGTGCTGCCGCCGTCGAGTGTGTACTTGATGTTGGCGACGCCGGAGCCGCCTGGGTTGTCCACGGCGCTGAGGTTCACAGTCACCGGACTGGTGTTGTTGAACCCCGCGGCGTTCGGCGTTGGGGAAATAGAGGTGACGCTGATGGTGGGCGGCGTCGTATCGATCGCTACACCCGCGCTCCGGCCGCTTTCTGTGCCCGTCCACAGGGAGATGACGGGCGTGACCGCGTAGTACCAGGTTCCGTCCGGCACGCTTTGTTCGATGCAGCTGAGGCCGGACACGGAACCCGCGCAGCCTCCTCCCGCGGGGACTTTAGTGCCGCCGGAGGGAGACGAGTAGCGGGCCACGGTGTAGCCCGCTACTGCGTGTCCGCCCGGTGTGGCCACGGCCGCCCAGCTGACCGTGACATTTGTACCGTTCAGTGATCGTGCCGGCGTGCTGCCTTGTGGCATCGTGTCGGCTTTGGCTGCGCCGAAATTGCTGCTGCTCAGCGATTGCCAGAAAGCATTCGCCGCCGGGCCGCCCCAGGAGATGAAGAGCACGGCCAGGAGCGTCCACGTCGCGCGACGGCGGAGCGCGTGCCTGTTTCCGCGGCTTGCAGAGTGCTGGGGCTTGTTCATTTGCGGACCGCCATCGTCACTGGAAGGTGGAATACAGCGCCTTGGCAGCTGGATTGTGAGGCCGTCGACATCGATGCGGCCCCTGGCAGGGTGATCAGAATGGAGGAATTCGCCGGTATGGACACCGTTGGCGTGAAAGGAGCGACCGGGGCGTTGAACGTCACACCTGTGGTGGTGCACAGCGGGTGGGATGCATCGGCCGTCGGGGTTCCATTGGAGGCGAAACTGTACACCTGCACCGCGAAGGCGTTTGGATTGCTTGCCCGGACGATGACTTCCGCGGTACCTCCCGGGATGAGAGTGGAAGCGGGACTGTCACCGGCGACGAAGGCGTCCACGGTCACCGTCTGCATGGTGGCGCTGGCGGCCGAGCCGCTGCCAATTCCGATGGTGGACCAATAGGCGTAGGCAGATCCGACTCCCAGCACCAGGCTCAGCACGGCAACCGTCGCGGCTGTTTTGGCTGCCGCCAAAGAGCCGGCCTTCACCCACCTCTTCGCATTCATGTCAGGTGCCCGCATCTCAATTGCCCTGTCCCGTTCCGGAGTAGGAAAGCTGAAGGGTTGCGCCTTTGCAACCGTCCTGGTTCAGCGAAGTGTCCAGCATTCTTATCTGCGGCCATCGAGACGACGGAATTGCGTTCCCGGAAAGCGAGGAATTCCCTGGCGGGGCAGAGATTGGATAAATGCCGCTGAATTGAGTCACGGAATAGTCTGACGGATTGCACGGCCGGTTATTCGCCACGGCCTGGGCGGTCCGGGTGACTCCCGTAACGGCAACGGTCAGGCCGGTGACATTAAGGCTGGAATTGCCCGGGTTCGTCAATTGAAGATTAATCGGTATCGCAGTGCCCGGTGCCAGAAGCCCGGAGAGGTCGCCTGAGATAGTGAACGGTTGGTGCTGCCCTGCGGTCACTGTCAAGGAAACGACGACGACGGCGGACTGTAGCGTTCCGCTGGTCCCCTTGAGGCTCAGGGAGTACGTTCCAAGAGGTGTGGCGGAAGTGGTGGACACGTCGAGGGTTGCTGACGCGGATCCCGGCCCGACGGCGACCACCGTGGGCGAAAACGATGCGTTGGCTCCTGCCGGCAGACCGGAGATCGAGAGTGAGACGTTGCCGACAAACCCGCCGGAGGGCTGGACAACGACGTTGTAGCTTGCCGAGGTTCCCTGGGTGGCGGACCTGCTGGTGGGTGCAAGCTGCAAGGTGATGGTTTTTGGCGTGTTCTGGTTTCCATTGCCATTGCTACTGGCGGCGAGCACGACGCCCGATGTGAGGGTTAACAAAAGGAGGCCCGCCAGAAGCACTTTGGCTCCCGCTCGCACGATGCGAAGCGGCGAGTGGAATGACTCCGGAATGCTCGGCACCGTTTGCTCCTCCGGGTTGTTCTGCGCGGTTTCTGTGGGGACAGCAATTGCTGGTGGGCCCGCGACGGGCCCACCAGCAATTGACTAGTGGCTGGCGTAGGAGAAATTGACGGTGACGTCCTTGCAGGCGTCCTGGTTGCTGGCTTTGTCGTTGAATGCGATCGTCGCTCCGCTCCAGCTGTCCACATTCGTGCCACTGGCTACTTCGTGGCCGACGCCCATTGTCGCGTTGGCGAGGGTGAAGTCGGTCGCGTCGCAGCCAACGGCAGCCACTCCTCCTTTGGTCACGCTCGCGATGCTTGCCGTTACGTTGGCGACGTAGACCGGGCTCGTATTGAGGTTGGTGAAACTGCCGCTAAGGGTCTGAGCGGGGCCGCCCGGCTCGAGACCGGTGACAACGCCAACCTGGTTTACCGTGATGGTGGTGTTTGTTCCTGATGCCCCGGAACCGACACCGCTCCCGGTATTGGTCCAGTACGCATATGCCGCTCCGCCGCTTGCCGCCACGAGGGCAATTGTTGCTGCTGCCGCGTAGACTTTTCCCTTTTTGCTCAATTTGCGCATGAGTGAGACTCCTTTGTGAATTGGTGTTCCCCAGAACAGGCGACAGCGGCAACGAATTCGGAAATTTCCAACCCTTGCTTCGATTGCCCATTCAATCGATGACCAAATGCTTGCATGGGCGGTCTTTAACTAACAACGAGTGGTGTTACCCGTCTTTCGCTGGCAAAAGCGAGTGGTACTACTTGGTTCGACCACCACTTCTGACCTTCTTTGCTGGGAAAACGACGGCGACACGCCCTATTTTGGGGTGTGTCGCCGTCGTCCTCGTTCAAAAGAGGTCAGAAGTGGTGGAGTGATACTTAAACGACTGTGGCCCCGGACCGAAGTCCGGGGCCACAGTGCCTGCAGTTGGTTTCTTAGCTCTCGCCGGCCGAGTTGGAGCGGCCGAGGATGGTCTGCGGGATCCAGAACGCGAGGCCAAAGAGGACCAGGCACACGGCCATCGGCCACGTGTTCTCAAGCGTCAGGAAAGTGAGGGAGTAGATGGCGCCGAGGAACAGGACCATGCTGATCACAAAGAGCAGAATGCTCTGGCCCAGGGGGTTCTCTTTTTCGATGGGCTGGCTGGTGTTCTGGGACATGCTTTCCTCCTCGGCCCCGAGGGGCTCAAAAACTATGGCGGCTGCCGGGAAACTCAGTACGCGGATGAACCTTGTTCACCTTTGACGATGGCAATTCCGGAGCTCGCACCGATACGTGTTGCACCAGCAGCAATCATAGCCTGTGCATCGGCCAGCGAGCGTACTCCGCCGGAGGCTTTGACGCCGAGGTCCGGGCCCACGGTCTTGCGCATGAGGGCCACGTCTTCCACCGTGGCGCCGCCACCGTTGAAGCCGGTTGAGGTCTTGACGAAGTCCGCTCCTGCCTCGACGGATGCCTCGCAAGCCAGGATCTTCTGCTCGTCATTCAGCAGGGCAGTTTCGATAATGACCTTCAGGATGGCTCCACCCGCGTGGACCGCCTCCGCGACGGCCGTGATGTCATCCACCAACGCGCCTTTGTCTCCAGCGCGGGCCGCGGCGATGTTGATCACCATGTCCACTTCATCCGCACCGTCCAACACCGCACCGCGTGCTTCGAAAGCCTTGACGTCGCTGGGGGTAGCGCCGAGCGGGAAGCCGACAACCGAGCAGGTGAGCACTCCGGAACCCTTGAGTGCCTTCGTGACGGTCTTGACCCAAATCGGATTGACGCACACGGACTTGAACTTGTACTCCGCGGCCTCCGCGCAGATCTGGCGCACCTCGGCTTCGCTGGCCTCTGGCTTGAGGAGGGTGTGGTCGACATAGGAGGCGATGCTTGCACTATTGTCCAGTGCGGGGGAGGCTTCGTTGCTCATGGAGGTCCTTCCGTGGCGGGCCGGATGTGCCGCACGGGTCGCGGCTCGTCAAATGACCATCTTGCCACACTGCCCCGCCGCCGTGGAGGCTCCCTCAGGCAGCCGCGGAGCGTGCTGAACGCAGGGACTGTGCGGGACTGGAGGTGCGGAGCCTGGCGTCTTCCTCGAGTCGGGCCGCGCAATAGGCCGCCGCGGCATTCGAGGAGAAGACGAGCCCAAGGCGCATGCCGTCCCGGGAAGCGGCGTCGCCGATCGCCCAGATGCCCGGCACCGAAGTGGCGAAGTCGCGCCCCACCCTGATGCCGCCGTCGGGAGCTGTTTGCAGTCCGGCGCTTTCCGCGAGCCCGTTGCGGGGGAGCCGTTCCTCGGCGAGCACCACAAGATCGCCGTTCATGCTGCTCCCGTCCTCGAAGACGATCCCGGTGGCCGGCAGGGCCGAACCGGCAACGGAAGGCATGACAGCGGCCGGCCGCAAGGTAGTTCGGATAGGCCGGACTCCGCGGGCACGCAGCACAGCCTCGGCCTGGCCGGCTGCCGGGCCGGTGCCAACCAAAATGCCCAACGGCCGACGGCCCAGAACGCGGGTGATGTCCTGGACCGCGGTGCCGATCTGTTCGGCGTCGTCGATGGTGGAGTAACTCAGGCTGCGCGCGGCGCCTTGGACCGGCGGGAACATGGGGGAGGAACCGGTGGCAATGACCAGCTGATCATAGGGGAACTCAAGGCCCTCCGTGGTGGTGACTGTACGGGCGTCGGCATCGATGAAGCTCGCGGACTGGCCGAGACGCACGGAGACCTGGGGGAGGGCGGCGAGCTCCAGGAGCGCCTCGGGGCATTCGTCGCGGTTGCTCAGGACCGTGATGACGCCGTGGAATGTTGCCGTTCCAGGCTGTCGCGCAGTGCTCCCGCCGGTCAGCCGGCGGACCAAAGCCTGGGCTGCGGGCCCGGCTCCGGCGATGACGAGGTGGATGGAGCGTGCGGACGGGGTGATGGACATGGTGGGTCCCTTCGCTGAACTGAGCTGTGGTGGATGTGCCTGTGCCCAGCGTAGGTGCGGGTGTTTTCGGTCGTGTTTCCCCGTTGTTGCCATTTGGCGGTGACCCGTTCCCTGATGGTTACCAGCCGGTAATGAGCTGGGTCACACGGGGGCCGCCGGGGCATAAACCGGGCGCTGCTATTGCGCCGTGCGGGAGCGGTCCGGAGGGGCCAGCCACTCCTGGCTTTTGCTGAGGCCGACAACGCTTTCCATCGTGTCTCCGCCGCGGAGGGCAGCCGCATCTGCTTCCGTGGAAGCTGTGAGGAACCACGCTTCGACGTGGTCGTCCAGGACGCTACGAGCCTCGGGAAGCCACGCGGTGAACACCGGTTTGTCTCCCACGCTGAGGGTTTTCAAGGGCGCGACGCCGGGAGCGTCGCCCAGGATGAGCCGGGCCTTGGCCTGCCTGCCATAAGCGACGTTCGCGGTGCCTTCGACATAGCTGCTGGACTTCCACAGCATCCCGCGGAAGGCGGAATAGTTGGAGACCGCGAGCCTCACCGGGAGCCCGACCGGAGCGGGCTCTTCGATTTCGATGTAGCAGCCCAGCTTTCCGTCCTGGTCGTACTGGGCCGAGACCGTAGTGCCCGTGACCGCGAAGTCGAGGTTGGCCTGGTGCTTGGGCATGCCCCAGATTCCCTTGCCGCCCTTGACCGAGACTTCGGTGCTGACCGGCAGGTCCACCACGAACTGGCCAAGCCCAAACGATTTCTGGAAGATGAACGGCAGAAGCGGCGGGACGGGCCGGCTGCCGTGGGTGACGGCGATCGCAAGGGAATACTCGATGCACTTCCCGAAGGCCGTCGACTCGTAGTTGACCACGGTGACCATCAGTAGGCCCTTGCCGCCGAGGCTGAAGGGGCGCATTTCCTTGCCCGGAAGCAGTCCGGCGGCGGCGCGTTTGTTGACGGGAAAGGCCGCCATCAGCATGGGGAAGCTGTTCGAACTGAGCGGCATCACGTGATTGATGCCATCCACTTTCGCGTGCTGGCCGCTGAGCCTGAGCTGGCGGCGCGGGACCGGGGAGGGGAGCACCCTGTGGAGGGACCTGTGCATCGCCGCGTGCAGCTGTGCGAAGTTTTTCATGGCCGTTCCCTTCTATTTGGCGGGCGCCGTCGAGTTGCGAATGACCAGCTCGGGCGTGAGGCGCTCGTCCGCGACGGGAGCCTCCGGATTATTGAGCCGGTTCATTGCCACAGCTCCCGCGACGCTTCCCAGTTCCATCGCGTGGAGGTCGACCGACGTCAGGTCGATTCCGTGGAGCCGGCCGGTCCGTGAGTTGTCGTAGCCCACCAGTGACAGATCCCCGGGAACGGCCAGGCCTCGGGCGTAGGCGGCTTCGCGTACCGCCATGGCGAACTGGTCATTGTGGGCGAAGATGGCGGTCGGGCGGTCCGCGGCGTCAAGCAGTCCAGCTGCGGCACGCTGTCCGGCAGCCTGGGTGAAGTCATCGGCCGGTGCGGTCCAGGGAACCAGGCCCGCGCCGCGCATTGCCTTCTCGTAGCTCCTTCGGCGGACTGTGTGGCCGTCATAATCCGGCCCGGCAAGATGGGCAATCCGCGTGTGGCCAAGGCCGAGGAGGTGTTCGGTGGCGGCGCGGGCTCCGGCGTCGTCGTCCGAATAGACGCTGTCGACGCCGGGCACCGGCCGCGCGACGTTGACGATCGGGATGATCCGGGCCAGTTCCCGTACCCGCTCGTCCGGGTCCAGCAGCGTTGCGGCGATGATGATCCCCACCCGTGCCTCGATCAGCGATTCCACGGCACCCCGATCCACGCCGTCGATAGACTGGGAGACGCTCAGGATGAGTCGGTTGCGGGCCTGGGGGAGCGCCATCCTGACGCCGCTGAGGATGTCGGCGTAGACCTCGTTGTAGATGTCCATCAAATAGAGCCCGACGGCGGAGCGATGCTTGCGTGCCAGGTCGGCGGCGGCCGCGTTGGGCCGGTAGCCGAGACGTTTTGCAGCGTCGAAGATGGCCTGTTTCGTCTCGCCGCTGACACCGGGTGCATCGCGGAAGGCGAAAGACACAAGCGTGCGGGAGACGCCGACTTCACGAGCCACATCGCTCTGTGTCGCGGGACGGAGCTGCCGGTCAAGACCCATGGTTCATCTTCCCACGGCGCAGAGATCTCAATTAAGTCATTTGTTAGATTGACCTTACATTTAAATCTTTCGCGCGTTAGTCTTTAATTCAGCGCGGGTGTATGACCCGCATCACAAGACAAAGGAGTCCTGATGTCTGCAACGCAAAGCCATAGGGGAGTCGGCAGCGCAATCGCGCTTCCTCCGCTGACGAGCGGTCCGCACCGCAAGCGCCTCGGCATGGTCGCCCTCATCGCCACCTTCGGCGGCCTGCTGTTCGGTTATGACACGGGTGTCATCAACGGGGCGCTCCGGCCAATGACGGCCGAGCTCGGCCTCACTCCGTTCACCGAGGGCATCGTAGCCAGCTCGCTCGTCTTCGCCGCGGCAATCGGTGCGCTCTCGGGTGGCCGCATCTCCGACGGGTGGGGGCGCCGCAAGACGATCATTCTGCTGGCGGTGCTGTTCTTCGCCGGCACCTTGGTGTGCGTATTCACCCCGAGTTTCGGCGTGCTCGTCGTCGGCCGCGTCCTGCTCGGTCTCGCAGTGGGCGGCGCCTCGGCGGTGGTCCCGGTGTTCCTCGCGGAGATGGCCCCGTATGAGATCCGCGGCTCCCTCGCGGGCCGCAACGAGCTCATGATCGTCGTCGGCCAGCTGGCGGCCTTCGTCGTCAACGCGATCATCGGCATCGTGTGGGGTGACATCCCCGGCGTGTGGCGCATCATGCTTGCGGTCTGTGCGTTGCCGGCCATCGCGCTGTTCTTCGGCATGCTCCGCGTGCCCGAATCCCCGCGCTGGCTCGTCGAGAAAGGCCGGCACGACGAAGCCCTCGCCGTGCTGCGGTCCGTCCGCTCAGAGGACCGTGCCCTTGCCGAGCTCGGCGAGGTCGAGAGCGTCGCCAAGGAAGAGCAGCAGAGCCAGCAGATCGGCTGGCGTGCGGTCTTCAGCAACAAGAACCTGTTCCGCATCCTGCTCGTGGGAATCGGCCTGGGCGTCGCCCAACAGCTGACCGGCATCAACTCGATCATGTACTACGGCCAGACGGTGCTCGTCGAGTCGGGCTTCAACGAGAGCGGCGCGCTCATCGCGAACATCGCACCCGGCGTGATCGCCGTGATCGGCGGCGTCATCGCCTTGTCCCTCATGGACCGGATCGACCGTCGCAAGACCTTCATCCTGGGCCTCACGCTGACCACCAGCTGCCACCTGCTCATCGGCTTCGCCTCCATGATGCTGCCCGTCGGCAACCCGATCCGCCCGTACCTGATCCTCTTCCTGGTGGTTGCCTTCGTCGGGTCCATGCAGACGTTCTTGAACGTGGCGGTGTGGGTCTACCTGTCGGAGGTCTTCCCGCTGCACATGCGAGGCTTCGGCACCGGCGTCTCGATCTTCTTCCTCTGGGTCGTCAACGGTTTCCTTTCGCTGTTCTTCCCGTCGTTGGTCGCAGGAGTCGGGATCACCGGCACGTTCTTCCTCTTCGCCGTCGTCGGGGCGCTCGCCCTGGTCTTCGTCGTCAAACAGGTTCCCGAAACCCGTGGCCGCACCCTGGAAGCACTCGAGGAAGACGTCACCACCGGTGCCATCTACCTCGTCCACAAGAACCAGGGCTAGACGCGGAGCCGGTTCCTAGGAGACGCTCGCTCACGTATGGAGGCTTTCCTTCCAACGCCCGCTCACCTATGGGGTCCGGTGTGGAGACGCTCGCTCACGTATGGGCCCAAATCGCCCGGCACTCCTGCGCATGAACTGAACAATTGAAGTGAAGGAGGGTTCGTCGTCTGGCCCCAGGATGAGCGAGGATCGTCCGAAACCGGCCCAAAAGTGAGCGAGGATCGCCCGGAACCGGCCCATAAGTGAGCGAGGATCGCAGGGCTAAACGCGGAGCCGGTAACCTCGTTTGACCACGGTTTCCACGAGCTTTCCGTCCGGCAGCGAGGACCGCAAACGGCTCACGGTCATGTCCAAGGCATGGACCGAGCCACGCAATTCCAGCAAATCGGAAAGCGCCTCGCGGGACAGCACGGCGCCCCCGGCTCCCAAAAGCGCCCGCAGCAAGAGCAGCGGAGCCGGGGCCAGATCCACCGCGGAACCATCGATCCTCAAACAGCGGCCCCGCAGCTCGATATGGCCGGCGGGAGTATCGAGCCGGCGCACATGGTTCAAGGCCAGGTGTTCGGTGACGAGGCGGATGAGCGCGCCCATGCGGTAGCGGTCCGGGATGAGCGGGGAGAGCCCGGCGTCGATCAGCGGCTGTGCGGTGACCGGCCCGACGGCGGCGACGGTCACCTGGGTCTTGAGGGCATCGACCAGCTGTCGGTACAGGCCCATTTCGTGGGCCGTGCTCCACATCGCGTCTACCGCGGGCGCGCTCGTAAAGGTGAGCACATCCAGGTCTCCGGAGCAGGCGGCTTCAATGAGGCGCGGCAGCTTGTCTTCGCCGTCGGGCTTGACCCAGCGGTAAGGGGTAACCGTCAGGACCGTCGCGCCGGACATCCGGAGGCGCTCCAGCTGGCGGACGTCCGTGTACCCGTGCAATTGCACGGCGACGGTCTTCCCCCGCACGCCCTCCTGAAGGAGCATGTCCACTAGCGTGGCGGTGGTTTCGTCACTGCTGATCCCGACGTCGGCAAGTCCTGCCGCGCGGACCGCACCCCGCGCCTTGGGTCCCCGCACGAACATGCGGCAGGCGGCCAGGACGTCGAGGAGTTGCTCGCCGATGCCGAAGGAGTCCGCGGCCTCGCACCAGCGCCGCATGCCGTAGGCGGTGGTCGCGATGCAGATATCCGGCTTGGCCGCGATGATCGTTTTCGTGTCCTCGATGAGCGTCACGTCCTCCTGGACCGGGGCGATCTTCAGCGCCGGGGCGTGCAGCACCGAAGCCCCCCGCCGTTCGAGCGCCTCGATCAAGTCGGGTGAACGCCGGTGTGAAGTCACTCCGATGCGGAAACCGTCCAGCGGCGCGTCGTCGTTTGGTCCGGGGGTGGCCAACGGCGAGCCAGCATCGAGGGAATCAAGGGCATTCAACGTAGTCATGTGTGTTCTTTCAGGCTTCGAGGAGGGAAGCTGCGAGGCGGGCCAGGTCTGCCGTGGCTTCGGCGTGGCTGCGGTTGGCTTCGGCCACCCGGACCACCTCGCCGATGACCAGGACGGCCGGGTTGGTACAGCCGGCGGCCGCGGATTCGATGGTACCGAGTTCGGCGATCGTGGTGCGTTGTCCGGGGCGGTAGCCGCGTTCGACGACGGCCATGGGCATTGCGGGATCCATCCCGGCCCGGCGGAGCCCGGCGGCGAGCTGCGGGAGGGTCCCGATGCCCATCAGGACCACGATGGTCCCGCCAAGTCCGGCAAGGTGCGTGTGCTCTTTTTCGGTCAGGGGTGCGTGGCCGGAGACCACCGTGAACATGTGGCTGACCTCGCGGTGCGTGACCGGAATGCCGGCGGCCGCTGGGACCGAGATGGCGCTTGTGACGCCCGAGATGACCCGAACGGGCACCCCGGCCTGCACGCAGGCGCTGACTTCCTCGCCGCCGCGGCCGAACACGTAGGGGTCTCCGCCTTTGAGCCGGACCACGTTCTTGCCGCTCAATGCGGCATCCACCATGAGCTTTTCGATGTCGCATTGGGCGACCTTGTGGTGCCCCGGGCGCTTGCCGACGTCCACCATCACCGCGGACGTGAGTTGCGCCAGTTCCGCGTAGGGGGCAAGCCGGTCGTAGAAGACGACGTCGGCATCCCGCAGTGCATTGACCGCGCCGACGGTGAGCAGATCGAGAGTGCCGGGTCCGCCGCCGACCAAGGTGACGTGGCCTGACTCGCCTGCGGGAGGTTCGCTCGCGACGGGAATCCCCGCTTCGCGGCAGCGTTCGAGCAAGGGTTCCCATCCGGGCTGGCCGTCGTCGACGGCCGCAACCAGGAAGGGGCGCTCGGGCAGCGGGCCGTCAGCGTCGGCGCCGTCGGGGGTGCTGAGCCGATGGACGACCGCGCCGGCGGCTTCGAAGCGCCGGACGGCCTGCCGTGCGGCGTGGGCCGAGCCGGTGACCAGAACGTCGCGGCCTGTGAGGTCGAGGGTGAGCTGCATGGCTTGTGCTCCTTAGCCCTGGCCGCGAACGGGGATGGTGCTAGCGATGAGGACGCCGCCTTTTTCCTCGTTGGTGGCGGGACGGATCTGGCCGCGTTCGGGGACGAAGGCAATGGCCTCGTCCTTCTGCTCGGGGGCGTTGACGAAGGAGCGGAAGCGGCGCAGGCGTTCGGGGTCCTTGAGGGTTTCGGCCCATTCGTCCTGGTAGGTGTCGATGTGCCGGGCAATCGAGGCTTCGAGCTCGTTGGCGATGCCGAGGGAGTCGTGGATGATCACGTCTTCGATGTGTTTGAGGCCGCCGTCGAGTTCTTCCTGCCAGCGGGCGGTGCGCTGGAGGCGGTCGGCGGTGCGGATATAGTACATGAGGTAGCGGTCGATGTATTTGATGAGGGTGTCATCGTCAAGGTCCTGGGCGAGGAGTTGGGCATGGGCGGGCAGGAAGCCGCCGTTGCCGCCGACGTAGAGGTTCCAGCCTTTGTCTGTGGCGATGACGCCGACGTCCTTTCCGCGGGCTTCGGCGCATTCGCGGGCGCAGCCGGAGACGCCCATTTTGAGCTTGTGCGGGCTGCGCAGGCCCCGGTAGCGCAGTTCCAGATTGATGGCCATCGCGACGGAGTCCTGGACGCCGAAACGGCACCATGTGGATCCGACGCAGGATTTCACGGTGCGCAGGCTCTTGCCGTACGCCTGGCCCGACTCAAAGCCGGCGTCGACAAGTTCTTTCCAGATCTCCGGGAGCTGTTCGAGGCGGGCGCCGAACATGTCGATGCGCTGGCCGCCCGTGATCTTCGTGTAGAGCCCGTACTTCTCGGCGACGGCGGCAATGACCCCGAGGCCCTTCGGCGTGATTTCGCCGCCGGCGATGCGGGGGACCACGGAGTAGGTGCCGTCCTTTTGCATGTTGGCCAGGGCGCGGTCGTTGGTGTCCTGGAGGGTGCCGCGCCCGGCACCCAGGACGTATTCGCTGTTCTGCGAGGCGAGGATCGAGGCGATGGTGGGCTTGCAGATGTCGCAACCCGCGCCGGTGCCGTACTTGGCCAGGATGTCCTCGAAGGATGTCAGTTCCAGGACGCGGATGGCGTCGAAAAGTTCCTGTCGGGAGAGGCTGAAGTGCTCGCACAGGGCCTTGGAGACTTCGATGCCGGACTTCTTCAGCTCGCCTTCGAGGAGTTTCTTGAGCATCGGGACGCAGGAGCCGCACTGCGTTCCGGCCCGCGAACAGGTTTTCAGCTCACCGAGTTCCTGGACCGGTGCGTTGCCCTCGCAGGAGCCGCAGCCGTTGATCGCGTCGCGGACGCTGCCGGCGGCGACGTTGTTGCAGGAGCACAGGATCGCGTCATCCGGCAGTTCGGTCTCGGGCGCGTCTCCGCCGCCCGCGGCGGTGAGGTAGGCGCCGGGTTCGGCGGGGAGCTCCCGGCTGAGCAGGGGACGCAGGCTCATGTAGGGGGTGGCGTCGCCGACGAAGATGCCGCCGAGGAGGGTCTTGGCGTCGTCGGTGGTGACGATTTTCTGGTAGACGCCGCGGGCGGGGTCGGCGTACACGATTTCCAAGGAGTGCTCGGTGGTGGCGAACGCGTCGCCGAAGCTGGCCACGTCCACACCGGAGAGCTTGAGCTTCGTGGCGGTGTCGAAGCCGGGGAACGTTGCTTGCCCGCCGTGCAGGCGGTCCGCCACGATCTCGGCCATCGTGTTCGCCGGCGCCACGAGCCCCAGGCACATCCCTTCGAAGTTCGCCACCTCACCGATGGCCCAAACGCCGGGGACCGGCGTGGCGCAATGGTCGTTGATGACCACACCACCCTTTTTGCCGATTTCGAACAGGTCCTTTGCGCCTGCGTTGGGGCCGTCTCCGGCGCGGAACAGTTCATCGCGGGGGCGGATGCCGATGGACGCGATGACCATGTCCGCGGGGATGATGCGGCCGTCCTTCATGAGGACCCCGGTGACTTGGCCGTCGTCGTCGGACAGTACTTCGGCCGGGTAGGTTCCCGTCAGCACCTCGAGTCCCTTGGCAGCGACCAGCCGGCCCAAGGCCTGACCGGCCCCCTCATCCAGCTGGGCGTTCATGAGCCAGCGCGAACCGTTGATGACGGTTGCCTGCGCGCCCAGCTCCATGGTGCCGGCTGCTGCTTCCAAGCCGAGGAGGCCGCCGCCGATGGTCACGGTCCTGACGGTCCGCCCGAGCTTCTCCCGGAGTTCGGCGATGGCCTTGTTGATGGCCCAGACGTCGTCGAGGGTGCGGTAGACATGGGCGAGCTCACCGCCGGGGAAGGGGAGCTGTGCCGCGTCCGAGCCAGTGGCCACCACCAAGTGGTCGTAGTCGTAGGTATTGCCGGCGGCGGTTTCCACGGACTTGGCGTCGGAGTTGATCTTGACCACCCGCTCGCCCGTGCGCAGGTCCAGGGCGTCGTGCTCCCACATGGACATGTCGCCCAGGGTGAGGTCATAGTCCACATCGGTCAAGGCCTTGCTCAACGTGACCCGGTCATACGGAACGTGCGCTTCTTCGGTCAGGACCGTGACGTGCCAGCCCTTGAGACCGCGGGTTTGCATCGCATCGGCAAAACGGTGGGCCGCAGGGCCCCCGCCGGCCACAACAATACGGCGCAGGTTTTCTGGGGTGGAGGTGTGTCCGGTCACTGGTGGCCTTTCGCAAACGCCGCAGAACGTGCTCCGCAACTTGTCATTTCAGACTACGGACGGGCAGTTTCTCCTCAGTTTCCCTTTTGTTTCGTGGTCTTAACTTCTGGGTCACGATTGGATGTCGGGACGCGTGAGTTCTCTTTTACGCACCGGACACATTGTCTGCGGTCGAGTGAAACACTGCCCGCATACCTTGAAGGTATGGCTGCTGCGCGGCCAGGGCCTGAAAGGAAAGGGCAGCATTTGTCCCGACGCAGGCATAGTGAAAGGGGCTGACATGACCGTCATTCTGGAACGGGAAGAACAACTGACAAGCGCGTCGACGGCGTCCGGCTGGCATCGCATATGCCCGTTGGATGAGCTGGAGCCGGCTTGGGGCGAGGCAGCGTTGATCGACGGCGTGCAGGTGGCGCTCTTCCGCGTCGACGCCGAAAATGTCTACGCGGTTGCCCAGCAGGACCCCGCAACGTTGGCCAACGTCATGGCCCGCGGCATTACCGGTTCCCGGGGATCACGCCCCACCATCGCCTCGCCGTTGCACAAGGAGGTCTACGACCTGCAGACCGGTGAGTGCTATTCCAACCCCGGGCTTCGGCTTCTGGCCTTCAAGACCCGCATGGTTGACGGTTTCATCGAGGTCGAAGTCTGACTAGAGCCCGAGCGCCTCGCGGACGTCCGCGAGGATGTGGTCCAAGGTGGTTCGCGCTGCCTGCCGGGTCTCCGCGAGTTCCGCTGCCGAGCCGACCGGCTTGATGACCTCCAGGTAGCACTTGAGCTTCGGCTCGGTGCCGCTGGGCCGGATGATGACGCGGCTCAGGTCCTTGGTCAGGTAGAGGAGGCCGTCCGTCGGCGGCAACTGCTCGCTTCCCTCGGCCAAGTCCACAAAGGTCTCGATCGCGGATCCGCCGAACGATTCCGGCGGATCGGCCCGGAGCCGGTTCATCATGGCGTCCAGCAATCCAAGATCCGCCACCCGGATGCTGAGTTGATCACTCGCATGCAGGCCGTGCACCAGGTAGATCTCGTCCAGGGTGTCGAAGATCGTCTTTCCTTCGGCCTTGGCCGCAGCGGCCAGCTCGGCGATGAGCAAGGAGGCCGAAATGCCATCCTTGTCCCTGACGAGTTCGGGCGCCACGCAGTAGCCCAGAGCCTCTTCGTAGCCATAAACAAGCCCGGGCACGCGGGAAATCCACTTGAATCCCGTCAGCGTTTCCTCATGTGCGAAGCCAGCCGCCGCCGCAATGCGGGAGAGCAGCCGCGACGAGACGATCGAATTGGCAAACACACCCCGGCTCGAGTCGCTTTGCCGGACGTCGGCGGCGTGCCGGGCCACGACATGTGCCCCAAGCAGGGCTCCTACTTCGTCGCCGCGCAACATCCGCCAAGCACCCGAATCCGGGTCCTTTGCCGCCACGGCCGCACGGTCGGCGTCGGGGTCGTTGGCCAGCACGATATCGGCATCCAGGCGCGCCGCCGCCGCCAAAGCCAGGTCCAGAGCGCCGGGTTCTTCCGGGTTGGGGAAACTGACCGTGGGGAAATCCGGGTCCGGCGCTGCTTGCTCTTCCACGAGTGACACGTCCGTGAAGCCCGCGGCATTGAGTACCGACACCGCAGTCTCACCGCCCACGCCATGCATGGGGGTCAACACGATCTTCAAATCACGGGCCGGGAAATTCCCGACGTCGGCCAGGCCGGCCATCGCGGCTTCGTACTCGTCGGTGATCGACGTGGGCAGCTCAGTCCAGCCGGATCCGGCCAGTTCGATGGAATCCAACGGACCGACGGCTTCGATGCTTGCGGTGATCTGCGAATCGTAGGGCGCCACGATCTGGGACCCCTGGCCGCTTTCCTCGACGGCCCGGCCGCCCAGGTAAACCTTGTATCCGTTGTCCTGCGGGGGGTTATGGCTCGCGGTGACCATGACGCCGCCGTCGCAATCAAGGGAACGGACCGCGTAAGCCAGCAGCGGGGTAGGAAGCGCCGAAGGCATCAGGAACGTGTCGATTCCCGCGGCCGTGAAGATGGCGGCAGACTCGAGTGCGAACACGTCCGAGTTGTGCCTCGCGTCATAGCCGACGACGGCGCGCGGCCGCGTTCCGGGGGCAGCCGCCTCAACGGCGTCCTTGAGGAAGGCCGCCAAACCTGCCGCTGCCCGGCGCACCACCACGCGGTTCATCCGGTTGGGACCGGGGCCGAGGGCGGCACGAAGTCCCGCGGTACCGAACTGCAACGTTCCGCTGAAGCTGTCTTCAAGCTGTTGACGGGCTGCGGCGACCCCGCTGGAGGCGAGTCCGGTCAGCTCGGACAGGGCTGCCGCGGTTGCCGGGTCCGGGTCCTGGGCAGCCCATTCGCCGGCGTCGGATATCAGCTTTTCAAATTCGGCATCGCTCGATGTCATAGGAACAAAGCTATCGTCAAAGAGAATGAATGCCGAGGTCACGGGCTATGGCAGCCGTCACAGTCCGGTCGCCCCACCCCAACTGACTCGCATTTGTTGTCGTTATGAGGCGTCTAAACGACAACTACTGCGAGTCAGTTGGGTGCCGCAGGGGCAGTTCCGTTGTTCGCGGTACCGCTATTTGGTTTTGGTCGAGCGTGTCCGCACCAGAGCGGTGACGCCGGCGGCAAGGCCGATAAGGCCAGCCGCGAGGCCGAACCACCCGGCGGTGGATCCGGCGTCGCTCGTCGATGCCGCGGCTGACGGTGCAGGTGTCGCGGACGGTGAGGCCGTGGAAGCCGCGGCATCGTCACTGGCGGTGGTCACGAAGGAAGGAGCCGGGTGTTCCGGTTCGGGCTGTCCCGGAACGGTCTTCTCGTCCCATTTCACTACTGAGCCGTCGGTGTACGTCTGGGTCGCGGGCAGCGACACGGTGGTGCCGGCGTCGGGCAGGACTCCCACGGAGATAGAGAAAGCCTGGTATTCGTTCTGCCCGATCTGGTGGGCAGCGTCCGCTGTCCAGACCACTGAGCTGATCGCCTTGGTCACTGTTGCTCCTGCAACCGTGATGGGTTTGGGCAGGGTGGTGGTGACGAGCTGGGCCGTCCAGCCCTCGACCGGTTTCACCGACACCGAGTTGAAGGGTGTATCGGTGGGGAGGGAGACTTCGAGCTTGTTGGTCTTGGCCGTCGCGGACTCGTTGGGGACGTTGAAGGTCAAGTGGGTGTAGCCACCAGCTGCGGGATCGTCGGGATTGACGTTGACGTGGGCTGAGGCGGCTGAGACGCCGAAGGCGAGCAGCCCCGCGGCCATCATGGCGGCGGAGGCGGTTTTGAGGGTACGGCGGCGTGAGGTCTTCATGGCAATGGTGCCCTTTCACGAAGGAAAAACGGTGGGGGCCGGGCGGACGCGGGTCCGGACCGGTGAAGGCAGCGAGTTGCCGCCGGACCCTTTCCGTGTGTGAAGACGGGTCTTAGGCGGCGGGCACCAGGGTGGGTGGACCGCGCCGCGAGGGAAGCCGCAGTCCGGCAAGGCCGCGAGGACGCACAGCCGGAGCCCCGCAGGGGGCTGGGGCGCGGAGCGGCTGAATCGCTGTTGGAGCCGGCAGTTGGACCAACGGTCGGAGCCACGATGCCAGGGCCCACAGCGCTTGTTCGCCGCGTGCAAGCACCAGCGCGGTGCCCGCGGTTGCGAGGGTGTGCGCCGCGAGCATTTGCCAGTCGCTTGCCGCGGCGTGGCTCGAGGCGATGGCGCCCACGGCGTCGGGGGAAGGCGACCAAAGAACGTGTCCAGCGTGCCCGGACTGTAATGGGGCCGCGGCGGAAGTCCCGGACAGGGCGCCGAATGCCCAGTGAAGGCAGAGTTGCCCGGCCCCTAGCAATCCCGCGAGGACCGGAAACGACAGCCGGGCGCGCGTCAGGACGGCGACAGGGAGGATCGTCAAGGCACAGAGCGCCGTCAGGATGGCTGGTGCGGGAAGGTTTCCGCCGCCGGCAAGGTGCCCACCCGCGGCCAAGCCCAGGATGATCGAGCCGATCAGGGTAGTTCGTAATAACCGGAAAGGCGCGGATGTCATGATCGGCGGTCCTTTCCGGTTTGGGCGCAGTGGCGGAGAATCACTCAAATTCTACGGTGCCGCCCGGGCCGGAAGTGCCGGGGAGCGTTGACTCCCCGGCACTCGATCAGAGTTTGGCGATGATGTCCGCCAGGAGGCGCGAAATGCGGGCACCCGCCGTCTGGCCCGCCTCGATGACTTCCTGGTGGCTCAGTGGTACCGGGCTGATGCCTGCGGCGAGGTTGGTCACGAGAGAAATGCCGAAGACCTCCATGCCTGCATGCCGGCCGGCGATCGCTTCCAAAGCGGTGGACATGCCCACCAAGTCCGCGCCGATTCGCTTGGCGTACTGGACCTCGGCCGGAGTTTCGTAGTGCGGGCCGGTGAACTGGGCGTAGACGCCTTCGTCGAGGGTCGGATCCACTTCGCGGGCCAGGCTGCGGATGCGCGAGGAGTACAGGTCCGTGAGGTCCACGAACGTGGCGCCTTCAAGGGGCGAAGCCGCCGTCAGGTTGATGTGGTCACTGATGAGCACGGGAGTTCCGGGGGTCCAAGCCTCGTTCAATCCGCCGCAACCGTTGGTCACCACCAAGGTCTTGCATCCGGCTGCCGCGGCCGTGCGCACGCCGTGGACCACTGCGCGGACGCCTTTGCCTTCGTAGTAGTGGGTACGCGCGCCCAGGACGAGGGCCCGCTTGCCCTGCTTCGTCAGCACCGAGCGGATGGTGCCCACATGCCCCTCAACGGCAGGAGCGTGGAAGCCCGGAACCTCCGACGCCGTGAGAGTCGCCGTCGTTTCGCCTATGAGATCCGCAGCGGCGCCCCAGCCTGAGCCGAGGACGAGCGCGACGTCGTGCGATTCGACGCCGGTCTCCGCCGCGATGTAGTCGGCCGCAGCTTTGGCGGCCTCGAATGGGTCTGTTTTCATCAGCTCTGTGTTACTCACTGGTACAAACTACAGTGCCGCGCGCGCTGTTGAACAGGGCGCAGCCGGGCAGGTAAACGGCCTCGTCGGGCGTTCTCAGGTGGGGCTTAGTGGCAGGTCCGCCGGCATTAAGTGAGAATTGAACATTGTGACCATGCATCCTGACTTCAGCTCACCACGAATCGCGATCCTGGGCGGAGGTCCAGGCGGATATGAAGCGGCCATGGTCGCGGCGCACCTGGGCGCGCGGGTAACCCTCATCGAGCGCGCCGGCCTCGGCGGCTCAGCCGTCCTCACCGACGTCGTACCTTCCAAAACCCTGATCGCGACGGCGGATCTCATGACCCGCGTCGGCGAGGCGGGGGAGCTGGGAGTCAAGTTCGCCGTCGACGGCAGTGACGTAGCGCCGGGCATGCGCGCGGACCTCGGGCACATCAACGACCGCGTCCTGCACCTCGCGCGGGAGCAGTCCGACGACATCCGGGTGGGCCTCGAGAACCTTGGCGTGGAAATCCTGATGGGCTCCGGCAAGCTCCTCGACAACCACACCATCGAGGTCATCACTTTGGACGGCGTCAAGACGATCACCGCGGACGCCATTCTTCTCGCTGTCGGCGCCCACCCGCGCGAGCTGCCCACGGCAAAGCCGGACGGTGAGCGCATCCTGAACTGGGCGCAGATCTACAACCTCGAGGAACTTCCGGAAGACCTGATCGTCGTCGGTTCCGGCGTAACGGGCGCCGAATTCGCTTCCGCCTACAACGGCCTTGGCTCGAACGTCACCCTGATTTCGAGCCGTGACCAGGTGCTGCCCGGCTCGGACACCGACGCGGCCCAGGTCCTCGAAGGTGTCTTCAAGCGCCGCGGCGTCCGTGTTTTGTCCCGCTCGCGCGCGGAGGCGGTTGAGAGGACCGACGCCGGCGTGAAGGTGACGCTCGGCGATGGCAGCACCGTCTCGGGCAGCCACTGCCTCGTCTGCGTTGGCTCCATCCCCAACACTGACGGAATGGGCCTGGAAGAGGCCGGCGTAGCTGTCACGGAGTCCGGCCACATCAAGGTCGACGGCGTCTCCCGCACCACCGCGCCCAACATCTACGCTGCCGGCGACTGCACCGGAATCCTGGCCCTCGCCTCGGTCGCAGCCATGCAGGGCCGCATCGCGGTTGCGCACTTCCTGGGCGACGCGGTCATGCCGATCAAGCTCCGCCAAGTGGCCTCAAACATCTTCACTTCACCGGAAATTGCCTCCGTGGGCGTCTCCGAGGCCGACCTTGAATCCGGCAAATACCAGGGCGACGTGGTCATGCTCTCCCTGCTAAGCAACGCCCGCGCCAAAATGCGCAACTCCAAGGACGGCTTCGTCAAGATCATCGCGCGCAAGGGCTCGGGCACCGTGATCGGCGGCGTCGTCGTCGGACCGAACGCCTCGGAGTTGATCTTCCCGATCGCCGTCGCGGTGAAGCAGAAACTGCACGTCGACGACGTCGCGAGTACCTTTACCGTGTACCCCTCGCTGACCGGGTCCATCTCGGAAGCAGCGCGACGGTTGCACGTGCATATGTAGGATTCTGTTCGTATTCGGATCTGCGACACAGAAAATGCCCCACGACGCGCGTATTCGCGTGTCGTGGGGCATTTTGCGTCGCGTGAAACCAGATGCGCGTCTCTCCGCGGCATTCAACTCCCTAACGCCCCAGAACCTCGCTCAGCCTGTCCAATGATTCCGGGTGGGCGGCAATCTCCAACTTGCCTTCGTCGGTCAACAGGGTCATTGCTTGGATCCCGTAGACCTGGATGAACTTATGGTCCTTGCCGCTGACTTTTCGGCGCCCTGGGAGCAGAGCCTGGACCGTGATCGTCGTCGCCCGTCCGGACGGTTCGAGTGTGTCGTAGACCGCGGGCTGGAAGTGGATGGAGCCAGGGCTGGGCGTCGCGATCCCTTGGTTCCAGATGCTGCTCAGTGAGCCAGCCCGGGAGTCCGGGTAGCGGATGTAGGCCATGATTTGGCCGTTTTCTTCGAGGCGGGCTTTGGTTTTACGGCTTCGACGCATTCCGAAGACTGCAAGAACCCAGTAGCCCACTGTCCACACGGAGGCCGTGATAGCGGAGTCCGCCAGGCCGTGCCGTCCAACCGCCATCCAAATAGCTGTGGCCACCACGAAGAAAACAACGTAGCCAAAGGCCATGGCGAGATAGGGGTGCTGCCGGCCCCATTCCTTCATGGGCCAATACTAGATAAGCGCGTCACCATGCGACAGGGCCTGGCTTGGTTCTTCGATTTCACGCATTCCCAAGTAGCAAATGGGTGGCATTTGCTAGCGTCGAGCACATGCCTTCTATTTACCCGCCCAAATTTCGTCGCGGTGACCTGGTGCGCGTGGTCGCGCCTGCGCTTAGCCGCGCTGTGGTCATGGAGCACGACAACACCAGCCACATCGAGAGGCGTTTCGCCGAGATGGGCCTCCGGCTTTCCTTCGGGGAGCATGTCGACGAAATGGACGGACTTCATTCGTCGTCGGTCCAGTCGCGTGTTGACGATCTTCATGCCGCCTTCTCGGATCCGGAAGTGGCGGGAATCCTGACAGTGATCGGCGGATTCAGCAGCAACGAATTGCTTCCGTATCTCGACTGGGAGCTCATCGCGGCCAACCCGAAGATAGTCTGCGGCTATTCGGATATCACGGCCCTTCAGAACGCCATCTACGCACGAACCGGACTCGTGACCTACTCCGGGCCGCACTGGTCCACGTTCGGCATGCGGGACCACTTCGAGGAGAGTCACACGTGGTTTGTGGAGGCGCTCTTTGGCGAGGCGCCGATTGACGTGCGTCCGGCCACCGCTTGGACCGACGACGCATGGTTCCGTGACCAAGACGCGCGAACGGTGATTCCAGGCGATGGCTGGTGGCCGTTGCAACGCGGTGATGCGAGCGGCCGGATTGTGGGTGGCAACCTTTGCACCCTGAATCTCCTGCAAGGAACGGTGAACATGCCGTCCTTGGAAGGCGCATTGCTCTTCCTTGAGGACGACTTCGAAAGCCATCCGGCCACATTTGCGCGGGACCTGGCTTCACTACTGCAAACGCCTGAGGCAAAGGGCATCCGGGGCCTGGTAATTGGCCGCTTTCAGCAGGCAAGCCGGATGACCCCGGATCTGCTGGCGCTGATTATCGCCAAGCAAGCTGCTTTGGCAGGTCTGCCGGTGCTCGCCAATGCAGATTTTGGCCACACTTCGCCAATCTTCACTTTCCCGATCGGCGGCGAGGCCGAGGTATCTGTCGGTGAATCAAGCACTTTGAGGATCACGCGCCACTGACGTAAGGGAAATTTATAGCCGGACTCACTCGCGGTAGATTTCGCGGCGATGACCGGCCTGAACGACGACGATGACGAGTCGGCCGTCGTCGATCCGGTACAGCACCCGATAATCTCCCGTTCGGACGCGCCACTCGACGCGCCCTGCCAGCTTCTTGGCGCCGGGCGGGCGCGGAGTCTCGGCCAGCAACTCGATGGCTGCTTGGACCCGGCGGCGGCCCTCGGGAGGGAGCTTGCGCAGTTGCCGAAGGGCCGCTGGCAGGACCGTGATGTTATAGCTCACGTCAAGCCCAGATCGCGCTTGACGTCCTCCCAAGGGATAGGGGTCTCACCGGTCTGTTTCATCTCTTCCCATGCCATGTCCACAGCCCGGATGTCTTCAAGTTCTTCCGCGGCTTCGCGAAGGCGCTCCAGCTCGGCGGAATCAATCACTGCCGCGACCCGAATTCCGCGACGAGTGAGGAATACCGGTTCGCGCTCACGATGTGCCGTGTCCACAATGGTTGCCAGATGATTCCGGGCTTCGGTGATGGCGATATCGGTCATGGAGTCGATAGTACGCCAAGTGCAGCAAAATGTACGTTGCGTACAGAACTGTCGATAACGTAGGTTCGGGCTATTTTGTCGGTGCCTCCTGAGATGCTTTGGGTATGGAAGCGATCGGACGCCCCGCTGCGCCCGGCGGCGGGTTCGTCGTGTTCCGTAAGGCGCGCGAGCCGCGGATGGTGACGGCGGCTGCTCAAGCGCCGGGTCAAATACCCGGGCCGCGCCGGCTCACTCTGCTGGATCCGCCCGAGGATCGCGACGGCGGTCGCGGCGGTCCGCAGCGGGTTCTGGAGGGCGCACTCGCGGCGTTGCGCTCGCTGGCACGGACGGCGGTGGACGACGTCGGGCCGATGGGGCGGAATGACTCCGCCGCGTTTGCTTCCGGTGTGGAGGAACTCTCCCGCACGCTGGACTATTTGCAGCTGGTCGCCGCGGGGCAGTTGGACCGGGTGCGGCAGGAGGAGCCGGCCGGCGGGACCGGCTGGACGGCCGGCTGGGGAGCCGAAGCGCGGTCGGCCGGCTCCAGCGATGGTCCCGGGAGCCCGGAAACTGAAGGCGGAGCAACCGGGGTCAGTGCCGACGTCGGGAACGGCGGTCTCGCCGCGAGGTCCACCGTCGCCGGGTTCCGGGAGTTCCGGAACACGGGCGAGCACCTGCGCTCGCTTTTGCGGATCAGCGCGGCCGAGGCCCGTCGCCGTCTGGCTCTGGCTGAGGATCTGCTGCCCGGCCGTTCACTTACAGGTCAAAGGATCCAGCCGCGATATGGGGAAGTGGCCGCGGCTTTGGCCTCCGGGAGCATCGCTTCCCGGCCTGCCACCACCATTACGATGGCCCTGGACCGGGTCCGGCCCCTGTGTAGCCCGGAGACAGCCGCGGACATGGAACACGCGTTGACCATGACAGCCGCCGAGAACGACGCCGACTTCCTGGCCAGGATCGCCCGCCGCTGGACCGACGCCGTTGACCAGGACGGTGCGGAGCCCAGCGAAGAAACCCTTCGCCACCTCCAGGGAGCCTTCCTACGGAAACCCAAACACGGGCTGCAGCATGTGGAAATCTTCGCCACCCAGGACCAGTACGAGCACCTGCTCACTGTCATGAACACCGCCACCAATCCGCGGACCCACGCGTCCCAGGAGCCGGGACTCCGGGACCATACGGTGGACGCCGGCGGCGAGGGCCGGCAGGCAAAGGATCTGACGGCTGGTTCCCTCGATGATGACTCGTCTCTGGACCGCCGCACGAGGGCGCAGAAACTGCTGGACGGGTTGATGGGTGCCTGCAAGATTGCCCTCACCACGGGCGCATTGCCTGCGGCCGGAGGCCAGCGCCCCCAGATCATGGCCACTATAGACCACGGGGATCTTCTGGCATCGCTCAAAGATGCGTGGCTGCCGCACCGGCAGCCGACGCTGATTGGGCAGGCACCGCCGCGGCATGGCATGGGGAGCTTTACGTTCACCGGCCCGGTCGCAGCGGCCACGTTGCGGAAGATCGCCTGCGACGCCGACATTATCCCCGTCGTCCTCGGCGGCGAAGGGCAGGTGCTGGACGTCGGAAGGTCCTCCAGGATCTTCCCGGCCCACATCCGTAAAGCGATCACGGCCCGGGACAAAGGTTGCGCGTTTCCCTCGTGCACGATGCCGGCCCCGTGGTGCGAAGCCCACCACATCACGTATTGGTCGAGGGGCGGATCGAGCAGTGTCGACAACGGTGTCTTGCTGTGCAGCCACCACCACCATCTGATCCACAAGGAAGAGTGGCACATCCAGGTCCAAGCAGGCGTGCCGTGGTTCATCCCGCCACCCCACATCGACCCACGGCAAAAACCACGTAAGAACCGCTACTTTCAGTCAGCGGCGGTCGCCTCTGCAGCGGAGCAGTAAAAAGAGGTCAGGACGCTCAGGACAAGCCGATAAGGTATGGCTTTATGTTCCAGCTACAGCTTGCCCCGCAGCTGCCAGTCGGATTTGAGGGCCGCAAATAGCTTGAGGATACTCAGCCAGCACCCGGTCGCTCAGATGCGAGCCAATTGCCCGTTTCCCTGCCGCGGACAGAAGGTACTGACAGACACGACGCGGCCCCGGCGCAAAACCGGGGCCGTTCTGGGAGGCCACTTGCTAGTTGCTCGCCTTTGCCGGAAACACCGGTGCTTCCACACGACCGTAGAGCATCGGCCGGGACATACCCAGTCCTCGAGCCTCTTGTGCCGCTGGCTCGTTTGACTCAATCAGGCGGGCCGCATTCTCGATCTGGCTATCCCTGAATCGAGGTTTGCGCTTTTCTATATCCTTGCCCGCGGCACGTCGTTTACTAACGATGTCGGTGATCCGCTCGGGCTTGATCGCCAGCCCAAGGGCTTGCAGCTGCCACACATCCTCGATCAGCTACGACGGAGCGGCTCTCGCCTTCGTCTTTCTGGCGAGTAGTGTCTCGCCAAGCAAGTACGATTCTGAAAAGACTTATTGGGGGAGAATCGCTAGTGACTGCAGTAGCAACATCGCAGGGACGAAAAGGCCTGCCGCCGACCACGAGGCAGGAGCGATATGGAATCGCTTATCTGGGCGGCGTATGCGCCGAGGCTGGTGTTGGACTAGGCGAAACTAGGCCCGGCGAAGATCACTACGGTATCGACGCCTATCTTCATATGTCCCGTGGCATGGTTTCTGTTCAGGTGAAATGCACCACAAAGCAATTCACCTCTCAACCACCCAAGCACATAACGTGGGGCATTACCGAGGAATGGTGGGATAAGTGGTGCCTCGACTCCGCACCTGTGTTCGTACTTCTGGTGCAAATCCCGAACGATGGGTCCAAGTGGATAGATCACTCGCAAACGGACCTGACACTCCACAACACCGCTGGCTATTGGGTTCAGATCGACAAAACGATGGCTCCCAAGCCAAAGTCTGTAATTCTTCCTCGTAGTCAGCGTTTTACCAAAGACACTCTAGGGGAGTGGGACTTGATCCACAGGAAAGGGTTGGGCCTGCCGTGACGAGCATTATTGAAGATTCACTCGACTTCGACGCGGAGGCAAACCTGAATGACTACCTTGAGTTCAAGGGCTGGGAACCTCTTTCCGAGGGCTCCTTTGGGAAACTGTGGGTCCAACCAGAAAGCGAATCGGAGATAGCAATCCCATTCGGGCTACGCCCGGGGACAGGCATGTGGGATGGGACCATGGGTATGCTTGCAGACCGGGAGGGGGCCAGCCCATCAGCTGTTGACCAAGCTGTTCGCAGGTTCTGGGCGGATGTCCACGACTTCCGCGTCACCAGTTCTGTCGTTCATGGTGACCATATCGCTGCCGAGGCTGGCTCTTCCTTATTTGCTGGCGCGTGGAAAATGCTGCGGTCCTCCGCGACTACTGCGCGAGGGCCGAAAATAGCCATCGCCGGCAACTACTCGCCGACCGGCGACCGATCTATTGATCGGGCTCTCTTTGCTCAAACCCGACCTGGATCGTATGTGCTCCCGCTGCTGCTTCCAATCCGACGGGTTCTGCCTAGTTTGTCTTGGGAAAGTGACATTCAAGCGTCACTACTACCCGGGGACTTTTTCGCGAAGAATGCAGAGGAGTCTGACGAACGCAGGGTGTCGCGAACCATGGCGCAGGCCATTTCTGCTGTCTACGACACGATCATCAAACCCGGCAAGGAGCCTACGCCAGGTGCTGTGAACGAAGCCGTGATGGCAGGGGCTAGCCGCGAAATGGTCAAAGCAATGCACGACGTCGTTAGCGAGCCAAGTGTGACCGGTATGGACGTGAGCTTCAGCTGGGCGCCTAGGGCCGGGCAGGTGCCCAAGAATCTGGTGCGCGTAGAGATACCGAAAGAGTCCGTTGAAGTGCTGAGCCGGGCCTTCAAGCTAATGGTGCCGTCGAAGACGCACATTCGAACAGCAATCAGTGGACCGATGTTGGCGCTTTATCACCCCAAGGGCGCGGACCGTGGCGAGGCGACGATTGAGGCAGCTTACCGTGGGCGAATCAGGAAGATCGTCGTTCAGCTTCGTGGTGTGTCTGTTTTGGATGACGCGCACAAATGGTTCAGGGCGCATGAGACCCTTCTGGTGACGGGCACGGTTCGCCCTACTTCGGACGGGCTCATCATCGACTCGCCAGAGGACGTTCATCCGATTGGACAGAGCATG
This sequence comes from Arthrobacter sp. KN11-1C, assembly GCF_052180225.1. Taxonomy (NCBI): domain Bacteria; kingdom Bacillati; phylum Actinomycetota; class Actinomycetes; order Micrococcales; family Micrococcaceae; genus Arthrobacter; species Arthrobacter sp. KN11-1C. Next base: position 3,159,042 of record NZ_CP197467.1, on the reverse strand, counting down.
CTCTTTGCCGAAGATTAGCGCAGGCGCGGCCTTCAATAGGTGTGGGAAACCGTTGGCGTGGGCATCGTGGCGGGACCAGAAGACCGGGGGATCCGCGACAAAAGGCAATAAGCGTCCCACCTCTTCGGAGGTGGGCGCTGCGAGTCGGCGAGCTATGGTCAGCCCTATTGGAAATGTGTTGCGTTTAAAGAGATGGCTCGGGCTGCCTAGTTGCTCGCCGTTTCAGTTCAACGCCTCCATCTGATTTGATGCAAGCGTGAACTCGCTGCTGAAGCCGCCCCTTGCTGTCGTCGTTATTGTCGTTGCATCACTGTTCAGCAGTGCTTGCGCTCCGGAGAAACCATCGGGTAGTTCGGCTTTGCCGACGGAATCAAGCCCTCCGTCCACCCCAGTGAACGCAGCTTCCCCCTCGAATGCGGCGAAGGCCGAGAGCGACATGAAGGCCGCGCTACGTCTCAAGAAAGCTGACGACATGTATCGGCAGCGGCTCATAGAAGGCCATGCGTACAAGGTGGCAGACAAGACGGACTATGTCGACGCGTGGTGGTCATACATGACGGTGGGTCTATCGGGGAGCTGCAAGCTCATCGACAGCGCACAGGTGGCTTACTCGGATGCCACGGACTTCTACGGGCATGGTGGGACGCCGGTTGCCTTAGACGACTGGGACACTCTTATGGACGCAAGAGGTGAGTTTGATATTCACACCTCGCTCTGGCATTCGACGGGCAACGACGCTGAGTATCAAGCGTCATTGATCGTGCTGGACCGGGCAGACCGCCTGGCAGACCAGATCGCGCCAGGCGCCGCGTACACCCCGGCGGCGCTACCGCCTCTCGTGTCGGGCCCCTAGCGCAACGGGCTCGTCGATAACCAAAGACGACCCGTAGAAGTCACGGCCGGGATGATCAATTTGTAGTGTGCTTCAGCAATGTCCGGCCTTCTGGAGGCATAGCCCCTACGCCGCAACCCCCTGGAAGTGCCGTTCGATAATCCCCTTGATGTCCCCATGGCACCCTCCACACCCCGTCCCCGCCCGGGTGGCTTTTGAAACCTCCGGCACGGAAGAGCAGCCATGCAGCACCGCTTCCTCGATGCTCGCACCGCTGACGCCGGCGCAGCGGCACACGGTCCGTTGCGGGTCATCATTCGAAGCAGATGAATCCAGTTGGTCCGGCCCATCCAAGCGAAGCAGGAGTGAACGGTCGGCGGGCAGCTCGGAGCCGCGTTCGAACAGCATGACGAGCTCCGCGGCGGTGCGTGGCATGCCTACCGTCACGAGCCCTTCGAGCGCGCCGCTCCGCGTGGTCATTTTGACGTAGCGTCCGTGCTCGGGATCGGCCCACTGGGCGACCTGGCGCCTGGCCATCCCCTCGGAGACACCAACGGACAACAGCTCGTCATCCCACGGTTCGGCGCTGTTGTCGCCGGCGACCGCCAGGTTGATTCCGCGCGCCTTCAACACGACGACGCCGGGCTTCTCCTGCGGGAGCGGCGCCAAGGTGTCGGCAGCGTCCTGGCCGCCCTCGGCAAGAAGGATCAGGTACTCGGCAAGCCACTCGGCTTGCCGCCAGCCCGGCCCCACCAGCCCGGAAGGACCCAGAGCGGTGCGGCATTCGGGGCACTCGGCGTCGGCGCAGCGGACTTCGGCGCAGTCGCCGATCGCGAACATGTGCGGCTCGTGATAGGTCCGCAGGTGGTGATCCACCAGGATGCCCGTGGCCGCAGGTAGCCCACAGCCTTCGGCCAGTTCGATCCGGGGGCGAACGCCACAGGAAAGGACAAGAAGGTCGCCTTCGATCCGGGACCCGTCGTCGAGCACGAGGGCGGAAAACATGCCGTGCGGGCCGTTGTGCTCCACCGCCGTGGAACGGGCGTTGCCCATCATGGTGATCCCGCTGTTGCGCAGGCTCGCCGCGAGAACGGCTCCGCCGCCGCGGTCGATATTGCGGCCCAACGGGAAGGAGCCGTTGTGCACCACCGTGGTGAGGGCGCCTTCTTCCGCCGCTGCCAAGGCCGTTTCGAGGCCAAGTACGCCGCCACCGAGGACGATCACGCGCTTGCCGGCAGTCACGGCGTCGCGCAATTGAGCGGCGTCGCGGAGGTCACGGAGGGCCGTCACCCCTAGAGGGAGCACCGGGTGCGAAGGATCAGGGTTGATACCCGTGAGGTTCGGAATAACGGGCCTCGAGCCCGTGGCGAACACCAAGCGGTCGTAACCGGGCGTGGTCCCGTCTGAAAGGACTAGCTGCTGGCGGGCGCGATCGATGCGTTTGACCGTGACGCCCAGCCGGACCTCGACGCCGTCGGCCGCCAAATCGCTAGCGTCCGCCATCGCGAGTGCCTCCGCGGTGGTCCGGCCCACGCCGAGTTCCGCCACCATGACGCGGTTGTACGCGGCCTCGGCTTCCTGCCCGACGACGAGCAACTCGACAAGGCCGCTGCGCACGGCCGGCAACAACTCGTCCACCAGCCGGGCTGCGACCGGCCCGAACCCCACCACCACAATTCGCTCGCTCACGATGCCTCCTTGACCTGCATTGACAAGCTGTCCTGCATTGACAAGCTGTCCTGCATTGGCAGTGCCGCCTTACGGACCCAGACGGTGCTGGTCTTGAACTCCGGCATGCCCGAAATGGGATCCGTGACCGCTTCCGTGAGCAGGTTGGCGCTGCCAAGCCCCGGAAAATGGAAGGGCAGGAAGACGGTGTCCGTCCGGATGCTGTTGCTGAGCTCTACCCGGCACACGACCTCTCCGCGTTCGTTGGAGACCCGGACGACGTCCCCGTCGGAGATTTTCCTGACGGCCGCCGTAGCGGGGTGGATCTGCAAGAGCGGCTCCGGCTGCGCCGCCGCAAGTTCGGCCACGCGGCGGGTCTGGGCGCCCGATTGGTAGTGTTCCAGCAGTCGCCCGGTGATCAGTGTGATTGGGTCGGGATCAGAGCCGACGACGGCGGAGGGCCGGGACCGCTTCTGCGGCGCCACCGGGACCATCACCGCGCGTCCGCCGGCGTGCGCGAAACCGTCGAGGAAGAGCCGCGGGGTTCCCGAACTGCCGGTGGGATAGGGCCAGTAGGCGGCTTCTCCCCGGTCCAGCATCGCGTAGTCGATTCCGGAGTAGTCGGCCAGGCCGCCTGCCGAGGCGAGCCGGAGTTCCTCGAAGACGGTCTCGGGATCATCGCTGAACGTCGACGGCGCATCGAGCGATTCGGCGAGCCGGGCCATGAGCCACAATTCGCTGCGGACGCCCGGGGGAGGGGTGAGCGCCTTTCGACGGCGGAGCACGCGGCCCTCGAGGTTGGTCAGGGTGCCTTCTTCCTCGGCCCATTGGGTGACCGGGAGGACAAGGTCGGCTTCCAGCGCCGTCTCGGACATGAAGAAATCGCAGACAACCAGGAAATCCAGGCTGCGCAGGCCCTCGATCACGGCACCGGCGTCGGGGGCTGACACCGCCACATTGGCGCCGTGCACGAAAAGGCAACGGACGCCGTCGGGCTGTCCCAAAGACTTCAACAGCTCCACGGCGGGAAGGCCGGGGCCTGGGATGAGTGATTCGTCCACGCCCCACACCTTGGCGACGTGGGCGCGGGCGGCGGGATCGGTGATCTTGCGGTAGCCGGGGAGCTGGTCGGCCTTTTGGCCGTGCTCGCGGCCGCCCTGGCCGTTTCCCTGGCCGGTCAGTGTGCCGTAGCCGCTGCGGGAGGATCCCGGCAGGCCGAGGAGGAGGCTGAGGTTGATCGCTGCCGTGGCGGTGTCCGTGCCGTCGACGTGCTGCTCGACGCCGCGGCCGGTCAGGATGTAGCTGCCGCCGCGTCGGGCGCCGTCGGCAAGTCGGCGGGCGGTGTCCCGGATGAGCGTGGCGGGTACGCCGGTGATCGACTGGACGCGCTCCGGCCAGAAAGCGGTGAGGCTGCGAACGATCGCCGGGTATCCGGTGGTGCGGTCCTGGAGGTATCCGGTATCGGCGAGGCCTTCGTGGACCACCACGTGCGAGATGCCCAAAAGCAGGGCGAGGTCCGTTCCGGGGGTCGGCTGCAAGTGGATGCCGCCGCTGTCGCCGGTGAATGCGGCGGTAGCGGAACGTCGGGGATCGGCCACGATCAACCCGCCGGAATCCCGCGCGCCCTGCAGGTGCTGGACGAACGGCGGCATGGTTTCGGCAACATTGGAGCCGAGGAGGAAGATGACGCTTGCCGAATCAAGGTCCTCGACGGGAAACGGGAGGCCGCGGTCCACGCCGAACGCGCGGTTTCCGGCCGCCGCGGCGGAGGACATGCAGAAGCGTCCGTTGTAGTCGATGCGCGATGTTCCGAGCGCCAGGCGGGCGAACTTGCCCAACTGGTAGGCCTTCTCATTGGTGAGTCCGCCCCCGCCGAACACGCCGACGGCGTCGGGCCCGTACTGCTCGCGGGTCTGCTTGACGGCTCCGGTGACCAGCATGAGTGCCTGGTCCCACGTGACCGGCCGGTGGACGCCGTCGGACCCCTTGAGCATGGGTTCCGTGACGCGTCCCCTGTGGTTCAACAACGACGGCGATGTCCACCCCTTGCGGCACAGCCCGCCCCGGTTGGTGGGAAAGTCGCGGCCGGACACTTCCAGCGGCGGGAGTGCCTTTGCCGCGGGAGCGGGGTCCGACCCCGGCTGCGCCGAGGGCGCCGCCGGGGTCAGGGTCATGGCGCACTGCAGCGCACAATACGGGCAGTGGGTGTTGGCGCCATTGGGCATATTAGATGTGTCCCATCGCGTTACGGTTGGCCTTCCGAAGGTAGCAGACCCAGCAGACGATGAGCATCAGCACGTAGGCGCAGACGAAGCCATAGAACGCGGGGGTGTAGGAGCCGGAAGCGCTGGATGCGTTGAGCACCTGGGGGATGACGAATCCACCGTAGGCGCCTATCGCCGAGATCAGGCCGAGGGAGGAAGCCGCGAGCCGGGCGGTTTCGGCGGGCTTGGCACCCGAGAGTGCTGCCCGGCTGGACGTGGCAAAGATGACCGGGATCATGCGGTAGGTGGCGCCGTTTCCAAAGCCGCTTGCCGTGAACAGGAACAGGAACAGGACCAGGAAGAGCCAGAAGTTCTTGAGGGGAAGTGTCCAGATCATGGTCAACGTGATGACCGCCATCGCCGCGAACGCCGTGACGGTCATGCGGGCTCCGCCCATGCGGTCGGCCATGCGTCCGCCGTAGGGACGGGCGAGGGAGCCCACCAGCGGGCCAAGGAAGGCGAGCGAGAGGACAACCGCGCCGAGGTGCATGGACGAAAAGGCCGGAAAGTAGTCCTTGATGAGCTTGGGGAAGACTCCGGAGAAGCCGATGAACGAGCCGAAGGTGCCGATGTACAGGAAAGCCATGACCCACAGGTGCGGTTCCTTGAGTGCGGCGATGGAGCCGGCGACGTCACCCTTGGCACTGGTGAGGTTGTTCATGTACTTCCAGGCGCCGAACGCGGCGACAAGAATGAGGGGAATCCAGATGAGGCCGGCCATGGGCAGGTTAACGGTCCCGGCGGCCAGGACCGTGACGGCGATCGGGACGACAAGCTGCGCGACGGCGGCACCGAGGTTTCCGCCCGCGGCGTTCAAGCCCAGCGCCCAGCCCTTTTCACGGGCTGGGTAGAAGAAGGTGATGTTTGCCATCGAGCTGGCGAAGTTGCCGCCGCCGAAGCCCGCGAGGCCGGCTACCAGCAGCATGACGCCGAACGGGGTGCCGGGGTTTGAGACACACAAGGCGAGGCCCGCCGTCGGGATCAGCAGCAGGAGCGCTGAGACGATGGTCCAGTTGCGGCCGCCGAACCTCGGAACCATGAAGGTGTAGGGGATGCGCAGCGTGGCGCCGACCAGGCTGGGGATCGAGATGAGCCAGAAGATCTGGTTGGTGTCGAACTTGAAACCTGCCGCCGGGAGCTGGACGACGACGATCGACCAGAGCTGCCAGACGACGAAGCCGAGGAACTCGGCGAAGATAGACCAGTACAGGTTGCGCTTGGCGATGGAACGGCCCGCGGCCTCCCACTGTTCCTTGTTCTCTGCATCCCAGTTGGCAATCCAGCGGCCAGGGCGGTGTTCGAGCTCGGGGACGAGGGCGGTGGGTGCCTGCTCGTTGGTGAGGATTTCAGTGCTTCGGTCAACTGTCACGGGGTGCCTCCTTTGTGGGGACGTTGTCCTTCCACGTTAGGGAGAGCGCGTTTCGCGGACCGTCGCGGTGTGTAAACGTGCTGTGACATTCACCTATCGGCGGGGGTCACCGGTGCGTGAGGCGATGGTGAGGTTGTGGTACGGACCACAGGATGAGACTTTTGGGAGGGTCCGCATAATGGACGGAATTGTCCATTTGTTGGATACCCGGAACTATTATTGAACTCTCAAATAATCTGCCGGCAGGCTCAGGAACGCCGGGCCGGCGTGAACGAAAGCAACCACTACATGTCTTCCATCGCTGCATCCAAGGAAAGCGAGTCAGTCAAGCCGGTCAACTCGCGGGGGCGGGTGATCTTCGCCAGTCTCATCGGCACGTCCATCGAGTTCTACGATTTCTACGTCTATGCCACGGCAGCCGTGCTCGTCTTCCCCAAACTCTTCTTCCCGACGGCGGACGAGACCACCCAGCTGTTGAGCTCCTTCGCGGTGTTCGGCGTTGCCTTCGTCGCCCGGCCCCTCGGATCGATCATTTTCGGCCACTTCGGTGACAAGTTCGGTCGCAAGGGAACCCTGGTTGCGTCCCTCCTGACCATGGGCATTGCCACGTTCCTGATCGGCTGCCTCCCCACGGCGCAGGTCCCGGGCTGGACCTTCCTGGCCCCCACGCTGCTGGTTGTCCTGCGTTTCGCCCAAGGTCTGGCCCTCGGCGGTGAATGGAGCGGCGCCGCGCTGCTCGCAACCGAGAACGCGCCGGCCAACAAGCGCGCCATCTATGGAACCTTCCCGCAAATGGGTGCGCCGATCGGCTTCATCCTGGCCAACATCATCTTCCTGATCTTCAGCTACACTTTGACCCCCGACGCCTTCGCCGCGTGGGGCTGGCGCGTGCCGTTCCTGCTCAGCGCCGTCATGGTGATCCTCGGCCTCTACGTGCGCCTCAAGCTCATTGAAACGCCTGCATTCACCAAAGTGCTGGAGTCGAACGAAGTGGCCAAATTGCCCATTGGACGCGTGTTCAAGACAAGCTGGCGCCCGCTCATCCTCGGTACCTTCATCATGTTGGCGACGTACGTGCTGTTCTACCTGATGACCACCTTCACGCTGACCTACGGCACCAAACCCACCTTGGCAGGCGCTCAAGCAGCTGCCGTCAAGGCCGGAAAACCCATGACCGACGCGGCTGCAGCGGCATTCGTTCCGGGCCTGGGCTTCAGCCGGAACGACTTCTTGTGGATGCTGATTGCCGGCGTCGTCTTCTTCGGCATTTTCACGCTGGTGGCCGGGCCGCTGGCCGAAAAGTTTGGCCGCCGCAAGATGCTCCTGGCCGTGACGGCGGGAATCCTGGTGTTCGGCTTGCTCTTCGTGCCGTTGTTCAGCGGAGGATTCGTCGGAACCATGGCATTGCTGATCCTCGGCTTCACGCTGATGGGCCTCACCTTCGGTCCCATGGGTGCACTGCTTCCGGAACTGTTCCCCACCAACGTCCGCTACACCGGTTCCGCCGTCAGCTACAACATGTCCAGCATCCTCGGCGCGGCAGTGGCTCCGTTCATCGCGGTCTGGCTCTGGGAATCGGCCAAAGGCAGCACCGTCTTGGTGGGCCTCTACCTCAGCGCCATGGCAGTCCTGACGCTCGTGGCCCTTTTCCTGTCCAAGGAAACCAAGGACACGGACTACGAGAACAACGTCGCCTGATCTTGTCTTAGCAGGCTCACGTTAAATGGCTCCGGCCCCGCACCAATGGTGCGGGGCCGGAGCACTTTAATTGGGCCTACGCTGCCCGGGTTCCCTGGCCGAGCGAAGCGAGGCTAGGGAGGCAGTGGGTGGGCCTACGCTGCCCGGGTTCCCTGGCCGAGCGAAGCGAGGCTAGGGAGGCAGTGGGGACTAGTCTTCGATCGTCGCGATGACAGCGCCTGCGGAGACGGTTTCGCCTGCCTTGGCCACCAGGCCGTGAATGGTGCCGGCCTTGTGTGCGGTGAGGGGCTGTTCCATCTTCATGGCTTCGAGGACCACGATCAGATCGCCCTCTGCAACCACGTCTCCGGCGGCCACTGCCACCTTGACGATGGTTCCCTGCATCGGCGAAGTGAGGGCGTTTCCGCCCGCAACAGCAGCCGTGGCGCCGGCCGAGCGGGAACGCTTCTTGACCTTCGCGCCCTTGGCGCCCGCGCTGGACGCCGCGGAAACCGTGCCGAGGGTCGCAGGGAGGACAACTTCCAGCCGTTTGCCGCCAACCTCGACGACGACGCGCTGCCGCTCACCGGCGTCGGCGGCTTCTGTGCCGGTTCCGGTGGGCGCCCACGCGGGGATGTTGTTGACGAACTCGGTCTCGATCCAGCGCGTGTGCACCTTGAACGGGCCTTCGGGCGGAGCGAACGCAGGATCGGTGACCACTGCGAGGTCGAAAGGAATGACGGTGGGGATGCCTTCGACCACCATTTCCTCGAGGGCGCGGCGGGAACGCTGGAGGGCCTGTTCGCGGCTGGCGCCAGTGACGATCAGCTTCGACAGCATGGAATCGAAGTTCCCGCTGATGACGTCGCCCTGCTCGACGCCGGAGTCAATGCGGACGCCGGGACCCGTTGGGTTCTTCAGGGTGCTGATGGTTCCCGGGGCGGGCATGAAGTTGCGTCCCGGGTCTTCGCCGGTGATCCGGAATTCGAAGGAGTGTCCGCAGACCTCGGGATCGCCATAGCCGAGCTTCTCGCCTCGGGCGATGCGGAACTGCTCGCGGACCAGGTCGATGCCCGTGACTTCCTCCGAAACGCAGTGCTCCACCTGAAGACGGGTGTTGACCTCGAGGAAGGAGATGATGCCGTCCTGGCCCACCAGGAATTCACACGTTCCCGCGCCCAGGTAGCCGGCCTCTTTGAGGATGGCCTTGGAAGACTCGTACAGTCGCTCGTTCTGCTCAGGGCTCAGGAACGGTGCGGGGGCTTCTTCCACGAGTTTCTGGTTGCGGCGCTGGAGGGAGCAGTCGCGCGTGGAGACCACTACGACGTTTCCGTAGGCGTCGGCCAGGCACTGGGTCTCGACGTGGCGCGGGGAATCTAGGAAGCGCTCGATGAAGCACTCGCCGCGGCCGAAGGCGGCAATGGCCTCGCGTACTGCGGACTCGAAAAGCTCGGGGATTTCCTCGATGGTGCGGGCCACCTTGATGCCGCGTCCGCCGCCGCCGTAGGCGGCCTTGATGGCTACGGGCAAGCCGAATTCCTGGGCGAAGGCCAGGATCTCGTCGGCGGATTCGACGGGGTCGGCCGTGCCGGGAACCAGGGGAGCGCCGACCTTTTCGGCGATGTGGCGGGCCTGCACCTTGTCGCCCAACGCCGAGATGGCGTCCGGGGACGGGCCGATCCAGGTGATGCCGGCGTCGATGACCTTGGCAGCGAACTCGGCGTTCTCGGCGAGGAAGCCATAGCCGGGGTGGATCGCGTCCGCACCCGACTGCTTGGCGACCTCGATCAACTTGTCCATCACCAAATACGACTCAGCGGCGGTGTTGCCGCCCAGCGCGTACGCCTCATCTGCCAACCGGACGTGCAGGGCGTCGCGGTCCGGGTCTGCGTAGACGGCCACTGAGGCGATGCCTTCGTCGCGGGCTGCGCGGATAATGCGGACCGCGATTTCGCCTCGGTTGGCGATCAAGACCTTGGTGAGAGGGCTGGAAATGGGCTGCGCCGGATTAGCTGACAAGTTGACTCCTTCTGTCCTTCAGGGAGCCTAGCGTGATTTTGAGGGTTCCGCCCATTTTGATGGGGGATTCCGTGTGTGAGACGGCCTGTCTTTGTAGGGTTGCTACAAAGGCCGGAATCAGGCCACCGGTCCGGCCGTTTGGACGGCCGCTATTCGCTGGGTACGCCGGAGCCGTTGTGGGTCCAGAGTTCGGTGATTCCGACGTTCGCTTGCCCGAGCAGATCGCGGAGGGTCGAGATGGAGAGCCCGACGACGGCATGCGGGTCGCCGTCGACCTTGCGGATGAAGGCGCCACCCAAGCCGTCGATCGTGAACGAACCCGCGCAGTGCAGGGGCTCGCCGGTTGCGATGTAGGCGTCGATGTCGTCCTCGCTCATCTCCGCGAAGTGGACTTCTGCGCTGGACACGGCACCCACCGTGGCCCCGGTGCCGTCGGCCGTCTCGCCGTCGTTCACGTCTGCTGCGGTGTCGCGGCAGTCCACCAGCCAGTGCCCGGTGTGGAGGACGCCCTTGGAGCCGCTCATGCGCAGCATCCGTTCCTTGGCCACGTCCGCCGTGTAGGGCTTGCCGTGCGACTCGCCGTCGAACTCGAACACGGAATCGCAACCGATCACCAAGGCACCCTCGGCGTCGGGCAGGGTAGCGACGGCCTCGGCCTTGGCGCGGGCCAGGAGGAGGGCGGTGTCGTGCGCGTCGGTTACCCCATACCTGGCTTGCACCGCGTCCTCGTCCACGTCCGAGACGAGCACCTCGTGGTGGATGCCGGCGTCCGTGAGGAGCTTGGTGCGGGCAGGGGACTGGGAAGCGAGGATCAATCGGGTCACGGCTCAAGCGTAGTACGCGGGGCCTTCCTCCGACGCCCGCTCACATATACCGGGGTTTCCTCGAACGCCCGCTCACATATACCGGGGTTTGGGCCGACGCTCGCTCACCCGGGTGAGCGAGCGTTTGGGAAAAGGGCGTTAAAGGTGAGCGGGCGTCGGTTCCGGACACAGAACCGACGCCCGTTGACAGGCAACCAGGCGCTTAGTGCACCAGCTCCTTGGCCTCGCCTGCCGGCGTCGTGCGCTGGAGGTTGGCGCCCTCGACGTCGACATCGGGCAGGATCCGGGACAGCCAGCGCGGCAGCCACCAGGCCTTCTCGCCCAACAGGTACATCACGGCCGGAACAATGGTCATCCGAACCACGAACGCATCAACGAGCACGCCGAACGCCATCGCGAAACCGAGCGGCCGGACCATGGTCAGGTGGCTGAAGATGAACCCGGAAAACACGCTGACCATGATGATGGCGGCGGCCGTGACCACAGCGGCGGCATGGCTGAAGCCGGTACGGACCGCTTGCTTCGCGCTCTCGCCGTGCATGAACGATTCGCGCATGCCGGAGGTGATGAACACCTGGTAGTCCATGGCCAGGCCGAACAGCACACCAATCAGGATGATCGGCAGGAAGCTCAGCACGGCTCCGGGGTTGGGAACGTCGAACACGGTGCCCAACCAGCCCCACTGGTACACGGCCACGACGGCGCCGAACGCTGCGGCGAGCGAGAGCAGGAAGCCGCCGGTGGCGAGCAGCGGAACCACGATCGAGCGGAACACCAGGAGAAGGAGGACCAGCGAGAGCCCGACGACGATCGCCAGGTATGGCGGCAACGCGGCACCGAGCTTCGCGGAGACGTCGATGTTGCCGGCCGTCTGCCCCGTCAGCCCGATGGTGGCGCCTGTGGCCTGCTGGATTTCGGCACCCTTCGCGCGCAGTTCCGAGACAACCTGGACGGTGCTGGCGCTCGCGGGTCCGTCCTTGGGGATGACCTGGAAAACGGCGGTGCGATGGTCGGGGCTGAGGGCTACCGGAACGGCTGCCACGACGTTGTCGACGCTGCGCAGCTTGTCCGCGACGTCGAATTGCTTGGTCTTGGCCTGGTCGTCGCTGAGGCCGTCCGGGAACGAGCCGACAACAACGATGGGGCCCGTCATGCCTTCGCCGAAGCTGGTCCGCGTGAGGTCATAGGCCTTGAACGCTTGCGAGTCGACCGGTTCCGAACCGCCGTCGGGCAACGCGAGGCGCAGTTGGGAGGCCGGGAGGGCCAGCACCCCGAGCAGCACGACGCCGGCAAGCAGCGAGACCACGGGGTGCCGGGTCACCAGGCCGCCCCACCCACGGCTGCTGCGGCGCTGGTCCTCGGCGCGGTCCGCAGCGGCGTGCTCCGGCTCCGCGTTGTGGCGCTCTGCCTTGGCCCACGCCCGCTTGGAGATCAGTTTGCGGCCCACCAGTGAGAGGACCGCCGGCGTCAGGGTGAGGGAGACGACGACGGCGACTGCCACCGTCGCGGCGGCCGACACGCCCATGACGGCCAGGAACGGGAGCCCCGGAACCACGAGCGCCGCAAGCGCGATGACGACAGTGAGGCCCGCGAAAAGGACGGCGTTGCCCGAGGTGCCCGTGGCGAGCGCCACTGATTCCTCCGCGTCCATCCCCGAAAGCAATTGTCCGCGGTGGCGGTTGACGATGAAGAGCGAGTAATCGATCCCGACGGCGAGGCCCAGCATGAGCGCGAGCATCGGGGAAATGGAACTCATGTCGATGACGCCGGTGAGCGCAAACGTTCCGCCGACACCCACCGCTACGCCAATGATTGCCATCAGGAGGGGCAAACCGGCGGCGACGAGCGTTCCCAGCATCACAATGAGGGCGATCGCAGCCACCGCGATGCCGATGATTTCGGAGACGCCGAACAACTGCGAGACGTCCTCGGTGATTTCCTTGCTGGCCAGGGCCGTGACACCGGCCGACGAGACTCCGTGGACGATGTCCTGGACCTGCTGCCGGACGGCCGGGGTCAGGCCATTGATAGAGGTCTTGAACTGGACCTGGGCGATCGCAGCTTTACCGTCTGTGGAGACGAAACGCATACCTTGGGAAGCTGTCACCTGGCGTTTGGCCAAGGCAAGCGCGGCGGCGCCGTCGGTGGCTTGCTTCTGTCCGGCGTCGAGCTTCTGGCGCCCGGCCAGGAGCTCGGCCTTTTGCGGGGCAAGTTGGGCCTCGATCTGGGCCGCCGGCATGCCGGCAGCGGTCATTTGCTGCTCGGCCGCCTTGAGTTGGGCATCGCCCGCATCGAGGGCGGCGCGGGACTTGTCCAGCTCAGCCTGCCCGGCGGCCGCCTTCTGTTCCCCGGCGGCAAGGTCGGACGGTGCCTTGTCCAAGGTGGCTTGGGTCGTGAAGGGGTTGACCGTGGACTGCACATCGGGCAGCTTTTCCAGCTGGGCGAGGGCCGACGCGATGGCGTCCTTGCCGGCTTGGTTGAATCCGGCGGCGCCTGCTTCGAAGACGATACCCGCGGAACCACCCGAAGAGGCCGGAAGGTCCTTCTTGAGCTTGTCCAGCATCTGCTGGGTCTCGGTGCCGGGGATCTGGAAGTTGTTGGACATGGTGCCGTGGAAGGCAGCCGCGGAGCCGCCGACGGCCACGAGCACGGCCAGCCAGAGGGAGACCACCAGCCAGCGGTGACGGTAGGAGAACTTGCCAAGACGGTAGAGCAGGAGTGCCATATCGGAACCGATCTGTCGGTGTGTGGTTATGCCGAGTGGTGGGGGGTGGCTTCGGGCTGAGTGCCGTGAGATGCCGGGCCTTGAGGGGCGGGTGCCGTGAAGCCTGAGCCGAGAAGACCGATCGCGTCGATCAAGTGCTGCCGCAAGCTCGCGAGGGATTCGGGGGAAAGATCCGGGCCGTGTTGTTCGAACCAGACGCTCATGGCTGCCTTGCCGCAGGAAATGATGGACCCGGCCAGGGCTCGCAAATAGAGCTCGTCGACATCCGGACCGAGGCGGAGGCGGGCGGCGTCGATGATTTGCGTGGTGCAGTGGTCCCAGGCTTCGAGTTCGGAGCGCACCAGGGCACGGTTGTCATGGGTCAGGCTGAAGAGCTCGGCCATGGGGGAGACCGTCATCGGGTCGGCCAGCGCCATGAGGGCTGCCCGGGCCGAATCGAGGATGGGTTCATCCGCTGGGCGCAGCCGGAATTGTTCCAGGGCATGGTCCAGGAAGCCTTCGGTCACGGAGGCCAAGGCGGCTTCGAGGCTGGGGAAGTAGTTGAAGAAGGTACGACGGGATACGCCGGCCGCTTCCGCGATGTCTTCCACCGTGAAATTGCCGACGCCCCTGCTGCGCAACATGGCGAGGGCCGCGTCCGCGATCGCCTGGCGGTTGGCCAGTTTGTTCTGTTCCCGGCGCGAGGGCAGGGCGGTGGTGTCGGGGATTGTCACGTACTTACACTAAGTGCAACTTTGCACTCAGGGCAAGTTAAATCTCCGGTGGAGCCTCGTGTTCCTGGGGCGCGGCCGACGTCGCGGGCTGCCCTGATTGCTTGGCCGTGGCGCTCGTCAGGTAGATCGACTGGCCCGTGGCGCCCGGCTCGCCTTCGGCCAGGGGGATCGCGAACACTGCGGTGCCGTAGGCGCATACTTCGGTCCAGTTGCCGCCCATCTCGGACGTGTCGAAGCGCATGGCGACGATGGCGTTGGCGCCCCGCTGCTGAGCCTCGTTGACCATGCGGGCCATGACTTCCTGGCGGCTTTCATAGAGCGCCTTGGTCATTTCGGGCAGTTCGCCGCCGCCGAGCGATCGGAAACCAGCCATTACTTGGGCGCCGAGATCCCTCGAGCGGACGGTGAGGCCCATGACTTCGCCGAAGACGGCGTCGATCCTGTGGCCCGGAATCTTGTTTGAGGTGACAATCAGCATGGACAGAGCCTATCCAGAATTCAGCTCTGTTAACACGACAAATCCCCGGGGCATTTCCCGGGGATTTGTCCTTGCAATAGTGGGCCGCCGTCAGGCCTTGGCGGCAGCGAGTTCCCGAGGCTCCCCGCTTGCCTCCGCAGACGCTGTCTCGGCCGCGAATGCCGTTCCCTTGCGGGGTGCGTTGTAGAGCGATTCGTCGAGGATTCCTTGCCGCTTGGCGACGATGGCCGGAACCAGCGCCTGTCCTGCCACGTTGACCGCCGTGCGGCCCATGTCCAGGATGGGGTCGATCGCCAGGAGGAGTCCGACGCCGGCGAGCGGCAGTCCCAGCGTGGACAGGGTCAGCGTGAGCATGACGACGGCGCCCGTGGTGCCTGCCGTTGCAGCGGAACCAAGGACCGAAACCACCACGATCAGCAAGTACTGGCTGAAGTCCAGGTTGATGCCGAAGAACTGGGCGACGAAAATCGCAGCGACGGCCGGGTAGATGGCGGCGCAACCGTCCATTTTGGTCGTGGCGCCAAGCGGCACGGCGAAGGACGCGTAGCCCTGCGGAACGCCGAGGTTGCGTTCGGCGACGCGCTGCGTGAGCGGCAGCGTGCCGATCGAAGAACGTGAGACGAAGGCCAACTGCACGGCGGGCCACACGCCCGAGAAGAACTGCTTGACGGACAGTCCGTGGCTCTTGACCAGGATGGGGTACACGACGAGCAGCACCAGGGCCAGGCCTGCGTAGATGGCCACCGTGAACTTGCCGAGCGAACCAATGGTGTCCCAGCCATAGACCGCGACGGCGTTGCCGATCAGGCCGATGGTGCCCAGCGGGGCGATGCGGATGATCCACCAAAGGACCTTCTGGATGACGGCCAGGGCGGAAGCGTTGAGGTTCAGGAACGGTTCGGCCTGCTTGCCGACCTTGAGGGCTGCGACGCCAACGGCGATAGCGATTACCAGGATCTGCAGCACGTTGAAGCTGATCGAGGTGCTGGCGACGCCGTCCGTGACGCTCGTGCTCGCGCCGATGCCCAGGAAGTTCTTGGGGAAGAGGCCTGTGAGGAAAGCCCACCAGTCGCCTGTCTTGCCGGCATACTCGGCCTTCTTGGTGATGCCGGTTCCCGAACCCGGCTGCAGGAGCACGCCAAGTCCGATGCCGATCGTCACGGCGATGAGCGAGGTGATGGCGAACCAAAGCAAGGTGTTCCACGCCAGTTTCGCCGCATTGGATACTTGGCTCAGGTTCGCGATGGAGCTCACCACCGCGGTGAAGATCAAGGGCACGACGGCGGTCTGCAGGAGCGAGACGTAGCTCGAGCCGATGGTCTGCAACGTGGTGCCGAGCCCGTTGGGAGCCTTCGTGGTGCTACCGGTGGCTTTGGCCACGAGGCCGAGGGCGAGGCCGATCACCAGGGCCGCGATGATCTGGACGCCGAAGGACGTTGCCCACTTGGGAAGCCGGGACGAGGTCTTTCCGGCGGACGTCAAAGTGTTGGATGAATTGCTCACCGGAACAAACTAGGCCCCTACAAATACCACCGCGAGCCGACGTTGAGAAATGTTACATTCCCACATTCAACCCTTTATCAAAAAAGCCTGCGAATTCGCCGCGAAACCACCCGTTTATGAAGTTATTCCCGGAAGGAATGTGGGGAATGTCTCGCGCATATTAGAGAACTGCAGCGGCTCGTGCCTCGCCCAAAGCCGCGCCGATCGCCGACGCCCGGAGGGCGGGCATCCGGCAGCGTGCGTCAAAGCGACGAAGGAGCAGCACGCAGAGGATGTCCGTTCTCCGGGCGGAACCCGGGCGGGGAGTTGGGTCACCCCAGCAAAGCCCGCTTGAGCGTATCCAGGCCGACCGAACCGATGTTCAGGGCATCAGTGTGGAAGGACTTCAGGTCGAATCCGTCGCGGCGTTCGAGTTCGGCGCGGATTTCTTCCCATAGCCGTTGCCCCACCTTGTACGACGGCGCCTGCCCCGGCCATCCGAGGTACCGGGTGAATTCGAACTGGAGCTGGCCCGCACTGATGGGAAGGTTTGCCTTGAGGAATTCGAAGCCCTTGTCCGACGTCCAGGTGCCGCTGCCCCAACGTTCGGGAACCTCCAGCTCGAGGTGGACGCCGATATCGAACACCACGCGGGCTGCGCGCATGCGCTGCATGTCCAGCATGCCCATGTGGTCGCCCGGGTCCTTGAGGTAGCCGAGCTCCAGCATGAGCTTTTCGGCGTAGAGGGCCCAGCCTTCGCCGTGCCCGGAAACCCAGCAGACGTTGCGTCGCCAGTTGTTGAGGAGCTCGCGGCGGTAGACGGCGGTGGCCACCTGGAGGTGGTGGCCGGGGACGCCCTCGTGGAAAACCGTGGTGGTTTCGGCCCAGGTGGTGAAGGTGTCCTCGCCGGCGGGGACGGACCACCACATCCGGCCAGGCCGGGAGAAGTCGTCGGAGGGGCCCGTGTAGTAGATGCCGCCTTCGTCCGTGGGAGCGATACGGCATTCGAGCGTCTTCATGATGTCCGGGATGTCGAAGTGCACGTCGGCCAGTTCGGACACCGCACGGTCGGAGAGGTCCTGCATCCACGCTTTGAGGGCATCGGTGCCCTTGATTTGCCGCTCGGGATCGTTGTCGAGGATGGCTTTGGCTTCCTCGATGGACGCGCCGGGCTTGATTTGTTCGGCCACCCGTTCCTGTTCGGCAATGAGCCTGTCGAGTTCCTGCACGCCCCACGCGTACGTTTCTTCCAGGTCCACGGTTGCACCGAGGAACGAACGCGAGGCCAGGGCGTAGCGTTCGCGGCCCACCGCGTCCTTTTCGGGAGCAAAGGGCAGCAGCTCCGCCTCGAGGAAGGCGGCAAGGCGCAAGTAGGCGGAACGCGCGACGGCGGCACCGGCGTCGAGCGTTTCCTGCAGTTTCGCCGGCAGCGGCTGGCCGTCGATCGAGGCTTCGGCAGCAAGCTTGGCGAAGAAGCCGTCCTCGGCCGCGTACTTTGTGGTCTGCTCGATGACGATCTTCACCTGGCGGACCGCGGAGACTTTCCCTGCGTCCCTGGCCGAACGAAGGGACACGATGTACCCGTCGATCGCTTCCGCAACGTTGGCCGCGCGGCCGGCGATGTGCTCCCAGTGCTCGGCCGTCTCGGTGGGCATGAGGTCGAAGATCGAGCGGATGGTTTGGGCCGGAGACTCGATATTGTTCAGGTCCGCGGCGTCCCAGCCGGATTCGTGGATCTCGAGTGCCAGGCCGAGCCGTTCCTGCATCGCGTCCAGCGTGACGACGTCGGAGGCGTCCGTGGGTTCGAGGGCCGCGAGCTCGTCGAGGGTCTGGCGTGCTGCCTCGGCGAATGCCGCAGCCCCGGCAGGCGAGAAGTCCTGGTACTCGGTTTCGTGTCCGGGCAGGCCGAGAGTGGTGGCGAGGCTCGGGTTGAGGGCAAGGAGGGTGTCCGTGTAGGCGTCGGCGACCGCGTCGATGGCAGTCTGGAGGCGTGCCGGAGCTGTGTTAGGAGTAGTCACCCCACGAGCCTAACCGCGCCCGGTTATTTGTGAAAGGGTTGTTGCAGAAGATCCGAAGGCCAACCCAACTAACTCGCATTAGATGCCGTTATGAGCCGTCAAAACGACATTAACTGCGAGTCAGTTCGGTTACCACGGAACCTAGCCCCTGCTGCGCTTCCAGGCACCCGGTCCGGGCGTCGGATCCATGCGCAGTTGCTGGCGTCGCAGCCAGTGCCGGGTGCTCGGTTTTGGAGCTTCGGCTTCCTCGTGCGATCCGAGGGAGGAGACGACGGCGGCAAGCGCCGCGAGCTCTTCCGGCGTCGGGCTTCCCTTGACCACCGAAAGCAACGGTTCGGCCGGTCCCGCGTCAGCGGAATCGGTCCCGGAGCCTGGAAGGTTATGTTCGGCACTCACAGCGGGATGTTTCCATGCTTCTTGGTGGGCAGGCTGGCGCGCTTGTCGCGCAAGGCGCGGAGGCCCTTGATGATCTGCAGGCGGGTCTCGGACGGCGCGATGACGGCGTCGACGTAGCCAAGCTCGGCCGCCTGGTAGGGGTTGAGGAGCTCTTCCTCGTACTGGCGGATGATCTCGGCGCGCTTGGCTTCGACGTCGCCACCGGCCTCGGCGACAGCGGCAAGATCGCGGCGGTACAGGATGTTGACGGCACCCTGGGCACCCATGACGCCGATCTGGGCCGTGGGCCACGCCAGGTTGAGGTCGGCCCCAAGTTTCTTGGAACCCATCACGATGTACGCTCCGCCGTAGGCCTTGCGGGTGATGACGGTCAGCTTGGGCACAGTGGCCTCGGCGTAGGCGTAAAGCAGTTTGGCTCCGCGGCGGATGATGCCCTGGAATTCCTGGTCCTTGCCGGGCAGGAAGCCGGGGACGTCCACCAAGGTGATGATGGGGACGTTGAAGGCGTCACAGTGACGGACGAAGCGGGCGGCCTTTTCCGAAGCGGAAATGTCCAGCGTGCCGGCGAACTGCATGGGCTGGTTGGCCACGATACCGACCGTGTGGCCTTCGACCCGGCCGTAGCCGATGATCACGTTGGGGGCGTAGAGCGACTGCATTTCGAGGAAATGGGCGTCGTCGACGATCTGCTCGATGACTTTGCGCATGTCGTAGGGCTGGTTGGCTGAGTCCGGGATGAGCGTGTCCAGGGCGAGGTCGTCGTCGTCGAGCTCCAGTTCCTGCTCGTGCTCTAGGACGGGAGCCTCGGACAGGTTGTTGGACGGCAGGAAGTCCAGGAGTTCGCGGACGAACTCGATCGCGTCGGCTTCGTCGCTGGCGAGGTAGGTGGAGGTGCCGGTGGTGGCGTTGTGCTGGCGCGCGCCGCCGAGGGTTTCCATGTCCACGTCTTCGCCGGTGACGGTCTTGATGACGTCCGGGCCGGTGATGAACATGTGGGAGGTCTTGTCCACCATCACGACGTAGTCGGTGAGGGCAGGGGAGTAGGCCGCGCCGCCGGCGCACGGGCCCATGATGAGGGAAATCTGGGGGACGACACCGGAGGAGTGGACGTTGTTGCGGAAGATATCGGCGAACATCGCCAGCGAGGCGACGCCTTCCTGGATGCGCGCGCCGCCGCCGTCGTTGATGCCCACCATCGGGCAGCCGTTGCGCAGGGCGAATTCCTGGACCTTGACGATCTTCTCGCCGTTGACCTGGCTCAGCGAGCCGCCGTAGACGCTGAATTCCTGGCTGTAGATGGCGACGAGGCGGCCGTCCACCGTGCCGTAGCCCGAGACGACGCCGTCCCCGAGGGGCTTCTTCTTCTCCATCCCGAAGGCGGTGGAGCGGTGGACCGCCAAGGCGTCGAACTCGACGAAGGAGTCTTCGTCGAGGAGCATGTCGATGCGTTCGCGGGCGGTGTTCTTGCCCCGGGCGTGCTGCTTCTCGATGGCTTCGGGGCCGGAAGGTTGTTCTGCACGGGCCTGGCGGTCGCGGAAGTCGGCAATCTTTCCCGCTGTCGTTGTCAGATCGTGGCTCATCAAGTGTCTCCGGCTCTGTAGCTGATTTACGCTGGCACTGCTTTGTTAGGCATGCGCTCTTAAGTAGCATCCGTACAAAGTGCGGGCCCTGTTGGCTAGTCTAATGACGCAAAAGCCACAGACCGCTGTAGAAACCCTACAATTTTCCGACTTCAAGTCGAGCAACAAGCAATGTTACTCGCCAGTAACATAGTTGGGCTACAGTGTCTTCATGACCTCAAGCAACGATGCTTCTGCAAGCCCTGCCCTTCCCTACCGGGCGCGTGGATCACTCAAGGGCCGCACCATCCTGATGTCCGGTGGCAGCCGCGGGATCGGCCTGGCAATCGCCACCCGCGCGGCCCGCGACGGCGCCAACATCGTCATCATGGCCAAGACCGGAGATCCGCATCCCAAGCTAGAGGGAACCGTCTTCACTGCCGCTGAACAACTGGAAGCAGCCGGCGGCCAGGCGTTGCCGCTCGTGGGGGATGTCCGCAACGACGGCGACGTTGCCGCGGCGGTTGCCGCCGCCGTCGAACGCTTTGGCGGAATCGACGTCGTGGTCAATAACGCCTCGGCGATAGACCTCTCCCGCACTGACGCGATCGACATGAAACGCTACGACCTCATGCAGGACATCAACGTCCGCGGCACCTTCCTGCTGTCCAAGCTCGCGCTCCCGGCCCTGCGGAAATCGGCCAACGCCCATATCCTGACGCTCTCGCCGCCGCTGAACCTCGACCCGAAATGGGCCGGCATGCATTTGGCGTACACCATGGCCAAGTACGGCATGAGCCTCACCACGCTGGGCCTGGCCGAAGAACTCAAGAACGACGGCGTGTCCGTCAACTCGTTGTGGCCCTGCACGTTGATCGACACCGCTGCCATCCGGAACATGCCCGGCGGAGCACAGATCGTGCAAGCAGCCAGGGGCTCGGAAATCATGGCCGACGCTGCCCACGCTGTCCTGACCGGTGCGCACCTTCCCGCAGGCTCAGGCGGTTCGGCACGGGCTTCGGGCAATTTCTACACGGACGAAGAAGTGCTCAGGGCTGCGGGTGTTTCGGACTTCAGGCCCTACAGTCTGGGGGCCGCGGAGGAGAAGTTGGTGCCGGATATCTTCCTCTAAGCGGACAACTTCTTCCGGGACCGGGCTGGCTGGATAGGATTCTGTCTATGGACGTCGAACAGCCTGCCAGCAGCGAACCACGCGCCCCGCGCCCGGGCCTGGACCGTGATGCCCTGCTCCACCCCGACTTCCTCGCGGCCGCCGGCATTTCGCAATTGAAGGTCGTGGAGACCACCGGCTCCACGAACGCTGATCTGTTGCGCGCCGTCACCACGGAGCCCAAGGAATGGGCTGATCTCGCAGTGCTCACCGCCGAGCACCAGACGGCGGCCCGGGGCCGGCTCGACCGTCACTGGGAGTCTCCCGAACGTTCGGCGATTTCCGTTTCGATCGTCCTGCGTCCCGTCAATGCCCAAGGCCTGCCCGTGCCCACGCAGAGCTACTCCTGGCTGTCCCTCCTGGGCGCGCTGGCCTTGCACGAGACCCTCCTGGAAACCGCAGGCCTGCCTGCCGAGATCAAGTGGCCCAACGATGTCCTCGTCCGAGGCAAGAAGATTGCCGGCATCCTGGCCCAGATGGGGCCGATGGGGGACGGGTCTGTTCCAGCCGTGATCCTGGGGACCGGCCTCAACGTGACGCTCGGCGAGGATGAATTGCCTGTCCCGACCGCCACCTCCCTCCTGCTTGAGGGTGCAAGCACCACGGACCGTACCGTCCTCTTGCGGAACTACCTGTCCCGCTTCGCGACGCTCTACCGGAGCTTCTGCAATGCCGACGGCGACCCTACAGCGGGATTGGCCGGCGGCGCCTCCCTGCATAAGCGGGTGGAAGCCGTCATGGTCACCTTGGGACGCGAAGTGAAGGCACATTTGCCCGGCGACCACGAGTTGGTGGGGCATGCGTCCAGATTGGATGAGTATGGTTCCCTTTTAGTGGTGGACCACGGTGGTCGCGAGCACGTCGTGACCGCTGGCGACGTTGTCCACCTGAGGGCTACCGAAAGCGGTTATGCGTAAAGAGCTCCTGCGTGGGGAGCAAGTCATCGTGATCACGCGGCAGCAGCCCAGGATGCTCTTTGGTCCCGTCCTGGCCTTCATCCTGGTCCCTGCCGCGGCGGCGTTCGCCTGTGCCTGGATAGTCAAGGGCGGGCCGGGCAAGCTGCTGCCGGTCATCACGAGCGACTGGACCCAATGGTTGGTCATCGCGTGCCTGGTGATCGTGGCAATCGTGCTGCTTGGCTACAGCCTCCCGCGATTCATCCGCTGGCGCGGCATCCGGTACATCCTCACAAGCGGCCGGATAGTTGCCCGTTTTGGAATGCTTCGCCGCGGCGACTGGCAAGTGCCCCTGGCCGCGGTGCGTGGCGTGGGCATCAAACAATCGCTGCTCCAACGGATATTGCGCTCCGGGAATATATCCTTGGATACCGGGCACCCCGGCGAGGCCGTTCTCGCGGATGTTCCGGAGGTCGGCAAGTTCCGGAGTTTCATCATGGATGCCATGGCCGAGCTTCCGACGAGTGTCGGGTTCGGCTCCGGCGCTGATGGCGATTTTGACAACTACCCGGATGCCGCGTTGCCCTGGGATATGAGAGAAGGTGGAAGAGATGAGCGTTGACGAGCAGGAGCCTGAGTACATGGACCACGAGCCCGACGCCGTGCCCGAACCTTCCGTGGACCAAGCAGCAACGGGGGTCCTCCCCGTCGTTTCCCCTCCCACCGGCGCCCTGTCTGCGGAACGGGTGGCCATCAAAGCCCTTGAAACCAGGCTTTTGGGCGGCGAACGCAAACTCCGGCGACGCGAAGTGGCGGCCGGCGCGGGCGTCTCGCTTTTGTCTGCCCGCAAACTCTGGCGGGCGCTGGGTTTCCCCAACTTTGGCGACCAGGACGTGGCGTTCACCGAGCGCGACCTCGGGGCGCTGTCCACCATCCTTGACCTTGTCCGCGCCGGAAAGCTCACCGAGGAAGCTGCCATTTCCGTGACCCGCGCCATCGGCCAGATGACCGACCGCATGGTCGTGTGGCAAGTCGAGGCGCTCATTGAAGACATGGTGGTGCAGCAAGGCATTCCCGATGCCGTTGCACGCAAACAGTTGGTCAACGAACTGCCCAACCTTGTGGATGCCATGGAAGAGATCCTGTTGTACTCCTGGCGCCGCCAGATGAATGCCGGTGTGCAGCGCCTGGCCGTGCGTGCCGAGGCCGGTCTCCAGGCCAGCGAGGCCGGCCGCGAAGGGGACGAAGACGACGCACCGTTGCCCTTGGCACGCGCTGTGGGTTTTGCCGACCTTGTGTCCTACACGAGCTTGTCGCGCCGCATGAACGAGAAGACCCTGGCGCAGTTGGTCCAGCGCTTCGAGAACAAGTGCGCGGAAATCATCTCCATCGGCGGCGGCCGCCTCGTCAAGACGGTCGGCGACGAAGTCCTCTATATTGCCGAGACGCCGGCCGCGGGAGCTGAGATCTCCTTGGCGCTCGCCCAGGCCTTCACCGAAGACGAGATCCTCCCGGAAGCCCGGGTGGCCATGGTGTGGGGACGCATCCTTTCCCGTCTCGGCGACATCTACGGCCCTACCGTCAACCTGGCGGCCCGGCTGACGGCACTGGCTGAACCCGGCACGGTCCTGGTGGACGAGATGACGGCGGCAGCGCTGGGCCAGGACGAGCGCTTCGTCCTGGTTCCGCAGACAGCCGAAAACGTTCGTGGTTTTGGGGAGATTCTTCCTGTCCGGCTTGCCCGCGGCCTTGGCAAGGGACTGGTCCTCGACTGATGAATTCACAGTCCGCAGCGCCCACCCCCGGGCCGGGATTCACCGTGAGCTGTGGCTACGGGACGGACCGTGGACTCAGCCGGGAACTCAACGAAGATTCGCTCATCGCAGTGGACCCGGTCTTCGCGGTGGCCGACGGCATGGGCGGACATGAGGCAGGCGAGATTGCCAGCGCGTTGTGCGTACGGACCCTTGGCAACATGCCGCAATTGGCGGCGGGCGTGCGATCGGCGACGGCCGTCGTCGTGCAGAAGTGCATCCTTGCCGCCGACTCCGAGATCCGGAATGCCACGGGTGGCCGGGCCGGAACCACGCTGTCCGGAGTGGTCGTCGCGGAGCATATGGGCGTCGCGTATTGGCTGGTCATGAACATCGGCGACTCTCGGACGTATCGCTTGAGCGGGGGCGAATTCAGGCAGATCAGCGTGGACCATTCGGAAGTCCAGGAACTTGTGGAGGCCGGAAGGATCACGCGGGAAGAAGCCACAGTGCATCCGCGCCGCCATGTGGTGACCCGTGCCCTCGGGACCGGCGGCGAAAACGAAGCGGACTTCTGGTTGTTGCCCATCCAGGACGGCGACCGGATACTGGTCTGCTCGGACGGACTCACCGGCGAGTTGAGCGACGAGCACATGTTCCGGATCCTGAGCACTTCGGAAAAGCCCCAGGACGCGGTGGATGCCCTCATCAAGGAGGCGTTGCTGAGGGGCGGGCGGGACAACGTCACCGCGATTGTGGTGGATGCCAAGACTGCGTAGAACGACGCCGATGGAGCCCGCGCCGGCTCCCGTCGACGGCGATATTGGGGAACGGGATTTGCGACACGCCCGGACTATGTAGGAAGATTCCGGTCAATACCACCCCAACTCCGGGCGGCCTGTGCCGTCCTGCAGAGGTAAACATGACCCAACGCTCCTCCGCGCGCTCTGGCGGCGCGACCCGTGCCGCTGTGCGACGCCCGTTCTCCGTTGCCCTCGCGGGCATTGCCATGGCTGTAGCGATGTGCGCTTTCCCGTTGCTTTCGGCCCACGCCGAGGCCCTCGTGGCTCCCGGGCAGGAACAAGTTTCGCCCACCTCGCCCGCCCCGGCTCCGGACCCGGCACCCCAGCCGACCCAACCGAAAGTCGTGGATCCCGCGCCCTCCAAGCCACCCGTCGTCGCGCCGGCACCCGTCGTCGTACCGGTTCAACCCGCCCCGGTGGCGCCCGCGCCCGCCGCACCCGAACCCGCCCCCGTGGTGACCGTCGAACCGGAACCCAGCATGGCGCCGTCGGAAGCTCCTCTGGACTCCAGCCCGCCGACCCCGACGGACACGACGACGAGCAGCCCCTCGCCGTCGGCGTCGTCCAATTGGAATACCCCGATCCAAGACGGGCTGAAGGCCACCCAGGCCGCCGCGGTGAGCGATGCCAAAGGGCCGGGTTCGGACATGTTCGCGGTGATCGCCATTATGGGCGCCGTGCTTTTGGTGGCGGCAGGCGGCATTGCCTTCGCGTTGTGGAGCCGACACCGCTTTACGCACTGATTCCTGCTTGTCTTCACTGCTCCCGTCCGGGGGCCCTATTTTGTCGCGGCTTTGCGGCAAGATAGGTACGTGAGCACAGCAGAGAGCGAAACCGCAGTTCCAACGGAAGCCGTACGGGAAGAGTACGAAAACCTCGCAGACCTCGTCCGCAAGTACCGCTATGCGTACTACCAGGAAGATGCGCCGACGGTTTCGGACGCCGAGTTCGACTCCCTGTACCGCCGCCTTGAGGAGCTCGAGGCCCTGCACCCCGAGCTCGTGTCCAACGATTCGCCCACACAGGAAGTAGGCGGCGAGGTTTCGGCCGCTTTCGCCGCCGTCGAGCACCTCCAGAGGATGTACAGCCTGGAGGATGTCTTCTCGCTGGACGAGCTGGAAGCGTGGGTCCGCAAAGCCGAGGCTTCGGTCGAGAAGCTGGGAACGGCGGCTACCCGTATTGCGTGGCTGACGGAGCTGAAGATCGACGGCTTGGCGGTGAACCTGCTGTACCGCGACGGCAAGCTGGTCCGTGCCGCCACCCGCGGCGACGGCACCACGGGCGAGGACATCACCCACAACGTGCTCACCATCAAGGAGATCCCGCG
Organism: Arthrobacter sp. KN11-1C; assembly: GCF_052180225.1. Taxonomy (NCBI): domain Bacteria; kingdom Bacillati; phylum Actinomycetota; class Actinomycetes; order Micrococcales; family Micrococcaceae; genus Arthrobacter; species Arthrobacter sp. KN11-1C. The sequence goes on along the minus strand of NZ_CP197467.1, from coordinate 3,133,067 downwards.
CCAGCTCAGTGGCAGCGGATTTCCGTCCGAGGTGGAAATCCGGGGCGAAGTCTTCATTCCGTCCAAGGCTTTCGCTGAATTCAACGAAGCGCTAATCGAGGCCGGCAAAGCGCCGTTGGCCAACCCCCGCAACGCCGCGGCCGGTTCCCTGCGCCAGAAGGACCCGGCGGAAACGGCCAAACGTCCGTTGCGGATGTTCGTCCACGGCATCGGGGCCCGCGAAGGCCTTGACTCCATGAGCCAGTCGGAGACGTACAAGCTGCTGGAGGAATGGGGCCTGCCGGTCAGCCCCTACCTGAAAGTCCTGGACTCCTTCGACGAGGTGCTGGACTTCATCAAGCACTTCGGCGAACACCGGCACGATCTCCTGCACGAGATCGACGGCATCGTGGTCAAAATCGACGACTTCGCCACGCAGCGTGCCCTCGGTTACACCTCGCGCGTTCCACGTTGGGCCGTTGCGTACAAATACCCGCCGGAGGAAGTCCACACCAAGCTGCTCGACATCCAGGTCAACGTCGGCCGCACCGGCCGCGTCACTCCGTACGGAGTGATGGAACCGGTCAAGGTGGCTGGATCCACCGTGGAAATGGCCACCCTGCACAACCAGGACGTGGTCAAGGCCAAGGGCGTCATGATCGGCGACATCGTGATTCTCCGGAAAGCCGGAGACGTCATTCCTGAGATCGTCGGGCCGGTCTTGGCCCTGCGCGATCAACAGGATCCTCCCGTGCGCGAGTTCGTGATGCCGACGGAATGCCCCTCCTGCCACACGCCCCTGGCTCCGGCGAAGGAGGGCGACGTCGATATCCGTTGCCCCAATGCGAAGTCGTGCCCGTCCCAGCTGCGCGAGCGTGTGTTCCACGTGGCGAGCAGGGGCGCCTTCGACATCGAGGCCCTGGGATGGGAAGCCGCCATCGCCCTCACCCAGCCTGCGGAACCGGAAACTCCGCCGCTGCGCAGCGAGGCGGCCTTGTTCAGCCTCACGCCGGAGGATCTCGCCGAGGTCCGCATCCACCGCGAGAAGCGCTCCAAGGGCGTAGGCACAGGAACGTTCGAACTGGTGCCCTACTTCTATTCCAAGGCCACCGCCAAGACCCCTTCCAAACCCACAGCCACCACGGACAAACTGTTCAAGGAGCTTGAGAAGGCCAAGACGCAACCCCTGTGGCGAGTCCTTGTTGCCTTGTCCATCCGGCACGTCGGCCCCACGGCGTCCCGGGCCCTGGCCACGGCGCTTGGGAGCATGGAAGCCATCCGCGCCGCGTCCGAGGAAGAACTAGCCAACGTCGACGGAGTAGGACCGACCATTGCCGCGGCGCTCAAGGAATGGTTTGCCGTTGACTGGCACCAGGAAATCGTGGACAGCTGGGCCACCGCCGGGGTACGCATGGTGGACGAGCGCGACGCCGCCATCCAGCGGAACCTGGAAGGCCTCACCATCGTGGTGACGGGCTCCCTGCCCACGCTGAGCCGGGACGAAGCCAAGGAAGCCATCATCATCAGGGGCGGCAAGGCGGCCGGCTCGGTGTCCAAGAACACCAGTTACGTCGTGGCCGGCGAGAACGCTGGCTCCAAGCTGGACAAGGCCGAGCAGCTCGGCATCCGGGTACTGGACGAGGACGGCTTCAAGGCACTGCTCGACGGCGTCCTGGAACCTGCCGCTGGCGCCGCACCGGATGATGAGGACGCCGCCGTCGCGCTGGCCGGCGCTGCCGCTGCGGAAACGGAAGCCTCCGAATGACGGCCGATGTCTTGGACCTACTCGCGGTCGCCCGCGCGGCAGCTGCGGCCGGAGCGGAGGTACTCGCCGCCCGGCCCGCCGGACCCAACTCGGCGGGGACCCTCGGCGTCGTGAACAAAGGCGACGCCGGCGACTGGGTGACGGCCTTCGATGTCGCGGCGGAGAACGCTGTGCGGGGTGCCATCACGGCAGCCCGCCCGCATGACACCATCACGGGCGAAGAGCACGGCACCACCCGGCCCGAGCAGCCGAGCGGCTACCGATGGTCGATCGATCCGCTCGACGGCACTACCAACTTCATCCGCAACATCGTCTACTACGCCACGTCCGTGGCCGTCGCGGATCCCGACGGCGTCTGGCTGGCCGGCGTCGTCAACGCCCCCGCGCTGGGGCGCATCTACTCGGCGGCACGAGGCCACGGAGCATGGCTTGAAGAAAACGGGCAGCGCAGCCAGCTGAGTGGACCGCAGCTGGGACGCACTGGACTGATTGTGGCCTCCGGATTCAGCTACGATCCCGCCACGAGGGCCGAACAGTTCGCCGGGCTCGGCAACCTGATGGAAGGCTTCGCCGATCTTCGCCGGCTCGGCTCCGCAGCCTTGGATCTCTGCCTCGTGGCCGATGGAACCCACGACGCCTTCGGAGAACGCGGACTCAACGAACACGACTACGCGGCGGGCGCGTTGATCGCCGAGGAAGCCGGATGCTGGGTCCGCCGCCCACGGTTGACCAGTCCGCTTGACGGCGGCCCCACTGTCGCGGACCGACTGGAAGCGTGGACCTGCGCGGGAACCCTCGAGCTATCGGGCAAGTTCCCGCTCTAAGGCCGGGGAGTCCGCGCCAGCCTGGCGAAACCTTGTTCGACGGATTCAAACGCTCGCTCACCTATGTGGGGTATTCCTCCGATGCTCGCTCACCTATGTGGGGTATTCCGCGGTCGCTCGCTCACTTGTGTGGGGTGTTCCGCGCTCGCTCGCTCACTTATGTGGGGTTTTCGGCGGTCGCTCGCTCACTCACATGTGAGCGGGCGTTGGGTGGAACGGCCTTGTTTGTGAGCGGGCGTTGGGGGATCAAGGTGGATATCTGAGCGAGCGTCCGAGGTGGGACGACGCAAAGTCGCCCGTCGCCGTCGTACTCTAAGACGCTCGCTCACTTGTGTGGGGTTTTCCGCCGACGCTCGCTCACTCACATGTGAGCGGGCGTTGGGTGGAACGGCCTTGTTTGTGAGCGGGCGTTGGGTGGAACGGCCTTGTTTGTGAGCGGGCGTTGGGTGGAACGGCCTTGTTTGTGAGCGGGCGTTGGCTGGGACGGCCTTGTATGTGAACTGGCGTTGGGGGAACGGCCTTGTATGTGAGCGGACGTTGGGGGGAACGGCCTTGTTTGTGAGCGGGCGTTGGGTGGAACGGCCTTGTTTGTGAGCGAGCGTTGGGGGATCAAGGTGGATATCTGAGCGAGCGTCCGAGACGGGACGACGTAAAGTCGCCCGCCGCCGTCGTACTCTAAGACGCTCGCTCGCCTATGTGGGGTGTTCCGCCGACGCTCGCTCACCTATTTAGGGTTTTCCGCCGTCGCTCGCTCACTTGTATGTGAGCGGGCGTTGGGCCCAGGGGTGATAGTTCGGTCACGGAAACGCCGCTTTGGCACCTCCGGCCCCGCGGACCCGACTACCATGGATCAGTGCATTCGCAGATTACCGTCCGTCCCGCCCTGCCCGAAGACTACGACGCCGTAGCCCGTATTACGATGGCGTCTTACGTGACCGCTGGCTACTACGGCAGCCCGGACCACCCTTACCTGGAGAAGCTGCGCGACGTGGCCGGGCGCGCCCGGTACGCCGACGTTTTCGTCGCCGAGCGCGATGGCCGGATCATCGGCTCTGTGACGTCGGCCAAGGCCGGAGGCGATTTTTCGGACATCGGCCTTCCGGACGAACTCGAAATGCGCACCCTGGTAGTGGATCCGGAAGTTCAGCGCTCGGGTGCCGGACGCGCCCTCGTGCAGGCGATCGTCGACCAAGCCCGCTCCCTCGACGGCATCAACGCCGTTTCCCTCACCACGGGCGCCACATGGGAAAGCGCTAACGCCCTCTACGCCAAAACCGGATTCGAGAGGGAGCCGGAGCGTGATTGGTTCGTTCCCGGGACCGACATAAAGCTGTTCGTTTATCGGCAGGATGTCCGCCAGCCATAAAGTTTCCTCGTAAACCCCGGTCATCGGGCCGGGTGCGGAAACTGAGAAAGGCGCGGCATGCGCAAGACATTCGGCACGGGCTCGGTCTGGGAACAGACCCTTGGATATTCCCGCGCGGTCCAGGTGGACAACACGCTCTTCATTTCGGCCACGGCGGCGTCAGGGCCTGATGGCATCGTCGGCGACGACTTCTACTCGCAGACCAAGTACATCCTCGAAAAACTGGGTGCGGTCCTGGCCGACGCCGGGTTCGAGTACGAGGACGTCGTGCAGTCCAAGCTCTACCTGACCGACATCAGCAAATGGGAAGACGCAGGCCGCGCGCACGGCGAGGTGTTCGGCGAGATCCGTCCCACGCTTTCCCTGGTCCACGTCTTGCCGTTCCTCGACCCCGAAATGCTGGTCGAAATCGAACTGGTAGCCCAGAAGAGCGCCTAGCTATCCCAACTGACTCGCAGTAGGTGTCGTTTTGACGCCTCATAACGGCATCTACTGCGAGCTACTTGGGTGGGGGCTACTTGGGGGAGAGCCGGGCGGGGACGCCGTAGCGGTGTTCCGGGCGGCCGGTGCTGCCGTAGCGCAGTTGGATCTCGACGGCGCCATCGTCGGCCAGCGAGGACAGGTACCGTTGCGCCGTGGCGCGCGAGACGCCCACGCGTTCCGCCACTTCGGTCGCCGAGTATTGTTCCCCCGGTGCCAAGGACTCCAGCACGGATGCTTCGGTCGCGGAACGAGGCTTTCCCGACGGCGCGACGTCACCGGCGATGAGCGCGCGCTTGGCCCGTTCGATCGTGTCCTGGTCCACGGCGTGCTGCCGGCCGAGAAGACGCCGGTATCTGGCATAGGAACGCAATTGCTGCGACAGCGACTCAGCCGTGAACGGTTTCAACAGATACGCCAGGGCCCCGCGACGCAATGCTGTCCTGATGGACACGGCGTCGGACGCTGCGGTCAACATCATGGCATCCACGTCGAGTTGCCCCAGAAGATCCAGGCCCGAACCGTCCGGCAGGTAGACGTCCAGCAACACGAGGTCCGGCCGCAGGCTATGCACGGACTGCAACGCCTGCACCGTGGATCCCACCGGGGCCAGGGCCAGGAAACCGGCCACGGAGTCCACATAGGCGGCGTGGAGCTTGGCGACATGGAAATCGTCATCCACAATCAACACCCTGAAGTCGTCGCTCACTGCTGTCCTTCCTTGGCTTCGGCTGCGGGTCGTTCGGCTCCGGCGGAGTGCTCTGCAGATTGGGCGTCGCCCGGCGCGCCGGTGACCTTCGGCATCGTGGCCATGAAGACGGCGCCAGGGCCTCCGGGCGAACCCGGGTCCAGGACGCGCACGTCACCACCGCGACGGCGGGCGAGTTGCCGGACCAGCGCGAGGCCGAGTCCCTGCCCACCCGCCCTGGCCATACCGCCATCGGCGGGCTCCGCCGTCGTGAACCCCTCTACGAAAACCCTTTCGGGCCCGACGCCACCGAGGCCGTCGCCGGAGTCCGCGACGACGATGTGCAGCGCGCCGCCGTCGGGTCCCGGTTCGTCGAGCAGCTCAAGCTCCACCCAGCGTTCCGTCGAAGAGCCGGCGACGGCGGCGTTGACGGCATTGTCGATCAGGTTGCCGAGCACTGTGGTGACGTCCTGCGGCTCGGTGACATGCTCCCGCACCAGGGTCTCCGGGCCGATCCGCAATGCCACCCCGCGCTCGTCCGCTTCCACGCTTTTCGCGCCCACGAACGCCTGCAGATAAGGATCCTGGAGGAGCTCGGCCTGCTGCACGGGAAACTTCAGCGGCCCGGTGGCCGAGATCCTGGCGAGATAGTCCTTGGCCTGGCCGTGTTGGCCGATGCTCATGAAGCCGGCGATCGTGTGGAGCTGGTTCGCGAATTCGTGGCGCTGGGCCCGGAGCGCGGCGGACATGGTGCCCACGGCGTCGAGCTGGCGTGTCAGCTGCTGCAGCTCGGTGCGGTCCCTGAGCATGACCACCCAGCCGAGGTCCTCCTTGCGGTGCAGCGCCTTGCGGGCGTTGGCAACCAAGACCCGGCCGCCCGCAACGATTTCCACCGCTTCGGCGTCGTGGGCAGAGGGTTGGGTGAGTGCCTTGAGCTGCGCCGGAACGGAGGCCCGCTCCCAGTCGGTGCCCGCCAGGTCGGCGTCGGACCAGTCGGTGCCGCCAGCGGCGGCGGTGCCCGCCGCTGTGGGGGAGCCGGGAGTTTCCGGGCCTTCCGGCATGCCCAGCAGCCGCCTCGCCGCAGCATTGAAGACCGTGATGCGGCCATCTGCGGAAATGCCGATCACGCCGTCGTCCACGCCTTGAAGCACGGCCACCTGGTCGTGTACCAGGGTGCTGATTTCTTCGGGCTCCAGGCCCAGGGTCAGTCGTTGCAAGCGGCGGCGGAGGAGGAAGGACGCCAGGACGCCGACCAGGAGGGATCCCGCCGCGGTCAGGGCGATGGGAACGATGTCCTCGGCAAGGCTTTGGCCGAGCGACTCCATGGAGTAGCCGACGCTTACTTCGCCCACCACGGTGGTGGTGGAACCCGGTGCGAATACCGGGACCTTGGCCCCCGCGGACGCTCCCAGGGTGCCGGTGTTCCGGGTGGTGACTTCCTTCCCGGACAAGGCGTCCGAGGGATCGGTGCTGACCCGTTCGCCGAGCCGGACCAAGTCCGGGTGCGCCAACCGCAGGCCGGTTTCGTCGGTGACCACCACGAACAAGGCCCCGGTGCGGTTCCTTGCGGCTTCGGCGGCGGCTTGGATGGGCCCGGCCGAGAGAACCGTGGCGGGTGGGGTTCCCTGCTCTTTGCTGATGGCTTCGACCTGGGAACGCATCGCCGGATCCGAGGCCACGGTGCGCGCCAAGGTCAGCGCCTGGTTTTCTGCCTCCATGCCGATCCGGCCGTAGACGAGCCATGCGTGGACGCTGCCACTGAGCAGCACCACGAGGACGACGACGCCGAGCTGGAGGAGCAGGGTCTGCGTCGAGAACCGCAGGGCAAGCCTGGGCATGCTGCCTCCTTCCGGCGGGGAATGGCCGGCTGGAGCGGGGCAGCAGCGGCGCTGTACTTCTACGTCTACCCCTCCATTGAAGCATTGAGCACAATGAGCAAAATGCTCTCAATCAGCAGTATGTCGATCAAATCCCACAAACGCCTTGCTGTGAGCGTGGCCACTATACGTTCTGTATCGCGCATCACATCGACGTGATGCCGTTCACTGTAGTAAGGAGCTGGCTGTGCTGGTATTGCTTGGATTCGCAATGATTGCGGTGTTCATGGTCCTGATCATGACAAAGAAGTTGACGCCCGTTCTGGCGCTGATCATCGTTCCCACCATCTTCGGCCTGTTTGCCGGTGCCGGTCTTGGCATCGGAAGCATGGTGATGGACTCGATGAAGTCCATGACGTCCACGGCCGCCCTGCTGATGTTCGCGATCGTCTATTTCGGACTCATGATCGACGTCGGGCTGTTCGACCCGTTGGTGAGGTTCATTCTCCGAAAGCTGGGCAACGACCCCGCCAAAGTGGTCCTCGGCACCGCCATCCTCGCGGCCGCAGTATCGCTCGACGGCGACGGTTCCACCACCTTCATCCTCACCACCGCGGCGATGCTGCCCGTCTACCTCCGTTTGAAGATGAGCCCCGTGGTCCTGACCTGTGTTGCCGGCCTGGCCAACGGAACCATGAACATCCTGCCGTGGGGTGGTCCCACGGCCCGCGCCGCCACCGCCCTGAAGGTCGACGTCAACGACGTGTTTGTTCCCATGGTGCCTTCCCTCATCGCCGGCCTCGTCGTCGTCTTCGTGTTCTCTTGGCTCCTGGGCCTGCAGGAACGCAACCGCCTCCGCGCCACGGCCCCCGAGATCTGGGGCGACCTCGCCGACGCCGGTGACATGTTCGACGGCGGCACGCGCCGCGGCGGCACGGGCACCAGTGGCTCGGGACGCACCGCCGCTACGCCGGGCACCGGCGGCAGCTCCGGCGTCGTGGTCCTCGAACGAACCGAAACCTTGGTCGACCTCGCCGATGCCGGTTTGACCGACACCGCACTCGATCCCCACCGCAAGACCCTGCGTCCGAAGCTGTTCTGGTTCAACCTCGGACTCACCGTCGCTGTGATGGTCATGCTCGTGGCCAACCTCGTGCCGCTGCCGTACGTCTTCATGGTGGGTTCTGCGATCGCCCTGCTGGTGAACTTCCCCAAGGTCAAGGAACAGGGCGCGCAACTGGTGGCCCATGCGCCGTCCATCGTGGCTGTAGTCAGCATGGTCATGGCGGCGGCCGTCCTCACGGGTGTCCTTAACGGCACCGGCATGGTCAAGGAAATGTCCGCGTGGCTGGTCCACATCATCCCGGCCGAGATGGGTCCGTTCATGGCCGTCATCACCGGCCTGCTCAGCATCCCCATGACGTTCTTCATGAGCAACGACGCCTTCTACTTCGGCGTCCTGCCGGTCCTGAGCGAAACCGCCGCGCACTACGGCATCAGCGGCGCGGAAATGGCCCGAGCCTCCATCACCGGCCAGCCCTTCCACCTCCAGAGCCCGTTGGTCCCCGCGATCCTGCTGCTGGTGTCCCTGGCGAAGGTGGAACTGGGAGATCACCACAAGAAGGTCCTGTGGCGCACGGCGGTCATCTCCGTCGTCATGCTCGCAGTGGGCATGCTGACCGGAGCCATCGGCATCGGCTAACAGCGCAACCACGCAACGCGGGGTCACTTACGGCCCGTTCGGGACCTCCGGATGGGCCGTAAGTGACCCCGCGTTGTTCGCCGTCCAAGCCACGTAGACTAGTCCGGAAAACCATTTGAACTTTGCAGGGGAGATCCATGGCTGCGATCAACCGTGACGACGTCGCGCATCTTGCGCGTCTGGCTCACATTGAAATGAGTGCCGAAGAGCTGGACAGGATGGCCGGCGAGCTTGCCGTCATCGTGGATTCGGTGAAGTCCGTCAGCGAAGCCGCCGGGGACGACGTCCCGGCCACGTCCCACCCGATTCCGTTGAGCAACGTGTTCCGCGAGGACGTCGTGGGCCACACGTTCACCGCCGAGCAGGCGTTGTCCGGGGCTCCGGATTCCTTCGAGGGCCGCTTCAAGGTTCCGGCAATCCTGGATGAGGACTAAGCGAATGACTGAATTGAACAACTCCGAACTCATCCGCCTGTCCGCGGCACAGTTGGCCGCCAAGCTGGGCGCTCGCGAGGTCACGTCGGTCGAGGTTACCCAGGCGTACCTGGACCGGATCGCCGACGTCGACGGGCAAGTCAACGCTTTCCTGCACGTCAACGCCGAAGAGGCGCTCGCCGTCGCCGCCGAGGTGGACGCGATCCGCGCCGCCGGGGGTGCCGAGGCCGAGTCGCTGCACGAGCTCGCCGGCGTACCCATCGCCGTCAAGGACCTCATCGTCACGATCGGCCAGCCCACCACGGCCGGCTCCAAGATCCTCGAAGGCTGGCACAGCCCCTACGACGCCACGGTCATCAAGAAGCTGCGCGCAGCGAAGATGCCCATCCTCGGCAAGACCAACCTGGACGAATTCGCCATGGGTTCCTCCACGGAACACTCGGCGTACGGCCCCACCCGCAACCCGTGGGACCTGGACCGCATTCCGGGCGGCTCCGGCGGTGGCTCCGCGGCCGCCGTCGCGGCTTTCGAAGCTCCGCTGGCCCTCGGCACGGACACCGGCGGATCCATCCGCCAGCCCGGCGCCGTCACCGGCACGGTCGGCATGAAGCCCACTTATGGTGCTGTTTCCCGCTACGGTGCCATTGCCATGGCCTCGTCGCTGGACCAGATCGGCCCCGTCTCGCGGACCGTGCTGGACTCGGCCCTCCTGCAGGAAGTCATCGGCGGCCACGACCCCTTCGACTCCACCTCGCTGACGGACCCCTTCGACACCCTCGTTGCCGCAGCCAAGACGGGCAACGTCACGGGCATGAAGATCGGCATCGTCAAGGAGCTCCACGGCGAGGGCTACCAGGCCGGCGTCGAGAACCGTTTCAACGAGTCCCTTGAACTGCTCAAGGAGGCCGGCGCGGAAATCGTCGAGGTTTCCTGCCCCAACTTCAAGTACGCGCTGGGCGCCTACTACCTGATCATGCCGTCCGAGGTATCCAGCAACCTGGCCAAGTTCGACGGCGTGCGCTACGGCCTGCGTGTCCTGCCCGAGGACGGCCCCATGACGATCGAACGAGTCATGGCCGCCACACGCGCTGCCGGTTTCGGCGATGAGGTCAAGCGCCGCATCATCCTGGGCACCTACGCCCTGAGCGCCGGCTACTACGACGCCTACTACGGTTCGGCACAGAAGGTCCGCACGCTCATCCAGCGTGACTTCGACGCCGCGTTCGCGCAGGCCGACGTCCTGATTTCGCCGACGGCTCCCACCACGGCCTTCAAGCTGGGGGAGAAGCTGGACGACCCGTTGGCCATGTACCTCAACGACGTCGCCACCATCCCGGCGAACATGGCCGGTATCCCGGGCTTGTCCCTGCCGGGCGGCCTGGCCGACGAAGACGGCTTGCCCGTCGGCATCCAGCTGCTGGCGCCTGCCCGCGAGGACGCCCGCCTGTACCGCGTGGGCGCAGTCCTTGAATCCCTGCTCGAAGAGAAGTGGGGCGGCCCGCTGCTGGACCGTGCCCCCGTGCTCGGTTCCAGCTCCACCACCGCCGGAGGTTCCAACTGATGTCTACCGACGCCATCCTCAGCTTCGAAGAGGCCATGGAGAAGTACGATCCCGTCCTTGGCTTCGAGGTCCACGTGGAGCTCAACACCAAGACCAAGATGTTCTCCTCCGCCCCGAACGTCTTCGGCGACGAGCCGAACACCAACGTCAACGAGGTGGACCTTGGCATGCCGGGCGTCCTGCCCGTGGTGAACAAGACGGCGGTGGAATCCTCCATCAAGATCGGCCTTGCCCTCAACTGCAAGATCGCCGAGTATTGCCGCTTCGCCCGGAAGAACTACTTCTACCCGGACACCCCGAAGAACTTCCAGACGTCCCAGTACGACGAGCCCATCGCGTACGACGGCTACCTGGACATCGAACTCTCGGACGGCACGGTGTTCCGCGTCGAGATCGAGCGCGCACACATGGAGGAGGACGCCGGCAAGCTGACCCACATGGGTGGCGCCACGGGCCGCATCCAGGGTGCCGACTACTCGCTGGTGGACTACAACCGCTCCGGTGTTCCGCTGGTCGAAATCGTCACCAAGCCGATCGAGGGCGCCGGCAGCCGCGCACCCGAGCTTGCCAAGGCCTACGTTGCCGCAGTCCGAGAAATCGTCAAGAACCTCGGCGTTTCCGACGCCAAGATGGAACGCGGCAACGTCCGCTGCGATGCCAACGTCTCCCTGCGTCCGCACGGCCGCGAACGTTTCGGCATCCGTTCCGAGACGAAGAACGTGAACTCGCTGCGCGCCGTCGAGCACGCCGTCCGTTACGAAATCCAGCGCCACGCCGCCGTCCTGGACTCCGGCGAGCCGGTCATCCAGGAGACGCGCCACTGGCACGAGGACACGCGCACGACGACGTCGGGCCGGGCTAAGTCCGACGCCGACGACTACCGCTACTTCCCGGAGCCGGACCTCGTTCCGGTGCTCGCGTCCCGTGAATGGGTCGAGGAACTCCGCGCCACGCTGCCCGAGCCGCCCGCGGCCCGCCGCAAGCGGCTCCAGGCCGATTGGGGCTATTCGGACCTCGAGTTCCGCGACGTCGTGAACGCCGGTGTCATGGACTCCATCGAGGAGACCATCGCCGCCGGCGCCAGTGCCTCCGTGGCGCGCAAGTGGTGGATGGGCGAGATCGTCGGACGCGCCAAGACGGCCGACGTCGATCCTTCCGAACTCGGCGTCACGCCGGAAACCATCGTGGAGCTCAACAAGCTGGTCGAGGGCGGCAAGATCAACAACAAGATGGCTGCCCAGGTGCTCGACGGCGTCCTGGCGGGCGAGGGCACTCCGGCCGAGATCGTCGAGAAGCGCGGCCTCGCCGTCGTGTCCGACGACGGCCCCCTGCTGGAAGCGATCGACGCCGCACTGGCCGCCCAGCCGGACGTCGCGGAGAAGATCCGCGGCGGAAAGCTCCAGGCTATCGGTGCGATCGTCGGCGGAGTCATGAAGGCCACCCGCGGGCAGGCCGACGCCGGCCGCGTGCGCGAGCTGATCCTGGAGCGCCTCGGCGTCGAAGGCTGACCACCCAACTAGCTCGCAGTTGATGTCGTTCTGAGCCGTCAAAACGACAACAACTGCGAGCCAGTTGGGCCTGGATCCACAGCCCTCACACAGCTTCAAGGCTCATCATGGAGTCATCAGTTCTTTGCTGCCCGCCCCTTACCGGACCGGGGAGGAGCGGAGGAAGGATTCGGCCATGTCCACCATGACTCCGGGGGTTCGTAGGGCCCTCATCGCCGGCGGAATCGTCGTCGTCCTGGGCGGCGGTGGTGTGGCCGCAGTCTGGGCTGCCGGCCAGATCATCCCCGAGTACGTCGTGAGCGCGACGCCGACCAGCACGGCTTCGCCTGCCACCCCGTCGCCGGCCACCCCGTCGCCGGCCACCCCGTCGCCGGGCAAGGTCCGGCCGTTCCCCGTCCTTCCCCGCGGTTTCGCAGGACCGGGGATCCACGGTGAGTTCACGGTCAAGAACAAGGACGGCAGCTACACGACGCTCGTGACACAGCGCGGCACCGTGCAGTCCGTCAGCGATACGAGCATTTCCGTGAAGAGCGATGATGGCTTCACGCAGAGCTTCGCGATCACATCGTCGACTACCATCGTCAAGCTTCCCGCCTCCGGAACCGGCACGCAAGGCAAGAGGCCATCACCCCAAACCATCAAGGCAACCGACCTGAAGGCGGGCGACACCGTCGCGGTCTCCGGCACGAAGAGCGGCACCACTGTCACGGCCACCCGCATTATCGGAGGTACTTTGCCCGCTGCGTCCAACAATGGCGGACGGCGGCTCGGCTACGGCGGCGTCTCTTCCTGAACCCGCGCCTCCTGAACCCGCGCCCGTTCGTCTGGCTATGATGCTACTACCGCCGGACCACGCCCGAGGTCCGGCGGCTTAGCCACGAAGGAGACGAATGCGCCCCACGATCAAGTCCGTGGCGGCTGCAGCGGGGGTCTCGACGGCGACCGTGTCCTACGTGCTTTCAGGCAGAAGCGGGAAAGACGGCAGCAGGAGCGGTTCCGGGGTGGCGCCAGCCACGGTGCTGCGGGTTCAAGAGGCGGCCCTCGCCCTCGGATATCGCCCCAACCAATCGGCACGGGCGATCCGCACCGGCCGAACGAACCTGCTCATGTTGTCGCTCACGATGATCTCGGATCCGTGGGCACTGGATGTCAGCCGCGCTGTTGGTACGGCCGCGGCCCGGCACGGCATTACGCCGATGATCCTGGCCGATACCGACTGGCGGGTGGCCCTCAAACGGCAAAACGCGGACGTGACGTTCATCGACGGCGCCGACGAGCCCGGTGATGTCGAACTGCTGGCGCAGGCGGCAAGATTGCAGCGCCTGGTGGTTTTCAGCGACACCATGGAACCTGAGGGATTCGACGTCGTGCGGCCGGTGGTGGGTTCGTCGTGCGATCTGGCGGTGGAGCACCTCACCGCGCGGCATCGCCGCGTGGCTTGCCTGATCTCCTCGGCACCTTCGTTGAGCACCCTTGACATCCGCTTGGGCGCCTACACCCGCGGGCTTGCCAAAGCCGGTTTGGAGTACCGGGACGACTACGTCGAGGCGTATGACCGCGACGGACTCAGCGCGTTCGATGCGGCGTTGCGGCTCCTTCAGCGGGCGGACCGTCCTACGGCGATCTATGCGACCACCGACTTCGCTGCAATAGCCGCCATCCATGCGGCCCAACGGCTGCAACTCCGGATTCCAGAAGACGTCGAAGTGATCGGTATCGGCAACACCACCGAAGGCGAGCGTATGACGCCGTCGCTGACCACCGTTGGTCCTGAGGGCTTTTTCGATGGCCTGGCCGCCTTCCTGCTCGACCGTGCAGGGAATCCCGATGGACCCGCCCGCATCCTGGAATTCCCGTGGAAGCTCATCGTGAGGGACTCAGCGCCCTCTGCGTGAAATCCGGGGCGCCCGGTGCATGAACCCGGAGCCCCCGGGGCCCTCCCCGCAGTTTGTCGAAGCACGTGCCCGATGATCGGGTGATCCATCCTTTTTGCACTTTGGTGACGTTTTCTACCCGAAAAAGTTAAGGAAAGATCATTCAGAATCTTGCCTTTAAACGATTAACATGATGTGATCGACTGCACAACACCAGTTGGGTTGGCTGTTCGCCGAATGCGGGCCCGCCCCCGAAGGACCGTCGGTCTTCTGACCAAGACATCGGAGAATTCTTATGAACCACAACGTGACCCGCAGGTCATTCCTTTCTTTTGCGGCTGCCGGTGCCGCCGTCGTTTCGCTCGCCGCCTGCGGCGGGACCAGTTCCGCCGGGGGTAGCGCAGCCAAGGCCGCCTACGCTGCTCCCGCGAAGGACCTGAGCGCCGAGCTGAGCTACGCCATCTGGGACGCGGCGCAAAAGCCCGCGATGCAGAAGATCGTGACCGAATTCAACAAGCAATACCCGAACATCAAGGTCACCATCGACGTCACGCCGTCGAAGGGATCGGCCTACTGGACGAAGATCCAGACACAGGCAAGCAGCAACACCTTGCCGGACGTTTTCTGGATGAATGGCCCGCACATCAAGCTTTACGCGCAAAACAACCAGCTCATGCCCCTCGATGGCCTGGTGTCCGGCAAGGCAGTGGATACCGCCAATTACCCGAAGGCGCTGGTGGACCTGTACACGGTCAACGGGGCCTTCTACGGTGTCCCCAAGGACTTCGATACCAGCGCGCTCTTCTACAACAAGGCGCTCTTCAAGGAAGCCGGGGTGTCCGAGCCGACGTCTAACTGGACCTGGGACGACGTGAAATCCGCCGGTGCCAAACTGTCCAAGTTCTACCAGGGCAAGGGCGTCTACGGATATGCCGGCGACCTCACGGGCGGCCAGACCAGCTACTACAACACGATGATCGAAGCCGGCGGGACCATCATCTCGACCGACGGCAAGAAGTCCGGATACGACTCCGCCGGATCAATCGCCGGCCTCCAGTTCTGGCGCGACCTGATCGAATCCGGCGTATCGCCGTCAATGCAGCAATTGACGGACACCTCCTCAAGCGACATGTTCACGTCCAGGAAATTGGCGATGACCATGGACGGCTCCTGGACCGTCGGGCCGGCCCAAAAGGCTCTTGGTGACGATCTTGGCATTGTCAGCCTCCCGAAGGGCCCGAAGAGCAACCAGAGCGTGATCCACGGACTTGCCAATGTGATTCCCGCCAATGCGAAGAACCCCGCCGCGGCGCAGGCGTTCGTCGCTTTCCTGGGAACCCAGGATGCCGCCAAGATCCAGGCGGAAACCGGGACCGTCATCCCGGCCTTCAACGGCACCCAGGATGCCTGGGTCAAAGCTGTTCCCTCCGTTGACCTCACCGTCTTCCTCGACCTGGCCAAGGATGCCTCGCCCTACCCGGCGTCTGCCAACACGGCCGCCTGGAACGAACTCGAGAACACCTTGCTGCCGCAGGCCTTCGCCGGGACCAAGCCGGTTGCCGACGTCGCCAAGGACCTTGCCAGCCAGATGAATGCAGCGCTGGCCAAAGAATCATGAAAGCCCAGACCCTGACGCCGGCACCCAAAAGCGTCCGTGCGGCCCAAGCAGCGGGGGACCGCCGCAAAGGCAAGTCGAAGTCGGATGGCTGGTGGCCATGGTTGTTCGTGGTGCCAACCGTTGCAGGAATCGGCGTGTTCTACCTTTGGCCGATCGTCCAGACGTTCTACTACAGCTTCACCAAGTGGGGAGTCTTCGGCGGAACCAAGTTCATCGGCCTGGACAACTATGTGCGGATGTTCGCCGATTCCACCATTCCGCAGTCAATCCTCAATACGCTGATCTACACGGTGGTCGTGCTGCTCGGGATTCCCATCGCGGTCATCCTTGCGTCCCTGATCGAGCGTCCCGGCCTGCGCTTCGCGGCGCTGTACCGGACGCTGTACTTCATTCCGTACATCACCATGCCGGCCGCCGTCGGGATCGTGTGGAGGCTGATCTACAACGGCGACTTCGGGCCCATCAACTGGTTCCTGGGCTTGTTCGGAATCCAAGGCCCCTATTGGACATCGACGCCGGGATTCGCGCTGCTCGCCGTGGCTACCGTGGGTCTTTGGATGTCGCTGGGATTCAACCTCCTCATCGTTAGCGCGGGACTGCGCGAGATTCCGCGGGAGCTCTTCGAAGCCGCGGAAATGGACGGGGCCAGCAGGGTCCGCCAATTCTTCAGCATTACCGTTCCGCTGTTGACGCCCAGCATCTTCTTCGTCACGATCGTCACCGTGATCAGCGGCTTCCAGCTGTTCGATCTGCTGTACGTGATGATGGGGAAAGCGAACCTGGCCATGCCGCAGACGCAAAGCCTCGTGTACATCTTCTACAACCAGGCCTTCCTGCAGAACGACAAGGGCTATGCGGCAGCCATCGGCATCTTGATCCTGGTCATCATCGCTCTTCTGACCGCTTTCCAATTCCGTATCCAGAAGAGGTGGGTCAACTATGTCTGAATCGATGCTCTCAACAAAAAGCGGCGTCGAATCGCGGCGCAGCGGACCGGTTGCGGGTCCGCCTCAAGCCGGAGGCACACCCAAGGGCCGGGACGGCAAGAGCCGCAGCACCAAGGGCAGGGGTGCCCCGCGCCCGGCAGGCAAGAGCCAGGGGACAAGGGGAGGCAAGCAAGGCTCGAACGTCCTGGCGCACTGCGTACTGGCCATTGGCGGGCTGGCCATGATCTCGCCTCTTCTGTACCAGATCGTCATGTCGCTTTCGACGAACGCCGAAGTCCAAAGCACTCCGCCCACCCTGTGGCCGAGCGTTGTCCAGTGGCACAACTTCGCCGACGTCTTCACCTCCATGAACTTCGGCTCGCAGCTCTGGGTGACGGTGGCAATCACGGTCATCCGGGTGATCGGCCAGGTGCTCCTCTGTTCGATGGCCGGCTACGCTTTCGCGCGGATGCAGTTCCGGTTCAAAGGGCTCATCCTGGCCGTCGTCTTGTCGATCATCATGGTGCCGTCGCAGTTGTTCCTGATCCCGCAGTACCAGATCATCCAAAACCTGGGGTGGCTGAACAGCATCGCCGGCATCGTGGCTCCGGGCATCTTCAGCGCCTTCGGCCTGTTCCTGATGCGCCAGTTCTTCTTGGGCCTCCCGGACGAACTCGAAGACGCGGCACGGCTGGACGGCGCCAATCCGTTCCAGATCTTCTTCCGGGTCATGCTGCCCCTCGCGGCAAACGGACTGTGGGCCTTGGTCATCATCACCGTGCTGTGGTCCTGGAATGACCTCTTGTGGCCTTTGGTGGTGACGTCGACGGCGAACGCCGCACCGTTGAGCGTCGGGCTTTCGAACCTCCAGGGTGAGCACGCCAACAATTACCCGATCCTCATGGCTGCATCCCTCATGGCCATGGCGCCGATCCTGATCATGTTCCTGCTCATGCAGAAGCGTGTCATGGCGGGCATCGGCCGCTCCGGACTCAAGTAGGGACTCACGCCAGGCACTCACACAGGCACTCACTTCAGGCACTGACGAAGGAAAGGATCGCAGCCTTGACGGAACTGAACCCGGCCCCGGCGGACGGTTGGTCGTTCGTACTCGTGGACTCCTTGGAAAAGGTCTACCCGGACGCTCCACCCCGGCCGTTCGACAGGACCATTCCGATCTCCGTCTTCCCCGGCGAGACCGCGTCGGTGCAGGTGGCCCTCCGGCCGCCGATGAAGCACGATTTTCGGCTCGCGGGGGCGTTGGAAGTTGTTGTCGATGGTCCGTCGGCAGGATATGCCTCCATTTCGCAGGTTGAGCTGGTGCCGTGCTCCTTGGCGGCATTCCCGCAGCATGACGGCGGCTATGACCGGGACACTCCTGGCTTGTATCCCGATCTTTTGCGGCCTGCCCAGGATGGGTTGATTAAGCCCCTCTATGGGCAGTGGACGGCTGCATGGATCGACTTCGTGGTGCCATCTGCGGAGAATGCGGGCGATCACGAACTCGGGATCTCCGTACGGGACGCGGAAGGCAACACGCTCTTCAGCACCCACATCTGCGTCACCGTGCTGCCCGCGCACGCCCCGGAACTGGAGATCGTGAACGCCCACTGGTTCCACTGCGACGGCTTGGCGAGCCATTACGGCGTCGGGGTCTTCAGCGAGGAGCATTGGTCGATCATCGATGCCTTCATGGGGTCCGCGGCAAGGATGGGCGCCAACTCGCTCCTGACACCCACATGGACCCCTCCGCTGGACACGGCCATCGGAGGAACGCGACTGCCCACCCAGCTGATCGGGATCCGCGAAGATTCCGGCTACCACTTTGATTTCAGCAAGCTGGAGCGCTGGGTGGGCCTGTGCGACAAACATGGAATCCGGTACTTGGAAATCGCCCATTTGTTCACCCAATGGGGGGCCAAGGCGACGCCGGCGATCTACGTGGAGACTGCCCACGGACTCGAACGGCGCTTCGGCTGGGACGTTCCGGCAATGGCCGCTTCATACCGGGAGCTCATGGCCGAGCTGCTGCCGGCCTTGCGCTCCTTCCTGGCAGAGCATTGGTCGCTTGACCGGGTCATTTTCCATCTTTCGGATGAACCGGAGGGCGCCGAAGCCCTGGCGGGATACCAACAGGCAAAGGGCGTCGTCGCGGATCTCCTGGACGGGCTGACGGTGGTTGACGCCCTGAGCGACTTCGAGTTCTACAGCAGCGGGGCCGTCCCGAATCCCGTGGTGGCGAGCGATGCCGTGGCACCGTTCCTGGCGGCCGGGGTGAAGGACCTGTGGGTCTATTACTGCGTCGCCCAGGACACCGGTGTTGCGAACCGGTTCATTTCCATGCCTTCAGTGCGAAACCGGGTGTTGGGTCATCAGCTCTTCGCCCTGGAATGTGCGGGATTCCTGCATTGGGGATTCAACTTCTACAACACCGCCCATTCGCTTGCGCCCGTGGACCCGTTCAAGGACACCTGTGCCGGGGGAGCGTTTCCGGGCGGCGATTCCTTCATGGTCTACCCGGGACCAGACGGGATGCCGTTGGATTCGATCCGTTACAAGGTGTTCGCCCAGGCCATGTGGGACCACCGGGCACTCTCGCTCCTGGCCAAGCTGGCCGGCCGCGGGGAGGCTCTGGCGCTCATCGATACGGACGGCTCGGGCGGAAGCCTCGCCATGGACAGCTTCAGCTACGACCCCCTTCATTACCGGAGGGTTCGCGAGCTGGTCAATCAGGGAATCGCTCAGCGCGTGGGCCAAACACCGCCCGCGCATCAACCTATCTAGTTAGGAAAGTACTTATGGACCTCAAAGTAGGCATCGTCGGATTCGGCTTGCGGTCGTCGCTGTGGCGCCACGCGCACAAGCCGGGCCACGGTTCGGAAGTCACAGTCGTGTGCGACCTGGGCGAGCGCGGCAGGGCAGACGCGGCCGAGAAGATCCCGACGGCGGTCATCACCGACGACCTGGACGTTTTGTTGGCCTCTGGCCTGGACGCAGTCCTGGTCCTGACCCCTGACAACCAGCACGCCGCCGTCGCCGTCCGGACGCTTAAAGCGGGCATCCCCACGTTCTGCGAGAAACCGCTCGACGTCACGCTCGAAGCAGCCGACCTCATCCTCCAGACGGCCTTCGACACTGGAACCCGCCTCTACGTGGGCCACAACATGCGGCATATGCCGGTGGTGGTGCAGATGCGAGACATCATCCAGGCCGGGACCATCGGCGACGTCAAGGCAGTCTGGTGCAGGCATTTCGTGGGCAACGGCGGGGACTACTATTTCAAGGATTGGCATGCCCAGCGCGCCAATACCACAGGGCTGCTGCTGCAAAAAGGCGCGCACGATATCGACGTCATCCACTGGCTCGCCGGGGGCTACAGCACCAAGGTGCAGGCGATCGGCGATCTGGCCGTCTACGGGGACGTCGCTTCCCGCCGCGACAACACGGGGCGCCGGATGGGGGACTGGTTCTCGGTGGACAACTGGCCTCCCACCGAACAGACGGACCTCGCCGAGACGATCGACGTCGAGGACATCTCGATGATGAACATGGTCCTAAACAACGGCGTACTCGCCTCGTACCAGCAGTGCCACTTCACCCCGGACTATTGGCGGAACTACACGGTGATCGGCACCAAGGGCAGGATAGAGAACTTCGGTGACGGGGCCGGCGACCAAATCCATGTCTGGACCACGCGGACAACCTCGGGATTCGCCGAGCCCGACCAGAGGGTCGAGGTCCGCGAGGGAGAAGGCGGCCATGGCGGCGCGGACCCCCTGCTGATCGCCGAGTTCCTGCGGTTCGCCAAGGACGGGGGAGCCACCGCGACCTCGCCGATCGCAGCCCGGGAGGCCGTGGCCGCGGGAGTGCTCGCCACCGAGTCCCTCCGCGGGGACGGTTGCGCGAAGCGGGTTCCGGCGTTGCCCGAAGAACTCATGGAGTACTTCAACGCGGGGCAGCCGGCCCGGGTCCGGGAACTATAGCGCCCCGCGCCCCCAACTAGCTCGCAGTTGTTGTCGTTTTGAGGGCTCATAACGACATTAAATGCGTGGGCCCACGCCGCCAGGGTTCCCTGGCCGAGCTTGCGAGGCGAGGGTGGCGGTGGGGACTAGTTGGGCTGGGAGGCGCCAGGTGAGGTGCCCCCGGCGAGTTCGGTCATGACGGTCTGCAGTGCTTCGCAGACCGTCATGACCGATTTCCGTTTCAGGGTTTCCGGCCTCGCCAGGATGTCGATCTTGCGCACGGAATTCACCCCCGCCAGCGGTCGCAGCACCACGCCGGCGTCGAGCACGCGCCGGGCGGTAAACCGCGGGAGCAGGCCTATCGCGCCGCCGTCGGCCACGAGCGAAGCCACGGTGGAATAGTCGTTGATGCGGTGCAGGACATCGGCCGGACGCCCGCTGACGGCGACGACGGCGGCCAGCACGTCCGCGGGGGAGTAGCCGTCGCGGCTGGTCACCCAGGGCTGCCCGACGACGTCGGCCGGCCTGAGTTCGCGGCGCGCCGCGAGCAGGTGCCCGGCAGGCAGCGCGACGTCGAGCGGTTCGTCGGCGAGCGGAATCACGGCTACTTTGTCGGTGGGCCACCCGGGGCTGTGCTCCATCCGGTGTGCCAGCACCAGGTCATAGCGCGCGGCCAGGCCGGGAAAGTCTTCCTGGGCGACGTCTTCGTCGGCGAGCTTCACGCGGGGAACGCTGTTTTCCGGGGCCGCGTTCCGCGCGGTGGTCAGCAAGGCCGCGAGCGGAGCGAACAAAGCCTGGCCGGCACTGTGGAAGGCGCTCACGGTCACAGTCGAACCAGGCGAGTCGTGGTACGCGCCGATGGCTGCCTGGGCGTCGGCCATGGCGCTCACGACGGCGGCTCCGGCGTCGGCGAGGACCCGGCCGGCGTCGGTGAGCACCAGGGCGCGGCCTTCCTTGCGGGTCAGGGGCACGTCCACCGACTTCTGCAAGAGGGCGAGCTGTTGGGAGACGGCCGAGGGAGTGACCATGAGCGTCTCGGCCACGGCCTTGACACTGCCGAGATCTCCTAGTTCCCTGAGCATTTGGAGCTGATGTACTTCCATTTAGCAAATGCTAAATCGTTGATTGAGAAAAACCTAGTTGTGCTAAACAGTCCGTGGGGCTTCAATGAAGTGAAACGGCACACAAACGGCCCAATCCCTTGAGTTAGGAAGACCCATGAAGGCTCTCTACAAGTCCGGTCCCCACGCTGGTTTTGAACTCGTCGAACGTCCTGAGCCGGAGGCAGGTCCCAGCGACGTCAAGATCCGCGTCATGACCACCGGCATCTGCGGAACCGACCTGCACATCCAGTCCTGGGATGCCTGGGCGCAGAGCATCATCGAGACTCCACTGATCGCTGGACACGAGTTCTACGGCGAAGTTGTCTCCGTGGGCGAGGACGTCCGCGACGTCAAGGTCGGTGACCGCGTTTCCGGTGAAGGCCACGTGGTCTGCGGCATCTGCCGCAATTGCCGTGCGGGCCGCCGCCAGATGTGCATCCACACGGTGTCCGTCGGTGTGCAGCGCGATGGTGCTTTCGCCGAATACGTCGTCATTCCCGAGACCAATGTCTGGGTCCACCAGGATCCCTCCATCACCCCCGAGCTCGGCGCCATCTTCGACCCCTTCGGCAACGCCGTCCACACCGCCTTGAGCTTCCCGCTCGTCGGCGAGGACGTGCTCATCACGGGTGCCGGACCCATCGGGCTCATGGCAATCGCCGTCGCGCGGCACGCCGGTGCACGCAAGATTGCCATCACGGACGTCTCGGCTCCCCGCCTTGAACTCGCGCGGAAGATGGGCGTGGACCTCGCCGTCGACGTGTCGAAGATGCGCGTCAAGGATGCCCAGCTCGAACTCGGCATGCGCGAAGGATTCGACATCGGACTGGAAATGTCCGGGCATCCCACGGCCCTGCCTGAGATGATCAACAACATGAACCACGGCGGACGCATCGCCATGCTTGGCTTGCCCAGCCAGTCCATCGACATCGACTGGGGCAAAGTGGTCACCCACATGCTGACCCTCAAGGGCATCTACGGCCGCGAAATGTACGAAACCTGGTACGCCATGAGCGCCATGCTGTCCTCCAACCCCGAACTGCACAGCCGCATTTCCGCCGTCGTCACGGACAAGCTGTCCGCCACCGACTGGGAAAAGGGCTTCGAAATCGCCCGCGCCGGCACCGGTGGCAAGGTTGTCCTCGACTGGACCGAACTTTAGAACGCGGACGTCTAAGACACCGTCCCCAAGACCCCAGTACCAGGAGCCACCATGTACTCAAGCATCAAAGACCAGCTGCAGGGCGAACTTGAAGAGATCCGCACTGCCGGCCTCTTCAAGACCGAACGGCACATCGACTCGCCGCAGGCCAGCCACATCTCCGCGGGCCAGCTCGGCGGGCCGGCGAACACCGTCCTGAACTTCTGCGCCAACAACTACCTGGGCCTGGCAGACCACCCGGACATCATCTCCGCCGCCAAGTCCGCCATGGACGAGCGCGGCTTCGGCATGGCCTCCGTCCGCTTCATCTGCGGCACCCAGGACCTGCACCTCGAGCTCGAGGCCCGGGTCTCACAGTTCCTCGGAACCGAGGACACCATCCTCTTCTCGAGTTGCTTCGACGCCAACGGAGGTGTCTTCGAGTCCCTGTTCGGGGCCGAGGACGCCATCATCTCGGATTCCCTGAACCATGCCTCCATCATCGACGGCATCCGGCTCAGCAAGGCCAAGCGCTTCCGCTACGCCAACCAGGACATGGCCGACCTCGAAGCCAAGCTCATCGAAGCCTCGACCGGCGATGCCCCGGCCCGGCGCAAGATCATCGTGACTGACGGTGTCTTCTCCATGGACGGCTACCTCGCGCCGCTCGAAGCCATCTGCGATCTCGCCGAAAAGCACGACGCCCTGGTCATGGTGGACGATTCCCACGCCGTCGGCTTCATGGGAGCCACCGGCGCCGGAACTCCGGAACACGCGGGTGTTTCCGACAGGATCGACATCTACACCGGCACGTTCGGCAAGGCCCTTGGCGGCGCCTCGGGCGGCTACGTCTCCGGCCGCAGCGAAATCGTCGCCATGCTGCGCCAGAAGGCCCGCCCCTACCTGTTCTCCAACTCCCTGGCCCCCGCGATCGTCGCCGCCACCATCAAGGCCATTGAGCTGGTCCAGGGCTCGGGCGAGCTCCGCTCCAGGCTCTTCGAGAACGCTGGCTTGTTCCGCCGCCGCATGAGCGAGGAGGGCTTCGAACTGCTCGACGGCGAACACGCCATCATTCCGGTGATGTTCGGCGACGCCGTCGCGGCTGCGAAGGTCGCCGACGAGATGCTCCACCATGGAGTGTTCGTCACGGCGTTCAGCTACCCCGTGGTCCCCAAGGGAGCGGCCCGGATCCGCGTGCAGCTCTCTGCCGCGCACAGCTCCGAGGACGTCGAAGCCTGCGTCCAGGCCTTCGTGAAGAGCCGCGCGGCCGCGGGGCTCTGAGTTCCCATGATCCTCACCATCCTGGGCGGCGGGGGATTCCGGGTACCCCTGGTCTATTCAGCGCTGCTGTCGGACCATGGGCCCGGACGGGTCACAGAACTGAGACTGTTCGATGCCGACCCCGCGCGCCTGGGCGTGGTGGCCAAGGTCCTCGCCGAGATGGCCGAAGGAGTGCCTGACGCACCTGGGGTGAGGACGTTCACGGAACTGTCCGAGGCCTTGCCCGGTACCGACTTCATCTTCTCCGCCATCCGGGTGGGCGGCCTGGAGGGGCGCGCCGCCGATGAACGGATTGCCCTGGAGCATGGGGTTATCGGGCAGGAGACCGTGGGTGCCGGGGGGATTTCCTATGCCTTGCGGACCATTCCCGTGGTCCTGGATATCGCCGAGGCCGTGAAGAAGCATGCTCCGCATGCCTGGTTCATCAACTTCACCAACCCGGCCGGGGTCATCACCGAGGTCATGACGCGGGTCCTTGGCAACAAGGTGGTGGGGATCTGCGATTCGCCCGTAGGGCTCGCCCGGCGATGCCTGCTCGCCGCCGGGATCCACCGTGGTGCGGCGGCCTTACGGGATGGCTCCGTGGAGATCGACTACATCGGCCTGAACCACCTGGGTTGGCTGCGCGGGCTGGTGGTCGACGGCACGGATGTCCTGCCGCGGCTCCTCTCCGACGACCGCGCCATCGAGTCCTTCGAAGAGGGCCGGCTGTTCGGCGCTTCGTGGATCAAGGCCCTCGGCGCGGTTCCCAACGAGTATCTGCATTACTACTACTTCAGGCGGGAGGCGCTCGACGCCGACCGGCGCGCCGGAACCACCCGCGGCGCCTACTTGGCGCGGCAGCAGTCATCCTTCTACCGCGGGTTGGCGGAAGCGAACGACGGCGGTGCGGGGCCCGTCGAGGGGGTCCCGTCGTCGAAGTCGGCCCTTGGGCTCTGGGAAAAGACCAAGCTGGATCGCGAAGAGACGTACATGCAGAGCAACAGGGACGCGGCTGGTGCGTTCGAGCGCGAGGCCGAGGACCTGGCGTCCGGCGGCTACGAGGCAGTTGCCTTGGCGATCATGCGCGCGATCAGCCAGGGGGAATCGGCCCGCCTGATCCTGAACGTCCCCAACAAAGGCACTCTGGCCGAGCTCGACGGCGACGCGGTCATCGAGGCGCCCTGCCTCGTGGACGCCCGCGGAGTCCGTTTGCTCGCGGCCAAGGCCCTTCCGGATTACGCTCGCGGGCTCGTCGTCAATGCCAAAGCGGTGGAACGGGCCACGATCGACGCCGCGCTCACGGGTTCCCGGAGCTCCGCCTACAAGGCGATGGCGTTGAACCCGCTCGTGGACTCGGTCAGGGTGGCAGAAGCGCTCCTGGACGACTACATCGGCCATTTCAAGGAGCTCCGGTACCTGCGCTGAACCCCTTTGCCTAAGCCCTGTCCCGAGGGGGAGAGGAGGCCTAGTATCTGCAGCATGGACAAAGATGCAGCACAACGTGTCACCGAGGTGTTGGATTCGCAGCAATGCTGGAATCTCCTGAGGGGCGTGTCCGTCGGCAGGCTGGCCGTGTGGCTCGGAGACCACCCTGACATTTTTCCGATCAATTACACCGTGGACCAGGGGACGGTGGTCTTCCGGACCGGGGCGGGCACAAAGCTCGCCGCGGCCTTGGGCGAATTCCCGGTAGCCATGGAAGTCGACGGCGTCGACGCCAACACCGGCGTCGCATGGAGTGTTGTCCTCCACGGGAAGGCGGCGCCCGTCAAACAGCTCGACGACGTCATCAATTCGTTCTCGCTGCCCCTGTTTCCCTGGGAATCCGGCAAGAAGGACCACTTCGTGCGGGTTCCCGCGGATTCGATCTCCGGGCGGCGATTCACCGTCACCGAACCGCTCACGTGGTGGACTCCTTACAGCGGGATCAAACCCTCCGCCGTGGAGTAGCCCCCTCGCATCTGGGCCTGTGCGCTGACAGGATGGGGGGATGGCTGCAAATTATGATGTCGTAATTGTCGGTGGAGGCATCGCGGGGTTGTCGCTGGCCTCGGCGCTGGCCGGCCAGTGTTCGGTAGCCCTTGTGGAAGCCGAACAGACACTGGCGTACCACACATCCTCCCGCTCGGCCCGGCAGCTGATCCCCAGCTACGGACCCGCCGTCGTGCAGGAACTCACCGTCCGCACCCTGGAACTGATGGCAGCCCGCGACGCCGCATTGCCGGTACCGGTCCTGGAACCGCGATCGTTCATGTTGGTGGGCGACGAAGCCACCGTCAAGGCAGAAGCCAGCGGACACATGCACCCCATCACGCACGCTGAAGCCCTTGAGTTATGCCCGGCACTGAATCCCGGATCCTTCACGGCCGCCGGCCTGGACACCGGGTCATTCGCCTGCAATGCGCCTGTGCTGTTGGATGACCACCGCCAACGCGCCGAGTCCGGGGGAGTGGACATCATCACCGGCGCCCGGGTCCATTCGGCCCAACGCCTCGGTTCCGGCTGGCAATTGGGCGCCGGGCTGGAAGGCTTCCAGTCCGCCGTCGTCGTCAACGCGGCAGGTGCCTGGGCGGATGAACTCGCGGTGCTCAGCGGAGTGGAAAAGCTGGGCTTGCAGCCGTTCCGGCGCACCGCGGCCATCGTCGACGTCGAACGCCCGCTTGCGCAAGGTACCCCCATGGTGTGCGCCGCGGATGACACCTACTACTTCCGGCGAGAGGGGGAGCAAGTGCTCATTTCGCCGTCCGAGACGGTGCCGAGCGGGCCCGAAGACGCACAGCCGCGGTCCGGCGACGTGGAAGAACTCGTGGCCCGGCTGAACTCGATCACCTCGCTGGGCATCCGCTCCGTGGCCAAAGCCTGGACCGGGTTGCGAACCGAGGCCGCCGACGGCGTTCCGGTGGTGGGTTTCGACGCCGAGGCTCCCGGCTTCTTCTGGCTTGCGGGACAAGGCGGTTACGGTTTCCAGACCTCTTCCGCCATAGCGGAGCTCGCGGCCGCGGAGATCCTGGACTATGCATCCGGCACCAGTCCGGCATCCCGGACACCGAGGGAGCTGGCAGCGGCCCGATGGTCCATCCGCCGTTGAACAATAGGTTCATGAGCGGGCAGACGAGCACACTGATCAGCAACATCGGCGAACTGATGACCCAAGACGCTGGGCATCGCGTCCTCAAGGATGCCGCCGTCGTCATCGAAGGCGAACGGATTTCCTGGATCGGTCCCGCATCGGAGGCTCCCTCGGCAGACCAGCACGTGGACGCGGAAGGCCGCGCCGTGCTCCCGGGCTGGGTTGACTCGCACTCACACCTGATTTTCGCCGGCGACCGCACCGCCGAATTCGAGGCCAGGATGGCCGGCCAGAGCTACAGCGCCGGCGGCATCGCCGTCACCACCGGCGCCACGCGCGCCGCGAGCGACGAGGAACTGACCCTGCTCGCTGCCGGGCGCGTGGCCGAAGCCGTCTCCCAAGGCACCACCTACCTCGAGAGCAAGACCGGCTACGGACTGGACCTCGAAAACGAGGCCCGCAGTGCACGCATCGCGGCAGCCACCGTGGACGAAGTCACCTACCTTGGCGCGCACTTGGTCCCGGCCGGAGCCGACGCCGAGGAATACACGGATCTCGTCTGCGGTCCGATGCTCGACGCCGTCCGCCCGTACGTCAAGTGGGCCGATGTCTTCTGCGAGCGCGGCGCTTTCACCGAAGAGCAATCGCGCCGCGTCCTGACCGCGTGCCGCGATGCGGGCCTGGGCCTGCGTGTCCATGGCAACCAACTGGGTGAAGGACCCGGCGTGCAGTTGGCCGTGGAGTTCGGTGCCGCCAGCGTCGACCACGTCAATTACCTCTCGGCGGCGGACATCGAGGCGCTCTCCGGAACCTGGAGCGGCTGGGATCCCTCCACCGGAACGGGCACGCGCGGCACGGTTGCCACCTGCCTGCCCGCTTGCGATCTTTCCACCCGCCAGCCGCTCGCTCCGGGCCGCGCTTTGATCGACGCCGGGGTGCAGATCGCCTTGGCCGCGAACTGCAATCCGGGCACCTCCTACACGAGCTCCATCGCCTTCTGCGTCACCACGGCGGTGCTGCAGATGAAGTTGAGCGTCCACGAGGCCGTCCGGGCGGCCACGTATGGCGGTGCTCTGGCGCTCGGCAGGGAATCGGGCAACGACGTCGACGGCGAACGGGCCGTGGGTTCGATCGCGGTCGGGCACCGCGCCGACCTGCACATGCTCAAGGCACCGTCGGCCACGCACCTCGCGTACAGGCCCGGCATTCCGCTGACTTTCGCGGTGTGGCGGGCGGGTGTCCGCGCGGTCTAGGCCGCTTTCGAGTCAACAAGGCAGGGCCTCTCCGTATGGAGGGGCCCTGCTTTTGCTTGTGCACCCTAGCGACACCGCCACGATCCTTGTGCGATTGAATATGATCGTTTAGTGTTTATATGGATCATAAAACGTCAAAAGCTTGAGTGTTGAAGAGCGCGTTGAAAAAGCGCGGACAGGAATGGTAAGTGCGATGAGTAACAACACCCTCGGGGCCTTCATGGAAGAAGAGCTTGTTTCGCAGCCCGAGGTCTGGCAGCGGGCCATCGGGCAATCCAAGGCGGAGCACCTGCTTCCCGCTGACGGTGAGCGGATCGCCGTCGTCGGTTGCGGTACCTCGTGGTTCATGGCGCAGAGCTATGCCGCAGCCCGCGAAGCCGCGGGAAAGGGAGTCACCGACGCGTTCGCGGCGTCGGAAGCCTTCCTCAATCACAACAGTGCCGGCCGCCAGTACGACGCCGTCATCGCCATTACGCGCTCCGGAACCACCACGGAGGTGCTTGAACTCCTCGAAGCCTTGCGTGGAAAAGTCCGCACTATCGCTGTGATCGGGGACGTGGATTCGCCCATCACCGCGTTGGCCGACGCGGTGATCGGCCTTCCCTACGCCGACGAGAAGTCGGTGGTCCAGACCCGTTTCGCCACGACCGCCCTCGTGTACCTCCTCGCGAGTTTGGGCATCGAACTCGGCGATGCGATCGAGGACGCCCGTACCGCTGTGACCGAAGCTGTCTCCCAGGAGCTGCTCGACGCCGAACAGTTCACCTTCCTCGGTACCGGCTGGACCGTTGGCCTGGCCCACGAAGCCGGCCTCAAGATGCGCGAAGCCGTGCAGGGCTGGACCGAATCCTATCCGGCAATGGAATACCGGCACGGTCCCATTTCCATCGCGGCCCCTGGCCGGGTGACGTGGATCTTCGGTCCGCAGCCCGAGGGCCTGGACGCTGACATGAGCCGCACCGGCGCCCTCTACGTCCACACCGGCAAGCACCCGCTCGCCGAGCTGGCCCGGGTCCATAAGGTCACCCTGGAGCGGGCACGCGTGCGCGGCCTCAATCCCGATCTGCCGCGCAACCTGACGCGCTCTGTTGTCCTGAACGCCACGGCCTAGGCAATCCCATGGTTCTCGGAGCCGCTGAATCCGCAGTCCTGGCCTTCGACGTGGGCGGGACGGATCTGAAGGCAGGCCTTGTGGACACGGCCGGCAATGTCCTTGGCCTGCGCCGCACCGCCACGCCGCACGATCCCTTGCGCCCCGGCGAGGCGATCCTGGACGCCGTCGAGGGATTGGCCTTGGAATTTGCCGCAGAATTCCCCGGCCACCCGGCGAAGGCCGCGTGCATCGTGGTTCCGGGAATCGTGGACTCCGACACCGGAGTGGGGATCTATTCGGCGAACCTGGGCTGGCGGAACTTTCCCTTCGGGGAAAAGGCCGCGCAGCGCCTCGGACTGCCGGTCTCCTTCGGGCATGACGTCAGCACGGCGGCCGAAGCCGAATGCCGCTTCGGAGCCGCCAAGGACTTTCGAAACGTCGTGGTGATGGTGGTGGGTACCGGAATCGCCGCCGCCGTCATCTCCGACGGATACCCGGTGCGCGCAGG
The DNA here is from genome assembly GCF_052180225.1 of Arthrobacter sp. KN11-1C. Lineage (NCBI taxonomy): Bacteria > Bacillati > Actinomycetota > Actinomycetes > Micrococcales > Micrococcaceae > Arthrobacter > Arthrobacter sp. KN11-1C. The sequence continues at coordinate 3,103,132 of NZ_CP197467.1, read as the reverse complement.
CGGCTTCGCCGGAGAACTGGGCCACGCCCTCGTTCCGGACCCCGACGGTCCGGGCCACACGATCCTCGAGGCCGTCGGTTCCGCGGGAGCGATCGCCCGGCGTTACAGCGACAAAGCCGGAACTCCGCGCGCCGGCGCCCGTGAAGTCCTCGAACGGGCCACAGCCGGCGATGCTCTTGCGGCCCGGATCTGGGCCGACGCGCTGGACGCCCTCGCGTTCAGCCTCAGCCAATGCGTCAGCATCATCGGCACCGAAGCAGTGGTGGTGGGCGGCGGACTGGCCGAAGCCGGAGAAGGACTCCTCCAGCCACTGCGTTCGCGCCTTGATGAACTGCTCGATTTCCAACGCCGGCCCATCATCATGCGCGCCCAACTGGGCCAGGATGCGGGTTTGCTTGGCGCCGCCATGAGGGCCCGGGCCCTGCTCCCGGCCGCGAAGGCTGCCTCGGGCACGGGGACGGGCCGATGAACCAAGCCATGAACCAGCCCATGAAACGGGTCATCACCGTGACGCCCAATCCGGCCATCGACCTCAGCTACCACGTCGCCGGGATCACCCCCGGAGCAAGCCATCGCGTTGCCGCACCCCTCAGCCGCGCAGGCGGAAAAGGCCTCAACGTCGCGCGAGTGGCCCACCAGTTGGGCCATCCCGTGCTGGCAATCGCGCCCTCGGGCGGCACGGCCGGTGCCGAATTCGCCGCCGAACTCCGCAGCAGCGGCGTGCCCCACCGCCTGATTCCGGTCGCCGCGGACACCCGGCGCAGCATCGCCCTCGTCGATACAGTGGGCGGCGAAACGTCCATTTTCAATGAAGAGGGCAGTCCCCTCCAACTGTCCGAATGGCAGGCGCTGGCCGCCGCCGTCGTCGACGCCCTGGAGGTCGGCAACCAGGACGGGCAAAGTGCGGGAGTGCTTGTCGGTTCCGGCAGCCTGCCGCCCGGTGCGCCGGCCGACTTCTACCCCGCGCTGGTGCGCTTGGCGCACGACGCCGGGATTCCCGCCGTCGTCGACACCTCCGGTCCCGGGATCGTCGCCGCAGCGCGGGCCGGAGCGGACCTCCTCAAGCCCAACAACCACGAACTCCTCGACGCAACGGGGGAAAGCAGCCTGGCCGTCGCAGCACGGCGACTGATCGCCCTCGGGGCGAAAACGGTCCTGGTCAGTGCCGGCGCCGAAGGGATGCTTGCGTTCCACCATGCGGCGCCCGGAGGCTACTGGAGCGCACGGCTCCCGGAACCGCTCAGCGGCAACCCCACGGGAGCCGGCGACGCCGGAGTGGCGGCGGCCGCCGTCGCGCTCGCGAACGGGATGACCGGCATCACTGATATTCCCGAGATTCTCCGACGGGCAACCGCGTGGTCCGCCGCCGCAGTGCTCATGCCTGCCGCCGGCGAGATCTCACCGCTTTACGCGGACCTCGAAGACCAACTCATTCTCAGCTGGAAGGAGACCCGGTGACGCTCGTCAGTACACGGGAACTCATGGATACCGCCGCGGCCAACGGAATCGGACAAGGCGCCTTCAACGTCATCCACCTCGAAACCGCGGAAGGACTGGTCGCCGGAGCGGAGGCCGCGGGCGTCCCTTTGATCCTGCAAATTTCGGAGAACTGCGTCCGTTTCCACGGCGGACTCGTCCCGATTGCGCGGGGGGCCATGTCCATCGCCCGGGACTCTTCGGTACCCGTGGCCCTCCACCTGGACCACGCCGAATCCGAAGAGCTGGCGCTCCAGGCCGTCGACCTCGGGTTCGGGTCCGTCATGTACGACGGCGCGCACTTGCCTTACGACGTCAACGTCGAAGTCACGCGGAGGGTCGCCGGGTACGCCCAGGACCACGGGGTCTATGTCGAGGCCGAACTCGGGAAAGTGGGAGGCAAGGACGGTGCCCATGCCCCGGGAGTCCGGACGGATCCGGCCGAGGCCCGTTCCTTCGTCGATGCCACCGGCGTCGACGCCCTCGCCGTCGCCGTCGGGTCCTCCCACGCCATGACCGAACGGAGCGCAGCCCTTGACCTCGCTCTCATCACCCGGCTCAAACAGGCCGTCCAGCTTCCGCTCGTCCTTCACGGGTCCTCCGGCGTGGCGGATGAAACGCTGGTGGCCGCAATCCGGGCTGGTATGACTAAGATCAACGTATCCACACACTTGAACGGGTTCTTCACCCGCGCCGTCCGTGAGTACTTGGATGCCAACCCTTCCGTGGTGGACTCCCGCAAGTACATCAAGGCAGGACGGGACGCGCTGGTGTTGGAAACCGCACGTCTGCTGACGCTGTTCGCGAAAGTGAATTAGCCCCAATTTCCGGAAGGTTCGTGATGACCCGCAACGATCGACTGACAGCCATCCTTGATCTCCTCGCCGAGTCAGGACATGTCGAGGTCGACGATATCGTGACCCGCCTGGCTGTCTCGCCGGCCACGGCGCGCCGCGACCTGGACAGCCTCGCCAAGCAACGGCTCCTGAGCCGTACCCGCGGCGGAGCAACCACGGGATCAGTGGCCTACGAACTTCCGGGGCGTTACAACCGGGATGATCACGCCGAAGCCAAGCAACAGATTGCCTTGGCAGCCTCGGAGCTCATCGTGCCCGGGGCCGTGATCGGACTCAGCGGCGGGACCACCAATACGGCCCTGGCCCAGGTGCTGTCCACCCGCGAAGACCTCAACGCCCCCTCCAACAGGCCCATGCTGACGGTGGTCACCAACGCCATCAACATCGCGGCCCAGCTTGCCGTGCGCCCCAACATCAAGATCATGGTCACCGGCGGCATCCTGAACCCGCGATCCTACGAACTCGTCGGGCCCTACACCGATGTCATCATGCAGAAGGTTGCCTTGGACATCGCCTTCATCGGCGTCAACGGAGTCGATCCCAAGATCGGCCCCACCATCACCGACGAGGGAGAAGCGATGGTGAATACCGTCATGGCCCGGCGTGCCACCGACTCCTATGTCCTGGCAGACTCCACGAAGATCGGGAAGCGAGCCTTCGCGGCGATGGCAGGGTACGAGTTCCGACGCCTTATCACTGACGCGGGCATCACGGCTGAGGACAAGGCGGCATTTGAAGCCAACGGCACCGAAGTGATCGTGGCCAAGCACGCCTAGCACCGCCGTGCCCGTCAGAAGGCCATCGGGGGAGCGTTCAGCACGGTTTCGTCGGTGCTCCGCGGCACCCACTGGCTGAACGGGGTGTCCAGGTCGTATTTGCCTTGCTCGTTGCGGACCAGGGTCCGTAGCGCCGCATTGCCCGGGTTGTTGAGCGACTCGAAATACTCCACCGACCAGTGGAACCAGCGCATGCAGAAGAGCCGCATCGTGAGGCCGTGGGTCACCAGCAGGGTGTTGGGCGCGTAGTCGGGCTTTTCCCAATGCCGGTACAGGGTTTCCATGAAGGACGAAATCCGGTCGTACACGTCGGAGCCCGATTCGCCCTCGCGGAACCGGTAGAAGAAGTGCCCGTAGAGGTTGCGGAGCTCCTTCTGGTCCCCGATGTCTCCGGCGATCTGGAAGTTGGCCCAGTCCTGTTCACGCAGCCGGGGCTCCTCGATCACCCTTTCGGTGAGGCTGCCCAGATTCAGCGCCTCGAGGGTTTGATAGGCCCGAAGGTACGGCGAGACATAAACGCACACCGGTTCGCCGTCGAGCTTCCTGCGCAATGCCTCACCCGCGGCCCGTGCCTGCTCGAGGCCAAGCTCCGTCAGCGGGATGCGGTAATCGGGTACACGGTTGTAGATGGACGTGTCGGCATTGGCGGCGGACTGGCCGTGCCGGATCATGAAGATTCGTGCGGGCGCGCTCATCCCACCAAGCATAGGCTCAGCAGACCCGCCGCCCGTGCAAGCGGACTCCGGGTGACCCGGCTCGGAGGGAAACATCAGGCAAATGAAGGCAAGATAGGAGCATGCTCCTAGCCTCAACGCGCCGGTTGCGCGCCGAAGTACTGATTGTCCTCGGGCTGTCCCTGGGCCAATCGGCCGTGTACTCCGTAGTGCAGCTGTTGGACAAGATGACCCAGGGGCCCTTGGCCCATGCGACGTCCACCCTCAACCGTTCGCAGAGCACGCGCGAGTACTTCGATCTCACCTACCAGCTGCTGGACATCGGGTTCGCGCTGGTCCCGGTGGTGTTGGTGTTCTACTTCCTGTCCTTGCACCGCCAAACCGCCGAGAGTCCCTCGGGTTTCACCCGGCTTGGCTTCAACTTCGCCCGCCCGGGCCGCGACGCGCTGCAAGGACTGGGCCTCTTCGCGCTCATCGGAATCCCGTCATTGGGCCTCTACGCTGTTGGCCGCGCCCTGGGGATCACGACGGCGATCATCCCGAGCGGCCTGGACTCCTACTGGTGGACAGTGCCGGTACTGGTCCTCTCCGCGGTGCGGCACGCCATCGTCGAAGAAGTGATCGTGGTGGGCTATCTCCTGGACCGGTTCGGGCGGTTCGGATGGAGCACTCCGTTGGCGATCGTGCTTAGCGCGCTCCTTCGCGGCAGCTACCACCTGTACCAAGGCTTCGGGCCCTTCATCGGCAACGCCGTGATGGGCCTCGTGTTCGGCTGGATCTACACCAAGACCAAACGGGTGATGCCGCTCGTGGTGGCCCACGCGCTCCTGGACATCGTGGCGTTCGTCGGCTTCAGCGTCTTCGGCAAGGCCATCGGCCTGGGGTAGGTGGGCGCGCGGTTCGCTCGGCGACCCCCAGGTTCCCTGAGAACACCCGTATTTACTGAGGACGCCCGGGTTCGCCAGGGACACCCGAACCCGCGCATCCTCCGTCCGTTTGCGACTCCCGGGCGAAAATGGGGGTCGCGTTAAAAGGTTTCGGCCGCCATTGCGGGGTGGCGTCATTGGCACCCGCATATGGCGGCCGAAGCTTTTCCGGGCTTCCTTGCCCGTTGGTCCGTCAGGTTATGACTGGGTGGTCCGTCAGATCGTGACTGCTCCGTTGGCGGTTTCGAACGTTACTGACATGATTCCCGGCGTCCCGTGCGGAGCCATCCATTGGACTGCGACGTCCTCGAGGGGCTTCTCCACGGGTTCACCAAGCCACTCGGTGACGCGCTCCGCGGAGCCGGCAATGGTGAGGCTGGACATCTTGACGTCGCTTGGGTACACGAGGGACGGGTGAAGAGCGGGGTCGCCCTCCCAACGGAGCAGATACGGAACCTGGGGATCGGCGATGAGTCCCAGGATGCCGATCTGCGACCAGACGAGTTCGCGGCCGTCCGGGAACTTGCGGTTGCCCGGGACGGCGGCGCGTCCGAGCCGCTGTTCGAACGGGCTCAGGTCGTCCACAGCGACGCACCAGCCCATCCAGCCACCCCCTGTGGCGGAGCGTGCACGGACGGCTTGTCCAAAAGGTGCCTTGTCGGAGGCCGGGTGGTCCAGGACCTCGACAACTTCCAGGTATTTGTGGTCAGCAAGGGGAATGATCATGTTCCGGGTACCAAAGCGCGGATGCACTCCGCCCCGGACTGCGTCCACTCCCAATGCTGCGGAAATCCGCTCGGTGGTGGCCAACAGGCCATCTCGTTCACAAGCGTAAGAGACGTGATCCATGCGCATGGCTTCATCTTGGCACTTTGTGATGGAGCTCTCAGCTAAGTCAAGCCTAACCAAGGTGGGATGTGTCGAAAAGGCAGCTCAGGGTCACTTCAGGACGCGCCGGGAAAGAAAACTTCCGTGTTCGTCATAAAGCTTCCGGAGCCCGCAATGCCGTCCCTAGACTGGCGGCAACCGATCGCCGGCATGCTGAACCCTTCAGCCCGGCATGCTGAACCCTTCAGCCCGGCAGGCTGAACCCTTCAGCCCGGCAGGCTGAAGCACGGCAAGAGCCCAGACAACCAGGAGTCCGCATGTCCCAAGGATGGTCATTCGAAACGCGCCAAATCCATGCCGGCCAGGAGCCGGACGCCGCTACCGGCGCCCGTGCCCTGCCCATCTACCAGACGACGTCGTTCGTCTTCCCCAGCGCGGAAAGCGCGGCCAACCGTTTTGCGCTCGCCGAGCTGGCGCCCATCTACACCCGGATCGGCAACCCCACGCAGGATGCCGTGGAGCAGCGCATAGCGAGCCTGGAGGGTGGCTTGGCGGCCCTCCTGCTGAGCTCCGGCCAGGCCGCGGAAACCTTCGCCATCCTCAACGTGGCCGAGGCCGGTGACCACGTGGTCGCCAGCCCGAGCCTCTACGGCGGCACCTACAACCTGCTGGCCCATACGCTGAAGAAATTCGGCATCTCCGTGACCTTCGTCGAGGACCCGGACAACCTCGACCACTGGCGGGACGCGGTGCAGCCAAACACCAAGCTGTTCTTCGCCGAAGTCGTCTCCAACCCCCGGCAGGACGTCTTGGACATCGAGGGCGTCTCCCGCATCGCCCATGAGGCCGGAGTCCCGCTGGTCGTGGACAATACCCTCGCCACTCCCTACCTGATCCGGCCGATCGAGTGGGGCGCGGACATCGTGGTGCACTCGGCCACGAAGTACCTGGGTGGGCACGGATCTGCCATTGCCGGTGTCATCGTAGACTCCGGCAACTTCGATTTCGGGAAGGACCCCGAGCGGTTCCCCAACTTCAACACACCGGATCCCAGCTACAACGGCCTGGTCTACGCCCGCGACCTCGGCAAGGACGGGGCCCTCGGGGCGAACCTCTCCTACATCCTCAAGGCCCGGGTCCAACTCCTGCGCGACCTCGGCTCGGCGGTTTCCCCGTTCAACGCGTTCCTGATCTCCCAAGGCATCGAAACCCTCAGCCTCCGGGTGGAACGCCACGTGGACAATGCCACCAAAGTGGCGCACTGGCTCGAAGGGCGCGACGACGTCGAATCGGTTGCGTACGCGGGGCTGCCTTCCAGCCCGTGGTTTGAGCGGGGCCGGAAGTACGGCCCCAAGGGCACCGGCGCCGTGGTGTCCTTCACCATCAACGGCGGGGTCGAAGCCGGCAAGCGCTTCGTGGACGCCCTGGAACTGCATTCGCACGTGGCCAACATCGGCGACGTCCGCTCGTTGGTCATCCACCCGGCGTCGACGACGCACAGCCAGCTAACGCCGGAACAGCAGGCCATTGCGGGAGTGACCCCTGGCCTGGTGCGGCTGTCCGTCGGAATCGAGCACATCGACGACATCCTCGCGGACCTCGAGTCGGGATTCCGGGCAGCCAAGAGCGCCTAGCGCGGACCCGGACGGGATACGAGGCTGGTCGGCGACGCAAGATGAATCTTCGCCGGCCAGCCTTCGCAACCCCCGCTTCGTGAACAAAACGCGGCCAAGTGTCACAAAGATGTCATAATCTTCGTCAGGAGGGGTCCGTTTTTCCTAGACTCTTCCTATAGGTCATGAGTGCCAGCGACAGCCCCGGCTTGCTGGCCGGCAACCCTCCATTCGCGGCGGGGTGCCCCGGGTGAAGACCTGGCCCTTCGCTGTGTTGGCGGCGGGCAAGCGCGATGTGAGGTGTCAACGAATGACAATTGCTGCAACAGCCATACCCCTTTCCGGTACCCAGGACGGAACCCTCAAGTACGTTTCCGTGGGCGGACTCGAGCTGGAGGCCGGAGGTTCCCTCCCGGACGTCGTCCTTGCGTACGAGACGTGGGGGCGGCTCAACGCAGACGCTTCCAACGCTGTCCTCGTGGAACACGCCCTCACCGGCAGCACCCATGTGGCCCGCGGCGAGAGCGACGAAGAAGGCTGGTGGGAGCAACTCGTGGGTCCCGGCGCCACCATCGACACGGACCGCTACTTCGTGGTTTCCGTCAACATTGTGGGGGGCTGCTACGGCAGCACCGGGCCGTCGTCGAGCGCTCCCGACGGCAAGCCGTGGGGCTCCCGCTTCCCGCTCGTGACCCTTCGCGACAGCACGGTAGCCGAGGCCAGGCTGGCCGACGCCTTGGGGATCCACAGCTGGCACACCGTCGTGGGCGGGTCCATGGGCGGTGCCCGTGCACTGGAATGGGCCGTCGGCTATCCGGACCGTGTCAAGCGATGCGCCGTGATCTCCATCGGGGCGTACAGCACTGCCGAGCAGATCGCGTTCGCACAGGCCCAGACGCTCGCCATCCGGCAGGACGCCGACTTCAACGGCGGAGACTACTACGGCCATGCCGCCCCCGAGGCGGGCCTGGCCCTGGCCCGGCGGATTGCCCACATCACCTATCGCTCGGCAGACGAGCTGGACTTCCGCTTCGGCCGGAACGCCCAGGGCGGCGAGGCACCACTCCAGGCTGCCGCGTTGGGGGACCGGGGCCGCTACCAGGTGGAGAGCTACCTGGACCACCAGGGAAGCAAGCTGGTCCAGCGCTTCGACGCCAATAGCTACATCGCCATTACCGAAGCGCTCATGAGCCACGACATCACGCGCGGCCGGGGCTCGCTGGAGGACGCGCTGGCCGTGGCCACGGCGACGTTCTTCGTGGCCTCGGTGGACTCGGACCGGCTCTATTTCCCGGAGCAATCCCGCGAGCTCGCCAAGGCCCTGCCCGGCGAGGTCCCTGTTCACGTGATCGAGGCGCCGATCGGGCACGACGGTTTCCTCACCGAGATCGGACAGCTCGGCCCCCAGCTGCGCGAAGCCTTTTTCGGATAGCGCGCCTTTTCCGCTGAATCAGCCGTTCATGATCTCCTGGCGGAGTTTCATGTAGTCCTCCATGGCGATTTTCCCGTCGCTGTACTTCTGGTCCAGTTCGGCCAGTTTCCGTGCCCGGTACCCTTGGGGCGCGCTGCTCGGCTGGGGAGCGCCGCCCGCTTGCGGAGCAGCCGACGACGGCGGAGCGGCCTGCGACGGCGGAGCGGCCTGCGGTGCGGGCGTCGCCATCGGGTTTTGGGGCGCAGGCGGGATGACCACCGGGGGTTGTTCCGGGTATCCGACCGGGTAGTGCTGTGGAGGGTAGGGCTGCCCGGGGTAATCCTGCGGAGGATAGGGCTGCCCAAGGTAATCCTGCGGAGGGAAGTCCTGGATCCTGCGCTGGCGCGATCGGTTGTACATGCGGATCCCCATGGGAATCAGCCAAGAGCAGACGATGATCCAGAAGATCAGATTGTTCACGGCGGAGGCCTCCCTGTCTTTCACCAGCTTAGCCCCGCTCCCTGTGGCTAAGCTCGCGGTTCGCGCTCAGCTCCCGGGCAGGAGCGTGTCGGCAGGACCGAAGACGGGTCCCGGCGTCGGGCGTTTCGGCAGGATCCCGTCACCGGAGGAGCGGTGCCTGATCCGGCGGATGACCCACGGGACAAAGTATTCGCGTGCCCAGACGAGGTCGCCTGAGCGGGCTTCGCGCCAACTGCGCTGGGGGAGAGGTTTGGGGTAGAGCGGTTCGAGGTTGTGCGGCACATTGAGTGAGTCGAGGACCATCGCGGCGACGGTGTGATGGCCGAGGGGCGAGAAGTGGAGGCGGTCTTCGTCCCACATCTGGGAGTTGGAAAGCTGCCTCAAGGACCACATGTCAGCCACCACGGCATCATGGCGGGCGGCCACGGTGCGAAGGTTCTCGTTGTAGATGGCCACCTTGCCGCGGATCCGGCCGAGGACTGATGACACTGTGTCCGGACCGTTGAAGAGAACCACCGTGGCGCCGTCGGAACTCAGGGTTTGCACGGCGGCATCGAGTTTCTCGGCCAGGGCGTCGGGATCGCCGCCGGGACGGATGAGGTCGTTGCCGCCTGCGGAGATGCTCACGAGGTCCGGTTTGAGGTCCATGCACGGGCCAAGTTGTTCGTCGAGGATTTGCTGCAGCAGCCGTCCGCGGATGGCGAGATTGGCGTAGGCGAAGTCGCGGTGTCCCCGGCTCAGTTCCTCGGCTACGCGGTCGGCCCAGCCGCGATGTCCTCCGGGGTTGTTGGGCTCGGGGTCGCCGATGCCTTCGGTAAAGGAATCACCTAACGCCACGTAGCGGGTCCATGGATGAATCCGCTCGTCCGACTTTGCCACCGTGGAATCAGTGTCACTCACGTCCATATCCTGCCTCTTGCTGCGTCGCTACGCGCCCGTAGCTTGTTACTCATGGGTAACTGCAAGAATAGTCCCATGAGTCAAGCTTCCGCCTTTCCTGCCCCGGTCGTTTTGTGGTCCCACGAAGAGGAGGATCGGGCTGGAAAGCCGTTGCTGGTCCTGTTGCACGGTTATGGATCCAACGAGCAGGACCTCTTCAGCCTGGCCGGCATGTTGCCCCAGGACTTCGTCGTCGCGTCGCTCCGGGCGCCGATCGCCACAGGCCCGGGCTTCACGTGGTTCCCGCTCACGGCGTCCATCGACTACTCCCTCGACGCCGTCAAGGACGCCGCGGAGTACGTGTTTTCCTGGCTGGATTCGGTCAAGTCCAACCACAGCTCAGTGACGCTCCTCGGGTTTTCCATGGGCATGGCCATGGCCACCTCGCTGCTCCGGCAGCGCCCGGCGGACTTTGCCGCCGTCGTCGGGCTTTCAGGCTTCGCCGTCGACGCCGGTGAGGACCCCGCGTTCCGCGACGCCGAGCTGGACGGATCCGTGCCGCTCTTCTGGGGACGCGACCAGCAGGACCCTGTCATCACTCCGGACAAGATCGACTACACGATGGGGTGGGTGCGGAAGCACACGGACCTCACTAAGGTGCTCTACAGCGGCATGTGGCACGGCATCAACCAGCAGGAAATCGGGCACGTCGGAGAATTCCTGGAACACAAGGTCCTCGCGTCCGTCTGAAGACGACGCGGGGTCACTTACGGCCCATTCCGCGACACTTAATGGGCCGTAAGTGACCCCGTGTTGCTGAACTAGGAAGCGGTAGCGATCCGTACCGTCTGGCCGTTGACGGTCACGGTATCGCCCACATGGAGCTGGCGGCCGCGCCGATCATCGATCTCGCCATTGACTTTGACCAGGCCGTTCTTGATGAGTTCCGTGGCTTCCACGCCATCCTCCACGAGGTTGGCGAGCTTCAGGAGTTGGCCGAGCCGGATCATGTCGTCGCGGATGGGGATTTCTTCGATTTCCGGGTTGCTCATACAAGCAATGATGCCTGAAGTAGGGTGGTGAAAATGCCGCAGTCCTCCCGCACCTTGCCTGGAAGTCCCTTCCGTACGCCCCTGCCCCTGCTCACCGGGCTGCTCCTTGCCGTGGCAACCGGACTCGTGATTCCCCTTCAGGGCCGGATCAACGGCGCCTTGGGAGCAACGCTCGACGACGGCATCGCGGCCGCCGTCGTGAGCTTCACCACCGGGCTGGTACTGATCGCCGCGATCGGACTCGCGCTGCCGAAGGGCCGCGCGGCCCTTCGAAGGATCCTGCCTGCCCTCAAGGAGCGGAGCTTTCCGCGGTTCTATGTCCTGGCCGGTGGCATCGGCGCGCTGTTCGTTTTCGCCCAATCGTTCACGGTCGGCCTGCTTGGCGTGGCCTTGTTCACGGTCGCAGCGGTGACCGGCCAGACCCTTAGCGGGCTACTCGTGGACCGGCTCGGCATCGGACCCGGCGGCAAGCGCTCGATCACCGGGGTCCGTATCCTCGGCAGCGTCCTGACGATCGCCGCTGTCGTCTGGGCCGTGTCGCCGCGCCTCGGGGCGGCCACCGACGTCGGGTCCTTGCTGCTCCCCATCCTGTTGCCGGTGGTGGCGGGTTGCCTCATGAGTTTCCAGCAGGCCATGAACGGGACTGCGACCGTCCACTACGGCAGCCCGATCGCCGCGACGCTCGTGAATTTCGTCGCCGGAACGGTGATTCTCTGGATCGCCTGGCTCATCAAAGTGTTGCTCGTTGGTCCCGGCCACGCCCTGCCTGCGGAATGGTGGTACTACCTGGGCGGGCCGATGGGGTGCGTCTTCATCGGCCTGGCAGCTTTGTTGGTCCGCAGCCTCGGTGTCCTGGTCACCGGGCTCGGGATGATCGCCGGGCAGCTGCTGGGATCGCTGGCGCTGGACCTGGTCCTGCCGGCTCCCGGAACAGTGGTCGCGTTCCCCACGATCCTCGGCACCCTGCTGACGCTGTTCGCCATCATCGTGGCCACGTTGCCCTGGCCGAAGGGCGCGCTCTCGTCCCGCCGACCCGCGAAGCGTCTTGAGGGCCGGTCCCGGAGGCAGGACCGCGGCCAAAGGCCGGTAGGCTAGGACACGCAGCTTCCTGCACAGCAATACCTTCGCGCACAACCACGGACCGCACCCAGCGGCCCTGTAGAACATTGGAGTACCCATGGCAGCAAAATCCGTCCTCGACCAGGTCATTTCCCTCTCCAAGCGGAGGGGCTTCGTGTTCCAGGCCGGTGAAATCTATGGTGGCTCCCGGTCCGCATGGGACTACGGCCCCCTCGGTGCCGAGCTCAAGGAAAACATCAAGCGCCAATGGTGGCAGAGCGTTGTCCGCGGCCGCGAAGACGTAGTGGGCCTCGATTCCTCTGTGATCCTGCCCCGCCAGGTGTGGGAAGCCTCCGGCCACGTCGACGTGTTCTCCGACCCCTTGGTCGAGTGCCTCTCGTGCCACAAGCGCTACCGCGCCGACCACCTCGAGGAAGAGTACGAGGAAAAGAAGGGCCGCCCGGCCGAAAACGGCCTCAAGGACATCGCCTGCGCCAATTGCGGCACCCGCGGCCAATGGACCGAACCGCAGGAGTTCTCCGGCCTGCTCAAGACCTTCCTTGGCCCCGTGGCCAGTGAAGAAGGCCTGCATTACCTGCGCCCGGAAACCGCCCAGGGCATCTTCGTCAACTTCAGCAACGTGCTCACCACGTCCCGCAAGAAGCCGCCGTTCGGCATCGGCCAGATCGGCAAGTCCTTCCGCAACGAGATCACGCCGGGCAACTTCATCTTCCGCACCCGCGAGTTCGAACAAATGGAGATGGAATTCTTCGTCGAGCCGGGTACGGACGAGGAATGGCACCAGTACTGGATGAAGGAACGCATGTCCTGGTACACCGGCCTGGGCATCCGGCCGGAGAACCTGCGTTTCTACGAGCACCCGCTGGACAAGCTCAGCCACTATTCCAAGGGCACCACGGACATCGAGTACCGCTTCGGTTTCCAGGGTTCCGAGTGGGGCGAGCTCGAGGGCATCGCCAACCGTACCGACTTCGACCTCTCCACCCACTCGAAGGCCTCCGGCCAGGACCTCAGCTACTTCAACCAGGCCACCAACGAGCGCTACACGCCGTACGTCATTGAACCGGCCGCCGGCCTGACGCGCTCCTTCATGGCCTTCCTCGTGGACGCCTACACCGAGGACGAGGCACCCAACGCCAAGGGCGGCGTCGACGTCCGCACCGTCCTGAAGCTCGACCCGCGCCTGGCGCCGGTCAAGGCAGCCGTGCTGCCCCTGAGCCGCAACGAGGACCTGTCCCCGAAGGCGAAGGACCTGGGCGCCCAGCTGCGCAAGAACTGGAACATCGACTTCGACGACGCCGGCGCCATCGGCCGCCGCTACCGTCGCCAGGACGAGATCGGTACTCCGTTCTGCATCACCGTCGACTTCGACACCCTTGACGACCACGCCGTGACCATCCGCGAGCGCGACACCATGAGCCAGGAACGTGTTTCCCTGGACAAGGTGGAGGGCTACCTGGCCGCACGGCTGATCGGCGCCTAAGCGTGTCCATCGAATACCGCGAATGGCGTGAGGGCGACGACCTCGCGCTCCTGGAAATGTGGGGCGGGCCCGAGACCCTGCCGGCCCAGCAATTCCGTGCAGCCCTGGCGCCGTCGAGCAACAGCGGTCAAGGCCAGCCTTGGCGCCGGTGCATCGTGGCGGAAGACGTCGTCGACGGCATCGGCATCCCGGTGGCCGCGGGCGTGGTCCATGAGGCCTCCCTGCACCCGGATCGGCTCTGGGCCTACATCGAGGTCGCCAAGGACCACCGCCGGAGCGGGATAGGGGCCACGCTCCTGACCATGCTGCGGCGCGAAGCCGAGCAGTCGCCGTCGGGCGTTTCCACGCTGCGCAGCAAAGTGGAGCCCGGCACGGCCGGTGCCGCCTTTGCCGAGTGGGCGGGGCTTGCGCCCATCCAGCGCTCCCGGCTCGTGGTGGTGGATCCCGAGCCGCTCAGGCTGCCGGTGTTTGGGGACGGCTCCGAAGAAGCCGCTTCCGAGCAGGTGGAAGACCTCGCCACGGGATCCGTGGAACTGAGCGACGTCGTAGGCCGGTACTACACCGCCGTGCACCACTGGGACAACCCCGGCGAGCTCGGCATCCCCACGGTGCAGCGACTGTTCCTCGACGACCTGACGGGGGCACACGGGGCGGTTGTGCTGCGCGCGCCAAAGGCGAGTGCCTTTGGCTCGGGCGTCCCGGCCACCCGCAAGGGCAAGCTGCAGGCCTTCGCGATCAGCTATGCGCAGGGCAGCTCGGACGAGCCCTCGGAAGTGTTCCTTGGGCACGATCCGCTCCTGCAGGACGATGAGGCGCGCGCCGCTGTCCGTGACCTGCTGGCGCTCATTGCCTACCAGCACCCCGTGCTCCTCGAAGTGGACGATTCCATGACGGCCGTGTGCGCCGTCGTCGATCCCTTGCTGGAACTGGGCAAGGCAAAGCTCCGCGGCGCGGACACCCTGGTGGTCAGCGAATAGCCGCCCTTCCTTGCCCAACTGGCTCGCAGTTGTTGTCGTTTTGAGCCCTCATAACGACAACAACTGCGAGTTAGTTGGGTGGACCCTTGACGAGTCCGCGGCGTGGGTGTAGGCATGACGACGTAAGCCCCGGCCGTTGGTCTGGTGGGGTGGCGGCGGGTGGAACGGATCCGGTCTCATGAAGAGAATCGGCGGTAACACCCATGAATGGAACAGCCCTCGACGGACTGCGCGAACAGCTCCGCGGGCAACTCATCACCCCAAGTGATCCTGACTATGATTCCGCCCGGGCCGTTTACAACGGGATGATCGACAAACGTCCGGCAGGGGTCGTCCGAGTGGCCCAGGTGGCGGACGTCATTGCGAGCGTGAACTTCGCCCGGGACAATTCCCTGCCTTTGGCCATTCGCGGCGGCGGCCACAGCGCCCCCGGTTTCGGGACTTGGGACGATGCCCTTGTCATCGATTTCGTCAACCGAACCGGTGTCCGCGTTGACCCCGACGCCGGTACGGCCCGTGCCGAGGCGGGGACAACCTGGGCGGATTTCAACCACGCGACCCATGCCTTCGGGCTGGCAACCACCGGCGGGATTGTCGGATCCACCGGCATCGCCGGCCTGACCTTGGGTGGTGGCATCGGCTATCTCGCCCGAAAGCACGGCCTTTCCTGTGACAACCTCGTCTCCGCCGACGTGGTGACTGCGGACGGCAAGTTCCTGACGGCCAGCGAAACCCGGAACGAGGACCTTTTCTGGGCGTTGCGGGGAGGCGGAGGCAACTTCGGTGTGGTGACGTCGCTGGAATACAAGCTGCATCCTGTGGACATGGTCCACGCGGCCATCATCATCTACGGCATGGAGCACGCGGACACCGTCGCGAAGTTCTACCGCGACTACATGGACACCGCCCCTGAGGAATTCGGAGCCTTCGTGGGCTTCCACCAGGGGCCTCCCGTCCCGTTCCTTCCCGAGGAATGGCACGGGAAGCCAGTCTGCGTGGTCATTGGCATGTGGACGGGTGATCCCGCCGAAGGAACAGCCCGCTGGCAGCCTTTCCTGGACGTTGCCCCCGTGGCGGGTTCGCTGGTTGCAACCATGCCGTACCCGGCACTCAACTCGGCATTCGATCCGCTCCTCCCGAAAGGGATGCAGGCCTACTGGAAAGCGGACTTCCTCTCCGAACTCAACGACGGCGCCATCGCGGCCCATCTTGAGTACGGCAGCAAAGTCCCCAGCGTGCAGACATCCGTCCACGTCTATCCGATCGACGGCGCGGTGCAGCGCGTGGGCCAGACGGACACTGCGTTCGTCAACCGCGGCGTCAAATTCTCTCCCGTGATCGCCTGCATGTGGAACGATCCCGCAGACAACGAGGCGAACATCGACTGGGTCCGCAGTTATGCCGCGGCATTGCGCCCGCACTCCTCCCCGGGAGGCTACATCGGCTTCATGGACGGTGACGACCAAGGCCGGATCAGTGAGAACTACGGGGTCAACTACGAGCGGCTGCAAACCATCAAAGGCAAGTACGATCCCGGAAACCTCTTCCACGTGAACCAAAACATCAAACCCGCCTGAACCCCGGCGACGGCCACCGCCCAACTAATCCCCACCGCCACCCTCGCCTCGCAAGCTCGGCCAGGGAACCCTGGCGGCGTGGGCCCACGCAGCAAGTGTCGTTTTGACGGCTCAAAACGGCCGCAACTGCGAGCCAGTTGGGCGGGACACCGGGCTGCCCCACGTAGGCTTGTGGGCATGAGGTTTTGCAGCTAATGGGTCACGGCCATTCACACGGACACACCGAGCATTTCGAGCCAAGCCCGACGGCGCTCGCGTCACGCAGGCGGGCAAACTGGCTCCTCGTGGCCGTGTTGGCTCCGATTGCCGTGCTCACGATCGTTGCCATGCTGCTCATGTGGCCGTCCGGGAGCAAGGAAGGCATCACCTTCGCGAGCCCGTACGCTGCTGCTCCCGGGGTGACGTTCGATACCGGCAAGATCCAAGCCGTCACCCAAGAGAGCTGCACGCAGGGGACCCAGGCTCCGGTAGCGAACGGGGCGAACGGCACGAACGGCACGAACCAAAGCAGCGGAACGCAGCCGCAGGGGTCCCAATGCACCTTCGCGTCGACGCAGCCGGATAACGGCGGCAGTCCCGTGAAAGTGGTCATCAACCCCGATGTCGCCAAGTCCCACGGCGTCAAAGTGGGGGACAGCATCCGCTACTTGAACCTCTCCCGGGTGCAGGGAGCAGCGGCGGGCAACGGCTCGCCGTCGTACGTTTTCCTGGACTTCGTGCGGACCGTTCCCATGGCCCTTCTGGCGATCCTGTATGCCGTGGTGGTCATCGCTGTCGCGCGTTGGCGCGGTTTCAGGGCCCTCCTCGGACTGGCCGGGGCCTATGTGGTCATGGTCAGCTTCATGCTTCCCGGATTGGTGGAAGGCAAGCCGCCCCTGCTCGTGGCATTGGTCGGCTCCACGGCCATCATGATGGGGGTGCTCTATTTCGCCCACGGATTCTCGGCCAAGACCTCCACCGCGTTGCTGGGCACGATCTTCGGCCTCGGCATCACGGCGCTGCTGGCGGCCTGGGCCACGGATGCCGCCAACCTGACCGGGATCGGAAGCAGCGAGGGCGCCACGCTGGTCAACATGTCGGACAAGATCTCGCTCTCCGGGATCATCCTCTGCGGGTTGATCATTTCCGGGCTCGGAGTTCTCAACGACGTGACCATCACCCAGTCCGCGGCCGTGTGGGAACTCTACGAGCTGGCGCCGGAGACCGGGGCGCGCAAGCTGTTCACCTCGGCCATGAGGATCGGCCGGGACCACATCGCCTCCACGGTCTACACCATCGCCTTCGCCTACGCCGGTGCCGCGCTGCCGATCCTGATCATTGTCATGCTGTACGACCGCCCCCTGGTCGATGCCCTCACCAGTGCCGAGTTGTCCGAGGAAGTCATCCGCACGCTGGTGGGCTCCATCGGGCTGGTGCTGGCGATCCCGGTGACCACCTTGATCGCTGTGCTGGTGGTCAAGGCGACCGGTCCGAGGCGGCTCGCCGCCGCCGGTGCCGCGGATTCGGAAGCAGCCCACGACGACGGCGACGTCCGGGAGCTTGAAGCCGCCGGGCCCGCCGACGCCTTCGAATCGTTCGACACCGGCGAGCTTGCAGCCGTTGTCATGACCAGGCGGGCACGCAGGGAAGCAGAGCGCCGCTAACCCCCGATGACATTTGTCATCCCTCATTGGTGACACACGCCCCGGCGCCGGACGCGGATATCGGCTTTGATGGGTACTGGAGTAAACCAAAGCCAAGGAGAGTCATGACAACAGCGAGTGTGCCGGCCGTCCACGCCGCCGGACTGCACAAGAGCTTCGGGAAGGTCCACGCCGTCCGCGGCCTCGACCTTACCGTGCAGCCGGGGGAGGTGGTGGCGTTCCTCGGTCCCAACGGGGCCGGCAAGACAACCACCATCGACATGATCCTCGGATTGAGCGCCCCGGACCAGGGAAGCGTTTCCATCTTCGGCCACACGCCCCGCGGCGCCATCGCCCGCGGCCAGGTGGCAGCCGTGATGCAGACCGGCGGCCTGCTGCGGGACATCAGCGTCCGCGAGACCGTACAGCTCAACGCCGCCATGTTCGATTCCTCCCGCCCCGTGGACGAAGTCCTGGCGCGGGCGGGCATCCTGGAGATCGCCGACCGCAAGGTGGAGAAGTGCTCCGGCGGCCAGCAGCAACGGCTGCGCTTCGCCATGGCCCTCGTCTCCGATCCCGGATTGCTCATCCTGGACGAACCCACCACCGGCATGGACGTCGCCGGACGACGCGACTTCTGGACAGCCATCCGGACCGACGCCCAGCGCGGACGGACCGTCATCTTCGCCACCCACTACCTCGAAGAAGCCGACGCCTACGCGGACCGGATCGTCCTGGTCCGCCAAGGCAGCATCGTCGCGGACGGCACCGCCGCCCAGATCAAGAACCTTGCCTCAGGCCGTACCGTCAAGGCTTCGCTTCCGGCAACCGAACGCGGACTGCTGGCCGGGTTGCCGCCGGTCGAAAGCATGGATTACGACGGCGGCCGCCTCACTGTCCGCACGGGCGACTCGGACGCCGTCGTGCGGTACTTGCTCAACAACACGGGCGCCCACGACGTCGAAGTGGCAGCCAACAACCTCGAGGAAGCCTTCGTGGCCCTCACCGGAGACGATGCCGTGCCGGAATCCCCGAGCATCACTTTTGAAGGAGACCTCGTATGAGCACGGCAACAGTTCTCCAGGAACGGAACCCCTCCGCCGGCGGGGTCAACCGCACGTTCCTGTGGATCGAGATCAAGCGGATGCTCCGGAACCGCCGGACCATCATCTTCACGGTGTTCATGCCGGCCGTTTTCTTCTTCATTTTCGGCTTGTCCAACAAGGACAAGCTCCTGCCCAACGGGCACAGCTACGGCCAGTACATCCTCATCAGCCTCACGGTCTATGCCGCGATGACCGCCGCGACGGGCGCCGGCAGCCAAGTGGCGGTGGAACGTGCCCAAGGGTGGAGCCGCCAGCTTCGCCTCACGCCCCTCCTGCCCGGTGCGTACATCGCGGTGAAAGCCATGGCTGCGCTGACTCTGTCCCTCGTTGCCGTCGTGGCCCAGTTCGTCATCGGCGCCCTTGCCGGTGTCACCATGGATGCCCAGACCTGGCTGACGGCCGGGTTGGTGGCCTGGCTGGGCTCCCTGGTGTTCGCCGCCCTCGGCTTGTTCGTCGGATACCTCATGCCGAGCCAGAACGTCATGCAGATCCTCGGCCCGGCACTGGCCATCCTTGCCATGCTCGGTGGACTGTTCATGCCGATCGAGGTCATGGGGGAGACCTTCGGGAACATCGCCAAGTTCACGCCCGCCTACGGGATCGGGCAATTGGCCCGGAGTCCCATCACCGGCGAGTTCGATTGGGCGTGGATCGTCAACGTGCTGATCTGGCTCGCGATCTTCGTGGCCGGGGCAGCCATGGCGTTCCGTCGCGACACGAAACGTGTCTGAACCGACCGCCAGGACAGGCATCATGACCAGCAAAGCCATGTTCCGCGGTCCTGGGCCACGGGGCTGGTTCATCGGCGCGGGACTCTCCATCCTCCTCTGGGCTTGGCCGACGTGGAACATCGTGTGGTCCGTGGACGAGCCGCTGGCCTGGAAAGTGGCGGCGTCGGCGTCGCTGATCGTGTTCTTCGCCGCCTACGTCTTCCTGCCCCAGATCAGTTGGCGGCTGGGTGTCCGGGTTGGCATCGTGTCAGTCTGCATCCTGCTGGCGCTAAACGGTCTGATGGTCCTCATCATCGGACGGGAAGCCCTGTGGACCTGGACGTTCCTCGCCTGCGCCATTGCGATGACGGCCCTTCCGCCGCGCACGGACTTCTTCCTCATCGTCGCTTTGGCCCTTGTCTCCTTCGCCACGCAGCTGGTGACGGGCAACGGGGAGCAGGCCTTGCTCCAGGCGGGGATCATCCTGTCGCTCGGCCTCATGATGTCGGCCTTCGCCCGGCTGATCCGGCAGACCGCACGGCTCAGGGAAGCACAGACTGAACTGGCTGACGCAGCCGTGGCTGCGGAGCGCAGCCGCGTGGCCCGGGACATGCACGACATCCTGGGCCACTCCCTGACAGTCATCGCCGTAAAGGCCGAGTTGGCGGGCAGGATGCTGGACACCGTCCCCGGCGACTACCCTGCCCGCGACCGGGCAGCCGCCGAGATCGCCGCCGTACAGGACCTGGCCCGCGGGGCGCTCGCCGACGTCCGGGCCACGGTGGCCGGATACCGCGGCGTCAACGTCCTGGCTGAGCTCGCCGTCGCCCGGACGGCCTTGGAATCGGCCGGCATCGACGCGGAATTGCCGGGAACCGTCGAGCAGGTTCCGGCACGTCACCGGGAGCTCTTCGGCTGGGTGCTGCGCGAAGGCGTCACCAACGTCGTGCGGCACTCAGGTGCCGCGCGCTGCCGCGTCCGGTTGACGGCGTCGAGCGTTCTGGTGGAGGACAACGGCGTCGGGCCGGCCTCCGGGGGCCGCTCCGGGAACGGACTGGCCGGGATCCGCGAACGCGTGGGTGCCGCCGGGGGAACGGTCAGCATTGGCCCAAGTGACCTGGGAGGGTTCAGATTGGCGGTGGAGGTATGAGCATCCGATTGGTGATCGCGGACGACCAAGCGCTCGTGCGCGGGGCGCTGGCCGCTTTGCTGGGCTTGGAGCCGGATATCGAGGTGGTCGCCGAACTGGGCGACGGAACAGGGGTGGCGGCCGCCGTCGTCGAGCACTCCGCGGATGTGGCGATGCTCGACGTCGAGATGCCCGGCCTGGACGGGATCAGCGCGGCCGCGGCCGTGCGGCGGGCCGCGCCGTCGTGCCGCGTCCTCATGGTCACCACGTTCGGGCGGCCCGGCTACCTCAAGCGCGCCATGCAGGCCGGAGCCTCAGGATTCGTCGTCAAGGACACGCCCGCGCGGCAACTGGCCGAAGCGGTGCGCCGTGTCCACCAGGGCCTCAGGGTAGTGGACCCGGTCCTCGCCGCGGAATCCTTGACCGCAGGAGACAGCCCTTTGACCGAACGTGAGGGGGAGGTGCTCAAGGCAGCGTCCGACGGCGGAACGGTGGCCGATATCGCGAAGTCGGCGATGCTTTCCGAAGGGACCGTGCGGAACTACCTGTCCGCGGCGATGGCCAAGACCGGCGGCCGGACCCGGGCCGAGGCAGTGCGCATCGCCGAAGACAACGGCTGGCTACTTTAGCGGGCCGCACCCACGTAGTCGATTTGCCCCGCTTTGAGACAATGGACGGGTGACTGTAGTAGCAACGCCCCCTTCGCCCAAGCTCGAACTGCCCCCGCTGCAGCTCGGCCGGATCACCGTGGACAACCCCGTGATCCTTGCGCCGATGGCCGGGATCACCAACTCGGCCTTCCGCCGGCTGTGCCGTGAATACGGCGGCGGCCTGTACGTCGCGGAGATGGTGACCTCCCGTGCCCTGGTGGAGCGCACCCCGGAATCGCTGCGCATCATCTCCCATGACGACGACGAAAAGGTCCGTTCCGTGCAGCTGTACGGCGTGGATCCCGTCACCGTGGGCCAGGCCGTGCGCATGCTCGTCGAAGAAGACCGGGCGGACCACATCGACCTCAACTTCGGCTGTCCCGTGCCCAAGGTCACCCGGCGCGGCGGCGGCTCCGCGCTGCCGTGGAAGATCGACCTCTTCACCTCGATCGTCCAGACGGCCGTCAAGGAAGCCTCCAAGGGCGATATCCCGCTGACCATCAAGATGCGCAAGGGCATTGACGAGGACCACCTCACGTACCTCGACGCCGGCCGCATCGCCCGCGATTCCGGCGTCGCCGCCGTCGCGCTCCACGGCCGCACGGCCGCACAGTTCTACTCCGGCCAGGCCGACTGGTCCGCCATCGCGCGCTTGCGTGAAGCCCTCCCTGACATTCCCGTCCTGGGCAACGGCGATATCTGGTCCGCCGAAGACGCAGTCCGCATGGTGCGCGAAACGGGGATCGACGGCGTCGTGGTGGGCCGCGGCTGCCAGGGGCGTCCGTGGCTCTTCGGTGACCTCCAGGCCGCCTTTGAAGGCAGCGATCAGCGCCACCGTCCGGGGCTGCGCGAAGTAGCCGACGGGGTCTACCGCCACGCCGAGCTCATGATCGAAACCTTTGGCAACGACGAATACAAGGCGTTGCGCGAGATCCGCAAGCACATGGCCTGGTACTTCAAGGGCTACGTCGTGGGCGGGGAACTGCGCGCCAAACTGGCCACCGTGCCGACCCTCGAGGTTCTGCGCGAGCTGTTGGACCAACTGGACATGGACCTGCCGTACCCGGGAATCGACTCGGAGGGCCCGCGCGGACGTGCGGGTTCTCCCAAGAAGCCGGCGTTGCCCAAGGATTGGCTGCTCAGCCGCCAGATGGACGCGGACCAGACCCGCGATATCGCCGCAGCCGAACTCGACGTCTCAGGCGGCTAAAGCGCGGCCCGGGCCGGCGCGTGCACGCGCACGGCTCGAGTCGTGGAAAACTTGCTGCATAGGCACCGGCTGAAGAGACGCCGGCGCACGGCAAGCGGAGGAGGCAGATACCCATGGGAACTGAAGCGATGTCTGCAGCACGCCCGGCCGAAAACGCAACGGGCATTCCAGGCTATGTAGAGGCCGACTCGGCACGCTGGGTCCAGGAATCCCGGAAGAATACGTACCGCTCGGACTTCGAGAGGGACCGGGCCAGGGTGCTGCATTCCTCAGCGCTCAGGCGGCTCGGGGCCAAGACCCAGGTGGTGGCCCCGGACACCGACGACTTCGTCCGCACCCGCCTGACGCACAGCCTTGAAGTGGCCCAGGTGGGCCGCGAATTGGGCCGCGCACTCGGTTGCGATCCTGACGTTGTGGACACGGCGTGCCTGAGCCACGATCTTGGCCACCCGCCTTTCGGCCACAACGGGGAATCCGCGCTCAACGAGGTAGCCCACGCAATCGGTGGCTTCGAGGGCAACGCCCAGACCCTGCGCCTGCTGACCCGTCTCGAACCCAAAGTCCTCGCCGCCGACGGCCGGCCCGCGGGGCTTAACCTGACCCGCGCCAGCCTTGATGCCGCGTCCAAGTACCCGTGGTCCGCCGTCGACGCCCCCGTCATCCACGGGCAGCGGAGCAGCAAATTCGGTGCGTATGAGGACGATCTGCCCGTGTTTGCCTGGCTTCGCGATGGCGCGCCGGGCAACCGCTCCTGCATCGAGGCCCAGGTGATGGACTTGGCCGATGACATCTCGTACTCCGTCCACGACGTCGAGGACGCCATCGTTGCCGGCCATTTCCAGCTCAAGTGGCTGGACAATCCGGACCACCGGGCACGCGTGGTGGGGTACACCAAGCAGTGGTACCTGCCGCACAACGATCCCGCCGAAATCGACGCAGCCCTGGCCCGCCTTGAAGCCACGAGCGTCTGGGTCCGCGAGGCCGACGGCAGCCGCAAGTCGATGGCCGCGCTGAAGGACATGACCAGCCAGTTGATCGGCCGGTTCTGCCAGAGCGCCTTGGAGACCACGCGGGCGCACTTCGGCCCGGACCACCTCACCCGGTACGCCGCGGAACTCATGGTCCCAGGGGACACCGTCACCGAGATCGCGGCCATGAAGGGACTTGCCACGACGTTCGTGATCTCCACTGACCATCGGCAGCCCGTCTATGAGCGCCAGCGCGAAGTCCTGCACGCCCTCGTCGGTGTGCTGAACGCGAGCGGAGACCGGCATCTTGAACCCATGTTCGCTGCCGACTGGCGGGACGCGCCCGACGACGGCGCCCGGCTTCGCGTCGTCATCGACCAGGTGGCGTCGCTGACGGACGCTTCGGCGCTGGCGATGTACGAACGGCTTGTCGGCAGCCTGCCGTCGCTCTGGTAGGCCCCGGCGACACCTACGGCGGGCCCACGGTTGCCTGTGCGGAGCGACTAGGATGGTGACGTGGCTGGCCTGATCAAACGTGAAGATATCGACGAAGTACGCCAGCGTACCGATATCAAGGAAGTCGTGGACGGCTACGTCACCCTCAAGGGCGCTGGCCTGGGCACCTTCAAAGGCCTCTGTCCCTTCCACGACGAGCGCTCGCCGTCGTTCACAGTCCGTCCCCAAGTGGGCCGTTACCATTGCTTCGGCTGCGGCGAAGACGGCGATGCCATCTCCTTCGTCCAGAAGATGGATCACAGCTCCTTCCACGAAGCCGTGGAAAAGCTCGCTGCCCGGATCGGCTACGAGCTCCGCTATGAAGACGGCGGCACCGGTCCCAACCGCGAAGAGGTAGGCAAGCGCCAACGGCTGCTCGATGCCCACAAGATCGCTGACGAGTTCTTTCGTGCCCAATTGCTCACTGCGGGTGCCGCCGAGGGCCGGAACTTCCTCCACGGCCGCGGCTTCGATCGCACAGCAGCCGAACAGTTCGGCGTCGGCTACGCGCCGCAAGGTTGGGACGCACTCCTGAAACACCTGCGCGGACGCGGATTCACGGACGCCGAATTGAAGCTGACAGGAATGTTTTCCGAAGGCAACAGGGGCATCTACGACCGTTTCCGGGGCCGGCTCATCTGGCCCATCCGGGACATCGCCGGCGACACCATCGGCTTCGGTGCCCGCAAACTCTACGAGGACGACCAAGGCCCGAAATACCTCAACACTCCCGAGACCGTGCTCTACAAGAAGTCGCAGGTCCTCTACGGCATCGACCTCGCCAAACGGAGCATCGCCAAGGACCGGCAACTGGTGGTGGTAGAGGGGTACACGGATGTCATGGCCTGCCACCTTGCCGGCGTCGGCACCGCCGTGGCCACGTGCGGTACGGCTTTCGGTACGGACCACATCAAGATCGCGCGCCGCTTGCTGTCCGACGACGGCACCGGGGGAGAGGTCATCTTCACTTTCGACGGCGACGCCGCCGGTCAGAAAGCGGCATTGCGCGCCTTTGAGGAGGACCAGCGATTCGTCGCCCAGACTTACGTGGCCGTCGAACCGAGCGGTGCCGATCCCTGCGACTTGCGCCAGCTCAAAGGGGATGCGGCCGTCCGGGACCTGATCGGCACCCGCCGGCCCCTCTTCGAATTCGCCATCCGGGCCTCCCTCAAACGCCACAACCTGGACACCGTGGAAGGCCGGGTCGCCGCCTTGCGGGAGTCCGCTCCCGTCGTGGCCCAGATCCGGGATTCCGGCATCCGTCCGGCCTATGTCCGGGAGTTGGCAGGCTGGCTCGGCATGCCCATCGAGGAAGTCAGCCGCGCAGTGGGCTCGGCCGCCAAACGTGCCGCCTCGGGCGCACCGGCAACGGGCACCGCGGGAACTGCGGGCAATCCAGGAACACCGGGGCACGGTCAGGGCACTCAGCCGGGCCAAGCCGGCCAACCGGCGGCAGCACCGCCGTCGGACGCCCACATCGCCTTCATGCGGCCGGATCCCCGGGATCCCATCGCCGCCATGGAGCGGCAGGCGCTCGAAGTGGTCATCCAGAATCCCGCTGTCCTTGGGGGCGAGGCTGCCCTTGGCGGCGGAGCTGTGCCCAACGGTGGAGCCTGGGAACGGTTTGAGGCCTGCCACTTCGTCACTCCGGCCTACGCCGCGGTGCACACGGCGGTTCGGGCCGCCGGGCTGGTCCACGCGGGAGACCCTGTGGCCTGGGTGGAAGGGATCCGCCAGGAGGTCCCGGAACCGCTCCAGGGCTTGGTCTCCGAGCTCGCCGTGGTTCCGCTCCCGGCCAGCACACCCGAAGCGCTTCAGCGTTATTGCCGCGACATTTTGGCCCGGCTTTTCGAGCTGCAGATCACCAGGGTCAAAGCGGACAAGATGGGTCAATTGCAGCGCCTGGATGCCTCGGCGCAGCCGGAGGAGTTCCAGCGCCTCAACCGGGAACTCATGCAGCTCGAAATGCAGCGCCGCGCGCTCCGCATGGACAGCTAGGGCCTTCGCGGCGCCGATTTCGTTTCCCGGCGGCCCTTTGTTAGGCTTGTACACGCTTCATTCCTCCGTAGCTCAATTGGCAGAGCATTCGACTGTTAATCGAAGGGTTACTGGTTCAAGTCCAGTCGGAGGAGCTTTACTCAAAAATCCCCGTCCTCAGTAGAGGGCGGGGATTTTTGGCGTCTGATGCAGGGTTAAAGGACAAAACGTGCGTATATCCCCGGCGCGTCGTGTCCGGCCAGGGATCGTCTTCGCCCGGACGTGGGATTCTGCTCAATCATTCGAATGGACAAATTCCGGGCCCGCGGAATCAAGGGGCCGGCACCTTCGGCGAAGGGAGTGATCCAGCAGAATGCGACGGTGTCCCGGGACGCAAGCCCCTCCCATACACACGTTTCGTCCTAAACCGGTCTGTGCATTTACCTCGTGGTGAGGGTGACGTCGTCGAGGTACATCCAGGTGTCGTCGGCGGGGGTGGAGCCGTCGAGGTGGACGTTGAACCAGAGGGTGATGGTCTGGCCTTTGTAGGCGGTGAGGTCGGCGGTGAGCTGGGTCCAGGTGCCGTTGTCATTGCAGAGTTTGAAAAGACTGGCCAGGGTGGTGCCGCTCGTAGAGCGGACTTGTGCTTCCATCCAGTCGTATTGGCAGGCCGTGCCGGAGCAGGGGTCTTCCTGGCTGTGGGGTTGGTACCAGAAGGACAGGGTGGTGGTTCCCGTGGCGGGGATGGTGATGGTCTGGGACAGGTTGCTGTCTCCGAGGGGTTCGGCCCCGGAGGCCAGGCCCAGGAGCGCGGAGCCGGTGCCCGTGTGGGCGATGGTGGAGGCCACCGGTGCCCTGACGCCGCCGGTGATCCAGGAGTTGAGCCCGGATTCGAAGCCGCCGTTGATGATGGCCGAGCTGGTGGTGCCGGTGGGCGTGACCGGTGCGGACGCGGTCGAGGCCGTGGAGGTGCCGATCGCGTTGGTGGCGGTGACGGTGAAGGTGTAGGCGGTGCCGTTGCTGAGCCCGGTGACGTTCGCCGTCGTCGCGGGCGGGTTGCCGGTGATGGTGACCGGGGCCAGGGTGGTGGTGCCGGTGTGCGGGGTGATCGTGTAGGAGGTGATCGGGGAGCCGTTGTTGGCCGGGGCGGTCCAGGACACGGCGGCGGAGGCGTTGCCCGCGGTCGCGGTGACCCCGGCGGGGGCGGCCGGTGCCGTGGAACCCGCGGTGGGCGTGACGGGGAGGGAAGCGGTCGACGCCGGGGAGGTGCCGATGGCGTTGGTGGCGGTGACGGTGAAGGTGTAGGCGGTGCCGTTGCTGAGCCCGGTGATGTTGGTGCTGGTGGCGGGCGGGTTGCCGGTGATGGTGACCGGGGCCAGGGTGGTGGTGCCGGCGTGCGGGGTGACCGTGTAGGAGGTGATCGGGGAACCGCCGTTGGCCGGGGCGGTCCAGGACACGGTGGCGGAGGCGTTGCCCGCGGTCGCGGTGACCCCGGTGGGGGCTGCGGGTGCGGTGGGGGTGGTCTGGTTGTTGGTGATGGCGACGTCGTCGAGGTACATCCAGGTGTCGTCCGCGGGGCTGGAACCGTCGAGGTGGACGTTGAACCAGAGCACGACGGTCTGGCCGTTGTAGGCGGAGAGGTTCGCGCTGAGCTGGGTCCAGGTGCCGTTGTTGTTGCACAGTTTGAACAGGCTGGCCAGGACGGTGCCGCTGGCGGTGCGGACTTGTGCTTCCATCCAGTCGTAGCGGCAGGCGGTGCCGGTGCAGGTCTCGTCGGCGGTGTGCGGCTGGTACCAGAAGGACAGGGTGGACGTCCCGGAAGCCGGCATCGTGATGGTCTGGGACAGGGTGCTGTCCCCGAGCGGTTCGGCCCCGGAGGCCAGGCCCAGGAGCGCGGAGCCGGTGCCGGTGTGGGCAACGGTGGAGGCCACCGGTGCCCTGACCCCGCCGGTGGTCCAGGAGCTGAGCCCGGATTCGAACCCGCCGTTCACGACGCCGGGAACCGGTGCGGTCGGTGTCACGGGCGCCGAGGCCGCGGACGGCGCGGACGTCCCGACGGCGTTCGTCGCTGTGACGGTGAACGTGTAGGCGGTGCCGTTGGTGAGGCCGGTGACGGTCGCCGTCGTCGAGGGCGGATTACCGGAGACCGTCACCGGAGCCAGGGCCGTGCCGCCGGAGGAAGGCGTCACGGAATAGGAAGTAATCGGGGACCCGCCGTTGGCAGGCGCGGTCCAGGACACCGCCGCGGACGCGTTGCCCGCCGTCGCAGCCACCCCGGTCGGGGTCCCCGGAACTGACGGAGCCGTGGGGGTGACGGGCGCCGACGCGGCGGACGGCGCGGACGTCCCGACGGCGTTCGTGGCGGTGACGGTGAACGTGTAGGCGGTGCCGTTGGTGAGGCCGGTGACGGTCGCCGTCGTCGAGGGCGGATTACCGGAGACCGTTACCGGAGCCAATGCCGTGCCGCCGGAGGAAGGCGTCACGGAATACGAAGTAATCGAGGACCCGCCATTGCCCGGTGCCGTCCACGACACCACCGCGGACGCGTTGCCCGCCGTCGCGCTCACACCGGTCGGCGCGGCCGGCGCCGTCGCCGCGGTTGAGGCATTTCCCAAGGCCTGGGCGACCGTTTGAACTGATGTGGTCCCGTTGGCTGTTCTCGCTGCGAGCCAAGTGACAAAGGTTTTGAAGAGATTGGGATCGATGGTCAACGTGGGATCAGTTCCCACCGCGATGTGGTGGAAAGTCAGCTGGACCCAGCCCCCTCCCGGTTCCGCGTTGGTCACCAGGTTCTCGAGGTTTTGTAGAGTCCACGTGCTGTCTACTTCATCAGGTGCCGCTGTGTTGTATGGATTGGCCGGGGGGAGCGTTTCCGCAAAGGGGCAGCCGGAGCAGCTCGCGGGCGAACGGATGTCACCCAGATTGCGCGCACTGGCAAAACCGCAATTTTTCACTATTTGTTCGACGGAAGAGTTTTCAGCGGCGAAGGGATAGGCGAAATCGGTGGCATTGAACCCCCAGCCGGCAAGCGTGGTCCGCCCGCCGCAAACCTCATTGGTGGCGGCCGAGGTGGATAACGTGGTGAGATCCGGGTGGGTGATGGTGTGGCCGCCGATCTCGTTCCCGTCCGCGGCGATGCTGTTCAGGTTGGCGCGGGTGAGCCATGACGGATTATCGATCCAGCTGGTCGTAATGAAGAAGGTGCCGTGCAATCCGAGCGACTTCAGCAACTGTTCGGCCGGGAGCTGATCGGCATTGCCGTCGTCGAAGGTCAGGCTGATGATTGTTTTCGGGAGTGCCGCACGCGCGGGAGGCGCCAAGTAGACAACGGAATAGCCGAGCAACAACAGCACGGACGCGGCGGTGGCCCAGCGGAACCATGCGGGCCGCCGGAACAATATGGTCAGGAGCCGCATCGGCTTCCCCTTTTTCTGAACAGACCGGGTCAGAATCCCCAGGTCCGGAGCCTATTGGCAATGCACGGCACGGGTTAAGAGTGGGGGATACCCGTTTTGGACCGGTTTCCCGCTCCTTCACTCAGGCTCCGATACGCATACTCGGACCGAAGGCCGACCTCTCAAGCGAAGGCCGTCGACTCAGCCGAAAGGGGAGTATGTGCCGTCAGAGACGAGTTCGATTGCCCCTCCGGGCACGCTCAGCATCGGTCCATGGCCCGGGAGGATGGTTTCGGCGCCCAACTCCCCGAGGATCCCTACGCTGGCCACAGTCTCCGCCGGGAGGTGATGGAAGACGGCCGGCAACAGCTGTGGACCGCAGACCGGACTGACGGCGTGGCCTGTGACGAGGGCGTCCCCGGTGACCACGGCTTTGGCTGACGGGATGAAGAAAGACGCGTGGCCGCTGGTGTGCCCTGGCGTGCCAATCATCCGGGGAGATCCAGGGAGCGCGTCCAGGATGTCCCGCGTCATCGCAGCGACGCCCGGGACAGCGACGTCGGACAAGCCCCCGGATCGGACAGCGTGGAGGGCCCACGCGCCGACCCTGGGCCGGAGCATCCTCACACCGAGATCCTTGATGGTGACCTGCTCGAGGACCTCCCGGCGGATGTTTGGCAACTCCGCACGCGACGCAAAGACCGGAATGCCCATTGCCGATATTCTCGCGGCATTGCCGATGTGATCAGAGTGGCCATGCGTCAGGAGAACTCCGGCGGCATTTTCCATGGCCAGTCCCAGGAAATTCACGCTCGACTGGAGCAGCGGCCAGTTCCCGGGATAGCCCATGTCAATGAGGGTGAATTCTTCGCCACGCTTGAGGATGGTCCAATTGACTGCCGGGCCTTGGACGAAAAAGACGTCCTCGGCAACTTCCTTCACGTTGTCCTCGGCTGACCAGTTCTTCGACATGCTTCCTTCTGTTCCTGTGCGTCACGGATGCGCCGTGGACGCATCTCGCGAGCCCCGTGCGCGGATCGTGAGCGCCTCTTGCGCGCCTCGTGCGCGCCGGACCATCGTATCCTCGGCGAGGGCGTCGGCACGGCACCATCGAAGATACCCGGGAGGGGTATTTTGTCGCCCCTCCTGCAGTGCCCGGCGCTCGATTTCACTTGAGGCAAAACCTTTGCTAAAGTCATAACCGCTTCATTCCTCCGTAGCTCAATTGGCAGAGCATTCGACTGTTAATCGAAGGGTTACTGGTTCAAGTCCAGTCGGAGGAGCGCGAAAGGCCCCGTACCGGTTTTATTGGTGCGGGGCCTGTTTTTTTGCTTCGTTTTGCCTGATTTCGCCCGATTATTCGAACGGGCAGAATTCCGCCGCCACGTCTTCAGACGAAGTCCATCTCCACCTGGAGGAACCTCGCTGCTTCGGCCACGGCGGATTGGAAGGCGTCATCCTCGGTGGGCGGGGTCCGCGGTTCCCGCGGGTGCCATTCGTGGGCGGCTGAGTGGACTCGGGTGAATCCGCCCCCTGGGGGTGCGTAGAAAATTCCGAACCGCTGGACGGGCCATTCTGGAGAGGTCTCGGGAGCCACGAGCAGGGCCGCGCCGTTGCTCGGATTGAACCATTGCGCAATCGGGCGGCGGCGGTCCTCCGTGAAGAGTCCGGCCGCATAGAGGGCTGCCGATTGCGGGCTGGTCACGGTGCATAGACGATCCCACCACAGCGGCAGGATGCCATCATCCTTGCGCTGCCATGGAGCTGGAATAGGCTGCAGTTCCTGCCAACGGGGCACATCTCAACTTTATCGCCGGGCCATGACCGGCAACAGGCCCCGCAGCAACGGAAGGCCTGCCTAGTCCCTTTTCCACGGCCCGGGATTGATCCGGTAGAGGAGCGCTGAACCGATAACCGCGCCCAGCAGGGCTCCGAACAGAGGGTTTCCGGCCCCGCGGCCCAGCAAGAAGCCGACGACGGCGCCAAGCACCGCTCCGAGGAAAAGGCCCCTGCCGTTGCGGTGCGGTTTGCGCGTCATGACTTGAGCCTACTTCGCCTTGCGGACGTCCCGCCGTCGAACATCAGTGGATGGACGGGACGGACCGCGGCCGCACGACGAGCCACAGCGCCGCCACGGCACCTGCGAGACACGCGGCCTGGACGGCACCCATGGGAACGGCGGAGCCGACTCCAAGCCAGCCGACCACGGGCGGGATGATTCCGGCCATCAGGAAGTTGGAAGCACCCAGCAGGGAAGCCGCCGTGCCGGCCTGTGCACCATGGTTGGCCAGGGCAATCACCTGGACGCAGGGGAACATGAATCCGGTGGCGAGGATGTAGAACCACAGCGGAACCATGACGCCCCATAGGCCGAAGTGGAGCAGGTCGAACACCACGATCAACACTGCCATCAGCAGCATCCAGACTGTGGCAAAAGCCATGATCCATTGGGGTGCCACCCGTCGGATGACCCTGGAGCTGATCTGGACGCCGGCCACGATACCCAGGGAATTGACACCGAACAGCAGGCCGTATTCCTGCGGTGAGAAGTTGTAGACCTGCTGGAACAGGAAGGTTGACGCGGAAAGGTAGGCAAACAGTCCGCCGAAGTTGAACCCGCCTACGAGGAGCATCCCGACAAAAATCCGGTCGGCGAACACGGCCTTGTACCGTTGGCCCGCCGTCGACGTCGTCTGCCGGCGGAGCTCAGCGGGGTACGTTTCCCGGATGAGGAACACTGCGGCAATGATCACCAGGAATCCGTAGCTCGCCAGGAAATAGAAGATCCCGGGCCATGGCACTACCAAAAGCAGTTGTGAACCGATGATCGGAGCCAGGATAGGCGCCAGGCCATTCACCAAGGACATGCGGGAGAACATCCGCACCATCGCGTAGCCCGCGAAGAGGTCCCTGACCATGGCCATGGCCACCACGCCACCGCCGGCGGCACCCACGCCCATCAGGACGCGGAACAGGGCAAGCGTGCTGATGTCCGTGGACAGTGCCGCGCCGAGGGAGGACCCGATGTGCAGGGCGGTGGCCAGGATCAAGGGCATGCGGCGTCCGAACTTGTCGCTGAACGGGCCCACCACCAATTGGCCGATGGCGAAGCCCACCGTGGTGCCGGTCAGTGTGAGTTGGATCGCAGCCGCTGACACGTCGAAATGACGCTCCAGCTCGGGAAACGCCGGCAGATAGAGATCCACGGTAAATGGACCCAAGGCGGTCAAGGCGCCAAGAAGCAGGATATAGAGGAGTTTTTCGCGTCGACTGAGGGAATCGCCCGGTACAGGGGGAGTGTTCACGATTATCAATCCTATGTGCCACAGATCATATTTATCAGCGATAGCGGGGCGCGCCGCAGGCCTGTCCCGGAAGTTGAGGCTGAAGCCGAATGGTAGTTTTGTGGACAGGTGCGCGTGGGCGGTGGTCATCGTGTGCGTGCAGGAGCCGGGTAGGAGCAAGAAGGAAGCAGTGAGGCGGAACCTATGAGTGGACGTCACAGCGGCCGGGCTGGCCAACGCCCGGGCATTTCGGCGTTGCCGAACACCCTGAAGCTTGCAGCCCGGCTTGCGCCGCGGCAGCTCAACGACGAAATCAGCCTGGCCAAGCTTGAGCTCAAGCGCAAGGGAAAGCACCTGGGTGTTGCCGGCGCGTTCGTTGGCGTTGCGCTGGTCTTTTTGTCTTTGCTCGTCATCGCCCTGGTGGTGGCGGCAATCCTGGGCCTGGCCACCGTCATGCCCCCGTGGCTGGCTGCGCTTGTTGTCGCGGCGGCGTTCCTTGTGATCATTCTCATCGGAGCGCTTGTCGCCTTCCGCGCGTTCAAGGCGGCCATGCCGCTTGTACCCGAAAAGACCATCCGGGGCATCAAGCACGATCTCGGCATAGCCAAGGAGGGCACGTCGTTCGACGCGAGCATCCTTGACCCGTCGTCGGAGGCCTACAAGGCAGCGGAAGCAGCGAAAGCCGCCGCCGCGGAGAAGGCCAAGGCCGAAAAGGCCGCCAAGGAAGAAGCACGCAAAGCCGAGCAGCCCCCCGCCCCGAGCGAAGCCGAGCTGCTCCGCCGTCTGGAGCAGCGCCGTGAGCATCTCGCCGACGTTCGCGACCAGCTCGGCGTCGAGCTCGACGTCAAGACCCAGGGAAAGGTCCTCCTCGATGTTGCCGGGCACAAGCTCGACGACGGACGCCGGTTCGCTGCCGACAAGCTCACGGATTTCAGTGAGAAGGTTCCGGCCGGCTTGCCGGAGCGGCTCGCCGCTCGCTGGAAGGAGCTGTTGCTCTTCGCCGCTTCCGCCACGGTGGCCGCAGTTGGTCTACGGAAGCTGTTCAAGTAATCGGGACGGCAATCACCAGCGTCAGCTGCGGACTACGGAAAGGGGGACAGGTGAAGTTCATCGGTGCAGGCGCGCGCCCGGGCCAGCCACAGATCGATCACGATCTCATCTTCACGGTCCCCAATTTCCTGACTGTTTTGCGCTTCATGGGCGTCCCGCTGTTCGTGTGGCTGGTCCTCTGGCAGAGGGAATACGGTTTCGCTGTCCTGGTACTTGCCATCATGGGCGGTACCGACTGGGTGGATGGCTACGTCGCACGGCGTTTCAACCAGACCTCCAAACTGGGCCGCATCCTCGATCCCGTCGCGGACCGTCTGGCACTCATCACGGTGGCTGTCACGCTCGCCATCGCCGGGGTGGTGGATTGGTGGTACCTGGCCGCCTTGGTGGTGCCCGACGTCGTCCTGGCTACAGCCTCGTTGTTCTATTTCCATAGCCACCCCGACCTCCCGGTGAGCCGGATCGGGAAGATCCGCACCGCGTTCCTGCTTCTGGGCACACCCCTCCTGGTCCTCTCCAAGCTCGCGGTTCCCTTCACCGGTGTCTATTTCGTGATCGCCTGGATCTGCCTTGGCTTGGGCCTGGCGGGGCACTGGGTAGCGGCCTACAACTATTTCTGGGCGATTCTCCGCAAGGGCAAAGAACTCAAAGCCCACGACGGCGGTCGCAGCTGATGGTCTGGTTAGCAGTCCTTCTTGCGGTGCTTGGCGCCTTCTGCCTCGCCATTGGCGCCCAGCGGCAGGGCAGCGCGGTCAAAGCCGATACCGGTGGCCTTGCCTTGAGTTCCCATGGTTTCCTGAGGCTCCTCCGAAATCCGCGCTGGATGTTCGGCCTGCTGCTCCTTGCCCTGGGCATGGGCATGAACGCCATTGCCCTGGTGTCGGCACCCTTGACGGTGGTCCAGCCCATCGGCGCCATCGCCTTGGTCATCACCACGGTGGTCAACGCTAAGGACCAGGGACTCAGTATCAACCGCGGCACGGTGGTGGCGATCTCTGCTTGCGTGACCGGCTCGGCGATGTTCGTCCTGTTGGCCGTCAATGCCACCCAGGAGAACCATCACGTCAGCGGCGAGGATGAAATAACCATCGTGCTCCTGCTGGCACTCGCCGTCGGACTTTTTGGCACGTTGGCCGTGATGTTCCGGCACCGCATGAGCGCCTTTGTGTACATCCTGGGTGCCGGGGTGTTGTTCGGGTTCGTCGCCGTCCTGACGCGCATCATCGGCCGGCACCTGCTGGACCCCAACGGGCACTTTCTGCTGAACGTGCAGTGGTACACCGTGGTGGCCATTGCCGCGGCAGGCGGTCTTGGTTCCTGGTTCGTGCAGAGTGCCTATTCGGGCGGGCCGCCGGACCTGGTGATCGCAGGATTGACTGTCATCGACCCCATTGTCGGAATTGCCATCGGCATCGCAATTTTGGGTGAGCTTCGTCCCGATGTCCACGCCGTATTGGCAATCGCCATGGCTGTGGCCGCTTCCCTTGCTATCGTGGGGGTTATTGCCTTGAGCCGGCACCATCCCGAGGTCACCAAGCGAAAGCGTGACGCGAAGGCGGCAGCAAGCCGGAAGGCCTAGGGCAAAAGTTCGACAACCGTGCCCCGCACACCCGCGGCAGGCAACCGGCGAAGACACCGCAGGGCGAGGCGTTTTGCGATGTTCGCACCGTGACCATCAGGAGTTCTCCACGTGACCGTTCCCGAAACCAACAAACCCCTCACCATCTTGATTGCGGCGGAAACCTACCGCCCGCAGGTCAACGGTGCTGCTCAGTTCGGGTACCGGCTTGCCAAAGGAATGAAGGCGCGGGGCCACAACGTCCATGTGCTGGCGTGCCGGGCGGACAACGGCAAGAGCTTTACCGAGTTCGGCGATGAGGGCACGATCCATCGCTTGAAGTCCCACGGCGTCTTTACGCACGAGTACTTCCGCATCTGCTACCCCTGGGAAATCAAGAACGACATTCGGCTGCTCTTCGACAAGGTGCAGCCCGACGTCGTTCACATCCAAAGCCATTACATGATCGGCGAGCACGTCCTCTACGAGGCGAAGAAACGGGGCATCCGGATCATCGCCACCAACCACTTCATGCCCGAAAACCTGAATCCGTTCCTGCCGTTCCCGCAGTGGTTCAAGGACATCATCGGGCGGGTCTCGTGGAAGGACATGGGCAAGGTCATGGGCCAGGCCGACGTCGTCACCACTCCTACGCCGCTTGCTGCCAAGGCGATGCACCAGCACGCATTCCTCCGCAAGGTCCTGCCTTTGTCCAACGGTATTGACGCGGCCGCCTATGAACTGGGGCCGGGCGAAGAGATCGAGCGGCATCCAAACCCCACTGTTCTCTTCGTCGGCCGCCTTGCCGAGGAAAAGCATGTGGACGTCCTGATCGACGCCGTCTCCAAGACACCCGCCGAACTCAACGTCCATCTTGAAATCGTCGGTGGCGGCGAGGTCCGCGCCGCGCTGGAGGCCCAAGCCAAGCGCCTGGGCCTGAGCGAGCGGGTCAGGTTCCTGGGGCTCGCAAGCGATGAGGAACTCAGGAAGTCGTATCTTCGCGCCGACCTGTTCTGCATGCCCGGAACCGCCGAACTGCAGTCCCTCGTGACGCTCGAGGCGATGTCGGCGTCGACGCCGGTTCTTCTCGCCAATGCGATGGCCCTGCCGCACCTTGTGCGCGACGGCGAAAACGGACACCTGTTCACGCCAGGGGACAGCAACGAGTTGGCAGCCAGGATCACAGAGCTCTTCCGACTGCCGGCCAGCGAACTCGAAGCCATGGGCAAGGCGAGCCGCGCCATGGTGGAACCGCACAGCATCCAAGGCACACTACAGACGTTCGAGGACCTCTACCGCGGGGCGAGCTACGAGGACAAGGTCATCTAGCCACGCGAGTCCGGCGTAGCCTGCCGCTTCTCAAGCGACCGAAACGAATTCCCCACCTTTGGGAGACCGAACCGACCGCAATCCCGGATTCCTAAGGTTTCGGAGGTTCGATCAGGACCAAAACCGGGGAACTTCAGCGCCCCTCCGTGGTTTTGGTTATGATCGGTGCGCCTGGGCCTCGGAGATGACTATTATTGCTAGAGTGTTTTGGCCCGGGAGCTTCCTATGGAAGCCCGGGCACTTTACGGGGCTATAGCTCAGCTGGTTAGAGCGCGGGACTCATAATCCTAAGGTCCTCGGTTCAAGTCCGAGTAGCCCTACCTGAAGAGTGCCCCTGACCTGCGGAAACGCTGGGAAGGGGCACTCTCGTTTTTGCGTTCTGAGGTAGCGATCCACCGGAAACCCACCGGAAACGAATTGAACTAGTTTCCGAACGCCTCCAGGAGCGAGGTGTTATCCGGCGCCTCGTGGGTCTTCTGGACGTAGTGCTTCCTCGTCACGTTTTCGCTCGAGTGGCCAAGCTGGGCGGAAGCGACAGCCACGCCTGACGAGGCTTCCAACAGGGTTCCGACGGTCTTTCGAAAGGTGTGCGGGGTGACCCATTGGAATCCAAGATCCAAACTCGCAGAACGCCACTGCCTGCGGAAGTTGTTGGGATCGCGCAGCGAACCAACGGCCGAGGGGAACACGACGTCCCATGGGTTGGCCTCCAGTTGGCCAATTTGCCGTCTCAGGAGCATTTCCACGGCGAAAGACGGTAGGAAGTACTTTTGCCGGGAATTGGCGCTCTTTGGGTGGTCCTGGATGGTCAGCCCCTTTTTGGGCACGTAGACAATCGTTCCGTTCACCGTGACGGTTGGTTTCTCGGATTTTAGATCGACGTCCTTCCACCGTACGGCTAAGGCCTCACCAATGCGTGCGCCCGTGGCGAGCATGATGTCGATGACGTCGAGGATGTCCACAGTCGGGTATCGGCCGGCCTGCTTTTTATCGGCCTCCCATTGCCTGAGACCTGCACGTAATGCCCCGACCTCTGTGACGGTTAGCGCCCGGACTTCCTTGTGATTTATCGGGATGGTCGCCACGTCCCGCAGAGGGTTCCCATCCAGAGCGCCGTGGCGCGCTGCGAGACCGAGCATTCCAGACAGCACCGTTTTGCACTGCTTGGCCGTGCCGTTGCCATGCTTGATGCGCATGGTCTTGAGGAAGCGATCCAAAGTGGAGACTGTTGCCTCGCGAATTCGTAAGCCCCCGACTCCGGGAGAAACGTAGTTTTCCAGGATGTCCCTATACCGAGTGCGTGTATTGATGGCACGATCCGCATCCTCAAATTCCGCCCACCAAATCAGACCGAGCTTGGTGATCCGAGTGTCTGAAGTGATGTCTTCACCTGCGGGCATGGCACGGTCCGTGAGCGCAGCAATCAGCAGCCTTTCGGCCTTTCCGCCTTTGTCGTTCTTCGACGTGGCCGCCGCCCGAGCCTCGACTTTGCGGGTGACGCCGTCGAAGTCCCGGAATCTGGCCATTGCACGCCAGACCCCTGGCGATACCTCATCTCGGCTGATCTTGCCCCAGGTGCCGATTTGGAGCGGTGGCCTAGACATTGTGGGTGCTCCCTTCTCGCCCGATTGGCCTGCTCGAGCCCAGTTTAAAGCTGCCAGCCGACATTTATTCGGCTGGGCTCTTGCGTGGGCGGCCCGTCAAACCACATGCCTTGGTGCGGACTGGCGAATGGCGCGGGTCCGGCGGCGTCGATGATTCGCTGAATGCTCACGGTCTGAGATTTCCGCTCCCATTCGTACTCCGCCGGTACAGGTCCGAGCGGAAGGGGTGAGTCTCCGATGCCCCATCTGTCCCGGTGGATGGCGACGGTGCCAATCACGCGGCGTAGATCTTCTGCACTCACGTTCGGTCGCAGAGCTCCGAGAAGGTTTCGTTTCCATTCGGGGTGATTTATGAGTGCTTCGAAGGTGACTTTGTCGGTCCGGCGTTGTATTAACTTCTGTACCTGGCTGATCATGCTTGCGAGATCGTGACGCTCGGTGCGGATCGGCTCGGCCAAGGGATCAGGCCCTCCGGCGGCCATTCTGTTGAGGAAGCTGCGGAGTCGGGCATGGATGACCGCGGTCGGGTCATTAGCTGACGCGCTTGTCTCCAGCGCGTTGGCGACAATCCGCAGGGCACTTGGTCGGCTTACACTTGTGGATCTGCGCCAGGCCGCGACGGTTGCTCCCCACGACGGGGACTGTTGCAGTTCCTTTAGATTCCTAGGGTTGTGCGCCGTAAGGAACTTGGTCAGGTCGTCGGCTGCCGCGATTTGCGCGAGGTAGTCGTATTCGGCGCTGAGCCTTTCCAGGCTGTCTGCTTTGGATTGTTCTGCGTCGCGGACTTCGTGGGCGGCCCGTTCGGCGCCTTCGGCAGCGAGCACTTCGCCAAGGATCTCTCGCCACGACGCTTGCAAGGAGGGATCAAGTGGCTCGTGGTCGGCGGGGTCACTTTCGCTGACGTAGGCGTAGTTACCGCCGCGTCCCCGGGTCATGCTGACGTAGAGAAGCTCACTGGTGAGCCGGCCTTGGGTGACGATGGTGTGGCCAGCGTCGACCGTAATCCCCTGGGAGCGGTGCGCCGTGGTCGCGTAACCGAGCTCGACCGCGGACTCGATATAATCGCGGTGAAGGGTGACGATGGCGCCGGTGTCCCTGCGGACCGCGGTGAGGGACCCGTCGCGCCCGCCGGCACGGACGACGTCGAGCAGGCTTCCGTTGCGGATGAAGTCGCCGTTGCTGTCTGTAACCGTGCGGTCGTTGCGGCGGGCGATGACCGTGTCACCGCGGCCGGCACGCAGACCGTCACCAAGCAGTGCTGTGTGTTCGGCGTCCACCAGACTATGGATCACCCGGTCGGCCTGGGCCCGTTCGTTGAGCATGCCGACGGTGTCGTTGTCCGCGGCGATCAAGATCGACGACCTTCCGGCCCGGATGTCCGCCTGCCAGTTCAGATAGGCCTGGTCGACCATGTCCAGGTAGTTGCCGTGCCGTATTCGTTGGTGCTTGTCATATTCGGCGATGGCCTCAGGGTCCCCGGCACGCAGCTTCAGCGAAGCCTCCCGCTCCCAGGCGTGGTCGAACCGCCAGATGGTGCTCAATCTTGTGGTTTTGCCTTGCCGGTCCAGCCAGCCGAGGATGCCGCCGGCATCGATGGCATCCAGCTGGCGGGGATCACCGACCAGCAGGACCTTCGCTCCGGCGTCGTTGGCCTGATGCACCAGGGCGGACAACTGAACGGTAGACACCATGGAGGCTTCGTCGACCACGACGAGCTGGTTGGGATGAAACCGCCACCGATCCTGCTCGGCGGCCAAGCGGGCGGCTTCCTGAGCGGCGCGCGTATTTGTAGCCCACGAAATACGCAGGCGCTCTTCGGTCGCGAAGAAGCGTTCGCCCCGGTGACTGGCTCCTGCCCCGACAGACTCGTACAGCCACTTCGCGACATTCTCCGTGACCATCGACAACTCCCGTCCCAGAACCTCGGCGCTCGCCGCCGCAGGGGCCAGCCCGACGACACTGCCGGCCCCGAACTCTGCTTCCCACGCGGCTTTGATCGCGCCGAGGGTGGTGGTTTTGCCGGTGCCGGCCGGTCCGACGACCGCGTCTAGACGGTTGCCGCTGAGCAGCACCTGACCCGCGGCGGCTCGCTGGTCCTGATGCAGCCCGAACCTGCCGTGGTGTTTGTATCCGGCGAGTGCCTCCATGGCAGCGGATGCGCTGATGGCCGGTCCACCGTCGTTGTTCCTTGCCGCCATGACGGTCTCCTCGCTGGCGAGGGTCGAGGCGTCCGTGTAGAGACGGGAGCCGTGGAAGTCGAAGACGCTCTGCTCGCCGAGGCGGAGATCTGGCCGCGCGTCCGAGGGGACGCTGTACCGGTAGTCGTTCAGTGGAACCGATTGGGTCTCGGCAGCTGTGGCCACGGCGTCGATCAGAGCGTTACGGTCCTCGGGGGCATGGCAGCGGATTGCGGCGCAGACCCGTTCGGCCTCGGCGATCAGGTTCCACCGGTTCCAGGTCGCGCGTTTGGCCGCGACACGGTCCCGGGTCAGCGAGGCCGCGGCGTCGACCCAGGATGCTTCGAAGTCGCAGGCACGGAAAGGGGTGGCATGCGACCGCCGGACGGTGGCGGCCAGCACAACTCCGGGGTCGAAGCCCTTGGCGGTGGCCCGCGACCGCCAGCGAGCCGAGAGTTCGTGGAGAGGGGCGATGGAGTCGGGTTTGGGGGTTCGGGTGGCGAGGGTGGCCTGCTGGCGGAGCTTGATGGTGGTTGTCGCCGATGGGGGAGTGCCGTGGTCTTTGGTCCATTCGGCTACGAGGCGGTCGGTTTCTACCTCGATGAGGCGGGAGCGGTTTGAGAATTCGAGGACCAGGGCGTCGTCGATACCGGTGAGCTGCGGGCTGGGATTGTGTGTGGTGGCTGCTGGCTGGCGGATCTCGGTGTCGGTCCCGAGCTGGCGGTGGAGGGCGTCGAAGAGCAGCCCGTTGTAGTGCTCGCTGGCGGCGACCGCTGCTTTGTAGAGGGTCCGGGAGTCGAGCGTGACCCAGGCGTCGTCGATCATGCGTTGCACGCGGTTGGCGATGACCAAGTGCGTGTGGAGCTGCGGGTCTCCGGAGCGTGATTCCCAGTGATCGAACGCGGCGGCAACCGCGCCGCGGGTGTCGAGGCGGGCGACGCCGTTGCGTCCGGCCCGGGTGTGGATGACAAGCTTTTCCAGCCAGTCGAGGGTGGCGGTGACAGCGTCGTGGTGGGTCTGCAGGATCTGGTTCTGGAGGGCCCGAGGGCTCAGCGCCCAGAGCACGGACACGGATTTCGGGACGCTGAAGGTGAGGTCGAATCCGGCGACGGCGCGGCGCGTGCTGGATTGGCCGTGGTTGTTTTGGGCGATGGTTGGTTGGCCGTGTGGTCGGCCAAGAGGCGCAGCCGTGTCTGGATGGGTCGCGCTATCGAAGATGGCTCTGGCATCGGATTCGGTGACCGCGTCACCGGTTGTACGGTTGATGCCTTTCAACCCGGAGCCGATCCAGCGACCCTGTGGAGTCCCGGCCTTCATGTAGTACGTGGTGGTATCTGCTGGGGCGACCGTCCGATCGTCCATCATCGTCGTCTTGAACAGGTACTTCAGGCCCGATTGCGCGGACAGCCTGGCGATGGACATCGTCATGGCCGGGGTACGGTCGGTAGCCGATGGCTGGACGTCCATCTACGACGGCGAGGGCTGGAGGGCGGGTCGATCCCATCCCCGCACTCCTTCCAAAGTTTCCAGTTCACCTCGATTCATCGACTCAGCGCCCAACCGCTACATGACCTGCCGGGAGGCGTGGCTCACGGCGAGCCTTGAGTGCCAGAGGTGTAAGGG
The DNA here is from genome assembly GCF_052180225.1 of Arthrobacter sp. KN11-1C. Lineage (NCBI taxonomy): Bacteria > Bacillati > Actinomycetota > Actinomycetes > Micrococcales > Micrococcaceae > Arthrobacter > Arthrobacter sp. KN11-1C. The sequence continues at coordinate 3,061,156 of NZ_CP197467.1, read as the reverse complement.
AGGGGAGGTGTAAGGGAGGGGAGGTGTAAGGGAGGGGAAGTGTAATGCCTTACCGAGGGAAGAGAACGGTTAATAGTTGCGCCGCTTGGCGACGTCGGTGAACCCGCGGAGTGTATGAAGCAACGGACAACAGGAGGCAACGCCCGCAAGTTCGTCGTTGGGACCTGTGCCGGCGGGCCACCTCGCAGCCGCGTCTTGTGAGCGCTCTGCGGTCCAGTCCCTGGGCAAGGACGGAATCGGGAACCTCAATGTGGCGTCGAGTTCCCTTCCGTACAACTCTTTCGAGAGCACCTTGACAGGAGTAATTACGACCGGACAACGAGGTCAGTGGCAGATCGGCCGGCCCGCCGCCGTGAATGGCAATGCGATGAGGAACCCCCGCGCGAGTCGGGAGCGACTCCAGCGCAGGGATTCCCGGCGGCTGCACAAATGGGGGACATGCGAAGATACCAGAACAACCGTACGCCCATGGCCGCCTTCGACGCCGTACCTGTGGGCCTGGGTTTGAGGCTCGGTGGACTTGTCGGACATTTCCGTCCCAGGAAGGGGACACGTCATACAACAGAACCCAATCCTCTGGTCGTGACGCAGGATCAGGGCGGGGAGGGGACTCGCCAATGCCGGCTCCCTCCGGTATGGTTGGCGCCTGACGTCATGTGGTGCGAGGCACCTTTTTTGGAATACGCATTCGTTCCGCGGGTCAGCAGAGCCGGAACGCAGCGACGCGTTCAGGCCCATGAGCAACGTCTAGCGGCCCTTCGGGGCCGGACGTGAAGGAGGACTTCCATGACAGGTTCATTCGAGCTGTTCGAAGATCAGCGCGGCTGCTTCAGGTTCAGGATCACAGCCCCCGACGGGACAATGATGGCCCTCTCCGGGGACTTCCCTGACAAGCGGTCAGCGGTAGCCGGCATCGAAGCCGTGCGAGAATACGCCGGAATGGGTCTTATAACCGACCAGTGTCCGAAGATCCCGCTGCGTGCACCGGACGCCGGGGACAACGAGGGTACAGGCCGTCGACGCAGCACGATCGCGGCCGCCCCGGAGCCCTCTCTCACGCCTCGGCAGACAGCCCCGCACTTGATCGGGACGGTCCACGCTCCGCAGCGCACAGCCCCGCTGGAAATGGCCGGTGCCGGCCACCGCGCAGTCACAGCCCGTCCTCGCCAACGGCAGCCCTGACTGGGTCCGGCCACGGTCACAAAACGAACAGCCTGCGCTTAGCATGTGCACCGCTTGGCATCCCGTACCTCCCATTTTGCCGGACACGGCGCCGCCCGCCGACACCACCGCCGGGTTCCTGCGACCACCTAAAACCACCTGAAACAGGTAGTCGGCACTCAAGTGCGGGGCCGCATCCGCGGCCTACGATCAGCACGAGGGCGTTTCCCTGAAAGATGCTCTCGGTGGTAGCTGCGCCAATGCCCGGCACAAGGTGACACCGGGCATTGGCGCGTTTCCTTGTCGCCGGTCCACGCATCCGCGCGGCCGGGAATCAGCAGCTCACGCATTTTGTTACAAATGCACCGTCGCGGCGTGGACACCGGAACAACCACGGAAACACTGTCTGGGGAGACCACGACCTCCAGCTCCACCAAGGAGAACGCCGGGACTTAGACGCTGCCGTTGAGAATGTAGTCCACCGCCGCGGCTCCTGTTTCAAGGACAATTAGCACGGATCAAGCGGGACAAAATATCTGCGGCGGTTAATGACGACTTTGATACCGGTTCTCGTCCGGGGCGGTTGCGTTCCCGCCGGTCCTCCGGCCTCCGTGGGTGGCTGAGACAATGGCCGCGACAACATCGGCGGTAATCCGTCGTTTGAAGGCTTGGCGCTGCAGCCGCTCGCCTGTTCCGCGGGAGAAGATGTCTGCGAGGCCGGCGCGGGCGAACATGAGGTCTCCGGATTGTTCCAGTGCGTGGCGGACATGGCCGGTCAATTCGTTGACTGCTGTGGCGGTGGGTCGGGGCCGTCCATCGAGGGGCCCGAGCAGGGGACCGTTGACCCCGAAACGGCTCGCCTGCCAGTTGGCGAGCCTGAGCGTGCCGGTGTCCACGGCCGGGGGCGCGGTACCGAGCCGCCATTCCCGGGCGGCGGTTTCAACCAGGGCCCGGATCAGCGCGGCGATGACGGCGGCGTCCTCGGCGTACAGGCAGATGTCGGCGATTCTGATCTCGACCGTGGGATTGTCTTTCGAAAGCCTGGCATCGAAGTAGACCATGCCCGCATCAAGGAGCACCCCTGTTCCGATAAGCCCGGCTATGGCGCGGTCGTAACCGGCGGCGGAGCCGAAGACCTCGGTCGGCCCGGCCGTGGGCCACCTACTCCACATTTGCGTGCGGTAGCTGGCGAAACCGGTGTTTTCGGCCTTCCAGAACGGTGAGTTGGCACTGAGCGCCAGCAGCACCGGAAGCCAGGGCCGGATCCTGTCCAGCACTCCGACGCCTTCTTCACGGGATTCAATGGACACGTGGACGTGGAACCCGCAGGTGATCTGCTCCCGGGCAACCGCACCGAACCGCTCGGCCATCACCTCGTACCGCGGGTTCCCCATGGTCGGGGTCGCCGAGTACAACGGCGGAGTTGCGGTCGCAGCAATCCTGGCCCCCAGCAAGCCGGCCGCCGCGTCCGCCAAGGCCCGCCCGGCCCGGATTTGCGCCAGAAGCTCATCCACGGTCCCGCATGGCCTCGTGTTGACCTCGAGCTGCTCCTGCTTGAATTCCGTATTCAGTACAGGCCCGGAGTCCCTGGTCCCGGCAGCGTCCAGGGCCGCTCCGGCCAGCGGCAGAGGCAATCCGCTTCCCGCCGAAACGATCAAGAGCTCTTCCTCAACCCCGATCGTGCGCATCTGCGTCTTCCTGTCGAACATCGGTTGGCTGGAGAAAGGGAGCACCCGGCCAGAGCCAGGGTCGCCGCTACTTGATCCGTGGTCCTTCCTGGGGCGGGTGCAATTGTTGTTCGAGTTTGGCTTCCGCGTCGTTGCGGCGCCGCGCCAGCACACGCATTTGATGCGTGGCCGGTCTACCGGCGTCATCCATCAACGTCACCGGTCGCCGTGTCACCCGATGGGCTGGATGCGGCGGGACCTACGGCTTCTTGTTTCCACTCATGCTTGCATCATCCCACCGCGCCCTCCCGGGCAGAAGGTATCTCCAGGACATGGGACAGCGCCGCGGTTCCGGCCGTTTGATCTTGTCAGCGTCCCGTCCCATACCTAGACACTCTAGGCATGGGACGAAGTTCAGTGAACGGACAGCTTGACCTGCTGTTGCTTGGCTCGCTCGGGGCGGGCGACGCACACGGCTACGCGCTGATCGCGCGCATTCACGAGCGCAGCGGCGCGCGGATTGAGCTCCAGGAGGGCTCGGTCTACCCCGCGCTGCACAAGCTCGAGGCCGCGGGGTGCGTCGCGAGCCGCTGGGCGGACGACGACGGCGGCCGACGTCGCGTCTATGCGCTCACCGGGGCCGGACACGCCGAGCTTGCCCGCAAGGTGGAGGAATGGAAAGGCTTCTCGGCGGCGGTGCAGGGCGTTCTTGGAGCGGCGTCGTGAACGCGGGAACAGCTTGCATTCTGCCGTCCATGGCCTGGTGAGTGACTAAAACCGGCCGGATGGCCTTCGGGGTTGTGACAGGATGCGATGAGTGGGATGGTGGATGGTGTCTCAAGCAGAGGGATGCGAAGGCGATGGCTGCCCAGGGCGCGGCTCCGTGGCAGTGGTGAGGCACCAAATGAAAAATCCACGACTCACGGCGCGAATGATGCTCCTGCACGACACCGAGTGGCTTGACGAACTATGGCTTTGGTACTGGGCCAACGGCGGTAACGCAGATAAATTCGAATTCGAGGCACTCCTGCATGGACTCGGCGAGGAGGATCCCTTTGATGAAAAGATCCTTGCTTGGGCAATCGAAGACCTCTCATGCCGCCTTGCATAGCGCTTGCGTGGCCGCCAAACGAATGCCCTGCAGACTTTTGGCCCATTTGTATCAACTTGGCACCGACACCTGCTCTTCATGCCATCACCGGTAATCATCGATGTCGTTTCCCTTCTGTCCTCGATCTCTTCCGGGCCTGCGGCTGGAGCGGGTCGACGGTGGTCGAGGCCGGAGATACCGCGGTAACCTTCGGCGTCCACCTCACGGCCGCAAAAGTTGATCGTTAGAGTTGGGCCATGATGACCTCGCATTTTCAACAGTTCCTCCGCGAGGCAACTATCCGGGACCCTGGGGCCGCTGGTGACCTGCTGGGGCCGGACAGTTTCTACGGGCTGTACATCAGCTGGTGCCTCCTCCACGGGATCACCCCTGTGCCGGACACCGACTTCCGAGCCGGCATGCGCCGCTGCGGCATCGACATCCACCACAGCGGGCTGGCGATGACCGGACCCGCCGCGGCCGACTACATCGTGGCCAGCCACCCCGACGTCAGCTGAACCTGTGGACCATCTACCGGGGCGGCGCCCATGTGACCGTTCTTCAAAGGCTTTCAGTCCCCGTGCACGCGACACACGGGATACGCCCGTGCGGAATGGCACGGGTCGTGGCCGGTAGCACATGCGCGGGTTAGAGTGATGGAAATGGGTCGGTCAGGCCGCCCGGCTTCCCTTCCATACGGCCGTGGAGGGATCCCGGGGTGCCAGGATGCTGAAGCTGCAGTCGGCTTGGAACGGATCGATGTGCGCCGGCAGGTGATGGGACTGCGAGCAGGCGCGCAACTGCTCCAGGGCGTCGGGTTCGATTCGGGCGCGTGTCACGTCGATTTCGAGGGCCAGGCCCTCCATCAGGGAGTTGGCGCGTTTCACGACCACGTAGATGGCCTGGAGGCTTTGCGTTGTCACGCGGCCTTGGGCCGCGATCTTGGCGCGGGCGCAATCTATGTCCACACGGACCAGGACGTTTAGCTTGTCTGTCATGGTGCTCCTGCCGTTCATGGACGGCCGCGACGCTGCGACCGCCCCCCGCAACCTTAGGCACGATCTGTGACGCGCGCAACACTCGTGTGCGATCGCTGTATCTATGCTTTTCGTCAAGCGGTGAGCGCTTCGGACCCGTCCTTGCCGCCGAATTCCTCGGCATCAACGCCCTTTGGCAGGTCAATGGATGACGTCTTTCAAATGCGACTCGCAAGGTTGGCGCCCCATGGTTCCTCGCGTTTCCCCTGCGAGCTCATGGTGGCGCCTCCTCCATGTGGGATTTTCGTCCCCTGTGGGCTGACGGCCTGCGCTGATCCTCCCACTGGCGTGGTTCTAGGCGAGGTGCTTTCCTCCGGTGACTCCGATAACGGACCCTGACATGTAACTGGATTCAGCGGTTGCCAGTAGCACGAAGGTTGACGCAAGTTCAGCTGGCTGGCCCGCCCTCCCGAGAGGCGTGTCCTCGCCAAAATGCTCTATTTTTTCGCGCGGCTGGGTCGGTGGCTGAAGCGGGGTCCAAATTGGTCCGGGTGCCACCGCGTTCACCCGGATCCCACGAGGCCCCAACGATTCTGCCAGTGAAAACGTCATGTTGATGATGGCCGCCTTGGTGGCGGCGTAGTCGATGAGGGAGTCACTCGGGTGGTAGCCCTGGATGGAAGACGTGTTGATGATCGCGGCGCCCGGTTTGAGGTGGGGCAGTGCGCCTTTGACCAGCCAGAACAGGGCATAGACGTTGGACTTGAAGGTCCGATCGAACTGTTCGCTGGTGAGGTCTTCGATGCCATGGCTGGTGGTCATTTGAAAGCCGGCGTTGTTGACGAGCACGTTGAGCCCACCGAACTCGGTAACGGTTTGGGCGATGACTTCCCGGCAGAAAGATTCGTCCTGGAGGTCCCCCGGCAACGCCAGGGCCCTGCTGCCGGCGTCTTCGATCAGTTGGACCGTGTTTACCGCGTCCTGTTCTTCTTCGGGCAGATAGGTGAAGGCAACGTCTGCACCTTCCCGGGCGTAGGCGATGGCTACGGCTTTTCCGATTCCGGAATCTGCCCCAGTGATCAAAGTCCGGAAGCCCGTCATGCGGTGATGGCCTATGTAGCTGCTTTCCCCGTGGTCAGGCCGCGGTTGCATGGCGTCCGTCCAGCCGGGGTAGTCCTGGGTCTGGGGCTCGAATCTCGCCTTTGGGTATTGGGTCCGGGGATCCTGCGCTCCGAATGGAACATCAGAGTGCCCAATGACCTGGTTTTCCAAAGCCATCGCAACGTCCTCGTCCAAATCGGTGGAGTCCCTATCGGTGGGGTCCAGATCGCCCGGAATTGACTTGTTGTCGCCAAACAGCGCTTCCTTTTCCAGTTTCTCGTTTTGAGGGAAATTGCTCTCTGTCATCGCTATTCCTCCATCGGCTTTGCTTCAGTCGTCGAAGGTCTGGTCGTTTTAAAAAAGTAAAACCGCCAGCAGGTGTGCGCAAGTTCTTCAGCATACTTATCTTCCAGCGAGCCCCGAGAAGGTGGTATCCGTTCTTGCTCGTCAGCCGAAAAGAGGTCACGGCAACGGTCTTCCGGCGCGCGAGGTCGGCTACCGCATTAGCCTGTCCATGATCGGCTCCGTGTCCGGGATGACGAGCGACCAGTTGAGTGATCCTTGCGGGAACCGGTCACGTGCTTGAACGAGAAGATAAGCATGCTGATGGTTTTGTGTAGAATGACTGCCGGGTAGGTCACAACACGACGGATCGTTTTGGCCGCCGGTTACAGACGGGAGTCTGCGTCATGAATGACGTTCATGGGTCAATCAACGTCAACGTTCCGGTTCGGCTGACGTATGAACAGTGGACACGGTTCGAGGAATTCCCGCTTTTCTTGAGCGGAGTCGAGTCCGTGACAAGGATCGGTGACGTTCGCCTCCGGTTCAAAATGATGGTCGGCGGAGTGCCCCGCGAATACGATGCGTGGATCATCGCCCGTGAGCCGGACGAACAAATTACTTGGGAAAGTGTTGGCCATCCCCTCGCCGGAGGAACCGTGCTTCTTGAGCCGATGGGGCCGACGGAAACCAAGGTACTCCTGCGCCTGAACTGGGAGCCGGACTCACTCCGAAGCGCGAACGCCGAAGATCAGGACGCGTTACAAGTGCGGCAGGACCTGGAGCGCTTCAAGGAAATCGTCGAGCGGCCAGAAGGGGTGGGCTTCGCCGGGCGGATCACTCCCGCGCGGGAATCGTAGCGGCTCGCCCCGGGCCTGCCTGATGGGGCTGCTTCCTGCCGTACGCTGAGTCGGATCGGGGATAATAAGCATGCTTAGTATTTAGGCGTGGTTTACAACTGAACAACGGGAGAACGACATGAGTTCTGTGGAAGCTACCGAACCGGAGTCCGGCGAGGCCCTGGCCATCGATACCAGGACAGAGGAAGCTTCCGGAAGTGGTCGCGCTCCTACCGGCGCGAAACGCTCGTCGGCCAGGCGGTTCCTCGGCCTGCTCGGACCGGGCCTGGTCACAGGCGCGGCCGATGATGATCCGTCCGGAATCGCGACCTATGCCCAGGTCGGCGCCACGTTCTCCAACGGGATGCTCTGGACTGCGCCGGTGACTTTGCCGATGATGATGGCTGTCCAGGAAGGCCCTGGAACCCATCGCGGGCCCCGCTGCCAAGTTCCTCTTCGCGGCAGGGTTTGTCGGCTCCGGGATCCTCGCCGTCCCGGTCCTGGCCGCCTCGGGCTCTGTCGGCCTTGCCGGCCTGCTCGGAACGAATTGGGGTTTTGACCGCCGTCCCAGCAAGGCACGCACCTTCTATGTACTGCTCGGAGTGGGTTCCATCGGCGGCGTCATCATCAGCCTCTTCGACTCCGACCCCATCGGGCTGCTCGTTTGAGTGCCATGATCACCGGGATCGCCGCCGCGCCGTTCCTCGTTGTCACCATGCTCATATCCAGGGACAAAGTCCTCATGGGCAACTACCGTGACGGAAAACTCGCCGCCACCCTCGGCTGGACCGCCACCGCCATCATGGTGGTGGCGGGAGCCATCGGCATCTGGACCACGGTCACCGGGGCAGCGTAAGCCGATGATAGTTACCGTCGAACGACCTGAGTCTATGGATCGCTCTTGGTAATTCCTTGGTGTCGGTGATCGTCCGTGGCGTTTTTGTTCCGGCGTCGATTCCTGGGCTCGGGCGGAGTAAGTCCCAAGGGCGGCAAGCCCAGGGCCTTCCGCCTACGCGAGGAGCGAAGGTTTGCGTAGACCAAATACACGAAGAAGCTCAATGACGGGACCAGCATGACGATGATCCACGGGAGGTTGCCCATGCGCGCCTCCTTCAGTTAGGAGCTGAACGCCGGTCGGACGTCGAGTCATCCTCTAAGCCGGCACTAACGGTGGGCTGTTCCATTAGCCTAGCGTTTGATGCGCTCCGGGTGTGCCGCGCGCCGAGCCTCTCGCCGTCGACGATTTCTTTCTCCTCGTGTTTCGCGAGTTTCTCGCTGCGCTTGATTCCGCGGGGTGGGAGCTGGATGGTTTCTTCGGCGTCGATTCCTGCCTGCAGTTCCCGCCCGCGCTCCATTTCGGCGTCGAACTCTGCCCCGAACAGGAGGGACATGTTCAAAATCCATAACCACAGGAGCATCACGATGACGCCTCCTATTGCCCCGTAGGTCTTGTTGTAGTTGCTGAAGTTGGCCACGTAGAAGCCAAAGCCCATCGATGCAAGGATGAATGCCAGCAAGGCGATGAAGGAGCCGATGCTCATCCAACGGAACCGCGGCTGCTTCACGTTAGGGGTGGCGTAGTACAGGACCGCGATGATCAGGATCACCAGCAGGAGGACGACGGGCCATTTTGCGATACTCCACACCGTCAGGAGGTCCCCGCCCAGGTTGACTGCCCTGCCGGCAGCCTCGGCCACGGGACCGCTGAGCACGAGCATGCCGGCGATCAGGGCCACGAGCATCACCGCGAACACGGTAATACCGAGCATGGTTGCCCTGAGTTTGATGAATCCGCGCCCTTCGTCCACTTCGTAGATGCGGTTCATGGCCCTGCTGAAGGCTCCCACGTATCCGGACGCTGACCACAGGGCAGCGACGAGACCGAGTATCAGGGCGAAGCCGGCCGAGGTCGAGGTGGTGAGCTCTTCAATGGGCTGGCGGATGGTGTCGATGGTGGATCCAGGGGCGATGCCTTGGAGGAGGTCCAAGAGGGCGGACGTGCTCTTTCCTGCCTGCCCGAAAATACCGAGCAGCGAGACGAGCGCAAGCAAGGCGGGGAAAAGGGACAACACCGCGTAGTAGGTCAGTCCCGCGGCAGCGTCCGGGCACTGATCCTTGCCGAACTCACGGAAGGTCCTCTTTGCTATGTAGGTCCAGGTTGGCCTGACGATCTCGGTGGGCCTGTCCGGTTTTCGGGCATCATCCGCATCCGGGGCTGTGGCTGCCTTCGCCTTGCTGCTGTCGGCGGGGTTCTTCGTCGTCATGGATGTCCCTTTCAAAAGCGGGCTGGAGGCGTGCCGTCCTTCATGCTGCCTTGGCCGGACAGCACGCCTCCGTGTGGATCAGGCGGGCTCGATCCGGTCCCTGGCCGCTGTGGTGCTGTCCGTGACGTCGGAGACGGCGGTCTGGGTTTCATCCTTGACGTTTTCGACTGCCTCTGTGGCCGCGGACTTCACGTTTTCCAGCGCTTCCTGGGCAGGTTCCTGGAGATCCTGGGCCACGTCCTGCGCCGCACCAGCAAGTTCGGTGGTCAGGGGTTCGGCCGCTTCCTTCAGGGCCGTCGCTGCTTCCTTCTCCTTTTCGCTTGCCGGGATCAGGGAAGCCACCAGCAGCCCGGCCCCGAAGGCTATCAGCCCGGCAGCCAGCGGGTTGCCTTGCGTTTTGCCGGCGAGGCGGTGGGGCACGTCGCCGATCGCCGCACCGGCGTCGTCGATCGCTGATCGGCCGCCGTCCGCCAGATCATCAGCAGTACCCATGACGTTCTCCTTCACGCCGAAGACGGCGTCTTTGACTCTCTCGGTTTGGCGTCGGACAACGTGCGACGGCGTCACCTTATCGGCGACGGCGTCAACGTTGGTGCCAAGACGCCGGCGGGTTTCTTCGATCTCGGAACGAATATCATCCGGATTTTCACTCATCGTTGCTCCTCGCGTGGTTTGAGTGTTCCTGGGATTTCCTGGATTGTTGCGGCCGTCTGGGGCATGCCTTTGACGGCTTTGAGTTCCTTTCGGCCGATCGACGCCAGGACGGCCGCAACGATCGCCCAGATGACAGCCACGACGACGGCGGACCAACCCAGGCCAATCAGCTCGCCAAGTGCGTACCAAAGGGCGAGGGAAAGGAAAAGAAGGACGAAATGCCCGGCAACGCCGGCGCCTGCCAGCATTCCTCCGCCCTTGCCTGCCCGCGCCGTGGACTGCTTCAGCTCGGCCTTGGCTAGTTCCACTTCCTGGCGCATCAGCGTGGAAATGTCCCGAGTCACCTCGCCTAGAAGGTCTCCCAACGATGTCGATTCCGCTTTGGCCTGTGCGGGCGTCGGCGGGATTTGGTTCTCGGTCATCGCGACTCACCGCTGGCGGGCTCGACGCCGGGCCTGTTTTCGCCGTCGGCTGCCTCAGTTCCTGCCGAGGGAGCCGGAGAACCGAGGCGATGCGAACGATCACGGGTGAATGGATCCTCGGCTATCCCGCCGTCAGGCCAGGGGTCGGCTTCCGGCTCCGTGACCGGTGCGGGTTGGGGCAGAGTGCCGGGTGCGCCGTTGGGCGCAACGGTCCCTTCGCCCGAGCCTGGGCCAGGGTTCGCGTATCCAGCGGTCGTGGTGGTTGGGCCGGGAAGCTGGACCGGGGGAGGGGGCACTGTCATCCCCGGCCCGGGGACGAAAGGTCGAGCTTCCTCGTGGGCGGGCTGGTTGGAGGGATGCCTGGGGACCGTTCCGCGTGGGGAGTCGTCAGCGCCGGCGCTCAGTCCGCGGCTGAGACGGCCGGCTAGGACGCCTGCTCCGGCGGCCAGGAGGAGGAACATGCCAGGACGCTGTCGAGCGAAGGTCTTCACTTCGTCGAGCAGGGAGCCTGGGTCCCGGCCCTCCAGCCAGGTTGCCACTGATGAAGACCGTTCGGCGGCTTGCCGCACCAAATCCGTTGCGACGCCGGGTTGCTCCGAAGCGGTGGCCATGGATTGCAGTTCCTCTGAGATGGACCGAAGGCCTACAGCGACTTTTTGCTGCTGCTTTCCGGCCTGGTCCTTGAGGTCCAGCCTGGCCTGCTCCAGCAGATCCCTTGCGCTTGAGTTCACTTCAGAGGCAACGTTCGCGACTTCGGATTTGGCGGTTTCAACGACATTCTTCGCAGAGTCCCCGGCCTGCTCGGCCACGTTCCCGGCTTCGTCCTTGATGGTTTCCGTCGTCGGCATGCCGCTGCTCCGGGTGGACGGGGGCACGTGCGTACCCGCTACTTGCCCGGTGGCCGGCGGGGGCGTGTAGTTCCCGTCCCATTGGTTCTCTGTCATCTTCGCTCTCTTTCCAAGAAGGTCGGCTGCGGATCAAGAACCAGAAATACTGGCAATTAAGATAGTAAGCATGCTTACCATCTGTGCGGAACCCCCTGTCACGAATGTGACCTCACTTCGGTGACTATTGCGACGGGGCGTCCCTGGGGGCTCCTGGGGTGGCTCCATCGGGTTCCGCGCCATCGTTCCGGTGGGCAAGCTTTCCGATGGAGCTGGCGCCTAATCGATGGAGGAGTGCTCTCGGTCCCGAATAGACTTCGACCGCTCCTGCTTCGAAAAGCTCGGCTGCGCTGATTCCTCCGCAGGTGAGGCCGATGGTTTCGATGCCGAGTCGGGCCGCAGCCTTGACATCCCAGACGGAATCGCCGACAAATGCCACATCTGCCGCCTTCAACTGCAGCTTTTCAAGTGCGGCCAGAAGAATGTCGGGGGAGGGTTTGCTCTCGGTGGCGTCGGCCGAACTCGTCGCACAGTCGATCCATGGTTCGGCATCGAGAATGCTTCGGAGTACCCGAAGATCCCGTTCGTGTGCCGAGGAAGCCAATGCCACGGCCAATCCGGATTCCGCACACACTTGCAGGAGGTTCCTTGCCGATTCGAAGGGCCGGATAGCCGGCCAAAAGGTCGAGAATATTGCGCCATGAGCGCGCTCGACGGTATCGCGTACATCTCTAACGGAACCCGCAGGGAGCAGGCGATCAAGCAGTTTGTCTCCACCCATGCCGATGTGGCGGTGGATTGAGGCCATAGGCACCTCCAATCCCTGTTGCCGGAAGGCTTGCCACCACGCAATTGTGTGGAAGTAGGTGGAATCAACCAAGGTGCCGTCCACATCGAACAGGACTCCGACATCTTTCGAGCTTTTCGTTTGGTCGTCCATGAGTGGCAGCCTCCCTTGGCTGGCTGGCGTGGCCCGCCACGGCGCGAGTGCGGGTGAGGCAACCATGGACCGACGGTCCGTGACTGCCCTATCCCTCGGGCGGCAGAAGCAGCAGAATATGGTAAGTATACTTACTGAACTGGGCACGCGACGTCGTTCCATCCGATCAATTTGCAGAATTCTCGAGCTTTCCTGGCATGCAGCCGGGGACTATCTGAGCGGTGCCAAAGGAAGAGGCTATGGACATAACCGATGTGATTCTCAACGATCATCACGACCAGCGCCGTATGTTTGCGCTTCTGGACGAGATGCATGAGGCGTCGGCTTCGGACCTGGACGCGGTCTGGTCCAGGCTACGGATCCTCCTTGAGGTCCATGCGAGGGCAGAAGAGCTGTTGTTCTACCCGGAGTTGCTTTCGCTGGGCAAGGGAGCCGGTGGCAAGGACTCGCCGGAGGATGAGACGAGCGACGCGATTCATGACCACAATGAGATCCGGGACGCGATCGAAGCCGTAGGCGCCCACGAAACCGGCTCTGCGGAGTGGTGGCTCGCAGTTGCGCGGGCGAATGAAGTGAACGGTGACCACATGGCGGAGGAAGAGCGCGAGGGACTGAGCGATTTTCGTCGCCACGCCAGCTTGGACCTCCGGCACCAGATCGGGTTGGCCTTCTGCGCCTTCGAAGCCGGCCATGCGGGAGGGATCACTGGCCACGACCTTGATCCCGAGTCCTACGTCCGGCGGCATGAATAGCGAGGTCAGGACATTCCGGGGAACATCCTGCCCTCCCGTACTTTCTTTGCGACGTCTCGCAATCTGGAGTGCTGTGAGAAAGGGCATCATCGCGGAGACTGACTTTCCGGTTCAGGGAACTCCGGTCCCTGGCCTTGCAGGCCTGACTACGGGGCGAGCTCTTCCCTCTTTGCAGCCTTCCCTGCCATGGCATCGGCGCAGTGGTGTCCGGGTTTTAGTCGCCGCTGTTGAGGATGTAGTCCACGGCGGCTGGCCCTGTCATGCGGAGGCCTTGGAAGACTGCCTTCTTGCCCTTCCCGTTCTTTTCGGTGCGAAGGCCTGCGATCCGGAGCGCGGTGCGGAAGGCTTGGTCAGGGAGGGGGACTTTGAGGTTCAGGGAGCACCAGCTGACGTAGAGCCCGTAGAACATGTCGGCGTCGAGTCCTGAATCGTTCGTGTCATCTTGGATGATGCAGTCCTGGAGGAACTGGCTGATCTGTGGAGGGGTCATGGTGTACTCCGGGTAATTGATTTTGTAGTCCGGGTATTGTGTACCAGTGTCCGGACCATGGCAGGAGTTTTCCGGCGGGTGCGGGTGCGGGTACGGTGTCAGGGTTGGGTTCCGTAGATGAATTCCTTTGCGTGTGCGACGGCTTTTCTGAAGGCGTCGTTGCGCAGGTTGGCTTGCTCGGTGTTCCTGGTGTCGGTTTCGAGGTAGTTTGTGTAGCCGGGTCGCAGTATCCAGATGTCGCCGGCCGGGGGCAGGTAGAACACTCCGAAGGAGCGGTGTTGGGGGTCCTCGGTCCAGATGGGGACGACCGCGACAGCGGCGCCTGTGTCGGGGTTGATCCATTGGGCCCGGGGCATGGGTTGTTCGTGGATCTCGGGGTCCAGGAACGGCGCTGTTCCTTTGCCCCACCGCTTTTCGAAGCGTTCGTAGAACGCTGGCATCAATTGGTTGTCGTACGGGCGCCAGGCACTCATGGGGGCTCCTTGGACTTGTGTGGTGTTTCGGCTCTCAGCGCCTGATCTGCAGCATCAGCGTGTAGCCGGTTGGCGAATATGACCGTTGCCGGAGCGGCATTCCGGGGCACCGTCCGCCCGGCGGCTCCCAGATGACCGGTCCGATCAGCAGCGACGTGGCGGGAAGCAACTGCCCTGAAATCCGAACGGTGGCGGCGCCGGGCCGTTGCGGCGTGGCGTTCGAGGCCGGACTCGGGTGCGCGCGGTCATAGGCGGCCCGTCTTTCCGGGTTGCCGAGGATGGCGTAGGCGGCCATGATGTCCCGGAGCTCCTGAGGTTCGTCCTGCGTCTTCGTCCCCGGTTCCGTCGGCCCGGGGCCGGTGGGGTGTTCGCGGGCCGCCCGGGTGTCGGGGTGCAGGCCTCGGATGAGCGCGCGGTAGGCGCGGGTCACCTCGCGCGCCGTGGCAGTGGGGGCGATATGCAGGATGTCGTAAAGGTCGGGGCCGTTGTTCCTCATGGTTGGAGGTGGTGTGGGGTTTAGATCCGGGTGTTTTCGTGGGAGGGGGATGGTCCCCGGCCTGTTCGGCCGGGGATCATCGTTGCGGGAGTTATCCTCGGGGCCTCATCCATCCGTGCGCTGGCTGCGCTGTGGCGTGGTCTGTGAACTCGACCGCCCTCTTTACATGGTGGGCCGCTGTGGTGCTCCCGGTCCGGGAAGTCGGGCCGGCGGTCAGGCGTTGATCTCCTGGCGCTTTTTTCCGGTGGTTTCGATTTCGATGCGGCGCGGCTTTGCTTTTTCCGCCACCGGGATGCGCAGGGTCAGTACGCCGGCGTCGTAGCTGGCGGTCACGGCGTCGGTATCCAGGGCATCGCCGAGGATGAGCTGGCGGCTGAAGACGCCGCGGGGCCGTTCGGAGGCGATCAGTTCGGTGCCCTCGCCGACGGGGTCCGGGCGTTCGGCCTTGACGGTCAGCACGTTGCGTTCGACGTCGATGTCCACAGAGTCGACGGTGACTCCGGGGAGGTCGAAGGCGACCACAAAGTCGTTCCCTTCCCGCCAGGCGTCCATCGGCATGGCCGCAGGCCGGGCTGTGGTGCCGAGTACCTGTTCGGCGAGCCGGTCGAGTTCACGGAAGGGGTCCGTTCGCATCAGCATGGTGTGTCACTCCTTGCAGATCGCAGCTTTTTTGTTGTAAATCCAGCCGATCTATGGTGGCTGGTATATATTTCTTATAGCGCTGCGTATGGGTCAGGGCAAGTCTGATTTTCGAAGGATTTTGGAGGTGCCCGATGGGCCAGGCCGAGGACCGGGGGAGGGGTGTGTATGCGATTTCCGTTGCGGCCGCACTGGTGGGAACGGGTCAGCAGAACTTGCGCCTCTATGAACGTAAGGGCTTGCTGGAGCCGGGCAGGACTCTGGGCGGTACGCGCCAGTACAGCGAGAACGACCTTGTGATCTTGCGGCGGATCGGGGAGCTTCTGGAGTCGGGGTTGAATCTGGCCGGCATCCGGATGGTCCTGGTCCTGGAGGCCGACAACCAGCGCCTCGAAACGGAGCTCAGGTCCGCGAACGCTCCACGGGACACGGCCCGGCCCCCGTCAGGATGAGGCGGAACTGGGCCGCCCCGAACCTTCTAGGGAACTAGGCCGGGCCTTCAAAGGACCGGCTGGCTTCGGGCTTCGACCTGGCATCGGCGATCCTTGATTTGCGGCTGATGCGACCTCGACAGCGCGTGCCTACGGCGATACTTTGGGGACATGAGCGAAGAACGCCCAAAAGAGCGGTACACGCGCGATGCGAACCAGACACCGGGGAATATGCCGGCCGGCAGCCGGGGCAGCGAGGTGGACCCCGACTTCGTCCCGGACGAAAGACGCGAGAACCCAAACGAGAAGCGGGCGAGGAAACGCCCCGAAGAAACCGGAAGCTGACTTCTCAGGCTGGGACATGGCCGTTCACTGAGGAGACGAAGATGAACGCCGAAACAAGCGAACCTGACCAACCGGTCCATGATGGCGTCCAAAACGATACAGATCCGGTCTCCAGGGAGCCCGTCAGCTCGCCGACCTCCGGGGCCAGCCCATCCGACGGTCATGTGCCGGTCCCGGAGGCCGGTGCCAGGGAGGCATTAGAGCCTGGCTCCGAAGTTCCGCCCGGTCCGGCAGAAGAGCACAACCGGGCTTCTGCCGATGACCGCGGTCTGACGACTGAGGTAGCCCCGAGCGACTAGCAGTCGGAGGGAATCCAGAATCCGAGGAGTGATCATGATTGCAAGGGAAAACATCGACGCCCTGCTTCGGGGCAACGGCGATGTACTGAGCCAGGACGGGGAGAAGATCGGGGGCATTGGTCAGTTCTATCTCGACGAAGAAACCGGTGAACCCGCCTGGATCACAGTGAAGACGGGGCTGTTTGGCCTGCGGGAGTCGTTCGTCCCGCTGGAAGGTGCTTGGGTCCAGGGTGATGACCTTGTTGTCCAGCATCGCAAGGAGGAGGTCAAGGACGCTCCGCTCATAGATCCTGACGGACATCCCGGCCCGGAAGACGAGGCACGTCTTTACGAGCATTACCGTCCGGAAAGGATGCGCACCTACGCTGAGGCCGCTGACGGGGAGGGTGACGCAGATATCGCGAGACCGGAAGCGCATTTAGCTTTTCATCGGGGCGCCGGACGTCCCAGACTCCACCGCTACATGGGAACAGCCACGAACGGCGCTGATGAATCCCTCGCCGAGGAACTGCGTAGGGAGAACAGCGACAGGGACGAAGGGGTCTGACCCTGGCACGAGACTATGGTGGCGGGCCAGGACGCATGAGGATAGAACTACCCGGCCGCCATTCACGCCTTCTGTGAACCATACCGCGCAACGGCTCGTCCAGGCCCGGAGCGTATCACTGGAAACGCTGTTCCGCGCAGAGTAGATTGGGGCCAGCCGCCGATCAGGGGCTGTTCGAGAAGACAATTTGGGAGGTAATGGTAATGAGCGCGTTGCTGTGGATCCTGGCTGTTATCGCGATCGTTTTGTTCATCATCGGCGGCACCGTGAAGGCTGTCGGCTTCTTGTTGTGGATCGCTCCGATCCTGCTTGTGGTCGCTGTGATCATGTTCTTCGTCAACCGTGGCCGAAGGGTCTAAGCCCCGATCAGGCGCTGATCACCCAGAGCCTCCCGCAAGTCCGGACTGGTGCCTGCCTGCCGGAGGCGCATAACAGTGGAGGATAGTCATGAGCGATTTCTTGCGGCACGTGCCTTTCGATGTACCGGAGCCGGTACGCCGCTTCCTACAGGGAGATACAGGATCCTGGCTGCGGGTCGAGGAGTTCAGCGATGGCGCCACGATGGTCATCCGGGCAGAGCTTCCTGGCGTTGATCCGGAAAAGGACATCGACATATCCATCTCGGACCACACGCTCACCATTGAGGCCCGTCGAAAAGAAGTGTCGGCGAACCAAAGTAAGGCTAATTACCGGTCCGAATTTCGTTACGGCGAGTTCACTCGCAGTTTTCGGATGCCCAGCGGGGTCAACGAGGAAGACATTCTGGCTTCCTACAGCAGCAGGATCCTCGAGGTTCGCGTTCCCCTCTCCGGACAGCAGAGCACGCCCCGACGGAAAGTTCGGGTAACCCGCACGGATACAACCGGCTCGTCCGCTCGTAGCACCGACACCCCCGCCACGGAAACCATGGGTGCCACGCGCGAAGACAGTTTGCCTTCCAAGGCCGAGTTTGTCCCGGGCGATCAACAGCACCCGGACACACCGCAGGAGGACTCCACGTCCTGATTCGGGAGGAAAGGGACCATAGGCATCGGCCGGCGATTCTTCGACCGCGCAGCAAACGCGCACCCGCAGTTCAGCCGCGCCAACTAACAGTGATGGCTTCACCTTCGGGCACGGCCTTAATGTGCAAAGAGACATCCAGGCCCTCGGGATCACGGCACGGGTCCGTTCCGGTAGTGGTGATGATTTCCTGGATCAGCTGGGTCAGGGCAAGGGCCGTGGCCCGTCCCCAGTCCTCCGGGTGGGTGCTGGACGCCTCCACGGTCACTGAACGGACGGTTGTTTCGGGTTCGAGCTCGGGGTCTGTCTGCATCACGGTCACCATCTTCCGCGGAAGACTTCCCTCAGCCTCTGCCCATACCGACAGAAGGATCTTCGTCGGATTCGAGGGCCTCGGACGTCCCGTCCTGTGGGTCATGCTCCGGAAGGCCAGCTGGCCCAGGAGGGCGACTCCTAGCTGCTTGTGCGGTGACACCTTCCACCCTGGGGCTCCGGTCAACATCAGCTGCATGCAGACTCACGGGAGGAGTCTGTGAGTCGGCTTCACGGGGGCCAGTTGAGGTTCCATCGGGTGACGAGCCATCGGTGGCGGGGCCTTCGCGTTCGGCTTCTGACGCGTTTGTGGCCTCACTGACCGAGGAATTCACTTTGATGGGCTCTCCAGGCTTTCCGGGCTCTGGTACGTGACCGTCGTCGGTCGGTTCTGACGTCCCCGCGAGGTCTTCCATGGCGTTCTCCACTGCCTTGCTGATTTCGTCGTGCGCACTCATCATGCCTCCCAGGGGCCAGCGGGCCGGCGGTTCCGGCGCCTCCAAACCAGATTAGTCAGCATGCTGACTAATACGCTAGTGCTCCCTGGAGAAAGCGGCTTGCTGGCCAGTTGATAATAAGGCTGCTTACTATTATACGGGAAATGGTTTGGTCGAGGTGATGCGGAGGAAGACATGAACATGCACCGCCCGGGCAATGACAAGACGAGCAAAGGCGTGCGGCTTGGGAAGGCTCCACTGCCTGACGACGTCGAGCGACTGTTGTCGCAGACCGAAGAGCGGATAGGCGACGTCCCCGCGTTGCTGGCGCTGGCGGAGGTGACAGGCCAGACGACGCCGGATCCCGGCGAAGGCGAGACGGTCCGGCTGTGGGAGATCCTGGCGTCGCTGGCCACAGTCGACGTCGCCGCTGCGCGAGTCTTCGAACCGCACTTGGACGCCGGCGCAATTCTGAAACAAGCGGGAAAGCTGGCCCTTTTCGAGGGAACATGGGGGGTGTTCGCCGCCGAGGGGCCGGGCCACGCTCTCGAGGCGCGTGACCCCGGGCAATCCGCACCCCCAAAGGCCAACGTAACCCTTTCCGGCTCGAAGCCGTGGTGTTCCTTGGCGGGCTACCTTGACCACGCAGTCATCACCGCGAAGACGCAGTCGGGCAGTCGCCAGGCATTCGCCGTCGACTTACACTCCCAGGGAGTGAAGGTCGAGGAATCGACCTGGATTAGCCACGGCCTGCGTGAAATTCCCAGCGGTACGGTGCAATTCGCTGACGTACCTGCTGTTCCCGTCGGCGAGCCCGGCTGGTATTTCGAACGACCCGGTTTTGCCTGGGGAGGCATCGGCGTCGCTGCTTGCTGGTTGGGCGGCGCCGTCGGACTGCTGCGAACGTTCAAGGATGCCCTGGCGCGGCGGGACCCGGACCAGATCGCGCTCTCGGGCCTTGGCGAAGCGGACCGATTGCTCGCCTCCGGATTTGAGTTGCTCCGCGGCGCGGCGGCGGCGATCGACGGTGGCACCTTGGGCGATAACGAGGACAGCAACGGCGCGTGGGCGCACGCATTGCGAGTCAGGGGAAACGTGGCTGAGATCGTGGAAAGGATTCAGGAAACCGTCGGAGAGAACCTTGGCCCGGCCCCGCTTGCCCGGGATGAGCGGCATGCTAAGCGGGTTTCCGATCTTCGCCTCTACGTCCGGCAGCATCACGGCCAGCGCGACGACGCCCAGCTCGGTTCCTTGGTCTTGAAAGGCGCAAGCACATGGTGACTTTTGCACATGCCGATGCAGGCACGGCCGAGGACGAGTGGCTGAGGGCGGGGGCGGACTCGCTGCCCGAGCTCCCGCTGGACGATGCCGAACTGGCCGGGCGGACCGTCGTCGTGCTCGCTGCCCATCCCGACGACGAGACGCTCGGTGCCGGAGGCCTCATCAGCCGCCTGGCGGACTTGGGCGCCGCTATCAGGGTGGTGCTGTGCAGCGCGGGCGAGGCCTCGCACCCGTACTCTCCGACTACCGCTCCTGGCGAACTGGCAACGCTCAGGCTACGGGAATTCGAGGATGCGATGGCGGAGCTCGGACTGGGGGGCCGTTGGACGTTCCTCCGGCTCCCCGACGGCCAGCTTGGACATCACCGCTCGGCGATCTGCGATGCCCTGAATGCTGCCGTTCGGGACGCTGCTGGCGGCTGCCCGCCGTCGGACGTCGTACTGGTGGCGCCGTTCCGGGCAGACGGCCACACCGATCATGACGTCGCCGGTTCCGTTGCCGCGCAGCTCGCCAAAGAAGAAGGTTACGGGCTCCTCGAATACCCGATCTGGTATTGGCTTTGGGCCGATGTAGCTGACGAGCGATGGCGTCGCTGGGTGCGGTCGGATCTGACGGCGGGCGGCCGGGAAGCCAAGTCCGCGGCGTTGCAGGCCCACCGCTCACAACTGGAACCGCTGTCAGGTCAGCCTGGTGACGAAGCACTCCTGCAAGAGGGTTTCGTCGATCACTTCCGACGGAGCTGGGAGACCTTTGCGTGGACTCCTCCTTCAGGCACCAACACTGCTGCCGACGCGGAGCGCGTCTTCGACGCCATACACCTTGCGTCCAGCGACCCCTGGGACTATTCGAGCAGCTGGTACGAGAAGCGAAAACGCACCTTGACCATGGCGGCGCTGCCCAAGCCGCGCTACGCCCGGGGACTCGAACTGGGCTGCTCCACTGGAGTGCTCAGCGCGGAACTCGCCCAGCGCTGCGAGCAACTTCTCTGCGTGGATGCGAGCGGCCAGGCACTCGCATCGGCGGAGGCACGGCTTGCCGATATCCCCGGGGTCACGACGGCGCACATGACGGTGCCCACCCAGTGGCCCGATGGCCGGTTCGACCTCATTGTCATTTCCGAGGTGGGCTATTACTTGGGGGCCGCCGAATTGGACGCCGTGCTCGACAAATCGGTGGATTCCCTCTTGCCGGGCGGGACGTTGGCGATGTGCCATTGGCGCCGGCCTATTTCTGGCTGGTCATTGGATGGGGACAGCGTCCATGCGGCCGCGCGGGGGAGGCTGCCCTGGCCGTCCGCCGCGGTCTACCGGGAGAGGGACTTCATCCTTGAGACGTTCATCGCGGCCGCGCCTGGAAGCGCCGATGCCCGCGCTTAGGCTTGAGGACGGCAACCGGCCCCTCGCTGGAATACCGCCCGCCCGCGGTGGACTATTCGATGGCAGCATCGCCCATGTCGCCGTCGTGGTGCCGGCCCGTAACGAGGCCGAGCGGATCGCCCCGGCGATCCGCGCCATATGCCGGGCCGCCGCCCAGTTGCGAGCGGCCCGGCCCGGCGTGGACATCGGCGTAGTGGTGGTGTTGGACTCGTGCGACGACGGCACGGGAGAAGCCGTCGTCGACGCCGCCAGCCCCGCCGGATGCCTCAGCCTCCTCGACGTTCGGCTGCACAGTGCCGGGGCCAGCAGGGCGGCCGGCATCCGCGCCGCCCTCACCGCCACAACCGCCGCCCCTGAGCGGATCTGGTTGGCCAATACAGATGCCGACTCCGTGGTTCCACCGCATTGGCTCTGCGGCCAAGTCGAACTTGCCGAGGCCGGGGCGGACGCAGTACTGGGCACCGTCGAACCGAACCCCAATGAGCTGGACAAGGGCCTGCTCAACGCGTGGGCACACAGGCATCGCTTCGCCGAGAACCACCCGCATGTGTTCGGGGCGAACTTCGGCGTGCGTGCTTCGCACTACCTCCGAGTGGGTGGGTTTGAGCCCGTGAGCCTCCACGAGGACCGGATCCTGGCGGAGCGCCTCCGGCGCGCCGGCAGCGCCGTGGTGGCTACGGACACCCTGAGGGTCATCACCTCCAGCCGCCTGCACGGCAGGGCGCCCCACGGGTTCGCCGGTTACCTCCGCGGCTTGGGCGAGGCTTTGGCCGCGCCGCCGGACGCAGCAGTAGCGACCAGCGCCGCGCTCGATGTTTGAGACCGATTAGCTCGTTGGCGTGGAGACGCTAATCGAAACCGGTGGGTCCTATAAACCGTGTGCTCGGGTCCGCGACGCGTTCGTGCGTTGCAGTCGTTACTGTTCATTGACTTGGAACGATCGTCGGGGCGTGGGTGGACCGGCGAGTCGGTATGCCGTTTCGAGCATGGCGGCATGGACGAAAGCTTGGGGAAAATTCCCGCGAAGCTGGCGTTGTTCGATGTCGTATTCTTCCGTGAACAATCCGGGGGAGCCGCATGCGGACCGGTTGCGTTCAAAGAGCCGGATTGCCTCCGTGATGTTGCCTTGCAGGTGTTCCGTCAGGGCCAGGTTGAATCCGCAGAGGAGGAAGGCGCCTTCGGAATCGGCCAAGGGACCGGGCCGGTGCCTGAATCTGTAGACGTATCCGTCGTCGAGGAGTTCCTTTCTGACCGCTTCTGCCGTGGCAAGGGAGCGGGGGTCGCGGGCTGGCAAGGCTCCGCGGATGGCCGGAAGAAGAAGTGCCGCGTCGATCCTGTCGTCGGCGGCTGATCGTTGCCACCTACCGCTGGGATGCGTGCACGTGGCCGCGGTGTGGGTCAGGATCAGCCCGGCCAGTTGGTCCAAGGCCGACGCTTGGTCGGCGGGGGCATAGCGGGAGATGGCCTTGAGGCCGGCGACGCAGCTCAGGCGGGAATGGGTCCATCGTTCGTCCCCGAGTTCCCAGATGCCGGCATCGGGGACGTCCCATTTTGCTTCGATGGCCGCCACGGCCTGCCCGACCGCGTGCCAGTGCTCCTTGTCGAGATGGTCGTGGCGGGCGGCCGTGGCGAAGAGCAGCAGGGCTTCGCCGAAGGCGTCAAGTTGAAACTGTTGGTTGACCCAGTTGCCTACTGTGTCGGTGCCTCCCGGGTAGCCGGGAAGTTCGAGTGTGTGCTCGTCCGGTACCCTGCTGCCGGTGACGGTGTAAGCGGGCCTGAGGTTGATCCCGTCGGTCAGCAAACGCTCGCTGACGAAATGGACGGCGCTGTCGAGCAGGTCGGTGGCCGCCCCCGCTCCAGCTGCCTGTCCGGCAAAGCATTGGTCCCGGATCCAGGCGTAACGGTAGTCGTAGTTGCGTTTTGCCTCGGCACGCTCCGGCAGGCCCAGAGTGGCGGCCGCGACCATGGCCCCTGTCGAGCTCGTCATCCCGCGCAGGACCGCGTACGACTGGCGCGCATCGTCCGGCGCGACCGTCTCGTCCATCGCAGGCACCGACGAGGCCCAGGCCTGCCCCGTTGCGGTCCAGAGATCAGCCGGTTCAGGCGACCGTGACGGTAGCGGTTTGCTGGAGAGTTCCAGTACGAGGTGGTGTTCCCCTCCGGGCTCAAGCCCAATGTCCTGCCGCAGCATGCCGTCGATCACGGTAGCTTGGCCCATCCCGCTGATCCGGAGCCTAAGTCCGCCGCCGTCACCGGACCACACGCCGTCATCGGACCTGGAGACGTCCACGCCGTGCCGGCCGAAGCCGGGACGGGGTTGAAGAAGGATCCGGACCGGAGCGCTTCCGGAGATGAGCCGGATGTGGCGCATCAGCACTGCCGTGGCGGGGTCGCCGGGCATGGCGAGGGCTTCGCGGCATTCGACGATCCCGTCCGTCGTGACCCAGCGGCTGTTCCAGATCAGCGTGCCGTCCTCGTAGTGTCCTCCCCAGACATAGCGCGGGTTCAGGGGGGTCACGGCAAACACGCCGGAACCGCCCACCAGGGAAGAGAACACTGCGGGGCTATCCCATTGCGGGGCACACATCCAGACCACGTCTCCGCGCGGCCCGATCACTGCGCCCCGTTCACCATCGCCGATCAGGGCGTATTCGCGGAGAACCTGGGCAGGAAAAAGGAGATCGTTGCTGTCGGATTCTTTGCCGGATTCCACCTAACTATGCCTGGATCCGGTACTTATCGGCGTCCCGCGCACGGAAAGTGAGTCCGTTGCCCGGACAGTCCTCGCCGGGCCGGACGCTACCGCCGGCGGGGTCGCCTGTACCGTCAAAGAACATTTCCTCGATCCGGACGTGGTCGTGGAACCACTCCAGGTGCCGGAAATTCAGCGTGCCTGCTGCCGCCGGGACGGTCAGGTTGGGGGCACAGTGACCGGAGACCTCCAGTCCGCGGGCTGCGGCTACCGCAGCGGCCCGGAACCACTCCGTGAACCCGCCGCACCGGCTCAGATCCACCTGCAGGCAGTCCACGGCGCCGGCCTCGCACATCCGCCGGAAATAGAACAGTGTGGTGCCGTATTCGCCAGCTGCGACATCGGCTGAGATGGATCGCCGGACCTGGCGGAGTCCTTCGAGATGATCGCTGGACACCGGCTCTTCGAACCAGACCACCTCCTGCTCGGCGCATGCTTCGAAAACCCGGACAGCCTGCTTGGCGGTGTAGCCGCCATTTGCGTCGACGAAGAGCTCGACGCCGGAGCCGATCGTTTCCCGGGCCTGCCGGATCCGGGCGAGATCGCGGACTGTGTTCGTGCCGCGGTCTTCTCCGATCTTGATTTTCACCCGCGGGATCTGCTGGTCACCGGCCCATCCCTCCAGCTGGGTGCGCAGCTGCTCCTCCGAATACGTGGTGAAACCACCGCTGCCGTAAACATCCACGACCGCCCGGGCCGCGCCGAAGAGACGGTGCAAGGGAAGACCGAGGATCCGTGCCTTGAGGTCCCAGAGGGCGCAGTCGACGGCGGAGATGGCGTAGCCTGCCAGTCCGGGGCGTGAAGCGTTCCGGACGGTCCGGGCCAAGGCCTCGGCCGCAGCCGGAACGTCGAAGCAATTGAGCCCGACCACAGCCGGCTCCAGAATTTCCCTGATCAATGCCGCGCAGGCCGCGGGCGCGTAGGTCCAGCCGACGCCGGTCCACTCTCCCGCCGTGGCCTGCACGAGGACCATGGTGGTGGCGTCCCAGGCGTAGGTGCCGTCGGCCTCGGGCGTGGTGGTCGGGACGGTGTAGGCCGATACGTCAAGGGACTTCAGCCGAAGCGTCGAATCGGTCACGGCCATCAATCGTTCCTTTGCGGCAGGAACTCCTGGGCCTTGGTTTTGATTCCTTCCTTGATGAAGCCCCAGGCGCTGTCGTCGCCCTTCATGACAGCCTTCGCGCTGTTGAGGGCCTGCTCGAAAGTTGCGTGGGGCGGGATCGGAGGGATGTCGGGGTCGGTGCGCACATCCAGGACGGTGGGCCGGTCCGCGGCGAGGGCCTTCTCCCAGGCGCCTCCGAGCTCGTCGGGGGAGTCGACGTTGATGCCCTGCAGCCCGAGGCTGGATGCGAAAGACGCGTAGTCGACGTCGGGCAGGTCCTGCGATTCACGGAAGGACGGGACGCCTCCCATGGCCCGCATTTCCCATGTAACCTGGTTCAGGTCATCGTTGTGCAGGACCGCCACGATGAGCCGGGGATCGGCCCACTCGCGCCAGTAGCGGTGGATGGTGATGAGCTCGGCCATGCCGTTCATTTGCATGGCACCGTCCCCGGCGAAGGCGATTACGGGACGTTCCGGATGGGCGAATTTCGCTCCGATGGCATACGGGACCCCGGGCCCCATGGTGGCGAGGTTGCCGGAGAGGGAGCCGCGGATTTGCCCGTGGAACTTCAGTTGCCGGGCGTACCAGTTGGCTGAGGAGCCGGAGTCCGCCGTGATGATTGCGTCCTCCGGCAGGCGGTCGGAGAGTTCCGAGAACAGCCGCATGGGATTGATCGGGTTGGCTTCCACCATGGCCTCGGCGTGCATGGTTTCCCACCACCGGGTGATCTTGGATTCAAGGTCAGCGCGCCAGGACCGGTCCGCTTTGCGTTCCAGATGCGGAATGAGGGCCCGCAGGGCGGCCGCGGAATCGGCAACGATGTTGAATTCGTAGGGGTACCGCAGGCCGATCATGCCCGGATCGATGTCGATCTGGACGCCGCGGGCCTGCCCGTCTTCGGGCATGAACTGGGTGTAGGGGAAACTTGACCCGATGGTCAGCAACGTGTCGCAGTCGCGCATCATTTCATAGCTCGGACGGGTGCCGAGCAAGCCGATCGATCCAGTGACGTACGGCAGGTCGTCCGGCAGGGAGTCCTTGCCGAGAAGCGCCTTGGCGACCCCTGCGCCCAGCAGTTCGGCGACTTCGCGTACCTCCGCCGCGGCCCCGCGTGCGCCCTGGCCGATCAGCATGGCCACCTTGCTTCCCTGGTTGAGCAGCTCGGCCGCACCCCGGATCGCTTCGTCATCGGGCTGGATATCCGGCCAACGGATGCCGAGGCTGGACGGAACCATTTTGAAGGCGTGGGTCGGCGGCGTGTATTCAAGATCCTGGACGTCGGACGGAATGATGACCGCCGTGGGTGTGCGGTTGGCCAGGGCTATCCGCAGCGCCCGGTCCAGGACGTTGGGGAGTTGCTCGGGGACGGTGACCATCTGGACGTAGTCCGAGGCCACGTCCTTGAAGAGGCTAAGCAGGTCCACCTCTTGCTGATAGGAACCGCCCATGGCGCTGCGGGCCGTCTGGCCGACGATCGCCACCACCGGGACGTGGTCCAGCTTCGCGTCGTACAAGCCGTTGAGCAGGTGGATGGCGCCCGGGCCGGAGGTGGCCATGCAGACTCCGACCTTTCCGGAGAATTTGGCGTAGCCGACCGCTTCGAAGGCGCTCATTTCCTCGTGTCTGGCCTGAATGAATTTCGGCTCGTTTCCGGCTTTTCCGAAGGCGGCGAGTACACCGTTGATGCCGTCCCCCGGAAAAGCAAAGACCTTGTCCACGCCCCATTCGCGGAGCCGGGCGAGCAAGTAGTCTGCGACCGTCTGTGATGTCATGATCAATCTGCCTTTCCTGCGATTAGTCGTTCGGCGGCGCGTGCCGCTACTGCCATGATCGTCAGCGCGGGATTCGCGCTTCCTTGGGTCGGCAGCACGCTGCCGTCGGTGATGAACAGGTTGGGGACCGCGAAGGTGCGGCACATCGGGTCCACTACACCGTGGTGTTCGTCGGCGGCCATCCGTGCTCCGCCCACGAGATGTGCGTACCGTTTGATCGTGATGACTTCGTCCGCGCCGGCGGCCTTCAGGATCTTCTCCATGACGGATTGGGCGGCGCCCATCAGCTGCCGGTCGTTCTCGCATTGGCTGTAGCTGAACCGGGCGACGGGCAGCCCGTGGCGGTCCTTTTCGTCCGCCAGGGTGACGCGGTTTCCTTCCAGCGGGAGAAATTCGCACAGCGCCCCGAGGCAGGCCCAATGCGGATAGTCACTCATATACCGACGCAGCTCCGCGCCCCAGTGCCCTTGGGCGGCTACGTGTTCGGCCCACGCGATGGGAAGTGGCGAAACGGTCTGGATTGAAAATCCGCGCTTGTAGGGCTTGGTGGAATCTGTTTCGTAGAACTCCTCGGTGCTCACCTCAGGTGGTGGAGCCTTCCACATACGGACTTCCGCGTCGAACCGGCCCGCCGTCTGCGGCGCGCCCTGGACCATCAGGTACCGGCCCACCTGATCGAAGTCATTGCACATGCCGTGCGGGAACCTCGTTGAGATCGAGTTCAGCAGGAGCCGCGGTGTTTCGATCGAATAGCCGGCGACGGCGACCGTGCGGGCGCGCTGGAACCGCTCCTTTCCGCCGCGGACATAGTGGACGCCGGTGGCCCTGCCTGTCCTTTCGTCGAAGCCGATGCGGGTCACCATCGAATCGGCCCGGACTTCGGCGCCGTGGGCGAGCGCGTCCGGAATGTGGGTAATCAGGGGTGAGGCCTTGGCGTTCACCTTGCAGCCCTGAAGGCAGAAGCCGCGGTAAATGCAGTGCGGCCGGTTGCCGAAGCGACCGTTGGCGATCGCTACCGGCCCGACCTTGGCACTGATGCCGCAGGCGCGGGCACCGCGCAGGAACAGTTCACCGTTGCCTCCGACGGGGTGGGGGCGGTGCGGGTACCGGTGCGGATCGCCCCAGGGCCAGGATTCTCCGGCGACCGGGAGTTCCTCTTCAATGTCTTCGTAATACGGACGCAAATCCGCATAGTCCAGGGGCCAGTCGGCGCCGACTCCGTCGGTCGTGAAGGTGCGGAAATCGCTGGGGTGGAAGCGGGGTGTGTAGCCGGCGTAGTGGACCATGGACCCGCCTACCCCACGGCCTGAATTATTCGATCCCAGCGGCACGGGGTCCTCGCCGCCGATCACCCGCGGATCGGTCCAATACAGGTGATGCGATCCTGCCTCGTCACTTACCCAGTCCCGATCGGGGTCCCAGAACGGGCCGGCGTCGAGAGCTACCGCCCTCCATCCTGCGCGGGCCAGCCGTTGCAGGAGTGTTGAGCCGCCCGCGCCGCATCCGACGATGACGATGTCCACGTCGTCCCGGTCATCGAACGTGCGCATGTCATCGCGCAGGCGGTGGTTGCTGCCGGGACCGGGTGGAAGCAGCCACGCCGATTCGTTGCGGTTCCGGACGTGACTCATGGCCGGACTCCTCCGTCATGGGCCACGGGGTCTTCCTGCGGACTCGCGTCGGCCACTTCGAACGGTTCCAGCCGGTCGACGCCTAGGTTCTTGTAGCCGCGCGGATAGGCGGGACCGCCGAAGCCGATTTCGTCCCACACCCAGGGATTCGAGTAGAAGGCCGTGCAGGCGTAGCGGGTCCACAGCCCCCACACGTGTCCGGCCGGCATGCCTTGCCACATCGAGCTGCCGAGGGCCTGGATGGCCTGAAGCACGGCGGCCTGTTGCTCGTCGCTGCAGTTTGCGAAGGATTGATTGAATGATTCCTCCGCTGCACGGTCCAGCGCCGACAGCGACGTGCGCCAGGCCTCCCCATCTTCGGGCATGTCCTCGTAGCGCCAGCCATCCGTCTGGTTTTCAGCAAGTCGTGCGTCGACGAAATTGACCACCGGGATGCGGGGCTCGGCGTGCTGGGCGAGCAGTTGGTCAAACAGCGCCTTGGCCGTGGCCTCTTCGGCCGGAGTGAAGAAGCGGATGTCGGCGGGCCGGGCGAGCCGGCCCAGGACCACACTGGCGGTGGTCTTGTCCCAATGGCCGGATTGGGCAACGGTGCTGAAACCTGGGTATCGGCCGCCCCCGGCCTCCTTGTCCAGAGGAAGCGAACTCATTTCTCTCGCCTCAGTATTGAAGCCAGCAGCCCCATGCCGCCGACAAGCGTCACCAGCAGGGGCGCGAGCAGGGGCGGTCCCATCTCCAGGTTGTAGCGCAGATTGGAGAACCCGCCTGGCTTTTGGGCGATGCCGCGGGCGTGGAGGTAGGTTCCCTGCAATCCGTTGGCGACGATCGCCGCGCTTGCGATCGGCAACGCAGTTTTAGCCATCCTGCGGCTGAAGACCCCCGCTATGCCGGCTGCCGCGCCGACCGGGCCGAGCGCCACGGGAAGCCACATCCATTTGTTCCCGAAGCTGGCCTTGTCATGTTCGAAGTAGATCTCCGCCGCCGTCACCAGTGCGCCCGCAGCTGTGAGTCCCGAAAGAGATTTTTCAAAGCGACCCCCTTTCACGTTGCCGACCATGCGATCGACGAGGTGGATCACTTCGCCTTCGGCTTCACGTTTCATGCTGTTCCTCCTCAACCAGACACGTTCGGTGCAGTGCTGCAAATATTGCAGTCACGCAAATACCAGGGTGATACTGGGGTTCGTGGAGAGAATCGAAGACCATGACGCCGATGCCCAGATCGATGCGGTGCTTCGGGCCGCCAACGTGCTGCTTCGGGTCGTGGCGCAGTCGGTCGTGGAAGTCGAGGACATCGTCACGAGCCCGCAATTGCGTGTGTTGGTCATGATTGCCTCGCGCGGACCGCAGAATCTCGGCGCGGTCGCTGCGGAGTTGGGCGTGCATCCCTCCAATGCCACGCGTATCTGCGAGCGGATGGTCAATGCGGGGCTGATCGGTCGGCGCGATGACCCCGGTGACCGCCGGTACCGGGCTTTGTCTTTGACCCCCGAGGGTGTCTCCCTGGTCAACAAGGTCCTGGAACACCGCCGCAAGGCCGTTGCCGCGGTGATGGGTCGGATGCCGGCGGAGTTGCGCGGGGTTTGCGCTGTGGGCATGGATGCGTTTGCGGCGGCGGACGGTGGCGAAGGCTCCGAAGACGGCCGGTTCAGCATTGATCTCGACGGGTGACGGCAGCTCATTCGTACTCTCCCGCTGCAAAGACAAGTGCAAGGACGGCATTGGCGGCCGCGGGCGTCCGGTACCTGACGTCCAGCGCAGCGAGCAGGACCATGCTCGCGGCGTGGACCGCGTCCACGCTGCCTCCGATGCGGTGGGCAGTACGCCCGGCCCGGGCAGTCAGCACCGCCTGAATCAGGTGCCGTGCTCCGAGGATTCGGATGACGGTCCGGGCCTTGCTGTCAGGTGTGGAGCCCAACAGCCGGCCGGTCAGGAAATCCGGGGCCAGAAGCTCGCACATGCCGTAGACCCCCCGGACAACTTCCAAGGGCTTCATCGCTCTGCTCTCCGCAAGAACGCGCCCCGCGCAATTGCCACGGCCGTGAGGAGCCCGACGGCGGCACCCACCATTGCATGACGTTGGGATGCCCAAAGCTGGGCACTGCGCCGGGAAGACCTGCGATCAAAAATGCCATGCGTGCCGAAATCCCTGCTACTGTCTGCGGGCTCCCAGAGGTTCACCGGCTGCTGCGGACTTCGGGGCTCCGAGGTCTGCTGGGCCTTGAAGCCAGTCTTGGCGAGGTAGCGGTCGAGCAGTGCGGGGGCGAAAGCGTTCACGATGAGGGTTCCGGCGGTACTGCCGCCCACCCAGTATTCGCGCCGTTTCGGGTGGTTCGCGGCGTACACGACCGCCCGTGCGGCCACCTCCGGCTGGTAAATCGGCGGCACCGGTTGCGCGTGATGCGGAAGACGGGAGAGCACCCAGGAAAATTGGGGTGTATTGACTGCGGGCATCTGCACCATGGTGGTGTGGATGCCGCTCGATTCATGGAGCAGTTCGCACCGCAGAGACTCGTTGAATCCTTGAATCGCGTGCTTGGCGCCACAGTAGGCGGTCTGCAGCGGGATGCCCCGGTAAGCGAGGGCTGAGCCTACCTGCACAATGACTCCACGGTTCCGTGTCCGCATACGCTTCAAAGCCGACATGGTTCCGTAGACGTAACCGAGGTAGCTTACCTCGGTGACACGCTTGAATTCGTGCGCGGTGATTTCTGAAAACGGGGAGAAGACAGAGGTGAAGGCAACGTTTACCCAAACATCGATCGGCCCCAGCTCGCGCTCGATCCGCCCGGCGGCGTCGTCGAGCGCCTCCGCATCGGCGACATCTACGCTCAAAGTCCACGCACGCCCGCCAGCCGCTTCCACCTCCCGTGCGGCTCCAGCCAAGCCGGCCTGGCCGCGGGCAAGTAACGCGACCACGGCACCCTGGCGGGCAAAAGCAACCGCAGATGCGCGCCCGATTCCGCCGCTGGATCCTGTGATGACAACAATGCGTGCGGTCTTATCCATGAACGTGACTCCTTAGCGTGTCAGCAACGGCGTCAACACCCGCAGCCCGATGCCGGAGGAGCTGCCGCGGATCCCCACTAATTCATCAATCTAGCCGGAATGCTTGCGCTCATGCAATGGTACGTAGGCTTAGAACTTTGACTTTACGGTCAGGGCTGCCGGGATAGAAAATGACCTACAAAGGGTGTGGGTGGTCCAATGTTGCAGGACCGGAATGTAGCTATACATGCCGGTCAAGGGCCGATGTCCAGTCTGGTTTCTGGCGAGCGGAAAGCTGGGCTGCTTGAGGCGCTGTCGTCTAATTCCTTGGTCTTCTGTGCCCGCGGAGGATCCGGCGGGAAATGGCCTACCCCGCTGCCTCCTGCGAGATCGGCCCTCGGTCCCGGAAGGTCCCGGGCCCCGAGCACACTTTCCACACCGCGGTCCGGCTCGCTGGACTCCGTCCGGTAAACGACCGAAAACAAAGGACGTGTCCGGGTCTACGCATGACTGGGGCTTCTGGAACGGAATGTCCCGCCTGATGGGGGATCAGGCGGGACTTTCCAACCATACAGTCAGGCCGACGATGTGCGGGGACGGGGTCTGGGGAAGCCATCGTCGAGGTCCGACTCGCCTTTCGCCAAGCGGCACAACGTCCCAGTGCTATCGTCCGCCGGAAGTCAGGGGTAATCTGGACGGAATTCATTCGGAAAGGCCTCGGGCAGGAAGGCGGCATTCACGAGCGTGAGCATCAAGGACGAGTGGGACCGGCTCGATTCCGGTACCCGGACTTGGCTTCTGGAGAATCCGGCGTGCACGGTCCTTCCCCCCGCCATATCGGCGAAGGTCAACAAGGACGCACGCGAGAATATACCGTGTGACCCGACCGGGCAGGTCGTGCTTTCCCGGGACGACCGAGATTTCATCCGCGAGAAAGCGGAGGCCGCCGGAAAAGCAGTCCGCGTTCCGACGAGGGAATACCGATTCTTCGACACCGCAGCTTTGCCTGTTATTAGGAAAGAGTTGCCTGAAAACCGCGCCGCGCCGTCCCCGGACGAGGGCCCAGTATAAAAGTTGGACGGTCCGTAAGACGAACACCTGACCGACCCGCTCGCAGGGTCTGCCGCCCAGCTGGTCACTGTCCGCTCCGCTGCCATAGATCCAGACCCATCTCTGGCGCTGTCATCAGCAGCGCTGCAGCCTTTCAGCGGCGCGGCATCTTCCTGCTTGAACGCCGCTCTGGCCTCGCCTGGCGCTGACGTGCCGACGCGGGTCATTCCGTCTGGTCGACTGGATCGATCAGGACCGCGGCGGTCGTGACGGCGCTCATTAGATGCCGGTATTGTCTCAGCTGGCGCCTAAGGTGCTGGAAAGACTGTGGCATGGTCTTCCTCCATAGCGGCTCACGCCCTGCCGGCACCCGGTTGGCAAGCAGGGCCGCTGTGGGGCCCTGCCTGCAGACGGTTTAGGAGAACCTGCCGGGACGGAAGGTGGAGAGCATGGGGTGCTTGCTGCCGGTAAGTATTTCGCCCGCCAGCAGTTCGCCGGCGATGAGTCCGAGCGTGGCTCCGGAGTGCGTGAAGGCCACGAAACAGCCGGGCACGTGGTCGAGTTCGCCGAGGACGGGTTCTCCGTCGCCCGGGATGGGTTTGTAGCCGATCTTCCAGGATGCCGGCTTGAGTTCGGGGTTGCCGGCGATGAGTTTGGACGCTTCGTCGGCGAGTTCCTGGACGATGTCTTCGGGGATGCTGAAGGAGCCATCGGTGTGTTCGGTGATGTGCTCTTCGTACCAGTCGTGGTCCAGGGCGAGGGTACTGCCCGGGTTGGGCCGCACTGCGGCACGCGGGGTGTTGAGCACGGCCTTCAGCTCGTGGTCCACGGCTTTGGTCAACACGAGCATCGAGACGGGGGAGCCGTTGGGGATATCGACGCCGAGGGGTGCGACGACGTCAGGCGTTGCGGCACCGCAGGCGACCAAGACGGCGTCGGCCTCGTAGGTCCCGCCTGCGGCGGTTTCGACGCCGGCGGCCCGGCCTGCATCGACCATCACGGAAACCTTTCCGGCGTTGAGGATGAGTTCGCCGCCCCGGGCGTGGAATTCCTCCATCAGGAATTCGATCAGGTCCGGAAGGCTGACCCAGCCCTCGCCGGGGTTGAAAATAGCGTTCTCCGGCACGGCATCGGGATCAATGCCGGGAGTCGCTGCGGAAATCTGTTCGGGCGTCAGGAGCCGGGAGTTGTAGCCAATGGACGTCTCGTACGCGTGGCGGGCTTCCGTGACGGCGCCCTTTCCGGCGGCGTTCCAAGTGAGGCCGCCGCCGAACTGCAGCCATTCACGGCCGGGGTCCGCGGCGAATAATGTGCGGTAGCGGTCCACGCCGGCCACCCGGAGCTGATGGTAGGGGGTGGAGCGTTGCCCGGCGGAGTTCAGCCAAGAGAGGGATCGGCCGCTGGCCTCGCTGCCCAGACCGCGTTCGGTCAGGAGTATCACGGAGGCACCTTCGCGGAGCAGGTGCACCGCTGTGGAGACGCCGAGGATGCCGCCGCCGATGACGGCGACGCGTTTGGTGGAAGGTATGGAGGACATGGGTCTCCCTTTCTATTCGTATTTGGGCGCTGAGGTTGCGCAGGGACTTGTGTCGCTGTGTGGCTAGGCGACGGCGCGGATCTTGTCGATGGTCTTCAGGACTTCGAGGGACTCTACGGGGTCGACCGGAATCGGCCCCTCGCCCCGGATGGCTGCCGTGAGTTCTGTATAGAACCGGGGGTAGGCGCCCGCCTGGGCGGGGACACTCTCTTTGGCAATGTCAGTTCCCAGGACGCCCCATGAGTTCCGTGGCTCAACGCCGTAGGCGGGATCCGACGGCGGCATTCCGGCCGCGAGGGCGGGCTCCTGGCTGTCCAGTCCCCACTTGGTGTAGCCGGCCTTCGAGCCCAGGACGTGGAACCGCGGTCCTACCTGGGCCGCCATGCCGTTCATCCACAACCTGGACCGCACCCCGGAGTCATGGAGCAGGGACACGAAGGCCTCGGTATCGGCACGTTCCGGATGGCGACCGCGGTTTGCGGTCTCGCCGTAGCAATCTTCAATGGGACCGAAAAGCTGGATGGCCTGGTCGATCAAGTGGGAACCGAGGTCGTGGAGGATCCCGCCACCTTCATCCACGGAAGCAGTGTCCCGCCAGTTGCCGAACCCTTCGGGACGCCACCACTCGAATCGCGATTCGTAGCTTCGGACTTCCCCCAAGGAACCTTCACGAATGATCTTCTGGAGGGTCAGGAAGTCGGCGTCCCACCGCCGGTTCTGGAACACCGTCAGCTGCACGCCGCCGTCCGAGGCTCTGGCGATGAGCTCTTCACCGTGAGCCGACGTCGTAACGAACGGCTTGTCCACCACCACATGGAGGCCGTGGGCGATCGCGGTAGCGGCGAGGTCGAAGTGCGTGAGCGGGGGAGTGCCGAAGATCAGGAGATCAAGGTCGGGCGCCAGTTCGAACAGTGCTTCCGGTGTCCCGACAACACGTGCGGTGGGGTAGAGCCTGGTCGCTTCCGCAGCGCGCCCTTGGTCAGCGGTCACGATGACGTCCAGTGAGTAGCCGGGGTCGGCGGCGATCAGCGGCGCATGGAAGACTTTTCCGGAGACCCCGAATCCGACGACGGCGGTCCGGATGGGAGCCGCTCCAGCGTTCGCCATTACAGGACTTCCGAGAGGAATCGCTGGAGCCGTTCGCTGCGCGGGTTGTCGAAGAGCTCGGCGGGGGTGCCTGATTCCACGACTTCACCCTCATCCATGAACACCACCTGGTCGGCGACCTTCCGGGCGAAGCCCATTTCGTGTGTGACAACCAGCATGGTCATGCCGCGCCCTCCCAGCCCGGCCATGAGGTTCAGCACGCCCTTGACGAGCTCGGGGTCCAGGGCGCTCGTGGCTTCGTCGAAGAGCATGACCTCCGGTTCCATGGCCAGCGCCCGGGCGATGGCGACGCGTTGTTGTTGGCCGCCGGAGAGGTCCCGGGGGCGGTGGTCGGCGCGTTCGGCGAGCCCGACTTCGGCGAGGCTACGGTGGGCACGTTCCCTGGCTGCGGCCTTAGACATTCCCTTGACGCTCCAGAGTGCCAAGGCGACGTTCTCGAGGGCAGTGTGGTCGGGGAAGAGGTTGAAGTGCTGGAACACCATGCCGATACGGCTGCGCAGGATATCCGGCTTGACCTTTAGCGCGCTTTCACCTGCCAAGAGGACATCACCGCTCTTGGGTTCGTGGAGCCGGTTGACGCCACGGAGCAGGGTCGACTTTCCGGATCCGGAGGGGCCGATGATGCACGTGGTGGTGCCGGGCGCAACGTTCAGGCTGACGTTGCGCAGCACCTCGATGTCCCCATACGCCATGGTCAGGCTTCTTAGCTCCAGGCTGGAACCGTGGAACGTCTGGACACCGGCGGCGGTGTTGTTGGTGCTGGTACTGGCGCTCATGTGTTGCTCCCGGTGATCAGCGGCGATGCCGCGTCGAGTTCTGTGACTTCCTTCAGGCCGCTGCTCGGCGCGCTCGGACGACGCCGGCCCGTGCGGAAGCGGCTGTCGAAGTAGTTCACGAGGTGGGTCAGCGGGACGGTGATCACGAGGTAGAAGACACCGGCCATGACCAGCGGCGAGAGGTTGCCGGACAGCACGGCCGCGTCCTGGCCCACGCGGAAGAGTTCGCGTTCGCTGACCAGCAGGCCCAGAAAGTACACAAGGGAGGAGTCCTTGACGATGGCGATGAATTGGTTCACCAAGGCCGGGAGCACCCGGCGGATGCCTTGGGGCACCACCACGAGCCGCATGGATTTGGCGTAGCTCATGCCCAGGGCGCGGCACGCCTCGCCTTGTCCCTTGTCGACGCTTTGGATGCCGGCGCGGAAGATCTCGCCGATATAGGCGCTGGCGATAAGGCTCAGCGCGATGATGCCCAGCGGGTAGGGGGAGGGGCCGAAGATCGACTGGCTCAGGCGGGCGAAGCCTTGGCCGATCAGCAGGATGGTGAGGATGGCCGGGAGGCCCCGGAACAGATCGGTGTAGATTCGGGCAGGGACGCGCAGCCATGTGGAGGATGAGATCCCCATGACGGCAACGACCATGCCGAGTGCGACGCCGATGATGGTGGCGGACACTGAAATGATCAGGGTGTTCAGGAGACCCACACCGATCAGTTGCGGCAGGACTTCGGCCATTGCGCCGAAATCGAAGAATGTACGTGTGATGGTGCTTAACCAGTCCATGGTTTGCTCTCAGACTTAGGTGGCTGGTGGGCGGGCGGACCGGCTGCGGTCCGCCCGCCTACTTGGTAGGTGGTCTACTTGCTGGGCGCCGGGCTGGCGGTCTGCTCGGCCTTGGGCAGGTACTGGGAAGGCATCGGGGAGCCCGGGAACCACTTCTGGTAGAGCTTCTCCCAGGTGCCGTCTTCCATTGCCGCGGCCAGTCCCTTGTTCAGGGCGTCCTTGAGGGCGGTCTTGTCCTTGGCCAGGGCGAAGCCCGCCGGTGCGTCGAAGGAGGGAATGTCGGCGGCGCTGACCAGGCCGAACTGCTGCTCGTAGGACTTTGCGGCCTCGTAGTCGAGGAAGTGTGCGTCCGCCGAGCCGCTGTTCACTGCAGAGATCGCGGAGTTGTTGTCCGGGAAGCGCACCAGGTTTGCGGTGGGGAAATTCTTCACTGCATAGGCTTCCTGCAGGGTGCCCTGCACCACTCCAAGGCGCTTGCCGGCCAGGTCGTTGACGCTCTTGATCCCGGAGGTTTTGGTCGTCAGGACGGTCAGGTAGCCAGCAAGGTAGCCGTTGGAGAAGTCCACGGTCTGCTTGCGTTTGTCCGTGATGCCGATGGCCGCGACCCCGACGTCGAACTGGCCGTTGGCGACGGCCGGCAGGATCGCCGAGAAGTCCTGTCCGGTGAAGACGACCTTGTCCACTCCGGCGCGGTGCGCGACATCCTTGAACAGTTCGACGTCGAAACCTGTGAAGTTTCCGGTGGCATCCGTGAAGGTATAGGGCTTGGCATCTCCCAGGCTCGCCACCCGGATGGTGCCAGGTTCTATGAGGCCGTAAGGGTTTCCAGCCGTCGACGACGAGGCCGGGGTCGATCCGCCACACCCGCTCAGCGCCAGGAGGGCTGCGACAGCAGCCGCAACGATCACCCCCGAGCGGAAGTTCAGTCGTTTAATCACAGCAAATTTTCCAATCATGAGAAGCGAAGCGGCCTAAAAGCCTTGTGGAATTCCTCTTGTTGAGTCCGGTCTCAGTGATTAGGATTGAGACCGGACTCACAAGGGGTTGCAAAAAATGTAACCCAAGCCACACTGGCCGTCAAGGCCCCTTCGGAAGGCATGCATGAGCAGCAACGGTTCGAGGCGACGCGAGATTACCGTCGCCGACGTCGCGAAGGCGGCGCAGGTGTCCAAGGCCCAGGCTGCACGGGCACTGGGAAATTACGGGGCTGTCAGCGAAGAAGTCCGGGACCGGGTTCTTGCGGCAGCAGAGGAGCTTTCCTATCGGCCCAACGAGCTGGCCCGCAGCATGAACACGGGGAGATCCAACACGATCGGGGTAGTGGTGGGCGACATTGAGAACCCCCACTTCGGACTCGCAACGAGGGGCATTACGGACACTGCCAAGAAGAGCGGCTACAACGTCATCCTGATCAACACTGACGAGGAATTAGCCGCGGAAATCGAGGCGGTTCAGGTCCTGCTCGATAAGCGCGTGGACGGACTGATCGTGGCGCCGGCGTCGTCTGTTGAAACAGAACATTTACAGCACGTTCACGAATCCGGGCGGCCCCTGGTGCTCCTGGATCGAAAAGCCGAGGGGCTGGACGTTGAGACCATCGCAGTGAGCATGACCGGGATTTCCTACGAGTCCACCCGGTATCTCCTCCAGGCCGGCCACCGCCGGATCGCCTTTGTCTCCACCCTCAAGACCGACTCTCCGTACCGGGCAGGAATGGTTCTGGACTCCTCGCAGATCTCCGAGCGCTTGGAAGGCATGCACCGGGCATTTCTCGAGGCCGGATCGGCTTTCCCCGAGGACCTGGTGCGCCTCAACGCCGGCGACACAGAATCCATCCGGAAAATCACCCGCGAGGTCCTCTTCATGCCGGAGCCGGCCACCGTCATCGTCGCATCTGACGGCCTTATCGCGCTGAGCGTCGTCGAAGCCATACAGGAGCTGGGCCTCTCGATCCCCAACGACGTCTCGTTCCTGATGTATGACGACTTCTCCTGGACCCGGCTGACCAGCCCGCCACTGACGGTCATTGCCCAACCCGTCTACAACATGGGCGTGGCTGCGGCAAAGGCACTGATCCGCCAAATCCAAGGCCTACGCCCTCTGGCCCCCGCACCCAAGTTCACCGCGACCCTGGTCCGCCGGGGATCCGT
Source organism: Arthrobacter sp. KN11-1C (assembly GCF_052180225.1). Taxonomy (NCBI): domain Bacteria; kingdom Bacillati; phylum Actinomycetota; class Actinomycetes; order Micrococcales; family Micrococcaceae; genus Arthrobacter; species Arthrobacter sp. KN11-1C. Next base: position 3,022,346 of record NZ_CP197467.1, on the reverse strand, counting down.
AGGGACGCGCCGGACAGCGGAGACCCATAGCTAACACTCCGGGGACCGGGGAAACCTGGGACCGACCCAGGGCAGCGGTCGAACCCTGAAAGCAAATACGGTTCCACCCGTAGCCGCGGGTACACCGTTCTTGGTGATGACCATCAGGGCATGAGTCACCGTGATCGTTAGGGAACCGGCAAAGCCGGTTCCGATGGTGTCCTCCAAAGAGTCGATCAAGCGCATGTGGATTGTGGTTCCTCGATGGTTTAAAGCGGCCAGAGCCGCCACGAGGCACCGGGCTGCTTCGTCCGGGTTCGGGCACTCGTTGATGTGCAGCAGTTCAATCCTCATGTGAGTATTCTCCGCGTTCACAAGAAAAAGCCCTGCGGATGCCCAAGGATGAACCATCCACCATTGGAACCTATGCAATCGGATATCAGCAAGCGAGTGAGAGAGAAATCGTCCGCACGGAAATTGAGATCGCGGTCGTCGACGTCTCTCCCATGCTCCGGGGGGACTTGCCGAGAGTATTCGCAAAACTGTCAACAGGTTAACTATTATTGACAGGATCATAAACTAGCGTCAAATACGCGAGATTCATGAGCGTCGCGACCCACCCCTCCGGGCATGGCGGACAGGTCGGCGTCCGGAAGCATTGCGTTTCTGACAAGGGGAAACGTCGAACGCCGGTGTCTTGCCTGGGTCACCAAGGCTTTTGGGGACGCCTCTGTCACATCCGCGATGCGAGGCGGAGCGGAAGCGGCCCGCACTGTCGTCCGCCGGGAAAATTCCCGGTAGTTGGCTCTTGATTTCCGGGTTTAGTAAGCATGATGATCATCCCGTGCTCACTGAGGGCGCAAAAGATGCTCACTGGGGAGCACATAAATTCGGGGGCGAAGCATGGCTGCTTTACGGTCTCTTTTTTCTGGTCTGGTTCTTTCATCCGTCGTTCTGACGGGGCTGGCCGTGCCCGCACAGGCCACAACCCCGCCACCATCACCGTCACCATCCCCGATGGGGAAGGCTGCCGCAGCGGCTCCGGGTAAACCGGCGGCGGCGAAGAAACTGCCCACGGTTGCGCAGCCGAAGAAGCCGGTCCCGCAGAACTTCAGGAACGGACCGGCCCCGAAGCCGGCACCGCTGACGGCCGCCGTGGCACTGGCCCCGGCCACGGGCAACGGTGCTCCTGCGGGTTCGCGCGGGGCGGCGTCGATGATCGATCACCAGCTCACGGATCTGGCGAAGCTTTCGCTGAATCCGACGAACGGCAATGCCGTGCTGACCGGCGGACTGCTGCACGTGCAGGGGGCGTTGCTGGACGTGAACGTGGGCTGGCGGTACAACAGCCTCACCGACATCCGCCCCACCCTGAACGTCGGCACCCAGGAAACCACCTTGATGACCGGGCCCGGCACCGGGGCGTATACCTATGTGGCCGACGACGGTGGCTGGTACACCTTCACGCCCGACGGCGCGGGCGGCTTCATCACACCCCCGGGAATCCGCGCCACACTCACGGCGCTGAGTGGCAACGGCACGGCCTTCTCGCTGCAGTTCAATGATTCGCTGCTGACAAACCAATACCAGCTCTCCGGGAACAACCTGGTGCTGACGAACACGAACAACCCGTACGGCGGGGTGATCTTCGCGGTCGATTACTTCTACAACGCCAACGGCCTGCTGGACCACACCACGGACACGGAGAACCGGACGGTCTCCTACGCGTACACGGACCCGAACAACGCTTCCCAGCCCTCGAGCATCACCGATAACTCCCTGGGCCGGAGCATCAGCATCGCCTACGGCGGGCCCGGCGGGGCGATGTCCTCGATCACCGATGCCACGCAGGACACCCTCACCTTCAGCTACAACGCGGCCGGGAAGATCTCCCAAGTCGAAGACGGGATGTCGAACTACACGAAGCTGACCTACGACAGCAGCGGGCGCATCGCGAAGATCAGCTACGCCTACAACACCAACGACCAGGGAGACTGGACCCCGTCCTACGGCACCGGGGCCACCACGGTCACCGACCCGAACGGGCACCAGGCCGTCTACACCTTCAACACCAGCAACCAGGTCACCAGCGTCAAGGACGCCAACGGCAACAACCTGCAGTCAGTCTTCGACACCCACGACAACCAGACCAAGTCCACCGACGCCCTGGGCAACGCCACCACCGCCACCTACAACGGGGCCAACTTCGTCACGCAGATCACCGCACCGGCAGGAGCCACCGGCGGCAGCGGAGGAAGCAACACCTTCACCTACGCCACCAACACCAGCATCCGCCCTACTTCCTCCGCTGATGCGGAGACCAACGCCACTGGTTACACCTATGACACGAACATCGCTTTCGTGTACAGGACCACCTACGCGGACGGGTCCTACACCCTGCGCAACTACCAGGCCGACGCGGAGAACACGAACTGCAACGCCTGGAACGGGCAGCTGTGCACCTACCGCGACAACAACGGCAACATCACCAGCTACACCTACTCCTACGCCGACCCGGTCACGGTCACCCGCCCCGCACCGCTCGGCGTGACCACCAACACCTTCGATAACGCGAGCCGGCTGCTGACCTCCAAGGACGGCAACGGGCAGACCGCCACCTACATGTACGACGACAACGACCGGCTCCAGCAGATCCAATACGGATCCTCCTGTGTCCCGGCCACCTGTGTCACCTTCACCTACGACGGGGCCGGAATGCTGGATTCCCGGACAGATGCTTCCGGCACCACCACCTATGTCCACGACAGCCAGAACCGGCTTATCTCCAAGAAGACCGGCGGGAACGTCACGAGCTCCGTCACCTACGACGGGGCCTCCAACGTCTTGTCCTTCACGGATCCGACCGGCACCGTGACCTACGCCTACGACCCTGCGAACCGGCTGGTCAAACTCGCCGAGCCCGGCGGATCCTGCCCCGCCACGCCGGTCTTCCCCAACAGCACCGGGTGCAGCGGTTTCGGTTACGACACCGCCAACCACCGCACCAGCACCAGCTACCCCAACGGGGTCAAGAACACGACCGTGTACGACAACGCCTCACGAATCAAATCGATCACCGCGACCAACAGCACCGGCGCCACCCTGGCCACCCGCGTCTACACCTACAACACCATCACCGGCGGACATGACGGAGACCTGCGGGCCTCCATGAACGACGGAACCACCACCACCAGCTACACCTACGACAACCGGCTCCGGCTCAAGACCGACAGCATAGGGACAACCACGGACACCTGGGGCTACGACGCCAACGGCAACCGCACCTCCGACGCGCGCACCGGTACCGCCACCGTCTACAACGCCTACAACGCCGCCGACGAACTCTGCTGGGCCGGGCCCAGCGCCGGGACCTGCTCCGCCCCGCCGGGAGGCTCCACCACCTACTCCTACGACGGGGACGGAAACGCCACCCTCTCCGGGCCCACCACCCAGGCCTACAACGTGTTCGACCAGTTCACCTCCAACGTCAACGCAGGCATCACCACGACCTTCACCTACGCCGGACCCCGCAACGATGAACGGCTCACCTCCGGCTCCACCAGCTTCCTCAACGGCACCCTGGGCATCACCCAGCAAAGCAGCGGCGGGGCAACCACCTCGTTCATCCGCGACCCGGAGGGTAACCTGATCAGCATGCGCACCAGCGCCGGATCCTTCTACTACACCACCGACGCCCTCGGCTCCATCATCCTGCTCACCGACAGCACCCAGGCCAAAGCAGCCACCTACTCCTACGACTCCTGGGGCAACGCCACCAGCACCGGCACCCAGGCCGCCAACAACCCCTGGCAATACGCCGGCGGCTACTACGAAGCCTCCACCAACCGGATCAAAATGGGCGCCCGCTACTACAACCCCTACCGCGGCCGCTTCACCCAAACCGACCCCTCCGGCCAAGAAGCCAACCGCTACCTCTACGCCGGGGCCAACCCCATCAACAACACAGACCCATCCGGGCTCGATTTTTGGAGCGACTTCACGAATTCTGCAGGACCGGACATCGTCGGAGGTGCAGTCAGCGTATTTGGCGGCGTTCTAGCCCAAGGCCTTATTGATTCGACCGGAGTTGGGCTTGTTGCGTCCTTTGCCATTGGTTGCGTGGCGGGGTTGGTAACAACGGCCGCGAGTGACAGTTTGACAGGCCAGAGTAGTAGTGCAGGAGCCTACGCCGGCCACTGTTTAGGGGGAGGTGTCACCGGCTTGGCCGGGTTTGGGGCAGCTGCTCTCGTGGGCGCTCTGAGATGACATCAAGACCACGACGCGAGGGGCGCCATGTTCACTGCTTTTGAGTTGATAGGCATCATCGGACTGTTGGGTGTCTTTGCCGTTTTCGGTTTCATGGTTGTGCGGCGCCCTGGGCAGAAGATGAGTTTCAAACACAATCGCGGACCATATACAGCACTTCTGTCGCTCCTCACGATTTCGTTGATTGCTCTGGTGCTTCATGTTTTTACGGTTGCACATTAGTGATGGCACCACTGCGTCTTCGCTGTTCATGTTTTTCTGGGCATTGATGACTGCCCGGTGTGAGCCACGGCACAAGCGGGCTTGAAGCGGCATGGAGTTGGCCCATGCTCTTAAATCCACGGCGTACACCAACGAGCGGCTCTGGAACGAACTCGCAAAGCAGGCCACCCAGGCCCGCACCGGTACCGCCACCGTCTACAACGCCTACAACGCCGCCGACGAACTCTGCTGGGCCGGGCCCAGCGCCGGGACCTGCTCCGCCCCGCCGGGAGGCTCCACCACCTACTCCTACGACGGGGACGGAAACGCCACCCTCTCCGGGCCCACCACCCAGGCCTACAACGTGTTCGACCAGTTCACCTCCAACGTCAACGCAGGCATCACCACGACCTTCACCTACGCCGGACCCCGCAACGATGAACGGCTCACCTCCGGCTCCACCAGCTTCCTCAACGGCACCCTGGGCATCACCCAGCAAAGCAGCGGCGGGGCAACCACCTCGTTCATCCGCGACCCGGAGGGTAACCTGATCAGCATGCGCACCAGCGCCGGATCCTTCTACTACACCACCGACGCCCTCGGCTCCATCATCCTGCTCACCGACAGCACCCATGCCAAAGCAGCCACCTACTCCTACGACTCCTGGGGCAACGCCACCAGCACCGGCACCCAGGCCGCCAACAACCCCTGGCAATACGCCGGCGGCTACTACGAAGCCTCCACCAACCGGATCAAAATGGGCGCCCGCTACTACAACCCCTACCGCGGACGGTTCAAGCTCCGCCGTAACGACCGCATTGCGTGACGCCAGCCAGCACCTCCTGCCCGGCCTTGACTCCGCCGGATGGGAGAAATTCGCCCGCTTCTTCACCCATGAAACAGTCCGCTATTTTGACCGCTACCTGGCCGGAGAGCTGAACTTCAAGGAACAGCGTCTCTTGCGTGGTCGTGCGGCACTGCGTGAGTTCGGCGTTGAGTTGGCCGAAGGTGAGGAAGCCAATCTCTGGCTGGAAGATTACTCACTGCGTCAGCCAGGCTACGTGCGGGCTTTCGACGACGTCGCCCCGGTCCTGGATGTCTTGGCGGCCGCTGGTATTCCGTTCGGCGCAGTGAGCAACAACGTCCATGCCCACCAGCGCGCCAAGCTGGACACCGCTGGCCTGGAACGGATTTCCGTGCTGGTGGGAACGGATACCGCGGGCGTGCCCAAGCCGGACCCCGCCATTTACCTGGAAGGGGTCCGCCAACTCGGCATCGCTCCGAACGAAACCCTGTTCGTGGGCGACAGCCGCCTTCTCGACGCGGAAGGCGCCTCCGCGGCGGGGCTCAAGGGCGTGTGGCTGAACCGTGCCGCGGAATCAGCGGACGGCTTTGCCGGGCGCGAGATCGCCTCACTGGCGCAATTGCTCAGATAGAAGATGACTTCCCAACGGTTGCCTGGACGACTCCCAAAGGACACCGTCCCGGACCGCCCGTGGGGCAGGCCAGGCGTCGATCTTGCCAGGCCAGAGGGATCGGCATCCGGTTTTGCAGCGCCCTCAGCTGCGCCAGGGCGGGCCGGTCGGAGTCCCAGTGCGGAACGGGCAAGGTCAGGATCGGTACGAGACCCGGCGGCTGGGTCAGATCGAGGGCTGCGTATCGGATCGGCTGAGGCTCAGCTGTTTGGCATGAAAGTCGAAATGCTGGGTGGCGTAGGCGTAGACCTCCGCCAGTGTCATGGCGGTTGTGAAGAAGGGATCCCACCGGGTGGGGAAGGGCATCGATCTGACCAAGGACCTTGCGGTTTCGCGTTCGAGGCGTCGGGCCAGGGCCGTGATTGTCTTCTGGAGTTTCCGGTTCATCCGGTGCCGGTTGTAGATTAGGGCGGCCGCCCGCGATCCCCAGTAGTTCACGACGTCGAACGGGACCGTCGCTGCGTTCAACATTGCGGCGAAGCCTCTGCCCCAGGGGCGGGGTAGGCGGCTGAAGACCCGGACCAATGGCAGGAGCGCGCGGACGATCATGTAGCCAAAGACCATGTGGAAGAGGAGTTCCTCGTTGGTCCAGCGGGTCCCGTCGCTTTTGCGCCGCAGGTCCGAGAGGGTCGCGGTCTCCAGCCAGCCGGTCAGCTCCCGGCAAGCACGGTTGTATCCGTCAAGAGTCGCTTCCCGGGTCGGATCCATGGCTCCAGTGTCCTCCGACTCGGTGACCGAGGAAACGCCGGCCGTCTACTTGTCGGCGAGTTCGGCGTGGAGCTTTTGGACGCGGGCCTTGATGTCGTCGCGGACCAGACGCATGCGTTCCATGCCTTCGATGCCGCGGACGGAGGGTTCGTCGGTTTCCCAGATTTCAAAGCGCTTCCCGGCAGGGGCATCCAGCTTGGCTTCGGTGCCAAGCACAACCACGACGTCGACGGCCTCGAGGACCTCGTCGGTGACGGGTTTGGGGTGCTCGCCGGTGACATCGATGCCGAGTTCGTTCAGGGATTCCACGGATTCCGGGTTCAGGGAGTTTCCGGGTTTGGTTCCGGCAGAGTAGACCGCGACGGTGTCTCCGGCCAGGTCGCGCATGAGCCCGGCGGCGAGCTGGGACTTGCCGCCGTTCTTGCTGCAGACGAACAGGACGGCAGGGGTGTGGGTGGTTTCGGTCATGCCGAGGTTTCTTCCTTCTGTTCCGTGGCCAGGAGCGAGGCCACGAGGGTTTTGATGCGGTCGTGGATTTCGTCGCGGATCACCCGGACGGTCTCCAGGGACTGGCCAGCGGGGTCGGTAAGTTCCCAGTCTTCGTAGCGTTTGCCCGGGTAGATCGGGCAGGAGTCCCCGCAACCCATGGTGATCACGACGTCGGAGGCGCGCACGACGTCGTCAGTGAGGGGCTTGGGGTAGTCCTTGGACAGGTCCAGTCCCATCTCGGACATGGCCGTGAGGACGGTGGGGTCGAGTTCGGAGGCGGGCATGGACCCGGCGGAGCGGACCCGGATCCTGCCCTTGGCTTCAACGTTGAGCAGGGCGGCGGCCATCTGGGAGCGTCCGGCGTTCTGCACGCAGACGAACAGCACCTCGGGGACTTCGGAGACGATCGAGCCCTTGGATGTGGCCAGGGCGGCCAGCCGGTCGTTGGCGAAGTGCTCGGTGGTCGCGGGCAGGTAGGCGCTGATCTTCGCCGTCCTTGCCAGGGCGGTGTAGGACTCGAAGACGTAGCGTTCAACGGTTTCGGCGGCGAAGATCCCGGCGAACCGGTCGGCAAGGCGTTGGCTGATCCGGTGAAGGACTTCGGTGTTGTCCTGCAGTCCCAGCGTTGTTTCCTGTTGTTCGGTCATGGCAGTACTCCCTTGGGGTGGGTCCGGCACGGTGTGAACATTTGTAGTTGTGGTCAGAGTCCGCCGGAACGGCCATGGGTCAGCCCGGTGGGGAACCCGACAAGCACCGGCTCGGGCGCGGCGCAGCACCCGGCGTCCTGCGCTGATGCAGTGCCCGGGGCGGGGACGTCGCAGCTGGTGCCGGCGTCGGTGGAACAGACCCCGGTTTCCGGTAGCTCCAGGTGGACGGTGTCGGCTGAGGCCATATCCCCTGCGAGGGAGGCGGCGACAGAGCGGACCTGTTCGTAGCCGGTGGCCAGCAGGAAAGTCGGTGCCCGACCATAAGACTTCATGCCCACGATGTAGAAGTCCCTCTCCGGGTGCGCCAGCAGCTTTGCCCCGTGTGGGGGGACGGTGCCGCAGGAGTGGAATTCGGGGTCGATCAACGGTCCGAGCTCCGTCGGGGCCTCGACGGCAGGGTCCAGGTTGAGCCGGAGTTCGCGCAGGATCTCCAGGTCCGGACGGAATCCGGTGCAGGGCACAACGACGTCGGCGTCCAGGGTGCGGCCGTCGACGGCTTCAATGCTCACCTGCGTTTCGAGCGTCTTGAGCGAGGCGATGCCGAATCCGGTGTACAGTTCGATGGTTCCGGCCTCGACGAGGCGGCGGAGCCTGGATCCGAGTTGTCCGCGGGCGGGCAGGCCGTCGGGCTCGCCGCCGCCGTAGACCTTCTCCGCGGACGCGCCGCGGACGGCCCAGAGGATCGTGGTTCCAAGTGCTTCCTTGGCGAGGTCCGCGAGGTTGATCAGGGTGTTCGCTGCCGAGTGCCCGGCCCCGACGACCAGGACCCGGCGGCCGGCGAAGGACTCCCGGTCCCGGCCGAGGACGTCGGGCAGGGGCGAGGAGATCCGCTCTGTGGCGATGTTCTCGCCGATGGCCGGAAGGCCCGAGGTGCCGAGCGGGTTGCGGGTGGACCAGGTCCCGGAGGCGTCGATGACGGCTGCCACGGTGTGGTCCCGGACCTCCCCGTCGTGATCGACCCGGACGATGAAGGGGGTCGTGTCGCGGTCCCGGACATGGGTTTTGTCCAGACCCTGACGTGTCACGGCCATGACGCGGGCGCGGGTCTGAAGACGGGAGGCGATCTCCGGTGTCGCGGCCAGAGGGGTGAGGTAGTCATCGATCAGTTCCCCGCCATACGGGAGCGCCGTGAGGCGCGGTGTTTCCCAGCCGGTTGGCTCGAGCAGGCGGACGGCCGGGGCGTCGAGGTTGAACCGCCACGGTGAGAAGAGCCGGATGTGCCGCCATTGTTCGATCGCGGCGCCAGCAGTCGGGCCCTGTTCGAAGATCACCGGTTCCAGGCCGCGCTCGAGCAGGTGGGCCGCGGTGGCGAGTCCGACGGGGCCGGCGCCGATGACGGCGACGGGAAGGTTCTTCACTGAATCCATGCTGTCCTCTTTCTTCTCCGTTGGTGTGGCGGTTCGGGTCGGGGTGCCTGCCGGATCGTTGTGGGTCCGGCAGGCCGGGGTGGTGCTGTTCAGCAGCAGTCCGGATCGTTCTCGTCGCAGCAGCCATCGCCGCAGCATCCTGTGTTCATCCGGTTCACCCCCTTTCCCTCCCCGGGGTCAGACGTGGGTCGGTTCTTCGACCAGTGCGGTGGCGATGCTGTCCGCGTCCTCCAGCGCGGCCAGGTAGCGTTCGGCGTCCAGGGCGGCGGCGCAGCCGGTGCCGGCGGCCGTGATGGCTTGCCGGTAGCGGTGATCCACGGCGTCGCCGCACGCGAAGACGCCCGTGAGGTTCGTGACGGTGGTGGGGGAGTCGACCTTGATGTAGCCCTCGGCGTCGAGCTCCACCTGCCCGGCGACGAGTTCGGTGCGCGGCAGGTGCCCGATCGCGACGAAGATTCCGGTGGCGGCCTGCTCCCGGGTTTCGCCGGTGAGGGTGTCGATGAGGGTGACGCCGGTGACCTTGGCGTCGCCGTGGATCCTGGTGATGGCCGAGTTCCAGGCGAAGCTGATCTTCGGGTTGTCCTTGGCGCGCTGGGCCATGATCCGGGAGGCCCGGAGTTCACCCCTGCGCACGACGACGGTCACGGACCGGGCGAAGCGGGTCAGGAAGGTGGCTTCTTCCATGGCGGAGTCGCCGCCGCCGACGACGATGATGTCCTGTTCGCGGAAGAAGAACCCGTCGCAGGTGGCGCACCAGGACACCCCGTGGCCGCTGAGCTTCTTCTCCTCGGGCAGGCCCAGTTCCTTGTAGGCCGAACCGGTGGCCAGGATCACCGCAGGGGCCTCGTGGGTTTTACCGGCGCCGGTGACCACGCGCTTGAGGTGCCCGGCCAAGTCCACCTCGGTGACGTCGTCGAACACGATGCGGGCGCCGAAGCGTTCGGCCTGTTCCTGCAGCCCGTCCATGAGCTCCGGGCCCTGCACGCCGGCAGGGAAACCGGGGAAGTTCTCCACCTCCGTGGTGTTCATCAGCGCGCCCCCGGCCGTGACGGATCCTGCCAGGACCAGCGGGGCCAGCCCGGCCCGGGCGGCGTAGATCGCGGCCGTGTAGCCGGCAGGGCCGGAGCCTATGATGATCAGCTGTTCGGTACGGACATCGCTAATGGCGTCGGTGCTCACGAAAGGCCCTCCTGGGACTCGGTATACGCGGGGCGGGTTACTTGGCGGCCGGGATCAGGGACTCGATGAGGCCCTCGATCCGGGTCTTGATCTCGTCGCGGATGGGGCGGACGGCGTCCACGCCCTGCCCGGCAGGGTCTTCCAGGACCCAGTCCTCGTAGCGCTTGCCGGGGAAATACGGGCATTCATCGCCGCAGCCCATCGTGATGACGACGTCGGATTCCTTCACGGCCTCGGTGGTGAGGACCTTCGGGATCTCGGCGGACATGTCAATGCCCAATTCGGCCATGGCTTCGACCGCGGCGGGGTTGACCTTGTCCGCGGGCTGGGAACCGGCGGAACGGACCTCGATGGCCCCCTCGGACAGGGTGGTCAGGAAGGCTGCGGCCATCTGGGAACGGCCGGCGTTGTGGACGCAGACGAACAGGACGGAGGGCTTCTTGATGGTTTCGGTGCTCACGGGCTTTTCTCCTGGATCAGTTGTGGTGGTGGGATTCGGTCTGGTTGATGGTCATCGTGCCCGCACCTTTGCCGCACTGCCTAGATATTGATGTTTGTCGATGTATGGAAGTATCGACCGATACATCGATGATTGTCAATATATGGCCCGGGTGGGTTCAGACGGCGTGGAGGCGGGGTGCGAGGTCATTGATGCGGTGGGAGATGTCGGTGAAGGCGTTCTCGAAAGCCTCCTCGGTGTTCAGGCGGAGGGGGTCCGGGACGGACCAGTGGATGCCGCGCAGGCCTGGGAGTTCCTCGTGGGCGTTGTCGCACACGGTGACGACGAGGTCTTCCTCCCGCGCGACCTGGTCCAGCTGGCGCGGGGTCACGCCTGCAAGCTCGAGGCCGTAGCGGCGGGCGACGTCGATGGCACCCTGGGCGATGCGCTCGGCGGGGTGCGTCCCTGCCGAGGCCGAGGGAATGTCGCTGGCCTGCCGCCAGAGTGCTGCGGCCAGCTGGGAGCGGGCGCTGTTGCGCGTGCAGACAAACAGGACACGCCGGGCGCCGTGTTCGCGACCCGGCGTCAGTCCATCGAGGGCGCCGGGGGCGAGCCGGAAGTAACTGCGCCGTTTGTCGGCCTCCGAGCGGTGGCGGGTCGCCAGCCCGGCGTCTTCCAGGGTGCGCAGATGGTGGGACAACAGGTTCGAGGGCATCCCGAGTTCGGACTGCAGCTCCGTGGGGGACAGGTCGCCCAGGGTCAGCAGGTCCACGATGCGCAGGCGCGCGGGATCGGCGAGGGCGGCATGCTTGGCGACCCGCGCCCGGAAAGCGTCAGTTTGCTCAATATTCATTGATTCAATTTTGACTGAGTTACTTTCATCGGTCAAGCTGTTTCCATGACTTCACACCAGCCGCCGTTGTGGCGCCGCGCCGTCGCCGAACTTCTCGGCACCTGCCTGCTTGTTTCCATCGTCGTCGGCTCCGGGATCGCCGCGCAGCAGCTGTCCCCGAATGACGTGGGCCTGCAGTTGCTGGAGAACAGCACAGCGACGGTGCTGGGGTTGACGGTGCTGATCCTCGTCTTCGGGCCCGTGAGCGGCGCGCACTTCAACCCGGTGGTCTCTGCCGCGGACTGGTTCCTGGGCAGGCGCAGCCGCACCGGCCTGACCCTGGCCGAGCTGGGCACCTACGTGGTCGCGCAGGTTGTCGGTGCGGTCGGCGGCAGCGTCCTTGCGAACGCCATGTTCGACGTCGGGACTTCCATCTCGGTCAAGGAGCGAGCCACCGGCGGGCACCTGCTAGGCGAGGTAGTCGCCACGGCCGGGCTGATCGTGCTGATCTTCGCCCTGGCCTCCACCAACCGCGGCGCCCTCGCGGCCCCCGCGGTGGGCGCCTATATCGGGGCCGCGTACTGGTTCACGTCCTCGACCTCGTTCGCGAACCCCGCCGTGACGGTCGGGCGCATCTTCAGCAACACCTTCGCCGGCATCGCCCCAGCCTCTGTCCCTGGCTTCGTCCTTGCACAGCTGATCGGCGCCGCACTGGGGCTCGGCCTCCTCGCCGTTCTGTTCCCCGTCGCTTCGCGCAACGCGGACGACGTCGTCCTACCGCATTCCATGGAGAAGGCCGGCTCTTAGATTTCAGGACCGGCGATATACATTGATGGTGGTCAATATTCGGGCATAATGGGTAGATGAACGCGCTGCCCATCCTCGAACCGGTAACGGACGAAACCTGCTGCACGCCGGCCGGACCTCCGGCCCTGGGCGCCGAAGAGGCGAAACAGCAGGCTGTGGTCTTCAAGGCGCTGGCGGATCCGAACCGGCTGCGGCTGCTTTCCATCATCAAGGCCGAATCCTCCGGCGAGACCTGCGCTTGCGACCTCATTGAACCCCTGGATCTGAGCCAGCCCACGGTGTCCCACCACCTGAGGATCCTGGTCGACGCCGGGCTGCTGCACCGCGAAAAGCGCGGCACATGGGCCTACTACTCCTTGGTCCCGGGCGCCCTGGACCAGGTCGCGGGCATCCTGACGAAACTATGACGCCGCCGGCTCGCCTCGAGGGCCCAAGGATGTTCCATTTCCCTCCGCCGCCATTGGATGTCTGAGTCGTTCTGATACGGGGACCGCTGCTGGGCATGAGGGGTCGGAGTGCAACTTGGGGAACCGGGCGCGATTCAAAAAATTCGCGAGGAAATAAGCGGAGCGCCGAACGAAGTTTTTGAATTGCGAGCGGGCGCAAAGCGCCCTGGTTGCGCGAAGGACCCGCCCAGCAATCATCGAGGATCAGAATGACAAAAAGCGAAGACGCGAGATCTAATCTTCCGCGTGCGAAGACAACCACGAGTTGAAGTCGCTTCGGCTGATCCGTAGGTGTCGGCCGATCCGGTAGGCGCGGGGACCAATGTGCTTCACCCGCCACTGGTAGAAGGTCTGTTCAGGAATGTGTAACTCGGCGCAAATGTCCCTTGGGCTCAGCCATTGTTCTTCGGCCGTTTCCAGTGTTTCGCTGCGTTCTGGCGTCGTTTTCATTGGTGTCCCCGTATTGTCCGCTGTTAGTCGCCGGCGGAAGCGCCAGCTGTGTTCGTACTTCATGGAGGCGCGAGAACGAGACAGCATGACCGTTGGCGCGGGTTGAACCCTATAACGGCATTTCGCCCACCGTTTACCCACCGGAAACAACGAAGCGTAACGGAAAATGATGAGCGCTCAAAGCACTCGTTTGGCCCATTCTGCCGCGGAATCTAGGCATTTTTAGTATCCACCGAATACTAATGAAAAATGCGAAATCATTCTCCTAAGGTCCTCGGTTCAAGTCCGAGTAGCCCTACCAAAAAGAGCCCCTGAGCTGCGGAAACGCAGATCAGGGGCTCTTTCGTTTTGAAGGTGTGGAGAGAGGCGTTCCGGGAGCGTCTCCCAGCGAGCGGCCGTCCTGCGTTCATCTCCGCGTAATGTCGCATCCATGCGGTGGCCGGATGATTGCCCCGATGGGGAATCGACTATGACACTGAGGAACTTAACCATGGACATCAGACCTTCCCGCAAACCCTTCATGTTCGGCGCTGCACTCTCCGCCGCAGTCCTCCTGAGCTGCACCGCCGTCCCGGCCAACGCCTCCCCGGCCAACGCCGTCCCGGCCAACGCCACCCCGGCGTCTCCCTACACGGTCAAGTCCTTCGCTGCTGTCGGCAGCGAGAGCAAGCCGGATGACATCACGCGCCTTGGCAACAACATCTACGTGGCCTTCCAGAACGGCGTCGGCCCGATGGGCGAACCCTCCACGAGCGGTGCAACCGCAAGCACGATCCAGCAGTACTCCCTCGACGGAACCCCAGGCGCGTCCTGGACGATCACGGGCAAGATCGACGGGCTGCACGCTGACGAGGCAGGCCAAAGGCTGTTGGTGACAACGAACGAGGACGGCAATTCTTCCTTCCACACCGTGACACCGTCCGCCGGCGCCGCCGCCGTGAAGGACTTCGCCTACACCGGATTGACGCATGGGGGCGGCACGGACACCGCCACGATCTACCAGGGCAAGATCTTCATCACCGCCTCGAACCCGGCCGACACCACCGGGCCGGCCATCTACCGAGCAACGCTGAGCGGCTCAACAGCCGCGCTGGCCCCGGTCTTCACCGACAACGCCACGGCAACCGTCGCCAACGCCGGTTCGACAGGGACCACGACCCTTGCCCTGACCGACCCTGACTCCGCGACGGTGGTCCCGGCTGCTAGCCCCCGCTTCAAGAACCAGTTCGCGCTTGCCTCACAGGGCGACCAGCAGCTGATCTTCGCGGACCGCGCCGGGACCCCGCAGCAGTCGCTTCAGGTGCTCAACCTCAGCCAGCAAGTCGACGACACCGCCTTCGCGACGACGTCACGGCAAACACTATGGATCACCGACCCCGACCACAACACGGTACTCTCCGTGACCGGACCGTTCGCGGCTGGCCAGGCACTTTCGACCGTGACGCCGGATGCCGCCCCGGACTACCTCGCGACGCTGGACCTCTCGACCGGATCGCTCACACCGGTCCAGGGTCTGTCCTCGATCCACCCGAAGGGCCTGCTCTTCACGAGCGCACAGTAGGTTCGGGTCCGAAGACGAAATCCGCGCGGTACCTTCCTTGGGAGGTGCCGCGCCGTCGTTCCCGGCCAGGCCCGAGCTCTCATCCTCTAGCCCAGTGCGGGGGTGTTGCCAGGTAGGAGGGGAGAAGAGTCGCGCGGCTCCCTCTCGCGGCGTTGAGCTGAGGCTGTGTCAGGAATAGGGCCTTCGACTCCACACTCGGCGCCGACCCTGGCATTCTCTGGGTCGAGAAGACGAACGAAAGGGCCAAGGCTTTCTACCGACGCAATGGCTTTGAGCTGGACGGCACCGAGGAAACCGAAGAGCAGAACCCCGTTTTCGTCGATGTGAGGATGGTCCGCCAGGGGACCCCTCACCCGACTCAAACCTGTAGGTTGTTCCGTGCTCTCAGCGGCCAAGCACCGAGTCCGCAATCTGCTGCGCGGCTTGGTCCGGTGTGATGTGCGTGGTGTCGATGACCTCGGCTTCATCGTGCAGCCAAGTACGGGCTGCATCGGCGTATGGCTCCAGGTATGCGAAGCGGAAAGTCGAGGGACCGAGGTCTTTGTCGTTCTGTATGCGTTCGCGGAGCGTGGCCTGGTCCGCGTGGAGCACGAAGTGCTGGATCGGGATGCCGTGCCCGGTAAGGCCATCGCTGATCTCCCGCCAGTAGCTCTCGACCAGGACAGTCATCGGCATCACGAGTGTGCCACCAGCAAACTCGAGCACGCGCCGGGCGGTCTCGACGACGAGTGGTCGCCAGGGCTCCCAGTGCTGGAAGTTGTCCGTTGCAGGAAGTCCCGGCTTGATGTCCATGAGCACTTCACCGACCTTTTCAGCGTCAAGGACGCGCGCGTCGGGCAGCAATTGCTGCACGAGCGCGCTCGTCGTCGTCTTTCCCGCCCCGTGGGTGCCGTTGAGCCAAATGATCATGGACGGAACTGTAGCGCAGCCAAGGATCATTTCCGGTGAATCGCGTACCTGGAGAGGGCGCGCGATAGCTTCGGCAACATCTTCTCGAAGCCGCGGCAACGCACCGCCTCAGCGTGGCGACGTGAGAAGCGCTTCGGACCAAAGATCCCGATGACGCTCTACGTATGCGGTCGCAGCCCGCCAGTGGTTCCCATGGCCTTCGATGTACATCGAGCCCCACGGTTCATGCCCCGAGTCATGGGAAGACTTCAGAAGGTGATACATCGCCGCGGCGCGCTGGGACATCGCTTCCGGTAGTTGCTCGCGCATGTGTCGATCCGCATCGTACCCACCAATGAAGGCCGTCAGATTGTGCGCGGCTTCCTCCGGCTCCTGGTTCATGTCCGAGAGCGCGAATGCTTGAGCGGCCTAGGCCAGGTCCCACAGTCGGGTGCTCGGTGCGGCTGCGTCCCAATCGATAAACGTCCAACGATCACCGATGATGAGGTTCCATGGCGCCAGGTCGTTATGGCAGATCAACTCTTCGCCTGGCGATGGGATCGCCACGGTCCATCGCGCGTCACGCGGGGGAACGAATGCCGCGCTCGCGTCGTGGATCGCGCGCACCATCGCTCCGACGCGATGAAGTTCCGAATGCGTGAGTGGATCTGACCCGAGCGCGAGTCGCCCCGGAATGAACTCGGTGATTTGCCGGCCCTGCTCATCCTGGCCTAGGACCGCTGGCACGTCGACGCCAGCTTTCCTCACAGCTTTCATGAACTCGAAGACGCTCGGTGTCGAGTCCATCCACGGCTTACGGACAGTCGATCCAATGCGTACGACAGCATCGCTGACATTGCCGCCTTCGAGTATCTGCTCGGCATCCATTGCTCGATGCTAGCTCTGGAGGGCTACGCGGAAACGCACCAAAACAGTTTCAGTCGAGTCCGAGACCGTAAAAGTGGGATCACGCAGGGCCGCCCGAAAGTCGGCGCTATGCCAGAATTCCTCGTGGCCTACGCGCCAGTCGGAGACTCCTTGGTAACCCTCGCCTTCGTCGATCGCGTGAGCTGCATCAACGGCACCGAGGGACACTACGCGAACCTCGGTAACTTCCGTGATGCAAACGGGTAGCCCTGACGAATCAACCACCACGCCGCGTTCACCGACGACCGGCAATAGCTGGCCCTCTTGTATTGGACGAGGAGCGAGGTCGTCGCCGTCTTCCGTCCGTCAAGGATCGCGCCCACGAGTTCATCTCGCAGGGAGCCCGGAAACCCGTACGCTTCGACCGTCAGGCCGGCAATATCGTCTGGAGATAGCATCTGAAAATCCTAAGCCCCGAGCCATGAGGCTACTTCTCCATCGGAACACCGAAGGGCCACTCGCGTCACGCGAGTGGCCCTTCAGTTTGTCCTTTGGTGTGGACTTAAGCGGGGACGTCGAACCGCTGGCCTTCCGGCTTGGACGGCAGGATCGAGAAGATGAGCAGGGCCAGTCCACCGAGGAACGGGACGAGGCCGATCAGGATCATCCAGCCGCTGAAGTTCACATCGTGGAGTCGGCGGACCGTGAGCGCCAGGGACGGGACGATGACGGCCAGTCCCCAGATGACGAGAAGAATGACACCGACCATCATGCCCGGCCCTGGGACCGTGGCGCCGGAGTCATTGACGGTCGCACCCGCGGACCCGGCCACTGACATGATGATGTTCAGAACGATGCTCACGACCAGGGAGATAAGCATCCACCACCAGTACTCGCTGCGGCTGGCCCGGCCAGTGAAGGTGGCGTACTTCTTGAAGAACCGGCGTGCTGCCTCGCCGATAGGCGCACCGTAGTAGGGGGCCCAAAGCGGGACGGCACTGCCAAACTGGGCGGTCTGTTGCTGCTGGTACGACAAATGGATCTCCTAAATAGACGAGTAATGACGCTTTATCGTAGGGGGCCAAACCACCCGTCAAGTTGTACCGCAGATGAAATTTCGGTACGGCGTGTCGGAACTTGCGATCGCTCTCGAACGTTGAAGCACTTCATTCGTGCCGAGAACCGAAACCAGGGCGCTCCGCCACGACTTTGAGTGCTTATTTGAAGAGCGACCCATCCGAGCGCCGCGCGTCACCGAATCCCTTGTGAAACCGCGACCACTTCCCAGGCTTTTGAGCGCTCCAGCGCATGGGGGGAGGGCGACGGCTATCGCGGCAGTCGGCTGATTGGAGGTGGGATGGACCGGGTAGGCATCAATCCTCTTTCGGCTGTCCGCTTGCTGTTGGTCAGCGGATTGTTCGTGGTGATCTGGCTGATTTTCGGTGCCGGCTCCGCTCACGCGGCTGAAATAAGCCCCGCCGATGGCTCATCGAGCCAGCCTGCTGCCGCTGGCGGCCTGCTGCCTTCCCTTGCCGGACCGGTGACATCGCTTCTCACTCCGGCCCAGCCCCCGACGCCGACCCTTCCGTCCGCGTCGCCCGTTCCGTCTGCGTCGGATGCCGTTTCGTCTACCGTGGCACCCGTGGCGGGTTTGGCCCGGCAGCTCACGGAGGCGGTTCCTGCCCTAACCGACGCGATTGCCGCGCCTGTCGTTGCCCCGGTCACGCAATTGGTCCCGGATGCTCTCCAGCCGGTTTCCGGGCCGGTCAACAGGCTGACGGACAACGTGTTGAAGATCGTAGCCCCTCTTCAACAGCCGCTTACCGGTGTGATTGCCCCGCCGGTGGCTTCCCTTCCTACCGCCGCCGGGGCGGTTGAAACCCCTGTCAGCGGGACCGCTGAGGGTGCTTTGCCGCCCCGGCAACCCGCTACCGAGGGTTCTGGCGCAGTCCCGGCGGCCACTCTTCCGGCGTCCTTCGCTGACAGTCCTGCCCGCGGACACTCGTCCCCGTCGTTCTCCATGGCCGGTCAGGGTGCCCCCCTTCAGGATCCGCCCCCGGCGCCCGGCGGGGTGGATCCCTTCGAGGTTCCCGCGCCGGTGTCCAACGCGGGCGGCCAGGGCCAGTCCGGGGCCGGCAATCCAGGCCCGGCAGGCCAGGGAGCTGTCGCCGATCTTGGCTACCGTTTCGTTCTGCCTGTGACCCGGGACGGGGTCGGCTCCCTTTTCAGCTTCGTGCTACCCGGGGCACCTGCACAGGAGACAGGTTTCTCACCCGATTGATGACGCCCTTGCGTCCGCGCCTTGCTTTACCGCGGCACGCCTGCAGGCATAACCGGCCTCTTGCCGGTTCATTATTCATTTCACGTGAGGAAAAACAGTCATGAAATCATTCGTCCGTAAGACCCTTTGCACCGCTTTCGCCGGCGGAGTCCTTGTGCTCGGCGCCGGAGCCGGAATGGCTTCGGCCGACACCGGCACCCACCAGGACCTGGGCACCCATGCCGGGTCCAGCGTCAGCTCCAACTCGTCCATGAACAACCGGGACAGCATCGCCTCTGCCCTGGGTGTGAACCTGGGCGCCGGCCTGTCCGGCATGCTCCAGCACAGCACGACCGGCACGACCGGCACCAGCGGCTGGAACACCGGCCGCGGGAACTTCGGGGGCGTTTCGAACCTCGGTGTGAACATCGGTGC
This sequence comes from Arthrobacter sp. KN11-1C, assembly GCF_052180225.1. Classification (NCBI taxonomy): domain Bacteria; kingdom Bacillati; phylum Actinomycetota; class Actinomycetes; order Micrococcales; family Micrococcaceae; genus Arthrobacter; species Arthrobacter sp. KN11-1C. The sequence goes on along the minus strand of NZ_CP197467.1, from coordinate 3,002,990 downwards.
CGGCGCTGGAGTTTCCAGCACGGTGCAGCACAGCACGGCCGGCACGACCGGCACCAGCAGCTGGAACGCTGACCGCGGGTCTGTTGCTTCGGCCTCGAACCTCGGTGTGAACCTGGGCGCGAACGCGGGGGTTGCCGGCACGGTCCAGAACAACGCCAACGGCACCAACACCAACCGCGGGTCTGTCGCTTCGGCCTCGAACCTCGGTGTGAACCTGGGCGCGAACGCGGGGGTTGCCGGCACGGTCCAGAACAACGCCAACGGCACCAACACCAACCGTGGGTCTGTCGCTTCGGCCTCGAACCTCGGTCTGAACGTGGGTGCGAACGCCGGGGTCGCCAGCACGGTGCAGAACAACACCAACGGCACCAACACCAACCGTGGGTCCGTCGCTTCGGCGTCGAACCTCGGTGTGAACCTGGGCGCCAACGCCGGCATCGCCAGCACGGTCCAGAACAACACCAACGGCACCAACGGCTGGAACGCTGACCGAGGGTCTGTTGCTTCGGCCACGAACCTCGGCCTGAACGTAGGCGCGAACGCAGGTGTGGCTAGCACGGTGAAGAGCACCAACGGCATGAACACCAGCCGCGGGTCTGTCGCTTCGGCCTCGAACCTCGGTCTGAACGTGGGCGCGAACGCCGGTATCGCCGGCACCGTACAGAACAACACCAACGGCACCAACACCAACCACGGGTCCATCGCTTCGGCGTCGAACCTGAACGTGAACCTGGGCGCCAACGCCGGCACCGCCAGCATCATCGGCGGCTAATCCGGTCGAGGGGGCCGGGTGCCGGAAACGGCATCCGGCCCTTTCCCGTGCCTCCTGGCAGATTTGGGCCGTGGAAACGCCGGGGATGGGGCAGGATGATCCGGTGACGACCTCTGACGAGCAGCTCTTTCTGGCCCGGATCCTGAAGAACCCGATCAACCGGAGAATTCTTCGTCTGGCGCCCAGCCTTGGCGTCTCCGACTGGTGGTTGACTGCCGGAGCCCTGTTCCAAACCGTTTGGAATGTGCTGGAGGGGAAGGATCCGCGGGCCGGTATCCGGGATTACGACCTGTTCTACTTCGACGAGGACACCTCTTACGAAGCAGAAGACGCGGTGATTCTGCGGGCGCGTGAGCTGTTCGGGGACCTGGGAGTCGACGTCGAGGTCCGCAACGAAGCGCGCGTCCACGTTTGGTACGAGGAGCGCTTTGGCGTTCCGGCCGCTCCCTTCACCAGCAGCACTGATGCAGTGGACCATTTTGCCGCGAAGACCTGTTGCTTCGCGGTCACCTCAGATGAGGCGGGCGCCCTCACAACTTACGCCCCGCATGGCTATGATGACCTGTTCGCGCGGAAGATTGTGCCGAACCCGGTGCTGGCTCCCCAGGATGTGTATGAGGCAAAGACCAGAAGATGGAAAGCGGAATGGCCCACGCTGAATGTGCTGCCATGGCCGACCAGCCCGGCATGCTCGACCCTTCAATCCCGCTGTGGTCCTGCCATAGGCTCGGGGGATGACTGATGGCGTACGTATCAAGGTTGACGGCCTTGACGTTCTCGATGGAACGCTTTCCCACCTTGCCCTCGTAAACTACGGGCATTTCACCGCGATGCAGATTCGCGGCGGGCGTGTGCGGGGGCTGTCGCTGCACCTCGATCGGCTGAAATCCGCGCACGCCGAGTTGTACGGAACTGAGATTGATTCAGGAATGATCCTGGAGAGGGTCCGGGAAGCCGCGGACGATGCGCCCAACTCATATCTTCGGGTGACTCTCTTTGAGAGCGATCCGGGGAAGGTTCGCGTCATGACTTCTGTCCGTCCGGCCGTCGACCCGTCAACGGTGCCGATGGGGCTACTCCCGGTCGTCTATCAGCGGCCTGTCGCGCACATCAAACACGTGGGAAGTTTCGGACAGCTGTACTTTGGCGGCCTGGCAGAGCGGCAGGGCTTCGACGACGCCCTTCTCACGACGGCGGGTGGCGAGATCTCCGAAACGACCACAGCCAATATTGCATTCATCGACGACGATGGAACCCTCGTGTGGCCGTCGGCACCTTCGCTGTATGGGATTACCTGGCAGATTCTTGACGCAACCCTTGTCGACGCCGGGTTCAGGACGCGCAAACAGTCCGTCACACTGAAAGACATTTCCCGATTCCCCGCAGCACTCGTCACGAATTCTGTCGGCGTCGTGGGCGTCTCATGGATCGGGGAAATCGCTTTCGACGACGTCGAGGGTGTTCAAGCCGTTGCCGACGTTTACGCTTCCAGCCCGTGGGACAGCATCTAGCAAACTGCGACGGCGGCGGCTGAAGTCCGTCCGAACGATTAGTTGACTGAGTACTCACTCATTTATAGACTAGCCACATGGCACGTCCCAAGAACCCTGCTCACCGCGCGGCACTGCTTTCTGCCGCCACGCGCGTGTTCGCCGGCCACGGACTTGGTGCCTCAACGGCAATGATCGCCCAGGAAGCAGGCGTCTCGGCCGGGACTCTGTTCGTCTATTTCGACACCAAGACAACGCTCATCAATGAGCTGTACGTGACGTTGAAGGGCGAAATGGCTCAGGTCGCAACCGCCGGTTTGCGAGCGTCGGACACGCCCCATGACCAGTTGCGGCGCATGTGGGACAACTGGATCATCTGGGCAACCACCGACCCGAACCGACATCGCGCCCTCGCGCAGCTCAGCGTCGCCGAGGACCTCAGCGGCGACAGTCATCAAGCGGTCCGGGCCGCTTACGCCGGGATCGCTGAACTCCTCGCGGCGATCACCGCCGACGGCCCGATGCAGGACGTGCCGCTCAGCTTCACCACTGCCCTCATGTCCGCGATTGCGGACACCACCATTGACCACCTCATCCGGCATCCGGACCCCGGCGGCATTCGGAGCTCGACGGCGTTCGGCGCGATGTGGCGGGCACTCACCGGCCCGTCGCCAACTGAAACAGGAGCAACCCCATGACGACATCCGCATCGGCTTGGGTCATTACCGGCCCCACTTCCGGCTTCGGCCACGCCACGGCCTTGGAGCTCGCCCGCCACGGCACGGTCGTGCTTGTCGGTCGAAACCCTGACAAGCTCGCCGCTGTCGCGGCCGAAATCGAAGGCCGGGGAGGTGCCGCCGTCGCCATCGTTGCCGACCTGTCCGACGTCGTGAGCTCACGCCGCGCCGCCGCGGAAATCACCGCCCTTGAACTGCCGGTCCGCGGCGTGCTGAACAACGCCGGCGTCATGCTGTCCACCCCCGCGACCAGCAAACAGGGGTGGGAGCTATCGTTCGCGACAAACCACTTGGGACCCCTGGCATTCACGGACGCACTCCTTCCCTCCCTCGCGGATGGCACCAACGTCGTCTTCATCGCGTCCGCGGTCGAGGATCCCGGGAGAATCCCGGCGGTGCGGGCCGGCTTCCGAGGCAGCCGCTTCATCTCGGCCCAAGCCGCCGCACGGGGCGAGTACACACCCGGAGGCTCGAGCCGCCCCGGAATGGACGCCTACGCCACCTCGAAGCAAGGGAACCTCGCCGCGGTGTTCAGCCTCGCCCGCGAATACCCGCGCCTGCGGTTCAGGGCAATCGAACCGGGGGTCAACCCCGGCTCCAACCTCGGCGAAGTCCCGGCCGTCGTTCGCGTCATAGCGAAGGCGCTCACGCCGATCCTCACGGTCTTCCCGCACTTCACAACCTCGAAGCGCGCTGCCCGCGTCATCACCCGGATCCTCACCGACTCGTCCGCTGCCACAGGGACCTACTACAACGAGGATGGCAAGCCGATGGCCGCCTCCACGCAGGTGAGCGACGTTGCTTTCTGCGACCGCTACATTGCCGAGAGCCGGGAACTGCTGGCCACCGTCACGTCATAAGGTTGGCTCGTTTGACCAATGCCGTCATCTTGTTGACCTTCCTGCGCCCGGATCGGACACTTAGCCCTATGACGAGGGAAGACGAAGCGCGGGCCCTTGTGGCTGTCATCAACAACCTGTCCGAGCGGTTCCCCGATATGCCACGCCCGGACATCGAGTCCGTGGTTGCTGAAGAGCACGGGAACTTGAACGGCGGCCCGATCCGGGATTATGTGCCACTCCTGGTTGAACACGCGGCCAAGAAGCGCCTCACCAAATTGGCTGCCGGAGTCCGTGCGTCCGGCGGTCTCTCATCCGTCCTTGCCGGGAAGCAGCCAGCTGTCGATAACCCGTAGGCGCCGCGTTGATCTGGAACCTCTGAGATCGCCGTCAGTTTGGCGGATCGTCGCCCACGAACGTACCCGGCGGCATCCAGGCGCCGAACACGGGGCCGGGATCCGGCCGCTTTGCGTGCCGCCCGTCGTCGGAGATTCCTTGTTTGAGGCGTTGCAGGACCCATGGGAACAAGTGCTCGCGCGCCCAGATAATGTCGTCGGCCCGTGCTTCCCGCCAACTGCGTCCGGGGAGCTCTTTCGGAGTCATTGGCTCCAAGGTGTGCAGGACGTTGAGGGTGTCGAGCACCATGATGGCGATGGTGTGCTGGCCCAGCGGCGAGAAGTGCAGCCGATCCGGATCCCACATCCGCGGGTGGGTAAGTTGACGCAGGGCCCAGAGATCGGCGATGACCGCATCGTGCCGCACCGCAATGGTCCGCAGGTTCTCGTTGAAGATGGCCACCTTGGCGCGGGTCCGTCCCAGCACGGGCGTAGCGCCCCAGTCCGGGCCAACGAACAGGACAACCGTTGCCCCGGTGGAGGCCAGGAGTTGCACTCCGGCGTCCATCCTGACGGCGAGTTTGTCGGGATCGCTTCTGCGGAAGATCAGATCATTGCCCCCGGCATTGAGGGTGATCAGATCCGGCTGCAGGGCCAGCGCAGGGCCAACCTGCTCATCCAGGATCTGATGGAGCAACCGGCCACGGACCGCCAGATTCGCGTAAGCAAAATCTTCATGTCCGGCGCTCAGTTCTTCCGCGACCCGGTCCGCCCAGCCTCGCAGACCGCCCGGGCTGCGGGGCTCCGGATCTCCTACCCCTTCGGTGAACGAATCACCCAGGGCCACATAACGGCTCCAAGGGTGCAGGCGGGCCCCCGAACCTACGGAGCCACCCTGCGCCAGACCATCGGCGCTGGGAGCATTCATCCCTCCATACTGCGCCCAACGGGCCGAACACGCCACGGCGTGCGCCGTGTTCGCGCGCCGGATGCGCATCCTAGAGTTATCCAATGAGCTTCGAACTGCCAGCGCTGATCGATCCTGAACTATTGTCACTCGTCGATGAATCCCGCGCCTTCTACGCCCACAGGCCGGCCGGCCGCGGCCCGAGGAGCCGCGAAGAGCTCCTCGCATTCCGAGCTGGCGCGGCAGCACCCGCGGAGTGTGATCCACGGCCAATCACGGAGCAGGCCCGTGCGCTTGGCCGAAGCGTTCCGGTGCGGATCCACCTGCCGGTCAGCTCTCCGGTGGCGGGCGTGTTCCTGGAAATCCACGGTGGCGGCTTCTACATGGGCTCGGCCGCTGGAAGCGATGTTCGCAACAGGCGGCTTGCTGACGCACTGGGTATTGCGGTGGTCAGCGTGGATTACCGGCTTGCCCCCGAGCACCCGTGGCCGTGCGCCCCTGACGACTGCGAGACGGCAGCGCTGTGGCTGGTGGAGCACGCCGGAAGCCGTTTTGGTACCGCGAAACTCGCTGTCGGTGGCTTCTCTGCCGGTTCAACGCTGGCGGTTTCCACTCTTGTCCGGTTGCGCGATCGCGGGGTCACGGCCTTCAGCGGCGGCGTGCTGCAGTTCGGCACCTATGACCTCGCCGCGAAGACGGACGCCGGACGCCTGATCGCCGACGAGTATTTTCTTGACGCGTATGCCGGGACTGCTCCGGATCGCGCCCACCCCGACCTTTCACCACTCTTCGCCGACCCCGCGGGCCTGCCCCCGATCCTTATCGTGGTTGGCCGTGACGACATCCTTCTGGAAGACAATCTCGCCATGGCCTCGCGGCTTTCGGACGCCGGGGTCGAGGTCGATCTGCGTATCTATCCCGCATCCCCTCATGGATTTACCGGGCATGCGACGCCCATGGCACGAGCCGCCCTCGAACGCATCGACGCATGGCTTCGAGCTCGGCTAGGCCAGGCGGACTGAATCGTTCGGCCAAGAGGATCACAAGGATCGAATCCCGGCATCAATTCCTGCGACAGGGGCGGCCAGACCTGCACAAAGAGCCCCCGACCGCGCAGAAGCGCAGTCAGGGGCTCCTTCGAAGGTGTTCGCTACTCGGAGCGCTCGCCGTCGTGCGAGTTGTCACCGGCGCCGCCGGTGAACATCAAGCCCTTGGGCTGGACGGAAGCAAGTTCCTTGATCGGGGTGAGGGCGCCCGTGCCCAGGTCCAGGTTTGCCAGGTATGCCGGGCCCGCGTCGGGTACCACGGCGGAGACCGCTTCGCCGGCCTTGAACGGGCCGGTGATGGAGAAGACCTTGTTGTCCTTCGGGTCCGTGACCAGGAGAGTCTGGTTGGAGTGCGCCGCGAACACGGTGTCATCCAGGGGCTGCGAAACGGACAGGACCTGGAGAGCTTGTTTCCCGCTGCCCGGACGGGAGGCGAAAATCAGTTGCTGGTCCGCCTGCGCGTCAAGCATGAAGGAGTTCTTGAACCGCGGAGCGGCGGCCGGAACCACCGTGTTGGAGTCCGGGTCCGTGAGGCCAAGCTTGGTTGCCTTTCCAGCCTGGGGACCGTTGGCTGCGGTAGCCGTGGCGCTGTCGCCGAAGAGAGGCGTCAGTTTGGCCGTGGTGCCTTCCAATGCGACGGAATAGGCGGCCGGACCCGAAGCGTCAACCGGCGCCGAGGCGCTGACGAGGATCTTGCCGTTTACGACGGATACGGCGTCCGTTCCACCACCGTGGGTGAGGCCGGAATATGTGTACGTAGTCAGCGCCTTCGCCTGGTCAGGGCTGAGGGTTGAGAAGCTCGAGTTGCCGTCCTCGTTGGCGGTGAGGAGGAGACGGTGGTGCTCCGGATCGGCCGTAAGCCCATCAACCTTGCCCGTGACTTGCCAGGACTTGCCGGGCTTTCCGTCGAGGCTGAACTGCTGAACCGTGCTGGCTGTGGCGCCGCTCGCGGAGGCCTCGCCCAAGGGGCCAACGCCATTCTGGAACGAGACGTACACGGAGTCGCCCATCCGGGTGATGTCGTCAGGTGCCGACTCGGTGCCGACCGGCGAAAAGGCCTTCACGGTGAATCCGGCGGCCGGGGCGTGTGCTTTGCCCTCGTCGGCAGCAGATGCCGGCAAAGCAACGGAGCCAAGAGTGGAAGCAGCAACGGCTGCGCCCACCAATACCATTGAGGTCCGCTTGAGCTTGTTGGGTGTCACAGGCATTGAAAATCGTCCTTAGGTTGGGGAAACGATGTCCCTGCCAAGCTATGGAGGCGGGCTGGGAGCGAACCGTGTAAAGGGCAAACACCCGGGGCCCCGGAGGTTAACGGCGATTGTTTCGGCCGTGGAGGATGACGCCACGCAGGAAGCCGACTCCGCTTTTGGAGTGCGCGGGGTTGCTTGTGGTGGCCCTGCTATTGCGGTATGTTACTCATCAGTAACTTACGCGAAGGAGCGCCATGTCCAAGGCAGCAATCGACCTCGAGAATCTCCCGTACGCCGACGGCGACTTCTATGGATTTGAGCAACTGCTTACGGGCAAGGAACAAGACCGGCTGGCCGAGATCCGGACCTTCCTGTGCCGTGAGGTCAAGCCGATTGCCGTTGACTGCTGGAACCGTGGGGAATTCCCGATGGACCTGATTCCCAAGCTGGCTGAGATTGACCTGGTCAGCCCGGTGAGGCGGCAAGGCTATTCCAACGTGTTCGCTGGCCTTGTCCACGCAGAAGCAACGCGCGCCGATGCCTCGATTGCCACGTTCATGGGCGTCCATGACGGTTTGTTCACTGGTTCCATCGAGGCCTTGGCATCCCAGGAGCAACAAGAAGCCTGGCTGCCGGACATCTACTCCCTCAAGAAGATCGGCGCTTTTGGACTGACCGAGCCTCTGGGTGGCTCGGACGTCGCAGGCGGCACCCGGACCACTGCGCGCCGCGACGGCGACAACTGGATCCTCAACGGGGCCAAGCGCTGGATCGGCAACGCCACCTTCTCGGACTGGGTTGTGGTCTTCGCCCGCGACCTCGCCGACAACCAGGTCAAGGGCTTCCTTGTGGACACGGGCCTCCCCGGATTCAAGGCCAGCAAGATCGAGAACAAGATCTCGCTGCGGACCGTCCAGAATGCCGATATCACCCTTGAAAACGTCGTGGTTCCGGACTTCTTCAAACTGGCCAATGCCAACAGCTTCAGGGACACCAACAAGGTTCTGAAAGTCACCCGGCTTTCAGTCGCGTGGCAGGCTGTGGGCCAGCAGCTTGCGGCGTTCGACGTTGCCCGCCGCTACGCGGTTGAACGGATGCAGTTCGGGAGGCCCCTGGCATCGTTCCAATTGGTGCAGCAACAACTCGTGCAGATCCTGGGCAACACAGTCAGTTCCATGGGCATGATGGTCCGTCTCGCGCAGCTTGAGGATGCCGGCGTCGCCAAGGACGAGCAGTCCGCGTTGGCGAAGGCCTTCACCACGGCCCGCATGCGCGAGAGCGTAGCCCTGGGGCGGGGAATCCTGGGTGGCAACGGCATTGTCACCGACTACGAGATGGCCAAGATCTTCGCCGACGCCGAGGCCATCTACTCCTACGAAGGCACCCACGAAATCAACACCCTTGTCACGGGGCGGGCCATCACCGGGATTTCCGCCATCGTCTAGCGCCGGTACATCTTGCAGCGCCAGCAAATCGTCCAACGCCAACAGATCGTCCATGGGCAGCAACACTGACGGCCGGAGATCCGTGACGAAGTCAAGCGGGTTCACATAGTCCTCCCCGGACCGAACTCCCCAATGGACGCACGGAGATCCCGCGCAGTGGCCGGCTCTGACCACGCCGATGGCTTGGCCCTTGCCCACGGTGGCGCCTACTTCGAGTTGGCTGTCGACGGGCTCAAAGCTGCTCCGCAGCCCGTTCCCGTGGTCGATAGTGATCACCGGCCGGTCCACCACGACTCCCACGAAGCTCACGGTGCCGCCAGCGGGGGCGGCGACCGTGGCGCCGTCTTCGGCTGCTTGTAGATCCACGCCGCGGTGCCCGCTCAACCACGGCTTGTCGGGAGGGTCGAAACCACGCAGAACGGTGGGCTTGGGGGAGAGGGGCCACGCCCAGTCCGGGCCGGTCCCGGGCAGGATGGGCGGGCCCGACGGCGGCGATGCAACGGCGGGCGCCGCGCCGAGGGCAACGAGCAAGAGAAGGTAGGCCGGTAGGTATGCGGTTCTCATGGAACAAGCCTTCGTTGGGGTGGCGCGTCCCGAAAGGCGCCAGCCTGGCTATGTGGAAAACGGGGCGGAAAATCTGCCGGAGGACGGACCCCTAAGAGCACGCGATGGCGGTCATGAGGCTGAAGGCGCTGTAGTACACTTGGTGGAGCAGTTTGCTGTGCCCTCAAGCTTGTTCAGAAGCGCTTCTCATTCAGTCGCGCGGGGGCTGCAGGCTGACTACGCGTATCCAACCCTCCAATTGCGAATCCTCGCGGATTCAACGCTGCGGAGGATTGTGCCTCTTGCGGTCCGGCGAGTCAGTGGCCGGATGAGAAGTGCAATGGATGCCAGGAGCCATGGCCCGTTCGGGTCCGGCTAATCAACCGTCAACTATTGGCAGGGTAAGAGTGGCCCGTGTGGCGCTCTCATGAATGACCTGCCGGAAGGAGCGTCGGCATGCCCGTCGTAACTATGCGCCAGCTGCTTGACAGCGGCGTCCACTTTGGACACCAGACCCGTCGTTGGAACCCGAAGATGAAGCGATTCATCTTCACGGAGCGCAACGGCATCTACATCATTGACCTTCAGCAGTCGCTGTCCTACATCGACCGCGCTTTCGAGTTCGTCAAGGCTACTGTCGCCCACGGCGGCACCGTCCTGTTCGTCGGCACCAAGAAGCAGGCTCAGGAAGCAATCGCTGAGCAGGCTACCCGTGTTGGCCAGCCGTACGTCAACCAGCGTTGGTTGGGCGGTATGCTCACCAACTTCCAGACCGTTGCCAAGCGTATCCAGCGCATGAAGGAACTCGAAGAGATCAACTTCGAGGACGTTGCGGGCTCGGGTTACACGAAGAAGGAGCTCCTGCTCCTCAAGCGCGAACTCACCAAGCTGGAAACCAACCTCGGTGGTATCCGCAACCTGACCAAGGCTCCTTCCGTTCTGTGGGTTGTTGACACGAAGAAGGAACACCTGGCCGTTGACGAAGCCAAGAAGCTGAACATCCCGGTTGTTGCCATCCTGGACACCAACTGCGACCCCGACGAAGTTGACTTCCCGATCCCGGGTAACGACGACGCCATCCGCTCCGTAAACCTGCTGACCCGCGTGGTTGCCGACGCCGTTGCCGAGGGCCTCATCGCCCGTAACCAGCGCGCAACCGGTGCCGCAGAGGCACCGGAAGAGCCGCTGGCTGAGTGGGAGCGCGAGCTCCTCGAAGGCAGCAAGGCCGAAGCTGCTGAAGCTCCGGCCGCCGAAACTCCGGCTGCGGAAGCTGCTGAAGCCCCGGCTGCCGAGGCCACCGAAGCTGCTGCTGGCGAAGCCGAAGCAGACAAGTAAATCCGGACCTTTCCCGCGCTGATTTCGGTGCGGGGAGCTACTGACAGGATGGCGGCCCACCAGGTGGGCTGCCGTCCTGTCAGTCCGTAAACACATAAATTTCTAGACAGAGGGGTTCACATGGCGAACTACACTGCTGCTGACATCAAGGCCCTGCGCGAGCGCACCGGCGCCGGCATGATGGACGTCAAGAAGGCTCTTGACGAGGCCAACGGCGACGCCGAGAAGGCCATCGAGATCATCCGCATCAAGGGCCTCAAGGGCGCTACGAAGCGTGAAGGCCGCTCCACCGCCGAAGGCTTGGTTGCAGCCAAGGTCACGGGCGGCGTCGGCGTAATGATCGAGGTCAACTGCGAGACCGACTTCGTTGCCAAGGCTGACAAGTTCATCCAGCTGGCCGACAAGGTCCTGGCCGTGGCCGTCGAGTCCGGCGCTGCCGACCTCGAGACCCTGCTGGCCATCGACGTCGAAGGCAAGCCCCTTTCCGAGGTTGTCGTCGAAGAAGGCGCCGTTCTCGGCGAAAAGGTTGTTGTCCGCCGCATCGCCCGCATTGAAGGCGGCACGGTTGACGCTTACCTGCACAAGACCTCCAAGGACCTCCCGGCCCAGGTCGGCGTCCTGTTCGCCGTCGAGGGCGAGGGCGACGCCGCTGCTACCGCAGCCCACGACGTTGCCGTCCACGTTGCAGCCATGGCGCCGAACTACCTGAGCCGCGAAGACGTCCCGGCCGAGCTGGTCGAGTCCGAGCGCCGCATCGCCGAAGAGACCGCCAAGGCCGAAGGCAAGCCGGAAGCTGCCCTCACCAAGATCGTCGAAGGCCGCGTGACGGGCTTCTACAAGGGTGAAGTTCTCTTGGACCAGGCATTCGCCAAGGACTCCAAGAAGACCGTTGCACAGGTCCTCGAAGAGGCCGGCGTCAAGGCAACCGCAGTTGCCCGTTTCCGCGTCGGAAACTAGTTAGACATACAAAAGGGGTGGTCACTTCGGTGGCCGCCCCTTTTGCATGCAACCGCAGGCCCGCACCGGGTGCATCCACGGCCGGCAGCTTTCTGCCCGGCCCCCAGCAAGATAATCTAGCCAGAGTCCACAAACGGGAAGGCACCATGGAAACCGAGAACACTGCAATCCATCCGGAGAAGACCCGTCGTCGTGTACTGCTGAAGCTGTCCGGCGAGGTCATCGGCGGCGGAAAGCTTGGTGTTGACCCGGAGACGGTCCGCGCCATTGCCAAGCAAATCGCCGCAGCTGTTTCCGAGGTCGAGGTGGCAATCGTCGTCGGAGGCGGGAACTTCTTCCGCGGCGCCGAACTTTCCCAGAGCGGCATGGACCGTTCCCGCGCCGACTACATGGGAATGCTCGGCACTGTCATGAACTGCCTGGCCCTGCAGGATTTCCTGGAGCAAGCCGGCGTCGAGACCCGCGTCCAGAGCGCCATCACCATGGGACAAGTAGCCGAGGCCTACATTCCGCGCCGCGCCATCCGCCACATGGAGAAGGGCCGCGTGGTCATCTTCGGTGCAGGCGCAGGCCTTCCGTACTTCTCCACCGACACCGTGGCCGCCCAGCGTGCACTCGAAGTGCATGCCGACGTCGTGCTCATGGCAAAGAGCGGCGTGGACGGCGTGTACACCGCGGATCCCAAGAAGGATCCCACGGCTGAGAAGCTCGAAAAGCTCAGCTACGACGAGGCCCTGCGCCGCGACATCCGCGTCATGGACCAGACCGCCATGACCATGTGCAAGGACAATAATTTGTCCATGGTCGTCTTCGGCATGGAAGGCGAAGGGAACGTCACCCGGGCCATTCTCGGCGAAAAGCTGGGCACCCTGGTCACCCCCTAGCAAGGGCTAGGATATTTCTAGGACTCTTCCGCCCGCAGGGGCGGAAATTTATTGTGCACTGCGGCCCGTGGACCGGGGCGCGACTATTTCTGAGGAGAAACCGTGATCGAAGAAACCTTGCTCGAAGCCGGGGAAAAGATGGACAAGGCGGTCGAGGTAGCCAAAGAGGATTTCGCGTCGATCCGTACCGGTCGCGCGAACCCCGGACTCTACAACAAGGTGATCGTGGAATACTACGGCACCCCCACACCGCTGCAGCAGCTCGCTTCCTTCGCGATTCCGGACGCCAGGACCATCCTCATCACGCCCTTTGACAAGACCTCGATGCGCGACATCGAAAGGGCCTTGAGCGACTCCGAGGTCGGCGCCAATCCGTCCAACGACGGCAACGTCATCCGGATCACCATCCCGGAGCTGACCCAGGAACGCCGCAAGGAATACGTCAAGATCGTCAAGGGCAAGGGTGAGGACGCAAAGGTTTCCATCCGAAGCATCCGGCGCAAGGCCAAGGACGCCCTGGACAAGCTCGTCAAGGACGGCGAAGCCGGCGAAGACGAGGGTGCCCGTGGCGAAAAGGAACTCGACGCCATCACGAAGGCCCACGTCGACGGTATCGATGAGCTCCTCAAGCGCAAGGAAGCCGAGCTGCTCGAGGTCTGATGAGCGAGGCTGAGCCGGCGCCCGCGCAGGGAATCCCCACACGCGCCAGACGCCAACGAGGCAACCCAACGCCCAAGGCCGGCCGGAATCTTCCGGCCGCCATCGGCGTCGGGCTCGCCATGCTCTTCGCCGTCCTCGGGGGGCTGCTGTTCCTGCCGCTCGGGTTCGTTCTGCTGACCACCGCGTTCGCGGTCCTCGGCGTGTGGGAAATCTTCCGCGCGCTCGAAGGCCAAGGCACCAGGATGCCGATCATCCCCGTGTTGACGGGTACCGTGGCGATGCCGTTGGCGGCTTATTTCGGCGGCACCGAAAGCCTGCTGTTCGCGATGGTGCTGAGCAGCACGGCCGTGCTGCTTTGGCGTTCCCTTGAAAGCGCGGCCGGAGCTCCGCGCAGCGTCTTCTCGGGAATCTTCACGCTAGCCTGGGTCCCTTTCCTGATCAGCTTTGCGATCTTGCCCCTCCATGTAGGCGCGGGAGCGACGACGGCGGGTCCCTGGCCCGGCGGGCAGGTTCCGGCGGGTGCCTGGCAGATTGCCGTGATGCTGTTGCTGGTGGTGTCCAACGATACTTTCGGGTATCTCGTCGGCTCGCTGTTCGGCAAGCATCCGATGGCTCCCAAGATCAGCCCCAAAAAGACCTGGGAAGGTTTCGCCGGCTCGGTGGCAGGTGCCATGGTGATCGGGATCCTCGCCAGCATCTTCGTGCTGGACCGGCCCTGGTGGGTCGGCGTGGTGCTTGCCGTTGGCATGGTTGCCGCGGCTACCGCCGGTGACCTCGCGGAATCCATGGTCAAGCGGGAACTTGGCGTCAAAGACATGAGCAGCATCCTGCCCGGACACGGCGGCGTGATGGACCGGCTCGACTCGATCGTCTTCGCGGCTCCGGCAGCATTTATTCTTTACGCGCTGTTGAGCGGCGCCTGACAACCACCCAGAAGGAAAGCAGTGGCAGTGGACATTCGTCGCCAGATCCCCGCAGCATTTGAGCGCGTGGCGCACAGCAAGTATGGCTACAACGCAAAGCAGGTAGACCAGTTTTTCCAGCGCGCCCGGTTGTCGTTCGAAAACAGGGCCGAGGCATCGGAGAAGATCGGCAGCAGCGATGTCCGCGCCGTTTCATTTGATCCTGTCAAAGGCGGCTACGACGCCACGGCTGTGGACGCAGCCCTGGACCGGCTCGAAGACGCCTTCGCCCGACGTGAGCGTGACGAGCTGATAGCGGCAGAAGGCGAGGAAGCCTGGCTGCTGAAGATTGGAAAGCTCTCCGGAGTGTTGCGCGGCCGTTTGCACCGGCCCGACGGCGAACGTTTCCGTCGGCCGGACAAGAAGCGCTCCCGCAGCTACAACATCGCCGAGGTCGATGCCTTGTGTGTCTCCTTGATCGGTTACCTGGAAAACGACAAACCGCTGAGCGTCGACAACGTCCGCCGGGCAGCATTCTCCGAGGCCCGCGGTCGCGACGGTTACGAAGAGGCGCAGGTTGATGCCTTCCTCGACCGGGTTGTTGAACTCATGGCGGCCATCGACTAGCCAAGCTCGGGCCCACCCCGGAATCGGGTCAGTTCCGCGTTAAGCAGCAATCCCTCCCACACTCGGTGCGGGAGGGATTGCTGCTTCCGCCTGGGCGGAAGGTCCTGGTGGTTATGGCTTAGTGGTTATGGCCGCCCGGCAGGGAGTGCTCTCCGTGCGGGACGGCATGCGCTCCGGCCACCGAGGCGGCGAGCCCCGGCGTCGTAATTGCTGCGACGATGACGGCGGCAGCGAAGGCGGCTCCCAAAAGCGCACCGGCTCGTGGGGGAGCCGAAGCGGTTCCCCCGACGTTGTCGCGAAACCTGCGGGCGAGCCAGGCGGAGGATCCCAGCGCCATCAGGACCAGGAAAAGAGCCGCCAGATGCCCGCCGTCGAGCACCCTTTGGGCCATGCCGGCAACCAGGAATCCGACATGGACCAGGACGGCCGCGAGGAGGCCTGTTGTTGTTGGCTTACGGAAACGGAGCCGCCCCCTTTGGAGGCTGGCAATCGAGCTGGCGAGCAGCGCCAGGCCCCAGACCACGAAGACGCCGCCCGCCCACACAAGGGGTCCCCGGCCCGAGATGTAGCTCGAGGCGATGGAAAGCTCGACGAGACCCGCGCCCATTCCCGCAAAGCACGAGAACAAAGTAAGGGAGGCCCCAAGGGTGGGTCCCACGGACGTCGTTGGCTGAGCTGACACGGGGGTCGCAGCTT
The DNA here is from genome assembly GCF_052180225.1 of Arthrobacter sp. KN11-1C. Taxonomy (NCBI): domain Bacteria; kingdom Bacillati; phylum Actinomycetota; class Actinomycetes; order Micrococcales; family Micrococcaceae; genus Arthrobacter; species Arthrobacter sp. KN11-1C. Next base: position 2,987,625 of record NZ_CP197467.1, on the reverse strand, counting down.
GAGCTGACACGGACGGCTCCTTCCGGGTTTCGAGGTGTTTAGACGTGGGCCCTGGCGGTGGTGGCCGGAACCTTGTCCTGCGAGAGGCCGATGCCGAGAAGAACCACAGCGCTGGCAAGGTGCAGGACGTTGTCTGCGCCGTTAAGGGCAATGATGTTCAGTGCGGAGCCCACGAGGAACAGTCCGAGGATGCCGACGAGCAAGTAGACGGCGCCGACGGTGGTGTTGACGGTCTTGGACAGCACGGTGCTGTTCATGCCCGAGTAGAGGAGGGCCGCGCCAATGGCGAGGTGGATGATGTTGTGCAGGGGGTTTACCGCAAAGATGATCAGATTGGCACCCTCGGTAGCGAAGAATCCAATTCCCGAGGTGACGAAGAATCCAACGACACCCACGAGCAGGTAGACGGCGCCAAAGATGGTGGCGATCAGGCGGTTGGGCGAAGTGCGCATGGTCCAAACCTTCCGGTATGGCCGGGGTTGTATCCGGCCTGTGTTCGAAACCCCGGACGGGGCTCTCAACCAGATATTCGGACTCCCCGGCGCTATGGATGGGTCGGATGGGACGAATTTTTTCGGAGTTATCCCTGCGGCTGGAGACTGATGGCGTCCATCTTCAAATCAGTGCCTTCAAAGTTGTACCTCAAGTCAAGGGTTTTGCCTTGGCACTGCAGGGTTCCAACAACGTCGGCGGTGTTGTTCCCGTTGAATGAACCGACGTTTACCGAGTCGTAGTGGGGCCTGCAGGTGTTTTCCAGTCCGAGACCCGCAATGCCGGCGATGAACTTGTCCTTCGTCAGGCTTCGGGTGAGCGCAGGGTTCATGTACTGGTCGTAGGCCTGGGAGCTTTGGCCGTTCACGATCAGGCGGGTGAAGTCGTTGGAGACGGCCTGGGCCCGGTTCGTGGCACTTCCCACCAGGTTGGCCAGAACGACGACCCCCACGATGACAAGGGCCAGGAACGCGGCCACCGCTCCGAGAATGATCCAGAGGAGCTTTCGGCTCTTCTTACGCGGCGGGACGGGCATCCCGTAGGGGTGGGGAGGGTACGCCCCCGGCCCGGGCGGGGCGTAGGGACCGGAGTAGGCGCCGGGGTACTGCCCGGGAGCGGGGTACTGCTCGGGAGCGGGGTACTGCCCCGGCGGGGTGAACTGGGCCCGAGGGTCCTGGTCAGGCTGCAGCGGTACTTGCGGGGTGCTCACGGGTGGTTCCCCTTCCCGGCGACCAGGCCTGCGCCGCCAACCGGACAGAAGCCGCCAGCCGGCCCCCTAGGCGTCCACCTGCATCAAATCGCACATTCCAGCGAGGAGCAAGGGGATTCAAGGGCTCAGCCCGTGCGGAGCGCCTTCTTGGTATTCCGGTTCAACAACGGCTGCACCCGGAAGGGAATCAATTCGCCCATGGACATGGCAGTGTCCGTTCGTTCCACTCCGTCGCACGCAAGGATCTTGCCGTTGATCCGGAACAGATCCTCGGCGTCGAGCGCCACCACCCGCAGCAACAGGTCAGCCGAACCGGTCAGTCCGTACCCCTCCAGGATTTCCGGGATTTCGGCGAGGTCCAAGGCGAGCTGCCCAAGCTTCTGCTGCTGCACATGCACCGAGATGAATGCCATGAGCGGGTAGCCGAGGGCTGCCGGGTTGATGCGCCGTTCGAAGGAGAGAAAGGCATGCTTCTTTTCCAGCTGGGCCATCCGTGCCTGGACTGTATTCCGGGAAAGTCCCAGCTTTTGCGCCAAGGCCACTACCGTGCCGCGGGGATCCTTCGCCATGGCCGAAAGCAGGCGTGTGTCGGTGCCATCTAAAGCTTGCATAATGCGCAACGTTAGCACGGTGCGCACCATCCAGACAGGGCAGAATGCGCAGAAATTTCAACGGTGGTTGTACCCAATGAGCATTGTGAGTAGGGTCACAGTTAATCCAGGCGACGACGCCCGGATGCTGGCCCGCGGGCGGATCACAAGTCCCTCCAAAGGCCTGCGAGCACGAGCTGAAAGGTGCGATCAACTGTGTTGACGGACGAACCCGGCCAGGACGCCTACAAGGTGTCGAATCCCGGAATCAGTGCAGCAAGCCCGCGTCGGACCGGCGGGGATCTGGTCCAACTGATTTCCCCGGAGGGGGAACGCATCAGCCACCCGGAGTTCGATCTCTGGGTCAGCGATGTCACGGACGAGCAACTGTGCTCGCTGTACGAAGACATGATGGTCATCCGCCGCATCGACGCCGAGGCCACGGCCTTGCAGCGTCAGGGTGAGCTGGCCCTGTGGCCGCCACTGCTGGGCCAGGAAGCCTCCCAGATCGGTTCCGGCAGGGCCCTCAGGGACGATGACTTTGTCTTCCCCAGCTATCGGGACAACGGCGTTGCCTACTGCCGCGGCGTGGAGCCAACGGATTTGGTCCGCGCGTGGCGCGGCAACGCTTCGGCCGGTTGGGACCCTTACCGCCACAACATCGCCACCCAACAGATCATCATCGGCTCGCAATCGCTGCACGCAACCGGCTACGCGATGGGCATCCAGTACGACGGAGCGGACTCCGTGGCAATTGCCTACTTCGGCGATGGCGCCACGAGCGAGGGCGATGTCAACGAGGCCATGGTCTTCGCGGCGAGCTTCCAAGTACCCGTGGTCTTCATCTGCCAGAACAACCACTGGGCCATCTCGGAACCCGTCCGGATTCAGTCCCACATCCAGATCGCCGACCGTGCTTCCGGCTTCGGAATCCCCAGCATGCGGGTCGACGGGAACGACGTCCTGGCTGTCCTGGCTGCCACGCGCATTGCGTTGGACCGGGCCCGCAACGGCGGCGGACCGACCTTCATCGAAGCGGTGACCTATCGCATGGGCCCGCACACGACGGCGGATGATCCCACCCGTTACCGCGACGCCAATGAACTCGAAGACTGGGCAGCCAAGGACCCGATTACCCGGCTCAAGGCACTCCTTCGGACCAAGGGCCTCCTCACGGAAGAAGTCGAAGCCAAGACCCAGGCCAAAGCGGACGAGGTGGCCAGGAACCTGCGCGCAGGAGTCATCAACATGCCCGATCCCGCGCCCCTTGACCTCTTCAAGCACGTCTACAGCACACCCAACTCCTGGATCGAACGCCAGAAGGACCACTACTCCCGCTATCTGGAAAGCTTCAGCGGATCAACCCAGGAAGGTGCCCTCTGATGAGCAAGCTGACCTTCGCCCGCGCCATCAACGCCGGCCTGCGCAAGTCCCTCGAGAACGATCCCAAAGTTGTCCTCATGGGTGAGGACATCGGAGCACTCGGCGGCGTTTTCCGTGTCACCGACGGCCTCCAGAAAGACTTCGGCAAACACCGGGTAGTTGATACTCCCTTGGCCGAATCCGCGATTATCGGCACCGCCGTCGGACTGGCCTACCGCGGCTACCGCCCGGTCTGCGAAATCCAATTCGATGGCTTCATCTACCCGGCATTCGACCAGATCGTCAGCCAGGTAGCCAAGATGCATTACAGGACCCAGGGCCACGTCAAGATGCCCATCACCATCCGGGTTCCCTTCGGCGGCGGAATCGGTTCGCCCGAGCACCACTCCGAGTCCCCGGAAGCCTACTTCACGCACACCTCGGGACTCCGCGTCATCAGCGTGTCCAACCCGCAGGACGCCTACACCATGATCCAGCAGGCCATCGCCTCGGACGATCCGGTGCTCTACTTTGAACCCAAGCGCCGCTACCACGACAAGGGCGAAGTGGATGAGACCGCGAATCTTTCCACGGCGCTGTCCATGGAGAAGGCAAGGGTGGTCACCGCAGGCAGCGACGTCACCTTGGTGACGTACGGACCTCTCGTGAAGACCGCGAACGACGCCGCGATGGCCGCCGCCGACGAAGGGGTCTCCGTGGAGGTCATCGACCTGCGCTCGCTCGCTCCGATCGACTTCCCGGCAGTGGAGGCATCCGTCCGCAAGACCGGCAGGCTCGTCATCACCCACGAGGCTGCGCAGTCCGGCGGGCTCGGCGCAGAAATCGCCGCCAGCATCACCGAACGCTGCTTCAACTACCTTGAATCGGCGCCGGTCAGGATCACCGGGTTCGATATCCCGTACCCGTACTCCAAGCTCGAGATGCACCACCTGCCGGACCTCGACAGGATCCTCGACGGCGTGGACCGCGCACTCGGCCGCGGCAACTCCCTGAGCGGGCTGGAAGGATGAGCGCCACCATGATCAAGGAATTCAGGCTGCCCGACCTCGGTGAAGGACTCACCGAGTCGGAAATTCTCAGCTGGAAGGTCGCGGTGGGGGACACCGTGACGTTGAACCAGGTCATTGCCGAGGTCGAGACGGCCAAGGCCGTGGTCGAGTTGCCTTCGCCCTTCGCCGGAACCGTCGCCGCCTTGCACGAACAGGCCGGTTCCGTTGTGGAGGTCGGCAAGCCGATTGTCTCCTTTGAAGTCGACGACGCCGGAGCCTCACCTTCCGGTGGTAGCGGTTCCGATACGGGAGCGTCCAACGGGACCGCCCCGAGCCCGGCGGAGAGCGCGGCCAAGCGCGAGCCGAACCTCGTGGGCTACGGTGCCGTCCTCGAAAAGTCCGGACGCCCGGCCCGACGCCAGCGGAGCTTTGAGGCAGGCGCCACCGAACGCGAGCCAGTCCGGGAGCCCGCTCCCGCCGTCGAGCCCGTTTCCACGGTCGAAACCAAGGCACCGCTTGCGGTTCCAAGCGCGACTGCAGCGGAGCCGGAGCGTCCACGGTCCACGCCTCCGGTCCGCAAGCTGGCGAGGGACCTCGGAATCGAGCTCGAGCTGGTCAGGGGAACCGGACCGGGAGGCCTGATCACCCGTTCGGACGTCCAGGACTTCGCCTCCGGGTCCCAGGCGCAGGTTTCGGTACCCGGGGTCGCCCCCGCCGCCGCGCCCGCCGTCGGGGTTTCAACTGAGCGCGAGACCCGCACGCCCATCAAGGGAGTCCGGAAGTTCACAGCCGCTGCCATGGTGCAAAGCGCCTTCACGGCGCCGCACGTGACGGAGTTCCTGACCGTGGACGTCACGCCCACCATGGAACTGCTGACGCGCCTCAAGGCCAGCCGCGAATTTGCCGGGTACAAGCTCACGCCGTTGACTATCGCGGCCAAGGCTGTGCTGATTGCCCTGCGCAGGAACCCGAGCCTGAACTCCCGCTGGGACGAAGGCGCACAGGAGATCGTGCAGTTCAACTACGTCAACCTGGGGATCGCGGCCGCAACGCCGCGTGGCCTGACAGTTCCGAACATCAAGGACGCGGACAGGATGACGCTGCTGGAGCTGTCCACGGCTTTGTCGGCTCTCACGGACACGGCGCGTTCAGGCAAGACCTCCCCGGCCGACCTGACGGGCGGGACCATCTCGATCACGAACATCGGTGTGTTCGGAATCGACGCCGGAACCCCCATCTTGAACCCGGGCGAGGCCGCCATCGTCGCGCTCGGATCGGTGCGCAAAGCCCCGTGGGTTCACAACGACGAGCTCGCGGTGCGCCAGGTCATGTCCCTGAGCCTGTCCTTCGACCACCGGCTGGTGGACGGCGAACAGGGCTCGAAATTCCTGGCCGACCTGGGCGCGATCCTGTCCGACCCCGCAACCGTCATGACGATGATCTAGCAGCGCGTTTGATCTAGCACTGCGTCGAGGCCCAACTAACTCGCACTAGATGTCGTTTTGAGGGCTCATAACGACAACAACTGCGAGCTAGTTGGGTTCTCGGCGGCAGGAGGTTAGCGCGCCGTCAGGGCCGCGAGGGCCATGCGCTCGAGGATGGGCCGCGCGGTCTTGACCGCCATGCGTCGTCCGTGGTGCCGGACCGAGTGGGGCGTCGAGTTGATGAGACCGAAGGCCGCGTGGGCACGGACCCGGAGTTCGGCGGGATCGGTTTCCGGATGAAGTTCGCCGAGCACGCCCACCCACAGTTCCACGTAATTGCGCTGCAGGGTGCGGACTTCGGCCTGGTCGGCGTTGCTGAGGTTGCTGAAGTCGCGGTCCTGGACCCGGATGACATCGGGATTGCTGAGGGCGAAGTCCACATGGAACTCCACCAGTCCGCGCAAGGCAGCTTCGGCGTCGGGGGCCTCGGACGCTACGTTGCGTCCGCCGTCGAGCAGGTTCCGGCTCACGCTCAGCAGCAGCTCGGCCAGTACGGCTTGTTTTCCCGGGAAATGCCTGTACACGGCAGGACCGCTGACTCCAGCCGCGGCACCCAGGTCCTCAAGGGACACGCGGTTGAAACCGTCGGCGGCGAACAACCCGGCTGCGGCGGTCAGGAGGGCCTTGCGCCGCGTTTCCTTGGCCTGGCTTCTCTGTGTCGGGCTGTCTTGCCTGGGGCTCCGCGGGGTGGGGCCGTCCTGATGGGAGCTCCTTTGGAAGGTGACCACAATTCCTCCTTTTGCACGCGTCCATTTCGGCGCCGGCACCGGGGTGGCCCGGTGCGGAGGTGATGGACAACACAGTTAATAGAGACTAACCTAAATTCCAGTTATGCGGTACTAACTGAGATGGCCCATGGGCCGGGATGGGACACAGTCGATGGAGACACTCGCCAGCCAGCTGGATACCAGCAGCGACCAGTTCGCGGCCAACGCGGAAGCGCAGCTGTCCCTGGTACACGAGCTGAAGAAACGCCTTGCCGTGGCCGCGCTCGGCGGCCCGGAGAAGTCGCGTGAGCGGCACATTTCCCGGGGCAAGCTGTTGCCGCGCGAGCGCATCAACTACTTGTTGGACGAAGGAAGCCCTTTCCTGGAGATCGCCCCCTTGGCGGCCAACGGGATGTACAACGATGACTCGCCCGGCGCCGGGGTGATCGCGGGAATCGGGCTGGTCCACGGCCGCCAGGTGATGGTGGTTTCCAACGACGCCACGGTCAAGGGCGGGACGTATTACCCGATGACGGTGAAGAAGCACCTCCGGGCCCAGGAAATCGCCCTGGAAAACAAGCTGCCGTGCGTCTACCTCGTGGATTCCGGGGGAGCGTTCCTGCCCAAGCAGGACGAGGTGTTCCCGGACAAAGAGCACTTTGGCCGGATCTTCTTCAACCAGGCGAAGATGTCCGCGGCGAAGATCCCGCAGATCGCGTCCGTCATGGGATCCTGCACCGCCGGTGGCGCCTACGTTCCAGCCATGAGCGACGAAACCGTCATTGTCCGCAACCAAGGCACCATCTTCCTGGGCGGGCCGCCCCTCGTGAAGGCCGCCATCGGTGAGATCGTCACGGCAGAGGAACTCGGCGGCGGCGACGTCCACTCGCGGATTTCCGGTGTGACGGACCACCTCGCCGAAAACGACGAGCATGCCCTGCAGATTGTCCGCGACATCGTCGCCACCCTGCCCCAGCCGGCGGCCCCGGCGTGGGACGTGGACACCGCCGTCGAGCCTGTTGTGGACCCGGCCGGGATCTATGGTGCAGTTCCCACGGACGTCAACGCCCAGTACGACGTCCACGAAGTCATCGCCCGCCTGGTGGACGGCTCCAGGTTCCACGAGTTCAAGAAGAACTACGGCACCACTCTGGTGACGGGGTTCGCGAAGCTCCATGGCCATCCCGTGGGCATCGTCGCCAACAACGGGGTTCTATTCAGCGAGTCCGCCCTCAAGGGCGCGCACTTCATCGAGTTGTGCGACCAGCGCGGCATCCCGCTGGTCTTCCTGCAAAACCTCTCGGGCTTCATGGTGGGCAAGGACTACGAGCACGGCGGCATTGCCAAGAACGGCGCCAAGATGGTCACCGCGGTGGCTACCGCCCGCGTGCCCAAGCTGACCGTGGTGATCGGCGGTTCCTTCGGCGCCGGAAACTACTCCATGTGCGGCCGGGCCTACTCACCGCGCTTCCTTTGGATGTGGCCGGCCAGCAGGATTTCGGTCATGGGCGGGAACCAGGCTTCCAGCGTGCTGGCCACCGTCAAGCGCGACCAGTACGAGGCCCGCGGCGAGGAATGGTCCGCCGAGGACGAGGAGGCCTTCAAGGCCCCCATCAAGCAGCAGTATGAGGACCAAGGCAGCCCCTATTACTCCACCGCCCGGCTCTGGGACGACGGCATCATCGACCCCGCAGACACCCGGCGCGTCCTGGGCATGGCCCTCGATACCGTCTCCCGCCAACCCCTGCCGGAAACCTCCTTCGGCCTCTTCCGGATGTGACCCCATGACAATCAACTCCTTCGACACCGTCCTTGTCGCCAACCGCGGCGAGATCGCCTGCCGCGTCATCCGCACCCTCAAGGCCATGGGCATCCGTTCGGTGGCGGTCTATTCAGACGCCGACGCCGGAGCCCGCCATGTGCGCGAAGCCGATACTGCCGTCCGGATCGGCACTTCCGCGGCAGCTGATAGCTACCTTCGGATCGACGCGATCATCGGGGCCTGCCTGCAAAGCGGCGCGCAAGCCGTCCACCCCGGCTACGGATTCCTGGCCGAGAACGTGGAGTTCGCCAAGGCATTGGACGCTGCCGGGATCGCGTTCATCGGCCCCGGCATCGACGCCATCGAGATCATGGGCGACAAGATCCGTTCCAAGAACCACGTCATGTCCTACGGCGTGCCGTGTGTACCGGGCATCGCCGAACCCGGCCTGAGTGACGAGGAACTGATCGACGCGGCGCCCAGCGTCGGCTTCCCCCTGCTGATCAAGCCCTCGGCCGGGGGCGGCGGCAAAGGCATGCACATCGTGGAGCGGCTCGAGGACATGGCGGCGACCCTGCTGACGGCCCGCCGCGTCGCGGCGAGCGCCTTCGGCGATGACACCCTCTTCCTCGAGAGGCTCATCCAAACGCCCCGGCACATCGAAGTCCAGGTCCTCGCCGACAACCACGGCAATGTCATACACCTCGGCGAGCGCGAGTGTTCGCTCCAGCGCCGCCACCAAAAGGTCATCGAGGAAGCACCGTCCCCCTTGCTGGAGTCGCTCGCGAACGGCGCCGAGGTCCGGGCGCGGATCGGTGAGGCCGCCTGCCAGGCTGCCCGGAGCGTCAACTACAGCGGTGCGGGCACGGTGGAATTCCTGGTCTCGGATCAGGATCCCGAGCACTTCTTCTTCATGGAGATGAACACCCGCCTCCAGGTAGAGCACCCGGTCACGGAAATGGTGACAGGCGTCGATCTGGTCGAATGGCAAGTGCGCGTCGCCGCAGGCGAGGTCCTCACGGTGGCGCAGTCCGACGTCGTGCTTGACGGCCACGCGGTGGAGGCGCGCGTCTACGCGGAGGTTCCCGAACGCGGTTTCCTGCCGTCCATCGGCGAGATCGTGACGCTCCGGGAGAGGGCAAGCAACGATCCGCACGTCCGCGTCGACTCGGCCATGCTTCCGGGACTGACCGTCACCGGCGATTACGATCCCATGCTCGCCAAGGTCATCGCGTGGGGACCGGACCGCAAGGCGGCACTGGACACCCTCGACCACGCCCTCGGGGATTACACGCTGCTCGGTGTGCACACGAACGTCGAGTACCTGCGGCTGCTGATCAACGACGACGACGTCCGTGGCGGACGCCTCGACACCGGCTTGATCGAGCGCAAGCTGGACGGGTTGGAATTCCGCCAATCGAGCGACGTCGAGTTGATCGCCGCCGCGCTGCTTCACCGGACAGAACTGGCTCCTGCCGGAACGGCTGCACCCTGGAACACCGCCGACGGCTGGCGCATCGGTGCCCCCGCGCCGTGGAAGACCACCGTCGGACGTCCCGACGGCGGCCTGGCCACCGTGGGGCTCACGGTGAACGGGCCGGGTTTCACGGCGCGCGTGGACGACGGCGTCGAGCACTCTGCCGCCCTCCGGCCGGGATCCGCGGGGCATGCGGTGCTGGTGCTCGACGGCGCCGAGCACCCCTTCGCGTCGGGTTCACCATCGCCGGTGGCCGGGACGCGCGAGCTCTGGCTTGGCAGCGACGGCTGGTCCTGCCGGCTGGAGATCCTGGACCGCGAGACCCGGATCCAACGCATCCTCGCGGGCATCCAGCGCGAAGAAGGCGCCGCGGATCCCGAAGTCCGGTCTCCCATGCCGGGAACCGTCGTCTCCGTTTCGGTGCACAACGGCGACCAGGTGGAAGCAGGCCAGGTACTCCTTTCCGTCGAGGCGATGAAGATGGAGCACCAACTGGTGGCCTCGGTGTCCGGCACCGTGCACCTCAGCAGCAAGACCGGGGACCTCGTCAAGGCCGACCAAGTCCTCGCCACCATCCACGTGGCGGCAGAACCCGCCCCTGAAGTCTCAGCAGAAAACCAGAAAGACGAGGAAGCCTAGCCATGGCAAGTTTTGAACTCACCGAGGAATACCAAGACCTGAGCGACTCCGTCCGGGAATTCGCCGACGAGGTAGTGGCCCCCGTATCCACCAAGCACGACGAGGAACACAGCTTCCCGTACGAGGTCGTCAAGCAGATGGGCGAAATGGGCCTTTTCGGCCTGCCCTTCCCTGAAGAGTTCGGCGGCATGGGCGGCGACTATTTCGCGCTCGCCCTCGCGCTGGAACAACTGGGCCGGGTGGACCAGTCCGTGGCCATCACCCTCGAGGCGGGTGTTTCGCTTGGCGCCATGCCGGTGTACCGCTTCGGCACCCAGGAGCAAAAGGAACACTGGCTGCCCCAGCTGACCTCGGCCGAAGCGCTCGCAGGGTTCGGGCTGACCGAGCCGGAAGCGGGTTCGGACGCCGGAGGCACCAAGACGCACGCGCACCTTGAGGACGGCCGCTGGGTCATCAACGGCAACAAGGAGTTCATCACGAACTCCGGGACCGACATCACGCGGCTCGTCACCGTCACCGCCGTCACCGGGCAGCACGAACGCAAGGACGGGAGCATCAAGAAGGAAATCTCCACCATCCTGGTTCCCACCGACACGCCCGGTTTCACCGCCGAAAAGGCCTACAACAAGGTGGGCTGGAACGCCTCCGACACCCACCCGCTGACACTGAACAACGTGCGGGTGCCCGAAGAAAACCTGCTCGGTGTCCGGGGACGCGGCTACGCCAACTTCCTGTCCATCCTGGACGAAGGCCGCATCGCCATCGCCGCGCTCGCCACCGGTGCAGCGCAGGGCTGCGTCGATTTGTCCGTGAAATACGCCAAGGAACGCATGGCCTTCGGACAGAACATCGGCAAGTACCAGGCCATCCAGTTCAAGATCGCACGCATGCAGGCACGGGCCCACACGGCACGCCTGGCCTACTACGATGCGGCCGCGAGGATGCTGGCGGGCAAGCCGTTCAAGACCGAAGCGGCCATCGCTAAGATGGTCGCAGGCGAGGCAGCCATGGACAACGCGCGCGACGCCACCCAGGTGTTCGGTGGCTATGGCTTCATCAACGAATTCACGGTGGCGCGCCACTACCGCGACTCCAAGATCCTGGAAGTCGGGGAAGGCACCACCGAGGTCCAGTTGATGCTCATCGCCCGCGAGCTGGGCCTTTAACCGTCAGGGAAGGTAAACGATGATCGACAAAGTTGTTGCCAGCGCCGCGGAAGCGGTGAAGGACATCCACGACGGCGCGTCTCTCGCCGTCGGCGGGTTCGGCTTGTGCGGTATCCCGGTGGCGCTGATCGATGCGCTCCACCGCCAAGGCACCAAGGACCTTGAAACAGTCAGCAACAACTGCGGCGTGGACGACTGGGGCCTGGGCATCCTGCTGAGGGACGGGCGTATCCGCCGCACCATCAGCTCCTATGTCGGTGAGAACAGGGAGTTCGCACGGCAGTACCTCGCCGGTGAACTCGAGGTGGTCCTTACCCCGCAGGGCACTCTCGCCGAGAAACTGCGCGCCGGCGGCGCCGGGATCCCCGCGTTCTTCACGGCGGCCGGCGTCGGGACTCAGGTCTCGGAGGGAGGACTTCCGCAAAAGTACGACGCCGACGGCAGCGTGGCGATCGCGTCCTCACCCAAGGAAGTGCGCACCTTCAACGGCGCGGACTACGTCCTGGAGGAATCCCTGACACCCGATTTCGGACTGGTCCACGCCTGGAAAGGCGACCGCCACGGGAACCTGGTTTTCCACGCGACAGCCATGAACTTCAATCCACTGTGCGCCATGGCGGCACGGATCACCATCGCCGAGGTCGAAGAACTCGTGGAACCCGGCGAGCTCGATCCGCAGCACATCCACACCCCCGGCATTTTCGTCCAGAGGGTCGTGGTGGCGCCGGACACGGAGAAGCGCATCGAGAAGCGCACGGTCGCGTTGACCCAGCAGGCAGGAGCATAGCCATGGAATCGAACATCACCCAGGATGTGCCGCCGCGTCCCGAGACGGTCAGGCACGAGTACCGCAGGTCCGGCGTCGAACACCACGAGGGCAAAGGCTGGACGCGCAACGAACTGGCCGCCCGCGTCGCCCGCGAACTGAGCAACGGGCAATACGTCAACCTCGGGATCGGCATGCCCACCCTGATTCCCAATTACATCCCCGAGGGCGTCGAGGTGATCCTGCATTCCGAGAACGGGATCCTGGGCGTCGGCCCCTATCCCGCCGACGATCAGGTGGATCCCGATCTGATCAACGCCGGCAAGGAAACGGTCACTGTCAACGCGGGCGCCGCGTTCTTCGATTCGGCTACCTCGTTCGGCATGATCCGTGGCGGCCACGTGGATGTCGCCGTGCTGGGCGCGATGGAGGTCGCGGCCAACGGGGACCTCGCCAACTGGATGGTTCCGGGCAAGATGGTCAAGGGCATGGGCGGCGCCATGGACCTGGTGTTCGGCGCGAAGCGGGTGATCGTGATGATGGAGCACGTGGACCGCAACGGCAAGCCCAAGATCGTCAAGGAATGCTCCTTGCCCGTCACGGGGAAGGGCTGCGTGGACCGGATCATCACCGACCTCGCCGTGATCGACGTCGTGTCCGAAGGCGGGGCATCGAGGCTCGTCCTGCGCGAATTGGCGCCGAATGTCTCCGCGGAGGACGTGGCCGCCGTGACCGGCGTTGAACTCTTCGAAGAGGACCAGGAGCTGACTGTATGACCGCGGACGCCGAACCCCGCATGCCTGAACCCCGAGTGATCGAGCAGCGGGGCTTGTACTTCGACGAGCTCGAGGAAGGCGTCGTGTACGCCCACCGGCCCGGGCGGACCGTCACCGAAACGGACAACGTCCTGTTCACCACGCTGACCATGAACACGCAAGCATTGCACCTGGACGCGGCGTGGAGCGCGAAGCAACCCTTCGGGCAGAGGCTCATGAACTCGATGTTCACCTTGTCCACCATGGTGGGACAGTCAGTCACGCAACTGACCCAGGGCACCATCATTGCCCAACTGGGCCTCACAGACGTCTCATTCCCGCACCCGCTCTACCACGGCGATACCCTCTATACCGAGACTGTCATCACGGGCAAACGGGAGTCGTCGTCGCGTCCCGGGCAGGGCGTGGTGACCATGAAACACACCGGCCGCAACCAGGACGGAACGGTTGTGGCGCTGGCCACGCGGGCCTGCCTCATGTGGAGCCGGACCGCGCATCTGGCGGCACAACAGGGGACAATCAATACATGACCTTCACCATGGGCCCCGCTTTGCTTTTCTGCCCCGCCGACCGTCCGGAACGGTTCCAAAAGGCCGCTGAACGTTCCGACGCCGTCATCGTGGACCTCGAGGACGCCGTCGCCCCCGCAGACAAGAAGCGGGCCAGGGGCGCGATCCTCGCCCAGCTCGGCTCAGGCGGCGAGTCCGCCGAACTCGACCCCAGCCGCACGATTGTGCGCGTCAATCCAGTGGGCACCCCGGACTTCGAGAAGGACTTGCACTGCCTCGCGCACACTCCCTACCGCACCGTCATGCTGGCGAAGGCCGAGACCGGCGAACAATTGAAAGCACTCGAGGGATACCACGTCATCGCCCTCTGCGAGACGGCCAAGGGAATCGTGAACGCGGCTGAGATCGCCCAGGCTCCCAACGTCGTCGGGCTCATGTGGGGCGCTGAGGACCTGATCGCCTCCATGGGCGGCACCTCCAGCCGCAAGGACGACGGCGGCTACCGGGCTGTTGCCATGCACTCGCGGTCCACGGTGCTGCTCGTGGCCAAAGCCGCAGGCAAGGAAGCGATCGACTCGGTCTATGTCGACATTCCCGATCTTGCCGGGCTGGCCGTGGAGTCAGCAGACGCCGTGGCCAGCGGATTCGGTGCGAAGGCCTGCATCCACCCGAACCAGGTTGCGGTGGTCCGCGAAGCCTACGCACCGTCGCCCGAGGCCGTCGCGGAGGCCCGGGAACTACTTGACGCTGCGGCTGCGGCTGGAACCGGCGTGTTCCAGTACAAAGGCAAGATGGTGGACGGCCCCATCCTGAAACACGCCGAATCCACGCTGCGCAGGGCCCGGCTTTCCTGAAACGCGGCTTCGGCCGGGGCTCTTAGCTGCGTCGTCGTGTCTTCGGCAGGGACAACGGAGCGATGACCTCGTAGAGCTCCATGCGGACCCAGCGTTGGCCCGTCTCGCGGAACTCTGCCCGTGTGGCGAAGCGGTACAGGAAGCTGCGCGCGCGCACCCAACGCGGCCGGTCGCCGTCGAACGGGTCCTGGCGCAACAAGCGCAAGGTGGGCGGATCGGCGTCGAGCAGCTTGCCCAGGAACGCGTAGAACCATTCCTCGTGTACCGTGCGCAAGGGCAGGAACCACATCAGCCAGTCGAGGCGCAAGTGGTACGGCGCCCATTGCCGGGGGAGCCGGCGGACGTCGCCGGGCTTGCCTTTGAAGCCGTATTCGCGCCAATCCGCCTCGTCGACTGGAACGTCGGCCTGGGTGCCTTCCACCACGATTTCCACCCGGTGCCGAGTCACCGTGCCGAACGCTCCGTAGGTGTTGACCAACTGCCACCGGTTGAAGCTGGCGTTCATGAGCTGCTCCCGTGAAAGCAGGTTGCGGATGGGCCAATAGCTGAGCACCACGAGGAGCACCGTCACCGCGAGTACGACGGCGAGCCACCACACCGGGGTCTGCGGAGCCGGGTTGGTTTCCAATGGAATGAAAGGCAGCACGGCGTGGGCCTCCCGGTCGCCCACCGCAGCAAAGGCGAGCACGATCGCGGACCAATTGAGCCAGGCGAAGTTTCCACTCCCCACAAGCCAAAGCTGCGTGAAGACGACAATTCCGGCGGCAATGGTGGCCAGCGGCTGCGGGGCGAACAGGAAGAACGGCACCACCAGTTGGGCGAAGTGGTTGCCGAGCACTTCCATGCGGTGCAGCGGCTTGGGCAGCAGATGCGCCTGGCGGCTCAACGGCCCGGGCATGGGCTGCGTCTCGTGGTGGTAGTACAGGGCGGTTAAATCACGCCACTCCCGTCCGCCATGGATCTTGATCATGCCCGCGCCGAATTCCAGCCTGAACAGCAGCCACACGAGCAGGACGAGGATGGTCCTGGGCGGGGGAGCCTGGTCCGAACCGAGGAATCCGACGGTGAAGCCCATTTCCAGCAGCAGTATCTCCCAGCCGAAGCCGTAGAAGGTCTGGCCGACGTTGACGATCGACATGTAGAGCAACCACAAGGCCAGGAAGGCCGCCAAGGGAAGCCACGGCGGGCCCAGCTGCGGAAACCCGCCCACGAGCGCCAGGGACACCGCAAGTCCGGCGGCGCACACGGCCCGGAGCAACGCGTCCGAATACTTCCAGCGGAACAGGCTGGGCCTGCGCAAGACCCTATGGACGTCCACGTACCTCGGAACAGGCAGGAGCCCGTGCTCCCCGAGGAGTGCGGGAAACTGGTTGAGGCTGGACAGGAACGCGATGAAATAGAGCGCGGCCGTGCCGCGCTGGAGCACCTGCCGGGCGAATTCATAGTCCGGCGCCTCGAACAACGAGACCCAGTCCACAAACCAACGCTACGCCTGGGGTGCGGGATACTTAAGCAATGCAGCCGCGCAAGATCATCCTCCTCGGGTCCACTGGTTCCATCGGCACTCAAGCGATTGACGTCGTCGACGCCGCCCCGCATCTCTTCGAGGTCGTGGCACTGAGCGCGGGCGGCGGGAACCTTGAACTCATCGCGCGCCAGGCTGTCCACACCAAGGCCCAGGCAGTCGGCATCGCCCACGGCGATCCCCATGAACTCCAGAGGCTCATCGGCGCTGCCGCCTCCGCTGCGGGGCTCCGGAACTACGATCCGGCGATCATCACGGGGCCGGATGCGTCCACCAAGATTGCCGCGATCGAAGCGGACGTCGTGCTCAACGGCATCACAGGATCCATCGGCCTGGCGCCCACCCTGGCAGCCCTCAAGTCCGGCGCGATCCTGGCCCTGGCGAACAAGGAATCCCTGATCGTCGGCGGCGCGCTGGTGAAGGCCGCGGCCGCCGTCGACCAGATCGTGCCCGTGGATTCCGAGCACTCGGCCATCGCCCAATGCCTCCGCGCCGGAACCGACAAAGAGGTCGAGAAACTCATCCTGACGGCGTCCGGCGGACCTTTCCGGGGCCGTAGCCGCGAGCAACTCCGCGACGTCACCCCGGCCGAGGCCCTTGCCCACCCCACGTGGGACATGGGCCTGATGGTCACCACCAACTCGGCCAGCCTGGTCAACAAGGGCCTGGAGGTCATCGAAGCCCACCTGCTCTTCGACGTCCCCTTGGACCGGATCGACGTCGTGGTGCACCCGCAATCCGTAGTGCACTCGATGGTGGAATTCGTGGACGGCTCCATCATTGCCCAGGCTTCTCCGCCGGACATGCGCCTCCCCATCGCCCTCGGACTCGGGTGGCCGGACCGGGTGCCCCGCGCCGCCAAGCCCTGCGACTGGAGCCAGGCCACGAGTTGGACATTCGAGCCCCTCGACACGGTAGCCTTCCCGGCGGTGGAACTGGCCAAGGACGCAGCGAAGCAGGGGAGTACCTTCCCGGCGGTCTTCAACGCGGCCAACGAGGAAGCGGTGGAAGCATTCCACGCCGGCAGGATCCGTTTCACCGACATTGTGGACACGGTGGAGTCCGTCCTCAGCGAACATTCAGGATCCTTGGAGCTGACAGTGGACTCCGTGTTGGATGCTGAGAGGTGGGCACGCACGCGCACCCACGATCGTTTAGCCAACAGCACCCTTTAGGAAGCAGTACTTAAGGCATGAATCCCGTCATTCTGTTCATTCTCGGAGTCGTCTTCGTCGCGATCGGCGTGGCCGTCTCCATTGCGCTGCACGAGGTGGGGCACTTGCTTCCCGCCAAGCTGTTCAAAGTGCGCGTCACGAAATACATGATTGGTTTCGGCCCAACCCTGTGGTCCAAGCGGAAAGGCGAGACCGAATACGGCGTCAAGGCCATCCCGCTGGGCGGCTACGTCGCCATGATCGGCATGTACCCGCCCAACAAGGAAGACGGCAGCGTGCGGCCGTCCAGCACCGGGATGTTCCAGACGCTCGCCAGCGAGGCCCGGTCCGCGGCGCATGAGGAAGTTGGTCCCGGGGACGAGAACAGGGTCTTCTACAGGCTGCCGGTCTGGAAAAAGGTCATCATCATGCTGGGTGGCCCGGCCATGAACCTGCTCATCGGCCTGGTGCTGACCGCGGTGCTGCTCATGGGCTTCGGGGTGTCCTCGGCCACCACCACCATTGCCGAGGTGTCCAAGTGCCAGGTCAAGGCCGGTGAGACCGTCGATCCGAACTCGCCGAACTGCCAGCTGACCCCTGCCGCGGTGGCCAAGCTCCAGCCCAACGACGTGGTCACCAGCTTCGACGGCAAGCCCGTGACGAGTTGGGCTGAAATGAGCGGCTGGATCCGTGCATCCGCCGGCAAGTCCGTCCAGATCACCGTGGAACGTGGCGGCAAGAGCGTCACCACGCAAGTAACCCCGGTGCTTTCCGCACGCCCCGTCGTTGGGGACAACGGCCAGCAGGCCAAGGGCGCGGACGGCAAACCGTTGTATGAGCAAGTCGGGTTCCTTGGCATCGGTGCGCAGACCGCCATGGTGCCCCAACCGGCGTCGACCGTTCTTCCGATGGCAGGCGAGAACATCAAACAGATCGCCGGAGTCATCCTCAACCTGCCCGCGAGGGTGGTCGGCGTGGCGCAAGCGGCTTTCGGCTCCGAGCCGCGGGATCCCAATGGCCCCATCAGCGTGGTGGGCGTCGGCCGGGTGGCCGGTGAAGTGGCTGCCATGGAACAGGTTCCGCTGCAATCGCGCATCGGCGCCCTTGTGGGGCTCCTCGCCGGACTGAACTTCGCGCTCGCCATCTTCAACCTGGTTCCGCTCCTGCCGCTCGACGGCGGACATGTTGCGGGCGCGCTCTACGAGGGAGCCCGCCGTCGAATCGCCAAGCTGTTCGGCAAACCGGATCCGGGCGCTTTCGACATTGCCAAGCTCCTGCCGCTCACCTACGTCGTGGCGAGTGTCCTCATGGCCATGAGCGCACTGCTGATCTACGCGGACATCGTCAAGCCCGTCAACCTCTTCGGCTGATCCTGAATTGTGCCGGGGGGATAGGCTATCCATATGACTGTTTTCGCTGTTGAGTACGTGTACGACGCCGAGTCCGCCGAGGTGCGCGACGCGAACCGCCCAGCCCATCGTGCCTGGCTCGCCAGCCTCGCCGAGCAGGGAACCCTGCTGGCGAGCGGCCCTTACGCCGACGGCGCTGGTGCGCTGCTGCTGCTCGAGGCCGCCGACGAGTCCGAGCTGAACGCCACGCTGAAGGAGGATCCGTTCGCTGCCGTCCGAGGGATTGCAGGCATCCGGACATCGGAGTGGAACCCCGTGATCGGGATGCTCTCCGCCCACGCTTCCTAGCAGCATGACCGGCTGGAGTCCGGATTCCAGCCCCACGATCCACCCATTTCAACCCAAGGAGTCCACGTGACCTCGGTCAGCCTGGGAATGCCGTCAGCCCCGCCCCCCGCTCTCGCGCCCCGCCGCAAGACCCGCCAGATCAAGGTGGGGTCGGTCGGCGTCGGCTCCGATTCACCCATCAGCGTGCAATCGATGACCACCACACCCACGACGGATATCAACGCCACCCTGCAGCAGATTGCGGAACTGACGGCGTCCGGCTGTGACATCGTGCGTGTCGCCTGCCCCTCCGCGGACGACGCCGAGGCGTTGCCGATCATCGCCCGCAAGTCCCAGATTCCCGTGATCGCGGACATCCACTTCCAGCCGAAGTACGTCTTCGCCGCGATCGAGGCCGGTTGCGCCGCGGTGCGCGTCAATCCGGGCAACATCCGCAAGTTCGACGACCAGGTGAAGGAAATCGCGGCGGCAGCGCGCGATCACGGCACGTCCATCCGGATCGGCGTCAACGCGGGGTCCCTGGAGCCCGGCATCCTGAAGAAGTACGGCAAGGCCACCCCGGAGGCCCTTGTCGAGTCCGCTGTGTGGGAAGCGTCGTTGTTCGAGGAACACGGCTTCCACGATTTCAAGATCTCCGTCAAGCACAACGACCCCGTCATCATGGTGGCGGCCTACGAGATGCTTGCCGAAAAGGGCGACTGGCCCCTGCACCTTGGCGTGACCGAGGCCGGACCGGCTTTCCAGGGCACCATCAAGTCCGCTACGGCGTTCGGCGCGCTGCTGTCCCGGGGCATCGGCGACACCATCCGCGTGTCCCTCTCTGCGCCGCCCGTCGAGGAAATCAAGGTCGGCAACCAGATCCTGCAGTCGCTCAACCTGCGCCCCCGCAAGCTCGAAATCGTCTCCTGCCCGTCATGCGGACGCGCCCAGGTGGACGTCTACACGCTGGCCGAGCAGGTCACGGCCGGGCTTGAAGGAATGGAGATCCCGTTGCGCGTCGCCGTCATGGGCTGCGTGGTGAACGGTCCGGGCGAGGCACGCGAAGCCGATCTCGGGGTGGCCTCCGGAAACGGCAAGGGCCAGATCTTCGTGAAGGGCGAAGTCATTAAGACTGTCCCCGAGAGCCAGATTGTTGAGACACTGATCGAAGAGGCCATGCGTATCGCCGAAGAGATGGGGGAGGCCGATGGCGAAGATGCTGTCAAGGGTAGCCCCGTGGTTAGCGTCTCGTAGCGAGACAGCCGCCGATGGGATTTCCGTCCGGGTGCTCGGCGCTGCCGACACCCGGGCCCTTCGCGTGCTCGCGATGGAAGATCCTGTAGCGAACGTCTTCATTCTGGCGCACCTCGATTCGTCGGGGAGCGCCGCACCCACGTCCGGAGGCGCGAGCGTCTTCGGAGTGTTCGACGGCGATGCCCTGGTGGGTGCCTGCTGGGCCGGCGCCAACCTGGTTCCGGTGCAGCTGGATCCCGAGCTGGCGTCACGTGTTGCGGCGGTTGCCCACCGGGCCGGCCGACGCTACGCCTCGATTTTCGGACCCGCGGAGACCGTGCTGGCGCTCCATTCCCGCTTGGAGCAACTGGGGCATTTCGCCCACGAGGTACGTGCCGACCAGCCGCTCCTGGCCATATCGGGGCCGCCCGCCGTCGACGCCAATCCACAGCTCGGCTTCGGCAACATCGCGGACTTCGACCGGATCCTGCCCGCCTGTGCCGCCATGTTCGAAGAGGAAGTGGGGTATTCGCCCTTTCTCGGGAGCGAGGACTTCTACAGCCGCCGCGTGGCCGGGCTGATCCGGCAAGGCCACTCCCTGGTGCACATCGATGCGGGCGGGACCGTGAAGTTCAAAGCCGAACTCGGGGCCGTCACCGCCCAGGCCACCCAGGTGCAGGGCGTGTGGATGAACCCCGAGTTCCGCGGCCAAGGGCTCAGCGCCGGGTATATGGCGGGAGTGGTGGTCCTGGCGCAGAAGTTCGCGCCGATCACGAGCCTCTACGTCAACGAATACAACACCAGGGCGCGCGCCACGTACGAGCGCGTCGGTTTCCAACGCCTCGGAACCTTCGCCACGGTCCTGTACTGACCAACCCCGTCCTGGCTAACCCAACTAGTCCCCACCGCCACCCTCGCCTCGCAAGCTCGGCCAGGGAACCCTGGCGGCGTGGGCCCACGCAGTTGTTGTCGTTATGTGCCCTCAAAACGACACCTAGTGCGAGTCAGTTGGGTGGGGTGAGCGCGCCGGTGAGGTAGTGCTGGACGTTCGGGGCCACGAGCCTGACCACCTCGTCCTGGGACGCCGAGGCCAACGGTTCCAGCCTGACCACGTAGCGCATCAGCATGAGTCCCACTACCTGCGTGGCAATGAGGTTGCCGCGCATTTTCGTCTCCTCGGGGGAGCCGGGAAGGCCCGCCGTGATCCTGGACAGGATGGTCCTGGCCACCATCTCCCGCAGCAAGGCGGTCTTGGCCTTGGAACCGATCGTTCCCCGGACGAACGCAACAAGCCCGTGTTGCGCCGGGCTTTCCCACAGCCGTAACACGGCGCGGACGATCGCCTCGGAGCGTTGCCCCGGATCGAGCGATTCGACGCCGGCAAGGACCTCGTCGGGATCCGCCGGGAGCTCGATGCTCTGGGCGAAAAGTTCGTCCTTGCCCTTGAAGAAATGGTGGACCATGGCCGGGTCCACCTCCGCTTCGCGGGCCACTTGCCGCAGGCTCGTGCCGTCGAAACCGTGCTCGGCGAAGAGCCGGCGCGCTGTGGCCAGGATCAGTTCGCGGGAGTCGCTTCCGCCGCTCCGGCGTCCCCGTCGCAGGGGAGGCAAGGCGCCGCTCACGGGGTCCGCCGTCGGAGGGTGAACGAGGCCAGGACCAAGACTCCCACGACGATCGCCGCCATGACCCCGGCATCCTGCCACATGGCCTGGGTCGCCTCGGTGTTGTCGGCGATCTGTTGGAGCGCATCGACCGAAAACGTCAGCGGCAGCACATTGGAGATGCCCTCCAGGAGGCTGTTCATGTGATCCCGCGCCACGAACAGCCCGCACAACAGGATCTGCGGTATGACCACGACGGGCATGAACTGCACCGCTTGGAATTCCGTCCGTGCAAAGGCTGAGCACAAGAGGCCGAGCGCGACGCCCAGCACGGCGTTGATGACGGCGATCATCACGACAAAACCTGGACCTCCCTTGATGTCCAGGTTGAAGATCCAGTAGGCCACAGCCGTGGCAACAAGCGATTGCAGGGCGGCCATGATGGAGAACGCCAACGCGTAGCCGAACAGGAGATCGGCTTTATGGATGGGCGTCGTCAGGAGCCGTTCCAACGTCCCCGAGGTCCTTTCGCGCAACATCGTGATCGACGTGACCAGGAACATCACCACAAACGGGAAAATGGCCAGCATCATGAGTCCCACACGGTCAAAGGTCCGGGGGAATCCGGGAGGCAGGGTTTCGTTCTCGAAGAGATAGTAGACGCCCGTGAGGAGCAGGGCGGGAACCACCATGATGAGCGCGACGCTGCGGTGGTCGTGGCGCAGTTGGTCCAAAACCCGCCTGGTGGTGGCAAACATCATCCGTGGATTCATGACGCCACCTGGCTTTCATTGGCATTCCGGCGGTTCGAGGCACCGCTTGTTTCCTGGATGATGTGCAGGAAGGCCTGTTCCAGGTCGTTGCTGTGGCCCCGCTCGCTGAGTTCCGCCGGACTGAGCTGCGCGAGTAGCAAGCCGTCGCGGAGCAGGAGCAGCGAGGAACAGTGCGAGGCCTCTTCCATGACATGGCTGGACACCAGCAAGGTGGTGCCCGCTGCCGCCATGGCGGCAAACCGTTCCCACAGCTCGGCACGCAGGACGGGATCCAAGCCGACCGTCGGTTCGTCGAGGATCAGCAGCTTGGGACGCGAGACGAGGGCGCAGGCGAGCGAGACCCGGCTGAATTCACCACCGGAGAGGTCTGCCGTCTTCCGCCGTGCCAGTGATTCGAGCCCGACGGCGGTAATCGCCTCCGCGGTGTCGGCCGCCGAGACGCCGTGCATGGCTCCGAAATACCTGACGTTCGCTTCGACGCTGAGATCCGTGTAGACGCTCGGTGCCTGGGTGACGTATCCGACGTCGTGCCGCAAGGACGGCGTACCGGCAGGACGGCCCAATACTTCCACGCTGCCGGCGGTGAGTCGCTGGACCCCTACGATGCAGCGCATGAGGGTTGTCTTGCCGCTCCCGGAGGGTCCGAGCAGGCCCGTGATCCACCCGGTCTCCATGGCGAAGTCCACGCCGCGCAGGATCTTCTTATGGCCGCGAGTGACGTGCAGGCCTTCCGCTTTGACCGCCGGAGGCATGCCCGGCGCATTGCTTCCTGGTGCACTGTGGGACATCGTCGCCTCCGGGATAATTTATTCATCAGGTGATGAATAAAAGGTAGGCCAGGACCCAGCTGGCGTCAACCATGAGAACCTCGAGGGTGGCGCTAAATCAAGTAAAGCCGTGCGCTTCGCGCGTCTGCGCCTTTAAGGCCATGGGCGGCATGCTAAACCTTTGGTTATGACATCTGACCAACGAAGGTTTCAAGTATTTGTTAGCTCGACGTTCCTTGATCTGGTGGAGCACCGACAGGCGGTAACGGCAGCTTTGCTGGAATGTGATGCATTTCCCTCTGGTATGGAGCTTTTTCCGGCCGCGGATGATGATGCATGGACTCTAATAAAGAGGGTCATCGACGAGTCGGACTATTACCTTCTGGTAATCGGAGGCAAATACGGATCGATAGACCCCGATGAGAACCTAAGCTATACAGAAATGGAATTCAATTATGCCGTAGCTCAGAAGAAGCCGGTCATGGCATTTCTACATGGTGACCCCGATGCTATGCCAGTAACGTCTGCGGAAATAGACCCTGATAAGCGGAAGCGATTGTCAGCCTTCAGGAAAAACGTCCAAGGCTCTAAACATGTCAGGTACTGGACATCGACGGAAGGCCTAGCCGGGCAAGTCGCCCTCAGCTTCAACAGATTCACGCGGCTTTACCCATCTCCCGGGTGGATACGTGCTGACCGCGCCACTTCCACAGAATCTATAGTCGCCCTAGCAGAGGCGCATTCGGAGATTGAGGATTTGAAGAGGCAACTGGAATCCCTGAAGAGTTCGGCTCCTGCCGGCACTGAGAAACTCTCTCAAGGCGAAGACCTGTTTGTCCTCCCGACCTTGACCGAATATCTCTATCACGGCCCGAAGGGCAATGATATCGACAGTGACTTTTGGGCGCATGTGCCTACCACGTGGAACGAAATCCTGGGTGCAGTAGGGCCGCAACTGCTAAGTGAGGTCGAGCAAGAAGAATTAAGGGAAGCTATTCATGAATGGCTCATAGTTTCTAAGCGTTTGACCCTTGAGGGGCTGATTCATGAACATTTAAAGAAAGAAAAAGTTAAGTGGGATGAATCTGCCGAATATTATCCGACTAAAGTGAAGATCGACAATGAAGATCTCGGAACGATTCTTGTGCAGCTCAAAGCCACCGGGCTTATCCAGCGAAGCGTTCGAAAGCGCAGCGTGACTGACAATGGTAGTTATTGGACGCTTACGCCTTACGGAGAAAATGAAACCATAAAGATTCGTGCCATAAAGAAGGGTATCGGCAAGGAGCCCGCACTTCTGACAACAGCGGTCGCAGATACGGCCCTTGAGTCTTAGAGGGAAAGGTCATTTGACCACGTGAGGCTGTCACTCAGGACAACCGAGGAAACTCAGTCCGGACGCCGATCGGAGAGGGCACCTTGCAAAGTTATCCCGTTGTCGGTGCTTGTGGATCTCCATCGTGACCGGTATTCGGCATTGTGGGGTCCCTGGCCGTCGTCCAGCGGTCAGTTCGGTTGTCCGTCCGGCTGGTGGGTTCAGCGAGGTTGATTGTGTCGACCTGGGAGTTGCCCACTCTGCCGCGGCGACTGGCTGGAGGGATTCCCCCGGTAGGAGACTCCCGGCGATCTCCGCGAAATGGGCTGCCTCACTACGAAGCCTGCGGCCCCGAAGGAGGGCGGCAGTACGCAAGCCGCCCATTCCAATATTGATAAGTCCAAACCCTTGAAAAAAGTGTTCATCATCACATAAATTCAGAACCAGCCGTGTCGCTGGGGCGCGGGCGGTTTCAGAGAGGAAACGCAGGCTGGTTGCCCTGGGGAAGGTTGACTAGCCCTTCAGGACAGCGCGTGCGGCCCGTTGGCCGCTGAGCCACGCCATGGCAGGATGACCAGCCGCTTGCGGCCAGGGGCTTCCAACGACCATGGCGTGGCTCATCTGCGTTCTGGGGGGAGCCTGCGGAGGTGCCGGGCGAGTGGCCCGGCCGCAAGCCGGTAGATTGGTACACAGTAGTTTTTGCCAGCTCTTGCCATAGAAACGGATTCTGCCCCGTGGTCCTTCGCCTCTCCCAGCTGTTCCTGCGCACCCTGCGTGAAGATCCCGTCGACGCCGAAGTCGCAAGCCACAAGCTCCTGGTCCGCGCGGGCTACATCCGCCGTGCCGCCCCGGGCATCTACACGTGGCTGCCTTTGGGATTGAGTGTGCTGCGCAAGGTCGAGCAAATCATCCGCGAGGAAATGGCTGCCATCGGCGCCCAGGAAGTCCACTTCCCGGCACTTCTGCCCCGGGAACCCTATGAGGCAACCAACCGCTGGACCGAATACGGCGAGGGGCTGTTCCGCCTCCAGGACCGCAAGGGTGCCGACTACCTTCTCGCCCCCACCCACGAGGAAATGTTCACCCTCCTGGTCAAGGACCTGTACTCCTCGTACAAGGACCTGCCGCTGAGCCTTTACCAGATCCAGAACAAGTACCGCGACGAAGCGCGTCCCCGCGCGGGCCTCCTCCGCGGCCGCGAATTCATCATGAAGGATTCCTACTCCTTCGACGTCGACGACGCCGGCCTGGACGCGAGCTACGCGGCCCACCGCGCCGCGTACCTGAAAATCTTCGAGCGCCTCGGCCTTGAGGTCATCCCCGTCGCCGCCACGGCAGGCGCCATGGGCGGATCCAAGAGCGAGGAGTTCCTGCACCCCACCGAGATCGGCGAGGACACCTTCGTGCGTTCGGCAGGCGGCTATGCAGCCAACGTCGAGGCCGTGACCACCGTGGTTCCTCCCGACATCGATTTCAGCAACGCGCCTCCGGCACGCGTCC
Organism: Arthrobacter sp. KN11-1C; assembly: GCF_052180225.1. Taxonomy (NCBI): domain Bacteria; kingdom Bacillati; phylum Actinomycetota; class Actinomycetes; order Micrococcales; family Micrococcaceae; genus Arthrobacter; species Arthrobacter sp. KN11-1C. The sequence goes on along the minus strand of NZ_CP197467.1, from coordinate 2,961,778 downwards.
TAGACACCCCGGACACGCCCACCATCGAAACCCTGGTGGCGGCCGCCAACCAGCTCGCGCCCCGCAGCGATTCCGACGGCGGCGCCTGGACCGGCGCCGATACCCTCAAGAATGTGGTCCTCGCCGTCACGCTGCCCACCGGTGAGCGCCAGATCGTGGTCATCGGCGTCCCCGGAGACCGCGGCGTGGACCTCAAGCGCGTCGAAGCCAATATCGGTTCATTCCTGCCCATTGCCGGCGAGATCGGCCTCGAAGCGGCCAACGAGGAAGACCTCAAGAAGAACCCGGAACTCGTGAAGGGCTACATCGGCCCCGGCCTGGTCCTCGGGGAGGCCGTTCTCGGGCGCGAAGGCACGTCCAAGTTGCTCTTCCTGGTCGACCCCCGGGTTGTCCCGGGCACCAGCTGGGTCACCGGAGCGAACGAAGACGGCAAGCACGTCTTCGGCCTCGTCGCCGGGCGCGACTTCGCCTGGGACGGCGTCATCGAATGCACCGAGGTCCGCGCGGGAGACGAAGCCCCGGACGGCTCAGGTCCCTTGGAGACCGCGCGGGGCATCGAAATGGGCCACATCTTCCAACTCGGCCGCAAGTACGCCGAGGCCCTCGACCTGAAGGTCCTCGACCAGAACGGCAAGCAGGTTGTGGTCACCATGGGTTCGTACGGCGTCGGCGTGACCCGTGCCGTGGCCGCCCTGGCCGAGGCAAACAATGACGACCGCGGCTTGATCTGGCCGCGCTCCGTGGCCCCCGCGGATGTCCACGTGGTCGCCGTCGGACGCGGCGAGGAAATCTTCGCGGCGGCGGAGAAGCTCTCCGCCGAACTCGAAGCCGCCGGCCTCGACGTGATCTACGACGACCGCCCCAAGGTTTCCCCCGGCGTGAAGTTCGGCGACGCCGAGCTCGTGGGCGTCCCCACCATCGTGGCGGTCGGCCGCGGCCTGGTGGACGGCGTCGTGGAGATCAAGGACCGTCGCACCGGAGATGCCGAGAACGTGGCAGTCGAGAAGGCTGCCGACTACGTGGTCAACGCCGTACGCCAGAAGTGATCTCCGGCTTCGAGTCGGTCCAGCTCACCACGCTCGTCATGATCGTGGTGGCTGGATTCGCAGCCGGCTGGATCGATGCCGTGGTGGGCGGAGGGGGACTGATCCAGCTCCCCACCTTGCTCCTGGTTCCGGGGATCACCCCGATCCAGGCGCTGGCCACCAACAAAATGGGCTCCATTTTCGGGACGACAACGAGCGCGGTCACCTATTACCGCCGGGTTGGCCCCGACCTCAAGACGGCCATACCCATGGCCGTGATTGCCCTCGCGGGCAGTTTCGGCGGAGCCGTCCTGGCGGCCAACCTTCCCTCGAGTGTCTTCAAACCCATCATCGTGGTGGCCCTCATCGCCGTCGCGCTCTTCACCGCGCTGCGGCCCAACGCAGGTGAGTTGACGGCCCTGCGTCACGACGGCCACACGCACTACGTCGTGGCGTGCGCCATCGGTGCCGTGATCGGGTTCTACGACGGTCTGATAGGTCCCGGAACAGGCTCGTTCCTGGTGATCGCCCTTGTCTCCGCCATGGGCTATGCCTTCCTCGAGGCCAGTGCCAAAGCGAAGATCGTCAACATGGCCACCAACGCCGGAGCGCTCTTGTTCTTCCTGCCGCACGGATCGCTGCTGTGGGGCGTCGGCTCTGTGCTCGGGCTGTCGAACATGGCCGGCGGCTACCTGGGAGCCCGGACCGCCGTGAAACAGGGCAGCGGATTTGTGCGGATCGTGTTCCTGATCGTCGTCGGCGCCTTGATCATCAAACTCGGCATGGATGTCTGGAACGACGACTTCGCCAAGTAGCGTGACGGACGTCGGGAGCGATCGCCGGCGGGAAGCCGCGGACGCCTGACGCTAATTCGAGGCGGCCTGTCCCGGTTCCGGAAGATTGTGCGCCGCGGGCAGCCCGTCCAGCGGCCGTCCCGCAAGGGTGCTGGCCACCCACAAGGAGCGCGCCAGATCGCCTTCATGGCGTGGTTTGCCGGCATACGACAGGGCATTTTCGACCTCGCGGACCAGGCTCCATTCCCGGGCCGCTTCGCCGTCCAAGCCGGCCGCGCTGCTGAAATCCGCGCAGCGCTCCAGGAGGGCGACTTCCGGCGCCGTCCTGGAGAGATCGCGGATGCGGTTCCACAAGATCGGGGCGACGGCGAATTCCGCCTCGCCGATCATTGGCTGCGGATCGATCGCCACGTAGGCGCGTTTGCCCACGGATCCGGCCGCATTGAAGGCCCCACCGGGGGAGCCGTTGAGATGGGGGAGGATGTTCATGAAATGCAGGTCGCAATGCACCAGGACGTCCCGGCCCGAGCGCCGACCTACAGCGCCCCGTGTTTGGCATACCTCCAATGCGGCTTCGAGGAGCCACCGGGGGAAGGGCTGGCCCAGGTGCTCCCAATCCGCAGGCAACTCATCGCTCCAGCGTTCGGCCCGGGCCGCGATGTGCTCAAACTCTTTCCATTCGGACCGCTCGTCCGGCTCGATGCTGAGTTCCCGCATGAGCGTTCCCCAGACGTCGCGCGCATCATCCATCGGGGCGCCCTGCAGCCAGCTGACGGCGTCGAGCCGCTCCAGGACCATCGCGCAGGAGGCGGCATCGGCGTCGAGCAGCCTGACGGCTCCGGTGCCTCCCCACAGGGCCAGGGCATGCCGTTCAACCAAGGCCTCCTCATGGGGGAACGCGATCTTGAGCACCGAACGGGCGCCGTCGTAGAGGACCGGAATGACGATGCCGCCATGGCCATTCCACGGTTCCGCGCCGGGTTCCAGGTCAACGGACAGCTGCCAGCGTTCCAGGCTCGCGTCGATCAGCCCGGGCAGGCCTGAGAGCCACGCGCGCCCCTCCGCTGTGCGGGAGTAGCGTGCCTGGAGGTCGCCAGGGATCGAAACGAAGGTAGTCATCACTGTCAGCCTACCCAAGCCGGTCCGGGAGCGGTTCAGACCACTCCGGAGGAGCCCAGCAGGCTTCCGATCAGGAACGTCGCGGCAAGTGCAAGGGCTCCGCCGATGACGACGCGCACCGCTGCGCGGGTCTTCGAGCTGCCGCCGATCCACGCCCCCAGGGCTCCCGTGATGGCCAACGCGAGCAGCACGGAAATGAAGGTCAGGGGTACACGCAGGCCCGGGGGCGGGAGCAGGATCGCGAGCATGGGCAGCACCGCGCCGAGGGTGAAGGCAACGGCGGAGGCGAAAGCCGCATGCCACGGGCTCACGATGTCGTCCTCGTCGATGTTCAATTCGGCGGAAAGGTGGGCGGCCAAAGCATCGTGTTCCGTCAATTCCACGGCCACTTTCCGCGCGGTTTCAGGGCGCAGGCCCTTGGCCTCGTAGATCGCAGTCAGTTCGGCCAGCTCTTCTTCGGGTTCCTCGGCGAGCTCCCGGCGTTCCTTCTCGATGAGCGCCTTCTGGCTGTCGCTTTGGCTGCTGACGGATACGTACTCGCCGAGTGCCATGGACACCGCGCCACCCACGAGTCCGGCTGCTCCAGCGGTGAGGATGGCGCCGGTGCTCGTGGTGGCGCCGGCGACGCCCACCACGATGGCGGCAACGGAGACGATTCCGTCATTCGCGCCTAGGACGCCGGCCCGAAGCCAGTTGAGCCGGTGGGCGAGATCGTTGGCATGTGGTTCGTTCTCATGCAGGGCTGAAGTTTCGATGGAAGCCATGGTACAAGCCAAGCATCAGGGGACGGCTGCCGCCAGCAAAGAAAGGCTTTCCTATGGAGACGGAGCTCCTGACGGCAGCGGCGGCAGTGCCGCGTTGTCGACGGAAAGTCCCGCGAACGGGCCAACCGGAGTTCCCCAGGCCTGGCTGCGGTTCGCGGCGTCGACAAGTCCGTCGATGGCCCATTGACGCGTCCCGCCGTCCGACAACGCCACGAGGTCGGCATAGGCCGTCAGCGAGCTGGACTCCATGCTCCCCAGCGCCAGGGCGGGTTTGGCGGCGAAAGTGGCTGGCAGTCGATAGCCGGCCTCCCGCGGCGGTGTGGCGATGCAGTGCAGCCGGCCCTGGGCTTCCGCTCCGCGGAGCAGCTCCTGATGGCGGGCCAACCAGGTGGCTGCCGTCGCGGAAGCCTTCGCGTCCAGCCTGGTCAAGGCCACTTGGTACGCATAGATCGACTCCTGCTCGGAGCTGACGACGGCGGCCAGGGCGGCGGGCAAATCTGCCGTGGTGGGCGCTGTTCCGGGTGTCGGCGCCGTGGTCGACGTACCCGGCGATGCAGGGCACGTTGGCGGCGGGGTCGGGGCGGAACTCGCCTCGACCGGGGTCGCCGGCGCCGGCAAGCCCCACGCCGCGGCCAACCGTGATGACTCAAGCAGCTGGGCGGTCCCGACGGCGGCAAGCAGCCGTGCCATGCCGCCGTCGGCGTCCGCCGCGTCCGCCAAGCGACGGGACGCGCTCGAGGTGAGCGCCGAGACGAAGCCCGCCCGGGTTGGGCGGTCCTGGGTGGCGCCGGGGCTGGGGGAAGCCGAGGGGGTGATTGAGGGCGACGCACCGGGAAGAGGAAGCAGCGCCCGCGACTGGATTGTCAGCAACATCACAGTGTCGGTGCTCTCCAGGGCCGATGCGTTGGCCAAAAGCGCCTCGGTCGACGACAGTGCTGCGGACCGCGCAGTTTCGGAAAACGGCACCGCTTGCGGCTTTCCAGCGTCCCGCGGGACAAGGACGGCGCCCACTCCGAGGACGAGGACTGCGAGGAAAGCCAGGAGGAGGCCTTTCATCCAGCGCCGGCTCCGTGGTTTCTCAACAGTCTCGTGGTTCACAACAGACTATGGTGTCACGCCCACGGACCGCTTGCGTCTCCCGCAGAGGAGCACCGTGCACCACGCCGCCGTAAATGTCGTTAAGCTAGTAGTCACAACATCATCTATCGGGAGGCGGCTGGCCAGTGAGTCATTCGGAAGCCACGACTTCAACAGACCAGGCTGGAACGGATCCGACGAGTCCGGCACAACACGAGGTCCGCAACCCCGAGGAGAGCAGGCTGAAGGCGCTTCTGGAGCCTGCCGTCCTGGCAAGCCGGCTCTACCTTGAGGATGTTGCCATCCAGGTTGCCGGTTCGCACCGGGTAGTCCACGTGGTCATCGACCTGCCCCAGGAGGAGACCGGGGGCGTCAGCCTGGACGTCATCGCTGAAATCTCCAGGGCCCTTTCGGACATCCTGGACAACGATCCCCGCACGGATGGCCGCCCCTACGACCTCGAGGTCTCCTCGCCCGGCGTCGGCCGGCCCCTCACCGAGCCCCGCCACTGGCACCGGGCCCGCGGACGCATGGTCAAGGTCAACGTGATCCAGGGCGAGAACCTGACAGGCCGGATCCAGTCCGTCGACGACGACGGTGTCACTCTGGTTCCCGAGCAAGAGGTCAAGAAGGGCATGAAGCCCAAGCAGGGCGAACCCGTGAAGATTCCTTTCGACAGGATCCGCCAAGGAAAAGTCGAGATAGAGTTCAGCCACCTCAACGAGGCCGTGCTGGAAGACGAGTACAACGGACCTTCCGAGGAGGCCTAATGGATATTGACATGAGTGCGCTGAGACTCCTGGAGCGTGAGCGTGAAATCCCGCTGGACCTCCTGATCCCCACCATCGAGCAGGCGCTCCTGGTGGCCTACCACAAGACGCCGGGCGCTTTCGAGAAGGCCCGTGCCGAGCTGGACCGCAAGAGCGGGCACGTGACCATTTGGGCCACGGAAATCGACGACGACGGCGAAGCCATCGGCGAGTTCGAGGACACTCCTGCGGGATTCGGCCGCATTGCGGCGAGCACCGCGCGGCAGATCATCCTGCAGCGCCTGCGCGACGTCGAGGACGACAACGTCCTCGGCGAATTCAAGGGCCGCGAAGGTGAGCTCGTCGCCGGCCTGATCCAGCAGGGCAACAACCCGCACATGATCCAGGTGAACCTCGGTTCCGTGGAAGCCTTGCTGCCGCCGCCCGAGCAGGTGCCGGGGGAGAAGTACACCCACGGCAACCGGCTGCGTGCGTTTGTGGTGGACGTCCACCGCGGCGCCAAAGGACCCTCCATCACACTCTCGCGTTCACACCCGGGCCTCGTCCGGAAGCTTTTCGAACTGGAGGTCCCGGAGATCGCGGACCGTTCCGTCGAGATCGTGGCCTTGGCGCGCGAAGCCGGCCACAGGACCAAGATGGCCGTCAAAGCCAACACCCCCGGCATCAACGCCAAGGGTGCGTGCATTGGTGAAATGGGCTCGCGCGTGCGCGCCGTCATGACCGAGCTCAACGACGAAAAGATCGACATTGTCGACTTCAGCGAAGACCCGGCGACCTTCATCGCCAACTCCCTTTCGCCGTCGCGCGTGAATTCCGTCACTATCACCGACGAAGCCACGCGCTCCGCCCGGGTGGTTGTTCCCGACTACCAGCTGTCCCTCGCCATCGGCAAGGAAGGCCAGAACGCCCGCCTCGCAGCCAAGCTGACCGGCTGGCGGATCGACATCGTCTCTGACGCCACTCCGGCCAAGGGCAACTAAATACCCCAAACAGTGCCCGGCCCCGGATCCACGCACCTCGTGGATTCGGTGGCCGGGCCCTCGGGGGCTTAGAATAGATGGAACCGGGCCTATGCCCGGTATCCGTGCGCTTTGGCGTGCTCGCGACTTGTGGGGGCAACAATCCCGACAAGGCAAGGGCCCGCGCCGGGCCAAGCAGAACCGCAGAAGACAGGTAAAGACACTGAGGCAGGTTGATACACCCAGTGACTGAACTGCTTCACACCAGGCACCAGCCTGTGCGCACCTGCATCGGATGCCGGAAACAAGGCAAGCGGAGCGAGTTGATCCGGCTTGTCGCCGAAGGCGGCGGGTCACCCGTCGTCCTGGTGGATGAACGACGCCGGATGGCTGGCCGGGGTGCGTGGCTGCACCCCAGCACCACATGCCTGGCGTTGGCAAGCAAACGGCGTGCTTTCTCGAGGGCCCTCGCGGGCGCAAGCGAAGTCACCGCCGTCGAAAGCTACCTGGCGGCAGTCATACCCCCTGCGGACACCCCCGTGAAAGCAGGAAAACCGTCCAAACCTGAAAGCGGGTCAGAAAACTGATGGAAACCCGATGAGTTCCCAGCGATGAGTGCGCAACGATGACAATTTTGTTGCGCTCTGCACAGGGCCTATCCGCCGCGTTCGTGGCAGGGGCCCGCAGTAAGAATTAGACGGTTCGTGCCTGGCTCGGTGCGGACCGAGACAGGAGAAATGTGGCCAAGGTCCGCGTACATGAGCTCGCCAAAGAGCTCGGTATTACTTCCAAAGATGCAGTGACAAAACTGCAGGAATTGGGCGAATTCGTTCGCTCCGCCTCGTCGACAATCGAGGCCCCGGTCGTGAAGAAGCTTCGCGACGCCTACCCCGGCGCCAGCGCTGCAAAGGCAGCTGCCCCGGCAGCACCTCGCGCTGCAGCCCCCGCCGCGCCTGCTGCACCCGCAGCATCCCGCCCGGCTCCCGGCCCCGCTGCACCCAAGGCTCCGGTTCCCGCCCCCAAGGCTGAAACCCCCGCCCCGGCAGCGCCCGCGGCTCCCGCAGCAACGGCAAGCCCTGTTTCCGCCAAGCCGGGCGCCCGTCCGGCCCCCAAGGCCGAAGCCCCTGCCCCGGCACGTCCGGGCAGCCAGGCTCCGCGGCCCGGTGGCCCCCGTCCGGGCAACAACCCCTTCGCGACCTCGCAGGGCATGCCCCGCGGCCGCGGCGACGGCGAGCGTCCTCCCCGTCCGGGCAACAACCCCTTCGCAACTTCGCAGGGCATGCCGCGTTCCGGTGGCCGCACTGACGGCGAACGTCCCGGCGGTCCGCGTCCCGCGGCCGGCGCAGGCGGTCCCCGCCCCGCAGCCGGTTCCGGTGGTCCGCGTCCGGGTGCTCCGCGCCCCGGTGCTCCCCGTCCGGGCGCTCCGCGTCCCGCAGGTGGCCCCGCAGGAAACCGTCCCAGCCCGGGCATGATGCCCAACCGCACCGAGCGTCCCGCTCCCGGTGGCGCAGGCCGTCCGGGTGGCGCTGGCCGTCCGGGTGGCGGCCCCGGCCGTCCGGGCGGCGCTCCTGGCGCAGGCACCGGTGGCGGAGCTCCCGCCGGCGGTGGCTTCGGCAAGGGCGGCCGCGGACGCGGCGGTACCCAAGGTGCCTTCGGCAAGGGTGGCGCAGGACGCGGCAAGCAGCGCAAGTCGAAGCGTGCAAAGCGTCAGGAACTGGAGCAGATGAGTGCTCCGTCGCTGGGCGGCGTATCCGTACCCCGCGGCGACGGCAGCACCGTGGTCCGCCTCCGTCGAGGCTCGTCCATCACGGACTTCGCCGACAAGATCGAGGCAAACCCCGCCGCACTGGTGACCGTGCTGTTCCACCTTGGTGAAATGGCAACGGCCACCCAGTCGCTGGACGAAGACACCTTCGGCCTGCTCGGCGCCGAACTCGGCTACAAGGTTCAGGTTGTCTCTCCGGAAGACGAAGAGCGCGAGCTCCTCGACTCGTTCGACATCGATCTCGATGCCGAACTGGAAGCCGAAGGCGACGACGTCCTCGAACCGCGTCCCCCGGTTGTCACCGTCATGGGTCACGTTGACCACGGTAAGACCCGACTGCTCGACGCCATCCGGAAGACCAACGTGGTTGCCGGCGAACACGGCGGCATCACGCAGCACATCGGTGCCTACCAGATCAGCCACGTCCACGAAGGCACTCCGCGCGACATCACCTTCATTGACACCCCCGGTCACGAGGCGTTCACCGCCATGCGTGCACGTGGTGCCAAGGTCACCGACATCGCCATCCTGGTTGTCGCAGCCGACGACGGCGTCATGCCGCAGACGGTGGAAGCACTCAACCACGCACAAGCGGCCAACGTGCCGATCGTCGTCGCGGTCAACAAGATCGACAAGGATGGCGCGAACCCGGACAAGGTCAAGGGCCAGCTCACCGAGTACGGCCTGGTTCCTGAAGAATACGGTGGCGACACCATGTTCGTTGAGGTTTCTGCCCGCCAGAACATCAACATCGACGAACTGATCGACGCCGTCCTGCTGACCGCAGACGCCGCTTTGGACCTGCGTGCCAACCCGGACAAGGACGCTCGAGGCATTGCCATCGAAGCGAACCTGGACAAGGGCCGCGGTTCCGTGGCCACCGTCCTGGTCCAGTCCGGTACCCTGGCCGTCGGTGACACGATCGTGGCCGGCACGGCCCACGGCCGCGTCCGTGCCATGTTCGACGAAGACGGCAACGCCCTCGACGTCGCGCTTCCGTCCCGTCCGGTCCAGGTCCTGGGCCTCTCGAACGTACCGCGTGCAGGCGACACCTTCCTGGTGACCTCCGACGAGCGTACGGCCCGCCAGATCGCTGAAAAGCGCGAGGCAGCCGACCGCAACGCGGCACTGGCCAAGCGCCGCAAGCGCATCAGCCTCGAGGACTTCGACAAGGCTGTGGCCGAAGGCAAGATCGACACCCTCAACCTCATCCTCAAGGGTGACGTTTCCGGTGCCGTCGAAGCCCTCGAAGACGCCCTGCTCAAGATCGACGTCGGCGACGAAGACGTTCAACTGCGCGTCATCCACCGCGGTGTGGGTGCCATCACGCAGAACGACGTCAACCTCGCCACGGTGGACAACGCCATCATCATCGGCTTCAACGTCAAGCCCGCAGAGCGCGTGGCTGAACTGGCCGACCGTGAAGGCGTGGACATGCGCTTCTACTCCGTCATCTACTCGGCAATCGATGACATCGAGCTGGCCCTCAAGGGCATGCTCAAGCCGGAGTACGAGGAAGTCCAGCTCGGTACCGCCGAGGTCCGCGAAGTCTTCCGATCCTCCAAGTTCGGAAACATCGCCGGTTCCATCGTGCGCTCGGGCATCATCCGCCGTAACACGAAGGCACGCGTCAGCCGCGATGGCAAGGTCATCGGCGACAACCTCACCGTTGAGACGCTCAAGCGCTTCAAGGACGACGCCACCGAGGTCCGCACGGACTTCGAGTGTGGTATTGGTCTTGGCTCGTACAACGACATCAACGAAGGTGACATCATCGAGACCTTCGAGATGCGCGAAAAGCCGCGCGTCTAAGGTGTCGAAGGCCGGTGCTGCTCTCGGGCGGCCCCGGCCCGTTCCGCCGATATGGGGGCCCCGCCCCTACGCTGGGCGGCAAAGGATCTGCGATCCTTTGCCGCCCAGCTTCGGCAGGCCCGATGCCACTCCCGGGCCCCCATTTCGGCTCCACGGGCCTCGGTGGGAAGCTCGCGGTCCGTTCCGGGTCTTTTTGACGAGTGGCATTTTTTAGACTTAAGTACGCAAGTTGCCATCGCGCCGTCGTACGCGAAATTTAGGAGTTGAAATGGCTGATCCGGCACGCGCTGCCAAGTTGGCGCAGCGGATTAAGGTTGTTGTTGCTGAGGCACTGGGCCGGCGGATCAAGGATCCTCGGGTTGAGGGCATCACTATCACCGATGCCCGCGTCACCAATGATCTTCAGCACGCCACCGTGTACTACACCGTCTTCGGTGACGAGGTTGCCCAGGCCGATGCTGCCCGGGCCCTCGAGAAGGCCAAGGGTGTTTTGCGGCAGGAAGTGGGCCGCAACATCACCGTACGGCTGACTCCCACCTTGGAATTCGTTGCCGACCTCATTCCGGTCAACGCCTCGAACCTTGAGGAGCTGTTGCGCACCGCCAAGCAGCGCGACGCTGAGGTGGCCGCGCTGGCCGCCGGCGCCAAGCACGCAGGCGATGCGGACCCGTACAAGAGCGATGCCCCACAGGATGCGGACATCGACGAAGACGATTTTGACGAAGAAGACATCGACCTCCGTGCCGATGAGGACATCGACGAAGACGGCGGCAAGTAGCCCAGCGCTTCCCGGGTGGGGCCGGATCCGCAACTCTCACGAGCTGCCGGATCCGGCCCTGCTTGTTTAACCGTGAAAAGCCGGGCCAAAATGACGGGCCGTCGCTAAGATCGGAGCATGGCGGCGCACGATGCAGCTCAGAGTCCAGAAGGCTACCTCGAGCACGCCGTGCGGCTCGCGGTGCAAAACGTGGCCGACGGCGGCGGCCCTTTCGGCGCCGTCGTGGTCACCCCGGACGGACGGCTCCATGACGGCGTCAACCGGGTCACCCGCGACAACGACCCCACAGCTCACGCCGAAGTGGTGGCGATCAGGCGCGCCGCCTCGGAACTGGGAAGCTTCGACCTCAGTGGCTCGGTGCTCTACTCAAGCTGCGAACCGTGCCCTTTGTGCCTCTCGGCGGCCCTCTGGGGCAGGGTCAGCCGCGTCTACTTTGCCGCGGACCGGCACGGGGCCGCGGCAGCGGGCTTCGACGACGCGGTGTTCTACGAATACTTCGACGGCAACAGGCCTGAACTGCTGCCCGTCCAACACACGGAGGTCCCGGCCTCCGAGGCTCCGTTCGACGCCTGGCGCGGGCACAAGAACCGGACCAAATACTGAGGTTCAGGACCGTGCCGGAAGCCGCCCGACGCCGTCGAGCAGCTGCTGGTGGTCACCGCACAAAGCGATCCTGATCCACCCCTCGCCGATCGAACCGAACGCGGTGCCCGGCGCCACGGCCACTCCGGCGTCCGCCAGGAATTGGCGCACCCACGCACGCACGTTCCCGCCGCTCACATGGGAGACGTCGGCCCAGAGATAGAAAGCGCCCTGGGCGCCCAAGTAGGGAATGCCCTTCTCCGCAAGCACTGCCGAGGCGGCGTCGCGGTTGGAACGGTAATGCTCCCGGGCGGTGTCCACATAGTCCTGGGGGCCGGTCAGCGCCGCGACTGCCGCGTACTGGGAAGGCGAAGCCACGCAGGAAACGATCGCTTCCATGACGTTGTTCATCTTCCGTTCCAGGCCCGGCGGGCAAATGAGCGCACCGATCCGCAGTCCAGTCAGCCCGTACGTCTTGGACAAGGTCAGCGATGTGAAGACCCGGGCCTCGCCGGGAACAGCGCTGTCGAAGCGGGCGGGACTCGTGTGCGGAACGTCGAAGGTGAAGGCTTCGTAGCATTCATCCGAAATGATCCACAGATCGTGTTTGACGGCCAGCTTCACGAGTTCGCGCGTCGTTTCCTCGCAGATCACCGCGCCCAGGGGATTGGACGGCGAATTCAGGACCAACACCTTGGTGCGCGGCGTGATCAGGGCCTCGATGTCCTCGATGCGGGGCTGGAACTCGTGCTCCGGGTAGAGCGGATACTGCACCGGGACGGCGTGCAGCAAATGGCTCGTCATGGCAAACGTGGGATAGCCCGGATTGGGAATCAGGATCTCGTCGCCGGGGGAGAGGAGCAGGCTCATGGCGAAGTGCAGTCCCTGCTGGGCTCCGTCCACGACGTACACGCGCTCCGCCCCGACCTCCACCTGGTTGTGGGCAAGGAAGCGGGCGGCAAAGGCCTCCCGCAGCGCCGGGATCCCGGCATTGGGGGTGTAGTTGGTCTCGTCCCGGTCCAGGCAGGCGATCCCCGCGTCCAGGATGTGCCGGGGCAGCGCGAAGCCGGGCTCGCCGATGCTGAGGACAATCGCCCCGGGAGTGCTCCATGCGGCCTCGGTGATTTCGCGGATCTGGTTCACGGGCACTTCGCGGACGTGTGCGGCAAGCTCAGGCATGGGAGCCATCTTAGCCGCGGTGGCCGGACGGTCCGCCGGGAGGGGCCGCTGCGGGCCGCGGGATGCATGCCCCGGCGCGGATATACTGGGAGGCGTGCTTTCTGGACTGGTAATCGTTGACAAGCCGCAAGGATGGACCAGCCACGATGTGGTTGGACGGATGCGGCGGCTGGCCGGTACCCGGAAAGTGGGCCATGCGGGGACCCTGGACCCCATGGCCACAGGGGTGCTTGTGCTTGGCATCAACAAGGCGACGCGGCTGCTGACCTACATTGTGGGCACCTCCAAGACATACTCCGCCACCATCCGGCTGGGCGAATCAACCATCACGGACGATGCCGAAGGCGACATCACCGAAAGCCGCAGCGCCGCCGGAGTCACCGAGGACGCCATCCGTGCCGGCGTCGCGCAGCTCAGCGGAGAGATCCAGCAGGTTCCCAGCAGCGTCAGCGCCATCAAGGTCAACGGCGAACGGTCCTACGCGCGCGTCCGTTCAGGGCAAGAGGTCAAGCTCGCCGCCCGGCCCGTGACCATCCACCGTTTCGAGATCCACGCCATCCGGAGGGTCGACGACGGCAGGTTGGTGGACATCGATGTGACCGTCGAGTGCTCCTCGGGCACGTACATCCGAGCGCTGGCCCGCGACCTGGGCGAGGCTCTCGGCGTCGGAGGCCATCTCACGGCGCTGCGCCGCACCCAGGTGGGGCCGTACTCCCTGGAGCAGGCCCGCACCCTCGAACAGCTTGCCGAGGAACTGGACGTCCTCGACATGTCCGCCGCCGCCCGCGCCCTCATGCCCAACCGGGAGCTGAGCGAGGCCGAAACCACCGAGATCTCCTTTGGCCGCAGGATCGCCGCGGGACCCACCGCCGGCACCGCCGACGCGGCCACCACCGAAAACCCGGCTGCCGCGTTCTCTCCGTCAGGGGAGCTGGTGGCGTTGTTGGCCGATGCGGGGAGTTTCGCCAAACCCGTCCTCGTGTTCGCCCCGGACAACGAAAAGCAGGTGCATTAGCCATGGACGGATATTTCTACGCCGTCCTGATAGTGGGCTTGCTGTCCACCATCATTTGCGTCGTGGCAGGCATCATGAAGAAGGCCCCCAACGACGTCACCATACTGTCCGTCGCCGCCGTCGAACTCGTCCTGCTGGTCTACCTGGTGGGATCGATCATCCGCGTGGCGACGGGTGAAAAGATCGCAGGGGAGCCCTGGGAATTCTGGGGCTACATCATCACGGCACTCATACTCCCTGTCGTCGCGGTGTACTGGTCCATCCTGGAACGGACCCGTTGGAGCAATTTCGTCATGGGCGCCGTGGGCGTCACCGCATTGGTCATGGCGGCCCGCATGAACCAGATCTGGTACTGACATTGGAAGAAGCACACGAAGTGACTGTTGAAAGCACCGAGAAGAAGAACCGGGACACCCGCAACACCGGGCCCGGGAGGCTGCTGATTGCGGTCTACGCGGTTTTCGCGATCTCGGCCACGGCCCGCGCCGGCTACCAGATCCTGACCAAGTTCTCGGACGCTCCCTTGGCCCATATCCTCTCGGCCTTCGCCGCCGTGGTGTACATCGTGGCCACGGTGTCCCTCGCGAAGCCGGGCCGCACGTGGTTCAAGGTGTCGCTGGCGGCCGTCCTCGTGGAGATGCTCGGGGTGGTGGTGGTTGGTGCCATCAGCCTTTTCGATCCTGTGGCCTTCCCGCACGACACCGTGTGGTCGCTGTTCGGACGTGGATACGGCTTTGTGCCGTTGATCCTGCCGGTCCTGGGCCTGCTGTGGCTCTACCGCCGCCGCCCGGCACCGCTCCCGCAGTAGGAATCCAGGCTCCGCAGCCTGCGCATGCCAGCCCCGGGATAGCGGGTAACCTTAGAGAATTCCGGCGCCGGACGAGGCGCCGGGCATAGCGAATACCAGCAGTAAAAGGCGAGGTTGATGGTCCACATCTGGAACGATCCCACCGAGGTCCCCGAGGATTTCGGTCCCAGCGTCGTTACCATCGGCAACTTTGACGGCGTCCATCGCGGTCACCAACAGGTGCTGACCCAACTGTTGCGCACCGCAGGGCAACACGGCGCGCGGTCCGTCGTCGTGACCTTCGATCCCCACCCGGCCCTGGTCCACCGGCCCGACTCCGCACCGGAGCTTTTGATGGGGTTGCAGGACAAGCTCGATGCCTTGGCCGATACGGGCGTGGACGCTGTCCTCGTCATGAAGTACAACCTCACGCTTGCGGCCATGACGCCGGAGGAATTCGTCGTCAACGTCCTGCTGGAGGGGCTGCACGCGGCCCACGTTGTGGTGGGCCACGATCTCCGTTTCGGTGTGGGAAATTCCGGCGACGTCGGCACCATGCAGGAACTGGGCAAGGAACTGGGGTTCGGCGTCCACGTCGTCAACGAGTTCGGCGCGGAAGGCTTTCCAGTGCACGACGACGGCGGCACGGACCGCCGCTGTTCCTCCACCTGGGTGCGCGAGGCCCTTGCCGAAGGCGACGTCGAGACCGCGGCCGCCGTCCTCGGCCGCCCGCACAGGATGCGCGGCGAAGTGGTCCACGGTGCCGCGCGCGGACGCGCCCTGGGCTTTCCCACGGCGAACCTGGACCACGGCGCCACGGGCTACGTCCCTGCAGACGGGATCTACGCCGGCTGGCTCGTGGACGAATCCGGAACCCGCTGGCCCGCCGCGATTTCGGTCGGTTCCAATCCCACCTTCGACGGGGTGAGCCGCCAGGTGGAAGCCCACGTGATCGACCGCCCGGAGGAAGCCGTGGAAGACTTCAACCTCTACGGCCAGACCGTCGTCGTGGAATTCACGGCCAGGCTGCGGGGCATGGTGGCCTACCGCGGACCCGAGGCCCTGGTGGAGCAGATGCGGCTGGACGTCGTTCAGGCCCACGATCTTTTGCTGAGCAAGTAGCCCCGCGTCGTGAGCGTTGAGAAGAACACCCGGCCGCTCGACGAAGGCATCGTTAAGGATTTCAGCTCACGCATGAGCTACGGCTCCTACCTTCAGCTGCCCTTGCTGCTCAGCGCCCAGCAACCCGTCAGTCAACCGGAACACCATGACGAGCTCCTGTTCATCATCCAGCACCAGACCACCGAGCTCTGGCTGAAGCTGGTCCTGCACGAGCTCCGCAGTGCGGCTGCATGGCTCCGCCAGGACGACCTCGGCTCCGCGCTCAAGGCCATCGCGCGGGTCAAGCACATCCAGAAGACGCTCACCGAGCAATGGTCTGTGCTCGCGACGCTCACCCCTACCGAGTACTCCCAGTTCCGTGGCTTCCTGGGCAATGCGTCCGGCTTCCAGTCGAGCCAGTACCGCGCAGTCGAGTTCATCCTCGGCAACAAGAACGCCAAGATGCTGCCGGTGTTCGACTCGGATCCGGAGTCCCGGACCGTGCTGGAGGAGCTCCTGAATGCCCCGAGCATCTATGACGAATTCCTGGCCTACCTGGACCGGCACGGCTACGACGTTCCACGGTCCGTCCTGGACCGGGACGTCACCCGGGCCCACGAATTCGCCCCGGAGCTCTTGCCCCTTTTCAAGCACATCTACGAACATGCCGCGGACAATTGGGCGGCCTACGAAGCATGCGAGGAACTAGTTGACCTGGAAGACAACTTCCAGTTGTGGCGCTTCCGGCACCTCCGCACTGTCCAGCGGACCATCGGCATGAAGACCGGAACCGGGGGCTCGAGCGGTGTTTCCTTCCTGAAGAAGGCCCTTGACTTGACCTTCTTCCCGGAGCTTTTCGCCGTCCGGACCGAGATCGGGCAGTGAGCGGTTCCCGGCTTTGACGAGGCTCACACGGCAGCTTTCGACAACATTGCCGGGCTGCCGGTAAACTGAGAGATGGATCCGGCTGCAGTCCGTGGCGGCTGGACCTGTTTTGTGTGCGGTCATTGGCACATCACAACCCGGCAGCGAGGCGCTGAATCGGGACGCACGGCACAACTCTAGGAGTTCACGTGGCACTTGAAGCCGCTGTTAAGCAGTCCATCATCGAGGCATACGCAACGTCCAAGGGCGACACTGGTTCGCCGGAGGTCCAGATTGCAGTCCTGACTCAGCGGATCAAGGATCTGACTGAGCACATGAAGGAGCACAAGCACGACTTCCACACCCAGCGCGGTCTGCTGGCCATGGTTGGTCGTCGCAAGCGCATGCTGGGCTACCTCAAGAAGACTGACATTGCCCGCTACCGTGCGCTCATCGAGCGTCTCGGCCTGCGCCGCTAGTTTGACTTCGGGCGGCCCGATCCTCCGCGGAACGGGCCGCCTTTTCTCCATAACTAAATCCAACACTTAACAGGAGTTCAACCGCATCGCGCATTCGCGGTCTTCGGTAGTGATCCCCGGGAAAGCTTTCCATGATGGAGGCGCAGCCCGTGGGTCTCGATCGATGACCGGGTGTCGTACAGGCCAGGAAAAGACGCTGGCCTGGGTCGATGCGGGAGGACTTCCGCTAAACAAGAAACGGAGGTGACTCTCAATGGAGGGTCCCGAAATCCAGTTCTCAGAAGCCATCATCGACAACGGCCGCTTCGGCAAGCGTGTAATCCGCTTCGAAACCGGCCGCCTCGCCAAGCAGGCAGCCGGCGCCGCGATGGTCTACATCGACGAAGACACCGCGCTGCTGTCCGCAACCACCGCAGGCAAGTCCCCGCGTGAAGGCTTCGACTTCTTCCCGCTGACCGTCGACGTCGAAGAGCGCATGTACGCCGCCGGCCGCATCCCGGGCTCGTTCTTCCGCCGCGAAGGCCGCCCGTCCACCGAAGCCATCCTGGCTTGCCGCCTCATGGACCGCCCCCTGCGCCCCGCGTTCGTCAAGGGCCTGCGCAACGAGGTCCAGATCGTCGTCACCGTCCTGGCGATCAACCCGGACGAGCTCTACGACGTCGTGGCCATCAACGCCTCGTCCATGTCCACCCAGCTCTCCGGCCTCCCGTTCTCCGGCCCGATCGGCGGCGTCCGCGTTGCCCTCATCGCCGACGAACAGGGCACCGAATGGGTTGCCTTCCCGAAGCACTCCCAGCTCGAGAACGCCGTCTTCAACATGGTTGTTGCCGGCCGCATCGCGGGCGACGACGTCGCCATCATGATGGTTGAAGCCGAAGCCACGGACAACTCCTGGAACCTCATCAAGGAACAGGGCGCCACGGCTCCCACCGAAGAGGTCGTTTCCGAAGGCCTCGAGGCCGCCAAGCCGTTCATCAAGGCCCTGTGCGAGGCCCAGGCCGACCTGGCCGCCCGCGCAGCCAAGCCGACGGTTGAATTCCCGGTCTTCCTGGACTACCAGGACGACGTCTACGCCGCTGTTGAAGCCGCCGCCGCCGAGAAGCTCGCTGCTGTCTTCCAGATCGCCGACAAGCAGGACCGCGACAACGCCTCCGACGAACTCAAGGACGAAGTCCTTGGTGCCCTCGCCGGCGAGTTCGAGGGCCGCGAAAAGGAACTTTCCGCAGCCTTCCGCTCCTTGACCAAGCAGGTTGTCCGCCAGCGCATCCTCAAGGACCAGATCCGCATCGACGGCCGTGGCCTGACGGACATCCGCCAGCTGACCGCCGAGGTAGAGGTCCTGCCCCGCGTTCACGGTTCCGCCATCTTCGAGCGCGGCGAAACCCAGATCATGGGTGTCACCACGCTGAACATGCTCAAGATGGAACAGCAGATCGACTCGCTGTCTCCCGTCACGCGCAAGCGCTACATGCACAACTACAACTTCCCGCCGTACTCCACCGGTGAAACCGGCCGCGTCGGCTCCCCGAAGCGCCGCGAAATCGGCCACGGTGCACTCGCCGAGCGCGCCCTGGTTCCGGTCCTGCCGTCCCGCGAGGAATTCCCGTACGCCATCCGCCAGGTGTCCGAGGCCCTCGGTTCCAACGGTTCGACGTCGATGGGTTCCGTCTGTGCCTCCACGCTGTCCCTGCTCAACGCAGGCGTGCCGCTGAAGGCCGCTGTTGCCGGTATCGCCATGGGCCTGGTTTCCGACCAGGTTGACGGCCAGACCCGCTACGCCGCCCTGACCGACATCCTCGGCGCCGAAGACGCTTTCGGCGACATGGACTTCAAGGTTGCCGGTACCTCCGAGTTCGTCACGGCCATCCAGCTGGACACCAAGCTCGACGGCATCCCGGCATCGGTCCTGGCCGCAGCCCTGAAGCAGGCCCGCGAAGCCCGCCTGCACATCCTGGACGTCATCAACGCCGCGATCGACACTCCGGACGAGCTCTCCGAGTTCGCACCGCGCGTGATCGCCGTCAACATCCCCGTTGACAAGATCGGCGAGGTCATCGGCCCGAAGGGCAAGATGATCAACCAGATCCAGGAAGACACCGGCGCCGACATCTCCATCGAGGACGACGGCACCGTCTACATCGGCGCTACCAATGGCCCGTCTGCAGAAGCAGCCCGCGCCGCGATCAACGCCATCGCCAACCCGCAGATCCCGGAAATCGGTGAGCGTTACCTGGGCACGGTCGTCAAGACCACCACCTTCGGTGCGTTCGTTTCCCTGACCCCGGGCAAGGACGGCCTGCTGCACATCTCCGAGCTGCGCAAGCTCGCCAGCGGCAAGCGCGTGGACAACGTCGACGACGTCGTCTCCGTGGGCCAGAAGATCCAGGTCGAGATCACCAAGATCGACGACCGCGGCAAGCTCTCCCTCTCCCCGGTTGTGGCCGAGGAAGAAGGCGCCGTCTCTGAAGAAGCTCCGGCCGAAGAGGCTGAAGTGTCCGCCGAGTAGCCTGAACCGGCAAACACGCGGCAGGACCGGTGGACATGTCCACCGGTCCTGCCCGGCTTTAACAACGAATTCCCGTCCCGGGGGCGATGCGCCCGCTGGTACGATTGCAGCCAGATTTGGCACCCATGATTTCCCGTAGAACTGAAAGGTCTTGATGACTGTCGTACCCCTCCCATTGGCGCAGACCGTGCCCGGCGGCGAATTGATCCATGGTGCCGAAGGCGGCTCCGTTGTCCGGCGATCAGTGCTTCCGGGAGGCGTCCGGGTGCTCACCGAAGCCATGCCCGGGCAGCGTTCGGCAACCATCGGATTCTGGGTGGGAGTCGGCTCCCGGGACGAGGCGGACGGCCAGCACGGCTCCACCCACTTCCTCGAGCACCTGCTATTCAAAGGCACCAAGAAGCGTACAGCCCTCGAGATCGCCTCGGCGTTCGACGAGGTCGGCGGCGAATCGAATGCCGCGACGGCGAAGGAAAGCACGTGCTACTTCGCCCGGGTGCTGGACACGGACCTTCCCATGGCCATCGACGTCATCGCCGACATGATCACCGGCGCCGTGCTGGATCCTGCGGAACTTGAACAGGAACGCGACGTGATCCTCGAGGAAATCGCCATGGACAGCGATGACCCCACCGACGTCGCACACGAAAACTTCGTGGCCGCCGTTCTTGGTGTGCACCCGCTGGGGCGCCCCATCGGAGGCACCCCCGCCGCCATCAAGGCCGTGTCCCGCGATTCGGTGTGGGCACACTACCAGCGCTACTACCGGCCGGACGAAATCGTCATCACCGCCGCGGGGGGCCTGGACCACGACGTCGTGTGCCGCCTCGTGCTCGATGCTTTGAAGACGGCCGGGTGGGAGCTGAAAGGCACCGCTGCCCCCGTCGAGCGCCGCTCCACCGCACGGGCGGACATCACGGGCACGGCAGGGCTGCATGTGATCAAGCGTCCCGTGGAGCAGGCCAATATCATCATGGGCTGCCCCTCGATCGTGGCCACCGACGACCGGCGCTTCGTGATGAGCGTCCTGAACGCGGTCCTGGGCGGCGGCATGTCCTCGCGCCTCTTCCAGGAGATCCGCGAAAAGCGCGGCCTCGTCTATTCCACGTATTCCTTTGCTTCCGCCTATGCGGACGCGGGCTACTTCGGAATGTACGCCGGCTGCACGCCGTCGAAGGTCAAGCAGGTATTGGAACTCCTGGGCGCCGAACTGGACAAGCTCGCTGCCGACGGGATCACGGACGAGGAACTGCGCAAGGCCGTAGGGCAATTGTGCGGCGGAATCGTGCTCGCCCTGGAGGATACCGGTTCCCGGATGTCCCGCCTCGGCCGCGCCGAACTCGTCTCCGGCGAATTCCAGGACATCGACGAAACCCTGGATCGCATCAAGGCCGTCACCGCCGAGCAGGTCCAGGACCTCGCCCGGGTGCTCGCCGAAGCCCCCCGCACCGTGACCGTCGTCGGGCCCTTCGAGGAAACCGAGACGTTCGGCCTCTAAACCCCACGCTCCCTAGGGACATGCCCTGCGTTGGAGCTGAGGAGTGGACATAACCCTGATATGTCCATTCCTGGCTTGGAAGAGGGGGCATGCTCGTTGGTACTCCGTGGAGGCTCCCGAGGGACATGCTCCGCGTTGGAGCTGAGGAGTGGACATAGCCCTGATATGTCCAGTCCTGGCTTGGAAGAGGGGGCATGCTCGTTGGTACTCCGTGGAGGCTCCCGGGGGACATGCCCCGCGTTGGAGCTGGGGAGTGGACATAGCCCTGATATGTCCAGTCCTGGCTTGGAAGAGGGGGCATGCTCGTTGGTACTCCGTGGAGGCTCCTAGGGACATGCCCTGCGTTGGAGCTGGGGAGTGGACATAGCACTGATATGTCCAGTCCTGGCTTGGAAGAGGGGGCATGCTCGTTGGTACTCCATGGAGGCTCCCGAGGGACATGCTCCGCGTTGGAGCCGAGGAGTGGACACAACCCTGATATGTCCATTCCTGGCTTCGAAGAGAGGGCATGTCCGGGTGGGGGAGGCTGGACGCGCCTGCTCGATCGGGAACATGATGGTGACATATCCATCGCCTTGCGCAGGAGTCGCCATGAACGAGCCGTTGAAGAGTCATGCAAACACTGCGCTGGAAGCGTTCCTGGGGCATTGGCGGGGGAGTACCGAGCTTGC
Organism: Arthrobacter sp. KN11-1C; assembly: GCF_052180225.1. NCBI lineage: Bacteria > Bacillati > Actinomycetota > Actinomycetes > Micrococcales > Micrococcaceae > Arthrobacter > Arthrobacter sp. KN11-1C. The sequence goes on along the minus strand of NZ_CP197467.1, from coordinate 2,940,233 downwards.
GGCGTCGCCGTGGGGACCTGCCCGGACCGCCGACGCCGAGGTGACTTTCTCGCGTGCGGCAGGAGGGTATGCCTTGGTGCAGAGCTACCGGCACCTTGAACCCGACGGCACCCATTTCGAAGGGCACGGTGTCTTTACTGTCGACCCGGACCATGGGGAAACCATGTGGTACTACGTGGACAGCATGGGCCGGCCACCGGAAGCTCCGGCCCGCGGGCATTGGCAGGACGGCACACTGCGGCTTGAGCGCCGTAGTCCCCGGGGGACTGCGCGGCACACCTTCAAGGTGGACGGCGGCGTGCTGACCCACGTGGCGGAACTGAGGCTCGGGGATGCCCCGACGTTCAGCCCGTTCATGATCTCCGTCTGCAGGCGCGTCTGAGGCCCACGTCCAGCAGTCACCGCATGTCAGAGGACCTTGGCCTCCATCGACTCAAGGATCCGCGCATCCGGCATGCCGTCGAGCGAGGCCGGCCGTTCCGGTCCAGTCCACACCTTGATCCGCAAGGTGTTCAGCATTGATTCAGCTTGCTCCCGTTCGGCGAAATCAAGCTCGATCACGACCCGCTGTGAATCGTCCACAGGCTTGGATACCCGGTAGGAGACGACGCCTGAGCCGGCGCGGTCTGCCGGATCCGAGTCGAACGATCGCTTCCATGCGCCGAAGTCGTTCACAGCGTGTTCGATCAGGAGGGTGTACATGGCTGTTCCTTTGCTGTTGCGCGGATAGCCACAGCGTAGGCTCATCGGACCCGGGGGACCACCCTTCGGCCGTGGCCGGCTCAGCCTCCGGCAAACGGCGGGAGCACGTCGACGACGTCGTCCGCACCGAGGGCGGCCGAACGGTCGCGGACTGCTATCTCGTTGCGCAGGAAGCTGCTGCGCGAAACGATCCGGGCCAGGGGCGGCGTGCCGGCCGGTGGTTCCGGACGTTCGACGGCGAGCACCGCAGCGATCAATCCCTCCAGGCTGGTGCCCTCCGGAAGATCGTGGTGTTCCTCTTCGACGCCTGCCGCGGCGCGCGCGGCGGCGAAGTATCTTACGAGCAAAGCCTCAGCCTCCGATGGCGCTCATGCTGCGGTCCGGCTGCACGAAGTCGGGTGCGCCGAGGCCGGTGTGGTCCATGCCGTGCGCCTTGGGTTTGATCCACATGGCGTCCTGCCAGCGTTGGGCGAGCTCCCCGTCGTCCGCTCCGGAGCGAAGCAGTCCCAACAGGTCGAACTCCTCGCGGGAGAACAAACAGCTCATGATCTTGCCTTCGGCGGTGATCCTCGTGCGCCGGCAATCGGAACAGAACGGCTCTGTGACCGAGGCGATGATCCCGACGGTGCCAAGGAGCGGCCCGGTGGCGTCGGCGGATGCCGGGTCCCGCCGTCGTACTTCGAACCGTTCCGCCGGTGCGCCGTCGCGTTCGCGCGGGTCCGGGCTCAGTACGAAGTCGCGGGAAAGCAGTTCACGGATCTCGGCTGCGGTGATCATGTCCCGCCGGGTCCAACCGTGATCGGCGTCCAGCGGCATTTGCTCGATGAAGCGCAGCTCATAGCCGCGCTCCACTGCCCAGGCCAGGAGGTCGGGGGACTCGGCGTCGTTGATGCCGCGCATGAGGACGGCGTTGATCTTGACCGGGCCCAGGCCCGCGGCCCAGGCGGCATCGACGCCGGCCAGCACCTTGTCGAGGAAGGGACGCCTGGTCAGCTTCGTGAAGGTTTCTTCGTGGAGGGAGTCGAGGGACACATTGATGCGCGAGAGCCCTGCCTCCTTGAGCGCCGCCGCCTTCTTGTCGAGTCCGACGCCGTTGGTCGTCATGGAGATCGGCAGCCCGGGGTGCGCCGCGCGGAGGGCCGAGATGATATCCACCAGGTCGGCACGCACCAAAGGCTCGCCTCCCGTGAGGCGCAATTCGCGGACTCCGAGCTGTTCGACGCCGATCCGCACCAGCCGGACAATCTCGGCGGCAGTCATGACGGCCTGTTTGGACAACCATTCGAGGCCCTCGGCAGGCATGCAGTACGTGCATCGGAGGTTGCATTTGTCGGTCAGCGACAAACGCATGTCGGTGGCCCGGCGTCCGTAACGGTCGAAGAGGCCTGCGGGAGTCCCGGCAGGGCGCGCCGGGGGTGCAGACACGCCGCTTCCCGTCCCGTCGCCCGTGGGGGGCAACGGCATGCCTAGCTGAACACTCATGGGTTCAGGCTACGCCAGCCATGGCCCAAGCGTGATATCGCCCACGGGTCACGTTCGTCGGCGGCCCGCGGCGGAGGAACGAACGGCACCACTTCTTACGGAATACAAACGGTTCGCAGGGACGTGCCCGGAACACATCCCGCCGGCACGATGCGAATCTATGCTGAAGGTGTGAACATGCAGCCCGCCCCGCACGCTGCCGACGTCGGCAATCGCCGCATTCTTCTGGTCGAAGACGAACAGACCATCGCCGACGTCGTCCGGGACTACCTGGTCCAAGCGGGCTTCCAAGTCGATCTCGCCGGCGACGGCTTCACCGCGTTGAGCCTCGCGGCCGCCAGGCGGCCCGACCTTGTCATCCTGGACCGGATGCTGCCCGGACTCGACGGCGTGGAAGTGTGCCGCAGGCTGCGCCTGGCCATGAGCGTCCCGATCATCATGGTCACCGCCCTCGGCACGGAAGACGACCGGATCCTGGGCCTCGAAACCGGAGCGGACGACTACGTCACCAAGCCCTTCTCACCCCGCGAGCTGGTCCTCCGGGTGAAGTCCGTCCTGCGCCGGAGCATCCGGGAATTCAGCCCGGAACCTCCGGTGGAGCTCGCCGGCTTCGAACTGGACCCGGCCTCGCGGACAGTGCTCCAGGAGGGCAAACCCCTGATGCTCACGGCGCGCGAGTTCGATCTGCTCGCCTTCCTGCTTCGCCGGCCCAACCAGGTGTTCAGCCGCGAGGATCTCATCAAGGCGGTGTGGGGATGGGACTTCGGGGACTTGTCCACCGTGACGGTCCACGTCCGCCGCTTGCGCGAAAAGATCGAGGACAACCCGACCACCCCGGTGCTGCTCAAGACGGTCTGGGGAGTCGGCTACCGCTTTGACGCGAAGGACGGTGGACATGCAGCCAGCTGAAATGTTCACGATCCTGGGCTGGATGCTGCTGTGGGCTGTGCTCATCGGCGCCTTGACCCTCGCCTTGCTGCGATTCCTGCGCGGCGCGTCGATCCTGGTGCAGATCTGCCTCGTGGTGGTGGCCACTGTTGCAGTCCTCGTGGCAGGGATGGTGAGTGCCTTCAATGCGATGTTCATTTCCGCCGAGGACCTCGAAGTCATGTGGTACATCCTTGGGGTGGCCTCGGCGGTGGCGATCGCGATTTCCCTGGTCCTCGGCGCCGGGGTGTCCCGCAACGCCATCCGGCTCGTGGCAGCAACGCGGCGCCTGGGCAGCGGGGAAGCCCTCGACGGCTCGTTCCTGCCGCAATCGGCATCGCGGCGGACCGGACCGGCCATGAACTCCGAACTCGCCCAGCTCGCCCAGGAACTCGAAGCGAGCAGCATCAAACTCGAGGAATCCCGGCGCCGGGAGGCCGCCGTCGAAACCGCGCGCCGCGAACTGGTCTCCTGGATCTCGCACGACCTCCGGACCCCCCTGGCCAGCATGCGGGCCATGGCCGAAGCGCTCGAAGACGGCATGGCGTCCGACATCCCCGCGTACTACCGCAAGATCATCGCCCAGACGGACCAGATGGCGGTGATGGTCAACGATCTCCTGGAACTGTCCAAGATCCAGGCCGGAACCCTGCGGCTGAGCGCAGAATCCCTGGACCTCTACGACCTCGTGAGCGACGCGATCGCCGATCTCGCCCCGCTCGCCGCGCAGCGCGGCATCCGGCTCGACGGCGGCGGCGACCGCGAGTGCATGGCCGTCGCGGACGGCCCCAGCCTGGGCAGGGCCGTCCGGAACGTGCTGCTCAACGCGGTCATCTACAGCCGGCCCGACGGCGGGGTGCTGGTTCGCGTCGGTCGCGACGGAAGCGACGCCGTCGTCGACGTCGTGGACAGCTGCGGCGGGATCGACGAGGAGGATCTCGCGCACATCTTCGAGACCGGTTGGCAAAAAGACCGCTCCCGGGGAGCGGGGATGCAGGGCGAAGGGGGTCCGCCGAGATACAACGGGGCAGGCGTCGGGCTCAGCATCGTGGCGGGCATCGTGAAGGCGCACGGCGGCACCGTCACCGTGGCGAACACAGGTGAGGGTTGCCGTTTCATCCTCCGCCTTCCCTCAGGTGCACCGGCAAGCGCAGGCCGCACCGGGATTTCTCCCAAACACGCAGTTTCCGCGGATACCATTCCGGCAGAGAGCCCCCAACAGGCAGGCACACCATGAGCAGGACCACCTCGAAGAAAGCCAACACCAGTACCAAAAGCGCGGCCGCCCGGTGGGCGGCGGCGTGCGGCGTGGCGGCCATCGGACTCGGGGTGGCGGCCGGCGAATTGCTGGCCGGTTTCCTGAGCCCGTCCGTTTCGCCCGTCACCGCATTGGGCGGCGTGGTCATCGACGCCGTGCCGGGGTGGGCCAAGGAACTGGCCGTCAACCTATTCGGCACCTCCGACAAATTAGCCCTGATCGTCAGCATCGCCCTGGTGACCGTGGTCCTCGCGGCGGTCGCGGGGCTCCTGGAGTATCGGCGAAAGGGAGCCGGACTGGCGCTCGCCTTGCTCGCTGGGGCAGCGGGGCTGGCTGCCGTGCTGACCCGGGCCCAGGCCGCGCCCACGGCGGCGGTCGCGCCCGTCGTGGCCACCATGGTCACCATGCTTTTCCTCCGGCTCCTGACCCAGCGCCTCGAAACCTGGCGCCCCGTGCCCGAGGCGGCCGACATGCCACTGGCCCGCAGAAGCTTCATGCAATTGCTCGGTGGAACCGCGATCGCAGCGGTCGCCGTCGGGATCGTGACGACCCTCGTGCGGAGGGCCGGAACGGTGGCATCGGACTTCCGCAACAGCTTGGCACTACCCACCCCGGTGACTCCTCCGGAAAAGATTCCCGACGGCGCCGCGCTCACCTTGGCGGGCCTTCAGCCGCTCGTCACGCCGAACCCCGACTTCTACAGGATCGACACTGCTCTTATCCCGCCGGCCGTGAATCCGCCGGACTGGACCCTCAAGGTGACCGGTCTGGTGGAGCGCGAAGTCACCTTGGATTTCGCCACGCTGCTCACCAAGCCGATGATCGAGCGTTACGTGACCATCGCCTGCGTGTCCAACGAAGTAGGCGGAGACCTGATCGGCAACGCCCTCTGGCTCGGCTGGCCGGTCCGCGAACTTCTGGCCATGGCCGGGCCCAAGCCCGGGGCGGACATGGTGCTGTCCCGCAGCACTGACGGCTGGACCGCCGGGACCCCCCTCGAAGCGCTCACCGACAATCGCGACGCGATCCTCGCGGTCGGAATGAACGGCGAACCCCTGCCGATCGAGCACGGCTTCCCCGTCCGGATGATCGTCCCCGGCCTCTACGGATATGTTTCGGCCACCAAATGGCTGACGGAACTGAAGGTCACCCGTTTCGCCGACGACCAGGGTTACTGGGTTCCGCGCGGGTGGAGCGACCACGGTCCCGTCAAGACGCAGTCCCGCATCGATGTGCCCCGGGACGGGCGCTCGGTCAAGGCCGGAACGGTCCAGTTCGGCGGCGTCGCGTGGGCCCAACACCGTGGAGTTTCCAGGGTGGAGGTGCGCGTCGACCGCGGCAAGTGGCAGGAAGCCAGACTCGCACCTGGGATCTCCTCGGACACGTGGTACCAATGGCAGCTGGGCCTTGAGCTGGGCGCCGGGAACCATGAAGTCCAAGTCCGTGCCACTGACACCACGGGTACCCCGCAGCCCGAAGCCCAAACTCCCGTAGCCCCGGACGGCGCCACGGGGTTCCACACCATCCACGTCACCGCCAACTAGGCTGTGTAGGTCTGAGCGAAAACAACCCGGGAGGAACACTCGTGGCACGATCCGTCGCAGCCCACCGCCAAGCCGTCCAAGAGTTGCTGTCCGGGCTCGCAGACAAGGACGGCTCCGAAGAGCTGCCTTTGATGGGGGCGCTCGGCCGGGTACTGGCCGCCGACGTCGTGGCCCCGCTCAACCTGCCGCCGTTCGCCAACTCCCAGATGGACGGTTTTGCCGTCTGCTCAGCGGATCTGGCCCCTCATGCAGGGAGCGACGCCGGTGCGGAGCTGACGGTGGTGGATCCCGTCCCGGCGGGCGCGTCACCGATGCGGCTCGTGCCCGGCACTGCGGCCCCGATCATGACGGGCGCCATGATGCCCGAGGGGGCCGACGCCGTCGTGCCCATCGAACAGGCAGTGCCTGATGTCTTCCCTGCCCCCGGCGTGGCAGCAAGTGTCCGCCTTCCGACCACCGAGCCCGGAACGTTCGTGCGCGACGCCGGGAGCGACATCACCGCGGGAACCGTCGCCTTGCGTGCCGGAACGGCCCTTGGGCCTGGCCAATTGGGGCTGCTCGCCGCCTTGGGGATGACCGCCGTCGGGGTCCGTGCCCAGGTGCGCGTGCTTCTGGTGACCACAGGAGACGAAGTCGTGGAACCCGGCACGTTGCTGCCGGAAGGCAAGATCTACGATTCCAACGGAACCCTGCTCGAAGCCGCCATGCTTCAGTCGGGCCTCCACGTCACGCGGACGGGAATCAGCGGCGACGATCCCGGCGAGCTGCTCGCACTCCTCCGCAGCCGGAGCGGGACCATCGACCTCATCGTCAGCACCGGGGGCGTCAGCAAGGGCGCCTACGAAGTGGTCCGCCAGGCCATGATGGACCAGCCGGTCGAATTCGTGTCCGTGGCCATGCAACCCGGCGGCCCCCAAGGGATCGGAACGTTCGACGGCGTGCCCTTCCTGGGATTCCCGGGCAATCCAGTGAGCTGCCTCGTGTCCTTCGAAATGTTCCTTCGCCCCGCGCTCGCCGCCGTCGTCGGAAGCCCCGCCTTGCGACCCAGCGTGCAGGCCCGCCTGACGGAGTCGTTGACCTCGCCGGCCGGCAAGCACCAGGTCCGCCGAGGCACGTTGCTTGCGGGCGGAATGGTGAGGCTGGAAGGCGGCCCGGGCTCCCACCTCATCCATGCGCTCGCCAACTCGAACGCGCTGGTCCAGGTGCCCGCAGCCGTCACGGAACTCGACGCCGGAGCGGAAGTGGAAGTATGGATGTTGTGAATGACACTCCAGAACCCGCAGGCATCGGCGGCGGCCTCACCCACTTGCGCCAGGATGGAACGGCCTACATGGTCGATGTCTCCGACAAGGCCGTGACCACACGGGAGGCTACCGCCACAGCCACCGTCCACAGCACGTCCGAGGTACTTGCCCTGCTCGGAGCGGGTGAGCTTCCGAAAGGCGACGCCCTCGCCGTGGCGCGCGTCGCCGGCATCATGGCAGCCAAGAAGACGCCCGAACTCATCCCGCTGTGCCACCCCCTGCCGATTTCCAAGGTCACCGTGGACTTCGAACTCGGCCCGGACACGGTGGTTGTCCTGGCAACGGTGAAGACCAGGGGCGTCACGGGCGTGGAAATGGAAGCATTGACTGCGGCATCGGTGGCCGCCTTGAGCGTATACGACATGATCAAGGCCGTGGACAAGCATGCGGTCATCAGCGGCATCCACGTGCTGGCCAAGAGCGGCGGAAAGAGCGGCGACTGGACCGTTCCCGCCTCCTCCGGTGCGGCCGCCTCGGCTGGCGCCGCCGGCGAAGGAGCACAAGCATGAACGCCTGCGAGCCGGGGCGCGCCCCGCGGAAGGCCGGCGTCGTCATTGCGTCCAACCGTGCCGCAGCCGGAATCTACGAGGACAAGAGCGGCCCGGTGATCCTGGACTGGTTGGTCGAACATGGCTACGAGACCTTTCCGGTCATGGTGGTGCCGGATGGTGAGCCGGTCGGTGCCGCCATCCGTGCGCTGCTGACCCTGGAACCCGCCGTCGTCATTACCAGCGGTGGTACCGGGCTGAGCCCCGATGACCGTACTCCGGAAGTCACGCTGCCTTTGCTGGACCGCGAAATTCCGGGCCTCATGGAAGGCATCCGCCGGGCGGGAGCCGCCAAGACGCCCATGGCGATGCTGAGCCGGGGCCACGCCGGTACAGCAGGCAAGACGTTCATCGTGAATCTGCCGGGTTCGCCGAAAGGCGTGATGGACGGCCTCGCAGTTCTTGATCCCGTCATCGCCCACCTTTGCGATCAGTTGGAGGGAAGCCATGACCACTGAGACCGACTTCGAAGTCATCAGCGCGATCCTCAGCGCGGAGCCGATTTCCGTGGACCAGGCCATAGCAGCCGTGGAGTCGGACACTGCGGGAGCGGTAGTGAGCTTCAGCGGTGTGGTGCGGAACCACGACGGCGGCAAGCCCGTCGACAGGCTCAGCTACAGCGCCCACCCCACGGCGCACCAGGTCATGGCCGACGTCGTCGCGAAGCTCGTGGCGGAGCACTCGGGGGAGGCTGCCCAGCCTGTCCGTATCTGGGCGGCACACAGGATCGGCATGCTGGAGATTGGCGAACCGGCGCTGGTCTGCGCGGTTGCCGCCGCACACCGCGGGCAAGCCTTCGCCGTGTGCTCGGAGCTTGTGGACAGGATCAAGGCCCAAGTGCCCATCTGGAAGGAACAGTTCTTCAGCGACGGCACGGTCGAGTGGGTCGGGGCAGGGGAGTAGCCGGGGGTTTCCCGTCGAAATCGCCGGAACGGTGCCGGTTCGCCGGAGCGTTCGGGCGAACCGGCACCGTTCCGGCGAAACCACGTTGGGGCGTGCGCGGCCCGGTAGGGTTAAGGGCATGACCGAACAACTTGCTGTCGCCGTTCTGGGCGCCCAGGGCCGCATGGGTATCGAAGCCGTCAAAGCGGTGGAGGCAGCCGCCGACATGAAGCTCGTCGCGGCGCTCGGACGCGGCGATTCCCTTGATACCCTGCTCGACGCCGGTGCGAAATACATCGTCGACCTCACCGTTCCGGACAGCACCGAAGCGAACGTCCGTTTCGCCGTCGAACACGGCATGCATGCCGTCGTGGGCACCACCGGCTGGGACGCCGCACGGCTCGCGGCCTTGCGCGGCTTGCTTGCGGCGAACCCGGAGTCGGGCGTCCTCATCGCCCCCAACTTCGCGCTCGGCTCCGTCCTCGCCTCGGCCTTCGCCGCCACGGCTTCCAAGTATTTCGAGTCGGTGGAGATCATCGAGCTGCACCATCCGAACAAGGTGGACGCACCCTCGGGCACGGCCGTCCGAACCGCCCAGCTCATTGCCGCCGCCCGCGAAGAAGCCGGCGTCCCGGCAAGCCCGGATGCCACGAACAGCGCCCTTGACGGTGCCCGCGGTTGCGAGGTAGACGGCGTCCGGGTCCACAGCGTCCGTTTGCGTGGACTCGTGGCACACCAGGAAGTGCTCCTCGGCGGTCCGGGAGAGCAATTGACCATCCGCCACGATTCCTTCGACCGGGCATCCTTCATGCCCGGCGTCTTGCTGGGACTGCGCAATGTGGCGTCCCACCCCGGGCTGACCGTCGGCCTGGACGGCTATCTGGACCTGGGGCTGTAGGCGCATGGGCTCGCTCTGGAACGCATTCAAGGAAAACCGCACCAAGATCTGGGTCTGTGCCGTCACCCTGCTGCTGGTTCTCTACCTCGTGGTCACGTTCGAACGCTCGATCCTGCTGCTCAGTGACGCGAACCTGGTTGCCAAGGGAATCGGCGCTGCCTACTTGGTGCTTCCCATCATCGGAGCGTGGGCACTCATCCGCGAGCTTGTCTTCGGTGCGCGCACGGAGAAGATGGCCAAGGTGCTCGAAGCCGAAGGCGGGCTTCCGGTGGACAACCTGCCCCGGACACCCGGAGGCCGCATTGTGCGCGCCGCCGCGGACGCCGAGTTTGAGAAATACCGCGTGGAGGCCGAGGCCGCCCCCGAGGACTGGCGTTCCTGGTTCCGGCTGAGCTGCGCCTATGACGCCGCCGGCGACCGGAAGCGCGCGAGGGAATCGATGCGCGACGCCGTCCGTCTCTTCCGCACCGAGCCCACCGCCGCGGAGCGGTAGCGGCTTTCGGTTCGAAGGAAACGCCTTGTGTTCGAATATATGTTCGAATACCATGGCTGCATGAACGATCCCTCGAAGCGGCCGGACGGCTATCCCCACGGCCTGGACGGGCCAATGAAAGCGATGAGCCCGGGCGTCGTCGATTTCCTCTTCCGGCAGCTTGTGGCGGGGGAGCCTCCCGAGGACGTGGAGTGGCGTCGCGAGGGAACAGTTCTGGGCGAACAGCAACCGGGTGCAGAACTCGCCCGGCGGCTCGCGGAGACCGACCTCGAATCGTTGACCCCCGTCGAATTGTTCGACTATGTGAGGGCTGCCCAGCGGCTCGGGGCGTGGGCGGATCGCTTGCGGGAGTCGGCGGTTGCCCGATATTGCTCAGCGGAGACCACCGCGAAGCCCGGGAGCCTGAATCCGGGCAACTCGGCGACGTTCGGGGGCGGCCGCTCCGGCTGCCAAAGCGGCCCCGCCTAAGCGCGCCGGTCTAGGATGGCTGGGTGAATTCCGCCCTGACAGTTGCCGCCATTCAATACGAAGCGCTCGACGGCGGCGTGCCCGCCAATGTGCAGGAGCACGCGCGCCTTATCGAGGATGCCCATTCGCGGGGCGCCCGCCTCGTCGTCTTCCCGGAGTTGTCGCTGACGGGCTATGACCTCGAGCTGTACGGCACCGAGGAAGCCTGGGTGACCCAAGGGGACCCGCGGCTTGACCGTATCCGTGAAACCGCCAAGCGGACGGGTACCACAGTGATTGTGGGCGCCGGATTCCGGGAAGGTGACGGGACGCCACGCCTGGCGTCCCTCGTCATCCGGCCCGCGGGGGACGCCGCGCCCGCCTTCAAGACCCACGTGCACGGGGCCGAGCGGGAGCTGTTCGTGCCAGGCGGTGGACCGGGCCTCCTTGAAATCGATGGGTGGCGGATTGCCCTGGCCATTTGTTTCGACGCGGCCGTCCCGTCCCACGCCTCTGCTGCGGCGGAGGCGGGAGCCGACCTCTATGCCGTCTCCGCCGTGTACGTCCAGGGCGAAGAACACCGTTTGGGCCTCCATCTCGGGGCCCGGTCCATGGACAACCGCATGTTCAGTGTGTTGGCCAACATGGGTGGTTCCGGCGCCATCGGCGAGTCGTGTGGACTCAGCGGCGCCTGGGGGCCGGACGGCCGCGTCCTCACCCAGCTCGACGTCCGCGGTTCGGCGATTGCCGCTGTGACGCTTCAGCCTGAGGCCTTGCTCCCATTTCGCTGAATTTGACGACAATCACGCGGGCCCCATTCTCCCAACCCGTGGCCGACAGGGTAACGTTTTTCATATGTCTGACTCTCGTGCGAACGTTCCTGCTCTCGGTACCCTTCTGACCGCCATGGTCACCCCGTTCACCAAAGACGGCGAAGTTGACTACAAGCAGGCAGCTGAACTGGCAGTCAAGCTCGTGGACGACGGCTGCGATGGCCTGGTCGTCACAGGAACAACCGGGGAGACATCAACCCTCACCGACGAGGAAAACCTCGGCATGTTCCGCGCCGTGAAGGAAGCTGTGGGCGGTCGCGCGGCAATCATCGCGGGCACGGGAACCAATGACACCGCGCACTCGGTGCACCTCTCCCAGGAAGCCGCGAAGCTCGGCGTCGACGGACTCTTGATCGTCACCCCGTACTACAACAAGCCAAGCCAGGCCGGGGTCCGGGCCCACTTCGAGACCATTGCGTCCGCCACCGAGCTTCCTGTCATGCTCTACGACATTCCCGGGCGCTCCTCCATCCAGATCACACCGGAGACCATGATCGGCCTCGCGTCGCACCCCAACATCGTTGCGGTCAAGGATGCCAAAGCCGACTTCGCCGCGGCAACGCGCGTCATGGCGGAAACCGACCTCCTTTTCTACTCGGGCGACGACGGCCTGACCCTCCAGTGGATGGCCATGGGCGCGGTGGGCCTGATTGGCGTCACCACCCACGTCGCCACCCGCCGTTTCCGGGAGTTGATCGACGCCATCAACGCGAACGACCTTGGTACGGCGCGCAAGATCAACTTCGAACTCGAGCCCGTGATCCGCGCAACCATGACCCGGGTCCAAGGCGCCGTCGCCGCCAAACAAATTCTTAAATGGCAGGGAGTCCTGCCCAACTCGGTTGTCCGTTTGCCCCTCGTGGAGCCGGACGCCGCCGAGATCGCAATCATCCGCGAGGACTTGGCGGAAGCTGGAATGGACTTCACTGTCTAGTACGATTCCGCCGGAAAGTAGCGCATTATGACCCAAACCGCCCTTCCCGGACTTGTCACCCCGCCCAAACTTCCGCAGGGAACTCTTCGGATCGTGCCCCTTGGCGGGCTGGGGGAGATCGGCCGCAACATGGCCGTTTTCGAAATCAACGGAAAGCTGCTGGTGGTTGACTGCGGCGTGCTCTTCCCTGAAGAGACACAGCCGGGTGTCGACCTGATCCTGCCCGATTTCTCGTACATCGAGGACAGGCTGGACGACGTAGTTGCCATCGTCCTGACCCACGGCCACGAGGACCACATCGGTGCTGTGCCGTACCTTCTGCGCCTGCGTCCGGACCTGCCGTTGGTCGGTTCCCAGCTGACGCTTGCCCTCGTGGAAGCCAAGCTCCAGGAACACCGGATCAAGCCCTACACGCTCACGGTCGCCGAACGTCAAGTGGAGCAGTTCGGCCCCTTCGAATGCGAATTCGTCGCCGTCAACCACTCCATTCCGGATGCCTTGGCCGTCTTCATCCGCACCGCCGGCGGCAACGTGCTGCACACCGGCGACTTCAAGATGGACCAGTTGCCCCTCGACGGCCGCATCACGGACCTGCGCCACTTCGCCCGCCTGGGTGAAGAAGGGGTGGACCTTTTCATGGCCGACTCCACCAACGCGGATGTCCCCGGCTTCACCACGGCGGAAAAGGAGATCGGTCCCACCTTGGACCGGTTGTTCGGCCAGGCCAAGAAGCGGATCATCGTCGCCTCCTTCTCCTCCCACGTGCACCGGGTGCAGCAAGTGCTCGACGCCGCCGCCAAGCATGGCCGCAATGTCGCCTTCGTGGGCCGGTCCATGGTCCGTAACATGGCCATCGCCGCGAAGCTGGGCTACCTTGACGTGCCGCCGGGCATCCTCGTCGACATCAAGAACATCGACAACCTGCCGGATCACCGCGTGGTCCTCATGTCCACGGGCTCCCAGGGCGAACCCATGGCGGCACTGTCCCGGATGGCCAACGGTGACCACCGCGTGGTGGTCGGCCAGGGGGACACGGTCATTCTGGCCTCGAGCCTCATCCCGGGCAACGAGAACGCGGTGTACCGGATCATCAACGGCCTGCTCAAGCTTGGCGCCGACGTCATCCACAAGGGCAACGCCAAAGTGCACGTCTCCGGCCACGCCGCCGCGGGCGAGCTGCTCTACTGCTACAACATCCTCAAGCCCCTGAACGCGATGCCTGTGCACGGCGAAACCCGGCACCTCATTGCCAACGGCAACCTGGCGGAGGAATCCGGCGTGCCCTCGGACCGCGTCATCCTCAGCGACAACGGCACCGTCATCGACGTCAGGGACCACAAGGCCAATGTGGTGGGCCAGGTGGAAGTGGGCTTCGTCTACGTGGACGGCTCCAGCGTGGGCGAAATCACCGACGCCGACCTCAAGGACCGCAGGATCCTCGGCGACGAGGGTTTCATCTCCGTCATCACCGTGATCAACCGGACCACCGGCAAGATCGTCTCGGGCCCGGAAATCCACGCCCGCGGCGTGGCCGAGGACGACTCCGTGTTCGATGAGATCATCCCCAAGATCAACGCGGCCCTCGAAGACGCCGTGCTGCACCACGCGGACCACACCAACCACCAGCTCCAGCAAGTGGTCCGCCGGGTGATCGGCACGTGGGTCAACCGCAAGCTTCGCCGCCGCCCCATGATCATCCCGTTGGTTTTGGAAGCGTAACCCGGACGGTGACGCCTCCGAACGGCTCGGTTCAGACGAACCGGGCCGTTCGTGTTTGACGACCAGCCCACCGTGAACCCACGGTCCGCCGATGGGTCACCAGGGGCAACATGGTTCCTCCGCGCCCCTGAAATCCGCGGTTTTCCGGACGGCTTGGGGTAGCGTGGCCGATATGGCGACTCGTACTACCTCCGCGCCTAGAGGCAGCTCCAATAGCAAACCCGCCGGGGCAGGTTCACGCTCGGGCAGCGGCCGGACCCCGGCCAAGACCGGCAGGAGCGGCACAGGCGCGGCCCGCGGCAAGCAGGCCGCCGTCGTCGAACCCCAACAACCGTGGATCCTACGCGCGCTTGCCGGTGTCTGGCTGGGAATCGGGCACGTGGTGGGTGCGGGCATCCGCCGGATCGGCCATGACGTCAGCGACCTCGATCCCGCCGACCGCCGGGACGGCGCCGCGCTCTTCAACCTCGTGCTCGGTGTCTTCATCGCAACCTTCGCCTGGTGGGGCTTCAAAGGGTGGTTGCCGGACGCTGTCTACAGCATCGTGAACGGAACCTTCGGCTGGATATCCCTGCTTCTGCCGCTCATGCTTTTCGTCTGTGCCTTCCGGCTCTTCCGGCAGCCCTGGGACAGTCGCGGCAACAACCGCGTGGGCATCGGCTTCCTCATCATGACGTTCGCCGGTACCGGACTGGCCCACATTATCGGCGGCCAACCGACTGTCGCCGATGGATTCGAAGGCCTCCGGCGCGCGGGCGGAATGCTCGGCTTCCTCGCGGCGTCGCCCCTGGCCGCCATCCACCCCGCGGTACCCGTCATGGTCTACGGCGCCCTTGCGTTCGTCTCCCTGCTGATTGTCACGGCCACGCCCTTCGGCGCCATTCCCCGGCGCATCCGTGGCGCCTACGAGCACCTCATGGGCGTCGACCTGGACGCCGACGCGCATCGCGGCGATTCCCACGACCGCAGCTACCTCTACGAAAACGACGCGGCCGCCGAACCGAAGAAGAAGCGCCGCAAGCGCTTCTTCGGCAAGGACCACGACGGCGACCCCACGCTGGAGGGCTATGTCGGCGACGAGGCCTTCGAACACGCAATCGTCGACGACGACGCCCCGCCCGCCAAGGGCGGGCCGTCCGTCCCGCCCGGCGTGCGCAGGCCCACCCAGGCCGAAATCGCCGTCGAGAAGATCAAAGCCGCCCAAGGACTTGGAAGCGCGAAGGCAGTTGCGGACAACGCCACCGAAGCGATCCCCCTCGTTGCTCCGAGCGCCGCCGTCCCCCCGGTCATCGTGCCTTCCGCGCCGGTCAGTCCGCCGCCGCCCCCGACGCCGATCCCGCAGCGCACCGAACAACTGTCGCTCGCCGGCGACGTCACCTATACGCTGCCGTCCTCGGACAACCTGACGCCAGGCTCCATTCCGAAGGAGCGCACCGAAGCGAACGACGCCGTCGTAGCCGCCCTGACGGACACGATGCAGCAGTTCAACGTGGACGCCACTGTCACCGGCTTCAGCCGCGGGCCCACCGTGACCCGCTACGAGATCGAACTCGCTCCCGGCACCAAGGTGGAGCGCGTCACGGCCTTGTCCAAGAACATCTCCTATGCCGTGGCATCGAGCGATGTCCGTATCCTCAGCCCGATCCCGGGCAAGTCCGCCATCGGCATCGAGATCCCCAATACGGACCGCGAGACGGTCTCCCTCGGCGATGTTCTGCGCAGCCAGAACGCGCGGCGCACAGACCACCCCATGGTGATGGGCGTCGGCAAGGACGTCGAGGGCGGCTACGTCGTCGCGAACCTCGCCAAGATGCCGCACCTGCTCGTGGCAGGCGCCACTGGTGCCGGTAAGTCGTCGTTCGTGAACTCCATGGTCACGTCCATCCTGATGCGCGCCACGCCCGATGAGGTACGCATGGTCATGGTCGACCCCAAGCGCGTGGAACTGACAGCGTATGAGGGGGTTCCGCACCTCATCACGCCGATCATCACCAACCCCAAGAAAGCCGCCGAGGCGCTTCAGTGGGTTGTCCGTGAAATGGACGCCCGCTACGACGACCTCGCCAACTACGGCTTCAAGCACATCGACGACTTCAACAAGGCCGTCCGCGCCGGCAAGGTTGTGCCGCCCGTCGACTCCAAGCGCATCATCAAGCCGTACCCGTACTTGCTGGTGATCGTGGACGAGCTCGCCGACCTCATGATGGTGGCCCCGCGCGATGTCGAAGACTCGATTGTCCGGATCACCCAGCTCGCCCGTGCTGCCGGCATCCACTTGGTCCTGGCCACCCAGCGTCCGTCCGTCGACGTCGTCACCGGCCTGATCAAGGCGAACGTCCCGTCACGCATGGCGTTCGCCACGTCCTCCGTCACCGACTCCCGCGTGGTCCTGGACCAGCCCGGCGCGGAAAAACTCATTGGCCAGGGCGACGCGCTCTTCCTGCCCATGGGCGCCTCCAAAGCGATGCGCGTGCAGGGCGCCTGGGTCACCGAGTCCGAAATCCACCGCGTGGTGGAGCACGTCAAGGGCCAGCTCAAGGCCGTCTACCGTGACGACGTCGCGCCCGAGGCGCAGAAGAAGCAGATCGACGACGACATCGGAGACGATCTCGAGGTCCTGCTGCAGGCCACCGAACTCGTGGTCACCACCCAGTTCGGCTCCACATCGATGCTGCAGCGCAAGCTCCGGGTCGGCTTCGCCAAGGCCGGCCGCCTCATGGACCTGCTGGAGTCGCGCGGCGTCGTCGGTCCGTCCGAAGGTTCCAAGGCCCGCGATGTCCTGGTCAAGCCGGACGACCTCGCGCCGGTGCTGGCAGCCATGAAGGGGCAGGAGGCCCCGGCGACGCCCGACGCGCACACCGCGGCGCTGAGCGACAACGCGAACGCGAACATCGCCGTCGGAGGCTACGCCGAAGACCTGGTAGCCGCCGACCTCGAACGCCGCAAGCAGGTCACGGAGTACCACGACGGCGCAGACAGCTCCGATGACGAGGACGACGGCGGCGAGGACGCCTGGTCACTGACCGGACGGTAGCCTAGAGGGGTGACTACATCCGAGGGCAGCAAAGCCGGTTCCAGCAGCTCCGATATCTGGAACCTGCCCAACATCCTGACGATGCTCCGGATTGTCCTGGTCCCCTTCTTCGTTTGGTTCCTTCTGGAGGACAACAGCCAGCACGGCATCTGGCGCTGGGCCGCCGTCGTGGCCTTCGCCGTGGCGATCTATACGGACAAGCTCGACGGCGACATCGCCCGGAGCCGCAACCTCGTCACCAACTTCGGCAAGATCGCGGACCCCATTGCCGACAAGTTGCTGATCGGATCGGCCCTTGTTCTCTTGTCGGCGCTGGGGGAGCTGCCCTGGTGGATCACCATCCTCATCCTCGTGCGCGAGTGGGGAATCACCGCCTTGCGCTTCTTTGTCATCCGCTACGGGGTGATGCCGGCCTCGCGTGGCGGCAAGCTCAAGACCGTCGTCCAGACTGTCGCGATCTTCCTCTACATCCTGCCGCTGAATTCTTTCGCGCCGTGGCTGGTCAGCGTTGCCTTCTGGGTCATGATCGTCGCGCTCGCCATCACGGTGTGGACCGGCGTCGAGTACGTGATCGAAGCCGCAAAGCTTCGCGCCGCAGGCAAGCGCGTATGAGCCTCACGGCTGACGAGGCGGCCGCGTCCGCCGTCGCCCTCGCCATCGAGCGGGGCGTCACCGTGGCTACTGCCGAATCGTTGACGGCGGGCCTGGTCGCAGCCACCCTCGCCGATACTCCCGGGGCGTCAGGCATGCTCCAGGGCGGGGTGATCGCCTACCAGAATGCGGTCAAGGCCGGAATCCTGGGGGTGTCCGAGGACCTGCTTTCCGCCGTTGGATCCGTCGACGCCGGGGTGGCCGCGGCGATGGCCGCCGGCGCCAGGCAGGCCTGCGGGGCCGACGTCGGGGTCTCCACGACGGGGGTTGCGGGGCCTTTGCCGCACGACGGGAAGCCGGTTGGAACCGTCTTCATTGGCGTCGCGACGTCGCGGGGAGCCGTGGCGCATGCCTACTCCTTTCGGGGAGACCGGCCGGGAATCCGTGCGCAGGCAACCGCGGCCGCACTGGAGCGCTTGGTGGAGTGCCTTGTCCATGTCGACCTACCGCACGTAAAGTAGCCGGGAACAAAAACAGCGGCCCAATAGTTGTTACATTGTGTCGCCTCGGAATGGCCGAGGCGCCTAGGATGTAGAAAACAACCGGTGCACCTGCAAGGTGAACCGGACTCACGAGGGAGCAAGGCGATACAGATGGTTAAGCAGCCCGTATCCGTAAACGGCGTTGTCCGCTGGAAGGATGTGGGCTTGGCCGAGAAGGCACCGAGCGAACAGAAGGAGCGCAAAATGGTTGTACTGCGTCACGAAATTGGTGATGTCCTGCGCGATGTCCGCCAACGCCAGGGCCGTACTCTCCGCGAAGTCTCGCACAGCGCCCGCGTTTCCCTTGGCTACCTGAGCGAAGTCGAGCGCGGCCAGAAGGAAGCATCCTCAGAGCTGCTGTCCTCGATCTGCTCGGCGCTGGACGTTCCATTGTCCGGAATGCTCCGCGAGGTCAGTGACCGGGTGGCCGTCGCCGAAGGCGTCGCTGTTCCGGACACCGTCCCGCAGGAATTCGCCCAGCGCTACGGTCGCGATCTCGACCGCGAGCTCAGTGCCGAACTGAACGACGATTTCACGCAGGGCATGCTTTCCGGAGCCCGCTAGGCCGAGCCACCTCCGGTACGTGGTACCGGAGCGGGGATCCGGCACGTTCCTGGGCAATTGCTCAGGATCCTGTGCGGTCCAGCGCCGGTAAATACTTGAAGTAATGAAGGAGGACCTCCATTGGAGGTCCTCCTTCTTTGGTCCCTGCGGCTTGGTGCCTGCGGCTTCTTACGGTCAGTCCTTGCCGATTCCTTCGCCGTAGGCAGCATTGAGCCGTTCGATGTAGTCCGCCAGTGTCTGGATTTCTTCCAGCGGCCACTCGCCCAGCCGTTCCCGGAAGACCTGCCGGCGCGCGTCCTGTACCTGATGCATCTTTTCTTCGCCCTTGGGGGTGAGCCGGATCGATTGTGCGCGGCCGTCCTGGGGATCGGCCTCTTTGTAGACCATGCCGATGCTCTCGAGGAACGCGATCTGGCGGCTTACCGACGGCTTCCCGACGCCGATGCATGAGGCGAGCTCCGTCAGGCGAATGGGGCCCTCTTTCCGGATGATCGTCAGCAGTCCGTAAGCGGCTGGCTCCATGTCGGGATGGACCTGGCGGGATAACTGGTGGGACAGCGATCGTGCGCGGCGCCAGAACATGCTCAGCTGGTGTTCCACCTGCTGGAGGGCGGCGTCGACGTTGTCGCCGGCCTCCACCATCTCTGGTGCGTCGTCGGGAGTGTTGCTCATGACAACCATTCTAGAGTCCGCTCCCATGAGAGACTCTATTGGTGCGGATCAGTGACTTCTGGCGGCTAATGGACGATGAATTCGGGGCTGGCTACTCCCGGGTCCTCAGCAGCTCCCTTGTATTGGCCGGCGTCGGCGGCCGTACGGCAGACGACGCCTTGGCAGCGGGCTACAGCCCCCGCGACGTCTGGCTTGCGTTGTGCGCTGTCCAGGACGTTCCCCCGGAGCGACGGCTCGGCAGGGACGTCAAGCCCGCCGACAAGGGTTCCCGGACGTTCTGAGTCCCGCTTCCTGGCCGGACACGCCCACACATTTGTTCGAATATCTGTTCGGATGAGGCTATGCTCCTATCAGAGGAAAATTGGTCCTGACGGAGCGGTTTCCGTGTCATTCGAAGCCCGTAGTTGTCCACATAGGCGAAGTCGCACACAGAATTGTCAGCGGCTCATACTAGCGTCGGATGAGACAGGAAAGCGGCCGTTCAGGCCAGTCCACAGCGAGAAAGCATCAGAGGTGTGAACCATGGCGGCAAACCAGGATCGTGAGAAGGCGCTCGAGGCAGCGCTTGCCCAGATCGACAAGCAATTCGGCAAAGGCTCCATCATGCGCTTGGGTGACGATATCCGTGCGCCCATCGAAGTCATTCCCACCGGTTCCATCGCCCTCGACGTCGCCTTGGGGATTGGCGGCCTCCCGCGCGGCCGGATCGTGGAGATCTACGGCCCGGAATCCTCGGGTAAGACCACCGTCGCGCTTCACGCTGTGGCCAATGCCCAGCGCCAGGGCGGCATCGCTGCCTTCATCGACGCTGAGCACGCCCTCGATCCCGAGTATGCGGCAAAGCTGGGCGTCGACACCGACGCGCTGCTGGTATCGCAGCCGGACACCGGCGAGCAGGCGTTGGAAATCATGGATATGCTGATCGGCTCCGGCTCCTTGGATATCGTCGTGATTGACTCCGTGGCCGCCCTGGTTCCCCGCGCTGAAATCGAAGGCGAAATGGGTGACTCCCACGTTGGCCTCCAGGCCCGCCTCATGAGCCAGGCCCTGCGTAAGATCACCGGCCGGCTGAGCCAGACCAAGACCACTGCCATCTTCATCAACCAGCTCCGTGAGAAGATCGGCGTTTTCTTCGGTTCCCCCGAGACCACCACGGGTGGTAAGGCACTGAAGTTCTACGCTTCCATCCGCATTGACGTCCGCCGCATCCAGACGTTGAAGGAAGGTGCGGACTCGGTAGGTAACCGCACCAAGGCCAAGATCGTCAAGAACAAGATGGCGCCGCCGTTCAAGATCGCCGAGTTCGACATCATCTACGGCCAGGGCATTTCCCGTGAGGGCGGCATCATCGATATGGGCGTCGAGCACGGCATCATCAAGAAGTCCGGTTCATGGTTCACCTATGACGGTGACCAGCTGGGGCAAGGCATGGAGAACTCCCGTCGCTTCCTCCGGGACAACCCGGAGCTGGCCGCGGACCTTGAACGGCTCATCAAGGAAAAGCTTGGCGTCGGAGTAGTCAAGCCCGCCGAAGCCGACAAATCGCCGAAGCTGAAGGCCGTTGACGGCTAGGCACCAGGGTCGCTCCCGGTCCTCGGGTTCTTTCGGTTCTTCGGGTACCAAGCCGACGTCGGAATCCGGACGGGGCGCCCGGTCCTGGGGCCCCTCCGCCGATTCGTCCGTGGCCGCGGACCCGGAGGCCAACCCGGAATCAGTGGCGCGGGCCATTGTGCTGCGCCAACTGACCAACTCGCCCAAGAGCAGGCTTCAGTTGGCGCGCAAGCTGGCTGAGCGGAACGTGCCGGAAGATGTGGCCGAAGCCGTGTTGGACCGCTTCGAGGAAGTCCGGCTCATCGATGACGCCGAGTTCGCGGAGATGTGGGTCCGAAGCCGTGCCCAGTCGAGGAAACTCGCCCGGGGTGCCTTAAGGCGCGAATTGGCGGACAAAGGCATCGACGCCGAAACGGCGGAGAAGGCCCTCGCGCAAGTGAGCGATGACGACGAAACAAACGCGGCCAGGGACTTGGTCGCCCGCCGTTTGCGGGCCGGCTCCGACCTTTCCGACAGGACCGAGCGTGACAAGCAGACCCGGCGGCTCGCGTCGATGCTTGCCCGCAAGGGCTACCAGCCATCGGCGGCATTCCGGATTGTCGGCGAAGTCCTGGACGAAACCTTGGCGGGGGAGTCGGAGTCCCGCAATGCCAGGACAAACGGCGGTCCTGGAGGGGACGACATCGGCTAGACGGGGCCGCCGGGAAACTGAGAGCTGCCTGTGAGTATTGGCTCGGGCGGCGGGGTTGGCCGGGTTCTTGGTGGTGGTCGGCTAAGGTTCTGGACTAGTGTTCCGAGTCGGAAAGCAGGTCAGATCCAATGAATCCGTTGTCGTTACGGCTTTCGGCAATCATTGTGCCCTTGCTTGTCGCGTCGCTTCTCCAAGCCGGCCCGGCTTCGGCGGACGACGATGCCCCGCCGTCGGGCTATCCCAGCTGGGCAGAAGTGCAACAGGCCCAGGGAAATGAAGCAGCCGCAAGCGCCGAAGTGGACCGGATCAACCAGTTGTTGGCCGGCCTTCAGCAGAAGTCCGGCGAGCTGGGCGCGGCGGCCATCAAAGCGGGAACCGAGTACGCGAAGGCCCATGACGCCCTGCAGCGCCAGCAAGCAGTCACCCAGAAACTGGCTGAGGCATCGCAGCAGGCCAAGGCAAAAGCGGATTCGCTGAAGAAGGCCACGTCTTCCTTGGTCGTCAAGGCATACGAGTCCGGCGGCTTCGATCCGGGGCCCTGGTCCGTAGCGAACGCCGCCATCGCGCCGGACAACATTCAAAGTTACGCCTTGCTGAACAGGGTTCTCGATCGCACGTCGAAACTGCACGATGACGCCCTGAGCGCGTCCCAGGCGTCAGCCGCCGCAACCGCCCAGGAACAAGCCGCCCGCGATGTCCTGGCTCAACTGGACAGTGACGCCGCGGCAAAGGCCCAAGCCGCGGAGTCTGCAAGGCGCGCCGCCGAAGACAGCGTCGCCGCCACGGACGGCCAGCGGAAGACCATGGTCGCCCAGCTTGCGTCCTTGACGTCCACCTCGGCCGCGGTGGCACAGAAGTACCAGGAAGGCCAAGTGGCGCTTGCCGCCTACCAGGCGGCCCAGGAAGCCAAGAGGGAGGCGGCGCAGCGCCAAGCGGAAGCCGCCGCCGCGGCAGCGGCAGCCCAACAGGCCCAACAATCCCAGCAAAACCAGCAGGCCGCACCGCCGCCCGTCAGCAGCGGTGGCGGCGGCTTCGGTGGCGGCGGAGGTGGTGGCGGGGGAAGCGTTGTCGACGACCCCGCAGGTGCACGGCAATATGCGTCGTCCCGGCTCGGCGCCTTCGGCTGGGGGCAGGACCAAATGCAGTGTCTGTCACTCCTGTGGACCCAGGAATCAAGCTGGATGACGGATGCCACGAATCCCAGCAGCGGCGCCTACGGTCTTGCGCAGGCGCTCCCGCCGGACAAGTACTATTCCGCGGGCAGCGACTGGCTCAGCAACTACCGGACCCAGATCGATTGGGGCCTCGGCTATATCCGTGACCGTTACGGGTCCCCTTGCAACGCCTGGCAGCATGAGATGGGCTTCAACTGGTACTAGTCCGAGGGGCTACCCTAGATTGGTGAGTTCCCCTTCCGCAGCACCAGCACCAGCCCCCGTTCAGCAGCCCATACCGGCCCCGGTCGGCGATCCGGCACCAGACCATGGGGCGAAGCGCACCTACCAGGTCCGGACCTTCGGTTGCCAGATGAACGTCCATGACTCCGAGCGCATGGCAGGGCTCCTGGAGGACGCAGGATACGTGCCGTTCGATGGCGGCGTCGCCGACGTCGTGGTGTTCAATACCTGCGCCGTGCGTGAGAACGCCGACAACAAGCTTTACGGCAACCTCGGGGAACTCAAACAAGTCAAGGCAGCCCATCCGGGAATGCAGATCGCCGTGGGCGGATGCCTGGCGCAGAAGGACCGCGAAACCATCGTGCGCAAGGCACCGTGGGTGGATGCGGTGTTCGGCACCCACAACGTGGGGGCGCTGCCCGCGCTGCTGGACCGGGCCCGCCACAACAATGAGGCACAGCTCGAAATCCTGGAATCGCTGGACGTGTTCCCGTCCACCCTGCCGACCAAGCGTGACTCCGTGTACTCGGGTTGGGTTTCCATCTCCGTCGGTTGCAACAACACCTGCACCTTCTGCATCGTGCCTTCGCTCCGTGGCAAGGAGAAGGACCGCCGTCCCGGAGAAATCCTGGCCGAAATCCAGGCATTGGTGGACGATGGCGCCGTCGAGGTCACCCTGCTCGGCCAGAACGTGAATTCCTACGGCGCGGAGTTCGGGGACCGCCTGGCGTTCTCCAAGCTGCTCCGCGCCTGCGGTGACGTCGAGGGCCTCGAGCGTGTCCGCTTCACCAGCCCGCACCCGGCCGCATTCACCGACGACGTCATCGATGCGATGGCCGAGACGGCCAATGTCATGCCGCAGTTGCACATGCCCCTTCAGTCCGGCTCGGACAAGGTCCTCAAGGACATGCGCCGCTCGTACCGTTCCACCAAGTTCCTGGGCATCCTGGACAAAGTCCGCGACAGGATTCCCCACGCCGCGATCACCACCGACATCATCGTGGGTTTCCCCGGCGAGACGGAAGAGGACTTCCAAGCCACGCTCGACGTCGTCGAGAAGTCGCGCTTCGCGTCGGCCTTCACCTTCCAGTACTCCAAGCGCCCGGGCACCCCGGCAGCGGACCTTCCCGAACAGCTGCCCAAAGCCGTCGTCCAGGAACGCTACGAGCGGCTGACCGCCCTCCAGGACCGCATCGCGGCCGAGGAGAACGCGAAACAGCTCGGGCGCCGGGTTGAACTGCTTGTCACCGCCCAGTCCGGCCGCAAGGCCGAGGAAACGCATCGCCTGTCCGGTCGTTCCCAGGACCAGCGTTTGGTCCACTTCTCCGTCCCCGAAGGCGCAGAGGCCCCGCGGCCTGGCGACTTCGTCACTGTGACGATCACCGAGGCCGCTGCCTTCCACCTCGTCTCCGATCCGGCGACGACGGCGGACTACAGCTTGCGGCGCTCCCGGGCCGGTGACGCGTGGGACCGCTCCCAGGCCGATTCCTGCGGAGCTCCGGCACCGAGTGCCGCGGGCGCCGGGTCCGGCGGCCTGAAAGCCGTCTCCCTCGGTATGCCGTCGCTCCCCGTACGACGCGGCTAGCCCGGGATGGCAGCAGTTCCAGCCGGATCAGCTGATCCGCATCCGCCCGTGGTCGCCGTCGTCGGCCCCACCGGTTCCGGCAAATCCGATCTCGCCGTCAACCTCGCCCTCGCGATCGACGGCGAGGTCATCAACGCCGATGCCATGCAGTTCTACCGTGGCATGGACATCGGCACGGCCAAGATCAGCGTCGCTGAACGCAAGGGAGTGCCCCACCACCTCCTGGACACCCTGGATGTCACGGAGGAAGCCAGCGTCTCGGCTTTCCAAGCCGACTGCCGGGCCGCCATCCGTGACATCCACAGCCGCGGCAAGCGGGCCATCCTGGTGGGCGGCTCCGGCCTCTACGTCCGGGCGGCGTTGGATGTCCTGGAATTTCCCGGAACGGACCCCGGCATACGGCAGCGGCTGGAGCTGGAGCACGAAACTTCCGGTCTTGCGGGCCTCCAGGAACGGCTGCAACGCGTCGACCCCGTTTCTGCGGGACGGCTCGGTGACGCGCGCCGGATCATCCGCGCGCTTGAAGTCTTCGAGCTCACCGGTCGCCCGTTCAGCTCCTTCATGCCGCAGCGCGAGTACTTCCAGCCGGCCGTGCAAATAGGGCTCGACGTCGACCGCCCAGTGCTGCGCGAACGTTTGGCCGAGCGGGTCCAAAGGATGGTCGACGCTGGACTCCTTGACGAGGTCGCGCGGCTCGACGCCGCCGGACTGCGCCAAGGCAAGACGGCATCGCGGGCGCTCGGATACGCCCAGTTCCTGAAGGTCCTCGACGGCGATTCCTATACGGCAGCCGCGGCCGAAGAGACGATCGTGGCCACCCGGCAATTCGCCCGGCGCCAGCTCACCTGGTTCCGGGCCGACCCCCGGATCCACTGGCTTGGCTGGCAGGATCCGGATCTGGTGGCCAAAGCGACAGAAATCTGCGCAAGCCACGTGTCCGTGATTTAGGCACGACCCCTCGGGCAGGTAGCCTTGAGCCATGGATGAAACCCTTGCATTTTCCGCCCCGCAGCCTGCCGCTGCCGGCGGTTCCGTACCCGCTTCCGGACTTCACGGACTGGCCTTCTCCAAGGGGCACGGTACGGGCAATGACTTCGTCCTCGTCGCAGATCCCGACGACGCGCACCAGATCTCACCGGAGCAAGTCGCAGCGCTCTGTGACCGCCACCTGGGCATCGGCGGGGACGGGCTCATCCGGGCTGTCCCCTCACGGTTCCTGCCCGAAGGCCTCCAGCTCCTCGAAGCGGACTCCGATGCCGAGTGGTTCATGGACTACCGCAATGGAGACGGTTCGTTGTCCGAAATGTGCGGCAACGGCGTCCGGGTGTTCGTCGAATTCCTCATCGAGCAGGGCCTTGTCGCGCTCAACACAGGCGAATCCCTGACCATCGGGACGCGGGGCGGCATCAAGAAGATTGTCCGGACCACCGACGGCTATGCGGTGGACATGGGCCCTTGGGAATTCATTTTCCCCAAGGATGCCACGAGCAAGGCCATGGACTCCCTCGTCAGCGCCGATGGACTGGAAGTCGCCCGGCCCGCCCTTTCCATCAGCATGGGCAACCCGCACACCGTCGTGGCATTGGCCGAACTCTCGGAACTCAAATCCACGCAGCTCTTCAAGGCGCCTGTCGTGGACCCCAAGCCGGCCAACGGCACCAACGTGGAATTCGTTGTTCCCGCAGAGCCACTCGTCCACGAAGGCATCGGCAACATCACCATGCGGGTCCACGAGCGCGGCGTGGGTGAGACCCAATCGTGCGGCACGGGTGCCTGCGCGGCCGCCGCCGCCATCCGCCACTGGGCCGGGGAAGGCGCCCCGGACACGTGGCGCGTCAAGGTGCCGGGCGGCCTCGTCGGCGTGCGGTTCTTCCCGGGCGACAGCGGCCGTGAACACGTGGAGCTGAGCGGCCCCGCCGTGATTGTCGCTAGCGGGACGCTTTCCTGATCCGCAGGACGCGGAAGGATTTCGAGGTGCTTTCCCGGGATACCGAGAAGGAACCGTCGAGGGTATCGGCCAGCCAGCGCTGAAGCGAGTCCGCCCCGAGGTTTTTCTGCACCACGAGCCAGGCGGTTCCACCCGGCGCGAGCCGTGGCAGCCACGTGAGCAGCAGTTCGTGGAGTCCATCCTTGCCGATGCGGATGGGCGGGTTGGACCAGATGGTGTCGAACATCACGGCAGGGTCGACGTCGCCGGGCAGGCTCGCGGTGACATTCCCGAGTTCCAGCACGGCGGCGTTCTCGTTCGTCAAGGTGACGCAGCGCTCGTTGACATCAACGGCGTAGACGCGCGCATGCGGCGCCATGAGCCCCATCGTCAGCGCAATGGGACCCCAGCCGCAGCCTATGTCCAGCAGGTTTCCCTGTGGGGCAGGCGCCGGAACCTCGGAGAGCAGGATCGCGGTTCCCTTGTCGATCCCGTCGGGGCTGAAAATGCCGCCCGATGTCTGGAGGCGGCGGGTCGCGCCGGCCAGTTCCACCGTGAGGGGCTTGCGGGTGAACGGCCCCGCGGGCTGTGCGCTGAAATAGTGAGCAGACTCCATAGCTTGCCAGATTAGTGGCCAGCAGCGGGCAAAGGAAACCGCGCACCGCCCCGAACCGGCTCAACCCGTGCTTGACGCGGTCTGGTAGTCTGGTGCGCATGTTCTTGATCTCCGAGTAACCGACACCGCCCGCGACGCAGGCCTGCATCATGTGCAGCGCCATTCCGCCTTGGCATGTCCGCTCCAGACGCTGCTCTTAGCGCCTGGACACTCAGCAGATCGTCCCCCTTCCGCCCTTGGGATCCGTGCACGCAATCCGCGCAGCCCGTCCGGATGGATACCCAGACCGTCGGCAGAGGCTTGCCAGGCATCAGCCCTGCGCGAATTCCGCGCCACAAGAGACGAATCGGCACTATTCTGGAAATGCCGAACCCCCTAAAGGAGACCATGACCACGCAGAAGAACACCGGACCCGATTCCGACGCCCAGGACATGAGTCCTGAAGAAATCCAGGCTGTCATCGACCGGATTCTCTCCAAGGACGCACCTGCCATGGTGCAGGACCGCGACGAAACCAGGGGCGTGTTTGGCAAGGCCCAGGCGATTTCCCGCCTGGACGAAGAACACAGCATCTACGACGGCGACCAAGAGGACCTGGCCGAGCGCCGCGCCTTGCGCCGCACCGCCGGCCTGTCCACGGAACTTGAAGACGTCACCGAGGTCGAATACCGGCAGCTGCGCCTTGAGCGCGTCGTGCTGGCAGGCCTCTGGACCGAAGGCACCCTGGCCGACGCCGAGAATTCCCTCAGGGAACTTGCCGCCCTGGCCGAAACGGCCGGCTCGGAGGTCCTGGACGGGATGGTCCAGCGGCGCATGAAACCGGACCCCGGGACATTCCTTGGCTCAGGCAAGGCGATGGAGCTCAAGGACATCGTGATGTCCACCGGCGCGGACACCGTGGTGGTCGACGCCGAACTCGCTCCGTCCCAGCGCCGTGGGCTTGAGGACATCGTCAAGGTCAAGGTGGTGGACCGCACCACGTTGATCCTCGACATCTTTGCGCAGCACGCCAAGAGCCGCGAGGGCAAGGCCCAGGTGGAACTGGCACAGCTCGAATACCTGTTGCCGCGCCTGCGTGGTTGGGGCGATTCCATGTCCCGCCAGGCCGGTGGCCAGGTGGGCGGTGCCGGCGCCGGCATGGGTTCCCGTGGTCCGGGTGAAACCAAGATCGAACTGGACCGCCGTCGAATCCGCACACGCATGGCAAAGCTGCGGCGTGAAATCGCGGCGATGAAGCCATCGCGCGAGACCAAGCGGGCCAACCGCCGTCGTCATGCCGTTCCTTCGGTTGCCATCGCCGGTTATACGAACGCCGGAAAGTCGTCGTTGCTCAACCGACTGACCGACGCCGGTGTCCTCGTGGAGAACGCGTTGTTCGCCACCTTGGATCCCACGGTCCGCAAGGCGCAGACACCTGACGGGATCGGCTACACGCTCTCGGACACTGTGGGCTTCGTGCGTTCGCTGCCCACCCAGCTCGTGGAGGCATTCCGTTCCACCCTGGAAGAGGTGGCCGACTCCGACCTGATCCTCCACGTGGTGGACGTATCGCATCCCGATCCGGAAGGCCAGATCGCCGCCGTCCGCACCGTGTTCAGCGAAGTGGACGCCCGGAAGATCCCGGAAATCATCGTCCTGAACAAGGCGGACGCCGCGGATCCGTTCGTCATTGAGCGGCTCAAGCAGAAAGAGCCTCGGCACCTGGTCGTCTCCACCCGCACAGGGCAGGGCATCGCCGAGCTCCTAGGAGCCATCAGCGAGGCCATTCCGCGCCCCGGCGTGCGCCTTGAGGTCCTGATTCCGTACAACCGCGGAGAGCTCATCAACAAGCTGCACAACACCGACGCCGAAATCCTCAGCCTCGAGCATGAGGAGGAAGGCACCCGCGTGGTGGCCATGGTCCATGAGAACCTGGCAGCCGAGTTGGAGTCGTTCGTCAGCAATGGTTGATCCAGAGGCGGGGGAGCGCGGCGAAACCATGGGGGAACGGACCGCCCTGAAACTCCTGGATAGGGCCGTTGCCGGCATGGGCGGGCAAAACCGCACGGGCCAACACCAGATGGCCAGGCAGGTGGCGCGGGCGATCGAGACCGGCGAACATCTCCTGGTCCAGGCGGGCACAGGCACGGGCAAGTCCCTCGCGTACCTGATTCCGCTGATTGCGCACGCGATGGAAAGCAACAAGCCCACGCTGGTGTCCACGGCTACCCTCGCCCTGCAGACACAGATCGTTGGCCGGGACCTGCCCCGCCTCCTGGAAACCATCAATCCGGAGCTGGAGCGCCCGGTCAGCATCGCCCTGGTCAAGGGCCGGGCCAACTATGTGTGCCGGCACAAGCTGGAGGGCGGTTTCCCGAGCGAGGAGCCTGCTGAGGGGCAGTTGTTCTCCCTCGGCGAGGACACCAGTGTTCCGCATCTCGCGGCAGCCATCGGCGGCCCCGCATCGCAGCTTGGCAAGGAAGTCCTGCGGCTCCGGGAGTGGGCCGGGAAGACCACCACAGGGGACCGGGACGAACTCATGCCGGGCGTAACGGACCGGGCCTGGCGCCAGGTTTCCGTGACCTCCATGGAGTGCCTCGGCGCGCAGAAGTGCCCGATGGCTGAGGAGTGCTTCAGCGAACTCGCGCGCCACCGGGCCGCGGAGTCCGACGTCGTAGTCACCAACCACGCGATGCTCGCCGTCAGCGCCTTCGAAGGCCTGGCCGTGCTGCCCGAATACGACGTCGTGGTGGTGGACGAGGCCCATGAGCTCCAGGACCGGGTGACCGGAGCCGTGTCCGGCCAGCTGTCGGTGGCGATGATCCATGCCGCGGCCTCGAGCGCCCGCAAACATACAGCCATCACCGTGGACGCGCTGAACGCTGCCGCCGACCGCCTGGAACTCGCGATCATCGGTGCGCCGTCCGGCCTCCTGCCCAACGGGCTCAATGACGAACAGCTTGATTGCGTGGACCAGCTCCGGGAAGCGTGCCGTGCGGCGCTTTCCGATTCGAAGGGGGATTCGTCCAACGCGGTCGACGGCGGACGCCAGCTAGCGCGCTCACGGCTCATGCTGATCCTCGAGTTGTGCGAACGGCTGCTCTCCGCCCGGGAAAACCGGGAAGTCGTGTGGCTGTCCCGGAACAGCACCTTCGATCCGCAGCAGGGCTACACGGCGCCCGACGAGGATTCGCCGGCGCTCATCAACATCGCGCCGCTCAGCGTTGCCGGACGCCTCCGGGAAGGTCTCTTCGCAGGCCATACCGTGGTACTGACCTCTGCCACCTTGGCCATTGGCTCTGCCTTCGAGGCCACTGCCGGCGGCCTTGGCCTGACTGGCCAAGGCGCCCCGAGCTGGACCGGCGTGGACGTCGGCTCGCCCTTCGACTATCCGAAGCAGGGCATGTTGTACGTCGCCAAGCACTTGCCCAAGCCGGGGCGCGGCACCTCGCCCGAGGCGCTCGACGAACTTGAAGAGCTCATCAAAGCGTCCCACGGCGGAGCCTTGTGCCTGTTTTCGTCCCGACGTGCAGCGGAGGACGCCGCGGAAGCGATGCGATCGCGCCTGGACGTGGACATCCTGTGCCAAGGCGAATCGACCATGGCCGCGTTGGTCAGGCAGTTTGCCGAAGAAGAGGACACGTGCCTGTTCGGCACCATGTCCCTTTGGCAGGGCGTCGACGTTCCTGGCGGTTCCTGCCGGCTGGTAGTCATCGACCGGATCCCGTTCCCTCGTCCGGACGATCCCCTGATGACGGCACGGTCCCGCGCGGTGGCCCAGTCCGGGGGCAACGGTTTCATGGCGGTGTCCGCAACGCACGCGGCCATCCGGCTGGCCCAAGGAGCCGGCCGCCTCATCCGTTCAACGGGGGACAAGGGCGTGGTGGCTGTACTGGATTCACGGCTTTCGACGGAACGCTACGGCAACTTCCTCCGGGCAGCGTTGCCGCCCTTCTGGCCCACGACGGACCGTTCAGTGGTACGCGGTGCGCTCGAGCGGCTCTACGCCGAGTCGGCCTGAGGGGACCGCATCTGCACGTGGCGGAGTGAGGCCGGCGAATCCGGCGTTTGTTTCCGATCCCGGAGCCTGTTGGCCCGGAGCTGAAAACAAGCCCCAGTCCCGGGAGCGGGTCCTCGGCTACCTCGTTTTGAAGTGCGCGTCCTAGAGTGAGCGCAGCACCGAGACGACCTTGCCCATGATGGTGGCATGGTCGCCCAGGATGGGTTCGTACTGCGTGTTCTGGGGGAGCAGCCATGTGTGGCCGTCGCGCTGACGGAAGGTCTTGACGGTGGCTTCGTCGTCCAGGAGCGCGGCCACGATGTCGCCGTTGAGCGCGTCGTTTTGACGCCGCACCACCACCCAGTCGCCATCGCAGATAGCGGCGTCGATCATGGAATCACCGGCGACCTTCAGCATGAAGAGCTCGCCATGGCCTACCAGCTGGCGGGGCAGCGGCAGGACGTCTTCAACGGTCTGGTCGGCCAGGATGGGTCCACCGGCAGCAATGCGCCCCACGAGGGGAACCATGGCCGTGTCGCTGGCACTCGCGAGCTCCGTGACGGCCAGGCCGCCCGCGCTGCGGAGTTTCGCCGGAGCTTCGACGCCGGGAATGACCGAACCGCCGTCCAAGGTCAATGGCATGAGGACTTCCATCGCCCGCGGGCGCTTGGGATCGCGACGCAGATAGCCGAGCTTCTCAAGTTGTGACAACTGGTGCGTGACACTGGACAGGCTGGCCAAGCCAACGGTGTCACCGATTTCGCGCATCGACGGCGGATAGCCATGATCGTTCACTGAACGCTGGATGGTCTCCAGGATTTTCTTCTGGCGGACGGTCAGGCTCTTGGGGGCCTTCTGCGGCTGCTGGCTCCGCGCTGAGGCCGACCCGCTGCCAGTGGCTTTCGCTGCCATGTTCGCCAACGCCCTTCCGTTCCGCCCGTCCGCCGCTGGGGCGCTTGCCGGGACTGTCGGCCTGAAATGTCAGACCCTCCTGTTGCACTGATTCAGTGCTCGTTCCTTCACTCAAACGTAGGGCAGGCACAGGCGTTTATCAAACATTTGTTCTAGCGAGTCTCGACATCGTTCGTTGATAAGTGCTAAAAATGTCATAGCAAGGTTCGAATATGTGTTCTATAAAAGTGCCGCGGGATCCGGGTGTTCGTTCGAATCGTTCGAAGACATGGACGATCAACCGCCTCGCAAGCACTGACTGAAGGCAAGAATTGGCAGCCGCACCCAGAGATTCCGGAATGCGGCATTGTTCAGAAGGGCTCAGCTCATGTCCGCAATCACCATCACCCACACGCCAGGCCGCAGTGCGGCACCGGGCCGGCTTCGCCTGACTCGCCGGGGGCGCATGATCTTCTTCGGCCTCCCGGCAATGCTCGCGGTTGCAGCGCTGCTCAGCCTGGCCGGATTCCTGAATTCACCGGCCAAGGCTGCTGATTCCGCCGCCGAGCTGCAGCCCACGTCCAGCACGAGCGTCACGGTCCAAACGGGCGAATCCTTGTGGGGGATTGCGGGGAAGGCAGCGCCTTCCCGGGATCCCCGCGATGTCGTTGCGGAGATTATCCAGCTGAACAACCTCCAGGACGGGCGCATCGTACCTGGCCAGCAGTTGTTCATTCCTGCCACCTGAGGGCACTTTCGTCCGGGGCTGCGGCCCGCCTGAGCGGGGCGCAGGGCCGTCACAGTTTCAGGGCATCCGCCGCGGCACCTTAAACTGTCATGGTGAGTGAGCAGCTTGAGCGACTTGACCGCCTTCCCCTCCGGACCAACCTCCGCGGCCTGACCCCGTACGGCGCGCCGCAGCTTGATGTCCCGATTTTGCTCAACGTCAACGAGAATACGCATGGCGTACCGGCCGATGTCCAGGCGGCCATCACCGAAGCGGTGGCGGCAGCCGCGACCGGACTGAACCGCTATCCGGACCGGGAGTTCACCGAACTCCGCGAGGCCTTGGCGGAATACCTTGGCCACGAGCTCACTGCCGAGAACATCTGGGCGGCCAACGGTTCCAATGAAGTGCTGCAGCAGATCCTCCAGGTTTTCGGTGGCCCCGGGCGGTCCGCGCTCGGATTCCCTCCCACGTACTCCATGTACCCCCTGCTGGCCAGCGGCACCGACACCGCCTATATTGCGGGTGTTCGCGGCGATGACTACGGACTCGATGCAGCCTCGGCCGCCGCGCAGGTACGCGAACTCAAACCGAACGTCGTGTTCCTTTGCTCGCCGAACAACCCCACCGGCACCGGGCTTGGCCTGGATGTTGTCGAAGCCGTGTACGAGGCAGGCGAAGCAAGCCAGACAGTGGTGATCGTTGACGAGGCGTACCACGAGTTCGCCCATGACAACACGCCAAGCGCGCTGACACTCCTCCCTGGCCGGGAGCGCCTGATCGTCTCCCGGACCATGAGCAAGGCCTTCGCCCTGGCCGGTGCACGTATCGGCTATATGGCCGCTGCCCCCGAGGTCGCCGACGCGATCCGCCTGGTCCGCCTTCCGTATCACCTCTCCGCCATCACCCAGGCGACTGCGCTGGCCGCCCTCCGGCACCGCGAAGCCCTCATGGCCGACGTCGAAGACATCAAGGTCCAGCGCGATCGCATTGTCAGCGAGTTGACCCGCATGGGCTTCACGCCGGCCGCCTCCGATTCGAACTATGTGTTCTTCGGCGGAATCGAAAACCCCCACGCCCTGTGGCAAGGCCTGCTGGAGCGCGGAGTCCTGATCCGCGACGTCGGCATACCGGGCCACCTCCGGGTGACGGCAGGCACGGAGCCGGAGACCACGGCCTTCCTTGAGGCGCTCGAAGCCTTGCTGGACGGCCAGGCCCCCTCACCGGCCTAGACTTGGACAAGCCCCACCACTCCTTCCTCCTAAGGACATATCAATGAGCGAAAACGGCGCCAGCACGGCGGCCGCCCGGACAGCACGCATGGAACGCACCACCAGTGAGTCCTCCGTCCTGGTTGAAATCAACCTCGACGGCACGGGAGTCTCGGACATCAGCACCTCGGTGCCGTTCTATGACCACATGCTGACGGCGCTCTCCAAGCATTCGCTCATCGACATGACCGTCAAGGCGACGGGAGACACCCACATCGACGCCCACCACACCGTGGAGGACGTTGCGATCACCTTCGGCGAGGTCCTGCGCACCGCTTTGGGCAACAAAGCTGGTATCCGTCGCTTCGGCGAGGCCACGGTTCCCTTGGATGAAGCGTTGGCCCACGCCGTCGTCGACGTTTCCGGACGCCCTTACCTGGTCCACGGCGGTGAGCCCGCCGGCCAGGAATACCACTTGATCGGCGGGCACTTCACCGGTTCGCTGACCCGTCACGTCTTCGAGGCCATTACCCTGCACGCCGGCATCTGCCTGCACATGAATGTCCTGGCCGGCAGGGATCCGCACCACATCGTCGAGGCCCAGTTCAAGGCATTCGCCCGTGCACTCCGTTCCGCCGTCGAGTCCGATCCCCGCGTCGAAGGCATTCCGTCCACCAAGGGTGCCTTGTGAGTACGCACATCCTCAAGGACGGCGCCGTGGTGGATCCGAAGGCCGCCAGCCGTATCGTCTCGCCCGAGGGTAAGCCGACCGTGACGGTCCTTGACTACGGCTCGGGCAACGTCCGCTCCGCGGTCCGCGCGCTTGAGCGTGCCGGCGCGGCGGTCACCTTGAGCGCCAAGCCTGAAGACGTCCTGAACGCCGACGGGCTCCTGGTCCCCGGCGTCGGCGCTTTCGAAACAGTGATGCGCGAACTCAAGGCAGTCGACGCCATCCGGATGATCGGCCGTCGTGTAGCCGGGGGCAGGCCCGTCCTCGGCATCTGCGTCGGGCTCCAGGTGCTGTTCGAAGCCGGCGTGGAGCACGGAACCGAAGCGGAAGGCATGGGCGAGTGGCCGGGCAAGGTGGAGCTCCTCCCTGCGCCCGTTGTCCCGCACATGGGCTGGAACACGGTGGACGTGCCGGAAGGCTCGAAGCTGTTCGCCGGCGTCGAGCACGAACGGTTCTATTTCGTGCACTCGTACGGCGTGCAGAAGTGGGAATTCGACGTCGTCCAGCCACGCATGGCCCCGCCGAAGGTCACCTGGTCCGAACACGGCGCCCCCTTCATCGCCGCCGTGGAAAACGGACCCTTGTGCGCCACCCAATTCCACCCCGAGAAATCGGGCGACGCCGGAGCCCGGCTCCTGCGCAACTGGGTTGAGGGCTTGCGTCCGCAGGCCAAGTCCCAACCGCAAGCGAGCGAAGCCGAAGGAACTGCCTGATATGTGGTCCGTTATTCTCATGGGCACGGCCGGGCTGCTGGTCGGCGGCGGAATCTCCTTCCACCAGCAGAAACGTCCCGCCTGGGTTTCCGTTTCGTTCTACGTACTCGCCGGCCTTGCACTGCTGGCTGCCTATCTCTTCACCCTGGCCCCAAAATGACACGGCCGCGCAACTGACGCCCGTCCCCACAAACACCGAGGACTTCAATGACCACCGCCTCCGAACTGCCAGTTCTGGAACTCCTGCCCGCCGTCGACATCGTGGATGGCCAGGCCGTCCGCCTCCTTCAGGGAGAAGCCGGTTCCGAGACAAGCTACGGCACCCCGCTGGAAGCAGCGCTGAACTGGCAGAATGCCGGCGCCGAGTGGGTGCACATGGTGGACCTCGACGCCGCCTTCGGCCGCGGCAACAACGCCGGCCTCATTAGCGAGGTCGTTTCGCAGCTGAACGTCAAGGTGGAGTTGTCCGGCGGACTGCGCGACGACGAATCCCTTGAGCGCGCACTCGAGCTCGGCGTCGCCCGCGTGAACCTGGGAACCGCCGCGTTGGAGGACCCGGAATGGACCCGCCGGGCCATCGACCGCTTCGGTGACAAGATCGCCGTCGGACTCGACGTCCGCGGCACAACGCTCGCGGGCCGGGGCTGGACCAAGGAAGGCGGGGATCTCTGGGAAGTGCTGGCCCGCCTCGAGGACGCCGGCTGCGCCCGCTACGTGGTCACCGACGTCACAAAGGACGGAACCCTGCAGGGGCCCAACGTCGAGCTGCTGCGCCAGATGGTGGAAAAGACCGGCAAACCTGTCATTGCGTCCGGTGGCATCTCGAGCCTGGAGGACCTGCGGGTGCTCCGCGAACTCGTGCCGCTCGGGGTCGAAGGAGCGATCGTCGGCAAGGCGCTGTACGCCGGGGCCTTCACGCTTCCTGAAGCCCTGGACGTCGCCGGACGCCGCTGATGTCCCACGATCCACAGTCCCCGGCCGCTGACAAGGATTCGACTCCGGCGCCCCGGCAGTTGCCCGGGCACATCGCAGCGGCCCTCGCAGGTGCCGGGGGAGCAGTCGATTCCGCCGGCCGGCCCTGGGCGGGCCGGGACCTGAGCGGAGACGCCGCCAAGATCCACAACTTCGAAGACGACGACGGAACGGCCGACGCCGGGTATCTCGCCGCCGTCGCGGCCCTGCTCGCGGGCACGGGCAGCGAGGCCGGTGTGGTGGCTTCCTTGGCGACTGCCAGGGTCTTCGTTCCGGTCGTGGCCCAGCTCGCTGAGGAAGCCGAGGGCGTGGACGGCCTCCATGCCGACAAGCAGGCCGACATGGCGCTCGTGACACTGAAAGCGCCGGATGGCCGCACGGCGATGCCCGTGTTCACTTCGGCCGGCGCACTTGAGTCCTGGCACACGCAGGCCCGTCCCGTCGCGGTCTACGCGGCCCGGGCAGCGCTGTCGGCTGTCTCGGAGGGAGCCCAGCTGCTCGTCCTGGACCCCGGTTCCGATGTCACCTTCGTCGTGCGACGGCCCGCCATGTGGTCGCTGGCACAGCAACGTGACTGGACGCCGTCGTACCTTGATGATGAACTGGAGGCTGCTCTCAATTCCCTGGCAGGGATGTACCCGGCCGTGCGGCGCCTGGAGGTGCGGCCGGGATCGGGAATGGCTTCGCGCACGGCTGACGGATCGGCCATGGCCGGCGGAGGACCCGGGCCCGAATTGCGCGTGGTGCTGTATCTCGAAGACGGCTTGGACGCCGCCGCGGTGCAGGACCTCGTCGCCGGGCTGAACGGGCGTTGGGCGCAGAATGAATTGTTCGCCGAGCGGGTTGACTCCATCGAAGTCAGCCTGCAGCGGGCGGCACAGTAGCCGAAGGCACAGGGGGAACGTCCTTGTCCTGCCCTCGGCAGAACAGAGGATGTAGCTCGTGAATTTCTCTCTCTACCGGGAGATGCTGTCCATCACGTCCGTGCGGCGTCTCCTCTTGGTGGGCATGGTGGCCCGCATACCGCACTCGGCAGCGGGAGTCCTGCTCACTTTGCACATCGTGCTCACCTTGGGCAAGGGATATGCCGCCGCCGGTGCTGCCGCCGCGGTCTTCACCATCGGCATCGCGATCGGCGCTCCGTGGCGGGGCCGGCGCGTGGACACCGTCGGACTGCGCAAGGCGCTTATTCCTTCGGTGGTGTCGGAGCTGGTGATTTGGTCCGTGGTGCCCCACGTCAGCTACGAATGGATCCTTCCACTCGTCTTCGTCGGGGGCCTGCTCACGTTGCCGATCTTCAGCGTCATCCGGCAGTCCCTCGGTGTCCTGGTTGATGGCGAGCAACGGCGATCGGCCTATGCCCTGGACTCCATCGGCACCGAAGTGGTCTTCATGATCGGCCCCGCGGTGGGCGCAGTTGTCGCTACCAGCGGCTTCACGGTCGTCGGCCTGACCATCGTCGGCGTATGCACCTCTGCCGCCGGGCTGTTCTTGTTGTGGTTCAACCCGCCCACCCGCAGCGAAGGCGTCCTGGATGCCGGCCAGACGGCTGACCGGGATGCCGATGAGCTCCATGCGGCCGAAGCTGCCGTGGTGGCATCGGCGCCAGCCCATCTCCAGGAAGCCGCTTCCGAGATGGCTCCGACCGTTTCCCAGCCTTCCGGGCTGCGGGGAAAGATGGCCCGGAACTTCACGTGGTTCACCGCGGCGGTGGCCGCCGTGTTCGCCGTCGCCGCAGGATCAGGCATGGTCCTGAGCGGCACCGACGTCGGAATCGTCGCGGTGTTGCAGCGCGGGGGGCACGAGAGCCAGATCGGAATTGTCTTCTTCTTCTGGTGCGCCTCTTCGGTAGTCGGCGGGCTCATCTACGGCGCCATGCACCGGCCCGTTTCACCCATCCTCCTCCTGCTGGGCATGGCAGCCCTGACCATCCCTATGGGCTTCGCCGGGGACACCTGGACCCTTGCGTTGTTGTCGCTGCTCCCCGGCCTGCTCTGCGCGCCGGTGTTGTCCGCGGCATCGGAAAAGGTCGCCGACCTCGTGGACGAGGAACGGCGTGGAGAGGCAATGGGTTGGTATGGCTCGGCCCTCACGGCCGGGGTAGCCTTCGGTTCGCCAGTCGCGGGGCTCTTCATCGACGGAGTGGGGCCGTGGGCCGGCTTCGTCGCCATCGGGACCGCGGGAGTGATCCTGTGCCTGGCCGGGCTGTTCCTCCAGCTGCGTCGGCGCCGGGGCATGACCATCACCCGGGCCGGCGCGGGGGATCCCGCCAGCTGAGTTTCGCCCAAGGGCGATAGTACGACGACGGCGGGCCGGCCAAGGAGGCCAACCCGCCGTCGCGGTGGTACAGGTAGTCCGGATCAGTTGACCGGGCCGGTGAACTTTTCGCCCGGGCCCTTGCCCGGCTCGTCCGGGATCAAGGACGCCTCGCGGAACGCAAGCTGCAGGGAGCGGAGGCCGTCGCGCAAGGGGCCGGCATGCTGCGAGCCGATTTCCGGTGCTGCGGCAGTGACGAGTCCGGCCAAGGCGGTGATCAGTTTGCGGGCCTCGTCCAGGTCCTTGAGCTCCTCGGCCTCGGGGTCGTCGGCCAAGCCCACCTTGACGGCAGCTGCGCTCATGAGGTGAACGGCGCCGGTGGTGATGACCTCGACAGCCGGAACTTCCGAAATGTCGCGGATCTGCTGGCCTACTCCGGCATCGGTGCCGGTGGGCTCGTGGTCGAGGGAATTGCTGTCTGAAGTGCTCATGCTGGTAAGCTTGTCACAGACCGACTGGAAGTTGCCATTTCCATGGCATACGCAGCGCTCGGGCCCCCATCGTAAATGTGCGGTTGGTTGCCGATTTCTGTAGAATTGATTTTCAGTTTGCAAGCGGAGTTCTCTCCCACCCGCGTCAGCCGTTTCCCTTCGGGGATGTAAGTTGCCGGGTACCTGGTCGGACACCGTTCAAGGTCAGCCTTGGATGGTGCGAACGCCCCCATTGAAGGGCGTATCCGATCTTCGAGGCCTTCGATTGCGCCAGCAATTGGGGGCCTTCTCTATTTGCCGGTGGAATACTCATCACAACAACAGGAGCTTTGACATTAGCGAGCCAAGAATCAATGAGCGTATCCGCGTCCCCGAGGTGCGTTTGGTCGGCCCTGCCGGCGAACAGGTTGGAATCGTCCGTATTGAGGACGCCCTGCGTCTGGCTGCCGAGGCTGACCTGGATCTCGTTGAAGTTGCACCGCAGGCGAAGCCTCCGGTGTGCAAGCTGATGGACTTCGGCAAGTACAAGTACGAAGCCGCTGTCAAAGCCCGTGAGGCCCGCAAGAACCAGACAAACACGGTTCTGAAGGAAATCCGCTTCCGCCTGAAGATCGATACCCACGACTACGAGACCAAGCGCGGCCACGCGCTTCGCTTCCTGGGTGCCGGTGACAAGGTAAAGGCCATGATCCAGTTCCGCGGACGTGAGCAGCAGCGCCCTGAAATGGGCATCCGCCTGTTGCAGCGCTTCGCTGAGGATGTTGCCGAAGTCGGCGTGATTGAGTCAAGCCCGCGCATCGATGGCCGCAACATGGTCATGGTGATCGGTCCGCTGAAGAACAAGGCTGAGGCCAAGGCCGAGGCCCGCCGCGCGGCGCAGCGTGCTGAAGCCAAAGCCCAGAATGAAGCCAAGGCTGCAGGCCGGATTGACGTTTCAGGCGAGGATGCTCCCTTGACCCAGTCACTCGCGGACTTGCTCCCGGCGGAACTCTTGACCCAGGCTGGGGAAACCCAGGCCGAGGAAACCGCCTCGGAGACCGTTGAAGCGGAGGCTGCTGAAGTCGAAGAGGCTCCTGTGGTTGAAGCGGCTCCGGTCGCTGAGGAAACGGTTGTCGAAGAGGCTCCGGTTGTCGAAAAGGCCCCTGTGGTTGAAGCGGCTCCGGTTGCGGAGCCCGCGAAGGCACCGGCACCGGTCAAGGCTCCTCAGCCAGCAAAGGCTCCTGTGCAGGCAGCTCCGAAGCCCGTTGTGCCGGCTGCTCCCAAGCCTGCTGCCACACCAGTACCGAAACCGATGGCGAAGCCCGCGGTTCCGAAGCCTGCAGCTCGACCGGCAGCCCCCAAGGCCGCCCCGAAGCCAGCGGCGCGCAAGACCAACTAGTCACGCCGCAGGAGGCATCCCCTCCGCCCGGCACGAAAGCAGCAGCCGCCCCCTATGGGGTGGCTGCACGAAAGAACTGCAGACCCAGTCTGCGGACACGTAAGGAGATCGGTTCCCATGCCGAAGATGAAGACCCACAGTGGTGCTAAGAAGCGCTTCAAGCTGACCGGTACCGGCAAGCTGAAGCGTCAGCAGGCCAACCGCCGCCACTACCTGGAGCACAAGTCCTCCACCCTGACCCGTCGCCTTGCCGGCGACAAGATCGTCTTCAAGGGCGATGCCAAGGTCATCAAGAAGATGCTCGGCGTCTAAGTTCCAAGTTTTCTGGTTGCTGCCATCCGGTAGCTGCCGACTACACCAAAGCCTTCTCAGGCCGGCCGGGTTTCCGGCAGTAGCAGCTTGGGATAAGAATTTTGAAGGAGTACGCACGTGGCACGTGTGAAGCGGGCGGTAAACGCCCACAAGAAGCGTCGGGTTGTCCTTGAACGGGCCAAGGGTTACCGCGGTCAGCGGTCTCGCCTGTACCGCAAGGCTAAAGAGCAGCTGCTGCACTCGTTTGTGTACAGCTACGGCGACCGCCGCAAGAAGAAGGGTGACTTCCGTCGCCTCTGGATCCAGCGCATCAACGCTGCATCCCGCGCCAACGGCCTGACC
Source organism: Arthrobacter sp. KN11-1C (assembly GCF_052180225.1). Classification (NCBI taxonomy): domain Bacteria; kingdom Bacillati; phylum Actinomycetota; class Actinomycetes; order Micrococcales; family Micrococcaceae; genus Arthrobacter; species Arthrobacter sp. KN11-1C. Next base: position 2,899,090 of record NZ_CP197467.1, on the reverse strand, counting down.
TACAACCGCCTGATCCAGGGCCTGAAGGCCGCCGAGGTCGAGGTTGACCGCCGCATGCTCGCAGAGCTGGCCGTCTCCGACGCCAACGCTTTCGCCGCACTGGTCCAGGTTGCCAAGGATTCCTTGCCGGCCGACACCTCCGCTCCGGCCGCCAAGGGCGAGTCCGCTCCGAAGGCTGCCGCCAAGACTTCTGCAGCTACCAAGGCTGCTCCGGCAGTCAAGGCTTCCGTTTCCGACGAAGAGCCCGCTGCCAAGGCCCCCAAGGCCAAGGCTGCGAAGAAGCCGGCCGCTGAAGCTGCTGAGTAGCACTCATAGCCTCAGTTCATGGGACAGTGGCAACTGCCACTAATGTTCTGTATATGAACGAAACCGGGCGCCCGCAAGAACTTCCGATGTCCAACCCCCGAGCCGATCGGGTCAGGGATGTCGCAAGGCTTGCAGGGCGCCCGGCCCGTTTAAAACGCGGCCGGTTCCTCGCGGAAGGCCCCCAGGCTGTTCGTGAGGCACTTGTCCTGCACCGGGAGCGGACCGCGTCGGGGGAGCCCGGCGTCGTCCACGAAGTGTTCGCGAGCGAAAGCTGCCTGGACCGGCTCCCTGAACTGGCCGGGCTCGCCGACGGTGTTGCCTTGCGGCTCGCGAACGACGACGTCCTGGCCGCCATGGCGGACACCGTCAATCCCCAGGGGATTGTGGCCGTCTGCAGTTTTGTGGACGTCAGCCTTGAATCAGTGCTCGACGCCGGACCGCGGCTGATCGCCGTCATGTGCCAGGTGCGGGACCCCGGCAACGCCGGAACAGTGCTTCGGGCCGCCGATGCCGCCGGGGCGGATGCGGTCGTCTTGACGGCCTCCAGCGTTGATATCTACAACCCGAAGGCCGTGCGGTCCACGGCAGGTTCACTCTTCCACCTGCCCGTTGTCCTGGGTGCGGACGTTGAGGAACTCGTGGCCCTCTGCAAGGAACGCGGTATCGGGATCCTCGCCGCGGACGGTTACGGCACCCTCAACCTGGACAAACTCCAGGACGAGAACGCGGCACGCCGCCTGGGAGCGTCGGCCGCCCTTTCCGCTTACGCACTCGAAGCCCCCACGGCCTGGCTGTTCGGTAACGAGGCGCAAGGACTTTCAGACTCGGAACTGGCGCTTGCGGACCATCGCGTCGCCGTGCCGGTTTACGGTTCGGCGGAAAGCTTGAACCTCGGTACGGCCGCCACTGTCTGTCTTTACGCCAGCGCACGCTCCCAGCAGGGGGCCTCACGTGGCTGAACATGGCGGTACGAAGGCAATCGTGGCGGCATTGGGCGCCAACCTGGCGATCGCCGCGCTCAAGTTCGTCGCATTCGTCCTGACGATGTCGTCGTCCATGTTGGCCGAGGCGATCCACTCGGTAGCGGACTCCGGCAACCAGCTGCTCCTTTTGCTTGGCGGGAAGCGGGCGAAGCGCGCCGCTAGTCCCGAACACCCGTTCGGCTACGGCCGGGAACGCTACATTTACGCTTTCATCGTCTCGATTGTGCTGTTCAGCGTTGGCGGCCTCTTCGCGCTGTACGAATCCGCGGAGAAGTTCCAGCATCCCCATGCCATCGAAGGCGATTTCTGGTGGGTGCCGCTCGCAGTGTTGCTTGGGGCCGTGGTGGCGGAATCCTTCTCGTTCCGGACCGCCATCCACGAGTCCAATCCCTTGCGCGGCGGGCAGAGCTGGATCAAGTTCATCCGCAACGCCAAGCAGCCGGAATTGCCCGTGATTCTCCTGGAGGACTTCGGAGCCCTGCTGGGCCTGGCTTTCGCCCTGTTCGGCGTGAGCCTGACCCTCCTGACGGGCAACGGCTTGTGGGATGCCGCGGGCACGGGAATGATCGGGCTGCTTCTTGTGGGAATCGCCGTGGTGCTCGCGGTGGAGACCAAGTCCTTGCTGCTCGGCGAATCAGCCACCAAAGAGGACAATGCGCGCATCACGGAAGCCATCGAGGCCGACGGCACGCGCATCATCCACCTCAAGACCATGCACCTGGGTCCGGAGGAGTTGCTTGTCGCCGCGAAGATCAGTGTGGGCGCCGCGGATACCGGCCAGGCGATTGCAAAAGCGATCGACGACGCCGAACTCAGGATCCGCACTGCAGTGCCGATCGCGCGGGTCATCTACCTTGAACCGGACGTGGAGCGGGTCCAGGTCTAGGTCCTGCAACAGCACTATGCAGCCAGTGGCCTCTTGCGTTCCAACCAGCCGCTGATGCCCGCGACGCCGAGTCCCAGGATTGCGAGGACAGCACCGACCAGGGCCGGGGCAACGTAGCCCCAACCCCAAGCGATGACCACGCCGCCGAGGAACGCGCCAAGCGCGTTGGCGATGTTGAGGGCGGAATGGTTGAGCGAAGAAGCCAAGGACGGGGCGTCCGGCGATGCGTCGAGGAGGCGCGTCTGCAACGGCGGAACAAGCATGGAGCCGATGCCGCCCACGATGAAGACCATGATGAATGCGGACCACGCCCAGTGGGCTGCGACCGCGTAGGCCACCAGAGCCAGCGCGATGAGCGGAAGGACCCGGTAGATGGTTCCCATGACCGACTTGTCGGCGATGCGGCCGCCGAGGATGTTGCCTGCCACCATGCCGAGTCCGTAGAGGGCAACCACCAGGGGTATGAATGCCTCGGGGATGCCGGCTACGGACGTCATGGTGTGGGAGATGTACGTGTAGGTGGCAAAGAAGCCGCCAAAACCGATGATTCCGATCAGCAATGCCAGCCACACCTGGATGCGTTTGAGGGCACCGAGTTCCCGGCGGATGCTTGCCTCGGGGTGGGCAGGCTCGAAGGGGACAAATTTCCACAGCAACACGCTGGTGACAAGGCCGATGGCGCCGACGACAATGAAGAGCAGGCGCCACCCGAAGGTCTGGCCGAGCCACGTAGCCACGGGAACGCCGATGACATTGGAGATGGTGAGCCCGCCCATGACCATCGAAATCGCCCAGCCGCGCTTGGTGGGAGCGACCAGGCTCGCCGCGATGACCGCGGCGATCCCGAAGAAGGCGCCATGGGGCAGTCCCGAGGCGAACCTCGTGATCAACATGGTTCCGTAGTCCGGTGCGATGAAGGACGTCAGGTTCGCTATGGACAGGAACAGCATGAGACCCAAGGCAAGTTGCTTGCGGGGGAGGCGGGCGCCCAGGGCAGCGAATATCGGCGCCCCCACCACGACCCCCAAGGCGTAGGCGGAAATCAGGTTCCCGGCCTCAGGCGTGCTGATGTTGAGTCCTTGCTCGATCTCCTTGAGCAAGCCCATCATGGTGAACTCCGTGGTCCCGATGGCAAATCCACCCATGGCAAGGGCGAAGATCGCCAGCGCCACGTGACGGTTTCCGGTCTTTTGGGAGGTCTTGCTGACAGCGGTAGTGGTCATCGTCCTGTTTCTTGGGGGCGAGCGGGAAGCCACTCGAAGGGAGTAAAGCCGACTTTTAAGCTTAGTGCGAGTCTCCGGCGAATGGCCCTGAATGTGACAACTTCCATAGGCGGGGTGATCACTTGGCGCCCAATAGACTGTTGCGGTGACTGGACTGATAAGCGTGGCGGGCGCCGCCGTCGTCGATTCCCTTGAAAATCCGAAACGGCTGCTCGTGGCAAGGCGCAGCGCCCCACCGCAATTCGCGGGAATGTGGGAGTTTCCCGGCGGCAAGCTGGAAGCCGGGGAATCCTTCGAAGACGCCCTGCACCGCGAACTGCTCGAGGAACTCGGAGTCACCGTCCGGCTCGGGGCCGAAGTGGAACCGGATGCAGGCGCGGGATGGCCCCTGAACGAGCGGGCCGTCATGAGGGTTTGGTTCGCCGAACTGCTCGACGGCGAGCCGCGTCCGCTCCAGGACCACGACGAACTCCGGTGGGTTCCGCTGGGCAAGGGAGACGAGGCGTTCACGTTGCCGTGGATCCCTGCCGACCTTCCGATTGTCCAGGCGCTGCTGGAGCGGGTGGCCTCGGGACTGCTTGGCTAAAAGACCTGGCTAGAAAAGCGTGGACTGGCCTGCTGTCGGTGGGGAAGCCGTTGGCAAGGAAGCCGGCGTTTCCTTGCCGGCAGCGGCATTCCTGTGGCTGAAACCGCTGCTTCCGGAGTAACCGTGACGGGCCTTGAAGTAGTTGACACGTCCACTTAGCCAGGTCCGGTATTCCTTGGAGGCGTACGAGCCTTGGCCGTAGAGACGCCGGTACTTGCCGACCAGGCCGGGGTGCTGAGCCGCCAGCCACTGCATGAACCATTCCCGGGTGCCCGGTTTCAGGTACAACGCCCCGGCCGTGACGCCGGTGGCACCGGCGTCGGACAACGCGGTAAAGAGCGACTCCAGGGCGTCATCGCTGTCCGTCAACCACGGCAGGATGGGCATGGCCATGACACCGCAAGGCAACCCGGCCTCGCGCAGCCGGCGGATGAGCTTGAGCCTGGCGCGTGGTGCTGGCGTGCCCGGTTCCACTGCCGATGCCAGTGCTTCGTCAGTCATGGCCAGCGAGATGCCCAGATCCACCGGCACTTGGCTGGAGGCGTGCTTGAGGAGCGGGATGTCGCGGCCCAGGAGGGTTCCCTTGGTGAGGATGGAGAACGGAGTACCGGAATCGGCCAGGGCCCGGATGATCCCCGGCATCAGCTGATAGCGGCCTTCTGCCCGCTGGTACGGGTCCGTATTGGTGCCGAGAGCCACATGGTGGTGGCCCCACGACGGCTTCGCGAGTTCTTTGCGCAGGACCTCTGCCGCGTTGATCTTCACAATCACTTGGGAATCGAAATCGTGTCCGGCGTCGAACTCCAGATAGGTGTGGCTCTTGCGCGCAAAGCAGTAGACACAGGCGTGGCTGCATCCGCGGTAGGGATTGACCGTCCATTCGAAAGGCATCTGGGAACCGGACGCCACCTTGTTGAGCACCGATTTGGCGGTGACCTCATGGAAGGTGACTCCGGAGAATTCGGGGGTAGAGACGGAACGCACAAGCCCGGCCAGCGGCAGCAGTGCGTCCGTTGCTGGGGCGGCTCCGGACGGAATGCTGTTGCTGTTGTCTCCTGGTGCCGGACCACGTTGTGGTGAAAGTGCCTGTGCGTCCCATCTCATAGGCTCCATTCGAATATATGTTCGAATGCTTGTCAAGGCCTGCTGAAAGACGGGCCGACTGAAACTGCCGGTGAAGTTCGAACGAGGACGGGGGAAGCCGTGCGAGCTGTTGCTAGGGTGGGTGCATGATTCTGCTGACGGGATTCGAGCCTTTTGGTGGCGATTCGAACAACCCTTCGTGGGCTGCCGTCCTCGAAGCGCAGGAAATTTTGCGCACCGAAGGACATGGAGTGGAAGCGCTCGAGCTGCCGTGCGTCTTCGGGGAATCCGCCACGGTCCTGCGCGACGCCGTCGCGCGATTGCACCCGGAGCTGGTTGTCTGCGTCGGGCTCGCCGGAGGCCGCGACCGGCTCTCCTTGGAGCGCGTGGCCATTAATTGCGATGACGCCAGGATTCCGGACAACGCCGGAAACCGGCCCATCGACGAGCCGGTGGTCCCCGAAGGGCCAGCGGCGTACTTCAGCACTCTGCCGGTGAAGGCCGCGCTCCGGGCACTGCAGATCGCCGGAATCCGCGCCGAAGTCTCCCAGACCGCCGGGACGTACGTGTGCAACCACGTGTTCTATGCCCTCATGCACGAGCTCGCCGGAACGGCTGCGCCGCGCCCGCGGGGCGGCTTCATCCACGTCCCCTATGACGAGGCGCAGATCCCGGAGGGAAGCGCCGCGCCCGGGATGTCGACCCGGGACATGGGCCGGGGGATCGCCGTCGTCGTGCGCACCGCGCTTGAGACGCCGGTGGACGCGAAGCTGTCCGCCGGCGCTATTCACTAGGCCGGCGCTGTCCACTATCCGGCGCTGCCCACTACGCCTTCGCTGGCGAGTCCAGCTCCCACTGCACCACTACGCTCGCGGAAACAGCCGCCGATCCCGCCTCGATGGGAACGCCTTCGCCCGCGGAGGCACGCTTCATGCCGGACATCATCGGCACCGGTGATCCATGCTGAGGCCGCTGATCGATGGAGAGCACTCGCCCCAAGCGGGCGCCCGCAAGTGACGCAAAGCGGGCCGCCGTCGCTTCGGCTTCCCGCCACGCGGCCGCCTGTGCCCGCGCCGCAACCGCGGAGGAATCCGTGAATCCTTGTTCGATCCCGTTGATGCGAAGGCTGTCACCGCCCGCAGCCACCGCCGCGGAGATGGCCGCGGGGGCCGCCGACGGCGGGCCGACCCGGACAACCAGGGTGGTTGACGCAACGTAACCAGTGACCTTTTGCCCCTGGTTTTCGGCCCAGACAAGTTCGGCGCGCAGATTGAGGCCGCTGGTCCGCAGGTCAAGTGCGGCCACGCCGTGTCCCCGCAAGGCGTCCGTGACGGCCGCGGCGATCGCTCCGGCGTCGTCATAGGCGGCTTCGGCGGCGTCGCCCCTGACTTCGACGGCGAGAGTGAGTGTGAGCAGGTCGGGAACGGCTTCGGCGGTTCCTTCTCCGGTGACAGTGATGGTGCGGGCCGGTGTCATGAGGCCATGCTAGCCCCGGGCGCTGGAAGGGTGTCACGGGTTAAAGCCCCGCCGAACCCTTCTACTAGACTGGGGGTAGTGCCCGCCGGACGTATCCGGCGAGCATGGCTCCTGCTTTTGCCACGGCCCTGCCTGGTGAACCATTTCCGACTCGTAGCTAAGAACAGTAGATGACTGACACTTTGCCGGGCGCTGCCATCCCGAACCCTCTGGATGAAGCTGCCATCACCGCTGCCGTTGAGGAAGCCGTCGCCGCGATTGCTGCTGCATCCTCCCTCGAAGAACTCAAAGCCGTCCGCTTGGCGCACACCGGCGAGAAGTCGCCCTTGAGCCTTGCCAACCGTGAAATCGGTGGCTTGCCCAAGGACCAGAAGGCCGCCGCGGGCAAGCTCATGGGTTCGTCCCGTGGCCGCGTCAACCAGGCGCTCGCAGCACGGACCGCTGTGCTCGAAGCCGAAAACGACGCCCGCATCCTTGTCGAGGAAACCGTCGACGTCACGGCAGCACCCCGGCGGCGCCGCGCCGGTGCCCGCCACCCGCTGTCCACGCTGCAGGACCGCGTGGCGGACATCTTCGTCGGCATGGGCTGGGAAATCGCCGAAGGGCCCGAGGTCGAGTCGGAGTGGTTCAACTTCGACGCCCTCAACTTCAAGCCGGACCACCCGGCCCGCGAAATGCAGGACACCTTCTTCGTGGAGCCTCCCGAGGCGCACCTGCTCATGCGCACGCACACTTCCCCGGTGCAGGTCCGTTCCATGCTGGAGCGTGAAGTGCCCATCTATGTGCTGTGCCCGGGCAAGGTGTTCCGCACCGATGAACTCGATGCCACGCACACCCCGGTCTTCCACCAGTTCGAGGGCCTGGCCATCGACAAGAAGCTGAGCATGGCTGACCTGCGCGGCACCTTGGAGCACTTCGCCCGGCAGATGTTCGGTGACGAGGCACAGATCCGCCTGCGTCCCAACTATTTCCCGTTCACCGAGCCTTCCGCTGAGTTGGACATTTGGCACCCCGGTGCCAAGGGCGGCCCTCGCTGGATCGAATGGGGCGGCTGCGGCATGGTCAATCCCAACGTCCTGCGCGCTGCCGGCATCGACCCGGACGAGTATTCAGGTTTTGCCTTCGGCATGGGCATCGAGCGCACGCTCATGTTCCGCAACGAGGTCGGCGACATGCGCGACATGATCGAAGGCGATGTACGTTTCAGCGAGCACTTCGGGATGGAGATCTAACAGTGCGTATCCCACTTTCATGGCTGCGTGAATTCGCGCAGGTTCCGGCCGACGCCACGGCCGAAGACGTCATGGCGGAACTCGTCAAGGTCGGTTTTGAAGAAGAAGCCGTCCACCGCCCCACCGACGAACTCAAGGGTCCCATCGTGGTGGGCCAGGTGCTGAGCCTCGTCAAGGAACCGCAGTCCAACGGCAAAACCATCAACTGGTGCCAGGTCCGCGTGGTCCCCGAAGGCCAGGAGCAGACCCTGACCGGCAAGGGCATCGATCCGTCCGGCGTGCAGGGCATCATTTGCGGTGCCCACAACTTCGTCGAGGGAGACAAGGTTGTGGTGACCCTCCCGGGCGCCGTGCTCCCCGGCGACTTCCACATTTCCGCCCGCAAGACCTACGGGCACCTGTCCGCAGGCATGATCGCGTCCGTCCGTGAACTCGGCATCGGCGAGGACCACGATGGCATCCTGGTGCTGTCCCGCATTGGCCTGGATCCCGAAATCGGCACCGACGCCATGTCCCTCCTTGGACTCTACGACGAAGCCGCCGAAATCAACGTCACCCCGGACCGCGGCTACGCGTTCTCCATCCGTGGCGTGGCACGCGAGTACGCCCACGCCACCGGAACCGTCTTCACGGACCCGGCAGCGAAGGTCATCGCCCCCGCGGCGCTCTCCGGCGGCTATGGCGTCAAGCTCAACGACGACGCCCCCATCTACGGCAAGCCCGGTTGCGACCGCTTCGTGGCCCGCACGGTCCGCGGCGTGGACGCAACCCGTCCCACCCCGCCATGGATGGTCTCCCGGTTGCGCCTGGCCGGCATCCGCTCCATTTCGCTGCCAGTCGACATTTCCAACTACGTGATGCTCGAACTCGGTCAGCCGAACCACTGCTACGACCTCGACAAGCTCTCGGGCGACATCGTGGTCCGCCGCGCCGTCGCGGGCGAGAAGATCACCACCCTTGACGACAAAGTGCGTGCGCTCGACGTCGAAGACCTCCTGATCACCGACGACTCCGGCGCCATCGGCATCGCCGGTGTCATGGGCGGAGCCAATACCGAGGTTTCCGATTCGACCACCAACATCCTGGTCGAGGCCGCCCACTTCGACGAGGTCTCGATCGGGCGCTCGCGCCGCCGGCACAAACTGCCGTCGGAGGCGTCCAAGCGCTTCGAACGCGGTGTGGATTGGCAGGTTGCCAACGTTGCCGCCCAGCGCGTCGTCGACCTCCTCGTGGAACTCGCCGGCGGAACGGCGGACGACGCCGGTACCGACGTCGGGACGGCACCCGACGCCGTCACCATCGGGCTGCCGGCAGGCTACGCGGCCTCACGGATCGGCATCGACTTCACGGAAGAGCAAATCACGGGTTCCCTCAAGGACCTCGGCGCCATCGTCCTGAAGGACGAAACGAGCGACTCCTACGTGGTCACGGCACCGAGCTGGCGCAACGACCTGGAAACCAAGGAAGACCTCTCCGAGGAAATCGCGAGGCTGGTGGGCTACGACAACATCCCGGCGACCCTGCCCGTGGCCCCTCCGGGCCGCGGCCTGACCCGGACCCAGCAGCAAAAGCGCCGCGTGGTCCAGGCGCTCGCCGACGCCGGGCTCACCGAGGTCCTGTCGTACCCGTTCGTTTCCAAGTCAGCCAACGACACCTTCGGCGTGGCAGAGGAAGGCGCGGCACGCACCGCCCTCAAATTGGCCAACCCGATCAGCGAGGAACACGGCTACCTGCGTACGTCCGTGCTTCCCGGCCTGATCGAGGTGGCCCGCCGCAACCACTCCCGCGGTTTCCGGGACGTCGCCCTGTTCGAAGCAGGCTCCGTGTTCCTTCCCGACGGTCAGCTGGGCACGGCATCCATCCCGCCCCTGGGCGTCAAGCCTTCCGACGAGGTCCTTGACGGACTGTACGACGGCGTCCCGGACCAGCCGCTGCACATCGCCGCTGTCTTGACCGGCCATGATTCCCCGGCCGCCGCGGCTCACACTCCGCGTGCTTGGGACTGGGCCGACGCCCTGGATGTTGCCCGGCTCGTCGGCGACGTCCTCGGCGTGGAACTCGTGGTCAGCCAAGGCAGCCACCAGGCGTTCCACCCGGGCCGTGCCGCCCGTTTGGCGCTCCGCTCCGGCGACGTCGTGGGCTACGCCGGCGAGTTGCACCCCAAGTTGCTCGCCGCCCATGACATGCCGGCGCGCTCCGTGGCCCTCGAGCTCAATGCGGACGCACTGTTCGATGCCGCTCCGGACGTCATTGTTGCCAAGCACATCTCGGGCTTCCCGGTCGCCACCCAGGATGTTTCCCTCGTGGTGCCGCAGGACGTTCCGGCGGACGCCGTGTTGGCTGCCCTCCGGGAAGGCGCCGGTGAACTCCTCGAAGACGTCGCCTTGTTCGATGTCTACGCGGGCCAGGGCATTGAAGACGGCAAGAAGTCGCTCGCCTTCGGGCTGCGGTTCCGCGCCACGGACCGCACCTTGACCGCCGACGAGGCATCGGAGGCACGCGAGGCCGCCGTCGCCGTCGCCGCAGAGCGATTCGGGGCAGTCCAGCGCTGACGAACATCAACCCGGGGATCCAGGGGCTGGCTGTTCACATCCAGTCCCTGGACCTTGCCGATTCCGCCGCCATCGAAAAGATCGCGGCGGAATTGCTGTCTCCGGCCGAGACGCTTCGGGCAGGCACCATGGCCCGGGCCCTTCGACTCGAGTTCCTGGCATCCAGGCTGGCGCAGCAAGACTTTGCTGCCACCCTTCTGGGTGTTCCGGCGTCGAAGCTCCGGGCGGCCTATGAATGTCCGGACTGCGGTTCTGGTCCGGACATCGCGCATGGCCGGCCCGGATACCTGCTCGACGGCGGCCCCGCACCCCTGGCGCTCAGCGCCTCACGGTCGTCGGGCTGGGTGCTGTTTGCCGCCGTCGTGCACCCTGAACCCGGGCTCCGGGTGGGCGTCGACCTGGAAAATGCCGCGGGCACGGAGTTCGCCGGTTTCGACGACGTCGCCCTGACCGTGCGGGAGCGGCGCCATCTCGACGCGCTGGAACCCGCGGGGCGGGCCCAGGAGCGGGCACGATTGTGGGCGCGCAAGGAAGCCTGGTTGAAGATGACGGGCGAAGGGCTCAGGGTGGCCCCGGATTCCCTCGAGGTGCTTGAAAAGCCGGGGCTGTGGGACCTCAAGCTTCCGGCAAGCGTTGACGGCCGGGATCTTCCGGCCGGACTGCTTGCCGCCCTCGCGGTGTCGGCCCCCTGAATTCCCAGGATCAGCCGAAAGCGGGCAGCCTTGCCTGGTACAGCCACGGTTCCAGGACGCTGGCCGCGTCGAGCCCCGGGACGTACGTGTTGGCCGTAGCGATGAATTCCTCCGTGGATACCGAGCTGTGGCGCTTGGCCTCGGTCCAATGCCGCAGCAATCCGAAGAACGCTTCGTCTCCGCACGCACGGCGGACGGCGTGGAGGGCAAGGGCCCCGCGCTTGTAGACGCGGTCATCGAACATATGCTCCGGTCCCGGATCGCCGATCACGAGGTCCTGGGCGCCCATGTCGAGCTTGCGCCATGCGGCCCGTGCGCGGTTGGCGAGGGACATGACTCCGGCCTCTTCGGACCAGATCCACTCCGCGTAGCAGGCGAAGCCCTCATGCAACCAGATGTCCCGCCAACTGTTCACCGTGAGCGAGTTGCCGAACCACTGGTGGGACAGCTCGTGGGCGATGAGGCGCTGCGCGTCCCACGATTGCTCCATGTGGTTCCGGCCGAAGATCGAGAGCGTCTGGGCCTCAAGCGGGATTTCCAGTTCGTCCTCGGTTACCACGGCCGTGTATTCGGCAAAGGGATACGGACCGAAACACTCCACAAAGGTGCGCATCATGTCGGCCTGCCGTGCCAAGCCCTCGCGGGCCTCGGTCAACAAACCGGGGGAGACGGCAACGAACTGGGGCACCGGAGCTTGCCGCACGGCTTCGGCGTGATGGGCAGTCCCGGCGCGGACCGCGCCGGGGGCGGGGCTGAGCTGGTGAACCCGGTAGCGTCCGATTTGCACCGTGGCAAGATAGCTCGCCATCGGCTCCGCCTGTTCGTAGACCCAGGTTTCGCGGCTTGATTTCCTGCTGTGGGACACGAGGCGGCCGTTGCAGATGGCGCGGTAGTTGTCGTCCGTGGTGATGCTGATCAGGTAGCTGGACTTGTGCCGCGGATGGTCGTTGCACGGGAACCAGGATGCGGCGCCGTTCGGCTGCCCGGCAACCAGGACGCCGTCGTCGAGCTCTTCCCAACCGACCTCGCCCCACAAGCCGCGGCGCGGCTTTGGGTTGCCGTCGTAGCGGAGTTCAACCGTGAAGTGCTGGCCTGCCCGCAAGCGGTCTTTCGCGGTGATCACGAGGTGCTCGCCGCGCGGGCTGAACTTCGGCACCTTCTTGCCGTCGACCAGGATTTTGGAAGCCTTCAGGCCCACCAGGTCCAGGACCACGGAGTCCGTGTCTTCGAGCGTTACACAACGGAGCATGGCGCGGCCGTTGAGCCTGTTGCTGCCCAGGCTGTAGTCCAGGTCCAGCTCGTACCTCAGCACCTGGAATGCCGTGCTGCCGTGGTGCAGGGTGTAGGGATCGGCGGCAGTTGTGGTGGTTCCCTGCGCTTGCGTTGTTCCGGGTTCGCTGCGGCTCATGTGCGCTGGCTGCCTCCGTGTAGCTTGTGGTGTTGCGGTCGTCATGGGCTGGTATTCACGCCCTCTTGCCAATCTACGCTACGGCCCGGACCAGGGGCTGACGGGGTTGCCGATCCAGTACGTCCCCGCGGGAACCGTTTCGCCGCGCATGACGAGCGAGGCCGGTCCCACCGTTCCGCCGGCCCCGATGCTGGCGCGCGGCAGGATGACGCCGTGCGGACCCATCGTGGCGCCGTCACCGAGGACCACGGTGTCGATGCTCATGATGCGGTCGTGGAAGAGGTGTGTCTGGACCACGCAGCCGCGGTTGACCGTGGAGCTTTCGCCGAGCGTGACGAGGTCGGCTTCGGGAAGCCAGTAGCTTTCGCACCAGGTACCCCGGCCGATTTTCGCGCCGAGCGCGCGGAGCCACCACACCAACGCCGGCGTGCCGGATGCCGATCGCGCAAACCACGGCGCACTGACCATTTCGATGAAGGTGTCCACCACTTCGTTGCGCCAAATGAACGAGCTCCACAAGGGATGTTCGCCCTCTTTGATGCGCCCGACCAAGATCCACTTCGCGGCCACCGAACTTGCCGCCGCCACGGCACCCGCGGCGAGGATCACGACGCCTCCGAGGACGGCCGCGAGCCAGTAGGAGGTCTCGGTGGCGATCCAGTCGAGGACCAGCATGATACCGACGGCGATCCCCACCGTCAGGATGACCGGCACCAAGCGGCACAGTTCCCAGAGGGCCCGTTTGGTCTTGAGGGCCAACGGCGGGTTGAAGGTGAGGCTCAGATCCGCATTGACGGCGGTCCTGCGCAGCCTGACGGGCGGACTCCCCAGCCAGGAGGTGCCCGATTTGGCCTTGGCCGGCGTGGCGGACAGGACCGCGACGAGTGAGTTCTTGGGAACGCTGCGGCCTGCGGCGGTCATGCCGGAATTGCCCAGGAAGGAACGTTTGCCGATCTTGGCCGGGGCGATCTTCATCCAGCCGCCACCGAGCTCATAGGATGCCACCATGGTGTCGTCGGCGAGGAACGCGCCTTCGCCGATGGTCGTCATGCGTGGAAGCAGCAGCACCGTGGAAGCCTCCACGTTGCGGCCTACTTTGGCGCCCAGCAGCCGCAGCCACACCGGGGTGAAGAGGCTGGCGTAGATCGGGAAGAGCAGGTCCCTTGCCATGTCCAGCACACGTTCAGTGGCCCAGACCTGCCAGCCGACGCGGCTGCGGACCCGGTAGTACCCCTCCTTGAGGCCGACGCCGAGCATCCGCGTCGTTGCCAGGATCAAGAGGAGATTGCACAGGAACCAGGCCACTGCCGCCAAGGGGATGGCAGGCAGGAGTTCCGGGAAGGCATCCTGCAGGGAATTCCTGCCCTGGATGAAGGCCAGGAGGACGATCGCGGCGACGAATGCCGAGATGTAGGGGATCAGGGCAAGCAGCGCCGAGGCGGCAGCGAACGCCGCGAACCAGAGCCGGCCGACCAGATGGTGTGACGACGGGGTCTCCGGCCATCCGTTCTTGGCTTTGCCGCGGCGTTCGGCGGGGGATCCGGCAACAAGATGCCCGGCCTTGACCTTGCCCAACACCGCGGAACCGGGCTCCACACGCGCACCCGCGCCGATGCTGGTTCCCGGCATGAGGGTGCTGCGGGAGCCGACTGTGGCGCCGGCACCCACGTGGATGGCGCCGATGTGGACGTAGTCGCCGTCGATCCACCAGGCGGAGAGGTCCACTTCGGGTTCGATGTTGGAGCCGCTGCCCAAGGAGAGCAGTCCGGTGACCGGAGGCAGCGAGTGCAAATGGACGTTGTTCCCGATCTTCGCCCCCAGTGCCCGGGCGTAGTAGGGAACCCATGGAGCGCTGGCGAGGCTGATGGCGCCCGAAAGGTCCTGGATCTGTTCGGCCAGCCACAGCTTCAAGTGGACTTTGCCCGAGCGGGGGTAGGTTCCGGGGCTGACTCCGCGCAAGAGGGTTCGCGCGGCCAGGATCGAGATGCCCATGCGTCCCGGCGGGCTGACGAACACCAACCAAGATGCCAGGATCCACCACCAGGACACCACGGGAGCGGCGGTGAAACCGGCGAAGTCGGCCAGCAAACGGTTGGCGGCCATGAGGTAGGTGAGCCATCGCATGCCCACCAGGATGTTGAGGAAGATCCCCATCAGGGTCTGGAAGACCTGCGATTTCCGGGAGGTGGGGCGGACCGTGCGTTCGGCCGCCGGCCCCTGGATGCCGCCTTCCGGCAGCGACTGCCGCGCGGCGTCGATCAAGGCGCCTACGCGAGGAGTTGCATAGATTTCGGCCACCGTGATGGTGGGGTATCGCACGCGCAGCGCCGAGACGAGTTGGGCTGCGGCGAGGGAGCCGCCACCGTAGGCGAAGAAGTCGGCGTCGAGCGAGGTGACGCTGGAGCCGAGGACGCTTTCCCACTGTTCAACCACCCATTGGGCGTCCTCGGGGAGGTTGAGTGGTGCCTTGTCGGCATCCGCGGCGCCGGCGCCGGCCAACGGCCAGGGAAGGGAATGCCGGTCCACTTTGCCGCTGGTCTTCGTCGGGAGCGAATCCACCACCGTCAGCAGGGGAATCAGGGCGGCGGGCAGGCTTTCCGTCAGCAACTCGCGGGACGCTGCGAGGTCGATGTCCTCGGGTCCGGCCGGAGCGAGGTAACCGACCAGTATCTGGTTCCCTGCCGCCGTCGTGCGGACCGCAGCCGCGGCACCCGCGACTCCCGGGAGGGACTGCAGGGCGGCGTCTATTTCACCGAGTTCGATGCGCCTGCCGCCAAGCTTGACCTGTTCATCCGCGCGGCCCTGGAAAATGAGGCCGGCTTCCTCGTAGCGGACGAGGTCGCCGGAGCGGTATGCGCGTTCCCACCCCAGGGACGGCATGGGGGCGTACTTTTCGGCGTCCTTGGCCGGGTCGAGGTAGCGGGCCAGTCCGACGCCGCCGATGATCAGTTCGCCCGTCTCGCCTTCCGCGACCGGAGCGCCGGCGGGATCGACGACGGCGAGGTCCCAGCCGTCCAGCGGCAGTCCGATCCGGACGGGGCCATCCCCGCCCAAGGGAGCCGCGCAGGCCACGACGGTTGCTTCGGTGGGGCCATAGGTATTCCACACTTCGCGGCCGTCAACGGCGAGACGCTCGGCGAGTTCCGGAGGGCAGGCTTCGCCACCGAAAATGAGCAGGCGCACGTTCTCGAGGGCTTCCGCGGGCCACAGGGCCGCAAGGGTGGGAACGGTGGAAACCACCGTGATGCCGTGGTTGATGAGCCACGGGCCAAGGTCCATGCCGGAACGCACCAAGGCGCGCGGGGCCGGGACAAGGCAGGCGCCATGCCGCCACGCCAGCCACATTTCTTCGCAGGAAGCGTCGAAGGCCACGGAAAGGCCGGCGAGGACCCGGTCCTGCGGTCCGATCGGATCCTGTTGAAGGAAGAGCCGCGCTTCGGCGTCGACGAAGGCGGCGGATGAACGGTGCCGCACTGCCACACCCTTGGGCGTCCCGGTGGACCCCGAGGTGAAGATGACCCAGGAATCGTCGTCCAGCCCTGGTGCACGCGGAGCCGGGTGCGGTGTGGGGCGGTCCCCGGACACATCGATCCTGCGGCCCTTGCTGACGACGGCAGACACATTGGCCTCTCCGAAAACCAGCCGTGCCCGTTCCTCGGGATCGTCCGCGTCCACGGGCACATAGGCGGCCGCAATCGAGAGGATCGCCAGGATGGCAATGTAGAGATCGTTGGATCCGGAGGGAACCCGCACGCCGATCTTGTCCCCGGGGCCCAGGCCGGCTGCGTTGAGCGTTGCAGCAAAACCGCGCACCTGTGCCATGAGCTCTGAATAACTCAGCGACTTCCGCCCGTCGTCGAGGGCAGAGGCCTCCGGAAATGTCAGGGCCGTGTCGTGGAGGATCTCCACAAGCGTGCGCGCGGGCGGCGCGGCTGCTGAACCTTGCAACTGGGGCAGATGCACCGCTTGGAGTTCCAGGCTGTCCGCCGGGATTTCATGTTCCTGGGTCACGGTCGAAGCTTCTCGGATTGAAGTGAACAAAAAGTGTCAGCGGTCGCGTGGCCGTTGCCATGGCCTAGCCCAATGCTAAGTGAAAAGCCCTGACATTGAGTGGAAAGCCAACGTGCCGTTTATTCGATTATGGGAGCAACAGTAGCTTGCCCGTGGTCTTGCGGCCCTCCAGGTCGCGATGGGCCTGGGCGGCTTCGCCGAGCGGGTATGTTCCGCCAATCCGGACTTTGAGTGCGCCGCTGGCGGCAGCGCCGAAGACTTCAGCCGAACGCCAGCGCCGCTCCTGCGGGTTCTGGAGGAAGTGGCCGAGCGTGGGGCGCGTCAGGGACAACGATCCGCCGGCGTTGAGCCGCTGGGGGTCAAACGGAGGCACCGGCCCGGATGCCGCCCCGAAAAGGACAAGCGAACCGCGGACGCGCAAGCTCGCGAGGGAACCGTCAAAAGTATCCTTGCCGACGCCGTCGTACACCACGTTGACGCCCGCGCCATCGGTGAGTTCGCGTACTTTGTCGGCAAATCCGGCGTAGCGCAGGACTTCGTCCGCGCCGGCTTCCCGGGCAAGGGCTTCCTTCTCGTCCGAGGAGACCGTGGTGATGACGCGTGCGCCCCGGGCCTTGAGCAACTGCGTCAGGATGAGTCCCACGCCGCCGGCGCCGGCATGCGTCAGGACGGTCTGGCCCGGTTCCACGCGGAAGGAAGAGTTGATCAGGTAGTGCGCGGTCATTCCCTGCAGAGGCAGGGCTGCCGCTGTGTGGTCGTCGACGCCGTGCGGCACGGGAAGCGCTTTGTCGGCGTCTATGAGGGTGTACCCCGCGTAGCTGCGGGATCCTTCAGCGGTGGCGACCCTGTCTCCGACGGCGAAGTCCTCGACGTCGGAGCCGATGGCCTCCACGGTGCCTGCAGACTCGGAGCCGGGGGTGAAGGGGTACTCGACCTTGTAGGTTCCGCTGCGCTGATACGTGTCAATGAAGTTCACTCCGGCGGCCGCAACTTTGACGAGGAGCTGTCGCGGGCCAGGGGCCGGAACCTCTGCTTCGGTGAGTTCGAGGACTTCGGGTCCTCCCGCTTGCCGGGCAATGATCGCTTGCGTCATGGGTCTCCTTCTCCGTCGAGGCACTCTCGTGCCCGCATTCACACAACCATCCTAGGGAGCGGAGTCCGTCGAGTGTCCAGTCAGCGGCTGAGGGCCGTGGTTCGCCGTAATGTGGCCCGCGGCCTTCAGGGCGTGTCAGCCCCTGCCGTGCGCGGATGCAACAGGGCAGTCAAAGCCGCGGCCGGCGGCGAGTCCTACCTCGTTGAGGTACCGCACGACAATGCCGTACGACTGCATCAACGTGGTTTCCGTATACGGAATGGAATGCTTTTCGCAATAGCTCCGAACGATCTCCGAAGCGCGGCGCAAGTGGGGGCGGGCCATGTCCGGGAACAAGTGGTGCTCCGCCTGGTGGTTGAGGCCGCCCAGGAGGATGTTCATGAACGGGCCGCCGGAGATGTTCCGGGCGGTCAGAATCTGGCGGCGCAGGAAATCGACCCGCGAGTCTGCCGGGAGGACCGGCATGCCCTTGTGGTTCGGGGCGAAGGAAGCACCCATGTAGAAGCCGAACACCATGATCTGGACGCCCAGGAAGGCAAATGCCATGCCAAGCGGAAGGAAGGTGAAGGCGAGGACCGGCAGCGCGAGAAGCCGTGCGAGGAGGATGGGGGTCTCCACCCAGCGGTGCTTGATGGCTCCGGGCCGGAAGATGTATACCAAGGACTCCCACTGCAGGCTGATGCCCAGCAGCAAGAGGAGCGGGAAGAAGAACCAGCCTTGCCTGCGGGTGAGGAACGCGAAGCGTCCCTGCCTGCCCGCAGCGGCTTCAACATGGAATGCCAAGGCTCCGGTTTTGATGTCCGGGTCCTTCGAGATCACGTTCGGGCTGTTGTGGTGCGCGCCGTGCTTCTGTTCCCACCAGGCGTAGCTGATACCGGCAACCGAAGTGGCCAGGATGCGGGCGGACCAGTCATTGGCCCTGCGGGACGCGAAAATCTGGCGGTGGCCGGCCTCGTGGGCGAGGAAGCTCAACTGGGTACAAAGGATGCCTAGGGCCGCGGCGATGAGGAGCTGGTACCAGCTTGGGCCAATCAGCGCGAAGCCGAACCAGGTGCCGGTCAGCAAGAGGACCAGGGAAGCGAAAACGCTGATGTAAAAACCGACGCGGCGCTTCAAAAGCCCTTCCGCGCGGACCGTCTTGAGCAGTTCGGAATAGCTAAGCACGACGGCGTTGGGTGGCCGGACGCCCTTATGAGGACGTTCCGTGGTGGAGGTCTGTGACATATGCAGTTGCCCCGTAATACATAACGGGCAACGTTGCAACCGACGATCGGCTGCACGGTCTAGATCACCCTCTATTCAGCATACGCTCCCAAATCGGTTGTGCCGAGACGAGCTGCTCCCGGGAGTGGCCGGAAAAGCTCCGGAAAAAGGCGTGCATAAATATCGGCAACCATGAATATTTTTGCTGTATAGTCGTGCCATGACTATTTCTGTTGCCGTCTCCGGTGCCAGCGGCTATGCCGGGGGAGAGGTGCTGCGCCTTCTGGCAGGCCACCCGGACGTCACCATCGGTGCCATCACTGCGCACAGCAACGCCGGTTCCAGACTAGGGGAGTTGCAGCCGCATCTCCATGGTTTGGCCAGCCGGATTCTCGAAGACACCAGCGTGGAAAACCTCGCCGGTCACGACGTCGTGTTCCTGGCGCTCCCGCACGGAGCCTCGGCTGAGATCGCTGCGCAATTGCCGGAAGGCACGCTGGTGATCGACGCCGGCGCGGACCACCGGCTCGAAGACCCCGCTGCCTGGGAAAAGTTCTATGGCTCGGCCCATGCCGGGACGTGGCCGTACGGGCTGCCGGAACTTCCCGGCCAGCGCGACGCCTTGAAGGGAGCGAAGCGGATTGCCGTTCCCGGCTGCTACCCGACGTCGGCCCTCCTCGCCCTCACGCCCGGCTTCGCCAACAGGCTCCTCCAGCCGGACGACGTCGTGATTGTCTCCGCTTCCGGTACTTCGGGCGCAGGCAAGGCGGCCAAGGTCAACCTCATCGGTTCCGAGGTCATGGGTTCCATGAGTCCCTATGGCGTGGGCGGCGGCCACCGGCACACGCCCGAGATCGAACAGGGACTTTCCAACGCCGCGGGTGAACCGGTCACCGTATCCTTCACTCCCACCCTCGCACCCATGAGCCGCGGCATCCTGAGCACGGCAACAGCCAAGGTCAAGCCCGGTGTCACCGCTGCGGAACTCCGCAGTGCCTGGGCTGAAGCGTACGACGACGAACCGTTCGTCCACCTGTTGCCCGAAGGTCAGTGGCCCACCACCAAATCGGTGCAGGGTTCCAACCACACCGTCATGCAGTTGGCCTTCGACGAGCATTCCGGCCGTGTGGTTGTCACCTGCGTCATCGACAACCTGACCAAAGGGACCGCAGGCGGCGCCGTGCAGTCCATGAATATTGCCCTCGGCCTGGATGAATCCGCCGGCCTCAACGTCCAAGGAGTCGCCCCGTGACCATCACCGCCCCCCAGGGATTCCGGGCCGCCGGCATCAAAGCAGGCATCAAGGCCTCGGGCAACCCCGACCTCGCCCTCGTCGTCAACGACGGACCCCTGAAAGCCGCAGCAGCCGTTTTCACGTCCAACCGCGTCGCCGCGGCGCCGGTGCACTGGTCCCGCCAGGTTCTCTCCGACGGACGCGTCGACGCAGTGGTGCTGAATTCCGGTGGCGCCAACGCCTGCACCGGTCCCCAGGGTTTCCAAAATACGCACGCAACCGCAGAGAAAGTGGCAGCCGTCCTCGGAAT
This sequence comes from Arthrobacter sp. KN11-1C, assembly GCF_052180225.1. NCBI lineage: Bacteria > Bacillati > Actinomycetota > Actinomycetes > Micrococcales > Micrococcaceae > Arthrobacter > Arthrobacter sp. KN11-1C. The sequence goes on along the minus strand of NZ_CP197467.1, from coordinate 2,878,812 downwards.
CTCCGCCTCCGACGTCGTGGTCTGCTCCACTGGACTCATCGGTGAGCAACTGCCCATGGACAAGATCATCCCGGGCATCGACGCGGCGTTCGCGGAACTTTCCGGGGACGGCGGTCCCGCCGCCGCGACGGCGATCATGACGACGGACAGCGTGCCGAAGGAAGCAGTCTTCACCGGCACCGATGCCGAAGGCAACACCTTCACGGTCGGAGGCATCGCGAAGGGCGCCGGCATGCTGGCGCCGGGCCTGGCAACCATGCTCGTCGTGCTCACCACCGATGCCCAGGTCCCGGCGGAAGAGCTCGACGTCGTGCTCCGCGACGCGACGCGCGTCACCTTCGACCGCACGGACTCGGACGGCTGCATGTCCACCAACGACACCGTCGTCCTGCTGGCCTCCGGGGCTTCCGAGGCCATCCCGTCTGCCGAGCAGCTGGGCGCCGGAATCACCCACGTGTGCGCCGAGCTTGCCCGCAAGCTGATCGGCGACGCCGAAGGTGCCAGCCACGACATCGCCATCCGCACATTCAACGCGGCGAGCGAGCGCGACGCCGAAATCGTCAGCCGTTCCGTGGCCCGCTCCAACCTCTTCAAGACCGCCATCTTCGGCAAGGACCCCAACTGGGGCCGCGTCCTGTCCTCGGTGGGCACCACCGACGCCGCCTTCGAACCGGACCAGCTCAACGTCGCCATGAACGGCATCCAGATCTGCCGCAACGGCAGCATCGGCGACGACCGCAACCTTGTTGACCTCGAACCCCGCGAGGTGCTCGTGGAAATCGACCTGCAGGCCGGCGACGCCGAGGCCACCATCTGGACCAACGACCTCACGCACGAGTACGTGCACGAGAACAGCGCCTACTCGAGCTAGACGGGATGACCATGACTGCGCACACCCGCGAAAATACCTCCATGAGCGACGCCCAGGACAAGGCCGCGACCCTGATCGAGGCGCTGCCCTGGATCCAGCGGTTCGCCGGTACCACCATGGTGATCAAGTACGGCGGCAACGCCATGGTCAACGAGGAACTCCGCCGCGCCTTCGCCGAGGACATCGTCTTCCTGCACCACGTGGGTATCCACCCCGTCGTCGTGCACGGGGGTGGCCCGCAGATCAACTCGATGCTCGGCCGGCTGGGCATCGAATCCGAATTCAAGGGCGGCCTGCGGGTCACCACTCCCGAGGCCATGGACGTGGTCCGCATGGTGCTCACGGGACAAGTTGGCCGCGAGCTCGTGGGCCTCATCAACTCCCACGGACCCTATGCCGTGGGCATGTCCGGTGAAGACGGCGGACTCTTGCGTGCCGTGCGCACCGGCACCGTGGTGGACGGCGAGGAAGTGGACCTCGGTTTGGTGGGCGAAGTGGTGGGTGTTGATCCCAGGGGCATCGAGGACATCCTCGACGCCGGCCGCATCCCGGTGATTTCGACGGTCGCCCCCGAGATCATCGACGAAGGCGACGGCACCGGCTCCACCACGGGGCAGGTCCTCAACGTCAACGCGGACACAGCGGCAGCGGCGGTCGCCTCGGCACTGGGCGCATCCAAGCTCGTCATCCTGACCGACGTCGAGGGCCTCTATGCCAACTGGCCGGACAAGTCCTCGCTCATCTCCTCGCTGACGGCCACCGAGTTGCGGGAGATGCTGCCGAGCCTGGAGTCCGGCATGATCCCGAAAATGACGGCCTGCCTGAAGGCCATCGATGAAGGAGTGGAGCGCGCGCACATCGTGGATGGCCGCCTGCCGCACTCCATGCTCCTGGAAACCTTTACGACCGCGGGCATCGGAACCCAGGTTGTCCCCGACGAGGAAGTGAACGCATGAGTCACACAGAAATAAGCCATTCCGCCGAGGCCCCTATCGCCGGATCGAGCACCAAAGCTTCCGTCATGACCGGGGTAAGTAGTGGAGCCGACTGGCTTGCCCGCTATTCTTCTTCGCTCATGGGTGTCTTCGGCACTCCGCAGCGGGTCCTGGTCCGGGGTGCGGGTGCCCTCGTGTGGGACGCCGACGGCAAGGAATACCTGGACCTCCTCGGCGGGATTGCCGTGAACGCGCTGGGCCATGCCCACCCGTTTGTCACCTCCGTCATCTCCAGCCAGCTGGCCACGCTGGGCCACGTCTCCAATTTCTTCACGAGCCCCACGCAGATCGCGCTCGCCGAGAAGCTCCTGGCCATCACCAAAGCTCCTGCAGGCTCCAAGGTGTTCTTCGCCAACTCCGGTACCGAGGCCAACGAGGCCGCGTTCAAGCTGGCGCGGCGCAACAGCTCTGACACGCGCACCAAGATCATCGCCCTGGAGGGTGCTTTCCACGGCCGCACCATGGGTGCGCTTGCCTTGACGGCCAAGGAAGCGTACCGGGCGCCGTTCGAGCCGCTGCCCGGCGGCGTCGTCCATATCCCGTTCGGCGACATCGAGGCGCTCCGTGCCGCCGTCGACGAAACGACGGCCGCGGTGTTCCTGGAGCCCATCCAGGGCGAAGCCGGAGTCCGCCCGCTCAGCGTCGAATACCTGCAGGCGGCCCGCGAGATGACGAGCAAGGCAGGGGCGCTGCTCATCCTGGACGAAGTCCAGACCGGCGTCGGCCGAACCGGCAAATGGCTGGCCAGCGAAGACGCCGGAATCGTGCCCGACGCCGTGACCCTCGCCAAGGGCCTGGGCGGCGGCTTCCCGGTCGGTGCGCTCATCACCTTCGGGGAGCCGACGTCCTCGCTCCTGACCGCGGGCCAGCACGGCACCACCTTCGGCGGGAACCCGGTGGCCACAGCCGCCGCCCTCGCCACCCTGCATGCGATCGAAAGCCAGGGCGTACTGGAAAATGTGCTCAGCATCGGCGCGCGCCTGCGGGCCGGACTGTCCGGCGTCGACGCCGTTACCGAAGTGCGGGGCGAAGGCCTTCTGATCGGTTTCGACCTGGACTCCGATATTGCGCCCGCCATGGTGACTGCCGCGCTCGACGCGGGCTTCATCATCAACAGCCCCGGCCCCCGCACCATCCGGCTGGCTCCGCCGCTCATCCTGACCACCGAGCAAGCCGACCGCTTCCTCGACGCGCTGCCAGGAATCATCCAGACGGCAGCAGCCCTGAACGCTGCAACCCTGACCGCTAAGGACGCACAGTGAACACCACCCGTCATTTCCTCAAGGACACGGACCTCACTCCGGCCGAGCAAGCCGAGGTGCTCGAGCTCGCCGTCCGGATGAAGGCCGCCCCGTACAGCATCCAACCGTTCGCAGCTGCCGGGAACGGCCGCAAGACCGTCGCCGTCATCTTCGACAAGACCTCCACCCGTACCCGCGTCTCCTTCGCCACCGGCGTCGCCGACATGGGCGGCAACGCGCTCATCATCAATCCGGGCGAGGCGCAGATCGGCCACAAGGAATCCGTGGAAGACACCGCCAAGGTCCTCGAACGCATGGTCTCCACCATCGTCTGGCGCACCTCGGCGCACTCCGGCCTCGTAGCCATGGCCGAAAACTCCAAAGTTCCCGTCATCAACGCCCTGTGCGATGACTACCACCCCTGCCAGTTGCTGGCAGACCTCCTGGCGGTCAAGGAGCACAAGGGCGAGCTCAAGGGCCTCACCATGGCCTATTTGGGTGACGCCGCGAACAACATGGCCAACTCCTACCTTTTGGCAGGCGTCACCGCGGGCATGCATGTCAGGATCTCGGGCCCGGACGGCTACCTGCCCGCCGCGGACATCGTGGCGGCGGCGGAGGAGCGCGCCGCCGAGACCGGCGGTTCCGTGCTCATCACCACTGACGCCAAGGAAGCCCTCGACGGCGCAGACGTGGTCGCTACCGACACCTGGGTGTCCATGGGCCAGGAAGCCGAAAAGGAAGCGCGAATGGAGCTCTTCCGCGAGTACTCCGTGGACGAGGCCGCCATGGCACACGCCGCAACGGACGCCGTCGTGCTCCACTGCCTGCCCGCCTACCGGGGCTATGAAATCTCCGCCGGGGTCATCGACGGACCCCAGTCGATCGTCTGGGACGAAGCCGAGAACCGCTTGCACGCCCAGAAGGCGCTCATGGCCTGGCTCATGCACCGCTCAGGACTCGCATTCGTCGACGGGCTTTCACCCGTTGAAGGCACCGGCGAGAGCACGTTCTAGTGTCCACCCATCCTGCGTCGCAAGGCGTCAGCCCCGCCACGAAGACCGCCCGGCAGGCGCGGATCACCGCGATCCTGACGGGCCAGTCGGTGCGCTCGCAGGCAGAACTCGCTGCCTTGCTGGCGGACGACGGCGTGCAGGTCACCCAGGCGACCCTCTCGAGGGACCTGGTGGAACTGGGGGCGGTGCGCGTGCGCGGCAAGGACGGAGCCCTGGTCTACGCGGTGCCCGGCGAGGGTGGGGACCGCAATGCGAAGAGCGGCGTCACCCAGGAAATCCTGGACGCCCGCTTGTCGCGCCTCTGCGGCGAGTTGCTGGTCACCGCCGAGGCCTCGGGCAATATCGTGGTGTTGCGGACACCGCCGGGTGCCGCCAACTTCCTCGCCCTGGCCATCGACCACTCGGTGATGCCGTCCGTATTGGGTACGATCGCAGGCGACGACACCTTGCTTTTGGTTGCCAGGGATCCCGACGGCGGCGCCGAGCTGGCAGCCCGCTTCCTCCAGCTGGCCCAGGAAGCCGGACCGGGGAACTAATCGGGCCGGCAACTGAACCCTTCCGGCCTGTTCCATCCGGGCCTTCGGCCCGACTCAAGCATTTGACTCAAAAGAACCAAGCAACAACAAAGGAGCACTCTCGTGACTGAGCGCATTGTTCTGGCCTACTCCGGTGGCCTTGATACTTCCGTAGCCATCGGCTGGATCGGTGAAGCCACCGGTGCCGAGGTCATCGCCGTGGCCGTCGACGTCGGACAGGGCGGCGAGTCGCTGGAGACCATCCGCCAGCGCGCCCTCGGCTGCGGCGCCGTCGAGGCCTACGTGGCCGACGCCCGCGACGAATTCGCCAACGAATACGCCATGCCCACGCTGAAGGCCAACGCCCTCTACCAGGGCCACTACCCGCTGGTTTCGGCGATCTCGCGCCCCGTGATCGTCAAGCACCTCGTCAAGGCCGCGCGCGAATTCGGTGCCACCACCGTTGCGCACGGCTGCACGGGCAAGGGCAACGACCAGGTCCGCTTCGAGGTCGGCATCCAGACCCTGGGCCCGGACTTGAAGTGCATCGCACCTGTCCGCGACCTCGCCCTGACCCGCGACAAGGCCATCGCCTTCGCCGAGGAAAAGGGACTGCCGATCGAGACCACCAAGAAGAACCCGTACTCGATCGACCAGAACGTCTGGGGACGCGCCGTCGAAACCGGCTACCTCGAGGACATCTGGAACGCTCCCACCAAGGACATCTACGACTACACGGCCACCCCGGAATTCCCGCCGGCACCGGACGAAGTCACCATCACCTTCGAAGCCGGCGTCCCGGTGGCCATCGACGGCGTCAAGCGCACTCCGCTCCAGGTCATCCAGGAACTGAACCGCCGCGCCGGCGCCCAGGGCGTTGGCCGCATCGACGTCGTCGAGGACCGCCTGGTGGGCATCAAGTCCCGCGAAATCTACGAAGCTCCCGGCGCCATGGCCCTCATCACCGCCCACAAGCACCTCGAGGACGTCACCATCGAGCGCGAGCAGGCCCGCTTCAAGGCCACCGTCGGCCAGCGCTGGTCCGAGCTGGTCTACGACGGCCAGTGGTTCTCCCCGCTCAAGCGCTCCTTGGACGCCTTCATCGAGGACACCCAGAAGTACGTCTCCGGCGACATCCGCATGGTCCTGCACGGCGGCCAGGCCATCGTCAACGGCCGCCGCTCCGACACCTCGCTCTACGACTTCGACCTCGCCACCTACGACACCGGCGACACCTTCGACCAGTCGCAGGCCAAGGGCTTCATCGAGCTGTGGGGAATGTCCTCCAAGGTTGCCGCGGGCCGCGACCTGCGGGTTTCGGAAAAGTAGCCCCTGTGGCTGAGCCAAAATCCGAAGCGACAAATACTGGCGCGCTGTGGGGCGGCCGGTTCGCCGGCGGCCCGGCGGACGCGCTTGCCGCGTTGAGCAAGTCCACGCACTTTGACTGGCGGCTGGCCCGCTACGACATCGCCGGCTCCAAGGCGCATGCCCGCGTGCTGCACAAGGCCGGGCTGCTCGACGACGGCGAACTCGAAGGCATGCTCGCGGCGCTCACCCTGCTGGATGACGACGTCGCGAGCGGCGCCTACCAGCCGGCCGAAAGCGACGAGGACGTCCATGGTTCCCTCGAACGCGGGCTCATCGAGCGCGCGGGAACCCACCTGGGCGGCAAGCTCCGGGCAGGCCGTTCGCGCAACGACCAAGTGGCCACGTTGGGCCGCATGTTCCTGCGCGACCATGCCCGCATCATCGCGCGCGGCGTGCTCGCCACGATCGATGCCCTCGTGGAGCAGGCCAAGGCCCACCAGGGCGTGGCCATGCCTGGCCGGACGCACCTGCAGCATGCCCAGCCTGTCCTGCTGAGCCACCACCTGCTGGCCCATGCCTGGGCGCTGCTGCGCGATGTGCAGCGGTTCCAGGACTGGGACAAGCGCGCCGGTGTCTCGCCGTATGGTTCCGGAGCCTTGGCGGGTTCCTCGCTCGGCCTGGATCCCGAAGCCGTCGCTGCGGACCTCGGATTCTTTTCGGCGGTGCACAACTCCATCGACGGCACTGCCTCGCGCGACGTCTTCGCCGAGTTCGCATGGATCTGCTCGATGATCGGCGTGGACCTGTCGCGGGTTTCCGAGGAAGTCATCCTGTGGGCCACCAAGGAGTTCTCCTTCGTGACGCTCCATGATTCGTACTCCACGGGGTCCTCGATCATGCCGCAGAAGAAGAACCCGGATGTCGCCGAGCTCGCCCGTGGCAAGGCAGGGCGCCTCATCGGCAACCTGACCGGGCTGTTGGCGACGCTCAAGGGCCTGCCGCTCGCGTACAACCGCGATCTGCAGGAAGACAAGGAACCGGTTTTCGACGCCGCGGACACCCTGGAAGTGCTGCTTCCTGCCGTCTCCGGCATGATTGCCACGCTCACCTTCAACACCGGGCGCATGGCGTCCCTTGCACCGCAGGGCTTCGCGCTTGCCACGGACATCGCCGAGTGGCTTGTCCGTCAGGGCGTGCCGTTCCGGGAGGCTCACGAGCTCTCCGGCGCCGCGGTCAAGCTGGCCGAAGGGCGCGGCGTGGAACTGTGGGACCTGACGGACGAGGAGTACGCGGGCATTTCGGCGCACTTGACTCCCGAGGTCCGCACTGTGCTGAGCACCGAAGGTTCGCTCAACAGCCGCAACTCGCAGGGCGGAACGGCCCCGGCCGCCGTCGAACGCCAACTGCTTGCCCTCGAAGCTGAACTCGCAGCGGTAAGGAAGTACGCGGAGTAAGCAAAGAAGGCCAATGCCGGTGGGCATTTCGCGGCGGTGTTTTTCGCAAACGCTGCCGCGAAATGCCCGCCGGTGTCAGTTAATCCTCGTTAACAGCCGTTAACTCTGTCGGATACTATGGCGCTATGACCGAGATCACTACCTCAGCGCTTCTTGCCGAGCTCCACAAAGCAGCCGGCACTGTCACCGACGTCCTCGCCAAACTCGACGACGCCGATGTCGCAGCTCCCTCCGAGCTGCCCGGGTGGACCCGCGGCCACGTGTTGGCTCACATTGCCGGCATCTCCAACGCGATGGCCAGGCAGCTGGAATACGCCGCCCGCGGCGAGATCATAGACATCTACGACGGCGGCTACGAGGGCCGTACGAAGGCCATTGAGCTGGCGGCGAGCCACAGCCTCGCCGAACACCGCGACGCCACCGAAACCGCCCTTGCCCGGGCCCTGAGGGCCTTCGACGGACTCGTGGAGTCCGGCTGGAACACCCGGATCAGCTTCCGGAACGGAACCGTGCTCGACGGCGGCCTGGCGCTCTGGCGCGAACTCGTCATCCACGTCACGGACCTGGGAATCGGCCGCGGCCCGGAAGCCTGGAGCCGGCAGTTCTGCGAGCACCTCTTTGATTTCCTCTCCGCCCGCGTGCCGGCAGACCAGAAGTTCGTGCTCCAGCCCCTGGGCCTGCCGCAACTGGTCATCGGCTCGGGGCGGCAGTCCGTCGCCATCAACGGCATGATCACGGATATCGCCGCCTGGCTCGCCGGGCGCACACCTACCCTGGGGAGCCTGCGGGCCTCTGCCGACGCGGACGGTGTTGACTTGCCTGAGCTTCTCCCGTGGCCGTCGAGCGTTCCCGCGGCGCACTAGCGCCTCCGCGTTTGCCTGCCGCCGCCCGCCACAAGTGCATGGTGGCGTAGGAACGCCACGGGCTCACGTTGCGGAAGTCGGCAGGCAGGTCTTCCGCCGCCGCCAGGTTCTTGAGGCCGTTCCGGACCGCTGCATCGTTCGCCAGGAAGACGTCCGGGTCGCCGATGACCCTCATCGCCACGTAGCCCACGGTCCATGGTCCGACGCCGGGCAGCGGCAACAGTTTGTCGGCGAGCGTTTGGGGGTCGTCGCCATAGTCGAAGTCGAGGTCCCCGCTGGCCATGGCCGCTCCCGCGGCCAGTACGGAATCTATGCGCCGCTGCGGACCCCGCAGCAGTTCCCGCCCCGAGGCGGCGATCTCCGCGGCCGTGGGAAAAAGGCGGTCCAGGCCCAGCGCGTGGCCTGCGTGCCCTTCCGGCAGGCGGGTTCCAGCGTCGGAAAGTTGGCTCAAAGCGGTCCGGGCGGCGGCTACGGTGATTTGTTGGCCGATCATCGCCCGGATCAGCAGTTCCTGGGGATCCACGGCACCCGGAACCCTGATACCGGGCGTAGCGCGAACTGAGGGACCGAGCCTGGCGTCGGAGGCCAACGCTTCGTCCACGGACACGGGATCGGCGTCGAGATCGAACAACCGCCGCACCCGGCTCAATAGGACGGGAAGGTCGTGGAGATCCAAGGTGCTGACGGCGAGGGTCAACGCGCCGCCGCGCGCCCCGGCGTCGTACTCCACCGTGAACACGGCGTTGCCGCGGGGCAAGCGGAGGGTCCGCGTGTAACTTGCGGGACCCGCCAGCTCGACCCCGGGAACCGCGCGGGCCGCAAGGAAATCGAAAATCCCCGTATCGAACGGCTCCCTGTAGGGGAGATTCAGGGTCAAGGACGTCGCCTCGCCCGGTTTACCGTGATGGCCTAGGGGCTTCGCGGTGGCCCGGAGCGCGGTGGGAGTCAGGGCGAAGACTTCGTTGATGGTGTCGTTGAACTGGCGGACACTGTTGAACCCGGCGGCGAACGCCACGTCCGAGAGTTTCATCGAGGTGGAGACCAGGAGCGTCCTGGCGGTCTGCGCCCGGCTGGCCCGCGCCAGGGACAGCGGCCCGGCGCCGAGTTCATGGCTGAGGATCCTGTTGAGCTGGCGGGAGGAGTAGCCCAGCCTGGTAGCGAGTCCTTCGACGCCGATCCGGGAGATGGCGCCGTCGTTGATGAGCCGCATCGCCCTGCCCGCGACGTCCGAGCGCAGGTTCCACGCCGGCGTGCCAGGGACCGCCTCGGGGAGGCAGCGCTTGCACGCCCGGTACCCGGCTTCGTGGGCCGCGGCCGAGGTTTCGTAGAACGTCACGTTTTCGGCCTTGGGCGTCCGTGCCGGGCACGACGGCCGGCAGTAGATGCCCGTCGAGCGGACAGCGGTGAAGAACTGGCCGTCGAACCGGGGATCCCGCGCATCGATGGCACGGTAGCGTTGCCAAAAGTCCATGACTTCATCCTGCCAGCTTCCGCGGGCACTTCCTAGCGGGAATCGGACATCGCCGACGGCGGATCCGGTTGGCGGATTTTTGCTAGGGTCTGGGCATGACAACGCAGCGCCGGTCCACGGAGGCCATCCGGGCCATTCTTTCCGGAGATCCGCGGGACGTGGCACCTTTGCTCCTCGGCGCGGTGTTGAGCCATCGGACCCCTGAGGGCACGGTATCCGTCCGGCTCAGCGAGGTGGAAGCGTACCTGGGTCCGCGGGACTCGGCCCAACCCGATCCCGGATCCCACACCTTCGGCGGCCCCACCGCCCGGAACGCTCCGATGTTCGGTCCGGCGGGCCACCTCTACGTCTACTTCACGTATGGCATGCACTATTGCGCCAACATCGTCTGCGGGCCCGACGGCGTTGCGTCCGCGCTGCTGTTGCGGGCAGGGGAGGTGGTGGCAGGGCAAGCCCTGGCACAGTCCCGCCGTCCGGCGTCGAGATCGCTGACCGATCTTGCCAGCGGGCCGGCGCGGCTTGCCTCCGCTTTGGGGCTGACCACGGCGGACAGCGGCCGCGACGCCCTGGCCCAGCCGTTCGGCCTCGACCTTCCGGCCGCCCCGGCAGCGCCGGCAGCGATCACGAGCGGCCTCCGCGTCGGCGTATCGGGCGACGGCGGTTCCGCCGCCTACCCGTGGCGGTTCTGGCTCTCCGGCGATCCCACGGTGTCGCGCTACAAGCCCGGCCGGAGCCGGGGCGTCTAGCGACTCCCGGGCAAATCGTTCAGGCGGCGTGTTCGCTCCGGGCCGGTTCCGCGACATACGCACAGTGGTTGTCGGCCAGCTCGAAGGGCGCGAGACGGCCAAGCAACGACTCGCGCACGTGGGGCCACTCTTCGCGCAGGATCGAGAAGACGGCGGTGTCGCAGCGGCTGCCGTCGGGGGCGAAGCGGTGCCCGCGCAGGGTGCCCTCGTAACTGGCGCCGAGCCGCTGAATGGCCGCGGCGCTGCGCGTATTGCGGGCGTCGCAGCGGAAGGCAACCCGGTGGACGTCCAGCACATCGAAGGAGTACGCCAACAGCAGGTGCTTCGCGGCCGGATTGACGTGGCTGCCCCAAAACGGTCGCCCGTAAAAAGTGCCGCCGATTTCCAGCCGCTGCTGCCGCGGACTGTACTCGCACAGGGACGTGGTTCCGAGCAGTGCTCCCGTCCGCTGCTCGACGACGGCGAACGGTATGGTTGCCGGATCTTCGAGGCGGGCCGCGAAGAGTTCGGCCAATTCCGCGGCGCTCAAGGGCTGCTCGGCGGCCATGCCGGACCACATCCCGGAGTCCACGAAATCGAAGAGCGGACCGGCATGTGCGGGGGAGAGCGGGACCAGGCTGATGCCGTGTCGGGTCAGGGCAACGTCGTGCTGCATTGCAGCATTGAAGCACCACTGGGTGCGGATGGAATAGCTCAGGAGGTTAGCGCCAGGTGAACATTGTGTGACGCACCGGCGGGCGGGCAGTTTCACGCACGTCAAGCAAAACCGCTGTAGAATGGACGGTCCGTCTTTTTCGATAGGGGAACGTTTCGATGCACGACGCTGATTTGATCCACGAGCGGGAGTACGTGGCCGGTCTCTACTCGCGTCTGGATGAGCTGCGGGAGGAAAAGCGCCACCAGCTCGCGCAGGTCCGGCGCGCCGGCGCGGTGGGCACCATGCAGAACGTTTCCGAAAGGGACGCCTTCGCGGCACTGTACGAGGACCGCCTGGCCCAGCTCGACGCCGTCGACGACCGTCTCGTGTTCGGGCGCCTTGACCTGGACACCGGGGAGGCGCAGTACATCGGGCGCATCGGACTGTCCACGGCGGATCTCCAGCGGCTCATGGTCGACTGGCGCGCGCCGGAAGCCGGCCACTTCTACCAGGCCACGGCCTTCGACCGGCAGGGCGTACGCCGTCGTCGCCACCTGATCCTGCAGGGCCGCGAGGTCAAGGCGATCGAGGACGATGTCCTGGATGCCAGCATGCTGGCGGACAACGCCTCGCTCCAAGGCGAGGGTGCCCTTCTTGCCGCCCTCAATTCCAAGCGGACCGGCCGCATGTCGGACATCGTCGGCACCATCCAGTCCGAGCAGGACCGGATCATCCGTTCGTCCATGTCGGGTGCCTTGGTTGTCCAAGGCGGTCCCGGCACCGGAAAGACGGCCGTCGCGCTCCACCGCGCCGCCTACCTGCTGTACACCCACCGTGACCGTTTGAAGTCCGCGGGCGTGCTGCTCGTTGGACCGTCGTCGTCGTTCATGCACTACATCGAGCGGGTCCTGCCGTCCCTTGGCGAGACCGGCGTCGTCATGGCGAGCCTCGGCCGCCTCATGCCCGGCATCCATGCCGTCCCGGAAAACGATCCCGACGTCGCAGCGCTCAAGGGCAAGCTGAACATGGCCGACGTGATTGCCAATGCCGTGGCCAACCGGCAGCGGACTCCCGCCGAGGACCGCATCCTCGAGGTCGATTCCCGCAAACTCACGCTGACCGTGCGGCAAGTCCGCCGCGCCCGGGACAGGGCACGCGCCACCGGCAAGCCGCACAACGAAGCGCGCGTGACGTTCGTGAAGATCCTGCTGCGCGAACTCACGGAGCAGCTGACGGAGATCGTCGAGGAATCGAACATCGGCAACAATGCCGACCGTTCCTACCTCGCCGAAGACGTCCGCTCGGCACGTGATGTCAGGATCGTCCTGAACCTGTGCTGGATGCCCATGACGCCCGAGAAGCTCGTTTCCGAGCTCTTCAGCAAGCCCGCCATCCTGGAAGCCTGCACTCCGCACCTCACGCCGGCCCAGCGTGCCCTCCTGCTTCGCCCGGCGGACGCCCCGTGGACGGAAGCCGATGTTCCGCTGCTCGACGAGGCCGCCGAGCTCCTGGGCGAGCTGGATCCTGCCGCCGGCCGGGGATTGGCGCAACAAGAGCACGACCGTGCCCGCGACATCGCCAATGCCAAGCAGACCTTGGTCAACATGGAGGCCATGGGGGTCGATGTATTGATGACGGCCGAGGAACTGGCGGACCAGAACCAGGAGCGCGAAACGCGCCTGACCGCGGCCGAACGTGCCACGAGCGACCGTTCGTGGGCGTTCGGACACATCGTGGTGGACGAAGCCCAGGAGCTCTCGCCCATGCAGTGGCGGCTGTTGGTCCGCCGCTGCCCGCTGAAGTCCTTCACGATCGTCGGCGACATCGCCCAGACGAGTTCCTCCGCCGGTGCGAATTCCTGGCAGAGTGCGCTCGCGCCGTCGTTCGGGGACCGCTGGCAGCTCGAGGAACTCACGGTCAACTACCGCACGCCCTCGCAGATCGCCGAAGCGGCAGTCCGCATGGCGAACCGGGCAGGCCTCGTCGTCTCAGCGCCCAAGGCCGTCCGGGAAGGCAAATGGTCGCCCATCGTGGACCGCGTGGACGAAGCCGGGATGGTGGACCGCCTCGTCGAGATCCTTCCGGAAGAACTGGAAGCGATCGACGGCGGCCTCCTCGCCGTGATTGCCGACGGCGCCGTGCTGCCTCGCGCCGCAGCCGCCCTCCGTGGCGTCTACGGCCACCGCGTGGGCACCGGAGCGGGCAGCTACTCCCAGGACATCGTGGTCATCAGCCCCAAGGAAGCCAAGGGGCTGGAGTTCGATGGCGTCGTGGTCCTTGAGCCTGCTGCCATGCTGAACCACGAACACGGGAAGGTGGGCGATCTTTACGTCGCCATGACCCGTCCGACGCAGCGGTTGCGCCTCATTACGGCCGCTCCGTTGCCCGCGGGTATCGAGCGCTGAGCCATGCAAGCAGGCCGAACGGCAATCCTGCTAACTTAGAACTCGTGTCACACGTAAACAACCTCGAGTCCCAACACAACGACCCGGGCTTTGCCAATATCTGGCAAGAGCTCAAATGGCGCGGCCTGATCCACGTTTCCACTGATGAAACGGAACTGGAAAAGCTGCTCGGCGGGGACCCGATCACGTATTACTGTGGCTTCGACCCCACCGCGCCGTCCCTGCACCTGGGCAACCTGGTCCAGCTCCTGCTCATGCGCCGCCTGCAATTGGCCGGCCACAATCCGCTCGGCCTGGTGGGCGGCTCCACCGGCCTGATCGGGGATCCGCGCCCGACGGCGGAGCGCACCTTGAACACCAAGGACACCGTTTCGGAGTGGGTCGGCTACCTTCAGGCCCAGGTCCGTCGCTTCCTCAGCTTCGAGGGGGACAACGCGGCGCGCATGGTCAACAACCTTGACTGGACCGCGCCCTTGAGCGCCATCGATTTCCTGCGGGAGATCGGCAAGCACTTCCGTGTGGGCACCATGCTCCGCAAGGACGCCGTTGCTTCCCGTCTCAGCTCCGATGAGGGCATCAGCTACACGGAGTTCAGCTACCAGATCCTGCAAGGCATGGATTACCTCCAGCTCAACCGTGACTACGACTGCGTGCTGCAGACCGGCGGCTCGGACCAGTGGGGCAACCTCACGAGTGGTACGGAGTTGATCCGCAAGGTCGATGGGAAGACCGTCCACGCCTTGGGCACGCCCCTGATCACCAACTCGGACGGCACCAAGTTCGGCAAGAGCGAGGGCAACGCCATTTGGCTCGATGCCCACATGTGCAGCCCCTACGCCTTCTACCAGTTCTGGCTCAACACGGCGGATGCCGACGTCGTTGACCGCCTCAAGGTCTTCACTTTCCTTAGCCGCGCGGAGATTGAGGAACTTGGAGCAGCTGTTGCCGAGCGTCCGTTCGCCCGCGAGGGCCAGCGCAGGCTTGCCTACGAAGTCACGTCGCTGGTTCACGGTGTGGACGCGACGGAGAAGGTGATTGCTGCTTCGGCTGCGCTGTTCGGCAACGGCGATCTTTCGGTTCTGGACGAAGTGACCTTGGCCTCTGCAACTGCCGAGCTGCCGTCTGCCTCGATCGGCGCGGATGGCCTGGGCATCGTCGACCTCCTGGTGGCGTCCGGACTCTCCGAGAGCAAGTCCGCTGCCCGACGCACGGTAGGGGAGGGTGGCGCCTACGTGAACAACAGCAAAGTGACCGATCCCGACGCCGTCATCGACCAGGCGGAACTGCTTCACGGCCGGTACCTGTTGCTGCGCCGCGGCAAGAAGAATCTGGCCACTGTCGAAGTGACCGTCTGACTCCGAGACAGACTATTGCACGCTCCCTCCGGGCCGACTTGCGCGGCTCAGGGGGAGCGTGTATCGTTTTCTGAGTCGCTGCCGCTGAAGCGGATAAAATGCGACAAAATCCCATTGAGTGTGAATAATCCGATGTAGACCAAAAGTCTGGAAATCGGATAATTTATAGACTCTTTGGGGAAATTCGGTCCACTTGGATGAATTTCCGGAGAAATCCTGGATTTGCAAAGTGGAAATGAATGAAATAAAGTAGAAACATCGCAGCGAGGAAATGCGGAACATCGAATTCAATTGAATTTGTTTCGCGGAGTAATCGGATTGTGTCTGTTGTTTGAGAACTCAATAGTGTGCCAAGTTTGTTGATACCGATTTATTTTTTATGAATTGGTTGTTTTGGCTGGTTCTGTGTCACCTCCGTGGCGCGGGGCTGGTTTTTTACAGCTGGTTTCAAATTTTGTGCAGCCCGGCCGTCCGTTATTTCCGGTGGTTGTGGTTGTGTCTGTTTTTGTTTTACTTCAACGGAGAGTTTGATCCTGGCTCAGGATGAACGCTGGCGGCGTGCTTAACACATGCAAGTCGAACGATGATCTCCAGCTTGCTGGGGGGATTAGTGGCGAACGGGTGAGTAACACGTGAGTAACCTGCCCTTGACTCTGGGATAAGCCTGGGAAACTGGGTCTAATACCGGATACGACCGCTCCACGCATGTGGTGGTGGTGGAAAGCTTTTGCGGTTTTGGATGGACTCGCGGCCTATCAGCTTGTTGGTGGGGTAATGGCCTACCAAGGCGACGACGGGTAGCCGGCCTGAGAGGGTGACCGGCCACACTGGGACTGAGACACGGCCCAGACTCCTACGGGAGGCAGCAGTGGGGAATATTGCACAATGGGCGGAAGCCTGATGCAGCGACGCCGCGTGAGGGATGACGGCCTTCGGGTTGTAAACCTCTTTCAGTAGGGAAGAAGCGAAAGTGACGGTACCTGCAGAAGAAGCGCCGGCTAACTACGTGCCAGCAGCCGCGGTAATACGTAGGGCGCAAGCGTTATCCGGAATTATTGGGCGTAAAGAGCTCGTAGGCGGTTTGTCGCGTCTGCTGTGAAAGACCGGGGCTCAACTCCGGTTCTGCAGTGGGTACGGGCAGACTAGAGTGATGTAGGGGAGACTGGAATTCCTGGTGTAGCGGTGAAATGCGCAGATATCAGGAGGAACACCGATGGCGAAGGCAGGTCTCTGGGCATTAACTGACGCTGAGGAGCGAAAGCATGGGGAGCGAACAGGATTAGATACCCTGGTAGTCCATGCCGTAAACGTTGGGCACTAGGTGTGGGGGACATTCCACGTTTTCCGCGCCGTAGCTAACGCATTAAGTGCCCCGCCTGGGGAGTACGGCCGCAAGGCTAAAACTCAAAGGAATTGACGGGGGCCCGCACAAGCGGCGGAGCATGCGGATTAATTCGATGCAACGCGAAGAACCTTACCAAGGCTTGACATGAACCGGTAACGCCTGGAAACAGGTGCCCCGCTTGCGGTCGGTTTACAGGTGGTGCATGGTTGTCGTCAGCTCGTGTCGTGAGATGTTGGGTTAAGTCCCGCAACGAGCGCAACCCTCGTTCTATGTTGCCAGCGCGTGATGGCGGGGACTCATAGGAGACTGCCGGGGTCAACTCGGAGGAAGGTGGGGACGACGTCAAATCATCATGCCCCTTATGTCTTGGGCTTCACGCATGCTACAATGGCCGGTACAAAGGGTTGCGATACTGTGAGGTGGAGCTAATCCCAAAAAGCCGGTCTCAGTTCGGATTGGGGTCTGCAACTCGACCCCATGAAGTCGGAGTCGCTAGTAATCGCAGATCAGCAACGCTGCGGTGAATACGTTCCCGGGCCTTGTACACACCGCCCGTCAAGTCACGAAAGTTGGTAACACCCGAAGCCGGTGGCCTAACCCTTGTGGGGGGAGCCGTCGAAGGTGGGACCGGCGATTGGGACTAAGTCGTAACAAGGTAGCCGTACCGGAAGGTGCGGCTGGATCACCTCCTTTCTAAGGAGCACCATTATCGCCCTTCTCCTTCCGCATGGTGGGTGGGGGGTGTGTGGAAGCAAAGCCCATTGCGCAGGCGTCTGTTCTGCGGTGGGTGCTCATGGGTGGAATATCAGCAGATAGCGGCCGGTTGTTTCTTGTTTGTTCTTCAGTACGGATGCCCCTTTTTCCTCGTGTTTTCACGGGTGGGGGTGTTGTGGAAAGGGTGCGGGCAGGGGGTGGCTGGTTTTCGTGTTTGGCACACTGTTGGGTCCTGAGGCAACAGGGCCGGTTCTTGGGGGGGTGCGTGGCCTGTGAGGGTTGCGTGGTTTTCCTTGGTGCCGGGTTTGTGTGTTTCTGGTTTCCTGGCTGCATGTCCTGTGCGTGTCCGGCTGTCCTTCTTTTTTGGGGGGTGGTTGGTGTGTGGGGGTGTGGTACGGGGTTGTTGTTTGAGAACTACATAGTGGACGCGAGCATCTAGGCACGCGCATGGTCATTGCTTCTCCTTTTTGGTGGGGTGGTGGGGTGTGTGTGTCTTACAGCAATTTCTTTTTATGAACCTGGCCCTTGTGGTCATGGTTCTCTCGAGAAGTTTTTTGATCTTGTGTGGTCAAGTTTTTAAGGGCACACGGTGGATGCCTTGGCATTAGGAGCCGAAGAAGGACGTAGGAATCTGCGATAAGCCTGGGGGAGTTGATAACCGAACGGTGATCCCAGGATGTCCGAATGGGGAAACCCCGCCAGACGCTGCAAGGTGATCTGGTGACCCGCATCTGAACACATAGGGTGCGCGGGGGGAACGCGGGGAAGTGAAACATCTCAGTACCCGCAGGAAGAGAAAACAAGAGTGATTCCGTTAGTAGTGGCGAGCGAACGCGGATGAGGCTAAACCGTTCCATGTGTGATAGCCGGCGGGCGTTGCATGGGCGGGGTTGTGGGACTTTCCGTACTGGTTCTGCCGGACCGGTGGGGTGAGAGCATGGACATAGGTGAACGGTCTTGAAAGGCCGGCCGGAGAGGGTGTTAGCCCCGTAACCGTAATGTTGTGTGCCGCCTGGAGAGGATCCCAAGTAGCACGGGGCCCGAGAAATCCCGTGTGAATCTGTCAGGACCACCTGATAAGCCTAAATACTTCCTAATGACCGATAGCGGACCAGTACCGTGAGGGAAAGGTGAAAAGTACCCCGGGAGGGGAGTGAAACAGTACCTGAAACCGTGTGCTTACAATCCGTCGGAGCAACCTTGTAGTTGTGACGGCGTGCCTTTTGAAGAATGAGCCTGCGAGTTAGTGTTACGTCGCGAGGTTAACCCGTGTGGGGTAGCCGTAGCGAAAGCGAGTCTGAATAGGGCGAGTGTAGTGGCGTGATCTAGACCCGAAGCGGAGTGATCTACCCATGGCCAGGTTGAAGCGACGGTAAGACGTCGTGGAGGACCGAACCCACTTCAGTTGAAAATGGAGGGGATGAGCTGTGGGTAGGGGTGAAAGGCCAATCAAACTCCGTGATAGCTGGTTCTCCCCGAAATGCATTTAGGTGCAGCGTTGCGTGTTTCTTGCCGGAGGTAGAGCTACTGGATGGCCGATGGGCCCTACAAGGTTACTGACGTCAGCCAAACTCCGAATGCCGGTAAGTGAGAGCGCAGCAGTGAGACTGTGGGGGATAAGCTTCATAGTCGAGAGGGAAACAGCCCAGACCACCAACTAAGGCCCCTAAGCGTGTGCTAAGTGGGAAAGGATGTGGAGTTGCGAAGACAACCAGGAGGTTGGCTTAGAAGCAGCCATCCTTGAAAGAGTGCGTAATAGCTCACTGGTCAAGTGATTCCGCGCCGACAATGTAGCGGGGCTCAAGTACACCGCCGAAGTTGTGGATTTCAGATAGTAGACAAGCCTTCGTGGTTCAGTCGTCTGGAGTGGTAGGGGAGCGTCGTGTGGGCGGTGAAGTCGCGGTGTAAACCAGCGGTGGAGCCTACACGAGTGAGAATGCAGGCATGAGTAGCGAAAGACGGGTGAGAAACCCGTCCGCCGAATGATCAAGGGTTCCAGGGTCAAGCTAATCTGCCCTGGGTAAGTCGGGACCTAAGGCGAGGCCGACAGGCGTAGTCGATGGACAACGGGTTGATATTCCCGTACCGGCGAAGGACCGCCCATGCCAAGCGGGGGATACTAACCGCCCGGAGCCTGCCCAATCACCCTTGTGGTGTGCGGGTTTTGGCCGAGCGCGGGACCTGATCCCGGGAGGTAAGCGTATTAACAGGTGTGACGCAGGAAGGTAGCCGGGCCGGGCGATGGTTGCCCCGGTCTAAGGATGTAGGGTCAGCGATAGGCAAATCCGTCGCTGTGTCTTTGATGACGTTCCTGAGATCTGATGGGACCCCCGTCATGGGGGGATCCGGTGATCCTATGCTGCCTAGAAAAGCATCGGCGCGAGGTTCCAGCCGCCCGTACCCCAAACCGACACAGGTGATCAGGTAGAGAATACCAAGGCGATCGAGAGAATTATGGTTAAGGAACTCGGCAAAATGCCCCCGTAACTTCGGGAGAAGGGGGGCCCCAACCTTGAACACCACTTGCTGGTGGGAGGGGATCGGGGCCGCAGAGACCAGGGGGAAGCGACTGTTTACTAAAAACACAGGTCCGTGCGAAGTCGCAAGACGATGTATACGGACTGACTCCTGCCCGGTGCTGGAAGGTTAAGAGGACCGGTTAGCCGCAAGGCGAAGCTGAGAATTTAAGCCCCAGTAAACGGCGGTGGTAACTATAACCATCCTAAGGTAGCGAAATTCCTTGTCGGGTAAGTTCCGACCTGCACGAATGGAGTAACGACTTCCCCGCTGTCTCAACCATAAACTCGGCGAAATTGCAGTACGAGTAAAGATGCTCGTTACGCGCAGCAGGACGGAAAGACCCCGAGACCTTTACTATAGTTTGGTATTGGTGTTCGGAGTGGCTTGTGTAGGATAGGTGGGAGACGTTGAAGCCCGGACGCCAGTTCGGGTGGAGTCATCGTTGAAATACCACTCTGGTCACTTTGGACATCTAACTTCGGCCCGTGATCCGGGTCAGGGACAGTGCCTGATGGGTAGTTTAACTGGGGCGGTTGCCTCCTAAAAAGTAACGGAGGCGCCCAAAGGTTCCCTCAGCCTGGTTGGCAATCAGGTGTCGAGTGTAAGTGCACAAGGGAGCTTGACTGTGAGAGAGACATCTCAAGCAGGGACGAAAGTCGGGACTAGTGATCCGGCGGTACATTGTGGAATGGCCGTCGCTCAACGGATAAAAGGTACCTCGGGGATAACAGGCTGATCTTGCCCAAGAGTCCATATCGACGGCATGGTTTGGCACCTCGATGTCGGCTCGTCGCATCCTGGGGCTGGAGTAGGTCCCAAGGGTTGGGCTGTTCGCCCATTAAAGCGGTACGCGAGCTGGGTTTAGAACGTCGTGAGACAGTTCGGTCCCTATCCGCTGCGCGCGCAGGAAATTTGAGAAGGGCTGTCCTTAGTACGAGAGGACCGGGACGGACGAACCTCTGGTGTGTCAGTTGTACTGCCAAGTGCACCGCTGATTAGCTACGTTCGGATGGGATAACCGCTGAAAGCATCTAAGCGGGAAGCTCGCTTCAAGATGAGATTTCCATACACCTCGTGTGTGAGAGGCCCCCAGCCAGACCACTGGGTTGATAGGCCGGATGTGGAAGACAGGACTAAAGACTGTTGAAGCTGACCGGTACTAATAGGCCGACAACTTACACCACACAAACACGATCACTGCTTGCGTCCACTATGTGGTTCCCGAACAACAACCCGATACCGGGCTGTTCCGGAACCAACAACTAAATAACAACACCACACATGTTGTAACCACAGACTTCCCACCCCGCACCCAGTGCGGGGATCGGGTAACAGGGTTACGGCGGTCATAGCGTGGGGGAAACGCCCGGTCCCATTCCGAACCCGGAAGCTAAGACCCACAGCGCCGATGGTACTGCACCCGGGAGGGTGTGGGAGAGTAGGACACCGCCGGACAACCATTCACCGGCCAGGCCCCGACACACCGTGTCGGGGCCTGACCCACTTAAACACCCCAAACCCCCGCCCGCCCAGGCGCCGGAAACCCCAAACGCGGGAAACCCCAAACCCCCGCTCACATAAACACCAGTTTCCCCAAACCCGGGCTCACGTATACGCGGGATATCCCGAACGCGGGCTCACGTATACGCGGGATATCCCGAACGCGGGCTCACGTATGCGCGGGAAACCCCGAACGCGGGCTCACGTATGCGCGGGAACCCCCGAACGCCGGCTCACGTATACGTGCTCCCGGGCTGACGCCGGCTCACGTATACGCCCGTTTCCCTAAACCCCGGCTCACCTATGCGCGGGAAACCCCAAACCCCCGCTCACCTATGCGCGGGAACCCCCGAACGGGCGCTCACCTATGTGAGGGAAACCCCGAACGCCGGCTCACGTATACGCCCGTTTCCCTAAACCCCCGCTCACCTATGCGCGGGAAACCCCAGGCGGGTTCAGGGGGTCGTTGCAACACCTGAGTGATTGGTGGGTGTTGTGGTGGGTGTTGGTCGGCCTGAGGTGTTGCGTGAGGTGGTGCGGGTGTTCTGGGCGGCCCGGTCCTCGGGGTTTTCTGATGAGGCCGCGGCAGGGGTTGCGGGGTTCTCGGAAGGAACTGCCAGCAGGATTGTCCGTCAGCATGGTGGGGTGGATCCTTCGATTGAGCCTGCGTGCGGGCGGTTCTTGTCCTTCGATGAGCGTGAGTTGATCGCCGTGTGGCGGGCGCAGGGGTGCGGGATGCGGGAGATCGGTCGTCGTCTGGGCCGGAGCCCGTCCACGATCAGCCGGGAACTGGACCGGAACATCCGCAACGGGGGCCGGCGCCCGTATCTTGCCTCCACGGCGCAGAGCCGCGCGCAGAAGCAGGCCCGCCGCCCCAAGGCCCGGAAACTGGCGGTGAACACGGCCCTGGCCCTTTACGTCGCCGGGATGCTGAGCTGCCGGGAACGGTTGTCCCCGGAACAGATCAGTGCCCGGCTGCGGATCGATTTCCCCGATGATGAAAGCATGCGCATCAGCCCCGAGACCATTTACCAGTGCATCTACATCCAGGGACGCGGGGGCCTGCGGGCCGAACTCGCCGCGGCCCTGCGCACCGGCCGGGCGGTGCGGCAACCGAACAGGCGCCCCGGGATGCGCCGGCCCCGGGTCCCGAAGGAGCTGCTGATCAGCGAACGCCCGGCCGAAGCCGATGACCGTGCGGTTCCCGGCCACTGGGAGGGAGACCTGATCATCGGTACCCCCGGCACCGGGGCGATCGGGACGCTCGTGGAACGCACCAGCCGATTCGTGATGCTCCTGCACCTGCCAAACGGACACACCGGGGAACAGGTCCTGGCCGCCATCCAGGACACCCTGCCGACCCTGCCCGAGGTGCTGCGCCGGTCCCTGACCTGGGACCAGGGCGCGGAAATGGTCGGCATCCACGAACGGGTCAAGATCGCCACCGGAGCCGATGTCTACTTCTGCGACCCGCACTCACCCTGGCAACGCGGCACGAACGAGAACACCAACGGACTCCTGCGCCAGTACTTCCCCAAAGGCATGGACCTGACAGCCGTGACCCGCGAGGAGCTCGACTACGCAGCCGCCGGCCTCAACGGGCGCCTGCGCAAAACCCTCGGCTGGAAAACCCCCGCACAAGCACTCCAACACATTCTGGAAGAATCAGCAGCATAAGGACGTGTTGCAACGACCACTTGAATCCGCCCCCAACGCCCGCTCACATATCAGCAGTCGCGGACGAACCCCCGCTCAGACATGCGGGTTCCACGGGCGACGCCCGCCCAAATGATGTGAGCCGGCGTCCGGCCAGAACCCCTTGTTTGTGAGCGCGCGTCCGGTTGGGACCCGGTATATGTGAGCGGGCGTCCCAAACGCCCGATTCCCCGAACGCCCGCTCACATATGCGCCCGATTCCCCGAACGCCCGCTCACATATGCGCCGGAATTCCCGAACCCGGCTCACCCGGGGGCGCGGCCCGGCAGCCAGCCCACCCGTCGGCAACAAACCTGAGCGGGCGTCTGGTTGGGACCCTGCATATGTGAGCGGGCGTCCAATTGGGGCTGGGCATATCTGAGCGGGCGTTGTTGTAGGGATTGGGTAGACTTGACGGCTTCTAGGAACTGACACGTCGGCCGCGGGCTTGGTTTGCCAGAGGGCCGTAGGGTACTCGCCCTGGCATCAGGTTGTGATGCTTCCCACGGGAAGCTGAATACGTGGCCTTCGAATGCGTTCGCGGATGGCTGTTCACCTAGAATTGCATAAGAGATACGAGCCGGATCCCGGCGGCGTGAGAACAAAATACGGATAAGAGCGGCTGCGCATGCGCCAGTGGTCAGCTCACAACAGGAGGAATCCATCATGGCTGAGCACAACGGCGGCAATCGCGGCAACTTCGGCGGTGGCCGTGGCGACCGCGGCCCGTTCCGCGCCAACAACAATTCCGGGGGCGACCCCCGAGGATTCCGTTCCAGGGACAACCGTGACGGCGCTGCTGGCGGCGACCGGGATCGTAAGCCGGCCGGCGATGGTGAGCGCCGTAGTTTTGGTGATCGTCCTCGTCGTGATGGGGATGCGCGTCCGAGTTTCGGTGATCGTGATCGTAAGCCTTTCGGCGATCGCCCGAGTCGTGAGGGCGACCGCGACCGTAAGCCCTTTGGTGATCGTGATCGTAAGCCGTTTGGTGATCGTCCTCGTCGTGATGGGGATGCGCGTCCGAGTTTCGGTGATCGTGATCGTAAGCCTTTCGGCGACCGTCCGAGTCGTGAGGGCGACCGCCCGAGCCGTCAGGGTGATCGTGATCGCAAGCCCTTTGGTGATCGTGATCGTAAGCCTTTCGGTGATCGCCCGAGTCGTGAGGGTGATCGTGACCGTAAGCCCTTTGGTGATCGTGATCGTAAGCCTTTCGGCGACCGTCCGAGTCGTGAGGGCGACCGCGACCGTAAGCCTTTCGGCGATCGCCCGAGTCGTGAGGGCGACCGCGACCGTAAGCCCTTTGGTGATCGTGATCGTAAGCCGTTTGGTGATCGTCCTCGTCGTGATGGGGATGCGCGTCCGAGTTTCGGTGATCGTGATCGTAAGCCCTTCGGTGATCGTCCTCGCCGCGAAGGCGACGGAGAGCGCCGTAGCTTCGGTGACCGCCCCGAGCGTGGTCCCCGCAAGTTCGATGGCCCACGTACCGAGGGACGCAGCTTCGGCGGCGGCTCCTGGGAAGAGCGTCCCGCGCGGGTTCCGAACGCGGCGGATCTGCGTAGCGCCAACCGCCCGGACCGCGAGCGTTCCCCGGAGATCGACGACGACGTCACGGGCCAGGAACTCGACCGGGTCACGAAGCACCAGATCAAGACCCTGGAAGGCACCAATGCCGATTGGGTCGCCAAGCACCTGGTGATGGCCGGCCGCCTCATCGATATCGACCCTGAGCTGTCCTTCCAGCACGCACTGGCAGCGAGCCGTCGTGGCGGACGTTTGGCCGCCGTCCGTGAAGCCGTGGGCCTGACCGCCTACGCTGCCGGACACTATGGCGAGGCTCTTCGCGAATTCCGCACCTACCGCAGGATCAGCGGCTCCAACGTCCATTTGCCCCTCATGGCTGACTGCGAACGCGGGCTGGGGCGGCCGGACCGTGCGCTCGACGTCGTCCGTTCACCCGAGGCCCAGGATCTCGACGCTCCCGGCAAGGTTGAGCTGGCAATTGTGGCTTCCGGCGCCCGGAGCGACCTTGGTCAGCTCGACGCCGCAGTGGCTGAGCTGGAAATCATCCAGCTCGACATCAACCGTGCCTTCTCCTACAGCCCGCGGCTGTTCCGTGCCTATGCCGACGCCTTGACGGCAGTGGGCCGCACGGAAGAAGCCGGCAAGTGGCAGCGCCAGGCAGTCGTGGCTGAAAACGCCCTCGGCGTTGGAGACTTCGAGGACCCGGACATCATCGACCTCGGCGAAGACGACGAAAACGAAGCCCGCAAACCTCGTTTCCGGAACCCCGAAGAGAACACCGAGCGAGCCGAGGAGCGCCAGTCCGAGGAGGCGCCGGCACGCGCGGAGACAGTTATCGCCCCTGAAGCCCCCGAACAGGACGAAGTGGAACTCGACGACGCCGAGTCTGACTACTTTGAGTCCGACGACGCCGAATCGGACCGCGATTCCGTGGAGGAAGACGACGACGCTGAAGAAGACGGAGAAGAGGCTTCCCACGCCGGCGAAGAGTCCAAGAATGACTGAAGCCTCACTGGTTTCGCGTTTCGATGCCGTTCTGTCCGATCTGGACGGAGTAGTTTACGCAGGCCCGCACGCCATTCCAGGCGCAGTGGAAGCCCTGCAACGGCTTGAGTCTGTCGGGGTGCGGCTAGGCTATGTCACCAACAACGCCTCGCGTACCCCGGCACAGGTTGCCGCGCATCTTCGCGAACTTGGCGCGCCTGCTGAGGATCACCAAGTAGTCAGTTCTTCGCAGGCCGCCGGGGATCTTCTGGCCGAACTCCTCGCTCCGGGTTCGCGTGTGATGATCACGGGAAGCGCGGCATTGGCCCACGAGATCGAACTCGTGGGCCTTACCCCGGTGCACAGCGCCAAAGAGAAGCCTGTGGCTGTGGTCCAGGGCTTCAACCCGGAAATCGCATGGAAGGACCTGGCCGAGGCATCCTATGTTGTTGCGGCGGGCGCCCTTTGGGTGGCTACCAATACGGACATGTCCATTCCGCAGGCCCGGGGGATTGCCCCCGGAAACGGCACCCTCGTGGCTGCCGTCGCGTCTGCCACGGGCAAACAACCGCGGGTCGCCGGCAAGCCGGAGGCCCCGCTCTTCCATTCGGCAGCCCGGAGGCTGAAGTCCGAGCGGCCGATCGTTGTGGGAGACCGCCTGGACACTGACATCCTTGGCGGCAACCGTGCGGGCTTCGCGACGGCGGCGGTCCTCACCGGCGTCGACACGCTGGAGTCAATCCTTGCTGCGCGCAGCTCGGAAAGGCCCAGCTATTTGCTGGCTGACCTCACGGAACTGTACGAGCCCTACCCCGAAATCGTCGAAGAGGACAGCACCTTCCGTTGCGGACAGGCAACTGCCGAAGTCCAGGACGGCCTGATCACCGTTTCCGGGTCCGAGAAGGATCTGGACGCCTGGCGTGCCGCGTGCGCGGCCTGGTGGGCCATCAACCCGGACGCGACAGAAGCTACATCGCCACGCCTTGAATGGCTGGAAAACTAGACTGGTCCAATGAGCGAGTTGAACGATCACCAACAGGGCGCCGCCGAGCCACAAAGCGCCGAGCCGCAAACCGTCGAGCCGCACGATGCCCCATGGCCGGACGACACGGCCGCCACAGGTGACGCCGCCGTGGATTCCGCGTTGGAGCGGCTGGCCGGGGTATCCGCTGCGCCGGTGTCGGAACACAGCGGGCTCTACGCCGAGATCCATGACTCCCTGCTGGCGGCCCTCGACGCCGACGAACGCTGAGCATGGCCAGGCTCGACCAGGAACTCGTCAGCCGTGGATTGGCGAGATCGCGGACCCACGCCGCGAAGCTCATTGCGGACGGAAAAGTCAGCTCCGGAGGCAGCGTTCTTGCCAAGGCAGCGCAACAGGTTTCCGAAGACACGGAAATCGATGTTCAGGCCCATGCCGAGGACGTTTACGTCAGCCGCGCCGGACACAAACTGGCCGGGGCGCTGGCGGCGTTCCCCTCCGTCGTTGTAGCGGGGAAGCGGTGCCTCGACGCCGGAGCCTCCACGGGCGGCTTTACTGACGTACTGCTGCGGCACGGTGCCGCGCACGTTGTGGCGGTCGACGTCGGGCATGACCAGTTGGTGCCGTCCCTGCGGAACGATCCCCGCGTCGCAGTCCATGAGGGGCTCAACGTCCGCTACATGACTCCCGGGGAGATCGGCGGGCCGGCCGCGCTCACTGTGGCAGACTTGTCCTTCATTTCCCTCACACTGGTTCTGCATCCGCTCGCGGCGTGCACCGAACCCGGGGGAGACCTGGTGCTCATGGTGAAGCCCCAGTTCGAGGTGGGCAAGGAACGGCTGAGCCGCACCGGCGTGGTCACTTCGGACCATGAACGGCGGCGCGCGGTGGCCCAAGTCGCCAAAGCGGCCGTGGACGCAGGGCTTGAACTTTGCGGCCTGGCACCGAGTCCCTTGCCCGGCCAAGACGGAAATGTGGAGTACTTCCTGTGGATAAGACGCAGGATGCAGGCGGACTTGCCTAAGATCGAAGAGCGGGACGAGGAAGTTGCTGCACTGATGGAACGAATCTGGACCACCCACTAGAAAGCAGAACACCATGAGCAGGCGCGTTATGGTCCTTGCCCACACCGGGCGCGAGGACTCCCTTCGCGCGGCCTGGGATGCCTGCGGGCAGCTCCACTACTCCGGCCTGATCCCCGTGATGCAGAAGTCCGAACTGGACGATATCGAACGGTTCTATGGCGTGGTGGACAAGCCGATTGAGATACTCCATGAGGATGTCCGGCTGGAGGACGTCGAACTCGTCATGGTTCTTGGCGGCGACGGCACCATCCTGCGCGCGGCCGAGCTAGTCCGCAACGTCGATGTTCCCCTGTTGGGCGTCAACCTCGGGCATGTCGGTTTCCTTGCCGAGAGCGAGCGTGCAGATCTGGCCCAGACTGTCGAGTGGATTGCCAGCCGCGAATACACTGTGGAAGAACGCATGACCATCGACGTCCAGGTGTGGGTCCGGGGCCAGAAGATCTGGCATACCTGGGCCCTCAACGAAGCCGCCATTGAAAAGGCGGACCGGGAGCGCATGATCGAAGTGGTGACCGAAGTGGATGAGCGTCCGCTGACGTCCTTCGGCTGCGATGGGGTGGTGCTAGCTACCCCTACGGGCTCCACGGCTTATGCCTTCTCATCCGGCGGTCCGGTGGTGTGGCCCGAAGTGGAGGCCTTGGTGATCGTCCCCATCAGCGCCCATGCCCTCTTCGCCAAGCCCCTCGTGGTTTCGCCGCGGTCCAAGCTCGCCGTGGAGATCCTCACCCGGACGGATGCCCAGGGCGTGCTGTGGTGCGATGGCCGCCGTTCCGTGGACCTGCCGCCCGGCGCCCGGATCGAAGTCACCCGGTCCGCCCGGCCTGTGCGGCTTGCACGCACCCACCAGACCCCGTTCTCAGCGCGGCTCGTGCGGAAGTTTGAGCTCCCCATCCACGGCTGGCGGGGTCCGGCACCCCGTTCGGCCGACATCCACACGGGCCCGACCCCCGTGATCAGGACCTTCAAGCCCAGCCCTTTGCCGACGCCCCAGGACGTGCGGACAGGCAGAGCGGCCGATCCCACAAAGGAGATGTAAACCATGATCGAGGAACTCCGGATCCGTGATCTCGGCGTCATCACCGACGCCACCCTGCCGTTGGGGCCCGGCCTGAGCGTCGTCACGGGCGAAACCGGCGCCGGCAAGACCATGGTGGTTACCGCCGTCGGCCTCCTTCTGGGAGCGCGGTCCGACGCCGGGGCGGTACGCTCCGGTGCGAAGTCGGCCTCTGCTGAGGCCACGCTCTTGCTCGATCCCGCGCATGCCGCCGTGGAGCGGGCCGTGGAGGCGGGCGGCGACGCGGAAGAGTGCGACGGCGGCACCCAGCTCCTGCTGGCCCGCACCGTGGGAGCGGACGGCCGCAGCCGTGCTTTCGTGGGCGGTCGATCGGCACCGGTGGGCGTGTTGGCGGAACTTGGCGAGAGCCTGGTGGTGGTGCACGGCCAGTCGGACCAGATCCGGCTCAAGGGTGCCGTGGCGCAGCGGCACGCACTGGACCGGTTTGCCGGGGCAGATCTCGCCGCGACGCTCACGGAATACCAAGACCTTTACAGCCATTGGAAGTCCAGCCAGGCGGAGCTCGATACCCTCCGCGGCGAGGCACGGGAAAGGCTGCGCGAAGCGGAATCGCTCGCGGTCGCGCTCAGTGAAATCGACGACGTCGATCCCCAACCCGGAGAGGACGAAGCCCTCAAGGCCGAGGCCGTGAAGCTGGCGAACGTCGAAGAACTCCGCATTGCCGCAGCGGCAGCGCATGAGGCACTGATCTCGGAGGAATTCGGCGAAACAGCCGACGCCACCACGCTGATTGACTCCGCGAAACGGGCCCTGGACCAGGTTTCCGAACACGACGAAGCGTTGGCGGGAGCGGCCGCACGGCTCGCCGAGATCGGCTTCCTCATCAACGACATCGCGGGGGAGCTGTCCAGCTACCAGGCCTCCCTGGACTCCGAGGGACCCGAACGGCTCTCGGAGATCGAGGAACGGCGTGCCGCCCTGGCCAAACTCATCCGGAAGTACGCCCCGAGCATTGACGAGGTCTTGGAATGGGCCGCAGCTTCGAGGACCCGGCTGGATGAACTGCAGGATGACTCGACCCGGATCGAGGCCCTTGAGGCCGAAGTGACCGCCGCGGAGTCAACGCTGCGCAAGCAAGCCGCGCGCATCTCGAAGTCGCGATCGAAGGCAGCCAAAGAACTCTCCACACGCGTGAGCGCGGAACTCACCGCGCTCGCGATGGCCGACGCAACCCTGGTGATCGAGGTGGACAGCCAAGGGCAATTGGGACCGCACGGAGTGGACGACATCTCCTTCCTCCTGCAGCCCCACTCGGGTGCCCCTGCCCGCCCTCTCGGCAAGGGTGCATCCGGTGGTGAGTTGTCACGCGTCATGCTCGCCATCGAAGTGGTCCTCGCGGCCGTGGATCCGGTGCCGACCTTCGTCTTTGACGAAGTGGACGCCGGAGTGGGCGGGCGTGCCGCCGTCGAGATCGGACGCCGGCTTGCCATGCTGGCCCGTCACGTCCAGGTGCTTGTGGTAACCCACTTGCCGCAGGTGGCTGCCTTCGCCGACCAACATATCCGCGTCACCAAGACCTCAGTCCGGGGAAGCGATGGCAAGACCGCTACCGGCTTCACGTCGAGCGACGTCCAGCTCCTCGATGACGAGGAACGCGTGAAGGAGCTTGCCAGGATGCTGGCTGGACAGGAAGACTCCGAGTCCGCGCGGGCGCACGCACAGGAATTGCTGGACGACGCGAAGCTTCTGCCGCAGCAGGCGTAGCCACCCGGCTGCGGCCTGGGACATCGGTCACATGCGCCCCATCGCCGGACCGGCAGGCTCCTTCCGCGGTCCTTGGGTCCAAGTGGCAGATTCCCGGCCGCCCGGGCTGTTTTCGCGGTTCGGGTGGACTTCACCCTTGATCCTTGCCCCACGGCAAGGGACTATTGAGCATTTGGGAAAACGGTTAGCGGACCCTTTGGAGGCGCAATTGATGATAGGCTCGAATTCCGTGGTGCAGCGATCAAATTCCCGTGTAAATTCCCGGTTTCCGGGCTCGTCCAAGACGACCAAACACATCTTTGTCACCGGCGGTGTGGCGTCCTCGCTCGGTAAGGGACTGACGGCTTCGAGCCTCGGCCACCTGCTGCGGGCACGCGGTTTGTCTGTAACTATGCAGAAGCTCGATCCCTATCTCAACGTGGATCCGGGCACGATGAACCCCTTCCAGCACGGCGAAGTCTTCGTCACTGACGACGGCGCCGAAACCGACCTCGACATCGGACACTACGAGCGCTTCCTGGATGAAAACCTCGAGGGTTCGGCCAACGTCACAACCGGCCAGATCTACTCGACGGTCATCGCCAAGGAACGGCGCGGTGAGTACCTCGGCGACACCGTCCAGGTCATCCCGCACATCACGGACGAGATCAAGCGCCGCATGCGCCTTCCCGCCGAAGGCAAGAGCGCTCCGGACGTCATCATCACCGAAATCGGCGGCACTGTTGGCGACATCGAGTCCCAGCCTTTCCTCGAGTCCGCACGCCAGGTCCGCCAGGACATCGGCCGGAACAACGTCTTTTTCCTGCACGTCTCCTTGGTGCCGTACATCGGCCCCTCGCAGGAACTGAAGACCAAACCAACGCAGCACTCTGTTGCCGCCTTGCGCTCCCTTGGCATCCAGCCGGAAGCGATCGTGATCCGTTCGGACCGCGAAGTGCCCGAGGCCATGCGCGAAAAGATCGGCCGCATGTGCGACGTCGATATCGACGCCGTGGTCAATGCCGCCGATGCTCCCAGCATCTACGACATCCCCAAGACGCTGCACTCCCAGGGCCTTGACTCCTACGTCGTCCGTGCCTTGGACCTCCCGTTCAAGGACGTCGACTGGACCAGCTGGGACAAGCTCCTCGAAGCAGTCCACAACCCCAAGCACCACGTTGAAGTTGCCCTCGTGGGCAAGTACATCGACCTCCCGGACGCTTACCTGTCCGTGACCGAGGCCTTGCGTGCCGGCGGTTTCGCGAACGAAACCAAGGTCAAGATCCGCTGGGTCCCGTCCGACGAATGCGAAACCCTCGAAGGCGCCACCAAGTCCTTGGCCGGCGTCGACGCCATTTGCGTTCCCGGCGGCTTCGGCATCCGTGGCCTGGAGGGCAAGCTCGGCGCGCTCAAGTTCGCACGCGAGACAAAGCTTCCGGTGCTGGGCCTTTGCCTCGGCCTTCAGTGCATGGTCATCGAGTACGCCCGCAACGTGGTCGGCCTCGAGGGAGCGTCCTCCAGCGAGTTCGAACCCGACTCCAAGTACCCGGTCATCGCCACGATGGAAGAACAGCTCGACATCGTGGACGGCAAGGGCGACCTCGGCGGCACGATGCGCCTGGGCCTTTACGAAGCGAAGCTGGATGAAGGCTCTGTGGTTGCGGAGACCTATGGCGCAACTACCGTTAGCGAGCGCCACCGCCACCGCTACGAAGTCAACAACAAGTACCGCGAGCAGATTGCGGCCGAGGGGCTCGTGTTCTCCGGAACGTCTCCCGACGGCAAGTTGGTCGAGTTCGTGGAACTGCCGCGCGAAGTACACCCGTACTACGTGGCAACCCAGGCCCACCCCGAGCTCAGCTCCCGCCCCACGCGCCCCCACCCGCTGTTTGCCGGGCTCGTGAAGGCTGCGCTGGAGCGTCAGGCAGGCGTGGATGCCGGAGCAAAGTCGGCCCGCAAGGTAGCTGCAAAGTAATCGCTCACACAAACGAAGGACGGCGCGATGCCCGGTATTTCTGAAACCCCCAGCACTTTTCGGAAGGTTTCGGACATGCCGAGCCCGCGCCGTCTTTTGTCGTCCAGCAAGGTCTATGAAGGCCGGATCTGGGACGTCGTCAGCGACGCCTTCGAACTGGGCGAAGACACCGGTCCGTTGGTCCGCGATTACATCGACCATCCCGGCGCTGTTGCGGTGCTGCCGATGAATGTCGACGGCGAAATCCTGTTGCTCAAGCAATACCGCCACCCCGTGGGCATGGACTTGTGGGAGATTCCCGCCGGACTTCTTGACGTCGCCGGTGAGGACTTCGTGGACGGCGCAGCCCGGGAGCTCGCGGAAGAGGCCGATCTTACGGCGGCCACGTGGAATGTCCTCGCGGACTTCTTCAATTCTCCCGGCTCCTCAAGCGAGGCGATCCGCATCTATCTGGCACGGGGTTTGGGAAGCGTTCCCGAGGCGGAACGGCACGTCCGCACGGATGAAGAAGCCGAGATCGAGCTCGTGTGGGTGACGCTCGACGAAGCCGTTTCCGCGGTGCTCGAAGGCCGGCTGCACAACCCGTCCGCCGTCGTCGGGATCCTCGCGGCCGCCGCCGCACGCGCGGACGGCTTCAGGAACCTGCGCCCCGCCAATGCTCCCTGGCCCGCCCACCCGAGCCAGCGCTGACCGTGCCCCAGCTCGCGGAGACCCGGGTCCAGACCGCCATTGACCGGGCCGTCACGGATTACCTGCAACACCTCGGCGTGGAACGTGGCCTTGCCAGCAACACCTTGTCCGCTTACCGCCGGGACTTGTCCCGCTATGCGAACTTCCTGGCCGCGTCCGGTGTCGACAAACCGGGCAACATCTCCCGCCACGATGTCACGGCCTTTGTCCAGGCACTGTCCGACGGCTCGGATGGTGGCGCCGCCCTCGGTGTCCGCTCGGCGGCACGCACCGTGGTCGCCGTCCGGGGGCTCCACAAGTTTTGGGCCCTGGAGGGGACGACGACGGCGGACCCGGCGAGCGATGTCCACCCGCCCATGCCTGGCAAGCGGCTGCCGAAGGCCATCAGCGTCGGCGAAGTGACCCGGATCCTTGAGGCCGCCGGCGCCGATACCGCCACAGGGTTGCGGGACCGGGCGCTGTTGGAGTTCCTCTACTCCACGGGCGCCCGCATCAGCGAAGCGGTGGGGCTCGACGTCGACGATGTCTCCCTCGAAGCGGAATCCGATGGCCCCGCGATCGTCAGGCTCTTCGGAAAAGGTTCCAAGGAGCGCCTGGTGCCGCTGGGGTCCTACGGTGCCCGCGCCGTCGGGTCCTACGTGGTTCGCGGAAGGCCTGCGTTGGCCGCGAAAGGAAAAGGCACCCCGGCACTCTTCCTGAATGCCCGCGGAGGCCGGATCAGCCGGCAGAGCGCCTGGACCATTCTCAAGACCGCGGCGGAGAAGGCCAACATCACCAAGGACGTTTCCCCGCACACCCTCCGGCATTCTTTCGCCACGCATCTGCTGGAGGGCGGCGCCGATGTCCGGGTGGTGCAGGAGCTCCTGGGCCATGCCTCGGTGACCACCA
Source organism: Arthrobacter sp. KN11-1C (assembly GCF_052180225.1). NCBI lineage: Bacteria > Bacillati > Actinomycetota > Actinomycetes > Micrococcales > Micrococcaceae > Arthrobacter > Arthrobacter sp. KN11-1C. The sequence goes on along the minus strand of NZ_CP197467.1, from coordinate 2,845,278 downwards.
CGCAGGTGTACACCCTGGTCACCGCCGACACTTTGCGCGAAGTCTACGCCGCTGCGCATCCGCGGGCGCTCGGCTGACGCCATGCGTTGCCCGCTGGACACTGCACACTGGACACTGCACACCGCACACTGCACACTGCGCGGTGCCGGTTACGCCAAGACCTTGAAGGTCAGTTCCACCGCGTTCAGGAACAGCGCCAGGATGGACATGCCGAGTCCGGCCACGAGCAGAAGGCCCGGGTGCGCCAAGCCGACAACCACCCGCCTCAGATTGGGCCGGGAGCGCAGGAATTTCTTCGGCACCCGTGAGCTGGCGGGACTTTGGCTCCAGCCGCGCAATCGGCGCAGGAACCAGGCGCAGCGGACGATGAAAGCCATCCACAGAACCGAAATGACAAGCGGGACGGCTGCCACGAGCAAGTTGAAGCCGAGGGCCGTGACTTCGCGCTCGGAATTTCCGACGGCGGCCTGGACAGTCGTGGAGATCGAAGCGCTCATGACCACTGAAACGCCCCACACGAGGAATGCAGTCACCAGTGCAAGGAACCTCACGAAGAAGTGGCCAAGTACTGATTCGTTGCGTGGTTTCAAATGCCTGCGGGGAGTGGCGTTCAGCACCGCCAGCGTCGACAGGAGGGTCGGCAGCGCGGCCATGCCGACCAGCAGGTACCAGCTCCAGCCGGCGAGGTCGAGGAATTCATCGAGGACGATCAACAACGCCCAGAATCCGGTCCATGCCCATCCGGCGTAGAGCGGATGCCGGACCAGCCAGCCCGGCAGCCATGCCTCGGAGGCTTGATCTGCCCGGGCCTCCGCCTCGTTCGCCGAGGCGCTTGAAGAGGTTTCCGTCGTGGGAGCTTCACCCCCATCCGCGCTCATGGGCCAACTGTAGCAAGGACGCACTTCCGGGGAGCTGCAGAGTTAGGCTTGGTCAATGACCGCAGCCCACGTCACCCTGTGCTTCCTGCTCCGCGACGGCGACGCCGGACAGGAGGTGCTCCTGGGCCGGAAAAAGACCGGCTTCGGCACCGGGAAGGTCGTGGGCGTCGGCGGACATGTGGAAGCCGGAGAGACGGCGGCCGAGGCCGTATGCCGGGAAGTCCAGGAGGAGATCTTCGTCCACGTGGAAGAAGAGGACCTCATTCCCGCGGGCACCGTGGATTTCGTCTTCCCCGCCAAGCCTGAGTGGAACATGTTCACCACGGTGTATCTGACCGGGCGATGGACCGGCGAACCCGCCGAAAGCGATGAAATAGCGCCGCAGTGGTACCGGGTGGAGGGACTCCCTGTCGAACAGATGTGGGCCGACGCCGAGCACTGGCTGCCGGCCATGATTTCCGGCCAACGCATCGCCGTTGAAGTCGTGCTTGCTCATGACAATGAAAGCGTCGCCGAAGTCCACACGGCCGAGTGGCTGGATTCGGGAGCCGCGCGCTGACTTCCAGGCAGAACCCAGAACGACGTCGGGCCGGCCCCCTAGGGTGACCGGCCCGACGTCGTACGTTCCGAAAATTACGGCAGGTGCCGTTCGTCCACGCCGTTGTATGCGCTGAGCGGACGGATCAGGGAGTTCGATCCGAGCTGCTCCATGACGTGTGCGGTCCAGCCGGTGATGCGGCTGGCAACGAACAACGGGGTGAAGGTCGGGGTGTCGAAGCCCATGAGGTGGTACGTGGGTCCGGCGGGGTAGTCGAGGTTGGGCTTGATCGCCTTGGCCTCGTCCATGGCCTGCTCGAGGCCGTTGTACAGGCCCAGGATCTCGGGCCGGCCGTAGTGTGCGATCATCTTGTCCAGTGCGGCCTTCATGGTGGGCACCCTGGAGTCGCCGTGCTTGTAGACGCGGTGCCCGAATCCCATGACCTTCTTCTTCTGCGCCAGGGCGTGTTCCATCCAGGTCTTCGCCCGGCCGGCAGCCTCATCGAGGGATTCCTCGGTGCGGATGCCGATTTCCTCGAAGGTGTGCATGACGGCCTCGTTGGCACCGCCGTGCAGCGGGCCCTTGAGGGCACCGATCGCCGCGGTGACCGCGGAGTGGAGATCCGAGAGGGTGGAGGTGACCACACGCGCCGTGAAGGTGGACGCGTTGAAGGAGTGCTCCGCGTAGAGGATCATCGAGACGTTGAACGCCTTCACGACCTCATCCACAGGATCCTCGCCGAAGGTCATCCACAGGAAGTTCGCGGAGTAGCTGAGGTCCTCGCGGGGATCCACGACTCCCTGGCCGCGCCGGCGTCGCTGGTCGTAGGCGACCACAGCGGGCATGGCCGCGAACAAGTCAATTGCCTTGGTCATGTTGGCCTCGGGCGTGGAATCCTCGGCCAGGGGGTGCCGTGCACCGAGCACCGAAGCCGCCGTCCGGCAAACATCCATGGGATGGGCCGTCGTCGGCAGCGTATCGATGACCTGCTTCACTACAGGGTCAAGGGCGCGGCCCGCACGCTCGCGGGCTGTGAATTCTGCGAGCTCCTCCGGCGTGGGCAACTCGCCGTTCCACAGCAGGAAGGCAACTTCTTCGAAGCTGCACTTGGCGGCGAGTTCCTGTACGGGATAGCCGCGGTACAGCAGCGAGTTGGTGTCCGGGTTGACCTTGGAGATCGCGGTGTAGTCAACCACGACGCCGGCCAGGCCCTTCTTGATCTCTTCAGCAGCCATGCTGAACTCCTTCGTTCATCGGCAAGCACTCCGGAATAGCCGGAGCGCCTGCATCCCTTGGTTGATCCAGTTACCGGCTGAGCCCAGGAACCTGGAAGTTGAAAACGCTCGTGTCGAAGTGGTTGTAAGCCTCGTAGTCCACGAGGTCATAGAGCCGCGCACGGGTGAGCATGTTCTCCACCTGCGCCTCCTGCGTTCCTGTGGCCTTGATCGTTTCCAGCGTACGCTCTGCAGCCCCCATGGCAATGCGGAGCAGGGTGACCGGGTAGATCACCATGTTCACGCCGACGCCTTGAAGCTGTTCCACGGTGAATAGCTCGCTCTTGCCGAACTCGGTCATGTTGGCCAGGATCGGCACATCCACTGCATCACGGATGGCTTGGAACTCGCTGAGATCCTTCATGGCTTCCGGGAAGATCGCGTCAGCGCCGGCATCGACGAGCGCCCGGGCGCGTTCCTGCGCTGCCTCGATCCCGTCGACGGCGCGGATGTCGGTCCGGGCCATGATGAGGAAGTTCGGGTCCCGCCGGGCGTCGGCTGCCGCGCGGATGCGCTTCGCGGCGGTGTCGACGTCCACCACATTCTTGCCGTCAAGGTGCCCGCAGCGCTTGGGGTTGAACTGGTCCTCGATGTGGCAACCGGCCAGCCCGGCGTTCTCCAGCTCCTGGATGGTGCGGGCCACGTTCATCGGTTCACCGAATCCGGTGTCCGCGTCCACGAGGCACGGGAGCTCGGTCATGCGGGCGATCTGCCCTGCACGGGTGGCGACCTCGGTGAGGGTCGTGAGCCCGATGTCCGGCAGGCCGAGGTCGTTGGCGAGGACGGCACCGGAGATGTAGACGCCGGCGAAGCCCTTCTCCTCGATCAGCCGTGCCGAGAGCGGGTTGAACGCGCCCGGGAACTGCTGGATGGTCCCTGAGTTCAGCAGCTCCCGCAGGGCGAGCCGCTTCTGCTCAGGGGTGTTCTTGGAATACAGCATCTAGAACAGCCCCTTCGGTGCGGCGGCGAGGTCGATGACGCCGGGAGCGGCAGTGATGTTCAGCTGGTCCAGCTCGCCCGGGCCGAGCTCCGGGAGGCGCTCGACGGCGTCGAGGAACCTTTCGATCTCGGACGCCTCGACCAAACCGGCAGCAAGCGTGCGGAACTTGTTCACGTACTGTTCGCGGGCGAACGGCCGGGCGCCGAGCGGGTGGGCATCGGCCACGGCGATCTCATCCGTGATGACGGTGCCGTCGTTGAGCGTGATGACAACGGTGCCGCCGAAGGCCTTCTCCGCGATGTCGAGGGAGTGGTAGCGGCGGGTCCATTCCGGGTCTTCCACGGTGGTGACCTTGTGCCACAGTTCCACCGTGTCCGGGCGGCTCGCGCGTTCCGGGCTGTAGGAGTCGACGTGGTGCCAGGAACCGTCCTGCAGGGCGACCGTGAAGATGTACGGGATGGAGTGGTCCAGCGTCTCGCGCGAAGCGGTGGGCGAGTACTTCTGGGGGTCATTGGCGCCGGAGCCGATCACGTAGTGGGTGTGGTGGCTCGTCTTGATCAGGACGGACTTCACGTTGGCCGGGTCCGTGGCCTCCGGGTGCTCACCGTGGAGTTTGCGGGCGAGGTCGATCCAGGCCTGGGCCTGGTATTCGGCGGAGTGTTCCTTGGTGTAGGTGTCCAGGATGGCGCGCTTGGCTTCGCCGGCCTCGGGGAGCGGGACCTCGTAGGAGGCATCCGGGCCGTCGAGCATCCAGGCGATGACGCCGTCTTCGCCTTCGTAGATCGGCACGGGGGAGGTCTGGCCGCGCATGGAGCGGTCCACGGCTTCGACGGCCATCTTGCCGGCGAACGCGGGGGCGTGGGCCTTCCAGGTGGAGATCTCGCCCTTGCGGGACTGGCGCGTGGCCGTGGTGGTGTGCAGGGCCTGGCCGACGGACTGGAAGATCGTCTCGACGTCGAGGCCCAGGAGGGTGCCGATGCCAGCGGCGGCAGAGGGGCCGAGGTGCGCGACGTGGTCGATCTTGTGCTTGTGCAAGCAGATGGCCTTGACCAGGTTCACCTGGATTTCGTAGCCCGTGGCGATGCCGCGGATCAGGTCCTTGCCGCCCGCGCCGACGTGCTGCGCCACGGCGAGGATCGGCGGGATGTTGTCGCCCGGGTGGGAGTAGTCCGCGGCCAGGAACGTGTCGTGGTAGTCGAGCTCACGTACCGCGACGCCGTTGGCCCAGGCGGCCCACTCGGGGGAGACCTTGTCGCTGATCCCGAAGACGGACGAGCCCTTGCCGTTGGTGGTGGGCGCGTGGGTCAAGGCCTGGGCCCGGGCGGCGACGATCGGGGCACGGTTAAGGGAGGCAATGGCAACGGAGGCATTGTCGATGATCCGGTTGATGATCATGTCGGTGACCTCGGGAGTCACGTCGACGGAGTCGGTGGCGACGGTGGCGATCTTGTGCGCCAGCTGCTCCTCGCGGGCAAGGTTTTCTTCGCTCTTATAGACGCGGACGTGGTTGTTCTTCACCATGGTGCTCCTTAGTGAGGTGTGTGGGTGGCTTTGACGTGGGAAAGACTGCGGTGGAGATGAAGGGTGGTGGCCGCTTCGGCGAGCCTGGGGTTGCCTGCCGCGATGGCTTCGGCGATCGTGGCGTGCTCGGCCGCGGCGGCATGGAGGCGTTCGGCGTCGTCGGCTGCGAGGCGGCGGACCCGTACGAGGTGGACGCGCAGGCTGCGCATGGCCTGGGCGAGGTAGGAATTGGAGATGGCTTCGTCGATCGCGTCGTCGAGCCTTCCCACGAGGGCGTAATAGTCGTGCCGTGCGGGATCGCTGTCGTTGAGCATCTCCGGGGCCCGGAGGAGCTCGGTGTGCAGCTGCTCGAACACCGCACGTTCACCCCGCTCGGCGGCGAGGGCAGCGGCTTTGCCTTCCAGGGTTTCGCGCAGCTCGAACAGTTCGTCGATGTCGTCCAGCGAGATGTCGGTGACGACGACGCCGCGGCCGCCTGCCGCCGTCGTCAGCCCTTCCGCGCTGAGCCGGCTCAGCGCCTCCCGGACGGGCGTGCGGGACACGCCCAATCGTTCGGATTGTTCCACTTCCGCGAGGACCGTTCCGGGTGCCAGGCGCCATTCAATGATGTCTTCGCGCAGGGCCGCATAGGCTTTGTCGCTGGCACGCATGGACCCTCCTTCACTGGGTGGACGTCCTCAGTGTATACACAAACGGCGATCAAGCCTAGCTTTTCTGGAGAATACTCGCCAGATGATCGATTTGTGTATACATCTATCGTGAATTGCGGACTAACTTCGGTTCCAGCGGTACTCGTTCTCCGGCCGTCCCGGAGTGCCGTACCGGGCATTCCGCGTGACCATTCCGGCGTCGGCCAGGTACTCGAGATAGCGGCGCACGGTGACCCGGGACATCCCCAGGGCGACGGTTGCCTCGCTCGCGGACACCGGCCGGCCAAGGCTCGCGAGGAGGTCTTTGACGGACTCCAGGCTATGGGCGGAAAGGCCCTTGGGCAGTGGGACTTCGGAGGGTGCGCGGAGACTCGCAAATGCCTGGTCCACATCGCTTTGGGACGCACCGCTCGGCCGCGCGCCCGACGCCGGTGCGGCGAGTTGCTCGCGGAAGGCGCGGTAACTGGCAAGCTTGTCCGCGAACGTCGCGAACGTGAACGGCTTGATGAGGTACTGCACCACGCCGATCGACACCGCGCTGCGGACAATGTTCACTTCCCTGACGGCGGTGATCGCGATGATGTCCGCAAGCAGTCCCGAAGCACGCATCCGGCGGGCAACGTCCAGTCCGTGAAGATCCGGCAGGTTCATGTCCAGCAGGACGAGGTCCACCGGCTGCCCGGCAACAGCGAACTCGTTGAGCAACCGCAGGGCCGATTGTCCGTCAGGGGCCGTTCCCGCAACGGTGAAGCCGTCGATTCGGCCGACGTAGACGCCATGGGCATCGGCGGCGATGGGTTCGTCCTCGACAACGAGGACGCGGATTTCGGTCATTCGGCTTCTTTCCTGGAGTCCGGCGCGGGGAGCGCTACGCGGAAGAACGCACCGCCCAAGGCGCTCGTGGAGTCGCTGATGGACAGCGTACCGCCCAGCCGCTGCACCGCTTGGCGAACCAAGGCCAGCCCCACGCCGCGCGAAGGGGCTCCGGCTTGCCCGCCTTGTCCGACGCCGGCCGCTTTCGTGCTGTATCCGTACTGCCAGACGTCGTCCACGATGCCCGGATCGATCCCGTGGCCGGAATCGACCACCGTGAACGTGGTTCCTTCGGGGCCCGACTCGATGCCCAGTTCCACTTTGCGGGGCGGGGGAGCGGCAGCCGCGGCGTCGAGCGCGTTGTCCAGCAGGTTGCCCAAAATCGTCACGAGGTCCTGGACAGCCAGGCCCTGGAGGCCGTCCCCGCCCGTCACCGTGACCGTGAGCTCCGCCCCGCGTTCGTGCGCCTCGGCGGACTTCCCCATGATGAGCGCACTCAGGACAGGTTCGTCCACCGATGCCACGAGGTGGTCGGTCAGCTGTTGACTCAATTCAAGGTCCTTGGTGGCAAACTCCAGGGCGTCGGTGGTCCGTCCGAGTTCCATGAGGGACACGATGGTGTGCAGCCGGTTGGCATGTTCGTGTGTCTGGGCCCGCAAGGCGTCGGACAGGGTCTTCATGGTTTCGAGTTCGCTGCCCAGGGACTCGATTTCCGTCCTGTCCCGGAGCGTGGCCACGGTCCCGAACACGGCCGGTCGCTGCCGGCCCCTCATTCCCGGGGGTCCCACGGCGGGCGCCTGGTTCACCACCAGGATCCGGGACCCTGTCAGGTGGATTTCGTCGTGCGCTGTCCGGCCGGACTCGAAGAGCCCATGGAGGCTGGGCTCGAGGGGCAGGTCCGCGAGGCGCGGAGCGGCTCCCGCGCCGGGATCGACGTCGGAGCGCTCTAGTCCCAGCAGCTCCGCGGCCTGGTCGTTGTACATGACCACGCGGCCTCCAGTGTCGATCAGGACCACGCCTTCGCGGACCGAATGCAGTACCGACTCGTAGTAGGCGAACAATTGCGCCAATTGCTCCGGTCCCCAGCCACGGGTGACCGAACGCAGGTAGCGGCCCAACAACCAGGAGGCCAGCGAGCCTCCGGCGAGCATGGCCAGGGAGAAGGCGATGATCGTCGTGAGCCGGGCTGAGACCGCGACGTCCACCGTCCGCACCGTCACACCCGCTGCCACCAGGGCCCGGACCTTCCCGGAGGAATCCTCCACGGGAACGATGGTGCGGACGGACGGGCCGAGCGTACCGGCGGTGACCTCGGTGAAGGTCTGGCCGTGGAGGGCGGGGTCGATGGTGCCGATGTAGGGTTTGCCGATTTCGTCGGGGTTCGCATGGGTCCAGCGCGTCCGGTCCGGGGCCATGATGGTGATGAAGTCGGTATGGGCGTTGGCCATGACCACCTGGGCGTAAGGCTGCAGGGCGGCGGAAGGGTTCGGTGTGCCGGCGGCCTGAAGGACGAGGGGGTTGGCTGCGATCGCCGCGGCCACAGCCTGCATGCGCTGGCCGGCGTCGTTGTAGGCCCGGTCCCGGGCGTCCACGAAGGCCACCGTTCCCACGATCGCGGTGAGCGCCAGGATGAACAGCAGATTTGCCACGAAGAGTCTCCGGGCAATGCTCCAGCGTCGGATCACGTGCTCCTTTCCACGGGCCATCCTGTGACCAATATGAACGCAACAGTGATACATGTCACGCCGCGCCTAATGATGGGTATCACAGCAGAGCGACGCAGGGACATTTTGCAGGGACCACGGCGCTTTCCAGAGTATCTATAAGGAGCAAAGCCATGACCTCTCAAAGAGGAGAGATTGCACCCGCGAAGGCCGGGCGCAAGGGGCTGGACAAGTCGCATTACCTTTACATCGCCGTGATCGCCGCAGTTGTGCTGGGCGCCGTCGTCGGCCTGCTTTTCCCCGAAGTGGGCAAATCACTCAAGCCTTTGGGTGACGGATTCATCAAGCTCATCAAGATGATGATCGCCCCCGTCATCTTCTGCACCATCGTCCTGGGCATCGGGTCGATCGCCAAGGCGGCCACCGTCGGCAAGGTCGGCGGCCTCGCACTCATCTACTTCCTGGTGATGTCCACCTTCGCGCTCGCCATTGGTTTGGTGGTCGGCAACATCATCCACCCGGGCGAGGGACTGAAGCTGATCCCTTACAACCCCAATGCGCCTGCTTCTTCGAACAGCACCGCCGACTTCCTGCTGGGCATCATCCCCGGAGACATTCCCGTGCTGCCGACGCTCCTGGTTGCCATCCTGGTGGGCTTCGCGCTGCAGCGCATGGGCTCCCAGGGCCAACCGGTACTCAAAGCCATCCAGCATGGACAGGCGCTCGTCTTCCGCATCCTCATCATGATCATGTGGCTGGCGCCCGTCGGTGCCTTCGGCGCGATCGCCGCGGTAGTCGGCGCCACCGGAGTGAAAGCCATCTTCGGCATGCTCACCCTGATGGTCGCTTTCTACATCACCTGCGCGCTGTTCATCGTGGTGATACTCGGCAGCTTGCTGCGGGTTGTTGCCGGCGTCAGCATCTTCCAGCTGATGAAGTACCTGGCCCGCGAGTACCTGCTCATCTTCTCCACCTCATCCTCCGAAGCGGCGCTGCCCAGGCTCATCGCCAAGATGGAGCACCTCGGCGTTTCCAAGCCGGTTGTCGGTGTCACGGTGCCTACCGGCTACTCCTTCAACCTGGATGGAACCGCCATCTACCTGACCATGGCATCGCTGTTCGTCGCCAACGCCATGGGCATTCCGCTCGACTTGGGCGCCCAGGTATCGTTGCTGGTCTTCATGATCATTGCCTCCAAGGGAGCGGCAGGCGTTTCCGGTGCCGGCCTGGCCACCCTCGCAGCCGGCCTGCAGGCACACCGGCCCGAACTCCTGGGCGGCGTCGGGATGATCGTCGGGATCGACCGCTTCATGTCCGAAGCACGCGCCCTGACCAACTTCACGGGCAACGCGGTGGCCACCGTGCTGATCGGTACCTGGGTCAAGGAAATCGACCGCACGCAGGTCACCAACGTCCTGTCCGGTGCGACGCCCTTCGACGAGCTGACCATGATCAGCCACCACGCCGAAGCCGAGGTGAAAGAGCCGGTAGCCGCATAGTCCGGCACACTGTTTGGAGCATCCACGCAGGCAAGGCAGGAACCCGTCCGGGGACCTGCCTTGCCTGCGTTTTACCGGCACGTTTTGTTGCAGACGGACCCAACCTTCTACCTCAGCTAGAAGGTCAAGGCTCAAACTGCGGGCAATGTCAAGTTCCGCAGAATGCCGTGTCGGGCGCTGTAGCCTAGGTGGGGAGCAGTGCTGGTGCTGGAGACAGCCGCAGGAAATGACCGTCGTGGAGAGAGTGGATAGATACGTGAGCAGCGAACGGGGAACGACTACGCTGGAGGGCACGGATTTCGATCTGGAAGACGCCGTCATGGGGCCCACGGGCCGCCCGTACCGCGACTTCCCCGAGCCCGCGCCGCTGGCCTCCCATGGCCCGGCCCGCGTCATTGCCATGGTCAACCAGAAGGGTGGCGTGGGCAAAACCACGTCGACCATCAACCTCGCCGCCGCGCTCGCGGAATTCGGCCGGCGCGTCCTGCTGGTCGACTTCGACCCGCAGGGAGCTCTTTCCGCAGGCCTGGGGGCGAACCCGCACGAACTCGACCTCACCGTCTACAACGTCCTGATGGACCGCAAGGTGGACATCCGCGACGCCATCCAGAAGACCGGCGTCGAAGGCATCGACCTCCTCCCGGCCAACATCGACCTCTCCGCCGCCGAGGTCCAGCTCGTCAACGAGGTAGCCCGCGAGCAAGTGCTCGACCGCGCGCTCAAGAGCGTCGAGGACGACTACGACGTGGTGCTCATCGACTGCCAGCCGTCCTTGGGCCTCCTGACGGTCAATGCCTTGACCGCTGCGCACGGCGTCATCATCCCCCTGATCTGCGAATTCTTCGCCCTCCGCGCGGTGGCACTGCTCGTCGAAACGATCGAAAAGGTCCAGGACCGCTTGAACCCGCGCCTGCAGGTGGACGGCGTGCTCGCCACGATGTACGACGCGCGCACCCTGCACAGCCGCGAAGTCATTTCGAGGCTCGTGGAGGCGTTCGGGGACAAGGTCTTCGAGACCGTCATCAAGCGTTCCATCAAGTTCGCCGACGCCACGGTCGCCGCGGAGCCCATCACCAGCTACGCCGGAAACCACATCGGTGCCGACGCCTACCGCCGCCTGGCCAAGGAACTGATTTCGCGCGGCGGCGCACCCTAGCCAGCGTGGCAGAGCCACTCACCGCCGAAGCCGCGACCGTCCTGGCGGGCGACGCGCCGCCGTCGTACCCTCCTGAAAGCAACGCGGACGACGCCGGAGCCCCGCCTTCCGGACGGAAGGCCGGCTTCGAAGTCAGGCTGGCGAACTTCACCGGGCCCTTCGATCTGCTGCTCGGCTTGATCTCCAAGCACAAGCTGGATATCACGGAGGTTGCGCTGGCCACCGTCACGGATGAATTCATTAAATACATCCGGCGCCTGCAGGAACTGGGGGAGGACTGGGCCCTGGACGAGGCCAGCGAATTCCTGGTCATCGCCGCAACGCTCCTGGACCTCAAAGCCGCGAGGCTCCTGCCGGCCGGCGAAGTCGAAGATGCCGAGGACATTGCCTTGCTGGAGGCCCGGGATCTCCTCTTCGCCAGGCTGTTGCAGTACAAGGCCTTCAAGCAGGTGGCGGCGATCATGTCCGGCACCCTGGAATCGGAAGCCCGGCGCTTCCCGCGGCAGGTCGCGTTGGAAGGGCATTTCGCGGCGATGCTGCCGGAGTTGATCTGGCGCCACACACCCGAACAGTTCGCCGCGCTGGCGGCCAAGACGCTGGCACCCAAGGACAACACCCCCGAGGAAGTCGGGCTCGACCACCTTCACGGAACACCCGTCAGCGTCAAGGAACAAGCCGAGATCATCGGGTACCGCCTGCAGAGGGGCCAGACCCAATCATTCAGGGCACTGATCGCCGACGCCGAGTCGACGCTCGTTGTCGTGGTCCGGTTCCTGGCGCTCCTCGAGCTGTTCCGCGATCGTGTGGTGGCGTTTGATCAACCGGGTCCGCTCGCTGAACTGACAGTCCGCTGGACAGGGCGCCCCGAAGGGTGGAGCAGCGACAATTTGAGCGACGAGTACGAGCAGATCGACCAAGGAGAGGAACCGCTGTGAGCGAGCAAGATACAGGCGGGGACGGCCTCGCCGAGCTTGAAGCCTTGCCGGGCGGGGCCCGGGCCGCACTCGAAGCCGTCCTGATGGTCATCGACCAACCGGCCACCGCGGAAGAGCTCGCCGCCGGGCTCAACGTGACGGTCGCCGTCGTCGAGGATTTGCTGGAGGGACTGCGGCAGGAGTATAGCGGCTATACTGTTAAAGCCCCGGGCGGGGACGCTGATGACTTGCACACTGATGCAAGTGCCAGCGCTGCACCCCGGGGTTTTGAGTTGCGGAACGTTGCCGGAGGGTGGCGGATCTATTCACGCGCGGATTTTGCCGATGTCGTGGGCAGGTTCGTTCTCGAAGGCCAGACCGCGCGGCTGACGCAGGCAGCCCTTGAAACCATGGCGGTCATCGCGTACCGGCAGCCGGTTTCCAGGGCCAGGGTGTCTGCCATTCGCGGCGTCAATGTCGATTCAGTCGTCCGGACACTTGTCCAACGCGGGCTGATCGAGGACTCGGGTACCGATCCTGAATCGGGGGCCATCCTTTACAGGACCACCTCGTACTTCCTCGAGCGCATGGGCATTGGCTCGGTGGCGGAGTTGCCTCAATTGTCCCCCCACCTTCCGGGGCTGGAGGGCATCGAGGAGTTCTTCGACGCCGAACGCATGTAATCGCGGGAACCCGCGGCCGCAGGCAGCAGAACAACTCAATTTTGCAAGGATCTACAAACGCCCGGCTAGTAGCGGGCAGACACACAGGACAGATATTCTCTGTCCGGCTGGCTTACGTTGAGAAAGAACAAGCCGGCCACCATAACAAAAGGACGGGTCATGACACAGGCGGGACGCCAGGGTTCACCACGTAATAGTTCGGGACGAAACAATTCCGGACGCAACGAGTCGCAAGACTCAGGCCGCAACAATGCAGGCCGCAGCAGCGCAGGAGGCAGCGGCTTCGGTGCCGGCCGGGGTGGCGCAAGCCGTGCCGGTGGCGCCTCCGGAGGCAGCAAGCGCAGCTTCTCCCCGGGCGGAGAACGCCCCTTCAAGCCCACGCGTCCGCGTGAAGAGCGCCCCTTCGACCCGGACAACCCCACGTCGGCCGGAGGTTACGAGCGCCGTGAAGAGGCGAGGCCGGCCAAGGCCCCCCGCAAGCCTGGCTCCAACAAGCCCGGCTTCGGCAAGGCTCCGGGCACGCCGGGCGCATTGAAGCCCAAAGCCAGCAACAAGAAGCAGTACGCTTCCCGCGCCTTCGGCAGTGAGCGCTTCGGCCAGAACCTTGGCCCGATCCGCAAGCCCCGCGGCCGCCGCGGCGAGGTGGCCCAGTCCGAGCAGCACGACGCCGATGGCGTACGCCTGCAGAAGGTCATGGCCCAGGCGGGCGTGGCTTCCCGCCGCGTCTGCGAGGAAATGATCGAGGAAGGCCGCGTCGAGGTCAACGGCCAGCTCACCACCGAGCTGGGCATGCGCGTGGACCCCACGTCCGCCGTGATCCACGTCGACGGCATCCGCATCCAGCTCGATGACACCATGCTCTACATGGTGTTCAACAAGCCCAAGGGCGTCGTTTCCACCATGGAAGATCCCGAAGGCCGTCCCTGCATCAGCGACTTCCTCAAGTCCGCCAAGAACAAGGGCGAGCGTCTCTTCCACGTCGGACGTCTCGACGTCGCCACCGAGGGCCTGCTGCTGCTGACCAACGACGGCGAACTCGCCAACCGCTTGACGCACCCCTCCTACGAGGTGCCCAAGACGTACCTGGTCCAGGTCCGTGGCCCGTTCCCGCAGGGCGTCGGCGCGAAGTTGAAGGAAGGCATCGAGCTCGAAGACGGCATCGCGTCGGTCGACTCCTTCAAGCTGGTGGACTCCACTCCGGGCCACGTCCTGATCGAGGTTGTGCTGCACTCCGGTAAGAACCGTATTGTCCGCCGTCTCTTCGAAGCCGTCGGGTTCCCCGTGCTGCGCCTCGTGCGCGTCAAGATCGGTCCCATCGGCCTGGGCGACCAGCGCCAAGGGAGCATCCGCAACCTCGGCAAGCAGGAAGTCGGACACCTCCTGGCCTCCGTAGGACTGTAAGGCATGTCGGCATTCCACTCGCACGGCCGGGGCCACCTTGACGGCCCGGTGGTCGTTTTCGGCACCGGCCTGCTCGGAGCCAGCATCGGTCTCGGCCTGCGTGGCCGGGGTGTCTCCGTGTTCCTTTCGGACCCGTCGCCAACCAACCAGGCCGTGGCCGTGGATATCGGTGCGGGCAGGCCTCTGTCCGAGCTTGCGAACCCGCCCCAGCTCGTTGTCGTCGCGGCGCCACCGGACGTGACGGCCGACGTCGTCGAGCGTGCCCTGGGTGAATACCCGGAGGCCGTTGTGGTGGATATTGCCAGCGTCAAGCTGGCGATCCAGGTCGAGCTCCGGGGCCGTGGAGTGGACATGTCCCGTTATGTCGGGACGCACCCGATGGCGGGGCGCGAGAAGTCGGGGCCCGTCGCTGCCCGCGGCGAGCTCTTCACGTCCATGCCCTGGGTCCTTTGCCCGTCCGAGGAGACCAGCGCCGACGCGCTTCAGACTGCGCGTTCCCTGGCCGGGGACCTGGGGGCAATAGTTTCCCAGTTCACGGCCGAGGACCACGATGAAGCCGTTGCGCTGGTATCGCATTTGCCCCAGGTGATGTCTTCGCTTCTGGCCAGCCGCCTGCAGGGGACACCGCTCCACGCGCTGTCCCTGGCAGGCAACGGATTGCGGGACACCACGAGGATTGCTGCCAGCGATCCCACCCTCTGGGTGCAGATCCTTGGCAACAACGCCGCGAAGATGGTGGATATCCTTCATGGTGTCCGCGAGGACCTCAACCGCTTGATCGGTACCCTGGAGGATCCCACGGCACCCGGCGCCCGGCTGGACCTTGCCCAGCTCATCAGCGAGGGCAACGCCGGGCAGGCCAGGATCCCGGGAAAGCACGGCGGACCCCCGCAGGCATATTCATGGCTTACAGTTCTGGTAGACGACCGGCCCGGGCAGATCGCCAGGCTGTTGACGGAGATCGGTGAGATCGGCGTCAACGTTGAAGACCTCCGCCTGGATCACTCGTCCGGGCAGAACGTTGGCATGGTGGAACTCTCCGTCATGCCCAACAAGCATGACCTCCTTGTTGAAGCCTTGACCGACCGTGGATGGCGGGTACTCCAGTAATGAGACGTGAACTTTTCGGCCCGGAGACCGTAGTTCGTCCGGGCAAGCCGCTTGTCGTCGCCATCGACGGCCCGTCCGGATCCGGCAAGTCCAGCGTGAGCAAGGAAGTTGCCCGGCGCTTGAAGCTCGCCTATCTCGACACGGGGGCCATGTACCGTGCGTTGACCTGGTACTGCCTCAAGACGGGGATCGACCTCAGCGACGGCGCCGCCGTCGAGCAGGCCTCAAAGGACCTGCCGCTGGAACTCAGCACCAGCGCCAACGCCGAATACGTCAGCGTTGCCGGCGTGGACATCACGGAGGAAATCCGTGAGCCGAGGATCTCATCGTCGGTCAGCGCAGTGGCGACCACCCTGGGCGCCCGCAACGAATTGATTCGCCGCCAGCGCCAGCTGATCGAACAGCACCACCGCCGCATGGTGGTGGAGGGACGGGACATCACTACCGTCGTCGCGCCCTCTGCGGAGGTCCGTATGCTGCTGACCGCCAGCGAGGAAGCGCGGCTGCGGCGACGCGGCCTCCAGTTGGGCGGAACGCAGAGCCACGAGCAGCTCGCCGCCCAAGTGATCCACCGCGATGCCAAGGACTCCACTGTGGTGAACTTCACGCAGGCGGCCGACGGCGTCGTCACCTTGGATTCCTCGGAATTGGACTTCGAACAAACGGTCGAAACGGCGCTGAGCATTGTAGGCAAGGTCATTTACGGTGACTGAAGCCCGGCTCCCGGCACGCTGGACCATGATCTGGAGCCGGCCTGTTGGCTGGCTGTTGGACCATGTCCTGTACCGGACCGCGATTACGGGACGCTCCAATGTTCCAAAATCCGGCCCGGTCATTTTCGCGGGCAACCACATCAGCTTCCTGGACGGGCCGGTGATGTTCGGCGCGGCTCCACGGCCCATGCACATCCTGGTCAAGAAAGAGATGTTCAAGGGTTTCCTGGGAAAAGTGCTTCGTGCCTCGGGACAGATTTCCATCGACCGCACCGGCGACCGCTCGGCGCTCCAGCTCGGAAAGAAAGTGCTCGACGCCGGCCGTTGCGTGGGGATTCTCCCCGAAGGAACGCGGGGGAGCGGCACCGCCGGCAACATCAGCAACGGCGTCGCATGGCTCGCGCTGATGACCGGAGCCACAGTGATACCCGTGGCCATCCTCGGAACGCGGATCGGAGACGAACACCGTGATTACATTCCGAAGTTGCGCCGCCAGCTGCAGGTCAGTTTCGGAGCCCCCTTCAATGTGACCCGCAGAAATGGCGAGTCGGGGCGTGTTTCAATGGACAGGGCGGCCGCGGAGATCCGCGCTGCGCTGGCTGGACACGTCCAGGATGCCGTCAAGACCACCGGTCAGTCCCTTCCGAGGGACTAATGCGCCGGCCCACAGCCAATGCAGCACCGCCAAGAAGAAGTAGCCGGGACGCCGGCAGATCACCACTAAGGAAAGTGCAATGAGCGATACGACTCACAAATCCGGCAACATCGGAGCCGGCGACGACGAATACACGCCCACCGGCACCGACCAGGTGGCTGAAAACCTCGCCGCCCTGGACGACGACGAAGCCGAACTCCGCGCGGCCTCCCTCCGGGCAGGCCTGGAAGACTACGACCTCGACGAGGACGACGCAGCCCTGCTGAGCGGACTCTACGACGACGAAGGCGAAGACGGCCCCCTCAAGCTTGACCCGGTCCTGGCCATCATCGGCCGCCCCAACGTCGGCAAGTCCACGCTGGTGAACCGCATCCTCGGCCGCCGCGAGGCCGTCGTCGAGGACACCCCGGGCGTTACCCGTGACCGTGTCATGTACTCGGCTCACTGGAACGGCCGCAACTTCACGCTGGTGGACACCGGTGGCTGGGAGCACGATGCCAGGGGCATCCACGCCCGGGTCGCCGAGCAGGCCGAGATGGCCGTGGAACTCGCTGACGCCGTGCTCTTCGTGGTGGACTCCGCCGTTGGCGCCACCGCCACGGACGAGGGTGTCATGAAGATGCTGCGCAAGTCCAAGAAGCCGGTCATCATGGTGGCCAACAAGGTCGATGACTTTGCGCAGGAAGCCGACTCGGCAACGCTTTGGGGCCTTGGCTTCGGCGAGCCGTATCCGGTGTCCGCGCTGCACGGCCGCGGCGTTGCCGATCTCCTGGACCACGTCATGGACACCCTGCCGGAGTTCTCCACGGTGGAAGGCGTCGAGCGCTCCGGCGGTCCCCGCCGCATTGCCCTCATCGGCCGCCCGAACGTCGGCAAGTCCTCCTTGCTGAACAAGCTGGCCGGCTCCGAGCGCGTCGTCGTTGATCCCCTCGCCGGGACCACCCGCGACCCCGTGGACGAGTTCATCGAACTCGGTGGCCGCACCTGGCGCTTCGTGGATACCGCAGGCATCCGTCGCCGCCAGCACATGGCACAGGGCGCGGACTTTTACGCTTCCCTGCGTACGCAGTCCGCGCTCGAAAAGGCGGAGGTCGCCGTCGTGCTCCTGGCCGTCGACGAGGTGCTCAGCGAGCAGGACGTCCGCATCCTGCAGCTCGCCATCGAGTCCGGTCGCGCGCTGGTGCTCGCGTTCAACAAGTGGGACCTGCTCGACGACGAACGCCGCCGCTACCTTGAGCGTGAAATCGAGCAGGACCTGGCACACGTTGAGTGGGCTCCGCGCGTCAACATCTCCGCCAAGACCGGCTGGCATAAGGACCGTCTGGTGCCCGCTCTGGACCTCGCCTTGGAGAGCTGGGACAAGCGCATCCCCACGGGTCGCCTCAACGCGTTCCTGGGCGAGCTCGTGGCTGCCCACCCGCACCCGGTCCGCGGCGGCAAGCAGCCCCGCATCCTGTTCGGCACCCAGGCATCCAGCCGTCCGCCGAAGTTCGTGCTGTTCACCACGGGCTTCCTGGACCCCGGATACCGCCGGTTCATCACCCGCCGGCTGCGCGAAACCTTCGGCTTCGACGGCACGCCGATCGAGGTCAACATGCGCGTCCGTGAAAAGCGCGGCAAGAAGCGTTAATTGAGACGCGCATCACAGATGACACCCACCAAGGTGTCATTGAGAACCTCGAACATCGTGTAAGCTTTTTGAGGTGGTTCGGCCGGACTGCTTAGGTGAAAACCTAGGCGGAGAACGGCAGGACTGACGGGCTGTAGCGCAGCTTGGTAGCGCACTTGACTGGGGGTCAAGGGGTCGCAGGTTCAAATCCTGTCAGCCCGACCAATGAAAGCCGTGGGAACTCTAGAGTTCCCACGGCTTTTGCGTTTAAGCGTTGATGTTGCCTCGCCAATGCGGCGGATTCTGCCGTCCGGATGGGGTCGTCAGTGCCCGGATGTCGGATTCTGCTCAATCATTCGAATGGATAAATTCCGTGTCCGCGGAATCACAGGGCCGGCAACGTCGGCGAAGCGAGTGATCCAGCAGAATCCGACGGTGTCCGTAGATCGTCGAACCAGCTTCGCTTACCGGAGCTAGTTGCCAGGCGGGAACGTGCGTCAACGGAATGACTGGGCCGTGCCGAACGAAGCAATCCTCGCCTGGCCGGAGGTGCCCAGCCACCAGCCAAGGAACACTTCCAGTTCAGCGCGCCCGCTGACATCCGGGCGTTCACGCGAGCGGCTCGGCCCGCATTTCAGACACTGGTAACGCTGCATGCCGGCGGCCGTTCTCCCGTTCCGTACCAGGGCCTGACCACAGATCAAACATTGCAGAAGTATGCAAGCCCCCAGTCACACGAAGCTCCGAAAGCTTAGCTACCCCGGAATTCGCCCGCCCGCACTGGGAAGCGAGCCCCTCCCATGTCGGATTCTGCTGTCCGGATGGGGCCGTCTGCGCACGGATGTCGGATTCTGCTCAATCACTAGAATGGATCAATTCCGTGTCCGCGGAATCACAGGGACGGCAACTTCGGCGAAGAGAGTGATCCAGCAGAATCCGACGCCGCCCCCGTGATTCCCGCCCGACCTGAACGCGCCGTCCTGACCTTGTTTGAAGGTCCAGAGGGTTGAAACGACGTGACTCGCCGTGTCGAAAGCGATTTCCCAAACCAAAGAAGGTCAGGACGGCGCATGCATCGAGGTGCGTGCGATTCTGCTGGATCACCGGTTCTGGCAAGTCCCGCAACCCCGGAATCACGCAGTGAGAACGTTTGAGGGGCGGCATGATCCGGCAGAATCCGGTGGTCTCCGAGGAAGGCGTACTCATTTCCAAGGCCATGAGGACAGCTCTGAAGCCGATTAACTCAAAGTACCCGGGAATCCACTGGTTCGGGAGCGTTCCATAGAGAAGCATCAGTTCGGCCCTGCCAGGCGCCGGATACCTACGAAAAGAATCAGCGTCAGGTAGATCCAGGCAGAAGAGAAGATGCTCAGCCCGGCCTGTTGGCTTGCCGCTAAATGCAAGGGTTCGGCGAGAATTGTCGACATTGCACGCGCCACCAGCCCAGGTAGGGCGCAGACTGTCATCAGTGCGAAAAGCCTGGGCGAGCGAAGGTATATGCCGACGAGCAGCCATCCGAGGGCGAGCCCCCATAGCGGCAATTGCACGGGTCGCACACCACCTTTCGATTTCTTGGCCATCAGCAATCTATGGCCGACATATGGCGTCTCAGTGGCCAATCCCAAGAATTAAGTGGTCTGTAGTTCCTGTCTACGTGTTCAATTCCGCGAGATCCCGGGATTCTCCCCGGGCGTCTCCGTGTGCCAAGGCCGCCGTCTACGTGTTGGAACGGCCCCAACTATCATTGGACGGTGAGCGAAACACTTCCCCCTTGCCCCGAATGCGCCAGCGAATACACCTACGAGATGGGTGCCTTGCTGGTCTGTCCTGAGTGCGCGCACGAATGGTCGCCGGCCGCGTCTGATGAAGCGGAAACTGAGTCAGCGGAGATCAAGGACGCCGTGGGAAATGTCCTTGCAGACGGGGACACTGTCACGGTGATCAAGGACCTCAAGGTCAAGGGGAGCGCAACAGCGATCAAGGTCGGAACCAAGGTCCGCAACATCCGCCTCGTGAACGGCGTGGGGGAGCACGACATCGACTGCAAGGTGGACGGCTTCGGGCCCATGCAGCTCAAGTCCAGCGTCGTCAAAAAGGTGTAACGCGCCGTCGCACGCGGCCCAACGGCACGCCTCGCCACGCGCCCCAACGCGCCGCCGCAACCCGCGCCCCGCCCCGCGAAAGAAACCTCAAGCCCCCTGCAGCGCCCCCAACGCCTTGACTAGGGGCTCAAGCTCCGGCACCGATTCTGCGGCCGCCAGCGATTCCGCGAGGGTTTCGTCGTGCACCGGCCGGGCCGCCAGCAAGAGCTTCTGGCCGGCCTCGGTAAGCTCCGTGTAAATGCCGCGGCGGTCGTCGGCGCACAGGATCCTGGTCAGCAGTGCACGGTCTTCGAGTCGGTTCACCAAGCGCGTCGTCGCGCTGCTGGACAGGGCCGTCGCCCTCGCGAGTTGCTGCATGCGCATGTGCCAGCCGTCCTGGCGGCTCAATGCGTCAAGCACGGTGTACTCGACCACTGAAAGATCAGCGGCGGACTGCAACGCCTTCTCCAGGGCTGCCTCGATGTTGCCGTGTAGCGCCGCGAGAGTCCGCCACCCCTGCGCGCGTACCTCAACGGCGTCGTCCTTGATGCCCATGTCTGCCGAAACTCCTGCCGATTGATGAAGAACCAGACGCACGCAAAGTAGTTGCTTGCGCAATTACATGGCGTGTGCAACTATATATGCAGCGTCTGCAACTAATATTCTACGGTTCTCGGCGGCGCACTTCCACTCTCACGGGAATCATCCCCACAAAGGAGCAACAACATGCCCGCAGGGTTGATCGCCCTTGCCCTAGGCGGATTCGGCATTGGCTTGACCGAGTTCGTCATCATGGGCCTCTTGCCCGAGATTGCCACGGACTTCGGAGTCAGCGAAGCGGCCGCCGGCTGGTTCATCACCGGCTATGCGCTGAGCGTCGTTGTCGGCGCCCTCCTGGTGACAGCGGCAGTCACCCGCTTGCCGCGCAAGCCCGTGCTGATCGGGCTCCTCGTCCTGTTCATCGCCGGCAATTTCCTCTCCGCCATCGCGGACAGCTACCAGGCAATGCTGATCGGACGCGTTGTCGCAGCGCTCTGCCATGGAGCCTTCTTCGGCATCGGCTCAGTGGTCGCAGCCGGCCTGGTCCCGGCCCATAAAAAGGCCGGCGCCATTGCCATCATGTTCACGGGCCTCACCGCCGCCAACGTGCTGGGCGTGCCCTTCGGAACCTTCCTTGGCCAGAACCTCGGTTGGCGGTCCACCTTCTGGGCCATCACGATCATCGGCGTCCTCGCCCTTATCGGCATCGCCCTCATGGTCCCGCGCACCGAAGAAGGGGCAGCCGCCAGCAGCCTCCGCAGCGAGCTCGGCGCGTTCAAGTCCGGCCAGGTCTGGCTGTCGATTATCGTCACAATTCTCGGATTCGGCGGCATGTTCGGTGCCTTCACCTACATTGCCTTCACCCTGACCGACGTCTCCGGGTTTGATCCCCGCGCCGTCCCGTGGCTCCTGGTCCTGTTTGGCGCCGGGCTGTTCGTCGGCAATATCGCCGGCGGCAAAGCGGCCGACAAGTCCATCGACAAAACCCTCACTGTCATCCTCGCGGGCCTGGTGGTGGTGCTCGTGTTCTTCGGACTCACCGCCGCGAGCCCGGTGGCCACCCTGTTCTCGCTGGCACTCATGGGCGGCTTCGGCTTCGCCACCGTTCCGGGACTGCAGATGCGCGTCATGCACTTTGCCGCCACCGCACCCACCCTCGCCTCCGGTGCGAATATCGGCGCCTTCAACCTGGGCAACGCACTCGGCGCCTGGCTGGGCGGCGTCACCATCACCATGGGACTGGGCTACACCTCGCCGATCTGGGCCGGTGCCGCCATCACCGTAGCAGCCCTGCTCGTCATGATCGCGGCCGCGGCGGCTGCGCGCCGTGGGGGAGCGGCGCAGTCCGTTTCCGCACAGCAAGCAGCCCCCGACGTCGTACGCGAACCTGAGGAGGCACCGGTCGCCTAAGCGAAAAGCGGGTCCCTGAGGATCAGTTGTCGCCCGAGCCGCGTTTGGCGAGGATCTCGCCGTCGGTCTGGCACGTGGGGCAATACTGCAAGGAGGTCCCCACGAAGGCAACTTCACGCACCGTGTCCCCGCAGACCGGGCAAGTCTCGCCGGTCCGGCCGTGCACGCGCATCGAGTCTTTCTTTGCCGCCTTCAGCTCTTCTGGCTTCTTGCCCGAGAACCCCTTGATGGCACCCGTGAGAATGTCCTGCATTGCGGTGAAGAGACGCTTCACGGCGTCCGGGTCCAACGAAGAAGCGTGAGCAACGGGAGAGAGCTTCGCCGCATGGAGGATTTCGTCACTGTAGGCGTTCCCGATACCCGCCATAAGCTTTTGGTTCTTCAGGATTCCCTTGATCTGCTGCCTGTGCGTAAAAAGCCGGCTGAACTCGTCCAGGCCGAAACCGGGGTCAAGGGGATCCGGCCCCAGTTCCGCAATGCCGTGGACTTCCGCCGGCTCGCGAACGATGAAGAGGGCCAATCCCTTCCAGGTTCCGGTGTCGGCAAGCGTGATGCCAAAGTCGCTGCCATCGTTCGAAAAGTCCAATTGCGCCGCGAAATATCCACCCACGGCAGTTGATTCGCTACCGGGCTGTTTGTCCGAGAAGGTGAGCCAGCCGGACTTCGCGAAACTGACGATCAAGTACAGGGGCTCTGCCGAGTCTCCGCTGTCCGGAGCCTCGGGAGCGATCTCGACAACGATGAATTTGCCCCGCCGTCCGACGGATTCGACAGTCCGCCCGACCAGGGATTCGTGGGGAACATCCGCTACTTTCAGGGGGAACGCCGATGGTAGCAGCACCTGCGTGAGCTGAGCCCCGGCCAGCTTCTCGTCCAGAAAGTCGCCCAGGGCAGTGATTTCGGGCAGTTCCGGCATGATCGCGCTCCTTCGACTGCGTTGCGGGAATATGCGTCTCGAGTCTGCTTCCAATCATTCCAGACACCTGTGGGGAGGGGGCATGGATGTGCTTATACTTTCAGCGGTGGCCGGATGACCGGGCCGCCGTCGTGGTCCGAAATGTCCCGATGAAAGGCGACTCATGAGCAACATTCCTGCCGATCTTTCCTACACCGCCGAACATGAATGGGTCAGTGCCCCGAATGCAGACGGCGTTGTGCGCGTCGGCATCACGGACTTCGCCCAGGATGCCCTCGGCGATGTCGTCTACGCCCAGCTTCCCGAGCCCGGCACCACGGTGAAGGGCAACGACGTCGTGGGTGAAGTGGAATCCACGAAGAGCGTGAGCGACATATATGCCCCGGTCAGCGGCGAAATTGTCTCCCGCAACGAGGCTCTCGACACCGACTCTGCCCTGATCAACTCGGATCCCTACGGTGACGGCTGGCTGTTCGAAGTAAAGCTTTCGGAAGCTGACGCCATCGAGACCCTTCTCAGTGCATCAGAGTACGAACAACAGGTAGGCTAAATGGTATCTGGCCCGCCAAGTCGGTTCTCCCCGGAACAGGGGAGCGACGGCGGCGGGCCAGCGACCTGTTTGGCCCGGGGGAACCGGGCAGTTGCGTAACCGGCAGTTGGTGACAACGGCCGGCGGATGAGGAGGAATTCCATGGTTGGCGGTAAGCGGAACCACGCCCGGGACGAGCACGGTGCTGTAGGACAGCCAACCTCGGAGACCACCTCGATCCAGCTCACCCCGGTGCGCCATCACGAGCCGGATGATCGCCCGCCCCTGGCAGCCGAAGAACGCGCCGCGGTGCAGGCATTGCCTCCTGGCTCGGCCTTGCTCATTGCCCACACCGGCCCCAATGCTGGTGCGCGTTTCCTCCTGGACTCGGACACCACCACCGCCGGCCGACACCCGGATGCGGACATCTTCCTGGATGACGTGACGGTTTCGCGCAAGCACGTGGAGTTCGTACGCACCCCCGAGGGCTTCGAAGTCGTCGACACCGGCAGCCTCAACGGCACCTACGTCAACCAGGACCGGGTAGACAACGTGCTGCTCAAGAACGGCAGCGAGGTTCAGATCGGTAAGTTCCGCCTCACCTACTACCTGAGCCCTGCCCGCGCAGCAGGCCAAGACTGATTCCGGGTACGCCTGTGGCACTGCCCCAGCCGGAACGGCGAGGACCGCAGGTCCTCAACATCGGAGAGGTCCTCGCGCAGCTCAGCGACGACTTTCCTACCATGACGGCGTCCAAGATCCGTTTTCTTGAGGAAAAGGGACTGATCAATCCGAAGCGTACGCCCGCCGGGTATCGGCAATACGCCGAGAGCGACGTCGAACGCCTGCGCTTCGTGCTGGCCCTCCAGCGTGACCAGTACCTGCCCCTCAAAGTCATCAAGGACTACCTCGACGCGATCGACCGTGGAGAGCGCCCCGAAAACCTCCCGCCGGGGGTGTCGGTTTCCCCCCGGATTGTCTCCGACGAGCTCGCGGCCGAGCTGCAGGGCCGCGCACGCGCCCTGAGCGAGGAACAGCTGCGGACGGAATCCGGCGCCAGCGTTCCGCTCCTGCAGTCACTCCTCAGCTATGGGCTCATCAGCCACGTCAACGGCAAATTCGACGAACACGCCCTCCAGGTGGCGCGCGCGTGTGTCCAACTTGAAAGCCACGGACTTGAACCGCGGCACCTCCGTCCCTTCCAGGCGGCAGCCGAGCGCGAGTTCGGCTTGGTGGAGCGGGTTGTCGCTCCCTTGACGTCCCGCAAGGATGCGGCATCGCAATCCCGGGCTGCTGAAGCCGCCCGGGAAATCAGCGAACTCTGCCTCAGCCTGCATCGAGCTTTGGTGCAGGACCGTATCTCCCGTATGGACGCATGATGATTGAGGTCGAGATCGTTGGAGTGCGGATTGAACTGCCTTCAAACCAGCCCTTGGTCCTCTTGCGTGAGATGCACGGGGAACGCCATGTTCCCATCTGGATCGGCACACCCGAAGCCAGCGCCATCGCCCTGGCTCAACAAGGCGTGGTCCCGCCCCGCCCCATGACCCACGATTTGATGATCGACGTCGTGGAGGCGCTCGGCCACACGATCATCAGCGTCAACATCGTGGCAGTCGAGGACAACATCTTCTACGGCCAGCTCCAGTTCGACGACGGCACGGTGGTGAGTTCGCGCGCTTCCGACGCGCTGGCGCTTGCGTTGCGGGCGAAATGCCGTATCTGGTGCGCCGACGCCGTGATGGATGAAGCCGGCGTCAGGATCACCGAACACGACGAAGGCGAAGACACTGAACCGGGTCCCGAGGTCGACGAAGAGCGGGAATTGCGCCGCTTCCGGGAGTTCCTGGACGATGTGGAGCCAGAGGATTTCGAAGGCTGAAGGCAGCCTAAGGTTAAAGTTGAGGATGAAAGTTTCGACACGATCCGAAAAGGGCCCGGACGTCTTTGACCTGAGGCCCCGGCACGCCTAACGTCGAAGATATCAAGTTCCCGTTGCGTACAGGACCCGCGCAGGTCACACTGAAAGGTGCGGACGCGTTGAAATTACACGAGTGCATTTCCCTTTTTCGTGTTGCCCCCGTATGCACCATCCCCAAGGGAACTTCTGACAAGGAGGGTCACGTGAGTCCCAAAGGCGAAGCAGGCGAGCTAAAGCAGGCCTCGACAGGCGTTGCTGTACCCGCAAGCGGTGCCCAGGGTCTGCTTTTCACCGAGGACCTTCCGGTCCTGGACGAAGATGCCGGCTACCGTGGCCCCACCGCGTGCAAGGCGGCAGGGATCACCTACCGTCAGCTGGACTACTGGGCACGTACTGGACTTGTTGAACCCGCAGTGCGGGGCGCCGCCGGTTCCGGATCGCAGCGGCTCTATGGCTTCCGGGACATCCTGGTACTCAAGGTCGTCAAGCGCCTCCTGGATACAGGTGTGTCGCTTCAGCAGATCCGTACGGCCGTTGAACATTTGCGCGAACGCGGAGTGGAAGACCTGGCGCAGATCACGCTCATGAGCGATGGCGCGAGCGTCTATGAATGTACTTCCGCGGACGAAGTCATTGACCTGGTGCAGGGTGGCCAGGGCGTATTCGGCATCGCGGTAGGCCGTGTGTGGCGCGAAGTCGAGGGCAGCCTTGCCGCCCTTCCGAGCGAGCACGCCGCAGAACAGTCCTTTCCGGACGACGAACTCAGCAAGCGCCGCTCCGCGCGCCGGACAGGCTGAACCGCCGTCGGGATTGCCGCCAGAGGCCACAGAAGATTCCACCGAAGACCAATGAAGCCGCCTTCCAACAGGAAGGCGGCTTCATGGCTTTTCTCGACGATCGTTTTTCTCGAAAGGGCGGCTTCTGCCCCGAGGACTCCCGTCAGCGTTTGCGGCGTTCCCGCGTGCCGTTGTGGGAGGACAACATGTTCCCCAGAAGCGTGTCGAACAGCTTGGCGGTGTTCTTGGCGGAGTCGCCCGGCCAGTGGTGGACTGCGTGGGCGGCCCCTTGGATTTGCTGCCAGTTGGCCTGCTCCGGAATGTGCGGTGCCAGCAAGAGCTCGCCGAACATCGATTCCATCTCGGCGAGGCGGAAGGTGTGCTCTGACGAGGCGGGCCGGACGCGGTTGGCAACGATCCCTGCCGGAGCCAGCTGGGGAGCGAACTCCTGGCGGAACAGTTGGATGGCGCGCATGGTGCGTTCCGTGCCGGCTACCGAGAAGAGCCCCGGCTCGGCGACAAGGACCACGCGGTCACTCGCGGTCCAGGCCATGCGGGTGAGGCCGTTCAGGGACGGCGGACAGTCCACGAGCACCAGCTCGTACTTTTCGGCCGCGGCAAGGACTGCAGTCAAGCGGCGGAGATCGCGGCGCCCAAGGTCCGGCCGATCGTAGATTCCGGTGTAGGCGGATCCGACGGCGACATCAAGGGCTGTCCCTCCGCCATTGCCGCGGGGGTGGTCGACCCAGCCGCTGCTGACCACGTTGTCCAAGAGCCTCGCCTTGCGGGGGTTCTTCAGCATGCGGCCAATGTCGAGTTGGTCGCCGGCCTGGACGCCGAGGGCCGTGGTGGCGTCGGCGTGGGGATCCAGGTCCACGACAAGGGTGGGGATCCCTGCGGCCAATGCGGCCGAGGCTAGCCCAGTGGTTACGGATGTCTTGCCCACGCCGCCTTTGAGGCTGCTGATGCTGACTACTTGCACTTGAAAACCCAAAACCTAACGCCGGTTGCCGTGTCGCGGTGCTTGTGTTCCGGCCTTGCCGGAACCGGGGCTCTGCCGCTGCCCTTCAACATCATATGTTGAGTGGCCGCTGTTTCCTGCCTTATCGGCCCGGAACGGCTTCGGCCGCCCGAAGTCGATCGCCTCTTAGCATGTGAAACTGCATCGTGCGCGAAGGTACACTGCTCGTGACGAATTCCCGTGTGACAGTCACCACAAAGATTTGTGTTTGGGTATGGAGGTCTTACACACTGTGACCACCGACCGTTACACCCGCAATGATGCAGGAGAAGCATGTTTTCCAAGATTCTGGTGGCTAATCGCGGCGAAATCGCGATCAGGGCCTTCCGCGCCGGCTACGAACTCGGCGCCAAGACCGTAGCGGTCTTCCCGTATGAGGATCGCAATTCGATCCACCGTCAGAAGGCTGATGAGGCCTATCTGATTGGCAAGGAGGGCCATCCGGTCCGCGCTTACCTGGACGTGGACGAAATCGTCCGGGTCGCCAAGGAAGCGGGTGCGGACGCAATCTACCCTGGCTACGGATTCCTGTCGGAAAACCCTGACCTCGCCCGGGCAGCCAAAGCCGCGGGCATCACGTTTGTCGGCCCTCCGGCGGAGGTGCTTGAGCTCGCGGGCAACAAGGTCGCCGCTCTCGAGGCCGCCCGCAAGGCCGGCGTGCCGGTCTTGAAGTCGAGTGCTCCGTCCCGCGACATCGATGAGCTCATCGCCGCGGCGGACGAGGTCGGATTCCCGATCTTCGCCAAGGCCGTCGCCGGTGGCGGTGGCCGCGGCATGCGCCGGGTGGAGACCCGCGAGGACCTTCCGGAAGCCCTCCAGTCGGCCATGCGTGAGGCGGACGCCGCGTTCGGCGATCCCACCATGTTCCTGGAGCAGGCCGTGCTCCGTCCTCGCCACATCGAGGTACAGATCCTGGCCGACGCCGAGGGCAATGTCATGCACCTCTTCGAGCGCGACTGTTCCCTGCAGCGCCGCCACCAGAAAGTCGTGGAAATCGCCCCGGCCCCCAACCTGGACGAGTCCATCCGCCAGGCGCTATACCGGGATGCCGTGGCTTTCGCGAAGGCCCTGAACTACGTCAACGCCGGAACGGTCGAGTTCCTCGTGGACACCGAGGGCGAACGGGCCGGCCAGCACGTGTTCATCGAGATGAACCCGCGCATCCAGGTTGAGCACACGGTCACCGAGGAAATCACGGACGTGGACCTCGTCCAGGCGCAGATGCGCATTGCCTCGGGCGAGACACTCGCAGACCTCGGCTTGAGCCAGGAGTCGGTATCCATCAAGGGTGCCGCCCTGCAGTGCCGCATCACCACGGAAGATCCTGCCAACGGCTTCCGGCCCGACGTCGGAAAGATCACCGGCTACCGTTCGGCCGGTGGCGCCGGTGTCCGTCTCGACGGCGGCACGGTCTACTCGGGTGCCGAGATCAGCCCGCACTTCGACTCCATGTTGGTCAAGCTGACCTGCCGCGGACGCGACTACCCGGCCGCAGTGGCCCGTGCCCGGCGCGGCCTGGCCGAGTTCCGGATCCGTGGCGTGTCCACCAACATCCCCTTCCTCCAGGCCGTCCTCGCGGACCCCGACTTCATTGCCGGCAACGTGGCGACCGACTTCATCGACAAACGCCCTGAACTGCTGAAGTCCCACGTCTCCGCGGACCGCGGGACCAAGCTGCTGACCTGGTTGGCCGACGTGACGGTCAACAAGCCCAACGGCGAACTCAAAGTCCACACGGACCCCGCAGCCAAGCTCCCTTCGGTTGCAGGGATCGTCGCACCGGCCGGCTCGCGCCAGAAGCTGCAGGAGCTTGGTCCCGTTGGCTTTGCGAAGGCGCTGCGCGAGCAGACCGCGGTCGCCGTCACCGACACCACGTTCCGCGACGCGCACCAGTCGCTGCTCGCCACCCGTGTCCGTACCCGCGACCTCGTCGCGGCCGGCCCGGCGGTCTCCGCGCTGCTGCCCGAACTGCTGTCGGTCGAAGCCTGGGGCGGGGCCACCTACGACGTCGCCCTGCGCTTCCTCGGCGAGGATCCGTGGGACCGGCTGGCCGCCCTGCGCAAAGCCCTGCCCAATGTCTGCCTGCAGATGCTGCTCCGTGGCCGCAACACGGTCGGGTACACGCCCTATCCGGAGGAAGTCACCGAGGCATTCGTCAACGAGGCAGCCGCAACGGGCATCGACATCTTCCGCATCTTCGACGCCCTCAACGACGTCAACCAGATGGCTCCGGCGATCCGCGCAGTGCGGGCCACGGGCACCGCGGTAGCTGAGGTGGCGCTCTGCTACACCGGCGATCTCCTCGACCCGAACGAGACCCTGTACACCCTCGACTACTACCTGG
Source organism: Arthrobacter sp. KN11-1C (assembly GCF_052180225.1). Lineage (NCBI taxonomy): Bacteria > Bacillati > Actinomycetota > Actinomycetes > Micrococcales > Micrococcaceae > Arthrobacter > Arthrobacter sp. KN11-1C. The sequence continues at coordinate 2,815,722 of NZ_CP197467.1, read as the reverse complement.
ACCTCGCCCGGAAGATCGTCGACGCCGGTGCGCACATCCTCGCCATCAAGGACATGGCCGGACTGCTTCGCCCGGCGGCCGCAGCCAAGCTTGTCAGCGCCTTGCGCGAACGCTTCGACCTGCCTGTCCACCTGCACACCCACGACACCGCAGGCGGCCAACTGGCCACCTTGCTGGCGGCTGTGGATGCCGGCGTGGACGCCGTCGACGTCGCGTCAGCGTCCCTGGCGGGTACCACGAGCCAGCCGTCCGCGTCGGCCCTCGTGGCCGCGTTGGCACACACGCCGCGCGATACCGGGCTCAGCCTGGCCAGCGTCAGCTCCATGGAGCCCTACTGGGAAGCGGTCCGCAGGGTCTACGCGCCGTTCGAGTCCGGGCTTCCCGGTCCTACTGGCCGGGTCTACCAGCACGAAATCCCTGGTGGCCAGTTGTCCAACCTGCGCCAGCAGGCCATCGCTCTAGGCCTTGGCGAGCGTTTCGAGGCCATTGAGGACATGTACACCGCCGCGGACCGTATCCTGGGCCGCTTGGTCAAGGTGACGCCGTCGTCCAAGGTGGTCGGTGATCTCGCGCTGCACCTCGTGGGAATCCATGCGGATCCTGCGGACTTCAACGAGAACCCGCAGAACTACGACATCCCGGACTCCGTCATCGGCTTCCTGTCGGGTGAACTCGGAGATCCTCCCGGAGGATGGCCGGAGCCGTTTCGCACCAAGGCGCTCCAGGGCCGCAGCATCAAGGTCCGCGACGTCGAGCTGAGTGCCGAAGACGGCGCGGCGCTCAAGGGTGATTCGAAGTCCCGCCAGAGGACCTTGAACCGGCTGCTGTTCGCGGGCCCCACCAAGGACTACCTCAAGAGCGTGGATACATACGGCAACCTGTCGGTGCTCGATACCCGCGACTACCTCTACGGTCTCCAGCTCGGCACCGAACACGTCATGGAGCTCGAAAAGGGCGTGCGCCTGATCGCTTCCCTGGAAGCAGTCTCGGAGCCTGACGAAAAGGGCATGCGCACCGTCATGTGCAAGCTCAACGGCCAGTCCCGCCCCGTGGTGGTCCGCGACAAGTCCGTCGTCAGCAACGTGAAGGCGGCGGAGAAGGCGGATGCGTCCCAGCCCGGCCAGGTCGCAGCGCCGTTCGCCGGCGCCGTGACCCTGACCGTCAAAGCAGGGGACACCGTCAAGGCCGGCGACACTGTCGCCACCATCGAGGCAATGAAGATGGAGGCTTCCATCACGACACCGGTGGCTGGCACGGTCTCGCGCCTCGCCATCAACAACGTGGAGCAGGTCCAGGGCGGCGATCTGCTGATCGTGGTCGAATAGCGGCCCGCTCCTCCGCGGAGCACACATGAAGGAAGGTCCCGGGCTATAAGCCCGGGACCTTCCTTCATGCTTTGGCCGATGCGTCGCGTGCGGCGCGTCAGGACGCCTTGGGCGCCGAGTACATTTCCTCGATCACGGCGTCGAAGTCCTTCATGACCTGGGCTCGCTTGACCTTCAACGACGGCGTGAGGTGGCCGGAAGCCTCGGTGAAGTCGGACGGCACGATCCGGAACGACTTGATGGCCTCCGCATGCGAGACGGACTGATTCGCGTGGCTGATCAGTTCCTGGACCGCGGCCCGGACAAGCGCGTTGTCCGCGGCAGCCGTCGTCGTCGTGGATGAGGGAAGGCCATGGCGCTCCAACCAGCCGGGCAGGGCTTCCTCGTCGAGGGTGACCAGCGCGCCGATGAAGGGCCGGTTGTCGCCGATGACGAGGACCTGGGACACCAGGGCGTCCGCGCGGATCTGGTCCTCCAGCAGGGCGGGCACCACGTTCTTGCCGCTGGCAGTGACGATGATTTCCTTCTTGCGGCCGGTGATCTTCAGGAAACCCTGTTCATCCAGTTCGCCGATGTCACCTGTGCGGAACCAGCCGTCCACGAAGGTTTCCGCGGCAAGGTCATCCCGCTTGAAGTAGCCCCTCATGACGCAGACGCCCTTGGCGAGGATTTCGCCGTCGTCGGCGATCCTGACCGCATTGCCGGGGAGCGGCGCTCCCACCGTGCCGATCTTGATCAGGGACGGGGTGTTGACTGAAATGGGTGCCGTGGTCTCCGTGAGGCCGTAGCCTTCCAGGATCTGCAGGCCGATACCGTGGAAGAAATGGCCGAGCCGTTCGCCGAGCGGGCCGCCGCCGGAGACTGCGTGGCTGACATGGCCACCCATGGCAGCGCGAAGCTTCCCGTACACCAAGCGGTCGAAGACTGCGTGCTTGAGCCTGAGCACCAATCCGACCGATCCCGACTGCTGCGCCTTCGAGTACGCGATCGCGGTGTCCACGGCCTTGTGGAAGATGGCGCCCTTGCCACCGTCCTCTGCCTTGGTGAGGGCCGAGTTGAAGACCTTCTCGAAGACGCGGGGGACAGCCAGGATGAAGGACGGCTGGAAGCTTTGCAGGTCCGCCAAGAGGTTCTTGATATCAGGCGTGTGCGCCACTTGGGCCCCCGCGGCGACCGCCAGGACCGAGATGAAACGGGCAAAGACGTGGGCCAGCGGGAGGAACATGATGGTCTTGGCGTTCTCGTTGACGACGTCACCGAGGGAGGCCAAGGCGTTCTCCGAGAGTTCCACGAAGTTGCCGTGCGTGAGTTCGCAACCCTTGGGGCGGCCCGTGGTGCCGGAGGTGTAGATGATCGTGGCGACGTCGGCCAGTTCCGCGCTGCTGCGGCGCGCCTCGAGTTCCTCGTCGGTGACAGCGCTGCCGGCGTTGCGGAGTGCGTCAAGGCCGCCGCCTTCGAGCTGCCAGACATGGGCGACCGAGCCGAGGCCTTCGGCCGTGACGGCCTGCCGGATCACGTCTTCGTGGTGCGGGGACTCGGCGAATGCGGCCACCGCGCCGGAATCGCCGAGGTTCCAGGCAACTTGCGACGGCGACGACGTTTCATAGATCGGGACTGAAATGCCGCCGGCAAACCAGATGGCGAAGTCCACGAGGGACCACTCGTAACGGGTCCTGGACATGATGCCCACGCGGTCGCCCACGCTGACACCGCTTGCGATCAGTCCCTTGGCGAGGGCCGACACGTCCTCGAGGAAGTCCGTTGCCCGGATATCCTGCCATTGGCCGGCGCTGTTGAGCTTGGCAAACAGTGCCGGGTTGGACGCCTTGGCGGCCTGACGAACCACGAGGTCCGTGATGTTGGTTTCGGGGGCAACATTCACCAGGGGCGGAACACTGAATTCACGCACGATAGCTCCTTCGATATCAACAGACCATTGCGGGGCTGCTCTAACTCTATACGGCCAAGTAATGGGTGTGTCGCAATTCACGATACTCAAGTTACTGATGAGTAACTTTACGTGAAGCGTGGAATTCCGCCAATGCGGGCACGCGAACGCTCCCTCCACACAGCGTCCATGTCAGTACATATGCGGCACGCGGAATAGGATGGCGACATGCCCTTGAATTCATCCAACGACCAGATCCCGGCAAGAGTTCGGAAGATTTCCTGGTCCGGTTCGAACGCAACCGGCCGGCGCTCCGGCTCCGCACTCGGAGGCCTTCGTTGGGAATCGGTGCCGTGGGCCGCCCGGCGTTCCCATCTCGGCCGCAGGGGCTTGGCAATCGGCATCGACATCGGCGGCACGAAGGTGGCAGCCGGAGTTGTGGATCCCTCGGGCCGGGTGGTCGAGGAAGCGTGGCGCTCCACGCCCGGCAATGACGCCCGGGCAGTAGAGCAAGTGATCGTCGAGCTGGTCCAGGAGTTGGGCAGGAGCCAACGCATAGCCTCCGTGGGGATCGGCGCCGCCGGCTGGATGGACCTCGACGGCGGCACGGTGCTTTTCAGTCCGCATCTCGCCTGGCGAAACGAGCCGCTTCGTGAAAACCTGCAGCACCTGCTGAGGCGCCCGGTCCTCGTGACCAACGACGCCGACGCTGCTGCCTGGGCCGAATGGCGCTTCGGCGCGGGGCAAGGGGAGAGCCGGCTCGTCTGCATCACGCTGGGCACAGGCATCGGTGGCGCCATGGTCATGGACGGTCGGGTGGAGCGTGGACGGTTCGGCGTGGCGGGGGAGTTCGGCCACCAGATCGTGGTGCCCGGCGGCCATCGCTGTGAATGCGGCAACCGGGGCTGCTGGGAGCAATATGCTTCCGGCAACGCGCTCGGCAGGGAAGCCCGGGAGCTTGCCCTGCGGAATTCACCGGTTGCCTTCGAATTGCTCAAGGCTGCCGGGGGCTCTGCCGGGAACATCACGGGCGTCACCGTGACGGAGCGGGCAAAAGCCGGGGACTCCGCTTCGAGGGAGCTCTTGGAAGAAGTGGGGCACTGGCTTGGGCTCGGCCTTGCAAACCTCGCGGCTGCCCTTGACCCGGGGACATTTGTGATCGGCGGTGGGCTGTGCGACGCCGGTGAGCTTCTTGTGGGCCCCGCGCGGACTGCCTTCGCCCGGAACCTCACTGGCCGCGGCTTCCGTCCCGCGGCCGCCATCAAGCTTGCCGCACTCGGACCGCGGGCGGGGATGATCGGTGCCGCCGACCTGTCAAGGGTCAGCGGCCGTGCACGCGGCTAGTACGGCCTCAGCCGCGAGGGGATGCGCAGGGCGGCAGCCCGCTTAGACGCGGGCGCCGTCGTCGTTCTCGTCTTTTTCCTGGGGCAGCTTCATGATGAGGTAGACAACGGAGGCCAGGAAGGTCGCCAGGATGCCCATCACGGCCAGGAGCGGCGCCGAGCGCCAGAACATCGCGGTGAACAGCAGGGCAAGCGGGCCGCCCACAGCTCCGAGCCAGGCGAGCATGGTCAGCGGTTCGGTGCCGGCCAGGCTCGGCGGATCCTCCGGGACGAAGCCGTTTTCGTCGTCGACGTCGTAGTCGCGCGGACCGGCAGCTCCGCTGCCCCCGGATTCGTCGGCAGCGCCTCTTTTCGACATTCCAGACAACCCGAGGGGATCGAAGTCCTGGAAGGAACGGGACGACGATCGGCCGGGCACGTCCTGCGGACCTGTACCTGTACCCGTACCCGTCTCGGTTCCGGAATCGCTGGCGGACGTCTCCGCCGTCGGCGCTTCGTCGAGCGCCGAGGAAGGCATCGACTCGAGCCGGGCCACCAGATCGAGCCAGACGGCGTCGTCGTCCTTGTTGGCGCTCTGGTCGGGGGAATCGGGCCCTGGCCTATTCATGGGGTGAATCCCGAAGCTCGGTGCCGGACTGGCTGGCGGGGGCTGAACTGCTTGCCAGTCCTGCCATTGTCTTCCTGATGAACTCGGCCGATCCCCGGAAAATCTCCGGCGCATCGTTGTCCAGCGTGGCCACGTGGTAGCTGTTCCCCAGGGTGCTGAACTCCGTCGGAGCCGTGACCCGCTCCTTCAACTGCCTGATGCTTCGATCCGAAACCACGTGGTCCACGGAGGAACGGAAGACGCGCACCGGCGCGGAAATCCGGGGCAGCAGCGTGACGGTGTCCTTGTACATCTTTTTCAACTCATGGGCGGCGGCAACCGGTGTCCGGGGGTAGGCGCCTTCGTCCATGCCCGGTTTGAGGATGTCATTGGCAATGGCCGGGGTGGATTTCATGACGTGCTTGAGGATGCCGACCACGGCAGCGCGCGGGTCGTCGATCACCAGTCCGGGATTGACGACGACGGTGCCGGCCACGGGCCGCGTGGCCGCGATACGCAGGGCCAGCGTTCCTCCCATCGACAGGCCGGCGGCGAAGACGAAGTCACATTCGGCCTGAAGCTCGAGATAAGCGGCATCCACCGCATGGTGCCACTCCTGCCAGTGCCTCGTTGCCATGTCCTGCCACGTTGTCCCATGGCCTGGAAGCAGCGGGAGGCGGACCGCGTAGCCCTCCGCGGCCAGATACTCCGCCCAAGGGCGCATGCTGTGCGGACTGCCCGTGAAGCCGTGGCTCATCACGACGCCGATGCTGGGTCCACTACCGGTGAAGTCGCTGGCGTACGGCGAGGGATCGGGGAGAGTTTTCATGATGACTCCGAGGCTACTCTGTTGGCGGCACTGCTTTCCGTGATGAGTCCATCGTGTCACTGTTCCGGACATTTCTCACTGGAGTAGGGTGGCTTCTGAATGCGGACCGGGACCGTCCGGACGCCTTGCAGACGCCGCCCCGGAGAGGAACCAACGTGTTCTATTGGGTCATGAAGCGGATCTTTTTGGGTCCGCTTCTCAAATTGCTGTTCCGCCCCTGGGTCAAGGGCCTCGACAATGTTCCCCACGATGGCGCCGCGATTCTCGCTTCGAACCATTTGTCCTTTTCGGACTCGATTTTCATGCCGGTGATGGTGCCCCGGCGCGTGAGTTTCCTTGCCAAGTCCGAGTACTTTACGGGCACCGGGCTCAAAGGAAGGCTGACGGCCTTGTTCTTCCGGCTCACCAACCAGTTGCCGATGGACCGTTCGGGCGGGGCCGCGTCCGAGCTGTCCTTGCAGGCAGGCAGGGACGTCCTGGCCGACGGCGGACTGCTGGGCATCTACCCAGAGGGCACCCGCAGTCCCGACGCCAGGCTTTACCGGGGCAAAGTCGGGGTAGCGAAACTTGCTCTCCAGACCCGGGTGCCCGTTGTTCCCGTGGCGATGATCGGTACTGAGAAGGTCCAGCCCATCGGCAAGCGTTTGCCCAATATCCGCCGGATCGGGATCATTTTCGGTCAACCGATGGACTTCAGCCGGTATTACGGCCAGGAGGAAGACCATTCCGTTCAACGAGCCGTGACCGACGAAATCATGTACGAACTCATGCGGCTCTCCGGGCAGGAATACGTGGACGAGTACGCCGCCGTCGTCAAGCAGCGGCTCGCCGGGCAGCTTCCGGAGCCGGCCGGCGGGCACGAAGGGAATCCACGCGACGGCGGTGAAAAGGGGAGGCGGCTCCCCGGCAACGGTTCGGAGCCGGACGGCGACGGCGCGGTGGCCGGGAAAGTGTGACGGCGGTCGAATAAGGGTTACGGAAGCCTTGCCCCGAACAGCGGGCAAGGCAACTAGTCTTGGAGAGTGACTGAGCTATCCGCGAACCCCGCACCGTCCGTGACGAGCCCCTTGACCAGTTCCCTGGGCAGCCCCCTGACCAGCACCGCGCAAAGCGGCGCGGCGAACTATCCCGGCTTGGACGATTGGCGCCAGCTGCCTATCTCGCAGCAACCCACCTGGACCGACAGGGGTGTCTTCGATGCCTCCGTCAAAGAACTCTCCGTGCTTCCGCCGCTGGTCTTCGCCGGCGAAGTGGACATTTTGCGCGAGCGTCTGGCGGCTGCGGCCCAGGGCAAGGCATTCCTGTTGCAGGGCGGCGACTGTGCCGAGACTTTCGAGGACGCCACGGCCGACAAGATCAGTGCCCGGGTCCGCACCATCCTGCAGATGGCCGTTGTCCTCACCTACGGTGCGGCCATGCCGGTCATCAAGATGGGCCGCATGGCCGGCCAGTTCGCCAAGCCCCGCTCGTCGAACGACGAAACCCGCGACGGCGTGACCTTGCCCGCCTACCGCGGCGACATCGTCAACGGCTACGATTTCACCCCGGAATCCCGAGCCCACGATGCCGGCCGCATGCTGAAGGCCTACCACACCTCGGCTTCCACGCTGAACCTCATCCGCGCCTTCACGCAGGGTGGGTTCGCCGATCTTCGCCTGGTGCACCTCTGGAACAAGGGCTTCACCGAAAACCCCGCCCATGCCCGCTACGAGTCCCTGGCGCGGGACATCGACCGAGCCATCAAATTCATGGCATCCTGCGGTGCCGATTTCGAAGCCCTCAAGCGCGTGGAGTTCTTCGCGAGCCACGAGGCATTGCTGCTCGACTACGAGCGAGCCCTGACCCGCATCGACTCCCGCACGGGGCTTCCGTACGACACCTCAGGGCACTTCCTCTGGATCGGTGAGCGCACGCGCGAGCTTGACCACGCGCATGTGGACTTCCTGTCCCGCGTGCGCAATCCCATCGGCGTCAAGCTCGGTCCCGGGACCTCCGGGGACGATGCGCTGCGGCTCATTGACAAGCTGGACCCGAACCGCGAGCCTGGCCGCCTCACCTTCATCACCCGGATGGGCTCCAAGAACATCCGCGAGAAGCTGCCCGCCGTCGTCGAGAAGGTCACTGCCTCGGGCGCCCAGGTTCTCTGGGTCACGGACCCGATGCACGGGAACACGGTCACCTCGCCCAACGGGTACAAGACCCGCAACTTCGACGACGTCGTGGACGAAGTCCGCGGCTTCTTCGAAGTCCACCACGCCCTGGGCACGGTACCGGGTGGCCTGCACATGGAAATGACCGGCGACGACGTCGCGGAATGCCTCGGTGGCGCCGATCCCATTGACCAGGACGCTTTCCTGGACCGCTACGAGTCGGTGTGCGACCCCCGCCTGAACCACATGCAGTCCCTCGAGATGGCCTTCCTCGTAGCCGGGGCGCTCACCAAGCGGTAGTCCCGACGTGCACGGCATACAGGAAAGGCGATCCGGAATATTCCGGATCGCCTTTCCTGTCTGCGTGCGTCCTACACCACTGTCAAGGTGACGACGGAACCCTCCGGCGCATCGCTGTCCACGGGGTTCTGGTCACGGACGGTCCCGAAGAAGCCACCCAGGATGTTGTTGACCTTGACGTCGAATCCGAGCGACTCCAGGGCTTTGCGGGCGGCGTCTGCCTGCTTGCCGATGAAGTTGGGGACATGCACCATTTTCGGGCCCTTGGACAGGGTCAACGTGACGGAGTCACCGCGGACCAGAGTGCCGTTGGCGGGGCTCTGGCTGACCACGGCGCCTGCTGGGACCTTCTTGTCATTGACGGGTTCCGGCGCAATTTTCGCGGTCAATCCGGCGTCGCTGATCGCCTGGACGGCTTCTTGCTGGTTCATGCCCCGGACATCGGGAACGGGGAGGGGCTGCGGTCCCTTGGAGACGACGAGCGCCACTGGCGTACCGTGGCGGACGGCGGTGTCCTGCGGCGGGGACTGGGAGATGATCGAGCCTGAAGGCACTTTGTCGTCATACTGCCCGGTGACTTGGCCGAGTGCCATCCCGGCCACGCCCAGGGCATTCTTTGCCTGGTCGAGTGTCAATCCCGACATCGACGCAAGCGGAAACAACTGTGGGCCCTTCGAGACGAACAGCGACACCGCCTGGAACTTCCGGACCACCTGGCCGGACGCGGGCTCCGTTCCCACCGCCAAACCGGCCGTGACGTCGTCGTCGTACACGTCCTTGGGCTCGGATTGGAAGCCGGCGGTTCTGAGCAGTTGCTGTGCCTCCGCCACTGTCTTGTTCTTGGTGTCCGGAATGGTTCCGGGCGAGCCGGGCCCCATCCCGAAGAACCAGCCTGCCGCGGTGGCCAGGATCGCCAGGACAATCACCACAATCGTCCAGATCACCGCCCGGCGGCGCGGGTTGCCTTCACGCAAAGAGCGCGACGGCGTGGCCGCGGCCCGGACGCGGTCCTTCTCTTCTTGGCGCGCCATCCGTTTGACGTCGCGTTTGCTCGCCGGGGCTTCGTCCGGGGCCCCGGGCTCCCGGTCCTGCGGCACCTGCATGTCGAATGCCGTGGCGCCGGGGGAGAATCGCGACGGTGGAAGCACAGTGGTTGGATTGCGCTGGTTGGAGATGATCTCCGTCGGGCGGCCGATCCGTTCGAGCGGCTCCGTGCGTGCGGCGTGGAAAGGCGCGACGACGGCGGTTGCCCCGGCCGCATCTTGGTGGCCTTCCGGAATTGCCGCCTTGGCAGCAGGCGGGTTGATGTCCAGTTGCGCGTCGCTCAACGTTGTACGGATGTGCCGCAGTTCCGACAACAGTGCCGAAGCGTCCACTGGCCGCTCTTCGGGTTCCTTCGCGGTGCACCACTGGACGAGCTCGTCCACGTCTCCGGCAAGTCCGGGCACAGCGAGCGACGGCGGAGCGACGGCCGAATTGACGTGCTGGTAGGCCACCTGGATGGGAACCTCGCCCGCATAGGGTTGGCCGCCGGTCAGCATTTCGTAAAGCATGATGCCTGTGGAGTAGATGTCGCTCCGGGCGTCGGCGGGCTTGCCGAGGACGAGCTCGGGAGCCAAATACGCGACGGTGCCGATCAGGGCACCGGTGCTGGTTGTCGCGGTGACCGCACGGGCCAGGCCGAAATCGCCCACTTTGATGCGGCCGTCGTCGGCGATGAGGACATTCTCCGGTTTCACGTCGCGGTGTATCAGCCCCGCCGAGTGGGCCGCGGCGAGCCCTTCAATGACAGGATCGATCAGTGCAAAGGCCAGCCGGGGCGGAAGCGCTGCCTTCTCGTTGAGGACGTCCCGCAGGGTGTGGCCCTTGATGTACTCCATGACGATGTACGCAATGTGGCCGTCCTGTCCCTGGTCGAGGACCCCCACGACGTGCGGGTGGGAAAGGCTCGCCGCGGCCCGGGCCTCGCGTTGCAGGCGGTCCAGGAAATTCTGGTCGTTGGCCAGGTGCGGATGCAGCACTTTGAGCGCCACGTCGCGATCGAGCCGCTCGTCGGTGGCGAGATAGACGGTTGACATTCCGCCGCCTGCAAGGCGCGATCGCACCAGGTAGCGCCCGTCCACGAGGGATCCAAGGAGATGGTCCGAAACTTGTTCCTGCACCCTACGATCCTAGTTGAGCAAAAACACGGGCCCGAATCGACATGCGATCCGGGCCCGGGTTATGCGATGTGATTTTAGCTGAAGTTCTTCTTCAGGGCAAGGATCGATGCGACGTAGGCCTTGGTGTCGTCGTACATGCCGTGCTTGCTCACCGAGTACTGGCCCTGGTAGTAGCCTGCGATGGCGGTGGGCAGGTCCTTGCTCGTGTTGACGAGGGCCCGGATGATGGCGACGCCGGCGGTGACGTTGTCATAGGGGTCCAGGATGTTGAGCTTGCGTCCCACCAGTTGGGAAGCCCATTCACCTGACGAGGGAATCACCTGCATCGTGCCGATGGCGTTGGCGGGAGAGACCGCACGCTGGTTGAAGCCCGACTCCTGGTAGGCGAATGCCATGGCCAACGACGGGTCCACTCCCATCCGGCGGGCGGTGTCAGCCACGATGCCCTTCATCTGGGCGGTGCTGGGGACCGGGGATGCGTTGAGCAGGGCCTTGTTCGCGTTGGCTGAGCTGACCACGGCCTCCGGGTAGGTGTAGCCCAGGAACGTGCTCGGGACCAGGGGGGTGCTGACGGGAGCCGGAGCCGGTGCCGGTGCCGCGGGAGCGCCAGGAATGGCGAGCTTCTGCCCCGGATAGATGATGGTGCTCATCGACAGCTTGTTGGCCGTCAGCAGCGAGGACAGGGACACGCCAAGGCGGTTCGCGATGCCGCCCAGGGTGTCGCCCGATTTGATGGTGTACGAGCCGGTATTGGCAAGCGCAGGTGCCGCCGGCGCCGCAGGGCGGGCGGGAGCCGCCGGGGCCGGAGCCGCGGGCGCCGGTGCGCTCGTTCCCGCGCTCACCCTGATCTTCTGTCCCGGGTAGATGATGGACCGGCCATTGAGGCCGTTCCAAGTGAAGACGTCGGACAGCGCGACGCCGTGGCGGGCGGCAATGCCGCCCAGGGTGTCCCCGGGGACCACCGTGTAGCTGGCAGCCGACGACGACGGCGCCGGGCCGGGTGCCGGCCTTGGTGCGGGCGCCGGCGCGCTTGGAGCAGCCGCGGAATCGGACAACTTGATCTGCTGTCCCGGGTAGATGATGGTGTTGGCCGAGAGCCCATTGAGCTGCAGGACGGTGTTGGTGTTCAACCCGTAGCGGGCCGCGATGCCGCTGATGGTATCGCCCCGGACGATGGTGTACGTGGCCGGAGCCGCGGGTGCCATGGGCTGCATGGCGGCCGGAATGGTCGCGGCAACCGCGGACGCGGGAATGACGTTTGCGGGCACGGCCGAGGCCTGAGCCTGGGCTTGCATGGCCGCAGCCAATGATGCGGGAATCTTCTGGGTTTGTACCGCCGGAAGCGCGGTTGCCGGTTGGGCGAGCGCCAGTGAAGAGAGCATGACGGCGGGCAGCGCCGCTGTGGTGGCCGCAATTATGGGCATGCTCGTTGTCTTCTTGGGCGAGCGGGGCGTCGTCATGGGAGCAATCCTCATCTCAGCAGCGGACGTTGGGAATGCCGCTGTTGCCAGTGTTACTAAAGTGAGTAGTGATGCAAATGTGATCAATGTGAATCTCTCACATTTTTCGATTCCGCACAAGAAATCACTGTGCATTCGATTCTTGGGCAATTCGAAGGCACAAATTCGGCCCCTGCTGTCCGTCTGGCTAGGCGCAAAGCGCGAGGGCGTGGCAATCTTGATCCGTGAGTAATGTAGAAAGCCTCGTTTCCGAATGGCTGCCGCTGCCCGATGTGGCAGAGCTGCTGAACGTTTCAATCACCAAGGTCCACGGTCTTCTGGATGAGCGTGCAGTGGTGGCTGTGAGAGTGGGCGAACGCAATATCCGTTCGATTCCTGCCCTCTTTATCCAGGACGGTCATGTGGTGGATAGCCTGAAAGGCACCATCGCAGTGCTTGGCGATGCCGGGTACACGGATGAGGAGCTCATTGTGTGGCTCTTCACCCCGGATGAGTCGCTGCGTGGCCGCCCTGTCGATGCGCTCCGTGAAGGTCGCAAAACAGAAATCCGACGCAGGGCCCAATCGCTCGCCTGGTAAGGGAATCCTGCCTTAAATACAGTGGTGGCGATCAGCAAGCTGATCGCCACCACTGTATTTAAGCCGGGTATTCAGGCTGCCCTTAACCTGGATTTATCCAAGATTTCACGCGGCGCGGCTCACGGCGGCTTCGGCCAACTGCCTGAGTGCGGTCAGCGGGAGTTCGGCCAGGGGGAGGCGTTCCAACGCCTCGAAAGCCTCGTTGCTCAATTCTTCGATCATCGATTCCGTGGCTTCGAGCGCTCCGCAATCCACAATGATCCGCCTGATCTCGGCAACCTCGGCCTCGCCAAGGTCCTGCCTTCCGAGCATGGTATCGATGTACTTCGAATCAGCGGCACCGGCCTGGTTGATGGCGAAGCCCACCAGCACGGTCCGTTTGCCCTCGCGTAGGTCATCTCCAGCGGGCTTCCCGGTGGTTCCGGGGTCTCCGAACACTCCCAGGACGTCGTCGCGCAGCTGGAAGGCCTCACCCAATGGCAACGCGAAGGCTGAATAGCCTTGCAGGAGTTCTTCGCTGGCACCGGCCAGGGCGCCTCCAAGGGCCAAGGGGTGTTCGGTCGAATACTTCGCCGACTTGAAACGGATGATGGACTGGGCACGGTGGACGGCGCCTGCGCGGTCCCGGACCGGGCCGGCGACTTCCTCCAGGATGTCCAGGTATTGGCCGGCCATGACCTCGGCACGCATCAGGTTGAAGATCCGTCGCGCGGGTGTACCGGAGGCGGCCCGGCCGCCAATCTCCGTGAAGGCCTCCTCGCTGAAGGACAGGCACAGGTCTCCCGTGAGAATCGCGGCCGCATGACCGAACCGTTCGCTGTCCAAGGCCCAGCCTTCGCCCTCATGGAGCTGGCTGAACCGCTTGTGGACGCTGGGGCCTCCGCGCCGCGTGTCAGAGCGGTCGATGATGTCATCGTGGATCAGGGCTGCCGCCTGAAAGAGTTCCAAGGCGCAGCCGGCTGTGATGATGTCCGGATGTGCGGACTCGCCTCCGGCGCCGCGCCACCCCCAGTAACACATCAGGGCCCGGAGCCGTTTGCCACCTGTCACAAGGCTCGAGATCGAACCCATGAGGGGAGCCACGTCGGGGGAGATGGTGGCCATGGTTTCCTGCTGCATCCCGAGGAAGCCGTTGAGTCTGGCGGCGACATCGGCCACGAAACGGCTTTGTTCCGAGCCGAGGTTCTCCGTGGTCACTTGATCGACCCGGCGGCCACGTTGGCGCCGATGGTGAACGTGGATTTGCCTGCGGTTTCCACCACCGAGATATTCACGGTTTCATTGTCGCCGCGAAGGAAGTCCTTTGATTTGATACTTCCCACAGTGTTGCCGGGAACTTCCTTGAAGCCCTGCGCGGTGAGCGCAGAGGTATAAAAGGCCACGACTGCGTCCGACGGGGACGAAACAGTGCCGACCAAGGCCACCGATGCCGGGGAGGAGTTCTTGTCGAAGCTGCTGGATTCGACCGCCGCCTGGGGCATCAAGGGAATCAGCTGCTGCGGGAATCCAGGGACCAGGGCGCCGACCGTCGCCGAAGCTCCGGCGGCGGGTGTGGACGTAGTAGCCGGCGCCGGACTTGCCGAGGCAGTGACCGCCCCTGACGATGTTGGCGCCGCCCCTTGGGATGCCGTGCTTGCCGGGGACGACCCGCAAGCCGATATGGTCAACGCGACGCCCGTGGCCAACAGGGCCAGGCTGACGGGTTGAGGCTTTCCAAAGAGCTTCACAGGGATTTCCTCCTGGGGACGACGCCGGATGCTGCCTCCAGTTTAGGACGCCGGACGCGGCGTCCAGTAACCAGTGCCGCGGCATAGGATTTCCCTGTGAGACCACAAGCAGAGGACAACGGGCCGGGACCCCGCCAGGAAGTCGCCCCGGATCCCGCTGCTCTGCGGGAACTGAGGCGCACCAGCATCCTCCACGTGGACATGGATGCCTTTTTTGTCTCGGTGGAATTGCGCACCCGGCCCGAACTCAAGGGAAAGCCCGTCATTGTGGGCTTCCCGGTGGATCGCTCGGTTGTCCTGTCCGCTTCCTACGAAGCGCGCGCGCTGGGCGTGAAGTCTGCGATGCCCATGGCCAACGCCATGCGGATGTGCCCCAGGGCGGTCATCATCGAGCCCCGCCACAGCCTCTACTACGAGGTGTCCGGGCAGTTGATGGGAATATTCGAATCAATAACGGACCTCGTGGAACCGTTGAGCGTGGACGAAGCCTTCCTGGACGTTGGCGGCGCGATACGGAGGCTTGGTCCGCCCCTCCAGATCGGCCATTTGATCCGGCGCCGCGTTGCGTCAGAGCTGGGAATCACTGCGTCGGTGGGTATTGCCGCCAATAAGTTCGTTGCCAAAATTGCCTCTACGCGCTGCAAACCCGACGGATTGCTGCTGATTGAGGCCGGACAGACGGTGGCCTATTTGCACAGCCTGCCCGTAAACGCCTTGTGGGGAGTCGGGGCGAAGACCGCCGATGTGCTCGCGAGACTGGGCATCCGGACCGTGGCCGATGTTGCGGCCACGCCGCTTTCTTCCTTGAAAAAGGTCCTCGGAGCTTCGGGAGAGCATGTCCACCGGTTGTCGATGGGCCTGGACCCGCGGCCGGTCACGCCCACGCGCCTCGAAAAGAGCATCGGCTCCGAGGAAACGTTCGCTATTGACACCCCGGATGACGCGCTCCTGCACCGTGAGTTGCTCAGGCTCTCCCACCGGACCGCTTCACGGCTGCGGACAGCGGGAATGGTGGCCAGGACCATAGCGCTGAAGCTGCGGTATGCGGATTTTTCGACCATCAGCCGCAGCAAGACAATGCATACGCCGGTGGACAGCGCGCAGCTGATCTATCAGGTGGCGAGCCAGTTGCTGGCGTCCTTGGGGGAGCGGCCCATGAGCGTGCGCCTTGTTGGAGTCAGGGCCGAGCAGCTCGAACCGGCAGAACATGCCTCGCTGCAGTTGAGCCTCGATCGAAGGGACGACAACTGGCGTGCGGCCGAGCAGGCGCTTGACCGTGTCACCGAGCGATTCGGCAACAAGACCGTGCTTCCGGCGACACTTCTGGAACCGCATGCGGAGCCCGATGAACCGGGCTCTCCGTAGGCGGCAACGAGCCCCTCACGCGCCTCCGGCGTGTCTTTCAGAACAGCGGCCAACAAACTATCCTAGAGATACACAGATTTAGACCGTCTGGATAAATTGCTCTGTTGTGTCTGTTCCGTGAGACCGTGTTCACAAGACCCGGTCTTCGGGAACCCTTTTTTGGGTTCATCCGTTTCTAGGGAACAGAGGCAACGGCCGCGGCGTATCCAGACGCTGGCCGACTAAAGGAGGTCGCGATGCCCCTATCGGAGCACGAACAGAAGCTCCTCGAGCAACTCGAGAAGCAACTGCATGAGGACGATCCGAAGTTTGCCAATTCAATGGGCTCTGACCCCATTCGCTCATGGTCGACCAGGCACATCGTTATTGGCGTTCTAGGCACTATCGCCGGGATTCTCTTGTTGTTGGTGGGTGTGTCCTTGCAGAACATCTTCCTTGGCGTGTTGGGCTTCATTGTCATGGGCACCGGCGTGTACTTCGCCACCCTGAGAAGGGCAGCCGGCGGTAAGTCGAAGAGTGCCAAGCCGGGTAAGGCTAGGAACTCGTTCATGAGCAACCTTGAGGAACGCTGGGACGAGCGCCGCCGCGGCGAGGAGTAAGAGCGCTTCATCCGGGGGTTCGTCTTTCACGAATGACGAGTCCTCCACATTGCACCACCAGGCCCAAGCCTGATTGCGAAAAGACCCGAATATCGGGTCTTTTCGCATTTAACCCCGGGTTCGCCGCGCCTCGCGAGCCAGGGCACGCGACCCCGGAGCCGCCGTCGTGCGGTTACCCGCAGCGCCCCGCGAAGTCCCCTCCACCGCCAACCACCCCGGGATTCCCTATGTTTTCAGGCTCCCGCATTCGAAAGTGGGGCAGAAACACGCCGGATTGCGTTGACTGTGGGGGCTTGTGGAGTAAAGTGGAGCGAGTAAGAGGGTAGTGGCGGCGTGGGGCAGGTACGGGCACCTTTACGGATGGGGGCGGTGGGCCAGTGTTTCTTGGCACGCATTCTCCCCGTCTGGACGAAAAGGGCCGGATCATCCTTCCCGCCAAGTTCCGCGAGGAACTTGCTGACGGCTTGGTGCTCACAAGGGGCCAGGAGCGTTGCATCTACGTCTTCAGCCAGCGGGAATTCGAACGTATTCACGAATCCATGCGGGAGGCCCCTATCTCCTCCAAGCAGTCACGTGACTACATCCGGGTTTTCCTGTCCGGAGCCTCTGACGAGGTACCTGACAAGCAGGGGCGCGTGACGATTCCGCCGGCGCTCCGGAGCTACGCAGGTCTTGAGCGGGAATTGGCGGTCATCGGCGCCGGAACCCGCGCAGAGATCTGGGATGCCCAGGCTTGGGACGAGTACCTGGCCGAGAAGGAAGCCGCCTTCTCGGAGACCGACGACGACAACCTTCCCGGGTTCATTTAGAAACCGGGACAGGAAGCAGCAATGCTTCTTGGACGGGATCTCCAGCCGCCCATCACATTGTTTTCCTGGCTCACCTTCCCCGGAGCCAGGCAGACGCTGCGATAGGCGCGGATGGGGATCCGGCTCAAGAAGCGACCCACCCGACGGACAGACGAACAATTCAGCTCTGAGGAGGCCGCATGGAGGAGCAAGACGCGCCAAAACCAACCTCGGAGCGACATGTACCGGTCCTGAAGGACCGGTGCATCAATTTGTTGGCCCCCGGTTTTGAAGCGGCCCGCAGCCGCGGCGAAACGCCGGTGGTCATCGACGCCACGTTGGGAATGGGCGGCCACTCCGAAGCGATGCTGCAACGGTTCCCCGACCTGCACCTTGTCGGGATAGACCGGGACGAAGAGGCCCTCGCCCTCGCCGGAGAGCGGCTGCAACCGTTTTCGGCCCGCACCGACCTCGTCCATGCGGTCTACGACGAGATCGAAGATGTCCTTGCCGACCTTGGCATCCCCGAGGTGCACGGGATCCTCATGGACCTTGGCGTATCTTCCCTTCAACTGGACGAGCGGGAGCGCGGCTTTGCCTACTCCTACGACGCGCCCCTGGACATGCGGATGGACACCAGCCGCGGCCAGACTGCCGCCGACGTGGTCAACAACTACTCCGAAGAAGACCTGGTCCGGATTATCCGCAAGTGGGGCGAAGAGAAGTTTGCGGGCAGGATCGCCAACCGCATCGTCACGGCGAGGGCCGCCAAGCCATTCGCCACCACCGGCGAACTCGTCGAGCAGATCCGCGGGGTTGTTCCCGCGGCGGCTGCGAAGTCCGGTGGGCACCCGGCCAAGCGGACTTTCCAGGCCTTGCGGATTGAAGTCAACGAGGAACTCGACGTCCTGGAGAGAGCTGTTCCTGCCGCTCTCTCAGCCTCCGCAATGGGGGGACGGGTCGTCGTGATGTCTTACCACTCCCTCGAAGACAAGATCGTCAAGTCAGTCTTCCAGTCCCGGTCCAAGTCATCGGCCCCGCTCGGTTTCCCGGTGGAGCTGGAGGAACACAAACCGGAATTCAAGACCTTGACCAAGGGCACGGAAGTGCCGACACCCGAAGAAATCGCCGAAAACCCGCGTGCGGCATCTGCCCGCCTGCGGGCCGTGGAACGCATCAAAGCGAGGAGAACAGCATGAGCACCGCTGCCGCGAAGATCCTGCCGACCACTGTGGGCAACACCGCGCGTGCCCTGCCCGCCCGAGGACCGGAGCGCGACGCGACCCGCAAGGCGCGGACTCCGCTCTCTCTCGTGCAGAGTGTTCCCGGACGACGGCGGACTCCCTTCGTCGTCTTTTGCTTCGGCGTGCTTGCGGCCGCCTTGATGACGGTCCTTGTGCTGAACATCTCGGTTTCCACGGCCCAATACGACTTGGTGAAGCTCAGGAACGACGATGCGTCCCTGAACAAGCAGAACCAGGATCTGACACAGCAGGTCCAGAACTACCAAGCTCCCCAGAATCTGGCCGCCAAGGCCGCAGAATTGGGAATGGTAGCTTCCACTGCCACGGGCCAGATCGATTTGGACAACCTGACAGTCACAGGTAAAGCCACGCCGGCAACCAAGGGACAGAATCCCGGTGCCGTCATTGCTGCTCCTGCGGTTGCAGGCCAGTCCAGCGTGCAACCTTCCGCGCCCGCCAAGAATGATTCGCTCGACAGCCGCAAACCCAGCGGGACGGCCGACCCGACGCCGGCCAAACCGCAGGCGCCCGTGGTTCCTGCGGCACCCAAGCCGCCGGTTGTGGATCTTCACGGTGGTTCGGTCCCGGTTCCACAGCAGAAAGTACCCGGGCAGTAGCGTCCAGCCGACCTGATTTCAGGTAAACAGCAAGGCAAGCAGCAAGGAATCGACGTGGTGCAGAAAACCGGCAAACCGAAGAACAAGAGAACGCCGGTGGCGAAGAAGCGCCTGCGCATCGGCCTCGGAATCATGCTGACCCTGCTGTTGGTGGTCGGGGGCAAGCTGTTCCTGGTGCAGGGGCTCGACGTCGGAGGCCTTGCCGAGGCGGCCTATAACAACAGGCTGACCACCACCATCCTGCCGGCCGAACGCGGCAAGATCCTTGACGCCAACGGCACGGTGCTCGCGAGCAGTGTGATCCGCTACGACATCGTGGTGGACCAAACGGTCAATACGAACACCGATCAGTTTCCTCGCTTCAACACCCAGACCCAAGCCATCGACACGATCTCCAGGTCCCAGGGCATTGCGGAACTTGCCAGCGCCTTGGGGATGGACGTCAACCAGGTCACCCAGGCGGTGACCGGCGTCAAGAAATACAACGTCGTGGCCAAGGAAGTGAAGCCGGACGTCGAAGACCGGATTTCACAGCTGCACATCCCCGGGGTGGTTTCGGAAGGCGTCAGCAAGCGTGTCTATCCCAACGGGAGCGTCGCCGGGGGCGTCATCGGCTTCCTCAAGGACGGCACCACGGGCCAGGCCGGCCTTGAGCAGACCCAAGATGATCTCCTTCGCGGCAAGGACGGCAAGCGGGTCTTCGAAATCGGCGCCGACGGGCTTCGCATTCCCGTGGCGACCGACCTGCTGACACCCGCCGTGAACGGCCAGGACGTCAAACTCACCCTCAACACGGACATCCAGTACTTTGCGCAGCAAGCGATTCAGACGCAGGTCAACCAGCTCAATGCCGAGTGGGGCTCTATCGTCGTCGAGGACGTCAAGACCGGCAACATCATCGCGATGGCGGACACGAACGCTCCCGACCCCAACGACCCAGGGAAGGTCGCGGCCGCTGACCGCGGCGTGCGGTCCGTGACGGCTGCCTACGAGCCTGGTTCCGTCGAGAAAATGATCACGGCATCGGCCGCCATCAATGAAGGCAAGTCCGGCCCGCTGGACACCGTGACGATTCCGCCGGCCCTGACCATTGACGGTCAGACGTTCACCGATGCCTTCGTGCACGGCACTGAACAGAGAACGCTCGCCGGTATCCTCGGCTATTCAATGAACACCGGTACCGTGATGATCGGCAGCCGCCTGAGCAAGCAGCAGCGTTATGACTACCTCACACGCTTCGGCATCGGCGAAGCTCCGGACATCGGACTTCCCGCCGAATCGACCGGCATCCTCGCCAAGCCGGATCAATGGGACGACCGGCAGCAATACACCGTGTTGTTCGGCCAGGGTGTTTCCCAGTCGACGCTCCAGACAGTCCGGGCCTATCAAAGCGTGGCCAACGGCGGCGTGATGATCCAACCGCGGCTGATCGATGGCTACGTGGGAGCCGACGGAGTGGAGAACAAGGTGCCCGCGAAGGATTCCCGGCAGGTTGTCACCCCGGACACGGCCCAACAGGTCCGTGACATCCTCGAGAGCAACGTCACGATGGGCGAAGTGAAAGACGCCGGCATCGACGGTTACCGGGTGGGTGCCAAGACCGGAACCTCCGAGGCGCCCCGTGAAGACGGCCTGCCCGGATTCGACGGCTACACGGCGTCCATTATCGGAATGGCTCCCATGGAGAATCCACGGTTCATTGTCGAGGTGGTTGTCCAGCGCCCCAAGGGGAACATCTACGGCATCACCCAAGGACCGATTTTCCGCTCGGTCATGGGCCAGGTGCTGCGCACCTACAACGTCCCGCCGTCCACCGGCACTCCGGCGCGGTTCCCGCAGTACGGCAAGTAGCCAGCCCGGCAAACAACGCCAGGACGGCAAGTAGCTCAGTTTCGCCAAGTAAGCTTGTTGGGCATCTGTCCGGCCACTTTACGATCCACCCATGCCGTTCCGGGAGTCCCATGATTCTCCCGCGGCCAGTATTACGAGTACCAACGGAGACCACCTTGTCAGAGCAGAATGACGCCGTATCGATCCCTACAGGGAACCCGCCGGCTACGGACAATCCCGGCTTCCGTCCAGCCGTCGTGGCGCCTGTTCCCCTCGAGGCCATCGCTGCCTCGCTCGGAATCGCGCTGCCCGCGGACACGGGCGGCACCTCGGTGACCGGTGTATCCCTCAACTCGCGCACGGTCGAGCCGGGGGATCTGTACCTGGCCCTGCCTGGAGCCACACGCCACGGGGCAGACTTCGTCACCCAAGCGGTGGCTGCCGGTGCCGTGGCGGTCCTGAGCGATGAAGACGGCGCCCGGCAATTGGCACTTGACGACCTTGCCGTTCCAGTGCTGATCGTTGAGAACCCCAGGGCCGCCGTCGGGACCCTCGCTGCCCTCATCTACTGCAGCCAGCCGCTCGATGGGGATTCGCCCACACTTTTCGGAGTGACCGGTACGAACGGCAAAACCACCACGACGTATTTCATCAACTCCCTCCTGCGCGCCCTGGGCATGAACCCCGGCCTCATCGGGACGATTGAAATCCTTGCCGGGGGCGACGCCATCCCGAGCCTGCTGACGACGCCCGAGTCCACGGATGTCCATGCCTTGCTCGCTCTCATGCGTGAACGTGGCCTCGACGCGGCTTCCATGGAGGTGTCCTCGCACGCGCTGTCATTCCACAGGGTCGACTCGGTGATGTTCGATGTTGCCGGTTTCACCAACCTGACACAGGACCACCTCGACCTGCACGGAAGCATGGACGAGTACTTCCGGACCAAGGCTGAGCTCTTCACGAGCGCGCGCGCACGGCGTGCCGTTGTGACCGTGGACGACCCCTGGGGGCGCTTGCTGGCCGACGAGGCGGGAATTCCCGTGACCACGCTGTCGGCGACGCCTGGAGGCGACGCTGACTGGACGGTGGAGTCTGCCAAGCAACGCGGGCTTGGAACGGACTTCGAATTGCGCCACCGGGATGGAACGGTCCTGAGTGTCCATACAGGGCTGCCGGGGGACTTCAACGTCGCCAACGCGGCCCTGGCCACCATCATGGTGCTCGACTCCGGCGTCGATCCGCAGGCCCTCCAGGCGGCACTGGACAGGCACGATCCCTTCACCGTTTCCGTGCCGGGCAGGATGCAGCTGATCTCGGAAGCCCCGGCTTCCGTCGTCGATTTCGCGCACAACCCGGACGCCCTCGCGCGGGCGCTGAAGGCCGTACGTTCGCAAGCACCCGGATCCCGCGTGATTGTCGTTTTCGGGGCCACAGGACAGCGTGACCAGGGCAAACGGCCGACCATGGGCGCCATCGCCGCCCGGCTCGCCGACGTCGTGATTGTCAGCGACGACGACCCCCATGACGAAGATGCCGCGACGATCCGTGCGGAAGTCCTCGCCGGGGCGCGTGCCGCCCGCGAATCAGAGGACCTGGCGTGCGAAATCGTCGAAGCGTTCCCCCGGGACGCTGCCATCCGCCAAGCCGTGGACCTGGCCTCTGAAGGGGACACCATCCTGATCGCCGGGCGGGGCCATGAAGTCTGGCAGGAAGTGAAGGGTGTCAACCTTGCCCTCGATGACCGGGTGGAGCTCCGGGCGGCCTTGACAGCCAGGGGATTCAAGGTTTCCACGGACGAGCGGATAGAGTCCTAGACCGAGATGATTGCACTTACTGCGGTGGAGATCGCCGATATTACCAATGGCCGATTGGCTGCGGACCCGGGCATTGTCCCGGTGTCCGTCGTTACCGATTCCCGTGAGGCGGCTACCGGATCGTTGTACGTGGCCAAGCCCGGAGAGAACGCCGACGGCCATGCCTACGTGGGCGCCGCGTTTGAGCGCGGTGCCGTTCTGGCGCTGACCGAGCGCGACGTTTCCGACGACGACGGACGGCCCTACCCCGCCGTCGTCGTCGATGACGCCGTGATCGCGATGGGTGCCCTGGCCGCAGAGTCCGTGCGCCGCATCCGTGCCGCACGTGCCGCGCAGGGGGAGCCGTTCACGGTCATCGGCATCACGGGCTCGGCGGGCAAGACCACTACCAAGGACCTGCTCGCGGGCATTCTTTCCCGGGCCGGAGCCACTGTGGCCCCGCAGGGTTCGTACAACGGAGAGGTCGGCGTTCCGCTCACCGTGTTCGGCGCAGATGCCGGCACCCGCTACCTCGTGATCGAAATGGGCGCCACCGGCGTCGGCCACATCAAGTACCTTGCCGAAATGGTCAAACCGGACATCGGCGTCGTTCTGTGCGTCGGCAGCGCCCACGCCGGCGAGTTCGGTGGCGTGGAGAACATCGCGAAGGCCAAGGGCGAACTCGTCGAGGCGCTGGGCCTCGATGGAACCGCCGTCATCAACCTCGACGACGCGCGGGTCGCGGCGATGGCCTCCCGCACCCGGGCCACCGTGCTCGGAACCACGGCCACGGGCGTATCCGGTTCCGCGGTCGAAGCGAGGAACGCCGATATCGACGGCGACGGCCACCCCGAATTCGAACTCCATCTGCCCGACGGCGGGGTCCCGCACCGGGTCCACAGCAAGCTCATCGGTGCGCACCACATCACCAACCTGCTGGCCGCGGCGGCCGCGGCATTCGCGGCAGGCCTCCCCGCCGCCGCGATTGCCGACTCGCTGAGCGAGCAGTCGGCGGCCAGCCGGTGGCGAATGGAACGCACTGAGCGGGCAGACGGCGTCACCATCATCAACGACGCCTACAACGCGAATCCGGAGTCCATGCGCGCAGCCTTGCGCACCCTCGCCGACCTCGGCCAGGGACGCCGAACCTGGGCGGTGCTGGGCGCGATGCTGGAGCTTGGCGAAGACTCCATCCGCGAACACACGGCAGTGGGCACGCAAGTGGTCCGCTTGAACATTTCACGGCTCGTCGTGGTTGGCCGGGAAGCCCGGGCGCTGTACATTTCCGCGATCCAGGAAGGCTCCTGGGGCGAGGAATGCAGTTTCACCGAGACGGCCGACGAGGCCTACGAACTGCTGCAGGCCGAGCTCGCACCCGGTGACCTGGTGCTTTTCAAGTCCTCCAACGGGGTGGGCCTAAGGTATTTGGGGGATCGGATAGCATTACCCCCACAGGCCGGAACGAGTGCGAACAGCGCGGCTACTACTGCCGCCAATGAAGGGAACGAGCTGCTGTGATTGCACTGTTGATCGGCGCGGGCGTCGCCCTCCTGGTGGCTCTGGTCGGTACGCCACTCTTTATCCGGTTCCTCGTCACCAAGGGCTACGGCCAGTTCATCCGCGACGACGGACCCACGTCCCACCACACCAAGCGCGGTACTCCCACCATGGGCGGTACCGTCGTCGTGGCCGCGGTGCTCATCAGCTATGGGTTGACCCACCTGATCATGTGGATGATGAATCCCCGATCGGCGGGGCCGTCTGCTTCGGGCCTGCTCTTGTTGTTCCTCATGGTTGGGATGGGATTCGTCGGCTTCCTCGACGATTTCATCAAGATCTCCAAGCAACGCAGCCTCGGACTCAATGCCAAAGCCAAGTTGATCCTCCAGGCCTTCGTCGGCATTGTGTTCGCGGTGCTGGTCCTGAACTTCCCCGACTCGCAGGGACTCACGCCGGCCTCCACGCATATTTCCCTCGTGCGGGACATTCCCTGGCTGAATCTGGCCTTTGGGGGGACGGTTCTTGGGGCCATCCTGTTCGTCATCTGGTCGAACCTGATCGTCACTGCCGCAACCAACGGCGTCAACCTCACGGACGGGCTGGACGGCCTTGCCGCCGGCGCCTCGATCATGGTCTTCGGGGCGTACACGCTCATGGGGATCTGGCAGAACAACCAGGCCTGCGGTTCACCCCGCGAGGCGGGCAGCGGCTGCTATTCGGTCCGCGACCCGCTCGACCTGGCGCTCTTGGCGGCCATTTGCAGTGCCGCCCTCGTGGGCTTCCTGTGGTGGAACACGTCTCCGGCGAAGATCTTCATGGGAGACACCGGTTCCCTGGCTATCGGCGGCGCGGTGGCCGGCTTTGCGATCCTCTCGCGCACCGAACTCCTCCTCGGCATCATCGGCGGACTCTTCGTCCTCATCACGCTGTCGGTCATCATCCAGGTGGGCTACTTCAAGGTCACCAAGGGCAAGCGTGTCTTCAAGATGGCCCCCCTCCAGCATCACTTCGAACTCAAGGGCTGGGCCGAGATCACGGTGGTTGTCCGATTCTGGATTCTTTGTGGCCTGTTCGTGGCCGCGGGCCTGGGGATTTTCTATGCTGAATGGGTGGTGCTGCTGTGAGCGCAAGTCCTCAAACGAAGCCATCGGCGAATGAACGGCTCCGGAACCTCGTCAGTTGGGATTCCGACTGGAAGGGCCTGCGCGTCGTCGTGACAGGCATTGGCGTCTCCGGTTTCGCGGCCGCCGATACTTTGATCGAACTCGGCGCACGGGTAGTGGTTGTTGACGCCGCCACCAGCGCAAAAGCCCTCGCCCAGGCTGACACCTTGAAGATCGTCGGCGCAGCCGACGTCCTCCTTGGCCAGGACGCCGTCGCAACGCTTCCCCGTGTGGACGGTGAAAAGGCCGAACTCGTCGTGACGTCTCCCGGCTGGCGGCCCGACCAGTCCCTCCTGGCAGCGGCCAAGCGGGCCCACGTGCCGGTGTGGGGCGACGTCGAACTCGCGTGGCGGGTCCGCGAACGCAAGGGCCGCAAGACGGCGGACTGGCTCACGATCACGGGCACCAACGGCAAGACCACCACGGTGGGCATGACGGAAGCCATGCTGCAGGCAGCCGGGCTCAAAGCAATCGCCGTGGGGAATGTGGGCACTCCCATCCTGGACGCGCTCCGTGATCCCGTGGAGTACGACGCTTTCGCGGTTGAGCTTTCCAGCTTCCAGTTGCACTGGATCGAATCGCTTTCCCCGGTGGCCAGCGTCTGCCTCAATGTCGCCGAGGACCACGTGGACTGGCATGGCTCCTACGAGTCCTACCTTGCGGACAAAGCACGGATCTTCGAGAACACCCAGAAGGCGTGCATTTACAACGCTGAACAGATCGAGACCGAACGCATGGTGGAAAACGCGGACGTGGTCGAGGGTTGCCGGGCAATCGGCTTCACTACCTTGACGCCGGCCGTCAGCATGCTCGGCGTCGTCGAGGGGTTGCTCGTGGACCGCGCCTTCATCGAGGAGCGCAAGAGTTCGGCTGAGGAACTTGCGTCCATGGCTGATCTGGGCCCGGCTGCGCCGCGCCACATGGTTGCCAACGCGCTGGCCGCGGCCGCGCTGGTGCGGGCCTACGGCGTCGAACCGTCGGCAGTGCGCCAGGGACTCAGGAACTATCTTCCGGGAGACCACCGCATCCAGCCTGTGGCCAAGCAGAACGGCGTGCTCTGGGTCAACGACTCCAAGGCGACCAATCCACACGCCGCGTCGGCCGCCCTCTCGGCGTTCACCAAGGTCGTCTGGATTGCGGGCGGTTTGTCCAAGGGCGTCAACTACGACGAGCTGGTCAAAAGCAACGCGACCCGGCTCAAGGCGGTGGTGCTCATCGGCTCCGACACCACGGACCTGGAAGCGTCCCTCAAGCGACACGCGCCGGATGTGCCCGTAATCGGGCAGCCCAAGGGCGACACTGAAATGGTGCAGTCCGCCGATTCAGCTGGTGCCGCCGCGGAACCGTCTCCGATCTTCGGCGACACCGTGATGGCCCATGCTGTCGAGTCGGCAGCGGGTATCGCCGAGTCCGGCGATACTGTGCTGATGGCCCCGGCGGCTGCCTCCATGGACCAGTTCTCTTCCTACGCTCACCGTGGCGATGCTTTCATCCGGGCAGTGCGCGAGCTTGTGGAAGGCCAGGCACAGACCACCGAGGAGTAACAATGGTCAGCACGCCCACGCGCAGCGGTCCCGGGCGGACCCGGGCCGTCAATGCAGGCCCCGCTGGACGCGCGGCCGGCGTTGCCCGAGCCTCGCTGCTGTCCCGCATTCGCTCCGGGATAACGGGTTTCTGGTCAACGCTTGAGGGAAGCGGCAAATCCAGGAACGGGTCCACGTACTACCTGATTCTCGGGGCATCGCTTGCGCTCACGGCAATCGGGATCATCATGGTCCTCTCTGCGTCCAGTGTCGAAGCGATTGCGGCCGGCGAGTCTCCCTATTCGATCGCCACCAAGCAAGGCATGTTCGCCGGCATCGGCATCGTTGCGATGCTGGTGCTTTCACGGGTCAACGTCCTGTGGCTGAAGAGATTCGCGTGGCCCTCGATCATTCTTGCCGGTGCCTTGTTGGTGCTGGTCCTCGTTATCGGCAAACGTGTGCTGGGCAACCAGAACTGGATCGAGATCGGGGGCTTCACCTTCCAGCCATCGGAATATGCCAAGTTCGCGCTGGTGCTCTGGATGGCGACGGTCCTGTCCGTGAAGGCCAAGCTCCTCGACAAGTGGACGCACGCACTGATCCCGATCGTCCCGGTCTCCGGCGTGATCATTACCTTGATTGTCCTGGGGCACGACCTTGGAACGTCGTTGGTGGTCATGTTGATCATGGCGGCCGGCTTGTTTTTCGGTGGCGTCAACTTGAAGCTCTTCGCCGGGGCCGGGGGTGTTGCCGCTGCAGTGGCACTGATACTCGCGGTGACCAGCGGAAACCGGATGTGCCGGATCACCTCGTGGATGGGGCAGAGCTGCGCGGGGGCGAGTGACATCGGCTTCCAAAGCGAACAGGGGCTCAGCGCCCTTGCCTCGGGCAGCTGGTTCGGAGTTGGCCTTGGCCAGAGCCGGCAAAAATACCAGTGGATTCCCGAAGCCCACAACGACTTCATCTTCGCGGTCATCGGGGAGGAACTCGGCCTCGTGGGGACCATCGTGGTCCTGGTGCTTTTCGCGCTGCTTGCCGTTGCCATCTACCGGGTTGTCAGCCACCAGGAAGACTTGTTCGCCCGCGTGCTCGGCGGCTCGATCATGGCGTGGATGCTTGGCCAGGCCGCGATCAACATGGCCATGGTGGCCGGCCTGCTGCCGGTGATCGGCGTTCCCCTGCCGTTCATTTCCTATGGCGGTTCGGCGTTGGTGATGTCCCTATGCGGCGTGGGCGTAGTCTTGTCTTTGGCCCGCGCCCAAATGGCTCCTGCCAGCCGTTCCAAGCCGCGCTGGCGACTTGCGAAAACTGCACGAAAGCGTACATAGCACTCCATGAATTCCCATACCAAGGATTCCCAGCCCAAACCCCTCTCCGTGGTCCTCGCCGGCGGCGGGACCGCCGGACACATCAGCCCGTTGCTCGCCATTGCAGATGCGATCAAGTCGCTGCGGCCGGATGCCAGGATCCTTGCCGTCGGCACTCCCAATGGCATGGAAACGCGGCTCGTTCCGGCCGCCGGCTACGAGTTGGCCACCATCGATCGGGTTCCCTTTCCCCGGAAGCCTTCCGCGGATCTGTTCAAACTGCCCGGCAGGCTGGCGGCGGCAGTCAAGCAAGCCGGACGAATTCTGGACGACGCACACGCCGACGTGCTCCTCGGCGTCGGCGGCTACGTCTGCACGCCGATGTACCTCGCGGCCTGGCGTCGCAGGATCCCCATCGTCATCCACGAGGCCAACACGCGCGCCGGGCTCGCCAACCGGGTGGGAGCCATGTTCACAAAGCATGTCGGGGTGGCCTTCCCCGAGACCCGGCTGCGGCATGCCCGCCACGTGGGGATGCCGATGCGCAAGGCCATCGCCGGTCTGGACCGTGAGGCTTGGCGCGCGGAGGCCCGGCAGTCCCTGGGCCTGGACGCCGGACAGCCAGCACTCATCGTGACGGGCGGCTCCTCCGGTGCCCAGAGCATCAACCGCACCATCGCCGGCGCGGTCGCCGCTTTGGCGGAAGCCGGCATCCAGACGCTGCACATCACCGGCCGGGGGAAGGCAGTGACCAACGACGACGGCGCCCCCCTGTCCGCCGACGGCTACCACCAGGTGGAGTACGTGGACGCCATGGAGAAGGTCTACGCGGCAGCAGACGTCCTGCTTGCCCGGTCCGGCGCGGCAACGGTGAGTGAGGTGGCCGCCGTCGGGCTCCCCGCGGTATTCGTTCCGCTGCCCATCGGAAACGGCGAGCAGGCAATGAACGCCTCCGCCTTGGTCAATGCCGGGGCGGCGCTTCTGGTCGACGACGGGGCCCTGACCGCGGAATGGCTCAAAGCCGAGGTGATTCCCTTGCTCACGGATCAGGCCCGCCTCGAGGACATGGCCAGCAAGGCAAAGGGACTTGGCATCAGAAATGCTGATCAGCGGATGGCTGATCTCGTCTTGGAAGCGGTAAGCGAATGACCCAGCCCCTCGCAGACATTGGTTCCCTTGGCCGGGTGCACTTCATCGGCATCGGGGGCGTGGGCATGTCCGCCATCGCACGCATCATGGTGGCCCGGGGCGTACCCGTGAGCGGTTCGGACGCGAAGGACCTGCCCGTCATGCAGGACCTCCGGTCCGCCGGGGCGCGGATCGCAGTTGGCTACGCCGCGGAAAACCTTGGTGACGCACAGACCGTCGTCGCCGGTTCGGCCATCAAGTCCGACAACCCGGAACTGGAGGCTGCCCGGGCCGCCGGCCTGCCGGTGCTGCACCGTTCGGAAGCCCTCGCGGCAACCATGGGCACGGACCGGGTGGTGACCGTGGCCGGCACGCATGGCAAGTCCACCACGACGTCAATGGTGGCCGTCTTGCTCAAGGAAGCGGGCCTCGATCCCTCGTTCGCCATCGGCGCCAACGTACCCGCCCTCGGCGTCAACGCGGCGCACGGCATTTCGGACATCTTCGTTGCCGAAGCCGACGAATCGGACGGCTCCTTCCTGAACTACCGGCCCCTCATAGCCGTGGTCACCAACGTCGAGGCCGACCACCTGGACTACTACGGCACGCCGGAGGCGGTCCATGCCTCCTTCGACAGCTTCGCTGCGCTGCTGCCCGCCAACGGGGTCCTTTTTGCCTGCGCGGACGACGACGGTGCCCGGGCCCTCGCTGAACGGACCCGCGCGGCGGGCAATACCCGGGTGCTGAGCTACGGGACCTCGGTGGACGCCGATATCCGCCTCCACGACGGGGGACCCGGCGATGTCCGCGTCTCTGTCGACGGACAGGAATACGCGCTTGACCTTCAAGTGCCCGGGCGGCACAACGCCTTGAACGCGGCGGCCGCGTTCGCCGTCGCCGTCGAGCTCGGCGTGGCGCCTGAGGCTGCCGCGGCCGCCCTTGGCCGCTTCACCGGAGCCTCGCGGCGATTTGAATTCAAGGGGCAGGGGAGGGGTGTGCGTGTCTACGACGATTACGCCCACCACCCCACGGAGGTCCGGGCGGCCTTGGCTGCGGCCCGCTCGGTGGCAGGCGGCAACAAGGTGCATGTGCTTTTCCAGCCGCACCTGTTTTCGCGCACCCGCGAATTCGCGGAGCAGTTTGCCGAAGCGCTTGGCGAGGCGGACACGGCCCTCGTGCTGGACATCTACCCTGCCCGCGAGGATCCCCTACCCGGAGTCACGAGTACCTTGATCACGGGCCGCCTGAAGAGCGGCAGGCTCGTGGCCGGCGGACAGGACGCACTGGACGCGGTTCTCGCGGCGGCCGGCGACGGTGACATCGTCCTGACGGTCGGAGCCGGCGACGTGACGGCCTACGGGCCCCGGATCGTGGAGTTGTTGGGTGGCTGACACCCGGAAGCCCACTTTCAAGCCGCAGGCCGGCAAGCCCGGCGTCGTCAGTGCTGAACGCAGCCTCGACGATCCCGCGGGAGACCTTTCGGAGGCCGACGGCGTCAAGGACAGCAACGTGCTGGCCTTTCCGGAGCCCAAAGGGCGCAAGCGGCGGCGGACGGTGCTCACGGTGTTGGCCATCGTCGTCGCGCTGGTCGCCGGAATCATCGTTGCGGCGGTCTACTCGCCGGTGTTCGCCGTGCGCACAGTGACTGTCGACGGCACCAAGCTGCTCCAAGCGGGGAGCGTCCAGAAAGCCCTTGAGCCGGTGAAGGGGAAACCCCTTCCGCAAATCAACGACGCCGACATCGCGGCGCTGCTCAAACCCCTCGTCCAGGTGCGGTCCGTCAGCACCGAGGCCCGCCCGCCGTCGGAACTCCTGGTCCACGTCGTGGAGCGGGTGCCTGTGGCGCTGGTCAAGAGCGGCGACAACTATTCACTGGTTGACGTCGATGGCGTCCAGCTTGGATCAACCGCCGATCCCGCATCGGTTGCCTTGCCCCTCATCGACGGGCAGGGAGCCAACCAGAGTCTCTTCAGGGCGATCACGGCTGTCCTTGCGACGCTGCCGGCGGATGTCCTGGCGAAGATGGCCAGCGCGTCGGCGTCCTCGCCGGACGCCGTCGAGCTCAAGCTGACGGACGGCAAGACTGTTGTCTGGGGGAATGCGGACGAGAAGGAGCTGAAGGCCCGCGTCCTCGAGGCGTTGCTCAAGGCTCCCGTCAATCCAAAAGTTCCGGTGAACGTTTACGATGTCAGCACGCCGAGGCATCCGTTTACCAAATAGGCAATTTCACGAAGTAATCTCGCCCGACGCACGGGGCTATTTTTCGGACTTTCACACGACACGCGGAGGCGGTCATTGAATGTCGGATTCATAGCCCATACCGTCACATAAGAGTTACTTGACATAACTATAACCTTCAACTAGAGGGTTAAGGTCCAAGGATTCAAGTTGGACTCGATCTGTTTCGCTATAGGACACAAGCAAGGGGCACGAAACGTGGCAGCACCGCAGAATTACTTGGCCGTCATCAAGGTCGTCGGCATCGGCGGCGGTGGCGTGAATGCAGTTAACCGAATGATCGAAGTCGGCCTCCGCGGCGTCGAGTTCATCGCCATCAACACCGATGCCCAGGCTCTCCTCATGAGCGACGCGGACGTCAAGCTTGACGTCGGCCGCGAGCTCACGCGAGGCCTGGGAGCCGGCGCCAACCCCGACGTCGGACGCCAGGCCGCCGAGGACCACGCCGACGAGATCGAAGAGGTCATCCGCGGAGCAGACATGGTGTTCGTCACCGCAGGCGAAGGTGGCGGAACCGGAACCGGCGGCGCCCCCGTCGTGGCCCGGATCGCCCGCTCGCTCGGTGCCCTGACCATCGGTGTCGTCACCCGGCCCTTCACCTTCGAAGGCCGCCGGCGCGCCGGTTCGGCCGAGGCCGGAATCGACGCCCTGCGCGACGAAGTCGATACCCTCATCGTCATCCCGAACGACCGCCTCCTCTCCATCAGCGACCGTAACGTCTCCGTCCTGGACGCTTTCCGTTCCGCTGACCAAGTACTCCTGTCCGGTGTCCAGGGCATCACGGACCTCATCACCACTCCCGGCCTGATCAACCTTGACTTCGCCGACGTGAAGTCGGTCATGCAGGGTGCGGGCTCCGCGCTGATGGGCATCGGCTCGGCCCGCGGCGAGGACCGCGCCGTCAAGGCGGCAGAGCTCGCCATCGCTTCGCCGCTCCTGGAAGCGTCGATCGACGGTGCGCACGGCGTCCTGCTCTCCATCCAGGGCGGCTCGGACTTGGGTCTGTTCGAAATCAACGAGGCCGCGCGGCTCGTGCAGGAAGTGGCCCACCCCGAGGCCAACATCATCTTCGGTGCCGTCATTGACGACGCCCTGGGCGACGAAGCACGCGTCACGGTCATCGCCGCTGGTTTTGACGACCTCAAGGCCACGTCCCCGTCAATGAACCAGTCCGCTGCCCAGCAGCCGGGCCAGCACCAGGCCCCTGCGGCCCCGGACCGTCCCGCACCTTCAGCTGCTCCGGCCTATTCGGCGCCGCAGCACGTGTCCGCCGGCGTCGGCGCTTCAGGCTTGAGCAACTGGGGCCAGCAGCGCCCGTCGGCCTTGCCGGCCGACTCAGGCTTCGACGTCGACCTTCCGGCCGTCGTCGAGCCGGACCTTTCGGGAAGCCGCACCGACGACCTCGATGTTCCGGACTTCCTGAAGTAGCCAGTCCGTTCCAACCCACCCAGGAGAGTCAGCCAGTAGTGTTTTGGTGGCGAAAAGAAGTGCGACCCGGGATATCGGTCGCCTTCTCCGATGACGATGCGGGCAACCTTGCACTGCACGTGGCGGACAACCCTGACGATGTCATGGCGCGCCGGGCCCGGCTGGAAGCAGCAGCGGGGCTCGGCGAACGCCGTTTCCAATTCATGAACCAGGTCCACGGGAAAGCCGTCGAATTCATCTCCGCGCACGGGGACGGACCGACGGCCGACGCCATGGTGTCCAGGGGGCAGCCGCTCGCTGTCATGGTGGCCGACTGCGTTCCCATCGTCCTGCTGGGCGAAGTGCGCAACGAAGCCGATCCCGTCCTTGCGGTGGTCCACGCCGGGCGGCCCGGTGTTGCGGCGGATATTGTTTCCGCCACCGTGCTGGATATGCGACACCGCGGTGCCGCGACCATCAGCGCCTGGATTGGACCTTCGATCTGCGGCGAATGCTACGAAGTTCCCGCAGAGCTGCGCTCCGAGGTTGCTGCTGCTGTCCCGGAAACCTGGTCGACAACCTCGTGGGGCACGCCGGCGCTGGATCTGCCGGCCGGTGTGCATGCCCAGCTGAAAGCCCTCGGCGTCACTGTCGAGTACTCGGGGGAGTGCACGCTCGAGACCGCGAAGCTTTACTCCTACCGGCGCAGTCAGCAAACCGGCCGCTTCGCGGGTTTGGTGTGGACCCATGGGTGAGGCTTTTCCAACAGCGGAGAGCGGGACGGACGACTCGCGGACCGCTGAACTGCGCGAACGGCTCGCCGCGGTCCGCCAGCGGATTTCGGCGGCAACCGCCGCCGCCGGGCGAAGCGAAGAGCCGCAGCTGATAGTGGTCAGCAAGTTCCATCCCGCAGCGGATGTCGCCCGGTTGGCGGCACTTGGCGTGACGGACGTCGGCGAAAACCGGGACCAGGAAGCATCCGCGAAGTTCACCGAGCTCGCCGGACTCCCGGTGCGTTGGCACTTCATCGGCCAACTGCAAAGCAACAAGGCCAAGTCCGTGGCGAAATACGCGTTTTCCGTGCAGTCGATCGACCGCCCTCAACTCGCCGACGCCTTGGCCAAGGCTGTTGCGCGGCAACAGTCAGAGACGGGCAGGCCGGACCTTGACTGCTACATCCAGGTCAATCTTGAGCACGACGGCGGCGCCCACCGCGGCGGTGCCGCCCCGTCCGACGTCGAACGCCTCGCCGGGTCCATCGCCACGGCTTCCGGGCTGCGCCTGGCCGGCGTGATGGCCGTCGCGCCGCTCGGAGCGCCCCCGGAGGCGGCGTTCGAGAAGCTCGCCGCCATTTCAATGGATCTGCGGAAGCTGCATCCGGACGCTGCGGGGATATCGGCCGGGATGAGCCAGGACCTCGAAGCTGCCGTTCAATTTGGTGCGACACACCTGCGAATTGGTTCGGATATTCTCGGTTCGCGTCCGCGCGTGGGGTAGCGTCAAAGTATTGGAAGCGACGGGCCGGGATTTCAGCTATGTCAAGTCATGGGCGGCCCGCCTACTGCAGACACGATAGGAGTCCAGCATGGCTGGCGCACTGCGCAAGACAATGGTTTATCTTGGGCTCGCCGATGGCGATGAACACTACGAGTCTGAGCAGCACGTGCAGCACACGGACGAGGACCGGTCTGTCGACCACAATCGTGAAGAGCGCCGCGCCCCTGCACCTGTACGTGAAGTAGTTCGTGAAGTCCCCCCTGTCGCCGAAGAGGAATACCGCGCACCCGTGACACCTATCAAGCGTGCGGCATCGAGCCGCGAAGACGCCTCCGGACTGAGGCAGATCACCACCGTCCACCCCCGCTCCTACAACGACGCCAAGATCATCGGCGAAAGTTTCCGGGACGGCATCCCCGTGATCATGAATGTCACCGACATGGGCGAGGGAGATGCCAAGCGCCTCGTCGACTTCTCCGCCGGGCTGGTCTTCGGACTCCATGGCAGCATCGAGCGCGTCACCAGCAAGGTTTTCCTGTTGTCGCCGTCGTACGTCGAAGTTCTTGGCGACGACAAGAAGGTCAGCGAAGCCCAAGCAACGTTCTTCAACCAGAGCTAGCACAGTCATCACGGATGCCAGGCAGAGCGATCTGCCTGGCATCTGTGTTGCAATAGAGGGACTGACCGAGAAAAGTGGCGAACTAGGAGATCTGAGCTAACCCGTGGGCATAGTTTTCGGCCTTTTGTACATTGCATTGCTGCTGTTCCTGGTCACCCTCATCATCAGGCTCGTTTTTGATCTGGTGCAGATGTTTGCGCGCCAGTGGCGCCCCCGTGGCGCTGCGCTGGTGGCCGCGCACGTGGTCTATTCGGTGACCGATCCGCCCCTGAAGCGGATCCGCCGGTTGATCCCGCCGCTGCAGCTTGGTGGGGTATCCCTTGACCTGGCATTTTTGATCGTGTTTATTGTCGTCAGCATCGCGATGGGATTCGTCTACTCGCTGGCGTAGCTCTTCCGCAGTCCATGTGCCGTCGATCTGTTTTCTTCGGCTTGTGGACTGCAAATCCTCCGACCCAACACGATGGTGTTGAATTGGGGGAATCAGATGATATTTAGGTACCGTAGTTTTGAACGGCCGGAAGGCCTACTGACTAACTAGACCAACGAGGTGACCAGATGGCTTTGACGCCAGAAGACGTTGTCAACAAGCGCTTTCAGCCGACCAAGTTCCGCGAAGGCTACGACCAGGACGAGGTCGACGACTTTCTCGACGAAATCGTCGTCGAGCTGAGGCGCTTGAACCAGGAGAACGACGAGCTGCGCAAGAAGCTCGGCGAAGGCGGAAGCCCGGTTCCGGCCAGCGCAGCATCGGCACCCGTGGTCGAGAAGGTGCCCGCTCCGGTGAAGGCTGACAAGGACGCCCAGGCCAAGGCGGAAGCCGAAGCCAAGGCTGCCGAGGCCGAGAAGAAGAAGGAACCGGTACCGGCTGTTGCCGCCGTTCCGGCCGCCTCCGCTCCCTCCGCTGGATCTCCTTCCGCAGAGTCCGCCGCCGGCCTTCTGGCCATGGCGCAGCAGATGCACGACAAGCACGTGTCCGATGGCGAGCAGCAGAAGGAAAAGATCATCGCCGAGGCGCAGATCGAAGCCTCCAGCCTCGTCAACGACGCCCAGGACAAGTCCCGCAAGATCCTCGGTGCCCTCGAGCAGCAGCGCAGCGTTCTCGAACGCAAGGTGGAGCAGCTCCGCGGCTTCGAGCGCGACTACCGCTCCCGCCTGAAGGCCTACATCGAAGGCCAGCTGCGTGACCTGGATGCCCGCGGCTCAGTTGCGGCTCCCGAGGTCGGCGAAGCCGCCGCAGAGGTCTAGCAAGTATTCTGAAAGCCGGTGGCTGGGGATTCCTCGGCCGCCGGCTTTCGCCTGTTAAGGCGCCAGAAGCCACAGTTACCGAATGAAAGTACTATGAGCGACGAACAAACTGACGGCACGGAACAAACGAACGGCATCCCGGAGCCAGTCCGCACTAAGGTCCACACGTGGCGTCCCGCACTGCTTTGGGTCTTTGCAGGCTTCGCCGTGTTCGCGTACGCCTTCGACCAACTGACCAAACTCTGGGTCACCAGCACCATGGTCGAAGGTGAGCGGATCCCCGTCCTTCCTCCGCTCCTGCATTGGTACTACATCCGAAACTCCGGTGCCGCGTTCTCCATCGGTGAAAACGTCACATGGGTGTTCACCATCGTCATGGCGGCCGTTTCAGTGGTGATCCTGTTCCAGGTGCGCCGATTGGGCTCGGCCTGGTGGTCGCTGGCCCTCGGCTTGCTGCTGGGCGGTGCACTCGGCAACCTGACGGACCGGCTGTTCCGCGAACCCTCCTTTGCCATGGGCCACGTGGTGGACTTCATCCAGCTGCCCAACTTCGCCATCTTCAACATCGCCGACTCGGCGGTGGTTTCCGGCGTCGTGATCATTTGCCTGCTGACCATTCGGGGGATCGGGCTCGACGGCTCCCGCCACCATTCCGCCGGTTCCGCGCCCGCCAAGGCAGGCACGCCCGAGGACGAGGTTCCGGGCGATGTCTGAGCACTTCGTGGTCCCCGAAGAACTGGGCGGGAGCAGGGCCGACGCAGGCTTGGCGAAGCTCATGGATATCTCCCGATCCGCGGCTGCCTTGCTGATCGCCGAGGGCAACGTGACCGGCTCCGCGGGCACGGTGGGCAAATCGGCGAAGCTCGTTGCCGGTTCCGTGCTGGAAGTCACCGTTCCCGAACGCCGGGATCCCTTGGAAGTCGTGGAGGAAGTCGTGGAAGGCTTGAATATCCTGTTGGACGATGACGATTTTGTCGTCATCGACAAGCCTGTTGGCGTGGCTGCGCATCCGTCACCGGGGTGGGTGGGCCCCACCGTGGTGGGCGGCCTCGCCGGTGCGGGATACCGGATCTCGACGTCCGGCGCGCCTGAACGCGCCGGCATCGTCCACCGTCTCGACGTCGGAACCTCCGGCGTCATGATTGTCGCAAAGAGCGAACACGCTTACACCGTACTCAAACGGGCCTTCAAGGAACGCACCGTGGACAAGGTGTACCACGCAGTGGTCCAGGGCCTGCCGGACCCGCTTGAGGGCACCATCGACGCACCCATCGGGCGGCACCCCGGGCATGACTGGCGATTCGCGGTCATCGAGGACGGGCGTCCCTCGGTGACGCACTACGAAGTCCTCGAGGCCTATGGCAAGGCGACCCTCGTGGAGATCCACCTCGAGACGGGCAGGACCCACCAGATCCGGGTCCACTTTTCGGCCCTCAGGCACCCCTGCGCGGGCGACCTGACCTATGGAGCGGACCCGCGGCTGGCTGCCAACCTGGGACTTACCCGGCAGTGGCTGCACGCACGGCGGCTTGGCTTCAGCCACCCCCGGACGGGCGAATGGGTGGAAGTCACCAGCGAGTATCCGGCGGACTTGCGGTACGCCCTGGAACTTCTTGAAAGCGGGAACGCGTAGCGGGATCCACGCTTCCAGCGCGCCACTCCAACTGCGGGATCCCTGCCGGTAGACTGTCGTGGTGACTTCCAGCAATGACTCGTTCGTCCATCTGCACACCCACACTGAATACTCCATGCTGGATGGTGCGGCCCGTCTCACCGAGTTGTTCGATGAGACCGAGCGGCTGGGGATGCCTGCGCTGGCCACCACGGACCACGGCTACCTGTTCGGCGCCTTCGATTTCTGGAAGAAGGCCACGGACAAAGGCATCAAGCCGATCATCGGCGTAGAAGCCTACGTCACCCCGGGCACGGCGCGCGGCGACAAGGAGCGCGTCCGTTGGGGCGAGGAGAGCCAGCGCAAGGACGACGTCTCCGGTGGTGGTTCCTACACCCATATGACGTTGTTGAGCTACAACAACGTCGGCATGCGCAATCTGTTCCGGGCATCCTCGATTGCTTCCCTCGACTCGGTGTTCGGTAAATGGCCCCGCCTCGACCGGGAGTTGCTCAACACCTATTCCGAGGGCCTGATCGCCACCACCGGCTGCCCTTCCGGTGAAGTCCAGACCCGCCTTCGGCTGGGGCAATACCGGGAGGCACTGGCTGCGGCTTCCGAATTCCGCGACATCTTCGGTGCGGAAAACTACTTCTGCGAACTGATGGACCACGGCCTGGACATCGAGCGGCGGGTCACAGGCGACCTGCTGCGTCTGGCGAAGGAACTGAAGCTTCCGCTCGTGGCCACCAATGACCTCCACTACACGCACGAGCATGACGCGAAGGCCCATGAGGCTTTGTTGGCGATCCAGTCGGGCTCCACGCTCCTCGAGCCCACCTATGACAACGGCGGCTCGCGATTCGCTTTCTCCGGCAGCGGCTACTACTTGAAGTCGCCGCAGGAGATGCGCGAGTTGTTCCGCGACCATCCTGAGGCCTGCGACAACACCTTGCTGATCGCCGAGCGCTGCGAAGTGTCCTTCAACACGGGCGCGAACTACATGCCGCGGTTCCCATGCCCTCCCGGCGAGGACGAGACCTCCTGGCTCGTCAAGGAAGTAGCCACGGGACTCGATTACCGCTACCCTGACGGCGTCCCGGACAAGGTGCGCAAGCAAGCGGACTATGAGCTTGACGTCATCACGTCCATGGGATTCCCCGGCTACTTCCTCGTGGTGGCCGACTTCATCAACTGGGCCAAGAACAACGGGATCCGGGTGGGTCCGGGCCGTGGTTCCGGTGCGGGCTCCATGGTGGCCTATGCCATGCGCATCACCGACCTCGATCCGCTGGCGCACGGCCTGATCTTCGAGCGCTTCCTCAACCCGGACCGCGTCTCCATGCCCGACTTCGACGTCGACTTCGATGATCGTCGCCGCTCCGAGGTCATCGACTACGTCACCCGGAAGTACGGCGACGAGCGCGTTGCCATGATCGTCACCTACGGCACCATCAAGACCAAGCAGGCACTCAAGGACTCCTCCCGCGTGCTCGGCTACCCGTTCAGCATGGGCGAGCAGCTCACCAAGGCCCTGCCGCCGGCCGTGATGGCCAAGGACATCCCGTTGGCGGACATCCAGAACCCGGAGGCCAAGCGCTATGGGGAGGCGGGAGACTTCCGCCAGCTCATCAGCACGGACCCGGAGGCCGCCAAGGTCTTCGAGACCGCCCTGGGCATCGAGGGGCTGAAGCGGCAGTGGGGCGTGCACGCCGCAGGCGTCATCATGTCCTCGGACCCCATCATCGACGTCATTCCTGTCATGCGCCGCATCCAGGACGGCCAGGTCATCACGCAGTTCGACTACCCGACGTCCGAAGGCCTTGGCCTGATCAAGATGGACTTCCTCGGCCTGAGGAACCTGACGATCATTTCCGACGCCCTGGAAAACATCACGATGAACCGCGGCGTCGACCTGGATCTCGAGCACCTGGCGTTGGACGATCCGGCGTCGTACGAGTTGCTGGCGCGCGGCGACACGCTCGGCGTCTTCCAGCTCGACGGCGGACCCATGCGGTCCCTGCTCAAGCTCATGAAGCCTGACAACTTCGAAGACATCTCCGCCGTGTTGGCGCTGTACCGGCCCGGTCCCATGGGCGCCAACGCGCACACTGACTACGCGCTCCGCAAGAACAAGATCCAAGAGGTCATCCCGATCCATCCGGAGCTCGAGGAACCGCTCTCCGAAATCCTCGGCGGAACGTATGGCCTGATCGTGTACCAGGAGCAGGTCATGGCCGTGGCCCAGAAGCTGGCCGGCTACTCGCTGGGCCAGGCCGATATCCTCCGGCGCGCCATGGGCAAGAAGAAGAAATCCGAACTGGACAAGCAGTTTGCCGGCTTCTCCCAGGGCATGCAGGACAACGGCTACTCCATGGCCGCCGTCAAGACCCTGTGGGACATCCTGCTCCCGTTCTCCGACTACGCCTTCAACAAGGCGCACTCGGCCGCGTACGGGGTCATCTCCTACTGGACCGCGTACCTGAAGGCCCACTACGCTCCCGAATACATGGCGGCCCTGCTCACGTCCGTGGGCGACGACAAGGACAAATCGGCCATCTACCTCAATGAATGCCGGCGCATGGGCATCACGGTCCTGCCGCCGGACGTCAACGAGTCAAGCCTCAACTTCACCCCTGTGGGAACCGACATCCGCTTCGGGATGGGGGCCATCCGCAACGTCGGCGTCAACGTGGTGGAAGCCATGGTTGCCGCCCGGGGGAGCGAGGGCAACTACACCTCCTTCAAGGACTTCCTCATGAAGGTTCCGGCGGTCGTCTGCAACAAGCGCACCATCGAGTCACTCATCAAGGCCGGCGCGTTCGATTCGCTCGGCCATCACCGCCGGGCGCTTGCCATGGTCCACGAAGAAGCGATCGATTCGGTCATCACGCTCAAGCGCAATGAGGCGATCGGCCAGTTCGATCTCTTCGCCGGATTCGAAGACCAGGAGCCGCAGGCCTCCCTGAGTACCGAGATCCCGGACCTGCCGGAATGGGAGAAGAAGGACAAGCTCGCCTTCGAGCGGGACATGCTTGGACTCTATGTCTCGGACCACCCCCTGCAGGGGCTTGAGGGCGTGCTGAGCCAGCATGCCGAGCAGTCGATCACCTCGATCCTGGGAGAAGACGGACCGCACGACGGCGCCATCGTCACCATCGCGGGGATGATCACCTCACTCAGCCGGAGGATCGCCAAGGCAAGCGGCAACGCCTACGCGCGGGCCGAGATCGAAGACCTGGGTGCCTCCATCGAGGTCATGTTCTTCGGCCAGGTCTACGGCCCCATCGCTTCGGTCCTCGCGGAGGACCTGATCGTCGTGGTCAAGGGGCGCTTGCAGCGGCGCGACGACGGTGCGGTCACCCTGAACTGCATGGAGCTTTCGGTTCCGGACCTCAGCGAGGGTACCAATGGCCCGTTGGTCATCACCATGCCCACCTACAAGGCAACCGAGGCCGTCGTCACCGATCTTCGCGATGTCCTGACGACGCACCGGGGAAACTCCGAGGTCAGGCTCCACCTGCAGGGTGACTCCAAGGTCGAGGTCATGGGCCTGCCGGTGCACTTGCGCGTGAATCCCACACCGTCGCTTTTCGGCGATCTCAAGGTACTTCTCGGCCCGACCTGCCTGGACAGTTGAACTTGATCTCCTGCCTTAACTAAATTTCGTAGTCGAGCGGGACCGGCTGGCCGTAGGAGCCCGAGTGGTACAGCAGCGGGGTGTCATCCTCGCCGACCAGCCCGTCGACAACCTCCACCACGACGATCGCGTTGTTTTCGAAGGACAGGCGCATCTGGATCTTGCCGATCAACCAGCCGGCCACGTTCTTCAGGATGGGGACATCGAAGGGGCCTGGTTCCCAGTGGTCGCCTTCAAAGCGTTCCTGGGTGCGGGCGAAGCGGTCTGCAAGGGCCTGGTTCTCGAGGCCGAGCATGTGCAGGCCGATATACGTTGAATTCGCCACTGCCGGCCAGGAGCTGGAACTGCGGGACATGTTGAAGGTGAAGCGTGGCGGCTCGGCGGACAGCGAGGCCACGGACGTCGCGGTGAAGCCGAAAGGCTTGCCGTTGAGGTCGGCAGTGATGATGGCCACGCCGGCGGCATGCCGGCGGAACATTTGTTTGAATGTTCCTTCAAAAGCCGAATTGTCCGAAGCCACTTTGCCGATCTCCTGAGTGATCCATTGGTAATAACGCTGGTGGATTCAGCGTATTCCGCTGCCCGCCGGGGCGCTTGCTTGTTGAGCATCCAGAAACGTTTGTTAATGTTTGTGTCATGACCAAGCCAACATCGAACCTTCTCGACTCCGGTCCCGCGCGGGACACGGATCCGGACACCGGCACGGACACGGGCAGTCGGGACCGCAAATTGTGGCTATGGCTTGTGGTGCCTGCCGCCTCCGGCCTTGGACTTGGCCTCGCGTGGTGGCTGTTGGCTCCGGGCGGCCTGAACGTGGTCTCCGGAAATCCCGCCCTCGCCGATCCGACAGCCTCGGCCGGCCGGCTACCGAGGGACCTGGTCCTGGCCGGGCTGCTGTTGCTTTCCGGCTGCTTCACGGCAGTCCTGCTCGACAGCAAGGTCCGGAAACCGGGGCACGGCATCCGCACGTTCCTGGCTGTCCTGGGTGGCGCAGTGGGGGCACTCGTGGCCTGGCAGGTGGGCCTGCTGGCCGCGCAGTGGTGGGGTCCCGCCTCAAACGGCGGTGACGGCTTCTCATTGCGGGCGGCGTCGGCACTCTTGCTGTGGCCGGGAGCAACCGCCCTCGTGACATTCCTCTTGACTCTTTTCGGCTTGATGGGAAAGCAGCCCGAGGCACTGCCGCTCGCCCCGTAAAATGATCTGGTGACCATTTCTCCGGAGAACCCTGCCGACACCGCCGCCCAGTCCCTGGACTTCCGCCGCATTGACTTGCGCGGACGGTCCCTGACCTTGGCGGAACTGCGGGCCGCGGTGCCCCGGGCGAAGCATCAGACCATGGCGGACGCCGAACAAAAAGTCCTGGACATCATTGCGGCGGTCCGCTCCCGCGGCTTCGAAGCCCTGGGCGAGTTCGCGTTGGCGTTCGACGGCGTGGAACAATCCCACCCCCGCGTACCTGCCCCGGCCCTTGCCGAAGCCCTTGAAAACCTCGACCCGTCCGTCCGGGCGGCCCTGGAGGAATCCATCAGCCGTGCCCGGCGCTTTGCGGACGGCCAGCGGCCGGCGAACGTCGATGTGGAACTGGGGGACGGCGCCGTCGTGAGCCAGAACTGGGTACCGGTGGGGCGCGTGGGACTGTATGTTCCGGGCGGGCTGGCCGTCTACCCGTCCTCGGTGATCATGAACGTTGTTCCGGCGCTGGCTGCCGGCGTCGCCTCGATCGCGTTGGCTTCCCCGCCCCAGAAGGACTTCGGCGGCTTGCCCCACCCCACCATCCTGGCCGCAGCCGCTTTGCTGGGAATTGACGAGGTGTACGCCATCGGAGGTGCGCAGGCGATCGTCTCCTTCGCGTACGGCATCCCCGGGACCGGCGAGGACCAGCCCATCGAGCCCGTGGACGTCGTGACCGGCCCCGGTAACATCTTCGTGGCCACCGCCAAACGCCTTGTGAAGGGCGTCGTGGGGATCGACTCCGAGGCCGGCACCACCGAGATCGCCATCTTGGCCGACGATTCGGCCCGGCCCGCGCTCGTCGCCGCCGACCTCATCAGCCAGGCCGAGCACGACCCCAAGGCGGCGTCCGTCCTGATCACCGATTCGGAGGAACTCGCCTCGGCCGTGCAGCGGGAACTGGCGCTGCAGGCCGGAACCACGAAGCACGGCGAACGGGTCACCACCGCGTTGTCGGGCCCGCAGTCGGGCGTGGTGCTGGTAGACGATCTTGAGCAGGGCATCGCCGTCTGCGATGCGTACGCGGCCGAGCACCTGGAAATCATGACGGCGGACGCGGCCGCGGTGGCCGCACGGATCCGCAACGCCGGGGCGATTTTCGTGGGGGACTACAGCCCGGTCAGCCTCGGGGACTACTGCGCCGGCTCCAACCACGTCTTGCCCACGAGCGGCACCGCAGCCTTCTCTTCCGGCCTGAACGTGACAACATTCCTGCGCGCGGTCCAAGTGATCAACTACGACAAGGCCGCCTTGGAACAGGTCAGCCGGCACATCGTGAGCCTCGCGGATGCCGAGGACCTTCCCGGTCACGGCGACGCTGTCAAGATTCGTTTCGCGGGGGCCTAAACCACTACATGTATGGGTCACAACCACTACATATAGTAATTACAGTGTTGTCATTAGGACTCATGTAGCCGTAAACTGGTGCCGGAAGTCAAACTTCCGGCACCTTTTGCGTTCCCGGCAGACGCCGGGCGGACAGTGTGCCGGAACCGAAGCGGGGAGGCCCAGCGTGTATTGTCCGTTCTGCCGAAACCCCGACTCCCGCGTCGTGGACAGCCGGATGGCCGACGACGGTTCAGCCATCCGCCGCCGGCGCCAGTGCCCCGAGTGCGGACGCCGTTTCACCACCGTGGAGACCACCAGCCTTTCCGTCATCAAACGTTCAGGCGTGGGAGAGCCCTTCAGCCGGAT
Source organism: Arthrobacter sp. KN11-1C (assembly GCF_052180225.1). Lineage (NCBI taxonomy): Bacteria > Bacillati > Actinomycetota > Actinomycetes > Micrococcales > Micrococcaceae > Arthrobacter > Arthrobacter sp. KN11-1C. The sequence goes on along the minus strand of NZ_CP197467.1, from coordinate 2,771,331 downwards.
CAAGATCATCAACGGCGTGCGCAAGGCCTGCCAGGGCCGTCCCGTGACTGAGGACGACCTTGCGATGCTCGCCCAGGAAGTCGAGGAAAACATCCGCTCTTCCGGTGCGGCGGAAATCGACGCCCACGAAGTCGGCTTGGCGATCCTTGGACCACTCCAGAAACTGGACGAAGTCGCCTACCTTCGTTTTGCCAGCGTCTATCAGGCCTTCGAATCGCTTGAGGACTTCGAATTAGCCATATCGCTTCTCCGCCACGAGGCAGAAAGCGCCGCGGCGGAGAATGCAGCGAAGAGCGCCAAGGGCAAGAGCTCCGAGAAGAGCCCCATCTAGCTCCGGTGGTGGCAGCGGAGGGGAAGCCGCAGCCACCACCGGCACCACCCCTACTTGGCCAGCTTGTGGTGGAGGGCGACGTCCAGCGCGGCTCCCACGATCCCGGCGTCGTTCTTCAGTTCCGCCGTGACGATGCGGGTCCGCAGATCCAAGTGCGGGAAGTATTCGTCCGAACGCTTCGAAATACCGCCACCGATGATGAAGAGTTCCGGGGAGAACAGGAACTCGACGTGGGAGAGATAGCGCTGCAGGAGCACGCTGTATTCTTCCCAGCTCAAGCCGTCCCGTTCGCGCGCGACGGCGGATGCCTTCGTTTCGGCGTCGTGGCCGTCCACCTCGAGGTGGCCAAGCTCGGCGTTGGGCACCAGGTGCCCGTTGAAGATGAAGGCCGAGCCGATGCCCGTTCCGAGCGTGATGACGAGGACCGTGCCGTCGACGCCTTCGCCTGCGCCGTAGCGGGCTTCGGCGAGTCCGGCTGCATCGGCGTCGTTGATGACCTCGACGGGACGGTCCAGGCGCTTGGTGAGCAGTGAGTCAATGTCTGTGTCGAGCCAGGACTTGTCCACATTCGCGGCGGAGCGGACCACGCCGTGCTGGATGATTCCGGGGAAGGTGACTCCCACGGGCGAACCCTGGGCCGGAGCGTCCTCGCGTGCCGACAATTCCTCGACGATCTGTGCGATCACTTCGGCGACAGCTTCGGGTGTGGCGGGCTGCGGCGTCGGAATGCGGAGACGGTCCCCGAGCAGCTTGCCCTTCTTGAGGTCGACGATGCCGCCCTTGATGCCGGTGCCTCCGACGTCGATGCCGATCAGCGGGCCGTTCTTGTGGATCTTCTCATCCTTCTTGGTCAATGCGTTTCCGTTCATGGCAGGAGGGGTGGGCAGGTCGCAGCACGAACGGCTGCAGGTGACCTTCCGGAGAGCTTAAGGAAGAGTCAGGATTTCGGCGCCGGTCTCGGTGACCAACAGGGTGTGTTCGAATTGCGCGGTCCGCTTGTGGTCGCGGGTGACTACCGTCCAATCATCGGGCCACATGTCCCACTCGATCGTTCCGAGGGTGAGCATTGGTTCAATGGTGAACACCATGCCGGCTTCGATCACGGTGTTGTAGGCCGGGGCGGCGTCGTAGTGCGGGATGATCAGCCCCGTGTGGAAGGCTTCGCCGACGCCGTGTCCCGTGAAGTCGCGGACCACGCCGTAGCCGAAGCGCTTGGCGTAGGACTGGATGGCCCGGCCGATCACGTTGATTTCGCGGCCCGGTGCTACGGCCTTGATGGCCCGGTTGAGCGACTCCCGGGTGCGTTCAACGAGCAGCCGGGACTCCTCGTCCACGTCTCCCACCAGGAAGGTGTAATTGGTGTCGCCGTGGACTCCGTTGATGTAGGCCGTGATGTCGATGTTCAGGATGTCGCCGTCCTGCACGACGGTGCTATCCGGGATGCCGTGGCAGATGACCTCGTTGAGCGAGGAGCACAGGGACTTGGGGAAGCCGCGGTAGCCGAGAGTCGACGGGTAGGCGTGGTGGTCCAGAATGAACTCGTGGCCGATCCGGTCCAGCTGGTCGGTGGTGACGCCGGGCTCGATGTGCTTGCCGACCTCGACGATCGCCTGGGCCGCGATCTTGCTGGCGATGCGGATCTTCTCGATGGTCTCCGCGGATTTGACCTCCGACCCGGTGAACTTCGCGGGTCCGGGCTTGCCGACATACTCCGGGCGCGGGATGGACGCAGGCACGGGCAGCTGCGGGCTGACGGTTCCACGGGTGAGCGTGCCGATGGGTGCGGTCAGAGCGGGAGAAGGCATAGATTGATCATATAAGGGACGCACGAGACGCAAGTAACTAAGTAGCTAAATATCGGCCCGTTCGACGGGCAATCGGCCCGCCGGGGTTACGGCGGGAATTGCAAAGGAGAGACCATGGCGGAGTTCTGGTACAACGTTCAGACGCACCAAATCGAAGAGGACGCGATGTCCGACTGGTCCCAGCTGATCGGTCCCTACAAGACCCGGGAAGAAGCGGAGCACGCCCTCGAAAAGGTCAAGGCCCGCAACGAAGCCTGGGACAAAGACGAAGAGGACTAGCTCCGACGAGGGCCGGCTCTGCTCCTAGAAAGAGTGCTCCGGGCCGGGAAACTGGCCGGACCTGACGTCGTCGGCGTAGGCCTTCGCAGCATCGCTCAGCGTGGTGCGCAGGTCCGCATATTGCTTGACGAACTTGGCCATCTTGCCGCCGCGCAGCCCGGCCATGTCCTGCCACACCAGAACCTGTCCGGTGGTCGCGTTGCCTGCGCCGATGCCGATGGTGGGAACCTCGATAGCGGCGTCGACGGCGGCTGCAGTGTCCGCGGGGACCATCTCCATGAGCACACAGAATGCTCCGGCATTTGCAAGGGCAACGGCGTCTTCGACCAGGCGGGAGGCGTCTTCGCCCCGGCCCTGGACGCGGTAGCCGCCCAACGAGTGTTCGCTCTGGGGAGTGAAGCCGATGTGTGCCATGACGGGAATGCCGGCCTGGACCATGGCCCGCACCGTTCCCGCATAGAACGCGCCGCCTTCGATCTTGACGGCATGTGCCAAGCCTTCCTTCAGGAAGCGGACTCCTGTTGCGACTGCCTGCTCGGGGGACACTTCGTAGCTGCCAAAGGGCAGATCGGCCACTACCAAGGCACGCTTGGCGGACCGTGCCACGGCGCGGCACAGGGGGAGGAGTTCGTCGACGGTCACGGGGAGGCTGGTTTCGTTCCCGAAGACGTTGTTGGAGGCCGAATCGCCGATCAGCAGGACTTCGATGCCGGCCTGGTCGAAAATTTCGGCCGTGTATTGCTCGTAGGCAGTCAACATCGCAAAGCGCTCACCCTTGGCCTTGGCCTGTTGAAGGTGATGGGTGCGGATCCTTGCGGCGGGCTTCGGCGTGGAAGCATCCGCTGAAGCCCCGGAACCTGCAGCGGCAGGTCCCGTTCCGTAAGGCGCAGGAATTTCGACGGGCATGCTGGAATCGGAACTGTTGCTTGGGGCCATGAATAGAGCGTATTCGGTACTGGCCGTCCTAGCCACCGGCGCACGGGGAGCCTCACATTTGTAAACGCTGTGTTACGCGAACCAGGGGTGCAGCCAATCCGGGCCAATGCTTAGTAGAGTGAATGCTGAGTTGTCGTCGGCTTCGAATTCCGAATCCGCGGCATGGACGTTGACCCGGAAATGAGGCCCCATGGACCGCCAGCAAGAGTTCGTTCTGCGAACTATCGAAGAGCGTGATGTGCGCTTCGTACGCTTGTGGTTTACCGACGTCGTCGGTTCCCTGAAATCGGTGGCACTTGCGCCGGCAGAAGTGGAAGGTGCCTTCGAAGAAGGCCTGGGTTTCGATGGCTCGGCGATCGAAGGCCTCGCCAGGGTTTTCGAGTCCGACATGCTGGCGCAGCCCGACCCCTCCACGTTCCAGATCCTGCCGTGGCGCGGTGAAACCGAGCAGACCTCGAGGATGTTCTGCGACATCCTGACCCCCGACGGCGAGCCGTCGGCCGCCGACCCCCGGAACGTGCTCAAGCGAACCCTCGCCAAGGCAGCGGACATGGGCTTCACGTGCTACACGCATCCCGAGATCGAGTTCTACCTCCTCAAGTCCCAGGAACTCGACGCCAACGGCGTCCCCGTTCCCGTTGACGAGGGCGGCTACTTCGACCACGTGCCGGGCGGCGTGGCACAGGACTTCCGGCGCACGGCCGTCACCATGCTTGAATCCGTGGGGATCTCCGTGGAGTTCAGCCACCACGAGGGTGGACCGGGCCAGAACGAGATCGATCTCCGGTACGCGGACGCCCTCCAGACGGCGGACAACATCATGACTTTCCGCACTGTCATCAAGGAAGTGGCCCTGCAGCAGGGCACCTACGCTACGTTCATGCCGAAGCCGTTCACCGACCACCCGGGTTCGGGCATGCACACGCACTTCTCGCTGTTCGAGGGTGACACGAACGCATTCTACGAAGCCGGCGCCGAATTCCAGTTGTCCAAGACCGCACGCCAGTTCATCGCCGGCATCCTGCGCCACGCCCCGGAATTCACCGCCGTCACCAACCAGTTCGTCAATTCGTACAAGCGTCTCTGGGGCGGCGGCGAAGCGCCGAGCTACCTGAGCTGGGGCCACAACAACCGTTCGGCCCTGGTTCGCGTCCCGCTGTACAAGCCGGGCAAGGGCCAGTCCGCACGGATTGAATACCGCGGGATTGACTCCGCCACCAACCCATACCTCGCCTACGCCGTATTGCTCGGGGCAGGACTCAAGGGTATCGAGGGAGGCTACGACCTTCCGGCCGCCGCGGAAGACGACGTCTGGTCGCTCACCTCGGCCGAGCGCAGGGCGATGGGTCACACGCCGCTGCCGGCCAGCCTGCACGATGCCATCCGCGCCATGGAGGATTCGGAACTCGTCGCTGACATCCTCGGCGAACAGGTCTTTGACCACTTCCTGCGCAACAAGCGTGCGGAATGGCAGGACTACCGGCTCCAGGTCACGCCTTACGAGCTCAAGCGCAATCTCGGCATTCTCTAAGCCGTGAGTGTGAGCCTGGCCCGCCGGCTCATCTCGGCCGGCTTCAGCGATCTTGAGAAAGGTGAACGTTTCCTTGCCGCGCGTGAACTCGACGGCATCGACCAGGAAACGATCTTCGCCGGCCTGCACCTGAGCGCGAACCCCGACACCGCGCTTCAGTCGCTCGTCCGATTGATCGAGAAGCATCCCTCGCTCAGGCAGCTCGCGGGGGAGCACCCGGATCGCAGTGAGCCGCTCTACCGCTTGCTGGGGGCATCCGAGGCCTTGGGGGAGTTCCTTATCAGGCATCCGGAGCACTTGGACGTCTTCGATGTCCGCGTCAGCCCGGAACCCTTGTCCGCCGACGCGGGTGAGCTGCGGAGGAAGCTGCTCCGGTCGGTGAAGGCAGACCCCAATTCGCCCAGGCCCGTTGCCGCGACGACGGGAGCCGTCGCCTATACCGCCCTCCGGACGGCTTACCGGCGCGGGCTCACCGAACTGGCGATCAAGGACCTCTGCGCCGCCAGTCCCCAGGACTTCATGCCCGCCGTCGGCGCCGAACTGGCTGATCTCGCCGGTGCGGCGATAGAAGCAGCCTTGGCGGTTGCCAGGGCAGAAGCCGCGGCGACTTTCGATCCCGCCGATATTGCCGGCGTCGGGCTGGCCGTCATCGGGATGGGCAAGTGCGGTGCCCGGGAGCTCAACTACATTTCCGACGTCGACGTCATCTACGTGATCGAGGCGCCGGACCTGGAGGACGCCGATGCCGCGACGATCGGCACTGCCTTGGCCGCCGGGATCTCCCGCGCCATTTCGTCCACGGGATCCGAACCCGGTTTGTGGGAGGTGGACGCGAACCTCCGGCCCGAAGGGAAATCGGGACCCCTCGTCCGGACGTTGCCCTCGCACTTGAGCTACTACGCGAAGTGGGCCGAAAGCTGGGAGTTCCAGGCCCTCCTCAAGGCCCGGACCATCGCAGGGGACCAGGATCTGGGTTCGCGTTACGAGAAAGCCGTCCAGCCGCTCGTGTGGGCTTCGGCCGGGCGGGAAGGTTTCGTGGAATCGGTGCAGGCGATGCGCCGCAGGGTGACGAACAACATTGCGCCGTCGGAAGAACAACGCCAGATCAAATTGGGTCCCGGCGGCCTGCGCGACGTGGAGTTCACGGTCCAGCTCCTGCAACTCGTCCACGGAAAGTCCGACGAAACGCTCCGCTGCCGGGACACGACGTCGGCGATAGCCGCGCTGTCCGCGGGCGGCTATATCGGCCGGGTCGATGCCGCTGCCTTCGACGCCGCCTACCGTTACTTGCGGGTTCTCGAGCACCGCATCCAGTTGTTCCAGATGCGCCGTACCCACCTCATGCCTACGAGCCAAGAGTCCCTGCGTTTCCTTGCGAAGGCGGTCCTGGGTCCCTTTTCCACCGGGCGGCCGCATCCGGATGCCCTGATTGAAACCTGGCAGAAGACAAAACGGTCCGTTCGAGAACTGCACGACCGCATCTTCTACCGGCCGCTCCTCAATACGGCCGCGAAGTTGAGCACCGAAGATGCCCGGCTCACTCCGGAAGCCGCCCAAGGGAGGCTCGCGGCGCTCGGCTATCGCGATCCGCAAGGCGCCATGCGCCACATCGAGGCCCTCACGGCGGGGGTCAGCCGGCGTGCCGCCCTGCAGCGGCAATTGCTTCCCATTTTGCTCGGTTGGCTCGCTGAAGGCGTAGATCCCGACGCCGGATTGCTCGCCTTCCGGCGCGTCAGCGAAGCCCTCGGAACCACCCACTGGTACCTCGGGATGCTCCGGGATTCCCAAGCAGCAGCTGAGCGGCTTTGCCATGTGCTCTCCAACTCACGGTTGATCGCCGATCTCCTAGAGGTATCTCCGGAATCCGTTGCCTGGCTTGGCGCCGACAAGGAACTCCTGCCGCTCAGCTTCGAAGCCCAGTGGCAGGAAATCCAGTCCAAGATGTCGCGCCATGCCGATCCCGCGAACGCGATGCGGCTGATCCGGCTCATCAGGCGCCGTGAAATCCTCCGGATAGCCATCGCGGACAGTGCGGGCCTCCTGGAGCAGGACGCGGTGGGCGCGGCATTGGCCGATGCCGACCGGGCCGCCGTTTTGGGCGCGCTGCATGTCGCCGAGGCCATCGTGGCTTCCGATGGACCCCTCAAGACACAGGTGCTCATTGTTGCCATGGGCAGGCAAGGCGGGCGGGAGATTGGCTACGGCTCGGACGCGGACGTCATGTACGTCCATCGCGCACTTCCCGGTGCGAGTGAATCCGAGGCCCAGCAACAAGCCCTGGCCATTGTGGGGCATATTTCCACCTTGCTCACCCAACCTCTCAAACCAGCCATCCTGGCGGAGCGGGTCCTCACCGTCGACGCCGATCTTCGCCCCGAGGGGAAGAACGGGGCCATGGTCCGGTCCCTGGAGTCATACGCCGAGTATTACCGTCGCTGGTCCCTCATCTGGGAAGCACAAGCGCTGTTGCGGGCGCAACCGATGGCAGGCAACGACGAATTGGCCGCAGAGTTCCTCCGGTTGATCAACCCGATCCGCTACCCGGAATCGCTCGATGAGACGGATGTGCGGGAGATCCGGCGCGTCAAGGCACGGGTTGAGTCCGAACGGCTCCCGAGGGGCGCCGATCCTGCCCGTCACGTCAAGCTCGGCAGGGGCGGACTCAGTGACGTCGAATGGCTTGTGCAGCTGCTGCAGCTCCAACACGCAGGGAAGCAGCCGCAACTCCGGACCACATCCACCCTTCAGGCCCTCGACGCGATCGAGTCGTTGGACTTGATAGCCAAGGGTGACATCGTGTTGCTTCGCAAAGCCTGGCGCCTCGCGAGCCGTATCCGCTCCGCGAATGTGATCTGCACCGGGCGCGCTTCCGATCTCCTCCCGGCCTCCCGAAGGGATCTGGAGGCCGTTGCCAGATGGTGTGGGTACGCTCCCGGGCAGGCCGCGGTGTTCGAAGAAGACTACCTGCGCCTGAGCCGGCGGACCCGGGCCGTGTTTGAGAAGGACTTCTACGGCCAGTAAGCGGTAGCCTGGGCCACGCATGTAGTGCGCGGCGACCGCTAAGCTCGAAGGATGCCGGAAACCGTGTGGCTCATTCCCCTGAAGGACCTCGACGACGACGCCCGCGCAGTCACGCTGGGCGACGTCGCCACCATGGAGCTGGCCGCGGGGCAGGAAGACTTCGTCGGGGACCCGTTCACAATGATGCTCATGGGCCTGGAGGACGAAAGCCGCCTGCCGTATGTGATCGAAGCGGCCGGTGCCGCCGTCGGAGTCTTCACTTTGCAGGCGTGCGCCGCGACCTTGGCCGGATGGCCCGACGACGACTCCGCCTGGCTCTTGCGGGGGTTCCTGATCGACCAGCCGCACCAAGGCAGGGGCCTGGGCGCCCTGTCGGCTGCAGCCGCTGCCCGGGAAGCGCAGAAGCTGACGGCGAGGCTGGGTGGCGGGCAGGCCGGCGTCGTGCTTTCCGTCAACGAACGCAATCCCGCCGCCAAGGCTGCCTACGCCAAGGCCGGTTTTGTCGAATCGGGCAGGTACTTGGGCGGTTCCGCCGGCCCGCAATGGACCATGTACCGGGGTTTCGGCGACTAGGCCGTACCTAGGACTCGACGAGCGTCACGATTGTTTCCGGGCGCACGCCGTCGAATTTCATCGCCTCGGCCGCAGCGTCGGACTCCATCATCCGTTGGAACGTTTCCATGTCCGGGACCTCGACGATCAGTCCGACCCGGTTGGTTTTTGCCGGATCCACGAACGTGCGGACGGTGAAGCCCATGGGCCCGAAGATCTCTTGCCTTTTCGGTGAGCTCAGCCAGTGCTCAACGTCGTCGACCTCATGGAAGATCACCAAGGTTGTCATCGTATGCCTCCGCTTTGAGTAGTTTCGCCAGGAGCCGGAAGGGATGTGGACTCTCTTGAGCATCCTGATCACGCCGAACGTACCACGGTGTCCCCAGCGGCGACAGGCCCGTCGGATGGGCAGAACCGGACCCTCGCTCACCTATGCCGGTGTTTGGCCGGACGCCCGCTCACCTGTGCGGGTGTTTGGCCGGACGCTCGCTCACCTATGCGGGTGTTTGGCCGGACTTTCGCTCACCTATGCCGTCCATCGGTGGTCAACGCTCCTGCAGATATGACTTCAGGGCGGGCAGGTCCCCACTTTTTGTGAGCGCGGGATTGGGGAAACGCCGTTGTTTGTGAGCGAGCGTCGACGCCACGTGCACGCGAAGCTGGTGGCCCTACCGGATTAGAATAATAAGCATGCTTACAGTAAGGTTGCTGAGGTTTGCACAACGATAAAGGCAATCATCAGAATGTTTACGACTGAAACGGAAGGTACATCATGAATGTCATCCTCGGAATCGTCGCGGTCATCGCGATCGTTTTCTTTATCATTGGCGGAACTGTAAAGGCCCTGGGATTCCTTCTGTGGATCGCCCCGATACTGATCGTCTTGGCGATTATCGTCTTCCTCTTCAGGTTGATTAGCGGGCGCCGGCGGGTGTAGGAAAATTTGGGGGTCCGGCCCCGGCGATCCGGGGTCTTTATAGCAAGGACGGCTGTGTCTTAACGGACACAGCCGTTCTTCTTTCAGACCAAAGCAGCTATGGATGTGGATGATCCGACGCCGCCACGGCACCTGTCTCGATGAGGGTGGCGAGCCGTTCCACTTGCTCGGAAAGCCGTTGGACTTCAAGCCGAAGGGGTTCTTCGGCCTTCGCCGTTGCGCTTGCGGCCCCTTGGGAAACCTGCTCCACCAACCATGATGCGACCGATGCTGTGACCACCCCGAGGACCGCGATGCCGCAGACCATGAGGCCGGCCGCCACGCATCGACCCGTGAACGTGACCGGATAGTGGTCTCCGTAGCCAACAGTGGTAATTGTGACCAGCGCCCACCACAGGGCATCTCCGAAGTTACGGATATTTGAACCGTCAGCGTTTTCTTCGACATCGAGAACAGCCAGCGCTCCGCAATAAGTCAAGAGCAGGGCGGCTCCGAGGACGAAGGTGACGATCCGTCCCCTCAACGCTGTCCCGGCTGTCTTTCGGAGCACCCGCAACAAGGTCACCAGCCTGAGTAGGCGCAAGGGGCGCAGGACAGGCAGGGCGAGGATCAAGAGTTCGTGAAGGTTCCTGATGAACCACCGTGCCCTCTGCGGCGCGAGTGCGAGGTTCGCCAGATAGTCCACAACGAACAGTACCCACGTCACCCAGACGATCGCTTCCACTACACCGGAGGCCCGTTCTTGAAGGTTGCCGATGACTTGGACGGAGTAAGCCGCGAGGAAAACGAGGGCTGCGACAATGAGTGGCCATTCCGTATAGCGGCGCCACAGTTGTTGAGTCATGGATGCATCTTAAAGCAAGACGCCGGCGCCACAGGCCGTCTGGCACGCACGCCTTTCCGGGCCGCGACGTCAAGGTGGTCCGGACGCGCCCCGGCACACGAAAAAGCCGGCCCCAGGTGATGAAACCTGAGGCCGGCCTTTTTGTATGCGGATTCCCGCGGACTATGTCCGATGTGGCCGCGTGATCTGGCTAGACGCCGTAGTAGAGCTCAAACTCGTAAGGGTTCGGGCGCAGCGACAGCGGGCGGATCTCGTTCTCGTACTTGTACTCGATCCAGGTGTCGATCAGGTCCTGGGTGAACACGCCACCGGCCTGCAGGAACTCGTTGTCCTCGCGCAGGGCCTCGAGCGCTTCCTCAAGGGAACCCGGAGCCTTGGGGATGTCCTTGGCTTCCTCGGCAGGCAGTTCGTACAGGTCCTTGTCGATCGGAGCCGGGGGCTCGATGCGGTTGCGGATGCCGTCGATACCAGCCATGAGCTGGGCGGAGAACGCCAGGTACGGGTTGGATGCGGCGTCCGGAGCGCGGAACTCGATGCGCTTGGCCTTCGGGTTGGAGCCCGTGATCGGGATGCGGATACCGGCGGAGCGGTTACCCTGCGAGTAGACCATGTTGACCGGAGCTTCGAAGCCCTTGACCAGGCGGCGGTACGAGTTGACCGTCGGGTTGGTGAACGCGAGAACGGCCGAGGAGTGCTTCAGCAGACCGCCGATGTACCAGCGTGCGGTGTCGGAGAGGCCTGCGTAGCCCTTCTCGTCGTAGAACAGCGGATCGCCGTTGCTCCACAGGGACTGGTGGCAGTGCATGCCCGAGCCGTTGTCACCGAAAATCGGCTTCGGCATGAAGGTCACGGACTTGCCGTACTCCCATGCAGTGTTCTTGATGACGTACTTGAACTTCTGCAGGTCGTCGGCAGCGTGCACCAGCGTGGTGAACTTGTAGTTGATCTCGGCCTGGCCGGCGGCGCCGACTTCGTGGTGGGAGCGCTCGACTTCGAGGCCTGCTTCGTCCAGGGCGATGCACATGGCGTCGCGGAGGTCGGCCTGGTGGTCGACCGGCGCAACCGGGAAGTAGCCGCCCTTGAAGGGGGTCTTGTAACCGAGGTTGCCGCCTTCTTCTTCGCGGCTCGTGTTCCACGGGGCTTCAATCGAGTCGACCTTGTAGAAGGAACCCTGCGGGGAGGATTCGAACTGGACGTTGTCGAAGACATAGAACTCGGCTTCGGGAGCAAAGAATGCGGTGTCTGCAATGCCCGTGGAGGCCAGGTACGCTTCGGCCTTTTCGGCAACGCCTCGGGGGTCGCGGTGGTACGGGTCGCCAGTGCGCGGGTTCACGATGGAGAAGTTCAGCGCGAGGGTCTTCTCGATGCGGAAGGCGTCGATGAAGGCTGTCGTGACGTCCGGGATGAGCTGCATATCGGACTCGGCGATGCCCTGGAAACCGCGGATGGAAGATCCGTCAAAGAGCTGGCCGTTGACAAAGAAGTCAGCGTCGACGCTCTTGGCCGGCACATTGAAGTGCTGCTGGACGCCCGGAAGATCGGTGAAGCGGATATCGACGAACTTTACGTCTTCGTCTTTGATGAACTTGAGGACTTCGTCCGCAGTCTTGAACATCTATGCTCCTAACGCATACAGGTAACAGGCCTTTGGGCCGTCTGATCCAGCGCAAACCGAAAGCAGGGAAACAAAAAAGTATCCCCGAAGCGGTGGCTAGCAACTTCTCCAACCATAGGGAAATGGGATTTCCCCGGAGTGTCAGTATTGTTTCGGGCAGGTTACAGAACTGCCTGCCGTGTAAACGCTACTGGTCTACTGCAGTGCCAGTCTATGTCTTTCGCCTGTGTGTCCGTTTCCTTGCGAGCACCGTGAACGTTCCACTACCCGAGGCCCCCGCCGCCGGGCATCCGGTAGTGAAGCCGTAAGCTTGACGTGTGGTTGATCGCAAAGATATTGGTTCATGGCTCACAGGGCCGGACACGTCCGGAATTTCCAAGTACCCGGGAGCGCGGCTCGGCCTGCCCGAGTCCGGGCCCGGCTCCATTGCCCGGGCCGGTCGTCGCATCCTGGCGATCTGCATTGACTGGGTCATTGCCCTGGCGATCAGCAACTTTGCCTTCGGCGGCAACCAATGGGCAACGCTTGCGGTGTTCGCGGTGGAGCAGATCCTCCTCATCGGGACGCTGGGCTACAGCATCGGACACCGGGTGGCCGGGATCCACGTCGTACGGCTCGGAGGATCACAGGCGGGGCCCTTGGCCGCCTTCGTCAGGACGGTCCTCCTGTGCCTGGTGATACCTGCGGTCGTTTTCGACCCCGACCAGCGCGGCCTCCACGACCGGGCCATGAATACCATCCTCATTCGGATGTAACTTTTACGGCGACAGAGAACAGCGCAGACGAAAAAGCCGCCCGCTCCTGGAGACTCCAGGAACGGGCGGCTTTCGTTGTAGTTAGCGTCCGCGTGCTGCCTTGCGGTCAGGGCGTGCCTTGTAGGGGTCGATGCCCTTGGGGATCGGCAGGCGGTTGCCCAGCGAAGAGATCCGCTTGCTGACAGCGCCGACCTCACCCTTGGTGAGCTCGTTCTTGTACTTGTTCATCGTCTTTGCGATCTGGCTGATGGGAACCTGGCCTTCGCCGCGGCCGCTTTCGATCACGTGAATAGTGACGTTCGGCAGAATGCGGGAGAGCTTCTTGCGCTCGGCGTCGACCAGCGGCTTGACGCGGTGCGTAGGTCCTTCGCTGACCAGCACGACGCCGGGACGGCCGATGGCGCGGAAGACGGCGTCCTGGGTGCGCGGGTTGACGGCGACCGGCTGGTCTTCCGTGATCCAGCCGCGGCGCAGGGTCCCCAGCGCCGCACCGGATGCTCCGGGCTGGTTCTCGATCTGCGCGAACGCAGCCCGTTCCGCGCGGCGCGAGAGGATGAAGACAGCTGCCAGCAGGCCCAAGGGGATGCCGATGATCAGGCCCGTGATCCAGTTGTTCAGGAGGAGCCCGACGATAAGGCTGACAGCAACGACGCCGAGGAACGCCAGCAGCATGAGCCACACGACGATGGGGTCGTTCCGGCGGGTCATCTTGAAGACCTCGCCGATCTGCTTCAGCTGGCTCGGCTTCTTGGCCTTGGCTTCCTTGGGCTTGCGGGAAAACAAGCCGCGCTTGGGAGCGTCGGCAGCCGACGTTGAGTTGCTGGAATCAGGGGATTTCGCCATAGTGCCTTAATTCTACGTGATTTATGCCAAAGGACCGGACGCCGGATTTGTCCGGGATCCGGTCCTTTGACCGTGCTTTTGCCGACGTGCTATGCGTGGTGTGCGAGGAGGGTGCGGGCTTCCTGGCGGGTGGTGCCGGAGTCCTGGATGCCTTCGGCGATGTGGGCCAGGTGCGCGGGGATTTCGCGGCCTTTTTTGCGCATCGCGGTGGCCCAGAGCCGTCCGGCGCGGTAGGAGGAGCGGACCAGGGGGCCGGACATGACGCCGAGGAAGCCGATTTCCTCGGCTTCGGTGGCGAGCTCGACGAATTCCTGGGGTTTGACCCAGCGGTCCACGGGCAGGTGCCGTTCGGAGGGTCGCAGGTACTGGGTGATCGTGATCAGGTCACAGCCGGCGGCGTGCAGATCACGCAGGGCTTCGGAGATCTCCTCGCGGGTTTCGCCCATGCCCAGGATCAGGTTGGATTTGGTGACCATGCCGTGGGCCCGGCCCTGGGTGATGACGTCCAGGGAGCGGTCGTAGCGGAACGCGGGGCGGATGCGCTTGAAGATCCGGGGCACGGTTTCGACGTTGTGCGCGAAGACTTCGGGGGCGGAGTCGCAGATCGCGGCGATGTGTTCGGGTTTGCCGGAGAAGTCCGGGATGAGCAGTTCGACGCCGGTGCCGGGGTTCAGTTCGTGGATCTTGCGGACGGTTTCGGCGTAGAGCCAGACGCCTTCGTCTGCCAGGTCATCGCGGGCGACGCCGGTGACGGTGGCGTAGCGCAGGTTCATGGCCTGGACGGAGCGGGCGACCTTGGTGGGTTCGAACATGTCCACGGGGGAGGGTTTGCCGGTGTCGATCTGGCAGAAGTCGCAGCGGCGGGTGCATTCGGAGCCGCCGATCAGGAAGGTCGCTTCCTTGTCTTCCCAGCACTCGAAGATGTTCGGGCAGCCGGCTTCCTCGCAGACGGTGTGCAGGCCTTCTTTTTTCACGAGGTTCTTCAGGCCCACGAATTCCGGGCCCATCTGGACCTTGGCCTTGATCCACTCGGGCTTGCGTTCGACCGGGACGGCTTTGTTGCGCTGTTCAACGCGCAGCAGCTTACGGCCTTCAGGTGCCAGGGTCACTGGAGTGCTCCTTCGGGGCTGGATACGAGTGCTTCTTCGTGCTTGCGGAACTCTTCGATGAAGCGCTCGGCAATGTCGGCCGGATTGATGGTCCTGCCGGTCTCGATGGACATGGTGGTGACGCTTGCATCGGTGATGCCGCACGCGATGATCTGCGCGTAGGGAGCGAGGTCGTTGCTGCAGTTGATCGCGACGCCATGCATGGTGACGCCGTCCAGGACGCGGATGCCGATCGCTGCGATCTTGCGATCCGGGCCCTTGTCATCGGCGAGGACCCAGACTCCCGCCCGGCCTTTGACCCGCGTGGCCTTGATCCCGTAGTCCTCCATGATCGCGATCATGACGGCTTCGAGGCGCTCGACGTAGTCACGGATCCCGGCGCGGTTCTTCAGCTTGAGGATGGGGTAGGCAATGAGCTGGCCGGGTCCGTGCCAGGTCAGTTTTCCGCCACGGTCCACCGGAACGACGGGCGTGCCGTCAAACGGGCGCTCGTGGTCCTCCGTGAGCTTGCCTGCCGTGTAGACCGCGGCATGCTCAAGGAGCAGGACGGTGCTGGGTTTCTCGCCGGCAACAACCTTGTTGTGGAGTTCGCGCTGGATATCCCAGCCCTGCATGTAGTCGACGAAATCCGGGGCAAGACCCAGCTGTGAAAACTCAAGAGTCATGGGGACAAGCTTAGACCCCGCCGGGCGCAGGCCATGATTTTGTGGCCAAGCTCTCAGTCGTACTCGGCTTGCTCGCCGGCGTCCGGCCCCTGGCCTGTGGATAACTTCTGCGGCAATCGGCGATTTCCGGTATTTGTTGAGGCATGGAGACTTTTTCGCCCGGCGGGAGTGGCCAGGACCACGGCAGGGACATGCCTTCGACAGGGACGGAACCTTCCGACCCCGTGATCCCGGGTTTTGTCCCGGTCCGCGAGCTGGGGTCTGGTGGGAGCGCCACGGTGTGGCTCGCAACGGAGCTGCGGTCGGGGAGCAATTTCGCGGTGAAATGCCTTGGCCGGAAACCGGAGGCGTCGGCTCCAGGTGAGGCTACGTCATCCATGCTCCGTGAAGTGCGGCTCCTGTCCCGGCTGGACCACGATCACCTCGTCAAGGTCCACGGCGTCGTTGAGTTGGCAGGATCCTTCGCCGGCGGCGTGGGCGTGGTCATGGATTACGCCCCCGGGGGATCCCTCGGTCAGTTGGTGTCAAGCAGGGGGCGTCTTGGCGTGGGCGAGACGGTGACTATCCTGACGCCCCTCGCGCAGGCCTTGGCCTATCTGCACGGCCAAGGCATCACGCATTCCGATGTTTCGCCCGGAAACGTGCTGTTCACCGCCCAAGGGAAGCCGCTGCTTTCGGACTTGGGCATTTCCCGCGTCGTAGGTGACGCTCAAGGGGTCCCGGACTCGGGCACTCCGGGCTTCGCGGATCCCGATCCGGTTTCCCGGGCCGTGGAACTTCAACCACAGCGCGATACGTACGCCCTCGCCGCCCTTGGCTGGTTTTGCCTCACCGGCTCCGCTCCCGACACGGCGGCCCGGCGGCCGCCCCTGACATTGCTGGTGCCCGCGGTCCCCACCGCATTGGCCCTTGCCATCGAGGCCGGGCTCCATCCCGACGGCCAACATCGGCCTTCGGCGGCCGATTTGGGGGTTGCCGTCTACAGGAGCGCCGCGCCGGAAGCCGTGGACCTTTCCGCCTCGGTACATGCGACGGTTGTCCCTGAACTGATGACCCGGCGTCGTACTCCCGATCCCCGCTCGAGGCGCGCCCGTATCGCGGCGCTTTTTAGCCGCTACCGTTCGCCGGCGGCAGGCCGGGCGCGACGGCGGGCTGTTGCGCCCGTTTCCGTACGACGGCGGGTGGCGTCCCTTGTGCTCGTCCTTGGGATGGCTGTGGGTGCGGGAGCAGTAACAGCACGGTGGGCGGGCACAGCCTGGCGGGCGGGCGACCGAGGACCGGGAGCCGGGCCGCCGGCGTCCGCTTCAGCTCCCGAGGCCGTCCCTGACGGAATTCCCGCGGCGGCGGAACTTCCTGCGGCAGCGCGGGACCAGATCCGATCACCACATCCCGGGGAAGCCATCAGGGGACTGTCGGCGATCCGGGACATGGCGCTACGTTCGGGGAAGTTCGAGCTGCTGGAGCACGTCAATGTGCAGGGCTCGGCGGCTGCCGCTTCGGATGGAAAGCTCAGGGACGGGTTGATCGACGCCGGCGTGGTTCTCGCGGGCTTTTCCACGACCTTGACCAGCGTGAGAATGGAGGGCGCTCCAGACCTGGACCGGGCAACAGTGGCCGTCACTGTGGAAACCTCCGCCTATGAAGAACGGGACGCCTCGGGGAATGTTGTCCGCGCGCGTCCCCCCGGCAAACCACAAGAGCTCAGTGTTGTTCTCCTGCGTGGCGGGGACGCATGGAAGATCACGGAGATCCTGGCCGCGCAGACGTAGGCGGTCACTTGCCGCCGCTTGCCACCCACCGGGCGGCGTCCGCCAGCGCGGGATGCTGCCAGGCAAAGCCCGCGTCCATCAGCCTCGCCGGTTCCATGCGCTGGTTGGCCAGGACAAGTTCCTCGGCCAGATGGCTGCCGAGGGCGAGGCGCAGGACCGGGGCGGGCACCCGGAGGAACGCCGGCCGATGGAGGGCAGCCGCCAGTTGCGCAACGATGGCGTTGACGTCGGCGCTTTCCGGGGCGCACACGTTGACGGGACCTTCGAGGGAGGAACCGAGGAGGTATTCGAAGGCGGAAACCTCATCCACCAGGGAAATCCAGGGCCAGTACTGCCGGCCGTTTCCCAAAGGTCCGCCCAGGCCGATCTTCAACAACGGAAGGAGCGGCCCCAGCGCTCCGCCGTCCGGGCTGAGGACGACCCCCGTGCGCGGCGTCACCACTCGTACGCCGGCAGGCGCCGTGCGGGCTGCAGCTTCCCAATCGACGCACAGGGTGGCCAACATGCCCTTGCCTGGCCCCGTGTCCTCCCGGAGCAGGCCGGGCCGGGACGAGCCGTAGTAACCCGAGGCCGACTGGCTCAGGAACGTT
Source organism: Arthrobacter sp. KN11-1C (assembly GCF_052180225.1). Taxonomy (NCBI): domain Bacteria; kingdom Bacillati; phylum Actinomycetota; class Actinomycetes; order Micrococcales; family Micrococcaceae; genus Arthrobacter; species Arthrobacter sp. KN11-1C. Next base: position 2,753,749 of record NZ_CP197467.1, on the reverse strand, counting down.
CCGGGCGGAGTTCCCAGACGTGCCATCGCCGCCGTGAGCGTTTTCGTTGTCCGCAGGCGTGAGTCGATGATGTCCCGCACGCGCGCCTTGGTCCAGCGGCGCTCCCCGATACCTGCCCCGGAAAGGTTGACCACTGCGTCCGCGCCGTCGAGCACCGCCTCATCCAGTTGGCCCGCGGCCGGATCCCAATATGCCTCGCCTGGTCCTGCAGGCGCGCGGCGGACCAGCCGGACGACGTCGTGCCCGCTGCCGAGAAGACGCGCGCAGAGCGCGGTTCCGATGAATCCTGAAGCACCCGATATCACGATTCGCATGCCTCATCACATCATGGCAAGCATCACTTCGGCATTACGGCAGGCCTCAAAGGGCTCGCTTCTCCTTTGACTATGATCGAACAATGACCTCCTCCAGCTACTTCCGTTTCCCGCATTTGCATGGTGATTTGATCACTTTCGTGGCCGAAGACGACGTTTGGATCGCGCCCGTGGCCGGAGGCCGCGCGTGGCGGATTTCGGCCCAGCAGCTCCCTGCCCGCAATCCCCGCTTCACCCCGGACGGAAAGCGGCTCGTCTGGACGACGATCGTCGGTGCCGCTCCCGAGGTGGTGACCGCGAACGTCGACGGCGGCGGGTACCGGCAGTTGAGCTACTTTGGTCACAGCACCACCCGCGTCAAGGGATTCACCTCCTCGGGTGACGTCGTGGTCACCTCGGCCTTCGAACAGGCCGAGGGACGGCACACGCATGCCTACGCCTTGCCGCTCGACGGCGGCCCCGCCGTCGAGCTTCCCTTCGGCCCTGTCGAATCGCTGGCGTTCGGCCCGGAAGTGGGGGACGAGCGTCCCGTCGTGCTTTCCAGCGTGCTCTCCCGCGAACCCGCCTGGTGGAAGCGGTACCGTGGCGGCACTGCCGGCAAACTGTGGATCGACGCCGACGGGAACGGCGAGTTCGCCCGCTTGGTGCCCGAGCTCAACGGGAACCTCGCGGACCCGTTGTGGGTAGGCGGACGGATCGCCTTCCTTTCGGACCACGAGGGTTACGGAAACCTCTATTCAGTGCAGCCGGACGGTTCGGACCTGCGCCGGCACACCGATCACGAGGACTTCTACGTCCGGCACGCGGCGAGCGACGGCAAGAGGGTCATCTTCGAATCGGCCGGCGAGTTGTGGATCCTGCCAACGCTCGAGGCCGAGTCCGAGGCGGTACGGCTGGACATCAGCCTGGGTTCGGCATCCCAGATGCGCCGGCCGGCACCCCTCAAAGTTGCCGCCCACTTGGGCGACGTCTTCCCCAACGCGGCCGGTTCGGCCAGCGCTGTGGAATCCCACGGAACCATCCACTGGCTGCGCCACAAAGACGGACCGTCCCGGGTGGTCGAAGCGACTCCCGGCGTGCGGGCAAGGCTTCCCCGGCCTCTCGTAGACGGTCGTATCGCCTATGTAGCGGACCACGACGGCGTCGATTCCCTTTACATCAAGAGGATTGCGCCGCGCTTTTCGCAGCCGGCAGTCGACGCGCCAGTCCAGGACCCCGTACCGACGCCCCCCGAGACTGAAGAAGCCGGGGCCGGACAACTGCCCCGCCCGGTCTCGGCGTCGGTGATCACGGGACAGCCCGCGACGTCCGGAGTTCGGGATCGGGAACCGCACACGGAGCCCGCCGCCGTTTCCGCTGACCCCGCGGCTGCCCCTGATCGCGTCGCACGTGGCGGCGCAGAGGATTCCCGGAGCGATTTCCTGAAGATCGATTTCCTAAAGATCGATTTCCCTAGGGCAGCCCGCCCCAGCGCCCTAGAAGCCAGTCCCGATGGCCGGTGGCTTGCCGTGGGTACTGCGTTCGGGGACGTCTACCTGGCCGACACCGCGAGTGGCACCCTGTCGCTGCTTGTCAGCGTGGGGGATGGAAGCATCGACGGCCTCGCATGGTCGCCGGACTCCCAATGGATTGCATGGTCCGAACCTGTGACGTCCTTCGGCTCGCGGAGCAAGCTGCGCATGGCAAACACCGCCAACCCGCAGGACATCGTGGAGGTCACCGACGGCCGCTTCTGCGACGAATCGCCCGCCTTCACTCCCGACGGCAAGTTCCTGGCGTTCCTGTCGAACCGAAGCTTTGATCCCGTCTACGACGGCCATGCCTTTGATTTGTCCTTCCCCAGCCCTATCAAGCCGTACCTCGTGGCACTCGCTGCAGCCACCCCTTCGCCTTTCGGCCCGGTAGTGGACCTGCTGGACGAAGACGGAGCGGACGCCCTCCGCGACGGGAAGAACGGCGCGACGGATGGCGCGAAAGCCGATACCGGTGATGGTGCCGGGACTGTCACGGTCCGCCTGGACCGGGAGGGGCTGCCGCTGCGCGTCATCGGCGTACCGGTGCCGCAGGGCAACTACTCGGCGCTTTCGGCCTCGAGCGGAGCACTGCTGTGGCTCGACACCCCGCTATCAGGTGTCACCGGCGATGGCCGTGGCACGGTACAGGACAAGGCACCCGCTCCGGCCTTGGTCCGTTTCGACCTTTCGAAGCAGAAGCAGGTGACGCTTGCGTCCGAGGTCGAGCGCTACCGGCTGTCCGGAGACGGCAGGAAACTGGTCTTCGTCAACGACAAGCAGGTCATCGCCGTCCCGTCCGACGCCAAGGCCGAGGAAGAATCGGGAGACCTTGTCAAGGTCGAGCTCAACCGGATCCGGGTGGTCATGGACCCGTTGGCTGTATGGGGACAGGCATTCGACGAGGCATGGCGGCTGCAGCGAGACTTCTTCTGGACCGAAGACATGGCCGGCCAGGACTGGGATTCGGTGCACGGACGGTACCGTCCCGTCGTCGAACGCCTGGGCTCGCACGACGACCTGGTGGACCTGCTGTGGGAACTGCACGGTGAGCTCGGCACGTCACATGCCTACGTGCGTCCGGCAGCGGTGGGCGAACCAGGGAGCAACGGACAGGGCCGGCTCGGTGCCGACCTCAAGCTCACGGAAGACGGTTGGGAGATCACACGCATCCTCGCCGGCGACTCCTCCGACCCCCTGGCCAACTCGCCGCTAACGCGACCGGGCGCCGACGCGAAGGTAGGCGACGTTGTCCTGGCGATCGACGGCGTCGGGCTCTCCGCGGACAGTACTCCGGCCAAACAACTGGTGGGCGCCGCGGGCCGGACCGTTGAACTGACCCTCCTCAACGGAGGCGGGCACGGTGAGGCGGCAGGCCGGCAGCGGCGGATCGCCGTGGTTCCGGTGAAGGACGAGGAACGCCTGCGGTACCAGGAATGGGTGCACGCCAACCGGCGCACGGTGCGCGAGGCGTCCGACGGAAAGTTCGGCTATCTGCATGTCCCGGACATGATGGCCAATGGCTGGGCGCAGCTCCACCGCGACCTGGACACCGAGACCGCGCTGGACGGGTTGATTGTCGACGTGCGGCGCAACCGTGGCGGCCATACCTCGCAGCTCGTGGCCGAACTGATCGGCCGCAAGGTCACCGGCTGGAGCATGCCGCGCGGTGAAAAGCCGCGAACCTACCCCCAGCACGCCCCGCGCGGACCGGTCATCATCCTCGCCGACGAATTCGCCGGCTCCGACGGCGACATCATCACGCAGGTGTCCAAACTCCGCGGCATCGGACCGGTCATCGGCACCCGGACCTGGGGCGGCGTCGTGGGCATCGACAACCGTTTCTCCCTTGCGGACGGCACCGGCGTGACCCAGCCGCGCTACGCCACGTGGTTCTCGGGCGGCATCGGCTGGGGCGTGGAGAACTTCGGTGTCGAGCCTGACATCGAGGTGGTGTTCCCGCCGCACGCTTACGCGGCCGGCACCGATCCCCAACTGGAGTACGGGATCGGCGCACTCAAGGAAATGGTCCAGGAACTACCCACGGACCGGCCACCGCTGCGCGAAGGCTACCGCAAGCTCCGCCCGGCTGCGTTGCCCGCGAGGCCGCAAAAAGGCTAGCTGAAGGCCCGCAAGACGAAGTCCCCGCCCTTCCGGAAGGAAAGGCGGGGACTCGCTTTTTGGACAGGTTTCGGACGGGTTGCCGCTAGGAAGCGAGCGTGGCATCCAGCGTGATCGGAGTTGCCCGGAGTGCCTGGGAGACCGGGCAGTTGAGCTTGGCGTCTTCGGCGAGGCGCTGGAATTCTTCTTCGGAAACGCCGGGGATGCGTGCGCTCAGGGTCAGGTGGATGCCCGTGATGCCTTCGCCGGGCTGGAAGGTGACGTCGGCCTTGGTGTTGACCTCTTCCGGCGTGAAGCCTGCGCCTGCGACGCCGTTGCTGAACGCCATCGAGAAGCATGCCGAGTGTGCGGCGGCAATGAGCTCTTCGGGGCTGGTCTTGCCCTCTGCGGACTCCGCGCGGGCCTTCCAGGTGACGTTGAAGGTCCCGAGCCCGGAGCTGTCCAGCGTGGTGTTGCCGGCGCCTTCGATCAGGTTGCCGTTCCATACGGTGTGTGCGGTGCGTGTTGTAGCCATGTCCACTCCTCAGCGTCGTTGCGAATTGGCATCCGGATGCCGGATGCCGCCGGGATCAATCCTAGGGATTCGACGGCGGCAACGCACCGCTTGTCCGCTCTCAGAGGATTGTGACTGCCGTGGTTCACGCGGCCGCGGTTTAAGCGGCGGCGGCCGCCCGGACGGAAGGTCCGGGCGGCCGCGCATTGTGTTCCAGTCAGCGCTTACCGGGCATTACTGCCAGATCGTGGCGATGGCAATGTTGAGCAATGCCAAGCCGCCGACGCCGTGCGCCAAGCCTGTGGAGACCGGCTCGCCCTTCTTGACCTTGCGCGAGCCGATGACGGCGAGCACGGCCACTGCGAGACCGATGGCGAACTTGATGCCGAGCTTGAAGTAGTTGGGGTCCGCATTGGGAAGCATGGGCAGGATGCCCATCATGGCAACACCGGTGATCAGCTGCACGAAGGCGCCGTCCCGCTGGCGCGGGTGGACGGTCGGCTGCTTCAAGGTGGCGATCCAGTAGCCCACGATCATGGCTGCGCCGACGATGTGCAAGAACAGCAGGACGTTGAAAAGGATAGTCATGGCTCCAGCTTAGCCAGAATCTTCTACGAGCCGTAGCAAAGCCACGGAACAATGTCCGGGCGTGAAAAACGGGAAGGTCCCGGCGGTTTCCCGCCAGGACCTTCCCGTCGTCGTGATGACTGCTATCAGAGGCCCAGGTCGGCTTCGAAGGAACCTTCCTCAAGGCGGGCCTTGAGGGTCTGCAGGAAGCGGCCCGCGTCGGCACCGTCAACCAGGCGGTGATCGTACGTCAGCGACAGGTACATCATGGAGCGGATGGCGATCGAGTCATCGCCGTTCTCGTCGGCAACCACGACCGGGCGCTTGACGATGGCACCGGTGCCCAGGATGCCCACCTGCGGCTGGTTGATGATCGGCGTGTCGAACAGTGCGCCAACGGAACCGATGTTGGTGATGCTGAAGGTACCGCCGGACAGCTCGTCCGGACCGATCTTCCCCTGGCGGGTGCGGCCGGCGACGTCGGCGATCTTGCCGGCCAGGCCGGCAAGGTTCAGGTTGCCGGCGTCGGAAATAACCGGGACCAGGAGGCCCTTGTCGGTGTCAACCGCAATCGCGAGGTGTTCCGCGTTGTGGTAGGTGATTTCCTGCTTGCCCTCGTCGTACGCCGCGTTCAGCTTGGGGTGCTGCTTCAGGGCTTCGGCCACGGCCTTGGCGATGAACGGCAGGAAGGTCAGCTTGACGCCGTTCTGGGCTTCGAAGGAACCCTTGGCCTTGAGGCGGAGCTTGGCGATCTTGGTCATATCGACCTCGTGCACCTGGGTCAGCTGCGTCGAGGTTTCGAGGGACTCGCGCATGCGGCGGGCGATGACCTGGCGGATGCGGGGAGCCTTTTCCACGGTCCCGCGCAGCGAGGAGGCCACGACAGGGGCGCCGGCAGGCTTGGCGGGGGCTGCCTGGGCTGCCGGGGCGGAAATCGATGCTGCCTGCGCGGCCGTTTTCATTGCATCGGCCGCGGCGAGCACGTCCTGCTTCCGGATACGGCCGCCGACGCCGGTGCCCGTCACGGTGGTGATGTCGACACCGTTCTGGTTGGCGAGCTTACGGACGAGGGGGGTGACGTAGCCGGATTCGCTTGAAGACGCTGCCTGCGCGGAAACAGCTGCCGGAGCTGCGGGAGCGGCCGCCGGTGCTGCGGGTGCGGGAGCTGCAGGAGCGGGAGCTGCCGGTGCCGGTACGGACTCAACGACGGGTGCTGCCGCCGCGAGAGCCGGTGCTGCTGCCGCAGCGGGTGCTGCTGCCGGTGCCGGTGCTGCAGGCGCTGCTGCGGCTGGGGCGCTGGAGCCAATGACGGCAAGAACTGAGCCGACCTCGGCCGTGTCGTCCTCGTTGACGCGGATCTCGAGCAACGTGCCTGCAACGGGGGAGGGGATCTCGGTGTCGACCTTGTCGGTGGAGACCTCGAGGAGCGGTTCGTCCACTTCCACGGTGTCGCCGACGGCCTTGAGCCAGCGGGTGACGGTGCCTTCGGTGACGCTTTCGCCCAAGGCGGGGAGGGTCACGTCGTGGCCCGAGGCTTCGCCCGACGGTGCTGCGGGGGCCGCTGCGGGAGCGGGGGCTTCTTCGGCTGCGGGAGCCGGTGCGGCTTCAGGGGCCGGCGCCGGGGCTGCCGGTGCTTCTTCCGCAGGTGCGGCTGCGGGCGCTGCAGCGCCGTTGCTGCCGCTGCCGATCCGAACCAGGGGAGCGCCGACTTCGGCGGTCTCGTCTTCAGCTACGAGGATTTCTTCGATGATGCCGGCAATAGGAGACGGGATTTCGGTGTCTACTTTGTCGGTGGAAACCTCGAGCAGGGGCTCGTCGACTTCCACTCGGTCACCAACCTGCTTGAGCCAGCGAGTGACGGTGCCTTCGGTGACGCTTTCACCAAGGGCGGGCAAGTTAACGGATTCAGACATGTCGTCCCCGTTCTCCTTATTGATCTTTAGTGCGGATGAGTGTTGCCTGCTGGGGTCCTGCGCCCGCAGTTCGTGCGGGCGCAGGACCGGGTGTCTTGCGTAAAGACTTAGCCGTGGAGCGGCTTGCCTGCCAGCGCGAGGTGGACTTCGCCCATGGCCTCGTTCTGCGTCGGGTGGGCGTGGATGAACTGGGCCACGTCTTCAGGGTGTGCTTCCCAGTTGACGATGAGCTGTGCTTCGCCGATCTGTTCGCCCATGCGGGAACCGATCATGTGGATACCGACCACCGGGCCGTCCTTCTGGCGGACGACCTTCACGATGCCACCCGTGCCCAGGATGGAGCTCTTGCCGTTGCCTGCCAGGTTGTATTCCTGGGTCTGGACCTGGTCCTCGCCGAACTTCTCCTTGGCACCCTTTTCGGTGTAGCCAACGGTGGCGATTTCCGGTTCGCAGTAGGTGACCTTCGGGATGTTCACGTCTTCGACGACTACCGGGTTGAGGCCGGCGATCTCTTCGGCGACGAAGATGCCCTGCTGGTACCCGCGGTGCGCCAGCTGGACGCCGGGGACGATGTCGCCGACGGCGTAGACGTTGCCGACGCCGGTGTGCAGGCGTTCGTTGGTGATGACGAAGCCGCGGTCGATGGTGACGCCTGCTTCTTCGTAGCCGAGGTTGGCGGTGACGGGGCCACGGCCCACGGCAACCAGGAGGAGATCGGCTTCGAAGGTCTGCCCGTCAACCAGGGTGACCTTCACGCCGTTGTCGTCCTGCTCGACACCCTGGAAGAAGACGCCGGTGCTGAACTTGATGCCGCGCTTCTTGAACGCGCGCTCGAGGTTCTTGACGATGGCGGTGTCTTCGTTGGGAACGAGGGAGGGGAGGCCTTCAACGATGGTGACGTCGACGCCGAAGGACTTCCACACGGACGCGAATTCGACGCCGATGACGCCGCCGCCGAGGACGATGACGCTCTTGGGGATGTAGTCCATGGTCAGCGCTTCATCGGAGGTGATGACGCGGCCGCCGATTTCCAGGCCGGGCAGGGAACGGGAGTAGGAACCCGTGGCCAGGACGATGTTCTTGCCCTTGTAGGCTGTGCCGTTCACGACGACGGTGTCGGTGCCCTGCAGCTTGCCTTCGCCTTCGATGACCGTGATGCCCTTGGACTTGATGAGTCCCTGGAGGCCCTTGAACTTACCGGCGACGATTCCGTCCTTGTAGGCGTTCACGGCCGTGATGTCGATGCTGTCCAACGTGACGTTGACGCCGTACTTGGCGGAATCGCGTGCGTGGTCGGCCAACTCCGCCGAGTGCAGCAGGGCCTTGGTGGGGATACACCCGTTGTGCAGGCAGGTGCCGCCGAGCTTTCCCTTCTCGACGAGACCAACGGTGAAACCAAGCTGAACGGCACGCAGAGCCGTGGCGTAGCCGCCGCTGCCGCCACCGAGTACCAGGATGTCGAATTCTTGCGCAGTTGCCTGATCGGCCACTAGGACGCTCCCTCGCGTGAGCGATGACACGCGACTACGCGTCATCTGGTCTTGGAACTTGTACTGCCGCGATTATGCCAGCACCGAAAGTTCTCTTGCATTTGTGACTACCGTGGTTCACCTTAGCGAACCACTTATCCATGCTCCACCCTGCCGAGGCTTTTGTGGGGCGCTTGTGGCCAGACTCACGTCGGGCCGTGGGGCCGGTCATGGACCGGCCCCACTTGGGGTCGTGCTTAGGCCGCCAGCACGTCTTCGACGTAGGCGAGCAGCGTCCTGACGGTGCAGCCGGTGCCTTGCTTGGGCGTGTAGCCGTAGGGGCTGCCGTTGTTGAAGGACGGGCCGGCGATGTCGACGTGTGCCCAGGGGATCTGCTTGCCCTCGGCGTCCTTGCCGACGAACTCGCGCAGGAACACGGCCGCGGTCATCATCCCGCCGTGGCGTTCGCCGATGTTGGCGATGTCGGCCACCTGCGACTCGAGGCTGGCCCGCAGTTCTTCCGGCAGCGGCATCGGCCAGACGAGTTCGCCCGCGCGGTCTGCCGCGGACTTGAGGGCGCCCGTGACGGCGTCGGAACCCATGACACCGGCGGTGCGGTTGCCGAGGGCGATCAGCTGGGCGCCCGTCAGGGTCGCGACGTCGATGATGGCGTCGGGCTGTTCGAGGCTGGCCGCGACGATTCCGTCCGCCATGACGAGGCGTCCCTCGGCATCGGTGTTGAGGACCTCCACCGTCTTGCCGCCGTACACGGTGAGGACGTCCGCCGGGCGCTGTGCAGCGCCTGAGGGCATGTTCTCTGCGATGCAGAGCCACGCGGTCACCTTGACGGGCAACCCGAGTCCCGCGACGGCCAGGACAGTGTTAAGTACGACGGCGGCGCCCGCCATGTCGCTCTTCATGTCGCCCATGCCGAGGGCCGGCTTGATGGAAATGCCGCCCGTGTCAAAGGTGATGCCCTTGCCGACAAGCGCGATCTTCTTGGCGGCCTTGGCCGGGGCATACTCGACCTTGACGAGGCGGGGCTGACGGGTCGAACCCTTTCCGACGCCCAGGATTCCGCCGAAGCCGTCCTTTTCGAGGCGCTTTTCGTCCCATACGGTGACCTTGACGGGCAGTCCCTTGGACAGTTCCTTGGCGGCTTCGGCAAAGGACTCCGGGTAGAGGTGGCTCGGGGGCTCATTGACAAGGGTGCGGGTGTTGTTGACCGCGCGTCCCACGAGCAATGCCCGATCGAGCGCCGGCTGGACGTCCTTGCCGTCGAACGCAGTGTGGATCAGGACCTTGCCGACAGGGTCCTTGAGGCCGTCCTTGCTGGATCGGTGCTCCGTGTAGGAGTAGGAACCCAGCACGGCGCCCTCGGCGACTGCCGCGACGTCGGCGAGGGACGCCGTCGGGAGGGCCAGCGTCACGGATGACAGGCCGGCCAGTTGGCGGACTGCGGATCCTGCGGCCCGGCGCAGGGTTTCCTCGGCGAGGAGGGCGTCGTCGGCGACCTTGCCGACACCTGCCAGGACGAGGACGCCCGAACCGGTCTCCGGAAGACCCGGCAGACGGTGTACCTGATCGGATGCTCCCGTGATGCCGAGGAGGCCCAATGAAGCCGCGAGCGTCTCCGCGGCCTTCGCCCCCAGCGGGTTGCCGAGCAGTACCGGCCCGTCTTCCCCCTGCCCGACGGCTATCACGAGTGCGTCGCTGGGCGACTTCTTCAGGTCCTTGGCAATAGTGCCAAGGGTGATGTCTGTAGTCTTCACCACGAGGATTTGTCCTCATCTCTCTCTGCATGGCTTGGCCGGGCTGCATGTTAGGCGCCCGGCCCTGGTACCCGTCGGTTGTCCGCTTGTGACAACGTCGGTGGTTGCTTGGGTCCGCACACGGCGGCACGTCTCGATCGTAGTCTGTCTGCCGCGCCGGAAAGCAATTAAATGAGAGTTGCGGCACATTGGCCGACAGGAATGCGCGGCCGGTCCCCGGCGTTGTACCAATACATGGAGCGTGGCCGGCCGCCGGGGCATCGCCCGCGGTGTGCAGCCGCCTGCTCCTCCACAGAACGTGAAACTGCGAAAGGAACATGCCGTGTTTGAACGGATTTCCGGCTCACTCCTTGACCCCGAGTCGCTCTACGCGAGCAACATCGAGCTCTTCCACAGCCCGGATATCAAGGGCCTCAACATGCTGATGGGCTTCACGGGATTCGCGGATGCCGGCCACGTGGTCCAGCAGATCAACCGGGAGCTGCTGGATACGCTCGACGCCGAAACGGTGGCTGTGTTCGACGCCGACCAGCTCATCGACTACCGCACGCGCCGTCCCCACATCAGCTTCGTCGAAGACCACCTGGAGGACTACAAGGCCCCTCAACTGGCGCTTTACAAGCTGAACGACGGCTTGGGCGAGCCGTTCCTGCTGCTTGCCGGTTTTGAACCGGACCTCCAGTGGGAGCGTTTCGCGCGCGCCGTCGTCGGGATCGTGGAAAAACTGGACGTCAACCTGGTCACCTGGATCCATTCCATTCCCATGCCGGTTCCGCACACCCGCCCGGTAGGCGTCACGGTGCACGGGAACCGTCCGGAACTCATCGAAGGCATTTCCACGTGGAAGCCGACTGTCGAGGTTCCTTCGGCCATTGGCCACATCCTGGAATTGCGTCTGAGCGAGGCCGGGCGGAAAGTGGCCGGGTACGTCATCCACGTGCCGCACTACCTTGCGGATGCCGAGTACCCGCCTGCAGCGGTCGCGGGACTCGAGTACCTGGGAGCTGCCACGTCCCTCATGCTGCCGACGGACCGCCTTCGCGAGGCTGGCAGGGAAGTGAGCAAGCAGATCGCCGAACAAGTGGAAGCATCCGAGGACGTCCAGCAGGTGGTTTCGAAGCTGGAGTCCCGCTATGACGACAAAGCTGAGGGCACGGTCCGCCGTTCCCTGCTCGCCGACGAGAACGACGAACTGCCCAATGCCGAGGACCTGGGAGCCGCTGTTGAGGCGTATCTCGCACGTAAAGATGCGCGCCCATAAAGCAGCTTTAATGCCGGCCCGGGCATAATGGGAGGGTGAACGCACCCCGCGCCTGGCTCATTTGGACGATCGGGGTGCTTGCCTACCTCGTGGCAGTCGCCCAGCGCACATCCTTTGGTGTGTCCGGACTGGAGGCCACCGAACGGTTCCATGCCAGCGCTGCGGCCATTTCCTTCTTCACCGTGCTTCAGCTGCTGGTCTACGCAGGCCTCCAGATACCAGTCGGGCTCCTGGTGGACCGCTTCGGCTCGCGCGCCATGATTGCCAGCGGTGCTGTGCTCATGGGCCTCGGCCAACTCCAGTTGGCTTATGCCGACGCTGTTCCGGCGGGCGTACTTGGCCGGGTCCTCGTCGGCGCGGGCGATGCGATGACCTTCGTCTCCGTGATCCGCCTCGTGCCGATCTGGTTCGCGCCGGCACGGGTTCCGCTCGTCACCCAGCTGACCGGAATGTCGGGCCAGCTCGGCCAGCTCATCAGCGTGGTGCCGTTCGCCCTGGTCCTTCATTCGGCCGGCTGGAATACGGCATTCCTGGCGTTGAGCTCCCTGTCCGCGCTCGCCGTCGTGCTCGTCCTGGCCTTGCTCCGGGATGTTCCGCCGGGCCACCCGCCCCGGGAGAGCGGCCAAGGGCTGCGTGCCACAGGGGTGACCTTGGCCCGTGCGTGGAAACAACCGGGGACACGCTTGGGCCTCTGGTGCCACTTCACTGTCCAATTCAGCGGAAACGTCTTCGCCATGTCCTGGGGTTACCCTTTCCTGGTGTCGGCGCAGGGGCTGAACGCAGCCACCGTGTCCGCGTTGATGGGACTCTTCGTCGTCACGAGCATTCTCGTCGGGCCGTTGTTCGGAACCTTCGTGGCCCGGCACCCGATGCGGCGCTCGGCCATGGTCCTCCTGATCACGGCGGCTATCGCGCTCGCCTGGGCCGCGGTCCTGTTGCTGCCGGGCAAGGCGCCCCTATGGTTGCTCGCCTTGCTGGTGATCGCCCTGGCCATCGGTGGCCCCGGGTCCATGATCGGCTTTGATTTTGCCCGGACCTTCAACCCTTCCCACAGGATCGGCACTGCCACGGGCATCGTCAACGTGGGCGGCTTCGTTGCCGCGCTCCTGACGATCTACTTGGTAGGGGTCATTCTCGACGTTCTCCATACCAGCGGTTTCTCGGGCGGGGAGCTGTACGGCCTGGCGCCCTTCCGCATCGCCTTGAGCGTCCAGTTCCTGTTCCTTCTGGTGGGTACGGTCCTGATCCTCATGAGCCGTCGCAAGGTGCGCCGCCAGATGGCGGCCCAGGGCGTACACGTCCCGCCGCTCCTCGTGTCGTTGGCGAACCAGCGGCGGCGCCGCGTGGAGTTGCGCCGCGAAAGGCTCGCGAAGCAGAAGAGTTCGACGCCGTAGCCTGCTCCGCGGTGTTCCTCCACAGTCATCCGTGGATGCCTTTGTCCACATAGGGCAATTGACGTCTGCCGGCGCCCGCTCTTGACGCCGATGCTGGATTCATGACAGCAGACAACCGTGTGACCATTTCCCGGCCCGAGGACATCCTCGGCTTCATTCCGCACGCTTTGGGGCTCTGGCCGAAGGAGAGCCTCGTGGCCATCACGCTGCGCGGGCAGACACTTGGCGCCACCCTCCGCGTCGACCTTCCGACGGAGAGATCCGAACGGGTGCTTGACGTGTACTCACGGAGGATCGGTGAGTATCTGGAAGCGGACCATGACGCCGACGGCGCGCTGTTGGCAATCTTCAGCGACGAGGGCTGGGACGCGGGCGGCGCCGTCCCACACGGCCTGCCGCTGCTGGTAGCCCTGGAACCCGTCCTGGCCCGCACTGGCTTGGCGTTGCGGGATGCCTGGTTCATTGGTTCCGAGTACTGGCGAAGCGCATTCTGCACCGATCCGGAGTGCTGTCCTCTTCCCGGGCGTCCCGTGGACCAGATCATGGATAGCCGGCTCAACGCGGAAATGGTGTTCAGGGGGAGCAGCGTCAGGGAATCGCCCGGGCTATTGGGCCCTGGGGACCAGCCTGTCCGTGATCCGGAGTTCATGCGCGCGGAAGCCGGCACGCTTGAGGAGCTGCTCCGCCTCTGGCGGAGCAGGAAGGCATTCGAAGAAATGCTGGAGGTGTGGACGGGAGTCCTGGATTCCAGCCGTCCGGAGGAATTCGACGGCGAGGCTGCGGCCTTCCTCCGGGCGAGCCTGCGGGTTCCTGCGTGGCGCGACGCGGTGGTGGTGCTGGCGGCTGCGGGGAAGTCCGTCGCGTGCGGCGGTGCCGAGGCCTTTCACTTCTTTGACCATGACGACGAAGAAGGGGATGGCCTCGTCGTTCCGCAAGGGCTGGGCTTCCCCGCACCAGTGGCCGCCGAGTCCACTGAGGCCACGGATGTCAATGCCCTGCGCTATGGAGACGTGCTGTTGGGCCTGTACCCGGAGACCCCCGATTGGAGCCGGGTGGCGAGCCTGGACCAGGTCCTGGCGATGCTTTCCCGGCACGGTGGCGGGGAGGCGCGCGCCGCAACGCTCACGATCCGGGGGTGGATTCAGTGGTGCCGGGGGAGCGGCTCTTTCGCCGCCGAACTCCTCTCTGAGGCGGACGTCGAGCACCAGGGCTATCGGCTCGCTGAACTGCTCGCCGAGGTGGTGAAGCGGGGAACGGTGTGCGGCTGGGCCAAAAGCAAGTCGTCGGCGTGGCGGAAGTTCGGTGGAGCGGCGGCATGACGCCAAACCCCACGGGACTCCAGGAGCACGCTATTGAGGCAAATCCGCGGGCACGTCATTGTCTGCGCGGTTGCCGGTTTCGACCCCCGGAACTCAAAACCGTGAGACAATGGTTGCCGAGACCCGGTTGGGTCCGTGTTTCAAGTGCCGTAAACGTCCCCTGAACTCTAGGGAACATTAAGGCGCCGTCGGGAGTTTTACCTAAAGACTCTGCGGTCGGCGATGGCACTTGATGTTGATCACGGACTTGACAGGGTCATAGTGGTGTTGCCCCCATGGTGATTCCACAGACCGCCGCTAGAAAGGTTTTCTGTGACCCCGTCTTCCGCCGAGAAGGAACCCGCCGCCCTGGCCGAACTGTCCGCCGAAGAAAAGAAGGCGGCTACAGCTGCGAAGCGTGCGGCAACGCGTGCTGCCAATGCTTCGACTGCAGGTGCAGAGAAGCCGGCACCCAAGAAGCGCGGGCCCAAGCCCGGCGCCAAGGCCGCTGCCGAAGCAGCCAACAAGTCCGCCGGCGCCGACGAGGACTCCGAAGAAGAAGCCGAGGATTTTGACGCCGCCGTTCCCGACGAAGCAGAGCTCACCGAGGAAGTCGAAGAAGGCGAAGAGGGAAAGAAGCCTGCAACGACCGGTTCCGGCTTTGTTTACTCTGATGCCGACGACGACGACGCGCCTGTCCAGCAGGTCATGTCCGCCGGTGCCACGGCCGACCCCGTCAAGGACTATCTGAAGCAGATCGGCAAGGTTGCCCTGCTGAACGCGGAGCAGGAAGTCGACCTTGCGCTCCGCATTGAAGCCGGTCTCTTCGCCGAAGAGAAGATCAATGCCGACGACGGCTCCATGGACCCGAAGCTCAAGCGTGAACTCGAATTCATCATCCACGACGGCAAGAGGGCCAAGAACCACCTCCTCGAAGCCAACCTGCGGCTCGTGGTCTCCCTGGCCAAGCGCTACACCGGCCGCGGCATGCTGTTCCTGGACCTCATCCAGGAAGGCAACCTGGGCTTGATCCGCGCCGTGGAGAAGTTCGACTACACCAAGGGCTTCAAGTTCTCCACGTACGCCACGTGGTGGATCCGCCAGGCCATCACCCGTGCCATGGCTGACCAGGCACGCACCATCCGCATTCCGGTGCACATGGTGGAAGTCATCAACAAGCTTGCGCGCGTTCAGCGCCAGATGCTGCAGGACCTTGGACGCGAACCTACGCCTGAGGAACTTGCCCTCGAGCTGGACATGACTCCCGAGAAGGTCGTCGAAGTCCAGAAGTACGGCCGCGAGCCCATCTCGCTGCACACCCCGCTCGGCGAAGACGGCGACTCCGAATTCGGTGACCTCATCGAGGACTCCGAAGCCGTCGTCCCGGCGGACGCGGTGAGCTTCACCCTCCTGCAGGAACAGCTGCACTCGGTGCTCGACACCTTGTCCGAGCGTGAAGCAGGGGTCGTCGCCATGCGATTCGGCCTTACCGACGGCCAGCCGAAGACTTTAGACGAAATCGGCAAGGTCTACGGAGTCACCCGCGAACGCATCCGTCAGATCGAATCGAAGACGATGTCCAAGCTGCGCCACCCCTCGCGGTCGCAGGTTCTGCGCGACTACCTTGACTAAAGCAACGGACGCCTTGGCCTAAGCGGCACGGCCCGTCAAGAAGTGGACACCCGGATTCCGGGGGTCCACTTCTTGCATTCAGGGGCTGTTCCGTTCGAGCGCTTGGCCGAGGACGCGGGCGCCTTCCGGGAACGCCGAGGGGTTGGGACCGGCGTAGTTGAGCCGGATGAACGGTCCCGCCGGTTCGGCCGGGAACCACTCGTTGCCGACTGCGATCATGACTCCCGCACTCTCGCAGTCACGGGTCAGCCCCTCGAGGTCCGTGCCGTCGGGAAGCCGTGCCCAGAGATTCAGGCCTCCCTTGGGGACGATGCTGAGGTGGGCCTGGGGGGCGTGCTCGCGCAGGCTTGAGACAAGCAGGTCCCGGCGTGACTGGAGCTGATGGCGGAGGCTGCGCAGATGGGTCTGCCAGGCCGGTTGGGTGACGACGTCGAGCGCTGCGGCCTGCAGCAATCCGCTGACATACATCGACTCGGCGGCGCGGTCCGCAAGGATCCGTTCGCGGGCAGGGCCGCGCGCGATGACGGCGGCAACGCGGATAGCGGGTGAAACGCTCTTCGTGAGGGAGCGTAGATAGACCACGTGGCCGGAGTCGTCACGTGCGGCCAGGGGCGCCGGCGTCGACGTGATGCCGAAATCGTGGGCCCAATCGTCCTCGACCAGGAAAGCGCCGTACTGCCGGACGACGTCCAGGACCTCTTCGCCCCGGCGGGGGGACCATTGCGCCCCGGTGGGGTTGGCATAGTTTGGTTGCGCATAGAACAACCGTGCGCCGGTCTCCTCGAAAGCCCGGGCCAATTCTTCGGGGTCCGGCCCCTCGGCTCCGCTGGGCACCGGGACGATGCGGACTCCGGCCTGGGTCGCGGCCAGGATGGCTCCCCAGTAGCTCGGGGATTCCATGAGCAGCGGCTGCCCGTGGCCCACCAAAGCAGTGAAGATGGAGCTGAGGCCGCCCTGGCTTCCCGGCAGCACGATCACGTCGCTCGCTGTCGGCGGGGTGAGTCCTGCCGGGGTTGCGGTGCCGAGTTCGTGCGCGAACCAGGACTGCAACTCCGGAAGCCCCGCGGCGGGTGGCCGGGACAAGGCAGCATCGCCGCGGGCCGCCCGGGCGAGGGCGGCCCGCACGAGCCGCTCCGGCAGGAGTTCCCGGTCCGGGTAACCGGAGTGGAAGGCAATAGTGGCGTTCGAGGTGTCGCGCATCGTGGTGGATGCCGGGCGCGACGGCGCTTGCGGTGCTCGGAGGGCCGCAGTCTGCCAGCCGTAGTCCGAGGGGCGTGCCGTCCGGACAGCACGCACGAAGGTCCCGACGCCGGGCCGGCTCTCGATCAGGCCCTTGGCCGTGAGGGCCTGCAGAGCTTTCTGCACCGTCACAGGGCTGGCCTGATACTCGGCAACCAGTGACCGGGTGGACGGCAGCCGGGATCCCGGCGCGGCCCCGGCAATCCATTCCCGCAGTCGCGCCACAATCCTCGAACTGCTATCGTTGTTCATGAGAGACAATAGTAGCGCTACTACGATTATTCGCCCAGTGATACCGTCCCGTTCGGTAACTGGCCTTTGGTGGGGCCTCCTCGGAGTAGCGGCGTTCTCGTTCACTGTTCCCTTCACCCGAGTGGCGGTCGGTGGCCTGTCGCCCCTGTTCATCGGCTCTGGCCGTGCCGTCGTCGCGGCGATACTCGCGGCATTCGCTCTCGCGCTCACGAGGCAGCGCCTTCCGCGAGGCAAACAATGGGCGCGCCTGGCCGTAGTGGCCGCCGGGATTGTTGTCGGGTTCCCCTTGCTTACCTCGTTCGCACTCACGACGGCGCCGGCCAGCCACGGTGCCGTGGTCATCGCCCTGTTGCCGGCAGCAACGGCAACCGCCGCAGTTCTCCGCGGACGCGAGCATCCGCCTGCCGCCTTCTGGCTGGTCACCATACTGGGGGCTGCTGTGGCCATCGCCTTTGCCCTATCGCAGGCCGGTCACCCAGCCCAGTCCGGTGGGCTCGGGCAGCTCAATGGGGCGGATGTCCTGGTCCTCGGCGCCGTCATTGCCGCGGCCATCGGGTACGCGGAAGGCGGCCTGCTCGCCCGCGAACTCGGCGCATGGCAGACCGTATCCTGGGCGCTCGTCCTGGCACTGCCTTTGATGGCCGTCCTGACAGCGCTCTCCGTGGCCCAACAGCCGCCGTCGGCTTCACCGGTCCAGTGGGCTGCTTTTGGGTACCTCGGCGTCGTCAGTATGTTCTTCGGCTTCTTCGCCTGGTACCGGGGCCTCGCCATCGGGCCCATGGCGAAGGTCAGCCAGGTACAACTCATCCAGCCCGTGCTGAGCATTTGCTGGGCAGGGCTGCTTCTGGGCGAATCCCTGGGCTGGACCACGATTGCAGGCGGCCTGGCCGTCATCGTCTGCGCCGGCATCGCGGTCCGTGTCCGGCTCAATCCGGAAACCCGTGGTTCGGAACCGCTGAACGCCAAAATGACACCACAACTGTCCGCCGCAAAACAGGAAGAATAGAACCCATGTACATTCCCGCGCATTTCGAGGCCGGTCCCGACGTCATCCATGAGCTCCTGACGCGGCCGAACGCGGCGAACCTGGTCACCATGACGACGCAGGGCCTGCTCGCGACCTTCCTGCCGCTCATCTACGATCCCTCGATCGGCGAACACGGAGCGCTCCACGGTCACCTTGCCCGGACCAATCCGCAATGGTCCGAAGCGGGGATCGGGGAAGCACTTGTCATCATCCAGGGCGCGGACGCCTACATATCGCCATCCTGGTACGCCTCCAAGGAGGAGCATGGACGCGTCGTCCCGACGTGGAACTACTCCACTGCGCATGTCTACGGCAAGCTTGCCGTCCACGATGATGCGACGTGGCTCGCGAACCATGTCAGGCAGTTGACCGACCTCAACGAAGCCCGTTCCGAGCGGCCGTGGTCCGTCGACGACGCGCCGGATCGCTACATCTCCGGCCAGCTGCGCGCCATTGTCGGCGTCGAGCTGGTCATCACCCGCATCGAGGCGAAGGCCAAACTGAGCCAGAACCGGTCAGACACGGACATCGACGGGGTGGTGGCCGGGCTTGATGCGCAAGGGCGCACGGAGATCGCGGCCGACGTCACCCGGGCCAGGCAGGAAAGACAACGCCGGGATGCGGGCCGCGCCTAGGCGGGGGAGACCCCGGTTGACGCAGCAGGGCCCCCTCCGTCCGGAGGGGGCCCTGCTGTCTCTGTGAAGTTTTGTCAACCGGGCGGCCTCTTAGGGCCGGCCATTGAGGCTAGTCGGCGAGGACGGGTTCCTTCTCCTGAAGGCGGGCCGTCTCGTCATGCCAGTCCGAAGTCATCGGCCGCAGCGTGGCCTCTACTGCACGTGCGTGGTGGCCGCAGAAGAGCAGCTCACCGCCGGAGGACTCGAGTACAACGCGGACATATGCCTGGGCCCCGCAACGGTCGCACCGGTCGAGTGCATTGAGTGTGCGGTCTGCAACTGCTGTTGTCATGTTCGGCCTCCTTAGTAGTTCTGTGTATCCATATAACCAGCATTCGAAGCAAAACCATGGCAAGGATGGGTCACGTTCGCTGTCCGCGTATCACATGTGCGTAACACCGGGAAGTGGCGTCCAGCACGATTGGGAGTGGCAGCTCTCGTCATGGCTCCGGGCCAGCTAGCCTAGGAGGAGTGTTTTTTTGCCTCTGTTACACCCCCGAAGGAGCGCCCCGCCCGTGGCACCGAGTTCTGAATACAACGCCCGGCACCTTTCAGTTTTGGAAGGCCTGGAGGCGGTCCGCAAGCGTCCGGGCATGTACATCGGCTCCACCGACTCGCGCGGCCTCATGCACTGCTTGTGGGAGATCATCGACAACTCGGTGGATGAAGCGCTTGCGGGCTTCGGGCACGACATCCAGATCATCCTGCACGCGGACAATTCGGTGGAAATCCACGACGACGGCCGCGGCATCCCGGTGGACCTGGAGCCCAAGACCGGCCTCACCGGCGTCGAAGTCGTGTTCACGAAACTGCACGCGGGCGGAAAGTTCGGCGGTGGCTCCTACACGGCGTCCGGCGGCCTGCACGGCGTTGGCGCGTCCGTGGTGAACGCGCTCTCGGCCCGTCTTGACGTGCAGGTGGACCGCGGAAGCAAGACCTACCAGATGTCGTTCCGCCGGGGCGAGCCCGGACGGTTCAAGGACACCGGCTCGAAGCCGAGCCCGACGTCGGTCTTCGAGCCGTTCGTCGAGAACTCGGTGCTCGACGTCGTGGGCAAGGCCAAGCGGGGCGTTACCGGTACCCGCATCCGCTACTGGGCGGACCGGCAGATCTTCACTCCGGACGCGAAGTTCGCCTACGAGGACCTTGCCGCCCGCGCCCGCCAAACGTCCTTCCTGGTCCCGGGACTCAAGCTCACTGTCCGCGACGAGCGCCGGCTCCCCGGCACCCCCGGCGAAAACGGACCGCACCAAGAGGTCTTCCACCACGACGGCGGCATTTCCGAATTCGTCGACTTCCTCGCCGCGGATTCGGGCGTCACGGATATTTGGCGGCTCCATGGAGCGGGCAAGTTCAAGGAGACCGTTCCGGTCCTCGACGAAAACGGGCACAGCAAGATCGCCGAAGTGGAACGCGACTGTGAAGTGGACATCGCCCTGCGCTGGGGGATCGGCTACGAAACCACCATGCGGAGCTTCGTCAACATCATCGCCACGCCCAAGGGCGGCACGCACCAGGCAGGCTTCGAGCAGGCACTCCTGAAGACGTTCCGCAAGGCCGTCGAAACGAACGCGCGCAAGCTCAAAGCGGGCAACGACAAGATCGAGAAGGACGACGTCCTGGCCGGCCTCACCGCGGTGCTGACCGTCCGCTTGGCGGAGCCGCAATTCGAGGGCCAGACCAAGGAAATCCTGGGCACTTCGGCTGTCAGGGCGATTGTTGCCAAGGTGGTCGAGGATGAGATCACGGGGCGCCTGACCTCGGCGAACCGCAACGACAAAGCCCAGTCCGCCCTGCTGCTCGAGAAGATCGTCAGCGAGATGAAGTCCCGCATCTCGGCGCGCGTCCACAAGGAAACGCAGCGCCGGAAGAACGCGCTGGAAACGTCGTCGATGCCCACCAAGCTGGCAGATTGCCGCACGGACGACGTCGGACGCTCCGAGCTCTTCATCGTGGAAGGCGACTCCGCCCTTGGCACCGCCAAGCTGGCGCGTTCTTCGGACTTCCAGGCGCTGTTGCCGATCCGTGGCAAGATCCTGAACGTGCAGAAAGCCTCGGTGGGGGACATGCTCTCCAATGCGGAGTGCGCAGCCCTCATCCAGGTGGTGGGCGCCGGTTCCGGCCGGAGCTTCGACATCGACGCCGCGCGTTACGGCAAGGTGATCCTCATGACCGATGCAGACGTCGACGGCGCGCACATCCGTACGCTGCTGCTCACCTTGTTCTTCCGGTACATGCGTCCGATGATCGACGAAGGCCGCGTCTACGCGGCCGTCCCGCCGCTGCACCGCGTGGAAGTCATCAACGCCGGCCAGAAAGCCAACGAGATGATCTACACGTACTCGGAGGCCGAACTGCACGTCCTGCTGGCCAGGCTCGCCAAGGAAGGCAAACGCTACAAGGAGCCGATCCAGCGCTACAAGGGCCTGGGCGAGATGGACGCCGAACAGCTCGCCGAGACCACCATGGATCCGCGTCACCGCACCCTCCGCAAAGTGGGAATCGAGAACGCGAAGATGGCGGAGGACACCTTTGACCTGCTGATGGGATCGGACGTGGCCCCGCGCAAGGACTTCATCATCGCCGGCGCGGCGGATCTGGACCGGGAACGCATCGACGCCTGATTTCGAGTGGACATGTCCCGTCCCGGCAGCGCGGAGTGGGCATAGTCGGATTATGTCCACTGGCTGCCCCGGCGGGCGGGCATGTCCGGTGCCCTGGATCAGCCGAGCAAACCAGGCACAATCAGCAGGCCGGTCGGCACCGCGAGCAACATTGCCGAAGCCGCAAGCACCAAGGCGCGCTGGGCAGCCGGAAGCGGCGGTTTGGGTGAGAGCAGGCGGCTGACGCGGGACGCCGTCGTGCGCGGTGAGTCGGCGCCGCCGGTGCCGCTCAGCGAGCTGTTTTCGGGGGAGGCGTCCTGCCCGCTTGTTCCGGGAGGCGCGAAGTGCTCCACGGGACGGGCGGAGCCGCTGGCGACGATCGCGATCGCCTTGATGAGCGTTCCCTTGCTCTCGGTGCGCAGGGCCACGTCATCGGCGAGCATTTCGATCAGGGAGTTGACCGCCACCTGGGCGAGCCGCGTCGTCGGGAACCAGGGGAGTGCCTGGCGCCACGCGGCGAAGGCCCACAGAAGAAGGTCGTGGCGTTGCGAGAGATGGGCGTTCTCGTGGATGAGGACGGCCCGGAGCTCGGCCGGCTCGAGGGCGGCCATGAGGCCGTCGGACAGGACGGTGACCGACCGGGCGCCGCCCGGAAGGCAGTAGGCAACCGGGGAGTCGTGGTTGATGACCACGGTACCGGGGCCGTCGTCGGACGGTGAGGCCAGGAGCGCGAGAAGCTCGCGGTGCCTCCGCCGCTGCCGTTCGATCTTGACGTAGGTGAGCAGCAGGGTGAACACGAGATGGGCGCTCAGCAGCGCCGCGGCGGACAAGGCGAACAAGTGCCAGAAACCCAGGGCCGTGGTGGGCTCGTTGTGGAGCACCATGCCGGCCAAGGAGCGCAGGCCTGCAATGAGGTTGTCGCCGATGGGCTCAAGCCCGTAGACGAGCATGGCTCCGATCATGGACAAGCCACCGGCGAGTGCGATGGCCTGCCAGAGGACCATGGCCATGAAGGGTGCGCGCGATGGCCATTCGGCGCGCGACAAGAGGACGGGAACCGGCCAGGCCAACACTAAAGCAAGGACCGCCAGAAAATATGAGGTCCAGAACATGGGTTGTTAGTTTTTGCCGAGCAGCTTGCGCAGCGTGGCGGCTTCACTCTCGCTCACGGAACCGATGAACCGGGCCAGCACGGCTTCGCGGTCCGGGGCGGAGCCGAGGGCCTCATGCATGAGGTCCGCCGTGTGGTCCGCGCGGCTCGAAACAGCCTGGTAGCGGTGCGGGCGGGTGCCGCGTTCGCGCTCGACGAGGCCCTTCTTTTCGAGGCGGGACAAGACCGTCAGCACTGTGGTGACTGCGAGGTCCTTGCCTTGGTGTCCTGCAATGCCGTCCGTGGCGGCAGAATCCTGCGCCAGCAGATCACGAAGTTTGTTGGCTGTCGCAGCCTCCTGGCCCGCCCAAAGGAGGTCCATGACCGCCCGTTCCAGTTCGCCAAGACTTGCCATCAATGCATCCCTACTTTCCGCACTTCCCTCCCCATCTCATGGGCCGGGGAAGTGCGATGATCCAACATTCCACCTTCAATCTACCGCTTTTCAGGCGGCGATTCTACGTGAGGTAGAACATGCGGCGCGCCGTGTCCTTGCGGCACTGTGACGCCGCTGGAAGAGTGGTGAACAGATCGCGGCGAGATTGTTCTACACTGTGTAGAAGAAACAAGTTCTACGCTACGTAGAAATGGACGCCGCTTCGCGGGCAGCCGGATAAAAAGGACAGCAATGGACGCCTTGGAAATCGCACGCTGGCAATTTGGAATCACCACGGTCTACCACTTCATGATGGTGCCGTTGACCATCGGGCTGGGCCTTGTCGTGGCCATCATCCAGACCCTCTGGTATCGCACCGGCAAGGTTGAATACCTCCGGATGACCAAGTTCTGGGGCAAGCTCTTCCTCATCAACTTCATCATGGGCGTGGCCACGGGCATCGTGCAGGAATTCCAATTCGGCATGGCGTGGAGCGAATACAGCCGGTTCGTCGGCGACGTGTTCGGTGCGCCCCTCGCCCTGGAAGCGCTTCTGGCGTTCTTCGTTGAGTCCACCTTCCTGGGACTCTGGATCTTCGGCTGGAAGCAACTCAAGCGCGGCGTCCACCTCGCGTGCCTCTGGATCGCCGTGATCGGCTCGGTCTTCTCGGCCTACTTCATCATCGTGGCCAACTCCTGGATGCAGCACCCCGTCGGCGTCACGATGGTCAACGGGCGTCCCGTCATGACCGACGCGTGGGCGGTCTTCACCAACAACACCGCCATGGTGGCCGTACCCCACACCCTGTTCGGCGCGCTGGCAGTCGCCGGTGCGTTCCTCCTGGGCATCGCCTGGTACCACCTCTGGCGCCGCCGCCACGACGGCATCGACACCGTCGGAGCCGATGGCCGGGCCGTCGCCGGCGAAGCCGACATTCCCGGACGGGACAAGGCCGACTACAAAGTGTGGATCACGTCCTTGCGGATCGGCGCCGTCGTCGCCATGATCTCCTTCGCAGGCACCGCCATCACCGGCGATATGCAAGGCAAACTGATGTTCGAACAACAGCCCATGAAGATGGCCGCGGCCGAGGCCGCGTGCCACGACGGCACCGGGTTCTCCGTGCTGAGCATCGGCAACCTCGGGTCCAAAAACTGCAACGACATCGTGGCCGTGATCGAGGTCCCCGGCGTCCTCTCCTTCCTGGCCAAGGGGGACTTCAACACCGAAGTGAAGGGGGTCAACAGCCTCCTCGACGAGTACAAGGCCAAATACGGCACCCACCTGCCGAACAATCCTTTGTACGGCGACCGGGCAGGCCAGGAAATCCAGTACGTGCCCGTCATGGAAGTGACCTATTGGGGCTTCCGCATGATGATCGGCTTCGGCGGGATCGCCGCCCTTGCCGCTTTGCTTGCCCTGTGGGTCACGCGCAAGGGCATGGTCCCGGAGTCCCGCTGGATCATGCGCCTCGCCGTCTTCGGCATCCTGGCTCCCTTCGGCGCCAACGCCGCCGGCTGGATCTTCACGGAAATGGGCCGGCAGCCGTTCGTCGTCGCGCCCAATCCGGACGCCAGCGGCGTCGACCAAGTGTTCATGTTCACAGCCGCGGCCGTCTCGCCGGGCGTCTCCGCCGCTGAGCTCATCACCTCGCTCGTGGTGTTGGCCTCCATCTACGCGGTCCTGCTCGTGGTGGAAGTCCGGCTGCTGGTCAAATACGCCCGCGGAGGCGTGGTGTCCGCGATGCCGGAGCTCGCTGAGGCTCACGGCCGCGAAAAGAAGGAAAAGAAGGACGACGACGACGGGACTCCGGGCGCCCCGGGCCAGCCCGGCGACAGCGACGACGTCCTGGCATTCGCCTACTAGGAAGCAGAGGGATATTTCGAATGGAACTGTTGCCTACCGTCTGGTTCGTGGCCATCGCCGTGCTGTGGACGGGTTACCTCTTCCTCGAGGGCTTCGACCTCGGCGTCGGCATGCTTATGAAGCTCTTCGCCCGGAACAATACCGACCGCCGGGTGCTGCTGAACACGGTCGGCCCGGTGTGGGACGGGAACGAAGTGTGGCTGCTGACGGCGGCCGGTGCCACCTTCGCGGCCTTCCCGATGTGGTACGCCTCGCTGTTTTCGGCGCTGTACCTGCCGCTGCTGATTGTCCTGGTGGCACTGATCTTCCGGGCTGTGGCTTTCGAGTACCGGGGCAAGGTGGACACTGAGCGTTGGCGGACCGTCTGGGACTGGGCGATTGCCTTGGGCTCGTTCACGGCGGCGTTCGGCATCGGGGCGGCGCTGGCGTTGACCACCACCGGGCTGCCGATCGACTCGAACGGCGACCGCCAGGGCGGCCCCTTTGCCTGGTTCAGCGGATACGCCCTGCTGGGCGGCTTCGCCGTCGTCGCGTTCGCCCTGGTGCACGCGCTGGCGTTCCTGGCGCTGAAGACCGACGGCGACGTGCGCCACCGTGCGCGCCGCTGGTTTGTGCGGCTCGCCCCGATCGCATTGCTGCCGATGCTTGCCTGGATGGTGGCCCTCCAACTGCTCAGCGGCAAGCCGTTGACGTGGATCCTGGTCCTCCTCGGAGTCCTCGCGGCCGCGCTGGCCTGGGTCCTCGCCCGCAAGGGGGCCGAGGGCAAGGCCTTCGGAGCCCTGGGTGCTTTCCTGGTGTGCGCCACCGCTTCCATTTTCGGCGCGGCGTTCCCCGTGGTCATCCCTTCCACCGTGAACCCCGCCTTCAACCTCACGATTTCCAACGCCTCGTCGTCGGCCTACACGCTGGGGCTGATGAGCATCGTGGCCGCCGTCGGCTTGCCCCTCGTCATCGCGTACCAGGCCTGGACCTACTGGGTGTTCCGCCGCCGCGTGAGCGCAGCCCACATTCCCGCAGCGCATGGCTTCCTGCCGGCCATTGCGGCCAAGGTGTTGGTGGGCCATGCGGCTCCGGGCGGACCGGCTGCCAAACACGCACCCGACGACGCCGGCGAGTAACGGATGAAGCCCCAGCTGCCGGCCGGAGCGGCCACCCGATCCGCCTTGTACCTCCTTGGTCTGCTGTCCTCGCTCAAGGCATTGTCGCTGGTACTGATCGCGCAGGCCATCGCGGGGATGTTGTCCGGCCTTGCCGCCGGCGGCATGGGGTGGCGCGAAGGACTCGCCTGGGGTGCCGCCGGCGCTGTCCTGCGCTCGCTGACGGTCTGGGGCCAGGGAGTCGCGGCGCGCCGGGCAGCCCTCGGGGTCAAGGAAGAGTTGAGGTCCCGGCTGCTGGGGCGTGCCCTCGGCACCGGAGCTGCCGGCCGGGTCGGCGACGTGAACGACGGCGGGCTCGCCGTGCTCGCAACCCGCGGACTCGATGCGCTGGACAACTACTACACCCAGTTCCTGCCCGCCTTGGTCAATTGCGCTGCGCTGCCTTTGCTCCTTGGCGCCCGGATACTCTTCGCGGATTGGGTCAGTGCCGTGGTGGTGGTGCTGACCTTGCCGCTCGTCCCGCTGTTCATGGTGTTGATCGGCCGCCATACCGAGGACCGGGTCCATGAAGCCCAATCCACGCTGCGGAGGCTCTCGGGGCACATCCTTGAGTTGGCCAAGGGACTTCCTGTGCTGGTGGGACTGGGCCGCGCAGGCGAACAGCGCGCAGCCCTCGAGGACCTCTCCGAGGAATACCGCTCGCGGACCATGGGAACCCTGCGGACCGCGTTCCTCTCCGCGCTCGCCCTCGAGCTGATAGCCACCATCTCGGTGGCGGTCGTGGCCGTGTTCATCGGAGTGCGGCTGGTAGCGGGAGACATGGGCCTGGAAGCCGGCCTGCTGGCCCTCATCCTCGCCCCCGATTGCTATCTTCCCTTGCGCGAGCTGGGCACGGCCCACCACGCCAGCGACGACGGGCGTGAGGCCTTGGCCGCAACCAACGCCGTGCTGGAGTCGCCGGCGGGCCGTTCGCTCAATGATGATTCCGGTGCTGAAGCGCACGACGCCGGAGCGTCCGCCGGCATCGTGGTCACCGGGCTGACGGTGACGTACACGGGAAGGGCGGGTGCCGCCGTCGGGCCTATCGACTTCGACGCTCCGGCCGGGAGGATCACCGCCCTGGATGGCCGCAGCGGTTCGGGCAAAAGCACCATCCTTGGCGTTCTCGCCGGCACGATCGGCGACGGTCCGCAGGCAACAATCGACGGTTCCGTCACCGGACTGGATGCCCGCTCGGTGGCGTGGGTACCTCAGCATCCCGTCATGGTCGCAGCTACGGTCCTGGGCGAGGTTGTCCTTTACCTGAACGGCGGCGACGCGGACTTCGCGTCACCGGTCCTTACGTCGGACGGCCCCGGGTCCACGCAGGACGCCGACATCGCGAGGGCCATGCGTTGCCTGGAGCAGGCCGCCGCGGAGCACCTCGCGTTCAAACATCCTGCCGAGTTGAGCCCCGGAGAAGTGCGACGCGTGGCCGTGGCTCGCGGCCTGGCGCGCCTCAACGCAGGTGCCACGGTCCTGCTGCTCGACGAACCCACCGCGCACCTCGACGTCGCGTCCGCGGATGCCATCCGATCCGCGATCGCTGGGCTCCGGGGGGCCGCGACGGTCATCCTCGTGGCCCACGACACCGCGACCCGGAAGCTGGCGGACAACGTCATAAGCGTCGACGGCGTGACGGTCGACCGCGGGACTGGGCAGGAGCATGCCGGTCCCGTGGGCCCGGAATCCGCCGTGTCCGTGCCGGCCCCGCTCAAGCGGGATGCGAATGCCGGAACCACACCGGACGGGGGACTTGAACTCCCCACCGCCATCTCCGCGCTCAAGGCCCTGGCGCGCATCCTGGCGCCCGTCCGCTACAAGTTCGCCGGTGCCGTGCTGCTCGCGGCGCTCGCCGCCTTGTTTGCCGTGGCGTTGTCCGGGCTGTCCGGCTGGCTCATTATCCGCGCCAGCGAGCAACCGCCGATCCTGTACTTGCTGGGAGCGATCGTCGGCGTCCGGTTCTTCGGCATAGGCCGGGCCGTGCTGCGCTACTCCGAGCGGCTCGTCGTCCATGACACGGTCTTCGCGGCGATGACGAGGCTCCGGGGCGCGCTCTGGGCGAGCCTCAGCGCCCGGGCCTTGTCCTTGCGGCGGCTCCTGCTGGGCGGAAATGTGCTCGGAGCGGTGGTGGACGACGTCGACACGCTGCGTGACGTGCTGCCGCGCGTTGTCCTTCCACCCCTCTCCGCGATTGTGGTTGCGGTGGGGGCGGTGGTCGCCTCGGCCCTGCTGGTTCCCGCCGCTGTGCCGGCGGTGGTGGCAACCGCCGTGGTTGGCCTTGTGCTGGCTCCTCTTCTTGCCCTGGTGGCGGACCGCAACGCGGCCCGCTCAGAGCAGCAACTGCGCTCATTGGTGCTTCGCGACGTTGCCGCAGCCCTCGACGCCCGTGCCGAGCTCAGCGCCAACGGCGTTGCCGGCACGGTCCTGTCGTCCCTGACTCGAAAGGACAACGCAGCCACTGCGGCGGCGCAGCGTTCGGCATGGGCGGACGGCATCGGCCAGGGACTGACCGTGCTGGCCTGCACCCTGGGGGCGCTGGGGGCAGGCATTCTCGCCGCACCCTCGGTGCAAGACGGAACTGTCGCGCCGGCTGTGCTGGCCGTCGTCGTCCTGGTTCAGCTGGCCCTCGCGGAGCCCTACGGAGCAGTTGTGTCTGCAGTACGGCAGGGGCCGGCGTTGACTGCGGTGCTGCGGCGGATCGCGCAGTCCCGAGCCTTCGACGCCCCGGATGCCGACGGCGGTGTGCTGAGGGTGCCGGAACGGCCAGACCGTGCCGCGGGCCTGCTGCTGGACGGCCTCGAAGCGTCATGGCCCGGCGGAGCCCCCGTGTTCAGCGGGCTTAGCGCCGAAGCGGCCCCCGGGCAGTGGCTCGCGGTCACGGGACCCTCCGGCTCCGGGAAATCCACATTGCTCTCCGTGCTGCTGGGCTTCCTGCCCGCGTCTTCCGGCAGGGCATGCGTCACCGGGAATGCCGCCTGGTGTCCCCAGGAGGCCCACCTTTTCGACTCCACCATCCGCGGCAACCTGCTGCTCGCCCGCCCGGCCGGCCACAAGCCTTCCGAAGCGGACATGCACAAGGCGCTGGGCGCCGTCGGACTCTCACGATTGGTATCCGGACTTCCCCAGGGCCTGGATACCCGCATAGGCCCCTCCGGTTCGTCCCTGAGCGGCGGCGAACGCCAACGGCTCGCCATGGCCCGCACGCTCCTCACCGGCGCGGCTGTCCTCCTCCTGGACGAGCCAACCGCGCATCTCGACGCCGAGGCCGGGCACCTCATGATGGCGGAGCTGCGCGCCGGACTGAAGGATGTCACCGTGGTCCTGGTGACCCACAACCCGGCCGACATCGCCGGGGGAGACGCCCGCCTGGATCTCGGCACGCCGTCGGCACTCCCGGAGCTGGTGCGGGGAAACTAACCCGAAGTTACGTTTGTCCGAGCCGCCCGACGGTGGCATCCACGGACTCGACGATATTCGCCACCAGCTTCCGTGCGTCGTCCTCCCGGATGAGCGGCGTCGATTGGCCTGCCCACAGGGACATCAGGTCAGGGATTCCCTGCGCCGCGGCAGCTGGCCGGAATTTGCCGGTGAGCCAGTTCTGGATCGGGAACGGGGCATGGGCGGCAGGATCGGCGAGCTCCGCGATGATCCGGTTGGGGATGCCGCGCGCCAAGCGGCCGCTGAGGGCGCGGGTCAGGACGGTGTGGGCGGCGTCGGGTCCGCGCATCGCGGCCAGGTGCGCGGGACTGATGGCGGACTGCCGCGTGGCCAAGAAGGCCGAACCGATCTGGACCGCGTCCGCGCCCAGCGCCAAGGCGGCAGCGACCCCGCGGCCGTCGGAGATGCCACCTGCGGCGATGACCGGAACCGAGACGGCATCCACCACTTGCGGCACCAACGCCATGCTCCCGACGAGCGAGTCCTCCGGGGCGCGGAGGAAGGAAACCCGGTGTCCGCCGGCTTCCATGCCCGTGGCGACGATCGCGTCAACGCCGCCGGCATCCAAGGCCACCGCTTCGTCGACCGTGGTTGCAGTACCCGCCACCACGATTCCGTTCCGGTGGGCCTCCTCGATGACGGCCCCGGACGGAACGCCGAACACGAAGCTCAGCACGGCGGGCCGGGCATCGATGGCCGCCTGGATCTGTTCCTGCAGATCGGGCTGGTAGGCATCCGGTTGCGCGGGTGGTTCCACGCCCACCAGCTCGAAATACGGCCGGAGGATGTCCACGTAGGCGGCGAACTGCCGGGCGCCCGCCGTTGGCGGCTCTTCACCCTCGATGGGGAGCCACAGGTTCAGCGCGAACGGTTTCCCGGTGGCTTCCCGGAGTTCGCGGGCCGTGGCGGCAATCCGTTCCGCGTCGTAGCCGTAGAGGCCGTAGGAACCCAGCCCGCCGGCCTCGCTGACGGTGGCCGCGAGTTCCACCGAGGACAGGCCGCCGAACGGACCGAGGACGATGGGCAACTCAATGTTGAGGAGGCGGGTTGCGCGTGTGTCTTTCCACGACATCGCAGCGCCTAGCCGTCCACGTCGTGGAGGTGGTGCACTACGTCGTGCAGGAAGTACTGGGCGAATGTCAGCACGGTGAACGTGGAGCCGTTGCTGCGGACCCCGGTGCGGGGCCACTCATCCTCGTGGACAGCGGCGAAGGAGTTGGCAATCTGGGTGCCCTCGGCGGCCAGCTGCGCAGCCACTTCCGCGGGGTCCGCGTTGGCGTAGTCGCCGTCGATCGCGGCCTTGTCCTGGTCCCAATTGGCGAAGTGGGCGTCGTCCTCCCGCAACATCAGGTTCAGGCGTTGGTCGAACAGGCTGAAGACGTCCCGCACGTGACAGGCATACTCCAACGGCGACCACGTGTGCTCGTTCGGGCGGGTGGACACGTCTTCCCGGCGCAGGACGGCCCGCCACCGCGGCAGCATATTGAGGACTGTCCCCGGGACGGTGGACGGGGTCACAGTGGCGGCATCGAA
This sequence comes from Arthrobacter sp. KN11-1C, assembly GCF_052180225.1. Classification (NCBI taxonomy): domain Bacteria; kingdom Bacillati; phylum Actinomycetota; class Actinomycetes; order Micrococcales; family Micrococcaceae; genus Arthrobacter; species Arthrobacter sp. KN11-1C. Next base: position 2,722,707 of record NZ_CP197467.1, on the reverse strand, counting down.
GCCGCATTCGGGACAGGGCGTGGACAGGACCCAGGTCCAGTCCTTGTCATCGGGAATGATCGGCATGGCAGTAGTCTAAGGGCCCGGATTCCTGATCCGGTCACCCTGCCCGGAGAGAGGCACATCCCCGGTCTGATCAGCCCGATCAGGAGTAAAGTTAGGTGCTGGGGAAGCCTGGAAAGTGAAATTGCCATGCTTAAGGATCTAAACGTCGCCGGTGTGCTCCCTGCCAGCGATATCGCCCGCGCCCGCGACTTCTACCGTGACAAGCTCGGTCTCGAACCGGATAATCCGGAGGCCAACGACAACCTGATGTACAAGTGCGCCAACGGCACAGCCTTCCTGCTCTACGAGACGCCCAACGCCGGGACCGCCAAGAACACCCAACTGGGATTCCAGAGCACGGACCTGGACCAGGACATGGCCGACCTCAGGACGCGCGGAGTCGTTTTCGAAGAATACGACTTCCCGGGCCTGAAGACCGAAAACGGCATAGCCACCTTGCCGGACGGCGAAAGGGGAGCCTGGTTCCTCGACTCGGAAGGAAACATCATCAGCATCGCGACGATGTAGGCGAGCGGGGCCGGAACAAAGCCAGCCGGGACGTAGCAGTCACCGGCGGCTTCCCGTCAATTCTCCCCGGCGTTTCCTTCATCCCACGCCATGCTCGCACCGATGGCGTCCACAGGCTGGGAGAGGGGAACGCCGGAGCCGTCGCGGCGGCCGTGCTCTTGCGGGAGGGACCGGGCAACGCCGGCGCTCGATGCCGCCTTCGCCGGACCATGGCCCGCCCATCCGAGCAGCAGTGTGTCTTCACCCTTGAGGAAGCGGTGGGCCCGTACGCCTCCCGTGGCCCGGCCCTTGGCCGGGTACTCCTCGAACGGGGTGATCTTCGCTGTGCCCGGAGCGGTTCCCGGCAACGCACCGTTGCTGCCGGCAATCGTTACGACGACGGCGGCAGGGTCGGTGGCGCGCACCGTGCCAAAGTGGATGACGTCGTCGCCGTCCCCAAGTTTGATTCCCGCCATGCCGCCCGCGGTGCGGCCCTGCGGCCGGACGGCGGAGGCGCTGAACCGCAGGAGCTGTGCAAGCCGGGTTACGAAGACGAGGTCGACGTCGTCGTCCTGGGCAGGCTCCACGCCCACCACAGCGTCCTTGTCCTTGAGGGCAATGATTTCCCAGTCTTCGCGGTTCAACGGGTAGTCGGGTTGGACGCGCTTCACCACGCCTTGGAGCGTTCCGATGGCCAACACGGCATCCAGCGGCACGAACGCCACCAGCGATTCGCCCTTGAGCAGGGTGATGAAGTCTTTTGCCGCGACGCCCCCGGCAAGATTGGGCAGGCCGGACATGGGCGGCAGCGCCGGCATGTCCATGACCTGTACCCGGAGCATCCGGCCCTGCGAGGTGACCGCGCCGATCTCGCCGCGTGCCGTTGTCTTGACCACCGAGCGGTAGACATCATGTTTGCTCCGCGGGCCTGATTCGGCCAGCGGCTCCTGGTTGGAGGTGCGCGCGATCTGGCCGGAGGCGCTGAGGATTGCCCAGCAAGGGTCGTCGGGGATTTCGAGCGGGAGCGCGGCGGCCTTGCCCTTGCCGGCCGGGACGGCTGCTGCGAGGGCCGCTGCGACGGTGGGGGATACGGCCTCGGATTCGAGGAGGACCGTACGCCGCGGGGTGCCGTATTTCTCGGCCACTTCGGCCAATTCTCCGGACACCAGCTCGCGCAGGAGCACATCGGACGCCAGGATCGCCTCGAGCTCGGCGATCTCGTGGCGCAGTTCTTCCTGTTCTTTCTCGAGTTCGATCCGCGAGTACTTGGTCAGTTGCCGCAGGCGGAGTTCCAGGATGTAGTTGGCCTGGATCTCTGACAGGTCGTAGATGGACATCAGGCGTTCGCGGGCCGCCGATGCCTCGTCGGAGGAGCGGATGATCTGGATGACCTCGTCGATGTCGACGATTGCGATCAACAGGCCCTCCACCAAGTGGAGGCGGTCCTTCTTCTTGCCGAGGCGGAAAGCGGTGCGTCGGCGCACCACGGACAGGCGGTGTCCAACATAGACCTGCAGGAGCTGGAGCAAGCCCAAGGTCTGCGGCTGCCCGTCCACCAAGGTCACGTTGTTGATGCCGAAGGAGTCTTCCATCGGGGTGAACCGGTAGAGCTGCTGCAGCACGGCGTTGGGGTTGAAGCCGTTCTTGATCTCGATCACGAGGCGCAGCCCGTGCTTGCGGTCCGTGAGGTCCATGACATCGCTGATGCCTGTCAGCTTTTTGGCGTTGACGGCATCCTTGATCTTCTCGATGACCTTCTCCGGACCCACCATGTAGGGGAGCTCGGTCACCACGAGGCCGGTGCGGCGCGCCGTCAGCTGCTCGATCTCCACCTTGGCGCGGGTCTTGAACGAACCACGTCCGGTGGCATAGGCATCGCGGATTCCGTCCAGTCCCACGATCCGGCCGCCGGTGGGCAAGTCCGGGCCGGGCACGAACCGCATGACGTCTTCCAGTGTGGCGTCCGGAGTGGCGATGAGGTGCCGGGCGGCCGCGATGACTTCCACGAGGTTGTGGGGAGCCATGTTGGTGGCCATGCCGACGGCGATGCCCGTGGTGCCGTTGACCAGCAAATTGGGGAAGGCCGCGGGCAGGACATCCGGCTGGGTGAGCTGGTTGTCGTAGTTGGGGACGAAGTCCACCACGTCTTCGTCGAGGTGCTCGGTCATCGTCATCGCAGCCGCGGCGAGCCGGGCTTCGGTGTAACGCGGTGCGGCCGGGCCGTCGTCGAGCGAACCGAAGTTGCCGTGCCCGTCAATCAGGGGCAAGCGCAGTGAGAAATCCTGTGCCATGCGCACCATGGCGTCATAGATGGCTGCATCACCGTGGGGGTGCAGCTTTCCCATGACTTCACCCACCACGCGGGCGCTCTTCACGTGCCCGCGGTCGGGGCGCAGGCCCATGTCGCTCATCATGTACAGGATGCGTCGCTGAACGGGCTTGAGGCCGTCGCGCGCATCGGGGAGCGCGCGGGAATAGATCACCGAATACGCGTACTCCAGGAAGGAGCCTTCCATTTCGGAAGTGACGTCGATATCGATGATGTTCTCGGTGAAGTCCCCGTCGAGGGCGGCCGAGGCCGCGTTCGCGCGGGAGGGACTTTGGCTGCGTGCCATGGATTCGGTGGATCCTTAAACGTGTACTGCGGAAGACTTAGCTAGGCTAAGCCTATGGTGGATCAGCCCGGCGCCGGCGTATATCCGGAATATTGGGAGGCCGATGTCGTGCTTCGCGACGGCGGAACGGCCCACTTGAGACCTATCTCACCCGAAGATGCCGATGCGCTCCAGGCCTTCCACACCGCGCAGTCCGAGACGTCCATCTACATGCGGTTCTTCTCCTTCAAGTCGAGGCTCTCCAGCAAGGAACTTCGCCGCTTCACCGAGGTGGACCACAAGGACCGGGTGGCGTTCGTCATCACCATCGGCGGGGAGATCGTCGGCGTCGGCCGCTACGACCGGCTCGATGACCCCACGGAGGCCGAGGTTGCCTTCAATATTTCCGATATCCAGCAGGGCCGGGGCATCGGCTCCATCCTGCTCGAACACCTGGCTGCGGCTGCCAGGGAGAACGGCATCCGCCGTTTCACGGCCGAGGTCCTGCCCGAGAACCGCAAAATGCTCCGCGTGTTCGCGGACGCCGGGTACGAGCTCGTGCGCAAATTCGACGACGGGGTGGTGAGCGTTGACTTCAACATCGACCCCACCGAAAAATCCCTGGCTGTCATGGAATCGCGGGAACACCGCGCCGAGGCCCGCAGCGTGCGCGACTTGCTGGCGCCGTCGTCGATCGCCGTGGTGGGTGCCAGCCGCAGGTGGGGGACCATAGGGCACCAGTTGCTTGAGCACATCATGGAAGGCGGGTTCAAAGGCGCGGTCTACGCCGTCAACCCGGAGGCGTTCGAACTGGCCGGCATGAAGTCCTTCGCCCGGATCGCCGACGTGCCCGGGCCGGTGCAACTCGCCATCATCGCGGTGCCCTACGAGGAAGTGCCGAAAGTCGTGGACGAGTGCGGGGCAGCCGGGGTCAAAGGCCTCGTGGTCGCCACGGCCGGGTACGCGGACGACGGCGAACAGGGGTTGCGGAGGCAGCGGGAGCTGGTGCGCCAGGCCAGGTCCCATGGGATGCGCGTGATCGGCCCCGAATCCTTGGGGATCGTGAACACCAACCCGGACGTTTCGCTCAACGCGTCCATGGCCCCGAGCCTGCCGCGGCGCGGCGGGTTGGGGCTGTTTTCGCAATCCGCGGCCATCGGGGTTTCCGTCTACGCCGCCGCGAGCCGCCGGGGCCTGGGCCTTTCGTCCTTCCTGTCCGCCGGGAACCGCGCCGATATCTCCGGCAACGACGTCATGCAGTTCTGGGAAGACGATCCCGACACCGTCGCCGTCGGGCTCTACTTGGAGTCGATCGGCAATCCCCGCAAATTCTCCCGCCTGGCGCGCCGCTTGTCGCGGACCAAGCCGGTCATCGTTGCCAAATCGGACGTCACCGGGCTGCGCCTTCCGCCGGGGCACGTGGTCAGGACCACGCTCGCGCCCGCGGCAGCCCTGGACGCGATGATGCGGCAAGCCGGGGTCATCGCCGTGGAGACCATCGAACAGCTCATGGACGTGGCGCAGATCGTTTCCAGCCAACCGTTGCCCAAGGGTGCGGCGCTCGCCGTCTACAGCAATTCAGCGGCGTTCGGGAAGGTCGTAGCGGACAACGCGGCGCCGCAGGGACTCGTCGTCGACCGGATCGTCACCGACGTGGACCTGGAGGCGGGGATGTCCGCAGCGCGGGACGGGCTACGGCGCAGCCTCAGGAAGACACTTGCGGACGATGCCGTGCATGCGGTGGTGGCGGCGATGGTCCCGTCCCGCAGCCTCACGATGGACGCGATCGCGGGAGTGCTCGCGGAATGCGCGGCCGAGGCCGGCAAGCCCGTCGTGGCGGCCTTCACGGGGATCCTTGACCCTTCCGTGCAGCTGGACGGCGTGCTCGCGCCGGGCGGAGAGTCCGGGCCGTCCCTTCCTTGCTATTCCAGCGCGGGCAACGCGGTGGCCGCACTGGCGGCAGTGGTCCGGTACGCGAAGTGGCTCGACCGGGACCAGGGCATCTTCGTGGAGCCCGCGGGTTGCGATCGCGAGGGCACCCGCGAACACATCGAACGGCTCCTGTCTTCGGTCCCGGGAGAGCAATTGATACGGCTCGACGACGGCGAAGGCGCGGCTTTGCTGTCCCGCTACGGCATCAACGTGGTGCCGTCGGCGGTGTTCGAGAGCGACGACGAAGCGGTCGCCGCAGCCGAACGGCTCGGCTGGCCCGTGGTGCTCAAGACGACGGATCCCGCCCTCCGGCACCGCCTCGACCTCGGAGGAGTGCGGCTGGACATCGAGGACGCGGACTCGCTGCGCCGCAACATCGCGCAGATGCGCCGCGCCCTGGAGCCCTACGGTTCATCCGCCATCGAGGTGCAGGCCATGGTTTCCGTGGGGCAGGCGTGCACCTTCCGCGCCATCGAGGATCCGCTTCTGGGCCCGGTGGTGTCCTTCGGTTTGGCGGGAGACGCCGTGAACCTCCTGGACGACTGGGCCCACCGCGTGCCGCCGTTGTCCTCCACCGATCTCCACGATTTCATCAGGGCTCCCCGGGCTTCGCTCAAGCTTTTCGGCTACCAGGGGCTGCCTGCGGTGGACGTGGCGGCCCTCGAAGACCTGGGCGCACGGCTGGTCCGGCTCAAGGATGAACACCCCGGGATCGCCCTCGTGGAATTCAATCCCGTCCTGGCCGGGACGCAGGGCGCGAAAATCCTTGGCGCCGAGGTGTGGATCGGGAACGCCGCCCAGCGCACGGACAGCGCCCGTCGCGCGATGCTCAGCTGACCGGACAGTTATGAAGTCCCCAGCCGATCTGTGAAAATGGGGGAATGAGCTCGAAGTCCCCGACGCCTCCGTCCGGTCCGGCTACCACCGGGCACCATGCAGCACACAATCACAGCTCGCAGGGGCAGAGCCTGGACCAGGCACTTCAACGGGCAGGTTTCTACCCTGTCCTTGTTGCCGATGTTGTAGCCGATGCCTTGGACGGGCGTGACTGCCTCGCGCACCTGGTGCATTTGGAAACGCATTTCGACCGGGCCGAGGTCCGGCGGCACATCACGGTCCTGGTCCTCACCGATGACATGCTGGTGATCACCCACGTCGACGACCAGCAGCTCGACGACGCCGGGGAGCAGATCGTCGCCCAGATTTCCACGGAGTCCGTGCCCGTGGCACAAATCCGCTCCGTGGTCCTCAGCTACATGTATGCGCAGCCACAGAACTACACTCCAAGCGACCCCGTCAGGGAGCTCACCCTGTCCATTGCCTGGTCAGGTGGCCAACGCCTGGACGTGGGACCCGCCAGTTGCGGCGATCCCCAGTGCGAAGCCGACCATGGGTACACGGGCACCATCTCGCAGGAGGACATTGTGCTGCGGATCAGCTCCGAGGCCGACGGTCCCAGGGCTGTCCAGGACGCGAAGGTCTTTGCCCGTGCCCTGCGGGCTGTGAACACCGGCGGTCCGGGGCCCTCGGTCCACCCCGGTACGATGTCCGCTCCGCGGCTCCGCTCGGGGGTCTTCGGCAACAGGCTCAGCCGGGGGCACCAGCGCTGATGGCGACGTCGGAACCCATCGCCGAGGACACCGTCTCCGTTTCCAGTGCCGTCCCTGAGCTTCCGGCTTCGCCGCTGTATGGCAGCAAATCGATCGCCGAGGTCTTCACCAGCGCCGCAGCGAGCATGGGCCTGCCCGGATTCGAAAACAAGCTGCAATTGCCTCCGTCGCAACGCGTGTGCGTGGTCCTCGCTGACGGACTGGGGCGCAACCTCTTGAAGCAGAAGGCCGCCCACACTCCGTTTCTGAGGTCAATAGCGAACGCGGGACAGGGAGCGGTCCCTGTGTGGCTTGATGCGGCTTTTCCTTCCACCACGGCATCGTCCTTGGCGAGCCTTGGAACCGGCCGTACGCCGGGCGAACACGGCATGGTGGGCTATGACGTCCTGGACCCCGACCAGGACAAGGTAGTCAACCTGCTCGGCAACTGGGACGCCGGCGTCGACCCGCTGCGCTGGCAGCCGTTCCCCACGATTTTCGAACGCGTGGCGGCCGACGCCGACGTCGTCACCGTGAGCCTGCCCCAATTCGGCGCGTCACCGATGACCCGCGCGGCGCTCCGGGGAAGCCGCTTCGTGGGCGGCAGCTCTCTCCATGCCCGGACGGCAGCGGCGGGGGAGGAGATGGCGGCAGGAACCCGCTCGCTCATGTACTTCTACGTCAACGAGCTGGACAAAGCCGGGCACCGCTACGGCTGCCAGTCCGATCGCTGGGAGCACCAGCTCGAGGAAATAGATTCAACGGTCAAGAGGCTCTCTGCCGCATTGCCCGCGGGGACTACCATCCTGCTCACCGGCGATCACGGGATGGTGGACGTCCCCGAGTCGCAGCGCATCGACTACTCGGCCGATCCTGCCTTGATTGCCGGGGTCCGGCACACCGCAGGCGAGCCACGCATGGTTCACCTGTACTTCGAACCCGGCGCCGGGGAGCTCCAGCGGGAAGCCGTGTTGAATGCCTGGCGCTCCCGATTCGGCGATCGGATCTGGGCCTTCACCCGCGGGCAGGCCCTTGAAGCAGGGCTCTTCGGGGTCCTTCGGCCGGAAGTTTCCGGCCGGATCGGGGATGTCATGATCGCCGCCAGGGATGCCTTGGCGCTCTACGACGTCCGCCGTGTCCGTCCGACTGCCTTGGAAGTGGTGGGGCAGCACGGTTCCCTGACCAAGGCGGAGCGCGAAGTTCCGCTGCTGTGCTTCCAAGCCGGAGGTCCCAAGGGCCGCCGTGGCTGAGCTCATTTTCTTCTCCGGAACCATGGACTGCGGCAAGTCCACCCTTGCTTTGCAGATGGATTACAACCACCGTGCGCGCGGCCGGGGCGGGGTCCGCTTCAGCTGCAACGACCGTGCCGGCGGTTCCGTCATCTCCAGCAGGCTCGGACTCCAGACTGACGCCGTGGAAGTCATCGACACAACGGATTTCTGGGACGAGGTTGTCCGACGCCGGACCACAGGCCTCACGGTGGACTACCTCATCTGCGACGAAGCCCAGTTCTACTCACAGGAGCAAGTGGAACAGCTCGCGCGCGTCGTCGATGAGATGGGCGTAGACGTGTTCGCTTTCGGAATCACGTCCGACTTCCGCACCCGTCTTTTCCCCGGATCCCAGCGTTTCGTGGAGCTCGCGGACAGGGTCCAGGTACTGCAGGTCGAGGCGCTCTGCTGGTGCGGCCGCCGGGCAACCCACAACGCGCGGACCGTGGACGGCATCATGGTGGTCGAAGGCGAGCAGGTCGTGGTGGGCGACGTTGCCATGGAGGCCGGCCGTGCGGAGGCTGCCCCGGAGCAAGCCGAAGCGTCACACCCGGTGGTCGGATACGAGACCCTATGCCGCAGGCACTACATGCGCCGGGTCACGGCACACGGGGCCAACCTCATGGCGAGCCGGGATCAGTTGCTGCCCTTCGAGGTCGACGCTTGCCTTTGGCACGGCGCCGGCTGAAGCTGCTGCGTAGTGGAAGCTTCCTAGTCTCCGCGGGTTCCGAAGAGGATGTCATCCCAGCTCGGAATGCTGGAACGCTTGGGCCGTGACGGCTGGCGCTCGGCCGCCGCCGCATCTGAAGACTCTTCGTCCTTCTGGCCGGAGGGGGTGGGCTTCGGCTCTTCACGTTCCCGTCGGGGAGCTCCGCCGAGCAGTTCGTCCAGACCCGCCCGCGGTGCTGCGGCTTCCTGGGCTTGGGATTCGTCGCGGCCGGTCCGGGCATCATTGTCGGCCCGGGCGTCGTCGTCGTTCCTGCCGCGCAACAGGGTCACGGGGCGCAGCGGACCCGGAACCACCGTGATTTCCCGGGTGTTCGTGCTGACGCCTTCGTGAAGATGGAGGGAGTCGTTTTCATTGTCGTCAGGCTTCGGGGCCAGGCTTAGCCGCGACAGCATGGATGCGCGCGCGTCACGGCGGCTGGGAGCGGGTTCGGCTTTTGCCTGCTCGTCAGTGTCTGCGTCGTCTGACTCCGGGTCAGTTGATTCCTTGTCAGCGGATCCGTCTTCGACGTCGCCGGGCCGCGGATGAGCAGCGGGAACGCCGCTGCTGAGCAGCAGCGCCAAAGCGTCGTCGCTGTCTTCGTCCAGTCCCAGCCGCTGTCCGCGACGGGAGCGCAGCATGTCCAGGAGCCCGTCGGCTTCCTTGGTGGCAGCCGCGGCGGCCGCACGGGCGGCGGTCCCGGCGTCGGCCTCAAAGTCGAAGGGCCGGTCCGAAACGGCCGCGAGCCGCCGCGCCGGTACGGGTCCATCGAGCGGTTCCAGTTCGCTGAGCTGCTGGGCCCAGCGGTTGGCGTTCTGGATGGATTTGCGGGCGGGATGGAACGTCCACATCGCGGGCGGCTCTTCGCCGATGCTCTCCAGGCTGCCCGGCTTGGTTTCGAAGCGCGCGACGACGGTCCACGTGCCGTCGATCCGGCGCCAGGAATCCCATTCAACGGAAGATGAATCGATCCCGTGGGCCCGGAGCCGGTGCGCAACCATGTCGCCCAGGCTTGCGGGTTCGTCGCCGAACGCCCCGCGGTAAGTATCCTGGCCGGGGGCCGGGGCGGCGACTTCGACTTTGCGGGCTTGTTGGGCGATGTACTCGCGCTCGGCAAGGACAGGACCTTCATACCGCTGCACATTGGCGAGCGGGAGCCCTGACAGCTCCGCCACCTCCGCGGCGGTAGCGCCGCTGCGGATGCGTGACTGAATATCACGGGGGGACATTGCGACGGGCGTGATGGAAGCACGTGCGGCCACCTGGGCAGGTGTCCGGCTCGCTGCAACCCGCAACGCCTCATCAATCGGAAGCTGGAACATCTCGCCGCCGGTACCGCTCAACAGAAGATGTCCGCCGTCGTCGTGGACGCCAACCAGCCGTAGATCCCGCATAAAATCCTCCACCATGGCCTATCTGACATTCGAAACTCTGCCACCCGGTAGGGCCTTTTCCTACTAGGACAAAGGGCGCGCCGCGATATTCCGCGATTTTCCGGCATTCGCCTGCTCAAGCGACGGCCAGAGGGGTATGGACATCTTGGCCTGCCGGGAGGACAATCTGCCCGGTATCGGGCACAAAAATGCAGCCTGCCGCGTTACATCCTTAGACCGGAGGAGGTTCCGGCCGACAGGACCCGCAAGCCCTGCGTGAAGCACAAGGGAGAACGAAGAAGGGACCATGGCAACGGACTACGACGCCCCTCGGAAGACGGAAGAAGACACCGAGGACTCGATCGAGGAACTCAAGTCGCACCGCACGGAGAAGCAGTCGTCATCGGCTGTTGACATCGATGAGACTGATCTGGCTGATGCCTACGAGCTCCCCGGGGCGGACTTGTCCGGCGAAGAGCTGCTGGTCCGCGTGCTCCCGCCGCAGGCGGACGAATTCACGTGCTTCAACTGCTTCCTGGTCAAGCACCGCTCCCAGATTGCGCGGGAGAAGGACGGGCACCTGTACTGCAAGGAATGCGAAAGCTAGCTCCGGGAGCCCTGCTTCGACAATGCCGCCACCAGTTCGTCGGGGTGGCGCGTGGAGGTCAGCCAGTACGGAGTACGGTCCGCGGGGTCGGTGATTTCAATACGCACCACGGGATCAATCCAGCCGCGGAGGCACAGGAACGCCAGTCCATGGAGCCGGACGCCCCGCTCCGCGGTGGCTTCGTCCTTGCGGAACGCCGTGACGGCGCCGACAAACTCGCGTTGGATGCTTGCCCGTCCCACTTGCACGGTGTCCCGGTCCACCACGATGGAGGGAGTGGACGTCACCAGCAGGACGGTGGTGATGGCGAAGAGAACCAGCGCCGCGATGATGCCCGCGGTGATGCTGATCGGCGCGAACATGAGGATGCCGGCGGCGGAAAAGCCCACCACGACAATCCAAATCCACGGGGAGGGCCGGAGCTTTTCCGTATACAGGACGCCCGCTTCGCTTGAGGAATGGTGCGGCACGGGTACGGAAGCAGTCGATTCAGGCATACCACCAGCTTATCGGGACTGTGCCCCCGCGAAATAACGCGCCTTTGCCGTGCGCTGCCTTGCGACCGCAATCGTGGCGGTATCCCGCGGACGATAGAATGTGTGACTGTGAGCCACGAGACAGCAGTAGCCAGCCCAGCAGACACCTCCGCCGAATACGGTGCGCCGACCCTTCAGGTCCAACTGAAAATGCTCGACGCCGGTTTGGAAGCGCCGTCCTACGCCCACCCCGGTGACGCCGGCGCGGACTTGCGCGCCCGCGCTGACGTGTCGCTCGCTCCGGGAGAGCGGAAGCTCGTCGCCACAGGCGTCTCCATCGCACTTCCAAACGGCTATGTCGCCCTCATCCACCCCAGGTCAGGGCTGGCAACCAAGCACGGGCTCACCGTAGTGAACGCTCCCGGGACGGTTGATGCCGGCTACCGAGGTGAAATTTCCGTGACGCTTTTGAATACGGACAAAAACCAGGCAATCGAACTCAAGCGCGGCGATAGAATTGCTCAAATGGTGATCCAGCGCGTCGAGTATGCGCAGTTCGTTTCCGTGGAGGAGTTGTCCGACACCTCGCGCGGCACCGGCGGCTTTGGATCCACCGGAGGCTTCGCGCCGGCCGTGAGCTAGCAACAACCTCGACAATCAGCGCCGTTCGGAGCTGATTGCCATGCTGCCCGCGAGTTGACGGGCAGTCTGCGGTTTACTGGGGGTAGACCACTACTAAGGAGACAACCCGATGCTTTTTGGGCGCGGAAAGAAGTCCAAGGCTGAGCAGCCGAAAGACAACGGTACTGAGCAGGCCACAGCCGCGACGTCGCGGCAGGAGGCCGGCACGGAAGCCGGTGGGGCCGCCAAGGGCGACTTCCGTCTGTCCAAGGGGCCATTGGATGCCAGCGAAATTGATAGCCAGGATGGCTACGTGGATCTTGGCGCCCTGCTGATCGAACCTTCCGAGGGTCTTCAATTGCGCCTCGAGGTGGAGGAGGCAACCCAGCGGGTCGTGGCGGTCACGATGGACCTCGATGGATCGAGCCTCCAGCTCCAGGCATTCGCCGCTCCCCGCTCCGAAGGGCTGTGGGACGAGATCCGCGAACAAATCGGCCAGTCGGTGGCCAGCCAGGGAGGCGAAGTCGAGGAGATTGCCGGCACGTTCGGCACTGAACTCGTCGCCAAACTTCCCACGGAATCCGCCGACGGCGGACGCGGCTTCCGTGCGGCCCGATTCATGGGCGTGGACGGACCCCGTTGGTTCCTTCGCGGCGTCATCGGCGGCCACGCGGCCCTGGACCGGGACGCGGCCGAAGGACTCGAGAGTCTCTTCCGCAAGGTTGTGGTCATTCGCGGAGACAACCCCATGCCGCCCCGCGAGCTGCTTCAGCTGAAGCTGCCCAAGGACGCCGTGGCCTCCGGGCAGCACGGTGTGCCTGACGAAACGCCGGAGCTTCAGCGACCAGAACGCGGCCCGGAGATCACCCAGATTGGCTGACAAAGCGGCCCGCGCCGCTGCTGCGGATGGCATCCCGGCGTCAGTGCCCCTCACTGAAATCCCCGCACGGGGCCGGGTCGACTGCACGGGTTTCATCGAGTCGGTGACCTACCAGCCCGCCAACGAACAAAGTCACTTCTCGGCGATCGTCGTCGACCGGATTGCGCACAGGGGCGACACGGGTCCGTTGACCCGCTTGCGCGTCATCTGGCTCGGGCGCCGGAAGGTGCCCGGCATCGAACCCGGGACTGTCCTGCGGCTCGAAGGCATGGTCACCCCGCGGGACGGGATGCCCACGATGTTCAATCCGCGCTATGAAATCCTCTCCCGGCAGGAGCACCAATGACCGTCGCCAACGGATCCGATCCCCAGGAAACGCCAGCGCAGGAAAAGCCCGGCCCGGCAGGGGAGTCCCGGCAGGGCGCCCAGGGGCCTAGCATTGCGGACATCGCCGCGGGCTACGCTGAAAAAGCAGGGTTGCAACGCAACAGCCACGGCCACGTGGACATCCTCAAATCGGCCGGGGGTGTGCAGGGAATCGCCGAGAGCATCGTGCCCGGCCTCGTCTTCCTGATCGCGTTCATGGTCACCCGAGACCTTCCTGCCTCCCTGATTTCCTCCCTCGCGGCGGCAGCGGTCTTCACCGTGGTCCGGCTGGTCCAACGGCGCCCGTTGACCCAGGCGCTTGCCGGGATCGCCGGCGTCGCGATCTCCGCTTGGCTCGCGAACACCACCGGCAAGGCAGAGGATTTCTACGTCCTGGGTTTCTACACGAATATCGCCTACATCGTGGGAATGGTGCTGTCGATCCTGGTCAAGTGGCCGATCGCCGGCCTGCTATTCGGTTTCGTCCGCAATGAAGGCTTCGAATGGCGGAAGAAACCGGAACGCCTGCGGGCCTATTCCATCGGTACGTGGGTGGTCATTGCCGTGCTGGCGCTACGGCTTGTGGTCCAGGTGCCCTTGTATTTCATGGGCGATCCCGGCCTTGCCGCGCTCGCTACGATGCGGCTGATCATGGGTGCCCCGCTCTACATCCTCGGCTTGTGGATTGCCTGGCTCCTGACCCGGCCGGTGCCGGGCCAGAAGCCGAACCGCGATGCTCAGCCGTCGAAACCGTCGTCGTCGGACTGATCCGAGAACTCTTCCTCGACGTCGACTGAACCGTGGTCCGCGGCGGACGGGGCGAGCAAGGCCCTCAGGCCGTCCTCGGCCGCAATGGTCGTGACGAAGAACAGTTCGTCGCCGCCGTCGATCACGTCGTCGCGGCTTGGGGTGATGGGGGCATGATCCCGGAGGATCGCCACCAGGGTGGCGTCTTCGGGCCATTCGATCCCGCCGACGGTGCTGCCGATGATGTGCGAGTCGTGGGGAACGGTGAATTCCACGAGCGAGGACACTCCGGTCTGCAAGGTCAGCAAACGGACAAGGTCGCCGATTTCCACGGCCTCCTCAACGAGCGCCGTCATGAGCTGCGGGGTGTTGACGGCGACGTCGACGCCCCAGGAATCGTTGAACATCCAGTCGTTCTTGGGATTGTTGACCCGGCCCACCGTGCGGCCCACACCGAATTCGGTCTTGGCCAGCAAGGACACCACAAGGTTGACTTTGTCGTCGCCGGTCGCGGACACGACGACGTCGGCCCCTTCCAGCTTCGCTTCCTGCAGCGTGCTCAGTTCGCACGCGTCGCCCACCAGCCAGCGGGCTCCGCGGAGCCCGCTGCGTCCGATGACCTCCGGCTTCAGGTCGATGAGCATGATCTCGTGTTTGTGGGCGAGCAATTCGCGCGCGATCGATGAACCGACGCTGCCTGCGCCGACAATAACGACTTTCACTCAGACTCCTTGGCGGGTGCGCTGGAAAGGATGCGCGCTACCTCGGCGCTGCGGTCCAGATTCAACATGGCGTGCACGGTGTCACCCTCCTGGTACGCCGTTCCGGCCTGGGGCAGGACACCCTCGCCAAAGCGGGTAAGGAAGGCGATGCGGATTCCGGACGCTGCTTCGATGGCAGTCAACGGGTGTCCGATCCAGCCTTCGTCGAGGTCCACTTCGGACAAAACCAGCCGGCCCGATGGCTCGCGGTAGTCGCCGGCCAAATGTTGTTCGGGCAGGATCCGGCGCAGGACCTGGTCCGCGCTCCAGCGCACGGCGGCAACCGTGGGGATGCCAAGGCGCTGATAGATTTCGGCGCGGCCTGGATCGTAGATGCGCGCAACAACATGCGAAACATGGAATGTTTCGCGGGCTACGCGGGTAGCCAGGATGTTGGAATTGTCACCGCTGGAAACAGCGGCGAAAGCGTACGCCTCCTCGCAGCCTGCCTGCTTGAGGGTGTCCCGGTCAAAGCCGACGCCGGTGACCTTCCTGCCGGTGAATCCGCTGCGCAAACGGCGGAAGGCACGGTCGTCCTGGTCGATGATTGCCACCGAATGGCCGGCGTCTTCCAAGGTGTGCGCCAACGTTGCGCCAACTCGTCCGCAACCCATGATCACAAAGTGAGCCACGGTTTCTCCTTCACTCTTATGCATGCCGCTCGGTAAGACTCTACCGGGGCAAGTCGCGGAAGCCAGTCCGCCGTCATGACATCGCGTTCGATTCAGAGTAGCTTTGCGGAGTGCTGACAATTCTCAACGCCGCGAAGCGGGTGTTGGTGGGGCGGCCGTTCCGGAACGACCGCCTGGCCCACACACTGCTTCCCAAGCGCATCGCGCTGCCGATTTTCGCTTCGGACGCCCTGTCCTCCGTGGCGTACGCCCCCGACGAAATCCTGCTGACGCTGGCCCTCGCGGGCGTGAGCGCCGTGGCCATTTCGCCGCTGGTCGGCCTCGCAGTCATGGTGGTCTTGCTCACGGTCGTTGCGTCGTACCGGCAGAACGTCCATGCCTATCCCTCGGGTGGCGGCGACTACGAAATCGCCAACGTCAACCTCGGGAAGTTCGCGGGACTGACCGTCGCCGCGGCATTGTTGGTGGACTACGTCCTCACCGTTGCCGTGTCGATGTCCTCCGCCGCGGCGTACCTGACCACGGCGATTCCCTCGATGCACGGGCAGCAGGCGCTCATCGCCACTGTCGGCGTTGTGGTGCTGGCACTTGTGAACCTGCGCGGCATCAAGGAAGCCGGCAGTGTCTTCGCGGTTCCCACCTACATCTTCATGTTCTCCATCCTGGGCATGACGGCGGTCGGCATCTTCCAGGCGGCCACAGGCCAACTCGGCCAGGCTCCCTCGGCGGCCTTCACGATCGTCCCGCAAGAGGGATTCGACCAGGGGCTCGTTGGCCTTGCGGGGGCGTTCCTGCTCCTGAGGGCCTTCTCCTCCGGCGCCGCGGCCCTGACCGGCGTGGAGGCCATCAGCAACGGTGTGCCGAACTTCAAGAAGCCCAAGAGCAAGAACGCGGCCACCACGCTGTTGCTGCTCGGAGTCATCGCCTCGGCCATGCTCGCGGGCATCATCTACCTCGCCAACGCCACCAAGGTCCACATCGTGCTGGATCCGGCCAAGGAATTCCTGCTCAATGGCCAACCGCTGCCTAGCGACTACATCCAGAACCCTGCGATCAGCCAGATTGCGCAGACCATCTTCGGCGCCGGGTCCCTCCCGTTCTACATTGTTGTCGCCGCCACCGGCGTCATCCTCGTCTTCGCCTCCAACACGGCATTCAACGGATTCCCGGTGCTCGGGTCCATCCTTGCCCAGGACGGCTACCTTCCGCGCCAGCTTCGGACCCGCGGAGACCGCCTGGCCTTCAGCAACGGCGTCCTGGCGCTTGCGGCCGGAGCCTTGGTCCTCATCATTTCCTTCAACGCCGATGTCACCAAGCTGATCCAGCTGTACATCGTCGGCGTCTTCATTTCCTTCACGATGAGCCAGCTGGGCATGGTGCGGCACTGGGGAAGGGAACTCAAGCTTGCGCAGGACAAAGCTGTCCGCCGCAGGATCGTGAAGTCCCGCACGATCAACGGGCTCGGCTTCGCCATGACGGCGCTAGTGCTGACCATCGTGCTGATCACCAAGTTCGAACAGGGCGCCTGGATCGCGCTCCTGGCGATGTTCGTGCTGTTCCTCATCATGTGGAGCATCCGCGCCCACTACGACAATGTGGCCAAGGAACTTGCCGTCGACGAGGACTCGTCGCCCCGCGCGTTGCCCACCCGGGTCCATGCCGTGCTCCTGGTGTCCCATGTCCGCAAACCGGTGCTGCGCGCCCTTGCCTACGCGAGGGCATCTAGGCCCTCCCGGCTGGATGCGATCATCGTCGACATCGACCACGAGGAAACGGCGCACACCGTCGAGGCGTGGGACAAGCTGGACATCCCGGTCCCGTTGACCGTCCTGGCGAGCCCGTACCGGGAAACCGTTACGCCGATCCTGGACTACGTCAAGAACATGCGCCGCGATTCTCCACGCGACCTGATCGTCGTCTACATCCCGGAGTATGTCGTCGGCAAGTGGTGGGAACAGCTCGTCCACAACCAGACCGCCTTGCGCATCAAGGCCCGGCTCCACTTTGAACCCGGCGTCATGGTGGCCAGC
This sequence comes from Arthrobacter sp. KN11-1C, assembly GCF_052180225.1. Classification (NCBI taxonomy): domain Bacteria; kingdom Bacillati; phylum Actinomycetota; class Actinomycetes; order Micrococcales; family Micrococcaceae; genus Arthrobacter; species Arthrobacter sp. KN11-1C. Next base: position 2,705,570 of record NZ_CP197467.1, on the reverse strand, counting down.
GTCCCCTGGCAATTGAAGTCCTCCGAAGAAGCAAAGGCACTGCAGGATACCTGATGACCCACCCCAGCAACACCGAATCCAGCTCGCCCGCGGCCCAGGACGGAGCTGCCACGGAGCTGGTGGTGGACGTCGGGCCCGTCGCCCACGGCGGCCACTTCGTCGCGCGGCACGAAGGCCGCGTCATCTTTGTCCGGCACGGCATCCCGGCCGAGAAGGTCCGGGTCCGGCTGACCGACGCGGGGGAGTCGTCCCGCTTCTGGCGTGCCGACGTCGTCGATGTCCTGGAAGCGTCGGACGACCGGACCCGCCATTTCTGGCCCCTCGCCGACTCACTTGCCGCCTGGGGCAAGGGCGGTCCGCCCGTGGGCGGCGCGGAACTCGGGCACATAACAGTTGAACGGCAGCGCCTCCTCAAGTCCGAAGTCCTCGCCGAGCAGCTGAAGCGGCTCGCCGGCGTCGAACTCAAGGTCGACGTGGAGCCCGCAGCCGCCGGTGACCCGGGCTCGGGCGACGTTACCGGGACCGGCGTTACCGGGCCCGACGGCGGGACCGGACTCGGCTGGCGGACCCGGGCCAGCTTCGCTGTCACCCCCGGTGGCCGGCTCGGGATGCATGCCCACCGCTCCGACGTCGTGATTCCGGTCCGCGAGATGCCCCTGGCACTGCCGGGCATCAACGAGTTGCGGCTTTGGGACATCGACCTGCGGGGGATCTCGCGGGTGGAAGTGGCCGCGCCTGCCAACGGATCGCGTCCGCTCGTGCTGCTTGCCCCGGAAGAAGGCACCGATGCCCGGCGCCTGAACCGGATCCTCGGCCAGATCCCGCTTGACGTGTCCGTGGCCAGCTTCGACCCCGTGGGCGGCGAGGTCCTGCAGTTGCGCGGCAGGACGTGGGTCCAGGAATCGGCTGCCGGCCACGAATACCGCGTCACGGGAGAAGGGTTCTGGCAGATCCACAAGGATGCGCCTGCCACCCTGGTGGGAGCGGTGACGGGATTCCTGCACGATGGCGGGTACCTCCTTCCGGGATCGGCCGTCGCCGATCTTTACGCGGGAGCCGGTTTGTTTACGGCACCCTTGGCCGATGCCGTGGGGATCACGGGTTCGGTGCTCTCTGTCGAGGGATCGCCCGGGACCAGCCGGGATGCCCGCAAGAACCTGCATGGCGAGACCCAGGTGGAAATCGTCCAGGGCCGGGTGGAGCGTGTCCTCCGGCAGCGCCCCCGGAGCTTCGACGCCTTGGTGCTCGACCCGCCCCGCGCCGGTGCAGGCAAGGCCGTGGTCAGCCAGCTCATCGAGTCCGGGCCGCGGGCCATCGCCTATGTGTCGTGTGATCCGGCCTCCTTCGCACGTGATCTGGGGTACTTCCGGAACGGCGGATGGCGCCTCGAATCGCTCCGGGCCTTCGACCTGTATCCGCACACGCATCATCTGGAGACCGTTGCGTTGCTGGTGCCCGCGGCATAGCCACCACTACGATGGTGGAGAAGTCCTACGTCGCGCTTCACTTCTCCACCGGCCGGCAGTTGCTTAGCTTAGGTTTGCCTAACTAGCTAGCGGTCAACCACGCGACAAAGATGAAAGCTGTTGCGAGAGGAGTCCTGCCATGAGCACTGTGGACAGCTTCGGTTCCAAAGGCGTACTGAATGTAGCCGGCACCGATTATGAAATTTTCCGGTTGAACTCCGTTGAGGGCGCAGACAGCCTTCCGTTCAGCCTTAAAGTATTGCTTGAAAACCTCCTGCGGACGGAAGATGGCGCCAATATCACGGCCGACCACGTCCGCGCCCTGGCCGGCTGGGATCCGAATGCCCAGCCAGACACCGAGATCCAGTTCACCCCGGCCCGAGTCATCATGCAGGACTTCACCGGGGTTCCCTGTGTCGTTGACCTTGCCACGATGCGTGAAGCCATCAAGGACCTCGGCGGCGACCCCAAGCGCGTCAACCCGCTGGCTCCGGCCGAGATGGTCATCGACCACTCCGTGCAGATCGACGCCTTCGGCAACTCCGGCGCCCTCGAGCGCAACATGGAGATCGAATACCAGCGCAACGGCGAGCGTTACCAGTTCCTGCGCTGGGGCCAGACGGCTTTCGACGACTTCAAGGTTGTTCCCCCGGGAACCGGCATCGTCCACCAGGTCAACATCGAATACCTGGCACGCACCGTCATGACCCGCGAAGTCGACGGCGTCCTCCGTGCCTACCCCGACACCTGCGTCGGCACCGACTCCCACACCACCATGGTCAACGGCCTGGGCGTGCTGGGCTGGGGAGTAGGCGGCATCGAAGCCGAAGCTGCCATGCTCGGCCAGCCCGTCTCCATGCTGATCCCGCGTGTTGTGGGCTTCAAGCTCACGGGCTCCATCCCCGCCGGCGCCACCGCCACCGACGTCGTCCTGACCATCACCGAGCAGCTGCGCAACCACGGTGTGGTCGGCAAGTTCGTGGAGTTCTACGGCGAAGGCGTTGCGGCCGTGCCGCTGGCCAACCGCGCCACCATCGGCAACATGAGCCCGGAATTCGGTTCCACGGCAGCGATGTTCCCGATCGACGACGTCACGCTCGAGTACTTGCGCCTCACCGGCCGCTCCGATCAGAACGTTGCCTTGGTCGAGGCCTACGCGAAGGAACAGGGCCTCTGGCACGATCCGTCGCACGAGATCAAGTTCTCCGAGTACCTCGAGCTCGACCTGTCCACGGTTGTTCCCTCGATCTCGGGTCCGAAGCGTCCCCAGGACCGGATCATCCTCACGGAGTCCAAGGCCCAGTTCCGCGAGGACCTGCGCAACTACGTGAAGGAAGACCTGGCCGACGGAAGCCTGGACGAAGCGATCGACGAGAGCTTCCCGGCCTCCGATTCGCCGTCGTTCACCGCCACTGCGACGCACCTGGCCGACGTAGCTCCGCACTCGCACGGCCCGAAGTCCAACGGTCGTCCGTCAACCAAGGTGAGCGTCACAACAGCTGACGGCCGCGAATTCGAACTCGACCACGGTGCTGTTTCGATCGCTTCGATCACGTCCTGCACCAACACGTCCAACCCCTCGGTGATGCTGGCTGCCGCGCTGCTGGCCCGCAACGCCGTTGACAAGGGCCTCGCGTCCAAGCCGTGGGTCAAGACGTCGGTCGCTCCCGGCTCCAAGGTTGTCACCGACTACTACGAGAAGTCCGGCCTGACTCCCTACCTGGAGAAGCTCGGCTTCTACATCGTGGGTTACGGCTGCGCAACCTGCATCGGCAACTCCGGGCCGCTCGACGCCGAGATCTCCGAGGCCATCCAGGCCAACGACCTTTCCGTCACCGCTGTCCTCTCCGGCAACCGCAACTTCGAAGGCCGCATCAACCCGGACGTCAAGATGAACTACCTGGCGTCCCCGCCGCTGGTCATCGCCTACGCCCTGGCCGGAACCATGGACTTCGACTTCGACGCCGATCCGCTGGGACAGGACCAGGACGGCAACGATGTCTTCTTGAAGGACATCTGGCCGAACCCCGTCGAGGTCCAGAAGGTCATCGATTCCTCGATCGACAAGGAAATGTTCGCCCGCGGCTACGAAGGCGTCTTCGACGGCGACGACCGCTGGAAGGCACTCGACACCCCGGCAGGCGACACCTTCGCTTGGGACGCCAAGTCCACGTACGTGCGGAAGCCCCCGTACTTCGAAGGCATGAAGGCGCAGCCGGAACCTGTAACGGACATCGCCGGAGCCCGTGTCCTGCTGAAGCTGGGAGACTCCGTCACCACGGACCACATCTCCCCGGCCGGTTCCTTCAAGTCGGACACCCCGGCAGGCCAGTACCTTCTGGCCAACGGCGTGGAGCGCAAGGACTTCAACTCCTACGGTTCACGCCGTGGCAACCACGAGGTCATGATCCGCGGAACGTTCGCGAACATCCGCATCAAGAACCAGCTGCTCGACGGCGTCGAGGGCGGCTTCACCCGCGACTTCACCCAGGCCGACGGCCCGCAGGCCTACGTCTACGACGCTGCACAGAACTACCAGGCAGCCGGCACCCCGCTGGTAGTCCTGGCCGGCAAGGAATACGGCTCCGGCTCGTCCCGTGACTGGGCTGCCAAGGGAACCGCGCTCCTGGGCGTGAAGGCGGTCATCGCCGAAAGCTACGAGCGCATCCACCGCTCCAACCTCATCGGCATGGGCGTCCTCCCGTTGCAGTACCCGGCGGGCGAGACTGCTGCGTCGCTCGGCCTGGTCGGCACGGAAACGTTCGCCGTCGAGGGCGTCACCGAGCTGAACAACGGCACGACGCCGCGGACGCTCAAGGTCACGGCAACAGCGGAGGACGGCAGCACAAAGTCCTTCGACGCCGTGCTGCGCATCGACACCCCGGGCGAAGCGGACTACTACCGCAACGGCGGCATCCTGCAGTACGTCCTGCGCCAAATCTCGGCACACTAGCCGAATTCAGCGCAGGCCCCGCCTGGGCTGAAAGGCAACAGCTACAGCCCCGTCTGGTCATCGACCGGCCGGGGCTGTAGCCTTTCCTGCGGCTTGGTTCCGGTCAAGGCGTTAGAGTTGTATAGCACGTCAATCACCCTAAGGAGGGGCCGTTGGGACTTTTGGAGACAATCCGGAACCCGCAGGACCTGAGCAAGCTCACCAGCCAGCAGTTGGAGCAGCTTGCAGGCGAGATCAGGACTTTCCTCATCACCAACGTCGCCCAAACAGGTGGTCACCTCGGACCGAACCTCGGCGTGGTGGAGCTCACCATGGCCATCCACAAAGTCTTCGATTCCCCGCGCGACAGCATCGTTTTCGACACCGGCCACCAGTCCTACGTCCACAAATTGCTGACCGGCAGGCAGGATTTCAGCACCCTCCGGCAGCAAGGCGGCATGTCCGGCTACCCCGATCGTGCCGAGTCCGAGCACGACATCGTGGAAAGCTCCCACGCGTCCTCGTCCTTGTCCTGGGCGGACGGTATCTCCCGGGCCCGCCAGCTGACCGGCGAGGGCGATCGCTGCGTTGTCGCCGTCGTCGGTGACGGCGCCCTGACGGGCGGCATGGCGTGGGAGGCGATCAACAACATTGCCGCGGACAAGCGACGCCGCGTGGTGATCGTCGTCAACGACAACGGGCGTTCCTATGCCCCCACCGTCGGCGGCCTTGCCGACTACCTCGCTTCCCTGCGCCCCACGATCGATTCCTTCCGGGCAGCTCCCACCTACGAGGTGGTGCTGGACTGGTGGAAGAAAAAGCTCCAAAGCGGCGGCCCGATCGGCCAGTTCACCTACAGGAGCCTGCATGCCATGAAGAAGGGCATCAAGGATTGGTGGGCTCCGCAAGGCATGTTCGAAGACCTCGGCATGAAGTACATCGGCCCGGTTGACGGCCACAACATGCGGGCCCTTGAACACGCGCTCACCACTGCCCGGAACTACGGCGGCCCGGTGATCGTCCATGCGATGACCGAAAAGGGCCACGGCTACGCGCCCGCCCTCGCCAATGAGGCGGACCAGTTCCACGCCGTCGGAATCATCGATCCCGAAACCGGCGAACCCACCGAAGCCGGCGGGGCACGCTCGTGGACCTCGGTGTTCGCCGAGGAAATCGCGGACATTGCCGACGAGCGCGAAGACATCGTCGGCATCACCGGGGCCATGCTGATTCCCGTCGGGCTGCACAAGTTCGCGGAACGGCACCCGGAAAGGGTGATCGACGTCGGCATCGCCGAACAGCACGCCCTCACGTCGGCCGCAGGCATGGCCTTTGGCGGACTGCACCCCGTCGTCGCCGTTTACGCGACGTTCCTGAACCGTGCTTTCGACCAACTCCTCATGGACGTCGCCCTGCACAAAGCGGGGGTGACGGTCGTGTTGGACCGCGCCGGAGTCACCGGCCCGGACGGGGCCAGCCACCACGGCATGTGGGACATGGCGATGGTCCAGATCGTTCCAGGGCTGCATCTCGCGGCTCCCCGGGATGCCAGCCGCCTGCGGGAAGAACTCCGCGAAGCGGTTGCCATCGCCGACGCACCCAGCGTGGTGCGCTTCTCCAAGGGCAACGTAGGAAGCGAGATCGAGGCGATCGAACGGCTTTCCGACGGCGTCGACGTGCTGGCGCGCCGCCCCGAAGGCTCCACGGAGAACGATGTCCTGATTGTCAGCGTCGGCGCGATGTCCGAACTCGCCCTCGACGTCGCGTCCCGGCTCGGATCCCAAGGCATCAGTTCCACCGTGGTGGATCCGCGGTGGCTCCTGCCGGTACGCAAGTCCATCATTGCCCTCGCGGCGCGGCACCGTTTGGTGATCTGCATCGAAGACGGTGTCCGCGCGGGCGGCGTCGGCTCCAGGATCCGGCAGGAGATGCGCGCGGCCGGCGTGGACACGGCCCTCAACGAAGTGGGGCTTCCGGTCGAGTTCCTCGAGCACGGAACCAGGAGCCAGGTTCTCGAGCGGGTGGGGCTCACCGCCCAACAGATAACCCACGACGTCGTCGCGCAGGTTCTGGGGACAAAGGTGCCTTTCGCGCGGCCCTTGCCGGGACAAGAGCATCCCACGACGGGCAGCCTTCCCACGCTGTGAGCGGCGGTTCCGGGCGGTATTCAACAATCAAGCACCCCTTCGGCGGCGCAGGTCCAGTCAACACCTGCCCGGAGTGGTCTAGTAAAGGACGAGCATGAGCGGCATCATCCGCACGTACAAGCGCGACGACGAGGCGGTCCTGCATTTCCGGGAGGCTTGGTATGACGACGAATTCAAGCAGTTCGTCATCAACCACGGGGTCGTAGGACACCAGAGCAGCACTGACGAAACGGACGTCGAGGACGAATCCGCCGTCAAAGGACTCATGACGGCCTTTGCCGCGCAATGCGAAGAAGACGGCTATGCGGAGATTCCCGAGACTGAGCAGTTCTGGGTGGTCGCGCAGATTGCGCTGAAGACGAAGGACGGCACCGACCGCGACCGCTACCTCGAACGCAAGGCCAAGGCCGCGTTGACGAGCGAACTGGCCTGGCGGGGCCTGGGTACCGTGGACCGTTCCGATATCAGCGACTCGAAGCTCAACATTTTCTGCCTGTGCCCGGACGTCAACAAGGCCGTCAACGCCATCAAAGTGTGCATCCGGGGAGAAGACCTGGACTTCACGAAGCTGAGCATCGCGGCGGCACCCCATGCCGAACCCACCGCATTCAAAGTAAAACACTCGCCGAAAACCGGTGCGGGCTTTACCCTCTAAGGACTACTTCCCGCTTCGAAGGGACAAACATGGCGCCCAAGAGCAACTGGCCCGGACACACTCCGCTGCCCAAGGGCTTGTCCGCTCCGGCACGGAGGGCACTAGCCCACGAGGGTCTGGAAACCCTTGAACAACTCGCCGAGTTCGGTGAGGGGCGGGTGGCGGCCCTGCACGGCATGGGTCCCAAGGTCATGGCCCAGTTGCACGACGCGATGGAAGAAGCAGGAATCGCCTTCGGATCCTGAGCGGCGGACCGGCCCCCGTGGGCGTTGTAGGGTGAAACCATGACTGAATATCGCCGTCTTGGAAATTCCGGATTGACCGTCTCAGTAGTTGGTTTGGGGTGCAACAATCTCGGCCGGGCCAATACGGCCACGGAATCGCAGGAAGGCACCAACGCGGTAGTGCATGCCGCCTTGGATGCCGGGGTGACCCTTTTCGATGTTGCGGACGTCTATGGCCGGGAGCCCGGCCTCAGCGAAACCATGCTGGGCACCGCCCTGAAAGGTCGCCGGGACGACGCGATCGTGGCCACGAAATTCGGCATGGACATGCACGGCGCCAACGGCAACGATTTCGGCGGGCGCGGATCGCGCCGCTACATCGTCCAGGCCGCCGAGGCGTCGCTGCGCCGCCTCGGCACCGACTGGATTGATCTCTACCAGTACCACACCCCGGACCTCCTCACCCCGGTTGACGAGACCCTCGCAGCCCTCGACGACCTCGTGACAAGCGGCAAGGTCCGGTACATCGGCCATTCCAACCGTGCGGGTTGGCAGATCGCGGAAGCCGAGTACGTCGCCCGGATGCAGGGCGGTGCGCGGTTCATTTCGACGCAGAACCACTACAACCTGCTGGACCGCCGCGCGGAACTCGAAGTGCTGTCGGCCGCCCAGGCTTTCGGACTCGGCGTCCTGCCGTATTTCCCTTTGGCGAACGGCCTCCTGACGGGCAAGTACGCTCCAGGCAACGCCCCGGAAGGATCCCGCCTCAGCCACACGCGGACCAACATGGTCGACGACGCCGACTGGGTCCAGCTGGGCAGGTTCAGCCAGTTCGCCAAGGAGCGGGACCTGAACGAACTGCAGCTGGCCTTCTCCTGGCTGGCCGCCCAACCCGCGGTCAGCAGCGTTATTGCGGGAGCCACCCGCCCGGCGCAAATCGTCGAAAACGCGAAGGCGGTGCGCTGGGTACCCACAGCCGAAGAACGCGCCGAAATGGATGACATCTTCCCGCGTACGCCCAAGGTTGCCCTCTTCTAAGGAGCGTTCCATGAGCGGGGAGCAGTCAGCAGCTGGAGCCCGACGCGAGCCCGTGAGCTTGCTGGTGGACTGCGACACGGGAATCGACGACGCCCTCGCCCTGGCCTATCTGTGCAGCCAGCCGCAGGTGGAGCTCGTTGCCGTGAGCAGCACTCCGGGCAACGTCGGGGCGGAGCAAGTGGCACGCAACAACCTGTCCCTGCTCGAGCTGTGCGGCCGCCCCGACGTGCCCGTTGCCATCGGCGCCCGGGCGCCGCTGCGGATCCCGCTGACCACGACGCCGGAAACCCACGGGCCCCAAGGCGTCGGCTACGCCGAGTTGCCGGAACCGCGCGGAAAAGTGCACGACGTCGACGCCGTCGAACTCTGGGTCGAAGCGGCCCGGTCACGGCCGGGGGAGCTGACCGCGCTGCTGACGGCGCCCCTCACCAACTTCGCCCTCGCCCTGCGGGCCGAGCCGCGGCTGCCGGAGCTGCTGCGCGGCGTCGTGATCATGGGTGGCAGCTACTACTACCAGGGGAACACGACGCCCACCGCCGAGTGGAACACCCACGTTGATCCGCACGCAGCCGCGGAGGTGTTTGCGGCCTTCTCCGGGATTCCCGAGGAGCGGCTGCCGGTGGTGTGCGCCCTGGAGACCACGGAACGGATCGAAATGACACCCGAACACGTGGCCGCCTTGGCTTCCGAGGCAGGCTGCACGGAGCCGGAACTTGTCCTTCCGGAACAGCCGGAGGGGCGGCGCAGCACCGCGTCCAACGAACTCGTGCGGCACGTCAGCGATATGCTGCGCTTCTACTTCGAGTTCCATCGCCGCTACGACCAAGGCTACGTGGCTCACATCCACGACTACTTCGCAGCATCAGTCGCCGCGGGCACCGCTCGGTACAGCACCCGGACGGCGACAGTGCACATCGAGACAGCAGCCCCCAGGCTCGTCGGAACCACTGTGGCGGACTTCCGCGGACTGTGGGGCGAGCCTCCCAACGCGCGGATCGTCTCGGAAAACCACCCAAGCGAAGCCTTCGCCGAACTGGTGAGCTCATTGGGCGGCCTTGCCCGGAGGCTGTCAGAGACGAGCGGACGGGAACGTCCCTGAAACGAGGTGGAGCATGACGGATCCGTTGGCGGCACCGCCGCGCTGGCGTCACCACCTCAAGCGCGCTTCCAGCGCAGGACGCGACGTGATTGTCGACGCGACGCGCTGGAAACGTGTAGAGCTCAACCTGGTCCATGTCGTGACGGCGGGACTTTCCCTCGGGGTGCCGATCGTCCTGGGGCTCGTCCTTGGCGACATCGGGGCGGGAATGGTTGCCGCGCTCGGCGCGTTGCTCGTCTCCGGAAGCGGCCACGTGGGCGGCCTGAAATACAGATCCCTGGATCTGCTCAACACTTCGCTTGCCGGCGCCTGCGGGGCGGCCGCCGGCATGCTGAGCACCGTCTTTCAGCCGTGGGGTGGCATCCTCATTGTCACGCTCGCTGCCATCGCTACGATCTTTGGCGGTCTGCGGCCGAGCGCAGCCAAGGCGAGCACCCAGGCCATCGTCTTCATGATCATCGGTGCCTCCCTCGCCTCAAGTGCGGTCCCGATCGAAACCCTGCTGTGGTTCTTCGCTGCCGGTGCGCTCGGGGGAAGCTTGTTGACGCTGCTGGTGTTCGGCGTCGAATACCACCTCTTGGGTAAAACCGCCGCGGAGGTGGCCCCGGCGCGGCGTTCCTGGCACAAGGACCTCGGGGCATGGCGACGCCGGATGGCAACCCTGTCCGGGTGGCAGTACACGCTGCGTTTGGCAAGTTGCATGATCGCCGCCCAGGTGGTGGCCATTCTCGTGCGCGGCCCGCACTCCCAGTGGATCCTGCTGACGGTCGTCCTCGTGGTGCAGCGCGACCACCGGGCCGGACTTGCGCGCACCGTCCAGCGAGGCCTGGGTACGGCGCTGGGCGTCCTGGTGGGCGGACTGCTCCTCGGCGCCCTTCCGATCTGGGCAACGGTCGGCATCATCTGCGTCGTCGGGGCAGCCCGGCAATACCTCAAGGCCGCCAACTACACGGCGTATGCCTTGGTCATGACCCCGCTTGTCGCGGTGCTCAGCGGCCTCGGACACCCGCTTTCTTCGTCGCTCCTCGGCGAGCGGCTGATCGACACGACCATTGGCTGCACCATTTCGCTGGTCATCGGCTATGCCGCCTGGCGCGGTGCGCGGCAGGCGGCATAGCCGAAGTCACGACTAGCCGGGAGCTACCCGGCTACCGGCTTCGAAGCGATCCCGGGGGCCAGGAAGCGTTTGCCGTTGACACGCTCGGAGGCGCCAACCCGGTCCAAATACGGCGTGATCCCGCCCAGGAACATCGGCCAGCCAGCTCCGAGGATCACACAGAGGTCAATGTCTTCGGGGCCGGCCACCACGCCTTCGGACAGCATGAGTCCGATTTCCTCGGCCAGGGCGTCCTGGGTGCGACGCAGGACTTCCTCGGCCGTTGACGGGGTGCTGCCGAAGGACATGAGCGCCAACGTCTCCGCCGGGATGGCCGGCTTCCCGTCAGGACCCGGAGCCCAGAGCGACTTCACGCCATTGTCAACCAGCTTCTGCAGGTTCTGGGACACCGCAAAGCGCTCGCCGAAGGCAGCGTGCAGCGATTCCTGGACGTGCTGGGCGACCGGAAGGCCCACCATCGCGCTGAGGGTGAACGGACTCATCGGCAGGCCCATGGGTCGCAGCGCCGAATCGGCCACTTCCGCCGGCGTGCCTTCGTCGAATGCGGCAATGACTTCGCCCATGAGCCGCAGCAGGATCCGGTTGACGACGAAAGCGGCGGCGTCCTTGACCAGCACGGCTGTCTTCTTCAAGCCCTTGGCGAGCTCGAACGCGGTGGCCAGCACGGCGTCGTCGGTCTTCGGAGCACGCACGATCTCCAGGAGCGGCATGACCGCAACGGGGTTGAAGAAGTGGAAACCGACCAGGCGCTCCGGGTACTGCAGATCTTCGGCCATGGCAGTCACTGACAGCGAAGACGTGTTGCTCGCGAGGATGCATTCGGCGGAGACGATGGCCTCCACTTCGGCGAAGACGTGCTTCTTGACGTTGAGTTCTTCGAAGACGGCCTCAATGACGAAGTCGGCGTCGGCGAATGACTCCTTGGAGACGGAGCCGCTGACCAGGGCCTTGGTCCTGTTGGCGGCGTCGGAGCTGATCCGCTTCTTGCCGAGCAGTTTGTCCACCTCCGCGTGGACGTAGGCAACTCCCTTGTCCACGCGCTCCTGGTCGATGTCCGTCAGGACCACAGGCACTTTGAGCTGCCGTGCGAAGAGCAGCGCGAGCTGGCTCGCCATCAGGCCGGCACCGACGACGCCGATCTTCGTCACCGGACGCGCGAGCTTGCGGTCGGGCGCGCCGGCAGGCCGCTTGGACCGTTTCTGCACGAGGTCCAGGAAGGCGTAGACCGTGGAACGGAACTCGTCCGTTTGCATCAATCCTGCGAGCGTCTCGCATTCCAGGGCCGCGGATTCCGCCTTGGCCATGGTCCGGTTGGCCTCGAGGATATCCAGCACCTTGGCTGGAGCCGGTGATGCGTTTGAAGTCTTGGCCTCCACGAAGGCCCGGCCCGCAGCCACGGCGCCGGCCCAGCGTTCGGCAACGGCGGGATCCTCCGGGTCCACGGAGTTGCTCCGCTCCGGGACGAGCTCGCCCGCGATCACTTTCGCGGCCCAGGCGATGGACTGCTCCACGAAATCCGCGGGTTCGAAGATGGCGTCGGCGATGCCCAGCTGGAATGCCTGCGGACCGGTGAGAGTGCGGTTGTTGCTCAGCGGATTCTCGATCATGACCTTGACGGCGTTTTCCGGGCCGATGAGTCGCGGCAGGATGTAGACGCCGCCCCAGCCGGGGACAAGCCCGATGAACGCTTCGGGCAAAGCGAGGGCGCCCGCGCCCGTCGAGACCGTGCGGTAGGTGGACTGGAGGGCGATCTCGAGGCCGCCACCGAGCGCGACGCCGTTGATGAAGGCGAAGCTGGGAACACCCAGATCGGCGAGCGTCGCGTAGACGTCGTGGCCCAGCTGGGCCATCCACAAGCCGTGTTCGCGCTCTTCGAGCTGCTTGACCGCCGAGAGGTCCGCTCCGGCTACCAGGAAGTACGGCTTGCCCGTGACGCCGACGCCGACGATCTCGCCGCGTGCAGCGCGGTCCTTGAGCCTTTCAAGGACCGTCCCGAGCTCGACGAGGGTGTTGGGTCCGAGGGTGGTGGGCTTGGTGTGGTCCAGGCCATTGTCCAGGGTGATCAGGGCGAACGTTCCGGCACCGCCGGGGAGTTCGATGTCCTGCACGTAGGAGTGGGTCACGGTCTCGTCCGGGAACAGTCCGGCCAGTTTCTGGAATTCTGCGGCGCTCATGCTGCGGCTCCCTTGCTCTCAGTGTCGACGGAGGTCTCGGTCTCGCTGTTGTAGCTGTTGTAGCTCTGGTAGTCCGCGTGACGTGGGTTCTCCCAGACTACTGTGGCGCCCATTCCCAAACCGATGCACATGGTGGTGATGCCGTACCGGACAGACGGGTCTTCCTCGAACTGGCGGGCCAGTTGGTTCATGAGCCGCACGCCGGACGACGCGAGGGGATGCCCGACGGCGATCGCCCCGCCATAGCGGTTGACGCGCGGGTCGTCGTCGGCGATTCCGAAGTGGTCCAAGAAGCTCAGCACCTGAACGGCGAAGGCCTCGTTGATCTCGAAGAGGCCGATGTCTTCGATCCCGAGTCCGGCGTTCTTGAGGGCCCTTTCGGTGGCCGGAACCGGTCCGATGCCCATGACTTCGGGCTCGACGCCGGCGAAGGCATAGGAAACCAAGCGCATCTTCACGGACAGGCCGAGCTCCTCGGCGGCTTCGGCGGAGGCGAGGACTGCCGCCGTCGCGCCGTCGTTCAAACCGGCGGCGTTGCCCGCGGTGACCCGGCCATGGGCCCTGAACGGGGTGCGCAGTTCCGCGAGGTCGTCCACCGTAGTGCCGGGGCGCGGCGGCTCGTCGACGGTGTTCACTGTCCACCCCTGTCCGGCTTTCATCGTGGCGACCGGAACCAAGTCGGGCTGGATCTGGCCCTTGCCGTAAGCCGTGGCAAGCTTTGCCTGGGACGCCGCTGCGTACGTGTCCGTCCGCTCTTTGGTGATCGACGGGAAACGGTCGTGGAGGTTCTCGGCGGTGTTGCCCATGTTCAGGGCGGCCGGGTCCACGATCCGCTCGGACATGAACCTGGGGTTGGGATCCGCGCCGGCGCCCATCGGGTGGTTGCCCATGTGCTCCACGCCGCCGGCAATCACGACGTCGTACGCGCCGAAACCGATGCCGCTCGCCGTCGTCGTGACCGCGGTCATCGCACCCGCGCACATGCGGTCGATGGCAAAGCCGGGCACGCTGCGGGGGAGGCCCGCCAGGAGGGCGGCGGTGCGGCCGATGGTCAAGCCTTGGTCGCCGGTTTGCGTCGTGGCGGCGATGGCGACTTCGTCGACGCGATCGGCGGGCAGGCTCGGGTTGCGGCGCATCAGTTCGCGGATGCATTTGACCACGAGGTCGTCGGCCCGGGTGCCCGCATAGATTCCCTTGTCGCCCGCCTTGCCGAACGGCGTCCGGACACCATCCACGAAGACGACGTCGCGGACTGTACGCGGCTTGGCGCTGTTTCCGGTTTGGCTCATTGTGGCTCCTCGTTGAGACATGGATGCCGGACAGCCCTCACGGGGGAAGCCGGTCTCATTCACGGCCATGTTACTCGCCAGTAACTTAGCGCGCAAGGAGACCCCGCTCACATATGAGCGCCTTTCGCCGCACCCTCGCTCACGTATGTGGGCCTTTCGGCGGATCCTCGCTCACATCATTGAGCGAAGGGTGTGCTCGTAGGGCCTGTTTGTGAGCGGGGGTCGCGTTGGAGGGGCTTGTTTGTGAGCGGGGGTCGCGTTGGAGGGGTTTGTTTGTGAGCGGGGGTCGCGTTGGAGGGGTTTGTTTGTGAGCGGGCGTCGGAAGGGGCAGGCGGGACCTTCCGCTACGGGGCGGGGGTGCGTTCCTTGGAAGCCGGGTTCCGCGGCTCTTTGGGCTCCTTGGGTGGCAACGGTTGCGGATTCAGTGACGCCTCGGTGAGGATCGGCGCCGTGATGGCGATTTGCCACTCGCGGGCGCCGAGGGCGCGCAGCTCTTCCGAGACGGACTCCACGGTGATGTCCGACGGCGGCCGCCACAGGACGCGCCTCATGTAATCGGGAGTGAGCAGGTTCTCCACGGGAAGTTTGAGCCCATCGGCCGCCTCCTGAAGCCGGGGCCGGGCAGTGCCCAAGCGCGCCGCGGCGTCCGGGTCGCGGTCTGTCCAGACACGCGGCGGCGGGGGAGCGTTGGTTGGAAGGTGCAGCGGCGGAAGGTCCTCGGTGTTCCGCGCGCCGGCGATGCAGCGCAGCCAGCGTGGTGCTTCGCGCTGTGCTGCCCGCCCGTGGAAGCCTTTGGTGGCGAGGAGTTGCGGAACGGTCGCCGGCATGGCCTTGGCCGCTGCGACCAGGGCTGAATCGGGAATGAGGCGGCTGGGTGCAACATCCCGTTTGCGTGCGAGCTGGTCCCGTTCGTACCAAAGCTCACGTACGGCAGCCAGCTGACGGCGGTCGCGGATCTGGTGCAACCCGGAAGTCTTGCGCCACGGGTCCACCCGCGGGACCGGAAGGCCTGCTCCGAGGATGCCGGCGAATTCCTGTTCGGCGAATTCGAGCTTGCCGTCCGCTTCCAGTAGTTCGATGAGTTCTTCCCGCAGTTCGGCGAGCACCTCGACGTCGAGGGCCGCGTATCGCAGCCACGGTTCGGGGAGGGGGCGGGTGGACCAGTCTGCGGCCGAGTGTTCCTTGGCAAGGCCGAAGCCGAGGAGCTGCTCGATGACGGCTGCAAGGCCGACGCGAGGCAGGCCGGCAAGGCGTGCGGCGAGTTCCGTGTCGAAGAGCTTGTCGGGCCACATGCCGAGCTCGGCCAGGCACGGGAGATCCTGCGTCGCGGCATGCAGGATCCACTCGACGCCGCGCAGCGCCTCGTTGATGATTTTCAAGTCATCGAAGGGTTCGGGGTCGATCAGCCACGTTCCTGCGCCGTCGCGCCTGATCTGCACCAGGAAGGCGCGCTGGCCGTAGCGGAAGCCGGAGGCCCGCTCGGCGTCGACCCCGGCGGGGCCGGATCCTGCGGCGATGGCGGCGGCGCACCGCTCCAGGCCGGACAGGGTGTCGATGACAAGGGGCACGCCCTCGCGCGGGGCATCCAGATCGATGATCTCGGGTATCCGGCCTTCAAAGCCGTCTACCGTGATGTGTGGTGTGGGATCAGCAGCCGGAGCGCCGGCCGTGGTGGGTTCCAGATTTTCAGGGGTCATGGTGCCTTCAGTTTACCGACTCTGTGCCCGGCCGGTCCGGCCGGAGCTTCCAGCGGACCGTCAAAGGCTTCATGTGAGCCTCCGGTTCGGCAAGGGCGTGACGCCGGGAGGCAGGGGAGGAAGCCCCGCGAATGTGCAGACCATGTCGCACCAGGCCTCCAAATGGGCCTGGACATCGGAAGACGCAGGTGTCCATGAGGCGCGGAGTTCGATGTCGATGGTTTCCGGCCTTTCGGCCAATGTGCCGAAACTCTCGGACAGGATGCGCGTGGCCGTTCCGCCCGCGGCCCGATACTGGGCTGAATGGTTCTCCAAGGCGTCAACGAGCCACGTCCAGGCCACGGAACCGAGCATGGCATCGTTGCCCATGTCGGCTTCGAGCTGTGCCCGGATGTAGGTGACGATCCGGAATTGCCCGTCCCACACAGCCGAGCCATCGGGATCGTGGAGCAAGATGAACCGGCCTGTTGCGAGCTCATCGTCTTCGTCATCGGCCGCACCGGGGGAGCCCGGGGTGTTCTCGGTCGAAAATGCCATGGCAGCGAGGCCATGGACAGGGGTCCGGCCGGGACGCGTCGACCGGCTGAAGACTTCTGCTCCCAAGGCCACGGCGAAGGGCGCCAGGCGGGAGGGCGCCGGGATTTCCGCGAGGCGCAGCTCGCTCCGGCACTTTGCTTTTCGTAGCGTTCCCAACGCATGCAAGAAATCCGGGGGAACCTGTGCGAGTGCGTTCACCTTCGCAGATTATGTGTCAGGGGCGGCGAAACCTTGAAGCCACGCCGCCCCGTCCCATGCCCTATGCGGACGCCAGTTCGCGCTTGATTGCGGCAACGAAGGAATCGATGTCCTCTTCCGTGGTGTCGAAGGAGCACATCCAGCGCACCTCGCGGTTCGCTTCGTTCCAGTCGTAGAACTTGAAGGAGGAGCGCAGGCGGTCCGCGACGCCGGCGGGAAGCACCGCGAAGACGCCGTTGGACTCCGTGGCCTGGGTTGGCGCCACACCCTCGATGGAGTCCACGGCCGCACGCAGCCGTGACGCCATGGCATTGGCGTGTTCCGCCGACCTCAGCCACAGCCCGGACTCCAGAAGCGCGATGAACTGGACCGAAATGAAGCGCATCTTGGAGGCCAGCTGCATGTTCATCTTGCGAAGGAACTTCAGTCCGTGGGCGGCCTCCGGATTCAGGGCAACGACTACTTCGCCGAACAGCAGCCCGTTCTTGGTGCCGCCGAAGGACAAAATGTCCACGCCGGCGTCGCGGGTGAAGGCCCGCAACGGCACCCCAAGGTGGGCGGCGGCATTGGCGAGCCGTGCGCCGTCCATGTGCAGTTTCATGCCCTTGGCATGGATGTGGTCGGCGATCGCCCGGATTTCTTCCGGCGTGTAGCACGTGCCGAGCTCCGTGGTCTGCGTGATGGAGACGGCCAGAGGCTGCGCACGGTGCTCGTCGCCCCAGCCCCAGGCTTCGCGGTCGATCAACTCGGGGGTCAGCTTGCCATCCACAGCGGGGACCTGGAGCAGTTTGATGCCGCCGATCCGCTCCGGCGCGCCGTTCTCGTCCATGTTGATGTGGGCGGTCGAGGCGCAGATGACGGCACCCCAGCGCGGCAACAGTGACTGCAGGGACAACACGTTCGCCCCCGTGCCGTTGAAGACGGGGAAGCACTCGATGCCTGCACCGAAGTGCTCCTCCATGACTTCCTGGAGCCGTTCCGTGTATTGGTCCTCCCCGTAAGAGACCTGGTGGCCGCCATTGGCTGCGGCGAGGGCCGCCAGGATTTCAGGGTGGACCCCTGAGTAGTTGTCCGAGGCGAAACCGCGGACGGAGGGATCGTGGAGGCGTCCGCTGGCTTCCGTCTCGAGGGCAGCCGGGAATTCTTCTGTAGTGCTCGTCACTTGTTCATTCACGCTTTCAGTCTATTTGGCCAGGAGGAGGCGCTGTCCGTTCAGTTCCGCTGCCGGCTTGTCGAAGAGCCCGACGGCGGCCGCCGCCAGCTCGTCGACGTCCGTGTACCCGGGGAATTTCCGCTCTGGATGTTCCCTCCGCATTGCGGCGTCCAGGAGCGACTTGACCACGAAGACCACGGCTGCGCTGTGTTGTTCGATGGGTTCGTCCTTGTTCCCGGATTGATCGCGACGGAACCCGTCGGCCATGGCCAGGGTCCAGGCCTCTGCTGCAGCCTTGGCCGCCGCGTAGGTGGCGGCTCCGGCTGTAGGTGCGGCGACCGCCGTCGAACTCACCATGGCAAAACGTCCCATGGGAGAGGAAGCGAGATCCTTGTAGAAAACCCGGGAAACGTTCCTCAGGGTGGTGATGGCGCTTTGCTCGAGCGCGGCCCAGTCTTCGTCCGGTTGGTCTTCGATTCCCTTGGCGCCGCGCCACCCACCTACCAGGTGGATGACGCCGTCGACCCTTTCCGTGCTCTGGTGGATCTCCGAGGCAAGTCCGCGCACGGACTCCAGCCGGGAAAGATCGCACACCAGTGGAGTGACGTCGTTGCCTGCCTCGGCCGCGGCGGCCTGGATGCGGGCCTCGTTGGAGCCGATCGTGAAGACCCGGTGCCCGGCCTGGGCGAAGGCGCGGGCCACGGCGATGCCGGAGGAGTTGCTGCCGCCGGTGACGACGATAGTCAGCGGGTCGCTGGTCATGAGGCTGCGGTCTGCCCGGTGATACCGGTGGTTGATTCGATGATCGGACGCATTTTCTTCTCCAGTGCTTCGTAGAACATGGACAGGGGGAATTCGTCGTCGAGGACCTGGTCGGTGAGGCCGCGGGGCGGCCCGTCGAGCGGCAGTGCCTCTGGTCCCTTCGCCCAGACCGAAGCCGGGTGCGGAGTGACCGTACCGGAAATGAGCTTATACGCTGCGAGCCAGTGGGCGGCCTTGGGGCGGTCGATGGAGCGCCAGTACAGTTCTTCGATCCGGGCACCGAGCTCGATGACGACGTCGGCCGCCTCGTCCCAGTCGATGCTGAGCTTGCTGTCGGTCCAGTGCAGGACGTGGTGCTGGTGCATCCAAGCAAAGAGGAGCTGGCCGCCCAGGCCGTCGTAATTGCGGACCCGGTTGCCGGTGATGGCGAACCGGAAGATGCGGTCGAAGATGACCGCGTACTGCACGAGCTTCGCGTGGCGCCGGGAGTCGGGGGAAGCGTCCTCGTCCTTCTCGATCCGGACGGATTCGCGGAAGGCTGTCAGGTCGCAGCGGAGCTCTTCGAGCGAATAGAGGAAGAACGGCATCCGCTGCTTGATCATGAACGGATCGAAGGGAAGGTCGCCGCGCATGTGGGTGCGGTCGTGGATCAGGTCCCACATGACGAACGTCCGCTGCGTGAGTTCCTGGTCATCCAGGAGCTCGGCGGCATCCGCGGGCAGCTCAAGGGACGTGGTTGCGGCGGCCGCTTTGAGGACACGGCGGAATCGTGCGGCCTCGCGGTCGGCGAAGATGGCGCCCCACGTAAAGGTGGGCGTTTCGCGCACTGCGACGGTCTCGGGAAAGAGCACGGCGGAATTGGTGTCGTAGCCGGGAGTGAAGTCCAGGAAGCGGATCGGGACGAACAGCTTGTTGGAGTAGTCGCCGGCCTCCAATGCGCCGATGAACTCGGGCCAGATCACCTCGATCAGGACGGCTTCCACGAGGCGGCTCGTGCTGCCGTTCTGGGTGTACATGGGGAATACCACGAGGTGCTGGAGCCCGTCTTCGCGGTGCTCCTGCGGCTGGAACGCCAGGAGTGAGTCGAGGAAGTCCGGAACTCCGAAGCCGGCGTCGGCCCAGCGGCCGAAATCTTCCACCAGGAGGTCGAGATAGGCGGCGTCGTGCGGGAACGCGGGAGCCAGGCTCTTGATGGCTTCCATGATCGTTGCGGTGTACGCCCGGGCAGCCTCATGGTGGAGGGAATCCTGGATGGAACCGTCCTGGCTCTGGAAGGTCTGCAGCGCGGTGGCTGCGGCCTTCAGGGAGATCCAGTCCCGGTTGTCCGACGTGATGCGCGGACGGGTGGTGGTAGCGGTGGTGGTCATCTTCGACGGTGCCTTTCCTCAAGAATCATTGTTCTGAGGTGAGCGTAGCAAGCAGTCAGAGTAGCTAATTCAAAAGTGGCATGAGCATAAGAAACTCTTGTGCAAGTGGTTCCGGCAGCCCCCGGAAGATCCAGCCCGGGGCGGGCTGGATGCCGGGGACTGCCGGTAGATTGCCCGGGGCGACTATCCCGGGCTACTATCCGCGGCTACTGCTGTGGCGGGGATTCGACGAGCTTGAGCGAAACGGAGTTGATGCAATACCGCTGGTCAGTCGGCGTGCCGTAGCCTTCACCCTCGAAAACGTGTCCCAAATGCGAATCGCACGTGGCGCAACGGACCTCCACCCGTTCCATTCCCAACGTGCGGTCATGAATGTACCGGACCGTGCCTTCCGCGAGCGGTGCCCAGAAGGACGGCCAGCCGCAATGGGAATCGAATTTCTCGTTGCTGGTGAATAGCTCCGCGCCGCATGCCCGGCACTGGTACACGCCTGCCGTATGGGTGTCCCAGTACTCGCCGGTGTAGGGGCGTTCCGTTCCCGCTTGCCTCAGAACCCTGAACTCCTCCGGAGTGAGCTCTTGGCGCCACTCCGCGTCTGTTTTCTCCACGCATTGCCCGTCCTTCGGGACATCCTGGAGGGGAACCCCGGCCAAGGGATCCGCGGCTTGGAAGTACTTCCTGTTGTCTGCAGTGCTCATGCTCTCTCAACGCTCACGAGTCGCCGATAAATCCCGAACCCGCATAGAGATGCAGCACCGGCAGCCCCAACTGGTCCTGGGCCTTGTTCGCCCAGTCTGTGTGGAAGGTATCGGCAATCGCGTGCGGGCGGGTGACCACAACTGCCTGTGCCGCGTTGAGGGCCTTGACCTTGGACACCAATCCGGCCACCGCACCGCCGTCGACGATTTCACCTGTGACCCCGCTGCCCAGACCATCCAAGGCCGCGAGCGACGCCGACAGTGCCTCGGCGGCCTGGGTCCGCTCGGATTGTGGATCCGGCGCCTCCGCGAGCAGGTCCCGGAAGGCCTTGGCGACTTCGAGCAACGAGAGGTTCTCCAGGAAGTCCACCAACAAGTGCCGTTCCGTGTTCGCCGGCACCAACACCACCAGGGGCGAGTCTCCGCCGTCGATCAGCTTGGCAATATTGACGCGGTCGTCCGGGCCGAGAGGCTCTTCGGTAAGGATCACGATTGGTTCGCTCATGGCTACAGCGTAGACCTGAGCTGCGCCGGGACGCATGGTTTGGCGCGGCAATTCTGTTGTTGCCGTGACGTTGGCTCCCTGAAGGAAACGCCACAGGGGGCGCTGTTCGGAACACTGCCCCGCAACCGGGAGAATGGTCATATGGCATCCATGACCCGAGCTGCTCCGACCGTTGAGAACGGTGCGAAAATGTCCGCCCGCGCCAAATGGGCCGTTGCCGGGATCGTTGCCGGAAGCAGCATCGCCGGTTTGCTCGGCGCAGGGTCTTCCGCGCTCG
The DNA here is from genome assembly GCF_052180225.1 of Arthrobacter sp. KN11-1C. Lineage (NCBI taxonomy): Bacteria > Bacillati > Actinomycetota > Actinomycetes > Micrococcales > Micrococcaceae > Arthrobacter > Arthrobacter sp. KN11-1C. Next base: position 2,684,235 of record NZ_CP197467.1, on the reverse strand, counting down.
CCGCCTATTTCGCCCGGCGGGTCATCACCCCTTCGACGCGCGAAGCCGACCAGGAGGTGTTGGCGGTGGTGCGCGGTGACAAAGGGCTTCAGGTCATCCTCGCAGCTACCCCGGACACCACCGTCGACGGCGTGTTCAGCCTCTACTTCGCGGACGGGACCGGGTTCGCGCGGATCGGACGGATCGTGTCCTATTCGCCCGCCGAGCGGACGGTGCAGCGCGAAGTCGAGGAAGTCTACAGCGGGGACCTGGCGACAGCCCGGCGCGCATGGTGGAGCGGTGCCGTCTATGACTCCCCGGCGGCGCTTGGCCTGGATTCGGAAGACATAAAGATCGACGTCGAGGGTGGCCAGGCGCCTGCGTGGCTGGTTCCCTCAGGCGCCGGGAAGCCCTCGAAGGTGTGGGCGATCATGGTCCATGGCCGTGGGGCTACCCGGCTCGAAGGCTTGCGCGCCGTGCGCACCGCGCGCGAACTCGGCCTCGACAGCCTCCTGGTTTCGTACCGGAACGACGGACTGGCGCCGTCGGCCCCCGACGGGCGTTACGGCCTGGGTTCCACGGAATGGCACGACGTCGACGCCGCCATTGACTATGCGCTCGCCCATGGTGCGCACGAAGTGGTCCTCTTCGGTTGGTCGATGGGCGGGGCAATCTGCCTGCAGACGGCCGATCTTTCTCACAACCGCCACGTGATCAGGGCCATGGTCCTGGACGCACCCGTCATCAACTGGGTCAACGTCCTGGCACACCACGCACAGATCAACAGGATTCCCTACGCCGTCGGCCGCTACGGGCAGCTGATATTGGGGCACCCGTTGGGCCGACGCCTCACCGGCCTCGCCGCGCCCGTCGACTTGAAGGCAATGGACTGGGACACCCGCGCCGTCGAACTGCGGACTCCGACGCTCGTAATCCACAGTGTGGATGATGAGTATGTTCCCTACGAACCCTCGGCCAGCCTCGCCGAAAAGAATCCGGACATGGTCACCTTTGAACCCTTCGACGGCGCCCGCCACACGAAGGAGTGGAACGTGGATCCGCAGAAGTGGGAGCGGCTGGTGCGCTCGTGGTTGGCGCCACGGCTCACGCCGCGTGGCGGGCCGGCGTCGGCTTGAGAGCTTTGGTGCCTGCGCTCCCTGCCCTTGCTAGGGGCTGCCGATCGGTGCAGTCCGGGCGCCGGTCAGCCGAATAAGGTCTGCGGGATCCAGCTCAATGTCCAGGCCACGGCGTCCACCCGAGACGAGGATCGTGCCGAAGGCCATCGCCGATTCGTCGAGTACCGTGGGCGATGCTTGGCGTTGGCCCAGCGGTGAAATTCCGCCCAGGACATAGCCGGTGCGCCGCTCGGCCATCTTGGGATCGGCCATGGTGGCCTTCTTCGATCCGAGAGCCGCGGCGATGGCCTTGAGATCCAGCGTGCCACTGACCGGAACGATGCCGACCGCCAGCTTGCCGTCAACGTCCACCATCAAAGTCTTGAAGACCCGCTCGGGATCGATGCCGAGGACATTGGCTGCCTCAAGGCCATAGCTGGGCGTCGAAGGATCGTGCGCATAGGGGTGCAGCGTGAAAGGAACGCCGGCCGCAGCCAGTACGGCTGTGGCCGGCGTTCCCTGTGAAGCCTGTTTCTTGGCCATTCCCGGAGTATCCCGGATCAGGACATCAAGCGGTCTGCCGCGGCGACTTTGCGCTTGATCCGCCCCAGCATGGCCGTCATGCCGCGCATGCGCAGCGGCGTGATGGCCCGGGTGAGGCCCAGCAATTCCGGCATGTCGTCGGGAACAGCCAGGATCTCTGCGGCAGTCAGCCCGTCCAGGCCCTCGTGCAAAACCCCCGCGAAGCCGCGCGTGGTGGGCGCTTCCGGCGGTGCCTTGAAGTACAAACGGTACGCGACGCCGTCGGGGGTCTTTTCCTGCTCAATGGTCAGGAACAGGGGTGACTGGCACTCCACCACTTGCTCCAGGAGCTCGGGGTGGTCCAGCAGCCGTTCCGGCAAGGCCGGGAGCCCGCGCGAGAAATCAAGCAACAGCTGAAGGCGATCGGGCTCGGTCAGTGCCTGGAAGTCATCGACAATTTCCGCCAGTGCGGCGGGCAAAGTATTGGTACTCATCACTTCCAGCTTACGCAGGTCCGGTCCGGTCTGGCTCCTTGTTGCTTCAATATGGTCGCGCCGGGATGGCAAGGCACGGAGGTCCGGACTACTTTCCGGCGAGTGCGGGGACGGAGCCCCGCTCGGCGCCCTTTGCGATCGGGACGCGCACTGCATTGCCCCACTCGGTCCAGGAACCGTCGTAGTTGCGGACCGTTTCAAAGCCAAGCAGGTACTTCAGCGCGAACCAGGTGTGGCTGGAACGCTCGCCGATGCGGCAGTAGGCCACGACGTCGTCGCCTTCCGTGAGGCCGGCTTCCCCAAGATAGAGGTCCTCAAGTTCGGTCCGGTTGCGGTAGGTGCCATCCTCGGCGGCGGCGCGTGCCCACGGGATGGAGGCTGCGGTGGGAATGTGGCCTCCGCGCAGGGCGCCCTCTTCGGGATAGGCCGGCATGTGGGTGCGCTGGCCGGTGTATTCCTCGGGGGAGCGGACGTCGATCAGCGGCTTGCCGAAGTGAGCCAGGACATCGTCCTTGAAGGCGCGGATCGGGTCGTCGTTGCGTTCGATCACAGGGTACTCGCCCGCGGCGGGCTGGGGGACGTCGGTGGTGATGTCGCGGCCTTCGGCGATCCACTTGTCGCGGCCACCGTCCAGGAGCCGGACGTCTTCGTGGCCGAAGAGGGTGAATACCCAGAGGGCGTAAGCGGCCCACCAGTTGGACTTGTCGCCGTAGATCACCACGGTGGAGTCCCGCGAGATTCCCTTGGCGGCGGCCAAGGCTGCGAACGCTTCACCGTCGACGTAGTCCCGCGTGACTTCATCGTTCAGGTCCGTGTGCCAGTCGATCTTGACTGCACCAGGGATGTGGCCGGTCTCGTACAAGAGGACGTCTTCGTCGGATTCGACAACAACCAGCTTGCCGTCGCCGAGCGCACCGCCTTCAAGGGCGGCGGCGAGCCACTCGGTGGACACCAGTCGTTCCGGGTGGGCGTACGCGGCGAACTTCTCGTTCTGTTCAACGGGGTAGGACATTGGTATGGCCTTTCACTGACACTTTCACTGACACCGGGCGGCGCCGGGCGAGTAGGAAGAGCCCGGGCATTAATCCCACAGTATCGAGGGCCGGGGACTAAAGCTCCTCCCCGTTCATATGGTGAAATATGGCCTTCATCACGTGTCCGTCCGGGGCGTGTCATTGCCGGTATTCTTGCTGGGGACTTACGACACGAAGAACGGACCGCATTGGTACAGATCGAACAGCTCGCCGCGCGCACGCCGGCGGTCTCAGCGGATGAGATTCTCAAGGGTTTCTACCCTTCGCCACGGTTCGGAGAGGTGTCCTTCAAGAGCTACCGGCCGGACCCGAACCAGCCCAGCCAAGCCGCGGCGGTCAGGGCCCTGGAAGCGTTCGGGGAGACGGTGGGAGCCGGCGACGGAGACGGCCTTTTCAAACGTCTTTTCAGCAAGAAGGTCAACACCAGGGCGGGCATCTATCTCGACGGCGGATTCGGCGTCGGAAAGACCCACTTGCTGGCTTCCTTGTGGCACTCGGCGCCGGGGCCGAAAGCCTTCGGGACGTTCGTGGAGTACACCAACCTGGTGGGCGCCCTGTCCTTCCGCAAGACCGTGGAGGCATTGAGCAGCTACAAGCTGGTCTGCATTGACGAATTCGAGCTTGACGATCCGGGCGACACGGTATTGATGTCCCGCCTCATGCGCGAACTGTCCGACGCCGGTGTGAAGCTCGCTGCCACGTCCAACACTTTGCCTGGTTCCCTGGGCGACGGCCGCTTTGCCGCCGTCGACTTCCAACGGGAGATCCAGGTCCTCGCGGACCAGTTCGATGTTGTCAGGATCGACGGCGAAGACTTCAGGCACCGCGGACTGCCGGCAGCCCCGGCACCCTTGAAGACCGAAGACCTCAAGCGCCAGATGCACGCCGAGTTCGATGGCCAGACAGTGGCCGTGGATGACTTCCGCGGCCTGATCGACCACCTCGCGGGTGTCCACCCCAGCCGTTACCGCAAGCTGATCGCAGGAATCGACGCGGTTGTCTGGCGCGATGTCGCAACCATTACGGAGCAGGCCGTCGCCCTGCGCTTCGTGGTGCTGGCCGACCGCCTGTACGACAAGGACGTCCCGATCCTTGCCAGCGGCGTCCCCTTCGACAAGCTCTTCACCGAGGAAATGATGACCGGCGGGTACATGAAGAAGTACTTCCGCGCCGTGTCCCGACTGACCGCCCTGGCGCGTGAGGGCCAAAACCACGAGCCGTCCTAAACAGGCCCCGTTTTAGTTCTGGGGGCCAGGGATTCCCTGGTTTTCAGGACCCAACGCACCAGGATTCCGGCGGCGAGTGCCCAGAACGCGGCGCCGATTCCCGCGAAACTGAGGCCCGAGGCTGCAATCAGGAACGTCACGGAGGCTCCGATGCGTTCTTCGGCGATGGCCAGCGCAGAAGCGATGGCGGAGGCCAAGGTGCCCAGCAGGGCCAATCCTGCGACGGCCTCCAGGAGCCCTGGTGGTGCCGCCGCCACGACGGTCACCAGTGCGGCGGAGAACCCTGCCAACACGAGGTAGGCAAGGCCTGACGTGAAGGCCGCGATCCAGCGCCGGCCCCTGTCCTCACCCGCTTCTTCCCCGGCTGCCAGCGTGGCGCTCAGTGCGGCCAGGTTGATCGCATGTCCACCAAAGGGAGCCCCCAGCGCTGTCCCTGCCCCGGTCACCAGCATCGACTGGCGCCATGGGACGGTGTAGCCGAAGGACTTCAGCACGGCCACACCCGGAATGTTCTGGGATGCCATGGTGACAATGAACAAGGGCAAGGCGACGCCGGCCACCGAGCTCAGCGTGAAAGCGGGAGTGGTCCACTGCAACTCGGGCAACAACCGGCTCGTGGGAATGCCCACTCCGTTAGCCACGATGTAGATTCCAATGACGGCCAGCGCCACCAACAATGCGGCAGGGACCGACCAGCGGGGCGCCAGCTTCATCATGACGAGCCAGCAGAGGATCACGGGAGCCACCAGCAGGGGAGCGGTGCCCAAGGCCTTGAACGGGGCAAGGCAGAGGGACAGCAGCACTCCAGCAAGCATCGCCTGGGCGAGGGCCGTGGGAATCTTCGCCATCAGCTTGCCGAGGGCCGGAATGAGCCCCGTCAGGGCGATCAGCACCCCAGCGACAAGGAAGGCCCCGACGGCGGCCGGCCACCCGCCGTCGGGCACTCCGGCTCCGGCCAATAAAGCGGCGCCGGGCGTCGACCACGCAAGCGTGACCGGAAGGCGCGAGTGCCAGGACAGCCAGAGCACTCCGACCCCGAAGGTCAGAGTGAGGGCAAGCAGCCCGCTGGCGGCCTGTTCCTGAGTGGCCCCCACCGCCCTGAGGCCGGCGAGCACCACGGCGAAGGATGAAGTGAAGCCGACCAGCGCGGTCACGATTCCGGCCACGAGCGGACGGGAGAGCTGCCTCGAAGCGGGCGCTGGACGTGTCTGTCCGGTGTGGAGAGGTGACGCTGGCATAGTCCCTCACGTTACCGGAGCCGCGGCCCGTCTGCCGAGGACCCGGAGGTTAAACGCCAAGGGCACCGGCGGCGCCTCGCGGCGGGACCGGTGCCCCGTTGACGTAACTGTATTCGGGAGCTCTGGCCGGTTGAACCGGCTACGGAGCCTCATTGGCGGAGGGAGCTGTCCGGGCCGAGGCCCTTACAGCAAACCGTCGAGGTTGCCCACGAACTTGGAAGCGGCTCTCTGAACCGCGTCGCGTCGTCGATAAAATCGGCGGCCTATTCGATGCCATCCTTGATGGCTTCTTCATTGCCACCAACGAGGTCCTGAACTTTGCCCTTCAGATCGTCAAGTAATCCCACGGGCACCTCCTTTCCATCCCGGAGCCAGTTCGCTCCTCCGTTTTCGATCCTAACCCGAGACCTTGGAGGTGCCAAGGAAAAATTTGACTGGGATGTCAAATGCCTCTTCGAGGGGGTCATAGCTAGGCCTCGTGGACGGAAAGCTCCTGATGGCGGGGACTGTCCGGATTCATGAGGGAATGCTTGCGGCCGTAGCTGAAATAGATCACGAGTCCGATGGCCAGCCACACGACAAAGCGCAGCCAGGTTTCCCAATGCAACTGCGTCATGAGGAAGGCGGATGCAAGCATCCCGAATGCCGGAACCACAGGCATGAACGGCAGCCGGAAGGTACGCGGTGCGTCGGGCTTCTTGTACCGAAAGATGATGACCGAGAGGCAAACAACGACGAACGCGGCCAGGATACCGATGTTGGTCAGGTCGGCAACGGCCTTGATGGGGAACACGCCCGCCAGGAAAGCCGACGCAAGGCCTGCAATCCACGTGACACGCTGCGGGGTGCCGTGACGGTCCGTCTTCGCAAACCAGCCCGGGAGCAGGCCATCACGGCTCATGGAGAACCAAACACGGGTAACGCCGAGGAGGAACGTCAACATCACGGTGAGGATGGACAGGACGGCGAACACCGAGATGATCGTAGCGATGACGGGCAGGCCCACACCGCTGAAAGCAGAGGCGAAACCGGCCGTCGGGTTGATGTCCTTGTAATTCTGCATGCCGGTGAGCACTAGCGTCGCCGCAACGTAAAGGAGCATCGCGATGATCAGCGAGAGCACGATCGCCTTGGGCATGTGCTTCTTGCCGTCCTTGGCTTCCTCCGCCGCAGTGCTCATGGCGTCGTAGCCGAACACGGCGAAGAACACCGTGGCCGAACCGGCCACCACCGGGCCGAAACCGCTGGGCATGAACGGGTTGTAGTTGTTCGTATTGATGTAGAAGATGCCGAGGCCGATGATGAACAGGATCAGGACCACCTTGATGGCCACCGCCACTAGCTCGAAGCGGCCGAAGGCCTTGGTTCCACGGGACAGGATCCACGTGACCAGCAAACAGACCAGGATGGCCGGCAGGTTGATGACGCCGCCATGCCCTTCGTCCGCCGTCGAGGTCATCCACGCCGGCATGTGGACGCCGATCCCGGATAGGAACGCGTCGAAGTATCCGGAAATGCCGATCGCGACGACGGCGACGATTGCGATGTACTCCAGCAGGAGGTCCCACCCGATGAACCATCCGATGACCTCGCCCAGGGCGACGTAGCCGTAGGTGTAGGCAGATCCGGCGCGGGGGATCATCCCGGCGAATTCGGCGTAGGAAAGTGCTGCGGCCGCTGAGGCAAGCCCCGCAACGAGGAACGAAATCAGCACAGCGGGGCCGACGCCCGGCGTGTCCGCGCTTCCGTGCGCCACGAGACCCGCCAGGGAGAAGATCCCGACGCCGATGATGCCGCCGACGCCGATGGCAGTCAGTTGCCAGAGGCCCAGGCTTTTGAAGAGTCCGCTGTGCTTGTTTTCCTCCTCGATGTCGTCAATGGGTTTCTTCCTCATGATCGAACGGACAAGCGTTTGTTGATTCACTGTGTGCTCCTGCCTTGTGGCGTTGGCGAATGAGTGCCCGAAGAAAAGTATGCGATCTGAATCACATTGGATAAAGTGATTTTTGCTGAGTGGTATTGATCAGTTTTGCCGATCCTTCCGACATGCGGGCCCTGTAAGTGGGGGTTATAGGACAAGACGTGTGTATGGGAGGGGCTCGCTTCCCGGGGCCCGGATATCAGCGGACGCGCTGAACTGGAAGTGCTCCTTGACTGGTTGCTGGCACCTCCGGCCAGGCGAGGAATACTTCGTTCGGCACGCCCCAGTCATTCCGTCGGCGCACGTTCCCGCCTCACAACGAGCTCCGGTAAGCGAAGCTGATTCGACGATCTACGGACACCGTCGGATTCTGCTGGATCATTCTCTTCGCCGACGTTGCCGGCCCCGGGATTCCGGGGGCCCGGCTTTTGTCCAGCCGAATGATTGAGCAGAATCCTACATTCGAGCGAAGACGAGCCTGGGACGGCACGGCGAGCCCGGGATTTACGCACGGTTTGGCCTAAAACCGACATGCGGGCCCTGTAAGCGGGGCGTCCACGGCACAAAAAGCAGCTCCGGCGGAGCTGCTTGGATAATGTCGATGCTTTGGTCCAGTGGAACCGGGCCGGGATGAGGGGAGTGGAGCGGACGACGAGATTCGAACTCGCGACATCCACCTTGGCAAGGTGGTGCTCTACCAGCTGAGCTACGTCCGCACATGATGGGTTCCGGCGGGCCGGACCTTCATCAACAAGCAAGTTGCCTTGCCTTGGTGGGCGATACTGGGATCGAACCAGTGACCTCTTCCGTGTCAGGGAAGCGCGCTACCGCTGCGCCAATCGCCCGGATCGGCATAAGCCGGCCGGCCCGTTGCCGGGACCTTAAAATACGAGAGCGGACGACGAGATTCGAACTCGCGACATCCACCTTGGCAAGGTGGTGCTCTACCAGCTGAGCTACGTCCGCACATGATGGGTTCCGGCGGGCCGGACCTTCATCAACAAGCAAGTTGCCTTGCCTTGGTGGGCGATACTGGGATCGAACCAGTGACCTCTTCCGTGTCAGGGAAGCGCGCTACCGCTGCGCCAATCGCCCAAATGCAATCCGGCCTGGACCGGAAACCAAGGTTTTCACCGAGGTGGGTACGGGATTCGAACCCGTGTATACGGCTTTGCAGGCCGCTGCCTCGCCTCTCGGCCAACCCACCGTGTAAGCACGATTCCTGAGGTTCCAAGAACTCAATGCTGTGACAGTGTCCTGCGAGCGGACGACGAGATTCGAACTCGCGACATCCACCTTGGCAAGGTGGTGCTCTACCAGCTGAGCTACGTCCGCATGTCTTCTTAGACGGCCTGTCCGCAGGGGGCATTCCGTCGCTTTCCGACGAGTAAAAACTCTATAGGAGGTTCCGGGAAACTCCAAATCGATCTGCCCGAATCGCAGGCAATGAGCGTTAGTTCCTTGAATTGGCGCGGATTTTGCGAGTTACACGTATGTGATTCACACACATTTTCGCGGTGGTTGCCCCGATTTTTGAATTCCGGCCGGGGTCGGTTAGTCTTCTTGTGCACGGGCGATTGGCGCAGTGGTAGCGCGCTTCGTTCACACCGAAGAGGTCACTGGTTCGAACCCAGTATCGCCCACCAAAGAAACCGCAGGTCAGAGGCACTTTTTAGCCTTCCTGACTTGCACCGTGCAAGATACGTGCATTAGGTCCTGTTTGCGGTAGTTCAGAGAACACCGACCCAGGAGTAATCCGTGAGCACTCTCCAGCCCCCAGAGGATTCCAAAGCCAAGTTCGCCGGCCAGCGCGTCCGGTTCGTGGGCAGTTTCCGCAATGTTTGACGGCCTACAGGCAAGGTCTCGCGAGTCACCGCCACCGGAGTCTGGGTCACTTTCGCGGACGGACACAGGGAGATCCTCCACCCGGAGGACCTACGCGTGATCCATTGAGGGCTAGCACCTGAAGTGAAGGGCCGGTAGTGTCTGGGCTACTTCTATCCACGTGAGGTGCGCGAGGGAGCTCAGCGTGCGGAATTGCCGGACATGCGGTGCACAGACCCGGGGCAGCACGTACTGTTCGCCGCTTTGCGCCATCGGGATCCCCGCGAATGAAACGACGCACAGCGCCTATGGTGCAGCGATTGTCGAACTTTCGGCAGCAGAGAGGCGCGCTTCCCTGCCGATCGAGGATTTCCTTGCCTCAGTGACAATCGAACCATTGGTGTAAACACTTTCGTCGAGACAAAGAAAAAGAGCGGGAACGACATGTTAGACGTTCCCGCTCTCGATGCTTTGCTATTGGCCGATGGCGGCCTTGATTCCGTACACCGCGCCGGCGATATAGGCGCGTTGCTGCCGGGTCGCTGTCAGCTCGCCGGAATCGATCATGTCCAAGACGTCTTCGATCTGTTCGACGGACTTGCCTGCCGCGGATGGCGGTAGAGGCTGGGAAGCGTCTTCCCTGGCGCGACTGGGGTTCATGGTCACATTGTCCCGCATGCACGGGAGCGCACGTAACGGTCGTCACGTGTACAGACTTTGCGGAGAAATCCAATCCGGAGTCACTTCAACAGCGAACGAATCCGTTCGTAAGCCCCCATATAATTGCCTTTGATTTGCAGGTTTCTACGTTGGGGGAATGGTGGGCACGAAACAAAGCGTCGCGCTAGGTTGTTTGGTTCTGTCTCTGGTGTTGACCGCATGCGGCGGAAAGTCTGCGGCGAGTGTCGACTCACCAACAGCTTCGGCGTCCGCTACGCCAGCGCCAATCACTTTGCCCGACTTGTCCGGGAAAACATTTCAGGACGCTTTCGAATTCATCCAGCCAAATGGCCTCTACTACGAGGCCGTGGGGGATGACGGAAAGACCGTCGCCAGTCCTCCCGATAATGCGGTTATTGAGAGCACTGAACCCAAGGCCGGCGTGGAGGTAGGCTCAGGGGCATTGATTAGGTTGCACCTCCACGGGACCGATGCCAGCCTGAAGGCTGCTGCAGCCGCTTCCGCTCGCGCAACTCGATATGACTTTAGCTGCACAATAGCCGGGATCGTCGGCGTCTCGTCGACGACGCCCGCTAAGCACTTCAACACAGTCAAGGCCGTATGGGCCGATCCGGACTTCAAGGGGTTCGAAAGCTGCGATGGACAAATCGGGGGCACCTGGTGGCACGACCACTACACGCTGGAACCCGACGAACAGGCCGTAGTCAACCAGATCGGGGCCGATGGCGGAGACATCAGCGACCCATCGTGGGCATTCAGCGACGTTCTTGAGGCCTGCTTGCTTCCGCCCAAAGCCGACTGGGGCCGGACGGGCGCAGACAGCTATCAACGGAGCACTAAAGCTACTGCCAAATCTGCCGCGGCAATGTGCCCGGACGCGCCATTCGCGGCGCAGTTGCAGCACGTCGGAAGTGGAAATCCTGACACCCAAATGCCCGATGGCACCTATGCCGTTGGTAAGGACATAGCCGCCGGTTCCTATCAAGTTCAGACGACCGTCGGCGTCCACGACTGCTATTGGGAACGAACCACAGCCCAAGGCGGAACGATTGCCAACGACATGATCACCTTTGCCCCATAAGGCCCGGTCGTGACCGTATACGCAGGCGAGGGATTCGTAAGCCAAAGCTGCGGAACCTGGAAGAAGATCGGATGAACGAATGGGTCATTGCGCTGGTCGATTACACGTCCCGCACGTTTCCAGCCCACAACCGGGTCAACTCTTATGCGCGTCGCCCCTGAGGCTTACCGTCGCGGGCTTCAGGAGGGATAAAAGCAGCGCCCGCCGGGTAAGTTTCCCGACGGGCGCGGAATCGCCTCCAGCAGCTATCCCTTGACCTCTGTCGAGGAAGTGCTCGAAACATGGCCGCTGATCAATGCGTAGGCTTCGGCATAGTTACGTGCAACCGTCCCAGTTCCTGCTGCCACCTTCTCCAACAGAGCGGTCTGCGCCTTAATCAGCGCGTCATCGTGCGCCTTGGCCTCAGCAGAGTCGATGTCCAGATACAGCGTCCTAGTAGCCAATTTGGGCTCCCCTTCTTCGTGGTCCCCGCCCGTTGCGGCTCCCCCAATACAAAGATAGATGGCGCGTCCGGCTAAGTCCGCGAGGTCGCAAATTCACACGTCAGAATCGGGCCGGGAGCTAGGTCTGACGAGCGTTCGGATTCAGCTCGCGGTTTTGGCTGTTCTTACTGGCAGATGGCTAGTCTGGCTCCGTCGGATATACCTTGTGGTGCCTGTCGTACCAAAAGGGAGCCAGAGGATGCCACAGCCTACCGTTGCCCTCCAGCTCCGCCCGGCATCCCGGCCTTGATCAGATCCATGACCGACGAATCCGCCAAGGTCGTGACGTCCCCGATCGGCCGGTCCTGTGCGACGTCCTTGAGCAGCCGCCTCATGATCTTCCCGGACCGGGTCTTGGGCAGTTCGGCCACCACCATGATCTGCCGGGGTCGGGCGATTTTGCCGATTTCCCTGGCCACATGCTCACGCAGCTCCTGCACTACTTCCGGGCCGCCGTCGCCCGCCTCGCTGCGGAGGATGACGAAGGCGACGATCGCTTGCCCCGTGGTTTCGTCAGTGGCGCCGACGACGGCGGCTTCCGCGACTTTCGCATGCGACACCAGTGCCGATTCGATTTCCGTCGTCGAGAGCCGGTGCCCGGCCACGTTCATCACATCGTCGACCCGTCCCAGGAGCCAGATATCTCCGTCCTCGTCTTTCTTCGAGCCGTCTCCTGTGAAGTAGAGTCCCGGGAACCGTGACCAGTAGGTCTCCACGTACCGGTCGTCGTCGCCCCAGATGGTGCGCAGCATGGAGGGCCACGGCGCCTTCAACACCAGATAGCCTCCGGAACCGTTGGCAACCGGCGCGCCCGCATCATCCACGACGTCGGCCACGATCCCGGGCAGGGCTTTCATGGCGGCGCCCGGTTTGCCCGCCGTCACTCCAGGGAGCGGACTGATCATGATGGACCCGGTCTCGGTCTGCCACCAGGTGTCCACAACGGGCGTGCGGTTGTGCCCGATGTTCTCCCGGTACCAGATGTACGCCGCGGGGTTGATCGGCTCGCCCACCGTGCCGATCACACGCAGGCTCCCGAGGTTGTACTTTGCCGGTATCTGGGCGCCCCACTTCATGAACGTGCGGATCGCGGTGGGGGCGCAGTAGAGAATCGAAACTTTGTACTTGTCGATGATTTCCCACCAGCGTCCTTGGTGCGGGGTATCGGGAGTCCCTTCGTACAGTACGGAGGTGGCGCCATTGGCCAGGGGACCGTACACGATGTAGCTGTGCCCGGTGACCCAACCGATGTCCGCCGCTGTCCAGAAAATATCGGAGGCAGCCTTCAGATCGAACACCGCCCAGTGCGTATACGCGCATGCCGTGAGGTAGCCGCCGGTGGTGTGCAGGATGCCCTTGGGCTTGCCGGTGGTCCCCGATGTGTACATCACGTACAGCGGATGCTCGGCATCGAACGTTTCGGCCTGATGGTCAGTGGAGGCCAACTCAACCGACTCATGCCACCAGATATCCCGACCCTGGATCCAGTCGATCTCCTGGCCTGTTCGTCGGACCACAAGGACGTTGCGGACGTCCGGGCAGTCCAGCAGGGCCTCGTCGACGGCGGCCTTCAGCCCGGTTGCCTTGCCCCGGCGGTAGGCGCCGTCGGAGGTGATGACGATCCGGGCGTCGCAGTCGTGGATCCGGGTCCGGAGGGCGTCCGCGGAGAACCCGCCGAAGACGACGGTGTGCGGAGCCCCGATCCGGGCGCAAGCCAGCATCGCCACGATGGTTTCCGGGATCATCGGCATGTAGATCGCCACCCGGTCTCCTGCCGTGACGCCCAAATCAGTCAGCGTATTCGCGGCCTGGCAGACCATGTCCGTGAGCTGGGCATAGGTGATGGTGCGGGTATCTCCGCCTTCCCCCTCGAAGTAGTAGGCGATTTTGTCTCCGCGGCCGGCGGCGACATGCCGGTCCAGGCAGTTGTAGGCCGCATTCAGCTTGCCCCCGATGAACCATTTGGCGAATGGCGGGTTGGACCAGTCCAGGACCTCGGACCATTTTTGCGACCAGTCCAGCCGTTCCGCCTGCCTCGCCCAGAAGGCCAGCCTGTCGGCGTCGGACTGTTCATAGTCCGACGCCGTGGCGTTGGCTTGGGCGGTAAAGCCGGCTTCCGGAGGGAATCGCCGTTGTTCGTGCAGCAGGTTTGCGAGGGTCTCATCCGATTCTGTCGGGTAGTCGGCCATCGCCGGTCACCGTGGTCCCACAGGAAGCAGGACTCGTTTGAACGTAAAGTTCGCCACCACCGCAAGGGAGCAATACCAAGCGATGAGCGCAGTCACAATGCCCAGCCAGCCGCCAAGCATCGTCATGGCGGAGGACGCGGCGAAGGCGCCGATGAACAGGGCGATGAAGGTCAGGGTCAGGAAAACGAAAACGGCGAAGACGCCCATGCTGACACGCCACGCGGCAATGGTCATGTATGCGGTGAAGATGGCCCACGCCAGCAGATAGAGGCCGACGCCCTTGCCGGCGTCCGCCGGTGGAAGGCCGGCCGCGCTGAACTGGGCAAGGAACCAGAAGGACAGCCAGAACGCCCCGTACGAGCAGAAGGCCGTCGCGCCGAAGACGTTGCGGTTGGCAAACTCCCAGATCCCTGCGCCGAACTGTGCAAGGCCACCATAGAACAGTGCCAACCCAAGGACTACGGGTTCGTCGCCCTTGGCGATCAGGCCGGCATTGACGACACTCAAAACGAAAGTGGTCAATGCGAAAGCGCCCAAGCCCAAGGCTGCAGGATCAGCAAACGGGGGACTGGCGCTCGGCTGCGGTGATACCGCAACACTTTGGGCTGGGAGGGGATTTCCAGCCCGGTGACCACTATCGGCCGGGGCGGTTCCCGCGGCAGAACTTGATTCGATACTCATGGCACGACTCCTTGGTCAGCACCAGCACCATCACTGGCGTCGCATATCAGATTACACCTGAGTATGCAAGTCACAATCGAAACGCAGTGTGGTTCAAATCACAGTATCTTGTGGCGTAAGTCACATGGGCGGACGCTTCGCTGCTATCCGCGGGGCGCTGCCCTGACCACCCGGTTCCTTCCGAGTGACTTGGCTTCGTAGAGGGCCGCGTCTGCAGCGGCAATCATCGCGGTGAGGTCGACGGCGTCGAACCCGGTGGAGGTGACTCCGTAACTCACGGTAGGAATGTGAATGTCCTCGAGGTTTTTGCTTGCCGCCAAGGCACGATTGATGTCGGCCGCGATGCTTTCGGCCCGTTCCTGGCTGGCTCCCGGCAAAAGCAGGATGAACTCTTCGCCCCCGTATCGTCCGACCAGGTCGGTGGAACGTACCGACTCGTTGCACGCGGCCGCGAATGCCTGCAGCGCGGCGTCGCCGGCGGCATGGCCGTACTCATCGTTGATCGCCTTGAAGTGGTCCAGGTCGGCCAGGATCAAGGAAGCGACCGAGCTTGAAGTGTGCAGGCGCTCGAGTTCCTTGGTGGCCAAGTCCATGAATGTGCCACGATTGAGAAGCCCGGTCAGGTTGTCGCGGGCAGCGCGCTCGCTGAGCCGGTTGATCAGCTGATCGTTGCTGAGGGCGGTCATGCTGAAGGAAACGGCAACCAGGAGTACCAGCGTGACGAGGCTGGCAATCGACGGGCCAAAATACATGCGGAAGGTCGGGCCGGTCGGACCTTCGACGAGGTAAACAGCAAGGCGGCAAAAATAGTAGGCGGCAAGGAAGCCGGCGGCCAAGGCCATCGATTTGTGCACGTGGGAATAGCTGGAATCCAGGCGCCACAGATCTCGGGAGGCCAACGCGATGCCCAGCGTCATGAATCCCAGATATACCAAGCCTCCGGACCAGGTGTTGTAACCGGGGCTCTCCACAACGGAGGCAAGGGCCGTGATTCCACACGCAGTAGCAAACTGCCACTTTGGCGGCGGCAACTTCCTCAAGGACCGGGCGCCCGTCCACACGCTCAGCGCGCCCGCCACCAACAGGACGTTCCCCGAGGGATTTGCCCAGACTTGATGCGGCGTGCCGTTGAGAAGGAAGGCCAGGTTTCCAGCCAGGAAGCACAGAAGCGCGATGCACCACCACCCGTTGTAGGACGAACGCGTGCGCCTGAAGGATGCATAGAACAAAAGGAGCAGCGTCAGGGCGACAACGCCAAGGGCGACTCGCAGAGTTGTTATATCGAGGACCAAGATTTGCTCCCGTAGCCGAGGACGTGTCCAATTATGGCACTGTGAGTCACAGAACCAAGTGCACCATGCATACGGTCTAGTTAAATAGCGCGCCGTGACGTCCCGTGGACGGCTGCCCAGGCTCCGCGTCTTCCTGTCAGCGGTGTGTGAAAGAGTTTTCCTATGACAGATCCACTGCTTGCCCATGCCACCGAATACGGCCGGATGTATGCCCGGTCCACGTCCGAGGCTTTCTCGGTTCCTTCCATCACCACGGTGATCGGCCAGCAGGCCCATTCCTTGGACGGCTGGTTCGGCTACATGGGTGCCAGCAGCTTGGCGAAAGACCCCGAACTCCCGCAGCACCTTTCCAGTCCTGCCAAGTTGAGGCAGGCCGTCAACAAAGCTGCCAAGGCGGCGGAGGTGTACCGGGACGACGCTGCGCGCCGCGGCGACCGTGTGCACAACTACTGCGAGCAAGTGGCCCTCCGCGCCCTCGGACGCCCTCACCGCGTAAAGGAAACGCTCGAAGAGCTCGTTTCCAACGGAGAGGAAGCGTTCGCGGCCCGCTTCGATGAATGGTGGGAGTTGTACCGGGTGGAGCCCATCGCGCCCGAGATCACCGTGTGGAACGCCAGCGTGGGCTACGCCGGAACCCTGGACCTCGTGGCCAAAATCAACGGCAGGGTCTGCCTGATCGACTACAAGACCAAAGGCACCACCCGCGATGGAACGGTGAAACCCCTCGACGACAAGGTGGTGATGCAGCTTGTCGCGGGAATGAAAGCCGAGGAGAGCCTTGTGGATCCAGTGGCAGGGGAGTGGGAGCCGTGGAAATACGGTGAAAACCCGGTTCTCCTCGCGGTGGCGATCGGCGAGACCGAAGTGCGTCCCCAGCGGGCCAACCCGGACGTCCTCAAACACCATTGGTGGAAGTTCTGCGCCTTGAAGAGGGTGTGGGAGATGTCTGCCGACGTGGCCGCGGCCGGAACGGCGCTGCTCCCTGTGGCTCCGCCGTCGTACCCTGCCGCCACGGCACCCGCAGGCTCAACTAAACTGGCCTAGGCCCCTTTTGCCGGGACCGAAGCTTCGCCGATCGTGAGGAAAGACAGCACATGGCCATTTTGAGTATCCGTATCATCGGCGACCCCGTGCTCCGCACGGTTGCTGATCCAGTCACGGAATTCGGGCCTGAGCTCGCCAAACTCGTGTCGGACATGACCGAGACCATGGAAGACGTGGACGGTGCAGGTCTCGCCGCGCCGCAGATCGGCGTGAGCCAGCGGGTCTTTACCTACCGGATCGGCGGCGTGGAAGGCCACATCATCAACCCCGTGCTCGAGAGCAGCGATGATTTCCAGCCCGACGAAGTGGAAGGCTGCCTCTCCATTCCCGGACTCGCGTTCCCGGTCCGCCGCCGCAGGACCACCCGCGCCACCGGCGTGGACATGCACGGCAACCCCGTGACCGTTGAAGCGGAGGGCATGCTTGCCCGCTGCTTCCAGCACGAGACCGACCACCTGGACGGGATCCTGTTCACGGACCGCCTGGAGGGTGAGGACCGGAAAACCGCCCTCCGGGCCATCCGCGCGGCGAACTACCACTCCGTGACCGAACGGACCACCGCCAAGAGGGCCAACACCGTGGGCTCTAGCTTCGGCAGCTTCGGGGCCGCCGAATGAGGGTGCTCTTCGCCGGCACCCCGGCTGTCGCCATCCCTTCCCTTGACGCGCTGGTCGAGGCCGGATTCGAGATCGTGGCCGTGCTGACCAGGCCGGATGCCCCGACCGGCCGCAAACGGATCCTGACGCCGTCGCCCGTGGCAGCACGTGCCGCTGAGCTCGGCATCGACATCATCCACGCCTCCAAGGTGGACGCCGGGACAACCGAGCGGATCGCTTCGTATGAGCCGGACGTCGCCGCGATCGTCGCCTACGGGGGCCTCGTCCCCAAGGCCGCACTCGGAGTCCCGCGCCACGGTTGGATCAACCTCCATTTCTCCCTCCTCCCTGCCTGGCGGGGCGCCGCACCGGTCCAACGCTCGGTCATCGCCGGCGACGACATCACCGGGGCGGCCACCTTCCTCCTGAAAGAAGGACTCGACACCGGGCCGGTTTTCGGGACGCTGACGGAAACCGTCCGCCCTGAAGACACGGCGGGCGACTTGCTGGAGCGGCTTTCGCGCAGCGGCGCGGTCCTGCTCACCCAGACACTGTCCGCCGTCGAGTCCGGCATGGCGTCCCCCGTGCCCCAGCAAGGCGACGTTTCGCTCGCGCCCAAACTGACGCTCGACGACGGCCGGCTCGACTGGACGCAACCGGCCCTCGCCATCAACCGCAGGTCCCGCGGGGTCACCCCCGAACCGGGAGCGTGGACCATGCTCGACGGGCAGCGCGTCAAACTGGAACCCGTCGGTTTGCGCCCGGACATCCGGGACCTTGCACCCGGATCGATCCGGGTTGACGGCAAGAACGTCCTGGTCGGGACCGGATCCCATGCAGTGCAGCTCGGGCAGATCCAGCCTGCGGGCAAAAAGATGATGCCGTCGGCCGATTGGGCCCGTGGTTTGGCAACACCAGAAAGCGTGGAATTCGAATGAATGAGTCCGGCCGGCGCGGCTCCGACAACAGTGGGAACAGGGACGGCGGGAGCCACGGAAACCGCGGTCCCCGCGGCGAAAGCAACCGCAACGCCCAAGGCCGCGAACGCAACAGGGGCCCGCAACGCGGTTTCACCACCAACGCGCCGTCCCAGCGGACCCGGCGCGCGGATCCGGCGCGATTGGTGGCCTTCGAAGTCTTGCGCGCAGTCGCTTCGGAAGACGCATATGCGAACCTCGTGCTGCCCTCACGGATCCGCCACCACCACCTCGACAAGCGCGACGCCGGATTCGCCACCGAACTGAGCTACGGAGCACTGCGCGGCCAGGGAATGTACGACGCCGTCCTGGCCGAGTGTGTCGACCGGCCGCTCGACCAACTCGATCCGGCAGTCCTGGATGCGTTGCGGCTTGGTGCCCACCAATTGCTCGCCATGCGCGTTCCCGCCCATGCGGCGCTCGACCAGACTGTCGGGCTGGCCCGCGCGGTCATCGGGGCCGGCCCGTCGGCGCTCATCAACGCGGTGCTCCGGAAGGTCACCGCCAGGACGCTCGCGGAGTGGCTCGACCATCTGCTGGAGAGCGAGACCGACGAAACCAGGATCGCCTCCGTACGCCATGCGCACCCGGAATGGATCGTGAGGGCGCTGCGCCAGTCGCTCGTCATGCATGGCCGTCCCGCGAGTGAAATCACCGAACTGCTCGAAGCCGACAACGCCGCCCCTGTGGTGAACCTCGTGGCGCTTCCCGGCATCGGCAACCTCGATGAAGCCTTGGAGAACGGGGCCACTCCCGGTGAACTCGTGATCGACTCGGCGCTGTCCAGCGGTGGCGACCTCGGGCGCATGTCCTCCATCCGCGAAGGCACCACGCGCGTCCAGGACGTCGGATCTCAGCTGGTAGCCCGCGCCGTCGCTGGTGTGGACCTCGGACAGGCTGCCCGGGACGGCGAGAAGTGGCTGGACCTGTGTGCCGGTCCCGGTGGCAAGGCCGCGCTGCTGGCGGCCCTCGCCCGCCAGGAAGGTGCGACCCTCCTGGCCAACGAGCCCGCGGAGCACCGGGCCAAGCTGGTCAGCCAAGCCCTGTCTGCGGTTCCCGCGGACTCCTGGACCGTGCGGGTTGGCGACGGTCGCGACGTCGGCACGGAACAACCGGAGGCTTTCGACCGCGTGTTGGTCGATGTTCCCTGCAGCGGCCTGGGTGCCCTGCGACGCCGGCCCGAGTCACGCTGGCGCCGGACCCCCAAGGACCTCGCCGATCTCGGCCCGCTTCAGCGTGAATTGCTCAATTCGGCCATCGACGCCGTCAAGCCTGGCGGAGTGGTGGCGTACGTGACGTGCTCCCCGCACCCGGCCGAAACCACCGCCGTCGTCAGCGATGTCCTGCGCAAGCGGGACGACTTGGAGCAGATCGACGCCGGCGCGGCCCTGGACGCGGTCAGCCTGAGCGGCAACCTTGGAGCCGGGCACGAGTTGACCGCCCAGCTGTGGCCGCATGTGCATCAAACCGATGCGATGTTCCTGGCGCTGATCCGGAAGAAGCCGTAACCTTCGGCGCCTTTCCCGGTTGAACGTCCCGCGTACCTAAGCTGGAGAATTGCCACAACCACCAGACCGCCACCAACACTGAGGGAACTGCCTTGACTGAGTGCTGTATCAACCCGAGCATCCTGTCCGCGGACTTCGTGAACCTGGAAGCCGAGCTGAAGAGAATCAGCAACGCCGACGCCGTCCACGTCGATGTAATGGACAACCATTTTGTGCCGAACCTGACTCTGGGCCTTCCGGTGGTGGAGCGGATCCAGGCCGTGAGCCCGGTGCCGCTCGACGCGCACCTGATGATCGCCGACGCCGACCGCTGGGCACCGGCCTACGCCGACGCCGGCGTGGCTTCCGTGACTTTCCACGCGGAAGCGGCGATGGCTCCCATCAAGCTCGCCCGTGAGCTCCGTGCCCGCGGTGCGAAGGCAGGCATGGCGCTCCGTCCGGCCACGCCGGTGGAACCATACCTGGACATGCTCAGCGAACTGGACATGCTCCTCATCATGACCGTGGAGCCGGGCTTCGGCGGGCAGTCCTTCCTCGACGTGACCCTGCCCAAGATCCGGCGGGCGCGTGCGGCGATCGAAGGTTCGGGTATCGGCGTCGCCATCCAGGTCGACGGCGGCGTCACCGAGGAGACCATTGTCCGGGCAGCAGAGGCCGGTGCGAATGTGTTCGTTGCGGGCTCCGCGGTGTACGGACATGAGGACCCCGCTGCCGCCATTGAGCGGCTCCGGGCGGCCGGCCTCGCGGCAATGTGACCGGACCCGCTGCAATGTGACAACAATGACGCAAAGGCATGCATATTGCACCGGGAATACATCGGCCATGCCCCCAGTTGTGTCAGAATAGCAACACACATACGTGCTCCGGGGTCGGTGTAATTCCGAACCGGCGGTTATAGTCCGCGACCCGCGAGCCATCGCGATTCTTTCACGGGAATCACGACGGCGGACGGTTGAACTGGTGGAATTCCAGTACCGACAGTTAAAGTCTGGATGGGAGAAGCACGTACAGTCATGCTTTGGGCGTTTCGTGCGCCCGGCATCGCGCTGTCGTACACCCCCGGAGCCATCGCGGCATTCGAGGGAAGGAACGACATGGACTTTCTGCGATGGCTCTTCGAAGCACAGATTCCCGTAGGCGGATCTGTGCTTGTTCTTCGCGAAGTGCTAGGCAATATTTTCGGGCTCGCCAGCGCCCTGGGCGGCATGCGCCGCAAAGTCTGGGCATGGCCGATCGGAATCGCGGGCAACCTGCTCCTGCTCTCGGTCTTTCTGGGCAACGTCTTCGGCGCCGCCTCGCCGGCAACCCTATGGGGCCAGGCAGGACGCCAGATCATGTTCATTACCGTCGCCGTCTACGGCTGGTACCGCTGGCGCCAAGGACTCCAAGCAGGCACGCATGGCCACGCCGTCGTGCCCGGCTGGGCAAGCCCCACAGCGCGGATCGGCATGGTGGCCGCCATGATTGCGGGAACAGCCGCGCTGACTCCCGTCTTCGCTTCCATGGGATCGTACCCTCCTGTGTGGGCAGACGCCTGGACCTTCATGGGTTCCCTCCTGGCGACGTCTGGCATGGCGCGTGGCTGGACCGAATTCTGGCTGATCTGGGTCGCCGTGGACATTGTTGGCGTTCCCTTGCTCTTTAGCGCAGGCTACTTTGCCAGCGCCTTCATGTACCTCTTTTACGGGTTCTTCACCCTTGCCGGATTCTTCGTCTGGTGGCGCGCAGACCGACGTGAAAGCCGGCCGCTCAGGCCAACGCCCGAGCCGGAAACCGCAGGAGCCCTCTCATGAGCGACGCTATTGACCCGAATTTTTCGGAAGCTGAGTCCGCCGCCATGGAGACGGCACTTCACGTGGCCCTCCGGGGACATCGCGGTGCCAACCCGTTGGTGGGTGCGGTTGTGCTCGGGCCCAGCGGAGAACAGCTCATCACGGGTTACCATCGCGGCGCAGGGACGCCACACGCCGAGGCGGATGCGATCGCCAAGGCGCAGGCGAAAGGCCTCGACCTCGCGGGAACAACCATGGTAGTGACCTTGGAGCCGTGCAACCACGTAGGGCGCACGGGACCGTGCACCACGGCGATCATTGACGCCGGCATATCGCGGGTCGTTTACGCCGTCGATGATCCCCACGATCCGGCTGCAGGCGGTGCCGGCAGGCTGCGCGCTGCCGGTGTGGACGTGCGGTCCGGGCTTGCCGCGGCCGAGGCCTTGAAGCTGAACCGCGAGTGGTTCAATGCGGTAGATGCCAGGCGCCCATTCGTCACGCTCCACATTGCCCAGACCCTGGACAGCAGGATCGCGGCCGCCGACGGAACCAGCCAATGGATCTCCAGCCCTGAATCGCTCGCCGACAACCACGGATTGCGCCGCCTGATCGACGCCATCCTTGTGGGCACCGAAACCGTCCTGGTGGACAACCCCCGGCTGACCGCGCGGGACAGTGACGGCGTCGAATCGCCAAGCCAGCCGCTCCGGGCCGTCATGGGGCTGCGGGAGGTGCCGGCGGATGCCGCCGTGCGCGGGACTGACGGCAAGTTCATCCAGTTGCCGACCCGTGACCCGTCAGAGGCCTTGGAGTTGCTGTTCGCCCAAGGCGTCCGGCACGTCATGGTGGAAGGCGGCTCCCGCATCCTGAGCGGCTTCCTCGCCGCCGGCCTGGTGGATGAATTGATCGTCTATCTTGCGCCCACCCTGTTGGGTGCCGGTACACCTGCCCTCATGGATCTCGGCATCTCCACCCTCGCCGACGCCCAGCACTGGAACTGGGACGACGCCGGCGGCGGTGCGGTCCATGCGCTGGGCCGCGACCTCAGGCTGCATTTGAGGTCCGGACCATCGGACGGAAACAAACCGGCCTGGAGCAAGTCGCACACCGAACACCACGAACCATTTCCGGGCAAGGACGCCTCGGACACCACCACAGGAGGACACTGATGTTTACCGGAATCGTTGCCGAGCAAGGCACGGTCCTGTCCGTCGAGCACGACGGCGAGGCCAGCGCCACGCTGCGCCTCACGGCCCCGAGCACTACTGAGGGGCTTGGATTGGGCGGCTCCATCGCGGTCAATGGCGTATGCCTCACCGCAACGGACATCGACGGCCGGGAGTTCAGCGTCGATGTCATGGGCGAAACCCTCGTCCGCACCACCATCGGCGAGCTTGCCGCCGGCGACTTGGTGAACCTCGAGCGGTGCGTCCAGGCGGGCGGCCGCTTGGACGGCCACGTCGTGCAGGGCCACGTCGACGGCGTCGGGCAGCTTCTGGAGCGCGAGTCGCTGGGCAACTGGGACCGCCTCCGCTTCGCCGTGCCGGCCCCGCTGGCACGGTACATCGCCGAAAAGGGCTCGATCGCCGTCGACGGCGTTTCACTCACCGTCACCGCCGTCAGCCCGGCCGAAGAAGAGAACCCTTGGTTCGAAGTGGGCCTCATTCCCACCACGCTGGACGAAACCGGGCTCGGGGCCAAGCCCGCCGGTGGACGCGTCAACCTTGAGGTGGACGTTCTCGCGAAATACACCGAGCGCCTGTTGTCCTTCCGTACTTCAGCAACAGCCGGCGGGGCCGTCCAGTGAGCGCCGCACACAACGGCAGCACCACGGTACTGCGCCAGGGCCTGGACCCTGTGGAGAAGGCCGTGCAGGCCATGGCAGCCGGCCGGCCCGTCATCGTGGTGGACAATGAAGACCGCGAAAACGAAGGTGACATCATCTTCGCCGCCGAACACGCGACGCCTGCCCTCATGGGCTGGACCATCCGCTACAGCTCGGGAGTCATTTGCGTTCCGCTCGAGGAGTCGCGGGCCGATGCGCTGGCGCTGCCGCCCATGGTCCTGGTCAACGAAGACGCCAAAGGCACGGCGTACACGGTGTCCTGTGATGCTGCGCTGGGCGTAAGCACCGGTATTTCCGCCACGGACAGGGCCCTGACGGCCCGGATTCTGGCTGATTCCAGCAGCACTCCGTCCTCGATCACACGGCCCGGGCATATTTTTCCGCTCCGGGCCGTTAAGGGGGGAGTGCGTGAACGTCCGGGACACACGGAAGCGGCAGTTGATCTCTGCAGGCTTGCGGGGCTCGCCCCGGTGGGCGTGATCGCCGAGTTGGTACATGACGATGGTGAAATGATGCGCCTGGACAGCCTCCGGGAGTTCGCTGCCGAGCATGGATGTCCTCTGATTTCGATCGAGGACCTCGTAGCTTATGTTGTAGCGACGGAGGCGGGGCACCAGGTTGCAATTCCGGCAGGAAACGAGGAGCAGCGATGACCACAGCGACAACGCACGACGGCGGCACAGCCGCGCGCGCACCGCATCCCGTGAGCGGCGGCCCGATTGTCCAGCTACCCACCGCCTTCGGTGAGTTCGTGGCACAGGCGTGGACCGATCTCGCGACCGGTGCGGAGCACCTGGCCGTGAGTTCCCCGAAAGCGCCGATTGCCGGCAAGCCTCCCCTGGTGCGCCTGCATTCGGAGTGCCTTACGGGCGACGTTTTCGGTTCGTACCGCTGCGATTGCGGCGAACAGCTGGCCTACGCCCTTGAACTCATCCGCGAAGAGGGCGGGACCCTGCTCTACCTTCGTGGACAGGAAGGCCGCGGCATCGGCCTGGCAAACAAGATCAAGGCCTACGCCCTGCAAGAGGCCGGATTCGACACGGTCGAGGCCAACGAGCAGCTGGGACTCCCCGTGGACGCCCGCTGCTACAAGGCCGCCGCCCAGATCCTTGCCGAAATGGGCCTTCACGAAATCCGGCTCCTGAGCAACAACCCGGACAAGCAGAACCGGCTTGCCGCGGCCGGCGTGAAGGTGGTCGAGATGGTGCCCACCGAGGTCCCGTCCCGGGAAGAAAACCTGCGGTACCTCCAGACCAAGAAGGACCGCATGGACCACCGCCTGACCCTCGGCGACACTGAACCGGCCGGCACGCACGCAACCGCCGGCACCTTTGACCTCGAACAAGACTGAACTTCACCCTTAAGACTGAACGGATCACCACACACCCATGAGCGGACACGGCGCCCCCACCATCGACCTCACCACCCTCAATCCCGAGGAAACCCACCAGCTGAAACTCGCCATCGTTGCTGCCAGCTGGCATACCCAGATCATGGACGGCCTTCTCGACGGCGCGCTGCGTGCCGCCAAGGAAGCCGGCATCGCCGAGCCCACCGTGCTGCGCGTCCCGGGATCCTTTGAGCTTCCCGTCGCAGCTGCACGGCTCGCGCCGCACTTCGACGCCGTCGTTGCCCTCGGCGTCGTCATCCGCGGAGGCACGCCGCACTTTGACTACGTTTGCCAGGCGGCGACGTCGGGCCTCACCGAAGTCAGCGTCCGTACCGGCGTGCCGGTGGGCTTCGGCGTGCTCACGTGCGACACCGAGCAGCAGGGCCTGGACCGCGCCGGGCTGGAAGGCTCGTCCGAGGACAAGGGCCACGAAGCCGTGACCGCTGCGCTCTCCACTGCGCTGACCCTCAAGCAGTACACCTAGTCACTTGCCGCGAGCTCGCCGGAACGGTGCCAACTCGCCGGAGCCTTCCGGCGAGCGGGGCGCGTTCCGGCGATCTCGACGACGGCTTGTGCGTTCGCTCACATCCCTTCCGTCATGCAATGACCCGACAGGCCCCGAGCAAGTAGGCTGTAGGGCGTGAAGAATTTCGAGACGCTGTTCGCAGAACTGAGCGAAAAGGCAGCGACCCGTCCGGCAGGCTCCCGTACCGTGGCCGAATTGGACTCCGGAATCCACGGCATCGGCAAGAAAGTCGTGGAGGAAGCCGCTGAAGTCTGGATGGCTGCAGAGTATGAATCCGATGAAGCCGCGGCCGAGGAAATCTCCCAGTTGCTCTACCATCTGCAGGTCCTGATGCTCGCCAAGGGTCTGAGCCTGGAAGACGTTTACAAGCATCTCTAGCCACGTCCGCTCGGTCCGGACCTGAAAAGGTCCTGGCGGAGCCCAGCGTGGCCCCCGCGCTGACTGCGCCGTCTCTTGCGAGAACAGCGCCGTGAGCACAATGCCTGAAACTTCCCCTTCCACTTCCCAAGAAAGTCCCCCCATGCTGCGAGTAGCCGTCCCCAACAAGGGTTCCCTGTCCGAAGCCGCCTCCGCGATGCTGACCGAGGCGGGATACCGCCAGCGCCGCGATACCCGTGAACTGGTCATGGTCGATCCCGACAACGACATTGAGTTCTTCTTCCTGCGCCCCCGCGACATCGCCGTGTATGTAGGCCAGGGCACCCTCGACGTCGGCATCACCGGCCGCGACCTCCTCCTGGACGCGCAGGTCGAAGCAGAAGAGCTGCTTCCCCTGGGCTTTGCCGCCTCCACCTTCCGTTTCGCCGGGCCCGTCGGCGACTTCACCGGCGTCGAGCAGCTTGAAGGCAAGCGCCTCGCCACGAGCTACGACGGCCTCCTGCGCGACTACCTCGCCGAGCGCGGCGTCAAAGCCAAGGTGGTCCGCCTTGACGGTGCCGTCGAGTCTTCCGTGCGTCTCGGTGTCGCCGACGCGATCGCCGACGTCGTCGAAACCGGCAACACGCTCAAGGCTGCAGGAATGGAGATCTTCGGCGAGCCCATCCTCAAGTCCGAAGCCGTCCTGATCCGCCGCACCGGCGAGGGTGGTGCCGCAAACGGCACGGCGAAGGAGATCGAGGTCCTGATCCGGCGCCTGCAGGGCGTGCTCGTGGCCCGCCAGTACGTCCTCATGGACTACGACATCCGCAAGGACCTCGTCGAAGAAGCAGCCACCCTCACCCCGGGGCTCGAATCGCCCACCGTGTCGCCGCTGCGCGACTCGGACTGGGTTGCCGTCCGCTCCATGGTTCCGAAAAAGGAAACCAACCGCATCATGGACGAACTGTACGACCTCGGCGCCCGCGCAATCCTGGTCAGCAGCATCCACGCCTGCCGCATCTGACACGAGACAATCGAGGAGCAGCAATGGCTGTAGCAGTACGGGTCATCCCTTGCCTGGATGTCGACGCCGGCCGTGTGGTGAAGGGCATCAACTTCGAGGGGCTGCGCGACGCCGGAGACCCCGTGGAGCTGGCGCACCGCTATGACAACGCCGGGGCGGATGAACTCACGTTCCTTGACGTCACGGCGTCTTCCGGGAACCGGGAAACCACGTTCGACGTCGTTCGCCGCACCGCCGAGGAAGTCTTCATCCCGCTGACCGTCGGTGGCGGCGTCCGGGGCGTGGCCGAAGTGGACAAGCTCCTGCGTTTCGGCGCGGACAAGGCCTCCATCAACACAGCCGCCGTCGCGCGCCCTGACGTCATCGACGAGATCACCCGCCACTTCGGATCACAGGTGCTGGTGCTGTCGGTGGACGCGCGGCGGACCAGGCCCGGCTTCGAGCCCACGGCTTCCGGCTTCGAGGTGACCACCCACGGTGGACGCCAGGGGACCGGAATCGACGCCGTTGCGTGGGCAAAGGAAGCCGCGGACCGGGGTGTGGGGGAGATCCTCTTGAATTCGATAGACGCCGATGGCACCAAGGACGGCTTCGACCTCGAACTGATCCGTCTGGTCCGTGCGGCCGTCCACATCCCGATCATCGCTTCCGGCGGTGCTGGCAAACCGGCGCACTTCCCGCCCGCGGTGGAGGCCGGTGCCGACGCCGTGTTGGCCGCGTCGGTGTTCCATTTCGGCCCGGATGACATGATCGCCCAGGTCAAAGCCGCGATCCGCGATGCAGGCTTCCTGGTCCGCTAGCGGGATCCGACCCAACTCCAACCCAACTGGCTCGCAGTTAACGTCGTTTTGAGCGCTCATAACGACAACAACTGCGAGTTAGTTGGGTTAACGGGCGGGTTAGAGGCCGACTTCGGCGGACTGGAGCAGCGCGACGGCGTCCGGCTGGCCTTCGAAGGTGACCAGGGCGTGATGCGTGCGGCCATGGGCGTGCATAAGGAGTTCACCGGGCTCGCCCACGATGGCGACGGATACGGGAGCCCGCTTGGCAACGTGGCGGGGGCCGGTGGGGCGAACCAACACGATCCCGAGATCCACGCCGCGGTAGAGAATGGCGGCGCGCTTGATCAATTCATCCCACAAGGCGTCCGAGTATTCCTCGTCGAGGGCCCGTGGAGCCCAACGGTCTCCGGCCCTGCGGATGTCTTCCGTGTGCACGAAATATTCAATGAGGTTGGAGGACTCGTCGAGGGCCTTGATCTTCAAGGGAGACAAAGCCGGCGGCCCTGAACGGAAGGTATTCACCAGCTCGGCGTAATCTTCCGTGGTCTTGAGCTTGGAGGCCAGCTTGGCAGTGGCTTTGTCCGAGGCCCGGGCGAGGCTCTTGATGAGCAATCCAATACCGACGGCCGCTTTGCGCTCCCGCAAGTACAAGTGCGCAGCGAGGTCCCTTGTCAGCCACCCTTCGCAGAGCGTGGGGGAGTCAGGTCCGGCCGCCAGGAGTGTTTCGGCCAGTACTTCGCGGGAGGGATCGACGAAATGCATCACTTGTGAAACTAGCACGAGACGCGCTCTGTTGCGCAGTGGAACCGCCGCTGAATTTCGCCTCCACATGAGGCACTAGACTTGATCTGATGTCTGAGCAGTCAACACCCCCAGCCACGCCCGCTGCCGCTTCTGCCGCGGAGCCCGCCGTCGTGCCCGTTAGTCCGCTCCCGCACGAGCTGGCCGCCGCGCTCAAGCGCGATTCCGCCGGCCTTGTGGCAGCAATCATCCAGCAGTTCGACACCGACGAAGTGCTGATGCTCGGCTGGATGGACGATGAAGCTTTGCACCGGACCCTGACCACCGGACGCGTCACCTTCTTCTCCCGCTCCCGCCAGGAATATTGGCGCAAGGGAGACACCTCCGGGCACGTTCAGTTCGTGAAATCGGTGGCCTTGGACTGCGACGGCGACGCCCTCCTGGTCCGCGTCGACCAAGTGGGCGCGGCCTGCCACACCGGGACGCGCACGTGCTTCGATGACCGGAGCCTCGCCGCCGTGACCGGCGAGCGGGACTAGCCCGCTACACACCATCCACTGAGGCAAGCACACAAGAAAAGGCGGAGAACACAAACCATGCAGGACCTTGGAATCATCAGCCCGGGCCTGGAGGAGTTCCGCGAACTCGCCGCGCACAGCCGTGTCATCCCGGTCCGGCTGAGGGTACTGGCCGACGCCGAAACTCCCATCGGGCTCTACCGCAAGCTGGCCCAAGGCCAACCCGGCACCTTCCTCCTGGAGTCGGCAGCCGTCGGAGGGGCATGGTCACGCTATTCCTTCATTGGTTCGCGTTCGCGTGCCACTTTGACCAGCAAGGACGGCCAGGCGCACTGGATCGGCGAGCCGCCCGTCGGCGTGCCCGTGGACGGCAGCCCCGTCGACGCCGTCCGGGACACCATTGCGGCCCTGCAGACCGACCGCTTCCCGGACCTTCCTCCCTTCACCTCCGGCCTTGTCGGCTTCCTTGGCTGGGAAACAGTCCGGC
Source organism: Arthrobacter sp. KN11-1C (assembly GCF_052180225.1). Lineage (NCBI taxonomy): Bacteria > Bacillati > Actinomycetota > Actinomycetes > Micrococcales > Micrococcaceae > Arthrobacter > Arthrobacter sp. KN11-1C. The sequence goes on along the minus strand of NZ_CP197467.1, from coordinate 2,654,908 downwards.
ACTGGGAGAAGCTGACCAGTCCCCCGGAGGATGACCTCCATCTGCCCGAACTGGCCCTGAACCTCGTGACGGACATGGCTGTCCACGACAACATGGACGGCACCGTCCTGCTGATTGCCAACGCGATCAATTTCGACAACAGTTCCGAACGGGTCGACGAAGCCTGGCACGACGCCGTCGCCCGGGTGAAGCGCTTGCTCGACCAGATCAGCACTCCCGTGAAGCAGCCTGTATCGGTGTTGCAGTCCGAAGCCCTCGACTTCGCGTCGAGCGTCCAGGAACGCTGGGCTGAGCAGGAGTACCTCGACGCGATCGATCGGGGCAAGGAGGCGATCGTCGACGGCGAGGTCTTCCAGGTGGTCATTTCGCGACGCTTCGAAATGGAGTGCGCCGCGGATCCGCTGGATGTGTACCGCGTGCTGCGCAACACCAACCCGAGTCCGTACATGTACCTCTTCAGCCTCGAAGATCCCGACGGACGCGAGTACACGATCGTCGGTTCCTCTCCCGAGGCCCTCGTGACGGTGACGGGCAACGAGGTCATCACCCACCCGATCGCCGGATCGCGGCCTCGCGGCAAAACCGTGGAAGCCGACAAAGCGCTGGCCACCGAGCTGCTCGCGGACCAGAAGGAACGCGCCGAGCACCTCATGCTCGTGGACCTGTCCCGGAACGACCTGTCCAAGGTCTGCGTGGCTGGAACAGTGGACGTCACGCAGTTCATGGAGGTCGAACGCTTCAGCCACATCATGCACCTCGTGTCCACTGTCGTCGGAGAATTGGCGCCCGGGGCGAAGGCATACGACGTGCTCAAGGCGACCTTCCCGGCCGGCACGCTGTCCGGCGCGCCCAAGCCACGCGCACTGCGGCTCCTGGACGAACTCGAACCGCACCGGCGCGGCATCTACGGCGGCGTCGTCGGATACCTCGACTTCGCGGGCGACATGGACATGGCGATCGCCATCCGCTCGGCACTGTTGCGTGAGGGCCGGGCGTACGTCCAGGCCGGCGGCGGCATCGTGGCCGATTCCCACAAGCCTTCCGAAGCGCTGGAGACCGTGAACAAGGCGGCGGCCCCCTTGCGTGCCGTGCACACTGCCGGATCGCTCAACAACATTTCCCCGGACGCCGTTTCCGCGGAATCGATCGTCGACGGGAAGCCCGCGCTGTGACCGCCGACCGCCCTCAGACGGCCACCACAAAGCCTCCCGTGTGGGCACGGAAGGGCAACGTCGTGCTCGCCATGGCCATTCTTGCCCTCGCCGTTTTCGGGACCACCACCCAGACCTGGATCAACGTCCGGCTCGATCCCGCCGCCGCGGCGAATGCCGACCTCCACGTCCAGGGGAGCAAGGCCGCCACAGCGGTGACCGCGCTCGCGCTCGTCGCCCTTGCCGGGGGACTGGCATCGTCCATTGCGGGCAAGGTTTCGCGCTGGATCATTTCAACGATCATCGTGCTCGCCTCGGCGGGCATCCTCATTGCCGCGGTGACCGTCCTGGCAGACCCACTCGGTGCGGCGCAAGGAACCATTGCGGCGACCACAGGCATTTCGGGCGGGCAGGCGGCCGCATCGTCCACCGTCTTCCCGGTACTCGCCGTCGTGGCTGCCGGCCTGCTCGCCTTGTGCGGTGGCCTGCTTCCGCTCGCGGGCCGGCACTGGAAGGCGCGCACCAAGTACGACGTCGCCAGCCGGGCGGCCCTCGCGGGTTCCGGACCGGTCGACGAGATCGACAGCTGGGACAGCCTCTCCCGCGGAGAAGACCCCACGTAAGACTCGACTGTCCGGACGTCGGACGATGTCCCGGGTGCAGTCAATAAATGGCAGAATGTAAGCAGTATTCATCCTGAGGAGATTTTCACATGAGCAAAACCACAGTGTCCGCGAGCAAGGCCCCTGTGACCGCTGCAAGCCACAGCGACGCCATCGGCCACGGCAACAGCCCGGCCGCGTGGACCTGCGTGATTGTCATGCTGGTAGGGGCCTTGATTTCATCCATCGCCTTTGTGATCGCCAGCACCCCCATTTTCATCGCCGGCATTGTTGTCATGTTCGGCGGCCTGATCGCCGGCTGGGCCATGCGCAGGGCGGGCTACGGCGTCGACGGCAGCAAGCTGAAGAACGCCGGCCACTGACCGTGACCGTTCTTGATGACATCATCGTCGGTGTCAGGGAGGACATGGAGGCACGCCGCCTTGTTGTTGGCCTTGACGAGCTGAAAGAGCGCGCCGCGGCCACTGCGCCCGCACTGGACGCGTGGGCTGCCTTGGGCGGTCCGTCTGCCAGCCGCGACGAATTGAAGGTCATCGCGGAAATCAAGCGCCGCAGCCCGTCGAAAGGCGATCTCGCGAGCATCGTCGACCCTGCGGCACTTGCGGTGCAGTACGCCGACGGCGGCGCTTCCGTGATCAGCGTCCTCACCGAACAGCGGCGCTTCAACGGGTCCCTGGCGGACCTCGACGCGGTCCGCGCCGCCGTCGACATTCCGTTGCTGCGCAAGGACTTCACGGTTGACGAGTACCAGATCTGGGAAGCCCGCGCCCACGGCGCGGACCTCATCCTGCTGATCGTCGCGGCGCTTTCCGATGCACAGCTGCGCGAATTCAGCGCGTTGAGCCACGAGCTCGGCATGAACGTCCTGGTGGAAACCCACACGCCCGAGGAAATCGAGCGTGCGGCCGCAGCCGAGGCACGGATCATCGGCGTGAACGTCCGCAACCTCAAGACGCTCGACGTCGACCGCTCCCTTTTTGCCTCGCTCGCCGGAAGCATTCCAGCGGGAGCAGTTGTCGTGGCTGAATCCGGTGTGCGGAACGCCGAGGACGTTGCGCACTATGCGGGAAACGGTGCCCACGCAATCCTTGTGGGCGAAGCCCTTGTGAGCGACTCCACGCCACACGAGCGGATCAGCGAATTCAAGGCGGCCGGAGCTGCCGCCATCGCCGTCAGGACCTAAGGCAGGCCTGATTCGCGACCGGGACCCGGACAGCAGCAGACAACACGGCTGCCTGCTGTCCTGCGGCTCCTGGAAGAACCCAACTACCAACTGAACAGGACGGTGAGACTGATGGTGGACGCATCAACAGCCAACTCGGATGAGAATGTGGCCGACGCATTCCTACAAGGCGGAACCTCGCTCCGCAACGCCGCTGGGCCGTATTTCGGCTCCTACGGTGGACGTTGGATGCCCGAGTCCCTCATCGCCGCCCTGGACGAAGTTGAGGACACGTTCGAGAAAGCCAAAGCCGATCCCGAGTTCCTCGCCCAGCTGAAGGACCTCAACAAGAACTACTCGGGCCGTCCGTCGCTCCTGACGGAGGCCAAGCGGTTCTCGGAGCACGCCGGCGGGGCCCGTATCTTCCTCAAGCGCGAAGACCTGAACCACACCGGATCGCACAAGATCAACAACGTGCTCGGACAGGCCTTGCTCGCGAAGCGCATGGGCAAGTCCCGTGTCATCGCGGAAACCGGCGCCGGCCAGCACGGCGTTGCCAGTGCCACCGCCGCGGCCCTGCTCGGACTCGAATGCGTCGTCTACATGGGCGCCGAGGATTGCCGCCGCCAGGCGCTCAACGTGGCACGCATGCAGCTCCTGGGCGCCACCGTGGTTCCCGTGACCAACGGATCACAGACGCTCAAGGACGCCATCAACGACGCCCTCCGCGACTGGGTTTCCAATGTCGACAACACCCACTACCTGCTCGGCACTGCGGCCGGCGCGCACCCGTTCCCGGCGATGGTGCGTTTCTTCCACGAGGTCATCGGCGAAGAAGCGCGCGCCCAGATCCTGGAGCAGACCGGCAAACTGCCCGACGCCGTCTGTGCCTGCATCGGCGGCGGTTCCAATGCCATCGGCATCTTCCACAGCTTCCTGGACGACGCCTCAGTGAAGATCTACGGCTTTGAAGCCGGCGGCGAGGGCGTCGAAACCGGCCGGCACGCCGCCGCCATCACTCTCGGACGCCCCGGCGTGCTGCACGGTGCACGCTCCTACCTCATGCAGGACGAGGACGGCCAGACCATCGAGTCCCACTCGATTTCCGCCGGCCTGGACTACCCGAGCGTGGGTCCGGAGCACTCCTACCTCGCGGACATCGGCCGCGTCACGTATGAGCCCATCACGGACACCGAGGCCATGGAAGCGTTCCGTCTGCTTTGCCGGACCGAAGGCATCATCCCCGCCATCGAGTCTTCGCACGCCCTCGCCGGCGCCATCAAGGTGGGCAAGCAGCTCACGGAAGGCAAGGAAAACCCGGCAGACACGATCATCATCGTGAACCTGTCCGGGCGCGGGGACAAGGACGTGGAAACGGCCGCCGAATGGTTCGACATGTTGGATGAAAACGGCAACGTCAAGGGCACCACCCTCTCCACGCGCAAGCCCAAGGGCACGTCCGAACGCAGCAACCTTGAGATCAGCACTGAAGAAGCAAACGGGGGCCGGAACTGATGACTGAGCAGATGAGCAGCAAGTCCGCGGCCGCGATCGACCGTGCGAAGGCACAAGGCCGGGCGGCGTTGATCGGATATCTGCCGGCAGGCTACCCGGACGTCCAGTCAAGCATCGACGCGGGCATTGCCATGGCCCGCAACGGCGCGGACCTCATTGAAATCGGCATCCCGTATTCGGACCCCGTCATGGACGGCTCGGTCATCCAGGCTGCGACGACGGAAGCAATCGCCAACGGTTTCCGCGTCGCCAGCGTGTTCGACGTCGTCGCGGGCATCACCGCGGCCACCGACGCCGCAGTGCTGGTCATGACCTATTGGAATCCCGTCATGCGCATGGGCGTCGACGAGTTCTCACGCAGGCTGGCCGAGGCCGGGGGAGCCGGGCTCATCACTCCGGACCTCATTCCGGACGAGGCCGCCGAATGGTTCGCTGCCTCGGACAAATACGGACTCGACCGGGTCTTCCTCGTGGCACCGTCGTCCACGCCGGAGCGCCTCGCCATGACGGTGGAGGCGAGCCGAGGCTTCGTCTATGCCGTTTCCATCATGGGTGTCACCGGAGCGCGGCAGTCAGTCAGCAGCGCCGCGGAGAAGGTCGTGGCCGATACGCATGCAGCCGGCGCCGAACGTGTTTGTGTCGGGCTCGGAGTCTCCACCGCGGACCACGTCCGCGAGATCGCCGCTTATGCGGACGGCGTGATCGTCGGTACCGCGCTGGTTGCCGCAATCCGCGACGGCGGCGTTGACGGCGTCGCGCAACTCACCAAGAACCTCAGCGCCGGTCTCAGCCGGGCAGCAGCGCAAGCCCACAACACAGCGCAGGCCTAGAAAAGGAAAAGCGTAGACAATGCAGAGTCTCCTCCACGTCGCGGCAATGGCTCCCATGAGCATTCCGAGCCCCTCATGGTCCGGATTTGATATTCCGCTTCCGTGGGGGAGCCTCCGCATCCATGCCTACGCCCTGTGCATTCTCCTGGGCATCATCGTGGGCCTGTGGCTCACCGCCGTGCGCTGGAAGCGCCGCGGCACCCCCGAAGGCAGCCTGTGGGACATCGCCATCTGGGCGATCCCCTTCGGCATTGTGGGCGGCCGCCTCTACCACGTGATCTCATCGCCGGACGCGTACTTCGGCCCGGGCTTCAACGGCACCGGCGACCTCTCCCTGATCCCGCAGATCTGGCGAGGTGGCCTGGGCATCTGGGGTGCAGTGGTTCTCGGCGTGGTCGGCGCCTGGCTCGGATGCCGCCGTTCCGGCGTCAAGCTCACTGCCTTCCTGGACGCCGCAGCACCCGGGCTCCTGCTGGCGCAAGCGATCGGACGCTGGGGAAACTGGTTCAACCAGGAACTCTTCGGCGGACCCACCACGTTGCCGTGGGGCCTCCAAATAGATCCCAACAGCCCCAACTTTCCGGCCGGGATGCCTAGCGACACTCTGTTCCACCCGACGTTCCTCTACGAATCCCTCTGGAACATCATCGGCGTCGTAGTCCTCCTTGTCCTGGACCGCCGCTTCCATTTCCGCCGCGGCAGGCTCTTCTGGCTGTACGCCATCTACTACACGCTCGGCCGTGTCTGGATCGAAGCGTTGCGGATCGACGACGCCGAACAGATCAACCTCTTTGGCATCACCACACGGCTCAACGTCTGGACCAGTATCTTCGTCTTCGTCGCGGCGCTCATCATCTTCATCGCGCTGAGCCTGCGCGGCAGGCCCGAGCCGGACACGGCGTACCTTCCCGGCAGGGAACCCGCCGCGGTGACCGCGGAAGAGGATGAGCCCGCCGTCGACGACTCGGATGCCGGGGACTCACATGCCGGGGACGATGAGACGACTGCCGACGACGACACGGCTGCTGCCCGGGAGGCGGACAGCCCAATTGTGACCGATACGAAGTCCCATGATGCGGACGGATCTGTCTCAGATACCGGTGCGCATGGTAATCTCCGGAATAACCAAAGCGATCTGGGCCATACTGCTGAGCCAACGGAAACGGCCGAGGAGCCACATGCCGGCGTCACGTCGGATTCCGGCTCAGCGTCCACCGAAACCACCGCCAGCAGCGTCCCTGGATCCGGGCCGGAAGCTGGCAGAACCAAGTAGCCAGCGCTACGGCACCGGGGAACCGGGCTACCGCCCAGAGACCCCCGGCCACAGCGTCGTGGCACCCTTGGCAGTAGCCCGGCAGCACACAGAGGCTCCGTGGTCAAGCTTGGGTCAGGGGCATGCGTAACTGTTCGTTGCGTCTTGCCCGCTGTCCTACAATTTCTAGTAACTAGCGCTTTGTTATGCCCGTCACACGGCTGGCAAGGTGGGGCCAACGTTGTCCCTTCCATTCGCACGATCTCGAGGAAGGACGTCTTCAATGACCCATCTTCATAACCCAAGCTGGTCCGAAGCAGTCGAACCGCAAGGTGCCATCTCGCCCTTCAAACGTTTTGCTGCGCTCCCGGAAGCCCAGGGACTCTACAACCCTGAGCAGGAGAAGGACGCTTGTGGCCTGGCCATTATCGCCACCCTGCGTGGTGAACCCGGCTATGACATCGTGGAAGCGGCCCTGACTGCCCTGCGCAACCTTGAACACCGGGGCGCCGTGGGCGCCGACGAAGGCACGGGCGACGGCGCCGGGCTCCTCATGCAGGTTCCGGACGAATTCTTCCGGGCCGTCACGGAGTTCGAACTCCCCGCACCCGGGCAGTACGTTGTCGGTACCGCCTTCCTTCCGGCCGAAACCCGCGAAGCCGGGACCGCGAAGGCCGGCATCGAAGCCCTTGCGATAGACGAGGGCCTGACGGTTCTAGGTTGGCGTGAAGTGCCGGTGGTCGGAGACCTGGTTGGCGCCATGGCCCGCGCCTGCATGCCTTACTTCGCGCAGCCGTTCCTCGCCTCCGCGACGGGCGAGGTGCTGGACCGGAATGAACTGGACTCCCGCGCCTGGCGTGTCCGCAAGCGTGCCCAGAACAAGTTCGGCGTGTACTTCCCCTCGCTGTCCTCGCGCACCATCGTGTACAAGGGCATGCTGACCACCGCCCAGCTGGAGCCGTTCTACCCGGATCTCTCGGACAAGCGCTTCAAGACCAAGCTGGCCATCGTGCACTCGCGCTTCTCCACGAACACCTTCCCGTCGTGGCCGCTCGCGCAGCCGTTCCGCACCATCGCCCACAACGGTGAAATCAACACCGTCAAGGGCAACCGGAACTGGATGCGGGCGCGCCAGTCCCAGCTCGCCAACCCGCTGCTGGGCGATTCCCCGGAGGAGTTGTACCCCATCTGCACGCCGGGTGCCTCGGACTCCGCGTCCTTCGACGAGGTTGCCGAGCTGCTCTGGCTTTCCGGACGGCCCATCACGCACTCGATCATGATGATGATCCCCGAGGCATGGGAAAACCACGCCACGATGGATCCTGCCCGCCGCGCCTTCTACGAGTACCACTCGCTGCTCATGGAACCGTGGGACGGTCCCGCGGCAGTGTCCTTCACCGACGGCAACCTTGTGGGTGCGACCCTTGACCGCAATGGCCTGCGCCCCGGCCGCTACTGGATCACCGAAGACGGACTGATCGTCTTCGCCTCCGAGGTCGGCGTGATCGACGTCGAGGCCGCCAAGGTGGTCAAGAAGGGCCGTGTTTCGCCGGGCAAGATGTTCCTGGTGGACACGGAAGCCGGTCGCATCATCGACGACGCCGAGGTCAAGGCCGAGGTGGCCGCCGCCAACCCTTGGGCCGAATGGGTCAAGGACAACCTGATCGACCTCAACGACCTTCCCGAGCGCGAACACGTGCTGCATACCGCGGCGTCCGTGAACATCCGCCAGCGGACCTTCGGCTACACCACCGAAGAACTGAAGATCCTCCTCGGGCCCATGGCCCGCACCGGCGCCGAACCGCTCGGCGCCATGGGCTCCGACACCCCGGTCGCCGTGCTGTCCAAGCGTCCGCGTTTGCTGTTCGACTACTTCGTGCAGTCTTTCGCGCAGGTCACCAACCCGCCCCTGGACGCGATCCGCGAAGAGCTTGTCACCTCGCTGAAGTGCGCCATCGGTCCGAACGGAAACCTGCTCGACGTCGGGCAGGTGCGCCAGCCGCAGATCTCCCTGCCGTTCCCGGTGATCAACAACGATCAGCTCGCCAAGATCGCCAACATCGAGAATGCCGACGGCGACAAGGTCGCCATGAAGGTCCGCGGACTTTACCGCCCGGAGGGCGGAGAAGCGTCGCTCCGAAGCCGCTTGACCGAAATCTGCGAGCAGGTTTCCGGTGCGATCAACCGTGGCGTGCAGTACATCGTGTTGTCGGATCGTGACTCGAACGCGCAGTGGGCCCCGATCCCGTCGCTGCTGCTCGTGAGCGCGGTGCACCACCACTTGCTCCGCAGCGCCAACCGCACCAAGACCGCCCTGGTGGTCGAGGCAGGTGACGTCCGCGAAACGCACCACGTGGCAGTGCTGGTGGGCTTCGGCGCTTCCGCCGTGAACCCGTACCTCGCCATGGAGTCCGTGGAGCAGCTCATCAGCACCGGCGAGGTCGTCGGCGTGACCGCAGAAGACGGTGTCTACAACCTCATCAAGGGCCTCGGCAAGGGTGTCTTGAAGATCATGTCCAAGATGGGCATTTCCACGGTGGCCTCCTACACCGGCGCCCAGACTTTCGAAGCACTGGGGCTGTCCCAGGACCTCGTGGACGAGTTCTTCTCCGGCACCCACTCGCAATTGGGCGGCGTCGGTCTGGACGTCATCGCCGCCGAGGTTTCCGCTCGCCACCAGATGGCCTACCCGGAAGGCGGCATCGAGCTGCCGCACCGTCCGCTGCTCGGCGGCGGCGAATACCAGTGGCGCCGCGACGGCGAACCGCATTTGTTCAACCCGGAGACGGTCTTCCGACTGCAGCACGCCACGCGCGAACGCCGCTACGACATCTTCAAGTCCTACACCAAGGGGATCGACGACCAGTCCGAGAACCTCATGACCCTGCGTGGGCTCCTGAAGTTCAAGGACAGCCAGCGTCCGGCCGTGCCCCTTGAGGAAGTCGAACCGGTTTCCAGCATCGTGAAGCGCTTCTCCACCGGAGCGATGAGCTACGGCTCCATCTCCAAGGAAGCCCACGAGACGCTCGCAATCGCCATGAACCGGCTCGGCGCCAAGTCCAACACCGGTGAAGGCGGCGAAGACGTGGACCGCCTGCTGGACCCGGAGCGCCGCTCCGCGATCAAGCAGATTGCCTCCGGCCGTTTCGGCGTGACCAGCCTGTACCTGACCAACGCCGAGGACATCCAGATCAAGATGGCCCAGGGCGCGAAGCCCGGTGAAGGCGGCCAGCTGATGGCGCAGAAGGTCTACCCCTGGGTGGCCCGGACCCGCCACTCCACTCCCGGCGTCGGGCTCATTTCCCCGCCCCCGCACCACGACATCTACTCCATCGAGGACCTCGCGCAGCTCATCTACGACGCCAAGCGGGCCAACCCCTCGGCTCGTGTGCACGTGAAGCTGGTGTCCGAAGTCGGGATCGGCACGGTGGCGTCCGGCGTCACCAAGGCGAAGGCCGACGTCGTGCTCGTTTCAGGGCACGACGGCGGAACCGGCGCCTCGCCGCTGAACTCGCTCAAGCACGCCGGTGTCCCGTGGGAGCTCGGCCTCGCCGAAACCCAGCAGACGCTCATGCTCAACGGTCTTCGCGACCGCGTCGTGGTCCAGGTGGACGGCCAGCTTAAGACGGGCCGCGACGTCGTCATCGCTGCGCTGCTGGGCGCCGAGGAGTACGGTTTCGCCACCGCGCCCCTGGTCGTGTCCGGCTGCATCATGATGCGCGTCTGCCACCTCGACACCTGCCCGGTGGGCGTCGCAACCCAGAACCCGGAGCTTCGCTCGCGCTTCACTGGCAAGCCCGAATTCGTGGTCAACTTCTTCGAATTCCTTGCCGAGGAAGTCCGCGAACTGCTTGCCGAACTCGGTTTCCGCAGCCTCGAAGAGGCCATCGGCCATGCCGAGGTCCTGGACACCCGCGAGGCGGTGGACCACTGGAAGGCCGACGGACTCGACCTCGACCCGATCCTGCACGGCCTCGAGTTCGACGACGACGTTCCCCTGCGGAACCTCACCGGCCAGAACCACGAGCTCGACAAGCACTTCGACCAGCGCCTCATCGGCATGGCCGCCGAGGCTTTGAGCGACCGCACGCCGGTGAAGATCGCCGTCGACGTCATCAACACGGACCGTTCCGTCGGCACCATGCTGGGTCACGTCGTCACCAAGACGTTCGGCATCGATGTGCTCGCCACGGACACCATCGACGTCACGCTGAAGGGCACCGCCGGGCAGTCGCTGGGAGCGTTCCTTCCGGCCGGCATCACGCTGCGCATGTTCGGCGACTCCAACGACTACGTCGGCAAGGGCCTTTCCGGTGGACGCATCATCGTCCGCCCGGACCGCACCAACGTTTTCCAGGCGGAACGCAACGTCATCGCCGGCAACGTAATCGGCTACGGCGCCACAAGCGGCGAAATGTTCCTGCGCGGCCAGGTGGGCGAACGCTTCATGGTTCGCAACTCGGGGGCCACCGCGGTCGTCGAAGGCATCGGTGACCATGGTTGCGAGTACATGACCGGCGGCCAGACGCTGATCATCGGCCGCACCGGCCGCAACTTCGGTGCCGGCATGTCCGGTGGTACCGCCTACGTGCTGGACCTCCAGCCTGCCCGGGTCAATAAGCAAGCCTTGGATTCCGGCGAACTGCAGTTGCTGGAGCTCGACGACGAGGACCGCACCATTGTCCACGGCCTCCTGGTCAAGCACTTGGAAGAAACCGAATCCGTCCTCGCAGGCCGCTTGCTCGAAAACTTCGACGACACCGCTGCCCGCATCACCAAGGTTCTGCCGCGCGACTACGCCGCAGTCCTGCAAACCCGTCTCGACGCCATCGAAGAAGGGCTTGATCCCGATGGCGAAGAAGTTTGGTCTCGAATCCTGGAGGTAACCGGTGGCTGATCCACGCGGATTTCTGAAAGTCCGGCAGCGCGAGACGCAGCCACGCCGTCCCGTTCCCGTCCGCATCATGGACTGGAAAGAAGTCTACGAGGCCCAGGACAAGGGCGTGCTCAAGAGCCAGGCCGGACGCTGCATGGACTGCGGTGTTCCGTTCTGCCACCAGGGCTGCCCGCTCGGGAACCTCATCCCGGAGTGGAACGACCTCACCTGGCGCGGCAAGGGCGAGGAAGCGATCGAACGCCTGCACGCGACGAACAACTTCCCGGAATTCACCGGCCGGCTGTGTCCTGCGCCGTGTGAAGCATCCTGTGTCCTGGGCATCAACCAGCCTGCCGTGACCATCAAGCAGGTCGAAGTTTCCATCATCGACGACGCCTTTGAAAACGGCTGGGTCCAACCCCTTCCGCCGGCGCGCCTCTCCGGCAAGACGGTCGCCGTCGTCGGCTCCGGCCCCGCAGGACTTGCGGTCGCACAGCAGCTGACGCGCGTAGGCCACACCGTGGCCGTCTACGAGCGCGACGACAAGATCGGGGGACTGCTGCGCTATGGCATCCCCGACTTCAAGATGGAGAAGGAACAGGTCGACCGCCGCGTCGAGCAGATGAAGGCCGAGGGCACCCGCTTCCGCACGGGTGTGGCGGTCGGAAGCGACGTGACGTGGGAGCAATTGCGCCGCCGTTACGATTCCGTGGTGATCGCCACCGGTGCCACCGTGCCGCGCGACCTTCCCATCCCGGGCCGCGGACTTGAAGGCATCCACTTCGCCATGGATTACCTGGTGCCCGCCAACCGCGTGGTGGCCGGTGAAACCGTGGAGGGCCAGATCAACGCCAAGGGCAAGCACGTCATCATCCTTGGCGGCGGAGACACCGGCGCCGACTGCCTCGGTACCGCACACCGCCACGGGGCCGCGTCGGTCACCACTCTCGCGATCGGCAAGCAGCCGCCGCTTGAGCGCGCAACGCACCAGCCATGGCCGACGTTCCCCACGCTCTTCGAGGTTGCCAGCGCGCACGAAGAGGGCGGTGAACGCACCTACCTCGCCTCGACCGTCGAGTTTGTCGGCGAAAACGGCAAGCTCACGGGGGTCAAGGTCGCCGAGACCGAGTTCGTGGATGGCAAGCGCCTGCCGAAGGCCGGCACGGAGCGCGTCATTCCGGCCGATCTGGTCTTTCTGTCGCTTGGCTTCACGGGCGCGGAACCTGCCGGTATCACCGAACAGGTCAGCGCAGAATTCGACGGCCGCGGCAACGTGGCCCGAGATGGGTACTACATGACCAACACCGAGGGTGTTTTCGTGGCGGGCGATGCCGGCCGCGGGCAGTCCTTGATTGTCTGGGCGATTGCCGAAGGCCGCGCCTGCGCTGCCGCCGTCGACAAGTACCTCATGGGCAGCACCATTCTCCCCGCGCCGGTGGCTCCCACCGACCGGGCTATATCGGTCCTCTAAGGACCGGCGCACGACGCTTTCCCAACTCCAACCGCAGCACACTACTAGGGTAGGTATATGAGACGCGCAAAAATCGTGGCAACGTTCGGACCGGCAATTTCCAGCTTTGACAACACCCTCGCGGTGCTGGAAGCCGGCGTCGACGTCGCCCGCATGAACATGAGCCACGGCGACTACTCGGTACACGACAACACGTACGAGAACGTCCGCAAGGCTTCCGCCCAGCTCCACAAGCCCGTTGCCATCATGGCCGACTTGCAGGGCCCGAAGATCCGCCTGGGTCGCTTTGTCGACGGCCCCCACGAGCTCGCCGTCGGTGACACTTTCACCATCACCACCGAGGACGTCCCGGGCACCAAGGACATCTGCTCCACCACGCTCAAGAGCCTGACCGAGGACGTCAACGTCGGCGATGCACTGCTGATCGACGACGGCAAGGTTGCCTTGCGCGCCATTGAGGTTGACGACGTCAAGGTGGTCGCCACGGTGACCGTCGGCGGCTGGGTCTCCAACAACAAGGGCATCAACCTGCCCGGCGTTGCCGTCAACGTCCCCGCGCTGAGCGAAAAGGACGAGGACGATCTCCGTTGGGCCATGAAGCGCGGTGTCGACCTGGTCGCACTGTCCTTCGTCCGCGATGCCTCCGACATCAAGCGCGTGCACGAAATCATGGACGAAGAGGGCCGCCGCGTGCCGGTGATCGCCAAGATCGAGAAGCCGCAGGCAGTGGACCAGCTCCACGAAATCATCGACGCCTTCGACGCCATCATGGTTGCCCGTGGCGACCTCGGCGTGGAACTCCCGCTCGAGGAAGTGCCGATCGTCCAGAAGCGCGCCATCGAACTGGCGCGTCGCTGGGCCAAGCCGGTCATCGTGGCCACCCAGGTCCTCGAATCGATGATCGACAACCCGCGCCCGACCCGTGCCGAAGCTTCGGACTGCGCCAACGCAGTGCTCGACGGCGCCGACGCAGTCATGCTTTCCGGTGAGACCAGCGTGGGCAAGTACCCGATCGAGACGGTCAAGGTCATGGCCCGCATCATCGAGTCCACCGAAGAGCACGGCCTCGAGCGCGTTCCTCCGCTGGGGACCAAGCCCAAGACCCGCGGTGGCGCGATCACGCGTGCCGCCGTCGAAATCGCCGACCAGCTGGACGCAAAGTTCATTTGTACGTTCACCCAGTCCGGTGACTCGGCCCGCCGCCTGTCCCGCCTGCGCCCCGTCAAGCCGGTGTTTGCTTTCACCCCGGTGGAGCACGTCTGGAACCAGCTGGCACTGACCTGGGGCATCCAGCCCGTCCTGGTCCCGATGGTGGGCCACACTGACGCCATGACGGCCCAGGTGGACCGCAGCCTCCTCGAGATGAAGATCGTGGAGAACGGCGACCTTGTGGTCATCGCTGCCGGTTCCCCTCCCGGACAGGCCGGTTCCACGAACTCGCTCAAGGTCCACAAGGTAGGCGACCTCGCGGACACGTCCCGCGTGGAAGAAGCCGCATCCCGCAAGGAAAAGGTCGGACCGTGGCCGGAAAAGAAGAAGGGCAAGTCCAAGGCCTGATCTTTTAGCGCTGTTGAGGAGGCTCCGCCGTTGGCGGGGCCTCCTTTGCTTTGTGGCGGGTGGGTGCGAGCGCAGTCCGGGGCGAGTGACGGCGTCGGGTTCCGGGGGACGACGAAGGGCGCCGCTTCCTGTGGAGGCGGCGCCCTTCGAGGGGGAGTGCTAGTTGACCTGGTTGATGATGGTCTCGGCGACCTCGCGCATGCTGAGGCGACGGTCCATGGAGGTCTTCTGAATCCAACGGAATGCTTCCGGCTCCGTGAGGCCCATCTTCGTGGTCAGGAGGCTCTTGGCGCGCTCCACAAGCTTGCGCGTGGCGAACTGCTCCTGAAGGTCGGACACCTCGTTCTCGAGGGCCTTGATCTCTTCGTGGCGGGACAGTGCGATCTCGATGGCCGGGATCAAGTCTGCCGGGGTGAAGGGCTTGACGACGTAGGCCATGGCGCCGGCGTCGCGTGCGCGCTCCACGAGTTCCTTCTGGCTGAACGCTGTCAGGAGGACCACGGGGGCGATCCTCGCCTTGACGATCTTCTCCGCGGCTGAGATGCCGTCCATAACGGGCATCTTGACGTCCATGAGGACCAGGTCCGGCTTCAGTTCCTCGGCCAGCTGGACAGCCTTCTCACCGTTGTCGGCCTCGCCGACAACGTCGTAGCCTTCGCCCTTCAAGATCTCGATGATGTCTAGGCGGATGAGGGTCTCATCCTCTGCGACAACTACTCGGCGTGCCGGCTGGGATGCGGGCTTGGACTCCGTCTGTTCTGACACGGGATCTCCTTCAAGACGTACGGCGGGTTCTCAACCATCTTAGTTGCACCCGGTCCGTGCGTATGATTTATTGCTCGGCCGAGCCGGTTCTGGAAATTAGCCTATCTGCATGTAGAGTAGTTTCGCGCACTGCAACAGGGAGCGTTGAGTTCTGTGAAGAGCCCGACGTCGGTTAGTCTTGTTTCGGTGTTTCCGCGCCCGAGTGGCGGAATTGGCAGACGCGCCGCACTCAAAATGCGGTATCGAAAGGTGTGTGGGTTCGAGTCCCACCTCGGGCACAATGTTGTCGCAGGTCAGGGGCCTATTTGGCCCCTGACTGTTGACAAAAAGGCCAAAAGTGTTGACACGGATCTAACATTTGTATGTGGCCAGCATCCGCAAACGCACGAAAAAGGACGGAACATCGTCCTTCATGGTGCTTTGGCGCGACCCGAAGAGCCGCGAGCAACAAGGCCTGACCGTCACCTCCGAATCCGAAGCCGAGACCCTTAAACGGTTGCTGGACGCGAACGGACAATCCTTCGAAATCGCCCAGCAAGCAATCCTTGCGAACCAGTCCAAAGTACCAACTGTGGCCGAAGTGATTCAGGAGCATATCGACCTCCTGATTCGACCATCAAGTGGAACCACCCGGACCTACCAGACGATGCTCGATCTTCATGTGCGTAACGTCATCGGTCACATCCCGGTGGACAAGCTTGATTACCGGCACATGAATCACTGGGTGAAGTCGATGTTGGCCAAGGGCCGTTCCCCAAAGACCATCCACAACGTTCACGGTCTTATCTCTGCGGCGATGAACACCGCTGAGATGCTGCAATACATCCCGCGGAACCCTTGTCGCGGCGTGCAGCTGCCCAGCCTTGACCGGGCTGAGGATGAAGCGATGTTTCTCACTCACGCCGAATTCAGCTTGATCATGGAAGGCATGGGGGAGCGGTACAAGGCGTTTACGAACTTCCTGGTCATGACTGGGACTAGGTTCGGAGAAGCTACAGCGCTAACCGTGGGTGATGTCGACCTTTTGTCCAAGCCGCCCACGGTAAGGATCAACAAGGCCTGGAAACGGGACGGGCAGTCGCAGTTTTACGTTGGAGCCACGAAGACCGGCGCTGGAAAGCGCACCATCGGGCTCAATCCGGCACTTGTAGAAATATTGATCCCTCTGGTTGCCAGCCGCCCCGGAAAGGAACTCCTGTTCACCACGCCAAAAGGGCAGCGGATTGTCCATAAGTTGTATTGGCATCACTACTGGGTGCCGGCGGTCCGGACGGCGCAGGCAATTGGGCTGAGCAAGACGCCACGTATTCACGATCTCCGGCACACACATGCGTCGTGGCTAATCCAAGACGGAGTGTCGCTATTTACCATTTCACGGCGCCTCGGCCACGCTTCTACCCGGACAACGGAACAGGTATACGGTCACCTGATGCCACAAGCGCTGCAGGCAGGTGCTGACGCCACAGAGCGTTCGATCACCGGATTCGTTCACTGATGATGTGCGCCGCTGAAGTCCCGCGGTTCGTGTATTAGTTCACCGGGGACAGTCGGCCTTTCGCACGAGTTCCGATGAGCCGTGCGGCCGCCGTCGGTGCAGCCTGCGCCGGAACCTCGCTCAGTCGGGCGATTTCCAGGATGTGCTCGGACGTGAAGATGATTTTTCCTTTGCCCCAGCATGTGTGAGGAAATCGGCCTGTGGCAGCGCCGTCGCGGAGCCAAGCCTCAGTGCATCGCATAAGGGCAGCTGCCTCTGCCGGCTCGAAGAATTCAAGGTCCATTTGCCGTCCCCGATTTCGTGAGTGGAGTTGGCAGTTCATGATCCTGGACGCAGGAATACACATGACCAAGCCCAAGTGGCCGCATTGACCGGTCAATTCGCGGGCATTCGGGGAGTCTGGGGCAGACCTTCGCTGCACAAAGTCGCCGAAAAGGCTTCGGCGGCCGCTCGGACGTTCTGGGGCGAGACTGAAATCCTCGATGAATCCGTCGATTCCACGAGCCCGGCGTGACGCATGAGTGCGATCTGCCGGTGAACGGCTGAGGACGAGATTCGGAGTTCGGCTCCGACTTCTTCGCAGCTTGCGGGCCCCGTCCTGAGAAGGAAACGGATGATTCGGCTTCGTGTTCGGTTCATCAAGATGTTCGACATGGAGACCATAGCCTGGGAAATGTTAGAAGTGCTGCTGTAGACGGGTCTACAGCAGCAGGTTACGCCGGCTTGCTGAAGTTGGGAAGGCCTTCATGGACGTGGGTATCCTCATTGCCCTACAGGGTCACCCGCGAAATACTGGGGACACCAGTGAATGCCGCGAAAACTGATCCCGCTATACCGCGCCAGTAAGTCCCGAGGGGGTGTCCATGCCAAGTGAAGAGCCGGGCTCGACTGGCACCCTGACCCCCCAGGCGGAACTTGCGCGACGCCTGAATCTGCTCCTCGACGTAGTGGTAGCGGAGCGGGGAAAACCGGTGACGTTCCGCGAGGTCCAGGATGAACTGGCCGGAAGGGGTATCAAGCTTTCCAGAGCGCGCTGGTTCTACATGAAGGACGGACGCGGTCGCCTCGTTAGCGATACTGAATTGCTAACCGCCTTGTGCGACATCTTCAACGTTGACCGCTCCTACCTTTTGGTTGGTGGTGACGCTAACTTGCCGGAGCGTATCGATTCCCAGCTTGAATTCGTCAAGTCCCTCCGTGCGGCACGGGTGAAGTCCTTCGCCGCCCGAACTCTAGGAGATGTCTCGCCGGAGACTCTTCGAGTGATCTCCGAGTATCTCAATAAGGACATCAGCCGGCATCCTGCTGGCGAGGAGGCTGCCACTAGCTCTCCATCAGATACTGAAGATGAGCATCCAGAAGTTCCTTAATGCGGACAGCGTTTGCTGAATAGCGAGGTGACCGGCCGTGCCTCCGGCCGGGTTCAACGTCCACGTTGATAGCGCCGGACTCTTCGAGGGCTAAAAGGTGTTTGGCCACGCTTGGCTCGCCCGCACTCACTGCATCCACGATGTCTCCGCGGGTTGCTGGGCCGTGCGCCGAAAGGTAGCGGAGGATTTCGTTCCGCGACCTATTGCCAAAAGTCGCGACGGCAGCCTCGACGTCGGACGACCAGGCGTCGTCGTGAGGCTGAGTAATCCTTGGCATGGAACCATTCTTACCGAACGAGTCTAGAAAAGTAAGACTCGCAGTCTTGACGATACTTTAATTATTCTTGACAATAGTTTGCATAGCTTTGTTGCGACTGTGGGTGGAGTCGATTCTGGGCTGACACCCTCGTGTGCGGGGTTACCCGCGTCGGACTACAGGAGTCTGCTTTGTCGAAGCGGTGAAGACAATGAGTGTCGAAGACGGGGCGAATCAAGCCCAACAAAAACAACCAACACCAGCGACCATAGATGTATCTCTGACCAGGCCTCTCGATCCGGGGCCAATCCCGGTTGACCAGATCATGGTGGCCGTCGAGGGAGTACGACGTTACGTCGTTTCACATCTCTCCAGGATCGGCCGAGCATGCGATGTGGACGATGTCATGCAAGACATCCGGTTGGCCGTCTGGGATGGAGTCGCACGCGGCCACTATCGCCAACTCTCCGGTGTTCGCTTTGAGGCGTGGGTACAGGGAGTGACCGGCAACCTATGCGCCGCACACATTCGTCGTGAGCTGTCCCATCAGACGCTGCCGCTACTGGTCGAACCAAGCTGCGGTGACTGCCCGGCCTCGTCTGACGCGCTCGCTCTCTTGGCTATCGACCGGAACTGGGACAGAGGCGCCGACGGGGTAATAGACCAGCAATGGGCGCGAGCGATTATTGCCCTGACCCGAGCCAGTGTGAATGAAAGCGTTTGGGGCCTAGCCATGGAGAGTCTCACTGCGCCGCGTCGATACGGTCCGCCCTCGCCACAGGATCGCCGCCGGTGGCATGCGGTGACAGTGGTGCGCCAGACCGCGAAGACTGTTCAAAGTGCCTTGGAAGTGGAGCCGGCAGACATCCGCAGCATGGAAGATCTCTGCCAGTCCGCAGCTGAATGCTTGCCGACGCTAGTGCTCCGCCGAGTTGCGGTCAGCATCGTTCGGCGAGGTGTTCGTGGGTCGGAGAGGAACCGAGCCCTGGAGTCTTTGGCCGCGGAGCTCGGGGTCACCGAACGCTATGTTGCCGTGCAGATTGGATTCGCCCGGCGGCTGTATCAGGCGTCGTGGAGGATTCTCCGGAATGGAATGACAACGGCCCCTTGAGTCATGTCGTGAGCCTGTACTGCTTGCAATGAAGGGGACAAGGAGGCAGACATGGGGCTGTTGCAGAGGCGTACACCGCTAGGCTCAGGGAGACGGCGGTTCTGGTGGATCGGCGTCCTGGCAATTCTGAGCGTGGTGGCGGCGATGTTCATTCTTGCGCTTCCCGCAGGCGGGACCCGAACGGAGCCGGCTTCACCTTCGACGGCGGCCCCTGCAACCACCGGCGCCGCGACGTCGTCGACCGTCTCGCCAGCCGCATCGCCGACCTCAGCTTCCGCGATGGTAACTCCACAGGCGATCGGCGAACCACGCACATCGGACTTCCGCAGACTCGCTGGCGCGGCAGCGACGGCGATATATACCTGGGATACGCGAACGGCGTCGTACTCTGAGGTCTACTCCCGACTGCGGGACTGGTGGGACGTTCTGCCGGACGGGTCCAACCCACTAACGGTGTTTGTACAGGAGTTCGAAGCGACCGGTGTTAACGCCGGAACCTTTGCGACCTTGGCGGGGGAACAGGCACGCCGTTCGGCGACGGTCCTGTCCCTTGTGTGCGACGGCGAGCTGGCCAAGGTGCGCGACCACCCGGCGCCCTGGGTTGGCCTCCATGTCTGCACAGCCACTCTAAGCGTTGTGGATCAATCGAACTCGGACCGCAACGCCTATGCCGCTCCCGTGAGCGTCATGGTGAATTGTCCACCGGCCACTACAGCCCCGATCGATCATTGCCAAGTCGTTGGCTTCTACGCGACGCCGAGCAAAATCGTCTACTGATGCCTGCTCCCGCGGTTCTGACCGGATTGGCGAAGAGCCGAGCTATTTTGCGGGCATCGACGGCTGCAGTTATGGCACTGATCCTGGTCTATGCCTTTGCGTTTTGCGCTGGTGTTGCAGTGTTTGCCGCCAACTCGGCGACAACTTCTAATACTTGTTCGTTCGGTGCGATCGCCAATGCACAGCCGACATCGGACGAAGCCACTGGTCTGGAGATTCAGCCACACAGCCAGGCCCCGGCCACTCTAACTCCCGCACAAGTGGCAGTTGCCCGGATTTACATTGCAGTTGGAAAACAAATGGGCGTCCCCAGGGACGGCCAAATCATCGCGATCATGGTGGCAGTTCAGGAATCCGGACTAAGAGTCTTGGCGAACACAAACGTTCCCGCTTCGCTCTTGATTCGGCACGACGGCGTCGGCAGCGACCACGACTCCCTCGGCACCGCCCAGCAACGTCCAGCCGCAGGCTGGGGGACCATCGAGCAACTCATGGACCCTAGCTACAACGCTCGGGCCTTCTACGGCGGATCCAGCGGTCCCAACCATGGCAGCCCACCCGGGCTGCTTGATATCCCGACCTGGCAATCTATGGATAAGGGCAAGGCGGCCCAAGCTGTTCAAGTATCAGCCTTTCCTGAGCTGTACGCGCGCTGGGAACCTGAGGCAACGGCCATCGTTGATGCGCTCGCAGGTGGCCCTGCATCAGCTTCCTGCGACAGCTCTCCTAACGGTTCGACGCCGCCGGGAATAGCATCAAATCTCAGCCAAATCCGGAAGGACATCCTGCACTTTGCTCAAGAAGGGCTGGGTGGGGCATACGTGTGGGGTGGAACGGCGTTCAAAGCGTGGGACTGCTCCGGCTACGTTCAATGGATCTATAAACAGGTGGGGATCAACCTCCCACGTGTAGATCAATGGACCGTCGGGCAGCGAACGGATAATCCACAGCCGGGGGATTTGGTGGTGCAGAATCCGCAGGGACCCGACAACTGGGGTCACGTCGGCATCTATGCCGGTAATGGCATGATGTACAGCGCTCTTAACCCAGCTGTTGGAACGTTGCGGCATCCTGTCGCATGGAACACGGGCACTGCGTACTTTGACCTCTTGCCCTGACATCCTTACACATAGTCGCACGGACGCGTGAGCAACCCCGAGGCGACGGTAAGTGGAACGAACGCCCTTATTTGCCGAATGGAATAGCGACGAAGTTCCGTTTGAATGTGTATGAACCGGTCAGGAGGGGTGGAGGTTGTCGCTCCTGAGGGATCGCAAGCGCCGCGGATGCTCGATGTCACGGTCGATCTCGATCTCGTGAGCGACTTCGGTGGCCAATGCTGCAATTTGTTTGACACTTTCCTCTCGCCTTCGGCTTGTGTCAGATAACGTCGGATAGTATCTGTCCGTGGCTAATAAATTGAAGGTCGGAGAAGTTTTTGTACCGGGAAAGCTTCCCGCACTGACCTATAACCCCCGTGCGGAATTGCATTTGGAGAGGGACCTGCAAGATTATCTGGACGAGACGGGCGCGATTCTGACGGTTGCTGGACCGACGAAGACCGGCAAGTCCGTGCTCGTGGAGCGCGTGGTCTCCGACCCGGTTTGGGTTGATGGACAGGGTATAGATTCGACTGACACTCTCTGGCGGCTCATCGCCGACCAGCTTGGCGCATACCACCAGATTCAGGTCGGCGAAGACCACGGGGAAACTGGCGGCGGTGACCTTTCTTCGGAGGCAGGACTTCCCGGCGTCGCCAAGATCGCCGCAAAGGCTGCATACAGCGCTACTGACTCGACGACATCCCGGTATGGAGCGGACCGGCCTATGCCAGCGGTTGCGCGACAGGCTCTAGTGGCATCTGGTCGGACAGTCGTCATTGACGATTTTCACTTCATCGATCGTCCGATACAGCGTCAGATTGTGCGTGCGCTTAAGCCGCTAGTGTTGGCCGGAGTTGCCATTATTTTCGTATCCATCTCGCATCGCGTTCAGGACGTCGTTACGGCCGAGCCCGATATGACTGGGCGCGTTGTTCCACTCAAGGTGAATTTCTGGAGTATCGAAGATCTGCTATTCATCGCTCGCCAAGGTTTCGCTGCCTTGAAGGTGCGGGATGCCAACGAAGTATTGGCAAACCGACTCGCCGAGGAGTCTTACGGGAGCCCCCACCTCATGCAGAAATTCTGCCGAGAATTGTGCAAGGCAAATGACGTACGGGTCGCTCAGGACGTACTTGTGGATCTCAACGCTCCCGCAGACTGGCCAGCTTTCTTCAGGGCTCAAACCGACCCGGCCTCGCGTGACTGGTTTGAACGATTGATCAGTGGCCCGCAGGAGAGGGGAAATAAGCGCACGCAATGGAAGACCAAGGATAACGGGACTCTCGATTCCTATGGGTTGACCTTGCGAGGGATCGCTCAGACTGGTCCTCGTCTAGAGCTGACCAAAGAAGATATTCGGGCAGCGGTTGAAGCAGAAGTCGAAGGTGCAGGCCCAGCGGCGAACCAGATCACCCGTGCTCTACAGCACCTAAGCCGGATCGCCGCCAAGCGGATGAATGAGAGGCGCCCGACTGAGGATGAGCTCGATGCAGAATCTGACGAAGAGTCCGACATGTTACCCGACGTTCAACCGGTCCTTGAGTATGTGGAAGACGAAACGAACTCCCGCCTCCATATTTCAGATCCGTTCTTTGCGTTCTTCCTACGTTGGGGTAGCGAGCAGTTGCTCCTTGCCGGGCCAGCCTCCCCGGACGTTGAACAGCCGGCCGCGCCGCGCCCGGCGTCGACGGCGCTTCACTTCGATCAGCAAGGTAGTCCTTAGCCCTTTGTGGTTTTCCCGAGGTTTGGGTCCCGCTGTGCGCGGACAATGAAGGCCAATGCAAGTAACTAAGGCAGCAGCTCAAGAACAGGGAGTTACTGCGATAGGTTGGTCCCCTTGTTGGCGAAGCCGCTTTTCCTTGGGGCTCTTTGAGGTTGCGCTCATGTTTTCGCCTCTCTTTCCCCGCCAAACCGAACGTTCGCGTGCTGAGGCAGGGCGTCGGGACAATTCTGCGGAGAAGCCGCTGGATCGATTTGCCCCATGTAGGGAGCGGTCTGGCCTGATCCTGCCAACCAGGTGCCCACGAAACGCTCAGCACAGATTGCTAGGTGGTGTGGCAAAGTTCTCTCGAAGAGCGCAGCCGAAGACGAGAGATGGGCCGCATCGGCAAACCGTTCGCCACGCAAGGTCTCGACGTCACCATGGCGGCCCGTGTGGGTGCGGGGCCCCGCCGCGGAGGGCGAGACCGCCTAAATGGGAAGATTTCAAAGTGGGCGGATTGGTGTCAACGCCCTCATGGCCCGATTACTGATCGAGAGATCCTCATCCGACAACCGAAGGGATAATCACTCACGCATTGCGCGTCGCAGGGATGGACTGCAAACACGTCCAATGCCGTTACCCAGGATGTTTGGCCCAAAGTCAATTATGTACTGTCCGGTCATCTATCCATTCCGGAACGTCATGTCGCTCCACGCCGTCGCCTCCATGAAGCCGTGAGCTTACGCAGCTCATTCCTCTGGAAGACGACGGACGGAGCACTCAATGTTGCTGGCAGCTGTAGATCCCGGAATCACCCCGAATCCTAACTTTCCCTTTCTTGCCTCGTTGAAGGAGATCGGTGGCGGCATCCTCGTCGGTGCCTTCATCGTGATCGCGATCGTGGCGATCGTGGGGGCGGCAATGCTTCTGGCTGGCAAGTTGAGTCAGTCGTCGCGGCTGGCGTCCGGCGGTGGCATGATCTTGCTCTGGACTGGCCCGGTGGCTGCGATCCTGGGCGGCATCAACGGCTACATTCTCTGGTCCCAATCGGCGTTCCCGCTCGGATTCTAGGTCCGATCTGTTATGCCGGTCCAGTGTGACCTGGATGGGTGGTGGCCGCCGGGGTGCGGGCTCGTCTCCCAGGCGAACGATGGTTTCCTCGGAGCCGTCACGGCCCTTTTTGCGAATATTCTCCAGAACATAGCGTCCTGGATTTGGTCATTTATCACGGGGGCATTCAGCGTCTCGAACGTTGATGACTCGCAGTGGATCGTCGTGCAGGGGCTGACGAATTGGTGGGTCGTTGTCATGATGACCCCGCTCGTCGTGGCAATGATCCTGCAGCTCCTATCGGGCTTGATCAGCCAACAGCCCCGCCGCCTCGTACGGGCCTTGGTAGGCGGGGCCGCAGCCATTCCCATGGTGGCCGGAGCGGTTTTCCTTGCTCGCCAGCTCACCCACATCGGCGACTCCGCGTCGCAAGCAATCCTCGACTCCATGGGAACGGACCCGTACGTGGTGTTCATGCGGCTTTTCGGTTTCGAGCGGGCACCCGCGGGATCCGGCCGGGATTGGAACGTTGTGTCCTTGGCACCCGGCTCTAGCAGTGGGGCGGCCGGGGCAGTGATTGTCACGGCGATGGCCGTCATCGTTGTCTGGATATTGGCATTCATTCTGATGTGTTCGATGATCTTCCGGTCATTCGCGCTCATCGTGCTTGCCGCCGTAGCCCCTGTCGCTCTCATGCTCATGCCGTGGGAGAAAACAATATCCTGGGCGCGACGCTGGTGCGAGATCGTCGTCGCGCTGCTCCTAGCCAAGCCTCTGGCCGCGACCGTTCTGGCGGTTGCTATCAAGCTCTTCGCCGAGTCGAAGTCGTTCGCTGGACTGGCTGCCGGCGTGGTCGGAATGACACTTGCGTGCGGCGCTCCTCTGATGGCCTTACGGCTTGTCAGTTTCGCCGGCGGGGAACTGGCCGCGGCTGCCCAAACTGCCGGCGGCGGTCACATTCTTTCGCGCAGCTCCAGCTTCACTGCAAGGCAGATCAGCCGACAGACGGGTGGCCGATTCACGCTTGCTGGCATGGCTGCCCGTTCGTCGATAACTCGCCCGATCCCGTCGAGTCGTCAGCAGTTTCCTACAACTGCATTGCCGCCCAAAGTGCCACTACCCGGAGCGCCGACTGGTACGACGTCGTCGCGGAGTTCCGTCGAAAGTGCCCCTACCTTGATGCTCGACGTCGGCGGGTCAGCTCCCGGTCCTGCATCGCCTCTGGCGCGGGCCACCCGCGGACCGTACACGAGGGAAGGATCGCCGTCCGGTCAGTCGGCTGCCAGTGTCACTGACGAGTCGCCGCAGCCTTCAGCGTCACGCCCCTCGTCTGTTCCTATTGCCTCTCCATCGATAGCGCCGACAGTGCCACCACCGGTCCGACCAAGAACGATTGTCCAGCCCGCGAAAGACAGTGATTCCAGTGTCTGAAAATTCACGCACCCTCGAGGCCGTCAAGTTTCCTCGCTACGAACGTCGCGGTCTGTTCATGGGCTTGAAGTGGTATCAGTTGCTCCTCCTGGCGGGTGGCGTCCTCGTGGCAAGCGTGGCCTCGGCCGCTAACGGACCGGTCGGACTATTCGCGTCAGGACCGATGTGGCTCGGGCTAATGCTGCTCGGATTGCTGCAGTACTCACGGATTCCATATCCGGTATGGGCCAGTCACGCCGTCGTGTTCTTCTATCGATCAGTCATCAACCAGACGCGGTTTTTCGTCAGGCCCGAGCGAGCTGTCCTTGCGGGCCGTCTGGCACTCCCGGGCGGATTGGGAAATCTCGAGCTGCGCCGAACCTCGCGGGGCGAGTCCTTCATCATTGACGCCAGGGGCAGGGAGGCCCTCGCGGTACTGCGGTGCAGCACGAGGTCTTTCGCGCTCTTGGACACCGACGACAAAGCCTGGGCAGTACAGGCCTGGTCCCGTGTTCAGGCGGGCATGGCCCAGCGCAGCTCTCTAGCGAGAATTGCCGTTCAGGATTACACGGTTCCGTATCCGTCGAAGGCCCTGCGTGACTTCTACGAACACGCCGTACCGCATCGGATTGCGGACACACGAGAGCTGAGCTGGGGCGAGCGTTCGTATGAGGATCTGATTTCTGCAGCTGGGTCGGCCATGAGCCACGATCTGCTTCTGACTCTCGTCGTGGACACGGCCAAGGCCCGAAGGCGGATCAAGGAGTCCGGCGGGGGACTGGTCGGCGTTGAACGCGTACTCCGGTTGGAGGTGGAGGCTATGACCACCGCACTGGGAACACACAACGTCAAGGTCGAGGAGTGGCTCCGCGAGGACGGTATCCTCGGGGTTTTACGCGGCGCCTTCGACCCGGCGGCCGTCGCCATTCACCGGCAGCCACCAGCCACCAAACCCATACACGAGAGCGATCCAGCGTCCAAACTGCCTTCGGGCCCTATGGCCGTCGAGGAGCACTGGACCTATGTGCGCACCGACTCCGGGTTTCATCAGACGTTCTGGATCGCGGAGTGGCCTCGGCAGAAGGTCTTTCCGGGCTTCCTGCATCCGCTGATCTACGTCGGAGATTTCCGCCATACGGTGACTGAAGTGATCCGGGCAGTGCCCACGACTGAGGCGCTGCGGGATATCCGTTCTGCCCAGGAAGCCCATGAAACCCGGCGTCGAATCAACACGAGGTTCGACAGGCCCCTCACGCGTGAACAAAAGGCGGAAGAAGAGGAGGTGGCTCAGCGGGAGGAAGAGATCGTCGCCGGCCACGGTGACGTGCGGCCCTCGGCGTACGTCACGATCACGGCAGCCACGCTCGAAGATCTGGCGCGGCACAGGCAGGAGCTTGAATCGGCGGCTGCAGGGGCCTTCGTTGAATTGCGGTTGCTGGCCGGGCAGCAATGGGCTGCGTTCGTTGCCGGCGCCCTTCCGCTCGGGAGGGGGCTCCGATGAAGCGAACCATCCAAAATGTTCAATACGTGCCGTCGGGTGACAACCGCAGGGAAAGGAAGGAACGACGCAGGCGCGAAGGCCCGGGGGAGAGCGGACCGTGGATATCTGCGCTGCGGGGCTTCGGAGACACAATCGATGGTCGGCTGGAAGGTAGCGAACACGGTGGGGACTGGGGGAGTAGGGAACCAAAATCTCTGCGTGGCCCGCATCGTCTGCGTCCAGCACCGCACCGGGCTTCCACACTGACGTTTGCGGCGGCCTATCCGTTCATCACTGAATCGGGTCTGGGTCATGAGGGCACGTACATCGGCACGGATGTCTTCGGGTCCGGGGCCTTTTCCTACGATCCGTGGATTCTCTATGACAATGGTGTCATCAGCGGCCCGTCGATCGTGGTCATCGGCACCGTCGGCACTGGCAAGTCCATGTGCGGTAAATCCTTGGTGGCCCGCTCGATCACGCTGGGGCGGAAGGCGGCAGTAGCGTCTGATCCCAAGGGCGAATGGGTGGCCGTGGCCAATGCTGTTGGCGGCAAAGTCATATCCGTCGGGCCCGGCCGCTCAGCCCGAGTGAACCCCCTCGACGCGGGTCCGCGTTCCAGCGCGCTGAGTGAGGCGCAGTGGCAGGCTGTGGTACGCCAACGCCGTCGCTACCTGTTGGTGGCGTTGGTGTCCCTCATGCGGCAGGGCATGCCACTTCGCCCCGTGGAGCACACGGCGCTGGATATGGCGCTGATGGAGACGGTGTCGCAGAACTCGAACCCGACGCTACCCATGGTCTTGGATCATCTGCTGAACCCATCGAAGGAAACGATCGGGCTCGTCGGCAGGGACGGCGGAACGGCTGTCAGCCACTCGCTCCGACGCACAGTGTCAGGCGATCTGGAAGGAATGTTCGACGCCCCTTCCACGGTCGCCTTCGACGCCGACGCGCCCATGATGGTGATGGATACCTCCGCCCTGATCGGCGCTTCTGAGCAGGCCCTGTCACTCGCGGCAGCGTGCGGGGCGACCTGGCTGGAGGCAGCGGTCACCAATCCCGACGGCGGCAAGCGGCTAGTGGTCTACGACGAGGGTTGGCGGATGCTTGCCGATCCCTACATGCTGGCCAAAATGAGCGAGCAATGGCGACTCGCCCGCACCTACGGGATTGCAAACCTGCTCATCATGCACAAGGTCGCCGATCTCAACGAGATCGGCGACAGCACCAGCGGACACCGTCAGAAGGCCCTCGGGCTTCTCACGGAAGCAGACACGCGCATTATCTACCGGCAAAAGCACGATGCCATGCGCCTGACCAAGGAAGCCCTCGGCCTGACCGAAGCCGAATGCGAACACGTCGAGAACCTTCCCAAGGGCGTAGGACTCTGGAAGGTCGGAAACCGTTCCTTCATCGTTGCCAACAGAGTCACCACCGATGAGCTAGAAGTCTTTGGCACCGACGACCGGATGATCTGATGTTCAGCCACCCGCGCGCAGGAAACACCAGCCCACTCGTCACGGCCGGACTCGTCACCCTCTCTGGCTTCGTGAGCCTTTCCTTCCTGGTTCAGGGTGCCGCCCGGCTTGTCGTCACTTGGCGGTGCGGCACCTCGTCGGCCTCGCCGCCAAACCCGGCGGCCGCCGTCGGACTCTTCACTGGCCGGATCGATTGGATCGTGCGCCGAACTCCCCTCTGCGACGTCGGCACGGGCGAGGTCTGGTGGCTGGTCGCCCCGGTACTGGTCGCGGTCGCCGCGCTCGCGGTGAGTGGGATCTGGGCTTGGCGAAGATGGAAGCAATCGGGGGCATGGCTGCGGCAAGAGATCCTGAACCGGGATGGCATCGCGCGCCGCTCCGAGATTCTGCACGACTTCGGAGCCGGGGCCGTCCGGAGGCGGGGGAAGTTCACGCGTCCCGGGCTGAGCAACCCGAGTATTCAGGACCTTTCCTGGATGCTCGGACGCTCGCGCGGTGTCACGATTCACGTCTCAACTGAAGAATCGATGGTGATCCAGGGTGCGCCGCGTTCGGGCAAGGGACTCTACGTGGTGATCAATGCCATCCTCGATGCGCCCGGGGCCGTGGTGACGACGTCCACCCGGGCCGACAATCTTGTCGTCACGATGAAAGCTCGCGCCACGGGCAATAGGCCTGTGACCGTGTTCGATCCGCAAGGAATGTCCGGTCTGCCGTCCACGCTGCGTTGGTCTCCGGTCAGCGGCTGCCAGGACCCGGATATCGCCACGCGCCGCGCCTTGGTAATCACCGCCGATACGGAGATGAAGGGCGAAAACGCCGCGTGGCAGAAGCGCTCCCTGATAGTCCTTCAGTGTTTGCTTCACGCCGCGGCGTTGTCCGGGGAGGGGGTCCGAGCCTTTCGGCGTTGGTCCTCGAGTCCGGTGTTGGCTCGTGAGGCTGTGGAGGTTCTCAGCCGCCCAGGGGCTGCATTGGGGTGGCAGGCAGATCTGATGGGGATCCTTGAAGATGATCCAAGGAACACCTCCAACTCTTGGATTGGGGTCTCGGCGGCCGTGGCTCCGCTGTCCTCGCCGAAAGTCTTGGCTGCGCTTGACCCCCAGGACGAATCGGAGGAATTTGATCCGAAAAGCTTCATCCGAGATCGCGGCACTCTCTATCTGATTGGCACACGAGCAGGGGCCGCCGCGGCAGGCCCTTATCTCTCAGCTTTGATTGACGACATCGACTACGC
This sequence comes from Arthrobacter sp. KN11-1C, assembly GCF_052180225.1. Lineage (NCBI taxonomy): Bacteria > Bacillati > Actinomycetota > Actinomycetes > Micrococcales > Micrococcaceae > Arthrobacter > Arthrobacter sp. KN11-1C. The sequence continues at coordinate 2,625,240 of NZ_CP197467.1, read as the reverse complement.
CGCCCGGGAAATGGCGTTCGTCTCGCCGGGCGGCCGGCTCGATCCGCCTCTGTCTTTGATCCTCGACGAGATCGCCAATCTTGCTCCTTGGCCCGGCTTACCGATTGCCCTTTCGGACGGTGGCGGAATCGGCATCTCAACACTCGTTGTGCTGCAGTCGCTCTCCCAGGCCCGAACAGGTTGGTCCATCGACGAGGCCGCCACGATCTGGGATTCGGCCATCATCAAGGTGATCTTCGGCGGCGGCTCCGACGAACGTGACCTCCGCTCGCTCGCGGGGCTGCTGGGGGAGCGAAGCCTCACCCTGACTACGCGCTCATGGTCCTCGCAAGGCCGTCAGGACGGCGAGCAGATCCGGGAGAGCCCGGTCATCGCCCTCGATGAGATCCGCCGGCTGCCTACCGGCACGGCCCTCATGCTTGGCCGGCGCACAAGACCGATCCTGTTGGACCTGCGCGAATGGCGCAAGCGCAAGGACGCGGCCGAACTTGGGCGCTCAAAGGCAGAAACCGAACGCGCACTCACCGAAGGGCACAAACAGCGACAGCAAATAGCCGAAGGAACCAGCGATGGGGAACTATGACGATGTCGAACACTTTGACATTCCCTCAGCTGGAGCGGACGACGACGAGCTGACAGCCGAGCTGTTCCGCTCGGCCTTCCGAGCCCCGAACGGTTTGCAGGGCACGACTTATCGCTGGCGGGATATGGGCCCTCAGCAGGCCGTAGGCGTCTGGGCTGCGCTCGCAGACTGGGTGAGATGGCTTGTCGCGACCTACCAACTGACGACGTCAGTGGTACCCGATTGCTGGTGGAAGCACCAAGAGATCGTCGCCGAGCTCTACGCCCTGCAGCGGGCAGAACAGGCGTCCTACGCCGCCGACGATGCTGGCTTCGGACCGTTGGCTTTTCACGAGCGGCTCCCACACGCCGTCGAACGCCTCAGAACCCACACCCGAACGGCCGGCTGCGTCGGCCTGCAGTCACACAAAGAACCCACCTCAAGAGTTCTCACGGTGGATGGTCCAGAGTTCATCGAGTGGCAGGCAGCTCACCATCAACTTGGTGCCGAGTTCTGAAGTCATGCAGTCCGCGCGTCTGCGGACATGAACAGATATCCGCGATTGCGGAATCCAAGAGGCATGGAGGTGGCTGTCGTGGCTCCGAGAGGCGAGGGCGTATCGAATTCTGAGGCGCACGATCCCGCGCCCGCCCTGGTGGCATTGGGCCAGTCGCGGATGACACCGGAGGAACGCATCTCCGTCCTGACGGATGGCCTCCACACGATCCTGGAACAAGCCGTTGAATCACCTTCCCACTGGCAGGTACTGCTGGACGCTTCGGCCACCCTTTGGCGATACTCCGGCGGGAACGTGGCCCTCCTCATGATGCAGATGGCCCAGCGCGGTACCGAAGAGCCCACACTCGTCGCGGGGTACAGGGAATGGGAACGCCACGGCCGAGCTGTGCTAAAGGGTGAGCATGCCCTGTGGGTGATTGCGCCGCGCACAGCACGCATGCAGGAATTCACGCTTCCGGATGGGACCAGGCAGCGGATACGCGTCGGAGAGAAGGCTCCCCGTGGCGCCGTCGACGATGGAAAGAAGACGGTCATCACCGGGTGGCGCGGACAGGCAGTCTTTGATGTCTCGCAAACCCAAGGGACTCCGCTGCTCGTGCCGCGAGACGGCACCGGGCCTGGCGTCGACGCCTCACAGCTTTTCGGATTGTTGACGGAGGTCGCTCACCGGCACGGTTTCGAAGTCCACGTCGACGCCGCCCAATACGGACTCACCAGCGGCTACACGGATTTCGCCAAGCACCGCGTCCAAGTGGGAGCGTGGCTGAGCACCGAGGAGCGCACCGCGGTACTCGCCCACGAGCTTGGGCATGTACTGCTGCATGGCCCGGACGACGCCGTCGGGCGGCTTTACGGCAGCAGTGCAGACCACCGCGGGCTTGCCGAAGTCGAGGCCGAGTCTGTCGCCTACACCGTGCTGCGGGCCCACGGGATCGACCGCGGACCACAATCGGCCTCCTACCTTGCCGGATGGGCAGACGCTGTCATCGAGACGGAAGGTGGTGTTTTGGCGGAGGGGGCGGATCACCGCAAACTTCCTGCCTCCCGGGTTGATATTGCGAAGTCCGTCCTCGGGCGAGTGACGGCAGCATCGAAGGGGATCCTCGAAGTCACTCATCCACCTGGCTTCGGGGGCAAGGTTCCCTCCGTCGACGCCGATCCTCGGCTCAACCAGACGGTGTCCTACGTCGGCGTGGGACGGCCCGCCGCGTCGATAGACGGGCCCACAATCGCGGGCCCTGGAGTCTGACTCAAACTATCTGTCCGGCGGGAGAGTCCTGCTGGGACTGGAAAGGAAAAGAACAATGAGCACCAAAATCCCGATCAGCATCGCCGGCAACCTCGTCGCCAACCCAGAGCTCACCTACGGCGAGTCCGGAGTGGCCCACGCCAAGCTGCGCGTCGCTGTAAACCAGCGAATCCAGGGAACGGACGGGACCTGGCAGGACGGCGAACCCGTCTTCCACAACGTCTCGGCCTTCCGGGCTCTAGCTGAGAATGCATCGAACTCACTGAAAAAGGGCGATCCGGTTACTGTGGCGGGCGAGCTCGAATTCCGCTCCTACGAGAAGGACGGTGAGAAGCGAGAAGCCCGCCGCATAGTCGCCGACACGATTGGGCCGGATCTGCGCTTCGGTACCGCCGTCTACCAGCGATCGGCGCATGCTGCCGTTGCTGCGCCGGATGCTGGCATTGGGTCCGGTCTAGAGGCGGCGGCTTCAGCGGAGGCCTCCTCGCCCGTGTACAACATTGCGACTAAGAGCCCGGTGGTGGTGCCCCCTTTTGGGGCGGCGCAGGGGAGTGAGATGAGTTACTAGTCGGGCGGCACCGAGAGTGCGGGGCGGGTGTCTGCACTCGTTGATCCGCCGTGGCCCAGGACGATCTCGCGGATGGCTTCGGCGGCGGTGCTTGGGCTCGAAGACATTCCTCCCGATGCTTTCGAGGATGTCGAAGCACGATTGCACGGCCCGGTCTCCGATTGGGGCCCGCCTACCCGGGCGCGCTACGGTATCGGGCCAGTTATCAGCCTCGGTGCCATCGAATCTCCAAAACAGGAACGTGGAGGGCGCGCCCAGGTCCACATCCCGCATTAGATGCAACAGGGTTGATTCGCGTCAATGTCCGGGCCTGGGGCTACCATTTGAATAGAACATATATTCGAATAAAGGTGTGTCATGTCTCTTGCCCTAGACCCTCGCATGATAAAAGCGGGGGCCGAGCCCGGGCACATCCCGGTGGCTCCGGTGGCGGTCCCTGCGGGCTACCCTTCGCCGAGCCAGGACTACTTTTCCTCGGAGCTCGACCTGAACGAGCACCTGATCAAGGACAAGACCAGCACCTTCGTCGTCCGCGTGGCCGGAGACTCCATGGAACCGGCAGGCATCAGCGACGGTGACGAGATCATCGTCAACAGGGCACTCGCTCCAAAGGACGGCTCAGTGGTGGTCGCGATCCTCGACGACGAACTCACCATCAAACGCCTCCGGATCACCCGGGCCGGCATCGTCCTGCAGTCGGACAACCCGGAATACCCGCCGATCCGCGTCCCTGAACTCTCCGATCTTCGGATCTGGGGAGTCGTCACATGGTGCCTCCACCATGTCTAATAAGCGGAATTGCATCTAATTCACCGTGCTCAGCTTTCATGCAGTCCGATCCTTCGGATGTCCTGTGCTCCTGAAGCTGTCGTAAAGTGGCAAACGTCACGGGGCGGCGCTGCCAATGAGGGTGCGCAGGACTGGGCCTTATAGGCCGAGGGCGCGTAGTTGAAAGTCGTTGGGAACCGAGAAGCTTACGAGGTGGAGCCGGTTCTCGCTTTTGATGGAGACTGCGGCGTGTGCCGTTCCGTCGGCGAGGAGGGCAAAGTCGAGGATGTCGCCGGGCTTTGGCTTCGGCCGTGGACCTCTGTCATTGAAGAGCATGGTGAAGATGCGGTCATTCCCCGTGGTGTCCTGGGCTTCTAGGTACAGGGTTGTGCCGCTCTTGGACTGGGTCCGGCCCCGGACCGTGGCGATTATGTTGTGCCATCGCGTCTCCTGAGAGAACAGTCGCTTTGTGCTGCGATAGGAAAATGCCCAAAACAGGAGGAACAGGCCCAGCATCACGGCCATGATGGGGGCGATGATGGCTATGCCCTTCCATGCGTTCTCCCGGGGATACCCGTACCCGAGGACGGCGATGTCACCTGGGTTGTCGGGGTTGAGCGCGATCTGGACCTGCGTGCCGGGTTGGAGGGATGCCTTGCAGGCTTGGCCGGATTCGACGGTGGCGTGCCGCTGTTGACCGCCCAAGGTGTAGGCGACGCCGAGTGTGCAGTAGTCGTGGTTCTTGTCAGTGTGGGGCTGCTGGCTGGTCACGGCGGCGCCTGTTCGGACGGACCCGGCTGTGAAGGGTGCCAGTGCTACGCCGAGTCCGAACCCTGCGGCGATCACCACAGCGGTCAGGGCAACGGCGAAAGCCGTCGCGGTGAGCAGCATCCTTCGCCGCAAGGAACTGCCCGGCCAAGCCGGCGGCTGGTGCTCCAGGTACGGGCTGGCCTCCAGGCGCAGACCGTCGGGCAGGGCCACAGACCAGGACTCCCCGTCGCCCCCGACTACTTCGCGTGGCGCCGAGGGCACGTCCTCGCCGACGTGCTCGACCCGCACATCATCCCCTTGTCGATCCTTCATTCCCCCACCTCTCGTAGAATCACGGGCAGTCTATTCCACGGGTGCCGGGGCCGGGCGGGGCACGCCGCGCCCCTGAGACCGCCGGTGGCCGCCTTCGAGCGCATGGATCGGGATTTCCCGGTGGGTCGGCAATCTTCCATGACACTTTCGGTTTACTAACTGGTAGGTTGTCGGCATTGGGGCGCAGTGGGTGCTCCCGCGCGCTGAAACGGACTTCCCTGATGAGTGGTTACTACCCGCAGAACAATGACCTGCCGCAATCGTACGGGCCGATAGTGTCGCTCCCTTCCCCGGAGATGAAACGCTCACGGTCGCTGCGGACCACGGTCGGGGTCTCGTCCCTCATCCTCACCGCGGGGGCCGTGTTCTATGCAGGCCTAGACGTGTCCTTGCTGGGTCGTTTCAGCGGCGCCACTGACATGCTCTTCGCTGCGTCTGCCGCAGTGTACGCGGTCGGCGCCGCTGCCTACCTCGGAATCGGCATCTGGCTGCTCGTCACCCGTAAGAGGACGTCAAAGGCCCCGCTGATTACCGCAGCCGCGGTGGCCGGCGTTGCCGTGGTCCTTCTGCTGTTGGGGCTGGTGACGTCCCCGGCGGGGAACCATGCACCGCAATACGGCAGCCTCGGGCTGAACTTGCTCATGATCATTCGCGCCATCATGGCGCTGTGTATCCGGCCGGTCCCCGCCGTCGTTCCGGCCGCGCGGTTCTAAGTGGGAAACGATGGTGAAACGGGACTACCGGCCAGACACTGCCAACCTCATCGGACGAATCCTCATGGCCGCCGCTGTTACCGTCACGGCAGCCGGCTGCACTTATGTCGCACCGGAAGCCCCGTCCGGCACTTCAACCAATGCGGTGTCTGGGGCGTCGACCCCCCAAGCCGCCCCGACATCGGTGTCCGCCTCGTGGGATGCCCCGTTGACGGGCCGGTTCATTAGCCAAGGCACTCGGACCGTGGGGGTCGTGCACATCGCGGAAACAGAGGCAGGTGCCACCCTCACGCTGGAGAACTTCTCAATAGCCCCGAATCCGGACTTGAAGGTCATCCTCAACGAAGGAGCCTTATCCAAAGACACCTCGGGGGACATGGTGGTCGAAGACCCGAAGTTCTTGGACATCGGTGGCAGGTTGCAACCCGGGCCCGGCTCCCAAACTTTCAACTTGCCCCCGTCCCCGCCCTTCAGAATCCGAAGCGTCACGATCATGGACTCGCGGACGGGCGTTGCCTACGGGACGGCCGACCTGACCCCGGGCTCGGCCGTCAAGTAGGCCAGTAATGACGTGAACGGCCACGGCCAGCCTGCGGGTGGGAAGCACCGCCCAGCCAGCCTCGCGTCAGATACAACATGGTGGACTCGGCGCATTGTCGGTACTCGGCGCTAAACTTAGAACTCGAATATATGTTCGAAAAAAGCGTGTTGTGCGCGGCCGGGTTGGAAGTTGCATGCTATGCGACTACGCCGCGGGCAAGTGGCGAGCTGCGCGCGCTTTCAGGCTTGATCGCGAGGAATAGCGCCAATATGAATAACGCCACTTACCGACATAAACCAGCGGTCATGCGCCGCATGCAGGAGATCGCGCACATCGACGTCAACTGCTTCTACGCCTCGGCTGAACGGATCTTCGATCCCTCCCTCGAAGGCAAGCCGCTGATCGTCCTGTCCAACAACGACGGCTGCGCGGTTACGAGGTCGAACGAGGCCAAGAAGCTCGGGATCGCGCTCGGAGAGCCATGGTTCAAACTCGAGCCACGGGCCAAGGAATGGGGGCTGATTGCGAAGTCCAGCAACTACGAGCTCTACGGATCAATCAGCGCCCGGGTGATGGAGCTGCTGGCGCGGTATTCGGCCTGGCAGGAGGTCTACTCGATCGATGAGTGCTTCCTCGGCGTCAAGGGCTCCGGAGAGGATCTGCTGGCCCTTGGTAGGACGATGAAAGACGCCTGCCAAAGGAACGTCGGCGTGCCCGTGTGCGTCGGCGTCGCCCCCACGAAAACTCTCGCCAAGCTGGCCAACAAATGGGCGAAACACAATCCGGCGTTCGGCGGCGTGTGCCGCTGGGAGTCCGTGCCACCAGCGGAACGGGAGGCGCTCATGTCCCGGCTTTCCGTGATCGAGATCTGGGGTGTGGCCGCCAGGCTCACCAAGCGGCTTTATGCCATGGGGATTCACTCGATCCTCGACCTGTCACGCGCCAACCCTGTCGCCATCCGGGACAAGTTCTCCGTGGTGATGATGCGCACCGTCCTCGAGCTGCAGGGCACGCCGTGCATCCCTATGGAGGAAGAGCGGATCGGTCGGGACCAGCTCATTTTCAGCCGGTCCTTTTCCAAGCCGATCACGACGGCCGCGGACCTGCGCCAGGTCTTGAGCGTCTACGCGCAGATGGCCAGCGCCCGCCTGGCCAAGCACGATCAGCAAGCCAAGCTCCTGACCGCGTTCGCGGGGACGTCGTACTACAACCCCAATGACAAGTCGTTCCCTTCAGTGAACGTCCGGCTGCCGATGCCCACGGCAGATCCGGTCATCCTCACTAAGGCCGCCCACGCCCTGCTCCCGAGGATCGTCGAGGGCATCAAATACGCCCGGGCCGGGATCATGGTCACCGACCTGCGTCCCAGCGGAAACCAGAAGCCGCTGGAACTGTTCGAGAACGCCCACGAGGAACGAGGCATCGGGACACTGCTCGAGGACGTTAGCAAAAAATACGGCCGGGGCTAAATCGGTCTCGGGCATGCCGGCATCAAGCGAGGCCCGGACTGGACCATGAAGCGGGACATGCGCAGCCCGCGCTATACAACGGAATGGGCCGAGCTGCCCATCGTCCGTGCAGCGTGACCGGTCGCGGGGGAGCGTCACGATGGCATTTGCTGATTCCGACTCAAGTTAGCTATTGAAATTCTCGACGGCAGGTCGAATTCGTGCGTTCTGACTTAGGATGAAGCTCCGTGGCTCTGTGATGAAGCGGCGACAGGACATATTGGGGGATACAAAATGGCGGTGCCTGCTGGCTGGTATGTAGACGCGATCGATCCCGGGCAGCAGCGTTGGTGGGATGGAAATCAATGGACCCAACACGTCCGCCCCCAACAAACGGAAGTACCCATTCCGGAGATTCCCAAACACACGCCTGCACTCGCCAACGAGAAACTCACGCACCGAAATCTTCTTCGACGGCTCGGTCCCTCAACCTATGTAGCCGCCGGGTTGTTTGTAATCGCGCTGATCGCGCTAGCGGCCACTGGCTATTTCTCCACTTGGCTTGTCCTGGCTGACATCGTCTTGTTGTTGACAGGTCTCTACACATTGATTTCGGGAAGAGGGTCGTGGGCCCGCTTCACGGGGCGTCAAGCAGGCGCCGTCGCGTTTGGCGGCGGCATTGTCGGGCTCGTCATCGTCCCATTAGTGGCCACGGGAAACTATTGGATCTGCCTCTTCCTGATCGCCCTCTTGGCCCTTGGAACCGGTCTTTACACTCTGGTCAGCGGGCGACGGTCTTGGGCCCGAATCGCCGGACGCCGTATCGGGGCTGTCGTTGTTGGCGCCAGCCTTGTCGCGCTCATTGCCTCAATGTCCGCAGTCGCCGCGACGCTCCCGGCGCATGTCAAAGTTGCTGCGTCAGCGCAATCCTCTGTATCGGCCGTGCGTTCAGCGAACCCGACCCCAACTCCTAGCTCAGCGACCGCCACCCCCACTTCAAGATCCAGCCCAAGTCCCACACCCAGCCCAACGGTGACGACGGTGCCTTCTCCATTCGCCGACGCTGTTGTAAGCGGTACTTTCGCTGTCAATGCCTCGGGTGCCGTTCTCCCCGATAAGGCAGCAACCCCTGGTGCAACGAATCCTAAGGTCCTGCAAGGAACCATTAACGAGACAATATGCCTTAGTGGCTGGACGGCCACCGTTCGTCCTGATTCGTCCCTGACGACGACGCTCAAGCTCCGTCAGCTCACGGCCGGTTACGCCTACAATTCCGATACCAATCCGGCCGATTACGAAGAAGACCACCTGATTCCGCTCGAACTCGGTGGCGCACCTGCCGACGCTTTGAACCTCTGGCCCGATCCATACAACCTGCCAAATGGTGCCCGGACGAAAGACACTCTCGAGAACAAGCTCCACGACCTCGTCTGCTCGGGCTCTTTGCCATTGGCTACGGCCCAACAAGCAATTGCCTCTGATTGGTGGGCGGCCTACGAGACGTACGTGGCCCCGGCCCCGGCACCGGCACCCGATCCGGTTCAAGCCCCAGCCCCGGCACCGGCACCCGATCCGGTTCAAGCCCCAGCCCCGGCCCCAGCCCCGGCACCCGATCCGGTTCAAGCCCCCGATCCGGGCCCCGCTCCCGCTCCGGCTCCGGCACCAGGTGGCGGCGCCACCGCTTTGTGTGTTGACGGATCATATTCATTCTCCGCAACGCACTCAGGTACTTGCTCTCACCACAAGGGTGTGGCCGTCTGGTACAAGTGACACCGACGGGCAACCAGTCCAGATGTTAGTTCAGGTCAGCGGAACGTCCGCCCTTTGAAGTCTCTCCGAGTGCAGGAGCGTTGCTGTATGTACGGAGCCCATTGTTTGACGGTCTGATTTACGGGCCATAGGTCGTCATTGGCGTTCGTGAAGTTGGCTTCGCGTACTGCGCTGTCACGTCCTTGCACTCCGAATTCGCCGAATTGGCGCCCAACTGAGTCAGCGCTGACGTTCGTTCCATAAGGGACTGAATCTCGGGCGGCGCAGGAGATGAGGCCGTGAGACCCTTGCTGCGTCAGTGGGGTTGAAGCCAAGTCAGACGACAGGGCGGCACAACTCAGGGCAGGAGCCGAGCCTTTCAACTGCAGTCGATGAAAGCCCACATCTCGGATCCCCTTTTCTGCTTGTATTTGTCTGGGCTGACGAGGATCCGAGAAGGGCCAGTGTTCGGTGCTCGTCGGTTTCATTTTTCTTCTGATTCCACGGCGGTAGGAGCGATTACGACCACCTGAAAGGTACGCGGTTCGGTCGGACTAGTTCTTCTGGCTAGGGGCCCAAGCATGGCACCTCGAAGCCTGTATGAAGTAGGTGGCCGGCCACGGCGAACCCGGCCTGACCTGGGCTGGATCCGGTGATATCAACAGGACGGCCCCTGCCCAGATGGGTTCTTCCAATGCTTCCAGCCATGCACTCTGAACGTGACCGAAGCGGTTCCAGTTGATCGTGATCCACGAGCCGGTGGGCTCAAGAGCGTCGACGCTCAGGACTGTAATTTCTGCGGTTGTGCCGTGGGTTCGCCGAGCCTCTTCGAGGTGATCCCACTTACTAGTTGCCTCCACTAGCCAGGTACGACGGCGTCGCTCGCGCACCAGCCACATGGCGCAGATTAGGCCTGTGCAGACGAGTAAGACGACCCAGACAATCGCTAGGCCTGCGCCTTCTGGCCGGCTAACAGCGGGAACGAGCGCAGCAGCCATAACGACAGCCGCGCTGGCGAGAATCAGGGCGGGCGTCGCAACTTTCGGCTTGATGGCTGGGTTCGAGATCATGGCATGCCTTCCCGCCTATTTTAGAGCTGCCAGCCGACATTGATAAGTCGGGCTTCTCGGGAAACAGAGTCTTCGACCCATAGAGAAGAATGCTGCTGCCCGACTGAAGGGGACGCTGCGTGGTCAATGAACCCCCGAATGGTTTCATAGTGCGATTTCCGTTCCCACTCGTATTCCGCCGGAACAGGCCCGAGCGGAAGCGGCGAGTTTTCGATACCCCATCTGTCTCGGTAGACGGCGACTCTGCCAACCACGGGGAGTATGTCGTCCACGCCTTCCTTATGCAGAATCTCAAGTAGGTTTCGCTTCCATTCGGGGTCCGTAATGAGTGCTCTTCTGCTAACCTCGTCGGCCCTGTTGCTGATCCGTTCCGTCACCTGCGCGAGCATGTTGGCGAGATCGGGCCGATCAGCTTGAACCGGGTCTCCGGTAAGGGCAGGTTCACGGTCGGGCATTCCTGCCACGAAGTTGCGGAGCCGGGCATGGATGACGGCAGTGGCGTCTTTCGCTGTCGTGCTCGTCTCTAACGCATTTGCAACGATCCGCATCGCAGTTGATCGGTTCATTCCCGTGGATCGGCGCCATGCTGCGACGGCCGCGCCCCAGGACGGGGATTGCTCGAGTTCGCCAACATTGCAAGGGCTGTGGGCCTGGAGAAACTTACTCAGGTCTTCCGCGGATGCGATTTGTGCGAGGTAGTCATATTCGGCGCTGAGGCGTTCCAAGCTGTCGGAGCTGAGCCGTTCGGCGTCGCGGACTTCGTGGGCGGTCCGTTCGGCACCTTCCGCAGCGAGTACCTCTCCCAAGACCTCCAGCCACGAGGCATGCGAGGAGGGATCAAGAGGCTCGGCATCGGTAGGGTCAACGTCGCAGACATAGGCGTAGTTTCCCAGGCGTCCGCGGGTCATGCTCACGTACAGAAGCTCGCGGGTGAGTCGGCCCCGTGTGACGACGCTGTGGCCGGCGTCCACCGTGAGCCCCTGGGAGCGGTGGGCGGTCGTCGCGTATCCCAGCTCGACTGCAGACTCAACATAGTCTCGGTACAGCGTGACGGTGGCGCCGGTGTCCCTGCGGACCGCGGTAAGGGAGCAGTCGCGCCTGCCGATACGTACGACGTCGAGCAGGGTGCCATTGCGGATGAAGTCGCCATTGCTGTCGGCAACGGTGCGGTCGTTGCGGCGCGCGATGATCGTATCACCGCGGCCGGCACGCATCCCGTCGCCCAGAAGTACCGCCTGTTCGGCGTCCACATGACCCTGGATCACACGGTCTGCCTGGGCACGTTCGTTGAGCATACCGACGGTGTCGTTGTCCGCGGCGATGAGAATGGACGACCTTCCGGCAAGGATGTCGGCTTGCCAGTTCAGGTAGGCCTGGTCGACCATGTCCAGATAAGCGCCGTGCCGGATCCGCTGATGCTGCTCGTAGGCGGTGATGGCCGCCATGTCCCCTCTGCGGAGTTTCAGCGAGGCCTCGCGTTCCCAGACGTGTTCGAAGCGCCAGATGGTGCTCAACCGGCTGGTTTTGCCTTGTCGGTCCAGCCAGCCGAGTACGCCGCCGGCGTCGATCGCATCCAGTTGCCCGGGATCGCCCACCAATAGGACCTTGGCTCCGGCTTCCCGGGCCTGGTGCAGCAGAGCCGAAAGCTGAACGGTGGACACCATCGAGGCTTCGTCGACGACGACCAACTGGTTCCGATGGAACCGCCACCGATTCTGCTCTGCGGCCAGCCGGGTAGCTTCCTGCGCCAGGCGGGTGCTTGGAGCCACTGAGTTGCCCAGGCGCGCCTCGGTAGCGAGAAAGCGCTCAGCCCTGTGGCCCGCCCCCTCGCCGACGGACTCGTACAGCCATTTGGCGACGTTCTCTGTCACCATGGACAGCTCCCGCCCCAGGACCTCGGCGCTCGCCGCCGCGGGCGCCAGTCCGATGACGGAGCCGGTCCCGAATTCCGATTCCCAGGCGACCTTGATTCCGCCGAGGGCGGTGGTTTTGCCCGTGCCTGCCGGCCCGATGACGGCGTCGAGCCGGTTCCCGCTCAGCAGCACTTTGGTCGCGGCGGTCCGCTGGTCCTCGTGGAGCCCGAATTTGCCCTGATGTTTGTATCCGGTGAGTGCCTCCATGGCGAGGGTTGCGCGGACAGCCGGGCCGCCGTCGTCGTTCCTTGCCGCCAAGACCGCCTCCTCGCAGGCGAGCGTCGTGGTGTCGGTATAGAGGCGGGAACCATGGAAGTCGAAGACGCTCCGCTTGCCGAGCCGGAGATCGGGCCGCGCGTCCGCGGGGACGCTGTACCGGTAGTCATTCAGCGGAACCGATTGGGCCTCAGCGGCCGTGGCGACGGCATCGATCAGGGCGTTGCGGTCCTCCGGTGCGTGGCAGCGAATCGCGGCGCAGACCCGTTCGGCCTCGGCGAGGAGGTTCCAGCGGTTCCAGGTGGCGCGTTTGGCCGCCACACGCTCTCGCGTGAGGGAAGCCACGGCGTCGATCCAGTCGACGGTGAAGTCGGACGAACGGAACGGATTTGTCCGTGACCGCCGGATGGTGTTTGCCAGAACGAGGCGGGGGTCGAAGCCCTTGGCCTCGGCGCGTGCCCGCCAGTTTACGGAGAGTTGGTGCAAGGGTGCGATGGTCGCGGCTTTGGCGGTGCGGGTGGAGAGAGTTGCCTGCTGACGGAGCTTGATGGTGGTCGTCGCCGTTGGGGGAGTGCCGTGGGCCGCGGTCCATGCGGCTACCAGGCGGTCGGTTTCCTGATCAATCAGGCGGGAGCGGTGGGAGAATTCGCGGATCAACGTGTCGTGGACGCCGGTGAGCTGCGGGCTCGGGTTGTGGGTGCTGGGTGCGGGCTCCCGGATGTCGGTCTCGGTACCCAGGTGGCGGTGGAGGGAGTCGAAGAGCAGACCGTTGTAGTGCTCACTGGCAGCGACGGCGGCCTTGTAGAGCGTCCTTGAGTCGAGGGTGACCCAGACGCTGTCGGTGGTCCGCTGGACGCGGTTGGCGATCACCAGGTGCGTGTGCAGCTGCGGGTCCCCGGCGCGCGACTCCCAATGATCAAAGGCGGCGGCGATCGCCCCAGTGGTGCCGATGCGCGCGACGCCGTTGCGGCCGGATCTTGTGTGGATGACGGACTCTTCCAACCATTCCAGTGTGGCGGAGACGGCGTCGTGGTGGGTTTGAAGAATCTGGTCTTGGAGGGTCCGCGCGCTCAGCGCCCATAGCACAGAGACTGATTTGGGGGCGCTGAAGGTTAGGTCGAAGCCGGCGACAGCGCGACGCGTGCCGTTTTGTCCCTGGTTGTTTTGAACGATGGTGGGCTGGCCGTGCGGCCGGCCTAGGGGAGCGCCGGTGTCCGGATGGATGGTGTTGTCGAAGATGGCTTTCGCGTCGGTTTCCGTGACGAGTTCACCGGTTGTTCTGCCGATGCCGTCCAGTCCGGAGCCGAGCCAGCGGCCTTGCGGTGTCCCCGCCTTCAGGTAGTAGGTGGTTGCGTCCCGAGGAGTGGGCGAGACGTCGTCCATCATCGTTGTCTTGAACAGGTACTTTAGGCCGGACTGTGCGGAGAGCCGGGCGATGGACATGGTCATGGCCGGGGGATGAGGGATTGCTTACGCGCTGGTTTCCATCCGCGTCGGCGAAGGATGTCCAGCGTCGGGGGGTCTAGTGCGACGCGTTGTGCGTGCGAGACTGCAACCAATCGGGCGGCGATGTGAGCCAGATCTTGGATATTGATTCGTTGGGCGCGTTTGAGACGGGCGAGCTCGTTTTGGAGGAGTCTGATGCGGTCGTGTTGCTCCGTGTTCTCCTCTTCGACACGTTCGAGTTCTGATGACTGAGATCGGAGGGCGGTTTGGAGGGTGTCGATGTGCTGTAGGTAGATCTTGGTGGGTACGTTGTGATCTTGGCTCGCAGGTAGATGGGCGGGGAGCTTCCACGCGTACTCCGACTGCGGAGGCGTCGCATCCCGCGTCCGTTGCCGCCGTCGATGGTCCCTTTGCCGATTGGCGCACCGTGTCGTGCAGAACCGCTGAGAGCTGCGAGACGGCTCAAGGTCGTCCCCGCACTCTTCGCAAACTTTTCCACTCACGTCGGTTCATCAACACCGAGCCCAACCGCTACATGACATCCCGTGAGCCCTTACACACGTCCACGCCTTGGGTGCCAGAGGTGTAGCTCATGCGGGAGTATCTTCCGCGGGCCGAGGGGTGAGAATTGTGGTGCCGCTTGGCGACGTCTATTCACATTGGTGCCGGGGAGCCCGAAGACGTGTATGACGCGAGGTCCGTGGGTGAGCCGGATTGTTGCCGTAGAGCACGTGGGTCTGTTTCCTGATCAGAGGATCCTCCAAGCGGCGCTGATAGTGATTCTCGCTTCAAAGGATGGGTGAGTCTGATGGACGTGATGTTCGAACGCGTCGCCGGGCTGGACATCGGGAAGAAATCGGTGACTGTGTGCGTGCGCACGCCCCGTCGTCACGGCGAGACGCGCACGTTTCGGACAATGACGCGCTCGCTGGAGCTGATGAGGGATTGGCTGGTCGGGCAGGGGGTGACGCTGGCGGCAATGGAGTCCACGAGCACGTACTGGAAGCCTGTGTTTACTCCTTGGAAGAGCGGATGGAGTGCTGGCTGCTCAAGGCCGCTCATATGAAGGCGGTTCCGGGCCGCAAAACTGAGGTCAAAGACTCTGAGTGGATAGCACAATTGCTCGAGCACGGCGTGCTCCGGCCTTCGTTCGTGCCGCCTCCGCCGATCCGACATCTGCGCCTGCTGACGCGTTACCGGGTGCAGTTGATGGGAGACCGAACCAGGGACGCCGGCCGGTTGGAGAAGATGCTCGAAGATGCCAGCATCAAGATCTCCTCGGTGGCCTCATCCGTGACCACCGTCTCCGCACGCGCCATGCTCGCGGGGCTGATCGCCGGGGAAGCTGATCCGGAGGTTTTGGCGCAACTGGCGAAGGGAAAGATGCGGTCCAAGATCCCTGACCTGATCGAGGCGTTGACGGGCCACTTCGATGCCGATCATGCCCGGCTGGCTGCGGCGATGCTGGGTCGCCTTGACCGGGTCGAGGCCGCGTTGGCGACACTTGATGCGGCCATTGCGGACGCTTCACGTCCGTGGGCCCATCAGGTTGAGTTGCTGCAGACGATCCCGGGTGTGGGGCTGAAAGTCGCGCAGGTCATCATCGCCGAAACAGGCGGTGACATGTCGCGGTTCCCGTCGGCGGCGCACTTGGCGGCGTGGGCAGGTGTCGCGCCGGCGATCCACGAGTCGGCTGGGCGCAGGACTCCGGCCGGTGCGAGGCACGGAAACAAATGGCTCACCTCGGCACTGGTCGCCTGCCGGCGGGGTGGCAAGCGGGCCCAGATCGCGGCCGCGCACTCAATCCTCGATAGCGCCTCCTACATGCTTGAACGCGACGAGCCCTACCGAGACCTCGGACCCGACTGGCTGCACCGCCGGCACGACGAGGCACCTACCCGACGGCTGGTCGCCCAGTCGAACGGCTCGGACACACCGTCGTCATCGACCCGGCCGCCTGATTTTTAGTACGCTTATTGCCCGGAGCGACACCTCCGGTGGGTCACTCACGCCCTGCTCGGGTTATTCAAGGGTCTGTAGCTGAAGGGTACGTTCCTTCCGCGGACCTTCGAGATTGGAATTGCTTGCGCTTCGCGATGCATCTTCGCATTGGTGCGGGGAGCCGTTAGAACTGTATGACGCGATGTTCTTGGCAGCGAGAGATTGCTGATGTAGAACAGCGCGGCCACGAGGCGCTGTTTGATACAAATAGAGGTAGGCGGTCTTCGTGATGCGTCGTCGTAGCGATCCACCTGTTAGAGGGCGCCGGACGCCGGCCGGTGAGGCTACTATCTCCCAGTGCGCACAGAAGCTTACGCAGACCGGCCGATAGAAGCGCAGAAGCCACCCAAACTGATTTACGGCCCAGTCAAGGAAAGGTGACTCGCCGCTTGGCCGCGAGCTGATTCTCTGTCGTCTGACGGCCCAAAATCTGGAGATCCAGTAGGGTTTTGTATCCATCGACGTGGTGAAAAATACGGCGGCCCCCGCAGTCGTCCTGCACAAGCCAGATCAGGGAGCCATCGGCGGATACCCCCGTCGACCGTTCCTGATATTCGCCCATCGCCCTTTTGCAGATTATGCAAGACCACACTGTCGCCTTAGATGAGCTCACGCCAGTCCGCGACGACCGGTCGGTGGCCGTCGCGTGGGAGTTGAGGCAAGGAACTACCTTTCTGTCGGTCGCGCGGTGATGACGCCGCCCGCTCGAATTGCCTGTTGAGCGGCTTGCCGGCCGGGGCACAGATGCGCCCGGCGCAAACACGTTCGCTCAGTTGGTGTATGGGTCTGCGATGCCGATGTATTGGGTGGTGGTGTATTCGGCGATGCCTTCGGAGCCGCCTTCGCGGCCCAGGCCGGACTGCTTGACGCCGCCGAAGGGGGCGGCGGCGTTGGAGATGACGCCGGCGTTGAAGCCGACCATGCCGAAATCGATCTGTTCCGCCACGCGGAGCAGCCGGTTGAAGTCACGGCTGTAGAGGTAGGAGGCCAGGCCGTATTCAGTGGTGTTCGCGAGACCGATGGCGTCCTCTTCGGTGGTGAACGTGGTGACCGGGGCGACGGGGCCGAAGATTTCCTGGCGGAGGATCTCGGCGTCATTGGGCACACCGCCGAGCACGGTGGGCTGGTAGAAGTAGCCGGGCCCCTCCACGGGGGCGCCGCCCGTCACCGCGGTGGCTCCGGCGGCGATGGCGGCACTGACCAGGGCGTGGACGTCGTCGCGGGCGCCGGCGTCGATGAGCGGACCCACCTGGGTGTCGGGTTCGGTACCGCGGCCGGTGGTGAGGGCGCCCATGGCGGCGGCGAACTTCCGGGTGAACTCCTGTGCGACGGAGTCCTGGACGAGGAAGCGGTTGGCGGCGGTGCAGGCCTCGCCCATGTTGCGCATCTTGGCGGCCATGGCGCCTTCGACGGCCTTGTCCAGGTCCGCGTCCTCGAAGACGATAAACGGCGCGTTGCCGCCCAGTTCCATAGACGTGCGCAGGACATTCTGCGCGGCGTCGGCCATGAGGCGCTTGCCCACCGGGGTGGAACCGGTGAAGGAGACCTTGCGCAGCCGCGGATCTGCAAGCAGCGGACCGGAAATTCCGGCAGCGCTGGAGGAGGACACCACATTCAGCACCCCGGCGGGCAGGCCGGCATCGAGCATGGTCTGGGCGAAGTATTGGGCCGTCAGGGGTGTGAGTTTCGCGGGCTTGAGCACCATGGTGCAGCCGGCGGCGACGGCGGGCGCGACCTTGCGTGTGGCCATGGCGAGGGGGAAGTTCCAGGGGGTGATGAGAAGGCAGGGCCCGACGGGCTTGTGCTGGACCAGGATCTTGTTCTTGCCCTCGGGGGTGGTGAGGTAGCGGCCGTAGTCGCGGACGGTCTCTTCGGAGAACCAGCGGAGGAATTCTGCCCCGTAGGTGACTTCGCCGCGGGCTTCGGCCAGGGGCTTGCCCATTTCCATGGTCATGAGCAGGGCGAAGTCCTCTGCCCGTGCGGTGACCAGGTCGAAGGCCCGGCGCAGGATCTCGGCTCGCACCCTGGGTGCGGTCCGGGCCCAGGAGGCCTGCACGGCGTCGGCTGCATCGAGGGCGGCGAGGGCGTCCTCGCTCGTGGCGGATGCGAGGGTGGCGAGCACCTGCCCGGTTGCGGGGTCGTGGACGTCGAATGTGCCGCCGTCGGACGCGGCGCGCCATTGTCCGTTGATCAGCAGGCCGGTGGGTACGGCAGCCAGGAGGGCGGTCTCCTGCTTAGTGGCGACGGTAGGGGACGCTACGGGGGAAGTGGTCATGCGGAGGTCTCCTCAAGAGAATTTTGGGGTTGGACTGGCTCAACCACCACCGGTGCTGTTCTGTAGCTGGCAGGAGCTTCTGCGTCTGCCCGCCGAATGCATTCAGCCGCCAGCCCTTCGGTGCCCAGGGAAAGGCCGCCGGCCCTTCTCGGCACCCCGCCAGGTCAGTGGACGTACGAGTCGTCGATTGGTATCAACATGGGCATTGTCTGCTTATCCCCTCGGTTAGGGGATAACCGAATTGTCATCGAGCGTGTGCCACGCGCGGTCGTGGTACACGAGCGGACTCGGTCGGTCGTCAGCGAGGGACGCCTGAAGGGCGCGAACCGCCACGATGGTGGACGTGCCGGCAGCCATGCGACTAACGATGCGGCCGCGGAGCCAGGTTGAAGCCGATGTCAGGACGGGTTCGCCCGTCTCTAGCGCCGACCACGAAGACGGGTCTTCGAACCTGTCGATGCCGCTCGTTGCGAATCTCCGGGCCAAAGGGAGCTCGTCCACGCCGAGCATGTGTACAACGACGTTCGTGGCGTTGGAAATGGTCGGTGCTGCGGAAGACAGGTCGGACAGGGAAAAGACCAACAAGGCAGGATCGGCCGACACGGAGATCACTGATGTGGCTGTCAGCCCGACCGGTCCGTTGCCATCGTTGGCGGTGATGATGGCAACTCCGGCCGGATGGTTTCGAAAGACCGCTTTGAAGTCTTCGGCGCTAATGGATTCGCCGAACGTGTCTTCATGGCTGCTCTCCACTGGACTGGGCTGGGTCTGCGTCATTGGGTTCCCTCTCGGACTGGAGACTACAAGTCGAAACAAACTAGATTGTCATACGATAATACGAAAATCTGGACCATGTCAACGATCCCCCATACCGAGGTCCCCCTATGCCGGCTTACACCGGACCTTCATCCCCGCCGCAGCGGGGGGTTGGCATAAGGAATTACAGACCTCATGCCCGGCACTGGAGATTTGCCGCGCAGACAGACCGCGCGCTGGCAAGAGCGTCTTTCCTGGCGGCGCACATGCAGCATGGAGGCCTCACTCATCCGGGAACAGGGGCGGGGAGGACTTTTCGGCAACGGATTGCCGCTCCTTCACGAACCATTCGGGCGCGCAAAGCGATAGCGATTGACGGAGGGCTCCCGGTAGCCAGGATCTGGAAATATTGCTCCGAATCTATTTGGAGCACCCATTGCCCCGGGCCGCGGCTCCGACGTTTACAGCGCGGAGTACGTCACTGGGAATTTCACCTGGCCCGGCGGCATGAGGGGGCTTGCTCCAAACGCTTCCAAATCTCACAACAACTCCTGCAGCACTTCAGAGACCGCGTTGAGACGGAAAGGAACGGTGTGGGCCAATCATCGCGGGTTCCTGCTGCCGGAGGCGGTCGGCTCATGATGTCCGCCAGGGCGTCCGTTAGCGATGAACACTGACGCGCAAGCAAGCAGGATCCCGGCGATGGTGAATATGCTGGGGCCACGCCCGGAGCCGGGCAGAAGAATTACGTCGATAACCAGTGCGGCGATGCACTGACCGGCGACCATGCCGAGAAAGAGCCGCAGAACGCCGAAGTTTTTCGCAGCGATGGGGCCGAAGATTCCCACGGCGGCACCTAACGCTCCTCCCGTCCAGGCCCAGCCGGGCAGCGAGGACAGCGGCACAAGGCTGGTGGCAGAAATCGCCAGGCCTAGAAAGAGCACAGTCGCGCCAACTAGGAAGTTGATCAAACCCATGGCGAGCGGCTCCCCTGTACTCCTCACCAAATGCGCGTTTCCTGCTTGTTGAAACGCCACAGCGGCACCCCCGGCAACAACCGAAATCAAGATGACCGGATGGGACTGGCCAGTCTGGTCGAGAGCGCCGACCGCAACACCCGCCAACGCCCCGAAGGCGCCGGCCAGTCGCCGTCGCGACGGAAGCTGGCGCCCTGCCGGTCCGACGCCCCATGCGTCGGCAAGGATGCCGCCCAAGAGCTGGCCAAACACTAGGGCGACCGTCAGGAACGCCAGGCCCACAATGGGCGCCGCAACAGCGTTTGCAGACACTGCCATGGCTCCGGCGACGCCGCCGAAGAACCACCACAGCCGAACCCGCGAGCGACCGGACCTTAACTCCCTTAGGGCCCGGGGGACTGCGCCGCTCAGAATGGCCAGCAACAAGACGATCGCGAGGGCCGCGCCGTTGTTGACGGCGGCTGCGGTCAGCGCTGATCCAAGGGACTCTCCGAGTCGTCCGTTAACAAAGGACTGCAACGACACCGCTGCGCCCGCCACGACTGAGAGCAGGGTGCCAACCAATACACGTTGACGGGCAGGCCGACGAGTACCCGCCAGTGGCTCGGACTCACGCGAAGGCAGTGAAAACACCGCTACGGTCAGCATGCCAGCATGACGAATGAATGCTCTTTTCCGTTTGCGTTGGCGAGTACGCCGTCACGCGCGGCCCCACTCTATATGGCCCGTGTTCCATCAGTCGATGACACCCAGGGATGTCGCTGTCGAGCATGCTTTGTCCATTCTGAAAAGACAGATCAGCCGGCCGTTCAAGGCAAAAGCGGTCTGCGAGAGGGGGATCTTGCTGCGTGGACTTTACTCACCCCGGCTGGTACGACAGTTCCGGTCACCAGGTCGAAACGCAAATGCTGTTTTTGTGCGCCAGTGCTCAACCAAAAACAATCGTATTACTATCATACAATCGTTTCAGAATCCACAATGACCGGAGGCTGGCTCTAGCTGCCGAGGGCCCCTCACCGCCTCCGGCCCTGGGATCTGGGGTTGCCGGACTGATCTCCACATGACCGGCCAAAGGAATAAACGCCATTTACGTGAAGGACAACGTGCAAACCCGGCGGCGTGGCCAGCGGTTCTTCACTTCGGCGCTGGAGGCAAACTTGTGATTGACACCACCCGCCATCTATTGAATGATTGTACGACAATGCGGCGAACGATCTTCTTGCCGGGGACCTTCCACTTCACGACTGGAGCACTTCAATGACGAACGCACCAAGTTCCCCCAAGGGGCTTACCCGCAAGAAAGCATGGCAGGTAGCCGGGGCCAGCCTGGCCGGCACGACCATCGAGTATTACGACTTTGCGATATATGGCTTGGCGGCGGCCCTGGTGTTCCCCAAATTTTTCTTCCCCGGCGGAGACCCTGTTCTCAGTTCCATGGCCGCCTTCGCGACTTTTGCCGTTGGCTTCATTGCCCGGCCCGTCGGAGGCCTGATCTTTGGCCATTTCGGAGATCGAATCGGCCGCAAGCCGACCCTGGTCATCACCCTGGTGATGATGGGCATCGCATCCGCACTCATCGGGGTGCTTCCGACTTATCAATCCGTTGGAATCTGGGCTCCCATTCTGTTGGTCACCCTCCGGATCCTCCAAGGCATTGCCTTCGGTGGAGAGTGGGGCGGGGCAGTTCTCATGGCATTCGAGTACGCCCCTCCGGGACGAAAAGCCTTCTTCGGTAGCATCCCGCAAGTCGGCCCCGTCGCAGGGGCTCTACTCGGCAGCGGAGTCTTCGCTCTGATCACACTCATGCCTGAGGAAGCTGTTCTCTCGTGGGGCTGGCGCGTTCCTTTCCTGTTCAGCGTCGTGCTCGTCGTCGTCGGCATGCTGATGCGCTCGAAAGTCAGCGAATCGCCAGAGTTCGAAGCACTCAAGGAACAAGGCCAAACTGCCGCACTTCCGTTTGTGGACGTTCTAAAGAAAAACCCCGGGTCCGTGGTCCTGATCATCTTTGGGTATCTTGGCTTTGGAGCCTACGCGGCCGTGTTGGTCACGTACATGCTTTCCTATGGAACAAAGCAACTGGGAATTCCCGCCAGCGTCCTCCTGACGTTCGCGCTACTGGCCAGTGCCCTCCAGATTCCCATGATGCTCCTGTCCGGCTACATGGCCGACCGCTTTGGGATGCGAAAGGTCATGGTCGCAGGCCCCATCCTCGCGATTGTCGGGGTCTATGTCTTGTTCACCGGGGTGGGAACGGGACAGCCGCTTGGCATTGGCTTGGGTTACGTCATCGGCCAACTCTGCTACAGCGTGTGTGCCGGGGCGCAGCCGGCCCTGTTCGCGGAAGCTTTTCCTGCACCCGTCCGGTTCACGGGCATGTCCCTCGGCTACCAGGTTGCGAATGTCCTGGGCACCGGCGTTACCCCGCTGCTGGCCACAGTGATCGTTAGCCAAACCGGGTCCGGCTATGCCGTAGCAACATATGTGGCCGCCGTGCTCGTCATCTCCCTAATCTGCCTTAATCTCCTGGTGAGCAAGGCATCGCGCAATACGAGGGAGCGTGTCATTGCTCCGGTCGTCGAACATTCATCGACAGCCAGCTAGGAGAGCTGTGCGCGTGGGCCGCAACCGACCCACGCGCACCCAAGCCTGCCGCCGTCCAACAGCTCAACGAAAACGGCGCGCGGCACAGTCCGTAGATTCGCGGCAGCGCCACGAGCAAAGGCGCTCCGCCCCACCCATGCGAAAGAACCCATGAACCAGGCTTTTGTGTACGACGCCGTCCGGACCCCGTTCGGGAAGTTCGGCTCCGGCCTCGCGGCCGTCCGCCCGGACGACCTCGCCGCCCACGTGATCGGTGAGATCGTCAAGCGCGCCCCGGCCCTGGACGTCGAGCGGATCGACGAGGTGGTCTTCGGCAACGCCAACGGCGCCGGCGAGGAAAACCGCAACGTCGCCCGGATGGGCACCCTGCTGGCCGGGCTGCCGGCCTCAATCCCCGGCACCACGGTCAACCGGCTCTGCGGCTCCTCCCTGGACGCGGCGATCATCGCCTCCCGCCAGATCAACACCGGCGACGCCGAGCTCATGCTGATCGGCGGCACCGAGTCCATGTCCCGCGCCCCCTGGGTGCTGCCCAAGACCGAGAAACCCTACCCGGCCGGGGACCTGACCCTGGCCTCCACCACGCTGGGCTGGCGGCTGGTGAACCAGGCCATGCCCACGGACTGGACCATCTCCCTGGGCGAGGCCACCGAACGGCTGGCCGAGAAGTACGGCGTGAGCCGCGAGGCGCAGGACGAGTTCGCCGCGAACTCCCACAACCTCGCCGCCGCGGCCTGGGACGAGGGCTTCTACGACACCCTCGTGGCCCCGGTCCCCGGCACGGACCTGGTCCGCGACGAAGGCATCCGGGCCGGCTCCACGGCCGAAAAGCTCGCCGGGCTCAAGACCGTGTTCCGGACCGGGAACGGCACCGTCACCGCCGGGAACGCCTCCCCACTCTCCGACGGCGCCTCCGCGGCCTGGCTCGGCTCCGAGGCCGCCGCCGGGATCCTCGGCCTGGAACCGCTGGCCCGCATCGCCGGGCGCGGCGCGCACGCCAACGACCCCCAGTACTTCGGCTACGCCCCCGTCGAGGCCGCGAACAAGGCCCTCGCCAAGGCCGGCATCGGCTGGGACCAGGTGGGCGCCGTCGAACTGAACGAGGCATTCGCCGCACAGTCCCTGGCCTGCATCAACGCCTGGGGCATCGACCCCTCCCTCGTGAACCGGCACGGCGGCGCGATCGCCATGGGCCACCCGCTCGGCGCCTCCGGCGGACGGATCCTCGGCACCCTGGCCCGGTCCCTGCAGGCCTCCGGCGAACGTTGGGGAGTCGCCGCGATCTGCATCGGAGTCGGCCAGGGCCTCGCCGTCGTCCTCGAAAACGTAACTTAGGAAGTGAGGGGCTGACCATGCTGAATTTCATTGACACCGTCGGCGAGGCAGTCGCCGGCATCAAAGACGGCTCCACCGTGATGATCGGCGGCTTCGGCAACGCCGGGCAGCCCTTCGAACTGATCGACGCGCTGCTCGACGGCGGCGCCACCGGCCTGACCGTGGTGAACAACAACGCCGGCCAGGGCGACCAGGGCCTGGCCCTGCTCATCAAGGAAGGCCGGGTGAGGAAGATGATCTGTTCCTTCCCGCGGCAGTCCGACTCCTGGCACTTCGACGAAAAGTACCGCGCCGGCGAGATCGAACTCGAACTCGTCCCGCAGGGGAACCTCGCCGAGCGGATCCGTGCCGCCGGCGCCGGGATCGGCGGCTTCTTCACGCCCACCGGCTACGGCACCATGCTCGCCGAGGGCAAGGAAACCCGCTATCTGGACGGCAAGTGGCAGGTCTTCGAGACCGCCATCCACGCCGACGTCGCCCTCATCAAGGCCCTCACGGCAGACGGAACCGGCAACCTCGTCTATCGCAAGACCGCACGGAACTTCGGCCCCATCATGGCCGCCGCCGCGAAACACACCATCGTCCAGGTCTCCGGGATCGTCCCCACCGGCGCCCTGGACCCGGAAGTCATCGTGACCCCCGGAATCTACGTCAACAGCGTCGTCCGTATGAACACAGAAAGCGTGGCCTGAGATGAGCGTGCAGTCCAACAGCCAGGCCGGTATCCGGGTGTCAGACAAGCCGCTGGGCCGTGACGATCTCGCCCGCCTCGTGGCCCGCGACATCGCCCCCGGATCCTTCGTGAACCTCGGCGTCGGCCAGCCCACCCTGGTCTCCAACTACCTCGAGCCGGGGCAGAACATCACGCTCCACACCGAGAACGGCATGCTCGGCATGGGCCCGGAAGCCGCCGGGGACCAGATCGACGGCGACCTCATCAACGCCGGCAAAATCCCCGTGACCGAGCTTCCCGGGGCGTCCTACTTCCACCACGCGGATTCCTTCGCGATCATGCGCGGCGGGCACCTGGACATCTGCGTCCTCGGCGCCTTCCAGGTCTCGGCCACCGGGGACCTCGCCAACTGGCACACCGGGGCGCCAGACGCGATCCCCGCCGTCGGCGGGGCCATGGACCTTGCCACCGGCGCCAAGGACGTCTTCGTCATAATGACGCTCCTGACCCGCGACGGCGCATCCAAGATCGTCGAGGCGTGCACCTACCCGCTCACCGGCATCGGCTGCGTCACCCGCGTCTACACGGACAAGGCCGTCTTCCTCACCGGCCCCGACGGCGTCCAGGTGCGGGAGACGTTCGGCTGCTCCCTCGAGGAACTCCAGACCATGGTCCCCGTGCCGCTAAGTAGCGTCAATCACGACTCCGTCCTTCATTTCGGCACCGGTTCTGTTGCCGTATCCGGCTCATGCTAGAGCCGTCAAACTCCGGCCGCCCCGCAGGCGCCGAGCACCAGTCCTGTGATCCTGGGCCGAGGAAAGACCTCCACAACAATGGGGACATACCGCCACCGCTGTCTTCGTCAGGCGATTCCTTGCAGTCGTCCGCGCGTGGTCACCGCTATTCCCTGAAGGGTTCAAAATGAAGGGTCCACAGCACCTAGTACCTCCGGAGCCGCATCGACTCCCCACCGTGACACCCGACAATAAATGGAGCTCCTTCAAGGCAGGTGACCTCGTGGAGGTTTGGTCGGATGGCGTCCCGCGGTATTCAGCACAGGTGGATGATCACTCCGAGGACGGCGAAATGGTGTGGATAATCGAGACTAGAACAGCGGCCCGACGGCTGCTGCTCCGCAGCGACAACGTCGCCCTCTACAGGCTCTCGGCGTAGTCTTCCTCCTGAGGTACCAGGAAGAGTGTGGCCGGCTTGGGCCCATGCAGTGACTCCATGAGACCCCGGCACTCCGCTCCACCATCCGGTGTCCGCCAGAAGACCATCTGAAGTTTGAAGCGGAAAGGAACCACCGTGGTAAGCCACCCCCAGCCGGAGGCCGCACAGGCTCCGGTCGCCCGCCCCCTGGACGGGATTGTCATCGCCGACTTCTCCCGCGTGCTGGCCGGCCCGTATGCCACCATGCTCCTGGCCGACATGGGCGCCGAAGTCATCAAAGTCGAAAGCCCGGGCGGGGATGACACCCGCTCCTGGGTGCCTCCGGTCCGCCCCGACGGTGTCTCGACGTACTACTCGGCCATCAACCGCAACAAGAAATCCGTCGTGCTGAACCTGAAGGACGAGGACGATCTGGCCGCCGCCCAGGAGCTCGCCGCCCGCGCCGACGTCGTGATTGAAAATTTCAAGCCCGGCGGACTGAAGCGGTTCGGACTGGACTACGTCTCGGTCCGGGAACGCAACGAGGCTGTCATCTACTGCTCGATCAGCGGATTCGGCACCGCCGAAGGGGCCGCCCTTCCCGGCTATGACCTGATCGTCCAGGCCATGTCCGGGCTGATGAGCCTGACCGGAGACCCCAACGGTGAACCCTACCGCGCCGGCATCAGCGTCTTCGACGTCATGGCCGGACTGCATTCGACCATTGGCATCCTCGCCGCCCTGCACCACCGGGACCGCACCGGTGAAGGGCAGAACATCGAAACGAGCCTGATGGCCTCGGCCATGAGCGGGCTCGTCAACCAGACCTCCGCCTACGTTGCCGGCGGCGTCACACCGTTCAGGATGGGCAACGCCCACCCGAGCCTGTTTCCCTATGAGGCGTTGCCGACCAAGGACGATGACCTGATCATTACCGCCGGCAACAACGCCCAGTTCCGCAAGCTCTGCACCGTGCTCGGCGTACCCGAACTTGCCGACGACGAACGGTTCGCCGAGAACGCGGGCCGGACCCGGCTCCGTGAAGAGCTCCGCCCCCTGCTGGTGGAACAGCTGAAGACCCGGAGTGCCGAAGAATGGTTCGGGAAGCTGAACGAAGCCGGCGTACCCAACGGGCCCATCAACACCATCAAACAGGGCGTCGAATACGCCCAGAAACTCGGGCTCCAGCCCGTCGTCGAGGTCGGCACCGGGACCAAGACCGTCCCGGGCGTGCGCAACCCGATCACGTTCTCCGCCACCCCGGCACGGTACGACCTGGCACCGCCGGAACTCGGCGAACACACCGACGAGATCCGTGCCTGGCTTGCCGCATCGCCGTCCCGACCGCCTCAACCACTGGAGAATAATGAACCCCGCGACCGAGCATGAACAGCTGCAGTTCCCGACCTCTCTGGGAACCTCCACCGCCACCGACATCCGCCTCCTGGGCCAGGACCTCGCCGCTGACCTGATGGGCAAAGTCAGCTTCGGTGAACTGGCCTTCTGGCTCGTTGCCATGCGCCGGCCCACAGGCGGGGAACTGCGTGTCTTTGAATCGGTGCTGGTCGCACTGGCCGATCATGGCTTCACACCCACCGCCATCGCCGCCCGGCTTACCTACCTCAGTGCGCCGGACTCCCTGCAGGGAGCCATGGCCGCCGGCCTGCTCGGCGGCGGCTCACGGTTCCTCGGCGTCACCGAAGACTGCGGCCAGTTCCTCGCCGCCACCCTCGCAGCCCACGATGGCGACCACCCCGACACGGACGCCGGATGGGATGAGCTGGCGCTGAGCGCGATCACCGCCCAGCGGGCCGCCGGCAAATTCGTCCCCGGGCTGGGCCACCCGAACCACAAGGTCCAGGACCCCCGCACCCCGGTACTGATCGGCATCGCCGAGGAGGAAAGCCTGCGCGGCCCGCACCTGCGCCTCTTCGAAGCCATCGGCCGAATGAGCGAAAAGGCCCTCGGCCGCAAACTGCCCCTCAACGGCGCCGGCGTCTGCGGTGCCGCCCTCGCCGACCTCGGCTTGCCCACCGACCTGCTGCGCGGATTCGCGCTGCTGGCACGGGCCGCCGGCCTGCTCGGGCAGATCGCCGAGGAACGCCGGAACCCGATCGCTACGGAGATCTATATGGCGGTGGACCGGAACGCCGTCTACGTAGACCCGCAGTCACCCGAGGCACCGGAGGCACCGGAGACACCGGACGAACGCTAAACCAGCGGGGCAAGGCGTCGTCATCGACTACGAACGGTGCGTTACGGGCCAGTTTTTATCCGCCTCTGCATGACAGTGTCCCCGCGTCCACGGATCAGGGCCTGTCCGCCGGGGTGAAGTCGGTGAAGGACATCTTGCGGTGGCCGTCATCTTGGATGAGCGGTCCGGTGGCGGCGCCGACAGTGGAAGTCTGGATGACGTGAGTGCGCCTGCGGGAAGTCCGGCTGCCTGCGCGAGATGGGCAAACCACGGGTGGTCGGCGCGATCAGGTTGGCCGGCTTGAGCATCATGGTTCAGCCGCTGCGACGGCCGGGGCTACCTTGCAGGTGGCCCCGGCCAGCGGGAAGGTCAGCGGGCGATCAGCCGGCACGAGCCAACGGGCTTCTTCGATACGAGCAAGCACTCTTGCCCTCCGGGGCTGCAGAGTAGCGGCCGTCCACGCGTACAGCTTCCTCGCAGATCCGGCGCAGGGAATCCACACCGTGGGGATCCTCGCAGCGAGGCTCTCCCAGCGGTTTGCCCATCTCCCGGTCATCTGCAGCGCGAAGTCCTCGGCCCGGGCCGCCACTCGCTCACGAAGGCGCGGCACAGGGTGTCGGTCAGAGCGTTGCGTGTTCTGCTTCGAATGCGGCGATTTCTTCGAGGATGATCGGGGCGGCGGTGGTGGCTGCGTGGATGCCGATGACGCTGGCGATCTCCATGACTTCGAGGATTTCCTCCACGGTGGCGCCGTAGCGGAGCGCGTTCTCCATGTGCAGCTTGGTGCCGCGTTCGTAGAGGTGGGTGGCCGCGATGTCGAACGCGATGTAGATGAATTCCTTGACCTTGGGCTCCAGCGGCCCGTACTTCCAGGAGGCGGAGGAGAACTCCGTGTAAGCCTCAAGGTATTCCGGGTCGAGCTCCAGGGTGTCGTCCCAGGTCTTGTTCCAGTAGCCGCGGTTTTCGGTGAATTCCTTCTTGACCCGTTCCTGGTACTCGGTCAGGGGCTGTTTGGCGGGCCGTGCCCCGGTTTCGTCCAGGACCTCGCAGAGAATCGGCACTCCGACGTTCATGGCGTGCACGCCGAGGGTGCTGGCCAGTTCCACCACCTCCATGATCTCTGCCGACGTGGCGCCGAACCGCAATGCGGCCCGGGCATGCTGCCGGACGCCCGGGAGGTACATGTGGGTTGCCGCGCTGTCCACGGCAATGTAGATGAACTCCTTGACCTTGTCCTCGAGGTGGTTCTTCTTCCAGGGAACGGAAGACATGGACAGGTACCCTGCGAGGAACTCGGGGCTGAGCGCCAGGATCGCCTCCCACGCGTCGCCCCACGTTCCGCGGATGCTGATGAAGTCTTGTTTGATTTGCTGCTGGCGGGCTGTCAGGTCCATGGGTTTTTCCTTCTCTGGGATGGGGCGGGCAACCAACTGCTGCCCAGGGCTGGCCCGTTTCGGGCATGGCAGAGGGAGTCTCGTTGTTTCGCGGTGTTGCTGTGGGGTCTGCTGTGTGGAGGGTTAGTCGTCGAAGTCGGCGAGGGCGGTTCTGGCAGCGTGTCGGATGTGGGCCTCGTAGAGCTCGGTGGCCTGGGTGATATCCCGCTTTGCCACCGAAGCGGCTATCGCTTCCATCTCCTCTACTGCTTCCATGGCGCGCCCGGGGTGGGATAGCGACGTTGCTCGAAGAACGTGCACCCTGGCCTGGATTTGTTCCATGAGCACGCGCAAGGCTTCACTGCGGGCACCAGCGATCAGAACAGCATAGATGCCGCTCTTGGCTGCAAGAACGGACCTCATATCGCTGATGTTTTGCGCGCTCTCTGTGCGGTGGAGGGCCGACGGCAGCCGGGTTGCGCCGTATTCCGTACCCGTAGCCTGACCGACGGACCTCTGGGTAATCAGGGACTCCAAGGCCGCTCGCATGTCGCTGATATGCTGCTCGGTCACTCTCCGGTAGTTTGCTGTGGCTTTCCTAAGATCAGATATTTCATCGTCGGAGGCCCGTTCGATGAATCGCTGAACCACAAGGGATTCGAGTCTGGCGCGGACCTCGTAAAGGTCCTCGGCCTCCGAACCAGTGGGACGGCTGACGATTGCGCCCTTCTGGGGAACAACGGTCACCAGCCCTTCTGAGGAGAGCTCCCGGATGGCTTCCCGGACGGTGGTCCGGGAGACCCCGAGCCGCTCCATAAGTTCCCGCTCCACGAGGCGCTGGCCGGGCTTGAGCTGCAACCCGGTGATGGCGCTCCGGAGCCGGTCGACAACTTGCTCGCGCACCGGCATTGCCGGGCGTCCCAGCGGCTCGGAGGCCCATGAGTCGGCCAATGCATTGGTCACCGTCATCGTGTTCCTTCTTCCTGCGCGCGGATCTGAGCAATCCTACCTTTGACTGGCTGCGGGCTCTTGTGAAGTTGCAGCAACCCATCGGGCTATTTCGGTGTGGTCGGCATTGTCGGGGAGTTCGGCCGCGGCTTCTTCCCAGAGCTGGACGGCGGCGTGACTGAGGCGCGATGCGGCGTGGACCTGGTCGGCGAGGTCCACGGCTATTTTCATGTCCTTGAGCATCAGCTTCAGTGCGAAGCCGGAGTTGTAGGTGCCGGTCAAGATGAAGTTGGGCCATTTGTTCTCGGTGGAGCCGCTCTTGCCGCTGGAGCCGTTGACAATCTGCAGCAAGAGTTCCGGGTCCACGCCGAAGCTTTGCCCGGCCAGGATGGCCTCGCTGCTGACCAGCAGGTGGGTGGCGGACATGAGGTTGTTCAGCGCCTTCGCGGCGTGCCCTGCCCCCACTTGCCCGGCACGCCTGACGGTTCCTAAACACTCCAGAATGGTGGCAGCCTCCGCCAGATTTTCGTCTATTCCGCCTGCCATCACGGTCAGCGTCCCGTTTTCGGCCCCCTTCACTCCTCCGGATACGGGGGCGTCGACGAAACGGATCCCATTTTTCCGCAGCCGTTGCTCAAGGGCCCTGCTGCGAAGCGGCTCGCTTGAACTCATGTCGATGACCAGGGTATTGGCGGCGAGTTCGGCGTTCACTTCCGGACTACTGATCACAGATTCGACGATGTCGGAGTTGGGCAGCATCAGAATCACGACGCCCGCTCCGGCCACGGCCTCTGCAGGCGATGCGCAGCTGATGCCGCCTGCCTCCGTTAACCTGGTCCTGGCCTGTTCGGAGAGGTCGAATCCCCTTACGGTGTGGCCTGCGGCGAGCAGTCGCTGCGCCATCGGGGTGCCCATGTTGCCCAGGCCGATAAATGCGATCGTGGTCATGGCGTCTGGCTTACCTTTATCTCGTTGAGCGCTTTCTCGGCGATCCGGAACGACTCGAGGGCCGCCGGGACGCCGACGTAGATGGCTGTCTGCATCAGGACTTCCTGGATTTCCTGCTCCGAGACGCCGTTGTTGATGGCACCGCGGACGTGGACTCCGAGTTCGTGGGGCCGATTCAGGGCCGTGAGCATGGCGAGGTTGATCAGGCTGCGGCTGCGGCGGTCGAGGCCCTCACGGGTCCAGACGGCGCCCCAGCAGTATTCGGTGACCAGTTCCTGGATGGGGCGGCTGAATTCGGATACCTGTCCGAGGGAGCGCTCCACATGGCTCGCGCCTAGGACCTCCTTGCGTACGGCCAGGCCCTCTTCGTACGTGGTGGTGTGGGTGTCGTTGGTGTCCATGTTTAGTCCTTTCGAAGCTCTGGGCTTGTGGTGTAGTCGGATTCCTCGACGGGTTCGGCCCAATGGGTCTGGCCAAGGGAGATCGCAGTGTGCGTCATGAAGGAGTCCGTAGCGGCCCCGTGCCAGTGGCGTTCCCCTGCCGGACACCACACGGTGTCACCGGCATTGAGCACCCGCGGTGTGTCCTCACCCTCGGCCTGGATCAGGCCGCGTCCGGCAAGGACTTGGAGGATCTGGCCGTTTTCGTGGTGGTGCCAGTAGGTCCTGGCGCCGGGGGTGAAGTTGACGGTGTTGATGGTGACGCCGTCCGTGGACGCCATCGTCAGGTATGGGAAAGCGGCGCCGCTGAACTGTGAACCGGCTTTGCCAGCCGTGCCGTCCTGCAAAGGTCCGTTGATGATCCTCACTGCTGTTCCTTTGCTTCGTACGGCGCGCGGCGGTCCTGTTCGAGCGTCTCGGGGCCTGCCGGCGAAGGGTCAAAGAGCCGGACCCCGCCGGACATATCTCCGATGGCGTCGACCACCGTGTTACTGATCTGCTCGGCGTATCCAAGGGCGTTGGCCAGGCCGAAGCTCGCCAGGGGCCCTGCGGAATTGGGGCTCGCTACGCCGAGGTCTCCGGTCAGCTCGACGTAGGCCAACACATCCTTCATCATCAGGGCGTTGGTGAGTCCGCCCTTGAGGTAGTCGCCCTTGATGATTTTCGGGAACCTGTTCAGCGAAGCGAAGCTGACCCCGGAGCTGTTGTTGATGACATCTAGCAGTACTTCGAGGTCCAGGCCGGCCTTCTTGCCGGCGACCATTGCTTCGGCCGTGGCGGAAAGGGTGATGGCGTTCAAGAAGTTGTTGATGAGCTTGGTCGTATGGCCCGCCCCGGACGCTCCCGTGTAGAAAATCTTGCTGGAGAAGAGTTCCAGGGCCGGCCGGGCGCGCTCAAGGACGCTTTCCTCGCCGCCCACCATCAGCACCAATTGGCCTTTTTCCGCCGCGGCCGCCCCGCCAGAGATGCCGGCGTCGAGGTAGCTTGCGCCTGCTGCGGCCACTTTGCCCGCAATCATGCGGGTGGAGGCGGGCGCGGACGTGCTCAGGTCCACCACGATCTGCCCGTCCCGGAGGTCCTCCAGGACGCCTCCGTCACCGAGCATGACGGCCTCCACGACGGCACTCTTGGGGAGGGAAAGGAGGACTATATCCGAGCCTCGTACCA
Source organism: Arthrobacter sp. KN11-1C (assembly GCF_052180225.1). Classification (NCBI taxonomy): domain Bacteria; kingdom Bacillati; phylum Actinomycetota; class Actinomycetes; order Micrococcales; family Micrococcaceae; genus Arthrobacter; species Arthrobacter sp. KN11-1C. The sequence goes on along the minus strand of NZ_CP197467.1, from coordinate 2,592,555 downwards.
CGTCCGCCGCGCTCTCGGCCGGGCTTGCCCCTACTGCGGAGATGTTCGCTGCAACGGGGTCGTAACCCAGCACGTCCCGTCCGGCTTTGGTGATGCAGGCAGCCATCCGGCCGCCCATGTTCCCCAGTCCGATAAACCCAATACGGAGTTCGCTCATTGTCCTGTCCTCTGAAAGATGTTGCCGTAAATGGCCTCGTCCACGCTGGTGGTATCCCAGGCGCCAGCCCCCCCGCTGGGGCGGACGGTGTTCACGATGGAGGCTCCGCCGTCGGCCGCGATCACCTGGCCGGTCACGTACGCGGAGTCGTCGCTCAGCAGGAAGGCCACGACGCCGGCAATTTCCTCGGGGGTGCCGGCGCGGCGCAGGGGAGTGGTGCTGGCGCGCTGCTCCATGTCGCTTTTGCCGCCGCTGGTGGTCGCGGCGGCGGCGAAGAGTTCAGTGGGGACGATGCCCGGCGCCACGGCGTTGACCCGGATGCCCAGCGGGCCGCCGTAGACGGAGCCGCCATGGACCAGTCCGACGACGGCGTGTTTGGAGGTATGGTAGGCCAGTAGGTCCGCTGCTCCCGTGAGGCTCGCGATGGACGCCGTGATCGCGATGTTGCCACCGGTGCCCTGCGCGGCGAACTGCCGGAAGGCCGCGCGCATGCCTAGGAACTGACCGCGGACGTTCACGTTCATGACGCGGTCGAAATCCTCGACCTCGACCTCCGGCAGGGCCGCGAACTTGCCGAAGATCCCGGCATTGAGGTGGTGCAGGTCCACGTGGCCGAAGGCGTCGAGAGCCTCCCGCATGTAGTTGTGGACGTCCGCTTCGTTGGCCACATCCGTCGCCACTGCGATGGAGCGGGTGGGCAGTGATCGCGCCACGGCGTCGGCGGCGTCGGCGTTGATGTCGACGACGACGACGTGCGCCCCCTCCGCGGCGAGCCGCCAGGCCGAGGCTCTGCCCAGGCCGCCGGCCGCTCCGGTAACGACGGCTACTTTGCCGTCAAAACGCTGGCTGGTCATGACTGTTCTTCCTTTCTGCCGATGGTTGCTGCCAGTCCGGCGAGAGGGCCGGCGGTGACAGGGGTGAACCGGTCCAGGGTGGAGGGGTCATGGCCTGTCACGAGATGGCTGGCGGGCGTGTCTATCAACTGCCGGATCGTGTCGAACCCGGCATACATTTCCCGCACGTCATTGACGAACATGAACGGCAGGTCCTGTTCGAATTCTTCGTAGTAGTGGATGGCGTCCGAGGCGAGAACCACCTGGCCCTCGCTAGTTTGGACGGTGACGATTGACTGGCCAGGGGTGTGGCCCCCGACGCGTGACATCTGGATGCCTGGGGCAACCGTGTAGTCGTCGTCGAAGGTGGTGACTCTTCCTTCCCCTGCTGCCCGCTTCAGGTAGTCGAGTTCTTCGGTTTCGATTGAGTGCTGGAACTGCTTGCGGGCGGCGAAGCTGCTGAGCCAGAAGTCCAGTTCGGCGCGGGCGATGATGATGTTCGAGTCCGGGAACAGGTCCAGGTTCCCGATGTGGTCGTAGTGCGCGTGGGTGACCAGCACTTGGGGTGCTTCCGCGGGATCAACGCCCAGGGCTGCGAAGGCCTCGATCGGCTCGATAAGGAAGGTGCGTTTCCGGCTTTCCCCGCCCTGCCGAGAGAAGCCAGTGTCGACGACGACGGTACGTTGCCCGTTGCGGATTACCCAGAAGAAGTAGTCCATGTCCACGGGCCCATCAGCCGTTTTGTAGATGTGGTAGTTCAGGTACACGTCGCTCTTCAGTGTGGATCGGGTACCGAACTTCACAATGCTGACTTGATACGTGTCGTTGTGCGTCATACTCGTAATCCTCGCTTAGGCGGTGACTTGGGCTGTGTCGACCGGCCCGGGGGTCTTGGCGTGCCAGTCGATTTCGTCGCTGAAGATATCCTGCTTGCTGCTTTCCGGCAGCCACTTGAGGAGTGCTACCAGGGCGATCAACGCAATGAAGACCTGATAGAACGCCGGAGCGATCGGGTTGCCCATGCTGGAGGCTAGGAACGCGCCGATGTAGGGTCCGGGTCCGGCGATGAAGGCGAGGGCGATATTGAACCCGATAGCGCTTCCAGTGGCCCGTGTGGAGGCAGGGAAGAGCTCGACGAGCATGACGACCGTGGTCACGGAGACCAGGCACTGGGTGGCACCGAGGAGGACCAGTCCAAGGATGATGAGTGCCGGATTGGCCGTGCTCATCAGCAGGAACACCGGGATGGGCAGCAGGACGTAGCCCACCGTGCCAATGATGTTCGGAATGCGCCGCCCGAACTTGTCCGAGATCATGCCCGCAACGGGGCAGAGGATCATGTAGATCAGTAAGCCGATAGCGCTGAGCATGAGGGCATTGGGACGCTGGATCTTCAGCGTCACTTCGAGGTAGTTCACCACGTATGTTGCAAGATAATAGTAACCGAGGCCTTGGACTGCCGCGAAGCAGACGGTCAGACCTACGGCCTTCATGTTGCGCTTGAGTTTAGGCGCAGGCAAGCTTGCGGAATCGCGGGCCTTCTTAATCTCTTTGAAGACCGGGGTATCGTCCAGCCGCAGCCGCACGAACAGCCCGATCAGGGCGATGGGTGCCGCGGCCCAGAAAGGGATCCTCCAGCCGAAGTCCATCAGCTGGTCTTTCGTCAAGATGTTATTGAGCCACAGTGCGAAGCCGCTGCCGGCGACCGTGGCCAGAGCCGCGGTGGCCGAAATCACGCTGGCGTAGGTGGCACGGCGGTTGCGCGGAGCTCCTTCAATCAGGAAGGCAGCCGATCCGGTCCATTCGCCGCCTGCCGAAAGTCCCTGGATGCAGCGCAGGAGCACCAACAACAAAGGAGCGGCGACGCCGATGGTGGCGTAAGTCGGTATGAACCCGATCATGGTGGTAGCCAGGCCCATTGCTAAGACCGAGAAGCTCAGCGCGGCGCGGCGGCCGTACTTATCACCAATCGGCCCCAGGATGAAGCCGCCGAGTGGCCGCATGAGGAAGCCCACGGCAAAAACGCCCAAGGACGACAACAGCGACACCACGGGGCTCTGGTCCGCGAAGAACAGCTGGCCGATGATGACGGCGAAGAACCCGTACACGGCGAAATCGAACCACTCCATGAAGTTGCCAACGCCAACTGCGAAAGCGGCCTGGCCCAAGCTCTTGTGCTGCATTTCAGCTTCATTGATGCTCACTAGTTACCTCCTCGTAACTCTCGAATGGAGCGGTCGCTATCTGGCGATGACTCCTTGCCATGCAATGTACGACAATTCCTCTCCAAGAATGTACGACAATTGCGTCCCTGTCAACAGTGAGTGGTGACCGTCCCCGTAGTTCTTGGCCCGGACACCTGCAGATCCAAGGCATCAGACTGCTGGTGCGTACGCAGCCCATGTTGTCGACTACTCAATGGATGGGTAGATGTTTTAGGTAATTGAGGTAGGGACGGCCAGGCGCCGTCTCTTACTTCGCGACGACGTGTTTGCCGTATATACGGGTTGAACTGTTCGTCGGCCAGCCCGATTGCAAGGGCCGGGCCTCAAGCCTCCGGACATCGAAACGGAGGGGTTTAAAGGGATTTGCCACAGCGGGCACGAGCAGCCGGAGGGTGTGGGTGTCGCTCAGTCGGGATCTGGTCACCAGAATGCCTCGCCAGCTCCTGCACGGGTGTAGGCCAACGGCTGGGACTGTGGAGTGTTCGCCCTTATTGCTTTGCCTTTTATTTCAAGAGCCGGAAAGGCTCCGGCTTGAGGGAAAGTGTTGTGTCAGTTCTGGATGCCCTAGAGCCTCGAGGCGCAGCTGGCTACCGTGGCTCTAGGGCGGATGTTTGGACTGCTACGCGACTGCTAGTTCGGTCGATGACGTCGCGTCACGAACGGCCGCCAATCGGCGTCGCTGGTCACGGGTTGCTTCCTCGTCAACGGTGAGTGCTTCCGGGTCGGATGCGGGGTCTCCCTTGACGATCACCCCGTAGAGGCGGGCAGCGCCGTCGATGGAGACATACTCGTCGCGAACGTCGACTCTTACCTGCTCGATGTCCCGTTCCAAAGGGTTGCCCCACCCTCCGCCGCCGTTGGTTACGTAGCGGAGTACGGAATTTGCCTGGCTGTTGTGATTGTCGGCGAACGGATAGTGGAACACCCCTTCCCTGGATGGCAGCCCGGTCTCCGGGCTGATGACGCCCGCCCACGCGCGAGCGTCGCGGTAGGAAGGATCATCCGCGTGCGGGAGCGGCGATTCGCCGTCGGCGCTGGCCGGGAAAAGCCACACGCCGCCGTTCCGGCCTCCGTGGCCACCCAGGACTCCAAAGCCGGCGACGCGCTTGTGCCGAAGTTCGATCAAGGAGTGCGCGGCATCTGTGAGCCACAAGGTGTCCTTCAGCATGGCGTTACCCCCGCGGTAAAAACCCGCGCCTCCTGTGTCGGCCACTGGTTCGTGTCGCAGCATCACAACGGGGCTGTCTTTCTCGATGGCCTCGACCGTTGGGGCGACCCCGTTGGCCAAGTAGGACATGCACTGAGAATCCGCGTCCCCAAACTTGTTCGCGCCGTAGGGTCCGATTTCTCCTCCGCACTGGAGGGCCGAGACCCAGGGTGACCCGTCTTGGTGGTGTCCAAAGGCCGTGTGCAGGTTGGTTCCTCCCCGGTCCCCGGCTATGGCGTCGATTCCCATTGCGGATTCGAGTGCCCGGAGTGCTGTGGAGAGAATGATCTGGCTCTGCTCGAAGTAAAGGAAAACAGCTCCGTCAGGAGGGAGCGCCGAAATGACGGTTCCTTCGGGGATGAGGATGTCGATGTTCCGGAAGAGTCCGGAGTTGAAGCGACCCCTCGGGTCAAATACATACTTCATGGCGACGCCAATCGCTGTCTTGACCTCCCAGGCCGTTGCGTTGATGGAGCTCCTGGCTTGGCGAGATGTTCCGGAGTAGTCAATCTCTAACCGGTCGCCTCTCTTGCGGATGGCCACTCGGACTTCATAGTCCTCGGTGTCATCGACGCCGTCGCAGTCAACCGCATCGGCGGCGGACCAATCGCCGTCGGGGAGTGCGCTGATGCCTTCGGCCATACGTTCGGCAGAAACGTCACAGGCGTGGTCCATTGCGCCCAAGAAGGCCAGAAGGCCGTACCGGTTGACAGACTCGAGGACGAGGGTTTCGCCCAGTTCAAGACTGGAGCAGACGGTCTGCATGTCAGGTAGAAGGATCTCGGCCATCCGGACATTCTCGAAGATCAGATTCCAAGTCTCCCGAACCGGGCCTTCTGCTCTCATGAGGAGGCGGGGGGAGAGTACGAGCCCGTTTTCGTACACGTTCTGTTTGGTCGCGCTAAATCCGCCCGGTACGGTTCCTCCCATATCCAGCTGGTGGGCATTGAGCGTAACGAAAGAAATGATAGTGCCCTCAAAAAAGACCGGTCGAGTGAAAACGAGGTCATTGTTGTGATTGCCGGTGCGATAGGGATCGTTCGCGATCAGGACATCGCCTGGCTTCAGCTTGTCTGCCCCAAATTCGCGCACCATGTTGGGCACCGCGTCAATTGTCGTTCCTGCCATGAGGACAATGCCGTTGCTGGCAGCCGGGACAGGAAAGCCTCGCTCAGGCGGTCCTGAGATGGTTGCCGCCAAGTCGTAGAAATCTCTCAGGACGGGAGAGAATGCTCCCGTCAGCAGCCGTACGCTCATGTGCTCGACAAGGTACTCGAATCGGTTTCCCAAAACTGTCGCGGTGTAGCGATCACAGCCGTATCTGTCCACGAATGCTTTCTCGTCGAGATCGCGGATCTGCATGCTCGCTGGCCTGCTGGCTTCAATCGTGCTCATACCTGTGGCTGCCTTTCAATGATGATTTCGCCGCAACGTCCGACGGTGGCCCGCTGCCCTGGTGCAATAAACGTGGTGCTGAGCTCCTCGCGAATGACTGCGGGCCCCTGAACGAGGGCTCCGACGCTGAGTTTTTCGCGTAGGAACCATTCGGCCTGCAGGGGCTCATCGGCGAAGTAGCTAAGTACGAAGGTGCCCTCCGGCTCCGCGTCAAAAACGTCAACGGCGTCAGCGGGGACGTATTCGACCTTTTCGGAAGGAACGATGAGTTCCACCCGGTATGTCACGCCCTCTACTGGAATCGACTCGAAGCGGTTGCCGTTTCGCTCTTCGTAGGTGTTGTGGAAAGCATCGATCAGTCCGGCAACAGACTCACCGGTTATCGGACCCTCGGGAATCGGGATGAAAGGAGTCTCCCAGCTCTGGCCATACAGCCTGCCGTCAAAACTTCGCCGGACTGGGATGCCGTCTGCGACGCTGCCTAGTCGACTGCGAAGATGCGCCTCCATCTCATCGAAGACCTCGTTGATTTGGTCGGCGGAAGCAATGCCAAACGTCACATAGGCGCTCCGGCTCTCATAGAATGCCTGATCGCTGGAGAGCAACCCGAGGGCGGAAAACAATCCGGGATGCGGAGGGATGATCACTTCCGGGAGGGGAAGTAGATCGAGCACCGCCGGAAGCAGCATGCCGCCGGCCGCGCCGTAGGCCATCAAGCCGAAGTCCCGGATGTCCACGCCATGGCGAACGGCGACGTTCAGGATCTCCTCCGCCATGTTGGCTACGGCAAGTCGGTACGCCGAGCGCACGCGCTCGTCAAACGGAACCGGTGTCGTCAAACTTTCGAAAGCAAGCCGGGAGGCTTTCAAATCCAAGTCAAACTCCCCGCCGGCGAATCCCTGCGTGTCGAGAATACCCATCAGGAGTACGGCATCCGTCACAGCAGGGACGGTTCCGCCCCGCCCGTAACATGCAGGTCCGGGATCGGCACCGGCGCTTCCAGGTCCGACCTGGATGCCTCCGGCGGCGGAAACCGCCACCAAGCTTCCTCCGCCGGCGCCGACGCTGGACACCTCGGTCGAGAGTGCATTGATGGTCAGATCCGGTTCAATCTCAAACGTGGTTTGTACGAAAGGCCTGCCGTTTTGGATCATCGAAACGTCCGTGGATGTCCCGCCCACGTCGGCGCACAGCAGATTGGACCGCCCGATGGCGGAACCCAGGTGGGCGCTGGAAATGGTTCCGGCTGCCGGGCCTGCAAAGAGGATGCGGAACGGTCGATCCAGTGCTTCTTCCCAGGGAAGGAGGTTTGCAGCGCAGTCCGCAAAGTGGAGTTTGCCTTCAAAGCCGATGCCTTTGAGGTCTCGGTTCAAATCGTTGGCGTAGGAGGTGAACAAGAGTTTCATCAGGACGTCGATTGTCGTAGTCGAAGATCGTTCGTATTCCTTTGCCAACGGCGAAGTCTCCGAAGAGATGGAGACCTGAACTCCGTGGCCTAGCTCCTCGTGGACGAGCTCACGCAGCCGGATTTCGTGTTCGGGAGTGACGTAGGCGTTGATGAGGCAGATTGCCACGCCCTCGACGCCGCACTTTTTGAGAACAGAGAGCTGTTCTCTGGCCTGATTCTCATCGAGAGGGATGAGGGTTTCCCCAGTAGCAGTCTTCCTTTCCACGATTCCTCGGCGCAGATACCGCGGCACGAGCGGGCTTCCCTTCGCGTCGCCGAAGCTGCGTCGCCAGGAGGGGTCCGTTTGGCCGTCGAGCGGCCGATGGACCGTTCCGCGGTCCAGTACGTCCCTGAATCCTTCAGTAGTAAGGAAAGCAATTTTGGGGAGCCGCCGTTCCAGGACTGCGTTCAACCCCATCGTGCTGGCGTGATTAAATACGGCGCTCCCCGCTACGTTGAGGCGCCGGGATCCCTCGATAACTGCGCTGGCCGGGTCCGTCCGGCTGCTGGGCACCTTGGTGACTTCGATGACACCGTTCCTGATGGCGACCACATCCGTAAATGTGCCGCCCACATCAACTCCGAACATCATTGTCCTTTCAACTTGCATAGTTCGTTAGAGGGCGGAGCCCAGCGGTTGAATCGATCCCAGATGGGGTGCGGGGACTCGGCTCAATGACGCAAGGCAAGACTGGCATTTCACTACGGTCCACCACCCACCTTCGCTGAGAACCCGGTAGGCCTTGAGCCCCTCAGTGCCGCACTCAGCGCAGCGGCCCTCAGCCTCGTCGCGGGCGACGAACAGTCTCTTCTCTTGGGGGCGGGGGAAGTTATGCATAGTGGCTCCTCGATGAGCAGGGTCTTATTGCATGGTGAACTGATCGTAATACAATAGGACAAAAGTGGCGAGAGTCACCGAAATCGCGACTGGACATTTCGGGCGGTGCTGGCCGGCCGGTCGGACAGCTCGCGGGCGCATCAGGCTCCTCGGCGCTAGAGGTCCGGAGTCAGTCGGAAAATGGGCCTCATACGCCCTGTGGCGGGCGACTGGAAGCCGCCACTCGGACCAGAGATGGTGCGCAGGCCGCAAAAAAATCGTGCGGAGTGTCGGTTGACGTCCAACGGACACTCTCCGGTATCGCATCCTTCGGCTAGGCGATGACGGAATTGTCGTCGAGCGTGTAGCTTAACGACGCTCCCGTTGTGGTGTTCCTCATAGAGCTTCTTCCTACAGGGGAGGAATTAGAGATCCAAGGTTATAGAGGGCGTCGAGGCCCTAGACACGCAGATCATCATCGAAGTGTTCTTTTCGCGCTCTTCCTCGGAAAGAACGGAGTCGCGATGGCAAGGGCGGCCAGCCAGCACGGCGACCTCGCACGTACCGCATGTTCCTTCCATACAGGATGAAAGCACGGGGATCCCAGCATTTTCGAGGACATCAACAATCGATGTACCAACAGGGATGTTGAAAGCCTCACCGGTACTGCCTATCTCTACACTGAAGCTGCTCGTCTCTATCTCTGGCGTTTGGACCGGGCTGAAATGCTCAACGCGCAGGCTGCCCTTTGGCCAGGATTCCGAAAGTACTTTGAGCCCGCTCAGAAGAGCTTCGGGGCCGCAGGAATAGACCATGCACGAGGGTCCGGATACCTGGATCAGTGACTCCACGGATGCCCGGCCCCTTTCGTCCTTGGGCCACGCAGTCACTTTTTGGCCGTATCGGCTGAGAGTGTCGAGAAATGGCATACGACTGCGCGAGCTCCCAAGGTACAGCAGAGACCACTCTGAGCCCGCTGCCTCTGCCGCTTTGATCATGGGCAGAATCGGAGTGATCCCGATGCCACCGACAACAAACTTATACTCGGGAGCCGCGAGCAACGGAAAGTGATTTTTGGGGATGGCCGCCTCCAGAAGAGCCCCGGGTTCGATGCTGTTGTGAACGTGATCGGAACCGCCTCGACCTCCTGGCTCGCGCAGGACGGCAATCTTGTAGTGGAGTGGGTCACTGGCGTCGCCACAGAGGGAATACTGGCGCTCCAAACCGACCGAAAGTTTAAGCGTCAGGTGTGCACCTGGTTCCCAGGCGGGGAGTGGCTTGCCTGTCGGATCGGAAAGCTCAAGAACAACGACATCTTCGGTGGCCTGCATCCGACTATCAACCCTGAGCACAAGGTCGTGCGCATCAACCGCGCGTTGTCGGCCAGTGGGAGCGGGCTCCCACATGACGGGAAGACTTTCCAGGCCCCGGAAGGTCCACCCTTTGAAACTGGCGGCCACCACGTCTACTGGGCGAAATTTTGGCAAACGAGAATATAGCAAGGGCAACGCAACGTGTCCGACGGCAGACTCCGCCGCCCAACGCCCGGCGCACATGTGAGATCCGCTGCCAAAGGCGTAGTTCGGGAGTTTCTCGCGTAGGACATCAAAGGTGTCCGGGTCTAGGAAACGGCCGGAGTCTCGATTTGCGGACTGGATGGAGGCCCCGACCAAAGATCCGGACTCGATCAGCACACCACCAATCTCGACGTCCCGGGTCGCGCGACGCGAGATCATGCCCACCGGCGACAGCCAACGCGCGACTTCATCGAAGACATCACCAAAAAGCGAGCTATCTTCCATCACCGCAGCGAGCTGCCTCGGGTGCGTTGCCAGCGCCCAAACGGCGCTGGTGATCATGTGCTGGGGTTCGTTCACACCGCCAGCTATGGTCAGTTTTGTGTTTGCTCGGATGATGGGCGTGGGTAGCCTCGCCTGGAGCATTGCCGATAGCATCGAATCATCGGGCCGCTTTAGGAGATACGGGATCGCCTCGTCCAGAAGGGCCTCAACTTCCGCACCGGCGGCCTCTGTGACACGCCAGATGTCTATATCCTCTGCACTATTGGCGGTGCCATCGATGAAGGCCAGTGACCAACGACGGATGTCGGTCCAGTCAACTCCTGGGAGCCCCACAATGGCTGCCAGGTTGGTGGCAGCGTAGGGTGCAGCGAAGTCCTCGTTCAGGTCAGCGCCGGGGCCCTTCTGGAGCATCTGCTCGAGATACCTTGCCGCGTTGCGTTCGAACACTGGCCGCCAGATTTCTTGCACGGCCTTGACACGGAGCGTCGGGTTGATCGGACGCCGCTCCTTTGCGTGCTCCGGGTCATCCTTTCGCAGCATCGAGCCCCCAATGGCGCGATTCATCCGGTGCCCTTCCTCTACAGCTGAGAAGAGATCTCCGTCCGATTCGACGAAGCGGCAATCCTCATACCGTGTAAGGAAATACCTGCCTGCGCAAGGTACCCAGGCCACCGGTGATTCTCGTCGCAGGCGTTCATAGATCGGATATGGGTCCTGGTCCAACGCTTCTAAGGTGATCCAGTCTGCGACTGGTGCGTATGCGCGGGTCAGGGCATTCATTCTTCTAACTCCAAAGGACGGGGACAGGCTGACCACATGGGTGCTCCGACGATTGTCCCCCGACCAGTAAGTTTATAAAAGCGGTATTTATGTACTTTGTATCCCCATAAAATAGGCTTATGAACCCTTCCTACACCCTTCGGCAGCTGTCCTACTTCTGCGCCTTAGCGGAGGCGTCCAGCATCCGGCAGGCGGCTCTGACGTTGCACATCTCCGAATCGGCGCTGACTTCTGCTCTGGACAGCCTGGAGAGGGCGCTGAAAGTGCAGCTCTGCGTTCGACGCAAGGCGCTCGGTATTTCCCTGACTCCGGGAGGGCATCGTTTGGCGGAATTGGGCCGGGAGCTTCTTCGGAAGGCAACTGAGCTTGAGAACGAGGCAGCCGGGCTGCAGGGGACCATTTCCGGCCCTGTACGGCTGGGCTGCCCAGCCGGAACGGCGCCGACATTATTGCCAAGGATCATAATGGCCTGCCGGGATCTCTATCCGGATTTGGATGTTAGCTTCGAATTGGGTCAGCTAGCTGACCTCCTCCCTAGCCTCCATGCGGGCCTCCTGGACCTGATTATTCTGGCCGGTCCTCATATTCCGGCCGGGCTGCAAACCCGATTTCTCTACGACAGCCCGGTTCACGTCATCCTCCCTTCGGGTCATCCGCTGGCGGTGCACGAGTTCGTCGATCTGCACAGTTTGGCGGATCAGCCGTTGATTTTGCTTGATTCCAGCGACAGCCGGGAACATGCGCTCAGCATGTTCGATTCGATTGGGCTAACTCCCTATATCCGCATGCGTTCCGAGAGTTTTGAGCTCGTCCGGTCTTTGGTTGGGCGGGGGCTTGGATATTCCCTGCAGATGCAGCGACCTTGGGGTGACCACACATACGAAGGACTTCCCTTGTCTATCAGAACTCTGACCCCAGCCATGTCGGGAGAGACTACTCGGATCGGATGGCCAGATTACGTCCGCTTGAGTCCACGTGCCAGCGCCCTGATGGATCTCGTGGTTCAGGTCTGCTCCGAAAGTCTCCCCAAATAGGGCATCTGCGGTAATGAGGTGCAACAACACCGCGCTCTTCCTCGCCAGCGATGCAGGGCCGTTTTTGGCGGAGGCTCTTTTCCCATACGCCGGTTGTCATCATGTACGCGCACGCCAGTCCCCTCGGGCCAACCACTGTGGCTGCCACGTAACCAGCAGGTCCGGAACGCTACGAGAGAATCAGCCAAGAAAAGTGAGTAGGTATACGGCGCTCTGCAGGCCTTAAACGCGACGCTGGCGAACGGCCACGATCGCAGCGCAACCGACGAAGGTGGGTGGCGACAATGTGGTCAGAAGCTGGTGTTCCGCAAGGACGTCAACGCAGCGAGGATCCCTCACAGAGAGTCTGGGACCCGCTGGCGCAAATCCCGGGCGCGACTATCGAGCTGCAGCTCCAGCCCCTCGGGGCCAAACTGGCGCCCAGGCCCTGTCTGCGTCCGGCACAGGCGGAGCGGCTCTTCCGTTCATTTTCGGTGCGCGGACCGCCCTCCGAGCCTGAGCACCCTACACCCTCTGGGCGCCTAACTCGCTTGCTCGGCTTCTCGGAGGCTCTGTAAGGCATTGGCGCCACTCCGGCGGATGTGGATGGCGTACAGTTCGGCAGCCCGTTTACCGTCGCCGGCCTGTACGGCGTCGACAACGCCTCGCAGTTCCTCCACAGCCTGGCTGTGGCCTTCGGGGGACATGGCCTTCGCCCTGAGCACACGGACCCGGGCCTGAGTAGTTTCGGTCAATTGGTGAAATACCGAACTGCCTGCACCTTCGACGAGAACATCGTAGAAGACATCTTTGGCTGCCAGGATGGCGGAAGCCTCGCCACGGCCGGCAGCTTCGGCAAAGGCCTCGGCCGCCGCACTTAGGCGGATCACTTGAGATTTCGACGCATTCTCGGCAAAACGCTCCACGAGCAGGGACTCCAGTGCCGCCCTGGCTTCGTAGAGATCGTGCGCCTCTTTGAGGGAGGGTTGCGTGACAATGGCCCCCTTCTGCGGCACCACCGTTACGAGCCCCTCGGACGTAAGCTCCCGGAGGGCTTCACGGACCGTGGTCCGGGAGACTCCAAGCTGCTCGATGAGCTCCCGCTCCACCAGCCGCTGGCCCGGCTTGAGGCGGAAATCAAGGATCGCTTCGCGGAGGGCGGCGATCACCTGTTCCCTCAGCGGGGCGGCGATTCGGCCCACGGGACTGGAGACCCATGCGTCGGACAAAGTATTGATGGAAGTCGTCATGAGCCCTCGCGATTGTTAGATGTTCTCCTGTCATACAATCTATCACTGGGTGGTGTATCTCGCTGCATGCCGCGCGAACACTGTCCGCAGGGTGACGATTCGGAGAAGCACCGCTATCCGAAACTGATCACCCCGCTGAGGTCCTGCAGCTGACCTGACGCATACATTGCCTCGTTGATCTTCTCCAGCGGATATTCGGCAGTCACAAGTTCCGCTGCTTGGTACTGTCCGCTCTCCATGAGACTCAGGCACAGGGGGAGGTCACGGCCCAGTATGCTCTGGCCGTTCTGACAGGCCAGGATCCGCCGCCCCTGAATTGCTATGGCAAGCTGCGGGAGGTTAATCGACGCCTGAAACTGCTGCACTCCTGTCAGGACCACGGTTCCGGCGCGGCGGGACATCAGCACTGCCTGCTGGACTGCGAGTTCGGGTCCCGCTGCCTCAAGAACGACGTCGGAGCCCCGGCCGCCGGTCAAGGCCCGGACCTGTTCGACGGGATCGCCCGAGGTCGGGTCCACCAGATGGGTGGCACCCAGTGATCTGGCGAGGTCACGCCGGCCCGGCACCATGTCTACCCCGATTATGCTTGAAGCCCCGGCGACCCGTGCGGCCTGGACCATCCACTGTCCGAGGTGTCCCAGCCCTACGACCGTAACTGATTGTCCTGCTTCGACCTGGGCCACATTAACTACGGCACCGTGTCCTGTGGTGACTCCGCAGCCCAGCAGACTCAATTGGCTGTGCGGCATGTCGCTCTCGACGGCCCAGATCTGGTTCTGGTTCGCCAGGATGTATTCCGCGTACGCCCCAACCCGTCCGGCGGCTCTGATCGGCGTTCCATCTTCCTTGGCAGCGACTACCGGTTCTGGCTGCTCCATCAGCACGCTGCACTGATCAGGTCTGCCGACGCCGCAATAGAAACATTCCCCGCATTCGGGTGTCCCTGCGACCACCACAAGGTCCCCGGCCTTGACCGCCGACACCCCAGCTCCGGTGGTCTCCACAATTCCGACGGCGGTGTGCCCCAGGATGACGGGCGGCGTTTTGTTCCGCATGGCCTTCCAGCCCAGCCAATCCGTGGAACAAAATGGCGCCGCGGTGTTCCTGACCACCACTTCGCCCGGAGCCGGGTCCCTCATAATGACGTCGTGAACAATCATGGGGACGCCGAACTGTTCGAGCAGCGCGGCTTTGTGGATCATTGCTTGTCCTTTTCCTCGAGAGCCGGGCGGCCGTTGGGGGCCAGGGAGGTTAGACCTCAGGCACGGAGCCTGCAAAGGCGGCCTGAATCAGGACGGTCAGGTTTTCCCTGGTGACCGCGCGGGGGTTCGAGGTGGGTATCTGGGAAAGGATGAGTTCCACGGCCTCGGGGATGTCTTCTTCTGCCAGGCCATGGTTCTTGAGCGCCGTGGGTGCGTCGAGCCGCTCCCGCAGCTGATTCAGCCCTCCGACCGCGTCCTCCGAGCCGAAGGCTGCCGCAATGCGGCGTTCGGCTTCCGGAGCTGCAGCAGAGTTGAATGCCAGGACATATGGCAAGACTGTGGCGTGGGTCTGGGCGTGGGGGAGGTTGTAGGCGCCTCCCAGGACGTGGCAGATCTTGTGATGCATGCCGGAGCCGGCCGAGGCGAAAGCAACAGCGGAGAGGTAGGCGCCGTACAACGCCAGTTCACGGCCCGCCAGGTCTTCGGGATCATCCTTGACCAGGGGCAGCCCTTGGTTCAGGGCGCGGATGCCTTCAGCGGCCAGAGCCTGGTTGATGGGGTCGGCCCTGGGTGCCCACATTGAATCGACGCAGTGAGCCAGAGCATTGAGACCGGATGCCACCGAGAGTTCAGCTGGCAGGGAAGTGGTGAGTTCGGCGTCATAGATCACGGTGATCGGCAGGACTTTGTCATCCACGCCGGTGGTCTTGCGGGACGCCTCCGTGAGCCCCCAGACGTTGGTGGCTTCCGACCCTGCGTACGTCGTGGGCACGGCGATGATGGGCAGGCCAGTCGTCATGGCCACTGCTTTTGCAAGGCCGGTAGTGGAGCCGCCGCCGATGCAGACCAGCAGGTCAATGCCATGCCGGACGGCGGCAGCGCGCGCCTTGTCGGCTTTTTCGATCGGCACGTGCGGAGCCACGTCGTCGTACATCAGGGTCACTTCAATGTTCTGTGAAACTGCCGCGGCTATCACGGCTTCGAACTCGGAGGCGATGACCATGACCTTGCCTGGGCCAATGCGCGCGACTTCGGCAGCCAGGTTCTCGGCGGCCTTTCCCGAGCCGAAGAGGACCCTTTGCCCCAACGTGGTGTGTTCGAAAACAAGTGACATGTGCAGTCCTATCTAAGTCCGGCGTGGTGGGCAGGGTGCGGGCGCTAGGTGGCCGCAGGGCGGTCCGGGCCCCGCGTGTCAGATGGTCTGATGCTTCGCAGGAGCCGATCCACCGCTGACATGGCCTCGTCCGTGATGATGTGCTCGTTCCCTGGGGCGATGAGAAGGTCGACGTCGGCCCCGGCAGCGGACAGCGCCTTGGCAGTCTCTTTGACCCGGCCCGTTGGCACCCAGGGGTCATGTTCGATGCTTCGCATCACGACCGAGGTTCCCTGCAGTGGCCGGCCCTCGGGGGCAGGAAGCATCTCGGGGCCTACGAATCCTCCGGTCAATAGAGCGAGCCCACCGTAGCTGGCGGGCCGGGTCAGGACGAGGTGCGATATGAGGCATGCCCCTTGGGAAAATCCCCAAAGAACGATGCGTTCGGGGGGAAAGCCGTCTGCTTCAACAGCCCTGGCCAGGGAGTCAACTGCGTCGAGTGCGTGGGAAAGGTGGGGTTCGTTGTCGGCCAGGGGTTCCAGGAACTGCTTGGGGTACCACGTCTGGCCGAACGCCGAAGGGCAGTAGAAGCGGACCCCGGTGGAATGCAGCCTCTCGGCTTGGTCCCGCATGAATGCGGGGGACTGTCCCCGGCCATGGATTGCAATGACTGCGGTATGCGCCTGTTGTGTTTCGGGGCCCCACGTGGTGACGGGGGTGTCCAAATGCGGGTTCTGAATGGAACTCAGTCCTTTGCGGGGTATGGGGACGATTCTTCCGGCCGGGGGAGGGGGTCTGCGGCCGGAAGAATCGTCAGGGATCTGGCTGAGCCGCTTAGCTCTCGATCGGTTCGAGCTGGTCCATGATGGCGGAGCGCTGGTCCTCGAAGAACGCCGGCAGCATGAATGCCTGACCGAGTTCTTCAGGCGACTCATCGCAGTCCCAGCCGCCCTCATTGTGTGTCACGGCGAGTTCGAACAGTGCCCCGCCCGGTGTCCGCACGTAGTGGGACTTGAAGTAGGTCCGGTCCTTCAGTTCAGAGATATCCGTATATCCGGCACCTTCGATTTCGAACTTGATCTTGTTCTGGTTCTCCAGATTGTCCAGGTTCCAGGCGAAGTGGTGGTACGTGCCGGCTCCGTAGCGCCAAGTGCCCTGATCGTCCGTGCGGTTCCCGGTCAGCTCAATGTAGTTGCCGAACTTGTCGTCGCCCACCTGGAAACGGGCACGGTTGCCTTCTTCCTGGATGTTGCCCTTGGCCGAGAACACGTCCTGCGCGAATTCAACCATCCGGTCCTGGTCGTACACGTGGATACCAGTGCCGTGGATTCCATGAATGGCGTTCTCAGCGGAGACGCCGTTTCCGGTGAAACCGACGCGGGGATCGCCCTCATTGCCGACCAGAACATATTCAATACCGGACGGGTGCCGGAAGTTGACCCGGCGCTCACCGAATACTTCTGTCATTTGCGTCTCGACCTCATGCTGGCCCAGCCGCTTGTTCCAGTAGTCCAGGGAAGTCGAAGGTACTGACAGGAAGACTTCCCGGGCCTGGTTTGTTCCGCGTGAGCCATAGAGGCCGGCCTGTGCCCATGGGAATGTGGTGACCACGGACGACGGGTCGCCGTTCGCGTTGGAGTAGTAGAGGTGGTAGATGGGAGTTGAACCGTCGTAGAGCACCGTCTTCTTGATGAAGCGCATGCCCAGCACTTTGGTGTGGAAATCCACGTCCTCCTGGGCGCCGCCAACGGAAAGTGTTACATGGTGGGAACCGACAACGTAAGTCATTGCTATCTCCTTTGATTTCAGTGAGCGCCAGCGACGTCTCTGTGTGCTGACATGAAGTTTTTGGTGGTGATCGGTGGGCGTCGTCCAACCTAATGCAATATGGTCGGATCGTCATACAATCATATGGTATCGACTGCAGTAGTCAAGGAGTTTCGAGGATCAAGCCAGAAAATCAGCCGGCTTCGTGGCTCGCGAGGGCGCGTTCGCGGGTGCGCATTTCCCGGGGCCTGTCGGCGTGCTGCCGAAGGACTCCGAGGGCCTGCTCCAGGTTTCCGTTCTCGTAGGCTTCAACGAGCTTTCTGTGGTCATCCAAGAGGGCTGTCGTCGCGTAGGTCGACCTGTTAATGGTCCTAGCGTTCAGCCCGGGGAGGCCAAGCCGCCGGTAGGTTTCCAGCAGCACGCGGGAGCCGGCGAGTTCCACCATGTACTCGTGAAACCGCTCGTTAGCGACAATCCAGGCCTCGGGATCGGTGAAGTGGTCATCCTGCACCATTTCCAGCGTCGCTTCCATGTACTCCCTGAGCGTTGCGAGTTGGGCCGGGCTGAGTTTCCCGACGGTGCTTTCAGCAACGCCGACTTCGATCGCCAGTTTGGCCGCATAGGACTCAAAAATGATGGACTCGGGCACGGGTGCGATGATGAACTGCCCGGCCTGCCTGCGAAGCAGGCCTTCACCGAGCAGTGCGGTGAGTGCCCGGTGCAGCGTGTTCGTCTCGACGCCCAGGTCATCGGCCAACGCAGCCACGTCCAAGGTCTCGTCGACGTGGCTCCCAGCGTTGATGATCCGCTCCCGGACGTCGCGCAGCACTGAGGCCTCGGGAGCCATAAGCATTCGGCCAAATCCTCCCCGGAAGTAGGCGAGGGGGTGGCCCGGATACGCTACGGCATCGTCGACGTGGGCAAGGAAGACGTAGTGCGTTCCGGCTTCCACCTGCTCACTGACACGGCAGACAAGGTGGGCGATGGCGCCCACGAGCAAGGGTGAGCAGTTGGTGTCGGCTTCCACTGCTACGCCTTCAAACTTGTCGGCCAGCTTGGCTGCGAAGCGCCCGGCCAGTTCTATGTGGTCTTCGGCCAGGACGTTCACCGCGAAAGTTCCGCTCGCGGCAATGGCGTGTGCAGTAGCCGAGGATTTGTTCAGGCAAATCAGCAGCATCGGCGGTTCCGCCGATAGCGAGCTGACGGCACTGGCGGTTGAGCCAAAATCCCGGCCGCCGTTCCGGGTGGTAATTACCGTGACACCGCTAGCGAAGCGGCCGATAACGTCACGAAAGGCGTCAGAAGTCAGGCGGGTGGGTTCGGCTTGTGCCGGTTCGCCGCTGGTAGCCATTGGCATGCTGATCAACTCCTCTTACTGGGTGGTGAAACCCAAATGCTTCGTTGCATTTTCAGACTGTATCATCATCATACAATCTTCGATAGAGGAAGAGGCGGGGCGGGGAGGAGGGGTCTCCGCGCCTGACGGCCCGCTGCGCTGCGGACCAGAAGCTTGCCTCCACATTCCATACGCTGATATGATCGTCATACAATCTATGCATCGACGCACAGGAGTCTCTTATGACCACAAGCCTTTATTCGCCCGCCCACACCGGGCAGGCGGGAAGTCAGGATTTGAGTCCCGACGAGCTGGTGGCCCGCGCCGTTGACCTGCGGCCCCGGCTGCGCAAATTGCAGTCTGAACACGAGCAGCTGGGCGGGTACTCCCGGGAGATACATCAGGAGTTCCTGGACGCGGGGTTCTACCGCATTCTTCAGCCCCGGAAGTACGGGGGGCTGGAATATGGCCTGGATGATTTCATCCGGGTGGGCGTCGAAATTTCCCGGGGTGACCCGGGGGTCGGATGGTCCTTTATCCTCGGGGCCGGCCACGCCTTTCACGTTGGCTCGTTTTTTGGCGAGAAGGCCCAGGAGGAGCTCTTCGGACAAGGGGCCTTCATCGGCCCGGGCCGCACCATCCCGGCAGGCAAGGCTGTGGCGACGGACGGCGGCTACAGACTCACCGGCACCTGGGATTACTGCTCTGGTTCGATGTGGAGCACCCATGTTCTGGTTGTTGCGCCAACGTTCTCGGCGGATGAAGATCAGCTTGGACTTCAGATGTTCGCGGTGCCGCGCCCTGATTACACCGTGCTCGATGACTGGGGCGGGGACCGAACGATCGGCCTGAGGGCGTCCAGCTCAAACTCCGTCAAGATCGAGGATGCCTTTGTGCCGGCGCATCTTGCTGTTCCCTACGATTTTCGCGAGCACGAGCTCGGCAGCCACGGCACGCCCGGATACCAGCTGCACAAGAATCCGATGTACCTGGGCAGAACCATGACGTTCTTCAACGCAGAGCTGGTGGCCACACAAATTGGTGCCGCCTGGGCCGCAGTCGACGAATTCGAGCAGTTGATGGAATCGCGCGCGGCGAGCTTCCCACCCCGTCTGCCGCGGCTCGCTGCCCCCGAGTACCACCGCTGGTTCGGCCAGTTGCTCGCCCTGGCCGATTCAGCCGAATGCCTGCTGCTGGCGGGAGTCCGGCAGTATGCCGAACTTGGCCAGCGCTGGCAGGCAACAGGGGAAGAGTTCACGCCGGAGCAGGACGCGCGGCTGCGTGGAGTTGTGCAGCAGGCTGCCCAGCTGGCCATCCAAGCCGTCGAAATCGCGTTCACGACGGCAGGGTCCAGCTCAGCGAAAAGCGGATCGCCGATGGAGAAGTATTATCGCGACGTCGCGATGTACAAGACCCACATCGCGGCCCAGTGGGACGTCACCTTTGGCGCGGTTTCCCGCTTCCATTTCGGACAGCCGCTTACTTTCTGAGTAACCGCCATCCGTCAAGGAGAGATGGCCCGGGGATAGTCCCTGGGCCATCTCTCTTTATGGGCGGGCCGTGCCAGCCCGAGGCGCCTTCTCGTGCCGCCGGTTCAGGAAGGCTCGCCGGTGGGGAGGGTCAGAACACGAAGACCCCGGACAAATCCTCGAGTGATTCTGATCGCTGGAGCGCCAGGTTAATGTCGTCCAGCCCGTACCGCGTGGTGATGATGGGTGCCGCATCCAGCAGGCCGCGCTCGAGCAGGTTGATGTAGCGCGGGAGGTCCCTGCGCATGCGCACATTGCCGTTCTGGGTACTGAGCATCTGGCGGCTCTGGACGGCCAGGGGGATTTGCGGGAACGTCACTTCCGTGGCGGCTTCGGCCAGGCCGCTGAAAACGACCGTTCCGGCCCGTCGCGAAAGGGACAGGGCCAGGCGCTGGGCCTCTGGTGTTCCCGCTGCCTCGATGACAGTGTCCGCGCCCCGGCCGGCCGTGAGTGACTTCACGGCGTCGGCGGCGTCGGTCGCGGGGTCCACCAGATGCGTCGCTCCCAGTTCGCCGGCAAGGGCGCGGCGTGCAGCGTTAGGCTCCACCGCGATGATCAGTGCGGCACCTGCCAGCCTTGCTGCCTGCACTGCCCACAGCCCCAGATGCCCGCAGCCCACGACAACCACGGATTCACCGGGCTGGACCTTGGCCACGTTCAGGACCGCCCCGACGCCGGTGGTGATCCCGCAGCCCAACAGCGAAAGCACGTCGTATGGCAAGTCCGTGTCCACCGGAAAGGCCTGGTTCTTGGAGATACTCATGAGTTCGGCATAGCCTCCCACGCAGCCTGCGGCGGAGACCGGCAGACCGTCGGAGGTTGTGGCGACGTCGGGAAAGATGCCGCCGAGGTCGAACAGCTCGGAGCATTGATCCGGCCGCCCGGCGCTGCAGTAGTAGCAGTGTCCGCATTCCGGTGTGCCGGGCACGATGACGCGCTGCCCGGGGCGTAAGCCCTGGACCTGGCTGCCGACTTCAATGACTTCCCCCGCGGAGGCGTGTCCCAAAATGGTAGGCGGGATCTTGCCCAGCTTGCCGTGGTAGCTCGTGACGTCCGTGGAACAGAAAGGGCTCGCCTTGGTGCGCACGAGTACGCGGAACGGATCCAGGTCCAGCATTTGGACGTCTTCTACGGTGAAGGGGACGTCGAAGTCCCTGAGCAGTGCAGCTCGCAATATAAACACCTCAGTGTGGTCGGCAATTTGGGGACGTTGCGGGTTAGTGGCCGGACTCGTTCTCCGGGGCCGCCCTTAGCGACTTGGGCCAGATTCCGTGGCGCCCGGGGGAAAGGATGCCTTGAGGGTCCACGGCGTCCTTGATGGTCTCGCAGAAGCGGCGGTAGGCATGGTCATTGAAGGAGTACTGATCCGCTGCGAGATCCATGAAATCCAGGTGGGCCCGGTATTCCCCGTAACCGCGGCGGCCGGCCTCTTCCACCAGCATTTTCACGGTGTCGTAGGCCTTTTTCGCCTGTGCGGCATCAGTGACGTCGTAGTTCAGGCCGATTACGTACAGGGCAGTTCGTTCGTTGATCATGAGCAGGCCACCGGCCACGTTCACACCCGCGCGCTCGGCGATCAGTTTGCCGATGAAGTCGACGGCTTCGCGGACGTCGGTCCCCACGAGGGGGATCGCAGGGGAGAATCCGATGTGGCCCATGTTTGGGGGCATCGCGGCCAGCATGTCGATGCTGGGAATACCGGCGTGAACCTTCTCGGGGATGGATCCGAACTCCCCCCATTCGTCGCGTCCGAAGGTGTTTTCGTGAATCATCCTGGCCCCGGGGATGGCGCTCCAGGCCTTCCTGATTTTTTCGAGCTGGTGTTCGACGACTGGCCGGTCGCCCCAGAGCGCGGCCCGCATTCCCCAGCGGCCCAGTGCGGTTTCGTCGGCCATTTGCTGCAGTGTTGCGTCGGAGAATGTTCCCTCGCCGCCGGAGAATTTACCCATTACTTCGGGGAACTGCGCTGCCAGGGTCACGGTGTTGTACATGCTGGGAACACCCCTGAGGGTGCCCTCAAGCCTTAGCTCCCGGGTGATGTCGATGGCCTGCTCGAGGTGTTCGTCCCGGGGGACGGTGAGGAAGATGGGGGCGTAGGCTTCCGGGCGGCGCATGAGCCAGTAGCCCATGCGCGTGACGATCCCGAAATTGGACTGGATAAACAAGGGGTCCAGCACCGGACCCAGCCCGCGCTTGTAGAGGTGCCAGGTCTTGTTGCCTGGGACGGCGCCCATGCCGGTTCGGATCAGCTCTCCATTGGCCAGAACCACTTCCATGCCGCAGGGAGCCATGAAATCGGTCCCGTAGGGAAGGTAGGTGACGCCGTTGTCGAGCGAGTTTCCAATCACGCTGCCCCAGCCCAGATCAGGGATGGATATCATCATGTCCTCGTTGCCGGATGCTTTCAGCGCGTCGTAGAGATCAAACCAGCGCACACCGGGCTCAACGACGGCGTAGGCCAGATCGGCGTTGATTTCAAGGACCTTGTTCATCCGGGTGAGGCTGACGACCACGGCGCCCTTGACCCGCGGTGAGGCCCCGCCGTACCCGTAGTTGCGTCCGGTAGAGGACGTCCACAGAGGCACACCCAGCTCGTTGGCGATGCGGACGATCGCCTGCACATCTTCAGTGGATGCAGGCAGGAGCACAGCCGATGATTCATAGGTGTCGTCATCGGCCGGCCAGTACTTGTCCCGGTACTGCTCGTGGCGGCGAGACTCGTCGTCGAGCAGCACACCACCCTCGCCCAGTACGGCGACGAAACGGGCGACGGCCTCGTCGGTCAAACGGTCAACAGGGACTGTGGTCATTGCGGTTCCTTTTGTTCGTTGCGGGGGAAACCATGACTTTTCACGCGAAACGCAGGCCCCCCGCGGCATCAGTTCGACGAGACGCGGTGCCGGGCCAGGAGCGCACGGTCGGTGACATCAACATTCCAAAGACCGGCCCCGCCGGAGTTGCGGTTGGTGTTCTGGATGCTGGCCCCACCGTCGATCGAAAGGATCTCGCCGGTGATGTAACTCGCGTCCTCGCTAAAGAGGAAGGCTACCGAGCCGGCTATTTCCTCCGGGGTGCCCGGGCGGCGCAGAGGGGAAGTTCCCGCCCGCCGGATCATGTCCGCCTGGCCGGCTTCGCCAAAGATGGGGGTGGGCACAATGCCAGGTGCTATTCCGTTGACCCGGACCCCAAGCGGGCCGCCGTAGACAGCTGCCCCGTGCACCAGACCGATGACGCCGTGCTTGGATGTGGTGTACGCGAGGAGATCGTTGCTGCCCCGGAGGCCGGCGATCGAGGCGGTGATCACGATGGATCCCGTGGTGCCCGTCTGTAGATACTGCCGGAACGCCGCACGGACGCCGAGGAACGGCCCGCGCAGGTTCACAGCCATTACCTTGTCCCACTCATCCACGGGCACGTCCACCAAGTCGGCCAAAGACCCGGGGATACCGGCGTTCAGATGATGGAAATCTATCTTTCCAAAGGCACTGATGGCTTCACTAATGTAGTGCTCGGTGCCTTGCTCGGAAGAGACATCGGCGCCAATTCCGATCGCCTCCGAAGGCAGTGATGCGGCTGTTTCTTCCGCCTTCCCCGCATCCAGGTCGACGGCGACGACCTTGACGCCTTCTTCGGAGAGCCTGAGGGCAGTGGCCCGGCCCAAGCCGCCCGCTGCTCCTGTAACTACGGCCACCTTTTCTTGGAGTCCCTTGTATGCCACAGGAATCCACATCCTTTGCTCGTCATTGTGCTTGCGGATTGCGCCGCCGCCCTTGTTCTGGGGAGAACGCGGACAGTCGACGGGCGCCACCTCGGATTATTTTGTCTTATCGTACGACAATACATACGGAAGGTTCCGTTGGCCAGCACTGGGTAGTCGGGAAGCCTCATAAGACACACTCTGGATTGAGTGATTGTATGACAGGAAATTAAGCGATAGCATTGTGACTGGCCTCACGGGGGGCCTGATGGGTACAAAGGAGAATCTATTGACTGTCGTCACGTCCGAAGCGGCGAAACAAGAGTCCAGGGCCGCCTCGGCCGATCTCGTCGCCACGGCCATTGCCATGCGGCCCGAACTCATCGAACGTCAGGCAGAGGTGGAGGAAAACACGTTCTTTAGTGAAGCCATCCATCAGAAGTTTCTGGGTTCCGGCCTTTATGACATGTTCGTCCCCAAGCTGTACGGTGGCCTTGAGGTCGACGTACCCACTTTCGCCAAGGTGACGGTCGAGCTTGCCCGCGGCTGCATGAGCACGGCTTGGTGTTTTTCCTTGTCGGCGAATCACGCCCTGCAGGTGGCCAGCTTTTTTCCAAAGGCTGTCCAGGACGAGGTCTTTGCCCGGCACGATTTCCGGGCCGCTTCCACGTCTGCACCCACAGTCACGGCAACCAAGGTTTCTGGCGGCTATGTGCTCAATGGCGTGGTGGGTTACTGCTCAGGCATCCCGTATTCCACGTACTACCTCGGCCAGGCCATGGTGCCGGCCGAGGACGGCGGGGCACCGCAGATGGGTATGTTCGTTGCCCCCCGCGAGCAGTTTGAGCGGCTCGATGACTGGGGCGACACGCTAGGCCTGAAGGGAACGGGATCTCACAGCATCCGGTTCACCGACGGCTTCATTCCCGAGAGTTACCTCATCGAGAATTTCAACATGCTCGATATGCCGGTGGAAGGCGGGACCGTCGGTTCCAGGCTCCATGGCAACGGCATGTATTCCGGCAGGGGGCTGGTGTTGTTCACCCTTAGCATTGCAGCTGCCGTCATTGGCGGGGGCTACAACGCGCTGGATGAATTCGAGAACCAGATGCGGACGAAGAAAACGTCCCTTCCTCCCATCATTTCGCGCCTCGAGGACCCCGACTACCAGCGCTACTACGGCTCCGCGTACACCAAGATCGCCACCGCCGAGGCTGCCCTGATGAACGTCGCGCAACAGCATATGGACCTCTCCGCCGCCAATGCTTCCGGCGAGCGGCCCTACACCTTTCTGGACGATTTCAAGTTGGCCGGCATCGCCCGGGAACTGATTCTTCAGGTTTGGGAGACGGTGGAGCGGGATCTCTTCCGCCATGTAGGCTCCAGCGCAGCCAAGAATGGAGAGCGTTTCGAGCGGCTGTTCCGCGACCTTGCACAGGCCGCAGGACACCGCAACCCCCTCCTGAGGGAGCCGTCCTATCGGACCCTGACCCAGTTTGAACTGGGACTCGTCCCCACCAATCAGCACTGACAAGGGGACGAACCGCTCGTGACCGCAACCCACAATCCACCTCATCTGTCGGCGACCGCCGATGCCGTCACAACCAAACGGGGGCTTTTCTGGATCCCGGGGGACACGGTCGCCACGCCTTTTGGCACTGCTATGCGTGGGCCGCTCTTCGTGGAATGGGAAAGTCCGGAACAAGTCACTCAGCCCCTCCCGTTGATTCTTATCCATGGCGGTGGCGGGCAAGGCACTGATTGGCTGACAACCCCTGACGGGCGCCCAGGGTGGGCAAGCGAATTCGTCCAGGCCGGATTTGCGGTCTATGTCGTTGACAGGCCCGGGCACGGCAGGTCACCGCATCACCCCGACGTCCTTGGACCGGTGGCGCCGCCCTTCCCCTTCGAGGCGGCCCAGTCGTATTTCGCCCCCACAGGGCCCGCAGCGGCCGGACACACCCAATGGCCGTGGGGCCGCGAGCTGGGGGATCCTGAAATGGCGCAAGTGTATTCCGCGATGGGATTCTTTATGGCCGACCTCGCGGAATCACAGGAGCTCGACGGCAACCGGCTGGCCCAATTGCTGGACCTCACAGGCCCGGCGGTCTTGGTCAGCCATTCGGCCGGCGCGCCCGGCGGCTGGCTGGCGGCGAACAAACGCCCCGACCTGGTCCGTGCCATTGTCTCCGTGGAACCTATGGGGCCGCCTTTTGCGGAGTTCCCCGGTCTGGGGCCTATTCCGTTCGGGCTGACCTATGCGCCCCTGCGCACAGAACCGCCCCTGGAATCGCCATCAGAGCTGCAGAACGATCCTTCCAGCTTCCGCGTTCCGGGCCTGTCCGGAACCCCCATTCAGGTCGTTACTGGGGGTGCTTCCCCCACGGCCCCTGGAGGAGCGGATACGGTAAAATTCCTCACCGCCATCGCTGCGGAGGCCGAATTGACGCACCTCCCGGACCGCGGCATTGAAGGCAACGGCCACGGGCTCATCTTTGAGAAGAACTCCTCAGAAACGGCGAAACTCGTAATCGGCTGGATCACGGCCCTTGAGGCTAGGTCAGCGTAAGGAGGCTAGGTCAGCGTAAGATTTTTTCATATCAAAATGGTTGCCGGCCCTCTCGGGCCGGCAACCATTTTGGCGCTTTGGGCTATGCCGGGAGGTTAGGCGCTGATGCCTGCCGGCCACCGGACGGATGACCTCTTCAGGACCTCGTACATGGAAATTGGCGGGGTTCCAGTCAATTCCAACACGGCATCGCTCATGTCCGCCATGTAGCCTTCCCGGATTGCGCGCCCGAAAGTCACCATGTCCTCGCTGCACCACGGAATCGGCGAGGAGCTCATGTCATCCAGTGCCGTCCGGGGAACACCAATGGAGTCCCACTGCTTGAAGTTCTCATCATCAGATAGCACCTTGTATTCCACGGGCGTGCCGGAAATCTCAGAGATCATGGCTGCGACCTCGCGGTAGGAAAGCAGGTCCGGGCCCGTGATGTTGTAGGCAGTGTCGTCGACGCCGGCCCCCTGCAGAATGGCAGCGGCCACGGCAACGCAGTCATCCCGGGACACGAGGGCGACCTTGCCCTCAGCCGAATTGGCGGCCCATTCTCCGGTGGCTACAGCGGCCGGGGCCACCATATCCGCCAAGGCTTCCGCATACTGCGAATCCCGAAGGACGTTCCACCTGAGCCCGGAATTCCGAAGGTCGGTTTCTGTAGCCCGGTGGTCTAAGGTCACGATGGCCGGGTTCTCCTCATCACCGGCACCGATGATCGAGGTGTAAACAACCTTGCCAACCCCGGCAGTTTTGGCCGCTTCGATGGCGTTGCGGTGCTGCGCGACCCGGGAGCCCACCCGCGCCGTCGAGATCAGCAGCATGCTTTCCCCACCCGCGAAGGCTTCCTCGAGCGATTCCGGCTTGTCGTAATCCGCGAACCTGACATGCGCTCCCTCCGCCGCGTACTCACTCAGTTTTTCCGGCGTCCTGGTAGTAAGGATTAGGTTCTCCGCAGGGACCGTTTCCAGGAGCTTGCTAACCGTCGACCGGCCGAACCCTCCACTTGCACCCGAAATAATAATCATCTAATTGAACTCCTCGAACGACGTTGTTCTCACAGCGGCGGGCGCCTGCGATCGTCAGACGATCGTACATGCGAGGAGTCTATAGTGTGCAACAAATCACCCTCCTGTCAAGGGGCTACCTTTCGCCCACGCGCCGCTATATTCAAGCGTTTTCTGACTTAGAAGCAGTTCCTTCCCTTGCCTATAGACGTGACCTGAGGCACAAGCTACTCTTTGTATGACGACCATACGGTCATATAGTTCGAACTCAATGAGGAGCTCAGATGTCGGTGGCGGAACATGCTGCACCATTGCCCCGCACCAGTGCGAAGTACGTATCACTTTTAGACGCCCAGTCCCTTTCGAAGCAGTTCGGGCCAACCGTCGCCCTGCGGGATGCATCCTTTGAGCTTCATAGAGGTGAAATCCATGCCTTGGTAGGTGAGAACGGATCCGGCAAAAGCACCCTGGTCAAGATCCTCAGCGGTGTCCACAAACCGGACAGCGGATCCATCCAGGTCCGCGGTACCGGGACGGCCTTCGCAAACCCCGGTGGGGCACAGGCAAATTCTGTGGCCACTGTTTTCCAGGAGGTTCTGGCTATCGAATCCCAGTCCGTGCTGGAAAACCTTTGGCTCGGCACCGGCTCCTTCTTCCGGAGCGGCCCTTCCGCCCAGATCCGTCGGGAACGGGCAACTGCCTGCCTGGCGGAGCTGATGGACAACCCGCCGTCCCTGGATGCCAGCGTGGAGGAACTGGAGCTCAGCGACCGCCAAGCGTGTGCCATCGCCAGAGCCCTGCTGCGCGAGCCGGACGTTTTGATCCTGGATGAGGCGACCTCGGCTCTGGATTTTGACACCAGGACCCGCCTTTTCAGGATCGTCACCCGCTTAAGCCGTGAAGGCATGGGCGTGATCCTGATTACCCACCGCATGGACGAGATCGACGAGATCGGGGACCGGATAACAGTCATGCGTTCCGGCGAGACGGTGGCAACACTGAAGCGGGGGGAATGGAGCCAAGGTGAGCTCGTCCGCCTCATGACGGGTTCAGATCATCTCGTTCAGCCCGCGGCGCGGATCAAGAACACCAGCGACCCCCAGGAAAACCCCGTGGTTCTGGAGACCTCCGGTGCCGTATTGGCTCACGGCAGCGCACCCATCAACGTGGCTTTCCGTCGCGGGGAGATCGTGGGGCTGGCAGGGCTGGAAGGCCACGGACAGGACCGTTTCCTGAAACTGCTCGCCGGACAGCAACCGGGCGGCACAGTAACCAGAGTCGAAGAGGGGCGCCGCACGGCCGTGTCCACCTCGGCGTCGGCACAAAAGCTAGGCATCGCCTACGTGCCGCGGGAGAGAAGGGCCGAGTCCATATTTCCCTGGATGTCCATCCTGGAGAACTTTGCCCTCGGAACACCTGGCCGCGACGCCTCGGCCGGCTGGTTGTCAAAGTCGAGGAGCGAATCCAGGTTCGCTCCCTTCGTCGAAAGCCTCAACATCAAACTTGGCCGTTCTTCCGACGCCATCACAACCCTCAGCGGCGGCAACCAGCAAAAGGTGATCATCGCCCGCTGGCTGGCCTCGGATCCGTCAATCCTGCTGCTCAACGACCCAACCCGCGGAATCGACGTCAACGCCAAACGCGATCTCTACGCCCTTCTGTCCACCCTGGCCGAACAAGGCATGACGGTCGTAATGCTGTCAACCGAAGTCGACGAGCACGTGGAGCTCATGGACCGCGTCCTGGTCTTCCGCGAAAACGAACTCTTTGACGAAATCATTGCCGACGCTCTGTCGCCCGAGGTTCTCGTTGCCGCCTTCTTCGGCGAGAAAGTAGCATCCAGTGCCAACTAACACTCATTCCACAGTTGAAGCACACGGCAAACCGGATGGCAGTCCGGCACCACAGGGAGCGCCGGCACCGCCGGCCCGGCCGCAACAGCGCCGAAGAAGCATCAGGTCCCTGTTCCGGACACACAGTTATGCCTTTGCGCTGACCCTGGCGGTTCTGTTCCTCGTGGTGAACCTGTCCATCCAGCCCAACTTCGGCTGGACCGATCAGCTCGCGTCATTCGCGCCCTTGGCCATTGCCGCCGTCGCCAGCGTCCCTTCCATCATCAGCGGCCGCGGCGGCCTGGACATGTCCATCAGCCCCATCATGACGCTTTCGAGCATCCTGTTCGGCGTATGGCTCGTGCCGCTGGGGCTCAGCGGAGTCGTTGCCGTGCCCATCCTGATGCTGGTGGGTGCGGCAGTGGGGACCCTCAGCGGACTTCTCATCGTGGTGCTTCGCCTGCAGCCGATCGTGGTCACCTTGTCCATGTTCTTCATCATCAGCGGCGTGAATCTGAAGCTTGCCCCCCTCCCGGTGGGCATCAGTGGAACGTGGCTGGAAAACCTCGGCGGATCGTGGGGACCCATTCCCGGCGGCATCATCAGCATCCTTATCCCCGTCACCATCTGGCTGGCACTGACACGCACGCCCTTCAGACGAATGTTGTACGCAGTGGGTGGCAACGACATCACCGCCTATTCCGCCGGTTTGAACGTCAACCGTATCCGCGTCGGCGCCTACGCCCTGGGCGGATCATTCGCAGCGGTGGGAGGACTGGCATTGACTGGGCTGGTCAGTTCGGCCGTGGCCAGCACCAGCACGTCCTACACGCTGGTTGCCATTGCCGCCGTCGCGTTGGGCGGGACCGCTTTGGCCGGCGGCAGGGGCGGCATCCTCGGCGCATTGATCGGGGCAGCCGCAATTTACATGCTGCAAAGCATGCTCGGTGTCATGCAGGTTTCGCAGATCTGGCTGCAGATCATCTACGGCCTCCTGCTCCTCGTCGCCGTCGTGTTCAGCGCCGTCCTCGCCGTCTCACCCAAGGAAAAGAAATGACAACAACCACTGTGCAGCCGCAGAAGGCGCCCCTGCTGGGCCCTGCCGACAAGCCAGGTATCCGTGAGCGGCTCGTTAGGCTTCAACGCCGCTTTCCCTTCGTCCAGCTGTTTCTCTTGGCGGCGGTGTTCTGCTACGGTCTGGCAGCCCTGCCAGGGTTTGGCAACGCAACCAGCATCAAATCCATCCTGATCCTCAGCGCACTGGTGGGAATCGCCGCCCTAGGGCAGTCGGTGGTGGTCCTCATTGGAGGCATCGACCTGTCTGTCGCCGGTTTCATCGTCGCCGGCGCCATCATAGTCACGCAGCTGACCTCCGCGAACAAGATCCCGTTTGGCATTGCCCTGGCGATAGCCTTCGTGGGAGCTGCCATCTTGGGTGCTGTCGTCGGCTACCTCTGCCATCGCTTCATGGTGCATCCCATCATCGTCTCCTTCGCCATGGGAGCCATCGCGCTGGGCGTCGCCCAGCTCCAGACCGGCGGCAAGTTCGGCGGGGGAGCGCCGGTATGGCTCTCCCAGATGACCTCACCCGTCACCCTAACCTTCGGGCTCCCGGTCCCACCACTGGTCGTAGTCTGGGCGGCGGTGATCGTCCTGGCGGCCCTCTTCCTCCACAAGACCGTCCCCGGCCGCCGGCTCATGGCAATAGGCGCCAGCCCCCGCGCGGCCCAACTGGTGCACATCAATACCCGCCGGGTGTGGGTGCTGGCATTTGCATTCAGTGCCGTCGCCTCAGTTTTTGCCGGCGTCTTCCTCGCCGGGTTTGCCGGCAATGTCGATTCCACCCTCGGAAACCCGTACCTGTTTCAGAGCATCGCAGCCGTCATCATCGGCGGAACCATTTTTGGCGGCCCGGGCGACTACACCCGCACCGCCGTCGGCGTTCTATTGCTGACCGTGCTGACCACCGTCTTGGTCGGTCAGGGCTTCACCGGGGCAGACCAGCAGATCCTGTATGGCCTCATCATCCTCGCAGCCATGGCCGTCTACGGCCGCGATCGCCGGCTGCGCGACCAAGTCTAGATTCAGCAGCCCAGCCCGGCATTGATGCCGGCCTGATCCCACACCACAGAAAGGGAACCCATGCGTTCCATTTTCAACCCTGCCGGCAGCAACTCCGGCACCACGCGGGGCGTCCTGGCCCGCACAGCCCTGGTGCTGTCCGTTCCACTGATGCTGACACTAACGTCCTGCAGCACTCCCGGAGGAGCGCCAGCGGGCGCCGCCACTCCAGCATCCCAAGCGGAGCTGGGCGAATGCGGAACGGTTCCTCAGGTTCCTGTGCAGGATCCAGACGGCGCCGTGGCTGCACTGCCCGCCGACGTGCAGGCAGCGTACAACGGCTATCCGGAGCCGATCCCCGCCAGCGCCTGGAAGAACTTGGCGAAAGCGAACGGACCCATCAAAGTAGGACTGTCCTACCTCCCACCGGCCAACCCCTTCGGCGCCGCGGTGGTGGCCCAACTCGATAAGAGCTTCGCTGAAGCCAAGGCCAAGGGCCTGGTTCAAGGAGAGCTCGTCAAAAGGATCCTTCCGGACCCGGCAACCATGACTCCTGCCGAACAGATCCGCGGCTACCAGGAACTGGTCCGTGAAGGCGTAAACGTCATTCTCACTTCACCTCTGTCCGGTGACGCGATGATCGACGTCGTCAACCAAGCTGGGGCACAAGGAATCCCCACCATTACGCTTTCGTCCACCATCAAGTCCAAGTACGCAATCAACGTCACCGATAACTCCTACCTCAACCTCGCTAAGCCCACAGCTGAGGTCATGAAGCAGCTCGGCGGCAAGGGCAACGTCGTGATTGTACGAGGCATCCCTGGCCTCCCGACGGATCAGTACGGCTTCGACGCCGCCAAGGCCGTAATGGCCAAATGCCCCGGCATTAACGTCGTTGGAGAAGTGGTGGGCAACTTCGTCCCCGCGGCCACGAAGTCGGCCATGCTGCAGTTCCTGGCCAGCCACCCTCAGCAGATCGATGCCGTGGTCCAGATCGGCACCATGGGTTCAGGGGTCTACTCGGCCTTCGAACAGACTGGCCGCCCGATGCCCAAGGTGGTTGACGCGGGCGCCTCGGCAGCATCCCTGGCCTACTGGGACAAAGCGCACAAGGAGAACGGCTATGACACGTCGGGAACCGGAGGCAACGGAACCCAGGAGGCAGCCGCGATGTTTGACGTCGCCATGAAAACAATGGCCGGTGACGGACCCGCCGTCGGCACGATAACTCGCCAACCCTCGATGATCAGCAGCGCCAACCTCGAAACCTACATGGCAGAAGGCGCCGACACCTCCTCCCCGCTGGAGATCCGCGACGGCGAACCCTGGATGCTCCAGGACTACCTCAAGAAGTTCTTCGCTAAGTAACAAAGTTCCTCAACGGGCCCAGCTTCGTTGGCCGTACCGAAGAGACGCCAGGCGGCGGATTCCCTGAACGAAGGGGAGCCGCCGCCCTGACGTTCCAACTGGACATCCAAGCATTATCAGTAAGAAAGGGAACGTCATGCGCCTGAAGAACAAGGTGGCCCTGGTAACGGGGGCGGCGTCGGGAATCGGCCTGGCCACGGTCCGGAGATTTGTAGATGAGGGCGCCCACGTGGTTGCCCTCGATCTCGACCTCGAAAGGACGCTTGCCGCTCTGGGGGGGTTGGCCAATGTCACACCGGCGGCCGCCGACGTCAGCAAGAGCGCGGAGGTCAACAAGGTCTTTGAGATGGCTGAAGGGAAACACGGCCGTCTTGATGTCCTGGTGAACGCCGCCGGGATATCGGCAGGGCCGGCGGACATCGAAGACATCACCGATGAAGACTTTGCACGTGTGGTGGAGGTCAACCTCTATGGCAGCTTCTATACGCTACGTGCCGCGGCGAAGCTCATGCGGCGCAACGGGGACAGCGGGGGGTCCATCGTGAACATTTCCAGCGTGGGCGCGTTGGCAAACTTCCCGCTGCCCGCAGCCTATCCGGCGTCGAAAGCCGCAGTTTTGGGAATGACGCGGGCAACCGCCGCCCTCCTGGCGCCCGACAACATCCGGGTCAATGCAGTTGCCCCCGGGGCCACCGACACGCCGATGCTGCCTGCGGACCCGGAATTCAGGAACGCCGTGGTCAACCTCGGAGTAATGAAGCGCGCGGCGTCCGCGGAAGAGCTGGCCAACACCATCCTCTTCCTGGCTAGTGACGAAGCCGCCTTCTTCACCGGCCAGACGCTGTCGCCCAACGGCGGCTACGTCATGTAGCGGTGTTCCTCCGGGCGGGGAGACACGGCTGCGTGTGAGGCAGCCGTCTCCGCCGTGAACGGGGCGATCGGCGCAATTGAGCCATCCGCGGGGGACAGGTGCTTCTTAGGCGATCATGGTGAAGTTGGGGGTGCAACCCTTGGAATCCAAGAACAAACCGGCCGTCCTGCCCAGAGGCAATTTCAACCACTCCCTGGGACTGGCTTCACGACAAAGCAGTCAGGCCGGAAACCACATTGCGGCTTCCGGCCTGACTGCCCTGGTTGCTATTCTGCGTATTTGCCGAAGGCGGCCTTGATCTGCTCGTTCCGTTCCTCCACCATCGGCCACCATTCAGGGTGCGTCAACGCATAGGCATCATCGTTGCGGATGGCCCGCGTGACGATTTTGCCGACCTCCAGTGGTTCCAACCAGCGCAGCTTCGCCGCTTCACCCTTGGCGATGTCAGTGTCGAACAGTGCCCCGCTATCACTGCCTGGGCGGTTCCGCAGGCTTTCCTTGATATTGGTGTGCACCGTTCCCGGAGCCAGCAACGTGGCCGACACCTTCGAGCCCTCGTCCTTAAGCTCCGCACGCAGGACTTCCGTCAGAGCCGCCACACCAAACTTCGTCACAGCGTAGGCTCCGAGGCCTGGGAGCGGAGAGAAGGACGCCATTGAGGCCGTGTTCACGATGTGCCCGCCGGACTCGTTTCCTTGGAGGATCGGGAGGAAGGTGTGCACCCCGTGAATGACCCCGTACAAGTTCACGTCGATCATCCAGCGCCAGTCCGCCAGGGACAGGTCGGCAATCCTTGCCATGGGCCCCACTCCGGCGTTGTTGACCACAATATGTGCAGCCCCGAACTCGGCGAGTGTGGAGTCCGCGAGTGCCGCCACGCTGTCTTCACGGGAGACATCAACCACGACGGGAAACGCCCCGATTTCCATGGCGACTGCCTTAAGGGCGCCCTCCTGGATGTCGGCCAGAACCACCTGGGCGCCTTCGGCGATGAGCTGACGGGCAATGCCCAGGCCGATGCCCGAAGCGCCGCCGGTGACTACTGCCGTGCGTCCGGCGATCTTGCTCATGACTGGCCTTCCTGACGCAGGCGTGCCGGCCAGATGCCGTGCCGTCCCGGTGAGAGGATCCCGTTCGGGTCCACGGCATCCTTGATGGTCTCGCAGAATTTCCGGTACGCGTGGTCGTTGAAGGAATACTGCTCAGCCGCAAGATCCATGAAATCGATGTGCGCACGGTATTCGCCGTAGCCCAGTTTACCGGCCTCTTCCACCATCATCTTGGCGGCAGCCACTGAAGCCTCGGTCTGTTCTTGATCCCTGGTGTCGAAGCTGAGGCTGCTGACCACAATGCAACTACGATCGTTGAAAGGGAAAATGGCGCAAATGAAGTTTGTGCCCACACGCTCGGTGACCAGGTTCTTTATGAGCTCTACAGCTCCCCGGACGTCCGTTCCCACCATCGGCACCACGGGGGAGAACCCGATGTGGCCGATATGCTCCGGCATAGCGTTGAGCATTTCCAGGGTGGGGATTCCTGCCTGAACCTTGTCACCGAAGTCCACGATTTCATCCCATTCATGGCGCAAGAACGTGCGGTGGTGATCCACCCGGCCGCCCTCGATCTCTTTCCATGCTTCGGTGACCCGCCTTACGTGGTGCTCCACAACCGGTTCATCCCCGTAGAGGGCAAGCCGCATACCCCAGCGGCCCACCCCAGACTTGTCCGCCAATGCCTGCAGCTCCTCCTCAGAGAATCCGCCGTCGGCTCCTGCGAACTGACCTATCAGTTCGGGGAAGTGGGCCGAAAGTGTCAATGTGTTCTGGATGCTGGGCATGCCGCGGATGACCCCGTCGAGGCGCAGCTCACGCACGATGTCTATGGCGCGTTCCAGCTGGTTGTCCTGGGGGATGGTGAGGAACATCGGGGCGTAAGCCTGCGGACGCCGCATCAGCCAGTAGCCCATCTGCGTCACTATGCCGAAGTTGGACTGCATGAACAACGGATCCAGCGTTGGGCCGAGACCCCTCTTGTAGAGGTGCCAGGACTTGTTCCCGGGCATAGCGCCCATCCCCGTGCGCAGCAGCTCTCCGTTGGCCAGCACTACCTCCATCCCGGTGGGTGCCATGAAGTCACTACCATAGGGCAGGTAGGTCAAGCCGTTGTCCAGGGAGTTTCCGACAACACTGCCCCAGCCGATGTCAGGGACCGAGATCATCAGATCGTCATTTCCGGACTCCTTCAGCGCCTCCTGCAGGTCAATCCACCGCACTCCCGGTTCCACCACGGCGTAGGCCAGCTCAGCGTTAATCTCCAGGACCTTGTTCATCCGTCGGAAACTGATGAGAACGGATCCCTTGACCCGCCCGGATGGGCCGCCGTAGCCGTTGTTGCGGCCCTGCGATGAGGTCCATAGCGGGATTCCGAATTCATTGGCGACCCGGACGATCGCCTGAACCTGTTCAGTGGAGGTGGGAAACAGCACGGCTGAGGAATCGTAGGTCCGGTCTTCCTGGAACCAGTACGGATCGCGGTAGCTGTCACGTTCTTCGTCGCTGAGCAGGATGCCGTCCTCTCCCACGATCTCGCGAAAATGGTCGACGGCCTGATCAGGCAGGCTAAATGCGGGAATAGTCTTCATTGACGAGGTCTCCTCTTGCAAACGGGTAGCCAAGGTGTTCCCTTTGATCTTGCCATATTTTAGTCATATCGTCATTCAATCTTTCAAAATTCGCATCACTGCTCAGATCTGTGCGCAAGGCTGCGAACCCCTGCGGCCGCATCGCGACAAGAAGCACCCGCCGCGGGCCCTGAACGATCGCCAAAAGATTGGGACGGTGATCTAGAACACAGAAGTTCTCTGTTGTAGTATCGTCATACAATCACCAAAGGGGAAAATCATGACATCCGAACCATGGCAGGGCTACAGCGACTATGAGCCTGGAGCGGCGGCCGACGGCACCGCAGCCGCCGATGCCGCTTCTGCCCAGCGTTACGAACCCGTGCTTTTAGTGCGGCGGAACCCTCTTGCGGCCCCACAGTCGGCCGTTGTGGACTTCATTTCCATCGAATTTCAGCTCAACTAGTCAGAGACACTAGGCGGAGAAGGCATCCCGGTAGGCGCCCCTGTGGCGCGTCGACGGCCACACCCGCTCGTCCCAACCCATCCCTGCCATTTACGTTGCGTGCCCCACTGACGATCACCAGACTGAAAGTCTGGGGGCGGGAAATACACGACCGAAAGGACACTGACCAAGCCTGTAATAGGTATTTCTGCGGCTCCATCACCGCGCTCAACCCTAGGACTGAGGCCAGGGTCCTTCCAACTACCCGGCCTACCAGGGCCAGTCCGCCTCATTGTCGAACAATCATTCGATGACTAAACATGCCCGCCAATCGATATCCCTACTTGGATATAGATGAGGACTTCCATCGGATTATTGATCACACCCGAGGAGGAGCGTCTCCTCCCAGCATTTCACCCATTTTCTTCATAGGAGTTTCGCCATGCCAGTTACCGTCGTTGTTGTTCAAACCCCAAAGCCCGGCCGCTTGCAAGACGGCTTGGATGCGCTCGCCTCTGTTGCCCACGATGTGCACGCCGAACGCGGCAACGAGTTCTACGCGGCCCATACCGACGGGGAGCACATAGTCAACGTTGAGCGATGGGCCACACGGGAAGACCTGGAAGCCCACGCGGCAGGTCCTGCGGTGCAGCGCCTCTACGAACTGACGCGGGATGCCATGCTTGACGCCGGCCAAATCTTCGTTCTTGATGCCGTACCGATGGGCGACCTCACCAAGGGCGTTCTCACCTGACGACCAAGTCGGTGCAGGGCTTGGGGGGCGGTCGCTTCTTCATTCTCCCAGCAGTTTAGTGCAAGGACAAACCCAGCTGGATCCTTCCTAGGTGGCGAGAGCTGGCGGTGTCACCCTGCATCATCAAGGACCAACTCGAGGATACGGCGATCGTCACCTGGTCGCTTGTGTCCTTGGCCTGGGCTCACCCATGGCCGTCGACACCTGTAGCTACCACGCCTCGCCAGCCGAAGTTCGCAAGGAACTGCCGGACGCTGCTCGGATCACCGCGGCACTGGTGCTTTCTGCTTCGTCAGCGAGGCTCCACCTGGGATAAGCAAGCCGGGGAGTGGGCTCTTGACAAGGGCTGCGGGGTTTCGATCTGAACACCGCCTTGATCCGAGGACTGTCCGCTTATGGCCAGAACTTACTGGATGATGCTATCAGTCAGAGGGTCGTCCGCCGGGACGGTACTGGACTGAATGCCAGGAGGCATTTTCGCTTTGAAAGGGATAAATCAGTCTGCTCCGTAACTAGGCCATAAGTGCCCAGGCGGAAGTTCTCACTCTTCAACGAGCGGATAGTTTCTCCACTTTTTGTTGGTAAGCTACTCGTCGATGGAAGGCGGTGCTGCCGTGGTTGCAACAGAACTACACGCGTACTCACGGGCAAGCGAACTCTTTCAGCTGCTGCGAAGTGGTAAGGCCATGACGCGCACTGAGTTGTCTAGTATTTCGGGCTTGGCCAGAACTACGGTCGGCACGCGTTTGGAAGAATTGACCCAGATTGGTCTTGTCTCTCCGGTCGACGTTGCACCTTCTACAGGCGGAAGGCCTTCGTCGCAGTTTTCTTTTGATCCGACTGCCAGGGTCGTCCTTGCTTTCGACATTGAACCTGAGACCATGTCTGTCGGCGTTACCGATCTACGAGGATCGGTCCTGGATATACGGGAACAACCTCTGAAAGTATCGGAGGGCCCCGCTGTAGTTTTGGCGGAGGCTATTGCAACGGGGCGAAGAATCCTGCAGGACTTGGGCAAGCCGGAAGGGCTCTTGGTCGGTGTGGGAATCGGCTTAGCGGGCTATACGGAGATAGCCGCGGGTCGCCAGCACACCCTGCCTGGCTATGAGAAGTGGACTGAATCCACGATCAAGGAACCTTTCGAGGCCTTCTGTAACCTTCCCGTATTAATTGACAATGACGTAAATGTGCTGGCATTGGGCGAACAACAGATGCATTCCGGTTCGCAAGATTTGATAGTAGTCAAAATTGCCGCGGGTATCGGTTCCGGCATCATCGCCGGCGGAAAGCTGCAAACAGGCACTAGCGGCATGGGTGGCATAGGACACACGAGGGTGCCAAGGGGGCAGGATATTGTCTGCAGGTGCGGCAACTCAGGTTGTTTGGAGGCAATGGCCTCCACCCGGGCGCTTATCCGAACACTAAGCGGTCGCGGGTTTCCAGTCAGGAGTACTTCGGACTTAATTGCCCTTGTTCAGGAAGAAGATACCGATGCTGTTCAAGCAGTGCGCCAGGCCGGACGGGACCTTGGGACGGTCCTTGCGGTCTATGCCAGCATCTTGAATCCGTCCTTGATTGCTCTGAGCGGACCTCTCGTT
This sequence comes from Arthrobacter sp. KN11-1C, assembly GCF_052180225.1. NCBI lineage: Bacteria > Bacillati > Actinomycetota > Actinomycetes > Micrococcales > Micrococcaceae > Arthrobacter > Arthrobacter sp. KN11-1C. The sequence goes on along the minus strand of NZ_CP197467.1, from coordinate 2,553,892 downwards.
GAAGCTGGTGAGCACATGTTGGGGGAAGCACGAAAGACCATCTATGACCAAGCATCGCCATTGGTAACCGGAGACCTGCAAATTGTCCGCGCAATGTCGTCTCAGACAACGGCCGTCACCGGAGCCGGTCGCATGGTTATTGAACACGTGCTCTCGCCCAAGGGCATCGAAGAGATGTTGTCGTCACCGTTCACCGGCAAGACCAGCGGCTGAATCTCCCGGGCATTGGAGCAATCCACTCCAGCGCCGAGTGGACCGAATCCAAGTCAGCCGCGGTTGCTGCTGCTACCTCGACCCTGGAAGGGGACCCCGGGTGACGCGGAGGCAGCGATCGAGCTCATCGTTGTCTGACAAAAACCGGCTTCGAGCTGTGACCTCAACAAGTTGTTTCTGCCTGGTACTAACCGGGACGGCGCGCTTGAACCCAACTTGCGCGCTGCGCATCCATCGCTCCATGAACATGGTCACCGTTCAGCATCTCTAGGCTTGACCAACCGAGTGGGCTGTCTGGCGCTGGTATGGTTCCCGGCACGGAGCTCGTCATCCTGAGGTCAATTCTTGTGGCTGAAGGCGGCGTCGAAGCTGGTTTGGGAGGGCGGGAAGTCGTATTTCTTGAGGGCGGCGAGGGCTTCGGGGGCGCCGTGGAGGCGGTCCATGCCGGCGTCCTCCCATTCCACCGAGATCGGGCCGTTGTAGCCGATGGCGGTGAGCGCGCGGAAGCTCGATTCCCAGGGCACGTCGCCGCGTCCGGCGGAGACGAAGTCCCAGCCGCGGCGGGGGTCGCCCCAGGGCAGGTGGGAGCCCATGACGGTGTTGCGGCCGGTGGGGCGGAGCTTGGTGTCCTTGCAGTCCACGTGGTAGATCCGGTCTTTGAAGTCCCAGATGAACGAGACGGGGTCGATGCCTTGCCACATGAAGTGCGAGGGGTCCCAGTTCAGGCCGAACGCTTCCCGGTGCCCGATGGCTTCCAGGGTGCGGACGGTGGTCCAGTAGTCGTAGGCGATCTCGGAGGGGTGGACTTCGTGGGCGAAGCGGACGCCGCATTCGTCGAAGACGTCCAGGATGGGGTTCCAGCGGTCGGCGAAGTCCTGGTAGCCGGCCTCGATGACCTTCTCGGGGACGGGCGGGAACATGGCGACGTATTGCCAGATGGAGGAGCCGGTGAACCCGACCACGGTGTCCGTGCCGAGGGCCTTGGCGAGGCGGGCGGTGTGCTTCATTTCCTCTGCGGCACGTTGGCGGACGCCTTCGGGATCGCCGTCGCCCCAGACCTTGGCCCCGACGATCGCCTGGTGGCGAAAGTCGATGGGGTCATCGCACACGGCCTGGCCCTTGAGGTGGTTGGAGATGGCCCAGACCTTGAGGTTGTATTTCTCCAGGATGGCGAGTTTGTTCTCGACGTAGCCGGGTTCGTCCCAGCGCCAGGCGTCCAGGTGGTCCCCGGAGACGGCGATTTCCAGGCCGTCGTAGCCCCAGCCGGAGGCAAGCTTGGCGACTTCCTCGAAGGGCAGGTCGGCCCATTGGCCGGTGAACAGGGTATACGGGCGGGGCATTGGTTCTCCTTGCAATGATTTACGGGGGAAGCTGGACGGCCGGCGTTTCTAGTGGCCGGAGACCTGGATGATGGCGGACTTGGCGTCGGCGGATTCTTCGATGGCGGCCAGGACCTGCTGCACGGCGAGCCCGTCTTCGAACGAGGGCGACGGCGGGGTCCCGGCGTCGATGGCCGCGAGGAAGTCACGGATCTCGTGGGTGAAGGTGTGCTCCCAGCCGATCACGTGGCCCTGCGGCCACCAGGCAGCCATGTAGGGGTGTTCGGATTCGTTGACCAGGATCCGGCGGAAGCCTTGCTCCCGGACAGGCACCGTGGCGTCAAGGAAGCCGAGCTCGTTGATGGATTCCAGGTCGAACAGGAGCGAGCCCTTGTCGCCGTAGATTTCCATCGTGAGCGAGTTCTTCTTACCCGTGGCCATGCGGGAGACTTCCACCGAGGCGACTGCCCCGGAGGCGAGGGTCAGCGTGGCCCAGGCGGCGTCGTCGACCGTTACTCGTTCCGGACCGTCCGCGCCCGGGCGGCTGTCCACGAAGGTGTGGAGCCGGCCGGAGACTTCGGTGACGGTGTCCCCGAGCAGGAAGAGGACCTGGTCGATGGCGTGGGAGGCGATGTCGCCGAGTGCCCCGGATCCCGCGGTTTCCTTGTTCAGCCGCCAGGTCATGGGGGAGTCGGCGTCCACGAGCCAGTCCTGCAGGTAGGCGGCGCGAACGTGCCGGACCGTACCCAGCCGGCCTTCCGCGATGAGTTCGCGGGCCAGGGCGAGGGCCGGCACTCGCCGGTAGTTGAAGCCGATCATGGACTGAATGCCGCGCGCACGGGCGGCACGCGCGGCTTCCGTCATGGCTTCGGCCTCGGCGAGGGTGTTCGCGAGGGGCTTCTCCACGAGTACGTGCTTGCCCGCTTCCAGCGCCGCGGTGGCGATTTCGGCGTGCATCCAGCCCGGGGCGCAGATGTCCACGATGTGGATGTCGTCGCGTTCCAGGACCGAGCGCCAGTCCGTGGCGGACTCGCTCCACCCGTACTTCGCCGCGGCCTCGGCAACCTGTTCCGGGTCCCGGCCCACGAGCACTTTCTGCTCGAAGGCCGGAACGTCGAAGAAACTGGCCACGTTCCGCCACGCGTTGGAATGGGCTTTGCCCATGAACGCGTAGCCGATCGCGGCAACACCCAATTTCTTATGGCGCGGTGGCAAGCTCTTTTCGGGTGGTTCCTGTGAGGTCACGATGGTCTTCCTTGAGGGTTCGGACTCCCAGCTCCCTGTTATCAGAGAGCGCGGGGAAATCGGGGCGGAATTTTCGACGTCGGTGAACGGTCCAGGTTCGGTGGTTTCGCGGGGGACCGCTGTGTCCAGAACGGGATGCTCAGGTGGTGGGTAACGCATCAGTGCTCTTGGAGCAGAATTCGGCGCTTCAAAATCAGGACGGCGGCAATTGAAAGAAGGGAGGCGCCGCCCATGATCAGCGCCATTGAGAGCGCTGGGTCGCCGAGACCGCTGATGGGCGTGAAGATGGCGCCTGACAGAAACGTAATCACGCCCAGAAGCGCTGAGGCGGTGCCGGCGTGACCGCCAGACTGGCCCATGCAGATCGTCATAATGTTTGGAAGATTGAATCCCAACGGGGCAATGGCGAGGAAGAGAACTGTGGCGAGGCCGAGAACCCTAAACTCGCCAAGGTCCACACGGAGAAGCACGAACACGCAAAGAACCGCTGTACCTGCGAACTGGAGTGCGACCCCTATCCGGAGCATCCTTGCGGGCCCATGCACCGGGGCGAGGCGAGCATTGACACGGGCAAAGAGCGCGATTCCGAGCCCGTTGGCGGCAAAGGCCGCCGCGAACTGTGCAGCTGTCGCCCCGTAAGTGCCTTGCAAGACGAATGATGAACTGGCGATATAGGTGAAGAGGATTGCGGCCGTGAGGCCACTTAGAACTACGTAACCGCTGAAGGCCCGGTCAGCCAATACGAGGCCGAAGGCGCGGAGGGAGGAAGAAAGCACACCGATGGGGTGAAACTTGGGGTGATGGGTCTCGGGGACAAATGTTGCCACCATTACTGTAAGGATGGCGCCCAGGACTGCGAGGCCCAGGAAAACGCCCCGCCACGAGAAGAAGGCCACGCCGACGGCCCCAAGCAGGGGGGCGACGACCGGTGCGAGTCCGGAGACAATCGCGAGTTGTGAGTAGAGGGCGGCAGCTGAACGTCCTGAGCTAATGTCCCTGACAATAGCCCGCGCCATGACCAGGCCAGCCGCCCCGGCCAAGCCTTGTATGAAGCGCACGGTGATGAAGAATTCAATGGAAGGTGCAATGGCGCAGCCAATCGAAGCGAGGAGGAATCCGACCGAGCCCACCAGCAGTGGGGTCTTGCGGCCGATTCGATCTCCCCAAGGCCCGACCAGAAGCTGACCGAAGGCGAGCCCGATCAAACACGCAGTCAGCGACAGCTGCACTGTTTCCCTGCCGGTCTGAAGATCGGACGCGATCGCCGGAAACGCAGGGAGGTATGTGTCCAGGCTGAACGGACCCACAGCGGTGAGAACACCCAGGCTCAGCATGATTGTCAGAGGTACGGGTGACGGTATGGACTTCACGTTGGCCTAGCGGACAGGGCTTCAAGGGCCACAGTGTGACCGCTTACGGCGGATACGTAGGCGGCCTCGATTATCTGTGTGACTCGGAGGGCGGTTGTAAGGTGATTGGGGTCGTCGGCGCCGGTTGTGACAGCATCAACCCACTGATCGAAAGTAGAGGCCAGCCGCGGTCTGGGCTCTTGTTCAACCCATTCCCCGGCGGGTCCTTGTCGAAGGAGCACGCGGCCGTCGGAAGGCCCGACGGCGATCGTGCCGGCGGTGCCTGTGACCTCGAGGGAATACGCGAAGAAGCTGGCTACCATGCTTACCTCTGCGACGCTGATCGCGCCGCCCTGGAATTCCATGACGGCCACGGCGTTGTCCTCGACCTCGCGGTCTGTGACATAGCTCATCCGCGCAGAGACCGACGTCGGCGCGCCATCGTGCAGGAGCATCGCAAGATAGATCGGGTGGGCGCCCAAGTCGATCAACGCACCGCCGCCGGTCTGCGTCTTATTGAAGAAATGATCGGGGATCCATGGCACACCGACTGCACCGTGGTGTTCATAGCGGATGCGGCTGGCCGTGATCTGTCCCACGGCCCCTTCGTCGATCAGCCGTTTGACGGTGCGGATCGACGCCTCGGTCAGTCGCTCCAGGGACACTGCGAGCATCACCTTGTTTTCGTGGGCTAAGCCGATGAGGGACAACGCGTCGTCGGTACGGATGGCGAGGACTTTCTCGGTGAAGACGTGCTTACCTGCGCGGATCGCGGTCGCGATTACCGCCGGATGGTCGGCCGTCGCGGTGTCGATGATTGCTCCGTCGATGTCGTGCCGCGCGAGAATCACGTCAAGATCGGGCTCGAAATCGAGTGCGTGTTCCGCGGCGAAGGCCTTGCCCGCGGCGGTGTTGTTGTCCCACACGGCGACAACTTGAGTGTTGTGGTTACGGCGGGCTGCCTCGACATGGTGGGCAGCATGGAGGTGCCAGGTTCCGAGCTGCGCCAGTCTAATCGTCACGAGGCGTTCCCTTGGGCCAGGGAGGACAGGCTGACCCTCTCGGTGAGAGAGGGCGTGGCATCGACCAGTTGACGGGTGTACTCGTGCTCCGGGTCCGTGAACAGTTTTTCCGACGGGCCCTGTTCAACGACTATGCCGTTTCGCATTACTATCGCCGAGTCCGTCATGTGGCGGATCACGGACAGATCATGCGAGACGATCACCAGGGAGAGACCGTGAGTGGCCCGGAGCCCCATAAGCAGGTTAAGGATCTGCGCCTGCGCGGAGATGTCCAGCGATGAGGTGGGCTCGTCCGCCACAATCAGCCGCGGCTCGCTGGCCAAGGCACGCGCGATGCCCACTCGCTGACACTGCCCGCCGCTCAGCCTGGCCGGGTGCCGGTCTACCACGCTCACCGGGAGACCCACCTCGTCCAGCAACTGGCCGGCTCGGATGCGAGCCTCGCTTGGTGAGATATCGTTCCAGCGACGCAGTACTTCGGCGACGGCTTGGCGGGGCGTGCGCCACGGCGTCAGTGATCCATAGGGGTCCTGGAAAATCATCTGGACGCTGCGGCGGAGGGGGTTCTTGCCCTTGATCTGTTTCCAGGTCTTCCCATGTACGAGTACTTCCCCGGTGGTCGGGGCCAGGGCGCCGACGATGACACGCCCAAGGGTGGTCTTGCCGCTTCCACTCTCGCCAACAATTCCGATCGATGCTCCCGAGTGGATGTCCAGGCTCACCTGTGTGACAGCGGGGGCCGTGGCGTGCCGGTATGTGACACTCACATCGTTCAGCTGCATAATGCGTTCGGCTTTGAGCTCGACCTGAACGGGCTGCTCGGGTGATCGCAGTTCGCCGGTCTCCCGGTCAAGGATGGCCAACGGGGACCCGGCAGCAGCTGTTTCCGGACGGGCTGCGAGCAACGCCTGGGTGTATGCGTGCTTGGGCACGGTCAGCACTGTCCGGGTTTGACCGACCTCGATGAGTCGACCGCCGCGCATGACTGCGACGTTTTCCGAGACCAGCTTCACGACGGCAAGGTCGTGGGCGATCATCAACAGCGTGAGTCCGTTCTGTTCCCTCAGGGTGCTGAGGAGTTTCAGGATGCCCGCCTGCACGGTCACGTCCAGTGCTGTGGTCGGTTCGTCGGCCACCATGAATTCAGGGCGGCCGGCCAAAGCCAGTGCGATCATGATGCGTTGGCGCATTCCGCCCGAGAGCTCATGGGGAAATGACCGCAGGATCTGCTCTGGCCGTGGCATCTGAACTTGGTCGAGCAGTTCAAGGGACCGCACCTTGGTGTCCGCCGCGGGGTCAAGATGCCGGATGGTCTCGGCGATCTGTTTCCCGATCCGCATGACCGGGTCAAGGCTGGAAAGCGAGGCCTGCGGCACGAGGGCAATGCGTCGTCCTCGGAGGGGGGACCAGATGGCGGGGTCGTCCTGAACGAGTTCTTGTCCGCCATAAGTTACCTTGCCCGCAGTGACGACTCCACCGATGCGGCTGATCAAACCGGTGACGACACGGGCTGTTACGGTTTTGCCCGAACCGGATTCTCCGACCAGCGCAAGGGAATCGCCCTTTGCGATCGAGAATCCGACGTCGTTCAGGACGTCGCGGCCGCCGAGGTGGACCGAGAGACCCTCAACGGAGAGCAGCGGCTCGTTGGCGGAGGGTATGGCGGTCATTTCTTGCTCCTTGCGTCAAGCAGTGAATCGGCCACGAAGCTCAGGGCGAGGCCGGTGATGGCGACCACGGCGCCCGGAAGCAGAGTGATCCACCAAGCGTTGCGGAGGTACCCGCGCCCTTCGTACATGATGCTTCCCCATTCCGGAGCCGGTGGTTGCACACCGGCTCCCAGGAAGGGGAGAGAGGACAGGATGACAACGACCAGGATGATATCGCTGACAGCGAGGGCCAGCGTGATGCGACCCACCCCTGGTGCTATGTGGCGGAGCACGATCCTTCCGTTGGAGAGGCCGGAGACGCGCGTGGCGAGGATGAAGTCGGAATCGCGCATTGCCAGTGATTGGCCACGGGCCATCCGGGCGTAGCCGGCCCACATGACGCTCATCAGTGCGGCCATTGAGGCGACTAGCCCTGCCGGTGCTGGCCCCCAGGCCGTGTCGGTTCCGATCACGACGACGAGGGCGAGGATCAGGATGACCAGCGGAAAAGCGATGACGGCGTCGACGATGCGCATAATGAGCCCGTCAAGCCAGCGTTGCTTGGACGATCCGGCCAGGGTGCCGAGTGTGGTGCCCACAATCAGGGAGAAACCGGTGACGATCGCGGCGGCGACGAGATTGACTCTGCCACCGGCCCAGGTGCGGACGAAGAGATCCCTGCCGACGGCATCGGTGCCGAAGAGGTGAGCCGGACTCGGGGGCTGGAATGCCTGGGCGACAAATTCATCGGGTGCGTACGGGGAGAGGATCGGCACGAAAATGCAGAGCAGAACCACGAGGCCAAAGACCACCATACCGACGGTGCGGCTTGCCGACACCCCGACTACATTGCGCAGCCAGCCAATGGCAAGGGGTCTACGGGCTTTGGGGTTCAACGGTCTTGGCCCTTTCATGGCAAGCGATGGGCTTGGGTTCATAGTGTCCTCGCTCGGGGGTCAACGAAGGTGTAGGCGATTTCGATGAGGTAACTACTCAGCACCACGGTGACGCCGGTGAGCAGGGCAATGCCCTGCACGACAGGGTAGTCGCGGCGCCCGACGGCTCTGGTCATTTCTGAGCCGATGCCGGGGATTCCGAAGACTGCTTCGACGATGATCGCACCGGTGAGCAGCGTTCCGAAGCTGATTCCGACCAAGGTCAGGACCGGCAGGATGCTGTTTGGGAGGATGTGTCGGAAGTTAAGAATCCGCGCTGGGAGGCCACGCGCGAGTGCTGCTTCCATGTGCTGCTGGCCGCTCGCGTCGATCGCTCCTTGCCGGACGGTGCGGGCGATCGTGGTTGAAAGGTGGCTCGATAGTGCGATGCCCGGAAGGAGCAGGTAGGCGAAGTTATCCGGCCACCTGTTCGGCCACCCGCCGGCAGGGAGCCAGCCAAAGGTTAGCGAAAAGACGAAGATCAGGAGCAGAGCCGCCAGAAACGTCGGAACCGAGAAGGACAGCATCCCCCAGGCACGGACGATGAGGTCGACTCCCTTGCGTTTGCTGATGGCGGCAAGGAGGCCCAACGCCACGCCGGTGATGACGCCGAAGATAATACCTGTCACGACCAGCGACAAGGTGGTGGGCAACGCTGCGAAAATCACGTCGGCGACGCTGCGGCCGGGCTGGGCGGTGGATTCGCCCAGGTCCCCCCGGAACAGCCCGCCAATGTAATTGACGAACTGCTCGGGGATGGACCTGTCCAGGTTCAGCTCAGTGCGTAGCGCCTGGGCCTTATCCTCGGAATATTCGACGCCAAGGATCACCTTGACGGGGTCACCCGGAATGATCCTCACGAGCAGGAAAACCAGGACCACTATCGATGTGAGGGTCAGAAGTGCTTGGCCCGTCATTCGTGCGACGCGGCCCCAGCCTGCTCTGAGTTTCATTTGCCCAGGCTTCCCATCTTTGCGGCGGTGCCCACCAGGGCGAAGACGCCCGAGGGAAGAGTCGTCGCCGACCCGCGGACCCAAGGCGCGAGTGTCGCATAGGGCTGGTCCTGGCTGAACAGAGTCTCGATCTTCTTGATCGCGTCGGCGCGCGGGGCGCCGTCGGTTTCGTTGACCGTTGCGATGAGCTTGTTCATCACATCAGAGCTGTAGCCGGTGAATTCGGAGCGCAGCCTGGCGGTTCCGAGCAGGGCATTGGTGAGCAGCGGGTCCGGCACGTTGCCGCTGGAGGCCATCGCGCCGGGAGCCAAGTCATAGTTGCCGGCGAAGAGCCGATCGATGATCGTCGCTGCATCGAGCTTCTCAAGTTTGACGGTGATGCCGATCTTGCTCAACTGGCTCTGCAGCATGAGGGCGAGCTGACCGGAGAAAGGGAAGTCCTGATCCGAGTACATCATCCGCACCGTACAGCCGTTAGCGCAGGTCGTCTTGGCAAGGAACCCTTTGGCGGCCGTGAGGTCTTGGTCGGTTGACTTGCTCGTGTCGAAGCCCGGCATGGAGTTGGGCCAGAAGCCTGACTGCGGCTGGTTCTGATCCCCCCATATGGCGGACACAATTGCCTTGCGGTCCAACGCCGCATTGACGGCCTTGCGCATGTTGATATCGGCGAACGGACCCGACTGGTTCCACATACGGAGATCGAAGAATCCATAGACATCGCTCTTGACCAGGTTCAGCTTGGGTGTGCCTTTGAGCTGGGTAATGAAGCTGGGTGCCAGGTCCCCGGCGAAATCAATCTGTCCGCTCTGGAGCTGGCTGACCGCACTGTTTCCGTCCTCCACCACGGTCAGGGTGAGGTTCTTGACGATAGGCTGGGCGGCCCAGTAGTTCTTGTTCGCCTCAAGCTGGAGCTTATTGCCGGCCCAGGACTGGGCGATCGTGTACTGGCCTGAGGTCACCTTCGGCGAAGCGTAATATGCGTCCGCATTTGCCAGGAGTGCTGCCGGTGCGATTCCCGACGAACCTTCGGCGAGGACCGACGGGAATGACGGGAATGGTTTGGGGAAGGTGAATACGACCGTTTGGGGGTCAGAGGCGACAACGCTCGCGATCCGATCGGTCACGCGGCTGATCGTACTGCCCTTGACGCTTTTGTGGCGGGTGAACGTGGCTGCGACGTCATTGGCAGTCAGAGCGCTCCCGTCGGAGAACTTCGCATCCTTCTTGAGGTGCGCAGTCAAAGCAGTGAAATCGGCATTGAATTCGTATTTCTCGGCCAGTCCGGGAGTGATTGTACCGTCGAATTCGAGATTCATCAGCGTGCCGTTGATCATTGACCACGTTACGCGGTCGGTGGCCGAGACCGATTTCGTGGGATCGAAGCTTAGGTTGGGTGCCGGCAGTGACACGACGGCCTTCTGAATCGGTCCGATGGCGGTCGCTGTGGGAGCCGATGCACCCGCCGATGAGCAGGCGGAGAGCAAGACTGCGGCAGCTACTATGGCTCCCGCGAAGCGCATCTGCCTCATTCTGGGTAGTTTCATGGGAATTTTCTCCTCTTTGGTATGTACGGCCAGCCGACATCGATGTGGCGAGGCTGTTCGCTCCGCTTGGAGCAGTACGAGCTTTAGTCCGGTGAGTCAGTCATCGGTGTCCCTCGACGGGACGATTAGGCCCGCTGGGTGGATGCCTCAATTTCGGGATTCCGGTAACTGATAATTTCGATCACGTTTCCCAGAAAATCCTGAATGAACGACCAGTCCATATCGTGACGGTCGAAGTACGACGGCTGGGTCATTACAGTTACCCCACGCGCCACGAGGGCTGCGACCGTTGTGGCGCAGTCACTGACAGTGATGGCTAGGTGGTGATATCCCGATCTGCCTTGGTCCGGCACGTCCAGACCGGGCCGGGTGACCAGTTCTAGGGTGAAATCGCCGAGTTTTAGATGCGCCCATTCCATCTGGACGTCCGGGTTGGACCAGCGGTCCTGGATCGTGAACCCCAGATGATCTACGTACCAATCGACGCCCTTGTCTATATCCGGCACCATCATGCCGACATGGTCGAAACGGCACGAAGGACCTGCCGGCGATGGGTGGTCATTGGTGTTGACCGTTCGTGTCTGTGCGCTGGGTGCTGGCACCTCGTCCTTGAGCATGGATGGAACTCTACGTGACTTATGACGAAAGTCAATCAAAAGTTGAAAGCATAAGACTGAGATCTACTAATCTTTTAGCTTTTTGAGTACTAAAGTTGGTGGAAATACTTACAAGTTGCGAGACGCTGTGCTTAGATGTTGGGATGGTTCTCATCGCTCGTAGCTCCGCGTTAGGGCCGTCCGCGGTCAATGAGCTGTTCCAGTACCTTCGAGACGGCAGCCCGCGCACCAGGTCGGAACTAGCGTCAATGACCGGCCTCGCTCGTTCGACGGTAGCTGCCCGGATCGATGGCCTCATGCGTTTGGGACTGGTCGCTCCAGTACGGGACGGGCCGTCCACCGGGGGGCGTCCGCCGTCGCAGTTTGCGCTCAACCGCACCGGACGTGTCGTCATCGCCGCCGACCTAGGGGCGTCCCACTCGACCATTGCAGTCATGGACCTCACCGGCTCGATCCTCCAGGAGAGCCGTGAAAAACTAGACATCGCATTGGGGCCGGAGCCCGTTTTATCGCACATGCGAGACTCCGCGAAACGTCTCATGGGATTGGCCGGCCGTGACGTTGCGGACGTCATCGCGGTGGGCATCGGGCTTCCGGGGCCTGTGGAATTCACGACCGGTCGCCCCAGTAATCCGCCGATCATGCCCGGGTGGAACGGTTTCGACGTGCCCGGGTGGGTACACCGTCACCTGAATGTCCCCGTGCATGTAGAAAACGATGTAAATATCATGTCGCTGGGCGAAAGGGCCCTGTTTTTTCCCGAAGTGGACGATGTCGTTTTCGTAAAAGTAGCGACCGGCATCGGAGCTGGAATTATCTCTGGTGGGTGGTTGCAACGCGGCGCGCAGGGGACCGCTGGGGACATCGGCCACGTGCGTGTCGAACGGGGAGCAGGGATCGCGTGTCCGTGTGGAAATTCAGGCTGCCTCGAAGCCATCGCCTCAGGGCCGGCCATAGCCGCGTCGTTACGCGGCTATGGCCTCGACGCAACTTCCGGCTCGCACGTTCTGGACCTTGTTCGGCAAGGGAACACTGCGGCGATTCAAGCGGTGCGACAGGCAGGCCGAGACATTGGCGAAGTCCTTACTTCATGTATCAGTTTCATCAATCCCTCGGTCATCGTGATCGGGGGATCGATGGCACAGGCCGGCGAGCATCTTCTCGCTGGTGTTCGCGAGGTCGTTTATACCCGGTCGACCCCTTTAGCTACCGAACATCTTTCGATCGTGCAGTCGAAGGCTGGAGCCAACGCGGCCGTCATCGGCGCCGGCACATTGTCGATCCAGCACGCGCTCTCTCCAGAAGGTATCAACTCAATGATGGCCGCCTAGAGCGGATGTTGGATCCACTGATGGCCTCAACCAAGAAAGTGAATTGCCATGACCGAAACTAAGGTGCGCCTGGGCGTAGTAGGAACGACTTGGTACGCGGAGACACATCTGCGTAACATCCAGAGCCATGACGGCGCCGAGCTTGTGGCAATCGCAGGACGGGACCGGGACAAGGCGACTGAAGTGGCTGCGCGCTACCAGATTCCATTGGTTTACACGGATTACCAGGCCATGATCGCCTCAGGAAACATCGATGCCGTTGTTATCGTGGCCCCTGATGAATTGCACCTGCCGATTACTATGGACGCGCTCGACGCCGGGCTGCATGTACTGTGCGAAAAGCCCCTGGCGACCACGGCTGCCGATGCCCGGGCAATGTACAAGCGCGCTGAAGCCGCCGGGCTCAAGCACATGAGCTATTTCGCGCTCCGTACCTCCATGCACCACCGTTACCTGAAGAGCCTGATTGAAGACGGCTACCTGGGGCCGGTGTACTCGGCCCAGTTCAGCCTCACTCACGGGTTTTTTCGAGGAGATGACTACCAGTGGCGGTTCGACGCTGCCCGCGGTGCGGGTGCACTGGGCGACCTGGGCTGCTACGTCATCGACCAGGCGAGATGGTACCTCGGAGATATCGCCCGGGTCAGCGCAAACCTTCGCAACACCATCAGCCGTCCATGTGCGACGGGTGTCCCTTACCAACCGGCCAACGACTCGGCAGTCCTCGCGGTTGAGTTCGTGAACGGAGCGCATGCAACGATGTCGACCAACGTTGTGGCACATCAGGCCGAACGCAAGCAGACAAACACAGTAGTACTGCAGGGCGAAGGCGGGACACTGGAGCTGCAGCACACCTTTTCAGGTGCTGTGCTGCGCGGAGCCAGAGCATACGACGACGGTTTCCGAACGCTGAAGATACCGGCTGACTTGTGGGAAGGCGTCGATCCGAGCAACCCCGGGATCGTGGGCCAGGTGCATTCGGTCGGCGACCGGGCGTTTATCGATGCGATCCTCGACGACGAACCGATATCGCCCAGCTTTTATGACGGCTGGAAAGTCCAGCAGGTGATTGAGACCGCATTCGCGGCCAACACCAGCGGCTCTTGGGAGTCAGTACCGGAGGACGAATCATGATCCGCTTGGCAATGCTCAGTTTCTGGCACCTACATGGCAAAGACTATGCCCAGGCCGCCCAGGAGCACCCCGATACAGAGATCGCAGCCATCTGGGATGAGGACCCGGTTCGCGGACGCGAGGAGGCCGCCCGCTGGGGAGCCCGATTCTACGAAGACCTCGCTGAACTGTTCGCCGAGCCCGAGATCGATGCGGTCGTCGTCGACACCCCGACCAGCGCTCACAAGGACGTCATCGTAGCCGCAGCAAGGGCAGGCAAACACATCTTCACCGAGAAAGTTATCGCCGCGACTCTGCAGGACGCCGAGGAAATCGTTCGGGAGGTGGCAGCATCCGGCGTGACATTCATGGTTTCCATGTGGCGCTCCGACGAGGGGTACACCGAAGCGATCACGGACATCCTCAACCGGGGTCTCCTCGGCCGGATCACCCAGCTGCGCATCCGGGACGGGCACCCGCTGGGCGTGCCGACGCCGGAATATCCACGTGGTTTGCTGCCCGAACAGTTCTACAACGCCGAAGAATCCTTGGGTGGCGCCCTGATCGATCTCTGCCACCCGGTCTATCTACTCAGCCATTTCCTTGGCCGTCCGAGCAGCGTGAGCGCCGTCTTTGGCCATGTCACCCGCCGGGAAGTCGAGGACAACGCGGTGGTCACCTTCCACTATCCCGACGGAGCCATCGGCGTGGCCGAGACGAGCTACGTCTCCGCCTACACCCCGTTCTCCATCGAGGCCCACGGCACGGAGGGCAGCCTGCTCTTCAGCCTGGATGGAATCGGGGAACTCATTGCCCGGCGGCGCAACCCGGATGCGGATCGGTCAGGCTCCGTGGGCGGACCGGACGGCCAGTTATACGTCCGCAGCAACCTGCTCGGCCCGGAGTCGACCGGCTGGGAACGCCAGGAGCTGCCGGCAGGGCCGTTCCCCAAGGCGTTCGAGAAGTGGGTATCCCATATCAAGGCCGGCACAACCGCGCCCAAAAACGTCGCCTTGGGGATTGAGCTGAGCGCCGCGATCGAGGCTTCCTACCGTTCCGCTTCTTCGGGCGCGGAAGTGCGCCTCGACCCATTAGCCCACAAACCTACAGGGTAGAGCTCGCCTCGCCCTCGCAGCGTGTTTGTCTCCCATCACGCATCTCACCAGTTGAACGCCCTGAATTACTTCCGTAGAGGACACAATGAACTTGCCGAGACCACCCCACCCGCCTGCCTGCAGCTATGTGGCATCGATATCCGTCCAGGTAGGACCTGCCATCGAAGTAGGCGAGACTTTCGAGGGAATCCGGCGCATTATTCCTATCCTCGGGGGAACGGTTACGGGCCCGAACATTTCCGGCCGGGTACTACCCGCCGGAGCTGATTACCAACTACTCCGCACACCAACCACCACGGAGTTGGAAGCAAAATACGTTCTGGAGATGGACCAAGGCGACCGGATCTACGTGAGCAACCTGGGCATACGCACCGGCACAGCCGAGGACATAGCAGCGCTGGTCGCAGGAGTTCCCGTTGACCCCGAACGAATCTATTTCCGCTCGACACCCCGTTTTACTGCGGGCGGTCAGTGGTCCTGGCTCAGTTCGCGCCTCTTTCTCGCCTCCGGAAAACGCCTTCCTGATGAAGTGCACCTCGATGTCTTCATGGTCGAGTGAGGACCTCGGGCTTCACTCCTCACGATCACAATGAATGAACATGCACACCGACATGCCCCGGACTCCACTCGGGGCCATCAATAAAAGGGTCGACAGCGGTGTCCGGCTCGGGGTCCTCGAAGACCGCGAACGGTGCGTTGCGGCCGAGTTCCACGGAGCTGCCAGGACTTTGTTCACGGCTTCGCGCATCAGGGACTGCCCGACGGCGGTGGAACCGGTGAAGGAGATCTTGCGCGGCAGTCTTGGCTGCGGTTGAAGAATGTGGTCGGTGCTTCGACGAAAAGGATTGCCTCCTGGAAGGTAAGGATGTTCCATGGGGTCCCAGGGCCAGGAAGACCCGGTATCGGATTACAGATTCGGGGATCGTCGCTTTCCGGGGATGGATGAATGCACCACTGGAATATTCACGGGAGCGGAACCCGGTTCGCCTTAAGGCCGCCAACCTCGACGAGTTGCGCAGGAAGCCGCGGGAGGACATGATCAGCGAACTCCGCGTCGGGACGAACATCATGCTGCGCAAGCATCTGGAAATGACCGCAGAGGCTGACCGGCTTCGGACCACGGAGTTCAAGATCTTTACCTACAAAGGGCTGATTGCCCGTGCAGAGACGGAGATTGCCTGGGCGCGGCGTGGCCTGGAACTTATCGA
Source organism: Arthrobacter sp. KN11-1C (assembly GCF_052180225.1). Lineage (NCBI taxonomy): Bacteria > Bacillati > Actinomycetota > Actinomycetes > Micrococcales > Micrococcaceae > Arthrobacter > Arthrobacter sp. KN11-1C. The sequence goes on along the minus strand of NZ_CP197467.1, from coordinate 2,538,279 downwards.
TCATCTCGACGGCGCTTAGTCGCCGTTGTCCGAGGCGGCCCGCGGGCGCACGCGTCAGGCCTCCCCGCCTCAGGGGTTGAAGGCTATGCGCGCCAGCAGCTGGCGCAGAGTTTCCTGCTCCGCCGGGCTCAGTTGATCTAGTGCCACGGATTCGCCCTGTGCAGTGGCGCGGCGTGCCTTCCGGTACAGCTCATGCCCGGCCGGAGTTCCGGCAATGACCTTCGAGCGCCGATCCTGGGGATCGGCGCGGCGCTCCACCAGTCCGCGGGTTTCCAACTGATCCACCAGCGGCACGATCTGGCTGGGGTCCAGGGAGAGGAAGTCGGCCAGCTCCCGTTGCGTGGGAGAGAGACCGCTGCAGGACAGGGACAGGACCGAGTACGAGCGCACCTTGAGGCCCAACGGTTCCAGCAGCTTGTTGGCCCTCGCCGCGCCCGTTGCGCGTGCGCGGGCCGTCAGGAATTCAATTTCACCTGCCAGCTCACACGTGAGGAATCGATCAATTGTGTCGGTGCTCGTGCTGGTTCGGCTTACCAAGTCAGCGCCCTTCAGGGTAGATAAGAAAATTAATCATTGACGTTTTCAAGAGTTTAAGTTGTTATGTATACAGCAAGGTTCCCACGAGCGGTCGGCGGGAACAACAGAAGCCCTGAAGGAGCAGAACATGTCACTGGCTGGAAAAGTAGCTATAGTCACCGGTAGCGGCCGTGGTCTCGGGCTGAGCTATGCCCAGGAATTGGCCCGCCAAGGTGCCGCCCTGGTCATCAATGATGTCGACGCCGATGTCGCGGCGGAAGCTGTCGAATCGATCGTGGGCCGGGGCGGCAAAGCCGTCGCCGTTGTGGCGCCGGTCGGCTCCAGCGAAACTGCCAAGGCCCTTGTTGACTCGGCCGTGGAGAACTTCGGCCGACTTGACATCCTGGTCACCAACGCCGGGGTCTTGCGCGACAAGTCCATCCTGAAGATGACGGACGAGGACTTTGACCTGGTCATCAACGTCCACCTGCGCGGTACCTTCACCTGCGTCCGCGAAGCGTTCGGCTACTTCAAGGAAAACGGTGTCACCGGCCGCATTATCACGATTGGTTCGCCAACGGGCCAGCGCGGAAACTTCGGTCAGACCAACTATGCGGCAGCCAAGGCCGGCATCGTGGGTATGGTCCGCACCTGGGCGCTGGAGATGAAGCGTGCCGGCGTCACCGTTAACGCGGTCATCCCGGTCGCGGCCACGGCCATGACCAAGACTGTTCCGTTCTTTGCCAAGGCCGTGGAGGCGGACGAGCGCGGTGAAGCGATGCCGGAGTTCTTCCGGAAGGAACTGGGTTTCGGCACGGCCGACGACGTCGCTGGGCTGATTGCGTTCCTCGCCTCCGAGGAAGCGGGCAAGATTACCGGCCAAGCCATCGGCGCCGGCGGGGACCGCCTGCAGTTGTGGAGCCACCCGGAAGCCATTATTTCGGAGTTCCACGACGGCGGCTGGGACTACTCCACCTTGCAGCAGCAGTTCAACACCCTCTTCGGCGACAAGCTGCAGTCAGTTGGCGAGTCCTTTCCCGAGCTTCCTGCCGAGCTGCAGCCCGAACCGGCAGCAAATTAGCGAGGAACGCAAGCCATGAGCGTTCGCTACGAACCCGGGATCGACCTCGAGTCGATCACCGCGATCGACATGCACGTGCACGTCGAGGTCGACGACTGCGGCCACAGGGCCATGCCTGAGGACCTCTTCGAGGCGTCGGCCGCCTACTTCAAATCCCAGGAGCGCACCCCCTCCGTGGACCGGATCGCCGAGGTCTATCGTGAGGCGAGGATGGCAGCGGTCCTCTTCACGGTTGATGCGCGAACGGCGCTGGGACATGAGCCCAATTCAATCGAAGACCTGGTGGCAGGGGCCGCCCGCAACAACGACGTACTGATTCCTTTTGGCTCTGTCGATCCGCGCACTGGTGCGGATGCCGTCGTCGGGGCCCTATACCAGGCCAACGAGTTGGGTGTTCGTGGTTTCAAATTCCACCCCTCGCTGCAGGGTTTCGATCCCGCCCGCGAGGAGTTCTACCCGCTCTGGACTGCCCTTGAGGAACTCGCTCTGCCGTGTATCTTCCACACCGGACAGAACGGCATGGGTGCCGGGCTTCCCGGCGGGCGTGGCATCAAGCTTCGATACTCTAACCCCTTGCTGCTTGACGACCTGGCAGCTGACTTCCCGGGCCTAACGATTATCATGGCGCACCCCTCGGTGCCATGGCAGGATGAGGCCAACTCCATCGCAACCCACAAAGCAAACGTTTTCATCGACCTCTCTGGTTGGAGCCCGAAGTACTTTCCAGGCTCGCTGGTGAAGCTGAGCAACAATATCCTGTCAACCAAGGTGCTCTTCGGAACCGATTACCCGCTGATCACGCCTCAGAAGTGGCTTGGCGCCTTTGCCGAACTACCGCTCAAGGACGAAGTCCGCCCGCTGATCCTCAAGGACAACGCGGTCCGGGTCCTGGGACTGGACCACACATGACCGGCTTCTTTTCAAGTGACCAGTACGGTTTTGCTCGGCTGCTCACAGACGCAGAACGCGCAGCCCTGTTACGCCTTCGCTCGGTGCTCGATAGAGAAGTGCGCCCGATCGTCAACGAGTATTGGGATCGTGGCGAGTTTCCCGAGCAGGTTATCGAGCCCTTGATGAACCTGAACCTGATGGCCCCCGCCGAGGTGCTGGCCGCTGGCGAGAAAGTACGAGGACTCTTCGGTGGCTTCCGGAACTTCGAGCTCGCCCGGGTGGACTCTTCCGTGGTGACTTTCTACAACGCGCAGTCCGGGTTGTTCCGCACCACGGTGAACCTGGGCGGCAGCCCTGAACAGGTGGCGGACCTTGACCCGAAGATTATCTCGTACGAGTACAAGGGCGTCCTCGCGCTGACCGAACCGGAGCACGGCTCGGACATTGCCGGGGGGCTGGAAACCTCGGCCACCTTTGAAGGGGACGACGACGGCGGACACTGGGTCATCAACGGTACCAAGCGCTGGATCGGTGGCGCTGCGCAGGCGAATGTGCTGGCGGTCTTCGCCCGCGACACCGCCGATTCCAAGGTCAAGTGCTTCCTGGTGCCCACCGATGCGCCGGGAGTGAAGCTGAGCAAGATTGAGCGCAAGACCAGCTTGCGGATTATGCAGAACGCCGACATCGAGCTCACGCAGGTGAGGGTCACGGCGTCGGCCCGATTGGAAAGAATCAACTCGTTCGCTGACGTCGCGGCGTGCCTGCGCAACATGCGCTCCGACGTCGCCTGGATCGCCGCGGGCGCCTCGGCCGGCGCCTACGAAGCCGCGCTGAAGTACGTTTCCGGGCGGCTGCAGTTCGGCAAGCCGCTTGCCTCGTTCCAGCTGATCCAGCAGAAGCTGGCCACGATGCTCACAAATGTCACCGCGTCCCTTGCAATGGTGGTCAGCCTGACCCAGGCGCAGGACGAGGGCATCTACGTGGACGAAAACTCTGCGATGGCCAAGATGTTCACCGCTCGGATGCTGCGGGAGACCGCGGCGCTGGCTCGCGAGATCTGCGGGGGCAATGGCATATTGCTCGACTACGACGTCGCCCGTTTCCATGCCGACGCCGAAGCCATCTATTCCTACGAAGGCACCGACGAGATCAATGCGTTGATCCTGGGCCGTGCCATTACGGGCATCGGGGCTTTCCGCTAGGCGGAAGACCCGCGGCGTTACCAAGCGTTACCTGAATCACCCAATACCTATCCAAGGAGAACCCATCATGGGCCAAACAGTTCTTTCCTACGACCAGCTCGCAACCGCCGCCGGCACCGACCTGGGTTACAGCGAATTCAGGACGGTCACTCAGGACCAGGTCAATACCTTTGCCGATGCGACGGATGACCACCAGTGGATCCACACCGACCCCGAAAAGGCCAAGCAGGGCCCGTTCGGTGGCGCGATTGCCCACGGCTTCCTTTCGCTGAGCCTGCAGATCGCCTTCTGGTCCGAGCTTTTCGACGTCACCGGTGTTGGCGCCCGGGTCAACTACGGGCTGGACAAGGTCCGCTTCCCGTCACCGGTACCAGTGGGCGCACGGATCCGCATGAAGGCACAGATCGCCGAAGTCGAAGAGGTCAAGGGTGGCTACCAGATCGCCGTCGACCAGGTCGTGGAGGTCGACGGCGCCCCGAAACCCGCCGTCGTTTCCCGCGGCATCTACCGCTTCTACGCCTAAAAGACGCACGCATGTTGAACCAAGGATTAGGAAGCTGGATCCACAAACGCCGGGTCAAGTCCCGAGGGCACACCGCTGTCATCGACGGCCCCGTGTCCGTGACCTACGAGCAGCTGGCCGAGCGCATCGACCGGCTGGCCAACGTACTGACTGACCAGGGCATCAAACGCGGGGACCGGGTGGCCTACCTGGGCAACAACCACCCCGCGTTCCTTGAGACGCTCTTCGCCTGCGGAAGCATCGGCGCGATCTTTGTTCCCATCAACACCCGCCTGGCACCGCAGGAAGTGGCGTTCGCCCTGGAAGATTCCGGAACAACCCTGCTCATCCACGCCCGGCAGAGCGAAGGCCTGGCCATGGCGGCCACCGCCGTGAGGCCCGTCGCGGCGCGACTCGTCGTTGAAGCCGGCCATGACGTCGTCGGGTCCTATGAGGCGGCCATCCGCGCAGCCTCGGCAGAGCACCACGAATATTCGGTTTCCCTGGACGACACGTCCATCATCCTGTACACCTCCGGAACGACCGGCAACCCCAAGGGCGCCATCCTGACCCACGGGAACCTGACCTGGAACTCGTTGAACGTCCTGGTCGACTACGACGTCACCAGCACGCAAGTTGCCCTGATGATTGCCCCCATGTTTCACGTCGCTTCCCTCGGCATGGGCGCACTGCCCACCCTTCTCAAGGGGGGAACCCTGGTGCTTCAGGACCGGTTCGAACCGTCGGCCGTCCTGGCCGCCATCGAACACCATCGCGTCACCTCGCTCTCCGGCGTGCCCACCACCTACCAAATGCTTGCTGAGCACCCGAACTGGGATGCCACCGACCTCTCCTCGATCCGGATGCTCACCTGTGGAGGTTCGGCGGTCCCGACGCGGGTCCTCGACGCCTACGAACAACGAGGACTTTCCTTTTCCGGAGGCTACGGCATGACAGAAACGTCACCGGGGGCCACCTCGCTGCAATCCGAGCACTCGCGGGAGAAAACAGGTTCCGCCGGTCTTCCGCACTTCTTCACCGGCCTCCGGATCGTTGATGTGAACGGTGAAGACGTTTCCGCTCACATTGTCGGGGAGATCCTGATCCAGGGCCCCAACGTGATCCCCAGCTACTGGAACAGGGTAGACGCCACGGCAGCAGCCTTCCAGGACGGGAATTGGTTCAAGTCAGGTGACATGGGGTACATAGACGATCTGGGCTTCTTGTATATCGCCGACCGGCTGAAGGACATGATCATTTCGGGCGGGGAAAACATCTACCCGGCGCAGGTCGAGCAGGCCATCATGGAACTTCCCTCCGTGGCCTCTGTGGCGGTCATCGGTGTACCTGACGAAAAGTGGGGTGAGGCAGTGCACGCCGTCATCGTTCCGGCCGAAGGGCAGCAGGTCACACAGGCCGATATCGTCACCCACCTCGATGGAAAGCTGGCCCGCTACAAGATTCCCCGCACGGTCGAAATCGTCGACGACCTGCCGCGCACCGCCAGCGGGAAGATCCGGAAGAACGACCTGCGTGAAAACTACCGGAAAAGTGCCCTGGCCTAGGTTGACTCAGAGCGACGGCGAGATCCGGCCGGCCGTTTGATTGGCTGCCTCGGCATGGTGCCGCAACTCCGACCCGCCGCCGCGATCCGCGTACACGCTCACGGCCCGGGATGCCACGACTTGGAAGCCGGTTCGAGTCCCACCTTCGTCAGGAAGCTTTTGATCCCTGACTGTGCACAAATCTTCTTTTATCGGCTCCTTCGGGGGCCGTTTTGCGGGTGGCCGTTGGTGTGGCGGCTGCCTCTTTCCTCGGTTGGGCGGTGTGGGCTGTGGCCTTGCTTCTTCATGGTTTGACGAGGACCGGGCTGCGTGACTTTCACGAGTTCTGGTGGTCTGGTTTCAGCCCCGGGGCCGGGTTCAGGTGTCCGAAAGCCCTGCTTTTGGCCGCCGCCAACCCGGGGCAGGGTGATGCCGGGGCGGGATATGGTCTCGGGTGGCGTTCTGATAGCGGGAGCAAGCCTGGGCCGAGGGCCGGAGTGCAACTTGGGGCCCGGAAACGATCCAAGAGTTCGCGAGGGAATAAGCGGCGCTTGAGCGCCGAGCGAAGTTTGGAGTGGGGCCGGCGCAAAGCACCCTGGTTTCGCGCGGGGGCCGCCCAGCAATCATGGGGCATCAGATCGACACATAGCGAAGACGCATCAGTCGCCATTGGGGTCGGAGAGGCATTATGAACTGAAGTGCGACAGACCGCTGTTCGTAGGCTCGCCAATTGATCGCGGTCACGGGACGAACCATTGAGCCGGTCGGCGATAATCGTCCGCCCGAAGCAGCGGCTCTTTAGGCTAAATCCCCCAGTAGCATCCGATAAGTACCCACATGTCGGTCTGTAACTTGCAAAGTCCGGGGCAAATTACCTGGTGGAGAGGCTCAGAAATGAGTCGTTCAGCACGGGATATTTCTCATCGTCGGCAGCCCCGGTTCTTAGGGGTGCTCATCCGCCCCGCCATCCGGTGGTGCCTCCTTAGCCGTTGCCACGGTTGAGGAAAGTGGTCAGTGCCTCGACGACGAGGTCGTGGTCGGCCTTTTGCGGGAGTCCGGAGACTGTTGCGGTGGCGACGTGTCCGGTGCCTTTGACGAATATCGGGAAGGCACCTCCTTGGGAGGCATAGCGCACCTCGTCGAACCATCCGTTGTCTTCGAGTCTGCCTCCGCCGAGCCGGCCTTTGAGCCCGACCAGCAGTGATGGTTCGGCGTACCGCTCGGTTGTTCTGCTCTTTCTCTGGACCCAAAGCTCGTTGTCGGGCGTCGCGCCGGGGAGGGAGACGTGGAAGAGGACGTGTTCGTTTCGGCGGATGTCGATGGCGACCGGGAGGTCCCGCCGGGTGGCGAGCTCCACCAGCAACAGACCCAGCGCCAAGGCGTCGGCTTGGTTGAAGCCGTTCAGGTGCAGGGCGCTGACTTCGTATTCGAGGTGTTCGATTAACGAATGCAGCGCGGCCTCGGGCTGTTCTTCGCGAGAGTCCGGGTCGAATTCTTGCTCGGACGTAACGGTCGCGTCGTGAACCATGATTGGTTGTTCCTTTCTGTTGGAGCGGCCTGCAGTCCTGAGCAATGACCCGGTGTGCCTAGGTGCGGGTGCGCCAGGTCGCGGTTGAGGAGCGGATCTTGAGCTGCGGCTGGATGAGGGTCAGTTGGGTGGGGATGTCCGAGTTGCCGTCAGCCAGGCGGGTCATGAGCATCTCGGCACCTTTCGCGCCGACCTGTTGCGGGAATCCCGCCACGGACGTCAGAGGAGGGACTTGGCCGGCGGCGATGCGGGTGTCATCGAAGGATGCGACGGCGATGTCGCGGCCGGGTTCGAGGCCACGTCGGCGCATTTCGTCGTAGATTCCTTGGGCGACGATGTCGTTGTACGCGATGATCGCGTCCGGTAGCCTCCCTAGGTCGAAGAGCCGGGCGACGGCGGCTGAGCCACCCTCGGGGGTGATCGGGCTGCGCAATTCATCCGGGCTCCAAACGTCGCAACCGTTGGGTTCCAGTGACTTGCGGAGTCCTTCTTCTCGTTCCGTCAGGGACGAGGCGCTGCGGCCACCGAGGAAGGCGACAGTTCTGCAGCCCAAAGCGGCCAGGTGCTCCCCGAGTAGGGTGGCGCCTTTGACGTTGTTGCTACCTACGTAGTCGAATCCAGGGAATCGCCGGGCGAGCAGTGCTAGTGGGACTCCTGCCGCGTTGACCTGTTTGGCGAGCTTTTCGGGGTCGGTGTCCGGGGCTGGTAGCAGCAGGAGTCCATCGACCTGCCGTTCGATCATGGACGCGATGATTTCGTGCTGACGGTCGGCAAGGTCGCGGCTGTAGCCGATGAAGATGGTGTACCCGGCTTCGTGGGTGATCTCGTCGACGGCCATTGCCAGTTCGGCGAAGTAGGGATTGATGATCTCGGTGACGATCAGTCCGATGGTCATGGACCGGTTTTGCCTCAGGTTGGCAGCGGACCGGTTGTAGACATAGCCGAGTTGATCCATGGCCTCGCGCACTTTGGCGGCCGTGCTCTCCGGGATGCGCGAGCTGCCCCGAACAACAAGGGACGCGGTCGATTTTGAGACTCCGGCGGCTTTGCTGACGTCTTCGAGGGTGATGCGCGGGGTCATTCCAGTTTCCTGCCGATGGGGTCGATAGGCGGGATAGCGGTGCTGCCCGCCTATCGACCTTACCAATCCGCGGTCTAGGAACCTTGAAGCTGCACGGCGTGCTTGTCATGGATCGCGTCCCTGGGGTCTTCCAGGCTTCGGCCTTTGGTTTCGGGGACTTCGAAGGTGGCTGCGACGGTGATGGCTGTCAGGAGTGCCAGGTATCCGGCGATGGGTAGCCAGGCTCCGGCGCCGGCCCCATGGACTGTGCTCCCGCCTTCGGCGGTGACCGCGAGTGACATCAGCCAGGCGCCGATCAGGGGAGCTATGCCGCCGGCGATGACCGCGGATCCTTCCCGGGCGACCGACACTCCCAGATACCGCTGTCGGGAGCCGAAGAGTTCGCACATCAGGGCGCTTTGCGCGCCGAACATTCCCCACGTACCAACACCGAGGCCGATGGAGACAACGACGATGGTCAGCACTGTGTCACCGAAGCTCAGCGCATACCAGATGGGGAAGGCGGCGATCAGTTGGAAGATGGCGAAGGCCCGGTAGGTGCGGACGCGGCCGTATTTGTCGGTCAGCCAGCCGGCGAGGGGCACGACGGCGGCGCCCACCGCGGCGGCGAAGACGAGCGAGAGTGCCCCGATGGGTCCCTTCATGCCAATCGCGGCACTGGAAACGTACGCAACCGCAAGTGCCTGGTAGATGGACGAGCCGCCGTTTTCGGCCATGCGCAGTCCGATTCCCAGGAGAAGCGTCTTCCCGGAGCGGTTGATGAGGGTCCTGAGGGGCTTTTCGGTGACCTGCTCGTGCGGTTCCAGCTTGGCAAAGGTGGGGGATTCCTTGAGGCGCAGCCGGATGTAGATGGCGACGCCGAGGATCACGACGCTGGCCAGGAACGGCACCCTCCACAGCCAGGTGTCGGTGATCTTGATGGCCTGGTTGGTGTTCAAAAGCAGGAAGTACACCAGCGCCGCGGCGACGGTGCCCATTTGGACGCCAAGGAAGGGCAGGGAGGCGACGAAGCCGCGTCGGCTTGCGGGAGCGTATTCGGTCATCAGGATGGATGCCCCGGCCATTTCAGCCCCGGCCCCCAGGCCCTGCATCAGGCGCAACACGATGAGCAGGATCGGTGCCAGGATTCCAGCGCCCGTGCCGTACCAGTCGCCGGCCGAGCCGTTGTAGGTGGGCAGGACGCCGATGAGAGTGCTGGCCCCTCCCATGAGGAGGACGGTGGTGAGCAGCACGAACTTCCGCCCAAGCCGGTCGCCGAGGCGGCCGAAGACGACACCGCCGAGCGGCCTGATGGCAAAGCCCAGGAAGTAGGTGCCGAAGCTGAGGATCAGGCCGGTCGCGGGGTTGTTCCCGGGGAAGAACAGCGGGCTGAACACCAGGGCGGAGGCCAGGCTGTACAGGGCGAAGTCGTAGTATTCCAGAGCGCTGCCGAGGGAGCTCGCCCAGGCTGCCCTGGCGAGGTCCCGGGTCGAAATACTGGCGGCTGGCGCCTGCGGGTGGGTTGTTTGGGGATTAAGGCTCACGACGGAGTGCACCTATCTGTGGGGTGGGATGTGGTTGATGAACGGAACCTGTTCGGGGCTTGAGGTCCTTGAGGATGGTGTCCGCGACGCGCAGTGCGTTGGCCGCGATGGTCAGGGCCGGGTTGAGGGCTGCCGAGGAGGGGAAGAAGGAGCTGTCGACGATCCAGAGGTTGTCCAGATCGTGTGTCCTGCAGTCAGGGTTGAGGACACTCGTGCGGGGGTCGTCGCCGGCGACGGCCGTGCCGCATTGATGGGAGTTGGTCTCGATGCCCATGCGTTCGGTGAAGATCAGCGGGTAACCGGCCTTGCGGACGGCCCGTCGGACGCGACGTACTAGTTCTGCATGCGGCTCGAGGTTGTTCGGCTCCCACCAGACGTGGATTTTGCCGTTGACGATGCTGATGCCGTTGCTTCGCCGCGGCAGGTCTTCGGTGGTGAGGTAGATGTCGATGCTGCGGTCCGATATGGCCTTCAGGATCGGGGTGGGCGCCCAGGCGCGTGCCATTTTCAGCATGCTCGCCCGCAGCTTGCCGAGCATCTGCAGATTGCCCAGCGGATGGGGGGTGGTAGGGCCGGCCTCATACCAATCGTTGAGACCGAGGGTCTTCTGCCAGAGGGTCCGGTTGACCTTGAATGGATTGATTCCGATGAAGAAAGTGCTGTTGTGGACCATGTAGTTCCTGCCCAGCAAACCTGAGGAATTGGCCAGTCCTCTCGGATGTCCCGTGGTGGCGGAACCCAAGAGCAAGGCCGCGGAGTTGACTGCCCCGGCGGCGAGAATGAACCTGGCGGCCTCGATGCGGATGACTTGGTCGTTGCGTTCCGCCAAGGCGGCGACGATCGTACGTCCATCGGCCCCGAGAACCAGCCGGGTGACCTTGGTGTCGGTCATTAGCGCGACACCGGCCTCCACTGCGGGGTCGATGGCGACCTTCTCGGCGTCGGACTTCAGTCCCGCTTCATTCGGCGCGCCGTCGCTCGTGGCGCACAAAGCACGCTTCTCCGGAGTGTCGGCGTCGAGCCCGTTGGCCATCCTGAAGGGATGGAGCCCTTGGTTCCGCAGGGAATCCGCCAGATCCTGAATGGCGGGTTCGTGGTCAAGCGCAGGTAACGGATAGCCCTCGGAGTGAACCGGTTCGGTGGGATCTTCGCCGATCTGGCCCCGGACCTTGAAGAGCTTTTCGGCCCGCGTGTAATACGGTTCAAGGTCCGCATAGCTGAAAGGCCACGCAGGAGACACACCGTCTGCATGCCGGGTTTCCTCGAAGTCGCTGGCACGGAACCTCGGCAGGCAGGCGCCGTAGACCTTCGTGTTGCCTCCGACCCAGTAATAGACGCCGGGTTTGAAGGATTCGCCGGTGCGACCATTGAACCAGGCCTCGGCATTCTTGTAGCGGCCCTTGAGATAGACCTCGTCCAGATCGGAGTTCTGTGGCTCCGCCGGCAGGCGGTGACCACGTTCGATCAGCAGGACCCTGGCACCGGAGTCCTTCAGGGCGTAGGCCATGGTGCCGCCGCCCATGCCGGATCCGATGATGGCGATGTCGGTACGGATCACCTCGTCCGGGTACGCCGGTTCTGCCGGTGTCCCCGGACGAGGTGCCTCGTCGATGGTTTGCCAGGACACGGTGCTTACCGGCCCTGCCGTGCCTCGGCGTACTGCTGGATCTGGTCCACGGTGTCCAGGAACCAGTAATCACCCCACATGACGGATTCGTCGACGCCCAGGTCCTTGCCTTCGTGGTAGCTGCCGTGCTTGAGTACGCCTTCCCAGCCCTCGCCCGGACTGGCCAGGAAGTCGTCCGCGCTCAGGCGTTGCAGGATGTTCACTGCGTAGTCGGCATAGATTCCGGCTTTGGTGCGGTCCTGGACGAGGCCTGCGAGCTGCCAGAAACCGCCTGCCGCCGCGGCCGCTGCAGAGGTCTCGTAGGGGCGGACGGGGTTGGGTTCTTCCCAGTCGTTCGGCGGCACGAGACGGTCGCCGGTCTTCTCAAGGTAGAAGTCGGCTGCGGCGATGGCGGTTTCGAGGAAGCGGCGGTCGCCCGTGAAGCGGTAAACGGTACCGAAACCATAGAGGGCCCAGGCCTGCCCGCGTGCCCAGGAGCCGTCGTCGGAGTAGCCCTGTTGGGTGGTCTGCTTCAGGAACGCGCCGGTCTCGACGTCGAACATGCCTTCGTGGGAAGCGGAACCGTCGCCGCGCATCAGGAAGCGCCGGGTGGTAAGGCAGTGGTCAACGGCTTTGCGGGCCATGTCCTGGTCGCCGGTTTGCTGGGCCGCGTAGAGGGCCATGTGGATGTTCATCATGATGTCGATGAACAGGCTGTCTGGCTGGCGGAAGCTGGGCATGTACTTTCCGGCTTCGCGGTAGCGGCTTGCGGTGGTGCGTCCGGCCTCGACCACGACGTCGCGCTTGGTGATGTCACCGGTGGCTTCGAACCAGCGACGGTACGTGGACCAGAACAGGAATCCGAGGTCGTGGACGGTGTCATCGCTCTTTCGTTCTTCGATGAGTTCGGAGTAGTGCTCGGCTGCGGCGCGGAAGCGTGCCTGGTCTGCTTCGTCGGCGCGGCGGGAGAGCATCCAGAGCTGGCCGCCGAGGAAGCCTTCGCACCAGTTGGTCCAGGCTTCACCATCCACCACCCACCTGCCCTCCTCGGTGTAGAGCGGAAACCGGTCAGGGTGGGCCGTGATGAGTCCGGTCAGTTTGGCTGAGGCGGTTTTCCAGGCTTTGGCTGCGGCCTCGGCGAACTCTGCGGGGACTTCGTAGCCCGTCGGGAGCGTGAGCGGCAGGATGGCGGGCAGCACAGCGGGTGCGTGCGATGGTGCCGTGGAGGCGGTGGCGGTCATGTTCGTTTCCTTTGGACGGTTCTGGGGGTCAGGCGCGGGGAGCGTCGGGGGCGTCGACCCACCGGGTGTGCCGGGTGCCGACCTGCAACTGGATGGTCTTGAGTTCGCTGAATTCGGCGAGGGCCTGGCGGCCGAGCTCACGGCCGATGCCGCTTTGGCCGTATCCGCCGAACGGCACTTCGGGGTAGCCGTCCATCCAGCGGTTGACCCAGACGGTGCCGGCGCGCAGGTCTCGGGCAGCGGTGAGGGCCTCGTTGATGTCCTTGCTCCAGATCCCGGCGGACAGTCCGAACGAGGTGGAGTTCGCGATGCTGATCGCTTCTTCGAGCGTGTCGTAGGGGAGCACGGACAAGACGGGACCGAAGATTTCGTCGGTGGCGATGGACATCTGTGCCGTGACGTCCGTGAAGACGGTGGGCTGGTAGAAGCGGCCGTCCAGGCCGGTGTCGAGGCGGCCGCCGCCGGTGAGCAGGTGGGCGCCGGCTGCGCGGCCCTCGGCCACGTAGCGTTCGACGACGGCGAGCTGGGTGTCGTTGACGAGGGAGCCTACCAGCGTGTCGGACTTGAGCGGATCGCCCACGCGCATGTGCTGTGCCCGTTCGACGACGGCGGCGGCGAACTCGTCGGCGATGGAGCGGTGCACGATGAGGCGGCTGCCGGAGTTGCAGCACTGGCCCACGTTGAAGTAGCCGCCGAACACCCCTGCGTCCACTGCGGCCGTGAAGTCGGCGTTGGGTGTAATGATCTGCGGGTTCTTCCCGCCCAGTTCGAGTTCGACCTTCTTCAGGTCCCGCCCGGCTGTGGCGGCGATGCTCTTGCCGACACCCGTTGAGCCTGTGAAGCTGACCATGTCGATGCCGGGGTGTTCGGCGATGGCCGAACCCACCACGCGGTCGCCGGTGACGATGTTCACGACGCCTGCGGGGAAGCCGGCTTCGCGGATGAGGCGGCCCAGCATCACGGTGGTGGCGGAGGTGCTTTCGCTGGGCTTGATGACGGCGGTGTTTCCGGCGGCGAGGGCGAACGGGAGCTTCTGGCTGATGATCAGCAGAGGGAAGTTCCATGGCGTGATCATCCCGACGACGCCGATCGGCTCGTGGACCACGAGCGCCAGGGTGTCGGGCCCCAGGGCGTTGTGGGCGTCACCTTGTGTGTTCCGGGCCAGGCTGGCGGCGTATTCCCACAACTCCGCGGTGCCGGCGACTTCGTTGCGGGACTGGGTGATGGGCTTGCCGGTTTCGAGCGTTTCAGCCAATGCCAGTTCTTCCGCGTCGCGGCGGACAAGGTCGGCGACTTTCAGCAGCAATTTGGAGCGCTCGGATCCGCTGGACTTCCGCCAGCCGCCCTCCAGCGCCTTTCGTGCGGCGAGAACGGCACGGTCGACGTCGTCCTTTCCGCCTTGGGGGAATGAGGTCACCTCGACCTCGTGTGCCGGGCTCAGCCGGGTGAAGGTTTCGCCGCTGCGCGCCTGGACGTCTTCACCGTCGATGATCATCGGGCGGTAGGTGGGCTCGACGTCGTCGAGCGTGTAGTTCCTGGTTTCCATTTCGGGTGTCCTTAGAAGATGTTGTGGGGTGCCGGCTGGTGGTGTCAGTTGTCCGTGAAGTGCGCGGCGCGCTTTTCCCGGAAGGCTGCGACACCCTCGGCCAGGTCGTCGGTGGCGGCCGCGAGGCCGCCGGCGAGGGCTTCGAGCACGTGGGACGGAGCGCCGTCGGCAGCAGCGTCGATGAGTTGCTTGCCCAGTTGCACGGCCAGCGGGGCTCCGGCCAGCAAGTCATCGCTGAGCTTTGCGACGGCCTTTTCAAGCTCCGCTTGGGGCGCGACGGCGGTGGCCAGGCCCCAGCCGACGGCTTCCTCGCCGGTGAGTTGCCTGCGGGTCAGGACAAGTTCCTTGGCCCGTGCCCGGCCTACCAGCTCCGTGGCTCGTTCAGTGCCACCCCAGCCGGGTACGGTGCCCAGTCCGGTTTCGGGAAGGGCGACGCGTGCTTCGGCGGCGATGATGCGGAAGTCGCAGGCGAGGGCCAGTTCCAGCCCGCCGCCGAACGCGAGGCCGTCGACGACGGCGATGCTGGGCTGGCGGAGTCCGGCGAGGGCATCGAAGGCCCGGTGGCCGGTGGCGATCCAGTCCCGCCACATGCCGGCGGCGGAGAGATCGGCGAAGTGGTTGATGTCCGCGCCGACGCAGAAGACCTTTTGACCGCCGGTGCGCACGATGACGAGCCGGGCCGTGGAGGCGGCGACTTCGCGGGTTGCCGCGGCCAGGTCGTCCAAAAGGCCCAGGGTAAGTGCGTTGAGCTTGGCCGAGCGGTCGATCAGGATCGTTGCGGTGTGGCCATCCGCGGAGTACTCCACGGTCACCTGTTCGGTGGCTTCTTTGGTGGCCGGTGCTGTTTCGGTGCTCATGGCTGGTCCTTTCGCTGGCCACCGAGTTCGCCGGCCAAGTGCTCGGCGGCGCGCATGACGATAGCCCAGATGGTCAGGGTGGGGTTGATGCCGGGGCAGCTGGGGAACGCCGCACCGGAGTACATGTAGAGGTTGGGGGTGTCGTGGACCGCGAGGTGCTCGTCCAGGACCGAACCGGCAGGGTCGTGGCCGAAGCGGGCACCGCCGAGGTCGTGGCTGGAGCCGACCCCGGTGAAGTAGGGGCCTTGCCAGGTCTTGGTTGCTCCCATGTCTTTCAGGAGGCCGGTTGCGCGGTCTGCCATCCAGGCGGCCAGTCGGCGCTCATTCTCGCGCAGCCTGTACGTCACCCGGACCAAAGGCATGCCGAGTCCGGAGGAGTCCCGGTGCCGTGGGTCGATTTCCAGGCGGTGCGAGGCGTAGGGCAGGGCGTCGGGTTGGATGCGGATGACCCCTTGCTGGGACCAGAGCTTCAAATGGTCGCGGTAGCCGGCGCCCCAGCGGCGGACGTCCTCGGGGAGGGTTTCGCGGGCGATCTGAAGGGGCAGGGCCTGCTGTTCGGCGCCGAGGGTGGCGCCGCCGATGAAGCCGTGGTCCAGGGACCTGAATTCGGGGGAGAGGTAGTCGTCCAGTACCACGCCCTGGGCGGCAGGGCCGGTGTGGCGGTTGAATTCGGTACCCGGGAAGAGGGCGTCCACGTGGCCGAACATCTTGGTCATGTAATGAAGTCCCAGTTGGCCGGTGTTGTTGCCGAGGCCGTTTTCGTGACGGGAGTCGGCCGAAAGGTACATCAGGCGCAGGTTTTCGTAGGTGTACGCCGAGAGAATGACGGCCCGGGCGTACTGGCGGCGGACCCTGCCCAGGGGATCGACCCACTCGACGCCGCGGGCGGCACCTGACTCATCCATGATGATCCGGGTGACGCGGGAGTGGGTGCGCAGCTCGAAGTTGCCGGTGGCGATGGCGGCAGGCACCGGGCCCAGGCCGGGGTGCCAGCGGTCCCCGCGGAAGGATCCAAGCCCGTTGTTCCACGCACTGTAACCGGTGGCAGCCCGGCCGCCGTAGGACTCGGTGGTGAATCCGACGGGAACGGGGTGCGGGTGCAGTCCGGCGGCGCGGGTGGTTTCGCTGAACTTGTTGCCCAGGATGAACGGCCGGGTGGGCGGCAGCGGGAGGGGCTTGCTGCGCTTGACGAAGGGGTTGGATTCGTCGCCGGCGATGCCGATCAGGTGTTCGAGCTTTGTGTAGAAGGGTTCCAGGTCTTCGTAGTTGACGGGCCAGTCGGCCAGGGTGCAGTCTTCGGGGAGCGCTTCCGGTCCGTAGAGGCCGTCGTAGTGGCTCTTGGGGGCGAATTGCCAGGGGTGGAAGCGCCGTAGCCAGGATCCGTAGTGTCCTGCGGAGCCGCCGACGCCGTTGACCATTCGGCCCAGGGAGAAGGTGGCTTCGCGGCTGTCTTCCTCTTCCGCGGTTTCGCGCCAGCGGGGGGTCTCCTGCTGGAACTTCGGTCCCAGGCCGCCGCGCGTGTAGTAGGCGTGTTCGAGTTCGTCGGGGAGGAATTCGTCCAGGGGACGGAACGGTCCGGCTTCCAGGCCCACCACGCTCAGGCCGGCCTCGGCGAAGACCTGGGCGCTCAGCCCGCCCATGGCCCCGACGCCGATGAGCAGAACGTCGACCTCGTCCGTCATCTGCGGGTTGACGGCGTTCTCGTAGCCAAGCTGCTTGAGCCGGTGTCCTTGGGTATCGCGGGGGATCTCCTGCATGGCATCGGCCAGTGTCTTGATCACCCCACCCTTGGTCACATGCTCGGCGCTGAGGTTTTCCTCGGCGGAGTTTTCCAACCAGACGCCGGGGTGCCTGAGGAACTTCCAGCCGACACTGTCCTTATTTCCACCGTGGGCAGGATCCGCGAACAGCCCTTCCTGCAGGTGCGCGACGACCAGGCCGAAGAGGTCCTGCTGTTCCTTCGCAGGAAGCTGATCGGTCAGTTCGCCTTGTTCGAGCAAGACCAGCACGTCGGTGCGTTCGTCCAGTGTGAGCGCGGCGAAGTTCCGGCCGTGCTTGTTCTCCGCGTACCGGTCCAGGGCGCCAAAGAGCCATTGGTACCGGGGCAGTTCCTTCCGTCCGTAGCCTTCCAGGGTCAGATCCAGATAGGTGGTGACTCCGGCGTCGCGGACGTCGGGGCTTTCCCCGTCGGAAGGGAACATGGCTTCGAACAGCGCGTCGGCAAGTTCGGTTTCGTAGGGGGTAAGAATGCGGAAGCTTTTCATCGCAGGAGTCCTTTCAAGTGTTTCGGCCGTGCGTCAGTGCGCGGCCAGTGAAGGGGTGCGCTGTTCGATCCGCTCGTGCAGCGGCAGCGTCGGGAGGTGGATGCCGACCGGTGCGTCGGCAAAGAGGGCGAGGTCCATGGTCCGTAGATTGTCGGAGACGATCAGCGGGAACTCGCTGCGGTCCAGGACGTCTTTCTGGAGGTCCACGCCGGGGGCGATTTCGGTGACGACGAGTCCTTTGCTGGTGAGCTCCAGCACTGCGCGCTCGGTGATGTATTTGACCTTCTGGCCGCGCGCCAAGGCACGGGGTCCGGAGAAGGTGATGGCCGAAACGTCGTTGACGAGCTTGGTGAAGGGGCCATCGGCGCGGATGTCCAAGCCGTCCCCGCCGGCCACGATGTCGCGGCGTCCGGCGGTGAAGGCGCCCATGAAGATGATCTCGGGAGCCGAGGAGGTGATGTCGGCGAAGCCGCCGACGCCCGCGGTGACGTGGCGCTTCTTGGGCAAGTGGTGGACGTTGACATTGCCGAGCCGGTCGATCTCCAGGAAGGACAGCAAAGAGCGGTGGAAGCCGCCGCCTTGCAGGAGGGTGAATTGGTCGATGCTGGGCATGATTGCGTCAGGGTTCTGGGCGCATCCGAACGCGAAGTCCAGCAGGGGGATTCCGCCCACGGCGCCCTGTTCGATGACCCAGCTGACTTCCCGTCCCTGGTCTTCTTCGACGAGGATGTGCGGGACGAGGGCGGAGACGCCGAAGCCGAGGTTGACGATCTCGCCGGCCCTGAGTTCCTGGGCGGCGCGACGTGCGGTGATCTTCTCGATGGAGAAGGCGACGCGGGGGAGCGAGCTCAGGGGCCTGCGCAGTTGCCCCGAGATGGCGGGGTCGTTCGCTGTCAGGGTGGTCTGGAGCTGGTCCTCGGCTATGACAATGGCGTCCACGAGGATCCCGGGAACTTTCACGTGCTGGGGGTGCAGGCTTCCTGCTTCGGCCACGCGTTTGACCTGGGCGATAACGACGCCACCGTTGTTGTGGGCAGCGTAGGCAAGGTCCAGGGCCCCAAGGGGTGATCCTTCGTCTTCGAAGGTCAGGTTGCCGTATTCATCGGCGGTGGTTGCCCGGATGATGGCCACGTTGGGGATGACTGAGGGGAAGAACAGCCATTCCTGCCCGGCGAGTGTAGTTGTCTCGACGTGTGCGGCCGGGGTGGTGTTGTTCATCCGTCCGCCTTGAAGGCGGGGATCGATGAAGGTGTCCAAGCCTACCTGCGTGAAGACGCCCGGTTGTTTCGCCGCCGCGGTGCGGTGCATCTGGTAGATGACGCCCGAGGGGAAGTTGTAGGCCTCCACTTCCTCCCGTTCGATCATTTGCCAGATCAGGGGCGGCTCCGCACTGGAAGGACCGGACGGGTAGGACCCGGCAATGACTTTGCGCAGAAGACCGGGGCGGGCGATGTGGTCGATGCCTTTGACGCCGTACATGTCGCCTGCGGCAATGGGATGCACCGATGTGAGGTTCGTCGGGTGGGAGGTTTCCTCGAACCGCTGGCCGATCCCGGCCAGGACACTGTCCGGGCACCCGAGGGCGCTGGAGGAACTGACGGTGATGACGTCGTCGTCGTTGATGAGCTCCGCTGCTTCGCGGGCCGTGAGGATCTGTACCTTCTGCATGGTGTTCTTTCTGGGGTCTTAGTTGATGTGGACGGTGCGTCCGGTGTTTGCGGATTCCTGGGCTGCGAGGGCGACTTTGAGGGCCAGCAGCCCGTCCTTGCCGCTCGCCGTCGGGATGCCGGTGCCTTCGACGGCGGACGTGAAAGCACGCAGGTTGATGACATAAAGATCCTCGGAGCAGTCGACGTCGATGGTTTGGCTTCCTGACTTGGTGGTCAGGACCAGCTGGCCTTCGGTGTCCTGTGTCATGGCGTCGGTGACAATGAGGGTGCCGTCGGTGCCGTGGACTTCCAGGGAAGTCTTCGCGTATCCGACCGTGAAGGAATCATGGGTCTGGGCGAGGACGGGTGGCTGGCCGTCCCGCTCGTACCGGATCACGGTCATGGCGGCGTCTTCCTGGCCGCCCGTGTTCCAGGCTGCTTGCTGGACGGCGACGGCGCTGACCGACACCGGAGTGCCGAGCAGCGGGTTGAGGACCGAGGCGTCGTGGCAGGTGATGTCCAGGATTACTCCGCTTCCGGGGGTGCCTTGCCCGAGCCGCCAACCGCGAAGGCGTTCCGGCAGGAGGACGGCGTGGGCAACCTTTGCCGAGAGGACGGAACCGATGGTTCCGGCGCTCACGAGCTCCCGGACTTTGGCGTGCAACGGGCTGCCTGGCAGGTGGTGGTTCGCAGCCAGGACCAGGTCCTGTTGCTCCGCCAAATCCACCATCGCCGTTGCCTCGTCGACGTTCAGCGCCAGTGGTTTCTCGCACAGCACGTGCTTGCCGGCCCGAAGTGCCTTGGTGGCCTGGTCGAAATGCTTGTCGTTGGTGGAGGAGATGTAGACCGCATCAATGTCCCAGCCCAGGAGCTCGTCCAGAGCGGTGGTGACATTGGGCATTCCGTGGCTGGCCGCGACGTCCCGCGCCCGGTCTCCGGATCCGCTGTAGACCCCGACGGCGTCGCCTCCACTTGCGCGGATGGCGCCGATGACCCGGGTCGCAGCGATGTCGCTGGCGCCGATGAGGCCCCATTTCAGTGCTGGCATTGCTTTCTCCTTAAGTTCTGGGTCGCCATTGGGCGGTGGATGCGCGGATCTTCAGCGCCGGTTCGATGAGGGATCGTTGGGGATCCAGCGAAGAGTCCCTTATGCGGTTCAAGAGCATCTCCGCTGCTTTGCGGGCGATGAGTTCCGGGTAGGTGGCCACAGAAGTCAGCGGCGGGAGCAGCAGCTCGGCCATGGCGATGTCGTCGAAGCTCGCCACGGACACGTCCCGTCCCGGTTCCAGGTTCCGCCGCCGCAGCTCGGCATAGATCCCGAGCGCCACCGCGTCGCTGTAGGCGATGATGCAGTCCGGCCAGATCCCTTGGTCAAGCACCCGGGCCACGCCCTCAGACCCGCCGGCAGCATTATTCGTGGTGGTAGCGGCGGACAAGGATGCATCGAAAGCCACGATGCTTCCCGCAAAGCCGGTTTCCAGGCCCTTGATCCGTTCGGTACGCGCCGAAGAATGTTCAGGGCCCCCAACCAGCACCGCCGACGCGGCGCCCAGGGAGGACACATGCCGGGCCAGCTGCTGCCCGGCAGCAATGTTGTCCGGGCCGACGTAGTCCATCTCTTCGGAGAAATAGCGGGCCAGCTGCAGGACCGGTACCGAGGAGCGGTCAACGATCTGACAGACCGGGGCCAGCTCGGTTCCCTCAGCGGGGAGGAGAAAGATTCCATCGACCTGTTGCTGGACCATCGTCTCAAGCTGCAGGGCCTGCCGCTCGACGTCATCCCGGCTGTAGCCGACCAGGAGGGTGTAGCCCGCGTCATGCGCGGCTTCCTCGATGGTCATGGTCAGCCCGGCAAAGTAGGGGTTGCGGATGTCGGTCACGATCAGTCCGAGAGTCATGGACTGGCTGCGGCGCATGTTGGCCGCGTGCCGGTTATAGACGTAGCCCAGCTCTGCCATAGCCAGCCGGACGCGGTCCGAGGTGGCTTCCGGAATGCGGGGGCTTCCCCGCAGCACCAGCGAGGCGGTAGATCGGGATACTCCAGCTGCTCGGCTGACATCGTTGAGTGTCACATTTTTCATTGATCCGCACCTCCTTTCGTGCTTGGTCTCACATTTCTATCACGTTTCTATCCACCGCGATAGAACGATCTACTAAAAATCTACTGCAGATAGATCTCTGAATTTCCAACGAATTGCCGATCTGGATTCGACATGCTCTGCCGATTTGAACTGCTTGTCCCGGGTTGTGAAGAAAAGTATTGCATCGATCTACTTAAATATGTAACCTGAACCACAACGCAGGCTGAAGCCGGCCTTGTCCGGCGTCTGACAACCCAAAGGAGAGTAGTCATGCGTTCTTCCAACAAACTCAAGATCTCACTGGCCGCAACGGCCGCGGTAAGCCTCATCGCCGTCACCGGATGTGCAGCCAATACGCCTGCCGGAAGCTCGAGCGGTGGTGGCACTGACAAACTTGAGATCACATCGTGGTGGACCTCCGGTTCAGAGGCGGACGCGCTCAACGTGCTCATTGACGGGGTGAAGAAGGCCTCGCCAGGCCTTTCTGTCGACAACGCTGCCGTGTCCGGCGGCGGCGGATCCAACGCCAGGCAGGCGCTGGCGGCACGACTCCAGGCCGGCAGCCCGCCCGACACGTGGCAAGTGCACCCGGCGGGACAGCTGAAGAGCTACGTTGATGGGGGCCAGGCCGCAGACGTTACAGCGCTGTGGACCGAGGGGAACTGGGCTGCCCAGATGCCCAAAGACGTCGCCGAGGCGCAGCAGGTCAACGGCAAGTACTACACGGTTCCGATCGGCGTCCACCGTGGCAATGTCCTGTGGACCAATCCCTCAGTGCTCGCCAGGGCAAATGTCAAGATCGATCCGGCCGCCGGCGTCGACGGCTTGATCGCTTCCCTGAAGCAGGTCCAGGCCAGCGGGGCCACCCCCGTTTGCCTGGGTGACAAGGACATCTTCGCATCCTCGGAGCTCCTGGAGTCCCTCATTATGTCCAGGACGGGCGCGGATAACTGGAAGAAACTCTTCACCAACCAGTACTCCTTCGATGCCCCGGAAGTGAAGCAGGCACTGGAGGACTACAAGACGATCCTTTCCCTGGCCAACAAGGACCATTCCGCGATCACTTGGGATGAAGCTGCAAAGAATCTCGCCAGCGGCTCTTGCGCTGTCAACCTCATGGGCGACTGGGCCTACGGCGAACTCGTCAACGCCGGCAAGAAACCAGGAACGGACTTCTCCTGGGTAGCCTTCCCCGGAAAAGAAGACATCTTCGACTACGTCGGCGACGGTTTCTCCATTCCGGCCAGCAACATCCCGCACGCCGATGCCGCCAAGACCTGGTTGAAGACGCTGATGGATCCAAAGATCCAGACAGCGTTTGCAGCTAAGAAGGGATCCATACCTGCCCTGAGCACGGCTGACATCTCCGGCTTGTCGGAGTACCAGCAGTCCGCTGCCAAGAGCTTCAAGTCCGCGGCGGTGGTCTCTTCCCTGGCGCAGGCCCAGGCAGCCCCGGCTGAATTCGCCCAGACCTATGCCGATGCCGTTTCCACCTTCAACGGCAGCGGCAACGTTGCCGCCTTCACCGCCAGCATGACGCAGGCGCAGAAGAGCCAGCTGAAGTAGCCGGCACTCCAACCACGTCGTAACGGGTGTGGCTGCGGGCCTCCGCGGCCACACCCCCGGACAGGATCAGTTCACTCATGACAACCTCAACAGCACCTCCAGCGCCGGTAAGCCCCTCACCCCGGTCCAAGAAACAGGTACCCCACAACGTCAAGACGTCCCGACGAGCCGCGTGGATCTTCGCTCCCAGCCTCCTGGTCAGCTTCGTCTTCGTCTACGTCTTCATCGGCATCACCGTCTATATCTCCCTTTCGAACTGGAAGATCGGCACGAGTCCCGATCTGAGCATCCGCCAGCCGCTCGGCGGCACCTACGGCGAGATCGTCCAGGAACAGCGCTTCCAGGCCGATATCCGCAACGTCGTGATCTTCACCGTCGTCTTCCTGGTCCTGGCCATCCTCGGGGGACTCGTTGCAGCCCTCTTCATTCACCACGTCGCGGTCGGCAAAGGCCTGTTCCGGACAGTTTTCCTCCTGCCCTACGCCCTGTCCTTCATCGTCACCGGTGTTGCTTGGCGCTGGATCTTCTCGCCCTCCACCGGCGTCAACGAAATCTTGCGGAACCTGGGCATCCAGAATCCCCCCGGCTGGACAACCGACACCACCGTCCTCGGTGCCCTCAACGACCCCACGGGCACCGACTTCCTCAAGGTCCAGTTCGGTATTCCCGTCGCCCTGCTACCCATCATCTTCGCCGCCGCTTGGCAGCTCGTCGGTTTCGCCATGGCCATGTACCTGGCCGGGCTTGCCTCCATCCCGGAGGAACACCTTGAAGCCGCAAGCGTCGACGGTGCCAACACCTGGCAGCGCCTGCGCCACATCGTCCTTCCCCAGTTGTGGCCCTCGACCATCACCTGCTTCGTGCTCCTGCTTCACGTGGCGTTGAAGATCTTTGACCTCGTTATCGCGATGTCAGGGTCCGGCCCCGGATTCGTCACCGATGTCCCCGGCATCTACATCTACAACTACCTCACCAGCCGCTACGACAAAGCCTCAGCGATGGCGATCATCCTGCTCCTGCTGACACTCGTGGTGATCGTCCCCTACCTCATCCGCGGCTACCGGAAAGAGCGGAAGGCATAGAAATGGCCGTCGAAACACTTCAACCGAGCACGCCCGCCGGCGAACAACGCCGCCGGCCCGGCATCAATGCCCGCAAGCCCCGTTCGTGGAAAATCCCCAAGACCCCTGCCGGCTGGATAGTCCTGGCAGTCTGCGCCGTAGCCACCCTCGGCATGTTCATGCCGGTGTACGTCATCATCTCCACGGCATTGTCAGGAAGCAGCGGGGCACCTAACTTCTTCCTCGCTTTCCCCGACGCTCCAAGCCTGGACGCCTTCAAAGGGGCATGGACAAAGCTTCACGGTTCCCTGATCAATTCACTCCAGATCACCGTCCCTGCGGCTGTGATTTCGTGCCTGCTGGGTTCAATCAACGGATACATCCTGTCCAAATTTCCGTTCAAGGGGTCCAACGCCCTTTTCACGGTCCTTCTGGTGGGAATGTTCATCCCGTTCCAGGCCGTTATCATCCCGGTTTTCCAGTTCCTGAACATGCTGCACCTACAGGGAAGCATCGCCGGCCTGATCGTGGTCCACATCATCTACGGCATTCCGATCACCACGCTGATCTTCCGCAACTACTACGAAGGCATCCCCAGCGCCATCATCGAGGCGGCAGCCATCGACGGTGCCGGGATCTGGAAGACCTATTTCCGGGTGATGCTCCCGCTGTCGGTTCCCGGGTTCGTCGTCGCAGGAATCTTCCAATGCACCAACATCTGGAACGACTTCCTCTTCGGCTTCATCCTGGCCTCCCCGGCCGCATGGCCGGCCACCGTCACGCTGAACAACCTCATCGGCACGACAACTGTCAATTACTCCGAGCTGATGGCCGGCGCCGTACTGGTCGCAGCTCCCACTGTCCTGCTCTACCTCGTCCTGGGCAGGTTCTTCGTCAGCGGTCTCACCGCCGGAGCTGTGAAATGACAGCCATTGATGTCCTATGTGTCGGGGAAACCATGGCTGTCGTCACCCCTGCGAAAGCCAAACCACTCCGCGAAGCCGAGGAATGCCTGCTTGGTTTCGGGGGAGCGGAGTCCAACGTCGCCGCGCACCTGGCCGAGTTCGGCTACCGAGCCGGCTGGGCCAGCCGCCTCGGAGAAGATCCGTTTGGGGATCGCATCGCCGAGGGCCTGGCCGCCCGAGGAGTGGACGTCAGCAGGGTGATCCGGGACCCGGCGTCCAGCACGGGAGTGTATTTCAAAGACCCGGATCTAGGTCACGGAGCTCGCACTCTCTATTACAGGGCAGGTTCCGCGGCCTCCCGCATGGCGCCGGAGGATTCCCGTGACTGGTACCTCGAGCAGACAGGTTGGATCCACACCAGCGGAATCAACCCAGCCCTGTCGGACAGCTGCTCGGAACTTACCGAGCTTCTTCTCTCCCAGGCCCGCTCCGCAGGGTACAAGGTGTCCTTCGACGTCAACTACCGCCCGGCATTATGGAACGTGGAGACGGCTGGACCCCGGCTTCTCGAGCTGGCCTCCATGGCTACAGTGGTCCTCGTCGGCCTCGACGAAGCCCAAACCCTGTGGGACTGCTCCACCGCTGAAGACGTCTCGGTGCTCCTTCCCGGGCCGCGGCACCTGGTCATCAAAGACTCGGCCACAGAAGCCGTGGAATTCATCCGCGAACCAGGCAAGGACGAGCAGGTGTTCCGGGTCCCCGCACATCGGGTGGACGTCGTCGAACCCGTCGGCGCCGGCGACGCGTTCGCCGCCGGCTACCTCGCCGGGCTGCTCCGCGGAGACAAACCTGTCGAGAGATTGGCCCTCGGCCACTCCTTCGCAGCGTGGACCCTGGGAACCCGGGCCGACTTCAGACCAGGTCACGGAACAAAGCCCCGGATATACCAGCCCCAGCAGACAACAGCAGCCGCCACCTGAGACTCACCGCCGGAAACCGAACCCCCGCTGCAACCACCTCCCAAGGAGAACACCTTGCTACACAAACACCCCCACGGCTGGTTTGCCGATGACTTCTTCAAAGTCCCGGTGATCGCCGTGCTCCGCGGCCTCACCCCCGCCGAGGCGGTCAGGTCCGCCACCCGGGCCTGGGACGCCGGCGTCGAGCACGTCGAAGTCACCATTGAAACACCAGACGCCGTCCCTACCCTGGCCGCCGTCGCCAGAGCAGCCGCCGAACGAGGGCTCGCCGTCGGCGCCGGAACCATCATCCGCCCCGAACAACTGGACGCCGCCGCATCGGCCAGCGCATCGTTCACCGTTTCGCCAGGCCTGGATGAAACGGTCCTCCAGGAAAGCATCCGACGCGGCCTCCCGCACCTCCCGGGAGTGGCCACCCCCAGTGAAATACTCCGCGCCAAGGCCCTCGGCTTGACGTGGCTCAAGGCCTTCCCGGCCTCTCTGCTCGGACCCGAATGGATCAGGGCGATGAAAGGACCCTTCCCGGACATGCAGTTCGTCGCGACCGGAGGCATGAAAGCCGCGACGGCCACTTCGTACCTCTCTGCGGGAGTCGGCGTCGTCGGGCTAAGCTCCGACTTCTCCTCCGACGCGGGTGCAGCGTCCGTGCGCGAACTTCTCGCATCCATCTCAGACGCGAGCGCTCCCTACTAAACCGATCCAAAACCGGACTCCAGCGAGGGCCCCAGCCGCGCAGTCGCGGGACTATCATCACATCAACTCCACATGACCGCAGAGCTACGCATCACAAGAACGGACACCGCCATGACCTCTGAGAACGAGGACCGCCTTCAGGCAGTCCTGTGGGACATGGACGGCACGCTCGTCGACACGGAACCCTACTGGCTGGCTGCACAAACAGAGCTCGCACAAGAACACGGAATAACGTGGACCACCCACGACGCCCGGGCCACAGTCGGGCAGGCAATGCCCGTGACAGCGGCAATACTAAGGGAAAGCGGAGTGGCCCTCTCCACAGAGGAGATCATCGATGACCTCCTCGAACGCGTCGTCGCAAAACTGCAGGGAGGAATCCCGTGGCTTCCAGGGGCTGAACGGATCCTCGCCGAGCTCGTCGACCAGCACATTCCCTCCGCGCTGGTCACCATGGCCTTCAGCCCCGTCGCCACCCGCGTGGCCGCAGCCGCACCCATCGGAACCTTTCACGCAGTAATCGCCGGAGATTCCGTCCCGCAAGGCAAACCCCACCCGGCTCCATATCTCGCCGCAGCAGACCTCCTCGGCGTTGACCCCGCGCACTGCGTCGCCGTGGAAGACTCCGTCAGTGGTACGACCAGCGCCCAAGCCGCCGGCATGGAAGTGGTAGTGGTCCCCGGAATCGTGCAGCCGCCACCCGGACCCGGGCGTCACTTCATCGCCTCACTCGAGGACCTTACAGCGGATTTCTTCCGAGACATCCTTGGTGTTTCGGGGGTCGCTGGCGACCACCGTCCCGCACCCGGAACGTGAGCAACAACGCGGACTCTTACAAAGTCATTGGCCAAGCCGTTTTCGGGGAGCCGGTGCCGAACGGGGGTGGGTCCGGGTGGTGCTGACTTGGTTTTGGCGGCCCACTTGAGGATCCGATCAGGGGCTCCTGGTATAAGGGAAAGGGACTTCTCGCAGCTACTTCCACTCCCTTTTTTCGCCGATGACAGACGCTTCGTCAGTCCGACGTTCCGAGCCCCCTCGTCCGGTACGCCGTATCCTTGTCCATGTTCCATCCGGCGAGCATTCCATAGCCGAGGAGTTGGTCGCTGAGTTTGGCTAGGCGGTAGCCGGGGTCTGCCTCAAGGGCGAGTTCCATGTATTGGTGGGCTTTGCTGCCGCGGCCTTCCCACCAGTTGATGTAGCCGATTGCGGTAAGGAGGGGAGCCGAGTGCTTTGTGCTGCTCAGCGTGTAGGCATGGAGGAGGATTTGCTGCGCCCATTCGACGCGGGCCCAGTTCGGCTTGCTTTGAGTTTGGGCCAAAAGGATCTTTTCCATGGGACCGTCGACGCCCGGGATGTCTGCCATCAGTTGGTCGCGGATCGCGGCGAACTGGAAGTTCGCGATCAACGCGACGGTCTGGTCATCTGTCGGGTAGGTTTTGGCCTCGATGATGCTCGCCCAGAGGGTTCGCGCCTTTTCGATCGCCCTGTGGTCATGGCACTGCCCGATTGACTTGACGCGATCCTCCACGGCATCGAACGTGGCCTCTTTGTTTGACGGCGGCAAGGTGATCCGGCCGGTTCGTGCGACCGAGCTCCCGCGGTAGACGAGCTCGGCGTTGATTTCACTGGAGTCGACCATCGACAGGGGCAGCGCGCAGTTGAGGTTGGGATCGTCGTCGTAGGGTGAAACGCTCTGGCCTCCGACGAGGAGCCCGTCCCGGATAGTGATGTGTCGCTCGGCTAACGCCCCAGTCAGGGCAGCGATCATGCTTGCGTATGGCTTGACCCCACCTGCTGCCGGGGCAGCGGCGGTATAGACGGCAAACAAAGCGCTGGTGGCATTCGCGTCGTCCGCCAGGTAGCCGGCGACTGTTCGGGCATAGGCGCGCTCGCCGCCGTCGTGCCTGGGCAGATCCACGCGGAGGGTCACGCCGATGTGGTTGGTGTCCAGCGTGATGCAAACCAGGCTTTCCTGGGGCCAGAAGCCCAGGGTGTGGCCGATGAAACTGAGGACATCTGCGGGGGTCTTGATGGTGAGGGTTTCCATGTCTTTCTCTTTCTGAGGCGGCGTCGGCCGTGGGCGTTGGTTTTCGGCGTCGTTCTGATAGAGGAGCCACCGCTGGGCATGAGGGGCCGGAGTGCAACTTGGGGAACCGGCAACGATCCAAAAGTTCGCGAGGAAATAAGCGGAGCGCCGAACGAAGTTTTGGATTGGGACCGGCGCAGAGCGCCCTGGTTGCGCGGAGGATCCGCCCAGCGATGATCGAGCATCAGAACGACAAACAGCGAAGATTCTTCTGGCTCTTCATGGCTGGGTCGGGGCAGCGCTGCATGACGCTCGAGCCTCGTGACGTACGAAGGGACCTATCGTGTGAGCCGTGCGCCGGAGCGTCTCTCAAGGGCAAGTTCGGCGCGTTCGACGACGGATCGGTCGTGAGCGTCGAGGCGCACGGTGGTCTTGCTGCTCGCCAGTTCGCAGTCGCGTATTTCGACCAGGCGGCGATGGAGCTGGGTTTCGGCGTGCCGGCTGAGCACGATGAGCGCACTGGCCCGTCGCTTCTCGAGGATCAGCTCGCGGTGGGTGAAAGCCACGCGGTTCCAGATCGGCCTGATTTCGAAGAGCAGTAGCCGGACATGGAGTTGGAAATTGCCGTATTTGAGGTGGCCTTCGAGCCGGGGGAGAAGCAGCCCCAGGCTCACAAGGAGAACCGCGAACGTTTCGCCCACCCAGTAGAGGACCGTCAGAACCGCCGCGGAAGGGCTGACAGTGCCGTCGACCTTCGTAACGAATCCATAGACCAGACGGTCGACGAGGACCAGAGCGAAGAGGATGCATCCGATGGCGATCAGGACGAAGGCAGATCGGAAGGCACGTGCCCGCATGCTTGGAACATTGTCATGGCACACCCGTGCGATATCGAGGCAGATCCACATGATGAACGCGGACCCGCTCCAGAGGAACACGGCCATCCCTGGTTGGTCGCCGTAGCTCAGAGGCAAGTTGGGATCAGTGACGGGGGTGCGGCTGGTGAGGAATCCTGCCGTCACTGCCGAGCACGAAATGACCGCAGCCCACCGGCCGAAGGCGAGTTGCCGACGTCGTACTTCAAAGTCTTCGACTGCCGCCAGCAGGATGGCAGTCCGGAATTGCCAGAATCCCAGGAGCAGAGACAAAAGGGTGACCAGACCGACGCGGTTCCGTCCGCCGAGCAACGGATCGACGCCGTAGTAGACCGCCGGGATGTACAAGGTGCAGGCGATGGCAGCGAGGATGGTCGCACGGAAGACGCTGCCGCGATGTGGATCGAGCGCCGCGGGCAGCCGGAGGATGGTCAATACCCAGAGAGCGGCTGCCGGCACGTACTCCATCAGCCGAACACTTTGCGGAACGCCAACGGCTCCGGTGGCGTACCAGCGTCGCTGTTGATGATGCGCGTTGCGAGCTGATCGGCAAGGGCTTCGGCGGTGAGCTCTGCGTTGTCGGTGTAGCTGCTGCGGGCGAGGGCGCGGAGCACCTGTTCACCGTCGAGATCGGGGAGGAGGCCCTTGACCATTTCGCTGCTTTGGCCATCGAGATCGTGTTCGAGGATCATGTGGCTGAATTCATGGAGGATGATCTGTTGCCGGTGCCAGTCTGATTTGGCCGGTGCGTGGAGGACGATGTCCTCGTCCTCGCAGATGAGCCAGACCCCACACAGTTCTTCACCAGCCAATTCAGGAAGCACTGCCACCGTGATGCTTCTTCCGCGTTTGCGCTCCAGCTTCTCGTGGATGAGCTCAAGCGTGGCGTCATTGGGCAAGCTGAACGCGTGTTCTGCTTTCCGCGCTATTTTGCGGGCTTCACGGTAGTTCATTGCCGGATGGGACAGGGGAGGACGGAACGTTGACCGGACCGATCTGGTCCAGGGAATACCCGCCGGGGTACAGGTTCGAGCCGGCGTGTCCGGGGGTGAAATGTGGTTTGGTTTTCAGCGGACGACGGCGGTGGATCGCGTTGCGTGCGGCGAGCCCGGTTTTGAGGGCGGTCCGGGAGATCCGGCCCGCTCGGGGGAGGCCGAGCGCGTCGGTGAGGCGGTCGTCGTCGAGCATTGTGCTGATGAGGTGTTTCGCCAGGGGGCGCAGGGGCGCTGGTAGCCGGCTCTTGAATACTCGGACCGTGCTATGCATGAGGAGTTGGCCTTCGGCCGACGGCGCGACGTGGGTTGCCTCGTAGTGGTCGAAGAAGTCCTCGGCGCTCGCGTAGGTGGCCGGCATGCCGGTGATATTCATGCGGGTGCCCAGCTCCGTGAAGAAGCGTGAGGCGGCCGCGAGCTCGGATGTTGTGGGTTGGCGCCAGGCGTGTTTCTGGATCCAGCGGATCGGTACGACCAGCAGCGTGAGGAGGACGTAGAGGAAGTCGTCCTTGCTTCCGGGTACATTGCGGTGCACGCGGTTGAGCAACTCGACCATGGTTCGGCCGCGGTCGCCGTCCAGACCGCAGGTGATGAGCTCATAGATCACGATTGCCGTGTCGTAAGAGCGCTTCATAGGGCGCTGCTGGATTTCGGCGTTCGCGTGCAGGGTCGCTGCGATACTTGGGATTGCGAAGTTGCGGTAGTAGGCGAGGAAGAACCCGAGTTCCATGTCCGGGGCGAGATCGAAGAGAGCCATCTGGCGGAAGGTGGCCTCCCAGTCTTCCGGGGAGGCGCTTTGCTGGCGGCCGAGGCTCGCTGAGAGGGTGGCGTTGATGTTCAAGGTTCCCCCATTCGCCGTTGCCTAAGCTCCTAAGCTTGCGATCGAAACCGGGGGTTCCAGCTCCCCAGCTAAGCTGACCTATTCTATGGTAAAACCGTTGCGATTACGTGGCTAGTTAATGTGTAGACGGGTCTACTTCATTTGCTTGCGGCGCCTTCGGCCAAGGCCCGGAGCAGGCCCTTTTCGCCTTGCCGCATCATGAGGGCGTGGGCCGCGGTGAAGGCCGGCGCTGCGATGGGTGACAGGAGATTCATCCACCGTTGAGTGGGGCGGACCTTCCATTCGATGGCCATGCGTGTTGCTTCTCCCTCTGCTTCTGGGCTGAGTGTGACCCGGCCGGTGCCCTCGAGATGGCCGCTCGCGTCGAACTCAATTTCACTCGCGGTGATCACCGTCGTTGGGTGGATGCTGATGGTGAGGGTGTAGCCCAGAGATGCCTTGAACTTGAGGTACGCGGTGGTTGCTTTGAGTATGTCTTCTTGGGAGGTGCTTGCTGGCTCGGTGCGAAGCAGTGGCGCGGCGAAGCTGCACCGCGGCCACCACTTGGGCCAGCTCATGTCGATGTCTGCAATGATCGCCCACACTTTTTCTGGAGGTGCTGGGAGATGCCAAGTAGAGCTGAGATCGAAAAGGCGCGGGGTCATTGGGACAATCTTTGACATGGTGAATTGGGGGAGCTGGCTTTGCACCGTGCACTGCAGTGACTGTCTGAGTGGACTACGCAGCGAGTCATTTCGTAGTGCCCTCAGAGGCATATTGAACCAAACGTGATACCGCGGGTAGTACATTCTCTTTGGTGACGGCGTATGCCAAGACGGCCGCGGCCAAGAACCCGAGGTTTGCCGAAGCGTCGCGGAGCCCAGCTTTCACTCTCACTGCGGGCGATGGGCGCCAGTTCTCCACGAACGGCTCATTTTTCAGAGCATCACTGAACCAGTGAACATGCTCGTCGCCACGATACCAACTTAACAGGCGTGATTGCAGCTTCGTCGCACGGAATAGGTACTCTTTCCTTGCTGTCTCAAACACCATCCTCTGCACCTGGCCTGCGGACCACAATGCAACGGGAATGTCTTCCTTTTGGAGATCGAGCAAGAGCCGTGACAGCGCGAGCAGGAGCGCTGCGTCCGGGTTTTTCCAGCGCCGGATGAGGGGTGGGAGGACCTGGACCTTTATCGCTTCGTCGAGCACGTCGAGCATCCTCGAGACAGCGACTCTCTTCGCTTCGTGCCGAGCCGCTCGTTCATTGCGCCGCTTCTCTAGAATGTACACAATAAGGGAAGCCGCGATACCCATAACGCCGCCAATCGCGGCTGCAACGATCGGCACCCAGATATCAGTCATGCCGAAAGCATAACGGGACCACGAAGCGAGTCGGTTGTGGCGAAGGCGCTCATGAAATTGGGATTGCAAGGTGGCCAGATTTGAAAGTGCTGGCCCGTTTGCCAGGCGGCTCGAAAAATGTCTAGAGCTGGCACCCTGCTCGGGCTCGCAACTGATCCCGACGCCAGACCGACGGTCGAGAGATATCAGACCCGGGACCATATCTCGCCTATAGCTGCCCAGGGTGGGGCGATGAGCCGGAGAACCTCCGAACTGCGCACAAACGCCGCACCGTGCTCGGCGATAGCGGCTTTGGCAATTAAGAGTTCGTCCCGGCATCGGCGCAACGAAGGTTCCTATAGCGCATAGGGCAACACAAAAGACCCTCATCGAGCCAAAGAAGCGTTCCCCTAGCTAGAAGAAGAGGGGCGTTTTGTTGGGAGCGGTTTATTCGGCGGGCTGATCGTCTTCATCGAGCTCGCTGCCGCAACGACGACAGCGGGTGCCGCTGTTAGGTCCGCGGCCGTGTCCGGGGCAGCCGTCTGGCTCGTACTGAAAGTCGTCCTTGTTGCGTTCGCTCGCCTCAAGGACCATCTCGAGCATCCGCGGATCGGTGACGAGATAGCCGTCACTCGAACGTTCCCACAGGCCGGCAGCGACGAGCTCCGCGGCGGTCAGTGTGGTTTCGGCAGCTATGGCGTTGAGGTAATCGTCTGAGATGAAGCCAGGATTTCCGTCACGCACGCTGTTGATCATTCCGAAGCTGTGAAGCTGGAGCGCCGCACGTGAAAGGACATGGTCATCCTTGCCTTCGCTGCCTGTGCCTTCGAGCCGGAAAAATCGCGTGTGGTCGTCGTCTTCAAAGTCGCTTGCCACGCGATAAACCTCGTCAGAAGTCGACTGGCAGGTAGATCGAGAAGCCAGTCACAGAACCATCTCGCTCGTCCCGCTCTAGTAGGAGCGGGTGGTCGTCCTGAACGCCGCTCGCTTGCGCCTTTTTGACGAAGCGGGCGAGGTCGCCGAAAGTAGCTTCGCCGTCTCCGTCGGGTTCTCTAAATTCCAGATCCATTTACAGTCCGATTGCCATGCCGCCAGTATGGCATGAGGGACTGACATAACCGGTCATGAGTGTGCGCTCGAAGCATTCAATGGAAGCGCTGCCGGGCACCTAAACGCAGAAGGCCATGCCGGGAAGTCATCGCGGGGTGGCTCGCTGGAGAGGATGAGGTTGAGTGTCTGGCCAGCGGCGCGCGCAACGAAGCGACAATGGTCCGACGTGTTCTGCCGCTACTTGGGACTGCCCCGGAGTGCATACGCCTACACAGACGATGTCATCTTGACGCACCCGCATCATCAAGGGCCAAGTCACTCCTGGCCGGCGACTTAGTGCAAACCACTTCCATGGAGGCGGCGCTTTGGCGCAAAGATTGCGATTCCCGTGATTCCTAGCCCGTCTGATTCCAAGGTCGGGACTCTTTCTCGGCGCCGGCATGAGGTGTTTCGAGGCCTGTATCGATGAGCGCTCGAACGAGGTTGCCATTTGTACTGTTGCTCCTGCCCGTGACCCAGGGTCACGGATACGTGATTCAGCTAAAAGTTCGTTGACCTGGCGGCCAGGGTGGATCTCCGTCATG
This sequence comes from Arthrobacter sp. KN11-1C, assembly GCF_052180225.1. Classification (NCBI taxonomy): domain Bacteria; kingdom Bacillati; phylum Actinomycetota; class Actinomycetes; order Micrococcales; family Micrococcaceae; genus Arthrobacter; species Arthrobacter sp. KN11-1C. The sequence goes on along the minus strand of NZ_CP197467.1, from coordinate 2,504,271 downwards.
TATCACGGGCACGACGGTTAAAGCGGGTGCGAGGGCTTCCGCCTGCTCCCTTAGCAGCACTTCCAATCCCTCAAGGTTTCTTTTCGAAGTCCGCCTCTTGCTCGGATTGGAAACATGCTGGGGTGAAAAGGAGACTACGAGATAGACGCCGTGCGTCAGACCGCCACCAACAAGGTAGTCGTCGGCGAGCTGTGATTTGAGGCAGGATTGGACGCCTGGATGCCAAATTCCTTTCACCTCCACCACGGTCACGTACTGTTCGCCCGTCGCCGGGTTACGGATCTCGATTCGAATGTCTTGGCGGGACCCGACGCCGGGTCCGATCCGGTTCCTGACTTCGACTTCGCGGTTGACGATGAGTCCCGAGTCGGCCAGCCGGATGCGAAGCGCGTGGCAGTACCAGTCTGAAATCGTGTTTTCGTCCTTGGGTACGAAGTAGTCGGGCGGTGCGATGTCCCAGAGGCTGAACGCCTGTGGTGTCTCGCCTCGCAGCCACTCCTGGAGGCAGCCGAGTTCCTCTATCACGGCGTGGAGTAACGTGTCGTTACTCCGGACGAGGCGCGCCCCTCGGCGCTCGAGTACCGCGCGAAGTTCCTGGATGGTGATGGGTTGCCAGCCGTTGATCCGGTAGCTCTCTTGTGCCGCGGCTACGGCCCATTCCAGGCGAAGATCGGGCCTGCGCGTGGCAAGCGCCGTTACAGCTTCAAGCCCTTGCCTGGTTCCACCGCGGATGACGCTTGAAAGCAGGCCGTCGCGCCACCTCGCTAGGTCTTCCCGGGCGCTCACGAGATGCACTCCGTCATTGCGAGGATCGTCAGCGGGCGGGAAGAGAATGCAGAGCCGTTCGAAGAGGCTAATGCGTAGACGGTCATCTACGGCGGCACCTCTAACACTTCCGCGAGGTTCCAGGGTCACCAGTTTCGGTAGTACCTCAAGTGCAAGAGCCTCGCGGCTCTCAGCGAGCTCCATCAGAGCACGGAACCCAGCATCGGGTGCGTGGACCAATAGTGCGGCGAGTGAGGCCGCAATCCTAAACGGATCGCTTGAGGAATGGTACGTCGCGACGGTCCAGCCTTTTGCAGCTTGCGGGTCTGTGTCGAAGTACAGATCCAGCAAGGCACCGAAATACTGGTGATTAGCTGCAGTCAGTGTGGTGGGTAGGTGCGCAGTCACGGCGGCGCTGCCGACGACCACCAGGTCGGCGATCGAAGAGCTCAGCGGTCTGTCATCGGAGAGACGGTCAAGAAATCCGATGACTGCCTGGTCGAGTCCGTCGGCATCGGCGCTATGGATTCGGCGGAGCAAACTCCTGCGAACTTCGCTGGCGTCTTCGTCTTCGTCCTGAACATAGGGAGCGGGATATTCCAATACGGCTCGGGAGAGTGAGACCCAGGGAATGTCAACAGCCTCGGTGAGGGTCCTAGGGCGATACTTCTCTAGGGTGTAGAGCGCTTGATATGCAGCGGTGAGCCTCTGGTCCATGACGTTGGGTTGCGAATTCACGGGGATCGCTTCATCCGCATGAAGTAAGTATTCCAACGCTAGATGGAGGACCTCTTCAACGGTGCCTTCGTCGAGCAGCTTGATGCAGCCCAAGTGCAGGATGTCCGGCGATGACGAATTTCTGTAATATCCAGCCTCCACGTCTACGTCGAGCCATCTCGCGAGTCTCCAGAATTCTGTCGGGCTATCTCGGGCGGCCAAGATCAGGCCATCAATTGCTGCAGTGTACTGGGCCGAGGTCATTCCCTGGTTCTTCGGTTCAACATGGGTCTCTCGAGCGGCTTCCCACGATTTGCGCAGACCTCGAGCTCCTTCAGACTCAATCTCCATGCCATCGAAATGATGCCCGATCGTTGCCCAGAGACGTGTCGAGCGATACTTCGACATGAGCTGGATCTGGTCAGGGTCATCGATGCCGAGCATCATGTTGATCAGGTCCGCCCAGACTTCAGACTCGAGCGTTTGAGCGCTGAGCGCCTGCTCGGCTAACCACGGTAAGTCTTCATTGGAAAACAAGCGTTGGCCTACTGAGTCTGTCATTGTCATGAGCTCGTACCACGCGAGCGGATCCTTCGAGTGGAAACGAACGAACTCGACGATTAGTCGACGCCGCTTGTCGGGGTTCACTCCGCTCCGGGCAAATGACAGCTTGATTCCGCCGGGTTCCGCGATTTCGCTCAGAACTAGGACGAGCTCCCCGAAGGTGTCGTCATCAGTTTCCGATGACGACATCCAGACCTCGCAGGCTTTGGTGATTGTGCTGTGCAAGGAGTCGCCAGCAGCATCACTGGGCGTGGGAAACTCGCCGGCAGCGCTTGTGAGTCCGGCAACCGTCCAACGAATGATGTTGGCCGCATCCGCCGCAGAGATGCGCCGCTGAAAGGTGAAGAGAAAACTCTGATAGGCGCCATAGAAAGTCGCCCGCGGACGGACAAGAAGGTTTAGCACGCCCGGCGTGTCGATGTGCAGCGGCCATAGGGCATCGAGAAGGGTCCCCCTCAGCTCAGCGTTGACATCTTGATCGAACCAATCGTCCTCCTGAGGAGACAGACCAGAAAGTTGAGCCCCAAGGCCCCGGTCGCGCATTATCTCGATGGCAAGCTTCCTGGCTCGGACCCCCATCGTCACGTCGTTGGCTAGGTCCCGAAGGTCATCCTCGAGCCCTTCGACATACGAGTCCTTCAGGATGCGGAGGGCTAAGACAGTATTCGCCTCGTTGGTTCCGAACTGTCCGCTCAATTGCGCGGCCAGCTCCGAATGGCCCAGCCCTTCGAATTTATCGTGCCAGGCCAGAACCCGATCAATCTCTGTGGCCCTCGAGAACAGGAGAGCGACCAGGGCAGAGGCGAGCTCGGGACGATCCAACGCAAGCCGATTCTTGGTCAAATTGAACGGGTCCGCGGAAACAAGCCAGCTGAAATCGGCAGGGGCCAGAGCAACCAGCCACGTTGCGATGTCAAGCATCTGCGGAGGGATCGACGAAAGGCCGTTGGACGTTGTCAGAAAGCTGCTGAGCTGAGCCTCCTCAAGATTCCAACGGATGAGGCAACAGGCCGCCAGATAGTCGCGAAGACTCCGGTGAGCAAACTGCCGCTCATTGACGCCACTGTCGGCGAATAACGGAGTCTTCAGCAGCGTCTGAAAATCCGTATGACTGAGCTCAATCGGAGACCCCGACATCAATTCTTGTCCTACCAGGTACTCCGTCTGCATCCCTGACAACGCTTGTCCGGGCCGGAAGACCCCTATCCCGGGCGAGTTGGTGAGCGCAGTAAATGCAGCCAATCGCTCGGCGCCGACCCGTTCCCTCAGAGGAGGCAGCTCCATGTGGGGAATCGGCTGGTACTGTGCGCTGTCGCTGCGGGCCAGAATCAGAGAAATTGCGCGGTCGTAAGTCTTACCGCGCGAAGTCGAAAACCGCCGATCAGCAGTATATATCTGCAAGAGCAGATTCAGCGTGAACGGAACAGCCGCCAATGAATCCAGGGAACATTGGCGAACCTCCTCCAGGAACACCACGGGGTCAAAGGCCGCCGCTTCGGCGATTGCAGTGACGTCGGACCTGCGCAACGGGAGCAGGACGTGTACTGCTCCGTCTTCCAATTCGTCGAAGAGTTCGTCCAAGGCGCTAACGGACTCGGCAGTCCTGCACATCGCGACAACCCTCCAGCGAGACGCTTTCAACATCAAGAGTCGACGCCTTAGAAACCGGACGAATTCCGAGATGATTACGGGTGTCTCGTCGATGCTGTCCATAAGAAGCAATCGATCCGGCTGTCCGTCCTGCACTGAATCGAGCTCGTCGAAGGCCCTTTCCAGGCTGCTCTCCGAATAGCATTCCCGAAGATCTAAGCGCCTGATCTCCAGTGTTGGGAACGAACTCCCGAGCGCCTCTCCCAGCTGCATCAAAGCAGTCGATTTTCCTGCACCAGGCTCACCAAGAATCAGCGTCGCCCGCCGTTCGCGGACATCGTCGAGAGGAATAACGCCTGCAGGGGCATATTCGTCAGTTTCGGGAGCATATCCGTCGCCAACAGGCAATCCTCTAGGGGCCACGAAACGCCTCACATGCAACATTGGCCAAGCCTAGCGGAACCCGTGGAACCTGAGAGCGGCTCCTAGCCGCCCCATGCCTCAAATCCCCATAGCGCGAAGAGGTCGTTGGCGGTTCGGGCGACTTCAGCGCCGTGGCTAGGCCTGGTTGTGGGAGTGGCCGCCCGTGACATTGACCTGCAGGGCAGCGCCGTTCTGGTCGAGCAACACTTGATTCGACGGTAGGTCCCGTGAGTGGGATCCCAAGCTGATTGTCGGAACTCCTTGAAGTGCGGTCGGTGGGGGAGTCTGCAGGGGCGAGATTTGGGGTGTGTACAACATACACACTTCGGGCTTCGGATTGGGCCGTACATCGGCTGGACTGCCCCGTACTCGGCATGTTTTCTAGACTTCCCTGTGTTTCCGGGGCTCAGAAGCCGGTTCGAGTCCCACCTCGGGCACAATGTTGTCGCAGGTCAGGAGCTATTTGGCCCCTGACTGTTGACAAAGCTTGATTTTACTCCGTGCTTGGGTGTGATGGAACCCAACATCAATCGCATCGGTTGACGGGACGTAGCCCCTTGACGGATATGGAGGGCGGGAGGCTGCGATCTTCGCTGGTACCATCCCATGGGCTAGCAGAAAACCGTCGCCGCACGGCTGATCCCGTCTTTCTGGTCTGAAGGTGTCTGGACGGCGGCAACGTGTGCAGACACTGTCAGTAGTTCGGCCGACTCGGCTCTGCTTGCTCCTCCGCGCATTGCCATGCGGCCAGGAAATCGCAGTACCTGATGTTCACGATGCTTCCACATCACCGGCGCCTACGCCGCCCTGCACATATTGGAGGTTTTGGCGGTGGGACGAATGACGACTCGTGAACTTACTGGGGGAGTGCCCAGTCCAAAATGACGCCTGTTGAGTCGTTTGAGTACCGTGCAGTCGTCATTGGTGTGGTGTTTGATCCCTCGATGATCACCCAGGCCCGGTAGCAGTCTCCGGCCTTAACTTGCTGTTCCGGCGGCCAGAACCCCGGAACCGCTCCCGGATGCTGCCATGTTGAGCTTGCCGGGGTGTAGGTACGGTTCGCGGCATCGCGAAGCGACCAGAAACGTTGATAGACGGTAGCGGGGGAGCTCGAAGTCTGGGCCGGGACGCAGACCTGAATGTCGATGGCCTCTTGGTTCACGTCTTGTGGCTCAACGCCTTTTCGATGTTCAAACACCGTAACGCTGCCGCCGCTTGGAAGTTGGGCCGCGGTTCCTAACGGCAACGGCCCCGACCGTGTCGGCGTCGGTGTAGGTGATGGACTTGGAGTGGCAGTGACCGTCACCGTGTGAGTAACGGTGACGACGGGCTGTGCCGTCGCACTTCCACCTGCGCAGCCTGCTAGAAGGGTAGGCAGGGAGAGCCAGAGGGCTAGGGTGCGCTTACGCATGTGGTTCCCGATCTCGAAAATACTGTTTGTATCCCTTGTTGTACCACTCCAACTGTTGTCTCCAGGCAGTGACACATTCGTTCTTGCGTCGAATCTCGAATCACTCCTGTTCAGGGCGGCGTTCCGGTCCAGGAGCCAGCTGGGGGTTCCTGCCGCGCCCGGGCTTTCCTACAGATGACACCGACAATACGGCCTCAGTGTCGCTGCCGCTGCCGGAGACCGGAAGTTCTAAACGCTGAATTGCGGCCAGTGGGCCAGCCGATGTCCAAAATTTCCATTGGCTGAAATTAGAGTGGAGGCATGACCGAATCGCGCTCCACCTTCCCGTCCAAGGCCGTTGAGATCTACTTGAACTCCCCTCACATCACTGGAGAAAAGAGGCGCAGGCTTTCGGCCGCCACTACACACGATGAGCAGTGCGAGGCCCTCGATTACGTCGTCGAGTCGATGCAGGGTGATAAGGACTTGATCCTCGCGTTCAGCGACACCGAACGCCAGGCGATTGCACTTGGCGCGATCGCCGCCAAGCAGTACCTCGCGCGCCTGTAACAACATGAGAAGGCCTATCCGGGATCCTGCGCGAACCGGAACCACAGGGGCGGCACCTTTCGTGCACTAACGGCGGAACTACTGTGCTACCGCGGCGATGATCAGTGTGGGTATCGTCGCGAGCTCAGCCGGGTTAAATGGACCACGGCCGTTGCTTACCCTCGACCTGCGACCCCCAAATTCCTCCTACGGACACAAGGCTTGTCAGGCTTCGGGCAACTTCGCTGAATCTTCAAGCAGCACTTCGGTGACGGGACCGCCGGCATGACCCGGGTCAAGGACGAGGGCCGGACGGTACCGGGGGGCGCCGCCCTCGTCCTCCCACTCATAGACCACGGTTCGGAGCGTGTTCAAATGACGTCCGATCAGTAAGGCCATGGTGTACGGGCCGTGGAATGCCAGATGGACCTCGGCGCGCCCACTGTCGGCCGCCAGTTGTTTGATGTGGTGCGCGATCGATGCACTGAGGCGTCCGGCTTCACGGGCGTCAACCTTGGTAGTAGTTGAGGTTACTTTTGCGGCTTTGGTGAATTCGTTTGGGGACGTGCTGATGAGCAGCTCGAAGGCCGTGCTGTCTGCTGCGGGCGTGAGACTGACGAAGATTGCGATTCTGTTCGGGGTACTGGCCTTTTGGTGGGCTGAGAAGTCGATTTCTTCCACGTTGATGAGGTTGTCGTGCGGGTCATCTTCGCATGGGTCAGAGGCCCATGCTTCGTTGCGTGTGTCTATTGCTTCGACCGTTCCGAATTTGGTTTCCGGCAGTGCTGCTCCCAGTGCAAGAGCGATTGAAAGGTGTGCCCCGCCTAGGATCTGCACACGGGGCGCCCGGGATGCGTAGATGGCGTCGCTGATGAGGGGGAGTGTTTTCTGAAGGAGATGGAGTCCTTCGGGTGAGGGGAGCCGTCCGTTCTCCGCGGCGTTGACCCGGATATGCAGGTCCTCATCGTCCGCGTCGATGGCGAATGGTGTCGGCCGGCTCTGGATCCGAATCGTGAAGGCTCGATTTTCTGTCCGGAGCGTGGGCTTGCGTTGCTCGATGCGGTGCATGAGCAAGTCACGTACTATCTCCAGTTCACCCGTGATGTCGAGCATGTTGCTCTGCTTCTTTTCTGCCAGTGTGCGCTGAGGCGTACGGCGCAGGAGCCGGTCAGGGGCATCGTAATCACACTTGTAGGGGCTCCTGCGTCTGGCGACTGTGTTCGCGATGCTAAGACTGAACTCAGGGTTTTCGTCGAGTTGTAACAGACGCGGGAGTTCACGTTCCCTGACGATCTCGCTGTAAACAATGTCGGGGGTCACTACGAGCACCGCCCCTGAGAGGCCTTGGGTCAGGGCCTGTTCGAGTCGGTCCGTTGTCGTGCCGGCTCGCAGATCGCGGTAGTCACGCCAGACCACTAGGCCGGCAGCCCTGAGAAGGTGTTCCAGCTGTTCGGCTTGCCCGGTCCCGTCTGTTTGGCGGTATGAGATGAAGACAGGCCCGTCGCCTCGTACAGCAGTTGCCGGCAGAAGGCCAAGGGGCTGGAACCTGGGCTTCGGCAGCATCACTGGGACAGCTTCGGTACTGATACGGCCAAACCGTTGGCGTCGGGCGACGACTCCGTGGAACGGTGCGGTGTGCGAAGTGGCGCGGACGATCAAGGCGATCGGTCCGTCGGTGGTCTTGGCAATTGCACGAAGTGCGCTGATGTCGGTGGGGCTCGGGCCTGCCGGGGCGGGGTGGCTGTGCCATTCGCCGACGTATCCGGTGGGGTCATCGATGGCCCGATCCGCTAGGAAGTCCTTGAGCAGCTTGTTGGCGTAGACGTCGTCGCGGACGTACTGGTTTGTCGTTGCTTGGTCGCTGTCGATTGTCAGTGCATTTGTGACCACGATGGTGTTGGATTCGTGGTAGCCGAGCAGGATACCGCCGGTTTCGGTTGGCAGGCTTTTCGCTGTTTCGGTAGCGATTGCCTCATGCGACGCATGTCGTAGTTCGATGCGATCAGGTGACCGGGTCATTGGTGATGCCTTTCAGGAACAGAGGTGAGGTCTCGTGATTCTCCTGCTGGATGGAGGATGCGTTCGGTGAGTAGCCCAATGCTGTGTCGTACGGCGGCGGCTGCTGCTTCGATAACGGCGTGCGGTGGAGTTGGGGAGATCGGGCTTCCGCATCCGGCCTCGAACAGCTCGGGGGCGTGGACGCCGGTATCCGGTGACGGCGCCCTGGGCGGCAAGGGGGAGGCGTTTTCCGAGGGGGGTAGGATGTCGACGCGATAGGCTGTCCCGTCATCATGTAGTGAGACTGAGAGAATCCGTGTGCCTAGGGACTGGGCCATGACGTGGAGCAGCGCTGTCGTGGTGAAGTCGGCTGTGGCGTTCACGACTAGGTCGTGATTGCTGATGAGTTGGGCCGCCATCGTGCCGGAGGTGAGGTGCTGGGTAAGCACCTCGAAATCCTCATGCTTTAGTTCGTTCCTGGCGACGAGGTGACGTTTTACGGCTTCGCTTTTCGGCAATCCGATTGCGTCGGGTCCCACTAGATGCCGGACGATGTTGCCGGGAAGGATTAGGTCTCCGTCCACTAGTGTCATCCGGCCGATTCCTGCGCGAGCCAACATGTCAGCGACGAAGGATCCGAGCGCGCCCAGCCCGATAATAGCCACGCTGCTGTTCCCAAGCTCTGCCTTTTGGACGCCCGCGCGGGCAGTTCTGGCCGCGGCCGTATCGGCCGCGGATGTTAGTCGCCTTGCGGCGATGTCGCCGCCGACTGTTGGCCAAACTTCCAGCACGATGACGCCGTCGTGAGTGCCGCGGTGGTACTTCAGCAGTACCACGGAGACGTCGTGGCACCGGATTCTGGCATCAAGCTTATTCTCCGGCTGGATCCGGGCGCTGATGTCTGCCCAAGTGCGTGGTGGGACGTCGAATTCACCCACGTCGGCGACGTACCCGGAACGGTCGTTGCCGGCTTTCCTTAGCTTCTTCGGGATTGTCCCGCGGCTTGCCCGCATGTTGTTGTTCTTGGCTGGGCGGAATCGAATGAAGCCGTCAAGGAACGACCCGGGTTCCTCATAGAGGTAGACCCGGGTGTCCTGTGAACGTTGAAAGTACCGATCCAGGTCCAGATCGGGGCGATCATCCGGCCAACCAGCTGCTGCTTGCGCTAGCCATTCCGAGACATGCTCAAGGAATGCCGGGGCTTCACTCCACCACAGCCCGTCATGATCGTCCTCGGCGATCAAGCAGAGTGCGCCGTCCAACTCGCGGTGCCAAGACCACGGCACAGCGTCCTCCGCAACCGGGGCTACTTTCGGAGGCGTAAAGGGAAAGCGCTCCGGCAGGGAGATGAGGACCTTGGTCGGGTTCTCGGGGTCCCCTGTCAGCCCTGTCCAGCCGTTCTCTGTTTCGGTAAATCCTGCTCGGATGAGGCCTTCCTCGAAGTGCTGGCGAGCGTGGGCTACGGAGTCGTTGTAGGCGTCGAGGTTCACCCAAATGTCCTCGTTCCGGCGGGGACGGTGCGGGCCCCGGCCGAAATTGCGGATGCACGTTTGGTACCGTCTTCGTTGAAGCCAGGTGGCATTTCGAACACGGTTTCGTCGTCACCGTTTTTGCCGAGCAGTTTCCGGAATGCCAGGGCAGCGTTACCCTCGTCCTCTTCGTTGAGAGCTTCGCGGGCTGAGGCGGCAGCGTCGGCAAACCGGAGCCTCGCGGTCTCAAGTTCGTCCTCGGTTGCACGGATACTGATGCTTTGTCCCAAGACAGTCGGGTCGGTCACCCCGATTCCGTAGACGACGAAGTTGTTGATGATTTTGGCGACCTCTTCAAGAGCTGACACGTAGTATTCTGCGTCGTCATTTCCCGAGACAAGGCCGGATTTGAACGCCTGGTGGGTTGCCATTTCGATGAAAAAACCTCCAGGCTTCGCACCGCTGCGAAGGAGAGCGCGTCGGGTCTGCCGCAGGAGTTTGACGGTAGGGACGTAGTAGCCACCGTGGGCAGCGTTCATTTCACTGGACAGCGCGGTCAGTGCTTCAGGGTTTGTTTGAACCCATTTGTTCTCATCACCCTTTTGCGGAATTTCCCATGTCTGTCCGCCCAAGTGTGGACGGGCTGGCACAGCGTCCACGTAAAGATCGTATTCGGGAAACGAAACCTGCAGGCTTCGGTCTTGGCGCTTCGTGCGGCGGTGCCCCTCGTCGTCGGAGCCAAACTCCTTATGGAGCACGGTGAAGAATCGGTCGAGGATATCTTTCGAGGTCACGTCGCTCGGAAGGTCAGGGAGACGGACGAACACATCGACGTCTTTGACGCGCTTGATGGAGACGCTGCGTTTGTATGAGCCGATCAGCACGGGGCTAACCCCATACTCCAACAGCTTGGAATCAGCCTCGAGGGCTTGGCGAACAAGCTGGTGTGCCTCCGGGGCGTTCACCTTGTCGTCGCCGGGTTCGACCGAGCGCAGGGCATCTTTGAATTGCTGTTTCAGATGAGCCAAAGGGCTCCTCCGATCTTGGTAGGAAATTGTTGGACCTGTCGAGTCTGCCGTGTACCACCGACATTTTCGCGGGTTACGGAAGCGTATACGACCTGACTATCACGTCTATTGCAAGTTATTCTCAGTTTCAGCCTAAGATCCCGTCAAGAACCGGCCGACCGACGTAACTGTTTATGCTCGTAGATCTCGAGCAGCCCCGATCGCTTCGGCCGTGCCAGTGGGGCTGCCTGATTTTCGCGAGCGTTTCTCAAACGAGGCATGCGCCTGTTTCACCAGCACTATGGGCGAGTCTCGCGGACGTATTGACTTCCAACTGAGGGAGCGGCACCATTCGACCTATGGGCGACGATAGGGTAACGGGGGTCGGGCCTGCAGGGGCGGAGGAGTGGGTATGTCCGCGGCCAAGGTGCGGGGAGAACAGGTTCAGCACCTTGCCACCCACGTGTCCAAAGCACAGCGTTCTCATGGTGAAGAAGTCGAACTAGAGTTCCTCTTCCCTGGTTGTCCGGTTTATCTACTGCTCGCGCTTGGCCTCCGCGTTCATTGCTAGAAGAGTGGAGCCGTATCCTCTGGCCGACGCAATAGCAGCTCGGTAGCTAAGCCACGCCAAACTCGCCAGCAGAGTGAACCCTACTGCCGGCGGTGTCCAAGCATAGTCCGTGCGAGACTCCATCAGGAGAGGAATGGATGCGACCGCAAGAACGGCGAAAACCAGCACCAACAGCGAATACATGTCGAGCCGGTCCCGGAATTGGTCATGCTGCGCCATTAGGCGCGGTGGCATGGACTTGTAGTTTTCCATCACGAAGCGCTCGAGCGCCGATCCTTTGAGGTTCAGTCCCTCTTCTGAGGCTCGAAGCACGTTACCCAGGGTTGTCGGAAGCACCCGGTTTCGTGCAGAAGGATAGTCCTCTGCACGCTGATGCGCGCGGTAGAACAGCGCGGCAAGTGCCGGGTCTGCCTTCTCTCGCCAATCGATTTCACTGGCTTCGGCGATGACGCCGTCGTCCTGTTGGCGCCATTTCTCCCTGGGAATCTCGTACACGTCGGCTTCCCAAACATCAACGTAGTCACGTTCTTCTTCGCGGAGCAGCCTTGCTCGGGCCGACTCGAACAACTTCTGTTGGAGAACCGACGCTCGTTGGGTGATTCGTGCGGCTCGCTTGACGTGGTGCTTGACTCTGGCCTTAGTGAAAGAGTCAAGCAGCCTGCTCGGCCTCCAGTAGCCCTCCAGCGCGCGGATGATCCCGAACGAGAAGGCTTGCGTCACCATCGTCGCCAAGACAAGCCCGAATGCCAAGATGACAAGCACGCCCCATGGCTTGGACGCAATATCGTCGACGGCCTTAGGGACGTCTAGGTTGTTGTTCTCGTGCAGTTGCACTAGAAGTGTGCCTATACCGATGAGCATAGCCGCGGGTAGCCAAGCACTAACGGCCAACTGCTCCAGGATCCTCGTGGTGAACCCGGAGACCCCTTCCGGGCCCTTTGGCGATCGGCTGTCCTTGGCCACGGGGGTCTCGTCCACCATGGGCCTATTTTCTACTCCAGTCCGGGCACGGCCGTGCCGCCACGCCGACGAGAGTCGGGTACTAACCGAGGCGGCGATTCTTAGTCACTGCAGGTTCAAGGAACGGGATGAGGAAATTGCGATTCTTCAGCGATGGCTAAGCGGTCTCCTGCCACCTTGTTCGTGCGGTCAATTGCAACGAGGAACGAGGTCTGAGCTACTGCACGGGGCAGACCACCCATATCCTGATTCAATGGATGGAGGAGTTGAGCGTGCTTCTGACGAATTGTCGGACAGAGGAGCGCCTTTCGGCGATGAGGCCGATGGCAGAACCAGGCGCGACTTTCGGAAGCTGGTCACCGAACGCGCCCGCGATGTCGTAGACGCGTATCTCGAGACTCGCGATCGCGTTGACTGGGGCCGGAGCATTAAGAGTATGACGGAACACACCGCTCATGAGTACGGCGGCCGTTTTCTCCTAGAGCTCCTTCAGAATGCCTATGACGCTCACCCTCGTGGTTCCCAGGAAGGCCGGATCCACATTCGGCTGGACGAGTCATCGGGTGACCATGGCGTGTTGTACATGGCCAACGGCGGCCGAGGGTTTACGGAAAGTAACTTCCGGGCGATCTGCAATCTGGGACTCAGTGACAAGCCGGTGGGGGAAGGAATCGGCAATAAGGGCGTCGGGTTCAAAAGCGTCCTTCAAATATGTGAAGCCCCGGAGATCTACAGCAGCGATCCGGCCGATATTACGCAGGCGGGATTCTCATTTAGATTTGCCCGTCCTGAGGACATCCCCGGGCTGGTTCACGCTAACGTAGAGAAGTCGGACCAGATCCTCGCGGACGTTTCCTTGTACACGATTCCTGTTCCCTTGGAGGTCACGGACACATACGTCACGGAACTGCGTGCCGAAGGGTACGCTACGGTCCTCCGTCTGCCTATGCGTAACGGGATCTCGCTCGAGGAAACGCGCAAGCGACTCCAAGAACTAGCAGGCGAGGACGCACCCGTGCTGTTGTTTCTACCGAGAATCGACAGGCTCATCATCGACCATGTGTGCGACGAGGACTTGAGCCGTCGGGAACTCCGCAGAGAGGCGACCCCACTGAGCTGTGACGGGGCCGAAGCGCAGCGAGTCCGACTTACCGAAGGGGGAGAATTCTTCATTTTTTCCCGCGACGTCGACCCCGGTGAATTGCACAACTCCATCAGCAACGCCGTTGAGGCGGAATTGCTGGACCCGCGCTGGCTCGAATGGAACGCTCCAGCGAGTATTTCCGTTGCTGTTCCTGCCTCTCACGAAATTTCGGAATTCCGCAGCTACACGTCCTTACCCATGGGGGAGAAAGCACCCGCACCATTTGCGGGCCATTTGAACGCGCCCTTCTTCACTAACCTAGCGCGACTTGACGTCGACACATCCCACCCCTTGAACTCAATGCTTCTGGGCGCGTGCGCTGAATTGGCGCTGACGGCGGCCCAAACTCTCGCCTCTGGTGTCGAGACTGGCTGGGAGAGCGCAGTTGTGGATCTGATCAGCTGGAAGGCCGATGCGGTCAATCATCTTGCGGCGGTCCGGGATCTCGACGGAGTAAAAGTCGGCGACAGGAGGCTGCTTCCCACCGGACAGTCTTCGGCCCCGTTGACGTCGATGGCGGACGGATGGCGGTGGCCGCTTCGCGGGGCCGATATCTTATCGGCCGATCTCGGGCATAGAACCACAGGAATGTCACCGGTATGGGATGGGTTGGGTGATGCCCGCTTGGCCCGGCTAGGCGAGACTATGTTGGCTCTAGGGTTTGAACTTGATCCAAAGGCTGAAACTTTAGCGGCGTGGGCCGAGAAGATGGCGGCGCAATGCCTTCAAGAAGAGCTGTCGCTGAGCGGATGGGACCAGCTGTACAACGACATTGCTTGTATGTTCGAAAGAAGTCCGCAAGTACTTATCGGCCGACGGATTCTGCTCTCGGATGAACGTGAGCTAATGCCATGCGCCGGGCGGCGGGCCCTAAAGGAGCCCCGGCGCCAGGCCACTCCCTTTTTTCCGCCAGTCCGGCAGCGTATCGAAGACGAGGACATAGTCGAGACGGACGCTGACTTGCGTTTGCCCTCGGACGTGAAGAAGAGGATCTTCTATCTTCACCCGGGCCTGACCTGGCACGACGAGAACCGGGAACAAACCCGGGCTCGGGCGTTTTTCCAAGACCACCACCTGGTTCGCAGATTCGACGCCCGGAGCCTGCTGGAGCACCTCAGGTCAATTCTGACGAGCAGTCACAACAAACGGCTTCATTCTGAGTCTCTGCGATTTGTCTTCAACCTCAGCCGTCCCAGGGCCCCCAGAGGCGTGAATCTCATTGATCTCGGCCTGCGGCTTCCGAACGGGAGCGGGGAGTGGATTCCGGCGGAAACAGCACTGTTCTCCCGTGACTGGCCCGGCACACATGGCGAGGACCTTTCCCTTCTCACGGCGGCGCCTCCCGATGTTGCGCCGGACCTAGCTGCCCTCGGCCGTCGCATGCTTGCGCCCCCTTCCCAGCTTCTTCGCCCGAACGACGCAGTGGAGCAGTGGGTGGAGTTCCTAAGCGACTTGGGAGTGCGCAATGGGCTTCCTGTGCTGGGCGCCCCGGATAAGCGGAAGGTGTATGGGCGGAACATTGGTCGCGGCGAGCTCGAAAAAGCAGCTGGCCTGCCGGCGGACGTCGTACCATCCTGGGGTTCGATCTTGCCTCCTGACTGTCAGGCAAGATATCCGGATACCGAGTACGTGGCGACGACGCCCGTTTGCTGGCTGACGGGCCAGACCTTCTTCGATAAACTGCCACGCCGCCATCGTGAAGCTTATGCTCGCCTTGTCATTGACGGGCTATCACAGTGGCCGGACGAGTATTTCAGAACGTATTGGGAGCGAGACCGTACTGGTAATAAGGATCAGCAGCCGATCCCGACACCTCTCACTGCCTTCCTGAGAGTGACCGAGTGGATCCCCATCCACGATCCCGGCCACCGCACAAACCGATTCTCCAGAGCCGCGGATGCCTGGTACTTCCCCCTTCGCGACACTGATGCGCCGCGGTTCAGCCCTCTAATATCGGCTGCTCTTCGAGAAACAATGGACGGCAACTCGGTCGTCGTGCGCCGCCTTAAATATATCGGTGTTGGTATCTGGACCGATCCCCAGCACGCCTATCGACTCATTGCCTTCCTCGGCGAACAGTTCGCCGCCGACCGGCCCGATAGCTCCCATCTGTCCCAATTCCTCCAAACATACGTTGCCGCATGGACACAGGCCGCTAGCCTTTCCAGACCCTCCCTGGACGGGCTCCGCCACCTTGTAGTGGAAAAGGACGGCCACCTGCAGGCTGTTGCGGTCGAAGACCTGCCGGAGCACCCACCGCTCGCTGTCGCCGACAAATCGGACGATCCTTTCGCGACCAGGCTCATTCGCGAATTCGGCCAACCCCTTTTGAAGCTTGCTGACAGCGCTTCCAAAGTCGCTCCCGTGCTTGCCCAACGGTTTGATTACCGGATAACCCGACTAGCTGACATGAAACTCTCCCCGGTACTCGATGGCCAGATCTTCAGTCCCACAGGCGGAGCTCCCGCGCTCCTCGATGAAGTTCCGTGGCTGCGAGCGACATTGGCTGTCGTGCTCGAGCACCGATGGCCAAACCCTACGCCCTTGTCTGAGAGAGTATTCCAGTTGGCCATCGATCGCCTCTCCCACGTTCGCGTGGTTCACACCAATGCCATCGGCGTTCGGGTTGGAGACCAGGACCGTGCACTGCCGAAAAAAATGCGCGGAATCCTGCCCATTCCCGACCCTCATCATCCGACACTCGCAATCCAGGGAGGAAAGGCCGAATCAGATTGGGGGCTTCTTGAAGCGATCCCAGAGGCGCTCCTTCAACTGGTGGGCCACCGATCTTTGGCAACCGAGTTCTCCCTGGTCATCCATAAACTCCGCTCCATGCACGTGGACTTCCAAGCAGGTCCGGCGACGGCCACTCTCGCCGAGGCCTGCGACCTCGACGCACATGCGGTCGAGCAGACGCTGCACCGAATCGACTCAGCACTGCTTCCGCTATTGGAACGGCTCTTCCCGATTGTGCACTTGTGGGCAGGATCGGAAGCGGCCCAGCCGCTGCTGCCCCAGGAGGATGGCATCAGGAACGAAGAAGACCTACTCGCTGAACTAAACAAAATAAGTGACAGTCTGCCCGTATCCGCGGCTGACCTCATCATTGTCGCTCGGAGCGTAAGCAGTCTTGACGAGCTGCGGAAGAAGCTCGAAATTCCGCTGTCCGACCTCAACCCTGTGCTGAGCCATCTCCACCCGCAATACCAACCCATCGACTATTCGCAACAGCATTCCGAGGAATTCGATTGGTACGTGCGGTCGAAATGGAACGAAATCACCGACCGCATTAGGTGGGCGCTACTGCCCACATTTCGCGCCAATCACCCCATCAACCGATGGATAGAAATCCGAGAGCCCAAATCACTCACACCCGACATGGCCTGGAATCAAACGCTAGATCAACTGTCGGAGAACCAGCTTAACCAACGGATCGAGAACCAGCTCAAAGCCCTCCTCGGAGACACCGTGCCGACACAAGGCCCAGCCCTCCCGGCGATGGCCTCCGTGCACCAAGCAAACGTTCGCCTGGGAGAAAGCGAATATCCAACGTTGGCCCGCAACGTTCACGCTTGGTGCGCGAAGAATGGCGCCATGCCGCCTACTGCATGGGGGGATGTGACGGACAGCCGGCCAGCCCTCCAACGGTTGGATGATGTAGGAGCCCTTGATTTCGAGCCACTCGACGCTAGCCAGATGTTGAAATGGTTGAAGGCTGCCGACCTATGGCCTACCGGGATGCCGCTCTCGACGGACCCCAAAGAGGTCGGGTTGAGTGCCCAGGACCTTGAACGCGCGGATTCGGACGAACACAAAGCGCGGCAGGAACGGCAAAGAGCACGTCAGACCGTCACCGTCAACGGCGAACCAGTTAATGTGGGCGATGGTTACAGAGACCTCCGGGAAAGGATCGAGGCCTCACTTAACGATGATCCAAAAATCATCAATACCCCGATCCGCTTCGCCAAGCTCGAGGAACTTGACAGCCCTTCAGCACGAGGGGGCAATGAGGGCCGCACAAAGGGCCCGACCGCTTCGGCGCGCCCACGCCCGTCCCAAAGCCAGCTCGAGGCCATCGGGTTTGCAGGTGAACTGGTGGCCTACCGCTGGCTCGCTAGCCGCTACAAAGACCGGTTCACCGACGATTGCTGGGTCTCCAAAAATCGAGCCTTCTTCATGACCGGCTCCGCTGGTGACGACGGATGCGGATACGACTTCCTCATCCCTGCCCGGGGAGGTGCCCTCATGTACGAAGTCAAAGCCACCTCCGGCGGTGCCGGCGAATTCCAACTCGGCGAGAGTGAAGTCCGGCAAGCCCAGATGAATGCACGAAATGATCGCTGGCGGCTACTCATTATCACTCACGTGCTCGCAACTGAGCGGCAGCTCCTGGTACTGCACAACCCCTTTAGCCCAAATAGCAGAGGTCAATACGTCTTCGCAGGGGAAGGGCTGCGAATCCGCTACAACCCCTCTCAGTAGCACCGGGGGTCGGCTAGCGTCGCAGCAGTCCGTCTTCCTCTGACACGAAGGAGGGCCAGCCACGGTTGGGGTCGTCTCAGAGTACGTGATGGACGTCCACAGGGGAGGTTAAGGAGCCTATCAGCGCGGGTGCGTGCCCCGAACGCGGAGTCTTGCTTCCCGCCAGCGCTACAAGAGTCCGGTACTCGACATCCCTGGGGGTGCTTTAAGGGCTTCCGTAGCTGTCGCCATACATGCGAGCTTAGGTGTGATGTCCAGAATTTCTGGACATCACACGCGTCGGATTTCGGCCGATCTCAACGGCAGCCAGGGAAGGGGAAGCGATTGCGTGTGTGGGGGCAATTTCACCACCTTCTGTAGTAACCGTCCGACCCGCTGTCTAGGGTGGCTTCGGCTTCCGCGAGTCAGTCGCTCTCTTCAAGCCCCACCCCTTCCCGGCGTCTGCGGGAAGTTCCAGAGACACGAGGTGGGCCTGCCCGGGCCAGCCTCAAGGGAGGAAACGGCCGAAAGGCAGCAGCATTCTGATCGCGGGCTTTTGGGTAGACTTGTACCCGGGTAGGATACAACCATGTCCACCCTGTTGACGGATGTGCTCATCCAGAAGGTGAAAGTTGCTGGCGACGCGGCCAATAGGGCGCGTCGGGAGATGGTTGCGGCTTCGGATAGCCGCGCGGAAGCTGTCTTTTCTTTGTGGGTCGAGGGCATGACGGTTCGGGGGATCGCCAAGGCGACGGCTGTCAGTCCTTCGGTGAGTCAGCGCCTGTTGGAGAAGGCCCGGGCCGGCCGGCCGGCGTTTGAACGGCGGGAGGAACGGGTGTCCTATGAGTTGCACCGGGCCGTTGCCGAGAAGTTGCGTGTCGATCCTCAGGCTGTTCTGAGCAAGGCGACGGTGAACCTCGCCCGTCTTGCGGCAAGGTCCCGGGGCTCCTTTGCCGAGGGGTGGGTGAGGGATTGGTCGACGTTGCTCGCTGGCCCGGTCGAGAACCTTATTGAGGTGATGCTCCGCCCGGACGAGCGGTCGATCGACCTGCGCCAGATGACGCCATTCGCCGGAGTGTTGACGGGTGAGGAGAGGCTTTTGGCCATTCACAAGGCGACACGGCATGGATCGTAGCCAGTTGGAGCACGCCATTCGGGCTGCGACGGAAATCATCCGGCATGACACCGTCGTGATTATCGGCAGCCAGGCGATCCTGGGGTCGTTCACGGAGGACGAGTTGCCGCTCGAGGCGACGATGTCCGAGGAAGTCGACGTCGCTCCGATGGAGGACGATGATGCCCAGTCGTTGGCGACGGAGCTGGACGCGGCGATCGGTGAGATGTCGTTCTTCCATGAAACGCACGGGTTTTATGTCCAGGGCGTCGGCATGGACACTGCGGTGCTGCCCGAGGGCTGGACGGACAGGCTTGTGAGGGTCAATAACGCGAACACCAGGGGCCGGACCGGACTTTGCCTTGAACCGCACGATCTGTGTGCGGCCAAGCTCGTCGCCGGCCGGGCCAAGGACCGCGTCTTCGTGAATGCCCTCCTTGAGCATGGGCTGGTCGACGCGGACACGATTGCCGTGCGGCTTGAAACCGTACGTGGTGACGACATTCGCCGGGACCGGGCCCTGGCATGGGTCCGCAGTTCCGCCGGCCGCTGACAATCAGGCAACCACGCCCTCCTCATCCCCGAGGGCGGCCTGCGACGGAGCCCCCCGCCGTTTCAGCTCCAACCCGTTCGCTCGGTTCCACGGCCCACGGTGACGTTGTCGTGCAGACTGCAAGGTCATGGGCGCTCCTGCACTTTGGGTCTATGAGATGTACGAAGGAGGATCGCCGTGGCCAGAATCAAGCCGACACATCTGTCGCGGACGGATGCATCGAGGACGAGTTGGCCTGATCCCGTTGCAACCGACGATATAGCGACTGCCGCTTCTCCTAAAACGAGGGCGGCAGTCGCTCTGTGTTCTTCAAATTCTGTCAGTAAGGGGTGTTGACAATGTCAACAGATTTGGCTCCGTACTGGGCCGTACATCGGCCGGACTGGCTCGGATTGGCTATGTTTTTGGGATTTCCCTGTGTTTGCAAGGTTCGGAATGCGGTTCGAGTCCCACCTCGGGCACAGCATTCCCCCTCGTCAGAGGGGTTTTTGCTTTAACATGTGTACAAAGCTTGTGGTCAGGTCCCTCTGACGCTAGGTTGGCGGGCTTTGGCCTGGCCGCCGCGGTGGCCTATTCAGATGTGTGGGTTGCGGGTTCAGGGTCCTGGCTGGTGGACCCTCCGCCTGCTCTGGGGTGGGGTTATGCGGTTCCTCGTTCCGGTTCGCTCTGGTTGGTCGTGGATGGCCAACACCCGTTCATGGTTCATGGTCCGGAGTACGACATGATGAAACCGAATTTGGCTCGGAAGTTTCTTGGAGAGCTGTTCCTGGTTGTAAGGGCGTGCTCTGGCTGTCCGCTTGTCCTGCCAAAGGGGGTGTGGACAGTGTCCACGCTTAAGTCTGATTTTATGGAAGCGCCAGTGGCGGTCCGCTCCTGAGTATTGGACGTATGTGGCCTCAGTGCACGGCCGGGCTGGTTGCGGCCTGCGCCCCGACCGCGGCGGCTTTCATCGCCTCTGACTAGATGGCCTTCCGGTGCGCTCATGGTCGTCCGTCGGGCGGGTCTGGACCTCCCGTGGGATTGCTCCGTGCTTGGTTTCGAGAATCACGAACTCTGCGAGGTCCTGGGCATGACAACGATGGACCACGACGTGGCTGGTCAAGGCCAGGACGTGCTGGATCGGCCGGCCAACGCCAAACGTTTCCGCCGCAAACGTAGGCGCGAGCTGGCCCGAGTAGTTCGACGACACCGTCAAAGCCGCGGACCTGGCCCTGGACGGAGAAACTCTCTCGCTCGAATCGACGGCGCGCTCGGCGACGTGATTGAGCTGGACCCGCCAACGTCGAACCCTTCGCGGAACGAGACTAGCGGCAGTATGGGTGGCCCAGATTATGGTCCTGCGGACTCGGGGAGGGGAAATTGTCGTTCATTCTCTGATTGGGAGTGAAACGGGTTCTTGATACGGCAAAGCCGGGCGCCTGGGTTTGGCAGGCGCCGGCTTTGCCGGGCTTGGTGGGCGCGGATAAGGTGTTGAGGACGTCCCGGACTGCGGTTGCCAGTTCGATGGAATTTGCCTGGTCGGAGTGGATACAGATGGTGTCCGCCCTGACGGTGACGGTTTCACCCGTCACCGAAGCTATCGTTCCCTCCTCCAGGTATCTGTGGGTGCGTTGAACGGCTTGTGTAATCCCGGTTTCATGGCTTGAGCGGTTGACGATGACGGTGCCGTCGGAGTTGTAGTCAAGGTCGACGTAGAGTTCGCCGATGAAGGGGATTCCTCGGCGTGCCGCGATTGTTTCGTGGCAGGTTCCCGGGAGTCCGTAGACCGACACGTTGAATTGCTCAGCGACGTCGCAGAGGGCGTCCATGAGTTCCTCGCTTCTGGAGAGCATGGCGAACAGCGCTCCGTGCGGCTTGATGTGGTTCAGGGGTACGCCTGCGGAGTCAAGGAATCCCCACAATGCACCGACCTGGTACCGGACGAGGTCCCGGACTTCGTCATTCCGCAGGGCCATTTCTCGCCGGCCGAAGCCGACGGGGTCCGGGAGGCCGGGGTGGGCGCCGATTCGGACACCGGCTGCGGCGGCCGCGGTGACGATGCGGTTCATGGTGCCGGGGTCTCCGGCGTGCATGCCGCAGGCGACGTTGATGGAGTCGACGAGGGGCAGGAGGGCTTCGTCGTTTCCGAAGGAGTGGATTCCGTAGGACTCGCCCATGTCCGAGTTGAGTGTCAGCTGCGGGATCGAGGTCTTGCCTTTCACGCTGTTACCTGGGACAGGCTGGGTGCCTTGCGTGCGGCGGTGGCCTTCTCGACACCGTGTGCCAGTCCGAGCAGTTGCGGTTCGGAGTAGGGCAGCGCCATGATTTCCAGTCCGACGGGCAGTCCGCCGCTGGTGAATCCGGCGGGAACGGTGATGGCGGGGAACAATAGCTGGGATGCGATGACGGTGTTGGTCGGGTATGTCAGGCAGGTCCAGCGGTCGGCGAAGATGTCTGCGTGGCTCGGGGCTGCGACTTTGACATCGGGGAAGCAGATGGCGTCAAGCTTTTGTTCGGCCATGATTCCCGCCACCAGTCGCTGGAAGTCGCCTTGGCGGGCAACCCGGTCCGGGTAGGTGGGGTCGTCCTTTGCCGTTGCCGGGCCGGTGGCAATCCCGACGAACAGGTCCAGCTTCTCGTGGAATTTGCCCTCGGCGTGCAGCTGTTCGACCGAGCCGATGCCGAGTTCGGGCCGTTTGGCGATGAAGGCATTCATGTCCTGCCGGGACCGTGAGAAGTACACCGAGGTGTCGGCGACGTAGTCGTTCAGGTTCGGTACCTCCACATCGACCAGCTGGGCGCCAGCCGCTTCCACATTGGCCAGTGCCTGGCGGATGACGTCGTTGACTTCTGCCGATTCGGCGTCGGATTCCGGGCCGAAGGCCTGGCGGAGGACACCGATGCGTTTGCCGGCGAGCCCGTCCTTGGCCACGGCTTCGGCATAGGTGCCGGAGTGCCGGGCAATGGCATTCGCCACGGTGTAGGGGTCTTTCGGGTCGAAGCCGACCAGCGCGTCCAGAACGACGGCGGCATCCGTGACGGTTCGGGTGATGGGTCCGGCCGTGTCCTGCGGCACAACGAGGGAGGACATCCCGGCGCGGCTGATCAGGCCCGGCGTTACGCGTAGTCCGACGACGTTGCAGAAGGAGGACGGCAGTCGGATAGACCCGCCGGTGTCTTCGCCGATGCCCACAAGGGCGAGGTTGGCGGCGACGGCGGCTGCGGAGCCGCTGCTGGACCCACCCGGGTCGCGGGCCAGGTCGTAGGGATTGCGGGTGATTCCGCTGCGCGAGGAAGTGGAGAACCAGGAAGTGGCGAAGTCCGGCATGGTGGTCTTGGCCAGGATGATCGCACCGGCTGCGCGCAGCTGGGCGATCGCGGTCGCGTCCTGGGCGGCTGTGTAGGCGCCGGTTGCGGCGCTGCCGAAGCTTGTGGGAATTCCGGCGGTTTCGATCTGGTCTTTTACCACCACCGGAACCCCGTGCAACGGGCCGGAAAGCGTGCCGTTCGCGGCGAGGTACGCGTCCTGCGCATCGGCCTCCTCGAGTGCGGTGTCCGAGACGGTGACGATGGAGTTCAGTGCCGGTCCCTCGGTGTCGAGGGTGCGGATGCGTTCCAGGTAGGCCTCGACGAGTTCCCGCACGGTGAAGGTTCCTGCGAGGAGCGCATCATGGACCTGGGCGATGGTCAGTTCTTCGACGGTTGTGATGGTCATGGTGATTCCTTGGTTTCTGGTTCTTATTTGGAGGAGTTGGGGCGGCGCAGTCTGAGTGCGGGCCGGATTCCGGGGAGCCGGGTCAGAGCGGCGATGATGATGATGCCCTTGATGATGTTCTGGTAGTACGAATCGATGTCCAGAAGGTTGAAGCCGTTCTGGAGGGTGGCCAGGATTGCCACCCCGACGGCGGTCCGCCAGATGGCGCCTTTTCCTCCAGTCAACGACGTGCCGCCGACGATCACAACAGTCAGGACATCGAAAACCAGGTTCGGGTTGAGGTTCGGTTGTGCCGAACCCAGTTGCGAGGCCGTGACGACACCGGCAATGCCGGCGCACAGCCCGGAAAGTGTGTAGGTGCTGGCCACGACGCCGCGCGTTCGGATACCGGCGAGACGGCTTGCTTCCTGGTTCCCTCCGACCGCGTAAACGGATTGCCCGTACGGCGTGAAGGCCAGGATGAAGCCTGCCAGCAGAAGCAGGACGAGCAGAAGCATCCCCGAGTAGGGGATCCCTGCGAGCCGTCCGCTGCCGAGTTCCTGGAACGGGGCGAAGCTCACCACGACGGCCCGGTTTCCCGTGATGACCAGCGTGGTGCCGGAGATGATCAAGGAACTTCCCAGGGTAGCGATAAACGGGTTGACCTTCAGCCCGGTAACGATCCAGCCGTTGATGGCTCCTGCCGCGATGCCGGCTCCGGCTGCTGCGACGAAGGCCACGATCGGGGCTTCCGTCCGGCCGACGGTCGCCGCGATGACGGCAGTAAGGGAGTAGATGGCCCCGACGGAGAGGTCGAATCCGCCCGTGATGACCACGTACGTCATGCCGATTCCCATGATGGCCACGGGAGCCCACTGGCTGACGATATTCATCAGGTTCCCCCCGGCGAGGAAACCCGGTTGGGCGATGCTGATGAGCGCCACCAGGACCAACAAGGCCGCCAGAACGCCGAAACGGCGCAGGGTTGGACCTATCCGGGGCGTCTGCCCGGGCTGAGACATCCTGTTCTTTTGAAGTGTTGTCGTGCTCATGATGCTGCCATATCTGTTGTTGTGGGCCCGAGGCTTCCGAGCGCCGGCGCGGTGTAAGTGTGGGTGAGGATGTCCTGGACGGTGGAGCCCGCCGGTAGTTCGGCGACCGCCCGGCCGGAGGCCAGGACAACGATCCTGTCGCTGTACCGGGTGACTTCGTCCAGGTCGCTGCTGCACCAGATGACGCACAGCCCTTCGTCGGCCAGCTTGCGCACCGTGGCGAAGATCTGGGCTTTGGCGCCGATGTCGATGCCTCGTGTCGGTTCGTCCAGGAGTAGGCAGCGCAGGCCGCGGTCCAGCCATCGGGCCAGGACGAGTTTCTGTTGGTTTCCGCCCGACAGGGTTCCCGCTGGACTGTTCAGTCGATGTGGGTGGAACCCCATCCGTGCAGCGCCGGGACTTGCCCATCCCGCGAGGGCGCCGGTCTGGAAGGGGCGGCGGCCCGATGCTTTGGTGAATTGGCCCAGGGCAACGTTCCACGCAGCGCTGCGGTCCAGGACAAGGGCCTGTTCTTTTCGGTCCTCCGGGGCCAGGGCGATCCCGCGCCGGATGCCGTCCCGAGGGGAACGGGGCCATGGAACCTGCTTTCCGTCGAGCGTGAGGGCTCCGGTTGTGTGCCGGTTCGCACCGGCCAGGGTCCGCAGAAACCTGGTGCGTCCTGAGCCGACGAGTCCGGCCAGTCCGATGATCTCGCCTTCGCGGATGTCCAGTGCCGGCAGATCGACGCCGGGGGCCGTGAGGCCGCGGACGCTCAGGGCGATCCTGCCCTTGGTGTGTCCCGGGGCGGTAGGTTGGACCTCAGCGGGGGTGCCGCCGAGCATCGCGACGATCAGGGAAGGTTTGTCCCAGTCGGCTGTTGCTCTGCTGTCGATCACGGCGCCCTCGCGTAGCACGGTGACCGTGTCGGCGATGTCCAGGACGTCGTCGAGGTTGTGGGATATGTAGACAACCGAGCATCCGGCGGAGGTCAGTTCCTTGATGGCTTTGTGGAGGGAACGGCTGTCTTCCGGGCCAAGCGAGGCGGTGGGCTCATCCATGACGATCATGCGCCGGTGGCTGGCTAGGGCCCTCATGATTTCGAGCATCTGCTGGTTGGCCGTTGAGAGGTCTCCGGCACGGGTGGCTGCGGGTATGGAGGTGCCGGCCGCTGCGGCGGCCTCCCGGTATTGGGCAAGGGCGGCCGGGCGGTCGATGAAACCAAACCTTTGTGGTGGCCTGCCGAGCAACACGTTTGCCAGTGCTGTCGTTTCCGGAACGATGGTCAGCTCCTGGTAGATCACCGCGAGACCCGCGGCGGCAGCCTTGCCTGGCTGGCCGCCGTCGAGCTCCTGGCCCCAGATACTGACCGTTCCGCTGTCCTGCTGGACGGCACCGGCCACGGTTTTGATGAGCGTCGATTTTCCTGCACCGTTTTCCCCGACAAGTGCATGGACTTCACCTGCCCTGACCGTGAGGGAGACGTTCCTCAGGACCTGGGCATCCCCGTACTGCTTGTTCAAGCCGCGGACGACGAGCGCGTCGGCGGCGGTGGATGGAGCGTGGGCCCGCATGTCAGTACTCCGGGTGGAATTTGCTGGCGTTGGCTGCGGTGATGAAGATCGAGCCTGGTCCCTGCGTGACGGCGGGTGCCTGGGCCAGGTAGGCGAACCCTGGGGTGTTTTCGCCGCTGGAAAGGGCACGGACAAGCTGGGCGACACCGTAGGAGGATTCCTCGTAGGGGAGCAGCACCGATGTTGACGTCCAAGCCCCGCCGGTTACCTTGGCCACGCCTGCCGTGGTGCCTCCCACGCTGTAGATGCGGACGTCTTTCCCTGGGGTCTTGCCGGCGTCGTGTACGGCCTGTTCCACACCGCGGGTCATGTCATCCCAGGAGGAAATTACGAGGTCGATCTTGCCGTTCGCGCTGATCGCGTCCTGGACCACCGAGAGAGCCTTGGCGGGGTCGAAGTTTCCCGGCTGGTCGGAGACAACCTTGACGTTCGGGTATTTCGCGCCCGCTGTCTTGATGGCGGTCTCCCATCGGGTGAACAGGTCTGACCCGACGAAGCCTCCGACGGCGACCGCATTGCAGGATGCGGTGCAGGACCTGAAGGCGTTTTCGACGTGCTCGGTGAAGAACTGGGTGGTCTGCATGCCGACGAAGCCGGCAGTCTCCGGTGTGTAGTCGGGGTTGCCGCACATGGGGCTGTTGATGGTGCTGACGGGCTTGCCGCTGGCCTGGAGCAGGTGGAAGTCCGAGCATCCGGGGGCGTCGGCGACGGGCGAGAAGATGTATCCGTCGAATCCCCGCTGCACGGCGTCCTGGACTTGCTGCAACTGGGCGGCCGGGTCGAAGTTCGCGTCGAAGACGGTCAATTGGACACCCAATTTGGCGGCTGTCTCCTGCGCCCCTTTCAGCCGGGTCTGGCAATAGGCGTTGGCGGCGGCGCATTCTGCCAGGTAGGCCACCTTTTTCCCGGCTGGCGCCTTGGTCCCGGCATCGACGAACTTAAGGGTGTTGCTCATGGCTTCGGTGCTGGCCGCGGATCCCGATGCTGCGGCTGTGGCGGGGGTATCCGTTGCGGTCTTGGGAGGTGCGGTGCAGGCGCTGAGGGAAATAGCGGACACGAGTGCAGCGATCCCCAACGCTGTGCTGATCTTCAAACTCATCGGTTTCTCCAAGGGGTGGATCGGGTGGCTCCCGCAACGATCGTCGGGGGGAAAAGTCAATGTCTAACTTTGGACATTATGCAAGGAGTATCCTTTCCTTGTAAAGGGGTTTCCACCGATGTGAAGGCAAGGTG
This sequence comes from Arthrobacter sp. KN11-1C, assembly GCF_052180225.1. Taxonomy (NCBI): domain Bacteria; kingdom Bacillati; phylum Actinomycetota; class Actinomycetes; order Micrococcales; family Micrococcaceae; genus Arthrobacter; species Arthrobacter sp. KN11-1C. The sequence continues at coordinate 2,477,488 of NZ_CP197467.1, read as the reverse complement.
CGTTTAGCGATGCCAGAAGAGTTCGTGCCGGTTCAGCTCGGCCGCAAGGACGCGTCCGGGCAAATTGCCCGCCAGCTGCGAAGGGCGATCAGCGTCGGCCAATGGCTGCCGGGGGAGCGGCTGCCCTCTGAGTTGGAGCTGGCGGAATCATTCGATGTTGCGCGCGCCACCGCAAGGGAGGCCCTGAAGATCCTGGCGGCAACAGGACTCGTCGTCTCTTCCCGCGGAAGCCGGGGAGGGACCTATGTTGCGGTGCCCGATGCTGAGACCGTCGCCGAACAGCTCAGTGACGCGATCCGCTTGTGGTACCGGGCCGGCAACGTCTCCCTGCACGACGTGGACGAGGCCCGCTGGGTGCTGGAAATGCAGTGCGTTGACCTGGCCGCACGGCGGCGCACCGAGGACGACCTCGAGGCCATCCACCAACCGATACACCTCGCGTCGAACCCCGATCTCGATCTCGCTGAATGGCTCCAGCTAGACATTGAGTTCCACACAGCGATCACCAGGGCCGCAAAGAACCAGATTCTCGAACTCGCCATGATGTCGGTGCATCTCATGCGGCCGGCCACCAACACCGTGTTCGTCGATCTACTGGACCGCGAAGCCGTATGGGCGCAACACGCGGTCATCTACCAGGCAATCGCAGACCAGGACCCGGAAGCCGCCCGCGCGGCATTCCAAAACCACGTCGGATACCTCGACGACACCCGGCGCAAGGCACTGGCGGACATCAGCGCGACGGACGTTTTCGTGGCAACATTGCCCGATTCGAGCCGCCTGGCAGCGTCAAGGCCCCGCGCCGAATAACCGCCCAGAGCGGGCCGTTCATCCGGTGCTACCCATTGGCATGGGCACGGCCGTATGGAGCCCCTTTGAGACGGGCCCCATACGGCCGATGCGTGAGTCTGGCCGATGAACAGCCTGCCCCGGGGAGGTCAGGGAAGCCGAATGGGTTTGAGTTCGTCGAAGCGGTCGCCCGGGCCCGGGTTCTCTGGATTGGTCTTGCCGCCCAGCTGCGTCATGACGCCCCACACGGCATTGAGGCCCGTAGTCACGGCTCCGTCGGCCCAGCCGCCGGTCCAGGAGATGCCGTCGCCGGCCAGATAGATGCCGCGGTGGGCCGGGTCCATTCCTTCCTGCATGAAGTGCGTGTAGAGCCGCTCCTGGTAGCGGTAATGCCCTGGGAGGTTGTCACTGAAGGCACCCATGAAGTTGGGGTCGTCTTCCCAGGAGACCGTGATTGGATCCCCGATGATGTGCGAGGCGATGTCCGCGGTGGGATAGATCTGCTTCAAGGAGTGCAGCATAAGCCGGACTCGCTCGTCGGCATCCAGCGGCAACCACTTCAGGGCGTCGTCGTTCCAGGTGTAGGACAAGCAAATCAGGGCGGGCTGGTCCGGGCCGTTGTCCAACAGGTAGGTGCCGCGCGTGAGCCGGTCTGTGAGCGTGGTACTCATGAGCTGGCGGCCGGTCTGTGGGTCGATGTCCTTCCAGAACGGCCTATCGACCACTACGAACGTCTTGGAGGACTGCATGTAGTGGCTACGCTCGATCGCCGTCCAGAGCTTGTGGCTGAAGAGCGACTCGTCGACATCGATGCGCGCCGAGAGCAGCCAGCTCTGGCACGTCGCAATGACCGCCGGATACTCCCGCGACTGTCCCCACTTGTCCGTGACGGCGATGGGTCCCTCGACCGCTGCAGCGGCGCCCCCACTGTCAGGAAGGCGCCGGATGGACGCGACGCCGGGCCGCGGGTGCCCGCCGTGAAGGGACGCGAGGCTTGTGCCTTCTGGCCAGTGCGCCAGGTCGGAGGGGGCATGGTTCCAGAGACGTTCCGGCAGGAGCTGCGCCCCGCCGATGATCCGGTGCTGGTCCGCGTCGGCATCCACGTACACGACGCGGAGGATCTCCAGGATGCTGTCCGGGAAGTTGGTGTCCCAGCCGCCCGTTCCGAACCCGACCTGGCCGAAGGCCTCCCGGTATTCGAACGAGAGGGACGAGAACGCCTTTGACGTGGCCAGGTAACCGGAGAAGGAGATGTCGTCGAAGCGCGGAACCAGTTCGTTCCAGAGCCTCTTGATGGTGGCGAGGTCCTTCGTCCGGATGGCTTCCTGCATGGCGCTGAAGTGGGCGCGTTCCTCCAGGCAGTCGTCCCAGGCGTTGGACACGTCCCGGAAGAACCCAGGAAGATCGTCGGGGGTCTCGGCATAGTGGGCCGTGCCGCCAAGTTCGATCACAGTGCTTCCGGCGGCAGGCGTCAGTGGGTTGGGGAACGGTTGCGTTTCGATGCCAACAAGATCCGCGTAGTGGAAGAACGAGGTGCCGCTCTTGGGGAACCGCATTCCGCCCAGGTCCGCCACGGGTCCGGGCTTGCCCGGCTGGGTGCCTCCGCGGAGGCGTCCTCCGATCCTTGAGGACTCGTACACAACCGGCCTGAGTCCCATTTTCATGAGTTCGTAGGCTGCGACGAGTCCTGACAGTCCGGCGCCCACAACGGCCACTTCGGTGCCGTACATGTCGGCCGGGACGGAACCTATTCCCGCTTCATGGGTGATGTAGTCGTCGTAGGGGAACGGGAAATCGGGGATGAGCATGCTCAGTTTTGCAGTCGGAGTGCTGGTGGCTGCGATGGTCACGGGGGTCCTTACTTGGGGTTGGCGCTGGCTGCGCTGTCGATGAACCGGGAGAGGTAGTCGGTGTCCAGCCGGGCCTGGCGAAGGCTGGACAGGGCAACGTCTGCGACGATGAGCGCGGCATCGTCACCGGCGGCCGCAAGGTGCCGCCCGTACGGATCGGCGATGGTGCTTAGGCCGGCGAAGTGTGGGCCGGTGTGGTTGGCGTACGCAATGAACAGCTGGCTTTCGAGGGCTCTGGTGGGTACCACCATCGCCGGAATCATCCGGGTGTCGAACGGGTGTGAGTCGGACTGGCCGCCTTCACGCAGGGGGACTGCCGTTGGAATGCAGAGCAGTTCCGCGCCCGCGACGGCCGCGGCGCGCGCAAACTCGGGAAACTCGATGTCGAAGCAGATTCCGAGGGCAACGTTGACTCCGTCGAAGCGGACGACGGCGGGGGGAGCCTCCCCGGCGTCGAACGCTTCCTTCTCGACTGCACCGAAGAGGTGCTGCTTGCGGTAGCGGGTCAGTTCGGCACCGTCGCGGTCAAAGAAGGACGCCGAGATATAGCGCCGCTCCCGGTCGTGTTCGACTGTGGAGCCCACGATCGCCAGGCCCGCGGATAGGGCGATGTCGGCGATCTGCCGCCGCTGGGCTGTCCCGTCGGTGCCGTGGACCAGGCCCGGAGCGTAACCGCTGACGAACAGTTCGGGGGTTACCAGAAGGTCCGCACCCAGTGCCTTTGCTTCCTGCGCCCGAGCAGCAAGCCTGATCAGGTTCTGCTGCGGCGAGTTGACCAGCCCGGTCGCTTGCAGGACGGCCACCTTGATCCGGCCGGTCACGTGGTGCCCTCCAGCCGGGAGCCGGGTTCCGGCGACGCGGCATCGTCGAGGTCTCCGTTGCACAGCCTTTCAACTACGCGGGTCAGCATGTCCACGCCGGCGCAGGCATCGTCGTCGTTCGTGTATTCGCGCTCATTGTGGGAGATGCCGTCCACGCTGGGGACGAACAGCATGACCGTAGGGACGACATCCTTCATGTTGATCGAGTCGTGCCCGGCGAGCGTGAACACTCGGAGATAGCTGAGGCCCAGCTCGGCTGCGCATTCGGCGGCCAAGGCCACACCCGCGGGCTGGTAGGCGTTGATGCCCCAGGCGTGGGACTCCTCGACCTCTATGCTGACGTTGGCCTCCGTCTCGATGGCGGCGATACCGGCGCGGAGCAGGGCCTTGGCAGTGGCCAGGACGCCCTCATCGGCGGTCCGCAAGTCCATCACGAGGTCCACCCGGGACGGCACCACAACGGGCGAGTTCGGATACACCGTCAACTGACCCACGGAGGTGTGCAGCACGGCACCGCTGAAGTGGTCCGCGATTTCCCGAAGCAAGACCACTAGGCGCGACGCTCCCAGCAGGGCGTCCTTGCGGTCGGCGATGACGGTTGAACCCGTGTGTGCCTGCTCGCCGTGGACCGTAACGGTGTATTTCGCAGCGGCCCAGCAGGCGTGGACTAGGCCGATCGTGGTGCCGGAGTCCTCCATCGACCGGCCCTGTTCAATGTGGATCTCCGCATAGGCGGCGGCAGCGGGCCCATCGCCAGTTCCTAGGTGCCCGATTTCGGTAAGGGCTTCGCGCACGCTGGTACCCGCGGTATCCGTAATGGACAGCGCGACGTCGGCGCGGAGCTTTCCGGTGTAGACGGAACTTCCCATCATGGACGGGGTGAAGCGGCACCCTTCCTCGTTGAACCAGTCAACGACGGCAAGGTTGTACTTGGGAACCGCTGGCGGGGTGCCGTCGTCGGGCGATTTCGAGGCTGCGCGGTCGGCCAGCCTGCGGGCAGCGTGAAGGGCCGCGGCGACACCGTAGGCGCCGTCGTACTTTCCGGCCGTCGGCTGGCTGTCCAAGTGCGAGCCCACCAGTACGTACGGTGCGCCGGGGTTCCATTCGATCAGCGCGAAGAGATTACCGATCCTGTCCGTCTCGGTGCGGAATCCGTACTGGGAGGCGAGAGAAGTGAACCACGCACGTGCCTGTGCGTCCGCCGCAGTGCCGGCCTGACGGTCCACACCGTGGCCGGGTGTTTCGCCAATGGTCGAGAGGCTGCGGAAGTCGCGGAGGAAGGACGCAGCGTCATCGGTCGCTGCCCGGCTGATGGCGGCTGGATTTTGGGACGGGGCGTTGGCGGGACGCGTTGCTGCGGTGGTCATGGCGTGTGCTCCTCGTTGTTGAACCGCGCGGTGGAAGACTGGGGCGGTGATTGCTGGGCTGTGGCCTGCGCTACCGGGATGGCATTGGTCAGCGGCTGGGTCCTAGCAAGTTCGTTGACGCGCCTTCGCACGGAGTACCAGCCGGCCATGAGGGCCGGGATGATGATTGCCAAGGAGGCGACCGTGTACGTGCCGATCGGGAAATCAAACAGCATCAGGACCAGCACCGCTGCTAGAAACGCCAGGGTCAGGTAGGAGGTCCAAGGCGCACCGAAGAGCCGGAAGGCTGGCCGCGGCATCAGTCCCGCTTTGGACAGTTTGTACAGTTTCAGTTGGCACAAAATGATGGTTGCCCACGTGCAGAGGATGGCCAGGGCGGTGGCGTTGATGGTGATTTCGAAGGCCATCTTTGGAACAACTGCGTTGAGCCCCACGCCGAGCAGAGTGAAGGCTGCCGTGAAGAGGACGCCGCCGTAGGGCACCCCGCCGCGGCTCATCCGTTTCATGAATTGGGGTGCCGTCCCGGTCTGGGCCATGGAGCGGTAGATCCGCCCGGTGGAGTAGAGCCCGGCGTTGAGGCTGGATAGCGCGGCGGTGAGGACCACGAAGTTCATCACGTCGCCCGCACCGGGCACGCCGATACTGGCGAAGAAGGTTACGAACGGGGACTCCCCGGCCTTATAGGAGCTATACGGAAGCAGCATCGCCAGCAGGGCAGTGGAGCCCACATAAAAGATGGCGATCCGGAAGATGACCGCGTTGACCACTTTGGGCATGATCTTCCGAGGGTCCTTTGTTTCGCCGGCGGCTACACCGATCATGTCGATGCCGGCGTAAGCGAACACAATGCCCTGCACAATGATGACCGCGGGGAGTAGCCCGTTGGGCAGCAGCCCCCCGTGGTCGGTGATCAGGGAGAGCCCGGGCTGGTGTCCGGCGACCGGGAAGTTGCCGGCGAGGAAGATGCCGCCCACCAGCAGAAACGCCACGAGCGCGCCCACCTTGACGATGGCGAACCAGAATTCCAGTTCACCGAACAGCTTCACGGAGATGAGGTTGACCCCGGTGACCACGAGCAGTGCAGCCAGCGCCAGGACCCATTGCGGGACACTGCTGAAGGCTGTCCAGTAGTTCAGATAAACGGCGACGGCGGTAATGTCCACGATCGCGGTGAGTGCCCACGACAGTGAGTACACCCACCCGGAGATGTACGCTGCCTTTTCGCCATAGAACTCCCGAGCGTACGAGACGAAGGAGCCTGATGACGGGCGGTGCAGGACCAGCTCGCCGAGAGCGCGGAGGATGAAGAAGGCGAACACTCCGCAGATCGCGTAGACAACGGGGAGTACGGGCCCGGCTGAGGCCAGGCGTCCGCCGGCGCCGAGGAAGAGTCCCGTGCCGATGGCGCCGCCGATGCCGATCATTTGGACCTGGCGGTTGGAAAGGCCCTTCTTGTAGCCGGATTGCTCGTCGGGGCGGACAGCCGTTGTCCGCTCCTCGACTGGATCAATGGTGGTCATGGAAACTCCTGGCCGGTGAAAGTGTTGGGCTGCCACAGGAGCAGCTGATTTCGATCGTCCCAAGGCGATGGATCATTGCCCATGACAGCGGCGAACGTAAAAGCATGCAATAAATGTACGAACGTACATGGGCCGTGGCGTCCGGTTCCGCGAGGATGTATGGAGATGCTGTGGGAGGGGCGACATGACGGACGATGAGCAGTGGCTGACTTTGGTTGATGCCGTGGGCAGGCAGCTCCCTGGCCTCGTCGAGAATTTCCTGACCCGGATTCTTCCCGATCCCGCCTACGCCGATTCCGGCCTCACGCTTGAGGACCTGCGTCGCAGCAGTTTCAGCTCCTTCTCTGCCATGCTTTCGGCTCTCGGCGGGCGTGCCGAGGATATTGGCGCGCTTTCGGTCTTTGCCTCCGAACTTGGCGCCCGGAGGGCGCGCCAAGGCGTTCCGCTGGAAAGCCTGGTCCGGGCGATTCGCCTCGATTTCTCGGTGCTCTGGGATGCTTTGTCCGCACCGGAGCTGCGCGCAGACCCTGCTTTGTTGGTAAGGAAGGCGGAAGTCGTGTGGGCGACTGTCGACCGCTTCGCGTCCAGCGTCCAAGAGCGGTATTTGAGGGAGTTGGAGGAAATTGAGGGCGCCGATGCCGATCTTCAGCAGCAGTATCTGACCCAACTGTTGGCGCCGGCCGAGCCGTCCCCAACTGAGCTGTCACGCATAGCCGGTGCCCTCCGCATCAACCCTCACGCGATGCTTCTTGTAGCGGCCATCGACCGGAACGATGGCCTGCTGATCAGGAGGCGGGTCCGGGCGCGTCCGCCGCGGGACTTTCCTGTGCTGACCTATGACCAAGGGCACCACACTCTTGTCATCCGCCCCCGAACGGTGGACTCCAACGAAAAGCTGAGTTATCAGGAGGCCGCGCTGTTCGACGATGTGGCCGTCGCTGTGGCACCGCACGCCAACGGGATAGCAGGAGTGCGCACAGCAGTCAGCGCCGCCCGGGAAATCATGAAAGACCTGCCCATGGGCAGCAAGGGGGTCTTTACGCTGAGGGACCGTTGGCTGTCCATTACGGCACACCGACTCTCGCAAGTGGGCTGTAACCCTGAAAACCTGGTCTTTTCGGCGCTTGGTCGATGCAGTGACGCGGAGCGGGAACGCCTCCTGGAAGCGGCGCGAGCATTCCTGGAGCTCGGGAGCCTCGTAGCCACGGCAGACCGACTCGCCTGCCACCGGAACACCGTTGTCAACAGGCTGGCGGCATTTGAAGGTTACACGGGCCTTGACCTTCAAAAGCCACGGGACAGTGCGCTGGCGCTGCTTGCCATTGGGGGGTAGGGGCGCAGGTTCCGGAGTCGATATTCCCGTGCTGGCATCACGAAGCCGCGGCGTGGAGACGGCTCAAAGCCACACACTCCTGTGTGGCTTTGAGCCTTCTTCTCTGGGCAAGTCCAGCGTGCTGTCAGCACCGTGGCGGTCACATGCTTCAGTGCACGAGCAGCGTTTCGAGTGGTTCACCCGCGGCGATTCGTGCCAGCAGTTCCGGCTCGGCCGCGTCCGAGGCCAGTGCCCGCTCCAAGACCGCTGTCGCCTCCTCCTGGGTCAGCACGATCACGCCATTATCGTCACCCAGCACCCAGTCTCCGGGATGAACCTCGACTCCGCCGAACGACACGGGAACGTTGACCGATGATTCCTTGCCGTGCAGCCGCTTGGTGGTGAGGCACGAGGTCCCGCGGGCGAAGACCGGCAGGCCGGTGCTCCGCAACTCCAACAGATCCGTGGCTCGGCCGTCTACAACTATGCCGGCCGCGCCACGGGCCTTGGCAGCTGCTGCCGTCACTGCGCCGACGGGGGCGTGACGGTGGTCGCCATCCATGTCGATCACCAGCACTGCTCCTGGGTACAGCTTTAGGAGTGCACGGTTCATGGCGATCGCATCGTTGTCAACGATTCGGACTGTCACCGCAGGCCCGGCCACCTTTACGCCGTCGAGCAGCGACTGGATTGCCGGATCAACAAATCCGTCCTCAAGAAAGTGTCCGATAGTGGGGTAGCTGACCTCGGCAAGCCGGGCTAACAGGCCTGCCGAAGACCGAAGCTCCGCCGTAGATGCCTGGCTCATGCGAGCACCGCCACGCATTCAATCTCAAGGGATACTCCCCAGAGGCTCACACAGACGGAAGTACGCGCGGGCTTCGCGGAGCCGAAGTACTCCGTGTAGACGCGGTTGTACTCCTCGAGTTGGTCCTGGCTGGTCAAGTACGTGTTGACCTTGACCACGTGCGCCAGGCTGGAACCTGCTGCCTCCAGTACCGCACGCAGGTTTTCGATCGTCTGACGGACTTGTCCTTCGAAGGTCTCCGGTTGGTCGTCCAAACCGGTGATGGCCGGGATCTGGCCGGAGGTGAACACGAAACCATTGGCGATGACCGCGTGGGAGAAAGGTCCGACGGCGGCTGCCTGGCCGGGGACCTCGCCGAGCCGCGTGATGGTGGCCGGGTTCGTCGCTGGGGAATCGCTCATTTCGCCGCCGCTTCCGCCGCATCCACCGGGGCGACGTCGACGGCGTCGATGTTGCCGTGGCGGGTTTCCGTCAGGACGAACAACGCCGCCAAGGAGATTAAGGCAGCGGCTGTGATGTACCAGGCGATGGAGGAGCTCTGGTGCGTCATGCCCAGGAGCCAGGTGGTGATGAACGGGGTAGCGGCGCTGCCGAGGAGGCCGGAGAGCATGTAGGCCACGGACAATCCGGAGTAGCGGACCTTGGAACCGAAGAGTTCGGCCAGGAACGTGGCGATGGGACCGTAGTTGGCTGCGAAGGCCGTCATCATTCCGAGGTAGGCGACGAATAGCAGGGCGACGGACTTGGTGTCCATGAGCCAGAACATCGGGAAGGCGAAGAGCGCCTCCGCCGCCACTCCGGCGTAGATGATGGGCTTGCGGCCGTACTTGTCCGAGAGCTTCCCGAAGTAGGGGATGAGCACAAAGCACAGTGCGCACGAGGCCAGGACAACCCAGAGCATGAGGCTTTCCGAGTGGCCGAGGTCCTTCTTGCCGTAGGAAACGCCGGAGGCAACCAGCAGGGTGAAGGTGCTGCCGGTTGAGAGGGTGGCGATGCCGCCGAGGACAACTTGCTTCCAGTACTTGGCCATGAGGGTGGCAAAGGGCATTTTCGCCTTGGCGCCGGCGGTCTTGACGGCCTGGAACGACGGGGTTTCCTCGATGTGGAGGCGGATGTAGACGCCGACAGCCACCAGCAAGCAGGAGGTAAGGAACGGGATACGCCAACCCCAGCTGAGCAGCGCGTCCGAGCTGACGGTGGAAGCGACGATCAGGAACGCGACGTTGGCGATCAGGGTGCCTGCCGGAACGCCTACCTGGACGAGTGAGCCGTAGAAGCCACGGCGGCCGGAAGGAGCATGCTCTACGGTCATGAGTACCGCGCCGCCCCACTCGCCGCCCAATGCCAGGCCTTGGATGACGCGTAGCAGGAGGAGAAGCAGCGGTGCCGTGATGCCGATGCTGTTGTAGTCAGGCAGCAAGCCGATGGCGAAAGTTGCCGCTCCCATGGTCAGCAAGGAGATCAGGAGCATGGATTTGCGGCCGAGACGGTCACCGAAGTGGCCGAAGATGATGGCGCCTACCATGCGGGCAATGTAGGCGGAGGCGAAGGTGCCGAAGGCCAGCATGGTGCCGACGATCGGGTCGAAGCTGGGGAAGAAGATCTTGTTGAAGACTAAGGCGGACGCTGTTCCGAACACGAACAGGTCGTACCACTCGACTGTGGTGCCGATGACGCTGGCGAGGGCGATTTTGCGCATCTTGGCCAGGTCAAGCCTGGCTGCGGACGCGGAAGCGGTATCTACCGTTTGGGCCATGAGAAGCTCCAGATGAGTGTGGGGGCGAGTGCCCGGGTGAGGATGCAGATAACTATCCTGTGTTGCGTACCACACTTCAATGGCTGAATTTCCAGCAAAAAACGACGGAAAATGTGTGTTCACACAACACCGCTTTCCTTTGCAGATCTCAGGCCCAGGCCACCACCAGCCGGGCCGCTTGCGCCGGCACGGCCAGATCGATGCCAGTGAGCTCCTGGAAGCGGTTGAGCCGGTTGAGGATGGTGTTCCGGTGGCAAAACAGTTCCTGCGCCGTCGTGGTGATGTTGCCCGTGTGCAGGAAATGGCGCACCGTCTCGGTCAGCCGCTCGCGCTCGCCGTCGCGGCATTCCGAGAGGGCGGACTCAAGATCGGCCCAGAGGTCCAGGCCCGCATCCTGGAGTTGCTGCTTGGCGAGACGGGCCCACGCTGCTGCCGCCGTCAATGGGCCTCGGTCAGCGGGCTGGAGCAGCAAAGCGAGGCGCTCCGCCGTGCGTGCTGCGGAGGGCAGGGCGCGCAGGCCGGAAAATCCCTCGACATAACCACAAGGTATTCCGATGATGGGCGCAGGAATGTAGGCAGGTCCTTCGTCTTGCCGGCCTGCGCCGCCGAGTCCAGCGACGCGGGGCCCCCCGCCATGAGCCCGCGGCAACGCCCAGAAGACGTACGTGCTGCCGCCGAATTCGTGGACGTAGAGCCGTTGGGACGGTTGGAGCCAGCCGCCCTGGGTGGCAATCGTCCGCAGTTTGGAGGCTGCCTCGCCGCTCGCCGCCACGATGGAAAACCTTGCTTCCGGGTCCGTGGCCAGTGCTGCCGCGGCCTGGCTGATGGTGTCTGCCGATAGCTCGGACTTGCTGAACAACCGGGCGATGAACTCCCGGCGGATGTTTGATTCCTCCTGGGCCATCCGGACGCGCTCGCTCGAATAGCTGGAGTGGGTCTGGGTGGCAAATTCATCCACCACGCGCCACACCTGGTCTACATGGGACGTCAGGAGCACGGCATCCTCCGCGTCCGAGATCTTCAGGAGATCTGCCCAAAGAATGCTGAAATCCAGGCGCACAGCTGAAATCAGGGCTTCGGGCGAAATTCCGGCACGGGCCCGTTTGGCACCAAGCTCCGAGGAGAAGCGCGCCAGCGAATCCTGACTGCCATGGGAGTTTGAATGGCGGAACCTCTCGTCCCGCAGTCCGTCGATGAGGCGCCGGAAAGTTTCACGTGCCGTGATCCTCAATTCCGGCAAGCTCACCCTATTGTCGGCATATTCGGGGATCTCCTGGACGCGCGTCACGAAAAGCTCGACAAGTTCCTCCAGCCGCCCGTGCAGCCCTTCCACGAGCTCTCCCCAGCGTGCTGCGTCGCCAGCCTTCTCTGCATTGTGCATTCACACATTCTACGGCCGATATTCAGTGGCCCGAAGCTAGTTTTTTTGGGCGGATCTACTGGCACTATGGGAGTAGTCACCGCCGAGTGAGGCCAATCACAACGGCAGTTCCCCGGTTTTCACGGCATCGTTCGAATCTTTTGGAGTAATCATGGCCAGCAGCGCAGGCAGCGCCCCCACGCATCTGACTCCCGGGATGCCCCGCACAGTCGATGAGAGGGTCACCAGGAAGGTCGCGCTCGCCGCCCTCGTAGGCACAGCGCTGGAGTGGTACGACTTCTTCCTCTTCACCACCGCGGCAGCACTCGTGTTCAACGCGCAGTTCTTCGTGTCTCAGGATCCATTCGTGGCCGCGATGGGCTCCTTCGCCACCCTCGCCGTAGGGTTCGTCGCCCGTCCCATCGGTGGATTCATCTTCGGCGCCCTCGGCGACAAAGTAGGCCGCAAAAAGATCCTCATGGTCACCATCGTCGGAATCGGTGTCGTCACCGGCCTGATCGGATTGCTGCCGAACTATATGACCATCGGTCTGGCCGCCCCGATCCTCCTGGTGGCCCTGCGGATCGTCCAGGGCCTCGCCGTCGGAGGGGAATGGAGCGGCGCGGTGATCATCGCCGTCGAAAACGCCCCGGTTGCCAAGCGTGCCCGCTACGCGGCGCTGCCGCAGATCGGCTCTCCGATCGGGACCATCCTGTCCTCCGGAGGCTTCTTCGGCATGCTTTTCATGGTGGGCCAGAACAACTTCGACGCGTGGGGTTGGCGCATCCCTTTCATCGCGGCCATGCCGCTCCTGGCCATCTCCATGTGGATCCGCAGCAGACTCAGCGAGTCGCCCGAATTCGAAGCCCTCATCGAATCGGGCGAGACAGAGCATGCACCCATCCGCGGCGTGCTGAAGAACAGCTGGCGCCAGATCCTGGTGGGCATGTGCTCGGCGCTGCTTGGCATCGGAGGCTTCTACCTCATCACCAGCTTCGTGGTCTTCTATGGCAACAAGGTCCTGAAGCTGCCGTCCGAGCTGCTTCTCCTGGGCACCCTCCTTGCGGCCGCACTCGAAATCGGGGCGCTGATCTGGGCCGGCAGGATGGGTGAAAAATTCGGTGCCAGCAAAGTCATCTTGTGGGGCGGTGTGGCCTCAGCCATCATTGCGGTCCCTGTCTTCCTTGCCATCGACAGCCGTAATCCGGTCCTGGTGGTCGTTGGCATGATGATCGGCGTCGCCGTCCTGTCCATCCCGTACGCCGTCTCCGGCACGGCGCTGACGGCACTGTTCGCCACCAAGGTCCGCTACACGGGCGTCGCCATCACTTCCAATACCGCGGGTGTCATATCCGGCTTCGTACCCCTTATCGCCACAGCGCTGGTGGCCGCCAACGGCAACTCATTTTGGCCCGGCACCATCATTCTCCTGATTGTTTCCATACTGACCGCCGTGTCCGGGATCTTCCTTCCCGGCCTGAGCATCAAAGAAGAAGGAATGAAGCATTGAGCACCACTACAGCAGGCCACCTCATCGTCGAGCAGCTTGAACGCGCAGGCATCAAACGCGTCTACGGCGTCCCCGGCGAGAGCTACCTGGATGTCCTGGACGGACTCCACGACTCCTCGATTGAGACCATCGTGACGCGCCACGAAGGCGGAGCCGGTTTCATGGCGCTGGCCGAGGGCCGCCTCACGGAACTCCCCGGCGTCGCCATGGTGACGCGCGGCCCCGGCGCCGCCAACGCGTTCATCGCTATCCATACGGCACACCAGGACGCGACACCAATGATCCTGTTCGTGGGCCTCATCCCCGTGGCGGACCGCGGGCGGGAATCCTTCCAGGAGTTCGACATCAACGCCTGGTTCGGCAGCACCGCGAAGAAAGTCGTGACTCTCGACGACGCCGCCTCCGCCGCCCGTGTGGTGGACGACGCCATCTTTACCGCGCTTAGCGGACGCCCCGGTCCCGTAGTGATCGGCTTGCCGGAGGATGTGCTGGTGCACGCCGTCACCGAAGGCACCGTGGAGCCGCGCCGGGTCTCCCGCCCAGAACCCAGCGCCGCGGACCTGGCCGCGCTGGAAACGCGGCTCGCCGGAGCCGCCAAGCCGCTCGTCGTGGTGGGTGGCGAGGGTTGGACCCAGGAATCCGGAGACGCGCTGGCCGCCTGGGCGGCACGCCACAGCATCCCGGTCGTGGCCGACTTCCGCGCCTACGACGCCATCCCGCACAGCAGCGAGTCCTACGCAGGCTTCCTGGGATACGGCCGCAGCGACGCCACCGCAGCGCTTCTGAACGACTCCGACCTGCTCGTTTTCCTTGGCTGCGTCCGCGGCGACGTCCTCTCCGACGGCTACACCCGTGGCCACAATACCGGGACCGTCGTGATCAACCAGGACCCGGACCTCCTCGGCCACTTCGGCCAGGTGGACCAGCACATCACCGCAAACGTCTCGGCGTTCTCGCTTGCCATCGCGGACACGGAATCTGCCGTGCGGCCGGCCGCCGGCTGGTTCCAGGATGCCCGGGCAAATTACCTCAAGTTCTCTTCGGCCCAACCCGACGGAGGCACGGCAGTGGACCTCGGCGTCGTGATGGAGATCCTCAAGCAAGAGATGGACGACGACGCCGTCCTCACCTTCGGCGCGGGCAACCACGCCTTGTGGCCGGCCCGCTACCTGAAGCACAACAGCGCCAACTCGCTGGCCGCTCCGCGCAACGGAGCCATGGGCATGGGAATCCCGGCAGCCGTTGCGGCCTCGCTGGCATATCCCGGCCGCCAGGTCATCTCGGTGGCCGGCGATGGCTGCTTCATGATGAACGGCCAGGAAATCGCCACGGCCATGGGCCACGGCGCACAGTTCATTGTGCTGGTGGTGGACAACGGCATCTTCGCCACCATCCGCGAGCACCAGGAAGCGCACTACCCAGGCCGACCGTCCGGCACGCACATGACCAATCCCGATTTTGCCGCCCTGGCCCGCTCCTACGGCGGCTACGGCGAGCGCGTTGAGAGGGCCGAGGACTTCGCCGCCGCGTTCCGCCGCGCCGTCGACTCCGGCCTCCCGGCCGTGTTGCACCTCCCGCAGGACCCCACCACCCGTTCCCCCAAGAGCAACTGACTGGAGCCCCACGTGATCACGCTCAAAAACATCATCAACGGCCAAGCGGTGGACGCCCCGGCGAGCCTGCCCTTCTTCGATCCACGGACGGGGACCCAGATCGGCACCGCCCCGGACAGTGACGCGGCCGCCGTCGACCTCGCCTTCCGGGCGGCTGCCGCCGCTTTCAAGAGCTACAAGCGCACGACGCCGGGCGAGCGCCAAGCGCTGCTGCTGCAACTCGCGGACCTCATCGAAGCCAATGTGGACCGGCTGCTGGACGCCGAAGTGGCGTGCACGGGCAAGCCGCGGGCCGTCACCCGCGAACTGGAGATCCTCCGCGGCGCCGACCAATTGCGCTTCTTCGCCGGAGCCTGCCGCGTCGTGTCCGGTACCGCGTCCACCGAGTACGTGCAGGGCTTCACGTCCACCATCCGCCGCGAACCGCTGGGTGTGGTCGCGCAGATTACCCCGTGGAACTACCCGTTCATGATGACCATCTGGAAGATCGGGCCGGCTTTGGCGGCGGGAAACACTCTGGTTTTGAAGCCCGCGGACACCACCCCGTGGTCCACCGTGATCCTGGGCGAGCTGGCCCAGCAGATCTACCCGGCCGGCGTCGTGAACATCGTGTGCGGAGGCCGCGAGGCCGGTGCCGCCATGGTGGACCACGAGATCCCGGAGATGGTGTCCATCACGGGTTCCACCCGGGCGGGCGCCCAGGTCATGTCCGCCGCGTCCAAGACCTTGAAGGACGTCCACCTGGAGCTGGGCGGCAAGGCACCGGCGATCGTTTTCGCTGACGTCGATATCCAGCAGACCGCCCGCGAACTCGCCCTGAGCGCCTTCTTCAACGCCGGCCAGGACTGCACCGCGGTGACCCGGGTGCTGGTCCACGCGGACATTCACGCCGAGTTCGCCAAGGCCCTCGGTGCTGCCGCCGCCGCGCTGACCCTCGGCGATGACGCCTCGGACCTTGGGCCGCTCAACAGTGCAGCGCAGCTTGAACGCGTGGAGGGCTTCATGACCCGGCTTCCGGCCAACGCTACCGTCCTGTCGGGCGGGAAACGCACCGGCGCGGGGTACTACTTCGAACCGACAGTGATCGACGGCGTCTTCCAGACTGACGAAGTGGTGTGCGACGAGATCTTCGGCCCAGTAGTCACGGTCCAACCTTTCGCCACCGAGGAAGAGGCGCTTGAGCTTGCCAACGGTACGAAGTACGCGCTCGCCTCCAGCGTTTGGTCCAACAACCACGGCGTGGTCACCCGGGTGTCCAACGAGCTCGACTTCGGCGCCGTGTGGATCAACTGCCACCAAGTCATTCCGGCCGAGGCGCCACACGGCGGTTTCAAGCACTCCGGCACGGGCAAGGACCTCTCGGTCTTCGGGCTGGAGGACTACACCCGGATCAAGTCCGTCACCACCTCGCACCGCTAGGCCATCGGTATGAAACTCGACCTGCTCCTGCGCAACGCGGACATCATCACGATGGACCCGGGCCGTCCATGCGCCCGCTCGCTGGGAGTCTGGAAAGGCCTCGTGGCGGGACTCGATGAAGACCTGGATGGCATTGCCGCCACCGAGATCCTCGACCTTGGCGGCGCCACCGTCACTCCCGGCTTCATCGATGCGCACTGCCACACCACGTGGTTCGGGCTGGGCCTGGCCGAGCTGGATGTGTCCAAGGCGCGGGGGCTGGGGGAGTTGTACGGGCTGCTGCGGGAAGCCATGGACGACGCTGGCGCTGGCCCAGGCCATGGGGCTGGCGCCTGGCTCATGGCCACTGGCTTCAGCCAGCAGCAGCACGACGGCGCGTTCCCGGACATCCGCGAACTCGACCGCATCACGGGGGAGCGGCCATTGTTCATGCGGCACAACTCCGGTCACATGGCCGTGGTCAACACAGCCGCACTGCGGCAGGCCGGTGCTGAGTCGCCGTCGTACTCAGATCCCGACGGCGGCGTGATCGTCCGCGACTCCGCCGGGAGGCCCACGGGGCTTGTCCAGGAAACGGCGCAAGCACTGATCCAGCAGCTGACCCTGCCGTATTCGATTACCGAAATCGAGGCGGCCCTGGATCGGGCCACGCGGCACTACGCCTCCGAGGGCATCACGAGCTTCACCGAAGCGGGCGTGGGTGGTGGCTGGATCGGACACAGCCCGGTCGAGCTAGCCGCCTACCAGCGGGCCGCGGCCAACGGCAAGCTCCATGCGCGCGCCCAGGTCATGCCGGTGCTGGACGTTTTGCACCGGATTGGCAGCCACGACGACGACGGTTCCGGTGCGGCAGGCCTGGATTTGGGCATAGCGAGCGGATTCGGCAACGAATACCTCTCCCTGGGCCCAGCCAAGGTCTTCCTGGACGGCTCGCTTCTCGGCGAGACCGCCGCAGTCAGCGACGAGTACTGCAGCCATGGGCAGACGGACAACACAGGCAACACGGGATACTTCCAAGCCGAACCCGCTATGCTGCGGGAACGGATCGAGGCCGCCTACGCCGCTGGATGGTCCATTGCGGCCCACGCCATCGGAGACCGGGCCGTGGACTTGGCGATCGATATTCTTGCGGATTGCGACGCCAAGAACGGTCCGCGCACGATGCCGAACAGGATCGAGCACGCCTCCATGACCAGACCGGAACAGCTCGAACGGCTCGCAGCGGCGGGGATCGCCGTGACGCCTCAGGCCAGCTTCTTCCATGACGGCGGCGACGGCATGGCGGCGTCGCTCGGTCCGGAGCGACTGCCTTGGGCCTACCGCGCGTCGTCGTTCCTGTCCGCAGGGGTGACCTTGGCCGGGAGCTCCGACCGCCCCGTCGCGAACGGAAGCGTTTTGCGTGGCATGCAGGCTTTTGTGGACCGGAAGACGTCATCCGGCGCGATGTTCGGCAACCCGACAGAGCGGCTCAGCCCGTACGAGGCACTCGCCGCTTACACCACGGGAGCGGCCGCGGCCACAGGGATGTCGGCCGTAAAGGGCTCTTTGGCCCCAGGCAAGCTTGCCGACTTCACCGTCCTGTCCGGCTCGCCGTTTGACACCGGAAACATTGCCCAGCTGCACGTCCTGGCCACCGCAGTCGGCGGCCGCTTTACCCACAACTCTCTGACCGCACTTCAACACAGTTCATAGATTCAGCACTCTACTTAGATCCAACTCAGTTCATAGGGGAACCAATGACTTCCACCACCAGCTTCACTGCCCAGGACGCCGCCTTCGTCCAGGACTTCCACACGATGAGCGCTTTCGGGGCCACCGCCAACGGCGGCGTGGACCGGCAGGCTGCCAGCGAGCCCGACGGCGAACAGCGGCACTGGCTCAGCAGCTTGCTCGAAGCCCGCGGCTTCAGCGTCCGTTTTGACCAGGTCGGCAACCAGTGGGGTCTCTATGAGGCCGTGCCGGGAGCTCCGTTTGTTGTGGTTGGCTCGCACATGGACTCACAGCCGACGGCGGGACGTTACGACGGTGCCTTCGGTGTCCTGGCCGCCGCGCATGCGGCCTTTCGGCTGGTCGACCAGTGGAACGCGCACGGGGCTGAGGCGCCCAAGTTCAATATCGCTGTGGTGAACTGGTTCAACGAGGAAGGCAGCCGCTTCAAGCCCTCCATGATGGGTTCCTCCGTTTACACCGGCAAGCTCCCGCTGGACACGGCACTGGCCACCACGGATGCCGCCGGGATTTCCGTGCAGGACGCCCTGGACGCCATCGCGTGCCGTGGTTCCTATGAAGGACCCGAGGCTGCATACTGCGCCGAAATCCACATCGAACAAGGCCGCAGCATGGAGCGGGAAGGCATCACGATTGGCCTGGTGTCCTCCAACTGGGCGGCCAACAAGTACGAATTCGTGGTCCACGGCGAGCAGGCACACACGGGCTCCACCGTCATCGCTGACCGCAAGGACGCTCTCCTGGGAGCCTCGATGTTGGTGGTTGCCGCCCGGGATATCGCCAACCGGTTCCCCGGAGTGCTCCACACCTCGGTTGGGCAATTGAACGTCTACCCCAACTCGCCCGTCGTCGTGCCGTCCCGCGTCAGCTTGCTGTTGGATCTGCGCAGTGCCGACGAAGCCGTACTCGCCCAGGCCGATGCCCTGCTGCACGAGCGCATCGCGGAAATCGAGGCGCTTGCCAACGTTTCCGTGGAACAGCACCACTCGCACTCGTGGCCGGTAACTCCTTACCAGCCCGAGGGCGTGGAACTCGCCGCCAAGGTTGCGGCCGACCTGGGGCTGTCCAACAAGGAAGTCATGACCTTGGCCGGGCACGATTCCACCAATATGAAGGACATCGTTCCCACAGTGATGCTCTTTGTTCCCAGCGTGGACGGCATCTCCCACAACGAGCACGAATACACCAAGGACGAGGACATCGTAGCCGGCCTGGCAATGCTCACCGAAGTGGTCAATCGGCTCTGCAACGGAGCGCTGGAGGATTAGTCCAGTCTGAAGCCGATGACGACGGCTTCCTCGTCGTGTCCCACGGGGAGGCTGGCGAACTCCTCGTGTTGTCGGGTGATCTCGATGGTGTATCCCGCGGCTCCGAACGCGGTGTCCGTACTTCGCGTCAACGTTGAACTCGGCGACGAACCGATCCAGATCGCCTTAGCGGTAACCCAGACCACTACTCATTCATCCGTTGGGGGACTGTCCGATAAACGGTGTGTGGGTCCGGCGGTTTTCATTAGTGAATGGTTCTTTCGAACCGGCCGGCGAAGGTGATCGCGAACGCGTTCAGCGCAGGCTTCCACCTCATCACCCAGCGTGCCCGACCGCCGCCGGTGGGATCAAGGGCTCTGGTGACCAGATACAGGCATTTCAGGGCGGCGGCCTCGTTCGGAAAGTGCCCGCGGGCCCTCACGGCCCTCCGGTAGCGGGCGTTGATCGACTCGATCGCGTTTGTTGTGCAGATCACCCGCCGGATCTCCACGTCGTACTCCAGGAACGGCACGAATTCCGCCCAGGAGGACTCCCAGAGCCGCACGATTGCCGGATATCGCTGGCCCCACTCGGCCGTGAATTCGGCGAACCGGTCCTTCGCCGCTTGCTCGGACGGGGCCGTGTAGACCGGCTTGAGCGCCTTGACGATGCCGTCGCGGTGCTGGCGTCCGGCGTAGCGGAAGCTGTTGCGGATCAGGTGCACGATGCACTGCTGCACGACCGTTCGCTCCCACGTGGTCGTGATGGCCTCCGGCAGGCCCTTGAGCCCATCGCAGACAGCGATCAACACGTCCTCAACGCCCCGGTTCTTGAGTTCGGAGAAGACCTGCATCCAGAACCGGGCACCCTCGCCGCCGTCGCCGGCCCAGATGCCCAGGATCTCCCGCTCCCCGTTCACGGTGACGCCCATGACGACGTAGAACGGGGTGTTGCGCACCTGCCCGTCACGGACCTTGACCACGATCGCGTCAACGAAGAGCACCGGATAGACCGGATCCAAAGGTCGGGACGACCATTCGGCCAGTTCCCCGGCGACCTTCTCCGTGATGCGGCTGACGGTGTCTTTGGAGACCTTGGCCCCGTAGACCTCCTCGAAGTGCGCGGCGATCTCCCCGGTGGTCAGCCCCCGGGCGGAGAGCGAGAGGACGATCTGGTCGATCCCGTCCAGGCGCCGTTTCCGTTTGGGCACGATCACCGGTTCGAACGAGCCGTCCCGATCCCGGGGCACCTCGATCTCGACCGGGCCGATCTCGGTCAGCACGGTCTTGGGCCGGGTGCCGTTGCGCATGTTGGCTGCGATCGGCGTCTGGCCGTGCTCGTGCCCGAGGTGCTCGGTAAGTTCCGCTTCCAGCGCGGTTTCCAGCACGTTCCTGGTGAGCTGGTTCAGCAGTCCGCCAGGGCCCACCAGGCTCACGCCCTGTTCCTTGGCCTGCGCGAGCAGCCGCTCCGCAAGCTCCTTCTGATCGATGATCTCTCCCGTCACAGGATCGATCATCACCCCTGTCATCTCGGTCGTGGATTCCAACACGGCCGTCTCCTTTCGGATCAGGCCGGACCCCACACACCGTTATTCAGACAGTCCCTCCGTTGGTTTCTGCGTGAATCGGATTCAGAAGTGGGATAAGAGGATGTGTTGACAGTGTCAACACATTTGGCTTCGGGCTGGGCCGTACATCGGTCGGACTGGCTCGGATTGGCTATGTTTTCGGGAGTTCCCTGTGACGCTCCTATGGTTGTCAATTCGTTTTTTGAGTGCCCTGCTCCTCGAGCCATTTCCTGTAGCTTGTTGCGAGGTCGTCGTTGCGCATGAGGCCTCGTTCGATGCGGGAGATAACGGAGGGCCATTGGCTGAGTTCGCCGGCGACCGCATTGACGGTCAACCCGAGGCTTTTGCGTTTCTGGCGTAGGTCGGTGATGCCTGGTGCCGGTACCGGGTTGAATATCTGTCGGTATATTTCACGGGATACGTAGCGTTTGAGGCAACGCATGATCTCTCGCTTGCTTTTTCCTTCCGTGGTGCGTTTGCTGACGTAGTTTTTCGTGCGTGGACACGATGCCATCCGGGTCAGCACTACTTGATGCAGGGCGCGGTTTTCGTTGCGGTCACCGCCTCGGCTGAGCCGGTGGCGGGTCGTTTTTCCTGACGATGCCGGGATGGGTGCAACCCCGGCGAATGCCGCGAACTGGGCTTCGTTTCCGATCCGTCCCTGGTTGTCTCCCACGGTGATGAGGAGCTGGCTGGCAACGTCCGGTCCTACACCTGGGACGTCGCAGAGCAAGGGCGCATAGGAATCGAGGATTTCTTGCAGGGCGGTATCGGCGGCGGTGATTTCCTCGGCAAGCGCCTGGTAACGGGTGGCCAGGGTTTTCAAGGTCAGCAGCGTCATGTATTCCGGGTCGGCCACATGGCCTGACGGCCTGCTCCGCTGGAGGGCGGTGATCATGGCAGGAGTGGCCATCCCCCTGTATTTCGCCCGGAGAGCGTCCGGTGCCGACACGAGGAGACCCTTGATCTGATTGATTGCTGCCGTGCGGGCCTTCATTGCCGATGAACGCGCGGTACGTAGGATCCGCAGGCATTCGACGGGTCCGTCTTTGGCTTTCGGGGTCGAGAGGCCTCGTTGAGCCAGTACCGACTGGACTGCCTGGTAGGCATCCAGGGGATCGGATTTGCCTTTCAGGCGACGCTGGGCCCGGTTGGGCCGGTCGACTTCCAGGACAGTGAGCCCTTCGTTGCGAAGCACCTTGGACAGCCCGGCACCGTATGAGCCGGTTCCTTCGACCCCACCGCGGCAGCCGTTCCATGACTGGCAATGAAGTCCAGGATTTTGCGGTATCCGGAGCCCACGGCAAGGAACTCCTGATCGGCCAGAGGTTTGCCGTACTCGCTGATGATGGCGACGTGGTGAGTATCGGCATGCGTGTCGACGCCGACGAAGTCATTTAGCGGTTCTTTTGCCAAAATGGAAACTGCCCTTGAGATATCAGTGATTAGTTGACGGGCACGTGGGCCAGGTGGGCAGACAAAACGGTAATGGGACTGGTCGAATCAGGCTCCTATGAAGTCATGTCCGCCAGGCTCAACGCGCTTATAGCGGAACTTGAACCGGCAGACAGATCACAGGGAAGACAGCACCGGCACGCACGTCAGTTTTCAAGCGGGTCACACCGGTTCAAGACCAATTCCATTATTACCGTTTTCAGGGCCTGGAATGCAGTTCGAGTCCCACCTCGGGCACAGTGTTTCCGCAGGTCAAAGACCTGTTTGCTCTTTACTGTTGACAAAGCTTTACTTTTCAAAGCGGAATGAAATCTTTGCTACCCTGCCACGGTACGTTGGCCTTGTCATATAGAGCCAGCATCAAGCTTGCTCAACTCAAGTCACTCTCCAGGATCGGCGCGACAGACGTAGCCAATCCAAAGGAGCCGAAGGCCCAACGGGAAGTGGAGCCCGCCATATTGCGCCATACCCGTCGGATATCACCCTGGCACCCTCAGCCGCCAAATGGAGCGGCGATTCCTAAGAGATGGGGCGGCCAGTGGATAAGGGCCGCTACTTGCCGAGGCCGGGCAGACCTGCAGAGCGGACGCTTTTGACGCTTTGGGTGTGCCTCGATGTTGACCCGCTCCATGTATCGCGGATGTAGTGCTGAGCGTCTAGGAACGATATGACGGAGCGCATCCGTTCCAGCTCCCGGATGAGGTCTGTGCGATCTGCCCCGGGCTTGAGGGCTCGGGCTTTGTGCAGGGTTTCCCTGACGTCACGGCTAACGGCGCGGGCAATCGTCGGGTAGTTCTCGTCCTTCTTGGCCCACACTGTCACGATGAAGGCAACCTGCCTGCCCTGCAGCTCGCAAGCCCCAGCCAGGTCTTCGAACCTCACAGATTCCATCGTTCGTCGTCCATCCCCAGTCGCTCGTTACCGACCAATCTAGTCGGATGGGCGGCGCCGGCAAGGAAACGTGGTCAGCATGTGGGAGTGCGTGTCTTCCGGGTTACGCGAGACCCCCTGACTCACCAGCAACCGGCGAGGACGATGCATTCGACGTGTGACAGGGCCAGTTCCGTAGCATCCGGGGTTCGCCTGCATCACCAGCAATGCGACGTGAAACGCGAGCTGGTCGTGGGGGAACGGCGTCGGGCACAGCAGAGCATGACCGACGCGGAGAAGGCGGCCACGCGTGACTTGCAGAGAAGGCACGGAAAGAGGCAGCGCGACGATGGCGCGTCGCGGAGCATCGAGCCGGCGCAAAAGGCCCTTCTTGAAGCCTGGAAGCACAGGCCAGAGGGGCTGGAATATGCCTCGCCGTCTGCGTGATCCAGCTCAACGGCAGCCCCACACAGTTGACCACAATCATGTGGGTTTTCACGCCGCCTTTCCTGCCTTAGCGGACGCTGACCGTGCCTTGCTGGCATGCTTGGGCTCGTGGTCAGCGCCGATGGCTGCGGTGAGAACGAAGAACCCTCTTCACCTCCAATATCCCGATTTTCTTGGGAGTGCCGCGGTTCAGTCCTTTTTGCCGGGTGCAGGCACCCCGGACCGCGGAGTGCTGTTCCTTGACGAGTCCGTCAAGCCTTAGCACCGTGCGCTATCTAAAGCCCAAATGTGGGCGGGAAAGCCGATGCCTGACGCTCCAATCCTGCGCACCGCGACTGTTAGGCTCCCAAGATGAGTAAGAGCAGTCCCGGTCCCCGCAGCTACAGCAGTGCCACTGTGCGGGCGCTCTTCACCCTCTCGGGAACGACCTGTTACTTCCCGGACTGCCCGCGTTCCGTCGTCACTTTCATCGACGATGAGCCTTTCACCGAGGTTCAGATTGCGCACATACGCGCGGCAAGCTCCGACGGGCCCCGCTACGACCCCGACATGACCGATGACGAGCGCAGAGCATTCGCAAACCTGATCTTGCTCTGTACCCCTCACCACGAACTGGTCGACAAGCGGCACCCGGAGCGCTATTCCGTCGAAACGCTTGTGGAGTGGAAAACCGGGCGGGAAACCGCTATGGGCATTGAGCGGCAGAATCTGGCAGGTGTCAACGAAGACGGCCTCATTGAAGCCATCCTGGCAGCTATCGCCAGCACTCCTCCTCAGCGAAAGGTTGTCGTCGAACTAGGGATTGGCTACTTCGGAGCCCAAGGCTTGATTGAATTCCCAACCGAGACCGCCAACCAGTTCGTTGGTCTGGAGCAGTACAAGAACCTCGGTAATCAGATCCTGCTGCTGACAGTGCGGAATACCGGGACACTGCCGGCCTATTGGGACGGGCATGTGCTCTACTACCACCCCTGCGGGATCGCCCGTGCCGGCGATAACTATTTTCCTTACGACAATCCGACGTTGCCTTGTCGACTCGAGTCAGGACAGTCCGCACGCTGGTTGTACTTCCTGCCTGAAGTCAGTAATTTAGTGGCATTCATGCGAGAGAAGAAGTTAGCAATTGAGACGCTCGTGGCGAAAGTCAACCTTGGATCGGGTGAATCGATCGAATCAAGCCCGCTGTCAGTGGCGTTTCTTCCAAACTGATCCTGCTGCTCGTCTTGTAGTCCTTGGCCCGGACGGGAACTATCAAGCCCTTAGCGGAAGTTTGCCGTTGTACCTTGCTAGAGCCCGACCATGACGACTGACTTCACTGCCGAGGCGGAAAAGCTGGCAGAGCTGTGCCGGGGCATCTTTGGCGACGAGACCAAGTGGATTTCACCCGATGATTACCCTCGCAACCTGGCGCTCTGCATCAATGACTCGATATTCTCCACGGGCTCGCACTACACGCACGTCATCGACGTCGTGAACGGCTACCGGGCCACCGGTGCACGGAGGCTTAAGACCCCGAGTCAACAAAAGCCGGGGCAGTCCCGGACATAGTCCAGCTTGTCTGGAAGTGAACGCAGAAAACGGGAAGAAGTGGGCGTTGATACCGCCCATGAGATGTCGTAAGGCAGAAAATAGGTTGGCCTGTGGCGATTCAATGTCATGATTGTCGGTGTGACTGAAATGGAAGCGGGAGCTGAGGCGTCCGCTGCGCCGCCCAAGATCGGTCAGCCGGGGGTGATAGCTTCTGTGACCGGGCATGGCACTGCTCGTGGAATCCCTGAAGCCCATCACCTTTCACTCCAAATGGATGACGGCTCTGTTCTCGAGACGCGCATGCCGACCCCGCAAGGCGTAAAGATCTCCGGTGGGTTGCTGCCGGTTAATGTCGAGTACTTCAACTTCGGCGAGTGCCCGATTTGTCTAGTACCGAGCCCGTCAAGCCGAGAACACGTTCCGCCGCATTGTATCGGCGGCAATGTGCGGACGCTCACCTGCGAACGGTGCAACAACGAGTTCGGAAGTCGGTTCGAGCCGCACCTTCAGACCTGGTACGAACGGTCACTCGGTCGGGTTCGCATCTCAGGCGGGGATGTCCGCGGTCGCCGCAACGGCGGACAATATCTCTATCGAGAAACGCTGACCGGCGAATATGTCCTCTTTCAGACTGGGCGTTCCGACCCAAACTTCGACCGCATGGTTCAAGGCGGCAGGATCGAAATCACGGTCCCGGAATTCAACGAAAAGGCGTTCCGGCTCGCGGCGCTCAAGACTGGGTACGTGGCGGCCTGCCTCATCATGAAGGAGGTTCCTCGAACCGAACGCGCCACTGCGATCCGCGCCGAGCTGGTGGCCGCACGGGACCGTGATCGAGGAGAGGACTACGAGTTGAGCGCCCTCGCCCGATCGATCCAAGTGAGCCGCACCGCAGCCGATCCGGTGCCCGGCGAGATCGCCCTCGCCGAGATGACGGAAGCCGACGGGTCGACGTTCTTCGCCGTCAGCTTCAACCGTGTCTTTGCAGTCGATTGGCCCCTTGACCCGATCTTCATCCGGGAGGCAGGAGCTCCAGATCCTGCAAGGACGCAGTCTTGACCGGCCAACGACGCTGTGCCTTTTGCGGGAGTGCGGGTCCGCTCACACGGGAACATGTGCTTGGGAACTGGCTCAGCAAGATTGGTTTGGAAAGCGCGCCCGTCGAGAATGTCGCAGGCCCGCTCAACCGGATCGGCAAATCGCTGGGCGTGGCTCCACCGTTTCAGATGACCGTGAAAAACGTGTGCAAGACTTGCAACAACGGCTGGATGGAAGGCCTCGAGCAGGTAGCCCACCGAGTCCTCACTCCGCTAATCCTTGGAGAGCCCGGAGGGATCCACCAAGGGGATCAGGGAGCTGTCGCCGCATGGCTTCAGAAGACCGCACTCGTCGCAATGCTCGTGTCTTCGGCTGACGACAGGGAACAAGGCTACGGTTTACCGCCCTCGGAGTATGAACTCCTGTATCAACTACGCAATGACAAGACGCCACTACCAGCCAGCATGTTCTGGATCGGGCGATACTCAGGTGAGCTAAGGCTGGGATCGGTTTGGGTGACGCCGCTCTCGCTCAACGTCGATCGGCTGCCAGAGTCGGACATGCCGCACGCATACGCGATGACAGTTGCTTTGGGTGCCCTTCTCATCCACGGCATCCGATTCACAAATTTGCCCTTCTATATTGACGTCGCGACAGGACACCTTTTCGAGCACCTCTGGCCTACGCAGGAAGCCATGACAGGGACCAATTGGGAGGATCTGGAGGAACTCGGGGACACTGAGTTTTTGGCTCTCGCACGTGGGCGAAGCTTCGTCGTACCTGAACCGGAGTTGACGCTGCGGCCCTGGCGACCAGCGGCGGAACTGAAGGAGAGCACTCTGGTCGGATCCATGGTCAAGCTCCCGACCTTGTGCGGCAAACATGTCACCTACTACCCGGCGTCACTGGTCGAAGAGGCACTGTGCGGCCGATTTTATTGGTTCAAGGCCTCATGCGACTGCGACCAAATTGCCTATCTCGTTCGCACCGAATCAGACGGCGCACACGCGAAGTCCGCTGACACTCCTGAACGGGTTGCAGCTCAGTACGACGCACTCCCTGGTCCCGAGCTCGTTATCGAGAATCCCAATGGTAGGTTTGTCGTCAAGCCAGCTTCGAAGGTCTCTTGAATAGCTGTCGTGAGCAACAAGTGCCAAAGACCTCGTTTCGACTGTCGCTGACGGGGATTCCTACGAGCCGAATGATCCATGAGCAAATGGCTGAGGGCCCCACAGCTCCTGGCCGTGAAGACAAGGTGTTCATCTACATCAAGGAGAGCACAACCAGGACGGACGCGATCAACACGGCGTCAGGGGCGTGTGGACTGGGCCAGGCATTGCCATGTAGCAAGCTTTCATGTTGCCTAATCGACTACGAATGCCAGGACAAGTGGTTTTCCACCTACGCGATGCAGCGGTACGGGAGCTGGGCTAAGGCTAAGGCCTTCTGGCTTCAACACCACTGGTGGTAATGGATAGTAAGGAAGGCTATGCGAGGGTCTTCCTTATTTTCTTATGCGCTGGCGGGTTCTGGCTTATCGTCATATTTGTCGGCGGGAACGGCCTCAAGTCTTGAGATCATCTGCGACTCGATGGTGCCGATCTCCAAGGCCGTGACAACGACGTTCACCGAGCTAAAGCGCTTCTGGAACCCCTTGACTACCAATGCCACCACTGCGATGAGGCCGATGTATCCGGCCCAGGGCCACAGAGTCAGCGTGCGGTCCATCCCGAGAATGATGAACTGAGCGGACAACATTGCTATAGGTGGCGCAATACTTAGCCGGAATTCTGACTCGGACCTGTCTCGGTCATAGCTCCCGTAAAGCAACGGGTTCTTGTCCTGGAGCTTGATCGCAAGTGAGGGTATGGATTGGACGATCTCTTCAGAGACGGGGGTGCGGAGTTCCTTGAGTGAATATTCGCGCCACTCATCGTCCATCATGCGCTCGTTGCCCTGGTTCTCCGTATGGAAGATTTGGTACTCTCCCTCGCCGTCGATCATGGATCTAAGACGAAACTCCCGTTCGATTTCGAAGCCGTTCACCCTGCGGACTCTCGCGCGATGGAACGCTGACTCAATATGGGCATTGATCACATCGAGATCGCTACGGGAGATGTAAGGAAGGCTGAGCCGTCGGCCGAGGCGGATAACGGACCCTGCCTTGATGTCCACCATGAGCAACATGCCGATGACATACGCCAGGAAGCTTAGGACTCCGACGTAGATCGTGGGGGTCAGGAAGTTGCCGAAAGCATTGATAGCCCCCATCACGCCAGTCGTCGCGTCCTTGTCGGGTAAAGGCATGCCAATGAGTGTCCACACGACAACGAGCCACAGGTATCCGGTGACAAGCGGTGTGCGGAAGTCCCGGAAGCCGGGCAGTATTTGAGCGAGCAATTTTCCCCCTAGGAGACGAAGCTCTAGCAGACTACCGCCACGGAGGGGCAACCAAGTGCTCATACACTGTTGACATGCCTTCCATGTCTTTCAAGTTCAAACCCGCAGCTATCAGCCTGGCTCTCGGTGAGTCCTCCACAGCGGCGTCAACTGACGACACTGACGAGAAACCGGTCGATCAGCTCAAGTTAGTACATGCGGAGGTTGACCGGCAGCGTGCTGCCGTCACGCAGCGGCTGGCCAGCATGCACACCAGAGGTGCGATTTTAGTGACCGCATCAGGCGTTTTCAGTACGGTTCAAGCCAATACGTGGGTGTCGGGGTGGCAGTTCATCGGCATCGGACTCTCAGTCATCGCGGCTGTCTTTGGTCTCCTGGCGATGCGCCCAACAAGCGGGCTGGACGCGTTTGCAGGGAAATCTTTCGAAGACAGACTGTGGGCTGACACCTACAGCGTCGAGTACAGCATCGTCACGGATAGCATTACAGGACTATCGAACGACATGGAGTTGGTGGCCAAGACCGCCAATATCGTCGTCATCGGTTACGCCATCCTTGCAGTGGCATGGTTGGCGATGCCGGTGATGGTTGCTCTTATCAGTTCGAAGATTATTTAGAAGGATAGAAGTTGGGCAACGACAAACCTAGAAGTATCAAACCAAACGTGAGCATCCCCGCGACAACAGTGCGGGTCTCTAAGTCCACCGAGTTTTCAAATCGCGAGCCGAAGATCCCCACGAATCCGAGGCAGAGCGGTTCGAAAGATCCAAAGACGAAGTGATGTAGCGTCAGCCCCTATCGATACGGTGGGGGCTTTGCTCTTTTAATTTCTTCGTGTTATTTCTCAAGACATCGGTGACAGTTCTGCGGGCTTTGGTGGCGTGTCGTAGTCGACATGGAGGTGAAACTCGACGCCGACACCGGCGCCCTCGTCGTCATGGGGTCCGATGTTCGTGACCTAAACACTAGCCTCGCCCAAGTGCGGCCGGCCGATCACGTCCTCCGGATTTGGTGGATCCAATGGCTTCCATTCGGGCGCGGTAATGATGACTAACGATCTCCGGTTGATGGAGTCCCGGTGGCAGTTTTGCCGTGACCGGCCCTTCATGTTGCGGTAGATAAGGCGGATCGAATGCGACATGGCTTGCCCCGGCTTGCGTTGAGAGGGATCAGCTGGCGCCCCCTGCTCCCAGCTGATCCTCACGAGCCGACCCGCCGTCAAGGAGTCACGACGGGAAACGGCCTACTTGAAGAGGAAGATGGTGGGCATTGCCCTGGAGACCGGCTTCCCCCAGCGCGGTTAACCGCCTTGCCGGCAGATGCGACGGCGTCGGGCTCAACAAGTTCTGGGTACGGGTTTTCAGTTCGGTACTAACGCCAGGCCGACGCGCTGCGGAAGTACGTTGAAGCGGTGGGTGGCCGGCTTCGTGTCGAGGTTGAACGCGGCGACGAACGGATCCAGATCGCCTGACCCGCAACTCATTTCGTATCTTCGAATAACGTGGTCGTGTTCGGGTGCAGGCTACGAAAGTAGGAAAGAGGAGGTGTTGACAATGTCAACACCTTTGGCTTCGGATCGGGTCGTACATCGGGCGGATTGGCTCGGATTGCCTATGTTTTCGAGAGTTCCCTGTGTTTCCGGGGCCTGGAATGCGGTTCGAGTCCCACCTCGGGCACAGCATTCCCCCTCGTCAGAGGGGGTTTTTGCTTTAACATGTGTACAAAGCCTGTGGTGGCGTCCCTCTGACGCTAAGTTCGCGGGCTTTGGCTTTGGCCTGGCCGCCGCGGCGGCCTGTTCAGGTGTATGGAGTGGCAGGTTCAGGGTCCTGGCTGGTGGGCCTTCCGCCTGCTGTGGGGTGGGTTATGCGGTTCCTCGTTCCGGTTCGCTCTGGTTGGTCGTGGATGGCCAACACCCGTTCATGGTTCAGGGTCCGGGGTACAACATGATGAAACCGGCTTTGGCGCTCAGATTTCCTGGAGAGCTGCTTCCCGACCGCAAGCGGGAGCTGCGCCTGTTCGCTTGTCCTGTCAAAGAGGGTGTGGACAGTGTCCACACTTAAGTCTGATTTCTGGAAGTGCCGATGGCGGTCCGAACCGGGGTCCTGCTGGGTTCGGAACGCGGGATGAACATCTTCTACGATTGGGTCCGCGGCCACAACGGGCACCCGGTGAACGACCTCGCAGGCCGGCTCGCGGTGTTGGCCCGCGGGAACCGGGAATGGGTGTCGATAAACTGACCAACGCCCAGATGATCGCCTCGATCCGGGATGACGCCAAGTAGGTCCGGGTGGGGGAGTGGCTGGAAGGCCAGCATGCGATGGTAAAGGTCGGACAGGCATCCTGAAGATCCATCGGTGAGGCCGCACGCCGCTTCTTCAAGAAGTACGCCACCTTCACCGGCCGGGCCAGCCGCAGCGAATACTGGTGGTGGGCCCTGATCGCCGCAGGCGCCACCGTCAGCGACTCCGGCGCGATGGTCCCTGGCCCTCGTCGTCCGGCGCCTGCACAACGTGAACTTCAGCGGCTGGATGATCCTCATCGAGCTGGCCCCGTTCCTCGGGAGCCTGGCGCTGCTGATCATCATGATCCTTCGGTTCAAACCGGAAGGTCAGCGCTTCGACGTCCCCGCCTAGGAGCACTCCTGCAAATGCACTGAAGGCCACCGGCATTGTGCTGGTGACCTTCGGTTCGTCGCGATCGTCCGCCTTCGACTCTGGCCGGGGCCGGTTCTATCGCCGGGCCGACATTCTTGGTTCACTGACAAGAACGGAACTGATTGCACGAGCGCACGGGAGGACGCGTGGCCACAAACGAGGAAGTTCGCCGCAGGTTCCAGCGCATCAGCGACTTGGCCCTTCCAATAGTGGTCTTCGAATTCGTTGCGAGCGTCCTGAGCCTCATGGGCATCGATTCCGAGCCGCGGCTCTGGATCCGAACGATCATTCTGGCGGTCGCGGTGACGGTACTCTGCGTGCAGGTGACCCGGTTTACGTTGTGGCAGCGCGATGAGTATTGGCGAGAGCGCGGCAAGGACCCCAAGCACCCGGAACTGCCGGGGAGGACGGACGGCTCCTGAGGTTTTTAGAATTAGTCCCACCCTGACAGGGGAGTGGGAGACTTTCAGTAGTTTCGATTATTGGGACCGCACCTTGCAGTACGGATCGAGGGAGCACGATGGATGGTGATCGCACGGCCTTCACTGTTGCGTTTCCCGAAGCCAGGAAATTCAGGGCCGTCAGGATCATCTCGGGGGTTTGCTTCCTCGTGGTCTGGTTCCAGTTGGGTGTCGACTTGTTCGGGACAGCGGAACTTCCCAAGTGGCCCGTGTTCATCGTCGCGGGACTCGCGATGGTCTTCGCCTTCGGGTTGACTATGTATGAGAGACGGAAGTGGAAGGGGCTTGCTCTTGTCATCAACCGCAGATTCGCAGAAGAGTTCACGGCCCACACCGGGTGCGACTATCCGCAGGACGTGGACATCTTGAGGGTCCAACGATCCATCGCCGTCCGAAGGCCTGACGGGTCCGTCTTGCTCTGGGGCGTAAGCCGCTCCAAGGATGGGTTCATGGTGTTTCCGATGGCCTGAGAGCAGCAGTATGCCGAGCTGAAGCGCCAATAGGTGACTGGGCGCCCTGCTGGGAATTCTGGTGAAACCTGGTCCGGCTAGGGGCTGCCTACATTGAAAAGATCGCCATGCAAAGCCAAAGCGAACCCATGACCATGTACATGAATCCCATGCCTTTGAGTGTTGGTACGTCGGCAAAGGTGAACTGCGCTGGGGAGAGGCCCCGGCTTTCCTTGTACATGCGGGACCATGAACTTGCCGCGCCGTTGATGTCTCGGAAGATGCAAAATCCGAAAACTAAAAGGAACACACCCGCCGCACCAAAAGCGATACGAGATGGCCAAAACTGCCGTGTGAGGACATAGATCAACGGGCCTGCGATGAAGAGTGAAGGGATCATCGACGACAATGCGCGAGCGGGCTGTGGCATCTCAGTGACGAGGCGCCTGATCAACCGGATAGTTTTGATGACGCCTCCAAGATCCGAGCGGCTTGCCGATCCATTGCATTCCTGCAAGCAGGAAGGCCCACCCGAGGTGACAAGAGATCGCAGCCGCACGTTCAGCCCGGTGTTTTGTCGAGGTCCGCCATCTCGGTCTAGCCCCGGATTCAGCTTTCCGCCTGCACCAGGGTGAGGTGCCCGAAGCACTATGAATCCGGCTCGGGTCCGAAGGCCTCGCCGAAGATCATGTAATCGTTCGCGACGGGAATGAAACCGTAGCAGTATGGGGCGAGCCTTCTCTGCGTTAGATGCGTGCCCGCCGGGAAACAGGCGCTATCGGCGGGGATGATTGGCGCCATTATGGTGTGTCTTCAGGCCGCCGTGCTCCTTTGAACTGTCCGTTCCTCTTCTTGTAGATCGTCTCCTCTTCTGGTAGATCGTCGCAACATCACGAAGTTAGCAACGGCCAAGACAAGAGACATCACGACCAGGGCTGCCGAGTTGCATGTCCCCTCGGTCTCGGTTCCCAGCGACGGAGCTCCAGTGTCACTGCCGGGAGTATTGCACTATTTTGTTATTGCATGGATTGCGCGCCGTTACACCGGTGACTCTCAGGGACAACGTCCGTGAGCCGATCCCCTTTCGGGCTGCGTTGCGGCGACTCACCTGGCAAAGAATCGGCCTTGCCCCTGACGCGTTTTGGGATCCATCGGGTAGCCAAGCTCCTCGAGGCAATCCAGTACCTCCGTAGGGTGATAGGTCCAGAATGTCCACCAAGTTCCGTCCGGCCGCAGGAATCCCAGACCGTGAAACGTATCTAGGCCCCTCATCGTCCGGTAAACCAGGCGGACGTCATCCCGTTCCAGTGTCCATGGGCCGAAGAACCTGCCTAGCCCGTGCCGCGCCCGGAACTCCAGATGGTCCTTTGTGGGCACGAGAAGGATCCATGGCGTGCCCGCCGCGAACTTTCCGGGGACAGCGAGACCTCCCCTGAATTCTGGCTGCTTCTCCATCTCATTCCAATCCACCTCAAGGCGCTCTCACGTCACCGTACCGCCTGGTCGGGTGAGGGTGCCCGATCCGGCCCTTCCCTGAAGGGCGACCGCCTGGATGGGGACCCTGCAACGGGCGCCGCAATCGAATCGTCTCAAGGTCGATTCCTCGATGGGGTCGGACGACTGCTTTTCCGAAGAGGGAGACTCCGACGACGCGGCGGAATTTTTTGGCTAGTGTCTTTCACGTTCCGCGCAGTCAATCCTGAAGTTATTGACGACCGCAAGGAGGATCACCACTAGCAGGATTGTTGGTAGCCAGTAGCCAAATCGGTTGCCGCCTTGAGCTGCAATAAACAACCCGACATCCACAACCCCGACCGGAATAAAGGACAAAGCCGGCGTTTTCTTGTTCCAAAACTTAGCCATTAGTCCCCAATTTACTTCGGTCGTCTACGGAGCGTTGGGTTCTCGATTCCAGCTCTTGGCCAAATCGGGACCTGCTCGTCGATGTCGATGGTGCTGAGGCGCGCTCGTCCCGTCGGTGGATCCTCAGGGGGTGGCGTTCGGTTTGCGGGGCCATTCGCGAATGATGTTGGCGACGGTCACGGTGATGCCGGCACCCAGTCCGCCGTAGAATCCCCCGCCGAAACCGATGAGGTCGCCTGCAGCCCAGGCCAGGAGCGGGAACATCAGCACGGGTGGAACAAGCATGATCGCACGATGGACCCACAACTGCTTTCGGACACGTTCCGGGGCGTTAAGTGAGAAGACGGCCAGAAGCACAAACAGCACGGGGATGAGCAGCGCCGGGAACATCCACTCCCGCAGGGGCCACCAGCGCCAAAGCACAGCGCCGGCCATCCCGAAAAAAACCACCACTGCCACACAAGCTCCGACAAGGATCGCCCAGCGCAACCGCGAGACTCGAAGCTGCTCAAGGCCCCGGGCGACCATAGCGGATTCTTCCTCATCGTCCGCCATCGCGGCTGACTCCTTGAACGGTTCCGCAGGGATGTCTGGTTCGCGGACTAAGAATCATTATTGCTATGGCATTCATTCGTGTCCCCCTAAGCATCTTGACGCCACGGAGTCGCGTGAAGTTGCCGGCGCAAGCATGCCCGAACCACGCTGGCCTTGTTCTCTTGCGCCACGGATCTCGCGTAACAGTGAACATGCTGCTAGCCACGGTAAACAATCAGCAAGCTTCCTAACTAGAGTGTTCGATACCCGCTTGCGCTCGAGAGAGTAAAACCACATGGATGAGCGGTTAGAAGTCCGCCTACCAATCGGGAGATGGACGCTCA
Organism: Arthrobacter sp. KN11-1C; assembly: GCF_052180225.1. Classification (NCBI taxonomy): domain Bacteria; kingdom Bacillati; phylum Actinomycetota; class Actinomycetes; order Micrococcales; family Micrococcaceae; genus Arthrobacter; species Arthrobacter sp. KN11-1C. The sequence goes on along the minus strand of NZ_CP197467.1, from coordinate 2,442,776 downwards.
AAAGGTGATGCCAAAAAGGAGCCATTTAGCCATCAGTACCGCCCGGTGGGGGATCGATCACCGTACTCTTGGTGCGCGTTAAGCGAACCCTCAACGGGCTATATCTGAGTCCCAGAGGCTTCCCTTACCGCCCGTTGAAGCGCCAGTCGATGGGAATGGTTACCGTCGCCATGGACTTGTACCGATCAGTCAGTGTTGTTTGTTGTGATCTGCTGAGGGTCGACCAAGGCTGAATAGGTATCGGCGCCAAATGATGACGTGAGGACCGGCAAGAATCCCGGCGAAAAGGATGCTCATCCATGGAGGCTGGCCGCCGTTAACAACGATCAGGAGTGCCCATGGCCCTGAGCAGAACAGCGCCACGATGGACCACAACAGTCTCTTACGTACGTCGGCTGGTTCCATGCCGGCATCGTAGCTGCGCACGGTTACGGGCGACAGCCTCGGAACGAAGAGCCTTCTCGCAGGAGAAAATGCACGCTGGTGGATCCCTCACCGCGCGCCGAAGGTCGGAGGACGAATGTTCTGTATAGCTGTTGGTCTAGAAAGGGCTATCCACTTCAATCCGCCGGGTTTACAGTCCTATCTATCGAACTGGAGGATATAGTGAGCAAAACGCAAGTTCTGGCTATCGTCGGCAGCCTCCTGATTGGAACCGTCGTTTGTGCCGGAATTCTCGCAGTAACCCTAGGACCCGCAAGCACCAAGTTCTGGCCGGCGCTGGGTACCAACATGGTAATTGTGGCCATCGTAACGGCGCTAACTCAAAAGGCCCGAAGAGGCGATGACGGCCGAGCGGACAAATTTCGACAATGAAAGCGGCGTCCAGAAACCGAGGTCGTACGGGAATCCTCATTCGGGCGGGGTCAGATGTAGAGGTCTTCGCCTCGAAAGTCTGAGACCCGAAGGCGTGCATCTGGCGCCAAGGCTTTCCCTGAGGCAAATTCCGTGCCAGCATTTGCACAAATGCTCTGGACGGAGTGCCGTGACGGGTCGAAAGCAGAAAGCCTTCATTGCGACAACCACTGTGATTTTGGCTATTGGCATTGCGGTCTGGATCCAACTTACAACGGGCTCCCCGGCTGTGACGGCGGCGGCTTTCGCGTTAGCTGGTCTTCTTGGCTCCTATTTCGGTTGGCAGTGGTCTCGGAAGAAGTCTGCAGAAGTTGAGGGCTATCGCCAGGAGCTCATCGGCAAGAGGACAAATCTGCACCCGGATGGGCGAGAAGACCTCGGCGATTGAGCGTTAGATCGGACTGCCGGCCCCAATACGGCTCTCCGTCGGCTGACCGCTCAACTTCGGCCCCGCGCGCATAAGGCTCCGAGCGCTAAATGCATAACCCCCGACGTGAGCCACGTGCCCGCAAGCCCGTCCCCTACCGGTTTACGGGCAGTCACACTAATCAATCGATAGGGCGTCTGACCCCGGCTGCGAATTCTCGCTGTGCTCCTCGTGATCGACGGCGATAGCCTTACATCCTCCTTTGGAAGCAAAGCGGCGCTGCGTGGAAGACGCTGATAATTGTTAGTCTCGGCCCATGACCGGATTTCCTCAGTTACTTCACACGGTTCTCGACGCTGCTGATGTGCGAGGACTCGCGGAGTTCTACCGCCAGCTTCTCGGACTCCAGTACCGGTCAGGAGACGAGCCCGCGGCCGAGGGCTTCCCTGATGATGTCGACTGGCTTGTCCTAACTGATGCGGAGGGCAATCGTAAGCTCGCTTTTCAGCAGGTTGATCATTTGAAGCGGACCACATGGCCTTTGCCTGATGTGCCAATGCAGATGCACCTCGATCTCACCGTTCCTGACCGAAAAACCCTCACACATCAACACTCCAGGGCACTGGCATTAGGGGCCGAGCTCCGCTTTGATCGTACGGACGATCCGAACGAGCCGCTGTACGTCTACGCCGATCCAGCCGGTCATCCGTTCTGCATCTTCGTAGGCTAACGCAAGCATGAAATCCCCGACCGTCCCGTTCGGGGATGGTTCACCGGGACCCTCCTTCACTGCCTCTGTGATGTCCGCCCGTTTTTCGATAGTTGTTCGCCAGTGGAGAAGTCACCAAGGTACTCGGGGGCGGAATGTGTTGGCAGTTCCTCGTCACCAGTTGGCTGGCGGCGGCGAAGTTTCTGGTAAATGTTGTTGGATTCCTGACGCCCTATGAGAGCAAGGACTATGACTGAGAGGATCGCTGAGACACCGTAGGAGATACTAGCCACTACAGTCAACCTGCTGCTCAGTGTCAGGAATGCGATCGATGCTGCTAGCAGAGTCAAAATTCCCAGGACGATGGTGAGGTTCCTGGCCCATAGCCGTCCCTGGTAGTTCTTCCAGCCCATCCATAGCCACAGGGACGCCGCTGCTAGGAAGAGAAGACCCTTTATGACCCCCATTGGGGCAAAAGGGGCACCTGGTGAATTTCCGTCACCCTGAAGAATCCCTGCGGTCAAGAAGAACTGCACGGCTGCGAGGACCACAGCGACTTCAGCCCCGGCGACCAGAATCGAGCAAACGACTACGACATTGGTCGGAACACGGGGCGTCATGATCTGAAGCGTACCCGGTCGCGTAAGCCGGTCCCTCTCGGACCTCTCCACCGGTTATAGCAATGTGCGCGGTGAGGGATCCCTAAGCGTGCGTGTCTAGGTAGCTGTTGGGTCGTGAAGTGATCCTTCTTCGAGCCGGCGCGTGAAGTTCGACAGTGCGTGGCTTTGGAGCTTGTGGTCTGCTCCGAGCGCTGCGGCCGCCGCTACCTGGAGGGGTAGAGAGGCGCGGTACACCTTCGCCCGCGCCAGCACGTCTACGTCCACAATTTGCCCTGCTCTGGCCGCGCCGTAAAACCCGATGAGGGAAGCAACATCGATTGCAGGGTCTGCCGCACATGCATTGTCGAAGTCGATCAGGCCCGGTGTGCCGGAGTCGTCCCACAAAATGTTGTGCGGACCGAAGTCACCATGGACGAGAGAAGGCGTTACCTCTTCCTCGAGGCTCAGAACCTCCCGCACCACAATCTGAGCAGCCTTCCGCACGCGGGTGCCGGAATCTGCCGTGATGCGCTCAACGACGTCGGGCCAGGAGTTTCCTCCGCACCACGAACGTGCAGTAGGCAGCCCTGTCAGTAGCTGCGCACCTTGAAGGTCATCGAGGATACCGACGAAGTAGTGCCGGACCTCATGCCACGGCCGGTCCGCCCTATGGGCTCCCGCGACAACGGTGCACGCCATCGCTGACCAGGTGTCACCGGTCAGTGTCCGAAGGAGCTTCGGGATGCGGGTCTTGAGCCCGGCACTGCCGACGGCGAGGAGCGCTGCACTCTGACGGGCGATCTGCGCCTCATGGTTGGCAGCAAAGGACACGCGCACGACGCCGGTTGAGCCAAGCACCGCGACATGATGAAAGGCTCCATGACTGTATACGGGGCTTGTCCACGCCAAATCCGGCCAGACACTCCGAAGAGCCGACCAAGCCGGGGAGGCGTCCCGCTCAAGAGTGCTCATATCCAGCAGTCTGCCATTACACCGAACGTCCCGCTGAGGGATCTCGGAATTGAAACGCTTTGGAAAAATAAGTTTCGGGGTGCATGCTGGCAAGGACGTTCAAGACTTGTCGGAGTCTCTTGTCGGCAGTGGAGCATGACCCCAGGCTCGGACAATGATGGAAGAGAACCTTGAGTTCCATCCACGTCCAGGGCCTACAAATCGTTCTCGGCCCTTGCGCTTGCCAATGAGTTCATGTTCCTTACGGCACAGCCAATAAAGTGCCTCTAGTCGGCGTGGAACATCCGCTATGGGAATACCAGCGTAGGCGGCCGAAAAGGTCATTAGTTTGCCCATTGAGCGTCCGGCAGTGTCGAAGCCCCAGATGACGGTCATGACGTCGATCGTCGGGCTGTGCAAGTTGACCGCAAAGCGGCGGGTCGCCCTGCCCAATGCCCATGCTGCTCCGTGGACAAACCCGGACAGACGACGGTAGGACTCTTCTCCCAGCTCGGGAAATTGAAGCCGCATGAGTTCAACCGCTGAGATTGTCGATGAGGTCGGCTTGAATGTGCCAGAGGGATCGATCACCCGATTGCCCTGAATTTCAAAACCGGCGTTAGACACAAGGAGGCCGATGCCTTGCAGAGTCATTTCAACTCCGGCGTTCATCTCCTCTAGCTCTACTGGCTCGGAGTTCGTAGCGGACTTCGCCATCTTCGATTCCTCGCTATTGCTCCAGAGCATCAGTGCAGCCATGCGCATCAATCTTTCTTCCGGCGCAATCCCAGGGTCGATCACGTAGCAGAATCGAGCGGCCGATTCGGCGCAAATACGCGCCATCGCAAGGAAAGGCCAAGGAAGTTGGTTGCCCATGAGGAGCCGGGGGAGGGAAGAGAAAGACATGGTGCCATGGCTCAGAAGCACCTCGAGGTGGTCAACGCCAGTTGCCAGAAGAGAGATCCTGGCTATTCCTAGATCGGTGGTGCCGAAGTGCTTCATATCGCTTGCCATACCACCGCGCCCATTTCGGTATGGGTTGTGGCGCAGGCGTTGCCGAGACCACGTGCTCATCAAGCGCCGGGTCCCGTGTTCCATCTTGCGCGGAAAATTCCACATCGGTGCAGCCTTCCCGGTTATACCATGATCTAGCAATCTAACCGCAGCTCGCCCGAGGTTGGCCTTAAGCGATGTTTTCTGAAAACGCAATGGCTAACCTTCGATTTCAGTGTGCCGCTGAAAGCCGGTGACTGGATCCGAGTGAGGGCGGGTCTGGGCGATGTACGTATGACCCGCACGGTGAAATGAACGATGAGGGGGCGCTAACAGCAACTGCCGCCGGGGACAGCGCGGTACGCCCTACCTCGGAAGCCTGTTTCATCAAGCGCGAACGCTGTCGACGTCAAAAACGACCCTTTTTGCATATGGGTCGGGCCGTGTTGGTTAGCTGTGTGACTCGCAACGATAAATGGCGGCCTTTTCGCAGCGCTATTTGTCACCCTACAGCCCGTTGGGAGGATCCATCATCGCGGGTGTTCGACTAATCTCCAGTGTCCGCTTGTGGCGCGAGCCGCCTGGAATCAAGCCACTCCGCGTCATTCCAGAGCACAGGCGTGGCGCCCACTGGATCAAAACTGATCCGGGAATCATTGCTCTGCACAAGGCAGATCATCCTGTGCCCGAACAGAGCCGCTTCTCGGGAGCGCTGGGCGATGATATCCAAAAGGGTCTGCGCCGTCCCGGGACAAGCCAATGCGAAGGCGTTGTATCCGAGGAACGTCAACACGAACCCGGTGGCGTCGGCGTCCCAACCGTAGTCATGCGAGATGACATCCCGAAGGCAGTCATTCAGGGCGTCCAGGTTACGGCGGTAGTAGCTCGGGAAATCAAGCGCCTCGGAGATCGCCCCATGCATATCCGCCTCGCCCGACCACGATGATGCGTCCAAAATAGTGACTTGGTAGCCTTGTTCGGCCAGCCATGTGGTTGTCTCATCGAGCACGTGCCGCCGATGAAACAACGAGACCGCCGTGTTTATCAATAGGCGGAAGTCTAGATCGTGCTCGAGATCTGCCTCGGAGTCGAAAGCATTCATGCAGCGATCTTACGGCCCTTCACTTGGCGGCCGGCCCTCGATAAATTGGAGATAACCCCGGCAGGTCGGGAGACACAGGATCGGCACACACGGCTCATGGCACGGTCAGGTCCGCCAATTAGCCAGCCGATCACCATGCCGCGGAAGCCCACCCACTGGTTCAGCTGGCCGAGCCCACGCTCACGGCCACGCCTCAATCGCGGCTCGCGCTGACCGCTCCACCCCTCGTCCCATAGAGCTGGAATGGAGCACGATCGCCAGGAGCTCGGCAGCCAGTTCGAACGCCATCGGTGATGACTCGACCGGATCGAAAGCTGCACGATCTACAACGATGCGGCCGGCCGGCAGCGGGCGACGAATGAATCCGTCGACGACCGACTGCGCAAACCCGTCTGGCAGTCCCGGAATCAGCGGGGTCCACAAACGGCTCTTGCACGAAGGCTTCCCGGCGTAGTCCTCGCCCGAGGTCTGCACCTCGATCAGAAGATCAGCGCCGTCTTCACTGGGAGTGAAAGCCCCTCCCAGGAGTGCTCGCGGCATCAACCCACCGCCGTGTCGGACGATCTCCACAACGGCACGGACCGGCCGAAGGGGTTCCCGCGAGGACTTCGTTTGAACCGACTCAAGGATGGTCCGGCCCAGGGTAAACGATGCGGTCAGCTCCTCGTCGATCACTGACGCCCGCCGGGTTCCCAGGGAGATGATCATCTGATCCGGCTCGCCACTCGCGCTAATGCTCATAATCAGATCGTCTCAGACGGCGACTGCCACATGGCTCCGCGACATCCTGGCATCGCAACGGCAGTTCACAAACGATCGTTTGCGCGAGGATAGCGACCCGAACTCTTGCGATGTCACGGTGGGCGTTAGCGTCCGAAACACGTTTACCCCACGGAAACGATGAAAGACGCTGGCATGTCATGGACTTTGCATCAAACCGAAAATCTCTAGATTTCGCGGATTTTCGAGACAACACAAGCCGTTGGCAGGCAACGAAATATGCTGTGCTACGAGAAGAGGTTAGGAGTTCGGATCGCACCTCAGGATTCGCTGGTACTGTTTTGGTACCATGAGGTATGGCCATGAATTTGCGTGTTCCCGAAGACCTCGACCGCCGTCTCGATGACCTTGCCGCCGAAGAGCACACGTCCAAGTCGGCGCTGCTGCTCCAGGGGGCTGAGCTTGTCCTGCAGAGGCACGGGCGAAGCCGCGAGATCAATGAGGGTCTGGATTTCGTGATGAGCCATGACGCGGATCTGCTCAAGCGCCTTGAGGATGCATGAGTTCGTACCTCGAAATTGAGGACGCACTGCAAGTGATCGACCGGTACGCCTTCCACGTCCGCGACATCGGGCTGCTCGCGTCCGCCTTGGCGCGCCCCGCAACGACGGTCATGGGCACGGAAGCCTATCCTCAACTGGCCATGAAGGCGGCGGCGCTGCTCGAGTCAGTGGCCAGGTTTCATCCGTTGATCGACGGCAACAAGCGCACCGCGTGGACGCTCATGGTCCTGCTGCTGTGGATCAACGGCTACCGGCACGACTTCAACACCGAAGAGGGTTTCGACTTGGTTGTGGGAGTGGCCGCCGGCGACATCGATTTGCAGGGAAGTGCTGTCCTGATCGAGCAACACTTGATACGACGGTAGATCCAGTGGGCGCGCCCGCAAGCTGATTATCGGGGTTCTTTCACGTGTGGTCCGGGGGGAGCCTGGGGTGAGATTTGGGGTGTGTACAACATACACACTTTTGCGGTCGGACTGGGTCGTACATCGGCCGGACTGGCTCGGATTGGCTATGTTTTCGGGAGTTCCCTGTGTTTCCGGGGCCGGGAAGCCGGTTCGAGTCCCACCTCGGGCACAATGTTGTCGCAGGTCAGGGGCCTATTTGGCCCCTGACTGTGTACAAATCTCCAAAATATTTGTGCAGAGGCCTAGCATTTTTATTTGGCCCGCCTTGACCTCCTGATCCGGCCGTCCAGCGGAACCACCCGGACCTACCAGACGATGCTGGATCTTCATGTCCGGGACGTCATCGATCACATCCCGGTGGACAAGCTCGATTACCGGCAAATGAACCACTGGGTGAAGTCGATGATGGCCCCATCGTGAAGCCGCAAGTCGCTAAAACCTGATGCCCGGGCAAAGTCCTCGGTCAGAGCCCGGACACAAAGTTCCAGGGCTTCATCCCGTGCCATCGACTGGGGCGGACCGGTTGATATCCCGATCGCACAGACCTTTCCGCCCTATCCGGCAGCGGCCGAATGTACATTGTTCAAGGCCAAGGCCAAGGCCAAGGCCAAGGCCAAGGCCTCGACAAGACCACTGGAGCCTCTGCCTGCCGGCCCGTACCCCGCGGGCGACGCCGGTCACCGTTACCGGATCGGCGGCCGGACTAGGAACTTCCGGACTTCTGTCGACCAGGCCTGAAAGTCCAATATCTGCGCGCGCTATTCGACGAGGCTTCCTGTTGTATCCGGCCTGCCGACCGGTCGCGGGGGTTCTGAATGCCGAGCGCGGAGACAATGCCTCCGAGGATGAGCAAGACCGCCGTCACGGTCACCACCCGGTGAAATCCATCCAGGTCAAGCTTGTTGCCCACAACGAGGCCCACCAGTGCGATGCCGATCAGACCCGCCACCCTGCTGACGGCATTGTTCACTGCCGAGCCGATGCCGGCCTGCTGTTCGGAAATTGAACCGAGAATGGCGGCCGTGAGGGGTGCGACGGTCGCGGAGAGTCCGAGGGCGAACAGGAGGATCCCGGGCAACAGCTGGGCCCAATAGTTGACCGGCATTTCGGACGCAAGCATCAGCAGGTAGCCGCCTCCGGCAAGCGCGGGGCCGAGTGCCATGAACCACCGCGGGCCAAACCGCCCAGCCAGTGAGCCAAACCACGAGGCCAGGAGGATGTTCACGATGCTGACTGGAAGCAACGCGAGGGCGGCAAACGTCGCCGGAAAACCCGCGACCTGCTGCAGGAAGAGCACGATGATGAATCCCCCGATCGACAACGCGGCGTAGATGAAGGCCGTAGCCACATTGCCCACAGCAAAGTTTCGAACAGAGAAGAGGCTGAGGGGCAGGAGCGGCTGTTGCGCCGTTCTTTCCCGCCAAAGGAACCCGGCGAGGCACAGGGTACCGAAAACCACGGGCATCAGAATGAGCGGGCTCCGCCAGCCAAAGTTGCCGTGTTCGATCAGCCCGTAGACCGGTCCCGCCAACCCGAGCACGCAAAGCACAGCGCCCGGGTAATCGATGCGCACTCCCTCCTCACGCACATCCCGGACGCGCAGCACACCTAGCAGATACAAAGTCACGGCAATAGGCAGAACGTTGATCCCGAAGACCCAACGCCAGCCCGCCGAATCCACGAGCACACCCCCGAGCAGTGGACCGGCGATGAACGCCACGGTTGTGCCCGCTGTCCACTGGCCGATTGCCTTCGCCCGGGGAGCCTCTTCGAAGGTTGAGGTGATGAGGGCGAGGGAACTGGGCACCAGCAGGGCGCCCGCGACGCCTTGAAGCGCCCTCGCCAGGATCAGCACCTCCCCGGTGGGTGCCAGCGCACACATCAACGATGTGGCGCCGAATCCGATCAAGCCCGCACGGAGAACGACAATGCGGCCGAGAAGATCCGAGAGTGAACCTGCCACCAGGATCAGTGAACCCAGTGTGATCAGGTAGGCATCGACAACCCATTGCTGAGTTGTGAGGCCGCCGCCCAATTCGCGGGAAATAGCCGGCAGCGCCACGTTAATGACGCTGCTATCCAGAAACGACACAAAGGACGCGAGAATCGCGATCCAAAGGACGAGCCTCTGCGTGCGCGACACCAGTGGGAAACTCACCCTCCCAGTTAACACCCGTACACAGCAGTACCGCACACGGGCCGGGATGTTCCACGCAAAGCCGGTCCCCGGCACACCGGCTGACGAACTGTCCCGGAGCAGCCACCAATGTCCGCTCGCGGTCGAAGTGCTTCGAAACATAAGGGCGTCCCAAGTTCGGGTAGGTGACGCGCGATGCCGCGCCGCAGCTTGCGGCTATCCGGGCGCTGCCTGGCTGCAAAGAGTTCGCTCTCGGCGGTGGCCCCGGCAAGCTAGCACCATGCGATGCCCCTACGGTTTAACCTTCAGCTGCCGATTCCTTGTCCTGAGCATCAACCAGATACCAGCGGCGAAGACCAAGGAAAGGATTTATAACCGGCATTAACAGCGGCAGCGCAAACGACCCGGGGATTAGAAGTCCCCTGCTAGGACCGCTCGGTCAGATTGTGCGTTCCCTCGCATCGTGCCGCCGCGGAGGCGGTTGTCCCGGGTCCGGACCCGCCGCACCGAGGGCCTGGGGTGTTGGTTGTTTCTTCCGCTCGGGGTTATCGTTTGGAGCCGGGGGTGCATGAGGATGGTTCAGGGACACAAAGGAATGATCCGGTCGATTGCCGGCGGTCACTTGCTGACAACGATTGTGTGCGTCCAGGTCGCCTTTGCCGTTGCCGTCGGGGTGGCCCTGGGCTCGGGGGTCGTGGCGGTGGTTTCGCCGGCGGCCGACATTATTCTGGGCTGTTTCGCCGGGAGCCTGATCTTGTTGGCGGTCCTCGCCGCACTCAAAGGATTCCGTGCCCTCCACGGTGAGCGTCGCCGGGCCAGAGCCGCAGCTGATCTCATCGATACCGTCGCCCATGCTGGCCGGGAATGGCTTTGGGCCGTGGACAAGGAGGGAAAGTTCACCTTCTCCAGCCAGGCCAGCATGGCTTTGCTTGGCTACCCGCCCCCCGAGCTGCTCGGCAAACCCTGCGAAATGGTGATTGATCAGGAGGAGCTCGCAAACGCACGGCGGTCCATGGCCGATGCCACCGATAATCGCGGCCCAGGCTGGAGCGGCGTTGTTACCATCTGCCGCCATCACAACGGAGCACCGGTCTGGATGGATGTGACCGTCAGGGCAAATCCCGACAGGACAGGTTTCGAGGGAACGAGCCGGCAGCTCCCGGCCCAGAGTGCCCGTGCGCTCCTGAAGCAGCGCATCACGGAACGCGTGGAAGAGACACTCCGGGCCCGCCTGATCCTGACCGCGTTCCAGCCGATATACGACCTCACGAAGGGAAAGATCATTGGTGCCGAAGCGTTGGCACGGTTTCCCAGCGACAGCGGCAAAGGCCCGGAACACTGGTTCAACGAGGCCAACACTGTTGGACTCGGCGGCGAACTGGAATTCGCTGCCCTTGAATCGGCACTCGAAGCCGCAGGCAAGCTCCCCACCGACCTGTACGTGGCCCTGAATCTTTCCCCGGAAACCTGCCTGGACCCCCGACTGCCCGTCTTCCTCGAGAATGCAGCCCTGCCGATTGACCGGATTGTCCTTGAACTGACCGAGCACCTTGCCGTCAACGAATACGCCCCGTTGCTGGGCGCATTGGCTCCCCTTCGCCGGCGCGGTCTGCGGATCGCGGTCGATGACGCCCGGTCCGGGTTCGCTTCAATGCGGCATGTCGTGCGGCTGCGGCCGGACATCATCAAGCTCGACCGAAGCCTCATCGCCGGGATCGACCATGACCAAGGCCAGCAGGCCCTTGGCGCGGCCATGGTCGAATTCGCCAAACAGATCGGCGCCAAGATCGTCGCCGAAGGAATCGAAACAAGCGCGGAACTGAGCGCAATTACGGAACTCGGCATGAACTCGGGGCAGGGATACTTTTTGGGACGGCCAACGGTCATCGCCTCCGAGTGGGGAAGCTGGCCGCACCAGTCCCTAAACACATCAACCAAGACCGCCGACGCATCCTGAAGTCGGCAAATGTGGCCGGGCGTGTCGCAAGCGCTCTCGAGGCAGGTCTCCACCGCCCCGGACGATATCGGCGGTTCCAAAGGTCCTGCAAGGCGCCCCGGGGGCTGGGCTCATCCATCACCTGATATCTGACAACCTTCGCGTCTTGTCGGCGCAGGCGGTGTCGGCGAAGCCTCAAACTCCCGGCGAATGGTTCGTGGATCCCGTTCAAGAAGTACTAAGCGTGCTTAGTACTAAGTCTTTCAGGCAAGAGGTGGAGCAAGATTCAAGATCGGGGATGGGCGCCGGCCCGGGGCTTTAGCCGGGAGGATATGCCGTCGTCGCGCGGCCCTTTGGTCCGCTCGCCACGCCAGCAGATGGGGCCCGGAGGGAGAGAATCGAGCTCGGGGGTTGGTTCCCCGGCTGAGAAGTCCGAGGCCAAGAAACCGCTGGTTAGGGGCCTGTCGTATACGAAGCAGGTTCGGCGGGTCGAGGTCCTCAGGGCATGTTTTGGTTTCCGTCAGGCCTTGGATCTTGCTTTGGAGTGCGTTGTGGCCGCCGAAGCCGATCTGGGCTTTCACGCCCGAAAGCGGTGAGCGGAGAAATCCCGACTCGGGGAGTCCTGTTTAGGTCATCTCCGGCTCAAAGTCCGAGCACAGCAACCCCAAGGGGTCCTCGTCGTCGAACCCGGAAAACGCCAACGCACCGGGGCCGATGAACCCGCTTTCGTCGGGTGGAGCCGGGCGACGCTGTGCCGCGTCCGGGCGGCCCTTAGCTCTTGGCGCAACCCAAACCACACGGCGCTGCAAGTTCTACGCCATCTATCTGGATGGGATCGGCAGACGACCGTGTGCGACGGACCACGGCAATTAGTCACGGCGAGGTGATATGAGGTGGCTGTGAAAGGGTCAAGGGTCCGACGGTTTTTTCCCGATCGGCGCGGATCGGATGAAGCCCCAGGGCAAGAAAGCCACGCGAATACTCACCTCCCTTAGGAACCTCATGGCTTGGGCAACGCCGCCGGAGTAGCGTGATGCCATGACGGCGCAGCAGCCCTATCAGATTGTGCGAAGCTACGACGATTTTGAGGTTCGAAAGTATCCCGAACACCTACTGGCAGAGGTCATTGTCAAAGGCACTTTTGAAGACTCCGGCAACCGTGCGTTCCGCTACCTGTTTTCCTATATCAGCGGAGAGAACCGCTCCAAGCAGAATGTACCGATGACAGCGCCGGTGGTTCAGGACGCAGCTTCAGAAAAGATCGCCATGACTGCCCCGGTGGTGCAGCAGGGAATCGAAAGTCAGCCGGGTGAGACAGGAGAGCAGAAATACCGGATTGCTTTTGTTCTGCCGGAAGGTTTCACTATCGAGAACGCACCCGGCCCCACCGACCCGAATGTGCACTTGCGGACAGTTCCCGAGAGCCTTGCAGCGGCAATCCGTTACAGCGGGCGCTGGAGCGCGGTGAGCTATCAGCGCCATCTTGAGAAGCTAAAAAGCGCTTTGCGGTCGGCTGAACTCACCCCTGCCGGGACTCCGCGATTCGCGCGGTTTGATCCACCCTTCAAGCCGTGGTTCATGCGACGCAACGAGATAGTCATTGACCTGAAGACCCCTGAGTGAGCCGGCCAGGGGATATTCCCTGTTCGTTCTTTTGTCAGGGCCCTAGCGCCGCGTACATATGTGGCGGTCCTGAGGGTCGGGTGATGCACTCCGAACTGCGGATGGACGAGGTTGTCGTCATGCTCGCGAGTGATGACAGCGACTATGTTGTCGCTCCGCTTGTCGGTAGCAGGCAACTACCCCTCGGGTGCGACCATGCGTTCGTCGTCGTCAATCTTCAGGGCACGCATCTTGCGGTAGAGCGTTGGCGAGGGGACTCAGACAACCCGGCACTCTCGCCGGTCCTCTCGCTCGCGGAAGGCGTCTGGCCCGACCGCGCCCGGGAAGCAGGATCGCCGGGATGACACCGTAGGCGAGAGATGACTGGGCTAGCCGTCAGCCCACATGCTTCACCCGCCGCACCCTGGTAATAACGGTTGGGCAAGGCAGGGACCTGAGTACCCCATGGGCCGTCGACCCCATGAGGAGGCGTTTGAAGCTGCCCTTTCCCCGGCTTCCCAGCACCAGCAACGTGGCGTTGGCCGCGGCATCCACGAGTGCTTCGGCGGGTTCGTTGTTGGACACCAGAACTTGATGGACAACCAGGTCGGGGTAGTTTTCGGCCAGTCCGGCCACGGTCTCGGCGAGGACGATTCGTTCTTCCTCCAAGATCGTCTCGGCGACGTCGCTCGCCGGCATGACGCGCTGAATGAGCGGCGGCGCGAGGACGGCGTGAACTACTGTCAGCTCCTGGTTGTCCCTGTCCGCTTCTTCGGCCGCGAAGGAAACCGCTTGCGTAGATTCTTCGGAACCGTCAGCGCCGACCACGATGCCGCGGCGCACCGTCATGTCCTGCTCCCCGACGACTGCCACAGGGCATTGGGCGACGGCGGCGATCTGCAGTGCCCTGTCAGCCACAGGTCCTCCAGGCCAGTTGTGCCCGGTTCCGATGACAACCATCGGGGCCCCTTTCGAGTGCTTCCTGAGCGCCTGTCCAGGGCTACCGGAGAACAGCAAGGCCTCCGCGTGGACCGACGGCTCCAATTCGCCTGCATATGCTGCGGTCTTGCCCAGCAGTTCGTTTGCTGCGGCCCTGACCACCTCGCTGGAACCGACCGATTCGTCGAGCCATCGACTGTCTACCGCATGGACGAGCAGCACCGGGAGTTTCCGCCGCGCCGCCCGGTCCATCGCCCAAGCCAACGCGGCCCGGCTCGCTTGGGTGTCAACGACGCCGACGACGATTGGTTTCTTCATGACTCTCTCCGCCTCCATGAAATGTGGCTCCCGCATTCCGGGTGCTTTGCCCATCATTTTCTGCTCGTTTGGCCCAGCCCGGCAGGGCCGGAAGTCCCGCAGGCGACCCGCGCCTGCGGGGCGTCTTGCGACGCAGGGCTTTGTGCCCTATTCGGACGGGCATGACTGCGCCTAGCATGCCGGTGTCGAATAGTCTGCATGGAAGGGCTTGAATGATGTCCAGCTATCAGCCCCGGAATTTCCCCCCGGGTGGAGTCCCGCTTGAGCTGCCTTACTATGGCGCCACGCCGATCGAGGCCGTCAAACGGTTCTGGAAGAAGTACGCAATCTTCCACGGGCGGGCAAGCCGCAGTGAGTATTGGTGGTGGGTTCTCGCCTCAGCCATCGTCTCTGGGGTGATCAATGCGGCCGGTGCGACCGGGAACGGAAACACAAGCACGTCGACGGCCCTTGGCGGACTGTGGTTCCTGGCGACGATCGTGCCTTCGCTCGCCTTGGCTGCACGACGCCTGCATGACGCGAATCTCAGCGGGCTCTTTTTGTTGCTCGCCCTGGTCCCGGTGCTCGGATGGATCGCACTGCTCGTGTTTGTGCTCCTGCCTGCCAGTCCCAGGGGACAGCGTTTCGACCGACTGGTACAGGCATATCCGCCGAACCCGCGGCAGCCGTATCCGCCACAGGCTTGAGGCTCAAGCGGAACCGGAGCATTCATGCTTTGCCCCGCGTATGCTCCCACTCATCGAGGAGCGCCGGCAGCCTGGTCATGAGGAACCGGTAGAAGGCGCCCATCTCGCTCACCCTCGTCCTCGCCGGCGACCCTTCCGGGAGGCTTGAAGCCGTGGAGTCGGCGAGCTCAGCGAGGCGCATGTACACGGGGTTCTGCCGTAGGGATGCGACGTACCACGCGTTATCGGGGAGGGCATAGCGGTCGCGCCTGCTGCCAGGCTGCGAGACCCGATGCACGAAGCCGACTGTCTGCAAGTACCGGACGGCGCCGGAGACCGCGGCGGCGCTCGCGCCCAGTATCTCGGAGAGCTCGGCCGCGGTCAGCGAGCCGTCGTCGGAGACCACAAGCGCCATGAGGGCGCGGGCCGGCATCTTGGGGAAGCCCGCGGCCGTGAGTACGGCCGCGGATGTCTCGGCGGAGTCGGGCAGACGCTTCTTCCCCGGATCTGTCACGCCGTGCCCACTTCCCGACGGCGAACCGCTGCGAGCGCGAGCGCCGCGAGGACCGCGGCGATGCCAAGCATCCAGAAGCCGCCGCTCCAGTCGGTGCCAGTGCTGGTGGTGACCGGGGTGTGGGTAAATGGCGAGAGGTCCCGTAGCTTCTGGTCAATGCCAAGGATGGAACCATAGATCCCTAGGATGACGCCGACGCCAAGGAGTGCCCACCCGGTAGGGATCGTGGCTCGGGGCCACACGACGAACACCAGGGCTGGCAGGGCAAGGTAGATGAGCGCCGCGGGGAGTTGGTCGAGTGCGGTTTGCCAGACGTCGTCGACGGCGCCTGAGGTGTCTCCGGAGGCGGCGAGGGAGGCCCATGCCCCGACGGCGGTGAACGCCAAGACGAGCGCCACCGAGACGGCCCCGAGTCCGAGGAAACTCCCCAGCCAACGCATCCTGCCCACCGATTCGGCCACGACGGGCTCAGCGGTTCCGGCCACCTCCTCCTGGCGGAGGCGAAGGACTGTCTGGAGGCCGCATGCAGCGGCAAGGATCCCGGCCACTTCGAACAGGGCCGCGACCAGCAGTTGGGTCATTGAAATGCCCTGGGCCTCGATCATGCCGCGGAGAACCGAAGAGACTTGGGGGTTGGAAGTGATCGAAGACTGGATAGCGGAGCCGAGTGATCCCGTGAGGAGACCCGTCGCGAGGCCGCCGATGCACCAGCCGATGATCGCTCCCTGTTGCAGGCGCAGCGCGAGCGAGAAGCTCCCCCGCAACCAGGGCCGGGCGTCGGAACGTCCGGATCGCCCCGCGAGCACGCTCGAGCCGACGTCGCGGCGCGCCATGATGAACACGACGACGGCGGTGCAGGCCGCCCATAGCCCGAGCGGCAGAAGCAACGGCCACCATCGGTTTCCTGTGTAGGCGAACGTCTGTTGGCCCCAGCCGATGGGGGAGATCCAGCTCGGCCATGCGGCTGTCATGGTGGTCCCATCGGGACTGACCTGTCCGGTGGCGTCGCCGACACCGCGCAGCAGGTACGCAACTACTACGAGCGTCGACGAAATGCCGTTGGCCCCGCGTGACGTGCTGAAGAACTCGGAGGCCAACAGGCCCACACCAAAGAAGGCGAACCCAACGGCGCCTGTCGCGAAGCCGGCTACGAGCGAGCCGGCCGGGTCAAGCCCTCCTGCCATGAAGCCGAGCGCCGTCGCGACAGCCACGAGTACGTTGGCCACAGCGCCGTGGAGGACGGTTGCGGCGAGCGGGGCCCATCGCCCGGCGGCCGTCGAGGAAATGAGCTCGGCCCGGCCCGATTCCTCTTCGGCCCGGGTGTGGCGGACGGCCATGAAAGTATTCATCAGTCCGGCAAGGACGCCCAGGAACGAAAAGATCTCGAAGAAGGCGAACGAATCCAGGGCCGGACCACGCGGAAGGCCGCGCAGCACGAGAATCGCGGGCGCTGCGGTCGCGAGCTGAAGCACCTGCGTGCGTGTCGCGTCGTCGCCGAACGTCTTCGCAATGGCTGCAACGGCGAACAGTGCAAGCATTCCGATCGAGAGGACCCAAACAATGACCTGCCAACGGTCCCGGCGCAAGCGCTGCCGGTACAGGATCCACAGGGCACCCATCTCAGGCTCCCGTCGGAGCGGCGCGGTGGCGCCGAAGGTGGGATCCTCCGTCGTCCTTTTCCTGCGAGGCGAGCGGGGCAACTGTTTCACCGTAGTGGCGCAGGAACAACTCTTCGAGCGACGGCGGCGCGACGAGCAGGCCTTTCACCCCGAGCGTACCGAGAAGGGGCAGCACTTCGTGGACGCGATCGGAATCGGCGCCGAACTTGACTCGTCCCTCAGCCACCGTGAGGTCGTGGACCTGCGAGAGCGTGGCGAGCGCATGGGTGTCTACGCTGTCCTGCGCGAACGAGATTTCAGTGCGGGTGAGGTGGCGCAGTGCGTCGAGTGTGCCGCCGTCGACGATCCGGCCGGCGCGGATGATGCTGACGCGGTCGGCGAGCTGCTCGACTTCGGAGAGGATGTGGCTTGAGAGCAGGACTGTTGCGCCGTTCTCGCGTACGATCCGCCGGATCTCGCGCGTGAAGACCGCTTCCATGAGCGGGTCAAGGCCGCTCGTCGGCTCGTCGAGGAGATACAACTCAGCGTCCATGACGAGGGCGGAGATGAGCGCGACCTTTTGGCGGTTTCCCTTCGAGTACGCGCGGCCCTTCTTGCCGGGGTCGAAGTCGAAGAGTTCGCAGAGGCGGTGCTTGCGCTCCTTGTAGGTGGCGTGGTCCACAGCCCCGTCACGGAGGCGGGAAAGCAGGTCGATGGCCTCGCCGCCCGAGAGGTTGGGCCAGAGGCTCACGTCACCCGGGATGCTCGCGATGCGCCGGTGGAGTTCGACGGCGTCCGCCCAGGGATGCATGCCCAGGACGCTCGCGGTGCCCGACGACGGCCGGGCCAGACCGAGAAGGATGCGTAGCGTGGTGGTCTTTCCCGCGCCGTTCGGCCCGAGGAAGCCGTGGATTTCGCCCTTGTGGACCTCGAGGTCGAGGCCGTCGAGCGCTTTGACGCGCCCGAAGTTCTTGTGCAAGCCGACAGTCTGGATGACGATGTCCATGAACACAAAAGTACGCAGTTTTCACAAAGTTTTGAATGACCGAAAGGCCCTTGTTTTCCGGCGCGTTTCGTGCCTAGGGTTCAGCATTTCTACACAGCTTCTATACAGGAAACGCTTGGCCGAGGCTAACGCTTGCAATCCTAGAATTAACCCAGCGACATCGGTCAGGCACGAGCCAAGGAGGCTGCCATGAACTCGAGGGAAAGTGGCCGCAGGATCGCCCGTCAAGTGACATCGTGGGTGGGGGCCGCGAGTGTGGCGGGCGTCGTGGTCGTGGGAGCGGCGGTCTCGGCACCAGCCGCGGCAGGCAATACCTCTTCCGGAACCACGTCTTCAGGCAATACGTCTTCAGGCAACACAGGGGAGTCGACCACCCCGAACTATGGTTCGCGCCGCCACAACTCGTCCACATCGCCGGTGCAGCCCGTCGGGCCCGGATCAACGGCCCCGCAGGGCCGATCGTCAGGATCCTGATGGTAACGGCGGCGCGACGCTGGGAGCTATGGAGCACCGAGGCATGTGTCATCGTCACCGAACCATCGATGCTTGACCAGGCCGTCGGTCTATGTCGAGAGGTCTGCCACGACGTTGAGATGGCGTGCAGCCGTTTCCGCGACGATTCGGAGCTCATGATCCTCGGCAGCCGGCTGTCGGAGGGGCAGGAAATCAGCGAAGTATTCGCCGCGATCGTCCGCAGCGCATTGGCTGCTGCGGAAATGACCGACGGGGATGTGGACCCGACAATCGGGAGCGTCCTGCTTGGACTCGGGTATGACCGCGATTTCGCGTTGCTCGACGTACGCTGGAACCCGGCGCCGGAGTCCCGGGGATCAATCGTCGTGACAACGGTTGCCCCGGCCTGGACCCGTATAGGACTTGCTGGAAACAGGATTGAAGTGCCCGACGGCGTGCTGCTTGACTTTGGTGCGATCGGCAAAGCCTTGGCGGCCGACTGGGCCGCGCAGCGGATTTCGTCAACGCTTGGCTGCGGTTCGATGGTGAGTCTGGGCGGCGATCTGGCCACCGCGGGGGAGGCGCCCCCGGAGGGATGGGTGGTGCTGGTCCAGGATATGCCGGACGATCCTTCGGGGTGCGTCCGGCTGAGCTCCGGCTACGCGTTGGCCACATCGAGTACGCAAAAGCGCAGATGGAACCATGACGGCCGGCAAGTCCACCACATCATCGACCCGCACACCGGATTGCCTGCTGAACCCGTCTGGCGGACGGTCACGGTGGCGGCGGAAAGCTGCGCGGACGCCAACGCAATCTCCACGGCATGCGTCGTGCGGGGCCGCCGCGCGCCGTCGTGGTTGAAAGACCTCGGGGTGCCCGCCCGCCTGGTTGACAGTGCGGGCAGGGTAGCCACTTTCGGTGGCTGGCCGCCGGACGAGATGGCGGGTGCGTCATGAACGCCGTCTTCGATCAGGCCCTGTGGGCTGTGGGCCGAGGCTCGGGGGTGGTGGCCCTCGTGCTCCTGACATTTTCCGTCCTGCTGGGAATTGGTGCCCGCTCCGGGCGGGCTGTCGTCGGGATGCCGCGGTTTGCCGTCACGTTGGTGCACCGCAATCTCTCACTCTTTTCGGTCTTGTTTGTTGTGGTCCATGTTGTGTCCTTGCTCTTTGATCCATTCGCCCAACTGAGGTTGGTGGATTTCTTCGTTCCCTTCCTGGGCGCATATCAGCCGTTCTGGCTCGGACTTGGGACGATAGCCTTCGATTTCCTGATCGTCGTGACGGTCACCGCCTTGCTGCGCAACAAGATCGGTCCCAAGGCGTTCAAGGCCGTGCACTGGTTGGTCTATGCGATGTGGCCCGTTTCGGTACTTCATGCCATCGGAAACGGTACGAACGGCCGCGAACCCTGGTTCCTCGTCCTGGCGGTGTTGTGCCTGGTGGCAGTTGGAGGGGCCATCGCGTGGAGGCTGCACGAAGACTTTGTCGAATACCGGAATGTGCGCAGCCGGGAAACCCCATGACTTCGGACCAGGGCACCATCAGCCGCCGGGACCATGTTGCCGGTCCGTCCGGCGCAACACGATTGTTTGCAGCCGGTTCAGCCGATTTAGCACGTCACGAGGCTGCCTTCGGTCCGCTTCCGGCAATAAACCTGGCTCCGTTGATCGACGAACTGTTGCAGTCCGGGCTGGATGGCCGCGGAGGGGCCGGGTTTGCGACGTGGCAAAAGTTGGCGTCGATCCCTCCCGACAGGCGGCGGCCGGTCGTCGTCGCCAACGGCGCGGAAGGCGAACCGTTAAGCCAGAAGGACGCGGCCCTGCTGCACAACGCCCCCCATTTGGTGATCGACGGCATCCTGATCGCAGGCCGGAGCCTTGGCGCCGAGGAATTGCACTTGTATGCCGGCGCGGAGCAGTTGGCTCCCGTCGCCCGCGCTTTGGATGAGCGTAGGGAGGCGCGTATACGCCTGCACGAAGCGCCGGATACGTTTATCTCCGGAGAAGCCACTGCGGCTGTCAGTGCTATTTCCGGGGGTCCGGCTATCCCGCGCGACCGAACAAAGCGGCTGAGCGACAGCGGACTGAATGGGCGGCCGACCCTGGTCCACAACGTGGAGACCCTGGCGCACCTCGCTTTGATCGCCCGCTTCGGTTCTGCGTGGTTCCGCGGCGTCGGAACCGGCTCTGCGCCCGGGTCCAGACTCATCACCTTGTCCGGGAACGCGGCCGGACCAAGAGTCTACGAGATCCCGACCGGCGTGCGCCTGACGGAGATCCTCCTGAGTACCGGCGTCGAGCTGCTCTCTGTCCGTGCTGCTCTTGTGGGCGGGTACCACGGCACGTGGCTCGCCGCGGACCAGCTCGACGTACCGTTCTCAAAGGAAGGGCTGGCCCCTGTGGGTGCCAGGACAGGTGCGGGGATCGTCATGACGCTGGGGTCCGGGTCCTGTGGCCTCGCGGCTACCGCCGACATTCTGGCCTACTTGTCCGGCCAGTCGGCGCGCCAGTGTGGTCCTTGCACCAATGGCCTTCCCGCCCTCGCGAGGCTCTTCGCGCGACTGGCTTACGGTGACACCAACGGGAAACTTCCGCAGGAGATAAGCCGGCTCGCTGCTCTCGTGACGGGCCGGGGCAGCTGCGCCCATCCGGACGGGACAGCACGGCTTGCCTCCAGCGCCCTGATGGCTTTTGCCTCCGACGTCGAAGCACACCTGCGCGGGCGATGCGAGGCGCCGCGATGACAGAGGGAAAGGTGCACCGCACCACAATGCACATCGACTGGACCCGTTGCGATGGCCGGGGCCTTTGCATCGAATTGCTTCCGGAACTGCTCACCCGCGACGATTGGGGATATCCGCTTGGCCGTGGCGGCTCCGAAATCGCCATCCCCAAGAACCTGGAAGACGCGGCCCGGGACGCAGCGGCGCTCTGCCCAACGCAAGCGCTCAGACTGCACGAATGACGCCGTTGGCCCCAGCTCGGCCGCCTATGCTCCGACTATGAATGAGATGAAGCCGCGGCCGCACTCGACGCAGCGAACTTAAAGGGAACGCACGCGGGACTAGCGGTGCTTGTAATAGTCCCGCCAGATCAAGCGGTGTACGGGTATGCGGCGGGGCAAGGACCTGAGTCCGGGGATAAAGGGCACCAGGGTCAGGAGGGCTGTCAGGATCACCATGGAAAACACGACGAGGACATCCGCGTTCGGCGATGATTTGAAGGGTTCCACTTGGTAGAGGGCGGAGAAGAGCCACAGCCAGGACTGACCGGGGTAATTCCCCGTTTCATTCATCATTCCCCACTGGTCGCCGGTCAGATGCTGGGCATCGGCGAGGCCGGGGAAGTAGCTGCCGTCACCGAGGAACAAGATGCTGGCTTTGTAATCGGTGCTGTAGAACGAACCTCGTGCGCTCAGGACCGGATCAAGGGTCCCTTGCTGCGCCATGGCCAGAAGGGCTTCGGTGACAGCCGGTACCGGGCCGTAGTCGCCGGGCCGAACCTTCGCCGGGTCGTTGTCCGGGGCTTTGCTTAGTGCGTCCGCGTACGCCGTGGTCCAGGCAGTGTGTTGGGCGTCGCTTGCCTTGGTCCATTCGTCGACTGCCGCCGGAGGCGTCGGTAGCGTTTGGAGCGGGCCGATGACGAAGTCGTTGGCGGTGTCGATCGGAAGTCGTACGCCCGAAAGACTCTGCAGGTCGATCGGGCCGAGCTTTTGAGTGGCATCGGGGGTCGAATTGTAGGGTGGCCCATATCCCGCGGTGCCGCTGGTACCACCCAGTTCGGTGGTGGCCGTTGCGACGAAGTCTGCGGGGTCGGCTAGGGCCCAGGATTTCAGGGTCACCGTCGGTTCGTCCGGAGAGCTGAATACCGCCGAGAGTCCCAGGACAAGCAGGCCGACAACCACCAGGCCGACAGCAAGTTCCCTGAACAAGTCGTATTCGCGCGTCGTGCCGCTCCATGGCCTGCTGACGATGTCATTGCGGGCGCGCCACGACGTTGACCCTGGTGACTTGCTCACTTCTTGACCTCGCTGTCAGTGGCACGGCTTGGCGCTGTCGAGCGTAGCTGGGCATCGGATGCTGCGGCCTCCAGCGGGGGCACTACGCCGTGCATCCGCACGAGAACAACGTGGAGGGCGACGACGACGGCGACAGCCAGCGGGAGAAGCGTGATGTGCCACATGAGTATCTGGCCCAGATCGGCGACGTTGAACCATGCGCCCACACCGACGGCGTTGAGGGCGTCCTTGGCTTGGAAGGCAATCCATTGCGAGTCGAAATTGGTTTGAAGCAGGTATCCGGTGAAGGCAGTCACGATCGAGACGACGAACGCGAGCATCCCGGTGATCCAGGTCAGCACTCGCCCGCCGCGCCAAGCGGCCATCCAGAACTTGCCCCAAAGGTGGATCACCATGAACATGAAGAACAGTTCAACGCTCCACAAATGCGTGCTGTTGATGAAACGTCCGAACGCCGAGGCATGGAACCACGTGGGTCCGCTCAATGCCAGTACGGCGCCGGAACCGAGGATATAGACGAACGCGGCAACGGCGCCCATGCCGAAGACGTAAATCCAGGACGACACGTAACTCGGCTGGCCTTCGGGAAGCAGCTTGTCCGGCGGCAGCCGGCGGAGGGCCCAGCCCCTGGCCTTTCCTGTCCAGGTGGAGAACCGTGGTTCGCCGTCGGCGGCAGTCGAAACCGGGCCGTGGTCGGCGGTCATTTCCGGCTCCTTCGGCCTGGGAACGGAAGAACCAAAGCGAGAATGAACAACACGATCATGGTGGCTATGACCACCAGATTGCCGAATTGGATCAGGAAATCACCCCACTGGAAATAGATTCCGGTATCCGGCATTCCGGCATCCGCCGGTCTTATTCCGAGCATCACGGCCTCTTTCAATGAAACGCGAACCTTGGATGGGAAGCCTTCTCATCACCGACGCTACAAGCTTGTAGTCCAATGGACACGGGTCGAAGGGCCCTATTGGATGATGTGCGCCGCGCGCATGCTGGAATGGCTTGGAATGCCGCAATCGAAAGGACCCGCCATGTCACCGGATACCGCAAACCCCGTGGAGGTCCTGAACGAGGAAGAATGCTGGAATATCCTTTTGGGGGCGACATTGGGGCGGTTGGCATTGAGCATCGCCAACGAACCGGAGATCTATCCGATCAATTTCGTTGCCCACGACCGAAAAATTCTCCTCCGGACGAATCCCGGGGAGAAGCTGTTCGCGCTCACGATCAACGACAAAGTTGCGTTCGAGACGGATGGGGTGGGGAGCCAATCCGTCTGGAGTGTCGTGGTTAAAGGCAGGGCGCGGCAACTGGAATCCGGTGCCGAGGTAGAAGCCGCCGAGAGGGTTCCGCGCCAACAATTGACCTCTACCAAGAAGCGGGTTTTCGTGGAGATCATCCCGACGTCCATCACCGGGAGGCGCATTCACCGTGGGCCGGAAAGCGACGAGCTGGCCCCTGGCGACTTGTACTGAACAGCACCTACCTCACTGGAGGTCTCGGGAGATCTCAGCTGGGCCAGCTGGGCCAGCTGGGCCGGCGCACTACCAGGACCGGGCAGCTGGCGTGGTGAAGCACAGCGTGGGCGGCCGAACCGAGGGTGCCCCGAATGAGTCCGCGTGCGTTGGTCCCGACGACGATGATGGAGGCATCCTGAGCCTCCGCCAGAAGAGTGCCCGGAATGGACGTGCCGATTGGAGATCGTATCTGGAGATCAAGGCCTGGAACTGATTCTTGGGCGTTCCGCGCCGCGGAGTCGAGAAGCGCCTGGACGTGGAGATCTGCTTGGTCTTGAGTCGGGGTGCCCGCGTTTTGGAGATGCCGTGGAATCCATTGTGTCTTCCGGACGTGCACCACTCGAAGGGCTGCACCCGCCAATGCGGCCAGGGTGCAGGCATGCCGAAGCGGTAGTTCCCAATCGTCGACGTTGACGCCGACGACGACTGGCCCGCCGGAGTGTTCTCCGCCGCGGATGACGGCAACCGGGCAATCGGCTGTTGCCGCGAGTTCCAGGCTGACGGAGCCGATCAGCAGTCCCGTAAATCCCCCTGCGCCGCGGGTGCCGACGACAAGCAGCGCGGCACCGGAAGAGAGGGTCCTGAGGTGTTCGGCCGGCCATCCATAGACCAGCGTCGTCTTGACAGCCAATCCAGGAACCGTGCCGTGGACCTGTGCCAAACCATCGGTCAGAATGTCCTCCGCCGCGCGTCGCAACCCGCTGCCTTGGACGCCCGGCATCGGACCGGGCTCGCGGGGGATTGCCGGCCACAGGGAACTGTGAACCAAGTGGAGTACGCAGTTCCGCTGAGCCGCCTGGCGGGCAGCCCAGTGCATGGCGGGGACAGCGACGGCGGAGCCGTCGTACCCGACGATGATTTCTTCCGCGGTATCCATGGTCTCCTTGCCCGTGAGCGTGTATGAAGCTGGAATGGCTTTGGACTCACTGTCGATGGGCTCACTCCAGATGCACGTGGCGTCCGGTGACCCTGTGTGCCTGGATCCGGATAAAGATGTTCCGTGCTCCGCCGGCCCACGGCTCGGCCATGACCTTTCCCCATAGCCGGGTCAGCAGGTCTTTGTCCTCAACACGGGATGAGGCCCCACTGACCAGTACCGACCAACCCTCGGCCCGATCGCCACGTGAATCGTCGATTTGAAAGGACGACCCGAGGGAGGGGACTGCCTCGGCGATGGATCCCTCTCCGGCCGTACGGAAGTAAACGGACTGGCCGTCGACCAGGTAATTCACGGGGAGGATTACCACCCTGCCTTGCTCAACAAAGCCGAAGCGCCCCGTGGTGTTTGAGCGCAGGAGGTCCCAGCACTGTTCCTGGCTGAGTTCTTCCGCGACGTGCATTCCGCCGTCAACACGGCCTGCGTCCATGCTGGGGAGTGACATGCCTGCTCCTAAGTAGTTTGGCCCTATTCCTTGTTCGGGCACACGATCGCAGGTGTAGACCTGCAACTCCCTGCAGCCTATTGAGCGCGCATCTGCCGCTGTAGGGCCAAAAGGCCCGGCGGTGTCTAAATGCCCTGTGGGTGGGGTAGGAACCGAACGACACTGGATGCAGGTACGCAATCCAAAGCACGGGAAATTGGCGATGATGTATGGATGGGGTGGAAGCATCGGCATCGGCGGCTGGATCGCCATGGGGCTGATGATGTTGCTGTTCTGGGGTGGCGTTGCCACCCTGGTGATCCTCCTGTTGCGCGGGAACCACGCCGGCGCACGGGGTTTCCACGGGCCGCCGGATGATGATTCCGAGCGCATCCTGAATGAGCGCTTCGCCCGGGGCGAGATCGACGAGACGGAACTCACCGCGCGCCGCGCCGCCCTACGGCGTCGGCAGTGAACAGGATTCCTGCCGGATCTGCGGCTCACCGGACCGTGGAACGCGACACCCCTTGAGGAACATAACCCGGAAATTGCGTTCGCGGGGAGGGTCTTACGGCCCTTGCAGGTCATCGACGCAGCCCACGAAACTGGGAAGAGGTTGCTGCTGGTTCCGGGAAGGCACGTGGGCTCGTGAAGAAGAAGATCCTCGTCGGTGTCGATGGGTCGGCGGTCGGCAGCGCCGCCGCGGACTGGGCTGCCGAACGGGCCCGTGATCTTGGTCTTGGGCTCAACCTGGTCCATGCTGTTCCAGAGCCTTGGGCGTTCCCGGCGAAAACCCTTCACGAGGACGCTACCGCACAAGCCAAGGACCTGCTGAAAGGCGAGGCAGCACGGGTCACCGCACGGTTTCCCTCCCTGGAGGTGGTGACGACACTGAGCTCCGGAGAGCCCGCGGAGACCATGCGCAAGCTTTCCGCAGACGCGGAAATGGTCGTCGTGGGAACGGACAGGCGCCCCGGCAACCACGGTGAAGGATTTGGTTCGGTCAGCTTTCAGATCGCGGTCATCAGCCATTGCGCCGTCGCGATTGTGCCGGCCCCTTCAACGCTTGAGTCATTCGGCGTGGTGGTTGGTGTCGATGGCTCCCGGGACTCCGAAATCGCCGTCGAGTGTGCAGCTGGCGAGGCACAGCGAATGCGACAGGAACTCGTGATCGTCCACGCCGGTAGCGGCCCAGGACCCGCTGGCGACACGATCCTTTCCGCGTCGGTCGAGGGTCTGGACGCCCGGCACTCGGATCTGGCTGTGCGCGAAATCCTGGACCGTGAGCGCCAGCCGGTCGAAGCACTCCTTGACGCCAGCGCTCATGCACGGTTGCTTGTCTTGGGTTGCAAGGGAAGGGGCGGGGCCCGCGTGCTCGTCGGCTCCGTGGCTCAGCACGTACTGCTCAACGTCCGGTGCCCGACGCTGATAACCCGTCCCGCGTCGCCGGCTTAGGCCCTGGATGCGCCGGAGCCTAGGGACCAGCTGACATCAGTCGGCCGAAATGCCGGGACATCAGTGCGCTAGAATTATGTACATGACAACGCTACCAGTGGCAGAGGCTCGATCGCATTTTTCCCGGATCGTGGAGCAGGCATCGTCCACGCATGAACGATTCGAGATCACCCGAAACGGTTCTCGTGCTGCCGTCCTCTTGGGTGCAGATGATTACGACGCGATGATCGAAACTGTGGCGGTATTGTCTGACGCGAAGCTGGTGAAGGATATTGGCAAGGGGCTGAAGGAACTCGCTGGTGGAGAGAACTTCACCATCGACGAGGTCAGGGCGGCCATGCGCACCACCAAGCATGAGGCATGAGCCCCCGTTACGACGTCAGATTCTCCAGGTCGGCGAAACGTGCCCTAACTCGTGACCTGCCAGAAAAGGTCGCAGCTGCGGCATTTGAGTTCATCACCGGTGCCCTCAGCGAGAACCCGCGACGTGTGGGCAAGCAACTGCAGGAGCCGCTGTTCCCGTTGTATTCGGCAAGACGGGGAGAGTACCGCGTCATCTACCGGATCGTGGAGGATGTTGTACTGATCGAGATCGTCTCGATCGCGCATCGCCGCGACGCCTACCGCTAGGCCGGATGGTAGCCCCGCGTCACGGGGTTCCGCGCCCCAAGGCCCGGAGCGCATTCAGGATCGTCGCGAGATCCACCAGCTCCTGCAAGAGAGCCCCGGCCACCGCCGGCACGAAGCCGTATGCTGCCGCGGCCATCAACCCGACGCTCAGGAGAATGCCTGTCCAGATGCTGGTGCGGGCGATGTGGATGGTGTGCCGGCCGATGTCAACGGCAGCGGCCACCTTGGATAGGTCATCGAGCATGATGACGACGTCGGCCGATTCGCTGGCCGCGGTTGCTCCCCGGGCACCCATTGCTACACCGACGTCGGACGCGGCGAGGACTGGTGCGTCGTTGACTCCATCACCGACCATCAGGACCGGGCGATCGTCCAGTTCGGCGACGGTTGCCACCTTGTCGGCAGGCAGGCAATCGGCCAGGACCCGCGTTATCCCGGCTTCGGCCGCAATATGTGAGGCAGTGGAATGGGTGTCGCCGGTCAGGAGCATGGTTTCCCGCACGCCGAGGCGCCGCAGCTGGGCCAAGGTGGCCAGTGCGTTCCCACGCAAAGGGTCGCTCATGATCAGCGTTCCGGCGAATCGCCCATCCACGCCGACGTAGATACCTAGCTGTCCGCTGCCCAGGACTGCTTTCTCGAAGCCGCTCGTGGCTGGGCCGACGAAGGCAGCTTTGCCAACCATCACAGTCTGGTTTCCACAGACAGCCGTGACACCTTGGGTCGCGTGCTCGCTGGCGCTGCCGACCGGAAGTAGAGGCAGGCCGCGGGACCGTGCGGCCTCAATCACGGAGGCCGCCAGCACATGCGAGGAAGACTGTTCAGCGGACGCTGCGAGTTGCAGTATCCGATCGGCTGACATGCCTTGCGCGGCGGTCGCGGAAACCTGTACCGCGTGCAGGGCGGGGCGGCCGCGTGTGAGTGTCCCGGTCTTGTCGAAGACAGCCGTCCTGACGCGGGCGAGTTGTTCGAGGGTACCGGCATTCTTGATGATGATCCCCGAATGGGCTGCCCGGCTGGTGCCGGCAAGGAACGCCACAGGTGCTGCGATCAACAAGGGACACGGTGTCGCAACGACGAGCACCTGGGCAAACCGTTCTGGATCGTGACTGAAGTACCAAGCGACTCCGGCAACCAGGAAGGCGAATATCGTGAACGGCACGGCGTACCGGTCCGCAAGCCTGACGGTGGGAGCCCGGCTCGCCGCGGCTTCTTGGACCAGGGCCACGATCCGGCTGTACTGGGAGTCTGCAGCGGTGGCGCTTGCAACCATGCGAACGGCTTCTTCGCCGTTGACTGACCCACTCATGAGGGTGTCGCCCTTGCCATGCTCCACCGGCAGGCTTTCGCCAGTCAGGGAGGATTCGTCGAAAGTCCCGGCGGGGGAGAGCAGACGTCCGTCTACGGGAACGATTTCGGAGGGTTTGACCAACAGTGTGTCTCCGGAGCGGACGCTCCCCACGCGAACCTCTTCCACAGGGTGGCCCGGGGTCTCGCGGTGCGCGGTCCGCGGAGCCCGCTCGAGGAGGGCTTTTAGTTCGTGGGTAGCCCGTCCGTGCGCAAATTCCTCCAACGCGTCTCCTCCCGTAAGCATGAGCACGATGATGAGTGAAGCAATATATTCGCCCACCACGAGCGTGCTGGCTATCGCTGTTACGGCCAGCAGGTCGATGCCCCACCTGCCTCGAAAGAGATCCCGCAGCATGGACACGGCACGGTATCCGGCCACGGCCAGGGCATAGATCGTCGCTGTAGCTTGTGCCGCGGCCGGCTGCCCGAGGCCCAGCATAATCCCAACGCACACTCCTGCAAGCATCGTGGCGGCTACCAGCGGAAAACGCCGGATTGTGTCCATCGGAACCGCCGCCCTTGGTTGCCGTTCAGGGAAGGAGCTTCAGCCGGTGTTTGCCTAGTGGTGGGATTCCCGGCTGAGAATGACCTTCAGTGCGTGTGTTTCAGCCGCCCGTGAGAAGGTGTCGTAGGCATCGATGATCTGCGCCAGGGTGAAATGGTGGGTCGCGAATTTCTCGGCCGGGATCTTGTGCTGGGCCACCAGGCGGAGGAGCATCGGCGTCGTGTTGGTGTTGACGAGGCCCATGCTGATGTTGATGTTGCGGATCCAGAGGTCCTGGAGGCGCAGTTCAACGGATTTTCCGTGCACGCCGATGTTGGCCACATTCCCGCCGGGGCGCACGAGCCGCACGGCCATGTCGAAGGTGTCGGGGATTCCGACTGCTTCGATGACGACATCCACTCCGGCGCCGTCGGTGTAGGATATGACGTCGCTGATCCAACCAGGACCGGAAGGGTTCACGACCCCCGTTGCGCCGAACTCCCGGGCCCGGGCAAGGCGCCCTTCGTCCGGGTCGATGGCGATGATCGTGGCGGCGCCGTGGAGGCCTGATGTGGCTATCGCGGCGAGGCCGATGGGGCCCGCTCCGACCACGGCGACGACGTCGCCCGGCTTGATGCGACCGGCTTGGACTCCAATTTCGAACGCCGTCGGCAGGATGTCGGAGAGCATGACGGCCTGGTCGTCGGTGACCCCGTGGGGCAGTTTGTAGAGCGAGTTTTCCGCGTACGGGACACGCACGTACTCGGCTTGGGTGCCGTCAATGAGATGGCCGAAGATCCAGCCGGTTCCCGCTTGGCCCTCCTCCCCGGAGCAATGCGAGTAGAGGCCTTTCTTGCAGTTGCCGCAGTGTCCGCAGGACTTGATGCAGGAAATGAGGACGCGGTCTCCGGTCCTGAGCCCGGTGACGGAGGAACCTATTTCGGTGACCGTTCCGACGCCCTCATGCCCGAGGACCCGTCCCTCCTGGACCGCCGGAACGTCGCCTTTGAGGATATGAAGGTCCGTCCCGCAGATTGTGGTGGTATCGATGCGGACGATCGCGTCGGTGGGGTTGACGATGTGGGGATCCGGGACGTCCGTCCAGGACTTCTGTCCCGGTCCGCCATAGACGAGTGCTTTCATGATGCTCCATCAAGGTAGGGCAAGAGGTACCGCCGGGCGCCCCCATCACTCAAGTCCGGAGCGGGTGGCGTCATCCAAGGGACTCCACCACGTGAGGGGAGGGGTGACGGTGAAGCGGCGCCCGGTGATCGACGTCGGGACAATGCGGATGAAATGGTCTTTGTGGCCCGCTTGCCAGGGGAAAAGGAGCAGCCCGACCGTATCAAGCACCTCCTGGGTGAGCCTAATAGCAACAGCTTGCCCTTTCACGACCACGCTCCACGCCACCCCGGTGTCCGGGTTGACGCCGTCGGCCTCCAGCGCAACCGGCGTTTCGCCCAGGGCCGAGTGGAGCTTGGTTCCCCCTCCGGTGCGGAAGACGAGGGTGCCGTGGTCGACCTTGTAGTTGATCGGGAAGATATCCGGGTGGTCTTCCGCCCAGACGGCGAGGCGCCCCACCGAGACGCCGCGCAAGAGTTCCCAGCATTGTTGAGGTTGCAGGACCTCCGGTTCTGGTGTTGATGGTGTGTTCGTCATGTCGCCGAGGCTACTCCGGGGCATGAGGGGGAAACAGGGCACAAAGGCCCTCGCCTCACGGGCGTCTGGAGGAACCGAAGACTCGGGGGTAGTCTGGCATCGGATACGCCACCTGCCACAACACGGGTTACTTGGCCTGTGTGGGCGGTACCGCTTGAAAGGCAGTAGATGAACGGCTCCATTCCAGAACCTGTGCGGGCTGATCGTCTCCACGCCACCGGGACCCGGATCGAAGACCTGCTCAGGGACTTTCTGGGCAGGGCTGGAGAACTCTTGGATGCCCAGGAACAAATGCGGGGACTTCTGGAAGCGGTGGTGGCCGTCGCCGAAGACTTGAGCTTGGACGCCGTACTGGACAGGGTCGTCAAGTCCGCCTGCCGGCTGCTGCATGCCCGCTATGGCGCGCTGGGTGTCATCGGTGAAGACAAATCGCTGAGCCACTTTGTCACGGTCGGCATCGACGAGGAGCTTGCACACCGAATCGGCCCACTGCCTACCGGACACGGGGTCCTCGGCCTGCTGATCACCGAACCAGCGCCGCTTCGACTTCATGATTTGCACCAACATCCGAAGTCGTACGGATTCCCTGCAAACCATCCACCGATGAAGTCCTTCCTTGGTGTCCCGGTGCGGGTCCGTGACGTCGTCTTCGGCAATCTGTACTTGACCGAAAAAGAGGGCGGCGGCGATTTCACTCCGGAAGACGAGGACCTTGCGGTGGCGTTGGCCGCTGCTGCCGGCGTGGCCATCGAGAACGCCCGGCTCTATGAGGACGCCCGCCGCCGTGCTTCCTGGCTTGAGGCATGCATGGATGTGACCGGCCGGATGCTGGGCGACGACCGGACGGCTGAACCGGAAAATGTCGGGCTTGACCAGATCGCCGACAGGGCGCTCCGGGAATCTGGTTCCCAGCTGGCCCTGATTCTCGTTCCAGACGGAGGGATGGATTCGTACGGCGTCGCGGGTGCCGCGGGAACGGACAGCGCACATTTCGCCGGAAACATCCTGCCGATGAATTCCGCCGTCATCAGGTCGGTCGCCGCCACCGGGATGCCCGCCTCCATGGACGAGGCTGGAGACATCCTCGGACCGGCTGACGGCTTGTCCAAGGGAAAACTCCTGGCGATAGATCTCAGTGCACAGGGAGCCCATCATGGGCTTCTGTTCCTGGTTCGGGCCCCAGGAACGGGGCCGTTCGCTAAGACGGATGTGGAAATGGGCGCCGTCTTTGGCTCGCACGTGGCCTTGGGCCTGGAGCTTGACCGGATTCACCGGCTCCGTGAACAGCTTGTGGTCTTCTCGGACCGGGACCGCATTGCCCGGGACCTGCACGACCTCGTCATCCAGCGCCTTTTCGCCGCGGGACTCAGCATTCAGAGCCTGCGGCGGTTCACGACGGGCGAGCCCGCCCTGACCCGGATCGATGCGGTCACCGCCGAATTGGATGAGACCATCCGGGACCTCCGGAACACGATCTACTCTTTGCGTTCTTCCGGGGAGCAGGAGTTGCTGAGCAGCCGGATACTTCAGACCGTGCGCACCGCCACCAGATCGCTGCACTTTGCCCCTCACCTGACGCTCAACGGGCAGGTCGATTCGGTGCTCGACGACGCAACAGTCACCAACGCGCTCGCGGTCATCTCCGAAGGCCTCAGCAATGCGGTGCGTCATTCCGAGGCACAAGCAATCAGCGTTTCAGTGTCGGTGGAGGACGGCATGCTGACCTTGATCATCGAAGACGACGGCAAGGGCTTCAGGGATGCCGTCCCCGGAAACGGCCTGGTGAACATGGAACAGCGGGCCTCGGAGTTGCGTGGTTCGTTTGAGGTGACCAGCGCCCCGACGAAGGGCACAAGCGTGCTGTGGTCTGTGCCGGTCTGCTGAAATTGCCGTTTGCCGAGATTGCATCCGCCGGTGGATCAGCGAACCGGCCCCCTCGGTATCTCTGTTCCATGGGCAACATAGACAGCTGCCTGGGTGCGTCGTTCGAATCCCAGCTTGGCCAGCATCGAGGACACATAGTTCTTCACGGTCTTTTCGGCGAGCTGCATTACTTCACCGATCTGCCGGTTTGTCAGGCCCTGTCCTACTAGGTCAAGGACCCGCCGCTCTTGGGGCGTCAATGAGGCGAGCCTCGGGTCCACTCGCTGCGGTTCCGTGAGTCCCTGGATGATTTTCGCCTTCACAGACGCGTCGAACAGGGACTCGCCCCGCGCGGCCCGGCGGAGCGCGCCAATTAGGTCGGTACCGCCGATTTCCTTGAGGACGTAGCCTGCCGCACCGGCAAGGACCGCTCCCCGCAGGGCCTGTTCGTCGTCGTAGCTGGTCAGTATCAAGCAGTTAAGGGTGGGGTCCACGGACCGGACCTCCCTGCACACCTCGATGCCCGTGCCGTCGGGCAACCGGGCGTCCAGCACCGACACGTCCGGGCGCAACGCCGGAATGCGCCGGGCGGCCTCCTCCGCGGAGCCGGACATGCCCACCACCACAAAGCCTTCGCTCTCGAGCAGTTCCTGCAGCCCTCGGCGGACCAGCTCATGATCATCAAGAACATAGACGCGGATAGGCGGCGCGCCAGGGGCCCGGGCGTCGCTTTGGGGCGAAAATGGGCGTTCCATGATCCTCCTATCAGGCAGCCCGTGGCCGCTGTCCCGCCGGTTCCTGATGCTTTCCCGGCTATGTCATTGTTCACTGCCCGCCAGCGGCAAACAAGGGCCGAAGTACCCAAGCCGGGGGCCATGACTTTCGGCCCTGTTTGGCGGGGAATTTTCTACCCATTCTTAGAGAAACCGCGGGAAAGGAAGGGGAAACCATGGCCACGGGAACCCGGCACGACAAGATCATCGTTGGTGTCGATGGCTCAGAAGCCTCCGTCGAGGCACTACGCGAAGCCCACCGCCTCGCATCGGCACTAGGGGCCAATGTCGAAGCCTGGGTCTGTTGGGACTTCCCGGTGGGACATGAGGCTTACGAAATGATGGGACGCGACGGATTCAGCCACCAGGCGTCCGAGATACTCCAAGACGCCATGACGAGGGCTTTCGGCCCGCGACTGCCCGGGAACGTCCGGACCAGGCTCGTCCTCGGCGGCGCCCGGCAGGCGCTCGTCGATGCCAGCAGATTCGCCTCTTTGCTGGTGGTGGGGAGACGCGGCCACGGCGGGTTCAACGGGCTGTTGCTCGGCTCCGTCAGCGCAGCCTGCGTTGCCCATGCCCATTGCCCGGTTCTCGTCGTGCGAGAGCCCGAATGAGACGAACCCATCCTCTGCGTCCTCCTGGTCGCCGCCGGTGTCACCAACCTGGCCATGCCAGGGATGCCGGTGGCCGAATGGTCGCAAGCCGTGCTCGCCGTCGTCCTCCTCCTAGCGCCATGGCTCGGAGGCTTCGCCTCGATGGCGGGCGCCGCCTGGAGCGCCTGGATTCCTGGCGCGGTGACCCTGGTGGTCACGGCCCTGGCGATCAAACCCAGTACCGAAGAGTACCGCCACCACCATGTGATGCCGGCCCCGTAGCTGCGCAACACGGTACCGGGCATCAGGCCACCGCCGGATGCCCGGTACCGCCGACACTGAGGAGACCGGCATGAACAACACCCACCCGGCCCGTCTACGGTTCCTGGGAGCAACGGACACTGTCACAGGGTCCCGCTACCTCCTTGAATCCCGGGGCACACGAGTCCTGGTCGACTGCGGCCTCTTCCAAGGCTACAAACGCATCCGGGACCGCAACAGGATTCCGTTCCCCATTCCTCCGGGTTCGATCGATGCGGTGCT
Organism: Arthrobacter sp. KN11-1C; assembly: GCF_052180225.1. Classification (NCBI taxonomy): domain Bacteria; kingdom Bacillati; phylum Actinomycetota; class Actinomycetes; order Micrococcales; family Micrococcaceae; genus Arthrobacter; species Arthrobacter sp. KN11-1C. Next base: position 2,408,101 of record NZ_CP197467.1, on the reverse strand, counting down.
GCTCACTCACGCGCACCTGGACCACACGGGATATGTTCCGGCGCTTGTCCGTGACGGTTTCACGGGGCCGGTCTACGCCACCCACGGGACGAGTGAACTGTGCAAATTGCTGCTTCCGGACAGCGGCCACCTCCAGGAAGAGGAAGCCCGCTACGCCGATCATCGAGGCTCCTCGGTGCATGTTCCCGCGCTTCCGGTCTACACCGCCGCCGATGCGGTGAGGTCCCTGAACGCCTTCGAGCCCCGGGATTTTGATGCCCCGCTTGATCTTGGCGATGGCATCGAGGCCACCTTCCTCCCGGCCGGGCACATCCTCGGAGCAGCCCAGGTCCACATAAACGTTGATGGGCATTCGATACACCTCACCGGAGACCTGGGCCGTGCCGACGATCCCCTCATGTTCCCGCCGCGGGAACTCGAGGCTACCGACGTTCTTGTCACTGAATCTACGTACGGCAACCGGAGCCACCCGGACCAGGACCCGGAGGCCGAGCTTGGAGCGGTCGTGTCCCGCGTTGCCAGGCGCGGCGGGGTCGTCATGATTGCCGCGTTCGCCGTCGGCCGCGCAGAAACCCTGATGCTCCACCTCACAAGGCTCCGTCGCAAGCACCTTATCCCGGACATTCCGGTATATCTCAACAGCCCCATGGCCATCGACGCTTCCTACATGTACCGGCAGCATGCCGATGAACACCGGCTGCTCGTGGACGAGTTCGAAGACATGTACAAGCTGGCCACGATGACACGCACTGCAGACGATTCCAAGCTTCTCAACCTGAGGGGAGGACCCATGATCATCATCTCCGCCAGCGGCATGCTTACCGGAGGAAGGATCCTCCACCACCTCGAGGCCTATGGTCCGGATCCGAAAAACGCCATCGTCCTCAGCGGCTACCAGGCCGGAGGAACACGCGGTGCCGACCTGGCGGCCGGAGCAAAGGAACTCAGAATTTACGGCCAGGACGTCCCCATTCAAGCCGAGGTCGTACAAATTGAAGGATTCTCCGCGCATGCCGACGCCGACGAAATCATTCGTTGGATGCACAGAGCGGATGAAGCCCCGCACATGACATACATCACCCACGGCGAACCCGATGCCTCTGATGCCCTGCGCCGCCGCATCAAGCGAGAGCTGGGCTGGAACGCCAGAGTCCCTGAATACCTCGAAGCAGTCCCGCTCGACAACCCGCTCTAGCAGCAATAGTTCCCACCTACGCCGGCATAGGAGGCCGATGATGGCTCTCTCCGAACACGAAAAGAAGACACTGGAACAGATCGCCCAGGAAATGGAGCGCGATGACCCGAAATTCGCCTCGAAGATGAGATCGACGCCGGGGCCTCCCAAGTCCCGACACATCGCTTTCGGCATCTTTGCCGCCGTCGTCGGATGCCTTGTGCTGCTGGCCGGAGTCGCGGCCCGCACCCCGGCCTTGGGAATCGTTGGATTCACCATCATGGGCGCAGGGGCGTACCTGGCAACGAGGCGCATTGGCTCGCCGCTGATACGGTGGCGTCCGAGCTCTTCCCAGTCCATGGGTCCCGCAGAGCTGGGGTAGTGGGCGCTGTCTCGAATTGGCCCGCGGGACTTCCGGCCCTAACAGGCAGCAGCGGCGGGACGGAGACTGAACCTGTATAGGTCGCGACTGGCCGAAGACTTTCTCGAGGAAGGGCGGACATGCCATGAAGGAGCCAATAGTCGTCGGCATCAACGACACCGGGGCCAACGAGGCCGCGGTGACTTGGGCAACGCACCGGGCCGCGGCTTTGAAGCTGCCCGTGGAGCTCGTGCATGCGGTGGATGACCGGTGGATGGCCGAATCCTTTGCCTACAACGAGATGGTCAACAAGGCCGCGACCGAGCTTCTAATCAAGGCCAAAGCTCATGCAGCCGGGGTGGAACCGACAGTTGATGTTCGAACCGTACTGATCTCGGGCACCGCAGGCTACGCCCTCCGCAAGAGGTCCAAGAAGGCGTCCTTGGTGGTCATCGGCTCCGGGACCCATGTCCGGCCGGGAGGCCGGTTGACCGACCACGCCCTGCAGATCGCTTCCGTGGCGCTCTGCCCTGTGGCTGTAGTCGGAGAAGAGACGGCGAACTCCCGCCGCGGAGTCGTCGTCGGAGTGGACGGTTCGGAGGAATCAACGCAAGCGGTAGCCTTCGCTGCCGCGGAGGCGGACCGCGAAGGACAGGAACTCACCGTGCTGCACGCCTACCCGATACCCGGTGCCTGGTTGCAAAGGGGGTTGCCCGAGGGCAGCTTCGTCGAGCAATTCATGGAAGAAGAACGGCTGGTCCTCGCCGAGACAGTCGCCGGCCTGGCGGAAAACTACCCCGACCTCGTCGTCCACAAAGTACTAGCCGCCGATCCACCGGCCCAGGCCCTCGCTGAAGCCGCATCGACGGCGAAGCTGCTGGTCCTCGGCAGCCGCGGCGGAGGCGGAATCAAGCGTCTCCTGCTGGGCTCAACCGCCCACGCAGTCCTTGCCCAGCTGGCGTGCCCCACCATCATCACCCGGATACGCCGGGTCAAGAACAGGAAATAGCGGGCGGGCGCCGTCGAGGGGTGGCGCCAGTAACCGGATTCAGGCTAGGTGGACGTGGCGGCCAGTCACTACCGCCGCGTGGATCCGGATGAAGTCGTTCCTTGCCCCGCCTGCCCAGGGCTCTTCCATGACCTGTCCCCAAAGATAGGTCGGCAGCTTCGGTTCCTGCACATGCGAGGAAGGTCCACTGACCAGGACCGACCACCCTTCGCTGCGGTCCGGCCGTGCCTCATCAATCTCAAACGATGAACTGAGGCGAGGTACGGCGTTGCCGATGGTCCCGGCAGCAGAGGTGCGGAAATAGATCGCCCTGTTGTGGACGAGGTAGCTGACGGGCAGGATCATCACTCGGTTCTTGTAGGTGAAGCCGAAGCGGCCTGTGTCCTGTGAGCACAACAGCTCCCAGCAGCGCTCCTCGCTAAGCTCCTCTGTGACGTGCCGGGCACCGTCGAAGCGGGCCGGATCGATGTCGGGAAGGGACATTGGTTCTCCTCCAGGGGTCTCCTCGCGCCCTTCAGCTCTCTTCCGGAGCATGGACAACAAGGACCGGGCAGTGGGCGTGGGCAACGCAGGCAGAGCTCACCGATCCGAGCAATAACCCGCCAAATCCTCCGTGGCCACGCCTGCCGAGAACGATCATGTCCGCTCCCCGGCTAGCTTCAATGAGGGATTCCCGTGCGTGACCGCGGACAACGCGGGAGACGACGTTGTCCGGCAATTCCGGACCGAACGCCTTCTCCAAGGATTCCTTGAGGACGTGTCCGGCGCCTTCCTCGAAGTCCTCCATGCCCATGGCCACATAGCCGCCATAGACCTGAGGGAACTCCCAATAGGCAACGGCCTCAATTTGCGCTCCCAATGCCACCGAAAGGGTCTGGGCCTGCCTCAGTGCCTCGATGGAGGCTTCCGACCCATCAACACCAACAATGATCTTTCCTGTGGAGGCTTCCCCGCCCATGACTTTCTCCCGCGATTAAGGTGTTCCGTACACCGCTAGCGTGACCGGTGGCTGTCCCGGGTTGTAGGGCCGAAAGTCACAGCTCGCCCGTGGCAGTCTCTTTGGACCGTGTCCGGCACTGGCAGCCTGCGGACGAGAGAGTCGTAGCCCCGGCAGTTCGTCGCGAACCACCAGGGTGGTGCCTCGTGTGCCCAGTTTTACCGACCTGGATGCGCCTTTGCGTGAACTACCGTTCTTCGGGTTGGAAAGCGGCCGCCCACCTGGGCTACGTCAACCGCTGATTGTGTCGTGCTTACGCTGACGCGCCGCCCAGCCGGAATGGCTCGCCCGGTGCGAGTACACGGATGCGTTTGGGGTTGACCACGACGCCCCGGAGCGTCTCCGGGTCGGCATTGAACGGGGAGAAATCGGGGGAGTCCACCGAGCCCCAGTGGTGCAGGAGCAGGTCCGCGTCGGGGTAGGCATTGGCCATCTCGACCGCGCCGTCGAAGGTGAAGTGCCATTCGCTGTCCGAGAAGTCGAAGAGTAGCGCGTCCGGGGTCGGCATGGTCAGATGGTGTTCGCGGATCAGCCGTGAATCGCCTGGTGCCCAGATCACGCCGTCAGGGGTCTCGATCCAGAAGCCGCAGGAGTCCTCATCGTGGAAAGTCCGCTGCCCCGGTTGGGGCGTGGCATTCTGCCAGGCGTGGTCGGCGGGTGTGACCGTGATCCGGACGCTTCCGACGGTGAAGGCATCGCCGATGCCGTGGCCTTGGGCGGGCATGCCAAGTTCATGCATCAGCTCGGAGACGTAGCGGGTCGAGTGGAACCGGTGGGTGACTGAATTCAGGGCCGTACATGTCGGCACGCTGAAGTGGTCGTTGTCGGCGTGGGTGACAAGGATCGCATCGAGTCGGGGGACGTCTGCTGGCTGGAGCGGGAAGTTGATGAGCATTGGCATGTCGAAGTCCTGGAGCAGCGGGTCGACGGCCAGCAAAGTTCCTCGTGCGTTGATCAGAAATCCCGCCATACCGAGCCAATGGAGCACGGTGCCGTGGGGGTCGTCGAATGCCTCGACCTGAATCGGCATTGTCGACGGTGCCATGGCCTGCCCGCGGGGGCTGCGCCGGAGCGGTGTGCGCGGATCGTTCATCATCTCTCCTGGGGAATGCTGGGGTGCAGCGGGTCTTTCTCTGGTCGAGCTACAACAGGTCCGGTCGTACCAAGCAGCTGTAAACGCTCAGCTCTCTTCATCCATGATGCCCTTCAATACGCTCATCGCGCCCATGCCGTTGGGCCAGCCGGAGTAAAACGCCAAGTGCAACAGGGCCTCTTTCAGTTCGTCCGCAGTTACTCCGTTCTTCATTGCGAAGTCCAGGTGGAAATTCAGCTGCTCCATCTTGCCCAGCGCGGTCAATGCAGCGACGGTGATCAGGCTGCGATCGCGCTTGGACAGGTCCTCGCGTTCCCAGACCTCATCGAAGAGGACCTTGTCGGTGTAGTGGACCATTCCGGGTGCGAAGTCACCGAAAGCGTTCTTCGCGCCGCTCCAGCCGGTGTTCCGTTCCTTGTTGCTCATGGTTTGTCTCCTTTGTCGTCGTTGCGTGGACGGATCCATTCCATCGTGACGGCAACCAGGGAGGGAGTCTCCAGTGAAGGGTGTACCAGTGGAGACTCCCTCCAAGGCGCCGATCGAATTAGCGTTGTCTGCATGAATACCAGGGACGAAGCGCGGGAGTTCCTCATGTCCCGCCGAGCGAACATCAGCCCCGAGCAGGCCGGGTTGGCGGTCTCGGGGCATCGTCGCGTGGCGGGATTGAGGCGGGGCGAGGTCGCGATGCTCGCCGACGTTAGCCCGGAGTACTACGCCAAGATCGAGCGAGGCAACCTCGTCGGGGTGTCCGACTCCGTGCTGGAGTCGGTCGCACGGGCCCTGCAGCTCGACGACGCCGAACGCGAGCACCTGTTTGATCTCGCAAGGGCGGCAAACGGCGGCGCGCAACCCGTGCGGCGGCGCAAGCCGAAGACGTGGGTGGCGCGGGATAGCCTGACCCGCGCGCTGGAGGTCATCGTGAACGGCCCGGCGTTCGTACGGAACGGACGGATGGACATCCTAGCGGCCAATGCCCTGGGCCGCGCCTTCTACGATGAGGTCTTCGACGGGCCGGGGCAGGGAAACCTCGCCCGTTACTGCTTCCTCGACGAACGGGCGAGGACCTTCTACCCGGACTGGGAGGCGGCGTCCGATGTCACCGTGGCGATCCTGCGCACTGAGGCCGGTCATGATCCTCGTGACAAGCAGCTGCATGACCTCGTCGGTGAACTCTCAACCTGCAGCGATGCGTTCCGTACGCGGTGGGGTGCGCATAACGTCCGCCGCCACGGCTCGGGCACGAAGGACTTCCACCACCACGCGGTCGGCGATCTCACCCTCAGCTATGAAGGTCTGGAACTGACCGCCGAGCCCGGGCTGTCGTTCCTCATTTACACCGCCGAGCCCGGTTCGCCGAGCGAGCAGCGCCTGCAGCTGCTGGCGAGCCTCGCGGCCACCGAAATCGCCACCGGGACCGTCTCGCCGTCGCGCACCGTACTCGACGCCACTATGACTACGAAGGACTGATCATGCACACCATGTGAAGGCCCTCGCCGAGGTGAAGGGGGCGGAGCTGCGCCAGATCGCCCTGGCCTCGTTGTCGGCGCAGCAACCGCGCATCCGCGGAGACCGCTACAACGCCGAGCACACGGCGTACGTCAACCACTGATCACAACAAAAGGAAAAGCAGAATGACCGGCAACAACTTCAAACAGATCTTCCCGCTTGGGGCGAAGAACGACGCCTACGCGCAATACTTTATCGGCCAGAGCTATCTGGCCCCGCTCGCCGGCGGGAACGTGCCGGTCAGCAATATCTCTTTTGAGCCGGGATGCCGCAACAACTGGCACATCCACCACGGCTCCGATGGTGGAGGCGACCAAATCCTGATCTGCACTGCTGGCAGCGGCTGGTACCAAGCAGAGGGCGGCGAGCCTATGAGTCTGGAGCCGGGAACGGTGATCCACGTTCCGGCCGGCACGAAACACTGGCACGGAGCCAAGGCTGACTCGTGGTTCTCCCACCTCGCCTTCATCACCCCTGGCGAGAACGTCAGCAACGAATGGCTGGAGCCCGTCACCGACGAGGTGTACGACGCGCTGCCGAAGAACGGGGCGAAGGCATGAACATTCTGAACGAGAGCTACACACTGGCCAACGGCGTCGAGATCCCGAAGCTGGGCCTTGGAACCTGGTTCATCGACGACGACAAAGCTGCTGACGCGGTGAAGGCCGCGATCGAGATCGGCTACCGGAACATCGACACAGCTCAGGCCTACGGCAACGAGCGCGGTGTGGGCGGAGGGATCCGCACCAGCGGTGTCGCTCGAGAAGAGTTGTTCCTCTCTACCAAGCTGGCCGCGGAAATCAAGGACTATGACGGTGCTGTTGCGGCGATCGATGGGTCGCTGGAGAAGCTCGGGCTCGGGTACGTAGACCTGATGCTCATCCATTCTCCGCAGCCGTGGGAAGACTTTCGCGGCGGTGACTACGCAGACGGGAACCGCCGGGCATGGCGTGCCTTGGAGGACGCCTACCGAGCCGGCAAGATCCGCTCGATAGGGGTATCGAACTTCCTGCAGGAGGACATGGAGAACATCCTGTCCGCCGCGACCGTGGTCCCGCAGGTGAACCAGCTCCTGGTCCACGCGGGCAATACACCGGCGGACCTGCTGGCCTACTGTGCGAGCAAAGGCATCCTCGTCCAGTCATACTCGCCGATCGCCCACGGGGAGATCCTGAAAAACGCCGAGGTTCGGGCGATGGCAGCCAGATATGGGGTGACGGTGCCCCAGCTGTGCATCCGGTACACGCTGCAGCTGGGCACGGTGTCGCTGCCAAAGGCCGCTAACCCCGAGCACATGCGCGCAAACGCCGAGGTCGACTTCGTGATCGCCGACGACGACATGGCCGCCCTGCGTGGTCTGCGGGACGTGGACTACGGCGAGCACAGCGTATTCCCGGTGTACAGCGGCAAATGACACAAGAGGACGAAGGAGCCGCGCTGGCGGCACACGGCCGTCAGGTAACGTCGGTCTTCAACCGATCGCTGCCCCGGTGTTCGGTCGGCTATTCGTTCAACGGATCTTCCGCAAGTTACCGGCAGTCGGGACGACGATAGGGTTGGTGCATGAGCACACCGGATACCACACACGACTGGCGGCCCCTGTGGGCGCGGCTCAACGACGGCGAGGAAACACTTCCCGCCGGCGTCCTGATGACCGCCCCGCCGGGTGAGGTCAACAGCGTGCCGCCGCTGGAGTCCGAGTTCGGCGTGTTCGAGGCGCCCTTGGAGGATTACGACGTCGTGGAGCTGACCCGCTTCGACCGCCCCCTGGCGCGGGGCCGGGTGGCGTTCGGCGATGGTTTCGCTGTGGTGGGCCCGGTGCGCGCAGTGGACAGCGACACTGTGGCGCCCGATCACGAGGCCGTGGTTCTGGCCCGCCTGACGGAGGAAGCGTTCGTCGAAGGCGCGGATGTTGTCTACGCGCCCGTGGACGCCGGGACGGCGGACCGGTACGAGGCCCTCGGGTGGACTCGGGCGGGCGAACTCGCCCCCTAAGAGCAATGCCGCTCGCTCAGCTCTAGTTCTTTCCCGCGATGCGTAAGGAATAATGCTCTCTATGACCAGTAGGCAGACCGGCAAGAGGGAAGCCCAGAAGCCGGCCACGCCTGCAATGGCGGCCGATGTCGCGGTCACGCTGCCGGAAGCCATGACTGGGAGGGCAAGCCCCGCGAAAGCGGCGGTCGGCGACAAACCGGTCTTCGCATATATCGCCAGCCTGCCTCAGCCGCAGCGCGGCATCGCCGAAACGGTCGATGCTTTGGCGGCAAAGACGCTGCCCAACCTCCGGCGCTCCGTGAAGTGGGGCATGTCGTACTACGGTGTAGGCGACGGTTGGTGCTTCAGCTGCGGCGGCTTTGCTGGCCATGTCAAGCTCATGTTTGTGAATGGGGCGGCGCTCGAGCCCGTACCGCCGATTACACCCGTGGGGATGGGCAAGTCCACACGGGGTGTGGAGCTTGAATCCCTGGACGACATCGACGAAAGCCAGATCGCGGCGTGGATGAAACAAGTCGCGTCTGTGCCGGGTGTTGGTGGCAAGAAGCGCTGAACCTGACCGCGCCGCTGAACAATCGACGTCGATGGGCCCTGGCACGCCGAGCGACCGGGCGTTATTTCCTCTCGGGGTCCTTAGTAACCACGAGAATTCCGTAGATGACTCCGGGGAAGTGTCCTAGCAGCTGCCACAGCAGTGCCCACAGTACTTTCCGGTTCAGGCCCTCGTGCAGGAGCACGGCCAGGGGCGGCAGGAAGAAACACAGGACGATGAGCAGGATCTTCTTCATACCCCAATCCTGCCTCATAGGTGGTCGGGCTGGCTTCCGCTCGGGTTGCATTCGCGCGCGGGCCGCATCAGATGCGCCCTCACGCCGGATCGCACATCGTTGGCAACGAGTGACGGGAGGGGTATTTGTCTTGGCTTAGCGCTGACCGGATGCGTGCTCTATGCAATACGGAGTCCAAGGCCTTGCCTCCAGGCGACCCTCCGCTATGGGCTTGCCGCACACGGCGCACAGTCCGTAGCTGCCGCTGGCAATCCGCAGCAAAGCCGCCTCGATCTGTTCCAGGCCCACCCGGCTCTGCTCCATGAGTGCGGAAGCCTGGGAAAGTTCGAAGGCGATCGTGCTCCCTTCCGGATCGTGTTCGTCGTCGACGTTCGAGTCCTGCCTGGCGACATTTACCGAAGTGATGTCCCCAAGGAGGGCATTCAAGAGCGCGACCTTGCGGTCACGTTGCTCCTCTAGGAGCACTCGGAACCGCTTCGCGTCGACCATGGGACGAAAGGCTACCGGGCGATTGCGGGCCGTGAGGCCTACTGCGGGTCGCGACGGACTTCAGCCGGAGTCCATCCCAGGGATGGACCGAGTTTGCTGGCGATGTCGGTGAGGATCTGGACGTAATCCTCGTGGTCGAAGCTGAAGGGCAGCGCAAACGCCACCTCGTCGACTTCCTGGAATCCTGCGTGTGCGTATAGCTGCTCGGCGATCTCGTCGCTGGTACCGATCAGGTCCGCGGCGAACAGCATGCCCCTTGCCCCCTGCGGCGCCCGTGTGCGGGGAGTGCGTTCATCAACATACCGCTGGTATTTCTCCCGCTGACCGGCCGAAGCCGAATCAGTTGGGATCACCACCAGGCCCTGCGACACACGGGCCTGTCCATGCGCCTGGGCGGACGTTTCAGCGGCTTCACGGAAGGCGCGAATCTGCGACTGCTGGATTCGGGCAAAGTCCGGTTCCTGATCCGCTTCCGGAAAGATGACGCTGCTGGAGAGCAGATTGAAGCCGTTTGCCCCGGCCCAGACGGCCGATTTCCTGCTGGCCGCCCCGTACCAAAGGCGATCCCGGAGCCCGGCAGAGTGCGGCTCGACGCGGTTGGAGAATTCCTCGACTACACCCTGCCTGCCGGAAAAGTCCCGCACCTTTTCCCCCGCAATCAGCCGCGCAAATCGGTTCAGGCGCCCGTAGCTGAAATCCTCCAACTCGGAGGAATCCGGGTACAGCTCGTGCTTCACGGTGTGGTAGTGCATCGGTTCACCCACGCTCAGCCCCGGATTGATGCGTCCCCCGGCGAGCAGATCCACGGTGGCCAGGTCTTCGGCCAGGCGCAAGGGGTTTTCCCAGCCGAGCGGGGTTACGGCGGTTCCAAGCTCGATCCTTGAGGTGCGCTGGCTGGCGGCGGCCATCATCGCGATGGGGGAGGAGATTCCGAACTGCAGATGACGGTGCCGCAGCCAAGCGCTGTCGAATCCGAGGCCTTCGCCAAGTTCGATGATCCGCAAAGTGGATTCGTGGCCCGAGGCGGGATCCGCCGGATCGAACAGGCCAATGGTGAGGAATCCAAGTTTGCGTAAGGGGCGTGAGGTGTCGGGCATGGCTTCCTTCAGGATCGGATACGGCTGATCCCAGAATATGCGCCGGGACCTGCACGTTCTTCTCACAATGGCGGGAGGTTACCCTTCGTGTCGGCTGAGGTGGGCAGTGCCACGTCGCCGGCATCGAACGCCTGCCGGAGATGGAGCTCCCTCCACAGGGCTAGAGGGATGGAGTGGTCGCCTTGTTTGTCGTAGGCGAGGTCGACGGCGTCGTTCGCTTTTGTGATGTTGAGCCGGCGGAAGAGCCGGGTGATGTCGAGCGTGGCCTTGTCGCGCTCGGCGGCGATTTTCATCGCCAGGAGCGTTTCGGTGTCCGCGGCCTGGAGCGTGAGTCCGTCGGTTTGTTCGAGGATTACCCAGGTCGCGTTGTCTGGGACGAACGCCGCTGCGTGGACGCCCGGGATAAGTCTCGCGGACTGCAGAACGCTCGGCCCGCCAAGGGCCGAAGTGGCGCGCCTACCAACGGGATCGGGGCCGGAACTCAAGCTGGGAGGGGCCCATGGTGAGTATGACCCAGGGGCCTTGGATCTTGAACCGCCCGCGAATCGATAGGCCACCTCTAAAAACGTAAGGATCCCCTGGGGTTTTAGTCATCGTCGTGTTCGGGTTCCAACGGAAGACCCGCGGCGATCCGTCGCCGGTCCTCCTTGTGTTCTTTGCGGACCAGCCTGAGTCGAAGTAGTCCCTTCAGCATCAGGCCTCCCGCCACGAGCATCAAAGCTGCCATCAATGCGATAGCCCAATACGTGCTCGGGTCGCTGGCTTTGGGTTGGAATACGACGAGCACGACAATGACGAGGAGCATCGTGAAGTTGGCGACGGCCATCGGACCGAACATGGAGTACACGGCTTGCCACGTGTTCCTGCTAGTCGTCGGCCTGTATGGTCTCTTGGTCACGTCAGCGGCCCTCCTGCTCTTGTTAGCCAGTCGCCAAATGCACAGTACACCCATATACCGAATGGTTTTTCACGCCTTTGCACCCCAAGATCGCTCCGGAACAAGCTTATTCGTCCGTTTCCCAGGAACGGGTAGCGGAAGCTAGCGCGGCGATTGCCGGTCGTCTTTGCGGTAAGAAGTACGACCGGAATACCTTGTGCGCGCCAAGAAATGGTTAGTTGGAGAATTTGTTGTCTAAGGGTTCCACAGCATCACTGAAGCAGACAGCCTGGTTACAACTGGTGGTCGGGTGTTAGATTCGAAATCTCGCGGTGTGCAGCTGACGAAGGGTTCCAACATGAAAGTGCTTGCCTTCATTTTCTCTTTGGTTATCGCGACCGGACTAATGCTCGGTGGAACGATTTTGATTTTCTTCCAGTCACCGCGCCACTCCATGGGACCGCAGTTGTTGGCGATCTTTGCGCTTACCGTGATGACCTACGGACCATTATCGCTCGGCTCGTTGACCTCGTACTGGAACGTGAGAAGAACCGCGGGAAGCCACAGGTTCTACAAGCGGTGGCTGTGGGTGGTGATAGGGCTTGAATTCCTGGGCGCAATCGCAATCATCACATTCGCGGTAGTCGTGCAGGCGCCCGTATGGCTTCCCGTTCTGTTCATTGCGGGTGGGATCGCGCTGACCGGTCTGAGCCTTCTCATGGGTCGACTCCTGCGCCGCCACGACGAAGCTCACCCGCTGCCGCCGAGCTGGGCGCCCATCACCCGATATGAGATCCAACGGAAGATTGCAATTATCGCCATTACCTTCGTCGTTGTCTTCGCCATTGCGGCAGTCGTCCTCGGTGTTGTCGGCGTCGGCAGCCACGATGCCGCCTCACAGGTCGGCGCGCAACCGCTCTTTGCGTTGGCGTTCGCACTGTTCGCGGCCGGATTCGCGTGTGTCATTGTCAGCCTGCCGTTGAGTCGTCGCCTCCGGGACGCGGTCGACCGCGACCTCGGCACGATACGGAAAGTAGCCAAGGTGGTACTCAGCAACAAGAAGCTTGACCTTGATCAGAGCGAGCAAGTTGCTGCCGCGAAATACGCGGCCATCATCCCGACCACGCTTTCCTTCATGCTCGGCTACCTCATCCTGCTGTACTTGGGGCTTGGAATTCAGCAGATGCAACACCTCATTTCCGGACAGGTAGATGCTTTCACTATTGGCTTTTCCGCTTTCCTTGTCGCCGCACTCCTTATCTTCATTCCGATCTATGCCGTCCGAATACGACGCGCTCGAATTTATGCTCGAAACCACGCAGATCTCCTTCCAACGGCAGACGAGGGGAGTACCGGGAGCGCGGACCGTGCGTAAGTTCCGTCGTAGAGAAAGGGCTGGGAGTTCGAAACTCCCTTTCTCCACAGATAAATTAGGAAGATCGGAGCGTCGACGAGAACCTCTTTCCTGCGTCTCCCGGGACGCAAGCCCGATCGCGACTCCTGAGGCTTAGAATCTCCCTTACGGGGACAAGCGCTTCCTCGTGTTTGCCTATCGTTTGGGGGTGCGAGTTGGGGTTCCGTTATCGCAAGTCGAAGAGTTTCGGGCCTGTGCGGATCACTGCCTCGAAGCGTGGGGTGAGTGCGAGCATTGGGGCAGGTCCGTTCCGGGTGACGAAGTCCACGACGGGCCGCACGACGAGCACGGCGAGGATCCCCGGAACGGGCGTCTCGTATGTGAGCACCAGTTCAAGCCGCCGCCCGGCCCGGAAGTCTAACGCGCGGGCGTCTCAACCGGCCCGCCCGAAGACCGCGCGCCAGATCATCAGCGACGAGACGTGGCGGGAGTTCCTCGCCGCCGATGGGACGCTCCCGGCGTCGAAGTTCCAGCGTGACTTTGTTCGCGCGGCCGTCGCGCGCGCGACGGGCAAGCGCCCGAGCCTGATGCCCCTGACCTTGGGACAGGCGGCACGGGTCCTGGAGTGTGTCGGTCAGAGCCCGGCGAAGCTCACTGCCCGGGGCCGCGGCGTGCCGGGGTTGGAGAAGGCTGGGACTGTGGCCCAGTGGACGTTGTTCGGGCTACTGGTGCTGGTGGTGACGGTGTCCTCGCCCACAGGGTTCATTCTGGGCGCGGGGTTTGTCGGGCTGATGTTCCTGGTGCGGAAGAGACGCCGTGGCCGGCAGGCGTGGGAGGACGCGACCTGGACCACGGTCCCGGCCGGCGCTATGCAAGGAACAGCGGTTCCTGATGCCTGGATTGAGGCGCCGGCGAATCACGCTGCGCCACAACCGGCAGCTGTTGAGGGGCAGGCACCGATTTCCGCAGTCGCTCGGCCCGATTCCCCAAGCCAAGGGCTGTACCGGGTGTCGCTGGGCCGTTCGGAATGGCCGAACATCGAAGTCGTGGGCGAACACGCCTACAGTAAGGCGATCAAAGCCGCGCTCCGCGCCAATAAAGCGCCGGTCAATGTGCGGAGCGACAGCGAAGCTGAGGACGTTCACGTGGAACTCGTGGCTGAACCGGATAATCCTTATGACGTGAATGCCGTCAGCGTCCGTTGGCGGAATCAGGTCCTGGGTTATCTCAGTCGTGAAGACGCGGTGCGCTACGCGCAACCGATCAGGAGAATTATTGCCAGTGGGTTCTCCGCGGCTACTACGGCCCGCATCTGGGCGTACGACGGCGGCGACCGGCTCCAGGCCCGGGTCACCGTCGCGCTGCCGGTGCCGGAGCTGATCGCGCCGCTCAACGGGGCGCCAGCGGGCGTGACCACTCTCGTGCCGTGGGGATCGGCGATTCAGGTCCTCAAGGAAGAGGGCCATTTCGACTTCCTTTTCAATTACGTGCCTGCGGAAGGGGTCGGACTCCTGCTGGTCAGTTTTCATAAGGTGACCCGCACTCTCAGGAACGGCACCGAGCGCCCGTTTGTCGAAGTCCGGCTCGACGGCAAACGCGTGGGTGAGCTGAGCAATGTCACCTCCGCACATTTGCTGCCGCTACTCGAGCACACCGAAACTATTGGGGAAACAGCCCTCGCTTACGCAAAAATCACCGGATCAGCCCTCGCAGCTCAGCTCGTTCTGCACGCTGCCAAGGCCACCGAGATCAGCAACGACTGGCTATCCGACGGGCCGCACGCCGCACCAAAGCTCCTGCCGTTGGCGGCGGGATATGACGTCCCGCCCGCTTTCTCCACATAGGGAATGCTCCGGGCGGACAGCCTGACAAGAGATCGAAGGTCATGTGCCTGTCCTGTGAAGACTATTCGCCGGATTTGAGTTCGAGGGTGGCGGCTGCGTCGAGGGCGTCGTCGAGGATGAGGTAGCCGGCCCGGCCTGCGGCGAGGGGGATGGAGTGGTCGCCGTATTGGTTGTCGGCTGAGGTCGACGGCGTCGTCGGCGTTGGTGGTGTTGAACCTGCGCAGGAGCCGGGCGATGTCGAGCGTGTCCTGGTCGCGCTCGGCGATTTTCATCGTCAGGAGCGTTTCGGTGTCCGCGGCTTGAATAATCAGCCCGTCAAGTTGTTCTATGGGCGCCCAAGTCGCGTTGTCTAGGACGAACGCCGGCTGCGTTGGAATTGAGCCAGTCAGGCGCAAGATCGTAGTCCGCTGCCATTTCCATGACGACGGCGCTGAGCCCGGCGCCGCCGACGAGTTTGATGTCCGCGTGGACACCTTGGGCCTGCAGGCGCCGGCCGAGTTCGTGGAGGAGGTCAGAGATTTGGCTTGCGGTGAGTCCTCCGCCGCTCATGCGGTGGCCAGGCTGCGTTCGCGGATGAAGACGTTCAGGGCGGCGAGTTCAGCGGGTGTTTCCGAAATGGTGAGTTGTTTCATGGGTTCCTTGACGGCCCGGTAGGACTCGGCGGGCATCCATGCCTCGTTGAGGGGCTTGATGCGTCTGGTCCAGGACGGTGCGGGTTGCCCGAGCCAGTGTGCGGTGTAGTTGGTGATGCCGGCTAGGGCGGCGGACCAGTACGGGTCCTTGAGCCGGGGGCTGCGCTGAAGGGGCGGCCTCCCGGCTTTGAGGGAGGCTGTGGCGTAGTCGGCGAGCATCTTGATGGCGAACTCGAAGTCCCGTGAGCCGATCAGCTGAGCGAAGGTTTCGGCGTAGTCCCGCCGTGCCGGGTCGTAGTCGCTTCCGCGGGGCATAGGGTCGGAAATTAGCGAGAGCCCGAGGGTGTGGAGCACGGCCATGGTCTTGCCGAGTTCGGCCCGTTCGTGGCCGGCCTCGAGGTCAACAACGAACTTCCGCGAAACACCACTCGCCTATGCGAGCGACTGCTGTGAAAGACTGCGTTCCTGGCGCCGAGCGCGGATGATCGCCCCGGCTGGCGTTTCCCCAGCTCAGAGTCCCTTCGGGAAAAATCGTGAGCACTTTGGCGAGTTTCGTCGCGGTGCCTCTTTCCAGTTCGCGGCGGCGTCGCTATCGTCAAAGGATCATGACTGTATGCGACCCTCCGAGGGAGTGGTTTGTATGGCAAGTGAAGTTGTCGTCAGGCCCGGCGAGGGGCAGTTGCACGCCCTGAAAAGGGTGGTCGGGTTCTGGGGATTGCTGTTTGTTTCCCTCGGTTCGATCATTGGGTCGGGCTGGTTGCTGGGTGCCCTCGGTGCGGCACAGACTGCCGGTCCGGCGTCGATCATTTCCTGGTTGCTCGCGGCGGTGCTGCTGGTGGTTCTGGCGCTCATTCATGCCGATCTGGGGGCGGCCTATCCGGTGGCCGGTGGTACGGCGCGTTACCCGCACTACGCATTCGGTGCCCTTGCGGGATTCACCGCGGGTTGGGCCGGATACCTTCAGGCGGTCACTATCGCTCCCATCGAGGTAGAGGGGAGCATCACCTATCTTGCCAGCGCACCGTGGGCTTCGGGCATCAAGATGGTGAACCCTGACTCGACACTCACCCCCATCGGGTTGCTCATCGCAGTTCTCTCGCTGGCGCTCTTCACGGTGATCAATCTTTTGGGTGCGAAGTGGCTCTCGGACAGCAACATCATTCTGGTGATCTGGAAGACCGCGGTTCCGGTCCTCACGATAGTTGTGCTCATCATTCTGACGTTCCACCCGGGGAACTTCAGCCAGGGGGCCGGCGGCTTCGCGCCGAACGGCATTCACGGGATTTTCGCCGCACTTCCGCTCGGGGTGGTGTTTGCGCTTCAAGGATTCGAACAGGCGGCCCAGATGGCAGGCGAAGCCCGCAACCCGAAGAAAGACGTTGCCCGGGCGATCATCATCGCGATGTTCGTCGGCGCGGCCATCTACATCCTTCTGGAGGTGGCGTTCATCGGGGCCCTCAACCCTGGTGACATCGCCCATGATTGGAAGAACCCGGTGGGAGCCGGTTCGTTCGGTCCGTACTACGAATTGGCCATTGCCGCAGGAGCGGGATGGCTGGCGACTGTTCTCCTCATCGACGCGGTCATCTCTCCAGCCGGCACTGGCTTGGTCTACGTCGGCACCTCCGCACGGATTTCCTACGCCCTCGGCGAGGATGACGCCCTGCCCGGCTCGCTCACCAAGGTCAGCAAGAGGGGCGTTCCTTTCGGGTCCATCCTGCTGTCCTTCGTGGTGGGAATGATCGCCCTGTTGCCGTTCCCCAGCTGGCAGTCCCTGGTCGGGCTGGTCACCGACGCCACGGCCATCATGTACGCGTTCGCTCCGGTTTCCCTGGGTGCGCTGGTCCGCCAGCACTCCGGGCGCGATCACCCGTACCGGGTTCCATGGCCGTCGATCCTGACTCCTTTTGGGTTCGTGGCCGCTAACCTGATCATTTATTGGTCCGGGTTCGAGGCGATATGGAAGCTGCTGACAGCGATTCTCCTGGGACGCATCATCTTCGAGATCGCGCTTCGCCGCTCCAAGTCCCTGCAGCAGCGGCGCGACATCGACTGGCGTGCCGCATCCTGGATCTGGCCGTGGCTGATCGGCATCCTTGTGATCGGACTCCTGGGCCGCTACGGAACCGGATCGCTCAACGTCCTGCCTGAGTGGATCGACATTCTCTTCGTAGTTGTCTTCAGCCTCATCATGTTCTACTACGCCGTCAGCCTCGCGATGAAACCCGACGATATTGCGGCGGCGGTGGAGGAGGACGAATTCGAATTCGGATCCATCGACCTACCCCTCACGCCCAAGGTGACTGGAACATCGAACACCTCAGACAAGGGGTGATGTGCCGCCGTTCTGTCGTCAAGTGCGTGGTCGCGGCCGTCACCCGCAGAGGTTAATTCAAGACGCGGACACGTCGATCAGGACCTTTCCGACGGAGCCTTGTTCGACGGCGTCGTGGGCAGCCGCGGTTTCCTCGAGCGGAAAGCGGATGAGCGGGAGCCCGTGTTCATTGCCGACACGTAATGCCCCAGCCTTCAGTGCATCGGTGACGGCCTCAACGGCCGCCTTCTTTTGCTGATCGGTAACCGTGTACGTGAGGACGAACTGGTACTGAACGTTTTTGGCCATGCTCTCGCGAATGGGAATGGCCAAGGACTCACCGGGTGCTGCAGCATAAACGGAAATGGTTCCCCCGGGCTTCAGCACCTCGACGTCACTGGCGATGTTCGCCGGCGCGTTGACATCGACGATCGTATCGACGCCTCCTGGGGCGGTTTGAAATACAGTCTGCGCGACGTCCGCAGTGCGATAGTTGATTACTTCGTGCGCGCCCGCAAAGCGGGCAAGTTCGCCCTTCCGCTCGCCGCTCACGGTCGTGATAACCGTTGCCCCGGCCCAGCGGGCGAGCTGAATGGCGGCATGCCCGACGGCGCCCGCGCCTCCCGTGACAAGCACCACCCGCCCTTCCAAAGATCCAGGGGAGAGCCTGGCTGGTCCGTCTTGATGGGCGGTCAGCGCACGGTGTGCGGTCAACGCAGGGATCCCCAGGGACGCGCCAGTGTCGAAGGATTCCGTGCCTGGGAGTGCAACTGCCTGCGCCGCTGGGACCACCACATATTCCTGGGCTGTGCCCTCATTGCCACCCCAGGCAACGTCCCAAAGCCACACGCGATCTCCGATGGCCAGGCCCGTCACGCCGGGTCCGAGTTCGTCGATAACGCCGGCGCCATCTTGGTTGGGCACCTTTGGTTCCTTCAACCTGTTTCCGGTTCCGCTGCCGGCCCGGGACTTCCAGTCGGTGGGATTGACTCCCGACACCACCACACGGACCCTGACCTCGCCCGGTCCCGGTGAGGTTAGTGGCTTGTCTTGAAGAGCCAGGACCGACGACGGCCCGGTCCTTTCGTACACGATGGCCTTCACCGTTGCTCCTAGTCTTCGGACCTATTTGGGAGAGAACGCGCCCGTGGTGGGGGAGTGCCCGCGACCACCAGATGTTCTCCTTCCGCCATTATGGCCGAGACGTTCTCCATGATGGCAAGTGCATCGACGTGGTTGCTTCCGGATGTTGGTGGAGGGGCCGTGTCGGGAACTGCCGCGCACGGGATGGATACTCAGGACGGACTCTCTGCGGACGGAAGTGGCGGACAGAGGCAACGAAAATTGGATCGTTGCATATCGGCTCCCTCAGACCTGGCTCACTGTGTAAGGGATCTGACCACGGGTGTGACAACCTGTAAATTGCAGGCGGCTCCCGGCTGTCTGATCATTAGATGATGCTCCCAATAACTGTTGGACAAACAATAAATAGGGACGAGGTCGCAGCTCGTTCCGACGCCTATTGTCGAAATTACGGCTTCGTTCGGGAACAGCTGCCCGACGGCGAGTTCCCGTGGCCTGTCACTTGCGACGGGAGAGGATGAGAATGTCTGTGTTACGCATTGCAGGCCTGCAAACGGCTGGCAGCCCCGGTCAATTGCAAGCCAATCTGGATGAACTCGATCGCTCAGCGGCCCAGGCGAGGGCGGCGGGCGCCGGTTTGCTCATCACCCCAGAGATGTTCGTCACTGGTTATGACATCGGGGAAGCCCGCGTTGCTGAGTTTGCCAAGCTGGACTTAGTCGGCCCGGTCGCCCAGATTGCGAAACGACACGACATAGCAATATTGGTTGGGTTGCCCTTGGGCACTGATCAAGGCGTGGTGAACGCGGCCGTGTTGATAGATTCATTCGGGGTCCCCCTGGTGACGCATTCCAAGACGCACCTGTTCGGTGACCTGGATCGGTCGATGTTCATGCAAGGCCTCACCCCGGTTTCTATGGTGGAGTATTCAGGAGTCAAAATTGCTCTCCTCATTTGCTATGACGTGGAATTCCCTGAAAATGTGCGTGCGGCAGCTCTCCAGGGCGCACATCTAGTAGCCGTACCAACCGCCCAGATGGAACCATTCAGATTTGTAGCAGACCATCTCATCCGGGTCCGTGCCTGGGAAAATCAGGTGTACGTCGCCTATGTCAACCACATTGGACACGAAGGTTCGACGGCGTACGTCGGCGGAAGCAGTATCTGTGGTCCAGGCGGAACTGTGCTTGCACATGCTGACCGGAACCGGGCTTTGATCATCGCGGACATCGACACTGAAGCCGTTGCAAGAGGGCAAAAAGAGAACCCCTATCTTGCGGACCTTCGCATTGAACTGTTCAAGGGGATCTGACCCACAGCTCGGCACTGCCTGAGCAGAGAGGCGCCCTGGAACCTTAAACGGGTGTCGTAAGTATCAGTCAGCGGTATCTACTGACGCTGTTTCCGATAGGACCAGGGCTTCGCGGCAATCCGCCACTCGCCACGGCAACGGGTCCATTTCACTCCATCCAAAAAATCAAGAGCCTTGCTTTACACAATGCATTGATGGCGACGCGGAAGTTTACAAGGTGCAGCTATCCGCCTTGTACTTTCTCCACCACACTGAAGTGACTGAGACCCGTGTCACACGTCTAGGAAATGGAAAAATGGAAACTACCTTGAAATCTCAGGCCGCTTCGCGGGTCGCTCCGCAGGCCAGACTCTCCGGAAAGCTCGGAACGGCGAGCATTGTGTTCATGGTTATAGCGGCCGCAGCCCCTCTGACGGTCATAGGCGGCAACGTTCCGCTCGCCATCGCAAGCGGCAATGGTGCCGGCGCGCCTGCAGGCTTCGTCATAGCTGCATTGGTGCTCGCAGTCTTTTCGGTGGGCTTCTTGACCATGACGCCATATGTGAAGAGCGCGGGAGCGTTTTACGCATACGTGCGGCAAAGTATGGGGGATCGTTTCGGCCTTGGGACGGCGTACGTGGCGCTGGTGGCATATACGGCGATCCAGGTTGGAGTCTATGGATACTTGGGCGGCTCCGTGGCGGCCTTTGTGGAATCACTCGGCGGCCCAGCCCTTCCGTGGTGGCTGTATAGCGGCTTGGCCTTGCTTGTGGTCGCCTACCTTGGCTACCGCAATATAGATCTCAGCGCAAAGGTTCTAGGCATTGCCCTGGTTCTGGAGATCGGCATCGTTCTTGTTATGGATTCTTCCATCTTCTTGAGCGGCGGTGCAGAGGGAATAAGCGCGGTCTCATTTACTCCGGACGCAATCTTCTCTGGCCCAATCGGGGTCGCAATCCTCTTCGCGTTGACCGGTTTTATGGGTTTCGAATCCACCGCTGTTTTCCGTGACGAAGCAAGGACGCCTGAGAAGACCATCCCGCGCGCTACGTATATCGCGGTCGCTGTCATCGGGGTGTTTTATGCAATATCCAGCTGGGCGCTTGTCGAAGGATGGGGCCCCAGCCGGGTGGTACAGGAAGCGACGGCGAATCCGGGCTCATTCATGCTTGACGCCGCGCAGACCTATATCGGCACCGTCGGGCATGACATCATGAACATCCTGCTCTTGACCAGCCTCTTTGCGTGCGTGCTTTCCTTCCACAACGTCATCGCTCGCTACCAGTTCACACTTGCCAACGAAAAGCACCTGCCGGCCAGGCTGGCCACCGTGCATGCCAAGCATGACTCCCCGTCTACTTCTTCGCTCGTCCAGAGCCTCACAGCGGCCCTGCTGGTTGGCGTCTTTTCGGTCTTTTCCATTGACCCGTTGGTGATCGTGTTCGGCTCTATGGCAGGGGTGGCAACCGTGGGGATGATGATGTTGCTTATTGTCACCTCCATTGCAGTAGTGAGGTTCTTTGCGGCCCACCCGGAGCTTGCCACGTCAATCTGGAAGGGACGCGTCGCCCCCATCATTTCCACGGTGGCCGTCACAGGCTGCATGTTTCTCGTCCTCACCAATTTCGTCCTTGTGACGAGTTGCCCTCCGGAGGTAAGCGTGGTCCTCGCCCTCATCCCTCCTGCAGCATTCGTCGCCGGACTCCTGGTATCAAAGCGCGGAAAAGGCGGCAACGTCAGCTGAGCTTGCCGGCGCGACCGCTGCGTCAGACTTCATGCCGATGCCCTGCTGGCAAGACCAGCAGGGCATCGGCACGGGCAGTACTATGTGGAAAGGCCTCGCAAACGGTAGAGCAGCAGGGCGACATGGAGTGAGGTTCGGGACTCCTGCGAGTTCAGTTGCACGCCCAACCGCTTCTCGAGTCGAACCAATCGTGCATAAAGCGTGGGGCGGCTCAGATAGCTGTTCCGGGCTAGTTCCGCTTTGTTGCCCTGAGCCTCCAAGAACTTCTCAAGGAGTTCCAACTCCTCCGACTCATCGGCTCCAAGAATGCCGCCCAACTCGCCCTCCACGAAGGTTTGGACTCTGGGATCATTTAGCAGAAGGGCAAGCAATCCCCGCAGTCGGATGTCAGAAGTCTTGTAGAAAGGTTTGTCCCTTTTCTGTAGGGTGCTGGCAGCTTCTGCCACATGGTTCGCCTCGTCCAGCCCTGCCGCTGCAAGAAGCAAGGAGCTTCGAGGACGCCCGATACCGGTCACCCACCGCAGGTCTTCGGCGCTCTCGGCGGCGGAAGTATCGAGCTCGGTGCATATTCGGGCAACGGCCTGGTCTTCCGTCTGTTGGGGTTGAAGACCCAGCAAGACGGCAACCGTGCCAGTATGCAGGCTGGCGGCCAGGGCTGAGAACTTGAGCGACTGAAGGGACCGGTTAACGGATTCCAACAGCGCGCGTTCCCGGCGTTGAAGCGCGATGGGCCCCTCGCTGCTCACTGGATCCAGGCGAAAGACCACCGGGACATAAGATGCGGAACTTCGCAGGCCCAGTGCTCCTGCTCTGGCCTGTGCTTCAGATTCAGTGAGTGATCGAGGCTGACGGAGTTCATGCATCAAACCCGCGCGGGCCTGGTGACCCAGCTCCCTCTGGTCCCGCTCGGCAAGCCTGTTGATTGACAGGGCCTGGCCGGCCCGCTCAAGGACCATCGACGCTTCCGGGTCATTCGACAGTGCCACCGGTACGATCAGGCGTCCCCAACGTTGTGATCGGAGACCCACAGGAGTCTGCAGCCAGTTTTCCTCGCCCGAACGGGTTGTTTCCTCCCGCAAGTGCACGACTCGAGAGCGGCTCTCCCAATCGCGAAGTATCTCAGCGGCGGGAATGTCTGCACTGTCGAATGCGACCACCAAGTGAGAAACGTTCTCGAGGACTACGGGGGCCCCGATCAGTTGCGCTGCCCGGGCTACGATCTCGTCGGCACTCGCGCTTTCCAAGCTCAGCAGTGTGAAGACCTCATGGACATGCCGGGCCTTCTCGACGCGTGCCAGCTGCTCGCCGACGATGAGCTTGTGGACATTCTCGGTGATTTCGACGAAACGAACCGGTTTTCTCATCAGGACGACCGGTATTTCAGCGGAACCTGCAGCAATGCGGAGCGCTTCGGCTGCTTCAGGCCGGTCCTCCAGGATTTCCACTATGACTCCTGCAGCCCCATGCAAAGCGAGCTCACCCAGATACTGACCTGCTTCGACCGCGGATTCCTCGAAGGCGAGACCGGTGCTCAGCACCAGCTCCCCGCCTTCCAACAGTCCGGTCAAGTTGCGCATTTCCGCTACATGGACCCATCGCACGGGAGCATCGAGCCTGTCCTGTCCGGACAGGATCTCCGGATCCCCCTTCTGTACAACCGGAAGGGCAAGTATGTGGGCCAGATCAATCAGCATAAACATAGTGTATAAATTCGAGCCCTCATCAATACACAGTGTCTACACAAGCTAGACACGGGCCAGAGCGTCAATATCGCAGCGGAAGTCTTGGTGGACTTCGTCGCTGACGGTGGTGCGGGTGTCGGCGATGGCGTCGAGGTAGTCCTGGGTGACCGGTCCCTTGCGGGCGTTCGACGCCGGTGCGGCGCCTTCGGTGGGCGACGCGCCGGGAGCGCCGTCGTCGTACACGGCTTTTTCCAGGGCGCGCTGGGAGGCGCTGCGTGCCGCGTATTCGATGTCCGCGGGGGAGAAACCTTCCGTGCGTGACACGAGCAGCTCCACATCCACGGCGTCCACCACGCTCGCGGGGATGAAGCGTTGCCACATGGCCTCGCGGGCATGGACGTCGGGCAGGCCGATGGGGATGACGTAGTCGAAGCGGCCGTGGCGCAGGAAAGCGGTGTCCAGGGCGCGGATGAAGTTGGTGGCGCACACCAGCAGCCGGCCGGGCTGTTCACGGAAGGCCGGGATGATCTTGAGGAGTTCGTTCGTGACGCCCTGCAACGGCGACGGCGGCTCGCCCGAGCGCTGGGACGCGATCTCCTCGACCTCGTCGATGAACACGACCGCGTGCTCCAGTTCGGCGATTTCCAGGAACGTCTCGCGCAGTGCCCCGGCCAGGCCCTTGGGATCGGAGGCCAGCCGGGAGGGGAAGACCTCCACGAAGGGCCACTCGAGCCGGGACGCGATTGCCTTCGCAAAGGTCGTCTTGCCGGTCCCGGGCGGGCCGAAGA
This sequence comes from Arthrobacter sp. KN11-1C, assembly GCF_052180225.1. Classification (NCBI taxonomy): domain Bacteria; kingdom Bacillati; phylum Actinomycetota; class Actinomycetes; order Micrococcales; family Micrococcaceae; genus Arthrobacter; species Arthrobacter sp. KN11-1C. The sequence goes on along the minus strand of NZ_CP197467.1, from coordinate 2,383,983 downwards.
GCACGACGGCGCGCGGGGGCACCACTCCGAACTCGTCGGCGAGGTCGGCCTCGGCCAGGGGCAGGACCAGGCGGCGTTCCAGCAGTTCTTTTTCGCGGCGCATGCCGGCGACGTTTTCCCACAGGTCCCGGGCCAGGATGCGGCCGCCGAGCTGGCTCAATGGCTCGAGTTCCTGGCGTTGGACCGGGATGGTCCGTTCGAAGTAGTGCAGGTTTTGCTTGAGCAGGAAGCCGCGCCCCAGGAACGCTTCGACGCGGGTTTCGGACTCGGGCATGAGGGCCGAGAGCTTGTTGAGCCCGTGCGGGGTCATGCGGTTCTCGACGGCGGCCAGCAGCGAGGTGCCGATTCCGCGGCCGCGGAACTCGGGCAGTGTGGCCAGGAAAACGATCCAGCCCTGGTCATGGGCTGCGCGTCCGACGGCGGCACCCACCACCTGCTCGCCCTGCACCGCCACCACGGCGTGGTCCTTCTCGCACGACGCGAGGACCTCGGAGAGTGCGTAGACAGGGTCCACGTTGTCCGCTTTGAGGGACTCCCACAGGTGCAGGATGCCGTCCATGTCCGAGGAATGGAAGTCCCTGATACGCCAATTGCTCATGCCCTGCTCCCGCGTCGTCTTTTGAATTTCTGGTCGGCCCGCAAACCCTGACCGGCTGGCTAGCCTCGTTGCATTTCCGGCGGCCCGATCGCGGAAAATTGGTCTACTTTTGGTTACTCGTGAGCTTTCCTAAGGAGCCTATTTTCCATATTTGGGGATTGCCGTTCCTCGACGGCATGAGTTCCCCTTCCGAGATGTAGCGCGGTGCACCGTCCTCGCCAACGGGTTCCCACCATCCTCCTGACGGGCAGTGTTCACCCGTTCTTAGGACCGTTGCGTTGTTCATTGCTGCGGGGCGCATCGTCAGCACCTTTTTCATTAGCTCCTTCTTCGACATCGAACCGATTCTGGGATCCTATTTCGGCATCCGAATTTGTGGTTTTCACTTAGGCGCCGGTTGTGTTCGAGTCCGCGATGTAGAGCACGTCATCCAAGATTTTCAGGCCCGCGTGAGCATCCTTGACGGGGATGTTGCAGGGGGGAACGACGTGAATGCGGTTGAAATTGGCGAATGGCAGAAGTCCCCGCGCCTTGCACTCGGTGACGAGTTGATTCATCTCGGGACTGGTGCTTCCGTAGGGGGCCATAGGTTCGCGGGTGGTGCGATCCTTGACAAGTTCGATGGCCCAGAACACGCCGGTTCCGCGGATTTCGCCGACGGAGGGGTGACGTTCAGCGAATCCTCGAAGGGCTGGGCCGATGACGTCGTTACCCAACTGTGCCGCGTGCTGAACAATCTGTTCTTCTTCCATTGCGTTGATGGTGGCGACTGCGGCTGCCGTAGCGAGCGGGTGTCCCGAATAGGTCAGGCCGCCTGGGTATGCGCGTTTGCCGAACGTTGCGACAATCTCGGGGCTGATGGCGATACCGCCGAGTGGGACGTAGCCGGAGTTGACGCCCTTGGCGAAGGTGAGGAGGTCCGGGACTACATCGAAATGCTCAACGGCAAACCATTTGCCCGTGCGGCCGAAGCCGGCCATGACCTCGTCGGCGATGAAGACGATACCGTGCTTGGTGCAGAGTTCGCGGACTCCCTGCAAGTAGCCCGGCGGCGGCATGTAGATGCCGGCGGTGCCAGGAATTGATTCAAGGATCAGTGCCGCGATAGTGGCCGGCCCTTCGAAGCTGATCAGCTGTTCGAGGTGCTCGAGTGCGCGCTGGCTTTCCTCCTCCGCCGTCGTGGAGTGGAATGTGGTCCGGTACAGGTAGGGCGGGAAGAAATGGACGGTGCCAGTAGTCGCGGTGTCGCTGGCCCATCGACGTGGGTCGCCCGTCAGGTTGATTGCCAGCTGTGTTCCGCCGTGATACGAGCGGTAAGCGGAAAGGACTTTCTGCCGTCCGGTGTGCAGCCTTGCCATGCGTACGGCATGCTCGTTGGCGTCTGCGCCTCCGTTCGTGAAGAAGATCCGGTCCAGCTCGCCGGGGGTGCGTTCGGCGATCAGGCGCGCTGCTTCGGAGCGGGCGTCGTTGGCGTAACTCGGGGCGATTGTGCAGATTTTCGCGGCCTGGGCGATGATGGCGGCGACGACGGCAGGGTGCTGGTGGCCGATATTTGTGTTGACCAACTGGGATGAGAAGTCCAGGTACTTGTTGCCGCCTCCGTCCCAGACGTACGCGCCCTCGGCGGCCGTTATGACCATCGGATCGAGGGTGTCTTGCGCGGACCAGGAGTGGAAGACGTGTTTGCGGTCCATTTGGTAGGCGTGGAGCGCCGCGTCGCGTTCGGCTTGTCCGAAGACGCGGGGAGCTTCAAGTGTGGAGGTCATGGGTTGTCCTGTCGCAGGGTCTAAGTCGTCTTGTTTACGCGTTCTGGGGGAAGCCGAGGTTGATCCCACCGTGGCTCGGGTCCAGCCAGCGGGAGGTAACAACTTTGCCGCGCGTGAAGAAGCCGACACCTTCGGTGCCATGGGCGTGGGTGTCGCCGAAGAGTGAGTTCTTCCAGCCGCCAAAGGAGTAGTAAGCCATCGGCACGGGAACAGGGACGTTGATGCCCACCATGCCGACCTCCACCTCGTTTTCGAAGCGGCGGGCGGCGCCGCCGTCGTTCGTGAAGATCGCTGTCCCATTGCCATACGGGTTGGCGTTGATGAGCTCCAATGCCTGGTCGTAGGACTCGACGCGCACGACAGACAGGACGGGGCCGAAGATCTCATCGGTGTAAACGGACATATCTGTGCGCACGTTGTCGAAGAGGGTCGGTCCGAGGAAATAGCCCTCCCCTTCGGATTCGGGGGAGACACCCCGGCCATCGACGACGATGGTGGCGCCAGCCGCCTCGCCGGCGTCGATGTAGCCGGCCACCTTGTCGCGGTGTGCCGCGGTGACAAGTGGGCCCATGTCGCATCCACGCATGCCGTCACCAGTGCGGAGCGAACTGGCGCGAGCAGCAATCTTCGCCACCAGTTCGTCGCCGATGTCGCCGACGGCAAGAAGCGCGGATATCGCCATGCACCTCTCGCCGGCGGACCCGAACCCGGCGTTGACAGCTGCATCGGCGGCGAGGTCCAAGTCTGCGTCCGGCAGGACAATCATGTGGTTCTTCGCACCGCCCAGGGCCTGGACCCGCTTCCCGTGGGCGGTGGCTGTCTCGTAGACGTATTTCGCAATCGGGGTGGAACCGACAAAGGAAACGGCCTTGATGTCCGGGTGGGTCAGCAGCGCGTCGACCGCGACCTTGTCGCCGTGGAGGACATTGAAGACACCGTCAGGCAGCCCGGCTTCCTTCCAGAGTTCCGCGATCCAATTAAGAGCCGTAGGGTCCTTTTCACTGGGCTTGATCACCACGGTATTGCCGGCGGCGATCGCAAGGGGGAAAAACCACATCGGTACCATGGCGGGGAAGTTGAACGGGCTGATAATGGCGACCGGCCCCAAGGGCTGCCGGATGGAATGGACGTCCACTTTCGTGGATGCGTTCTCCGTGTATCCGCCTTTAAGCAGGTGGGCGATCCCGCAGGCGAATTCGACAACCTCCTGGCCGCGCGTGACTTCACCCAAGGCATCATCCAGGACTTTCCCATGCTCTGCAGTGATGATGGCCGCGACGTCGCCCTTGCGGGCGTTCAGCAGCTCCCGGAAAGCGAAAAGAATCTGGGTGCGCCGGGTCAAGGACGTGTCCCGCCACGCCGGAAAGGCGGCCGTGGCGGCCGCAACGGCGGCACTGCTCTCGTCCTCGGTGGCCAAGGCGACTTCGCCGAGCAGCTTTCCGGTTGCCGGGTTGGTGACCGGTGCCGTCCGACCGACCGGCGCGAAGTAGCGGCCATTGATCCAGTGCTCGGTGATGTTCAAGGTTCTCCTCCAGTGTGCATTCAGCTTGGTAAGCGCTGAGTGGGTATGTACCTAGTTTGGAGTTGATAGAAGAACCACGAAATGTGCACGCTGTAATGAAATTTGGCCATTTTGGTACAGTTCGTAAAACTTTTTGGATTGCCCTGGAGTGCGAACCCCCGCAGGATCTCCTCTAGGGGTGTAGGCGACGTGCCTCCTCGCTAGCGTGCTGAAGCGTGCGATGCCTCGACCGGGGTGTCGGGGCGCAGACCCCATTCGGCCCATGATCCGTCGTAAACCCGGACACCCCGGCGTCCGAGAATTTCGGTCAGGACGTACCAAGCGGTGGCCGCGCGGCCTCCGACGGTGCAGTAGGTGATCAGCTCGTCTTGGTCATCGAGCTCGGGCACGTGCATCGCCTGACGCAGTTCGTCGATCGGGAGGAAGGCGCCGTTGCGGTCGTAGAGATCACCGAACGGCCGGTGGACGGCCGTGGGGACATGGCCGGCGCGCCCTCCCGGCTCCATTCCGCCGGAGGGCCAGAACCGTTCACCGGCGAATTCGGCCTCGGAGCGGACATCCAGAATCGCTGTTCCAGGGCGGCCGATGGCCTGCAGTACGGCGGGCATGTCCGCGAACAGCCTCTGGTCCCGTTCGGCGAGCTGGTACGGAGCCTCTGCCACACGGATCGGGGACGTGCCGTAGGGATGTCCTTGGGCGCGCCAGGCGTCGCGGGAGCAGTTCAGGATGCCGACGTCGGCGTGCCCGTACGATTTGAGCAACCAGTAGCCGAGCGCCGGAGCGTAGCCGTGGCATACGACAGTCGACGCCGGCCCGATGCCGGAGCGGACCAACAGCCGTTCGAACGCGTCCCCGTCGATCGGGCGGTACCGTTCGTCTTTCAGGTCGGCGTAAACGTTCCACAGGACGGCGCCGTCGATGTGCCATTGGTTGTAGGCGGTCGCGGAAACATCAACCTCGACGACGCGGACCGCAGGATCGTAGAGGTGATTTGCCAGCCAGATGGGTTCGATGAGCATGTCCACATTCTGCGCGCGTGCCATTGGGCCAAGGTTGGCTCAATGTTGGCGCTACATTGGCGCCGCGGCGCCCGCCTATTCCACTTGGATCCACCCGAGCAGATCCTCGCGGCTGACGGCGTGGAGGAGGGCCGGGTGGTCGCTGGCCAGGTGGCCGCGGATCGCTCCGATCACTTCCTCATCCGTATCGCCGCGGACGACGAACCCGCATTCGCATCGGATGAGCTTCGCCATGACGACCTCCCAAACGTTGACGGGCCCTCTCCGGAGCGACGAGGGCCCATGAGATCATGGTGTCATGAGCGTGCAGTCAACGCTGCGTCTCCAGATCTGCGGGCCACTGGTTGTGGAGCGGGACGGTATCAGGCTTGATCACAGCCTGCCGGGTCGTCAAGGGCGCCTGATGTTCACCTATCTTGTGGTCAACCGGCACCGGCAGGTGCCCCGCGACGAAATCGCCGAGGCGCTGTGGAGCTCTCCCGATTCAGCCGGGATCGACGCACGCCTCAATCCGTTGCTTTCAAAGCTTCGCCATGTCTTCGGTCCGGAGACAGTGGATGGGCGCGTCACTGTACAACTGCATCTCCCCGACCCGTGGATTGACCTCGAAGCTGCCGTGGATGCAATTCACCGCGCCGAGTCTGCCGTGGCACAGCAGGATTGGGCCCGCGCCTGGGGACCGGTTCTGGTGGCCCTGTTCGTCTCCGAACGCGGATTCCTGCCGGGGGAGGACGCTGGCTGGATCGACCAGACCCGCAACCAACTCGTCGAGATCCGGCTGCGGGCCCTGGAATGCTACGCCGCCGCCGAGCTCGGCATCGGCGGTGCCGAAATCGCCGGTGCGCGACGTGCCGGCCGCCGGCTGATCGCCTTGGACCCTTTGCGCGAAAGCGGGCATCGCTACCTGATGCAGGCTCTTGCCGCCCAGGACAACCTGGCCGAGGCGCTGGCCGTGTACGGCCGGCTGTCCGCACTTCTCCGCGACCAGCTAGGCGTCTCGCCCGGCCCGGGAACGCGTGCGCTTTACCAGCAGCTACTCGAACGGACCTGATCTTCGACGAAGCGCGGGGTTCCCCCTCCGTTCCACTAAGCTCAGGTCGTGGCCCAAATATTTGATTCCATAGATGAGAAGCTGAAGGCGTGGATCGAGGAACAGCCCATGTGGTTTGTCGCAACCGCGCCCCTCGGAGCAGACGGGCATGTGAACATGTCGCCCCGCGGCCACGACTCGTTCTCAGTCCTGGATTCCCACCGGGTCGCTTGGGTCGACTACACCGGTAGCGGCGTCGAGACCATCGCGCACATCCGGGAGAACGGCCGCGTGTGCCTCATGTTCAATTCGTTCGGCCCCCGGCCCCGAATCGTTCGCCTGCACGGCCGCGGCTTAGTGTTCCTTCCGGGAGATGCGGGATTCGAAGAGGTGGTGGCACTCCATCCGGACCACCCAAGCACCAGGGCAGTCATCTCCGTGGATGTGACCCGTGTCAGCGACTCATGCGGATGGGGTGTTCCTGTCATGGAGATGACCGGAGAACGCGACCTTCTCCGTCTCCAGGCAGAGAAAAAGGGCATGGAAGGTATGTCCGCCTACCGCGCCGAAAGGAACGCGCGGAGCATCGACGGTCTGCCTGGATTCCCTGTCTCTGATGGACAGCAGGTTAACCCTTTGTAACTACCCTGGATTCGCTTTCCTGAGAACAACGTGGGTGATAGCGTCAGCGCTGGCTAGACATTTGGGATTTCAGCACGCATTTATGTGGGGATTTACCTTCCCTTACCATCACGCGAATTCCGTATTTCGTCTCAGGGGGGACAAAATGAAAAGGTCTATTGCAGCGCTTGCACTCGCAGGAACCATCGCACTGGCTGGCACCGCTCCGGCCGTGGCAGCCACCACCTACCCGGCTCCGGGCAATGAGTACGGAACCGTTTCCGACGGCACCGTAGCTCGCGGCGAATCCATTACGTTCTCAGGAAGCGGCTACATCGCCGGCGAGACCATCAACGTCACATTCCAACGGACCGGCGGCAAGAAGGCTTCGGACGGAGGGCGGCCCGCTCCGCCCAACTTCAGCGTGAAAGCCGACGGCACCGGCGCTTTCTCCACCACCATTACCTTCACGGACGGCGGCAACTACATGATCAGCGCCGTCGGCGCCAGCTCCGGCAACACGCGCTGGGCGGCTGTGGTGGTGAATTCCGGGAACGGCGGAAGCAACAACGACGGCGGCGGGAACCACGGCGGTGGCAATCGTGGCGGCGGCAACGGCAAGGGCAACTCCGGTCTGGCTGCTGTTTCCAGCGTCACCGCCGCCGGCACCGCAATCGGCGACGCCAACAACGTTGCCGAGTCCAACCTCGTCCTGTGGTCGCTGGTCGGCGCAGGCACACTGGCCGCCACCGCAGCATCCGCAGCCGTGATTCGCCGCCGCGCCAGGAATACTGAAGCCAAGGCCTGAGCTTCAGGCAAGTAACACGTTTCGGGGGCAGGCGGCGGGGCGGATCACCGGATCGGGTTGGTTGATGCAAGGATCGGTTATGTCTCACCGCCTCATGCTCCTCGATACGGCCTCGCTGTACTTTCGGGCCTTCTTCGGCGTTCCCGATTCGATCCGCCGCGCCGACGGTACGCCGGTGAATGCCGTTCGCGGCCTGCTGGACATGATCGCGAGGCTTGCCACCGACTATGGGGCGACCCATCTGGTGGCGTGCTGGGACGATGACTGGCGTCCGCAGTGGCGGGTGGACCTCATCCCGACGTACAAGACGCATCGTGTCGCGGAGGCGGTAGAAGGCGCTCCCGACGTCGAAGTGGTGCCGGACGCGCTGCAGCTGCAGGTTCCGATGATCCGGCGGGTGCTCGGGCTCGCGGGCATCGCCGTCGTCGGGGCCGCGGGACATGAAGCCGACGACGTTATTGGCACCTATGCGAGCCACGCGGAGCTTCCTGTCGACGTCGTCACGGGAGACCGCGATCTGTTCCAAGTGGTCGACGACGCCCGCGAGGTGCGCGTCATCTACACAGCGAGAGGCATGAAGAACCTCGAAATCGTGACCGACGCCGTCGTCGTCGGCAAGTATCGCGTGCTGCCCGGGCAGTACGCCGATTTCGCGACGCTGCGCGGCGACGCCTCCGATGGGCTGCCTGGCGTGGCCGGGATCGGCGAAAAGACGGCGGCGTCGTTGCTCGCCGCATACGGCACGCTCGACGCGTTGCTCGCGGCAGCGGCGGATCCCGGCAGCGGATTGGGGGCGCCCGTGAGGTCCAAACTCGCCGCGTCCGCCGACTATCTGGCGGTCGCGCCCGTTGTTGTGAACGTCGTGCGCGACCTCGCACTGCCCACCCTCGACGAGGCGGGAGCGCGGCTGCGCCCGGTCGTCGGCGACTCGCGCCGTGAACTTGAGCGCCTGACTACGGACTGGAACCTCGGGGGCTCGGTGAAGCGATTGCTCGACGCTCTCGAACTCTGCCAGTGAGCGGGAGAAGGGCTTGAGGACAAACGCGCGGGAAAGCTACGCTGGCGGGGTTGGTGATTGCTCGGCCCGGCGTCGTTTCAAGTGAAGTTGGGAACCTGGGGTATTTTTTGGGGAGTTGCCGAAGAGCTCGGCGGTTGCCCGCGGGAGGACGTGATCGTGGTACCGGAAACAGCGGACGGTGAAAAGGCCAGTGTCGTCTTGAGGGGCGACGGACTTCTCCACCTGCGCTGGGCGCAGGGGGTCGACATTCAGGTTGACGATGCCCGGGCGGCCATGGCCAAAGTCAACGAGCTATGCCAGCAGGAGCAGTATCCAATGCTTGTAGACATGGCAAAAGTAGCTTCCGTCAGCCGAGAGGCGAGGGGCGTGTGGTCTATTCCCTGCGGCGCGTCTCGCATAGCTCTGTTAGGCACGTCGCCTGTAGACCGGGTCCTGGCGAACTTCTTCCTCGGAGTGCACGTCCCGCCTTGCCCGACCCGTTTCTTCACGTCGCGCAGCGAGGCCATGGACTGGCTTAATGCCGGTGCGTGAGCCGCGGATGTGCTTCCGGCTTCTGCCCGCCGGGATCATATGAGCCCGAAAAAGAGCGTTGAGGACCCGCGTCTGCAGTTATTGGTAGACGGCGTTGTCCGATTGGCCGCGGGTGACTTGGACGCACGCATTGAACCGTCGTCGCATCGTGACGATATCGATGCTGTCATCACGGGCGTCAATCTGCTCGCGGAGGAACTAGGCCACATCCATGCGGATCTCGAACAGCGGGTGGCCGCCCGCACGGCCATGTTGCGGCGAACGCAGGTCGAGCTGGAACAGATGGCCAAGACGGATGCTCTCACCGGCCTTGCAAACAGGACGCTGCTTACCGAGCGGATCCAAGAGGCGATCCTGTCCAGCGCGGACGACGGAAAAGCTCCGGCCGTGTTGCTGCTTGATCTGGATTCCTTCAAGGCCATCAATGACATCCTGGGCCACAGCGCCGGTGACGCCGTGCTGGTGGAGGTTGCAAAGCGACTCCGCTCCGCCGTCAGGGCCACGGACACGGTGGCCCGCCTGGGCGGGGATGAGTTCGCCATCCTTATTACGGCGGCCACCGAACAGGAGATTCTTCGAATTGCGCGCCGCGCATCGGATTATCTGCAGGACAGCATGTCTATCGGGCTGGAAACGGTGTGGGCGATGGCAAGCATCGGTGTTTGCATCGGTGCGCCGGGGTACCGGGCTGAGGCACTGATGCGCGACGCCGATATTGCGATGTATCAGGCCAAGGCGCGGGGCCGCAACAATGTCCAGCTCTTCCACCCGGACATGCTCGACGCCGTTCAGGAACGGTCGCGTATTACCGCCGAACTACGCACCGCTGTTGCCGGAGGGGAGCTGGCGCTGCTGTATCAACCGGTGGTCGAATTGGCCTCCGGCCGCGTCATCGGCGTCGAAGCCCTCGTCCGGTGGCACCACCCTGTCCGCGGAACCATCATGCCGGGCAGCTTCATTGGCATCGCAGAAGAAACCGGCTTGATCTTTGAGTTGGGACGGTGGGTGCTGCATGAAGGTGTTGCCCAAATGATGCGCTGGAGCCAAACAGATCCGGACCTGGCAGACTATTGCCTGCACATCAATCTTTCTGCCGCCGAACTGCTTCGGACAGACCTCCTGGACGACATCAGGGACACGCTGGCAAGGTACGGCGTGGAGCCTCGGCGTTTGGTCTTGGAGATCACCGAGACCGTGCTGATGGCCCGTGAGACCGGACAAGAACAGGTCCTCAGCGGACTCCGGGAGCTGGGTGTGGGGCTGCAAATTGACGACTTCGGCACGGGCTATTCGTCCATCAGCTACCTCAGGTCGCTTCCGGCGGACACAGTGAAGGTCGATCAGTCCCTCATCAAGGGCATGGAGTCGGATCCTCGGCAGCAAAAGTTCGTTTCTGCGATTCTGCAGCTGATTTTCGCTGCGGGTCTCAACGCCACCGTGGAAGGCATCGAAACCGCCGAGCAGGCGGCGCAGCTGGGGGCCATGGGTTGCCTCTACGGGCAAGGGTACTTCTATGGATATCCGGCACCGGCCGCCGACATACCGGATCAGCTCCGCCTGCCCGCGCGGCGTCTGTAGAGTTAGCGCATGTCGAAGCTTTGGGACCAGATGTTGCTTGTCCCCACCGTAGTTCGCCTTGCGTCCCGGGCACCCAGAAATCCGGACACAGCGTGGGAAGGATACTGGCGCGGAATCCGCACTACCGGGCGTTCCGGGGACGTGCTTTGGGACTCCGGTTCCACGGCCGAGCATGGTCAGTACTCCGACGCGATTGTGGCTCATTTTGATCCGGCCCTTCCGGTGGTTGACGTCGGGTGTGGCAACGGCACACACACCCGCTGGCTTGCCGGCCTGTTTCCCCGGGTCCTCGGAATCGACGTATCCAAGGGGGCGATCGAGATGGCCAGCAAGGAAGCTGAAGGCGTCCAAAACGCCGATTTCATGGTTCTGGATGCGGCGGGGGCAGGGGCCGGAGAGCTCCTGCTGCAGCGCTTGGGGCCCGCCAACGTCTTTGTCCGCGGGGTCTTCCACGTTCTGAAACCCGGCAAGCAGGCTGCCATGGCTGCCAACCTGCGGACCGTCATCGGGAACAGGGGCCGGTTGTTGCTGGCTGAAACCAACTTCCGTGGAAACAGCCTCGGTTACCTGACCGAACTCGGCGCCACCCGGCAAAGCATGCCCGTGCAGCTACGGCGCGCCTTGGAAAACCTTCCACGGCCCGGGCATTTCGGTTCCGAGGAACGGCACCGCGTCTTTTCGGACTCGGACTGGCGATTGATTGCGGACGGCCCGGTCAAGATCGAAGTGGTCCCGATGAACGCCAGCGGTCTTCCGCAGTGGGTTCCGGGATATTACGCACTCCTGTCGGGGGCGGAAGATTCGGGAACAGAGCAGTGATTTACCGCCGATAGGCAAGTTCCCCAAGATGCGGGCCCAACCTCCCCCGGCTATACACTGGGATCACCCGGGCCGAGGCAAAGTGCCGGGCTGTCGAGGGAGATCCGTGATGGCAGGTCCATTGCTCGAGACCAAACTTCACGTCCCCGGGCAACGACGCGCGCTCGTGACGCGTCCCAGGCTCAGCGACCGTTTGAGCCAGGCCGGCGAGCAAACCCTGATCCTTGTCTCAGCTCCCGCCGGCTTCGGGAAAACGACGGCGCTGACCGGGTGGTTGGCACAAGCACCCGCCGACGGCCGATCGCTCGCCTGGCTCTCGCTCGATCAGCGGGACAACGATCCCACGCTGTTCTGGACGTACCTTGTAGCAGCGCTGGACAAAGCATCGGACGGTCTCGGCGCTACAGCACTCGGAACACTCCGATCTCCGCAATCGAGTACTGAAGCCTTCCTAGCCACCCTGATCAACGAGTTACAGGCCGCCCCGAACAGATTTATCCTGGTGCTCGACGACTACCACGTCATTGAGAATCAGGACGTGCAGGAGGGCATGGCCTTTCTCGTCGATAACCTGCCTGCACAGCTTCAACTGGTCATCGCGAGCCGTGCCGATCCAGCTTTGCCGCTCCCGCGGATCAGGGCTCGAGGCAGGCTCCTTGAGGTCCGTGCCGCCGATCTCCGCTTCACCCCGGAGGAAGCTGCCGCCTACTTCAACGGCGTCATGGGACTGGGCCTTACGGCGCAGGATATCGCCGCCCTCGAAGAGCGGGCCGAGGGCTGGATCGCCGCGCTCCAGTTGGCGGCGCTCTCGATGCAGGGAAGGGACGACGTTGCCGGCTTCATCGCGGGCTTCGCAGGTGATGACCGGTACATCGTCGATTACCTCGCGGAAGAGGTACTCCAGCGCCAGCCCGACGACGTCCGGAACTTCCTGCTGCAGACTTCCATCCTGAACCGGCTCAACGGTGAACTCTGCGACGCCGTGACCGGCCAAAACACCGGAAGAGCAATGCTCGAGTCGCTCGATCGAGGGAACCTGTTTGTGGTTCCGCTCGACGACCGCCGCTGGTGGTACCGCTATCACCACCTCTTCGCGGACGTGCTACGGGCGCGTCTCTTGGACGAGCAGCCGGGCCGTATTCACGAACTGCACGAGCGCGCCAGCCTCTGGCACGAACAAGACGGCGACACTCCGGAAGCTGTCCGCCACGCAATGGCCGCCAAGGACTTCGCGCGGGCCGCGGACCTGATCGAACTCGCGATCCCTGCCATGCGCAGGGACCGCCAGGAAGCCACGCTGAGCCGCTGGCTGGAAGCGCTCCCTGGCGAACTAATACACGCACGGCCCGGGCTGGGCGTTGCTTACGCCGGGGCGCTCCTCGCAAGTGGCGAGCTCACCGGCGTCGACGCCCGCCTTGAGGAGGCAGAACAGTGGGTAGGTACGACCGCGGAAGGCGGCGACGGCGGCAACCGCACCAGTTCGATCGCGATCTACCGTGCCGCGCAGGCGCTTGCAACCGGGGACACCGCCGGGGCAATGACGCACGCGGCTACCGCGCTCGGCCTTGTCCGGAAAGACGACCATCTCGAGCGCGGAGCCGCATCCGGGCTCTTGGCGATCGGTCACTGGACGAACGGCGAACTGGAGCTAGCGCACCGCCTGTGGTCCGATTCCTATTCCAACCTTGAAAGGGCCGGGCATCACTCGGACATGCTCGGCTGCTCCATCGCCTTGGCCGACATCCGGATCACCCAAGGCCGCCTCCGCGACGCGATGGCCATCTATGAGCGGGGTCTGGAGGTCGCGCGCCGGCACCCTGAGCAACGACTACGGGGAACCGCCGACATGCACGTCGGAATGAGCATGCTCCTTCTTGAACGTGGCCAACGTGAATCCGCGAGGCAGCACCTCCTGACCAGCCAGAAGCTCGGCGAGGATGCCGCGCTGCCACAAAACGCGTATCGCTCGCGGGTCGCGATGGCCCGGGTCCTCCAAGAGGAAGGAGACATGGACGGCGCGCTCGAGCAACTCGACGATGCAGAGCGCCTCTACGTCGGCGACTTCTTTCCCGAGGTGCATCCGGTCGCGGCCGTGCGGGCGCGCACGTGGATCTCGCACCGAAAGACGTCCGACGCTCTCCGCTGGGCGCGCGAGCGCGGCATTTCTGCCGAAGATGACCTTTCGTACCTGCACGAGTTCGAGCACATCACCTTGGCCAGGGCACTCCTCGTCCAGGACGGTCCGGTGCCGTCGGAGAACCCTGTCGGGCGTGCGATCGCCCTGCTTGAACGCCTCCTTCGGGCCGCGGAAGAAGGCGGCAGGACGGGGACCGTCGTCGAACTTCTGGTTCTCACGGCACTTGCACACCAAAAAGCAGTGGACGACGGCGGGGCGCTGGAAGCGCTGGAACGCGCGGTAGCGCTCGCCGAGCCAGAGGGCTACGTTTCAGTGTTCGTCGATGAGGGTGAAGCGATGGCCAACTTGCTGGAATCGCTCGCGAAGCAGGGGAGTGCCCCAGACAACGTAGGCCGGCTCTTGGAGTTGTTCGGGACCGAAATGCGCAGCACCCCGGCACAGCAACGCTTAGTCGAGCCGCTGAGTGAACGCGAGCTGCAAGTGCTTCGGCTTCTTTCCTCGGAGCTGGGCGGCCCGGAGATCGCGCGCGAGTTGCTCGTTTCCCTCAACACTCTGCGGACCCACACCAAGAACATCTACGCCAAGCTCGGTGCGAATAACCGCCGCTCTGCCGTCCGTCGGGCCGAGGAACTGGATCTGTTGTCGCGAAAAGATCACCACATCAATCACAGGATGTGGTGATCCCCGCTCACCACATCTCCTTCTACCTTCAAAGCTAAAGGAAGTCATCCGCAAAGGCGGCTGAAATCCCCTAAGGCAGAAGGCAGAAGGAGGGGCGATGAACGTGAGATCGGTAGGCAGGGAAGACACGCCGGTCGAGTACGAAGTCCGCGTCAAAGGCCATCTTGATTCCCGCTGGGCCGCTTGGTTCGAAGGACTGAGCCTCATCAACGAACACGACGGAACCACCGTCATCCGCACGCGGACCGTGGACCAAGCCGCGCTCCACGGAATGCTGCAAAAGCTCCGCGACTTGGGGCTACCGCTCCTGGCAATCACCCAAACCGGAACCACGCAACCGGCCCGCCGGCGTCGAACACTGACCTCCCGGCGTCGAACACCCGCATCTTCATCCCCAAAGAGGACCACACCATGAAAACCATCATCCAAACCCAGACCCCAACACCTGGCCACGTCCGGATGGACCCGCTGCGGAAGACCGCGATGGTCGCAGGCATCCTGTACCTCGTGACCTTCGTCAGTTCGATCCCGGCGCTTTTCCTGATTTCCCCCGTCCTGAATGATCCGCACTACATCACGGGCCCGGGTGCCGACTCGACCGTCATCTTCGGTTGCTTTCTCGATCTCGTCAACGCACTTTCGGCGGTGGGCACCGCCGTCGCGCTGTTTCCTGTGGTCAAACGACAGAATGAGGGCATCGCGCTGGGCTTCGTCACCGCCCGGATGTTTGAAGCTGCGGTCATCGTGATCGGCGTCGTCAGTCTCCTGGCTGTTGTCACTTTGCGCCAAAACGGCGGCGCGGACCCTGCCTTGGTTCCCGTGGGCCAAGCGCTCGTTGCAGTCCGTGGCTGGACGTTCATTCTCGGACCGAGCCTGGTTCCGGGCGTGAGTGGGCTGCTGCTCGGGTACTTGATGTACCGTTCAGGGCTGGTGCCGCGGATCATTCCCCTCCTTGGGCTGATCGGCGGACCGCTGCTCCTTTCGTCGACGATCTCAACGATGTTCGGCATCAACCAAGGGATCTCGCTGTGGTCGGGACTCGCAACCTTGCCAATCTTCGTTTGGGAGTTGTCGCTGGGCATCTGGATGACGGTCAAGGGCTTCAAGCCCTCGCCCATCACCACCGGGCAAGTGCGCACCGCTTGAGGGCTATGCGGGCTATGACGACTTGGGGCGGGCGCGTACATGCATCCGCTCGCCCTGCTGCCCGAACAAGCTGATGAATTCGACGGGTTTTCCGTCGGCGCTGGCGAACCAATGGGGTGTGCGGGTGTCGAATTCCGCGGCTTCGCCAGCGCGGAGTTCGAAGTCTTTGTCGCCCAGCACCAGCCGCAGCCGTCCGTTGAGGATGTAAAGCCATTCGTAGCCTTCGTGCACACGCGGATCGGGCTCGGAGCCGCGGGCATCACCAGCGAGCACCATCTTGAAGGCCTGCAAACCACCCGGGCGGCGCGTGAGCGGAACAGCCGTCATGCCGCCATGGGTGATGGGCCTCAGGTGAATTCTCGGATCCCCGGTGGGAGGGGCGCCGACCAGATCATCAAGGGGAACACCGTACAACCGTGCCAGGGGCAGCAGGATGTCGAGGTTCGGCCTGCGTTGGCCGGATTCCAGCCGGGACAGGGTGCTGACCGATACTCCGGAGGCGGTGGACACTTCTCCGAGGGTGAGATCCCGTTCCGTACGGAGTGCCCGAAGCCGGGGCCCGACAGCTCCAAGAACATCATCAAGCTCATGTGCCATACTCTGCAGTTTGCCACAACAGCAAAGTCGTTTGCCAGTTTCCTCTCGTGAGGTCAAAGCTGGTTTGTAACCGCTGCAGAACGCTGACGGCGGACTTTCAGGACAAACGAAGGGGACATCAGTATGGACACCGCGCGGTATGACGTTGTGATCATCGGGGGCGGCGCTGCGGGACTCAGCGCCGCGACGACGCTGGGCCGCGCGTTGCGCTCGGTGCTGGTCATCGATTCCGGAGCACCCCGCAACGCGCCCGCAGCGGGCGTGCACGGTTATCTGTCGCGGGACGGCATGAGCCCGTCGGAGTTGCTGTCCATCGGACGCAGTGAAGTGGTCTCCTACGGGGGAACCGTCATTGACGGCGAAGCCGTTTCGGCACGGCGCACCATCGACGGGTTCGAAGTGATGCTCGGAGGCGCCCGCCGGTTCTCCGGCAGGCGCCTCCTCGTCACCACCGGTTTGACCGACGGCCTGCCTCCCCTCGACGGACTGCGTGAGCAATGGGGAAAGGGCGTTGTGCACTGCCCCTACTGCCATGGTTGGGAAATCCGCGGGACAAGGATTGGGGTGCTGGGCACCGGTCCGATGTCCGTCCATCAGGCATTGCTGTTCAGGCAGTGGTCCCCGGACATCACCCTTTTCCTCAATGACACGGTGGAACCCACTGACGAGGAATGGGACAAGCTCGGCGCCCGGTCCGTGACGGTCGTCGACGGCGCCGTGGCCTCTGTTGACACTGCCGACGGCGTCCTCACGGGTCTCACGCTCCTCCAGGGCTCCTCGTTCGACATCCAAGCCCTGGCTGTCGCCACAAGGATGGAAGCCAGATCCGCGCTCCTGGAATCACTCGGGCTCAGTGCCCAAGCGCATCCCACAGGGGCCGGACGGTTTATCGAGGCTGATGCCACGGGTGCGACGGCCGTCCAGGGAGTCTATGCAGCGGGCAACGTCTCCAATGTGATGGCCCAAGTCATCACCGCGGCGGCCGAGGGCGTCATGGCCGGCGCCAGGATCAACGCCGATCTGATCGAAGAAGAAACCCGGTGGGCTGTTGAGGGGCGGTTCGGTCCCTTCTCCGCGGCCTCGGAAGCCGCCGTTTCCACGATCGTGCAGCGAGAGGTTGATCACCGTCGTCGTGCCAGCGGCGTGAGTTCGTGGGCACCGTAGCTGTTGTCGTCCGGGTTGACTGTGACTCCTGGCGCTACCAGCTGGTCGATGCGGTCGAGTACGTCGGTGCTCAGCGTGATGTCCGCGGCCGGCAGGTAGGACTCGAGCTGTTCCATAGTGCGCGGCCCCACGATGGCGGCCGTGACGCCGGGGTGGTTGATCACGAACGCGATGGCCAATTCGATGAGCGTCAGGCCAGCCTGTTCGGCGAGCTGGGCCAACTCTTCGACGATGTCGAGCTTGCGCTGGTTGGCAGGGCTGCCCATGTCGAACCGGGCGCCCGGACGGGCTGCGGAGGTCGGTGCGGACGCAGAGTCTTTGCGCCAGCGCCCGGAGAGCCAGCCCCCGCTGAGCGGGCTGTAGGTGAGGGTGCCCATGCCGTGGCGCTGGACTGTCGGGAGGATGTCTTCTTCGATGCCGCGGACCAGGATCGAATAGGGCGGCTGTTCCGTGACGAACCGCTCCAGGTTCCGTTCCCGCGACGCCCACTGGGCTTCAACAATCTGGGATCCGGAGTACGACGAGGAGCCGATGTACCGCACTTTGCCTTGGCGGACGAGGTCGGTGAGCGCGCCGAGCGTTTCTTCGACGTCGGTGTCGGGGCTGGGCCGGTGGACCTGGTAGAGGTCGAGGTAGTCGGTGTTCAGGCGCCGGAGGGAATTTTCGACTTCGCGGATGATCCAGCGACGGGATCCGCCACGCTGGTTGGGGTCTTCGCTCATGGGCATGAAGAACTTGGTGGCGAGGAACACCTCGTCCCGCCGTCCTGCCAGTGCTTGTCCGACGATTTCTTCGGATGCCCCGCCCGAGTAGACGTCTGCGGTGTCGATGAAGTTGATACCGGCGTCAAGGGCATGGTGGATGATGCGGATGGCATCGGCGCGGTCGTCGTTGCCCCACGGGCCGAACATCATCGCGCCGAGGCATAAGGGGCTGAGCTGCACGCCGGTGCGGCCGAGGGAACGGTACTCCATGGTGGTTCCTTTCTCTCTGTCTAAATCTTCGGGCTGTCTTAGGCTTCGGGGATGACCATGGCGAAACGCTCCTCGCGGGCTTCGTCCGGGTCTGGACCATTGCGGTTGCCGGTGTCCAGCGAGTCAATTGCGGTGAGTTCGCCTGCACTGAGCTCGAAGTCGAACACGTCGAAGTTCTCGGCGATGCGCGCCGGGTTCGTCGATTTCGGGATGGCTGAACGGCCCTGCTGCAGGTGCCATCGAATCATGACCTGGGCCGGACTTTTCCCGTGCGCCCCTGCGATGGCTGCGATCGCGGGGTCTTCCATGACGTTCCGCCGCTCCTGGTCGCCCCATCCTGGGTAGAACGTGATCCCACCGATCGGTGACCAGGCCTGCGTGAGGATGTGGTGTCCGGCGTCGGCGGCCTGGACGTCCGGCTGGGTGAAGTAGGGGTGAAGTTCGATCTGGTTCACGGCCGGGACGACGTCGGTGGAATCCAGCAGTTGCTTCAGGTGGTGTGGCATGAAGTTGCTGACGCCGATCGCCCGCACCCGCCTGTCGGCGAGCAGGGTCTCCAGCGCCTTGTACGCTGCGATGGTTTTTTCGAACCGGTCAGGGGCAGGCTGGTGAATGATGAGCAGGTCCAGATAGTCGACACCGAGTTTGCCGGTCGCTTTGTCCCAGGCGTGGAGCGTCTGGTCGTAGCCGTAGTCGCTGACCCAGACCTTGGTCTCGATGAACACCTCCGCCCGATCCAGGCCCGAGCGGCGGACGCCCTCGCCGACCTCCCGCTCATTGCCGTACGCGGCGGCAGTGTCGATGTGCCGGTAACCGGTGGCCAGTGCGGCCTCAACGGCCGCCGTTGTTTGCTCTGGGGCGCTTTGGAAGACGCCAAGGCCCAGGGCTGGCATTGTGACGCCGTTGTTGAGTGTAAATTCCATGTCCATGCCTTTCACGGTATGCAGATGTGCGGGGTTGTGGGAGTGCACGTCAGTACCCCCTTGAAGTTGTGGTTGCGAGGATCAGCGGGCGCCTTGAAGCTGCGGCGCAGGCGCGGACTCCTGGGGTGTCCCGGAGCGGAGGGCGGCCAGGTCGGCAGGCAGGACGAGTGCAGCGGTGACGGCCAGGGCCAGGAGCAGCAGGACACTGCCGGTCGTGAGGGCGACGCTGACCTGGGCGGCCAGGTGCACGACGGCGGATCCCGTCGTCGGGACGGTCGCTGCCGCCGCGACCGCGATGCCAAGTCCAAGGCAGGTGCCCACCTGGTGGAAGGTGTTCACCACGCCTGAGGCTGCGCCCGCGTCGGCCGCCGGGGCGCCGATGATGCCGAACGAGGTCAGCGGCGCAAACGCGAGACCCTGACCCGCGCCGATGAGGACCATCGGCAAGGCCACCCCTGTCAGATAGCCGGAGTCGACACCGACACGGCTGAGCCAGAACATCCCGGCAAGGGTGACCAGCACGCCGGCCACGAGCGGAATCGAACCCGTCATCCTGCCCAGGAGCCGCGGGATGCTCATTGCGACGGCGAAGTTGACCGCGGTCATGGGCAGGAAGCCCATGCCGGCCTGCAGGGGATCGAAGCCAAGGACCTCCTGCAGGAACTGGGTGGTGAAAAAGAAGAATGCGATCATCGCGCCCAGGTACAGGAAGCGGGCGACATAGGCGCCGGTCCGGCGGCGGCTCGCGAACAGCCGCAACGGCATGATCGGCTGGGCCGCCCGGCGCTCGATCAGCACGCACGCGATGAGAAGCACGACGCCGGCGCTGACCGCGGTGATGGTGACAGGCGAGTCCCATCCGGCGTCGGCGGTGTTGATGATCGCAAACACGAGGGCGCCGACGCCGAGCGTGGCGCTGAGCGCCCCGAGCACGTCGAAACGACCCCGGGCCCGTCCGGTTTCCGGGAGGAAACGCGGTGCGAGTGCGATCATCGCGGCGCCGATGGGCACGTTGACGAAGAACCCGGCCCGCCAGGAGATCCAGTGGGCGAGCGCCCCGCCAATGACCAGGCCGAGGCTGGCGCCGATCCCTGCGGTGGCGCCGTACAAGGCCACGGCCCGGGTGCGCTCACGGCCCTCCGGGAAGCTGGCGGTGAGTAGGGAGAGTGAGGCGGGCGCAACGATCGCCGCCCCGATACCCTGCACGGCGCGGCCGGCGATCGCCCACCAACCCGCGGGTGCCAGTCCGATCAGCAGCGACGCGATTGAGAACACCACCAGCCCGAACACGAAGACCCGCCGGCGGCCGAGTAGGTCTCCCGCCCGGGCGCCCAGGAGGAGCAGGCCGCCGAAGACCAGCGTGTAGGCGTCCTGGACCCAGGAGAGCTCACCGGTGCTCAGCTGCAGATCTGCCTGCAGACTCGGCAGGGCGGTGAAGATGACCGAGTTGTCCAGCAGGATCATGAAGTAGCTGACGAGGATGATCGCCAGGATCGCTTCAGGGCGGGAAGCCGTTGCGGGTTCAGGTTTCATGTCTTCAATGCAACCTTGATTCCGGACGGGCCGGGAGTCACGGCCGTTCCGGGTAACGCCAGTGCCTCCCTCCTCCCATTGTCCTGGCGTAGCGTGGATGCCATGACACACAGCGACGATGTGCGGAAGTTCCTGACCTCCCGCCGGGCAAGGATTACGCCGGATGAGGCGGGGCTCCCCGTCTACGGCGGCAACCGGCGCGTCGCCGGGCTGCGCCGCGAGGAAGTCGCGATGCTTGCCGGCATGAGCATCGATTACTACATCCGTCTGGAGCGGGGAAACCTCTCCGGCGCCTCGGATAGTGTCCTCGAAGCCGTCGGACGCGCACTGAAGCTCGACGACGCCGAAACGGCCCACCTTTTTGACTTGGCACGCGCTGCCACTGCCTCTCCCAGGGTGCGGCGCAAGCACAGCCCGCAGACAGTGCGGCCGAGCGTGCAACGCGTCATCGACGCGATCACGGCCGCTCCGGCTTGGGTCCGCAACGACCGCGGGGACGTCCTCGCCGCCAACGAGCTGGGCCGCGCCCTGTACCTGGACATGATGGCGGAGGTGGCCACTCCGCCGAACAGCGCACGCTTCACTTTCCTGAACCCCAAAGCGCGGGAGTTCTTCGCCGACTGGGAACGCGCAGCGGACGACATCGTGGCCGTCCTTCGCTCCACCGCAGGAAAAAACCCGTACGACAAGGACCTCACGGACCTGATCGGTGAACTATCCACCCGCAGCGAGGAGTTCCGCACCCGGTGGGCCCGCCACGACGTGAAATACCACCGCGCCGGCCGCAAACACCTTCACCACCCCATCGTGGGCGACTTGGATTTGAGCTTTGAAGCATTGGAACTCCCTGCCGATCCGGGACTGCGGATCAACGTCTATACGGCAGACCCCGGGACACCCTCCGAGGATGCGCTGAAAGTCCTCGCCAGCTGGGCCGCCACCCAGCGCGACACCGCACAAGTAGCGGTCAAAGAGAAGAAGTGAACGCAGCTGCGGGATTTACGAGGCTAAGCGCTCACGCGTCTTGTGATTAGGGAGGGTCGCTTCGACGCCACGTTGGGGCTGGTTGATCTCGGCCCACACCCCATCGAGGGAGAGCCCCAGGACCTCGGCGATCGCAGCGATGGTCGGGAAGGCAGGGGTCGCTACGCGGCCCGTCTCGATCTTCCGGAGGGTTTCCGGTGAGACATGCGCATCGAGGGCGATATCGAGAATCGAGCGCTGGCCCCTGGCGCCACGCAACAGGGCACCGAGGCGCTGTCCGCGCTCTACCTCTTCGAATGTGAGCGGCAATCTAACCATGGCTCCGATTATACCGGGATAATATGACCGGTATAGTTATTGGATGATTGAGATTCTGAACGCCACCGAACTGGCCCGCGCAAAAGAGACAGGCGCGCTGGTCGCTGACATCCTGCAGGCGCTGAAGAGCCGCGCCACGGTCGGCACGAACCTGCTGGACATCGACCGGTGGGCCAAGGCCATGATCGTCGAGGCCGGTGCGCTGTCCTGTTACGTCGACTACGCGCCATCCTTCGGTCGTGGACCGTTCGGCCACTACATCTGCACGGGTGTCAACGACGCCGTGCTCCACGGACTGCCACGCAACTACTCGCTTGCCGACGGCGACCTGTTGACCCTCGACCTCGCCGTTTCCAAGGGTGGAGTCGCCGCTGACTCTGCCATCAGTTTCATCGTGGGGGACTCCCGGCCCCCGGCGAGCGTCGCGATGATCGGCGCCACCGAGCGCGCGTTGAGCGCAGGGATAGCCGCCGCCGTGCCGGGGGCCCGCATCGGCGACATCTCCCATGCCATCGGCTCCGTCCTGAGCGAGGCGGGGTACCCGATCAACACCGAGTTCGGGGGTCACGGCATCGGATCGACGATGCATCAGGACCCGCACATTCCGAACACCGGACGGCCCGGACGCGGATATGAACTGCGTCCCGGGCTGCTGCTGGCACTCGAGCCGTGGGTCATGGCGGACACCGCCGAACTCATCACGGACGCGGACGGGTGGACGCTCCGAAGTGCGACAGGCTGCCGGACAGCCCACAGTGAGCACACGATCGCCATCACCGACGACGGGGCTGAAATCCTTACGATGACGACTCAGGCGCACTCGAAGTGAGGCGAGCCTGCGACCCGTTGACGAGGCTTCTTGCCCGGACCTAGCATGGCGTTGTTGGCGCATGAAGCTCTCGGTCATGAGCGGAGGAGGAGCTGAAATGGCGGCTCCGGCGATCATCGATTACGGCGCGGTCACCGTTGCGGCGATGACGCCAATCGGGACAGTGGAAAGGCCCTGTCTCCGTAAACGAGCACGCCAATGAACGCTGAGCAGGCTTCGGGACCGTTGCGTCCGACATTCATGATGCGTACGTTGGTGCGCGGCCTCGCCTGGGACGTGGGGGCGCCGCTGGCTGTCTACTACGTCCTGCACCTGGCCGGTGCCACGGACTGGGCTGCGCTGTTGGCGGCCACGGCGGCGGCTGGCTGCCGGCTGTTGTGGACAGCCTTCAAGCGACACTCCCTGAACCCGTTTGCGATGCTGATGGTCATCGTCTTCGGACTCGGTCTGGTTCTGTCCTTCCTCACCGGTGACCCGCGGTTTCTGCTGCTCAAGGATTCGGCAATCACCGGTGGCATGGGAATTTCGTTCCTGGTTCTGGCCGGGCTGGGACATCCCCTGACTTTGGACGCAGCCAAGACGTGGAGACCGGAGCGCGCAGCGGAAATGGATCGGGATTTCCACAGTAATCCGGCCGCGCACCGCTGGCACCTGAAGGTCTCCGCCGGTTGGGGTGCGGGACTGATTGCCGAAGCCGGCACGCGGGCCGTCCTGGTCTATTTGCTGCCCATTGATGTCATGGTGGGGCTTTCCGCCGCCCTGGCAGTGATCGCTTTCGCCGCCCTCATCGCCTGGACTGTCTGGGACCGGAAACGTCGGCAAGCAGCGTGGTCGTCCTGACGGCTTTGCGTCGTTGTGCGCCGGATCGACCACAATAGCTCCATGACACATACCAGCAGGCGCTTGCCACGGCTTGAGGACGTGGCGGAACGGGCCGGGGTTTCGCACCAGACCGTGTCCAGGGTGATCAATGACCATCCGAACGTCAGCAAGGGCACCCGGGAGCGTGTCGAGGCGGCCATTGCCGAGTTGGGTTACCGGCGCAATACTGCTGCGCGGAGCCTCGTGACCCGCCGTTCCCGGACCATCGGGGTCCTGGCGAGCGAGCTGGCGCAATACGGCCCGGCGAACACCTTGCTGGGCGTCGAACAGGCCGCGAGGGATGCCGGGTATTTCGTCAGCATCGCGGCCTTGAGGTCGGTCAGCCGCGAGGCGATCCTTGACGCGGTCCGGCATTTCCTGGACCAGTCCGTGGACGGGATCGTGGTGATCGTGCCGCGTTCGGACACCCTGGTGGCGTTGGCGGAAATGAACCCCGGGGTTCCCGTGGTGGCCGTGGGATCGCTGGGCGACGCCTCCGTCGGCGGAGCCATGGTGGACCAGAAGCGCGGCGCGGAATTAGCCGTCAAGCATCTGGTCGAGCAAGGACATCGCCGGATCGGGCACGTGGCCGGCCCGCAGGACTGGATCGACGGCGTGGCCCGGGCCGAAGGGTGGAGTGCGGCCTTGCAGGCGGCCGGCCTTGAGGACGACTTGCTGGTGGTGGGGGACTGGAGCGCCGGCAGCGGCTATGAGATCGGCAGGAAACTTGCCGGTGAAAGGACAGCGACGGCGCTTTTTGTGGGCAATGACCAGATGGCGTTGGGCATGCTGCGTGCGTTCAACGAAGCCGGTGTCCGCGTGCCCGGGGATGTTTCGGTGGTGGGTTTCGATGACCAGCCGGAATCGGGGTTTTTCTCGCCGCCGTTGACCACGGTGCGCCAAGACTTCGAGGAACTCGGGCGGCGCTGCATGGACCTCGTGCTGCGCGGGATCGAGGGCGGGGAAAGCATCGGCGCCACCGTGGTGGGGCCGGAGCTCGTGGTGCGCCAAAGCACGTCGGCCCCCGCCTGAGCGCCCCGGGGCAGCCACGGCGCTCGGGTACGTTTCCGGTTCATGCCAGGACGGTGTCAGCCCTCGTAGTGGCGGCTGGTTGCTTGCCGGGCCAGTTCTACCGCGGTGGCGCTCATCTCCTCGGAGAGTTTCAGCACGTCGTACATGCCACCTACATTCCGGTCTCCGCTGTTGGCAGTGATCCGGGTCCCGCCGACGATCTCTTCAATCCGAAAATGGAGGCCGGTCACCGATTTCAGATATCGAGCGGCGTCCTTGTGGGACCAGGTTCCTCCCCTCCATTCACGGTTTATCTCGACCCATACGTCTTGGCCTGCCGTCGTTACGCTCAGCCCGGGCTGACGGAAGACGCGGGCCAAGGACTCCAAAGCGAATTCGAGCGTCAACGTGGTGGTCCATTGTTCCGTGTGTTGGAAGCGCTCGGCAACGGTCCTGAACTGCAGCAGAGTCCACAAGCCAACCATGTTCGGCAACAACGCCGCTGTGACAAGTGCCTTGGCGCCCTCTGTGAATCCCCAGGCGACCGCAGCGGTTCCGGCCGCGGCAATAGCGGCCAGCGCAATACGCCGAGCCCGCCCGGGAGCCATCACCATTTGAGCTGCCTTGCGCCGGCCGCTGACGAGATAGATGCCTGCGCCCAGTGTGAACAGCGCCTGGATTCCGTACAAGGCATCCAGCGGAATATCAGACCAATGCTCGCGGCCGGACGCGAAAACCATGAACAGCGAGAGGACCGCCAAGGCCATGATGACGAGTCCCCCGCAGATCCGGATCCGTTTATCGCGCGCCGAAGGCTGCATCACTACATGTCAGCACGTGGCACTGAACTTGTCCACGTGCTTTGGACGCGATTGCTGGCAAGCCAAGGCCGATCCGGATCCTAGCTCGAGGAACTACCCTTGCTCCGAACGGCATGCCGCTTCCGCCGCGACTGGCTAGGGGCTACTGTTTGTTCAATTCAGCCAAATAGGCGTGTGGGGGGCAACGATGATGGTGTCAAAAGTCCGGAGAGGCGTAATACGGCGGGACCGTTGCATGGAAGGCCGTCCGGTGCGGTCCGCCGCAGCTACGGCCACGGCGGTCCTGCTGATAGCCGGTCTGAGCGGGTGTTCCTACTCGCCACAATCCGAGACAACCCCGGCAGCGCTGAATGGCGCCTCATCGACAGTGGCTGACCTCCAGCAAGTCATGGGGCTCAAGCCCGCTGGAACGGTACTTGACGGATCGGGAGGACTTGCCGGCCCGCCATCTGCGTTCGCAGTCGGGTATAACGCCCTCGACAGTGGGGATTACTCGGTGACCGCGGCATGCATAGGCGCACCGCAGGCTTTGCTGACAGTTTCCCAGCAAGGCTCGAGCAGCAGCTCCAAGGTGAGTGTTTCGTTTTCATGCGGGAGCCCACACACAGAACAGATGCACTTTGTGGTTGGGCCTGTGTCGGCTCAGGTCGCTCTCCCCACGGGAACCGTCGGGTCGTCGGACGCCCGTGCCGAGATCAGGATCACGAAGCACTCAATCGGGTGAAAGTGCCCCGGAAAGCCTTCCTTCGGGTGCCAAACGGCGGCACCATGAAGGAGAGCAGAACCCGTCCAACGACCGAAGGGAGAGACCGGGCGTGGATGAGCAGAAATCCCCTGGACGTCGAAGATTCCCAGGGTGGGAAGTCGGGCCGGCGGCGGTCGGACTGGGGCTGGTAGCCCACCTGGTCTCAGGTGGCGTATCTCCCGGAGCCCCGGTGCTGATCGCATTGACGGCTCTGCTGAGCATGTGCGCCTCATTGGTGTCCCGGATATATCTGCCGAACTGGTTGTTGCTCGTCCTCTGCGGCGTGACCCAGCAGGTTCTGCATCTGGCTTTCGACCGGCTCTCCGGAAACTTCTCGATCCTGGCACCTGCCCAGCATCAGCACGGGGTGACGGGATTGCAGCCTGGGCAGTTGACCGCGGTGCCCTTCGTTTCGTCCGGGCACTCACCGGATTTGATGCTGGACACGCACGTTGCCGCTGCCTTGCTGACCGCCCTGATAGTCGCCCGGGCGGACATATCGGTTACGCGGGCGTTGGCCTTGTTGCATCGCACGCCTTCCGGAGGTCCAAGCAGAGCCCATCGAGGGGCTCCTTGAGCCAATCTTTTACTGTTGTGGCTGCCACCCCATGTGCATCCAGCTGGACTGAGTACCATGAGCCCTACATCCACGCCGGACGCTCCCGGACCATCATCAATCCGGTTCAAGCGCCCGGCATCAGCCGGAGAACTCGACAGGACGGAATACAGCCATGCTCCTGAAAGACAAGACAGTCATAGTGACGGGCGGCAACAGTGGAATCGGTGAAGCGATCGTGCTCGCCGCAGCGGCCGAGGGCGCCAACATTGTCATCGACTACGTAGCGCACCCCGAAGAGACCTCATCCCTGATCGCCCGCGTCGAGGAGGCTGGCGGGAAGGCTGTCGGACTCGAAGCGGACATCAGCTCGCTCTCGGGTTTGCAGGCTCTCGTGCAAAAGGCAGTCGAAGCCTTCGGCAGCTTGGATGTACTCGTTAACAACGCAGGGATCGAAACCCGGACCTCCGTGCTGGAAACCACGGAGGAGCAGTACCAGAAAGTACTCGACATCAACCTCAAGAGCGCGTTCTTCGGCACCCAACTCGCGGCGAAGCAGTTCATCCTCCAAGGCAGTGGCGGGGTGATCTTGAATATTTCCTCCGTCCACGAGGATTGGCCGATGCCCGGCAACACCGCCTATTGCGTGTCGAAAGGCGGGATGAGGATGCTCACTCGCACGGCCGGTGTTGAACTTGGCGAGCACGGCATCCGCGTCCTCAACCTTTGCCCCGGCGCGGTGGAAACTCCCATCAATGCCTCCACCATGGCAGATGCCGGGAAGCTGAAGTCCCTGAATGCGGCCATACCGCTCGGACGCATGGCAAAGCCGGAAGAAATCGCCCGCATGGCCGTTGTCCTTGCCTCCGACACGTCCGCCTATGTGACCTCGACTTCCGTCTTCGTCGATGGCGGCATCATGCAGGGGAGCGTCGGCCTGTGAACGCGCACTCCACGGACGCAGGTGACGCGTACGACGTCGTCGTCATTGGTAGCGGACCCGCAGGCGGCACACTTGCCGGCAGGCTGGCCAGGACCGGCAAGCGGATCCTGCTTCTGGAACGAGGCGACTACCTCAAGCGCGAGCGGGCCAACTGGGACTCCCAGGAGGTGTTCGCCAAGGGCCGCTACACAGCAGCCGAAACCTTCTATGACCGGACCGGCAAACCGTTCCATCCGGGGTTGCACTATTACGTAGGCGGCAATTCGAAGGTCTACGGGGCCGCGCTTTTCAGGCTGACCCCCGCGGACTTCGGACAAATCCGCCACCACGGCGGCATCTCGCCGGCATGGCCCATCAGCTATGCAGATCTCGAACCCTACTATGTCCAGGCCGAACACCAGTTCATGGTCCACGGCCTGCACGGCGAGGACCCCTTCGCCGGGCCGTCAAGCCGTGACTACGCGCACCCGCCAGTGAAGCACGAACCACGGATCCAGGAACTCTCCGACGGGCTCGAAAGACTTGGACTCCACCCTTTCCACCTGCCCCTGGGCATCAATCTGGACCAAAACCCGGACGGCACTGCCGCGGTCGGTTCCGCGTGCATCCGCTGCGACCGGGTTGACGGCTTCCCTTGCCTCCTGGGCGCCAAGTCCGATGCGGAAACCGCCGCCGTGAGCCCGGCACTGGCCGCGCACCCGAACCTGACCCTGATCACCCGGGCCACCGTCCAGCGCCTCACAACCGATGAGGCCGGCCGCACCATCACGGGCGTCCACGCAACCATGGAGGACGGAAGCGCCCGAACCTTCGTCGGAGACATCGTGGTCCTTTCCGCCGGATCGATCCTTTCATCGGTGCTGCTGCTTCAGTCAGCCAACGAGAGGCACCCCCGCGGGCTGGCGAACAGCTCCGACGTCGTGGGCAGGCACTACATGCGGCATAACAACGTCGGTTTGATGGCCGTGTCCAAAGACCCCAATCCCACCGTGTTCCAGAAAACACTGGCCCTGAACGACTTCTACGGTTCCAGCGCGGAATGGGAGTATCCGATGGGGAATGTCCAGATGCTGGGAAAATCGGACGACTGGCAGATCAAAGCCGAAGCGCCCAAGCCGTTCGGGCTTGGACCGTCCGCAGCCTTCGGGGCCGTCGCATCGCATGCGCTCGACTTCTGGTTGGCTGGGGAAGACCTTCCCTTGCCCGAGAGCCGGGTGACGCTGCGCGCCAACGGGTCCGTGCAGCTGGCACTTCAGCCCGACAACAACACCGAGGGCGTCAAACGACTACGGAAAGCCTTCGACGCCGTTCTGAACAGACTCGATGCACGTTCGACTTCCTTCGCACGCAGCATCTACCCCCACAAGGACATGGATATCGCAGCCACCGCCCATCAGGCCGGAACTGTCCGCTTCGGATCCGACCCCGCGGCTGCAGCCCTGGATCTGGACTGCAAAGCCTACGACCTTGACAACCTCTACGTCGTTGATGGCAGTTTCATGCCCTCCATCGGCGCGGTGAATCCGACTTTGACCATCATCGCCAACGCTTTGCGCGTCGCCGACCGTATAGCCGAGCGCATCCTCTAAGGTGCCGGGGTCCAGTCAACCCCGCCGTCGGCGGTGGTATACCGGGTGGTGAGCGTGGTGCAGCCGGTCTTCCCGGCAGTGCAGGTGGTCTTGGTCGCGTCGGCGAGGCCTCTGGCTGAGTCCCGGAACCGGATGCTGAGCGTATTCGCCCCTAAGGGGATCCCCGACGTCGCGATTGGCTGGAATCGGGCGTCGGCGGTGACCTTGAGCAGCTGCGCGGCGCTGGCCGCGATGACGGCGTTACCGCCGTAGCTGCTGGCGAGGCCATTGAGCGGCCCGGGAGCGATGTTCGGCAGGTCCGCCGAGGCGCCCTTGGCGAACGTGGCGCCGTCGTGCGTCACGTAGGCGGTCGCGGTGCTGCCTGCTCCGCTCGGTGCAAGAGCGACGGCTGCCACCCCGCTGCCCAGTTGCAGCAGCGAGACCGACGGCGAACCCTGATACCCCGGCGGCGGCATCGATCCTTGGACGCTTGGGCTGAGGTCGGTGAAGGAATGCCCGTTATCGGTGCTCGACCACACGTGGGTGTCCATCGCTCCGCCGCTGACGAGCAGGGCGGACCCGGCCCAGGCCGCATGCGATGCCTGGCCGGGTAGGGACACCCGCTGCAGGGCACCGCCCGACGTCGAGACGTAAGCGGCCGTATAGCTCGACACCGTCGCGCCTCCCTCATGTGGCGGTCCGACGATCCAGTGCTTGCCATCACCGGACAGCGACACGTCGACGTACGGCACCGGCGTCGCCAGCTCAACGTGGTTGTTCGTCCAGCTGGCGCCCGAATCGGAGCTGTGGGCCACTACCAAGGTGCTGCCCTGCAACCCCGCCTCCACGATGACCGATCCGGCCTGGGCTATCGAGCGTCCCGCGCTCGGCGCCACTGGAAACGTGACATCCCGCCACAGTGCCGCTGCGCCAAGCGGGATTGTCGATCCGATCAGCCTGATCGGATCGCCCGGGACACCGGAAGGGCTCGACGGCGGCGGCGAACCCGGACTCGATGGAGCCTGGGAAGCGAGCAGGTTGCCGGGACCGGGAGGAGATGGCAGCAGGCTGTCGACCCGGGCCCACGGCTGAATGATCAGGAACGCGGCTGCGATCGTGGCTGCCGCAGCCATCCCGGCCACGGCTGTGAAGCGCCTTTTTGCGGAGGGGCGTCCGGGCCTGGCTTTCGTCTCGACTGCGCGCATGCGCTTCTCCGTCCCTGGCTCAGCCCGGGCAGCGAGCCCGTGGTCCGGATTATCCTCTCCATCGCCGGGGACGGCTAGCAGAATTCAGTTCCAGAAGGTGTCGAGCTCCGCGGCGAGGCGGCGGCCCTGATCCCGGCCGGCGTGAGCTGCGGGAGCACGCGACCCAGGATCCAGCGGATTGGCGCCGATTGCCTTCAGTGACGCGGCGTCGGCATTGATCATGCAGACGCGGGCAGGATCAAGGGCACGCAATTGTTCCTCTGAAACTGCGACGCCGAAGGCTGACTCCGCCGGCGAGGGAACGAGGATGAGGACTTGCTCTGCTCCAGCGGCAAGGTCCGCGTTGGCCAACGACCTCGCGCCGCCATCCATGTAGAGGTGCCCTTCGATTTCGACCGGCGGCCAGACTCCGGGAACAGCGCAGCTTGCGGCCACGGCATCCACCAGGTTCACGCCCGACGCGTTGTCGAAGACCCGGAGCTCGCCGGTGTCCGTATCTACGGCAGGGATGAGGAGCGGCCAATCCGACCACTTGTGCGTCGTCAAACGTCCTTCGATGACGTCGCGCCGCACGGCCGCTGGTGGGGTGTCCGCTTCCTTGGCGAATGCGCCCAACCGTTGCCGTGCTTGCTCAGGCGACGCCGCGCCTTGTGTTGCGTCCGACATCAGGCCGCCCAACCGGGCCAAGTCGATGGCAACGTTCAGCTCTGCGGTCGCCGCCGTGACCTGCCGGTCGAAAAGCTCCTGGAGTTTGTTTCCGCTCGCGATCTGGGCCGCGACCGTTGACCCTGCAGAGGTTCCAAGCAAAGTGGTGGAGTGCGTCAGGAGGCGCTGGACCATGCCGGGCGCTGAGTCCTGGAGGCCGAGGAGGAAGCCGGTCTCCCAGGCGATTCCGGCGACGCCGCCACCGGCGAGTACCAGGGTGCTTTTCGTTGAAATCATGCGTTCTCCTCATCCCTGGCGGTAGCAAGTTTCGACCGGACCCGCACGAGAGGTGCGTCCGGATTCTGCGGCTGGGGGATAGCGGTGAGAGCGAACTGGTCGATAACCCCGGGCCTGAAGACGAGGCACTCTGTGGAGCCGCCGAACTGGAAGTACCCCAATTCGTCGCCCTTGTTCACATGGTGGCCCGGGACGATCTCGGGATCGATGACGCAGGACGAGACCTCGACCATGCCCACGGGGATCACCGCCATGAGACCGATGACGGGGTCGTCGGCCTGGATCAGGATGATCGCGCGTGCCGCGACATGGGCCAGGTATGACTGCGAGAGAGTCGCCTCCACGGCGTCGGCTCCTTCGGAGTCCGCTTCGGAGAAGTACGTACCGTCCTTGAGGTACGCCCGCACGACCGTTCCGGCGACGGGGGCGTGCCACCGGTGATAGTTCAGTGCGCTCAGGAACGCCTGGTACACCGTTCCGCCGACAAAGTGGTCCACCGATTCATCCCGGGCGAGCAGGTCCTCGAGTGAGTAGGGCTGGTTCTTGACCCAGAACCGGCTCTGGCGTTGAACGTCGGAGCTTATCTTGTAGGGGGTCGATTCGCAGGCGCTGACGATGATTTTGTCGTCTTCGGGTGCAGCGACGGGTCTGGAATCGGAGGTGAGCCGGCGGGTGAAGAAATCATTCCACGACGTGAAGCCCCAGTGCTCGGCGAGGGGATCGTGTTCATAGTCGTCCATCCCGACAACCTGCCGCGCTCTCTCCGACATCCAGCCGGACGCCGAGTCGTTCAGCACGTACAGCGAGTCCTCGCTGCTCAGGAACTCGCACCAGGCATTCAGTATCTTGCGGAACATGGCGACGATCCGAGGATCGCGATGGGCAGCGAACCCGGCCTCGGTTCCCATGGTCCAGTCAAGGATCGCCGTCAACGGCGTCGTGACCATGCCGCCTTCGCTGAACTCCGGGGCGGTCGTCAGGACCTCGTTGATCAGCCGGAGCATCTGGTCAACGCTTGTCAGGTGCCGTTTGCGGTAGGGCTTCGACTTGGGAACCTGCTCGATCATCTCTGTCATGTAGAGGCGGACAACCGGATCGCCGGAGATAAGCTCCTTGAACTCCGCGATCACGGGATGCAGAGGAGCATCGTCGCCCCGGGCCTCCGCCCGTTCCCGGTGGCCGGCAATCCATTCCTCAAGCTCGTCCTGTCGCTCGGGCAGCCAGCCACCCGGTCGACGGACACGGTCGGATGAAGCGTTGATAGTCATAGTGGCGAGCCTACGCGCCCCCGACCGGGGCAGTCGATGGAAAAGCGCCGGAGAAGCGACCCGGCGGTCCGGACGGCAGGAGTGGCAGAATTGTCAGATGGCTCACCCTGAATGGCCCAAGCTTCGCGCCGATGAGTGGACCGCAACCAGGGAGACAGTGCACATGTGGACCCAGATTGTGGGAAAAATCCGTATGGCGCACGCCCCGATGTTGAACCACTGGTGGCAGGTAACGTTGTACGTCACGCCGCGCGGACTCACGACATCAACGATCCCGTACGACGGCGGTGCGTACGACGTCGAATTCGATTTCCTTGACCACCGGCTCCACATACGTGCCAGCGACGGAACGTCAGCATCCGTCGTCCTCGAGGCCAAATCGGTGGCCGAATTCCACTCCGAGGTCTTCGAAGCCTTGGGCAGGCTCGGTATCGAGGCGACCATCCGCGGCATTCCGAACGAGGTGGACCTGGCTATACCCTTTGCTGAGGACTATCAGCATGCTTCGTATGACCCGGAGGCTATTCGGTTGTTCTGGGGGCAATTAGTCCAGTCGGACCGGGTTTTGAATGAATTCAGGTCCCGATTCAGGGGCAAGGCCAGTCCCGTCCATTTCTTCTGGGGAGGCATGGACTTGGCACACTCCCGCTTCTCCGGGCGGGCCGCGCCTATTCATCCCGGTGGTGTGCCGAACTGCGCCGACTGGGTCATGGTGGAGGGTTATTCCCACGAGCTCAGCAGCTGTGGGTTTTGGCCCGGGGGAGGAGACGAAGGAGCCTTCTATGCATACTCTTATCCTGAGCCGGCCGGTTACGCCGAATATGTCAACGATGCCGATGGTGCCTTCTATAGCAGCGATGGCCGGTTGTACCTCCTCCCGTACGAGAACGTCCGCACGGCGGCGGACCCCGACAAGATGCTGTTGCGGTTCCTGCAATCCACCTACGAGGCGGCGGCGGAAACGGGACAGTGGGACCGTGCCGCGCTGGAAGTGGATCCGGCCCGTTGGCGGCGCTGACGACGATGCCGATATTCCTTCGGCGCGGAATGGCCGTGGGCGTAAAGTAGTGGGTGGTCTAGAGGCACTCCAATGCGAGGGAAAGCCGCAATGAATGCAAATCAAGGAATCGACGTTTCGATTCCACCCAGCGGGCCGGGTTGTGTTGAATGCGAGGCCAACAGTGGCTGGTGGCTGCACCTCCGACGATGCGCCCAGTGCGGGCACATCGGCTGCTGCGACAACTCGCCGGGGCAACACGCCACAGCCCATGCGCGATCCAGCGGCCACCCGGTCATCCGCAGCTTCGAACCGGGCGAGGACTGGTTCTTCAACTATCCAGACTCGGCATTTTTCGCCGGTCCGGAGCTTGAACCACCGGCACATCATCCCCTCGATCAAAGCGTTCCTGGCCCGGCCTCACGCGTCCCGACTGACTGGGAACAGCGGCTGCACTGACGGGAGTGCGCTGCCGATGGGCACCGTACGATCACTGCCGGGGAAACGCAGGATTTGCGCAGGACTTGCCCAGTACTTTCCCGCTGAGGTGAAATCCGCTCTGGCTGCCGCCACAGCCGGGGCAAAATGGGCCCTGTACGGTTTTCCATGAATGTTTGTCGGGGGCTTCCGTTGGAACGAGAAAAAGAACGGGGCGCAATCGCGGTTCTCGTGGCGCTGCTTTTGGTCGTGCTGCTTGGGTTCGCAGCGATCGCCGTCGACGAAGGCATGCTCTATAGCCAGAAGGCCCAGATGCAGAACGGCGCCGATGCAGCTGCATTGGCCATCGCACAAGACTGCGCCAAACGGGGGACCACACTTTGCATGCCCGCCGCCCCCGGGACCGCCCTCCAGCTCGCGCAAGCCAACTCGAACAGCGGCATGGCGGACGCGCCCGCACCATCGTTTCCATCGCCCGGGACTGTCGTGGTGAGCACGGCCGCGAGGGACGCACAAGGGAGCGGAGTGCAGCTCTTGTTTGCCAGGGTTTTCGGTATCTCACGTGCCGACGTCGCGGCCTCCTCCACCGCGAAGTGGGGGTCGCCGTCCGGACTGACCACTGCCCTTCCCGTGGCATTCTCCGAATGCCAGTTCGACCTCTCCGGTACGTTGCAGCTGCTGATCCTTCATGGGTCCAGCACATGTGTCAGTGACAGCCCGTCCGGACAGGTCATTCCCGGCGGTTTCGGCTGGCTGACGCCGGACAACTCCAATGTCTGCGGATCAACGGTGACCATCGCCAACCCGGCAGTTTCGTCAAAGAGCGGCGATAGCATGCCAAACCAGCAGCTGTGTAAGGCGGCGTTCACGGCCTTGGAAGGCCAGACTGTCCTCCTGCCGGTTTTCGACAGCATCGATGCGAGCGGGAATTTCCACATCAAGGGCTTCGCCGCATTCCAGGTTCTCGGATTCAACTTCCCGTCCCTGTCCTGGAACAACTCCGGCACGCCTGGCTGCAAAGGCTCGTGCACCGGTGTCATCGGCAAATTCGTAAAATTCGTCTCACTCGCCAACCTTCCCTTTGGCGGCGTTGATCTTGGTGCGGAGACGGTCAAGCTCGGATTGTAGGAGTTCAGGCCAAAAGCTGTGCGACCAGCTCATCGCTCGTCAGGATGGCGTGGGCATAAGTGGGCCCGTTGATGGCGTGAGCGGAGTGCATGGCTTCGGGGCTGAATGCCGAGGTCGCGTCGGTGACCAAGGTGACGTGGTAGCCGAGTTCCATGCCGAAGCGACCGGTCGCCTCGAGGCAGGTATTGGCGACCATGCCGATCAGGACGATACGGCGGATGCCGTGTTGGGTGACCTGCAGGTTGAGGTCTGTGTTGGCAAAACCGCTTGATCCCCAGTGCTCGTGGATGACGATTTCGCCCGGCATGGGTTGGAAGTCGTCGTGGAATGTTCCGCCCCAGCTGTCTTTGGCGAAGACCTGGGCCTTGGCCGAGCCGAGCTGGTAGGGCGTTGGATTGTCGAAGGCGACGTAGTCGCCGGGCACCCAGCGGTGATGGGGCACGAAAATGACTTTGTAGTCCCGGGCTCGCGCGGTCGAAACCACCGCCTGTAGATGATCGAGCAGCCGCACCTCTTCGGCGATCGCCTTCACCCGGGGCCACAGTTTGCCGCCCTCGCTGAGGAAATCGTTGTAGGGGTCCACCAACAGAATCGCTGTGCTTGAAGGGTCGTAGCTCATAGGGCGATCTCTCTTTCGTTCGCGCCTTGCGGCTCGGTTGCTGGTTGAATGGCCGTCAGGCCCCGCCATGGTATGAAAAGATCAGGGGTCCCTGCCATACCTTTCTCTCGACCGGAACTCCTTCATTATCGCTGCGGGCTGTTTCGTCGTCGCCGCGATTGAGGAATATTCCTGCCCCAACCCATGAAATACCGCAGCATCGCAGCGCCTTTGCTCTTGCCCCTGATTACGTTCGGCATCTACGCCCTGGTCTGGAGCGTCAAGACCAAAAACGAGATGAACAAGTCAGGAACGGCCATCCCGTCGGCTTGGCTGCTCATTGTGCCGATCGCCAACATCGTCTGGCTATGGAAGTATTCAGTCGGCGTGGAGACGTTCACCCGCAAGGGCCTGGACCGTCACGCAGCCTTTTGGCTGATGCTCCTTCTCGGAGCGATCGGCTCGGCTATCGTTCAGAGGATCTTCAACAAAACCATTGAAGCCCACACAGCGCCGGTGCCCGTAGCTGCCTAGCCCACCAAAAAGAACCGCTGTCCCGATGCGGGGCGGCGGTTCTTTTGGTTCCCGTCGGCGTGGCGCCGCACGATTGTCGCATTCTGCTCAATCATTCGAATGGACAAATTCCGGGCCCGCGGAATCAAGGGACCGGCAACTTCGGCGAAGGGAGTGATCCAGCAGAATCCGACGATGTCCATAGATCGTCGAACCGAACGGGCTGGGGGATGACTGGTTTCTAGGACGCGTCGGTGATGTCGGCCAGAAACCAGTCCGGGGAGCGCGGATTCCGCTGCAGATGGAAAGTACGCAATGCGGAGTCGGAGTTGCGGCGGACCTGTAGCCGCCAGTGTTCAACGGATGCGGGGTCTTCGCTGTCGTTGGCGTCCGGGTCGCTGCCTTCCGGCCAACGTCCGCGCCCGAACCAGTGCGCGGCGTCGGCGTCGGGATCCACGGCCAAGATGCTGCCGTCATAGCGGACGGCCAACGGGATGCCATCGGGGCTGAAGCGGACGGCGATCTCTTCTAGCGTGTGTATGGCCTCGGCAGTGAGTGTCATTTGTGTGTTCTTCCCGGGTTGTGCGCCGTTGTCATGCGGGCTTCGCGAGGGCTGACTTGGTTGTGTACGCACTCTTTTAATCGTCTGAGTCCACGGAAAAGGTACGCCCTCGGCAAAAGTGTTTACCCGAATCTCTGGTGGCCGGATGTCTACTGCACACCGACAGGCAAGAACAGGGCAGATAATAATGCCAAGCGAACCGTCGCAGGACCCAATCCGGGAGGCGATGAAATGATTTCCGAGATCATTCTCCGTTTGGTGGCAGAGCTGATCCAGGGATGGTTCGATTTGCGCCCGGCGCCTCGCCAGCGTGTCTTAAGGGCTCTGGATCTGTCCAGGCAGCCTGTCCTGTCCCTAGAACAGAGGGAGTTCGGGCGGAGGTGGCTCACCTACGGCTTGGCACATGTTGCGGACCTCGGGCTTGAATCCCAAGCCGGGGAGATTCAGAAGGCGCTGAGGCGTGTTGCATCCTTCCCTTGGGAAACCAGGGAGTAGGCACTGGTTTCCCCGTCGAACCAGCCGTTTAGAACACGGGCCGCCAGGTCTCGACGGCGTCATAGCTGACTGCCACGATTTCGCGCCAGCGGTCGAACAGCGAGCAGGGGTGGGAGATGCCCAGGTCCACGATGTCGCCGACCTGCAGGCCTTCGGCATCGTCAACGATGGCGTGGTGGTCGAAGAGACGGGTCAGCGTGGCGCCTGCACCGGCAGGCAGGAGGACCCCGTCGCGGTACCGGGAGACGATGACCGGCAGGCCGGCGTCGTACGCCAACTCGCGCTTGCCCGCGTTCAGGACCACACGCCCGGCCTCCGGGGCGGAGATGACCAACGCCCGAACCACCGCCGCGGCGGTGAGGCCGGGCACTGGCGAGACGCTCTGGTAGGTGCCGTGGTCGTGCACTACGTAGCAGCCAGAACGCAGGACGTTGACGGAGGCGTTCTGCGGCAGGAAAGCAGCCGCACGGTCCTGGAACGCCGAGCCGCCGTTGGTGAAGACCGGCAGCTCCACTTCGAAAGCGGCGTGCAGTTCATCGAAGATGTCGCGGGCCAAGCGGCAGTGCGAATCGATCCCGGCCAGGTTCTCATCGGTCCGGGTGTTCGGCGCCACGCCCTCGTAGGCGCTGACGCCGGCCAGCAGCAGCCCGCTTGCCGCGCGAATCTCGGCGGCAAGCGGCCCGGCTTCGGCCGCGGTGCGGATCCCGGTGCGGCCGCCGGGGGTTCCGACGTCGATCAGCACTTTCAAGGGCTGCGGCGAGTCCTCGAACACCTCGGCCATCGCCCGGACGCCCGCCGTCGAATCGGCCAGGCAGTAGATTTCCAGTTCCGGCGAGGCGGCCAGCCAGGCACGCAACTGCTCAAGGTGGCCGCGGAACAGCATCTCGTTCGCGATCAGGATCCGGGTGGCACCCCACTCGATGGCCTGCGCGGCCTGCGCGGTTGTCGCCACGGTCACGCCCCAGGAGCCGGGCAGCTGCCGGCGGACAATCTCACCCGTCATGGTGGTCTTGATGTGCGGGGCCAGCACCATGCCGTGCTCATGTGTCCAGGCCTCTTTGATGCCGATATTGCGCTCGACGGCGGCAACGTCCAGGAGCATCTGCGGCAAAGTGTGGAGGGGGAGGGCTGGATCAAGGTGCGGCATACGGTTCTTTCAGGATCGATCGGGGAGCGGGCTTCCCGGAAATCCTATCCGGGTTCAGTAACTAGAGAACCCTCGACGGATGGCGGCAAATGACAAGTAGCGGCCACTCGGGCGGTTGCCCGGTGGAGTGAGTATGGTCTTCCACGTGTCAGACCGTTCAGGTGCATCGCCGCGTGGAGGGCTGCCACGAGTTGAGTCCAGGCCATAGGAGGTCACATCATGTCCGTCATCATTTCGACCAAGATTTCCGGTGACACGAGCGTTTTCGCCAAATCGCTTGAGGAGCGCGCCGACGAATACCGCCAATGGGGCGAGCGCGGCCGGGCGGCAGGTGCTATTCACCATCAGTTCGCGCTGGGGGACGGGTTTGTCCTCGTCGTCGATGAATGGGAATCGACGGAGGCATTCCATAAATTCTTCGGGGACTCCGAGATTCAGGCGTTCATCGCTTCGGCCGGAGGCGACCCGGGCGTGGCCCCGGAAATCACAATGGGGGAGTCCGTCGACTCCGCAGACAAGTACTAGCCGACTCCCTGTATGTCGGTTACCGTCACTGTCCAGACTGTCCTCCCTCGCACGCTGGCCGCCGTCCGGCGCGAGGTTGCGCCGGGCGAAGTGGGTTCGGCATGGGGCCCTGCGGTGGGCCTTGTCTGGGACTTCATTCGCCGCCAGCCGGGCCTGTGGACGGACGGCCACAACATCTTCGTCTACCACCACCCGAACCAGCCCGGCGCGCTCCTTCTGTGCGACTTCGGCGTCGAAGTCACCCGCACCTTCGACACGGTGGGCGAGGTGTACGCGAGCGCAACGCCGGGAGGCGAAGCTGCCGTAGCAGTCCACCATGGGCCGTACCACCGGATGAATGAGGCGTACAAGGCGATCGAGGAGTGGATGACCGCGAATCATCGGGAGTCTGCCGGGCACTCGTGGGAGATCTACGGAGATCCGACCCCCGACCCGGCCGACACCGAAACGACGATCGTGCACTTGCTGAAGTAGCACCGACCGTTGGCGCGTCTGGAACGCGTCACCGGGGCCACAATTCGTCGATCAGCCGGTGAACCTGATCCGGCTGCTCGATGTGGGCGAAGTGGCCGCACCGCGGAAAAGTCGCCAAGCGGGTTTGGGGGACCAGAACAGCCAACCGCGCCAGGTCGGACTCTGGCGTGAACACATCCCTGTCGCCGCGGATCGCCAGGACGGGACAGAGGATGCTTCGCCACCGGCCGAAATCGTAGTGGGCGGCGGCCTTGGCGGCAGCGGAAAAGCTGGCGGGCCGGGCATCGTCGCCGAGCTCCCTGAACACCGCCGGGGCAATGGCTGCGGGATCTGCGAAGAACGGGGACATCAGCGGTCGCATCAGGGGTGTGGTGGCGATGGTACGGACCACAGCCGTCCCTGCCGCGCCGAGGGCCGCCATGGAGCGCATGGCCAGGAGCATGCCGGTGAACGCCGGGAATCTGTAGAGGCCCCGGAGTGGCGCGCCGCAGGCGTCGGACACGCTGAATGTGGTGGCCGAAATGGCGGCTACGCCGGCGGTCTGCTCCGGCCATGCCGCGGCCATGTGTAAAGCCAGGAAGCCTCCCATGGAGTGGCCCACCAGATTCCACCGTTTGTAGCCGAGCGCAGTCAGTACCCCGACGACGGCCCGTGCCATCGCCTCGATGCTGAATTGTCCACGCCGCGCGCCTGCCGTTGATTCGCCCCAGCCCGGCAGGTCGATCAAAACCCGGTCATGGTCCGCTCCCTTGGAAAGCAGTGACTGGAAAGTAGTCCATGACCCCGCGGCGCCGTGAAGGTAGACCTCCGGTGTGCCGGATTCGGCCCACGGTCCTTGGGGGCCCTGCTGAACGCGCACCGTGCAGGGCCCCAGCTCGGTGGGAAAGACATGCCGCCGCAGCGTGGGGGCGTTTTGCTGTTGAAGACTCATGGTCACCTTCGCTCTTGCTCGTTGACAGTGGTTCGTAGCCACGGAGGTACTGGACTGGATCCACTTCGACGAGCTGGTCCGGGATATGCCGGGAGCTTGGTGGTCAGGGGGTGAGCGGACCTCGCAGGACGCCGACCGCAAGGGCCTTGTCCCCTTCGATGGACGCTGATTCTGCGAGGTTGGAGCGGCCCCAGAGACCCAGGTACATCCCGCCCGGTGTCGAGGAAATCGAAGCTTTGGCTTCTCCTTCGCCGATTTTCCAGCTGCCGGCCCCGGCTACCTCGAAGGTTACCGCGCCTTCTGGCTGGGGCATCCGTCCCAGCCGAAGCTGGCGCGGGGTGAACATTGTGAGGATCTCGTCAATGCCGTCGACCAGGAAATCGGCTGGGAAAGCGGGGTCCGCCAAGCCCGACGCTTGGC
Organism: Arthrobacter sp. KN11-1C; assembly: GCF_052180225.1. Taxonomy (NCBI): domain Bacteria; kingdom Bacillati; phylum Actinomycetota; class Actinomycetes; order Micrococcales; family Micrococcaceae; genus Arthrobacter; species Arthrobacter sp. KN11-1C. The sequence continues at coordinate 2,343,239 of NZ_CP197467.1, read as the reverse complement.
AGGCGTCGATGAAGTGCACGGCGTGTTCATGCGCCTGGCGTCGACGCCAGAACCCGGCCGTGCGCGGGGGAGGGCCGAAGTTCCAGCACGGTTCTTCCGGATCGAGCGCCGACATCGTCCCGAGAAAAGCGTCCGCGCCCTCGAGGAACCACGCTACGGCGCCGGTGGCCGGTGGTGCCGGTTCCTCGGCAACCTTGCCCGAAAGGACTATTTCGGCCGCCCAGCGTTCAATGGAACCCAGATGCCCGAAGAGATCCTTGAGGTTCCAGCCGGGACAAGCCGGCACAGGACGAGTCAGAACGTCCTCGGGCTGGCGTGCCAAGACGCTAAGACGGTCCAGGGCGCTGATCAACTCGGGAAGATAGAGATCCGGCGGCATGTCTCGAGCATAACGGGCGATGCGGAGGAGTCTTTCCGAGCCGGCCCGGTGCCAGGACCGCTCAGTTCCTGGCTACAGCGTGATGCCAAGGTCTTTGATCCGTTCAGTGGCACCAAGGATGGCCGCTGGAAGCTCCGCCGGTGGTACCGGGTGCGAGAAGAGGTAGCCCTGAAGGGAGTGGCAGCCGAGCCGGAGCAGGTGCCGCGCCTGTTCCGGGGTTTCGACACCCTCTGCGGTGATGCGGTGTCCGAGATGGTGGGCCATCACCGCCATCGAGGCCAGGATGGGCAGGTCCTCCTCTCCGGTGTGAATGACGGAGACGAACGAGCGGTCGATTTTGAGAATGTCGACCGGAACTTCCTGGAGGCGACCAAGGGAGGAATAGCCGGTGCCGAAATCATCCAGGGCAACCCGGATGCCTTCACCGCGCAGCAGCGTCAGCTGGGCGGTGATGTGGGGTGCGGGGTCGAGGAAGACGCTTTCGGTGACCTCCAGGATCAGCTGGCTTCCCTGAATCCCGGCGGCGGACAAGGTTTCCAAGACGGTGCGGGCATAACCGGGTTCGCGCAGCTGGACGGCTGAAACATTCACGGCCACGGCACGGTTGCCGTCCTTCAGCAGCCAGGGCTGCAACTGGGCGCAGGTCTGGGTCAGCACTTCCTGCCCGATCGCGTTGATCAGTCCTGAGGCTTCGGCTGCTGGGATGAAGTCCGACGGCGGGGTGAGACCGTCCGGGCGCTCCCACCGGACAAGTGCCTCGACCTGGGTGACCGAGGCGGACGCAGCGTCAACAACAGGCTGGTAGTGAACGGTGATTTCTCCGTGTTCAACCGCGGTCCGAAGCCCGGTTTCCAAATCGGTGCGGGCAAGCAGGGCCGTCATCATGTCCGGATGGAAGCGCAGGCAACGGTTCTTGCCCGCCGCCTTGGCTTCGTACATTGCAATGTCCGCCCGCCGCATCAGATCCGGGGCATGAAGCACGTCGTCGGCGCTGATCAGACCGACGCTGACGCCGGGGCGGAGGTCGCGCCCGTGAAGGATGAAGGGGACGTTCAACGCGTCCACGAGGCGGGCTGCCACAGGTGCCGGGTCTGGAGTGGAGGTCAGGAGGATGACGAATTCGTCTCCACCGAGCCGGGCGACCGTATCGCCCGGGCCTACGCAGGGCAGCAACCGGCGCCCGACCTCGATGAGCATCTCGTCGCCAGCCTGATGGCCCAGGACATCGTTGACCTCCTTGAAATCATCCAGGTCGAGGAGCAGGACGTGGATCCCTCGACGGTCGCTCGATGCCAGCGCATATTCAAGCCGGTCCCGGAACAAGGCCCGGTTGGCCAGCCCCGTGAGGTGGTCCCGGAAGGCCAGAAGCTTGAGCTCTTCGGCTTGACGGGCAAGCTCCGCAAGCGCCGTCCTGGCTTGGTCTTGCGCCTGAGTCCGGGCGGTGATGTCGCGGAAGCTCCAGACCCGCCCGACAATGGATTCGGCTACTCTTTGGGGTCGCGAATACCGTTCAAAAGTGCGTCCGTCGCGGAAATGCAACAGATCCAGGCTCTCGGCCCCTGGATCGGCGTACAGGTCCTGGACTTTTGCCGCGAACGCTTCCTGGTCTGTGAGCTGGTCCAGGACGAAGGCCATGACTTTGCTGTCGTCGTGGGAATTGAGGAGATCCTTGCTGATTCCCCACATGTTGGCGAACCGTTCATTCGCGCCTGCGATCTTTCCGTCCGCGGTCACAACCAGTATTCCGTCGGCCGTGGATTCAAGCGTCGCGCTGACCAACGACAGCGCTTCACGCAGTGCAGCGTCACTGCGTTTGCGTTCACTCACGTCCCGGACTGTCGCCACGACGTTGTTCAGGGAAGCGGTCACCGGTGCGAGGTTGACCTCCATGGGAAACTCCGTGCCGTCACGCCGCAGACCAAATAGTTCCAGTCCCGCATTGGCCTGCCGCATCCGGGGATCGCCGCCGAAAACGTCCCATTGGCCTTCACTGCGTCCTTGGAGCCGACCCGGCAATAGCGTGCGGTAGTGCCGGCCCAGCAGCCACTCCCGACGATGCCCGAAAAGGCGTTCGGCTGCGGCATTGAAGAATCGGATAGCTCCGCCGGAATCGATCATCAGCAACGGGTCAGGCGATCCCTCGAGCAAATCACGGTATGAAAGAACGGGCGTGCTCGAAAAAGGCTCAGTCATTCCCCCGACCTCAACCGGAACCGCCGCAGCGCTCCGTATCGATGAACAAACATGCCGGCCAATTGGCCCTGCAGCTTCAGTCCGTGAATCATCCCTTATCGCGGTACCACAGGCAAGCATTAGTCCATCTGATGGATTACTCAGCCTGCACATAGGAAGCAGGCTTACTATGGTGGGACCATGCCGGACCTAAACGACTGGACGACTCCACGGTTGCTCTCAACGGCAGCGCGATTGGTCGAGCATGCCTGGAATGAGGAGCTTGCCGTCCTGGGCCTGACCCATGCGGGCGTTATCGCGCTCGAAGTTCTCGATGCGGAAGGGTCCATGGTTCAGGCCAGGCTTTCGGCCAAAGTCCAGGTGCAGGCGCAGACCATGGGACAGACGCTTTCGAGGCTTGAGGCGCACGGGCATATCACCCGGGAACGTAGCCGCCTGGACGGGCGCTCGCAAAAGGTGGCAGTTTCGGAGCTGGGGAAAGCGGCCCTCGTCCAGGCTCGGGAGATTGATCGGAACCTGACTCCCGGCGTCGACATCGGGGTGGAGGAACTGCGCGACAAGCTGACGGCCGTGATCCGCTGGCTCGGGTCTGCCCGTTGGGGCAAAGAGATGCCTGAGAGGGCGCCGGCCCCAAAGGACAGGGCCCTGCCTGAGCCGAGCTAAAGTCCCTTCGAGGAGTTTGGGAGGGGAAGTCAGGGTGGCCGGGTACACTGGCGATGCCGCGGGGGACCCTGCGGCGGACGATTCGTCTTTAGGAGTCATCTTGGCCAAATTTCTGATCACCTATCACGGCGCAGGGCATCCGGATCCGGCCGAAATGGAAGCTGCCCGGAAGGACTTCATGGCGTGGCTCGGCAACGCCGGTCCGGCGGTTACCGATCCCGGCGCGCCGCTGGGCTTTGCTGGTCAGGTCGCCACCGGGGCGCCGGAGGCCGTTGCGGATATCCTCGGCTATTCCATTCTGGAGGCCGACTCGGCCGAAGCCGTGAGCGAACTGCTCGCCACCCACCCGTTCGTCACGCGCGGCGGAACGCTGCAGATCAATCAGGCCATGGCCTGACACGCATTCCGGATCCTACGTAGTCGTCGAAGGGCCCCTTGCCGAGCCGCCGTCAGGCGGAGGGCGAGGGGCCCTTCGGTTTCCGCTCCGGGATGCCCCAGGGTCTGGCAGGGATCGACGACTCCTGCCCGGGCTCCTAGGGCCGTCCGGACCCGTTTGAGCGTCAGGCGGTTTCGTACTGCGTGCGGAGTTGTGCCAGGCCGTCGCGGATCCGGGACTTGATGGTGGGTAGTGGCACGCAGAGCTTCTCTGCCACTTCGCGGTACGTGAGGCAGCCGAAATATGCCAGAAGGATGGATTCGCGCTGCAAGGGAGACAGCACCGTGAGGGAGTCGAAGACGTGAAGGGTTTCCATGCTGTCAGTGACCGACTCGCCAACTTCGTCGAAGGGGTGCTTCCATCCAGCCGCAGCCCATCGGGCGTCACGGTTGGTGCTGCTTTGCCGTGAGCGGACCTTGTCCACTGCCTTTCGGTGGGCGATGGTCACAAGCCACCCGGTCGGGCTGCCAAGGGCGGGGTTGTATTTTCCCGCGTCCTGCCAGACCAGCATGAAGATCTCCTGTGTCACCTCTTCGCTGAGCTCTGGATCCACGACCACCCGGCGGACGACGCCGAACACCCGGGCCGAGGTGAGGCGGTAGAACTCGGTAAATGCTTCATGGTTGCCCCGGCCGGTTTCAAGGAGCAAACCGGCCAGGTAGGTTTTGGTTTCATCCGGCCCGGATGTTGGGCGGTCCAGCGTTTCCATGATGCCTTTTCGGTCAGTCCGCGTCAGCCCCCAGCGGGCCAGCGATGAAGCAGGTGCGAGTGCGCATTTCGGAAACCCCGGCAAATCAGGGTGGCGCAATTCGGGCGGCACAAGCAAGAAGCCGGTGCCCCGCCACCGAGTAGGCAATCTCATGGAGCCATCCGGTGGAGAACGTTCATTCTCTCCTCTTTCGCTTACAATAGAGAACGATCGTTATCCATGCAAGCCTCCACGCAAGCGGAATCGGAAGAGAGTGCCGTGCCAGTAGCCCAGACGGGGCCGATGTCCTCCGGCGGCACCACGGCGGCGGACGACGATGCGGCTCGGGCCGGCATCGTGGCGGCCGTGGCACCGTTGTTCTACGCCCGCGGGTTCACCACGGTCGGTATGGATGAGGTCCGGACTGTCTCCGGTGTGTCGCTCAAGCGCCTGTATCGTCTCTTCCCGTCGAAGGAAGACATCATCGAACAGGTTCTGCTTGGATGGCGGGATGCCTGGGAGAAGAATGTCACGGCCCAGGTGGAGTCCACGCAGGTACCCCGTGACAGGTTATTGGCCGTGTTCGATTTCCTGGCGGCGTGGTTCACCTCGGAGGGCTTCCGGGGGTGCGCTTTCATCAACTCGTTCGGCGAGCTGGGCGGGACCTCGGGGCGCATCGGCTCAATTGTCCGGGGGCAGAAAGCAGAGTTCCAGGACTACCTGGCACGCGTCGCCGCCGGCATTGGCGCGCCACCCACGCTTGCTCCGCAACTGGCTATCCTCGCCGAAGGGGCTGTGACGACCGCGGCGATCTCCGCGAGCCCCGAACCGGCCCGCCAGGCGCGTGCCGCAGCGGAAATCCTCATCGATTCCGCCCTGGGGACGTGTACTTGCCACAGGAACCGCTCCGAACCCGAGGACGAAGCCTAGGATGTGATGGCTGGGCCGGTGAAGGCACATCAAACCAGCGGGGTGCGCTTTCGGGCCAGGCGGATCGTGGCCATCACGACTGAGGCTGCCTGCGCGAGGGCGGTCAGGACCTTGTCGAAGAACCATACGGGTTCATACATGGCCGGGAACGGCCCGAAGGCGGGTATGTCAAGGTAACGGTAAAGCAGCAGGGCCGCCAGCCCGCCCCCGGCCGTGAGCAGGACCGCCACCCAGGCAGCCCTGCTCCCGCGGATGAGGACGTAGAGGCCGGCCAGGGCGGCGGCCGCGGCTTCGGCCAGGAACAGGTTGCCTTCTCCGATGCCTTCGGGGGCTGCGGACTGGTATCCGCTTGCCAGCCGGACATGCACCACGGCGTCGACCGCCAACGCGGCTGCGGTGAGGACCCGGAGCACGACGGCGGCAGCGACGCCGCCGCGGGGTGGCCGGGCGGCTTCCTGGGTCTTCATCTCAGCGCCAGGGGGATGCAGGATGTTGGCTCTGACTCGGTCATTTGACGGTCAGGGTGCCGTGCATGTTGGAGTGATAGGTGCAGTGGTAGGCGTAGGTGCCGGGTTTCTTGGGAGCGGTAAACGTCACGCTCGTGCCCGCTTTGACCACGGCGTCGAAGGAGCCGTCGTCGGCGGTCACGGTGTGAGCTTCGCTGTCCATGTTCATTACCGTCACCTCGGAACCGGCAGGGACGCTGTCCGGGCCGGTGTAGGCGAAAGACTTGATGTGGATCGTCGCGGTGGCAGCCGCGCTACTCGCGGACGGCATGGCAGAGGCTCCCATGCTGGAATCCATCGTCATGGTCGATGGCGGCGCGGAGCTTGCCGGCTGTGCGGCCGGGGAGTTGCCGGCGGGTGCGCAGGCGGACAGGGCCAGGGCAGCGGCTCCGGCGAGGAGTGCGAAGCGGAGAGTGGCACTGCGATGGTTTCTGGATGTGGGGACCATGGTGTTCCCTTCTGTGATGGCGTCCAGGGCATCACCCTGGAGCTGAGGCCCGCGAGAGCCGGATGGGCTGTGGCTCAGGCGGGGTGGCTGGAGACAAGGTGGGCGAAGACAACGGTGTTGTCCAGGTATTGCCCGGAGGCCGGGTCGTAGCCTCCGCACGTGATCAGGCGGATCTCGGGCCGGTCCGCGTTCTGGTAGACCTCCACGGTAGGAAAGCTTGACTTGTGGTAGGTCCGGACGGTGTCGACGGTGAAGACCGCGGCCGTGTGGTCCGAGCGAGTGACGGTGATGTCCTGGCCCGGGACGATCTGGCGAAGACGATAGAACACTCCGACGGGACTTTTCGTGGAGTTCACGTGACCGAGGATGATTGCAGAGCCACTCTGTCCAGGAGATGGGGAGTCTTTGTACCAGCCTGCAGGGGAACCGGGATCCCCGGGCGGGGTTTCCACTTCACCATCGGGCTGTTTGCCTAGTTGCAGCAGGGTGGAACTGATCCCGACCGAGGCGACCACGACGCTGACGGGCACGGAGGCGGGCAACGCCGCGTCCGGAGCCGGTGCTGGAGCCGGATTGAGTGCGGTCGGCACCGGGCTGGCACTCGCCGACGCTGGGACCGGGGGAGCTGAGGTGACAGGCGTCTGGGCAGAGGCCGGACTGTTTCCCTGGGGTGCCGAGGGTTCGGCGTGGAGTCCCAGGCCGATGCTGGTGATGCCGCCGACGAGGAGCAGGGCGGCCGCCGCGGACGCGATGAAGCGTCCGCGGCGGTTGCTGGTATCAGATCGCATCAGTTTCGAGCGTCTTTTCAGGCCTTGGCGGTCATCCGACGGCGGACCGCGTAGGCTCCGCCGGCTGCCACAAGCAGACCGCCGCCAGCGGCGAGCAGGCCAAGGTCAGGGCCGGACTGGCTGGCCGGGGTGGTGATGCCTGTGCCGGGGGCTCCGGCGGGCATCGCGGTCAACGTCCCGCACAGGGCCGGTGAGGTTGCGGCCAAGGGAAGCGAAGGAACCAGGTCGCTCGGTTCCTTCTGTGCCGCGGCGGACAAGGTGGCCGGATCCAGGCCGTGGACTACGACGACGCCGGTGCCGGCTTTGAGGGAATCGGCGGTCTTCGCGTCCAAGGTGATGGTCCGCTGATAGGTGTAGGCCGATCCCATTCCGGCGACCGCGAGGTCCGTGCCGGCTGCCGGGCTGGTGTCGCCGCTGGTGGACAGAGTGGTGCCGATGCCGCCGTAGAACGGAGCACCTTCGGTGGTGCTGATCACGCCGTCCTTGTTGGTGTCGGCGGACATGTCAGGGCAGGTCCCCTTGGCGCCGATGTGGATGTGCTGGACGTGGGGGTAGGGTTTTCCGCCGAAGGTCGCGGCAAGCCCGGAGACCTTTTCGGTGACTGTAGCCTGGTTTCCGTTGACGGTGATCATCACCGTGCCTGTGGCGTTGCTGCCGTTGATCGCAGCGAGGTTTGCCTGGTAGTTGGTGGTGTCGGCGGCGAAAGCCGGGCTGGTGGAGAGTGCGAGGGCGCCCAAGGCCAGGGCCGGGGCGATCAAGAAAGCGGATTTCTTCATGACTGGTTTCCTCCAATGACAGGGCCGTTCCCCTGATGGGCACGCCCATGATGGTGACATCAGTGGTTCGGCGTGGTGCAGGTCACGGATTGGTCAGCAGGGGAAACTTCTTCAAAAAGTTTCCAGGGCGGGTCCGGGCCAGGGCCTATTCGGACCAGCAGGCCAGAACCGCCGTCGCGACTTCGTAGGCAAAAGCCCCGCGGGTGACGCCGTGCGGACCCAGGCTTGCGGGGAGGGCTGCGGCATCGACCTTGAGGATGAAATTGTCCTTGACGAAAACCACGGATCCGGCGGTGCTCTCAAAAGCCGGAAAACCCAGGTTCGCCATTCCCTCGATGGGACGGGACGACGCCGTAGAACTGGCCAGAGCGTCGAAGTAGGCACGTGCCGCGGCCGGATCGGCTGCCTCCTTGACCGAGAGCACCAGCGGGCCTGCCGGCAGAGCGTACGTGCAGGTATAGAGCTTGCTGGCCCAGGAATCGGTGGTCCGGGGAGCGGTAGCCAGCGACAGGATCTTGACGATGTTGTTCCGCGTTTCATCCTCGCAAACCATCTTTGCCGACGCCGACGGGGTCCCCTCGCTTGCGGCCGGCGAAGCCGCCGTGGCCGACGGCGGCTGCGGTGCTCCCGCCGTCGTGAGCGCTTCCGGGCCGCCGGCGCAGCCAGCCAGGAGAACCACCATCAGCGCCGCCGCGGCCGGGACAGCCATTCGTTGCCGCGGATTGCGGCGCAACCGGACCCTGTTTGTCATAAGGACATCTCTCCTGTGCTCATTCTTCGCCGTTGTCCTGGGCTTCAAGGTGTTTCGCCATGGCCTCGCAGGCCTGGTTCCAGCGCGCCATGAGCGCGTGTCTGTTGAGCGGTTCGAACATGCCGTTCAGGACATTCTCAAGGGCATCGTACGCGGCATCCTTAACCCGTTCCTGCGCCGCCATGCTGTAGTAGTTCATGACAGTGATTCGTCGCCGAGGGCACGTCAGATGGCTCGACGGACGTCATTTGCTGGATGGCCGGAATTGCCGCGACCGTCGCCTCACCATGGCGGCAACCAGCAAGAGCACGACGGCGGCGCCCAGGCCTGATCGCGCCGCCAACTGGCCGTAGGGTTCAGCTCCGGTGAAGTACATCAAGGCCAGCACGGGAGCGATCGCGGTGAACTCGTAACGGGCGCTCAGCACCACGAACGGCAGGAGCAGCAGCGCATACCAGGGGTAGCTCGGCGACACGATCAGCAGCGTTCCTCCGACCATCAAGACCTGTCCGTCCCAAGGCCGGTCGGCGTCGGTGGTCCGCCATACGTAAAAGGCCAGGCCGAGCAGCAGCACGGGTGCGGCCGGCCCTGCCCAACTGGCCGGGAGCAGCAGCTTCAACAAGGTGAAGCGCGGACTATCCTGCCCGTCATAGCCCTCCGATCGCAGGTATTCGGGCAGATAGCCGAGTACCGCCCAACCGCTTGCGAGCACGTACGGGACGTACGTCACGGCAAAGGTTGCCATGGCCGCGGCGACGAAGCGGAGCGGCCGCCGATACAGCAGGGCCGGGGCGCTGATGACAGGAATGAGCTTGGTGGCAACCGCGGCGCCAAAGGCCACTCCGGAACCCAGGGTGCGTCCGCCCACCAACAACAGCGCTGCCGCCAAGGCCAATGCGGTGCCCAACGCATCCACGTGCGCACCGTTGACGGCCTCAAAAGCCACCAGCGGAGACCATGCCCACCACACCGCTTGGTGTGCAGGCCTGCCGGTGCGGCGCAGGAACGCCAGCAGCGCCACCGTCACAGCGAGACTCAGGACCAGCCCGGCCAACTGGAAGGCGATGAACCCCACGTCGGAACCAGGGATGAGCCGCACTGCCAGGAAATACAACTCTGCCGCTGCGGGATACACGGTGGGTACGGCAGGCCGGTTGATGGCCGTGCACAGTGTGCTGCCGCCGGGAATATTGGTGGTGGTCTCCGTGCCGGTCGGGAAGGGATTGGTGTGGCACGTTCCGTCCGGCCCGGCGTCTTGGAATAGCCAAGACGGCCGCAGCGGACGCAACGCCTCGTCCGCCGGAACGTGGGCATAAGGGGAGATCCCGGCCTTTTGAACGATGCCGTCCCACGCATAGCGTGCGGAGTCGTTGCTGGTGGCCGGCGGGGCGGCGATGGCCGCAACTCCCACCAGGAGTGAGCCCAGGAGCACGACGGCGGCCGCGTATCGCACCGGGATCCGGCGCGCCACGAGTGCTGCCGGGACGAAGACGGTCCAGGCCGCGAGCGTGCCAAGGGGGGACACCCACTCCGCGGACGGATCCGTAGTGACCGTCCACCAGACGACGACGGCGAGCAAGGCCACCAGCGCCAGCGCCACCGCAGCCGAAATGCCGGACGCGCGCCGGGGTGATGATTCGCTCACCCTTTGATCCTGCATCACTCGGGGGCCGGCAGGCCACGGACCCGGGAGACCGTTTGCCTTTCGTAAGGTCTGGACCGGGACGACAGGCCGGTCTTGGTGGTCTGATCAGGGTATGGACAGATTGACCACTTTCCTCCAAAGGCGGATGGAAGCGGTGAACGGACGGTTCTCCTCGCCGTTGCGCAGCAGGCGGCTGACGGTGGTGCTGGGCCGTTGGCTCGGCGTCGCCTTCACTGTGTGCTTCGTGACCGGGCTGTTCAGCCACCTTCTGCAAGATCCGCCGGCGTGGATGCTTTTCCTCACCCGTCCCGTGTGGCTATACGTGGCGACGCAGGGTATCCACGTCACCACCGGCATTGCTTCCATCCCGCTTCTGGCGGCCAAGCTATGGTCCGTGTTCCCCGAACTCCTGCGCTGGCCGCCGCTGAAGTCCGTGGTGCACGCACTCGAACGGGCGTCGATCGCGCTCTTCGTGGCTGCTTCGCTCGTGGAAGTCACCATCGGATTGCTCAACACTTTCCAGTGGTATCCGTGGCCGTTTTCCTTCAGGGACGTCCACTACTGGCTGGCGTGGGTCGTCATCGGGTCTTTGGCGCTTCATATCGCCGTCAAGATGCCCCTCATCACGGCCCATTGGAGCCGCCGATCGGACGCAGCCGCTATTGCCGCGGACACCGAAAGAGGAGTGCAGGCAGGCAAAGCGGTTCCGGGGCCCGTGAAGCCCGGAACCGGGAACGGCTGGAGCCGCAGGGGGTTCCTGGCGGCACTCACCGTCGGCACCGGCGTCGTCGTCTTGACGACAGCGGGCCAGTCTTTCGCGTGGCTGTCGGGCCTGAACATTTTCGCACCGCGCCGCATGGATACCGGCCCGCAGGCCGTCCCCATCAACAGGACGGCCGCCGAGGCCGGTGTGGCTGACGCTGCGCTGGCCCCCGACTGGGTGCTGACCGTGTCCTCTGGATCGGTGCAGAAGACGTTCACGCTGGCACAACTCGCCGCCTTGCCGCAGTACAGCTACGGATTGCCCATCGCCTGCGTGGAGGGCTGGAGCCAAGGAGCGCAATGGCGTGGTGTCCGGATCCGGGACCTGATGGCAACGGTGGGCGCACCCGTAGATGCCGAGCTGCAGATTTCGAGCATGGAGAAGGGCGGCGTCTATGGGCGTTCCTTCATGCCCGCCGCATACAGCCAGGACGAGCAGACATTGCTGGCACTTGAGCTGAACGGCAAACCACTCGACCTCGACCATGGCTATCCGGCGCGGATCATCGCACCAGGTCGGCCGGGAGTGCTGCAGACCAAATGGGTGCATAAAGTGGAGGTGATCTGATGCGGCTTCCCTTGGTGGTTCCGTCGACGCGGGGTGGGCGCAGGGCTGCCTGGTGGGTGCGGGCAACACTTGGCGCCCTGGGCGTGGCCGCCCTCGGTTATGCGCTCTTCGGATTCCTCGCCAACGTGCCGCCCACCCAGCTGATCGGTGTGGCGGCGTGGCTCGCCGTGGCGTTGTTGGTGCACGACGGCATCCTGGTCCCGCTGACAACGTTGGCCGGCGGCGGATTGTCGAGGTTCACGTTCGGGCTGAGACCTGTCCAGCAGGGGATAGTGCGCGGCGCGCTTCTCGTGGGTGCGGTGGTGACCTTGGTCGCGGCCCCGCTGATCCGTGCCCAGCAGGTGCTGCAGCCGAGGGGCCCGGGCAGCGGCGTGAACAACACAGTCCTGCAGGGGGACTATGCGCTGGCCTTGGGCGTTTTCTGGATAGTCCTGGCGGTCGCCGCGGCCGTTGTCGTGACCGCCGTCGGACTTTACGGCCGCCGTTCCAAGGTCAGGAAGATCCTGTCCTGAACGGTCCGGGTAGCAACCACCTTGAGCCCGGCCCGGGCCGCGTGGCGCACGAGCGCTTTCTTGCCGGCGCGGGCCCAGGGAAAGGCCGCGCTGGCACGTCCGTCTGAATCCTCCAGCACCGCCAGATAGGCCACATCGAGAAAATCCGGGGCTTCCGCTTCTGCCAGAACTTGGCCGCCCGGGGCGAGCAACGAGGCAACACGCTCCAGCAGCATCCGGATGTTTCCGCCGATGCCGATGTTGCCATCCAGCAGCAGGGCCGAACCCCAACCCCGCTCGTGCGGGACGGGGTCAAAGATGGAGCCCAGGACGGCCGCGCCGCCGCGCTCGGTGGCCAGCTTCACGGCGGCTGGGCTCGAATCGACACCCATGGAGGCCATCCCCAGTTCCCGGGCGGCCTCCAGCATCCGGCCTGGGCCGCAACCCACGTCGAGGACGGGCCCGCGGAGGGTGCGGAGCAGTTCGCGCTCACTTGCCGTGGGCGGGCCGGACCAGCCGAGCATATTGAAGTGGACTGGCCCGATGCGCTCCGCGAAAGCAGATTCCGGTCGCAACGTCAGGTGCCCCACCCCGAGGGACAGGCTGCGGGCGTAAGGCTCGTAGCCGCCCTGTCCAAAGAGAGTCTGTCCAAAAAGAGCCTGTCCAAGGAGAGCCTGTCCAAACAGGGCGGGTGGGCGGGAACCCGCAGCAAAAGCGTCGGCACGGGCACCGGGACCTCTCGGGAATGTGTGGATGCTCATGTCCGGGCAGCCCATGGCGTGGGTGCGGCGTCGGATGGCACCGTCCGTGTCCATTCCGCCGGCAGTCCCATGCTCAAGAGGTCCACCTCGCGGGCAAACGGCGTTCCGTTGCATTCCTGTGCGGCAGCCACGGCATCGGGAAAGTAGTCCACATCCCTGAGGACGGGCAGCACGCCCACGTGCAGGCCGGCGCCGGCCAGCCGGCCCCATTGCTGCGCGCCGGTGTGGGGGGTGGACATGTCCACCCCGCGGAGCAGACCGCCGTCGGGCGTGTGCAGGCCCAACGCCCAAAAGCCACCATCCGACGCCGGGCCGAACCAGGCGCGGCGGGGCGCCGGGGCGGGGGTTTCCCAGTCCGCCAGCAGCGGGGCCAACTGCTCGCGGCGGAGCTGGGGCGTGTCCATTCCCAGAATCAGCAGCGGTCCGGCAGTGAGCGAACAGATGGCCGCCAGCCGTTCGTCCAGGCCGCCGGCCCCCTGGGGGAAGACTTCAAAACCGGCAGCGTCCGCGTGGTGTGGCGTACCGTCAAACACCAGCAATCTCCTGGCCGCGGGAAGGGATCGCACCGTTTCCAGCGTCTGGCTCAGGCTTGTCTGGGCCAGGGCTGCGGCCTGCTCCGGCGTGAGCGGGGGAGTGAGGCGGGTTTTGACCTTGCCGGGGCTGCATTCTTTGGCAATGACGGCGATGGTGAGATTCACGGCGTTGCCCCGTGGGCATCGGCCGGCCGTCGATCAGCTCGCCTCCAGCTCTTCGGCCTAGAGGTCTGGAGCGAAGCGGCGGCCAACTGGATCCCCATGTCTTTGAGGGCAGTGACGGTTCCGCGGAGCGTCCCCGTGACCTTGGACTTTCCCAGCCGCGGCGCATAGTCGACAGGGACCTCGGCCACGCACCAGCCGTCCCTGTGGGCTTTGAGGAACATCTCCAGCGGATAGCCGCTGCGTCGGTCCCTGAGGTCCAGTCCCAGGAGTGCGCTGCGCCGGGCAAGGCGAAGGGGGCCAAGATCCGTGATGGCGATCCCCGTGAGCCGACGTAACCGCCAGCTCAGGGCCCTGTTGGCCAAGCGGGCGTGGAGCGGCCAGGAGCCGCGGACCGGACGCCGGGCACCCAGCACCAGGTCGGCTCGGCCGGTGCGGACGAGGTCCAGCATCGGGGCCAATTGGGCGGGGTCCAGCGAACCATCGCAATCGCAAAAGGCCACAAACTCCGCAGTGGCCGCGAGGAGTCCGGCATGCGCCGCCGCGCCAAAGCCGCGCCGCGGTTCCTCGACGACGGTGGCTCCCAGCCCGGCGGCCAGGCCTCCGGAGCCATCGGTTGATCCGTTGTCCACGACGATTGCGCGGTACCCGGGTGGCAAGGCTCCGAGCACCTTGGGAAGGGCCGCACGCTCGTTGAGGCACGGAAACACCACGTCCACGAGCGCAGGGATCAGGCCGCCGTCGTCGTCCGTGGCTCCCTTGGGGATACCGGCCATGCCTCTTCGATCGTGCGCACTGCTTTGCTCTTTCTCCACCCTTTGACCGTAGAATCCGCAGGCCCGGCGCGACAGGCGGATTTCCTTACGGAACCGGGACGTTTGCCCTCGGACCCGGTCCTGAAGCGCCGGGCCGTCTACCGGTGATCCCCGCGCAGCGGTGCAGCGGCGAACTCGCGCATTCCGTCCTCGAAACCATGCGTGGGGATCCAACCGAGCTCTGCCTGGGCGCGGGCAGAGCTCGCGGTGACATGCCGGACGTCGCCTAGCCGGAATTCGCCGGTGACCACGGGTTCAGGCGCCCCGCTCACGGAACTCAAAATGGCCGCCACCTGCCCAATGGTGTGGACTTCAGAGGCGCCGATGTTGTACGCCCGCAGGCTTCCGGAGGCGATCCAGCCGCCCGCCAGCGCGTCAATGGCCAACAGATTCGCCACGGCAACGTCCCGGACATGGACGAAACTTCGGCGCTGGCCGCCATCCTCGAACACCCGCAACGCCTCCCCGCGGGCCAGCGCAGAGCGGAACAGGCTGGCGACGCCCGCGTAGGGGGTGTTTTTGGGCATGCGGGGGCCATAGACGTTGTGGTAGCGGAGTGCGACGGCGGTGCCTCCGGTTGAGCGCGCCCATGCGGAAGCCAGGTTTTCCTGGGCCACCTTGGAGGCGGCATAAACGTTCCGCGGATCCATGGCCGCGTCTTCGCTGACCAGCGCCGGCAGGAGGAGCTCTCCGGTGGCAGGGTCGCGGGGATCGAAGATTCCCTGCTCCAGATCCTCCACCAGGCGCGGGCCCGGGCGCACCGGACTGCCCGCCGCATCGGTGTAGGCGCCCTCGCCGTAGACCACCATGGACGAAGCCAGGACCAGCTTGCCGATGCCTGCGGCTGCCATCCCTGCCAGGAGCACGGCCGTGGCCAGGTCATTGTTGCGGATGTAGTCCGGCGCGTCGAAGAAGTCGACACCGAGGCCCACTTTGGCGCTCTGGTGCACGACGACGTCGACTCCCGCGACCGCCTGCGCCACCGCGGCCGGGTCTCCGACATCGCCAACGATCAGGTCCGTCCCGGGAATTCCTTGGGGCCGATCCGGGTGTACTGCCGGATCCAGTGAATCCAGGATCCGGACCTCCCAACCGCGTGCCACCGCGGCATCGACGATGTGGCTACCGATGAAACCGGCCCCGCCCGTGACCAATAGCCTCACGGCGCTCTTCGTCCCGTGCTGGGGCGGGCGGCGCCGTCGCCGGCCGGGCCGGCGGTTCCCATCACGGTGGCCACCGCGGCAGCCGGCATGAGAGCCATCCGCCACGGCCCGTCGTCGTCCGCTGGATCAGCGCCGGTGAGCCCCTCGGACACCGTCCTCACAGCGTCGGACAACACCGCGAGGATCCGCGGTTGTGCGGCCGCCAGCCGGCCCAGTACCAGTTCCGCCGTCACGGGTTCGGATCCGTCGTGCCCGGTGTCGGCATCGGTAATGAATGCCAGCGCGGCGAAGTGCATGTTCAACTCCGCCGCGAGCATCGGCTCCGGGTACTGGGTCATGCTGATCAGATGCGCGCCGGCCTGGACCAGGGCCGCGGACTCGGCCTTGGTGGAGAATCGCGGACCGTTGATCACGGCCACGGTGCCCGCCCCGGCGAAGTCTTCCCCGTGCCGCTCCAGGGACGCGATGAGTGCCGCTCGCAGCGGGGCGCTGTAGGGCTCGGCGGCGGGCAGGTGCCGCACCCCGGTGGGCATCGAGCCGTCGTAGAAAGTGTCCGCGCGGCCCCAGGTCTTGTCCAGGACCTGGTCGGGTACGGCAAAAGTGCCGGTTCCGTGGCTGGAAACCAGTCCGCCCACGGCCGCGGAGGAGATGACGGCCTCCACTCCGAGGCTCTTGAGGGCCCAGAAGTTGGCGCGGTAGTTGATCTGCTGCGGAGCAACGCTGTGCCCGCGGCCGTGCCTGCTCAAGAATGCGACCACCGGGCCGTCGTCGCCGCCGTGATCGCCGCCGAGGCCGTCCGGCACGGCGAGCCGGGCGACCGTCACCGTACTGGAGGGAGGCCCGAACGGCGTCGGGATGTCCAGCGTGCTGAGCACGACGGCCCCGGGCAGCTTGTACAGGCCGGTGCCGCCTATGATTGCGATCCGTGGACGGGGTTCTGCGCTGGGTTCTGCGGTCTGTTCCGGGAGCGATGACATGACCCCATCATGCCAATGCTGGCCCGCCCCGTTGCGGGCGGAATCCTTACGTGTCCGGAACGCGGGCGTTGGGCGCGAATCGCCCTAGCCCTCGCGGTCGATGTGCAGATAACTGAGTCCGCTCACATCGAGCCAGTATCGCGTGGGCGTCTCCACGAGCCGGAGCAGCACGCCCTCGCAGGAAGCGCAGCGCACAACGATTCCCGGCGCGTCGACGTACACCATCGTTTCAGCGAAGACGCGGACCGCTCCGCAGTGCTTGCATCGCCCGATCGCGGCGACGATATCGAAGCGGAAGAGTTCCCACAGCGGTCCTGCCAGCGCGTTTCCGTCCAGGTGGGGTATCGCATTGCCAGTGGTTCCCGCGATGTCCTGATCCCCGAAGCCCGGATCCATTGCGCCCGGAGAATCGGGCCCGTTGTTGCCATTCACCGGGTTCCTCCTGTTCCGCCGAAGCGCTCGGTCTTGATCGACGCGGCGGGATATCCCGCCTGCACGAGCCATTCCGCGACCGTTTCCACGAAGACGGTCTGGCCGCAGATGAAGACGTCCGGGGCGGGGTCCTTCGGCAGGATGTTGGCCAACAGGGTTTCCGCCGTGAGCCGTTGCGGGGCAGCCGGCCAACCATCCGGGGCCTTGCGTGTATAGATGTAGTCGATGGTGAGCTTGCGGGATTCCCGGACCAAGGTGTGGAGTTCTTCCCGATAGAACCCCGCTTCGGGTGACTTGAGCGAATAGAGCAGCCGGAACTGCGCAGGATTTTCCGAAGCATGGTGCGCGCGGATCATGGACATGAGCGGCACGATGCCGGATCCTCCGGCGATCAACTGAACGGGGTTGGTATCCGTTGGTTTCCAGATGAACCAGCCGCCCACTGGTCCGCGGATCTCCAGTTGGTCCCCGACGGCCAGTTCCCGGACCAGATAGGGGGAGACCTCTCCGTTGGCCAACTCGTCAACGGTGATCTCCAAGGTTTCGTCCATGCCTGCCCGCGCCACGGAGTACGAGCGGACGGCCGAGTACCCGTCCTCGGCGGTGAGGCGGATGTCGATGTGCTGTCCGGCGAGGTTGCCGTTGAGGCCGTCCACCCGCAGCCCGATGGTCCGGGCGGATTCCGTTTCTGGCATGCTGCTGACGACGTCGGCCACGCGCCATAGCGTGCTCATCGGGCGCGCCTCATGAGTAGCGCTCCTCGCGCCACGGGTCGCCGTGGAGGTGGTAGCCGTTGGATTCCCAGAAACCGGGAACATCCTCCTGGGTCAACTCGATGCCGTTGATCCACTTCGCGCTCTTCCAAAAGTACAGATGCGGCACCAGGAGTCGGGCTGGTCCGCCGTGGGCGCGCTCAAGCGGCTCGCCGTCGAACTCCCAGGCCACCCAGGCCCTGCCGTCCAGAAGGTCCGCGAGGGGGACGTTGGTTGTGTATCCGCCGTAGGAGTGGGCCATGGTGAACCCGCAGCTCGTTTCCACGTTTTCAAACAGGGTATCCAGGGACACTCCCCGCCACGTGGTGCCCAGCTTGGACCAGCTGGTCACGCAGTGGATGTCCGAATGGATGTCCGTTTGCGGCAATGCCATGAACTCGTCCCAGGACCAGGCATGACGCTGCCCTGCCTCAGTGGTGATGAAGAATTCCCAGCGGTCAGTGGGGATCCGGGGTGCGGGGCCCGCGGTGAGGACCGGGAAACTGCCGGTCTCGTATTGGCCCGGCGGCAACGCCGGATTACCGCTCTGCCGTCTTCCATGAAATCCAGAAGAGATGATGCCCACCATGTACCTCCGATGCGGAGACTCACGCCGATTGAGCCCGGTTCCCCCACGATAGGGCAACGGCCGGGCACGGTCTAGACGCTAGGCAAAGCCTGACCGGGTCACGGCTGCTGCAGTAGCTTGGTAGGTGTCATGCACGCTTTCGTGCCGACGCGGATCCGCACCAAGCCAATGGCATCGGAGGCCACATGAACACCACTCCACGCGTCAGTGTGCAGGACCTTCACAAGGCAGCAGCAGAAGTCCTCCGGCTCAACGATCTGGGCACCATGACCACTGCGGCGCCCAACCTGTACCCCCATATGTGGAGCTGGGACGCAGCCTTCGTAGCCATCGGACTGGCGCGGATCAATGTCCCACGCGCCATCACGGAACTCCGGACCTTGCTGGCCGCGCAGTGGTCCACGGGAATGATCCCGCACATCGTTTTCAGCGGGAACAGCACGGACTACTTTCCAGGTTTTGACCGATGGGGCACGGAGTCCGCCCGCGCACGTCCTTCCGGCATCAAGAGCAGCGGCATTTGCCAGCCTCCCGTCCATGCGATCGCCGTGCGCCACATCCTGGACCGGGGGCGGGAGAACGGCGGCGCCGACCAGGAAGCGGCAGAGAACTTCCTCGCCGAATCCTTCGACGGCTGGCTCGCGTGGCACCGGTGGCTGGCCACCGTGCGTGACCCGGACAACGCAGGGCTGATTGAAATCCACCACGGATGGGAGTCAGGATTCGATAATTCCCCGCGCTGGGATGGGCCCTACGCCCGCGTCCAGCCCGGCACCGTCCCCGCCTTCACGCGGCGTGACACCCTGCATGTTGCAGACACGAGCGAAAGGCCCGACGACAGCGAATACACAAAGTATCTGTGGCTCGTTCAGCAGATGGCTTCCGTGGAGTACGACGACGAGGCCGTACGGAGCGTCGTCGACTTCCGGGTGCGTGACGTCTTCTTTTCCGCGATCATGGCTGCTTCCAGCGATGTCCTCGCCGACCTCGGCGAGGAGATCGGGCGCAGTTCCGACGCCGGGGAGCTGCGGGATTTCGCGCGGCGCTTCCGCGACGGGGTGGCGTCTACGATTGATCCCGTGAGCGGGCTTGCCCGCGACTACGACATCCTGGCCAAGCAGTGGATCTCTACCGACACCGTTTCCGGATTTGCCCCTCTGGTGTCCGGAGGCGGGGAATCGTTGCTCGCGGCGCAGAGGAAGCTCCTTCTCGGGCCGGACTGGATGGGGCATCCCGCGCTGCGGTTTCCTCTCCCGCCGTCCACCTCACCGTCGAGCACAGCCTTCCGGCCCCGGACCTATTGGCGCGGCCCCGTCTGGCCTTTCCTGAATCTCCTTCTCGGTTGGGCCTCGCACCGCGACGGGCAAAACGAGATCTACGAAGCGCTCAAGGCCGCGTCACTCGATCAGTTGGCCGACCTCCAGTTCGGCGAATACTACGAACCCTTCACGGGAGAACCGCTGGGGAGCCTGAACCAGGCCTGGACAGCCGCCGCCTGCCTCGAATGGATCGGGCCGGGTTGGCAGGCGGGGGCCGCATAAGGAAGGGAACGACGGCGTCACCAACCGCCGCGCGTGGGCGTGTGTCCTTTCCGGGCATCGTCGGGCATCGCCATTTCGGCCCGCAGGCCAAGGAGCCGGATCGGACGGCCGGCCTCGATTCCGGCTGCGAGGTCCATGGCCCGCGCGAGGATTTCGTTCCGGTCGAATGTCTCCGGAATCTTCTTCCCCTGGGTCGTGGTCAAGAACGGCGCGTACCGGACCTTCAGGGTCAGTCCAATGACGGGCCGTCCTTCGGCCTCGACGTCCTCGAGGACATGCGCTGTCAGCTCCCGCACAGCGTCCTCCACTTGGACCGGGTCGATCAGGTCGTGCTGGAAGGTGGTCTCCCGGCTATGTCCGCGGGCAACCCACGGGGAGTCGTCCACAACGCTGGCGCCGTCGCCTCGTCCGAGCTGCGCGTACCACGGACCCATCTTGGGGCCGAACTCCGGGACCAGGTCCTGGGGATCGGAGGCGGCGAGTTCGGCGACGGTGTTGATGCCGAGTTTGGCCAGCCGGGCGGACACCCTGGTGCCGACGCCCCACAGGTCCTTGGTGGGTCGGCTGCCCATGACGTCGAGCCAGTTCCCGGCGGTGAGGCGGAAGACGCCGGCCGGCTTGCCGAACCCGGTGGCGACCTTGGCCCTGACCAGGGTGTCGCCGATGCCCACGCTGCAATGGAGCTCCGTTCGGGCCAGGACGGCGGCCTGAACGTGGCGGGCGTAGGCTTCCGGATCCTCCGTCTCAACGCCTACAAAGGCTTCATCCCAGCCCAGCACCTGAACGGTGGCGCCGGGCTGCGCGCGCAGGGTGGCCATGACCGTTTCAGAGGCCGCGAGGTAAGCCTCGTGATCGACGGGCAGGATCACGGCGTCGGGCACTTTCCGGGCCGCAATGCGCAAGGGCATCCCGGAACCCACACCGAACGCCCTCGCTTCGTAGGACGCCGTCGACACCACAGCCCTTTCCGTGGGGTCGCCCCGGCCGCCGACAATGATCGGCTTGCCGGCAAGCTCCGGCCGCCGGAGCACCTCGACGGCTGCGATGAACTGGTCCAGGTCAACGTGCAGTACCCACGGGATTCCGCTCACGGCACTAGTCTGCCGTAAACGTCCCCGCCAAGCATCGGTTTTCGACCCGGCTTGAATTGCGTTGTGTTCGGTCCTAGGTCAGTGATCCGGCTCGTCGAACAGGAGCGTCAGGCAGTCGGTGTAATGGGTCATTGCGTCCGCGAAAGTGAGAAGTTGGAGTCCGCCGTCGGCTGCGCCAGCCTTTTCGATACCAGTTTCCTCGGAGCGGCAGAGAAGTGGCTCGCAACTCGTTCCGTTAGCGCTGAGGATTGCTATTCCCCACGGATGGCTGGGATCGGTGACTGCGATGCCTGCTGCGTCGAAGGTGTCGCGGAGGACGTATCTTGTGACTGTCCTCCACGACTGGAGGAACTGTGGATGCAACTGTTCAAAGAGTTCGTCGTCGTTGCTGCCGTAAGCGCGCTCGAGGTCTGTGGATAGTTCGTCCCATTCCTCGGCGTCGCGGACCATGAGGTGTCCGGCCCGGAGACGGGCAATGGTTTCGTTCAGCGTCATGGTCTGTCCCCAAACTTCCTGTCGTGTCTTTCCCGCCTCCGAAAGAAGGTCATCAACGAAGAGAACGGACGGGAAGCCGGCATGATTCCCGCGCACGAGCCCGCTGACTGGAGATTTTGCTCGCGATGAGGTCCCTTGAACCTCCGATCGCTCCGGGGATAGCATGGCCGCCACGGGACCCGTCCGTCCCGGGCCTTGCGGCCGGGCGAGACCGGCGTCGATCAACTTCGAGGAGACGGCATGGGCGAGGCAACTGCGGCTGCGTCCTCGGCGGAGCTGATGGTCGACCTGATCATTTCCCTGGACGGGTATGCCTCGGCCGTGGGGTGGCCCGGCTGGTGGGGCCTGGAGGGACCGGAATACCTTGACTGGCTTCGGCAGGAAGGGGAGAAGGGCTACACCTTCCTTCTCGGGGCGAACACCTACCGGCTGATGTCCAGGATGTCCGAGGATGCCGCGGCCGAGGGCTCGGGATTCTCCGGTGATGAGGGAGCCACCCTCACCGGCCTTGCCGCCGTACCGAAAGTCGTCTTCTCCTCCACGCTGCAGGCGCCCCTCACGTGGCCGAACTCGGAGCTTGTCACCGGGGACGCGGTCCAGGCTGTGACGGAGATGAAGCGGACCCGGACCGGACCCTTGAGCACTCTCGGGAGCCTCAGCCTGTGCCGGTCACTGCTAAGCGCTGGACTTGTGGACAGGTTCCGGCTGGTCGTTTTCCCCGTGATCACAGGCAGCACTGGTCGGGAGCAGATCTACGACGGCTATCCGGACGTTTCGCTCGAAATGGTGCAGAGCAGGACCTTCGACGGTCGGCTCCAGCTGCTCGAGTATGTCCCCACGGTACTCAGCGGTCCGCCGGGCAGTGGTGCATTGCGCGGGCGCCCAGAAGGGCCACCCAGTTCTTCGAGCTGACGCTGCTTACCGCGCGCTAGTGCGAAGCGGCATGCCTGGCCCGAGCCGCCGGTTCAACGAAGTCCACGGCATACGGTTTGGTGGCGGAGCGCTGCAGCGGAGGTCGTAGGCGCGCCTGATAAGCGCCGTTTCGGAACCTGTAGCGGGGATCCATCTGGATCACCAGGAGCGGCTCCTGGCGGGAAGCGTCCACCCGCAGCAGCATTCCGTGCCGTCGACCATCGACGAGCAGCGGGGTGGCCGCCTCCACCGCGGTTTGCTTGAGGATCTCCTGATATTTCGGCCCGGCCGCCAAGAACAGGACTCCATGGGAGAACCCGACGACGCGTAACGGGATGACCCGGTCAGGCTGCCGGATGGGTTGGGGATGTCTTTCGTGTTCCTGTACAGGAGGCTCCGTGGCCGAGTTCAGGGATCGATCGCATTCCCGGCACCCGGTCCGTGTCCCGACGTCGGCCAAACGGGTCACCAGCAAGCCTCGGGGGGCGCTGCTCCATTTCTCGGCGACAATGCGGCACCACGCCGGGTGGTACTCCGTTCCGTACTTCATCACATAGACCTGATCTTCGCCGAGGAGGGGCTTGCCCTCCCGCCGTTGGGCCGGCTCGACAGGCTTGAGGGCGCCGAGGCCTTTGGCTTCTGCGCGGCCCGCGTCACTGCCCTTGAGGTACGTGCGGATCCAGGGACTGAATGGTCGTTTTGGGCTGGGAATTGCGGGGCCTTCCTGTGCGGAGGGAATGCGTTCGTTCCCTCATTACCCCCTACCTAGCTTGATGGCTTTTCGCGCAAGTCGCCAGTCTGGCCGCCAGTTGTTCCCTTGACTTTTCCCTTGGGGGAAGGTGCGAAGGTGGAGGGCAGGGCAGGCTTCCAGTCGGGGTGACAGCGAAGGGGACGGAGCGGAGCAGTAGCCCGGTATCGCAGATCGGGCCATTCAATAGGGGGAAAGCATGGCAAAAACCAAGGAAGTCACCGACGCGTCCTTCGACGCCGACGTGCTGAAGTCACCCAAACCCGTCGTGGTGGAATTCTGGGCGGGTTGGTCTGGTCCCTGCGCCAGGCTTTTCCCGGTCCTGGAACAGCTCGCGGTGGAATACGCCGACAAAATCGATGTCGTCAAAGTCAACGTCGACGAGAATCCCGAAACCGCGGTTGCCTTCGGGATTAGCTCTGTTCCGTCGGTGTTCCTGTTCAAGGACGGCGAACGCCGAGTCTCCGTGATCGGGGTGGGGGCGAAGAGATACTTCGAAATGGAATTCGCTGAATACTTGCGCTAGTCCGTCTTCACCCCATGAACACCGTCCCGCTACAGTGGAGCTCAACGGGGGAAGACGAGGTCCATGGTGCGAATCGGTGAAGCTGCCCAGGCGGCGGGTATGACGAGCAAGGCCTTGAGATTCTATGAAGAGCACGGGTTGCTGCCTGCGGCGAAGCGCACCGCCAGCGGATACCGCGATTACACGGACGAAACCATCAATAGGCTCGACTTCATCCGCCGCGGGCGCGCCGCAGGACTGGCACTCGCGCAGATCCGCGAAATCCTGCTTTTGCGCGACGCCGGCCGCGCCCCTTGCACGCATGTTCGCGACCTTCTGGCCGGGCAGTTGGCCGACCTCGACGCGCAGATCGCCGAACTCGTCGCGTTGCGCGCCACCGTCGCCGGGTACCACGCTGCCGCGGCTGCCGCGGATCCGGAGGCGTGCGACGCCGAGAGGATCTGCAGCTACCTCTGACCGCTGCATCACTACCTGACGCGCCTATCATTGTCTCAGGGGTGCCGCCACTGCTTTGCGGAGGATGAAGATGAGCCCTGATTCACAGCCGAATTGGCGCGACCACGGAGTCAAAGTCATTCCAGGTTCGCAGCTCGATCCGAATACGCCGCAAACCCCTGGCATGGCGAGAGCCGCGGCAATCACACATGCCCGGGCGGGAGCCAGCAAACTGTGGGCGGGCACCGTCATCATTGATGCGAATGCCAAAACCGGGGCCCACCATCACGGAGAACTGGAAAGCGTCATCTACGTCGTCAGTGGCCGGGCACGCATGCGGTGGGGAGACAACCTGGAGTTCGTTGCCGAAGCCGGGCCGGGCGACTTCATTTTTGTTCCGCCGTTCGTACCCCATCAAGAGATCAACGCGAGCAAGACCGAGGCTCTCGGTTGCGTCCTTGTCCGCAGCGGTCAGGACCCAATAGTCATCAACCTGGATATCGAGTCCGCCGAGCCCCCGGAAGTAGTCCGGTGGATCGATCCCCTTCATCCCGGTCCCTGAAGCCAAACATGTTGCTGCTCGACACAGACCGATGGGACCGGTGCGTTCCGTCTGACCTTGCCGGACGGCAAGTACGTCATCAAAGCGAGCAACGTCGGCGGTTACGTCTCGACGGCGACCGAGCCGGTGGTCATTTCCGAGACGCCCGTTCACATCACCCTGGTTGTTGACAGCGGGATTCGCTAACCCTGGTTACTCGACGGAGGGTCGCTTTCGTTGTTGTTTCGTCGCCGCCCGGTGTTCCTTTGCGACCCGGTGCCGTCGCTTCGAGCTCCGGGTGGGTTTGCTCGCCCGGCGGGCAGCAGCTTCGGGAGCAAGACCCTCCGCCACGAGGCGGGAGAGCTTGGCCAGGGCAATCTCACGATTGCGCAGTTGGGACCGCTGCTCGGAGGCGGTCACGGTGATGACCCCGGCGATGACGCGTGATCCAAGACGCGTGACGAGCAGCAGCCGTTGGTCGTCGGAAAGCGCCGTGGAGCCGGCGATATTCCATGACAGTTCGACGCGGCTGTCCGAGGTGTTGACGTGTTGACCGCCGGGCCCCGACGAGCGGGAGAACCGCCAGCCGAGTTCCGACGTCGGAATCGTGAGGGCGGGCGACACTTCGAGATCCATGCTGCAAGCGTTTCACGATATGGGCGGGAACCAAGCCCCCGCCCCGCGCTTCTCAGCTCCCGGATGCCTTCGTTGCCTTGATGGCGGCCTTGGCAGCTTGTTTGTTGGCGCGGACTTTTCCCAGCGACTCCGGATCCACGATGTCGGCGACAGAAAGGAATGCGTTCTCCTGGCCGTAGGCGCCGGCAGCCTCCCGCCAACCTTGTGCCTGGAGTCCGCGCTGCTTGCCGAGCAGTGCCAGGAAGATCTTTGCCTTTTGCTCTCCGAAGCCGGGCAATTCTTTCAACCTGCGGAGCACTTCCTGGCCGTCGGGGTCATCCTGGGTCCAGATGGCGGTTGCGTCGCCATTCCAATCGCGCTGGACGACCGCGGCCAGATCCTGCACGCGGCCGGCCATGGAGCCGGGGAATCGGTGGACGGACGGACGCTCCTTGAAGACCTCGACGAAGCCTGCAGGATCGTATTCGGCGATTGCGCCAGGGGACATGGTTCCGATGCGGGCCCGGATCTTTTCTGGTCCGGCAAACGCAGACTCCATGGTCACCTGTTGATCCAGCAGCATGCCGATGAGAAGCGCGAACGCGTCATCGCTGAGCAGATGGTCGGCGGCGGGGTCGCCGGTAATGTGCAGTTCCATGCGCCCATCCTCCCACTTTGCTAAATCCCGCGGGAGCGTGTGCCTGACGTTCCTAGGATCCGGAGGGCCATGCGCAGGAGCCTGCTTCTGCCCTAGTGTCGATGATGAGACCAGCAAGCCGTATCGAGGGAGTACCGATGAGAATTGCAGTGACGGGTGGAAGCGGAAAATTGGGCCGGCACGTGGTGCGCCGGCTGAGCGCGGACGGCCACCAGGTGTTGAACCTGGACCGTGCGGGCGAAAGGAACCCGGGCCTGGCAATCGTCGACCTGCGGGACTATGGCCAGGTGCTGGATGTGTTCCTGGGCCTGGACGACCGGCACAGCGGCTTCGACGCCGTCGTGCATCTGGGGGCCATTCCAGCACCCGGCATCGTCCCGGACGTCGCGACATTCGAGAACAACATGCTCTCGACGTACAACGTGTTCCAAGCGGCCCGCCGCGCAGGGATCAAGAAGATTGTCTACGCCTCAAGCGAGACAGTGCTGGGACTGCCGTTCGACGTCGACCCCCCGTATATTCCGGTGGATGAGGAATACCCGGCCCGACCGGAAAGCACCTATTCGCTCGTGAAGCACCTCGAAGAGCAGATGGCGATCGAGTTGACGCGCTGGGACCCCGAGCTGAGCATCGTGGGGCTCCGGTTCTCCAATGTCATGGACGTGGAAGATTACGAGCGGTTCCCGTCCTTCGACGCCGACGCGAGGCTGCGCAAATGGAACCTGTGGGGTTACATCGACGGCCGGGACGGGGCACAGGCTGTGGCCCGGGCCCTTGAATACGGCAAGCCCGGGTTCGAGGCATTCATCGTCGCGAACGCGGACACCGTCATGAGCCGGTCCAGTGCCAGCCTGGCTGCGGAGGTGTTCCCCGATGTGAAGGTGGTCAAGGAACTGGAAGAGCACGAGACCATGCTGTCCATCGACAAGGCCAGGCGCTTGCTCGGTTTCGAGCCCGAGCACACATGGCGCACCTACCATTCGAACCGCACTACACCCGTCGAGGATTGAGGAACAGCATGCAATACCGCACTTTGGGCAACAGCGGCGCCGTGGTGTCGAACTACGCGCTGGGAACCATGACTTTCGGGGCCGAGGCTACCGAGGAAACGTCCCGCGCCATCCTGGACAGCTACGTCGAGGCAGGCGGCAACTTCATCGACACCGCCGATGTCTACAGCGCCGGCGTATCGGAGGAAATCATCGGCCGCTGGCTGGCCGAGCGGCCCGACGCGCGGGACCGCGTGGTGCTGGCCACCAAGGGCCGCTTCCCCATGGGGACGGCACCGAACGACGTCGGCACTTCCCGCCGCCACCTCACCCGGGCGTTGGACGATTCGCTGCGCCGTTTGGGCGTGGAGCAGATCGACCTCTACCAAATGCACGCGTGGGACCCCATTACGCCGTTGGAGGAGACGCTGCGCTTCCTGCACGACTCCGTGGGCAGCGGCAAGATCGCCTACTACGGTTTTTCCAACTTCCTGGGGTGGCAGTTGACCAAGGCGGTCCACGTGGCCAAGGCCTTTGGCTGGAGCGCGCCGGTGACGTTGCAGCCCCAGTACAGCCTGCTGGTCCGTGAAATCGAATCGGAAATCGTTCCGGCGTCGTTGGATGCCGGCATCGGGCTCCTGCCGTGGTCGCCGTTGGGTGGCGGATGGCTCTCCGGTAAGTACAAGCGCGACGTGCCGCCCACCGGGGCCACCCGCCTGGGTGAAAACCCGGAACGCGGCATGGAAGCATGGCAGGCCCGCAACGACGACCCCCGCACCTGGGACGTCATCGGGACAGTGGAAAAGATCGCAGCGGATCATGGCGTCAGTGCCTCCCAGGTTGCACTCGCGTGGTTGGCGGACCGGCCCGCCGTGACCTCCGTGATCCTCGGCGCCCGGACCACGGAGCAGCTCGCTGACAACCTGGCCGCGGCAGACCTGGAACTCAGCCCCGAGGAAACCAGCCGGCTCACGGAGGCCAGCCAACCGCGCGTCGGCGTCTATCCGTATGGTCCGATGGCCCGGAACCAGCGGAGCCGGAAGATCGAGGGCGGCCGGTAACGCGGGGGCCCGGGTTCGACCCCGGGCTTCGCCGGCGCCGCACACGCCTGAAGCCGATTGCCCGCGGCGCAGGACAGGCGTTGAATGTGGCTATGGTCGACTGGGTATTGCTCTCCAACCTCGGCACCGCGCTTGGCACGACTGTTCTCGCCGTCGCGACGTTCATCTCCACGAGATCGGCCAACCGATCGGCGCGGCTGGCCGAGCGTGCCCTGCTGAATGGATTGCGCCCGATCCTGCTGCCCTCCAACTGGTCTGACGCGCCCCAGAAGGTGCGGTTCATGGAAGGCAAGTGGATGGTGGTGCGCGGCGGCCATGCCGCTCTCGAGATCGGTGACAACGCTGTGTACTTGCTGATGTCCGTGCGCAATGCAGGCGCGGGAGTGGCGATCCTGCACGGCTGGCACCTTCCGCCGGACTCAAGGGCTCCGTTGTCGCCGGTGGAGGAGTTCCACCGGCTGACCCGGGACATCTACGTGCCAGCCAACGACGCCGGATTCTGCCAGGTGGCGATCCGGGACCCGGAGTCGGCCGACTTCCGCAACGCCACCGCGGGAGCGGCCGGTGAGGGCTTCGCCGTCGACGTGCTCTACGGAGACGCCGAGGGCTCGCAGCGCGTTGTCTCCCGCTTCTTCATCACCCCGGGACCGGCGGGCGCCGGCCAGGACGACGACGTCGACTGGCTGCTGATGGTCTCGCGCCACTGGAACCTGGACTTGCCGGCGCCGCGCGGCTGATCCCGGAGCCTTGCGTTGGGGTGGGATTTGGTGCCGGTTCGACGCCGGTAGGCACACCTAGCCGGCTTCGCCCTGGATGCGGTCCTTCACGCTTTGGGGCATGGTCGAGCATGCGTCGTTGTCGGAGCGCTGGTCCGCATGGCTGTCCGCCGTGTCGGTGATGCCGATTGTCCCAACGGCTCCTTGCCATCCGCCCAGGCCGACGAGTTGCCGGGGAACCCAGACGTTCGCGGCCCCGTTCACCAGGTTCCACACGGCTGGGTCGACACCTGCGCCCAGGTAGATGCCTCCCTTG
Organism: Arthrobacter sp. KN11-1C; assembly: GCF_052180225.1. Lineage (NCBI taxonomy): Bacteria > Bacillati > Actinomycetota > Actinomycetes > Micrococcales > Micrococcaceae > Arthrobacter > Arthrobacter sp. KN11-1C. The sequence goes on along the minus strand of NZ_CP197467.1, from coordinate 2,314,387 downwards.
GGGTCCCGTTTGACCAGGTCCGGCAGCGGAAGGACGCCCATCAGCTGCGCGGATTGATAGTCGGTCATGTTCCACGGCGGTGTTCCGAAGTAGTACCAGCTGGCGGCGCAGACGCCATACAGATGGGGGCCGAACTGGGCATAGTTCAGGTACAGCTCCAAGGTCCGCTGAGGGCTCAACGGGTAGCTGAACTGGGTTGCCAGGACTGCTTCAATGCCCTTGCGGACGGCGTTTTGGTCGTCCCAGAGGAAGATGTTCTTCACCAGCTGCTGGGGGATGGTGGAACCGCTCGGGTCCGGCTTTCCTTGGAAATATGCCTGGGCCCTCGCCTGGAGGTCGCCGAGGTCGAAGGCCCCGCTGCGTGTGCCGAGCTGTTCGTCTTCGTGGGCGATGGTCGCGGCCAGCAAATGCCGGCTCATGTGGTTGATCGAGACGAACTGGTAGACGTTGGGCTCACCCGCCTCCAGCATGTACGCGGTGCGCGTCGGAGTCACGCCCATGCTGAACATGAAGGCGATGATTTGGACCAGGACCAGCGGGGTGACCAGCGCCAGCAAGAGCATGCGGCGCCATTTCCGTTTGGATCGCTTGGCCTTCTTGCCGTTTGCGGGGGCCGGCGGTGGGGCTTGATCAGGCTCCGTCACGGGCCGCCTCAAGCGGCCTTGTACAGCTCCCTCCGGCTCCATGGCGACAGGCACCGGGTAGCTGGTGACTTTGGGCCGCCCCTGGTCAGGGCGGCCCGCTGAAGGACGCCGCCCTGGCTGCGGACGCCGAGGCGAGGTCGGTGGTGTTGGATTGTCCATCGGTCTGCTTTCGCTTCTCGTCCCGCGCGGAACCCCTGAAAGGGGTAGAGGATGGCACGAAAGTCTACCGGGCCTTCCTGGTTGTTCCGTTCAGCCAGGCGCGCTTAGCCGGGTAAGCGGAGTCCTCGCCGCGGGCACTTAGGGTGCGGCGGAAGATTGTAAGTACACTTAGCGAAGTGATCACGAACGAATATCGGAGCGGCAATGACTTCTGCACGGACGTTTGAATCGATCGTCATCATTTTCAATCCCAACAGCACCGGGGACGCGCGCAGACTGGCCGAAGGTCTGCAGAGTGAGCTCGAGGGTCTGCTGAGCTACCCGGTGGACATCAGGCTCCAGCCGACCGCCCGCGCCGGGCATGCCGTCGAGCTGGCACGGGATGCCGTGAGCGGTGGCGGGGACGTGTTGGTGGTGTCCGTCAGCGGTGACGGCGGTTACAACGAGGTTGTCAACGGCGTGATGCAGGGCGGAAACCCCCAAGCCGTGTGTGCGGTGCTGGGGGCGGGCAACGCCAATGATCACCGGCGGAGCACCGGCACCCAGCCACTCGGTGAAGCCATCGCCGGGGGCAGTGTTCGGAGCATCGACTTGTTGCGCGTCCACACGGGCAAAGGATCGGACTCGCCAGCGGAGTACGCGCACTCCTATGTTGGTTTCGGGCTGACCCCGGTCATGGCAATTGACCTGGAAAAGGGCGGCAAGGGGCCCTTGAAGGAAATGGTCTCCGTGATGCGGACCTTCTCCAAGTTCGAGCCTTTCGAAATACGCCAGGCGGACGGTAAGCGCCGCCGCTTGGACAGCCTCGTGCTCGCCAACATTCCGGAGATGGCGAAGTACGCCACGCTCAGCGACGCGGACGACAAGCTCGCTGACGGCAAATTCGAAGTGGTCCTCTTTGCCCACAGGCCAAAGTGGCGGATCCTCTTGATGGCGCTGCGGGCCGCCACGAAGGGCCTGGGGGACCAGCCCAGCATGAGCAGCTATTCGTTCACCACCATCGAGCCGCTGGCCTATCAGATCGATGGCGAGGTGAAGTCCGTTGATGCGAACGTCCCTGTCACAATCGAGTGCGCTCCGGCGACCCTCTCCACCCTGGGATAGGAAGGCGCGGGGCTTAGCGCCGCGCCACGACGCCGTCGATGTCGATCGGCAGGTGCGACGGCCCGCGCAGGAACGGGCTTGGCCGGTAGCTCGGCGGATCCTCGACGAGCCGCGGGTTCTCCAGCCTGCGGGCAAATGCGGTGAGTGCGGTCTGGGCCTCGAGCCGCGCGAGGGGGGCGCCAAAGCAAAGGTGGATCCCGCCGCCAAAGCCCAGATGCTGGTTGTCGCGCCGCTCCGGTATGAAAACGTCGGGGTCGGCGACGTGGGCGGGGTCGCGGTTTCCCGCGGCCAGGAGCAGGGTGATCGAGGAGCCTGCCGTGATGGTCGTTCCGCCGATGTCGATGTCGTCGAGGGCTGTGCGGAACGGAATGAAATGCACCGGCGGCTCGTAGCGCAGCAGCTCCTCGACCATCGGGATGGCCAGGTCCGGGTCGTTGCGCAGCCTCTGAAGTTCGTGCGGGTGGCGAAGCAGGGTGAGGATGCCGTTGGAAATGAGGTTCACCGTGGTTTCGTGCCCGGCTATCAGCAGGAGAAGTCCGGTGCTGACCAGCTGATCGGCAGGCATGCGGCCCTCAGGGCCGTCATCGGTGGCCAGCGCAGAGAGCAGGTCGTTCCCCGGGGCCTGGCGGTGGGCTTCCACCAGTTCTTCCATGAAGGCCCTTAGTTCCTTGCCGGCTTCGGCTCTCTTCTTCTGTTGGGTTTCCGGATCGAGACCGGGGTCGGTGGATTGCAGGGCGACCTCAACCCAGGCCCGGAACCGGTGTTCGTCTCCCGGCGCTACGCCGAGAAGCTCGCAGATGATGGTGACGGGCAGCGGGTATGCCAGCTCGTCCACGACGTCAACGCTGGTCCGGCCCTCCATCTTGTCGATCAGATCCGTGACGATTTCCGTCATCCTTGGCTCCATCCCGGCGACGCGGCCCGGCGTCGTGGGTGGACCGAAGTGGCGCATGGTGATTCGCCGGAACTTGTCGTGGTCGGGCGGGTCCATGCTCAAGAACGTCGGAGTCATGCCGGGGCCGTCTCCGTCCTCTCCGGCTCCCGCAGCGGCTGCGACCGGGTTGCGGCTGAAGTCGGAACTCACCCGGGGGTCATGCAGGAGCGAGGCGATCTCCGCGTAGCCGCTGGCGACATACGCCCCGTCCTGAAGCCGCGCGACGGGCGTCCGGCGGAGCTCAGCGTACAACGGGTAGGGATTGGCCCGATGTGAGTAGTCGAGGATCTGCTCCCAAATGCTGTCCACGGTCATGGTGACCCCTCCTTTGTCTTCGCGGCGCTTTCCGCCGGTCTGCGTGACGGTGTTTCGCCGGCGGCGGGGTTGGTCAGCCTCGCCCGGCGTTCATTCGGATCGTGTCCGGTGACGACGACGGTGGCGTCCTGCGTGGGGCTGGGCGCGGCTTTGAACCCTGCCGGCACGGGCTGGGCATGGGTTGATTCGTCAATGTGGTGGAATGCCGGCGGGAAAGGGGCTGCCTGCTCGATCAGCGGCTCGTAGAAGTCGAGCCATTTGTTCTGGTTGAAGGCGACCGCCGCCACGATGCGGCCCTTGTACCCATAGACGGCCAGGAATCGCCGCTGGGCCACCGATCCTTGGACGATGGCGACCTCGTCGGCAGCCGAAGGCACTCCCACGCTTTTGATCTCGGTGCCGAATTGAACCGACCAGAATTTCGGCACCGCCAAGTGTGGCCACCGTTCGGTCTCCCGGCTGACCATGTTGTGCGCCGCGACTTCGGCCTGCGATATGGCGTTGCCCCAATGCTCGACGGCGAGGTATTGATACCCGTACATCGGCTGCGGTGCGCGCGCTATGTCGCCGGCGACGAAGACGTCGTCGGTGACCAGGCCGTTCGCGTCGAAGGCGCGGCAGCCGGCGTCGCACGCGACGCCGCACACTCCGCATGCCAATCCGGAATCCGCGAGCCATTCGACATTGCGAACGGAACCCAGCGCGGCCACCGCCACGTCGACTTCAAGGGTTGTTCCGTCCGACAGAACGGCACGGCGCAGCTGTCCCGTGGCATCGCCTTCAAGGGACGTGACCCGGACACCGCAGCGCAAATCCACGCCATTCTCGAGTTGCAGTTCGCCCGCTATTGCGCCGATTGTGCCTCCCAGGGCAGCGACGAGCGGAGCCGGACCAGCCTCGGCGACGGTGACCCGCAGGCCTAGTTCGCGGCACACGGAAGCGACCTCGCTACCTATGAATCCGGCTCCGATGACCAACACCCGACGGGGATGGCCTGCGAGGAGGTGGCGCAAGGTGGCGGAGTCCTCCTGGGTGCGCAATGTCAGCACCCCTGCAAGGGCTGCCTCCGCCGCATTGGGCCAGGGGCGGGAGCGCAAACCGGTTGCAATCAGCAACTTGTCGAAGCCGATCCGGTTGCCGTCGGCCAGTTGGACCTGCTTCGTCGCCAGATTGAGGCTGGTCGCGGCGACGCCGAGCCGCCAGGTGGCGCCGATGTCCGGGCGCTGGGGCAGCGAAGTATCCGCCGACCGGAATGCCCCTGCCAGGAGCTGTTTCGACAGCGGCGGCCGGTCGTAGGGTTCGTGCGGTTCCTCGCCGATCAACGTCAGGGAGCCCTTGAAGCCCTCCTCGCGCAGCGCCTCTGCGGCGTGGAGTCCCGTCAGCGAGGCTCCGACGATGACGATCCGTCCGGTCTTCTTGAAGGCGCCTCCGTTGTTGAGAACGGGGTCGGACATTCCGGGCCGCGTACTTGTTTGGAAAGCCACGTCCGGACCGGCCTGTCCATCGAGGGTGGCCGGACCGGGAGGCTGTTCGAGCCGGATGGCCTGGACCGGACACGCAGCGGCAGCCCGCCGAATCTTCGTGGCCTGCGCGTCGTCGGGATCCGGGTCGTACGTGAGCGCCTCGTCTCCCTGGATGGTGAAGACATCCGGGGCGAGAAAAGCGCACTGGGCGTAACCCTGGCATTTCGTGAGATCGACGACGATCCTCATGCCCAGCATCTCCTTCCTAGTAATCGACGAGCCGCCGTCGAAGGGACGCCGTCCCCAAAGCGAGCCCGACGGCCGCGGTCGCCAGGAGCACCGCGAAGTCGCGGCCCAGGTTGTCGGTCGACTGGTAGAAGATCGCGGCCTCGAGTGCGTCAACACCGTAGAAGGTCGGGGTGAAGTGCGCTATGGCCTGGATCCATCCGGGCAGGAACGCTGCAACGCTGATGCCTCCGCTGAGGAAGAACAGGTAGATCGACAGGTTGATTCCGGCCCCGGCAACGGCTGAGAAGCGCCGCAGCGCACCTCCCAAAGCGGTCCCGAGCCCCGAGGCCGCCAGCGCGATCAGTCCGATCGCGGCCAGCGCCGGCAACCAATACCAGCCGGCAGGCCGGAGGACCCCGAAGGCGAACGACAAGGCCAGCACCACCGCCGCCACGAGCATCGTTGTCACCCAGCACGCCAGGATTTTGCCGATAATCAAGGTGCCGCGTGCGATCGGCGAGAGCAACAGTGCCTTGATGGTCAGGTCTTCGAACTCACGGGCGGCGGCCAATCCGCCGTTCACGATCCCCATGATCGTGAGCAGGAGCACCAGGATCGGCACGAGCTGGAACTGGACCAGGTCGACGTCGTGCGGCCTCAGGTCGGATTCGGCGACGCCCACCATGATCGGCGTGTCCGGCTGGCCGGCATAGAAGTTGGTGATCGCAGCGGGAACCGAGCGGCGCAGATCGTTGGTGAAGTCGAGGTTCAGGTTGTTGATCTGCACGCTGACGGGGTCGGGCCGCTGTGCCCGGTAGTCGTCGTCGAACGTGGCCGGCACCGTAATGACCGCCGCGACCTGAAGGTGTCCAGCAGGTGCGTGGCTTCAACGGGGTCGGCACGCCGGACGCGGAAGGCATCCGAATTCTCAAGGATCGAGACCAGTCGCTGCGCCTGCGGTCCGCTGTCCTCCACCACCAGCGCCACCGGGTTCCGGCCCACCGCACCGGCCACCACGAAGATGATCAGCAGGAACGCGACAGGCGGCAGCAGACTGGCCAGAATCGCCGACGGCGTGCGGAACCAGGTCAGGATGTCTTTCGCCGCAATGGCAAGCACGGCACGTCCGGCGGCCATTAGTGCCTCGCCCCCCGCCGGCCGAACACGAAAGCCGCGCACCCGATGGCCACCACGGTGAAGGCTGCCAGCACGATCGCGTCGACAGCCAGGCCTTGCGGAGCCGTCTGGTAACCGTGGAAGGCGTGCTGGAAGGCCGCGATCGCATAGGTGAGGGGCGATATCGCGGCGATCCCGCCCGGGATGGCACCCAGCCAGTTCGCCGGCCCGAACGGTCCGCTCAAGAAGAACAGGGGAAGGACAGCCGCGAAGGACAGGGGGATTGCCTGCTGTCTCCGACGGACCAGAGTCCCGACGAGGACGCCGAGGGCGAGGAAGGTTGCCAGAATCAGGAGTCCGAAGCCCAATACTTCAAGGGGATGGAGCGGGCGGACTCCGATAAAGAGGACCACGACGGTGAGTAGCAGCAGCGCGGACGCCGAGGCGAGGACTGCGGCACCTAGTACCTTGCCCACCCCGATGGTCAGGCGGCTCACCGGCGCCAGCGCGAGTTCCTTGATGGTCCCCAGTTCGTAGTCCCGCGCAGTATTAACGCTGCCTTGAAGTTGGGACGCGAGCATCAAGCCGGCAACCATGATGCTTACGGCGAGGTATGGAATGTAGCCGGTGTCCTGGGCCTGCACATCGGATTCGCGGGCTGTCACCACCACCTGTTCGGGGAAGGCGTCCGCGTAGAAGGACGTGATGGACAGCGGAACGGCCCGCCGGATGTCGTTGGTGAAGTCGACGTTCAAGTTGTTGACTTCCACCGGAATCTCGATCCGAGCTCTCGCGGCGAGTGCGGTGTCGAACCCTTGCGGCACGGTGACGACGGCGACGATGCTGCCGGAACGGATCTCGCTTTCCGCTTCGGCCGGACTTGCCGTGTGGATGATGAACGAATGCGCGCCGTCCATGGCCTGGACGAAACGTTCCGCGAGCGGTCCGTGGTCATTCATCACCACGGCGATCGATGCCTGGCCGCCGCTGATCGCGAAGAGCAGGAAGAGAAGCAGGAAGTTGATCGGGATGAGGACGCCGATGATCGCGAACAAGGGTTCCCGGAGGGTCAGGCGGATGTCCGTCGCCGCGACGGCCCGGACCACACGCAGGTCATGGCGGAGGCTCATTCCCGGAGCTCCTTGCCTGTCAGGCTCAGGAAGACCTCGTCGAGGCTCGGTTCCCGGCTCTGGATCTCCTTCAGGCTTGTCCCTCCGACGACCGCGGTCACCACCCTGCCGGTGGCATCGGCGCGGCCCTCCACCGTGACCTTCAGCGAGCCGTCGGAAGCAACTGCCGAGACAACGCCGGGGAGCGCAAGGACCTTTCGAACGATCTCTTCCCCGGGGGCGGGATGTGTGCGCATTTCAAGCACCGTGTCACCGAAGCTGCGCCGAAGCTTGGACGGCGAATCGAGCGCTACCAGCCGTCCGCGGTCGATGATGGCCAAGCGATCGCACAGGGCGTTGGCTTCCTCAAGGTAGTTGCTGGTGATGAGTACGGTGGTGCCGTGATCCTTGAGCTCGAGGATCCGGTCCCAGAGGGCATGCCTGCTCTGCACGTCGACGCCGAGGGTGGGTTCGTCGAAGTAGAGCAGCTCGGGTTCGTGGAGCATGGCCCGGACCAATGCCAGCCTTCGCTTCATGCCGCCGGAGAAGGTGGAAACGCGGCTTTTCCGGCGCTCCTCCAGTTGCGCCAATTCGAGCAGCGAGGTGATCTTCCCCTCGAGGCCATGCCTGGGCACGTCGAAGAGATCGGCGTGGAACCGGAGGTTGGCCTCCGCCGTGAGTTCCTCGTACAGGGCGTTCTCCTGCGGCACTGTTCCGAGCGAGCGCCGGATCCCGCGCGGATCCTTGAGCAGGTCGATGCCCAGAACCGTGACCTGGCCGGAGCTTGGGCGGCTGAGTCCGCTGATCATGTCGATGGTGGTCGTTTTGCCGGAACCGTTGGGCCCGAGGAGCCCGAAGATCTCCCCGCGTTCAACCTGCAGGCTGAGGTCGTCGACGGCGGTGAGGGAACCGAACCGCTTGGTCACGCCAACGAGCTCAATGGCGGTCTCAGTCATGCGTTTCCTTCCCTGAACTGCTCAGTTGCCCTGCACGGCCGTTTGCACGGCCCCGCGCCGGACGTGACCGCTGCTCGCGGATGGCGGTTGCGGCTTCCGCCAACGCGGCGTAGTTGTGGCCGCTGACGAAGGCGTCGCAATAGGGCAGCGCGGCGGCCATGCCACCCGCCAACGGTTGGAAGTCCGTCCCGGCCTTCCTCGGATTGACCCACACGATCCGGAACGCAAGGCGCCGCAGCCTCGCCATCTGGGCGTCCACCAGTTCCGGCGCGTCCTGGGCCCAACCGTCGGAGAGCACCACCACCACCGCGCCCCGGGCCAGCCCGCGGCGTCCGTGGCCATCGATGAACCGTTGGAGGCTCTCTGCCAGCCGGGTGCCGCCCGCCCAATCCCGGGCGGCGGCGGCTCCCAGCGCCAGGGCCTGGTCAGCGTTGCGGTTCGACAGCTGCCGGGTCAACCTGGTCAACCGGGTGGAAAACACGAAAGCTTCGGCCTGGGCGCCGGCCACCGCGCCTTGAAGCAGGGAAAGGAAGACCTGCGTGTACGGTTCCATGGAGCCGGATACATCGCACAGGAACACCAAGCGGCGCGGACGCGGACGACGTCGGGCATAGACGAGGGAGCTCGCGTCGCCCCCGGTGCGCCGGGCCGCGCGGATAGTGCGCCGGAGGTCGAGCTTGGCGCCGCTGCGCGTTGACTGGCGTGTCCTGCGGCTTCGTCGCTCCGGGGTAGCCAGCACGATGCGCCGCACCAGCTGGCGCACGCGGGCTGTTTCCTCGGGGGTGAGCTCGCCGAACGACTTCTCATGCAGGTGCTCGTCGGGGGAGGCCATGGCGAGGATTGCCTCGACCCAGGGTGCATCGGATTCGCCGTTCCCGCTCTCCACGCCGGGGGTGGCGACGGGTGTCCGCGACGCCGGGACGCGGCCGTCGGCATGAGCGGGTCGTCGTTCGCTGGGAGCGGCCCGGGTGTGCTCCGACGCGCGGACTGCCGGAGGGCTGTTGGCATCGCCACGAGTGTCTGCCGGATCGAGAATTCCGTCAAACGCGGCAGAGAAGACGGCGTCGAATACCGGCAGTTGTTCATGCGAGGAGACGAGGGTTACCCGGCACGTCCAGTACAGCGGCTCACGCGCAACAGGAGGAACGAGCCTGAGTGCCCGCGCCAGCCAGGCCGCGCGATCCGGAGAACCCGGCAGCCCGGCACGGCGCAGGGCCGTGCTGAAGCCCACTGCTAAAGCTGCGGCATCGACGTGCGCCAGGCCATTCCTGAGCGGATATTCAGTCATGGCTGCCGGCCACCCACGCGGGGCCGCGTGCCCAGGCCATGTCCAGATCGTCGCGATTCTTCAGGACCGAACCCCAGGTCTGTTTCACCGCAGCCGGGTCCAGCCGTTCCACGCCAAGCACCGTCAGGGCGGCCACCCAGTCGATGGCCTCCGCGATCCCAGGGGGTTTGGCCATGTCCAGGGACCGCAGCCTCGTGATGGCCGCTGCGGCGTCCAGGGCGAGCGGCTCGGCGCTTCCGGGCACCCTGCGCCGCACGATCGCGGCGATGCGCTCGGGCCGGGGGTAGTCAATCCAGTGGTACAGGCATCGCCGGGTCAGCGCGTCGTGCAGGTCCCTCGTCCGGTTGGAGGTCAGCACGACGACGGGTGGATGCGTGGCGCGTATGGTGCCCAGCTCCGGAATCGTCACCGCGGCCTCGGCCAGCAACTCGAAGGTGAAGGCCTCGAATTCCGCGTCCGCCCGGTCGATCTCGTCCAGCAGCAGGACGGCCGGACGCGGACCGGGATGCTCGATCGCCTTCAGCAGCGGTCGACGCAATAAATACTGTTCCCCGAAAAGATCGGCCTCCTCCACGCGGAGGTCCCGGACCTCGGCCAGGCGGATGCCCAGGAGCTGGCGTTGATGGTTCCACTCGTACAGGGCTTCGCCCACGTCAATGCCCTCGTAGCACTGCAAGCGATACAGGGGAGTGCCGAGCACCTTGGCCAGCGCCTTCGCCGCCTCGGTCTTCCCGACGCCGGCCTCACCCTCCAACAGGATGGGTTGCGGCAACCGGACGGACAGGAACAAAGCGGTCGCCAGTCCGACGTCGGCAAGGTAGTCGCCGTCGTCGAGGGCGGACATGAGTGCGGAAACATCCGGGACAAGCCGCCGCACCTCGCCTTCCGCGCCCGCGCGCGCCGCTCCGGCGGCGGCGGGTTCAGGACGCGATGGCATAGTGTTCCGGATCGGCGAGGAAGGCCCTCCTGCATCCAGCGGAACAGAAGTAATACGTCGTTCCGGCATATTCGGCGTGCAACGTCGACTCCACAGCCGCGACGCTCATGCCGCAGACGGGATCCACGGCGCTCGCAGGTTCGGCGCTCGCCGGAACCGGACCCGCGGTCGCAGTCTCCGCAGTCTCAGCAGTCTCAGCCCCAGCGGACCGGCCAAGGTGGCGCACGGACACGAGCTCGGCCAGTATCGACAACGCGATTTCGGCAGGTGTCCGGCCGCCCAGCAGCAGGCCCGCCGGGCTGTGCACACGCGCCCGCTGCTCGTCGTCGACGTCGAGTGACGCCAGCACGGCGGCGCCGCGCGTGCGGCTCGCGACGAGGGCGACATATGGCACCCCCAGCCGGAGCGCTGCCTCCAACGCGGGCTCCTCGTCCCGCCCCTGCGACGCGACGATGAGGGCGGCGTCGTCGGCCCGCGGTTCAGCTGCGGTTCCGTCGCTGAGTTCCATGTCCAGGTCGAGGATGGCACCCAAGGCACCCAAGGCCTGTGCCACGGGGGTCGCGCCGACCACGACCACGCGCGGAGCGGGCATGTGCGGCTCGAGGAAGATCTCCACCGCACCGCCGCTGAGGCAGGGGTTGGCGACCTCGACGGCGCCCTCCTCGCGGATGCGGGACGGTTCGCCTGGAACGACGCGGAGCAACAACGGTTCGTGCTTGGACAGCGCCTGCAATCCATATTCGCGCACGGAAGCCTCGACGCACGTGCCGCCGAGGAACCCGTCGATGTCCCCGTTGGCCAGCACCAGGGCGGTGTCCCCGGCATGGGCACTGGTGGGGTGCTGCGCGCGCACTACCGTGGCGCGCACAAACGGTTCCCGGCGTTCTACGAGTTTCTGCGCCTTCGCGGCCAAGGCTTCTCCGTGCAAGGGCATGTCACACCGGTGGCCTGGCCCGGCCCTGCATGGCCGCCCACACCCGGGCCGGCGTGCACGGCATATCCATGTGGGTCACGCCGTACGGCGTCAAGGCATCCACGATGGCGTTGACGATGGCCGGCGGGGACCCGACCGTGGCCGATTCGCCGATGCCCTTCGCACCGATGGGGTGGTGCGGGGACGGCGTGACGGTAAATCCCGTCTCCCAGTCGGGGACTTCCATCGCCGTCGGGATGAGGTAGTCCATGAAGGATCCGCTGAGGCAGTTGCCGTCCTCGTCGAACGCGATGATTTCCATGAGCGCCATCCCGACGCCGTCGGTCAGCCCGCCGTGGACCTGGCCTTCGATGATCATCGGGTTGATTCGGGTCCCGCAGTCGTCCACCGCGATGAAGCGCCGGACCTTGACGTGGCCGGTCCCGGCGTCGACGTCCACCACGCAGATATAGGCGCCGAACGGGAACGTCAGGTTGGGAGGGTCATACGTCACCTCCGCGTCCAGGTTGCCGTCGATGCCCTCCGGGAGGGCCACCGTGCCGTGGGCGCCGAAGGCGATCTCGGCGATCGTCTTGCCGGCGCTTGGATCGCCCTTGACGAACCAGCGGCCCTTTTCCCATTCGAGGTCCTCGGGCCGCGTCTCAAGCATCGCCGCGGCAATGAACCTCGCCTTGTCCCGGACCTTCCGCGCCACCAGCGCCACCGCGCCGCCGCTGACCGGCGTCGAGCGGCTCCCGTAGGTGCCCAGGCCGAAAGGCGTCTGGTCGGTGTCGCCGTGGACGACGTCGATGCTCTCCGGCGGGATGCCGAGCTCCTCGGCCACGATCTGGGCGAACGTGGTCTCGTGGCCCTGCCCCTGGCTCTGTACCGAGATCCTGACGACGGCCTTGCCGGTGGGGTGGACGCGGAGTTCGGCGCCGTCGGCCATGCCGAGTCCGACGATGTCGAAGTGCTTGCGCGGCCCGGCGCCGACGGTCTCGGTGAAGAAGGAGACGCCGATGCCCATGAGCTCGCCGCGCTCGCGCTTTTCGCGCTGCTCGCGGCGGAGATCCTCGTACCCTGCCATTTGCATGGACAGTCGCATGGCGGGCTCGTAGTTGCCGGAGTCGTAGACCCAGCCGGTCTTGTTGGCGTAGGGGAACTGTTCGGGCTTGATGAAATTCTTGAGTCGGAGCTCTGCCGGATCCATCTCCAGTTTCCGGGCAAGGATGTCCACCATGCGCTCCACGAGGTAGACCGCTTCGGTCACGCGGAAGGAACAGGCGTAGGCCACGCCCCCGGGTGCCTTGTTGGTGTAGACGCCGGTGACCTTGCAGTAGGCCGCCTTCAGGTCGTAGCTTCCGGTGAAGATGGAGAAGAAGCCGGCCGGGTTCTTGGTGGGCTGCGCGGTCGCGTTGAAGGCGCCATGGTCTGCCAGCACGCTGGTCCGGACTGCGAGGATCTTGCCCTCCTTGGTGGCCGCGATCTCGCCCTGCATGATGTAGTCGCGGGCGAACGACGTCGACATCAGGTTTTCCGAGCGGTCCTCCACCCATTTCACTGGCTTGCCGGTGACGATCGAGCCAACGACGGCCAGGACGTAGCCGGGATAGATTCCCACCTTGTTGCCGAAGCCGCCACCGATATCGGGGGAGACAACCCGGATCTTGTGCTCCGGGATGCCGGCGACGATCGCATACAGTGTCCGGTGGGCGTGCGGGGCCTGGGTTGTTTCGTAGAGCGTCAGCCTGCCGTCGACCGGGTCGAAGTCCGCCACGGCGCCGCAGGTTTCCATGGGTGCAGGGTGCACGCGCGGATACACAACCTCCTGGGCAACGACGACGTCGGCCGCGGCGAACACCGCCTCGGTTTCAGCGGCGTCGCCGATCTCCCAGTCGAAGATCCGGTTGTCCGTCCGGCCCTCGATATCGTCCCGGATGACCGGCGCCCCCGGCTCAAGGGCACGGCGGGCATCAATCACCGGCGGCAACATGTCGTATTCGACGTCGATCAGCTCGAGGGCGTCCCGGGCAGCGTAGCGGTCCTCCGCGACGACGAAGGCGACCTCCTGGCCTTGGAAGCGGACCTTGTCCGTGACCAGGACCGCCTGGACATCCGCCGACAGGGTGGGCGCCCACGCGAGGTTGAGGGCCTGCAGGTCCTTGCCGGTGATAACGGCGCGGACCCCTGGATGCGCTAACGCTTCGGCCGTGTCTATGGACACCAGCCGGGCATGCGCAACGGGTGCGCGCAAGATGGCTCCGTGCAGCATGCCGGGCAGCACGATGTCGTCGAGGTAGTTGCCCTTGCCGCGGACGAACCGCGGGTCCTCCTTGCGCTGGAGGCGGCCGAACCCGATCGGGCGGCCCGGGTCTCCGGCCGCCGGGTTGGGTGCATGCTCCTGGATGGTGGTCATGCCGTCACCTCTTCTTCGATGGTGCCGCCGGCACCGCCGTCGTCGGTCCCAGCGTCCGCGCCGGACGGGTGGGCGGCCGCCCATTGCACCGAGCGGACGATCGTCGCGTAACCGGTGCACCGGCAAATCTGGCCGGAGATGGCCTGGCGGATCTCGCCGTCGTCGGGATGCGGCTTGCGGTCCAGCAGGGCCCTGGCGGTGAGCATCATGCCCGGAGTGCAGAACCCGCATTGCAGGCCGTGTTCCTCCATGAACCCTTGCTGCACCGGATCGAGCGTGCCGTTGACGGCCAGTCCCTCGACGGTCCGGATATCGTGTCCGTCGGCCATGGCCGCCAGCACGGTGCACGATTTCACCGGTTGTCCATCCATGAGGACCACGCAGGTTCCGCAGTTGCTCGTGTCGCACCCCCAGTGCGTGCCGGTCAATCCAAGGTTTTCGCGGATGAAGTGGACCAGCAACACGCGGGGTTCGATCTCCCGGGTCACCTTGTCCCCGTTGACCGTCATGCTGATCTGCATTGCTTTCAGCCTTCCTGTGCAGCTGCGGCGCGCGCATAAGCACGGCGCAGGACCCTGCGGGTAAGTTCGTCGGCCAGGTGCCGTTTGTAGTCGACCGGTCCACGCTGGTCGTCCACCGGTTTGCACGCGGCGGCTGCGATCCGGGCGGCCTCGACGAACAGCTCTTCGTGCGGCTGCTGTCCGCGGAGCACCGCTTCGGCCTCGGGAAGAGTGCCGTCCAGCCCGACCGCCGTCAGCCCGATGGCGGCCTCTTCCACCGTGCCGTCTGCGGAAAGCCCGACGGCGGCCCCGGCCGCGACGATTGCCCAGTCACCCACGCGGCGCTCCACTTTTTCATAGGCGCTGCCCGAGCGCGGGCGGATCGTAAAGCGGACTTCGTACAACAGTTCGTTTTGCGCCACGGCGGTTTCGTAAGGGCCCCGGTGGAAATCCGGCATCGCGACGATCCGTTCGCCGTCGGGCCCGTGGATCACGGCCTCGGCGCGCAGGACATCGCAAACGGTAGAGAGGTCTTCGGCCGGATCCGCTTGGCAGAGCGAGCCGCCGATCGTGCCGCGGTTGCGGACCACAGGGTCCGCGATCACCTGCTCGGCGTCGCGAATGATCGGAAAGAGTTCGGCGACGTCGGCGGACTCGAGGAGCGCCGTGTGGCGGGTCAACGCGCCCACACGCAACTGCTCGCCTTCCCTGCGGATGAATTCCAGTTCCGCGAGGTCGTTGATGTCGATGAGCCACTCGGGCCGCGCCAGGCGCAGTTTCATCATCGGCAGCAAGCTGTGTCCGCCTGCGATGATGCGCGACTCGGGACCGTGGCGTTCGAGGAGGGACAGCGCGTTTGCGACGTCGCTGGCGCGCTCATACTCAAATGGAGCCGGAATCTGCATTGTCCACCCCTTAGGGGCCAGACGTCCTGCACACCGTAGGACGCGGACCTATGATCAGTCTTGCCCGCGTCATTGTGGGTGTCAACATGGTCAAGGGGGCAAGATCACGGCCATTTTGGCTTGAAGAAAAGAATTTCCGTGGCAGTGTCCTTTTCGCGAGGTCCCGCCCGTCGTGATGGTGTATCAACCGATAAAAAGGGAGTCATCGTGGAGTACATGCTTTTCATTTGCAGCGATCCAGCAGCGCCGGAATATGTTGCCGCCGAGGACAATATCGAGGAATGGGTGGCCGAGATGGAAGCCCGGGGCGTGAGCCGTCACGGCGACCGCCTGCGTCCTGTCGAGGACGCGACCACCGTCACGGTGCGGGCGGGCGAGGTGGTTGTCTCGGACGGCCCGTTTGCGGAGACGAAGGAATGGATCGCCGGGTACGACATCATCGCGTGCGCCGATCTCGATGAGGCCATCGAGGTGGCGTCCAAGCATCCGATGGCACGATTCGGCAAGATCGAGATCAGGCCAGTGTGGCCGCTCGGGCTGTAGCGGTACACCCGGTGGCGGGCGTCTTGAACGTGGGAGGGGAGAAATGGTTCCGGGACTGACGGACGCCCGGACCGCCGTCGAGGCTGCCTCCTCCGAGGAGACCGCGCGCATCACCGCAACCCTCATCCGCGTGACGGGCGACTGGAGCCTTGCAGAGGATTGTGTCCAGGACGCGTTCGCAAAGGCCCTCGTCGATTGGCCCGAGCACGGCATTCCGAGGAATCCCGGGGCCTGGCTGACCACTGTGGCCAGGAACAGGGCGATCGATCGTATGCGGAGTGCCGCCAGCGAAAAGAGGGCGGTCGGTGAACTAGCGATCATCGCCCAACTCGAAGGCCTGGAAGAACGGGGTGGCGATGATCCGGGCGCGGAAGATGACCGGCTGCGCCTGATCTTCACGTGTTGCCACCCCGCCCTCCCGCTCGACGCGAGGGTTGCGTTGACGCTGCGCACCGTCGCTGGGATGACGACGGGTGAGATTGCGCGCGCGTTCCTCGTCTCGGAGGCAACCATGTCAAAGAGGCTCGTCCGCGCACGGGCAAAGATACGTGACGCAGGGATCCCGTATCGGGTACCGCCGCCGGAGCTGAGGGCTGAACGCACGTCCGGAGTCCTGGCGGTGCTCTATCTCATGTTCAACGAAGGCTACTCCGCCACGGGCGGCGAATCGTTGATCCGCGAGTCCCTTGCCCTGGAAGCGATACGCCTCAACCGCTTGCTCGTTTCGCTGCTCGCCGGTTCCCCGCAAGAACCGGAGGCTATGGGTCTCCTGGCCCTCATGCTGTTCCACCACGCCAGGCGGAACACACGAACTGACGACGCGGGGGACTTGGTGACGCTGGAGGAGCAGGACCGCGCCTTGTGGGACCACGCTGAGATTGCCGAGGCCGTAGCGCTCCTTGCCGCGGCCGAACGGCTTGGCATTTCACGCCGGGCCCGGCCGGGGAGCTACCGTGTCCAGGCCGCGATTGCGGCGTGCCACATGACTGCCCGCACCCCAGCGAGTACGGACTTCGCCCGGGTGGCCTCGCTGTACGACTCCCTGGCGCAGATTGCGCCGTCGCCGGTTGTCGAACTCAACCGCGCTGTCGCCGTCGCGATGTCCCAAGGTCCCGAGGCAGGGCTTGACCTCATCGAGCAGTTGGACCGATCGCGGTCGCTCGAGGGGTACTACCTTCTGCCTGCCGCGAAAGCGGACCTCCTGAGGCGGCTCGGCCGAAGGTCGGAGGCGCGGGAGGAATACCAGCGGGCCCGCGAACTCGCCCCATCCGAGGCGGAACGCCGCTACCTTGGCAGGCGCCTGGCGGAGGCCGGGCCAGGGTCTTTGTCCCCATACGAAGCCGAACAGAACAGTCGCACGAAATCCACCCTTGAGGAGAAAAAATGAAGCACCTCTTGCTGATTCAAAACAACTTCGACACCTGGAACGCGCTTCCCGCGTCCGAAATCGACGCGATCATGGAGGCGCACACCTCCTTGCAAAAGGAACTCAGGGCCTCCGGAGAGTTCGTGGAGGCTCATGAATTGGGTGAGGAAGCGAAGTTCGTGAGGAACACCGGCGGCGGGCCTACGGTGACCGACGGCCCGTTCATTGAAACGAAGGAAATCGTGGCCGGCTACTACGTGGTCGACTGCGTGGACATGGCCCGGGCCGCGGAAATTGCGGGCAAGTTCGGGGAGGCCAGGCTGTGGCCGATCGAGGTACGCCCCATGGATCCGTGAGGGATCCGGAGAGCGTTGACACTGTTCCAGGCCACGAGGAGACTTTTTTCTGGGGATGCCTCGTCGAAAGGAGCCCCAGATGTCGTGGCACGTCGAGGGTACGTATTTTGAGAATTGCAACTGCGACATGGTCTGCCCGTGTTCCACTTCCGGGTTGACCGCACCGGCGGACAACGATCGCTGCAACGTTGCCCTCGCCTTCCATGTGGACTCCGGTGAGGTAAACGGCGTCGACGTCGGAGGCCTCACGGTCTGCGTCGTTGCAGATACACCCGCCCTCATGAGCGACGGAGGATGGAAGATCGGCGTCCTGATGGATGCCGCCGCCTCGCCGGAGCAGGCGGAAGCGCTCGGTGGCGTCTTCGGTGGACAGCTCGGCGGACCGATGGAGGGCCTGACGCCGTTGATCGGTGAAATGGCCGGAATGGAGTCGCTGGAAATGGCCTACACCGAGGACGGGCGCATGCACCAGGTCCGGATCGGCAGCGCCGTCGACATGGCTGTTGAGGACTTCGTGTCTCCGATGGATGCCACAGGACTGGGAGTGAAAATCAGCGGGATCGGGTTCCCGGCCGACACCCTGGCGGCGGGCACAGCCAGCACGGCCCGCGTGGACGTGTTCGGGATGACCTGGGACAACGCCGGGAAGAACTCGTTCTCGGCTCCGTTCGCCTGGTCGGCCTAGGTACCGCTTCCCTGGCCGGACGCCCGCTCACATATACGGCCAAATTCCACGACGCTCGCTCACAACACGTGAGCGAGCGTCGACGGAAGACACCCTAAAAGTGAGCGAGCGTCGGTGGCGGGCGTGCGCAAGGCAAGACGGCCGCGCAAGGGACTGTCCGCCGTCGGGCGGTGAGGCCTTCACCCACGACGCTCGCTCTGATATGTCATCAAATTTCGGGACGCTCGCTCTGATATGTCGCCAAATTCCGGGACGCTCGCTCTGATATGTCGCCAAATTCCGCGACGCTCGCTCTGATATGTCGCCAAATTCCGCGACGCTCGCTCTGATATGTCGCCAAATTCCACGACGCTCGCTCTGATATGTCATCAAATTTCGGGACGCTCGCTCTGATATGTCATCAAATTCCGCGACGCTCGCTCACATCATGTGAGCGAGCGTCGGCGGAAGACACCCTAAAGGTGAGCGGGCGTCCGGGGACGCGAAGCTTAATCAAGCGGTCCGACAATTCGTGGCGGTTGGCTGCGGCCGTGCGAACGCCAGGAGCCGGAATCAAGACCGGTGCGCTCAGCCGGCCGCCGTCGTGAACGGCAGGACGAGCCGCGATGGGTGGGTGGCGTCGCGGTAGATCTTGTGCGTGACGGGGCGGCCCACCGGCAGGTGGAAGGCGTCAGGCGGGAGCAATGCGTTGTGCTCGTCGGCCAGCGGCTCATCGTTGGACAGCTCAACCGTGAGGCGATGGCCTGGCTTGAAACTGTTCGCGAACGGGTAGAGCCGCAGCACATACTCCTCGATCGCCCCGGGCTCCACGGGCACGGACCGGGTGTGCGGGTGGTAGGGGTTCCCCTCGGTGGTCCGGTCATCCAGTTCGCGGTGCGAGGCCTTGAGGTAGCCGGTGGTGATCAGCTGCCGTTGCCCGTTCGGCGCGGTGTCCCAGAGCCGCAGGATGAAGTTTGTGTCCGCCTGGTCGATTTCCGCGAAGATGTGGGCGGCGCCGGCGCCGATGAGTTCAGTATCCTGCTCGAACGGATCGGTGCTCCACGAGAGGATCTCCACCTTGTCCGTCACCGTTAGCGGCGGTTGATAGAAACCGTCGGGGGCGGCGTACTCGGCACCCATGGGCTCCGGCTCTTGCGACAGCTTGTGGCGGGGGCGGAGGTAGAGGGACGTGTATTCGATGTCTTTCGGCGGCCACTGCCCGGCGGTCACCACCTCGCGCGAGCCCTCCACGAAGACGCTGACGGGCGGCTCGTCCATGACCCCGTTGTCGATGCCCTTGATCCAGTAGTCATACCACCGGAACATTTTGTCGTGCTCCTCGATGAAGGGACGCGATTGCATGGGAGGGTAGGGGCCGATGGTCAGCTTCTTCGGTCCCTTCAGCGCGTTGTACAGCTCGATGGTGCCGTCCAGGGTCCACCCGCGGCCCTGGTCGAGCTGCAGCCAGACGGGGATGTCGATGTTCGGGGCCAGCGTGATGGGGTTGCGCTCTTCGTACCATTCGCCGTCCAGCTCGTTCATGACGATGTCGAACCAGGCCTCATGGTTCTTGGGGTAGTTCAGCAGGTGGACAAGGTTCGGCCAGGCCGCAATGTCCGGGTCCTCAAGGCGCATGGCGACGAGCTTCTTGAGGTCCCCTAGGGAACGCGTCTCGATCATGCGGGACTTGACGTTGTCGGTGAACGCCCAGCCGGAGTCGCCTCCGCGGCCCTCGCGGGCCGCACGCGGCATGAACCACATGATGCCGCCGTGGTAGGTAGTTTCGTAGAAGTCGTAGTGGCCGCCGGAGACGAAGATCGCCTTGAGGTGCGGAGGACGCTCGGCGGCGGCCAGTACCTGCATGGAACCGAAGTAGGAGATGCCCACCATGCCCACGTTGCCGTCGCACCAGGGCTGCGCGGCGACCCATTCGATGAAGTCGTAGGCGTCCTCGCCGAGCGAAACACCGCCGGCGTTGTAGTTTCCGATGTGCTCGCCGCCCGAGAAGCCCGAGCCGCGGAGATCGCCGATGACGTGGACGTAGTCCTCCTTCACGATCCTGGCGATGTCCCCGGCCTCGATGCAGCCGTCCCACATGGGGCTCGGCCGTCGCTGCGGGGGAGTTGTGAGGGCGAGCGCCTGCAGTTCCTTACCGTACGGACTTAAGGCAACCAGGGCCGGCCGCGGCTTGTCTTCGGTGCCGTGGTAGGCGTCCGCGGCGAGTTCGACGCCGTCCCGCATCGGGACCCGAAGGTCCTTGCGGACAGCTATGGATTGCCCGCTGGCATTCAGCAACTGAAAGTCATCCATGAGTGGTGGTCTCCTCATCTTCGATCAAATGGTCCAGCGACGTGCGGTACCCGTGCAGGGTGGTGAAGAACGGGGAGGGCTCACGCGTGGGATCTCCTTCGTATCCAAGCTCCTTGGCCGCGGGGGCAAAGGGGGAGTACGGCGAGTTCGTATCCTGCAGGCCCAAGGTCAAGCTGGCACACGCCGCATTGTTGACGCGGGCCTCGATGTCCAGGCTCCCCTGGAGCGCTTCCCTGGCCTGTTCGGCGTCGAGCTCCACACCGTAGGGCGTGCCGTCCCCGCGGCGATAGGGGTGCCCCAGGTACAGGTGCCGGGGACGGACTTCATCGCGCAGGTATTCAAGGCTCGAGCGGTAGGCGGCCGGATCCACGAACCCGGGGAATCCGTTGGCCGCGCCATGGACCTGGACCGCGTCGCCGACGAAGACGTCATTCTGCCCGTCGAGGACGTAAGCGACCGACCCCGGGGTGTGGCCCGGAATCGCATGGACCGACACCGTGACGCCGCCGCCCAGCGGAATGGTCTCGCCGCCCCGCACCAACAGCGTTGGCTCCATCTCGCCCGAGATCACGGCATTCGTTGCCGCGGTGAGCTTCGCTTCGCCGTCGGGATCCTGCACATACCGCGCCCGCCCACGCAGGTATTCGTCCACATGGGCCCGGCGCGAGCGGAGCAACGGTGCGTCGGCCTCATGGATGACCACCCGGGCGCGCCGCCCGGTGAGCTCCCACAAGGCGTAGGCACCGCCGATGTGGTCGATGTGTCCGTGCGTCAGGAGGATCCAGCGGACGTCCTCGACCCGGCGTCCGATCGCCTCCAGAGCCGGCTTCATGCCTTCGGCCGGGGAGGAAACGATCCCGGTGTCGACGATGGCCGGTTCGGGGGCGTCGATGAAAAAGCTATAGAGCCCGAAGCGGCCCCACGGCGAGACGAGCGGATGCACGGCGACCGGCGTCGTCATTGCCCGGCCTCCGCGTTCAGGAATTCCGCTGCCTCCCCGAATGCCCGGTAGAGCTCCGGGATCCAGGAGAAATGCTGCACGAAACCATGGTTGGCGCCGAGGTAGCGCGCCACTTTCGCTTCGACGCCGGCCTCCGCCAAGCGCTGGCCATAAAGCTCGCCCTCGTCCCGGAGGGGGTCGTGCTCGGCCGTGATGACCAGCGCCGCCGGCAGCCCGGCGAGATTTTCCCGCTTCATGGGGGAGACCCGCGGGTCCCCAGGATCGGCCCCGCTCTCAAGGTAGAAGGAGTTGAACGGCTTAAGGCCCGCCGTCTCCAGTCCGTACCCTTCGGCGTTCTCGCGCAAGGAGGGGTACCGCTCGACGTCGAAGTCCAGGTCCAGCGAGGGGTAGAACAGGACTTGGTGGGTGATCCGGTTGAACCCGTCGTCGTGGGCGATCGCGGCGACGGCGGCGACGAAGTTGCCGCCGGAGCTGTCGCCGGCGATGGCGAGGTTCTTCCCGTCCCACTTCAGGCTTCCACCCTTCCCGGCCGCCCAGCGGACCACGGCGTAGCAGTCATCGAGCCCTGCAGGGAAGGCGGCCTCGGGAGCCAGACGGTAGCCCACCGAGATGACCTTGTGCCCGGTTTCCCGTGCCAATGCGCGCGCCACGTGGTCGTGGGTGTCCAGGCTGCCCAGGAAGAAGGCGCCGCCGTGGAAGTACACCAGCAGGCCATAGGACTCGGCCTCCATCGGCGTGTAGATCCGCACCGGCACCTCGCCCGACGGCGTCACAACCGTGGCGTCGTCCACCGGGTACAGCGGTAGCCGCTCCGCCAGCGGCGGGACCTGGGTTGCCTCGCCGGCGCGCATCGCGCCGGGGTCCAAGGGGGAACCATCGGGTGCCGGCAAAGTGGCCAGGACCTTGGCGATTTCCGGGTGGATGGCCATGGCGTTCAGGCCCTCGCTTCTGTTGTTGCGGGAGTTCTGGAGGGCTTCTGACCCGGGAAGACATCGTCGACTTCTTCCTCGCTCCAGCCTTGGCGGGAAATGCGCTGGAGCTCGTCCGTCACCGGCTTGCGGATTGCCTGGAAGAGGGCCAGCGCCTCCTTGACCGTGTCGGCCTGGGCGAGCGCGTCGGCGAGCGCGCCTGCATCCTCGATGGCGGAGTTCGCGCCTTGTCCTTGGTGGTGCAGCATCGAGTGCGCTGCGTCGCCCATGAGCACCACGGAGTCGGTGTGCCATGAGTCGACGGGGTCGATGTCGTAGACGGCGCGGATGTTGACCGTGCTCATGTCGAGCCCGCGCGTAATGTTCACGATGCGCTCGTCGAATCCGCGCACCGTTTCCAAGAGGCTTTCCTTGCTTACCTCAGGGGCCCAGGTGCCGTCCGGGTTCAGGGCAGTGATGTCGAAGGACACCTGGTTCCGGTGGCGAAGCGGCAACAGATAGACCTTGGTGCCCTTGCCGATGTACATCCGCAGGTTGTCGTCGACCACCAGTCCGTGGGCGTCGTCGGCGGAAATGACCACACGGTAGGCGTGCTCTCCGGAGAACACGGGCCCTTGTCGCTGAAGAGCTGCTCGCGCACCACGGATTTGATGCCATCGGCGCCTACCACGAGGTCTGCCTCAGCAATATTGCCGTTGGTAAAGCTCAGCACGGAACGGCCGTCCCTTTCCTCGATGCTCTCGAGCTTGTGGCCCAGGTGCACCATTCCCTCCGGGAGCACGCCCAGCAAGGCTTCGATGAAGTCGCCGCGGTGGATGAGGTAGGTGTGAGCCTGTCCGCCGAACTCCGGCCAGGTGTCCTTCATGATCGGTTCACCGGTGGCCGTGAGGATTTCGAAATAGTCGCTCGGCGAGCTGACCTTGGCGATTGCGTCGAAGATGCCCCACGTGCTGAAACGGTCCATGGTGGCGGGGCGCAGTCCGATGCCGGCGCCGACCTCCCGCATCTGCGACGCTTGCTCGTACACGTTGACGTTCGCACCGAGAAGGCTCAGGGCCTTGGCTGCCGCTGCGCCGCCATACCCTGCGCCGATGATGGCGATGTTCAGGTTCTTGATGTCTTCAGATTTCATTGCGTGGATCACTTTCTGGACTCTTCCTTGGCCGGGGCCAAGTCTGGAGAAGCGGTAGCTTGGGGTTCCTGTCCGACGTCATGCGTCCAGCGACAGGAAGTCGGCCGGGTTGTCTTGGAGGAGGAGTTTGAGGGTGGCGTCGTCGATTCCCGCCGCGCGCATGTCGGGGATCATGTCCTCGAAGATGTAGTTGATGGTGTGGCCCTTCACGCCCGGCCAGCCCAGCGGGCTGCAATTCGCGTCTGCCGAAACGAGGAGCTTGTCCACGTAGCCCTTGTTCACGAGGCCTACGAAGTGCTGCATGCGTTCGGCGCGCTTGCGGCCCCAAAACGGGGGATCCGGAAGCTCCAGGTCGTAGCCGAAGGTATCGAAGCCGATCCGTCCGCCCTGCTCGTAGATCCAGTCGTGCGGGGTGATCGGAGCGTTCAGTCCGTCGTCGGCGTGGCCGAAGAGCACTCGGTCGAGGGCGAGGCCCTCTTCCTTGAAGATGGAGACCGCCGGTTCGGGGTCGATGGCCAGGTGGGTGAGCACCGGCGCCCCGGTGACGACGGCGGCGCGGGCCGCGGCCCGGTAGATGCGCTTGTCCAGGGCTGTCATCCGTCCACCGCGGCTCACGCCGACCTTGATGACGCCTGCCTTGGCGCCGGTGTTTCCGATGCCCACCGTGACCTCGTGGATGAAGACTTTCGCGAGGTAGTCAACGGTGGCGCGGGAGAAGTGCGGCAAGGCGGTGTCGCCGCCGACGAACCCGGTGCTGGCCACAATGTGCACGCCGGTCTTCCGGGACAGGGACTTGTAGTAGTCGACGTCGCGGCCGTTGCAGATACCCGTGGCGTCCACGAAGGTGCCGCCGCCGTATTCCCGGAACTGCCGCAGCTTGGGCACGGTTTCTTCGTAAGCCTGTTCCGGGGTTTTCCACCATGCGCTGTCGAGTTCGGATCCGGGCATGCCGTAACCGATGTGTTCGTGGACCGCCACGATTTCCAGTTCTTCGGCCGGGATGGTTCCCAGCACTGTGTTGACCTTGGTCATTCGTTCACCTCGGGGGTTCTCAAGCTTGTTATGGGTCTGGTTACTGCACGGTGAGCAACCGGCGTGGATTGTCCACAAGGATGCATCGGGAGTCCTCCTCGCTCAGGCCGCAGGCCTGGAGGTAAGGCACGAACGTGGACAGCACGTGGCTGTACGGCAGGTTGTACTCGGGGAGGCCCTTGGCCACTCCGATCGAGTTGCCGGAAAGAATGATCTTGTCGGCGTGCCCGGCGTGGACGAGCTCGAGAACCAGCGCGGTGCGTTCGTCGTCGCTGAGGTAGCCGGGATGGTCGTTCAAGCCCGCGTGGTCGATTCCGACAAAGGCCCCGCTGCGGGCCACCTCAAGTGCGGAGCCGGCGGCGTCCTTGCGGTCCAGTTCGCCGACGAGCACCCGCCCGGCGTCGATCTGCTCATCCAGGACGATGTCCAGATCGTGCAGGGCGTCGGCGCCGAAGCGGATGGAAACCGGAACACCGGTGTCCTTGGCGGCGCGGGCGGAGCCACGGAACAGGCTCTCCTCGGTGGAGGTCATCCCTGCACGGTCGGCGATGGTGGCCACGATGCCTGCGGGGGCACGGCGCTCAAGCCGGGGAACCACCATCCCCTCGCTGACCTCCCTGCCGAAGAGTTCGGCGAACTTTTCGGCCGGCCACGGGGTGGGCGGGTTGGTTTGTGGCGTCAGGAAGTAGCCGCCGAGTTCTTCCTCGGGGCCAAGGCCTGTGGAAGCGACAATGTGGACGCCCGTGGACCGGGAAAGCGCCTCGTAGAGCCTGAGGTCGCGGCCGTGGAACATTCCGGTGCTGTCGACGATCGTTTGCCCGCCGTGCTCGCGGAATTCGGTGAGTTTCGCGGCCAGGGCCTGGAAGATCTCTGCCCTGTCCATGGAGATATCCGGAGCGTATTGGGCGCCCGGGAGTACCGACAACAAGGCTTCATGGACCGCTACGACGCCGAGTTCGGAAGCAGGTACGGGACCCAGGACCGTGTTGACGGTTTGCCCGCCGGGGGCAGCAATCGTGTCGGCGGTGCCGGCGGGGGTGGTGTGACTCACGGGGCTTCTCCCTATAGATCGGGTTCGTAATGCAGGGACGCCGCGGAGTGTGACCATGCCGTCGCTCCGTTGCGGTGCAGTCAGCATCACATTTCCCTTTACATCGTGTCAAGCAAATTATCTTCGAGAATTTTCCTTGACACACTGTAAGAATTAACTCCACACTGTCTCATACAGTCCCTCTACGCCAGATCGACCGGAACAAAGGAGTTTCATCGATGAGTCAGCCCATTTCCGTACAGAGCCGCGGCTCTGTACGGGCCACTTTCGTCGCCGCATACAGCGCGGTTAGCCTTGCGCAGATCACCAACGCGTTGCCGGGAGCCCTGAGCGGCACCTTCGCCGTGGAATTCCACACCTCGGGCGCCGGCCTGACCTGGATCGCTGGCATGTTCCTCATGGGCATTGTGGTCTTCGAGCTCAGCTGGGGACTCCTCGGCGACATGTTCGGACGCAAAAAGCTTCTCTACGTCGGCGCTGCCGTCAGCATCGTCGGTTCCGTCATGGCCGCGATGGCGCCCTCCACCGGGATCATGATCGTGGCGCAGGCCATCGGCGGGATCGGAGCCGGCATCCTGTTTCCCATTTCGCTCTCCATGATCGCGGCGATTACTCCCGACCACCGCGCCCGGGCGAAGGTCATTGCCACCTGGGCCGGTTTCCTGTCACTCGGCGCGGTGATTTCCCCGGTTCTCGCCGGGTTCACGGCGCAGTTCTTCACGGTCGCGGGCCGTGGGCCCGGCGCCCCGAACACCTTCAGCGGTTGGCGGGCGGCGTATTTGATCGCGGCAGCCGTCGCCGTCGTCGTGCTTCTCATCGCGGTTCGGGCGAAAGATTCCGCGGCCGCCGAGGGGCGCAAACTGGACATGCCCGGCCAAATCACCCTCGCCGTCGGCCTCATCGCAGTCCTTTACGCCACGGTGACGGCGGTTGACGCCGGCTTCGGCAGCGCGCAGGTGATCGCAAGCTACATCGCGGGAGGAGTCCTGCTGCTCGCCTTCGTTGTCATCGAGTCACGCACCGCGCAGCCGCTGATCCACCTCTCGTTGTTCAAGAACAGCTCCTACTCGATCACGGGCATTGTGGCAGTCACGGGGATGTTCGCCTTCCTCGCCATCTGCTTCAGCACGAGCGTCGCCGTCAGCGGCCTGGCCTTGGCCGAGACCTGGAAGGTCGGAGTTCTGTTCGTCTTCATCCAAGGCCCGGCGTTCGCCTTCATCCCGGTTGTCGGGTGGCTCATCCACCACGTCGCTCCACGCTGGGTGCTCACGGCGGGCTTCGCTTTCATGGCCGTCTCCGGTTTCTGGCTCTCCACGTTCGCGCTCGGCACTCCGGAGACCTTCGGTGGCACCCCGTGGACGGCATTCATTCTGCCGCTGCTCCTGCTGGGTATCGGCTTTGCCCTCACGGTCGGCTCCGTTACGGCGGTAGCCATCAACACCGTCCCGGGCGGGCAAATCGGCATGGCCTCCGCCACGACGAATCTCCTGCGCGACCTTGGCTTCGCCCTTGGCCCGGTCATCGGCTCGGCCATCGCCTTCGGCATCGGAGCCACAGTCTTCGCGGGTCCCCTTGCCGGGATCCTCGGGGCGGCAGGCTTGCCCGCAGATGCCGTGGCGGGACTTGCGCACGTGCCGCCGCTGGGGTTCCTCTCAGGCTGGGACGGCGTCGTCGCCCAATTCTCCGGCCAAGCAGCGGCGGGCGGCGCCCCCGCGCAGGCGGTCGACGGCATGGTCAAGGCCCTCACCGCCGCCAAGCCGCACATCCAGGGGGTCGCCGGGACGTCCCTTGGCCAGGGTTTCCAGACCGTCTACCTCTGCGCGGGCATCGCGGCGACGCTCTCCGCAGTTCTCACACTCTTCATCTCCGCGCGGTCCTCGGCGCCTGCCGCCGACGCCGTCGCGGAGACCACCGAAGCAAGCGCCGAGGCCGCGGTCTAAGTCCTCCGGCGCTGACCCGACCACTTACGAACCACTAGGAGAACACCATGACTTCACCCATAGAGTCAGACATCGACATTTGGGACGACGACATCCTCGTAGACCCCTATCCCAGCTACGCGGCGCTCCGGGAGCAGGCTTC
Source organism: Arthrobacter sp. KN11-1C (assembly GCF_052180225.1). NCBI lineage: Bacteria > Bacillati > Actinomycetota > Actinomycetes > Micrococcales > Micrococcaceae > Arthrobacter > Arthrobacter sp. KN11-1C. The sequence goes on along the minus strand of NZ_CP197467.1, from coordinate 2,286,974 downwards.
CGTGGTCCACCTTCCCAAGAACGACCTCTACGTCCTGACGCGCTACGACACCATTCGGAACGCGCTCGGCGATCCGGAAGCGTTCTCGTCCACCAGCATCGGATTCAACCCCATGGTGAACGAGGCACTCCAGGGCACCTCCCTGGCCTCCGACCCGCCGATCCACACGCAGCTCCGCGCCACGCTGTCGCAGAACCTCACCCCACGGGCCCTCCGCGGCCTCAAAGTGGTCATCGACGAGAAGGCAGACAAGCTCGTAGCGGACCTGGCGGCCAGCGGCAGCTTCGAGGCAATCGATGCCCTGGCCCGGGCGTTCCCGATTGAAATTGTCGCCGATCTCATTGGCTTCAGCGGCCACGTCAAGGACAACATGCTGCGCTGGGGCCAGGCTGCGATGCAGGTCATCGGCCCGCTGAACCAGCGCACCCACGAGAGCTTCCCGATAGCCGGCGAGCTGTACGGCTGGTGTTCCTCGGTCACCGCGGATGATCTCACTCCCGGCTCCATCGGCCGCGGCATCTTCGACGCCGAGACCCGCGGGGACATTCCCGCGGGCTCCGCGGGCCACATCATCCACCAGTACCTGGGAGCCGGCGTCGACACGACCATCGCCTCCATTGGCAACATCGTCGCGTTGTTTGGCCGCCACCCGGATCAGTTCGAGCTGGTGCGGGCGAACCCGGACCTGGTTCCCGCGGCGTTCGCCGAAGTGCTGCGCTATTGGGCGCCGGTCCACATCTGGGGGCGCAAGGCTACCCGCGACGTGGACATCGATGGAGTCACCATTCCTTCAGGCGCCCAGCTCGGCATCCTCTTCGGTGCCGGCAACCGGGATCCGCGCCACTATGCGAATCCCGACACTTTCGATGTGAGACGCAACCCCGTGGACCACCTCTCTTTCGGCTACGGACCGCATGGATGTGCCGGCCAGGGCCTCGCGAAACTCGAGGCGCATGCGGTCATCGAGGCGCTTGCCCGCAGGGTGCAGTCCCTGACCCTCTCCGAGGGGGTCCGCGAGCCGAGCAATATTACGCGGAGCTTCGAGGTGCTCCAGGTCGAAAAAGTGGTGGCGGCATGAGGATCGAACTGGACCGTCCCCGGTGCGAAGGCCACGGCCTGTGCGAGGAAGCCGCGCCCGCGCTGATGCACCTGGATCACGACGGCGAATTGGTCATCGATGTGCCGGTCGTGGAGGGGGTCGGGCTTGACGCCGCGAAGGCAGCGGTCAGGGTTTGCCCGGTCGCAGCACTCCGATTGGCTGCGGCATGACCATGCGCAGGATCGTGGTGGTCGGCAACGGCATCGCCGGGCTCACGGCCTGTGACTCGCTGCGTTCGGCGGGCTTCGACGGCGAGTTGACGGTGGTCGGCGCCGAGCGCCACCAACCGTACAGCCGTCCCGCCCTGTCGAAGGCGCTGCTGCACGCAACTGAAGGGAACGGAATTAACGCCCTCCAAGCGCACGAACTTCCCGAGCCGGGCCACGGGGCGATCGAACTGCTGGGCGTCAGCGCCACAGGACTGGACGTCGACGCACGGCTGGTTCATCTGGAGGGGGGCGATGCGCTGCCGTACGACGGCCTCGTCATCGCCTCCGGTTCCCGGGCGAAGCGCCTCGCGGCGGGAGCGAACGGTCATGGATCCGCCCGGGAGCTCACGCTGCGCACCATCGACGATGCGATCCTGCTCAAGGAACGCCTAGCATCGCGTCCCTCGGTGGTTGTGGTCGGCGGCGGGCCACTCGGAATGGAGGTCGCCTCGGGTTGCCTGCACCTTGGCTGCGAAGTCACGCTCGTCTCCGACGCCAAGCCCCTTTCGCGCCAGCTTGGGGACCACCTGGCGGAGCTGTTCACGTCCGCTGCCATCCGGGGTGGATTGCGCGTGGTTGCCGGCGGGAAAGCCCGCCTAGTGGACTCCGACGACGGAGCGCGGGTTGTGCTGGCCGACGGCACCGAGCTTTCGGCGGATCTGGTGGTCACCGCCGTCGGCGACGAACCGAACACCGGCTGGTTGGCTGGCACGCCACTCCTCGTCGATGGAGGGCTGCGGGTCGACTCCCGCGGCAGGCTCCGGCCGGATATCGTCGCCGCCGGAGACGTTGCGTTCTTCCCAAGCAGCCGCGGGGTACGGCGAGTGCCCCTCTGGACGAGTGCCATCGACCAAGCGAAAGCCGCCGCCGTCGGCCTGCTCAAGGGCGACGCGGCTCCCGGGTTCAACTTCCAGCCGTACTTCTGGACGGAGGCGTTCGGCTTGTCGCTCAAGTCAATCGGCTTCACGCCGGTGTTCGGCGCACCGGACTACTGCGAGCCTGGGGAGGGCAGCGACTCGATGCTCCTGCGCTGGACGAACAAGGACGGTTCCGGGACCGCCGCGGCGATCAACTACCGGATCCCGGTCCCGAAATTGCGTCGCCTTGCGGACGCCGGCACTAACCCCGGACGCCCGCTCACATATATGGCCAGATTCCGAGACCCTCGCTCACATCATGTGAGCGAGCGTTGGCCGGAAACACCGCAAAGGTGAGCGAGCGTCCGGGAGGGGCACGGCACGAAGGGAGGACGACGGCGGAACGGCCCGGCCGCCGTCGCGCCCTAACGGACCAACGCCGGCACTAACCCCGGACGCTCGCTCACATATACGCCCAGATTCCAAGACCCTCGCTCACGTCATGTGAGCGAGCGTTGGCCGGAAACACCTCAAAGGTGAGCGAGCGTCCGGGAGGGGCACGGCACGAAGGGGGACGACGGCGGAACGGAACTGCCGCCCTCGGGCCCTGAAACACCAACGCCGGCACTAACCCCGGACGCTCGCTCACATATATGGGCCAATTCCGAGACGCTCGCTCACATATATGGCCAAATATCAGGACGCGTGGCCTTCTTTACGGCCTGTCAGTTCGCTTGGCGCCGCGCATCCTTTGCTCTTCATCCGCACAAGTGCCGCACACCACGGTTAGGATTGACATATGTCGTCGTTGCGAGAAGCCCAGAAGCAGCTGACCCGCGACATGATCGTCGAACGGGCGCTCAAACTCTTTACCGAGAAGGGCTACGCCGCCACCACGATCGATGAGATCGCCGCTGCTGCCGGCACCACCCGCGTGACTTTTTACGCGTACTACCCCTCGCGGAGTGACCTGATGCGGGACTTCATGGCGCGCGTCAACGCCGTGCTCGACCGCGCCGATGGCCCCGACAAAGCGTCCACCGCCGTCGAGCTCGTCGACGTAGTACGGGAGGGCAAGCTGCCGGGCATCCTTGGCTGGCTCGAATCGCGTGCTGCGCTCTGGCCCGTCTTCCGTCCTTACCTCGATGTGCTGGACGAAGCCGCTGCAGTCGATCGCGACGTGCGGACCCTGGTGGATGGATGGCATGAGGAAGTCATTTCCGATATCGTCCGTGGCATGCAGCTGGCCGGCCGCTTCCCCGAAGAAACGCACCACATTCGCGGAACCCTGGCCTTCACCCAGCTGGACTATGTCGCCACGCTTTGGACGCGCCGCAAGCTCGAACCAAACCGCGACCATGCGCTCGAAGTGCTCGCCGACAGCTGGTACCACTTGCTCTGCGACGAAGGATAATCAAGCTCTGCGCAGCTGCTCAGGTGGTCTTTGTGCCTCACAGGAGTAGCGTTTGCCTTGGCTGAGGATAGGGGTCCACATGAGCTACAAGTATCGAACCGTCAGGGTTCGCGGCACCGAGTTGGTAGGAACCATCGCCCGGAAACACGGCAGCGCGCCGGAGATCTACGAAACCTCGAAGGACGCCAACACATCGGTTGTTCCGGTGTACTTCCAGGCGACCGGCGAGATCCGATTCTTTGACAGGTCGGTCCTGGAAGACGTCGTGACGCCGGCCAGCTAGCAGCAGTTGCGCGTCCCGGAGACAGACGAAACACGTTTTTATTTTAGAGGTCCTGCGACTTGTGGTCATCGGCGGCAGCTTTTGTGGCCCACACTTGGCAAGTGCGTACTTTTGGCGTTGAAGAAGAATTCCTGATCGTAGATCCTGACAACGGCAGTCCCGTGCCCCTCGCCGGCGATATGCTGCGACTTCATGGCGCCCGTCCCCAGGGCGTGGCTCCTCCTTTCGGCCCGACGCTGGCGATCGAGCTTCAGCAGGAGCAAGTCGAAGTTATCACCTCCCCGCACAGCAGCCTGAGTGCACTCAGCGCTGAAATACGGGCCGGACGCTCCCACGCCGATTCGCTCGCTCGGAAGGCGGGCGCAAGAATTGCCGCGCTCGCGACGTCGCCGCTGGCGGTCACACCGCATGCGACAAACACCGAGCGCTACGACGCCCTCCTGGAAAAGTTCGCTATGACTGCCAGAGAGCAGCTGACCTGCGGATATCACGTCCACGTTTCCGTCGACTCAGATGAGGAAGGCGTCGCAGTGCTGGACCGGATCAGGTCATGGCTCCCGGTGCTGACTGCCCTGAGTTCGAATTCACCGTTCTGGAACGGGGCCGACAGCGGTTACGCCAGTTTCCGGACCCAAGCTTGGAACCGATGGTCCAGCGCCGGTCCCACCGATGTCTTCGGATCTGCCGCGGCCTATCACTCTTTGGTGGCCGACCTGTCGGGAACCGGGGTGATCATGAGCCCGGACTTTGATGCAAGGCTTTCCGTCCGGCATCCTACAGTCGAGATCCGTGTGTCGGATGTTTGCCTTGATGCCCGCGATTCCGTCCTGATTGCGGCCTTGGTGCGTGCTTTGGTGGAGACTGCCGCCAGGGAATGGCAGTCCGGCCAACTGCCGGACATGGTTTCTGCCACGGTCCTGCGCCAGGCCACGTGGCGGTCGAGCCGTTTCGGCCTGCACGGAGAGCTGCTCGACCCGATAACCCACAGGCCCGCTGCGGCAGCGCATGTCCTCGGTGCACTCCTTTCCCACGTCCGCGATGCCCTCAAGGAGACCGGGGACGCACTCTACGCCAAGGACGGTTTGCAGAGGATCTTCAGCCAGGGCACGGGAGCCGCCCGCCAACGGCAGGCCTACGAACGCACCGGCAGCCTCGCCGGAGTCGTCGCATACGCAACGGGCGTTACCCACCTCGGCCCCGCTGATCACCAGCACAACGGCGAACCGTACCTCGCTTCTGAAGCAGGGACTGCAACGCTCGTTGCGGGCTAGCTTGGCGTGCCCCGTTAGGGTGAGGCATGAGCAATACGGGAAAGACCTGGCACGACAATCACAAGGACTCATTGACGAAGGGTCAACGCGCCGCTGATGTCATGCGCAACGGGATGGGCAGTTGGCCGTTCGTCGGCAGCTTTGTTGGGTTCATGGTCCTCTGGGCAGCCATCAACAGCTGGGCGTTGGCGAACAACGCGTGGGATCCGTATCCGTACATCTTGTTGAATCTCTTCCTCTCGATGTTGGCAGGGCTGCAGGGAGCCATCCTTCTCATCGCCGCCAAGCGCCAGGATGCGATTGCCGCGGCGATGTCCCGGCACGATCATGACACCAACGTGAAATCCAAAGAGGAAATCGACCTGCTCATGTCCATCAACAGCCAGCAACTGGAGATCCTTCGGGAACTTCAGGTACTTGCCGTCGCTGGGAACATCAAGATCGACACAGCTGCGGGCAAGACCTCCGACCGTTCTTAGCGCACTACGCCCAAAATGCACGACGGCGGGGCGTCCGCGCCGGAACCACCACCAGGAAGGAACTCCATGACTGAGAGCAACGATTCGCCGAACAAGCCCAAGATCGCAGCGATCTGGACCGACGGCCTGGGCCGCGCCGGGATCCGTTCGGCGCAGATGCTGCTGGTCATCACCTTCGTTTCGGTGATTGTGTGGGCGATGACCAGGGTGCCACTTGTCATGATCCCGGTTACCATCGCCCTCATTCTTGCCTCCGCAATCTCGCCTCTTGTGCGTTGGCTGACTGCACACCGGTGGCCGCGTGCCCTTGCCGTCGCAGCATCGTTCGTGGGGATCCTTGTTGTCTTCGGCGGCGTCATCACCGGAATCGTCTTCCTTATCAGGGCGCAGTCCAAGGAACTTGCCGTGAAATTCACTGCCGGCATCGACCAATTGCACCAATTCCTGAACAACGGGCCCTTCAGGGTCAGCGACGAGCAGCTCCGCTCCGTGGCCGATTCCGTCCAGCGCTTCTTCACGAGCAGCAGCTTCGGCGCCGAAGCGCTGACCGGCGCCCGTACGGTCGGTGAAATCCTGGCCGGCTTGGTCCTTATGGTGGTGATCTTGTTCTTCTTCCTCAAGGACGGCGAGAAGATCCGGACGTTCCTGTTCGGATTCCTTCCGGCGGCCCATCGCGGGAAGGCGCACTTGGCTGCGGAACGAAGCGCCACCGTGCTGGGAGGCTATGTCCGGGGAACTGCCCTGATCGCAGCTGTGAACGGCGTGATTATCGGGACCGTCCTGGCGATCCTCAGTGTCCCGCTCGCCCTGCCCCTGGGCGTTTTTGTGTTCATCGGCGGGTTCATTCCCATCATTGGTTCCACTGCGGCAGGTACCCTCGCCGTCGGGGTCGCCCTGATCTCGAATGGTCCCGTGACCTCGCTGATCGTCCTCGCTGTCCTGGTGGCGGCCAACCAGCTTGAGCACCATTTCCTCCAACCCGTCCTGATGGGCAAGGTCCTGAGCATTCATGGGCTGGCCATTTTGTTGGCCTTGGCCATTGGCACGATGCTCGCAGGCATTATCGGTGCCTTGTTGGCCGTGCCGACCGCCGCTGTTGCCTGGACCGCCATCAAGACGTGGACGGGGCGCGGTGAAGTGGCGGATATCGCTTCCGACGACGGAACCGTGGCCTGACCAAGGCCCAGGGTCAAATTCTAGGGTTGCGCGAGGAGTTCGTCGTGTAGCTGTTGCAGGTGGGACGGTTGTTCTGCCAGTGCCCGGGTGGTCGGCGGGGGAGCAGGTGCCTGAACGCCCGCAAGCGGGTCGTCGGTGCGGGGGACGGTGAGGCTCAAGGCCCCGCCGACGTCGGCCGCAGCCGCGTCGCGGCGGGTGAGCGCCGGCAGATTCCATCGATGTTCGACGGTCGCCAGGATGCTGGTGTGATCCAGGGGGACAGGACCCGGAGCCCGGAAGACGGTGCCGGCGGGGATGAGCGGACTGATCAGTACCGTCGGCACCCGCACCCCGAAACGGGTGAAATCGAAGCCGAATTCCCCCGGGCTGTTGTCCGGCGGCGTCGCGCCCCAGGGCGGAGCCACGTGGTCGTAGCAGCCGCCGTGTTCGTCATACGTGACGATGAGCAGGGTGGAGTCCCACGCCGGCCCATCGTGGACGGCGCGATAAGCGTCGAGCAGGAACTGCTCGCCGAGCGCGACGTTGTAGTTGGGGTGCTCGCTGTTGCCCGTCGAGGACCAGGACGGTTCAAGGAATGCGTACGCAGGGAGCTTGCCGGCTGCCGCGTCGGCCTGGAAGTCCGCGAACAGGCCAATGTTCGACGCCGGAGCGTGGCGGGTGTCGTCGAAGTCGAGTTTCGTCAGGGGCGAGGCGGTTTCGCCGTAGATCTTCCACGGAATCCCATGGTTGCCCAGGTGCCCGAAAATACTCGGCACGGTGAACCGCTTGGCCTTGTCATCCAGGTTGCCCTGGCTGGTGCCGGCGCAGGCGAAGGCCCGGTTGGGCATCGTCATGGTGGGAGCTGACGCGAACCATGCGTCGCAAACGGCGAATCCCTTCGCCATTGCCGACAACACGGGCAGTGTCTCCGGAGTGAAGCAGCCCATGATCATGTGCTCCGTTGTTCCCGGCACCACATGCCAGCCCTTGGCCAGGTTGTCCTTGATGGCGCCGGCATAGTTGCCCACAAAGCCGGTCATGGAAGGGACAGCCCCTGCGTTCGGCGCGCCGGCGCTGCCATAGAGCTGCTCGTTCGTTGCCTGGTATCCCTCTCCGGGGTCGGCGCCCGGCATGAAGTAGACGTCCGAGGTAGAGGGACGCAAGCGATAGACGCCCACTTGACTGCCATCGGTTCCGGGGCAGGACTCCGTGCCGGTCAGGCCCTCGAACGGCTCTCCCGCGGGTGAAACATTTCCGGAATCGGCATAGAGGTATCCGAGCATGTGATCGAACGAGCGGTTTTCGAGCATCAAGACGACGATGTGCTCGACGGCGTTGAGACCAGTTGCCGCCACGGTGACCATCCCTTCGGGAAGAGTTCCTGTCCGTGCTGAACAGTCTCCCACGCCGTTGTCCTGGCGGATACGGCTTCGGTTCGGCGGTGTTCAGCCGGGAACGTTTGCCATGACGCGTTCACCATTGAAGTATTCGAGCTGCCACCCGTCAATGGCTTGGTGGTGGGCAAGGTTGAGCGCGGCGTTGTCGATGCTGTCGAGGGTGCGGCCGACTGCGCGGCCGAGGCTCACGCGGAGCAATGTCCCGTGGGCGACAACAAGCACGCGGCCGCCGCGGAACTCTTCGGCCAGCGCTTCCAGCGCGGCCAAGCCGCGGGATGCTGCGTCGTCCTCGCTTTCCGCGCCGCGGAAGCCTCCGGGAATGCGCAGTGCGTCCAGTTCAGGTCCTGCCCGCAGGCCTTCGGCAGGTCCAAAGCGCCGCTCGGTGAGCTCACGCACGTGGCGGTCGACGCACAGCCCCAGCCCTGCGGCGATCAGCCCGGCGGTTTCCGCGGCCCGGCTCAGGGGCGACGAAACGACGGCGTCCCACTCGTAACCGGACAGCACGGCGACGGCGTCGCGCGCTTGGCCGCGGCCGACGTCGTTCAGCGGAATGTCGGTGGATCCCTGCAGCCGGCGCTGGGCATTCCAGTCCGTCTGGCCGTGGCGGACGAGGGCGAACGTAGTAAGGGGCATGCTGTCCATTCTGCCTTGAACCATCCGAAGCGGATCAACGCAGGAACGCGAGATTCCGGCGAAGACATTTCAGTTAACCGTCAATAACTCTTTCATTAACCGGCTGTTCGTACTATTGTGCCTGTGGGGGCTGAGGGGCAGCTCGTACCCATGCCAATCTGGACAAATATCAGGGGGGACTTGTGTCCAATAGCAAGCAGGCGCCGGACGAGCCACACGATGTATCGCACGTTGATACTCATGAGTCGTATACGGACGCCGCGGCGCCCAACGATGGTTCCTTCGACCCCGTGAGGTCAAGCCGGGTTCCCAAGCCCACCGTCGGGGTCTGGCGGAACCGGGATTTCTGGCCCTAGGGAGCATTGCCGCGTACAAGTGAACGTGGCATGAAGGTTCGGTCAATAGGCATCGCAAACCCGTAAATCCGGCTTGGGCGACGGCCCGGTCTCTATACGGTGGACGCATGAATGCCTCCCTCAAGCATCGCAGTGCCCTCACCGGCGGACTGGTTGTGGCCGTTGTTTCAGCGCTCCTGAGCCCCGCGGGCCCTGCCCAGGCGGATGATGGCCGGATTGTTCGCAACGGCACGGATCAGGGTTCCCACCTCAACCTTGGCGCCGCCGACCTTCCCGAGAGCCGGACAGTGACAACCCTCGCCCCCGGCGTCACGCTGACCAAAATCAGCCGCGGCGGAGCGGACTCTTCGCTTTTCTGGACAGCCGAAGTGGCCCTCCCCTCGGATTCACCGGATCCGGATGCTCCGACGTCGGCGCTCTCAAGCCAGGACACCGCGCAGCGCACGGCTGACAAGCTCAAGGCCGCCGGCGTCGATGCCCGTGTTGAACATGTCCAGTCGCCGCAGCTTGCCGACGCCGGGGGCGATCTGGGTTACCGGGTCCGCGCCGGCCACCTTGCCGCGCAGGCCGACGGCGCCGCCGTCGTCGCACAGATCAAGGCTTCCGGTTTCGCCTCGTCCGTGATCTACACGGGTTGGGATGGCGACGCCGGGACCAGCCCGACGACGCGCGGACCGTGGAACCTTGACGTCATCACGGTCGACCCCGGAAAGTACCAAGGTCAGCTCGCCGCTTCGTTCGGCACGGATCTTGAGAAGCGGGAGACGACCAGCCAGCTGGCATCGGACGGCCACGCCCTCGCCGCCGTGAACGCAGGCTTCTTCGTGTTCGACCCGAAGGCCGGTGCCGAAGGCGACCCCGCCGGTGTCGGTGTGTACGGAGGGAAGGTTCTCAGCGAAGCCGTGGCGGACCGTCCGGCCTTCGTCATTGACGGAAAGAAGAATGCCAGCAGTATCCAGCGACTGACCTGGTCAGGGAAGATCGCCTCCCCCTCCGGAGAAGCCGCCCTGGACGGCATCGACCGGGTACCCGGGCTGATCCGCAACTGCGGCGGTGCCAACGACTTGCCTACCCCAGGCCCGCTCCAGGACGTGACCTGCACGAACTCGAACGAGCTCGTCACCTTCACTCCGGAGTTCGGGCCGACCACGCCTGCCGGTCCAGGCCTTGAAGTGATGGTGGACAGCCATGACACCGTTACCTCCATCGCCGAAACCCGTGGCGCGGCCGTCCCTGCGGGCGGACACACCATCCAGGCCACCGGAACCGACGTCGCACGGCTCCGCGCCCTCGCTCCTGTAGGCGCGAAGCTGCGGATTGATGCCGGGCTGCTCGGCCAGGACGGGAAGCCCCTGCACACGGACAAGGCCACGAGTGTGGTCAACGGCGGCCCGCTGCTGGTCAAGGACGGCAGTGAAGACGTGACCGTGCGGCATGACGGCATGGTGCACCCCAACGATGGAAACAGCTTCTACTACGGTTGGGTCCACAAGCGGAACCCCCGGACCTTCGCCGGGACCGACGCCCAGGGCAGGACCTTGCTTGTCACCGCGGATGGACGATCGACTGCCTCACTGGGACTGAGCCTGAAGGAAGAGGCCGACGTCGCACTCTCGCTCGGCATGGTCCAGGCCATGAACCTCGATGGGGGAGGATCAACGACAGCGGTTGCCCAAGGAAAGGTCCAGAACAGCCCGTCCGGCGGATCGGAACGCGCCATCGGGGACGCGCTGCTGGTGCTTCCGGGCCGCAAGGACGGGCAGTAGGGCAGAGGACCGTCCAAGGGGAACCAGCTAAATCCAGTCCCGCTTCTTGAAGGCCAGGTACAGGAAGATCGAACCGCCGGCCATGAGTGCGCTCGATAGCCAGAGACCGTAGTCGTTCTGGAAGCCGAAGAAGGGCACGTTCTGCCCGAAGAAGCCGGTCACTGCCGTGGGGACGGCGATGATCGCTGCCCAGCTGGTGACCTTCTTCATGACCAGGTTCATCTGGTTCCCCTGGATGCTGATGTGGGTTTCCAGGATGGTGGTGACCAGGTCGCGGAGCGATTCCGTCCATTCCGAGGCACGCAGCACATGGTCGTAAACGTCCTGCAGGAAGGGCTGCATCGCCGGGCTGCAGCCGACCAGGTCCTCCCGCCGGAGGAGGGTGTTGAGGACTTCACGCATGGGCAGGACGACGCGGCGGAGCCGGACGAGGTTTTTGCGTAGTTCGAAGGTCTTCCGCTGCAGGTCGTGGTCGGGGGAGTGGTCCTCGAAGAGCGACTCCTCGAGGGTGTCGATGTAGCCGTCGAGCTCCTGGACGGCGTCGAAATGCCCGTCGACGATCATGTCCAGCAGGCCCCAGAAGAGGAACGGCACCCCGTGCTGCGCCAGGTCGGGTTCGGCGTCCCAGTGTGCCGTCAGCTTGTCGGTGTCGAACTCGGGCCCGTGCACAGTCACGAGGGCGTTGTGGGTCACGAAAGCCGAGAGCTCGACGACGGCCAGTTCGCCGGTGCCGGGCTGCAACGCCGCCTGGTAGGCCGAGAGGAACAGATGGTTCGGGTACCGGTCCAGTTTGGGCCGCTGGAAGTCGTGGACGGCATCCTCGACGGCGAGGCGGTGGAGCCCGTACACCGTTTCGACGCCGAGCAGGTCATCCGCCGTCGGGTCCGTATAGTCGATCCACAGCACCACGTCATCCTGGCGGGCCAGGGCTTCGATTTCGTGGGCGCGGACGTCGTCGCGTTCGAGTTTGCCTTCGCGGTATAGCCGTATGAACACCATCCGCCCCATGGTACGGGACGCGAATCCGTGCTTCCTGAGGGGCGAGGCTTCCCGGCCACGCCTTGTCCTGATGAGCGTTGAGTCATCCTTCCTAGCCCCTCGCGCGCAGCTCCCGCCGAAGGATCTTTCCTGACGCCGACTTCGGAATGACCTCGACGAACTCGACCGATCGCACGCGCTTGAACGGCGCCACGTGGCCGGCGACAAACTCCATGACGTCCCCGTCCCCGAGCTCGGCCCCCGCCTGCCTGACGACGAACGCCTTCGGTACCTCTTCGCCGTCGTCCGCGTGGACGCCGATGACCGCGGCGTCCGCGATACGCGGGTGGGTGAGCAGGAGCGCTTCGAGCTCGGCGGGCGCGATCTGGTAGCCCTTGTACTTGATCAGCTCCTTGAGCCGGTCGACGATCGTCACGACGCCGTCAGCCGTGACGGTCGCGATGTCGCCGGTGCGGAGGAATCCATCCGGATCGATCGTCGCAGCGGTTGCGTCGGGCCGGTTCAGGTAGCCGAGCATGACCTGCGGGCCGCGGACGAGGAGCTGTCCCGGGGCGCTCGGTCCCTCGGCCGGGACGTCGATCTCCTCGTCGGTGGCGGGATCGAGGAGCTTGCACTCCGTGTTCGGCACGGTGTAGCCCACCGAGTCGAGGGGGACCCGCTCGGCGCCGTCACGCGGAATGGCGTGGGATACAGGGCTCAGCTCGGTCATCCCGTAGCCCTGGAGCATCGTGCAGCCGAGCCGCTTCGCGACGGCGTGCCCCAGTTCGCCGTCGAGGGGCGCCGCTCCCGAAAGCACTGCGCGGACGGACGAAAGGTCGTATTGGTCTATCAGCGGATGCTTTGCCAGTGCGACGGCGATGGGCGGCGCGATGAAAAGGTAGGTACAGCGATGGTCCTGGGTGATGCGGAGGAATTCGGCGAGGTCGAACTTCGGCATCGTGACGAGCCGGGCCCGGTCGCCGAGGGCCAGGTTGAGCAGCACGGTGAGTCCATAGATGTGGAAGAAGGGCAGGACGGCGAGCAGCACGTCGTCGGGAGTCACCCGGAAGAAGGCGCTCGACTGGGCGACGTTCGCCACGAGGTTGTACTGGCTCAACAGGACGCCTTTCGGCGTGCCGCTCGTGCCGGACGAGTAGGGCACGACGGCGGCGGCGTGCGGATCGACGCTGAGCGTCGGCGCGGGAAGACCGGCTTCCAGCACATCGGCGAGCGAGGGATGCCCCGCGGCGGCGGAGAGCTCGCCGCCGTCAAGCACCACGAGCCGTTCCGCCGGAATGCCGGCAGCCAGCGCCGCCGCCTGCGCGCGCTCGAGGAAGGGTGAGACGGTGAAGAGCCAGGAGGCGCCCGCATCGCTGAGCTGGCTGCCTACCTCATCGGCGGTATACAGCGCGTTGACCGTGGTGACGGCGGCGCCCGCACGGAGGACACCGTGGAAGACGACGGCGAACGCCGGCACGTTGGGGCAGAAAAGGCCCACCGTGGTCCCTGGTCCCGCCCCGTGGCTTGCGAGCCAGCCTGCGGTGGCGTCGATTCGGCTGACGAGTTGCCGGTAGCTCATTTCCGCACCGGACGTTCCGTCCACGAGTGCAGTCCGGTCAAGGTCCTCGTCGCTCAGCCCACCGAACAGGTACTCATAGATGGTGACTTCGGGGATCTCTACATCAGCGTACGGGCTGGTGAACATGGCGGCTCCTTCGACGCACGACGCCGGGAGTCGCCGTCGTGGGTCCATTACACCCGGCGGTGCGGGGCCGGGACAAGGGCTGCCGCGGCGGGATGTGCCTTCGGGAGAAGGGTCTACGCCTCAACCAAGTCCGCGCAGGATGCGTCGACCAAGGCGGGTGTGTGCCAAGGATGGCCGCTCCGCTCTCTTTGGGGGAGTGGACTATGGTGCCGTGGGGAAACGGGAAGGGTCGGCATTGGTGGCTTAGGCGGCATGGGGGCCGGATTGGGTTGCCGTACGACGGGAACCGGTGGCGCGGCGGCTGGTCCACGGTGGGGGACTTCCGGGCATAGATCGGTGATCAGTCCCATTCCTGCATATTCGCGTACGTCACTGATGCCGCACACCGCGGCGGGCTTGTCGGGAAAGGACCTGGAGACGGCCACTACGGTTCCGTCCGGCGCTTTCAGCCTGAATTTGAAGCTCGTGTCCTCGTCGATGAAAAGTTCAAACATCCCGGTCATGCGTATCCTCCTGAACAGCGGGCGACACGCGACGCCCGGTAGGTCTCGCCGGGTATGGGTCGCGGCGTTGCGCCCCAGTGGTTTCAGTCCGGCAAATGGATCATCTGACTCACAGTGTGTGGTGCTCGCCACACAGTGTAGTTAACTAAAATACGGCGAAGAATCTCGGCTGGCTAGTGCTGGGGACGGAACGACGTTCAATGCTGCTCGAGGATCCTGTGCGCGTCGTCCTGCGCGGCCAAGGCCCTGTCGTCTACAATCTGGCCTGCCAAGTGTCCGGCGGCGGCGATCGCCCGCCGCAACTCCGCCACAGTGCGGGGATTGTCCACGCCCCGGTGCGCCATGGCGTGGCAATTGGCACACAACGGCACGAGGTCCGCTATGGGATCCAGCCGGTAATTGCCGCCAAGCTGTGAAACGGGAACCACGTGGTGGACGTGGATGTAGTCTTTGCCGATGTCGCCGTAGCTTACTTCGAAGGAGAAGCTGCATGCGGCACAGGACGTTCCGTGGAAAGCCAGGCACACGCGACGTGCTTCAGGGTCCCGTTCGTAGCGGTTCGTGTCGATCCGGCTGACGGCTTCCTCTGGATAGGTTCCGGGGACGATCCGGCACGGCTCCGGGGCCATTGGTCCGTGCTCCCGCCACACGCGCTGAAGGAGGAATTCGGATTCTCTCGGAATGAACCTTCCGGAACCGCGGAAGGTATCCCAGGCCACATCCGGCACTTCACTGGAGAGGACACGGGACGGTATGTGGCTGCCCAGGGGGAGCAAGGCATCGAAAGACACGCTGACGTACCGCGCACTACTCTTCGGCTCGGTGCGTTGTGGCGCCTCGTAGCTTTCGGACATCACGACGCCGTGTCCGATCAGCCCGCGTCCGTGCGGGCCCTCGCCTTGCAGGAGAAGCCACGCTTGGTTGCCCGGCTGGATTTTCCGGTGCCGCCCGACGTTCCACCGCTCCAGGAAGTGCCCTGTTTCGGCGACCTGCTCGATCACAGCCTCGTAGTTCCAGTCGTTCCAAAGCCCTGGATTCCATCCCAGGATGATGGCCACCATGGCTGCTCCTCCCTGCGTGCCGATGAATTTATGCGAGTCGGTTTCGGACGATTTCGCTGACGGCCTTTCCGTCGAAGCGGCCGGCGACCTTTGCTGTGACGGGCTTCATCACGGCCCCCATCTGCCTGATCGAGAGTTCCGTGCCACCGGCCTTCAACGCGGCGATTGCCTCGTCGACGATGTCCTCGACTTCGGCGGGCGTCAACATCTTGGGCAGGTACTCTTCTATGACTTCTGCTTCGGCGATTTCCGCCGCGGCGCGGTCGGCCTCTCCGGCCTCCGTGTAAATGCGGGCCGTGTCCCGGCGCTTGGCGGCTTCCTTTTGCAGCAGGGCGGTCACCTGGGTGTCGTCCAGCTCGACGGGTGTCTTGCCGGACTTCTCACGCGTCTCGATTTCGCCCAAGACGTTGCGGACCGTCGTAAGCGCGGTTTTGTTGCGGTCCTTCATATGGACTACGACGTCGGCATGCAGCCGTTGCTTCAGGGTGCTCATGTGAATTTCCCCTTCTTGGTAGTTGATTTCATTCTTCACGGTCTGGAGCGTCTGTGCAGAACAGCCATGCAGCCAACCGGCCCGGTATCTAAAATTCTGCCTCCGGCGAATCCCCCCCAAGAAGGCCCGCAGAGACGTAGCATCAAGGTAAGCGGCTGCCAGGAGTGTGGCGAAATGTTTGAGAGATTTACGGACCGTGCCCGTCGCGTTGTTGTGCTTGCCCAAGAAGAGGCACGCATGCTCAACCACAACTACATCGGTACCGAGCACATCCTTTTGGGTCTGATCCAGGAGGGTGAAGGGGTTGCCGCCAAGGCGTTGGAGTCGATGAGCATTTCGCTCGATGGCGTCCGCGAGCAGGTGCAGGAGATCATCGGCCAGGGCCGGCAGGCCCCGTCGGGTCACATCCCCTTCACCCCGCGTGCCAAGAAGGTGCTTGAACTCGCACTCCGCGAAGCCCTGCAGCTCGGCCACAACTACATCGGTACTGAGCACATCTTGCTCGGCCTCATCCGTGAGGGTGAAGGCGTTGCCGCGCAGGTGCTCGTCAAGCTTGGCGCCGACCTTGGCCGGGTCCGCCAGCAGGTCATCCATTTGCTCTCCGGGTATGAGGGCAAGGACCCGGCCGGGACGGTCGCCGGACCGAGCCAGGCCGAGGTGGCTCCGGCCGGTTCGGTGGTGCTGGACCAGTTCGGCCGCAACCTGACCCAGGCCGCGCGGGAGAACAAGCTCGATCCCGTGATCGGCCGCGAGCTGGAGATGGAACGCGTCATGCAGGTCCTCTCCCGCCGCACCAAGAACAACCCGGTGCTGATCGGTGAGCCCGGCGTCGGCAAGACCGCCGTCGTCGAGGGCCTCGCCCAGGCGATCGTCCGCGGCAACGTGCCGGAGAGCCTAAAGGACAAGCAGCTCTACACGCTCGATTTGGGCTCTGTGGTGGCCGGTTCCCGTTATCGTGGTGATTTCGAAGAGCGCCTGAAGAAGGTCCTCAAGGAAATACGCACGCGTGGCGACATCATCCTCTTCATCGACGAAATCCACACGCTCGTGGGTGCCGGCGCTGCCGAGGGTGCGATCGACGCAGCTTCCATCCTCAAGCCGTTGCTGGCCCGTGGTGAACTCCAGACCATTGGTGCCACCACTTTGGACGAGTACCGCAAGCACATCGAGAAGGACGCCGCGTTGGAGCGCCGCTTCCAGCCGATCCAGGTCCAGGAACCCTCGGTGGCCCACACCGTCGAGATCCTCAAGGGCCTGCGTGACCGTTACGAGGCGCACCACCGGGTGACCATCACCGACGGAGCGCTGGCGGCCGCGGCGAGCCTCTCGGAGCGTTACGTTTCGGACCGGTTCCTGCCGGACAAGGCCATCGACCTGATCGACGAGGCGGGTGCACGGCTGCGCATCCGCCGCATGACCCGTCCGCCCGAGCTGAAAGCGATGGACGCACGCATCGCCGAGGTGAAGATGGAGAAGGAATCGGCCATCGACGCCCAGGACTTCGAGGGCGCTGCCTCACTGCGGATGAAGGAGCAAAAGCTCGTCGCCGAACGCAGGGAAAAGGAACTGAGATGGAAGTCCGGCGGCACGGAAGGCCACTCGGAGGTCGACGAGGAGTTGATCGCCGAAGTTCTCGCGAACTCCACCGGCATCCCGGTCTTCAAGCTCACCGAGGAAGAGTCCAGCCGCCTCCTCAAGATGGAGGAGGAACTCCACAAGCGCGTTATCGGGCAGAATGAGGCGATCAACTCGGTGGCGCGTGCCATCCGCCGCACCCGTGCAGGCCTGAAGGACCCCAGGCGTCCGGGTGGCTCGTTCATCTTCGCCGGACCCACCGGCGTCGGCAAGACCGAGCTCGCGAAGGCCCTGGCCGAGTTCCTCTTCGCTGACGAAGAGGCCCTCATCACGCTGGACATGTCCGAGTACTCGGAAAAGCATTCCGTGTCGCGTCTCTTCGGTGCCCCTCCGGGCTACGTCGGCTACGACGAGGGTGGTCAGCTGACCGAGAAGGTCCGCCGTCGTCCGTTCTCCGTGGTGCTGTTCGACGAGGTGGAGAAGGCCCATGCCGATCTCTTCAACTCGCTGTTGCAGATCATGGAAGACGGCCGCCTGACGGATAGCCACGGGCGGGTGGTGGACTTCAAGAACACGGTGATCATCATGACCACCAATCTGGGCACCCGCGATATTTCCAAGAGCGTGGCGACGGGTTTCCAGTCCGGCACGGACACCACCACCGGTTACAACCGGATGCGGGCCCGTGTCACGGAGGAGCTCAAGCAGCAATTCCGTCCCGAGTTCCTTAACCGCGTCGACGACGTCATTGTGTTCCCGCAGCTCACGCAGGAGGAGATCATCGAGATCGTTGACCTCATGATCCGACGGCTGGAACAGCATTTGGCCGACAAGGACATGGGCATCGAGCTGACGGACGCCGCCAAGGTCCTCCTTGCGACCCGGGGCTACAACCCGGCCATGGGTGCGCGGCCGTTGCGCCGCACCATCCAGCGCGAGATCGAGGACCAGCTCTCCGAGAAGATCCTCTTCGGCGAACTGCACCCGGGCGACATCGTGGTGGTCGACGTGGACGGCGAAGGCGACGACGCCAAGTTCACGTTCGCCGGCAACGCCAAGCCGCGCATCCCCGACGCGCTGCCCGCCGTGGGCTAGGGCGAGCGGACAGACCGCCCGTGCTGCCGTCGGGCCTGTGTCAGTCGAGCTTGTGTCCGAGCCTGGTGAGCAGGCGTGCGACGGCGTCCTCCGCAGTCGGCGGTGGGCCGAAGACCTCGCGTTGCCGTGAAGTGTCGGCGACATAGCGGCCGGTCCCGAACCACTCCATCATCGCCCCGAGGTCCGGCCCCATCTGGCGGACCGGGTTGAGGACGAGGTCGATCTGCCGGCCGAGCATTCGGGAAGAGATATCGGCGATGTCCTGCATGGTGACCGGCCGGTCCCAGCCGATGTCGATGCGCTGCCCCTCGACGCCGTTCGCGTCGACTGCCGCCGCGAGGTAACCGGCGAGGTCACTGGCAAGAACGTACGTCAGGGGGACGCTTGACGACCCGAACCACATGAGCCGCCCTTCGCTGAACGGGTCGCCGAAGCGGGTGATCTGCTCAAGGAACGCGCCCGGGCGCAGGGCCACGAAAGGGACCCCGAGTTCTTCCAAGCGGTCCTCGGTCAGTTTCTTGTGCCAGAAGTGGGGCACATCCGGCGTCTGATCGCACGTGAGGATGCTGGTGAGGACAAATCGGCGAATTCCGGCGCGGCTGGCCGCATCGACGAGGTTGATGTTGCCCACTGTGTCGGTGAGAGGGGTGTCACCTTCCCGGTGATGGGTGTAACCGGCCGCTGAGGTGATCACCGCGTCGACGCCGTCCATGGCGTGCGCCAGCGATTCGGGGTCCATCATGTCGCCACGGGCGATCGTGGCTCCTGCTTCTTCAAGGCGGCCCGCATCCGAACCGGGCCGCACCAAGGCGCGGACTTGTTTTCCACCGGTTAGCAGCCTGGCCACTACCTGGCTGCCCAGCATCCCGGTGCCCCCGACCACAAGCACTCGTCCAGACTCAATCATTGTCGCCTCCAGCAATCAAACCCATAGGCAATCCCGCGCTGAGGTAAATCTACTCCTGCACTTCGCGGCGCGACCACCAGTTTTCGTTCCTGGCTTACGGATTCAACACTGCGCGAATCGGGGAAACGACTCAGGCTGCGTTCCCTGGTTTATATTTGCCTCACCACACTATCGTTGACCCAATTTCTGGTTTCTGCTACTTTTTAAAACCCATAAGGACGTTTGGAATTTTTGGGGAAATTCATGCGCGCATCAATAAAGGCAACCATTCTCGCCGGCGCAGTCTGCGTTTCCGGCATCACACTGACCGCCGCAACGCTCAACGCTCCTCCGTCGATATCATCAGCCTCAGACGTCGTTCCGGCTTTCTTATCGCGTCAGGCGGAGTCTGATAAATTACCGGACAAATTCATTGCCATTTTTGGGCCAACCGGCGCCGATCTGACAAACGCCCGGTTTCTTGGGGCCGGCCCGAACGCTCGCTACTTCGCCGTCACTCGCGGTTCGGACAAGATTTGCATCGCAACCGTCGGGAAAGCTGCCGAGCCGCTCGGTTTGGCCTGCACAAACGTCAAGGGCTTCGAAGGCTATGGGCTGCGAGTCGGGAACGATGATCACAGCGAACAGGCTTGGTTGATATCTCCACACGGCGCGCCCGGAAATACGCTGAAGAGTGCGGACGCCGTCGTGGCCACGAGAACGGGCGGTCAATGGAAGCAGATTGCCCCCAGCCTCCTCGTACTGGAGCCGAATAGCCAATAGACGGGCAGTCAACGTGTGACATGAAAAACAAACTAATTCTTGAATATGTTGGAGATTATCCTTCAGGGGAGTCTCCCGGATCCCAAAACCATATTCATTGTCCTCGGTGTTGAATCAATCCCCGATAGTCCTGAGGACTACGCACGTTGGGAAGCCAGGGTTTGCCGACTAACTACGTCCAGTCCTGCCACGACTGCTGGCCTGGTTGCCGCTTACGTCCGGGAGCGCCCGCGGCGCGCCACGGCGTCGATGGTCACGGCCGCGACCAGAACCAGCGCCGTGACGACGTACTTGGCCGGTGCGCTGTAGCCCTGCAGGCCCATGCCGTTATCGATCGTGGCGATCACCAGTCCGCCCAAGACTCCGTGCAGCACCTTGCCGCGCCCGCCGAACAAGCTGGTCCCGCCGATCACTGCTGCCGCCACGGCGTAAAGCACCAGCGTGCCGCCGTCGTACGACGTCGAGACGGAGCGGAGCCGCGACGCGTAGACGATTCCGCCGATTCCCGCGGTGAAGGAAGCGAGAATGAAGGCGAGGGTGCGAATGCGCGCAAGGTTCACGCCTCCCCGCCGCGCGGCCTCGGCGTTGCCGCCAATGGCGTAGACGTAGCGGCCGAACCGTGTGCGCCCGAGCAGCAGCGTCCAGGCGGCGAGGACTCCGAGCACCACGAGGAGCACCCAGGGCACGCCGCTGATTTCCACGAGGGTACCCCGGTCGGTATTGCAGAGCCACACGATGGCCACGCCCGCGGCGAGCACCGCTGCGATCTTCAAGGCGCTCACGCTGGCGGGCGGTGCGACGAGCCCGGTTTTGCGGCGGCGGCCGTCCCGCAGCCACGTCCACGCGCTGAACGCCCCGACGACGACGAGCATGAGGATCCAGCTGGTGACCGGGCTGAGGTTGCCGCTCGCGATGTTGTTGATGACGGTGTCGTTGATGGGCACCACGCCGCCGCTGCCGAGGATGATGAGCATCACGCCAAGCCAACCAAGCTGGCCGCCGAGGGTCACGACGAACGACGGCAGGCCGAGCCGGGTGATGATCGTCCCGTGGAGCAGTCCGATCCCGGCACAGCTCAGCAGGCCGACGGCGATCGCCGCCCACCATGGCCAGCCGGTGGACTCCTGGACGAGTTCGGCCATGATGACGCCGCCCACTCCGCCGACGTATCCGATGGACAGGTCGATTTCGCCGAGCAGGAGCACGAAAACCTGGCCCATCGCCAACAGCATGAAAACCGAACCCTGGATGAGCAGGTTCACCATGTTGCCGGGAGTCATGAAATTCGGGTTCAGGGATTGGAACAGCACCGAGATGAGCAACAGGCCCGCGAGAACCGGCAGCACGCCGCTCTCGCCGCCCCGGACCCGCGCGAACGCCGCGCGGAAATAATCGGGCAGCGAGGTCGCGGTGATGTCCGGGTTCAACGCCAATGCGGCCTTCCGCTTGGCTGCAGCCGTGGTCGGCTCGTCCTGGAGCACCGCCGCCGCGGAAGGGAGCGGACCCTTGGCGGCGGTCAGCTGACGGTTCGACGGCGATGGCGGCGCGAGTTCCGGCCGTGCCCGATCGGAGAACCCCGTGGTCATCAGGTCCACCACGATCTGCCGGTCCATCTCCGTGACAGGCCGGACGGCAACTAGCTGCCCGAGCCTGAGCACGGCGATGCGGTCCGCGACTTCGAACACGTCGTTCATATTGTGTGAGACGACGATGACGGCCACTCCGCGGTCGGCGAGCTGGCGGATCAGGTGAAGGACCACCTCCGTCTGGGCAACGCCGAGGGCCGCGGTGGGCTCGTCCATGATGACGAGCTTCGAGTTCCACAGCACCGACTTCGCGATCGCCACGGACTGGCGTTGCCCGCCGGACAGCGACGCGACCGGCTGCCGGATCGACCGCACGGTGGTCACGGCCAGGCTCGCGAGTGTCTCCCGTGCCGCGATCTCCATGCTCTCTTCATCAAGGAGAAGGTGGCGGAGGCGTTCGCGGCCGAGGAACAGATTCTGCACGATGTCGAGGTTGTCGCACAGTGCAAGGTCCTGGTAGACGGTCTCGATGCCGAGCGCTGCGGCTTCGTGCGGCGAATTCAACCGGACGGGCTGGTTTTCCCAAAACACCTGCCCGTCGTCGGGGGCGTGAATGCCGGCCACGCACTTGATCAACACCGATTTGCCCGCGCCGTTGTCGCCGGCAAGCGCAGTCACCTTGCCGATCGGCACCTCTAGGGTGATATCGACCAGTGCTTGCACCGGCCCGAAATTCTTGTCGATGCCCTCCAGCCGGAGGAGGGGCCCGACGTCGGCGGGGTCCGGGGCTGCCAGCTCACTCATCGTTGGGACTACTGGATACCTGCCGCGGTGCACGCGTCCTTCACTTGCGAGACGCACAGCGAAGAACTCGTTACGGCACCGTCCTTGACCACTGTGTCCGCCATGTTCTTCGTAGTCACCCACAGCGGGGTCAGCAGGACTGATGCGACGTCGGACTTCGCGGTGTCGTCTGTGGTCTTGCCATTCACGAGGGTCGACGGAACGGTAACGCCCGCCCGAAGGTAGAGTGCTGCCGCGGCTGCCGCCTGGGCCTCAAAGTAGATCGGCTTGTACACCGTTCCGCACTGGTAACCCTTCAGGATGTTCTGCAGGCCGGACAGGGACGCATCCTGTCCCGTCGTCGGGAAGGTCTTGGCGGGGATCTGCTTGCTCTGCAGGTAGGCGATCACGGCGTTGGCGTTGTCGTCGTTAGGCGTGACCACCGCGTTGATGTTCGGGTGGGCGGTGTATTGCTGGGCGAAGGTGGTCTGTGCCACCGACGGCGTCCAGGTGCCCGCCGGCTCTCCTACGTTGACGTACTCGCCATTGTCGAAGTGCGGCTTGAGCACGCCGTTATAGCCTTCGGCGAACAGTTTCGCGTTGTTGTCGGTCGGATCGCCGTCCATGACCAGGATGTTGGGTTTGGTGACTTTCCAGTCCGCGAGGCACGTGACTTCGCCCTGGCCGATCAGCTGGCCAACCTTGACGTTGTCGAAGCTCACGTAGGTGCGGTCCGTGGCCCCGCCTTTGACGAGCCGGTCATAGTCGATCACTTTGACGCCGCGTGCGCTGGCGGCCGCCTCGATGGCTGCGCCCGATCCGGAGTCGAGGGCATCGACAAGCAGCACGGAAGCCCCGGCCGTGATGTCAGCCTCGGCTTGCGTCTGCATGGTGCTTGCGCTGCCTTGCGCATTGTCGATCTTGAACTTGGAAGAGTCGAGTCCCGCGGCTTCGAAGGCCTTCTTCAGGTAGGGGGCATCGAAGGTGACGTACCGCGCGGAGGTGGTGGTGTCCGGCAGCAGTACCCCGACCATCCCTTTGCCTTGGGATGCGAGGGACGTGAGTTGTTTCATCGCCGAGAAGTCGGCTGTGAACGCATCCGCAGAGATTTGCGGCACCGCTCCTCCGGAGCTCGTGGCGCTCGACGTCGACGATGTGCTCGTGCTCGAGCATGCGGCGAGTGCCGTGATAGCGAGGGTTGCAATGAAGGCGGTTCCGGCGCCTCGTGCCGGGACCTTCATGTTTAACATTTCTTTCCTTCCATTGGTTTCGACAGCAGGCGACCTGGCGGGGTCGGGCCGGAACCTGGGCGTTGGCGCCGGACGCAGGTCCACGCCGGAGGCCACGGCGGTTCTCACCAACGGACGTCGAAGAGCCAGCACTCGGCTGACTGCGACTTTACGACCAGCGACTCGATATCACGGGGTCCTCTCCGGACGGACATGCCGGCGACGCCGGGCACGTCCGTCGATGTTGCTCTATGACTACGTTGTAGACCGGAAGTCTGCTCTTAGCAAGGCTTCGTGCGGGGCAGGATTCGACGATGGGATGCCGGGAAGCAGCCGGGCTCGCATTTTGTTACATCAATACCGGAGTACCTGCCCGATACCCCGGGATGCAGTCCACATCACAGAGGTGGGTTCAATGAAGAAATGGACGCGATGGCAGGATTGGGTCACGGTAGTTGCCGGGCTCTACGCTGTGCTATCAGTCATCTGGACCAAGGCGGCCGGCGGCTCGACTGCCTTGATGCTCGTGTTCGGCGCATTGCTGGTCATCAGCGGCGTCATCAATCTGGCCATCCCCGGAACCCCGGTCATGGAGTGGATCCAGGCAGCCTTTGGCGCCCTGTTGTTCCTTTCTCCGTGGTTCGGTTCCTACGCCACGCAAACCGGCGTCGCCTGGACGTCCTGGATCACTGGTCTGGTGGCGCTCGTCGTCACCGCGATGGCGATCAAACCCAGCACCGAGGAGCACCGGCATCACATGGTCAGCCCTTCGCACTGACGGGATGAAACACCGAGGTGCTGAAACACTGAAGTGCTGAAACGCCGAACAGCGGGAACATCGACCGGCGGGCCCTCATCGGACCCGCCGGCCGCTTGCCAAGTCCTGTAACGCCGTGTCGACCTCAGGGGGTGAGCAGGACCTTGATGGCGCGACGTTCGTCCATGGCGCGGTATGCCTCGGGCGCTTCCTCGAGCGGCATCACGGTGTCGAAGACGCGGCCCGGATTGATCTTGCCGTCAAGCACGTCCGCGAGCAGTTCGGGGATGTAGGTGCGGGCAGGTGCCATGCCGCCGGCGATCGAGATGTTCGTGTCGAACAAGTAACGCAGCGGGGCTTCGGCTCCGCCCGTCGGGACACCAACGAAGCCGAGGGCACCGCCCGGGCGGACACTGTGCAATGCCTGTTCCATGGATTCCTTGGTTCCGACGCACTCAAGCACCGAGTCGGCCAAGACGCCTCCCAGCAACTCCCGGACCTTGGCTACGCCGTCCTCGCCGCGCTCGGCGACGATGTCGGTGGCCCCGAACTCGAGGGCAATCGCCTGGCGGTCGGCGTGCCGGGACATCGCGATGATTCGTTCGGCTCCGAGCCGCTTCGCTGCGAGCACGCCGCAGAGTCCCACCGCGCCGTCGCCGACCACGACGACGGTCCTGCCGGGGCCGACCTTCGCCGCGAGGGCTGCGTGGTGGCCGGTCGCCATCACGTCGGAGAGCGTCAGCAAGCTCGCGCGGAGCGCGTCGTCGGGTTCCGTGACGCCGGGAACCTTGACGAGGGTGGATTCGGCGAGGGGTACCCGCACGGCCTGGCCTTGGCCGCCGTCGATCGCGTGCCCGCTGTCATCTTTGCCGCCCCAACCCGCCAGATGGTCGCAAGCAACCGTGACGCCGCCCAAGCACTGCGGGCACGCGCCACAACTGACCAGGAAGGGAGCGATGACGAAGTCGCCCACCGCCAAGGTGGTGACGTCGTCGCCGATGCTTTCCACCGTGCCGATGAATTCATGCCCGATGGCCGAAGGCCCGTGGGTGGGCTTGACGCCGCGGTACGGCCACAGGTCCGATCCGCAGACGCAGGAGGCAGTGACTTTGACGACGACGTCGGTGGGCAGCTGGACCGTGGGGTAGTTACGGTCTTCAACACGGATGTCGCCGGGACCGTGGATGATGGTGGCGCGCATGGGGGCTCCTCAAATGGTGGTTGTTGGGCTTGAATCGAGTCTATCCCCGCGGTGCCTATGGTCTTGTACTCCCCGGTAGCCAGCGGGGTGCCCGTCGACGTCGCTCGCGGATATCCTCGGTAGGTATTCTTCCTGAGCCTGCCTTCCAGATTGGCGTGCTAATCTCCCTTGGCCGAACAGACAGTTTCGTGGCGGATGCACCCTGGTTTCCGCGGACCACCGGCTCTTAGACCTATTGATTGGAATCCGCATGCCCGTCCCGATTCTCACCGCGCGCGAGTTAACCAAAAGTTACGGGCGCGGTCCTGACCGCTTCGACGCGCTCAAGGGTGTCTCCTTGGACATTCAGCACGGAGAATCCGTGGCGATCGTCGGCAAGAGCGGATCGGGCAAGTCGACTCTCATGCACCTTCTCGCTCTCCTGGACACCCCCGGGACCGGCACCATCACGGTGGACGGGACGGAGGCCCGGAGCTTGAACGGCCGGAAGCTGAACGGTCTACGCAACGAGATGTTCGGATTCGTCTTCCAGCAGTTCTTCCTGAATCCTGCTGCGAGCGTGCTCGAGAACGTGGTGCTTCCCCTGAAAATAGCCGGTGTGGGCGCCAGGGAACGGCGCCGTCGGGGCATGGAAGTCCTGGAACAGCTCCAGCTGGCGGACAAAGCGCGGAACAAGGCCTCGAATCTTTCGGGAGGACAGAAGCAGCGAGTCGTCATCGCCCGCGCTTTGGTGAACAAGCCCCAGGTGCTTTTCGCGGACGAACCGACGGGTAACCTCGACACGGCCACGGGCCGGATCGTCGAGGACATCCTGTTCGACTTGAACCAGAACCACGGCATCACCCTGATTGTCGTCACGCACGACCACGACCTCGCAGAGCGCTTCCAGCGCCGCTTGTACATCCGCGACGGCCTGCTGATCACCACGGACGAGGAGCACGCGGCATGAAACCGCTCGAAATACTGAAAACAGCCATCGCGAACAGCTTCCGCAGCAAACTGCGTACAACGTTGACTGTCCTGGCGATCTTCGTCGGCGCTTTCACCCTGACCATCACCAACGGCCTGGGCACGGGAATCTCGAACTACATCGACTCCCAGCTCGCCGCCGTCGGGCCCGGCAACGCCTTCACGGTCACCAAGACCGACACCACCGGCAACACGGGCACGGGGCCTAAGAAATACGATCCGACGATCAAGCGCGTGGCCGCTGGCGGCAGGCCCGGATCCTCACAGCTCACCTTGGGGCAAGCCGACCTGGACAAGATCGGCGCCATTCCCGGCATCACCGGCGTCGCCCCCGTCACCCGGATCAGCCCGGACTACATCCAGTGGAGCAGCCACGACAAGTACCAGCTCTCGGTCAGTGCCCTCGCCGGGGCCCGGCCCCAGCTCGCCTCCGGGACCAACCTGGACGACACCAGCAGCCAGACCCAGCTGCTCCTGCCGATCAGCTACATCGCCCCGCTCGGATTCGCCGACAACGGCCAAGCGATCGGTCAGGACGTGAACATCGGCATCACCGACGCCACCGGTTCGATGCACATCGTGGCCGGGCGCGTCGCCGGCGTCGAGCAGGACAGCCTGCTCAGCAGCTCCGGGATAGCAGTGAACAAGGCCCTTTCCATGGCTCTGACGCAGGCCCAAGCCACAGGCGCCCTTTCCACAGCTGCCAGCACGTGGACCGACGCCACTGCGAGCTTCGCGCCTTCGTCCGCGGCCCAAGTGAGTGAGATGAAATCCAACCTCAGCGCAGCTGGGTACACCGCGCAGACCCTCGACGACCGGATCGGCACCGTCAAGACCGTGATCAACGGGATCATCGGAGTGCTGGACGCTTTCGCGGTCATCGCCCTTCTGGCAGCGGGATTCGGCATCGTCAATACGCTCCTCATGTCCGTCCAGGAACGCACCCGCGAAATCGGCCTCATGAAAGCCATGGGCATGGGCAGCGGTTCCGTGTTCGCGCTCTTCAGCACGGAGGCGGCGTTTATCGGCCTTCTCGGAAGCGTCATCGGCTCGGCGGCGGCTATCGGCCTCGGCACCGTAGTCAGTGGTGCCCTCGCCCGCGGTCCGCTCAGCGACCTCGCCGGGCTTCACATCCTTGCCTTCGCACCAGGCCCGGTTGCCGCCGTCGTCCTCCTGGTCATGGTCATCGCGTTCATCGCCGGCACACTTCCCGCGTGGCGCGCGGCGCGGCAAAATCCCATCGATTCGCTGCGCTACGAGTAGGTGACGCGGGTTCCTGTTCAGCGGCACCATGCTGAACAGGAACCTGCATCAGTGCTGGAATTTCTCCCGGGCTTCGCGCTGTTGCCGCTGAAGCTTGGCTTCCGCTTCCGTCCGCCGCTGACCTACGATGCGCATCTGGTGGGTGGTCGGGTGCTCGTATTCCTCCGCGGGGATACCCTTTTCCCTGAGCAGGTTGTGGCCGGCGGCCGGGGACCCGAGCTTTTGGTCTTGGGTTTCGCTCATACCAAAATCGTCCCACTGGAAAGTGGGCCCCAAAAGGGTTCAAAATCGTTCGAAGGGCGGGAGCCGGCGCGCCGCTACATCAGCCACTGGACTGAGACGTTCATGGCGAGCAGGGCATTCGTCAGGGGCGCAAGTATCGAATCGTCGGCTTCCATGCGATGCAACGTTGCCACGAATTCATCTATTTGGGCGGTGGTGAACCCGCCGTCCCGGAGTTGCTGGATAGCAAGCTCGGTATTCTGCTTCCGGGTGTTGCTGAATCGCGGATTGACCTCTGGCTGTAACGGTTCCGAATCCATGACCACTGCTTGCCCCCGATGTTTCCCTTTGCGTAGGACGCTCCCCGCATAAGGTATTCCTGCCTCACAAATGCTACTATCCCAAACCGTGTGTGGCGCAACCTCGGCAGCCAATACCATGGGGCAATGATGGATAAGTCGTCGGTTCCCGGCGCGTTGAAGCACGAGGTTGCCCGTGATCCTCGCCGCGTGCACTGGATGGAGCTGTTCTTCGACCTCGTCTTTGTCGCGTTCGTCGGCCAACTTGCGCGCGGGATCCACGGCGATCCTGGATCGGCCCAATTTGGCACGTTCATCCTGCTCTTCTTTCCGGCGTGGTGGGCCTGGGTCAACATCGTTTCCGTCGTCAACCTCCTGCCCGGTTTGTCGTCCCGGGCGCTGGGTGTCGCGATGCTCGCGGCCATGGCTGCGGCGAGCATCATGGCCGCTGCCGCGCCCGGTGCCTTTGGCGAAAGGGCGTGGGCCTTTTCGCTGGCCAACGCAGCGATTCGCGTTGTCCTCCTGGTCCTGTGGCTGTACCAACACCGCGAAAATTCGTCCGAAACTCCGTGGCGCATCTGGATCTACAACGGCGGCACAGCTGTCCTCTGGCTGATCTCTGCCTTCTTGCCGCTCCACATCGCGGTGGTTCTGTGGGCTGCCGCGATCGTCGTCGAGGTTGGGATGGTGGTGGTTGGAGCCCGCCTTTGGCCCGAGCGGAGCATCGGTGGCATCAACGTCGAACACGCTTCGGAACGGCTTGGCCTGTTCGTCATCATTGTCCTCGGCGAGTCCATATTCACGATCGTCACTGAGGTGTCCGATGATTGGGGTCCGGGCGCCGGGCTGGTCGGCGCTCTCGGATTCCTGGTGGTGGCATTCCTCGGCTGGGCGTTCTTCCAGTACGGCACCGGGACCATCACCGCGGGTCTTGAGCGACTCCAGGCCCGCTCCGATTTCGCCGGGATCCTTCAGACCACGTTGTTCATGCCGTTTCTCCTGGTGCTGGGGGTGACTGCGATTGCCGGGGCGATCGCGACAGCCATTCCAGCACCCTTTGAGCATCTGCCGTTCGGTTCCGGGATTTCCCTCGGTGGAGGCCTTGCCCTCTTCTATGGATGCAACGCGATCGTGTCGCTTCGTTACGGCCAGCCACCACGCGCAGTGCTGCCGTGGGCAGTTCCCACCGTGGTAATCGCCGTCGTGCTCGTACCGGTGAGCGCCGTGGTTCCCGCCGCCGTCGTTCTGGCACTTTCCGCGGTGGTCCTGCTCCTGGTCACGGCCTACGTGGAGATTCACAGACGACGGCGGCACGCCCCAACTAGCTGACAGTTGTTGTCGTTCTGGGGCGTCAAAACGACAATAACTGCGAGTGAGTTGGGTCAGCCGTTGATCACCTGGGGGACACCCAAAGCTTTGAGTCCTTCGGCGCCGAATTCGAGGCCGTAACCGGACTGCTTGGCGCCGCCGAAGGGGATGCGGGGGTCGACGGCGCCGTGTTTGTTGATCCAGACGGTGCCGGCTTCGAGTCGCGCCGCTACCTGGCGGGCGGCGTCCAGGTCCGTGGACCAGACGGAGGCGCCGAGTCCGACGTCGAGCGCGTTCGCCATCGCCACTGCCTGGTCAACGGAGCTGTAGCGGATGATCGGCAGTGCCGGGCCGAATTGCTCCTCGGCGACGAGCGGGTTGTCGTTGTCGATGTCGGCCACGAGGGTGGTGGGGTAGAAGTTGCCGGGCTGGCCGGTCTCGGGGTTGCCGCCGAGCAGGATCCGGGCGCCGGAGTCCCGGGCGGCGTCGACGAGGCGGGCGACAATGTCGAATTGCTGCCGGTTCTGCAGCGGGCCGAGGACGTTCCCCTCATCCAAACCAACGCCCATGGGCATCGCGGCGGCCACCGCAGTGAGCTCGGTGCAGACGGCTTCGTAGAGGGAGTCGTGGACGTAGAGGCGCTTGAGTGCGGCGCAGGTCTGGCCGGTGTTGATGAAGGCACCCCAGAAGAGGCCCTCGGCGATGGCGGCGGGGTCGGCGTCGGGCAGGACGATGCCGGCGTCGTTGCCGCCGAGTTCGAGGGTGAGGCGCTTCACCGTGTCCGCGCTGGAGCGGATGATGGCTTTGCCGGTGGCGGTGGAGCCGGTGAACATGACCTTGCCGATGGCGGGGTGGGTAGCCAGCGCCTCGCCGACGTCGCGGCCGCCGGAGATCACCGTGAGGAGGCCTTGGGGGAGTTCTTCGTTGATCACGGCGGCCAAGGCCAGGACGGACAGTGGCGTGTATTCGGAGGGTTTGACGACGACGGCGTTGCCCATGCGCAGGGCGGGGGCGATCTGCCAGACGGTGATCATCATGGGCCAGTTCCAGGGTCCGATCGCGCCCACGACGCCGATGGGCCGGTAGTGCAGTTCGGCGCGGGTTTCGCCGTCGTCGACGACGGTTTCCGCATCGAGCGGGGTGGCGGCGGTGGCGCGGAGCCACGCGGCGCAGGCGCCGACTTCGAAGCGGGCGTTGGGGCCGTTCAAGGGTTTGCCTTGCTCGCGGGAGAGCAGGCGGGCGAGTTCCTCGGCGGAGCGCTCGACGGCGTCGGCGGCCTTCAGGAGCGCAGCGGACCGGGCGTCGTGGCCGGCCGCAGCCCACGCCGGCTGGGCTGCCTGGGCGGCGTCGATGGCGGCCTGCAGGTCCTCGACAGTGTGGACGGGCGCCTCGCCGACGGCGGTGCCCGTGGCGGGGTCGAAGATGGTCCGGGTTTCGCCGGCGGTCGGGGTGATTGAAGCGAGGAGGGCGTCGTAGCTTTCCAAGGGGTTACTCCACTCTGAGTTGGTAATGGTTTCGAAGGACAAAGTTCCAGCGCGTCACACGGTCATGAGGATCATGGCGCCCAAAGCGCCAGCCGAAGAGAGGGCCTCAACCGGTGCGGACGCGTGACGACGGTGTCCGCGGCCTTTCCCGCTGAGCGATTGGGAGGCCAGGACGATCGAGTAGGCGATGACCGCTGCCGCGAGGACAACTGCCAAGGCCGGGTTCACTCCACCCAGTCCTGAATGCGCATGGCTTGGGTGTACGGAACTGGATGGGGCTGCGGGAAGGGTGGTGACGAAAACGGCGAACATCGCCACCATGGACAAGGAACGGTGTATTTCCATGCCGCCGCGGCGATCCTTGGGCAGGAGCATCAGCGGTAACGGTGAAGTGAGAAGCAGCAGCAGGCCCCACACGACGCCCGGAAGGATGCCGGGCCCGACGGTCGTGTCCGCCATTGCCACGAGCATGAGTGCCATCGGTCCCCACTGGCTGAGGTTCCTGACCACGCCTTCGCGCAGGGGGCTCCAGATGCCGAGGGCGCAGCAGGCCAGCATGACTATCGAAAGGGTTGTGTGCATGGTGTTCACCGGTCATCGGTCCCGGAGCTACTCGTCTTCTTCGTCGCCGAGGTGGACGGCTGCCGGTCCCTCTTCGCCGTGCCCGATCCGTCGGTACACGCCGGGGTTGTTCCGGCGGAGGCGGAACGCCCAGGCGATCCCCACCAGCCCGGGCACGATGATCGTGGCCGGCAGGATGAACGTCAGCGCATTGGTCTCGTTTTGGCCCAGCAGCACGTTGAAGTTGAGCACTATCAGGACGAAGATCGCCGCCAGGAGCACGAACCCCAAGGCGGGAGCGATCACGCGGGTCCACAATCCGGCGTCATACCTGTTCTTGCGGAAGAATCCAATGACCGCCAACGAAACAACGGTCATCAAGAGGACAAGCCCCATCGCGCCGTCGTTGGTCAGCCAGGTGAACATGGTGAGGACAGGGTAGAGATCACCGAGCGAGGATCCGGTCCCGGCGATGGCGAACGCCACGGTGACGACGACGGCGATCACCGTCTGGGCGATCGAGCCGGCGTAGGGGGCGCCGCTGTGTCGCCGGACTGCCCCCAGCTTCCGGGGAAGGACTTGTTCCCGGCCAAGGGAGAAGAAGTAGCGCGCGGCGGCGTTGTGGAAGCTGACCAAGGCTGCGAACAGGCTGGTGACGAAGAGCAAGCGGGCCAGGTCGGCGAGGAGGACGCCGGCGTGGTCACTCAGGAAACCGAACATGAGGTCCGGTCCTTGCTTCGCGGAGGCATCGACCACCGCCGACGGTCCGGTTCCGACCGCCATGGCCCAGGAGGACACGGCATAGAACAGGGCAATGATGGCCACCGCCGTATACGTGGCCCGGGCGACGGTGTGCTTGGGGTCCTTGCTTTCCTCGCCATAGATCGCGGCCGATTCGAATCCCATGAACGCCGCGATGCCAAAGGAGAGGACGGCCCCGACGCCCGGGACAAAGAGGCTCTGCGGGCTCAGCGGCGCGCCGCTGACTCCCTCGGGCGCCACAATGAAGGAGGCGATGTCGTACACGATCACCACGAGGAACTCCAGTCCGACGAGCACTCCGAGGACCTTCGCTGACAGGTCCACCCGGTTCACGCCGAGGAACGCGACGACGGCGATGCAGACGAGCACCGGAATCCACCACGGGACAGTGGCGCCGAATCGTTCGTTGATCAAGCTCGAGACAGTGAAGCCGAAGAGACCGTAGATGCCGACCTGCATCAGGTTGTAGGCCATCAGCGCCACCATGGAAACACCGACGCCGACCGGCCGGGAGATGCCCTGGGCAACGTAGGAATAGAAGGCGCCGGCGTTGACGACGTACCGGCTCATGGCCGCGTAGCCGACCGCGAAAACCGCGAGGGTTCCGCCGAGCAGCAGGAAGGACAGCGGCACGCCGGTGACCCCGGTGACGCCAAACGTCGTCGTCACCCCGCCGGCGAGGACGGTGAGCGGAGCCGAGGCGGCAATGATCATGAAGGTCACTGCCGGGACGCCGAGACGGCGCCGATGGTGATGCGGGTGGTCCACCTCAGTGGTCTCTTTCCCGGTTGCTAAGCTCATTTCTGGACCTCCATGTGGCAGTGGCCGCCTTCGGCGGGCTTTGAGGCGGGGACATCGAGGACGGGGCTCCGATCGAAGAAGCCTTCGGGGCGCAGTTTGAAGCCCACGGTGTCCACGGGCATGATGGGCCAGTCCTCGGGGCGGGGGAAGTGAGTCAGCCCGAAGGTGTGCCAGACGACGATGTCCTGTCCGTCGATGTCCCTGTTGCCGGCAATGTAGGACGGCAGTCCGGCTCCTCCGCAGTGCTGGTTGACGAAGTCGCCGCTCGGGTAGCGCTCGTTCTCGTCGTAGCGGGTCACCCACAGATCCTTCGTAGCGAATGCTGCGCGCCGGGCGATGGACGATTCGGGGTCGGCCAGGAGCATGGGATGCCCTTGTCCGTGGAGTTTGTAGCCGACGGGGTCGCCCAGGCGGTTGAGTGATTCGGGATTGGAGATGATCCAGGCCCGTCCGGCCGCCATGTCGGACTCGCGCACGGCCTCCGCTTCGCTCTTGAGCACCGTCCGACGGCGGGCGAAGGCGTTGCCGCGCTCGTTGCCTTCCCCCATGGGTACGCGGACGGCGTCCTCTTCCTCCACCCTGTTGCTCAGGCCGTCGATGGCGAAGTCCAGGCGCGCGCTGAAAAGATGCTGGTGGAAGGGAGCCCCAAGTCCGGGGGCGAGTTCCGAGGCGTACGGGTAGCCCTTTCCGGGATGGGCGCTCGTGAAGACGACGCCGGTGGCCTTGGCCTCGAACTCGATGGTTCCATCGAGGTAGAGGTACCAGTAGAAGCCATAGTCGTAGTTGCCGATGGTCGTGAAGAAGCTGATGACGAGCCTGCGGTTCCGGCGGGTGTAGTTCACGCCGCTCCAGAGGTCGCTGTGCTTGGCGAGGATGCTCCAATCCTCTTCGTGCATGCAGATTCCGTTGCGGATTTCCCGTGGCCGGCCGAACGCGTCGCTGACTACCGGGCTGAGGTAGGTGATGTCGCCGAGGCAATCGCAGCCGAGCTCGAGGGAGTTGGCGTACTGGCCCACGAGGTATTCGCCGGTATCGAAGTAGTTCTGCCAGGAGCGCACGGGGGAGGGGTCGCCGTACGGAACCACCATTTCGGCGATGGAAGCGCGCTTGAGGATGCTGCGGCGGCGATCGCCGTCGTCGAACGCCACATTGTGGAGAACGACGCCTTCCCGGACATCGAAGCCGATGTCGAGGCTCCACTTCTCCCACTCGACGTGGTTTCCATCGTGGACTGTGAAGCTGGGGCCTTCCGGCTGGGTAATGTGGATCGGCTTCTGGGTAGTGCGCATCTGACCGGTCAACTCAGGGTCCGTAAAGTTGCCGTGTTCTTCCGGCACCGGGACCGGCCCGAAATCCAGGACCTGGTCCACCGTCTTGCTGACGACGTCGACGTACGCAACCAGCCCGTCCACTGGGTGGGCCCAGGCGCTGTCCCCGGGGAACTCCTGGACGAAAGCCAAACCCCGCAGGATCCGGCGGCCCTTCTCTCCCGGGTACTCGAAAACCCCGGCCGACAGGGGAGCGACCCTGACTTTGCTGACATCGAGGTTCCGGTCGGCCAAGGCCTTGAGCCATTGTTCGTCCTGGGCGAGGATCTCTTCGACCACCTCGAATTCTTCTTCGACCACCGGAAGCTCGCCCGTCACGGAGGTGTCGAGTTCCACTTTCGAGACCACTTCCCGATGTGTCACAGAGACCACGACGTCCTGTGCCGCACCGGTTGAAACGTTGTGGAGGAACGCCCTGAACCTGCGGTCCGGAGTCCCTGATTCGCGCGCCTCCGCACTCCGCGGTGGTTCAAGCAGGCCAAGATAGGCGATCCGGATGGAGCCGTCGAAGAGTCCGGCGTCGGACAAGATGCCCCTGACGGCCGTGATGTCTTCGGCACTAGTCAAGGCATAGGGAGACAGCCCGGTAAACGCAGCCATGTCGGCGATTTCGGTAGAGGAAGTTGTGCTCATGGAAGGCCTTTGTGAGTGGCGGTTTATTTTCTATGTGTGTAGAGAATAGCATCGTGTAATCTAAGTCACAACGGTTGTAGAAAAAAGATTTGGGGAACGCGTGCCGAAGATCGTAGACCACGACAAGCGCAGGGTAGAGCTCGTCGAGGCGACGTGGCGGATCATCGCCAGCAGGGGGATCGAGGGCGCCACCATGCGCGAGATTGCCATGGAGGCAGGCTTTGCCAACGGCGCTCTCAAGCCGTATTTCCCCACGAAAGACGATCTGTTGACGTTTGCCTTCGGCCACGTCTTCAACCAGACGAATACCCGCATGAGCGACTCCACTGCCGGTCTGCGCGGCCTGTCCGCATTGCGCAGCTATTGCCATGAAATATTGCCGCTCGACGCCGAAAGGCTCAACGAAGCGCGCATTGCGATTGCCTTCTGGCAGCGCGCACTGACTGACCCGGCGAAGGCCGCGCTGCATGATTCCTCGATGGAACAATGGCGTGAGGCCCTGTTCGCCAAGCTCCGTGAGGCCAGGGAGCTTGGCGAACTGAAGGAAGGACTGATCGACGACGACGTGGTCGGCGGGATCATGACGTTCGCGCTCGGTGCCCAGATCACGGCGACGCTGACGCCGGAACACCACTCAGCGGATCAGTTGCGGTCCCAACTGGAGACCTATCTATCGCTCATTTCATCCGAAGCGGCGGTCTCGCGCTAGCCGCTGGCCCTGTTGCCCCGCAAAGCCCCTCGATAGACTGGGTAGGCGCCGAAGAGACGCAGAGTTGGTTGCGGGAAAGGCAAGATCATGACCGACAGCAGCGGCGTCGAAGAACCCACTGAAGAAGAGAAGAGCGGACCTCCCGAAGAACCGGAACTCCGGGGCCGGTACGTCGAAGGCGACTACGGGAAAACGGGAACGCAGCCCGGGCGGCACTCCGAAGACGAAGAAGGCCAATACAGCGAGGGCGACTATGGCACCGCCGGCATCCAGGGCGGCTTGCCGGAACCCTTGGGCGGCAAAGCGAAGGACGCCGGGCGCTACGCGAAAGGCGACCTGGGGGATGCAGGAACAGTTCCGGGGCGCACGGCAGAGTCCGAAATCGGCCAGTACGCGGAGGGGGACTACGGCGCCGACGGGGCGGTGGGTCCGCTTCGTGGGGCAGCCAATCCACCGGCGCCGGCGGATGACGACGGCGAGGACTGACGGGGCCGGTCACCTCGGCCGGACCGGGTCTCTCGAGACAGGGCCGTGACATGGCAACTGAAAGCGACGGCGTTGGTTTCCGTTCCAAACGGGGCCCGGTACTCATAGCCCTGATGCTCTCGAGCGGCCTCGTCGCAATCGATGCCACCATCGTGGCTACCGCGGTGCCATCGATCGTCCATGAAATCGGCGGATTCTCCTCCTTCCCGTGGCTCTTCTCCGCGTACCTGCTTGCGCAGGCCGTCTCGGTGCCGGTCTATGCGAAACTCTCCGACATGGCGGGTCGCAAACCGATCATCCTCACGGGTGTTGGGCTCTTCCTGCTCGGATCGGTCCTCTGCGGGCTGGCCTGGAGCATGCCTGCGCTCATTGCCTTCCGGGTGGTGCAGGGCCTGGGTGCCGGCGCGGTCCTGCCCGTGGCCATTACGATCGCCGGCGATATCTACACCCTGGCCGAGCGCGCGAAGGTGCAAGGCTATCTCGCCAGCGTGTGGGCAACCTCCTCGGTTGTCGGCCCAACCCTGGGCGGGGTGTTCTCTTCGCTTGGAGTGTGGCGCGGAATCTTCCTGGTCAACATTCCGCTGTGCCTCGTGGCTGCATGGATGTTGGTCCAAAAGTTCCACGAGAACATCGAACGGGTAAAGCACCGCGTCGACTATCTTGGATCCGCCCTTCTTACCGTCACGTTGACCTTGACCATCCTCGGAGCCCTCGAAGGTGGCCAGGCCTGGGCCTGGGACTCTCCCATCAGCATCGCAGTGTTCGCCATTGGTGCAGTCTTGCTCGTTGCTTTCATCCTGGTTGAGCGACGAGCAGCTGAACCCGTCCTTCCGCCGTGGGTCGTTTCGAGGCGCCTCCTCGCCACGACCGCACTGATTTCCTTCGGTGCCGGAGCGGTCGTGCTTGGCCTCACGTCGTACGTCCCCACTTTCCTCCAGGGCGCGCTTTCAGTCTCGCCCATCACGGCGGGCCTCTCCTTGGCAGCCCTGACAATCGGGTGGCCGATCAGCGCCTCGCAGTCGGGCCGCTTCTACCTGCGGATCGGCTTCAGGGCCACATCGTTGATCGGGATCTCGGTCACCGTCATCGGTTCGGCGGCCCTCGCGATCACGGCCTACACACCGAACCTCGTCTTCGTCGCGGGCAGCTGCTTTGTGGCCGGGCTCGGTCTCGGCCTCCTTGCAACCCCGAGCCTGATCGCAGCGCAGTCCAGTGTCGAATGGCACGAACGCGGTGTGGTGACGGGCACCAACCTCTTCGCGCGGTCCATCGGCAGTTCGCTGGGAGTAGCAGTTTTCGGAGCGGTCGCCAACGCAATCTACGCCGGCCGTCCGGAGGGCGGAAAGAGTTCGCAGGCGATTGTGTTCGCCTCTGCAGCGGTCTTTCTCGCCGTGCTTGTGAGCGCCGCGCTGACCGTCGTCGCCGTCCTCGCAATGCCTCCCACGCCCGTGGAGGCCACCGCTGCGCAGCGCAAGGAACCTGCCCCGCGCCTCCAGAAAGTACGCCGAGCAAACGGGCGGGACGACGGTCCATAGGCTCGCGCCCCGGCTGCTTCGCCCCGGCTAGTAACCCGTCTGTTCCGAAGGCGGGTTGGCTGCGCGGCCGCCCTTACGGACAACGCGGACTTTCGTGGTCTGCGGCTCTGACTGTTCGGGGAGTTGGATGCGTACTTCGAGGACGCCATCCTCGTACGTTGCGATGATGCCGTCTTGGCTCACGCCGCGGGGCAGCGGGATGCTGCGGGACCGTTCGCCATAGCGGACTTCGGTGCGGTAGCCCTTCTTGTCCACGTGCTCGGCATCCTCTTCGCGTCGCGCCTTGATATGCAGGGTGTCGTCGGCGATGCTGATGTCGACGTCGTTCTCGGGGTCGATTCCCGGCAGATCCACCCTGACGACGAGCGTGTCCCCCTCTTGGTATTGCTCGATGCGGAGCGAAGAGTCGGATTCGCCTTGAAGGAAGCGTCGGAGCGGCTCCGGGACGTCGAGTCCACCGAGTCCGCCACGTCCGCCGCGTCCGAATAGGTTGTCCATGATGACCTCCTGGTAGGTACCGGCTGCGGGTCAAGACAGAAGTGCCGGGATGAGAAGAAAGCTACGCCTAGCAGGGTCCCGTGGGTAGCCCCCTCGGGACGATTGCGCGTGTCAGCTTTGATGGAAGTCGGGAGCCTTGGGTGCATCGAGGATTCCGGCGATCTTCTCCTCCAACGCAGCGATGGTCGCTTCGGGCAGGACAATCAGGCCGTCCAATTCGCGCCGGGCGCGCTTGTAGGCTGTCTGCCGCTCTGCCGGCGTCGCTGCACTGTCCGAAGCGATCCTGAGCAGCTTCCTGGCAGTCGCCAGCCGCTGACGCTCGGGCTCAGTGAAGTTGCTGTCCTTGATGCGTTTGGCTTCCCGCTCCGCCACATCGAATGCCAGTTCGTAGCTCCGGACGGCCGTGCGGTATTCGGCCAGCCGGGCCGCCGTCGTGATTTCTTCCGGCGATGCCGGGCGCAGGCCGTCAGCCTCCCGTTTGGCCCGAAGAAACGCCACGGTGAGCGGCTCGCGGACATCCGACATGACCGGAAAGTCTATGAGTTTGCCGACGTCGAGTTCGTAGTCAAGCCACCGCCGGTTCACTGCGTCGTGTGCCTCTTGCAGGCGCAGGACCTCGGTCTGGCTGGCGTGCTCCGTTTCGGCTGCACGGTTCTTGAGCTGATAGAGCTCCACCCGACGGCGGTGCCGGCGTTCGCTGGCCCTGGACCAGGACCGCGCCCAACCGCCAGCCAATCCGCTCAGGGGAAAGACCAGCCACCAGTAGCGGCTGACAAATTCGAGGAAGGGATTCACCGCTTCATCGTCCCACCGGCCCCGATGTGTCTCAAGGGGTCGCGGCTAGCCGACCTTCCGGAGCCAGTCAGTCAGGAGAGGCAAGACGACGGAGCTGTGCATCGCTCCGATGTGATCGAGGCCGGGAAGCACTCGCACATCCCACCCGGCGTCAAGCAGGGTTTGCTTGTGCGTCGTCAGGGGCTCGCCGATCTTTACGTGAACGTTGCCCCATGCGGGGCCGTAATCGATGCGGTCCTCCGCCCCTGCGAAGGCGAGGCGGGACAGGCCCGGCGGGACGTCGGCGGCGGAATCATCGAAGCCTTGAAGGGCTTCGTAAAGGGTGACGAATTGGCGGGTCTGTGCTTCGTTCGTTTGCACGGGCACCGAGTCCCAGTCTCCAGGCTCAACGTCAACCGTCGGTGAAGGAACGGCGTCGGCGGATTGTCTGGACATCGAGTGTGCTGCCCGTGTGACTGCCAACATGCTCTCGTACGGTCCATCGAGGGGTGGGAATCCGCCCATCACGAGAGCCCAGAGTCGGTCGGTGCGGATCGCAAGTTGCAAGCCGCAGAGTGCCAGCCAGGAGTAGCCGTAGTAGGCGAAGGTTCCGGCATCAGCGGCATCGGCGATTGCAAGGAGATCCACTGCGACGTTGCCGGGGGTAAGGGTGTCCGGTGCCGGGTGGGCCATGCGGTGACCTTCGTAATCGGCAACGACCACCCGGTGTGATCGCGCGAGTCCGTTCACCAGCGAGGAGCCCAAGTCCGGATCGGCGCCCCAGCGGCGCATCGTTTCGGCTTCCTCGGGCGGATAGGGGGCGAAGCGGGCCGGGACCAACAGGGCGCGTCCGTTTCCGTGCATGGTGACGGGGATGGTTGTGCCGTCGTGAAGAACGGCTTCTGCGGTGTCAATCACGGTTTGCCCTCCATTTGGGTGCGGCATCCTGGGATCAAGCTTGCCACGCTATTGCTGACAGGGCCCGTTGCAGTGGTCCGCGAACCCATCGACAGGCATCCTGGCCAGGAATAACCTTAAGCCGTCCCATTGACCGACGAGGATGACGGAGAGGTATCCGACATGGGAGCAGAAGAAAACGCCGAATTGGTCCGGCGGGGATACGAGGCCTTTAACGCAGGTGATCTGGCGACACTCAGCGAGCTGTTTGCTGAAGACGCAGTCTGGCACGTAGCAGGAAGCGGCGTGCTGTCCGGGACGAAGCAAGGACGCGACGCCATCCTGGCCTATTTCGGCGAGTTGGGAGCGCGCTCCCAAGGTACCTTCCAGGCGACGGTCCAGGACATCGTCGGCGGAGAAAACCACACCTTCGGACTACAGCAAACCCACGCCGAAAGCGACGGAAAAACCCTCGACATCGCGACTGCCATATCCTTCGTTCTCCGCGACGGAAAGGTTGTCGAGGGCCGGGAATTCTTCGAGGACACAGCCAAGGCAGACGAATTCTGGACTTGAATCCCGGAGGTGGATCCCGCTTGTGAAAACTCATTGACATCTCTGGTGGCGGGGTCTATTGCTTGGCATGTCCACACCCGTCGACACCAGCAAGGAGCAGATATGGAGCGCTATGGAGTCGTGCACTTCTTCGCAGGAGGCACGAAAGACCAATACGAGGCATCAATAGCCGCTGTCCACCCAGGAGAGGGACTCTTGCCCGAGGGCCAGACTTTCCACGCCGCAGGCCCGTCGGCAGGCGGTTGGACGATCATGGCCGTCCACGAGTCGAAAGAAAGCTGGGAGAAATTCCGCGACGGAATTCTCATGCCCCGCATGCAGGCAGGGATCGAGGGCGGATTCGAGTCGCCCCCGGAAGAGACCGTCGTCGATCTCTATAAGATCATGCCCTGACAATTCGAAAAAGCCGCCCCCAGGTCTCACGGGCGGCCTTCGACTCTCAGCGAGAGAATTGGAACGGAAACCCTCTGAAGCGACAGGAACATGCGCACGCTTGCCACATTCGATGAAAAGGACGAAGTGCATTGACACTCGATACATTGCCCGTGATCGATTTCTCCCGACTGAATGCAGGCCCGGAGGAGGCCGCCCGGTTCCGTGACGATTTGCGTGAGGCGATGCACGAGGTTGGCTTCCTCTACTTGGCGGGCCACGGCATTCCGCAGGAGTTGACCGACGCCATTCTCGATGTGTCGCGCCGCTTTTTCGAGCTGCCGGAAGAGGAAAAGCTCGCGATCGAGAACGTGCACAGCTCCCAGTTCCGCGGCTACACCCGCGTTGGCGGCGAGCTCACCGACGGCGGAATCGACTGGCGCGAGCAGATCGACATCGGCGTCGAACGGGATGCTGTTGAACCTGGCCCGGGTGTCGCCGAATATTGGCGCCTGGAGGGGCCCAACCTGTGGCCGGATGCGTTGCCGGAAATGCGGGAGATTGTCTCGGAATGGACCGAACGGCTGAGCACCATCTCGCTTGCGTTGCTGCGGGCCTTGGCACTTTCCCTCGGAGCGCCCGAGGACACCTTTGATGCGGCATTCGCGGCACGGGCTTTCCCGGTCCTCAAAATTGTGCGTTATCCCGGGGAATCGAACCCGGAACCCAAGCAGGGCGTGGGGTCCCACCGCGACGGGGGAGTGCTCACGCTCCTCCTGGTTGAGCCAGGAAAGGGCGGACTCCAAGTCGAGTACCAAGGGAAGTGGATCGACGCGCCCCAAGTGCCGGGGACTTTCGTGGTCAATATCGGCGAAATGCTCGAACTGGCTACCAACGGCTACCTCAAAGCGACGCTGCACCGGGTCATCTCACCCCTCCGGGGCACGGACAGGATTTCCCTTCCCTTCTTCTACAACCCGGCGCTCGACGCGACCATGCCGCAGCTTGCCGTGAGCCCGGAGTTCCAGGCAAAAGCACGCGGCTTGTCTGTTGACCCGACGAATAGTCCGATTCTGGAAACCTACGGGGAGAACGCCCTCCGGTACCGGCTTCGGGCCCACCCGAACGTCGTCGCGGAGCACCACGCCGACCTGCTGTGAGGTTAACTGCACGGTGCCGGATAATGGGGCCATGGACTTCAAATTGCTCACCATCCAGGACTGTCCGCACGGCTCGGCCGCCCGGGAACTGTTCTCCAGGGCCGTGGAACTGGAAGGACAGGACCCGGTCCTGATTGCTGCGCGGGAGATCGGGAGCGACGAAGAGGCCAAAGCCTTCGGATTCCACGGATCCCCGACGTTCCT
The DNA here is from genome assembly GCF_052180225.1 of Arthrobacter sp. KN11-1C. Lineage (NCBI taxonomy): Bacteria > Bacillati > Actinomycetota > Actinomycetes > Micrococcales > Micrococcaceae > Arthrobacter > Arthrobacter sp. KN11-1C. The sequence continues at coordinate 2,244,639 of NZ_CP197467.1, read as the reverse complement.
GGTGGACGGGAAGGATCTCTTCCCGTCTACCTCAGAACCAGCCATGACATGTCGGGTCTACGGCACGGCCGGGGGCCTCTCGGGCCTGCCCAGCCTGGAATCGCTTCGACAAGCGATCCAGGCCAGGCTGGCTGCTTAGGATCAGCCCGGGACCTGTGCCGCTGAAACCACAGGGTGGTCCCGGCCCAGGTTTCCCAGCGCCGCTGCTCCCTGCGGGGATCCAAGTTCCTCGAAGAACTCGACGTTGGCCCGGACATAGTCCGCCCACTCATCCGGAACGTCGTCCGAGTAGTAGATCGCCTCGACCGGGCAGACCGGATCGCAGGCGCCGCAGTCCACGCATTCGGACGGGTGGATGTAGAGCGAGCGTTCGCCTTCGTAGATGCAGTCCACGGGGCATTCGTCGATGCAGGCTTTGTCCTTGACGTCGACGCATGGCTGCGCGATCACGTAAGTCATGACGCGCTACACACCGGTGTAAACGGTCTTGCCCCACGTGAAGAAGTCCAGTGCGGACTTGCCCTGCTCGCGGAAGGTGTTGGTGGAGGAGTCCTTCACGCCACCGAACGGCACGTTCAAGTCCAGGCCGGCCGTGGGACGGTTGACCTTGATCACTCCGGCCTGCGCCCGCGCGGCGAAGTCCGTGGACAGGGCCAGGGAATCGGTGCAGATGCCTGCGGTGAGTCCGTAGCGGGAGTCGTTGATCGCGGCCAGCCCGGCCTCGTAGTCCGGGACCTCCAGGACCGCGACAACCGGACCGAAGATTTCCTCCGTCACAGCGGCGTCGTCAAACGGAATATCGGTGAGGACAGCGGCCGGGAAGAGCAGCGCGCCGGAGGGGTCGCCGTCGTACTCTCCGTGAAGGAGGGTGGCGCCGCGTTCGACGGCGGTGCGCACCGCGGCCTGGTCCTGCTCGAACTGCTGGCTGCTCACCACGGCGCCCATCTTGGCGCCGTCGAGCCCGTCTCCGGCGGTGTAGCTGGCGGCCTCGGCAACAAGCGCTTCGAGGAACGCGTCGCGGACACCCGGGGTGACATAGACGCGGGAGGTTGCCGTGCAAGCCTGGCCCGTGAGTCCGAAGGCGCCGGCTGCGACGACCGCGGCGGCCTTCTGCGGATCGGCGTCGTCGAGCACCAGCACGCCGTTCTTGCCGCCCATTTCCAGCTGGACGCGGGCCCGGCGGCCATTCAGTATTTCCTGGAGCCCAAGCCCCACCTTGGTGGATCCGGTGAAGGACAACCCGGCGATGCGGGGATCGCGTGCCAAAGCGTCTCCGACAACGCGGCCCTTGCCGTGGACCACGTTGAAGACTCCCGCGGGAACTCCGGCGTCTTTCAGGGCGCGGGCGAGGTGCGTCGCGGAGAGCGGGGTAAGTTCGGCCGGCTTGATGACCACGGCGTTGCCGCTGATGAGTGCGGGGGCTGCCTTCCATGCCGGGATGGCGATGGGGAAGTTCCACGGGGTGATGAGCCCGACGACGCCGAGAGGCTCCCGCCGGGTAGTGATGGTGGTGTCCGGGAGGCCACTGGGAAGTACTTCGCCGGTGGCGGCCCAGCCGAGGGAACCGAAGAAGCGCAGCACGTCCGAGGCGCGCTTGACCTCTCCCTTGGCTTCGGCGAGGGTCTTGCCTTCCTCACGGACGAGGTCCTCGGCGATCGCGCTTTGGCGTTCTGCCAGCAGGTTGCCGGCCGTCATGAGGATGGCGCCACGGGCGGGAGCGGGAAGGGCTGCCCACGCCGGTTGGGCGGCGACAGCGGCTGTGATCGCCGCGTCGACGTCCTCGGCGGTGCCTCGCGGGGAGAGGGCAGCGAGTTCGTCCGGGCGGGCCGGGTTGATTCGCTTGATTTCGGGCTCTCCGGTCCATTCGCCGTTGATCAGGTGCTGCGCTGCGGCAGCATCCTTGCGGGTGGACGTTGCAAATTCGGTGGCGGTGGAAGTCATGGTAATCCTTTGGCTTGTGCGGTTGGGATGGGCAACTGCTGTTCAGGAGGAGGCCGGGCCTAGAGGCTCCGGATCAGGCCTCCGTCGCAGCGAAGCGCGACGCCGGTGATGTAGGAAGCCGGGGCACTGCAGAGGAAGGCGCCGGCGGCGCCGAACTCTTCCGGTTCGCCGTAACGCCGGGCAGGGATGGTCTTGCGGGATTCGAGTTGGATTTCCTCCGGTGTGGTGCCGCGGCGTTTGGCCGCCGCCCGGTCCAGTTCGGCGACGCGCTCGGTGCCGATGCGGCCAGGCAAGAGCATGTTGACCGTGACGGCGTCGAGGGCCACTTCGGCCGCAAGTGTCTTGAGGTAGCCGGCCAAGGCAGCGCGGCCCGTGTTGGAGACGGCGAGGTTCGGCAGGGGCGCCACGACTCCGCTGGATCCAATGGCCAGGATCCGTCCCCAGCGCCGCTCCCGCATTCCCGGCAGGATCTGCGAGACAAGGGCGTGGTGCGGCTTCACCAGCAACTCGAACGCCGCGGCGATGTCGTCGGAGCCAAGGCTCGCGGCAGCACCGGGTTTGGGGCCGGGGCCGTTGAGGACGAGGATGTCGATGGGACCGAGGAGTTCCACGGCGCGTTCGACGGCGGCCGTCACCCCGTCCAGGGTGCTCAGGTCCGCCTCGACGGCCACGGCGCTGTGGCCGTCGGCCTGCAGCTCCGCCGCGATTTTCTCGGCCAGTTCGCCACGCCGGCCCGTGATGGCAACCCGGACGCCCTCGGCGGCGAGGCCGCGCGCGACGGCCAGTCCCAGCCCTCCTGTGGAGGCGGCGACGAATGCGGTCTTTCCGCTGATTCCGAAATCCATTAGATCCCTCCTGCTGTGTGGGCGGCGGGGGTAAGCGAGAGATTCAATGCCTGGGCCGCTTCAGCCAGATGCGTCAGCATTCCGTTCCTGAGGACCTCCGGGAAAGGAGCCGCGGGCGGGCGGACGCCGGAGTCCTTGATGAAGCCCCGCTCGCGGAAGCACTCCTTCCGGACAGCCAAGGCGATCCGGGCCTGCTGCTCGAAGTTGATGAGCGGCAGGTAGGGGAGCAGCGCGTCCCGGGCGGAGTCGTAACCGTCCGACTGCCAGGCGCTGACGCAGGCAACGAGGGCTTCCGGGTAGGAGAATCCCGTCATGGCGCCGGCTGCACCGGCCACCAGCTCGTCCAACAGTCCTTGACCGCCCAACCCGCCGAACACGGAAACGTCGACGGCGGACGCGAGTTGGGCGATGGCCACACTGGTGGGTGGGGCCTCGGCTTTCACCGCGACGATGAACTTGCAGCTCTGGACCACGTAAATAAGTGCTTCGGTGCTGATGCTGACACCGCTGGCCACGGGGTAGTCCTGCAGGACAACTTTGGCCCCGGTGGATTGGTGGATGGCGTTCAGGTGCGCGATGACCACCTCCGGCCGGGCCGAATTGGCCTGCACCATGACGGCTGCGAGCCGGTCTCCCGCGACGGCCTGGGCAGCACGGATTTCTTCGACGGCGGTGCCCGTGAAGAGCGACGTCACACCCACCACGAGCGGCAATCGGGTCTCTTCGACCACCACTTCCAGCGCCAGGCTGCGCTCCGCTGCGGTCAGGGCAGCGGCCTCGCCGAAGACACCCAGGACAGTCAGCCCCGTGGCGCCGATGGATTCATAGTGCTCCACCAGCTGGGCCAGGCTGTCCGTGTCCAAATCGAGGGTGCTGCCTTGGAATGGCGTGGCGACGACGCCCCACACGCCGGGTGTCAGTGATTCCCGCATTGGATTGTCCTTCCGTTCGTGCTGAAGTTCGGTGTCTTGCATCCGTTCGTGCTGCATTCAGCGCCCCGGCCACACCGGAGGGCGCTTTTCCTGGAAAGCTCGCACGCCTTCGGCGGAGTCTTCGCTGTCCAGTGCGGCCATGAGGGCCGGCAGCCGGAGGCCGCGGGCTTCCGTGGCGCTCAAGTGGCTGGTCCGGCTGACCATTTGCTTGACGGCCCGGACGGAGCTGGGGGCGCAGGTGAGGATTTGGTCCACCCAGCGCTGCACCGCGGCGTCGAGCTCCTCCGCGGGAACCACTTCGTTGACAAGGCCCATCGACTGCATCTCCGCAGCCTCGGCCTTGCGGCCCGTGAGGAGCATGCCCATCGCTTGGGTGTAGGGGACGCGGCGCACCAGCTGGTGGATGCCGCCGTCGAGCGCCAAGCGCCCGACGCGCGGTTCGGTGAGGCCGAACCGGGCCGTGTCAGCGGCGATGACGATGTCGGCACCGAGGACGATCTCCATGCCGCCGCCCAACGCATAGCCGTTCACCCGGGCGATCACCGGAATGTCCAGGCTCGTGCGCAGGCTCAGTCCGCCGAAACCGTTGGGGTCAAGTTCCGCCCAGTACTGCAGGCCGGTCTTGTCCACGGCAGAGGCGGACATGTCCGCCCCGACGCAGAACGCCCGTGTGCCGGCGCCGGTGATCACGACGGCGCGCACGTCGGGATCGGCTTCGATCTGGGTCCAGATCTCGTTGAGCCGGGCCTGTGCTGTCCCGTCGACGGCGTTGAGCACGTGCTGGCGGTCGATGACCGCCGTGGCGACGTGGTTTTCGATGGTCAGCGTGACCTGGTCGACGATCTTCTTCTCTTCCATCGACACAGTCACCGGAGGACTCCCAACTTCTGCAGGCGTTCGATGGTTTCAGCGTCGAAGCCGTTCTCCAGGAGGACCTCCACATTGTGCTCTCCGAGCCGCGGCGCCACGCGCCGGACCGAAGGCGGCGTGGCGGACAGGCGAATCGGGGCATTGAGCATCTTCACGGTGCCCACGCCCGGGTGCTCGGCCTCCACGATCATGCCGTTGGCCGCCGTTTGGGCATCGGCCAGGGCTTGCTCCAGCGTGTGGACGGGCGCGTTGAGCAGGCCTTGGCTTTCGAGCTGGTTGGTCCAGTACTCGGTGGTGTTCGTCGCGATCCGCTCCCGGAAGATTGCCTGCAAGGCCGGCTTGTGCTTGAACTGCTGCTCCAGGTTGGCGAACTCCGGCCGCTGGGTAAGGTCTTCGTCCAGGCCCAGCGCTTCGGAAATCCGGGCCAGCGGGTCCGGGGTGAAACCGCCCACCATGCAGACGGCGCCGTCGGTGGTTTCGAAGACGCCGCTCAGCGGCATGGCGCCCCAGTTGACTTCGTAGCCGCGGTTGAGCTGCATGCACGCCTCCTGCATCTGCAGGTGGAGCATGGAGTCGTACATCGTCACCTCGACTTTTTGCCCGACGCCGGAGGCCTCCCGGGTGCGCAGTGCCAGCAGGATGCCCTGCATGAGGTGCATGCCCGTGATGTAGTCGCACAGCGTGGTGGGGTAGATGGACGGCTTCACGTCGTCCGACTCGCGCCGCCACATCACGCCCGAGTAGGCCTGTGCGATCGCATCCTGGCCGCCCTTGTGGGAGTACGGTCCAACCGGGCCGAAGCCCGTGCCGGAGGCCCAGATGATTCCCGGGTTCTCTGCCTTGAGTTCCTCGTAGCCGAAGCCCATCCGTTCCATCACACCGGAACGGAAGTTGCTGACCACTACATCGGCGTCGGCCATGACCCGGCGGAGGACGGCTTTGCCCTCGTCGGTGCGGGTGTCCACGGAAACGCTGCGCTTGTTCCGGTTGATGGACAGGAAGATCGGGTTGTCCTGGCCGTCCTTGTCCGGGAACGAGTTGCGCGAGATATCGCCGGCGCCCGGACGTTCCACCTTGATGATGTCCGCGCCGTAGTCGCCCAGGAGCTGGGTGCACGACGGTCCCATGAATACCTGGGTGAAGTCCACGATCTTGATGCCGTCGAGCGGCAGCGGGATGCCGTTCGGTTTGGCAGCAGCGTCGGCGGCCGCCGTCGTGGTTTCCTCGAACTCATCGAGAAGGGTGTCGGTGCTCATGCCCCCACCACCGCTTCGCTGTCGACGGTAGCGTTCGACGACGGGACGTCGCCCGGGTCTGCACCGTGCCGGCGCATGCCCTGCTGGATGTCCAGCGCGGAGACGTCGCGGACGAGGGTGCCGTTCTGGACTGCCAGTGCGGCGGCGACGCCGACTGCCTGGCCCATGGCCATGCAGGGCGGGATCTCGCGGGACATCTTCTGCGCTTCCGGGGTGGCCGAGTAGTGGCGGCCGGCGACGAGCAGCTGGTCCACTTCCTTGGGAAGCAGGGAGCGGAAGGGGTAGTAGTAATCGCGGCCGCGGGCCACCGTGTCCGCGAAGTGGCGGCGGGAGGTGACGTCGTCCTTCGTCATGACGTATTCGCCCTCGAGCAGGCGGGTCTGCCGGACGCCCATTTGGGAGGCGACGTCGAGCATGTAACAGTTCTCAAAGCCCGGCAGGTGGGCGCGGACGTACTCCACGGCTTCGGTGATCCGGTCCCGCGCGGCGAACTCGGCGGCGGTCATGTCCGCCGGGTCCACGCCGTCGTATCCGGTCATGTGGGGAGCGTTGCACCAGACGACGCCGTCGATGGGTGTCTTGAGCCACCACAGTTCCCAGGCGCCGCCAAGGAGCCGCTTGATGGTGCGGTTGATGGCGCGGGCTTCCTTCGGGTTGGCCTGCTCGAAGGCTTCAGCGGCGGCGGTGTCTACGTTGCCGAGGCGGAAGACGAGGGTGGTGAGGTAGCTGTCCTTGATGTGGCTGGCGCCGGCACGGGAGGCGACGTCGATGTCTCCGGTCGTGTCGATCACGATGTCCGCCATGAAGGCCTGCGGGCCGGACTTGGTCTCGCAAATGACGCCCTTCATGACGCCGTTGTCAACGATCGGGCGGGAGAACCACGAGTGCAGGCGAAGGTTGACTCCGGCTTCGCGGACGAGGTCGTTGGAGACCCGCTTCCAGCCGTCGGGGTCAAAGGCAGCGGCGTAGCAGATCGGCTTGGGGTTGGTGTGGGAGTGGAAATCGAAGGTGCCGTAGCGGCCCCACTTGTTCCAGAGTTCCTCGGAGGTCTTGCGGTCATCGGCCGGCGGAACGACAGCCAGGCCGAGCTTCTGCAGACGCTCGACGTACTCCGAAACGATGCCGGTCACCGTGATTTCCTGGCCGTTGATCATGTCGTCGAGCACCAGGACCATGCCTCCGGAGGCAAGCCCGCCGAGCGAAGAGTAGCGCTCGAGGAGCGTGACGGATGCACCGGACCGTGCTGCAGTGACGGCGGCGGCCACGCCGGCGGGCCCACCGCCGACTACGAGGACATCGGAGCGGGAGATGACGGGCGCGGTGAGATCCGCCGTCGTCGTACTGAGTTCCAGTGACGATGTGGTGGCAAAGGAGTTCATGGTGGAGGATCCTTACTTCCCGGCGGGCATGCCGTGGGCACGGTTGCCGGGGTATAGACGAGGTGCTCAGGAGGAGCCCGCAGCGATGCAATGCGGCGGACCAGGCCTGGCGAAGGGCATGACGAGTAGAGGTCCCGGGGGACCTGGACACGGAAAGGGAGATGTTTGCGAACGGACGTCCAAGGGTCCGTGCGTGTATGGGAGCGGGCGGCGTCTAACGCCGGCTGATCACCACACGTGAGGGGCGTTGACCCAGATTGCTACGCATACCTCTTCGTAGCTGTTTTTGTACCAGTGAGGCGTATCCGAGGAGAAAGTGATCGAATCGCCCGCCTCAAGCGTGTAGCACTCACCGTCGAGGAAGATGTCCTTCCTTCCCGACAGGATGATGCCGAATTCCTCGCCGCTGTGGCGAAAAGGAGTGGCGCTGGTGTCGTGGCCTGGCGGACTCACGATCCATTGGGCCTCCAGCGCACCGTTGAGGTCCGGGGTCAGGAGCTCATAGACTGCCTCTCCCACGGACTTCTTGGTGACGCCCTTGAGGTTTCGCCGCTCCGATTTGCGGACAACCGGCGACTTGGTTTCTTCCTGGCCGAGGAAAAACTTCCCCACCGGAATGTCCAGGCCGTGAGCCAGTTGTGCAAGGGTGGTAAATGATGGGTTAGCCAGCCCACGTTCGATCTGGCTGACGATCGCCGGGCTGAGACCGGTGATTTCCGAGAGTTTGGACAGGGTCATCCCCTTGTCCTTCCGCATCGTACGGACCTTGTTGCCGACAGTTGCCAGAAGCGCGCTTGTGCCGGCGGGTGAGGATGCCGTGATGATCTCGTTGGTCATGATCCAGCTTTCTCTCGGTGAGCTGACTCACATAACTATAGTGAAAAATTTTAGCGAATCAATGGTTTGGTGAAACTTTTCTCTCTCGCCCCGCTCATCAGCCCCCTCGCGGCGCAGGACTCTCCGGCGCTGGCGGCGCCACGAGGGCTATTTATCAAAAAGCATTGACCTGGTGAATATCTTCAATATAGTTAAGTGAGTCGCATCACGTGGGGAAGTTTGCAACACGATCGACAGACGCGGGCGTTCAGCCTTCTGGCGGAAGGCCCAGCCCAGCCCCACGTCCACCCTCGTGTTTCCCTGCTGATCCTGCGACACCCAAGCAAGCCATCCACTCCCTTTCCGGACTGGATGTCCCCGTTTGCTTCAAAGCGCTACGAAGAGGCACGCGTAGCTATCTGGGCTAACTCGCTTCCCATGAGGTGAGTTGGTTCGGCCCTGCCGAACCAAGCCAAAATGATAGTTTCGATCACCGTCCATACCCCCTGGATATCAACGGTGATCCGTACCCTCACGCACCAGAAGGTGCGGAGGAAGGAAAGAATCATGACTGACACTGTCGTCAAGAATGGCCCGGAGAGCGCCCGGAAGTCCCGGCTCTCTCCGGAAATCCGCCGTGGGCTGCTGGGCCTCGGTCTCGGGAACACCCTTGAGTGGTACGACTGGATGGTCTTCGGACTCCTGTCGGCCTTCATCGGGCCAAAGTTCTTCCCCTCGCAGGACCCCACCGCCGCGACGCTCAACGCCTTGGCGGTCTTCGCCGTCGGCTTTGCGTTCCGTCCGCTGGGCGGCGTCCTGCTCGGTACTTTCGCCGACAGAATCGGGCGTCGAAAAGTGATGCTCTGGTCCATCATGATGATGGCCATCACCACGCTGGTCATCGCCCTGTGCCCGACGTACCAGCAGATCGGCGGCGCTGCCGGCATGATCCTCCTGGTCTGCCGCATCGTCCAGGGCATCTCCACCGGTGTTGAGGCTCCTCTTTCCACCGCACACGCCGTGGAACTGGTTCCGGTGGGACGCGAAGGGTTCGTCGCAGGCATCATCTCCTTCTTCGTCAACTCGGGCATCCTGCTCGCTTCGCTGGTCAGCTACCTGTGCAGCCTGATGCTCAGCGGCGCTGTCATGGCCGACTGGGGATGGCGTGTTCCCTTCATCGTGGGCGCAATCTTCGGATTCATCGTGGTCTACCTTCGCCGGACCCTTCCGGAAACCATGCGGCCCGAGGAGCTTGCAGAAAACTCCTCCAAAGCGGTGTGGGGCGGAGTGCGCAAGCATTGGCTGAGCGTACTGGCCATCACGTTCGTCGTTGGAGCGGCGCAGGCCTACAACTACGCCTGGAATACGGGACTGCCCACCGCGGCCCGCAGCAGCTTCAAAGAAGACGCAACCGCCGTCTTCGCCCTCACCACCATCCTCGGAGCGGTGCTGGTTGTCGGTAGCCTGGTTGTCGGCAAGCTCGCCGACGGCAAGTCGATCTCGAAGTGGTTCCTCATCACCCGGGCTCTTTCCATTCCTTCGGTCTTCCTGATGCTGATGTACGTCCGTCCGGGCATCGGTGGATTCGCCGCAGTCCTCCTGGGCGGCTCGGTTGTCCTGGTCCTGAACATGACCCTGTACAACGTCGTCACCAGCTCACTGATGCCCAAATCCTGCCGTGGCGCCGGAACGTCCCTCGGTTATGGAATCGGCGTCGCCATCTTCGGCGGCACGGCTTCCTACCTCCTGGTCTGGCTCCAGTCCATGAATGCATCGTGGATCTTCCCGGTTTACGTCGCAGTACTCTCCGTGCTGAGCATCGTGTTCTACGTGCTCGCCCGGCGGAAGAACGGCATCTTCATTGGAAGCTAGGAAGGTGATCTCGTTCGACCTCAGCCAGTCCGACGTGGAGCTCTACACCGCGGCCCGTCAGCTGCTTCTCGCGGCTCACCATGGCGAGAACCACCGGGTGGCCGCGGCGATGCGGGGCGAGTCAGGGGCGATCTACCTGGGCCTTCACATCGGCTCGAAACGAATCAACGTATGCGCCGAATCCAGCGCCCTCGCCAATGCCCGGATGGCACAGGAAGCCTCCATCCGGTCGTCCGTCGCAGTGAGCATGGACGAACACGGCGAACCCCAGGTCACCAATCCTTGTGGGGTGTGCCGGGAACTGCTGCGGAACTATGGGCCTGAGGCAACTGTCCTGGTTGATGCTGGGGGAGAGGTCGGAAGTATCGGCTTGGAGGAACTCCTGCCGTATCCCTGGATGCGCGCCACCGAGACGGAATGGACCACCCAACCGCCAGGCGCCGGGAAGCCTTACTAAATCCGATGGAAAAGGCCGGGACGTGGGGTCCCGGCCTTTTCTGCTGTTCTGCGCTATGTGGCCGGCTTCTCTTGCTACTTGACCGGGCTCAGCCATCGCTTGGATGCCGGCGCTTTGTGGCCGCGCCTGCGAACGACAATGGTCCGGCCGAGCCAATTCCGGCCGCGTGGTGGCCCCTCTTCGGCCAAGGCCGGCGCGGAGGTTTCCGGTGCTGTTCCGGATGCCGCCGGCTGGACCGGGCACAGGTCTGTGATCAGTCCCATTCCGGCACATGCCCGCACTTCGCGGATTCCCGCCACCGCAGCTCGTTTGGACTCAAAATCCTTCGAGACGGCCATGACGGTCCCGTCCGCCGCCTTCAACCGGAAGCGGTAACGTTCCCCGGCATCGACAAACAGTTCAAACTTTCCTGCCACTTGCTGACCTCCCCCAATAGAGACACGTGGTCTATAGAGACACGTGGTCCTTATTGGACCGTACTCGGCAGTCACCGAAAATGCAAAGCACCCTTAGTGTTTTGGGTTGAGGCGCCAGGGCGGTGTCGGATCCGCGGCACGTGGTTGCCGGATGAAGTGCTGACGTGTAGTTTTGGCGATGCAAAGTAACCTTAGTAATACCCGCCACCGCCGGGTCCGCGGTTCAGCAGGAGGTACAGCAGTGGGTATCGGATCATCCATCTTCCTTATCGCGATAGGCGCCATCCTGGCCTTCGCCATCCCCGGAGATGTCGTGTCATTCATCGACCTCCATATGGTCGGCTACATCCTCATGGTCGTCGGCGTCATCGGCTTGCTCGTTTCCCTCTTCGTGTTCGGCCCGCGCCGGACCCGCCGAATCAGCGAAAGCCGCGCCACAGTCGACCCCGTCACGGGGGACCGTATCGTGACCCGGGACACCCGCGACGGCGGTATCTAGCAACAGCAGGAACGAAAGGGAGGGTCGGCACGCCGACCCTCCCTTTTTCAATGCACCCGCACGGCAATCGGACGCGCCGTTGCCGACGGCCGGATCCGGCAAGCTGGCTGGCCTCAGTCCAGGCGCCGGCTCCTAACCGCCATTGCCCTTGCCATTGCCGTTGCCCTTGTGGCGCCCCGGCGCCGGTGCCACGGGAACCGGCGCAACCGGCGTCGACGTCTCAACGCTCGGTGACGGCGTCGGCGTCGGGCTGGAGATGCTGGGAGTGGGCGTTGGCGTTGCCGAGACGGAGGGTGCCGGAGCGGCGGGAGCGGGCGGCTGGATGGCGCTGACGCCAAAGATCACCAGGGCCGCGGTCAGCAGGACGGCCCCCACGGCCCACGCCACGCCGCGCGGACGCCTCAGCGCCTTTCCTCGCCATGGGCGGCTGTTGCGTACGGCCGGCGCGACGACGGTGGTGTCGCCCGCGCTTTCGCTCGCCACCGGCTGAACGCGCGTCTGCGTGATTGCGTTGGCTGTGCGGGGCGGACGGTCGGGCATGCGGGGAAATGCCTGAGTGGCTCCGACGCCGCGAACGGGGATCGCCGCAGGGACGCCGGTACTGAAGCCGTTCCGCAGGGCTTGCTCAACGTCCCGTGCGGCAGGTCGTGCGGAGGGTTCGCTCGACGTCATGGCGGTCAGGAGGTCAACCCACTGCGTTCCAAAGGTATCGGGCACCCGTGGCGGGCGGTGGAGCCTCGCAACGGCCGACTCCACGCTGGTTCCCGGGTATTCGAGCTTTCCGGTCAGGCATTCGAGGAGGACAAGTCCCAGGGAGTAGACATCGCTGGCCGGTCCGAGGGCAGAGCCAGTGGCCTGTTCCGGGCTCAGGTAGGCGGCGGTTCCCACCATGGTGCCTGTTGCAGTCAAGCGCGTGCCCTCGATGATGCGGGCGATTCCGAAGTCGGTGAGCTTGGGCCGGATGGGGGATCCTACGGGGGCATCAGGAAGGAGGACATTCGCAGGTTTGATGTCGCGGTGGATGATCCCGCGCCCATGGACGTATTCCAGGGCCGACGCCAGGTCTGCCCCGATGTGGGCTACGTCCTGGGTGGTCAGCGGGCGGTCCCGGAGCCGTGCATACAGGTCCGGACCGTGAATCAGTTCCATGGTGAGGAATGTCCTGGCATGCTCCGGATCCCGATGGTCGGTACCGGCGTCGAAGAGAGTGACGAGTGACGGATGGTTGAAGGTCGCCAGGAGCCGCATCTCGTTCTCATGCCGGGCAAGCTCGTCCGGGCCGCCCAGCAGGGGAGCAAAGAGTTTCAGGGCCACCTCGCGGCCCAGCCTGTCATCCCGCGCCCGGTACACCGAGGCCGTCGCGCCCCGGCCGATCAGGGTTCCCAGCCTGTACCGAGCTGCTACCAGCGCATCGCTGTCTCCAGTGATGAGGCGATCCGGCACGCTCACACCTCGCTTTCTTCGAACCGACGGAGCCCGTACAGTCTAGGCCCCCTTTGCCTGGCCGCGGACATTCGTCCCCATTGGGGTAATCGTCCCGCACGGAGGCAAGGGTACGGTCCGGCCGAAAGTCCCCCGGCGAGGTGAACGGTGGGTGAACAAATGCTCGATTGTTGCTCCGAAGGGCTGATTTCGAGCGGCTTCTGTGCCTAGCTTGGCTGCGGGAGTTCCGATACCGGAACGCGCGGTGAGGCAACCGCAACCCAGTCCGTGAAATATCCAATGAGCAATCAAGAAGAGAATTCCGGAGGTCTCCAATGCCTATCCTGACCAGCCTTGCAGCCAGCAAAGCCGTGATCACCATGATCACGGCGGGCGCCATCGCAGCAGGAGGCGGCGCCGCCGCCTTTACCAGCATCACCACCACCACCGAAGCGCCTGCGCCAACGTCCACCGCATCGGCCAGCCCGTCGACATCGGCCCCTCGGGTCTCCTCCCCGGCGACCCCGACGACGGCGGTCCCCTCGACGACTTCGGCACCTCCTGCGTCGGCTCCTGAGACGGAGTCCCCGGAGCCGTCGTCGTCGGCTCCCGCTGCGGACGAACCGGCTGGGGATGCGCCGGGCACTCCGGCCCCGGCTCCTAGTTCACCAACGCCGACGCCTAGCCACTCGGCACCTTCATCCCATACTCCGGCTGATCGTGACGACGACGGAATGAAGGAAGCGAAGGACAAGGACGCCGGACACACCAAGACGGACCACGAGTCCAAGGGCGAGGACCAGCACAAGCAGGACCATGCCCACACCGAGGGCACCCCGGACGCAGGGGAGCGCTAAGCGGTTCCCGGCCCAAAGGTTGGGTGCAGCGCGTGCATCCCGTAGCGGGAGGGGCTCATCTGCCCTCCTGCTACGGGGTTGTCCCGTTCAAGCCGGGTGCTTCAGCCTAGGCGCCAAGGAGGATTTGCTCAGCGGCTGACCGGTTCCTGGTTGCGGAGGATATGGAGTTCGTCGCGCCGGGGGAGTCCTTCCCAATCGCCGGGTACCAGGCACACAAAAGCACCAGTGCTCACTGCAGTCCTAAGACGTTCCCCTGGGCCTAGGCCCTCCACGAATTCGGCGAGGTACCCGGCCACGAACGCGTCGCCGGCGCCGACAGTATCGAGGGCGTCGATGGCCAGTGCGTCCTGCCTGAAAACCTGGCCGTCAACGAATGCCACGGCACCGTCTGCACCCAGCTTGATAACCACTTGGCCGGGTCCCATGGAGGCGATGCGTCCGGCAGCCTCCTCGGCGTCGTGGACTGTCCCGACGGCGAGTCGGGCCTCCTCAAGACCTGCAAAAACGATGTCCACCTGCGGGATGATCTCCCGATAGGCGTCTGAGGCAGTCGCTGCGCTCCAAAGCTTGCTGCGGTAATTCAGGTCGAAGGACACCGGAACACCGGCGGCTTTGGCTGCTGCGACCGCATAACGAAAGGTCGCCGCGGCCTGCGGAGAAAGTGCCGGGGTGATGCCGCTGACGTGGAGCAACGCCGCCCCCGCAATCAGCTGCTCATCGACGTCGCCCGGGGCGATCCGGGAGCCCGCGCTGCCGGAGCGGTAGTACACAACGTTCTGGGCCGTGGGGGTACGGCGTTCCTTGATCATCAGACCGGTGGGCGCTTCGTCATCCACGGCGGCGCGGACGTCCACCCCTTCGGCGCGGATCTCCCGCTCAACAAGCCGGCCAAGGGAATCTCCACCGACGCGACCGCACCAGACAGCCTGGACGCCGAGGCGCTGCAGGCCGATGGCAACGTTCGATTCGGACCCTCCGATGCCAAGGCTCAAGGTGGACGCATGGGCCAGCGGTCCAGGTGTGTCCGAAGCCATGAGCGCCATGGTTTCACCAAGGGTTACTACGTAAGGTTTGGTGGTCATTGCCCGGCACCTGCCTGGTCGACGAGTGCGCGGACCCGCCGGGCCCGTGCGGTCAGTTCAGTCAGGCTGCCGCCTTTGAAGGCATCGCCGAGGAGCGGTCCCCCGAGGCTGACCGCCATTGCGCCTGCCCGAATCCAGTCAGGTACGTCCTCGATATTGACGCCGCCGGACGGGACCACCTGGATGTCCGGGAACGGGCCGCGCAATTGAGACACGTAGCCGGGCCCGACGGTGGAGGCGGGGAAGACTTTGACGGCGGTGGCCCCCAGCTTCCAACCGGCGTGGAGTTCGGTGGGGGTGAGTCCGCCGGGAAAGACGGGTGCGCCGCGTCGAGTGCAGGCGGTGATGACGTCCGGTTCGGTGATGGGCGTGACAATGTAGGCGGCACCCAGGTCGAGTGCCGTTTCGGCTTCCGCAGGAGTGGTCACGGTACCGACGCCGATTTCCACAGACTCGCCGAACCGCTCCAAAAGCACGGGAAGCTCCTCGAATACTCCCGGTGTGCTCAGTGTCAGTTCGATACTCAGCACACCGCCGTCCCGGAGGGCCTCAATGACGGGACTGTAGTCCTTGGCCTGTCTGGCCCGCAGCACCGCCACGACCCTCGTGTCGAGGAGCAAGGCGGATGGTGCAGGACGGGAGGCGGTACCGGGGGTTTCGAGATGGAACATGGATGTCCTTCGTGCGGTGACGGGTTGGGCGCGGTCTCCCGACGGCGACCTGACCGCCGTCGGGGACCGTGGGTGAACTCGCGGCTCAAGGTGACACCAGCGTAGCGGTAGCACAATCCATTCAGGCTGCTGACACCGAGGGTAGGGCCGGGGTAGCTTGTCCCCATGGCTACCGAAGCAACCACCCTCACCGTTGATGGGCCGAACGGTCCCCGCGAAATACGGATCTCCAGTCCCAGCCGGGTCCTGTGGCCTGAGATGGGCCTGACCAAGCTGGATCTCGCGCGCTACATCGTTGAGGTCGGGGACGCATTCATCTCTGCGAACGGCGACCGGCCGGTCTCGTTGCAGCGCTTTTCGGACAACATCGACGGCGACCAGTTCTTCTCCAAGAATCCGCCCAAAGGAACACCGGACTTTATAAGGTCCGTGAAGGTTATTTATCCGAGTGCGCGCTCGCATCCCCAATTGGTGCTCGATGAGCCGGCAGCTGCAGTGTGGGCCGTCCAAATGAACACAGTGGTCTTTCACCCTTGGCCCTCGCGAGTCGAAAACACAGACAACCCTGACCAGCTGCGGATCGACCTGGACCCGCAGCCGGGAACGGATTTCGACGACGCCGTTCCCGCGGCCCTTGCGTTGAAAGACGTACTCGCGGAGGCCGGATTGACCACCTTCATCAAGACCTCCGGAAACCGCGGGCTCCACGTCTATGCCCCGATCGAGCCGTCACATGAGTTCCTGGACGTACGGCATGCCGTGATTGCAGCCGCCCGGGAGCTCGAGCGGCGAATGCCGGACAAGGTCACCACTGCCTGGTGGAAGGAAGAACGGGGTGAACGGGTGTTCGTCGATTTCAACCAAGCCAACCGTGACCGGACCATAGCCGGCGCGTATAGCCCGAGGGCGCTCGCCCATGCCCCGGTCTCATGTCCCATCACGTGGGACGAACTTGAATCAGCGGACCCGAAAAACTTCACCATCCTTAGCGTGCCTGGCAGGTTGAAAACCCTCGGCGATCCGTGGAGTGGGATGCATTCCGAAGCGGGGAAGATCGACGTGCTGCTTCAATGGTGGGAACGCGACGTCGCCGCAGGACTTGGGGAGATGCTGTTCCCGCCCGACTACCCAAAGATGCCGGGCGAGCCGATGCGCGTGCAGCCGAGCCGGGCGCGCAAGCCTGACTGACTGACGGCCGGGATAGTGGCCTCGGCAGGCGATGAGTGGGAGAATGAGGGCTGGACCAAAACGGCCGGCGGCGCATCTTGCCTGCTGAGACCCAGGTAAGTCCCCCAGTGCGCCGTCGGTCCTTCGCCGTAGACCTCTTAAGCCGCGCCGGTCCATCTGGGCGCGGCCGACGCCCGCCCGAGTCCCTTGGCATGCGTACGGAATCCCTTGGCGGCCTCGCGCGGTTCGTCACAAGCCTGGGAAGCCGCGTGGTGGGGGATCGCGCCCCGAAGAACGGTGGCGGCAGGTTGGCGCACGCCCGCCGCCGGGCAAAGATCGGTGACAAGGCCCATGCCTGCGCACTCCCGCGCAGCCGCGATGCCGGCCACAACCGCGGACTTGTCCTCGAACGGCGTCGACACGGCAATGACCGTTCCGTCAGGGGATTTGAGGCGGAACCTGAAAAAGGACTCCCCGTCAACAAATACTTCGAATATGCCGGCCACTGCCACCCTCCCGGTCTGCGGATCCACCCCTAGCGACATCGCTACAGGGCAGGACGGAGCATCGCTGCGATCCTCGTCCGCTGCTCTGGTTGAACAACCACCGTGAAGCGTTTTTCACGTGATATTCAGTCTGTGCTAACGCCGTCGAGGCTAACAAGACCGGTTGAGTAAACCCTGTGTAAAACGTGTGCAACTCCGGGACAAGTCAGCTGCCGCTGGCCCGGTTCATCAGGTGTTCGAGCAGGGCCAGTTCGGGATATCCGGGGTGTCGGGCAATGCTGGACCGTAGTTTCACCCGGAGATGCTCGCCGCTCGGTTCGGTTCCGCTGAGGACTTCGTCGATGATTTCCTGTGCTTGCCCACGCAGGGCCGCCAGGGTGTCACTCTTGTCTCCCGGAACCAGCACGGGTTCCGGCTCGACGAGCGGGTCTTGAGACTCCAAAGGTTCCGACACGGCCAGCTCCTGATTTTTCATCCCGGCAACTCCCAGCTAGGTCCGGAATTCGCCCCCATCCACTGTCGATAGTAATGAGGGCGTCCGGGTTGTTCACTGCTTGAGGATCAGAACGACGAATATGGCATCCAAACGTTGGTTTGTGACGCGAACGATGGCGACGCCGCGCCGTTGCTTGTCAGTCCATGACCAGGTCGCGCGCCGCGGCAGCGATGTGCCGTGCGGAAATGCCTGCGGCGTTGAGCAAGTCCTTGGGTTCTCCGGACCCCGGCAGTTCCCTCACCGCGAGCAATGCCAGATGGAGTTTTGGAGTGTTGGCACTCGCAAGCGCTTCGAGGACGGCCGAGCCGATGCCGCCTTGGGCGTAGTGGTCTTCCACGACAACTATCCGGCCGTCGGTTTCGAGGCACGTACGGCGCAGGGTCTCGACGTCGATTGGCTTGATGGAGTAGAGGTCGATGACGCGGGCCTTGATTCCGGACTCGGCCAGTTGCTCGGCGGCCGCGAGGCACTCGTGGAACGTGACGCCGGCGCCGATGAGCGCCACTTGGTCATCGGGGCCGGCGCCGTGGACTTTGCTCCCGCCAAGGGGGAATTGTTCGTCAGGCCCGTAAATCACTGGATAGGCTCCACGGGTGGCGCGCAAGTAGGAGATTCCGGGAGTGTCAGCCATGGCGCGCACGAGTTGCGCCGTGGAGGGAGCGTCGGATGGATAGAGGACTGTGGAACTGTGCACTGCCCGCATCGCGGCAATGTCCTCCAGCGCCATCTGGGAAGGACCATCCTGCCCGATTTCAACGCCGGCATGCGTGCCGACGAGCCTGATGTCCACCTCGGAGACTCCGGCCATGCGGATAAAGTCGAATGGCCGCGAAACGAGGAAAGCCGCGAAACTTGAGGCAAAGGCCACGTAACCGCGGACCGAGAGGCCGATGGTGGCGGCGACAAGTTGCTGTTCGGCGATGAACACTTCGAAATACCGCTCAGGGGCGACCTCCTTGAAGTCGCCCGCGTGGGTCGAATTCCCCACCTCGCCATCGAGGACCACCACTTCGGGCCGGACCGCAAGCGCGGACACTGCGGCGCCGAAGGCGGCCCTGGTCGCCACTTTGTCGCCAACCTTCCACTCCGGAAGTGCGGCCGCAATGTGAGCGTCCGGCGTGATTGCCGGGGTGCCGGATTCCGGAGGGCGGGTGCTCACGCGGACGCTACTTGGACCCCCAAGGGCCGCTATGGCTTTCTCGGCCATGTCGGCGGGTAGCGCTTTGCCGTGCCAGCCGTTTTGGTCCTCGATCTCAGGTACGCCTTTGCCCTTGATCGTCTTAGCGAGAATGACTGTTGGCTTATCGGGATCGCTCCGTGCTTCGCCCAGGGCGCCGTCGATCTCGGAAAGATCATGTCCGTCGATGATGACGGCCCGGGCCCCGAAAGCCTCAACCCGCCGGGCGTAGGCGTCCATGTCCCACTGCAGTTCGGTGGGGCCGTCCTGGCCAAGCCTGTTGACGTCTACGACGGCGGTGAGGTTGCCAAGCTTGTAATAGGCCGCCTTGTCCAAGGCCTCCCAGATGGACCCTTCAGCTAGTTCGCTGTCTCCGCACAACACCCAGGTGTGGAAGGGCAGCTTGTCCAGGTACCGTCCGGCCATGCTTACCCCGACGGCGACCGGAAGCCCTTGCCCCAGCGAGCCGGTAGCCACATCCACCCAAGGCAGCATCGGCGTCGGGTGGCCCTGTAGCCGGGCACCGAACTGGCGGTAGGTGTTGAGCAGCTCATCTTCCCCGACTACCCCCACGGCCCGATACATGGAATACAGCAAGGGCGAAGCGTGTCCCTTGGAGAAAATGAGGTGGTCGTTGTTCGGCAGTTCCGGGCGTTCCCAGTCGTAGCGAAAGTGCCGAGTGAGGAGGACCGCCATGAGATCCGCGGCAGACAGCGACGACGTCGGGTGGCCAGAGCCGGCGTTGGTGCTGCACCTGATCGAATCCACGCGCAATTGCGTGGCCAGCGCCCGGATGGAATCCGCTTCGTCGGCTTCCATCGGGGCAGGACGCAATTCTTGACTTTTAGACATCTCAGTTGCCTTTCATGAGCTCCGAGCGGGTGGCCTGTCCTACGTGCCGGGCCTACAAGATCGTGAGTGGCGGCTCTCCCAAGGGCCGCGAGGGCGGGAAGGGTAGGTCCGGACCGGGCTCGGGGACAGGGGAAGGTCCCGGCTCGGGCAACGGAACCGGTTCGGGGCTGCCGGGACGGGGCCCGGGACCGGGCTCCGGCGTCGGTGTGGGGCCAGGCTCCCGGGTGGGGTCGGCGTTAGGGTCTCGCGTGGGGTCGGGAGGAAACTCACTCATTGTTGGCTCCTCGGCGTTTCTTCAGCGGTGTAGTCACCTTCGATGCGCTCCGCGGGCAGGTCAGCGACGCGTTCCGTGCCGTAGTCGCCCTCGGTGTACTGGCCGACGCGGGTCGCGTCGCCGCCGTCGGCCACTTCCATCGCCGCAGGGGCGGTCAGGTCGGGATCGACGGCGGGAAGTTCTGACGTGGTGGCGGAACGGGAGAATGCTCCCCCGGATTCGTCGACATCGCCGGCGGCCACGGAGCCCCGCCAGCCGCCGGTCTCGTGGCCGCGCTCTTCGATGAATTTCTTGAACTTGTCGAGATCGGCCGAAACCCGCATGTCGTCGATTCCCACCAGCGAGCCGGCCTTTTCGGCGATGCTCTCCGGCTCCCATTCGATCTCCACGCTTACGCGGGTACGGTCCGCGCCAAGGGCCTCGAAGCTTACCGAGCCTGCGTTCCGCGGTCCGTCGATGCTGGCCCAGCTGACCAGGGAATCCGGAACCTGTTCCAGGATCTGGGCGTTGTAGTCGCGCTTGACGCCGCCAACGTTGGTGGAAAAATGCAGGGCGGTCTCGTCGATTTGTTCGACCGCTTCGACGCCCTTCATGAATTCCGGGAAGGACTCGAACTGGGTCCATTGGTTGTAAGCCACTGAAACGGGAACTTCCACGTCGATCGTTCGATTAACCGTAGCCATGTTCATGCTCCTTGCTAGTGCTTATCCTGCGGAGTTTGGTGGTGGTTCAGGCGATCTAGCCAGCGTCGAATGTCTCGCCGTCGTCGTCTTTCGGGGACTTTTCCTGGGGCAGCCCGGTGGCATCGCCCTTCGGCTCCGACGAGAAGGAACTCCCGGGCTTGGTCCCTTCGGAGTTCGAGTCGTCCAGCTCGGCATCGGCTGATGGGACCGCGACTGAATCGTCGCCGTCGTCGCCTGTTGTCGGGGCGTCCTGTTCATTCAGCTGATTCGCCTGCTGCCCCTCGCCGCCTGGCATTTCCTGTTCGGGGGTCGGAGTTCCGTAGCCCCCGGCCTCTTCGGCTGCATGCTGCTCGTCCATGTCCACGCTGTCCTTTCCGTGCTGGTTGAACCTGTTGATGGAAAATCAAGGACCGGCTATTGAGGCGTCTTCCTCCGGTGGTCTGGAGAACGGACTCGGAAACGCAGGACCCTTGGCCCCGGGCGAGATGGACGCCGTTCTTCGTTCGACGGTTCGCGTGACCTTGCCACCACATCGAAACTAATAGGCCGGACGGACTCTTGTCCATGGATTCCGGCAAATTGATCAGCAGACTTACTATCTTGATCGAAAAGGCCTAGACTGGCTCGGCTTTCGTGCCGCGATCTACGGCTCGCGGCTTGTGGGCGCGGTGCCTGATGGCTCGTTCGGCAAAGCCTTCCGCCGCCGAGGCGACCAGGAAAGCAGCGGGTACAGCAGTACGAGTGCAGTGAGCGCCACAAGGATGGCGCCGCCGGCGGCGAACCCCGCCTCGGGCCCCACTGCAACACTGAAAATCAGTCCGGCGCATCCTGCAATCAGCAGGGCGACGCAAGCGACGACGGTCTTGACGATCGTGTTCCCGGCAGCCACCAGCCGGTACTTGACGTGATGCTGGAAGAGTCGCCGGTGCAGGCTGACCGGGACCAGCATGAGCCCGGTAGTCATCGTCGCCAGGACAACCAAGACGAGGAACCACCACTTCTGCAGCTCTGTCAGCGTGGCGAATCGCTGCTGGAACGGAAGGGTCAGAAGGAAGCCCCCGATGAGTTGGACGCCTGTCTGGAGAACGCGCATCTCCTGGAGCAGCTCGTTCCAGTTGCGGTCCATCCGTTGGTCCTCGGACTCGTGTCTGGTATCGGCCGCCGGGCCAGGAAGCAACGGATCCTCCGGGTGGCTCACGATGGCCGAGGCAACTGGCAACCTGCCACAGGGTTCAGTCCCATGTAGTTCAGCGGACCGGAGACAATATTCAGCGTAATCGTCGCGAACTGGGAACACTGCGCGGGGACCGCGTTGAAGTAGCCCCGCTGGCCCGCGGCTACCGCCCCCACGACGAGCCAAATCACTACGATTAGCCCGAAGAATGACCCGAATCGCATGGCCATCGACCAACCTCTCCTCAATTCCGGATATCCTCAGCTTACTTATTAAGCGACCTCGACCATAGGCTGGCCTGATGGGAAACCACGTGGGGACCTCGGGGTGGAGTTATGACCATTGGGAACATGTGCTCTGTCTTCCCGGCACACCCTCTCTCGGCAACTGCGAGGGCTGACCCCCCGATCGTTAGGCGATAGATTTCATGGGTCAAAGCAAGGGGGCCAAGGTGCCATCGTCATCGCTCATGACTGTGATTCTGGCTTTTGCCGCAAATCTTCTTGTTGCCGCGGCAAAAACAATTGCTGCCGTTATTAGCGGGTCGGCTTCGATGATCGCCGAGTCCGCCCACTCCTGGGCGGACACCGGAAACCAGGTGTTCCTGCTGGTGGCGGAGAGGAGATCGTCGAAACAGCGCGACGTAGCCCACCCTATGGGCTACGGGAGGGAAGCGTACGTGTGGTCGATGTTTGCCGCATTTGGGCTTTTCACCGCGGGTGCCGTGGTCTCCGTGATGCACGGCATCCAGCAGCTTTTCGCACCGGAGCCCGCCGGCGATTTCGCGGTCGCCTATATTGTTTTGGCAATATCGTTCGTTCTCGAAGGTGCGTCGTTCTTCCAGGCGTTACGGCAAGCGCGCACGTCCGCGCGGGAGCTTGAACGCCGCACGTTGGAGCAGGTCCTCAAGAGCTCGGATCCCACCATGCGCGCCGTCTTCGCGGAGGACAGCGCGGCGTTGATTGGCCTGGTGATCGCCTTCTTGGGCATCTTGCTGCACCAGCTCACGGGATCGCCACTTCCAGACGCTCTCGGATCCATATTTGTCGGCATCCTTCTCGGGGTGATAGCGGTGGTGTTGATAGATCGCAATCGTCGATTCCTCGTCGGCCAGGGCGTTACTCCCGAACTCGAGAAGTCGATGGCGATCAGGGTTCTGGAACACCCTGAAATCGAGCGCCTGACCTATCTGCACCTGGAATTTGTCGGTCCGCGCAAGCTGTACCTCGTAGCGGCCGTGGATATCACGGGCGACCTTCGGGAGCACGAAGTAGCCGTGGCCCTGCGCCGCGTGGAACGGGAACTTGAAGACGAGGAAACCGTCGAGGAAGCGGTGCTGACCCTCGCTACCCCCGACGAACCCTCGCTGTCCTTTGGTGTTCGGCGGCCGTCGCCGGCCGTTGAGTAAGACGAGCTCGGCAATCGGCCGGAACCCCCGGAGAAAACAAGTACACGCCACTCGTGCCATGGTCCACGCAAAGCTGTTGACTCAAGAGACCAGCATCCGCGCGCTGTCCGGGGACGCCGATCCCAGCTGGCCAACGGCAGGGTCGGCCGATCGATCGAACAGGCGCCGCGGAAGCACAGCCAACGTTGAGGGGAGCTGCAATGGACGCGCAAGTTTGGATTTGGATCGTGGTGGCGATTGTCATCATCGCGGTGATCGTCGCCGTCGTCCTTTATGGGCGCCGCGCTAAGAACGCCGCCAACCGCAAGCGCGCCGCGGACCTCCGCGAGAAAGCCCGTACCGATGCCCTCGGAGCTCATGAGCGCAGCGCCGAAGCCGCCCGGGCGACGGCCGACGCGGCCCGGGCCGAGAGCGAAGCGGAGCGGTTGCACCAGGAGGCCACCGAGAAGCAAAGGGCTGCCGAGCGTGCCAATGAAGCCTCGCAGGACAGGCTGCGGCGGGCAGAGGAACTTGACCCCGATGCGGGCAATCGCTCGGTCAGCGACGACGGCAGCCGTCGGGATAGGAACGACGACGGCGGCCGTTTGGACAGGGACGACGAAAACCGGCGGGAGGGGGACGAGGACCGAGGCGACGAGGAAGGCCGCCGAGGGCCGAGACCTTAGGCCAGGGCAACGCATCCGATGATGAGGACTCTGTCGCGCGTAGCCAGGGCAGCCCTTACACCCCGCCTGCGGTGGGAGCGGTTTGAGGTTGCTCTGCCAATTCCTGGGTAGCGGCCCAACTCGCAAGGAGGCGCAGGGCATCTGCGGAAGGGGAGCCGGGCTCTGCAGGGTAGATGAACAGCGAAAGGCCGGTGTCCGCTGACAGCTCCATCGCTTCGAACAGCAATCGGAGTTCGCCCACCACGGGGTGATGGAAATGCTTGAAGCCGCTGTAGTGGCGGCGCACGTTGTGTGCTGCCCAGCGAGTGCGGAATTCATCGCTGCGGGTGGAAAGCTCTCCTACGAGGTCGCTCAGTCCGCGGTCAAAGGGATCCCGGCCGGCCTCGGTGCGGAGGATGGCCACCATGTTGTTGGCAGCGAGCTCCCAATCCGGGAAGAACCTCCGCGCCCGCTCTTCATCCAGGAAAATGAAGCGCGCGTAGTTGGCCGGCCGGATCGGGTCGACGTACATCTCGGAATGCAATGCGCGGCCGAGCATGTTGGCGGCGAGGATGTCCATGCGTGCGTTACGGACAAACGCCGGCGCGTCAGTGATGGCGTCGAGGGCAAACTGGACGCTCGGCCGGAGATTTTGCGGCGCAGATCGACGCTGCCTCTTGCTTGTTCCCGCCGCGCGGGCCAGATCGAAGAGATGTGCCCGTTCGGCGTCGTCCAGGTGCAACGCCCTGGCCAACGCTTCGAGGACGCTTTCAGACACTCCGGCAAGGTTGCCGCGTTCCAGACGGGTGTAGTACTCGACGCTCACCCCGGCGAGCGTGGCGACTTCTCCGCGACGGAGCCCGGGTACCCGCCGGTTGCCGCCCGACGTCGGCAGCCCAGCCTGTTCGGGAGTGATCTTCGCCCGACGTGTGGCAAGGAAATCGCGTGCGTCGTTCCGGTTGTCCATACGCTCAACGATAGTGACCTTACAGCGCCGTGGGGGAGTCCCTGCCAGTACCTCCATCAGCGGAAAGTCACCAGCGAAGGTCACGGACCCGGCGTCGTGATGGCTCCGGCGTCGCCCTAGAAAATGTGGAAGTCGCCGGCGTCGGCGTTAGCCGACGGGTACACCACAGGTTCCCGCCCCAACTCAAGCAGGACGTCGTTGATGCTCATTTGCCCGTCGAGTTGGACGGCCGGGACGAAGGCGGTTTCGGATTCGACTTCAGCGGTCATGGATCGATCCTATGCGCGGCGGGGCCCGCGGACATGATGAACACGCGGCTGTCAGGGCAAGACGGCGAGCGTTGTTTTGCGCTCGAGGGTCACGGTTTCTGGGATGCGGCCGCCGAGGGGGAGAGATCGGCCAGCGTGAGGGGATGCGCGGGAGTCCCGGGGAAGGGGTGGCTGACTGTCACAGCCAAATCCGCATTGACGTGGACCAACGCACCGGAGGGCAGTGCACTCCACCCGGAATTGTCATCCATCGGTTCTGTGGCGATGAGGACGTGTCCTGCACGCGAGGCCTCCTTGCTGTGCGCGCGGATTCGGGAGCTGCGTGCGTCAAGGGGAGCTGCCTCGTCCGAACGGGAAGGCAACCGTTCCAGGATGTGCAATTCATGCGTTTCCGGATACCTGACGGCCCAAAGGTCGCTAGCGGTCGTCAGGATGAGGTTCAAGCTGAACACCGGAAGCTCCGCGGCGATCCAGCTGATCGCCCGGGTGATACCTTCGCCGACGTCGCCATCCGCCCTTCTGATCTCCGCGGTGATCAGTGCGAAGAGCCGCTCGCTGTCAGTCTGGCCCTCCACCAGGTCTGCGACGACGAACTCGGCCAGCCGCTCGTCGAGCCGTTCAAGATCGCCGAATGCGCCGTTGTGGGCGAACAACCGCCCGTCCTGTTCGAACGGGTGGGTGTTGACCATGGTGTGCGCGCCCGTGCTGGCATACCTCACATGGGCCAGGAACGTCGTGCTTTTCAGGACCCGTGCCTCACGAGCAAACGCGTGGTCCTCCCACGCAGCGAGCGGCTGCTTGGCAACATGGGCCGTGCCGTCGCCGTCGAAGGTGCCTATGCCGGCGCCGTCGGGCTCGCGCCTGCTCTGGTCAGCGAGGCTGTCCGGCGCGTCCAAAAGCCAGAAAGTGGCCCGAACTGCCTGCGAACCGGCATGCAAGCCAAACAATCGGCACATGGCACTCCTCTTCCTTGAAATGCTTGGATTTGCTTGAAGCTGCTGGCTAGTGGTGGAACGCCTGGGTTTGCCCACCCGCGGGCATCGGCGCAGTGAGGCCGTCCAGGTAAGCGACTTCCTTCTTGAGGTCGGCCAGGAAACTGGAGGCGAGATCTCGAGTGAAGCCGTTGCGGACAACGATCCGCTGAACCGTGATCTCGCTCAGTCCCTCCGGCATGGGGTACGCGGGAACGAGCCATCCATTCATCCGCAGCCGTTCGGACAAGTGGTGAAGGTTCCAATTCTCCGTATAGCCGTCAGTGAGCTGCCACGCAAAGACCGGAATGTCCGATCCGTCGCTCCACAAAGTAAACGACTCCATCGCCCCTATTTCACTGGAGAGATAGAGCGCCACGTCCCGGGAGGTTGCTTGCACGGATCTGTATCCCTCGTATCCGAGCCGGAGGAACAGGTAGTACTGAAGGAGGACCTGGGCGCCCGGGCGTGAGAAGTTGAGCGCGAAGCTCGGCATGTTGCCGCCCAGGTAACTGACATGGAAGATCAGGTCCTCCGGGAGCGCTTGTTCGTCGCGCCAGATGATCCAGCCAAGGCCGGGATAGACCAAGCCGTACTTGTGGCCGGACGTATTGATCGAAGCGACCCTCGGCAGGCGGAAGTCCCAGACCGTCTCCTTTTGCAGGAAGGGCGCAACCATTGCTCCAGAGGCGCCGTCGACGTGGATCGGCACATCAAGGCCGTGCTTTTCCTGGATTTCGTCCAGGGCAGCCGAGATTTGCTCCACAGGTTCATAGGCCCCCGTGTAAGTCACGCCCATGATGGCCACTACGCCGATGGTGTTCTCGTCCACGTACTTGTCCAGCTCGTAGCCGTCCAGGACTTGGTGTTCCTTCGACACAGGGACGTACCGGGCCTCCACGTCCCAGTAATTGCAGAACTTCTCCCAGCACACCTGCACGGCCGAGCTGAGGACAAGGTTGGGCTTGTCCGTGGGAAGGCCGGCCGCGCGGCGCGCATGCTGCCAGCGTCGCTTCAAGGCCAGGCCGCCCAGCATGCATGCCTCGGAAGAACCGATCGTTGAGGTCCCGACGGACTTAGCGGGATCGGGCGCGTTCCACAAGTCTGCGAGCATCCGCCAGCAGCGGGTCTCGATCAGGGCCGTCTGGGGGTATTCGTCTTTGTCGATCATGTTCTTGTCGAACGTCTCGGCATACAGTTTCGACGCTTCCGGTTCCATCCATGTGCCAACGAAAGTAGCCAGATTCAGGCGGGAGTTGCCGTCCAGCATGGCTTCGTCATGGACCACCTGATAGGCAGTCGAAGGAAGGGACTCACCGTCCGGAAGAGTGAACCGGGGAAAAATACTGGATTCTCCCGGCCGGCTGAACACCGGGTTCAACTCAACTGCTGTGTCGGGTTCATGGGCTGATGTTCGGTGTGACCTATTGATGGTTCGCTCCTTTGACTCGCCGCAGCGTCAGCCGCTGCATGGGCATGGCCCGCCAAGGTCCCACGCTACCGTGGCAGGCCTCCGTGCCCAAGCTCTTCCAGGAGCCGCGCCGGCCGAGTCGATCCACCCCCATGCCATGGTGCCAAAGTGACTCCTGGTGCATAATCGCAGGGGACGGAGCTCAGTCACCGCGATCGTAGGAGGCACCAATGCCGATGCAGGACACTCCAGAAGATCCACAGCCGGGGGAAACGCGAAGCGTTCCGCTGCCTGGATCGGAGCGGGCTGCCGCTCCGGGCGTCCGGGACAGTCTCGGTCCGGTTGATCCGTCCCGGCGGATCGAGGTCACGGTCATCCTGAGGCGGCAGGAGGACATGGCTGACGGTCCGTCCGAAGCGATTTCGCGGGACGAATTGGCCTCCCGATACGGCGCATCGGCCCCAGACCTGGATCTGGCCGAACGCACTTTCGCCAACCTTGGCCTCGACATTGTGGAGTCCGACGCCGCCAGCCGCAGGATTCGGCTGGCCGGATCCGTGGAGCGGATGAGCAGCATCTTCGGGACGTCCCTGGACGAGCTGACGAGCCGCAGCCCGGACGGCAGCGCTGTCACTCACCGCCATCGCACTGGAGGACTCCAGATACCTGCAGCCCTCGACGGCGTCGTCGTCGCCGTCCTTGGCCTTGACGACCGACCCCAGGCACGGGCCCAGTTCCGCGCCATCCCCCTCGCCGCGGCAGGAACCAGCTACACCCCGCCCCAGTTGGGAAAGATCTACAACTTCCCGGCGGGAACCGACGGTACGGGCCAAACCGTCGCGATCCTCGAGTTGGGCGGCGGATACGGCCAGCAAGACCTTGACGCTTACTTCCAGGGCCTTGGCATCGCCACGCCGAGCATCACCGCGGTGGGAGTCGACGGCGGGGCGAACCAACCGGGGCAGGATCCGGCGGGTGCCGACGGAGAAGTCCTCCTCGACATCGAAGTGGTGGGCGCCTTGGCGCCGAAAGCCGCAATTGTGGTCTACTTTGCTCCCAACACCGACGCCGGATTCCTGGATGCGATTGTCGCGGCCTCCCACGCTAACCCGACGCCGGCCGCAATCAGCATCAGTTGGGGCCAGAGCGAAGACTCCTGGACCGCGCAAGCCCGCACGGCCTTCGACCAGGCCATGGCCGACGCGGCGGCACTCGGGGTGACGGTGACAGCGGCAGCCGGGGACAACGGCAGTGCGGACGGCGCAACCGACAACAAGGACCACGCCGATTTTCCGGCGTCGAGCCCGCATGTGCTGGCCTGCGGCGGAACCCGTCTTCAAGCGGACGCCTCGACAGGTGTCATCAGCGCGGAAACGGTCTGGAACGACGGTCCCAACTCGGCAACCGGCGGAGGATACAGCGACGTCTTTCCGGTTCCGTCCTGGCAGTCCGGCATCTCGGGACACACCACGCACAAGCCTGCACCCAACAAGGCCGGCAGGGGCGTGCCCGATGTCAGTGGCGTCGCCGACCCGCAGACCGGTTACCAAGTACGCGTCGACGGGAAAGACATGGTGATCGGTGGAACCAGCGCGGTGGCCCCTCTCTGGGCGGCTCTTGTTGCCCGCCTCGCCCAAGCCACCAATAGGCGATTCGGGCTGATCCAGCCGCTGCTCTACCAAAACGGCACCCAACCGGCGTCGGGCTTCCATGACATCACTGTCGGCTCGAACGGAAGCTACCACGCAGGGACCGGCTGGGATCCCTGCACGGGCCTGGGCAGTCCGGACGGCACTGCCCTCCTTGCATTGCTGCAGGCCAAGCCCTGATCGCGCATTCCTCGGCAAAATTCATTGGCAGCCGGACCCAAGGGCCACCACCGCTTAAGCGTTGGCCTGGAGGCCACTAATCGGCACGCCCGCACCTTCTTTGGCTGCCTCAGCCGGAGCGGATACGATGGACGATGGCTGGCTGTGGTCCCCGTACGCCACAAGCTATGAAGCCATATCAATGAATAGGAGACACCCGTGTCAGATGCCCAGCAGATCACCCTCATCGTCGATGGCGAAGAGACCAAGGTGACGGAGGGGACCACCGGCGCGGAACTCTTCTTTGAGCGCCGCGACGTCGTCGTTGCCCGTGTCGACGGCGAACTCAAGGACCTCGACCAGGTGCTGCCCGAGGGCGCCCAGGTTGACGGCGTCACCATCGATTCGCCGGATGGCCTGAACGTCCTGCGCCACTCCACCGCGCACGTCATGGCCCAGGCCGTGCAGCAGCTTCGCCCGGATGCCAAGCTCGGAATCGGCCCCTACATCACAGACGGCTTCTACTTCGACTTCGATGTTGCCGAGCCCTTCACTCCGGAGGACCTGCGCCAGCTCGAGAAGATGATGCAGAAGATCATCAACCAGAACCAGAAGTTCGTGCGCCGCGTCGTCACCGAGGACGAAGCCCGCCAAGCCATGAAGGACGAGCCTTACAAGCTCGAGCTGCTGGGCAAGAAGAACGACGCCGCCGACGCCGGCGAAGGCGTCAACGTCGAGGTGGGCGCCGGGGACATCACTATCTACGACAACGTGGACCGCAAGAGCGGTGACAGCGTCTGGTGCGATCTTTGCCGCGGCCCGCACCTGCCCAACACCAAACTGATCTCCAACGCCTTCGCCCTGACCCGCTCCTCGGCGGCGTACTGGCTGGGCAACCAGAACAACCAGCAGTTGCAGCGTATCTACGGCACTGCCTGGCCCACCAAAGACGCGCTGAAGGCCTACCAGGAGCGCATCGCCGAAGCCGAGCGCCGCGATCACCGCAAGCTCGGCGCGGAGCTGGACCTGTTTTCCTTCCCGGATGAGCTGGGTTCCGGCCTGCCGGTATTCCACCCCAAGGGCGGGATCATCCGCAAGGCGATGGAGGACTATTCGCGCCAGCGCCACGTCGACGCCGGGTACGAGTTCGTCTACACCCCGCACATCACCAAGGGACACCTCTACGAAGTTTCCGGCCACCTTGACTGGTACAAGGAAGGCATGTTCCCGGCGATGCACATCGACGCGGAATTGAACGACGACGGCACTGTGCGCAAGCCCGGCCAGGACTACTACCTGAAGCCGATGAACTGCCCCATGCACAACCTCATCTTCCGTTCGCGCGGACGCTCCTACCGGGAACTGCCCCTGCGGCTCTTCGAATTCGGCTCCGTGTACCGCTACGAGAAGTCCGGTGTCGTCCATGGGCTGACCCGTGTACGCGGCATGACACAGGACGATGCCCACATCTACTGCACCCGCGAGCAGATGAAGGACGAGCTCACCACCACCCTGAACTTCGTCCTCGGACTGCTCAAGGACTACGGGCTGGACGACTTCTACCTTGAACTGTCCACCAAGAACGAAGACAAGTTCGTTGGCGAAGACGCAGCCTGGGAAGAAGCCACCCGTACCTTGGCCGAAGTAGCCGAGGCCTCGGGGCTGGAACTGGTCCCGGATCCGGGTGGAGCCGCATTCTACGGTCCCAAGATCTCCGTGCAGGCCAAGGACGCACTGGGCCGCACCTGGCAGATGTCCACCATCCAACTGGACTTCAACCTGCCCGAGCGGTTCGAACTGGAGTTCCAGGCCGCCGACGGCACCCGCCAGCGCCCGGTCATGATCCACCGCGCGTTGTTCGGCTCGGTGGAGCGGTTCATGGGCGTCCTGACTGAGCACTACGCGGGAGCATTCCCCGCATGGCTTTCGCCCGTGCAGGTGGTTGGCATTCCGGTGGCGGAGGCGTTCAACGACTACATGTTCGACGTCGTTGGCCAGCTCAAGGCTGCGGGTATCCGTGCCGAGGTGGACATTTCCTCGGACCGTTTCCCGAAGAAGATCCGCACCGCCAGCAAGGACAAGATTCCCTTCGTCCTCATTGCCGGCGGAGAAGACGCAGAGGCAGGCGCAGTCTCGTTCCGGTTCCGTGACGGCAGCCAGGACAACGGCGTGCCCGTTGCCGAGGCCGTCCGCCGGATTGTGGACGCCGTCAAGAACCGCGAGAGCTGACGAGTCGGACACCTCGGGGGACAGGAAACAGTGCAGGAGAACACGGGCGTGACAGCTGACTATCCGGGCGATGCCGAAGTGACTGACGACTTCGGTCTGGCAGGTGTTCCTGATGCCTTCCAACGCCTGTGGACCCCGCACCGTTTGGCCTACATCAAGGGCGGGCAGAACCAGTTCGATAACGAGGACTGCCCGTTCTGCGTGGCTCCAAGCCGCACGGATGAGGAATCTCTGATCGTGCGCCGCGGCAAGACCTGCTACGTGGTGCTCAATTTGTTCCCGTACAACCCTGGCCATTTGCTGGTGTGCCCGTACCGGCATGTTCCGGACTACACGGACATCACGGTGCAGGAAACCGCGGAAATGGCGGAACTTACGCAGACCGCGATGCGGGTGCTGCGAAAGGTGGCCAACCCGAGCGGCTTCAACCTGGGCATGAACCAGGGTGTAGCCGGCGGCGCGGGAATCGCCGCCCACCTGCATCAGCACGTGGTTCCGCGCTGGGGTGGGGACGGGAACTTCTTCCCGATCATCGCCCAGACCAAGGCCATCACCCAGACCCTCGCGGAGGTCCGGCAGCAGGTGGCCGACGCGTGGCCGGAGGAATCGGAACTATCCGGGGAGCCGGATGCTTAATCGGCACGCCCGCGGGTTCTTCACCGGGCTGTTCTCGCCCCTTGCCCGATTCCTGCTCAAGGTGGGGGTCTCGCCCGACGCCGTCACCGTCGTCGGGACCGCCGGAGTAGTCCTCGGCGCCCTGATTCTCTACCCCCTCGGCCAGCTTTGGTGGGGTTCGCTGCTGATCGCCATATTCGCGCTATCCGACGTCGTGGATGGCATTATGGCGCGGGAGCAGGGACGAAGCGGTCCGTGGGGAAACTTCCTCGATTCGACGCTGGACCGATTGGCCGACGGCGCCATTTTCACCGGCGTCGCAATCTGGTTTTTCACGGGCGGCGGGAACAGCGCGATAGCCATCGCGTCCCTGGCATGTCTGGTGCTCGGGATGGTGGTTTCGTACGCCCGCGCCAAGGCTGAATCTCTGGGCTTCTACGCCAATGTGGGCATCGCCGAGCGCGCGGAGCGGCTCATCTCGGTGCTCTTCGTCACCGGCCTGACCGGACTCGGCCTGCCTCCCGTCGTCTTGCTGGCGACCCTCGTCATCCTCGCCGCCGCCACGGCAGTCACCGTCGTCCAAAGGATGGTGGCCGTCCGCGAACAGGCGATGGCAGACGTCGACGGCGGGACGCCCGCTTAAGCGGGCGTGATCACTTTGCTGCCCCGGCGCGTTTTGTGCCGGGGCACGGTCGTCTCCGGGTGGGTTTATGTCCGGGTGGGTCTGAAGTGGTGGTTGCGTCGGGGTGTTTGGCGGGGGTCGAGGTGGGGTGGGGGTTTGAACCATGCCGTGCCGTTGTCCAGGGTGATGGTCCAGTGTTCTTTGTGGATGACGTGGTGGTGGTGGCTGCAGAGCAGGGTGCCGTTGTCGGTGCTGGTGGTGCCTTTGTTGGACCAGTAGGTGATGTGGTGGGCTTCGCACCAGGGTGCGGGGATGGTGCAGTCGGGGAAGGCGCAGCCTTGGTCGCGGGCGATGATGGCTTTGCGGATGTGGGGCGGGAAGATCCTGGTGGTGCGGCCGATGTCCAGGATGCGGCCTTCGCTGCCGAGCAGGACGGGGATGATGTCGGCGTCGCAGGCGATTTTGCGGATGGCCGTGGGGTGGATCGGGCCCTGGAAGGTGGACGAACCGCTGCTCGGGCGGGGGCTTGGAGCGGCGGGGGATTCGTGTTCGAGGCGGTCGAGCAGGTCGCGGTAGTCGATGGTCACCATGACCTGCGGCCGGAGACCACCGTTGGCAGGCAGTTCGCCGGTGGCCAGGGCCACGCTGCAGGCGCCGACGAGCCCGTCGAGGAGTTTCTGGGGACGGGAGCGCCGGTCCAGGGCGGGGTGAGCGCCGGGGTGCGCGCCGTCGTCGTCGCCGCCCGGATCGGTGTCCACTGAGTCCGTGGCCTGTGCTCCGTCACTGCCGGTGTCGCCGTCGTCGCTGCCGGTGTCGGTGCCGGCGGGGTGTTGGAGGCGGGGGTTGGTGGCGGTGTTCATGGCGGTGGTGAGGGTTTCGAATTGTTCGGCGGTGGCGAAGATTTCCAGGTGGTGCAGGCCGTGGCGGGGTTTGCGGATGAATGCGCCTTGGCGGTGGCGGAGTTCTTCTTCGCTGGGTTCGGTTCCGTCCTGGTCGATGGCGTCGACCCAGCGTTTGGCTATCCGGTGCACGAAGTCGGGATCGCTTTCGATGGCGGTCCGGGTCAGGGAGTGTTCCATCTGGCCGGCGGTGTCCGGGTCGGCGTGGTGGCGTACCTGGTCCAGGGCGGTGCTGATGAGGGTGGCCGAGCGGGACGGCACGGCCGCCGCGGCGAGGGCGGCGGCGAGGACCGGGTGCCGTGCGGGGAGGTCTTGTCCGGTGATTCCTGTCTGCGGGAGCACGCTTTCGGCCAGGGTGAGCCGGCGCCTGGCTTCGCTGATGCCGATCCGCAGCCTGGCGCGCAGGAATTCGGCGGCGTTCCGGTAGCCGTCGTGGACCGGGTCGGCGGCTTCGGCGAGGCAGGCCGCGGACCCCGGCGAATCTGCCGCCGCCGCGGCCGTGGTCGCCATGCCGGCTGTGGTTGCGGCGAGTTCGGTCCAGCCGGTCCTCCACCCCGGAGCCGGAGAGGCTTGCCGTGCCGCTTGCGCTTCGCTGCGCGTCCGTTCCACGGCCCGGGCCGCGACGATCTGCAGGAACTCCACCGTCCGGGCGATCTCCTCGACCTTGCCGGCGAACTCCGCGGCTTCAGGGAAGCCGAACAGGCCGGTGTCGGCGAGAGCGGCTGAACGCAGCGCATCCATCACCGCCAGTGCCTGACCAAGACCGCCTGCCGACGACGGCCCGCCGGCTGCCGGGCTTTCGAACTGCGCTGCGTTGTGGAGCTGGGCCGGGCTTCCGAACTGCGCTGCGTTGTGGAGCTGGGCCGGGCTTTGGAACTGGGCCAGGTTCTGGTGATGCTCTGCGAAGTGCAGCTGGGCAGCGTATTGGACCTGCGCATGGCGGGCGGCGACGGGCTTGAGGCCGCGGGACAGTCGCCCCTGCGACGGGATCCCGCCGTCGGGCGCGGCCGCACGAGGTGCCGTGAGTTGACCGATGCCTTCCATGACTAAACCCTGTCACGAGGCTCTGACAATTAAGCCCCCAGGCTGCCACCCGGCGTCGCGAAAAGCGAAAACAAGGAAAACACGTCCCAAGTACTAGCTGTTGAGGTCCCAACGAACCCGGATCGCTTCGGCGATGGGCCAGTGCTGCATCCACAATTGGCGAAGACAGACTCCCGCGCTTCACCCCGCCAACCAATCTGCCGCCGTCAATGCACCTGAAGTATCCGCGACACGCGGGACCCATATCACCCTGTGCGCGAAGCCCCGCCAGTCCCGGCGGAACTGCGTGGCGGAGGCGGGTAACCAAGTACGACGGGCACAGTGCAGGGGACTAGTATTGAAGTTACTTGGTCAATGTGACCTGGAAATCCGGTGTGCGCTGTGTGTGGCCCCTGTCCGCCTGCGCCCCGGCCAAGGTCTTCTATCTACCCATAGGGGTTTTTGTGTCTACACCTGATGTAAGCAACGAAGCCGGTTCGTCCGCAGCCAGCGTTACGGGCAGCAGCCGCGTCAAGCGCGGTATGGCCGAGATGCTCAAGGGCGGCGTCATCATGGACGTCGTCAACGTCGAGCAGGCCCGCATCGCCGAAGATGCCGGTGCCGTGGCCGTCATGGCGCTCGAGCGCGTTCCCGCCGACATCCGCGCCCAAGGCGGCGTGTCTCGCATGTCTGACCCGGACATGATCGACCAGATCATCGCCGCCGTGTCCATCCCCGTCATGGCCAAGGCCCGCATTGGCCACTTCGTCGAGGCGCAGGTCCTGCAGTCCCTCGGTGTTGACTACATCGACGAGTCCGAGGTCCTGACCCCGGCCGACTACACCCACCACATCGACAAGTGGAACTTCACCGTTCCCTTCGTCTGCGGTGCCACCAACCTCGGCGAGGCTCTGCGCCGCATCAACGAGGGCGCGGCCATGATCCGCTCCAAGGGCGAGGCCGGCACCGGCGACGTCTCCAACGCCACCACCCACATGCGCCAGATCCGCGCCGAGATCCTTCGCCTCTCCACCCTGCCCGAGGACGAACTCTACGTCGCGGCCAAGGAACTGCAGGCCCCGTACGAACTCGTCAAGGAAATCGCCGCTACCGGCAAGCTCCCCGTCGTTCTGTTCACCGCCGGCGGCATCGCCACCCCGGCCGACGCTGCCATGATGATGCAGCTTGGCGCGGATGGCGTGTTCGTCGGTTCGGGCATCTTCAAGTCCGGCAACCCGGCCCAGCGTGCTGCCGCTGTCGTGAAGGCCACCACGTTCTTCGACGACCCCGACGTCATCGCCAAGGTCTCCCGCGGCCTGGGCGAAGCGATGGTCGGCATCAACGTCGAGGAAATCCCCGAACCCCACCGCCTCGCCGAGCGCGGCTGGTAAATCCCGCTCTCTTGGCGCGCCGGACGGCGCTGATCCCCGCGTTCACTTGGCGCGCCGGACGGCGCTGATCCCCGCGTTCACTTGGCGTGCCGGACGGCGCTGATCCTCGGCCTGCTATTCCCCGCGACTCGCTGCCGCGGCTTTGCGGCGGCGAGGGGCGTGGGCCCTTTTACGCAGGCGGCCGGATCACACCGCCCGACGCCGTACGACGCCTTGCGGGGCCGGATCACACCGCCCGACGCCTTGCAGTCAGTAGAAGTACGCCGCCGGTCGGTCACCTTTTCGGTGACCGGCCGGCGTCGTGCGTTAACCCAACTAACTCGCAGTTGTTGTCGCTCTGAGGCTCCAAAACGACAGCAACTGCGAGTTAGTTGGGTAGACCCACAGGCTACTCGAGGCCGCGGCGCTTGAGGAGCGGCTCGAGGGCGGCATCGCGGCCACGGAGCGTGCGGAACGACTCCAGCGGATCGCGGCTGTTGCCACGGGAGAGCAGCTCCGAGCGGAATCGTTCGCCGTTCCCGCGCAGCAGTCCGCCGTTTTCCGTGAACCAGTCCACCGTTTCCGCGTCCAGCACTTCACTCCAGATGTAGGAGTAGTAGCCGGCAGCGTAGAAGTCCCCGGCGAAGATGTGCTGGAAATACCCAGTCCGGTACCGGGGCGGTATGAGGGAGTGCGCCACGCCTGCGGCTGCCAATGCTTTCGCTTCGAAGTCCTGCGCGTCCTGCGGAACACCGTCGACGTCCAGGACGTGCCAGGCCAGGTCCAAGAGGGCGGCGCCGAGATATTCCGTGGTCGCGAAACCCTCGCCCCACAGCTTGGACTCGTTGAGGCGGTCAATCGTGTCCTGGGGGAGCGGCTCTCCGGTCGCATAGTGGCGGGCGTAGTTGCCGATGATTTCCGGCCACATGATCCACATCTCGTTGACCTGCGACGGATACTCCACGAAGTCGCGCGGCACCGAGGTGCCGGAGAACCGTGGATACGTGACGTTCGAGAAGAGTCCGTGCAAGGCATGGCCGAACTCATGGAACG
Source organism: Arthrobacter sp. KN11-1C (assembly GCF_052180225.1). Classification (NCBI taxonomy): domain Bacteria; kingdom Bacillati; phylum Actinomycetota; class Actinomycetes; order Micrococcales; family Micrococcaceae; genus Arthrobacter; species Arthrobacter sp. KN11-1C. Next base: position 2,207,706 of record NZ_CP197467.1, on the reverse strand, counting down.
TGGTCCGGACCTCGTCCAGGGTGAGCAGGGTCGGTTCTCCGGCCGGCGGTTTGGAGATGTTCAGGTTGTTGATGACCACGGGCATGGTTCCCAGGAGTGCTGACTGTTCGACGAGCGAGTTCATCCACGCGCCGCCGCGCTTGGAGTCCCGCGCGTAGTAGTCGCCTAGGAAAAGGCCGAGCTCGGAGCCGTCCTCGTTTCGCACCTCCCAAACCCGGACGTCGGGGTGGTACCCCTCAAGGTCTTTCCGCTCGTGGAAAGTAATCCCGAAGAGGCTCGTAGCTGCGAAGAAGACGCCGTCCACGAGTACCCGGTCCAATTCGAAATAGGGCCGCAGCAGCTGTTCGTCCACCTCATACCGCTCCCGCCGGACCTTCGAGGAGTAGTACGCCCAGTCCCACGCTTCCAACGGGTGCCCCGCGCTCTCCGCCAAGGCAGCCGCTTCGGCGTCGGCGTTGCGTATAGCGGCAGGGGCGAGGCGGTTCAGCATCGTCTGCACGGCCGCGAAATCAGGAGCGGTCTGGCGTTCCAGGACGAGTTCGGCATAGTTGCCGAACCCGAGAAGGCCCGCCTTCTCGGCCCTCAAACGCGCCATCGCCTTCGCCAGCTCCATGACGTCCAGGCTGCCGCCGTCGCTGCCTCGCGCAATGGATGCCTCATACAGGCGGCGGCGAAGCTCGCGGTTGTGCAAAGAAGCCAGAGCAGGCTGGTTGCTCGGCTGTATGAGGGTCAGGAGGTATTTCCCCTCGTGCCCGGCAGTGCGTGCTGCCTCGGCGGCGCTGGCGATGTCGTCCGCGGGGAGTCCGGCAAGCTCCGTGGCGTCCTCCACCAAAAGAGCGGCGGCCTTCATGGCTTCCTTGACGCGTTGACCGTAGTCCGTTCCCAAACGGGAGAGCTCCGCGTTGAGGCTCTTGAGCTTTTCCTGGTCAGCCGGGTCGAGCTGGATCCCCGACTGCCGGAATTCCCTGAGGTACTCCTGGACCAGCCGGAGGGATTCGTCATCGAGCCCTGAGGTGTCTATGGCTGCGAATCGTTCGTACAGTCCGCGATTGAGGTAGACCGCGTCCTGGTGGCTCGCAAAGCGGGGGGACAGCTCGGTTTCGAGTTCCCGGATGGCGTCGGAGGCGTCGGCGGAAACCAGGGTGAAGAAGGCTGCGGCTGCCCGCTCCAGCAGGCGGCCGGAGCGTTCCATCGCCACCGCCGTGTTTTCGAAGGACGCAGGATCCGGATTGTCCACGATGGACTGGATCTCGGCCAGGTGTTCAGCGAGGCCCGCATCCACGGCTTCGGCGTAGTGGCTGTCCTGGATCGTTGCGAAGGGCGGCAATCCGAAGGGAAGGGTACTCGGCTCCAAGAGAGGGTTCGTCATGAAGCAACCCTTTCATGCAAGGTCCCCGCCCACAACGCTTTTCCTCGTGTTAGCGCGGCCGCCGCGCCGCATGTTCGCGCGCGAGGCGGGCGAAGTCGTCGTCGGGCGTTCCGGGGACGAAAGCACCGTACTTGCGTTCGACGGCGGTCCGGATCAGGAAATCGGCGATGGCAGGATTCTTGGGCAGCAAGGAACCGTGCAAGTAGCTGGCAACAACATTTCGGTGCCGGGCGCCCTCGTGGTTGTCCTTGCTGTTGTTGCCGGCACCTTTGGACACGGTGCCGAGGGGCTCGACGCCGGGGCCTAGCGAGGTCTGTCCGCTGTGGTTTTCGTAGCCGAGGATTTCGCCGAACTCGGACGAGGTGAGGGTGACGTTTCCGATGAGGCGTTCGTCGGTGCCCACCGTCTCGACGTCGAGGATGCCGATGCCCGGGATGACAGGCCCGCTCTTGGTCTTGAAGAACCTGCCGAAGAGTTGGTAGAGCCCGCAAATGACCAGCATGGGCGTTCCGTCATCGGCCATGCCGCGGAGCTGCTCGGCGCGTGCCTGGAGATCTTCCTGGATGACGATCTGGCCGCTGTCCTGTCCGCCGCCGCCCACAATGAGGTCGACATCCTCGGGAAAGTCGTCGCCCACGTTGTATTCGAGGAGTTCAGGCGTGTAGCCGTGCCAGAGCAGGCGCTGCCGCAAGACGAGCGCATTTCCCCAGTCCCCGTAGATGTTCATCTCACGGGGATACAGCTGCAGGACCCGGATGGTGCCCTTGCTGGCGTGGAGGGCGGTGTCTTCGGCCGGGGTCATGAGACCACCTCTACTGTGGTGATTTTGGAGAGTTCGCGCCGGATGGCCAACATTGCGGTGTAGGTGCAGAACACACGTTTCGGCTTGCCCGCCGACCCCCGGATGAATGAAGCCAGGGCCGCAGGAATATCTGTGTCGACCGATCCGAAGCGGACCTCGTCGTACTGCAGGCGCAAGGCCATGTCGTAGGCACGGACGCCGGTGAGGACCTCGACGCCTTCCTCCCGCAGGGAATCGAACTCAACGTCCCAGAGCCACGACATGTCACGGCCGTCGGCGTAGTTGTCGTTGATCGCGATCATGGACGCGTAGCCCTTCGCCGGGAAGGACTTGAGGCCCAGCCGGAAACCACTCGGGTTCTTCACCAGGACCAGCTCGAGGGGCTGGCCGTCCACCGTCAGGCTCTCCCCGCGGCCGAACGCCGGGGCCACCTCGGAGAGCGCCTTGACGAGCTTCGCGGCATCGCCGGGCCTGCCGCTCGCCCCGGTAATGCTCCTGGCGAGCACCAACGCGGCGGCCGCATTGAAGATGTTGTAGACCCCGCGGAGTTTCATGTGCGTCGCCACCCGGGTTCCGTCGAACTCGAAGTCGGCGTCGTCGGCACCCACCCGGCGGAGTACGACGTCGGCCGCCGGGGAGGCGGGCACGTCACCGAGGGGGGTGGTTCCCGGAGCCGCGGCCCGCATGTCGTCGTCGTTCGGGAAGGTGCTCCGGAGCGATTCGTCCAATCCGAAGTAGAGCACCTCGGGGCCGCTGACTGCTGCCGCGATGCGGGCGACCCGGGGATCCTCGCGGTTCAAGACCACGGTGCCTGTGGTTCGCTCGGCGATGCGCTGGAGAAGCAACGCGGTAGCGTCGATCTCGCCGAAGCGGTCCAGCTGGTCCCTCAAGACATTGAGGAGAAGGCAGTAGCGCGGCGGCACTTTGTTCACGAAATGCACGGCATGTGCCTCGTCGAGTTCCAACACCGCGACGTCGGCGTCCAGCCTGCCGCGCCAGTCCACCTCACCGAGGAGTGCAGCTGCGACGCCGCGGGTGAAGTTGCTGCCCGTCCGGTTGGTGAAGACCTTAAGGCCTTGGCTTTCCAACAGTTCCACGACCATTTTGGTGGTGGTCGTCTTGCCGTTGGTCCCGCTCACCACAGCCACGCCGTGGGGGAGCGAGGAGAGCGTCCTCTGCATGAAGCCGGGGTCGATCTTCTCGACCACGAGGCCCGGCAAAGCCGAACCCCCGCCGCGAAGCCGGGACACAGCACGGACCAGCTTGCCGAGCGGAACGGTGAACGAAAACATGCTCTGTAATATATCCCAGTTGGTGCATAAACCACGCGCCGAGAGCGTGCTATGGGGTTGCCGGGGCGAGGCCTGCAGTGACGGCGCATTATGATGGTCGAATGACCAATCCCCCTTCCGAGGCGTCATCAAGCGTGGGCACGGGCCTGCGCATCGGCGTCCTCGCACTACAAGGCGATTTTCGTGAGCACATCCACGCCGTCGAAGCGGCCGGCGCCACCGGCGTCGGCATCCGGCGGCCGGCGGAACTCGACGATATTGACGGCCTCATCATTCCCGGCGGCGAGTCCACCACCATCGACAAGCTGGCGCGCATCTTCGAACTCGCGGATCCCATCCGTAAGCAGATCGCGTCCGGGCTGCCGGTCTATGGGTCCTGCGCCGGAATGATCCTCCTGGCCGACGACATCGCCGATCCCGCCACGGACCTCGCCGGGAACCCGCAGCAGACTTTCGGCGGGTTGGACATCACGGTCCGCCGCAACGCCTTCGGCCGGCAGCGTGAGTCTTTCGAAACCGACCTTGACTTCAAGGGCCTCGAGTTCAGCGCCGGCGAGTCCGGCGTCGACCCCGTCCATGCCGTCTTCATTAGGGGACCATGGGTGGAGCGCGTCGGTCCCGGCGTCGAAATCCTTGCCCAGGTGGAACCCGGAAAAGCCAGCCACACGGACACTTTGCACGGGTTGGCTAGAATTGTTGCAGTGCGCTCAGGTCGGTTGCTGGCCACCTCCTTCCACCCGGAAGTGACTGGGGAGAAGCGCGTGCATGAATTGTTTATTCGAATGATCAGAGGGGAAGTTTAAAGCATGTCAGGCCACTCCAAATGGGCGACGACCAAGCACAAGAAGGCCATCCTCGATAGCCGCCGGGCCAAGTCGTTCGCCAAACTGATCAAGAACATCGAAGTCGCAGCCCGCATGGGCGGACCGGACCTTGCCGGCAACCCGAGCCTGGAACTTGCCGTCACCAAGGCCAAGAAGACGTCGGTCCCCGCTGACAACATCGACCGTGCCATCAAGCGCGGAGCCGGGCTCACCGGCGAAGTGGTCGACTACACGGAGATCATGTACGAAGCCCGCGGCCCGCAGGGTTCAGCCCTCCTGATCGAGTGCCTCACGGACAACAAGAACCGTGCCGCCTCCGAGGTCCGGCTGGCCATCTCCCGCAACGGCGGCACCATCGCCGACCCCGGATCCGTGAGCTACCTCTTCACCCGCAAGGGCGTCGTCAACCTGCCCAAGAACGGGCTCAGCGAAGACGACATCCTGATGGCCGTCCTCGACGCCGGCGCCGAGGAAGTCAAGGACAGCGGCGACAACTGGGAAATCCACTCGGAACCCACCGATCTGCAGGCCATCCGCGAAGCCCTCAAGGAAGCCGGCATCGAATACGAGACGGACGAAGCTGAGTTCGTCCCGTCCATGCAGGTACCGCTTGACCTCGACGGTGCCAAGAAGTTCATGAAGCTCGTCGACGCCCTCGAGGATCTCGACGACGTCCAGAACGTCTACACCAACGCTGACATGAGCGAGGAAGTCCAGGCTGCGCTCGAAGCCGAGTAATGCTTTTTGCGACATAGCCTGACAACGCACAGGGAGGCCCGGACTTGACTCTTCGCGTACTAGGAGTCGATCCGGGCCTCACCCGTTGCGGCATCGGAGTGGTGGACGTCGAACGGAACAGACGCGCCACCATGGTGGCCGTCTGCGTCGTGGGAACCTCCCCGGAACAATCACTGGACCAGCGCTTGCTGGTCATCGCCAAGGCCATCGACGAATGGCTCGACCTGTACAAGCCGGACGTTCTTGCGGTCGAACGGGTCTTCTCCCAGTTGAACGTCAGCACTGTCATGGGCGTGGCCCAGGCGTCCGGAGTGGTCATCGCGGCGGCAGCGCGGCGCGGCATCCCGGTGGCGCTCCACACGCCGTCGGAAGTCAAAGCCGCCGTCACGGGAAGCGGCACCTCCAACAAAGAGGCGGTGACCAAGCTCATCACCAAGATCCTGCGCCTGGACGCCCCGCCCCGTCCGGCCGACGCCGCAGACGCGCTGGCCCTCGCGGTCACGCACGCGTGGCGGGCCGGGAGCGGCGCCGCCGTGGCCACCACCGGACCGGGGAGCAGTGCGCTCACGCCCGCCCAGCGGGCATGGGCGGAAGCCGAAGCGAAAGCGCGCCGCGGCCGGTAATTGTCGGCGGCCCTTGCTAGGGTATTCGTAGATATGTTCGGATAGCCCCCGCGCTATAGATGCAATCGCAGCATGCACGGGGCAGTACTTCAGGAGCCGGGTCTTGATCAGTTTTCTCCGCGGAACCGTGGCACACGTCAGTCTCTCCACGGCCGTCATCGATCTCAACGGTGCCGGAATGAGCGTCTACGCCACGCCCCAAACCCTCAGCCACCTGCATGTCGGCGAGGAAGCGAAGCTGTTCACTTCGTTGATCGTCCGGGAGGACTCCCTGACCCTCTTTGGTTTCTCGAACGACGACGAACGGGAAGTTTTCGATGTCCTGCTCAGCGTGAGCGGGGTGGGACCGCGGCTGGCCCTCGCGGTCCTCGCCGTGCATGAGCCCGAGGCGATCCGGGTGGCCGCCCATTCCGGTGACGCCAAGTCATTCACCAAGGTGCCAGGGATCGGGCCGAAGGTAGCCGGCAGGATCGTCCTCGAGCTTGCGGGCAAGCTCGTGCCCCACGGCACCGCTCCGGGGGCCGCCCCCGCCGTCGCTGCCGAGTCCGTGTGGAAGCCGCAAGTGGTGGCTGCCATGACGAGCCTCGGCTGGTCGGAAAAGGACGCCGCCGGAAGCATCGACAAGGCAATGGCCGATTCCCCGGAACTTGCCGACGCCGGCAACGTCGCCCAGATCCTGCGAGCAACCCTTCGCTGGCTTGGGCAGGACGGCGCCCGTGCCGGAAACCGGGTAGGCAGCCGTGGCTGAGCAATCCCTCGTTACCGGGGGAGAGGAACCCGAAGAGCGCATCATCGAGGCAGCACTGCGCCCGAAGAACCTCCACGACTTCGTAGGCCAGCACCGCGTCCGCAAGCAGCTCTCGCTCGTGCTGGAAGCCTCGAGAATGCGCGGGCGGAGCGCGGACCACGTCTTGCTTTCGGGCCCCCCGGGGCTCGGGAAGACCACGCTCTCCATGATCATCGCAGCCGAGATGAACGCTCCCTTGCGCATCAGCAGCGGGCCGGCCATCCAGCACGCCGGAGACCTGGCGGCCATCCTCTCCTCGCTTTCGGAGGGTGAAGTCCTCTTCCTCGATGAAATCCACCGAATGTCCCGGCCCGCAGAGGAAATGCTCTACATGGCCATGGAGGATTTCCGGGTGGACATCGTGGTGGGCAAGGGCGCCGGCGCCACTGCCATTCCGCTCGAGTTGCCGCCATTCACCCTGGTCGGGGCCACCACGAGGGCCGGACTCCTGCCCGGACCGCTGCGTGACCGCTTTGGTTTCACAGGGCATCTGGAGTTCTATTCCGTGGCGGAGCTCGAACTCGTGCTTCGCCGCTCGGCCGGACTGCTTGATCTCAAGGTCAACTCGGCCGGCTTCAGCGAGATCGCGGGCCGTTCCCGTGGAACTCCGCGTATCGCCAACCGACTGCTGCGCCGCGTCCGGGACTGGGCCTTGGTTCACGGCATCGAACAGATCGATGCGCGTGCCGCCTCCGCGGCGTTGGACATGTACGAGGTGGACCAGCGTGGATTGGACCGCTTGGACCGTGCGGTGCTCGAAGCCCTGATCCTCAAGTTCAACGGTGGGCCCGTGGGGCTCTCCACCCTGGCAATCGCCGTCGGGGAAGAGCCGGAGACCGTGGAAACGGTCGCCGAGCCGTACCTGGTGCGTGAGGGCCTCTTGGGCCGGACGCCGCGCGGCCGGATCGCCATGGCGTCGGCATGGACGCACCTTGGATATGCGGTGCCGCCAGGAGTGTTCGGACAGGACCCGCTCGCGCTGTTCGAGGACAACGAAAACGGCGCTGAAAGCATCGACACCGGCCGATAGCACGATCCATTCAGCTTAACCCTCTAGACTGGTATGACACTCGGCACGTTCGAGTCCTTGGTTCTGTGCCCGCCCGTCGGAGCATTGTGCGGCCACGCGGGCGAAAGCTCCACGGCCGCCGGATCCACCGGGCAGACATGGCCGTGAAACCAAAAACGTAAGTAAAGAACGGAACTTCCCTGTGGATCCAATGACAATCCTGCTGTTCGCCATGCTCGGCGTCTTCATCTTCATGATGTTCCGCCGCAACAAGAAGACGCAGCAACAGCAGGCCAAGCTGCAATCCCAGTTCGCCCCCGGTGTTGAGGTCATGACCAGTTTCGGCCTGTTCGGCCGAATCGTCGCGATGGACGACACTGAGAACAAGGTTGTCCTTGAGCTGTCTCCGGGCAACCTCGCCACGGTGCACCGCCAGGCCGTCACCAAGATCGTTGAGCCTGTCGAGGAAACCCCGGTAGACGTCCCGGACGACGCGTCGTCGCTGACGGGTGCTGATGCCGAGGCGTCGGCATCCCCGGAAACCCCGGAGGAAACCCTCAGGCGCCTCAACGACGAGGGCAAGAAGGACAGTTAGCCCGTACCCGCTCTACAAGCGGGAATAGCTCTACGGCAATGAATCGCCGCCGGCCTGCGCTCACAAGTGCACGTCGGCGGCTGTTCCGTCATCAACAGGAAGATCGAACATGGCACGAACCAGCCACAAAAATGCAGCCCGCAGGGTGCTGATCTGGCTTGTCGCAATATTCGCTGTACTGACAGCAGTCCTCGGGGGCGGCGTCATCACCGGTCACGCGAGCTGGGCTCCCAAGCTCGCGCTTGACCTCGAGGGCGGCACGCAAATGATCCTCGCGCCCAAGGTCGAAGGATCCACCGGCATCAACGAAGAACAGTTGAACCAAGCCGTCGCGATTATCCGCCAGCGCGTTGACAGCTCCGGCGTTGCCGAAGCGGAAATCACCACGCAGTCCGGCCGTAACGTCGTAGTGAGCCTTCCCGGGACGCCAAGTTCGGAAACCCGTGCCTTGATCCAGGCATCTGCCGACATGAACTTCCGCCCGGTGATCACCACCGGCGATCCCGCTCCCGTTCCGGTGGCATCGCGGACGCCTGATGCGAGCCTGCCCAAGCCCACGGCTGCGCCGACCAACGCGAGCGACAGCAACTGGGTCACGGCGGACGTCTACAAGGCCTTCGAAGCCCTGGACTGCGCCAACCCTGCGCAGGACAAGCAGCCGCGGTCGGATCCGGCCAAGCCTCTGGTGACCTGCGAGCCGGCAACGGCCACGACTCCTGCCGTCAAGTACATCCTTGGTCCGGTCGAGGTAAAGGGCCAGGACATCGTGTCGTCTTCCTTCGACCCCGTCCAGGGCGCACAGGGCTCGGTGACCAATGCGTGGGGCGTGACGATCACGTTCGACGCCAACGCCACCAAGACCTTCAAGGACGTGACACAGCGGCTCAACCAGTTCTACGTGGCGTCGCAGGCCCAGGGCGGCAACGACCCCAAGGCCCAGTTCGCCATCGTCCTCGATGACCAGGTCATTTCCGCACCGCGTGCCCTCGCCGTCATCACCGATGGCAAGCCGCAGATCACCGGCAACTTCACGCAGGCGTCCGCGCAGGCATTGTCGGACCAGCTCCGCTACGGCGCGCTGCCCATCAGCTTCGATATCCAGTCCGAAGAGCAGATTTCCGCAACCCTTGGTGGCGAGCAGTTGCGCCTTGGCCTGTTGGCCGGTGTGATCGGGCTCCTGCTCGTGGTGGTCTATTCACTGTTCCAGTACCGGGCCCTGGGCTTCGTCACGATCCTCTCCCTGGTGGTGGCCGGTGGACTCACCTACCTCGCGATCGCGATCCTTGGCTGGACGGAAAACTATCGGCTGTCGTTGGCCGGTGTGGCAGGCCTTATCGTGGCCATCGGTCAAACAGCGGACTCCTTCATCGTGTACTTCGAACGCATCCGTGACGAACTTCGTGAGGGCAAGGGCCTCGTGTCCGCCGTCGCGAATGGTTGGAGGCGCGCCAAGCGGACGGTCCTTGCCTCCAAGGCCGTCAACCTGCTCGCAGCCTTGGTGTTGTATTTCGTCGCCGTCGGAAACGTCCGCGGCTTCGCCTTCACCCTTGGCCTCACCGCGTTGGCAGACCTCCTGGTCGTGTTCATGTTCACGCACCCGACGCTCCAGGTGCTGGCCAAGACGAAGTTCTTCGGCGAAGGTCACCGCTTCTCAGGCCTCGACCCTGAGCGCCTGGGCGCCGTGCCGCTGTACCTCGGTGCCGGCAGGCTCCGCACGCCGACGGAGAAACCTGCCGTCGTCCGCGCCCGCAACACCGGTGCTGCCGCTGAAGCCGAGCGCCGCATGACTATTGCCGAACGTCGCCTTGCCGAAAAGCAAGCCCAGCTGGCTGGTTCTTCCAACGGCACCAAGGAGGAGAAGTAATGACCACGAGCTTCGCAAAGTTCGGCAACGAGCTCTACACGGGCAAGCGCTCTTACAACTTCGTCTCCAGCAAGAAGATCTGGTTCATCATCGCCGCAGTGGCGGTGGCGATCTCCATCCTCCTGCCGGTGGTCAAGGGCGGCTACAACCTCGGAATCGATTTCCGGGGCGGTTCCGAGTTCACGGTTTCCAACGTGAAGACCACCGATTCAGCGCCGGGTGAGAAGGCCGTCCACGACGTCGTACCCGGTGCGGTTCCGCGCGTCGCCAACGTCGCGGGTAACACCATGCGCATCCAGACGGACAAACTCAGCGATGACCAGACCGTCAAGCTCAAAACGGACCTCGCAAAGGTCTACGGCGTCACCGAAAGCCAAGTGACCTCGACCTTCATTGGCCCGACCTGGGGGCAGGATGTTACCAAGCAGGCCCTCATTGGCCTGGCGGTGTTCGTAGGCCTGGCCGCTCTCTTGATGGCGTTGTACTTCCGCACCTGGAAGATGTCGGTCTCTGCCCTCGCCGGCATGCTGGTGACGATGTTCACCACGGCCGGTGTCTACTCCTTGAGCGATTTCGAGGTGACTCCGTCGGCCATCATCGGCTTCCTGACGGTGCTTAGTTACTCCTTGTATGACACCGTGGTGGTTTTCGACAAGATCCGTGAAAACACCTCGGACATCACCACCTCCAGCCGTCGCACTTTTGCCGAAGAGGTCAACCTCGCCGTCAACCAGACCCTGGTGCGCTCCATCAACACCATGATGGTGGCAGTATTGCCGGTCGCCGCGATTCTCTTCATTGGTGCCGGACTGCTCGGCGCCGGCACGCTCCGCGACCTGTCCCTCGCGTTGTTCGTCGGCATCCTGATCGGTACCGCGGCGACGATCTTCATCGCGGCTCCGCTCTACGCCTGGCTGCGCCAGAGCGAACCCGAGCTGCAGAAGCAGGCCAAGAAGGTGGCTACCCGACGCACCGCAGCCGCCAGCTCGAACTCGGAAGCCGCGGCCGTTTAGCCTCGTTTCCACCTTGAAGGGCCGGTCACCGCTGAAAAGCGGTGACCGGCCCTTTTCGTTCCCGGCTCCGTCATCTGGGTACCGGTTCTTGGAGAGGTCACCGGCGGGAATAGACTGGGAGAATTAAGTCAGTCGTGAGAGGTGCTTTTGTGGAGGAACGTACGACGTCGGCGCCGCCGGCGGGCGGAGAGGACGGCCTGAGCCGCGTGCCCGGCACCGCAACTGCAGCTACGGGCAGCACCCTGGATGGTGTGCCCGTGGACAGCCCGGGCGTGCGCCCGACGTTCCCCGGACGGCGGGAGCGGACGCGCTCCAGGCTGGCGAAATTGACCGGACGGGGCGCGAGCACCTATTCGCCGATCCTCGAACCGCTGCTGCGGACGGTCAGGGCCAACAACCCCAAGGAAGACCTCGATCTGATCCAGCGTGCCTTCACGGTGGCCGAACGCAGCCACCAGGGGCAGAAGCGGAAGAGCGGCGATCCGTACATCACGCACCCCGTGGCGGTGGCCACGATCCTCGCGGAACTGGGGCTCACCGGAACAACCCTGGCCGCCGCGCTTTTGCACGACACTGTGGAGGACACTCCCTACACCCTCGCTGATCTGACCCGTGATTTCGGTCCGGAAGTCGCGATGCTCGTTGACGGTGTCACCAAGCTCGACAAAGTCCAGTTCGGTGAGGCCGCGCAGTCCGAGACCGTCCGCAAGATGGTTGTGGCCATGGCCAAGGACATCCGGGTGCTGATGATCAAGCTTGCGGACCGCCTGCACAATGCCCGCACCTGGCGATTTGTTTCCGCTGAATCGTCCGCACGCAAAGCACGCGAAACGCTGGAGATCTTTGCGCCGCTGGCCCACCGCCTCGGCATGAACACCATCAAATGGGAACTTGAGGATCTTTCCTTCGCCGCCTTGTACCCGAAGGTGTATGAAGAGATCGTCCGGATGGTGGGGGACCGCACTCCGGAACGCGAGAAGAGCCTGAGCGTCATCCGCAACCAGATTGCCGAAGACCTGCGTGTCGCACGCATCAAGGCCACCATCACGGGCCGCCCCAAGCATTACTACTCGATCTACCAAAAGATGATCGTCCGGGACAAGGACTTCGACGACATCAACGACCTCATGGGCGTGCGAGTCCTGGTGGACTCCGTCCGTGACTGTTATGCGGCTCTTGGCACCTTGCATTCGCGGTGGAACCCCCTGCCGGGGCGGTTCAAGGACTATATCGCCATGCCGAAGTTCAACATGTACCAGTCCCTGCACACCACGGTCATCGGCCCCGGTGGCAAGCCCGTTGAGATCCAGATCCGCACCCACGAAATGCACCGCCGCGCGGAGTATGGCGTGGCCGCGCACTGGAAGTACAAGGACCAGCCCAACCGGACCGCCGTCGGCCCGGGGAGCCCCAAGGACGGCGACATGGGCTGGTTGCGTTCGTTGGTCGATTGGCAGCAGGAAACCTCTGATCCGGGCGAGTTCCTGGATTCGCTGCGTTTCGAGATCAACGCCCGCGAGGTGTTCGTCTTCACCCCGAAGGGCGAGGTCATGGCCTTGCCGGCAGGATCGACGCCTGTGGACTTCGCTTACGCTGTCCACACCGAGGTGGGTCACCGGACCATAGGTGCGCGCGTCAACGGCAAGCTGGTACCGCTCAACAGCGAACTCAATCACGGCGACTGGGTGGAGATCTTCACCTCCAAGGCCGAAGGCGCAGGACCGAGCCAGGACTGGCAGCATTTCGTCAAGAGCGCCCGGGCCCGCAACAAGATCCGCCAGTGGTTCAGCAAGGAACGCCGCGAAGAGGCCATTGAGCGCGGCAAGGACCAGCTGACCCGGGCGATGCGCAAGCAGAACCTGCCCTTGCAGCGACTCATGACGCATGACGCCTTGTCCACGGTGGCAGAGGAGTTCCACTACGTCGACATTTCCGGCCTGTATGCCGGTGTGGGCGATGGGCATACTTCGGCGCAGTCCGTCATGGAAAAGCTCATGGAGCACCTCGGAGGCCATGAGACGCCCGATGAGGACCTCGACGAGGTCAGTATTCCCTCGCAACTCCAGAAGACCCGGTACTCGGACTCCGGCGTCATCGTCAGGGGCGTTGGGGATGTCTGGGTGAAGCTCGCCCGCTGCTGTACGCCCGTACCGCCCGATCCGATCCTCGGTTTCGTGACCCGGGGTTCGGGCGTGTCCGTGCACCGCACGGACTGCACGAATGTCTCGGATCTCCGTGACCAGCCGGATCGCATCGTCGAGGTCGAGTGGGCTCCGACCCAGTCCAGCGTCTTCCTGGTTGAGATCCAGGTGGAAGCACTGGACCGGAAGTCGCTGCTCTCGGACGTCACCCGCGTGCTGTCCGAAAACCACGTCAACATCCTGGCCGCTTCTGTGCACACCTCCAGTGACCGGGTGGCCATCTCCCGCTTCGCTTTCGAAATGGGAGATCCGAAGTACCTGCACCACGTACTCAGCGCTGTGCGCCGGATAGACGGCGTGTTCGACGTCTACAGGACCACGGGGAACCGCAGGAGAAGCTGAATCGAAGCATCTCAAGCGGCCTCCTTGGGTTGGAATGCCTCGGCGGTCGGCGCCTGAGCGCTTTCGGCCAGCGTGGCGAGCTTGCGTAGGGCAGCCTTTTTGTGGGGCACCCTCCCGGACGCTTCCACCGCGAGGGTCAAGAGCCGTAGCCGTACACCCAACTCGTCTTGGGAGAGCATCATTCGCAGCGCTGGCACGGCCCTGCTGGCTTCGACGTGTAGGGCCACGTCGACGGCCGTCCGGAGCGGACTGGTCACGAGCAGCCCGCCGATGCTGACCACGTCCAGTTGGCCTAGACGCACTTCGTGCAGGATGCAGCCGCGGGCCGAACGCAGGCTCGATATACGGTGTTTGGCGTCCACCAGGAGCGAAAGCTTTTCAGGGGCATCCGCACAACCATAGATCCAGGCTGCCGTCATGCGGCCTGCAATGACCTTCCTGCGAATACGGTCCGGAACCACCAGGGCGGCCGCGCGGGCGCGGAGCCGCGGCGTGACGACCAGTCCGGGCGGCGTGAAGCTCTTCTCGTAGAGCGGGGTCAGCACACCGTCCGCGGCCATCGATTGCAGCTCGGCCCACGTGAACAGCGCACTGGGGGCGTACAGTTCCTGGGCAGGGACGTCCTGTTGATGCGAAGGCGGTAATCTCGGGGCCATCCAGCAATCATTGCGTGGCCGCCGCAACGGCAACAGGCCCCGTCCTGGTTATGTGGATAACCGGGACGGGGCCTGTTGATTCAAGCCGTACTACTAGGCGAGGTCGCTCGCTGAGCGCTGGATCTGGTCGAGCCAAGCCTCGCGGGCCTCAAGGGCCTCGCGGGCGTTCTTGATGCGGCGCTGGTCTCCGGCCTTTTCAGCCTTTTCCAGGTCTTCTTTGAGGCCGGCGATGGCTGCCTCAAGCTGAGACAAGGCACTGTTGGTGCGGGCCTTGGTCTCCGGATTGCTCCGGCGCCATTTGTCCTCTTCGGCGTCGCGGACGGCGTCCTCGACCTTGCGCAGGCCGGCTTCGATCCTGCCCATGTCGGCGCGGGGGACCTTACCGGCTTCTTCCCAACGGTCACGGATGGACTGCAAGGCCTTCTTGGCAGCGTTGAGGTCCGTGATCGGCAGCAGGGCCTGGGCCTCGACGATGAGCTCTTCCTTGACGGAAAGGTTGGCCGTGTATTGCTGGTCGATCTCGTCGTTGGCGGCCTGGCGGTTGCTGAAGAAGACGTCCTGGGCTGCGCGGAAGCGCAGCCAGAGGGCGTCGTCGTCCTTGCGGCTCGCTCGAGGCGTCGCCTTCCACTGATCCATGAGGCGGCGGTATTCACCGGCCGCGAAACCCCAGTCCGTGGAGCTGGAGAGGGCTTCTGCCTCGACGATCAGCTGTTCCTTGGCAACCTTCGCGGCCGAGTTGGTGCTGTCCAACTGGGAGAAGTAGGCGCGGCGGTGGCGGTCGAAGACGGTACGCGCCGAGCGGAACCGCTTCCAGAGGGCGTCCTCGTTGCTTCGGCCAAGCCGGATGCCGTTCTTCTGGGACGTCTTCCAGCTCTCGAAGAGTTCGTTCATGCGGGCGCTGGACGTCTTCCACTGCACCTGGGACGGATCCTGGGACGCGATGGATTCGGCCTCGGCAACGATCGCCTCGCGTGCCGCGAGCTCCGCGGAGCGGGCGGCGTCGTGTGCGGCCTTCTCCGACTTCTCCAATTCGGAAATCTGTTCAGCCAGGGCGTCGAGACGGGCTTCCGCAGCGCGGATGTCGCCCACCATGTTCCGCTCGGCAAGCTGCTCGCGCAGGTGCTCGACCGTCTTCTGCATGTCCGTGGCGGGGGCCTTGGACTCCACGCGGTGTTCCATCAGAACGATCTGCGCCACGACGTCGTCGTACTTCCGGGCGAAGTATCCCAGCGCCTCGTCGGTGCTCACTCCCGGGTACTGTCCCACCGGCTGCTCTTCGCCGTCGATGGTCAGGAAGACGTGGCCGTCACCCTCGGCTCGCCCCCACTTGGCGGCTTCCGCGAGGGACACAGCCGTAGGTTGGGCGGCCGGCGCGGCCGGAATCACGCTGGGTGAGGCTTTCGGGCGGGCAGCAAATGCCGCGGGAGAAGGCGCATGCGAGGGGGCAGGGCGTGGTGCCGGAGAAGCAGGCTTGGGGGCGGACTCGGCCGCGTCGTCTGCCGGGGCAGCTGATTCGACGCCGGTTTCCCCGGCCGTCGGTGCCTGGGTCTCTTCTTCGTTGGCCACTACTGCAGTTTCGTCGGATTTCTGACTGTCTGTCACCGCTAAAAGTCTTTCGCTTGGAGGGATTACTAAGGTAATGCGCCGTGGACCGTGGCCCGGGCTGGTTACTTCAGAGAAAACGAGTCTATCGTGACAGGTGCCACAGGGGCGCCGTCGGTGGCGCTGCTGCCCGGATTAATACCTGCTTGGGCAATCTTCGTCACGACATCCATGCCGCTCGTCACCTTGCCCACCACCGTGTACCCGCCGGCAGAATCCGGGGGAATGACCGTGTCCTTGTACACGATGAAGAACTGGTGCCCGTTGCCGTAGGCGTTGTTGCCGGTCCTGGCGACGGCGATGGTTCCGGCCGGGTAGGTGTTGTTGGCCGGGGTGTTCTCCAGCGGTCCCCAGTGGAAGTTGGGGTCATCGGTGGTGTCCGTGCCCTTGGCTCCGCACTGCAGCACCGCGAAGTTGTCAGCGGTGGTCAGTCGCGGGCACTTGAGTCCGCTGTAGTAGCTCGCATCAGTCAGGGATTTGAACACGGCCGCGGCCTGGGGAGCCGTCGTACCATCCAGTTCGACGCCGACCGCGCCTCCGTTGAGGCTGAGCTGGCCCGTGAAAGTCTTCCCTGCAGCGGTGTCCGGTTTGGGAATGCCGGCGCTGTTCGAGCCCGTCGCTGCGGCGGAAGCGGATGGGCTCGCAGAGGCTGAGGCCGACGGCGAACTCAGTCCGGCCTGCGCCGCGGCGAACTCCGACTCGCTCGGGTTCGAATTGAACACCGTGAGTTGGAGCACGACGGCGGCAATCAGGGCGACGGCGCCCACACCGACGGCGAGGACGTTGTCCCTGCGGCGACGCTTGCCTTGTGCACGCCGAAGCTCGCGCTTGGCTTCCATCTGCCTGATGCGCCGTTTGGCTTCACGGTTGTCCCGCGGCCTTGTAGACAAAGGTCCTCCTGGTTGTCTGGACAAGCTTCCATCGCAAGCAAGCCAAACCGTGGTGCCCGCATTAGATGTGCAGGCGCCGAAAGCATAAACTGGCTGCCGCACATAGTTTATGCATGACTGGCTGGACGCCCGCCCAAGCTAAGCCGAATCGGCCTCGGTTCGTGGCGGCGGTCCGGCCCGCGCAATCGTTGAGGAGAAAATTCCACCATGGCTCGTACCGCCTCCCTGTCCGGATTCCCCGAGTGGCTTCCCCAGGAGCGGTTGGTGGAACTGCACGTGCTGGACACGTTGCGCAAGACGTTCGAACTCCATGGCTTCTCTTCCATCGAGACCCGCGCCGTGGAAACAGTGGGCCAGCTCCTCCGCAAGGGCGAGATCGACAAAGAGGTGTACGGCCTCAGCCGCCTGCAGGAAGACGAAGACGCCGCCGGCGAGGGCGGAAAGTCCGACAAGGCAGATCCCAATGCCCTGGCCCTCCACTTCGACCTCACGGTGCCGTTTGCCCGCTACGTCGTCGAAAACGCCGGCTACCTTGCCTTCCCGTTCCGCCGCTACCAGATCCAGAAGGTATGGCGTGGAGAACGTCCCCAGGAAGGCCGCGCCCGCGAGTTCACGCAGGCGGACATCGACGTGGTGGGCGACGGCGAGTTGCCGTTCCGCTACGACGTCGAGATTGCCCTCGTGATTGCGGAAGCCCTGAGCGCCCTCCCCATCCCTGACTTCCGCTTGCGCATCAACAACCGCAAGCTGGCGGAGGGCTTCTACCGCGGCATCGGCCTCATGGACACTGCCGGCGTCCTTCGCAGCATCGACAAGCTTGAGAAGATCGGCGAAGCGAAAGTTGCCGAATTGCTCAGGAATGAGCTTGGCGCCACGGATGAGCAGGCGGCACTCGCGCTGAAGCTTGCCGGCATCCGCACCGAGGACACGTCCTTCGTGGCCCAGGTCCGGGCGCTCGGCGTCTCGGACGAGCTTCTTGAAGAGGGCCTCAGTGAACTGGAACAAGTCATCGAAGCCGCCGTGCAGCGCGCCCCCGGGAAGGTTGTTGCCGACCTCAGCATCGCCCGGGGCCTCGACTACTACACCGGCACCGTCGTCGAAACCGTCCTGGTGGGTCACGAGCAGCTCGGTTCCATTTGCTCCGGAGGCCGCTACGACGCCCTCGCCAGCAAGGGCAACCGCAAGTTCCCCGGCGTCGGCCTCTCGATCGGGGTGACCCGCCTCGTGTCCCGCATCCTCAGCCAGGAATTCGCGACGGCGTCGCGCTCGGTGCCCACGGCCGTGCTCGTGGCCCTTAGCAACGACGACAGCTGGTCTGCGGCCCAGGACGTCGCGGCGCAGCTGCGCGGGCGGGGGATCGCAACCGAAGTTGCGGCGAAGGCAGAGAAATTCGGCAAGCAGATCAAGTTCGCCGATCGACGCGGCATTCCCTTCGTCTGGTTCACCGACGACGACGGCAAGCACCAAGTGAAGGACATCCGCACCGGTGAGCAGGTCGACGCGGATCCAGCCAGCTGGGAGCCGTCGCCCGAGGATCTCCACGTCCGCATCACCACGCGCTAGGCACGAACCGGCGCCTCAAGGGCGGCAGCCCGGCCAACGTCGCCGGGAACCGGCCTGGCCCGGTGGGGCCTTGCATCATCCATACGGGTAAACTCGAACGGGATCGTTTTGTCATGGTCCTGAAAATCATGTTGAAAGGAATGCTGTGCTGCGCACACATGACCTCGGATCCTTGCGTTCCGAGCACATTGGACAGACCGTCACCCTGGCAGGCTGGGTAGGCCGCCGCCGAGATCACGGTGGCGTGGCCTTCGTCGATCTGCGTGATGCGTCCGGTGTCGCCCAGGTGGTTGTCCGCGAGGAAGAGGTCTTCCACGGCCTGCGCAATGAATACGTGCTGCAGATCGTGGGCACCGTGAGCAAGCGTCCCGAGGGCAACGAGAACCCGGCCCTCGCCACGGGTGAGATCGAGGTCATCGCCGACAAGGTGGTGATTCTCAACACTTCGGATCCCCTCCCGTTCCAGATCGACGAGCACGTGGAGGTCGGCGAAGAAGCGCGGCTCAAGCACCGCTACCTCGACCTGCGCCGCCCCGGCCCCGCGCACAACCTGCGGCTGCGCTCCGAAGCGAACCGCGTGGCACGCGAACTGCTCCACCAGCAGGGTTACGTGGAGATCGAAACTCCGACGCTGACGCGTTCGACGCCGGAAGGCGCCCGCGACTTCGTCGTTCCGGCGCGACTGGCACCGGGTTCCTGGTATGCGCTTCCGCAGTCGCCGCAGCTTTTCAAGCAGCTGCTCCAGGTTGGCGGTTTCGAGAAGTACTACCAGATCGCCCGTTGCTACCGCGACGAGGACTTCCGTGCGGACCGCCAGCCGGAATTCACGCAGCTCGACATCGAGGCCAGCTTCGTCGACCAAGACGACATCATCGAGCTCGGCGAACGAATCGTCAAGGCACTGTGGCAGCTGATCGACGTCGAAATCCCGACGCCGATCCACCGCATGACGTACCACGAGGCCATGGCCAAGTACGGCTCCGACAAGCCGGACCTGCGCTTCGGCCTCGAGCTCACCGAGTTGACCGAGTTCTTCAAGGACACGAACTTCGGAGTCTTCAAGGCACCCTACGTTGGCGCCGTCGTCATGCCGGGCGGTGCCTCGCAGGCCCGCCGCGCGCTGGACGCCTGGCAGGAATGGGCCAAGCAGCGCGGCGCCAAGGGCCTCGCGTACGTGTTGTTCAAGGAAGACGGCGAGCTCACGGGTCCCGTTGCCAAGAACCTCACGGACACCGAGCGGGCCGGCCTGGCCGACGCTGTGGGCGCCAAGCCCGGCGACTGCATCTTCTTCGCCGCCGGCGAGAAGTCCCCGTCCCGCGCACTGCTGGGCGCTGCCCGCGTCGAGATCGGCCACCGCACCGGCCTGATCGATCCCAAGGACTGGGCTTTCGTCTGGATCGTTGACGCCCCGATGTTCGAGCCTGCAGCCGCAGCCGTCGCCTCCGGTGACGTCGCAGTCGGTGGCGGACAGTGGACGGCCCTGCACCACGCCTTCACCTCCCCGAAGCCCGAGTTCCTGGACTCCTTCGACAAGGACCCTGAATCGGCCCTTTCCTACGCCTACGACATCGTCTGCAACGGCAACGAAATCGGCGGCGGGTCCATCCGTATCCACGAGAGCGACGTGCAGGAGCGCGTTTTCGAGCTCATGGGCCTGGACAAGGAAGACGCGCAGACCAAGTTCGGCTTCCTGCTGGAGGGCTTCAAGTACGGCGCGCCTCCGCACGGCGGCATGGCCTTCGGCTGGGACCGCGTGGTGGCCCTGCTGGCCGGCGTCGACTCGATCCGCGACGTCATCGCGTTCCCGAAGTCGGGCGGCGGCTACGACCCCCTGACCGCTGCTCCCGCGCCCATCACGGCGCAGCAGCGCAAGGAAGCCGGAGTCGACTTCAAGCCTGAAGCCAAGGCTCAGGCAGCGCCCGCAGCCAAGCCGGAGTAGCACGACACCGCAGAAGTAGCCCGGAGGCCCCCGCATTTGAACTGGTCCCCGGAAGTTGGACTGAGAAATTCAGTTCCGACTCCCGGGGAGCAGTTTTATGCATGCACGTAGTTCGTTATCGGAGGATCAGCGCGAGGCCGCTGTAGCGTGGTTTGAGAAAGGCATCGCGGATAGTGCGGCGGCGAGGTTTCTGGGCGTGTCTCGCGGACCGGTCAAGCTTCTCTATCGGCGGTGGAAGATCCATGGTCGAGGAGCGCTGGTGGCCAAGCCGACGAGACAGGCGTACTCGTTCGAATTCAAGCTCGCATTGGTCGAACGGTTCATCGCGGGCGAGACTGCCCCGGACCTCGCGGCGGAGGTGGGCTTGTCCTCTCCGGTGCTGCTGAAAACCTGGGCACGGGCGTATCGTCGCGAGGGTGCCGACGCATTGCGCCCGAAGCCTAAACGCAGACCCACGGCACCCGATGCCCCGCCGTCCGCGGAGATGCCCGAACTGGAGCGGTTGCGGCGGGAGAACGAACGGTTGCGGGCGGAAGTGGCGTACCTGGGAAAATTGCGGGCCTTGAGGGCGCAGGAACGACGGTGAAGGTTCAGGCCCTCATCGCTCTCAAGGCCGGCTTTCCCCTGCCCGTCCTGCTGCAGGTGGCCGGGCTTGCCCGGTCGACATTCTTCTATCACCAGGGGCGCCTTCAGGCCCGTGACCCGCAGGAAGCCCTGAAGGCCGCGGTCGCGGAGATCTTCCAGAAGAATCAGGGCCGGTACGGGCACCGGCGCATCCACACCGAGCTGGCCAAGCAGGGGTGGGCGGTCGCGAAGAAGACCGTGCTGAAGCTGATGCGTTCCCTGAAGCTGGTCTGCGAGGTCAGGCGGAAGAAGCGCTACTACTCCTACCGGGGCGGGCAGGGCACGGTTGCCCCCAACGTGCTGAACCGCGAGTTCGCCGCCAAAACACCGAACGAGAAGTGGGTGACGGATGTGACCGAGTTCAGCGTCGGCGACCGGAAGCTCTATCTTTCACCGGTCATGGACCTCTTCGACCGGCAGATCATCTCTTACGCGGTCGGCCCCTCCCCGAACCTGAACCTCACCAACACATCACTCCGTAAGGCGCTGGCAACGCTCGAGCGCGGGCAAGAACCGCTCGTGCACTCGGACCAGGGTTTCCAGTACCAGCACACCTCGTGGCGGACTCTCCTCGAGGGCGCCGGCGCAACCCAGTCGATGTCCCGCAAAGGCAACTGCTACGACAACGCCGTAATGGAGAACTTCTTCGGCCACCTCAAGGAAGAGCTTTTCCACCGTGTCCGGTTCATCAGCACCGACGCACTGGAAACAGCACTGGACGAGTACATCCGCTGGTACAACACCGAAAGAATCTCGACAAAGCTAGAGGGCCTGAGCCCGGTGCAATACCGTGCTCAGGCCCTCGCAGCCTAGGCTCTTACTTAGCCAGTCCAACTTCCGGGCGACCAGTTCAATTGCGGGGGCCTCCGGCGTACCATGACGGCGATTGATTTTGAGGAGGACGCGTGGCGCAGGAGATGAGCCTTTCACTGATCGAGGCGCTGATGGACCGGGCATGGCCGGCCCTTGATCGTGAGGACACCGAGGGATGGGTCATGCGTGCGGCCGGTGGCGTCACCCAGCGGGCCAACTCGGTCTGGCCCAGGGAACAATCCCGCGACGACGCGTCGGCGGTACGCGCCGCCACGCAGTGGTATCGCTCCCGGCGCCTGCCGCTCATCGTCCAGGTCTTTGACGACGAGCGGAGCAGGGGCCTCAACAACCTGCTTGATGCGCAGCGATTCACCCGGCAATCCGAGACCCTCATCATGGTGCGCCCGGGCGGGGCCCTTCCCTCAAGTCAGGATGGCCTGCCCGATAGGCTGCCGAACGACGTCGAGCTCTCCGAAGAACCGTCCGAAGAGTGGCTCCGGCTGTGGTGGTCGGTCGATGGCCGCGGGGGAGGTCCCGAGCTGGAGATTGCGCGGAGCATCCTGGTGTCCTGCCCTTCCCTCTACGCTCTCGTGAGGGACGACGACGGCGTCCCGGCCGCCGTCGGACGCCTTGCCTTGGTGGACGGCAGGGGAGGCATCTACTGCATGGCAACCGCAGCCGGACACCGTCGGCGGGGCTTCGGACGCCAGGTGCTCGACGCCCTTTTGACGGCTGGCAGTCACCGAGGCGTGTCGGAGTTCTGGCTGCTGGTGATGGCCTCGAATAACGCCGCCCAAGCTCTGTACGAGGGTGCCGGATTCACGGCGCGCGGCAGGTATCTCTACCGGCAAGCGCGGCCGCAGCGGGCGTTGTCGGGCTGCTAGGAGGCATAGCGGCGCCGGGCCGTTTACGACGGTATTCAGATTCTCGTCGGTCAGGCGGCTGTCGATCAGGTGCCTTGGTACACGGCGCATTCCGGGACGGGGTCATCCAGGAAAAGGTCGTCCAGGAAGGTTGGCTCGCCCCGATCGTCCATGTGGTCCGCGTCTGGCCATGGATGCGCATCCACGAACAGGTGCCAGTCCGGGAACGGATCCTGGGGCAGTATTTCCGGTTCGGGCGTGTCCGGTTGCGTGTCGGTGGTGGGGATGTGGGGTGGCCAGTGGGGTGGTTCCCAGTCCTGGTGTTCGGCGGGGTAGTGCCGTTTGGATGGTGAGGTCCAGCCGGGTGGACTGTCTTTGCTGGCCGGGGTGGGCGTCCATCCGGTCCGGTGTTTGAGGCGGTGGTGTTTGGGGCATGGCTGACCCAGGTTGGTGATGCCGGTGGCGCCTCCATCGGCCCAGGCCAGGAGATGGTCCGCGTCGTTGTCCAGGGAGTGGTTGTTGCAGCCAGGGAAAGGGCATTTGCCGTCGCGGAGCCGCAGCCACTGGCGCATGGCCTTGGTGAGGCGGTAGCTGCTGCGTCCGATTTCCAGCGGAGCGCCGTCGCGGGGGTCGGTCAGGACGCGGTGAAAAGCGTCGGCGCCGTCGGCGACCAGGGCCCGGGCCATGGACGGCGGGATCGGCCCGTACCCGTCCAGCATGGCCGGTTCCTCCGTGGCGCCCAGCAGGGACAGGACCGGGACGGTGACCAGCACCTGCGCCCGCGGGGACGGAACGCGTCCCGCCAGCCCGGGTTCCACGCGTCCGCCGTCGGGCACACCGCCGCCCGGCAGGCCGCCGTCGGGCACAGCACCGCCCGGGCCCGCCCCGCCAGCTCCGACGCCGTCGTCGGGCACGCCGCCGCTGGTGTTGGTGAGGAGCCAGGTGGCGGTGATGTCGGCGCGAAGCTGGGCGAGGGTTCGGGTCTCGTCGGGGCCTTGGAGGGCGCGGGCCGCGGCGGTGGTCCGTTCCCAGATCCCGGCTGCGGTGACTGCCGGGAGGTAGGCGGAGAGCCAGGCCATGCCGTCGCGGTCCGGGAGGTATTCGACCCTTCGGTCCGCCGCGCTTTTGGCGTGGCGTTCTTCGATGCTGACGGGGTGGTGGCGTTCGCGCCAGGTGCGTGCTTTGGCTCGGAACCGGGACGGGACGAGGTCCCCGGCCGGGCAGCCCCGGGCGGGGTTGGGAGCGTCGGGGTCCAGGAAGTGCGCTTCGAGCGCTGCCGCCCCGGCTGGGCCAAGGCCGCTTGTTTCGTCGACGATGATCCGGGCGTGCTGCCAGGAAATGGTTCCGGACTGCAGGGCAGCCAGGGTCCGCGGCAGTCCCGTGGTCAGGGACCGGGAATCGGCTAGAAGGGCCCCGGCGGTTCGTTCGCTGACGGTCAGGACGCAGGCGATTTCGGCGATCAGGGCAAGTTCCTGGGCGGTGGACTCCTGGGGCGAGGACGCCGGCGGCGCCAGGGAACTGGCCGCCTGGAGGTAATCCGTGGCGAGTTTCGCCTTCAGGGCGGCGGTCCGGGCTTCCAGCCGGGCCACTTCGGCCAGGCCGTCCAGGCAAGCATCCGCCAGACCCCGGAGCGGATCGGTGTCTCGGGGGAAATCAACGTCTTGCAGGGTGTCGAGGCCGGGCGGATCGGAGCGGTCCTCACCGCCGCCGATGAAGGCAGTGAGCACGGCGACGGATGCGGCAACGGCCTCCACGGCCGACCTGCTCTCCGCACTCCACGCTGTCCCTCGATCCATACAAACAGCATCGCAGGAGGCACCGACAATTTGGTTTCTCCACGACGTTGGGAAGATTTCCGACGCCTGGGCTAAGGCGATTCTTTCAAAAGAGCAACCGGCTTGACGTTGGCAGTGATTCTTCCACGGGATTCGGTGGGGGCGTGCGTAGGATGGGCAGGTTGATATCGGGGGAGGGGGGTCTGTAGCGATGGCTCAGGCAAGAGATTCTGCCAGGCGTGCATGGCGTTCAAGGGCTGGGTTGATCCTCGGGTTCGCCGTTTTTGCCCTAATTGGCGGCAGGCTTGTGTGGGTTCAGGTCATAGACGGGCCAGCCCTGAGCGCCGCGGCGCAGCAGCTGCGTACCGTTTCGCAGGATATCCCCTTCACGCGAGGGGAGATTCTCGATGAGCGCGGCAGGGTTCTCGCCCGTACGGTGCTGACCTATGACATCGTGACGGACCCCAGCCAGAGCTCCGCCTTCGATACCTTCGATATCCCTTTGCCGGACAGGTCAGTCCGCCATGTCACCCGTGATCAGGGAATCACCGAGCTGGCCCAGATTCTAGGCCAGGATGTTTCGGTCGTGAAGAAGGCCCTCGGCGGAACGGGGAAATTCGCCTACGTAGCCCGATCTGTCACGCCCGACGTGGAGCAGCGGGTGGCAGATCTGAGGTTTCTCGGCGTGAGTTCCAACGCCGTTCAGAAGCGTGAATACCCGCTTGGCGAAGTCGCAGGTAACCTCGTGGGCTATGTCAACGACCAGATGCAGGGCGCCGCCGGTGTCGAACAGACCCTGAACGATCAGCTCACCGGAACCCCGGGCAAACGCCAATTCGAAATCGGCGCAGACGGGATTCTCATCCCCGTGGCGCCCATCGAACAGGTAAAGCCGGTCAACGGCAAGAACGTCCAGCTGACCATCAACAGTGACCTTCAGTATCTTGCGCAGAAGGCGATTTCGGACTCCGTGGCCCAGCTCCACGCTGAATGGGGAAACATCGTCGTCGTGGAAGCCAAGACGGGCAAGATCCGAGCGATGGCCGACACTTCGCCCATGGACCCGAACAATCCAGGGGCCAGCAAGCCCGAAGACAGGGGTGTCCGGTCAGTGACGGCCTCGCTGGAACCAGGCTCGACGGAGAAGTCAGTCACCGCGGCCGCAGCGCTACAGGAGGGCAAGGTGCAGCCCCTGACGCAATTGAAGATTCCCCCGAGCTACACCATCGACGGTCAACCCTTTGATGACTCCTTTGGACACGGGACGCTGCATATGACTTTCGCCGGCGTCCTGGGCTATTCCCTGAATACGGGCACCGTCATGGTGGGCAAGGACCTGACGGCCCAGCAGCGCTACGACTACCTGCGGAAGTTCGGCATCGGGGAGAAAACAGGAATACCACTCCCGGGGGAATCATCGGGCATACTCGCCTCTCCCGACAAATGGGACGCCCGGCAACAGTACACGGTTCTGTTCGGGCAAGGTGTTGCCCAGACCCCTTTGCAGACAGCGATGGTCTATCAAACGATCGCGAACCGGGGCGTCAGACTCAAGCCGCAGCTCATTGAATCAACCACCGGCACCGACGGCAATCCCTTACCCACTCCACAGGATGCCGGAGTGCAGGTCCTTACCCCGGAAACTGATAAGTCGCTCAAGGACATGCTCGAGAGCGTAGTTACCGCCGGCGAAGTCCAGGACGTGAAAGTTCCCGGCTACCGGGTGGGCGGCAAAACCGGCACGGCTGAGACAGCAAAACCGGACGGCACAGGGTTGAGCGGCTACACAGCATCTTTGGTCGGCATGGCGCCGATGGAAGATCCGCAATACGTAGTGCTGGTGAACGTCCAGCACCCGCAGGGCGACATCTACGGGATCACCCAGGCCCCGGTCTTCAACTCCGTCATGTCCTCGACCCTGTCGACCTACAACGTCAGCCCCTCTACAACGCCTTCCGTCGTGCTGCCACAGAAGTACTGATCCCCAGCCTCGTGGCTCGTTCTTCGGTGCACCGGACCAGACGGGCCCATCCAAGGACCCTTCCTGCGTCAAGATGAGCAGCAACACGGCAACGGCAGTGTCGCCAAGATCACGATCATTCACGCAACCCGGTTCCCGTCAGGACTGCCTAGGGGACGCGAATCGGTCGCCCGGGCCCGGGTCGTCCACGGGACGATCTTGCGTTGTTGGGCTGCTTGTGGCATTGCGGTCTACTACAACGGATCAGTGACCTGTATCCGCACCGCGCACGCATCCGCCGCAGCCTTGCGAAGCACCGTCGCGTTGGGGTCGGCGACCGCCAGGAACGCGAGCCTTGTCCGTGATGCGTATTCTTTCAACGCCGCTTCCTCCAGGACTGCCGCGGACAGCGCGGCGTCTCCGCCCAGGACCAAGTATTCGATGCTGTGTCCGGCGAACACGCCCGCGGCATATCCGGCCACGGCCTCCGTTAGCGCATTGGCTTGGTTCTCGCGCCGCCGGGCAAAGCGCTGCTGCGAGGATCCGCCTGCCGCCGACCGGGACTGCACGTAACGGGAACCCGACTTGGACGCGGACACTTTGCCGCCGCTCACGACTCCCACCGCGTAGCCGCCGCGGCGCACCAGGATGATTCCGAGGCGCCGTTCCTGTGAAGCAAGCGACGCCAGGCGCTCAACCGTGGTGGTTCCCTTGCCGGGCCTGCCGTCGACAGGCCAGGGGGCCTTCAAGAGCGCGGTGGCGCCGTCAGCCGCCCGCAGGAGCGTGCCGCCGTCGTCGGGTTCTTCCTCAACGGCGCCGTGGCTTGAGGCGAAGCGCTCCACCCAGCCGGTCAGGCGCGGACCGGCGATGAAAGCGGTGCGTCCCGCCGCTGGCGGCTGCTTCTCGTTGGGGCCGGATGGCCGGGTCTCCACGTCGATGTCTCCTTAGCTGGAATCATGAGTAGCCTATCCATGTGGAAGATCTCTTTGGTGCCGGCGCGGACAACGACGACGACGCCGGCAGCCAGGCGGCGGATTCGGACAGTTCCGGAACAGGACGTCCGTCGTCGCCGCGCAGCCCCTTGGCTGTCCGTATGAGGCCCAGGACGCTCGACGACGTTGTGGGCCAGCAGCACTTGCTGGGCAAAGGTTCCCCCTTGCGTCAGCTCGCCGCCGGGGCCGACGCAGCCGGTCCTGCCGGTCCGAGCTCGGTCATCTTGTGGGGACCCCCGGGCACGGGTAAGACAACTTTGGCACACGTCATCGCCCGCGGACCGGGCCGGAAATTCGTCGAGCTGTCCGCCATCACCGCGGGCGTCAAGGACGTTCGACTGGTCATGGAAAACGCTTTGACTGCCCGGGATCTCTACCGGACCACCACCGTGCTCTTCCTGGATGAGATCCACCGCTTCAACAAAGCCCAGCAGGACGCATTGCTTCCCGGCGTCGAGAACCGATGGGTGGTCCTGGTCGCGGCCACCACCGAAAACCCGTCGTTCTCGGTGGTTTCCCCGTTGCTCTCGCGGTCGCTCCTGCTGACCCTCAAACCGCTCACTGACAGCGACATCGAGGCGCTCCTGCAACGGGCCGTCGCCGATGCACGCGGCTTGGCCGGCGGAGTGGAGCTCACTCCGGAAGCCCTTGAGCACCTGGTCCGTTTGTCCGGGGGAGATGCCCGCCGCGCGCTCACCGCCCTTGAGGCAGCTGCCGGCGTCGCCTACGGAGACCGGAACACGCCCGACGGCGGCGACGCTTCCGAAGAGCCCGGGCTCGCCGGCGACGGCGCCCCGGAGGCGCCGGTCGTCGTCGAACTCCGCCACACGGAGCGGGCACTGGATGTGGCTGCGGTCCGGTACGACCGTGCCGGCGACCAGCACTACGACGTCGCCAGCGCGTTCATCAAGTCGATCCGCGGTTCAGACGTCGACGCGGCCCTCCACTACCTGGCCCGCATGCTCGAAGCCGGCGAGGATCCGCGCTTCGTGGCCCGCCGGATCGTCATTTCGGCTGCCGAGGACATCGGCATGGCAGATCCGACGGCGCTTCAGACCGCCGTCGCCGCAGCACAGGCAGTGCAATTGATCGGGATGCCCGAGGGGCGGATCATCCTTGCCGAAGCCGTCGTGCATCTGGCGACGGCGCCCAAGTCGAATGCCGCCTATATGGGCATCAACAAGGCCATCGCCGATGTGCGTGCGGGGATGGGGAACGGGATTCCGGCGCACTTGCGGGATGCGCATTACCAAGGGGCGAAGGGCCTGGGCCACGGCCAGGGCTACAAGTACGCCCACGATGCCCCGCACGGCGTGGCCACCCAGCAGTACGCGCCGGATGATCTCGTCGGCAAGGACTACTACGAACCCACGGCCAACGGCGCGGAGCGGGATATTGCTCCCAGGCTCGAGCGGCTGCGCCGGATCATCCGCGGCAAGTAGGCGTCATGGTAGGCTAGATGCTTGTCTGGCAAGGCTCGGGCGCACAATCCAGCAAAACCCAGGTTTTGGTGCTGTGCCCTGCGCCCCGTAGCAAAAGGCAGCGGTTGGCCGATGCTCTCCCTCATGGAGGCCAGTAACACTGACACACCGCAGATATTGGAAGGACACAAGTGGCTAACAACACTCGTGCTCGCCGTACCGCACGCCTTTCGCGTGCACTCGGCATCGCTCTGACTCCCAAGGCCGCCAAGTACATGGAGCGCCGTCCGTACGGCCCCGGTGAGCATGGCCGCGCCCGCAAGAAGCAGGACTCTGACTACGCCGTACGTCTGCGCGAAAAGCAGCGTCTGCGCGCCCAGTACGGCATCCGCGAAGCCCAGATGACCCGTGCCTTCGAAGAAGCACGTCGCACCAAGGGCCTGACCGGTGAAAACCTGATCGAACTGCTCGAAATGCGTCTCGACGCCCTCGTGCTGCGTGCCGGCTTTGCCCGCACCATCGCCCAGGCCCGCCAGCTGGTTGTGCACCGCCACATCCTCGTTGACGGCATCCGCGTGGACCGCCCGTCCTTCCGCGTTGCTGAAGGCCAGCTCATCCACGTTCACAGCCGCAGCGAAGTCATGGCTCCGTTCCAGGTTGCAGCTGCCGGTGCACACGTGCTGAACGTCGTTCCGGCTTACTTGGACGTCAAGATCGACGCCCTGCAGGCACGCCTGGTTCGTCGCCCGAAGCGCTCTGAGGTCCCCGTGACCTGCGAAGAGCAGCTCGTGGTCGAATTCTACGCTCGCTAAATTCCAGCAAGCACATACAAAGAAGCCCGTGGCACGCGCCGCGGGCTTCTTTGTATGTAAGGTACTTGGGGAAGCCACGCCAAGGGTGCCTGTGCAGAACCACAGCGCGCGCCAATGGCAACGCAACAAATGCTAGGAGATGAGTGTCCATGACTGGTGGCGATATTGCAGGCCTGATCGCGGCCGGAGTTTTCGCGCTCCTTGTGGTGCTGTTGGCCGTGCCGATCCTCAAACTCGGGCGCGTCTTCGATGAAGTCCGCACCTCCATCCGCTCCTTGAGCGACGGAGCGACGCCCCTGATGGACGAGGTCACGGCAACGGTGTCCACCACCAACCAGCAGCTGAAAAGGGTGGACGGGATCACCGCAAACGTTTCCGATGCCTCCGCCAACATCTCTGCTTTGTCCTCGCTGGTGGCCGCAACAGTCGGTTCGCCGCTCATCAAGGTGGCAGCTTTCAGCTATGGAGTGCGCTCGGCTTTTGCCGCCCGCCGCAAGCCGAGCAGTGGCCGCCGCAGCCGCTGAGTCCGTTCGTAAGTCACGACCTTCGTACGTCAGGAAAACTGTGAAAAGAATTGTCTGGATGGGGATCGGCGTGGCAATCGGAGTCATCGCCTTCCGCAAGATCACCCAAGCACAGGCCAGTATTGGTCCCGATGGCCTGAACCGAGCCGTAGCGCGACTGGCCGACGGCGTCTACGACTTCGCCGATGCCGTGCGCGCCGGAATGAATGAACGCGAAGTCGACCTCCGTGCCGCACTCGGCATCGTGGAGGCCGACGCAGGGAGCCGTTAGCAGCCGCCAGGCACCGCGGTTCGCCCAAGCGGCCGTCAACAGGGCAGAATTAGAAGCTGCGGCGATGGCACATGCCAAAACCGCGCACAAACTCATGTGCAGTGAATTGAGAAGGGTAAGTAATCAGCTAATGAAGTCGCAGGAGATCACCAAACGCTGGGTGGACTTTTTTGTCAGCAAGGGCCATACCGCCGTTCCCTCAGCGTCGCTCGTATCCAGCGACCCTTCCCTTCTCTTCACGGTGGCCGGCATGGTTCCGTTCATCCCTTACCTGACCGCGCGCGAGGAACCGCCCTTCAACCGCGCCACGAGCGTCCAGAAGTGCATCCGCACCGGCGACATCGAGGAAGTCGGAAAGACCGCCCGCCACGGGACGTTCTTCCAGATGTGCGGAAACTTCTCCTTCGGGGACTACTTCAAGGAAGACGCCATCAAGTTCGCCTTCGAACTGCTCACGAAGAGCGTCGACGACGGCGGCTATGGGCTCGATGTCGAGCGACTGTGGGTGACCGTCTACGAGGAAGACGACGAAGCCAAGGATCTGTGGCTCAAGAACACGGGAATCCCCGCCTCGCGCATCCAGCGGATGGGGAAGGCGGACAACTACTGGTCCACCGGACAGCCTGGTCCGGCCGGCCCGTGCTCGGAAATCTATTACGACCGCGGCCCGGCCTATGGCGCCGAAGGCGGTCCCATCGCGGATGAAAACCGCTATGTCGAAATCTGGAACCTCGTGTTCATGCAGTACCAGATCGAGAACGTCCGCTCGAAGGTGGACTTCGACATCGTTGGCGAGCTGCCCAAGAAGAACATCGACACCGGCCTCGGCATGGAGCGCCTCGCGATGATCCTGCAGGGTGTCGAAAACATGTACGAAACGGACCAGGTCCGTCCCGTCATCGACAAGGCCGCGGCCCTGTCCGGCAAGGAGTACACCTCCGCCGAGTCCCCCGACGACCCGCACCACACGGACGATGTCCGCATGCGCGTTGTTGGCGACCACATCCGTTCGGCGCTCATGCTGATCTCCGACGGCGTTTCTCCGTCCAACGAGGGCCGCGGCTACGTCCTGCGCCGGTTGATCCGCCGTGCCGTCCGTGCAATGCGCCTCCTCGGCGTCGAAGAGGCTTGCCTCCCGCAACTGTTGCCGGCTTCCCGCGACGCCATGAAGGGCGTCTACCCCGTGGTGGAGACCGACTTCGATCGCATCAGCCGCATCGCCTATGCCGAAGAAAAGGCCTTCCTGCGCACCATCGCCTCCGGCACCGCACGCCTCGAGGAAGCCGTGGTGCTCTCCAAGGCTGCCGGAAAGCCCCTGTCGGGCGAGGATGCCTTCGCGCTGCATGACACCTACGGGTTCCCGATCGACCTCACCCTCGAAATGGCCGAGGAAGCCGGCTTGAAGGTTGACGAAGCCGAATTCCGCAGCCTCATGCTCGAACAGCGCCAGCGCGCCCAGGCAGATGCCAAGTCCAAGAAGGGCGGACACGCCGACGTCTCAGCCTTCCAGGAGCTCCTGGCCGAGGGCGAGACCGTCTTCACCGGATACACCGAGCTGGAAGGCGAAGCCCGGGTCCGCGGCATCGTCAGCTCCGGACGGCGCGTTGCCCACGCTTCGACGGGCGACGAAATCGAGCTCGTGTTGAACGAGACGCCGTTTTACGCAGAAGCCGGCGGCCAGTCGGCCGACAAGGGCCTCATCACCGGTGACGGTTTCGTCGTCGAGGTCCTCGACGTCCAGCGCCCCGTGAAGGGCCTGAGCGTCCACAAGGCGATCGTCCGCGAAGGCGAGATCGCCTCGGACGCGTTGGTGCGCGCCGCCGTCGACCGCGAACGCCGCCACGCCGCAGAGCAGGCCCACACGGGCACGCACATCGTGCACGCCGCCCTGCACCAGATCCTCGGCCCGGAGGCCACCCAGCGTGGTTCCTTCAACAAGGCCGGTTACCTGCGCTTCGACTTCGCCTGGGGCGAGGGGCTGAGCGCCGCCACCCGGTCCGAGATCGAAGAGGTCTCGAACATCGCGATCCGCAACAACTTCCGGGTGGACACCAAGATCATGGGCCTCGCTGAAGCGAAAGCCCTCGGCGCCATGGCCCTCTTCGGCGAGAACTACGGCAGCGAAGTACGCGTTGTGGAGATCGACGGCGCGTGGTCCCGTGAACTCTGCGGTGGCACCCATGTGGCCAACACCTCCCTCATCGGCAGCCTGTCGCTGCTCGGCGAACAGTCCGTCGGTTCGGGAAACCGCCGCGTGGAAGCCTTCGTCGGCCTGGACGCCTTCCGGCACCTCGCAGCCGAGCGCGCGCTGGTCACCGAGCTCACGGAGATGCTCAAGGTCCCGTCGGGCCAGTTGGCCGACCGCATCTCCAGCACCTTGGCCAAGCTCAAGGCAACGGAAAAGGAACTCGACCGCCTTCGCAAGGAGCAGCTGACGGCAGCCGCCGGGAACCTCGTCGCCACGGCCCAGGATGCCGCAGGCGTCCGGGTAGTGGCTCACGACGCCGGCCAGGTCGGGGGAGCGGACGACCTCCGCAGCCTCGCCATGGACCTGCGGAACCGGCTCGGCTCCGACGCCTCCACGGTTGCCGTGGCCGGTGTCAGCAACGACCGTCCCGTCATCATCGTGGCCACCAACGAGGCCGCGCGTGAAGCCGGCGTCAAGGCAGGTGCCCTGGTCCGCGTGGCCGCGGGGATCCTCGGTGGCGGCGGCGGTGGCAAGGACGATGTCGCCCAAGGCGGCGGAACCGACGCCGCGAAGATCGCACCGGCCCTTGCGGCCGTTGTGGACGCGATCGCCAAGCGCTGATCTTGGAGGCCATTGCGCGCAACGACGACTACCCCCGGGGCATCAAACTGGGGGTAGACGTCGGCACCGTCCGTGTGGGAGTTGCCATCTGCGACCCGGACGGAATCCTGGCGACGCCGTTCAAGACGGTGAGCCGGGACGCCAAGAAGAATTCCGATATCGGGGTCATTGTCCGGCAGGTCGCGGAGCTCGGCGTCGTCCAGGTCTTCGTCGGGTTGCCGCGCACCATGAAGGGCGAGGAACACGCGTCCGCGGTCATGGCCAGCGACTACGCGGAGTTGCTCGCGGCCCACTTGCAGCGCCGCGGGCTCAACGTTCCGGTCAACATGGTGGACGAGCGGCTCAGCACCGTGACGGCCCACCGCAATCTCCATGAAGCTGGCATGAGCAGCAAAGATCATCGTAAAGTGGTGGATCAGGTTGCCGCTGCCGGAATTCTGCAGCACGCGATCGACATGCAAAAAGCCAGAGGTGCGGATGTGGGCAGGCGCGTGCAGGCGCCGATGCCACCCCAACACATTGACGGTGCCAGTGCGCCGCTTCCAGCCTCCGGCATTGATCCACACTCTCCAACGAGGGGAAGACAACTGTGAGCCCGGTCAACAACGACCCCTCCAACGACGCAGCAGAAGACCGTACCCGGCCTCTGACTCGTCGTGAAATCCGTGCCAGGGAACGCTTCCTGGAGACGCAGAACCAGGAGGTTCTGCCACCACCCGTGCCCGTCCACTTTGAGCCTGCCGACGTTCCGAAGCCGCAGCCTGCATATGTCCCGGACTACGGGTCGGCGGCACCTGAAGCGACCATCCATGCCGCTGACCTCCGCGACCACGGTGTTCTCAACGAAGCCGCTGCTTCGGACGGCACGGCGCTGCACGGCGAACCGGTTCAAGCGGAAGAGGACCCGCAGCAGCACGACGCTTCGGATGAAGCCTTCCTGCCGCACGTCGATTCAGTGCAGCATGAGGACCCTCTGCAGAATGAGGACACACTGCAGCACGAGGATTCAGCGCAGCCGTTCGACGATGCCCACTACGACATGGTGCACCCCGACGCCGTGGAGCACGACGCCGCTTCCGGCTACGACGTCGCGCACGCTGACGAGTTCCACGAGCTGCCTGCCCATGAAGAGGGTTTTGAGCACCACGATCCCGAGTTGGCCTACGAAGCCCATGATGAGCACCCTGCCCATGACCTGATGGCAGCTGCGACTCCTGTGTCGAAGGCCCGCTCGAAGAAGGTCCGCAGGCGCCGTCGCCTCGTTGCGCTCCTGCTCACCCTTACGGTTTTCGTCGCGGCGGTTGCCGTTGGCGCGCAGTTCCTGAAGCCATTGCTCGGGATGGACAAGGTCAGCGACTACCCTGGCCCGGGTACCGGCTCGGTGACCATCACGGTGGCGCCCGGTTCCGGCCCCAAACTGGTCGCGACCAACCTTCAGAGCCAGCACGTCATTGCCGACGCCGATTCCTTCGTGGCGGCCTTCACTGCTGCCGGGGGTGAACTCTCACCCGGTGATTTCACCTTCCGGACGGAAATGAAGAACTCCGATGCGGTGAACGTGCTCATCGGCAAGGACACTTCCAAGGTCATGTATTTCGCGCTCAGTGCGGGATTGCGGATCGGTGAATCGCTTGATGCGATCTCCAAGGGCTCGGGCATACCGTTGTCCGACTTGAAGGCGCTGAGCGACTCGCCGGGCCAGTTTGGCGTCCCGGCCCCGGCAAAGAACCTGGAAGGCTTCCTGGCACCGGGGGAGTACCGCTTCCCCCTGGGAACCTCCGCCAAGGACATCCTCCAGAAGCTCGTCACGTCGACAACCGATGAGCTCAAGGCCCAGGGCGTCACGGATCCCGTCAAGCAATACCAGACCATCACGGTGGCCAGCATCGTGCAGGCTGAAGGCGGCCAAGCCGACTACGGCAACGTGGCGGGGGCCATCTACAACAGGCTCAAGCCGGGCAACACCGAGACGAACGGCCTCATCCAGTCGGACGCCACGGTTACCTATGGCCTGGGTACCAAGACCTTCCACCTGACCGATGCCCAGAAGGCCGACAAGAGCAACCCCTACAACACCTACGCCAACGTAGGCCTTCCGGTGGGCCCCATTGGTTCACCCGGCAAGACGGCGATCGATGCCGCCGCCAAGCCGACAGCCAACAACTACCTTTACTGGGTGACCATCAACCTGGACACCAAGGAAACCAAGTTCTCCAGCACTTTGGCGGAACACCTCAAGTACGTTGACCAATACAACGCGTGGTGTGCGGCCAACGCCGGACGGTGCGTGTGAGTAGACGTGCCGCCGTCCTGGGGCACCCCATCAGTCACTCGAAGTCACCGGCGCTCCACCGCGCGGCCTACGCGAAGCTTGGGCTCGACATCGAATACTCGGCGATCGACGTCACCGTTGAGCGGCTCCCGGCCTTCATGGCGGGCCTCCAGGCCGGGGACGACTGGTGCGGCTTGTCCGTCACGATGCCCCTCAAGACGGCCATGGTGGACGAAGTCGACGAAGTCCGCGGGGCGGGTGCGCAATTGGGCGTGATCAACACGGTCGCGTTTGAAGCTACCGCTCGGGGCGTGCGGCGGATCGGTCACAACACGGATGTGGCCGGGATCGTTGACGCCGTCAGGAACGCGGGAGTCGCGCAGCAGCCGGACTCCGCGATCCTTGGCGGCGGCGGGACATCCGCGGCGGCCATTGCGGCACTCCGGGAGCTCGGTTCGAAACACGTTGACGTCTTCGTGCGCGACGCCGGACGGGCCGCCGAGGCGAAAACCGCGGCGGCCGCCGTCGGGCTTTCCATTAACCTCCGGCCCCTGGCCGAGGCTGCCGAAGGCATGGCGGGATCCGACCTGGTGATCTCCACGTTGCCGCCCCGGGCGGCAGACGGGATTGCCGCGCAGCTCGAACAGCTTCCCGACGGCGGCAAGCTTCCCGGCGATGGCAGGCTTCCCGGCGGTGCCTGGGGTGTGCTGCTCGATGTCGCCTACGATCCTTGGCCCAGCCGCATCGCCGAAGCGTGGCATTCCCGGGGTGGAGTGGTGGTTCCGGGGCTGGAGATGTTGCTCTATCAAGCCGTGGAGCAAATCCGCTTGTTTTCAGGAGCCGACGTCACCGCCGATGTCATAGATGTGATGTGTGACTCAGTCGGGCTTCCCCGGCGGGTCTAGTAAGGGCCTTACATGGCAGGATTGGATATATGTTGCGTTGGTTGACTGCCGGTGAATCCCATGGCCCGGCACTGCTCGGAATTGTTGAAGGCGTCCCCGCCGGTGTGGAACTCACCAGCGAGGAAATACGTGACGCCTTGGCGCGTCGCCGGCTCGGCTATGGCCGCGGCGCCCGGATGAAGTTCGAGCAGGACGAAGTGAGCATCCTGGGCGGCGTCAGGCACGGCGTGACGCAGGGCGGCCCCGTCGCGATCCAGATCGGCAACACCGAATGGCCCAAATGGGAGCAGATCATGTCTGCCGACCCCGTGGACCCCGCGCTTCTCGCGGACCAGGCACGCAATGCGCCGTTGACACGCCCGCGTCCCGGCCATGCGGATTTCACGGGCATGCAGAAGTACGGATTCCCCGAGGCCCGGCCTGTCCTGGAACGCGCCAGCGCCCGGGAAACCGCCACCCGTGTTGCCCTGGGTACCGTGGCGTCGCAATTCCTGAAGCAGCTTGGCATCGAGCTGGTCAGCCACACCGTTTCCATCGCGAGCGTGACCGTGCCCGAGGGTCGCCCGCTGCCCGTGCCGTCCGACGTCCTGGCCCTCGATGCCGATCCTTTGCGTTGCTTCGATCGGGAGACCTCCGACGCCATGGTGGCCGAGGTTGACGCGGCCCACAAGGAAGGCGAGACCCTTGGCGGTGTCGTCGAAGTCCTGGCCTACGGTCTTCCGCCGGGACTCGGAAGCTACGTGCACTGGGACCGTCGCCTCGACTCCCGCCTGGCTGCTGCCCTGATGGGCATCCAGGCGATCAAGGGCGTCGAAGTCGGCGATGGCTTCCTGACAGCGGCCCGCCGTGGCTCCGCGGCCCATGATGAAATCGTCAAGGACGAGACCGGCCGGATCGTCCGCAAGACCAATCGTGCCGGTGGCATCGAGGGCGGCATGAGCATCGGCGAGGTCCTGCGTGTGCGCGCCGCCATGAAACCCATCGCCACCGTCCCGCGTGCGTTGAAGACCATCGACGTCAGCACGGGCGAGGCCGCCAAGGCCCACCACCAGCGCTCCGACGTTTGTGCCGTTCCGGCGGCGGGTGTCGTTGCCGAAGCCATGGTCGCCCTTGTGCTGGCCGAGGCCGTCGCCGAGAAGTTCGGCGGTGATTCGGTCGCCGAGACCGCCCGGAACCTTCGGGGTTACCTGGACAGCATCCCGGCAACCCTGGACTCGGTTGGCCACTAGTGGCCCGCTGTAGTTCGGGCGCCGCTTACGGGCGCGCGATCGCTTTGGTGGGGCCGATGGCCGTCGGCAAGTCGGTCATCGGCCAGCAGCTCGCCCAACAATTGGGCGTGCCCTTCGTGGACACGGACTCCGTCATCGTCGAGCACCACGGGACGATCGCGGATATTTTCGCCGGCCGCGGAGAACATGCTTTCCGGGAAATCGAGGCCAGGACGGTGGCACGTGCCGTTGAAGCTGCGAACATCGACGGCGCGGTGGTTTCGCTGGGTGGCGGCGCAGTGCTCGATTCCGGCACGCAACAACTGCTGGGCGGCTGCACCGTGATCTACCTCGAGTGCGACGCGGAGACAGTCGCCGAGCGCATTGCCCGCAATACAGGCCGGCCACTGCTGGCCGGCGACGCCATGGCCCGCTGGGATGCCCTTTTCGCCGCCCGGCGTCCTGTCTATGAACGCCTTGCAGACATCACCGTCGACGTCCGGTCCGGAACCGTGGCGGAAATCGCCCTCCACGTGGAGGAAAGACTGCGTGAATACGCGGCCTTGAAAGAGGAAGTGCAAAAGTGAGCAACGAAGCAACTGTCATCAAGGTCACTGGCCAGTCCGCCAACGAGAACTACGACGTCGTCGTCGGGCGCGGCCTCTTGGAGACCCTTCCCGCGAAGCTGGGTGAGCGCGTCAGGCGGGTCCTCGTGATCCACCCGCGTGCCTTGCGCCTCACGGGCGATACGGTCCGCGCCGAGCTCGAGGCTGCCGGGTTCACCGCCCTCACCGCTGAGATCCCCGACGCCGAAGAAGGCAAGCACATCCAGGTTGCCGCCTTCTGCTGGCAAGTGCTGGGCCAGAACGACTTCACCCGGTCCGACGCGATCGTGGCGGTCGGCGGCGGCGCGGTCACCGACCTCGCCGGATTCGTCGCCGCCACCTGGCTGCGCGGCGTCAAGGTCATCCACATGCCCACGAGCCTCCTCGGCATGGTGGACGCGTCGGTTGGCGGCAAGACCGGCATCAACACGGCTGAAGGCAAGAACCTGGTGGGTTCCTTCCATCCGCCCGCAGCTGTCCTTGCGGACCTGGAC
Organism: Arthrobacter sp. KN11-1C; assembly: GCF_052180225.1. Classification (NCBI taxonomy): domain Bacteria; kingdom Bacillati; phylum Actinomycetota; class Actinomycetes; order Micrococcales; family Micrococcaceae; genus Arthrobacter; species Arthrobacter sp. KN11-1C. The sequence goes on along the minus strand of NZ_CP197467.1, from coordinate 2,169,249 downwards.
ACGCTCCAGACGCTGCCCAGGAACGAGTTGATCTCCGGAATGGCAGAGGTCATCAAGTGCGGCTTCATTGCCGATCCCGCCATCCTGGAACTCGTCGAAAACAAACCGGAGGAAGTCACCGACCCAGGCTCGGCGGTGCTCCGTGAACTTATCGAACGGGCGATCGCGGTCAAGGCGAAGGTGGTTTCCGAAGACCTCAAGGAATCCGGCCTGCGTGAAATCCTCAACTACGGGCACACGCTCGGCCACGCGATCGAACTCGTGGAACGCTACTCATGGCGCCACGGCGCAGCGGTTTCAGTCGGTATGATGTTCGCCGCCGAACTCGCCCGCAGCGTCGGCCGGCTTTCCGACGTCGACGCCGACAGGCACCGCACCATCCTGGAGGGACTCGGCTTGCCGGTCACCTACCGCCGGGACCGCTGGCAGGGCTTGCTCGACGGCATGCGCCGCGACAAGAAGTCCCGCGGAGACCTCCTGCGCTTCGTGGTGCTCGACGGCGTGGCCAAACCCGGAATCCTCGACGTTCCGGACACTTCGTTGCTCTTCGCTGCCTACCAGGAAATCGCATCATGACCACCGAGACTTTCAGCAGTATCAGTGACTGGCCCACGGGCGGTTTTCCCGGAGTGCGGACCAACCCGGACACGCTCCTGCCGGCCATCGTCAACGAGGAAGTCATGCAGTCGGCATTGGCTGAGTCCAGCGACCCCGCTGACCGCGTCATGGCGCTCATGCTCGAAGGCCACCCGGGCGAGGCCGCCGAATTGTTGGCGGAGGCGCGCTACAGCGATCCCGAGTCGTTCAAGTTGCGGATCTTCGAAGCCGAACTGCACCGCGCCACCAACCGTTTCGACCGGGCCGTGGAACTCTTCCGCCGGCTACTGGGCGAAGTCCACGGAACCGCCGAGGAACCGGTGGTCCATCAGTATCTGGGGCGCGCCTATTTTGTGGCGGGCAATCACGTCGCGGCGGCAGAGTCGTTCACCAAGGCCTTGGACCTGCGAGTCGCCCTGGCGGCTGACGCTTCCCTGATCTACTCCTCGGCTGTGGCCCTGCAACGCGCCCGGAACGTCCTCGAGCTCGCCTCCTGACAAGGGCGCGGAAGGCGTGACGCATTTTGCCGGTAGAATGGACTTTGGATTTTTGATAAATACGCGCTGGCGGCCGTCACGGCATGCCTGCTTGGCATAGTCGGGCTGGAAGCCAGAGGCGTAGCTAGAACCAGTGAGAGAAACCAGAGGATACTAGTGGCAACCACAAATGACATCAAGAACGGAACCGTGCTGAAGCTCGAGGGCCAGCTCTGGAACATCATTGAGTTCCAGCACGTCAAGCCGGGCAAGGGCGGCGCGTTCGTGCGCACGAAGATGCGCAACGTCATGTCGGGCAAGGTAGTCGACAAGACCTTCAACGCCGGCCTCAAGATCGAAACCGCCACGGTTGACCGCCGCGACTACCAGTACCTGTACCAGGACGGCGCGGACTTCGTCTTCATGGACACCCAGGACTTCGACCAGATCACGGTCTCCGGTGCCACGGTAGGCGACGCCACCAACTTCATGCTGGAAAACCAGATGGTCAACATCGCCATCCACGAGGGCACTCCGCTCTACATCGAACTGCCCCCGAGCGTTGTCCTCGAAATCACCTACACCGAGCCGGGCCTCCAGGGCGATCGCTCCTCGGCTGGAACCAAGCCGGCTACCCTCGAGACAGGCTACGAGATCCAGGTGCCCCTGTTCGTCGAGAACAACACCAAGGTCAAGGTCGACACCCGCGACGGCAGCTACCTGGGCCGGGTCAGCGACTAGTGAGCGCCCGTGGTAAGGCCCGTAACAGGGCCCTCGAAGTACTGTTCGAGGCGGAACAGCGTTCCGCCTCCGCTTTCGAGGTCTTGAAGGCCCGCCGGGAAATGACCGACCTCGTCGTCAACCCGTACACGGTGGACATCGTGGAAGGTGTGGTTGCCATGCAGCCCACCATCGACGAGTTCCTGCAGACCTACGCCCAGGGCTGGACCCTGGAGCGGATGCCCGCGGTCGATCGCATCATCCTGCGGATCGGCGCCTGGGAGCTCCTCTACAACGACGACGTCCCGGACGGCGTGGCCGTCAGCGAAGCCGTTGCTTTGGCCAAGGTCATGTCCACCGACGAATCTCCTGCGTTCATCAACGGCCTCCTCGGCCGGTTGCAGACGCTGAAGCCTTCACTGCTCGCTTAAGGGGCATTGAAAGGATGCGAAGGGCCGGCGCCACAGGAAACTGCGGGCACCGGCCCTTCGTCGTCCCGCCAAGTGTGAGCCAAAACGCATCGCCCCGGTTCGAAGCGGGGCCGTCGGGTGTTGCCGCTGTGGTAATTTTGAAGAGCAAATGTTCCTTTTTTAATTCCGTCCCGTGAGGCGGGGAAAGGGGAGACGAGCGATGACTGAAGTCACTGCGCCGGTGCCGTCCCGGGTTGTTCTCAACCACGCGGACATCGACCGTGCGCTCACTCGTATCGCCCACGAGATCCTCGAAGCCAACAAGGGTTCCCAGGATCTGGTTCTTTTGGGCATCCCACGCCGCGGCTATCCGCTCGCCGTGCGGCTGGCTGGCAAAATCGCCGCCGCCGATCCATCCGTGAACGCTTCCGCGATTGTCGGTCAACTGGACGTCACCATGTTCCGTGACGATCTATCCCACCAGCCCGCCAGGCCCCCGTACCCCACCAAGCTTCCATTGTCCGGAATCGACAACAAGGTTGTTGTCCTCATCGATGACGTCCTGTACTCGGGCCGCACCATCCGGGCAGCCCTCGACGCGATCATCGACCTTGGCAGGCCGCGCATCGTCCGCCTTGCCGTCCTGGTGGACCGCGGCCACCGCGAACTGCCGATCCGCGCCGACCACGTCGGCAAGAACCTGCCGACGTCGTCCTCCGAAAAGGTCCGGGTCCACCTCGAAGAATTCGATTCCGTGGACGGCCTGCCCATCAACGAAGTAGTGATCGAGGCAGGCGCATGAAGCATCTGCTCTCCACCGAGAACCTGGGCGCTGCGGATGCCATCCGGATCCTGGACACTGCCGAAGAAATGGCGGCTGTAGGGGACCGCGAAGTCAAGAAGCTGCCCGCGCTGCGCGGCCGGACCGTGGTCAACCTCTTCTTCGAAGACTCCACCCGCACCCGCATATCCTTCGAGGCCGCGGCCAAGCGGCTCTCCGCCGACGTCATCAACTTCGCTGCCAAGGGTTCCTCGGTCTCGAAGGGCGAGTCCCTCAAGGACACCGCGCAGACCCTCGCGGCCATGGGTGCCGATGCTGTGGTCATCCGCCACTGGGCTTCCGGGGCTCCGCACCGCTTGGCGTCTACCGACTGGATCGACGCAGCCGTCATCAACGCCGGTGACGGCACCCACGAACACCCCACGCAGGCCCTCCTGGACGCGTTCACGATGCGCCGGCACTGGTCTGCGCTACACGGTTCGGCATCCACGGGCGCAGACCTCACGGGCATGCGCGTCGCTATCGCCGGCGACGTCCTGCACTCCCGCGTCGCCCGCTCCAATGTGTGGCTCCTGCGCACCCTCGGCGCGGAAGTAACGCTCGTGGCACCGCCCACGTTGCTGCCGATCGGCGTCGAACACTGGCCGTGCAAGGTCAGCTACAACCTCGACGAGACCCTCGAGGCCGGAGTGGACGCCATAATGATGCTGCGCGTCCAGGGAGAGCGCATGAACGCGTCCTTCTTCCCCTCCACCCGCGAGTATTCGCGACGCTGGGGCTTCGACGATGCCCGCCTGCGTGCCCTCGACGACCTCGGGCTCAAGGACACCATCATCATGCACCCCGGCCCCATGAACCGGGGGCTGGAGATTTCTTCTGCCGCCGCCGATTCGCCGCGCTCCACGGTCCTGGCCCAGGTCCGGAACGGCGTGTCGGTCCGGATGGCCGCACTGTACCTGCTGCTCTCGGGGGATTCCCGTGAAGCCGCCCCCATGCCGGGCACCGCCCGTTCCGATAAGGAGAGCAACTGATGACCGAAATCGCAACAGGGACCTACGTGATCCGCGGCGCGGCCATCCTGGGTGGCGACGCCGAGGACCTGCTGATCCGGGACGGCGTCATCGCCGAGCGCGGCACCGGCCTTTCGGCCGAAGGCGCCACCGTGATCGAGGCCGCAGGCCTCGTGGCGCTTCCCGGCATGGTCGACATCCACACCCACTTGCGTGAGCCTGGCCGCGAAGACGCGGAAACCGTCGAAACGGGTACCCGAGCCGCGGCCCTTGGCGGCTACACCGCCGTTCACGCCATGGCCAACAGCAACCCGGTGGCCGACACCGCCGGCGTCGTCGAGCAGGTCCACAGCTTGGGCCGCGCCTCCGGTTGGGTGGATGTGCGTCCGGTGGGCGCCGTCACGGTAGGGCTCGCCGGCGAGCAGCTCGCCGAGCTCGGTGCCATGGCGGACTCCCGCGCCCACGTCCGAGTCTTCTCCGACGACGGCATCTGCGTCCACGATCCCGTGCTGATGCGCCGCGCCCTGGAGTACGTCAAAGCGTTCGACGGCGTCGTGGCCCAGCACGCGCAGGAACCGCGCCTCACTGCGGGAGCCCAGATGAACGAAGGCACCGTCTCCGCCGTCCTCGGGCTGGCCGGTTGGCCCGCGGTCGCCGAGGAGAGCATCATCGCGCGGGACGTCCTCCTGGCCCAGCACGTCGGCTCCCGCCTCCACGTCTGCCATGTGTCGACGGCCGGATCGGTGGAGATCGTGCGCTGGGCCAAGGAACGGGGAATCAACGTCACCGCCGAGGTCACGCCCCACCACTTGTTGCTCACGGACGAATTGGTTCGCAGCTATGACCCCGTCTACAAAGTCAACCCGCCCCTGCGCACCGACGCGGACGTCCAGGCGCTCCGTGCCGGGCTCGCGGACGGCACCATCGACGTCGTCGGCACGGACCACGCCCCGCACCCAAGCGAGCACAAGGAGTGCGAGTGGGCCCAGGCGGCGATGGGCATGACGGGACTGGAGACTGCCTTGTCGGTCGTCCAGGAAACCATGATCGAAACCGGGCTCATGACCTGGGCCGACTTCGCCCGCGTCACGTCCACGGTGCCCGCGGCCATTGGCCGCGTAGCAGATCAGGGGCGTCCGCTCGAAGCCGGTGAGCCCGCGAACGTCATCCTCGTGGACCCGGCTGCCCGGTGGACAGTGGATCCGCATAAGATGGCCACCATGGGCCGGAACTCACCGTTTGCGGGCAGGGAGCTGCCGGGAGCCGTCGTCGCCACGTTCTTCAAGGGCCACCCGACCGTACTGGACGGCAAGCTCAACACGCCGTACCGCTACGCAGCGGAGCCGGCCGGCGCCGGCAGCAGCAACTGATGGACAACAAGATCGCTTCCCTGCTCCTCGTCGTGGTCCTTGCCGCGGTTGCGGCCGGACTCATCGCGATAGGTTGGCGCGGCAGGCTCAAGCGGCAGGCCGGCCTCGGGCAGCTTCCGGACGTGCCGGAGAGGCTCAGCCCGGCCGGCATGGTGGCTGAAGGCCAGTATGTGGCCACGACGACGGCGGGAGACTGGCTCGACCGGGTCGCCGTCCACGGGCTTGGCTTCCGCGGCAACGCGGAAGTGAGCGTCCACCCGGAAGGCGTCCTCTTCGACCGGAAGGGGACAGCACCATTGTTCGTTCCGGCGGAAGCCGTGACCGATTGCGGCAGCGCCGACGGCATGGCAGGCAAGTTCGTGGAGAAGGACGGACTCGTGGTCTTGAGCTGGATGCTCGGAGAACACGAACTCGATACCGGATTCAGGACCAGGCGCGCCGCCGACAAGCAACCGCTCCTCGAAGCACTTCAAGAATTGATCTCTGCAGCCCCCCAGGCAGATGCCGATAGTGGAAAGTAACAAAGTGACGGATAGCAATGCAGTAGCAGGCCCAGTGACAGGCAATACCAACCCAGCAGAGTCCTCCGCGGCAGTGCTGGTCCTCGAAGACGGCCGCACGTTCCGCGGCCGGAGCTACGGCGCCACCGGCGTGGCCCTGGGCGAGGCGGTCTTCGCCACCGGCATGACCGGATACCAGGAAACCATCACGGACCCCTCCTACGCCCGGCAGCTGGTGGTCCAGACGGCTCCGCACATCGGTAACACCGGTGTGAACAAGGAAGACGCCGAATCCCGCCGCATCTGGGTGGCCGGCTACGTGGTCCGCGACGCCGCGCGCCGCCCCTCGAACTGGCGCTCGGAGCGCAGTCTCGACGCGGAGCTCGTCGAACAGGGCATCGTCGGCATCCAGGCCGTGGACACCCGCGCCATCACCCGGCACCTGCGCGAGCACAAGACCATGCGCGCAGGAATCTTCTCCGGCGAGGCCGCCAAGGCCACCGACAAGGAACTCCTGGACACCGTCCTGGCCAGCGCGCCCATGGAAGGCGCCCGCCTGGCCGAAGAAGTGAGCATCGACGAGGCATACGTCGTCGAACCCGCCGACCATGGCTGGGACGGCGAGCCGAAGTTCAGCATCGCCGCGATCGACCTTGGCATCAAGGCCATGACCCCGGTCCGCTTCGCCGAACGCGGCGTACGCGTCCACGTCCTGCCGGCAACCTCCACGCTGGAAGACGTCAAGGCAGTCAACCCTGACGGCTTCTTCATGTCCAACGGCCCCGGCGACCCCGCCACCGCGGACGCCCAGGTGGCGCTTCTCCGCTCGGTGCTCGACGAGAAGATGCCGTACTTCGGAATCTGCTTCGGCAACCAGATCCTGGGCCGGGCCCTTGGCTTCGGCACGTACAAGCTCAAGTACGGCCACCGCGGGATCAACCAGCCGGTGATGGACCGCCGCACCGGCAAGGTCGAAATCACGTCCCAGAACCACGGCTTCGCCGTCGACGCTCCCATGGACGGCGCCACCATGGCTCCGGAGGAGCGCTTCGGGCGCGTGGAGGTCAGCCACGTGAGCCTCAACGACGACGTCGTCGAGGGACTCGCCTGCCTCGACATTCCGGCCTTCTCGGTCCAATACCACCCCGAAGCCGCAGCCGGGCCGCACGACGCCGCCTACCTCTTCGACCGCTTCATCGATCTGATGGAGAGCACGAAGAACGGCCAGGACGCCGCGCAGGCCGCCGACACTCAGACATCGAACTCCGCGAAGAACGAGGACACCAAGTAATGCCAAAGCGTACAGATCTCAAGAGCGTCCTCGTGATCGGTTCCGGCCCGATCGTCATCGGCCAGGCGGCCGAATTCGACTACTCCGGAACCCAGGCCCTGCGGGTGCTCAAAGAGGAGGGCCTGCGCGTCATCCTCGTGAACTCCAACCCGGCCACCATCATGACGGACCCCGAGTTCGCCGATGCCACGTACGTCGAGCCCATCACTCCCGAGGTGGTCGAGAAGATCATCGCCAAGGAGCGCCCGGACGCCATCCTGCCCACCCTGGGTGGACAGACGGCCCTCAACACGGCCATCGCCCTCGACAAGAACGGCGTGCTTGAGAAGTACAACGTCGAACTCATCGGTGCCAACATTGCCGCGATCGAACTCGGCGAGGACCGCGAAAAGTTCAAGGGCGTCGTGGAACGCTGCGGCGCCGAGTCGGCCCGCAGCCACATCATCCACACCATGGACGAAGCACTGACTGCGGCGGAAGACCTCGGCTACCCGATGGTTGTCCGTCCGTCCTTCACCATGGGCGGCCTGGGTTCGGGCCTGGCGTACAACGAGGACGACCTGCGCCGCATCGTGGGCCAGGGCCTGCAGTACAGCCCCACGTCCGAGGTCCTGCTCGAAGAGAGCATCCTCGGCTGGAAAGAGTACGAGCTGGAAATGATGCGCGACAAAAACGACAACGTCGTTGTGGTCTGCTCCATCGAGAACTTCGATCCGGTCGGTGTCCACACGGGCGACTCGATCACCGTAGCCCCGGCCCTGACCCTGACTGACCGCGAGTACCAGCGGCTGCGCGACATCTCCATCGCCGTCATCCGCGAAGTCGGCGTCGACACCGGTGGCTGCAACATCCAGTTCGCCATTGAACCGGACACGGGACGCGTCGTCGTCATCGAAATGAACCCGCGCGTTTCGCGTTCCTCGGCGCTGGCCTCCAAGGCCACCGGCTTCGCGATCGCCAAGATCGCCACCAAGCTCTCCCTGGGCTACACGCTGGACGAGATCCCCAACGACATCACGCAGCAAACGCCGGCTTCGTTCGAGCCCACGCTCGACTACGTCGTCGTGAAGGTTCCCCGCTTCGCGTTCGAGAAGTTCCCTGCCGCGGACAACACGCTGACGACCACCATGAAGTCCGTCGGCGAAGCCATGGCGATGGGCCGCAACTTCACCGAGGCCCTGCAGAAGGCCCTCCGCTCGCTTGAGCAGAAGGGTTCGCAGCTGGACTTCAGCCACGTGCCCGAATGGGAAGTTCCGGAGCTCATCGAGAAGTCCAAGCGCCCGACGACGGACCGCCTCCACCAGGTCCAGCGCGCCATGCTCGGCGGTGCCTCAGTTGAGGACCTCTACGCCGCCACCAAGATCGACCCGTGGTTCCTGGACCAGCTGCAGCTGCTCAACGAACTGTCCCACGAGATCCGCAAGGCCGGCGCCCTGACGGAAGACATGCTCCGCAATGCCAAGCGACACGGCTTCTCGGACGAGCAGATCGGCGCCTTGACGCACAACCCGGAGGCCGTTGTCCGCGGCGTCCGGCAGGCCCTGGGCATCCGCCCGGTCTACAAGACGGTGGACACCTGTGCCGCCGAATTCGCCGCGTACACCCCGTACCACTACTCCTCATATGACGAGGAGGACGAGGTCGGCCTGCACTCCAAGCCGTCCGTCATCATCCTGGGCTCGGGCCCCAACCGCATCGGCCAGGGCATCGAGTTCGACTACTCGTGCGTCCACGCCTCCATGGCGTTGCGCAAGGCCGGCTACGAGACCGTCATGGTCAACTGCAACCCGGAAACCGTCTCCACGGACTACGACGTCTCCACCCGCCTGTACTTCGAACCGCTGACTCTCGAGGACGTCCTCGAAGTCATCGCGGCCGAGGAGCGCACGGGCGGCGTCATGGGCGTGTTCGTGCAGCTCGGCGGCCAGACCCCGCTCAAGCTCGCACAGCAGCTGGCAGACGCCGGTGTGCCGATCCTGGGCACGTCGCCCGAAGCGATCGACCTTGCCGAGCACCGCGGAATGTTCTCCCGCGTGCTCGACCAGGCGGGACTGATCGCCCCGAAGAACGGCACCGCCGTGTCCTTCGAGGACGCCAAGAAGATCGCCGACGAGATCGGCTACCCGGTCCTCGTCCGACCGTCCTACGTGCTGGGCGGCCGCGGCATGGAAATCGTCTACGACGAAGCCAACCTCTCGCGCTACATCGCCAACGCCACGGAGATCACCCCGGACCACCCGGTGCTGATCGACCGCTTCCTCGAGGACGCCGTCGAAATCGACGTCGACGCGCTCTTCGACGGCACGGACATGTACCTCGGCGGCATCATGGAGCACATCGAGGAAGCCGGCATCCACTCCGGTGACTCCGCATGCGTCCTGCCTCCGATCACCCTCGGCAGCAACGTGATCGAGCGCGTCCGCACGGCCACGAGGGCCATCGCGGAGGGCGTGGGCGTCCGTGGCCTCATCAACATCCAGTTCGCGCTGGCTTCCGACGTGCTCTACGTGCTCGAGGCCAACCCGCGTGCTTCCCGCACGGTTCCGTTCGTCTCCAAGGCCACGGGCGTGCAGATGGCCAAGGCTGCGGCCCTGATCGGGACCGGCGTCACCATCAACCAGCTGCGCAGCGCCTACAAGATGCTGCCGGAGACGGGCGACGGTTCAACCCTGCCGCTCGACGCGCCTGTCGCGGTGAAGGAAGCCGTGCTGCCGTTCAGCCGTTTCCGCACGCCGGAAGGCAAGGTAGTGGACTCACTGCTCGGCCCGGAAATGCGTTCCACCGGTGAGGTCATGGGCATCGACAAGCACTTCGACACCGCGTTCGCGAAGAGCCAGGCCGCTGCCAACAACGCGCTGCCCACCGAAGGCAAGATCTTCGTCTCTGTCGCCAACCGCGACAAGCGCTCGGTGATCATGGGCGTCAAGCGCCTGTCCGATCTCGGTTTCGAGATTGTGTCCACGGGTGGTACCGCGGATGTGCTGCGCCGCAACGGCATCCAGGCCACTCCGGTCCGCAAGGTTGCCGAAGGCAGCAGCGCCGAAGGCGAGGGAACCATTGCGGACCTCATCGTCGCCGGTGAGATCGACATGGTCTTCAACACGCCTTCGGGCGGCGAAGCCCGCAGCGACGGCTACGAACTCCGTGCGGCCGCTACGTCCATCGGCATCCCCTGCATCACCACCGTGGCCGAGTTCAACGCGGCCGTGCAGGCCATCGAGGCCCTGCGCACTTACGAATGGTCGGTGACGAGCTTGCAGGAGCACGCCGCGGCGCTGTCAGCTTCCCAGGCCGCGGCAGCCGAGGCCGTCAATGCCTAAGTCTGCCGCAGCCGGAGCGGCTGTTGTTGGGTCGGGATCACAGCCGTTCGGTTCCCGCCTGGCGGCCGCGATGGCCGCACGTGGCCCCTTGTGCGTCGGCATCGACCCGCACCCGGCGCTCTTGGCGGACTGGGGGTTGAACGACGACGTCGCGGGCCTGGAGCGCTTTTCGCTCACGGTCGTGGAGGCCGTGGCGACGCTCGCTGCCGCGGTCAAGCCGCAGGTGGCGCTCTATGAGCGCCACGGCTCCGCCGGCATGGCGGTGTTGGAACGGACCCTTGCGGCCGCAGCCGATGCCGGAGTGCTGAGCATCGCCGACGCCAAACGCGGAGACATCGGTTCCACTATGGCCGCCTACGCCGACGCCTGGCTACGGGATGGTTCCGCCTTGGCGGCAGACTCGGTCACGCTGAGCCCGTACCTCGGCTTCGAGTCGCTGCGACCGGCACTCGACCTCGCAGCCGAGTCCGGCCGTGGTGTCTTCGTGCTCGCCCTGACGTCCAACCCCGAGGGCAAGTCCGTGCAGCACGTTGGCGGATCGGAATCGGTGGCGCGGCGGATCGCCGAGGCCGCGGCCGAGGAAAACCGCCGCTATTCCGGTGCCATGGGATCCGTCGGCCTTGTGGTCGGTGCCACGATCGGCGGCGCCCTCACGGAACTCGGGCTGGACCTCGATGCCGTCCACGGGCCCATCCTGGCACCCGGACTGGGCGCGCAGGGAGCCACACCGGCGGATCTGCGTGCCACTTTCGGCGCGGCATACCCGGCGGTCCTGGCGACGTCGAGCCGTGGAATCCTCGCCGCCGGTCCTGCTATTGCCGGACTGCGCTCCGCCACCGAGGCCACGCGCGACGGACTGCTGGAAGGCTGAGCCCGATCTTCGTTGGTCCAATGCATTGCGCTCCGTAGCGACCACACGATAGCTTCGGGATCAGTCCAAATCCGCTACGCACTCGATGCCGGCCAAAGGGGGATGTGTCAGTGACCTTAAAGGCATTGTCGCCAGAGGAACGTTCCGATGCCTTGGAGAAGGCAGCAAGAGCCCGGGCACGGCGGGCTCTCGCGAAGGAACAGCTCAGGACGGGCGAGCTCGGCTTTGCGGGGTTGATCAAATCGGCACAAACCGACGAGGCAATCGCCCGCATGCGCGTTTCCGAGCTCATCGAGGCTGTTCCGGGCATCGGTCCGGTCCGGGCCGCGGCCATCATGGCGGAAATCGGCATCGCCCCTTCACGCAGGCTCAGGGGCCTGGGAATTCACCAGTCCCGGTCGCTGATAGATTTTATGGAAGACAAATACAGCGTTTAAACGAATACAGCGTTTAACAAATGCGGCGTATAGAGAATCTCCACGAAGGACGATGTGAGCAAGAATCCGGGACTGACCGTCCTCGCAGGCCCCACTGCCGTTGGCAAGGGAACAGTATCCACGTATATCCGGGACAATTACCCCGAGGTCTGGCTGTCAGTTTCAGCCACCACGCGTGCTCCGCGGCCGGGGGAGAAGGACGGCGTCCACTACTACTTCAAGTCCGCCGAAGAATTCGACGCACTCGTTGAGGACGGCCAGTTGCTTGAGTGGGCCGTCGTGCACGGAAAGAACCGCTACGGCACGCTGCGCAGCACTGTGGACGCTGCCATTGCCGAAGGCAGGTCCGTGCTGTTGGAGATCGATTTGCAGGGCGCCCGCCAAGTCAAGGCGGCAGTTCCGGACGCCAACTTCGTGTTCCTCGCTCCGCCCAGCTGGGACGAAATGGTCCGCCGCTTGGTGGGACGAGGCACCGAAACCCCGGAGGAACAGCAGCAACGGCTGGAAACCGCTAAACTGGAACTTGCCGCTGAACCGGAGTTTGACCACACCGTCATCAATGACGACGTACGCCGGGCAGCGGACGAGCTTGTTTCACTCATGGGGCTTACCCCGCACCAGCGCTAAGCGCTAGCACTTGTCAGCCCGTTAGAATTTGGAGAATTCGTGTCCACGAACCTTGAAGGCATCATCAACCCGCCGATCGACGAGCTGCTTGCTGCTGCCGATTCGAAGTACGGCCTGGTGATTTTCGGCGCCAAGCGCGCGCGCCAGATCAACGCCTACTACGCACAGCTCCACGAGGGCCTCTTCGAATACGTTGGCCCGCTGGTCGACACGAAGCTGAATGAAAAGTCGCTTTCCATCGCCTTGCGCGAGATCAACGAAGGCCTGCTGGTTTCCACTCCCATCGAGCCCGCAGAGTAAACAGACTGCCTGTTGACGGAGGTCACGTGCGCATAGTCCTCGGAGTCGGGGGAGGGATCGCAGCCTACAAGGTTGCATCGCTCCTCCGGCTTTTTACTGAAGCCGGACACAACGTGACGGTCATTCCCACGGAGGCCGCCATCCGCTTTGTCGGCGTGGCCACCTGGGAGGCGCTCTCGGGCAATCCAGTGAGCAACAGCGTCTTCGACGACGTGGAGAAGGTCAACCACGTCCGTCTCGGCCATGAGGCGGACCTCATCGTGGTCGCCCCGGCTACTGCCGACCTGCTCGCCAAGGCAGCAACCGGCCAAGCGGGGGACCTGCTCACCAACACGCTCCTCATGGCCCACGGCCCGGTGCTTTTCGCCCCCGCGATGCACACCGAAATGTGGCAGAACCAGGCCACCCAGGCGAATGTGGAAACGTTGCGCAGCCGGGGCATCACCGTCCTCGAACCCGCTGTGGGCCGGTTGACGGGCGTGGACTCCGGGCCTGGCAGGCTGCCCGAACCGGAAGCGATCTTCGCGGCCGCGATGGCGTTGCTCGACGCCTCCGCACCCGCAACCCTGATGGCAGCCACGAAACCCCTCGCCGGGCGCACCATCACCATTTCTGCCGGAGGCACCAGGGAAGCCCTGGATCCGGTCCGTTTCCTTGGGAACAGGTCGTCAGGCAAGCAAGGTGTTGCGCTGGCCGCCGCGGCCCTTGCCGCAGGTGCCCATGTCAGGTTCCTCGCTGCCCACATGGATGTCCAAGCGCCGGCCGGGGTCGAACTGATCCAGGTTGAATCCGCCTTGGAGCTCCGTGACGCGGCGCTGGAAGCCGCCCCCGGCTCCGACGTCGTGATCATGGCCGCAGCAGTCGCCGACTTCCGCCCCGCCGAAGTTTCGGACACGAAAATCAAGAAGGTCAACGGCGACGATGCCCCCGTGGTGCGCCTCGTGCAGAACCCGGACATCCTGCATGAGCTGGTGGTGCGCCGCGACGCCGAGGCATCCACGCAGTTGATCGTCGGGTTTGCGGCCGAAACCGGGGACGAGGACGGCAACGTCCTGGAGCACGCCACTGCCAAGCTCAAACGCAAAGGCTGCGACCTTTTGGTGGTCAACCAGGTCGGCGTCGGGCGCGTGTTCGGCCAAGACCAGAATTCTGTGATCATTCTCTCCGGCCATGGCGCGGCGCCGCAATCGGCGGCGGGTTCCAAATCCGACGTCGCCGCCGCTGTTATTGACCGCATCAGCACTGAACTGAGCCGCGTACACCCGGCCCCCTAGCCATCGGGTAACGCTCATTTCCCAGCTGGTCCATCCTTAGCACAGGGACATACGGCGGAAGCCGGTCGCCCCCAACCGAGTAAGGTAGTCGAGTGACTTTACCGCTGCACCATGAATCCCACGGCACCCCGTCCAAGCTCCGGCTCTTCACCTCAGAGTCGGTCACGGAAGGGCACCCGGACAAGATCTGCGACCAGATCAGCGACGCCATCCTCGACGCGCTCCTGGCAGCAGACCCGGAGTCGCGCGTGGCCGTTGAAACCATGGCGACCACCGGCTTGGTGCACGTAGCCGGTGAAGTTACCACGGACGCGTATGTTGAAATCCCGCAGATCGTCCGCGAGACCATCCTCGGAATCGGTTACGACTCGTCCGCCAACGGCTTCGACGGCGCCCGTTGCGGCGTGTCCGTCTCCATCGGGCAGCAGTCCAACGACATCGCCGGCGGCGTCTTCAATTCGCTCGAGGCCCGCGAAGGCCGCCAGGAGGACGACTACGACCTCCAGGGCGCCGGTGACCAGGGCATCATGTTCGGCTACGCGAGCGACGAGACCCCCTCCTACATGCCGACGCCCATTTGGCTCGCCCACCGGCTCTCCGAGCGTCTCACCGAAGTCCGCAAGAGCGGCGAACTGGCCTACTTGCGCCCTGACGGCAAGACCCAGGTGACGGTCGGATACGACCGCGACCGTCCGGTTTCCGTCGAAACTGTGGTGATTTCCAGCCAGCACGCCGAAGGAACCCACCTGGATCGCCTGCGCGCCGATCTTGCCTCGCACGTCATCGATCCCGTCCTGGCTGCGGCCAACCTTGATATCTCCCACGTCACGAATATCCTGAACCCTGCCGGCGCCTTCGTCATCGGCGGTCCGGTCGGCGACGCAGGGCTGACCGGTCGCAAGATCATCGTCGACACCTACGGCGGCATGGCCCGCCACGGTGGCGGCGCTTTCTCCGGCAAGGATCCGTCGAAGGTGGACCGTTCGGCGGCCTACGCGATGCGCTGGGTAGCCAAGAACGTCGTGGCAGCAGGCTTGGCCAAGCGAGCCGAGATCCAGATCGCCTACGCCATCGGCCAGGCGCGTCCGGTGGGCACCTACGTGGAGACCTTCGGTACTGAAACTGTGGACCCGGCCAAGATCAGCGACGCGATTACGGAGATCTTCGACCTCCGTCCGCGCGCCATCATCGACGCCCTCGACCTCAAGCGCCCCATCTACGCCAAGACGGCGGCGCATGGGCACTTCGGTCGCGAAGAGCCCGACTTCACGTGGGAACGCCTGGACCGCGTGGACGAGCTGAAGGAATTCTTCAACGCTTGAACCGGCTTGCCCGTGACAATCGGTGGCGGCCGGAATCCGGGGGCCATACCGGACATTGTCGGTGGTACCTGCTTGGATTGCACCAAGGCATCCGGCACTCCAGGGAGGTGACAAACATGAGCGATGGTTCATTGCTTCCGATTGCCATGGCCTTGCCTTCGCCGTCCCGTCAGCCGTCCCTGTTGCAAGGCTTCCCTTCCCGCGGGAGCGACGCCACGGGGCCACCCCTTGCCGCGGGCAATCCGGTGGCACGCGTGCTGATCGAATCGTCCTTGCCACATCTGGACAGGCCCTTTGATTACAGCGTCCCGGCCGAGTTGGAGGACACCGCCCTGGCAGGCGTCCGGGTCAAAGTCCGCTTCAGCGGCCAGGAACTCAACGGCTACGTCCTGGAGCGCGTGGAATCGTCGGAAGCCGGACATTCCCTGACTCCGCTTCTCAAGGTGGTTTCAGCGGTTCCGGTGCTGACTCCGGCGTTGCTGGAGCTTGCCTCGAGTATCGCGGCCCGCTACGCCGGGACCCTCAGCGATGTCCTCCGCACCGCCATTCCTCCCCGCGTCGCGCGGCTGGAAAAGCAGTTCCTCTCCGGTGATTCCCTCCTGGACGGGCCCGAGGAAGACAACGCGGCTGCCGAGGTCTCCACCTCGCTGGCCCACGCCGCCTGGGCTTCCTACGCCAACGGAGCACCGTACTTGCAGCACCTCGCCGGGGGCGGCTCACCCCGCGCGGTCCTGACTGCGACGCAGGGTTTCGGCGCCGCCGGCTGGCCTGAGCTTGTGGCGTCCGCGGTGGCGGCCGTCCGCTCCTCCGGGCGCGGCGCCGTCGTCGTGGTTCCCGACTACCGTGACCTCGACCGCATGGAAGCCGCCCTGCGCGCTGTCCTGCCGCCGGGCGACGTCGCGCGGTTGACTGCCGACGACGGCCAGACACCGCGGTACCGAAGCTACCTCCGGCTCCTCAGCGGCGACGCGCAGGTTGCGGTCGGCACTCGCTCCGCTGCCTACGCTCCTGTGCAGGACCTGGGACTCGTGGTGTGCTGGGACGACGGCGACGACCTCCACATCGACCAGCGCGCTCCGTACGCGCACACCAGGGAAGTCCTGCTCTTGCGTGCCGAACAGGAATCGGCCGCTTGCCTTATGGCCGCGCATAGCCGCAGTACCGAACTTCAGCGGCTTGTCGAGGGCGGTTGGGCCGTTCCGGTGGAGGCTCCTCGGTCGGTGGTCCGCTCCAGCACGCCCCGGGTGCTCAATACAGCTGACAGCTTCGAGCAGGAGCGCGACCCCCTCGCTAGGATTGCACGTTTGCCCGGCGCGGCCTGGCGGGCCGCCAAGGAGGGCCTGGAACGAGGACCCGTCCTGGTGCAGGTGGCCCGGGCCGGTTATGCCCCATCCCTTGTGTGCGAGGATTGCCGCGAGCCCGCCCGGTGCAACAACTGCCAGGGCCCCCTTGCCATCGCCGGACAATCGGCCTTGCCGCAGTGCCGCTGGTGCTCTACCCCGGCTCCGGAGTGGCGTTGCCGGCATTGCGGCGGAGTCCGTCTTCGCAGGGGTGCGGCGGGCGTGCTGCGGACCGCGGAAGAACTGGGCAGGGCTTTTCCCGGCAAGGCTGTCGTGACGTCGTCGGGGGACCAGGTCAAGGCCGCGGTGTCGGATGCCCATGCGTTGGTGGTGGCGACCGTGGGGGCTGAGCCGATCGCCAGCGGCGGCTACGCGGCGGCCTTGCTCCTGGATGGCAATTCGCTCCTGCGCCGGGAGAACCTACGCGCCGGTGAGGACACCGTGCGGCGATGGTTCAACGCGGCAGCGCTCGTGCGGCCCGCGCATGAGGGCGGGCTCGTCGTCATCACCGCGGACGACACGACGGCGACCGGTGCCCTGTTGCGCTGGGATCCTGCCGGATATGCCTCGCGTGAGCTAGCGCTGCGGCAGGAACTCCAGTTGCCGCCCGCCGTGCGGATCGCGTCCGTGACGGGCAAGCGGGCCGACGTCGTGCACTTCACCGAGAGCCTGGCCAGCAGCATCCAGCTCCGGACCGCCGGCCCCGCACCGGTCTCCCTCACGTTGTCCGCCAAGCGCGGAACAGAACAAGAGGGCGATCCGGACGTCCGGACGCTCTTCTTCATTCCTTATGCCCAAGCAGCTGTTGCCACGCGTTCCATGCGGGCAGTCAAGGCTGCCAGCGCGGCGAAGCGCACGTCGGGACCCGTGCAACTGCGGCTCGACGGCGTCGACGTCCTCTAGCGCCGCTTGCGGCTGCGCATCGCAACGATCTCCTCGGCCACGGCCAGTAGTTGGCGCGCCGACTCGTCCCAATTGAAATCAGCCGCGCGTTCCACAGAGCGGCGTGAGCGCCCCTGCCACAATTCGCCGTCTTCAAGAGCCTTGACCGCTGCGGCAAATTCACCGGGCGATTCGGCGTGCACGTAGCTCACGGCGTCCCCGCCCACCTCGCGGAAGATGGGGGTGTCGCTCGCGATCACGGGAGTGCCAAGCGCCATCGCCTCGACCAGGGGCAGCCCGTAGCCTTCCGCCTTGGACAAGCTGACAAGCGCGGTGGCCCGGAGCAGGAGGGAGTCGTATTCGGCGTCCGTCACGCCGTTGTGGAACTCGACGTTCGCACCTGGCGGGACCAGGGGCTCGAGCTCGGCCCGGCGTTGGGGGTTGATCCTGCTGAGAAGGTGCAGCGTGAATCCGGGCAATCCGGCCATTCCCTGGATCATGGTCTCCACATTTTTGTAGGGCATGAACGAGCCCATGTAGAGCAGGGACTTCTCGGCGCCGGCTGCGGGATCGCGAGGCTTCTGCCCTGGCTGGGGTGCGTTGCCCACGATGCGTACCGGGCGGCGGGTCAAATTGAACTTGGCCATGAGCGACTCGGTGGTGTGGCTGATGGTCGCGACGATGTCGGCCCGGTTGAGAAGCAATCGCTGTGGCCAGTACGCCTTGTGGTACAGCCGCCAGAGGAGCCGCACGGGCGCCGGAAGGAAGCCGGGAGGGGCCGGGTGCTCGTAGTAGATGAGGTCGTGCAGGGTCAGGACCAGCCCGTACTTGCGGCCCCAGGTTCCCATGGTCTGCATGGGGCAGACCACGACGTCGGCGCCGAGCTTGTTGACCTCGCGCGCCACGAACAGTTCGCGGGGGGACAACGGGCTGCTGATGTGAACGTAGGGGACATCCGGGAGGAGTGCCAACTGGCGCTTGTCGCTGATGAGCATCGTGACGTCGGCGATCTTGGACGTCGCTGCTATGAGGCTCGATCCGTAGCGGCTGATCCCGTCATGATGGTCCGTGCGGGTAAAGCGGGCATCTATGACGATTTTCACGCGGGGTGTTCCTCCAGGAAGCTGCGGATGGCGGCGGCGGCGGGCGCCGGTGTCTCGTAATGGATCAAATGCCCGACGTCGGGAATCACTTCCAGCGCGCCGTCCGGCAACAGGTCCAGCAGCTTTTGCTGGTCCCGGAGCAGGGCGATCTCGTCTTTCTCGCCGGCCACCAACAACACGGGGAGGTCCAGCTGCCCGGCGACCTCGGACACATGGCTGGAGACCGAAGCCCGGAAGGACTCCAGGAGGCTCGCACGGTCGGCGAATGCGGAGAAGTACGCATCATGCTGGCCATGGACAAAGGCCCGGAGTTCCTTGTCCCGGGTCTTGGCCATCGCGGCGCTCATGACACGGACTATCAGGCGGCTGCGCAGGACGGCGAGTCCCAGCCGGCGGGGGAGCTTGGCGGAGACCTGGTAGTACAGGACTGCCAGCTTGGTCATGAGCCCCTTGGGTCCCTCCAGCGCGGGAGCGGCGATGGGATTTACCAGGATCAGCGGACGGATGGCGCCGGGATTCGATGCGGCGAAGTGGCTGGCAACGATGGATCCGAAGGAATGCCCCAGGAGGACCGTGTCCGGTCCGAGGCCCAGTGCCGCCATGAACCCCGTGATGAACTTCCCGTAGCGTTCCACGGTGTGGGGGTCCCCGGCGAAAGGCTCCGAGCTGCCAAAACCGGGGAGGTCGGGCATGATGACCCGCATTTCCGGCAGGTGGTCTACTACGCGGAGCAGGCCGTGGTGGTCGCCGCGGAAACCGTGGATGACCAGTATGGTCCGCGTCGCCGCGGTCACCTTGACCGGTTCGTAGCACCAATAGGCGACGTTGCTGCCGTCGAGGTCGATGTCTGACGCACTCGTCCGCGCGGCCAGGGCCTTGCTGAAGAACTCCCCGGGGGAGGCAGGTACGGGTTCGGGGGAGTGGTTGGTGTCCACTTGTTCCATTCGGCAGGTCCTAATTGACGTTGTCCGGGTGTGACCCGGTGCGGTGGTGGCGTTCGAGGGCGGCCAGGCCATCCATGTCGTCGGCATCAAGCTCGAAGCCGAAGACGTCGAAGTTTTCCTGGATGCGTGCCGCGGTGCTCGCTTTGGGGATGACGATGTTTCCCAGCTGGAGGTGCCAGCGGATGATGATTTGCGCGGGAGTCTTTCCGTACTTGTCCGCGAGTGCACGGACGGCCGGATCCTGGAGGACCTGGCCCCGGCCCAAAGGGCTCCACGCCTCGGTGCGGATGCGCAGCTGTTCGTGGAGCGTGCGGAGCCGGGTCTGCTGCAACCATGGGTGCAATTCGATCTGGTTCACGGCCGGAACCACTTCGGCTTTTTCCATGAGTGCCTCGAGGTGGGCCGGCTGGAAGTTGGAGACTCCGATCGCGCGCACGCGGCCTTCGCGGTACAGGGTTTCCATGGCCCGGTAGCTCTCCTGGAACAAGCCGCGCTCCGCGCAGGGCCAATGGATGAGGTACAGGTCGACGTAGTCGAGGCCCAGATTGGCCATGGAGGAATCGAAGGCGCGCAGCGTGGAGTCGTAGCCCTGGTCGTCGTTCCAGAGCTTGGTGGTGACAAAAACGTCTTCGCGGGAGAGCCCGTGGGTGCCTTCCCCGGAGCCTCCCGTGTTGCTGTCGACCCCCGGCGGGGGTATCACCGCACTGCCGATGCCGCGGCCGACGCCGGTTTCGTTGCCATACATTGCGGCTGTGTCGAAATGCCTGTAGCCGGCGCCCAACGCAGTGGCGACCAAAGACGTGGCATCCGTCGGCGGCACTTTGTAGAGCCCGAACCCCAACTGGTCAATCAAGACACCGTTGTTGAGATTGAGCCGAGGCGAGGGTTTCATAGCCAAAACTCTACCTATCTCGATGCCGGGAATGTTTCAGGTCCTTCAGTTTTTCAGGAAGGGCTGCCGAAACTGACCAGGCGCTTCGCTGTGGCCTCGTCCAGGATCAGATCCGTTGCCAGCCCCGCTTCAAGGGCTCCGCGCAGCCCGTTGATCTTGGAGGCACCCGAGACGACACAAATGCGGCGGCGGACCTGCCGCAATTGCTCGTGGCTGGGGCCGGTGGACCGCTCATTGAGGGTGATGCCGTCGGAGGAGCCGTCTGCACGGAAGAAGACGGTGGCAACATCGCCCACGACGTCCGAGCTCGCAAGCAGGTTCAAGTCAGTTTCATCGAGGTATCCGCCTGCGTAGACGTGGCTGGGGTAGTCCGAATGCACCGAGCCGACACCGAAGATGGCGATGCTCATCCTGGCCTGGAGGTCGAGCACGCGCTGGACGCTGCGCTCATTCCACATGGCGGTCTTCGTGGAGGCGTGGTCGAAGAAGGCGGGCACCGGGAACTGTTCCACCCGCGCCCCATAGGCGATGCCGAAACGGCGCATGATGTCGCTGGCGTAGGTGATGCCGGTGGTCTGCATGTTGCCGGCGCCGTTGAGCTGCACGATAGTGCTGCCGTGCGTGATCTTGCGGGTCAGGTGCCTGCTGACGGCGCTGATGGTCGCACCCCAGGCCACTCCGATGATCGCGTTGGAATCGACGAGGGGACCAATGGTCCGCGCGGCCTGCGTCGCCACCCGGTCCAGGGTTTCAGCCTCGTTCAAGGTGTCCAGGACCGGTACCACGTGCACATCGACGCCGTAGTGGCTGCGGATCATGCGCTCCAGTTCGGGGGCGGAATCAAGGGGACTGCGGATCTGGATCTGGACCAGTCCCGATTCGCGGGCCGAGGACAGCAGCCGGGAGACGGTTGAGCGGGAGGTCCGGAGTTCGCGGGCAATGGCGTCCATTGTGAGGTCTTGGAGGTAGTACATCTGCGCGGCCCGAAGGGCCTCTGAATGTCGTGATCGTGGCATCTCAGTTCCGTTCTGCACGTTTGTGCAAATAGCTTGATTTCATTTTCCATTCCTTCGAAGAATAGTTGTGCAAGGTGCGACGTCAAGTGATGCAGCGCATACACCAAAGCCCAAGGGAGCAGTTTTGGGATACACCAGCAATTCCGGTTCCGCAGCGGAATCACCACGCCGGACCTCGGTTTCGGCACTCCGCGAGCGACCCAAGGCCCAGGTGCTGATCATCGGAGGCGGCATCAACGGCGTCGGAACGTTCCGTGACCTGGCATTGCAAGGCGTGGACGTCGCACTCGTGGAACGCGGTGACTATTGCCAGGGCGCCAGCGGTGCCTCATCCCACATGATCCACGGCGGTATCCGCTACCTCGAGAACGGGGAATTCCGCCTCGTCCAGGAATCGGTGGTCGAGCGCAACCGGCTATTGAAGATCGCGCCGCATTACGTCAAGCCGCTGCAGACAACCATCCCCATCTTCAGCACCTTCTCCGGGATACTTTCCGCCCCCACGCGCTTCCTCACGCACAAGCAAGGCAAGCCGAAGGAGCGCGGCGCGTTCCTCATCAAGCTCGGACTGAGCATGTACGACTTCTTCTCCCGCGACGGAGGCAGCGTTCCCCGCCACCAGTTCCGTGGCAGGGAGAGGGCACTGGCCGAATTGCCGCGGTTGCACCCCGGCATCAAGTACGCAGCCACCTACTTTGACGCGTCCGTGCACAACCCCGAGCGCCTGACGCTCGATGTGCTGCAGGACGGCGAAAAGGCGGGCATCGGCAGCGGCTTGCCGGGCGGCAGCGCCCGGGCCAGCAATTACGTCTCGCTGATTTCGAATGACCCGGCCTCGACGGACACCGCCGCTGGTTCCGCCGGCGCTGTGGTGCTGCGCGACGAACTCACGGGCGAGGAATTCAGCTTCCAGGCCGACGTGATCGTCAACACCACCGGCGCCTGGGTTGACCTCACCAACGAGGCAATGGGTGCCGCGAGCCGTTTCATGGGCGGAACCAAGGGTTCCCACATTGTCCTGGACCACCCGGAGTTGCTCGCAGCGTGCGGCGGCCGCGAGATCTTCTTCGAACACACGGACGGCCGGATCGTCCTGATCTACCCGATGGGTGACCGCGTCCTGGTCGGCACCACCGACGTCGAAGCGGACATGGCCCAGGATGCCGTGTGCACGGAAGCCGAGATCGACTACTTCTTCGACCTCGTCGGACATGTCTTCCCGTCGATCACGGTCGAGCGCAGCCAGATCGTCTACAGCTTCGCCGGCGTCCGGCCGCTCCCGCGCCACGACGACACCCAGCCGGGCTTCGTATCCCGCGACTACCGGATCGAGCGAAGCACGCGGGAAGCGTCCGGCGCGGCCGCCGCCCAAGGCGGCAAGGCCGCCGTCGTACTTTCATTGATCGGCGGAAAGTGGACCACGTTCCGGGCCCTCGCCGAACACTTGAGCAACGATGTGCTCCGGGAGCTGGGCATGGAGCGGAAGGTTTCGACGGCGAAACTCGCCATCGGAGGCGGCTTGGGTTTCCCGGACAGCGAGGATGGAATCCAGGACTGGGTCAAGAAGCACATGGCGCCGGCCAATGTGGAACAAGGCCTGGGTGCCGATCGAGTCAGCGGCCTGCTGACCCGTTATGGCACCCGCGCCGAGGACGTCATTGCCTACCTCAAGGCAGGCGAGGAGCGGAAGCTCAGGTCCACGAACGAGCTCAGCGTGCGGGAGCTCGAATTCATGGCCGCCAATGAACAGATCGGGCACCTCGTGGATGTCCTCATCCGCCGCACCTCGCTGGCCTTCCGGGGCCTCGTGACGGGGGAGCTCCTCAACGAAATCGCCGAGGTCCTCGCAGCCCGGCTCGGCTGGGATGCAGCGAAGCGCGAAGCGGAAATCCATCACGCGCAGGAGGTGCTTCTGCGTTTTCATGGCGTGACTGTTCACAGCCTCGTCGCATGAACGTAATGTACGTCACATCAGCTTGATTGTTCGGGGCATGAAGCCCCAGACGCAAGGGTTGCGGTGCTCCGCTTGGCAAGGGGGCACCGCAACCGGGACGGCGGAAACAGACGCCGGACCAACGGCCCCCACAAAACCTGCAGGGCTGACAACAGAAGAAAATGAGGAGTCAAAGATGTCTCTCGGAATTGTTTTCCTTTCCGAAGTGTTCGGAACCGGCATGCTTACCCTCCTTGGCTGTGGCGTTGTGGCAAACGTCGCGCTCAAGGGCACAAAGGGCAACAACGGCGGATTCCTGATGGTGAATTTTGGCTGGGGCATTGCAGTGTTTGCCGGTGTATACGTGGCGGCCATGTCCGGTGCGCACCTGAATCCGGCAGTGACGCTTGGTCTCTTGGTTGACGGCAAGGCCGAGTTCGCCCCCGGGGTGGCCGTGAGTGCGGCATCCACGTTCACCTACTTCGGTGGAGAACTGCTCGGTGCCTTCCTTGGCGCCGTCTTCGCCTGGCTCGCCCACAAGCAGCACTTCGACGCCGAGCCCTTGGCAGCCAGCAAGCTTGCTGTCTTCTCCACGGGACCAGCCATCCGCTCGTACCCCTGGAACCTCGTCACCGAAATCATCGCCACGTTCGTGCTGGTCTTCGTGATCCTGACCTTCGGAGGCACTCCCTCCGGCCTGGGGCCGCTCGCGGTGGCATTGCTCGTCGTCGGCATCGGCGCGTCCCTCGGCGGCCCGACGGGTTACGCGATCAACCCCGCCCGTGACCTCGGTCCGCGTATCGCCCACGCAATTCTGCCGATCAAGGGCAAGGGTTCCAGCGACTGGGCCTACGCCTGGGTTCCGATCGTGGGCCCGCTCCTGGGTGGAACGATCGCCGGACTCGTCGCCCACTCAATACCGATCATGGCCACGGTCGCCAAGTAGCACACCGCTCAGACACCAATCCCGCATCCACCAAAGCAAACAGACAAGGACGTCAAAATGTCGCAATACGTCATCGCCATTGACCAGGGAACCACCAGCTCGCGTGCCATCGTGTTCGATCACTCCGGCAACATTGTCTCCACGGGCCAGATGGAGCACGAGCAGATCTTTCCCCAGGCCGGTTGGGTAGAGCACAACCCAGTGGAGATCTGGGACAACGTCAGGGAGGTCGTCGGTTCCGCGTTGTCCAAGGCCAACCTGACCCGGCACGACATCGCCGCGGTGGGCATCACCAACCAGCGCGAAACCGCCGTCGTGTGGGACAAGAACACGGGCGAGCCGATCTACAACGCGATCGTCTGGCAGGACACCCGCACACAGTCCATCGTCGATGAACTGGGCCGGGACGGCGGACCCGAGCGGTTCAAGCAAAAGGTCGGCCTGCCCTTGGCCACCTACTTCTCCGGCACCAAGATCAAGTGGATCCTGGACAACGTCGAAGGTGCGCGGGCCAAGGCTGAAGCCGGGGACCTGGTCTTCGGCAACACCGACTGCTGGGTCCTGTGGAACCTGACAGGCGGCGTGGACGGCGGCGTGCACGCCACGGACGTCACCAATGCCTCGCGCACCATGTTCATGGACCTCGAGACCTTGCAATGGGACCAGGACATCCTGGACGCGTTCGGCGTGCCGGCGTCAATGATGCCCTCCATCAAGTCCTCCTCCGAGGTCTATGGCACGGTGCACACCTCGCAGTTGCTGCGCGAAGTGCCCGTCGCAGGCATCCTGGGCGACCAGCAGGCAGCTACATTCGGCCAGGCAGCGTTCCAGGCGGGCGAAGCCAAGAACACCTACGGCACCGGCTGCTTCCTGATCTTCAACACGGGCGAAGAAATCGTCCACTCGAAGAACGGCCTGCTGACCACGCTGGGCTACAAGCTGGGCGACGCGAAACCGCACTACGCGCTGGAAGGTTCCATTGCCGTCACGGGCTCACTGATCCAGTGGCTCCGCGACAACCTCGGCATGATCAGCTCCGCGCCCGAAGTGGAGACCCTGGCGGCCGGCGTCGAGGACAACGGCGGCGTCTACATCGTGCCGGCGTTCTCCGGCCTGTTCGCCCCGTACTGGCGCGCCGACGCCCGCGGTGCCATCGTTGGCCTGACCCGTTTTGCCAACAAGGGCCACATCGCCCGCGCGGCACTCGAGGCCACAGCCTTCCAGACCCGCGAAGTGCTCGACGCCGTCAACGCGGACTCGGGTGTTCCGCTGACCGAGTTGAAGGTCGACGGCGGCATGGTCGCCAATGAGGCGCTCATGCAGTTCCAGGCCGACATCCTGGGCGTGCCGGTGGTCCGTCCGAAGGTCGTGGAAACCACGGCCCTGGGTGCCGCCTACGCTGCGGGCCTCGCCGTCGGCTTCTGGAAGGACCTCGGCGAACTCAGCTCGAACTGGGGCGAGGACAAGCGCTGGGAGCCGCAGCTTCCGGCAGAAGAGCAGGAGCGGCAGATGCGCCTGTGGAAGAAGGCTGTGACCAAGTCCATGGATTGGGTGGACGAGGACGTTAAGTAGGTTCAACAGTCGGTTGAGGGGCCCGCTCCCGCCGAGTTAGTCGTACTCGCCCCGAAAAAGGGGCCGGTGACTCCCGCCCGCCCGCTTCGCGGTGCCCACCACACCATGGCGGGGAGTCACCGGCCCCTTTTTCTACGGGGGCTGCTCACCGACGCGAAGTGCGGCTTCCGTCAAGCCTTCGCCTACTTCGGCCTCCTGTTGCGTGTTTCCATAAACACGTAACAGGCGGGTAAGGTGGCTTTATGCGTGCGATCCTTCTGCTTAGCTAGCCGCCCGGTTTACGTCGATTTAGACCATCGCGAACCGAGCGGCCGCCCCTCCTTGCCGAGGGGCTTTTGTGTGTCCGGGACCTTCCGGGGCCCGGAGCAGGAGGCAAAACCGTCATGGAAGAACAGAAGAGGGCAGCAGTGAGCGTTCAGCCGGAGACAGAAACCGGAGCACAGTCAACAGTGGCAGGCGAGACGCCCGAGGAGGGTGTCTACAGCTTCGCCTCGATGGAGGCCAAGTGGCCGCGGGTCTGGGAAGACCTTAAAGTCTTCACTCCTGTTGACGATGGTTCCCGCGAGCGGCGCTATGTCCTGGACATGTTCCCCTACCCTTCCGGCGACCTCCACATGGGCCACGCCGAAGCCTTCGCGATGGGCGACGTCGTGGCGCGGTACCTCCGCCAGAAGGGGTTCGACGTCCTGCACCCCATCGGCTGGGACTCCTTCGGCCTGCCCGCGGAGAACGCCGCCATCAAGCGCAACGCGCACCCCAGCGAGTGGACCTACGCCAACATCGACACGCAGGCCGCGTCGTTCAAGCGCTACGCGATCTCCGCCGACTGGTCCCGCCGGCTGCACACCTCGGACCCCGAGTACTACCGCTGGACGCAGTGGCTGTTCAAGCGCTTCTACGAGCGCGGGCTGGCCTACCGCAAGGATTCCCCCGTCAACTGGTGCCCGAAGGACCTGACCGTCCTGGCGAACGAACAGGTAGTCAATGGCGCGTGCGAACGCTGCGGGACCCCTGTGACGAAGAAGTCCCTGAACCAGTGGTACTTCAAGATCACTGACTACGCCGACCGCTTGCTGGACGACATGACCGAACTCCAGGGGCACTGGCCCGAGCGCGTGCTGGCAATGCAGCGCAACTGGATCGGCCGCTCCGAGGGCGCCCACGTCCGCTTCGCGATCGAAGCCACGGATGGCCGCGCCGAGCGCGAAGTCACTGTCTTCACCACCCGCCCGGACACCTTGTATGGTGCAACGTTCTTCGTCGTCGCCGCGGATGCTCACCTGGCGCTGGATCTGGTCACGCCCGAACACCACGACTCGCTCATGGCCTACCGCGAGAAGGTCAAGGCGCTGTCTGACATCGAGCGCCAGTCGACTGAACGCGAAAAGACCGGCGTGTTCACCGGCCGCTACGCCATCAACCCGCTCAATGGCGAAAGGCTGCCAGTGTGGGCAGCCGATTACGTGCTCGCCGACTACGGCACGGGTGCCATCATGGCAGTGCCCGCGCACGACCAGCGCGACCTCGATTTCGCCCGCGCCTTCGACCTGCCGGTGCGTCCGGTCCTGAACACCGGCGGGGAAGACCCGGCGGAGACCGGCATCGCGACGGCCGGCGAGGGCACCCTGATGAACTCCGGCGAACTGGACGGCTTGTCCAAGGCCGAGGCCATCCCCGCAGCCATCGACATCCTGGAGAAACTGGGCACGGGGGAGAAGTTCGTCAACTTCCGCCTGCGCGACTGGCTCTTGAGCCGCCAGCGCTTCTGGGGTACTCCGATCCCCATCATCCACTGCGCCGAATGCGGCGAGGTGCCAGTGCCGGACGATCAGCTGCCTGTCCGGCTGCCCGAAAACCTGCGCGGTGAGGCGCTCTCACCACGCGGAACGTCTCCACTCGCCGCGGCACTGGAATGGGTCAACGTCGAGTGCCCGAACTGCGGACGGGCCGCCCAGCGCGACACGGACACCATGGACACGTTCGTTGACTCCTCCTGGTACTTCCTGCGCTTCGTTTCCCCGCACTACACCGAGGGTCCGTTCGATCCGGCCAAGATCAATGAGTGGATGCCGGTCGGCCAGTACGTGGGCGGCGTCGAGCACGCCATCCTGCACTTGCTGTATGCGCGCTTCTTCACCAAGGTCATCCACGACATGGGCATGCTCGACGCGGACGAACCCTTCAGCGCCCTGCTCAACCAGGGGCAGGTCCTCAACGGCGGCAAGGCCATGAGCAAGTCGCTCGGCAACGGCGTGGATCTCGGCGAGCAACTGGACAAGTTCGGCGTCGATGCAGTCCGCTTGACCATGGTCTTCGCCTCCCCGCCTGAGGACGATGTCGACTGGGCTGATGTGTCGCCGTCGGGCTCCGCCAAGTTCCTTGCCCGCGCCTGGCGCCTTGGCCAGGACATCGCGAGCGAACCCGGCGTCGATGTCTCCACTGGCGACCGCGCGCTGCGCACCATCACCCACCGGACCATCGCCGACGCTGCCGAGCTGTTGGACAACAACAAGTTCAACGTTGTGGTGGCCAAACTGATGGAGCTGGTCAACGCGACCCGCAAGACCATCGACTCCGGTGCCGGTGGCGCAGATCCCGCCGTTCGTGAAGCCGTCGAAGCCGTGGCAGTCATCCTGAGCCTCTTCGCCCCGTACACGGCCGAGGACCTGTGGAACCAGTTGGGCCACCCGGCCTCGGTGGCGAACGCTGGCTGGCCCTCCCACGATGCCTCGCTTCTTGTCCAGGACACGGTGACGGCCGTCGTGCAGGTCCAGGGCAAGGTCCGTGACCGCTTGGACGTTTCGCCGGACATCAGTGAGGACGCCCTGCGCGAGCTCGCCCTGGCCAGCGAAAACGTGCAGCGGGCACTCGATGGCCGCGGCATCCGCACCGTGATCGTGCGCGCGCCTAAACTGGTGAACATCGTCCCGGCCTAGCCGGAAAACGGCCGCCGGCGCTTGTCGGCGGCCGGCCACCAGCTCCAGGAGGCTCCCTTGACGGACCGCGAACCACCCGCATGGTTGTGGCTCAAGGAACGTTTGGCCCGCCTGCGCCAATCCACGACGCCGGGCCGCGCCGGAACTGAGCCGGCGCCCGCCGTCGTGCGCACCGCCGTCGTCACCGACTCGGCTGCCGCTCTCCCGGCCGATTGGGTCAAGGCGTTCGTTGCCGACGGCCGCCTCGCCGTCGTTCCGATGCCCGTCATGGTGGGCGAGGAGATCTACGGCGAGGGGGAGGACGACATCACCCAGACGCTCGCGCTTGCCCTGGCCGCGGGATCGTCCGTGAAGACCTCAAGGCCGTCGCCCGGCCAGTTCGAACAGGCCTATCTCGCCGCCCGGGACCGCGGTTTCGAAGCCGTCGTCTCCATCCACATTTCCGCAGGGTTGTCCGGCACCGCCGATGCAGCACGGATGGCCGCGGAGCGTGTCTCGATCCCCGTCGAAGTCGTTGACTCCCGCACCGTCGGAATGGCGCAAGGCATGGGTGTCCAAAGCGCGCTGGTTGCGGCTGCGGACGGCCGCTCGGCAGCCGACGTCCGGCACTTTGCCGAGGAGCGATTGGGCCGCACCAAGGTCTACTTTTATGTGCCGAGCCTCGAGCAGCTGCGGCGCGGCGGACGCATCGGCACCGCCGCATCCTGGCTCGGGACGATGCTGTCCATCAAGCCGATCCTCGCGGTCGACGGCGGCAAGATCGTACCGCTCGAGAAGGTGCGCTCGGCTGCGAAGGCCGTTGCGCGGCTCGAAGAAATCGTTGCAGCGGATGTCAATTCCCGGCCCCCAGGGCAATCGCGGCTCGCCGTGCATCACTTTGGAAACCTTGGAGAGGCAGAGCGGCTCGCGGCCCGGCTCGGAGAGAACTGCCCCGATTGCCCGCCGGCACAGATCAGTGCCCTGCCTGCCGTGCTGGCGGCCCACGCCGGGCTCGGGGTCTTGGCGGTGGTTGTCGGGGAGAGCAGTACGCCTGGTGCTACGACGCTCCTACGCGACGGCGCGGAAGCCCCAACGGATTAGGCGAACACGACGCGGAGCCAGCCGTAGCCGCGGGCAAGCTTCGTGGGCATAGGTCCTGACCGACGCCACACTTGCGAACGACGCCGATGCGCGGAGGTTTTTGAATGAGGCAACGAGCATCCTGAGCTCCCGCCTTATTTTGTCGTACCCTCCTGGCAGACTGTTTCCATGGAAGCGATCGGATGCGTCGACACCCGGCAGGGCCCTGGGTCCCGTGGGCTTTTCGTGGCGTCCCATCATGCCCGTGGTCGGCGCTTTGCCGGGTCCCACGCCGGGATTCCGGGCGGGCTGGCGTTGGTGGATCCGCGCGATCGCGGCGGCCGGCCGGTGGCTTTGGACCGGGCCGTGGCTGCAGTGCGGTCGCTGGCCGAAAGAGCGGCCGACGACGTCGGAGTCACCGGTTTCGAAGAGGCTGTCGCGTTCGCGTCCGGGGTGGAGGAACTCTCCCGGACCCTGGATTATCTCCAGGTGGCCGCCGCTTCCACGCTCGACGCGGCCCGGAACGAAGAACCTGCCACCAGGCCAGGTTGGACAACAGGCTGGGCTGCCGATGCGGAGACCGGCGCCGGCGCGGGATGGACGTCCGGGACCGTGGCAGGCCAAGCGGATACGCAGGGCGGTGCGGCTTCTTCCCCGGGAACGGGCAGTGCCCGGGGCGCGGAGTTCAGGTCCACGGCCGAGCATCTGCGGTCGTTGTTGCGTATCAGTGCCGGCGACGCAAGGCGCCGGCTCGCCCTCGCGCAGGAGCTCCTGCCCGGCCGCGGCCTCAGCGGAGAAACGGTCCCTGCCCGGCACGGGGAAACGGCCGCGGCGCTGGCCTCCGGGGTGATCGGGTCCGCTGCGGCCGGGATCATCACGACGGCCGTGGCAAAGGTGCGCCCGCTGTGCAGCCCGGAGAAGGCCGCGGAAATGGAACACGCCTTGGCCCGCACCGCGGAGGACAACGACCAGGACTTCCTGGCCAGGGTGGCCCGGCGCTGGGTCGAGGCGATCGACCAGGACGGCCCGGAACCGTCCGAAGAATCCCTGCGCCACCATCAAGGAGCGTTCCTGCGCCGCCCCAAGCACGGGCTGGCGCACGTGGAGATCTTCGCCACCACCGAGCAATACGAACACCTGCTCACGGTCATGAACACCGCCACCAACCCCCGCACCCGGACATCTGAAGGCACAGTACAAGGCCCAGCTCCTGCCTGCGCGGAGACTTCCGGCGAGCCATCTGCCGATTCGTCCTCTGATTCTTGCGGCGATTCGTCCGAGAGTGCCGGGGCGCTGGAGCGGCGGTCGAGGGCGCAGAAGCTGCTGGACGGCCTAGTCGGCGCCTGCCGGATCGCCCTGGCCACAGGGTCCCTGCCGGCCACGGGCGGCCACCGCCCGCAGATCCTGGCCACCATCGACCACCGCGACCTCTTACCCGAGGAGGGCCGGCATCCGCAGTCCGGGAATCTTTTACGCTCCGGGCAGCCGTCGGGTCAGGCCGCCTTGTTCAACCACCCCCGGCAGGGTGGGGGCACTGGGTCCTTCACGTTCACCGGCCCCGTCCCTGCGGCCACGTTGCGCAAACTCGCCTGCGACGCCGACATCGTCCCCGTGGTCCTGGGCGGCGAGGGTCAGATCCTGGACATCGGACGGGCCTCACGGATCTTCCCGCCGCACATCCGCAAAGCCATCACCGCGCGGGACAAAGGCTGCGCCTTCCCCGGATGCACCATACCGGCCCCGTGGTGCGAAGCTCACCATATCGAGTACTGGTCCCGCGGCGGAGTCACGAGCGCGGCTAACGGCACCTTGCTCTGCAGTCACCATCACCACCTGATCCACAAAGAAGACTGGTACATCCACGTCCAAGCAGGCGTGCCATGGTTCATCCCGCCACCGCACATCGACCCGCACCGGAAGCCACGAAGAAACCACTACTTCCAGATATAGCCCCGAAATTCGCCTCGTCCCGCGCCGCCCACTGATCCTCCACAAGCACTCTGCGGGGGCCCTGTCCACATAGCGCCCTTCCGAGCTGCTGCTGCGGGCGTGGGCGGCCTAGGCTCGTGGATATGCCACGCCGGAACCGAGCCTCACCCGCGCACGATGCAGCGAGTGCCGCCCGGCTCCGGTTCGCTGTTCGTCTTGCACCACCCCCGGACCACGACGCTGACGCGCAGCCGGGCCACGTCAACAAAACAGAGCCTCTGCTTCCATTGCAAGCCTTGATGGCGGCCGGCTCGGGTAAGACCGATGCGGGCGAGAAGTCAGGCACCGAAGACCTTTCCTCGGAGGCACGTTCTCCAGCACGGCTCCGGTGGCGAACGCCGTGGCGCGTAGCCATGTTGCTGGCTCTGCCTTGTTTGCTGCTGGTGGTGTGGTTCCTCTGGCAGTCCTGGTCCGGGCAGCCGACGACTGAGCCCGTCGTGAGCAGTTCACTTGCGGGAGGAACTCCGAAAGCGGGCGCGGAAAGCAAAAACGACGATGTCAACGGGGCTTCGGAACGCGACGATGGAGCTCAGCTGCTTACAGTCCACGTAGCCGGTGCGGTGAAGAATCCCGGGATTGTCAGAGTTCCCACGGGAGCGCGGGTGTTCGACGCAATCGCTGCCGCTGGTGGTGCGGATCCTGCGGCCGAGCTGAACAGCCTCAACCTTGCGGCGGTGGTGCAGGACGCCGCGAAGATCCACGTTCCGCGGACAGGAGAGGCGGCTCCGTCGCAGCTTGCGGGGCCAGTTGGCGCAACTCCGACTGGGGGTAACACCGGTGCAGGGACATCCGCCGGCGGCAAAGTCAATCTCAACACCGCAACCGCTGAGGAACTCGACGCCCTGCCGAAGGTCGGTCCTGTCCTGGCCAAGCGGATCGTCGAATGGCGCGAGCAGCACGGCCCGTTCGCTTCCGTCGAGGACCTTGATGCAGTGGATGGCGTTGGTCCCAAGATGATGGAAACCCTGCTGCCCTTGGTGACGGTCTAGGGTGCGTGGAGTCAAGATGAGCCCGGGCCGTGTAGACCTTCGTCTGGCCCCGTCGGCCATTCTTACGTGGGCTGTTTCCCTAGCGGCCGCCTATCTACCTTCACTGTGGACAGGAATTCTGTGCCTGGCTTTGCTCGCCGCCACGGGTCTTCTTCTCGCCACCTGGGCCGCAGCCGTTCGAAGCCTGAGGACGATTCCCGCCACTCTGGCCGTCGCGTGCTTGTTCGGGGCGGCCGTGGCCGCCCACGCAGCAATGGATGCCGGACCGCGCCACGACGGTCCGGTTGCCGAGGCTGCGGCGTCGCGCGACTCGGTTGTCATTCATGCGCTGATAGTGGGTGACCCGCGCGAGCTAGGCACCGATTCACGCGGATCGGCACGCTGGGCCGTGCCAGCCGAAATCATTGATATTGCGGCCGACGGCATGCTAACCCGCGCCCGCACGAAAATTCTGCTGACAGGAGGGGAAGGCTGGGACCAGGTAGTCACCGGACAGGAGGTAAGAACCGCCGGAAAGCTGAAGCCTGCAAAGCCAGGACAAGTCGAGGCCGGTGTTCTTGCCGCCGCCACCCCACCCATGCGGCCGGACCCCCGGCGCAGGGACACACAGCAAAGTCCAGAGACACACAACAGGCCGCGGGTACCTGCCGACATTCCCCAAGGTCCTGCCCCATTGAAAAAGCAATTCA
The DNA here is from genome assembly GCF_052180225.1 of Arthrobacter sp. KN11-1C. NCBI lineage: Bacteria > Bacillati > Actinomycetota > Actinomycetes > Micrococcales > Micrococcaceae > Arthrobacter > Arthrobacter sp. KN11-1C. Next base: position 2,135,653 of record NZ_CP197467.1, on the reverse strand, counting down.
GTTCCGCCGCCGAGTGGTTGCAGGGCGACTCAGCCGGACTGCTACCCGGAATGGTCACGGGCGACACCACCGGTTTGGACGAAAGCCTTGAAACGGCCATGAAGACCACCGGCACCACCCACCTCACTGCGGTCAGCGGCGCGAACTGCAGCCTCATCCTCGGCGGCCTGGTGCTTTTGGCAAGGAGCTTCAGACTTGCCAGGGGAGTCGCGGCAATCGTGGCCCTTGGTGGCTTGGCGGCCTTTGTCATGATGGTCGGGCCGGACGCGAGCGTCCTGAGGGCGGCGGTCATGGGTGCGATCGGCCTCACCGCGCTAAGTGCCGGCAGGCGGGGCCGGAGCCTGGGCTTTCTCTGCCTTGCCGTGACTGGCCTGCTCATTCTGGATCCCTCACTTGGTACGAGCATAGGATTTCTCCTGTCTGTCCTCGCCACCTTGGGGATTGTTCTGTTGGCACGGCCTATCGCGTCCTGGGCTCCGGCCTGGGTGCCTTCCTGGCTGGCTTCCGCCGTTGCCGTTCCCTTGGCGGCGCAGCTTCTGTGCAGCCCGGTGATCGTGGCCTTGCAACCGCAGTTCTCCAGCTACTCATTGCTGACCAATATCGCAGTTGCTCCGTTTGTGGCACCCGTGACGATCCTGGGAACCATCGCGGTTCCCCTCGTTCCGCTGCTTCCCTGGCTTGCAATAGTTCCAATAGCCGTTGCCGGGGCCAGCGCGGGAATCGTGGCGGCAATCGCCAGATTCTTCGCCGGGCTCCCAGGCTCGGCCTTGCCGTGGCCGGAAGGTCCCACGGGAATCGCCACCATGGCCCTCTGGTCAGTTGCCACGGTCCTGCTGGTCTGGCTCAGCATGCATCCAATGTGGGTGGGCTCGGCGGTACTGTCGTTGCACCGCCGCTTGGTGTTCCTCATAGCCGCAGGAGAGTCTGCTGTCCGCCGCTGGATCGAGAGCCGTCCCGGTGCCCGCCGCCGCAGGGGAGGCGAACCGCGGGCTTGAAGATCACCACCCGCCCGCTCAACGTGGGAGACTGGGATCCTGCAAAAAACCCTTCTGGAAGGAAGCGACATTGGCTGCTGCCCAGGTCTCCAAGGCTAAAACCTCCGCGGCGAACACCGTCAGCTGGCGGGACATTGCCCCATCCGCGGTAGTGCTTATCACCGGCCCCGAGGAATACCTTGGAGTCCGTGCCATGGATCGGATCCGCTCGCAGGTCCGGACCGTGGCACCGGAAGTGGAAATCAGCAAGCTCAATGCCGGAAGCTACGAGTCCGGTTCCCTCGCAATGGCGGTCACGCCGTCGCTGTTCGATGAGGCCAAACTCATCGAGATCGAGGGCCTCGAATCAATGACCGATGCCTTCCTTGCCGATGCCCTGAAATACGTCGCCCAACCGGAGAACGACGTCGTCTTGGTCCTTCGGCACGGTGGCGGGGTGCGGGGCAAAAAGCTCTTGGACGCCATCAAGTCCTCGGGGTGGCCGGTAGTGGACTGCCAGCCCTTGAAAAAGGACGCCGAGAAAACAGCGTTTGTCGTCTCGGAATTCAAGGCGGGCGGCCGCCGCATCGACGCGGAAGCCGTCCAGGCCCTTGTCAATGCCGTAGGTGCCAGCCTTTCCGAGCTCGCAGCGGCATGCAACCAGCTCATCGCGGACGCTACTACAGCGGTAGACGCAGCCACAGTGGAGCGCTACTACGGTGGCCGTGTGGAAGCTACGGCATTCAAGGTTGCAGACGCAGCCATGGCCGGCATTGGGCCCCAGGCCCTGTCCAGCCTCCGGCATGCCCTCGCCACCGGGGTTGACCCGGTGCCGCTGGTTGCCGCCCTCGCCGCGAAGCTCCGCACCCTGGCCAAGGTTGCCGGGGCCCAGGGATCGTCGGCACAGATCGCCAAGCAGCTCGGCATGCAGCCATGGCTCGTGGAACAGGCGCAACGGGATGTCCGCCGTTGGACTCCGGAAGGCCTGATCCGTTCCATCCAGGTCACGGCTGAAGCGGATGCCCAGGTGAAGGGCCTCTCTCGGGATCCCGTCTACGCGGTGGAGCACGCGGTCACCGTCATTGCCACCTCGGCCCGCGGCCGTTAAGCCACCCAAGACCACCTAAGACACCCACGTTGTCAGGCGCTACATAGATTCCCTGGCGACACCCGGATCCAAGTGTCGCAGGTCCATATGCGGGACCCGACTCGGGCCAAGCGTCGCATGTCCATCTGCGCGTCGTCAGTAGCCCCGTCGTCAGTAGCCCCGGCCCCGGCCCAGCGGACCAACGAATCCTAAATAGGACCCACGAATATTAAATACCCGAGGAATATTAAATACCCGAGGCCGGCACCCAAGGGGTGCCGGCCTCGCGTTCAGCTCAGTCGAACTGGATAAACCTTAGAGTGCGTTGACCTTTTTGGAGATCGCCGACTTGCGGTTTGCAGCGTTGTTCTTGTGAATAACGCCCTTGCTGACAGCCTTATCCAGCTTACGGCTAGCAGCAACAAGAGCCTTTGCAGCGGCATCCTTGTCCGTGGACTCAACGGCGGTGGCAACGGCGCGGATGGCCGTCTTCAGCTCAGACTTGACAGCGTTGTTACGCAGGCGAGCCTTCTCGTTGGTGAGGATGCGCTTCTTCTGGGACTTGATATTAGCCACGTGTGTGAACTCTCTTTTTAATGCGGAAAATGGTCTAGAGGGTTTTCAGGTTGGCCATCGACTGAGCGGCGTGGGGATGCCTATGGCAGCCAACCATGAGTGGCCGTCGACCTGCACGGACACACAGCCATAAATATTATCAGACTCGGCGCATTTCCGGGGATTTGGCCTCTAGGCCCGGTCGTGTTGCCCATCGAGCCGGCGGGCCACCTGCTGGAAAGTGCGTTTGTCGAGGACGGCACCCTCGCGCCGGACGTCCGCCGGATTGATGCGGACCACCCGGTCCACCTTGACCTCGCTGGGCCGACCCTGGGGGTCCCAGGCGCCGGTGCCGATGTCCACGTAGTCTTCTGAGCGGCGGCCGTTGTCGTGGTCTTTGCTGGTCAGCATCAGCCCAAGCAGCCACCCGCCGTCGCGCCCGATCAAGAGGACCGGCCGGTCCTTGCCCTGGGAATAGTCCTCTTCATAGGGGACCCAGGACCACACGATCTCGCCAGGGTCGGGTTTGCCGTCCGGGTTGGGGGAGTACCGCGGGGAGACGGCGCCGCGGAAGTCGCCCGGGTAGGGGCGGGAGAGTTGCCCGACGCCGGTGCCTGCGCTCCCGGTCCGGCCCGCCTTCGCGGCGTCCCCGGCTTTCGGGGATCGGCGCGGGGGTGTGCCGGCCGGGGCTCCGATGATCCGTCGAAGGTAGCCCAGGGAGCCTTTGAGGAGTCTGCCAAGCAAATGTGTGTCCGATGCCATGGCTCCACCGTACTTTCCCTTGCCGCCACAGTGCACAAGCGGCGTCCTGTTCATGGGAGACTATTAGTTCAGATATGCGGCATCGGCCGGAATGGTCCAGACCAGTCCGGAGTCCGGCCGTGTGAGTATCGACAGTAAGGACCCTGCGTGTCTCCCATGGCCCGCACCGCACCGGTGCCCGCCGCGACAGATCCGGCCATCATCCGGAACTTCTGCATCATTGCCCACATCGACCACGGTAAATCCACCCTGGCCGACCGCATGTTGCAGTACACCGGCGTCGTTAAGTCCCGCGACATGAAGGCCCAGTATCTGGACCGCATGGATATCGAACGCGAACGTGGCATCACCATCAAGTCCCAGGCTGTCCGCATGCCCTGGGAACTGGATGGCACCAGCTACGCCCTGAACATGATCGATACTCCCGGCCACGTTGACTTCACCTACGAGGTTTCCCGTTCGTTGGCGGCCTGCGAAGGCGCTGTCCTTTTGGTGGACGCCGCTCAAGGCATCGAGGCCCAGACCCTGGCCAACCTCTACCTGGCGATGGAAAACAACCTCAACATCATCCCGGTGCTCAACAAGATCGACCTCCCGGCCGCCCAGCCCGAAAAGTATGCCGCGGAACTCGCCAACCTGATTGGCGGCGACCCCGAGGACGTGCTGCGCGTATCCGGCAAGACCGGTGTCGGCGTAGAGGCCCTGCTGGACAAGATCGTCCGCGATCTTCCGGCTCCTGTCGGCGACCCGAACGCACCGGCCCGCGCCATGATCTTCGACTCCGTGTACGACACTTACCGCGGCGTGGTCACGTACGTCCGCGTCGTGGACGGCATGCTGCACCCGCGCGAGCGGATCCAGATGATGTCCACCCGCGCCACCCACGAGCTCCTGGAAATCGGTGTCAGCTCTCCGGAGCCCACTCCCTCCAAGGGGCTGGGCGTCGGCGAAGTAGGCTACTTGATCACCGGCGTGAAGGACGTCCGCCAGTCGAAGGTCGGCGACACGGTGACCAACCTCGCCAAGCCCGCTTCGGAATCCCTCGCCGGATACGCCGATGCCAAGCCCATGGTCTTCTCCGGCTTGTACCCGTTGGACGGCACGGACTATCCCGTGCTCCGGGATGCCCTCGAGAAGCTGATGCTCAACGACGCAGCGCTGGTGTATGAACCTGAGACGTCTGCCGCCCTGGGCTTCGGTTTCCGCGTTGGCTTCCTTGGCCTGCTGCACCTGGAAATCACCCGCGAACGCCTTGAGCGCGAGTACAACCTCGACCTCATCTCCACCGCCCCCAACGTTGAGTACGAGGTCACGCTGGAGGACAAGCGGGTCATCCACGTCACCAACCCCAGCGAGTACCCTACGGGCAAGATCTCGGAGGTGCGCGAACCGATGGTGTCTGCCACCATCCTGGCTCCCAATGAGTTTGTGGGCGCCATCATGGAGCTGTGCCAGACCCGCCGCGGCGTCATGGGCGGCATGGACTACCTCTCCGAGGACCGGGTGGAAATCCGGTACCGCTTGCCGCTGGCCGAGATCGTCTTCGACTTCTTCGACATCCTCAAGTCCAAGACCCGTGGCTACGGTTCGCTGGACTGGAAGGCCGACGGCGAGCAGGTCGCCGACCTGGTCAAGGTAGACATCATGCTCCAGGGCGAGCAGGTTGACGCTTTCAGCGCCATCACCCACCGCGACAAGGCCTACGCCTATGGCGTCATGATGACGGGCAAGCTGCGCGAGCTCATTCCCCGCCAGCAGTTCGAGGTGCCCATCCAGGCCGCCATCGGCTCGCGGATCATCGCCCGTGAGAGCATCCGCGCCATCCGCAAGGACGTCCTTGCCAAGTGCTACGGCGGTGACATCACCCGTAAGCGCAAACTTCTGGAAAAGCAGAAGGAAGGCAAGAAGCGCATGAAGATGGTGGGCCGCGTGGAAGTTCCACAGGAAGCGTTCATCGCAGCCCTGACCACCGACGAATCCAAGGACAAGGCCAGGAAGTAATGGGGCTGTTCGCCCGGAACACTGCGGGACCGGCGCGCCCTGTAGCGGTGCGTACAGGACAGGCACAAGGGGAACTCTGTGCCTAGCGTTCTTCCCCTCGGGGATCCGGCACCTGCGGACGGCCGTTTGCCGCCGCAGGTGCTTGACGGCGTCGATTCACGCAAGTTTGGACTGTACGTCCACATACCCTTCTGTGCCGTCCGTTGCGGATACTGCGATTTCAACACCTACACCGCCACGGAGCTTGGCGGCGGCGCGTCCCAGGACGCCTACGCCTCTACCGCCATTTCGGAGGTGGAGTTCGCCGTCCGGGCCATGGAAGCCTCCGGGTTGCCGGAGCGGCCCCTGAGCACCGTGTTCTTCGGTGGCGGCACCCCGACCCTTCTCCCTGCTGAAGACCTGGCACGCATCCTGACGGCCGCCGTCGGGCACTGGGGCCTGGAACCGGGAGCCGAAGTCACCACTGAGGCGAACCCGGACTCCGTGACGCCGGAGTCCCTCCGGCTGCTCGCCGACGCCGGCTTCACGCGGATTTCCTTCGGCATGCAGTCGGCGGTTCCTCATGTGCTCAAGGTCCTGGACCGCACGCACACCCCGAGCCGGGTTCCCTTGGTGGTCCAGTGGGCGCGCGACGCCGGCCTTGCCGTGAGCCTCGACCTCATCTACGGCACTCCCGGGGAGTCCATGGCGGATTGGCAGACGTCCCTGGAGACTGCCTTGTCCTACGACCCGGACCACATCAGTGCCTATGCGCTGATCGTGGAAGAAGGCACCAAGCTGGCGGCTCAGATCCGGCGCGGAGAAGTTCCCGGGATCGACGACGACGACCACGCTGCCAAGTACGAACTCGCCGACCAGCTGATCAGCGCCGCGGGGCTGGACTGGTACGAGGTCAGCAACTGGTCCCGCACTCCCGAACAGGCGTGCAAACACAACCTTGCCTACTGGCGGGGAGACGATTGGTGGGGCATCGGACCCGGCGCGCATTCCCACATGGGCGGCGTCCGCTGGTGGAACGTCAAGCACCCCACCGCCTACGCCAACCGGCTTGGTAGCGGGGCCTCACCGGCCGCTGGACGCGAAACGCTCGACGCCGGAACCCGGGAAGTGGAACGCATCATGCTGGAGGCGCGCCTCGGCACAGGGCTTCAGGTCGACGCGCTCGACAAGGTGGGCCGTCACGCCGTCGCAGGCCTCATTGCCGACGGCCTGGTCGAACCCGCAGCGGCCTTCCAAGGACGGCTGGTCCTGACCCTGAAGGGCCGGCTGCTCGCAGATGCCGTGGTCCGCCGGATCCTTCCGGACTAGCGTGCGGCGCGGAGCCGCCAAAGGCTCCGCGAAGAACGGCTACTTGATCCAGCGCAGGTTGAAGCGGTAGCGGTGCGGCTGTCCGTGGTTGACGCGGATTCCGGCGGACACCGAGAAGCAGGTCACCGCGACCCAGATTCCCGTGGCGAGGACGGCGAACAGGTTTCCCACTACCGGGAGCAAAACGAGAATGTTGGCGAGCACCGCGGCAATCGTGGGCGGCAACGTGAAGTTCAGTGCTTCCTTGGATTCCTGGGCCGTGAACGGGCCACGTTCGCGGAAAATCAGGTAAATCAGGAGCGATGGAACACAGCCAAGGATCCCGCCGAAGTGCGCCAAGGTTGCCCATTGCCGGTCTTCCGAGGCGGTCAAGGGCAGCGCGTTGGCAGGAACGCCGTGGTACTGGGACTGGCCCGAGGCGCCGTCCCGATCGTCAGGAGCGTTGTCTGCCACAGTTTCTTCCTTCGAGTATCTATAGGTGCGGTGTTGCTGTCCCAGAATACTTGCTCGGGCCGGGATCGGACGACCACGTCCCGGGCCGGAGGCGTCTACATCATCATGCGACGGTCAGGAAATCGATCACTTCCTCCACGCGACCCAGCAAAGACGCTTCCAGGTCGGCGTAGCTATGGACGGCGCCCAGAAGCCTCTGCCAACCCAGTCCCACGTCTTCGGCCGTCTCGTGCGGCCAACCGAACGACCTGAGGATCCCGGTCTTCCAATCCGTGCCGCGCGCTACGGTCGGCCATTGATCGATCCCCAGCACCTTGGGCCGGATTGCCTGCCAGACGTCCACATACGGGTGGCCGACGATCAGGACGTTTCCTTTAGCGCCCGGCAACGTCATGGCGTCGGCAGCGATGCGCGACTCCTTCGAGTCCGGCACCAAGTGGTCCACCAAGATTCCGAGCCGGCGGCCAGGGCCGGGGGAGAACGCGGCGATGGCAGCCTTCAGATCGTCCACGCCGTGCAAGGGCTCGACGACGATGCCCTCCACCCGGAGATCGTCTCCCCAGACCTTTTCCACAAGTTCGGCGTCGTGCTTGCCTTCTACCCAGATCCGGCTTGCCTTGGCGACTTGGGCCCGCTGGCCGGCAACCCGGACTGAACCCGACGCCGTCCTGCCCGGTTGCGACGCGCCCTTTGCCGCCGCGCGCGGCGCCGGCGGGAGGAGCTTCACCGCTTGTCCCTCCAGCAGGAATCCGAAGCCGAGCCGGAACGATTTCGCCTTGCCCCGCCGGTCCTCAAGCACCACGATGTGCATGCCGCCGGACTTCTCCACCCTGGTTACGGCCCCGACCCAACCGGACTGGACGTCCTCGAGCACCATTCCGCGTTCAACAGGCACTTCAGGAAGTTGCCGTTTGGCCGGCGAGGAGAGGTCTTGCGGGCCCCAATTGTCGTAAGACACGGTCTTCACACCACTTTGCGCTAAGGGATCGGTCACGGTCCTTGGCATTCCGCAGGACCGCGCGGGCATCATGTTCGCCGCGAGCGGTACCAATGCTAACAACGAGGTGGCTCATACTAGACTTGTTAGCACTTGGGCATGTTGAGTGCTAACTGTAGAAGTACCGGTTGTTGAATGGAGGTGGGCAGTGAGCGAACCACGCAAGCTTGAAGTGTTACGCGCCATCGTGGAGGACTACGTTCACTCCCGCGAACCCGTCGGCTCCAAAGCCCTCGTCGAACGGCACCATCTGGGAGTGTCGAGCGCCACCATCCGCAATGACATGGCCCTCTTGGAAGAGGAAGGCCTCATTGCGGCACCGCACACCAGTGCGGGCCGCATTCCCACGGACAAGGGCTACCGCCTGTTCGTGGACCGTATTTCCGAGGTCAAGCCGCTGTCGGCTGCCGAGCGCCGGGCCATCCACTCGTTGCTTGAGGGGCCCGACGACGTCGAGGACATCCTGGAGCGCACGGTCCGGCTCCTGTCCCAATTGACCAACCAGGTCGCCGTCGTCCAGTATCCGCACCTGAGCCGGGCACGCGTCCGGCACATCGAGTTTGTCCTTTTGGCACCGCGCCAGGTTCTGGTCGTGTTGATCGCGGATTCGGGCAAAGTGGAACAAGGCGTTGTGCACGCAGCAGCGGACACTGCTGACGAGGAGCTCATGGCCTTGCGCGCGCGATTCCTTGGAAGCGTTGCCGGCTCCCAGCTCGACCTCATGCCCCAAGTCCTGCCCTCCGTGGTGGCCTTGTGCCCGCCGGCGCTTCGGAACCTTGCAGGCGCCCTTGCCCACGGCCTGCAAAGGCTCGCCGACCGGAGCCGAGACGAACGCATGGTCATGGCCGGCACGGCAAACCTGGCCCGCTCCAATGTGGACTTCCCCCTGAGCATCGGCCCCGTCCTCGAAGCGCTCGAGGAACAGGTTGTCATGTTGCGGCTGCTGTCGGACATGGCGGAAGACCCCCGGGGAGTCACGGTGAGCATCGGCCGTGAAAACCCCTATGACGGCCTCTCCGAGGCTTCGGTGGTTGCCACGGGGTACGGCCCGGGCAGCAGCGCCAAGATCGGCATTCTTGGGCCCACCCGCATGGACTACCCCAACACCATGGCGGCCGTCCGTGCCGTCGCGCGCTACCTTTCCCGCATTCTGGGCGGTTGACGGCTTCGGCTGGAACCGCCTCGCAAGAAACGCAGTGTACCCGTAATAAAGGAAGAGATACCGACTTTGAGCAGTCACTATGACGTTCTGGGCGTCTCGTCGGAAGCAACCGGCGAGGAGATCAAGAAGGCCTACCGCAAGCTTGCACGTAAGCTGCACCCCGATGTGAACCCCGGGGCCGGCGCTGCGGAGGAATTCAAAGCCGTGACCCACGCTTACGAGGTCCTCTCCGACCCCCAGAAGCGCCGCGTCTACGACGCCACAGGCAACGAGAACGGGACGGACAACGGTTTCGGCGGAGGCTACGCGGGCCAGGGATTCGCGTTCCAGGACATCTTCGACACCTTCTTCGGCGGAGGAGGCGGCATGCAAGGCCCCGCATCGCGCATGCGCCGCGGGCAGGACGCCCTCATCAGTGTCCGCATCGACTTGCGCGAGGCTGTCTTCGGCGTCAACAAGAAGCTTGAGGTGGACACCGCTGTCATCTGCCCCACGTGCGAGGGCTCATGCTGCCGCGCGGGCACCCACCCGGAGCGCTGCGACATCTGCGGCGGCTCGGGCCAGGTCCAGCGGGCTGTGCGCTCGATCCTCGGCCAGGTCATGACCGCGGCGCCGTGCGGATCGTGCGAAGGTTTCGGCTCGATCATCAAGGATCCTTGCAATGAATGCAACGGCCAGGGCCGCATCCGCAGCCGCCGTTCTCTGACCGTCAAGGTACCGGGCGGCGTCGCCACCGGAACCCGCATCCAGCTGTCGTCGCAAGGCGAAGCAGGTCCTGCGGGCGGGCCTCCCGGCGACCTCTACGTGGAGATCCGGGTCAACAGCGATTCCACCTACCTTCGTGAAGGCGACGACCTTCATGCAACGCTCAGCGTTCCGATGACCGCCGCGGCATTGGGCACGGAACTGCAGCTTGAGACTTTCGACGGCCCCCAGGAGATCGACGTCAAGTCGGGCACCCAGTCCGGCGAAGTCATCACCCTCCGCGGGCTGGGCGTCACCCACCTGCGCGGCTACGGCAGGGGAGACCTCAAGGTTCACCTGCATGTTGAGACGCCCGGCAAGCTCGACGCCGCCCAGGAAGACCTCCTCCGCCAACTGGCCAAATTGCGCGGAGAGCAGTTCACCGAGGGCAAGCTCGTGGCCAGCGGCGGTATGTTCGCGAAGCTGCGGGACAAGCTCGGTAACCTGTAGCGGTGAGCAACCCCGTATTCTTCACCGCTGCCGGAACCCTGGACGGGCTCGGCCCCGGTGACACTTTCGTGCTCGACGGTGCCGAAGCCAGGCACGCTGTCACGGTCAAGCGCCTGGAAATCGGCGAAGCGGTCGATATCGCCGACGGTGCCGGTAAGCGGCTCACGGGGACGGTGTCCGAATCCGGACAGGGAACCTTGACCGTCCTTGCCTCCGCCGTCCAGGAGGAAGGCCGGCCGGCCGTGCGGCTTGTGCTGGTCCAGGCGCTGGCGAAGGGCGACCGAGACGAGCTTGCCGTCGAGACGGCAACGGAACTCGGGATCGACGCCGTCGTGCCCTGGCAGGCCGAGCGTTCCATCGTCCGTTGGAAGGGCGAGAGGGCTGCCAAAGCCCACGCGAAGTGGCAATCCGTCGCCACCGCAGCCGCCAAGCAAGCGCGGCGCGCGTGGATCCCCGAGGTGCGTGCCGCCGTCGACGGCTCCGGACTGGCTGCGGCCGTAGCCGCGGCTGACCTGGCGATCATCCTTCACGAGGACGCGAAGCGTCCGTTGCGCGATGTCCTGGAGAATTGGCGGGGCGGGATTTCCGGCGGGGACACCGAAGCGGGGCGGGAAGTCCTGCTCATCGTCGGCCCGGAGGGCGGCATTTCACCCCGTGAAGTGACCAAACTCAGCGACGTCGGTGCCGTCACCGCGCTCTTGGGCCACCACGTGCTTCGCTCGTCGACGGCGGGTCCTGCCGCCGTCGTACTGGCCAGTGACATTCTGGGGCGCTGGTAGGAAGACGCTCGTCAGCGGACGTTGAAGGAGCGGGTATCCGTCGCGACGTCTGCGTCGTTGGGGCCCACCAAGGAGACCCGCAATTCATAGCGCCCGGCTCCGAGTCCCACGGTGAGGCTGAAGACGCCGCCCTGTCCGGGTACGGTCGAAGCGGTGGTCTGCCCGGTCAAGTAGGACGATTTGTCGCCGTTTGAATTCTCCCGAAGGATTTGCCAGTGCAGTTTCTTCGAGGGGTCCGTGCTCCGACCATTGAACTTGACCGGACCGGCAGGCAAGGTCAGGTCCTCCTGCGGATCGATGATCCACACGGGTGCCACCACGGTGGCGTCGCGGACCATGGCGTCGCCCAGCTTGACCTGCCCGAACGCCATATAGTCTGTGTGCCCGTCCACCAGGATGGTCACTTTGATCTGTTGTCCGGCATCGATGAGGCCTGAGCTCGCGGCCGCAGCAGTGGCGGTATAGACGAGTTGCTGGATCGCGCGCTGCGCCATCCCGCCGTCGAGATTGGAATTGAACGCGTCGCGGGAGACATCCACCGTGACGACGTTCTTACCGGAAATCGTGGTCGCCAGGCTGCTCGGGTTCTGCCACGGCGTGAAGTAGTCGTGATCCAACGGCTTCTGGGACATCATGATCCGCAGGGCCGTGGTGATCGGATTCTCGTTGCCCGGGTTGTCACGGAATTCGCGGTACAGGAAGGTGTCCGTGTCGCTGCGGCCGATCCAATACACAGGGATCTTGTTCGAGGCCTGCGTCGTTTCGAGCGGAGCATTGCTGTCGGGGGCCGCCTGCAGGGCGACCGTCGGGGTGGGGACCGGCGTCGTGGAACCCTGCCCCGTGCGATCCGCGATGCAACCCGACAGGAACAAGGCAGCCGTCAAGGCGGTCACAAGCATCGCGGAACGTTTCCGGATGCGAGTGCCGTGTGGAGTGACGGCTGGCCTGGTGATGGTGGATCCCTGCTCGTGTTCGGCCGCTGTGGTGCGGGGGAGTCGTGCGCCCGGCTTCGGGCACAGGGGCATTTTTGCCCATGAATCAGCTTGTCATAGTCCCGCGGGCGCCGGTTGGCGTTTCGATACTCCGGCGGCGAACTGCAATCCGATTGATACGAGGTCGATGCCGAGTTGATACCAAAGCGCGCAGATCCGCCGCTCGCGGGCCCGAGGGGAACGGCCCGGAACCATCCCGGAGACTGGCTGGCGTAGGATTGAAAGCAATCCGAGGCCCGCGATCCTGCGCCCATCCAGCACACGGACATCGGAGAAAATCGATGGACATCACCAAGCCGGAGGAGCACAGGCCGCAAGGCCAGCACTATGACAGAATCATTGAACGGGCGGCCCAAGGCCGGCAGCGTTGACACAGGTCCGGCCGAGTTCCCGCACTCTGTCCCGGGCGCCCGGACGGAAGTTGTCACCTTCGACAACTCGGATCAGATGGTTCAGACCCTTGGCAGCCATGACGAGGCGTTGCGCTACATCGAAGCCCAGTTCCCCGGCGTCGACTTTCATGTGCGCGGCAACGAACTCTCCTTCAGCGGCCCGTCGAGCGATGTTCCCCGGATCATGCGCCTCCTGGAAGAAGTCCGCGGCCTCGTCGGCAAGGGGACAGTGATCACCCCGGACGTCCTCCAACAGCTCGTTTCCTTGTTGCGCAGCCAGTCGCTGCAGAACCCCGTGGAAATCCTGACCCACAACATTCTTTCGAGCCGCGGGCGCACCATCCGCCCCAAAACGCTGAACCAGAAAAACTACGTCGACGCCATCGACGACAATACGGTGATCTTCGGGATCGGCCCGGCGGGCACCGGTAAGACGTACCTGGCGATGGCAAAAGCCGTTCAGGCACTGCAGCTCAAGGAAGTCAGCCGGATCATCCTCACGCGGCCTGCCGTCGAGGCAGGGGAACGCCTCGGCTTCCTGCCGGGAACGCTGAGCGACAAGATCGACCCGTACCTGCGTCCTTTGTACGACGCCCTGCACGACATGATGGACCCGGAATCGATCCCGCGGCTCATGGCGGCCGGGACCATCGAGGTGGCACCGCTTGCGTACATGCGCGGCCGCACGCTCAACGACGCGTTCATCATCCTCGATGAGGCCCAGAACACCACCGCGGAACAGATGAAGATGTTCCTGACCCGCTTGGGCTTCGGATCGAAGATGGTCGTCACGGGCGATATCACCCAGGTGGACCTGCCTTTCGGCGCCACGTCCGGGCTGCGCATCGTCCAGGAAATCCTCGACGGGATCGACGGCGTGAACTTTACGATGCTCGACGCCTCCGACGTCGTCAGGCACCGGCTCGTCGCCGACATCGTGTCCGCCTACAGCACATGGGATGAAAAGCACCGGGTGCGTGCCCAGCACACACCCATCCACGACAAACGGGGAGAACACCGATGAGCATCGAGGTCAACAACGAGTCCGGCGTCCAGGTGGACGAGGCACAATTGGTGACGCTTTCACGCTTCATCTTCGAGCGCCTCTACATTCACCCGCAGGCCGAACTCTCCATCCTTCTGGTGGACGAACCCGCCATGGAGAAGCTCCATATCGAGCTCATGGACGAACCCGGCGCTACCGATGTCCTGTCTGTTCCGATGGACGAGCTGACGCCGGGGACACCGGGCAAGCCGGCCCCGCAGGGCATGCTTGGCGACATCGCGATCTGCCCGCAAGTGGCCGAGGTCCAAGCACGCAACGCCGGTCATTCAACGCAGGATGAAATGCTCTTGCTCTGCACGCACGGAATCCTTCACCTTCTCGGTTTCGACCACGCCGAGCCGGAGGAAAAAGCAGAGATGTTCGGCCTGCAGCGTGAGCTGCTGTCCGCGTTCCTTGGCAAGGACGCCCCCCTGGAGACCATGCAGTGACATCACTCATCCTGGTCGGGATGGCGTTGGTGTTCCTCAGTTTCGTCGCCCTGCTGACCGCGGCTGAAGCTGCCTTCACCTTCCTGCCGCGGCACGACGCAGAGCAAGCCATCGTCAAGAGCCGGGGGAATTCGCTTCGCAGTATCCTCGCCCAGCCGGTCGCGCACATCCGCGCGCTGCGGTTCTGGCGGGTCTGGTTCGAGATGGCGGCAGCGGTGGCCGTCGCCGTCGTCATGCACAGCCTCCTCGAGAACGTCTGGCTTGCCGGACTGGCGGCGACGGGCATCATGGCCGTCATTGGTTTCGTTTTGGTGGGTGTCTCGCCGCGCCAGCTTGGACGCGCGCACTCCGGAGGCGTGGTCCGCTACTCGGCTCCGCTCATCAGGTTCCTGTGCTGGATCCTTGGTCCCATTCCCGGCTGGCTCGTGGCGATCGGCAGTACCGTTGCACCCGGTGCACCGAGCGGCGATGAAGCTTTCTTCAGCGAGGAAGAATTCCGCGAGCTCGTCGACAGGGCCACGGAGTCCGACATGATCGAGGACAGCGAGGCCGAACTCATCCAGTCGGTCTTCGACTTCGGGGACACCCTGGTCCGCTCGGTGATGGTCCCTCGAACCGACATTGTGAGCATCGAGTCCGGGTCCAGCCTGGAGCAAGCCATGGCCTTGTTCCTGCGCTCGGGGTACTCAAGGATCCCCGTCATCGGCGAGAACGCCGACCAGATCCGGGGCATTCTCTACTTGAAGGACGTTGCCGCCGCATTGCACCGCCCGGAACAGCCGTCCGTGCGCCAGGACATCGATGCCATAGCCCGCGAAGCACGTTTCGTTCCCGAATCGAAGCCTGTCAGCGACCTCCTGAGCGAACTCCAGCAAGAGTCCACGCACGTGGCCGTCGTCATCGACGAATACGGCGGCACGGCAGGACTGGTCACCCTCGAGGACCTCATTGAGGAAATCGTGGGGGAGATCGTGGACGAGTACGACTCCAACGATGCGGAGGTCACTGACTTGGGCGACGGTACGTACCGCGTCAGTTCCCGGATGAGCATCGACGACCTCGGCGAACTTTTCGACATAGACCTCGACGACGACGAAGTGGACACAGTGGGCGGCCTCCTGGCCAAGACCCTGGGCAAGGTGCCGATCGTAGGCAGCGCGGTGGAGGTGGATGGGATCTCCTTGAAAGCCGATAGGCTGGAAGGCCGACGAAACCGGGTCAGCCATATCATTGCGGCGGCCATTCCAAAAGAAGACACTGACCTTGAAGACCTTCTCGACGAGGCCGATACAACGCAACAGGGAGTTCCACGTGAGCAAGCACAATAAGAAGTTCGACGCCGATCAGGACTTCGGCGGCTTCCACGCAGGATTCTCGGTTCTTGTCGGCCGTCCCAATGCCGGGAAGTCCACCCTCACCAACGCTTTGGTGGGCCAGAAGGTGGCCATCACCTCGGCGAAGCCGCAGACCACGAGGCACACGATCCGCGGCATTGTCCATCGGGAGGACGCCCAACTCATCCTTGTGGACACTCCGGGCCTGCACCGCCCGCGCACCCTCCTTGGCAAGAGGCTCAACGATCTCGTCGCGGACACCCTCTCCGAAGTGGACGCCATCGGTTTTTGCTTGCCGGCCAACGAAAAAATCGGGCCGGGTGACAAGTACATCGCGGCCCAGCTCGCCGCCGTCGGACGCAAGCCCATCATCGCCTTGGTCACCAAGACCGACTTGGTGGACCGCCAGGCCCTGACCGAGCAGCTCCTGGCTGTAGCCGCCTTGGGCCGCGAAGTCCTCGGCGAACAAGGCTGGGCCGATATCGTCCCGGTTTCCGCGACCGACGGCTTCCAGGTCAGCACTGTCGCCGACGTCCTCATCGGCCACATGCCGCCTTCCCCTCCTCTCTACCCGGACGGTGAACTCACCGATGAACCGGAGGCCGTCATGGTGGCCGAACTTATCCGGGAGGCAGCTCTGGAGGGCGTCCGCGACGAACTTCCGCACTCCTTGGCCGTGGTGGTGGAGGAAATCCTGCCCCGCGAAGGACGCTCGGAGGACAACCCGCTCCTCGACGTGCGGGTCAACCTGTACGTTGAGCGCCCGTCCCAGAAGGCCATCATCATCGGCAAGGCCGGAAGCCGCCTGCGCGAGGTCGGAACGAACGCTCGCAAGGGAATTGAGGCCCTCCTGGGAACCAAGATCTACCTCGACTTGCACGTGAAAGTGGCCAAGGACTGGCAGCGCGACCCGAAGCAACTCGTGAAGCTGGGATTCTAACCGCTGGGGAATTTCCCAGATTGGGCCCGTAAAATGGTCCGAATCCCATTTTCCGAGGAAAGGTTGAGCAAGTCGTGCGACGTCGCGATGCACGCGTACAGGAGCCCGGCACCGTTGGTGCCCGCGGCGCTGCACGCCACGGGGAAGCTCCCGGCACCCCCCGCCACATGAATGCTCCCAAGGGCCTCCCGATCTGGCTCAAGGTCACTGCCGCCACGGTGTCAGTGCTGTTGCTCGGCGGTATCGCTTTCGCCGCTTACTGGGTTATCCGCTTGCAGTCGAACATCAGCACGGCACCGTTGTCGGCAGGCGCACCGAGGACCGAGGCCGCAGCAAACGATGCCACGGACCGCCTGCAGATCCTCATCCTCGGTTCCGATACCAGGGACGGGAAGAATTCGCAATACGGATCCACGCAGGATTCCACGGGCTATGGCCAGTCGGACGTCATGATGCTGCTCGACATTTCGGCGGACAACAAGAGGGTCAGCCTCACCAGCATTCCGCGAGACCTCCTGGTGGATGTCCCGTCATGCACCGATCCCAAAACCGGCACCGTATATCAACCGCACTCCAACGTCATGATCAACTCGGCCATGGCCGAAGCCGGGATCGGTTGCGCCGTAGACACCGTGAACAAGCTCATGGGACTGCAAGTGGACCACTTCATGATGGCAGACTTCAACGCCGTCAAGGAGCTGTCCAACGCCGTCGGCGGAGTCAACGTGTGTGTAAGCGACGCCGTATACGACCCCGATTCCGGGCTCCGGCTCCCCAAGGGAACATCGAGTGTCCAGGGGGAACAGGCCCTGGCCTTCCTCCGGACCCGCCACGGTTTTGGCGACGGAAGCGACCTCGGCCGCATCCAGGCGCAACAGGGCTTCCTCTCCTCCCTGACCCGCAAGATCAAGTCCGACGGAACGCTGGGCAATCCGCAGAGCCTGCTGTCCATCGCGGATGCCGTGACAAAGAACCTGACCGTGGACGAAGGCCTGGCGTCGGTCCAGTCGCTCCTGACCATCGGCAGCCGCCTCAAAGACGTCGACTTGTCCAAGGTAGCGTTCGTTTCGGTTCCCACCCAGCCCGCCGCCGTCGATCCCAACAGGCTCGAATTGGTTCAACCGCAGGCTTCCCAGCTCTTCGCCGCCATGCGCGCGAACCTGGACCTGACCACCCCGGGGGCTACCGCCGCTCCATCAGCGAGTCCCACGCCTGCGGCATCGGGCGCCCAGTCCAGCAGCGCGGCACCGGCGCCGACCGTTCCCGCCGTTCCCGCCTATGACAAGGCCCTTCAGCCAGTGACCGTTGCCGAAGGAACGGGCGTCGCATCCCGCGGCCAGGAGATCGCCGCAGCTTTGGCCGGTGGTGGATTCACGAAAGCCGCGCACTTCCTCGCGGCCGCCGTCCCGAAGACCGTTGTCTATTACGGGGCCGGTTATGCCGACGTCGCCCCGGACGTCGCGAGCCTCCTCGGCATCCCGGCGTCGCAAATCGAACCATCGACGGGTGTAGTTGGAGTCCAGGTCTATATCGGAAGTGACTTCGATTCCGGGACCAAGTACGGAGTGGCCTCCGTACCATCCAACGTCGTGAAGCAGACCGCGGGCGACGTGAAATGCCAGGCGGTCAACCCGGCACTCATCGCGAGGTAGCAACACAGGAAACACCCTGGACGCAGCGAAGGGAGCGGTCACCACACGTCGCGTGGTGACCGCTCCCTTCTGTTTGTTGTGGCCGCCTACCAGATACTGACGCGATCCTCGGGCGACAGCCACATGCCATCCCCGGCTTCCACTGCGAACGACTCGTGGAATGAGTCCAGGTTCTTGGCGATGGCGTTGGTCCGGAACTCGTTGGGGGAGTGCGGGTCAGTCGCGACGCGCCGGATGGCTTCCTCAGGACGGATGACCTGGCGCCAGCCGGCAGCCCAGGACATGAAGAAGCGCTGCCCGCCGCTCAGTCCTTCGAGGACGGGCGGCTCCGCGCCGTCGAGGCTCAGGAGGTACGCCTTGTAGGCGATGGTCAGGCCACCCAGATCGCCGATGTTTTCGCCGAGCGTGAGTTTCCCGTTGACCTTGTGCTCAGGGGCGGCATAGGGGGCAAGGGCGTCGAATTGGGCCACGAGCTTCGCCGCCAGCCCTTCGAAAGCCTTGCGGTCCTCCTCGCTCCACCAATTCCGCAGCGCCCCGCTCCCGTCGAACTGGGAGCCCTGGTCGTCGAAGCCGTGGCCGATTTCATGGCCGATGATGGCGCCGATGCCTCCATAGTTGACCGCGTCGTCGGCCTCCGCCGTGAAAAAGGGCGGCTGCAGGATCGCAGCGGGGAAGACGATCTCGTTCAACATCGGGTGGTAATACGCGTTGACCGTTTGCGGGGTCATGAGCCACTTGTCGAGATCGACCGGCTTGCCGACCTCATCGAGGTGCCGGTCGACGTCGGCGTCGTGCGCCCGCTCGACGTTCCCCAGAAGATCGCCCGGGTGAATGTCGACGGCGGAATAATCTATCCACTTGTCCGGGAAACCAATCTTGGGCCGGAAGGCCGCGAGCTTCTTCAGCGCTTCCGCTTTGGTGTCCTCGCCCATCCATTCGAGCGCAGTGATGCTCTCGCGGTAGGCCTCGATGAGTTTGGCAACCAGGGTCTGCATCCTGGCCTTGTAGCCCTCGGGGAAGTGGCGCTCCACATAGATTTGGCCGACGGCCTCGCCCAAGGCGGCTTCGACGACGGCGACGCCGCGCTTCCAGCGGTCCTTGTTCTGCGGAGTGCCGCTCAGCGTGGTGCCGTAGAAATCGAAGTTCGCGTCCACGAACCCCGAGGAAAGGTAGGGGGCTGCGGCATTGAGCACACGAAGGGCCAGCCACTCCTGCCACGTGGCAAGGGACTCGGACTCGACGAGGGCGGACGCACCGGTGAAGAAATCAGGCGTGCTCACCACCAGCTCGGTGAATTTGTCACCTTCGATCCGGGCCGAATCGAACCATGCGTCGAGGTACGGGAAAAGCTCCCGGCCCTCTTCCACGGTCTTGAGGTTGTACGTCTTCTGCGGATCCCGCAAGGTGACGTTGTCCCAGTGGTGCGAGGCGAGTGCTTTTTCGAGGGCGACAACGCGCGCGGCAGCACCGTCGGCGTCGGGAATGCCTGCCAGCCCGAAGAGCTTGGCCACATATTTCGCGTAGGCGCTGACAATGCCTGCGAACTTCTCGTCCCGGTAGTAGGACTCATCGGGAAGCCCCAGGCCGCCCTGGCCGATGTACAACAGGACCCGGTCCGGATTCCCGGCGTCGGGAGCAGGGTAGATCGAGAAGAGGCCGGAAACATCCGAGCGGAACAGCCGCCCTGTCAGGGACACCACGGCGGCCGGCGAAGCAGTCGCAAAAACCTCCGCGAGCCGGTCCCGGACGGGCTCCATGCCCTTTGCCTCGATGGCTTCCTCGTCCATGAAGCTGTTGTAGAGCTCGCCTACCTTGCGTTCGATGCCGCTGGCGTCGTCGCCCTTTGCGGCGGCTTCCTCGATGATCGCTTTGACTGCCAGTTCAGCGCCGTCCCGCAGGGCTGTGAACGTTCCCTCAAGCGGCCGGTCGTCAGGGATGACCGTCGACTTCAGCCACGCACCATTGACGTGCTGGTAAAGGTCGTCCTGCGGCCTGACGCTTTCATCGATGTTGGACAGTGTGATCCCCGACTGTGGCACAAGAACTCCTTCGGAAGA
The DNA here is from genome assembly GCF_052180225.1 of Arthrobacter sp. KN11-1C. Lineage (NCBI taxonomy): Bacteria > Bacillati > Actinomycetota > Actinomycetes > Micrococcales > Micrococcaceae > Arthrobacter > Arthrobacter sp. KN11-1C. The sequence continues at coordinate 2,115,520 of NZ_CP197467.1, read as the reverse complement.
CGAGCGGAATCGGCTCACAACCGTTCCCGCGTCTGCATAGTGGACGTTGCATCTGGTATTGCATTGTCATCATACGCACCCGTGTTAGTGTGAAATGGTGCGTGCAGGAATGCTTCTCCTTAGCTGCCGCGGCGGGGCCTCGAAGGCGATCATTCGCTAGGCCAACCCTCGCTGCGGAGTTAGCTGTGCCCGGCCAATCTTCCATCAAAGATTAAGAGAAAAGGCCCTAAGTCATGCGCAACGCACAAAAGCCCTCTGGAATGCCCATTCACCGGTACCTGCCTTTCCAGGACCAGATCAATGTCGAGCTGCCGGACCGCACCTGGCCGGACAAGGTCATCACCAAGGCTCCGCGCTGGTGCGCTGTGGACCTCCGGGACGGCAACCAGGCCCTGATCGACCCCATGAGCCCGGCCCGCAAGCTGAAGATGTTCCAGCTGCTGGTCAGGATGGGGTACAAGGAAATCGAAGTCGGCTTCCCCTCGGCTTCGCAGACAGACTTCGACTTCGTGCGGCAGCTTATCGAAGGCGGCCACATCCCGGATGACGTTTCCATCCAGGTCCTGACCCAGGCACGTGAGCACCTGATCGAGCGAACCTACGAATCCCTCGTCGGCGCCAAGCAGGCCATCGTCCACCTGTACAACTCGACGTCGGTCCTGCAGCGCCGCGTCGTGTTCAACCAGGACGAGGACGGCATCCTGGACATCGCCCTCCAAGGTGCCCGCTTGTGCAAGAAGTACGAGGAAACCCTCACGGACACGCACATCACATACGAGTATTCGCCGGAGTCCTTCACCGGTACCGAACTCGAGTACGCGGCACGGGTCTGCAACGCGATTGCCGACGTTTTCGAAGCATCCGCTGACAAGCAGGTCATCATCAACCTGCCGGCCACCGTGGAAATGGCCACCCCGAATGTCTACGCCGACTCCATCGAATGGATGCACCGTAACCTGCATCCCCGTGACGGCATCATCATCTCCCTCCACCCGCACAACGATCGCGGGACGGGCGTTGCCGCCGCGGAGTTGGGCTACCTGGCCGGCGCCGACCGCATCGAAGGCTGCTTGTTCGGCAACGGCGAGCGGACCGGCAACGTGGACCTGGTCACCCTGGGCCTGAACATGTTCGTCCAAGGCGTCGACCCGATGATCGACTTCTCCGACATCGACGAAGTCCGCCGGACGGTGGAGTACTGCAACCAGCTGCCCGTTCCCGAGCGCTCCCCGTATGGCGGCGATCTGGTGTTCACGGCGTTCTCCGGCTCGCACCAGGACGCCATCAAGAAGGGTTTCGAAGCCCTCGAAAAGGACGCTGCCGCTGCCGGCAAGGCCGTGGACGACTTCACGTGGCAGGTCCCGTACTTGCCGATCGACCCCAAGGACCTCGGCCGCAGCTACGAGGCGGTCATCCGCGTCAACTCCCAGTCCGGCAAGGGCGGCGTGGCGTACCTGCTCAAGAACGAGCACAGCCTGGACCTGCCGCGCCGGGCACAAATCGAATTCTCCGGCGTCATCCAGCACCGCACCGACACCGTGGGCGGCGAAGTCAGCGGAGCCCAGCTGTGGGCGATGTTCCAGGACGAATACTTGCCCGCCAGCACGGCCGATGGCCAGTGGGGACGCTATTCGCTGGGTTCCATCCGCACCGAGACCGATGAGTCCGGCGAGCTGTCCCTCCACGCAGCCCTGCGCGTCGACGGCACCGTGGTTCAGCGCACCGGTACCGGCAACGGACCGATCGCGGCCGTGCTGGACATCTTGCGCCAGGACGGCGTGGACGTCCGCGTCCTGGACTACTCAGAGCATGCGCTGTCCGAAGGTGGCAGCGCCACCGCCGCGGCCTATGTGGAATGCGCCGTCGGCGAACGCGTCCTCTGGGGTGTCGGCATCGATCCCAACACGAGCACCGCGGCGCTCAAGGCGGTCATCTCTGCCGTCAACCGTGCCATCAGGGCCGTCCGGGCATAGCCATTTGCCGTGCGGCGCCGCCAACACGGCGCCGCACGGCTTCACCGGACCAGAGAAGGCCCGGTGTGGTGCGAAGATTAACTGTGGCCAATCCTTCGTCGTTTGCAGCGCGCTCCTATCGGGACGATGCCGTCGTGCTGCGCACCCACAAGCTGGGCGAAGCGGACCGCATCATCACCTTGCTCACAAAGCACCATGGACAAGTTAGGGCGGTTGCCAAGGGCGTTCGGCGCACCAGTAGCCGGTTCGGCGCCCGGTTGGAGCCGTTCATGGTGGCTGACCTGCAACTCGTGTCCGGCCGCACCTTGGATATTGTCACCCAGGCCGTCGCCAAGGGAGCCTATGGGAGCTCGATCGCCGCCGATTACTCCCGGTACACCGTCGCTGCCGCCATGACCGAAACGGCGGAGAAACTGACGGACGCCGACGCCGATTCGGGAACCGCTCAATACAACCTGCTTGTCGGGGCACTAGCCGCGTTGAGCCGTTCCGACCACCCGCCGGAACTCATTCTTGACTCCTACCTGCTCCGCGCTTTGGCAACCGGCGGCTGGGCACCCAGTTTCACGGATTGCGCCCGCTGCGGGGCGAGCGGTCCGCACACGGCTTTCTCCGCACCCTTGGGCGGGATGATCTGCAACGACTGCCGCCCGCCCGGTTCGCCGGCACCCGCTCGCGAGACCGTCGTCTTGCTGGGCGCGCTGCTTACGGGGGACTGGGCTACCGCGGATAGCTCCGAATCCTTGCACCGCCGCGAGGCCGCCGGATTGGTGGCGAGCTACCTGCAATGGCATCTTGAACGAGCATTGAAGTCCCTCAAACATGTGGAGCGAAGCTGAAAGTGGCACTGGGAAAAAAGAAGACGGCAACGACGCGGACCACGCCGGTGAAGGCCCCGTACCACCATCCTTCCGGCGCCAGGCCGCCGGCCATCCCTGCAGAACTGATACCGCGGCACGTGGCCATCGTCATGGACGGCAACGGCCGCTGGGCGAACCAACGCGGACTGCCGCGCATCGAGGGCCACAAGGCAGGGGAGCCGGCCCTGCTGGACGTGATGGCAGGGGCGATCGAACTGGGCATCAAGTATGTCAGCGTCTACGCTTTCTCCACCGAAAACTGGCGTCGTTCTCCTGAAGAAGTGCGCTTTCTCATGGGATTTAACAAGGACGTGCTACGTCGGCAGCGCAACCAGCTCGATGAATGGGGAGTGCGGATTCGCTGGGCAGGGCGGCGGCCCAGGCTGTGGGGTTCCGTCATCAAGGAGCTGGAGGATGCCGAGGAGTTCACGCGCGGCAACGACACCTGCACTTTGACCATGTGTGTTAACTACGGCGGCCGCGCCGAAATCGCCGATGCCGTGGCCGCGATTGCCCAGGATGTTGCCGATGGCCGCCTGAAGCCTGGGTCCGTCACCGAGAAGACCATCCAGAAGTACCTCGACGAACCCGACCTTCCGGATGTGGACCTGTTTCTGCGAAGCTCCGGCGAGCAACGGCTCTCGAACTTCCTCTTGTGGCAATCGGCCTACGCGGAGTTCGTCTTCATGGACACATTGTGGCCCGACGTCGACCGCAGGACCTTGTGGGACGCCGTCGAGATCTATGCCAAACGCGACCGCCGCTACGGAGGAGCCGTAGACGCTGCTGCGCCCCGCTGACTGCTGCAAGGAATTGGCACAAGCGTGCCAAACCGCTCAGTCCGGGTACGAAGCCAACCAGATGGCAACGTCCCTGTAGGCCTGCTGCCGGACGGTGCGCCGTGACAGGAACACATCGTGGAGCGCACCCGGATAGCGGAACACCGCAGTGCGGCGCCCGAGGCCCAGCGCCCGGCGGGCAGTCTGCTCGACGTCGATCACGGCGTCGACGCGCATGAGCTCTGCGGTCCACTCAGCCTGGATCCGGGTCCGGCCGGAAAGCAGCACGAGCACCGGAGCGTCGATATTCAGTTTGCGTTCGACGGCGGCGTGGCCCGCGAGGACGGCCTTGGTCCACCCTGCGCGGATCGGGAAGGAAGCGCGCGGCCGCCATTCCGGGTCAAGGGTCCATTCGCCGTGGGCCAGGTTGCTCACGCTTTCCCAGTAGGCGGGCATCTCCGGGAAACGGAAGGGGCGCTTGGGGTCGGTGCGGGCAAACGGCTCCACGACGTGCATCGCAATGCTGCGGATCAGGCTGCTGCCTTGGAGCTCCAACCACGGTGAATTCAACGTCAGCGTGGCAATGCGGCCGGGATTCCGGTCCGCCCACAGGGCCGCGATCAGGCCGCCCAGCGAATGGGCCAGGAGGTGGACTGTAGGTGCCTCCGCGCTGCCCGTCAGCTCGGCAACGTCCTGTTGGATCGTGCGGAGGGCGGCATCAAGGTCTTCGTCATAGACCGAAAGGTCGGTGGTGTAGCCCGGTGTCTGGCCCGGCCGCAGGCTCCGCCCGAACTTCCGCAGGTCAAGGGCGTAGAAATGGAAGCCCGAGGCGCCCAGGAAGTCAGCCAATTCGGTCTGCATGAAGTAGTCGGCCCAGCCGTGCAGATAGAGCACCACCCTCGGTGGCCCCTGGCTGACAGGAACGTCGCTCCGGCGCCGGCGTCGGGTGAACGCGGCCAAGGCATCCAGGAGCCCGTGCGGCACCGACGGCAAGGCCACGGGACGGACGTGCCGGACGAGGGTGGCGCAGACTGGTCCCTCTTCGTCCGGCGGGAGTTCGAGTTCCAAGGCCTCGAACCCGTCGCCCAGGAAGTCCCGTTGCCAGACGGGCAACCCCAGTTCCGTGGTCATGGTGCGTCCCCCGGTTGTCCAAGCTCGCGACCTGCCGGAGGTTCCGTCCGTGGCCCAGTGGTGATGTACCCGCGGATCCACCGCGCAAGCCTGTCGTACGCATCCGCGCGCACCGGACCGGCTGACAGGAAAACGTCATGGAGGCCGCCATCCACCCGTTCCAGGGTGACGGTCCGGCCCAGGGTCATCGCCCGGACGGCCATGGTGTTGACGTCCAGGACGGCGTCCGAATGCCGCATGGACTCCTGCCAGACCATGCCGTTGGCGCTCGCTCCGGAAATCAGGACCAGGATCGGGATGTCGATTCTCAGCCCCCGGGCCACCCTCGTGTGGCCGCTGAGGACCGCACTGAGCCAACCGGCCCGCATGGGGAAGGCCAGCGGCGGGCGGTACTTTTCGTCGAGGAGCCATTCGCCTTCGGCCGAGCTGCTGATGCTTCGGAAATAGAAGCCGCGTTCGGGCAGGCGCAGGATCGTCGTGGGTCGGAATCGTGCGAGCGGCTTCACCATGGTCTGCGCGGCGCGGCGGACTACGGAACTCCCATGCATTTCGAGCCAGGGGCTGTTGAGCACGAGGTACTGGACGGAGCCGGGGTGGCTGCTGGCCCACAGTGCGGCTACGAGGCCCCCGGTTGAATGTCCCATGAGGGTCAACGAGCCGGGTTCCTGACCAGGCCCATCGGCGGAACCGATCATGGCGATGGCCTTGCTGATTTCGGCGTCGTAGTCGTTCAAGTGCTCTACGTAGCCACCCGGTCTGTCCGCTTGCAGGCTTCGGCCATGGTTGTGCATGTCCAACGCGTAGAAGTGGAAGCCTTGGTCCGTCCAGAACTCCGCGAGGGCGACGTTGAAAAAGTAGTCACTCCATCCGTGGAGGAACAGGACTGAGCGGTTGGCCGGAAGGGGGAAGCCGCCGGCGCTGCCCGGGAGCCGGCGCGGGACATGACGGACCAACGTTGCGCGCCGGACCACTCCATCAGGTCCAGCCGCCTCGAATGCGCAACTTTCGAAGTCCGCACCGAGGATGTCGGTCTGCCACTCCATGGGAACAGCTTAGACACTCGCCGCGGCATCACGCCCGGCTGCCCGACCGGAGAACAGGCACCCGCCGAGGAACGTTCCTTCCAACGCCCGGTAGCCATGGATTCCTCCTCCGCCGAAACCGGCAGCCTCACCCGCCGCGTACAAGCCGGGAACGGGAACTACGGAATCGTCCAGGACGCGCGAGCGAAGGTCCGTTTGAAGCCCGCCGAGGCTCTTGCGCGTCAAAACGGAGAGCCGGACGGCCAGGAGCGGACCGTGTTTCGGGTCGCTGAGCCGGTGCGGAGGGGCAACACGCATGATCTTGTCGGTTGCGAAACGCCGGGCCGCCCGGATCGCGGCGAGTTGTGGATCCTTGCCCAGGCCGCTCGCCACTTGCAGATCCCGATCGTGGATGAGGGAATCGAGCCGGGCGGGATCCATGAGCGCTGAACCTGTCAGCGCGTTCATTTTCGCAGCGAGCTCAGCGGGTGTTGGAGCTTGCAGGAAATCCACGCCACGGTCCAGGAAGAGCTGCAAGGGAGAATCGCTGCCGGGACCAAGCCTGGAGAGAAGGAGCCTGAGGTCCTTGTCAGTGAGGTCCGGGTTCTGCTCCGAGCCCGACAATGCGAATTCCTTCAGCGCGATGGTGCGGTTGCATACGAACCACGAATGTCCGTGCCCGCTCGCCAGGATGTGCCTGAGGGCGCCCAGCGAATCGAAGCCCGGAAACAGCGGGGCGGGCAACTGCCGTCCCGTCGCGTCAATCCAGAGCGACGACGGACCGGGCAAAATGCGGATGCCATGCGAAGGCCACACGGGGGAGTGGTTGTGGATGCCCTCGGGGTAATGCCACATGCGGTCGCCGTTGATGAGCCTTCCACCAGCGGCAGCAGCGGCAGCACGGAACGCTCCGTCGACGGACGCGGGCACACCGCTCAGCATGTGCTCCGGCGCACTGCCGTCCGGCCATTGCCTGCGCACCATGGCGTGGTTCCCGCCGATGCCGCCGGTAGTCACGATGATCGCTCCGGCGGTCGCCTCAAAGCGCCCGACGACGGTCCTTGGCGATGCTTCGCCCCGTCCGGCCCCGGACGGCTCGAGTATCTCGCCGCCGACCCCGGTGGCGCGGCGCGCCGTCGTCGTTATTTCGGTGGCGCGATGCCTGAAGTGGAGGGATATCCTTCCGCGGGCCACGCCTTCGTTCACTTTTGCCAGGAAGGGCTGCACGACGCCGGGTCCGGTGCCCCACGTGACGTGGAACCGCGGGACGGTGTTGCCGTGGCCTTGGGGACCATAACCGCCCCGTTCGGCCCACTGCACGAGCGGAAAGATCCGCACGCCAAGGGAGCCCAGCCACCGGCGCTTCTCGCCGGCGGCGAAATCGACGTAGGCCTCCGCCCACAGCCGGGCCCACGAGTCCTCCGGCCGGTCAAAGGCCGCCGACGCCAGCCAATCCCTCAAGGCGAGTTCGGCACTGTCCTTGACGCCCAGCCTCCGCTGCTCGGGGGAGTTGACCAGGAACAAGCCGCCGAAAGACCAATGTGCCTGGCCGCCAACGGAGGCCGGGGGTTCCTGGTCCAGGACCGCAACACGTTTGCCGGCGGCGTAGGCGTGGGCGGCGGCGACCAGCCCTGACAATCCCGCGCCAATAACAATGACGTCGGCTTCTATGATCGCCTGGGAGTGAACTCCATCACGTGGATTGCTCGGCATTCGTACATGCTACCGTCCAGTAACCGCGCTGGTTTGGTGCACGCCCCGTAAACCGGAAAACTAGGACCATGCGCGTTTACCCCACATTCTTCAAGTTGGCCTTCTCCTGGATGGATGCCGAAAAGGCCCACAAGATCGGCTTCCAGGCGATCCGCTTCGCACACCGCTCGGGAGCAGGACGCGTCCTCGCCAAAATGACGGCTCCCCACCCTTCCCTGCGCACGGAGGCTTTGGGGCTGACCTTCCCGTCACCCTTCGGCCTCGCGGCCGGATTCGACAAAGAGGGCCACGGAATCGAGGCCCTCGCCGAGCTGGGCTTCGGCCACGTGGAAGTGGGTACCATCACCGGCCAGGCACAGCCCGGCAATGAGAAGCCACGGCTCTTCCGCTTGATCGAGGACAAAGCCGTGATCAACCGCATGGGCTTCAACAACGACGGCGCGGCCGCCGTGGCCCCGCGGCTCAAGGCCGCGCGGGCGGCATTGCAGCGGACCCATTCAGGCGTCCGTCCCGTGATCGGAGTCAACATCGGCAAGACCAAGGTTGTTGAGCTCGACGACGCCGTCGAGGACTATTTGGTCAGCGCCCGCAGCCTGGCACCCGCCGCCGACTATTTGGTAGTCAATGTCAGCTCGCCCAATACCCCGGGATTGCGCCTGCTCCAGAACGTCGAAACGCTTCGCCCGCTCCTGCGCGCTGTCGGAGATACCGCAGACGAATCCGCCGGCCGCCATGTGCCGCTGCTCGTCAAGATCGCGCCGGACCTGAGCGACGAAGACATCGACGACGTCGCCCGCCTCGCCTTGGACCTCAAGCTCGACGGGATCATCGCCACAAACACCACCATCGGCCGTGAAGGCCTGGTGTCCGATCCGGGGAAAGTGGACGCGTGCGGCGCCGGGGGGCTCTCAGGCGCGCCGCTCAAGGAACGTTCGCTCGAGGTGCTGCGCCGCCTGAAGGCCGCAGTAGGGGAGGGCCTCGTGCTCATCGCGGTCGGCGGAGTGCAGTCCGCGGCCGACGTCCAGGAACGGCTCGACGCCGGCGCAACCCTCGTGCAGGGCTATACGGCATTCCTCTACGAAGGTCCGTTCTGGGCCGCCGGCATCAACAGGGCCTTGGCCAAACGGCGCAGCTAAGCGTCGCCGCTAAGCGCGGACAGCCAAAAAGACCCTGGAACAGTTGTTCCAGGGTCTTTTTGATTCATGGACTTGGGTCCGTCGCGACGGATGGCCTTAAGCGGGGTACTGGCCCCGCTGCACCTGCGGCTTGGGCAGGCGCAGGCGACGGAACTGCAGGGAACGCATGCTGCCGTACCAGACGGTGCCACGCTCGATGTCGCCGAACTTCTGCGTCAAGCCCTTGCGCAACTTGCGGGAAAGGACGAACACATCCGCGAAGACAGCGAGGAACATGACCCAGAAGCCGATCAGGATGTAGCTGAGGACGTCGCTTCCCGAAGGAATGACGAAGGAGATCACGACGAAAAGCAGGGCACCGAACATCAAGTACTCACCGAGGCTGAAACGGGCATCGACATAATCGCGCGCGAAACGCTTCTGGGGTCCCTTGTCCCGCAGCGGCAGGTACTTCTCGTCCCCCGTGTCGAGGGCCTGGCGCATTTTCTGGCGCTGGTCCTGCACGGCGACGCGCTCGGCTTCTTTCGATGCCTTGCGGTCCGTCGGTACGAGGGGACGCTTGCGGGCTGCTTCCTGTTCCTTGCGCTTGGGCGTGGGAGCGCCCTTGCCAGCGCCTCTCACGGCGGCATCGGCGGCAAGCTGGTCTATTGAGTCTTGAGCGCTCGGCTCATCCTTTTTACGTCCAAACACCACTACAGAATACCCCGCAGGAACCGCGCGAAAGTCGACGTGGCGCGCCGCCCTGCTCATGGGCCCGCCACGCCGCCCGGCCCGGTTCCCCATCACCACTCGCGGCGGTAGTGTTTTCGCCATGACTTCAATGAATGCGGAGATCCCGCAGACCCTTTCCGGCGGCTCCGGCACAATCAATGTTGATGCGCTCAAGTCCTCGATCGATGCTTCCTTCGGCGAGACCATGGCTCGTTTGAAGGCCCTGGTCGCTATTCCGGGGATCGCCTGGCCCAGCTTCGACCCGGCCGAACTCGAGCGAAGCGCCGAGGCTGTTGCCTCGCTGGTCCGCGAGTCGGGCTTCCAGGACGTACAGATCCTGCGCTGCGACAAGGCCGATGGGACCCCTGGTGGCCCTGCCATTGTTGCGCGCCGCGTCGCCGCGCCGGGCAAGCCCACCATCCTGCTGTACGCGCACCACGATGTGCAACCGCCGGGCGACGTGGCCTTGTGGGACACCGAGCCCTTCGTCGCCGAGGAACGCGAGGGCCGCCTTTATGGCCGTGGCGCAGCCGACGACAAAGCCGGAATCATGGCCCACCTTGCTTCCTACGCCGCTGTGACTCAGGTGCTGGGAGACGATTTCGGCCTTGGAGTCACCTTGTTCTTCGAGGGCGAGGAAGAGGCCGGTTCGCCCACCTTCCGCACTTTCCTCGAAACGCACCGCGAGCTCCTCGAAGCGAATGTCATCGTCGTGGCCGATTCCAGCAACTGGAAAGTCGGCGTACCGGCACTGACAACCAGTCTCCGCGGCCTGGTGGACGGCACCTTCGAAGTGCGGGTGCTCGAACACGCCGTGCACTCCGGCATGTTCGGTGGTCCCGTGCTGGATGCGCCGACCCTCCTGTCCCGCCTCATCGCCACTTTGCACGACGACGACGGCAACGTCGCGATCGAGGGCCTGGTTGGCAGGGATGATGTCGTGGAGGACGTGGACGAGGACCAGTACCGCGCCGACGCCTCCGTGCTCGACGGCGTGCGGCTCGCCGGCAGCGGCAGTATTGCTTCGAGGCTCTGGACCAAACCCGCCTTGTCCATCATCGGCATCGACGCACCCGCCGTCGACGTCGCATCCAACACGCTGCTCCCCGCTGCGAGGGCGAAGTTCAGCCTGCGCTTGGCTCCCGGGCAAGATCCCGATGCCGCGATGGACGCCGTCGGAAAGCACCTCGCGGCGAACGCGCCTTTCGGAGCGAAGGTCACGTTCGTGCCGGGGGAGCGGGGCAACGCCTTCTCCACCGATACAGGATCGGCTGCCGCCCGGATCGCGATGTGGGCACTCGGTGAAGCATGGGGAGTGCCCGCCGTCGAGATGGGGATCGGTGGATCCATACCGTTCATCGCGGACCTGACCGAGACCTATCCCGATGTCCAGATCCTGGTGACTGGTGTCGAGGATCCGGATTCACGGGCCCACAGCGCCAACGAATCTCTCCACATCGGGGATTTCCACAACGCAGTGCTGGCCGAGGCCCTCATGCTGGCACGCCTGAACTCGGAAGGCCTCTGAACCCACGCGCGCATCGGGCCGGGGAACAAGCCAAGGGTCCGGCCGGTTACGTTAGAAGTTATAGCTATGCGCCGGCTCGACGTAGCATGTAGCTATAGCCCGCACGTATTTGGGTAAGGGCAGGCAGCGCGTAGGCGCAGCCGCCAAGAGCGTCATAAGAAGGTAGGCCAATGAGCACTGCAACCAACGAAAACAGCACCGGAGCGCAGCTCGCAGGCGGCGAGCTTCCTGAGCACGAGGTCAAGTTGACCGATGTGGCCGCAGGTAAAGTCCGGAGCCTTCTCGAACAAGAGGGCCGCACGGACCTGCGGCTTCGCGTCGCTGTTCAGCCGGGCGGCTGCTCGGGCCTGATCTACCAGCTCTACTTCGACGAGCGCCTGCTCGACGGCGATGCCGTCCGCGACTACGACGGCGTCGAAGTGGTTGTCGACAAGATGAGCGTGCCGTACCTGAGCGGTGCGAGCATCGACTTCGAGGACACGATCTCCAAGCAGGGCTTCACGATCGACAACCCCAACGCCGGCGGGTCTTGCGCCTGTGGCGATTCGTTCCACTAACCGGGCATTCGCAGACTGTTGGCCCAGTTCAGGAACGGGTTAAACCCGTCCCGACGCACTGGGCCAGCATGTCGGCGAAAACCGCTTGGTAGCGGTAAGCTCTACATCGGGTAGTAAAACTTTAGTGTGCCCGGTGGGCCTTCCGCCTGCCGGGCTGCAGCAACAAGAGGAAGGGCCGTCTGTGAGTTCGCAGAACCGAACCGGCAGCCGACGCATAAAGATCACCTCGATCACTGGCTTGGCACTAGCCGGCGCGTTGGTTTTGACCGGATGTTCACCAGAGGTAGAAAAAGGCTGGTTGCCCACGGAGCGTGGTACAACCAGCAACACCGATCGGATCATGGACCTCTGGGTCAACTCATGGATCGCCGCCCTCGTCGTCGGCATTATTACTTGGGGCCTGCTGGTCTGGTGCATCATCGCCTACAGGCGCCGCAAGGGCACCACGGGTTTCCCGAAGCAGCTGAGCTACAACCTCCCTCTGGAGGTCTTTTATTTGACCATTCCGCTGTTCATGGTGCTGGTGTTCTTCTACTTCACCAACCAGGACCAGCAGGCGATTGACGATCGCTCCAAGCCGGCCGACGTCACCATCGACGTCGTGGGCAAGCAATGGGCTTGGGACTTCAACTACGTCAAGGGCTCCGTCATCACCGATGACGTTCACGAAGCGGGCGTCCAGGCGCACCTCACGGGCAACGCGATCGACTTGAACCAGTTGCCGACGCTGTATCTGCCGGTCAACAAGTCTGTTGACCTCGAGCTGAACTCCCGCGACGTCATCCACTCTTTCTGGGTTCCGGCCTTCCTGCAGAAGCGCGACGTGATTCCCGGCAAGACCAACTACATCAGGTTGACCCCCACCAAGGAGGGCACCTATGACGGCAAGTGCGCCGAACTTTGCGGTGAATACCACTCCGAGATGTTGTTCCGCGTGAAGGTCGTTTCCGAAGCCGAGTTCCAGGCACATATGGATCAGCTTCGCCAGAGCGGCAACACCGGTCTTCTCGATTCGAAGTACGACCGCAACCCGAACCTGAACGCAAAGAATTAAGGGACGCGACGTGGCTACTTATACTCAATCAGCCGGGGTCCTAGAGGCTCCCGTAGTACCGAAATCCAAGGGACGCATCGTCGTCAACTGGATCACCTCCACGGACCACAAGACCATCGGGTACATGTACCTGATCGCGTCCTTCGTGTTCTTCTGCCTCGGCGGCGTCATGGCGCTGCTGATGCGTGCGGAGCTCTTCGAGCCCGGCATGCAGATCCTGCAGACCAAGGAGCAGTACAACCAGCTCTTCACGATGCACGGCACCGTGATGCTGCTGATGTTTGCGACGCCGCTCTTCGCAGGCTTCGCGAACGTCGTCATGCCGCTCCAGATCGGCGCCCCCGATGTCGCGTTCCCGCGACTGAACGCGCTGGCCTTCTGGTTCTTCCTTTTCGGCTCCACCATTGCCGTGTCCGGCTTCATCACTCCGCAAGGTGCCGCCTCCTTCGGCTGGTTCGCCTATGCGCCGTTGTCAGACACCACGTTCACCCCCGGCGTCGGTGGTGACCTTTGGGTCTTCGGCCTCGCGTTGTCCGGTTTCGGAACCATCCTGGGTGCGGTCAACTTCATCACCACCATCATCTGCATGCGCGCTCCCGGCATGACGATGTGGCGCATGCCGATCTTCACCTGGAACACCTTGGTGACGGCCATCCTGGTCCTCATGGCGTTCCCGCCGCTCGCGGCCGCACTCTTCGCCCTCGGCGCTGACCGGCGCTTCGGAGCCCACATCTTCGATCCGGAGAACGGCGGCGCTGTCTTGTGGCAGCACCTGTTCTGGTTCTTCGGCCACCCCGAGGTGTACATCATCGCCTTGCCGTTCTTCGGCATTGTCTCGGAGATCTTCCCGGTCTTCAGCCGCAAGCCGATCTTCGGCTACAAGGGCCTGGTCTACGCGACCATCGCGATCGCCGCCTTGTCGGTGACCGTCTGGGCGCACCACATGTACGTCACCGGATCGGTGCTGCTGCCGTTCTTCTCCTTCATGACGATGCTGATCGCGGTACCCACCGGCGTGAAGTTCTTCAACTGGATCGGTACCCTGTGGCAGGGCTCGATTACCTTCGAGACGCCCATGCTCTGGAGCATCGGCTTCCTGGTCACCTTCCTCTTCGGCGGCCTGACCGGCATCATCCTGGCGTCCCCGCCGTTGGACTTCCACGTCTCGGACTCCTACTTCGTGGTGGCGCACTTCCACTACGTGGTCTTCGGCACCGTGGTCTTCGCGATGTTCGCAGGCTTCTACTTCTGGTGGCCCAAGTGGACCGGCAAGATGCTCAACGAACGCCTCGGCAAGATCCACTTCTGGCTCCTGTTCCTGGGCTTCCACGGCACCTTCCTGATCCAGCACTGGCTCGGCGTAGAGGGCATGCCCCGGCGTTACGCCGACTACCTTCCGCAGGACGGTTTCACCTGGATGAACCAGTTCTCCACGATTTCGTCCTTCGTGCTCGGCGCCTCGCTCCTGCCGTTCTTCTGGAACGTCTACATCACGTGGCGCAGCAACAAAAAGGTCGAGGTGGACGATCCCTGGGGCTTCGGCGCCTCCCTCGAGTGGGCTACGTCCTGCCCGCCGCCGCGGCACAACTTCACCTCGCTGCCCCGCATTCGTTCCGAACGTCCCGCCTTGGACCTCCACCACCCGGAACTCGCGCAGCACCACACTGCCCTGAGCCCTGAGCCGGCAGCAAGGGTGCTCGGCAACGCTGATCAGAAGGACGCGAAATGAAAATCGAATCTTGGATTTTTGGTGCAGGGAGCTTCTTCTTCGTACCGGTCGCGCTGGTTTACGGTTTCCTGAACAACTGGGATGAGTGGGTCGGCACCCTCGGCATCCTCCTGGTCGGTGGCCTGGCAGGCATGATCGGCGCTTACCTCGGTTTCACGGGCAGGCGGGTCGGCATGCGTCCGGAGGACCGTCCGGACGCGGAGATCCACGAAGGCGCCGGCGAGCAGGGACACTTCAGCCCCTGGAGCTGGTGGCCGCTGGTGCTCGGCTTGTCCTGCGCAGGCGGGTTCCTTGGCCTGGCCGTAGGTTTCTGGATCACGTTCGTCGCTGCCGGCCTGGCTGTCGTAGCCCTGGTCGGTTGGGTGTTCGAATACAGCCGTGGAGACCACGCGCACTAGAAAAGCGCTTGAACAACGACGGCGGGCCCCACCATTTGGTGGGGCCCGCCGTCGTTTGTCGTCTCCGGATGCCGTTGGGAAGCTATGCCATCGCGGGAATTGCCCTTCAGGGGCCTTCCAGGGCCTCCAGCACGGCCGAAAGGGCTGCCAAGGCATCGTTGACCTCATTCAGCGTGCTGCCGGCTTGCAGCGCTTCTCCCTCGACCGCCAGGACCACTTCGCAGCCATATCCGAAATCTTCGGTCATGACTTCGAGCAAAGAGCGGGCATCCACCGCTTGCTGGCCGGGCTTGCGGATCGTCACCGGCAGGCCAGTGGCCGTCACGGCCCGCACGAACACGGCGGCAGCCCGTGCATGGAGGCCGATCTTTGCGGCGACGATGGCTTTGTGCTCGGGCAAACCGGCTCCTTTGACTCGGACGGCCAGATGCCGACTTCGATTTTGATCCCTACAAGCCTAGCGCCGCCGCACCGTGTGTTGCGGACGGCTGGTCTAGACCTGCGGGTGGATTGGCCTACGCTTGTTTCATGAGTGATTTCGTTGCCGGGGTCCGCCGTGCCTGCTGAAGCAGCACGTATCGCGGGGGAGATCGACCGCAAGAGCGGCACTCCTATCTACGTTCAACTGCGCGAGATCCTGCGTAGCTACATCTCTGAGTCGTGCAAGCCCGGCGCGGCGCTGCCGTCGGAGCGGGACCTCTCTGAACGGTTCGGCCTTGCGAGGATGACGGTACGGCAGGCCATTGATGCCCTCGTCGGCGAGGAAGTCATCGAACGGGTGGTTGGTCTGGGAACTTTCGTTCGCAAACCCAAGCTGGACCTGCAAGTGAAGCTCACCTCGTACAGCGAGGAAATGCAGCGCCGTGGCATGGTTCCGGCTGCCAAGGTCCTGAGCTTTGAGCAAATCGCCGCCAGCGCCTTCCTGGCGAGGGAACTCCAGTTGGAGGAAGGCACACCGCTGGTCCGCTTCCGGAGGCTCCTCCTCGCGGACAACGAACCCATGAGCGTGGACGAGAACTTCATCCCCGCCCACCGCGTGCCAGGTCTTTTGGACGAGGCGCCTCCCACGTCCCTGTACAACGTGCTGAGTGAAAAGTACGGACTGGTAATGGAGTGGGGAGAGGACATGATCGAAGCAACGGCAGCTTCGCCATCCACAGCGCGGCTACTGAACGTGGATGTCGGTACTCCGCTGCTCAAGATCCAGCGCCACGCGTTCGTGGCCCGTGCCATGGTGGACTACTCCGTCTCGTACTACCGCGCTGACCGGTACAAGTTGTGGGTTCCGTTGCAACGGCCGGGCGTCCGGTCAACCCGAAGCCAATCCACGGGCTACCGCACCCACTAGCCCAAAGCCAGGGAAACGCCGCCCGGATACAGGACAACGAGTGAGGGCCCCGTCCGCATGGACGGGGCCCTCACTCGTTGTTATCTGCGGGAGCTAGTGGCTAAGGCTCTTGTGCTCTTCGCTGGATTCGATGGCCTCATGGTGGCCGTGTCCGTGCGCTGCTTCGAGCTCGGCCGGCGTTGCCGGGGCAACACGGTCTTCGAAGAACCACTTGGACAGTGCCGCGCGGCGCTTCTCGTTCGGAGTGACGACGCCGTGCTCGTTCGGCTGGGCCGCCAACGGGGACGGCGACTCGAAGCCCACAAGCTTGTATTGCTTGTAGTCGTCCAGCGGGGCGTGCACCTCGATGAACTCACCATGCGGCAGGCGCACGATGCGACCCGTTTCGCGGCCGTGCAAAGCGATTTCACGGTCCTTGCGCTGCAGTGCGAGGGCCACGCGCTTAGTCACCATGAACGCGATGATCGGGCCGATGAAGAACAGGGTGCGCAGCCAGTACGTGACATCGTTCAGTGCGACGTGGAAATGCGTTGCGATGAGGTCGGAACCGGCAGCTGCCCACATGACGCAGTACCAGGTGAAGCCTGCGACACCAATGGCGGTACGGGTAGGCGCGTTGCGCGGACGGTCCAGAACGTGGTGTTCACGGTTGTCCTTGGTGATCCAGCGTTCAATCCACGGGTAGGTGAACAGCACCGTGAAAATGATGCCTGCCGGAACCAGTGCGGGCAACAGCACATTCAGCGTCAGCACATGGCCGAAGATGATGTATTCGAAGTGGAAGTCGTTGACCACGCCGGGCATGAGTCGCAGGGCACCATCGACGAAGCCGATGTACCAGTCAGGCTGGGTACCGGCCGACACGGGGGAGGGGTCGTACGGCCCGTAGTTCCAGATCGGGTTGATGGTGAACATCGCAGCCATGAGCGCGACCACACCGAACACGATGAAGAAGAAGCCACCCGCCTTTGCCGCATAAACCGGTCCCAGGGGGTAACCGACGACGTTGCCGTCGTTGCGGCCCGGACCGGGGTACTGCGTGTGCTTGTGCACAACCACCATGAAGAGGTGGATGACGATCATCAGGAGAATCATCGCCGGCACGAGCAGGATATGCAGCACGTACAGGCGGCCGATGATCGCCGTACCGGGGAATTCACCCCCGAAGAGGAAGAACGATATATACGTGCCGATCACCGGGATCGACTTGATGACACCGTCGATGATCCTCAGGCCGTTACCGGACAGCAGGTCGTCGGGGAGGGAGTATCCCGTGAAGCCTTCAGCCATGGCCAGGATGAGCAGGACGCCGCCCACTACCCAGTTCATTTCACGCGGCTTGCGGAAGGCTCCCGTGAAGAAGACGCGCAGCATGTGCACACCAAGGGATGCCACGAACAGCAGGGCCGCCCAGTGGTGGACCTGGCGGAAGAACAAGCCACCGCGGACGTCGAAGGAGATGTTCAGCGACGAGTTGTACGCGACGGACATTTCGACATTGGTCAGCGGGGTGTATGAACCCGAATAGTGGGTCTCAGCCATCGACGGGTCGAAAAAGAACGTCAGGAACGTGCCCGACATCAGGAGGATGACGAAGGAATACAGCGCCACCTCACCGAACATGAAGGACCAGTGGTCGGGGAAGACCTTCCGGCCGAATTCACGCAGGATTCCGGATCCGCCGACGCGCTCGTCAACGAAGTCCGTGATCCGGCCAACCTTGGTTTTAGGTACGAAGGGGACTTCAGCTGTTGATGAGGCGCTCATGCTCGTCACGCTCCCAGTAACTCGGTCCTACAGGTTCTTTGAAATCGCTCGTGGCTACGAGGTAGCCCTCAGCGTCCACCGCGATGGGCAGCTGGGGGAGCGGACGGCTGGCGGGGCCGAAGATAACCTTGCATTCCTTGGTGAGGTCGAAGGTTGACTGGTGGCACGGGCACAGCAGGTGGTGCGTTTGCTGCTCATAAAGGGCAACGGGGCAACCGACGTGGGTGCAGATCTTGGAGTAGGCAACGATTCCGTTGTAGCTCCAGGTTTCGCGGCCCTTGGAAATCGTCAAGTCCTCCGGGTTCAGGCGCATCAGCAAAACGACGGCTTTGGCCTTCGCGTTGAGCTTGCCTTCCTGGAGTTCGTTGAGGCCTTCCGGGATCACGTGAAACGCAGAACCGATGGTGACGTCGGACGCTTTGATCGGTGTTCCATCGGGGTCGCGGGTGAGGCGCTTGAGCTTGCCGTCCTGCGGTGCCCACATGGTGTGTGCGAGCTTGTCGTCCGGGCGGGGTCCAAGGTCACCGAAGACGGCCAAGGCCGGGAGGGGAGCCAGGGCCACAGCACCCAAAAGGGTGTTGCGGATCAGCGGGCGACGCTTGATGCCGGTTTCCTCGACGATGTCCTCGACGATCCGCACGGCTGCCTGCCGGTCTTCCTCGGTACGGATGGCGTGGCGCTCTTCCGATACCTCGTGGTCCGGCATGAGGGCCTTGGCCCAGTGCACGATACCGGTGCCGATGCCGAGCATCGCGAATGCGGTGCCAAGGCCAAGCAGCAGGTTTTGGTTGCGGATCGTTGCGATCGATCCATCGGTGTGCAGATCGATGGCAAAGTACGACACCAGGAAGATCACCGTGCCGATGACGGAGATGCCAAAGAGTATGGCTACCTGCCGTTCGGCTCGCTTAGCGGCTCTCGGATCCGTGTCAGCCAGGCGCAAACGGTGCGGAGGGAGCCCAGGATCCTGGAACTTCTCCACATCATTCTGACCAGCCGTAGCTACGGTGCCCGAGTGGTTCGGACTGCCGTCACTATGGTTGCCCATAATTCGCCTCATCCTTCTCTCGTTGTCCCGGCCGTAACCGGGTTAATGTTCAATTCAAACTGCTGTGGGGACAGCAGAAGTTTTAGTGCGTCCGGACTATGACGTGCGGGACGTCAGCCAGATGGTGAAGGCGATGATGACGCCGAGGCCTGCGACCCAGACGAAGAGACCTTCGGAAACCGGACCCAGGGATCCGAGGTCGTTTCCGCCCGGCGAGCCGTTGGCTTCGATCGTCTTCAGGAAGGTGATGATGTCGCGCTTGCCCTCAGGAGAGATGTTGGCGTCGTTGAAGACGGGCATGTTCTGCGGACCAGTGGCCATGGCTTCGTAGATGTGCTGTCCGGAAACGCCGGCCAGCGCCGGAGCGAACTTTCCACGGGTCAAGGCACCGCCGGCTGCGGCAGCGTTGTGGCACATCGCGCAGTTCACGCGGAAGAGCTCGCCACCCTTCGCGGCGTCACCCTTTTCGTCGAGCAGCGATGCGTCGGGAATTGCCGGACCGGCACCCAGCGAGGCGACGTAAGCCGCGAGCTGCTGAGTCTGCTGGTCGTTGAACTGCCTTGGCTTTTCTTGGGCCTGGGGTCCGTTCATCTGCATGGGCATACGGCCGGTGCCAACCTGGAAGTCAACTGCAGCAGCACCCACGCCGACCAGCGACGGAGCGTCCTTGGTTCCGCTCGCGCCCATGCCGTGGCAGGTGGCGCAGTTTGCGGCGAAGAGCTTGCCGCCCTCCTGGGCGTCGCTGGCGCTGAAGGTAGTGGTGTCTGCCTTCGCTTGGTTGACCGTTGTGGCAACGGCGTAAAGCCCACCAGTGACGAGGAGTCCCAACAACAGCAGCGCAATTGCTGCCAGTGGATGACGTCGCTTCTGCGAGAGTGCCTTCACGTGGTGGTTCCTTTATTCGATCCTGCGTCGGCTCCGTGAGCCGCTTCTTTAAAATTCATCCTCTTGCGGAACAAGAGTCGGTGCCGTGCTACTTCAGGACGTAGATGACCAGGAAGAGGCCGATCCACACAACATCCACAAAGTGCCAATAGTACGAGGTGACGATTGCCGAGGTCGCTTCAAAGTGTCCGAACTTCTTGGCGGCGTATGCGCGGCCAATGATGAACAGGAAGGCGATGAGGCCGCCGATGACGTGCAGGCCGTGGAAGCCGGTAGTCATGTAGAAAGCGGAACCGTAGGCGTTGGCCGAGAGCGTAACGTGCTCGGACACAAGCATGGCGTATTCAGTGCTCTGGCCGGCAACGAAGATGGCGCCCATGACGAACGTCAGGAGGAACCATTCGTTCATGCCCCAGCGGGTGAACTGCAGCACACCACCTCGGCGGCGCGGTTCAAGTCGCTCGGCGGCGAAGACGCCCATCTGGCAAGTGAAGGAACTTGACACAAGGACGATCGTGTTTACAAGCGCAAACGGGAAGTTGAGCTTGCCGGTTTCGTCCGCCCACAACGCGCCTGACGTGGAACGCAGCGTGAAGTACATGGCGAAGAGACCGGCGAAGAACATCAACTCACTGGAAAGCCACACAACGGTTCCAACGGAAACCAAATTGGGGCGATTCAGCGTCGGGTGCGCCGGGGTACTGGGGGCATGGGTCGCAGATGTCACAAGGACATTATGTCTGTAAAAGTCCGGACTTCCCAATGCGAACCGCCATTTGGGGAGACTTTTTCTACAAACACGCGAATTCGCGCGGAAAAGTTCCCGAGCTCCTTCGCATTGGTCACGGAGCAGTGTGGATCGCTAGCATCAAGTGGTGACTTCACAGGCATCTGCACAGCAGGCAAGCAACTCGTGGCCCGGACTCATCTCTGCCTTGATCAACGGGCATGACCTCACGGTCGAGAACACGGCATGGGCCATGAACACGATCATGTCCGGGGAAGCCGCCCCGTCCCAGATCGCCGGTTTCCTGGTTGCCTTGCGCGCCAAGGGCGAAACCGTGGAGGAAGTTACCGGACTGGTCGAGGCGATGCTCTCCAACGCCAAAGCCGTGAGCATCCCGGGCGAAAAGCTGGACATTGTGGGCACCGGCGGCGATCGACTCAACACGGTCAACATCTCGACGATGGCTGCCCTCGTGGCGGCGGGCGCGGGAGCGCGGGTCGTAAAGCACGGGAACCGGGCCGCGTCGTCGTCGTCGGGCTCCGCCGATGTCCTGGAAGCCTTGGGCGTGAGGCTTGACTTGCCGATCGATCGCGTCGCCCGCAACGCAGAAGAGGCGGGGATCACTTTTTGCTTCGCCCAGGTTTTCCACCCGTCCTTCCGGCATACCGGCGTCGTGCGGGCCGAACTTGGTGTTCCCACCGCCTTCAATTTCCTGGGTCCGATGACCAATCCGGCCCATGTCCAGGCTTCAGCCGTGGGTGTTGCCAACGCCACGATGGCTCCGCTGATCGCCGGCGTCTTGGCGCGCCGGGGGAGCCGGGGACTGGTCTTCCGTGGGGAAGACGGCCTCGATGAACTCACCACCACGGGTCCGTCCACGGTGTGGGAAATCAGGAACGGGCAGGTCACCGAACAGCGGTTCTCGCCGTCAGAACTCGGGATTGCTCCGGCGACCGTCGCCGATCTTCGAGGCGGCGACGCCGCGGCGAATGCCGCCGTCGTGCGCGAAGTACTTGGCGGGAAGGCCGGCCCGGTCCGGGATGCCGTCTTGCTCAACGCAGCCGCAGGCTTGGTGGCCTATGAGACTGCTGCCGACGGCGCGTTCCTGGACCGCATGAAATCGGCCTGGCTGCGTGCTGCGGAGTCCGTCGACTCGGGAGCGGCTGCCCGGGTCCTTGACACGTGGGTTGGACTCACCCAAAGGTAGGCAAGGCGCCGGACTGCCGGGGGTTACTGCTCGAAGCCCAGCGAGAACGCGGCGTCCAGGTCATGCTGCGAGTAGGCGCGGAAGGCGATGTGGGTGGTGGTGTGAACCACTGCGGGGACCTTGGAGAGCTTGTCGGCGATGACATCCGCCAATTCCTCATGCTTCGCCACGCGCGCCACCGCAATAAGGTCCCATTCCCCGGTGACGGAGTAGACCTCGCTGATTCCCTGGATGGCGGAGATCTCCTCGGCCGTCTCCGGGATACGTGAAGCGTCGGTCTTGATCAGGACAAAAGCGGTGATCACTGGGGGCGGCCTTTCCGAAGTGCGGCAATGGACGTAGCAAGCCTAGTACATCGGCGGGCGCTCAGGACTGGCGGCTCCGTCGCCGGACCCGCACTACCAGCGCGATCACAGCGCGGTAGCCGAGCAGCAGGATCGCCAAGCTGATGAGGGCGACGATAATGAACGCGATCACCACGGTCTGTCCGGTGGCCGCACGCAGGAGCATGCCCCCGGCCACGGTTCCAATCCACACGGCGACGCCGGCCGGCCAGACCTGGAACGGTGCCCGCCAGACCCTTACGGCGAGCCAGCCGATCGCCGCGCCGGCTAGGAAAGGCCAGGCCGTGGAAAAGACCCCTGTCAGGACGTCGGCGCGCTGGTGCGCGTCGCGGCCGATGGCCGCGAAAACAAGAATGAGGATGGCGTCGGCCAGTCCGGCGATGAGGGCAGTGCGGACCAAGGTCGATTTTGCAGCAGGCATGGAAACGACCATATCCCGCAGCGAAGCCGAACTCGAACTGAAGGTCTTCCGCATGCAGCCAGGCTCTTGAACCCGAATTGAGTACCGCGGAAGATGTGGCTACCACCCGTGAAACGACCCGCAATCCCCGGAGGTACACCATGAGGTTGATCCAAGTTGCCCAGCGCGCCAGCGACCTCGACCGGGCATCGGCGTTCTACTCGAGGCTGCTGGGCAGTGAACCAAGCGCACGATTCGATCCTCCCGGCCTGCTCTTCTTCGACCTCGACGGCGTCCGGCTTCTCCTCGATCGGGGCGCTCCCTCGTCGCTGATCTACCTTGACGTACCCAATCTCAGGCCCATAGTTGAAGAACTCCGCGCCTCCGGGACAAGGATCGTCCAGGAACCGCAATTGATCTACAGCCACGTCGACGGGAGCCTCGGACCTGCAGGAACCGATGAATGGATGGCCTTCATCGAGGACAGCGAGGGCAACTCAGTGGGCTTGGTCGGACGCGAGGCGAGCGGAAACTAAGAACCGGGACAGCCGCCGTCGAGCTCGGTAATTTTGGCTGTGGATGGGCGCGGCCGGCGCTGTTAGCATGACGAAAAGGTAGCTGATCGTGCTGCCCTTATCACTGAGGAGCCATGTAATGACCACGAACCTCAACCCGTACATCAGCTTTCGGGACAACGCCAAGGAGGCCATGGCCTTCTACCAATCGGTCTTCGGAGGCGAGCTGACCCAAAGCACCTTCGCCGAGTTCCACGCGAGCGAAGACCCCGCCGAGGGCGACAAGATCATGCACTCCGCGCTCAAAACAGACAACGGACTGCAGCTCATGGCCGCAGACACCCCCAACAGCATGGATTACAGTCCGGGAAACAACATTTCTGTGTCGCTTAGCGGCGACGACGAGGCAGAACTTCGCGGCTATTGGAACGGCCTGGCCGACGGCGGCACGGTCACCGTCCCGATGGAGAAGGCACCGTGGGGTGACGTCTTCGGGATGCTGACCGATAAGTTCGGCATTGCCTGGCTGGTGAACGTTTCGGGCGAGCAGCCTCAGTAGCGAGAAAACAGAAAGCGCCCTCCGCCACGCAATGCGAGGCGGAAGGCGCTCTGTCTTCCGGCTATCCGACCGGGTTGGTTGTCTGGCAGGTCTGGTCTTGAGCGGTCTGGGCAACCACATCGTTCGGCTTGGGGGCCGGAAGTGTCGGCTTGTCCCCGGTCGCGAAGTCCTGCCCGGCGTAGAGCTGTACTCCCTGGACACTCGCTACCTGCTGCACGCTCGTCGCGGGCAACCCGAACATTGCGGCGACGTCCGCAGCAACATCGGCAAAGCCCGCACCGTAGTAGACCATTGTCTGTGGCCTGGCATCGGCTTGGATCTTGGCCAGCTTCGTGAAGCCTCCGGCGGAGAGAACCGATCCGATCTCCTGGCTCCTGCCGGTCACGCCCGTTCCATTGGCGACAGTGATCGGTTGAAGGGCCTTGTCGTAACCGGCTTTCGACGTTGCCGTGGATGGAGCCGGGGACGCCGCGGCGCTTGGTGCGGGTTGGCTGAGATCGGGGCTCTTCGTCAGGGCAGCGAAGAAGTTGCTCGCAGCCGGTTGGTCGAGATCGAGCCGGTTAGGATCGGACGCGGCCGGGACGTTGGGCACGGTGATGAAGTTGACCTTGGCCGGGTCAATATTCTTGAGCCTGCCCGCGATGGTCAACAGGGCCGGAACCGAGGCGAGTCCGTCATCGACGGTGAGGTTCTTCGTGACTGTGTCGGCGATGCCCAGCATCTTCTGGGGGTTGCCGAGCGTTCCGTCGGCCTTGAGCTTCCGAACGAGGGAACCGAGGAACGATTGCTGCGCCTTGATCCGTCCGAGGTCTCCGCCGTCGGAAAATGCATGGCGGGTGCGCAGGAACGCTAGTGCCTGGTCACCTTCCACCTGTGAGGTGCCCTTGGGCAAATGCAGCCCGGAGTCGGGGTCGTTGACTGCAGTGCTCACACAGACGTCGACGCCGCCGACGGCCTTGGAAAGTTCGGTCACGGCGTTGAAGTCGGCCATCATGAAGTGGTCAACCTCCAAACCCGTGAGCTTGTTGACGGTGTCAACAGCGCAGCCGATGCCAGCCTCGGCCATCGCACTGTTGATCATCGCATTTTGCCGTTCAGGGTATTGCTTGCCGGTTTTGTTGTCAGTGCAAGCCGGCACGTCGACCAACAAGTCGCGGGGGAAGCTGATCACATTGACATGGTTGTTGTCCGCAGAAATATCCAGCAGCATCATGACGTCCGATTGGCCGTAACCGGAGGACTGGTCGGTGGTGCCGAACTGCCCGTTCTTGCCGCTCCTGGTATCGGTACCCAGAACGAGGATTTGGAGGCGGTCCTTGCTGTCGTCAACCGGCCCTTCCGTCCTGATGCCACCGGCGCCAAGTGCGGACGATGAGATGTTGGACTGAAGGCGCCATACCCAATACCCTCCAAACGCGATGACTGCGATCAGCAGGACAGCCACTGCGGCGCTGGTTATTTTGAACCAGCGGGGCGAACGACGGAAGCTGAACCGCCGGCTGCGGGCAGCCAGCTTTCCCTGGCCCGGATAGGCAACAGGGGGTGACTGACCCGGCTCCGGGCTGGGTGCATCGTGGCGAGTGACCAAAAGGGGAACTACCTCTCCAGGGGAAATACGGACGGCCCCATTGTAGCTGGGGGCTCTGGGAAGGTTCCGTGAGGCCCGCGGTACCCGGTCGAGAAGCCGCGCGATGATTCAATGGAAACATGACTCTGAGTTCACTAGCGGCGTTCACCGGGTTGTGCGTGATCTTGGCCCTTACTCCGGGCCCTGACTCGTTCCTGGTCCTGAGGTACAGCCTGTTGAACGTCAAGGCCGGCCTCTCGGCCGGTCTCGGCTCCTCGTTGGGCAGCATCTTTTGGGCCGGGCTTGTCGGCATTGGACTGGCGGCTCTTCTGGAGCAGTCGGCCGAGGCATACAGGGTGGTGAAGATCATCGGCGGCCTCTACTTGGTTTACCTGGGGATCAGCGCCTTTGTCCACAGCCGGCGCGGGCAGCCAGTCCACCAGGAAGAGAACGCCCCCGGTGCGGGCCCCAAGCTGCGCTCGAGTTTCTTCGCAGGGCTTGTTTCGTGCATGCTCAACCCCAAGGTGGGCCTGTTTTTCCTCGCCGTGGTGCCCCAGTTCCTTCCTCCCGGGGAGGCATCCCTTGGACTGACGATGATCCTCGGCGTGATCGACTTCGCTATCTCGATGCTCTACCTGGGAATCCTGTCTGTGGTGGCGACCAAGGCCGTTCTCTGGCTGAAGAGGCCATCTGTGACAAAAGCACTCGAACGGACCTCTGCCGCGATCCTTACGGCCCTTGGCCTGGGGACCGCGGTTTCGGCGAACAGCTGAAAGGCATCAACGCATCACCCATTGCGATCGTCGCGCCCTTTCTCCCATTCGCTGATAAGTTCGGGAAGCCGGGCGTCCAGGAACCTGTAGAAGCTCGCCATTTCGTCCAGCCGGCCGGCGGCCGTGGTGGTGCGGTCACCGATTGCCTTGATTGCGGTGTCGGCGAGGTCTGCGAGCGCGCGGTAGACCGGACGTTCCTGGGCGAAGGACGACAGCCAGGCATTGGGTGGAACTTCGTAGCGGTCCCGGCGGCTGCCGGGCTGGGCTACCCTCCTCACGATTGCTATTGATTGCAGATAGCGGACCGCCCCCGAGATCGCGGCTGCGCTCACGCCGAGCACCTTACCCAGTTCGAGTGCCGTCAGGCCTCCGTCCTCCGCGACGGTCAGTGCCATGAGCACCCGGGCAGGCATTTTGGGCATGCCGGCGGCAGTGAGGATGGCGGCCGACTGTTCGGCCGCCTCGCGAAGCGCTCGTTCGTCCCTCGCCATCCGGGGGCTACCTTCCTCGGCCTGCTGGTTCCGGCCGGTCGTCGGCGCTAAGCCGTGTTCAGTTCGCGGCGTTTCATGCCCGCTGTCGCCAGAAAGGCGACCACCACTGCTATGCACAGCATCCATACCCCTCCGCTCCAGTCCGTGGAGGTGCCGATCGGCACAGGGGAGTGGGTGAACGGTGATATGTCACGGATCCATTCCGGCATGCCTACGAGCCCGCCGAATAGCCCGAATACCGTGCCGAGGCCAAGCAGCGCCCAGCCCAGGCCAATCGTCCACGCGGGCAGCGCAACGAACACCAGTGCGAGCACGCTGAGGTAAAGCAATGCTGCGGGCAGTTGGGCAGCTGCCGCCGCGAAGGAGTCGCTGACTGGCGAAGAGGCGTCTCCGGCGGCCAGGGCGCTGAGCCCCGAGGCAGCGGCGCCGCCAAGAAGCACCAGCACGACAGAAGCGGCGCCCACCGTGAGATAGCCAATCAGCCACCCGGCTCGTGAAACCCGGGTTGCGAGCACTTGCTCAGCAGTTCCCGCGACCTCTTCCTGGCGCATCCTGATGATGACTTGTGTTGCGCAGGCGGCCGCAAGCACACCGACCATCACGAAGATCGCCGAGATAAAGAGCTGGACCAGCGAGCCTCTGCCTCCAGGAATGAGGCCCTCCATGATCTTTTCCACCGTGGGGTCTGCCGTTGCCGCGCCGGAGACGGCATGTGCAAGGCTGCCCGTGAGCAGGCCTGCGAACGCGCTGCCGACGCACCAACCCACCACCGTGGGCCATTGCAGCCGCCATGCCAGACCCAGCGAAGTGGAAAGGGAGTCGCGGGCCTCTACACGGCCGAGGCGGCCGGGGAGCAAGCTGGCACCGCTATCGCGTTGCGCCTGAAGGGCGAAGACTAGGGAGAGGAATACTGCGGTCAGCGCCAGGTTGAGGAGGAGGGGCGTCAGGGTGTTCGCATCATAGGCGAGGGTTTGTTGGCCCCAACCGATAGGCGAGATCCAGCTCCACCATGCCACGGTCATGTGGAGGTGGTCAGCGGAAGGGGTGCCAAGGGCGTCGCCGATGCCACGGATGACGTAGGCCGCTGTGACGGCAGCCGCGGCCACGCCGTTCGCGCCACGGGAAGTGCGCATCAGTTGGGCGGCGAACAGTCCGACGGCGAGAAACGTGAGTCCGACGGCGGCAGTCGCGCAACCGGCGACGAGCGATCCTTTGGCGTCCAGCCCGCCGGCAATGAAGGCGAGCGCCACGAAGAGACCGTTGACGACGTTCACGAGAGCGCCATAGACGATCGTGGCCACCGTAGGCAAAGTACGCCCGGCCGGAGTCGCGGCGAGGAGTTCCGCCCTTCCGGACTCCTCCTCGGCCCGCGAGTGACGCACCGCCAGGAAAGTGTTCATGAGGCCGGCGAGCACCGCGATGAACGTGAAGATTTCGAAGAACACGAATTGGTCCAGTCCGCCGCCCTCCGGTGTTCCCCGAAGCATCAGGATGCTCGGGTTGGCAACGGCAAGCTGGAGGATACTCTCGCGTCCCGCCGGGTCGCCGTAGGTCTTCTCAACAGCAGAGACGGAGAAAAGAGCAAGTAGGGCGATGCCGACAATCCAGATCAGCAGCTGCAAGCGGTCCCGCCGTATGCGCTGGAGGAGCAACGTGGCCAGGGTGTTCATCGCACGCTCGCCTCTTTGGAGGCTTCCCGACGTCGGGCCTTGCGGGAGGATTGCTGCGCGAGTGACGCTTCAGCCGGATTGAGCTCATCGCCGTAGTGCCGCAGGAACAGCTCCTCGAGCGACGGCGGAGCTACCCTCAGGCCTTTGACGTCGAGTTCCGTAAGCACCGGCAGCAGGGACGAGATCTTGTCGCTGTCCACCGTGAAGCGGGCACGACCGTTGACAAGGGCAACGTCATGGATGGAAGGAATGCGGGCGATGTCGGCGTCCGTCAGCCCGTTGCGTGCGAATGACACCTCGGTCCGGGTCAGGTGGCGCAACTCGGCAAGGGTTCCGGATTCCACCGTCTTGCCTGCGCGGATGATGGTCACCCGATCGCAGAGTTGCTCGACCTCGGAAAGGATGTGGCTGGAGAGAAGTACGGTGCTGCCGAGCGAGGCTGCCCGCTTGATCTCCTGGTTGAAGACGCCTTCCATGAGCGGATCGAGTCCGCTGGTGGGTTCGTCGAGGATGTACAGGTCCGCCGGCGACGCAAATGCCGCTACCAACGCAACCTTCTGGCGATTGCCTTTCGAATAGGACCTGCCCTTCTTGGACGGGTCCAGCTGGAAGACATCAATCAGCCGGGCCTTGCGCGCGGCGTATGCCGTTTTGTCGTCCGTGCCGCCACGCAGGCGGCTGAGCAGGTCGATCGCCTCGCCACCGGAGAGGTTGGGCCACAGGCTGACGTCCCCCGGAACGTATGCCATGCGCTTGTGCAGTTCCACCGCGTCGGTCCACGGGTCCTGGCCGAAGACCGTCGCACTGCCGCCGCTGGCCCGGGCAAGTCCAAGCAGCACCCGGATGGTGGTGGACTTGCCCGCGCCGTTTGGGCCAAGGAATCCATGCACCTCCCCGGCGTCGACAGGTAGCTCGAGTCCGTCGAGTGCGCGAACCCGTCCGTAGCGTTTCTCAAGACCGTGGGCCTCAATCACTGTGTTCATGTCTCGAACGCTACGCTCGATTCACAAATTTGTGAATGTTCTTAACGGAACCTTAATGCGGTGGCGGGGAACACAATTTTTGGCTCAATGCTCCGCGGCGACGGCCGGAACGCTGCGGTCAAACGCCGTCAGGAGTACCATCGATGCCCCGATGGCGACCAGGATCCAGGCCAAAGTATGGAAGCCTGCGTCGGTGGCCGACGTTCCGAAGGCGATGCCGATGACGCTGGAGGAACCGATCGCGCCCAGGTACATCGACGTCCGCAGCAATCCCGAGGCCACCGCGATCTCCGCGGCAGTCGTTTGAAGGTACAACGCCGCCTGATTGGCGAAACTGCTGAAGCCGTTGGTCAGGCCCAGCAGCAAGGTCATTCCGATGAGCAACGCGACGCTGGAGCCGTGGTTCACCAGCAGCATCACCCCTGCGGAGAGTGTCAAAGCGACGCCGGCAAGGATCAAAGGCCAACGGACCCAGGCACGACCGGAGACGACCCGCGCTACGACGATGCTCAGCAGGCTCAGCGGAATCAGAATCAACCCCACGGTCGCGGCGTGCAGCCCCATGCTTTGTTCCATCCACTGGCTGGCGCCATACATCGATGTGTATGTAGCCAACGCGGCCAGGATCGAACGAAGGTACGTACGCTGCAGCGGTCTGTTCCTGCCCAGCATCCGGACGTCGATCAGCGGACTGCGTGCGTGGCGTTCCCGCACCAGCAGCGCCCCCGCCAGCACCACGGCCAGCGCGGCAAGCCACCAGACCGGCGTCGTGAGCGCCGAGAGGAACACCAGCAGCGAGACGATTGCACCGGCGAAGAGGGCTATCCCGGGCAGGTCCAGCATGGTGAGCAGGCTGCCCAAGCCCTGTTTGCGGACCGGGGCGTCCTTGGCCACGCCGAGCAAAGTGAAGGTGAATGCCAGGAGGGCCAGCGGTATGTTGACTGCGAACAATGCCCGCCAGCCGAACGCGCCCGCCAGCACCCCACCCAAGGGCAATCCGACGACGGCGGTCACTTGGGCTGCGATCGAAAAGTTGCCCAGGACGCGGCCCGGCACGCCGATGCCGGACTCGTCGGCCCGCCGGCGGACCAGCGCCATCGCCGTCGGGTAGCACGCTGAGGTCCCGACGCCGATGAGTGCCCGCGAAATAAGTAGCACCCCGAGATTCGGGGCAAGGACTCCGACGACGCCGGCCGCCAAAAGGATAGCGACGCCGGAGAGGAACACCCGTCTGGGCCCAAAGAGGACGGAGAGTTTCCCCATGGTCGGTTGGGCCACTGCGCTGCACAGATACAGGACGGATATGAGCCCGGCGGTGGCTCCCGGACTTGAGCGAAAGTCAGTCCCGATGCCAACCAGCGCGGTGGCGATCATCGAGCTGTTGATCGGGTTCAGGGTGGAGCCAAGCAGCAGCGGTGCCGTGAACCTCCAGCCCAGCGGGTTCGAGTGCCGTTGTCCTTGTGCGGAAGCCGGAGCACCGGCCGGGTTCAGCGGGGGAGTCAGCGGCTGGTTGTCCGCATCAGCGGACGGACTCGAAGGTGGGGCCGGGTCCCGCGCTGTCACGACCGTGAGGCTTTGAGCACGTCCAGGATTTCTTGGGTCGTTCCGGTCTCGCCCAGGCGGGGGAAAATCGTCGTGACGGAGTTCTCGTGGGCGTTCATGTTCATGTCGGTCATCGCGTCGAGGGCCAAGGTGACGTTGAGGCCGGCTTCGTGGGCGCTCCGCGCGGTGGATTCCACGCCAATGCTTGTGGCGACACCGGTCAGCACCACTTGGGTGACACCGAGGTCCTCCAGGAGCGCGCCAAGCCCAGTGTTGGTGAAGGCACCCCACGTTTTCTTCGTCACAAGGTGATCGCTTGGTTGCTGGTTCAGTTCAGGCAGCAGCTCGGCGAAATCGGCGGGGAACTCCCTTCCCGCGGTGCTGCCTTGATCTGTGCGGCCCGGTGCGCCGCCGGTGACGTTCACCAGCACCACGGGCAGTCCGTGGCTGCGGAAGGCATCCGCCAGGGCGGCGGAATTTTGCACTACCGGCTCGAGTGGGTGGGCTTTCGGGGAGGCAACAATGCCCCGCTGAAGGTCAACAACGATGAGGGCTGTCTGTGGGTCCAACGTGGTGATGGTCATGTGTATCACGGCTCCAAAAGGCGTTTGAGTAGGTTAATGGCGCCGGGCAACCGTTCCCGTTCGTCCGGCGTGAGTTTGGACAGGATGGTGCGGTAAAGCCAATCAGCTTTGGCTGCGCGGCTGGCGCTGATGCTCTCCCGGGCCTCGGCTGTCAGGGACAGGATCCGCTGACGGCCATCGGCCGGATCAGGTCCGCTCTCAACGAGTCCCGCGCTGGAAAGGGCGGAAATGATCGCTCCCATGGATTGGGGACGCATTCCCTCGGCTCGGGCCAGCGCGGACAACGTGGCCCGGCCGTCCCGTTCCAAGTGGATCAGCACGGCCTTTTGCGCATTCGTCAGGTTGTCCACTTGGGACTGCTCACGCAGCCGTCGGGTCAACTGGCCAATGAGGACACGAAGCTCTGCGGCAGCTTCGAGCGTGCCTGCCGCGTCCGCATCCGGGGTGGGGTTCATACCAACGACGCTACCAGATAGTAAGGCAAACTGAAAAGGTTGCCTTACTATCTATGTGGCCGGGTCTGGATTGCTCAGGGCTCGGCAATCTCCACGGCTTCGCCACTGACGACGATCCCGCCCTGGGACGGAATGTCGACGGTGAGGACGCTCGGGCGGCCGACGTGGCTGCCTTGATGAACAATGACCCGGCTTGGCGTCTCCACGAGCGAAAGCAGCCGGAGGTATGCGCCGAAAGCCGCGGCGGCTGAACCCGTCGCGGGATCCTCAGTGATGGTTCCGACGGGGAACAGGTTGCGCGAGTCGAACTCGCCGCCACCGATCTCGCAGAGCGTCGTGACAGTGCCGGCCCAACCCTGGGCATCCATCAGCGTGCGCATTGCATCCGGGTCGAAAACGAAGGAGTCGAAGGTGCTGCGTTCAGCGAAGACGAGAAGGGGGTGCCAGTTTCCGGCAAAGGCGACCATCGGAGGGTAGCCCGGGTGCAGTTCGCCTTGGCCCACGCCGAGCAATCCGAGCACGGAGTCCAGAACACCGTCGGCGAACTCGGCGATTCGCGGCTCCACGCTCGTGAAGCTTGCTGTCACAGTTGCGCCGTGTGACGCCGTCCCGATCTCCACTGGCCCAACCGCTGTATCGAACACAAAGGTTCCCGCACCGTCGCGTCCTGACAGCGCGACAGCCAAAGCGATGGTCGCGTGGCCGCAAAACGGTACCTCGGCGATGGGGGAGAAGTACCGCACGCGGTTTCGGCGGGTGTCCCCGCCAACGGCGATCTCGGTGACAAAGACCGTTTCCGCGTAACCGATGTCGGAAGCGATGGCCTGCATCCCGGCGTCGTCGAGGCTGCTTGCGTCGAGGACCACTCCCGCCGGATTTCCGCCGTCGGGCGTGGCAGTAAAAGCGGCATAGCGGAGTACATCCGGAGTCTGTTCCATGCGGTTATCGTCGCACGGAGTCGCCCTCATTCGACGGCGGTACTCGGACAAGGGCGTTAAGACTTGGGACAATGAGGGCGAGTAGCGTGGATCCAGAAGGTGTCCGCGACCGTTGTTCGACGGGGTGAAACGACATGAGGTTGACGACGACGACAAACGTCTCGGTAGACGGCGTGATGCAGGGCTTGGGCGGCGCCGACGAAGATCGCAGAGGCGGCTTTGACCGCGGGGGATGGGCCATACCGCTTCTCGATCCGGAAACGGGGGACTACCTCAGCCAGGTTTACGGGGGTGCGTCCGCGTTCCTCTTCGGGCGGCGGACGTACGAGATTTTCGCCCCTTATTGGGGAGCGATGATCGATCCGAGCACCAACCCGATCGCTGCCGCGTTGAACAGTCGGCCCAAGTACGTGGCGTCTGCCAGCCTCACCAACCCGCAATGGTCGGGCACCACAGTCCTAGCCGGCAACCTCGCCACGGCGATCGCTGAGCTGAAGGCCGATCACGACGGCGAGCTGCTGGTCCCGGGCAGCGGTGTCCTGGTCCGATGGCTGCTCGCGAACAACCTGGTGGACCAGCTCGATTTGCTCACCTATCCCGTGGTGGTCGGCCAGGGCAAACGTTTGTTCCCCGAATCCGGTCCGGACCTCGCGCTCGAGCTGCTCAATTCGCGGACGACATCCCGTGGCATCACCATCCAGTCATATCGGCCTGCCGGGCGTCCTGAATACGCAACGTCTACGGTGGAACCGGAGGATGTGTTCTGAGGTAGCTGCTGTGTAGACGGGATCAGGCGTGAATATTGCGGCTGCTATTTGCTTTTGAAGCTGAGGGTGTCTGTCCCAGTCGTCCAAGTCAGCGTGTCTTGGACGAACGACATTTCGATGGGGCGACTTAGGAATTGCGTGACCCATTGCTCCTGCGCAGAAGACTCGCCGGCGCAGCCCATTGCCCCAGCTGCGAGTTTACCGAGTGTGAGGGTGTTCCCTGTGATCGTCGCCGGTCCACTGATCGAATTGCAAGGGGTCTTCGCCGCGAACTGGAGCTCCCCGTTGACTGAATACAGTTCCACTTTTATCCCGCCTGTCGCCACCCACGGCAGGGTAGCACCGTCGGATGTGCCCGAAATGCTGACATATTGCGAACATGGGGCGGAGGGGAAGAACGATTTACATGTCACCAGGGGAGGCGTGGAAATGGTCGGGGAGATAGTTGTGACGTCCGGCCCGGTTTTGCCCACCGGACCCGATGCACAAGAAGTCATTAGCAGACCGAGAAACACTAGGCAAAAACTGTTTTGCCAAAATCGCGAATGCTTCATCGAACCCCCTGAAGATGGAAGCTGGCGAAGGGGCAGCTAGTTTACGAGTCGGTCCCAGTCGTAAGATTCGGCGATCCGGGCTTGGATTTCCTCAATAAGGGGCCGACCGTTGTGACCGTTGGTCATGATCACGGCTCCGTTGCCTTTGGCGACATGAGCGATGACTCGGGCCTTGAAACCCCAGTTTTCGCCGTCGTGCTCGAAGTACCAACCGTCACCCTTCTGCGCTACGACGAATCCAACCGCGAAGGGCCCTACGCCGACCGGTGTGATCATGTTTCGCATCGTGGTGCGGTCCAGGATCATTGTGGATCGTCCCGCGAGTGTCTTCTGTACCTCGATCAGGAATCTGGCAAGGTCGCCCGGTGTAGACCATAATCCAGCTCCAGCCTGCTCCGGATAGACGTGCCACGGCACACCCATTGCCGCGCCCGTCTCGTCATGGGCGCGCGCGGCCTGGTGTTCGAACTTGGCCGGTAGGGGCTGCTCGAAGGTGCTGTTGGTCATGCCGATGGGCTCCAGGATCCAGTCGTGCATGATCTGTGTGAAGGGTTCTCCTACAGTGTCGGTGAGCATGAGCTGCTCGATCTCAATGCCGCCGCCAGAGTACTGGTAGGCCGTCATAGCCGGCCGTACGAGCCGCACTGCGGGTAGGGACGAAGGTGCATGGCCGTCGAGGATTTGCAGGACAGTGGGCAGCGGTTCGCCGGGTTCATAGCCGGGGAACCCAAACCCGTCTCCGAGGCCGGAGGTGTGGCTCATAAGCATCCGCGGGGTGACAGCGGGGCCACCATTGAAAGGATCATCGGGCAGCGTCCAGCTCTTAAGGATGGTGTTGACGTCCTGGTCTAGATCGAACAACCCGTTCAGGGATGCCTTCAGGGATGCCATAGCCGCCACTGGCTTGCTGATCGAGGCTGCCTGGTAGAGCGTTTCGTTTGTCGCAGGCGCACCGGATTGCGCGTCAGCTGTGCCCCACGATTTAGTCCATGCGACCTCGAAGTTGTCAATGACAGCCACGCTGACACCTGGGACGCGGAAGTGATCTAGTAACTGCCGAATGGTCAGGGAAGCAGCCCCTTGACGGTCAGGTACCTGCGCGTTCTCGATTTCAGCGATCCTGGCGGCATGCGTCTTTGTTCGTCCTGGCAGGCTGGATGGCATGGTCAAGAACCTACCACGGTGGTTCGTGACCACACCCTAGACAAGACAGGACAGCATCCAGTCGATCCACGCAGGAACAGGTAGGCGAGGAGGAGGAGGATGATCATGCATCAGGCGCAATAATCACTTCTAGTGGTATCCCTGCGGATTGAAACCGGGCGTATTCACTGTGGCTTCGTCTCCCCGGCAGCTATTCCCAAGCATTTCAGCGGAGGTTACCGTTGGGCCATGACCGGTAGCGGGCGGCGTAACGCATGGTTGCGGATGACAGACATGATGGGTCTGACAGAGCCTGGGAAGAAGGCTCCAAGGCCCAGCCGCCGAGTCTTGGTGTTTTGGACAATTTTTTGGTCGATAGATAGCGTTCTTTGGCTCTCATGGACCGCTGTTGATTTTTCGCGAGGGACACCTGATTATCTGCATCTCATCCTCGCTGTTCTCTCAGTGGTGCTTGCGGTTGCCTATTTGGTCATGTGGCTGCAATCGAAGAAGACGAGGACGGATTCTGACTTTTCCTAAGTTGGTCCCTATCCTTCTTCGTTCAGGGTTTGGCCCGGAGGTTGACGTAGCGGGACCATGCGTCGCCTGCTGCGTCGGCGTGGAGGAACGCGATTTGGTGGCTGTATCCGAGGGCGTCGGCGACCAGTGGCGGCGGTGAGGCTAGGAGATGTTCGTCGAGGGCGGTGTTTCGTGCGCCGCGGAGGTCGATACCGAGGCTGCGGAGCCTGTCCATAATAGTGTTCGGGTGAAGAGGCTGGCCGGCTCGTGTTCCGGGAAAGAGCCAGGGGCATTGGGGATGAGATACGCAGAGTACTACTTTACATAATGTAGATTATCGGCGTTAAAACAATGGGAGCGGAAGCGGCTGCGTGAACTGTGCGTTCTCATTACAGATATGTCAGTTTTCGCATTCGCCATACACACGCCACGAGCACCGTCACGACATCTGTACTTCACAAGTGATACGAACGATGGGCCGCCGGATTTCCACCAGAACCGAACTGCCCGCGGCATGGCCAAACACGCGGAACTGACCCGGATGAGACGCATCGAGTCTGTTGTCGTCTCAACCAACCTGTCAGTTCCGACGTCGCGACTGATAGCTACGTTGAGAACAGACAGGAACTCCCGATCCTTGACCTAACCGGCGCTTTCCGCTGGCGATGCAACCGTCTTCGGACAACAGCTCACAACCCTTCTTTAGCAAGCTGTACGCCACCAGGGCGCACGGCTCGGAACTTGTGCGAACGCGCCAAACTCACACCCGTGGCCGTCATCGGCCTAATCCCTTGGCTACTCCCCCACGACCAAACTCACAAAACTCACAGGTGCCGGCTACCGGAAACACCAGCCTGGATGTCCTTGGACAAATGAAAAGAGGTTCGCGCGAAGCCAGTGGTTCAACTGTCAAATTTTTGACAGTTGAAGGTCCTGAAAAACGTCTCCCTCAAAAACTGACAGCTGAAAACCAAACCCTTCTCGCGGATTGCGATTTGTCCGGCTCTCTACAAACAGGACCACACGAAGCGTGGTCATCGCGTCTATGGGCGCGGTTGAAGAGAAGGGAACATAAGTGAGCCAAAGAAGATTCAAACGAGGTCCCGGCAACCCACCGGGACGGGCAAGGAACTGGCGGGCGTTCTTCAAGACCGGTGCCTTGGCAGCCGCCGGCGCACTGACCCTGTCCGCCGTCGGAACCGGTGGCATCCTGGCGGCACCAGCGGCGCACGCCGCAAGTGACCTGTCGGGCATGCATCGATCGGGCATCACAGTCCAGGCCCCGCCGGTCAGGGCGTTCGGGGATTGGTCGATGTGGCTGGGATCCCTGAACTTGAACGGCGCCGCTGGAGATCCACTGGCCTTCTGTTTCGACGTCGGGATCCCGGCCGGGCCGGCTGGCTCCGGGGCGGTGGGCTCCTTGGGTAACCCGCAACTCAACTACGCGATCCAGAAATACCAGGGTGACCCTGCCAACCACCCCGCATTGGCTTATCTCGCTCACCAAGAAGCCGACCCTAAGTTCAACGTACCGTGGAACGGCAACGGGGCTCCCTACGCTAATCTCCGGGACTCATCTGATCCGCAGCTGCCAGCCGTCCGCGCACAGGCCGCCGCGATGCTGGCCGACGCTCGGGCCAATTCCGGTCCGTATTCCACGAAACCCAAACTCTCGATGGACGCTAACGGTCGCGGCGGCACAGTCACCTCGACGGAACTGGTTTCCGCGGCCGGAAACAAGCTGAGCGGCTTCTCGGCCCGCGCAGTTCTGAACGGCCCTGCGGTGTGGTCAGGAACGAACTCCCAGGCAGTCAACGTCCGCACCGGAGATCAACTCGGCTTCGCGGCTACAGGAAACGGAACCGTGTCCGTCACACTGACGATCGACGCACCCGGGGTGTCAGCTACAACCTATTCGGTGCCCGGGTTCCAGAACCTTCTCGTTGCAGGCGGGGCCCAACCCGTCGCGGGCACGTCGGCCGATGCCAAAGTGATCTTCGATTTTCAGCCCGTAGCAACCTCGACAGCTCGCCGATATGTGGAGGGCGGCCAGCCCCTGGTGGACGTCCTGCACGTGAATACGTCCACGGGAAGCCCCAATGACTGGGCGTTCGTGAACGGTGGTAGCGTACCGGCCCGCTTCGACGTCGACTGGTACTACAGCCAGGTCAAACTCACCCCCGCCGCCCAAGTCCCTTCCACCGCGGTGAAGGTTGCCTCCGGGACGGTCACCGCGACGGGACCGGGCGACGTCACGGTGACCGCTGACGAGACGGCGGACAAGGCCGGCTATTACTATCCGGTGGCCCGTTTCTCCAAGGCGGCCCAGCCGGCGGAATTGCAACAGTACTTCCGTGCTGATTGGACGGCTGGCTTCAACGACCCGAATGAGGAGACGATCCGGAAATACCAGCCCGAGGTCGCGACCAAGGCATCGATCATTGAAGACGGCAAGGTCCACGACGTCGTCACCGTGACCGGCAACGAGCCCGGAAAGGAACTCTCCGTGACCACGGATCTGGTCCTGACCTCCGCGTCCCCGATTGCCGGCGGCACCGACACCGCCCCGGCCGATGCCGAGGTCATCGGTACCGTCACGACGAAGGTCACCGGCAACGGCGAATTCAGGACCGCCGCCGTCGAGGTTCCATGGGAAAAGATCGTCGCCGAGAAGTGGGCCAAAGGCCTGAAAGCCAATCTGTACTTCTCCGAGAAGATCGACGGTACCGAGTCCACCAAGGCCTGGGACGGCAAGGAACTGCTGCCCAACGAAACCTTCCCGGTCGAGAAACCTTCGATTGTCACCAAAGCCTCGGAGAACGGCACCGTTCCGCTCGTGGCTCACGACATCGGAATGATCTCGGGCACCATCCCCTCCGGCACCGGCATCAAAGTCACCACCAAAGTGAACCAGTACAAGTTTGGCGACTCGACCGACGGATCCGCCCAGGCCGTCTGCGCCAACCCGTCCTGGACCTCCACGGACCAGGACGTCACCAATACAGGTGACATCACCTACCCGAGCCACACCATCG
This sequence comes from Arthrobacter sp. KN11-1C, assembly GCF_052180225.1. Taxonomy (NCBI): domain Bacteria; kingdom Bacillati; phylum Actinomycetota; class Actinomycetes; order Micrococcales; family Micrococcaceae; genus Arthrobacter; species Arthrobacter sp. KN11-1C. Next base: position 2,077,108 of record NZ_CP197467.1, on the reverse strand, counting down.
CCCACAAAGGCACCTACGGGTACGTCGAGGAACTCAACCTGACCATCGACAAGGGCCAAGGCAAGGAACCATTCACCGCCCAACTGCACAAGGGCAACTGCGGCGAAAAGAACGAAACCGTCATCGCCTTCCCCGAAGCAGTCACTGTTACACCGAACAAGCCGGCCCTGATGATCAACACCGGCTTCGCGTCCGCGCCTGCACCGGAGGCCGGGCCGAACGTGCCGCTGCTGATCGCAGGCACCAGCACCCTCGCACTGGCTCTCCTCGCAGGAGCAGGGCTCTTCTACCGCAGGCGTTTCGATAACCGCGGAGCTAAAACACCCGCCGTGTATCCGGACGAACACGCCGAATAACGCCCCTTGGCGGGCCCCACCAAATTGACGCGGGGCACCCCGGTCCAGCCACCCAGGCTGATCACCGGGTGCCCCGCCTAACAACCAAGGAAAGTCCGATGATTCAGACCCGCAACCATTCCCGCGCCCGGCGGAGCTGCGTTGCACTGACTGCCGTAGTCTCTTTTGGCGTGGCCGGAGCCACCGCAGGCGTCCTGGCTTTCACAGCACCGCCCGCTCCCCCGCCGGCTCAACCGGTACCTGTCGTGTCGGCGTTTACTTCCGCCGAACCGGACACCTACATTGGCCCGGCCGCGATCCCCAGCCTTCCTCCTGACACGCTCTCCATCCCGGGCGTAGACCTCGAAGTAGGGCTCGTGGACGAAGGCCGCGACGATTCCGGCTACATGGTGGTCCCCGATGCCTCCAAAGCCGCCCACTATACAGGGTCCGCCGCTGTGTGTGCCACAAAGGGGTCGACCCTGCTGGCCGGGCACGTCAACTTCCGGGATGGGTCGTTGGCGCCGATGGCTTCCCTCGTTCGGGTGACCAAGGGCATGCCCCTCTACGTATCCGACAAGGCCGGCGTGACGTGCCGGTACAAGATCGTCGGCCTCGAATCGCTGGCCAAAACGTCCTTGCCCGCAGATACGTTTGCCACCGACGGCCCACCCCTGCTCCGGGTCGTCACCTGCGATCTCGCCAGCCCCTTCGTGGCAATAGCCGGGCACACTCAGTTCGCCAACAACACCATCGCCACCGCAATCCCCTGGCCATGACTCATCACTCCAGTCCAGAACGAGCTGGCTAAGTCATGCCGGGATATCCTCCCGGGACTGCATGTTTAGTGACGGGTAGCTCCTAGTCCGGGCATTCTTGGGTCTCGCCTTATTCCAAACCAGCGATTCCAACGCCTCCCGGACCCCGGGCAGGGCAAGGGCGTTGACAGGGGAAATTCCGTGGAGGCGGCCCCAGAGGTAGCCTCGTTCGCTGCAGACGAAGTCAACGAGCGCTCTCTTATGGCCCCTGGGCACGCAGCTCAAAGCCCTGTTCGATTCCAAACGGGAGAGCGCGGCCCCCGGCTCTGATCCGAAGGAGATCTCCTCCACGTGCCGGGACGCTCGTTGTTCGATCACCTGCAGGCCCTGCTCGGCTACGTCGCGATCCCAGCCGGCCCTGATCAACAACGCCTTGAGTTCGTCCCAGAGAGATGATGTACCAGTGGGGATATGCAACAGGGTGAACGGAATCTGAGGCCACTCGCACTCCTGTCCGTAGACCGACACCAGCGGCGCCCCCTCCCCCAGTGCCTGGTTCTTCTTCACATCCGCCCACACGCCGTCCCGGACATCCCGCTCGGAGAGCCAGTGGCGCTGGGTCACCGTCCAGGTTCGGAGCTCGTTGCGGACAACCGTCAGCAGCCATGCGCAAGCCGGAACGTCCGCGGGGATCCCGCTGTCGCAAAGAACTTCCGTGGCGTAGAACAATGGATCTTCGGGTGCAATCGAGGGAAACTCGTGCTGGAAAGGGGACAGAAGCGCCGGAAGAAATGAACCGAACAACTCCCGGGCGGATGGACCGCTCTGGTCTTCCCGTTGCCATCTGGCTACCAGGCCCCTCAGAAAGGCGTCCCGTTCGGCTGACGTCGAAAACCGGCTATGGACTCCGGGACTCACGCTGCAACACCCCACTGCTTCGCAACATCGCTCATCAGCTCCGCGGCCGCGTTGAACTGGGCAGCCAGCCGGCGTCGTCGTGCGGGATGCGCCTCGGCCAGGCGCTGGACAACAAGCTCAGAGGCCCCCATATTCCGGATGGAGTTCATCAACTCCCGCAGCTGGAGTTCCGCCAGCACGGCCGCGTCGGAAGGACCGCGATCCACGCCCAAGGCACCGACATCCGCCAGGAAGCCCTCCACATCGAAAACTCCCTCGCTGGAATCAGAGTTGGAAGCAGGGTCGGAATCCGGGTGACCCAGTTCGCCTGATCTTGGTACTGCGGGTGTAATGCGGCGTATTTTGCCGTCCAGTGACAATCTCACGGACGGCAGCGTTCCACCCTCGGCAACGCCCTTGGCGAGTAAGGTCTTCACGGTCCCATGAGACACGCCTAGAACCGGGGCGATGGCACGCAACGACAAGTTTCCGGCCGCCAACTCCATGGCGACACTCACCCGGGCATTGCCTCTCAGGCTAGGAAGGATCAGCTGCTCAGCATCCACCAGCTCAGCCCACGTACTCAGGCCAAAGGCCTTCCACGCCCTCGCCTCATACAACTCCAAAGCAAGCTTCACGACTTGGCCGAGCAAACGGTCAACCACGCCCACCTGGCGGTCAAGCTCAGCCAGGCGCAGACGCAACCGGTTCACCCTGACACGCGCATCCGCGACATCCAGATCCCCCTGCATACCTGCGCACCTCCCCAAATGCACTAAGGACCGCCCTGTTGCCGTCCAGCCGCTCGATGAGCTCAGCGAAACGGACAAATGGGCTGCTACTAGACCTAGTAGCCCGTCGCCTCAATTTGTGACGCAGAACCTTTGAAAACCCGGAAACCGGTCGAGGTGCGGCTCCCCGGAAACAGCCGATGCCCCTCAAAACGTCCACATATCCACGCTTTGCCATTGTCAACGGCATCTTCGTCGCCAACAATGAAGCATGCCGGTCTACGTGAGGTCTCTGGAAACTGCAGTACCGCCCACAGTGCTTGTGCAACCACAAGCACGCGACGTTTTTGCTTCCCAACCCGGCCTGACGCGGCTTGGATCCCGATTGGTGCGAACCTGCTTCGATTCAGCAGCGATCGATACCCGGTTCACCGCCGTCGCCGAATTGTCCCTTGATAATCATTCCGAGAATCCGTCGTTCTTCGACCCCGCCACGGGGCGTGTCCTTAGCCCCAGCACCAAGGTCCGCAATGAAATTTTTGCCGTCGAAGCCACCAAATTGTTTATTGAGGCTGCCAAAGCCGCTGTGGGGAAATGTCCGGATATCGATTTGCTTGACATAACTCATGTCATTACTGTTTCCTGCACAGGATTTTTCAATCCCGGCCCCGACTATAAAGTGGTCCGGGCCCTCGGGCTCAGTCCGGCCGTGCAGCGCTATCACCTTGGCTTCATGGGTTGTTACGCCGCGTTCCCCGCCCTCCGAGCGGCCCGGCAGTTTTGCCAGGCCGATCCTTCCGCCGTGGTCCTGGTCATCTGCGTGGAACTTTGCTCACTCCACGTCCGGACCTCGAATGATCCGGACACCATCATGGGGTCGGCGATCTTCGCGGACGGCGCGGCGGCCGCCGTCGTGACGTCCCGCGAACCTGAGGGGCCGGACCCGGCGATCAGGCTGGATCATTTCGAGACCGTCCTGACGCCCGTCGGTGAAGAAGCCATGGCCTGGAACATCGGCGACGAAGGCTTCGAAATGGTTCTCGGCACGTATGTGCCCCACATCATCGAGGAACACATCACCGGCGCGCTTGAGCCGCTGTTTGCGCAGGACCCTTCCCTGGCCGGACTCCCCTATCGGGACATCAGGCATTGGGCCATCCATCCCGGCGGCCGCAGCATCCTCGACAAAGTCGAGTCGAAACTTGAACTCACCGAAGAACAGATGATTCCCGCGCGTGAAGTCCTTCGCGACTACGGCAACATGAGCAGCGCCACCGTGCTTTTCGTGTTGAAGCACATCCTCGAACAGACTCCGGCACAGCGGGAGGAACGCATTTGTTCCATGGCATTCGGCCCCGGCCTCACCGTGGAGACAGGGCTGTTCACCCGGGTTTCCCCGGATCTCTGATGCTGGCTCCGCAATGAGCGCCCACCCCCGCCCAAACGGTTTCCTCGCCGCACGGGATGTCACCGCCGTCGAAGACATGGACCGCCCCGATTGCGAGCTCGACCGCCTCAACCGGAGCTACGCGCGCTTTCCCATCGTCAACGCAGTGGTGTCCGGCTGGCGCGCCACCTACAGCTCACGGATCAAACCATTGCTCACGACGGCGGCGCCCACCACGGTCCTTGACATCGGCTGCGGCGGTGGAGACGTCGCCCGCAGCCTCGCGCGCCGCGCCGCGGCGGACGGTTACCGCCTCGAAGTCACCGGAATCGACCCCGACGAACGTGCCTTCCATTTTGCGAATTCCGCACCGTCGGTGAATGGCGTGAGCTACCGAAAAGCACTCAGCTCGGAGCTCGTGTCAGAAGGGCTCACGTTCGACGTCGTTATTTCGAACCATGTCCTCCACCATCTGACAGCCCCGGAACTCGACTCGTTCCTCGGCGATTCCGAACGCTTGTGCCGCAGGCTCGCCCTGCACAACGACCTCAAGCGCAACCGCTTGGCATACGCGCTCTTCTGGGCCGGATCCTGGCCCCTCGGCATCGGATCCTATATCCGCGGTGACGGCCTCACCTCCATCAGGCGAAGCTACACAGCGATGGAACTCCGTGCCGCCACTCCCCCGGCCTGGACTGTTGAAGAGAACGGCATGTGGCACAACCTGTTGGTCTACCGGCCCCGCGAGGTCCCCGATGTTTGACGTCGTGGTGGTTGGAGCCGGGCCTGTCGGGCTGTTCATGGCAGCTCTGCTGCTGCAAAACGGGCATCGCGTTGCAGTTCTGGAAAGACGCGCAACGTCGAGCTGCCAGACCCGCGCCATCGGAATCCATCCTCCCGCCCTGGCCGCTTTGGACACCGTAGGCGCCGCCCATCCGCTCGTCTCTTCGGGCGTCCGGATCAGCCATGGTGCCGCGTACAGCGGCGGCCGGAAAGTCGCCGACATGGACTTCGCCCGCGCCTCGGCCGAGTACCCGTTCATCCTTTCGGTTCCGCAATACCTCACCACCCGGTTCCTTGAGTCCAGGGTCATCGACCTGGATCCTGATGCCCTCCACCGAGGGATCCAAGTTGAGGAAGTCGTCGACGACGGCGGGCACCTGCGTTTGCGGGGACAGCAAGCGGGGGCTCCAGTGGAGTTCCTGGGCCGCTTCGTGGTGGCGGCCGACGGCGTCCACTCGGCACTGCGCGCGGGACTCGGACTGGAGCCACGCCTTCGCACGTATCCCGACTACTACGTCATGGGCGATTTCACGGATGAATCGGAATACGGCCAGAACGCGGTCCTTTTCCTTGAGCCGGCAGGAATCGTGGAGTCCTTTCCGCTTCCTGGCGGCATCCGCAGGTGGGTGGTCCGGCTTGGCGCCCCGTGCCAGGAACCCACTCCGCATGCGCTCGCCGCCCTCATCAAAAGGCGGACCGGCAGTGCGGTGGACTCCGCAAGCAATACGATGATCAGCGCCTTCGGCGTCACGTCGCGGCTGGTCTCCCGGATGGTCCACGGACGGATCGCCCTTCTCGGAGATGCCGCGCACGAAATCAGCCCGATCGGCGGCCAAGGGATGAACCTGGGCTGGTTGGACGCCGTTGCCTTGGCGCCGATCATCAGCGAAGCGTTGCGGACATCCGAACCCGGCCCTGCCGGCAAGCAGCTCGCCGGTTTCGAGCGGGATCGCCAACATGCGGCGAAGAAAGCCATCTGGCAGGCCAGCCTGAATATGGCCCTCGGCCGCCCGCTGCCGCCAAAAGTCCTCAGCGCACGGAACGCCCTGATCGGCCGGGCCATCACGTTGCCGATGTTCTCGGAGCTTGTTGCCCGTCGGTTCACGATGCACTGACACTAAGCTCAATCCATGGACTTTGAGACGCGCCCCCTGCCTTCCGGCCCGGACACAACATTTACTGCCTCGGAAATCCGCAGCGCAGTCCAGGAGTTACTCGGTCTCGAAGGCCTCCCGCCCATCGTGCAGGTGGGCCATCCCGTGCTGCGCCAGCGCGCAGCGCCCTTTGACGGCCAGCTCGACGATACTGAACTGGCGCAACTCATCGAGCGGATGCGGGATGTCATGCACGCCGCTCCCGGCGTGGGCCTCGCGGCGCCGCAGCTCGGCATCCCCTTGCAGCTGGCTGTGCTCGAAGACCATTTCGATGTTGACCCTCTTGCCTCGGAGATCCGGCAAAGGACGCCCCTGGGCTTCTTTGCGATACTGAATCCCGGCTACGAGGCCGAGGGGACATCCACGGCGTCGTTCTATGAAGGCTGCCTGTCGATGCGTGGGTTCCAGGCCGTGGTGACACGGCACCGCGATGTCCGCCTGCACTACCAGCGTCCCGACGGCAGCTCGGCCTCGGCCGGATTCTCCGGGTGGCAGGCCCGGATAGTCCAGCACGAGACCGACCACCTGCACGGCGGAATCTATCTGGACCGCGCCGAGCTGCGTTCGCTGGCAAACGATGCAGAGTACTCCGCCCACTGGGCGTACCCCGGTATCGACGAGGCACGCAGCGGACTCGGTTTCCTCAACCCGTAACTGAGCCGGTTTCGCGCGGCGGGTTTGCGGTGGAAGGCAGGTGCCTTGCCCACCACGCCAGGATCTGCTCGAAACGCTGCCGCCTGTGGTGCGGCGTGCCCGATCGCGACAGTTCGTGGTCTTCACCCGGGAAGAGGAGCAACGCCGCCTCCACGCCCTGCGCCTTGAGGGCCGCGAAGTAGCGCTGGCCTTGTTCAACCGGGCATCGGAGATCGTTTTCGCTGTGGATCACCAGGGTGGGCGTCCGCACTTCAGTCACCACGGCCATGGGGCTTTGGGCAGCCATCTGCTCGGGTGAGCCTCCCGTGTATTGGCCACCGAAGAACCATCCGATATCCGAGGAACCGGCGAAGCTGACCGGGTCGAGGAATCCGCGCTCCACAATGGCTGCCTTGAAGCGGTGTTCATGGCCAATGACCCAGGCAGTCAGGTATCCGCCGTAGGACCCGCCCATGATGCCGATCGATTCCCTGTCCATCGCCGGGAAGGCTTCCAGCGCACCATCCAGGAAGGTCAGCACATCCGCCATGTCCACGGTGCCCATCTTTTCCTTGATGGCTCCACCGTGCGCCTGGCCGTATCCGGCGGAACCGCGCGGGTTGCACATCAGGACGGCGTATCCCGCCTCGGCGTACACCTGCGCTTCGTCGAAGAAGGCACCCGTGTACTGGGCGAAAGGACCTCCGTGGATGGTGAGCAGCACGGGATGGGGGCCGTTCCCCTCCGGCAGGACCGCCCAGCCATGGACCGGGTATCCGTCTGTGCCGGTGGCTGTGAACTCATGCGGTTCGAGGACGGTGGCTCCGTCCCGGAACGCCTTGGCGAAGTCCGTGAGCAACCGGAATTCGCCCTTTTCCAGAACGCCGACCTCGCCGGTGCTCGAGGCGTCCCCAGAAGTGACAGCCACGGCGTCTCCCGCCGCGGACGCGCCGATCACTACCAGTGGCCCCTTGACGAGGACCTCGCTCTCGCCGTCGGCCGACCATTGGATCAGCTGGACGCTCCCACGGCTCGTGTTGAGCGCGAGCACCCCATCCGCTCCACGAGCTTCGAGGCGGCCGCCGATGTCCTGGTTTTCGACGTCGCTGAGCATCGTTGCGCTGCCTCCCCGGACCGGCATGGCGTACAGTGCCGTGTTCCGCGCGACGAAGTCCAGGCCGTCGTCACCGAGGTCCTGTGCCGTGAAGAACAGCCATTCACCGTTCGCGGATGCGCAGACTTCATGGACGGACTGCGGCGCAGCGTCCGGACGCAGCGCTGTGGTCTCCCCGCCCGCGGCGGGGACGCTATGGATGCCCGAGGCGATATCGGCGTCGTGCCCTTCGTGGAGCGAAGCGACAAAATAGACACTCGCACCGTCGCCACCGAACGACGGCGAGGTGTGGTCGGCGTCGCCGAACGTTAACTGCACCGCCGGCGGCACCAGGTCAACCGCTTCGGCCCCGCGGGCCTTGGCGGCCCTCCCGGCGGGAACCACGGGAGGTTCCATTCCAGGCTCGGGAACGTCGACGACGAACAGTTGGGCCGGCTTGTCCGCGGTGTACCCCAAGCCATTGAGCCTGTATTGGTTGCCGGTGATCATGCGAGCGTCTTCGCTGCCCGCGCCGACGCCGTCAACCGTTCCGTAGCGGCCTTCTTCGGGAACCCGCGAGGAGAACACAATCCTGCGCGAATCAGGCGCCCAGGAAAATTCGGAGACGCCCAGTTTCTGGTCCGTGATCGCTTGCGGCTCCCCGCCGTCGGCCTCCACCACGTGCAGTTGCGGCTTGCCGTCCGGCGTCGCCCGCAGGAATGCCAGCACACTGCCGTCCGGCGAGAAGGCCGGTGCGGTGTCCCGGAAGCCACGGGTGATCCGTCGGGGTGCCATCGCCCGGTCAAAGGGAACGCTCCAGAGCTGCCCGACGTAGGCATCGGCGTCGAAATCGGGCCGGGCGACCGACACGACGGCGCGCGTGCCATCGGGATGGGTGGCGGGAGCATAGACGGAATTCAGCAGCGGGAGTTGTTCGGCTTTCACGCTGGTGAGCCTAGCGGCAGTCACCCCGGGGCGATATGCGCCACTCCGGCCACCGTAGGATTGTCCATATGCTTTCCGACGCCGTCCCTTCCTTGCGCTGCCCGGTCTGCAAGGGGCCTTTCGGCCTGAACGAGGCGCCGCCGTTTTCGCTGGGTTGCGTCGCCGGCCACAGTTTCGATGCCGCCAAACAGGGCTACTTCAACCTGCTCAGCGGCAAGGGCACGGTCTTCGAGGCCGACACCGCCGAGATGGTCGCAGCCCGCCACGATTTCCTGGGTGCAGGCCATTACGCTCCCCTTGCCGAGGCCATCGCGGAGCTTGCGGCCCCGGCCCTGGCGGCGCCGGGATCCCTCGTCCTGGATTCGGGGACCGGCACCGGCCACTACCTGCACGCAGTGCTGGACCGCACCCCGGCGGTGGCCATCGGCATCGATATTTCGAAGTTCGCCCTCCGCCGGGCTGCGAGGTTGAATCCGGGCGCCATCAATCTGGTGTGGGATATCTGGCGCCCCCTGCCGCTCGCGGACCACGCGGTGGATGCCCTCATCGTTGTCTTCGCCCCCCGGAATCCCCCGGAATTCGCCCGTGTGCTGCGTCCAGGCGGCCGGGTGATCGTGGTGACTCCGCGCGACGGACACCTTGGGGAGATTGCGGAACGGACCGGAATGCTGGGCATTGAGCCGGGCAAAGACGAGCGACTCGCCGAGTCCATGCAGGAGTATTTCGCTCTCTCGGACACCATTCGACTCGACGTCGACCTCAATCTCAGCGGGCGGGACATCGCAGATGTCGCCTTCATGGGTCCCGCGGGCCACCATCTCGAGCGCTCCGCGCTCCTTGCGTCGACGGCCGCGGAAACGTCAGTCCACGCCACTGCGAAGTTCACCCTCAGCGTTTTCACAGCGCCGGGGCAACGCTCCTAACGGGAACCTTCGCACCGGGCTAGGATGGAAAAACAGCGACTGTGATCTTGCCGACGCTGCAGTCCGGACCAGACCGGCTGCCGCCGCAAGTCCGGAAACAGGGGGAACGATGTTTGAATGGCTTGGCAGCAACTGGTGGGCCCTCTGGCTCACGGTGTTTCTCGCTTTCGCCGTGGTGGAGATGCTGACTCTCAGCTTCTTCTTCATCATGCTCGGGGCCGGCGCGCTGGCTGCCCTCGTCGCTGACTTCGCCGGAGCCGATCTATGGTTGCAGATCGTCGTCCTTTGCATCGTGTCCCTGCTGATGATCGCGTTTGTCCGTCCTATCGCACTGAAGCATCTCCGCAAGGGTCCTGCCGAGCAGCGCACCAACGTGGACCGCTTGATCGGCCAATCGGCCCTCGTCATGGAGCCTGTCAGCGCGACGGCGGGACTCGTCAAAATCGGTGGCGACGTGTGGAGCGCCCGCAGCGCGGCGGAAATCATCGACGCCGGCCAGACCGTGCAGGTCACCAGGATTGACGGCGCGACGGCGGTGGTCGCCTTGACGGCTGAAAACAGCCCGCACTGAGAAGCGTCCCGCCATGGCTCAAGCCGTACGTTCGACGACGAGCGTTCGGCGACGGGCGGCCGGCATTTTGCCGCACACATACCGCATCAAATACGTAACTGGGGAATGAAGGAGATGTATGGACAGCTTGGGAGGAACGGCAGCCGCGATTGTGCTGCTAGTTCTCGTCATATTCGTGATTATCGTCTTGGTCCGCTCGATCAGGATCATCCCGCAAGCGCGCGCCGGCGTCGTAGAACGCCTCGGTAAGTATCAGCGCACGCTCAACCCCGGGCTCACCATCCTGATCCCGTTTGTCGACCGCCTGCTGCCGCTGTTGGATCTTCGCGAACAAGTGGTTTCCTTCCCGCCGCAGCCGGTGATTACCGAGGACAACCTGGTTGTCTCCATCGACACCGTGGTCTACTTCCAGGTCACGGATCCCCGGGCGGCGACCTACGAGATCGCCAACTACATCCAGGCTGTTGAACAGCTGACCACCACGACCCTCCGCAACGTCGTGGGCGGCTTGAACCTTGAAGAAGCGCTCACCTCCCGCGACCAGATCAACGGCCAGCTCCGTGGCGTCCTGGACGAAGCCACCGGACGCTGGGGAATCCGCGTTTCGCGCGTGGAGCTCAAGGCAATCGACCCGCCGCACTCCATCCAGGACTCAATGGAGAAGCAGATGCGGGCCGAGCGCGACCGGCGTGCTGCGATTCTGACGGCCGAAGGCACCAAGCAATCGGCGATCCTCACGGCCGAAGGCCAGCGGCAGGCAGCAATCCTCGCCGCCGAGGGTGACGCCAAGGCAGCCATCCTCCGTGCCGACGGCGAAGCGCAGGCCATCCAGAAGGTCTTCGACGCGATCCACAAGGGCAACCCGGACCAGAAGCTGCTGGCCTACCAGTACCTTCAGACGCTGCCGAAGATTGCGGAGGGATCATCGAACAAACTGTGGATCATCCCCAGCGAGGTCGGCGAGGCCCTCAAAGGCATCGGCGGTGCGCTGGGTGGCGCCAACGGCGGATCAGGCGTAGCAGACCTGTTCAGCGATTCCGGAAAGCCGTCGGCCGAAGTTCCTGCCCCGGCGGGCACACCGACCGTAAGTCCAGGACACGCACAACCAACGTCAGCTGCGCAGGAACCGTCGCCGTAATTGCGGACATCGTGCAAGGGGACCAGCCGAATTCACTGGCGGGTCCCCTTCGCTTTGTCCTGTCCGCTTCGATCCGCGTATAATGGTGTATTTGTCCGGCCGGTTCAGTCCGAACGGAACATTAACGCTTGGTCAGGCGTTTCATCTAGTGATGCAACGTGTGCAGACAGTAGTCCGGGCGACGCCATCGCGGCGTCCGGCTAGCGCGGAGCATGGTTCCGCGAACAGACAGAGGGAGTAATCATGAGCGATCGCAGCCTGCGGGGCATGCGTCTTGGCGCCCAGAGCATGGAAACCGAATCCGGTGTGGAGCCGGCGCCGCGTCAACGGGTTGAATACCGCTGCGCGGACGGAGAGCAGGTCTTCGTTACCTTCTCCTCCGAGGCCGAGATTCCTCCTGTCTGGGTTTCCAAGACGGGCAAGGAAGCGCTCCTGGTTGATGGCGAACGCCCCGTTGACACCAACGAGAAGGCAGTCCGCACGCACTGGGACATGCTGCTGGAACGCCGCAGCCTTCCCGAGCTCGAGCAGATCCTCGAAGACCGCCTGAACATCCTGCGCGAACGTCGTGGGGAACGCCGCTCGGCATAGCAGCCACGATTTTCAAGGCCCACGACAAAGGCCGGATCCGCCCTCTTCGCAGAGCGCAGATCCGGCCTTTGTGTGTCCGGCCTACTTTGAGATCGGGGTCTTCTTCCCGGTCAACGCGGCCCAGCGGGAAGCGAGCCCCCATTTGGTGACGTTGATCATGGCTTCGACGACTATGTTGCCGCTCATCTTGGAGGCCCCGAGCTCGCGCTCCACGAAGGTGATGGGGCGTTCGACGATCTTCAGGCCAAGCTTGGCCACCCGCCACGCCAGGTCCACCTGGAAGCCGTAGCCAACCGATTCGACCTGGTCCAGCTTGAGCGCCTCGAGGGTGCTGCGGCGGAACGCACGGTAGCCGCCGGTGATGTCCTTGATTTTCAAGCCGAGCATGAGCCGGGCATAGGTGCTGCCCGTGCGTGAAATCGCCTGGCGGTAGAGCGGCCAGTTCACGGTGCCGCCACCCGGAACCCAACGTGAGCCCATGGCGAGGTCGGCGCCGTCGTTGATCGCATCTAGCAGCAACGGCAGTTGCTCGGGCTGATGCGAGCCGTCGGCGTCCATCTCAACCAGGACGTCATAGCCGGCGGCCATGCCCCACTTGAATCCGGCAATGTAAGCGGCTCCGAGGCCTTCCTTGCCCTTGCGGTGCAGGACGTGGACCTGGCTGTCCTCGGCGGCGATGCTGTCGGCGAGCTGTCCCGTGCCGTCAGGGCTGTTGTCGTCGACAACCAGGACGTCGGAGGCGGGCACAGCCGCGCGCAGCCGTCCGAGGGTCTTGGGTAGCGATTCCAGCTCGTTGTACGTGGGGATGATCGTCAGGACACGCAAGAAGAGGCCTTTCCTTGATGGAGCGGTCAGTGGGCCGGAGCAGCAGCGTGGCTGGCATTCAGGCGCAACTCTCCATTATAGGACGACAACCCGACGTACTTTGGGACATCTGTGGCGTCCGCCACAAGGGTCACGATTGGCCGCGGGCAGGTCCACAAGCCCAGGTCCAGTGCCGGCCCGCGTGTTGTACTCGTGGCCGAACCGTTTTCTGCAGCACCGTGGACCTGCCCACTACGAGTGCCGCGGTCCTGGGAAACGGGTCCGTTGACTGTTTTGACAAACGGAACCGACCGCGGCCAGACAACCAGGTATTCCCTGTGGCAGTCTGTTGACCCTAAATGCTACGGACTTCACAAATCCTGTCAAGCGCCCCCTGAGCTGGGGCTTTGTTCATCCATGCAGGTCAGGGGCCCTCAGGCCAAGCAAGCTATCTGGAACTATGACCGCAAAGTTTCGCTCGCGAAGATCTCCTGGCCTTCGCGCACTGTCTGCAGGCAAGCGGGGTCGCTACCGCGGTCCAACGCCGGGAGGAGGGGCGTTCGAGCGCGTGGATCGGTGGACCAGGACTGGACTCGATCATCGGCCACTTGCACCATCAGCTCCTCAACTTCCCACACCGCGAAACTTGCAGGAGCCCCGGGGACCAATTGCCCCATGAACGGATTGCGCTCTTTGCTCGCCCGCCACCCGGCCCTGGTGTGCCCGAGGAACGCTGCCCGCGCCGAAATGCGTTGATCCGGATTGCTGTGTTCCAGGCATGCCCTCACGCTGGACCACGGCCGCAACGGGGTGACCGGACTGTCGCTTCCAAAGCACACCGGCACACCGGTGGAGTAATACGAAGCGAAGGGATTCATGGCAAGGCTTCGATCCCCCAGTCGCTGCTCATACAGTTTTCCGGCCCCGCCCCAGGCGGCGTCGAAGGCTGGCTGAGCGCTCACGGTGATCGAATACTTCGCAAGCCGGGCCAGGTCACCGGCGTCGGCCATTTCCACGTGCTCCAGGCGGTGCGCAGCGGCACGGACGCGCTGCTCCCCTACTTCCGACGCGGCAAGGTCCAAGGCATCCAGTGCCGTCTTCAGCCCCGCGTCTCCAATGACATGAAAGCCTGCCTGGATACCGAGCGTCGAACAGGCTGCGAAGTGGCGCGCGGCTTCGTCGACGGAGACATAGAGGCTACCGCGGTGGCCCGGCGCGTCGGCGTAGTCTGAGCCGAGGGCAGCCGTTCGCGATCCGATCGAACCATCGATGTTCAAATCACCGGCCAGTCCCAGGACGGCGACGTCCAAGCCCTCCAGGATCGCAGCGGCATGCTCATCCGACGTGGCGAGTTCGCCCCAGTAGGGAAGGATTCGCGGGACCGCCGCCCTGCCCTCGCTCCCTGACTCAGAGTTCCACGCCGCGGACATCCGAAGGTCTTCGACACTGCAAATGTGCGGGGCCGCCATTTCGGCCAGTGCGACGTAGCCGTTGGCCGCGGCCTCCCGGAGTGCCACTTCCTGGTATCGGCGACGTTCGGCGTCGGGGAACTGCCTGGCGACCAGCCGGGCGGCAGTGTGGGCGGCCCTCAGGACGTGGGCGGAACCGTCGTAGCCGTCGAGGCCGTCCAGTCCCGCGGAGGATGCCAGGGAGGACGAGGCAAGGGCCGAATGCGCATCCACGCGCGCCAGGTACACCTTGCGCCCGCCCGCGGCGCGATCGAGCTCCTCCGGCGTGGGCAGGCTTCTTTCGCCCCACACTGACTCGTCCCAACCGTGGCCAAGCACGGAGCCGGTGGCGCCAAGGTCCCTGGCGGCCCCGGCGACGGCGTCGAGCAGTTCACGCGCCGAACGGACACCCGCCAGTTGGAGGGAACCGGCAGCGATCCCGGTCTCCGTGAGGTGCATGTGGGAGTCCACGAAACCAGGCGCCAGCAAGGCTCCCCGGAGATCGATGACTTCCATCGAGGAGTCGGCAATCGACGTCGCTGCCTGCTCCGAGCCAACCCAGGCAACTGTGTCGCCGTCAACCAGCATTGCGGTCGCAAAGGGATCAGCGGCCGTGTAGACAGAGCCGTTCCGGTACATGGTGACCTTGCGGGGCCGGGTGTCGGCGGGCACGCCTGGATGGGTCATGGATATGCTCCTTGCTGGGAATCTGTGGGGGGTCAGGAGACGTTGGAGTATGCGACCACGCCGCGGCGGACCAGGTCGATCGCTTCGCGGCATATCTTGGTGTGGCGCCGTTCGAGCCCTGGAATCTTGGCCATCTGGTCCAGCAGGTCGATCACCTGCTTCGCCCAGCGCACAAAGTCGCCCGCGGCGAGGTCGGTACCACTGAGAACTTCCTGAAGGTGGCGGCCCTTGGCCCATTTGAAGATGGGCCAGACAAGTCCGAGCTCCGGCTCAGCGGTCAACGGCAGCCGGTTCTTGTCCTCGACGTCCTCCAGCGCAGACCACTCGTGCACCACGATGTCCACGGCCGTTTCGAGGGACACAGACGGCATTTTGGGTCGCAGGCCTCGATCGTCGCGCTTCGCTTGGTAGACCATCGTGCTCGCCAGCGCAGCCAGTTCCGCGGCGTCGAGGTCCTTGATGGCCCCTTGGCGGATGGATTGCGAGATCAGCAGGTCTTTTTCGCCGTAGATCCGGCGCAGGCGCTGGCCGTCCGCGCTGATGGTGACATGGCCGGCGTCGGACGTCTGCAGGTAACCGTAGGCGGCCAGGACGTCGCACACGCGGTCGAATGTCTTCGCGATCGTATTGGTGCGGCCCTGGATCTGCCGGACGAGCCCATCGGTTTCATGGCGCAGTTTCCACCAGCGTTCAGCCCAGCGGGCATGGTCCTCGCGTTCACTGCAGCCATGGCAAGGATGGGCGCGCAGTGCCCTGCGAAGGTCCGCGATTTTCTTTTCCTGGTCCGGCAGGTATCGGGCGCGGCCGAAGTCCTCGCTCCGGTTGGTGCCGCGGGCCGGCGGGCGTCCCTCACGCACTGCATTCCGCATGGCGGATGCCAGGTCACGGCGCGATTTGGGCAGTTTCGCGTTGAACGACTTCGGAATCCGGATCCAGGACACGGGAGCGACCGGCCCTTCGACTTCGTGGGCACCGATCCTGTGCAGCTGGTTGTCGTCCGTGAGGACGGCGGGGCGTGGTTCACGCGAGTTGGGATCGGCATTGAGCACGACGGCGTAGCCCGGCGTACGCCCGCCGGGAACCTTGACGATGTCGCCGGGCATGAGCCGGGTCAGGGAGTCGACGGTCAGCGATTTGCGGGCCCGCGAGGTGCTCCGCGAGGCGAATTGCTCGGCTTCGCTCAGGTCCCGCCGGAGTTTGGCGTACTCAGTAAAGTTGCCCAAGTGGCACTTCATGGATTCCGCATACCCAGCGAGCGACTCTTCGCGGCTTTGAACCTGTTTGGCGAGCCCCACGACGGAGCGGTCCGCCTGGAACTGGGCGAACGACGATTCGAGGATCTGCCGTGCCCGGGGCCGGCCGAACTGGGCAATCAAGTTGATGCTCATGTTGTACGTGGGCCGGAAGCTTGAGTTCAGAGGATAGGTGCGCCGCGATGCGAGGCCGGCGACGGCGGCAGGGTCGGTGCCCGGTTGCCAGAGGACCACGGCGTGGCCCTCGACGTCGATTCCGCGGCGTCCAGCGCGGCCGGTCAGCTGCGTGTACTCCCCCGCGGTGATGTTGACATGGGCTTCGCCGTTGAACTTGTCGAGCTTCTCCAGGACGACGCAGCGGGCAGGCATGTTGACGCCCAGCGCAAGGGTCTCGGTGGCAAACACGGCTTTCACCAGGCCATCCGCGAAGAGCGTCTCCACGACTTCCTTGAAGGTCGGCAGCAACCCGGCGTGGTGCGCGGCGAGGCCGCGGAGCAGCCCGTCGCGCCAGCTCCAAAAGCCCAGGACATCCAGGTCGTCGGCCGGAATCTCGCGGCTCGCCTCATCCACCCGGGATGCGATGATTTGTTGTTCGCGCTCCGTCGTGAGCCACAAGCCGGCGGCGGCACACTGCGCTACGGCCCCGTCACAGCCGGCACGGGAGAAAATGAAGGTGATGGCCGGTAGCAATCCCTGGCGGTCCAGGCTCGCGATGATCTGGGGCCGGCTAGCCTTCCGGACCGGGCTGCGCTGCTCCGCGGCGGTGTTGTCCCGCTGGCGGTCCTGCCGGCGGCGACTGCGCCCGCCATGGCCGAAGCGGCCACGGTAATTCATCTGGCTTTCTGCGCGGGCCATGGACAGGAGTTCCGGGTTGACTTCGAATTCCCTCCGCAGGGGATTCCGTTCCGGCTCCCGTACTGCCTCCGGTGCGGGCGCTTCGCCGTCGGGTGCCTCCGGAGCGATCTCGTCGAAGCTGGTGTCCCCCGCGAAGAGGTCGACGATCTCACGCCCCACCATGACGTGCTGCCACAAAGGAACAGGACGGTGCTCGGAGACAATCACATCGGTGTGCCCACGCACGGTGTCCAGCCACGCGCCGAACTCTTCCGCGTTGGACACCGTGGCGCTGAGGGAGACCACTTGCACTTCGCTCGGCAGGTGGATGATCACTTCTTCCCAGACCGCGCCGCGGAAGCGGTCTGCCAGGTAATGCACCTCATCCATCACCACGTAGCCAAGATCCCCGAGGGTATCCGAGTCCGCGTACAGCATGTTCCGCAGGACCTCAGTGGTCATCACGACAATAGGAGCTTCGCCGTTGATGGTGGTATCGCCGGTCAGCAGTCCCACGTTCGATGCGCCGTACTTCGCCGAGAGCTCGGAGAACTTCTGGTTGCTCAGCGCCTTGATGGGCGTCGTATAGAACGCCTTGAGTCCGCGTTCGAGCGCCAGATAGATGGCGAACTCGCCGACGATTGTCTTCCCGGCCCCCGTGGGCGCCGCCACGAGCACTCCCCTGCCCTCCTGGAGCGAACGGCAGGAGTCACGCTGGAATTCGTCGAGTTCGAACTCCAGCGATTGGGCAAAAGTGCCAAGGTAGGTCTTCGACTCAGCACTCCGCTGCGCTGCGGCTTGAAAGGCTTCTGAGGGCGAAAGGGCCCCTGAATTGGAGGACATGCTTCAACCCTAGTGGCCGTGAGACTAGAGATTCTCCAGATCGGAAGCGGGTGTGGCGATGTCGGCCGTGGCATCCGTCTCAGCGGCGATCTTCGACTGCTGGCGCGCGCGCCGTTTGTCGTTCAGCATGCAGAGCCCGATCGCGGCGAAGAACAGCGCAAGGAGGGGGCCGGCGAGCATGAACATCGACAAAGCGTCCGCACCGGGCGCGGCAACGGCCGCCAGGACAAACACGAGGAACACCGTGATGCGCCAGGCTTTGAGGATGGTCTTGCCACTCAGGACACCGGCCATGTTGACGCCCACCAACACCACCGGCACCAGGAACGCGATGCCGAGGAAAAGAAGCATGTGCGTGGCGAACGTCAGGTACTGGGATGCATCGATGTTGTTGGCGCCGTTTTGTGGCGTGAACTGCAACAGCGCACGCACGACGTTCGGAATGACTGTCCAGGCAACAAAGACCCCGGCCAGGAACAACGGCACCGCGGCGGCCATGTACCCGAGCGTGTAGCGGCGCTCTTTCTTGGTCAGGCCGGGCGTAATGAATGCCCAGACCTGGTAGATCCAGATGGGGCTGGAGAGCACCAAGCCGATCTGGATCGCAATGCGGAACTTGAAGTCGAAAGGATCTCCCACGCTCGCGAAGTTCAGGACCGCGGTCCGCTTGGTCTCCTGCGCGATCTTGATCAACGGATCCGACAGGCCGTTGACCACCGGCTCGTAGAGGAACCACCCTGCCACGGCGCCAATGAGAACGCCGATGGCAGACTTGATCAGCCGGTTCTTAAGCTCCCTCAGGTGGTCTAGGAGCGCCATCCGCCCTTCGGGGTTGGCTTTGCGGCCCGTCTTCGTTGCCACTACTGCTTAGCTACGGTTTGCGGGCGGAACGTCAGTGTCGTTGCCGCTCTTGTTCGCTTCGGGGTGGTTGACCACTCTGCCCTCAACGGGGTCCGTGTCGTCCTTGGCCGCAGGCTTCCCGTCGTTCTTCATTTCCTTGACTTCGGATCTGATGATGCGCATCGACTGGCCGAGGCTACGGGCCATGGCAGGCAGCTTGGGTGCCGCGAACAGCAGCAGGGCCACGATGATGATAATGACAATTGGCCAAGGGCCATCAAATAGTCGT
Source organism: Arthrobacter sp. KN11-1C (assembly GCF_052180225.1). Taxonomy (NCBI): domain Bacteria; kingdom Bacillati; phylum Actinomycetota; class Actinomycetes; order Micrococcales; family Micrococcaceae; genus Arthrobacter; species Arthrobacter sp. KN11-1C. The sequence continues at coordinate 2,058,171 of NZ_CP197467.1, read as the reverse complement.
CCCACGGGAAGTCCTTTCGTTGGAATACATCCTACGTCTAACTGAATTCGATGTCGTGCAGAGACTGGGGTTGGCCCCGTTCTGCTTTGCGCTTAACGCGCTTTTGGCGACGCACTTCCTGGCGGGAGGCCTTGGCCGTCACGTAATCATGACGCATCTCTTCCGGTGAGGCAAAAACGGCCGCACCGAACACATCCGCCGGGCCCCCGCCGTCGTCATCGTCACGTTCGCGAAGGTGCGGGCGGTGCCCGAGCGCCTCCCCTGCGGCACTGAGTTCATGCACAGTGGCCATGAACTTCCGGAAAAGCCGGACGCCCAACAGGACATAGCAAAGCAGCGAAACCGCAATCAGCGCGACCCACAGAAGGATCCAGGACCACCAAGGCATTTGAGTAGTCTAACCAGCCTTCACGGTTTGTATCGGGTCCGCCTGCTTGTACTGCCGGAGGGCCGCTGCCACCCACGCTGCAGACGTGTCCGCCAACTCGGCCGGCTGCAATATGCGGGCCGCACCGCCATGCTGCGCGACGAACATCGGCAACCAGTCAGCATTTCCGAACCGGACCTCGGCCAGCATGCCGCCGTCGGGAAGGACGGCCGTCCGCTCAGCGTAATAGTCGCCCGCCAGCCCGACGCCTTGCCGGGTCAATTGGAGGACGACGACGACGTCGTCGTCGTTGGGCGTGTACAGCTTCACCGGAACGCCTTCCTCGACGGCGGCACTCTCGGAAACCGGCCGGCCGTTGGGCGTGACCTCTTCGATGCGGTCCAGGCGGAAGTTCCGCAGCCCGGCCTTGCTGTGGCAATAGGCCTCGAAATACCACGTGTTGTCCAAGGAATAGAGCCGGAAAGGGTCGACGTCCCGCTCGGAGACCGAGTCGCGCTGCCGGGACAAGTAGCGAAGCCGCAATTGATGACCCGACTGGATCGCGTGGGTGATGGTGTCGAACGCCCCGGCGTCGGCGGGGGTTACGGGTGGCCCCGCGACGGCCGCCGCCAAACGACCGGCCTCCCCCGCAGCGCCGGTGAGTTTCAGGGTCACGGACTCCAGGGCGCCGCTCTGCTCGTCCTCCGACATGCCGGCCTGGGCGGGGAGCCCGCCCAGGGTGGCCAGGCCCGTGAGCAGCGCGCAAGCCTCGTCAACGCTGAAGCGGATGGGCCGGTTGAGTTCGAGGTGCTCGCGGATGTAGACGTGCTCGTTTTCCCAATCGATGTCAAACAAGTCGTCCGGATAGCCCTCGGGCCGTCCGGAGCAAATCAGGATGGTCAGGTCGGCCACGAGTTCCTCGCGGGTCACACCGAAGCGGTCCGCCACTTCCTGGATCGGCAGGCCCTGGTTGTGGACCAGGAAAGGGACCAGTTGCAGCATGCGGTTGAGCTGGTCTTCCGAGGTCCGCTTACGGGCCAGCGGTGCCGGCCCGGCGCCGGAGAAGCGGACCTCGACGGCGGGGCTCGAGGCGAACGCAGCGGCCGCCTCAAGGCGGCGGATCACGGCGTCGCGCAGCTCCGGAGGTCCAGCGACGCGGACGTGGGGACCGTAGGAGGCCAGCTCCTCGGCGAGCAGCTCACTGTCCCGGAAAGGCACCGACAGACGGTCCCAGCCGCCCGGGGAGCCGCTGGTGGCAGCCGTCCCGGTGGCACCCACCGCGCGCTTGCGAAGACCGAGCAGTCGGCCTTCGGCGACGTCGAGGTGGGCCTCCTGCACGGGAAGTTCGGTGAGGCTGTCCAGTTCGGCACGGATATCGAACCCCGGAGGAGTCTCGCAGTGATGCCCGGTCTCGACATGGACATCGCTAGTCATCCGGGACAGCCGGAAAAACCGCTTCGCCTTCCGGGCCCGGTCCAAGCCCACCAGGTACCACTGGCCGAACCGGCTGCCGAGGCCCCAAGGCTCCACGGTGCGGCGTTCGTCCTTGCCGGTGCTGGCGGCACGGTAGCCGAAACTCACGGGGTGCCGGCCGTTCATGGCCACGATGATGTCGTCAAAAGCCTGGCCGGCGGGCTTGATGCGCGGCTGGACGCCGGCGGGGAGTTCGACGTCGGCAAGGTCGCCGGAAGCCTGCAGCTTCCGCAGTGCGCTTGCCGCGGCCGAACCGAGCGCCGCGCGCTCCCACAGCTGCGCAGCCAGGAGCAGGACCGTGCCCTCCGCCGGCGTCAGTTGCACGTCAGGCAGGCGATTGGACTCCTTGCCGATGCGGTAACGGGTCGAGGCGGGATCGTCCGAGCCGAATCCGTGGTCGAAAAGCGTTTCGATCTCGAAGCCAAACTGCTTCAGGTCTGACTTGTCGCGTTCAAACATGCGTCCGAACGCGACGTCGCTGCCGCCGGCGTCGTGATAGACCTTCTGCCTGAGAACGGCCCGGGACAACCCGTATCTCGTGTTCAGAAGGGCAATCAACAGGTTCAGGAGTCGTTCGGTACGTGATGCGGACACGCTTGCAACGTTACTAAATTCCGCCGGCAAAGGCGGAAGGCGCGTCTGCGGCCGGATTTCTCCGGCTGCAGACGCGCCTTCCTATGCTGTGAGACCTAGCGGACTGCCACGAGGTCCACCACGAAGATGAGGGCTTCGTTGGGCTTGATAGCCGCGCCGGCGCCACGGGAACCGTAGGCAAGCTCGGAGGGGATCTCAAGGCGACGACGGCCGCCGACCTTCATGCCAAGCAGTCCCTGGTCCCAACCCTGGATGACCTGGCCAACGCCCACGCGGAAGTCCAGCGGCGCGCCGCGGCCCCAGGATGCGTCGAATTCCTCGCCGGTGGACCAAGCAACGCCGACGTAGTGGGTGGAGACGGTGTCGCCGGCCTGGGCCTCGGCGCCGTCACCAACGACGATGTCCTTGATAACGAGTTCCGTGGGGACGTCGCCCTCCGGGAAGTCGATCTCCGGCTTGGTGCGGTCGTAATCGCGCTGTCCAAATGACATGGGTACTCCTCAATGTGATAGTTACGGTGTTTCGGAAAATTGCGGAAAGCTACTGGGCGCCCAGGATGTCCACGACGAAGACCAGATCGCCCGTGGGCTGGCCTTGGGCTGCGGCCGCGTCGCCATATGCGAGGCTCTTGGGGATGACCAGGAGGACACGGGAGCCGACGGTCTTGCCCGTCAGGCCTTGAGTCCAGCCCTTGATGACGCCGTTCAGCGCGAAGCTGGCTGTCTGGCCCTTGTCATAGCTGGAGTCGAACTTCTTGCCGTCAGCCAAGGTGACGCCGACGTAGTTGACCGTCAGGGTGTCCGTTTCCTTGACCACTGCGCCCTTGCCCTTGATGAGGTCCTGGGAGACGAGGGCGTCGGGGGCCTTCGCACCGGCAACGGTAATCTGCGGAACACCCTTGTCGTCGGCCTTGACCGTGGGGAGGCCGGCGGGCGGGGTCACGACATCGCCTTCCGGCTTGTCGAGGGGCTTGACTGCATCCTTGACGCCGGTGACCTTGAAGACCACCAGTTGGGATGACGTTGCCGCTGCTTCAGCCGATGCCGGGGTTCCTGGCACGGCGAAAGCGATGTCAGCGCCTACCTTCGCCCCGACCAGCGCGTTGTAGAGCACAGCGCTGCCGGTCTTGAGCTGATCGTTCAGTTCGACGGGCTGGGACCCGCTGGGGAAAGTGTCCTCGAGGGTCTTGCCGTCCTTGCCGTCGACGGCGATGTAGGTGATCTGCGCCACCTGGCCGGCTTTCACTTTGTCGCCAGTGCCGTCGCTGACCATCTTGATGGTTGGCTGCGTCACATCCAACGGCTTGTTGAATTCCAGGCCGGGTGCCTTCTTGTCTCCATTGTCGGAGACCTTAAGGGAATCCAGCTTGGCTACATCGCCGGCGGACTGACTGGTGGGCTCCGGAGCTGCTGCCGGACTTCCGCCACAGGCGGTGAGCAGCAAAAGGCCGGGGATAAGAATTGCTAGTAGACGTCGCACAAATTGAACTTTCGTCGGGGCAAAAGGAGGGCATGGCCGGGCCAGGCTCGGCCATGCGCGTAGCGGCCTGTTAAAAGGCCAACCTCCAGAATAGCGGGTGAAGCTGGGAGTCAGCTCATCGAGTCCAGCAGGGCATCCACTCTCTCGTCGACGCTGCGGAACGGATCCTTGCACAAAATCGTCTGGTGCGCGCGGTCGTTCAACTTCAAATGGACCCAATCCACGGTGTAGTCACGCCCGAGTTCCTGGGCGCGCCGGACGAAGTCGCCACGGAGTTTTGCCCGGGTGGTCTGCGGCGGCGCATCCACTGCGTCCTTGATGTCCGTGTCAGCCACGAGGCGCCTCGCCGCACCGCGCGACTGAAGCAGGAAGAAGAGCCCGCGCTTGCGCGAGATGTCGTGATACGTGAGGTCCAGTTGTGCGATCCTCGAAGAGTCGAGGCCGATTCCATGACGGCGCATGTAGCCATCCATCAGCTTCTTCTTGATGGCCCAGTCAACTTCCGTATCTATTCCGCTGGTGTCGCCGCTGTCGATCGCGTCGAGCGTCCGCTCCCAAAGATCCAGGATGAGCGGCACGTGCGGATTGTGGGCTCCATTTGATGCCACGAAGGCGGTGACCTTTGCGAGGTACTCCCGCTGGATGTCCAGGGCCGTCAGTTGCCTGCCGTTGGCCAGGCGCACCAAGGCCTTACCGCTCAGATCGTGGGAGATTTCACGGATGCTGCGGATCGGGTTCTCCATGCGCATGTCCCGCATGATCACCCCGGCCTCAATCATGCGCAGGAGCAGGTCCACCGTTCCCACCTTCAACAGGGCGGTGGTTTCGGACATGTTGGAATCGCCGACGATCACATGCAGACGGCGGAAGAACTCGGCGTCGGCGTGGGGCTCGTCACGGGTGTTGATGATCGGGCGGGACCTCGTCGTCGCAGAAGACACGCCTTCCCAAATGTGGTCGGCACGTTGGGAGAACGCGAACGTGGCCCCATGTGGTGTCTTCAGGACCTTGCCCGCGCCGGCGATCAGCTGCCTCGTCACGAGGAAGGGAATGAGGATCTCGGCGAGCCGCGAGAACTCGCCGCGCCGGGGAATCAGGTAGTTTTCATGGCTGCCGTAGGAATTGCCGGCGGAATCGGTGTTGTTCTTGAACAGGTAGACCGTTCCGTTGAATCCCTCCGCCGCGAGCCGCGCCTGCGCTTCATCGACGAGGTCATCGAGAATGAGTTCCCCGGCCCTGTCGTGGGCGATCAACTGCGCGAGGTCGTCGCATTCCGCAGTGGCGTACTCCGGGTGCGAACCGACATCCAGGTACAGCCGCGAGCCATTGGTCAGGAAGACGTTGGAGGAACGTCCCCAGCTCACGACCTTCCGAAAGAGGTACCTGGCGACTTCCTCGGGAGCCAAAGGCCGCGAGTCCGGGCTCGAATACGAAATGCCGAACTCGGTTTCAATCCCGAATATTCTCTTGTCCATCTCAGGCCTCCCCTGCCAGCAGCTGTGTGATTTCGTCCGCCCGGAGCCGCCGGAAGGCCCGTCGGGAACCGCGTCCGCTTTCCGGACTCCGGTCAAGGACTGCGGCCTCGACGGCGGTGCCGGGCAGGGCGTCGACTTCCTTGTCCGTGGCCAGCGCCTTGACCGCGAGGCGGAGTGCGCCGGCCAGGTTGAGGTCGGCTTCCCAACCGCCCGCCACGGTCTCAGCTACCTGCTCGGCCAAGCCGCCCATCACCACAAAACCGTTCTCGTCGGCGATCGAACCGTCGAACGTCAGCCGATAAAGATGGTCCTCGGCCTGCGTGTGCCCGACTTCTGCGACTGCGAGCTCCACCTCGAAAGGCTTTTGTTCCGCGGTGAAGACCGCGCCCAGGCTCTGCGCGTAGACGCTGGCCAGGCCACGGGCCGTGACATCCTCGCGATCGTACGAATAGCCGCGGACGTCGGCGTAGCGGACGCCTGCTTGACGAAGACTCTCAAACTCGTTGTACTTGCCCACGGCGGCGAACGCGATCTTGTCGTAGATCTCACCGATTTTGTGGAGCGACGGCGAAGGGTTCTCAGCCACCAACGCGATGCCGTCAGCGCAACTGATCACGACGACGGAACGGCCCCGGGCGATGCCCTTCCGCGCGAAATCCGCGCGGTCCTTCATCAGTTGTTCGGGCGAAACATAGAACTGCTGGGTCATGTCAGGCCTCCCGTCCGGCAACTGCGCGCGACTCAATAATGGATCCTGCGATCGCCGCCAATTCCCGTTCCGGCACCCGGCGGGCGCCGGCGCGGTTGACCGTATACACCACCGGCCAGAGCTGCCGGACGGGGTCCGGACCGCCGGTGGCGGAGTCGTCGTCGGCAGCGTCGTAGAGGGCTTCAACGGCGACGGCGACGGCCTCGTCCTCCGTGAGGTTCGGCCGCCACAGCTTCTTCAAGGCGCCACGCGCGAAGACGGAACCGGAACCGACCGAATGGTGCTCCAATTCCTCGTAGCGTCCGCCGGTGACATCGTATGAGAAAAGCCGTCCCACGCCGGCCGCCTGGTCGAATCCAGCGAAGAGCGGAATGACCGCGAGGCCCTGCATCGCCATGGGCAGGTTGCCGCGGATCATGGCTCCAAGCCGGTTGGCTTTGCCGTCCAGGCTCAGCAGCGTGCCCTCGATCTTTTCGTAGTGTTCCAGTTCCACCTGGAACAACCGTGTGATGTCGATCGCCAGGCCTGCTGTCCCGGCAATTCCCAGGACGGAATATTCGTCGGCCGGGAAGACCTTCTCGATGTGCCTGCTGGCGATCACGTTGCCCATGGTGGCACGCCGGTCCCCCGCCATCAGGACGCCGCCTGGGTAACTCAGGGCGACGATTGTCGTGGCATGGGGCACCGGCGGAATTTGTCCCGCAGGCAGCGCTTGGTTGAAGGGAAGGAGTTCAGGCCTGGAGCGTTGCAAATGCTCTATGAACGAAGACGTTGCTTGGGTGGCCAGGTGGCCGGCTGATGGATCCTGCATTGCTGCGCTCCTTCGACTCTGACATCCGATGCCCGGCGGCCTCGCGCCGGCCGGGCCCTTGGCTGGGCTGGCTGCTGGCTACTGACCGCCCTTTTGCACAAATGCCCGCACGAATTCCTCGGCGTTCGACTCAAGTACGCCGTCGATTTCGTCGAGGAGATCGTCAACGCCCTGCGTGGCGACCGAGGCCTGTGCCTCTGGCGCTGCGGGCGGTGCTTCGGGGGCATCGGCCTCCGTCTCGACGTCCCGCGACTGCGGTTGCTGCTGCTCCTGAGCTGCCATTTCCTTCTCCATTCTGTCCATCCCCGGCAACGGGGACTTCCTGTAATGCCATACTGCCACGGGGCGGGCCGCGACGCTGCGGTTTTGTCGGGCCCGTTTGGACGCCGTTCCTCGGCTGCCCGGTCAGGCGGGCGGGGCCGGGTCCAGGCCGAGCAATTCACGGAGGAAGGCTCCCGCTGTGGCATGTTTCCGAAACAACTGGCCGGTGAGTGCTTCCGTGCCGCGGAGGGGTTCCCTGGTCGGCACCCGCTGCAGTTTCCCGATGCCCGGAACGTCGAAGATGACCGAATCCCAGCTGGCGCCGACTACGTCCTTGCCGAAGCTGGAAACACACTTCCCGCGGAAATACGCCCGGGTGTCCGACGGCGGTTCGACGACGGCGCGGCTGATCGTCGCGTCGTCGACGATCGTCTGCATGCGATCGCGGGAAAGCATCCGGTAGTACAGGCCTTTCTCCGGCCTCACGTCAGACCATTGCAAATCGACCAGCCCCAGGCGGGCGTCCTTCCATTCCAGGCCGTCACGGTTCCGGTAGCCGTCGAGCAGGGACATCTTGGCCAGCCATTCGACGGAAGACGCGGCACTCGCGGGGTTGCTCCCCAAAAGCGCCAGCGTCGACTCCCACCGCTCCAGGACGTCACGGGTGTGGCCGTCTCCACTGAAGGAATCGGAGACTCCGGTTTCCTGGCCAAGTTTGGCCGCTGCCTCGTAGTACATCCACTGGATATCGAGCGCAGTGACGCGTCGTCCGTCAAGAAGCCTGACGGTGGCGGTCAGGGAGGTGTCATGGCTGATGGCCTGCAGGCCCGCCACGGGCTCATGCACTTCGATCTTCGGTGCCTGGCCGGCTTCGATAAGGCTCAGGACCAAAGCCGTGGTGCCGAACTTCAAGTAGTTCGACACCTGGCTCAGGTTGGCATCGCCGATAATGACATGCAGGCGCCGATACTTGTCCGCGGTGGCGTGCGGTTCATCCCGGGTATTGATGATCGGACGCCTGATGGTGGTTTCCAGTCCCACCTCGGCCTCGAAGAAGTCCGCCCGCTGGCTGATCTGGAACCCGGCAGTTGAACCGTCCTGGCCCTTGCCGAGCCGACCGGCTCCGCAAATGACCTGGCGCGTGACGAAGAACGGCGTCAGGCCCCGGACGATGTCCCCGAAAGGTACCGAGCGCGGCATGAGGTAGTTCTCGTGGGACCCATAGGACACCGATTTGTTGTCGGTGTTGTTCTTGTACAGGTTGATGGGCGGCAGATCGGGATCGGCTGCCACCTTCCGCACGGTGGCCAAGGCCACGAGGTCGCCGGCCGCGTCCCAGGCCACGGCGTCACGGGGATTCGTGACCTCGGGACTGGAATATTCAGGATGGGCATGGTCCACATACAGCCGGGCCCCGTTGCCGAGCACCATGTTCATCAGCAGAGATCCGGACTCGTCGCTGCCGTCGACTTCCAGTTCCTGGCGCCCGTACGCCAGCGCGACGGCCTCGGCGTCGAGCACCGGGGGCCTGTCAGTCAGCTGGCTGGGATCGGCGGCACTCCGCTCGAGTGTCCAACCGCGCGCGTCATGCAAGGGTTCTTCGTCCGTATAGTCCCAACGGGTCTCGGCGCCGCCGGCCGCCCGCTGCCGCGTCAGGTTGGCGTAGGCCTGGATGATCCGGGCGGACATCATCGTGGCATTCGCCCCCGGCGCGGAGGGCGAATGGATGCCGTATTCGGTTTCCGATCCCATGACCCGCATGGCCCCGCCGACGGGAAGCTTGTCCGAAGGCAGGCCTTCCGGCCGGGCCGTCACAGGTACTGGCCGGTGTTGGGAGTCGTTTCGATCGACTTCCCGGGCTCCTGGCCGGCCTTGCCCTGGACGATGGTGCGGATGTAGGTGATGCGTTCGCCCTTCTTGCCTGAGATGCGTGCCCAGTCATCCGGGTTGGTGGTGTTGGGCATGTCCTCGTGTTCGCGGAATTCGTCGACGACGGCGCGCAGGAAGTGGTCGATCCTCAGGCCTTTCTGCTGGGTCAGCAGGAGGTCCTTGATGGCGTACTTCTTGGCCCGGTCCACGACGTTCTGGACAACGGCACCGGAGTTGAAGTCCTTGAAGTAGAGCATTTCGGTATCGCCGTTGGCGTACGTGACTTCGAGGTACTCGTTGGATTTCTCCGTCGAGTACATGGCTTCGACGGTGCGCTGGATGATGGCGTCGACCGTGGCCTGGACGTCGCCGCCATGCTCTGCCAGATCCGTCGCGTGGAAAGGAAGGTCGGTGGTGATGTACTTGGCGAAAATATCAGCCGCCGCCTCGGCGTCGGGCCGTTGGATCTTGACCTTCACATCCAGGCGGCCGGGACGGAGAATGGCCGGGTCGATCATGTCTTCGCGGTTCGAGGCGCCGATCACGATTACGTTGTCCAACCGTTCGACGCCGTCGATCTCGCTCAGGAGCTGCGGGACGATGGTTGTTTCGACGTCGGAGGAGACACCGGTGCCGCGGGTGCGGAAGAGCGAGTCCATCTCGTCGAAGAACACCACCACGGGGCTGCCATCCGAAGCCTTCTCCCGGGCGCGGGCAAAGATCAGCCGGATGTGCCGCTCTGTTTCGCCGACGTACTTGTCAAGGAGTTCAGGTCCCTTGATGTTCAGGAAGTAGCTCTTCAGGTCCACGTTGCCGGCCCGTTCGGAGGCGCGTGCGGCCAGCGAGTTGGCGACGGCTTTGGCGATCAGCGTCTTGCCGCAACCCGGAGGGCCGTACAGCAGGATGCCTTTGGGTGCTTTGAGCCCGTGTTCGCGGTACAGATCCGGGTGCAGGAACGGGAGTTCCACCGCGTCGCGGATCTGTTCGATTTGCGGGCCCAGGCCGCCGATGTCCTCGTAGGTGATATCCGGGACTTCCTCGAGGACGAGGTTTTCGACCTCTGCCCGGGGAACCTTCTCCAGGGCGTAGCCGGTGCGGGAATCCAGGGACAGGGCGTCACCGACGCGCAGGTGCACTTTCTGCAAGGCACCCGAAAGCCTCACCACCCGCTCTTCATCGGCCCTGCCCACTACCAGGGCGCGGTCCGTGCCTAGCATTTCCTTGAGCGTGACGAGTTCGCCTGCACGTTCGTAGCCCAGGCCGGTCACCACGAGAAGGGCCTCATTGAGGAGGACTTCCTGCCCGACGGCCAGCTGGTTGATGTTCACGAGCGGGCTGACGCCCACGCGCATCTTGCGGCCGGCGTTGAAGATGTCTACCGACTCCTCCGTGGCCGCCTGGCCGGTGCTGCCTGCCGTGGGCTGGCGCCTCGGATTGATCTGCAGGATCGTCCCGAAGCTGTACGGCGGTTGGCCGTCCTGCTCGAGGGCTCCTTTGAGCCGCAGGATTTCGGCCTTCGCCGTTTCCAGCATGGTCACGAGCTTGGTGTTGTTCTGCGTGGCGGCGGCAAGCTGACGGTCGATGTGGCGCAGCTTGTCTCGAAGGATGTTTATCTGGCGTTCCGCGACGGTGAGCTCCGCGGAGTCGTCCACCGGCTGGATTGCTCCACCCCCGTGTCCCGCTTTTCCCTCAGTCACAGCCTTGTTCGCTGGCTCCTCCGGCGTTGTTCGCCCGAAGTCATTGTTCGACGTATCCACGAAGCATCAGCTCCTTCCCGCTTTCTATAAATAGACCTTAGCCCTCAAAAGCGTCGGGAAACCTGTGACATCCGGAATGCGGACCAGTTTGTGATGTTTCCTCAGGGAGCGGGCGTGGGGTCGTCCTTGACGTTGGTGCCGGCAATCGCATCGCGTGCCGCCCGACGCAGTTTTTTGTCCGAAACCGCGCGCTCTCCTACGGCGCCCGGCGTCCACGCATTCAAGTCCTCTTCGCTGAACTCGGTCTTGGACGGACGCCGCTTGACGGAGATTCCGGTCACGCCGTCGGCGAGGCGGCGGGTGACCAAAAGGAAGCCGGTGTGGGCCACCATGCGGTGGTCCGGGCGGACGGCGAGGCCCTCAAGGTGCCAGCCGCGGACCATGGACTCCCAGGCGTCCGGTTCCGTGAACCGTCCGTCGGCGCGGATGGCTTCGGCAGTGCGGGAAAGCTGGGTCACCGTGGCCACGTAGTTGATCCACACGCCGCCGGGGGCCAGGACGGTCGCAACGGCGTCGAGGCATTCCCAAGGAGCGAGCATGTCCAGCACCACGCGGTCCACGGATCCGGGCTCTTCGCTGCGGACCACTTCCTCCTGGAAGTCGCCCAGCGAGATCTTCCAGGCGGGGTGCGGACCGCCGAAAATTGTTTCCACGTTGCCGCGGGCGATGTCTGCGAATTCTTCGCGACGTTCGAAAGAGTGCAGGTAACCGTTGTCGCCCACTGCGCGGAGCAAGGAAATCGAAAGGGCGCCGGAACCAACGCCTGCTTCCACAACGCGCGCACCCGGGAAGATGTCGGCCATCGTGACGATCTGCCCGGCATCCTTCGGGTAGACCACTGCTGCACCGCGGGGCATGGACAACACGAAGTCCGAGAGCAGCGGCCGGAGCGTCTGGTACTGCTGGCCGATGTTGTTGGCGACTACGGAGCCATCAACCTGGCCGATGATTTCGTCATGGTTGAGGAAGCCGCGGTGCGTGTGGAAGGCTCCGCCCTCCTCCAGCGTGATGGTGTTCATCCGGCCTCGCTCGTCCGTGAGTTGAACCCGCTCGCCCACGCGGAACGGCCCTCGGCGCCGTGCCGCACCCGTCGGCTGAATGGCGGTGTCGGCGGTGTCGGTGGCCGTGAAGTTGGCGGCGGTTTCGCTGCTCATGGGGATTTCCTCGCTCCTGTACGGCTGGGCCGTCTTTTGTTGCCACAGTTACTGCTTGGTGATGCGCGGCCGGGTTAATTCACGGCCGGCAGGTAACTCTACCGGGAAGGTCCTACGGGCGTCCGCTCCGTCGGGCTACTTTACCTGTAATGGCTGTCACTACGGCCTGCTGCCGCAGCAGGCCCATGACCGTACCGGCTTCGTCCACGACGGCGTATTCAGTGCCGCTGAGCTGCGCCAGATACTGGATCAGTTCCTGGCCGCTGGAACTCCACGGGACGTAGGCGCCCTCGGCGAGCGGGGTCGAAACCGCCGTCACCAGCGTTGCGTAAATCTGGGAGGGCGGCACGGCTGCGGTGGCATGCGGATCGACAAGGCCCTGTGGCCGGCCATCGGGTCCGCAGATCACGACGGCGGGAGTGCCGTAGGGTGCCACCCGCAGGACGTCGGCGACGGTGGCCGAGTTCGGAATCCCGACGGCGGGCTCGGCCAAGGCCGCGGCGCTCACCAAGGGAAGGCGGCCGCGGAGCGTGGCCTGCTGAATGGCGCCCGAGGCACCCATCCACAGGAAGCTGCAGACCAGGAAGGTGATGAGCATATAGCTGAGATCCGGGGTATTTCCGCTGAGCACGGGCAGTACGACGATCCAAACGACCAGGACGATCACGATGACCCGTCCCGCCCAGCCAGCCGCCACCGTCCCCTTTTCCTGACTGCCTGTGGCTTTCCATACCGCGGACTCCACCAAGCGCCCCCCGTCCAAGGGCAGGCCCGGGAGGACGTTGAAGATGCCGATCAGGAAATTGGCCCACATGAAGATATTTGTCAGGGTGTCCCCTGCCCCGGTGAAGATACCGGTCTGAAGCACCAGCCAGGCCCCGCCCGCGAGGACAAAGTTGGCTGCGGGTCCTGCCAAGGCAACAACCACCGAACGGCCAGGGGAAGCAATGAAGCTCTCGAACTGTGTGTGCCCGCCCCACAGATTCAGCACGATCTTCTCCGTGGGCCAGTTGAACGCCTTGGCACTCAAGGCATGGGCGAGCTCGTGGACCAATACGGAAAGGGCAAGGAGCACCGCATACGCAAAGGCAACGAAATATGCGGCGATCCCGAGGGAGTGCTCCCGGACGAGCAAAGCTGGACCATAGACGATCACAGTGAACGCCGCGATGATGAACCAGGAGTAAGCGAGGTATACGGGGATTCCCGCTATCCGGCCGAGGGGAATCCCGTCTTTACTGCCGCGACGCGTGCTATGGCCACCATTCCGGGGAGTGCTCACTTAGTTCGCCCGTCCAAGGAGAGTTCCGGCCGGCACATTCGCGGAGGCCCTGGCGGCAACAAGCGCTTCAAGATCGGCGACCTTCCGGCCCTGAAGGGAGTCCCAGGTTGCCCGGCGGGGGTCCTCCGGCAGCGGCATCTGGTGCGGGATCCCGACCGTCACCACGCCTGAGGCGATCGCGGACGCAACTCCCGGAACCGAGTCCTCGAGTGCGACGCAATGGTCTGCGGTCAGCCCGGGGTCTGTGTCCTGGAGTCGCTCGACGGCGGTCAGGTAAGCCTCCGGGTGGGGTTTTCCTTGGCTCACGGTGTCTCCCGTGATGAGGAACTCGAAGTAGGGCTTGGGGAGGTTGGCCACGACCTCCCGCGCCATCGGGCCTTCGGACATGGTCACGAGGGCACAGCGGACGCCCGATTGATACAGCTCGTCAAGCAATTCCTTGGCACCGGGCCGCCACGGCACCTCGACGCGGAGACGGTCGATGACCTGGGCGCTCAAGGAGTCGACGATCTCGCGCTTTTCCAGGTTCACTCCAGCCGTTTGGAGGATGCCGGCCGAATGCATCAGCGACTGCCCTACGAGCTGCATGGCTTGTTCATGGCTCCAGGCGCCGCCGTGGGACTCCACGAGGGCGCGTTCCGCGGCAATCCAGTATGGCTCGGTGTCCACCAAGGTGCCATCCATGTCCCATAGTGCGGCTTTGAGCTCGGCTTTTACAAAGGGCTGGGTGGCTGAAGCAAGCATGCCTAAAGTCTACGTGGAAGGACGGAAGGCAATTGCCGTTCTACGCCGGGGGCGAAGTATGGCCACGCCGGTCACTTTACGCCATGCATGGGTGGCGGTCTTGGACGTAGGGTGAGTGAATGAACAGTTTGGACGGAGCCCCTGACGGACAGGCCACTTCACCGGAGCCTGAGCGCCTTCTCCAGCCTGTAGCCGAAGGCCAGCGCATCACCGTGATGCTCGCGGCTTTCGAGGGTTGGAACGACGCCGGAGAGGCGGCCAGCGATTCCCTTCACTACTTGAACAAGTTGTGGCAAGGAAAGAAAGTGGCATCCGTTGATGCCGACGACTACTACGACTTTCAGTTCACCAGGCCGACCGTTCGACGCACGGCCGCCGGAACCCGCAAAGTGAAGTGGCCTTCCACGCGCCTTTACAAGGCCAGCGTCCCGGACAGCAACGTCGACGTGGTGTTCGTGCTCGGCACCGAGCCTTCCTATCGTTGGCGCGCCTACACGGCCGAGCTTCTGGTCCACGCCGAGACTCTCAAGGTTGACTACGTGGTGCTGATCGGCGCCCTGCTGGCCGACGTGCCGCACAGCCGACCGATCCCCGTCAGCACCTCCTCGGACGACAGCGGACTGCGGCAGCGCTTGAACCTGGAGGCGTCGCAGTACGAGGGGCCGGTGGGCATTGTGGGCGTGCTGGCGGAGTTCGCACTGCTCGCGGGGTTGCCCACGGTGTCATTGTGGGCAGCCGTGCCGCACTATGTCGCCCAGCCGCCGTCCCCCAAAGCGCAACTTGCCATCTTGAACCGGATCGAGGATCTGCTACAGGTGCCCTTGGACACCCATGCCCTCAACGAGGAATCCGAGGCGTGGGAGCGCGGCGTGGACGAGCTCGCCACCGAAGACCCGGAAATCGCCGCCTACGTGCGGCAGCTCGAAGAGGCCAAGGACACTGCCGACCTTCCCGAGGCCAGTGGCGAATCCATCGCGCGCGAGTTCGAGCGCTACCTGAAGCGCAGGGGCAAGGACAAGCCCTGACCCAACGCGGGGTCACTTACGGCCGGTCCAAGGGGACATTATGGGCCGTAAGTGACCCCGCGTTGTTTGGATATCAGAGCTCGACGCCGAGCAATCCGTTGATCGCGTCGCTCACCAGGGCGGAATCGAAGGCGCCGGGATTCGCGGTGGACGGGTTGCCGAGGGCCGCGGCCGCCCAGGCATCGACGGCGGCAACCGCGCCGGGAGCGTTGAGGTCATTGGCGAGCTCGGCACGCATCCGAGTGAGCAGCTGCGCCGCCGTCCCCTCAGGAGCAATGTCCCGGGCCGCCCGCCACGTGTTGAGCCGTTCCTTGGCTTCCACGAAGCCTTCATCGGTCCAGGACCAATCCGAGCGGTAGTGGTGGGCCAGGATCGCCAAACGGATTGCTGCAGGTTCTTCGCCTGCGGCACGAAGCTTGGACACGAGGACCAGGTTGCCCTTGGATTTGCTCATCTTTTCGCCGTCGAGGCCCACCATTCCGGCGTGGGCATAGTGGTGCGCCAAGGGAACGCCACTGAGCGAATACGCGTGCCCGGCACCCATTTCGTGGTGCGGGAAGACGAGGTCCGATCCGCCGCCCTGCACGGCGAAGGGAGCGGGCAGGTACTTCTGGGCGATGACGGTGCATTCAATGTGCCAGCCGGGACGTCCGTCACCGAGGCTTGCGCCGGGCCAGCGCGGCTCGCCGTCGCGGGCAACGCGCCACAGCAAGGGATCAAGGGGATTCCGCTTCCCTGAACGGCCCGGATCGCCGCCACGTTCGGCGAAAAGCTCCAGCATTTCCACTTCACCGAGCCCGGAGATGTCTCCGAGCGTCCACGCGTCCGGGCTATCGGACGCTTTGCCGGCCGCCTCGACGTCGTAATAGACGTCGCCGTCGGGCTCGCCGCCGGTACCGTGCACGCGGTAGGCGAGTTTGTCCGCGATCAGTTTCTCAATGGCCGGGACAATCATCGGGATCGCCTCGACGGCGCCGATGTAATGGTTCGGGGCCAGCACGTTGAGGGCGTCCATGTCGGCGTGGAAAAGCTCAATCTGGCTCGCCGCCAGCTCGCGCCAATCGACGCCGGTGGCGGTGGCTCGCTCAAGCAGGGGGTCGTCGACGTCGGTGACGTTCTGGACGTACGCAACCCGCTGGCCGCTGTCCCGCCATGCCCGGTTGAGCAGGTCGAAGGCGACATAGCTGGCCGCGTGTCCCATATGGGTCGCGTCGTAGGGGGTGATGCCGCACACGTACATGGATTGCTCCGGGCGTGGCTCGACCTCCACCACTGCCCTGAGGGCGGTATCGAACAGCCTCAAGGGGGGCATGCTGCCGGGTAGTTCAGGCACAGGGCGGGAGATCCACGATTTCACAGCCTCAACCATAGTGCTAGGCGCTGATGACATTGAAACCGAGCAGTACATAGAGGGCGAGTCCAAGGAGGATGCGGTACCACACGAAGACGCGGTAGCTGTGGGTGGAAATGAACTTGAGGAACCAGCCGATGATGATGAAGCCCACAACGAAAGCGATGACCGTGGCCAAGGCTGTTTCCGGCAAGCCGAAGGGCCCGGTGATTCCTTCCTTCGACACCACTTTGTACAGCTGGTAGAGGCCGCTGCCGAAGACAGCGGGTATGGCCAGCAGGAACGAATAGCGTGCAGCCGACTCCCGGGTGTACCCCATCAACAGGCCGGCGGTGATGGTTCCGCCGGAGCGCGAGACGCCCGGGATGAGCGCCATGGCCTGCGCCAGGCCGTAAAGGATGCCGTGCTTGAAGGTCAATTGGCTCAGCTCGCGTTCCTGCCGGCCAACGGCGTCTGCTACCGCAAGGATCATGCCGAAGACGATCAGCATAGTGGCCACGATCCACAAGCTGCGCAGGACCGATTCGATCTGGTCCTGGAAGAGCAGGCCGAGAACGATGATCGGAAGGCTCCCGAGGATCACCAGCCACCCCATCCGCGCGTCAGGATCGTCCCTGGAGACTTTTCCGCGCAGTGATCCGAACCAGGCACGGACAATCCTGACAATGTCGCGCCAGAAGAAGACGATGACGGCCGTCTCGGTGCCTAGTTGCGTAATGGCCGTGAAAGCAGCTCCTGGATCCGCCGCATTGGGCAGGAACGAGCCGACAATTCGCAGGTGTGCGCTTGAAGAAATCGGGAGGAATTCTGTCAGGCCCTGCACAAGGCCAAGGAAGGCTGCTTCTATCCAGTTCACGTGAATAGACCCTACGTCATGATCTAGGCGAACTCCCCGTAAGCTATCAGCTATGCAGCAGCGTTACGTCGGCAACAGCGGGTTTCGGGTGTCCACCCTTTCCCTGGGCACCATGTCCTGGGCGGAAGAAACGGACGAGCAAGATGCACGGGAGTTGCTCCATACGTTCATCGCCGCGGGCGGCACCATGATCGATACCGCGGCCTCCTACGCAGGCGGACAAGCCGAAGCTCTCCTGGGCTCCATGCTGGGGGACGTCGTGTCGCGATCGGAGGTTGTCCTCTCCACGAAAGCGGGCATCTCGACGTCGGACAGCCGGCGCAGCGTCGATGCCTCCCGCGGATCCATGCTGTCCGCCCTCGACGCGAGCCTTGCCCGCTTGCGGACTGACTACGTCGACATTTGGTTCGCGCAGGCCTGGGACGGCAACGTACCGCTGGACGAAACGCTCTCCGCCCTTGACCTCGCGCTGCGCTCGGGACGCGCACGGTACGTCGGCATCTCCAACTACAACGGCTGGCAGACCGCCAAGGCTGCGGCCGTCGCAGGATTCACCGTGGTGGCCAACCAATCCGAGTACTCGCTCCTGCACAGGAAGCCCGAAGACGAACTGGTGCCCGCCGTCGAGGACGCAGGACTCGGCCTCATGGCGTGGGGTCCCCTCGGCCGCGGGGTGCTCAGCGGCAAGTACCGTGGACAGATTCCGTCTGAATCACGTGCGGCTGAAGGCCGCCTCAGCGGCTACGTCGAAAAGTACCTCGACGCGCGGGGGGCGCGGATCGTCGAAGCGGTGGCCATGGCTGGTCGTGGCCTGGGACGGTCCGCCGTCGACGTCTCGCTGAGCTGGTTGCTCTCCCGCCCGGGCGTATCCACGGCCGTGGTGGGCGCACGCAATGCGGTCCAGCTCAAGGAACTGCTCGACGCACAGCTGGCACCCCTTCCCGCGGAAATTTCCCGGGCGCTGGAGGACGTTTCAGCGATCTGACGTAGCTGTTACTCCGGCGCTGCGCTGTTACTCCGGGACTACTGGCCCCGTCTTACTGATCGAGGATCTCCAGCTCGTCTTCATCGAGGAGTTCATTATTGTCCTCGTCGTCATCTTCTTCATCGTCGTCGAACACCTGAAGTGGTGTGACTTCCGAGTAGGCCTCGTATAGTGAGTCCTCATATACCTCAAAGGCATCTGCGACGGCAAAAAACGCTGCCTCCACGGTGGGATCTCCTTCTCCCCGGCGGGCGGAAGCGGCAATCAGGTGCTCTTCCAAGGCAGCTGTCAATGACTGAAGCGCGACACGCGGATCGATGCTCATGACTTCACGTTAGCCCGAAAAAGACGAAAATGGAGAGGGATGAGAGAACAATTTCTGAGCAGTTCAGTGGAGCGTCAGCGGGACTACGCAAGGCAGTACGAGTACCTCGTGCTGACTGTCAGCCCTGACGATTCCTTGCCCGAGGCGCGACGTCGGCTCGTGGAGCACTCCGAATATGGCAAGTGGGAACTGGAGCGGAGCATCCTCTATATCGGCGGCGGTCGCCGGTTCTGGCTGCGCCGCAAGGTACTCAACGTGCAGCGCACCGTGTAGCTGCAAGCCCTTGCCTTCGGGTTTCCTGCTCCATCTTTCGAGCGTGTCAGCTTTCGAGCGGGCCCAGCCACGCGTTGGCTACCGTGGCGTGCGCTGATTCATCGTTGGACGGATGGAAGATCCCGGCCAGTACATCGCGATACAGCCGTTCGAGTTCCGATCCGCGGAAGTAGCTTGAGCCTCCGGAAAGCCGGATGGCCACATCCACCATGCTCCGGGCGTTCTCCGTGGCCCGGACCTTGAGGCCCACGAACTTTGGAAACCACTGCGCCCCGTGATCAACCACGGCATCCACATCACGGGCCACCGACGCCAACTGCGGTTGGATGGAATCCATGGCCATGGCGGCGTCGGCGATCTTCCAGCGGATGTCCGGATCCTGCGAGAAGCTCCGGCCGCCGTACTTGGCCGAGGTACGACGCGTGACGGCTTCGACCGCCAGGGTGAATGCCCGCTCCGCAATGCCCGTATAGACCGCGGCAAGCAGTGTTTCGAAGCACGCGAAGATCGCGAAGATCAACGGATCCTGATTGGGTCCTACGGGCAGTTTCCGAAAGATCCGATCCGGCGGCACTGCGGCGTCGTGGAGGAGCGTCGTGTTCGATTGGCTGGCCCGCATTCCCAGCGTGTCCCAGTCTTCCAGCGTCTCGTGGCCTGGCGCGTCCCGGCGGATGAAGCCGAATACCAGCTCACCGCTCCCCTCCCGCGCGCCGCTGTCCTTGCCGAAGATGCCGAGGCGGGTCCACGCCGGCGACAGGCTCGTGAAGATCTTCCGACCGGTGAAGCTGTACCCGCCATCCGGCCGCGGTTCCGCCGTCGTGCCTGAATCAAAGAGCATGGAGTCGTTTCCCGGCTCGGAAATCCCGAACGCAAAGACCTCGCCCTGCCCGGCCTCCTTCAGCACAAAGCCAAGGGAAGTGTCGCCACGGGCCGCCAGGACGTGCGCGACGCCGGTCCAGACCAAGTGCATGTTGACGGCCAACGCTGTGGCCGGGGCAGCCGTGGCAAGCCGGCGCTGAAGCGCCGCCGCGGCTTCGAGACCGAGCCCCAGTCCGCCGTCGGGCTCCGGAACGAAGATCTTCAGGTAGCCCGCCGCGGCGAGCTCCTCGAGGTCCTCGTGGAAGAACGAGTTGTTCCGGTCGTAGCCTGCGGCCCGCGCCCGGATGCGCGCGAGCAGCTCGTCCGGCAGGATCTCCTCGGGAATCAAGGGGTTCTCCCTAGTAGTTGCTGAGCAGGGTGTTGAGCACCCTGGATCCGAACTTGAGCGAATCGGCCGGAACCCGTTCGTCGACCCCGTGGAACATCCCCGTGAAGTCGAGCTCTTCCGGAAGCATGAGCGGGGCGAATCCGTAGCCTGTGATGCCGATCTTGCTGAGCGACTTGTTGTCGGTGCCGCCGGACAAGGTGTAGGGCAACACCTTGGCGCCGGGGTCTTCCGTGTGCAAGGCATCGATCATGGCGTCCACCAGGTTGCCGGCAAACGGCACTTCCAGGGACACGTCCTTGTTGACGTAGCTGACCTCCACACCGTCTCCGGCGAGTTTTTTGATGGTTTCGAAGACCAATTCCTGCTGGCCAGGCAGCGTGCGGCAGTCCACCAGCGCTTCCGCGGATTCGGGGATGACGTTGTGCTTGTACCCGGAGCTCAACAAGGTGGGGTTCGAGGTGTTTTGCAGGGTAGCTCCGACGAAGCGCGCTACGGTGCCGAGTTCCTTGAGCAGTGTCTCGGGATTGTCCGGATCGAACTCGACGCCGGTCAGTTCCGTCACGCCGTCGAGGAACTGCCGGGTGGTGGGGGTCAGCTCAATCGGCCAGGGGTATTCGCCGATCCTGGTCACTGCCCCGGCAAGGCGGGTGATCGCGTTGTCCGTGTTGATTTGCGAACCGTGCCCGGCACGTCCGTGGGCCACGAGCCGCAGCCAGGAAAGTCCCTTCTCCGCGGTCTGCAGCAGGTAGGTGCGCCGGCCTCCGATGGTCGCCGAGAAGCCACCCACTTCGGAGATCGCTTCCGTCGCGCCGTCGAAGAGCTCCCTACGGTGCTCGACGGCGTAGCGCGCGCCGTGGTTGCCCCCGGCTTCCTCGTCGGCGAAGAACGCGAAGATGATGTCGCGCTTGGGCTTGCGTCCCGTGCGGGCGAAGTCACGCATGACCGAGAGGATCATGGCGTCCATGTCCTTCATGTCCACGGCGCCGCGTCCCCAGATGAGCCCGTCCTTGAGTTCGCCGCTGAAGGGATCCACGGTCCACTGGTCTTTGAGGGCTGGAACGACGTCGAGGTGGCCGTGCACCACGAGGGCGCCGGCCGAAGGGTCCTCCCCCGCCATGCGCGTGACCACATTGGCCCGGCCCGGAGCCGACTCAAAGATTTCCGCGTCCAATCCCACTTCACTAATGAGCGCCGCTGTGTATTCAGCTGCGGCGCGTTCCCCGGGACCGGAATCGTCACCGAAGTTCGAGGTGTCTATACGGATGAGTTCCTGGCAGATCCGGACTACTTCGTCCTCGGGTCGGATATCAGTCATGGAACTCTCCTTGCTGGCTGGGATGGACGTACTCCGGCGGGAAGGCGGATGGTGCGGACGCTCCCCGCGCGCTTCCCTCAGCCTACCCACCGCACGCCCGTTTGGCCGCGTGTTTTCCCGCGTTTTGGCGCGGATTGGCAGGGCCTAATTGCCGTTGACACCGCCGTCTCGTGCTCCGGTTTTTTTATTTCCCAGAAATCGTGTTAGAGTTTTTCTCGCTGCTTCGGAGGAAAGAGAAGCGCCGAGAGGCGCAGAACGAACGCTCCGAACACCACCTGCGCGGGTGGCGGAATGGCAGACGCGCTAGCTTGAGGTGCTAGTCCTCGAAAGGGGGTGGGGGTTCAAGTCCCCCTCCGCGCACAATTGCAAGGCCTGGAATTCTGAGAGTTCCAGGCCTTGTTTGTTTAACTTTGAATTTGCCTTTTCGGACGCTAATGCGGCGTTCATCACATTTATTGAATTGCATTGCCGGTAATTCATTCGAGGCAATGATGAGGACTGCGAAGCTCGCTCCGATCCTGTGTCCGAGAAGCGCGACGACGGCGGCCCCCCACGTGGGAGACCGCCGTCGTCGTTGTCTTGAAACCCCAGGGCAGCGCCTTACAGAGCCGTCACGGATCCGCTGAAGTGCCTCCTGCCGCTTCGCGGACTCCAGGCGACGTAGTCCGAACGCTCCCACGAGCCTGACGCGGAGTGGACCGTGCCGATTTCCAGGGCCACCCGCGCCGGGAGGTACACGGGTGCCTCGAAGTTCACGTCCCAGCGGAACGCCTCCGCCTTCACAGAGCCAACGTCGGCCAAGGCCCTGGAGGCGAGGTACATGCCGTGCGCGATCGACCGCGGCAGGCCCAGCGCCTTGGCCGAGAGGAGGCTCAGGTGGATCGGATTGAAGTCTCCGGATACCGCCGCGTAAAGGCGGCCCGTATCCACGCCGAGCTGCCAGACGGCGGTTGGTGCGGGCGCCCTGAACTCCGCTGGCGCGGCGGCCGCGGCGGCCTTGTCGACTCCCGGAAGGAAGACCCCCTTGGCGAGGTACGTCGAGACGCCCCGCCAGAGCAGGGCCCCGTCATTGCTTGACCGGACTTCGGCGACGACGTCCAGCTGGGTCCCCACCCTGTGGCCACGCATGTTCTCGGCCCAGGACCGGACGTCGAGCGGTTCACTGAATTGAACGGCCCGCAACTGCTCCACCTGGTTCTTCAAATGGATCATCCCCAGCAGCGGAAGCGGGAAGTCGTCCCGGTTCAGCACGCTCATGGAGACCGGAAACGCGAGGGCGTGGATGAAGCCGGCCGGCAGCGCGTCACTCGCGGTCTCGCCGATCAGGTGCTGGTACTCGGTGAGGTTCGCGACGTCGGCCCGCACCCCGCGGACCTCGTGGCTCCCCTGGGGCAGGGCGGTGGCAGCCTGGAACCCCAGCAACCTCCGCCGCGCCGCCGTCGCCGCCGCATTCACGTACAGCTTCGAGAGCGACGGCAGATCTCCCAGGATGAGGGGTTGTTCCGTGCTCATGCACCCACCAGGTTCTGTCCGCAGACCCTGAGCACTTCTCCCGTGATACCTGCGGCCGCATCCGATGCCAGGAACGCAATTGCCTCTGCCACGTCTCCGGGCAGGCCGCCCTGCTGCAGCGAATTGAGCCTGCGGGCCACTTCCCGGGTAGCGAAGGGGATCCTGGCGGTCATGTCGGTCTCGATGAACCCGGGGGCGACGGCGTTGATGGAGCCGCCGCGTTCCGCGAGCAAGGGCGCCGTGGCCCTGACCATGCCGATCACTCCCCCCTTGGAAGCCGCGTAGTTGGTCTGCCCGCGGTTGCCGGCGATTCCACTCGTGGAGGCCACGGACACGATCCGCGGGGTCTTGTGCAACAGGTCCGAGCCCAGGAGTGCCTCGTTGATCCGCAACTGCGAGGCGATGTTGACGCCGATGACGGAATTCCAGCGGCCCTCATCCATGTTGGCCAGGAGCTTGTCCCGGGTGATGCCGGCGTTGTGGATGACGATATCGAGTCCGCCATGGCGTTCCATTGCGTGGTCGATGATGCGCTTCCCGGCGTCGAGGGCCGTGATGTCCAATTGCAGTGCAGTGCCAAGGACCTCGTTGGCGACCTCGGCGAGGTGGTCCCCCGCAGCAGGAATGTCCACCACCACGAGCCGGGCACCGTCCCGGTGCAGGGTCCGCGCGATCGCCGCTCCGATGCCGCGGGCGGCGCCCGTGACGACGGCGACCTTACCCGCCAGGGGCTTGTCGGCGTCGGCGGGAAGCTCGCCCGTGCCCGACGTGACCGTCAGGAATTGACCATCCACGAATGCGGACCGGCCGGACAGGAAAAAGCGCAACGCCCCGAGCGTGCTGGGGCTCGTGGTGCCGGCGCCGTCCCCGAGGAGAATGCCGTTGGCAGTGGCACCCGCCCGGAGTTCCTTGGCCAGAGACCGCAGCAGTCCGTCGACTCCTTGCCGGCCGGCAGCAACGGCCGGATTGGCCGCCGAGGCGGAGGTACGGGAGATCGTGACGACCCTTGCGCTGCGGGCCAAATCCCGGATCGACGGGGCCGCGGTGAGAACGGGTCCGGCAAGCTCATCGGGATGTTCGACGCCGTCGAGCACCAGGATGATGGCGCCGAGCTTTTCCTTGGGCAGGGCTGCGCGACGAACGTCGAGCCCCCAGCCCACCAGGGCGGCAGCCAACTCGTCGGAGCCCGCGGTCCTGCCGTTGCCGCTCCCAAGCACCAGGACGGGTCCCGGAACCAGCGGCTCTCCCGGCTGGTACCTCCGGAGCACGGCAGGTTGGGGCAGGCCGAGCTTTTTCGCCAGGTCCTTGCCGATCCCGTGGCTCACAAACTGCGTGTACTTGTCGGTCACTCCGGTTACCGCCCTTCCGGAGCGGAGTACGCCTCAAGGATCGCCACGACTCCCTGCCCTCCGGCAGCGCAGATGGAGATCAGTCCGCGGGCCGGACGGCCGTCCACCGGACCGTTCTCGTGGAGCATCTTCGCCAACGAAGCGACGATGCGTCCGCCGGTGGCGGCAAAGGGATGGCCTGCGGCGAGGGACGAACCGTTGACGTTGAGTTTGGCACGGTCGATCTTGCCGAGGGCACCGTCCAATCCCAGCCGGGTGCGGCCGAATTCTTCGTCTTCCCACGCGGCGAGCGTACTCAGGACGGTTCCGGCAAAGGCTTCGTGGATTTCGAAGAAGTCGATGTCTTCGAAAGACAGCCCGTTGCGGGCCAGGAGCCGCGGCACTGCGAAGGCAGGAGCCATGAGGAGTCCGTCTTTGCCGTGGACGAAATCGACGGCGGCAGCCTCGCCGTCGACGACGACAGCCAGCTTGGGCAGGCCCCGGGCATCCGCCCATTCCTCGGTGCCGAGGAGCACAGTCGAGGCACCGTCCGTGAGAGGGGTGGAGTTGCCGGCCGTCATGGTCGCCTCCGCGCCAAGGCTTCTGCCGAAGACGGGCTTGAGGGTGGCCAGCTTCTCCATGGACGTGTCGGGCCGGAGGTTCGAATCACGGCTCAGCCCCCGGTACGGAGTCACGAGGTCATCGAAGAAGCCACGCTCGTAGGCCGCGGCGAGGTTGTGGTGGCTATTGAACGCGATCTCGTCCTGCGCCTCTCGGCTGATCTTCCACTGGGCCGTGGTCAACGCCTGGTGCTCCCCCATGGACAGGCCGGTCCGGGGTTCCCCGGTGTTCGGCGCATCCGGGGCGAGGTCCTTGGGACGCAGCCGCGAGAGGACCTTGAGGCGATCGGGCAGGGACTTGGCGCGATTGAGGTCAAGCAGGATTTCACGGAGGCCTTCGCTCACGGCAATGGGGGCATCCGAGGCAGAGTCGACGCCGCCGGCGATGGCCGAGTCGATCTGGCCCAGCTTGATCTTGTTGGCGAGGCCCAGGACGGTCTCAAGGCCGGTGGCGCACGCCTGCTGGAGATCGTAGGCGGGCGTCTCCGGGGAAAGGGCCGAACCAAGGACCGCTTCGCGTGTCAGGTTGAAGTCGCGGGAGTGCTTCAGGACGGCTCCGGCGGCCACCTCACCGATCCGCTCCTCTTGAAGCCCGAAGCGCGCGATCAGCCCATCGAGGGCCGCCGTCAGCATGTCCTGGTTCGATGATTTGGTGTAGGCGCCCCCGGTCCGGGCAAAGGGAATCCTGTTCCCGCCAACCACCACAGCCCTGCGGAGCGTGCCTTGGGTTGCCGGGGATTCGTGTGGTGCGCTCGCGGAATGTGCTGCTGCAGGCATGCGTTTCTCCTTAGGATCACATCGGGTTACTGATACCCAGCGTACCTGATACGCTGGGTATCGTGAACATCCCCAGCCTAGGACTTCCTGCCGAACACGACGCCGGCACCCCGCCTCCAGCGGACGGCGAGGCTCCCGCCGTCGACGGCCGCGCCGCCCGCTGGCAAGTCCACCGCGAAGAACGCCGGCGCGACCTCATCAAGGCCGCCCGCAAGGCTGTCCATGCGCTGGGCAGCGACGCCTCCATGGAGGACATCGCGACCGCGGCCAGTACCTCCAAATCGGTGTACTACCGGTACTTCGGGGACAAAGCGGGCTTGCAACAGGCCATGGGCGAAGTAGTCCTGGGACAAATGCAACGGCGGATGAAGGAAGCGGCTGAAAGCGCGCAGACTCCCCGCGAAGGCTTGTTCGCCATGGTCTCCGCATACCTGCAGATGGCGGAGTCCAGCCCCGCCGTCTACGCGTTCATCACGCGGCTCTCGCAAGGGGAACCCTCGGCGCAAGACGCCATCGCCGCCTCGGGAGCCCTCGGCCACTTCTTCGAGTCGATCAGTGCCATGATCGCCCGGCCGATGCGCGAACATCTGGGGGCCGAAAAGGAAGCGTTGATCGACTACTGGCCCACCGCGGCCATCGGGTTGGTCCGCAACGCCGGCGAAAGGTGGCTCGGCAGCCCCGCCTCCGCCGCAAAGCCCGACCAGGAAACGATGGCGGCCCGGATCACCGACTGGCTGTGCGTGGGAATCGCCCCGGAACTCAAGATCAACTCCCCTGAATATCAGCAATGACTCCACGTTGTTCGGAACCAAAGAAGGAATCACCATGACTGAAGTAGTGGACCGTACCTCCTCCAGCCGGGCGGCCGCCGGAACGCCGTCAACCCCGCCGCCCGTTGCACCCGCCCCTACCGTGGATGTGGCGGCCCTTGGCGAACTGCTGCTCGGCAAATGGGCCCACATCCGGCACACGGCGCGTGACCTCGCGGGCCGTCCCGAGGTGCACAAGATCGAAGGCTTGACGCATACCGAGCACCGCAAGCGCGTCTTCGGGCAGCTGAAGTACCTCGTGGACAACAACGCCGTACACCGGGCTTTCCCCGCCAGCCTGGGCGGTTCGGATGACCACGGCGGCAACATCGCCGGCTTCGAGGAGCTCGTCACTGCGGATCCCTCACTTCAGATCAAGGCCGGCGTGCAATGGGGTCTCTTCGGTTCAGCGGTGATGCACCTCGGCACGGAGGAGCACCAGAACGCCTGGCTGCCCGGGATCATGAGCATGGAGATTCCCGGCTGCTTCGCCATGACCGAAACCGGACACGGCTCCGATGTAGCGAGCATTGCCACCACGGCCACGTATGACGAGGCCACCCAGGAGTTCGTCATCAACACCCCGTTCCGCGCCGCATGGAAGGACTACATCGGCAACGCAGCCGAGGACGGCCTGGCCGCCGTCGTGTTCGCCCAACTGGTGACCCGCAACGTGAACCATGGCGTCCACGCGTTCTATGTCGAGCTGAGGGACCCGGACACCAAGGAGTTCCTGCCCGGAATCGGCGGCGAGGACGACGGCATCAAGGGCGGCCTGAACGGGATCGACAACGGCCGCTTGCACTTCAGCGATGTCCGTGTTCCCCGCACCAACCTGCTCAACCGCTACGGCAATGTCTCCCCCGACGGCGAGTACACGTCGCCCATCGCGAGCCCCGGACGGCGATTCTTCACGATGCTCGGCACCCTGGTGCAAGGCCGGGTCTCCCTCGACGGAGCCGCCGTCGCCGCAAGCAAGGTGGCCTTGACCACCGCGATCCGGTACGCCGCCGAACGGCGCCAGTTCAACGCTTCTTCCCCTACCGACGAGGAAGTCCTGCTGGACTACCAGCGGCACCAGCGCCGCTTGTTCACCCGGCTTGCCACCACCTTCGCGGCGAGCTTCGCCCATGAGCAGCTGCTCGAAAAGTTCGACGACGTCTTCTCCGGCCGGCACGACACCGACGCCGACCGCCAGGACCTCGAGACCCTCGCCGCGGCCCTCAAGCCTATGAGCACGTGGCACGCCCTCGACACGCTGCAAGAGTGCCGCGAGGCCTGCGGCGGCGCGGGATTCCTCATCGAGAACCGGTTCGCCTCGCTGCGCGCGGACCTGGACGTCTATGCGACCTTCGAGGGTGACAACACCGTGCTGCTGCAGCTCGTCGCCAAGCGCCTCCTGGCCGACTACGCCAAGGAGTTCCGGAACGTCGACTTTGGCGTGCTCGCCCGCTTCGTGGCTGCCCAGGCCGCCGACGTAGCCATCAACCGCACCGGCCTGAGGCAAGTGGCGCAGTTCGTCGCAGACACGGGATCAGTCCAGAAGGCTGCGCTGGCCCTGCGCGACGAAGAAGGCCAACGCACGCTCCTGACGGACCGGGTGCAGTCGATGGTGGCGGAAGTGGGTGCCGCACTCAAGGGCGCGAACAAGCTTCCGCAGCACCAGGGCGCCGCACTGTTCAACCAGCATCAGGACGATCTGATCGAAGCCGCCCAGGCCCACGCCGAACTCCTGCAGTGGGAAGCGTTCACGGAGGCCCTCGGCAAGGTCGGCGATCCAGGCACTTTGCGGGTGCTGACTTGGCTCCGCGACTTGTTTGGCCTTTCGCTCATTGAGAAGCACTTGTCCTGGTACCTCATGAACGGCCGTCTTTCGATGCAGCGCGGACGCACCGTGGGGGCCTACATCAACAGGCTGCTCATCAAGATCCGTCCCCACGCCTTGGATCTGGTCGATTCCTTCGGCTACGGTCCGGAGCACCTGCGGGCGCCCATCGCCTCGGGGGCCGAGAAGGTACGGCAGGACGAGGCACGCGGCTACTTCCAGGCGCAACGGACAAGCGGCAACGCCCCTGCCGAGGAGAAGACCCTCCTCGCTTTGAAGGGGAGGAAATCCAGCTAGCATCCTGCCGTGACCGGCCGGTGAACAGTTGCCGAATCCTTTAACGACGACGGCGCCGGACTCCCGCTGAGGGGGTGCGGCGCCGCCGTCGTTCTTTCCCAACTAGCTCGCACTTGTTGTCGTTATGAGCCCCCAAAACGACACTTACTGCTAGCTACTTGGGTTGGGGGCTAGGGGGAGAGGACTGAGCGGTACACCTCAAGGGTTGTTTCGGTGATCGACTCCCAGGAGAAGTGTTCCTCCGCCCGGACGCGGCCCGCGGCACCCATGACCTTGGCCCGTGCGGGATCGGACACCACCTCGTTGAGGGCAGCGGCGAAGTCGGCGACGAACTTTTCGGGATCCAGCGGGGTGCCGGTACCGTCCGTGACTTGCTCCAGTTCCACCAGCAGTCCCGTTTCGCCGTGCTGAACCACCTCGGGGATACCGCCGGTGGCGCTCGCCACCACGGCCGCGCCACAGGCCATGGCTTCGAGGTTGACGATGCCGAGTGGCTCGTAGATCGACGGGCAGGCGAAGGCCGTTGCATGGCTGAGCACCTGGATGAGCTCATGCCGCGGAAGCATGCGTTCGATCACCAGGACACCTTCGCGCTTGCCCTGCAGGTCCTCGATGAGCCGGGCCGTTTCCGCCGCGAGTTCCGGGGTGTCCGCCGCGCCCAGGCACAGCACAAGCTGGACATCTTCCGGCAGGCTGGCCGCAGCCTTCAGGAGGTAGGGAACACCCTTCTGGCGGGTGTTGCGTCCGACGAAGACCACACTGGGCTTGGCCGGGTCGATGCCGAGGGCGCGAATGGCGTCCTCGCCGTGGTCCGGCTGCCACATCTCGACGTCGATGCCGTTGTGTACCACCCGCACCTTGGCGGGGTCCACGTTCGGATAGCTGCGCAGGATGTCTTTCCGCATGCCTTCCGAGACGGCGATGATGGCCGCCGCGGCCTCATAGGCGGTCTTTTCAACCCATGAGGACAGCGCGTAGCCACCGCCCAGCTGCTCTGCTTTCCACGGCCGCAAAGGCTCCAGGCTGTGGGCGCTGAGCACATGGGGTATCCCGTGCAACAGGGACGCCAAATGGCCGGCCATGTTGGCGTACCAGGTATGGGAATGGACCAGGTCCGCTCCGGCGATGTCCGGCACGATGCGCAAATCCACACCGAGGGTCTGGACGGCGGCATTGGCCGCCCCCAGATCCTCCGGGGTGGAATACGACGTCACCGTTGCCCCGTGGAAGTCCGCATCACGGGGCGCGCCGAAGGCCCGCACCTGCAGATCCACGTGCTTCGCCAAGACGCGGCTGAGCTCGGCAACATGCACACCGGCCCCGCCATAGATTTCGGGTGGAAACTCTTTAGTCACAATGTCTACGCGCACGCTACCTAACGTAGTCCTTCCGGAGTATGTGTTCTAGTGTGAAAGGGTCCGGCAACCCGGGCTTTTTTCGGGGGCTACAAAGACGTACAGGGAGAGCAAACACCATGGCGTTGAAGAAAGTATTGTCAATTGTGTTGGCTGGCGGCGAAGGAAACCGCCTCATGCCATTGACGGCAGACAGGGCAAAACCTGCGGTGCCGTTTGCGGGGGGCTATCGATTGATCGATTTCGCTCTCTCGAATCTGGTCAATTCCGGGTACCTCCAGATCGTGGTGTTGACCCAGTACAAGTCGCACAGTCTTGACCGCCACATCTCCGAGACCTGGCGGATGTCCACCCAGCTGGGCAGATATGTGGCCTCGGTTCCCGCCCAGCAGCGCGTGGGCAAGAGCTGGTTCCTCGGCAGCGCGAATGCCATTTACCAGTCCCTGAACCTCATTCACGACGCCGATCCCGACATCGTGGTGGTTGTCGGTGCGGACCACGTTTACCGGATGGACTTCCAGCAGATGGTCCAGCAACACGTTGCCAGCGGAGCCAAGGCCACAGTTGCGGCCGTCCGCCAGCCGCTGAACATGGCCAACCAGTTCGGCGTGATCGAGGTCGACAAGAACGATTCGCAGAAGATTTCGGCGTTCGTGGAAAAGCCTGCCGAAACGGAAGGCCTCGCCGCCGATCCCTCGCAGTTCCTTGCCTCCATGGGCAACTATGTCTTCGACGCCGACGCCTTGGTGGAAGCACTCCGCATCGACGCGGAGCGCCTGGATACCAAGCACGACATGGGCGGCGACATCATCCCTTACTTCGTGTCCCAAGGCGAGGCCGGCGTCTACGACTTCACGCTCAACGACATTCCGGGATCGACCGACCGCGACCGCACCTACTGGCGCGACGTCGGGACGATCGATTCGTTCTATGACGCCCACATGGACCTGATTTCCCCGGTCCCCGTGTTCAACCTGTACAACTCTGAATGGCCCATCTACACGCGGCAGAGCATCTCGCCGCCGGCCAAGTTCGTCCGGGGCGACAACAACACGGTCGGCACGGCTTTGGACTCCATCGTTGCCAGTGGCTCGGTGATCTCCGGAGGAATCGTGGAAGGGTCCGTCCTCTCCAACGATGTCTACGTCGGACCGGCCACCAGGATCCAGGACTCGGTGCTGATGGACAAGGTGCGGGTCGGTGAAGGCGCCGTGATCAAGCGGGCCATCATCGACAAGAACGTGAAAGTCCCTGCCGGAGCTGCCATTGGCCTGGATGCCGACCTCGACCGCGCCCGCGGCTTCAAGGTCACCGAATCCGGAATCACCGTGCTCGCCAAGGACCAGGTTGTACCGGAGCCTGAGGCTTCCGAGCTCGCCCTGGCTGCCGCGCACCGCCGCTCGGTGCCGGAGGCAATCAAGGCTGCCACGGAGAAGTTCCCCGATATCAGGGACTCCGCGGAGCAAGTCACGAAAATCCAGGCTGACTCGGTAGAGGTCTGACCCGGCAGCACCGAATTTGGACAGCCCCCGGCCTCCCGGGCGACTGCAGGCCTCCAGCCTCTGTTGCCCGGGAGGCTTTGTTGTGTCCGACCCTGTAAAATTGACCCAATGAGCCCCGCCGATTTGACGCCTGAAGAGATCCAGGCCTGCCTCAAGGTCTTGAACACGATCCACGCTTACGACGAGGAGCACCCGGACTACGTCGCCATCCGTCGTGCCACGGGAAAGATGTTCAAGGCGGTCAAGCGCCATCGCCGGGTCGCCAAGCGGGACGAGATCGCGGAAGCCGACCGCGCGGTCATCGCACTGACCGCCACCGCAGCCCCGGACAGGATCGACGACGAAACCCGCGGCAACAAGCTGGCCACCTCGGCTACGGGCGAAATCGCCGGCCACCTCATCCGGTCCCGGCCCTGCTACATCTGCAAGCAGCACTACACGCAAGTAGATGCCTTCTATCACCAGCTGTGCCCGGAATGTGCGGCGTTCAGCCACAGCAAGCGCGACGCCCGCACGGACCTCAGCGGCCGCCGCGCGCTCCTCACGGGCGGGCGCGCCAAGATCGGCATGTACATCGCCCTCCGCTTGCTCCGCGATGGCGCACACACCACGATCACCACGCGCTTCCCCAAGGACGCGGCACGCCGCTTCGCCGCCATGGAAGACAGTGCGGAGTGGTTGCACCGGCTCAGGATTGTGGGCATCGACCTCCGGGATCCCTCCCAGGTCATGGCCCTCACCGATTCCCTCAACGAAGCCGGCCCGCTCGACATCATCATCAACAACGCCGCCCAGACAGTCCGGCGTTCCGGGAATGCCTACAAGCCGCTGGTGGATGCCGAGGAGGAGCCGCTTCCGGAGGCGCTGCAGGCAGCCAACGGCGGCCCGGAGCTCGTCACCTTCGGCCATGCCCACGACAAACACCCGCTCGCCATCACCCACAGCGTCACCGAACACCCCGTGCTGGCGGGAGATGCGGTCACCTCACTCGCCCTGTCCACCGGCTCCGCGTCGCTGGAGCGGATCGCCACGGGCACCGCGATCGACGCCGGCGGCCTGGTTCCGGACCTGGCGACCATCAACAGCTGGACCCAGGTGGTGGACGAAGTGGATCCGCTCGAGTTGCTCGAGGTTCAACTCTGCAACGTCACCGCGCCGTTCCTGCTTGTCAGCCGGCTCCGCGGCGCCATGAAGCGCTCCACGGCACACCGAAAGTACATCGTGAACGTCTCGGCCATGGAAGGGCAGTTCTCCCGCGCCTACAAAGGCCCCGGGCACCCGCACACCAACATGGCAAAAGCCGCGTTGAACATGATGACGCGGACCAGCGCACAAGAGATGCTGGACAGCGACGGGATCCTGATGACCGCCGTCGACACCGGATGGATCACTGACGAACGCCCGCATTACACCAAGGTCCGGCTCATGGAGGAAGGCTTCCACGCTCCGCTCGACCTGGTCGATGGTGCCGCGCGTGTCTACGATCCCATCGTCATGGGCGAAAACGGCGAAGACCAGTACGGAGTCTTCCTGAAGGACTACAAGCCCTCCCCCTGGTAAAACCAGGCGGAGGGCAGCGGGCCTCCTAGGTGAGCCGGGTGATCTCGACGGTCACAGTGAGGCCTGAGCCACCGCCGCCGGACAGGATGCCCTTCAGGGGAGGAACATCCCGATAGTCCCGGCCGCGCGCCACAGTGACGTGGAGATCCCCGGCAGGCTTGTGGTTGGTGGGGTCCCAGCTGCGCCATTCGCCGTCCCACCATTCCAGCCACGCGTGCGATTGGCCCGCGACTGTTTCACCGATCTCGGCCGTGGGCCGTGGATGGATGTAACCGGACACGTACCGGGCAGGGATGCCGCAGCTGCGCAGTGAGCCGATGGCCAAGTGGGCGAGGTCCTGGCAGACTCCTTGACGCTGGTTCCAGGCCTCCTCGGCGTTGGTGGTGACGCCGGTGGTGCCCTTCACATAGCTCATTTCGCCGCGCATCCATTCGAAGATGGCCATGGCCGTCTCGTGCGGGTTCTTGCCGGCGACGACGGCGGGAATGATCCCGAGGACTTCCTCCCCCGGACCGGTGAGCTGCGACTGCGGCAACCAGTCGCTGAACTGGTCCCGGATCTCGTCCGAAGCCATTACATCCCAGCCGACGATCTCTTCGTCCAGGGCCACCCGCTCCACCCGGTGGACCTCAACGGTGGTGGTGGCCACCACTTCGAGGCGCTCGTGCGGCATCTGCATATCGAAGGCGGTGACGCGGGTGCCCCAATAGTCGCGGTAGGTGCTCACGGCAGCCTGCGACGGCGTGATCTTCAGCGAGGATTCAAGCACCACTTGTTGCGGATCGGTCAGCGGGGTCATGCGCGCCTCGTTGTACGACAGGGTCACGCGGCGGTTGTATTTGTAGGCCGTCTTGTGGACGATGCTCAGCCGGGTCATGAAACTTCTCCCACCCAGGCCAGTTCATCCGCCTGATTGAAGTACTTACGGGAAATCGCGTCGGACGCCTGCGTGACGGCCTTCTGCACCCGGTCCATATGCTCGGGCAGCTCGGACATGAGATCGTCCGTGCGGTGGAATTCAAGGAAGGTGCGGGCCTGGCCGACGATCCGGCGGGCGTCGTTGATGAAGCCGACCCGCTGCGCGGAGGGATCCAACTTCGCGAGGCACTCGTCGGCGTCGCGCAGGGCGAAGACGATGGAGCGCGGGAACAAACGGTCCAGCAGCAGGAACTCGGCAGCGTGTTGGTCTCCGAAGGCCGCACGGCGGGTCCGCAGGAATGACTCGTAGGCGCCGGCGCAACGCAGCATGTTCACCCAGGACATTCCCGCGGAGAGGACATCCCTGGTGGACAGCATCCGCGCGGTCATGTCGGCCCGTTCGAGCGAGCGGCCGAGGACCAGGAAGAGCCAGCTTTCGTCGTGGCTCACCGTGGTGTCCGCGAGGCCCCTGACCATGGCGGTGCGTTCCAGCACCCAGTTGCAGAAGCGGTACGTCCCGACGACGTCCTTGCGGTGCTGGTTCAGCCCGTAGTACGTGGTGTTGAGGCTCTCCCACAATGAGGAGGACACGGTCTCGCGCGCACGCCGCGCGTTCTCCCGCGCAGCCCCCAGGGACCCGGCAATGGAGGTGGCACTCGTCTTGTCATAAGCGAGGGCATGAAGCAGCTCCGGCAAGCCGAATTCCTCGCTCTGCGGCCGGGCTCCCATGACAGCCAGGAGTTCCCTCGCCACGCTGCGTTGCTCCTCGAGCGGAAGGTGGTTCAGGCGTTCGAGATGGACGTCCAGGATTCTGGCCGTTCCGTCGGCCCGCTCCACATAACGGCCGATCCAGAAAAGGGATTCAGCAATACGGCTCAGCATGGGGCTGCGCCTCCTTCGGGTCCTGCGTTGTAACGATGGATGTATCCTGCTCCGGCACCGCGGCGTGACCGGTCACTGCTGCTGGTCCGATTGGCGGTCCCGCCAGTTGCTTTCGACCGGCCAGACCGAAACCTGTTCACGGACCGTGATGGCGGAACGGGGCAACTCTGCCGCGGGCAATTGCGGGGAGTCCGAGAGTACCCACGTGTCCTTGGAACCACCACCCTGGGAAGAGTTCACGATCAACGAGCCCTCCTTCAATGCCACGCGGGTCAGCCCGCCCGGCAGCACCCAGACGTCGTCGCCGTCGTTCACTGCGAACGGACGCAAGTCCACGTGGCGGGGCCCGAAGCGGTCCCCCGAGAGGGTGGGCACGGTGGAAAGCTGCAGCACGGGCTGCGCAATCCAGCCACGCGGATCCGCCAGCACCCGCTTCCGCAAAGCATCCAGCTCGTCCCGCGAGGCATCCGGACCGATCACCAGGCCCTTGCCTCCGGACCCGTCCACCGGCTTGACCACGAGTTCCTCGAGCCGGTCGAGGACCTGCTCGCGGGCTTCCTTTTCTTCGAGCCGGAAAGTCTCCACGTTGGCAATGACCGGCTCTTCGTGCAGGTAGTACCTGATCAGGTCAGGCACGTAGGAATAGACCAGCTTGTCATCGGCCACCCCGTTTCCAACGGCGTTCGCGATGGTCACTCCGCCTGCCCGGGCCGCGTTCACGAGTCCCGGACAACCGAGCATGGAATCGGAGCGGAACTGCAGCGGATCCAGGAATTCATCGTCGATCCGCTTGTAAATCACGTCGACGCGCTGCTCGCCGGCGGTGGTGCGCATGTAGACCCGGTTTCCGCGGCAGATGAGGTCCCTGCCCTCGACCAGTTCAACGCCCATCAACCCGGCCAGCAGGGTGTGTTCGAAGTAGGCACTGTTGAAGACCCCGGGGGTCAAAACCACCACGGTCGGGTCGTCCACCCCGGAGGGGGCCGTCTTGCGCAATGCCGAGAGCAAACGGCGCGGGTATTCCTCGACCGGACGGATGTGCTGCTGCCCGAACGCTTCCGGCAAACCCTTTGCCATCGCCCGGCGGTTCTCCAACACGTAGGACACGCCGGACGGTACGCGGACGTTGTCCTCCAGCACCCGGAACGTGCCGGCCGCATCGCGGACCACGTCGATACCGGAGACATGCACACGCACGCCCCCTGCCGGCTCGAAACCATGCACTGCCCGATGGAAATGCGCACTCGTGGTCACCAACGCCCGCGGCACGACGCCGTCAGCGACCACCGTCATCCGACCGTAGACATCATCCAGGAACGCCTCCAACGCGCGGACACGCTGCTTGACACCCCGTTCAAGAACATCCCACTCATCAGCCGGAATCACCCTCGGCACGATATCCAGCGGGAAGGGTCTCTCCTCCCCCGCATAATCGAAGGTGACGCCCCGGTCCAGGAAGGTCCGCGCCATCGACTCAGCGCGGGCGCTCACATCGGCAAGCGAAAGCTCGCGCAGTGCGCCGTCCACCTGGCCGTAGGATTTTCGGGCAACGGTGCCTGGGGCGAACATTTCGTCGTAGGCGCCGGAACGGACGGCGGCCTCGGAGTAATCCCGGAATAGCTCTGACATGGGATTCAGACAATCACCTTTTCGATTACGAACGCATTTCGCGTTCTGCGTGTTGCGACACCAAGTGTGAACCCGGTTCGCATTTCAGCGCCTGCATGCATCAAGGTTGACGAATGCACCCCAAGCGTTTTCCGATCCCCGTCTCCCGATTGGGAGCCGGGATCGTCATGGCAGTGGCAGCCACCGGACTTGCCTTCATTGTCCATGCCCTGCTTCCCCCCATCCCTGCCATGACAGCCGCTGTAGCGCTGGGTTTGTTAGCTGCAAATATACCGGGCACGGCAACCTGGGCTGCCGGACGCGCCCGCCCGGGCCTCGACTTCGCCGGCAAGCACCACATGCGGGCGGGCATCGTGTTGCTGGGTCTGAAGGTCAGCGTTGTGGATGTCCTCAACCTGGGCTGGTTTGCGCTCGTCCTGATTGCCGCCGTCGTCCTCCTCAGTTTCGCGGGCACGTACGGGCTGGCCCGGCTGGTAAGGCTTCCGCGCGATGCCGCCCTCCTGATAGCCACTGGCTTCTCCATTTGCGGCGCCTCGGCGATCGGAGCGATGGCCGCTGTGCGCCGCATCAAACACCAGGACACGGTCCTGCCCGTCGCCCTGGTGACCCTGTGCGGAACGCTCGCCATCGGCGTCCTGCCCCTGCTCATGCACCCCTTGGGCCTGAGCCCGGAACAGTTCGGGGCATGGACCGGCGCCTCGGTCCACGACGTCGGCCAGGTAGTAGCCACCGCCCAGACCGCCGGCCCGGTGGCGCTGGCGCTCGCCGTCATCGTGAAACTGACCCGGGTGGTCCTGTTGGCCCCCATCGTCGCCGGAGCGGGCCTTGCGCAACGATGGTCCATACGGCGGAAGTCGCGTAACGGCGCCGAAGCGGACGACGACGGCGGCAAGTTTCCGCCGATCGTCCCTCTCTTCGTGCTCGGGTTCATCGCGATGGTAGCCGTGCGTTCCCTGGGCTGGCTTGGTCCCGGCGTGCTGGATGCCGCGGGAGGGCTCCAGGACATCCTGCTCGCCTCGGCCTTGTTCGGGCTGGGTTCCGCGGTCCGCGTCCGCACCCTGTTGCACACTGGCGGCCGTGCCGTGCTCGTTGCGCTTGGCTCCTGGTTCCTTATCGCCCTCCTGGGCTTGGGCGCCGTCTTGCTCATGATTAGATAGCTGGGTGTCGAATCACAACTTGGCGCGCGCCGAAGCCGCCACCCGTTCAGCCCTGATCAGCACCCACAGCTACGATGTCTCCCTTGACGTCCGCGAAGCCGCCGATGCCGGCGTGCCGGGGTACACGAGCCGCAGCGTCATCAACTTCTCCGCGGAGCCTGGCTCCTCCACGTTCCTGGATTTCATCCACGGCGGCGTGCACAGCGTCTTCCTCAACGGAAAAGGACTCGACGTCGCCGAAGTGGTGGACGGCGACAGGATCCACCTCAACAATCTCCAGGCCGAAAACCAGGTCACAGTCACCGGAACCGCCCTGTACAGCCGATCAGGCGAGGGCATGCACCGCTTTGTCGACCCCGCCGACGGGCAGTGCTACCTCTACACGCAATACGAACCGGCGGATGCCCGCCGCGTGTTCGCGAATTTCGAACAGCCGGACCTGAAGGCCGAATTCACCTTCCACGTCATGGCACCCTCCGCCTGGCAGGTGGCCTCCAACGGCGCCGAGGTCTCCCGGACGCAATTGACCAGCGATCCGGCCACGAGCCGCTGGGACTTCGCCACCACCAAGCGGATGTCCACCTACATCACCACCGTCCTCGCCGGTCCGTACTTCCGCGCCGAGGACCACTGGAGCACGACGCTCGACGACGGGACGAACCTTGAGGTTCCGCTGGCGCTCTATTGCCGCGCGTCCATGCAAGAGTCCTTCGATGCCGCCGAGGTTTTCCGGCTGACGAAGAACGGCTTGGACTTCTTCAACGATCTCTTCGACTACCCGTACCCGTGGGGCAAGTACGATCAGGCGTTCGTGCCCGAGTACAACCTTGGCGCGATGGAAAATCCCGGACTCGTCACCTTCACGGAGAAGTACGTCTTCACCTCTCGCGCCACCGATGCCCAGTACCAGGCCCGCGCCAACACCCTCATGCACGAGATGGCCCACATGTGGTTCGGCGACCTCGTGACCATGACCTGGTGGGACGATCTCTGGCTCAAGGAATCCTTCGCCGACTACATGGGCACACTCGGCGTGGACAAGGCGACGGACTGGGACAGCGCCTGGGTGAATTTCGCGAACAAGCGCAAATCGTGGGCCTACCTGCAGGACCAGTTGCCCACAACCCACCCGATCGTCGCGGACATTCCCGACCTGGAAGCCGCCAAGCAGAACTTCGACGGCATTACCTATGCCAAGGGCGCGTCCGTGCTCAAGCAATTGGTGGCCTACGTCGGCTTCGAGGCATTCATTGCCGGCTCGCGGCGCTATTTCAAAGATCACGAGTACGGCAACACCTCGCTGGGCGACCTCCTCGAAGCCCTGGGCGCGGCATCGGGCCGGGACCTTGGAACCTGGGCCCGCCAATGGCTGCAGACCTCGGGCATCTCCACCATCGCGGCGGAGATCTCGGGGAGCGGCGATGCCATGGCGGCTGTCACCCTGCGGCAGGACTCCGTGGATCCCGTCACGGGCAAGCAGGAACACCGGCCGCATAGGCTCAGGATCGGTCTTTACAACTTTGACGACGGCGGCCGGTTGATCCCCACGGAGGGCATCGAGCTCGACCTCGAAGGTGCCGACACCACGGTAGGGGCACTCGCAGGCACGCCGCGCCCGGCCCTCCTCCTCGTCAACGACGAGGACCTCAGCTATGCCAAAGTCCGCCTGGATGCGGAGTCCGAGGCAA
The DNA here is from genome assembly GCF_052180225.1 of Arthrobacter sp. KN11-1C. Taxonomy (NCBI): domain Bacteria; kingdom Bacillati; phylum Actinomycetota; class Actinomycetes; order Micrococcales; family Micrococcaceae; genus Arthrobacter; species Arthrobacter sp. KN11-1C. The sequence continues at coordinate 2,019,000 of NZ_CP197467.1, read as the reverse complement.
CGGTACGTTCCTCCTTGGACCGCCTCAGCGACCCCATGGCCCGGGCCTTGTGCTGGACTGCCTTGTGGGATTCAGCGCGCGACGCCGTCACTCCGGCGGCGCTGTACGTCACCGCCGTCGAGCGCTTCGCCCCAGCCGAACCGGGAATCGGCGTCCTCCTCAACGTCCTGGGCAACGCCGTTACCGCCGTCGAGCGCTACGTCCCTGCTCCGCAGCGCGATGAGGTCCGGGAGGGCCTGATGGCGGCCAGCGCGATGCAGTTGCGGAGCTCCGAGCCGGGTTCGGACCAGCAACTCGCGTGGGCAAGGACCCTGGCCCAGTTGTCGCGCCATGCCGGCGCCTACGTCGAGTTCTTCCGCGGCATTCTCTCCGGCAGCGTGACAGTGGACGGGCTGACGGTGGATGCGGATCTCCGATGGAGCCTGTGGCAGGCGTTGGCAGCCAACGGAGCGGCCACGCTATCGGAACTGGATGCCGAGCTCGCCGTGGACCACACCGCATCAGGACGCGAAGGCCATGCCCTGGCAGCAGCTTCCCGTCCCGATGCCGACGTGAAGGCGGCCGCCTGGAAGGCCGCAGTCAACGACACAGGGCTCTCCAACGAAATTCTGAGCGCGACAATCGCAGGGTTCTCCCTTGCCCCCTCGGGGCTCCTGGACGGCTTCACGGAACAGTACTTCGACTGTCTGGAGGATGTTTGGCAGTCCCGGAGCATCGAGATCGCAAGCCGGATCGTGCGGGGCCTGTTCCCGGCATCCCAGGACCTGCGGGACGGCATGGCTCCGGCAGATCATCCGGTGCTTCGGCGCACGGACGAGTGGCTGAGCGCGCACACGGCCGCTCCGGGCGCGCTCCGGCGCATCATCATCGAGCAGCGAAGCCATTTGTTCCGCGCCCTGACGGCCCAGGCCGCCGGTGCTTCGCTGCAGGACGGTGTAGCGCCGCAGCAGGGCTGATGCGGGAGCCGGCGATCCGGCGTTGACAAGCCGGTCTTTGAACCAAGGGGATCGCCGGCACCGTCTTTAGGGGCAAAGCCCGGCGCTCCGCATGGGCCTTTCTTGAGGACGGTCACCATGAAGATTCCTCGCCCCGTGCTCGCCGTCGCGGCGCTGGGCACCAGCCTATTGCTCGGAGGATGCTTCGGCGGACAACCCGCCACTCCGGCACCTGCAAGCCCGCCGGCGAGCACAACGCCCGCCCCAAGCCCGCCGTCACCTTCGCTGGACACCATCGCCCCGACGCCCTCAACGCCATCGCCGAGCCCGACGACGACGCCGGCGCCTCCGCCAGCGGCTGTTCCGCCCGCCGTCGTTCCGCCACCCCCGGCGCCGCCTGCCGTTGTTCCGCCGCCCGCCGTCGTTCCGCCTCCGGCACCGGCACCATCACACATGGTTCCGCCGCCCCCGCTGCACCCCAATGGAGGCGACCGCGACGGCGACGACCACGGCGGACCGGACGACGGCGATGGAAACCGGTAGCGCACCGGCCCGGCACAGAGTAGTGCTGTTCGCGGTGCTCTCCTTGGGCACGGCTGCGATCCTGGCCGTTTCAGCTTGCAGTTCCGCCGTTCAAAGCCCTGGGACCCGCGTCGGGCAGCCCGCCGAAGCGCCGTTCGCATGGTTTAACGCGGCACCGGCCCCGGCAGGATGGAAAACCATGGAGCTTCCGGACGGCACCGGAGTCCTTTCCATCCCTCCCGATGCGGCTCCTGCGGAAAGCGACCCCGGCAGCCTCTCCGCAACAGCCACATCGTCAACGGGCGATTTGCGGATCTACCTCAACGCGACTCCCCGGCAGGGCAGCGAGTCGCTGGACAATTGGATCGCCTTCAGGCTCGACCATCTGGCGGACGAGAATTCCTCGCCACCCACGAAGATCGCTGACCGCAATGGAATGGCTTTCCTTGGCGGCACGGGTTCCTGCGTGGAGGACAGCTACGTGACCCATGTCGGCAACAACCGTTACCGTGAGATCGCTTGCCTCGTCGCGGGCAACAAGGGCAGCAGCGTCCTCATCGTGGCTGCGTCGGCCGATTCATGGCCGCTCTATGGTCCGGTCCTGGAACGGGCAGTGGATGCGTACCGGGCGGAGTAACTAGCGAAAACCTGCGGCTAAGGGACAACGGCAGTTAAGGAAGGCCCGCAGTCAAGGGACACCCGCATTTAAGGAACACGGTGCAGCCATTCTTCGGTTCCGAACTTTGACTGCACGCGTTCCCGGGCGGTTGCCAATTCGACGTCGGTGATGCGGGACTCCGTGGCGCCGTAGCGCTCGGTGAAAACCTCTTGCATGGCTTTGATGATGTCAGTCCGCGCCAGGCCGGTTTGCCGGCGGAGTGGATCCACGCGCTTCTTCGCACTGCGGGTGCCCTTGTCGGATAGCTTTTCCTTGCCGATGCGCAAGACGTCCACCATCTTGTCGGCGTCGATGTCATAGCTCATGGTGACGTGGTGCAGCATGCCGCCGTTGGCGAGGCGCTTTTGCGCGGCGCCGCCGATCTTGCCTTGCTCGGTGGCGATGTCATTGAGCGGGACGTAGAACGCCGTAATGCCCAGTTTTTCCAAAGCGGCCATGACCCACGCATCCAGGAACGCGTAGGAATCGGCAAAGCTGATGCCATCCACCAGGCTTTGTGGCACATAAAGCGAATACGTGATGCAGTTTCCGGCTTCCATGAACATGGCTCCCCCGCCGCTGATGCGGCGGACCACCGTGATGCCGTGGCGCGCGACGCCGTCGGGATCCACCTCGTTGCGGAAAGACTGGAAGCTGCCGATCACCACTGACGGCTCTTCCCAGTCCCAGAAGCGCAAGGTGGGGTTGCGGAGTCCGGCCCCGACCTGTTCGGTGAGGACCTCGTCCAACGCGACGTTGAGGTGCGTGGGAAGGACCGACGGCGCGATGACCTCCCATTGGTGGTCCGCCCACCCGCTGGCCTTGGACAGCGCCCTGCGGACAGCGACGGCGACCGCGTCGGCGGAGAAGCCGAACAGGACTGAGCCTGCGGGCAACGCGGCGGTAACGGCAGCGGAAATCTCGGCCGGCGTCGAACTTTCCGGGAGGCCCGTGAGTGCCCGGTTGATGTCCAGAAGGGCCTCGTCCGGTTCCAGGAAGAAGTCCCCGCTGAGCGAGACGTGCTCGAACCGCCCGTCCACGACGTCGAGGTCGACCACCACGAGCTTGCCGCCGGGGACCTTGTATTCGCCATGGAGCCGGGGTTCGCCATGTTGGAATGCCATGCTGGAAGTCATGGTTTCCATCCTGCCGGAAAATGCAAAAGCCCGCAGCCACCGAAGATCCGGCGGGTGCGGGCTTTCACAGAAGCTTGGAGGTGAAGTTGATTACTTCTTGCCGCCGAAGCCCTTGAAGCGAGCGTTGAAGCGCTCGACGCGGCCTGCAGAGTCCATGATGCGCTGCTTGCCCGTGTAGAACGGGTGGGACTCCGAGGAGATTTCGACGTCGATGACCGGGTAGGTGTTGCCGTCTTCCCACTCGATGGTCTTGGAAGAAGACACGGTGGACTTGGTCAGGAACTTGACGCCGGAAGCCAGGTCGTTGAAAACAACAGCTTCGTACTTCGGGTGGATATCAGACTTCATAATGGGACCTTTTGTTCACGCAGCTGGATTTTGCCAGCTGCCAGGTATGAATGGATGCGGTCCTCGCACTGGAAACAGATTCCGCGTGCCGGGCCAACAATCAATCATAGCGGAAGCGGCGGGGCCATACGAACCGGTCAACCGCGCGGCCGCAGCTCCCAGAAGGCCACGGCCGAGGCGGCAGCGACGTTGAGCGAGTCGACGCCGGCACGCATGGGAATCTTTACCGCGAGGTCGACGGCGGCAAGCGTCTCCGGACTCATGCCCGCGCCCTCCGTGCCGAGGACGAGGGCGAGCTTTCCGGGGTTCCCCGCGGCGAGCTCGTCGAGGTCCACTGCATCGTCTGTCAGTTCCATGGCGGCGACGGTGAAGCCCTGTTCCTTGAGCCGTTCAAGATCACCCGGCCAGGACTCCAGCCGCGCCCACGGAACCTGGAACACGGTGCCCATGCTTACCCGGACGCTGCGGCGGTACAGGGGATCTCCGCAGCGCGGGGACACGAGCACGGCGTCCACCCCGAGCGCGGCCGCGGAACGGAAGATGGCGCCGACGTTCGTGTGGTCGACGACGTCCTCGAGGACCGCCACGCGGTGCGCCCCGGCCAGTAGTTCCTCAAGCGGCACGGGCGCCGGCCGGTGCATGGCCGCCATGGCACCGCGGTGCAGGTGGAATCCCGTGATTTCCTCAAGCAGGGAAGCCTTGCCGATGTAGACCGGGACCTCGGGGAACTGTTGGAAAACGTCGTCGAGGTCTTTCAGCCACTTGTCCGCCAGGAAGAAGGAGCGCGGCTGATGGCCCGCGGCGAGGGCGCGTCGGAGGACCCTGGACGACTCGGCGATGTACATGCCCTCAGCGGGCTCGCGGAGCTTGCGGAGGTGGACATCGGTCAGTTGCGTGTAGTCGGCAACGCGCGGGTCGTCGGCAGACTCAAGGTGGTGGAAAGTCACAGGTTCCTATTTCAGCAGGTTGGCGATCATGAAGCCCAGTGCCACGATGCCCAGCGCGAAGATCACGATGCGCAGCACAAAGGGCTTCAAGCGCCGCCCCACTTTGGAGCCCACCAGCCCGCCGATCAATGAACTGACAGCGATCACTGCCACCACCGGCCATTCGATCCGGCCAAAGGCAAACAGGAGGTAGGAGCAGGCTGCCACCACGTTGACGGCCAACACGAGGATGTTCTTCATGGCGTTGGCGTTCTGGATGGTGCCCGTCATGAAGACACCCAGGATGCCCACGAGCAGGATGCCCTGGGCGGCGACGAAGTAGCCGCCATAGACACCGGCGAGGTACACCAACACCACGAGGATCACGGTGTGGCGCTTGTCGTGGATGGCGTGCTCCGGGTTGCCGGCCCGGTCCTGGACCCACCGTTGGAGTTTGGGCTGGAAGAGCACCATGAGCAGCGCGACGACGATCAGGATGGGTGCGGCGTAGTAGAAGACCTTCTCCGGGAGGTGCAGCAGCAGCCAGGCACCCGTGATCCCGCCAAGCAGCGACGCCGGCAAGAGGCGCAGCAATTGCCTGCCCCTGCCCTGGAGTTCGTGGCGGTAGCCCCAGGCTCCTGTCACGTTGCCTGCAACGAGCCCCATGGCGTTGCTGATGGTCGCCGTGACGGGTGCGTAGTCGAGGGCGATGAGGACCGGGAAGGTCACGAGCGTGCCGGATCCGACCACGCTGTTGATCGTTCCGGCCCACAAGCCCGCGAAAAAGACCAGGATGCCGCTAAGGATCTCCACTGATTCTCGCTGCCCCGGCCTAGCGGCGGGCGGTGGCCGTATAGCGGCCGGAGTTCTCGGTCACGTCCAGGGGCAGGCCGAAGGTGTTGCTGAGGTGTTCCGCTGTCAGGACTTCCTCGATGGGTCCAGCGGCAACTACCCCGCCGTCGCGAAGCAGCATGGCGTGGGTGAATCCCGGAGGAACTTCTTCAAGGTGATGGGTCACGAGGACCATGGCGGGAGCGTCCTCGTCGCGGGCGAGCTCGCCGAGCTTGTGGACGAGCTCTTCGCGTCCGCCAAGGTCCAGGCCCGCGGCCGGCTCGTCGAGCAAGAGCAGCTCAGGATCGGTCATGAGGGCCCTGGCGATCTGAACCCGCTTGCGCTCACCCTCGGAAAGCGAAGAGAAGGAGCGGTTCAACAGCGGGCCCATGCCCCACTCGTTGAGAAGGCCGAAGGCGCGGCGCTCGTCGTCGCGCTCGTACCCCTCGCGCCAGCGGCCGGTCACGCCGTAAGCGGCGGTGACCACAACGTTCAGCACGTTCTCCTGCTCCGGGATCTGGGTGGCCAGGGCCGCGGAGGAAAGGCCGATGCGCGGACGGAGCTCGAAGACATCCACGCGGCCCAGCGTCTCGTCAAGGATCCCGGCTTTCCCGCTCGTGGGGTGCATCCGGGCGGCAGCGATCTGGAGAAGAGTGGTCTTGCCGGCACCGTTGGGACCGAGGATGACCCAGCGTTCGCCTTCATTGACCTGCCAGTCAACCTTGTCCAGCAGGGTCTTGGTACCTCGGACAACGCTGACGGAAGCCAATTCAAGAACATCACTCATAGGAGTAGACACTAGGACAAAAATAGGGGCGATAGATAACTGGAACTTCGGTCACATGGTTTGCGAGACGACGTGGATGAAACACGAGTTCGGGCGGCGGTTCGCCGCTCGCTAAGATTGCAGCCATGAGTTCGAACTTGACCGCCGTCAGCTATGGCGTGAATCTGTCCCTTTCGGAGCTTGATCACCTGCGCAAGGTGCTGTCCGGTTCGGGGGCTTCCTTCACGTCGGAGTCGCAATCCGGGGACGAGCGCTTCGGGGTCTACACCATGGGCCTGGCCGTTGACGGGGCTACTGTCGCCGACTTGTCAGGCATCCGGCACAGGGTCGCTGAGGCCGCGGCACCGGGCATGGACACCGCGATCGTCACCGACGCACTGCGTGACGCTTCGCGCAAGCTGCTGATCATGGATGTGGACTCCACCCTGATCCAGCAGGAAGTGATCGAACTGCTTGCCGCACACGCCGGCAAACGCGAGGAAGTATCGGCCGTCACGGAGGCCGCGATGCGCGGCGAACTGGACTTCGCGCAAAGCCTCCACGCCCGGGTGGCGGTCCTCGCAGGCCTGCCGTCCGCCGTCGTCGACGCCGTCCGTGCCGAGGTTCGCCTGAGCGAGGGTGCCGCGGAACTCGTGGCCGCTTTCAAGGCCGCCGGCCATGCGGTGGCGGTGGTGTCCGGTGGCTTCAACCAGATCCTGCGGCCCATCGCGGAGGAACTCGGCCTGGACTACTGGATCGCAAATGAACTTGAAATCGTTGACGGCTTCCTGACAGGCAAGGTCCTTGGCGACGTGATCGACCGCGCGGCCAAGGAGAAGTACCTTCGCGAGTGGGCTGCTGCCGAGGGAATCGACCTGGAGCACACCATCGCGGTGGGCGACGGCGCGAATGACCTGGACATGCTGGGCGCCGCGGGCATCGGTGTGGCGTTCAACGCCAAGCCAGCCGTTCGGGCGGTAGCCGATGCCGCCATCAACATGCCCTACTTGGACGCGGTCCGCCATATCGCCGGCGTTTAGGCGGGAATCACGCACCACGAAGAAGCGGCCCGGACTGTGCCATTCAGACAGTCCCGGGCCGCTTTTTCATGCGCTCAAAGGTGATCAGGCGCTCTTGCCGAAATAGTCAGCGCCGCCGACGTATTCAGTGTGGCCGCTCTCGACGTCGGCCGTGGCCATCTTCGCCACCTCAGCGGCGAATTCCTCCACCGAGTACAGCTTGCCGGCCTCGGCCCGGCGGGCCTCGATGGCGCCCGGGTTGGAGCGGTCCAGCAAGGTGGCAGTCACAGTGCCTTCGATCATGTCGCCGGAAACCACCACGAGCGAGATGCCCTTGTCGGCGAGGTTCGGGAGGAGGCCGCGCAATGCGTCCTCACCCGCGCGCTTGCTGCGGGCGACGGGCTCGTACTCGGGCATCGTGGGAACGGTCTCGACGAAGTGCGCCTGGTGGCTCGTGACGAACACCACACGGGAACCCTCCGGCATCAGCGGAACAGCGGCGTTGAGCATGTTGATCTGGGCGTCGCGGTTCAGCTTGAGGGCGTAGTCCTCTTCCATGCCGGATTCCATGCCGCCGGAAGCGTTGAGCACGAGGACGTTCAGCGAACCGAATTCCTCCATGGCCGCGCTGGCCAGCGCCTGGACGCCTTCCTGGGTGGTCAGGTCCGCGCCGACGGCGACAGCACGGCCACCGGCCGCTTGGATCTCGCCTACTACCTTGTTGGCCCGGGGGGCCTTCTGGCGGTAGTTGACGACGACGGCAGCGCCCTCGCCGGCCAGGATCTTGGCTACTTCAGCGCCGATGCCGCGCGAAGAACCGGTGACGATCGCCGTCTTGTTGTCCAGCAGTCCCATTCGTGCTCCTTTATTCAAAACGTCCAACTTGTTCAAAACATCCGGGTTCCATAAGTCCCGAGTCAATCATGCCAGCGGGAACCCTGACCTAGTGCCCCATGCCCAGGCCGCCATCCACGGGGATGACAGCACCGGAGATGTATGCGGCTTCATCGCTGGCGATCCACCGGACCACGTTTGCGACCTCGGATGCCTCGGCGAATCGGCCGGCCGGGACACTCGCCAAATAGGCCTTCTGGGTGTCTTCGGGAAGCTCCGCGGTCATGTCCGTGTTGATGAATCCCGGTGCCACCACGTTCGCGGTGATCCCCCGGCTGCCAAGTTCCCGGGTGAGGGAACGGGCGATGCCCACCATGCCCGCCTTCGAGGCCGAGTAATTGATCTGTCCCGGGGCACCGTAGAGACCCGACACGGAAGAGATCAATACAACTCGTCCCTTGCGCAAACGGATCATTCCCTTCGAGGCACGCTTGATGACCCGGAAAGCGCCGGTGAGGTTGGTGTCGATGACGGACGTGAAATCGTCCTCGCTCATGCGCAAGAGAAGCGTGTCCTTGGTGATTCCGGCGTTGGCTACCAAAACCTCGACGGGTCCGTGGGCCGCCTCGACTTCCTTGAACGCGGCATCGAGGGAGGCCTCGTCGGTCACATCGGCCTTCACGCCGAGGATGCCCTCGGGAAGGGGCGTTTCGCTGCGGTAGGTCACGGCAACCTTGTCTCCGTTGGCGAGGAATGCCTCTGCGATAGCCAGGCCGATGCCGCGGTTTCCGCCCGTGATAAGGACACTGCGGGCGCTTGATACTGCTTCAGACATGCTGCTCTCCAGGGTTCCGCGGCAGCAATATGCCGCTTGAAAGTGGGTGATTTCCTGCATCGATCTTAGCCGCCGGGAGACCTTGGCCGCGGGTAGCTGCGCCCGGCGCGGTTTGGGAGGCCCGTTCCGGGGTGAGAGAATTGAGGGGAGCCGTTGGAGCGTGATGAATCAGCCGTGACAAGAGATAGCAGTCCCCTGCAGGCGCCAGGGGATCCGGACGCCGTATCGGGTGACCCCGAGGTGCACAGCATTACCGACGCCGCTGCCGCCCACTCGGACGACATGCGCGAACGGATGATCAAGTACGCCGTCGCGATGGGTATCCGCTTGGTGTGCCTCATCCTCATTTTCGTGGTCGACGGCTGGTTCAAGATCATCGCCGTTGCCGGTGCCGTGTTCCTGCCCTGGATTGCCGTGGTGATCGCCAATGGCAGCGACAAAGCCGAAGTCCACAGCGACGCCCTGTTGGACTACGTCCCGGCCGTGGAGCTGGAAGCGTCGCCTGAAGAAGGGGAACCGCCCGCGGCGCCCGTCACCGTTTTGCAGGGCGAACTCATCGACGACGACGCTGCCGGCGAGGACGCTGCCAGCCCGGAACCCGATGACTTCACCGGCGGCGCAAAACGCAAGTATCCGTTCAGCGGGGAAGAACAGGCGGCTTCATGAACATCTTCACTTTGGGCGGGCTGGGGCCGGAGAATGAACAGCAGGCCGGCCTCGATGGCTCGCCTGCGGCTGTGTGTTCGCGCAAGGCATGCCGCGCGGAGGCCACATGGCAGCTCCTGTGGAACAATCCCCGTATCCATACTCCCGAGCGCCGCAAGGTGTGGTTGTCCTGCGATGAGCACCGGGAATGGTTGGAGGACTACTTGCAGACCCGAGGCCTGTGGAAAGAGACAGTCCCTTTCGACAAGACCACTGACACAGGCGAGGCCCGCTGAATGTATCGTTTTCTTTTTTCCAGCAAGTGGCTGGGCTACTTCGTCCTGGCCCTGATCTTTGCCACCGGCTGCGTTTTGCTGGGCCGCTGGCAGATGGACCGCAGGGCAGAGACCTTGGCGGAAATCAATCGAGTGGTCAACAACTACTCGGCCACTCCCCTCCCCTTTTCGGCTGCCAAGGCACAGTTCCAATCATTGGACCCTGAACGGGAATGGGCACAGGTGGAACTCCATGGGAGCTATGACGTTTCGGGCCAACGCGTTGTCCGCAACCGTCCCCTCAACGGCCAGCCCGGATACGAGGTAGTGGTCCCGCTCCGCTTGTCGAGCGGCGACGCCGTGGTGGTCGACCGCGGTTGGCTGCCCATCGGAAACAAGACTCCCGGCCACCCGGACAGCATCCCGGCCCCGCCGGCGGGCGACGTCACCGTCGTCGTACGTTTGCAGGCTTCGGAAGCCGACCTGGGCCGCGGCGCGGTGGATGGCCAGTTGCAGTCGATCGATCTTCCTGCCTACGCCACGGAACTTCACTACCCCATCTTGACCGGCGCCTACGGGCAGTTGGCCTCGGAATCGCCCGCTGCCCAGGTGATGCCCGCGCCGTTCGCCAAACCGGCCACGGACGAGGGCACCCACCTCTCCTACTCCCTGCAATGGTTCGCCTTCGGCGTCCTGATGTTCGTCGGTTTCGGCTACGCGGCGAGGCAACAGGCGCGGAACGCGCTGATCGACGCCCAGGACGAGGAAGAGGAAGAACTCAGCGCGATGCCTCGTCGCAAGGCACCCGCACCGCGGAAATCGAAGCGGCCGACGGCCGAAGAAGAGGAAGACGCGATCCTGGATGCACAAGGGTACTGAACCGGCTCCGGCCCCCGTCCTGAATGTGAAGTCGGCGCTGACCGCGGCCGGCGCACAAGACACGGTGCGGACTTTCGACGACGAAGTCCCCACCGCGGCCGCGGCAGCGTCCCTGCTGGGTTGCGATGTTGCGGCCATCGCCAACAGCCTGGTCTTCGAACTTGACGGTGCACCCCTGCTGATCCTCGCGAGCGGGGCCGCGAAGGTGGACACCGCCCTCGTGGCAGCCTCCTTGGGAACAGCCAGGATCCGCCGTGCCAGCCCGGACTTCGTGCTGGAGCACACCGGCCAAGCCGTGGGCGGCGTGGCTCCCGTTGGACACCCACAGCCCATACGAACGATCCTCGACATCTCGCTCCAGGAGCACCCGCTGCTCTGGGCAGGCGCGGGTGACCATAACTCGATGTTCTCCATCAGCTACATCGAACTCCAACGGATTACGGCCGCCCAGCCCCTGAGGGTCCGCTAAGGCGTTGATCCGGGCCGCCCTGCGGCTAGGCTGGTGAGCATGGCTGAATACACCTACGTCACGTACATCGAAGGAACCCCGGACCAGATTTGGACGGCACTGACGGATGCAGCCCAAAGCGCTGAGTACTGGGGCCATGCCAATGTTTCGGACTGGAAGGCAGGTTCACGCTGGGAACACCAGCGCACGGATGGCTCGGGAACTGCCGACGTCGTAGGAACCATCCTCGAAGCGACGCCGCCGGCGCGCCTCGTGAACACGTGGGAGGATCCCTCGGTTCCGGAGGTGGTGAAGCCCGATGTGGCCACCTTCACCATCGAGGCACATGACGGTATTGCCCGGCTCACCGTCCATCACAGGAACATCGCCGACGACGAACAGCTCGCCATTGCCGGCCGCGGCTGGTCGGCGGTCCTGTCCAATCTGAAAAGCTACATTGAACTAGGCCGTCCGCTTGCATCTGTCCCGTGGGAAATGCCATAGCACCGTGGGAAATGCCCTGATCGGGTAGGTCCCTGACCCGCTCCCCTAAGCGAGGGTGATGAGGTCCAGGTAGTCTTCGTTCCAGTGGTCCTCGACACCGTCCGGAAGCAAGACGACGCGTTCCGGGTTCAGCGCCGCCACGGCGCCTTCATCGTGGCTGACGAGGACGACGGCGCCGGAATAGTTCCGCAGTGCGCCGAGGATCTCGGCGCGGCTGGCGGGGTCCAGGTTGTTGGTGGGCTCGTCCAGGAGCAGCACGTTGGCGCTCGAGGCCACGATCGTGGCGAGGGCCAGTCGCGTCTTCTCACCACCGGAAAGCACGCCGGCCGGCTTGTCGACGTCGTCGCCCGAGAACAGGAAGGAACCGAGGATCCCGCGGACCTCCGCGTCCTTCATGTCAGGAGCCGATGAACGCATGTTCTCCAGGACGGTGCGATCGTGGTCCAGGGTTTCGTGTTCCTGGGCGTAGTAGCCCACTTTGAGCCCGTGGCCCGGGACGATGTCGCCGGTGTCCGGCTTGTCCACCCCGGCGAGCATCCGCAGGAGGGTGGTCTTGCCTGCACCGTTGAGGCCCAGAATGACCACCTTTGAGCCGCGGTCGATGGCCAGGTCCACGTCGGTGAAGATTTCCAGGGAGCCGTAGGACTTGCTCAGGCCTTCCGCGGTGAGCGGAGTCTTGCCGCACGGTGCTGGATCCGGGAAGCGCAAGGCTGCCACGCGGTCATTCTCGCGGACTGCTTCCAGGCCCCCGAGCAGCCGCTCTGCACGCTTTGCCATGTTTTGCGCCGCGACGGCCTTGGTGGCCTTGGCACGCATCTTGTTGGCCTGGTCCATGAGGACCTGGGCCTTCTTTTCGGCATTGGCGCGTTCGCGCTTGCGGGCGCGCTCGTCGGTTTCACGCTGTTGCAGGTAGCGCTTCCAACCCATGTTGTAGAAGTCGATCTGCGCCCGGTTGGCGTCCAGGTGGTAAACCTTGTTGACCGTGGCTTCGAGGAGCTCCACGTCGTGGCTGATCACAATCAGCCCGCCCTGGTGGCTCTTGAGGAAATCGCGGAGCCAGGTGATGGAGTCTGCGTCGAGGTGGTTGGTGGGTTCGTCCAGGAGGAGGGTTTCGGCGTCCGAGTAGAGGATCCGGGCCAGCTCCACGCGGCGGCGCTGGCCGCCGGACAGGGTCTTGAGCGGCTGGTTCAGGAGCCGCTCGGGAAGAGCCAGGTTGGAGGAAATAGCAGCGGCTTCGGCCTCGGCCGCATAACCGCCTCCTGCGAGGAACTCGGCTTCGAGACGGTCGTAGCGGTTCATGGCTTTGCGCTGGACGGTGGCGTCTTCGCTGGACATGTCCGTTTGCGCCTGCTTCAGCTTGCCCACCACGACGTCGAGGCCGCGGGCGGAAAGGATGCGGTCGCGCGCCAGTTGTTCCATGTCCGGGGTCCGCGGATCCTGTGGCAAGTAGCCGATTTCACCGCTGCGTGCGACTTTGCCGGCCGCGGGCAGTCCCTCGCCGGCAAGGACGCGGGTGAGGGTCGTTTTGCCCGCACCGTTCCGGCCCACCAAACCGATTTTGTCCCCCTTGTCCACGCGGAAGCTCACCTGGTCCATGAGCAGGCGGGCGCCGGCGCGCAGTTCGAGTTCCTGGACAGTAATCAATTCGGGGGATGCCTTTCAATGGGGAACACCCGCAGCACCGGAGGTCACGGCGCGGCTGAAGTGGAGGGGCCGAACAAACGGCCTTTACGATTCTACCGCCCACGAGGTCCCACACTCGCCAGCGACGAGGGCGGGCGCGGACGATCCCGGAATAGTAAGTACCCTTGCTACTATTTTCGGCGCGTGGTTAGGTGAAGGTAGGACAATTGCGAGGGAGGCTCACGATGAGCAGTACAGCAGGATCCGATGGCAAACACGTCCGGGCTGAGCGCGCCCAGGATGAAGTCCCATACACCGCCGAACCACGGACCGGGCGGGTAGCCGAACCGCGGACCGAGCGCGTAGATGACGTGCGTGGAAGCGGTTCCGGCTACGTGGACGAAACGAGCAGCTATCCCGTCGTTCCAGCCGCTTCCGACCCCGGCGCAGCCACCCGCGAGACCGTCATCGCCCGCGAAAAAGAGCAGTTCGGCGGGATCAAGATCGGCTCCGCGTTTTTCGGCTGGCTGACCGCCACGGGAATGGCCGTGCTGTTGGTGGCCCTCCTCGCAGCCGCGGGGATCGCCGTCGGGCTCGCCAACAACGCGAACGTCAGTGATGCGGCAAACCTCGCGTCGTCGCAGCCCGTGGGCATCGCGGGAATCATCGCGCTCCTGGTGATCCTGTTCCTCTCCTATTATTGCGGCGGCTACGTTGCCGGACGCATGGCCCGGTTCAACGGTGTCAGGCAAGGATTCATGGTCTGGTTCTGGGCGGTTATCGTCGCCGTGCTGGTGGCCTTGCTGGGCTTGTTCGCCGGACCGCGGTTCAATATCCTCGCCAACGTCAACAGCTTCCCAAGGATCCCGGTGGGTGAGGGACAGCTCAGCACCATCGGCATCGTTGCCGCCATCGTGGTGGCTGCAGTGACCCTCATCGCCGCGGCGTTGGGAGGACTCGCCGGTATGCATTACCACCGCAAGGTGGACCGCGCGGGCTTCACCCCGACAGCCGAGGACGTCGAAGCCTAGCCAGGACTCCGGCCGCGAGCAGCACCGCTCTTTGTACCTAGGGCCCAAGGCCGTGTGGTGCTGTTCGTGGACACCCTACAAAATTCCGTGTCAGGCTGCTCTGTAGTGTCGGTTTCAGGGATTCACCCGCCCCCAGGCAGAGACAGGACACACCATGAGCAGCACCGAAACCGCATCCACGCGACGAACCTCCCCCCGCGCCCGCTGGACGTCCACGGACATCGGCCTCATCGCGGTATTCGCAGCCCTCGTAGCCGCCTCAACACTGATTCCGGGGATTCCGGTCGGCGCACTCGGCGTGCCGATCACCCTGCAGACCCTCACCGTCATCCTGACCGGGCTCGTGCTCGGCGGCGGGCGCGCTTTTGCCGCCGTCGGGCTTTACACCCTGCTCGGTTTCGCGGGACTGCCGATCTTCAGCGGGGGCCGCAGCGGGCTCGGTATCCTGGCGACACCGTCGGCCGGCTACATCATTGCCTTTCCGCTGGCGGCGGCCGCCACCGGCTGGTTGGCGGCCATCGTGATCCGCAAGACCGTCAAGTACCGTACCGTTTACCTGTTTGCCGCGGCGATGGTCAGCACCATCGTCCTCATCCACGGCCTCGGAGTGCTCGGCTTCATGGTCAACGGCAAGTTCGACTTTGCCAAGGCATTCCTGGCCGACCTGCCCTACTACCCCGGGGACACCATCAAGAACGTCCTGGCGGCGATCATTGCGGTCTCGCTCCACAAGGCCTTCCCGGACATCCTGGTCCGCCGCGTCAAATAGAGCGGAAACATCAGTAGATGAACACCATCATTCTCAGCGAAGTCTCCGTGCGCGTAGCCGTCGATGGCAGTCCGGCGCCCAAGACTTTGCTACGGGACGTCTCCTTGGAACTCACCGAGCAACGCATCGCGGTCATCGGGGCCAACGGCTCGGGAAAATCCACCTTGCTGCGCTTGCTCAACGGCCTGGTAGCTCCCAGCGAAGGCACCGTCCGCGTCAACGGCGCAGACAGCGTGCGGGACGTTCGCCAGGTCCGCAGCCAGGTGGGCTTCGTCTTCACCGATCCCTTGTCACAGCTGGTCATGCCGACCGGCCGGGAAGACGTTGAACTCTCGCTGCGGCGCTCCATCAAAAACTCCAAAGAGCGTGCCGCCCGTGCGGAAGCTGTGCTGGAGCGGTTCGGGATCCTGGACCTCGCCGATCAGAGTATTTATGAGCTCTCCGGCGGCGAACGCCAACTCCTCGCCCTCGCGGCCGTGCTCGCGGTGGACCCCGCCGTGCTGGTCCTCGACGAGCCTTCGACCCTCCTGGACCTGCGCAACCGGGAGTTGCTCAGGCGGACCCTTGCGGGCCTGGAGCAGCAGATCATCATGTCCACCCACGATCTCGATCTTGCCCTCGAGGCGGATCGCGCCCTCGTGGTGGATTGCGGACGTATAGTGTTCGACGGCGGAGCAACCGCCGCCGTCGAACACTACCGCGCGCTGTGCGCGGCTGAATGCCCGCAGGGCAAGGTGGAAGCGACGTGAGGGGCCACGGGGTCCTGATCCCCAACTATGTGCGGGGCGACTCGATCGTGCACCGCACTCCCCTATGGCTCAAGTTCCTGCTGGTTGCCGGCTGCGGCCTGGCGTCATTCCTCATTGTCGACTGGCTTGTCTCGGCAGTGGTCCTCGCAGTGATGTGCGGGCTGTTCCTGCTGAGCGGTGCGGGCTTCAAACGGCTCGCGCGCGCCGTGTGGCTCGTCACGCCCATCCTCCTTGCGATCGGCGCCTTCCAGTGGTGGCAACTGGGCGGCCCCGTCGCCGCACGGATTGTGCTCAATGTGCTTGTCTGCGTCGTGGCGGCGTCGGTACTGACGGTCACCACTCCCGTGCAGGCATTACTCGACGGAGTGGTGGCCCTGTCCAAGCCGTTCCAGCGTTTCGGGGCGGACCCTGAGCGCTTCGCACTCACCATCGCCATCATGCTGCGCAGCCTTCCATTCATCGCCGGCGCATTTTCCGATGTCCGCGACTCAGCCCGGGCGCGCGGCCTTGAACGCAATCCCCGCGCCCTGGTGTTGCCGGTATTCATCACCACGGTTGCCTATGCGCGGCAGACCGGCGACGCCCTGGCTGCGCGCGGGCTTGGCGACGCCGAAGACTAATCGACCGCCAACTGCGAGTACTGGAACATTGCCGCCGTGCCCATTCCACCGGCGATGCTGATCATCGCCAACGCCAGGCTCTCCCGGCCCGGTTGCGCTCCGGCCATCCTGCGCGCCTGGGCCAGGAGCCGCGTCACCAGGACAGCCCCGGACGCGCCGTAGGCGTGTCCCAAGGCCAGCGCTCCGCCGTCGAGGTTCACCCGGGCCGGTTCCACTCCCAGCGAGTCCAGGCACGCGAGGGTCTGCGAAGCGAAGGCCTCGTTGAATTCCACGAGGTCCAGTTCGCCGGGTTCAAGACCAAGCTCCGCCAGCAAGCGCCTGGCCGCCACTGACGCTCCGATGCCCAACAGTTCCGGGTCCACGCCCGCAGTGTCGCAGCCCAGGACCAGCAGTCCGTCGTCGGCACCCAGTTGACGTGCCCGCTCCAGTGAAGTGATCACGACGGCGGAGGCCGCGTCGGCGTCGAAGCACGAGTTTCCGGCCGTCACAGTGCCGCCCGATACGAATGCCGGCGGGAAGCGGGCCATGAGTCCGGCCTTGAGTGATGCCCGGGGTCCGTCATCCGCCTGCACCACGGCGCCCCCTGCTTGCAAGGGGACAATTTCAGGGGCGAATGCGCCGGCGGCACCGGCAGCGACGGCACGCTGGTGACTCCGCAAGGCGAACTCATCTTGTTGTTCGCGGCTGACGCCACACTCCCGCGCAACGTTTTCTGCGGCCACCCCCATGTCCGGGTCCCCGAACCCGGGCGGCACGAAGGTGGCGCGGGTATAGAAGTCCGGCTCGCCGTCGGGGTCTTGGTTCCGCCTGGCACGCAACGGAGCGGTACTGATGCTCTCCACTCCCCCGGCGAGGAAGACGCCATTACCACCGGCGGCCACGAGCCGGGACGCCAGGGCGATGGCGTCGAGTCCGGAGCCACACTGCCGGTCCACGGTCAATCCGGGAACTTCCACCGGCAGTCCGGCGTGCAAGGCGGCATACCGGGCCAGGTTTCCGCCGCCACCCACCGCGTTGCCGATCACGACGTCGCTCACGTCCGAGCCGGCAATACCCGTGGCTGTCAGCAATGAGCGCAGGACCGGAGAGAGGAGTTCTTCGGCGCGAAGCGTCTTCAGTTGTCCGTTGGCCCGGCAAATGGGGGTGCGCAGGGCAGCGATGATCACGGGTTGGCGCGAAGGGTCCGGCGCTGTGACCGGATCGCGGCTAGGCAAGGGGCTTCACCCGCGGATCGTTGTTCTCAATCCAGTCGAGCAACATCCGGCGGCTGACCTTCCCGCGGTCCGTCACAGGCAGTTCGGACAGCATGAAATACCGCTGGGGCCGCTTGTCCCGGGCGAGCAAACCGTCCAGGCCGGTCTTGACCTGGGTTGCCGTCACCGAACCGTACGCCGGAACGATTCCGGCCACGACTTTCTGGCCGCGGACTTCGTCGAGCATTCCGGCCGCGACGGCCACCGAGACCCCCGGGACCGAAGCCAAGGCAAGTTCCACCTCGTGGGGATAGACGTTCCTCCCGGAGGTGATGATCATGTCAGACCGGCGGCCGAGGATGTGCAGGACACCGGAGTCCACGTAGCCCTGGTCCCCCACCGTGTACCAACCGTCAAAGCAGCGCAGCGCCTGGCCGTCGTCGCCCCACAAATACCCGTTGCTGACCATGCCGGAGCGGACGCAGATGTTCCCGTCGGCCCCATCGGGCAGCTCCGCGCCGTCGTCGTCCACGATCTTGAGTTCGACGCCGGGAAACGGTCCGCCGATTCCGGTGCCGCCGGCGTCGAGCGGTTCCCCGGCAGCAAGCCGCGTTCCGGAAACGAAGCTGAGCTCTGACGCACCGTAGTACTCGAAGATTGCCGCGTTCGGCGCCCACCGCCTGGCGGCCTCGAGGGTGCGGGCGTCAAGTTTCGAGCCCGCGCAGATGATGCTGCGCACGGCGGATGCGTCCACTCCTCCGGTGAGTCCGCGTTCGCTGAGGAGGCGGAGCATCGTGGGCACGAGGACCAGGCGGGTGACGCCGTCGTAGCTGATGGCTGCGTGGACATCGCCGACGTCGAAAGTCTCCATGGTGTGGAAGGGCGCCCCGGCATAAAGGCATTCCGACAGGGCGTACAGGTTCAAGCTTGCGGCCAACGGTCCGGGCGCGAGCGTCCTGTCCTCCGGTGTCAGCCCGAAGAATTCGATGGAGGCGTCAAACGAGACCTGCCAGGATCGCCGTGAACGGGTGAAGGCTTTGGGAACGGACGTGGTTCCGGACGTCAGGCCGATCAGGAACGTGGAGTCCGGACCGCCGTCGGACAGCTCGTCGCCTGTTGCGGTTGGGCCGGTGAAGGGCCTGGCTTGTCCGATCCTGTGGGTAACCTCATCGATCATGGCTTGCGGCCACAACGGGTCCAGCACGGCGCAGCACCGCTCGCCGGCGACCGCGGCCGTGTAGGACACCACGAAGTCCAGCGAATTGGGTTCGGCGAGTACCGCCGTCGCGGGCGTCCCGCCCAAGCGCAAGGCTGCGGCGTCCCGAAGGTCAGCCCAGCTGAGCCGCTTGCCGCCGACGACGACGGCGGTGTCGTCGGGGCGCTCACCGGCCCAGAGCTGAAGTTTGTCCAGGAAAGGCATCATCGAATTTTAGCCCCTGCCGCGGGTCCGCGGCGTTCTGTGACGCTGTGCGGGTACGACGACGGCCGGTCACCTTCCGCGGAAGGTGACCGGCCGTCGTCGTAACCGCTGGGGATCTAGATGTTGAAGCCGAGGGCCCGCATCTGGTCCTTGCCGTCGTCCGTGATCCGCTCGGGACCCCATGGCGGCATCCATACCCAGTTGAGGCGCCAGTCGTCGACGATGCCGTCGAGGGACTGGCCGACCTGCTCTTCAAGGACATCCGTCAGCGGGCAGGCAGCTGTCGTCAACGTCATGTCGATGAGCAGAGCGCCGTCCTCCTCCGAATACTTCAGACCGTAGAGCAGCCCAAGGTCCACCACGTTGACTCCGAGTTCCGGGTCGATGACATCCTTGAGCGCCTCCTCGACGTCCTCGAGGCTGGTGCGAGCCGCGTTGATTTCGGTCATGGCGGGAGTCCTAACTAGGCCTGTGCTGCTGCGGCAGCAGCAATGGTGGCTGCGCCGGCGCCCGTGGCGTAACGGTCGTAGCCTTCTTCTTCGAGGCGGTCGGCCAATTCAGGGCCGCCCTCTTCGACAACCTGGCCATCAACAAACACGTGGACGAAGTCCGGCTTGATGTAGCGCAGGATGCGGGTGTAGTGGGTGATGAGCAAGGTACCCATGTTGCCCGTGGCGTGGGCGCGGTTGACGCCCTCGGAGACGACCTTGAGCGCGTCGACGTCCAGGCCGGAGTCGGTCTCGTCAAGTACGGCGAACTTCGGCTTGAAGAGCTCGAGCTGGAGGATCTCCACGCGCTTCTTCTCGCCGCCGGAGAAGCCCTCGTTGACGTTGCGCTGTGCGAAGTCGGCGTCGATGCGCAACTGCTGCATGGCCGCCTTGACGTCCTTGGTCCAGGTGCGGAGGGCAGGAGCTTCGCCGTCGATTGCGGTCTTGGCCGTGCGCAGGAAGTTGGTCATGGTGACACCCGGAACCTCTACGGGGTACTGCATGGCCAGGAAGACGCCTGCACGGGCGCGCTGGTCAACGCTCATGGCCAGCACGTCTTCGCCGTCGAGCGTGATGGTGCCGCTCGTGACGTTGTAGCGCGGGTGGCCGGCGATGGTGGACGCCAAGGTGGACTTGCCCGAACCGTTGGGGCCCATGATCGCGTGGGTCTCACCGGTCTTGATGGTCAGGCTGACGCCCTTCAGGATCTCCTTGGTGCCCTGCTCCGTCTCGATGCTGACGTGCAGGTCCTTGATCTCAAGAGTAGACATGCTCTTCTTTCTTTCGTAAGTCTTTAGGCACTTGGCGCTCAGTAGTTCTGTACTGAGGCGCCGTTCACAACGTTGGTCACGTCCACGTAGACGTCGTCGCCGTCGAGGCTGACGGCGAAGACCGGGACGGGGTCGTAGGCAGGGAGCTGCAAGGGCTGTCCGGAGCGGAGATCGAACTGGGAACCGTGGCCCCAGCATTCGATCGCGCAGCCTTCGATTTCACCCTCGGAGAGCGAAATGTCCGCATGCGAGCAGGTGTCTCCGATGGCGTGGATCTGACCCATCGAGTCCTTGACGATGGCTACGGGGTAGTCATCGATCAGGATGCGCAGCGCCTGCTTGACCTGGATCTCGTTGGCGTTGCATACCAGTTCGCCTTGTGGCTGATCGCTCATAGTCTGTTTTCCCTGCTTGGCTTGAATTAGTTGTCGCTCGCGGCGAGCTCACGCTCAACAGCCTCGGTCAGGCGCTCTTCGAGTGCCGGGACCTTGATCTGCTGGATGATCTCGTTGAGGAAGCCGCGGACCACCAGGCGGCGGGCTACGTCTTCCGGGATGCCGCGTGCCATGAGGTAGAACAAGTGTTCGTCATCGAAACGGCCGGTGGCGCTGGCGTGGCCGGCACCCTCGATCAGGCCGGTTTCAATCTCCAGGTTCGGCACCGAGTCGGCGCGTGCGCCGTCCGTGAGGACCAGGTTGCGGTTGGCCTCGTAGGTATCGGTGCCTTCGGCTTCCTTGCGGATCAAGACGTCGCCAACCCACACGGTGTGCGCGTTGCGGCCCTGCAGGGCGCCCTTGTACAGGACGTTGGACTTGCAGTTGGCCACGGCGTGGTCAACGAACAAGCGCTGCTCGAGGTGCTGGCCGGCGTCGGCGAAGTACAGGCCGAACATCTCGGCTTCCGCTCCCGGGGCCGTGAAGCGGGTGGACGGAGTCATGCGGACGACGTCGCCGCCGAGGCTTACCACGATGTGCTTGAACTTGGCGTCACGGCCCAGCTTGGCCTGCTGCGACGAGGCGTGAACGGCGTCGTCGTTCCATTCCTGGAGCGAGATGACCGTCAGGTCGGCACCGTCTTCGACGAGGATTTCGACGTTCTCCGAAACGATCGCGCTGCCCTGGTGGTCAAGGACGATCCGGGACTTGGAGAAGCGCCCTGCCACGATCACGATGTGCTGGGCGGAAGCTTCGGTGGAGGTACCGGTCAGCAGGACGGACACTTCGCCGTCGAGCTGGAGCTCGGCCGGCACCGTGATGACGGTGGCCTCGGTGAAGTTCTCCCAGGCATTGGCGGACACGCGGTCCTCCGGAATGGCAGCCGAGCCGATGCGGACGTCGTCCCGCCCCACGGTCTCGACGACGACGCCCTCGGGGGCGGTCACGGCGACCGACGGTGCCGAACCGGAGAGGACCTCGTTGTGGAGGCCGCGAAGCCGCTTGAGCGGGGTGAAGCGCCAGTCCTCTTCCAGCCCGGTGAGGGGCTTGAAGTCTGCCAGCTTGTACGAGGTCAGTCGACCTGCGCGCGAGCTGTCCGGAATTCCAACACCGCCGCCGTGGGAGTGGCTCTTGGCCGAGGCGCCCGCGAGCGGCCCGGCCGAAGGTGCCTGCCCCGGCGTCGTTTCCGAGGTGGAAGACGTGTTGGTGCCGGTGTTCACCGGCGAGAGGTTCTCGCCCTCTTCAGTGAATCCGTCGATAAACGGCTTTGCCGATGGCGCGCCGATGCGGGCCTTTTCAGTAGTGATTTCAGTCATTGCTAACCGACGGATCCTTCCATCTGCAGTTCAATCAGGCGGTTGAGTTCAAGGGCGTATTCCATAGGCAACTCACGGGCAATCGGCTCGATGAAGCCGCGCACGATCATGGCCATGGCCTCGTCCTCGGGCATACCGCGGGACATCAGATAGAAGAGCTGCTCCTCGCTGACTCGGGAAACGGTGGCCTCGTGACCCATCACCACGTCATCCTCGCGGATGTCGATGTAGGGATAGGTGTCGGAACGGGAAATGGTGTCTACCAGCAACGCGTCGCAACGCACGGTGTTGGCGGAGTGCTTGGCGCCTTCGCGGACCTGGACCAGGCCTCGGTAGGCTGCACGGCCGCCGCCGCGGGCCACAGACTTGGAGATGATGGAACTCTTGGTGTTCGGCGCGATGTGGACCATCTTCGAGCCGGTGTCCTGGTGCTGGCCTTCGCCGGCGAAGGCGATGGACAGGGTTTCACCCTTGGCGTGCTCGCCGACCAGGTAGACGGCCGGGTACTTCATGGTCACCTTGGAGCCGATGTTGCCATCGATCCATTCCATGGTGGCGCCCTCTTCGCAGATGGCGCGCTTGGTGACCAGGTTGTACACGTTGGTGGACCAGTTCTGGATGGTCGTGTAACGGACGCGGGCGCCCTTCTTCACGATGATTTCCACCACGGCGGAGTGCAGCGAGTCCGAGGTGTAGATCGGCGCGGTGCAGCCTTCGATGTAGTGGACGTAGGAGTCCTCGTCCGCGATGATCAGCGTGCGCTCGAACTGGCCCATGTTCTCGGTGTTGATGCGGAAGTAGGCCTGCAGCGGGATGTCCACGTGGACGCCCTTGGGGACGTACACGAAGGAACCGCCGGACCATACGGCCGTGTTCAGCGACGCGAACTTGTTGTCGCCCACCGGAATGATGGTGCCGAAGTACTCCTGGAAGATCTCCGGGTGCTCACGCAGCGCGGTGTCCGTGTCCAGGAAGATCACGCCCTGCTTCTCCAGGTCCTCGCGGATCTGGTGGTACACAACCTCGGACTCGTACTGCGCGGCCACGCCGGACACGAGGCGGCTGCGCTCGGCTTCCGGGATGCCCAGCTTCTCGTAGGTGTTGCGGATGTCCTCGGGGAGGTCTTCCCACGTGGCAGCCTGCTTCTCCGTGGAGCGCACGAAGTACTTGATGTTGTCGAAGTCGATGCCGGAGAGGTCTGCACCCCAAGTGGGCATGGGCTTGCGGTCGAAGTACTTCAAACCCTTCAGGCGCAGGTCCAGCATCCATTCCGGCTCGTTCTTCTTGGCCGAAATGTCGCGGACTACCTCTTCGTTGAGACCACGGCGTGCGTTGGCGCCGACGTCGTTCTTGTCAGCCCATCCGTACTCGTAGGTGCCAATACCGTGCAGCTCGGGATTCTTCTCCAGAATCTCCGAGATCACAGCACCGTCAGCTAGCGCTTTCTCTGCTGTTCCTTCAGCTAATTGACCCGTCATCACGGCCTTTCTTACTGATTGTTGGATTCGACATGGGGCGCGGCCGGCAGCTTCGGAAACCCGAGGGCCTCCTTGGCGGCTGGCCTGCCGGTAGGAATGTGGGTGGTGCAGACGTGTCCGCCCTGCGCGAGGGTGGAAAGCCTGCGGACATCGACGCCGACCAAACGGGAAAACAGTTCGGTCTCAGTGTCGCAAAAAACGGGGAATTCCGCGGCGAGCTGCTGGATGGGGCAATGGCCCTGGCAGAGCTGCACGCTTGAGAGGGATGCGGGAAGGGGCGCCTTGGTCTCAATCGACGCTGCCGATGCGACATACCCGTCCCGGCTCAACGCCTTGGACAGCGCCACAGCCCGGGCGGCAATGTCGGAACCGGCTCGGTCGACTTCGGGTGCGTAGCGCGCCTCCATCTCGGCGAAGCGCTCCACCGCATAGTCCCTTACAGCTTCTTCGCCTGCGAGGTCCCTCAGCCGCCGCAAGGCGGAACTGGCGATGTTCAGGTAGTCATCGCCGAGCTTCGATTGCCCCTGGGAGCTGAGGACGTAGCGGCGGGCCGGCCGGCCCGCGCCGGCACCCGCCTTCGCGACGCGCTTTACCTCTATGACACCGGCACGCTGAAGGTGATCCAGATGCCGGCGGACAGCGGCAGGGGTGAACCCCAGCATGTCGCCGAGTTCAGCCGCGCTGACGGGGCCATGCTCCAACACCGCGTTGAGAACGCGGTTCCGGGTACGGTCTTCCGCATCAGCGACGCCAACGGCAGTGCCACCGGGCACAGGGATGACCGCGCTATGCCCTGCGGGCACGGAAACAGAACTCCTCATGGAATACACAACACAATCATGTCGTAATTTAGTCCGTGCATCCAGTAAGGCAAGGCTGGCCTGCGGGCGCCCCGCCCGCCGCACCCCTACTACTTCACGTAGAATACTTTGGTGCGATCCCCCGAATCCCCTGTCCTCACCATCGACGGACTCATCAAGGACGTTGGCCCGCTGGCTTCCCTTGACGGCAAGATGCTGCGGGTAGTCAGCGGCCTCTCAATGTTCGCAGAACGCGGCCAGATCACCGCCTTGCTTGGTGCCAACGGCGCCGGCAAGACGACAACGCTCGAATGTGCCCAAGGCCTTCAGAAACGTACCGGCGGCCGCATCGGACTCCTCGGCGAAGATCCCGACACCGCCGGCGCAAACCTCCGTTCACGCGTCGGCGTCATGCTGCAGGACGGCGGCCTCCCGCCGTCGGCCCGTCCCATCCCCTTGCTTCGGCACATTGCGGGCATGTACCGGAATCCGCTTCCGCTGGACGGACTCGTCGAGCGCTTGGGCATCGACACCTTCAGCCGCACCGGCGTCCGCCGCTTGTCCGGCGGCCAAAAGCAGCGTCTCTCCCTTGCGGCTGCCCTGATCGGCAATCCCGAAGTCCTGTTCCTGGACGAGCCCAGCGCCGGACTCGATCCCCAGTCCCGCCAGATCGTCTTCGAGCTCATCGCCGAACTGCGGGATGCCGGCATGGGTATCATCCTGACCACGCACCTCATGGATGATGCGCAGAGGCTTGCGGACTATGTTTACATCATCGACGCCGGCCACAACGTCGCGGAGGGCACCGTCGCCGACTTGTTGAGCCACGGCCACGAGGCCATGGACGGGGTGACTGAACG
This sequence comes from Arthrobacter sp. KN11-1C, assembly GCF_052180225.1. Taxonomy (NCBI): domain Bacteria; kingdom Bacillati; phylum Actinomycetota; class Actinomycetes; order Micrococcales; family Micrococcaceae; genus Arthrobacter; species Arthrobacter sp. KN11-1C. The sequence continues at coordinate 1,993,888 of NZ_CP197467.1, read as the reverse complement.
CACCCTGTTCTTCGACGCCCCGGCCGGCCTCGACATTGCCGCGGCCATCGGTCACGAACTGACCGTCACCGAAAGCCGGGCAGGCAGCTACGCAATTGCCGGGACTTTGACGCCGCAGCATCTGGCGAAGCTGACGGCCTGGTGGGCAGAGAAGGGCATCATGCCGGCGTCCCTCCGCTTGGAGGCGCGCAGCTTGGAAGACGTTTTCCTGGACATTTCCGGAAGGGATATCCGATGACCAGTGCAATCCCCGTGCGCAGCACACCCCACGCCGGACCGGCGACCTTGATGCGCAGGATCCTCCTGCAGGGCCGCTACGAGACCTTGACCATGATCCGGAACGGCGAGCAGTTGATCCTCGCGGTGATCATGCCCTTGCTGGCCCTGGTGGGACTCACGGTCACGCCCCTGCTCGACGGCTTGGGCGCCAGCAGGGTGGACATCGCGACGCCGGGCGTCCTCGCCCTGTGTGCGATGTCCACGGCATTCACGGGCCAGGGCATCGCCACCGGCTTCGACCGCCGCTACGGTGTGCTCCGCTTCCTCTCGACCACTCCCTTGGGCCGGACCGGACTCATTGCCGGCAAGATCATCGCCGTCTTGGCCGTCCTGGTCCTCCAGGTCCTGGTGATCGGCGCCGTCGCCGCGTTGCTGGGCTGGCATCCGCGTCCCGAAGGTTGGCTTCCCGGCCTCGGCCTCTTGGTTCTCGGCGCTGCCGCCTTCACTGCGCTCGGGCTCCTGGTCGCCGGCACCGTCCGGCCCGAGGCAACCCTCGCCATCACCAACTTGCTCTGGATCCTGCTGGGCGCCCTCGGCGGAATCGTGGTTCCGACCGAGCGTCTGCCGGACCTGGCGCAGAGCATCGTGCACTTCCTGCCCTCAGGGGCCTTGGGGCAGTCCCTCAGGGATGCTTTCCTCCACGGCAGCGTCTCCCTTCCGTATGTTCTTGTGCTGCTGCTGTGGACCGTCGTTCCTGGCGCGGCCGCCGTCCGCTGGTTCAAATGGAACTGAGCGTCCCGCAGTGGAACCGAACCGTCAGCATGAATTGAGTACCGAGAATTGAGAAAACTGTGAGCACGGCTTCCCGCCTCCCGAAGTCCATCCAGCAGTTGGCCGACAAGCTGCCCACGGAAGTCAACAGCACTATCCGCAGGCTGGCGATGTTGTCGCTGATCGGCCAGGTGGTCCTGGTGGTCACCGGCGGCGCGGTCCGGCTGACGTCTTCAGGGCTCGGCTGCCCGACATGGCCTCGTTGCACCAGCGGATCCTTGGTGAATACGCCGGAGATGGGCATCCACGGCTTCATTGAGTTCGGCAACCGCATGCTGACGTTCGCCTTGGCCGCCGTCGCCGTCCTGATGCTGGTGTATTTGTGGAACCTCCGAAAGGAACGCCGCGACTTGTTCCTGCTGGCCGTGGGCCTGCTTGCCAGCATTCCGGCACAGGCCATCATCGGCGGCATCACCGTGCTGTCCAATCTGAACCCTTGGGTTGTCGGACTGCACTTCCTGGTTTCCATGGCCTTGGTCGTCTTCTCCACACTGCTGGTCAATCGCGCCTATGACCGGACCGGGCGCTTCATGAAGCGGCCACTGGCGGCGATTCCAGGCGCCATGAGCCCTGTCATGACCGCCGTCGCGTTCTTCTCGGCCGTCGCGGTGTGCTTGGGCGTCGTCGTGACCGGTGCCGGCCCGCACGCCGGGGACGCGAACGCGCCGCGCAACGATCTCGACTGGGACCTCGTCTCGCATATCCACGCAGTGCCGGCGTACCTCATCACGGCGGGAGCCGTCTTCGCCGTCTACTTCGTCCTGCGCAAGCGAATCACCGGCCTGTTCCGCACAGCTGCGCTGCTGCTCCTCGCCGTGACGGTCCTGCAAGCGGTCATCGGCTTTACCCAGTACTACAACGGCATTCCCGCGCTCCTCGTGGGAGCGCACATGCTGGGTGCCGCCCTGCTCATGGGCGCCGCCACGAACGCGGCGGATGTGGCACGGTTCAGCCCGAAGCTGTAACCCGCCGCCCCCCCAGGCAACCCCCGCTCACCTATATGCCCCTCCCGTCCGACGCTCGCTCACATAAGTGCCCCTCCCGTCCGACGCTCGCTCACGTTGAGCGAGGGGCCCCACGGAAGAAAGCCGCCAAAGGTGAGCGAGCCTTCCGGAAAACGGCGCCAAACGTGAGAGAGCGTTCGCGAAAACACCGCCAAACGTGAGCGAGCGTCCGGAGCCGGCCGGACGACGTCGGGCCCTGGGAACTGGTCCGCTGGCCTCCCGCACGCACCCCCTGAGCAACCCGGATCGGCGGTGACCGGCGCAACTCACCTTTGCAGCAAAAGCGAGACCCTCCTTCACGTCAAACGTGAAGGAGGGTCTCGGTCTTTACCCGTATAGGTGAGCGGGGGTTTGGGTAAAACGCCCTAAAGGTGAGCGAGCGTCAGCCGCCGACGATCGGGGAACCGATGAACGGGTCCACCGCGAGGGCGATGAAGAGAAGCGTCAGGTAGCTGATGGAACCGTGGAAGACCTTCATGGCTCCCTTGTTCGAGACGTCGCCGCCCTGCGCACGGTTGTAGAGGGCGTGGGATTCATACAGGAACCAGGCGCCCGCGAGGACGGCGGCAATGGTGTAAACCCAGCCTGCGCGGCCGACCGGCACCAAAAGCAACGAGCACACCACCATGGCCCAGGCGTAGAGGACCACCTGGACGGAAACCACCTTGGCGCCGGCGATGGCGCCCAGCATGGGGACGTTGGCGTTGCGGTAGTCCTCGCCGTAGCGCATGGACAACGGCCAGTAGTGCGGAGGAGTCCACAGGAAGATCACCATGAAGAGCACGACGGCGGGCCACTCGACAGTGTTGGTGACCGCCGCCCAGGCGATCAAGACGGGGAAGCAGCCGGCCGCGCCGCCCCACACGATGTTCTGTGCCGTGCGGCGCTTGAGGATCATCGTGTAGATGACAACGTAGAAAACAATCGCACCGAGGCCGAGCCAAGCCGACAGCGGGTTGGCCCCGAACCACAGGATGGCGATGGACGCAGCCCCAAGGATCCACGCGAAGACGAGAGCTTCGCGGGGGGTGACTTCACCCGTCACGAGGGGCCGCTTTTCGGTGCGGTGCATCAACTTGTCGATATCGCGGTCGATGTAACAGTTGAAGACCCCTGCACTGCCGGCGGCGAAGGCGCCGCCCACCAACGTGGCCAGAATCAACCCGATCGAGGGGAAGCCCCGTTGCGCGAAGATCATCGTGGGCAAGGTGCTGACCAGCAGCAACTCGATCACGCGGGGTTTGGTCAGTGCCAGATACGCCTTGAACTTACGGGACATTCCGCCCTTCCCCACAGCCGGGGAAGCGTTGAGGGGCGTATCTGTTGTGCTCACGTTGGCAGTCACTCTGTTCTTTGCTCTGGTGTTCTCGCAGCGGCGGCGCCTGTTCATCCTGGCACCTCGTAATCCGGGGCACGGGGTGAAGCGTGCATTCGATCCCTGCTTGCAATCGATGGCGCACTCGCCGCTGGTGGCCTCCAGTTATCATACCGTGGCCTGTCCGACGCCACGGCACCCGGAACTTTCCGTTGTTTCCGAAAGTTCACCGGCGCTTTGCCGCCGAGGTGATTCATAAAACGGAATATGCGTCCATTTTTTGGGATTCCCACCATTTGGGGCCGCGAACCGGGCTAAGCTGTCTGCAGATCAGCTCACGCAGGTTTCCGAGAAAGCGTATTCTCAGATTTGCATGTCTGGATGATAGATCAACGTTTCAATGGTGAACGGCTGGTAGGAACTTCGCAGCGGGCGCCATCCTGTGCCCGAGGCTTGCCATGTGCCCTCACCAGCCGTCAGCACAGAGAGGGGCTCGGTTTACGTGCCACATTTGGAAGAGCAAGAACTGACTTGGACAAGCCTGGACCAGCGCGCCGTGGACACCGTCCGCGTTTTGGCCGCTGACGCCGTCGAGAAGGTCGGCAACGGTCACCCCGGCACGGCCATGAGCCTTGCACCGGCCGCCTACCTTCTCTTCCAGAAGCTGATGCGCCACGACCCGAAGCACCCGGACTGGCTCGGCCGCGACCGGTTCATCCTGTCCCCCGGCCACACATCGCTGACCCTGTACATCCAGTTGTTCCTTTCCGGCTACGGCCTGGAGCTCAAGGACCTCGAGGCCCTGCGCACCTGGGGATCGCTGACTCCCGGCCACCCGGAATACAAGCACACCGCCGGCGTCGAGATCACCACCGGCCCGCTGGGCCAGGGCCTGGCTTCCTCGGTGGGCTTCGCCTACTCGCAGCGCCGCCAACGCGGCCTGTTCGACGCCGATGCTCCCGCCGGCGAGAGCCCGTTTGACCACACCATCTGGGTCATTGCCTCCGACGGCGACCTCCAGGAAGGCGTCACCTCGGAAGCTTCTTCGCTGGCCGGCCACCAAGAACTGGGCAACCTCGTGGTGATCTACGACGAGAACCACATCTCCATCGAAGACGACACCAACGTCGCCTTCACCGAAGACGTCCTCAAGCGCTACGAGGCCTACGGCTGGCACACCCAGCGCGTGGACTGGACCAAGACCGGCGAATACGTCGAAGACGTCCAGGAGCTCTACGGCGCTCTGCTCGCCGCCAAGGCCGAGACGTCCAAGCCCTCCATCATCTCGCTGCGCACCATCATCGGCTACCCGGCGCCCAAGAAGCAGAACACGGGCAAGATCCACGGCTCCGCCCTTGGTGCCGAGGAAGTCGCAGCCCTGAAGGAAGTCCTGGGCTTCGACCCCGAGCGCTCCTTCCAGGTTGACGAGGACGTCCTGGCGCACGCCCGCGCCGTCGTCGAACGCGGTGCAACAGAGCGCAGCGAATGGCAGGCATCCTTCGAGGCATGGCAGACCGCCAACCCCGAAGGCGCTGCGCTGCTCGAGCGCATCGAGGCCAAGAAGCTTCCGGTCGAGCTCGACGCCGCGCTGCCGGTGTTCGAAGCAGGCAAGGAAGTTTCCACCCGCGCCGCGTCAGGCAAGGTCCTGAACGCGATCGGCCCGGTCCTTCCGGAGCTGTGGGGCGGCTCCGCCGACCTCGCCGAGTCCAACAACACCACCATCGAGGGTTCGCCGTCGTTCATCCCGGCTTCGCGCTCCACCGGCGCCTGGAAGGGCAACCCGTACGGCCGGGTGCTGCACTTCGGCATCCGCGAGCACGCCGCGGCGTCGATCGTGAACGGCATCTCGCTGCACGGCCGCACCCGGGCGTTCTCCGGTACGTTCCTGATCTTCAGCGACTACCAGCGTCCCGCGATCCGCCTCGGCGCGCTCATGGGTGTTCCGTCGCTGTACGTCTGGACCCACGACTCCATCGGCCTGGGCGAGGACGGCCCCACCCACCAGCCGGTGGAACAGCTGTCCACCCTGCGCGCCATCCCGGGCCTGGACGTCGTCCGTCCCGGCGACGCCAACGAGGTCGCGGCAGCATGGAAGACCATGCTGGAGAACCACGAGAACCCCGCCGGCATCGTGCTGACCCGCCAGAACATCCCGACCTACGCACGCGGCGAAGGCGTTGCCGATGGAGACACCTTCGGATCGACCGCCGGTGTCGCAAAGGGCGGCTACGTCCTGGCAGAAGCTTCAAAGGACGGCGCCACGGTCCCGGCCGAGGTCATCCTGATCGGAACCGGTTCCGAGGTCCAGCTCGCAGTGAACGCCCGCGAAGCGCTCCAGGCCGAAGGCATCGCCACCCGCGTCGTCTCCATGCCGTGCGTCGAGTGGTTCAACAAGCAGGACTCCGCGTACCGCGAATCCGTGCTTCCCGCCGCCGTCAAGGCCCGCGTCTCGGTCGAAGCCGGCCTGGCCCTGGGCTGGAGGGAATTCGTCGGCGACGCCGGACGCTCCATCAGCCTCGAGCACTTCGGCGCCTCCGCGGACTACAAGCGCCTCTTCAAGGAGTTCGGCATCACGGCAGAAGCAGTCGCCGCTGCCGCCAAGGACTCCATCGCGGGTCTCAGCAGCTGAAAAGCGTCTGAGAAGAATCCGACAGCAACGAACAGATTTCCAAGGAGATTACAGAAATGACTACGACTCCCACCCAGCAGCTCTCCGACGCCGGCGTGTCCATCTGGCTTGACGACCTTTCCCGGGAACGCCTTTCCAGCGGCAGCCTGCAGAAGCTCATCGACGAGAAGAACGTGGTTGGTGTCACCACCAACCCGTCCATCTTCCACGCCGCCATCACCGCCGGCAGTGACTACGACGCCGTGATCGCCGAAAAGGCCGCCAAGGGCGCGTCCGTCGAGGAGACCGTCTTCGAGATCACCACCACCGACGTCGCGGATGCCTGCGACCTCTTCGCCCCCGTCGCGGCAGCGAGCAAGGGCGTCGACGGCCGCGTTTCCATTGAGGTGGACCCCCGCCTCGCGTGGGACACCGAGGGCACCATCGCCGAGGCCAAGCACCTGTACAAGAGGGTCAACAAGGACAACGTCCACATCAAGATCCCGGCAACCCTCGAAGGCCTCGCCGCCATCACGGCAACCCTTGCCGAGGGCATCAGCGTCAACGTGACCCTGATCTTCTCCCTGGAGCGCTACCGCGCCGTCATCAACGCCTTCCAGTCCGGCCTGGAGCTGGCGAAGGAAAACGGCCACGACCTCTCCACGATCCACTCCGTGGCGTCCTTCTTCGTCTCCCGCGTGGACACCGAGATCGACAAGCGCCTCAATGCCCTCGGCACCGATGAAGCCAAGGCCCTCAAGGGCAAGGCAGGCGTCGCCAACGCCCGCCTCGCGTACCAGGTCTACGAGGAGCTGTTCTCCACCGAGCGCTGGGCAGTCCTGGCCGAAGCCGGCGCACTTCCCCAGCGCCCGCTGTGGGCCTCCACCGGTGTCAAGGACCCGGCATACCCGGACACCCTGTACGTGACCGAACTGGTCGCCGCGGGCGTCGTCAACACCATGCCGGAAAAGACCCTCGACGCCACGTTCGACCACGGCGTCGTCACGGGTGACACCGTCTCCGGGACCTACGAGGAGGCAAACCGCGTCCTCAACGACCTCGAGGGCCTGGGCATTTCCTACAACGACGTCGTCGCAATCCTCGAATCCGAGGGCCTGGACAAGTTCGTCGCCAGCTGGAAGGAACTTCTGGCCGACGTCGAAGGTGCCCTCGCCTCTGCACGGAAGGCTTCCTAACCCACATGAGCACTCTCAGCTACGACGCCAGCGGTGCTGCGCAGCAGGCCATCGAGCAGCACATCCCGGCACTTGTCGAAGACCGGATTGCCACCAGGATTTTCGCCAAGGACCACACTTTGTGGGGTCCGGACGCCGAGTCCGAGTCCGCCATCCGTCTCGGATGGGTGGAAGCGGCAACCGTTTCCCAGCCCTTGGTCGAAGGGATCCTGGAACTCCGGGATGCCTTCCGGGCCGAAGGCGTCTCCCGCATTGTCCTGTGTGGCATGGGCGGCTCTTCGCTTGCCCCCGAGGTCATTGCCGGCACCGCTGGCGTCGAGCTGACCGTGCTGGACAGCACAGACCCCGAACAGGTCGGTGCTGCCCTCGCGGACCGCCTCGCCGAGACCGCCATCGTGGTCTCCTCCAAGTCGGGCTCCACCGTGGAGACCGACTCGCAGCGACGGGTATTCGAGCAGGCCTTCACCGAGGCCGGCATCGATGCCAAGAGCCGTATCGTCATCGTGACCGATCCCGGTTCCCCGCTGGACAAGGCGTCCCGTGAAGCCGGCTACCGTGCCGTCTTCAACGCCGACCCGAACGTCGGCGGCCGTTTTTCGGCGCTGACGGCTTTCGGCTTGGTCCCCAGCGGCCTTGCCGGGGTCGACATCCAGGCGTTCCTGGATGAGGCCGAGGAAGCTGCGGAAATCCTGAACGAGGACTCCCCCGAAAACATCGGGCTCCGGCTCGGTGCCGCGCTGGGCGGAACCACTCCGCTGCGCAACAAGATCGTGATTGTCGAAGACGGTTCCGGCATTGTCGGCTTCGCCGATTGGGCCGAACAGCTCATCGCCGAGTCCACCGGCAAACTCGGCACGGGCGTTCTGCCGGTTGTCGCAGGTCCTTCCGCTCCCGAGGTCAGCAGTGGCGCGGAAGACGTCCTGGTGATCCGCCTTGTCGGTGCGGAGTCCGACGTCGAACTCGGCGAAAACGAGGCAGCCATCGCCGGTGGCCTGGCCACCCAGATGTTCGTGTGGGAGTTCGCCACCTCGGTGGCAGGGCGCCTGCTGGGCATCAACCCGTTTGACCAGCCCGACGTCGAGGCAGCCAAGATTGCCGCGCGCGGCCTGCTGGACGCCCGTCCCGAGCCGACGCCGGCGAACTTCGTCGACGGCGCGATCGAGGTCCGCGGCGGTGCGTGGCTCGGCGACGCTGCCACGGCCGCCGATGCCGTCAAGGCGCTCCTCGGCGAACTCGGCACGGACGGCTACCTGAGCGTTCAGGCATATTTCGACCGGATCGCCTTCGCGGAGCTCGCAGGCATCCGCGACGAACTCGCCGGAGTCAGCGGCCGGCCGGTCACGTTTGGCTGGGGCCCGCGCTTCCTGCACTCCACCGGACAATTCCACAAGGGCGGACCGGCCATCGGTTCGTTCCTGCAGGTGACGGCCGCCGCAACCGGCGACATCGCCATCCCGGAACGGCCGTTCACCTTCGGTCAGCTGATTGCGGCCCAGGCGGCCGGCGATGCCCAGGTCCTCGAGGACCACGGCCGTCCGGTCCTGCGGCTGCACCTCACGGACCGCGGAGCCGGCGTAGCCCAACTCCAGGACATTGTTGCCGCATTGGCCGGCCAGGCCAGCGCGCTCGAAAGCTAAGGCACAAACCCAAACATGCCAGAAACTGAAATCGGTTACCGGTCCACCGGAAAGGCAAGCCACCGCAATCCCCTCCGGGATCCTCGGGACCGGCGCCTGAACCGCATCGCAGGGCCTTCGTCATTGGTGTTCTTCGGAGTCACCGGTGACCTCGCCCGCAAGAAACTCATGCCGGCGGTCTACGACCTCGCCAACCGCGGGCTGTTGCCGCCGAGCTTCGCGCTCGTCGGCTTCGGCCGGCGGGACTGGAGCAACGCGGACTTCGCGAACGAGGTCAAGGAGAACGTCAAGGCGCACTCCAGAACCCCGTTCGACGACGCTGTCTGGAACCAGCTTTCCGAGGGCATCCGCTTCGTCCAGGGAGAGTTCGACGACGACCAGGCGTTCAAGCGCCTCAGCGCCACCCTGGACGAACTGGACGAAACCCGCGGCACCCGCGGCAATCACGGTTTCTACCTGTCCATCCCGCCCAAGGCCTTCGAGCAGGTCTGCCGCCAGCTGTCCAAGCACGGGCTGGCGCAGGCCGGCGACGGCCAGTGGCGCCGCGTGGTCATCGAGAAGCCCTTCGGCCACGACCTGGAGTCCGCGCGCAAGCTCAACGACATCGTGGAGTCCGTCTTCCCGCCGGACGCGGTCTTCCGCATCGACCACTACCTGGGCAAGGAAACGGTCCAGAACATCCTGGCCCTGCGCTTCGCCAACCAGCTGTTCGAACCGCTCTGGAATGCCAATTACGTCGACCACGTCCAGATCACCATGGCCGAGGACATCGGCACCGGCGGCCGGGCGGGATATTACGACGGCGTCGGCGCGGCGCGCGACGTCATCCAGAACCACCTCCTGCAGCTGCTGGCCCTGACGGCGATGGAGGAGCCCATCTCCTTCAACGCCGATGACCTGCGTGCCGAAAAGGAAAAGGTCCTCGCAGCCGTCAGGCTCCCCGAAGACCTCTCCAGCCACTCCGCCCGCGGCCAGTTCGCCGGCGGCTGGCAGGGCGGCGAACTCGTGCAGGGCTACCTGGAGGAAGACGGCATTCCGGCCGATTCCAAGACGGAAACCTACGCGGCCATCCGCCTGGACATCAACACCCGGCGCTGGGCCGGGGCGCCGTTCTACCTGCGGGCCGGCAAACGCCTGGGCCGCCGCGTCACGGAGATCGCCGTGGTGTTCAAACGGGCACCCAACCTGCTCTTCCGCGGCCACGGCGAGGACGACTTCGGCCAGAACGCCGTGGTCATCCGGGTCCAGCCCGACGAGGGGGCCACCATCCGCTTCGGATCCAAGGTCCCCGGAACGCAGATGGAAGTCCGCGACGTCACCATGGACTTCGGCTACGGGCACTCGTTCACCGAGTCCAGTCCCGAGGCGTACGAGCGCCTCATCCTGGACGTGCTGCTGGGCGAGCCCCCGCTCTTCCCGCGGCACCAGGAAGTCGAGGAGTCCTGGAAAATCCTGGACCCCTTCGAGGAATACTGGGCGGGACTCGACGAACAGCCCGAACCCTACGCTCCCGGCAGCTGGGGCCCGGCCTCGGCCGACGAGCTGCTTGCCCGCGACGGACGAACCTGGAGAAGGCCATGATCGTAGATCTTCCCGACACCACCACCTCCAAGATCTCCAAGAAGATCACCTCCCTGCGCGAGCAGGGCGGCGTGATCGCCCTTGGACGCGTCCTGACCCTCGTGGTGGTCACCAAGTCCGGCCTTGAGGAAGAAGCCATCGAGGCCGCCAACGAGGCCAGCCGCGAACACCCGTGCCGGATCATCGTCCTCGCGGACGCCGGCAGCGAAGCGCCCAACCGCCTCGACGCCCAGATCCGGGTGGGCGGCGACGCCGGAGCCTCCGAGGTCATCGTGCTGCGCGGCTACGGTGAACTCGCCAAGGAAAGCGAGTCCCTCGTCGCTGCACTGCTCCTCCCGGATGCGCCGATCGTGGCTTGGTGGCCGCACGGAGCACCCGAGAACGCCTGCGAGACCTCCATCGGACGCATCGCGCACCGCCGCATCACGGACTCCGCCAACGAGGCCGACCCCGCGGCGGCGCTGGCCCGGATCCGGGAGACGTACCGGGCAGGCGACACCGACCTCGCCTGGACACGCCTGACCAACTGGCGGCTCCAGCTCGCGGCAGCTCTGGACCAGGTGGACGAATCCCCCGTCACGGCGATCGCCGTCGAGGGCGCTTCGGACTCACCCAGCACGCTGCTGCTGGCCGCCTGGCTCACCCTGTTCCTCGACGCGCCGGTCCAGATCGTCGCCGACCCGGCAGGCACAGGCATCCGCAGGGTGCGGCTGAGCCGCGCCACCGGCGACGTCCAGCTGGTCCGTCCGGGCCTCACTGTGGCGGAACTGACCCAGCCGGGCCAGCCCGCCCAGCGGATCTCACTGCCGCGCCGCAGCCTGCGGGACTGCCTCGCCGAAGAATTGCGTCGCCTTGATCCGGACGATGTCTTCGGAGAAGTGATTACTATGGGACTGCCCCGAACCAATAGCAAGGAGTGACCGTCCCAGTGAGCGCTGACCCCAGAGTAAGCATCCATCCCGACTCCGCCGTCCTTATGGCCGCGATCGCAGCACGGCTTATCACCAAGCTGGTGGACATCCAGGACAAGCACGGGGAAGCCACTGTGGTCCTCACCGGCGGAACCGTGGGCATCGGCACCCTGCGGGCGGTTGCAGACTCGCCCGCGGCGCCAGCTGTCGACTGGTCCCGGGTGAACTTCTGGTGGGGTGACGAGCGCTTCGTTGGCAAGGACAGCACGGACCGCAACACTGTGCAGGCACGTGAGGCGTTGCTTGCCAGCCTGCCGGTCGACCCGGCCCGCGTGCACGAACCGGGTTCAACGGACGAGTTCGGCACGGCGGACGAGGCCGCGGCGGACTACGCGGCCCGGCTCAAGGCTGCAGCTGCCGCCGAGCACGCCGCCGACACTTCGGACAACCGTCCGGAGGAGGCCGGCGAGTTGCCGCGTTTCGACGTCCTGCTCCTCGGTGTGGGTCCTGATGCGCACATTGCGTCGCTCTTTCCGGAGCAAGCGGGTATCCGGGTGAAGGACCGTACTGTCGTGGGGGTCGAGAACTCCCCCAAGCCGCCGCCGTCGAGGATTTCGCTGACGTTGCCCGCGATCAATTCAGCAGAGGAAATCTGGATGGTCGTGGCAGGCGAGGACAAAGCCGGTGCGGTGGGACTGGCCCTCGCTGGGGCCAACCCCGTCCAGGTTCCCGCCTCCGGCCCTAGCGGCCGGTCAAGGACCCTGTGGCTCATCGACGAAAACGCGGCCTCACGTGTCCCCCAGCAGCTCATCCGCAAGGATCCCGCGGGCGCGTAACCGTTTGAGCGCTCCGGCCAGGACAATCTCGGCGTCCTGGCTGGAGCGTCTTTCTTTAACGTAGTCCAGGTGGCTTTTGAAGACTTCATCGTCCGCACGTTCCATGGTGGCCTCGCCCTGTTCGCGGACAGCAATCAAGCCACATTTCGGGCAGTCCCATCGAATCGGGATTTGATCTTCCGGGAGCTTAACGAAAACAAGCCGCGTTTCATGTCCCTTGGCGCACCAATAGGGAACACGAATACGCGGCAGGCTTTCGCCAACAACAGAGTCGGGTTGGTTTCTCGGGGCCGATCCAGCTGTTGCGCCGGCCCGTGTGCCCCGGAATCCAGAAGTACCATGAACCATCGTCGATCCCCTTGAGAGTTCGGCTGCATGGCGGTGAAGGCCATGCAGCCTAGTCTAATCGGAGGATCCCGACAGGGGCAGTGCTAGGAGTCTCCGCCCGAAGTGAAACGCATGATGAGGCCAAGCCCGATGATCACGACGCCCCAAGTGCAGCCCAAAACGATGGTGAAGCGGTTGAGGTTTCGCTCTGCGACACCTGAAGAACTCAATCCTGAGCTCATGCCACCGCCAAACATATCGGACAACCCGCCGCCCCGCCCCTTGTGGAGGAGGATGAGCAGCGTCAGCAGAAGACTGGTGATGCCCAGCAGGATCTGCAGAATAACTTGAAGAACGTCCACGACGGCCTTTCAGAAGAGCGGAAAACGGGAGCGGAACCTAAAACGGACTAAGCCGCGCTGAGGTGGCTCTCGAACCTGACAATGTTAGCAAACTCGGCGGGGTCCAGGCTCGCGCCACCCACGAGCAATCCGTCGACGTCGCTTTCGGCCATGATCGCTGCCGCGTTGTTGGCCTTGACCGAGCCGCCGTAGAGGAGGCGGGTCTTGCCTGCCACCGCATCGTCGAACAACGATGCGAGCTCCGAACGGATCGCCGCGCACATCTCCTGCGCGTCTTCCGGACCCGCGACTTCTCCGGTCCCAATGGCCCAGACAGGCTCGTAGGCGACAACCAGTTCGCCTGCTTGCTCTGCGGAGAGGCCTTCGACGCCGGCGCGCAGCTGGGCGAGCGTGTGCTCCACATGGGTGCCGGCCTGGCGGACCTCAAGGCCCTCGCCGACACACAGGACGGGCGTGACCTCGTGGCGGAAGGCGGCTTTGACCTTCGCGTTGAGGACCTGGTCGTCCTCGTTGTGGATCGTACGGCGTTCGCTGTGTCCCACGAGGACGTAGGCGCAGCCAAGCTTGTTGAGGAACTGCCCGGAGATATCGCCCGTGTATGCACCGGAGTCGAACTGCGAAAGGTCCTGGCCGCCGTAGACGACGTTCAGCTCGTCGCCCTGGACGAGGGTCTGCACACCGCGCAGGTCGGTAAACGGCGGGAAGACCGAAACCTCCACCCGGCTGTAGTCGTGGTTGGCATCGGACAAGGTCCATGCCAGCTTCTGCAGCAGGGTGATGCCTTGGACGTGGTCCATGTTCATCTTCCAGTTGCCGGCGATGAAGGGCTTGCGGATGAAGTTTCCGTTGGCAGAAGTTGTCACGTGTGCTCCAAAGATGCGTTGAGATAGGGAAAGCCGGCGGGGCGCTTGCCTTCCAGGAAGGGCGCCCCGCCGGCCGTGTAGCCTTAGCGGTCCAGAACGCTCAGGCCGGGAAGATCCTTGCCTTCAAGGTATTCCAGGCTGGCGCCGCCGCCGGTGGAGATGTGTCCGAACTGGGAGTCCTCGAAACCGAGGGTCCGGACAGCTGCGGCGGAGTCGCCGCCGCCCACCACGGTGAATGCCTGCGTCTCGGTCAAAGCCTGGGCGATGGCACGGGTGCCGCCCGAGAAGGCTTCGAATTCGAAGACGCCCATGGGGCCGTTCCAGAACACGGTCTTGGCGGCCTTGATCTGTTCGGCGAAAGCCGCTGCGGATACCGGTCCGATGTCCAAGCCGATGCCGGAGGCGCCGAACGAGCTGTCCTCGATCGCGTCCGCGGCGACCACTTCGTGCTCGGCGTCCGCTGCGAAGCGGCTGGCGACCACGACGTCGGTGGGGATCACGAAGGCGGTACCGGCGTCGGAAGCGCGCTTGAGGTAGTCCTGGACCACGGGGATCTGGTCGGCTTCGAGCAAGCTGCCCGCCACCTTGTGACCAACGGCCGCGAGGAAGGTGAAGAGCATTCCGCCACCGACGAGGATGGTGTCAGCCTTGCCCAGGAGGTTGTCGATCACCGCGAGCTTGTCCGAGACCTTGGAGCCGCCGAGAACGACGACGTAGGGGCGCTGGGTATCCGTGGTGAGTTTGCGAAGAACCTCCACCTCGGTGTGCACGAGGTCCCCCTGGTAGGAAGGAAGCCGCGTGGCGACATCGTAAACGCTGGCGTGCTTGCGGTGGACGGCCCCGAAGGCGTCATCCACGAAGGCACCGTTGTCTCCGGTCAGGGCCACGAGTTCATCGGCGAAGGCGCCGCGCTCGGCGTCGTCCTTGCTGGTTTCGCGGGCGTCGAAGCGGACGTTTTCCAGGACAAGGACGTCTCCGTCGCCCAAAGACCCGGCCAGCTCCTTGGCGGACTCACCGACGGTGTCTTCCGCGAGCTGGACCTTGAATGGCGCGAGCTCCGCAAGCCGAGCGACCGCAGGCTTGAGGGAGTACTTGGCCTCGGGAGCGCCCTTGGGGCGTCCCAGGTGGGCCGTGACGAGCACGCGGGCACCGGCGTCCGAGAGCTTTTCGATGACCGGGAGGGAGGCCTTGATGCGGCCGTCGTCGGTCACTGTAGAGCCGTCGAGCGGCACATTCAGGTCACTTCTGACAAGAATGTACCGCCCGCGGACACCTTCAGCGATCAGTTCGTTGAGGGTGTGAGAAGTCATGTGTCTACCCTAGCCCAGCTTGGATGCGACGAGCTCCGTGAGGTCAACGAGGCGGTTGGAGTAGCCCCATTCGTTGTCATACCAGGAAACAACCTTGACCTGGTTGCCGATGACCTTGGTGAGGCCGGAGTCGAAGATCGAAGAAGAGGGATCGCCGACGATGTCCGAAGAGACGATCGGATCTGCCGTGTAGCTCAGGATGCCCTTGAACTGCTCGGTCTCGGAAGCTGCCTTGAGGGCGGCGTTGACTTCCTCGACGGTCACTTCGCGGGAAACGGTGACGGTGAGGTCCGTGGCGGAACCGGTCGGGACCGGAACGCGGATGGCGTAGCCGTCGAGCTTGCCCTTGAGCTCCGGGAGGACGAGGCCGATCGCCTTGGCGGCACCCGTGGAGGTGGGAACCATGTTGATCGCTGCGGCGCGTGCACGGCGAAGGTCGCTGTGGGGGCCGTCCTGCAGGTTCTGGTCTGCCGTGTAGGCGTGCACCGTGGTCATGAGGCCGCGCTCGATGCCGAAGGCGTCGTTGACGACCTTGGCCAGCGGGCCGAGGCAGTTGGTGGTGCATGAAGCGTTGGAAATGATGTGGTGCGCTGCGGGGTCGTAGAGCTCGTGGTTGACGCCCATGACGATGGTGATGTCTTCGTCGGAAGCAGGAGCGGAGATCAGGACCTTCTTGGCACCTGCATCGATGTGCTTCTGTGCGGCGGCAGCCTTGGTGAAGAAGCCGGTGGACTCGATGACGATGTCAACGCCCAGCTCGCCCCAGGGGAGGTTCGCAGGATCGCGCTCCGCAAGGACCTTGATGATGCTGCCGTCGACAACGAGGTTGCCCTCTTTGACTTCGACGGTTTCGGTCAGCCGACCGCCGACGGAGTCGTACTTCAGAAGGTGGGCAAGCGCCTCGGGACTCGTGAGGTCGTTGACCGCAACAATTTCGAGGTCTGCACCCTGGGCGAGTGCTGCGCGGAAGTAGTTGCGGCCGATGCGGCCAAAGCCGTTGATACCAATACGGGTGGTCACTATTCAGTCTCCTTGGTGCTCTTGCAAGCACACCTAGTGAGTCGGATCTTGATTCCAACTAACAATTCCCGCACATCATTGGGCAGAAGTGATTATCAGATCGGAGGGCGACCAGCCACATTGCTGAAGGCTAACCGCCTTCCGTGACCCATCTTACGTTTAACTACGTCTGCCCCCGCAACTGCGGGGGCAGACAATCCGGTATTTGGGCGAAATTCACCTGAATGTGAAGTTTGTTACATCCCTGTGTATTCCGCGTCACGCACCGATGTGGCGGGCGTTTCCCTAGAGGACAATCAGCCCTGTGGCGTTCGCGCGGGCGGCTTCGAAGCGCTTCGCGACGTCTGCCCAGTTGACGATGTTCCAGAAAGCCTTGACATAGTCAGCCTTGACGTTCACGTAATCCAGGTAGAAGGCGTGCTCCCACATGTCCAGCATGAGCAGGGGCGTGGTGCCGACGGCGACGTTGCCCTGCTGGTCGTAGAGCTGTTCGATAAGCAGGTTGCCACCGATGGGCTCGTAGGCGAGGAAGCCCCAGCCGGAACCCTGCAGGCCAAGGGCGGCTGCAGTGAACTGGGCGCGGAATGCATCGAAGGAGCCGAAGGCGTCGTCGATGGCTGCAGCCAGCTCGCCCTCGGGCTTGTCGCCGCCGTCCGGGGAGATGTTGTTCCAGAACACGGAGTGGTTGATGTGGCCACCGGTGTGGAACGCGAGGTCCTTGGAGAGGCGGTTGATGTTGGCGAAGTCGCCCTTGTCGCGGGCCTCGGCCAACTGGGCCAAAGCGTTGTTGGCGCCTGCTACATAGGCAGCGTGGTGCTTGCTGTGGTGCAGCTCCATGATCTTCGCCGAAATGTGCGGCTCAAGTGCTGCGTAGTCGTAGCCGAGCTCCGGCAGTACGTACTCTGTCACGAAATCCTCCAATGTAGTGGACCGGGGTCCGGTTGGTAACTCTCGTTTTGTTCATCCGGCCGGCGAACCGGCCGGAAATCCACACCCTGACGATTCTAGGACGGGAGCTTTATTCGTCCATCATTTCGGGGGTCACATTTGCCTCGGTGCCCGGGATCCCCAGGTCACCGGCCCTCTTGTCCGCCATGGCCAGGAGCCGGCGGATCCTCCCCGCGATGGCATCCTTGGTCATCGGCGGGTCGGCAAGCCGGCCCAATTCATCCAGGCTGGCCTGCTTGTGGGCCACCCGGAGCTCGCCCGCGTACTTGAGATGGTCGGGGACGTCGTCGCCAAGGATTTCCAAGGCCCTGTCCACGCGGGCGCCGGCGGCGACGGCGGCCTGGGCCGAACGCCGCAGGTTGGCGTCGTCGAAGTTCGCGAGGCGGTTGGCCGTAGCCCGGACTTCCTTCCGCATGCGGCGTTCCTCCCACACCATGAGGGCGTCATGGGCGCCCATCCGGGTGAGCAGGGCGGCGATGGTGTCGCCGTCGCGGATGACCACGCGATCCACTCCGCGCACTTCCCGCGCCTTGGCCTGGATGCCGAGGCGGCGCGCTGCGCCTACCAGGGCAAGTGCGGATTCCGGCCCGGGGCATGTGACCTCGAGGGATGAGGACCGGCCCGGTTCGGTGAGGGAACCATGTGCCAGGAACGCGCCGCGCCACACAGCCTCCGCGTCCGACGCCGAACCGTTGACGACGGCGGACGGCAAGCCACGCACAGGCCGTCCGCGGCCGTCCAGGAGGCCGGTCTGGCGGGCCAGGGCTTCGCCGTCGCGCACTACGCGGACGACATAGCGGCTACCGCGCCGGAGTCCCCCGCCGGAGACGACGATGATCTCGCTCTGGTGCCCGTAGACTTCGGCGATCGCGGCGCGCAGCCGCCGCGCCGTCGAGGCGAGGTCAACCTCTGCCTCGATCACGATGCGGCCCGAAATGATGTGCAGTCCGCCGGCAAAACGCAGCATGGCCGAGACTTCGGCCTTGCGGACGGACGACTTCTTGATGTCCAGCCGGGAAAGTTCTTCCTTGACCGATGCGGTCAGTGCCATCGCATGTTCCTAACTATTCCCGAAGATATCGTGATACGCCGATGCCAGACGCAGCGGGTCGTGGACTGGACGGCGGCTCGACGCCCCCACTTTACCCAAGACCACCTCGGCACCGATCATCCCGGCCGCGCGTTCGAATTCCTTGAGGTCCGATATCGACGACGGATCGGCCAGGACAACGTCCACGCTGAACTCCGGCGCGTAGTGGCGCAAGGCATCCAGATGGTCGGCAGCGGACATCCCGGAGGTTTCCTTGGTGTCCATGGCGAGGTTCATGGTGAGGCAGCGTTTGGCGGGTGTGTCGCAGAGGGCCTGACGCATTTCGGGCAGCAGCAAATGCGGCAACACGGAGGTGTACCAGGAGCCGGGACCCAGAATGATCCAGTCGGCCAGCTCGATGGCAGTCAGCGCTTCGATGCAAGCTCGCGCATCTTCCGGGAGGAGCCTGACGTTTTCGAGCGAACCGGCAACGGCGCACTTGGCCTGGCCCTTGACGGACTGGAGCTCGTAGCCGCCGCCGGGCAAGGGCACACGGACGTCCCCTTCGATGTTCAGCGGTTGGGAGGACATGGGGAGGACCTGGCCGCGGGCACCCAAAAGGGCACCTGCCCATTTCAGGCCCGCGACGGCGTCGCCCAACAGCTCCCAGAGGGTGACAATGAGCAGGTTCCCCATGGCGTGGTCGTCAAGGGAACCTTGGCGGCCGCTCGGCGTCTTGAAGCGGTGCTGCATGACGTCCCGCCAGGTGCGCCCCCAGTCGGTGTCATCGCACAGGGCGCTCAGCGCCATGCGAAGATCGCCGGGCGGAAGGACGCCGTACTCCTCGCGCAGCCGCCCGGAGGATCCGCCGTCGTCGGCAACGGTGACGATCGCGGTGAGCTCCGAGGTCAGGAGCCGCAGCGCTGACAGCGAGGCGGAAAGGCCGTGTCCGCCGCCGAGCGCCACCACGGTGGGACCCTTGGCAGGCTGGCTGCCGGGGGCGCCCTTCGGTGGAACCAGCGGCAGGGGTCCGGTCAGGACCCCCATTACTCGCGACCCAGATCGCGGTGGCTCGTGGTGACGGTGACGCGGGGATATTGCGCCAGCCGTTTGGAAAGTTCGACGGCGACCGCGACTGAACGGTGCTTCCCGCCCGTGCAACCGACGGCAATCGTCGCGTAGTGCTTGTTTTCCGTCCGATAGCCGTCGAGGACGGGCTCCAAGGCAAGGACGTAGCGGTCGATGAAGTCCTTGACTCCATCGGCCCCGAGGACATACTCGCTGACATCGGCGTCGAGTCCCGTGTGCGGACGCAATTTCGGAACCCAGTGCGGGTTGGGAATGAAACGCGCGTCCGCCACGAAGTTGGCGTCCACGGGCAGCCCGTACTTGAAGCCGAAGCTCATGACGTTCAAGCGCAATGCCACGGGGCCCGTGTCGGTGAAGAGTTCGGTGATCGCGGTCGCCAGGCCGTGGACGTTGTACGTACTCGTGTCCAGGACGACGTCGGCCGACTCCCGGAGTTCCTTCAGGACGTCGCGTTCCGCCGCGATGCCGTCCAGGATCCGGCCTCCGCCCTGGAGCGGATGCGGGCGCCGGCCTTGTTCAAAGCGGCGCACCAGGACGTTGTCGCTGGCATCCAGGAAGAGGAGGCGGAAGGTGATTCCGCTGGCGCTGAGCGCCCCGAGCGCGGTCCTGATATCGGTGAAGAGGCCTTTGCTTCGTACGTCCACGACGACGGCGAGCTTGGGGATGGACTGGGGCGCGTGCGAGACGATTTCCGCCAGCGTTCCGAGCATCTGGGGCGGGAGGTTTTCGACGACGTACCAGCCGTGGTCCTCCAGGGCGTCCGAGGCCGTGCTGCGGCCTGCTCCGGACATGCCGGTCACCACCAGCAGTTCCGCTTCGACAGGCTTGACGGGTACCAGACCGTCCTGCTCCGCGCCGGATCCTGCTGTTGGCTCTGACATCAAGTTTCCCCGTTTCTGAGATGGTCCAAAGTTTGTGGGATGGCCCAAAGGCGGACCACTTTCGGGAGCGGTCCGCTTATTACCCTAGCTAAATTTCAAGGATTTCGCCGGTGGTCATGTTCACGGCAGGAGCAGCCTCTCCGGAGGCGCCTGCTGCGGCCAGATGGTTGACGACGGCTTCAGCCAGCGCCGGGCCGATCCCCTTCGCGGCTGTGAGCTCGAGGGCGGTTGCCGCCTTGATCTTCTTGAGGGAACCGAAATGGGCCACGAGCGCCTTCCGTTTGGCCTCGCCGAGGCCCGGAACGCCGTCGAGGGCGGAGACCGTCATGGCCTTGCCGCGCTTCTGCCGGTGGAAGGTGATGGCGAACCGGTGGGCTTCGTCGCGAATGCGCTGGAGCAGGTAGAGTCCCTGCGAAGTGCGGGGCAGGATCACCGGGAAGTCGCTGTCCGGCAACCAGACTTCTTCGAGGCGCTTGGCGAGGCCCACGACGTAGACGTCGTCGATCCCCAGTTCCGCGAGTGCCCGCGCGGCCGCGTTCACCTGGGGCTGCCCGCCGTCGACGACGACGAGGTTGGGCGGATAGGCGAATTTCGCCTTGGCTCCCGTGAGGGCGGCGTCGTCTGACGGCGGTTCCCCGGCGCCGGGGTTCGGGACCTCTCCGCTCTTGGGAAGCTGGGCGGATTTATCCTGCAGGTAGTGCCTGAAGCGCCTGGTCAGGACGTCGTGCATCGCCGCCGTATCGTCTGTTGCGGCAGCGCCGGTGATGGAGAACTTCCGGTAGTCGGCTTTCTTGGGGAGTCCGTCCTCCACCACCACCATGGACGCAACCACGTTGGTGCCCTGCACATGGGAAATGTCGTAGCACTCGATCCGGAGCAGCGGCACGGGAAGTTCGAGGGCTTCCTGCAGTTCCTGGAGCGCCTGGGAGCGGACGGTGATGTCGCCGGCACGCCGGACTTTGTGAAGCTTCAGGGCCTGCTCGGCGTTTTCCCGGACGGTGGACATGAGGGCAGCCTTGTCGCCGCGCTGCGGCACGCGGATATCCACCTTGGCGCCCCTGAGGCCGCCGAGCCATTCAAGCAGTTCGTGATGGTTGCTCGGAACCTCCGGCACGAGGACTTCGCGGGGAATGCGGCCCTGGTTGTCGCTGTCTTCCCCGTAGACCTGCTGCAGGAGGTGCTCGATGAGTTCCGGAGTGGTGGCGTCTTCGACCTTTTCGACGACCCAGCCCCGCTGGCCGCGCACCCGGCCTCCCCTGACGTGGAAAACCTGCACGGAAGCCTCGAGGTCGTCTTCGTGCAAGGCGAAGACATCCGCGTCCGTGTCCTCGGAAAGCACCACGGCGTTGCGCTCGAACACCTTGCGCAGGGCGACGATGTCGTCCCGGATCCGAGCTGCCCGTTCGTAGTCCAGCTCGGCGACGGCGGCGCCCATATCCTTTTCGAGGCGCGTGATGAAGCGTTTCGCTTCGCCACCCATGAACGAGCAGAAGTCTTCGGCAATGGCCCGGTGCTCCTCCGCGGTGACGCGGCCGACGCACGGGGCCGAGCATTTGTCGATGTAGCCAAGCAAGCACGGCCGGCCGCTGGCCTGGGCCCGCTTCAGCACGCCGGGACTGCAGCTGCGGACCGGAAAGACCCGCAGCAAGGTGTCCATGGTCTCGCGGATGGCACCGGCCGTATACGGCCCGAAGTAGCGGGTTCCTTTGCGGCGTTCACCGCGCATGACCTGGACCCGCGGGAGCTTCTCCCCCATGCTCACGGCGAGGTACGGATAGGTCTTGTCGTCACGGAAGACCACGTTGAAGCGTGGCTTGAATTCCTTGATCCAGGTGTATTCGAGCTGGAGCGACTCCAGCTCGCTGCCCACCATGGTCCACTCGACGCTGCTGGCGGCGTGCACCATGGCATACGTCTTCGGCAGCAAGCCGGCAGGGTTGGCGAAGTACGAGTTCAACCGGGAACGGAGGTTCTTTGCCTTGCCCACATAGATGACACGGCCATGCGGATCCCGGAATCGATAGACGCCGGGGGTGGTGGGGATTTCTCCGGTCTGGGGTCGATAACTCGCTGGATCTGCCACAGATCCAGTCTAGTAAGGGAATCGCACTCCCCCGTACGGGCCGGCCGGCCCGCTGAAGCTACTCCGCGGACTTGCTCTGGTTGTAGCTGGCTGAGCGTTCCTGGCCGCTCAACACCGCGATGGCATCCATGATCTTGTCAGTCACTTCGCGCCGGGCAGGCAAGGAATGGTCCGGACCGGTCTTCTCGAAGTAGAGCGGCTCGCCCACCTTCATGGTGAAATGCTGCGGACGGACAGTATTGCGGTCCACCGGCTGCAACTTGTCCGTGCCGATCAGGCCGACCGGGATGACGGGCGCGCCAGTGGTCAGGGCAAGCCAGCCGACGCCGGTACGCCCGCGGTACAGCAAGCCGTCACGGGAGCGGGTCCCTTCCGGATAGATTCCGATGCCCCTGCCGTTCTCCAGGATGTCCAGGAGGGTCTTGAGGGCCTGCACGCTGGCTGCCTGCTCGCCACGTTCCACCGGAATGGACCCCACTGCCTGGAAGAACGCCTTCATCGCGCGCCCTTTGAAGCCTTTGGTGGTGAAGTATTCGGCTTTGGCAAAGAAGCCCACCGGGCGGGGCATCAAGGCCTGGACGATCACGCTGTCGAGAAAGGACAAATGGTTCGGGGCCACAATGAACGGCCCTTCCTTGGGCACGTTTTCCAGGCCGATGACCGTGGGCCGGCACGTGCCGGAAATCAGTCCGCGCGTGGTCCAGCGGATGACATCAAAGGCTTCCATCGTTCTGCACCTCACTCAGGGCCGCCGCGCGGACAGCGTCAAGTTCTTCGATCTTCTTCAGCAGCTGCTCCGCGGTGTCGACGACGGCGACGGCGCCCGCCTCCCGAAGCTCGCCGTCGGGCGCAAATCCCCAACTGACCCCGATGCAGTCGAGCCCGTTGGCCATGGCACCTGCAACGTCCTGGTGGCGGTCCCCGACCATCACGGCAGGCTGGGAATGCAGGGTGGCCAGCGCCGCACCAACGATTGCCACTTTGCCCGGAGCCGTATTGGCGGCCATTGACTCGTCGTCCGAAGCACCGCAGATGGAGGCGAAGAAACCGGCAATGCCGTGGTGTTCCAGGACGACGCGCGCCAGGCCCTGGGGTTTCTGGGTGGCCACGGCAACCGGCCGCCGGGACTCCGCGAAGAACTCCAGGAGCTCACGGATGCCCGGGTAGAGCCGGCTTTGGCCGATTCCCTCGGAACGGTAGTAGCCGCGGTACAGCCCGATGACTTCGTCGACTTTTCCCGCGGGAACCCCGGCAATGTGCTCCAGGGAATCGCTGAGCTTGGGTCCGACCATGGAGTCCAGCACGGCTTGTTCCGGGACACGGAGGCCCATTTCGCCCAGGGCCGCGGCGATGCCGCCGGTTATGCCACCTGCAGGATCGACAAGGGTGCCGTCCAGATCAAAGATTACGGGCACCATTGTTTGAGTCACCGGGTTAGTTTCTCACGAGTTGAGGCATGCCTGAAACTCACATGCCGGCCAGGGAATTCTTCGAGCGCACCCGAAATTTTCCCCGGCCGTTCACCCAGGACTAGGCGAGAATCTCTGCGAGGAAGGTAGCGGTGTGGCTTTCCGTCGACTTGGCAACCTGTTCGGGGGTGCCCGTTGCCACGATGCGCCCGCCGCCTGAACCGCCATTGGGACCAAGGTCCACAATCCAGTCTGCGGACTTGATGACGTCAAGGTTGTGTTCGATGGTGATGACCGTGTTGCCCTTGTCCACCAATCCCTGCAGCACCATGAGCAGCTTGCGGATGTCCTCGAAGTGGAGGCCCGTGGTGGGCTCGTCCAACACGTAGACGCTCCGGCCATTCGAACGCTTCTGGAGTTCCGAGGCAAGCTTCACGCGCTGCGCCTCGCCACCGGAAAGCGTGGTGGCGGGCTGCCCGAGCCGGACATAGCCGAGGCCGACGTCGACGAGGGTGTTCAAATGCCGGGCGATGGGGGTGAATGCCGCAAAGAACTCGGCACCCTCCTCGATGGGCATGTTGAGCACGTCGGCGATCGTCTTGCCCTTGTAATGGACCTCCAAGGTCTCCCGGTTGTAGCGCGCGCCATGGCACACCTCGCAGGGAACATAGACGTCCGGCAGGAAGTTCATCTCGATCTTCAGGGTGCCGTCACCGGAGCACGCCTCACAGCGGCCACCCTTGACGTTGAAGGAGAAGCGTCCCGGCTGGTATCCGCGGACCTTGGCTTCGGTGGTCTCCGCGAAGAGCTTCCGGATGTTGTCGAAGACGCCGGTGTAGGTGGCCGGGTTGGAACGCGGGGTCCGCCCGATGGGGCTCTGGTCCACGTGAACCACTTTGTCGAGGTGCTCAAGGCCCTGCACAGAGCGATGCCGGCCGGCGACCTGCTTGGCCCCATTGAGCTTGTTGGCAAGCACCTTGTAAAGGATCTCGTTCACCAGGGTGGACTTCCCTGAACCGCTGACTCCCGTGACTGCCGTGAAGAGGCCCAGCGGGAAGGCGGCGTCGACGTTGTTCAGGTTGTTTTCGCGTGCGCCGATGACCTTGAGCTCGCGCTTCTTGTCGTACTTGCGCCGCTTTGCCGGGATGTCGATCTTGCGCCGCCCGGACAAATAGTCGCCGGTCAGCGAGTTCGTGTTTTCGAGAAGCTCCTTGTAGGAACCGGAGTGCACCACCTGGCCGCCGTGCTCGCCGGCGCCGGGTCCAATGTCCACCACCCAGTCGGCCTCGTGGATGGTGTCTTCGTCGTGTTCGACCACGATGAGCGTGTTGCCCAGGTCGCGAAGCCTCGTCAGGGTCTCGATGAGGCGGCGGTTGTCCTTTTGGTGCAGTCCGATGGACGGCTCGTCGAGGACGTACAAGACACCTACCAAGCCGGAGCCGATCTGTGTCGCGAGCCGGATGCGCTGTGCTTCGCCACCGGAGAGGGTTCCGGAGGGCCGTTCGAGATTCAGGTATTCGAGTCCGACGTCCAGGAGGAACGTCAGGCGGGCCTGGATCTCCTTGAGGACCTGGTGGGCAATCTGGGCTTCGCGGTCAGTGAGCGTGAGGCTGCCGAGGAAGTCGGCGCAGTCCCGCATCGGGAGGGCCGCTACTTCGGCGATGGACTTGCCGTTGATCAGCACGGAGAGCGAGGCCGGGTTAAGCCGGGCGCCGTTGCATTCAGGGCAAGGAATCTGCCGCATGTACTCTTCGTAGCGGTCGCGCGCCCAGTCCGAGTCCGTTTCGCCGTGCTTGCGGTGGACGTACTGGATGGCGCCTTCGAAGCCCGTGCTGTACTTGCGCTCCCGGCCGAACCTGTTGCGGTACTGCACCACCACCTTGTGGTCTTTGCCGTACAGCACCGTTTGCCGCACTTCCTGCGGCAGCTTTTCCCAGGCGGTGTCCATGGAGAAGTCGAGCTCCAGGGCGAGGCCCTCGAGGAGGCGGTTCCAGTACTCCGTGGTGGCAGTGCCCAGGGACCACGGCGCAATGGCGCCCTGGTTCAAGGAGAGTTCCGGGTTGGGTACGACCAACTCTTCATCGACTTCGAGCTTGGTGCCGATACCGCTGCAGGCCGCACAGGCGCCGAAGGGGTTGTTGAAGGAGAACGAGCGTGGCTCGATTTCGTCGATTGCCAGCGGGTGCTCATTGGGGCAGGCAAGGTTTTCGGAGAAGGCCCTGATCCGTGCGGGGTCTTCGGTGTCGAGGTCCACGAACTCGGCCAGCACGCGGCCTTCGGCAAGTCCGAGCGCGGTTTCGATCGAGTCGGTCAGTCGTTGGCTGATTCCTTCCTTGACCACCAGACGGTCCACGACAACTTCAATCGAGTGCTTGAATTGCTTGCCGAGCTTGGGCGGATCGCTCAGCTGGACGAGGTCTCCGTCAACCCGGGCGCGTGAGTATCCCTTGGCGGTGAGCTCCTTGAAGAGCTCGACGAATTCACCCTTGCGTCCGCGGACCACGGGGGCGAGGATCTGGAAGCGGGTGCCGGATTCGAGCTCCAGCAGCTGGTCCACGATCTGCTGCGGCGTCTGGCGCGTGATCGGTTCGTGGCACACCGGGCAATGTGGCCGGCCGACACGTGCCCACAGAAGGCGCATGTAATCGTAGATCTCGGTGATGGTGCCCACCGTGGAGCGCGGGTTCTTGCTCGTCGACTTCTGGTCGATGGAGACTGCCGGGGAGAGGCCCTCGATGAAATCGACGTCCGGCTTGTCCACTTGGCCGAGGAACTGGCGGGCATAGGCCGACAGTGACTCCACGTACCGGCGTTGGCCCTCGGCGAAGATGGTGTCGAAGGCCAAGGACGACTTGCCGGATCCCGACAAGCCCGTGAAAACGATCATGGCGTCACGGGGAAGGTCGAGATCGACGTTGCGGAGGTTGTGTTCACGCGCGCCCTTGACCACGAGCCGCGACAGGTCATGTCTTACGGGCGCGGCGGGTGGTTGCGCGGAAACGCTTGCGAAGGATTCGACGGCGGGGACTTCAGCTACGGCTTTAGGCACCCACTAATGCTAATCGAAAACTTCTTCGAATTTCCATGTGGCATCCCACACCCTACCGACGGGTATCAATCGGCGTCGTAAGCGGCGGCCAGAAGCTGCACCGCCTCGGCGAAACTCGCGCCCTGCGCCTTGGCCGCCGCCGAGTAGCCCGCAGCCACTGCCGCCAACGCGCTCCAGCGGTCATCCCGCGCGCACACGACGGTGCCGTTGCGCCCACGGGTTGCGACAACTCCCGCAGCTTCAAGTTCCTTGTAGGCACGGGCAACCGTGTGCGGGGCGACATCCAACTGTTCGGCCAAGCTCCGCACGGCGGGAAGCTTGGTGCCGACAGCCAGGGTGCCGCCGTCGGCCAATTCGATGACGCGGAGCCGAAGCTGCTCGTACAGGGCAACGGTGCTGGACTGGTTGGGACGCCACGAACCGGGAAACTCAAGCGGGCTCATGAGGCTTCCCTCTCTCCCTGGCCGGCGCGATGCTTGGCGGACCTCACCGGTATCTCGGCGAGCTCGCCGCCTCCGGAGGCAAACTGTGCTTCATGCAAGCGGGCGTAGTGCCCGCCAAGCTCCAGCAAGGAATGATGGGTGCCGTGTTCAACGATCCGTCCGTGGTCCATGACGAGAATTAGATCAGCGTCGCGGATGGTGGACAAGCGGTGCGCAATGACGAAGGACGTCTTGTTGCTCCGCAGCCTGTGCATCGCTTGCCGGATGAGGACTTCCGTGCGGGTATCCACCGAACTTGTCGCCTCGTCCAGGATCAGGATGGGGCGACCCGAGAGCCGTGCGCGCGCGATGCTCAGCAATTGCCTTTGGCCCTGGCTGAGGGGATCCCCTCCGTTGCTCAGCATGGTTGAGTACCCGTTGGGCAGCGAGCGGACAAAGTGGTCAACGTGGCTCGCTTCGGCGGCGGCCACGATTTCCGCCTCGCTGGCGCCCGGACGTCCATACTCGATGTTCTCCCTGATGGTCCCGGTGAAAATCCACGGGTCCTGGAGGACGACGCCGAAATTCCGGCGGAGCGCGTCACGGCGCATGCCGGCAATGTCCATGCCGTCGATCGTGATCCTCCCGGACGCGAGTTCGTGGAAGCGCATGAGGAGGCTGATCAGCGTGGTTTTGCCTGCGCCGGTGTGCCCGACGATGGCCACCGTCTGTCCCGGTTCAACATGGAAGGACAGGTCCTGGATCAAGGGGGCATCCGGCCGGTAGCTGAAGGAGATTCGTTCGAAGGCAACCCTCCCGGCAGGGAGGTCAAAGCGGTCATCAAAGCCCGGGCCGGCGTCGGCCCGCGAACCAGCGCCCGGTTCCCCGGGTTCCCCTGTTATTTCATCGGCGTCCAACAGCTCGAAGACCCTGCTCGCGGAAACCGCGCACGATTGCAGTACCTGGGCCATGCCGCCGATCTGGCCCAGCGGCTGGCTGAACAACCGGTTGAACTGGATGAACGCTTGAATGCCGCCGATACTCATCGCCCCGGCAAGGAACTGGAGGGCACCAACAATCGCAACCCCCACATAGCTGGCGTTCGACACGAAAGCCATGAGCGGTACCAGCAATCCCGAAGCGAACTGTGCCTTGGAACTGGCGGCGTACAGGCCGTCGTTGTGGGCAGCGAAGCGGGCCGCCATGGCGGGCTGGGCGTTGAAAAGCTTGATGGCCTCATGGCCTGTTGCTGTCTCCTCCACGAGTGAGTTCACGTCTCCCGTGGCCTCCCACTGCCGGACGAAGTATTTCTGCGAGCGTCGGGTCACGACAATCGACGCCAGCGCCGATACCGGAACGGCCAAGAGGGACACGACGGCGAGGAGGGGCGAAAGCAGGAGCATCATCCCGAGGGAACCGAGGACCATCAACGTTGAGGTCAAGAGCTGGGAGAGGAGCTGGTTGAGCGTCTGCGACACGTTGTCGAGGTCGTTCGTGGCACGGCTCAGGACGTCGCCCCGGGAACGGCCGTCGTAGTACGCCACGGGAAGGCGGTGCAGTTTCGCTTCCACGGCTTCCCGGAGGTCGTGCGCGAGCCGCTGCACGGCGAGGGCGTTGAGGCGGCCCTGCGCCCAACTGAACAGCGCCGTGACGCAATACATGGCTGCGGCCACGAGCAGCAGGGAGACAAAGCGCCCCGTGTCGAACTTCGCGCCGAACACGGCGGCAGCGATGACGTCGGTGGCGTCGCCGAGGATTTTGGGGGCCGCGACATTGAGGGTGACGAAGCCGCAGATGCACAGGATCGCCGCGGTCATGATTCCCCGGGCGGGCTTCATCAAGCCCACCAGGCGGAGGAGCGACCGCGATGGTTTCCCTGTGACGGCGAGGAGCTCGCTTGCGTTGCTCACGCGGCTTCTTCCGTTTCAAGCTGGGACGCCACGATTTCCCGGTAGGTTTCCGAGGAACCGAGAAGTTCGTCATGGGTCCCGCGTGCCACCAGACGGCCCTCGTCGATGAGCAGGATCTGGTCCGCCGACACCACGGTGTTGACGCGTTGGGCCACGATGATGATGGTTGACCCGCGCAGTTCCGGCTCCAGCGCGGAACGCAGCTTTGCTTCCGTGACGGTGTCCAGCGCCGAGAAGCTGTCGTCAAAGAGGTAGACGGATGCAGGGCGCAGAATGGCGCGGGCTATGCACAAACGCTGTCGCTGGCCGCCGGAGAGCCCGGCGCCGCCTTGGGACAAGGTGGTTTCCAATCCTTGCGGCAGCTCGTTCACGAAATCCGCGGCCTGGGCCGTCTCAAGGGCATGCCACAACTGGGAATCCGTCGCCGAGGGCAGCGAAATCCGCAGGTTTTCGGCGAT
Organism: Arthrobacter sp. KN11-1C; assembly: GCF_052180225.1. NCBI lineage: Bacteria > Bacillati > Actinomycetota > Actinomycetes > Micrococcales > Micrococcaceae > Arthrobacter > Arthrobacter sp. KN11-1C. The sequence continues at coordinate 1,964,589 of NZ_CP197467.1, read as the reverse complement.
GGTTCCGCGAAACAACCAGCTCTCCTGGGGCACGACGCCGAGCTGCTCGCGCAAGGCCCCGAGGGGAACGCTGGCGACGTCCCGGCCATCGAGCGAAATGCTTCCGCTGCTCACCTCGAGCAGTCTCGGCACAAGGCTGACGATGGTCGACTTGCCGCTTCCCGTGGAGCCGATGACCGCCGTCGTGGTCCCCGGAGCCGCATGGAAGGTGATGCTGTCCAATACGGGCGTTTCGGCGCCAGGATAGGCGAAAACGACATTCTCGAAGCGCAAGCCTTCGGGCCTCGCGGGGCGGACCAGCCCGCCGGCATCGTTGCCTGGCGAGACCGTTTCGGATTCCGTATTAAGCACTTCGGTGACGCGTTCAGCGCTGACAGCCGCGCGGGGCGCCGTGCTCAACACGTACATCGCCATCATGATCGCGAGGAGGATCTGCATGATGTAGGCGATGAATGCCGTGAGCGCACCCAGCTGCATGTTTCCGGCGATGATGCGGTGGCCGCCGAGCCAGACCACGCCTGCGGAAGACAGGTTGACCACGATCATGACGAGTGGAAGCATGGCCGCGACGATCCGGGCAGAACGGAGATTGTTCTGTGTCAGGGCGTCGTTGGCGGCCTCGAACCGTTTCATCTCAAACGGCTGGCGGACGAAGGCCCGGATGACCGCGGTCCCTAGGATCTGTTCGCGGAGCACGCCATTGATCCGGTCCACCAGGTTTTGGCCCTCGCGGTACAGCGGGACGAGCTTGCGCACTATCAACAGCATGATGAGCAGCAGCACGGGAACAATGGCGAAAACGATCCAGGACAGCGCCACGTCCTGTTCGACGGCGAGGATGACACCGCCGATGCCCATGACGGGCGCTGCCACCAGCATGCTGAAAACGAGCACCGTGATGTTCTGCAGTTGCAGGACATCATTGGTGGTCCTGACCACAAGGCTGGCCGGTCCGAAGGCCGCGACGTCCTGGTCCGGCAGGGTATGTATTTTGTCGAAGAGTTCCTGCCGCAGTCCACGGCCGACCTTCATGGCGACAATGGCTCCAAGGTAGCCGGCCAGCACGGCGGCCAGCACCTGGATGATCGTGAGGACCAGCATCCACCCGCCCAGGCGCAGGATCACCCCGCTGTTCCCGGCGACGAGCCCGTCGTCGACGATCTTGGCGTTGAAGGTGGGCAGGAGCAGTGTGGCGCCGGTCTGGACAAGCTGCAGGAGCACAATGGCCAGTACGTGGCTCTTGAAGGGAGCCAGGCGCTGCAACAGCAAGGATGCCAGCACATTGCCTCCAATCGTTGGCCTCCGGAGCCGCGGATTCCACACGATGCCGCCCCTAGATCGCGTTGCCATTGTAGTTCAGATCACTGTGCGAAACCTTGTCATACGGGCGTTTCCGGAGTCCTTTGGACCAGGGCCGGCTCAGCCTTGTTTTTGCGCCACCGCAAAAATCCTGCGGAAGGCAAACAGCGTGCCGTGCCGCTCCCTTGGGTAGGCCTCGCGGAGCGCCGCCGCATACTGGTTTTCGAAGGCGCACGCTTCGGCTTCGGGGAGGGCCGCGAGCACCGGACGAAGGCCGGTTCCCCGCACCCACTCCAGGACCGGATCGGCTCCCGGCAGAAGTTGCTGGTACGTGGTTTCCCAAGCGTCGGCCGCGCATCCGGCGTCGAGCATGATCCGCAGGTAGTCGGCCGGTTCCCCGACCGCGTCGTCGTGGCGGAGCACGCCGGACAGCCTCCCGGACCATTCCGGCGAAGCGGCCAGTTCGCGCATGAGCACGTGGGAAGGCGCCCCGAAATTTCCTGGGACCTGGAGCGCAAACCATGCTCCCGGTTTCAACGCTTCAAGCCATCCGGCGAGCATCGTCAAGTGCCCCGGCACCCATTGCAGCGCAGCGTTGCTGACCACGACCTCGGTGTCCGTTTCCGGCATCCACCCGGCGATGTCGGCGTGCACGAACGAAAGAGCCGGGTGTCCGGCGGCAAGGACGTGGGCTTTGGCCAGCATTTCCGCTGAGGAGTCCAGCCCGACGACGGCGGCGCGGGGCCACCGCGTCGCGAGCGTCGCCGTCAAGTTCCCCGGACCGCAGCCCAGGTCCACGACGTTCCGCGGATCCTCCGCCAGGATCCTCGAGGTCAGGTCAAAAAACGGCCGGTCACGGTGATTGCCGAACTCGACGTACTTGGCTGGATCCCACTTCACTGCATCCTCCATCGTCGGTCTCCGTGGTCTGCTCCACCCACACTAAGCTGGAAGGCAATGAAACTTCTTGAGCAGCTCCCAGACGGCGCACGCGTTGACCCGGACGAAATCTACACACGCTTCGTCGAATGGACGGAGAGCCGCGGGCTCCAGCTGTACCCTGCCCAGGACGAGGCCGTCATGGAACTCGCGTCCGGATCCAACGTCATCCTGGCCACCCCCACCGGTTCCGGAAAGTCGCTCGTGGCGATCGCCGCGCATTTCGAGGCGATGTCCCGGGGCTTGCGCAGTTACTATACGGCGCCCATCAAGGCCTTGGTCTCCGAGAAGTTCTTCGCGCTCTGCGACATCTTCGGAGCCGAGAACGTCGGCATGATCACCGGCGATTCGGGAGTCAACCAGGATGCGCCGATCATCTGCTGCACCGCTGAAATCCTCGCCAACATCGCCTTGCGCGAAGGCAAGGAAGCCGACCTCGGCACGGTCATCATGGACGAATTCCACTTCTACTCCGATCCCCAGCGCGGTTGGGCGTGGCAAGTGCCGCTCCTTGAGCTCCCCCAGGCGCAGTTCCTGCTGATGTCGGCCACCCTGGGTGACGTCAGCCGCTTCGAAGCCGGCCTGAGCGAACTCACCGGGCGGTCCACTACCACCGTGAGTTCGGCCGAACGGCCCATCCCGCTGCACTACTACTTCCAGGAAACGCCGGTCCACGAAACCCTCGAGGAGCTGCTGAGTACCAAGCAGGTCCCCGTGTACGTGGTGCATTTCAGCCAGGTCGAAGCCATCGAGCGGGCCCAGAACCTCATGAGCGTCAACATGTGCACCCGTGAGGAGAAGGACAAGATTGCCGAGCTGATCGCCGGTTTCCGGTTCGCGGCCGGCTTCGGCAAGACCCTGAACCGGCTGGTACGCCATGGCATCGGCGTCCACCACGCGGGCATGCTGCCGAAGTACCGCCGCCTTGTGGAGCAATTGGCACAGGCAGGACTCCTGAAGGTCATTTGCGGCACCGACACCCTCGGCGTCGGGATCAACGTTCCCATCCGCACTGTCCTCCTGACGGCGCTCAGCAAGTACGACGGCGTCCGCACCCGCCTGCTGAACTCCCGGGAGTTCCACCAGATCGCGGGCCGCGCCGGCCGTGCGGGCTATGACACTGCCGGAACGGTCGTGGTGCAGGCTCCCGAACACGTAGTGGAAAACGCGAAGGCGATGGCGAAGGCCGCCGCCAAGTTCGGCGACGACCAGAAGAAGCTGAGGCAGGTGGTGCGGAAGAAGCCGCCGGAGGGCTTCGTCTCCTGGGGGCAGCCGACCTTCACCCGTTTGGTGGAGTCCGTGCCGGACCCGTTGACCTCGAGTTTCACCGTGACCCATGCGATGCTGCTCAACTTGATGGAGCGCCCCGGCGACCCGTTCGCCGCTGCACGCCGCCTCCTGACCGAAAACCACGAGGCGCGCCCTGCCCAACTGCAGCTCATGAAGAAGGCCCTGGGCATCTACCGCGAGTTGCTGGCTGCCGGCGTGGTTGAACGCATTCCCGAGGCCGAGCAGGAGAAGGAAGGCCGCTCCGTGCGGCTGACCGTTCACCTGCAAGCCAATTTCGCGCTGAACCAGCCGCTTTCACCGTTCGCCCTTGCCGCGCTCGAACTCCTGGATCCGGAGTCGCCGTCGTACGCCTTGGACGTGGTGTCCGTGATCGAGTCAACCCTCGAGAAGCCCCGGCAGATCCTCTCTGCGCAGCAGAAGAAGGCACGCGGCGAGGCCGTCGCCGCGATGAAGGCCGATGGCATCGATTACGACCAGCGCATGGCGATGCTCGAAGAGGTCACCTACCCGCAGCCCTTGGCGGAGATCCTGGGCGAAGCGTTCGAGGTATACCGCAAGGCCGCGCCCTGGGTGGGCGACTTTGAGCTGGCTCCGAAGTCGGTGGTCCGCGACATGTATGAGCGCGCCATGAATTTCGGTGAGTTCGTGCAGTTCTATGGGCTGGCCCGCTCCGAGGGAATCGTGCTGCGGTATTTGGCCGATGGCTTCAAGGCCCTGCGCCAGACCGTCCCCCAGGATTCCCTTCGCGAAGACCTCGAAGACCTCATCGCCTGGCTGGGTGAACTGGTCCGCCAGGTCGACTCCAGCCTGCTCGACGAGTGGGAAGAGCTCACCTCCGGGGTAGCCCCGACGCCGCACGACGCTCCGCCTCCCCCGCCGCCGTCGCTCACCTCCAACATCCGCGCCTTCAGGGTCATGGTCCGCAACGAAATGTTCCGGCGTGTTGAGTTGTTCGCGGACGAAGACGCGGCCGCTCTGGGCGAGCTCGACGCCGGCAACGGCTGGGATGCGGAACGCTGGGAAGACGCTTTGGACGACTACTTCGACGAACACGACGACATCGGAACCGGCCCCGATGCCCGGGGCCCGGGACTCCTCATGATCACCGAGGAACCCGGAGTCTGGCGCGTACGGCAGATTTTCGATGACCCGGCCCGCAACCACGACTGGGGAGTCTCCGCCGAAGTGGACCTGGCGGCCTCCGACGAGAGCGGCACGGCCGTGGTCAGGGTGACCGCGGTCAACCGTCTCTAGGCGCCTAGTAAGCTCGAATCATGAGTGTTATCCGCCCAGCCACATTGTCCGATGTCCCCGCGATCCTGCAGATGATCCACGAGCTTGCGGTCTACGAAAAAGAGCCCGACGCCGTGAAGAACACGCCGGAAATGCTCACCGAGGCTTTGTTCGGCGAGCATCCGCGGGTGTACGCGCACATGGCGGAAAACGCGCCCGGGGATGTCCAGGGCTTCGCATTGTGGTTCCTGAACTACTCCACGTGGGAAGGCGTCCACGGCATCTACCTCGAGGACCTCTACGTCACCCCCGCTGCGCGCGGCGAAGGCCACGGGAAGGCGCTCCTGCAGCATCTGGCCGCGACCGCCGTCGAACGTGGCTATGCGCGGGTGGAATGGAGCGTCCTGGACTGGAACGAACCGTCCATCAACTTCTACCGCAACCTCGGTGCCGTTCCGATGGACGGCTGGTCCACGTTCCGCCTGAGCGGCGACGCCCTGGGTGCCTTCGGCAGCGATGACAAGGTCATGGCCCGTGGCTGAGCGCATGGTCGAGGGTCTCGCTGAGCCCATGGCTGGGCAAGCGGCGCACACCATCCGGGCACGGCACGAATTCCGGGGCGTCCGCACCACCGAGCATTTCTTCACTGTCCCGCTCGACCATTGGGCGTCAGAGGGTATGGAGGCTCCCGGCACCGCGGAAACGATCACCGTCTTCGCCCGGGAGTTCGTCTCTGCCGAGCACTCGGAGGAGGCCGCGGACAGGCTGCCATGGTTGCTCTACCTCCAAGGCGGCCCCGGCGGACGCGGCACCCGGACCACCTCCCTGTCCGGCTGGATGAAGGCTGCCGCAAGGAGTTTCCGCATCCTGATGCTGGACCAACGCGGCACGGGCTTGTCCACGCCGGCGGACCGCAACACCTTGCCGCTCCGGGGCGACGCAGCAGCGCAGGCTGCCTACCTCGCGCACTTCCGGGCGGACTCGATCGTGGCCGACGCCGAAGTCATCCGGAAGGCGCTGGGCTCGGAGCCGTGGACCGTCCTTGGCCAGAGCTTCGGTGGTTTCTGCGCGCTGACCTACTTGTCCTTCGCGCCGGAAGGGTTGAGCGAAGTGCTCATCACGGGCGGACTGGCGCCGTTGGAAGGCCCGGCCGAGCGGGTCTACCGGGCAACCTTCCAACGGGTTGCGGAACGTAACGCGGAATACTTCGCGTGGTATCCGGAGGACCGTGGGCTGGTCACCCGGATTGCGCGGCACCTGGAGTCCACGGAGGAGCGGCTGCCCAGCGGGGAACCCCTCACCCCGGAGCGCTTCCAAATGGTGGGATCGTTCCTGGGCGGAAACGCCCGGGTGGATGCCCTGCACACCCTCCTGGAGGATGCCTTCGTGCCCACGCCGGAGGGAGAACGCCTCTCCGACGCGTTCCTGGAACAGGTCCACGGGCTCGTCTCCCGGGCATCGAATCCGCTGTACGCGGTGTTGCACGAGTCCATCTACGGCCAGGGCCAGGCCACCGACTGGGCGGCGTGGCGGGTACGTGCGGAGTTCCCCGTGTTCCGGCCTGACGCCGCAGAGCCGCTCCTGACGGGGGAAATGGTCTACCCCTGGTATTTCGAGCAGGATCCGGCGCTTGTGCCCCTTCAGGAAGTAGCTGCGCTGTTGGCCGCCAAGCAAGACTGGAAACCCCTCTACGATGTGTCCCGTTTGAAAGCGAACACCGTGCCGGTCGCGGCTGCCGTGTACCGCGACGACATCTACGTCGACTTCCAACTGTCCATGGAAACGGCAGCGGCGGTACGCGGACTGCAAGCCTGGACCACCGGAGACTTCCACCACGACGGCATCGGCGAAGACGGGGAAGGAATCTTCAACCGGCTCCTGGGAATGGCCCGCGGCCAGAACTGAGCCCCGGCCATGGCGCTGACCGGGGCTCCGTTCCACAGGTATTCAGTGGCTCGACAGTCGCTTAGTGGCCGCTGACCTTGTTCATGCTCTTGCGGGAGTCTTCCTCGAGCCGGGCGTCCAGTTTGGATTTGGCCGCCGCCGGGGTCAGGAGGCTCGCGACAACCGCCACCACGATGGTGCCGATGATGACCGCCAGGGACACATAGGTCGGGATCTCCGGCGCCCACTCGATATGGTGCCCGCCATTGATGAAGGGCAGTTCGTTGACGTGCATGGCGTGCAGGACAAGCTTGACGCCGATGAACGCGAGGATGACAGACAAGGCGTGCTTGAGGTAGATCAAGCGCGTCATGAGGCCGCCCAGCAGGAAGTACAGCTGGCGCAGGCCCATGAGGGCGAAGATGTTCGCGGTGAAGACGATGAAGGCGCTCTGCGTCAGTCCGAAGATGGCAGGAATGGAATCCACGGCGAACAGGAGGTCCGTCATGCCGATGGTCACGAAGACGATCAACATGGGCGTGAACAGCTTCTTGCCGTCGACCGTGGTCCTGAGCTTGCCGCCATCGAACTTCTCCGCCATCGGAACAACTTTGCGGATGCGGGCGATCAGCGGACTTTCGGCGGCGTCTTCCTCATCTTCGCCGTTGTCCGTGGCCTGCTTCCATGCGGTCCACAGCAGGAACGCGCCGAAGATGTAGAAGACCCAGCTGAACTGCTCAATCACCACGGCGCCAAGGGCAATGAAGATACCGCGCAGGACCAGGGCAATGATGATGCCCACCATCAAGACTTCCTGCTGATACTTACGGGGCACCGAGAACCGCGCCATGATGATGATGAAGACAAAGAGGTTGTCGATACTCAGGCTGTATTCGGTCACCCAACCGGCGATGAACTGGCTGCCATGCTCCGGGCCCGCAAAGGCGAACATCGCCCCGGCGAACACCAAAGCGAGGGTGACGTAGAAGGCGACCCAGAGGCCTGCTTCCTTCATGGAGGGTTCATGCGGACGCTTGATCACCAAAAGAAGGTCGACAAGGAGGATGATTCCGAGAACGACGAAGGAGCCGATCTCAAACCAGGCGGGGAGTTGCATCAAGAATGCCTTTCGCAGGTACGCCGAAACGGCGTAAGTCTCTCCGACCTGCCTGCGTGTCCATGCTCAAGGCAATCAACGTTCAAACGGCGATCCGCTAAGCCCGGCGAGGCGTCTGTGCCTTGCGTGTTGACGGACTTAGCGCTTGGGATACTCCCCTACGTAGGCCCAACTTTACCCTAGGCGTGCCCGGCGGACTGCATCTGGCGGAGTTCGCGCTTGAGGTCTCCCACTTCGTCACGGATCCTCGCCGCGATCTCAAACTGGAGTTCGGCTGCGGCCGCATGCATCTGCTCGGTCAGTTGTTCGATCAAACCCACGAGGTCTTCGGCCGGCGCCGCGGCAAGGCCATCTTGCCGGACCTTCGAAGCGCCCTTGCCCTTGCCGGTCCGGCCGCCCTTTCCGGCTGCGGCCAGCAACTCCCGGGTGTCGGCGTCTTCGCGGGCAAGCTGATCGGTGATGTCTGCGATCTTCTTGCGCAACGGTTGCGGATCCACACCATTGTCCGTGTTGTACTTGACCTGGATTTCCCGGCGGCGGTTGGTTTCCTCGATGGCCTTGGCCATGGAGTCGGTGATCCGGTCCGCGTACATGTGGACCTGGCCCGAGACGTTTCGGGCCGCGCGCCCGATGGTCTGGATGAGGGAAGTGGCCGAGCGGAGGAAGCCTTCCTTGTCGGCGTCGAGGATGCTGACGAGCGACACCTCGGGCAGGTCGAGGCCCTCGCGGAGCAGGTTGATGCCCACCAGGACGTCGAAGCTGCCCATGCGGAGTTCCCGGAGCAGTTCCACGCGTCTGAGGGTGTCGACGTCGGAGTGCAGGTATTGGACCTTGACCCCATGGCCCAGCAGGTAGTCGGTGAGGTCCTCGGCCATGCGCTTGGTCAGCGTGGTGACCAGCACGCGTTCGTCGCGCTCGACGCGCGTCCGGATTTCCCCGAGGAGATCGTCGATCTGGCCCTTGGTCGGCTTCACGATGACTTCGGGATCGATCAGCCCGGTGGGGCGGATGATCTGCTGGACGGTCCCATCGGCCTTGCCGAGCTCGTACTTGCCGGGGGTCGCGGAAAGGTAGACGGTCTGGCCCACCCTTTCCAGGAATTCATCCCATTTGAGCGGCCTGTTGTCCATGGCGGAAGGAAGCCGGAAGCCGTGGTCCACGAGGGTGCGCTTGCGCGACATATCGCCTTCGTACATGGCGCCGATCTGTGGAACAGTCACGTGGGATTCGTCGATGACCAGCAGGAAGTCGTCCGGGAAGTAGTCGATGAGGCAGTGCGGGGCCGTGCCGGAGCCGCGGCCGTCGATGTGCCGCGAGTAGTTCTCGATGCCGTTGCAGAATCCCATTTGCTGCATCATCTCAAGGTCGTAGGTGGTGCGCATGCGCAGCCTCTGGGCTTCCACCAGCTTGTTCTGGCCTTCGAGGACCTTGAGCCGCTCCGCGAGCTCTCCCTCGATGGCGGTGATGGCGCGCGACATGCGTTCGGGGCCGGCGACGTAGTGCGAGGCCGGGAAGATGTACATCTCGGTTTCCTCGCGGATGACATCACCCGTCACTGGATGCAAGGTGTAAATGTTCTCGATCTGGTCGCCGAAGAACTCGATGCGCAGGGCCAGCTCTTCGTACATGGGAATGATTTCCACGGTGTCTCCCCGGACGCGGAAAGTGCCGCGGTGGAAGTCCATGTCGTTGCGGGTGTACTGCATGCCGACAAACTTCCGGAGGAGATCGTCCCGGTTCATCTCGGCGCCCTTGCTGAGCGTGACCATTCCGGCGATGTACTCCTCCGGGGTCCCCAGGCCGTAGATGCACGACACGGTGGCCACCACGATGACATCCCTGCGGGTGAGCAGCGCGTTGGTGGCCGAGTGCCGCAGTCGCTCGACTTCCTCATTGACCGAAGAGTCCTTCTCGATGAAGGTATCCGTCTGCGGAACGTAGGCTTCGGGCTGATAGTAGTCGTAATACGAAACGAAGTACTCCACCGCGTTGTTGGGCAGCAGTTCCCGGAACTCGTTGGCAAGCTGCGCGGCGAGAGTCTTGTTCTGGACCATCACCAAGGTGGGCCGCTGGACCTGCTCGATCAACCAAGCAGTGGTGGCGCTCTTGCCCGTGCCGGTGGCGCCGAGCAGCACGACGTCTTTTTCGCCGTTGTTGATCCGTTCGGTCAGCTCCGCAATAGCGGCCGGCTGGTCACCTGCCGGTTTGAATTCGCTGATGACCTCAAAGGGCGCGACGACGCGGTTGATCTCCTGGGCAAGACTCATGAATCCAATCTACCCCCGCCCGCGGACAGTTACTGTCCGCGTTTTCTAGGCTTGCGCCACGGAGTACGACGGCGGCTGCCAGCCGCTGTTTCTGGCCCAATCGTCCATGAGCGGCGACGCGACGTCGGTGAACCACGGCTCCTTCGCTTCCGCGTATGCCAGGGTCCGGCGGTCGCCGGCGTGCAGTGCGGCGAGTTCGTGCTTCAGCTCAGCGTACATACGCAGGGCGTCGGGGTTGGCCCGGAGCCAATCGCGGAACAACAAGGCATAACGCCACCCCGGACTTCCAAGGACCCGGACATGGACGTTCGCGGGCCGTCCGGGGTCGGCGTTGCAATGGAACCGTTTTTGCCAGGCCGATGGGTCCAGGTCCGGCGGCTTGGGGGTGTCGCGGGCTGAGGCTTCCCGCAACGGGAAACCGGCCTCGCCCAGGGCCCGGGCTATCCGGTCCGCGGCGTCCAGCGAGGACACATTCACTTGCAGGTCGATGACGTCCTTGGCAGGAAGGCCTGGAACCGACGTCGAACCGATATGGTCTGCACCCAGGACCTCCGGAGATGCCCGCCGGATCCTGGCGAGCAGCCGTCCAGCCTGAGCCGGCCAGTCGGGGTTTGGCGGGGACAATACGGGGCCGCTGGTCCGTGGCGCCGGCCGGTAGGCGGCAAGGTTGCGGGCGAACGGGACCAATCGTCCTTCCCACAATGTGTCCACGAGTGCTGTGACGTCCTCGACCCTTCCCGAGTTGTCCACCACGATGTCGGCCGCCGCCAACCGTTCATCCCTGCTGGCTTGAGCGGCCATGCGGGAGACCGCGTCCTCGACTGTCATGCCGCGGTTCTCCGTCATGCGTCGGATCCGTTCCTGGTCCGGAGCATCGACCACCAGCACCAAGTGGAAACTGCTGCCCTGCCCGGTTTCGACCAGCAACGGAATATCCTGGACGACGATGTCTCCGGGTTTCGCGGTCGCGAGCATCGCGGCAGCACGCTCCCTGACGCGCGGATGGATGATCGCGTTGAGCGCTTCCCGGCGATCGGGCTCGGCGAACACAATCGCGCCGAGGCGTGCACGGTCAAGGCGACCCCCGGCGTCGACGATGTCTTCACCGAACTCGGCCACGACGCCCGCCAAGCCCGGCGTGCCCGGCTCCACGACCTCGCGGGCCAGAGCATCGGCGTCGATCAAGACGGCCCCCAACTCCCTGAGCCGGGCGGACACGAGTGATTTGCCGGAGGCGATCCCGCCGGTAAGTCCAATCTTCAGCACCCCTCCACACTAGACTGGGTCGGTGGCAGAACAGGAAGAAAGCCGGGCGACCGCGTACACAACGTTGGCCCCCGGGGACGATTTCCGCCACGAACTCGAGATCAAGCGTTCGCGCTTCATCACCGTGCTGCGCCGCGCCTCCGACGAGGATGCCGCCCGCGCGTTGGCGTCCGAACTGCGCAAGGAATTCCATGACGCCCGGCACCACTGCTCGGCATTCGTCCTGGGCCCGGATCGCGCCATCCAGCGTTCAAACGACGACGGCGAGCCCTCCGGAACTGCCGGCATCCCCATGCTCGAGGCGCTCATCAAACGCGAGACGCTGCCCGGGGTGACCGACCTCAGCGACGTGAGTGTCGTCGTCGTGCGCTATTTCGGCGGGATCCTCCTTGGCGCCGGCGGCCTGGTTCGCGCCTACTCCGAGTCAGTATCGGCCGCACTGGACTCCGCTCCCCTGGTTCAGCGACGCCGCCTGCGGATGTGCGACATCCCGGTGCCCCACCATGCGGCCGGCAAGCTGGAAAACGATCTGCGCTCCGCGGGCTACGTCATGGCCGAAACAAGCTACGGGCCGTCGAAGACGATCCTGCGCGTGGCTCTGCCCGACGAAGCGAACGCAATCGCCGACGCCGGAGAGCGGCTTGCATCCATGACCGCAGGCGCCTCGGGACTCCAGTTGCGTGGAACGGAATGGGTCGACGTCCAGGGCTGAGCATCCTCCCAAGGGACATGCCCTCCGCTGATCTCCAGCACTGGACATAGTGGGTATATGTCCAGTCCTTGCTGCGACCGCGGGGCATGTCCCGTGGGTGGGATCCATACCGCATTGAGTTCTTGAACTGGCAAACTGTTATTTCAGATCGTGGTTGTCCTGCGATGCAGTCCTTCTGAGTGAACTCTGCGGGAGCGCCTTGGACCTTGCCTTTCGGAATAACTTGATCGTGTAGAAAGTCATCATCGCCAGCGCTGCAAGCAAGAGGAAAGCCAGCGGGGCAAAAGAAAGTACCGCTTCTGGAAAAGTTGGAACCAAGGGGTTCATGAGTCTGATCACACCCATCCGCACGAGACTACTCCGGGGCCGTTGGTAACCAGTCGGAGATTAGCGGATCTCGTGGAGTGGTTCCACCCGAAGATGGACCGGGTCACGGTCACTGTGGTCTGGAAATAGCCCCGTCCGCCAGAAACGTAGTGGCTGAAGTTACTAAAGGATATGCTCGATCCGGGCTCGTATGAGTGCACAACATATGCAGTTGCACCGTTCGTGCTCAACACGACGCCGCTTCCCATAACGTACGTCCCGGTCAGGCGAACCTTCGTCACGCTAATACCCGCGAACCTGAACTCCTCGTCACAGTTGGCAGTGACGTTATTCGTCGAACGAAGCATGGCTCGTGAGCCGACCCCTGCAATGGGTGATGTGCATTCGCCGGTTCGGACGATTTCAACGCCGCTGCCCGGGCGCTGAGAAGCTTGAATGATTCCCTCGTCCAGGAGGATCCTAGCGAGTTCCGATTTCTGCTCCTTATCGAGCTTGCCTAGCGCGCTGAGAGAGTCTTTAGCGGTCTCGTCCCCGTCCATCGCCGCAGACGCGATCTTCTGCGTCAGCTCATCCAGAATCCCCTGCTCCGGTTCCCCCAGGTAGGGCTTTGAGGTGTTCTCGACAGCCTTCTCGGAAGTCCCGGCATAGGCCGGAACAGCCGCCCCTGCGGCCAGCAGGGTCGATAGCGAAGCGATCATAAGGCCGGTCTTGATATGTTTCAGCACAATGACTTCCCCTCAGATTCATTGACTTGTCCAAAGAGCCAACCACATGCCCACAACAGGTGGGATATATCTGATAGGTCGTTATCAGTTAGTTATCCGCACGGCAAGGCCCAGAATGGGTGAACGTCCAGGGTTGACCTTCCATCTGGAGGGACATGCCCTCCCCTGATCTCCACCACTGGACATAGTGGGTATATGTCCAGTCCTTGCTGCCACCAATGGGCATGTCCCGTGGAGGCCCCGGGGCAATGCGGAAGGACATGCTCTCCCCTGATCTCCACCACTGGACATAGTGGGTATATGTCCAGTCCTTGCTGCGAACGCGGGCCATGTCCCGTGGGGCCTGGTCTTGAGAAGTCCAGGCAACACGAAGCAGGGTTAAACAAAGCGGCCCCCGCGATTCGTGAATGAATCGCAGGAGCCGCTTTGGTCCGGCCCGGGAACCCGGGCCAGGGGCAATCAGTTGCCGGTCAGCTTCTCGCGCAGAGCTGCGAGGGCCTCGTCGGATGCCAGGGTGCCCGCGTTGGACTCGGTGACAGCCGGCTCGGAAGAGTAGCTGGTGGTACCGGAGTCGCTCTCGCCGGAAGCGGCAGCAGCGGCGTCGTCAGCAGCGTGCTGGGAAACCTGCTTCTTGTGAGCTTCCCAACGTGCCTGGGCGTCAGCGTACTGCTGCTCCCAAGCGGCGCGCTGCGTCTCGTAGCCCTCGAGCCATTCGTTCGACTCGGGGTCGAAGCCCTCAGGGTACTTGTAGTTGCCCTCTTCGTCGTACTCAGCGGCCATGCCGTACAGAGCCGGGTCGAACTCGGTGCTGTCAGCGTCAACGCCCTCGTTAGCCTGCTTGAGGGAGAGGGAGATGCGGCGGCGCTCGAGGTCGATGTCGATGACCTTGACGAAGAGCTCGTCGCCAACGGAGACGACCTGCTCTGCAAGCTCAACGTGGCGGACAGCCAGCTCGGAGATGTGCACGAGGCCTTCGATGCCGTCTTCGACGCGAACGAATGCACCGAACGGAACCAGCTTGGTGACCTTACCCGGAACAACCTGGCCGAGGGCGTGGGTGCGGGCGAAGGTCTGCCACGGGTCTTCCTGCGTAGCCTTGAGGGACAGGGACACGCGCTCGCGGTCCAGATCCACTTCGAGAACCTCGACGGTGACTTCCTGGCCGACCTCGACAACCTCGGACGGGTGGTCGATGTGCTTCCAGGACAGCTCGGAAACGTGAACCAGACCGTCTACGCCGCCAAGGTCCACGAATGCACCGAAGTTGACGATGGAGGAAACGACGCCGGGACGAACCTGGCCCTTTTCCAGCTTGTTGAGGAACGTGGAGCGAACCTCGGACTGGGTCTGCTCGAGCCAGGCACGGCGGGAAAGAACAACGTTGTTGCGGTTCTTGTCCAGCTCGATGATCTTGGCTTCGATCTGCTGACCGATGTACGGAGCAAGGTCGCGGACGCGGCGCATCTCGACGAGGGATGCGGGCAAGAAGCCGCGCAGGCCGATGTCGAGGATAAGACCACCCTTGACAACCTCGATGACGGTACCGGTGACGACACCGTCTTCTTCCTTGACCTTTTCGATGTCGCCCCAGGCACGCTCGTACTGAGCACGCTTCTTGGAGAGAATCAGTCGGCCTTCTTTGTCTTCCTTGGTGAGCACCAGGGCTTCGACCTGATCGCCAACGGAGACGACGTCCCCGGGGTCAACATCGTGCTTGATGGAAAGCTCACGGGAAGGGATGACACCTTCGGTCTTGTAACCGATGTCGAGCAGAACTTCGTCGCGGTCAACCTTGACGACGATACCTTCGACGAGGTCTCCGTCGTTGAAGTACTTGATGGTGGCGTCGACAGCTGCGAGGAAGTCCTCAGCGGTACCGATGTCGTTGATCGCGACTACGGGGGTACCGGGCTTCTCGGTGGAGGTGATGGTCATGTAGTAGGGGCTCCGTTGTGGATAGAGTATCGGTCAGGCAAACCGCCCGCTTTCCGTCGCCGGTCCGCAGGACACGGCAAAACGCCGGGTCATCCTGAATTGTGGATTGTAAATTGCGCGCACGTAGTATGCGCCCGTTCATTCTAGTCGTTCGCCTCAAGGAGGGTCAAAGCGGCAGCGTGTCACCAAGCCGCGCGAACGTCACGCCACGGTCCAGCAAGCTTGGGAGGGCTCGTGCATATCCCTCGGCGGTGCCGCTCGCGGGCTGGTTGAAATGCGAGATCACAATGTGGCCGGCGCCCCGTCCTGCGGCGATTTTTCCCACCTCGCCCGCGACCGTCGGCGCCGGGAAGGTCGCGCCGCCGTCGCCATTCACCGTGAAGCTCACCGGAACCAGTCCGAGGGAATTGGTGATCGCTGCCGCGACGTCGTCGTAGTAGGCGGTTCCGGCCCTGAAGAAGCGGGGTGCCTTGCCGCAGAGCCGCTCCATGACTTCCTGGTTGCCCATGATTTCGTCATAAACCTCGCCGGCGTTGGACGTGCCGGGGATGCCGTATGCCGAGCGCCCACTGACCGAGAGAGGCTGGTGCCGGAAGCCGTGGTTGCCGAGCTCGAACAAGGGATCGGCCGCGAGATCGGCCGCCAGCCCGGGGTTCGCCTTGATCCACCGACCGTTGACAAACAGCGTGGCGGGAACGTTGAACTTACGCAGGGTCTTGAGAAGGCGTTGATCGCATTCCGAACCGTTCGGGCCGCCGCAAGCATCAAACGTCAGGACCGCATGGGCGGACGCTGTCTTCGACACCACACCGACGACGTCAAGCCCCCATTCGACGGGCTTGCGCCTGGAGTATTCGGCCACAACCTGTGATCTCGACGGCAGCGCGGGCTGTGTTTCGGGCACGACCGGATGCTGGCCTATATCCTCGACGACCGGCGTTGAACCCGATGCGGGGCGGGATGCGGGTGCGGCTGCCGGTTGTTGGGCGCAAGCGGCCAGGCCGGTTACGGCGAGTCCGGCGGCAGCAGCCAGCAACGACCGCCGGCCCGGCAGCCTTGATAGGCCGGCGGAGTCTCCCCCCGGCTGGAATTCCCCCATGGAATCCTCTTCTGTTGGTAGGTTCTGCGTACGGAGATGTGCCTAGAAGTGCGTTAGGCAATGGGCCGGACGTTCGACGGCGAACATGTGCTGGGCAGCCAAAGCTGCTCCGGGCGTGTGCTCGCGGATCCGGCCTGCCGAAGCCAAGATTACAGGACTGACGGCGCCCAAAAAGACAGACCCCAGATCCGTGACATCCATGCTCAGGTCCGGGCTCAGGTCTTGGCTCCCGCCACCCGCCTCGCGGACGGCCACGACGCCGCCGTCGGACGTCAATTCCCACGTACCGTCGGCAAAACCCAGCGTGTCCCTGACTTCCAGCACCAACCGCCCATCGGCCCCGAAGCGCCGTGCCGACAGGGCTGCAGGGACGTCCAGGACGCGCAGCCACAACATGTCGCGGTAGTCGGATGACGTTACGCAGCGCCCATCCACAAGCGCCCATGCGAGGGGGTCTTCGACGGGAGCGTCAGGCCAGGAAACCTGTTCGACGAGGTCGAGGCTGCCCAGGAATTGCCACAGTTCCAGGTAGGCGGAGTCTGACGCGGCGACGAGGTCCACGATTTCCACCGTGTATGGCTTCGTGTCCCAACCGGCGAACTTGTAGGACACGTAGCCGTCGACCGTGGCGTCCGGTGCGTAGTGGAGCGCGCATTTGATGGCCTTGTCTTCGCTACCGTCGCGCTTCATTGCCCCGGACACGTGATGGCGGTAGGAGTCCTGCCTCACGATCGACCCCGGCGTGCGGTGGTGAACCTGTTCGAAAACCTCGGGTGCGAGCTCGAGGAGGACCTTTGGATCCGCGATCTCCACCCGGCCAACGGGCTCGTGCCGGATGCGGAATTTCGGCCCGGTGTCCACCTTGATGCTCCGCTCGAAGGTTGCGACGCCGAAGCCGAAGCGGCCGTAGATGGAGGCTTCGGACGCGGTCAGGGCGGCCATGGCGAAGCCGTCGTCCTTGGCATCGGCGAGATCCGCGGTCATCATGCCCCGCAGGATGCCGTGCCGCCGGTGCGTCCCGCGGACGGTGACGGCGGTGATCTGGCGGGTCCGCAGTTCCTGGCCGAAGCCGACATTCAGCTTGTTTTCCAGCGTTCCAAAGGTCGCTACCGGAAATCCCGGGTGAAGCGCATGCAACGGTGGCTCGTCGTTGACGTAAACGCCGGTCAGCTCACGGTTGTCCGTCTGGTACATCGCGAGAATCTTGTCGATGAGTTCATCGCTTCGCTGCTCGTCGTGGAATCCGAAGCCGACGGCCTGGAGCCACTCGCGTGCTTGTCCGTAGTCCGGGTTTTCCTTGCCGACGGAACGAAAGCGCTTGACGTTGTATTTTTCGTTTGTTTCCTTGGGATCAGCCACGTCCCGAGCCTAGCCAGACAGCATGGGGGCACGCCACCCTATCGGCGGCGTGCCCCGTGCAGACCCGCAATACGCTCTTGCGCGCCTATTAGTGCCCGGCGTCGTACCAGCTGGAGCCGACGCCTACCTGCACGTCGAGCGGCACCGTGAGCTGGGCCGCCGTCCCCATTTGTTCGGTGACGAGCTTTTCGACGGCTTCGCGTTCGCCGTGCGCCACCTCGAGCACGAGTTCGTCATGGACCTGCAGCAGCATCCGCGACTTGAGCCCCTGGCTGGTCAGCTCGGCCGAAACGCCGAGCATGGCCCGCTTCATGAGGTCCGCCGCCGAACCCTGGATCGGCGAGTTCAGTGCAATGCGTTCGGCGATCTCACGGTGCTGGCGGTCGGTGCTGGTCAGGTCCGGAAGATAGCGACGGCGGCCCTCGATCGTGGCGGTGTAACCGTCGATCCGGGCCTGCTCCACGACGCCGCGCAGATAGTCGCGCACGGCACCGAAGCGGTCGAAGTAGTCCTTCATGAGGGTTCTGGCTTCGTCGACCGAGATTTCCAGTTGCTTGGACAGACCGAACGAGGTCAAGCCATACGCCAATCCATAGGACATGGCTTTGACCTTGGAGCGCATGGCACTCGTGACGTCTTCCGGTGCCACGTTGAAGATGTGCGAGCCGACATAGCGGTGGAGGTCCTCACCCTCCTTGTACGCCTCGATGAGTCCTTCGTCGCCGGACAGGTGGGCCATGATGCGCATTTCGATCTGCGAGTAGTCGGCCGACAGCAGGCATTCGTAGCCCTCGCTGACGACGAAGATCCCGCGCACGCGCCGGCCTTCCTCACTGCGTACCGGGATGTTCTGAAGGTTGGGGTTGTTGGAGGAAATGCGTCCCGTGGCCGCGACGTTCTGCGCGTACGTGGTGTGGATGCGGCCGTCCTCTGCCACTGATTTCTTGAGCGTCTCCAGCATTTGGGCCAGCTTGGAGGATTCGCGGTGGGCCATGAGCTGCACCAGGAACTCGTGGCCGGTCTTCTCGAGGAGGGCCTTCAGCGAGGCGGCGTCCGTTGTGTAGCCGGACTTGATCTTCTTGGTTTTGGGCAAGCCGAGTTCTTCGAAGAGGACCGTTTGGAGCTGCTTGGGCGAGCCGAGGTTGACCTCGTGGCCGATTGCCGCAAATGCCTGCTCCTGGGCGTTGTCGATGACCTTGGCGAGGTCCGCGAGCTGCTCGTTCAGGCGCTCCGTGGAGATGGCGATGCCCGAGAGTTCCATCTGGGCCAGGACCCGTGCGACCGGCAGCTCCAGGGTGGTCAGGAGCGCCTCGGCCTTGCGTTCGGCGAGCTCGCTTTCGAAGTGCTTGCTCAGCGCGTGCACGACGGCGGCCTGCTGGACGAGCGCGCTGGCCGCGGCACCGTCCGGCCCATCGCCCAGTTCGAACTCCAGCTGGCCGGTTGGCGCCGCCACAGCAGCGACAGTGATCCTCAAGTGGTGCTGGGCGAGCTCAGCGAGCTCGTAGCTGCGGCGGTCCGGTTGAATCAGGTAGCCGGAAATGGCGGTGTCGTCCACCACGCCCTCCAGGCCAAGTCCACGGTGGTGCAAGGCCTTCAGGGCGTCCTTGAACTCGTGCATGACCTTGGCCTCTTCGGGATCCCGCAGCCACTTGGCCAGGACGGCATCGGCCGCCGCGTCCAGGGACGACAACTCGATAAAGGCAGCCCCGTTGGACCGCACGATGGCGAGGGCAGCGGCGTCGTCGCCAATCCTCCCCGGAACCAACTGCACGGCGACGGCGGCACGGCTCCCCGCGCCCGCCGCGAAAAAGGCCTCCAGGCTGGCTGCGTCTTCCAGGACCGCGTAGTCGGGCGCATCGATGGTTTCCGGTGCCGCGCCGGCGGTGTCGTCGCCATAGAGTGCGAACAGCCGGGTGCGGAGCGTCCTGAACTCGAGGGTGTCGAAGAGCGTCTCCACCTCCTGGCGGTTCGGGCGCGGTTCCTCGAGGTCGGCGAGTGTCACGGGGAGTTGGAGGTCGTGCAGGAGTCGATTGAGGCGTCGGTTCCGCTTCACGGCGTCGATGTTTTCCCGGAGGGCTCCACCCACCTTGCCGCCGATGGAATCCAGGTTCTCCAGGATCCCTTCGAGGCCGCCATAAAGATTGATCCACTTGGCTGCGGTCTTGGGGCCGACGCCGGGAACGCCGGCAAGGTTGTCTGCGGACTCCCCCACCAGAGCGGCAAGATCGGAATAACGGGACGGCGGAACGAAGTACTTCTCTTCGATGGCGGCCGCATCCATGCGCGGAATGTTGGAAACGCCCTGTTTCGGGTAGAGAACGAACACGTTGTCCGTGATGAGCTGGAAAGCGTCACGGTCCCCCGAAACCAGGAGGACTTCGAAGCCCGCCGCATCTCCCTGCGCCGCAAGGGTGGCGAGGATGTCGTCAGCCTCGTAGCCGGGCATCTTGATGGTCTTGATGCCCCACGCTTCCATGACTTGGTCGATGAGATCGATCTGTCCGCGGAATTCGGCCGGCGTCTCGTTACGGCCACCCTTGTATTCGCTGTACTCCGCCTTGCGGAACGTGGTGTCGTCCGAGACGTCGAAGGCCACTGCAACGTGGGTGGGCTTCTGGTCCTTGATCAGGTTGATCAACATCGAGGTGAAGCCATGCACGGCGTTGGTGTGCTGGCCCGAGGAAGTGGCGAAGTTCTCAGCCGGCAGGGCATAGAACGCCCGGAACGCCATCGAGTGTCCATCGAGGACCAGAAGCCTCGGGCGGCCACCCGCCGCGGTGCCCGCACTGGTTGTTGAAGGGTCTGGCGCCGTTGCGGTGGCAGTTGACGTTGACGTTGCCGTTGGAACTGAGTCCGGTTTGGTTGTTTCGCTCACAGGTGCCAGCCTAGTTGCCATGATGGACAATTTCACGCCGGGCCCGTTCACTGACGAACTCAATGCGGCCGGCGTTCCGCCGGAGTTGCACGGTTGGCTTTCCCGCTACGGGGTGGGGTCGCTCGTGGCGAAGATGGGCATCAGGTTCCTTGAGCTGGGCCCGGAACGGACCGTGGCCACGATGCCGGTGGAGGGCAACACCCAGGTTGCCGGCATCCTCCACGGCGGAGCCCATGTGGTTCTCGCCGAAACCTTGGGCTCCTTTGCGGCCGCGCTGCATGCAGGAGCCGGACGCCACGCGGTGGGAATCGAAGTGGGCGCAACCCACCATCGCTCCATAGCGAGCGGCCTGGTCACCGGCACATGCACGGCCATCCACTTGGGCGGTACGCTCGCCACCCATGAAATTGTCATGACCGATGAACACGGCCGACGACTGTCAACGGCCCGCATCACCAACATGATCCGGGAGAACAGGGTCCACTGACCCGGCACGGGCCGGGAACCGGTAGCGCATCTCGACGGCCGCGGCACCAAGGGTGCGGGACGAGATCAACTCGAGCGGCGCCGTCGGGCTCTCGACCGGCAAGAGGCGCTTGCCCGTACCTAAGGCGACCGGGATGAGGGTGACAATCATCTCGTCCAGCAGCCCGGCCTTGGCGAACTGTGCCACCAGGTTTCCGCCGCCGACCAGCCACACGTTCTTGTCTCCGGCGTCGGCAATCAGGTCCGGCGCGAATTCCGCGACCTCGCCGCGCACGAAGGTGACGTCCGCCCCGGGCGGCGCGGCATATTCGCGGTGGGTGAAGATCCAGCATGGAACACCCGGATAGGGCCATTTGCCCGGTTCGTGCTCCATGAGCCAGCGATAGGTCTGGCCGCCCATGACGATGCAGCCGATGCCCGCCATGAAGTCTTCGTAGCTCTCGGTGACGCCCTCGGCCTCTTCGAACTGGAGCAGCCAGCCGAGATCGTCTTCATTCGTGGCGATGAACCCGTCAAGCGAGGATGCCACGTAGTACTGGAAGTCCGCCATGGCACCACCCTACCCATGAGGCAGCGGCGTTCCCAGCTACTTCGTGAAGTACGGAACGATCAGGTAGATCCCGAAAAGCACGGCAATTCCACAGGCCGCGAAACACGCGTACGCAAGGGACCGGACCATGGCCGGCGACTTCTGCCGGGCGTCGCCCGCGATGGCGGTGAGCCGGACGCCGAGCGAATACAGCACCACCAGGACCACGGCCGCCACGAGGGTCGCGCCGGCTACCTGAACCAGATCCAACCACTTCATGCCTGGATGTCCTCACTCGTGCTTTTGCTCAGACTTTGTTTATTGGCGTTCTTCTTGCGGAAGCGGACGGCGGTGCCGGCTTCCTCGACTTCGACGGCGTTGTGGTGGCCCACGTGCGACTTCCTCGAGTAGATGAACATGTAGACAACGACGGCGGTGCCCACAACGGCGGCGATCACCACGCCAGCGGTGCCGATGCCGATGAGGAACGCGGTCAGGGCGCCCACGATCGCGGCCGCGGGGAGGGTGAAGAGCCAGCCTGTGGCGATGCGCCCGACAGTTCCCCAGCGCACCGTGGTGCCTTTGCGTCCGAGACCCGAGCCGATGACCGAGCCGGAGGCCACCTGTGTGGTGGACAGCGCGAAGCCGAGGTGGGAGGACGCGAGGATCGCCGAAGCCGTGCTGGCTTCCGCGGAGAAGCCCTGGGCCGGCTTGACGTCGGTCAGTCCGGACCCCATGGTCCGGATGATGCGCCAGCCGCCGGCGTAGGTTCCGATGGCGATGGCAAGTGCGCAGGCCCCGATGACCCAGAGCTGGGGTCCGCTGCCTGCAGGCTGGGTTCCGGCGGCGATCAAAACCAGGGTGATGATGCCCATGGTCTTTTGCGCGTCGTTGGTGCCGTGGGCCAGCGCGACAAGGCTGGAGGTGAAGATCTGGCCGGTACGGAACCCGCCGCGCTTCTGGGTCAGCTTGTCGCCGGTTTCGGGGTCATGGCGTGACGTGAGGGCGTAGGCCAGTTTGGTGCATATGTAGGCGACGGCACCCGCCAGCAGCGGCGAGAAAACGGCGGGAAGGATGACCTTCTGGAGCACGGTGTCGAAGTTGACGGCGTTGAATCCGATGCCGACGATCGCCGCACCGATGAGGCCGCCGAAGAGAGCATGCGATGAACTGGACGGCAGGCCCTTGAGCCACGTGAACATGTTCCACAGGACCGCCCCCATCAGCCCGGCGAAGATGATCTCCGGCGTGATGTGGACACCGTCCGTGCCCTCGCGGATCAGGCCTCCCGAAATGGTCTTTGCCACCTCGGTCGACAGGAATGCGCCCACGAGGTTGAGCACCGCGGCCAAGGCGACAGCCGTCCTGGGCTTGATGGCCCCTGTGGCAATCGGAGTCGCCATGGCGTTCGCAGTGTCGTGGAACCCGTTGGTGAAGTCAAAAAATAAGGCCAGCGCTATGACAAGCGCGACCATGAAGGTGATTCCCACCTGGTGCCCAATCTGCAGAGTCGACGATGCGCAGTTCCACTTCCCCGGGGCCTGCCTGACGCAAAACAGTTCAGCAGGCATTCATCTGACTGTACTGGCGGAATTAACTATGGCGGGCGTGGAACCCTAAGAATCCTACGTGCCATTGACGGCAGGGCAAAACGTAGGCCCAGCATCATCCAAGGAATTGCCGGACAGCCTCGATATCTCGCCGTGACAGGCCCCGCCGCGGGTCTGGTGAGATCCAAAGCACACGGGGGCCGAGGAATTCCGCCCAGGACCGGGCCTCGGCTTCATGGTTCAGCTGATCATCCATCCACACGATGCGATCGGCTCCGGACTCTTGGACGTCCTTCTGCAAAACGTCGAACTTCCACCAATCGGCGGTCTGGTCCCAACCGTCGCTGCTGAGGACGGGCCAATGCTCACCGTGGAGGCCGATGGCCGGGCACAGGAACTCAGGGGCCAGCCGCTGCCACGTGGTCAGCCAGACAAACCTCGCCGCAGGATGCGCGGCCAGCTCATTGAGCTCATCGACCAGTTCGGAGGCGTAAACGACGTCAAGTATCCCGGCGTCGGCGATTTTCCATTCAGTACCCCAATCGGTGAAGCCCATGGGACCGAAGGGGTTCACCACGCCGTCGACGTCCAGGTACAGCGACACGCTGCTCATGCAACCCCCTCCCCGGACGCGCCCATTAGGGCCAGCGTAAGCCACGCGCCGGCGTTAGAGCAGTCCGGGGACAGCCTTCCTGGTCAGCTCCCGTGCGGGATTGCCGCCGAAGATGCCGTAGGCAGGGACGTCCTCGCCCTTCATCAGGAACGAATCGTCTTCGAGCTCGGAACCTTCATGCATGGTGGTGCCGTAGTGGACGAATGCGCCCACCCCAAGCGTGCAGCCGGTGCCCACGTTGATGGAATCGAGTTTGAAGGCGCCGTCCTCCATGGAATGGCATTGCGCGACGGCGTAGGCGTTGAGGGTGCAGTAGTCGCCGATGGTGACGAGGGTCCTTTCCGGGATTCCGCAACCGTCGTCGAAGACCTTCTTGCCCATCCGGACCCCCAGGATCCGCCAGATCACGGGTTTGAAGGGTGTGCCGTTGAACATTTGCACAATGCCGCCGGCGCCGAGTTTCCAGAAGCGCTCATGCCGCCAGAAGGACACTTCGTAGATGGAGCAAAACGTCGGCGAGAGCCTTCCAAATCCAAGGGATGCCCGCTCCACGAGGACCATCAGGGCGCCGGTGGTGACCACCATCGTTCCCACCGCGACCACCGCGGCGAGCCCTCCTGCGCTGGGGAGGAAGGCCTGCGATGCCCAGGCGGCGAGGAGGATCACATACAGCTCGGCCCACCGGGCCAGCAGGTAGAAGACCACCGTGACGGTATTGTGCAGGTTCTTTGCCGGGATCCGGCGCCGTAGTTCCTCTGCCGTCCTGAACCGATCAAAGGCATTGTCACGGTCAACGGTGCGCGGGATTTCGAAGGGCGGTGAGCCCAGGAGACCCACCCCCTCGCGGAGCGGACCGTCCAAAGGCACCATCGTCTTGGTTCCCAGAAGGCAGTTGTCCCCCATTCTGGCCCCGGCGGGATAAGCGATGTTGTTTCCGAAGAAGCTCCTGGCCCCGATGACGGTGGGGCTGAGGCGGAAAGCGGTGTTCGAGTAGTCGGCATTGATGATCGAAAGGCCATCCGAAACCATCGTGCCGCTGCCGACAGTCGTCAGGGTGGGGCTGTCATGCTTCAGCCCGACGCCGAAATTGGATCCGGTCTGCACCAGGTCCGGTTGGTGGTAACCCAGGACGTTCAGGTAGTGGACGATCAGGGAACTGTCTCCGGTGAGCTGGAGGAGGGCTTTGAGGTTGGTCAGGCGCTGGGCTGTCCGCAAGAGTCCGAAGCGGACGCCGTAGAGGGGATAGTCCTTGCCCGGAACGAGGAGCAGGGCAATCAGCCTGGGAAGGGTGGCGGCAACGGCGAACGCGGCCAGGATACTGCCGAAAAGAAGGACGGCCGAGATCAGCAACAGCGCTTCCCAGAAGAGCGGCCGGGCCGGGTTCGTTTCGCCCGCGGGGAGGAAGGCGAGAAGGACGTCGATGACTCCAAGCCCGATGGAAGACACCAGGACCACGTGGACCAGCACGGTCCAGAAACTGAAACTGGCCCGGCGGGCCGTCCCGGAAGCGGCTTGTCCCGCCCTGCGGTAGCTGGTGCCGGTGGGCTCGGCCGGTGAGCCGGCCCAGGCTGCGCCGGGCGGAACTGCCTGGAAGCGGTACAAGCAGGAGCTGTGCCCCAGTTGGGCGTCGTCGCCCATGGCCGTATCAATATCCAGGGTCGTCTGTTCGCCGATCAGGACATTGCGGCCCAAAGTGACGGGCCCCGTCTGGATCCGGCCGGCGCGGGCACGGTAGCAATTGAATGTGGAATCCCGCCGGATCACGGTGTCCGCGCCCACTGTCAGCAGGTCGGTGCAGGCTGGAATCCTTGAGGAGAGGATGGTTACTCCCGGGCCGATCCTGGCCCCCAGGGCCCTGAGGTACAGGGGGAAGACCGGTGTCCCGACGAACAGGCGCACCGGGCTTGTGTTAACGAGAGTCTTGACGAACCAGAAGCGGACATACCGCAAGGACCAGAGGGGGAACTCCTCGGCCTTCCACCGGCCGATGAGCGCCCATTTGAGCGCAATGGGCATGACTGCCAAGGCCAGGAACGATATGGTGCCGACAGCGACGGAGCGGGCCGCGAGGACGCCGGGCTGCCGGGAGCCGCCGATCCACTGTTCGCCGGCGGAGGGGATGAGGACGACGAGGTAGGCGTAGGCCAGGCCCGCCAAAGCCTGCAAAATCCCGCACAGCAGGTACTGGGCGGTCCCGACGCGCAGGAAGGGTTCCGCCGTCGCCATTTCCCGGCCCTCGACGTCGGCTCCCGCCGTCGATCCTTCACTCGCGGCGTCCAACGCGGCCGACAGCGCGGCGATGGTCGGATGCGCATAAATATCGCGCATCGAGACTGAAGGTGGGTTGGCGACCTTACGGACGTTGGCGCAGAAATGCGCCATCAACAGGGAGTTCGCCCCGAGGTCGTTGAAGAAGTTGGCCGTGGTGGAGACAGACGTGAGCTGGAGCGCATCGGCCAAAGCCGGGGCGAGGATCCGTTCCATGGGCGTCACCGGGCTTGTGTCGGCGAACCCTGTACTGACCGCGCGCGGGCCGGTGGGATCCGGCAGGCTCCTGCGGTCCACTTTCCCGCTGACCATCATCGGCATGGTCCGGAGGGACTGGAAATACGCTGGCACCATGTAGGCGGGGAGCCGCTCGCGCAGCCAGGCGCGGATGTCCCCGCCTTCCACCGCAGGTGCATTGTGGT
The DNA here is from genome assembly GCF_052180225.1 of Arthrobacter sp. KN11-1C. Taxonomy (NCBI): domain Bacteria; kingdom Bacillati; phylum Actinomycetota; class Actinomycetes; order Micrococcales; family Micrococcaceae; genus Arthrobacter; species Arthrobacter sp. KN11-1C. The sequence goes on along the minus strand of NZ_CP197467.1, from coordinate 1,938,394 downwards.
GCAGCGTGTAGTAGGCGGCAAGTTCGGTGATTCCCGGCTCGGGCTCCCAGGTTTTCACAACAGCCGCAGCCATCCCCGGCATCTGCAGGAGCACGCTTTCGATTTCGCTCAGCTCAACCCGATAGCCCCGGACCTTCACCTGTGTGTCGGCGCGTCCGTGGTACTCGATTTCGTCGTGGTCGTTGAAGCGGCCCAGGTCCCCGGTGCGGTAAATGCGATGGGACGGGTTGTCCTCCAGGCCAAGGAAATCGGGAATGAATGCCCTTTCAGTCAACTCGGGCCGGTTGATGTAGCCCCTGGCGAGCCCTACGCCCGCCAGGCCGATTTCGCCCAACTCGCCGTGGGCCAGGGCCCGGTCCTGAACGGGATCCAGGATCACTGCCGCATAGCCGGGCAGGGGCTTGCCCAGCGTCACGGGCTTGCCGGGCTCCGCCGTGCCCCAGGTCGCCGTCACTGTCGCTTCGGTTGGCCCGTAGACATTCAGGAAGCGACGGCCGGGCCGGTGCCAGCGCTCCACAAGGTCCTCGGGGCAGGCTTCGCCGGAAACGAGCAGGAACCGCAGCCCGGGCACGTCGTCGTCGAGCGTGGCGAGCAGGGTCGGCACACAGCAAAGCGCGGTGATGTTCCGGGCCTCGATGAACTCGGCAAGGTCAGGCCCGAGGAGGTTGTTCCCGGGCGGCCGGGGAACCAAGGTGGCCCCGACCATCCATGGCACCCAGATCTCCTCCACGGAGAAATCGAACGCCGTGGTCATGCCCTGGTAGACCCGGTCGCGGGCATCGTAGCCATAGGTTTCGGCGGCGGTCCGCACGAAGTGGCAGATGCTGGCGTGGGCTATGGCCACTCCCTTGGGCCGCCCGGTGGATCCAGACGTGTAGATGATGTAGGCCAGTCCGTTGGCCGGTGACTCCTGCCCGGCCCAGGCCAGTCGGGAGGTTTCGAACGCGGCAATGCGGCGGTCCTCCTTGTCCAGGCGAACCGCGAGGGCCGCGCTCGCCGGCGGCAGGCTGTCCGCGAGGCGGGAGACAGTCAGGATCATGGTGACGTCGGCATCGGCGGCAATGTACGCAATTCTTTCGGCGGGGAACGCCGGGTCGAGGGGCACGTAGACGGCACGGGCCTTGAGGACCGCAAGCATGGAGACATAGGACCGCACAGCGTCGTCGAACAGCAGCGCGATTTTGTCGCCCGGGCTTGCCCCGCGGGCCTGGAGAAAGCGGGCGAGCCGGTTGGCCCGGGCGTCCAGTTCTTCGTAGCTGAGCGAACCATCGGCTGTTTCCACTGCCGGATGATGCCTGCGTCCTTCGGCCCGTTGCCGGTCACACCGGTCCTCGAACAGCTCCTCGAGCCGCTCGCCGGGGCTCCACCGGATGGTGGTGCCGCTGGTGATGTTGCCCGGTGCGCTGCCGAGGAGGACCGGGGCGCCGTCCCTGAGTTGGATCATGGGTCCGGCGCTTGTGGCCGTTTCGCCGGAGGTCCGGCCGTGGTCCGTGTGCCTCCCCATCATCCCCTCCTGGTCTCGCCAATGGGTCATGCCAATTCGTCGTGGCAATTCGTCGTGCCTTATCGGGCCGCATCCGTCGTGGTCCTGTGTTCTGCCATGGCGCTTTGTTCGGCAATGGCGGCCAGCAACAGCTCGCAAGCGGCATCGACGATTTCTTCCGTGATGTTCAGCGGCGGCAGGAGCCGGACCACGCAGTCGTCGCGTCCTCCGCATTCGAGTATCAGGCCCCGCTCCAGGGCATTTCGCTGCACTGCCCGGGCCAGTCCTCCGGCAGGACGGCCTGTCTCCGGATCAGCGAGCTCGATCCCCCACATCAGCCCGCGGCCCCGCACTTCGCGCACCCAGGGGTTGCTGGCCAAGGGCGCGAGAAGCCGGGCAATCTGCGCACCGCGGCTGCGGACGTTGCCAAGAACGTCGTCGCGCCGGATGATCTCGACGGCGGCAGCCCCGGCGGCGAAGGCGAGCTGGTTTCCACGGAATGTCCCGGTGTGGGCGCCGGGGAGCCAGCGGTCAAGGTCCTTGTTGTAAATGATCAGGGCGACGGGGAGGCCTATCCCGCTCAGGGCCTTGGATGCCACGATGACGTCGGGCTCGATCCCGAACTGCTCGAACGCGAACCAGGTTCCGGTACGCCCGCACCCGGTCTGGATCTCATCGACAATCAACGGGATATCCAGCTCACGGGTCACCCTGCGGACGGTTTGCGCGAATTCAAGGGTGGCCGGAACAACTCCCCCTTCGCCTTGGACCATTTCCATGATGACCGCTGCGGGAAGCGGGATGCCCCCGAGCGGGTCCTTGAGGGAGTGTTCGAGGAACTGGACACAATTGGTCGCGCAGGTCTCGGGGTTCAGGCCCACGGGACACTGGGCACAGTAGGAATAGGGGAAGAAGTGCACTCCGGGTATCCCGTTAGCTACCGGCCGCTTCTGCTCGACCAGCCCGGTCAACGCCATCCCGACCGCGCTGCTGCCGTGGAATGCTCCCTGGAAGCAAATGACGTCCCCCCGCCCGGTGGCCGTCTTGCACAATTTGATGGCGGCATCGACGGCATTTGCACCGGTCGGTCCGCAGAAGTGGACCTTCATCCGTTCGGCGAGTCCGGGAGGAAGCATGGACAGCTGTGCCCGCATGAAGGCGTCCTTGGCCGGCGTCGGGAAATCAAGCCCATGACTCAAGTTCCGCACTTGTCCGGCCACCACCTCAACCAGTTCCGGGTGGCTGTGCCCCAATGTCAAAACCCCGGCACCGGCCAGGAAATCAAGGAAGACATTGTCATCGACGTCCCGCACAAAGGCGCCGGAACCTTCCGCAATCGCAATGGGAAGATGCCGTGGATAGGTGCGGGCGTTGGATTCGGTTCGTTCCTGGCGCGCCAACAATTCGGCAGATCTGGGTCCTGGCAGGGGTCCGGTGACATGTGCCGAGGTCAAGGTAGCCTGCTGCGGGTGTGTGTACATGGCGATCGGGTCCTTATCCCGGGGATCCGCGGAGGCGGATCGATGACTGGGCGCTTCCCGCGCCTTGCCTGCGGCGCGGGGAGATGGGGGTGCCGGTACTGCGGCCGCCCTATGGCGCGCTGATGGCCTCCTCTCCTGCCTGGTCGTGTCCTGCCTGGTCGTTTCCCGCCTGGTCATTTCCCGAGGGGTCCAGCCCGAACGCCAACTGCACGGCACGCTGTGCGTCCTCGAGCACCGCAACGCGGACGACGACGTCGATGCGGATGTCCGACGCCGAGATCAGCTCGACCTGGGCTCCGGCGTCCGAAAGGGCCTTGAAGAGCCGAGAAAATACCTGGGCGTCAGTGCGCATGCCAAGCCCGATCAGCGACAGCCTCCCGATCTGGCCGTCGTATTGGAGGTCCAGGAAGCCGATGGCCGCCTGGGCAGCGGACAAGGCCGCCCGGACGCGGAATCCGTCCCGGCTGGGAACCGCCAACGAAATATCGCTTCCGCCGGCGCGCACGGACGAGGTGTTTTGAACTGCCATGTCGACCTCGGCGCGTTCATCGGCGAGAAGCCCGAAAATTTCCGCGGACTTTCCCACGCCATCCGCGACGCCTATGACCTTCAGCTTCGCCACGGACGTATCACACAGAACCGCGGACACCACTGGCTGCTCCAAGGCCGGAGCCCGTTCCCAGATGGGCTTGTGGTCCCATTCCGCCTCCTGGTCCTGGCCCGGAAGGATCAGCGTTCCCATGGCACGGTTGAAGGACGAACGCACATGGATGGGGACGCCGAACCGCCGGGCATACTCAAGGCATCTGGTATGCACCACTTTGGAACCGGACGCAGCCAACTCGAGCATTTCCTCGTTTGAAATGACGTCGATTTTCCGCGCGCGGGGAACCACCCGCGGGTCGGCCGTATAAACGCCGTCGACGTCGGTATAGATTTCGCACATACCGGCGCCCAATGCTGCGGCCAGGGCGACGGCGGTGATGTCCGAACCGCCCCGGCCCAGAGTGGTGACTTCCTTCTTCTTGAGGCCCTTCCCCTGGAAACCAGCCACGATGGCAACCTCTTCGCGCTTCAAGCAAGCGCGGATATGGTGCGGGTCCACGTTGACGATGTGCGCTTTGCCGTGGATGCCGTCGGTAATCAGTCCGGCCTTTTTGCCGCTGAAGGTCCGGGAAGGAACACCTAGTTCGGCCAATGCAATCGCCAAGAGCGTCACGGAGATCCGTTCACCCGTGGTCAACAACGCGTCGAGCTCGCCCGCCGGAGGGCTGGGGCTGAGGGACGCGGCCAGGTCAAGCAGTTCATCGGTGGTGTCGCCCATGGCCGAAACCACCACCACTAGAGGATGCCCGGCCTCGCGGGTCTCGGCGATCCGCCGGGCCACCCGTTTGATGGCTGCCGCGTCGGCTACCGAGGAGCCACCGTATTTTTGCACTATCAGGTCCCGGGCCCGAAGTTTTGTACGCGTACGAAGCGCCATCTGTTCGAGACCGGGGAACTGTTCTGGTCCGTCTACCTCCGGATGCCGACGGTCTGCTGGTAAATCCCGAATGCTGACTGTCTGCTGGTACATGGAGCCTCCTGGAGCCCGCATACCCCCTTGCCGATCTTACAACGTATGGACCGTGCGAGCGGTTCACATAGGCAACAAAAAGCAGCCTTTGGAAGTCCGCCCACGACGAAGTGAAAATTCATTATCTTGACGTTCGTCACGATAGTGATACTCTCAATGCATGGAAAACCGCACCGGCCACTCCGAAGAGACCATCAGGGCCCGAAACATCCGGCCCATCGAGGATTCGGTCCGCACCGACTTCAGCCAGGCCATGTCCTACGGCGGGTATCTGGACCTTGACCGCCTCCTCACTGCCCAGCACCCGTTGAGCACCCCGGAACACCATGACGAATTGCTGTTCATCATCCAGCACCAGACCAGCGAACTGTGGCTCAAGCTGATCCTGCATGAGCTTCTTGAGGCCCGACGGCTCCTCGATGTGGACAACCTTGCCAAGGCCCTCAAATGCATCGCCCGCGTCAAGGCGATCCAGCGGACCATGACCGAGCAGTGGTCTGTCCTGGGCACGCTCACTCCGCGCGAGTACTCCGAATTCCGGCGCTTCCTGGGCAGCTCCTCAGGGTTTCAGTCCCACCAGTACCGCGGCGTAGAGTTCCTTCTGGGCAACAAGAACCGCGCCATGCTGCGGGTCTTCGAGAGCGATCCTGCGGCGCACAGCCAGCTCACCGCGCTGCTGGAGGAGCCGACCCTCTACGACGCCTTCCTCGCGGTGCTGGCGCGGGCCGGTTATGCCGTCCCGGCCGACATCCTTGAACGCGACACCAGCGAACCGTGGACGTTCCGGAAGGACCTGGTCCCGGTCTTCCAGGAGATTTACGAATCGGAAGCCACGCCATGGGGATTCTACGAAGCGTGCGAAGACCTCGTGGACATCGAGGACAACTTCCACGCCTGGCGCTTCCGGCACTTGCGGACCGTGCAGCGGACCATCGGATTCAAGGTGGGCACGGGCGGCTCCTCCGGCGTCGACTTCCTCAAACGGGCCCTTGACTTGACCTTCTTCCCAGAGCTCTACGCCGTCCGCACCGAGATCGGCAACTGAGCGGCAATTCCAGCCCCGGAAAACCCCAAAGCTTCCTTTAGGAGAGACATGAACAGCGCACAGCAAACGCAACGGCCGACGTCGGCAGAACTCGACGCCGCCGATCCCCTCGCCGGGCAGCGTGAGGCCTTTTACTCCCCGGCGGAAGGCCAGCTCACCGCCTACCTCGACGGGAACTCCCTCGGCCGGCCGCTCAAGGCGACGTCGGCGAAGCTCGCGTCCTTCGTGGAGGACGCCTGGGGCAGCCGCCTCATCCGAGGCTGGGACGAACAGTGGATGGACGAGCCCACCACGGTCGGCGACCGGATCGGCGCCGTCACCTTGGGCGCGGCCGCGGGCCAAGTCACCGTGGGCGATTCCACGTCCGTGATGCTCTACAAACTCATCCGGGCAGCGGTCGACGCCCAGCCCGGCCGCGTTGAGATCGTGGTGGACCGGGACAACTTCCCCACGGACCGTTTCATCATCGAAGGGATCGCCGCGGAGAAGGGCGCCACCATCAAGTGGGTCGCCTCCAACCCGGCCAGCGGCGTCCGGAACACTGACCTGGAGGGACTGCTCAGCGAGCGGACCGCCGTCGTCGTGCTCAGCCACGTGGCTTACCGCTCCGGCTACCTGGCGGATGCCGCCGCGATCACCGCGAGGGTCAAGGAGTCCGGAGCGCTCATGCTCTGGGACCTCTGCCACTCGGTAGGCTCGGTGCCGCTCGAACTGGACGCCTGGGGCGTGGACCTCGCAGTGGGTTGCACGTACAAGTATCTCAATGGCGGCCCGGGCTCCCCCGCGTTCGCATACGTCAACGCTTCGCAGCAGGACCGCCTGCAACAGCCGATCTGGGGCTGGATGGGCGCCGACAACCCCTTCGGCATGACGGAAAGCTACAAGCCGGCAACGGGGATCCGAAGCTTCATCACCGGCACTCCCCCGGTCCTGGCCATGCAGCCGCTCAAGGACATGGTCGAGCTGATCGCATCCGTGGGCATGGACGCCGTGCGGGAGAAGTCCATCAAACTGACCGAGTACGCCGTTGCCTTGGCTGAGGACATGCTGGTCCCCCTCGGTGCCGAGATTGTCAGCCCGCGCAACACCGCCGAGCGCGGCTCGCACATCACGGTAGACCATCCCCTGTTCGGTGACGTGACCCGGACGCTGTGGGAACGGGGCGTCATTCCGGACTTCCGTCCGCCGCACGGACTGCGGATCGGCCTGTCGCCGCTCAGCACGAGCTACGCGGAGGTTGAGCTGGGAGTGACCGCCATCCGGGACGCCCTCGCCGAACTCCTGTGAGCGCTGTCCTTGACGACATGGACTCCCGGCCCGGGAGCACCACGTCGCTGCTGCGCACGGTCATCGGCTTGTACCTCCGCGATGCCGGCGGATGGATGTCCACGAGGCACATCATCGCCCTCATGGAGGCACTCGGGCTGAGCGTTGCAGTGTCCCGGACGGCACTGTCACGGTTGAAGAAGAAGGAAATCGTCCTGCCGCAATTGCGTCACGGCGTTCCCGGCTTCGCCGTCACCGAGGGCGCCGCAGCGATGCTCGCCCGCGGCGACCGGCGGATCTTCAACCCACGCCTGATGTCGCCAGCCGGCCGCTGGTGCCTCGTGTCCTTCTCCATTCCGGAAACCGAGCGGGAAAAGCGGCACCAGTTGCGGCGGCGGCTGCACTGGATCGGCTGCGGCACCGTGGCAGCAGGGCTGTGGATCTGCCCCGACTCGCTACGGGAGGAAGTGGAGGAGATCCTGGAGGACCTGGAGCTGCGCGGCATGGCCACGGTGTTCGTCACGGACACTCCCCTGGTCGGAGGCAGCCTCCGCGAGGCCGCCTCGGCGTGGTGGGACCTGGACACGGTGGCGGAACTGCATCGCGACTTCATCCTGCATCATGGTTCCGCGGCCGACGCCGGCGGCCCGGACAACGGTCCCGACGGCGGCCCGGCCACCGCCACGACCTTCGCCCGCTATGTCCGAAGCATCGACCGCTGGCGGATCATTCCGTATCTGGATCCGGGGCTGCCCGCCGAATTCCTCCCCGAGGATTGGCCGGGCATGGCGGGGATCGCCCTGTTCGAGCGCCTCGGCTCTGCCTACGCAAAGCCCAGCGCTGAATTCGTGCGGAGGACGTTGGAAGGATAGCCCGTGAACACGTGATCAGTCCGGGCACCAGGAGTAGTCTGGAACCATGAACTTCCCCGATGGTGGATGGTTCGCGAGGTCGACATGACCCGCGTCTGGTTGCGTTGGCTGCCGGCCGTGCTGGCTCCGGTGGCCCTTGCTGCGGCAGCCTTGGCTGGTTCCTACCAAGCCGGAGCTGCGACGAGCCTGCCGCACAAAACGGCCTCGGAAGTCATCGCCATGATCGGCCGCGCCGACGTCCATGCACTGTCCGGAACCCTTCAACAAAGTTCCGATCTGGGGCTGCCCCAGCTCCCCTCCATCGGGCCAACGGCAAGCCAAGGGCCCGCTTCGGTGATGGAGCTTTTGAGCGGTTCACACACCGCCCGGGTCTACATGGACGGTCCCGCCAAAGCGAGGTTCCAGGTGATGGACATGCTCGCCGAGCGCGACGTCGTCCGCAATGGCAACGATCTCTGGCTCTACAACTCGGCAGACAACAGTGCGGCGCATTTGACGATGCCCGCCGAACCAGCGCGTTCAGCGGCCCCGCACGCGACGCCGGCTCCCGGAGTCACCACGCCTGACGTCGTCGCGCAGCACTTCCTCGCCGCCGTCGGGCCCACCACGGACGTGACCGTGGGCGACGGAACCACAGTGGCCGGCCGCCCGGCCTACCAACTGGTGATCAAGCCGCGCAGTACCGGCACACTCGTCGATTCCGTGACCATCGCCGTCGACTCCGCTTCGGGCCTCCCGCTCGGCGTCGATGTCCGGGCACGGGGCCAGGCGGCAGCGGCCTTCTCGCTCGCATTCACTGACTTGAGCCTGTCGGCGCCCGACGCCGCCCTGTTCAGTTTCACTCCGCCCCGCGGTGCCGCGGTGGAACAGATGGCAGCCCCGCAGTTGCGTTCCCTCCCCGGCAAGACCGGGCAGCCAAAGGCAACAAGTGTCCGGCCAACGATCACGGGAACCGGCTGGGACGCGGTCATAGGCCTGCCAGCCGGCACTGTGCCGAACGATGTCCGCTCGGCACCGATGTTGGCCCAGCTCACCCAGCCTGTCGCGGGCGGCCGCGCGCTGACCACCAGCCTGGTTACTGTCTTGATGCTCGACGACGGCCGCGTCTTCGCGGGAATGGTGCCACTTGAGCGGTTGCAGGCCGCAGCCGCCGCAAAATGACGGAGGCATCCCCGCCGGCTGAACTGGCGATAGAGACGCAAGCCCTCAGCAAGCGCTTCGGCCACCGGGCCGCCGTCGACGGCGTCGACCTGGCGGTTCCCCGCGGTTCGGTCTTTGGTTTCCTCGGCCCAAACGGCTCCGGCAAGACCACCACCATCCGGCTGCTTCTTGGCCTGGCGTCCGCCACGAACGGCCGCATCCGGGTCCTTGGCGGCGAGATGCCGCGCCAACTGGCAACTGTCCTGCCGAACGTGGGCTCGCTCGTCGAAGGGCCGGCCTTCTACCCTTTCCTGTCCGGGGCAGCGAACCTGCGGCGCTTGGACAGCGCCGATCTTCACGCCGCCCCACGGACCCGCGCCGCACGGGTGGATGAAGCGCTTGAGCGGGTGGGCTTGTCCCACGCGGCGGGCAAAAAGGTGCGCGCCTATTCCCTCGGGATGAAGCAGCGGCTGGGGATTGCGCATGCCTTGCTGCGCCCGCGGGAACTGCTGGTCCTGGACGAACCCACCAACGGCCTGGATCCGCAAGGGACCCGGGAGGTCCGCAGTCTGGTCCGCTCTCTGGCGGCCGGGGGCACCACCGTGTTCGTTTCCAGCCATCTCCTCGCCGAGGTGGAGCAGATGTGCACGCATGTGGGCGTCATGAGCGTCGGCAAGCTCGTGGCGCAAGGAACCCTGCACGAACTGCGCGCGGCGGGCAAGGCCATCATCCGGCTCCACACGCCCGATATCGAGGCCGCTGTCCGTGTCCTCTCGAGGCTCGGCCTGGAGTCGGAACTGGTTGCTCCACCGCCCGGCTCGTACGGTCCCGATGGCCGGAGCCTCCTCAGCACCGGTCCGGCGGGGCTCGACGTGGCTCCCGAGGCGATCGTGGCTGCCTTGGTGGCCGACGGCGTCCGGGTCCGGGGCTTCGGCGTGGAGAACGCGAGCCTCGAGGAGCGCTTCGTCTCCCTCACCGGAGAGGGCTTCGACATTGCCGGCTGAACGCGGAATCGAAGCGACGATTGCCGTGCCGGAGGGCACGCAAAGCTCGTGGTCGCTCATGGCCTCCGAGCTCTCGGTGCTGTTCAGGCGGCTGCGGACATGGGCCATGCTTCTGGCGCTCGCGGCGATCCCCATCCTCATCGCCGCCGCGGTCAAGTTGAGCTCGCATCCCGTGGCCCCGGGGCGCGGGCCGCCTTTCCTTGACCGCATCACCCAGAACGGGCTTTTCGTCGGCGTCACGGCAATGATCGTCTCCGTCCCGTTGTTCCTCCCCCTCACGATCGGAGTGGTGGCAGGCGACACGATTGCGGGCGAAGCAAACCTTGGCACCCTCAGGTACTTGCTCGTCGCCCCGGCGGGACGTGTCCGCCTCCTGTTGATCAAATACGCGTCCGCCTCAGTGTTCTGCCTGGCGGCGACCCTGACGGTTGCCGCCGCCGGCGCGCTGGCCGGCGTCGCGCTCTTCCCGGTGGGCCCTGTCACCCTGCTGTCGGGCGACACGATCGGCGTCGGCGAATCCGTGGTGCGTTCCCTGCTGATTGCCGCGTACATCGCGGTGTCATTGTTGGGGCTGTCCGCTATCGGACTCGCGATTTCCACCTTCACGGACGTGCCGGTCGGAGCCATGGCTGCAACCATCGTGCTGTCCGTGGTGTCGCAGGTGGCTGACAACCTGCCGCAATTGGAGTGGCTGCACCCCTGGCTGTTCAGCCACTACTGGCTGGGTTTCGCCGATCTCCTGCGGCAACCGATCTCGTGGGCCAGCTTCGGCGACAACGCCCTGCTGCAGGCGGGCTACATCCTGGTGGCCGGCGCGTTGGCTTACGGCAAGTTCACCAGCAAGGATGTCCTGTCCTGAAGTTCGGCCTGCCCGTAAGCTCATGGCATGGCAAGATTCTTCGACGTCCACCCTCAGGACCCCCAACCACGCGCAATTTCCCAGGTGGTGAATATCCTCCAGTCCGGCGGCCTCATCGCCTACCCCACCGATTCCTGCTACGCGCTCGGCGCGCAAATCGGCAACAGGGAAGCCCTCGACCGGATCCGCTCGATCCGCCAGCTCGACGGCAAACACCATTTCACTTTGGTCTGCAAGGACTTCGCGCAGCTCGGGCAGTTCGTCATGATCGACAACGATGTGTTCCGAAGCATCAAGGCCGTCACGCCGGGAAGCTACACCTTCATCTTGCCTGCCACCAAGGAAGTGCCGCGGCGTCTCCTCCACCCCAAGAAAAAGACAGTCGGCGTGCGGATTCCGGACCATAACTTTGTCCACGCCCTGCTGGCCGAACTGGGCGAACCGCTCCTTTCCAGCACCTTGTTGCTCCCGGACGAGGAGGAGCCGTTGACCCAAGGCTGGGAGATCAAGGAACGCCTGGACAATCTGGTGGAAGCCGTCATCGATTCCGGGGACACCGGTGCAGAGCCGACAACCGTGGTGGACTTCTCGAGCGGCACCGCGGAAGTGGTCAGGCGCGGCACCGGCGATCCCTCCCGGTTCGAGTGAGCGTGGGCACCGCCGAATCGCGCGTCACGATCGACGTCGACGGCACCCCGATTTCCGGTATGTACGCCCGGCCGGACAATGCCGCGGCGACGCTTGTCCTCGCCCACGGAGCCGGAGCCGGCATGGAACATCCCTTCCTGGCCGGCCTCGCCCATGCGTTGAACGACGACGGCGTGGCGACCTTGCGCTTCAACTTCCCCTACCGGGAAGCCGGCAGGAAGTTCCCCGACCGGCCACCCGCCGCGATCGCGGCGTGGCGGGCCGTCATGGCGGAAGCGGCGTCCCGTTCAGGGGGCGAACCGCTGTGGGCAGCCGGCAAGTCGTTCGGCGGCCGCATGGCGTCGATGGCGGTAGCCGAAGGAATGTCCGCGGCCGGACTCGTCTATCTCGGCTACCCGCTGCACCCGCCGGGAAAACCGGAGAAGCTCCGCGACGAGCACCTCTACGGGCTCACCCTGCCGATGCTCTTCCTGCAGGGCACCAGGGACACCTTCGCCACGCCCGAGCTGCTCGAAGACGTCGTGGCCCGGATCGGACCCGCCGCCACCATCGAGTGGTGGGACGGCGGCGACCATTCCTTCGCACGCGCGGGAGTCAAGAAGAGTGCCGAAGACATCGGGGCATCATTGGCGGCTCCCGTGTCGGCGTTCCTCCGCAAGAACAGCTGATCTGGAAGGAGACTCTGAGCCTCAGGCTTTCGCCGCGGCAACGGCTATGCCCGGCGGCAGCGGCTCGTGCCGCAAGTACTCCCTGCGGAAGCGGCCGCTGCCCGCCGTCAGCCCCCGCAGCACGATCGCGTACCGCAGCAACTCCTGTTCCGGAACTTCGGCGCTGATCTCGGTGCTTTCCCCGCCGACGGAGGTTGTCCCGGTGACGCGCCCGCGGCGGGAGGACAAATCGCTCATGACCGCACCTACGTGATCGTCGGCCACAAGGACCGTCACGGCCGAAATCGGTTCAAGGAGTTGAATGCTGCCCGCCGCGGCGGCCTCCCGCAAGGCCAACGCACCGGCCGCCTGGAACGCCGCGTCCGACGAATCGACGCTGTGGGTCTTGCCGCCTACCAGGATCACCCTGATATCGACCACCGGGAAACCGGCCCGCACTCCCTTGTTCATCTGCGCCCGGACGCCTTTCTCGACCGAGACGACATACGTGCCGGGGATGACCCCACCGACAATCCTGTCGACGAATTCAAAACCCGCCCCGCGTTCAAGCGGCTCCACTTCGATATCGCAAATCGCGTACTGCCCGTGGCCGCCGGATTGCTTGACATAGCGCCCATGGCCGGCGGCCTGGGCTGCGAAGGTTTCCCGGAGGGGCGTGATGACGTCCACGGTCTGCAGCTTCACCCCTTGCTCCCGCAAGCGGTCGAGGACTGCCTCCGAGTGCGCCTCACCCATGCACCACAAGACCAACTGATGCGTCTCGGAGTTGCGCTCCACCCTCAGGGTCGGATCTCCCGCGGCTACCTTGGCCAGGCTCTTGGACAGCGCGTCCTCGTCGCCGTGCGACGCCGCTTCGATTGCCACAGGCATCAGCGGCTCGGGCATGTCCCACGTTTCCACGAGCAAGGGAGCCTCGCGGGCGGACACCGTATCTCCCGTCTCGGCGCTCGCCACCTTCGCCAGCGCGCAGATGTCCCCGGCCACGGCGAACTGTACCGGACGAAGGCTGGACCCCAACGGAGAGTAAAGGTGGGTGATCCGCTCGTCGCTGTCGTGGTCGGGGTGGCCGCGCTCGGCCAGCCCGTGCCCGCCGACGTGCACGGCGGAGTCCTCGCGAAGCGTCCCCGAGAAGAGCCGGACAAGGCATACCCTCCCCAGGAACGGGTCAACGGTAGTCCGCACCACTTCGCCAAGGAGCGGACCATCCGGATCGCACGTCAGGGGTGCGACCGGCGTCCCGCCCAAGTCGGTGACCGTCGGGAGGTTTCGCTCCGTCGGTGACGGGAACGCCCGGGTCAGCACTTCCAGCAGTTCGGCCGTGCCGACTCCGGTCACCGAAGAGCTTGCCAGCACCGGAAAGAACGTGCCCCGGACGATCGCGGTCTCCAAATCGTCCACGAGGGTATCGATGGGGACCTCCTCGCCTCCGAGGTACCGGTCCATCAAGCTCTCGTCCTCGCTCTCGGAAATGATGCCCTCGATGAGTTCCCCGCGGACACCCTCCGCGCCGGCCAGTTCTTCCGCCGTCGCGGGACGTACCGCGGGCCGCGGCTCCCCAGGGGTGTACTCCGACACCGTGCCCGAAAGCAGCCCGAGCACTCCCGAAACAGCATCGGCGTCGCGGACGGGCACATAGAGGGGAAGCACGGAATCGCCGAAGGCAGCCCGGCATTCGGCCAGGACAGCATCGTAGTTCGCCCGTGGATGGTCAAGCCGGCTGATCACGACCGCCCGGGGCATGCCGACGCGCTCGCATTCTCCCCAGAGAGTGGTGGTTCCGACGTCGACGCCGTCCACGGCCGACACCACGAACAACGCCGCGTCTGCGGCGCGCAGCCCCGCGCGCAACTCTCCCATGAAATCCGCGTAGCCAGGGGTGTCGAGAAGGTTCACTTTGACGTCGTCGAAGACGAGGGGCGCTGCGGAGAGCCCGATGGACCGTTGTTGATGGATGGCCGTCGCTTCCGAATCGCTCACCGTGGTGCCGTCGACGATCGAACCCATGCGGGTTACGACGCCGGCAGCGTAGAGAAGTGACTCGAGCAGCATCGTCTTTCCCGCGCCTGAGCGGCCAATCAGCACGACGTTGCGGATATTCTCCGGCCGGTCGGCCGGCGCCGAGGAAGGGTCCGCGCGTCGAAGATCGGGGTTGGTCCGGTTCGACCCCTTCGTCGCACTGCCTGGGCCTTTCACCGACATGAGCACCTCCTGGAGTAGAAGCCGGATCCCCCGCGTCCTTTGCTAACCGATTCCACACCCTGGACCGGCGCACGGCAAGAGCAATCGACCCAGTCCGTGCCGAAACCGCAGGCTTAGGAGAGCATGCCCCACACCACGCGAACGGAAATGGCCGCGCTCGCCGCAATGACAACGGCGAAACCACCCAGCCACAACAAGGACGGCACCCCCGTGGAACGGGCCAGGATGTAGGCATCGGAGGACGCGAGCCGATCCCGGCGGCGGGTATGTACGGCAGCCACCTTGAACCAGTCCCGCACGGCCCCCACCTCGAGCGCTATGCCGAGGCCCAGCACCACATGGCTGACCGTCGAGGCAGTAGCGAACATGACAAGCAGCTGGGCAATCGCGGCACTGAGGAGCGCGACGAAGATTCCGGTGAAGTTCCGCAGAAAGATCAGCGCGAGCAGGAGCACAAGGGCTCCGATGGACATGGCAGCCCCCGATCGTCCTGCCGACACAGACCAGATGAGGGCCACGCCCACCACCGCGGGACTCGGATATCCCCAGAAACCGGACCAGGCCGCGCCGAACTTGCCGCGCCCGCTGCTCAGGAGCTGGCCCGAGTGGTCCAGCCCGATCCGAAGCCCGTGGACAACCCGCCCCGTCATGAGGGCGGCGAACGCGTGGCCCAGTTCATGCACGAAGGTCACGTAGAGGCCGAACCACCGCCATGTGGCGCGCGGGATACTCAGTACAACGGCCGCAGTTAGGATACCCAGGACAACCGGGGCTGCCAGGTTCGGGACCTCTAGGGTGGTGAATCCCCGCAGGACGGCCTGCCACCAGTCGTTGGCCAGGTCAGCGGGTCGCAATTCCATGTTCATCACCGTGGCATCCTAAAGAAAAAGCCTGTGAGTGCCTCCCAGAGGGCTGGAACCGTCGCCAACCGGGGTCACATCTTCCGCTTGGTCCTGGCCGTGGCTGGCGCGGTCCATGGGTCTTCGGGCCAAGGATGCTTCGGATAGCGGCCGCGCATTTCCGCACGGACCTGGGCATACGGGCCGGACCAAAAGGAAGCCAGGTCATCTGTCACGGCGAGCGGTCGCCTCGCCGGGGAAAGCAGATGGAACAGCACCGGCACGCGTCCGCCTGCCAAACGCGGAGTCTCTGCCCAACCGAAGCACTCCTGCAGCTTCACCGCCACCACCGGCCGGCCGCCGTCGTCGGCCGCGTCCGGATAGTCGATCCGCACCCGCGAACCGCTTGGCACCTCAAGCCATTCCGGTGCCAGCTCGCCGAGCCGGGCCGCCTCAGGCCACGGCACAAGCCGCCGCAACGGCTCGCCCAGGTCAATCCCCCTCGTGGCAGCGCCTCCTGCGAGCGCTTCGAGTTCAGGCGCGAGCCACTCCTCCAGCCGGGCAAGCAACGCCGGCTCGGAGACGTCCGGCCAAGGATCACCCAGTTCCCTGTGCAGAAAAGCCAATCGCCGGCGCAAGGCATCGGCGGCCGGCGACCATCCAATGGTCCCCAGACCCTCTTTCGCCAGGGCGCGGGCGACGGCAACGCGCCCGTCGTCGATCGTCGGGCGCACCGGCGTGGACGAAAGCAGGATCGCTCCCAGCCGCCGTTCCCGCTTGGCGGTGACACGGCCCTGTGTGAAATCGGCTTCCACCGTGTCGCTCTTCAGGTGGCTGGCGGCAGCTTCGGCCGCATCCGCGGCCAAGGGGGCTGCGGATCGGATGACGGCGCCGGTGCCGGCCGCATCCCGTCCCTCCGCACGGGACACTTCGGCCACGGCGAGCCAATCGTGGCCGGCGAGCGGACTGCCTGCCGGAAGCCCGGCACGTGTCCCGGACGTCAGCAAGTAGCGTTCGGGGCCGGTGCCTGGAACGCGGCGCGCCACGCGATCCGGGAACGCGAGCGCGACGACGAAGCCGAGTGCTTCCCCAGGGCTCGCCGGTACTGTCCGGGAAGGCCCGACGCCGGACCATTCCTGGCGTGCGATCGCCTCCATGCGGCGGACGTCCTCCGCCCAACGCCTGGCGGCCGGGTCCTTGCCCGTCCGGAGCGTGGCAAGGAGGCGCGTCAGGTCAGCCCAGGGAGCCCGCTGATCCCCCGCCACGAGGGCGACGGCCTGGGCAGCCGCCCGGTGCCCGACCGCGGCGGCACCATCCAGCAGCGCGCGGGCCAGCCGTGGATCGGCGGGGATCCTGGCCAAGGTCTTTCCCACGTCCGTCGCCAGTCCGTCAGGGTCAATCGCACCGAGCTCCCGCAGTACCTCGATGGCATCATCCATGGCACCTTGGGGCGGCGCGTCTGGAAGTGCCAGCCCCCGGCCGCCCGGCGATCCCCAACAGGCCAGGACGAGAGCGGCGCCCGTCAGGTCGGCTGCCGCGATTTCCGGGGTCGGGTGGGCCGGGGCGGCACCGTACGCCTTTTGCTCGTAACAGCGGACCACCCGTCCGGGCCCTTGGCGTGCCGCGCGTCCGGCGCGCTGCTCGGCGGAGGCCCGGGAGGAGGAGACAGTGACGAGGCCCGACATCCCGCGGTTGGCGTCGCGCCGCAGCTCGCGGGACAGTCCAGAATCGATGACCAGCCGGACCCCCGGAACCGTCAGCGAGGACTCGGCCAGGGCAGTCGAGACGACGATCCGGGGAGGTCCGCCGGGCTCCCGGCCGGAAACCGCCCGGTCTTGTTCCGCCGGGCTCGCCTGTCCGTTCAGCTCCAAAACCTCCACTCCTGGCACATTCGAAGGCATGCGGGCGCGCAATCGGGAAGCGACGTACGAGACCTCCCACGCCCCCGGGACGAACACGAGTGCGTCGATATCCGGATCACCCGCGAACGCGTCCGCGTGCGACGCCGCGGCTGTGTCCGCCACATGGTCAAGGAAGGCGCGGGCCACGCCGCGCCCGTCCAGCCGCGGCACCGCCGCCGGCGCCCAGTCCACCGTCAAGGGATGCAGCGCGGAGGGACAGTCGACGACGGGTACCGGCTGGCCGCCGTCGGGCCTTCCGTTCGAGCCCCCTCCGGCGCCGACGCCACCGATCAGCGCGGCGAACCGTGGTGCGTCCAAGGTCGCGGACATCGCGACGAGGCTGAGGTCGTCCCGCAGCTCACGGACCTCGATGAGCATTCCGAGCAAAAGGTCCGTCTCCAGGCCGCGTTCGTGGACTTCGTCCAGGATCACGGCCCCGGCCGTCTCAAGGCCGGGATCGGCGAGCAGGCGGCGCAGGAGGATTCCGGGTGTGACGAACTCGATGATGGTCCCGGGGCCCGCCTGGCTTTCTCCACGCACTGTGTATCCGACGCGATCGCCGAGCCCGCTGCCGTCGAGGGCGGCGAGTCGCCGCGCCGCTGAACGCGCTGCCACCCGTCGCGGTTGGGTCACCACCACCCGGGGGCGTTCTCTCCCCGTGACGGCGCCGCCCGCGATGTCCGCAAGCAGGATATTGGCAAGCAAGGGCGGTACGAGGGTCGTCTTGCCGGTCCCCGGGGGCGCTTGCACGACGGCGGCTCCCGCCGTTCCTCCCGCACCGAGGGCTTCTGCGAGGTCCCCCAGCGATTCTCCGAACACCAGTCCCGCACCGATCCTGTCGAGGTCGAAAGGGCGGTAGGCGAGCGCGGCGTTCCGGGGAACGAGTGGGGATTTCACCCCTCCATTGTGCATAGATGCGGATCGGACCCTAAAAGGTGGACTCCTTGCCGAATCGGGAGGACGATTAAAAGGCAGTTGCTAGAAGGAGGTCTGTGATGTGCTACGGCTACAACAAGGATTTCCGGCGGGACACCAGGAAAGATGCCTCAAAGGAACCCGAGGAACGCCCTGAGCCCAAGGTGGACGCGAAGGACTTCATGTTCTGGGCCTTCCCACGCCGCCACCGTGAGTTCACGAACGATCCGGAGCCGGTTATCGACCGGACCCGCGAAAGGGTCTGAACCACCGCATTGAAAGGAATGTCCCGTGCGGGGCATTCCTTTCGTGTGTGGCCCTACAACTCCGCGAATCCAAGGTATTTACTGGAGATACAACGTGAGCGGTTCGCCCGCCCCGCTGCGGAAAGTGGGCTCCCTTTTCCCTCCACTGCCACCGAAGGATCTCCGCCATGAACGCATCAGCACTAAGCGACGAAGCCGGTGTGCGGCCATGACAGCGGACGCCATCACCTGGCTGATTGTCTTGATTGTCCTGCTGGTCATCTGGTTCGCGATGGCCGTCCACATTGTCACGCAGTATGAGCGTGGCGTCCTGTTGAGGCTGGGGAGGGTCCAGGGACTTCGGACCCCCGGGCTGGTGGTCATCATCCCGTTCGTGGACCGGCTGAGGAAAGTTTCCCTGCGGATCGTCACCATGCCTATCCAGTCCCAGGGCATCATCACGCGGGACAACGTCAGCCTGGATATTTCCGCCGTCGCCTATTTCCGGGTGGTGGACGCCATCAAGTCCGTCCTGGCGATCGAAAACGTCTACGCCGCCATCGACCAGATCGCACAAACCACGCTGCGCAAAGTAGTCGGCCAGCACACGCTCGACGAAACGCTCGCGGAAACAGACGTCATCAACGCCAACATCCGCCAGATCCTGGATGGACTGACCTTGGAATGGGGCGTCGAAGTGACGCTCGTGGAACTCAAGGACATCCAGCTGCCGGAGAGCATGAAGCGCGCCATGGCCCGCCAGGCCGAGGCCGAGCGTGAGAAGCGTGCCAAGATCATCGCCGCCGAAGGCGAGTCCCTGGCCGCAGCTGCACTGGGCATGGCCTCTGACACCATGATGGCCCACCCTTTGGCCTTGCAGTTGCGCAACCTGCAATCCATGGTGGAGATCGGCGTTGACAAGAACACCACCGTCGTTTTCCCCGCGCCTTTGATGAGCACCATCGGCGAGCTCGGAGCATTCCTCGCCCGCGAAGCCGCCGCTGCGAAAGCCGCTCAGCCCCCGAGGACCATGACGGGACGGACCATGGCCGGGTGAGGCTGGCAGCAGGATGAAACTGAACGCGGCCTCTACTCGTTTAACCCGACGTAAAGCCCGAAAACAGAGCGCGCAAGCTGCGGAAGGAGGAAGACCATGACCGACCCCCTACGGGGCCGCGCCACCGCCTTCCTCCGACGTATCGGCCTGTTGGCAGGACTGTTTGCAATCATCGCTGGAATTGTCGGGATGCATGTCATGGCGGGTGGCCACAGCATGCACGCCACCCCCGCCATGGGCCATTCCCCCGTCGCGAGCGCGGCCGCCGTCGTGGGCCAACCGCATGCAGATCAGCACGAGGCTTCCTCTCAGGCGCCGTCGTGCACATGCCCGGGCAGCTGCACCGGGTTGTCGGCCCTCCACGCCGTCTGCGTCCCTGCGCCGGGCCATAACCCCCTGACGGCACCCTTGCCGGGTGTCCCGCCCTATGCCAGTGCGGGCACGTCCACGGCCGGTGCCCTGGTCTCCGGCTATTCGCATCGCCCGGGTAGTCCTTCCCCGGGCGATCTCTGCATCAGCCGCACGTAGAATCCACACCCGCACCGGGCGTCCCGGTCCGCTGCACAAGATTCCTCCCTGACGCGCCGCCCACACGGTGGGTTTGCCGTGCGCGTCCCACGCAGCCGCACCTCCGCAGGCTGATGATTGAAGGACCCCAAAACATGAGAAAAAACCTTGCCATGACCACCTTTACCGTTGCCACGGCAATCGCGCTTGCCGGCTGCTCGGCTGGAACCAGCGGCAGCAGCATGCCGGGAATGAACCACGGAAGCACCTCCGCATCCCCTGCCGGTTCAGCTGCGTCTGGTTCGACCACTGCCGCGGCAACAGGCCACAACGCGGCGGACGCGGAGTTTGCCCGGATGATGATCCCCCATCATGCCCAGGCCGTCCAGATGAGCGACGTTGTGCTCGCCAAGAACGGCATCCCTACCCAAGTGACTGCGCTCGCCGGCAGGATCAAGGCAGCCCAGGGACCGGAGATCGAGAAGATGACGGGCTGGCTCAAGGACTGGAACGAGCCAGCGGAGATGTCGGGCGGCCACACCATGGACGGAATGGTGGACACCGAGGACATGACGAAACTCGAGGCGGCCCAGGGCAGGGAAGCAGCCAGGCTGTTCCTGACCCACATGATCGCCCACCACCAAGGGGCCGTGGCCATGGCGCAGAAGGAAGGCGCTGACGGCAAGAACGCGGATGCCCTCAAACTCGGCAAGGACATCGTGACGGCCCAGGAGGCCGAGATCAAGGAAATGCAGGGACTGCTGGGCACGCTGTAGATGCGCACCTAGCGAAAGGCACACCTAGCGAAAGGCGCATCCAGCCCAAAGCGCTGGCCCACCCGGTTTTCAGGGCGGGCCGGCGTCGGCGCCCCGGGTTATGGCTGACCCGTCCTTAGGCCAGCACGTCTACGGAGGTTCCTTCCGCGGCGAGCACGGCCTCCGCTACATCTTCCCTGAGGTGGTAGTCCCGGGCGTCCACCGGATACAACGAACCACTGACCACGTAGTAGCCGCGGCCTTCGCCCGGTCCGCCGGCCGCGGCATCGATCGCGGCGACCATCCCCGGTTCCAAGGGCTTTTCTTTGCCTGCATCGCGCAATCGCGCAAGGTCTTCGGCTTGAAGGCGACTGATCAAACCCGGAATATCGCACATCTGAAAACACCGTCCTGTTCGGTCCATGGGAAAGGTTTGCGCCGTCGCCCCAGCCCTTGGTGCATGCCAAGAACAGTAAGCCCGGGCATTGCTCGTGGCAAGGGTCCGATGAGGACGTGTCCACTGTATGGACTCGGTTTGCTGGCGATTCCGGTTTCATGCTGCGT
Source organism: Arthrobacter sp. KN11-1C (assembly GCF_052180225.1). Classification (NCBI taxonomy): domain Bacteria; kingdom Bacillati; phylum Actinomycetota; class Actinomycetes; order Micrococcales; family Micrococcaceae; genus Arthrobacter; species Arthrobacter sp. KN11-1C. The sequence goes on along the minus strand of NZ_CP197467.1, from coordinate 1,917,370 downwards.
TCTTGGTTCCGTTGCCTACTGTTCAGTAACGCTCGGCAACATCGAGGGAGTGACTTCACCATGCAAAGCCCATTCGGGCGACAATGTCTCCTTTTCCGCTACCCGCCGCGGCTTCCTCGCCGCCGCATTGACCGGCGCGGCGTTGACCCTGGCCCCGGTTTCGTTCGCGGCAGCCGCCACCGGCACCAGCAAGAGCAAGACGATCACCGGGCATCTGGAACCCGGCGCCGCAGATTTCGTCTATTTGCCGATCGAGGTCCCCGCCGGCGTCAACAAGATCAGCGTTTCATACACCTACAGCAAGCCCCAGGTGGCCTCCGGACTCCTCGGGAACGCCTGCGACATCGGAATCTTCGATGAGAAGGGCACCGATCTCGCCGGGAAGGGTTTCCGCGGCTGGTCCGGCGGTTTCCGCACCGAATTCAGCATCAGCGCCGGCGACACGACGCCGGGCTACCTGCCCGGACCGATCGGAAAGGGCACGTGGAACGTCGTCCTCGGCCCGTACCAGGTAGCCGAGCAAGGCCTCGACTACACCGTCAATATCACCCTTGACTATGGACCCGACGTCGCTCCGTTCAAGCCCCAGTACCCGCCGCAGCAGATTGCCGGCCGTGGTGCGGCCTGGTACCGCGGCGATGCACACCTGCACACTGTCTACTCCGACGGAAAGCGCACCCCCGAGGAGGTCGCGGCCGGCGCCCGCGCCGCGCGCCTCGACTTCATGATCTCCACGGACCACAACACCCCGGCATCGCACGGTGTCTGGGGGCCGCTCGCCGGCAACGATCTGCTCATCCTCACGGGCGAGGAAGTCACCACACGGAACGGCCACTACCTCGCGCTCGGCCTGGAGCCCGGCGAATGGATCGACTGGCGCTACCGGGCCCGCGACAAGGGATTCGAGCAGGAAGCCCAGCGGATCCACTCCTCGGGCGGGATTGTTGTTCCGGCCCACCCGTACTGCCCGTATGTCGCCTGCCGCTGGAAGTTCGGTTACGACGACGCCGATGCCGTTGAGGTCTGGACGGGCCCATGGACCATTGACGACGAGTCTTCCGTCAACACCTGGGACTCAATGCTGGCCCACTCCGTGCGCACTGGGGGCCGCTGGCTCCCCGCGATGGGCAACAGCGACGCCCACAGCGTCCCGCAGGTCATCGGACTCCCGCACAACGTGGTCAACGCCGCGGCACTGTCGCGCGATGCCCTGCTGGACGGCATCCGCAACGGGCGGAACTGGATCGCAGAGTCCGCCGACGTCTCAGTGGATTTCCAGGTCACGTCCGGCGGCAAGAGCGCGACCGTGGGCGAACGGCTCAACGTCGCGGCAGATGCCCGCGTCACGGTGACGACGAAAATCGCCGGGGTGCCGAACGGCGTCGTGCGCTTCATCACGGATGAGGGACAGACCCAGCAGGTCACGCTTCCGGCGTCCGGCCAGGGAACGAGCACGTGGGTCACCACCCCGCAACTCGCGGCCTACGTGCGCGTGGAGGTCCGGCATCCCAAGCTCGACGGAACCTCCGGCAGCGGCACGGAGATGGGAACTGCCATCCCGCTCGGCCCCATGGCGGCGTTGACGAACCCGATCTTCCTGGGTGCCAGCTAGTCCTCACCGCATCCGATTCACTTGAGGGAGTCCCTGCCAGTACCCCTACCATCAGGGACTCCCTCAGCTTGGAATTCTCCTGTTTGATGGAGAGTGCCAATCCTCCGTCCACCAACAGGAGAATAATGCTGACCGTCAATGCTTACGCCGCCCCTTCCGCGAGCGAAGCCCTCGTCCCCACCACCATCGAGCGCCGGGACGTCGGCCCCCACGACGTGCTGATCGAGATCAAGTACGCAGGCATCTGCCATTCAGACATCCACACGGTCCGCGGCGACTGGGGACCGCAATCGTACCCGCTCGCCCCCGGCCACGAAATCGCCGGAATTGTCACTGAAATCGGCTCCGAGGTCACCCGCCACACGGTCGGCGACCGCGTCGGCGTCGGCTGCATGGTCAACTCCTGCCGCGAATGCGTGAACTGCCGCAAGGGCGAAGAGCAGTACTGCTTGAACGGCATGACCGGGACCTACGGCGCCGTCGACCGCGACGGGACCATCACCCAGGGCGGCTACTCCACCCACGTCGTCGTGACCGAGGACTTCGTGGTGCGCATCCCCGAAGGCATAGCGCTCGACGCCGCGGCTCCCCTGCTGTGCGCAGGCATCACCACCTATTCGCCGCTTCGGCACTGGGGTGCAGGCCCGGGCAAGAAGGTCGGCGTCGTCGGTCTCGGCGGCCTGGGCCACATGGCCGTCAAGCTCGCGCATGCGATGGGCGCCGAGGTCACGGTATTGTCCCAATCGCTGAAGAAAATGGAAGACGGCCTGCGCCTGGGCGCCGACCAGTACTTCGCCACGAGCGAGCCGGCCACCTTCGAAAAACTGGCACGGACCTTCGACCTGATCATCAACACCGTCAGCGCTCCGATCGACATCAGCTCCTACCTCCAGTTGCTGGCGCTCGACGGCGCGCTGGTGAACGTGGGCGCACCGCCGGAGCCGCTGCCTGTCAACGCCTTCGCACTCATCGGGGGCCGGCGCTCGTTCGCCGGATCGGCAATCGGCGGCATCCGGGAGACGCAGGAAATGCTCGATTTCTGCGCCGAACATGGACTCGGCGCCGAGATCGAGGTCATCCCGGCCGAAAAGATCAACGACGCCTACGAGCGGGTCCTCGCCTCCGATGTGCGGTACCGCTTCGTCATTGACGCGGCCACACTGGGCTAGGCAGCCACACTGGGTTAGGCGGGGAGGGCCGGCGTCACGTCAGTGCGCAGGCCTGTCCCTCCCGAAAAGTCCCTGCGGGGCACCTGCACCTCGGCACCGGCCGGGCGCTTGTGCCGCGCGGGGACTTTCGCCGCCCGGCGTCATCTCTTGGCCGCGGGAGTCCGCACCGGCGATGATGTCCCCATGAAGGCAGCAATGCGATGAACAAGAACCGGCTCGAGGCATTCAGTGACGGCGTCCTCGCCATTGTCATCACCATCATGGTGCTTGAGCTGCGGGTGCCCACGGAACCGAGCTGGCATGCCTTGCTGAGCGTCTTTCCCACGTTCCTCAGTTACTTGCTCAGCTTCGTCTACGTGGGGATCTACTGGAATAACCACCACCACATGATCCATCTGGCGGATCGGGTCAACGGCCGGATACTGTGGGCGAACCTGCACCTGTTGTTCTGGATCTCCCTCTTCCCGTTCAGCACACGCTGGATGGATGACTCGGGCTTCGCCGAGGTGCCTGTGCTGGCTTACGGGTTCAACCTGCTGTGCGCCGCCATTGCCTACTTCGTCCTGCAGCAGTCGTTGATCCGGCACCAGGGGCGGCAGGGTGCGCTCGCCCAGGCGATTGGCCGGGACTGGAAGGGGAAGACGTCGCCGCTCATCTACCTCTCCGGCCTTGGCCTGTGCCTTCTCCATCCTTTGCTCGCCGTCGCTGCGTACACCGTCGTGGCGTTGATCTGGCTGATTCCGGACCGCCGCGTGGAGCACTTTGTCATCCGGGCACACGAGGAGCGGGCGGAGTAGCGGATGGTCAGCCGGCGCCAACGAGTGCGACGCCAAGGTCCGAGAGTTCCCTCATGGTCGGATCGTTCGCCGGCGCATCCGTGATGATGCCGGCGACGCGGGCGAAAGGCAGTACCGAATAGCGTGAAGCTGCGCCGATCTTCTCAGTGCTCGCGAGGACGTAAGTATCTGCCGCGCGGGCTGCCAGGGCGCGTTTCATGGCGGCTTCGTCGGCGTCGGCGGTGGTCAGTCCGTGGACGGGGTGGACTCCGGTGACACCGAGGAAGAACAGCTCCGCGGAAATGCCCTGGGTGGCCTCGACGGCCGCAGCCCCGCACGTCACGGCAGAGTGTTTGAACAAGCGGCCCCCGAGGAGGAACACCTCGACGAGCGGGTGCTCGACAAGCGCCGAAGCGATGGTCGGACTGTGGGTGATCACTGTGCAGTCGAGCTCCGCCGGCAGCGCGTGGACCACCGCGATGGTGCTGGTGCCGCCGTCGAGGATCACGGCGGAACCCGCCTGGATGAGGGAAGCCGCCCGGGCAGCTATGCGGCCCTTGCTTTCCGGCTCAACCGTAACGCGGGCGGCGTAGTCGGCGATGGCCGGAGAAACCGGCAGGGCACCGCCGTACACACGTTGACAGAGCCCCGCCGCGGCAAGCTCGCGCAGATCGCGGCGCACGCTGTCTTCGGACAGGCCAAGTTCGTGGGCGACGTCTTTGGCGATCACCTTGCCATCGGCGGCAAGGCGCGAGAGCAGAAATTGGTGCCGTTCCGCAGAAAGCATGCGCGATCCTTCCTAATGTTGCACGTTTGTGCACTATTCTAGCGGAATGACTCCGAGAATCGATGCCCCTCCCGCGACGTTGCGTCCTGGAATTGACGTACCTGACCAACGCGGCCGCACCGGCCTTGACCACGTTGGCCGCGGCCTCGACCGCAATCCCGCCGTGGCGGTCCGCGACGTCGAGGTGACCTCGGACGGTTGGCACGTGCTGCGTCGCACCACCTTCGACTACCGCCGCAGGGACGGCCGATGGGTCACGCAGCAGCGCGAAAGCTACGATCGCGGGAACGGCGCGACGATTCTGTTGTACGACGCCGGCCGGGGCACGGTGCTGCTCACCCGGCAGTTCCGCTTCCCGGCCTACGTCAACGATCATCCGGACGGGATGCTGATCGAGACGGCCGCCGGACTGCTGGACGACGACGATCCCGAAACGGCCATCCGTCGCGAGGCCAGCGAGGAGCTCGGCGTCGACGTCGGAACGCTGCGGCACGTCTTCGACGCTTACATGAGTCCCGGATCGGTCACCGAAAGGCTGCACTTCTACGTCGCGCCCTACACCCCGGCGGACCAGACAGGCCCCGGCGGCGGAGTAGCCGCAGAGGGCGAAGACATCGAAATCATCGAGATTGCCTTCACCGAGGCCCTCGCCATGATCGACGACGGCCGCATCGTGGACGGAAAGACGATCATGCTCCTCCAGTGGGCGGCCCTCAACAGCCTCTGCCACGTGGCATGAGTCGAGGCGGCGCGCCCCTCAAACCGCGCCGTCAGACCCGGCGCGAGCGGCGCTCGAGCAGGAGCGTGTCCCGCCATTGGCCGGCAAGCGGCCCTGCACTCATGCGCGCGATGCGTTCGCGGCGGCCAACAATGGTGAATCCATTCGCCTGGTGAAGGCGGATGCTGGCCTGGTTCTCGGGGAAAATGCTCGACTGGATGGTCCAGATGCCCTGCTCTTCGGTGGACGCAGCCAGCGCTTTCAGCAGCAGGCCTCCGACACCTCGTCCGCGGGCAGAACCGGCGACGTAGACGGAGTGTTCGACGACTCCGGCATAGGCCGGTCGCGAGGACACAGCGGAAACGGCCGTCCATCCCAGTACGTGCCCGGAGGCCGCGGCGACGAAACGGTGGTCCGGAATGCGGCTCGCGTTGAATTGCTCCCATTCGGGAACTGCCGCCTCGAAGGTTGCTTGCCCGGTCTCGATACCCTCGGTGAAAATCGCACGGACTTCGGGCCAATCCCCGGGACGCATGGGCCGGATCAGGACGGCTCCGGCTTCGCTGAACATTCACCCATTATGCCCGCGGATTGGCGAGCCCTTGATTGAAGGCCTCGACCTTGTTGCACTAGTCCCATGAGCAAAGAACAGTTGATCATCATCGGATCCGGCCCTGCCGGTTACACCGCGGCCATCTATGCAGCAAGGGCGGGCCTGAGCCCCCTCGTCCTTGCAGGCTCCGTCACCGCCGGCGGCGCGTTGATGAACACCACGGAAGTGGAGAACTTCCCCGGCTTCCCCGCCGGCATCCAGGGTCCCGAACTCATGGACGGCCTGCAGGAGCAAGCCGAGCGCTTCGGCGCCAAAATAACGTTCGACGACGCCACTGAAGTCTCGCTGATGGGGCACCTCAAGCGCGTGGTCACCGGCTCGGGCGACACCCACGAGGCACCCGCCGTCATCCTTGCGACCGGCTCGGCCTACAAGGAACTCGGTTTGCCCGAAGAGAAGAGGCTGAGCGGACACGGCGTTTCCTGGTGCGCCACTTGCGATGGCTTCTTCTTCCGCGAGCAGGAAATCATCGTGGTGGGTGGCGGCGATTCCGCGATGGAAGAAGCGATGTTCCTGACCCGGTTCGCGAAGACCGTGACCGTCGTCGTCCGCAGGGAGGAACTCCGGGCCTCGCGGATCATGGCCCAGCGGGCCAAGGACAATCCGAAAATCCGCTTCGCATGGAACTCGGCCATCACCGCCATCCACGGCGACGCCAAGGTCACCGGGGTAACCCTGGCAGACACGCGTTCCGGCGAATCGCGCGAGCATGCGGCTACGGGCATCTTCGTGGCCATTGGACATGTCCCCCGGACGGACCTTGTCGAGGGACAGGTGGAACTCGACGCCGAGGGCTACATCAAGGTCGACGCCCCCACCACCGTGACCAACCTCTCCGGAGTCTTCGCTTGCGGCGACGCCGTGGATCACCGCTACCGCCAAGCCATTACGGCCGCGGGAACGGGTTGCGCCGCGGCTTTGGATGCCGAACGATACCTCGCCGCGCTCGACGACGCGGACAGCATCGCCACGGCACTCGTGGAAGAACCCACCCACGCCTGAACCCACCCAACTGTCCCCACCCAACTAACTCGCATTAGGTGTCGTTTTGAGGGCTCAAAGCGACACCTAGTGCCAGTCAGTTGGGCAAAGCGCACGCGTATCAAGCCGCACCTAAAAACCACTTTTCGGCATGCCTAACTTAACGGTATCCTCAAGTGTCCGTATCCGCGATGTTGAGGAAACCATGGCTGCCACGATTGCCGAGAGACCGGCGGGCAAGACCCGGTGGCGCTCCCGGCTGCTCTTCTTGGGGCCGGCTTTCGTCGCTGCGATCGCCTACGTGGATCCGGGAAACGTCGCGGCAAACCTCACTGCCGGGGCGAATTACGGCTACCTTCTCGTGTGGGTCCTGGTAGCAGCGAACATCATGGCAGTCCTGGTGCAGTACCAGTCGGCGAAACTCGGCTTGGCCACCGGCCAGAGCCTTCCGGAACTGCTGGGCAAACGCTTGGGAACCCGCCGCCGCAGGCTGTTCTGGGTCCAGGCGGAGGTGGTTGCCGGGGCTACGGACATGGCCGAAGTCATCGGCGGCGCGGTCGCCCTCAACCTTCTCTTCGGACTGCCGCTGCTCCCGGGCGGAATCATCATCGGCCTGGCATCCATGGTGCTCTTGGGGCTCCAGTCGTCCCGGGGCCAGAAGTCCTTTGAGTACGCGATCATGATCCTCCTGGCTGTCATCGCCGTCGGATTCGTTTCGGGGCTCTTCGTCAATCCACCCGAAACCGGTGGAGTGCTCGCTGGTTTGGTGCCGCGCTTCGAGGGAACGGATACGGTCCTCCTCGCCGCGAGCATGCTTGGTGCCACCGTCATGCCGCATGCCATCTACCTGCATTCGGCCCTGGCCCGCGACCGGCACGGTTTCTCGGAGGATCCCGCCGTGCGGACCCGGCTCATCAAGGCCACCCGCGTGGACGTCGCGGGCGCCCTGATGCTGGCCGGCGTCGTGAACATCGCCATGCTCCTTTTGGCCGCGTCCAGCCTGCGGGGAGTCGACGGAACCGACACCATCGCCGGAGCCCACGCCGCCGTCACCTCGGCCCTGGGACCAATCATCGGCGTCGCTTTCGGGGTCGGTTTGCTGGCCTCGGGCCTGGCCTCGACGTCCGTCGGATGCTACGCCGGCGCAACAGTCATGGGCGGCCTCCTCAAGATCCGCGTTCCCTTGCTGGTCCGCCGGGTAGTCACACTGGTTCCGGCGCTGGCCATTCTCGGCGCGGGCATAGAACCCACCCTGGCTCTCGTGCTGAGCCAGGTCCTGCTGAGCTTCGGGATTCCTTTCGCCTTGATTCCGCTGATCCGGCTTACCGGCAAGCGGGAAGTCATGGGCATCCATACGGACTCCACCGCATTGAAGATTGCCGGGTGGACCAGCGCCGCACTCATCGTCGGCCTCAATTGCGTCCTCATCGTTCTGACAGTCGCCGGGAAGTCCTAGGCCCGTGAGCAACCCCCAGGCGCTGGCCCGCCGGCTGGGCACCTTTGACGCGGTCGTCATCGGATTGGGCTCCATGATCGGCGCCGGGGTGTTCGCGGCGTTCACTCCTGCGGCGGCCGCCGCAGGGTCAGGACTGCTGATCGGACTGGTCATCGCAGCAACGGTGGCATTCTGCAACGCCACGTCCTCCGCCCAACTCGCCGCCGCATATCCGACGTCGGGTGGAACATACATATACGGGCGCGAACGGCTGGGGCCGTGGTCCGGATACCTGGCCGGGTGGGGATTCGTCATCGGCAAGACCGCCAGCGCGGCGGCCATGGCCATGACATTCGCCGCCTATGCCGCCCCTCCGGGCTGGGAACGACCCGTGGCGATCGCCGCCGTCGTCGTCCTCGCCGCCGTGAACTATCACGGGGTGACCCGCACCGCAGGCCTGACACGCATCCTGGTTCTCGCGGTGCTGGCGGCCCTCGCCATCGGGGTGGCAGCCAGCTGGACCGGTTCTGCGCCGTCGTCGGCCAACATCCCCGGGGATGGCCTCCTTGCACACGGTTGGTACGGGATCCTCCAATCCGCCGGTTTGCTTTTCTTCGCCTTCGCCGGCTACGCGAGGATCGCGACCATGGGAGAGGAAGTCCGGGACCCGCGCCGCGCGATCCCGCGTGCCATCGGGATCGCGTTGGGCGTCGCCGTCGTCGTCTACGCGATCATCGCCGTGACGCTTCTCGCCGCCCTCGGCCCGGACGGCGTTGCAGGCACTCCGACGCCACTCGCTGCCGCGGTCGGAGCCGGGAACTTCGCCTGGGCGGTCCCGGTGGTCCGCGTCGGAGCCGCCGTCGCGTCCCTCGGCGCCTTGCTCGCCCTCATCGCGGGCCTGGGCCGGACCACGCTGGCGATGGCCAGGCACCACGACCTGCCGCACTGGCTCGCCGCCGTCCACCCCCGGTACCGCGTCCCGCACCGCGCCGAGGCCGCCCTCGCCGCCGTGATCTGCGTGATCGTCGCCGTCGCCGACTTGCGCGGTGCGATCGGCTTCTCCTCGTTCGGCGTGCTGATCTACTACCTGGTCGCCAATATTGCGGCGTTCACGCAGCCGGACGAAGACCGCAGATACCCCAAAGCCCTCCAGGTGTTCGGGGCCTTGGCCTGTGTCGTCCTCGTGGCCGCGCTTCCGCCCCTATCGGCGGGCGTGGGCGTCCTCATGTTCGCGGCAGGCATCATCCTGCGCGTTGTCAGGCTCAATCGCTAGCGTCAAGAGCGGGCGCAGGGGCAGCAGGCCGTTCCTTTGACGACGTCGGCCGCGGCCGCCCGGCCAGCACAATGACTATCAGCGCCAGGACGGTGAGTGCCGCGCACGCCGCGAAGATGCCTTGGTAGCCGAGCGCCGTCGTCGAACCCAAAGCGATGATGGGGCCAGAAACGATAGCGCCGACGCGCCTCGTGTTCGTGTACACGCCGGAGGCCAGGCCGGGCCGGGGAATCAGCCGCTGGAACAGGGTCAGCCCTACGCCGGCCACGATCCCGAAGAACCAGGCATTCAGCACCTGGAGCGCAATCAGGGTGGCGGGATTGGCGACGAAGGCCATGCCCGTGTAGTAGGCGAGTCCTGCGACACATCCGGAGGCGATGAGCGCCCGGCTGGAGTAGCGGCGTGCCAGCCGCCCGATCAGGAAGAGCGCAGGGATCTCGAGCGCGGCGGACACGCCGAGCGCGATGCCCGCCCAGATGACGTCGACGCCGAGCCCTTGCGTCACGAACAGGCTCATGATGGACACGGCGGCGCTGTTGGTGGCCTGCAAGGCGACGAAGGCGAAGACGACGGCGGCGACCCCGGATTTCGAGAACGGCTGCCCGTCCTCTTCGGCATGGGCCTTGGGACGATCCTCGGCGGAGGCAGCGCGCCGTCGGGAAATCATGGCGGCGGTCGTGGCGACATTGAGCACAGCCACCGCACTGAGGGCGAGCAGGATGGCCCGGTTGCCCAGCGCGCCCATGATGAACGTCGCGAGCGGCGGCCCGGCCACCCAGGCGAAGGAGACAATCGCGCGCGTGTTCATCACGTCCGATGTTCCGGCACCCGAGTGCCTGAGGTGGGCGAAGAGCAGCGAGCTGCCCACCCCCGCCGGACCGCCAAGCACAATCAAGCCCACGACGGCGATCGGCAGCGACGTGCTCACTGCCAGGAGCGCGGACAACGCCAGGGTCAGGACGCCGCAGGCAAGCATGGGCCGAAGGTAGTCGTTCGCACGATCTGCATAGGCAGGCACCAGAAGGGAGGCGATGAAGCCGCTGGCGTTGTAGACGGCGAGGACCCATCCCACCTCCGCAGGGGTGGCGTTGAACAGGGCTACCAGGAGGAGTGCCAGGGCAGGGTTGAGGAACGCGAACTGGAACCCCCACAGCAGCGCTGCAGACGGGACGAGTAATCGCTTCATGCCTTCATTCCGGTTATCCACGCCCTCAACCCTAGAAGCCTTCCCGGCCATGAGGGAGGGCCTGCCGGTACCTGTATCGGCACCTCTTCCGGCTGGTCAGGGCGGATTCCGCCGGTGGGCGCGATCAGATCCGGCCGACGGCCAAGCTCTGACAAAAGCAGAACGAGGGGTGGACGGCGGAGGTCGCACAGAGCAGGATTGAGCCATGAGCATCCATGAGGCACTTCTGAAGCAGGCCAGCATTACCGCCACGGAAGCCACGCTCGTGGCGAAGTTCGAGATCGAGGGCAACATCCCGGGTTCCGGCGCCTTTGTCGTAGGCCTGGTCGCGGCGACTCCGGACTATTCCTCTCAACGAAGACTAGGCATCGAGTTCATGAATGGGGAGGCTATTGCCTTCTTCTCGTTTAACCACGACCTCAGCGCCGAGGAGAACTACGACCTCAAGGGTGTTGAGCACTCGGGGAACACCATTACGGGCCATTTCCCCCTCTCGGCGATCAACGGCCTTGGCAAGGGGCATGTGATGACGGCCTTCAGTGAAGCCGACGGCCGCGAGTTCCAGTCCGGAGTCGTCGTCGAAGAGCAGCTGTAGGCCGCCCGTCCACAGCCATGCCCGATTCGCCCTCGCGTGTCATGTGACACATGCGCACGAAGGAATAGCTCCTGCCGGGTTACCGTTGACGCGAGTAGTTCGTCACAACAACGGCAGGAGAATCCGTGGACTTCACCCCCGAATCCGGCACCATCACCATGTTCTCGACGACTTGGTGCGGTTATTGCAACCGTCTCAAGAAGCAGCTGGACGCCAAGGGCATCGGCTACAACGAGATCAACATCGAAGAGGTTGAGGGCACGGCCGAACTCGTGGAGAAGCTGAACGGCGGCAACCAGACCGTCCCCACGGTCCTTTTCCCGGACGGCACCGCGGCCACCAACCCGTCCGCGGCCGAGGTCGAAGCGCGCCTCGCAGCCTAAACCCCGCAACCGACTGAACCCACCGGGAGTCATTCATGGTCCATGCAGTCAAGGGGGCAGTAGTCCGCTCGAAGGGCGCACCTGTCACCCTGGAAACGATCCTCGTCCCCGATCCAGGTCCGGGCGAAGCCCTGGTGGACATCCTCACCAGCGGCGTGTGCCACACCGACCTGCACTACAAGCTCGGGGGCATCAGCGACGATTTCCCCTTCCTTCTCGGCCATGAAGCAACCGGCGTGGTGAGCGCCGTCGGCCCGGACGTCACGGACATCGCCCCCGGAGACCGCGTGATCCTGAACTGGCGGGCCGTCTGCGGCAACTGCCGGGCCTGCAACCGCGGGCTGGCCCAGTACTGCTTCAACACGCACAACGCCACGCAGAAGATGACGCTCGAGGACGGCACAGTCCTCTCCCCGGCGCTGGGCATCGGCGCCTTCGCCGAGAAGACGCTCGTCGCCGCCGGGCAATGCACCAAGGTTGATCCCGACGCCGATGCTGCCGCCGTCGGCCTGCTCGGCTGCGGCGTGATGGCCGGGCTGGGCGCCGCCATCAACACCGGCGGGGTGAAGCGCGGCGATTCGGTAGCCGTCATCGGTTGCGGCGGGGTCGGCGTGGCCGCCATCGCGGGCGCTGCCTTGGCAGGTGCCACCACCATCATCGCCGTCGACATCGACGCCAGGAAGCTGGAACGCGCGCGCGGACTCGGCGCCACCCATGTGGTGGACTCCTCCCACGGCGATCCCGTGGAACGAATCCGCGAACTCACCGGCGGCTTCGGCGCGGACGTGGTGATCGACGCCGTCGGGCGCCCCGAGACCTACAAGCAAGCGTTCTACGCGCGCGACCTCGCCGGCACCGTGGTGCTGGTGGGCGTTCCGACGCCGGAAATGACGCTCGAACTCCCGTTGCTGGACGTTTTCGGCCGGGGCGGCTCGCTGAAGTCCTCCTGGTATGGCGACTGCCTGCCATCCCGCGATTTCCCCATGCTCGTCAGCCTCTACCTGCAGGGCAAGCTCGATCTCGATGCCTTCGTCACGGAACGGATCGGCATCGCCGACATCGAGGAAGCCTTCGACAAGATGCATTCCGGTTCCGTGCTTCGATCGGTGGTCGAACTGTGACGGATGAATCGCTGACCGGCGAAACCAAGACCGTCCGGGTTGACCGCGTCATCACCTCGGGCACCTTCTCACTCGACGGCGGCACCTGGGACGTGGACAACAACGTCTGGATTGTCGGAGACGGTTCCGAGTGCATCGTGATCGATCCCGCGCACCAGCCGGACGCCATCGCCGAGGCAGTCGGGGACCGGACCGTCAAAGCCATCCTCCTGACGCATGGCCACGACGACCACATCCGGTCCGCAGGAGCTTTCCGGGACATCGTGCGTGCGCCGATCCACTTGCACCGTGACGACTGGATGCTCTGGCACGCCGTCTATCCCGCGACAGATCCCGACGCCGGCATTGCCGAGGGCGGGACCTTCGAGGTCGCCGGCACCAGGCTCACTGCCCTCCACACGCCCGGCCACTCCCCCGGTTCCGTGTCCTTCCATCTGGAGAGCGAAGGAACACTGTTCAGCGGCGACACGCTGTTCCAGGGCGGACCGGGCGCCACCGGGCGGTCCTACAGCGATTTCCCCACGATTATCGACTCCATCCGCTCCAGGATCCTGACGCTGCCGGCGAACACCCTCGTCCTGACGGGCCACGGCAGCCCCACCACTGTTGGAGCCGAGGCGCCCCGACTGGAGGAATGGATCGCCAGGGGGCACTAGCCTGCGGGTGGCGCAGCCGGCTCCAGTCGCACCACGACCGACTTGGACGCGGGAGTGTTGCTGCCTTCGGCGGTCGAATCCAGCGCTACCAGGACGTTCGCTTCCGGGTAGTAGGCAGTCACGCAACCGCGCGCTGTCGGGTACGCGATGAGCCGCAACTGCCGCAGGACCCTGTCCACGCCGTCGTCGGCTTCGCTGTGCACGTCCACATAGCCGCCATCGGCAAGGCCCAGGTCAGCCAGGTCGTCACGATGCGCGAAGAGCACCATGCGGCCCTTCTTCACGCCCCGGTAACGGTCGTTCATGCTGTAGGTGGTGGTGTTGAACTGATCGTGGGAGCGCACTGTCTGGAGGAGCAAGCGCCCTTCTGGGACGTGGATGGTCTCAAGGCCGTTGACCGTGAACATGGCTTTCCCGGTGGCCGTGGGAAACTTCCGCTCGTCCCGCGGGCCGTGGGGCAGGACAAAACCGTCACGGCTCCGGGCTTTCCGGTTGAAGTCTTCGAAGCCCGGCACCACATGGGAAATGTGTTCGCGCACGGTGTCGTAGTTCGCCTCGAAGCCCCGCCAATCAACCGGGACCTTTTCACCGAGTACCGTGCCGGCCATGCGGCACACGATCGCCACTTCGGACAGGACCTTCTCGGAGATCGGCTCCAGCCTTCCCGCCGAGCTGTGAACTGCGCAGACCGTGTCTTCCACCGTGACGAACTGCTCGCCGCTGGCCTGGCGGTCTATTTCCGTGCGGCCCATGGTCGGCAGGATCATCGCTTGTTCCCCCACCACGGCGTGGGAGCGGTTGAGCTTCGTGGAAATCTGGACGGACAACCGTGTCTTGCGGACTGCTGCCTCGGCCGCTGTGGTGTCGGACATGGCATGCACGAGGTTCCCACCGAGCGCGACGAGCACCTTGATCCGGCCGTCCCGCATGCCGCGGATGCTGTCCACGGAATCGACGCCCGGGTGCCGCGGCGGGTCAAAGCCGAATTCCTGTTGCAGGGCGTTCAGGAACGGTTCCGGCATCTTCTCCCAAATGCCCATGGTGCGGTCCCCCTGGACGTTGCTGTGTCCACGGATCGGCGACGGACCTGCGCCGGGTTTGCCGATGTTCCCGCGGAGAAGGAGCAGGTTGACGATCTCCTTGATGGTCGCCACGGCCTTCTTGTGCTGGGTCAGGCCCATGGCCCACGTGATGATGACCTTCTCGGCACGCAGGTAGCGGGAGGCAAGCTCGTCGATTTCCTCCATCCTCAGGCCCGTCGCGGCGAGGACGTCCTGCTCGTCCAGATTGTCGATATGGGCTCGGAACTCTTCGAGGCCTTGGCAGTGCTTCTCGATGAACGCGTGATCCAGCACCGCCCCGGGCGCCGCTTCCTCCGCGTCCAGGACCCGCTTGGACACGGCTTGGAGCAACGCCATGTCTCCTGCGAGGCGGATCTGCAGGAACTGGTCTGCCAAGTCCGTTCCTTTGCCTACCAGTCCACGGGGCCGTTGCGGGTTCTTGAAGTTGATGAGTCCGGCTTCGGGAAGCGGGTTCACCGCCACGATGCTGGCACCGGCGAGCTTTGCCTCTTCCAAGGCGGTGAGCATCCGGGGATGGCAGGTCCCCGGGTTCTGGCCCATGATGATGATCAAATCCGCCTTGGCAAAGTCCGTGTACGTAACGGCAGACTTGCCCACGCCGAGCGTCTCTCCGAGGGCCAGCCCGGTGGACTCGTGGCACATATTCGAGCAATCCGGCAGGTTGTTCGTCCCGAAGGCTCGGACGAACAGCTGGTAGACGAAGGCGGCTTCGTTGCTCGTCCGTCCGCTCGTGTAGAAGGTGGCCTCGTCGGGCGATTCCAGGGCATCCAGTTCCCGGGCAATAATCCGGAACGCATTGTCCCAACTGATGGGGCGGTAGTGGCTCGCCCCGGCGGGTTTGTAGACAGGTTCCACGAGCCTGCCCTGCTGTCCCAGCCAGTACTCGGAGCGCTCGGCGAGGGAGTCGACGTCGTTCTCGTCCCAGAAGGTGGACGGAACCTTGAGCGGATCGGCCTCCCACCCGACGGCCTTCGCGCCGTTTTCACAGAACTCGGCCACCTTCCGCTCGGGAGGATCCGGCCACGCGCAGCTCATGCAGTCGAAGCCATCCTTCTGGTTCATGGCCAGCAAGGACTTCCAGGCGCGGGACGGCCCCATGTCGCTCAACGCACGGGGCAAGGAGTCCACCAGGCTGGGCAATCCCGCGGCGGACCGCTTCGGCGGACCGACGGTGAGGTCCGCATCGGAATCATGGACGACGGACGGCTTCTTGTCCATTGCTCAAGCGTAGTCCCGGCCGTAGTGCTCTACAACGGCGTGCTGGTGCTCGTCACAGGGAGCAGGCCCTGGAAATCGCCGTCGACGAGTTCGGCGTATTCCGAGTAAGCCGCGACGACGGCGTCTTCCACCGTGGGTACGTCCAGCTGGGGCAAGAGGTCATTGGCGGCGCCTGCTGTGGCGGGGTCCCATTCGAGGCCAAGGGCTTCATAGCTGGCCGTGAGGACTTCGCGGATGGGCGCCGAGTTCTCGACCACGATCACCGAGCTGAACAGCCATCCCCCGGAGACCACCCTCTGGGCGGTCCCGACCAGCTTGATCTGGTGGGTCGGAAAATCCGGGTCCAGGCCGTGCACACTGAACTCACCCGGGCAGTATTCGCCAGGGATCTCCCCGACGGCGGCCTGCACGCCGACGCGGCGGAGCGCACCCGCCAAGAGCTCGCCAAAGAACGAGAAACGGGCCTTCGCCCCGGCAATCGCGTCGGCGTGCGGCTCCACATGGTCGATCACCAGCGTGCCCCGGTGGTAGGCCGCTGCCCGGCCACCCGCCTTGCGGATCAAGGGTTCGAAACCCAGGTCCCGGCAGGCCTCGGACGCGGCTTGGAATCCCGGCAGCTTGGCGTCGCGTTGCCCGAACGCCACGGTAGGGCGGGGCCGGTACAACCTCAGGGTTGGTCCCAACTGCCCCCTGCGGGCACGGTTGAGAAGCTCGATTCCGAAGTCAAGGTCATCAGCGACGCCGAGTGATTCTTCCTGGCGCACCACGGTCAGCGTGCGCTGCGGCCGGGCGGGGTCCTCCACCATCAGCTCTTCCTCAGCGTCAGGATCTGCTCGGCACGGCCGAAGGGGCCGCTGATGTCGTGAAGCACCGTGGATGTCAGGCCGATGCCGTCGTTGCCAAAGGAGACCATGTTGTCCAGTCCCAGCCATTCCCCGGCGGGTTCACGGTACATGTGGATCTGCAGGTCAAGGTTGGGGAAGACATAGCTGTTCTTGCCGGGCGAAACGCGGGCGGCGATGCCGTTTGCGGTGTCCACGAGTCCCACGAGCCTCGCGAGATCGCGGCTGTCCGCAGCATCGGTAAGCGGATGCTCCGTGCGGATCCAGACTTTGCCCGAGCCGGCCCGGTGCCCTTCCGCTATCCGCATCTCCAAGGACCGGATGTAGCCACCCGGCCACACGCTCGCACCGTCCCACGGCTTGCATTCGTCCGGGGCCGGCATGGCGACGTCCTCTATCGCGGCCACTGCACTCGTGTCACTGGTGGCCATGCGCCAGGCGGTGGCCCGGATGGCCACGCGTCCAACCGCCGAGAGCTCCGCCTGGATCAGTTCAATCGTCCTGCCGGGGCGGAGCGTCGTCGTGGTGATCTCGAATTCGCCACCCGGGATCAACCCCAGGATTTCGTAGCTGAGGCGGGCCATCCGGACGTCGTCGCGCGGCTCGTGGCGGAGCAGGGCATCGGCCATGATGCCCGATGCCGGCGCCATGTGCTGCTCGTGCGGATTCCACGCGCCCTGGGCGTGGATAGTCGAGCGGAACCGCCCGTTCCCGAGCGATTCGTAGTAGAAACCGCCTTCCGCAAGGTCCGGAAGCTCAATACTCAACGCCTGCCCTTTCGCCGGTCCGGTAATGGAACTCAGACCACTGTATCTTCTGGCGCCGCAGCCGTCCGACGTCGGCGCCACTTGAACAGGCCGGCTGCAAGTCCGGCGAGGGAGGGAACCAGGAGAACAGCTGCCAGCGGGGAGGCCGCCATGACAGCGAGCCAAGCATCGATCGCCGCGAGTCCAATGGTCGCGTAGACGAAAGCCCAGATGCCGGAGCCTACGATCGCCGCAGGGAGATACCGGCTGAGTGGCATTCTCGCAGCCCCCGCAGCAAAGTTGACGGCGGTTTGGAGTCCGACAGTCAGGAAGGTCAGCACGACGGCGTAAGGACCAAAGCGCTGTATCAGGGCCTGCGCTCTGCTTGCTTTGGGGCGATGCAAGGCGCGTGAGAAACGCGTGCGTTCCATTCCCGCCGCTGCGCCACGGCCGATCCAGTATGTCGCGTTGACCCGGACCATCACTACAGCGAAAAGCGCCGCAAGCGCCACCTCAAAGGGCAGGTCGAGGATCTGGTCCACGCGCGCCCTCCCGGTCTCCTTAGCAGCTAAGTCTTACCTTAGCTGAACGCGGCGGCCGATCCTCTCCCTACGAGCTGCCACCTGTGCGATCGATCGTGAAATCACCACCTGGATAAAGGATGGTCTCGTGACCGTCGTCGAAACGCACGAAATACGGCGGCGCACCATTTGCTCCTCGGACTTCGATGATCTCGCCATGCCGGTCGGATGCCCCGACCGTTCTGCCATGAATGATGATCCGATCTCCCTGGGCTGCTTCCACAGGAACCACCTCCCAGCATTCAGATTACGAGTGTTGGGCCGTCGTGGGAACAGGCTTAAGGCGGTCGGCCGACGGCGCCGCGCCCGCCCGGCCGCACGCCCCAGAACCTTGGAGCAAGCTGTGAATTCGGGTTTTGATTGTTTTCGTGTTCAACCCGCGCGATCGAAGGCGTACCCTACATTCATACGCCTCCTGGGGGCCCTCGTCTCGTGGAGGAGCCATGCGCAGCTTGGATCAGCGTTTCAGGAAGCACGGCCCGCGAGCGGCCGGAATTCGCCGGACAGACACCGCCAAAAAGTACAAGCGGATCGTGGCCGTCCTGGGCGCCCTGCTGCTCACGGCAGGAGCCCTCACCGGAGTCGCCCTTCCCGCCCGGGCGGCAGCCCAGACCATCGTGAGTTTGACGTTCGACGACGGCAACGGCAACCAGCTTGCCGCCGAGCAGGTGTTGAAAGCCCACGGCCTGGTGGGAACCTTCTTCATCACCACCAGCTGGATCGGCACCCCGGGGTACCTCACGCAGACCGACCTGCACACCATCGCGGGCGACGGTAACGAGATCGGGGGCCACACGGTTACCCACCCGGATCTCACCACGCTCACCTCGGCAGCCGCCAGCGCCGAGATCTGCAACGGCAAGTCGACGCTGGAAAGCTGGGGATTCCAGGTGAACAACTTCGCCTATCCTTTTGCTGCCGAGAACGCGTCCGTTCAATCTGATGTGAAGAACTGTGGATTTGCCAGCGGCCGCGGGCTCGGCGACATCCGTTCACCCGCAAGCTGCCCAAGCTGCCCGTTCGCTGAGACCCTTCCTCCGGCAAACCCCCTGGTCACGAAGGCCCCGGACGAAGTGGACAGCACCTGGACCCTGCAGAATCTGGAGGACCTGGTCACTAACGCCGAAAGCACCGGAGGGTGGCTGGAGTTGACGTTCCACCACATCGCAGTGGGCACTGATCCCACCCTGACCATCAGCCCAACGCTCTTTGACACGTTCGTCACCTGGCTGGCCGCGCGGACTGCCAACGGGACCACATCGGTCCGGACCGTCGCCCAGGCCTTGGGGCAGTCGACCACCCCGCCACCGCCACCGCCGCCACCGGCGTCGAGCCCCTTCACTGATGTCCCCAGCAACTACACGTACATCACCGAAATCACGTGGCTCGCAACCCAAGGCATTTCGACCGGCTGGGTCGAAGCAAACGGGACCAAGACGTACCACCCGCTGGAACCCGTGAACCGTGACGCGATGGCGGCCTTCATGTACCGGCTCGCGGGCAGCCCGGCCTTCTCGCCCCCGGCTGTTTCGCCGTTCGCCGATATGACGACGCAAACCCCGTTCTACAAGGAAATCACGTGGCTCTCGACGCAGGGCATCTCCACCGGCTGGGACGAAGGAAACGGCATCAGGACGTACCGCCCGCTGCAGCCCGTGAACCGGGATGCCATGGCGGCCTTCATGTACCGGCTCGCTGGCAGCCCGGCCTACGCGGCCCCGGCAGCCTCACCGTTCACTGACGTGACACCGCAGACTCCGTTCTACAAGGAAATCAACTGGCTCTCGACCACGGGCATCTCCACCGGGTGGACTGAGTCGAACGGCACCAGGACGTATCGGCCGGTCACCGCCGTCGCCCGGGATGCCATGGCCGCCTTCATGTACCGCTACAACACCAGTTTCCCGAGGAGTTAAGCGGATTTTCCCCCGGAGCTCACCGCGGTAAACCGCAGATCGGGCCGGCGCTTGGCAATCCCGTCCAGGACGGTGGAGACTGCGTCCCGGACCACCGCGGCGTCACCGCCCGAGTCGCGAACGGCGTCGAGCGCTACGGCGGCGTGCCGTACGAACGCGTCCCAATCACCTCCGCCGGCACGGAGTGCCCTCCATGGCGACATCAGGGCGGCGCGGCGAAGCCATTCGTCTGGTTCCTGCGCCCACCGGTCCAGCACACCGTCGGCGCGCGACCTGGCCTGCCCTTCCAACCCGGCGATCAACGGCCCGATCACGTCGACCGCCAGCGGATCGACCAATTCGCGGAGCCGTCCTAGGCGGACAAAACCCTCAAGCCTGGTCAGATCGGTATTGATCAGCAGCTGGACGTTTGACTGCAACAGGACGATTGCCGCGAGCCTTCGTTCGAAGACGGGAACCTCCCACAATTCCGAGCTCAGGGCAGTGACTTCGTCGTGCCCGAGTCCCGGGTACTTGCGGAGGGCGTCGCGGACTGTTCCACGGACGGCACCCACGGATGAGCCGTAATAATGGTGGCCCCCGCCGAGCCGGCTCTGCATGTCTTCTGCGCGGATCCAGGAGCTTTCACGGCGTAAAGCCTCATCGATGAACTCGCCGGCGTCACTCATGCGAATCATTCTTCCGCAATAGCGCGTGCGTTCAGACGTACTCGCCAAACCAAGCGAGCATGTCCCGCCACGCGGCGGTCGCTTGCGCTTCGTTGTACCGCTCGCTGGTGTCGTTGTGGAATGCATGGTCGACGCCGGGATAGACGGTGAGCTTGTGGCGGACGTCGGTGGCAGCCAAGGCGTCCCGAAGGGCAGGCATCGCGCCGGTAATGCGCTGGTCGAGTTCGGCATAGACGCCAAAGACAGCAGGTTTGATGGATGGGACTTTATCGAGATCGGGGGCTGGCCCGTAGAAAGCAGCGGTGGCTTTCAAGCTCGGTATTTCCGTCGCACATTGCCAGGTGATGCCTCCGCCAAAACAATAGCCGTTCATCGCGATCCGCTCTCCGTCAACGTCATCCAGCGACCGGAGGTAGTCGAAACCTGCCGAGAAGTCGGAGACGTGGCGTTCAGCTCCGGCCCGGGTAAGGGCTCCGGGTACGGCGTCGGGATCCAGGCTCGATGTGCCGCCTTCCCTGCTGAGGAGGTCCGGTGCCAAGGCAACGTATCCGGCTTGCGCGAAACGCCGCGCGACGTCCTGGATATGTAGTGTCAGTCCGCGGTTCTCGTGGCAAACCAGCACCGCCGGCGCTGCGCCGGCTGCGTCGGGCCGCGCAAGGTAGGCGCTGATTTCGCTTCCGCCGGCGGGGAACCGGACCATGGCCGCCTCCAGTCCGGGCGCGCCCTCGGGAAGGGAAAGAGGGCTCTTCGCTCCCGGTACATCCCCGGCCATCGCCGTCGTCATCGGCCGGACGGACGATGCGTCCGGTCCTGGCATGGGATCGCCGCTTCGCGGGACCTCCTCCGGAGTGCATCCGAGCTGCAGCATCGTCGTGGACGCGGCAGCCATGCTACCGGTGATGAATGCGAGCCGACGGATGAACGCCCGCTGCGACATGTCTCCCGAGCGGTAATCGTCGAAGAATTCCTCGACCAGGTACTTTTCAAATTTCCCGAGCTGGATCATGGAAGGCCTCCTGGGTCTGCCGCATATCTTCCTCCCAAGGCTGGCGACCGGCAAGGGCAGCAAACGATGGGGAACGCAGCCCGGGAGTGGGAGACTCAGTTCCATGCGCGAATTCGTGGTCCTCGGCACCGCTTCCCAGGTCCCCACCAGGACCCGCAACCACAACGGATATGTGCTCCACTGGGACGGCGAGGGCCTGCTGTTCGACCCTGGAGAAGGCACCCAGCGCCAAATGATCCAGGCGGGTGTCTCGGCCAGCCAGATCACCCGTATCTGCATCACCCATGTCCACGGCGACCACTGCCTGGGGCTTCCAGGGGTGCTGTCCCGCATGGCCCTGGACCGGGTACCGCATCCGGTCCACTTGCACTATCCCGCATCCGGGGAGGACATGATCCGCGCGCTCGTTGCCGTGGCCTCCCCCGGCGTCGACCTTCGCCTGCATCCGCATGGCGGCACAGGAGCCGTCGCCCCGGGACTCGAGGTGCGCCCGCTCTTGCACCGGATCGAAACCTACGGCTTCAGGGTTGCGGAGCCTGACGGCCGCAGTCTTCTTCCGGAGCGGCTGGCGGCGGCCGGGATCGCCGGGCCGGACATCAGCCTCCTCCAGCAGGACGGGAAACTGGGCGGGGTGCGCTTGGAGGATGTGAGCGTGCCGCGGCCCGGGCAGAGCTTCGCTTTCGTGATGGACACGGCGCCATGCGCCGGTGCGGAGGAACTCGCCGAGGACGTCGATCTTCTCGTCGCGGAGTCCACTTTCAGCGACGACGACGGCGAGCTCGCCGCCCAATACCGCCACCTGACGGCGGGCCAATCAGGCGCATTGGCTGCCACCGCCCACGCTGGCATGCTCATCCTCACCCACTTCTCGTCGCGCTATACCGGCGTCGGCCTGCTCGCGGAGCAAGCCCGAGCGCGGTCCGAAGGGATTCCGGTGCTCGCGGCAAACGACTTGGACCGGATTCCTTTTCCGAAACGGCAGCGGTGGCAATAGCTGGTGAGGGTGGTGCTGTTGAGGTCCCGGCTGCGTAAGGCCACCAGGGATTTTGGAGTTCTCCCGCCCTAAAACGAGTACACGCCACTCGTTTCAGATCGTAGGAAAAGACTGTTGAATAGATGTAGGAACAGATTCGGCACTTCGATAGCTACCGGCCCTGACGGGTGCGGAAAAGACGGGGCCGACGGCGGGAGGGCCCCTGGAGCCCGGGGCTCGGGGCTCTCTACCCCAGACGCCGCCGGCCCCCCGGTTTGTGCGGCTCTGAGCTGTTAGACGGCGTCGGCTTTGACCTGGTGGCCGGCCGCCTGTTAGCAGGCCGGAAATGTCGGTGCCCGCACTGAAGATGTCTGCGTGTTGATTTTTCCCATCAAAAGGGCCCAGCCTGCCACTGCCCTCCGGCCCGGCCGGATCGGCTACGACATCTCTTCGGAGCGGCTCCTGCTCCACACGATTCAGCCGAGGGAAGTGCTTGAAGCCCTCCTTTCGACTGGCGTCCATGTTCCGGACAACTCATTGGTGGACGAAGACTACTTCGCCCGGAGGAACCTTGTGTTCGACGATTTCGAGGACCGGCTCAAGACAGCGGGAACATGGGGCACGGGAATTGGGGCATGGCCCGAGGAGCTGCGGACTGAAGTGGAACGGGGTTGGGAGCAAATTCTGGAGCCGTCCAACTACGGCCGCTTCGAGTTGTGACAAGCCACCACCCATGTGCTGCATGCCGAGGACGTCGTGGAGGCCGCGTGGATCGAACACTGACTGGCTCTTGGTCCATGCTCCGGGCTGATGCTCTGGAGAAAGTGTCAGTGCCCGCCGATAGGTTCAACTTGAAATGATTGCCGAGAAAAGGAACCGCCCCGGTATGTCCGCACCAGCTTCTTTTGAATCAACGCCCGCGAAATCCGTCATGCCTGCTTGGTACCCGGAGCTGCTGGCTTCGGTTTCACGTCAGATCCATTCCGGCAGGTCCAGGGCAGTCTCGGCCGCAAACCGGGAAATGCTCCTTTCCTACTGGGCCATCGGTAAGCAACTGGCCGAGCGGGAGTCCACGGAGGGGTGGGGCAGCAAAGTGGTCACCCGGCTCTCGGCAGACATCCGATCGGCCTTCCCTGAGGCGAAAGGCTTCTCACCACGAAACCTCCGGTACATGAAGTCTTTTGCGGAGGCCTGGCCGGACTTCCCAATGTTGCAACAGTCTGTTGCAACATTGCCGTGGGGGCACAACGTCATCCGGAAGGCTGGTCGCGAAGCGTCTTGGCAGTCCAGATCGAAACCCGGCTTCACGAACGCTCCGGCAAGGCGATCACCAACTTCAAGGCGACCATGCCGCCGTCGGACTCTGATCTTGCCCAACAGTCGTTCAAAGACCCCTATGTCTTCGATTTCGTGGCCATGAGTGGCAAGCGGGACGAGCGCGACCTTGAAAACCAGTTGATCCGGCACGTGGAAAAGTTCCTTTTGGAACTTGGCCAAGGCTTCGCGTTCGTGGGCCGGCAGGTGCGGCTCACGATCAGCAGCGACGAGTTCTTCACCGATCTGCTGTTCTACAACTTCAAACTGCGATGCTTCGTGGTCATTGAACTGAAGGCCACCGCCTTCAAACCGGAATACCTTGGCCAAATCAACATGTACATGTCCGCCGTGGACGATCTGCTCGCGCACGCCGACGATCAGCCAACCATTGGGCTCCTGCTGTGCAAGACCAAAAACAATGTGGTGGCCGAATATGCGCTGCGAGGGTTCAACAAGCCCGTTGGCATCGCAGAATGGGAAGCCGAGATCGCGGGGTCGCTGCCCGAAATCGCTTCAACGCTGCCGAGCATTAGCGAGCTGGAGGCTGAGCTTTCACAAGGCATCGGCAGCAAGCCGGTCGAGCAGCGGGAACCGGTAGGGGCATCTCCAAGGGACGGCGCTTAATTGTCGGTGCCTCCTGCGATGCTGGGGGCATGGATGGAAGGACAGCTTGGAGCGCGGAGAGCGGCGCGGCCGTGGAGGCCGTTGCCGCGTCCGTTGCCGTGCTTGCCGCCTTCACGCAGGACGCTGGTCCCTCCGAAAGCACCGATCCGCTCCGGGATCTGGCGGATGGCTGCCTGGACGGCCTGGCCGAAGTGGCCCGGCTGGAAGCCCGGACCGCCGCCCTGAAGGCGAGGCTCGCCGCGGACTACGTCCAGGCAGCCTCGCTCCTTGCACCGCCGGCGTCGTCACCGGCCGAAGCCACCGCCCAGGAACTTGCCCTGATCGCCGAAGTCGCCTGCGTCCTGACCGTCAGCGAACGAACTGCCGGGGCCCTCCTGTCCGATTCCCGGACCCTGACCACGGGACTGCCGCTGACCCTGGCCGCCCTGCAGTCCGGAACCATCTCCTGGCAGCACGCCCGGATCATCGTCGACGAAACAAGCGGCCTTGGCCCAGCCGGGGCAGCCGCCTTGGAAGCGCACTTCCTGGACCCCGACGCGCCCAACCCCGCCCGGGGCTGCCCGGCCGGGGACCTCGTCCCATCCCGGTTCCGAGCCAAGGCACGCACCTGGCGCGAACGCCACCACCCCGTCAGCATCGAAGAACGCCACGCCAAGAGTGCCGACGACCGACGGGTCGAGTACGTCCCGGAACGCGACGGCATGGCCTGGCTCTCGGCCTATCTCCCGGCGGCCACCGCAGCCGGGATATGGGAACGGTGCACCTCCGCGGCCCGCGCCCTTCAAGGTCCCGACGAGACCCGGACCCTCGCCCAGCTCCGCGCCGACATCACCGCCACCTGGCTCCTCACCAACGCCAGCAGCGATGTGCCCGACGGCGGCCTGCCGGGCGGCGGTGTGCCGGGCGGCGGACGCGTGGAACCCGGGCTGGCGGGACGCGTTCCGTCCCCGCGGGCGCAGGTCCTGATCACCGTCCCGGTCCTGTCCCTGCTGGGCGCCACGGAGGAACCGGCCATCCTGGACGGGTACGGACCGATCCCGCCCTCCATGGCCAGGGCCCTGATCGCCGACGGCGCCGACTCCTTCCACCGCGTCCTCACCGACCCCCGCGACGGCGCCCCGCTGGAAATAGGACGCACCAGCTACCGCCTCACCAAAGCCCAGCGCCAATGGCTGCGGCTGCGCGACGGCAAATGCCCCTTCCCCGGCTGCAACAACCACTCCCTGGACAACGACGCAGACCATCTCCTGGCCTGGGCCGACGGAGGCACCACCGGCATCACCAACCTCGGCCAACCGTGCCCCAAACACCACCGCCTCAAACACCGGACCGGATGGACGCCCACCCCGGCCAGCAAAGACAGTCCACCCGGCTGGACCTCACCATCCAAACGGCACTACCCCGCCGAACACCAGGACTGGGAACCACCCCGCTGGCCACACCACATCACGATCACCGACACGGACACGCACACGGGTGCCCCGCCGGGCCACGAGCTGCCGGCACATCTGGAATTGCCCGCACATCCGGAACTACCGCAGGATCCCTTCCCGGACTGGTCCTCCTTCACGGCCGCACACCCATGGCACGACCCCGACGACAGGGACGTCGACGACGATGACTACGTTGACGACGATCCGGGCGATCCAGATTGGGCCGTGCCCCTGGACGACCCCTACCCGGAATGCGTCGCGTACCAAGGCACCTGAGCAACTGGAAGCCCGTGCAGGAGGGACGCAGGCCATAGCTTCCGGAGCGTCCTGTCCGGGGCTGCCTGAACTTGCGTACCTAGTAAGCTCAACCCCACGAGTGACCAACAGGAGGCTGAAATGGTCGAAGTGACTGTGCACGAGGTAGTGGCTGAGCTGGCCGCGCTCGAGGACCCGAAGGCTCGCGCGGTGAACGAAAGACACGGTGACGATCACGGTGTGAACCTCGGCAAACTCCGCGCCCTTGCGAAGCGGTTGAAGACGCAGCAGGAACTCGCGCACCAGCTCTGGGCGACGGATGAAACGGCTGCCAGACTGCTGGCCCTCCTGATCTGCCGTCCGAAGGGGTTCCACCGTGATGAGTTGGACGTCATGTTGCGCCAGGCGCGGACTCCGAAGGTGCACGACTGGCTCGTCAATTATGTGGTGAAGAAGAACCCGCACTGCGAAGAGTTGCGTCTTGCCTGGTTCACGGATCTGGATCCGGTGGTCGCGAGTGCCGGTTGGGCGTTGACGAGCGAACGGGTGGCGAAGAATCCCGAGGGCCTCGATCTCGCAGGATTGCTCGATGTCATCGAGGCGGAGATGGAAGATGCCCCGGACCGCCTGCAATGGGCCATGAACCAGTGCTTGGCCCAGATCGGGATCGAACACGCCGAGCACCGCGCCCGCGCCATCGACATCGGTGAGCGCTTGGGGGTGCTCAGGGACTACCCGACTCCCCCGAACTGCACTTCTCCGTTCGCACCCATCTGGATCAGTGAGATGGTGCGCCGACAGCACGATTCGTAGGAATCGAACAGCCCATTCAACCCTTTATCCCCTACAACGTGGGTTGGCACTTTCCCTGGCCGAGAAGGGAGAGCCCGGTAAGGTCACCGGCCCCGTACGTCACCACTCCCGGCGTCTCGGAGGGGTTCATAATCTGGCTCGGATCATTGACATGGTCCAGGCCCACGACGTGACCGAGCTCGTGCTCGATCACCGCCCTTTCTTGGTCCGTTCCGAGTTCTTCGAACATTCGTTGAAGGGCAGGGCCGTTCAGTTCCACTTGCCCGCTGACGTAGGTGAACCCGGTATTTCCGAGGCTGACCGCTTGACTGCCACCAAGGCCCATCACGGTGTTCCCTTGTGCGGGATTCGTGAATTTCGGTTGTTCGGCGTGGGTTTCCCATGCGATGAGGACAGGGGCCCAGCGGTCCCCGTATCGATCTTTCTGATACGACAGGTGGTCGGCGGACGGCGCCTCCGTGGTTTCGCCGTCGTTGACGAAGGTCAGGCCCGTTGCGTGGGAGATGGCAGCGATGGCTTCCTGGACGAGTCGGGGGCCGCTGGGCGGGGCGTTATCGGGGCGGATGACGAAGTGGATGGCCCGGCATGGATCGTAGGTGACCGGTTTTCCGTCGTCTCGTGTATGCAGGAATGCGTATGACTTGCTGGTCGCGGTCAACGGCGCGGGTTGGCCGAGCGGGCCTGGGTTTTCACCGATGCCAGGCGGTGGAAAATCCTTTGCCTGGAGGGTCGCAGCACCCGCTGGGATGTCAGCCGATGCAGGACCGCCCAATGCCTGGGGTCGGATCATTCCGGGATTCGCGATGCCGGGCAGGCCACCAAGTCCGTGCAGTCCGGGCACGAGAGGCGAAATAAAATAGAACCCTGCCAAGAGGCCGGCCGTGCCGAGCAGGAAGAATATGGTTTTGGCAATCCGTCGTTTGGGTCGCGGGGCCGGAGCAGCCGGTGCTTCACGCCAGGCAGCGGGGGTAGACGCGCGCTCCCCCAGCATTTCTTCAAGCTTCCACAGCGGAATACGCTCCGGCACCTTCCGCGGCTCGGGTGTTGAACCGCCGTCGATCTGCCCGCAGTTGTCGTCGCCGTCCCTCGAATCCCCCATCGTGAGAGTGTATCCCTCGCGTAGGCCGGTATTCCATATTCCGAGGTGCCGCCGGGAGCCCCGCTTGGGAACGGCACAACTGCTCGCGAATCGGTCGCAGAAACGGGGCCCGCCACGCCCGCGAGTCCGAGGGATGCCGCGAGGACCATTCGTGTGATCGTGCGAAATCATGTCCGCTGGCGTTGCCAACGGCGAATTCCTTGACCAGGGACGTTCTGT
Organism: Arthrobacter sp. KN11-1C; assembly: GCF_052180225.1. Classification (NCBI taxonomy): domain Bacteria; kingdom Bacillati; phylum Actinomycetota; class Actinomycetes; order Micrococcales; family Micrococcaceae; genus Arthrobacter; species Arthrobacter sp. KN11-1C. The sequence continues at coordinate 1,889,273 of NZ_CP197467.1, read as the reverse complement.
AGCAGACGATGTTCGCATCGTGCTGCGTTGGCGCTCACCCTGGGCGGCTCCAAGTGGCGGCTAACAGGGGGGAAGCATGGCGAACGTAACGGTCGATCCGGATATCTTTGAAAGTCAGGGCGAGCGGTCTGAAGGGATTTTTGATGGCTGGGAAGGGCCTTCACCGTTCTTCCTGGTCATCTCGGACGAAACAGACAAAGCAGCCGAGGCACTCCATGTAGCCATTGGGCGCTGCATGCGCGTCGACGGCAACGGCAACGAGCTGAGCGCCGCCGAGATGGCAACCACCGGGGAGTACACCGCAAACTACTGCTCCCCTGTCTCCCTCACGGACAGGGGACCAATGGCCTCCTTGGACACAAACGGCGAGCTACCGCGAGCCATGGCCGAGACAATGCTCCGCATCCTCGTGGAGGAAGTCGAGGCACGGGGCATCACCGCCTATCTGACCACACCGCCGCTCGGCTCCGAGTCAACGGCCGGGTGCCCCGAGTGGGAAGAATCCGAGGCGGGACTCGCCTGGCTGGCTTACGAAAGAGCCAACGCAGACCCGGACTGGCCATGAATCCGATGCGGCGGCTACGTCGTCTTCCGGACGGGATAGCTGAGACAGTATCAATCGTTGGAATCCGCTGAAGGATCGACGGGAGAGATTGACGTGGTTCTTGGTTCTCATGGCGGATCCCGTGCCAATCCGGCCCAGGACCAGGGCAGCTCCGGTTTCAGCCCTTGACGATGGACATCGGCAAAAGGCCTCCCGGCGTGGAAGGAGCGATGCTGTCCAGCTGCCATCCGTCCGCGGATCCCCGGAATATAGCGGTCTCCGATACCGAGTAGCCCGTCGGGACGTTGCTTGGCCCGTTCGCCGCCGAGGCCTGGTGTTCTTCCGTGAGTTCCTTGAAATGAACGCTTGCCGTCGACCCGCTCACCTCGACGGATTCCGCAGTGATCTTCGTCGAAAAGTGCGTGTACCAGAAGCCCTTTGACTTGAACCCGGCCTTCGACCGGGCCACCACTGGAAGGTCCCGCTCGCGCTTGGCTCGGTACGCCGCCGTCGTCTGCCCTTCGGCCAGGCGAGGAGCGGGGGGATTGTCGAGGACGGTGGCGTTTCGGTCCTCGACGGCAGTCTGGATGATCGCCGAGAGCTCCGACGACGACGGGCCGGGCACCGCCGTTGTGGAGGATTCGACCGGGAGAGGCCCGGCGGTCGGCTGGCACCCGGAGAGGGCCAACCCGAAGATTACGGCGACGGCGGCCCCAGTGCGCGGATGCTTCATCCGTGGCCCCCCTCACTGTGGATGTCCCCACAGCCTACGCGCGTTTCGCGAATTCAATCCGTATGTATTCGAGCTCATCGCGTGGGAGGACAGCCGTCACCATCCCGCCCCGTTCGAGTGACGCGCCAACCCCGTACACGAGGGGATCCGTGTGGATCTCCACACCCTGCACTTCGACGCCGTCAATCCATACGGTAACGCCGCGGGTGCCCGGAAGACTACTGAGATCCCCGGCGTTACGGTCCCACGCGAGGCCTCCGGGCCATTCGCGCCGATAGCGATTCATGAGAATGTGGTTCATGTGTTCGGTCAGCACCCGGGCAAGGGACGAGCGTTCGGAAGGGTCCCGGTGCCACGTGGTCCGCACTGCCTCCCAGAGCTGCGGGTATCGCATCCGCTGAACCCCTTCAACCAGCCATGCCGGCCGCGGCCATGGCGGAACGTCTTCGATAGACCTTCGCGTTTGCTCGTCGAGCTCGGCCAGATTCATCGGGTCGGATCGGTCAGCGGGATTGCGCCACAGCGTGTAGGTGATGCTCGCCGACATCTCGTTATATCCGCGGGAGTCCTGCCCGTACTGTACGCCAACCATGTCCGGATCTTCCAGCGATGGCTGGGGCACCAGTCCCACGATGGGGATCGGCATCAATTCCAGACGCCTGGCCTGCTCCAGACGCGGGTCTGGTGCGTCTTCGGGGAGCACTCCGTCGAATCTCACGTGCCGATTGTGCGTCGGCCCTGAGTGGTTGGCAATACCGCCGATGCAAGGAATCTGCTTGTCGGCCGCCACGGATGCGCCGTTCATCCCAAGAATGTTCCCCGCCGCGGGTGAGAATTGGCACCATGCCTACGCGTATCCAGTCCCCGTCCGCATGAAGCAGATGCGCCTCCGGTACGCCGGCGCATGCCGGGTGTGCAGTACTCCTCTCCCGTCGGGCACCCAAGCAATACACGAACCCGACACTAAGACCGTCCGTTGCCTGGAGTGTCCTTCGCCCATGTCCCAGGAAACGGAGCCGCTTCCCCAGGATTCGTCGCCCGCCGAGACCGGTGCCGCCGGGTCCTCGGCGCGAAGAGAGTACGAGCGTCGCAAGGCCAAAGATGAGGAGAGGCTCCGAGCGAAATGGGGCCGATTGGGTGGTTTCGCGGTCGCGCTCTCTGACGAACGGCAAAGCACCAAAGCTTGGGAGCGGGGTGCAGTCGGCGAGGAGCGCCTCGGGGCCAGGCTCGATTCCCTTGCCGGGGATGGCCTCGCGGTCGTGCACGACCGCCGTATCCCCGGTTCGAAGGCGAACATCGACCATATCGTCATAACCCGCCAAGGGGTTTGGGTGATCGACGCCAAGCGGTACAAGGGGCGACCCGAGTTGAAGATCGAGGGCGGGATCCTTCGGCCACGTGTCGATAAACTCGTCGTTGCCCGGCGCGACTGCACGAAGCTGCTCGACGGAGTACTCAAACAGCTCAGACTCGTGCGCGACCTCGTCGGGGATGTGCCCGTCACCGGGGCGCTGTGCTTCGTCGAAGCCGACTGGCCCCTGATCCGGGGCGCGTTCGCGACCCGTGGTATTCACATACTCTGGCCGCAACGCCTAGCCAAAATGCTTACCCAAGAGACCAGCGGCAACGTGGACGTCGTCGCAATCCGCGAGTCTGTGGCCTCGCGGTTCAAACCTTCGTGACGTCCCTCTCGGTGATCCGATTTGCACCGCACAAAGAACGCGGGGTCACTTAGCGCCCATTCCGATGCCTTGGATGGGCGCTAAGTGACCCCGCGTTGTGGGCCCAAAAAAACTAGAACTCCCAGTCCTCATCCTCAGTGTTGACAGCCTTGCCAATCACGTAAGACGACCCAGACCCCGAGAAGAAGTCGTGGTTCTCATCGGCATTGGGTGACAGGGCCGATAGGATGGCCGGGTTCACGTCGGTGACCGAAGCCGGGAACATGGCCTCGTAGCCGAGGTTCATGAGGGCCTTGTTGGCGTTGTAGTGCAGGAACTTCTTGACGTCCTCGGCGAGGCCGACGCCGTCGTACAGGTCGTGCGTGTACTGGACTTCGTTCTCGTACAGCTCGAAGAGCAGTTCGAAGGTGTAGTCCTTGATCTCCTGGCGCTTCTCCTCGGAGACCTTTTCGAGGCCCTTCTGGAACTTGTAGCCGATGTAGTAGCCGTGCACGGCTTCGTCGCGGATGATCAAGCGGATGAGGTCTGCCGTGTTCGTGAGCTTGGCACGGGAAGACCAGTACATCGGGAGGTAGAACCCGGAGTAGAACAGGAACGATTCCAGCAGCGTGGAAGCGACCTTGCGCTTCAGGGGATCGTCGCCCTGGTAGTAGTCCATGACGATCTGCGCCTTCTTCTGCAGGTTCTCGTTCTCGAGGGACCAGCGGAAGGCGTCGTCAATCTCCTTGGTGGAGCACAGGGTGGAGAAAATCGACGAGTACGACTTTGCGTGCACCGACTCCATGAAGGCGATGTTCGTGTACACGGCCTCTTCGTGCGGGGTGATCGCATCCGGGATCAAGGACACAGCGCCCACGGTTCCCTGGATGGTGTCCAGCAGGGTCAGGCCCGTGAAGACTCGCATGGTGAGCTGCTGCTCGTCCGGCGTCAGGGTGTGCCAGGACTGGACGTCGTTGGACAGCGGCACCTTCTCCGGCAGCCAGAAGTTGTTGACCAGGCGGTTCCAGACCTCCACGTCCTTGTCATCCTGGATGCGGTTCCAGTTGATCGCTTCGACGTGGCTAAGCAGCTTGACCTTCTCGGTCATTTCGTCCCCTTAACGTATGTGTTCTTTAAGGTAAGCGTACGACGCCGGGCGCTCACCCGGCGTCGTACTCTTCAGTTTTGAGGCGCGGCGGCTACCGCAAATAAACAACCGAAAACAGTTACAGCATGCAGGAAACGCAGCCCTCAACCTCAGTGCCTTCCAGCGCGAGCTGGCGGAGGCGGATGTAGTAGAGCGTCTTGATGCCCTTGCGCCATGCGTAGATCTGCGCCTTGTTGATGTCGCGCGTGGTGGCAGTGTCCTTGAAGAACAGCGTCAGGGACAGGCCCTGGTCCACGTGCTGCGTGGCAGCGGCGTAGGTGTCGATGATCTTCTCGTAGCCGATCTCATACGCGTCCTGGTAGTACTCCAGGTTGTCGTTGTCGAGGTAGGGAGCCGGGTAGTAGACGCGGCCGATCTTGCCTTCCTTGCGGATTTCGATCTTGGCGGCCACCGGGTGGATCGACGACGTCGAGTTGTTGATGTAGCTGATGGAGCCCGTGGGCGGGACGGCCTGCAGGTTCTGGTTGTAGATGCCGTGCTCCATGACGGAAGCCTTCAGCTCGCGCCAGTCGTCCTGCGTCGGAATGTGGATGCCGGCAAAGAGCTCGCTCACGCGCTCAGTCTCAGGGGTCCACTCCTGCTCGGTGTACTTGTCGAAGAACGTGCCGCTGGCGTACGTGGAGTTCTCGAAGCCGCCAAAGGGCTGGCCGGTCTCGATGGCCAGCTTGTTCGAGGCACGGATTGCGTGGAACAGCACCGTGTAGAAGTAGATGTTGGTGAAGTCCAGGCCCTCTTCGGAACCGTAGTGGACGTGCTCACGGGCAAGGTAGCCGTGCAGGTTCATCTGGCCGAGGCCGATGGCGTGGGTCTGGGCGTTGCCCTGCGCAATGGACGGCACCGAGTTGATGTAGGACATGTCCGACACTGCGCTGAGGGCGCGGATGGACGTCTCGATCGACAGGCCGAAGTCCGGGGAATCCATGGTCTTGGCGATGTTCATCGAACCAAGGTTGCAGGAGATGTCCTTGCCGACCGTCTCGTAGCTCAGGTCCTCGGCGTAGATCGACGGCGTGGAAACCTGCAGGATCTCCGAGCACAGGTTGCTCATGGTGATCTTGCCCGCGATCGGGTTGGCCCGGTTCACAGTGTCCTCGAACATGATGTACGGGTAGCCGGACTCGAACTGGATCTCCGCGAGGGTCTGGAAGAACTCGCGGGCGCTGATCTTGGTCTTCTTGATCCGGGAGTCGTCCACCATCTCGTAGTACTTCTCGGTGACCGAGATGTCGGAGAACGGCACGCCGTAGACGCGTTCGACGTCGTACGGCGAGAAGAGGTACATGTCCTCGTTCTTCTTGGCCAGCTCGAACGTGATGTCCGGGACCACGACGCCGAGGGACAGCGTCTTGATGCGGATCTTCTCGTCGGCGTTTTCCCGCTTGGTGTCCAGGAAGCGGTAGATGTCCGGGTGGTGGGCGTGCAGGTACACGGCACCCGCACCCTGGCGGGCACCGAGCTGGTTGGCGTAGGAGAAGCTGTCTTCGAGGAGCTTCATGACCGGGATGACGCCGGAGGACTGGTTCTCGATCTGCTTGATCGGGGCACCGTGCTCGCGGATGTTGGTCAGCGAGAGGGCCACACCGCCGCCGCGCTTGGACAGCTGAAGCGCCGAGTTGATGCCGCGGGCGATCGACTCCATGTTGTCTTCGATGCGCAACAGGAAGCAGGAGACCAGCTCGCCTCGCTGGGCCTTGCCGGCGTTGAGGAACGTGGGAGTGGCGGGCTGGAAGCGGCCGTCAATGATTTCGTCGACGAGGCGGCTGGCCAGTTCTTCGTTGCCGCGGGCAAGGTGCAAGGCAACCATGCAGACGCGGTCTTCGTAGCGCTCCAGGAAACGCTTGCCGTCGAAGGTCTTCAGCGTGTAGGAGGTGTAGAACTTGAAGGCGCCGAGGAAGGTCTCGAAGCGGAACTTCTTCTTGTACGCGCGGTTGAACAGGTCACGGATGAAGTTCATCGTGTACTGATCGAGGGTCTCGCGCTCGTAGTACTGGTTCTTGACCAGGTAGTCCAGCTTCTCTTCCAGGTCATGGAAGAAGACGGTGTTGTTGTTCACGTGCTGCAGGAAGTACTGGTGCGCGGCCTCGCGGTCGGCTTCGAACTGGATCTCCCCGTTCGGACCGTAGAGGTTCAACATGGCATTGAGCTCATGGTAGCCAAGGCCCTTGTAGGCCTCCGGCAATGGCTTCTTGACCTTGGCGGTGTCCATAGCGCCCTTGGTTACTTCTGTATCTGCGACAGTCGTGTCCAAAACTTTTCCAATCCTTGATTGACCCGGTCAACATCTTCCGGAGTCCCCATGAGTTCGAATCGATAAAGAAGCGGAACCCGGCATTTGGTGGCGATGATGTCTCCCGCCATGCAGTAGTTTTCCGCGAAGTTGGTGTTTCCTGCTCCGATGACGCCGCGGATCAGTTCCCTGTTCTGCGGGTTGTTCAGAAACCTGATGACCTGCTTGGGCACCGATCCTTCACCGTTCGTGCCACCATACGTGGGCAGCACGAGCACGAAGGGTTCCAGTGCGAGCAGCGGCGCGTCCTTGGCGTGGAGCGGGATGCGTGCCGCGTCCACGCCGAGCTTCTGGACGAAGCGCTTGGTGTTCTCAGATGTTGAGGAAAAGTAGATGAGGTGGCTCCGCGTGCTGACAGCTTCAGCCATTGCTTGAGCAGGTGCTGTTGCCAGCGCTGCCATGGGAGTCACCTCGACTACATTGGAATGCTTTGTTGTTGCGGCGGAGTCCCGAAAGACTAGGCCACCGAAGCGGCAGCCAGTGCCAGTTCTTCGATCTTGTCCGGACGGAATCCTGACCAGTGGTCCTGCTCGGTCACCACAACGGGGGCCTGCATGTATCCAAGGGCCTTCAGGCGCTCAAGGGCCTCGGCATCCTGTGAGATGTCAACGCTCTGGTAGGCGATGCCCTTTTTGTCGAGTGCACGGTAGGTTGCGTTGCACTGAACACAGGCCGGCTTCGTGTAAACCGTAACAGTCATGGTCCCTGTCCCCTTTGTTGAAGTCTTTGCTCTTCGTTCGGCAGGCCCCGACCGGAACTGATTCCGTCTCCGATACTGGCCCGCTGGCCGCCTAGTCACACCGAGGCGGCCAAACGCTCTATTCATGTCTTGTGCTGGTTTCCCGCTCAATCCGTAAATCGATACTACATGTAGTGCAAGCGCCTCGGCGGAACCCCAAGATGATGTATTACAAGTATGTCATTTTACGCACCGGTAGTCCACAGGCACAGGGGGTAAAAATGTCCGGGAATCCGCCAAATCCGGAGACGTCATCCACACCCTGTGGACTACTTAGCCACATTTAATCGTCAGCGTGTCGCCAGGATCCCGGCGTGTCGCGGCATCCTGCAAACACGGTTCCGTGAGTCGCCCGCCACACTTCCAGGCCCCGGACAGGCACCCAACCCGGGCGGCTGCGGAGACCGATTTCACACCGATATGCTGGTTTCCACGGTCTTTCGGCCGGCACCGAGCCTAAGGATCACTGATGGTCAACCTTCTCCACCTGCGGACACTGCTTGAAGTCACGCGGCTCGGTTCCTTCGCGGCAGCCGCCGCGCGGCTCGGCTACACCGCCTCGGCCGTATCCCAACAGATGGCAGCGCTGGAACGGGACACCGGCGTCGAACTCTTCCACCGATCCGCACGCAGCGTGATTCCCACGGAAGCCGCCCTCACCATGGTGCGCCATGCCTCCAAAGTGCTCACCGACGTCGAGACCTTGCTGGCGGCAGCCTCGAGGAGCACGGACTCCCCCGTCCAGGAACTGCGGCTCGGCATCTTCCCAAGCCTTGCAACCTACGTCCTGCCGGACATCCTCCGGAACCCGCGCTGGAAGAAGCTGGGAATAGAACTCCGCGTGTGGGTGGCCGAGCCCTCCCAGACCATCCAAGGCCTGCGCACCGGCGGCGAACTGGACCTCGCGCTCGTGTACCAAGTGGGCCAGTCAGGGCTTGCGTGGCCCCACACCCTGGAGCGGCAGTGGATCGGCGACGACGACTTCCGCGTGGTTCTTCCTGCATCGTGGGGCATCCGGGAGGACGCCGAAATGCAGGCCTCGCAACTCTCGGACATGCCTTGGATCATGCACCACCCGGGTACCAGCGACGCGGTGGTGATCGAACGCCTGTTTGCCAGCTGCAATCTGCACCCGCGCGTCGTGGCCTATAGCGACGATTTCCACGCCAGCCTCGAGATGGCGGCAGCGGGGCTCGGCGCCGCCCTTGTGCCGGAACTGGCGCTGCGGCACCGGCCGCCCGGCGTCGTGGTTCTCGATGTTCCGGACATCCGGCTCGCGCGGAATGTATTCGCCCTCCTCCTCAACGAGAAGCGCACGGCCCAGGTGCAGCTCTTCACGGAATTGCTGGCCGACACGCTGCGCGGGAGCACCGCAACCGTCCGGGCCGGGAGCGTCGGGACGATGCCCAAAACGACTCAAAAGTCAACGCCCAAAGCCCGCCCCTGAAATCTTCCCGGATGCTGGAACACGCCGCTTGTTTGGGACTATCTTGAAGACATGAGCAAGGTAGCGAGCAAACATTTTGGGGAGATCGAGCTCAACCACGGGCGGGAGCGCTGTTACGTGGCTTCCCACGAGCTCGCCGGAAATCCCCTCGAACTGGACCTGAATGTCACGGCGCATGACCACTTCGACGAGAAGGCACTCCACAAGGTGGACTACCGCCTGGGCTACCTCCCCGAGCTGGTGGACCAGGTCCGGGACATGATCGCCGAGGAGCTGGACCAGGACGGCACCAACTCCCAGCAGTTCCTCCACTTCCACTCCAACCAGCTCAAAGAAGAGCAGCTGGAGGCAGTGTTCGGCGTCCGCGACAGGACGCAGCTCACCAAGGACGTTTTCCTCAAAGCCCTCAAACTGGGCCATGTGGCGATCTACCCCGGCCAGCCGGAGCGCTATTTCGTCCTCGATTTCACTTTGGGCTCGCATTTCACCGACGAGCTGCTGGTGGTTGCGGCGGACGAGGACGGCGTGGTGGACGACGAGATCCTCTGGGAATCCTGACAAAGCTGTTAAAGCGCGACGGCGGCCGGTCACCATTGAGGTGACCGGCCGCCGCCATTTGTACTACGTGAGGCCTATTTGGCTGCTTCGAGCAGTCCGGCGCGGACCGTCTTGGTGGCCTTGACCAGGTTGCGCAGGGACTCTTCGGTCTCGGCGTAGCCACGGGTCTTCAGGCCGCAGTCCGGGTTGACCCAGAGTTGGCGCGACGGAACGTGCTTGACGGCGGTGGACAGCAGCTCGGTGACTTCGGCCTCGCCCGGAACACGCGGCGAGTGGATGTCGTAGACGCCCGGACCAACGCCGCGGCCGAAGTGGTGCGCCTCGAGGTCGTGGACAACCTCCATGCGTGAACGCGCGGCTTCGATGGAGGTGACGTCGGCGTCGAGGCCGTCGATCGCGTCGATGATCACACCGAACTCCGAGTAGCAGAGGTGGGTGTGGATCTGGGTGGCGTCGGCGGCACCGGCGGTGGCCAGGCGGAAGGAGTCGACCGACCACTTCAGGTAGGCGGCGTGGTCGGCCTTGCGCAGCGGCAGGAGTTCGCGCAGTGCGGGCTCGTCCACCTGGATGACCTTGATGCCGGCTGCTTCGAGGTCGGCGATTTCGTCCCGCAGCGCCAGGCCCACCTGGTTGGCGGTCTCGCCGAGCGGCTGGTCGTCGCGGACGAAGGACCAGGCCAGGATGGTGACCGGACCGGTGAGCATGCCCTTCATCGGCTTGCTGGTGAGGGACTGCGCGTATTCGGCCCAGGCAACCGTGATGGGCGCCGAACGGGTGACGTCGCCCCAGAGGATGGACGGCCGGGTGCAACGCGAGCCGTAGGACTGGACCCAGCCGTGGACGGTCACGTCGAAGCCTTCGAGGTTCTCGGCGAAGTACTGGACCATGTCGTTGCGCTCGGGCTCGCCGTGCACCAGGACGTCGTAGCCGAGCTCTTCCTGCAGCTCGACGACGCGCTTGATCTCGTCCTTCATGAGCTGTTCGTACTGCTCGTTGGTGAGGTCGCCCTTGTTGTTGCGGGCACGGGCGGAGCGGATTTCCGAGGTCTGGGGGAAGGATCCGATGGTGGTGGTGGGCAGCGGCGGCAAGTGCAGCGCAGCTTCCTGGGCGGCTTCGCGGACCGGGTACTCGGAGCGGTTGAAGTCGGCCTCGGTGAGGGCTGCGGTGCGGGCACGGACGTCGGCGCGCTGGACGCCTTCGGCGGTGGCGCGGGAGGCGATCACTGCGGAAGCCTCGTCGATGGCGGCCTTCGCGGAAGCCGGGTTGGCCAGGTAGTCCGCCAGGACCTTGACCTCGACGGCCTTCTGGTCGGCGAAGGCGAGCCAGCTGCGGAGCTGCGCGGAGAGCTGGGTTTCCTCGGCAGTGTCGTGCGGAACGTGCTGGGTGGAGGTGGAGGTGCTGACGGCAAGCTTGCCCGCTGCGGCCTTCAGTTCGTCCAGCTTGGCGGCCGAGACAGCGAGGTCGTTGCGCCAGATGTTGTGGCCATCCACGACGCCGGCAACCAGGGTCTTGTTGCCCAGGCCGGCCAGGGCTGCCGCGGACGGTACCGCGCCCTTGAAAACGTCGATGTGCAGGGCGTCGATGTTGGTCGCGGCGAGGGTGCCGAGCTGGCCGTCGAGGGAGCCGTAGGGCGTAGAGACGAAGAGCTGCGGGCGCGCTGCGGCACCGGAGAGCACTTCGTAGGCACGGGCAGTGGCAGCCTGGATTTCCGCGGCCGGGGTGTCCTGGTCGACGACCAGGGCGGGCTCGTCCAACTGGATCCAGCTGGCGCCGGCAGCGGCAAGCTTGCCAAGGAGCTCGACATAGACCGGGAGGATGTCCTCGAGGCGGGACAGCGGAGCGAAGCCCGCGGGTGCGTCGTCGGAAGCCTTGGAGAGCAGCAGGTAGGTCACCGGGCCGACGATGTACGGGCGGGTCTCGATGCCGTTGGCGAGGGCGAACTCGAATTCCTCGACGATGCGGTTGGAGGCGAGCTTGAAGTCGGTCTCGGGGCCGATTTCCGGAACGAGGTAGTGGTAGTTCGTGTCGAACCACTTGGTCATTTCCAGCGGCTGCTGGTCCTTGTTGCCGCGGGCCAGGGTGAAGTAGCCATCGATGTCGAGCTGGCCTTCGGCGTTGAGCTGCTGGCCGAAACGGGCCGGGACGGCGCCCAGGTGTGCGGTGGCGTCGAGCACCTGGTCGTAGAAGGAGAAGGTGCCCGGAACGGCGGCGGCTTCGTTGAGGCCGAGTTCCTGGAGCCGCTTGGCGGTGGTCAGCTGGATGTCCTTGGCAGCGGCGTCAAGGGCAGCGGCATCGATCTTGCCGGCCCAGTAGGCTTCGATTGCCTTCTTGAGTTCGCGGCGGCGGCCGATGCGCGGGTAGCCGAGCAGGGATGCGGCGGGGAACGCTGCGTTGGTCTTTTCAGTGAGATTCTGTTCAGTCATGGGATTTCCTTGGGGCAGTAGGTGCAAATCGATGTGTCGAGGGGTGCGCGGAGCAGCGTTGGCTGATCAGCTGACGAGTTCTTGGCGGCGGGCGATGGCGCTGAGCCTGCTGGCGGGCCGGGCCGGGCGGGGCAAGGCAAGCTTGTCCAGCACGTCCAGGGCGCAGGCATGCTCGTTGAAGGTGTACAGGTGGATGCCCGGAGCACCGGCCTGCAGGGCGGCGTTGGCCAGGTCCACCGTGGCGCGGACTCCGATCTTGCGCCGTTCGGCGTCGCTGTCCGCCGCGGCAAGGCGCTCGATCAGTTCCGGTGCGGGTTCGACGCCGGTGAGCTCGCCGAGGCGCTTGAGCCGGCGAAGGCTGGTCAGCGGCATGACGCCCGGGATGATCGGGATCGTGACGCCGGCCCGCCGGGCACGGGAGATCAGGTCCGCATATTGCTCCGTGTGGAAGAAGACCTGAGTGATGGCGAAATCGGCACCCGAACGCTGCTTCGCGAGCAGCACCTCGACGTCGTGCTCTACGCTCGGCGACTCCGGGTGGCGCGTGGGATAGGCGGCCACGCCGACGGCGATCTTGCCCGCGCAGAGGAGAGCCGAACGCCGCTGTTCCACACGCCGGATGAGTTCGATGAGGTCCTGGGCGTAGCGCAGCGAACCGCTGACTGGCTGGCCGCTGTCCTTGGGGAGGTCGCCTCGCAGGGCAAGGATGCCGCGCACGCCGTTGTCCAGGAGTTCGCCGATGATCTCGGCCAGTTCCTGCGGGGTGTTTCCGACGCAGGTCAGGTGTGCCAGTGGCCGCAGGGTGGTTTCGAGCAGCAGCCGGTTGATGAGCTCGACGGCGGTGTCCCGGTTGGAACCGCTGGCACCGTACGTCACGGAGACGAAGTCGGGATCCGTCGCCTCAAGCTCCCCGATAGTGGTCCAGAGGGACTCCGCAGCGGCCGGAGAGCGCGGCGGGAAAAGTTCGTAGGACAGGGCAACAGGGGTGGCGCCGGTGAGGTTCGGATGGGTGTCGATGAGGCTTGGTGGTGACATTTGCGTCCTTGGCTGTGTGTCAGCGGGCCTGCGTTCATGGACGTGAAAACCAGGTCCATGGACTGCAGAATCGGTGAATTGAGTTTGGGGATACACGCAACGAACTCCAGCAGGGCGCAGCCGCGACTGTTACGCCTGGAATGAAGTTGTCCGTGTGCAAATGTCAGGCCCACATGGGGGCACCCACACCCTCCTGCCTGCCTTCAAGAGGCAGATCCGGCGGAGGATCGCTGACACGTTACCGCGGTAACTTGAATACGACTCTAGAACGGGGCTCGGGTCGCCACAAATCCTCCACCGAATTAAGACGCACTTTTACGCTACGTTTCGCCCGATTTCTGAAGATTCTTCGCTGGGGCTTCCAGCCTGGTCCGGCCGGCCAACATTACGCCACGGGGAGCCCCGATGCGAGCCCTCCCCTTGGCGGTCCGGCAGGACTATTCTTTTGCCATGATCCAGCTTCCCGCCAGTTACCAGGAGTACCTCGCCGGCAAAGAGGAAAGATTCGTCCAGACCGTCCGCCCCATCCTGATGCAATCGGCCGCAGACCAGCTTCACGGCGTGCGCGTGGTCTACAACCACAGCGGCCACCAAGCGCATCTGGATGATTCCATCCCGTACGGCACCGTCGTGGAGGACATCGACTGAGCCCTGGCTGCTTAGCCTTTCATCGCGCCCGAAAGCGCGAACGCACTGCCGGAGCCCCTGGCGACCACAGTGTAGAGGATAAGCACCGGGACGGAATACAGGATGGAGAACGCGGCGAGCTCTCCGTAAGCGATGGCTCCATGCTGTCCGAAGAAGCTGAAAACGGATACCGCGGCCGGCTGTTTGGAGTTGGACAACAACAGGATGAACGGGACGAAGAAGTTCCCCCAGGCCTGGATGAAGACGAAGATGAACACCACGCCCAGCCCTTGCCTCATCAGCGGCAGGACGATTCTCCGCAACGTAGCCAATCCGGAGGCGCCGTCCATCCAGGCAGCTTCCTCCAACTCAAGCGGCACGGAGTCCATGAAGTTCTTGGTCATCCAAATGGCCATGGGCAAGGTGGTGGTTGCCATGAAAAAAATGGTTGCCGGCATCGAGTCCAGCAGTTGCAACTGCACGAACAGCCCATAGACCGGCACCATGATTGCCGTGACCGGGAGCGAGGTACCGAACAGGATCGCATAGAGGAACGGCTTGTTGAAGCGCGATTGGTAGCGGGACAGCGGATAGGCCGCCAGGACCGCAGCCGCCAGGTTCACGACGGCGGTTCCGGCGGAGAGCAGGAAGCTGTTCGCGAGCGGCTGGAACAGCAGGCCAGGCGTCAGTACGGCGGCAAAATTCGCGAACGACGGCGATGCGGGCCACCGCGTCTCGTATCCGGCGTGCGGATCGACGGAAGCAAAAAGCAGCCACGCAAGGGGCAGCACGAAGCACACGCCGATCACGGCCAAAGCCGCATTCGCGGCCAAGCGGACGCGGAGGCGTCCCCAGCCCACCGCCGTCGGGCGCTTCCCGGCGAGCAACGGAGCGCGACGGAGGGACGTCACGGTTTCGCCCCCCGGATCAGCCTGACGTACACGGCCCCGAAGACCATGCCGATCAGGATCAGGACCGAAGCGATCGCGGTGCCGTATCCGATGTCTCCGAGCTTGAAGGCTTCCTGGTACGCCAGCACGGGAAGGGTGGTGCTCGCGTCGGACGGACCACCCGCCGTCATCACCCAGATGAGGGTGAATACCGCGAGCGTCTGGAGGGTGATCAGCATGAGGTTGGTGGCGATGCTCCCGCGGATGATCGGAAGGGTGATGAAGGCCAGGCGTTGCCAACCCTTGGCGCCGTCCATGAGTGCGGCTTCGGAGATGTCGCGCGGGACTTGGGAAAGCGCGGCCCTGTAGACCAGCATCGAGAACGCGGTGCCGCGCCAGACATTGGCCAGGACCACGGCGGCCATGGGAAAGGCATAGAGCCAGTTGGTGCCCTGGACACCGAACAGTCCCAGAAGCTGGTTGAGCGTCCCGTCCTGGCTGAAGTACGCGTAGGCCGCGAAGGCCGCCACGATCTCAGGCAGTATCCACGAAGCGACCACCACCGTGCCCACGAGCGATGCGGTGGCTCTCCCGGATCGTGTCATCAGCAAGGCGATGCCCAGGCCCAGGGCGTTCTGTCCGAGGATCGCGGACGCGATGACGAAGACCACCGTCAGCCATGCCGAGAGCGGGAAGACGGAGTCCGTCAGCATCCGGGCGTAGTTGTCCAGGCCGACCCATTGAGGGGTCAGTGCCGCTTTGCCGGACAACGCGGCGTTGGTGAAGGAGGCATAGAAGGACCACGCCACAGGGGCCAGCATGAAGAGGCCCAGCAGCACGATTGACGGAACTACCGGCACCAAGCGGAGCCTGCGACGCAGAGTCCTTTGGATGGGGGTTCTGCGCCGGAGGGAATCGCGGCTGCGGGAATCAGGGACTGCCATGCGTCATTTCTGCATGACCTTGGCGTCGCCGACGAGTTTCTTGACCGAGGCGTCGTATTCGGCCGCGGCCTTTGCCGGGCTTTGCTTGCCGGTGATGACCGCCTCGGTGGCTTGTTGGACGGCGAGGGAGATCTTCGGATAGTCGGCTGTTGCCGGACGGTAGTGCGTCACTCCGACCAGGTCGGAGACAGGCTTCACGAACGGGTTGGCCGCTTGGTACCCGGGATCGGACGCGACATCGGTGCGGACCGCGATCTGGGAGTTGTTGACGTCGAACGCCAAGGCATTCTTCTTGTTCAACGCAGTCGTCAGGAACTTGAAGGCCAAATCCGGGCTTTTGGTCTTCGCGCCGACGGCGAGCGTCCAGCCACCGGACATGCTCACTCCACCGGGATCCTGACCGAACTGGGTGGGGAACGTGGCTACTCCCATGTCCTGGGTGTAGCCGGCCCATTCATATGACCCGCCCTTCTGCCAGAACGATGGCGCGTACGAGCCTTCGACGGTGGCGCCCATTTTGCCCTGAGGCAGCCACTGGCCAAAGACCTTCTTCCACACATTCGAATCGAGGGCGTCCGCCGGCGTCACGGAAAGCTTCTCGTCGTAAAGGGTCTTCAGGAACTGGAGTGAATCGGTGAATCCCTTGGAACCGAGCACCCACTTCTTGTCACTCTCCGAATACAGGGAGCTGCCCGTTCCGTAGAGCAGTTCGTAGAAGCTCTGCATGACGGTTCCTTCACCGGTGCCTGTTCCGGCGTACATGCTGAAGGGAATCACTCCTGGATCCGCGGCCTTCATCTTGCGGGCCGCGGCCAGGATGTCATCCCAGGTCTTCGGCTGCCAGGGCACGGGTATGCCGGCCTTCTGGAGGACTGACTTGTTGTACCAGATCGCCCTGGTATCGGTGCCGAGCGGGACGGCGTAGATACTGCCGTCGTCACCGCGTCCCGCGGCCTTGGCACCCTCGTTGAATTTGGACCATTCGTCCCACGAGGCCAGCTGCGAGTCGAGTTTCAGCAAGTATCCGGCGTCGACGTCCGAGCGGACCTTGAAGGTGTCCTCGTAGAAGACGTCCGGAGCGGTGTCGGGGGAACGCTGGGCCAGCGCGAGCTTGGTGCCATAGTCGTCGTCGTTGGCCTGGATTGGCTCCAGGTCCACGGTGACGCCCGCGTTTGCTGCTTCGAATTCCTGCTTGGCATCCTGGAAGACCTTGTCCAGGGCGGTGAAGGAGTCCGTCTTTTGGTAGACGATCTTGATGGTTTGCTTGCTGATGGCTTGCGGTTGGGCAGAGCAGGCTGCCGAGGCCAAAAGGCCAACGACCCCGAGCAGTGCTGCTCCGATCCGGACTGGGCGACGCATGACGCTCCTTCTTCAAGCGGCTGCAGCCCCCCACACTTCAGCTGGCCCAGCCTGTTGCCATTATTGATAAATGCAGCCCTGAGACACAGGACGTGGTGAAGGCCTCAGCCTTCCAACAGAAGCCGCTGGGCGCGCGGCGCAAGAGTGTGTTCCAGTACCAGGCAGGCCGCACCGATCGCGCCGACGTCTTCGCCCACTCCGGTCCCGACAACTTCGATGCCGTGGATGCTGTTGGCGGCACTGTTGGCGGCGAGCAGTGCGGGTATGCGCCCCAAGTAGCGTTCCGCCATGCGGCCCCAGAACGGGCCGCCGAAGACGACGCGTTCGACGTCGAGGGTGTTGGTCACCACCGCAACCGCGCGGGAAACCAGGACCGCCGACTTATCGATGATCGCGATGGCGCGCTCGTCGCCTGCATCCGCGGCATCGCAAAGCCGGGCAAAGCCTTCCTGCACTTCCGGGCCCTCGGTGCCTTTGCGGCCACCGTTCAGGACACCTTGCTCTTCGGCTTCGGCCACGAGGACCTGCGGTATACAGGACGACTTGACGCACCCGCGCAGGCCGCAATCACATTCCGGCCCGTCCGGATCCACAATGATGTGTCCGATTTCGCCGGCGTTGCCGGATGTTCCCCGGACAACTTCGTCGTTCAAGACGATGCCGCAACCGATGCCGGTGCCCATATACATGAAAATGAAACTGCCGGTTCCGCTGGCCCCGCCTGCCCAGGTTTCGGCGACCGCCGCGCTGGTGACGTCCTTGTCCACGAGGGTCTCAAGTCCGGTGGCTTCGGCGAGGGCGTCCCTCAAGTGCACCCGGTCCCACCCCGTCATCAGGGGCGGATCGACGACGGTTCCCTCATCAAGGTCTATCGGGCCGGGCGCCGCGACGCCAAGTCCCGCGATCTTCCCGGTATCGACACCGGAAGCTTCGATCAGCGCCTTGATTTCCTCCGCTATGGCGGCGATGACGCGCTGTGGATTGCTTCCCGTCGGAGTGGGAATCCTGGAGTGCTTCACGACGTCGCCCACCAGGTCCAGCACAACGGTGGTGATGACGGCGGGGTCGAGGTGGACGCCAAGCGCGTACATTCCGGACGGGTTCAGGCGCAGGATGGTGCGGGGCTTTCCCGGACCGCTCCCTTCCTTGCCTGCCTCGATAATGAGTTGCTGATCCAGGAGGCGGCGGGAGATGTTCGAAATAGTCTGCGGTGAAAGGCCAACGATTTGGGCAAGCTCCACGCGGCTCAGTCCGCCTGATGAGCGCCTGATGGCGTCGAGAATGACGGTCAGGTTGAAATCCCCCATGCGTGGCAGATTGGTTCCGCGCCTCGGAGTCGGCTGCCGGATCTCAGTCACGGATTCCCCTAAAATCATTCGAATAATGCTGTTGCATTTGCATCGTACGGCACGTGTGCTTGTCCCGGTATGCCCACACGCTGCGCGGGCGTAACGGACGCCGATATTGCTGATGGGAGGCCCGGAATATGGCACTGATGCCGCAGGCCGAGCTCGACGTCACCGCGGAGTTGGTAAGGAATCTACTCGAGGAGCAGCTGCCACGGCTCTCGGACCTTCCGTTGGAACTGGTAGCCAATGGCTGGGACAACGTCATGTACCGGCTCGGCGAGGAGTGGGCCGTCCGCTTGCCCCGCCGGGAGGCGGCAGCACAGTTGATGCTGCATGAGCAGCAATATCTCCCCGAATATGCCAAGCGGTCCCCCGTCCCACTCCCAAGCCCTATCCACTTGGGGCGGCCGTCTGCGGACTTCCCCTGGCCTTGGAGCGTGGCTCCTTGGTTGGAAGGACTCCCGGCTGTGCTCGTTTCCCAGGAGTCACGGAACGCGGCGGCCGAGGACCTGGCCGCGTTTCTCCTCGCCATCCACGTCCCGGCCGCGCCGGGTGCTCCCGTCAATCCCGTGCGCGGGGTGCCTTTGGCAGCGAGGTCGGACGCGGTCATGGACAGGCTCCGCGATTCCAGGCGCTATCCGCAAGCGGGGCGGTTGCGGGCGCTCCTGACGGAGGCTTGCCTTGCCCCACCGTGGGACGGGCCCGCACTGTGGCTGCACGGCGACCTCCACCCGGCGAACGTCCTTGTGCGGCCCGACGGCCGGCTCGCCGCCGTCGTCGACTTCGGAGACCTCGGCGCCGGGGATCCCGCCGTCGATCTCGCCGCGGCGTGGTTGATGTTCGACGGCGGTGCGCGGCATCGTTTCATGGCGGCCTTCGGAGCCGCCGTGGATGCGGCGGCGTGGGCCCGGGCCCGCGGCTGGGCTGTGGTCCTCGCGACGGCGATGGTCAGTTTCTCGGATGACAATCCGGCGATGGCGGGAATCGGGCGCTTCGGGGTGGAGCAGGTGCTGTCGGAGCGCTGCCCGCCGAACCGGGCGGGCGACTAGCGTTTGATGCTGCGTGTCACGGTGAATTTCGGGTTCCGGCCGATTTCCGTGGTGGGGCCGATCAGCCTTTCCAGCGCAGCGCGGTACTGCAAGTGGCTGTTGTAGACAGTCCAGAGTTCGCCGCCGGGAGCCAGGACCCGCGCTGCGGCATCGAACATCTTCGTGGCCGCGCCGGCATGGACGCTGGCGCCGAGGTGGAACGGCGGATTCAGCAGGATGAGGTCGGCGCTGCCCGGTTCGAAGGTGGACATGGCGTCGTCCTGGACCACCGTGATGCGGTCTGCCAGACCGTTGGCTGCCGCCGTTGCCCTGGCGGACGCGACGGCCGCCGCAGATTGATCCGTCGCTGAAACCCGGGCCTCGGGACGGTTCCGGGCGTACATCGTCGCGAGGATCCCGGTCCCGCAACCAAGGTCCACCGCGTGGCGCGCCGTGGGGATCCTGTCCAGGAAGCCCAGGAGGAAGCGCGTGCCGATATCCAGCTTCGTGCCTGAAAACGCACCTCCGTGGGCACAGACCGTCATGCCGAGCTCCGTGTTCTGCTCCGAGACCGGGAAGGGCTCCGGCGTTTCCGGCCGCGTGGGATTGATGGCGAGCAGGACACGTGACTTCCGCTGCGCAAGCTGTGGCTGCACGGACTCGAAATTGCGTTCCAGGACGGCGTTCATGCCCAGGGTCATGTGCTTGACTCGTCCTCCGGCGAGCAGGACCGCGTCCGGCGCCGCAAAGCGGGCAACGGCGTCGACGATTTCCTCCAGTTCCGCGAGGGCCTTGGGGAGCTGCACGATCACCAGTTCGGCGCCGTCGAGCAACCCGGCACCCAGCTCGAACTGATCGAAGCGGCCGGCCAACCCGGACGCGTCCGCGTTCCGTTGCAGCGCGAGCCTGCCGGCGTAGAGGTCCTGGGTCACGCGCACGTGCCCGACGCCGAGGGCCGCCACAGCGCCCAGGGTCAGGGCCCCGTAGCGGTCACCGATCACAGCGACGCGGGTTTCCTGGCCGGGCACGTAGCCTGCCGCGGTCTCAAGGAGGAGCCTGTCGGTGGCGTCATGCGCCTGCAGGTTCTCTGCCTCGACGTCGGGGAAGCGGCGCAGGGTGCCGAACAGCGTCTCAAGGGTTTCATCCAGCTCGGTCAAGGTCACGGTGCACCAATCTATCCCCCTCGGGAACCCTCGACAACATAGGGGTGGCGGAGGAAGGTAGAGATTGCAAGTAACCGACCGTCTGACCGCTGCCGTCGGCACGGCACCCGCCGCAGCAGTGGCCCAACTAGCTCGCAGTTGATGTCGTTTTCAGGGCTGAAAGCGACATTAACTGCGTGGGCCCACGCCGCCCGGGTTCCCTGGCCGAGCTTGCGAGGCGAGGGTGGCGGTGGGGACTAGTTGGGGGCATCCACGGCTACCCACGGAGAGACGAAAAAGGGAACCACCCGCTCGGGTGATTCCCTTTTCTTCGGTGGAGCTGAGGGGACTCGAACCCCTGACCCCCTGCATGCCATGCAGGTGCGCTACCAGCTGCGCCACAGCCCCGAACTTTGCTCACCGGGACTTCCATCCCCGCCGGAGCAACTCGTCAATACTAAACCACAACGATGTGAGATTGGAAATCGAACCCGGCGGCTTCGGGACAGAGCTTCGGGACAGATGAGGTGCGGTCGATTGCTCGGCCGCACCTCCCCCCATTCCTGCCCTTCAGCTTGTTGTCACAATCGCAACGAGCCACTGGATTAAAGTCTAGAGACTGAAAGGCCAACAAACAAACCGTCCAACCGGTTTATGACTGATCGGTTCCCCGGGAAACGTCGTAGGAGGAAGAAAATTCGCCAAGGGCGCTCCTGAACGATTCCGGTTCGCGCCCGGAGATCCGCCAAAGGCGTTCAGAGGAGTACCAGTGATCCTTCGTTACCAAGTCAATCTGATGGCCGCTGAATCCGGCCGCGCGCAAGGCCGAACCGGCGCATTCGTCATCCCCCAGGAACCTCGGATATTCCACGCCGCATGCCCGGGCAACCCCTTGCAGGAGAAGTGACACAGGAACCGGTTCCGGATATGCGGCGTGGAACGCCTGTCCGGGTTGCGGAGGGGCCAACGCGAGCCCGGAAATCAGCCTTCCCAGCGCCTCCACACTGACGAGCGAAAGCAACGCCGAACCGTCTCCCGGCCAGCCGCCAGCCACATTCATCAGCTTGAGCAGGCCCGGGACAAACCAACGGTCTCCCGCACCGAACACGAGGTTGGGGCGGACAACCTCCCCGCCGCGGCCGAGAACCAGCTCTTCGGCGACGGCACGGCTGGCACTGGCCACCGAGGCCGGGTGATAACGGGCCTCGGATTCACGGATGCCGCGGTGCGGTCCGCTTCCGTAAACGCTGCACGTGCTGACATAGATCAGCCGGGCAACTCCTGCTTGCCTGCACTGCTCAAGGACGTGGCTGGTGCCGGACTCGTTGATCGCGTGGGCCAGGCGGGGGTCGGAGCCCACATAGGATGCCGCGTGGATGACAACATCCGTATCGCGCAGGAATGGGATCAGGCTCCCCGGGACGGAAATGTCGGCGGTGGCAATGGTAGCGTTATTGTTTCGTAGTCTTGCAACCGGTTTTCGTGAGAGTGCCACAACGTGCGCCCCTCCGGACCCGGCGAGTGAGGCTACAACCCGACTTCCAATGAAACCTGACGAACCCAGGACCAGAACCCGGGGCACATGGTCAACACATGTTGACATGGCACCCACAGGTCCCCCGGTCCGCCAGCTTCATGTACTCAAGTATCCCGGACGCAGAAACCGGAGAGGTCTCCACGCGGATCATGCAACAACGTGCCAAAGCCACCCGAACGGCAGTCATTGAGGGTGCAGCGTCGATCTTTGAAGAGGTCGGCTATGGGAATGCAAGCCTAAGCGACGTCACTGAGCGCGCCTCGGTCACCAAAGGCGCGCTCTATTTCCATTTCAAATCGAAGGAAGACCTGGCGCTGGCGGTCATAGCCGAACAGCACAACATTGTGCGTGTCGCTGGCGAGAAGATCGCCTCCGCGGGGCTGCCGGCATTGGAGACGATGATCGCCATGTGCCGCACGTTCGGGCAACAGCTTCTCGACGAGCCCGTGGTCAGGGCCGGAATCCGGCTGACATTTGAAGCTTCGGCGTTCAACGGCGACGTCAAGGGTCCGTACCAGGATTGGGTCACCACCATGGAGATGCTGACGCGCCAAGCCCAACTCGAGGGTGACGTGCGGCCCGAAGTAGATGCCGGCGACTTCGCACGGTACCTGGTTGCGTCTTTCACTGGCGTGCAGATGGTTTCCAACGTGCTGACGGAACGACGCGACGTCCTCAAACGCATTGAGGACATGTGGCGTTTCATGATGCCGGCCATTGCGCCGATACACGGGCAGGGCTCCGGGACTCGCTGAACTAGCGCGGCTCTTTGACCAGGGCCAACAAGGACATCAGGGTCTCTCCTTCGTGCAACAACCGGACCTTCACCACGCCGCGCGCAAGCTTGGATTCGAGCTGTGTCACGGCAACATCCACGGGATAGCTGAACTCGACCAACCTCATGAATTCCGCCTCAAACAGGGCAAAATCGGCATCCGGTCGGGAAGTCGCCGCCCGTACAGCCTGCCTCGCTGCCTCCACCAGCAGCATTCCCGGGACGTGGTCGAGGGGATGGTCAAAGAAGATCGGATGCGTTGGATCGACGCGCAACGGCCAAACGAACGGGCGGCTGCTTTGCCCCAGCATCACGTTCCGCTGGGTGGCATGCCCGACGTCGACACACGCCAGTAAGTCGTCCCCGGCGGCGGGCAGCCCAGTGCTGACCGCTCCGCGGAAGCGCTCATACGTCACGGGGTTCACAATGCGGGCCGCGGCCGCCCCTCCCCCTACGGGAGTGCCGTCAACGACGAACCGGGCGGACACTGTCAGTGCCGACAATTGCCCTCCACTGAGCTTCATATCCTTCACGTCGAGCTCGACGGCAACCTGCGTGGGTACCAAGGGATCCAGGATCGCTGCTTCCACCGAAATGCTCATGTACGGCATGATGAACGTATGGCTCAAGGGCACTCCGCACAGATGGGCCAAGAAGATTACTGCCTGCCTCAAGGTCTCAGCCATCAGCGCAGAGTCCGGCGAACCGTCCGGCGATCCATAAAACACGTGCCAGCGCGGCCATTGCGCTCCCGCAACAAACCGTCTGGAGCTTGATTGGACAAAGTCAGTCAAGAAGACTTCCGAAACGGAGCGCTTATGAACGAGCTCCCGATTGACGGAAGCCTCAAAGAGCGCTTCATCGCGCATTGGGTCCCCCCACTCCTCCCACATTCTGACAGAGCAGCAACCGCTGCTGTTGCGCCCCCATTAAATGCCCAAATCCTATCGGCAAGCCGTGCCCGTTGGATGATCGATGCCGGTGAACTCCCCACATTGACATACCTACTGGTCGGTTTGTAACTTGATAGGGTGGAATTCGCAGACACAGGCAGCACACCCAAGGGCGCGGCCACCCGGAATGAGATCCTTCGGGTTGCCGCGGAAGTTTTTGCGCGCAAGGGCTTCGAGCAGACCCGGATGGACGACATCATCCGCGCAGTCGGGCTCACGAAGGGAGCCATCTACTTCCACTTCTCGTCGAAAGCAATGTTGGCCCAGGCCGTCGTCGACGAGCAGAAGGCACGGTGGCTGCTTCGCGTCCACGAGGAAATTCTCAGCAAGAACAACCCGCTCGAAGAGTTGCGCCATCTCGGGGAGTTCATGGTCAGAACAGTCCGGAGCGACTCGTCCGCGTGGGGCGTGGTGCACCTGGCCAATCAATTGGCATCCACCAACGAGAATGCCGGCGGTACCTCACCCCTGGCGGCATGGGTGGATCTTGTGGCCGGTATCCTTCAGCGGGGCCGCGCAAGCGGCGTCCTCGCGTTTTCGGGAGACCCCGACGATGCGGCAACGGTCATCGTGGCCGCATTCGATGGGTTGAAGTCGGTTACCGACGCCCTTGACCCGAAGGACCTCGACGCCTTCGAGCGACGCGCGACCCTCCTCTTGGAACTGGTCGAGCGGCAGTTCATTTCCAGCCAGTAATGCGGCAAACCACAAGCCAAAGACCTCAACCCTTAGCCAAAAAACAAACCGCACAGTCAGTTTATTAGGAGAAGAAATGAACATTTCAGCCAAAACAGCCCTCATCACCGGAGCGTCCACCGGCATTGGTTCGGTGTTCGCCCGCAGGCTGGCTGCCGAGGGCGCACGTTTGATCCTGGTTGCCCGCAGCCAGGACAAACTCGACGCGCTTGCGGGTGAACTCCGCGGGCAGGGCACCGAAGTGACCGTCCTGGCCATGGACTTGAGCCTGCCGGACTCCGCAAAGGAACTACAGCTCGCCACCGACGCCCTGGGGCTCAAAGTGGACATCCTGGTCAACAACGCCGGATTCGGAACACACGGACACGTTCTCCATGCAGACGCCGATCGCTACGCGGAGCAAATCCAGTTGAACTGCTCCACCTTGGTCGGCACCAGCACGCGTTACCTGCCCGGCATGGTGGAGCGCGGCGCGGGGGCGATCATCAACATCGCGAGTACGGCCGCCTTCCAGCCGGTACCCCTCATGGCCGTCTACGGCGCGACGAAGGCCTTCGTTCTCTCGTTCACCCAGGCGCTGTGGGCCGAGACGCAAGGCACGGGCGTGAAAGTGCTTGCCGTTTGCCCGGGAGCCACGGACACGCCGTTCTTTGAAATCGCCGGCGAGTCAGCTGCCGCGGGCAACATGCGGACCCCGGAGCAGGTGGTAGACACTGCGATGTCCGCGATCCGCGGGAACAAGCCGAGCGTCGTGGATGGCCGGCTCAACTCCTTTGTTGCGCGGGTGGCCGTCAAGCTCCTGCCCGAGAAGCTGGTGATCGCGGTCGCGGGACGAGTCATGCGCCCGGCCAACTAGTCCCCAACTAGCTAGCAGTAGGTGTCGTTTTGGGCCCTCAAAACGACATCTACTGCGAGTCAGTTGGGTGCCCCACCGTCAGGTTCCCTGGATGATTCCGATCTGGACTACGCCGGTATTGACCAGCGTCTTCGCCAGGTAGACAACCTGGCCTGAATGCTCGACGGTCTGGGTCAGGATCAGCACCGGGTCCTTGGCGTCCAGCTCGAGCAACTCCCCTCTCGCGACGCCGGGGGTGCCTGCTGCGATATCAGTCTCGCCGGGCCCAAAGGCCGGGCCAATGGCCGAGATCAAATTGGCCAACAGCGTCGCTTCCTGCCCGACGTCGTCCACAATGGCCCGCGCCGCTTCAGGGTCGCGATCAACGAGACCCCCCTTGCTTGCCACGTGCTCCTGGACCAGGGCAATGGGTGAGCCGTCCCGCGTGAGGACGCTCTCGAAGAACCAAGAGGCCTCCTCTTCCCGGATTCCGAGAGGCTCCGCGGTGAACACCGACGACGACGGGTGCAATACGTGCTGCGTACGGCTGACCTGGATCGCCGATCCGGCCTCGGCCAGGATCTCCTCCATGGGCCTGATCCGTTCAAGGCCGACCCGCGGCAGGCGGGTGGCCACAAAACGTCCGATGCCCCGGCGGGAGCGCACATATCCGTCTTCTTCGAGGAGCATCAGGGCTTCACGGACCACCGTCCGGCTGACCTTCATCGCCGAACCAAGATCAGATTCCGAAGGCAACAGCGAGGAAACAGGGAAATGCCCGGCCCTGATGGCGTTCATGATGCGCGAGTAGACGGCAACGCGGAGCGGGATGTTGGCCGTAGCATCCAACGGCTCCGAAAGAACGGCTTCAGCACTGCGGTCCAAGATGGCTCCCTTCGTCGATAGTGAGAGTTTACGCGATGGGTATTCCAAGCTTGTATAACAAGCGTGTATGATTCACATATAAGCCACCTTGTGCTCTGCGCCACACCTGCATCGAGCCACCCCCCAAGCCGTTCTGTTTCAAACAAGGAAGTTTGTCCATGACAACCCAAGCCACCAGCACCGCAGGGCTCCCCGTTCGGCGAAAAGCAGCCCGAGTGCCCGTCCTCATCGCCACGCTCATCCTTTCGATCCTCAGCTACCAGCTCAACGCCAGCCTGTTCTCGGCCGCCCTGCCTGCCATGGCCGCCCACTTCCAGGAATCCACGGAAAACGTGGCCAAGGTCCAGTCATTGTTCTTCCTGACCGGCGCGGTCCTGGGCATGGCATTTTCCCGGTGGAGCGACTTCCTGGGACGCCGCCGCACCCTGCTGATCGTCCTCTCGATGATGTTGTGCGGCACCGTCTTGTGCCTTTTGGCGCCAAACCTGACCGTTCTCCTCGTGGGCCGGGTCCTGCAGAGTGCAACGAGCGCCACGTTCACCATTTCTTTCCTGCTCCTGTCCGAGCGCTTCAGCAAACGCCTCTTCGGCATCTCCGTCGGTGTCATCTCGGCGGTCAACGGCGGCATCGGCGGGCTCGACGGCTTCCTGGGCGGTTTCATCACCGACACCATCGGCTGGCACTTCCTCTTTGTGCTGGTCCTCGGCGTGGGCGTGCTCGCGATCGTGCTGGTCGCCGTCGTCGTCCCGAAGCGAGCCGCCCGGACACGGGAGGGACGCATGGACTGGTGGGGCGCCGGTACTCTGGGCACATTCCTGGTTCTCCTGAGCAACCTGATAGGGCAGGCTTCCACATCGGGGTGGGGCGATATCTGGACCCTTGGCTATCTCGCCGGCGCAGTGATTGCCGGGCTGGCGTTCGTCGCCGTGGAAAGGCGCGTTGCGCGCCCGCTGATCGCCATCGAGCAATTGCGGTCCCGCCAGGTATGGCCGGTTTTGGCAAGCACCGTACTGACGCTTGCCGGCATCTTCTCGGCGTTGAACTTCACCGTGATCCTCCTGAGCCAGGACGCAAAAGCCGGATATGGCCTGTCCGCCTCCATGTCCGCCCTCCTCTACCTGACGCCCACAGCCTTCGTCGGTGTGCTCACCGCGGTGTTCTCCGGCTGGTTTGCCCAGCGCATCGGCTGGTTCAAGGCGTTGCGGATCAGCAGCGGGCTGATCGTCGTCGCCGCGGTTGCGGTCGCAGTCTTCGCCGCGGACCGCTGGATGGTCTTCGCCCTGCTGATCATCATGGGGGTCCTGTACCTCGGACAGTTCCAGAGCACCGTCAGCGGCATCGCCGTGTTGAACTCACCCAAATCGGCTCCGGGTTCCGTGCCCGGCCTCAATGGAGCCTGCTTTGGAATCGGAGCCAGTGTGGGTATCGCCGTCGTCGCACCGGCCGTCGCCACCGGAACCATCGCCGGCTACCAAACTGCCCTGTGGATCTCGGCGGGCTTCGCCCTCGCGGCCTTCGCCGCTTCCCTGATCCTCCGCCCTGTCGCCGCGAGCTCCGCAGCGGCGCCCGCCGTCGTCGTCTCCCATGCTTGATCCCGGACCCGAGTCACCCAACCCACGAAGGAGCACCATGACCACCACCACACCGCAGCCGTTCTACCTCGACTGCGATACCGGCATCGACGATTCCCTCGCCATCGCCTATCTTTTGGCGAGCCCCGAGGTGGAGCTGGCCGGGATCGGAACCGTCAGCGGCAACGTCAGCGCCGCAACGGGGGCCGTCAACACGTTGAACCTGCTCCATGCGGCCGGGAGGGCCGGGATCCCGGTCGCCGTGGGTGCCCACGATCCCCTCATGGGAACGTTCGACGGCGGAGCGCCTCACGTCCACGGCGAGAACGGCATCGGCGGGGTCGTCTTGGAGGACTCCGGGCTGACCTTCGAATCAGAGACTGCCGCGGAGATGCTCGTGCGGCTCGCCCACGAGCACCCGGGTGAGTTGCGCGTGATTGCCGTCGGTCCGCTCACCAACCTGGCCCTCGCACTGCAGCTGGACCCGAAGCTCCCGGGCCTCGTCCGCGATGTCACGATCATGGGCGGAGCCGCGTTTGTGCCGGGCAACATCAGCCCGGTCGCCGAGGCCAACATCTTCAATGACGCCGAGGCCGCCGCCGTCGTGATGGAGGCCGATTGGCCGGTGACCATGGTTCCATTGGACGTCACCATGAACCACCGCTTCGATGAGGCCCATCGTGCGGCCCTTGCGGCGGCCGGACACCCGGTGGCCAACGCACTCTCCGGCATGCTCGTGCAGTATTTCGCCTTTTACAACACAATTTTCGGTGAGCATTGCGCCGCCCTCCACGATCCGCTGGCGGCGGCAATCGCCGTGGGTGCCCTGGAGCTCGACGACGCCCCGCACGTCGGAATATCCGTCGACACGAGCACCGGCGAGGCGCATGGCAAGACCCGCTGTGAGCGGTTCGACGGCGGAGCCGCCGGTGCGCGGCAGGTGCCGGAACGGGCGTCCCGGGTTGTGCTGTCCGTCAAGGGCGACGCCGCCGCCCACCTCCTGGAGCGGATCCTGTCCTTGCCGGCGGCGAACTGAAGGGTCTTTCGATGAACATGGCTTCCGGCACGAGGCCGGAAACCCAGCACCGCAATCCAGCACCCCCGGAAGGACAGCCCATGCCCATCCCCAGCACGCTCACCGTTGTCGGCAGCCTCAACGTCGATCTCACGTGCCGCGTCCAGCGCCTGCCCTCCCCCGGTGAAACCATCGGCGAAGGCACCCTCAACCGTCAGCCCGGCGGAAAGGGCGGCAACCAGGCCGCAGCTGCCGCACGGCTGGGTGGCGCTGCCCGCATGGTGGGCGCCGTCGGCGCGGATCCGGACGGACGGCTCCTGACGGACGCGCTGGACCGTGCAGGGGTTGATATTTCCGCAGTGGAGCAGGTTTCCGCGCCGACCGGTACTGCTTTGATCGTGATCGACAGCGAGGGCGAGAACCAGATCGCCGTGGCTCCTGGAGCCAACGCCATGGTTTCGCTGGAGCACGCCGATTTCTCCGATGGCGGGCCGGTACTCGCACAATTGGAGATCTCCGTCGATGCCGTGCTCGAAGCCGCTCGCCGCACCACGGGGTTCTTTGCCCTCAATGCGGCACCGGCGCAGCCATTGCCGGATGAACTCCTGGAGCGGTGCCAGCTGGTGATCGTCAACGAGTCCGAATACGAGCTCATCCCGGAGCTCCGGAACGCCAACCGCGTGGCCGTGACCTACGGTGCAGGCGGTGCGTCGATGTACAGGCAAGGGGCCAAGACCGCCCACGCGCCTGCGAGCAAGACGAGCGTCGTCAACAGCGTGGGGGCCGGTGACGCCTTCTGTGCTGCGCTCGTGCTCGCACTCTCGGCCGGCCTCGATGAGGAAAGCAGCCTCGCGGCGGCCTGCGCGGTGGGGGCTGCCGCCGTCGCGAGCGAGCTTTCCCAACCGGAGTTCGAGCGGCTGGAACACTACCTGCCGAACTAAGAGTCCGGGCTTATGGCGGGGCACCGCCCGGCAGCAGCGAACCGCGGGCCGCACCCACCATGCCTTCCACTGCGCGGGCCAGGTGCGTACCGCGGTCGCTGACACCGTCCCAGCGAACGAGGGCCTGGGCATTCAGCCCGTCCACCATGCCCAGGATCTGCCAGGCGACAGACGGAGCATCGAACGTCTCGAACTCACCGGCGTCGATCCCCGCTTCGACGACGCGCTGGACCACCGCCTGCCATGCATCCATCTGCTCACGGACGCAGGCTGCGAGCGCCTCGTTCCGGCGCCCCAGGGTCCACGCCTCTACCCAGATTGCCGTGACATCGAGGCGGCTACCGTCCATGAGTGTTTCGAGGAGCATTCCGAGTTGCTCCAAGGGAGTCGGCTGCCGCTCCAGGAGGCTCGCGACCTCTTCGGTCTCCGCCGCCACGATGGTCGTGAAAATGCCCGCCACGAGGGCCTCCGCATTGGGCTGGTAATGCGCCACGAGGCCCGAGGCCACGCCCACCCGTGCCGCCACGTTGCGCAGCGTAATGGCGGAAAGCCCCTGTTCGAGCGCTATTTCCCGGGCGGCCTCGGATATTTCGGCCGCGCGTTCGGCCGGCGTCTTCCGCGCTGCGCGTTTCTGTATGGTGCTTGACATCACAGAACAGTCTAAAGTAGTTTTCTTGTTATTGATCAGGCGATCAACAAGAATCTTCACCTCACCGACACTTTCACCTCACCAATACGCAGGAGACTTCCATGGCCTGGAGAATGCCAGCCGAAACCGCACCCCATGAGCGCACGTGGATGGCGTTCCCCCGCACCGGCCTGACGCTGGGCGACGACGCCGCTTCAGCGGAAGAAGCGTACGCGGCGTGGACCGCCGTCGCGCACGCGGTGTCCGAGTTCGAACCCGTCACCATGGTGGTCGACCCCAGTGAACGGGACCGGGCCAGCCGGATGCTCGGCGCCGGAATCGAACAGCTTGAAGCGCCACTCGACGAATTCTGGATGCGCGACGTCGGACCCACCTTCGTCGTCGACGACGAACGTCCCGGAGTGCTCGGCGCAGTCGACTGGATCTTCAACGGCTGGGGCGCACCGGCCTGGTCCGAATGGCAGAAGAGCGCCGGCATGGCCCGGTTTGTCGCCGAAGCGTCCGGCGCCGAACTGGTCACCTCCTTGCTGGTCAACGAGGGCGGCGCCATCCACGTCGATGGTGAAGGAACCGTGCTCGTCACGGAAACCGTCCAACTGGATCCACGCCGAAACCCCTCTGCGGACAAGGCACGCGTCGAAGCGGAACTCTCACGCACGCTGGGCACTAACCACACGGTGTGGGTGCCGCGCGGCCTCACCCGTGACTACGAGGACCTCGGCACACGCGGCCACATCGACATGGTGGCGACACTTCCTTCCCCGGGCCGGGTCCTGCTGCACTCGCAGACCAATCCAGGTCACCCCGATTTCGAGGTCAGCCGCACCCTCCAACGGTTCTTCGAAACCCAGCAGGACGCCGCAGGCAAGCCGTTCGAGATCACCTTGCTTCCCGCACCCGAGACCCTGCGCGACGAGGAAGGCTTCGTCGATTGGAGCTACGTCAACCACCTTGTGGTCAATGGCGGCGTGATTGCATGCGGCTATGGCGAAGAGCGGGCCGACGCCCTCGCCGCGGAAATCCTGGCCGAGGCGTATCCGGGCCGCCGCGTCGTCACCGTGGACGCCCGGCCCATCCTTGCCCGCGGCGGAGGAATCCACTGCATCACGCAACAGCAGCCCACACTCACCAGGCCGGCCGCACGATGAGCCACTTCGACGTCGTCGAGGCCTCCATTGCGCAGTTGCGTGCAGCGCTCGAGGCGGGCGAGGTAACCAGCGAGGAACTCACCCAGGCGTATCTGGACCGCATCGACGCCTACGACCGCAACGGCATCACCTTGAACGCCCTCGTGGTGATGAACCCCGAAGCGCTCGCCGATGCCCGGGCCTCGGACAAACGCCGGGCAAGCGGCGGCGTCCTCGGGCCCCTCGACGGCATTCCCTACACCGCGAAGGACAGCTACCTCGCCAAAGGGCTCACGGCCGCCGCGGGCTCCCCCGCGTTCGAAAACCTCATCGCCCAACGCGATGCCTTCACCATCGAACGGCTCCGCGCGGCAGGCGCAGTGCTGATCGGCCTGACCAACATGCCACCCATGGCCAACGGCGGTATGCAGCGCGGCGTCTATGGACGCGCAGAGAGCCCCTACAACGGCGATTTCCTCACCGCGGCGTTCGGATCCGGATCCTCGAACGGCTCGGGGACCGCTACCGCCGCGAGCTTCGGAGCCTTCGGGCTGGGCGAGGAGACCTGGTCAAGTGGCCGCGCACCGGCGTCGAACAATGCCTTGTGCGCGTACACCCCCTCGCGCGGGGTCATTTCAGTGCGCGGCAACTGGCCACTGGTCCCCACCATGGATGTGGTGGTGCCCCACACCCGGTCCATGGCGGACCTCTTGGAACTGCTCGATGTCATCGTTGCCGACGACGCCGAAACCCGTGGCGACTTCTGGCGTGCGCAGCCGTGGGTGCAGATCCCGGCCGCGTCCCTCGTCCGTCCAGCCTCCTACCCGGCGCTGGCACCATCCGACGCCGACGGCGCGTGCCCGGCTTTGCTGGGGAAACGCTTCGGGGTGCCGCGCATGTACATCAACGCAGACCCCGAGGCCGGGACCAGCGAAGCTCCTGGCATCGGCGGACCCACGGGTCAACGAATCCAGACGCGAGATTCCGTGATGGACCTGTGGGAGGCGGCCCGGCGCGACCTCGAAGCCGCCGGTGCCGAGGTGGTGTTGGTGGACTTCCCAGTGGTCTCCAACTACGAAGGCGACCGCCCGGGCACGCCCACCATCGCCACCCGCGGACTGGTGAGCCCTGAGTTCCTCCGGCGGGAAATCGTCGATCTCTCGGCGTGGGCCTGGGACGATTTCCTCTCAGCAAACGGTGATCCGGCGCTCAACAGCCTGGCCGACGTCGACGGCGCGGCGATCTTCCCGCACCCGGAGCGGGCGCTCCCGGACCGCTATGACGGTTTCGACGACGACATCGCCGACTATCCCGCGCACATCCGCGCCCATCGACCCGCATCGGTCACCGACATCCCGCACCTCGAAGAAGGCCTGCGCGGACTCGAAGAGACCCGGCGGGTGGACCTCGAGGAATGGATGGACGGCCTCAAGCTGGACGCCGTCATTTTCCCGGCCGCCGCCGACGTCGGACCGGCGGACATGGACACCAACGAATCCTCAGCCGATCTCGGCTGGCGCAACGGCGTCTGGGTGGCCAATGGCAACCTCGTTCCGCGGCATCTGGGAATCCCGACCGTCACTGTGCCGATGGGAACCATGAGCGATATCGGCATGCCCGTCGGGCTCACGTTCGCCGGCCGTGCCTACGACGACACCGCGCTGCTCGCCTTGGCGGCGGCGTTCGAGGCCACAGGCGAGCGTCGTACCGCTCCCCCACGCACACCGCGGCTCGACTGACGGATCAGGTGGACTCGTCGTCGAAGGGAGCCTTCTGCCCGGCCGCCAGCCGCACAACCGGGCGGGCGGGAGGCTGGACAGGGTGCTGCATTTGGGCTGGGATGGCAGGCTCGGGTAGCGGCTCGTCCTCGAGGAGGGCTTCACGGATAATGCGGCGAGGATCGTATTGGCGTGGATCCATTTTCCGCCAATCGATGTCCTCGAATTCGGGGCCGAGCTCCTGCCGGAGCTTTTCCTGCGCGCCGGAGGCCATGCGCCGCAGTTCGCGGATAAGCCGCCCCAGCTTCCTTGCATACTCTGGAAGCTTGGTCGGCCCAAGGACCAACACGGCAATGATCAGGAGAAGGGCAATCTTCTCGACCGAAATATCGATCATGGCTCCATTCTAAAGCCACCACCCGGTGGTTCAGGGCGGCACCGGGCTGGGTGGATCGGGCTAGGATATCGCGAACAACGCGACGGCAAGTCCAGCAGCCATCAGCGCCTCGCGAACGCCCTTCCATCGGGGAACGGCGTCCGATTTACTCTCGGCCGGCATCGCGAAAGTGCCCAGCACCCACCCGGTGGCGGCGAAAATCATGAGCAGGGCGCCCATGATGTCGGCAAGGATGATGCCCAGTTGGTGGCCTGGATGATCCGACACCGATCCGGCTCCACTCGACGCGGAAAGCAGCACCCAGCCCGAAAGCGCAGCCACCAGGGCGTTATAGATCGCGGACCATCGCCCTGCCTCGCCGGGACCCGAGCTCCTGTACACGATTCTGATGACGAAAAAGAGGAAGACAAGGCCAATCGCTGCTCCCAGGGGGACGACACCGAGCTGGGCCCATCCGAGCCCTACCGCCGCCATGGTTGCGGCCAATATCCCCGCTGCGGCCGCATCAATCCGTGCCGCCACACTCTTGGCCCGGAAGATGGCTCCGAACCCCAACACAGCCGCTGCCCCGAAGAGCACCACCAGAGCGCCTACAACAAACCAACCTCGGAACATACCCTGCCAATCCTCCTGCGCGCTTCCGGTTGAAACCCACCCGCAGTCATATCACTTCCGAATGGGAGAAACCTGCACGCTACGCGCAAATCAGGGCTGCACCAGCAGGGCAATGACTCCGGAGCGGACAATGATGGTGATCCCGAGGGCGATGTACACCACAGGAATCACCCGGTTTCCAGCCCGGCGGCAGAGCTCACCCACCTTCGGGTGCGCTGTCAGCCAGTAGCCCGCTGCGCACCACACCGCCACCATCACTGCGAAGGTAAGCCCCGTCGTCACCGAAGCAGCCGGCCCCAGCGAGCGGAAAAGCGGAATGTATACCGAGATGTTGTCTCCACCGTTGGCTACGGTCACCGCGACAACCACGGGCACGTTCAGCGAGCGCGGCTTCGGTGGATGTCCGGACGGGCGGGCGACCTTGAGCAAGGCGTAGCACCCCAAAACAAGCGGCACGAGGCCGAGGAAACCCACCCACTCAATCGGGACCGGAGTGAGCGCCAATGCCGCCGCGGCCGCCACCACGGTCAGTATTCCGATGCCGATGTACTGGCCTACCCAGATTCTCCAGAGTCTTGGCACCGTCCGGGTCCTCGCTGACAAGAAAAGAACGGACAAGACCAGGAGGTCGTCGAGGTTTGTCGCAGCAAAGGCTCCAGCCGCTGTCAGTACGGTGCCGCCCAGATCTTCCATCGCTGATGACATTACCGCTTGGAGCAGGCGCCCCTGCCCGGACCGCACAGGCTGGCGTCATCGACCGGGCCGTGGCAGCATCGGACGATGGATACCGATGCCCGTCCGTACGTCGAGTGTGGCCAGCCGGAACCTGCCGTTCCGCTATTTGGCGGGGACGTGACGGAGGGGCTCGTCCGGGTGGGCGATACAGTGCGGCGCCCTGTGAGCGATGCTTCTCCGCGAGTCCGCCGCGTCCTGGATTTCCTCCAATCGGCCGGCTTCCAGGGGGCGCCCCGCTTCCTCGGCATCGACGAAAGCGGCAGGGACACCCTGAGTTTCGTTCCCGGCGACGCCGCCGGTCGCCCTTGGCCACGCCGCGTCGCCGACGAATCGAGCGCCATCAGCGTCGCGCGCTTGGTGCGGGCCTACGATGACGCCGTGCAGCCGCTTGGGGTACCGGATTGGGCACACGCGCACGACGCCGCTGATCCCCTTGGGTGCCCCGGCTCAATCGCGGGACCGGCAACATTCCTCGCCCATATGGACATCACCCCGGAGAATGTCGTCTTCCGGGACGGCACCGCCGTCGCCCTGATTGACTTCGATCTGCTGCGCCCCGCGACCCGGGCTGAAGAGGTCGCGAACTTGCTCCTCTGGTGGGGCGCGTGGATGCCCGTCACCGACCGCGATCCCGTCATGCGCGGGGTCGACGCCGCCTCCCGGGGCGCCGTGCTGGTGGACGCCTATGGCCTGGGCCCTGCTGACCGCGCCAAGGTAGTTGACGTGGCCCGGAACGCCGCGGACCGCTCCTGGCATCTGATGGGGCACAGGGCGTTCACCCAGGGCGGCGGCTGGAAACGGATGTGGGACGAAGGCATCGGGGACAAGATCCTTCGCCGCCAGGCATGGCTCGCCGAAAACGCCGCAGCTCTCCACGCCGCGATAACGAGCCGCTAAGCCTCGTCGGGGTGACGCAGGCCTAAAGGAGCTCAACGTGTCTCAATATTTCACTTAATGAGAATGAGTATTGATAGCATCAATACTCATTGTCGCTCCCACCCGAAAGTTCCTCCATGCACCCTGCCCTCCTGGTTCGAGATTTGGGGGTGTCCCTCAGGGGACGCGCCTTGATTGACGGAGTCAGTTTCGCCATTGACCCGGGACAAAGAGTGGCGCTTCTCGGAGCCTCGGGTTCAGGCAAGTCCCTGACCGCGGCTGCCCTCCTGGGACAGCTTCCGCCCACGATGAGTGTTTCCGGACAATTGCTGATCAATGGCGCGGAGGTGCCGTTGTCCCGCAGGCGAAGCAGTCGCGCCGGGATCGCCGCCATACATCAAGACCCCATGTCGGCGCTCAATCCCCTGGTGCGCCTCGGCAAACAACTGGAGATCCCGCTGCGGCATGCTGGGTTTTCAGCCTCCATGGCACGGAAACGGGCACTTGAGCTGCTCGGGTCGGTGGGAATAGCGGAAGCCGAACGGACCATGGAGAGTTTCAGCGGCGAATTGTCGGGCGGTCAGCTGCAACGGGTCTGCATCGCACTGGCCCTCGCCTGCCATAGTTCCGTCCTGGTGGCGGATGAACCCACCACCGCTTTGGACATGGTCAACCAAGCCAAGGTCCTCGAGGCTTTGACCTCCTATTCGCGGTCGACGCATTCGAAGTCGACGCACTCGGAGTCGGGCAGCTCCCCGTCCGGGCGTTCCGCATCCGCGGCCGCGATGTTGTTCATCACGCATGACCTGGCCGTGGCCGCGGCATTGTGCCACCGGGCCCTTGTCTTGAGTTCCGGCCGGATCGTCGAAGAGGGATCGATGGAGTCGCTGGTGGAGCGGCCCCGCCACCACTACACGAAGCAGTTGGTTGAAGCGGCCCATGCCGGCTTCTATGCCCTCCCCCGGGAAGCCACGGCATGAATGCAGTATTGAACGCCTCCAATCTGGGGCTCAGCTACCCAGGCAGAGGGCTCCTGGCGCAACGCCAGGCCCGGCCCGCGTTGCGGGGTGTGTCCCTCAGGATTGCCGCGGGAGACAGCATCGGCCTGGTGGGTGGCTCGGGGGCCGGAAAATCGACGCTCCTGCGGGTCCTTCTTGCTTTGGAGAAGCCGGACGCCGGAACCGTCACGTTCAACGACACTCCGGTGGTGCCCGGCCCGGCATCGTCGTTGAGGTGGTACCGCCGCGCGGTGCAATACATCCCGCAGAATCCGGCGGCGAGCCTCGACCCGGGGATGAACGTGGAACGCCTTCTCCTGGAACCCCTGAGGCAACTGCGCATCGACGGAGACCACCGCCGGATGATCCTGGATGCGCTGCAACGGGTCGATCTCGATCCGGGAATGCTGACGCGTCAACCCCGGGAACTCTCCGGCGGGCAAAACCAACGCGTGGCCATCGCGCGGGCACTGGTCCCCGCTCCGAGCGTCCTGCTGGCAGACGAGCCGGTGAGCGGGCTCGACCTTCCGCTCAGGAACACCGTCCTGGACCTCATGGAGCATTTGGTCCATCGGGACGGGCTTGGGCTCCTGTTCGTCTCGCATGACCTGGCCGCGGTCGCCCGGCTGTGCTCCCGGACCTTGGTCCTCTCCGGGGGGCGCATCGTGGAACAAGGGCCCACCGAAGCCGTGTACGCCAAGCCACAGACCCGGGAGGCCAGGGAGCTCGTCAACTCCATCCCCCGGCTGAGCAGGCACAAAGAAGACGACAAGGACGAGGCATGAAAGGGAACCCCCGCGCGGAGCCCATGCTGCGGCTCCTGCTGGCCAGCCAGCTCATTTTCAACCTTGGCTTCTACTCGATTGTCCCCTTCCTGGCGGTTTCGATGCGCGAGGACTTCGGCATGGGCGCGATGGCCGTGGGAATCATCCTGGGCGCACGTACTTTCGCCCAGCAAGGATTGTTCCTCGTGGGCGGCGCCGCCGCGGATCGTTGGGGAGCACGGCCCGTGATGATCGCCGGATGCCTGGCCAGGATTTCCGGGTACCTTCTGTTGCTCTGGGCTTCGGACTTCCCCCTCTTCCTCCTGGGGGCCGTCATCACAGGGGTGGGTGGCGCCCTCTTTTCACCCGCCTTGGAAAGCCTTGTGGGCGGGGCCGAAGAACGACGAGCCGCCCTTCAGCCCCACAAGACCAGTCTTTTTGCCCTGCTGGTGATCTTCGGAGAAATCGGGGCGGTAGCGGGTCCCCTGCTCGGCTCCATCTTGCTCCAAACCGGCTTCGACACAGCACTGCTCGCCGGGGCGGGTGTCTTTGCCGTGATGGCCGTGGCCTTCAACGCGTTCCTTCCAGCAGCAAAGGCGAGCGCCGTCACAACGTCCGCCGGGCGCCCGGCGGCCACACCGCCGTCGGACACTTGGGCCTGCCTCAGGGAGAGGCGCTTCGTCGCCTTCGCGGCTTTCTACAGCGTCAACCTTTTTGCCTACAACCAGCTCTATTTCGGTCTACCCATCGAGCTGGAACGGAGCGACGCCGGTTTGGGGGCGCTTTCCGCGGTTTTCGCCTACGCATCCATCCTGACCATCACCCTGCAGTGGCCCATCGCGGGACTCATGAAACGGAAAGGGCCAGCCGCAGCGCTTGCCGTGGGATTTGCCGTCCAAGGCGTGGGGTTCGTGGCAATTGCAGCCATGGCCATCCTTCCTGCACCCGCCGCATTCCCTGCGCTGCCGGCGTTCCTGCTGGTCACCGCGCTCGCCCTCGGGCACATGTGCGTGGCACCCGTTGCCATGGATCTGGTCCTCGACTATGCCGCAGGGCGCCCCACCGGCGACTACTACGGCCTGCTCGCGAGCTGCGGCGGAACGATGGTCCTGCTCGGCAATGTAGCGCTTGCTCCCCTCTATGAACAGGCCACCACGCCGTCCCTGGCCGCGGCCGCTCCGTGGCTGGTGTCGGCAATCTTCGCGGCAGCCTCCGCGGCACTCATCCACCGTTTCCTTCCGGCACCTGTTCCGGCGCCGCGCATACAACAACTCCACCCCGCCTAGATCCACTCACACCCACGAAAGAAGGCACCAATCCATGGCTATTCCACGCCCAAATGCAATGACGGCGATAATCCTCTCCACCGCAATGGCCGCCGCCCTCAGCGCTTGCTTCGCCCAAGGCAACCCATCCTCGGCCGGCAGTACCGACTCCAGAATCAAAGTAGCCATGTTGCAGCCACCGCGTTCAGGACTTACTCCCTTGAGCGACGACGCCTTCAAACTCTCACGCTGGAAGACCGCCGAGACACTGGTTGTCCTCGATGCGCTCGGCGATGCCCAGCCGGCGCTTTCAACGGCCTGGAAGCAACTGGACGGCAGGAACTGGCGCTTCGAACTCCGCACAGGCGTGAAATTCCATGACGGAACACTGCTGACGGCGGAACAAGTGGCGGCATCGTTGACGGCGGCAGCCAACGCGAAGCCCAAGCCTCGGATCCTCGACGGCGTCCAGCTGGGCGTCCGTACGGACGGCGCGAACGCCGTCGTCGTCACCACCCAAACGGACGACCCGTTGGTTCCGCAGCGGCTTTCGAGCCCCCAGCTTTCCATCCTTGCCGCGTCCGCCTACAAGCCAGGCGGCGTCGTGAGCCCCATCAACGCCGGAACGGGCCCGTATGTCCTGGCGTCCGCGGACGGCACCAGCTCGGCAACACTGAACCGCTTCGCCGACTACTGGGGAGAGAAGGCGGCGAGCAGCGGCGTCGACGTCCAGTACGTTCCGGACGGCACAGCGCGCGCTGCCGCCCTCAGGACCGGAAGTGCCGACGTCGTGGAGGCCATTCCCGTAGGCCAGGTCGCCCAGGTCAAGGCGGACTTGATTCACGAAGTCCCCATGCCCCGGACCAACACCCTCTACCTGAACACCAAGACGGGTCCCTTCGCGGATCCCGCTGTCCGGGCAGCGGCCCGGGCGTCGGTCGGGCGGGCCACCATTGTTGAACGGGTCTACGAAGGACGAGCGGACATCGCCGAGGGCCTCCTGGGCCCGGCCCTTCCCTGGGCAGCGAAGGAACGGCAAGGCACCTCCTATGCCGACACACTGAAGAAGCGGGCGGAAGTGGCACCCGCCCATGGCCGCCGCATCAAACTCGGCACATTCACGGACCGCGCCGAACTGCCCGAGGTCGCAGTGCAGCTTGAGCAGCAACTCGAAGCCGCAGGCTTCATCGTGGAGCAGGAAGTCCGCGAGTACCAGCACATCGAGGCGGACGCCCTGGCCGGCAAGTTCGACGCCTTTATCCTGTCCCGGGCAACGGTCCTCGACTCCGGCGATCCTGTCGCCTACATGTTCAGCGACTTCTCCTGCAAAGGCTCCTTCAATATCTCCCAGTTCTGCGATCCTGAGGTGGACGCAGCACTGGGCAAGGCCGCAGCCATCCCCGCAGGCCCGGAGCGCCGGGCGGCAATTGCCGCCGCCGAAGCCCTGATCCTCTCGAAGGATGCTGCCGTGCCGCTGCTGCACGAACGCGTCATCCAAGGGGAATCGGCCAGGATCCGGAACGTCGAACGTGATCCCCGCGAGCGCGCCCTGATCACCAGCAAGACGGGAATCGCCGGCTGATGCTGGGCCCGGCGTTCATCAAAACTACGGCTTCCCGGGCCGTGGCACTCCTCGCCATAGTTGTGCTGATAGGGCTTTTGCCGTGGCTTTCGGGACAACGCCCCGAGTACACCATCCTGCGGGCCCGGTACGCCGACCGGGAAGCGACCGATGAGACGCTGGGCATGATCCGCGCGGAACTCGGGCTCGATCGGGGACCGGTACACATCTTCCTCGACTGGGCCGGAGGCATCTTGCGAGGGGACATGGGAAATTCCTGGATTACGAATACGCCCGTCGGCCCCGGCACCGTGGAAACCCTCGGAGTATCCGTCACCTTGATGGCGTGCGCGGTGGCCGTCGCAACGGTGGTGGCCGCCGCGCTGTGCGTTCCTTCCGTGATGCGGGGCCTGGCCGGGAACCCCGGGCGAGGGTCCGGCGTCGTAGCGGCGGCCATGACCGCCCTGCCCGAGTTCCTCCTGGCGGCGATGCTCCTTGTCGTGGGTGCCGTGTGGCTGAGCTGGTTTCCGCCCTATGGCTGGCAGGGCCTGGACCATGCGGTGTTGCCGGCACTCGCCCTCGGCCTGCCCGCGGGCGGGCTGATCGGGCGGCTGCTTTCCGACGCCACCAGCCTGGCGCTCGCCGAAAAATGGGGAGGGACCTGGGCGATGGCCGGAGCAAGCCGCGCCCGGCTCACCGCGGCGGTGCTCCGCCGGGCGTTGCCATCGGTGATGAGCCAGATCGGGCTTGTCCTGATCGGGCTCACCGGCGGGGCGGTTGCGGTGGAGAAGGTCTTCGCGATTCCCGGTTTGGGCCGCGCGGTCCTGGGCGCGGCGAGCGCCCAGGACATACCCGCGCTGCAGGCAGGAGTCCTGGCCCTTCTCATGCTGGCGATCGGGGCAGGTTCCCTCGGCGCTGCGGCCCGATACCTCCTGTTGGGAGCGGCGCTGCGCTCAGGGGCGGTTCCGGTTCCGGACCCGCCGGGTAGCTCACGACGGCGGGATGTCGCCGTTCCGCTCGTGGCGGCGGGAGCGTTGCTGCTCATCGTCGTCGCGGGCTTGCTTCGCGATCCGTTCACCTCGAGCCATGCACGGCTTGCCGGGCCGGGCTTCGAACTGCCTTTCGGTGCCGATGCCAGCGGACGGGACCTCCTTGCCCGGGTGGGGCATGGTGCCGTGTCCACCCTGGGGACGGCTTTGCTCGTGGTGCTGGCTTGCCTTGTGATCGGGATCGTCGTCGGGCTGTTCCCGCTCGCGGCCACCGGTCCCCTGGAAGTTGCCAACGCCGCTCCGCCTATCCTGGCCGGGCTGATCGTTGCCGTGATGACCGGCCCGTCGGCCGAAGGAGCGGCGATAGCCGTCACCCTGGTCAGTTGGGCACCCCTTGCCGCCCACACAGCGGCCTTGGCACAGGAGGCCAGGGCACAACCTCACGTGAAGATCCTGCCGGTCCTCGGCGTGGGAAGGTTCCGTATCCTCTGGCGCTACATCCTCCCGGCCATCCTTGGCCCGGTGTTCAGGCATTCGATGCTCCGGATACCGGGAATCGCGCTCGCCTTGGCAGCCTTGGGATTCCTGGGCCTCGGCCCCCATCAGCCGTCCCCCGAGTGGGGCCTCATCCTCGCTGAAGGAATCAACTACGTGGAGCGGGCCCCCTGGGCTGTCGCAGCCCCGGCGTCGGCGTTGATCCTCGCCTCGATTCTGGCCGTTTCACTGTCGAGCGTGACGTGGCGCGCTCTACTGGGAGGCCTTAGCCCTCAACAACTGACCAGTTTCG
The DNA here is from genome assembly GCF_052180225.1 of Arthrobacter sp. KN11-1C. Classification (NCBI taxonomy): domain Bacteria; kingdom Bacillati; phylum Actinomycetota; class Actinomycetes; order Micrococcales; family Micrococcaceae; genus Arthrobacter; species Arthrobacter sp. KN11-1C. Next base: position 1,847,650 of record NZ_CP197467.1, on the reverse strand, counting down.
CCCCGGACGCTGTCGCGGCGACCCCGAACCACGCGCCCGGAAACAAGGAATCCGCGTCAAAAAAGGTAGATCGTTGAGGGGGCCAACCCTTGGAGGGGGATCCGGTCCCGATTGACTCATTCGAATATATGTTCGAAAATTGAAGTATGTCTCCTCGCCTGTCTTCCGCATCGCCGGCTTCGCTGCGCGATGACTTGCAGGCGCAGATCCACCTCATGCAGGGCAAGCGCGGAAGCGAACGCTCGCTGCCCGTGCTCCCCTCGCTCAGCAGGCTCCTCCCGGGAGGGTTGCGCCCGGGTGCGGCGTACTCCGTACAGGGATCCATGTCGCTGGCCATGGCCTTGTTGGCCGGGCCGTCACGCAATGGCTCATGGTGCGGGGTAGCCGGGCTGCCGGACTTCGGGGTCGAGGCGGCGGCGGGTTTCGGCATTGCGCTCGACCGGCTGGTGCTGGTGCCTGAGCCCGGGACCAATTGGGCGCAGGTGATCGCCGCCATGGCGGACGTGCTCTCGGTGGTGCTTGCGCGTGCTCCGGAAAGAGTCGCACCCGCCGAGGCTGCCCGCTTGGGAGCCAGGCTCCGGGAGCGGAGTGCCGTCCTTCTTGTCCTGGGACCGTGGCCGCAGAGTGAAGCCGTCCTGCAAGTGAATGGATATGAGTGGGCGGGGCTCGGGCAGGGCCATGGACATCTCTCCAAGCAGGAGCTCGAGCTCGAGGTCGCATTGAGGGGCAGTTCCCGCAGGGCCTCCGTGGATCTGACGGACAGCGGCCCGGTGGATCTGTCCCGCCATCGGATGGGAGCATGATGCTGTTTCAGCTCGAAACCCCGGTGCGCGCGTTGGTGACATGGTTCCCCGATTGGCCCCTGGTCGCCGCCCGCTTGGCAGATGCCCTGCCGCCTGATGTACCCGTGGCAGTCATCGGCAAAGGTGTCATAGCTGCTTGCTCCGCGGAAGCCCGGGCAGAAGGAGTGGTCCGGGGCTTGCGGCTCAGGGAAGCGCAGACCCGCTGCCCTGAGCTGGTGGTGTGTGCCGTTGATCCAGTGCGGGATGCGACGGAATTCGAGCCTGTGGTCTCGTCGCTCGAGGAACGGACTCCTGGAGTGGAAGTGCTTCGCCCCGGCCTCTGCGCTATCCGGGCCAAGGGTGCTGCCCGGTATTACGGCGGAGAAGAAGCGGCCGCAGGTGCCGTGCTTGAATCGGCGGACCGCCTCGGCGTGGAGGCAAGGGTGGGGATCGCCGATTCCGTGTTTGCCGCCGAGCAAGCAGCCCGGAGCACCAGTGAACTCTCTGCCGTCCTGGTGCTTCCGGCGGGTTCTTCGCGGGATTTCCTGGCGCCCTTCCCGGTGGAGGTACTTGGACAGCCGAAGCTGGCTTCCTTGCTCAAACGCCTTGGCGTCCTCACCCTGGGGAATTTGGCTACACTTCCTGCTGCAGATGTCCGGGCCCGCTTCGGTGCTGCCGGTATCACTGCGCACGCCTTGGCCAGCGGCCAGGATCCCCGCAAGGTGGTCCCCCGGACTCCCCCGCGGAAACTGGATCAACGGGCGGACTTCGAACCAGGCCTGGACCGGGTTGACCAACTCGCTTTCCAGCTCCGCGCCACGGCAGACGCCTTCGTGGCGGGGGTGCAGACGGAAGGCCTGGTCTGCACCGAGCTGAGGGTCCTCATCACTGACGAAGCAGGGAGCCGCTCCGAGCGGACGTGGGGCCACCCCCGCCATTTCACTGCCAGCGACGTCGTGGACAGGGTGCGTTGGCAGCTTCAGTCGCAGCCCCCGGCCCCGGCCAGCGATAAAACAGCCGACGGCGGAGCCGTCAACAGTGGAATGAGCGACGGCGGCATGGCCCGCGGCGGGCTGTCGTCACCGGTCGTGCGGGTCGAGTTCGTCCCCGTCCGGGTGGATTCCATCGCACATCATGGGCGGGCGCTCTTCGGAGACGGAGCCGAGGAGCAGATTCATCATGGACTCAGCCGGATCCAAAGCATGCTGGGACATGAAGCCGTCGTAGTGCCCGCGATTTCCGGAGGCAGGCTGCTCGCCGAACGGCGCCGTTTGGTTCCTTGGGGAGACGCCTTGCCCACGGGAGCGGCCGCCCTGGCCACCAGACCGTGGCCCGGCAGGATTCCAGACCCGCAACCCGCCACGGTGTTCGCTTCCCTCGTCCCTGTCCTGCTGCTTGATGCGAACAAGGAAAAAGTACGTACAGACCATCGCGGCGGATTGATTGCCCCGCCCATGTGGTTCTGTCCCGGCGGAGACCCAGCGCGACGACGACTCGTAGCTCAGTGGGCCGGCCCCTGGCCGCTGAAACAGAGATGGTGGGATGCCGACCACCGCCTTGAAGCGGACCGGTTCCAGCTTGTGGACGGAAACGGGGAGGCCTGGCTCCTTCTCCTGGACGAGCAGAACTGGTGGGCAGAGGCCCGCTACGACTGAACACCAGACACCGAACTTTAGGCAGGAAGTTAAAGATGGCTTGGAACAATCCGTCGATCCCGTGGTCGGAATTCGAACGCACGCTGTCAGACCGGCGGGTTCCGGAGATCGGCAAGGCCAAAGGCGACGGCGGCGACAGCCCCGCCTGGTCGAGGAAACGCGGGCCTTACCGTCCGGTCCCCCTCGATCCCGCAAGGCGTGCGTCCAAGGCGGGTGCCGGCGTCGTGCCCTATGCCGAACTGCACGCGCATTCCCACTACAGCTTCCTGGACGGCGCCTCGTCACCCGAGAAACTGGTTGAGGAGGCAGTCCGGCTGGGCCTCCATGCCCTCGCGCTGACCGACCACGACGGCTTCTACGGGATCGTTCGAATGGCGGAGGCCGCCGAAGCCTACGAGCTGAAAACCGTGTTCGGCGCTGAGCTGTCGCTCGGGCTCAGTAAACCACAGCAAGGCGAAGCCGACCCCGAAGGCGACCATTTGCTTGTCCTCGCACGCCAGGAAGAGGGCTACCACCGATTGGCAGGGGCGATGACCGCCGCGCATCTGGCAGCCGATGCCGTGAAGGGCCACCCCATCTATGACCTCGACGAGCTGGCGCATTCCCTGAAGGACCACTGCGTGGTGCTCACCGGATGCCGCAAAGGCTCAGTCCGGAGGGCCCTCATGCGCGACGGCGAGCAAGCCGCCGCCTTCGAGGTGGACGCGCTGATCGAGAGATTCGGACGGGAAAACGTGGTGGTCGAACTCTTCGACCACGGGAATCCCCTCGACAGCAGCCACAACGACGCCCTCGTCCGGATTGCCGAGCGGGCAGGTTTACCTTTCATCGCCAGCAACGCCGTGCACTATGCGTCCCCGGAGGGATTTCCGCTGGCAACGGCCATGGCGGCTGTCCGGGCACGCCGCAGCCTGGAGGAGCTGGACGGTTGGCTGCCCGCAAGCAGCGGCGCCCATCTGCGGAGCGGCTCCGAGATGGCGGCGCGGTTCGCACGCTACCCCGGCGCGGTTGAACGGACTGTCCAGATCGCTGACGAGCTTGCGTTCCAGTTACGGGCAGCCCGCCCGAAGCTCCCCAAGCTTGATGTTCCTGCCGGGCACACTCTTATCACCTGGCTCCGGCAACTTGTCGAAGAAGGCATCAAGGACAAATATCCGGAAGCCGACGAACGGGTCCATAGCCGGATCGAGCAGGAACTCGCAGTCATCGAGGCGAAGAACTTCCCCGGCTATTTCCTGATTGTGCACGACATCGTCCAGTTCGCCCGTTCCCGCGGCATCCTCTGCCAGGGCCGGGGGTCCGCGGCGAACTCGGCCGTCTGCTACGCGCTGGGGATCACCGCCGTCGACAGTATCTTCTACAACCTTCCGTTTGAGCGTTTCCTCTCCAGCCTCCGCGAGGAAGAACCGGACATCGACGTCGATTTCGACTCTGACCGGCGGGAAGAAGTCATCCAATACGTCTACGGCAAGTACGGGCGGTTCAACGCGGCCCAAGTGGCGAATGTCATCAGTTACAGGCCGAAGAACGCCGTCAGGGACATCGCCAAGGCACTCGGTTACAGCCAGGGCCAGCAGGACGCCTGGTCCAAGCGGCTCGATCACTGGGGCGATCTCAGCGAAGGCAAAACCATCAACATCCCGGCCCCGGTCCTGGACCTTGCCGACCAGATACTGGGCTTCCCCCGGCACCTCGGCATCCACTCCGGCGGCATGGTCCTCACCGAGCGGCCTGTCGGCGAGGTAGTACCCATCGAGCGGGCCCGGATGGAAAACCGCACGGTCCTGCAGTGGGACAAGGACGATTGCGAATGGATGGGCCTGGTCAAGTTCGACCTTCTTGGCCTGGGCATGCTCGCCGCCCTGCAGTACTCCTTTGATTTGATCGACAAACATTTCGGGGAGCGGTGGACCATCGAAACCATCCCGCGGGAAGAACCGGCCGTCTACGACATGCTCTGCAGGGCCGACTCGATCGGGGTCTTCCAAGTGGAATCACGGGCCCAGATCAGCACGCTGCCGCGGCTGAAACCGAGGGAATTCTACGATCTGGTGGTCGAAATCGCGCTGATCCGCCCGGGTCCCGTCCAAGGCGGTGCCGTCCACCCGTACATCCGGCGCCGCGCAGGCACGGAAAAAGTCACGTATCTCCATCCATTGCTGGAGCCAGTGCTCAAGCGGACCTTGGGTGTGCCCTTGTTCCAGGAGCAGCTCATGCAGATGGCAGTTGCCGTGGGCGGCTGCACTGCAGAGGACGCGGACTTGCTCCGCCGCGCGATGGGCTCCAAACGGGGCCGGGAGAAGATCGAGTCGCTCGAGGCAAAGCTCTACGCGGGGATGGCGGCCAACGGGATCAGCAAGGATGACGCCGACGCCATCTACGCCAAGATCCAGGCCTTTGCGAACTTCGGCTTCGCGGAATCGCACTCCTTGAGCTTCGCAGTGCTGGTCTACGCAAGCTCGTGGCTGAAGCTGCACTATCCCGGCGCATTCCTCGCGTCCCTGCTCCGGGCACAACCCATGGGCTTCTACTCTCCGCAAACCCTCGTGGCGGATGCCCGCAGGCACGGGGTCCAGGTGTTGCGCCCGGATGTACTGCATTCCCTGGCCGAAGCGACCCTCGAAGTGCTCGGCGAGGATGGAATTGCTGGAACGGGACAGGCAGGCGGCATGGATTCCTGCTTGCACTTCCATCAGCCGGAGATCGGCCTCTTCCAGCAGGATCGACCACGCGAGGACCACCTGCACCGGCGGGATGGCGCACGCGCGGTGCGGTTGGGGCTCGACGGCGTCACATCCATCGGCGCCGAGGTGGCGAAGCGGATCGTCGCCGAGCGCGAGGAGCATGGCGCCTACCGGGACATGGCCGATCTGTCCCGCCGCGCAAACCTGAGCGCGGACCAGCTGGAGGCACTCGCGTCCTCCGGCGCACTCGATTCGCTGGGGATGAACCGCCGCGAAGCACTGTGGCAGGCCGGCGATGCCGCGCTCGAGCGGGAGGGACAATTGCCCGGGACCCACGTCGCCGTCCAGCCGCCGCTGCTGCCCGAACTCTCCCCCTTGGAAAATGTTGCCTACGACATGTGGGCAACAGGCATCAGTACCGATGACCACCCGATGCGCCATGCGCGCGGAAACCTGGATTCCAGGGGTGTGCTGCGGGTGGACCGGCTCTCCCAGGTCGAGTCCGGCACCCGCGTTGAAGTGGCCGGCGTCGTGACCCACCGCCAACGCCCCCAGACCGCGCAAGGGATCACCTTCGTCAATCTGGAGGACGAGAGCGGCATCCTCAACGTCATCTGCAGCGTTGGCCTCTGGACGAGGCATCGCCGCGTCGCCCGCGAATCATCCGCGTTGATCGTCCGGGGGTTCCTCGAACGATCGCCGGAAGGCGTCACCAACCTCGTGGCGGACAAGCTGGAACCCTTGGTCCTGGCAGCGAAGTCCAGCTCCCGCGATTTCAGGTAGCCAAAAACCAGTCCCGGGCGGGGTTGGTCACCGCCGGGGCATCCCGGAACTGTTCGGGCTGCGCCACCCAGCCCACGCCGTTGGCGATGACCCGCTGGATCTGCGGCTGGTGGTAGACGGGGTACTCCTGGTCGCCGGGGCTGAAGTAGAAGATCCGCCCCTTGCCGCGGGAGAACGTCACGCCGGAGCGGAACACCTCCCCGCCTTCGAAGGAGCTGATGAAGATCAGGTCGTCCGGCTCAGGGATGTCGAACAGCTCGCCGTACATTTCCTGTTTGGGGATCAAGATGGGGCTCTCGACGCCGGCCGCGATCGGATGCGCTGGCTTGACCGTCCACACGAGCTCGCGTTCGCCGTCGTTGCGCCATTTGAGCGAACACGTGGTGCCCAGCAGCCGGGTGAAGATCTTCGCGAAATGCCCTGAGTGCAGCACCACGAGTCCCATCCCGCCGAGGACATGCCGTCGGACGCGCTCCACTACCTCATCGCTCACCTCGTGATGCGCGATGTGCCCCCACCAGAGCAGGACGTCGGTGGCGGCAAGGGTTTCCTCGTCCAAGCCGTGTTCGGGATCGGCGAGGGTCGCCGTCGTGATGTCGGCATCCGGGTAGAAGCCCCGCAAGCCCGCTGCGATGGCACCGTGGATGCCGTCCGGGTACATGTCCACCATGGTGTCCGGTTGGTTACGGGCCTCGTGGACGGCTTCGTTCCAGACGACGATCTTCAGTTTCTTATCGGTCATCAGAGCACCACTTCGCGTTGTTCGAGGGCGGACTTGTAACAGGCATCAAGGATGAGGGCCCGGCTCAGGGCGAGCGATCCGTCGTGTTGTCCCCAGACGGTCTCGCCGCCGCGGACGGCGGCGATGAAGTCGTCGACGACGGCCTGGTGGGCAAGGCCTGGAATCGCTTCAGGTTCGTAGTCGGCGTTTTCGCCGTCTTTCTCCGTGAAGATCCTCAAGCTGCCGACCGGCTGAAGCGGGGCCCCGACGGCGCGCAGTTCGGCGCCGCCGTCGGTCCCGTAGACCGTGAAGTCGAGCAGGTCGTCCACCTCCCGGTAGCTCGCCCAGCCCGCTTCGAGGATCAGGGTGCCTCCGCCTTCGAGCCTGATGAAGGCGGTGGCGAAGTCCTCCACTTCGAACTTGTGGCTCGCGGGTCCGGCGGTGTAGCGGGCGCTGCCGCCACGGCCCAGCGGCCCCAGTTCCGAGTGCGTCTGCGCCGAAACGGAGAGGACCTTGGGTTCGCCCAACAGGTGGAGCGAGTAGTCCAGCACGTGGACTCCGATGTCAGCCAGCGGACCACCGCCGGCCAGCTCCGGATTGGTGAACCAGCTGCCCAGGGTAGGGATGCCGGCGCGGCGCAGCCAGGAACCTTTGGCGTAGTACGGACGTCCGAGTCCGCCGTCGTCGATGATGCTCTTGAGTTTTTGGATGTCGCCGCGGCGGCGGTGGTTGAACGCAACATCCAGGACACGGCCGGCCTTCCGGGCCGCCTCAACCATGGCGCGTCCTTCTTCGCCGTTGCGTGCCAGTGGTTTTTCGCTCAGCACGTGCAGTCCGCGCTCCAGGGCCGCTATGGAAATCGGAGCGTGCAGGAAGGTGGGAACGGCGACACTGATGGCATCCAGGCCTTCCAGCCCGATCATGTCTTCCCAACGGGCGAAAGCATGTGGAATGCCGTATTCCTGTTTCATCTGGGCGAGGAGATCTTCCTCCATCCCGGCGACCGCGACGATATCCACGCCGTCGATGGCGCTGTAGGCCTTAAGGTGCTGTTGGCCAGCCCATCCGATGCCCACAACGCCCACCCTGAGGCGTGCTGCCGTTGCTTCCTGCTGAATGCCCACGGTATTCCTGTCTTTTCACTGATCTCGGGTTGGAGCCAATAAATACGCTTTCATGGGCCTCAAAGGGCGTCAATGCTTCAGCGCTTCGAATTGTCGCCTTTTCCGGATCGGGGCAGGGGCCGGGATCCCATTAACGGAACACGCCCCCGCTGCTCGATCCGGCAGCGGGGGCGTGCACTTTCAGGCGTTGGCTATGAGCCCCAGTTCGGCCTTCGAGGCCAGGGAGGGGTGCTTCGGGAAGACCCGGACGGTGTAGCCGAAGGATCCGGAGCGGTTGATCAGGATGGAACCGGTGAACAGGTGGCGGCCATTGCCGAGGTCCTCCGTTTCGGTCAGCTCGACAAGAGCGACATCCTCCAGTTCGTCTCCGTCCTGGGCCCGGCCGTACGCGACCTCAACCGACACGTCCTCGGGCGTGAGTTCGTTGAGGGTGATGTAGGCGTTGACCTGGAGGGTGTCCCCGATCTGCGGTTCTTCGGAGACGCCCACGGAGTCGACGTGTTCCACGATGAGCTGGGGCCAGGCGTCGCGGACTTTGCTGGTCCAGGCCGCGAGTTCCTTCGCTTCCTTGAACGACGCCGTTCCCGCCTGCCTGCCGGCGACAGCTGCCGGGCGGTAGAGGGTGTTGACGTAGTCCTGGAGCATGCGTTCGGCCGAGACGGCCGGGCCGAGGTGGGCCAGGGTGTGCTTGATCATGGACACCCAGTGCGTCGGCACGGCTTCCGGGCCGGTCTGCGAAGGACCGGCCGCTCCGGCGTGTTCGGAGACCGTGGAACCGTAGAAACGCGGTGCCACCTGGGTCTCCAGGAGCTCGTAGAGCGCGGCGGCTTCGATGTCATCGCGTTCGGTCGGGGACGCGTCGTTGTTCGCGGTCGGGATCGCCCAGCCGTTCTCGCCGTCGTACATCTCATCCCACCAGCCATCCAGCACCGAGAGGTTCAGGGAGCCGTTGATGGCCGCCTTCATCCCCGAGGTCCCGCAGGCCTCCAGGGGCCGAAGCGGGTTGTTCAGCCACACGTCGCAGCCCGGGAACAGGGTCCGGGCCATCGCGATGTCGTAGTTGGGCAGGAACACGATCCGGTGCCGCACGGCGGGGTCGTCGGTGAACTTCACCAGGTCCTGGATCATCTTCTTCCCGGCGTCATCGGCCGGGTGGGACTTGCCGGCGATGACCAGCTGGATCGGGTGCTTCGGGTGCAGCAGGAGCGCCTTGAGCCGGGCCGGGTCCCGGAGCATCAGGGTCAAGCGCTTGTAGGTAGGCACGCGCCGGGCGAAACCGATCGTGAGCACGTCCGGGTCCAGCACAGTGTCCGTCCAGCCCAGCTCCGCATCAGCCGCACCGCGCTTCTTCCACGAAGATCGCAGGCGCTTGCGCACGTCGTCAACCAACGCACCACGCAACTCTCCCCGCAGGGCCCAAAGCTCGGCATCATCCACGTCGTAGATCTTGTCCCAACCGGTGGCATCCACGTCGGTGCTGCCGAAGTGCTTTGCGGCGAGCCGGCTCATCTTGGGATCGATCCAGGTGGGTACGTGGACGCCGTTGGTGACGGAGGTGATGGGGATTTCGGAGTGGTCGAAGCCTGGCCAGAGCCCGGAGAACATCTCGCGGGAGACCACGCCGTGGAGTTTGGCCACGCCGTTGGCCCGCTGCGCCAGGCGCAGGCCCATCACGGCCATGTTGAAGACTGCAGGGTTGCCGCCGTCGTAGTTTTCCCGGCCCAGTTCCAGGACCTTCTCCACCGGCACGTCCGGGGCCAGGCCAGCGTCGAAGAAGTGCCTGATCTGCACGGCCTCGAAACGGTCGATGCCCGCCGGCACCGGGGTGTGCGTGGTGAACACCGTGGACGCGCGCCCGGCGGCGAGGGCCTCGGACCAGCTCAGCGGGGCCTCGGAGGACATGAGCTCCTGGATCCGCTCGATGCCCAGGAACCCGGCGTGGCCTTCGTTGGTGTGGAACACTTCCGGGGCCGGGGTGCCGGTGAGTCGCTGGTAGACGCGCAGCGCCTTCACCCCGCCCATGCCCAGCAGCAGTTCCTGCTGCAGCCGGTGGTCACCGCCCCCGCCGTAAAGGCGGTCCGTGATCACGCGCGCGGCGTCGTCGTTGGACGGAACGTTCGAATCGAGCAGCAACAGCGGCACGCGCCCGACGTCGGCCCGCCAGACATGCGCACGCAGCGTCCGGTCGCCCGGCAAGGGAAGCGTGACCAGGGCCGCCGAACCGTCTTCCTCGCGCAGCAGTGTCAGGGGCAGGCCGTCCGGGTCGAGGACCGGGTAGGTCTCCTGCTGCCAGGCGTCCCGGGAGAGGGACTGCTTGAAATAGCCCGCCTGGTACAGCAGCCCGACGCCGATCAACGGCACGCCGAGGTCCGAGGCAGCCTTCAAATGGTCACCGGCCAGGATCCCCAGGCCACCGGAATACTGCGGAAGCACCTCGGTGATGCCGAACTCGGGCGAGAAATACGCGATGCACGCCGGGGCGTCCTGACCCAGGCCCTGGTACCAGCGCGGCTCGCTCAAGTACCGGTCCAGATCCGAAGCCGCCTGCTGCACGCGCTCGACGACTGCGCCATCCGCTGCGAGCTCCTGCAGTTCCTCGCGGCTGACAAGGCCGAGGAAGGTCATGGGGTCGTGCTCGCTTTGTTCCCAGGCCTCGGCGTTCAGTGCGGAGAAAAGTTCACGCGTCGGCAAATGCCAGGACCAACGCAGGTTTTTCGCCAACCGCGCCAAGGGCGCGATTGCGTCCGGCAGAACCGTTCGGACTGTGAACCTTCGGATTGCTTTCACTTCCGGCCACCTTCGAACGCGGACAGGGCCGCTTTGGTCAACGTTTCCATGGGGTGTACCTCCAAGAGGTTGTTGTGATGATGGGGGGATGGTGGCTTGGGGGTAGGACCACTGGGGCGCGCGGCGAGGAGGCTTCCAGGAAGCCATCGGGGAAGGGCAAGCGCTTACATGCTTAGCGCGGGCACCATTGGCCTCGCAGGCGCACGGGTCCTGGAGCTCAGAAGCAGGGGGCGGTCTCCAGGTTCCGTCCACGCACTATTCCGGGGCCTTCGCCGTCAGGGAATAAGGGGACGCGGTTGCTCGTGGACCCGCGGCGAAAGCCGGGGATTTCCTGTTCCGGTTTGCGTAACGTCGACCGCATCGTCAACTCCGGGCGTCGGCACCGAATGATTCCAAGCACGACTTACTTCCTTAGTCTTCCGGGAACGCTGATCGGTGACCATCCGCCATGTTGTATCAGGAGGAATCTCATCGCCGTTCGTCGACGCGCCTTGTCGACGCGGGTCGATGGCTCGACAGTAGTTGGCGGTTCAATGATGTGTCAAATGTCACAACCACTTGTGATGGAGCCGCGTCATGAAGGCCGCAAATTGGCGGATCACACCCGAACCGCGAGGCGATTCTACGGCTGGCTGGCGCGCACCATGGCGGTGCTTCCGCGCAACGTCAGCACCGGTTCAGCGAGCCACTGCAAGGCGCCCACGTCGTCGCTCCTGAGGCGCCGGGTAAGGAATTGTGCCGCCTCACGCCCCATGACGCCGGGTTCGGCGGACGCCGTCGTGAGGGCGGGCATGAAGCGCTCGGCGGAGCCGGCGCTGGTGTTGATCGCGACAACGGAGAGAGACTCGGGGACTCGCCAACCATGGGCCGCTGCAGCAGCCAGAAGGCCTGCGGTGGCCGCTTCATTGATCATCACGAGTCCGGTTGTTTCCGGAGATTCTTCCAGGATCTGTCCAAACACTTCGCGACCGCCGGCCAGCGAACTCGTCGTTGGGAACAGCCGGGCAGTGATACCGTGCCTCGACGCGGAAGCTGCCACGGCGTCCCAAGACCGGACCATCGGGCCGTATCCGGTGTCCAGGGATTCACGCGAATGCGTCACAAGGCCGATTTCCGTGTGCCCCAGGCTGACGAGGTGCGACACGGCCAACTCCCCCATGGCTTCAAAATCCGCGTCGACGAAGGTCAGGCCAGCGGCGTCCGCCGGCCGTCCGATCGCGACGAATGGAACCCCGGTTTCCAGGAGTACGGGAATGCGTTCGTCGAATGACCTGACTTCCATCAGGAGGATTCCATCTACCAGGCCTTGGGCCACGATCCGCTGCATTTCGACGAGATCGTCGGGATCCATCGGCCAGAGAAGGAGGTGGTATCCATCAGCCCGCGCTTGCTCGGCAGCACCTTGGACGTATTCGAACTCCGTCGTGTTCATACCCTGCTCGCCGACCGGGAAAATCAAGGAGACAATGCCGGTCCGCTTGCCTGCCAACCCCTGGGCGAGCAGGTTCGGCGTATAGCCAAGGTCGGACATGGCCCGCAGGATGCGCTCCCGCGTTTCGGGCGCAATCGGCCTGACACCGCTGAGGGCATAGGACACCGTGCTCCTGGAGACGCCCGCTATCCGCGCAACATCGGCCATGGTTACCAAGGACTATCCCCCTGCGTTATCGGTGGCTGCTCGGCGATGGGCTAGCGATTGCCGCAATCCGCCGGACGGTAATGCCCCATCGTAAACCGTAATCGGTTGGCAAAGTGGCGGAGGCATGCCCAGCCCACTGTTGCATACACTCGGCGGCTAAGCGAGGGTGTGGTGTGGGAATGCCCGGGGCAGGTCAGTTGAGCGCTAAGGTTGCTCAGTCGCGCTGACCGCCCGGTTTCTCTCCAAGCCTTTGGCTTCGTGCAGGGCGGCATCGGCAGTGGCGATCATTTAGCGGCAAATGCTTGGATCGCGGCGTCTCCGCCGCATGGCCGTGGGTGTCATTAACTGCTTTGAAGTGCTCCAGGACCGCCAGGATCACGGTGGCACCCGCCCCTGCCGCCTGCAGCCTACGGCATTCCCCGCCTGCCAATTCCATGAACGCTGCGCGGTTCAGAAGCCCGGTCAGTCCGTCCCGGGTAGCGCGTTCCCTAAGTGTGTCGACGATCTGCCAAGCATTGACTGCCGGGTTCTCCGGCATTGACGCGAGGGCGGTTACCCCGGGACCGGCGAGAAGCTGCCATCACAGTGTCGTGAGCAGTCTCAGGGAACGGGTGCCGGCCCGCACGCGAGCTTCGCGACGGGATTCACCTCTCTCAACATGGCGACCGAGTACGACCGCCGAGTGCTGGAATTACCGACCGAACGACTCGCTCTCAAGCGTCTGGAGCTCACGGGTCTTCTCAAGCATTCTGCGCAGCAGCCGATTAAGCCTTTCGACATCATTCGCCGAAAGGTCTCCCAGGATAATCTCCTGTCCGCGCATCGAGATAGGCAGCATGGCGTGGTGCATCTCTGCACCTGCCTGGGTGAGGTACATGGGTCGCGAGCCACGCGGTCCGTCAATCAGAAGCACAAGGTCACGATCAAGCAGGGTATTGACACTTTTGGAAACTACCGCTTTGTTCAGGCCCAGGAAATCCGATACATCGGTCGCGGATGCGCCCGGACGAATTGCCAACGCCGAAATGACTCGCCAATCGTTCGTACCGAGCTTGAACCGTCTGCGTAGCTCGTGGGACTCCCGCCACACGAGCGCGTTGGAGAGAAGCGAAAGTAGCCGGGGCGTGAAGTTCTCCGGGTCGATCGTGTCGACCAGCGGATCCGTAACCGCTTGAGGAGGAATGTGAGCTCGCGTCCGTTGCTCTATCTCGCCTTGCATGGTCCTCCTTATGGCGGCGCGAAATCTGCACCCGCATGGTTAGTACTTAGATGAGTCTCTCAGACGAAAGGAGGTGCGCCCGGGATCCGCTCCGAAGGGCCACAATTTCGTCGGAGCATAAACAAGTTTAGATAAATTCCTGTTTACAGGTAAACAGGATCGTGTTAGTGTCGCTACGTCGAAGCCGGAAACACCAACTTTCCGACCACGAGTGAGTCGATGAGGACGCCACGAAAAGGCCGAGGATCGGCATCCGTGTCATTCAATGAGGAGGCATGAGATGGGCCAAATGAGCCTGCAGACGGGCGGGAATCCGCACACCGTCGAAGAATTGAAAGAACTCGCATTCGAGCTGAGATCAAAGCTGCTGCATCTGTGTGGCACTTATGAGGGGGCAGTTCACATCGGTGGTGACCTGTCTGCCGCTGATATCTTCACGGCGCTGTACCACTACGGTCTCGATGTCGATCCCACCGACATCGCCAACCCGGCGCGGGACCGCTTCGTGCTGAGCAAAGGTCACGCCGCGGTCTGTATGTATATTGCGATGTCCATGCGTGGATTCTTCCCCTACGAAGGGATAGTCGAGACGTACGGCCAGCTTGACTCCCCCTACGGAATGCACCCGTGCAAGGTGCAACTTCCGGGCGTCGAATGCTCGACCGGATCGCTTGGTCATGGCCTCCCCTTGGCTGTTGGGATGGCGCTAAGCGCCCGAGGCCGAGGCGAATTCCACCGGGTATTCTGCCTGCTTGGCGACGGCGAGACCGGCGAAGGATCGGTATGGGAGGCGGCGATGGCCGCCCGAAGCAACGAGCTTGGCAATCTAGTCGCATTCGTCGACCGCAACCGCCAGCTGATGACGAGTTTCGCAGAGGAACGAGTCGTTTTTGAACCGTATCCGGACAAGTGGGCGGCGTTTGGCTGGAACGTCGTCAACGTTGACGGCCACGACATGGCCCAGCTCGTCGGTGCAATCGACAGGCTGCCCGCAATCGACAGCAAGCGACCGACCGTGGTCATCTGCGAGACGGTCAAGGGGAAGGGCGTCGACTTCATGGAACGCAACCTGGCATGGCACGCAGGCTCACTGGGGGCAGCCGACCTCGAGCGTGCGATCGCAGCGCTCGAAGCATCCCGCGAGAAGGAGTCAGTCTGATGCCCGTTACCTTTACCTTCGGAGAAATGCTCTCGGCGCGGTCCGTCATCGGATCGACCCTCGCCGAACTCGGCGACGAGCATGAAAACCTGTGGGTGCTCACGCCCGATATCGGAGCGACGCTCGTCGAGTTTCGCGACAAGTTCCCGGAACGCTTCCTCGATGTGGGCCTCGCCGAACAGGCATGCGTCGGCATCGCGGCTGGCCTGGCGTACGACGGAAATATCCCCGTCGTCTCGGGCATGCTCCCGTTCCTCAGCATGCGTGCACTTGAACAGGTCCGAAGCGACGTCTGCTATCCGAATCTCCCGGTGAAAATCATCGGGACGCACGGCGGTCTCGTCGGCAACGGCGGTTCCACCCATTACGCGGTCGAAGACCTCGCGCTCATGTGCGCCCTGACGAACATGACTGTCAATTCCATAGGCGATCCATTGATGGTTGGCGAGATCATCCGCCAGTCAATGACCATGCAGGGACCGATATACATCCGCCTCGCTGTGGGCAAGAAAGACCGGGTTCTCTACGAGCCAGGGCACCACGATGTGCGCATCGGCAAAGGAATCGTTGCGCGTGAGGGCACCGACGCCACGATCTTCACCCACGGAACGGTCGTCGCCCAGGCGTTGGACGCCGCGGAAGAGCTGGCGAAAGACGGCCACTCGGTGCGCGTCGTCGACATGTTCACACTCAAACCGATCGACGACGACCTCATTTCGCGTTGCTCGGTCGAGACGAACGGCCGGTTTGTCGTCGTCGAGGACCATCTCGCGTACGGGGGCCTCGCGTCCCGGGTCGCAGATGTCGTTGCAGATCGCAACATACACCTCACCGCCTTCGAAAGGCTCGGAATTCCCCAGGTGTACGCGGGGTTCGGTGACGACGAGGAGTTGCGAAACAAGCACGGCTACGGACTCGAGGCGACGATTGCAGCCACACGGCGCGCGATCGCCACGCAGTCCTGATTCATCCACCTGTTATCCGCTCAATGGAGAGACGAATGAAAACAGTAGCAGTCACCAAGATCGGGAACCTGCGCGACCCCGATGAGAGGGCCCGCGGCCGGATCGGGCTGGTTGATTTCCCCGAGCCCCCCTTGGGACCCGAAGATGTGCGGATCCGGGTCGCCTACTCCGCGATCTGCGGATCGGACCCGCACCTGGCGGAAGGATTCTTCGGAACCGAGGTGCCGATCGGGCTCGGCCACGAGCTCTCCGGCGTGGTCGAGGCACTGGGCGCGAAAGCGGACCGCAACGGACTGCGGATCGGCGACCGCGTCGCCGGCAACTTTCTGCGGTTCTGCGGGACGTGCACACCCTGTCGCGGCGGGCAACAGCAGTTCTGCGAGCACATCCGGGAATACAACCGCCCCGGCATGGCCGAGACTGTGACCTGGCATGAGTCACAGGTCTACAGGCTGCCGGACAACGTCTCTTTGCTGAGGGGCTGCCTTCTGGAACCGACATCGGTTGCAGTGAGAATAGCGGATAAGACCAATATCAAAGTCGGTGATCGCGTCGCCGTCTGCGGAGGTGGCCCGATCGGCCAGCTGGCTTTGCAGGTTCTGAAAATGAGCGGGGCGACTTCGCTTACCCTCATCGAGCCGATTGCTGAGCGCCGTGAGACGGCCCTCCGCCACGGTGCCGACACCGTGATCGATCCGATCGCCGAGAACCAGGTTCTGCGCACACAGGAGATCACCGATGGTCACGGGTTCGACATCGTGATTGACGCCTCTGGGTCGACGCGCGCCGTACGCGGCCTGCTCGACCTCGCCGCCAAGGGGGGAACCATCGTCTACGGGGCCATGTACCCGCAGGACTTCGAGATGCCGCTCAACCTCTCGGATTACCTCTACCTCAAGGAACTCACGCTTACCGGCGTCTTTGTCTCACCGTATGCGTTCCCACGCGCATTGCAGATTGTGCCGTACCTCGACTTGGACGATTTCACCCAGACGGTGTTCGACATCGAGGACGCTGAAGCGGCTTTCGCCGCACATATGAGCGGCGAGCACGCGAAGGTCGTCATCCGCTGCAACCGGATCGAGGACGGGAACCGCGTCGCATGACCATCCTGAAACCTCCGTCTAATGAAACCGCTCTGCTCAAGCCGGCACCGGCCTTTGAGGCGCGCGACATCGTCAAGCATTTCGACGGGGTGCACGCCCTCAACGGCGCGCACCTTTCGGTGCAGCCAGGCGAAATCCATGCGCTCCTCGGTGAGAACGGCGCCGGTAAGTCGACTCTTATCAAGATCGCTACAGGACTGTACTCACCGAACTCGGGAACGCTTCACCGGAATGGTGAAACCGTGGAGTTCGCCAACGTGCGGGTGGCCAACCGCGCTGGCGTCGTCGCGTTGTACCAAGAACTGTCGATCGTCCCCACGATCAGCGTTGCCGAGAACATCCTCCTGGGCGAACAGATTCCGAACCGGGCCGGCCTGGTTCAGTGGAAGACCCTTCGACACAGGGCAAAGGAGCGGCTGGACAGCCTGCACCAGAAGATCCCGGTCGGCCGGCTTGCCGGCGAACTTTCCCCGGTCCAGCAGACAATGGTCGCAGTTGCCCGGGCTCTTGCCGCAGACGCCCGCGTCCTCATCCTCGACGAGCCGACCGCATCGCTGACCGACACCGAGATCCGGGATCTCTTCATGGTGCTTCGCTCGTTGCGCGATCAGGGTGTCGCAATCGTCTACGTCTCGCACCGACTTGAAGAGGTCTTCGAACTCTGCGACCGCCTCACGATCATGCGCAATGGCGAGACGATCGTCACGAAACGGGTCGCAGACTCCACCATCAACGAGGTCATCTCAACCATGGTGGGACGCTCCACCGGGGAACTCTATCCGGATCGGGGCACGGCCACGACGACCGTCGCGCTGACCGTCCAAAACCTCCACGGGCACCGGGTGAAGGACATTACTTTCACGGCCTATGCAGGTGAGGTCCTCGGCATCGGAGGGCTGGCAGGTTCCGGGCGCAGCGAACTTCTGCGCATTCTCTCCGGCGCGCAAAAACACAGATCCGGAGAAATCACCGTAGATGGCTCAGCGCTGCCCAACTCCCCCGGGGTGGCGAGGACACTCGATGCCGGTGTCGCGCTCGTCCCGGAAGAACGCCGGAGCCAGGGAGTGATCCTGAGCGCGTCGATCCAGGACAACATAGCCCTCGCGAACATCTCCGCGGTAAGCTCCCTCGGCCTCGTATCTGGCGGGCAGATCGCCACCATAGCCAAGCGCGGAATGGAAGAGCTGCAGATCAAAGCCCGAAGTCCGCGCCAACACGTTGGAGAGCTGTCCGGAGGCAACCAACAGAAAGTCGTCTTGGCCAAGATGCTTGCGCGCAAGCCCAAGGTCCTGCTCATGGACGAACCGACCCGAGGCATCGATGTCGGCACGAAGGCGGAGATCTACCGGTTGATTCGCCAACTCACCGCGGAGGGAACTGCAGTGATCGCGGTCAGCTCCGAACTCCCGGAGCTCATCGGAATGAGCGATCGGATCCTCATTATGCACGAAGGCAAAATCTCCGGCGAGGTCGCCGCAGAGGGCGCCGACGACGAACTCCTCCTCTCGTACTGCTACGGAAAGCCAGAATGATGATGACAACAACCGCTCCAGCCAAGAAGACCACTCCAGCCACTACACCTGCTAGGTCGATCGGCAGGCTGCTTCTGCACGGAGGCACCGTGTTTGCCCTTCTCGCGCTCATCGTCTTCTTCTTCGCAATGCGTCCCGACGTCTTCCTGACGTTCGTGAACGTGAAGAACATTCTGTTCCAAGTTTCCATTCTCGCGATCATCGCGGGTGCCCAGACAGTGGTCATGGTTGTTGGGGACTTCGACCTCTCAGTCGGCGCAACCTCGAGCCTGGCCGGCGCCGTCGCAGCATCCCTGATGCTGACCGGAGTCCCCATTGCCATTGCGATCGTCGTCGCGCTGGGCGTCGGTCTGCTCGTCGGGCTGGTCAACGGCCTTCTCATCGCCTACGTGAATCTTTCCGCCTTCGTCGCGACGTTGGCGACGATGACCTCCGTCGTCGGCCTGGCCTATCTTGTCACCGCAGGAACCACGCTCTTCGATCTTCCAGATGAATTCAACAATCTGGGTCAGGGGCGCCTCCTCAACATCCCTCTGCCCGTATATATCGCGATCGTCATCTCGTTCATCCTGTGGGGAGTCCTGCGGTTCACGACGATCGGCCGCCGGTGGCACGCAATCGGCGGGAGCGTAGAAGTATCACGGCTCTCCGGCGTCAATGTACGGCGCGCCCGACTGCTCGCCTTCGCTATCGCGGGCCTGGTCTCGGCGATCGGCGGCATCCTCTTGGCCGCCCGGCTGGGGAGCGCAAGCGCGGTTCAAGGCGGCGACAACATGATGTTCTCGGTCGCCGCTGTGTTCCTGGGCATGACCGTCATCAAATCGGGTGCCGCCAACCTCGGCGGCACCATGATCGGCGTCGCCATCATCGGAGTCATGAGCAACGGCCTGAACATCCTCGGCGTGAACGCCTATGTGCAGCAGGTTGTCACGGGCCTGATCATCATCGCAGCGGTGACCCTCTCATCCCTCAAGACGCGGCAGAGGTAGCACCACCCGCTCCGCGGAACGTCCGGCGGGCTCCCGCATGGACAACCCAGTAAAACGCAATCATCACAAAGGAGTAATAAGTGCGTATCAAATTCAAGGTCTTCGCGGCCCTCGCTGCGGCCGCTGCATTGTCCCTGTCGGGCTGCTCGGGCTCAACCGGAAGCAGCGACGCTGGCAAACCCCTCAAAGTCATAGCCTTCACCTCGGGCAATCAGACCCCTGTGGGCGCGTGGTGGGTCAAAGCCGTCACGGCCAAGGCTAAGGATCTCGGCTGGGATCTGACAATGATCCAGGGAGATTTCGACTTCCAGAAGATGAACCCCGCGGTTGAGAGCGCCATCGGCAGGGGCGCGGATGTCATCCTCGACGGCTACACCGACATCGCATCCATCGGTTCGATCGTCTCCGCCGCCAAGGACGCGAACATCCCGATCTTCGCCATGGACAGCTCAACCAAGGAAACCGACGGGTTTGCCGTCAACATCACCACCAACCAGCAGCAAATTGCTGACGCCACGGTCGGTGCCCTCTCCAAGACGCTCGGCGACCTGAAGGGCAAGACCGTCATGGTCATCGGCCATGACCCGCATCCCGGGATTCG
Organism: Arthrobacter sp. KN11-1C; assembly: GCF_052180225.1. Taxonomy (NCBI): domain Bacteria; kingdom Bacillati; phylum Actinomycetota; class Actinomycetes; order Micrococcales; family Micrococcaceae; genus Arthrobacter; species Arthrobacter sp. KN11-1C. The sequence continues at coordinate 1,827,904 of NZ_CP197467.1, read as the reverse complement.
AATGCGCGCCGACTTGGCGAAGAAGGCGCTCATCGCCGCCGGAGCCACAATCGCCGGGGGTGACATCCAGAAGGTCAAGTCCCCTGCCTCGGGGCGTACGGAAGCATTGGCTCTCGTTGCCGATTACCTCAGCGCTCACCCGAACGGCCTCGACGGGGTGTGGGTCGGCTGGGATGACGCCGCCTTGGGCGCGTCGAAGGCCCTCTCTGAAGCGCACTCTACGGCGAAGGTGACAGGCGTCGACGCGACGAGCGAAGCGATTGCCCAGATCAAGGCCGGCGGAAACTTCCTTGCCACGATCGAGCAGCCCTGGCCCAAGATCCTCGACAAGCTGGTCCAGAACGTTAGCGCCTACCAGAAGGATCGTACGCTGCCGAAGACGAAATTCGAGGCCGACGATACGACTCTGGTTGATTCCTCCAACGCCGCAAACATCACCCCTTCGGACAAGTTGGGCTAAAAGAGCCTCCGCGGTACGGGGCGGTCAGCACCGCCCCGTACCGCTTACCCGATATCGAACCCAGGAAGAGGAAATACCATGCGCCTTAAGGGCAAAGTCGCCATTATTACCGGCGGTGCAAGCGGAATCGGCCGGGCAACGGTTCACAAGTTCGTCCGCGAGGGCGCACGAGTGCTTGTTGCCGACATCGACTTCAATCGGGCCAAGGACGTCGTCGATGAGGTGACGGCAGCGGGCTTCGAGGGCGCCGCCGCCGCGGCCCAGGTGGATGTCTCACAATTCGCCGAGGTTGAAGCCACGGTTGCACGCGCCGTCGAGCTGTTCGGCAAGCTCGACGTCATTTTCAATAATGCGGGCATCGCGGGGGGCCGGCCATTGCTCGATCATGATCCCGAGATCGACTATGCGCCGATGATCCGCATCGACCAGGACGGCGTCTACTATGGCATCCTCGCAGCGGGCCGGCAGTTCCGCAAGCAGGGAACGGGCGGAGTAATCATCAGCACCTCCTCGATCTACGGCGAGCAGGCGGCCGAGCTGGCGTTCTCGTACAGTGCCGCCAAGGCGGCCGTGATTTCGTTTACCCGTTCAGCGGCCTACGAGCTAGCCGAGTTCGGTGTGCGTGCGGTGGCCATCACTCCGGGTCGTGTGGGCACGCCGATCATCAACCAGTTCAGCGAAGAACTGAAGCAAACGTTCGCGTCGGAACAGCTTCGCGGTGTCATGACCGAACCTGAGGAGATCGCCGACGTCGTAGCCTTCCTTGCCTCCAACGAAGCAAATGCGATCAACGGAACCGTGGTGCACGTTGACGACGGATACTCAAGCTTCAAGCAGCGGTTCGCACTGCCGACGTTCTGAGGGAGCGAACCATGGATGCTGATTTGGACGTGGCCTGCCACCTGAACATCTTCGTCCCGGATGTGTCGGCTGAAGAGCTTCCCGCGGCGCTGGATGCCATCGCCACCAATGGCTATCGACGTGTAGTGCTGCCGCCGCTGGATCCGGACTCCGTCGACGCGCCGGCGCTACGGGCTCTCATTACAGACCGTGGATTGACCCCGATCACCATCGCAGTACAGACTCCGCGTGCCGACGTATCCTCACCAAACGCCGACATACGCCAAGCAGGAGCGGACTTGCTCCGCCGGACACTCGAACTCACCGTAGCCCTCGGCGCCGATCAGCTGAACGGAGTGCCTTACGGCGTTTTCGGCCGCCCTGCCCGACTGACGGACCGTGCGGCATTTGAGAGGTCCGCGGCGGAGGTCGGGCGCGTCGCGGACAAGGCTCATGACCGGGGAGTCCGTATGACTTTCGAAGTGCTCAACCGCTATGAGACTTCCCTGGTGAACACCGCCGTGCAAGCGATGGAGTTCGTCGCCGCGAGCGGCTCCGAGCATCTTTGGATCCATCTCGATTCCTTCCACATGGCAATCGAAGAGGCAAACGCACCGGCCGCGGTCCGCACGGCGTTGCCTAGGCTCGGCTATCTCGAGCTCGGTCAGTCCGGGCGCGGTTTCCTCTCGTCCGGCGCGGTTGACGTTGCCGGCATCGTGCGCCAGGCATTGGACGACGGCTATGAGGGACGCTGGGGAATCGAGGCGTTCTCACGCTCAATCCTCGACGCCGGCGCGTCCGACATGCTTTCGATCTGGCGGAGTCCCTTCGACGCCGGCACGGCACTCGCAGCCGACGCCTCGGACACGATCGACACAGGCTGGGCAGCACGCGCAGCTTGCCGCCTATGACCAACCACTTGGAAATGAACAGAAAGGCAGGAACATGACAACCTCCACCGAAACCGCGAAGGCTCTCATTGACGAGGCGACATTCGGCGGCAAGATCTACATTGACGGCGAGTGGATCACCGGCGCAGGGGGCGAGGCCGCCTCGGTCGAACCCGCGACAGGGGCAACCCTCGCAATGGTAGGACTCGCCGGGCCCGACGACGTCGCCAAGGCCGCAGAGAGCGCTTCGCGTGCCCAGAAAGAGTGGGCGGCCACCCCCCATCCCGTTCGCGCAGCAGTCCTGCGACGGGCAGGTCAACTATGGGAAAAGCATGCAGGGGAAATCTCAGCGTGGAACGTGCGCGAAGTGGGCGCCATTCCCCCACTCGCGGGATTCGCCCTGCATGTCACCGCCGCAGAGTGCTATGAGGCGTCCGCTCTCCCCTCCGCACCCCGGGGAACCATCCTTTCAAGCGAAGAACCCCGCATCTCACTGGCCGAGCAAGTTCCGGTGGGAGTCGTGGGCGTCATTTCGCCCTTCAACGTTCCGTTGATCCTCGGAATCCGGGCCGTGGCGCCCGCGCTAGCGCTGGGAAACGCCGTGTTGTTGAAGCCGGACCCGCGCACCGTCATCACCGGCGGAGTGTCCATGGTGCGGATTTTCGAGGAGGCGGGGCTTCCTCCTGGTCTGCTACAACTCATCCCCAGCGGATCCGACGTCGGCGAAGCGATGGTCACTGATCCGCGCGTTCGCGTCATCGCCTTCACCGGATCCACGCGCGCGGGCCGTCTCGTCGGTGAACTTGCGGGCCGACACCTCAAGAGGGCGCACCTCGAACTCGGAGGCAATTCGGCGTTCATCGTGCGCCACGACGCCGACGTTGACAAGGCAGTCAACCTCGCGAGTTGGGGATCCTTCCTGCATCAGGGGCAGATCTGCATGACAGTGGGGCGCCATCTCGTACATGAGTCTTTGTTCGAAGAATATGTCTCCAAGCTCGCGGCGAAGGCGGAATCGATGCACGTGGGCGATCCGGCAGGGGGACAAGTCCACCTCGGTCCGCTGATCGATGAGGTGCAGCGCAACCGCGTGCACGCTTTGGTGCAGGATGCTGTCGCCCAGGGCGCTCTTCTGCGGGCAGGCGGCACCTACGAGGGACTGTTCTACCGTCCCACCGTTCTAGCCAACCCACCCCGTGATGCCGCCGTCTACTGCGACGAAGTCTTCGGCCCCGTCGCTTCAGTCGTGCCTTTCTCCACGGATGACGAGGCGGTCGAACTTGCTGCCGCAACCGACTTCGGCCTCTCCCTGGGCATCGTGACAGACGACGTGATGGCGGCGCTCGAGATGGCGCGCCTCATTCCGACCGGGATCGTACATATCAACGATCAGACTGTGAACGACGAAGCGAATACACCGTTCGGCGGCGTCGGAGCGTCCGGCACCGGATCCCGCCACGGCGGTGTGGAGGCGAGCATCGACGCCTTCACCGAGACCCGCTGGATCACGATGCGGCGGGAGCCCGGCTCGTACCCGCTCTGATGCAAGCCTGGTTTTGGGGGCTTAACGCCAAGCCCGGATAAACAATTCGAAGGAGTGTTCGTGGACGTCAGATTGCTGCGGGATTGGGCGGCTTTGGGATGAGCCAGATCCATGCGCCGAGCCACATCGGTAGTGACGATACCCGTTCCTCGACATCCCCACGGGTAGTGACCCTGACGCCTGCTCCGGCGATCGACAAGGTGTACTTCCTCGATAGGGTCCGGGCTGGGCAGGTCAACCGGGCCAAGAAGGTCGCCACATACTTTGCAGGAAACGGCGTCAATGTGGCCCGGACCCTCTGGCTGGCCGGCAGCACGGTTTCGGCTGTGCTTCCGGCCGGTCATGAGGACCCCGCACTGGCTGGATGCGACGACGATGGATTCATGCAGGTGGTCCGCGGCGTCGACGTCGGGAATCCGATCCGCACGAATGTGATCCTTGTCGACAAGTCGGGAACCACGACGAACGTTAATGCCCACCCGGCCCCTCTGGCCCACGACCAGTGGGCCAGGATATGCCAGGCTGCTACCGACGAGGTCCAGAGAATCAACGCAGATTGGTTCGTTCTCGGCGGTGCGCTGCCCATCGACACGGGAACCGGAGCCCCGGTCGATGTGCGGCCCCTCTTTCGCGCAATGCATTCCCTCGGAGTTCGCGTCAGCCTGGACACAGCCATCGGCAAAGCTCCATTGGAGTGGGCGAAGGCATGCCAACCGGACCTGGTGAAGCCGAACGCCGCGGAGCTGACAGCCATGGCCGGGATTCCCATCCGTTCCCTTCGCGATGCGGAGCAAGCGGCCGCCTTGGTGAGAGCACGTGGAATCAACACGGTACTCGCAAGCCTTGGCCCGGATGGCATCCTTGAGGTCGGTGACCACGGGACGCTGTGGGCGCGCGGACCCGAAGCACAAGTCATCAACACAACGGGTGCCGGAGATGCTGCGCTGGCAGGCTATCTAAGCGTCCCCCGTCACGGCAACCAATGGGGCCGCCCGCATGACGAGGCCCTCCGGCGGGCCGTCTCATGGGGAGCCCTCGCAGTTGAGCAGGCAACTACCATGCTGCCGCACATCATCACGAACCCCACCAATATCCGGGTTGGTCCCCCCGAGCGGGACCACCAGCTCAGCTGAAAAGACCCGAACCATCCTCGAACTTGGCGGGACCGTACACATCTGGAAGCACGAGAGGCCACCTACAGTCGTTTCTGTAGGTGGCCTCTTCGGTTTCGCTGAACTTCGTGTACCAGCGTTGACGTCGATCGCCCGAGCGCGCTGAATCAGTGCAGATCTTCGGTGAGATGGCGCCTGGGGGCCCTCGGTGGCGTTAGGAAACCTCGATGGTCACTATTGCCGGTCCGGTCGCAGAGGCCTCAGTCGCCAGACCAGTCTTTGAAGTGACTGCCCGGGAGACGCAGCAGGCCATTTTCTCCGTAGCGCTTTTCTGACGTGCACTGTAGAAGACGTCGCGATGGTCAATGGCACCCTCAAGCTGGAGGATCCTGACCTCGCAGAGTCCGCACTCGCCCTTGCGGCAGTCGTACATCATGTCCGCCCCGGCGTCCTCGAGGGCTTCGAGCATGGAGCGACCCGGACCTACGGGAACCTGTAGTCCCAGCTTAGGGACCTTGACGATGAATACCTCAGGGTCATACCAGCCGCTGTTGCCGAAGGTCTCATAGCGGAGATTGGGGTAGCTGAGCCCGTGCTCGGTCCAGGTGCGGCGGACGGCGTCCATCAGCCGGATGGGGCCGCACATGTAAAGCTCCGTATTCTCCGTGACGCCGGCCACTAGTGCTTCCACGTCCAGGGAGGTGCCTTCGTCATCGACATGGACCACGAGGTTTGCGCCGTGAAGATCACGCAGTTCCTCCAGGTAGGCCATGGCCGTCCGGGTCCGACCTACGTAAACGAACGTGTAATCCGAACCCAGGCTCTTCAACACCCTGGCCATATTCATGATGGCTGTGATGCCGATGCCGCCGGCCAGCATAATGTACCGCTCTGCGCCCACCCGGAGCGGGAAGTTCTGCAGCGGCTGGGTGATCTCCAGTTGGTCCCCCCGCTGCAGGGTGTGGATGAAAAGGGAGCCACCGCGGGACAGCGGCGCTTTCAGCACGCTGATCGCCAAGCGGGTGCCGTCTTCGCTGGACTCGACGATGGAGTAGGAGCGTTTGTCCTTCTGTCCGTTTATGCCGACCATCACGTCGACATGTGAGCCTGGTTCGGCCTGTCGCGGCAGCGAAGGCTCCAAAACGACGCGCTGGATGCCGGTCGCCACGCTCCGGACCTCGACGACCGTTGCCAACTGCCAGACCTCAATATTTGTTGCTGCCATTGCAAGTTCCTGTCTCTTAACCGGTTGTCCCCTGCTAGGCGACGGGAACCATGCGGCCTTCGGATTCGAGCTGTCGTTCGATGAGGCGCCGCACCCACATGCCGCCTGCGTCGATGTTGAGGTTGTAGAACTCGTAGTCCGGGTTGGCGTCGATGGCTGCCTGCTGCGCAGCAAGCATGGCCTCATCTTCGCCGAACACCCCGTGCACGCCCTCCCGTAATTGGGTGGTGATGAGCTGGCTGTCCAAGCGGTAGTTGCGCATGAACGCCCAGAAATAGTGGCACGACTTATCGGTTTCGGGCGTGATCGCGTTCATCACGAAGCCGTTGACCCCGTGGCTGCGGTCCCCTTCGAAGGCGCCCGTGCCGGACTTGGCAACCCCGACATCGATGTTGATCACCGACGGCGAGCGGAAGGTGATGATCTGCCAGCGGTCCACTTTGCCCTCGAAGCCAGGGAACTTGTCGCGCATGTTCTTGAGCCAGAACGGAGGTGCGTCGATGTTGAACATCCATCGGGACACCGTCACGGTCCCGTCGTCGTGCGCCACGGTGAAGTCGGACTCGCTGAGCTCGTCCTGTCCTATCGAGGAGGAGTGGATGAATTCCTCGTGCGTGAGGTCCATGAGGTTGTCCAGCACCAGCTGGAAGTTGCAGGGGGCGTGGATGGTTTCGCCATCGCCTGCCCATTCCGTGGAGTCCAACTGGTACATGTCCGGAACCAGCGAGGGGTCGGCTTTTGTGGGATCCCCGAGCCACACCCACACGTAGCGATGCCGCTCCACTACGGGGAAGGACGGCACGGTAGCGCTGGGATTGATGGTCTCCTGCGCCGGCATGGAGACGCAGCGGCCGGCTGAGTTGTAGACGATGCCATGGTACGGGCATTGGATCTGGTCCTTGCTGAGGGTTTTGCCCATGGACAGCGGTGCCAGCCGGTGCCAGCACGCGTCAGCCAGGGCCACCGCTTTGCCGTCCTCCGTGCGGTACAGAGCCAGCGGCCGGCCGGCCACCTTGCGTGACATCGGCTTGCGGGTCACTTCCTTGTCCCAGGCGGCGACGTACCAGACATTCAGCGGGTAGCCGAGGACCTTGTTGGTGGTGGAGCTTTGTGTGCGGACTTCAGTCATGGTTCTTCCTTCCAGTCGCCGGTCCGGCGTCGACCATGACGCCGCCGGGTGGGTGGTCTTGGAATGCTGCGGTTCGCCCTGCTACGAATGAGTATCTATCTCCATAGTTAGTGCGTTGGATCACAGACTATCTATCGATATAGTTATTGGCAAGAGCTAAGAATGGAGTCATTCATGAGTCTTCGCTACGCGTTGCTGGCACTGCTTTCCGTTGAGCCAATGACCGGTTACGACTTGTCCAAACGCTTCGAGTCGTCGGTGGCCTACGTCTGGCACGCTCCCGATTCGCAGATCTATCCGGAGTTGCGGAAGATGGAAAAAGACGGACTGCTTGCCGGCGAGGACATCCCCTGGGGGCCGCGGGGCAAGAAGACGCAATACCGGATCACAACGGAAGGCAGGGAAGCTTTCCGAAAATGGATGAACACACCCTTGGAGTACGCCCGCGAACGGGATCCAGTTCACCTCAAAGCGGCCTACTTGGAGTGGGCGGACCCTGATGCCGCGCGGGACCATATGCAGGCACACATCGATTACCACACCCTGCGCCGGGAGCAGTGGGCAGGGATGATCGAGGAATTGAAGAACGGCACGAATGTGATGTTGGCGAAGCGACTTGCTGTAACTCCGGAAACGGATCACCGTCGAACCGTGGAGTACAAGATCTTCACCTATGAAGGCCTGATTGCCCGCGCGGAGACGGAAATAGAATGGGGCCGCCGCGGCCTGGAGCTCATCAATTCACTCGAGCGCTCGTAACCGCAGAGGCCGACGCGGCCAACAGAGGGCCACCAACGCCAAAACACCCAGGAAACGAAAAGAGCCACCCAATCGGGTGGCTCTTTCGACTTCCAAAAAGCAGAGGCCCCGCCCGGAACTTCGAACCAAAGTCCCAAACAAGGCCTCTATGGTGGAGCTGAGGGGACTCGAACCCCTGACCCCCTGCATGCCATGCAGGTGCGCTACCAGCTGCGCCACAGCCCCATATTTTCGCTGCTTCACGAACCGTGAACAGGCCGGAAAACCCCGTCCAGTTTTCGGATTCCTCCGAAGCAACTCAAATATCTTAGAACAGCATTTCCGATAATTCCAAATCGGGCATATTCAGTTGGTTTGCGCCTGAAAGCCTAGGATTCCTCGACGGCGGGAGCCTTCGCGGAGGCATCGTCGCCGAGCTCCAGGTCCACTACCGGGCAGTCTTTCCAGAGACGCTCCAGGGCGTAGAAGACCCTGTCCTCGGAGTGCTGGACGTGCACCACGATGTCGGCGTAGTCCAACAGGACCCAGCGGCCTTCGGAACGTCCTTCGCGGCGGACGGGGCGGAGATCCTGCTTGAGCAGTTCTTCCTCGATGCCGTCGACGATGGCGTTGACCTGGCGTTCGGTCGGGGCCGAAGCAATCAGGAAGACGTCGGTCAGGGCCAGACGTTCGCTGACATCCAGGGCGATGATGTCCTCGGCCAACTTGTCCGCTGCCGCGCGGGCGGCGTGGCGGGCCAAGAGGACGGATTGTTCATGTGCAGTCACGGGACTCCTTGTATGCGGCTTCGAGAATGAACGAAGCCTGTTTGGTGGCAAAAGCCGTTGTGGTCAGCGGGAAAGTCCGCTGGTGATCATGATGATGCCCGCAATCAGGGCGATGGCTCCGATGCCAACGAGTCCGAGGACCAGAAGCCGGGTACGCTGGGCGCGCCCAAGTCCCGCCGTCGCGGCGTCGAGCGGTTCAAGTCCGTAAGCCGAACTTGCAGAAACGGGCGGATGTTCGGCCGCTTCCGCGAATGCCTGGCCGTCCGATGCGGAGTCCGACGCCGGGCGTCGGCCTGCCGCTTTCGCAGCGGCCTCGGCGCGCGCCAAGACTCCTGCCCGGCCGCGCATGCTGCGGGGCTTGCCCGACGCCGACTGCCCCGGCTTCAGTTTCGGCGCAGGGGACGTCACCAGGGGAACAAAGGTGGTGCCGGGAGGCTTCATGACGGGACGATCGAGTCCCGGAACCTTCACGAATTCAAGGGGCGTCACCATGGCCAGGTTGCTCGCCGCGGACGGTTCAGCACGGGCCTGGGCAGGACGGCTGTTCTGCTCGGCAAGCTTCTGCTTGGCCATTGCCCTCTTGTTGAGGATCGCCTCGCGTTCGGCCTGGGCGATTTGTTCAGCCAAAACAACCGGATCCGCCGGCTCAGCGTCGGTTCCGGATGCCTCGGATTCAGCGGCAGGGACCTTTTGCACGGCGGATTCCATTGCCGCGATCTGCTCGAGCTTGTTGGTCTGGTTGTTGGCTTGGGCGGCGAGGAGCTCACGGGCCATCAAGGCCTGCTCCACCGTCATTTCCGGGGCGCCGGGAGGTGGGCCTGCCGTGATGCGGACACCACCGCCAGGCGATGCGCCTTTGCGATCCGGTCCGGGCTGTTGTTTGGCCGGAGTCTGGGCCGGGATGCTGGATGTCCTCGGCCCGGATCCTGGTACCGGTACAACGGGGATCGCCGAGGTTCCTGGGGCAACTTCTTCCTGCAGCTGCTGCAGGCGCAACTGACGGCGCGTGGGCGGACCGCCGCGGGAAAGCTGCTGTTCCTTATCCGCGAGTTCCTTGATCGCGCGGAGGGCCGCGCGGTCACGTGCGCGCGCCTGGGAAGAACGTTCCGAGGCGGGTTGGGCGTCCAGCGGAGCATCGGCCACCCGGCGCACCCGATTGACCGAAGCGCCACCGGACGCGTGGTTGGCGTCGTCGGTGGTCACGGCCTCGGCTACCGCGGGACGTGCGCCGGTTTCTTCCACGCGTGCGTCCCGGGCTCGCCGAAGCTCGCGCCGGCTAGGGATGGGGGGCTGTTCCTGGCTCATTCAAAACTCACTCGGTACGGGCTTGGTGTTCTGGTCCGGTCATAGCATGCAGGGGCTCCCCCATGCCGGGTGTGCCCGAGTACAGCTTGTATTTGGCGATGTACTGCACTACGCCGTCAGGTACGAGGTACCACACCGGGTTGCCTGCGCCCACGCGGGCGCGGCAATCCGTCGAGGAAATCGCCATGGCGGGCACTTCCAAGAGACTGACGTCCTCCCTGCCCATGCCATCAAGAACATGACCCGGCCTGGTGACGCCGACAAAATGCGCCAAGGACCACAGCTCATCGACGTCTTTCCAGGACAGAATCTGCGCCAGGGCATCCGCGCCGGTGATGAAGAACAGGTCTGCGTCCGGCCGCTGCTTCCGGAGATCCCGCAAGGTGTCGATGGTGAACGTGGGACCGGGGCGGTCCACATCCACCCGGCTCACCGTGAAATTGGGGTTTGAGGCCGTGGCAATAACCGTCATCAAATAGCGGTGCTCCGCCTCGCTGACCTGCTTGTGCGATTTCTGCCAGGGCTCTCCGGTGGGCACGAAGACCACCTCGTCCAAGCGGAACTTGGCAGAAACCTCACTGGCAGCAACCAAGTGGCCGTGGTGGATGGGATCGAAGGTCCCGCCCATCACGCCCAAGCGATGCCGGCGCCCCGTTTCCTCGAAGGGTTTTGCGGCGGAAATGTTAGTGACCCAGCCCTGGGTGCTTGGCCGGGTGCTGGCGGTGCGGATCCGAGTGCTCGTCGACGGCGTCGTGACGGTTGCCGAGGTTCGTGTAGGAGACCGCCACGAACATCAGGACCAGGAGGATGGAGAAAATGGTGATCCCGAAGACGAAGGGAGGAGCCCACAACGGCGCCGGGGCCTCACTCTCGCCCCCTTGAGCGAGAATGGAAATGGCGATCTGCTGAAACTGCATTTTCTCCCCTAGCGGTTCAAAGGATTTCGACGGCGGATCCTCCCACCGTTCAGGACTTCTGTTCTATGTTACAGCGTCGCTAGCCCCGGATCTGGCCTTCACCCTGCACGATCCACTTGGTGGTGGTCAACTCCGTGAGGCCCATGGGACCGCGTGCGTGCAGCTTCTGGGTAGAGATTCCCACCTCGGCACCCAGGCCAAGCTCGCCTCCATCGGTGAAACGCGTGGAAGCGTTCACGATGACCGCCGCAGAGTCGATGTCCGCAATGAACTTCTCGGCGTTCGCCAGGTTGTTCGTCAGGATGGCTTCCGTGTGGCCCGTGGACCATTTGCGGATGTGCGCGACTGCCTCATCCAGGTTGTCCACCATGGCAACGGCGAGGTCAAGGTCCATGTATTCCGTGGCCCAATCGACGTCGTCGGCGGGGACTGTCTCCACGGAACCGGACAGCGCCGCTTGAATCCGGGGGTCGGCATGAAGGGTGACTCCCGCGGACCGCAAAGCCGTGGCGACGGCGGGCAGCACCGTGGATTTCGAGTGCACCAGGAGCGTCTCCACGGTATTGCACACGCTGGGGCGCTGGGTCTTGGCGTTGAGCAGGATATCGACGGCCATCTCTTCGCTGGCGGATTCGTCGATGAAGATGTGCACATTGCCTTCGCCGGTCTCAATGACGGGCACGGAAGAGTTGTTCACCACGGTCTGAATCAAATCCCGCCCACCACGGGGAATCAGCACGTCCACCCGGCCACGGGCACGCATCAGGACATTGGCACCCTCGCGGCCGAATTGGTCCACGCTCTGGACGGCGTCGGACGGCAAGCCCACCGATTCCAGCGCGTCACGGAGGATGGTCACAAGGGCTGCGTTGGTGTGGGCGGCAGCCGATCCACCGCGCAGGATCACGGCATTGCCGCTCTTCAAGGCAAGTCCGGCGATGTCGACAGTGACATTGGGGCGGGCCTCGTAGATCGCTGCGACCACACCCATGGGCACGTTGACCTGGCGCAAGCGCAGTCCGTTGGGGAGGGTCTGGCCACGGACGACGTTGCCCACGGGATCCGGCAAGCCGGCAAGGTTCTCAAGGGCAGCCACAAGTCCGTCGATGCGGGCAGGAGTCAGCGTCAAACGGTCCAGCATGGCAGCGTAGGTTCCGTTGTTGCGGCCGGACTCGACATCCTTGGCGTTGGCAGCGAGGATTGACGCCTGCTGTTCCCGGAGGGCTGCGCCGATGGCGTGCAGCGCGCGGTCCTTCCAGGCGCGGTTCGCCTGGGCCATGCGCCGCGCGGCCTGCCGCGAGCGGTCCGCAATCGAATGCACGGCCGCTTCCACCTGCTCGGGCGTGAGCGGCGCGGTTCCCAGCTCCGGGGTTTCCGGCACCTGGCCGGCATTGCCGGAAGCCAGGGTGTCAGTCATCACAGGAGAATCAGGGGTAAGGGCCTCAGTCATTCTCCAAGTTTAGTGGAGCGGGGCTGCTGAACCAGTACGAGGTCGTCAACATGAACAACTACGCGGTCATATCCGCGGCCAAGGTCCTTGGCGAGCTCCTTGGTCGAGCGGCCAAGCATGCGGGGAAGCTCTTCCACGGAATAGTTCACCAGGCCCCGGGCTATCACGGCGCCTTCGGCGGAAACCATCTCCACGGGATCGCCTGGCTCGAAGTCCCCTTGCACCGACGATATTCCGGCGGGCAGCAACGAAGTGTGACGGTCGCGCACCGCCCTGACGGCACCGTCGTCGAGCACCAAACGGCCGCGGACCGAAGCGAGGTGGGCCAGCCACAGCAGGCGTACTGGCTTGCGGTTGCCGTTGATGGCGAACCATGTGCCCACGTCCGCGCCGGCCAGTGCCGCGGCGGCATTGGCCGTGGACGTCACGAGGGCGTGGATCCCGGAGCCCGCGGCGATCGACGCCGCTTCCACCTTGGTAGTCATGCCACCGGTACCGACGCCGGCCTTGCCGGCCTTTCCGATGGTCACGCCGACGAGGTCAGCGGGACCTGTGACGAGCGGAATACGCTTGGCACCCAACGACGGCGGACCGTCATACAGGGCGTCGACATCGGAAAGCAGGACCAACGCGTCGGCCCGCACAAGGTGCGCCACCAAAGCGGCCAGGCGATCGTTGTCACCGAAGCGGATTTCGTGCGTAGCCACGGTGTCGTTTTCGTTCACAACGGGCACGACGCCGAGGTTCAGCAAGCGGTCCAGCGCCCGGTAGGCGTTGCTGTGCTGCGTGCGACGCATCAGGTCATCCGCCGTCAACAGGACCTGGCTGACCGTGACCCCGTGTGCCGCAAACGCCTGAGAGTAGCGCGCCATCAAAAGCCCTTGGCCCACACTGGCCGCAGCCTGTTGCGTGGCGAGGTCCTTGGGACGCTTGGCGAGACCGAGCGGAGCAAGGCCCGCCGCGATGGCACCGGAGGAGACCAGGATGATCTCGGTCCCCGAATTGCGCTTCTCGGCCAGGGCATGGACGAGTGCCGTCAGCGCCTTCTCCGAGATGCCGCCTTTGATGCTGGTCAGCGAGGACGAACCCACTTTGACCACGATCCGCTTGGCGCCGGCCAGGGCCTGGCGTTCTGCGGTGTCGTCGCCGTCAACGGCTTCAGCGATGCGGGCCGTGCTAGTCGTCATTTTCGGCTTCCAGGCCGCTTTCCTTCAGGGGCTGGGCTGCGCGACGGCGGCTGACGGACTCGGTCCAGATGCCCGCCTTGCGCTCGGCTTCGAGCTCGGCCCGCGCGGCAGCCTTGGCCTCGCGGCGTTCGATCTGCTCATCACGCTTCTGCGAACGGGTGGGACGGTCGCCGATGTCGGCAACACGGATGTCGGTGCCTCGAGGCGTCGCCAAGAGTTCGGCGCCCGCCATCATGGTGGGCTCCCAGTCGAAGACGACGCCGTCCTCTTCGCCGATCACCACGGTGTCGCCCGGGACGGCACCCATCTTGAACAACTCGTTTTCGATGCCGAGCTTGGCGAGGCGATCGGCCAGGTAGCCGATGGCTTCCTCGTTGGTGAAGTCGGTCTGCTTGACCCAGCGGACCGGCTTCTCCCCCAATACCCGGAAGAGCGGCTCGAGGTTCTTTTCCTCGCGGCGGATCTTGAAGCCGGACTCATTGACTGCACGCGGGCGGAGAACGGGCGCTGCGACCTTGGGAGGCGCAATGGCAACGGCCTTGCGGGCGGCCATGACGATCTCGCCCATGGCGAAGCTCAATTGGCGCAGGCCTTCATGGCTCGTAGCGGAGACTTCGAAGACGCGGTAGCCGCGCTGTTCCAGTTCGGGACGGACGAACTCGGCCATGTCCCGGCCGTCGGGCAGATCCACTTTGTTGAGGACCACAAGCTTGGGGCGCTCGTTCAGGGGGACAACTTCGCCGTCAACGCCGGCGTAGCTCATGTCCACTGCGTACTTGTCCAGCTCTTGCTCGATGATCGCAAGATCCGAGAGCGGATCCCTGTCGGCTTCCAAGGTCCCGCAGTCCAGCACGTGCACCAGCGCCGCGCAACGCTCTACGTGGCGGAGGAAGTTGTGGCCAAGGCCCTTGCCTTCGCTGGCGCCCTCGATCAACCCGGGGACGTCGGCAATGGTGAACCGGACCTCACCGGCTTGCACCACGCCAAGGTTGGGGATCAGGGTAGTGAACGGATAGTCGGCGATCTTGGGCCGAGCCGCCGACATCGCCGCGACAAGGCTCGACTTGCCTGCGGAGGGGAAGCCAACCAGCGCGATGTCCGCAATGGACTTCAGTTCCAGGACGATGTCGCTGGACTCGCCTTCGATGCCGAGGAGGGCGAAACCCGGTGCCCGGCGCTTCTGGGAAGACAACGACGAGTTACCGAGGCCGCCCAGGCCGCCTGCGGCGGCGACGAACTCGGTGCCTTCACCGACGAGGTCGGCGAGGACGACGCCGTCCTTGGTCTTGATCACGGTGCCGTCCGGGACGGGAAGCACAAGGGTTTCACCGTTCTTGCCACCGCGCCAGTCGCCCATGCCGGGGCCGCCATTGGTCGCGTGGCGGTGCGGAGCGTGGTGGTAATCAAGCAAAGTGGTGGTCTGGGCATCGACGCGCAGGATGACGTCGCCGCCATTGCCGCCGTTGCCGCCGTCGGGTCCGCCGAGCGGCTTGAACTTCTCGCGCTTAACAGAGACACAGCCGTGGCCGCCTGTTCCGCCGGATACGTGAAGTACTACCCGGTCTACGAAGGTCGCCACGTGTTTCTCCTCTTTGTGGAAATTACTGCTTGAATGCGCGTTGCGGGCTCATGCGCCGCCGCCCGCCCTAGTAAATTCTAGTGCGGTTAAAAAGACAGGTGGAGCGGGCCATACGGCCCGCTCCACCCGTTCAGAACGTGTTTTTACTCTGCAGCTGCAGCAGCAACGATGTTCACTACGCGACGGCCACGGCGAGTACCGAACTCAACCGCACCTGCCTGCAGGGCGAACAGGGTGTCGTCGCCACCGCGGCCGACGCCGGCGCCCGGGTGGAAGTGGGTGCCGCGCTGGCGGACGATGATCTCGCCTGCGGAAACGACCTGGCCACCGAAGCGCTTCACGCCGAGGTACTGGGCGTTGGAGTCACGACCGTTGCGAGTGGAGCTCGCGCCTTTTTTATGTGCCATTTGAAATGCCTGCCTTTAAATTCTGGGGAATCTGTTGAAAACCTGAACAGCAACCAGTGGTTACTTGATACCGGTGATCTTGATCTTGGTCAGTTCTTGACGGTGACCCTGGCGCTTCTTGTAGCCGGTCTTGTTCTTGAACTTCTGGATGACGATCTTCGGACCACGGAGGTCTTCGAGGATCTCAGCCGTAACCTTGACCTTGGCCAGATCCGCAGCAGCGGAGGTGACCTTGTCACCGTCCACCAGGAGCAGTGCGGGCAGCTCAAGGGTGCTGCCGGCTCCACCGGGGACGCGGTTCAGGGTTACGTAGTCTCCAACGGAAACCTTTTCTTGGCGGCCGCCTGCGCGGACAATCGCGTACACCACTTGGGCACTCACTTCTCTCGACGTTTATTACTAAATTTGCGTGCGGAACCCCGATCCGAAAACGGGCCTGGTTCACGCTGTGCCTCAACGCCGTGGACTCCGGTACGGAATCCATGAGTCATCCCTCGAACAAATCCAAGTGAAATGTCAATTCCAAATGAAAGGTCTCTAGGGGCATAACCCAAGTGTTGGCGTAAGCACCGAAGATCTAGATTACGCTAGTTTCGCCTTCGGCTGCAAATGAGGCCAGGTCCGGAGGCTGCCACGTGATGGCTGCCACAGACTGGCTATGCCGCCATCCGGTACCGTGCCCGTCCACCTTACCCTGCCGACCGGGAAAAGCTTGGATCCTCACGCCGACACGCTGCGGCGTCCGCCGGAAAGGCCCCGATATCCCATCCTTACGCACCGGGAAACGGGTTCAAGCATGCAGCCTTGGGGCATCGAAGAACGCAGTTTCATAGCGGCAGGATTCGGAGAATGCCTCCATCATGGCCGTGCGCTCGGCAGGAGAAGCGGCCCTCGCGGCGGCATCCGTGATGTCGATCGCCTTGCGGGTGGCCTCGGCGAACGCCTCGTCCGCATAAGTGCGCAGCCAGTCGGCATAAGGGTGCTCGTCCGACGCTCCGGCCTGAAGATAGCCATGGTGGAGCTGCTGTCCCACCTCGGCGTACAACCAGTAGCAGGGCAGCACGGCAGCCAACAGCACGGCATAGCTGCCCGACGCAGACGCCGCGAGCAAGTGGTCGACGTAGGCCTTCGTGACGGGGCCTTGCTTTTCGCTTACCTGGCGTCCGCTGAGCCAATTCCGATGCAGCTCGGACTCGACTTCAAGGCACATCTGCGAGCCGCGGGCCCAGAACAGCTGTTCGTTTTCGCTGGGGGCGAGGGCGCTTGCCCTGGCCAGGACCCTGGAATAGCCGTTGAGATAAAGGGCATCCTGCGACAGGTAATAGCTGAACTGCGCTTCGCTGAGGCCACCGGTTTGCAAATGCTGGATGAAGTCCAGGCCATAAATGGCCGCAAGTTCCGATTGGGCGGCGTCCCACATCCGGACGGCGAAATCCCCCGGCCGCAGCTCTTGCTGAAGCGCGTGGAAATGATGGATCGGCCCGTTGCCCTTCCCCACTTCCAGCACCCCGGACTGGGTCAGCGCCTCCTGGAGCCAAGGCTTGACCACGCGCAAGGCAGATTCCCAATCGCCGAGCCGCGCCTTGGCCGTCGCCATCGCCGACGACAGGGAACATCCCGTGCCGTGGCTGTTGCGGGTCTCCACACGTTGGCCGGCGAATTCCACCACGTCCTGGCTCAGGACTCCCCCGGTGTTGACCAAGGCATCGGGGCAGCCCGCTCCCTGCAGATGGCCGCCCTTCACCAGGACGGTGTTTCCGCAGGCAGCTGCCAGTCGTTTGCCTTGCTCCAACGCCGATGCCCAGTCGGTCGCCTCAGCTTCGCCAAGCAGCATGGCCAGTTCGGGAAGGTTGGGGGTCACCAAGTCGGCGAGGGGCAGAAGTTCCCGCAGCGCGGTTTCAGCGGATTCCGCGAGGAGCCGGTCTCCACTGGTGGCGATCATCACCGGATCCAGCACGACGACGGCGGGGCGCACCTCGCCGAGCCAGCGGCGGACCTCGTGGATGACCGCGGCGTCCCCGAGCATGCCGATTTTGACGGCATCAACAATGATGTCGTCGCTGATGGCATCCAATTGCTGCCTCAGGAACTCCACGGGAGGCACATGGACGGCAGTGACTCCTTGCGTGTTTTGTACAGTGAGGGCCGTGATGACGGCCATGCCGTAGCCGCCGTTGGCCGCGATGCTCTTCAGGTCGGCTTGGATTCCGGCGCCACCCGAGGGATCCGAGCCGGCAATGCTGAGGACCCTGGGGATGGGGTTCTGGACAGCCTTGAGCGGGTAGACGGCTGATTGCGCCGAAACAGTCATACGAGACATCCCTTCGCCGGTGCTAACCGGACAGGTTCAACGGGTTTGGTCTCAGCCGGCTTGGTGCGCGGCACCCCGTGTCAGTCCCTTAGCTTAACCCGGATGACACCTCGCCCGCTGAAATCGCCCAATGCAACCGCACCGTGCGGGGATCCGGTGAATCAGCCGGAAACGCAGAAGCCCCGGCCGTTTCCACGAGGGTGGAAACGGCCGGGGCTTCGGGCAGGGTACTGCGTTTAGAGTTCGGACTTCGGCACGCCGACTCCGAGAATGATCGGTTCGGCTGCCGGAGCCGACTTGGCCGGTGCAGCGTCCGGTGCCTTGGCCTCGTGTGCGGCCCCACCGGAGGCAGCCACAGCGACCTCGTGGTGCTCGACGTTGGTGGCGTTGGCGGCACCCTGGGCACGGCTGGCACTGCGGTTGCGGCGCCCTCGGCGTCCACGCAGACCCGAGTCCGGAGATTCCCCGCTTGCAACGCCCACGCGGGCCCCTGCTGGGGATTCCTGGGCTTCCGTGGCTGCCGGGGCGGTGCCGGGTGCTTCTCCGAGTCCCGCGAACGCCTGAGCCAACAGATCCAGGCTCATGGCCGGTGCGCCACTTGCAGGTTCCTCTTCGTGGTGGACGAAGGGCAACGCCACTTCCTCGCCGCCGAATCGCAGCACAGGCTTCGAACGTTCCTCTCCACCCGATGCAGCGGCAGGAGCCGGGGCGGCCGGGGCTGCCGGAGTTGCTTCGGCTAGGTGCCCGTCAGCGAGCAATTCCGCCGCGTGGTGGAGCTCGTCGTCGTGCAGGTGGGCAGCGTGGGCTGCCGCCGCGATGGTGGCAAGGGCGGCGCGGGTGGCTGCCTGGCGGTTCGGATCAGTGGATTCCACCGTGTGGACGGGCACCGGAGGGGCGACCGGGAGTTCGGCAGTTCCCTGGCCCGTGCCCCTGCCGCGGCGGCGCTTGCGCTGCTCCGGGCGGACGGCCGGCTGTGACTCAGTGCGCGGGTGGTGGTGTTCGGCTGCCACTACGTTTGCCCGACGGTGCTCGACAGGCTCGTCGTGCGTGACGATTCCGCGCCCTGCGCACGTCTCGCACTGCTCGCCGAAGACCTCAAGCAGGCCCGTGCCCATGCGCTTGCGGGTCATCTGGACCAAACCAAGGGACGTCACTTCCGCGACCTGGTGCTTGGTGCGGTCCCGGCCGAGGCACTCGACCAGGCGGCGCAATACGAGGTCGCGGTTGGATTCCAGGACCATGTCGATGAAGTCGATGACGATGATTCCGCCGATGTCGCGCAAGCGCAACTGGCGAACCACTTCCTCGGCAGCCTCAAGGTTGTTCTTGGTGACGGTTTCCTCGAGGTTGCCACCGCTGCCGGTGAACTTCCCGGTGTTGACGTCGACAACCGTCATGGCCTCGGTGCGGTCGATCACGAGCGAACCACCGGAGGGCAGGAAGACCTTGCGTTCCAGCGCCTTGTGGATCTGCTCGTCCACGCGCCAGGCCGAGAAGATGTCCTGGTCCGAGGTCCACTTCTCAAGGCGTCCCACCAGGTCCGGCGCCACGTACGTGACATAGGCCTCGATGGTGTCCCAGGCTTCGTCGCCGGAGACGATCAGCTTGGAGAAGTCCTCGTTGAAGACGTCGCGGACAACCTTGATGGTGAGGTCCGGTTCGCCGTACAGGAGCTCCGGGGCCAGGATTTTGGTGGACGTGGACTGGCTTTCGATGCCTTCCCACTGGGCCCGCAGGCGGTTGATATCGTGCGTCAGCTCTTCCTCGGAAGCACCTTCGGCGGCCGTGCGGACAATGACGCCCGCGTTCTCCGGGAGGCGATCCTTGAGGATCTTCTTCAGGCGGTTGCGCTCGACGTCGGGCAGCTTGCGGGAGATGCCGGTCATTGAACCGCCGGGCACGTACACGAGGTACCGGCCGGGAAGCGAAATCTGGCTCGTCAGGCGCGCGCCCTTGTGGCCCACGGGGTCCTTGGTCACCTGGACCAGCACGGAATCGCCTGATTTCAGCGCATTTTCAATGCGGCGCGGTTTGCCTTCCAGGGTGACGGCATCCCAATTGACTTCACCGGCGTAGAGCACTGCGTTGCGGCCGCGTCCGATGTCGACGAATGCCGCTTCCATCGACGGAAGCACGTTCTGGACCTTGCCCAGATAGACATTGCCGATGAGGGAATCCTGCTGGGTCTTGGACACGAAGTGCTCCGCGAGCACGCCGTCTTCGAGGACACCGATCTGGATCCTGTCGTCGCGCTGGCGAACGATCATCTGGCGGTCGACGGACTCACGGCGGGCCAGGAATTCGGCCTCGGTGATGACCTGGCGGCGGCGGCCGGTCTCGCGGGACTCGCGGCGGCGCTGCTTCTTGGCTTCAAGGCGGGTGGAGCCCTTGACGCTCGTGACACGGTCCGAACTGCTGGTGGACTCGACGTGCGGGCGCGGAGCGCGGACACGGGTGACCGTGTTGGGGGGATCGTCGTCCCCGCCACCTGTCAGCTCCAGGTCCTGATCGCCACGGCGACGGCGACGGCGACGGCGGGAGGTCACGCCTTCTTCGAGGACTTCCTCGGTACCGGCTTCTGCCTCGTCCTCGGATTCCGCGGCGGTTTCTTCTCCCGCGGCTTCATCACGCTCGGTCCCCCGGCGTCCACGACGGCCACGGCTGCGACGCCGACGGCGGCTTCCGGATTCGTCCAGTTCGTTGTCCTCGGAAACTTCCTCGGCCTCGGCCCGCGGTTCTTCTTCGACCACGGCCGGACGGGGGACGGCGCTCAAATCCGGCGCCTGGAAGAGCATGGACGTGACGGAGGCCGGCTCCAGGAACAGCGAAGCGATCGGGCTTGCGGCTTCCGCCTCGACGGCCGGCTCCTCAGCCGTTTCCTCACTTGCTTCCTCGGGCACAACTTCCGCAACCGGAGCTTCGACCACTGCTTCTTCGGCAACGGGCTCGGTGCTCTTGGCTTTCGTCGTACGACGACGGCGGACCGGCTTTTCGGGGGCAGTTTCGGCCTCTGCGGCTACTTCAGGTACGACGACGGCAGCATCCGGTGCCTCGCCGCCTCCGGTGGAAGCTTCTTCGGCGAAACCGGGCAACGGTTCGGGAGTTTCGACCTTCTTGCGCGACCTGCTGCGCCGGACAGGAGCCTTGGGCTCTTCGGTGTCCACCGACTCGGCGAGCGGCTCAACGGTGGCTGCGGCAGCTCCGGCGTCGGGGGTTGCGTCCGCAGCGAGCGGCTCAACGGGGGTCGCGTCCGCGGCGACCGTCTTCGGCGCCGCCTTGCGGCGGGTGCGGGTGACCTTCTTGGGTGCTTCAGTGGTCTCAGCGGACGCCGCATCTTCGGCGGCGGCTACAACTTGCTCATTATCCATATGTGGCAACACTCCTGCCCTTGCGCAACCGCCACATCCGGTGCCCAGAGGGGCAATATTGTCAAAACCCGCAGGCGTTGACAGAAGTCAGTAGTGTTCTTTCCGGTTCGCACCAGCATGGGGGTGCGGCATCCACGGAAAGCCGGCTTCGCTCCAAACCCGTTGTTCTAACAACACAACCAGGTGCCGTCCATTGCCACTGCGGCGCTTCCGCGGATCATTGGATCCTGGGCATGCCCTGCATATGACTGGCGGTCTTGGGAACAAGATACCGGACCGGATTCCGCATGTGGATCGGCTTCCGGCCATGTTCATTCTCTCACACGCCCGCACTCCCGGCAGGAAGCACGCCCTGAAACCTTCCGTGCCGTCGCCCTCGCTGGACGCGTCCTCCAGCCGCCGCGGCTAGAATCCTCCCAAGAGCACTCCCCGGTTCCGCGCCGGGCCTCCCAGAAAAGGACAGCCAACCATGCCGAGCCCCGCCAGCCCGAACCTGGCCAACAACGATGCCCGATCCCTCCGGCAGGAGAACGCGAAAACGCCCGACGGGAAGAACGCCGCGGACACCGCATTGCCGCGCATGGTCCGCGACCGCCCCTTTGCGTGGCTGCTCCTCGCCACCGGTGCCATAGCGTGGCTTGCATCCGGGGCGCTCGTGCTCGAAAAGCTGCAGGTCCTCATCGACCCGAACCACATAACGGCCTGCGACCTCAATCCCTGGGTATCGTGCGGCAGCGTCATGAAGACGCCGCAGAGTTCGGTTTTCGGTTTCCCCAACATGTTCATCGGCATTGTCGCGTTCGCCGTGATCATCACCACGGCCATGGCAATCTTTGCGGGGGCCAAGTTCGCCCGCTGGTACTGGA
The DNA here is from genome assembly GCF_052180225.1 of Arthrobacter sp. KN11-1C. Taxonomy (NCBI): domain Bacteria; kingdom Bacillati; phylum Actinomycetota; class Actinomycetes; order Micrococcales; family Micrococcaceae; genus Arthrobacter; species Arthrobacter sp. KN11-1C. The sequence goes on along the minus strand of NZ_CP197467.1, from coordinate 1,805,789 downwards.
TCGGCCTCCAGACCGGCGTCACACTGGGCTTCATCTTCATCGTCTGGCTATGGTCCCAGGCACTGTATGTCATTCACATCCTGTGCCCGTTCTGCATGGTGGTGTGGGCATGCATGATCCCGCTCTTCGTCTTCGTGACCATCAGGAACGTGGCGCACGGGGTCATTCCAGCGCCGGCAGGCCTGGCGAAGATCCTGGCCGAATCCGGCTGGATCATTTCCGCGCTGCTCTACGTTGGCGTGATCGCCAGCATCTTCTTTGCCTTCATCAACGTCTTCATCGGCACGTCGGGTTACTGAGCATTTCTTAACCGCCGAAGGGGCCCATGTTCGCGTGAACATGGGCCCCTTCCGCTTTTGGTGTGTCTGGAAACTACGCGCCGAACCAGATCTTGATCTCGCGCTCGGCGGAGTCCACCGAATCGGAACCGTGGACGAGGTTCTGCTGCACAGCCAGGCCCCAGTCACGGCCGAAGTCGCCACGGATGGTGCCGGGCGCCGCCGTCGTCGGGTCCGTGGTTCCCGCAAGGGAACGGAAGCCTTCGATCACGCGGTGACCCTCGAAGATGGCAGCGACAACCGGGCCGCTGAGCATGAATTCGACCAGCGGCTCGTAGAACGGCTTGCCCAGGTGCTCTTCGTAGTGCTCCTCCAGCAGATCGCGGGTGGCGTTGACCTTCTTCAATTCGACCAAGGAGTATCCCTTGGACTCGATGCGGGCGAGGATGCTGCCGCTCAAGTTGCGGGCGACGCCGTCGGGCTTGATCAGTACAAGGGTGCGCTCAATGCTCACGGTTGCTCCAATGTTGGATGTGTGGGTTTCCCAGCCAGTTTACGGGGTTTCGCTCAGGCTGATTGCCCGGCGGAATCTTCCCCGTGCGAAGCGTTCCATTCGGCTTGCTCACGATCGCGCTGGGCGTTCTCGCGGTCGATCCTCATGCCGGCCCGGATGCCGTACCACCAGCAGGCCGCGAAGAGGACTCCCACCACGAACATCGTGGGCTCGACGAAGCCTGAAAGAATCAGGACCAGCTGCATTGCCCAGCCGACGCCGATGCCCCACGGCCTGCTGAGCACGGCACAGGCAAGGATCAGCACGACGCTCAAGGTGATGCCGAAGCCCAGCACCAGTGCAGGCTCTCCACGCTTCAGTCCGAAGACAGCCAAGGTGGCGAAGAACGCGACGAAGGCCTCCAAAAGCAGCACGGTCGAAGCGAACATCACCTTGGTGGAGCGGCGCTTCTTGGGCATCCCGGGCCGCCATTCGCGCTGGGCTTTGGTGAGTTTGGCCATGCTCAGGAACCTACCTTCCCGAGGAGCATGCGCGCTTCCGCCACTACGGTGATGGACCCCGTGACGAGGACGCCGCCGGCCAGGTCATCGTTGGCTTCGGCACGCTCCACGGCCCACTCGATCGCGTCATCCAGCTTCTCGGCGATGTGGACGTTGTCCGCACCGAAGCCAAGGTCGACGGCGAGATCGGCCAGTTGCGCGGCCGGAATGGCCCGCGGCGAGCTGGACTGCGTGAAACAGAACTCCTCTGCCAGTCCGCCCAGGGATTCCTTGAGCTGCCGCAGGATTTCTTCGGCGTCCTTTTCCTTCAAGACCCCGAGGACCACCACGAGTTTGCTGAAGCTGAAGGCCTCTTCGATTGCCTCGGCTGAGACGCGGATGCCCTCAGGGTTGTGGGCGGCATCCACGATGATCGTGGGAGCGGTGCGCACCACCTCAAGACGGCCAGGCGAGGTGACGTTGCCGAAAGCCTCGCGCAGGACGTCGCCGTCGAGCTCCTTCTCGCCTCCGCCGAGGAAAGCTTCCAAGGCCGCGACGGCGACTGCCGCGTTCTCGGCCTGGTGGGCGCCGTGCAACGGCAGCAGCAGGTCCTCATAGCGGCCTGCGAGCCCCTGGATGGTAAGCACTTGGCCTCCGACGGCGACGCTGCGGGACTCGACGCCGAATTCGACGCCTTCGAAGCGGAACGGCACCCCCACCTCGCGGGCCTTCTCAAGGAGCACCTGGGCGGCGTCCACCGGCTGGGCCGCGCTGATCAGGAAGCCGCCGGGCTTGATGATTCCGGCCTTCTCGTGGGCAATGTCCTCAGTGGTGTCGCCGAGGAGATCCGTGTGGTCGAGCGAAATCGGCGTCACCACGGAAACCTGTCCGTCGCCCACATTCGTGGCATCGGTGATGCCGCCCAGGCCAACCTCGATGACAGCGACGTTGACGGGCTGGTCAGCGAAGATCGCGAAGCCCAGGATGGTCAGGCACTCGAAGTACGTGAGCCGGGGCTGCCCCTCGGCCTCAAGTTCCTTGTCCACGATTTCGAGGTACGGCCGGATCTCGTCCCAGATCCGGACAAAGGTCTCGTCCGAAACCGGCTCGCCGTCGATGCTGATGCGCTCGGTGACCTTGGACAGGTGCGGACTCGTGTAGCGGCCGGTGCTCAAGCCGTGGGCGCGAAGCCCCGACTCGATCATGCGGGCGGTGGATGTCTTGCCGTTGGTGCCCGTGATGTGGATGATCGGGAACGCCTTGTTGGGCTCCCCCAGCACGTCCATGGCCCGGTACAGGGGCGCGAGCCGCGGCTCCATTTTGTTTTCCGGGGCGCGCCCCAGGAGTTCGGCGTAGACGCTTTCTACGGAGAATTCGTCGCTCATGTACTAGGCCTCGATCTTGGTAACGGTGATCTGCGGCTCGGCGGCGTCGCCGGTGACGACGGGGTCGAGCTTGAGGGACAGGGTTTCGGTCTTGACCAGCTCTTCATTGGCGCGCAAGGCGTCAACCACGTCGTGGACGGCCAGGACGGTGGTGTGGATGCGGTCGCTGACGTTGAGTCCTGCGTCCTTGCGGGCCTGCTGGATGGCGCGGACCATGTCCCGCGCCAGGCCTTCGGCAGCCAGCTCCGGAGTGACTGCGGTGTTCAGGACCACGAAACCACCGCCCTGAAGGACAGCGACGGCAGCGGACGAACCGTCAGCGGATTCCGCGACGACAGTCTCGAGCGTGTACTCCTGCGGTTCCAGCTCGAGGCCGCCGGCCGTGACCACTCCTTCATCGGAAACAGACCAATCGCCGGACTTGGAGCCCTTGATGGCCTGCTGGACGTTCTTGCCCAGCCGTGGGCCTGCCGCGCGGGCATTGACCACGAGTTTCTGCTCGATCCCGAATTCCTCCGGCGACGCCGTAGCGGCGTCCAGGAGCCGGACCGAGCGCAGGTTCAGTTCATCCGCGACGACGGCGGCGAATCCTTCCAGCGCGTCCGCACCGGGTGCCACCACCGTGAGCTCCTGGAGCGGCAGGCGGACGCGAAGGTTGGCGGCCTTGCGCAGGCTGGAGCCCGTGGAACAGATCTGCTGCACCCGGTCCATGGCCTCGACGAGTTCCGGGTTTGCCGGGAACAGCGAGGCCTCGGGCCAGTCAGCCAAGTGCACGGAACGCCCTCCGGTCAGGCCGCGCCAGATCTCCTCGGAAACCAAGGGAAGCAGCGACGCCGAGACGCGGCAGACTGCCTCGAGTGCCGTGTAGAGGGCGTCGAAGGCGTCGGTGTTCTCGTCGAAGAAGCGCTGCCGGCTGCGTCGGACATACCAGTTGGTGAGCATGTCCAAGTAGCTGCGCAGTTCATCGCAAGCCCCGGAAATGTCGTATTCATCCAGGCTCGAGGTGATGTTGCGGACGAGGTCGCCGGTGTTTGCCAGCAAGTACTGGTCCAGGGTGTCCGCGTAGCCGTCGTAGCGCAGTTTGGCGTCATAACCGGCGCCGCCGTTTGAAGCGTTCGTGTACAGCGTGAAGAAACTGTAGACGTTCCACAATGGCAGGATGACTTGGCGGACGCCGTCGCGGATTCCCTGTTCGGTGACCACGAGGTTGCCGCCGCGCAGGATGGGGCTGGACATCAGGAACCAGCGCATGGCGTCCGAGCCGTCGCGGTCCAGGACCTCGGAGACGTCCGGGTAGTTGCGCAGGCTCTTGGACATCTTCTGCCCGTCCGAACCCAGGACGATGCCGTGGCTGATCACGTTGCGGAAGGCCGGCCGGTCGAAGAGTGCCGTGGACAGGATGTGCAGCATGTAGAACCAGCCGCGGGTCTGCCCGATGTACTCGACGATGAAGTCGGCAGGGTTGTGGGTCTCGAACCATTCCTCGTTTTGGAACGGATAGTGCACCTGGCCGTAGGGCATGGAGCCGGAGTCGAACCAGACGTCCAGCACGTCCTCCACCCGGCGCATGGTGGACTGGCCCTCTTCGGGAGAGCGCGGGTCGTCAGGGTTGGGCCGGGTCAGTTCGTCGATGAACGGGCGGTGCAGGTCAACCTGGCCGCTGTTGTTCATCGGAAGGCGGCCGAAATCGGCCTCCATCTCGGCGAGGGAGCCGTAAACGTCCGTGCGCGGGTACTCGGGATCGTCGGACTGCCACACCGGGATCGGCGAGCCCCAGTAGCGGTTGCGGCTGATGGACCAGTCGCGGGCGTTGGCCAGCCACTTGCCGAACTGTCCGTCCTTGACGTTCCCCGGGATCCAGTTGATCTCCTGGTTCAGTTCGGACATCCGGTCCTTGAACTTGGTGACCTCCACATACCAGGAAGACACGGCACGGTAGATCAAGGGGTTGCGGCAGCGCCAGCAGTGCGGGTAACTGTGCTCGTAGCTGGCCTGGCGAACCAGGCGACCGCCGGAACGGAGTGCCTGCGTGATCGGCTTGTTGGCATCGAACACCTGCAGTCCGGAGATTTCAGCGAGCGGTCCGTGCGCGAACAGGTGGAGGAACTTGGCGCCTTCGTCGACGGAAAGGACCACGGGGATGCCTGCGTCCTCGCAGACCTTCTGGTCATCTTCACCGTAGGCCGGGGCCTGGTGGACGATGCCCGTACCGTCGGTGGTGGTGACGTAGTCCGCCACGAGGAAACGCCAGCCGTTCTGGGTGCCGTATTTCTCGGTGTCGGAGAAGTAGTCCCACAGCGGCTCGTATTCCAGGCCCGCCAACTCGGTGCCCGTGAAGGTGGCGGTGACGGCGGCAGTAGCGGCAGCGCCGTCGTCGTACCCCAGGTCCTTCGCGTAGCTGCCGAGCAGATCGGCGGCCAGCAGGAAGCTGCCCGTCACCGGAGCCTCCGCGGAGGCGGCCTTGATGCCGTTGGGACCGGCGGGAACCACCGCGTAGGAGATGTCCGGCCCGACCGCGAGCGCGAGGTTGGTAGGCAGGGTCCAGGGGGTCGTGGTCCACGCGAGCGCCTGCACGCCGGCAAGGGACTTGGAGAGCTCGGATTCCCCGGCCTTGATGGGGAAGGTCACCGTGACGGTCTGGTCCTGGCGGTTCTTGTAGACATCGTCATCCATGCGCAGCTCATGGTTGGACAGCGGCGTCTCGTCCTTCCAGCAGTACGGCAGGACGCGGTACCCGTTGTAGGTGAGGCCCTTCTCGTGGAGCTGCTTGAAGGCCCACAGGACAGACTCCATGTACTCGACGTTGAGGGTTTTGTAGTCGTTGTCGAAGTCCACCCAGCGTGCCTGGCGCGTGACGTAGCTCTTCCATTCGTCCGCGTATTTCATGACGGAGGCACGGCAGGCGTCGTTGAACTTGTCGATGCCCATCGCTTCGATCTGGGTCTTGTCCGTCATGCCCAGTTGCTTCATGGCCTCGAGTTCAGCGGGCAGCCCGTGGGTATCCCAGCCGAAGCGCCGTTCGACGCGCTTGCCGCGCTGGGTCTGGTAGCGGCCCACCAGGTCCTTGGCGTAGCCGGTCAGGAGGTGGCCGTAGTGGGGCAGCCCGTTGGCGAAGGGAGGACCGTCGTAGAAGACGAACTCGTTGCTGCCGGGGTGTCCACCGGGCAGATCGGCGCTGCGGTTGTCGATGCTGGCTTGGAAGGTGCCGTCTTCATCCCAGTACTTGAGGATGCGCTCTTCGATCTCCGGGAACTTCACGGAGGCGGACACCCCTCGCGAGGTGCCGGACGGAGTTGTGGAGGCCTTGGGGTAATACGTCATCTCTTCATCCTGGGTTGAGCCGGTGAACACAAAGTTTCATTCAGGATGCGAGGACGGCGCCAGCTGCGTTGTTTCCAACTGCGCCGGTACCGCGGTACCACCTCACTTACCGCCGCTGGTGCTGCTCCCTGTGAAGGGGAGCCGTTCCGGCGTCGGCCGCTCATTGCTGCTGTGACGGGCTTACCCGTCCGGTTCTACTGACTCCCATGGTGGCGGGGGCGTTCTTCCGGAAGCTCACCGGTGATGTCCGGGTCAAAGCTTGTGCCACAAGTCTAGCGGCAGCGGCGCCGCGAGCTCCACTTGGGCGGAACGCGCGGCGCCTCGACCTTAGCCCTTGCGGATCAACTTGTGGGTAGCTGCCTGTGCCACCGGGCGGACGATGATCTCGTCGAGGTTGATGTGGTGCGGGACGGAGACCGCGTACTTGACGACGTCGGCGACGTCCTCGGGGGTGAGCGGCTTCTCGACCCCGGCGTACACCTTAGCCGCCGCGGTGGCATCGCCGAGGCGATTGAGCGCGAATTCCTCCGTTTGGACGAGGCCGGGTGCCACCTCGATCACGCGGATGTTGTTCTCGGCCTCTTCAAGGCGCAGGGCACCGGTCATGGCGTGCTGTGCGAACTTGGCCGCGTTGTACCCGCCGCCGCCCTCGTAGGCCGTGAATCCCGCAGTCGATGTGAGGTTCAGGACAGTGCCCTCTCCGTTGGCCCGCAGCATCGGGAGGAAGGCCCGGGTCAGCTTCAGGGTGCCGAGCACGTTGACTTGGTACATCCAGTCCCAGTCTTCGGTCTGCGCGTTGGCCAGGGTGTCTGCGCCCCGTGCGCCGCCGGCGATGTTGATGAGCGTGTCCGCTCCCCCTGCTTCGGTGACGGCGGAGAGCAAGGCCGCGACATCGTCGTCGTTGGTGATATCCGCGGCGAACGGCACAGCGCCGCTCTCGGCGCCGAGTGCCTCAAGCCGCTCGGCACGGCGGGCGACGGCGAATACCTTCCATCCATCGGCGGCGAGGGCCCGCACCGTGGCTTCGCCGATTCCGGTGCTGGCGCCGGTCACTACTGCGGTCTTCGTCTGTACTTCCTCAGTCATGGCACCAGCCTATCTCCGACTCCTCCCCCTCCCAGTTGTCCCATTCACCGTTTCCCTTGCGCTGGATGTCAACACCAAGCGCACCAGCTCTCTCTGCCCTCACCAAGGCTGGGACAGACGGCGCGGAATTCATCGCCGAGAGTGCCCCGGACACAATGGGCAGCACAGAATTCGGATCTCGGAGTACCCAACTCGCTGGAATACGCACCACGGGGATCCCTTGCATAACCAAGGAATTCCAGCGATTGCGGTCGTTCTCGAATTCCCGTGGCCCCGAATGGAACCTCCGGCCATCAACTTCGTAGACGAGTGCCCCATTGACGACACCATCCACTCGGCCCACTCCGGCGATCTGCACTTGCGTGTTCACCCGGAATCCTGCGTCTTCGAGGGCCAGGCGCGCCAAAGTCTCAGGCATGGACTGCGAATCGGCACGGATCCTGGCAATCAGGAGGCGGATCCGCCAGTCGTGGGATCCCGAGAAATGCGCTTTGAGGTCCCTCAGCATGACGCGTCCGCCCGCAACGGCCCCTTCTGCCACGACGAGTGCCTGCCACGCCGGAACACACCTGAAGGCCTGGCACACCGCGTCGAATTCTGAAACCACGAGCTGCTTGGCTGAACGTTTGCCCCGATGGACCACACAGCCCGGAATCTTCTTGGCGCTGTCCCTGACAACGTGGGGCACGGCGGCCGGTTTCCAGACCCAAAGGCCCCGGGCCGACGCCGCAGACACGCACGCCAAGGACACATTCTGCCCGGCTGCTTTGACAATGTCGGGCCTGGCCGACGGAAGAGCATACGTACCGCGCGCAGTCTTCACCAAGAGCCCGTGGTCCACAAGCTCCCGAATTTGGAACCTGTCGAGGCCCATCCGCCGTAAATGGCTGAAGCGGCATACACCCCAATTGCGCTGAAGCATGCGCTGAATCTCGTCCATGGTTCAACCGTGCTTCGCGCCGACAAGGCAATTCCAGCCGTCAAGTGCCGTATGTGGACATCCCGCCGACCGCGTTCCTCCCCAGCTGTCCCATCGCCGGTGACGGGTGTGGGCCTTGTCAATACCACCCGCCCCACGCTCATCCTGGGACGCAGACAGTGGGACAACTGGAAGAGGGAGCAAGGGCGGCCCGCTGCTACTGCACCTCCGGGTGCCACGGAACAAAGGGGGCCATGAAACAATTGGCGCATGGCTGAATCAACGCAGGGTACAGACACGCCCGCCACCGCCCCCATCAACGTTCCCGACAAGCCGGCCCTTGAAGGCCTTGAGGCTGCCCTGACGCAGCGCTGGCTGGACGAAGGAACCTACAAGTTCAACCCGGACACCACCCGGGAGCAGGTCTACTCGATCGACACTCCCCCGCCCACCGCATCCGGCTCGCTCCACGTGGGCCACATGTTCTCGTTCACGCAGACGGATGTGCAGGCCCGCTACATGCGCATGACCGGCAAGAACGTCTTCTACCCGATGGGCTGGGACGACAACGGTCTGCCCACCGAGCGCCGCGTGCAGAACTACTACGGCGTCCGCTGCGATCCCGCCATTCCCTACAACGCCGACTACCGTCCGCCGGCACAGCCTGCGAAGAACCAGCGCGACTTCGACGTCGTCTCGCGGCAGAACTTCATCGAACTCTGCGAGGAACTCGCCGTCGAGGATGAAAAGGTCTTCGAGAACCTGTTCCAGACCCTCGGCCTGTCCGTTGACTGGGACCTGACGTACCGCACCATCGACGACACCTCCCGTGCCGTGTCCCAGCGCGCCTTCATTGCCAACCTGAACGCCGGGGACGCCTACATGGCCGAAGCACCGACGCTGTGGGACGTGACCTTCCGCACCGCAGTCGCGCAGGCCGAGCTGGAAGACCGTGACGTCGCCGGCGCGTACTACCGCTACCCCTTCTTCACTGCTGACGGCGAGAAGATCTACATCGAGACAACGCGTCCGGAACTGCTCGCAGCGTGCGCGGCGCTGGTGGCAAACCCCGACGACGAGCGCTACCAGCCGCTGTTCGGCAAGACCGTCACGTCTCCCCTGTTCGACGTCGAACTCGAGGTTAAGGCCCACCCGCTCGCCAAGGCGGACAAGGGATCCGGCATCGCCATGGTCTGTACCTTCGGCGACCTGACCGACGTCACCTGGTGGCGAGAGCTGCAGTTGCCCACACGCGCCATCATGGGCCGTGACGGACGCATCATCGCGGAGACCCCTGAGTGGATCACTACCGACGCCGGCAAGGAAGCCTACGCGGCGATTGCCGGCAAGACGGCGTTCTCCGCCAAGGAGGCAGTGGTCGAGCTGCTCATTGCCGCGGATCTGCTGGACGGCGAGCCCAAGAAGATCACGCACCCCGTGAACTTCTTCGAGAAGGGCGACAAGCCCCTTGAAGTTGTCACGTCGCGCCAGTGGTACATCCGCAATGGCGGACGGGACGAGGACCGCCGCGAACGATTGATCGCGCGCGGACACGAGATCGAATTCCACCCGTCCTTCATGCGTTCCCGCTACGAGAACTGGATCAGCGGGCTCAACGGCGATTGGCTCGTTTCGCGTCAGCGCTTCTTCGGTGTGCCGATTCCCGTCTGGTACCCGCTGGATGCGCAGGGCAACCCGGACTACGAAAACCCGATCCTGCCGTCCGACGAATCCTTGCCCGTAGACCCCGCGGCAGACGCGGCACCCGGCTTCGACGAGTCCCAGCGCGAGCAGCCCAACGGCTTCATCGGCGACGCCGATGTCCTGGACACCTGGGCCACGTCTTCGCTGACTCCGCAGATCGTGGGCGGCTGGAGCCGTGACGAGGAACTGTTCGGCAAGGTTTACCCCTTCGACCTCCGCCCCCAGGGCCACGACATCATCCGCACCTGGCTCTTCTCCTCGGCTGTCCGGGCTGATGCCTTGCAGGACAGCGCCCCATGGAAGCACGCAGCCATCTCGGGCTGGATCCTGGACCCGGACCGCAAGAAGATGTCCAAGTCCAAGGGCAACGTGGTTGTTCCCACCGACGTCCTGAACGAATTCGGCTCGGACGCCGTCCGCTACTGGGCCGCCTCGGCCAAGCTCGGCGCGGACACGGCGTACGAGATCGCCCAGATGAAGATCGGCCGCCGCCTGGCGATCAAGTTGCTCAACGCCTCCAAGTTCGTGCTGAACCTGGGCGCCACGGAGAACTCGGTGGTCGGCTCGGACCTGTCCGTCCTGAGCAACCCCCTGGACCGCGCACTTTTGGCGCAGCTTGCCGACGTCGTGGCCCAGTCCACCAAGGCGTTCGACAACTACGACTATGCCCGTGCCCTGCAGATCACGGAATCGTTCTTCTGGCAGTTCACGGACGACTACGTGGAGCTCATCAAGGACCGCGCCTACGGTGCGGCCGGCGAGACTGAGCAGGCCTCCGTGCTTGCTGCCCTCGCCACCACGCTGGATTCGCTGTTGCGCCTTTTCGCGCCGTTCCTGCCCTTCGCCACCGAAGAAGTCTGGAGCTGGTGGCGCACGGGTTCGGTCCACCGGGCGCCGTGGCCGTCGGCCGTGGAAATCGTCGACGGCGACACCACCATGCTGGGCACGGTCGGCATCGCGCTGAGCGGCATCCGCAAGGCCAAGTCCGAAGCCAAGGTCAAGCAGCGCACCGAGGTCCTCTCCGCCACCATCAGCGCAACCGAGTCGTTTGTTGCACAACTGGAAGCCGGACTGGGAGACCTGAAGGCCGCGGCCAACGCACAGGAGATCTCGCTGGTAGCAGGGGACGGCGAACTCACCGTGAGCGACGTCGTCCTGGCACCCGCCGAGGAGCCCGCGCAAGCGTAGTTCGTAAGGTGCCCGGGAGTTTCCGGGCAAAGGGGAAGCCCCATCAGCGTTTAGCCGTTGGTGGGGCTTCGACTCTTCGGCTGCTTGGTGACGTCTTGGCAGTCTGGCGGAATCCTCGGACTTTCAGGTCTTCCTACCTCGTCACAGGTAGCTTGCATCCAACTTTGCCGAAGGCTGCGTCAGATACATATCACTGAATCTCTGGTTTCCGTGTCCCTCTTCTTTCGAAGTGGGTAAGTTCTATTCTTGACCTGCTCCCCAGCCAGCACAAGCCCCCTTCGGGAACTACTGCTCTGTAATTCGGGGCTTCAAGGCATGCCTCCAGGGTTCTGGACATGGGGGCTTTGTGGCACAGTGTTGCTATGCCAGAACTTCCCGAAGTGGCCGGGTTGACTGCCTTCCTGGGCAGGAATCTTCTCGATGCCGAACTGACGAAGATTCAGATCACTTCCTTTGCCGTGCTGAAGACGGCCGATCCCCCGTACTCAGCCCTGGAGGGTCGCAAGATCGTCGGGGTGGAACGCTTCGGCAAGTTCGTCAGTCTCGACGCCGAGGGCATCCATTTCATCTTCCACCTCGCCAAAGCCGGGTGGCTGCGCTACACGGAGCAGCCATCGCAAGCCCAGCTACGGATGGGCGGCAGCAATATTGCCGCGAGGCTCGGCTTCACCAAGGGCGACGGCTCGACTCACGTCGGCGTCGACCTCACGGAGGCGGGAACGAAGAAAAGCCTGGCCATCTACGTGGTGCGCGACCCCTTGGACGTTCCCGGGATCGCGACGCTCGGCCCGGACCCGCTGGGCCCCGAATTCACGGAAGAAACACTGGCCGGAATCCTGGCCGCAAGCCCGCACCAGATCAAGGGGCTCCTTCGGAGCCAAAGTGTCATTGCCGGCATCGGCAACGCCTACAGTGACGAAATCCTGCACGCCGCGAAGATTTCACCGTTCGCGATCGCCAAGTCGCTGGACCAGGGCACAACCCATGTCCTCTATGAGTCCATCGAAAGCATCCTGGGCGCGGCCGTCACGGTGGCCGTCGGGAAGGCCTCCAGCGAACTCAAGGACACGAAGCGCAGCACCATGCGGGTCCACGGCAGGGCGGGACAGCCCTGCCCAGTGTGTGGAACCACGATCCGCGAGGTGTCCTTTGCCGACACGGCTTTGCAGTACTGCCCTGTCTGCCAGACGAACGGAAAGATCCTCGCGGACCGCAGAACCTCGCGATTCCTGAAATAGCCTGCGGCTTAGACGACGGCCCAGGCTACTTGAATTCAGACGGGTTGAATTCCCGCTAGTTGAATTCGGGGCTTTCCGTGCGGCTGCGCTTCAGCTCGAAGAAGTGCGGGTAGCCGGCGAGGGTAACGGTGGCGTCCCAGATCCGGCCGGCTTCCTCGCCACGGGGAATACGGGTGAGGACCGGGCCGAAGAAGGCCGTGCCGTTGACCGCGACCACTGGCGTGCCGACGTCCTGGCCCACGAGGGAGATTCCCGCTTCGTGGCTGGCACGCAACTGGACATCGTATTCCTCGGAATCGGCAAAGCGGGCCAACTCGGCAGGCAGGCCGGTTTCAGCCAATGCCTTGGAGATGACCTCGGCGAAATCCTTGATGCCTTCGTGGTGGATGAGTGAACCCATCGCGTCGTACAACGGCTTGATGTACTCATCTCCGTGCAGCTCGCGGGCGGCAATGATGACGCGGACCGGTCCCCAGCCCAGCTTCATCTTCTCGGTGTATTCAGCAGGCAGCTCGCGGCCTTCATTGAGGACGGAGAGGCTCATGACGTTCCAGGTGGTTTGGATGCCACGGACGTCTTCGACTTCGCCGATCCAGCGGGAGGTCACCCAGGCAAAAGGGCACATGGGATCGAACCAGAAATCAACCTTGTTGGCGGTCTGCTCGGGCACAGGGAAACTCCTTGGGTAGGAAGAAAGGGACGCGGCTGCCGGACGAACGGGTGTCCGGCACCAATCATGCAAACCCCAGGCTAGGCGGACTTATTCCGACGCTTCGCAACGACCTCGTGCGCGATCATGGTGGGCTGGCCCTTCTTGGCCACGGCGTCGGCGGTAATGACAACGCTCGCGATGTCGTCCCTGCTGGGCAGGTCGAACATGACCGGGAGCAGCACTTCCTCCATGATGGCGCGCAGGCCACGGGCTCCGGTGCCGCGTTCCAAGGCTTGGTCCGCAATCGAGTCAAGGGCGTCATCGTCGAACAACAACTCCACGCCGTCCAGCTGGAACATCTTCTGGTACTGCTTGATCAGGGCGTTCTTGGGCTTGGAGAGAATCTGGATGAGCGCGGAACGGTCAAGGTTGGACACGGTGGTGATCACGGGCAGGCGTCCGATGAATTCAGGAATGAGCCCGAACTTGAGCAGATCCTCCGGCATCACCTCGCCGTAGCTGTCAGCGTTGTCCTTGACCTCGTTGAGCGGGGCCCCGAAACCAATCCCTTTGCGGCCAGAGCGGGATCCGATGATGTCCTCGAGCCCGGCGAACGCACCGGCAACAATGAACAGCACGTTGGTGGTGTCGATCTGGATGAATTCCTGATGCGGGTGTTTGCGTCCGCCCTGTGGCGGAACCGAAGCCACTGTGCCTTCGAGGATCTTCAGGAGTGCCTGCTGAACGCCTTCGCCTGACACATCGCGCGTGATGGACGGGTTCTCGCTCTTGCGCGAAATCTTGTCGATCTCGTCGATGTAGATAATGCCCTGTTCGGCCTTCTTGACGTCATAGTCCGCGGCCTGGATGAGCTTCAGCAGGATGTTTTCAACGTCTTCGCCGACGTATCCGGCCTCAGTCAGGGCCGTTGCATCGGCGACGGCGAAGGGGACGTTAAGACGGCGGGCCAGGGTTTGTGCCAAGTAGGTCTTGCCGCACCCGGTGGGGCCGATCAGCAGGATGTTGGATTTGGCGATCTCCACGTCTTCGTGGTGTCCGCCTTCGCCAAGGCCGGTCTTGGGCGCGTGGCCCGCCTGGATGCGCTTGTAGTGGTTGTACACCGCGACGGCGAGGGAGCGCTTCGCGGGTTCCTGGCCGATCACGTACTCCTGGAGGAAATCGAAGATCTCCCTCGGCTTGGGCAACTCGAAGCTGCCAAGATCCGATACTTCCGCGAGTTCCTCTTCGATGATCTCGTTGCAGAGTTCGATGCACTCGTCGCAGATGTACACGCCGGGCCCGGCAATCAGCTTCCGAACCTGCTTCTGGCTCTTTCCGCAGAAAGAACACTTCAGCAGATCCGTGCTCTCGCCAATCCGAGCCATGTGGGAATCCCTTCGTTTCATGCGGGTGGTGCAGCCCCGTACCTATCTTCCAAGAACGGAAGATCGCAGCGGGGGCGCCACCATGACAACTTCCACTGTAGGTCACAATGGGCTGCTTGGGTTGAAACAGAACGCCGATGCGGCCCATATTTCCTGAACCGCACCGGCGTCGAGTTTTTGCCAGCTACCTGGCGATCGCCTGGGGCTTGATCTTGCGGGAATCGAGCACCTGGTCGATCAATCCGTAGTCCATCGCCTCAGCGGCGGTGAGGATCTTGTCGCGCTCGATGTCATTGTTGACCTGCTCGGAGGTACGGCCCGAGTGGTGGGCCAGCGTGTCCTCGAGCCACGTGCGCATGCGCATCACTTCGGCCGCCTGGATCTCGAGGTCCGAAGCCTGTCCACCCTGGCCGCCTGACAGGGCCGGCTGGTGGATCAGGACGCGGGCGTTCGGCAACGCGAGGCGCTTACCGGGAGTGCCGGCGGCGAGCAGCACTGCTGCGGCGCTGGCGGCCTGTCCCAGGCAAACGGTCTGGATCTCGGGACGGATGTACTGCATGGTGTCGTAGATAGCCGTCATGGCCGTGAACGAACCGCCCGGGGAGTTGATGTACAACGTGATGTCGCGGTCCGGGTCCGTGGACTCGAGCACGAGCAGCTGGGCCATGATGTCGTCAGCCGAAGCGTCGTCAACCTGGACACCGAGGAAGATGATGCGGTCCTCGAAGAGCTTGGTGTACGGGTCCTGGCGCTTGAAGCCGTAGGGCGTGCGCTCCTCGAACTGCGGGAGGACGTAACGGCTGGACGGGAGATTACCGGCAGACCATCCAAAGTTGTAGTTCATTTTATTGCTCCTGATCTGAATGTTTCTTGGTGCCGGTTACTTCTCGGAGTTCGACGGGGTCTCGGAATTCGAGGAATTGGCCGTTCCGCCACCGCCGGCAACCGAGCCTGCGTGTGCGGCGATCTTGTCGAAGAAGCCGTAGTCGAGAGCGTCGACGGCCGTGAACCACTTGTCGCGGTCGTTGTCCTTGAGGATGGTCTCCACGGTCTGTCCAGTCTGTTCGGCTGTCAGCTCGGCCATGACCTTCTTCATGTGCAGGATCAGCTCCGCCTGGATCTTGATGTCCGACGCCGTTCCACCGATGCCGCCGGAAGGCTGGTGCATCAGGATGCGTGCGTTCGGAGTGGCGTAGCGCTTGCCCTTGGTGCCCGAGGAAAGGAGGAACTGGCCCATGGAGGCTGCCAACCCGGTGGCGACGGTCACGACGTCGTTCGGAATGAACTGCATCGTGTCGTAGATGGCCATGCCGGCAGTCACCGAGCCGCCGGGAGAGTTGATGTACAGGTAGATGTCCTTCTCCGGGTCTTCAGCGGAGAGAAGGAGGAGCTGGGAGCAGATCGCATTGGCGTTTTCATCGCGGACTTCGGATCCGAGCCAGATGATGCGCTCTTTCAGCAGGCGGTTGTAGATGTAGTTGTCCTGGGCCGCTGGATCGACGGTTGCCATCCTGGGCGCCTCTGCGTGCTGTGACATAAGTACTTACCTCTCGCTGGTGACAGGGCCATTGCTGAACTTGCCATCCCTGATCTTCACTACTTGGACACTAACCGTTTTCCACGGCGATTTGTTCTCCCAAATCGCACTGTTCGCTGACGGCGCACGATTGCCGAAGAGCTCGCTTTCCATGCTCACCGGGCTTAAACCAAGCCGCCCCCGGATCAAGGATCCGGGGGCGGCGAGAGTTGAAACTAGAACTTCACTGCAGCGGGGTCGTCGCTCGGAACAACGGCTGCATCTTCAGCTTCCTCGACAGAAGCCTCTTCGCCGGCGGGGCGCACGAAGTCGCTGAGGTCGACCTTGTTGCCTTCGGAGTCGACAACCTCGGCCTGGCCGAGGACCACTGCGAGGGCCTTACGGCGGCGTACCTCGGAAACCATCATGGGAACCTGGCCGCTCTGATCGATGATCTGGGCGAACTGGTTCGGGTCCATGCCGTACTGGCTTGCGGTTGTGACGATGTAGTCGATCAGCTCGTTCTGGCTGACGCTCACTTCTTCCTTGTCGGCAATGGCGTCAAGGATGATCTCGTTCTGGAAGGCGCGGGCCGTGTTGGCCTTGACCTCGGCGCGGTGCTCCTCGGTGTCGTGCTCGCCTTCACCGTGGGCGTTCTCGGCGTTGAAGTGCGCTTCGAGCTGCTCCTCGACCACAGAGTCCGGAACCGGAACCTCGATGAGCTCGACGAGCTTGTCCAGGACCTTGTCGCGGGCTTCGACGCCCTGGCCGACGACCTTGGACTCAGCGGCCTGCTTGGCAAGGTCTTCGCGGAGTTCGGCAAGGGTGTCGAACTCAGACGCCAGCTGGGCGAAATCGTCGTTGGCCTCGGGGAGCTCGCGCTCCTTGACGGTCTTGACAGCAACCTTGACCTGGGCTGCCTCACCGGCGTGCTCGCCGCCAACCAGCGTGGTGTCGAAGATTGCTTCCTCTTCGGCGGAGAGGCCGGTGACGGCCTCGTCGAGGCCTTCAAGCATGGTGCCGGCGCCAACCTGGTAGGACAGGCCGGTGGCGGAGTCAATCTCGGCGCCGTCGATCGTGGCGGTGATGTCGATGGTCAGGAAGTCACCATCGGCGGCCGGGCGGTCAACGGACTTCAGCGTGCCGAAGCGGCCGCGGAGCTCGTCGAGGGCCTTGTCGACGTCGGCGTCGGAGGAATCCGCTGCAGCGACCTCGACCTTGATGCCGGCGTAGTCCGGGAGCTCAACCTCGGGACGGACGTCGATCTCAACCTGGAACTTCAGTTCACCGTCGGTCGACGACGGGTCCGGAACCTCGGTGATCTCAACCTCGGGGCGGCTCAGCGGGCGAAGGCCGGCTTCCTGGACGGCAGCCTGGTACCAGCCGTTGAGGCCATCGTTGATGGCAGTCTCCAGGACGTAGCCGCGGCCGACGCGCTGGTCAACCAGCTTGGAAGGAACCTTGCCCTTGCGGAACCCGGGAACCTGGATTTGCGAAGCTACGGTCTTGTAAGCGGCATCGATGCTCGGCTTCAGTTCCTCAAAGGGAACCTCAACGTTGAGCTTGACCCGCGTGGCGGTGAGGTTCTCGACAGCGCTCTTCACAGTCTAAGTACTCCTGGTTTTGTGGGATGGGGTTCTGCCGCGTCCCGGACCGGGACAGGCACACAGAGTCGGGGTGACAGGATTTGAACCTGCGACTTCCTGCTCCCAAAGCAGGCGCTCTAGCCAAGCTGAGCTACACCCCGTGAATGCACAGGACAGTCTACGGGCATCTCGCCGGAGAATGCACATTTGACACTTGGCCCCTGAATTAGGTTTAGTTATATCCGGCTTCAACAGCCGCCGGAAAGATGCGCGGAACACTCCCCGAGGTTTGGAGGGTGCATGCGGTCTTGCCCGGGGACGTAGCTTAATGGTAAAGCCTCAGTCTTCCAAACTGATTACGCGGGTTCGATTCCCGTCGTCCCCTCCATGGTACGAAGGGCCCCTCACTGAGGGGCCCTTCGTGTTTTCAGGATGCAACCGGTGAGCGCGGTGCACCAGGTCAGCGCCGGACTTCAGTTCTGGCAGCCGGGGCACCAGTAGAGTTTGCGCGCACCGATCTCGGCCATCCCCACCGTTTCGCCGCATCGCCGGCAAACCTGCCCCTGCCGCTTGTAGACAAAGTGGGCCTCGCCGTCGAGCGCTTCTGCGTTCCCGCCGCTCCACAATGCCGATGGCGTCGTAACAATCCGGCCGTCGCGGACGCCGTCGGACATCGCCGTCACGCTGTCATCCCACAGTCGTCCGGCAGTTTCCGGGTCCAGGGAGCTGCCCGGAGTCCACGGATCGACGCCCTGGCGGAACAGCACTTCCGCGCGATAGATGTTGCCGATTCCGGCCACGACCGACTGGTCCATGAGGAGGAGCCCGACGGCGGTCTTGCGGCGCAGCAGGCGGCGGACGAACTCCTCGCGGTCGCCGGGGCGGTTGTGGAGCGGGTCCGGACCCAAGCGGGCAAGGACAGCAGCGGCCTCTGCCTCGGTGATCGCTGCGCACGTGGTGGCGCCCCTGAGGTCTGCCCAGCCGTTCGCCGCGACGAGGCGCACGCGGACTGCACCAACAGGCTCGGGCGGACCCGAGTAGCGGCTTCCCAGGCTTCCTATGCCGGCTTCCTGGGCGAAGCTCTCGCGTTCGCCGATCCGCCGCGGCGCCCCGATGCTCGAGGCCCCGCGGAAGGATTCATCGCCACCGAAGCTCCACGCACCGTAGAGACCCAGATGGACATGCAGAACCAACCCATGGTCAAAACGCAGGAAGAGCTGCTTGCCGTGCGCCGTCGCTTCGAGCAGCTCGTGGCGGTCCAAAAGCGCTGCGCCCGCGACGAACCGGCCTTGTGGGCTGGAGACCTCCAGAACCTGCCCGGCAAAGACATCCTGGAACTGGCGTGCCAGGCGATGGATGGAATGCCCTTCAGGCATTAGGCAACGATTTCGCCGGTGTTCTCGTAGGTGGCGATCTTTCCGATGCGGCGCACGTGGCGTTCGTCGTTGCTGAACGGTTCTTCCAGGAAGGCCTCGATCAGTCCGGTGGCTTCCTCGACCGTGTGCTGGCGTCCGCCCACGGCGACGACATTGGCGTCGTTGTGCTCTCGGGCCAGTTTCGCAGTGGAGAGGTTCCAGGCAAGCGCTGCCCGGACACCCTTGACCTTGTTCGCGGCAATTTGTTCGCCGTTGCCGGATCCGCCCAGGACGATGCCCAATGCGTGAACGCCCGCCTCTTGGTCGGCGACCACGGCAGCAGCCGCGTTGATGCAGAACGAGGGGTAGTCGTCGAGGGCGTCGTACACCTTGGGACCGTGGTCGACGACGTCGTAGCCCTTGGCCGCCAGGTGGCTTACGAGGTGGGCGCTCAGCTCCATGCCGGCGTGGTCCGTGGCGATGTGGACGCGGGGTGTGGTCACAGGAAGTCCATTCAGTCTGGCGCGCGAACGCGGCAAAGCCGGGCGCGGCGGTGAGGGATGCGGTTCCTAGGTTACTAGGATCGGGCACCAGCCCACCTCTTAAGACGAAGCCCCCGGTTCGATGCCCTCCGGCCCTCAGGTGGCCGGTGGCTGCTCGCCGCGTTGGGCACGCGCCGCGACACGGTTCAGGATCCCCGCGAGCCGGTCCGCCGTGGCCGAGGTCCCGGCGCTGAACGCCACCCTGCGGCCGCTGACCTGGCGCACGACGACGGCGGGACCGCTGCTGACGAGCATGGCCGTGGCCCCTCCGTGGTGCCGGAGTCCCCAGCCACCGAAGTCGGCGGCCCTGACTTCCTGGGCGGCCGCGCCTGCGATGTCCACGGCCGGCACCGTGAGCACCCTGAGTACGCCCGCGACGAAGACCTGCACCCCGCCACGGTCCGCCCGCACCCGGACGAAAAGGAAACACGCCCCGACGACGGCGACCACGGCCAGCAATGCGCCCAACCACGGCAGCGCAATCGCGATCAGCATGGCGGGAAACAACGTGGCCACGCAGATCATGACGAACACCGAACTCCGCGCGTGGACCCACAGCAACATGGAATCCTCTGCCAGGCCGGGGTCTTCCGTGCGGATCCTTTCGGCCTCGAGGGCTGCGTCGTCTTCCGGTGTCCAGTGCGGATCAGGCTTGAATGCCATCATCATAACGATGCCGAGCGGCAACGCCGCGCCCGAGCCCAACGCGAGGACGGTCGGATCGACGTGCGAGCCGCGGGCGTCGGCAAGGCCCGTTTGCCCCACGAGTCCGGCGGCCAGCACAGCGGTGATGAAGAGGGTCACCATGAGGCCCAAGCCCATCATGACCCGGCGCATCATCACGGGCCGGGAAAGGGGAACCGCCTGGAGGAACACGAGCCACCCTGCCACGACCAGAATCCCTCCTCCGCCCAGGACATAGGCGAGGAACGGAGCAAAGCTGATTCCGCCGTCGGCGTTCCACGCGATGGCGACAGGATCCGGAAGGTTGTTGCGCAACATGAGTGCGCACGCGGCGAACGCGGCGGCCAGCAGCAGCGGAAATGCCACCGCAAAGCGGAGTGCCCGGAGGTCCATGGAGTCGCGCATCTTTCCCATATTCCAACGCTACCCCGAGCCGGCGACACTGTGATCGAGCTTCCTTGCCAAGCCGGAATCAAGTGAAAGAATGACTTCACAGCGCCGGCGCTGGCTGAAACCAACCGGCTTCTCGAAACCATTCTTGGAGGCAAACCTTGCCAGGCCTGAACCTGACGCGCGCCGAAGCCGGACAGCGCGCAGAATTGCTCACCGTGAGCTCGTACGATGTCACCCTCGACTTGACGAAGGGCTCCACGGTCTTCGGCTCCACCACGGTGGTGAAGTTCTCCGCCGTCGAGGGCTCCTCGAGCTTTATCGACGCGATCACGGACACCGTGCACAGCGTGACCCTGAACGGCACCGAGCTCGATCCCGCGGCGGTGTCCGACGGTGTGCGCATCCAGCTGCCCGGTCTCGCCGCCGAGAACGAACTGACGGTTGTGGCCGACGCCCCCTACATGAACACAGGTGAAGGCCTGCACCGCTTCGTGGACCCGGTGGACAACGAGGTCTACCTGTACACACAGTTCGAGGTGCCGGATTCCCGACGCATGTTCGCCGTGTTCGAGCAACCGGACCTGAAGGCGGCATTCACTTTCACGGTCACGGCGCCTTCGCACTGGGACCTGATCTCCAACTCGCCCACTCCGGTACCGGTGGAAACAACTCCAGGGGACGACGGCGGTGCGCGCTCCGTCTGGAGCTTCGCCCCCACTCCCCGCATCTCCTCCTACGTCACCGCCTTGATCGCGGGACCGTACCAGTCCGTGCGCAGCAAGGTCACGAGCTCCGATGGCCGCGTCATCCCGCTCGGCGTGTTCGCCCGCAAGTCCCTCATGCAGTACCTGGACGCCGACAACATCTTTGAACTGACCTGCCAGGGATTCGAGTTCTTCGAGGCCCAGTTCGGATTCCCGTATCCCTTCGAGAAGTACGATCAGCTCTTCGTTCCCGAGTTCAATGCCGGCGCCATGGAAAACGCCGGCGCGGTAACCATTCTCGAAGGCTACGTCTTCCGCGGAAAAGTCACCGGTGCCCAGATCGAACGCCGCGCCATCACCGTGCTGCACGAGCTGGCCCACATGTGGTTCGGGGACCTCGTCACGATGCGCTGGTGGAACGACCTCTGGCTCAACGAGTCGTTTGCCGAGTACATGTCCCACCTCGCCGCAGTCGAAAACACCGAATTCGACCGGGCCTGGACCACCTTTGCCTCGGTGGAAAAATCCTGGGCATACCGGCAGGACCAGTTGCCCACGACGCACCCGATTTTCGCCGAGATCAACGACCTCCAGGACGTCGAGGTCAACTTCGATGGCATCACCTATGCCAAGGGAGCTTCCGTGCTGAGGCAATTGGTTGCTTGGGTGGGACCGGAAGAGTTCATGGCCGGAGTCCGCGAATACTTCCGGAAGCACGCGTGGCAGAACACCGAGCTGGTGGACCTCATGAAGGAACTCGAAGCTGCCAGCGGCCGCGACCTGGACCAGTGGGGCAAGCTCTGGCTCGAGACTGCCGGAGTCAACACCCTCTCCCCCGAGCTTGAGGTCGACGCCGACGGCACCATCACGTCTTTCGCGATCGTCCAGACGGCCATCGAGGAGCAGCCGACACTGCGGCCGCACCGCCTCGCCGTCGGGTTCTACAAGCTCTCCGCCGAAGGCAAGCTTGAGAGGACCCACAGGGAGGAGCTCGACGTCGACGGGCCCCGCACCGAGGTCCCCGCCCTTTCCGGAATGGCACGCCCGGACCTGGTCTTGCTCAACGACGACGACCTCGCCTACGCCAAAGTGCGCCTCGACCCCACCTCCTTGGCCACCGCGAAGACCCACCTGAAGGACTTCGCGGGCAGCCTGCCGCGCACCCTGGTGTGGGGCTCGGCCTGGGATGCGGCCCGCGACGGCGAAACCCCGGCCCGTGGCTACGCCGAGCTGATCCTGGCGAACATTGCGTCCGAGACCGATTCCTCCGTGATCCAGACCCAGCTCCGCCAGCTCGCGACCACCTTGACCTACTACGTCGCAGCGGAGCACAAGGACGCAGCGACCGTGGCTGCCGCGGACACGCTCTGGGAACTCTCGAGCACCGCGGCCGCAGGATCGGACGCCCAGCTCCAATTCGTGAAGTCCTTCGCGCTGCTCGCTTCGAGCAACCCGCAGTTGGACAACGTCCAGGCGCTCCTCGACGGCGGCACGGTCCTCGATGGCCTGACAGTTGACCAGGACCTGCGCTGGGAACTCCTCGCCGCCTTGGTGGTGGGCGGGCGCCAAGGCCAGGACCGGATCGACGCCGAGCTGGAGCGCGACCACACGGCCAATGGCCAAAACGCCGCCGCCCTGGCAACGGCGGCCCTTCCCACTCCCGAGGCGAAGGCCGCAGCGTGGAAGAAGATCGTGGTCACGGGCGAGCTTTCGAACGCCATTCAGAGCTCCGCCGTCACGGGCTTCACCCGCGTGTTGGACACCTCCCTGTTGGAGCCGTACGCCGAAGAGTACTTTGAGGCAGTGCCCGAGATCGTTGCCAACCGCACTCACGCGCTGGCCCAGCAGATCGTCGTCGGGCTTTATCCGGCGCAGCTCACCACGCAAGCCACGGTTGACCGCACGGACAAGTTCCTCGCAGAACTGCCGGCGGATAGCAGCGCCCTGCGGCGCATGATGCTCGAAAACCGCGACGGCGTCGCCCGTGCTTTGAAGGCCCGCGCGGCAGACGTCTAGAAGCCGTCGGATAAGTCACCAACAGGCCCCGGTTCCGCTTCAACGGAACCGGGGCCTGTCCGTGTGCCGCCCTGGAAAGCACCGCCGCTAGACTTTCCGCATGAGCCTGGACGAACACCACTACTCCCTGACCGTGCGCTGGACCGGAAATCTGGGCACAGGGACTTCCAGCTACCGCGGCTATACCAGGGACCACGACGTCGAGATCCCGGGCCTGCCCGTCCTGAAGGGATCCTCGGACCCCACCTTCCATGGCGACCGTAGCCGGTACAACCCCGAACAACTGCTCCTCACCGCCCTGTCGCAGTGCCACATGCTGTCTTTCCTGCACGTCGCGGTCAAGCACGGCGTGGTGGTCACCGACTATGTCGACCATGCCGAAGGCATGATGAGGCTCAATCGCGATGGCAGCGGCCAGTTCGAGAACGTCACCTTGAAGCCGCAGGTCACGGTTGCGGACGCGGCCCATATTTCCCTCGTGGACGAATTGCACCACGAGGCCAACCAGGTCTGCTTCATCGCCCGGAGCGTCAATTTTCCGGTTCTTCATGAGCCGAGCACGACGGCGGCCGCGGGCTAACCGGAGCACGGGAATGCTGTTCCGCCGGGAACCACGATGCGGATCCGGCCACGCTACGGCGATAGGGTTGAGCGTGGACAGAGTGTTCAGCGCCCGGCAATCAAGGGCCCGGCGAACAATTGGATCCCGTGAGGAGCATTCCCGCACATGAACGTCGCCTCGTCGACCGACAACATCGTGGCCGATGCAGCCAAAATCGATTACGCGTCAATCTTCGTGACGCTGGGCATCGGATTGGTGTTCTGGGTTGTGGCCCGGTTCATCATCCTGCGTATTACCCGCAGAGTGGCCGAGGGCACCAGTTTCTTCAAGAAACCGCATTTCAGGTGGGTTCAGCCCGCCTTCCGGGCGCTCGACCATGAACGGCGCGCCCAACGAGCGCACACCATCGGCTCGCTGCTGACCAGCGTGCTGAGCGTGGTGGTGGTGGTCATCGTCATCATCTACGTCCTCAAATACCTGAGCGTGGACATTGCGCCGCTGCTCACGAGCGTCGGTATTTTGGGTGTTGCCATCGGCTTCGGCGCCCAACAACTCATCCGCGATTTCCTGTCCGGCATCTTCATCACCATCGAGGACCAGTTCGGGATCGGCGATGTGATCGTCACCACCGAAGTGATCGGCACCGTTGAATCGGTAGGCCTGCGGATCACCCGGCTCCGGGCTGAAGACGGCGCCATCTGGTATCTGCGCAACGGAGAAATCCTGAGGGTGGGCAACCGCTCGCAAGGCGACTACGTGCCGGAGGAACCAGCCGATCCGGACGTTCCGCCTGCACCCCCAGGCACCGCGCCTGCCGAAACCGCAGCATCGGGCGCTCCTCCATCCCCGAAGGAATCCCTCAAGATTCAAGAGCAGAAAGCAGGTGAGTGAGGTGGGCAGCCAGCCGGAAGCCACAGCGCCGCAGCCGGCAGAACGGCGGCAACTGATGCAAAACGACCCCTTCAGCCAGCCTGCCTACACCGACAGCTTCTACGAGGCCATCGGTGGCCACGACACTTTCGTGAAACTCATCGATGTCTTCTACGACGGCGTCGCCGCAGACCCGTTGCTCCGGCCCATGTACCCGGAACAAGACCTCGCCCCCGCCAAGCGACGGTTCCTCATGTTCCTTGAGCAGTATTGGGGCGGCCCGGGCACCTATAGCGAGGAACGCGGGCACCCCCGATTGAGGATGCGGCATATGCCGTTCCAGGTGACACCCGAGGCCAAGGACCGCTGGCTCTTCCACATGCGCGCGGCAGTCGATTCGCTCGGCTTGTCGCCGCTTCACGAAGGTACCCTGTGGGACTACATGGAGCGGGCTGCGCTGACGATGGTCAACAGCCCGTCGGTCCAGCAGCCCTGAGCATGTAAGCGAGGGGCTGTGCGGCCATGGGATTGGACTGGGACGGCCTAGAGTGGGGCAGCAGGGTCCCTACGTGGCGCGGAACGCGACACGAAAGGGCCTGCCCCAATCTCAGCGGGCCTGGAAGCCCAGGCCTGATCCCGATCGTGCCAGGATGTGGCCCCGGCTCCCGCTGAGCCGGAACCAGCGGCCGTTGCGGAAGAGCCGGTGTTCCCCGTCGCCAAGGAAGCCGAGCGCCAAGGCCGCGAACGCCGCGCCCGCGGGCACGCCGTAAAGGCCCGGAATCTCCCGCCCCCACACCGCGGCCCTGGCGTTGTTGACGATCAATGCGCCAGGCTGTTCCGGAACAATCCCGGCCACCGCGGCAATGCCCGCATTCGCTACAGACTTCAGCTCGGCGTCGGGCACGGAACCCAGCGGCTCCCAGCCGCCGCGGGGTGCCCCGACTCCCGCCCACGATTCGGAAACGGTCGACGGCGGGATCGGCAGCTCGACGTCGTCGGCACCGGAACGCGCCAAGCGGTCCAGGACCGAGGACAGCGTCACGGTCACGTCGGCGTGCGCGTCATCGGCGAGGGCGATGGTCCGTAGCCCGAGAATGGTGGGGGTCGATTCGCCCAGGAGCCGGGGCCTCAAAACGCACACATATGCAGCCAGGACCCGCCCGGAGGCCTGCAGCCGGATGGCGCCATCGTCGATGCTCTTGGCACGCGTGACATAAGTGCGGAGGTCCGCCAGATCACGGGGATCGACGAAATGGAAGGACTGGGTCAATACATCGGACACATCATCGACTCTACCGGCATGTCCGCGGTTGAGAGGGGTCAGGGTGGCGTCTAGAGTCGAACCATGACTGACGCGCATGCCGGCCTGGACCATCAGGTTGCCCTTGAGGACCCCACATCCACCCTCATCGAGCTGTTGTCCCTTGCCGACTTCGACGGCGCGAGGACAGCCGAGGACATCTTCCTTGGACCGTCGCAGAAACAGCCGCGCCACCGGGTGTTCGGCGGCCAGGTGCTCGCCCAGTCACTCGTGGCCGGCATGCGCACCGTAGAGGAGGACCGGACGGTCCATTCGATGCACGGCTATTTCCTCCGTCCAGGAGATGCCAACCAGCCCATCACGTTCAGCGTTGAACGACTGCGTGACGGCCGCTCATTCTCCGCACGCCGGGTGCACGCCTACCAGGAAGGCCAACCGATCCTGTCGATGATCGCGTCCTTCCAGACAGAAGCCGAGGGCGTGGAACACCAGGCCTCGATGCCCGCAGGAATCCCGGATCCCGAAACCCTGCCGAGCACCGCGGAGCTTCTGCAGAAGTACGACCACCCGCTTGCCCGCCACATGTCATTCGAGCGGCCCTTCGATGTCCGCCACGTGGATCCCGCGATCTACGTGGAAGCGCCCGAGGACCGGGTAGCCAGCAATGCCGTCTGGATGAAGACCTTCGGCCCGATGCCCGACGATCCCAACCTTCATCTGGCTGCCCTGGCGTATGCGAGCGACTACACCATCCTGGAATCGGTGCTCCGCAAGAACGGATTGAGCTGGATGACGCCCGGAATGAGCGTCGCGAGCCTGGACCACGCCATGTGGTGGCATCGCCCGGTCCGCGTGGACGAATGGCTGCTCTACGTGCAGGAGTCCCCCAGCGCCCAAGGCGCCCGCGGACTTGCCACGGGCAAGATCTTCAGCCGGGATGGCCAGCACGTCGCCACGGTGGCGCAGGAGGGCATGCTCCGGATCCCGTCGTAGCTGCCCGCGACGCTGCCGCAATTCGGCCGAGATTCTGCGCAGCTTGTGCGAAACACAGAAGGCCGGCGCCCCGGAAGAAAATCCTCTTGGATTCTATGGGGGCGCCGGCCTTTGTGGTGCAATCCGCTTTTAGTCGCGGGTCAGCTTGCGGTGCGTGACGCGGTGCGGCTTGGCAGCGTCCGGACCGAGGCGTTCCACCTTGTTCTCCTCGTAGGACTCGAAGTTGCCCTCGAACCAGTACCACTTCGACGGGTTCTCCTCGTCGCCTTCGTAGGCGAGGATGTGGGTGGCGACCCGGTCGAGGAACCACCGGTCGTGCGAGACCACGACGGCGCAGCCGGGGAACTCGAGCAGTGCGTTCTCAAGGCTGCTGAGGGTTTCGACGTCGAGGTCGTTGGTGGGCTCGTCAAGAAGCAGGAGGTTTCCGCCCTGCTTCAGGGTCAGTGCCAGGTTCAGGCGGTTGCGCTCACCACCGGAGAGCACCCCGGCCTTCTTCTGCTGGTCCGGCCCCTTGAAGCCGAAAGCCGCGACGTAGGCACGCGAAGGCATCTCAACATGGCCGACCTGGATGAAGTCCAGTCCGTCCGAGACGACCTCCCACAGGGTCTTGTTTGGGTCGATGCCGCCACGGCTCTGGTCGGCGTAGGAGATCTTGACCGAGTCACCGATCTTGAGGTCGCCGCCGTCGAGCGGTTCCAGCCCGACGATGGTCTTGAACAGCGTGGTCTTGCCCACACCGTTGGGACCGATGACACCGACGATGCCGTTACGGGGAAGCGTGAACGAAAGCCCGTCGATCAGGGTCCGGTCATCGAAGCCCTTCTGCAGGTTCTTCGCTTCCAGAACCAGGCCGCCCAGACGCGGTCCCGGCGGGATCTGGATTTCCTCGAAGTCGAGCTTCCTGGTGCGGTCAGCCTCGGCTGCCATTTCCTCGTACCGGGCCAGACGGGCCTTCGACTTGGTCTGGCGGCCCTTGGCGTTGGAGCGGACCCACTCGAGTTCCTCGGTGAGGCGCTTGGCCTGCTTGGCGTCCTTCTTGCCCTGGATTTCGAGGCGGGCGCGCTTCTTCTCCAAGTACGTGGAGTAGTTGCCTTCATACGGGTAAAGGCGTCCTCGGTCTACTTCACAGATCCACTCGGCGACGTGGTCCAGGAAGTAGCGGTCGTGAGTGATGGCGAGGACGGCACCGGGGTAGGAAGAGAGGTGCTGCTCCAGCCACAGCACGCTTTCGGCGTCCAAGTGGTTGGTGGGCTCGTCAAGAAGCAGGAGGTCAGGCTTTTGCAGCAGGAGCTTGCAGAGCGCTACCCGGCGGCGCTCACCACCGGACAAGACAGTCACGTCGGAATCGCCCGGCGGGCAGCGAAGCGCATCCATGGCCTGCTCGAGCTGGGAATCGATGTCCCACGCATCTGCAGCGTCGATGGCTTCCTGGAGGTGGCCCATTTCCTCCAGCAGGGTGTCGTAGTCGGCGTCCGGGTTGGCCATTTCCTCGGAGATCGCGTTGAAGCGCTGGATCTTCGAGTAGATCTCGCCCACGCCTTCCTGGACGTTGCCCAGGACGGTCTTTTCCTCGTTCAGGGGCGGCTCCTGCAGGAGGATGCCCACGGAATAGCCGGGGCTGAGGCGGGCTTCGCCGTTCGACGGTGTGTCGATACCAGCCATGATCTTCAGGATCGTGGATTTGCCGGCTCCGTTCGGGCCAACGACGCCGATCTTCGCGCCAGGGAAGAACGACATGCTGACATCGTCCAGGATTAGTTTTTCGCCAACGGCCTTGCGAGCCTTGGTCATCGTATAAATGAATTCCGCCATGCCGTTAAATCTAATGGGTGGCAAGGCATAACTCACATTCGGCCCTGCTAGTGGGAATCCCCGACGAAGCATTTGCCGCTGGCCAACACGGGAAGGACCGACACTGAAACCTGGCCGTCCCTGATCTCGCCCATCACACAGTCCTTGTCCAGTTTGGCCGCGGTCTCGATGGCGTCGACATCCAGTCCCGTTGGCGTCTTGCTCGCGGACACCTCGACGGCAGAGGCGGGGATGCCTGCCGAAACGAGTTGCGATCGCAGCGCATCCTGTGCCGGTTTGGGCGTTGTGGCCACAACGGTTTTGAGTACGGACTCCATGGTCTGCTTCAGGGCCGCAGTCCCAGGGCTGAGCGAAGCCGATGCCCCAGGGCTTGCAGCACCTGGTGTGGTAACGGGGGTGGCGCTGGCTGTACGCGATGGGGTCGGCGATGAAGCCGGGGTGCTTGCTGACACGACAGGAGCAGGCGGCGTGCAGCCGGCTACCAGCCCGGCCACGAGCAAGGGCACCGCAAGCAGCAAAACTCGGCTTCCGGCCGCTTGGCGGCGTACTGATGGTTTTCGCGGCGTTCCCCTGCTCATCACCCGGCCATTCTGCCATGCGGCGCGCTACCCGGTGCGCCGCATGGCAACCGCGGAGGTCCGTGGCATCTGCCGTTTCAGGCGCCGTCGTCATCTGGGGACTGGGTCACGTCAGGCAGTCGCGTCCACAAGTTCTCCGGTGCGGGTATCAACGAGAACCGACGCGCCGCCTTCTTCAGCCGACAGGACTACTTCCCGCTCGGCTGCGGCATTGCCATCCTCGTCGTCCTGCAGGCCGTCCTCACTATCATCATCCGCCGAAGGCCAGGGATTCTCCGGCACAACCTCCGGGGCCACCGGTATGTTCTGCGGGATGGTGCTGCTCGAGGTCCGGATGAAGTTCGCCGAGCCCCACATGAGATCGTGCCCCACCGATTCCGCGACGATTTCGGCAACATGATAGATCTTGCCGTCGTGTTCCCATTGCCTCAACTTGAGTTTCCCGACCACGATGACGCGCTGGCCCTTCTTGACGCTGCATCCAATGTTGCCCGCGAGATGCCTGAACGCCTCGACGCTGAACCAATTGGTGTTGCCATCCACCCAGGCATCGTTGGCGCGGTCGAACCTGCGCTCCGTGGAACCCAGCCGGAACGAGGCAGTTCCCGTTCCACCCGGCGTCGTCGAACTTTTGGGTTCCGTCGCAACGAAGCCCCGGACAGTGATGATGTCGTTCATGGTTGTGTCCTAACGTGAGTTGAGCTGCCTGTCTGGCCCTTTCAGCTTCACGTGCCGCGCAGGTCCGCGGCAGTATCCACTTCGCGTATGTGGATAGCCGGACCGGATGCCCGCTTGTGGGGGACGAGTCACGCCCGAAACCGGGCTGACAACAAGGGCAGCCGCCGCGATGTAAACTCTTGGTGGCGCCACAGCCACGTGCTGTTCGTGCGCCGCCTGCCTCGGTAGCTCAGAGGATAGAGCAGGAGCCTTCTAATCTCTTGGTCGGGGGTTCGATTCCCTCCCGGGGCACCCAAAGAGCGGCTCTGACCTGCGGAAACGTGGTTCAGAGCCGCTCTTGGGCTTGTCTATCAAGGCGCCGCGCGGAAGGCGGTGCCTGGAAGCCGTTCACCGGCCTGCGGCGCTGATTTCCCGCGCACCGATCCAACTAAGGCAGTGTCAAAACAAGCGGGCCATCTGCCGTGATAGCCACCGTGTGTTCGCTGTGGGCCGCGCGGCGGCCGTTGGCGGAGCGCAGGGTCCACTGGTCGTCGTCGTGGTAGTAGTCATCGCTGCCGCCCAGAATCAGCATGGGCTCTATAGCGATCACCAGGCCCTCCACGAGCTTCACTCCACGGCCCGGCCGGCCGATGTTCGGCACGGTCGGCTCGGCGTGCATGGTCCGGCCAATGCCGTGCCCGCCGTGATCGGCAAGGATCCCGTAGCCGCTGCGCTTGGCTTCCCCGCCAATGGCATACGCAAGGTCGCCCATCTTGTTTCCAATCCGGGCAGCCTCGATTCCACGGGCGAGGGCGGCATCCGTGGCGTCGATCAGCTCCTGGTCCACCGGATCCGGAGTGCCCACGATGAAGCTGACCGCCGCGTCCCCGCACCATCCCTGCACAAAGGCCCCGCAATCGACGCTCAATAGGTCGCCGTCCTGCAAGACATATCCGTCCGGGATCCCGTGCACCACGGCGTCGTTGACGCTCGTGCAAATGACCCCCGAAAACGGCGTCGGCGCCCAACGCGGACGATAATCCAGGAACGCAGGCGTGGCCCCGGCAGCCTCAATGAAAGCGGCAGCCACATCATCGAGTTCCTTGAGCGACACCCCGACGGCGGCGTGCGAACGAACCGCCGAAAGAGTGTTCGCCACCACTCTCCCGGCTTCACGCATGAGCGCAATCTCCTCTGGCGCCTTCACCATGGACACTGAGGCCTCCAAGCATAGGAACAAGGGGCCGGAAACGGCCACCGGACGGACTCCTCCCACTCTATGGCCGCCGTCGTCCGAGTCAACCGGGCGGCGAATCCGCTGCGACCCACGAGTTGTCCTGAAGTCGCGGTATGGAACCCCGAAGAATCGCAGTCATCCGGGAACGCTTGCAGAAAGAGGCGGATCCCGATCGAGCGCAAGCGGCCCAGGCGTACATGAAATCATCGATGCCTTCCCTCGGCGTCAGGGTCCCTGTTGTCCGTCGCTTGGTGCTGGCGACCGCGAAGGAACTGCCTTTCGGCTCCCCTGCCGAAATTCGTGACGATGTCCGCCTGCTGTGGCGGGAGGCCACATGGCGTGAAGAACGCTACGCGGCGATCGACCTGACCTCGCTCACGTCCGTCGCCAAGGATCTGGAGATGTTGCCGCTGTACGAAGAGATCATCCGCACAGGTGCGTGGTGGGACTTCGTTGACGGCGTTTCGGACCGTATTTGCGCCCTTCTACAACACCACCGGGGCACGATGACCCCACTCCTGCGGACATGGGCAAGCGACGATGACTTCTGGATCCGTCGCGCGGCCATCACCTCCCAGCTCAAGGCAAAGTCCGCCACGGACCAGGATCTTCTCGCCACGGCGCTGGACGCCAACCTGGGCGACAAGGAGTTCTTTATCAGGAAAGCGATCGGGTGGACCTTGCGGGAATACGCCAAGACCGATCCCCAGTGGGTTCGGGGCTACGTGGAAACCCGAAAGACCAGGCTGAGCCCGTTGTCCCTCCGTGAGGCGATGAAACCCCTCGGCTGAATCCGATTCAGGACTTCGGCTTGAGCCTGAGCTTCAGAATCCCGCGGCGAGGGCGGAACAGCACGTGGGTTTTCTTGTCAAAGAACACTAAATAGGCGATGAAAGAGACCCCTATGGCGATGGCCACCCCGCGCACCACCTCGATCGGGATCCATTGGAAGACGCTCAATTGGTCGGTCAGCGCGATGAGGGTGAAGAAGGCTGTCAAATAGAAGACCGTCCGAAGCTGGGCGCCGTCGGCGATGCCGGTCACCGCAAAGAACACCAGCAGCCACACCATGTACCACGGCTGGATTACCGGCGCGAGGACTACGACGGCGGCGAAGGCCCAGGCCATCCTGCGGAGCACGGTCTTATTGAATTCGGATTCCTGCTCGAGCGGCGCGGGCATTCCGATTCCATGCCCGGGCGTCCGCACAGCGAGCCAGACGATCGCAAGCGCCGAAACCGCTGTTCCGGCGGTCTGGATAACATCCGTCACGGGAACGCCTGGACCACCGAATAGTCCGACGACGAGTCCCGCCAGGTGTGCGAGCAAGCCCACCGGCGCGTACCAGATCCAGACGGCGCCGGGGGTCTGGAGGGCACCCAGCCAGCCGAATCCCAGTCCGTTCACCAGTCCCGCAGCGGCGAGGAGCCCCAGGGACAGACCCAGCGTGGCCGTCCAACAGAGCATCCTGCGTCCCCAACCGGCTCGGGAACCTGCCCACAGCAGTCCGGCAAAAGGCAAGGCAATCAAAGTGATCGGCTTGATGGCGATCGAGGCCGTGATCAACAAGATTCCAAGCACGGGGCGTTTGACCGAGGCGAAGTACAGTCCTGCAACAACCAGTCCCAACATCAGGGAATCGTTGTGCGCGCTGGCGATGAAGTTGATCAGGAGAACCGGGTTGAGGACTCCAAGCCAAAGTGCCCGCTCCGGGTTCACTCCGTGGAGCGCAGCCAAGCGGGGAACGTACACAGCGAGGAGTATGACCCCTGCGAGGGCAGCCAGGCGGAAGGGAATGAGTGCGAGCTCGGGGACGCCGGCGCTCACCCACACGGCACCCTGTTCGATCCAGAGCCACAGCGGACCGTACGGGGTTGGTGCTTCCGTCCACAACTTGTCCGGCCCGAGTGAAAAGTAATTGCTCAGAGCCGAGATGCCGTTGGTGTATGGATTCAGGCCTTGCTCCATGAGCCGGCCTTGGCCGATGTAGGCATATGCGTCCCTGCTGAACAACGGCAAGCTGAACATCATCGGGAGAGCCCACATCCACAATGCGCGCCGCAGCACGGGACGTGAGGACGGGTTCCATCCGCCGATCCGCTGGGCAAGGCGCAGCCAGGAGCGGAGGAGCAGGAGTGCACCGAGGCAGAGCATCACCGTGCATACGATCACACCAGCCGGGGACGTCCGGGCCATGATGAAGAGGGGCGTACGGATCAGGGAGCCGCTGGTTGTTGCCATCCAGCCGACTCCTACCGAACCTGCCACCATCAGCAAAGACCCGACGAACCCTTGGACGATTGCCGTCCTTGCCGCTTTGGCTATCACGGTGCCGTGTACCGGGGCGTTGGAGTCGCCAAGCGCCTCTGGATGAGCCAACGAACTCCCCACCTCACGCTCACGAAACTTCGACGTCACCATCAAACAAAATCCTGTCCGGTTCCCTGCCGCGTCCGGCCAAAGTGGTACTGCCTGCTGCCATGGATTAATGCAACTGTAGCATCGCCGCCCCTGTCCCTCCGGGGCCAGCCGGACCATGGGTCTGCCCGCGAAAGGGGCCTGAGATAGGATGAACTGGGCTCTGGTTTGATCCCGAAGACCCATAGCCACACTGGTTCCGCGTGAAATTCAAGGAGCCGATGTTGTCTGGAACGGCTCCGGCCGTTACGGCTTGCGACACCCTGCGACACCGACTACCTAGCAAGGATCCTCCCATTTCCACGGACTCATTCTTCAGCGCGCTCACACGGTTCCGTCACCGTGTTCTTCCCCCTTCGCTGGAGGCAAGGCTCAATTCCCCCAAAGGCCTGCTTGTCGGCTTCTGCGTCGTGCACTTGGTCTTCCTGGTGTTCGCGCTGATCCTTTCCCTGCGCGGCGAGGCCTTTAGCGACACCTTCATCTACCGGGACTGGACCTCCGCCGGGTTCCGGGATGAGAATCTCAGCGGTGGGCCCAGCCCTTGGGTCTACCCCGTTCTCGCCTTGGTGCCTATGGCCATCGCGGGCTTGGCTGGACCCGGCCCGTTCTTCTTTCTCTGGGTACTCATGATCACTCTGCTCAACGGCGTGGCGCTCTCCAAGCTCACGGGACGGGGCCGCCGTCGCGAGGCCATCCCGGCGGGATGGTGGTGGCTGGTCTTCGTCTTCATCATGGGCTGGCTGGGGTTCGCCCGGGTGGACGGATTGACTGCCCCCATCGTGCTGATCGCCTTGGCGTACGGCGTATCGCACCCTTTCATTGCCTCGACCCTCCTGAGTATCGCCACCTGGATGAAGGTTTGGCCGGCCGCCGTCATGCTTTCGCTCTTCACCGTGGTCAAGCAGAGAACCAAAGTGGTGGCTGCCGGAATTCTCACCAGCGTTCTGGTCATCGCCCTCACGGCTGCCGTGGGTCAACTGCCCAGGCTCCTTAACTTCCTGACCCAGCAGGGCGATCGTGGCATGCAGTTGGAAGCCACCTTCACCACTCCTTGGTTGTGGCTCTCGGTCCTCCATGTGGGTGGCTCGAGGATGTACATGAACACGGACATCAACTCGATGCAAGTGGATGGTCCCGGCACCGCCTTCATGTCCTTCCTCATGCAGCCCCTTCTCGCCCTGGCCGCGATCCTGGTGGCCGCCCTGACCTTCTGGGCACTCCACAACGGCAAGCGAACCGGCGGAGCCGACCGAACCGAACTGTTGTTGGCCGGATCCCTCACGATGGCCACGGCATTTGTCGCGTTCAACAAGGTCGGGTCACCCCAGTTCATGGTGTGGCTCGCGCCCGCCGTCGCGGTCGGGCTTGCCCACAGCTGGAAGGAATGGCGCGTTCCCGCGGCGATGCTCATCGCCATTGCAGTGGCCACATACTTCATCTACCCCCTCTTCTATGACGCACTCAGCCACAACAACCCCTTGATGGCCTTGGTTTTGACGATACGAAATGTCCTGCTGGTGGTCCTGTTCTGCTGGTCCGTGCGCCGCCTGTACCTTTTGGGCAAGAAGATCCCGGCCAACGAACCGGCCGCCGCTGCCAAGGAGTCCTGAGATTTCCGTTCGATTCTTTGACGGGCTGGCCCGCGTGCGCGACGCCGCCCTGCCGCCTGCCGCCGTCGCCTGGTTCGGCCGTCCGTCCAGCGTCTGGTGGGGTTTCGCCGCCGTCCATGTGTATTTCCTAGGTTGGATGGCAAGCTTCTTCCTGTCCGGAAACACGTTCAGCGACACAGAGCAGTACCGCCAATGGGCGACGACCGGCTACAACCCCGCCGACCTCCACGGGGCGATCAGTCCTTGGGTATACCCGGTGCTCGCCCAGATTCCGATCTTCCTGGCCAACATCGCCGGCCCCGGCCCGTATCTGCTGGTGTGGACGCTGATCATCACTGCGCTCAATGCCGCCGGCTTGTTCATCCTGACGCACGGCCCGCGAAAGAAAGCGGGAATTGCTCCCGCGTGGTGGTGGCTGTTCTTCACCGTTTTCATGGGCTACCTGAGCTTCGCCCGGGTCGAGGGCATCACGGCCCCGATCGTGTTGGTCGCGCTGCTGTACGCCGCGACGCGGCCCGTGGCAGCAGGCATCCTCCTCAGCATCGCCACATGGATCAAAGTCTGGCCGGCTGCTGTCCTGGTACCCATCGTCATCGCGAGCCACCGCAGGCTGCGGATCATCGCGTGCGGGGCCGCCGTAACCGCGGCCGTCGCACTGGGCACCTACCTTTCGGGCGGCCTGCCACACATCCTCGACTTTTTGACCAACCAGGGCGAACGCGGCATGCAACTGGAAGCCACGTTCTCCACCCCATGGGTCTGGTTGAGCGTGCTCAACCTCGGCGGCTCCAAAATCGCGGACAACGTCGCCATCAATTCCACCGAGGTGTACGGCCCGGGAGCCAATGTGGCGGCATTCATGATGCAGCCGCTCTTGGTGCTTGCCGCCGTCGCCGGCTCCGCCCTTTTGATTTGGGCCCTTCGGCGTGGCGCCGAAGCGGAAGAGCTGTTCCTCGAAGGCGCCCTCATGATGACCACCGCATTCATCGTGTTCAACAAGGTGGGCTCGCCGCAATTCATCATCTGGCTTGCGCCGGTGGTTATCGCGGGGCTGACCCACGATTGGAATCGCTGGCGGGTTCCCGCCGCGCTCCTCATGGGGATCGCCATGACGACTTTTGTGATCTACCCGTTGTTCTACACGCCGCTGATCCATGCCAACCCGGTGATGGCAGCGGTGCTCACCACACGGAACGTGCTTTTGGTTGTCCTGCTCTGGTGGTCCGTGCAGCGGACGGTGGAACTGGGCCGCAAGTCCGGCGCAAGAACTGCTATTCGGAGCGCCTGAGACGCTGCTCGAGCCGACGGAGCAGCTGCGCAGGAGTGGAACGGATCAGCAGCCTGCGGGTGTGAACATCCAACACCATCAGGTAGACAGTGAATCCCAGGGCCACCAGGAATGACAGGGAGGATACCTTGACGTTCAACTCCACGAAGGACAGCACCGAAATCTGGTCCTGCGCTCCAAACGCGACGAAAAACGTGACCGCAATATAGAGGGATTTGATCTGCCAGTCGTCCCTGATTCCCGTGACCGCGAGCAGCGGGATGAACCAGAGGATGTACCACGGCTGGATGATCGGGGAAAGCATGACGACGGCGGCAAACGCCAGGGCCGCGCGGCGCACCAGCCGTGAATAGTCGCCGCGGAACATCAGCACCACCACCAGCCCGATTCCGATCCACTTCATGAGGGTCCGGAGCCCCGTGGCCATGGTGGACCCGGGCAGGCCCAGGAGATTGGCGATCATCTCGACCTGCTGGCCCAGGAAGCCGGAGGGAGAATATCCCGTGTAGCCGGGTGTGGGATCGAGGATGGCCCAGACCCAGCCAAAGCCAAGGTTGTAGGGAATTCCGCTCACTGCCAGGACCGCAAAACTGATACCCGCCGTCGTGCCCCAGAACAGGAACTTGCGGGGCCAACTCGCGGCAGGGCCAGCCCACATGAGTCCTATGAAGGGCAAGAGAAGCACCGTGATCGGCTTGATGCCGATGGAAGCCGTCACCAGCAGGAGCCCGGTGATATGGCGTCCCGTGGCTGCGAAGTACATTCCGGCCACGGCCAGGCCCACCATGAGGGCATCGTTGTGGGCGCTGGCCACGAAGCTGATGAGAAAGAGCGGGTTCGCTACGGCGATCCACAGCGCGCGGCCGGGATTGATTCCGTGCATTTCGGCGAGCCTGGGGACATAAATCACGCACAGCACCACTCCGACGGTTGCCAGAACGCGAAAGAGCAAAACGGAAAAATCGGGCTGGGCGTCGGTGATGCCCACCACCCATCTGGCCAGCCACAGGAAGTAGGGCCCGTATGGCGTCTTGGCTTCTGCCCAGGCCGGATCGGCTCCCAGCGAGAACCAGTTGCTGAGCGAGGAAATGCCCGCGGTGTACGGGTTCTGGCCTTCCAGCACCAGCCTGCCTTGGCCGGTGTAGGCGTAAACGTCGCGGGAATAGATGGGCACGGCAAACATCAGGGGCGCCGCCCACGCCGCAACGGCGACAACCACGGATCTGAGTGAGCCGGGACCCCAGTCCTTGAGTCTTTGCCCGAGCCGCAACCATGACCGGACCAAAAGCATGGCGCCCGCCGTCAGCAGGATGGTGGAGGTCGTCACGCCCCAGCCCTCAGTGCGCAGGGCAATGACAAGGGGGTGCCTGAACATGGGCGAGCCGTTGGCGATCCAGCCGGCGCCGATCGAACCGACGAAGATCATGAGGGATCCAAAGAATCCTTGCCAGATTGCCACGTAGGCCTTCACCTGGCCGGGGATTCCAACGCCGAAGTGCGCGGAATTCGGGGAATAGAGACCTGCGACGGCCTTCTCCGACGGCGCCGCGGGTTCCTTTGCTTCATCCCGGCTATCTGAGGTGCCCACGCCCGTTCCGCCTGCCGTCATGATATTCCAGTCCCTACCTACATTGGTCCAGCTCATCGATGCAGGCAACAACCGCTCGACAACGGCCCAGTTTACCAGCAGCACTACGCCGCAGGCGCGGAATGGAGCGCCCCGCCACCCTCCCCGCGCGCCCGAACGGTAGGCTGGGCCAGTGCCTATTACAAATGAACGCATCGTCTGGATCGACTGTGAGATGACCGGTCTCGATCTGGAAAACGACGCCCTGATCGAGGTCGCGGCCCTGGTCACCGATTCGGAGCTGAACATCCTGGGTGACGGCGTGGACGTCGTCATCAAGCCTGAGGACGCCGCGCTTGAGCAGATGAACGACTTCGTCCGCGACATGCACACCCGTTCGAAGCTCTTGGACGAGCTCCCCCATGGCAAGACCATGGCCGAAGCCGAAGCAATCGTCCTGGAGTACATCGAGAAGTGGGTACCGGATCCGAAGAAGGCGCCGTTGGGTGGCAACTCGGTCGGAACTGACCGGATGTTCCTCGCGCGGGACATGCCCACCATCGTCGAACACCTCCACTACCGGGTCATCGACGTCAGCACCATCAAGGAACTCTCGCGCCGATGGTTCCCCCGCGCATACTTCCAGTCGCCTGCCAAACATGGCGGCCACCGCGCGCTCGGCGACATCAGGGACTCCATCGACGAACTGCGCTACTACCGCGAAGCTGTGTTCGTCCCGGCTCCCGGACCTGATACCGCAACGGCCCAGAAGATTTCCAAGCAGATTGCAGCGGGTCCGGAGACGCCGGCAGGCACGTGATCTGCGGCACGTTTTCGGGAATTTTCAACCAAACGGCCAAAAGTGGCAAAACCATTCCCCAAGACGGGGTATAGTTTTTGTCGTTGCCTTCGCAGCTAACGGGTCATTCCGAAAGCATAAAAGGCACATGGTGGGCGTAGCTCAGTTGGCAGAGCGCCTGGTTGTGGTCCAGGAGGTCGCGGGTTCAACCCCCGTCGCTCACCCTCACGAGATCGGTAGCAGTTTATCGATCGCAGCCAAAGGCCGTACTGGTTATCCAGTGCGGCCTTTGCTCTGTCCGGGCCGATGTCGGCCATTCCAGACCCGAGAACCAGAGGAACACCTGACATGACCGTCCTGCCAGTCACCATCTGGGGCGAGCCCGTGCTTCACCGCCGGGCGAGCGAAGTGGAAGTGTTCGACGACGAACTGCGCGCCTTGATTGCCGACATGTTCGAGACGAACGACGTCGCCAACGGCGTAGGGTTGGCCGCACCCCAGGTGGGGGTCGGAAAACGGATCTTCATCTTCAAATACGCGAATGAGGACGACGCTCCGGACGAAGGCGTTCTGGTGAACCCGGTCCTCACTCTCTCCAAGGTCCCGGGCGCGCTTCCCGATCCCGAGGAAGACGTCGAAGGCTGCCTGTCATTCCCCGGGGAGCACTACCCCCTCCAGAGGGCCGAATGGGCCCGCGTCCAGGGCTTCGACGGCTACGGCAACCCGGTGGATTTCGTCGCCACGGGTTGGTTCGCGAGGATCATGCAGCACGAATTCGACCACCTTGACGGCAAGCTCTACGTGAACCGCCTGGTTGACCGCTACGCCAAGAAGGCCATGAAGCAGGCAAAGAAGAACGGCTGGGGCGTGCCCGGCCTGAGCTGGATGCCGGGTGTCGACCCGGACCCCTTCGGACACTGAGCCATGGCCGGCATCGCGCAGGACGAATTGTTCGGGCTTCTCGACATCCACGGTGAGGACGCCGTGGAGTGTGCCTCGCTGCTGGCGTCACCTCCAGGAGACGGCACCCGGCGGGCCCTTGCAAGCCTTGACTCCCGCCTGGGTACCTTCCCGAGCACGTCTGCGTCCGCGGATGGCTGCAGCGAAACCGACTGGATCGAGGCGCTCTTGCGCTTCGCACCTGTGGTCCACCGTCATCATCTTTCCCTTGGCATCCCACCGGAAGCATCCGCCGTGATCCTGGCGGATGTGGGACTGAACCTCCGCATCAACCGACGGGTTCATGCACGCTTCGGCCTGGACACGTGGGCGTGGCTGACCCTCCACATGGCCGGAAACATCTTCCGGATCGGCCGCTTGCAATTCCACCTTGTCCGCGGCGACGCGGAAGCCTCGGGCGACGCGGGTGGCTCATGGGTGCTGGGCGTGCACATTCCGGAGGATGGCGGCCTCTCCCCTGCCCTCGTGGACGCGAGTTTGAGCCAGGCCCGGGAGTTCTTCGACCGATACTTCCCGGACAAGGCGGTTTCCGTGGCGAGCTGCGACTCCTGGATGCTGGATCCCTACCTGGCCCTTCAACTGCCGCACAGCAACATCGCGTCTTTTGCCCGCCGATTCACCGTGGACCGCTGCTCAGATGCTCCGAGCGACGCCGTCTACTTCACGTTCCGGCAGCGGGGAATGGAAAACCTCGATCGGCTCCCCCGCGAGACTTCGCTTCAGCGGGTGGTCCTGGAAAGGATCGACGACGGCGGGGTCTGGCAGCTTGGCCACGGCCATCTGGCGCTTCCCCCAGCGCGGAGGACCCAGGCTTGACGCGGCCTGAGGCGGCTACATCGCCCTGATGGTCTGCTGGCCGGGGCACGAGTCCAGGACGCGCTTCATGGCGTCCTTCTCCGCTTGGGTGACCCAAAGCCGGTAGGCGGCTTTGACGGAAATCTGCCGGGCGACGTAGTGGCAGCGAAAGCCCTTGTTGGCAGGGAGCCAGCTCGCGGCGTCGCTCGCGCCCTTCTTCACATTGGCGGGACCATCGACCGCAACCAGGTTGAGGGGGTCATTGGCGAGGCTTTGGCGCTGTTTGGCAGTGAGCTGTTGGGCGCCTTTCTGCCAGGCGTCCCCGAGAGCCACCACATGGTCGATCTGTACGGCCGAGCTGCTTTCGGAGCCCCTGCGGAAGTGGATGTCCTGCCCGATGTACGGCTCGCGTAGTTCCCCGGACGCGATCCTGCATTTCGAGCCCGCCGTGAACTCCGTTGCCGTCAGATCGCGCCTCAGGATGTCGTTCCTGGTATCGCAGCCGTTCCGGTCGACGTCGAGCCATGCCTGGCCGAACTCGTTGCGGTCGTAGTTGTCCTTGGCGGCACGCCCCTTCACGGGAAGCGCCTCAAGGGCATCAACGGCTGGACCGACGGGTACCGGCTGAACAGCGTCCACCGGCTTCATCCAACCCGGATCAAAGACGGGAGCTTCCGTGGGTCCGTTGCCCGGGTCTTGGCCAACGTCGAACTGGCCATTGGTGAAGAACCATCCGATGCCGGCCAGTCCACCCGCGACGATGACTATCACCAACACCCAGGCCTGCCGGGACTGGCGGCGGGCGCGTCGATACGCGGCCCAGGTGGTGCTCAAGGGATTGCGTCCTTTCGGGGAGGAATACGTCCCTTGAGACTAGATCAGGGCTCAGACACCGACGTCGATATCCCCAGTGTGGAGGACAAGTCGCGGCCTACTGCTCCTTGGTGACCCGTTTCAAGTCGTCGGCTGCCAGCTCCAGAAGCGACCCCAACTGGATGACGCGGTCCTCAGCGATATCACCCGCTGCGTGTGCTGCCTTGGCTTCGTCGAGCAGCCGCTGGGCTTCCTTGAGGTTGGCGCGCGCGACGTCCAGGGCGTGTTCCAGGGTTGTTTCGTGTTCCAGAATCTTTTCGCTGTCCATGCGTCCATTCTTGTCAGGTTTCCCGGCTGATACCAGCGCATCAGCCGGGAATACCCTGTGTCTTTCCTGGCCCGGCCAGCGCCGTTCAGACGCCGGCGGGCTCCAATGTTGCCTTGGGCTCAAGGTCAACGGCAACGCCGCGTGCCGGGAACGACGGCGGGTTCACGCCGGCCATTTCCTCCATGACGCGTACTACCTGGCAGGAGTAGCCGAATTCGTTGTCGTACCAGACGTAGACCACGAGGTGCTTGTCGGTGGCGATGGTGGCCAGGCCGTCCACGATGCCTGCACGACGGGAACCCACGAAGTCGGTGGAGACGACCTCGGGTGAGTCGATGAAGTCGATCTGCTTGCGCAGCTCCGAGTGCAGGGACATCTCGCGGAGGTAGTTGTTGACCTCGTCCTTCGTGGTTCCCTTTTCAAGGTTCAGGTTCAGGATGGCCATCGACACGTCCGGGGTGGGGACGCGGATCGCGTTTCCGGTCAGCTTGCCCTGCAGTTCCGGAAGA
The DNA here is from genome assembly GCF_052180225.1 of Arthrobacter sp. KN11-1C. Classification (NCBI taxonomy): domain Bacteria; kingdom Bacillati; phylum Actinomycetota; class Actinomycetes; order Micrococcales; family Micrococcaceae; genus Arthrobacter; species Arthrobacter sp. KN11-1C. The sequence continues at coordinate 1,763,787 of NZ_CP197467.1, read as the reverse complement.
GCCTTCGCCACTGCCTTGGCCGCACCCGTTTCGGTGATGACCATGTTCAGGGCAGCAGAGCGGCCGCGGCGGTCGCCCTTGTGGAAGTTATCGATCAGGTTCTGGTCGTTCGTGAAGGAGTGCACGGTTTCCACGTGGCCGTGGATGACGCCGAACTTGTCGTTGAGCGCCTTGAGCACGGGGGTGATGGCGTTCGTGGTGCAGGACGCCGCGGTGACGATCGTGTCCGTGTCCTCGATGGAGGAATGGTTGATGCCGTGGACGATGTTCTTCAGATCGCCCTTGCCCGGAGCCGTGAGCAACACGCGGGCCACACCCTTGCTCTGCAGGTGCTGGGACAGGCCCTCGGCGTCGCGCCAACGGCCCGTGTTATCGACCACCAGGGCGTCCTTGATCCCGTAGGCCGTGTAGTCGACGGTGGAGGGGTTGTCCGAGTAGATGACCTGGATCTGCACACCGTTGGCCGTGATCGTGTTGGCGGCCTCGTCCACGCGGATGGTGCCTTCGAAGGAACCGTGCACCGAGTCGCGGCGCAGCAGGCTGGCACGCTTGACGAGGTCGTTCTCAGCGCCCTTGCGGACCACGATCGCGCGGAGCCGCAGGCCGTGCCCGCCGCCGGCCTTTTCGATCAGGAGGCGGGCCAGCAGGCGGCCGATGCGGCCGAAACCGTAGAGCACGACGTCGGTGCTGGTCCGGTCGTCCGCGCCGCGGCGCCCGACAACTTCGGCAAGTTCGGCGCGGAGGAAGTCTTCCAGGGGCGTTCCCGCAGCCTCGGCCTTGTACTTCTCGTTCAGGCGGGCGATGTCGATCGCAGCGGCCCCGAGGTCAAGCTGGGCGAGGATGTTCAGGAGCGGCGCGGTTTCTTCGAGACGGAGTTCGTCCTTGCTCATCCGGCGCGCGAAACGGTGGGCTTTCAGGATGTTCATCGACGACTTGTTGATCAAGCTGCGCCCGTGGATGCTCGTCACCACGTTGTTCTCACGGTACAGCCGGCCGATCACCGGAATCATGGCCTCGGCCAGCGCTTCGCGGCCCATCCACGTATCAAGACAAGAATCTGATGACTGGCTCACAGAACTACCTTCCTAGGGTCAGCTACATACGTCCTCGTACGTAGATGGCGGCCGCCCGGAGTAATCCTGCGGCACTGGCATCGGCGGGACTTCGGTCTGCCCGGACACCTCGAACGCTGCAAAGAAAAACCGCCGGCTGCGAACGCAGAACCGGCGGTGGAACTTCTACGTTCACTGTCCATTCTAAGGTCTGGCAGGGGAGGCCTTGGCCGCCGGAATGCGTGAAATCACTCACACAAGGCTGAGGGATGGGTTGACCGATACGCCGGGTTCTGTCCTCCCGCGCCGTTGCCGGCGAAGGAGTGGCGACCATCCATCTACGAACGCCGTTGCCGACGCCCTCCAGCGGCCTACCCGGACACTCGGGCGAGCAGCCCTCGATCGTGCCCTGTCTGGCCTTGCTCCGGGTGGGGTTTACCTAGCCTCCCTGGTCACCCAAGGAGCTGGTGGTCTCTTACACCACCGTTTCACCCTTACCTGCTGCCCGCCTGTGCTGGCACAAGCGGCGCGGGCGGTCTGTTCTCTGTGGCACTGGCCTGCGGGTTACCCCGAGTGGGCGTTACCCACCACCCTGCCCTGTGGAGCCCGGACGTTCCTCGAGCCACTCACGTGGCGCGCGGCCGCCTAGTCAACCCATCCGCCGTCCAGTCTACCGGCGTCGGGCGCTCCGTATTTCCGGAAAGCACTCCCGGGCTGAACGTCTGCCAGATGGCTCCCGTATTGCGGCTAATATCGACTGGTGCTGATTCTGCTGCCGCCCTCCGAAGGCAAGACCCCCGCTGAGAAGGGCTCCGCCGTCGAATGGGAGTCCCTGAGCTTTCCGGAACTCAACAGCTACCGGGCCAAGGTGCTCGACGCGCTGGGCCTGGTCAGCGCGCATGAGGACGCCCTCGCCCTCCTGGGGGTGGGCGCGTCCTTGAAGGACGACGTCGAACGCAATACCCGGCTCCACGACGAACCCGCGGCCCCGGCCCACCAGGTATATTCCGGGGTTCTCTACGACGCGCTCGGCTACAAGACCCTGACACCGGCGCAGCGCCGCAAGGCGGTCGAGTCGATCCTCGTGGTGTCCGCCCTGTGGGGCGCCATCGGCTTCGGCGACCACGTGCCCGCCTACCGCTTGTCCATGGGAACGGCACTGCCCGACGTCGGGCGCCTCGCCTCGTTCTGGAAGCCGCAGCTCACGCAGGCCCTCGCCTCGCGCGTGGAGGGCGAGCTGCTGGTGGACTGCCGCTCCAGCACTTATGCCGCGGCCTGGGCTCCGCCGGCGGCGCAGACAGTCTCCGTCAACGTCTTTTCCGAGTCCCATGGAAAGCGCACCGTGGTCAGCCACTTCGCCAAGCACACCCGCGGCGAACTGGCCCGGCACTTGTTGAACCGTCGAGGCAAGGCGCCCGGAACGCCCGGACAGTTGCTCAAGGCCGCCTCGGAAAAATGGACGGCGGAGTTGACGGAAGGCACGGCGCGCAAGCCGCACACCCTCAGCATCATCCTCCCCAACTAGCTCGCAGTTAATGTCGTTTTCAGGGCTGAAAACGACATTAAGTGCGAGTTAGTTGGGTGGGGAACAGGCGGTTAGTTCCACTCGGCGGAGCGCACCAGGATGCAGCCGGAATCAGGGCAGAACACGATCTCGTCCTCGGCCGCAGCCTTGACCTCGGCAAGGTCGCCGGGGCTGAGGGTCATTCCCGAGCCTTCGGACTTCCCGTGGAACAGCCTGGCGGCCCCGACGCCACGCCTGGCGAGGGTCTTTTCGTAGATGGCCACCATCCCGGCGTCGAGCCCTTCGGCGAAACCGGACCGCTGGGCGCGCACCTCGGCCTCTTCGGCAACGATCTCGGCGATCGCGGCGTCCAGCTCGGCACGGATCCCGGAGAACGAACCCTGGATGTCATCGACGATCTGCTGTTGCGCGGCTTGGCGCTCCCTGAGTCCGTCCAAGCGTTCCAGGATTTCCAGCTCGACATCCTCGAGGTCCGAACGGCGCTTGTTCAGTGACGCGATATCGCTTTGCAGCGCGACAAGGTCCTTGGAGAGTCCGGTGCCGCTGTTCAACCTTGCTTCGTCCCGTGCAATGCGGCTAGCCACTTGCTCGACGTCGGCCTCTGACCTGCGCAGCTCTGTTTCGGCGTCGTGGACGGCAAGTTTCGCGGTTCCGAGCGCACCGTTGGCCACACTGAGGGCGTCCTGCAGGTCGGTGATGCGGGGGTCGGTCTCCAAGGTGCGACGGCGGTTCGCCAAGGATTTGAGCTTCGCATCCAACCCCTGCAGTTCGAGCAATTTCAACTGTTCCGCCGGTGCTGCCTTGGCCACGCTTACCTCCGCTTGATCGTGCCGGGGTTGGTATTCAGCCCCAGCCAGGCCTCGGGCCTGCTTGTGTCGACTCTATCGCCTAGACTGCTCCCCTGCCTCGCACACCAGGCTTAGCCGGGAGTCAGGATGAAGTCCCACGGATCGCTGTTGGTGGTTGCCACACGGATCTCGACGTCGTGGCCTTGGTCCGCGAGCACGTTGCCGAGCGCTTCGGCCGCGGCCGGCAGCCAGAGCCACTCGCTCGCGAAATGCGATACGTCAATGAGGTACGGCCTGCCGTCAACGGCGGCTTCGCGCGCCTCGGACGCCGGGTGGTGCCGCATATCCGCGGTGACGTAGATGTCCGCCTGGCTGGCGCGGACGGCGTCGAAGAGGCTGTCGCCGGCACCGCCGCAGACGGCTACGCGGCGCACGAGCCCGTCCTTGTCCCCGGCCACCCGCACGCCTCCGGCCACTGAGGGCAGTATTTCGAACACGCGTGCGGCGAAGTCTCCCAGGGTCATGAGTTCGGGCAGGTCACCGACCCTGCCGATCCCCTCTTCCGGCAGTCCGTGGGCAGCAGGCGCCAGCGGAACCACGTTGTCCAGTCCGAACGCGTCGGCGAGGACATCCGAAACGCCTCCGACGGCGGAGTCCCCGTTCGTGTGCACGGTCAGCAGACCGGTACCCGACTCAATAAGCCGATGGACAGCCAGGCCCTTGGCGCTCGTGGCAGCTACGGAGGTGACGCCCTTGAGCAGCAACGGATGGTGCACGACGAGGAGCTCGGCTCCCCATTCGATGGCCTCTTCGATAGCGGCGAGGGTCGGATCCACAGCGAACATGACCTTGGAGACGGCGGCGGTTGGCCGTCCGACCACCAGTCCTACCTCGTCCCATTCCTCGGCGAGCGATTCCGGCCAGAGCTCCTCCACTGCCAAGAGGACCTGACCGAGCGTTGGGGTACCTGGCGTCCCGGCCGCACCATTCTCCGGTTCTTCGCCGGATCCTGTGTCTGCAACCGCGGTGTTCACAGCTTCCATGCATTACATTCTTGCGCATCCGGCGGCCAAGTCGCGCTTGCGGCCACCCGACGGCTTGAGATTGTTGCCACCGGCCGGGTCCGTGCCGTCACAGTCCCGTAAGGTTGTGCGGGAATCATCCAGGACTCCCGGCCATTGAAGAGATCATGAAAACTTTTGTACTTGGCGGAGGCTGCTTCTGGTGCCTCGATGCCGTCTATCAGAAGACCAAGGGCGTCAGTTCCGTGGTTTCCGGCTACACGGGCGGGCACATCCGCAACCCTGACTATTACGATGTCTGCTCCGGGATGACCGGCCATGCGGAGGTCGTCGCCGTGACTTTCGACGAGGACATCATTCCGGCGGACATCATCCTGGACATGTTCTTCGCCCTGCACGATCCCACCACGCTCAACCGCCAGGGATACGACGTCGGAACCCAGTACCGTTCCTCGATGTTCTACACCACCACGGAAGAAAAGATCCTCTTCGAAGAGGCCATCCTCCGGAACCAGGAACTGTGGTCCAAGCCGATTGTGACCGAGGTGAGCAGGCTGCCGGAGTTCTACGAAGCCGAGTCCATCCACCAGGACTACTACGCCAAGTTCCCCGAGCAGGGCTATTGCCAGGTCATCATCAACCCCAAGCTCGCCAAGGCCCGGAAATATTACTCTTCGTGGCTCCGCGCGTAGCAGCGTGTAGCACCGCTCGTTAGGCTGACCTCAGCAGTAGCTATTTCAGCGAATTCAGAGAATAGGCATGATTACATGGCACGGATCTACGACGACGTCACCCAGCTGATCGGCGGAACCCCCCTGGTCCGCTTGAACAGGCTCACCGAAGGCTTGGACGCCACGGTTGCCGTGAAGCTGGAGTTCTACAACCCCGCCAACAGCGTCAAAGACCGTATTGGCGTCGCCATCGTCGACGCCGCCGAGAAATCCGGTGCGCTGAAGCCGGGCGGCACCATCGTCGAAGGAACGTCGGGCAACACCGGCATCGCGCTGGCCCTGGTCGGCGCGGCGCGCGGTTACAAGGTCATCCTGACCATGCCGGAAACCATGTCCACTGAGCGTCGCGTCATGCTGCGGGCCTACGGTGCCGAGATTGTCCTGACCCCGGGCTCTGAAGGCATGCGCGGCGCGGTCGAGAAGGCACAGGAGATCGTCGCCAACACCGAGAACTCCATCTGGGCCCAGCAGTTCGCCAACGAGGCCAACCCGGCAATCCACCGCGCCACCACGGCCGAGGAAATCTGGGCGGACACCGAAGGCGGAGTGGACATCTTCGTCGGCGGCGTCGGCACGGGCGGCACCATCACCGGCGTCGGGCAGGTCCTGAAGGAGCGCAAGCCCGAGATCCAGATCGTGGCCGTTGAGCCCAAGGACTCCCCCATCCTGAACGGCGGCGCCCCGGGCCCGCACAAGATCCAGGGCCTCGGCGCGAACTTCATTCCGGAAATCCTGGACACCAACGTCTATGACGAGGTCCTTGACGCAACCCTTGAGGACTCCGTGGCCACCGCACGCGCCCTCGGCACCAAGGAAGGCATCTTGGGCGGCATCTCGGCCGGCGCGGCCGTCTGGGGTGCGCTCGAGCTCGCGAAGCGTCCGGAGAACAAGGACAAGCTCATCGTGGCAATCGTTCCCGACTTCGGCGAACGTTACATCTCCACCGTGCTTTTTGACGATATTCGCGGCTGATTGCGGACCCCGCGCAACCGCTTTCTTTCATTTCCTGTAGAAAGGTCTTTGTGAGCTTCTTCGCAAGACTTATGGAGGACCTCGAGGCCGCCCGGTCACATGACCCGGCGGCCCGAGGTTCCTTTGAGAACTTTTTTGCCTACTCCGGCCTGCATGCCATCTGGGCGCACCGCCTGACCCACAAATTGTGGCAGAACCCCGAGCTGCGCTTCCCCGCACGGCTGATTTCCCAGCTCGCCCGGTTCCTGACCGGCATCGAGATCCACCCAGGCGCGACCATCGGCCGCAGGTTCTTCATTGACCACGGCATGGGCGTAGTCATCGGTGAGACCGCCGAAATCGGCGAAGACGTCATGATCTACCACGGCGTGACGCTGGGTGGACGTTCCTTGGCCAAGGTCAAGCGACACCCCACCATCGGAGACCGCGTCACCATCGGAGCCGGGGCGAAGGTCCTTGGGCCCATCACCATCGGCGCCGACAGTGCCATCGGTGCCAACGCCGTCGTGGTCAAGGACGCCCCGCCCGAGTCGATCATCACCGGTGTTCCCGCAACATGGCGGCACCGCGACGCGAAGAGCGAGACCAAACCCGCCGTCGATCCCGCCGAGTACTACATCGAGTACCGGATCTAGCCGGAAAAGCGCTTGTAGGCGTTCCAGAAAACGTTGTCGAAGGCCCGGTCGGGAAGCACCCTGCGCAGGGCCAGGATGGTCCAGGCTCCCCTGCCCACGGGGTATCGGGTCCTGGGCCGTCGCGACGTTGCCGCGTGAAGGATAGCGCCCGCCACCACCCGCGGGTGCGTCGACAGCGCGGTTCCCGATGTCGACGCCAAAGCGGCCGCCACGATCCCGGCCTGCTCGCGATATGGTCCATGTCCCGACACCGTCAGCAGGCTCTCCCCCGCGATGGTTCCCCATTCCGTGTCCGTGCCGGCGGGCTCGATGATTGCCACATCGATGCCATGCGGCTTCAGTTCCAGGCGCAGGGAGTCGCTCATGCCCTCGACGGCGAACTTGGTTCCGTGGTACCAGGCACCGAGGGGTTCATACATCTTGCCGCCGATCGAGGAGACGTTGATGATTCTGCCGGACCCCGCAGCCCGCATCGCGGGGATCACCAGCTGGGACATCCGGGCGAGACCGAAGACGTTGACTTCGAACTGCCGCCGGCCTTCGTCCAACGGCACCTCTTCCAAAGAACCGTAGGACCCGTACCCGGCGTTGTTGACCAGCACGTCGATCCGTCCCTGCTCGGCCACAACGAGGTCCACAGCGGCCTTCATCGAGCCTTCCTCAGTGACGTCGAGGGACAACACCTTGATTCCGTGGGCCTTCAGCGGCTCCATTTTTTCGACCCGCCGCGCTCCCGCGTACACGACCATTCCTGCTTTGCTGAGCTTGATAGCGGCTTCGAAACCGATCCCGGTTGATGCACCTGTGACAAATGCGACGCGTTGCGGCATGGACTGCTCCTCGTGTTGCGTATGGCGTTTTCTTTCCGGACCTGGCTACGGCAAAGGCCGGCGCCTCCACAGTATCGGGGAAGTGCCGGCCTTTGCTTTGAACAAAGCCTGTCCCCAGGGGGGACAGCGCGGGTTCTAGTGGGTGTCGACTGCCGAGACCTCGGACTTGTCCTCGCCCCACAGGGTGTGGAAGGTTCCCTCGGCGTCAACGCGGCCGTAGGTGTGCGCACCGAAGAGGTCGCGCTGTCCCTGGATGACGGCTGCAGCGAGGCGCTTGCGGCGAAGTCCGTCGTAGTAGGCCAGCGAGGAGGAGAACACGGGAACCGGGATGCCCAGCTGGACAGCCGTGGCCACCACGCGGCGCCATGCCGGCAGCGCGCCGGCGATCGCCTTGGTGAAGACCGGGGCGAACAGCAGGTTGGCCGGCTTCTCCTCGGCAGCGTAGGCGTTGGTGATTTCCTTGAGCAGCTCAGCGCGGATGATGCAGCCGCCGCGCCACAGCGAAGCGATCTCATCGAGCTTGAGGTCCCAGCCGTATTCCTTCGCGGCCGAGGTCAGCATGTCCAGGCCCTGGGCGTAGGAAACCAGCTTGGAGGCGTAGAGCGCCTGGCGGACGTCCTCGACGAAGTTCTCGGGGACGTCGACGGCGATTTCCTCGCCGGCGAGCAGCTCCTGGCCGAGCTTGCGCTGCTCTGCCTGTGAAGACAGTGCCCGGGCAAAGACGGACTCTGCGATGCCCGAGACCGGGGAGCCGAGCTCGAGGGCGGAGATGACCGTCCAGCGGCCGGTGCCCTTCTGGCCGGCAGCGTCCACGACGACGTCGACGAACGGTTTGCCCGTCTTGGCGTCGACGTGGCCCAGGACCTCTGCGGAGATTTCGATCAGGAAGGAAGCGAGTTCGCCCTTGTTCCATTCGCTGAAGATCTTGGACTGCTCGGCCGGCTCGATGCCGGCGCCGGAGCGCAGGAGATCGAAGGCTTCGCCGATGACCTGCATGTCGGCGTATTCAATGCCGTTGTGGACCATCTTGACGAAGTGTCCGGCACCGTCGGTGCCGATCCACGCGCAGCACGGCTTGCCGTCAACCTTGGCGGAGATCTTTTCGAGCAGCGGGCCCAGGGCGTCGTAAGACTCCTTGGAACCGCCGGGCATGATGGAGGGGCCGTTGAGGGCACCCTCTTCGCCGCCGGAAACGCCGACGCCTACGAAGTGCAGGTCCTTCTCGGCCAGGGCGGATTCGCGGCGGCGGGTGTCCTCGTAGTGCGAGTTGCCGGCGTCGATCACGATGTCACCGGGTTCCAGCAGGGGAACGAGCTGGTCGATGACGGCGTCAACCGGCTTGCCGGCCTTCACCATGATCAGGACACGGCGGGGCTTCTCGAGGGAGTCCACGAGTTCCTGGAGGGTTTCCGTGCGGATGAAGTCGCCGTCCGTGCCGTGCTTGGCCAGCAGGGCGTCGGTCTTTTCGACGGAGCGGTTGTGCAGGGCAACGGTGAAGCCGTTGCGGGCCAGGTTGCGGGCCAGATTGGCGCCCATCACCGCGAGGCCGGTGACACCGATGTGTGCTGACATCAAAACTCCAATTCATTCTTGTGCATCGAGTCCTGCTAGGAGCGAGGAAACGCTTTCTAGAGCAGTAGCTGGAATAAACCATACGTATTCGGACCACGTCTGGGAAAGTTGAGCCCACGTTTTGGAAACGTCCGCGTCACAAAAGAGTCTATGTTGCGGGCCCGCGCTGTGGGGAGTTCCCCGGCCCGGGCTTCCGCTGACGGAGTGCTCAACGCCACTATGCTTACGACTATGTCAACCAGTCTCCACTACCGCGCTGTCGAGCATCTGGGTACCCGGATCGTCGGCGGTAAGCTCCCCACCGGCCACGTCATGCTGGCTGAGCACCTTGAGGAGGAGCTCAAGGTGTCACGCTCGGTGGTGCGGGAAGCCGTCAGGGTACTGCAGTCTTTGGGACTGGTGGAAACCATCAAGCGTGTCGGCATCCGGGTGCTCCCCGCGCACCGCTGGAATCCCTTCGATCCGCTGGTGATCCGCTGGCGGCTGGCCGGAGAAGGGCGTGGCGCACAGTTGCGCTCCCTCGCGGAACTCCGCTCCGCCGTCGAGCCCGTGGCCGCGGAACTGGCCGCGGAAAACGCTCCGGAGTCCCTGCGCAGCGAGCTGTTGGACATTTCCCTGGCCATGCGTGATGCGGGCCGTGCGGGCGACATGCCCACATTCCTGGACCTCGACATCCGCTTTCATGCCTTGGTGCTCTCCGGTTCCGGCAATGAAATGTTCGCGAACCTGATCGGGCAGGTCACCGAGACCCTCACCGGCCGGACCGTTCACGGGCTCATGCCCGAACATCCGAAGGAAGCGGCCCTGCAATGGCATCTGGATGTAGCCCAGGGCATCCGGGACGGCGACGGCGACAAGGCCCGCGAGGCCTCCTCCAACATCATGCGGGAGACCATCGCGGACCTGTCACCGGACTGGGAAGGCCAGCCACGGGTGTTCGTTCCAGTGGAGCGGCGCTGACGGCTGAAAGCCCGCGCCGCTCGAGGACCTAGGCCACAGGCTGGAAGTTCAGCAGGACTTTCCCCGATTCGGCCGAGTTCCTGGCCACCTCGAAGGCCTCCAGGCCGCGGTCCAGCGTGAATTCGTGGGTGACCACCGGATCCACATAGAGCGAACCGTCCGCGAGCGCCGCAATGACCTCGTCGATCTCGTCGTTGAAACGGAACGACCCGAGCAGTTCGAGCTCGCGGGTGATGGCCAGCGAAATGAAGACCGGCTGCGGTCCGGAGGGCAGCAGCCCGACCATGACTACCTTCCCGCCGCGTACCGCACCCTTGATGGCCGACGCCAGTCCGAAGTGGCTGCCGGAAGACTCGATGACGACGTCGGCTTCCACTGCGGCGATGGCCTCTGCATCATCGCCCTTGAGGACCTCGTCGGCGCCCACCGCACGCGCGATCTCAAGAGGCTTGTCGTGCATGTCGACCGCGACGATCCGGGTTGCCCCCGCGCGTTTGAGGACGGCAACTGCCAGCGCGCCGATCGGACCGCTTCCGATCACCAAGGCTGTCTTGCCGGCCACGTCACCCGCGCGGGCGACGGCGTGCCAGGCAACGCTGGCCGGCTCCACCAGCGCCGCCGTGCGCAAGCCCAGCGTGGCCGGAAGGGCCCGGAGCATGCGCGACGGCAGGGTGGCGTAGCGGCTGAAGGCTCCGTCCGTGTGCGGGTACCGCGCGGCACTTCCGAGGTAGGTGCAGCCCGGCGAGAGGTTGGGCCGGTCTTCCGGATACTTGGCGGCGCCGGGAGCAGGGGTTGCCGGGTGCACTGCGACGGCGGTTCCGGCCGCCGGTCCGCTGCCATCGGCGGCCTGCTGGACGACTGTGCCGACGATTTCGTGGCCGAGGACCATCGGGGCCTTGAGGATTGACTCCCCCGCCGCGCCATGGAGCCAATAGTGCAGGTCCGAGCCGCAAATGCCGCCGTAGGCGATCTCGACGACGGCCTGGTCAGGAGTGGGAACAACGAGGGCTATGTCCTCGATGCGAAGGTCGCCGGCGGCGTGGGCCACCACCGCGGGTGAAGACTGGGGAAGCTGGAAATCGCTCATTAGACGACCACCGTCATTCCGCCGTCGACGAAGATCGTCTGGCCGTTGACGAAGTTCGATGCCTCCGAGGCAAGCCATACCGCCGGACCGGCGAGATCCGCCACAGTGCCCCATCGGTGGGCCGGCGTACGGCCAAGGATCCAGGAGTTGAAGTCGGGGTCGTCCACGAGGTTCTGGGTCATTTCGGTGTGGATGTAGCCCGGCGCGATGCCGTTGATCTGAAGGCCGGAGGCCGCCCACTCGGCGGTCATGGCGCGTGTCAGGTTGCGGAGCCCACCCTTGGCCGCGACATAGGGGGCGATCGTGGGGCGCGCCAGGTCGGTCTGCACCGAGCAGATGTTGATGATCTTGCCCCGGCCGCGCGGGATCATGTGGCGGGCGGCTTCGCGTCCTACGAGGAAGGCGCTCGTGAGGTCGGTGGTGATGACCCGCTCCCAGTCCTTCACATCCAGGTCCAGCATCGGGACGCGGTGTTGGATTCCCGCATTGTTGACGAGGATATCGAGCGGGCCGACGTTCTCCTCGACCCAGGCAATGCCCCGGGCCGCTTCGGTGTCGCTCGTGACGTCGAATGCGCAGCTGTGGATGCGCCCGGGACCGAAGTCCGCCGCCATGGCGGCTTCCGCGTCCTTGAGCCGTTCCGTGTTGATGCCGTTGAGGACGACGGTGGCACCGGCGTCGGCCAATCCGCGGGCCAGCGCGTTGCCGATGCCGCGGCTGGATCCTGTCACGAGCGCAACGCGCCCGGTGAGATCGAAGAGTCCACTCATGGTTGTTTCCTTACTTAGTTCGAAGGGCTTAGGGAAGAGTCGCTGAGGTTGGCGATGGCCTGGCGGACAACTGCGAGGTCCTGGTCGCCAAGTCCCTGATCGATCAGTTCGCGGTAGAGTTCGACGCCGGCTGTCGCCATCGGGACGGCGGCGCCGGCCGCTTCAGCACTTTGGAGGACGAATGTGAGGTCCTTGTGCATGAACTTCGCGGGACCTGTGGGCGCGTAATCCTTGGCTGCGAGGCGTGGGCCGACAAACTCCAGGACCCGGCTTCCGGCAAGTCCGCCGGCCAGGACCTCGAAGAGGGCAGAAGCATCCATGCCCGAGCGCTCGGCGAGTTCAGCGGCTTCGGCGAGCGCCGCCGTCGTGGTCCCGACGATCAATTGGTTACAGGCCTTCGCGAGCGAACCGGCGCCCAGCTTGCCCATCCGGCGGACGGTGGTTCCCATGGATTGGAGGAGGGGCAGCGATCGTTGGAAGTCTTCTTCGCCGGCGCCGACCATGATCGCCAGTGTGCCGTCTTGCGCGCCTTTGGTGCCCCCGCTGACCGGAGCATCGACGACGGCGGCGTTCCCACCACTTGCGCTATGGACCATTCGGCCGAACTCCTGCACGGCGGTCGGGGACACGCTGCTCATGACGATGAGCGTGGTTCCCGGAACCGGTGCGTCGGAGCGCCAGGAGTCGAGCAGCGGCGCGGCTGCCTCCTCGATGTACGAAAGATCCGGAAGCATGAAAATGATGACGGGTTGGTCCCGGAGTCCGGCAACCGACTCCGCGCGTTTCCCGCCAAGCTTTTCCAATTCGGCGAGCGCACCGGCTGAACGATTCCAGGCTGTCACCTCCCAGCCGTTGCCGAGCAGATTGGCTGCCATGGGGAAGCCCATGAACCCGAGTCCCACGAAACCTGCGGTCTTGGCGGTCATCTTTCGCGTACACCTCACTTCTTTGTGGTTCATCTTTCAAAAACTGTTCAATATCCTAGCCTCAATTCAGTATGATGAACACCATGACGACTGATGAACTCACCATCGCGATCGCTGTCCCGCTCGAAGCTGAGCATGTGGAGCGAATCCGCGCCGTAGATCCGAGCATTACAGTGCTCTACGAACCCGAGCTGCTTCCTCCGGAACGCTTCCCGGCCGACCACTCGGGCGATCCGGACTTCAAGCGGACTCCCGAACAAGAGGAACGCTACTGGTCCATGTTGAGCAAGGCCCAGATCCTCTATGGCTTCCCCAACGAGAATCCGGCAGGCCTGGCCCGCATCGCGCAAAGCAACCCGCACCTGCAGTGGATCCACGCCATGGCCGCAGGTGCGGGTGGCGCCGTGAAGGCTTCCGGCCTCGACAGCGAGACCTTGCAGAAGTTCAAGGTCACCACGTCGGCTGGCGTGCATGCGCTTCCGCTGGCTGAATTCGCAGCCTTGGGCATCCTCAACGGGTTCAAGCGCAGCGGGGAACTTGCCCAGGACCAGGCTGCGAAGGTCTGGCCCGAGCTGCGCACCCCCACCAAACTTGTGAACGGTTCCAAGCTGGTCATCACGGGCCTCGGCGAAATCGGCCTCGAGACCGCCCGCATCGCCCGCGTCCTTGGAATGAAGGTAAGCGGAACCAAGCGGAACGTCGAAGCGATCGAAGGAATCGATGAGGTCGCAGACAACGATGGCCTGCCGGGCCTCCTGGCTAGCGCCGACGCCGTCGTCAACACCCTCCCCGGCACGCCGTACACGGAGAAACTCTTCAACCACGACGTCTTCTCGGCGATGAAGCCCGGCACGGTGTTCGTCAACGTCGGGCGTGGAACGGTGGTTGACGAAGAGGCGCTCCTCGAAGCCCTGGACAACGGGCAGGTGTCCTACGCCTGCCTGGACGTCTTCGCCGTCGAGCCGCTCCCCCAGGACAGCCCGCTGTGGAACCACCCGAAGGTGATGGTCTCGCCGCACACGTCGGCACTCAGCGCCGCGGAAAACCGCCTCATCGCCGAGCGCTTCGCCAGCAACCTGCGCACGTTCCTGGACGGCGGGGAGCTCCCCCACCTCGTGGACACGGTGCACTTCTACTAAACCGCCGACTTCCCGGCGCCATCCTGGCGGCCCCTCCGGTATTCCGGAGGGGCCGCTTTGCTGTGTGGGCGGCCTTGCTGGCGGGCTGGTCTGGCTGGCCGGGCACGTGAAGACGTCAAACCGGGGCTTGTTTGCCGTTCCGGGGCAACTAGTCCCGGTCTCAGAAACAAGCTCCAGACCGGAGGACGATCCCCGCGCATTGGGCACGAAAAAGCGGCGGCCCCTTCCGAACTTCGGAGGGGCCGCCGCCGCTTGGGTACGTCAAGTACGGGGATCCTTACTTCGCGTCCTCCAGCGAGAGGAGGTCACGGCCCGCTGTTTCCGGGGTGAAGAACGTGGTGATATATGAAATCAGCGCCAGCACCAGCGAGTAGACCGCAAGGACCACCCAGGAGTTGCCTGTGGCGGCAAGCAGGATGGCACCGAAGACGGGAACCAAGCCGCCGGCCAGAACGGCAGACAGTTCGCGGCTCAAGGCAACGCCGGTGAATCGATACTGCGAACCGAACAATTCCGGCAGCAGCGGGCACTGTGGGCCAAGCATGGACTGCACACCGAGGGCGATGCCAACCACCATGACGGCCCACACAAGGGTGACGTTGCCAAGAGTTACGAGATAGAAGGCGGGAATAGCGAAGATCGCCTGGAACAGGGCTCCGTAGCGGTACACCTTCACTCGCCCGATCCGGTCCGACAAGGCGCCGAACGTCACCACCATGACGGCGGCGAATCCTGCCGCGATCAGCAGGCCGACCGGCCCGATGAACTTGTCGCCCGGGAAGACGCCTTCCTTGACGGAAATGAAGGAGATGAGAAGTGTTCCGTAGATGGACGAGTTGCCGTTTTCGCCCATGCGGAGGCCGATGCCGATCAACACGTTCTTCTTGGAGTGCCTCAGAAGTTCGCCGACGGGGTTCTTCACCACGTTCTTGTGCTTCTCCAGCTCCTGGAACACCGGAGTTTCCTTCAGCCTGAGACGGATGAAAATCGCGACGACGATCAGGATGCAGCTGGCAAGGAACGGCACACGCCACAGCCAGCCTTCAAGCACGCTTTTGTTGGCCATGCCAATCAGCGCGAAGGTACCGGCACCAAGGAGCGTTCCGAGCTGGATTCCGACGAAGGGCAGCGAAGCGAAGTAGCCGCGGCGCTTTGGCGGAGCCACTTCGGAGATCAGGGTTGTTGCGCCGGCCTGCTCGGCTCCGGCACCGAGGCCCTGGACGATGCGAAGCACCACAAGGAGGACAGCGCCAAGCATGCCTGCTTGATCGAACGTCGGGAGCAAGCCGATTGCGAAGCTCGCGAGGCCCATCATGCCGATGGTCATCAGGAGGACCATCTTGCGGCCGAAGCGGTCTCCGATGAACCCGAAGAAGATGCCGCCGAAGGGGCGTGCCGCGAATCCGACGCCGTAGGTAGCGAACGACGCGATCAGCGCGCCGCTGTCTCCCAAGGGCTTGAAGAACAGCGGCCCGAAGATCAGGGCCGAAGCCAGACCGTAAATGTAGAAGTCGTAGTACTCCAGAGCGGATCCTACGGAGCTGGCAAGAGTTGCCCTTCGCAGCTGTTCCGGCTCAACTACCGCGCCGTCCGTGTCAGCAAGCTTTGTCTTAGTACGAGTTGTCACAAGCACTCCCTCAAGAACACTCCAGACCCCCGTTGGCCTGGCGAGATAGTGTCAGCCGCCATGGCGTGAATCACTATATTGAACAGAGTACAGTACGTTGGACAAGTTTCAAGTGGTGTAATCAGATTTATTTATGACCCCGTCCGGGCGGTCAGATCCGTTATCCCATCGGGTTGCCCAGCGAGTGGGCGAGCTCCTTGAGTTCCTTCACCATGAGGGCGGCCTGCTCCTCGGAAAAAGTGGCCTTCAGGGCTGTCACCGAGAGACCCAGGCTGGGGCCATGCGCCCCGTGGGTAGGGACGGGCACGGCAAGGCAAACCACGCCGAGAGTGGATTCCTCGTCCTCCAGGGCGTAGCCCTGCTTGCGGATCGCGGCCACCTGGGCCTTGAGCTCAGCGGCGCTCCGGAGGGACTTCGGGGTCATGACAGGGAGCTCCACGTCGTCCGGGAACATTGCTTCAATGTCATGGTCGTGAAGCTGCGCCAGGAGGACCTTGCCGACGGCGCTCAGGGACAGCGGCATTTTGTCGCCGATGTTCGACGTGAGCCGGACGGCCGGGTGCCCTTCGTAGCGTGCCAGGTAAATGATGTGGTCGCCATCGATCATCGCAATCCGCACTGTTTCGCCGGAGAGCGTTGGCGCCTGTTCGCAGAACTTGTAAAACTCCTGCACTTCGTCGAGCCGGCTGAGGTAGGCGGCACCAAGTTCAACCAGCTTCCGGCCGAGCGAAAAATCGGCACCTTCGCGGGTAATCAACCGGGCTTCCTCAAGAGCCATGAGCAGGTTTGATGTGGAAGACTTCGGAATCCCGAGCTCCCTCGAAAGATCGCTGAGTGTCAGGCGGCCCGACGGCGCCTCCGCCAAGGCATCCAGGACCGCGGCTGCGCGGGTCACGGCAGGCGCCGGCGAGGAGCTTCCCAATCCTTCGGTGGAACGGTGGGTGCGGGAATCGGCCATGATTCTCCTTCGCAATCGGGCGTCTGGCGCAGAGTGGGCGCGTGCCAGGCAGAAACGCTACCCAGGGGCAGCGGAACTCCAGTCCGAGGCACAACGCTTGTTCAATCCACTGAACAATCACCATCATAGTGGCTTGGTGACGGGATGGGACTCGCCGGACGGAGAACGGCTTCCTTTCCATATCCAGAAATTCTCTGTATATTCATCTATGAGCTCTCCACCGCGGCATCCCCCAATAGTCGCGGTGGAGAGCTTTTCCAATTCCCCGCTGGGGATCAGGCGCGAAGCTAGCCCTGCTGCTGCCAAGGAGTGAGGCGTGGCAGCCAGCGCGGAACGTTGGCGCGGTAGTCCTCATACTCGGCGCCGAACTTACGTGCCAGCGTCGGCTCCTCATGCAATCTGACGACAGCCACCACGGGAACTGCGCCCAGCGCCGCCAGGCCAAACAGCTTCGGCTCTCCGAACAGAAGACCCTGTCCGGTGAGTGCGGCGCCAATGCCCACGTAGATGGGGTTCCGCACGAACCTGTAGAAACCGCTGACCACGAGGTTCTTCGGTGGCGCAAAGTGTGCCGGCGTGCCGATTCCTTCAAGTGCGAACCTCGCAAACGAATTGGTGATCACCGCCGCGCCTACGCCGATCAGCACTACACCTGCGCACTGGGCCGCCAGTCCGCCCGGCACGGGGCGCCGCACTTTCCAACGGGTCATTACCCACGGCAGTAAGCCTGCGAAGGTTGCGGGGGCCAAGGCGAACACCGCCGTACCGATTTCCGCCAGCCTCTTGTCACGCGCTGCATCTACGGACGCTGTCATGCTGCCATTCTGAACCGCGAAACGATTGGCCACAACCATCGGAGCCCGGGGGCCCTGAATAAAACGAAAGAGCCCCCGGACTGCGTTTCCGCAGCTCAGGGGCTCTTCTTCTTGGTGGGTCCTACCGGGATCGAACCGATGACATCCACGGTGTAAACGTGGCGCTCTACCAGCTGAGCTAAAGACCCAAAACACTGGTTTCCGCACCCTCGGCGCTTCAACCAACGAACATGTACTCTACCGGATCAATCGCCCGGAACACTAATCGACTCACTTGGACGGGAGCAGATCGGGAAGCTCAGCGGCAAGCCAGGCCAGCGCGCCGCTGACTCCTGCTTCCAGTTTGAGATCCGCGAATCCGTCGCCGCGGGTCGGACCACGATTGATGATCACTACCGGCTTGCCGAGTTTGGCTGCGTGCCGCACGAACCTCAGCCCGCTCATGACGGTCAGCGAAGAACCCGCCACCAGCAGCGCCCCGGCTTCGTCCACCATGGAATAGGCGCGCTGCACGCGATCCTTGGGCACATTTTCACCGAAGTACACGAAGTCGGGCTTGAGCGTTCCACCGCATACGGGACAAACAGCGACGACAAACGATCGGATGAGTTCGGGATCCTCCACCGAGGCATCGGCGTCCGGTGCCATTTCCACGACGCCGGAAGCCTGGGCGGCTTCGAGGAAGCCGGGATTGATTTCCTCGAGAATGGATGCCAAGAGCCGTCGCGTGAAGACGTGCCCCTCGTCCAGGCAGATCACGCGATCGTAGCGGCCGTGCAGGTCCACCACATTGATACTGCCGGCGTCCTCATGCAGACGGTCCACGTTCTGGGTGATGAGTCCCGTGAGCAGCCCGCGCCGTTCAAGGAGCGCGACGGCGGCATGCCCGGCATTCGGGTCCGCGTGCCTGAGGTGGGACCATCCAAGGTGATTCCTCGCCCAGTAGCGACGCCGGTTCACAGGGCTTCCGATGAACTCCTGGAAGGTCATAGGATTCCGCGGTGCGGCTCCAGGGCCGCGATAGTCAGGGATGCCGGAATCCGTGCTCAGGCCGGCGCCCGTCAAAACAGCAAGCCTCTTGCCGCCGAGAATCCCGCCGGCCTGGCGGAGAAGCTCCACCTCGCCCGCATCCAGCTCAGCCGCAGGCGCCGGCGGAAGTATGGCGAAGCCAGTCATTCCGACGCCGGGCCGTTGGGCGCTCATCGGCGCTAGGCCTGGCCAAGTGCGGACAATGCCTCGCGGTATTCCGCTAAGTCGCGTGCCTGGCCTCGCGGATTGACGACGACATAGCGGACGATGCCCGCGGCGTCAATGATGAAAGTGCCCCGCAACGACATTCCGGTAGCTGCATCAAACACGCCATACTTCTCGGCAACTTGGCCGTGCGGCCAGAAGTCCGCCAGGAGATCGAACTCGTAGCCTTCCTTGTCCGCGTACGCCCGCAAGGCAAACTTGCTGTCCACCGACACCCCAAGGACTGTGGCGTTGGCGTGTTCGAAAATACCCAGATTGTCACGGATCTCGCACAGCTCCCCCGTGCAGATTCCGGAGAAAGCGAAAGGATAGAAGACCACCACCACGTTGCGGCCGCGGAAACCAGACAAGCGCACCGGTTCCCCAAACTGGTTCACGAGCTCAAAATCCGGGGCTTCCTGGCCCACAACGGGAACTCCCGGATGCAGTCCGGGAGGGTTCAACCTGGAGTGGGTCACTTGTTCTTCTTGCGCGCTACAAGCCGCGTGGCGCTCCAGTCCTTGGAGACGCCTGCGGAGGTGGTGCAATGCAAGCCGGCAGTGGGAGCCGCGTCCTGGATATCCGAAGGTGAGACGTAGTTGTCACGGCCTGACTTGGGGGTCAGTACCCAAACCACGCCGCCTTCACCCAGGGTGGTCAGTGAATCCACCAGTGCGTCGACAAGGTCTCCATCACCATCGCGCCACCAGAAAATGACCGCATCCACTACCTCGTGATCGTCTTCGTCAAGCAGCTCGGAACCTGTGAGTTCCTCAATGTCTTCACGCAAATCGAAATCGACATCATCGTCGTAACCGAGTTCCTGAATTAGATCCCCATCTTTGAAACCCAATCTTTCCGCCACATTTACCGATGTGGCGGCGTCGGCCTCGCTCACGTTTCCTCCTCTTGAAGTGATTTCGATTACTACAAGCCAACACCCTTTGGGCGTGTGCTTCAAGCCATTGTCCCGCGTTCCACCATAATCCGCGCCCCGGCCACGGCTAAAGCCATGGTGACGATCGGCGCTGTAGCCATGGCTGCAGCTACAACTGCCTACGATGTAACAGCTTGAGTGTGACATACAACGCCTTCACGACCGCGCGGCTACGCATCGCGGCTCGTACAAAGCTACAGTGGCCATTGAAGACTTTGGCTGCAGGGCAACCGCCCGCCGCGAATAGCGCAGCTCAAGCTCAAGAGAACCTGCCCGGCGCACATGACCGGGCTGTTGTAACCGATATGTCGCACACGCCGCGTTCATGACGGGCAGTTACCCTGCCGGACCTGAGGCGACGATGAATGCGCCAAAAGAGAGGTTGGACGTGGCTGCAGGAGAAGAGACCTCACACATCCTTAGCGGGTTGACTTCCCAGCTGCCTGATCGTGATCCGGAAGAGACTGCCGAGTGGGTTGAGTCTTTGGATGCGTTGATCAGGGAGCAGGGCACGGAGCGGGCGCAGTTCATCATGCGCAGCCTGCTTCAGCGGGCGGGGTCCCAGTCGGTGGGGGTGCCGATGGTGACGACCACCGATTACGTGAACACGATCCCGGCGGACCAGGAAGCGGTCTTCCCGGGCAACGAGGAGTTCGAGCGCCGGTACCGGGCGTACATGCGCTGGAACGCGGCCGTGATGGTGCACCGGGCGCAGCGAGCCGACATCGGGGTGGGCGGGCACATCTCCACCTACGCCGGGGCCGCGACCCTGTACGAGGTCGGATTCAACCACTTCTTCCGCGGCAAGGACCACGCCTCGGGCGGGGACCAGGTCTTCTTCCAGGGACACGCGTCCCCGGGCATGTACGCGAGGGCGTTCATGGAAGGCCGGCTCTCCGAGGAGGACCTGGACGGGTTCCGGCAGGAAAAGTCCAAACAGGGCCACGCGCTCTCTTCCTACCCGCACCCGCGCCTGATGCCCGACTTCTGGGAATTCCCCACCGTGTCCATGGGCATCGGCCCGATGAACGCGATCTACCAGGCCCAGTCCAACCGCTACCTGCACGACCGCGGCCTGAAAGACACCTCCGATCAGCAGGTCTGGGCGTTCCTGGGCGACGGGGAAATGGACGAGCCCGAGTCCCGCGGCCTGCTCCAGCTCGCCGCGAACGAGAACCTGGACAACCTGAACTTCGTGATCAACTGCAACCTCCAGCGCCTGGACGGGCCCGTCCGGGGCAACGGGAAGATCATGCAGGAACTGGAAGCGTTCTTCCGCGGCGCGGGCTGGAACGTCATCAAGGTCGTCTGGGGCCGGGAATGGGACGAGCTCCTGGCCAAGGACACCGACGGGTCCCTGGTGAAGATCATGAACGAAACCGTCGACGGGGACTACCAGACCTACAAGGCCGAATCCGGCGGGTTCGTCCGCGAACACTTCTTCGGGAAAACCCCGGCCACCAAGGACATGGTCGCGGACCTGGACGACAACCAGATCTGGAACCTCAAACGCGGCGGCCACGACTACCGCAAGGTCTACGCCGCGTACAAGGCCGCCACGGAGTTCAAGGGCAAACCCACCGTGATCCTGGCCAAGACCGTCAAGGGCTACGGACTCGGACCCCACTTCGAGGGCCGCAACGCGACCCACCAAATGAAGAAACTCACCATGGAAGACCTCAAGGCCTTCCGTGACCACCTGCGCATCCCCATCACCGACGAGCAGCTCGACACCGATCTGTACCGTCCCCCGTACTACCACCCCGGCATGGACGCCCCGGAAATCCAGTACATGATGGACCGCCGCGCAGCCCTGGGCGGGTCCGTTCCCGAACGCCGTTCCGCCCACACCCCGGTGACCCTGCCCGAGGCCAAGTCCTACGAAGTCGCCAAGCGCGGCTCCGGCAAGCAGCAGGCTGCCACCACCATGGCCTTCGTGAGGCTCCTGAAGGACCTCATGCGGGACAAGAACTTCGGCAAACGCTTCGTCCCGGTCGTCCCGGACGAGTCGCGGACCTTCGGCATGGACGCGTTCTTCCCGACCGCGAAGATCTACAACCCCAAGGGCCAGAACTACCTCTCCGTGGACCGGGACCTCGTCCTGGCCTACAAGGAATCCCCCATGGGCCAGCTCATCCACCCCGGCATCAACGAAGCCGGCGCCGTCGCGGCCTTCACCGCCGCCGGCACCGCCTACGCCACCCACGGCGAACCCCTCGTGCCGATCTACGTGTTCTACTCCATGTTCGGCTTCCAACGCACCGGCGACGCCTTCTGGGCCGCCGCGGACCAAATGACCCGCGGCTTCATCATCGGCGCCACCGCAGGACGGACCACCCTCACCGGCGAAGGACTCCAACACGCCGACGGACACTCCCCCATCCTGGCCTCCACCAACCCCGCCGTCCTCACCTACGACCCCGCCTACGGCTACGAAATCGGACACATCATCCGCGACGGCCTCGAACGCATGTACGGTGAGAACTCCGCCGACCGGAACCTCATGTACTACCTCACCGTGTACAACGAGCCCATCAGCCAGCCCGCGGAACCGGAGAACCTCGACACCGAAGGCCTCCTCAAGGGCATCTACCTGCTCAGCCCGGCGAAAACCGACGGGCCCCGCGCGCAGCTCCTGGCCTCCGGCGTCTCGGTCCCCTGGGCCCTGGAAGCCCAGAAAGTCCTCGCCCAGGACTGGGGAGTCTCCGCCGACGTGTGGTCCGTGACCTCCTGGAACGAACTCCGACGCGACGGACTCGCCGCCGAAGAACACGCCTTCCTGAACCCCGGCGAAGAACCCCGCACCCCGTTCGTCGCCCAGCAACTCGCAGGCGCCACCGGACCGGTCATCGCCGTCACCGACTACATGAAGGCCGTCCCGGACCAGATCCGCCAATTCATCCCCAACGAATTCGCCTCCCTCGGCGCCGACGGCTTCGGATTCTCCGACACCCGCCAAGCCGCACGACGCTTCTTCAAAAACGACACCCACTCCATCGTCGTGAAGGCCCTCCAACTCCTCGCCCGCCGCGGCGAAGTTGACGCCCAGGCACCGGCCCTGGCAATCGAGAAGTACAGCCTCCTAGATGTCAACGCCGGCACCACCGGCGGGGCGGGCGGCGAAAGCTAAGCCTCCAGCGAAGCAAAGCCAAGCGACATCTCGACGGCGGTCCGCACCGAAAGGTGCGGGCCGCCGTCGGGCTTTAACGCCTTTGCCGACCAGCGCCCGCAGCGCCGTTCGGTGCAGCGGGCGCGTGACGCGTACCAATCGCAGTTGTAGCCTTCGCACAAATGGAGCTTGTGGATGATGCGCCGTATGCTCAAGGCATGGCAGAGCCGATTCAAACCCCCGCGAAACGTAAAGCGGCTGCGCGCACGGTAACACCGGAAAAGGCGGAGACCCTCAAGCGGCTCCGTGCCAACGTGGGGCAACTGTCCACCACCACCATGCGCAAGCTTGAGAAATCATTGCCGTGGTACAGCCGGCTGAGCTCCGACGAACGTTCAGCGTTGGGCCTGGTTGCCCAAAACGGAATCGCGGCTTTCGTGACGTGGTACGAGAGGCCGAGCTCGCCGTCGTGGATCCTGACGGATGTCTTCGGGAATGCTCCTACCGAGCTGACCCGCTCAATCAGCCTGCAAAAGGCCCTCCAGCTGATCCGGATCGTCGTCGAAGTGGTCGAGGACCAGGTCCCGGTGATCGCGCCCGAAGCCGACCAACCTTCCTTGCGCGAAGCGGTCCTGCGCTATTCGCGGGAAGTTGCGTTCGCCGCCGCGGATGTCTACGCCCGCGCCGCCGAGTCCCGCGGTTCCTGGGACACCCGGCTCGAAGCGCTCATTGTGGACGCCATCCTCCGCGGCGAGAATACCGATGCCCTTCGTTCCCGCATCGCGGCCCTCGGCTGGAAGGCACAGGAGCGTTTCACGGTGATGGTGGGAAACTCGCCATCGGAACCGAGCGCAAGCTATGTGAGCGAGTTGCGCCGGACCGCCGGACGGTACGCGGAGGACGCCCTGGTAGGCATCCAGGGCGACCGCCTCATCCTGATTCTGGGTGGCGTGCAGGACCGCGACACCGCGTACCTGAAACTCAGCGAACTGTTCGCACCGGGCGCGGTGGTCTACGGACCCGAGGCCGGCTCCCTGTTGGAAGCCAGCAGCTCCGCCCAGGCAGCCTTCGCCGGTCTCACCGCCGCCAAGGCCTGGCCGTCGGCTCCGCGACCGGTCGCCGCGGACGACCTCCTCCCGGAACGCGTCGTCTCAGGCGACGACGCCGCCCGCCGCTCCCTCATCAAGAACATCTACCGGCCACTGCTCGCCGCTTCCAACGGCCTGGTTGAAACCCTCGGCACCTATTTGGAACTCGGCCATTCCCTCGAAGCGACTGCCCGCGAACTGTTCGTCCACGCGAACACCGTGCGGTATCGTCTCAAGCGCGTCTGCGACGTCACAGGGTGGGACCCGCTCCTCCCGCGGGAGGCTTTCGTGCTCCAAACCGCGCTGGTCGTGGGCAGGCTTTCGGCCCAGCCAAAGGCGGCGCCGGAGCGTCACGGTACCCGATCCGCGGGTTGAACCGTTGTAGACTTCCTACAAACTGACCCAGTGAGCTTGGTGTACGCAAACACCAGTAGTTCACGCGGCAATTTGGAAAGCTGGTTACGTGCTTGCAATCGTCTGCCCTGGACAGGGCTCCCAGACCCCTGGATTTTTGGCCCCTTGGCTGGAGCTCCCTTCCGTAGAAGGCCATTTGGCCTCCCTGAGCGAAATCGCAGGCATCGACCTCAAGGCCCACGGCACCACCTCCGATGAAGAAATCATCAAGGACACTGCGGTCGCGCAGCCCTTGATCGTCGCCGCAGGCCTCGTGGCAGCGAAATCGCTGTTCGACGTCGAACTCAGCACCCTTCCGATCGTCCTGGCCGGCCACTCGGTCGGGGAAATCACGGCCTCGGCGCTGGCGGGTGTCCTGAGCGAAGAAGAAGCCATGACGTTTGTCCGCGAGCGTGCCAACAACATGGCCGCTGCCGCGGCGGTCACCCCCACAGGAATGAGTGCCGTCGTCGGCGGCGATCCGGCCGAGGTGCTTTCAGCCATCGAGGCTGCCGGCGCAACTCCCGCGAATGTCAACGGCGCGGGCCAGACCGTAGCCGCAGGCACGTTCGAACAGCTCCAGACACTTGCTGACAACCCTCCGGCCAAAGCCAGGGTGATCCCGCTGAAGGTCGCCGGAGCATTCCACACCTCCCACATGGCTCCGGCCGTGAGCGCACTCGAAGCACTGCGCCCTTCACTCAAGCCGCAGGCTCCCACGGTTCCGTTGCTCTCGAACTTCGACGGCCAGGAAGTGACCGACGGCGGCGCCGCCGTCGAAAGCTTGATCGCCCAGGTTTCGCGCCCGGTGCGTTGGGACCTCTGCATGGAGAACCTTGTCCAGCGCGGGGTCACCGGCCTCATCGAACTGGCACCGGCCGGCACCCTGGCGGGCCTCGCCAAGCGCGGCATGCCGGGCGTGAAAACCGTCGCCGTCAAGACACCGGACGATTTGTCCGCTGCACTTGCACTCTTCGCGGAATTGGAGGGAGACGCATGAGCGCCCCAGTACTCAAGCAGGCACCGACGAAAGAATTCTCACGCATTGTGGGCATCGGGGCATACCGCCCTGACATCATCGTCACCAACGACGACGTCTGCCAGTGGATCGATTCCTCGGACGAATGGATCCGGCAGCGCACGGGCATCGTGACCCGCCACCGCGCTGCGGCCGATGTCAGCGTCATCGACATGGCCGAGGGTGCTGCCCGTGAGGCGCTCAAGCAGGCCGGCATCGAGGCCTCCCAGCTCGGGGCAGTCATCGTCTCCACCGTCACGCACCCGTATGCCACACCGTCCGCGGCTGCCGCCCTGACCGACCGCTTGGGCGCCACGCCGGCACCGGCCTTCGACATCTCCGCGGCATGTGCGGGCTACTGCTACGGCATTGCCCAGGGCGATGCCCTGGTCCGCTCGGGCGCGGCTGAATACGTCCTGGTGGTCGGCGCCGAGAAGCTCTCCGACGTCATCGACAACCATGAGCGAACCATTTCCTTCCTCCTTGGAGACGGCGCCGGCGCCGTGATCATCGGCCCGTCCGACACACCCGGCATTGCCCCGTCCGTCTGGGGATCCGATGGCAGCAAGTGGAACGCGATCGGCATGACGCATTCCCTCGACGAAGTCCGCAACCTCGGCGAGACTGCCCGCCATTCGGACGAATCCGACGATCAGGCCATTATTTCCGCAGCGCAGGATGTCTGGCCGACGCTCCGCCAGGACGGCCAGACGGTATTCCGTTGGGCCGTCTGGGAAATGGCGAAGGTTGCACAGCAAGCCCTCGACGCCGCAGGGATCGAAGCCTCGGATCTCGCCGCCTTTGTCCCCCACCAGGCGAACATGCGGATCATCGACGAAATGGTCAAGAAGCTCAAACTTCCCGAGACCGTGGTGGTTGCGCGGGACATCGCCGACGCGGGAAACACGTCCGCCGCTTCCATTCCGCTGGCCACGCACCGGCTCCTGAAGGAGAACCCGGAGCTCAGCGGTGGCCTTGCCTTGCAGATCGGCTTCGGTGCCGGCCTGGTGTTCGGCGCCCAAGTGATCGTCCTTCCTTAACTCGGGCGGCCTCTGCCTTCCAACTGAATAGTGCTTTGAAACCCAAGCCGTATCCGCGGTTTGCCCCCATTTCCGGCAATAGCCGGACAACAAGAAAAGGAGCCAACAATGGCTAGCAACGAAGAAATCCTGGCCGGCCTGGCTGAAATCGTGAACGAAGAGACCGGCCTCGCCACCGAAGCCGTGGAGCTGGACAAGTCCTTCACCGAGGACCTGGACATCGACTCCATCTCCATGATGACCATCGTCGTCAACGCTGAAGAGAAGTTCGGCGTCCGCATCCCGGACGAAGAGGTCAAGAACCTCAAGACCGTCGGCGACGCCGTCAACTTCATCTCGAACGCACAGGCCTAGCCTGGCCTCAACTGTGCCGGACTTCGGGTGCGACCTGTTGCATCCGAAGTCCGGCACAGCTGCTATATCTCCCAAAGTTTTTTCCTGCCTTCCCAGTGAGAACAGCACATGGGCTGGCTGATCCGACAGAGAGTGATCGCATGGCACGCAAAGTAGTCATAACCGGTCTGGGCGCCACAACGCCCATCGGCGGCGACGTCCCCACAATGTGGAAGAACGCGCTCAAAGGGGTCTCCGGTGCCCACACACTCGAGGACGAGTGGGTTGCCAAGTATGACCTTCCGGTCCACTTTGCCGCCCGGTGCTCGACGCCGGCCCTCGAGGTCCTGAGCCGCGTTGAAGCCAAGCGCATGGACCCCTCCACGCAGTTCGGTGTCATCGCCGCACGCGAGGCCTGGGCAGATTCCGGTATTACCGAAATCGACCACGACCGCCTTGCCGTGGCCTTCGCCACGGGCATCGGCGGCGTGTGGACGCTCCTGGACGCTTGGGACACGCTGAGGGAAAAGGGTCCCCGCCGGGTCCTTCCCATGACAGTTCCGATGCTCATGCCGAACGGCGTCGCCGCGGCGGTCAGCCTCGACCTTGGTGCCCGCGCCGGTGCGCACACCCCGGTCTCCGCCTGCGCTTCCGGTACCGAAGCCATGCACCTCGGCCTGGATCTCATCCGCTCGGGCAAGGCCGACGTCGTCGTGTGCGGTGGCGCCGAAGCCGCCATCCACCCGATGCCGCTTGCCGCGTTTTCCTCGATGCAGGCGCTCTCCCGCCGCAATGACGATCCTGAGCACGCTTCGCGGCCTTATGACCGCGACCGCGACGGCTTCGTCATGGGTGAAGGCGCCGGCGCCCTGGTCCTGGAAGCCGAGGAGCACGCGATCGCCCGCGGCGCGCGCATCTACGCTGAGCTCGCCGGCACTTCAGTCACGGCTGACGCCTACCACATCACGGCGCCGGACCCGGAAGGCCTGGGCGCTACCCGCGCGTTGAAGGCTGCGATGTTCGACGGCCGCATCCAGGCCGAGGACGTCGTGCACGTCAACGCCCACGCCACTTCGACGCCCGTCGGTGACAAGCCCGAGTACACGGCGCTCCGTGCGGCACTGGGCGCCCATGTCGACAATGTGGCGGTCTCCGCCACCAAGTCGCAGATGGGGCACCTGTTGGGCGCTTCAGGGGCCGTGGAAGCCGTACTGACCGTACTCGCCGTCTACGAACGCCAGGCTCCGTTGACCATCAACCTTGAGAACCAGGATCCGGAGATCCCGCTCGACGTCGTCACTTCGGCTCGCACTTTGCCTGCCGGCGACATCGTCGCTTTGAGCAACTCTTTCGGTTTCGGCGGCCACAACGCAGTCATCGCCATCCGCAACGTCTGACGGTTGCACCAGCTCCGGCGCGCAAGCCAGGCACAAGAGGAGGGCCCCACCGCGGTGGGGCCCTCCTCTTTGCTATGGAGAAATTGTCTCGGTACGTCGTTCCTCAGCGACGAGGTGCTTGCTAACCGACTTGGTGAAGCCAACGCACGGGGGCACCTTCAGCGGCGTGCCGGAAAGGCTCGAGCTCTTCGTCCCAGGCCTCGCCGAGAGCCAAGGAAAGTTCGTGGTAGACCGCGGCAGGATCTCCCGCTCCCGATTCGTAGGCGTAGCGGATGCGA
The DNA here is from genome assembly GCF_052180225.1 of Arthrobacter sp. KN11-1C. Lineage (NCBI taxonomy): Bacteria > Bacillati > Actinomycetota > Actinomycetes > Micrococcales > Micrococcaceae > Arthrobacter > Arthrobacter sp. KN11-1C. Next base: position 1,735,552 of record NZ_CP197467.1, on the reverse strand, counting down.
TCCTCGGTCACCATGATGTTGCCGTGGACATCGGTGACGGCATGGAAAATTCCCAGCTCCGGCGTGTGCGACCAACGCGCGCCGTCCACGCCCTGGCTGGGCTCCTCGGTGACTTCATAGCGAAGGTGTGCCCACCCGCGCAACGCCGAAGCCAACTGGGCACCCGTTCCGGGGACGCCGGCCCAGGAGAGCTCGGCGCGGAACATTCCGGGCGCGGCTGGTTGAGGGGTCCACTCAAGATCGGTCCGCTTGTCAACGACCGATCCAATGGCCCACTCAACGTGAGGGCACAACGCGGTAGGGGCCGAATGCACAAACAAGACACCGCGGGTTATTGCAACAGACATTCCATCCTCCATAGCTGTAGGTACGTCTTCCCCAACGACCTCTGCCTGGATGAAATTTTGTTGCGCGGGTGCCGCGCTGTTCCGGTTTTCCCTACCTATCTATGATTTTTTCCGCAGCGGAAGAACATTCAAGTTTTGGTTGAAAGTTTCCCCACAGTGCTTTCATTTTGCCGTACGGACCGGAATTACGCCAGTGCGATTCCCGGACGGGCCGTTTTTCTCCCTTTGGACTGTTCGAAGTGTTGCACGGTTTCTTGTCCTTACGCACGAGGATGGGCTTGTTGGTAGCTCTTGCGAAGCCGGTCCACGGAGACGTGGGTGTAGATCTGTGTTGTTGCGAGGCTGCTGTGTCCCAGAATTTCCTGCACCGCACGCAAGTCCGCCCCGCCGTCGAGCAAATGGGTGGCGGCAGTGTGGCGCAACGCGTGGGGTCCGGTTGCCGCGGTATCCCCCAAGGCTGCAAGGAGGTCGTTGACGACACTGCGGGCCTGGCGCTGATCGATACGGTTGCCCCGTGAACTGAGGAAAAGTGCCGGTCCGCTACGCTCGGTTGCGAGCCGCGGACGGCCGCGGCGAAGCCAGTCGTCGACGGCGAGCGCAGCCGGCACCCCGTAGGGCACCGTCCGTTCCTTGTTTCCTTTACCGAGCACGCGAAGAGTCCGGCGGTCCTGATCGAGATCATCGATGTCCAGGCCGGCAAGCTCGCCGACGCGGATCCCTGTGGCATACAGAAGTTCGACGACGGCGCGGTTTCTCAGCGGCATCGGGGAGCCATCGGCGGCTGCCCCTGACAGGTTCTCGAAGATCCTGGAGACCTGCTGCTGGTGAAGCACTCCAGGGAGTGTGTGGTCCCGTTTGGGGGCCTGGAGGCGAATAGCAGGGTCCGAGGTGATGAGTTCTTCCCTCAGGGCCCAGGAGGTGAATGCGCGGGCCGTCGCGGCATGCCGGGCGAGTGTTGCCCTGGATCGGCCGGATTCGCTTTGCGCCCCCAGCCAACGCCGGAGGGTGCCGAGTTCCAAATCTGCGAGCTTCTCTACCCCCTCAGCGGCAGCGAAGCGCAGCAGGTTCTCGACGTCCGCGATGTACGCCCTCACGGTGTGGGCGGACCTGGCCCGTTCGCTTTCGAGGTAACGCCGGAAGTCCTGGACGGATCCGGCGAGTGCTTCGGGGAGCGGTTTCTCTTGCACCCTTCCACTGTGCCAGCCGAGGGGCCTGGTGGCTGCCATCGCCACGTTCGGCCTTTTTTCACCTATGAGCCATGGACCTGTACATCCTGTAGTACTGCCAAAGGAGCAAGCCCTGCCAGACCGCGATAATAGCCCAGAGCCATACCGGTCCGGGGCCGCCTCGGACGAACCAGACTGCTCCCGCGATCAAAACGAGACCGATTTGCTGTCCAATCACGAACCTCGCGGGCTGAACCCTTGACTTCATCATGTCCACATCATCCCCTCTCCAGCGTGGTTAGTCTCGAGGAGCAACTATCCACAGCTCCAGACGACACCCGCACCTCCCGCTATAGCACCGATGCCATATACAGCCCAGCCCACCGCCCCACCTGCGGGAAGGGAGGGATAAATTGAAAATCACCGCGGGCTTCGAGCCGCGCCCGGAGCGCTGTCCGAGTCGCATCAGCCTCAGGACTATGCAAAAGCGAAACCAGATCTTGGTCGCTTCCTGCGAACGCCTCATCGATAGCAGCCTCGATAGCCTGATCGGTTTTCGAACTTGGGAACGTGACATCGCTGTGAACCGGATTCGAAAAAGTCGGTGACGCCGTGGCCCCTTGGGCTGGGAAAATGAGCAATGCAATCGCGGCAAAGATGGAAAGTACGTTTACTTTCACAGTCATTTCGGCTCCTTTGCTGAAACGACAGAAGGACGATCCCCGGTGTCGTCCCTACCGACGCTACGGCTGCGTGGAGTTAACCGATAGTTGACTGTCAATTAAGTTTCGAATTTGACCCCCTCAACCTGCCATCCAGTCCGAAAATCACCCTTGCTTCCCAGACCTCTTCCACGAGCCGCCCACTGATACCGCCAAGCTCAACAGGCCAAGGCGTCCAAGACCTGCCCTGACGGACTCGGGACTGAGTCCTGCGACGACGGCAAGCTTCTCCACCGAGCTCGTCGAACGGATGGGCAGGGCGTCGAGCAGGATCAGGTCCTCTAGGGTGAGTCCGTCGTGGTCTGAGGCGGCCGTCGCTTTTTCACCGACGAGCCCTTCACCGCTCGATCCCGCCAGTTCAACGATTTCGCCGACATCCGTGACGCAGACAGCCCCGCCATCCCTGAGGAGCCGATGGCAGCCTGCGGAGTTGGCACTATGGATGGATCCCGGTACGGTCGCGACCGTCCTGCCGATTGATTCAGCATGATGGGCCGTATTCAGGGCTCCCGAACGCCATCGCGCTTCCACCACCACGGTCACGGCCGCCAAAGCGGCGATAATCCTGTTCCGCTGGAGGAACCTGTAACGGGTGGGCGCCGAGCCCGGGGGAACCTCCGCGATGACCGCCCCTTGGTTCGCCACGGCACGCAGCAGATCCTCATTTCCGGATGGGTAGTATCGGTCCACGCCGCCGGCCATCACCGCGATGGTCGGCATGTCGCCGGTGCCTCCGGCCAAAGCCCCGCGGTGCGCATGGGCGTCGATCCCGTACGCCCCTCCAGACACCACGGTGCAGCCGCGCTGGCCCAGCCCATAGGCGAAGTCGCCCGTGACGGAGGCCCCGTAGCTGGTGCTGTCCCGTGAGCCGACAAGGGCCACGACCCGCTTTGCGGGTGGGAATTCCACTTCGTGTCCCCGCCACCACAAACACAGCGGCTCATGAAGGCCCAGATCCGCCAACTGCACGGGCCATAGCCGGTCGCCGGGGACGATCATGCGGCCGCCCAGGCGTTGCATGGTGGCAAGATCCCGTTCCGGGGCAAGGTCCGGGATCCTTGGCGCCCACCGCCGAAGTGCAGCCGCCAATCCGGCCCCAACAGAAGAAGCCCCGTTGTCAACCAACAGGGAGGCCACTTCCTGCTCAAGCCCGGGCCCGGGTGGGAGCTCGCCGGTTGCTATTTTGAGGCCGTCAACGGCGCCAGCCGCCTGTACCAACGCGAGCCCTGCCGCATCTTGTGGTTCCATCAACCGAGACAGCGCTGCCCGGGCAAGTCGCTCCCTTTTCCTGTCCGGAGCGTCCTGCGTGAGTTGGTTGTGGTGTTCAGTCATGCCGTGTCCTTTCATGCGGCCGCAACCGCCTGCCGCAAGCCGAGGGCCTGCCCGATATCGTCGCTGTGGGGTTGGTCCCTGTGGCCCAGATCCGCAAGGGTCCAAGCCAAACGGAGGACCCGGTCGTAACCTCTCGCAGTGAGGATTCCGCGTTCCAAGGAGGTATCCAGAATCTTCGTGGTCGCGGAAGGGAGCCGCAGCTCGCCGCGCAGCAAGCGCCCGGGAACCTGCGAATTGGTTTCCATCCCGAGACTCCCCAGGCGTTGACGCTGCCGTGAACGCGCGGCCTGGACCCTCGATGCGACGGTGGCGGTGTCTTCCTCCGCACCGGCTTGCCCGAAGTCCGCGAGGGAAACACGCTCCACCTGAAGCTGGATGTCCACCCTGTCCAGCAACGGCCCGGACATCCGCCCGAAGTAGCGGCGCCGCATCACCGGAGTGCACGTGCAATCGACTCCCTTGCCGGTGGCCTTCCCACAGGGACAAGGATTGGCCGCGAGCACCAGTTGGAAGCGCGCCGGATATGCTGCCGTGCCTGCAGAGCGATGAATGACCAGCTCTCCGCTTTCCAGGGGTTGCCGCAGGGCGTCCAGGACCCGGCGTTCGTACTCTGGCGCCTCGTCCAGGAACAAGACTCCACGGTGCGCCCGTGATGCCGCCCCGGGCCGAGGGAGGCCGGAACCACCGCCGATGATTGCTGCCGCGGTGGCGCTGTGATGGGGGTTCTCAAAGGGCGGCCGCCGCAACAGCTGTACCGAATCGACATGGACAGCCGAAAGCGAATGGATCGCCGTGACCTCCATGGCTTCCCGGTCCCCCAAATCCGGCAAGAGCCCCGGGAGCCGCTCGGCAAGCATCGTCTTGCCCGCCCCGGGCGGACCACAAAGCAGCACATGATGTGCCCCGGCCGCCGCAACCTCCAAGGCACGGCGGGCATCGCCCTGCCCGGAGACATCACAAAGATCCGGAACAACCGCGGTACCGGCATCCCCATCTCCTGGAACGTCACCGTCGGCCGGGTCATAATCCAAGGCCAGGTCCTGCGGATTGGCACCGAAATCAAAGGCAAGGCGGGCCAAGGTCTTGTAGCCGCGGACCACCGCACCCGGAACCAACTCCGCCTCGGCGACGTTTGCCTGGGCCACCACAATCTCGGGGTGGCCTGCCTGAACGGCCGCCATGACTGCCGGCAGGATGCCGCGAACCGGCCTCAACCTGCCATCCAGTCCCAACTCGGCAATGAACACCGTATCTTCGGTGGAACGGATATCACCAGCAGCGCGCAACACTGCCATGGTGATCGCGAGGTCGAAACCCGAGCCGCGCTTCGGCAGCGAGGCTGGAATCAGGTTCGCGGTGATCTTCCGACGACTCAGCGGGATGCCTGAATTCTGTGCCGCGGAACGAATGCGCTCCTTGGCTTCGTTCAGGGAAGCATCCGGCAGCCCTAGAATCACAAAGCTAGGAAGTGTCTGGCCGATATCCGCCTCAACCTCCACGATGTAGCCGTTCAGGCCAAGCAGCGCCACCGAGTAGCTCCGGCCGACGCCCATCTAGCCCACACCCTTGAGGTGCTCAAGCTGCGGCTCGCCCACGCCGTCGTCGATGATTCCCACAACGTCCACCCGACGGCGCAGGGCGCGCAGCTCGTGATCGCGGCACCAGAAAAGAGCCAGGCGATGGAGCCGGGCGAGTTTCGCGGCGCCGACCGCTTCGAAAGGATGCCCGTAGGCAAGGTTCTTCCGTGTCTTGACCTCGGCGATCACCAAGGTGTCACCGTCGAGCGCCACGATATCGATCTCGCCCTCGGAACATCTCCAATTGCGGTCCACAATCCGCATTCCCTGGGTTTCAAGAAAAGCGACAGCCAGCGCTTCACCGTGCCGGCCCAACAAGTCTTTGGCTTTCATGACCACCTCCGCTTCCAGCCTGGAGGCGCGGAGAAACCAAAGACAGGGGGCAGTTCGGCTATGTGGGAAACTCCGTCAGCCGGACGGTGTGGAGGAAGAGTGGGCGGGCCTTCCTAGTCGCCCGGGGCCTAGTTACCCAGGTTGCCGAGATCCCCTAGGTCGCCGTCCTTCGGCAGGGAAAGTTCCTCGTTGCGCGGCAGTTCTTCGACGTTGACGTCCTTGAACGTAATGACCCGGACATTCTTCACGAATCGGGCCGAACGGTAGACGTCCCACACCCAGGCATCCTGGAGGGTCAAGTCGAAATAGACCTCGCCGTCGGCACTGCGGGCCTGCAGGTCAACGTGGTTTGCCAGATAAAACCGGCGTTCGGTCTCGACAACGTAGCTGAACAAACCAACGACGTCGCGGTATTCGCGGTAGAGCTGCAGCTCCATGTCGGTTTCGTAGTTCTCAAGATCCTCGGCACTCATAGATCCATCTTGCACCATAGAGCGGGCGCACGCCGCCACGGCCCGGCCGGCCCAGTCCAGGACGCGGAAAAGCGGAGGCTAGAGCAGGTTCCAGCTGGTCCGGTGGTACTGCGTAGGACCCAATGATCTGAGGGCATCACGGTGGAACGACGTGGCGTAGCCCTTGTTCTCGCTCCAGCCAAACGCCGGATATTCCTCGTGCAGCCCAAGCATGATGTGGTCGCGCGCTACCTTGGCAAGCACACTGGCGGCGGCGACGCTGAGGCAGCTCATGTCTGCCTTCACCCGCGTGTGGACCGGCGCCTCACAAGCAGGTCCGGAGGGCTCGGCGTCGAACAACGAACCTTGGCCCTGGGGCGAGAGCCAGTTGTGGCTGCCATCCAGCAGGACGAGGTCCGGATGCACGCCCGAAGCGAGAATCTCGAACCAGGCGCGTGTTCCGGCAAGGCGCAGGGCACCCACAATTCCCAGCGCATCGATTTCCGCCGAACTTGCGTGGCCTACCGCGGAACCAACTGCCCATTCGCGTACCAGCGGTTCCAACCGCTCACGCTCCTCCGGTTTGAGAAGCTTGCTGTCGCGAACACCGGCGAGCAGGCCGTGGTCCGCGAGGTCGACGACGGCGATCCCCACCGAGACCGGTCCGGCGAGGGCTCCACGGCCTACTTCATCGACACCTGCCAGAAGGGTGACTCCCGGAGCCAGGAAACCCCGTTCGACATCCAGGGTCGGAAATTCAGGAGCGTGCTTGGTCCGCGCCGCGGGTTTCCGCTGCGCTCGAACCGGAGTTGCCGCTCCCGCCGTCCTGGTCCCTGCGGGCGCCATCATTTGCCCGCTGGAGCCGTGGGTGAAGCCGTGTTCTGGGGCGACGGCGCAGGGACGTTGCGGAAGACATCGGAGTGGTTGTCGAGGATCTGCCAACGGTTGATGGGCCACGCAATGACCGTGGCTTGGCCCTCGACGTCGGAGATGTCGATGAAACCACCGTTGACTGATTGGTGTTCGCGGGAGTCGGCGGAGTTGTTGCGGTTGTCGCCCATAACCCAAATTTTGCCCGCAGGGACCACTACATCGAAAGGCTTGGCCAGCGGAACCTGGGCAGGATTGATGTAGCTCTCGTTGAGGACCGTGCCGTTGACGCTGACGCGGGCGGAACTGTCGCAGCAGGAGACCCTGTCCCCCGGCAGGCCGATCACGCGCTTGACGAGGTGTTGGTTTGTCTCGTCAGGGAGCAACCCGACGAACACAAGTCCGTCCTGGAACCATTTGAACGGCCCGGGCGCAGCCTTCTGCGTGGGCGGCAGCCATCCCTGCGTGTCCTTGAAGACCACGATGTCGCCGCGCTGCAGCGCGAAAGGTTGCGGGACCAGCAGATTGACGAAGATCCGGTCGTCCACGTCAAGGGTGTTGACCATGGACTCGGAAGGAATGAAGAAGGCCCGGAACAGGAAAGTCTTGATGAGGAAAGACAACACGATGGCGATGACCACCACGGTGCCGATTTCCCTGAGCCAGCCGAGGAACGGACTGCCGTGGGTTTTGCCGGCGGTTTCGGGCTGATCGCTTTCGCCCGAGTCCAATCGCGAGCCCCGCCGCGCAGCGCGGCGCGGAGACTCCTGCTCCTCGGAAGCGGCCGCGTTCGAGCCAGTCGCCCTGCCCGCCGCCGGATCGGCGTCGTCCGCTGCAAGATCCATGGCGGAAGCGGACGTTCCGTCCAGGAGCCGGGCGTCGTCGTCGTGCCGTTCCGGCTTCCCGGGAGTTGTCTCGGGCATCTATTGTCCGTTCTTCGAGGTTGTACCGGCCTGCGCAGGGCGAGGCAGTTCTGCAAATCTATCAAGCGGCCAGACAATCCGGACCGGACGCCCGATGACACGCTCCAGCGGCACCATTCCTCCGCCGGGTGCGCCCAGCAGGCCCCGGGAATCGGCCGATCGTGAACGGTGGTCTCCCATGAGCCACAATCGGTCGCTGGGAACGATGACATCGAATCTCTGCTCGCTCGGCGTGTCGCCGGGATACAGATAGGGTTCCTCAAGCGGCTGACCGTTGACTGTGAGTTTGCCGCCGTTGCCACAACAAACAACATGGTCTCCGGGGAGCCCGATGACACGTTTGACGTATGTCGTATCGCTTCCCGTCAGGCCCAGCCAATGGCCCGTGGCGGCCACGGCGTCGGCAAAAGCTCCTTTGCCGCTGTTCAGCGGGGCAAAGGTTCCCCTGCCGTCGAAGACCACGATGTCTCCCCGGCGGATAGGCTCCGCCGCGAAATCGGTCCGGGACACCAGGATGCGGTCTCCGGTGCCCAGGATCGGCTCCATGGACTCGGAGGGGATGAAGTAGACATCGAGCCACAACGACCGGACAAGCCCGCTGATAGCCACGGCAAGGACAAGTGCGAGCAAAACAAAACGCCAGCCCTGTTTCCGGGGCTGGCGTTTTGCGTGGTCCATGATTCGTTTCCTGTTGCGTTGCGGATTTCTCCGGCGCAGGCCGGACACGAATCCAGGACCCGCTGTTGGTCGAAAGACCTACTTGCCGGTGGCGAAGTCGCGCTTTTCCTTGATCTTCGCAGCCTTGCCGCGCAGTGCGCGCATGTAGTAGAGCTTGGCGCGGCGGACGTCACCCTTGGTGACGACCTCGATCTTCTCGATGATCGGGGAGTGAACCGGGAAGGTACGCTCTACGCCGACACCGAAGGAAACCTTGCGGACCGTGAAGGTTTCGCGAACGCCGTCACCCTGGCGGCCCAGGACGAAGCCCTGGAAGACCTGGACACGGGAGTTCTTGCCTTCGATGATGTTCACGTGAACCTTGATGGTGTCACCCGCGCGGAACTCGGGAACATCGTTACGCAGCGAAGCTGCATCTACGCTATCGAGGATATGCATTAATCCACTCCTAGTGAACGCCACAGGTCATCCACTTTGGGTCACGGCGGTCAAGCCCGGGGCGCAAGGCCGTCCGGAAATTACCGCCGAAGATTTTCAAAGTCCGGTACCACCACTGATTGGCGGTTCCGGGTTGTCAGGCTGTTGGTGACGCTCCCCCTGTGGCAGGCGCGAACCCAGTAGACACAAGGGTTAATTCTGCCACACCCCGGGAGTTCCGGCCAATCCCGCGAATGCGGCCCGGTTCCCGCGGACGGCTGGCGGATGAGGCTGCCCGACGGCGGCAGGCTCAGTCCGGGAGGTCGCTGTCCGGGCGGCGTCGCAGCCGGCCGTCGACGACGTTGTACCCGAGGTCGCCGAAAGCCGTGCGGTCTGCGCGTGTCAGGCGGCCGGCGTCGAACTCTTCGAGGAGGTCCGGGCGGCGTTCCGCCGTGCGGCGGAACTGTTCGTGGCGTCGCCATTGGGCAATCCTGCCGTGGTTGCCGCTCAAAAGGACGGCGGGCACGTCGCGATCGCGCCAGGACGAGGGCTTCGTGTAGACCGGGTACTCAAGCAAGCCGTCCGCATGGGATTCCTCCACCAACGACTCGGGATTGCCGACGACGCCCGGAAGCAATCGTCCGATGGCCTCGACCATGGCCAGGACTGCAACCTCCCCGCCGTTGAGGACGTAGTCGCCCAAACTGACCGGGCGGACGGTGAAGTGTCCGGCCGCCCATTCCATGACGCGCTCGTCGATGCCTTCGTAGCGGCCGCAGGCGAAAACGAGCTGCTCTTCCTCGGCGAGCTCATACGCGAGGGCCTGGTTGAAGCGCTCCCCCGCGGGCGACGGGACAATCAGGACCGGTTTTTTGGCCGGTGCGTCCGATGAGCGCTCAGGTCCGGCAGTTCCGGCATCGGCACTCCACGCGTCGGCGATGGATTCCAGGGCCTGGGCCCAGGGCTCGGGTTTCATGACCATGCCCGCACCGCCGCCATACGGAGTGTCGTCCACCGTGCGGTGCTTGTCCGTGGTGAAGGTCCTCAAGTCATGGACATTGAGCTCCAAGAGCCCATCCTGGCGGGCCTTGCCTATGAGGGAAAGCTCGAGCGGCGCCAGGTACTCGGGAAAGATGCTGACGACATCGATGCGCATCTACGCGTCATCCTTGGTGTCGGCGTCGTCCTCTTCCGCGTCGCCCGCGGAAGCCTCGGTGTTCAGTTCGAAGAGGCCCGGCGGAGGCGTGAGCAACACGTAGCCGTCCTCGACGTTGACCTCGGGCACGATTTCCTCGACGAAAGGCACCAGGATTTCCTTGCCGTCCGCGTCTTCAATCACCAGCAGGTCCTGGACCGGCATGGTGTTGAGTGCGGTCACTTTGCCTACTGCCTGAGAGCCGACCCGCACCTCAAGGCCGACGAGCTCATGCTCGTACCAGCCTTCGTCGTCGTCCTCTTCCAGCTCTTCCGTCTCGATGAACAGCTTCGCGCCGCGGATTTCCTCCGCCTGGTTGCGCGTGGAGATCTCTTCGAAACCGAGCAACAGGATGTCCTTGTTCCACCGGGCGCTGCTGATGGTCAGGGGACCGGCTTTTGCGGGCTCCACCACGAATTCGGTCCCCGGGACGAAACGATCGCCGGGGGCATCAGTGAGCACCTGGACGGTGACTTCGCCGCGGATTCCGTGGGGCTTGCCGATTCGGGCGACCTGGAGCTGCATGTGTTCCTCTGGTTTCTTCGCTGGGCCGACTAGGACCAGGACTGGGGATTTGCTCGTAAAACAATCCGGCCCCTCCACCATAATCTGGTGAAGGGGCCGGATCTAAGACAAGTATTGCTGAGCGCGTTACCGGCGGCGGTCGGTGTCGACGACGTCGACCCTGACCTGCTCGCCGCCCGCCAATGCCGCAATCACGGTGCGCAAAGCGCGTGCGGTGCGACCCTGGCGACCGATCACCCGTCCGAGGTCGTCCTGGTGAACACGTACCTCGAGGGATTCCCCGCGGCGGTTGTTCTTGGCACTGACCTTGACGTCCTCAGGGCTGTCAACGATCCCACGGACCAAGTGCTCGAGCGCTTCTGCCAGCAATTTACTCAGCCTCGGTGGTCTCTGCTTCAGCGTCAGCGGGAGCTTCAGTTGCTTCCGACTGCTTGGCCTTCTTGGTGATGGCTTCCGGGATGATGACGGAACCCTTCTCCGGTGCAACGAAAGCAGGCTTGGCGACCTTGGTCTTCAGCGTGCCTTCCTGGCCCGGGAGGCCCTTGAACTTCTGCCAGTCACCGGTGATCTTGAGGATCGCAGCAACCTGCTCGGTCGGCTGGGCGCCGACGGACAGCCAGTACTGTGCACGCTCGGAGACAACCTCGATGTACGAGGGCTCTTCGGTGGGATGGTACTTGCCGATTTCTTCAATCGCACGGCCATCGCGCTTGGCGCGGGAGTCCATGACGACGATGCGGTAGTACGGTGCGCGCATCTTACCGAAGCGCTTAAGGCGAATCTTTACGGCCACTTTTGTGGTCACTCCTGTTTCTGAAACGGGGTTGAGCCCGTCGTTCTGCACCCGTGGGGCGGGCCATACTTGAGGGTTCCAAAGGACAAGATGCACACACGGAGAGAGGGGCCGCGCAGATCGAGTACCTGTCCATTGTGCCAGATGGCAGACAGTATTTCGAACGCGCGGTCCGTGCGGCGGGTTTAGTGCGGCTTACTGCTCGGCGGACCAGACGTAGAGGCCGGCGCGTTCGGCCTTTTCGACGTCGCTCGCGAGCGCCGCCAATTGCTGGACGTACAGCCGGGACTGTTGGGCATCAAAGGGCATGTCCTCCTGGGCCGCCCAGCGTTCGGCGACGTCGTCGAGGATGCTTCCTTCTCCCTCGGTCTCGTAGCTGAGCAGTTCGGACAGGGCACGCACCATAGCTTCGGGGACCCCGAGCAAGGCGTCACTGGTGACGTCCACCAAAGCGAGCTCATAGTCGGCACCGGCTGCATGCACGGCCGTGCCGGCGAGGTCGCCAAGCTGTTCTACTTCGAAATCGCTGATTCCCGGGATCCGGACCGCGGCGCCGGATAGGTCACTGCCCTTCTCCAGGGCAGCGGCCCTCTTGAGTGCTTCATCGTGGGTGGCAACAAAGATTTCAGCAAAGCCCATGGAAACTACTCTCATTCATTCGTGGCTACGGAGCTGCGGCGCGGCGGCCGAAAATGCGCCACGCCGTCGGATCAAGCGTAGCGGACGGCGACGCGCAGCCGGTTGCGCCACGGGTCCTCGAAGCGCAGTTCCTGGCCGGTGTGGTGGGCGGCGATGCCGGCAACCTTGAGGCGGTCCGCGAGCGCGCCGACGTCGTCGCCTGACGGCACTTCGATGACCACCTCGCCGAGACCGAGCGTGTCCTTGCGCGGACCCGCACCGCGGCTGTTCCACACGTTCATGGCCATGTGGTGGTGGTACCCGCCCGCGGAGACGAACAGGGCCTGCCCGTGCCAGCCGGCGGTCTGCTCGAAGCCGAGAGTGTCGACGTAGAAGTCATGGGCGGTCTTGACGTCGCCCACTTGGAGGTGGACATGCCCGACGCCGGCGCCCGCCTCATGCTGGCCGGTCACCGCCGTTTCGCTCAGATACTGCTGGAGGTAGCGCTGCGGAGGGAGCGGCAGGCTGTCCATGACGACCGAATTGCCGTTCCACTCCCAGCCCTCGCGGGGCTTGTCGTAGTAGAGCTCGATGCCGTTGCCCTCGGGGTCGGTGAAGTAGAAGGCCTCGCTGACCAGGTGGTCCGCGCTGCCGACGAAGGCGTGGGGCTCGTACTGCGCCGCGGAGGCAACAGTTGCGGCGAGGGATGACTGGTCCGCGAAGAGCAGAGCCGTGTGGAAGAGTCCGGCCTCTCCGCGACCCGGGATCTGGAGCCCGGAGGCGGGGGCGAGGTGCACCAACGGCTTGCCGAGCCGGCCGAAGTAGAGCCCGCCGTCCTGCTCGGCGACGACCTCCAGGCCGAGCGCCCGCTCGTAGTAGTCGCCCATGAGCTTCATGTCCCCCACTTTGAGCATGACGGTGCCCATGGTGAGTTCTGCAGGAAGGAGATCCTGGCTGGATGTGGTGGTCATGTGAAACTCCCGGCTTTTTGTGGCGCCGCCCTTCGGCAACCTCTATATATCTAAATTACTTGAAGCTTCAATTTATTCCTAATGCCCGGCACGTCGGGAAAGGTGCCCCCTCAACACGGTGCACTGCGGTTTCAACACCACCTCAAGGGACGCGCGGGGATCGTTTGCGTAGAGCACGACGTCGGCACTGGCGCCTTCGCTGATGGCGTCGGCCCCCAGCCACTCGCGGGCGGACCAGCAGGCGGCGTCGAGCGCGGCGGCCGGCGGCAGGCCGGCCCGGTGCAGTTCCAGGATCTCCTCGCCGATCCGGCCGTGCTTGATGACGCTGCCGGCGTCCGTCCCGGCGTATACCCGCACCCCGGCGTCGAACGCCTCGAGGATCCGCTCATGCCGACGCTCCCAGAGCGCGATCATGTGGGCGGCGTAACGGGGGAACTTCGCTTCCGCCTGTTTCGCGATGTCCGGGAACGTCGCAATGTTGATGAGGGTGGGGACGATCGGTACGCCTTGGTCCAGCAGCCGGGGAATGTGGTGCGGCAACAATCCGGTGGCGTGCTCGATGCAGTCGATGCCGGCGTCGAGCATGTCGTCGATGGTCCCTTCGGCGAAGCAATGGGCGGTCACCCGGGCCCCCTCGTCGTGCGCCGCCGCGACAGCGTCCTTGACGACGGCCGCCGGAAAGGACGGGCCGAGATCCCCGGCGGAGCGGTCGATCCAGTCCCCGACGATCTTGACCCAGCCGTCCCCGGACCGTGCCTGCTTGCGCACCGCTTCCACCAGATCCTCCGGCTCGACTTCTTCGGCCAGCCCGGGGATGTAACGGCGTTGCCTCGCGATATGCCTGCCCGCGCGGATGATTCTGGGCATGTCCGTGCGGCGCTGCAGCCAGCGCGTGTCGCTCGCGGAACCGGCGTCGCGGATCAAGAGAGTCCCGGCCTTCCTGTCCGCCGTCGCCTGCAAGCGGGCAGTCTCCTCGTCGACAGCTCCGCCCTTGCCCAAGCCAACATGGCAATGCGCGTCGACCAAGCCGGGCAGCACCCATCCATCCAGCACTACGTCCGGTTTCGCGAGGGGGCGGACAAAGGTCATCCGTCCGTCGACCGACCAGAGACCTCGCAGTTCCTCCTCCGGCCCGGTGAGGACAGCGCCGCTGAATTCGATGATTTCCGCCATGAATCCACCCTAGACTCAGGCGCCGTCGCCGGGGCAGTCACATCTGTCCTCGGTCACATCTGTCTCGAGGACTCCCGGCTGTGGTAGCTTCATCTACGACCACACGGGGGCCCTTGCAAGGGCTGAGATCGGGCTGACGCAGCCTGCGACCGTTGAACCTGTCCGGGTAATGCCGGCGAAGGAAGTGAGTACTCCTTGAGCACCAAAGAAACACAGCTGAGCCCTGCCCAAAACGAATCGGCGCAGGAGGTGACACAGTCGCTCAAGTCGCATTCCCTCGCGTTCCTGGAGGACACAGCGACGGGAATCCGTGTCCCGGTCACGGAAATAGCCCTGGAACCATCTCCCAACGGCGAGGCCAACGCCCCCTTCCGGGTGTACCGCACGGCAGGGCCGGGGAGTAATCCCGTAGTGGGCCTCGAACCGTTCCGGAGCGAGTGGATCGAAGCACGTGGCGACACCGAGGCTTACAGCGGCCGCGAACGGAACCTGCTCGACGACGGCAAATCGGCCGTGCGCCGCGGAGCCGCCTCCGCGGAGTGGAAGGGCGCACAGCCGGTGCCCCGCCGCGCCGTCGACGGCAAGACCGTGACGCAGATGCATTACGCCAAACAGGGCATCGTCACGCCCGAAATGCAATTCGTGGCACTTCGCGAGAACTGCGATGTGGAACTGGTCCGCAGCGAAGTCGCCGCCGGCCGGGCCATCATCCCCAACAACATCAACCACCCCGAATCCGAACCGATGATCATCGGCAAGGCGTTCCTGGTGAAGATCAATGCCAACATCGGCAATTCGGCCGTCACCAGCTCCATCGCTGAAGAAGTGGACAAGTTGCAGTGGGCCACGCAATGGGGCGCCGACACCGTCATGGACCTGTCCACGGGTGACGACATCCACACCACCCGCGAATGGATCATCCGCAACTCCCCCGTACCGATCGGCACCGTGCCGATTTACCAGGCCCTCGAGAAGGTCAACGGAGAAGCCAACAAACTCAGCTGGGAGATCTTCCGCGACACCGTCATTGAACAATGCGAGCAGGGCGTGGACTACATGACCATCCACGCCGGCGTGTTGCTGCGGTACGTGCCGCTCACCGCGAACCGCGTGACGGGCATCGTTTCCCGCGGCGGCTCCATCATGGCGGGCTGGTGCCTGGCGCACCACGAGGAAAACTTCCTCTACACGCATTTCGACGAACTCTGCGAAATCTTCGCCAAGTACGACGTCGCGTTCTCGCTGGGTGATGGACTGCGCCCGGGAGCGACGGCGGACGCCAACGATGCCGCACAGTTCGCCGAGCTCGACACCTTGGCCGAGCTGACGAAGCGGGCATGGGAATTCGACGTCCAGGTCATGGTGGAGGGCCCCGGCCACATTCCGTTCCACTTGGTGCGGGAGAACGTGGAGCGTCAGCAGGAGCTGTGCGACGGCGCCCCGTTCTACACCCTGGGACCCTTGGTCACCGACGTCGCTCCGGGCTACGACCACATCACCTCAGCCATCGGCGCCACGGAAATCGCACGCTACGGAACCGCGATGCTCTGCTATGTCACCCCGAAGGAACACTTGGGCCTGCCAAACAAGGACGACGTCAAGACCGGTGTGATCACCTACAAGATCGCCGCCCACGCCGCGGACCTCGCCAAGGGACACCCGGGCGCCCACGAGCGCGACGATGCCCTCTCCAAGGCCCGCTTCGAGTTCCGCTGGCGTGACCAGTTCGCCTTGTCGTTGGATCCGGTCACGGCGGAAGCGTTCCATGACGAGACGCTCCCGGCCGAACCGGCCAAGACGGCACACTTCTGTTCGATGTGCGGACCGAAATTCTGCTCCATGCGGATCAGCCAGGACATCCGCGACGAGTACGGCTCCGCGGATTCCCAAGCGGCCATCGCGGAAATGTTTAGCGGGATGCGCGAAAAGAGCGCTGAGTTCCTGGCATCGGGCGGCAAGGTCTATTTGCCCGAGCTTGAAGTTCCCGGAGGAAACCGCGGCGCGAATTCAGGAAGCCTGAACTGATCAGGACGCTTGGACTGATCCTGCGCGGCTGACGTCCGCGATGAAGGAGCGGATGATCCGGTCTCCTTCAACGGAGTCATGAGGCCGGTGTCCTCCAGCCGCAACGCGGCGGAGGGCGCCGGTTTCCTGCAGGTAGCCGGCGATCTCTTCGTACAGGGGCTCCCAACCACCGGTCAGGACAAGCGTGGGGACTCCAGGCACGATGTGCAGGGGCGCTTCCCACGGCGGAGCCTGGAGCCGCAGCCGCCGGGCGGTCCGGCGGGCCTCGGGGGTGCTGAGGACCGCCGCCTCGGAGGAAAACGCGCGGCGGACAAATTCGCGCTGGTAATCGTCATCGCTGAGTTCGTGCCGGACCCGGAACAACGGCTCCATGAGTGCCCGGTAAGCCGCAGTGGCGGGCAATTCGGCCGTCAATGAAAGACAAGCCGGCTCCACCAAGACGAGGGACCGGACCAGGTCCGGCCGTTCCACCGCGGCCAACATGGCGGAAATCGCGCCTTGGGAATGCGCTACGACATGGCCGCCACGCGAAGGGCCCGGGGTTGACGCGGCTTCCCGCGCTCCGAGACACTCCAAGATGATGTCCACATCGGTGGCAACATCGGATTCCAAAGGCTCGGCCTGCGCATCGAAGCCGTGGCGTTTCAGGAAGAGCGCATCGTACTGCAGCGCCATGCCGTGTTGCTTCGGCCAGGCGGCAGCGCCGAATGTGCCTGCTCCATGGACGAACACAACGCGCTGCTTTTGCATCCACCCAGCCTATGGCACGGGACGGACAACCCAACTCATCCCCGCCGCAAGCGAACCCCGGCGGCGTGGTGCCCAACTGACTAGCAGTTGTTGTCGTTCTGAGCCCTCAAAACGACACCTACTGCGAGCTAGTTGGGTGGGACGGCTACTTGCCGAGGAACTTGTCGAAGCCCTTCGGCAGGTTGAGCTGCGAGGGGTCGAAGTCGCCGGATGGCTGGCCGAATGCCGCGCCGGTGCGAACAGCGTTAGCCCGCTTGTTCTCGGCGTCGCGCAATTCCTGGGCAGCCTTGGCGGGGTTTCCGGAACGGGCCTTCTTTTTGGGCGCGTTCTTGCTCGCCTTGCGGGAACCGCCACCGAGGCCGGGCATGCCGGGCATCCCTGGCATGCCGCCGCCCTGGGCCAGCTTCTTCATCATCTTCTGGGCCTGCGCGAAACGCTCCAGGAGGCCGTTGACCTCGGAGACGTGCACACCGGAACCACGGGCGATGCGGGCGCGGCGGGAACCGTTGATGATTTTCGGAGCCAAACGCTCGTGCGGGGTCATGGAGCGGACAATCGCCTCCACGCGATCGATTTCCCGCTCGTCGAACTGCTCCAACTGCTGGCGGATGTTCTGCGCACCCGGCATCATCATGAGCATCTTCTTCATGGAGCCCATGTTGCGGATCTGTTGCATCTGGGCGAGGAAGTCGTCCAGGGTGAAGTCTTCCTGGTCGGCGAACTTCTTCGCCATCCGGGCAGCTTCGTCCTTGTCCCAGTTCTTCTCTGCCTGTTCGATCAGGGTAAGAACGTCACCCATATCGAGGATGCGGGACGCCATGCGGTCCGGGTGGAACAGTTCGAAGTCGTCCAGGCCTTCGCCGGTGGACGCGAACATGACCGGCTTCCCGGTGACGGACGCGACCGAGAGGGCGGCACCACCGCGGGCGTCGCCGTCGAGCTTCGACAGCACGACACCCGTGAAGTTGACGCCCTCATCGAAGGCAACCGCCGTGTTGACGGCGTCCTGGCCGATCATGGAGTCGATCACGAACAGCACTTCGTTCGGGATGATGGCCTGGCGGATGCGGCGCGCCTGGTCCATCATCTCGGCGTCGACGCCGAGGCGTCCCGCGGTGTCCACGATCACGACGTCGTGCAGCTTCTGGCGGGCCTCGTCGACGCCGGCACGTGCGACGGCGACCGGGTCGCCCGTGGGAACATCCAGATCCGAGGTGGTGCCCGGGTGCGGAGCAAAGACGGGAACACCGGCGCGTTCGCCGACGATCTGGAGCTGCGTCACGGCGTTGGGACGCTGGAGGTCGGCAGCAACAAGTACGGGGCTGTGGCCTTGGGCCTTAAGCCACTTGGCAAGCTTGCCGGCGAGAGTGGTCTTACCAGCACCCTGCAAGCCGGCGAGCATGATGATGGTGGGGCCGGTCTTCGCCAAGCGGATACGGCGGGTTTCGCCACCGAGGATCTCCTGGAGCTCCTCATTGACGATCTTCACGATCTGCTGGCTCGGGTTCAGGGCCGCGGAAACCTCAGCGCCCAGGGCGCGTTCGCGGATGCGGGCTGTGAACTCGCGGACTACGGGAACGGCAACGTCGGCGTCCAAGAGGGCACGCCGGATCTCCCGGACGGTGGCGTCGACGTCGGCCTCGGTGAGGCGGCCCTTGCCACGGAGATTCTTGAAGGTTGCTGTCAACCGGTCAGAGAGTGAATTGAACACGCGCCGTGCACTTCTTTCAATGGTCTACGAATGGCGGCCGTTCCGGCGCACCAATATCTTGACGATTCCTGCCCCAAACAAATCTGACTCAACTGAGGGACTCGACTATCTAGGGTACCAAGACGCGCCTGCAAGATGGCATGCTGGCACAGTGACCAGCAAAACAACAGTAAATACGTTGCTCATCCTAGGCGCCTCCGGAGATCTGACGGGCCGATTGCTGTTACCGGGCCTTGCCCGGCTCGTGGCCGGCGGACTCGCGGACGGCCTGAAGCTTGTCGGAGCCGGTTCCGACCCGTGGACGTCCCAGCAGTGGACCAAACGTGTAGGCGGGGCCTTCGAAGATGCCGCCAAGGGTGCAGGTGCCGCCGGCAAGAAGGCAATCGCTTCCCTGGAGAAAAATACCGAATACCATCAGGTGGATGTCACTGCGGATGGCCAGCTCGCGACGCTCCTGGCAGGGCTCGAAGCGCCAATCGCCGTCTATTTCGCTTTGCCGCCCCACATTAGCCAGAAGGCCTGTGAAGTCCTCACCGCCCAAGAGCTTCCCGCGGGAACAAGCCTGGTGATGGAGAAACCCTTCGGATCCAGTTCAGAATCAGCACGGGAACTCAACAAGACCCTCGCCGCTTTGGTCCCGGAAGACCACATCCACCGCGTGGACCATTTCCTTGGCAAGGCCACTGTGTTCAACATCCTGGGCCTGCGCTTCGCCAACAGGTTCCTGGAGCCGGTGTGGAACAGGGACCACATCGAGAAGGTGGAGATCATCTTCGACGAAGACCTCGCCCTCGAAGGGCGTGCGCGCTACTACGACGGAGCAGGCGCCCTCAAGGACATGATTCAGAGCCATTTGCTCCACATCATGGCGCTGCTGGCCATCGATGCCCCTTCCAGCATCGGCGAGCGCGATCTCCGCGACGCGATTTCGACGGTGCTGCGTGCGAGCAGCATCACCGCGCCGTACAAGAAGTCCACCCGACGCGCGAGGTACACAGCCGGCCGAATCGGCGACCGCGACGTGCCGGACTATGTCGCAGAGGACGGCGTGGACCCTGCCCGTGAAACGGAGACCCTCGCAGAAGTCGAAGTGGGAATCGACAATTGGCGCTGGAAAGGCGTCCCCTTCATCCTGCGCTCAGGAAAGGCGTTGGGTGCCGCGCGGAAAGAGGCGATCGTCACCTTCCGTCCCGTCCCGCACCTGCCGACCGGATTCGAGGGCGTGGACTCCCCCAACCAGCTGCGCATCGGTTTCGGTCCTGACACCCTGCAGCTCGACGTCGACGTCAATGGTCCCGGAAACATCTTCACGCTGGATCGCGTGACGCTCGACGCACAAATGAATGCTTCCGATCTGCTGCCCTACGGAGAAGTGTTGGAGGGCGTCATCACCGGCGATCCCCTGCTTTCAGTCCGCGGCGACACCGCCGTCGACTGCTGGCGGATCATCGAACCCGTGATCAAGGCCTGGGCCAAGGATTCCGTGCCGCTCGAAGAGTACGACGCCGGCGGGCCCGGTCCCGCGGACTGGCCCACCGCCGTCGGGGGCTAAGCAGGCGGCCGCGCTCCTGCGGAAGCGCACACGCAAGAGGGGCCGGGTACCTTTCCAGGTACCCGGCCCCTCTTCTGCGTTGGTGCCTTAGATGGCTGCTGCGCCCCGCTCGCCCGTGCGGACACGGACTGCTTCGTAGACGTCCACGGTCCATACCTTGCCGTCACCGGCACGGCCCGTGTTGGAGGAAGCAATCAGGACATCGAGGATGTCGTCTGCCTGCTCATCCGTGGCCAGGACCTCCACGCGGATCTTGGGAAGCAGGTCCACGTTGTACTCGGCTCCGCGGTACACCTCGGTGTATCCGCGCTGCCGGCCGTAGCCGCTGGCCGCGCTGACCGTCAGTCCCTGTACCCCGTATGCTTCGAGCCCCTCGCGGATGGCGTCGAGCTTCTCCGGGCGGACGATCGCCGTGATGAGTTTCATGCCTGGACACTCTCCTTGCCTGATACGGATGCTTCGTCAGCTGCCTCGGGCTCGGCCGAGGACTTTCCGGTGATGAGATCGTGAAGGGGCTGGAAGCTTCCGCCGTGGCCGCCGACGCCGAACTCGTATGCCGTCTCGGCGTGCAGGCTGAGGTCTGCACCGGCGATCTCCTGGCGTTCGGAGATCCGGAAGCCCATGAGCTTGTGGATCGGGTAGGCGATGATGAAGGTCATCACGCCGGTGAAGATGATCGAGCACAGTGCCGCCAGGGACTGCGCAACCAACTGGGTGGTGCCGCCGCCGTAGAACAGGCCCGCGGGACCCTGGGTCGGGGTGGCGAGGAAGCCGATGGCCACGGTGCCGATGATGCCGGACACCAAGTGGACACCGACGACGTCGAGCGAGTCGTCGTAGCCAAGCTTGAACTTGAGGCCGACCGCGAGGGCCGAAGCTACACCGGCTGCTACACCGAGGGCGATGGCGCCGAGCGGGGAAACGTTGGCACAAGCCGGGGTGATCGCAACCAGGCCGGCGACGACGCCCGAAGCCGCACCAAGCGAGGTGGGGTGGCCGTCACGGATGCGCTCCACGACAAGCCAGCCGAGCATGGCCGCTGCCGGCGCGACGAGAGTGTTGATCCAAATCAGGCCAGCCTGCTGCACAGTTGCCGCAGCACCGGCGTTGAAGCCAAACCAGCCGAACCAGAGGATGGCCGCGCCAAGCATGACCAAGGGCACGTTGTGCGGGCGGTGGTTCGGGTCCTTGCCGAAGCCTTTGCGGTTGCCGATGATCAGGACGAGGATGAGGCCTGCCACACCGGCGTTGATGTGCACTACGGTGCCGCCGGCGAAGTCAATGACGGGAGCGAAGGTCTGGCCGAACCAGCCGGTTGCCGAGAAGAGACCGCCGCCCCAGACCATGTAGGCCAAGGGGGCGTAGACGAGAGTTGCCCAGATCGGGGTGAACAGCGTCCAGGCCGAGAACTTTGCGCGGTCCGCGATGGCACCGGAGATGAGGGCGACAGTGATGATCGCGAAGGTTGCGGCGTAACCGACGTGGAGCAGGTCTGCCGGATCGGTGAAGTTGTGCAGGCCGAAGTGGCTGAACGGGTTCGCGAAGATCTCGAAGAAGTTGTCCGTGTTGCTCGTGGACATCGAGGCGCCCCAGAGGACCCACACGAGGGTCACTGTGCCGATGGCGATGAAGCTCATCATCATCATGTTCAGGGCGGCCTTGGCACGGGTCATGCCACCATAGAAGAATGCCAGGCCCGGGGTCATGAACAGCACGAATGCTGATGCGACCAGGAGCCAAACGAGACCGGCGGTGAAGTCCATGTCTACGTCCTCTCTGCTTTAGATGCGGGCTGAGCCGCCTGTCCCAACGCATTTGCGTTCTACATAAGAGTTTTGCGGGGCAGTGTTTCACCTGCGAAGGTTTTAGATTGCAGGGCTGTTACAAGAACTTCTCGAACGTAAATGGTGCATATCACCCTTGTTACGGATATGTTTCGTCAGTTCCATTTCCCCGCGTTCCAACTAGCCAGAGGACCCCGACACCATGACCGCAAGCCCCGAATCCCGCGCCGAACAAGGGGCGAGGGCCGCCAAGGCTGAAATGCCACGGGACATCAAGGTGATGCTGGCGGCGGCGTTCCTGATTGCATTGGGTTTTGGACTCGTTGCGCCCGTGCTTCCCCAGTTCGCCACGACGTTCGACGTCGGGGCAACGGCAGCCGCGGTGATCGTGAGCATTTTCGCCTTCATGCGCCTGGTGTTCGCCCCTGCCGGGGGCGCCCTGATGGGCCGCTTTGGCGAACGTCCTGTGTACATCGCAGGGTTGCTGATAGTGGCGGCGTCGACGGCGGCGTGCGCCTTCGCGCAGAGCTATTGGCAGCTGCTGGTCTTCCGGGGACTCGGCGGAGCCGGTTCTGTCATGTTCACGGTTGCAGCAATGGGCCTCTTGATCAGGCTCGCCCCTCCGGAAAGCCGCGGGCGGGTCTCCGGCGCGTACGCCTCGGCCTTCCTGATCGGCAGCGTCCTGGGTCCGGTGGTCGGTGGACTGCTGGCCGGATTCGGGCTGCGCGTACCGTTCCTCGCCTACGCGGCAGCCTTGGTCCTGGCTGCTTTGGTTGTCCGCACGCAGCTGACGGGAAGTTCAGGGGCAGCGAAGCAAGGCGGTGCGGCGGGGCCGGCAATGCGCATGAAGGATGCCCTGGGCGATTCTGCCTACCGGGCCGCCCTGTTCTCCAGTTTCAGCAACGGCTGGGCGACCCTCGGTGTGCGCATGGCCACGGTGCCGTTGTTCGCAGTGGTTGTGCTGGCCGGAGGATCGACCTCCGCGGGTTGGGCGCTGGCCGTGTTTGCGGGGGGAAACGCCCTGGCCCTGACCTTCTCGGGCCGTATGGCCGACAATTTCGGCCGCAAGCCCATGATGCTGTTGGGCTTGGTGGTCACCGGACTGGCCACCGCCACTATCGGCTTGACCGGCAACCTTCCCGCGTTCTTCGCGGCGTCCGCCGCGGCCGGCTTCGGCTCCGGCTTGCTGAACCCGGCCCAGCAGGCCGCCGTCGGGGACATCATTGGTCGTGGCCGCTCCGGTGGCAAGGTGCTGGCGGTCTTCCAGATGGCTTCCGACGCCGGAGCAATCGTAGGCCCCGTCCTGGTTGGCCTCCTGGCGGACGGACTTGGCTACGGCTGGGCGTTCGGTGCCACCGGCGGGATCCTCCTGCTCGCCGCCGTCGGCTGGTCCGCGGCGCGCGAGCCGATGCCCCGCGCCCCGGAACCCGTCGACTCACCCAACTAACTCGCAGTTGTTGTCGTTTTCAGGCCTGAAAACGACAACAACTGCGAGCTAGTTGGGCTGGAAGCGGCTAGTTGAGCAGCGCGTCGACGAAGGCTTCGGGCTCGAACGGCGCGAGGTCGTCCGGTCCTTCGCCGAGGCCGACAAGCTTGACCGGCACGCCGAGGGCCCTTTGGATCGCGACGACGATACCGCCCTTAGCGGTGCCGTCGAGCTTCGTGAGCACGATTCCCGTGATGTTGACTACCTCGGAAAAGACCTTGGCCTGGTTCAGGCCGTTCTGGCCCGTGGTCGCATCCAGTACCAGCAGGACTTCGTCCACTTCGGCCAGCTTCTCGATGACGCGCTTGACCTTGCTGAGCTCGTCCATGAGGCCCACCTTGTTTTGCAGGCGGCCCGCGGTGTCGATCATGACGACGTCGACTTCCTGCTCAATGCCGGACTTGACGGCTTCATAGGCGACAGAGGCCGGGTCCGCGCCGACGACGTGCGACCTGACGGTTGCGACGCCGACCCGCTGGCCCCACGTGGCGAGCTGCTCCGCGGCCGCTGCGCGGAAGGTGTCGGCTGCGCCCAGCAGGACGTCCTTGTCTTCGGCGACGAGAACACGCGCCAGCTTGCCGACGGTGGTGGTCTTGCCCACGCCGTTGACGCCGACGACGATCATGATGGCCGGGTGGGCTCCCTTGCGTTCCACGTTCAAACTGCGGTCCATCGTGGGGTCCACAAGCTTGATGAGTTCCTCGCGCAGGAGGGCCTTGACGTCCTCCGGGCTGCGGGTGCCCTGGACCTTGACCCGTGCACGGAGGGCATCGACGAGCTGCATGGTGGGCTCGGTGCCGAGGTCGGCGAGGAGCAGTGTCTCTTCGACTTCGTCCCAGACGTTTTCGTCGATCTTGTCGCTTGAAAGCAGGGCCAGGAGACCCTTGCCGAGAATGCTGTTGGATTTGACCAACCGCGCGCGAAGCCGGTTGAGGCGGCCCTCGACGGGCGCGGGGGTCTCCACCTGGATAAGCTCCAGGCCGGCTGCGTCGTCCGGAACGTCGGTCTCCGGTACGGCAAGGTCGGCGGGTTCGACGACGGGACCGGGAACGGTGCGGTCAGGTGCGGTCCCGGGGGCGTCGTCGACGATCGTTCCGCCGCCTGCCGGCGCCTTGTCAGCGGGGTCGTTGGCGTCGCGCGTTCCAGCGTAAGTCGAAGAGGACTTCCGCGCCTTGAGCAGGACAGGAATCAGCCCTCCGACCACCACGATGGCAGCGACAATGGACAAAATAATGGGGAGGAGATCGTTCACTCCCCTAGCTTCTCATAAAGCTAGACCTCGGCACCGAGCCTCTGGCTGATGACGGTGGACACGCCGTCGCCCCGCATTGTCACTCCGTAGAGGGCGTCCGCGACTTCCATGGTCCGCTTCTGGTGCGTAATGACAATCAACTGGCTGGACTCCCGGAGCTCTTCGAAAATCGTGATGAGCCTGCCCAGGTTCGTGTCGTCCAGCGCCGCTTCCACTTCGTCCATGACGTAGAAAGGCGAAGGCCGCGCCTTGAAAATCGCGACGAGCAGCGCCACAGCGGTGAGTGACCGTTCGCCGCCGGAAAGCAAGGACAATCGTTTGATCTTCTTGCCGGCAGGCCGTGCTTCGACCTCGATGCCGGTGGTCAACATGTCATCGGGGTCCGTCAGCACCAATTTGCCTTCCCCGCCGGGGAAGAGCCGGGCAAAGACGTGGTCGAACTGCTTGGAAGTATCGGCGAAGGCCTCGGCAAAGACCTGTTGGACGCGCTTGTCCACTTCCTTGATGATGTCCAGAAGGTCTTTGCGACTGGATTTAAGGTCTTCCAGTTGCGTGCTCAGGAATTGGTGGCGCTCCTCGAGTGCGGCAAATTCCTCCAGCGCCAGGGGGTTCACTTTGCCAAGGGCGGCGAGGTCCCGTTCGGCCTTGCGGAGCCGTTTCTCCTGCTCGGCGCGGACAAAGGGAACACCCTCGGCGATGGCGTTCCCGTCCTCGTCCACCGGAGCCCGGAGTTCGGCCCACTTGTCGACGGAAGCGGCGGGCACGGGAACGGGCTGCTCCGGGCCGAAATCGGCCACGAGTTGTTCCGCCGAGAGCCCGAGCTCCTCGATGGCGCGCGTTTCCAACGCTTCGATCCGGAGCCTTTGCTGGGCCCGGGCGAGTTCGTCGCGGTGGACCGAATCCGTCAGCCCGGCCAGTTCGTGGGCCAATTTCTCGTTGCTGCTCCGGACATCAGCGAGTTCCTTTTCGCGCTGCTCCCGGACTGCCTCGGCGACATCGCGGTCGCGGGCGGCCAGGTCCACTGAAACATCGACGAACCGTATGGCCTGTTCGACGGCGGAAGCGACTGCGGCGGCCCGCTCGGCTTGCGCTTTGCGGCGCATCGCCCGGCGCGCTGCCTCCTCGCGTGCACGCCGTTC
Source organism: Arthrobacter sp. KN11-1C (assembly GCF_052180225.1). NCBI lineage: Bacteria > Bacillati > Actinomycetota > Actinomycetes > Micrococcales > Micrococcaceae > Arthrobacter > Arthrobacter sp. KN11-1C. The sequence continues at coordinate 1,709,761 of NZ_CP197467.1, read as the reverse complement.
GCTCGCGGCGGCCCGTTCGAGGGATGCAGCCCGGTTGCTGGTGGCGGCGAGCTGTTCCTCGGCACTCCGCAACCCGAGCCTGACTTCCATCTCACGGGAGCGGGCATCACTGGCGGCCCTGGCCAAGGCATCGCGGTGTTCCGTGGAAGGCTCTTCCTCCTGCGGGGCCTCTTGTGCCGCGGCCAGCCGCTCCGCCGCAAGCTCAAGTGATTCCTCTGCCACGGCGATGTTCAGTTCGGCTTTGGCCAGGGACTCCGCCATTCGATCGCGTTCCGCGACGGCGCTGCGCACTTGGGAATTCAGGTGGCCAAGCCGTTCCGCGACGGCAGCCAGGCGGGCATCCGAATCGTGAAGTTTGTCCAGCGCCGCGTTCGCCCGTTCCTGGGCATCGGCGCGGCGTGCTTCGGCTCCAGCCAGGGCGAACTTGCCCCTTTCAAGACGGGCGGTGAGCTCCCGGAGCCGGGTCTCGGCGTCGTCCACCGCGGCCTGGACCTCAAGAAGCGACGGCGCCGTCGCCGATCCGCCGTCCACCGTCAGTGCCCTGAAGACGTCGCCTTCGAGGGTCACCGCAGTGAGGCCCGGGTTGCCGGCAATGAGGCTTGCCGCCGCACGCAGGTCGTCGACGACGGCGGTGCGCGCCAGGAGGGTCAGCGCGCCACTTGCTTCGGGAGCGTCCGTCGCCACCAACTCGGCGGCCCAGCGCACACCGTCGGGGAGCGTCGGCAATTCGTGCTGCCCGGGCCCCGGATCCACGGTGGGCACCGCGCCTGCCACCAAAAGCGAGGCACGTCCGGCGTCGGCGTCCTTCAACAACTGCATCGCGGCGACGGCCCCCGCACCGTCGGCCACCACGACCGCGTCCGAAGCACTGCCAAGCGCTGCGGCAACGGCGGTCTCGTACCCGGACTCCACCGTCACGAGGGAAGCAAGCGAACCCAGGATGCCGGGGTGGTCCGAGGACAGAAGCCGCGAAGAGCCATCCTTGCGGTTGAGGCCAAGCTGCAGAGCATCGCGGCGGGCGGTGAGCGCATCGCGTTCGCGGACTTCGTCGCGTTCGGCGGCTTTCAACGCTTCGATCTCGGCGTTGATTTCGTCAAGAAGGGCGCTGGCGTCCTCGTATTCGGCGTCGAGGCTTTCTTCGCCGTCTTCAACGCCGGCCACTTGGGACTCAAGGGCCGTGAACTCGCTTTGCGCGTGGCGACGCCGCTCTTCGCCGGCTGCCAGCGAGTCCCTGAGCCTGCCCAGCTCAGCCTCGGCCGCTTCGGCCCGGGAACGTGCGGCAGCCAACTGGCCGACGAGTTTCGCAAGGCCTTCACGGCGATCGGCTGCCGCCCGCAGCACTGCTGTCAGGCGTTTGTCCTCGGCCGCGGCCAGGTTCTCGGCTTCCTGTTTGGCTGCCGTGGCCTCGAGGAGGCCCGCTTGCTTCGCCAGGATGTCGTGCTCCAGCTCCGACTGTTCCTGCCGGACCCGGGCGGCCTGCCGGTCCAGGTGGTCCGGGTCGCGGCCTGAATCCGGGGCAACATCGGAAGAACCGAGGAGGCGGCGGCGTTCGGTAGCGAGTGATCCGAGGGCGCGAAGCCGGTCCCTCGCGGCGGACAGCTGGTACCAGTTGTCCCTGGCCGCGTTGAGCCTGGGTGTGGCCTCAGCCGCGAGTTGCTCAAGGCGGATCTGGCGTTGACGGCCTGCACCGAGCTCCGATTCGACTACCTCGCGGCGCTCTTTCAGGGCGGCTTCGTCGGCCACGTCCTTCTCCAGCGCGCGGGTGAGCCGGACAAGATCATCCGCCAACAGCCTGGATTTTGCGTCGCGTACATCGAACTGCACGGTCTGGGCGCGGCGGGCGACTTCGGCCTGTTTGCCCAGCGGCGTCAGTTGACGGCGGATTTCCGCCGTGAGGTCGCCAAGGCGTTGCAGGTTCGCCTGCATGGCCTCCAGCTTGCGGACGGTCTTTTCCTTGCGGCGCCGGTGCTTGAGGATGCCGGCGGCTTCCTCAATGAATCCCCTGCGGTCCTCGGGAGTGGCGTGCAGGACACGGTCCAGCTGGCCCTGGCCCACGATCACATGCATTTCGCGGCCGAGCCCTGAATCGGAGAGCAGTTCCTGGATGTCCAGGAGGCGGCATGGCGAGCCGTTGATGGCGTACTCGGAGCCGCCGGTCCGGAACAGCGTGCGCGAAATGGTGACTTCGCTGTATTCGATCGGCAGGGCGCCGTCGGCGTTGTCGATCGTCAGCGCAACGTGCGCCCGGCCCAGAGGGGGCCGCCCCGAGGTGCCGGCGAAGATGACGTCTTCCATTTTGCCGCCGCGCAGGGTCTTGGCACCTTGTTCGCCCATGACCCAGGCCAGGGCGTCAACCACATTGGACTTGCCCGAACCGTTGGGGCCGACAACGGCGGTGACGCCCGGCTCGAAGTCGAACGTCGTGGCCGACGCGAACGACTTGAATCCCCGGACAGTCAAACTTTTCAGATGCAAGGTGTTTCGGATCTCTTTCAATGTCGCCGGTGGCTACTTTACGGCTAAATCTACTGCCCGACGGCGGAAATCCGCGGATTTGCGGGGCAAACCCGCGAATCCCTGCTACCAGCGGCCGTTGCGCGGCTTCGGCTGGCAGATCGGGCACGTGTACGAGGAGCGGTTCATGAATTGCTCGCGTTTGATCACGCCCGGAAGTCCGACTGCGGAACAACGCCTGCACGGCTCGCCCGCCCGGCCATAGGCATCCAAGGACCGGGAGAAATATCCCGAAGCTCCGTTGACATTGACGTAGAGCGAATCAAAGCTCGTCCCACCGGCGGCGAGGGCATCGCTCATGACGTCCTTCGCGGCGTCGACGAGCCTCAGCGCATCGGCCCGCTTGAGGGTGTCTGTCGGCTTGGCGTAGTGGAGCTTGGCCCGCCAGAGGGATTCATCGGCGTAGATGTTGCCTATCCCCGAGATGACGCCCTGATCCAACAGGGCCCGCTTGAGCCCGGTCTTGCGGGATTTGACCTTGCGGTAGAAGTCGTCGAAGGAAAAGTGCGGGTCCAGCGGATCGCGGGCGATGTGCGAGGCTTCTTCGGCAATTTCGGGAAGGGGCGTCTCGCCCTGGCCGCCGGGACCGCCATCGGGCGTCGGTACAAGCGAGGTGACAAAGAGTCCGCCGAAGATCCGCTGGTCCACGAATCGCAGCTGCTCAGGCATGCCGTCTGCACTGCTGAGGCGGAGGCGGACTTTGAGGTGCTTCTCATCGGGAACCCCGGGATCCTGCATGAGGAGCTGCCCGCTCATGCCGAGGTGCGCCATGAGCGCGACGCCGGGAAGCGCTTCGGGGGAATTTATTGTGCCGCCGGGTTCCTCGGTCCGCAGGGGCATCCACAGGAACTTGCCGCGGCGGACGACGTCCAAAACCGTGGAGTTCTCAAGGTTGCCGATAAAGTCTTCGGTGCCCAACGCGTGGCGGCGGATGGAGCGGGGGTCCAGGACGTCCACGCCAGTGATGGTCCGGCCTCGCACCCAACGTGCTAGGCCGCGGCGGACCACTTCGACTTCGGGCAGTTCCGGCATGGGGAATCAGGCGCTGTGCGCGGGATCAGACGAGGCGTCGGCTTTGCTGTTCAGCGTGACCTTGCTGTTAAGGGTGCGCCACGCGTCTGCGGCGGCTTCCTGCTCGGCTTCCTTTTTGGAGTGGCCGGCGCCTTTGCCGTAGGCGGTGCCGCCGATCTGGAGGACGGCTTCGAAGGTGCGGGCGTGGTCCGGACCGGAGCCTTCGACCGCATAGTAGATGGACCCGAGCTGACGGCTGGCGGCAAGCTCTTGCATGCTGGTCTTCCAGTCGGTGCCGGCCCCAAGGGCTGCGGCGTCCTTGAGCAAGGGACCAACGAGTCGCATGACGAGTTGCCGGGCGGTCTCAATGTCGTTGGAAAGATACGTGGCGCCGATGAGCGCTTCCATGGTGTCGGCAAGAATTGACGACTTGTTCTTACCGTCGGTGAGCCTTTCGCCCTGCCCGAGGTAGATGAATTCGCCGATGCCCAGGTCCCGGCCGATACCTGCGAGGGCGCGGGTGCTGACGACGGCGGAGCGTCGCTTCGCGAGTTCGCCTTCCGGGAGTGCCGGGTTGTCGCGGTACAGCGAATCGGTCACGGAGAAGCCCAGGATGGAGTCGCCGAGGAACTCGAGGCGCTCATTGGTGGGAATCCCGCCGTTTTCATACGCGTATGAACGATGTGTCAGAGCAAGACGAAGCGTCTCGGCATCAATGGAGACACCGAGACGCTTCAGAAGCTCTTCAGTTGAAGACATCCTTGTCAGCCTTGTGGCGGATTTAGACGTCTGCGACCTTGCGGCCCTTGTATTCAAGGAACAGCGCGGTCCCGGCAGAGTCGGTGACGACCTTTGCCTGGTGCGGCAGGCTGTAAACAACCTGGCCGTTTTCGATGGTCTTGACCAAGTTGGGGGCAGTTGCCTTCCACTGGGCACGGCGGGCGCGTGTATTTGCGCGAGACATTTTCCGCTTGGGAACAGCCACGGCTATCTCATTTCTCTTTTAGTCAGCACTTACTAATCAGTTTGCCGGTCGGTCTTAGCCAGTTCAGCTAGGGCAGCCCAGCGAGGATCCAGGTCCTCGTGGTGGTGCCCCGGCTCGTCTTCCAGACGCACTCCGCATATTGAGCAGAGGCCCTGGCAGTCTTCCCGGCACACCGGCTGGAACGGCAGCATGGTTACAACCGCGTCCCGCAACACCGGTTCAAGATCGATTAGATCGTGCTCGACTCGACGTTGCTCTTCATCGTCTTCTTCGTCCGAAAGCTCCACGCCCTCATAGAAGAAAAGTTCTTGCACATTGACCTCAAGGTCATACGCAAGGGGATCCAGGCATCGTCCGCACTCGCCCTTGACTTCAGCGAATACGGTTCCAGATACCAGAATTCCTTCGTGTACGGCCTCAAGCCTCAGGTCGAGCTCGATATCCGAGCCTTCCTGAACGCCAATGAGTGCCACGCCAAGGTCACTTGGCGCGGGTACATGTTCCGTGAGCGTCCGCATGCTTCCTGGACTACGTCCGAGGTCCTTGACGTCCAGCGTCAAAGGCGAACTTGCATCTCGCTTAATGAGAACTCCTGTAGAACATATGACCGACGTACCATCTTAGCCTGAACGCATGAACGGACTCAAACCGGGTCAATTGCAACGCGTTCTGCCCGAGGTACCGATCCAGCTTACCCGTTGTGCGGCGACTCCGCAGCCGACCCGCCAGCGAGGAGCCTCCTGAGCACCGATTTGGGCACGAAATCGGAGACATTGCCGCCAAGGAGGGAGATTTCCTTGATCAGCGTGGACGACAAGTGCAGGTAGTGGGCCTCCGCGGGAAGGAAGACGGTCTCGACGCCGGACAACTGGCGGTTCATGGTGGCCATGGGAAGTTCGTAGTCAAAATCCGAGGACGAACGCAGGCCCTTCACGATCGCGGAAATTCCCCGGTGCCTGCAGTATTCGGCGAGCAGTCCCTCACCCATGGGCTCCACAATGATCCCCCGCAAGGAAGCCAGGGTTTCCCGGGCCATGTCCATGCGCTCTTCCAGGCTGAAGCGGTACTTCTTCGCGTAGTTGGTGGACACCGCAACGACGACTTCATCGAACAAGCCGGCGGCCCTTGCGATGACTTCCAAATGTCCGTTGTGGATGGGGTCGAAGGAGCCAGGGCACACAGCGCGTCTCATGGTTCGAACCTACCCCATCCGGGGCCGCAGGCACTATGGCGATACCATGGCTGGAACGGCGGGCCGGAGGAGCCGGAAGCCAGCACCCAGGAAGGCAGCCCCACAGTGACGAGCCCGGCCTCTCTTAGCCAGAACACGTCCGCCGCGCCTTGGCAGCGAGCCGCCAGCGGAGCCAACCTGCTATCGGCCGACGGCAGCCTCGGAGTGACCATCTTCGAAGAAATGACCACCCTGGCAATGTCCACCGGCGCCATCAACCTGGGCCAGGGATTCCCGGACGAGGACGGGCCGGCGGAAATCAAGGCAGCAGCACAGGCGGCCATCACGGCGGGAGCCAACCAGTACGCTCCAGGCAAAGGCATCCCCGAACTTCGCGAGGCCATCGCCGCACACCAGGAACGCTTCTACGGACTGACCCCCGACCCGCAGACCGAGGTCATCGTGACCACCGGGGCCACTGAAGCAATCGCCGCGTCGCTGCTCGCATTCATCGAACCGGGCGACGAGGTCCTCACCTTCGAGCCCTTCTACGACTCCTACGGCGCCATCATCGGGCTTGCCGGGGCCAAGCACGTAACCGCTCCCCTGCTGGCACCGGACTTCCTTCCGGACGTGGATGCCATGGAATCGGCATTCAGCGAACGCACCAAGGTTGTCCTCCTCAACAACCCGCACAATCCCACGGGCGCGGTCTTCCCTCGCGAGGTGCTGGAACGCGTCGTCGAGCTCGCCCGGAAATACGATGCCGTGATCCTCAGCGATGAAGTCTACGAGCACCTCACCTTCGGCGTGCAGCACCTTCCGATCGCCGGCATCCCGGGAGCGGCCGAGCGGAGCGTCACGATTTCCTCGGCCGGCAAGACGTTCTCGTTCACCGGTTGGAAGATCGGATGGCTCAGCGGACCTGCCCACCTGGTGGCGGCGATCCGCACCGTCAAACAATTCCTCAGCTACAGTTCGGGCACCCCCTTCCAAAGTGCGATCGCCGTAGGCCTTGCCTTGCCCGATGAGTTCTACAGCGGTATCGCGTCCACCCTCCAGCACAAGCGGGACATCCTGGCCGAGGGACTACGGGCCGCCGGCTTCGGCGTCTACACGCCGCGGGGAACATACTTCATCAACGTGGACACCGCGCCGCTGGGCATCAGCGACTCCGTGGACCTGGCACGAAAGTTGCCGGAGCTCGTGGGAGTGGCGGCCATCCCCGTTCCGGTGTTTTGCCACCCGGAAGGCGCGGAGAGGACGCGCAGCCTGCTCCGGTTCGCGTTCTGCAAGAAGACCGAAGTACTGGAAGAAGCGGCCGCAAGGCTGGCCACCCTGCGGGACAAGCTTTGACCATGTCCGCCGGGCAAATCCACGAGGGACAGCGTTTCCTCCGGACCACCGGCCAACATGCCGCGATCGAAGCCGACACGTTGATCGACGGCGCTTACATCCTGCGCATCGGAGACGCCGAGCAATCCCACGTCAATCTCGCGGAACCGGCGGAAATCTTCTACGAGTACCTGCGCAGGATCGGCCATGTGGTGGATCTCGCCGCGCCAGCCGGGCAAGCCATCACTGTCCTTCACCTCGGAGCGGGGGCCTTGACCCTGGCCCGCTACATCGAGGCGACGAGGCCCGGTTCGGATCAGCACGCCGTCGAGCTCGAACGTGAATTGCTCGACTTCGTGCTGCAGAAGTTGCCCATGCCGGACGGCACCCGTTTGGCGACCCATATCGGCGACGCGCGCGAAGCCCTCGCCGAGCTGCCCGCGGAACTCGAGTTCGACGTCGTGATCCTGGACATCTTCTCCGGTCCGGATGCTCCGGCGCATATCGCCTGCCGGGAGTTCTATGAAGAGGCCGCGGCGCGGCTCCGGCCCGATGGAGTCCTCATCGTCAACGTCGGCGACGAGGCGGCCCTGACCCTGGTACGCAGCCAGGTTGCCGCGATGCGCCGGGCGATGCCCGACGTTGCCGCGTTCGCCGAGAGCGGCATGTTCGCCGGCCGCTACCCCGGCAACATCATCCTGGTGGGAACGCGCCGGCCCTGGCCGGCCGAGTGGACAGCGGAACTCCTGGCCCGGGGGCCGCACCCGGCAGCCGTGCTGAGCGGCGTGGAACTGGACAGGTTATCGGGCTAGCGCCGCACCTCCCGGTGCCGCGCTACACGGGTTCGGCGAACCAGAGCTTGGTTTCGCCGTACTTCTTGTCGGCAAACCGTTCCAAGGTGTCCGGCCAGTCCGGTTCCGGGGACCGCGAGGAACGCTCGACGACGACCACCGCGCCTTCATCGAGGTGGAACGCGAGCTTGGCGAGGACGGCCTTGAGGGAAGGCTCATCCAAGGGATAGGGCGGATCCAGGAACACGAGGTCCCAGAGAACGTCATCCGCCGCGCGTTCCAGGAAGGACTCCACTTTGGAACGAGTGACGGAGACTTTCCTGCGTCCGAGCACCTGGTTGGCCATGTCCGCGTTCCGCTGGCAGACCTCGGAGGCGCGTGCGTCGAATTCCACGAGTTCGGCAGAGCGCGCGCCCCGGCTGGCACTTTCGATGCCGAGCGAACCCGAACCCGCATAAAGATCCAGAACCCGGGCATCGTCGATGGCGTCAAGCGCCTCGAGCCGCGAGAACAAGGCTTCCTTGACCCGGTCCGTGGTGGGCCTGGTGGCGTTTCCGGGGACGCTGACCAGCGGGTTGCCGCCGACCATGCCGGCAATGATCCTGCTCATCGGCCAACCCCTGGGGCTGCGCACACCGCCGTGCCTTCCGGCGTGGAATCCTTAGCCGCGTTCAAGGAACGCCTCCTTTTCGGGGTTCAGATATTCGTCAATTGCGGCCGCCAGGGCCTGCTGGCCCTCAAGTCCGGGATCGTTGGCAACGAGCCCTTGGGCATCCGTGCGGGCGCGGGCGATCACGTCCTCATGCTCCAGGACCCGCAACAGTTTAAGCGTGGAGCGCCCGCCGGATTGCGAGGCGCCGAGGATGTCGCCTTCGCGGCGCAGTTTGAGGTCTTCCTGGGAAAGTTCGAAGCCGTCGGTAGTGGACGCGACGGCGTCAAGGCGCCTGCGGCTGGGATGGCCGGGTTCGAGCGTCGTGACCAGCAGGCACGTGCCCGGAAGACCGCCGCGGCCCACCCTCCCGCGGAGCTGGTGGAGTTGCGAAATGCCGAAGCGGTCGGCATCAAGGATCACCATCAGCGTGGCGTTGTGGACGTCCACGCCCACCTCGATGACGGTGGTGGACACCAGCAACTGGGTCTGGTTGGCGGTGAACGAGGCCATGGTTTCGGACTTGAGCGCCGGATCCTGCCGTCCGTGAAGGGGCTCCACCCGGACGCCGCGCAGGGCCGGTTCCTGGCCGAGGGTTTCGACGACGGCGGTCACCGAGGCGAGCTCGCGCGCCGGGCCCTCGTCCGAAAGTTCGGCGTCGCTTGGTTCCGCTTCGCCCGGGCTGAAGTCGCCGTCGTCGTCGTCTCCGATCTTGGGACACACGACGTAAACCTGGTGACCGGCGTCGATTTCTTCCCGCGACCGTTTCCAGATCCTGGCCGCCCAGCCCGGATTCTCCGCGAGTCCGACGACGTGGGTGGAGATGGGTGCCCGGCCCGCTGGAAGTTCGTCGAGCACGGACGTCTCAAGGTCACCGAACACGGTCATGGCAACTGTGCGCGGGATCGGTGTGGCGGTCATCACCAGCAGGTGCGGCGGCCGGTTGGCTTTGGCCCGCAGGGCGTCGCGCTGCTCCACCCCGAAGCGGTGCTGCTCATCCACCACGATCAGGCCGAGGTCCTGGAACGAGGTTTTGTCGCTCAACAGTGCGTGGGTGCCGATCACGATCCCGGCGTTACCCGACGCCGCGTCCAACATGGCCTGCTTGCGGGCCGCCGTCGGCATGGAGCCCGTCAGCAAGGCGAGCTGGACCGACCCGGGCCCGCTCCCCGTCCCGCCGTCCAACGATCCGGCGCCACCCAGCATCCCGGCGCCGCCGAACAAACCGTCGCGGGCCAGCGTGCCCAGGGTCCTCCGGATGGAATCGAAGTGCTGTGCCGCGAGCACCTCCGTGGGGGCCAGCAATGCCGCCTGTCCGCCGGCGTCCACCACTTGCAGCATGGCCCGCAATGCCACGATCGTCTTTCCGGAACCGACCTCGCCCTGCAGCAGGCGGTTCATGGGCGAGTCCTGCGCGAGCTCGTGGGAAAGCGTCTTTCCCACGGCGGCCTGGCCGGCAGTCAGCGTGAACGGCAGCTGCCGGTCGAAGGCAGCAAGGAGCCCTTCGGGCAACGGCCGCCGGGCGGTGGCCTCCTCGGCAGCCAACTGGGCCCGGCGCCGCGCCAGCGCAGTCTGCAGAACGAGTGCCTCCTGGTAGCGGAAACGGTCACGGGCACGCTGCCAGTCCGCTGCCGTTTCCGGGGAATGGATCAGCCGGTACGCGTCCCCTACCCCCAGGAATTTCTCCCGGGACGCGATTTCGGCAGGCAGCGGATCCTCGATGCTGTCCACGTCGATGGTGTCCAGCAGCGTGGTGATGACTTTGTGGATGGACCAACTGGTGAGCTTCGCGGTGGCTGGATACACGGGAATGGGCATTGCGGCCAGCTTTTCCGGATCGACGGAACCGGCCAGCTCCGGGTCCTCGTCGAGCAGGATGAAGTCCGGATTGGTCATGCCCAGTGATCCGCCGTAGCGGCTGACCTTGCCTGAGAACATCACGCGGCGCCCCGGCTGCAGTTCGCTGCGGGCGCGGAAGCCGTTGAAGAAACTGATCTTCAACGTTCCGGGAATCTGCTCGCCGCTGGCCTCGTCCGTGACCACGACGTCCGTCAACGATCCCCGGCGTGCCCGCATTTGCCGGGTTGAATTGGACAGGACCCTGGCAATGAGGGTGGCCTCTTCATCCAACGGCAGTTTGCTGATGGGCGTCAGCTCCCCACGGTTCAAGTAACGGCGGGGAAAGTAGTTCAGCAGCTCCCCGACAGTGTCCAGGCCGAGGTGCTTCCCGATGACGGACGCGGAGCGTTTGCCGATCCGCCGCTCGAGGGGAAGGTGGAGCTCAGTATTCATGCCCGTGCTGGCCTGCCGGAAGGCCTGGGTCGCGCGGCATCGAGAGCTGGCTGACGGAGATGTCGCTAGGGTCGCCGAGTGAACGGATGACGGCCACAGCGGCGTCAGCTTCCGGAACGTGAACGTGCACGCGCCACCGGTAGCTGGCTTCTGCAGCGTCTTCATCGTCATCGTCGTCCCCGGCACCGTTCGGTCCCGACGGGTTGCTCGCGCTGCCCACCTGGCTCATGATGACGGAGTCGCCGAGTTCGTCCAATCGCTGACGGAGCGTGGCAGCGGCCAAGGGTGAAAGGCTGATGGTGCACATGACTTCGACGCCGTCGTCGGCAGGCATCGCGGCGTGGATATGCGGATCCTGCAGGTCATAGCCGTGCAGCCCGTCCAGGAGCTCATCCTGGAGTTCCTCGCCGAGCACGGCCGAGCGCAGGCAGTCCAGGATCAGCAACATGCCCACCCCGCCCGCGTCCACTACCCGGGCGGCGTGCAGCGGGGCGAGTTGGTCCTCGGTTTGCACCACTGCATCCAGCGCGGCATTGACGGCGGCGTCGAGGGCCAGGCCGAGCGCTTGGTTGCTGTCGTCCCCGTTGTGCGCGGTATCGCATTCGCCGGCTGCCCTCGCGGCAGCTTCGAGGACGGAAAGCATGGTGCCCGGTACAGGCTCGCTCAAGGCCGACCAAGCCCGGATCTGGGCCCGGTTCAAGGCGGCGGCAAGCAGCGGCGCACTAAGGCGCGTGTGCCCTGCCAGCGGCTCAGCCAGGGCGCACAAAAAGACGGCAAAGAGTGTCCCGGAGTTCCCCCGGGCTTGTTCCATGGCGGCCCGCCCCGCCGCGGCCAGAACGACGCCGACGTCGTTGACCGGCTCGTCCGCGGTGGAACGGTCAGCGAATGCTGCCGCAGCCGCGCGGACCGTGAGGTAGAGGTTGGTTCCGGTGTCGCCATCTGCCACCGGGAAGATGTTGATGGCGTTGAGACGGTCGCTGTGGTTCCCGAGCGTCGTCTCCGCTTTGCCCAGCCACCGCTTCATGGCGTGCGTATTGGCGGCAATCTTAGTCTGCAAAGTGATCCCATCCCACGGTGTCAGCGGGCATTCCCGCTATCCGGACGCCGCTGTGCTGCCCTTCGGCAACGGCCTGGATCGAGCCTATCGCAGTGAAGCCGGAAGGTAGCTGAACATTTGCTGGAAATGTCGCCAGCAGGCCATGGTCCTCCCCGCCACCCAGGATCCATTCCATGGGATCCAGGCCAAGGGGAGCCGAGGCAGCTTCCAAGGGAGTGGCGAGGGCCTTGAGCGCGATGGAGTCGAGGTCGAGTACGACGCCGCTGGCTTCGGCGAGGCGGCCGCCGTCGCGCAAGAGCCCGTCCGAGACATCCATCATGGCGGTTGCTCCTGCCTTGGCACCCAGTGGTCCTGCGGCGAGGGGCGGCTGCGGCCGGCACTGGCTGTCCATGAGTGCGCGCTGGGCAGCGTTCAGCTGGCCCACGGGTATGGTGCCTTCGAGGAGGGCAAGTCCCGCTGCAGCGCGTCCAACAGTTCCGGCAAGGGCCAGGATGTCCCCGGGAAGGGCCCCGGAGCGGAGGACGGCAGGGAGCCCGTGCATCGTCCCGACGACGGCGACGGTCACCGCGATCTCGCGGCCACGGCCGAGGTCTCCCCCGGCGACGGAACAATCGGGCGCCCCCAGTCCGACGATGCCGGCCGTCAGGCCATCGGCGAAGTCCTCGACCCACGGCACCGGAGTTCCGGGCGGCATCGTCAGGCTGACCACGAGGGATACGGCCGTGCCGCCCATCGCGTTGATGTCGCTGAGATTCTGCGCCGCCGATTTCCAGCCGACGTCATACCCGGTGGTCCGGTATCCGTTGTTCCATTCCAACCGGAAGTCCTGGTCCTGGGTCTGGGTGTCGATGGAAATCAGGGTCCGGCCATCCGGGGCAGCGACGACGGCGGCGTCGTCGCCCGGCCCGAGCAGCACGCTGCTGCTGTGGTTCAGGCGCGGGAAGATGCGTGCGAGGAGCTCACCTTCGGAGAGCTCACCGACAGTCTGTTGTTCTATGGACACAGCTCTACGCTATCGCGAACCGCCGACATCAAAGGGCTGTCCGCTGGCCCCCGCTTCCCCGATCCTCGGACTGCCGCAGCCGCGATAGGCTTGATCAATGCAACAAACGAAAGCCGCTGTGTACGTTCGCGCCCTGTGTTCATTGACAGCCGCGGCGGTTTCGGTCCTTAGCCTTGCAGCATGCTCGCCCGTGGTCGACGTCCAGCCCGCGGCCGATGCAGCGAATGCCGCCTGCGCGCCCATGATGGTGGCGCTCCCGGACACGATAGGCGATGCCGCGCTGCGGAAGACCAATAGCCAGGCCACGGCGGCATGGGGCGACCCGTCCGTGCTGATTCTGCGTTGCGGGGTCAATGTGCCCGGCCCCACCACGGACCGCTGCGTCACCGTGAACGACGTCGACTGGGTCATCAAGGAAGGCAATCCGGTATGGACCCTGACCACTTATGGTCGCGAGCCCGCCACCGAGATCCTCATGGACCCGAACAAGATCAGCTCCGCCACGGTCCTTGCGGACCTTGCACCGGCGGCGTCGAAGATCAAGGCCGTCCGCAAGTGCGTCGGCCAGCCTGAGCTGCTGCAGAACCTGCCCAGCGGCGCCCCCGGCAAGTAGCGGGCCAGCCGCAGCCGGCTGTCAGCGCAGGCCGGTTTTGCGGTTGAGCGCCAGGTAGATGAGCTCGTCGATCAACTCGGCGTAGCCCAGCCCGGAGGCCGCCCACATTTGCGGGTACATGCTCTTCGGGGTGAATCCCGGCATCGTATTGATTTCGTTGATGATGAGTTCGCCATCCGGCGTGTAGAAAAAGTCCACGCGGCTGAGGCCTTCCGCGCCGACAGCATCGAAGGCAGCCGCTGCGAGCTCACGGACGCGTGCAATGGCCTCGTCGGGAATATCGGCCGGGCAGCTCAGGGCTGCGGCACCGTCCTCCACATATTTGGCGTTGAAGTCGTAGAACTCGTGGTCCCCTGGAGCCACGGCGATTTCCCCGGGCATGGAGGTTCGCGGGGCCGCCGTGCCTCGTCCTTCCAGGACGGCGCACTCGATTTCGCGGCCCACAATGCCGGCCTCGATCACCAGCTTGAGGTCGTGCCTCCGTGCTTCGTCGATGGCGGCATCCAATCCGTCCATCGAGTCAACCTTGGAAATCCCCATCGAGGAACCGGCCCGGGAGGGCTTCACGAACACCGGAAAGCCGAGGCGGTCAACACGCTTGCGCACGGCTTCGGCGTCGTTGATCCAATCACGGTCGGTGACTGCGACATACGGTCCCACCGTTAGGCCCGCGGCCTCGAAAACGACCTTCATGAAATGCTTGTCCATGCCGACGGCGGATGCCAGGACTCCCGCTCCGACGTATCGGGTGTCGGAAAGCTCCAAGAGCCCCTGGATGGTGCCGTCCTCGCCCCAGGGCCCGTGAAGGAGCGGGAACACGACGTCCACGGAACCAAGTTCCTCAGGCACCGCGTTCGGCGCCGTGACGATCAATTGGTGAGCTCCACCCACCTCGGCAAGGGTGACGGTCCTCCCCGAAGGAGGCACCTCAGGCAAGGCCGTTGCGCTCAGCGACCACTGGCTGATGTCAGCGGACGGGATCACCCACTGGCCCGACTTGGCGATCCCGATGGGGACGACGTCGTACTTGTCTTTGTCGATGGCGCCCATGACGCCGGCCGCCGTCACGCAACTGACTGCATGTTCGCTGGACCGGCCGCCAAAGAGTACGGCGACGCGGGGCCGCCGGTGAGCGGCCGGCGTCGCGGACTCGGCAGTTCCGGTGGAAGCAGCAGTCTCGGCAGTTCCGGCAGACAGGGATTCTTCGGTCACAGTCAGTAATCGCCTTCGGACTTCAGGGAGCGGGCCAGGAGTCTGGGCCCAAGTTCATCAACGGACAGTTTGCCTTCGAGGACGGCTACCACGGCCGCGGTGATCGGCATGTCGACACCGAGTTTTCCGGCTAGTTCGTAGACAGCGTACCCGGATTTGATGCCTTCCGCCGTCTGCGTCATGCGCTCGGTGACCTGGTCCAGCGTCAAACCTTCGCCGAGCAAGCGTCCTGCCGTATGGTTCCGGGACAGAGGCGAAGAGCAGGTGGCAACGAGGTCTCCCAGCCCGGCAAGGCCTGCCATGGTGCGCGCCTCGCCACCCAGGGCAAGCGCCAACCGGGAGGTTTCCGCAAGGCCGCGGGTGATCACCGATGCCTTGGTATTGTCGCCCATTTGCTTGCCTTCGCAGATGCCGACGGCGAGGGCGATCACGTTTTTCACGATGCCCCCGATTTCGACGCCCACCACGTCGTTGCTCGTGTACGGGCGGAAGTACGGTGCGGTGCAGTAGAGCGCGAATGATGCAGCCGTTGCTTCGTCGCTGCATGCCACCACGGAGGCCGTGGGTTCCCGGCGCGCGATCTCCATGGCCAGGTTGGGGCCGGAAACGACGGCGACCCGTTCCTGCGGAATGTCGAGTTCCTCGGAAATCACCTGGCTCATGCGGGAATCGGTACCGAGTTCAAGGCCCTTCATGAGGGAAACGACCACGGCGCCGGGAGCCACGAGTGGTTTCCATTTGCGCAGTTGAAGCCGAAGCGACTGCGCCGGCACCGCCAGGATCACGATCCCGGCGCCCGCAAGGACCTCGGCCACGTCCGTGGAGGCCGTGATGGAATCGGGCAGCGCAATGTCCTTCAAGTACTGGGCGTTACGGTGCTCCGTGTTGATCTGGGCAACCACTTCGTCCCGCCGGCCCCAAATCCGGATGATCCGCTCCGCACCGGCGGCTATCGCAGCATCCGCCAGGACCTTCGCGAACGTGGTACCCCAGGATCCCGCGCCAAGCACTGCGACCACGCCGGTGTCGGCGACGAGTTCGTCTCCGGAGGTCACTTCTGTCCATCCGAACCATCGGTGCCCGATGTTCCTTCAGTCGCTTGGAAGCGGCCGTGCTTCGACTGGTTGTGGGCAGCAGGGTCCCAGCGCTCCTCGGGCGGTTCTTCCCCGCGCAAGGTAGCCAGAAGTTCCGTGATGGCACCCATGATGACGTCCGTTGCCTCGACCAGGGTGGCCCGGTCCAGTGGCCGGCCTTCGAAAGCGCTGAGGTCCACGGGATCGCCTACCAGGATGCGGGAGGTCTTCCTCGGGAAGACATGCAGGCGTTTGGCGTACCGCGGGAACACCTCATGGGCACCCCAATGGGCAATGGGAACCACGGGGGCGCCGGTCTGAATCGCGAGGCGGGCAGCTCCCGTGTGGCCCTTCATCGGCCACAAATCGGGATCGCGCGTCAGCGTGCCCTCCGGGTAGATGATGATGGCCCCGCCGGCATCAACCACTTCCTGTGCGGCTTGCAACGAGCGGTTCGCCCCCGTCGTCGAGCGCTCCACGGGAATCTGGTTCGTGGCGCGCAAAAGGTTACCGAGGACGGGAGCCTTGAAGAGGCCAGCTTTCGCGAGGAAATGCGGTGGACGCTTCATGTTGTAGAGCATGTGCCCCACCACAATCGGGTCGATTTCGGTGCAGTGGTTCGGAGCCGCAATGAAGCCACCCGCGGGGAGCTTTTCGGTCCCCTCCCACTTCTTTGCCATGAGGATGTTCATAAGCGGCCGGGCAACTCCCGCAAGAACAGCGAACATGGCACGGCTCTGGGCCGATTCCTTCAAGGTATCCCCCGTTACTTGGATTCGGTGAGGTCGAAATCGGCGCCCAGCCCGGCAAGCTTTTCAGTGAAACGCTCGTAGCCGCGGTTGATGATGTCGATCCCGGTCACCCTGGACGTACCGGTCGCGGCAAGCGCCGCAATGAGGTGGCTGAATCCGCCACGGAGGTCGGGAATGTCAATGTCGGTGCCCCTCAGCGGAGTAGGTCCCGAGACGACGGCGGAATGCAGGAAATTGCGCTGGCCGAAGCGGCATGGCACGCTTCCAAGGCATTCGCGGTGGACCTGGATGGTTGCGCCCATGCGGGTCAACGCGTCGGTGAAGCCGAACCGGTTCTCGTACACGGTTTCGTGGACGATCGACACGCCTTCAGCCTGCGTCAAGGCGACCACGAGGGGCTGTTGCCAATCGGTCATGAAGCCCGGGTGCACGTCCGTTTCAAGGACGAGGGGGCTGAGCTTTCCGCCGGGGTGGTAGAAGCGGATGCCGTCCTCGCGGATGTCCATGCCGCCGCCCACCTTGCGGTAGGTGTTGAGGAAAGTCATCATGTCCCGCTGGGAAGCACCTTCAACGAAGATGTCTCCACGGGTCACCAAGGCGGCGGAAGCCCACGACGCCGATTCATTGCGGTCTGCGAGGGCGCGGTGGTCGTAGCCGCCCAGATCCCGCACGCCCTCGATCCGGATAGTGCGATCGGTCTGGACGCTGATGATGGCGCCCATCTTCTGGAGCACCGCGATGAGGTCGATGATTTCCGGTTCGGTGGCGGCACCGCTCAGTTCGGTGATGCCCTCGGCGCGCGTGGCGCTCAGCAGGACTTGCTCCGTAGCTCCCACCGACGGGTACGGGAGGGAGATCTTCGCGCCGTGGAGTCCCTTGGGAGCGGAGATGTGGATGCCGCCCGGGCGCTTTTCGACGACGGCGCCAAACTGGCGGAGCACGTTCAAGTGGTAGTCGATCGGCCGGTCGCCGATCTTGCAGCCGCCGAGATCCGGGATGAATGCTTCGCCGATGGCGTGGATCAAGGGACCGCACAGCAGGATCGGGATGCGGGAGTCCCCGGCGTGCGCGTCGATCGCAGTACTGGAAGCCGTCTTCGCATTCTTGGGATCCAGGGTGAGATCGCCGGTGACGGGATCCTTCTGGACAGTCACGCCATGAAGCTGCAACAGGCTGGTGACGACCTCCACGTCCTTGATCTCCGGAACGTTCCTCAACACCGAGGGTTCGTTGCCGAGGAGGGAAGCCACCATGGCCTTGGGAACAAGGTTCTTGGCACCTCTGACGGTGACGCGGCCGGTCAGGGGGACGCCGCCGCGGATTGTCAGAACACTACTCATCTATACCGGTTTCCTCACGAGTTGATGCCCCCACACTTACGAAGGCTCCAGCTAAGCATAAAAGCTGGCGTTACCGATTCGAAATGGAGGGGCGTGGCGAAGGCGGGTTTGTTGGTGCTGAAGGGGACGGAAACGAGCGCTGGAAGCAACTCCGCACCCCGAAAGGACGGGCGCACCCGGTAGTTCGGGCGCCCGGGTCCTTAACTGGTGCTGTGGCGCGGGGAGCCCTCCGGCGCGGCGCGTTCGCTCACGTTTTCGCAAGGGTTTTCCACATAGGACGACGGCGGGCTGGCCCCCGGATACGGTGCCCCTAAGGCTTGACGCATGCCACCATTCCGGCCCGATCCATGGGTAACTCCGCATTCCGACCCCGACGACGACCATGGAGGGCGCACGGTCGCAAGAATGGCCCGGCGCAATGAGCTCGTCCGGATTAGACGGGGCTTGTATCTTCCGGTCAGCCGATGGAGGGAACTCGAGCCGTGGGAACAGTTCCGCGTCAAAATCCAAGCCGTGAACGACGCCGCCCGCAAGCCGCCGGTCTTCTGCGGCCAATCAGCAGCCGCATTGTGGGGCCTTCCGCCGATCGAGGTGCCTGACGAAGTCGAGACACTGGTCATGCCGGGTCCAGGCGGCGGCAGGTCCCGGAATGGAATCAGGCGCCGTTTGGCCTTGCGGGAGGATTGCGAAGTTGTGATGCTGGACGGCCTGCGGGCTACTTCCATGGACCAGACCATCAGGGACCTCGCCGTCATGTTGCCCCTCACTGGATCGTTGCCGGCAGCGGACCGCGCAGCATCGATCTGGAGGCAATCGGGGCGATCGCCGGACGATTTCGGCGAAGGAGTCCTGTCGCAACTCGGTGGGCTGAGCAAAGTCAAACAACGGCGAGTGCAAAGGGTACTTGCGGCGGCTGATCCCGCGTCCGGTTCGCCGGGCGAATCATTGAGCCGCGCAGTAATGATACTGGCCGGCCTTCCGGAGCCCGAACTGCAGGCGCCGCACCGCGACTCCCAAGGGCTCATCGGATACTCGGACTTCCACTGGCCGGAACACGGCGTCGTCGGCGAATTCGATGGCTGGGCGAAGTACAGTCGGGGCGAGTTCCTGGCCGGACGCAGCCCCGAAGATGTGCTGAAGGCCGAAAAGATCCGGGAGGACCGCCTGAGGGCAGCGGGATTGACCGTAGTCCGCTGGATGTGGACCGCAGCGAAGGACGGTGCCGAACTCTTGTCGAAGCTGCACAACGCGGGGATCAAACCATGAACAGATCCCCGCGAAGCGCTCCACGCACACGAAAAGGACCGGCGCACCCGTTCCTTCGGGTGCGCCGGTCCTTTCAAGGTGCGGAAGCTACTGGATGCGAGCTACTGGGTTCGAGCTACTGGGTTCGCGCCGGCAACGTCTTCGGCTTGAAGGACGGCCTCGTCGCCTCGTAGGCCGTGATGTCTTCCTCGTGCTGGAGCGTCAGCCCGATGTCATCCAGTCCTTCCAGGAGGCGCCAACGGGTGTAGTCATCGATCTCGAAGGGTGCCACGACGTTACCGCACTCAACAGTCTTGGACACGAGGTCCACTTTGACTTCGGTGCCAGGCGCGTTTTCGAGCACCTTCCAGATCAACTCGATGTCGTCCTGGGCAAGCTCGGCCGCCAAGAGCCCTTGTTTTCCCGAGTTGCCGCGGAAAATATCCGCGAACCGCGAGGAGAGCACGGCTTTGAAGCCATAGTCCTTCAGTGCCCAGACGGCGTGCTCGCGGGATGAACCGGTACCGAAATCGGGTCCCGCCACCAGCACGGAGCCGGCGTTGAAGGGTTCCTGGTTGAGGATGAAGGACGGGTCCTTGCGCCACGCTGAGAACAGCGCGTCCTCGAAGCCGGTACGGGTAATCCGCTTCAGGTAGACCGCTGGAATGATCTGGTCCGTGTCCACATTGCTCTGGCGCAGCGGGACACCGATGCCGGTGTGGGTGGTGAACTTTTCCATGGGGCCCTCCTAGGCGGCGTCGGTGGTAGTGGATGCGGAAACGGAGGCGGGCTCCAGGTCCGAGGGCGAGCTCAGCGTTCCGCGTACTGCCGTGGCTGCAGCGACTACCGGCGAAACCAGGTGGGTACGTCCGCCCTTGCCCTGGCGTCCTTCGAAGTTGCGGTTCGAGGTGGATGCGCAGCGCTCCCCCGGTTCCAGTTGGTCCGGATTCATGCCCAGGCACATGGAGCAACCGGCGAATCGCCATTCAGCGCCGAACTCCTTGAACACCTTGTCCAAGCCCTCGGCTTCGGCCTCCAGACGGACGCGAGCCGAACCCGGAACCACGAGCATCCGGACCTTCGGGTCCTTTTCCCGCCCCCGGATGACGTCGGCCGCGGCACGGAGGTCCTCAATGCGGGAGTTGGTGCAGGATCCCAGGAAGACCGTGTCCACCCGGATGTCCTTCATGGGCGTGCCGGCCTCGAGACCCATGTACTGCAAGGCCCGTTCCGCGGCCAGCTTGGCGTTCTCGTCACCGAAGTCCGCGGGGAACGGCACGGCCTCGTTGAGCGAAATCCCCTGGCCCGGGTTGGTCCCCCAGGTCACGAACGGCTCCAAGGTATCGGCGTCGAGGTCTACCTCGACATCGAAAGCGGCGTCGTCGTCGGTGTGCAGCGTGTTCCAATATTCGACGGCGGCATCCCACTCCTCGCCCTGGGGGGCGTGCGGGCGGCCGTACATGTAGTCGTACGTCGTCTGGTCCGGAGCAACCAGACCGGCGCGGGCGCCGGCTTCGATGGACATGTTGCAGATGGTCATGCGGGCATCCATGGAGAGGGCCCGGATGGCCGAGCCGCGGTACTCGAGGACGTAGCCCTGCCCGCCGCCGGTGCCGATCTTGGCGATGACTGCCAGGATGATATCCTTTGCCGACACGCCCGGACGCAGAGTGCCTTCAACGTTGATGGCCATGGTCTTGAACGGCTTGAGGGACAGCGTCTGGGTGGCCATGACGTGTTCCACCTCGGAGGTGCCGATGCCCATCGCGAGTGCCCCGAAGGCGCCGTGGGTCGAGGTGTGGGAGTCGCCGCAGACAACCGTCATGCCGGGCTGGGTGAGGCCCAGCTGCGGGCCGACAACGTGCACAATGCCCTGCTCGGCGTCGCCAAGCGAGTGCAGGCGGACTCCGAACTCCTTGCAGTTGTTGCGCAAGGTCTGGATCTGCGTGCGGCTGGTCAGATCGGCAATCGGCTTGTCGATGTCCAGCGTCGGCGTGTTGTGGTCCTCCGTGGCGATGGTGAGGTCGGGGCGGCGCAAGGGTCGCCCGGCAAGGCGCAAACCCTCAAAGGCCTGCGGCGAGGTCACCTCATGCACGAGGTGCAGGTCGATGAACAGAAGATCGGGCTGGGCGTTGGCTCCTTCGCCTTCGCCCTTGCGCACCACGTGCGCATCCCAAACTTTCTCGGCCAGTGTCTTTCCCACGGCCTGCTCCCTTCACTGCGGTTGGCTTGACTACTTCCACTGAACATCAGCGATCCGAACTACGCCAGCGAAACAACTTGCATCTCAGATATTGAGACGGCAATATCATTACATGGACAATTCTAGTGGAGTCGGCGTCATCGATAAAGCGGCCCAAGTGCTCGACGCACTTGAGGCGGGGCCAACCACCTTGGCTCAACTTGTGGCAGCAACGGGACTGGCCCGCCCCACAGTGCACCGGCTGGCGCTGGCGCTCGTCCACCACCGCCTCGTGAGCCGCGACATCCAAGGACGCTTCGTCCTCGGCAGCCGTCTTGTCGAGCTTGCCTCGGCGGCCGGCGAAGACCGGCTCATCGCCTCTGCCGGCCCCGTCCTGATCCAGTTGAGGGACGCCACGGGCGAAAGCGCCCAAATCTTCCGGCGCCAGGGCGACTGGCGCGTCTGCGTCGCTTCGGCAGAACGCCCGATCGGCCTGCGCGACACGATTCCCGTGGGCACCCAGCTCTCCATGAAGGCCGGCTCCGCCGCCCAGATCCTGTTGGCATGGGAAGACCACGACCGCCTCCTGGACGGACTCCAGAACGCCCGCTTCACGCCCACGGTCCTCGCGGGAGTACGACGCCGGGGCTGGGCCCAGAGCCTCGGCGAACGCGAGCCTGGCGTCGCCTCGGTTTCCGCTCCCGTGCGCGGCCCTTCCGGCCGCGTCATTGCCGCGGTGTCCATCTCAGGCCCCATCGAACGCCTGACCCGCCAGCCCGGACGGCTCCATGCCGAAGTCGTCTGCAACGCCGCCCGGGTATTGACTGAAGCCCTGCGCAAGAACAACGACTAACCGTGTCCTGTTTCCCGACTGCTTCGCCGTGGCACCCCTCTAGTAGAGGGGCGCAGGTAGGGTAGGCGCATGAACAGCTTTGCCGTGTTCCTGCGTGGGATCAACGTGGGCGGGATCAACATCAAAATGGCCGACCTCAAAGCGGCCCTGACGGCGTATCCCTTCAGTGACGTGAAGACCCTGCTGGCCAGTGGCAACGTGGTGCTCAAGAGCGAGCTAGGCGCCGAGGGACTCAAGGAGCAGTTTGAGAAGTGCCTGAGGGAAGCCTTTGGCTACGACGCCTGGGTGGTGGTCCTGACCGCCGAAAGGGTGGCCGAACTAGTCGAAGCCTGCCCCTATCCGGCTGACGACAAAACCACGCACAGCTACATCACCCTCGCCTCTGACACTGCCATGTTGGACGAACTATTCGACGCCGGCACGGCTCTCGGCGCACCAGGGCAGGGCGGCGTCGAGCATGTCCGGCTGGGTCCCGAGGCCTCGGCTTGGCTCGCCCCGGCGGGAGGCACCCTGGACAGCCCCTTCAGCAAGCTCGCCGCGAAGGCACGTTATAAGGCGAGCACCACCACCCGGAACCTGCGCACGCTCATCAAAGTCAGGGACGCCGCGAAAGCCCTCCAAAAGACCACCTGAGTGCCACCAGTACCAAACTCCCCAGCTTTGAGATGGGAAAGCGTTTGCGACACGGCGAGTCCCGCTATTCCCGGACTTTCCCGCGGCAAACACGGGGAGAAAGGTACGGCGTCCGATGTTCCATCCAACCGAGACAAAGAAAAATCCCCCGGAACCTGTTGGTTCCGGGGGATTCATTGGTGACCCCAGCGGGATTCGAACCCGCGTTACCGCCGTGAGAGGGCAGCGTACTAGGCCGCTATACGATGGGGCCTTGCACTTTGTTTTACCACTTTTGTGAATTCCGCTTCCGGCATTCAAGCTGAATGAGTATTTCACACATTCAGCCTTGTTTCAAATCGGCGAACCGATGAGAAACTCCGAATTCCCGCACAAATATGCGGATTATTCAGAGCTGGGATACCAGGACTCGAACCTAGAATGACGGTACCAGAAACCGTAGTGTTGCCAATTACACCATATCCCATTGGCACTTTTAGGCCGGATTCGACGGCGTAAACCTTCGCTCCGTGCCCCTCAGCACGAGTAATTACTTTACCCGAGACTTTCGATGCACACAAATCGAGCACGCAGGCGCGAGGCCGGCCCGGCCCCCGTCCCGAGCGAACGGACGAACTAAGAAAAACCCTTGCAATCGACCGGATCGTAGGTTTACTCTCGGTAAGTTACCAATCGGTAACCAACGCCACGCACTTGTTTCGTGGCACAGCTCCAGGCCGAAACGCCTGTTAGCTGCGTCACATGGGGGGATCCCCGGCAGCAGCGCCGCTGCCGGGAAGTCATCGAGAGGAATTGCCCATGACACCGAACCCTGCCAATGCCACCAGAACACGAAGCCGTGCCCAGATCATTGCCGTCGCCGTACTCGCACTTCTGCTCATAGCCCTCCTCGGCTTCTATACCTTGGTCATCGGGAAGATCGCGGCAGGGTCGGGGCAACTCGATGACGGTGCGGCACAGGCATCTGCCGGCGCCGGCCAGCTAAAAGACGGCGCAGCGAGGCTTGCAGGCGGAGCTGCGGAAGCCGGGACAGGTGCGGCGAAGCTGGCGGATGGTGCTTCAAGGGTCCAGAACGGAATCCAAGGCAAGCTGGCCCCGGGAGCCCAGCAGCTGAAGGACGGAGCCGACAAGCTCGCTACAGGTGCCGTGAAGATCCAGAATGACGTCAACGCCAAGCTTGCGCCGGGGGTCTACAAAGTGGACGACGGGGCGCAGAAGCTCGCGGCCGGCGCCGTGCAACTTTCCGCGGCGCTGACCCCGACGCCCGGCGGCAACGCTGAGAACAATCTCGGCGATGGCGCTACTCAACTGAACAACGGCGCGAACCAGCTCAACAACGGAGCCGCCCAGCTCGACGCCGGTGCTGCGCAACTCGACGCGGGCGCCGCCAGGCTCGCGGCGGGCACCAACCAGCTCAAGGGTTACCCCGGAGCGGGCGACGACCCCACCAAGGGAACCGGCTCCGCCGCGTTGGCCCAGGGGCTCCAGCAGCTCGCCGACGCCGCCAACGGCATCCAGGGCGTGGTGCCCCTAGCAGCGCTGAAGGCCCAGATCAATGCGCTCAACGACGGCGCACACCGCCTTGACGCGGGAGCTTCGCAATTGCAGACGGGGGCGGGCCAGCTTTCTGCCGGAGCGACGCAGCTCCATGACGGCACCGGCCGGCTTGCCGACGGCACGGGGAAGCTGGCGGCTGGAACCGGCAAGCTGACGGCCGGTTTCGCCACTCTCGCCCAGAAGCTCAACAGCCAGGATCCAGCGTCCCCGGGCGTTGTCCTGGGAACCCAAATGCTCGCCGATGGAACCGCCAAGATCCGCGTAGGCATGGACGGCGTACCGGGCGACCCCGAGCACCCGGGTCTCCTCAAGGCCGCCGCCAGCATGACGGACGGAACGTCACGCTTGGCTTCGGGCACTGACTCGTTGATGACGGGAATCAAGGGCAGCCCCGCCGATCCCTCCTCCCCCGGCCTCCTGGACGGATCCACTGCGCTGGCAGCGGGTGCCTCCAAGTTGTCGGATGGAAATGCCAAACTCGCGGCAGGCTCGGCCCAGTTGTCCACCGGTGCCGACAAACTCGCGGATGGAAACGCGCGCATCGCGGCGGGCACCACGGAACTCCATCAGGGAGCTGTGGCGGTATCGCCGTCGAGCATGACTGAGAAGTCGGATACCGGAACGGCGCTTGGAATTGTGGGCGTCCTGGGGGCGGGTTCTGTCGGGGCGTTCGTTTTCCTGCGGAAGTTCCGGCTGGCCGGCTAGCTACGGAAGCCTCAGGCGAGCAACCGCGTCAAGGAATCTATTTCCCGGCCGGAGAAACCGGAGTCGAGCTCGCCCGTGCGGTTCAGCCAGATGCCGCGCAATCCGGCGGCAGTGGCGCCGTCGGCGTCGAGAAGTCGGTTGTCGCCCACGAAAAGGGTCTCAGCCGGGGTGGTGCCCAAGCGGCGGACCCCTTCCAGGTAAATGGCGGGGTCCGGCTTGGGCACGCCCACGGTGTCCGTCCCGACGAGGACCGAGACCCGCGCGAGTCCTGCGCTGTCGAGCTTGACCCGCTGGTAGTCGTGGACGTTGTTGCTCACGGCGCCGTAAGGGATTCCAAGAGCGTCGAGGGCATCGAGGACCGGCAGGACATCGCTGAACGCCCTCACATAACTGGGCTGCAGGCGCGAGTAGTCGTTCAGCCACGTGTGGGAGTCCTCGCCGCCGAGCTCGACGCCGAAATGCCCCAGCGCCGCTCGGCCGCGCAGAAGCCGCTGCTCGTTGAACGTCAATTCACCGGCGAGGTACCGGTCGTAGAAATGCGTGGTTTCGTGCGTGAAGATCCGTCCGAACTTCTCCCACCCGGCCTGGTCCAGGCCGGGCAGGAGGTGTTCGCTGACGTCACGCAGGGCCGTGGTCATGGCGTACTCAAGGTCCACCAAGGTGTCGTCGATGTCGAAAAGGACACCCCGGACCGTGCCGAATGACTCGTGAAGTGCGTGGATCACGGCGTGCCTGAACTAGCCGCGGAACGCGCGCAAGCGGGTGAGCGAGGAATCCTTGCCCAGAATGACCATCGATTCGAACAGCGGCGGCGAAATGCGGCGGCCGGAAATTGCCGTGCGCACGGGTCCGAATGCGAGGCGCGGCTTGATGCCAAGATCCTCCACCAAAGCCTGCTTGAGGGCGGTCTGAATGCTTTCTGCTGTCCAGTCCGAGAGCGGTTCCAATGCTGCCAATGCGGCGTCCAGCACCTCGCCCAGGTTCTCGGGGAGGCCCTTGCGGGCGTCGTCGGCGACGTCGATGGCGTCGTCGTTCTTGAACAGGAACGCGAGCATCTCCGGAGCCTCGCCCAGCAGGGTGATCCTTTCCTGGACCAGCGGCGCGGCCTCGGCGAGGATCTCTTCCTGGCGCGGGGTCAGGATCTCCCCCACGAAACCTGCGGCACGCAGGTAGGGCACCAGCCGCTGGCGGAAATCCTCCGGAGTAAGCATGCGTACGTGCGTTCCGTTGATGGCTTCGGCCTTCTTGATGTCAAAGCGCGCAGGGTTGCCCAGGACATCGTGGATGTCGAAGCTGGCCACGAGCTGCTCCACGGTGAAGATGTCCTCGTCGGCGCTCAGGGACCAGCCCAGGAGGGACAGGTAGTTGAGCAATCCTTCGCGGATGAAGCCGCGTTCCCGGTGCAGGAACAGGCTGGATTCCGGATCGCGCTTGGAAAGCTTCTTGTTGCCCTGGCCCATGACGTACGGAAGGTGGCCGAAATCGGGCATGTACTCCGCCACGCCGATGGCGTAGAGCGCACGGTAGAGGGCGATCTGCCGTGGCGTGGAGCTCAGCAAGTCCTCGCCGCGGAGGACGTGCGTGATCCCCATGAGGGCGTCGTCAACGGGGTTCACCAGCGTGTACAGCGGGGCTCCGTTGGCACGAACCACGGCGAAGTCGGGCACCGATCCGGCCTTGAACGTGATCTCTCCCCGCACGAGGTCGTTAAAGGTCAGGTCTTCGTCCGGCATGCGCAGGCGCAACACGGCGTTGCGGCCCTCGGCCTTGTACTGGGCGAGCTGCTCCTCGGTGACATGGCGGTCAAAGCCGTCGTAGCCGAGCTTGGGATCGCGGCCGGCAGCCCGGTGCCGCGCCTCGATCTCCTCGGGAGTGGAGTACGACTCATAGATGTGGCCGCCGGCCTTGAGCTTGGCGATGACGTCCTGGTACATGTCGCCGCGCTGCGACTGACGGTACGGTTCGTGCGGCCCGCCAACCTCGACGCCCTCGTCCCAGTCGATGCCGAGCCACTTCAGCGCGTCAAGCAGTTGGTGGTAGCTCTCCTCGCTGTCGCGGGCGGAGTCGGTGTCCTCGATCCGGAAAATCAGCTTGCCACCGGTGTGCCGCGCGTAGGCCCAGTTGAACAGGGCCGTACGGATCAATCCAACGTGCGGAGTTCCCGTGGGCGAGGGGCAGAACCGGACGCGGACCGGGGTTTCGGCGGTCACGGCAGGAATGGCGGCAGAGTTCGACGCAGCAACAGTAGTCATAATGGTTCCAACTTTACCCCGTGGCAGTGGGCGGAATGCCCAGTGCCACTAGGGGCGAGGGGACCTGCGGCGGCCCGCCAAACCGTTACCGGCGGACTACCGGGTTGGACAAGCGGCCGATGCCTTCGATCTCGATCTCGTAGCGGTCGCCCTCCTGGACCAGCCCGACGCCGGCCGGCGTCCCGGTCATGATGACATCACCGGGAAGCAGGGTGAAAGCCTGCGAAACGATCGACACCAGCTCCCGCACGCTGCGGATCATCTGGTTGGTGCTGCCGTCCTGGCGGAGTTCGCCGTTGAGCCAGCCCTTGATGGCCAGGTCTTCGGGGTCGAGTTCCGTCTCGATCCACGGGCCGAGCGGCGCGGAGGTGTCGAAGCCCTTTGCACGGGCCCACTGCAGGTCCGTCTTCTGGACGTCGCGGGCCGTGAGGTCGTTCCCGCAGGTGTAACCGAAGATGACATCGTCCACGCGGTCTTCGGGCACGTCCTTGCAAATGCGGCCAATGATGACGCAGAGTTCCGCTTCGAAGGAGACTTCCTCCGAGAACTCGGGCAACACGATGGGATCGTTGGGGCCGACGACGGCCGTGTTCGGCTTCAGGAAAAGCAAGGGATGCTCCGGGACCTCGTTGCCCAACTCCCGGGCATGCTCGGCGAAGTTCCGCCCAACGCCGATGACCTTGCTGCGCGGGATGATCGGCGCCAGCAGGCGCACGTCCTCCAGCTTGTGGCGGACCGAGGTCCGCTCGACGCCGTTGAAGAAGGGGTCGCCGTGGATGACAGTGATGACTTCACTGCCGGGCTCACCTTCGACGACGCCGTAGACGGGATCAGAATCAACAACAAACCGGGCGATACGCATGGGTTCTAGCGTACCGTCCGCGGGCGGACGCTACGCGCGCAATACGGGCGTCCGCTAGGCGCGCAGATAGTCCAATTGCGCCGCCACCGAAGTTTCAGCGGCCCACCGAACGGAAGGATCGACGTCGGGATACACCGCATCGGTGACTGCCTGGACCCCGGCTTGGGCCCCGAGCCGCGACAGGGCTTCACGGATCTGGTCCAAGCGCATCTCCCGGTGTGCCCGGTACTCGCGGCACACGGCGTCGACGGCCGGCAGGACGGGGCCATGGGCGGGCAACAGCGTCGCCGGGCCAAGGCTTTCGAGCGTGTCAAGGCTGGAAAGGTAGTCCCCCAGCCTTCCATCGGGATAGTCCAGGACGGTGGTGCCGCGCCCCAGGATGGTATCGCCCGTCAGCACCGAGCCGTCCGGTCCGTCGCCCGGAAGGTGGAAGCAGACTGAGTCGGAGGTATGGCCCGGCGTGGCCAGCACGCGGATCTCAACGCCCGCGGCTTGGATGACCTCGCCAGCCCGCAACGGTTCGCCGCCATGGCAGTGCACCGAATCCGCCGCACGGACGGGCGCGCCGGTGAGTTCATGGAACCGCGCAGAGGCCTCCGTGTGGTCCTTGTGGCGATGGGTGACGAGAACGAGCTCCACCGTTCCTGCAGCGGCGAGCGCCGCCAGGTGGGATTCGTCGAGCGGTCCGGGATCGACGATGACAACTCCCCGGGCGTCCGGACCCGCAATGATGTACGAATTGGTGCCGTCGAGGCTCATCGGACCCGGATTGGGCGCGAGCAGCGAGCGCGTGAAGGGACTGCTGTTCTGGAAAGAGGAGTCACTGACCGGATTCACTTCTCCATCTTGGCACACGGCCTGGACGGACCCCGGGTGCGGAAGCCGGGTGCCAAGTGGCCAGCACGGCATACGACGTAGCATGGTGCCAAGGCACTGCGAAGGATGCTCGGCGACAGTTGCGGAGGAGTGGTCGAATTGCGGCGGAGTCAACCCCGGGGACACGGACTCCGGATGACGGCGATCGCGACCGTCTGCCTTGCAGTCCTCGCCTTGCTCAGCGCTTGTTCCTCCGACACCGGACCACGGTCCGCCGCCGCCCCGGGCCAGCCGACCGTGGTGATCATCGGGGACTCCCTCAGCACGGGACACGGCACTTCCCCGGCCGATGCCTGGCCCAATCTGGTGGAGATGGACCCCGGCTTTCAACAGTTCCACGCGACCATCGTCAATGCCGCGCATGACGGCAGCGGTTATGTCAGCACCGGCGACAATGGATCGACCTTCGGTTCCCAAGTGGACACGGCGGTAACGGATGCGACGCGCTTGGTGTTGTTCTTCGGTTCCGAAAATGACATGGGCACCACCCCCGGCGAAACCGAGGCCGCGGCAGCGCGGGCGTTTGCCTCAGTCAAGTCCCGCGCTCCCGACGCCGACATCGTGGTGGTCGGGCCGCCGTCGTACACGAGCAC
The DNA here is from genome assembly GCF_052180225.1 of Arthrobacter sp. KN11-1C. NCBI lineage: Bacteria > Bacillati > Actinomycetota > Actinomycetes > Micrococcales > Micrococcaceae > Arthrobacter > Arthrobacter sp. KN11-1C. Next base: position 1,680,205 of record NZ_CP197467.1, on the reverse strand, counting down.
GCCCGAGGCGGAAAGACTCAACATCCGCGACCAAGACAGGGCCGCTGCCGCGAAAGCCGGCGCCGACTTCGTTGATCCGATCGACCTCGGCTGGATCATGGACGACGCGGCTGACCTCATTGGTCCCGACGGCGATCATCCGTCCGCGGCGGGCCAGCAGTATCTGCAGTCCAAGATGGAAGCACTCATCGAACCGCGGATCCGGCAAGACAGCCCCGGCAACAGCCCGCTCGCGGGTTAACCGACGACGGCGACCCGCCAACCAAAGTGGGGGGCCGCCGTCGGGCGCTCTCAAAGGCAGGGCTACGCCGGCCAGCCGGTGGGGACTTAGGCCAGGCGGGTGAGCCAGCCGTGCTTGTCCTCGATCGTTCCGGTCTGGATGCCGAGCAACTGCTGGCGGATGGCCATGGTGGTTTCGCCCGCCTTGGCGTCCTCGGAGCCGATGAACTCGGTCTTGTCCTTGAGTACTCCGATGGGCGTGATGACAGCCGCGGTGCCGCAAGCGAAGACCTCGGCGATTTCACCGGAGGCAACGCCGTCGCGCCACTCGGCGAGGGTGATCTTGCGCTCGGAAACCTCGCGGCCCATGTCCTTCGCCACCTGGATGACGGACGAACGGGTCACGCCTTCGAGGATGGTTCCGGTGAGTGCAGGAGTGACGAGTGAGCCGTCCTTCATGACGAAGAAGACGTTCATGCCCCCGAGTTCCTCGACGGCGTCGTCGTTGAAGTGGTCCAGGAAGAGGACCTGCTTGCAGCCGTTCTCCTCGGCTTCCATCTGGGCAATCAGGGATGCGGCGTAGTTTCCACCGCACTTGGCCGCACCTGTGCCGCCGCGGCCGGCGCGCGCGTATTCACGGGAGATCCAGATGGATACCGGCTTGAGCTCGCCGCCGAAGTAGTTTCCGGCCGGAGAAGCGATGACCCGGAACGAGACCTCGCGCGCCGCGCGGACACCCAGGAACGCCTCCGTTGCGATCATGAACGGGCGCAGGTACAGGGCTTCGCCGTCGCCGGACGGAACCCAGTCCTTGTCCGCCTGCACGAGTTCGCGGATGGCGCCGAGGAAGTATTCTTCAGGGAGTTCCGGGAGGGCGAGGCGGCGCGCCGACTTGTTCAGGCGGGCGGCATTGGCTTCGGGACGGAACGTCCACACGGAGCCGTCAGCGTGGCGGTAAGCCTTGAGTCCTTCGAAGATCTCCTGGCCGTAGTGCAGCACTGCCGCCGAAGGATCCAGGGAAATCGGTCCGTAGGCCTCGACGCGGGCACTGTGCCAACCGCCCTTGCCCTCCGTGTCGACGCTGTAGTCGACAATGACGGTGTTGTCGGTGAAGTAGTCGCCAAATCCCGGGTTTGCCAGGATAGCTGCACGCTCCTCAGCAGACTTCGGGGTCTCCGAGAGCTGCTGGCTGAATTCGACGCCGTGGGCAGTCTGAGTCATGTTTCCTCCAGTCGGCTACCAGGCAGAGCGAACCATCTCTTGGAGGATATGGTTCAGCGACGGACCACGGCAGCAGGTAAATAATTCAAGTAAAGCTTACGCCCGGGTACCGACCCTAAAGTGCCAGTACAGGCCCTAGAGTGCGGCAGCGATGGCGTCGCCGATGGCCGCGGTGCTGCGGCTATCGCCGTCGCGGCTTTCGATATCGGCGACGACGGCGGCTTCGATCCTCCGGGCGGCGGTCGTATAGCCGAGGTGGTCCAGCAGCAGGGCCGCGGAGAGGATGGCGGCGGTTGGATCCGCTTTCTGCTGTCCGGCGATGTCCGGGGCGGACCCGTGGACGGGTTCGAACATGGAGGGCGCAGTGCGGTCCATATTGATGTTGCCCGAGGCTGCCAACCCGATGCCGCCGGTGATGGCAGCGGCGAGGTCGGTGATGATGTCGCCGAAGAGGTTGTCGGTGACGATCACGTCGAAGCGGGAGGGGTCGGTCACCATGAAGATGGTGGCGGCGTCGATGTGCAGGTAGTCGTGGGTGACCTCGGGGAATTCCTTGGCCACGGCCTCGACAGTGCGCTTCCACAAGTGGCCCGCGAAGACCAGGACGTTGTGCTTGTGGACGAGGGTGACGTGCTTGCGGGGACGCTCGCTGGCGCGGCGGAAGGCATCACGGACCACGCGCTCGACGCCGTGGGCAGTGTTGAGCGATACCTCGGTGGCAACCTCATGGGGGGTCCCGCCGCGCAGCGTACCGCCGTTGCCGACGTACGGCCCCTCGGTACCTTCGCGGACCACGATGAAATCGATGGTGCCGGGATTGGCGAGCGGGCTGCCCACCGTGCCGTAGAGCCGCGACGGGCGCAGGTTCACGAAGTGGTCGAGGCTGAAGCGGAGCTTGAGCAGCATCTCGCGTTCGATGATGCCGGAAGGAATGCGGGTGTCCCCCGGGGCCGCGCCGACAGCGCCGAAGAGTATGGCATCGCGGGTACGCAGATCGGCCAGGACCTCATCCGGGAGGGTTTCGCCGGTTTCGAGCCAGTGCTGGGCTCCGAGCTTGTATTCAGTCTGCTCCAGGGTCACGCCTTCTTCGGCGACGACCTTTTCCAGGACCTTGAGGGCTTCGGCAATGACTTCGGGGCCAATGCCGTCGCCGGGAATGACAGCCAGGTTGATCGTTGCGGCGGGTTGCGTTGCGCTCATGTTTTCAGACTGCCAACGCATCCACATTCTGGTCAAAATCGTCTCACCATTTGAACTAATCTCTCCGACGCGCGCTCACGTATACGGCACTTTTCGTCGATCCTCGCTCACATATGGGCGGGGAAAGACAAACGCTCCTTCAGATCTTCCGGACTGGCCGGACAGATCTGAAGGAGCGTTGGCGTCACGGACCGCATATGTGAGCGGGCGTTCGCCCGAAAGGCGATTTATGTGAGCGGGCGTTTAGGATTCGGCGGGCTCTTCGTAACGCGGGAAGACCGGGGCCGGCGCCGGGAGCTCCGTGCCGGGCACGATCGGCGTGGCGACGGCCGCGAACTGGCGCGCCTCGCCGTCGGGCTGTCCCAGCACCTCAAGCAGCTTGGCGGCCGACGTCGGCATGACCGGCTGGACGAGGATAGCCACGATCCGGACAACCTCCAGCGTGACGTACAGGACCGTGTTCATGCGCTCGACGTCGGTCTTGCGCAGCACCCACGGGGCCTGCTCGGCGAAGTACGCGTTCGTGTCACCCAGCACGGTCCAGATCGCCTCGAGGGCGCGGCTGAATTCCTGCTTCTCGAAGGCGGCGCGGGCCACGTCCAGCAGTTCGCGCGCCTGTGCCAGCAGCGCCGAGTCCTCGGCCGAGAACCCGCCGGGAACGGGTACCTTGCCTTCGCAGTTCTTGGCCACCATGGACAGCGAACGCTGCGCCAGGTTGCCGAAGTTGTTGGCAAGGTCCGCGTTCATGCGGCCCACAATGGCCTCGTGGTTGTAGCTGCCGTCGGCGCCGAAGGGCACTTCGCGGAGGAAGAAGAAGCGCACCTGGTCCAGGCCGTACTGATCCACGAAGTCCTTGGGCGCCACCACGTTGCCGAGGGATTTGGACATCTTGACGCCATTGTTGGTCAGGAAGCCATGGATCATGACCCGCTTGGGCAGTTCCAGGCCGGCGCTCATGAGGAAGGCAGGCCAGAAGATCGCATGGAACCGGGAGATGTCCTTGCCGATGATGTGGACGTCTGCCGGCCAGAACTTACGGAACGCCTCCGAATCGGCATCCGGGTAGCCGACCCCGGTCAGGTAATTGGTCAGGGCATCGACCCACACGTACATGACGTGCTTGTCGTTCCCCGGCACCGGGACGCCCCAGTCGAAGGTCGTCCGGCTGATGGACAAGTCCTGCAGGCCCTGCTTGACGAAGCTGATGACCTCGTTGAAGCGGTACTGGGGCGCGCCGAATTCCGGTTGCTCCTCGTACAAAGCCAGCAGCCTGTCCTGGTAGGCGGACAGCCGGAAGAAGTAGCTCTCCTCCGCGGTCCAGGTCACTTCCGTGTCGGTACCGAGTGAGTAGCGGACGCCGTCGTCCTTCAGGACGGTCTCGTCCTCGGTGTAATAAGCCTCGTCGCGGACCGAGTACCAGCCCTCGTACTTGGACAAGTAGATGTCGCCCTTGGCTTCCATCTTCTTCCAGATGGCCTGGGAAGCGGCGTAGTGATCGGCGTCCGTGGTGCGGATGAAGCGGTCGTAGGAAATGCCCAAGGCAGCGTGGGCAGCCTTGTAGATTTCGGCATTCCGGTCCACGAGCTCCTTCGGCGTGATGCCTTCCTTCTCCGCCGCCTGGGCAATCTTCATGCCGTGCTCGTCCGTGCCGGTCAAGAACATCACGTCATAGCCATCGAGGCGCTTGAATCGGGCCATCGCGTCGGTGGCGATGTACTCGTAGGCATGCCCGATGTGCGGCTCGCCGTTCGGATACGTAATGGCGGTGGTGATGTAGAACGGGGGTTTATCTGGAGACGTCACTCTACGAAGTTACCTTCTCTTGGAGATGGAAGACCGGACCGGCCGCAGATGACGGCCGGTCCGGAGGCATCAGTTGCTAGTTCAATTCAGTCAGCGTATCGCTGAGCCTGACAAGCTCGTGGTCGTGCGACGCCACCAGCACCGCAATCCCGTCACTGGTGGTGTCCTTCAGGATGCTGATGATGCGGTTGGCAGAGGTGCGGTCCAGGCTGGCCGTTGGCTCGTCCACCACCAGGACGCGGGTGCCGAGGATCAGGGCGCGGGCGATCGCGACACGCTGGCGCTCTCCACCGGAAAGCTGTGCCGGACGGTGGCGCATGCGCCGGCCGAGGCCCACCAGGTCCAGCAGGTCCTTGGCCATTTCGGTGCGCTGCTCCACTTCGCCGTCGGGAACGGCCGGCAACAGCACATTCTCCAAAGCGCTCATGCCGTCGATCAAGGCGCCGCCCTGGTCCACGTACCCGATGAGTGCGCGGCGGCGGTCGGCGATTTCGTCGTCGCCCATCTTCTCGAGGGAGTCGCCCTCCCACAGGACCCGGCCCGACGTCGGAAGCGTGAGTCCCGCTCCCACCGTCAGGATGCTGGTCTTGCCTGAGCCGCTTCGCCCGGCGACACAGTGCATCTCACCGGCGTGCAGGGTCAGGTTGAAGTCCTCGACGACGGTGACCGGCTCTGCCCCGCCCTTGTCGCCGCCGTAGCGGATGGTGATGTTGCTCAACTGCAAGGGCATGCCGTGGTCGGCAGCCCTCACGATGGTGTTGGCGCGGGTCTGGAACGACTCGTCGGTGGATTCCGTGGTCGCGGTCAGATCGGGTTCGAGATTGTCAGTCATTTGACCACTTTCGTTGCAATGGGAATCCAGCAAAGTACGGCCACCACTCCGGCCAAAGCGGCCCAGAGTGCGGCATAGGGAGCGAGCAGCAGGCCCAGGCCCAGCGCCCCCAGGACGCCCAGGATCAGTGCCGCGGCTCCGACCAAGGCATTTTCGAAGAACCGGACCTGTCCCAGCATGTCCGGGTTCCAGCCCATGGCCCTGAGCGTGCCAAGCTGCTCGCGCCTGGCCTGGAGCTCGAAGCGACCGGTGACCAGGGTCAGCACGAGGCCCACGAGCACGCCGCAGACTGCCAGGATGACGCTCGGCAGCGCGACGGTAGCGGAGGCAAGGCCGCTGAGGGCACTGGCCCCGGCTGCGCGCGGGATGTCGATGAGCAAGGCGATCAGGGCACCAACGGCCGCTCCGAACACGCCCACGGCCACGGCCAGCGCCACCGAGCTGAAGCGGTGGGTGACCAACTGGCGGTACGCAAACGTCAGGGGCGAATCAACCGCGATCAGCCGCTCGTCGTGTTGGGGTTCCTGGTCGACGACGTCGCGGTGCCGCAATTGCTGGGCCGCGATGTAGGCGGCTGCGCAGTAAATGAGCAACACTGACGCGGAAACAATGACGGTAGCCAGGTTCCAGCTCAGGAGGCTCAGCGCGATGCCGGCCACGGCAACGATCGCCGCACCGATGCCGAACTCCTCAAGGACCCAGCTGCGGATCTTTCTTTGGGTCCAGCCCATGGCACGGAGTATCCCCGCTTCGCTGCGCCGCTGGCGGATATAGCTGACTGTCGAAGCGCCGGTCAGGAGGGTAGCCCCGCACAGCGTCAGGAAGAGGAGGGTGATGTTGGTGCCCGTCAGGGAACCGGAAACGGCGTCGGCGGCATCCTGCCGGACCCACGACTGCTGCACGGTGCCCAGCGCGGATTCCTTGCCGGCGTCGTCCTTGGAGTATCCCGGGACGAAGATGTTGGCGTCTTCACGCGCGGAGCCGGCCACCACTGTGGCTTCAAGACCCATGTCGCGGATCTGGGCCGCGAGCTTGTCGACCTCCGGTTGGGCTTGCTTCCAGTTGCCCGGCGCGCTGGCACGGACCCTGACAGCGTCGATGACGTTGGCGTTGGAATCGTAACCGCGCGCTGCCGCAAGGCCGTAGTAGTCGGTGATGGCACCGGCGGACTGGCTGACCAGGCCGGTGGCGCTCAACGAAGGCTTGAGGCCCTTGGCTGCGGTGTCATTGCCCGAGGCGTCCTTCTGGAGCGTCATCGGGGCCGGGTCGTAGCCGCCCAAGGGCAGCTTGTTGACGTCGCCGGCCGCCTTCTGGATCTGGGCCGGATCGAACGTTCCGTAGACCATGGGCAGCGGAGTGGCTGGCTTCGAGCCGGTGGAGAGGTTCTCCCGGTACGAACGCTCGTCGACAGGCTTGCGCTGGCTCTGGTCCACCATCGCCCCGAAGGCCGATTTCTCGGGCAGCTTGTTGACGGTTACCCAGTCGCCCGGCGTGGCGGACTTGCCGACGGCTCCGTTCGCGGAGGTTGCGCCGTCAGTGTACTTGGGTGCCCCTGCGAAGTCAGTGCTCCACTGGGCGGGCTGGTACAGGCCTTGGCTGAAGTTGCCCGTGTTGCCGAGCAACTGGCTGTGGTCCGTGGATCCGGGCCATTCCAGGGCGAAGGGCGACTTTGACACGAAGGGCAGGTAATCCTTGTCCAGGGAACGCGAGACAGTGCCGACGTCGTTGACGACATTGCCCGAATCATCGATTTCCTGGATCTTGACCGAATACTTCAGGTCCAGCGAGGTTCCCTGCCGGACAATCAGCGGGATGGCCTGCGAGGCATCCGTGATCTGGCCGGACAGCTTTGCCTGCTGGTACTGGGTCATGAGGGGTGCCCAGTATTTGAGGTTGACGCCCATGAAGTCCGGGCCTTGTTCGAGTTCCTGCTGCGTAGGGCTCTTGGCGAACAGTTGTTCGAAGTAGCGGCCGATGGCTCCGGCATTGCGGGTGTCGGGCGGCGGAGCCTTCTGCAGCGGTGCGAGGAAGTCTCCGGCCGAACCCAGGAGAGCGCGTTCGGCTGTCGGGTCGACGGCGACAACCGACTCGGTGACCTGGGGAGCCATCGGCAGCGCCACGGAAAGATTGAAAAGGTTGTGTTCCGAGCCGCCGGCAGGCGCAGGGAACTTGATGCCGGTCTCCCCCGCGGGGCCGGCGATGCGGATGCTCTTGCCGCCGGCCGTCTGCTGCTCTACAACCTGCCCCTTGCCGAGCGTGCCTTCGGCGCTGGTCTGGAAGAGGGTCTGCTGCGAGACTCCGTCGGAGCTCACGGCGGTGGCGGTCAGGCGGTACTTCTTGGGCTGCGCGGGGAGCACGGACTCCGGTGCGGGCCATTTCTTGGCGTCCGTTCCGGTCGGATCCCCCGCGGTGGCTCCCCCAGCCAGCCCGGCGTTGTAGCCAAGGTAATCCATGGCATCAAGCCGCGGAGTTTCCAGGTTCTGCGTCACCCGGGAGACGAGGCTGATGGGCGCCGCGACGGCCGCACCGCTCAGCCCCCGGATCTTCTCGAGTTGCGGGAAGCTGATGCCACCCTGGCCGTTCGCGATGTCCGGCTGGAGGAGGGCCCCGCCGTCCTTGGTGTTCGCGGACTTGGCCTGGACCAGAATGTCGTACAGGCCGCGTGAGTTCTCATCCACTGTCCGGTTCAGCGCGGCCTGCGACTGGCTCTGGATGAATACGGACAAACACATGGCGACGATCAAAATGGCCGCGGTCAGCAAAAGCACACGGCTTCTGATGAACCTCTGGACGGCGTTCATAGGGCTCCCTGAGTCCTGGATTGCGGGTGTGCACACTGCTGTCCCTGGAACCATGCCGAGGCAATAGGAATCCACCGGGTGCGTGCAAAAGTTATTGGCCGGCCTGCCGCCGGTTCCGAATTTCGGACCAAGCCATTGTATGCAGACCGGCCAATAATATGTCGCCGATGTGAAGTGCGGCACACATTTCTAGCTCAAGCGGTCGGGATGCTAGTCTTCCAGATCCACTTCCCGGACCATGTCCGCGCCGATGCCGGCCTTGATGGCTTCAAGGACCTGCTGCGGCACGGAGGTGTCAATAGTGAGCAGCGCCAGGACCTGGCCGCCTTCGCTCTGACGGGCCACCTGCATGCCGCCGATATTGATGTTGTTCATGCCCAGGATGTGGCCGATAGTACCGATGACACCCGGACGGTCCGCGTAGGAAACAACCACCAGGTGCTCGCTGATCGGGATTTCGACGTCGTAGCCGTTGACGCCCACGAGCTTCTGGACCTGCTTGGGCCCGGTGAGCGTTCCGGCCACGGAGATCTGCGAACCGTCGCTCAGTGCCCCGCGGATGGTCAGGACGTTGCGGTAGTCCTCGGCTTCCGGCGTCGTGATCAGGCGGGTGTTGATGCCGCGCTGCTCGGCGATGACGGGTGCGTTGACGTAGGAGACCTGCTCGGTCACGACGTCGGCGAAAACGCCCTTGAGCGCTGCCAGCTCGAGGACCTTCACGTCAAGGCTGGAGATTTCGCCCGCGACCTCGACGTCGATCTGCGTCAGGGATGCGTGGGTCAGGGCCGTGAAGATCCGGCCGAGCTTCTCGATCAGGGGGATTCCGGGACGGACGTCGGAGGCGATCACGCCGCCGGCGACGTTGACGGCATCCGGAACGAGTTCGCCGGCGAGGGCGAGGCGCACGGACTTTGCCACGGAGACGCCGGCCTTTTCCTGGGCTTCGTCCGTCGAGGCGCCCAGGTGGGGCGTCACGATGACGTTGTCCATGCCGAAGAACGGCAGGTCGGTGCTCGGCTCCTTGAGGAAGACGTCGACGCCTGCGCCGGCGATCTGGCCGTCTTCCAACGCCTCGTGGAGGGCTTCTTCGTCGATCAGGCCGCCGCGGGCAACGTTGACCACATAGGCCGTTTCCTTCATCTTCTTGAAGGCATCGGCGCCCAGCATGCCCACTGTTTCCGGGGTCTTGGGCATGTGGATGGTGATGAAGTCAGATTTCTCCAGAAGTTCATCCAGCGTGACGAGCTTGACACCGAGCTGGGCGGCGCGGGCGGAGGTGATGTACGGGTCGTAGGCGAGGATCTCGGTCTCGAAGCCCTGCAGGCGGGCGGCCACGAGCGCACCGATGCGTCCAAGGCCGATGATGCCGATCTTCTTTTCGAAAAGCTCGATACCCGTGTACTTGGAGCGCTTCCACTCGCCGCCCTTCAGGGCGGAGCTGGCCTGCGGGATGTGGCGGGCAAGGCTGAGGATGTGGCCGACCGTGAGTTCAGCGGCGGACACAATGTTCGACGTCGGGGCGTTGACCACCATGACGCCGGCCTGGGTGGCGGCCTTGATGTCCACGTTGTCCAGGCCCACCCCGGCACGGGCGATGATCTTGAGGTTCTTGGCTGCGGCAATTGCCTCGGCATCCACCTGGGTGGCTGAACGCACGAGGATGGCGTCGACGTCGACGATTGCGGAGAGCAGCTGGGAGCGGTCCGCACCGTCGGTTTGGCGGATCTCGAAGTCCGGACCAAGGGCCTCGATCGTGGCGGGCGAAAGTTCCTCAGCGAGGAGTACTACTGGCTTGGTGCTAGTCACCGGTGACCTCTTTAGCTCTCTTTTTTCAGGTGGGGTTTTGGTGAAACGATTCTTTGACGACGAAGGCCGGACCCGGTATACCGGGTCCGGCCTCCATGCCGGGCGGCTTCATTTCGAGCCTATCCCGAACGGTGTTCTGTGTTGAATTGCTACGGCTCTTGCCGCGGCTTCAACGGGTGCCCCGATTAGCGGGCTGCAGAGCCTTCGACGTAGTCCTCGTCCTGCTGCTGCCAGGAGAACAGGGAACGCAGCTCGCGGCCGACACCCTCGATCGGGTGCTGCTCTGCCTTGGCACGCAGTTCCTTGAACTCGACTGCACCGTTGTCCTGGTCGTCGATGAAACGCTTGGCGAAGGCGCCGGACTGGATGTCGGCGAGGACGCCGGCCATGTTTTCCTTGACGCGGGGGTCGATGACGCGCGGGCCGGAGACGTAGTCGCCGTATTCCGCAGTGTCGGAAACGCTCCAGCGCTGCTTGGCGATGCCGCCTTCCCACATGAGGTCGACGATGAGCTTGAGCTCGTGAAGGACCTCGAAGTAGGCGATCTGCGGCTGGTAGCCGGCTTCGGTCAGGGTCTCGAAGCCGTACTGGATCAGCTGTGAGACGCCGCCGCACAGGACAGCCTGCTCGCCGAAGAGGTCGGTTTCGGTCTCTTCGGTGAAGGTTGTCTTGATGACGCCGGCGCGGGTGCCGCCGATTGCCTTCGCGTAGGACTTGGCCAGCTCCCAAGCGGAACCGGAAGCATCCTGCTCGACGGCGATGATGTCCGGGATACCGCGGCCGGCTTCGAATTCGCGACGCACGGTGTGGCCGGGAGCCTTCGGCGCGATCAGGATGACGTCAACACCCTCGGGCGCCTCGATGTAGCCGAAGCGGATGTTGAAGCCGTGGGCGAAGGCAAGGGCCTTGCCGGCAGTCAGCTTGTCCTTGATGGAGTCGTTGTAGATCGCGCGCTGGTGCTGGTCCGGCGCGAGGATCATGATGACGTCGGCCCATTCGGCGGCGTCGGCAACGTTCTTGACCGTGAAGCCTGCGTCCTCGGCCTTGGCGATCGACTTCGAGCCTTCCTTGAGCGCGATGACAACCTCGACGCCGGAGTCGCGCAGGTTCAGCGCGTGGGCGTGGCCCTGGGAGCCGTAGCCGACAATGGCAACCTTGCGACCCTGGATGATCGACAGGTCTGCGTCGTCGTCGTAGAACATTTCAGTCACTTGCGTAACTCCTCTTGAGTGGTTTTGTAGATATTGTCTGTGGTTCGGTATCGGGCTGCCGCGCTGTGCCTGGGACAGTGTCCTAAGCGGAGCGCAAAGCCCTGTCACTCATGGAGCGGGATCCCCGCCCAACGGCCAAGGTGCCGGACTGCACTATTTCGCGGATGCCGAACGGCTCGAGTACTGAAAGCAGCGCTGCGAGCTTTTCCGGGGTACCGGTTGCCTCAATGACCACCGAGTCTGTGGAAACGTCAACCACTGAGGCACGGAACAAGTCTGCAGCTTGGGTGACCTGCAGGCGTGTCGCGGCATCCGCACGTACCTTGACCAGGATGTGGTCACGTTGCACGGAAGATTCTGAAGTCAGCTCGACGATCTTGATCACGTTGATCAATTTGTTGAGCTGTTTGGTGACCTGCTCGATGAGGTCGCCATCGGCGTCGACGACGACGGTCATCCGGGAAATCCCGGAGACCTCCGTGGGACCGACGGCCAGGGAGTTGATGTTGAAGGCCCGCCGGGCGAACAGGCTGGCCACGCGGGTCAGCACCCCGGGCTTGTCTTCGACCAGAACGGACAGTGTGTGGCGGCTCATGGCTAGTCCTCCTCTTCCCATTCCGGGGTCATGTTGCGAGCAACCTGGATCTGGTCGTTCGAGACTCCGGAGGGGACCATCGGCCATACCATGGAGTTCGGGCTGACCACGAAGTCGATGACCACGGGACGGTCATTGATTTCCAAGGCCTTCTGGATAGTGGCGTCGATGTCCTCGTCCCGTTCGCAGCGGAACGCGGCACAACCGTAGGCGTCTGCCAGCTTGACGAAGTCCGGGATGCGGACGGTGTCGTGGCCGGTGTTCAGGTCGGTGTTGGAGTAGCGGCCTTCATAGAAGAGGGTCTGCCACTGGCGCACCATGCCCAGCGAGGAGTTGTTGATGATGGCAACCTTGATGGGGATTTTGTTGATGGCGCAGGTGGCCAGTTCCTGGTTGGTCATCTGGAAGCAGCCGTCGCCGTCGATCGCCCAGACCACGCGGTCGGGTTCGCCGACCTTGGCGCCCATGGCTGCCGGCACGGCATAACCCATGGTGCCGGCACCGCCGGAGTTCAGCCAAGCGTGGGGACGCTCGTACTTGATGAATTGGGCAGCCCACATCTGGTGCTGGCCGACGCCCGCGACGTAGATTCCTTCCGGACCCGTGAGAGCACCGATCCGTTCGATGACCCGCTGGGGTGCACTGAGCCCGTCCTCCGGTTCGGTCCAACCCAAAGGGTAGGTATCGCGGAGGTTGCCGAGGAACGCCCACCAACCGTCGAGGTCCGGCCTGCCGGATTGCTCGAAGGCGTTGCGGACAGCCTCGCTCAGTTCCGGAATGATCTCCTTGACGGAGCCCACGATCGGAACGTCGGCCGTGCGGTTCTTGGAGATCTCCGCGGGGTCGATGTCCGCGTGGATGATCTTTGCGTGCGGAGCGAAGGTGCTGAGGATGCCGGTCACTCGGTCATCGAAGCGGGCACCAAGGGTGATCAATAGATCGGACTGCTGCAGTGCGGTAACCGCGGAAACCGTGCCGTGCATGCCGGGCATGCCGACGTGCAGCGGGTGGGAGTCCGGGAACGCGCCGCGGGCCATGAGTGTGGTCACCACGGGAGCACCGGTGAGTTCCGCGAGCTCGCGCAGTTCTGCCGATGCGTGGGCCTTGACCACACCGCCACCTACATACAGGACGGGTTTGCTTGCCGCGGCGATCAGCCGGGCAGCCTCGCGAACCTGCTTGTTGTGGCCGCGGACCACCGGACGATAGCCCGGCAAATCGATCTTGGGAGGCCAGGAGAAGGTCATGGCGCCCTGCTGGGCGTTCTTGGCGATGTCCACCAATACGGGACCGGGACGCCCGGTGCTCGCAAGGTAGAAAGCCTCGGCCATGACATGCGGAATGTCGTTGGGATCCGTCACCAGGAAGGAATGCTTGGTGATCGGCATGGTGATGCCGACGATGTCCGCTTCCTGGAAGGCATCGGTGCCGATGACGGAAGCCGATACCTGGCCGGTAATGGCAACGAGGGGCACGGAGTCCATGTGGGCATCCATGATGGCGGTAACGAGGTTGGTGGCACCGGGGCCAGAGGTGGCGATGCACACGCCAACCCGTCCGGTAACCATGGCGTAGCCTTGCGCTGCGTGGCCGGCTCCCTGTTCGTGACGGACCAGGACGTGATTCATCTTGGAGGCCATCAAAGGGTCATAGGTGGGGAGGATCGCGCCACCGGGCAAACCAAAAATATCGTCGACGCCGAGTTCTTCGAGCGAGCGGACAATAGCTTCCGAGCCGGTCATCACCGTTGGGGGTACAACGTTGTTCGGCCCGAGTACAGGAGAGAGAGTTGCAGCATTGTCGACGACGGCGTCAGCCGGACGGTCGACCTTTTCCGGAGCTTTGGGGGCTCCAGCGGACTTTGCAGCCATCAGCGAGGGGCTGATCGGCGATCCTTTGCTCATCGGACTCTTCCTTTGGGGATCTTCAATTAGTGAAAGGTACTGCGGGTACTGCGTTCATGCGGGTTCTTGCTCAAATGCGCCGTCCCCTGCGGGAAATAAAAAAACCCCTCAGCCTTGCGGCTCTTCGAGGGGTTGCGCGTGACGGTTCGTTACCAGTCGGGCTAGGAGGCCACGCGCTTGGTAAGTACGACAGTGCCCACGGTGGCGCCGACAGTAACGAATGCGATCATGCGTTCAGTGTTCCCTCTTTGGGAGATGAGTGTCAAACAATGAAGATGGCATCTCACGATGTGGACTCCATTGTCCACGGGCTGGTCCTACCCCGGCCACCCAACTGACTAGCAGTTGTTGTCGTTATGAGGCGTCAAAACGACAACAACTGCGAGCCAGTTGGGCCGGAACCGGGATTACCCGCAGTAGGCGCCCGTGGAGGCGCTGTGCACCAGCTTGGCGTACTTGGCGAGGACACCCTTGGTGAACTTGGCCGGGAGCGGCTCCCAACCGACCTTGCGGGACTCGAGTTCGGCTTCGTCCACCAGGAGGTCGAACGAACGGGCGGCGATGTCGACGCGGATCTTGTCGCCGTCCTTGACGAAGGCGATGGGTCCGCCGTCGACCGCTTCGGGCGCAACGTGCCCGATGCAGAGGCCGGTGGTACCGCCCGAGAAGCGGCCGTCGGTCAGCAGGAGCACGTCCTTGCCGAGGCCCGCACCCTTGATGGCGCCGGTGATGGCGAGCATCTCACGCATGCCCGGGCCGCCCTTGGGTCCTTCGTAACGGATCACGACGACGTCTCCGGCCTTGATCTCGCCCTTGTCCAAAGCGTCGAGTGCACCCTGCTCGCGTTCGAACACGCGGGCGGTTCCTTCGAAGACATCGGCGTCGAAGCCGGCACTCTTCACGACGGCACCTTCCGGAGCCATGGAGCCGTGCAGGATGGTGATGCCGCCGGTCTTGTGGATCGGGTTGTCCAGGGCGCGCAGGATCTTGCCATCGAGGTCCGGCGGGTTGATGGAGGCCAGGTTCTCGGCGAGGGTCTTGCCGGTGACGGTCAGGCAGTCGCCGTGCAGCAGGCCGGCGTCGAGCAGCGCCTTCATGATGACGGGCACTCCGCCGATCTTGTCGACGTCGGTCATGACGTAGCGGCCGAAGGGCTTGAGGTCGCCCAGGTGCGGGATCTTGTCGCCGATGCGGTTGAAGTCGTCCAGGGTCAGCTCGACCTCGGCCTCGCGGGCGATTGCGAGCAAGTGCAGGACGGCGTTGGTGGATCCGCCGAAGGCCATGGTGACCGCGATGGCGTTCTCGAACGCTTTCTTGGTCATGATGTCCCGGGCGGTGATGCCGAGGCGGAGCAGGTTGACCACTGCCTCGCCGGACTTGCGGGCAAAGTCATCACGACGGCGGTCTGCCGAGGGCGGTGCAGCCGAGCCCGGCAGGGACATGCCGAGGGCCTCGCCGATGCACGCCATGGTGTTGGCCGTGTACATGCCGCCGCAGGCGCCTTCGCCGGGACAGATCGCCCTTTCAATGCGGTCGAGGTCTTCGCGGCTCATCTTTCCAGCAGCGCACGCACCCACGGCTTCGAAGGCGTCAATGAGGGTGACTTCCTTCTCCGAACCGTCCTCGAGCTTGACCCAGCCCGGCATGATGGACCCGGCATAAAGGAAGACGCTGGCGAGATCCAGCCGGGCGGCTGCCATGAGCATGCCCGGGAGGGATTTGTCACAGCCGGCCAGCAACACGGAGCCGTCGATGCGCTCGGCCTGCATGACCGTTTCAACGGAGTCGGCGATGACTTCACGGGAAACAAGCGAGAAGTGCATGCCCTCGTGGCCCATGGAAATGCCGTCCGAAACGGAAATGGTGCCGAACTGCATGGGGAAGCCACCGCCGGCGTGGACGCCTTCCTTGGCACCCTGGGCGAGTCGGTTCAGCGAGAGGTTGCAGGGCGTAATTTCGTTCCACGAGCTCGCGACGCCGATCTGGGGCTTGGCGAAGTCGTCATCGCCCATTCCTACGGCCCGGAACATGCCTCGCGCGGGGGCGGCATGGATGCCGTCCGTTACGACCCGGCTGCGTGGCTTGATGTCCGGCTGGTTGTCTGTCGCAATGGGGGTGTGGTCACTCATGGGCATGAGTCTATGACTCCTGAGCTGCGGCGAACGAACACGATTGGCGGGTTAAGGCGAATTTGTCCCTATTTGATGCAATATTTCAGTCAAATGGTGGACAGTCGTCTCAATATTTGAGACGGAAATCTCATGGTCAGCTTCAATCCCGTCCAACAGAATCGCAGTAGCCCGGAAGGCCGCGAATCGATTGACTTATGTGGATTCACTAATCTAGACAGCCCCGCGACACGGACGTAACGTCAAATCACGACACACCTGCGCCACTCGAACAGAAGGGCTCCTCCCATGGATTGGTTGATCTGGGTCATCGTCATTGTGTTGATCGTCGCAATTGTTTGGTGGCTCTTGAGCCGAAATAGCGCGAAGTCTTCCGCCGGCGCCACGGCCTCGTCCTCTCCATCGCCTACCGCCGCGTCACCACAAATGGACGTCACTTCCGCCGCATTGACAGGCTCCGCCCCGCTGGTAGCGGCGACCGCGGCCGCAGATCAAGGCCCGGCCGAATCGCGAACGGCCGCACCCGAGCACGAACCGGAGCCGGAACCGGCAACGGAGGCGGGCGACGTCGACGACTGGGAGCGCCTGGCCCCACTCCTCGAAACCGAAGCGGCGGCCCCGGCTGAGGCTGCCGCGGCCGAAACCCCGGTCGAGGAACCCGCAATCGAGGAGCCCACGCTTTCGGAACCCGTGCTGTCCGAAGCGGCCGTTTCCGAAGTCGCCGTTTCCGAAGTCGCTGCGCCTCCCGGGCCCGAGCCGGAACTTGAAGGGGGCGTGACGGCCGACGACGTCGCAGTTGCCGACGCCGGACCTTCCGTTGCGGTCGACACCGGCGTTCCGGCGTCGTCGGCTACGGAGCCAGCCACTCCCGAACAGTTGGCCGACAGCGCAGAGTGGGAAGCCACCTGGAGCGAAGGCGGCACAGCCGCCGCCCCCGCGCCGATCCACCACCGCGAATACACGGACGCCCATGCACCGACGCTTCCCGGGGCCGAATCCGCCGCAGCGGAGGCGGTCGACGCCGCCGCGGATTCGGCGGGCGCGTCGCCCTTGGGCGGGCATCTCGCCGCCGAGCAGCCCTACGGTGAAGGGTCAGCGGCGGCGGGCGCTGACGGGAGCGGCCCCGATGACTACACCGTCAAAGGCAATGCGGACACCATGACCTATCACGATGAGGACAGCCCGTCCTATGACGAAGTCAAAGCCGAGGTCTGGTTCGTTTCGAGCGCCCACGCGGAAGCGGCAGGCTTCCGGCCGCCCCGCAGGAACCGCCGCTGAGAGCCTCAAGGAGCTGAAGAGACGCCTCCCACGCAGGGTCGCGAGGGAGGCCCTGGTCGATTTCACACTTCGGCAAGTGTCGTGTAGAGTTACATGTCGTTGCGGAGATCAACGAGGGAAGAAAAGCCCTCTACCGATCGAAATCGACAAATGCACCTCTAGCTCAATTGGCAGAGCAATTGACTCTTAATCAATGGGTTCCGGGTTCAAGTCCCGGGGGGTGCACCAAAGGGAAGGGCCCTTGAGCGGCAACAGCCGCTCAAGGGTTATTTCTTTGCGTTGTGAGCAACAAACAATTGCACCTCTAGCTCAATTGGCAGAGCAATTGACTCTTAATCAATGGGTTCCGGGTTCAAGTCCCGGGGGGTGCACCAAAGGGAAGATCCCTGGATGGCTGAATGGCCGTCCAGGGATCTTTTTTGCTTTTCGGCCAGCTTCGCGGGCCAGGCTTCGGAGGCCTAGGCCCCAACGTGTGTAAACCCCGGGCGCGTTATGAGTGTCCCGGGCTCGTTTTGGTCCGGATGTAGGATTCTGCTCAATCATTCGACTGGACAAACGCCGGGCCCGCAGAATCACGGGGCCGGCAACGTGGGCGAAGAGAATGATCCAGCAGAATCCGACGGTGTCCGTAGATCGTCGGACCAGCTTCGCTTACCGGAGCTCGTTGCGAGGCGGGAACGGACGATCAGGCACCACGAAATGCGGCGCCGGAAGGACCTTGCCGTGCCGAAGGAGGTCGCGGATGACTGGCTCGACGTGCCCTAGTTGGAAACCTCGCTCGGCGCCGCGCCTGAATCCACTGCGGCAACAATGTCAGAGACAACTGCCGAAGAATGATTGTTCGCCAATTCGCGTACCAACGCCTGCAGTTCGCGCCGCAGCTTGGCTGTGTCCACGGGAACAGGTGCAAGAACTTCGCGTTCCAATTGCGTGGCGAGGCCAAGGGTTCGCTCCCCCGCCTCAGTCAGACTGACAACCTGGCTACGGCGGTCGGACATGCTGCGTGCGCGGCTGACGTGCCCGTGGGCCTCCAGCCTGGTGAGCGTCTTCCCCATTGTCTGGGCCTGAACCCGGACAATCTGGGCGAGCATCGACTGGGTGGTCGGTCCGTTGACGGCAAGTACTTCCATGACAATGACCCCGGCATGGGTCAGATCCATACCGCGCAGTTTCTCGTTCCAGGCATGCTCCACGAGGCGCGCGGCCGTTGAGAGCAGGCGCCCGGTGGGCCACCTTTCCATATCAGGCATAAAGGCCAGTATATAGACCGCTCGGCGCAGATCCGGCCGGGATTCAATTCGTGAAGCGCCCGGCCCGTCACTAAGCTGGGTGGTCGCAGACGCGAGCAAGGAGCACACATGGCTGAAAGACTCATTCCAGGGGACACCGCCCCAGATTTCACCCTCAAGGACCACACGGGGCGCGAGGTCAGCCTGGCCTCGCACCGCGGCCGCAGTACGGTGATCTATTTCTACCCCGCGGCGTCAACTCCTGCATGCGCCAAGCAGGCCTGCGACTTCCGCGATTCACTCGCCAGCCTTCAGGCCGCTGGTTACGACGTCCTTGGAATCTCCCCGGACACCGTGAAGGACCTGGAAAAATTTGTGGCCGAAGAAGCACTGACCTTTCCCCTGCTTTCCGACGAAGGGCACAGGGTCGCAGATGCCTATGCCGCTTGGGGCGAGAAGAAGAACTATGGGCGCACGTACCAAGGGCTGATCCGCTCGACGATCGTGGTGGATCCCGACGGCAAGGTGGCGGTGGCCCAGTACAACGTGCGGGCCACGGGCCACGTGGCCAAGCTCCGGAGGGACCTCAAAATCGACAAGTAGCCGCCACCCTGCGGCACAGACGCGCGGCTGCCACGGTTGAAACGGCCGACGCGAAACCGCGGGTACAATGGAGGCCGGTATATGACCGGAGCGGAAGCCCTGACTCCCGGTCCGGGTACCAGCACCAGCGCGAGTGGTGAAATTGGCAGACACGCAGGATTTAGGTTCCTGTGCCTTCGGGCGTGGGGGTTCAAGTCCCCCCTTGCGCACATTCAGGAAGTGCCCCGGTCCTTGGCCGGGGCACTTCCGCTTTCCAGCCCGGACTCAGGGCCCTGAACTAGACTGGACTGCGGTCCGGCTGCCGCGGGCCCCAGCCCGTCCAACTGCCTTGAGGGGACAAGAGTGGTAAGCAGCAAGCTTCGCCGAATCACGCTACAAATCGGCGCAGGCCTTCTGGCCGTTGCCTTGACCTCATGCACGGTGAGTCCTGGACCCGCACCGTCAACCTCAGCGGCGGGCGGCGCTTCGGCAGAGCCGAGCAAGACCTTCAACTTCGGCACCCCGTCGATGCCCCTTGGACTCGATCCGGCCCTGACGAACGACTCCGAGTCGTATCGCATCACCCGGCAAGTCATGGAAGGCCTGGTGGGCGTCGATGCTTCCACCGGCCAACCAACACCCCTGCTTGCCACCTCCTGGTCACAAGGGAATGACGGACTCAGCTACGACTTCACGTTGCGGTCGAAGGTCACCTTCCAGGATGGAACCGCCTTTGACGCCGCCGCCGTGTGCAGCAACTTCAACCGTTGGTTCAACTTCCCGGCAACCCTGCGTCAGCAGGCACCGGGCATCGCATTCAAGAGCGTCTTCAAGTCCTTCTCGGACGACGCTTCGCTGTCCCTCTTCAAGAACTGCAAGGTCGTCTCCCCCGGCCACGTCCAAATCAACCTGACCAAGCCGTTCACGGGCTTCCTGCAGGCTTTGACGCTGCCGGCGTTCGCCATGTCCTCCCCGAAGGCCTTGGCCGACGAGACCGCCAACGTCCTGGACAAGAAACTGTCAGGACAGCCGGCGTCGGCCTACGCCTCCCACCCCGTGGGCACCGGCCCTTACGTTTTCTCCTCGTGGAGCCAAGATCGCATCACGCTCAAGAGCTACAAGGGCTACTGGGGTGACCGCGGAGAGATTGCCACGGTCAACTTCATTCCGTTCGACTACCCGCAGGCCCGGCTCCAGGCCCTGCTCGCGGGAACCATCGACGGATACGACCTCGTCACCGCCGGCACCTTCGACCAACTCGTCAAGAAGGGCATGCAAATTGTCCAAAGGGACCCGTTCTCCGTCATGTACCTGGGGATGAACGAGTCCGTGGCGCCCCTCCAGAACCTCGGGGTGCGCCAGGCAATCGAGATGGCCATCGACAAAGACACCCTCATCCACAAGTTCTTCATCGACAACACCTCACCGGCGTCCCAATTCGTTCCCCCCAAGCTGAGCGGCTTCAACAACAACGCACCGTCCTTGGGATACGACCCGGACAAGGCCAAGCAGTTGCTCGCCAAGTCCGGCTACAAAGGCGAGGAACTCAAGTTCTACTACCCGCTCAACGTCACGCGCGCCTACCTTCCCACCCCGGAGAAGATCTACGCGGAGATCAGCGCCGAGCTCACCGCCATCGGACTGAACATCAAGCCGGTACCCGTGAACTGGGATGACGGCTACCTCCAGAAGGTCCAATCCCCCGGCGACCACGCTCTCCACTTGCTCGGTTGGAACGGCGCCTACTCAGACCCGGACAATTTCGTGGGCACCCTCTTCGGAGAGAGCAACGGCGAGTTCGGCTACAGCGATCCACAGGTGTTCTCAAAGATCGACCGGGCTCGGGGACTCCCCGAAGGCGCTGACCGCAACTCGCAGTACCAGACGATCAATGCCCAGATCGCGGCGACCGTCCCGGCAGTGCCCATCGCTTTCCCCATCTCGGCTTTGGCCCTTTCCGACCGCGTAGAGAAGTACCCTGCATCGCCTGTCTTAAACGAAGTTTTTACAAACGTTCGCCTGAAGTCTTGACGTCCCGCCGCAATTTCAGTTATGTGCCCACGCGGGGATATTCTGTGACAGCCAGTGCCGCCGCTATCGGAGATAGATCGTGACCTTCATTTCCAAGACACACCACGCTGACGTCGTCCTTATTGGGGGCGGGATCATGAGCGCAACCCTGGGTGCGTTCATCAAGCAACTCGAACCCAGCTGGACCATCTCCCTCTTTGAGCGACTCGACGAAGCCGGCCTGGAAAGCTCCGGACCGTGGAACAACGCGGGAACCGGGCACGCAGCGCTCTGTGAGCTTAATTACTCACCAGCAGCGAAAGATGGGTCCGTTGACCCGTCCAAGGCCCTCCACATCAACGAGCAATTCCAGCTCTCCCGGCAGTTCTGGTCCCACCTCGTGGACAACAAATTGATCGGCTCCCCCAAGGGCTTCATCAACACTGTTCCGCACATGAGCTTCGTCATCGGCGACAAGCACGCAGACTTCCTCAAGACCCGCTACGAAGCACTCAAGCCGAACACACTCTTCCGCAGCATGGAATACACGGAAGACCAGGCGCAGATCGCCAAGTGGGCTCCGCTGATCGTCAAGGGCCGCGACGCCAAGCAGCGCGTTGCCGCCACCCGCGCAGCGGAAGGCACCGACGTCGACTTCGGCGCCTTGACCCGGGAGCTGACCGGCTACCTTGCCGCCAACGGCGTTGAGGTCAACTATGGCCACGACGTCACCAATGTGAGCAAAGCCTCCGACGGCGGCTGGGACCTTTCGCTCAAGTACCCCGCTTCCGGTGAACACAGCCGGATCCACGCCAAGTTCGTCTTCGTCGGCGCCGGCGGTGGGGCACTCCACCTGCTCCAGGCGTCGGGCATCCCGGAAAGCAAGGGATACGGCGGTTTCCCGGTATCCGGACAGTTCTTCCGCTGCACGGACGAGGCCATCGCCGGCCAGCACAGCGCCAAGGTCTACGGCCAGGCCTCCGTGGGTGCGCCGCCCATGTCCGTGCCGCACCTTGATACCCGCTACGTTGACGGCAAGCGTTCCCTGCTTTTCGGCCCCTACGCCGGATTCTCCACCAACTTCCTCAAGACGAGCAGCTATCTCGACCTGCCGTTGTCCATCCGCCCGGGCAACATCATCCCGATGCTGGCCGTGGCCAAGGACAACATGGACCTGACTGCGTACCTGATCAAGGAAGTGGCCAAGCGCCACGACGCCAAGGTGGAATCCCTCCGCGAGTACTACCCCCAGGCCGACGGCGGCAACTGGGAGCTCATCACCGCGGGCCAGCGGGTGCAGATCATCAAGAAGGATTCCAAGAAGGGCGGCGTGCTGCAGTTCGGCACCGAAGTGATCACGGCCCGTGACGGCTCCATCGGAGCACTGCTCGGGGCCTCCCCCGGAGCCTCCACCGCCGTCCCCATCATGATCGAGATGCTCCAGCGGTCCTTCCCGAAGAACTTCAAGGGCTGGCAGTCCAAGCTCAAGGAAATGATGCCGGGCTACGGCGTCAAACTGAACGACAACCCGGAACTTGCGGCCGAGCTGGAAGCGAGCACTGCCCGTTCGCTCCAGCTTGAGCCTGCCGGTGCCGTCCAGCACTAGCAGCCGTCCGGGCTGCGGCCGGTTCGAGACAAGAGACAGACCGTAGATCCCAGGAGACAGTGCAATGTTCCGTCTGGCAAAGCTTTCATTGGCGAACAGGGCATTGATCGCGCTGATCACCGTCTTCGCGGCGGTGTTCGGCGTGATCACCATGTCGTCCCTGAAGCAGGAGCTCATCCCCTCGATCGAGTTCCCGCAGATCTCGGTGATTACGTCCATGCCGGGCGCGTCCCCGGAAGTTGTCGACAAGCAACTCAGCCGCCCGCTCGAAACAGCACTGAACAGCGTCGAGGGCCTCGAGTCGACGACGTCGACGTCGCGGAACGGTGTTTCGCAGATCACTATGGTGTTCACGTATGGTTCGAACCTGGACCGGGCGCGCAACCAGATCGATCGCGCTATCTCCAATGCCAAACGCGTGCTGCCGGCCGACGTCGAGCCGCAGTCTTTCGCCGGCAGCATCAGCGACTTCCCGATCGTGTACCTGGCCGTGTCTTCGGACAAGCCGCTCAGCGAGTTGAACACGGACCTGCAGCGCTTGAGCGTTCCCCGGCTCCAGAAGCTGGACGGGGTCCGCAGCGCTGACGTGACAGGTGGAGCCACCCAGCACATCCTGATCCAGCCCAAAGCCCCGGCGATGGCCGCCAGCGGCGCCACGGTCCAATCGCTCACGAATGCCCTCAAGAACAACGGAACTCTGGTCCCGGCCGGGACCATCGAGGATCAGGGCAAGACCCTCTCGCTGCAGATCGGCAGCCCGGTGGACTCCCTCGACGTCATCAAGGGCTTGCCCCTCACCGGAGCGAAGGCCGGCACCACCATCGGCTCTGTTGCCGACGTCAGTATCCAGGACGACGCCGCAACCTCCATTACCCGGACCAACGGCAAACCGACGCTGGCCCTGTCCATCACGAAGAAGCCCGACGGCGATACCGTCGCCATTTCGCACGCGGTCAAGGATTCCATTCCCCAGATGGAAGCCGAATTGGGCTCCAATGCGCACTTCACACCGGTGTTCGACCAGGCCCCGTACATCGAGAAATCCATCAAGGACCTCACCACCGAGGGCCTCCTTGGACTTGGCTTCGCGGTCGCAGTCATTCTGGTATTCCTGATGTCCGTGCGTTCCACGCTGGTAACGGCGGTATCCATTCCGTTGTCGCTCCTGATCACGTTCATCGGAATATCGGCGACCCATTACTCGCTCAACATCCTCACGCTCGGAGCGTTGACCATCGCGATCGGCCGGGTGGTGGACGATTCGATCGTGGTGATCGAAAACATCAAGCGGCACCTGAGCTACGGCGAACACAAGCTCGCGGCGATCCTCAATTCCATCCGGGAAGTTGCCGGTGCCATCACGGCGTCCACCCTCACTACGGTTGCCGTCTTCCTGCCGATCGCCTTCGTGGGCAACCTGGCTGGCGAACTGTTCCGGCCCTTCGCGCTGACGGTGACCATCGCCCTGTTGTCTTCGTTGCTCGTGTCCCTCACTATCGTTCCGGTGTTGGCATACTGGTTCCTCAAGTCGCCGTCCGCTGCCGCGACGGTGGACGCCCGTGCCGCGGAGAACGCCCGGACAAAGGCGCACGAGGCAGAGCAACGCAGCCGGCTGCAGCGCGGCTATTTGCCTATCCTGTCCAAAACCCAGAAGCACCCGGTCATCACGATCGTGGCCGCGGTGCTGGTATTGGGTGGAACTGCGGCCATGTCCCCGTTGCTCGCCACGGACTTGCTGGGCGATTCCGGCCAGAACAGCATGACCGTGCGCCAGGTCCTTCCTGCCGGCACCAGCCTGGAGCAGACCGGCGCCGCCGCTGCGCAAGTGGAATCGGTCCTGCGTGGCATCGATGGCATCAAGGATGTCCAGGTCACATCGGGCAACGCCCAAACAGGCTTCGCCGCGCTCACCTCAAGCGGGGCTTCCAATTCGACGTTCACTGTAGTGACGGACGACAAGGCCGACCAGCAGAAACTGCAGGACACGGTCCGGTCCCGCCTCGCCAGCGCCTCGGCTGCCGGAAAGGTCACCGTCGGCGCGCAGCAAGGCGGGCTGGGCACGTCTTCCAGCGTGGACATCACCATCAACGCCGCCAACGCAGCGGATCTCAAAACCGCAAGCGACGCCGTCGCGAAGGCCATGGACGGCGTGCCCGGAAGCGCCGAGGTAGCCACCAACCTGGACGCGAGCCAGTCGGTGGTCCAGGTGAAGGTCGATCGCGCCAAGGCCGTCGCAGCCGGGCTCAACGAAGAACAAGTTGCCGGCGTCCTGGCGTCCACGGTCAGTCCCATCCCCGCAGGCACCGTCCGTATCGACACCACGGACTTCCCGGTACAGATCGGCGAAGGCACGCACTTCAGCAGCATCGCCGATGTGAGCGCCATCAGTCTCCCGACACCGGCCGGGCCCGTTCCGCTGTCGAGCATCGCGTCGGTGGAGCAGGTGGACACTCCCGTTTCCATCACCAGCAGCAACGGCCAGCGGACCGCGAAGGTAACTGTCACGCCGTCGGGCTCCAACCTTGGCTCCGTCAGCACGGCAGTCACCGACCGGCTGGCTGCCGTGCGGCTGCCGGCAGGCGTCACAGCCACGATCGGTGGCGCCACGACGCAGCAGGCGGACTCGTTCAGCCAGCTCGGCCTCGCCCTTCTAGCCGCCGTCGCCATCGTCTATGTCATCATGGTTGCCGCGTTCAAGTCCCTCATCCAGCCCCTCATCCTGTTGGTGTCCGTACCCTTCGCGGCGACCGGCGCCATCGCGTTGCTCCTCGTCACGGGTGTTCCGCTCGGGCTGCCTTCCCTGATTGGCATGCTGATGCTGGTGGGAATCGTCGTGACCAACGCGATCGTCCTGATCGACCTCATCAACCAGTACCGCAAACCGCACGATGGCAGTCCCGGGATGAGCGTGGCGGATGCCATCACCCACGGCGCCCGGCAGCGGCTACGCCCGATCCTCATGACGGCGCTTGCGACCGTCTTCGCGCTGACGCCCATGGCTTTGGGCCTCACGGGAGGCGGCGGGTTCATTTCCCGGCCGCTCGCGATCGTCGTGATCGGCGGCCTTGTATCCTCCACGGCTTTGACGCTCGTCCTTGTTCCCGTCCTTTACAAGCTGGTCGAAGGCCGGCGCGAGAAGAAGGCGCTGCTCAAGGCGCTCACGCAACGCCCCGACGTCGTGAAGGACGGCATCGCCGGCCATGGCGACGGCGAGCACCTGGACTGGACCACCGGAATGATTCCCAAAGTCACCGGCCGCCGGTCCGCTTCCAGCCCCGCCGAGTAGGGCGCCTCACCGGGAACAAAATGGCGTTGTGCCCTGTTGCAGGCAGTGATACATGCAAATGCATCTATTTTGGGATAGACTGTTGGCAGAGCCCGGACACCAATCGGGCAGGCAGAAAGGCACATCATGGAGATCGGCGTATTCAGCGTCAGCGACATCACCACTGACCCGACCACGGGCCACACCCCCACGGAGAACGAGCGCATCAAGGCCGCCGTGGCGATCGCCAAGAAGGTCGAAGAGATCGGCATGGACGTCTATGCGATCGGCGAGCACCACAACCGCCCCTTCTTCTCATCCTCCCCTACCACCACGCTTGCCTACATCGCAGCGCAGACTGAACGCATCACATTGTCGACGTCCACCACGCTGATCACCACGAACGATCCGGTCAAGATCGCCGAAGACTTCGCGATGCTCCAGCACCTGGCAGATGGCCGCGTGGACCTCATCATGGGCCGCGGCAACACCGCTCCCGTCTACCCCTGGTTCGGCAAGAACATCCAGGACGGGATCGAACTCGCCGTGGAGAACTACTCCCTGCTGCGCCGCCTCTGGGACGAGGACACCGTCAACTGGAGCGGCAAGTACCGCACCCCGCTGCAGAACTTCACCTCCACGCCCCGCCCGCTCGACGGCGTCGCGCCCTTCGTCTGGCACGGCTCCATCCGCAGCCCGCAGATCGCGGAACTCGCCGCCTACTACGGCGACGGCTTCTTCGCCAACAACATCTTCTGGCCCAAGGAGCACTACCAGCAGCTGATCGGCCTGTACCGCGAACGCTATGAGCACTACGGCCACGGCAACGCCGACCAGGCCATCGTGGGCCTCGGCGGACAGTTCTTCATGCGCAAGAACTCCCAGGACGCCGTGAAGGAGTTCCGCCCCTACTTCGACAACGCGCCGGTGTACGGCCACGGACCCTCGCTCGAGGACTTCACGTCCCAGACGCCGCTGACCGTCGGCAGCCCGCAGGAAGTGATCGAAAAGACCTTGACGTTCCGCGAGTACTTCGGCGACTACCAGCGCCAGCTGTTCCTGGTGGACCACGCCGGGCTGCCGCTCAAGACCGTCCTGGAGCAACTGGACCTCTTCGGCGAGGAAGTCCTGCCGGTCCTGCGCAAGGAATTCGAGGACCGCAAGCCGGCCCATGTACCTGACGCACCCACCCATGCATCCCGGCTGGCAGCATCCGTGCTCGCCTCGGCCAGCGAGGCGGTTGCGGATTCCGCAGGGCGGAACCCGTGACCACCACCGCGCCCACCTCGTCCGCGGTGCGCCTCGCCGCCGAGACCTGGGAGTCCTTGTTCCGCTCCCAGGTGGCGGTGATGCGCCGGCTCCAGGCCGGGCCGGCCTTCAAGAAGCTGCCCATCAAGGAGTACGACGTCCTGTTCACGCTTTCGCGCTGCCCCACCGGCAAGTTGCGCCTGAACGAGATCAACGATCACGTCCTGCTCAGCCAATCCAGCCTGAGCCGGCTGGTTGACCGGTTGGAGAAGCGCGGACTCGTGGAACGCAGCATCGCCCCCGACGACGGACGCGGAATCCTGCTCGGGCTGACCGCGGCCGGGCAGGAACTGCAGAAGGAGATCGGCCGTGAGCACATCCGCGACATCGCCGAACTCGTGGCACCGGCCCTGACAGCGGACGAGCAACGCGAGCTTCTACGCCTGACAGAAAAGCTGCAGGCGTTCGTCGCCCACAAGTAGGCGCGACGGTCAGCGGAGGACGACGAGCTTTGCCGGATCCTCATCCGGCAGCTCGTCGGCCACCACCGCCGTGACTTTCAAACTCTTCAACGACAGGCTGCCGCCCACGGTGGAGAGGAACGCGGTGTCCGAGGAATCGCGTCCGGCGGTGATGCGAAGCATTGATTCGCGCGGAGCCAGGCCGGTGGGATCGATCACGTACCACGTGCCGTCGAGGTGGGCCTCGGCCACGGCATGGAAGTCCATGGGGCTCAGGCCGGGCGCGTACACAGCGGCGAGTCGCGCGGGAATGTCCTTGGAGCGCAGAAGGGCAATGGCAAGGTGCGCGAAGTCGCGGCACACGCCTTTGCGGTGCAGGAGCGTTTCCACGGCACCGTCCGTCCCGCGCGAGGAACCACTGACGTACCGGAGTTCATCGTGGACCCAGTTCCGGACAGCCTGCAACAGTTCCTCACCGTGCAACCCGCCGAATTCGGCATACGACGTCGGAAGGAGCCGATCGGACTCGGCATAACGGCTGGGCCGCACGTAGCGGATGAGCTCCATCCGGGAGGACTCGTCGGGGACACCAAAGCCCTCCACCGAAGCCCGGTAATCAACGGTTACCTCACTGGGTTCGTCAAACTTCATGTAGTGGAAACGTCCACCGTGATGGTCTGCCAGCTCAGTGAGCGGTACAGCTTCGCCTTCCACCGTGACTGACAGCTCTTCGGTCAACGATTCGTAGCCAGGATTGCTGGCCACGGCTATTGCCATCGCCACCTTGGTGTTGGCTACGGTCTTGAAAACGAGCTGGGCAGCAACGTTGCGTTCCATGGATCTCCGGAGTGTTGCGGCTGGACAACCCACTAATTATGCAGAGTTGGCGCCGTCGAGTGTCTATCAACCGTGGTTCTACAGATTGACCTTCAGAGACAATAGCATCCGCTGGACATTGGCGAATTCCGAACTCTGGTCAACATACTTGGCGGCTTGGTCCAAGGTATCGAAGGACTTTGCCGGAGCAACCACTTCGTCGGTGGCGAAGGCATGCACGGCGGGCATGTCCCCGAAGTAGTAGTCGCCCTTTCCGGTGGGCCCCATCACAAGGTTCCGCAGCTGGCAGGCCTGGCCGTCAGTTCCGGCCACCAGGTTGGTGATGCCGTACGAACCGAAGAATTTGTAGCCCTGAATGACGCGAAACACCACGTGCGGCGGGATCATGGAATCGCCGTCCGCGTGGGGCAGGTCAATGGGCACGCTGCTGACCACCGTGTAGGGGCGCTTTGCGGCCGGATTGCAGTCGGCCGGACTGGCCGAGGGCAGTCCGGTGTGAAGCGTCGCCAGATACCCGCCCTTGGCGTCTTTGACCTCGATCTTCAGGGCGCCCGGCATGGAGCCGGCGTCGGGCGTGACCGATTGCGCAATCCAGTCCGTCGGAAGATCGAAGCTGACCTTCTTGGCGGCGTCGGAGTACGTCTTCCACGCCGCGGCCGTGGCCCCCGCCGTCGCCGTACTTCCCGCGGAGGGGCTTCCCGAAGCAGTGGAACCGGCCGACGGCGGGGCCGTACCGGAGCCCGACGGCGACCCGCTCCCGGGTGCCGCACTGTTGGAGCCGGCCGTCCAGACGGGCCCGCCCGCGCCCTGGGAACTACAGCCAGCCGCGGCGACCACGATGAGCGCACCCAGGACGGAGACTGAAAACTTCAACGGGATCCGCTTTGCTCTCATGCGCACCAGCCTAGCGGCGCTGGGCCGCCCGACCGCCGGACCGGGGCGGCGTTTCGCATGTGCGAAGCCAGTAGATGGACTTCGACGCCGCTTCGGCCCGCATCGTAGGACTAGGCTGGACGCATGGCTCCCGATCTGCTTGATGAGGACGAAAACAATGTGGCGGACATCTCCGCCGTGGACATAGCGGACTGGCGTTTGCGGACGTTTGCCTTGTACGACGCCGTCCGCAAGATCGCGATGGACGATCCCTTCCAGGCCCATGTCTACTGGCGCCAGGAGCGGGACCGCATGTTCGGAACACACCCGGCCTCGGCACTGACTCCCGCCAGCAAGCAGGCTTTCTCCGGATTGCGCACCGCGGACTACGATTCCAGGTTTCGCCGCTACGCTTCCCTTTCCCCCGAAGGCGCGGGCCAGGAGATGAACGTCCAGACCGGAACCGACGGCGTGGTGCCGTTTGTCCGCCTGGGCACCTTCGACCTGGACGAGCTTGGCTCGCTGGCCGTGTGGCGCCTGCGGAGCTATGGCGGCGGCATCTTCGTGCCCTTCCGCGATGCCACAGCGGGCAAACCCGGAGGAAGCTACGGCGCGGGCCGGTATTTGCTGGACACGATCAAGGGCGCTTTCCACGGCCTTCGCGGATCCGGGCAGCAGGAGTTCGTGCTTGACTTCAATTTCGCCTACAACCCGTCCTGCGCCTACAACGAGGCCTGGGCCTGCCCTTTGGCCGGGCCGGCGAATCGCCTGGCCGCGGACATCCCGGTGGGTGAGCTCTACCTGCCGGTCTAAATGGGACGGCCTCATGAGGCCGAAGGACGTAGGATGTCTTCATGACTTCCTCCCGTGCACGCCGGATCGCCCGCGTCCGCCCGCTCTCCCCCACTTCACCGGACGAACACTTCTTCGTCGCGAACGACGCCGTCGACTTCGCTTCCGCGGAAGGCCGGAACTGGACCGTGGTGGACAGCCCGTTCCCAGGCTCCCCGGCAAACCGCAGCAGCGCCGGGCGGCCGGGCTGGGTTGGAGGCACCGAAGTTTCCGAGGATGCGTTCACGTTCCTGGCGCCGTCGGTTCCGGCCAATGTCTTCGGGATGGCACACAACACCGGCCAGCCTGGCCGGGATTTGCCTGCCCAGGCGTTCCACAAGGCAGCCACAAGTGTCGTCGGACCGGGTGACGCCATCGAACTCGCCTCGGACGTCGGCTACGTGGACCCCGAAGCGGAACTGACCGTCGTCGTCGGACGCAAGGTCCGCGGGCTCACGCTCGACAACGCGCGCGACGCCATCCTCGGTTTCACGATCGGCAACGACGTCTCGGCGAGAGACCTGCAGAAGACCGACGAACTGTGGATCAGCGCGAAAAGCCAGGACACGTTCACCCCTGCTGGCCCATGGATCGTTACGGACCTCAATGACGGCGACCTTTCAATCGGCATCGTGCACAACGGCCGGGAATTGCGTACCGCCAGCACCGCGGACCTCGGTTGGAAGGTAGACGAGATCCTTGTCTACCTCACCTCGTTCATGACCTTGCACGCCGGCGACCTGGTCCTCACCGGCTTCCCGGCCGAGTGCGCCAGGATCGAACCCGGAGACCTCGTGACCTGCCGCATTGAGGGCATCGGAGAGCTCAGCAACCCCGTTATTGCAGCATCTTGGGAGAAATTTCCCAGCTTGATATGAAAGGCTTGAGCCATGGAGCCTCCTGCCGTGCCGGCAATTGAGACGCGGCAGACGTCCCTTTCCAGGCCAAAGACAAGCACTCGCCGCAAAGGCGTGCTGCGCTATCCGGTGGTCAGGCAGCTCATCCGTTTCACCGGCGTCGGGATCATCTGCACCGTCACTTCGCTGGCGCTGTATGCGCTGTTCCGGCCGTGGATCGGCCCGCAACCTGCCAACGCCGCGGCACTGATCATCACTTCGCTCATGAACACGGCCTTGAACCGGCGGCTCACCTTCAAGATCACCGGCAACCGGAAGAGAGCGCGGGACCACCTGAACGGGCTGATCGTGATCGCCGTCGCACTGGTCATCACCGGCGGTAGCCTGGGAGTGCTGCATGCGTTGCGGCCCGAAGCCACCCTCGCCGAGGATCTTTGGACCACCACACTGTCCGGATTCGTCGCGACGGCCGTGCGGTTCACCATGCTGCGGCATTGGATCTTCCGCCGGGCCCGCCACGTCTGATTCCCAACTGACTCGCATTTAATGTCGTTCTGGGGCCTCTAAACGACATTAAATGCGTGGGCCCACGCCGCCAGGGTTCCCTGGCCGAGCTTGCGAGGCGAGGGTGGCGGTGGGGACAGTTGGGTGGGGGGCGGTCAGCGGCGACCGAGCCCCTGGACGCTCCCGACGGCGGCAGCCACGGCTTCCGCGGCTTGTTCCAGTTCCGCTGACGTCACCGTGGAGTCGAAGCTGAAGCGCACAGCAGTGTGGGCCACCTCCGGCTCGATTCCCAAGGCAAGCAGGACCGGCGACGGAGCATCGGATCCGGCAGCGCAGGCCGAGCCGCTCGAACAGACCACGCCAAGCCGCTCAAGCTCAAGCAAAACGGACTCCCCGCTCGTGCCAGGGAAACAGAAGGACGCGACGGACGGCAAGCGCTGCGAGGGGTGGCCGGTCAACACGGCACCCGGCACAGCCTCAAGGACTGCGTGGATGAAGGCATCACGCAATTCCGCGACACGCCCGGCCAGCCCGGACTGCCCGGACTGGGAGAGCGTCAGTGCCGTAGCCAGGGCAACGGCACCCGCGACGTTTTCGGTCCCGGAGCGCCTGCCCCGTTCCTGGCCGCCGCCGTGGACCAGCGGTTCAAGGCGCAGCCTTCCCTTGGCATAAAGCACGCCGCTGCCCTTCGGTGCGCCGAGCTTGTGGCCCGAGATACTGAGTGCGTCTACTCCGAGTTCCTTGACGGCCAGAGGTAGCCAGCCCGCGGCCTGGACAGCGTCGGCATGGAAGGGCACACCAAATTCCGCGGCCACTTCCGCGAGTTGCCGCACGGGCTGCACGGTCCCGATCTCGTTGTTGGCGTACATGATGCTGACGAGGGCCGTCTCCGGGGTCAGGGCGGCCCGGAGCGACTCGGCCGTCACCACGCCGTGCCGGTCCACCGGGACCACGTCCACTTCGAACCCATGGACGCGTTGCAGGTACAGCGCGGATTCCTCGACGGCGGGATGCTCGATGGCGCTGATGACGATGCGATTGAGCGTTGGATCCGCCGCACGCCTCGCGAGCGCGATTCCTTTCACCGCCAGGTTGTCTGCCTCGGTGCCACCGGAGGTGAAGGTGATCTCCCCCGGCCGGCAACCCAGGACCTTCGCGACTGCCGCGCGGGCCCCGGACAACGCGTTCGCGGCTGCTTCGCCGAGGCTGTGATGACTCGAGGGATTGCCGAACTCCCCCGTCAGATACGGCCACATCGCTTCGAGGACTTCCCTGCGGACGGGTGTTGTCGCCGCGGCGTCGAGGAAGATCATGGCGTCAGCCGAGCGCCAGGGACGGGTCCGGTGACACGTCGAGCGTCACGTCCAGGCCGAGGTCCAGCGCGTTGACGCTGTGCGTGAGTCCGCCGATGGAAATGACATCGACTCCGGCTGCGGCGATGTCCGCCACGGTATTGACGTTGACGTTGCCGCTCGCCTCGACGACGGCGCGGCCGGCCACTTGCTTCACGCCGGCCCGGAGCTCCGCAAGGGAGAAGTTGTCCAGCATGATCGTGTCCACCCCGGCCGCGAGCACCGGTTCAATCTGCTCGGCGCGGTCCACTTCCACTTCGAAATGCGTGGTGTGGCCCAACTGGGCTTTGGCGGCCTTGAGCAGTGCGGTGAGCTTGGCGGAATCGCCACCGGTCATCACAGCCAGATGGTTGTCCTTGGCCAGGACGGCGTCGGACAGGCTGTAGCGGTGGTTGGCTCCCCCGCCGCACCGCACGGCGTAGCGTTCCAATACCCGCAGCCCGGGGGTCGTTTTCCGCGTGTCCGTGATGCGTGCCTTGGTGCCGTCGACGAGCCTGACGAATTCCGCCGTCTTGGTGGCGATGGCGCTCATGCGCTGGGCAAGGTTGAGCCCGACGCGTTCGGCGAGCAGTACCGAGCGCGCGCGGCCGCTGACCCGCGCGAGGTGGGTTCCGGCGTCGAATGCTTCACCGTCGGCGAGCAACAGCTCCACTTCGGTGTCCGGGTCGACGAGCAGCATGGCGTCGCGGAACACCGTTCCGCCGCTGAAGACCCCCGGAACCCGGGCGTTGAGCACGGCGGTGGCGCGGGCCTCGGCGGGAATGAGCAACTGCGAGGTGATGTCGCCGCTCGGTGCGTCCTCCGCGAAAGCCCGCTCCAGAATGTCCCGGACGGGTGCTGCGGGGAGGGTCAGGCTAGTCATGAACGAGGCTCGCTTTCCGGCGGATCGTATATCTCTGGACAATTTCTTCGCGTCGGGTGTCGACCGCATCACTCCGGTAGTGGGCGCCCACAGACCCCGGCCGCGCTTCCGCAGCCCGCACCAACAACTGCGCAGCAAGCAACAAGTTGGCATCCTCATGAACCACGGAATCCACCGAGTCCGGCAGATTCTCAGGAAGCACGACGTCGGCCCAAGCCTCAAGTGCCTCAGCGGCCTCCCGAAGCAACCCCCCGGTCCGCAGCACCCCCGCCTTGGCAGTCATCAACCGACGAAGGGCGGCCCGCGAGAAGGGACTCGTGCTGGACCTCGTCAAAAGATCCCAAACGGGCGCGGGACTGCCGGCCACGAACTCGCGGAACGGTGTTCCGGCAGCGTGCGTAAAAGCGAGGCCGCCCGCGGCCGAGTTAGCACGCAGAGGAATGCCGTTTCGCGAACCGGTGCCGTTCGGCGAACCCTCACCGTTCGGCGGCGCCCACCCAAGGAACCCTTCAACAGCCCGCCGTCCAAAGACAAGCCCTTCGAGCAGCGAGTTACTAGCCAAGCGATTGGCGCCCTGCACCCCGGTACAAGCAACTTCGCCGGCGGCAAGCAAGCCAGGTACAGACGTCCGGCCGTGGAGATCCGTGACCACCCCACCCATCCAGTAGTGCGCGGCAGGAGCAACCGGAACGGGCTCGAGGGTCCAGTCGATGCCGGCTTCGCGGGTCCGGGCGCTGAGCGTGGGGAAGCGTTTCTCAAGGAAACCCGCCCCTTTGTTTGCTTCCACGACCCGGGCGTCAAGGAAAACGTGCCCGTTCGGATCGCCAAGCGACGCCAAGTGGAGGGCGATGCTGCGGGAGACGACGTCGCGCGGTGCCAGTTCGGCGTCGGGGTGGTAGCCCGGC
This sequence comes from Arthrobacter sp. KN11-1C, assembly GCF_052180225.1. Taxonomy (NCBI): domain Bacteria; kingdom Bacillati; phylum Actinomycetota; class Actinomycetes; order Micrococcales; family Micrococcaceae; genus Arthrobacter; species Arthrobacter sp. KN11-1C. Next base: position 1,645,784 of record NZ_CP197467.1, on the reverse strand, counting down.
ATGAACCGCTCGCCGTGCGCGTCCACCAGGATGGCGCCTTCGCCACGGACGGCTTCGGATATGAGCAGAGGATCGGCGCCGAGGTGAGCTGCTCCTCCCGCAGCGGAGGGGACCATACTCGTGGGGTGGAACTGGAAGAACTCCAGGTCTGCGAGCTCGGCGCCTGCCCTCCACGCGAGCGCGAGCCCGTCCGCCGTTGCCACCGAGGGGTTGGTGGTTTGCGCAAACAGCTGCCCCGCGCCACCGGTTGCCAGCAGCACGGCATCGCCAAGGACGCTCTCAACGCGGCCGTGGCGCAGGAATTCAACGCCCGTTACCCGGCCCTCGGACTGGATCAGGGACGTTGCCTGGGCATGGCCCAGCACTTGGATATTCCCGGCGTCTTGGGCGTCGAGGACCGCCAGGATGAGCGCGTTCGCGACCCCGGCACCGGTGGCGTCTCCGCCGGTGTGCAGGATCCGCGGCGCGGAGTGGGCGGCTTCGAGCCCCAGGGCGGGATCGCCGTCGTCGTCCGCGTCGAAACGGACACCGAAACGCTCCAGTCCCCTGATGTCGAGGCGCGCTTCGGTGCAGAGCACCCGCACGGCCTCCTCATTGCAGTGGCCTGCGCCGGCCTTGAGGGTGTCTGCGATGTGCGCGGCGACGGTATCGCCGGGGGCCGGCTCGTCCAGCACTGCCGAAATCCCGCCTTGGGCGAAGAAGGTATTGCTGTCCGCGAGCGCGCCCTTGCTCAGCAGGACGACCTCCGCACCGGCCTCGGCGGCCAGCAGCGCGGAGTAGAGGCCGGCGATGCCGCTTCCGACGACGACGAGTCGCCGCGCCGGAGCGCCGGGAATGCGTTCTGCAGTCATGAAGGGCTCGATTCGACTGGTTGGTACGGGGTGCGGCCTAGAGCGGCCGTGCTGCGAGCATGCGTTCGAGGGCGATCTTGGCGTTGTCCTTGACCGAGTCGTCCACGGTGATGCGGTTGACCACGCGGCCTTCCACCAGTTCCTCGAGCACCCACGCGAGGTAGCCGGGGTGGATGCGGTACATCGTGGAGCAGGGGCAGATCACCGGGTCGAGGCAGAAGATGGTGTGCTGCGGGTTCTCCGCCGCCAAGCGGTTCACCATGTTGATCTCGGTACCGATCGCGAAGGTGGTGGGCTCGGTTGCCGCGGCGATGGCCTTCTTGATGAAGTCGGTGGACCCCGCACCGTCCGCGGCATCGACAACTTCCATGGGGCACTCGGGGTGCACAATGACGTTCACGCCCGGGAATTCGGCGCGGGCCTTCTCGATCTGGCCCACGTTGAAGCGCTTGTGGACGGAGCAGAAGCCGTGCCAGAGGATGACGCGGGAATCCAGGAGGGTCTGTTTGTCGTTTCCGCCGAGTTCCTTGCGCGGATTCCACATGGGCATCTGCTCCAGCGGCACGCCGAGGGCCTTGGCCGTGTTGCGGCCAAGGTGTTGGTCCGGGAAGAAGAGCACCCTCTGGCCGCGCTCGAAGGCCCATTCGAGCACCGTCTTGGCATTCGAGGACGTGCAGACGATGCCGCCGTTGCGTCCGCAGAAGGCCTTCAATGCGGCCGAGGAATTCATGTAAGTCACCGGGATGACCGGGGCACGGCCTTCGGAATCGGTTCCGGTCCCGAAGAGCTCCTCGAGCTGCTCCCAGCATTCCTCCACCGAGTCCTCGTCCGCCATGTCCGCCATGGAACAGCCTGCGGCCAGGTTCGGCAGGATCACGGCCTGGCCCTCGCTGGAGAGGATGTCGGCAGTCTCAGCCATGAAGTGCACGCCGCAGAAGATGATGGCCTCGGCGTCGGGCTTGGTCAGGGCGGCGTTGGCGAGTTGGAAGGAGTCGCCCACGAAGTCCGCGTACTCGACAACCTCATCGCGCTGGTAGAAGTGGCCCAGGATGACGGCCCGGTCCCCCAGGGTCTCCTTGGCTGCACGGATCCGGGCGTCCAGCTCGGCGTCGCTGGCCACCTTGTACTCTTCCGGCAACTGGCCTTGCCGGGGCGTGGCCTTCGGAGCGTCGTCGGAACTGGAAGCGCCCGGGCCGTATGCCGGGATGCCGGCGAGGGCCTCAGCGAGGTCGTACTCCCACGGACCTTCGGCCAGAGCGGGGCTGCACGTCGAGCCGGCCGCGGAACGGCCGCTTTCGGCTTCTTCCCGCGTGATCAGCTGGATAGCTGTGTTGACGCTGCTCATGGTGTACTCCTGTTGTCTGGCCCGAGTCCGGGCGTGCCGGTGAAGCGGTAGAGGCGGGGCGGGCGGTGTTTTCCGCCCTGGAGGTATTCACCGGTTTCCTCGATTTCCGGTGTTCCCTTGATTTGCCGGCGGAAGTTCGACGGATCCAGCTGGCGGTCCAGGACAGCCTCGTAGACTTCGCGGACCTGTGCCAAGGTGAAGAATTCACCCAGCAAGTGATAGGCGATGGACCCATAGGCCATCTTGTTGCGCAGCCGCCACAAGGCGTAGTCCACGATTGCGTTGTGGTCGAAGGCCAATTCAGCGAGCCGGTCCGCGCGAAACCAGCGGACATTCTCGGATTCGTCGGCCAGGGCGGCTTCCGTGGGCTGCACCAAGGCCCAGTACACAATCGACACGACCCGCTGGGCGGGCGAACGGTGGAGGCCGCCGAAAGCGTAGAGCTGCTCGAGGTAATGGGGAGCCAGCCCCGTAGTCTCGCGCAGGTTCCGGGACGCGGCATCCTGGAGGGATTCGTCGTGCTGAAGCGGGCCACCGGGTAACGCCCACATGTCCTTGAACGGTTCGCGGATGCGGCGCACCAGCGGCAACCACAGCGTGGGCCGGCCGGAGCTTTCGCTCGGACGGAGGGCGAAGATCACGGTGGATATGGCCAACGACGGCGGCGCGAGCCTGCGCTCTGCGACATTGGCCGAGGGGGCGTACACGGTTTTCACCCCGCTTCTTTGCCGTAGGGACCAGAAAATTAGTTATAGTCAAAATGACTAGAACTAATGGTACGACTGTCGGCGGACAGTGTCCAAATGTTTCAGCCAGCATTCTCCTTGGCAGCAGCTTCCAGGAGCGGCAAGGTGCGTCCTTGGAAATGGGTATTCAGCACGATCACCGACGAGGAACGAAGCACGGTCTTGGTGGCGATGAGCTTGTCCAGCACGCGCTGCAGGTCCGAGTTCGACTTGCCCACCACGCGCACCATGAGGTCCGAACTGCCGGAAACGGTATGGACCTCGATGAGCTCGGGAATGGCAGCCAGTGCTTCGACGACGGCATCGTGCCCCAGGTCCTGGTTGATGGTGAGCGAGCAGAATGCGACCACGGGATAGCCGAAGCCGGCGGGATCGGGCTGCGGAACCCAGGGAGCCACCACCCCACGCTCGGCCATCCGGTCCAGCCGGGACTGGACCGTGGCGCGTGCGACCTTCAAGACCCTCGATGCCTCCAGGACAGACGCCCGCGGGGAGTCAGTGAAAAATCGGACAATCTTGGCGTCCAGTTCGTCGACAACCATCAGTTTTTCCTACTTCCGCCCATCAGCTGTACAAATCGGCACTCCATGCCCAGATGTCGCACCAGCTTGTAACCATCATCTCACGGGTGTTTTTCGCCACTTTCCACCGGGAGCTGTAAATTCGATAAGTCCCACGAGGACAAGCTGACAAACCATCCACAAGAAGGCAAACACGAATGACAACGAAGTCCACCGCTGTTCGACCCGCCATTCCTTCGCACGGCCTCGGCCACTCGATGAAGCCGCGCCAGCTCACCATGATGGGCCTCGGCAGCGCGATCGGCGCGGGGCTCTTCCTCGGCTCGGGCGCCGGGATCCACGCGGCAGGCCCGGCGGTACTTATCTCCTACCTTGTGGCGGGAAGCCTGATCATCATTGTGATGTGGGCGCTGGGCGAGATGGCGGCCGCCAACCCCAACAGCGGCGCCTTCTCCGTCTACGCGGAAAAGGCCATGGGCAAGACGGCAGGATCCACCGTCGGCTGGCTCTGGTGGCTGCAGCTGGTAGTGGTCATCGCGGCGGAGGCACTCGGCGCAGCAGGATTGTTGTTCTCCGTCTGGCCGGTCATTCCCGTGTGGGCGCTGGCTTTGGTCTTCATGGTGGCCTTCACCGCGATCAACCTCGCCGGGGTCCGGAACTTCGGTGAATTCGAATTCTGGTTCGCCATCCTGAAGGTCGCAGCCATTGTGGCCTTCCTCGTCATCGGCGCTGCCTTGCTGTTCGGCTGGCTGCCCGGCGCAACTTCCCCGGGACTCCGAAACCTCACGGGCAACTTTGCTCCGTCCGGCTGGTCTGGAATCGCCGCGGCGCTCTTCGTGGTGATCTTCGCCTTCGGCGGCACCGAAATCGTGAGCGTGGCTGCCGCGGAAACGCAGAATCCCGCACACAGCGTCGGCAAGGCCATCCGCACGGTGGTGTGGCGCATCCTGGTTTTCTACATCGGTTCCGTCTTCGTCATTGCGGCAATCCTTCCCTCCGACTCCGACGGCTTGAAGTCGCCGTTCGCCGGCGTCCTGGACCTCGCCGGCATCCCGGGAGCCGGCACGGCCATCACCCTCGTCGCCGTCGTGGCGCTGCTTTCCGCGCTCAACGCAAACCTCTACGGCGCCTCGCGCATGGTCTTCTCCTTGTCTGAGCGCGGCGAAGCTCCGGCTTTCCTGTCGCGGCTGCGCGGCGCCCAGGTGCCCATGGCCGCCGTCGGGGTTTCCGTTGCGTTCGGCTTCATTGCCACCATCCTGGAACTGCTGTTCCCCGACCACGTACTTCCGGCATTGCTCAACCTCGTGGGTTCCACGTGCCTCGTGGTCTGGGGAACGGCGCTCGTGTCGCAGTTCATCCTGCGTCGCCGCGCCGACCGCGAAGGAACCGAACTGCCGCTTCGCATGAAGGGCTTCCCGTTCCTCACCGTGTTCGGCCTGGCGCTGCTTGCCTTGATCTTCGCGGTGGGCTTCTCGAATGCCGAGAGCGCCGGCCAGCTGATCGGCACGTTCCTGTTGATCGCGTGCATCGCCGTCGCCTGCCGGATCGGCGCCAAGGTCAAGTCCGCGCGAAACGCCTAAGCAAACCCAACTAGTCCCCACCGCCACCCTCGCCTCGCAAGCTCGGCCAGGGAACCCTGGCGGCGTGGGCCCACGCAGTTAATGTCGTTTTGAGCCCTCATAACGACATTAACTGCGAGTCAGTTGGGTGAGCGGAGCGGTGCACAAACTGCTATGTGTTCCCCGAGGAAAACTGGCAGTTCGTGGCAGTTTGACTAGGCCGAAATAGGCGGATTGCCTACGGTACGAACAGTGACTACGGTCACGTCCATGGACTCACTTCTTCCCGTCGTGGCCGCAGCCGACGCCGCGCCCCTGTCCCCCGGACAGCTCAGGGAGCTCTATTCCCTGATGGCTGCCGTTCGATACCTCGACACCTCGGCCGTCGCCTGGCAGCGCCAGGGAATCATCCCCGGCTACGCTCCCGAACTCGGCCAGGAAGCCGCCCAGGTCGGCAGCGCCTATGCCCTCGACACTGCGCGTGACTTCGCCTTTCCGACGTACCGCGAGATGGGCGTCGCCCGGACCATGGGCGTGGACATGGTGGCATACATGTCCACCCACAAGGCAACATGGCACGGCGGCATGTACGATCCCGTTGCCAGCCGCCTCGCGCCCATCCAGGCCGTCGTGGCGGGCTCGGTGCTCCACGCCGTCGGCTGGGCCCACGGCCAGACCCTCAGCGGGGAAGACGGAGTGGCACTCAGCTACTTCGGCGACGGCGCTTCCTCCCAAGGCGACGTCCACGAAGCCATGAACTTTGCCGCAGTCATGAAAGCACCTGTTGTCTTCTTCATCCAGAACAACGGCTGGGCGATATCCGTGCCCACCGAACGGCAGGTGGCCGGCGGCTCGGTGGCTGCACGCGCCGCGGGCTACGGGATCCCGGGCATCCAAGTGGACGGCAACGATGTGGTCGCCGTCCATGAGGCCACCCGCAACGCCTTCGCCCACTGCCGCGCAGGAAACGGTCCGGTGGTGGTCGAGGCCATGACCTACCGCCGCGGGCCGCATTCAACCGCCGACGACCCCGGCCGGTACCGGAGCCTCGACGACGAGCGCATCGACGCCGGCGCGGACCCCCTGGAACGCCTCCGCGAGCGCTTGCTCGCAGAGGGCGTGGCCGACGAGGCGTTCTTCGCCGCCGCCAACCAGGCCGCCCGGGCAGAGGAAGAAGCGATCCGCACCGGAATCGAAGCTCTCGGTCCCCGGCCCGGCAACGAGATGTTCGATTTCGTCTTCCAGGAAACCACCCCCGCCCTTGAAAACCAGGCCACCCGTTGGCGCGAGGAGTCCGAACATGTCTGAGAGCACCACCGCCATCCTTGAAACCGCGGCGGCTAACGAGACCCAATCCGTCAAGCTCTCCATGCAGCAGGCTCTCAACCGCGCGTTGGACGAGATCCTCTCGAACGATCCCAAAACGGTGGTCTTCGGCGAGGACTGCGGCCAGTTGGGCGGAGTCTTCCGCATCACCGACGGGCTGCAGTCCAAGCACGGAGAATCCCGGGTCTTCGACACGCCGCTCGCCGAATCGGGCATCCTGGGCATGTCCGTGGGGCTCGCCATGGCCGGCTTCCACCCGATTCCGGAAGTACAGTTCGATGGCTTCGCGTATCCCGCCATCAACCAGATCGTGTGCCAGATCGCCCGGATGAACTACCGCAGCCGCGGCACCTTGCCGATGCCGATCACGCTCCGGGTGCCCAGTTTCGGCGGCATCCGAGCCCCCGAACACCACGGGGAAAGCCTTGAGGCACTCTTCGCGCACGTTCCGGGCCTCAAGGTTGTCTCACCGTCGGACCCGCACGATGCGTACCACCTGCTCAAGTACGCAGCTTCGCGGCCTGACCCCGTGATCTTCATGGAACCGAAGTCCAGGTACTGGCAAAAGGGCGACGTCGACAGCTCCGACGGCGGTACCTTCACCGGCGCCCGCGTTGTCCGGCCGGGCCGCCACCTGACCCTCGTGGCCTGGGGTGCCATGGTTGCCCGGTGCCTGCAGGTTGCCGAACTCGCCGCGGAGGACGGAATCGACGTCGAGGTCCTCGATCTGCGCTGGCTCAAGCCGATCGACGCCGAAGCCCTGGCGACGTCCGTCGGAAAGACGCGGCGCGCCGTCGTCGTGCACGAAGCTCCGCTGACCTCGGGACTGGGGGCCGAAGTGGCCCAGCTGATCACGCAAAGCTGCTTCGACACGCTCAAGGCGCCCGTCGAACGCGTCACCGGCTTTGACGTGCCGTATCCCTCCGGCGACCTGGAGGACGAATACATTCCGAACATTGACCGCATCCTCCTGGGGATCCAACGAGTACTGGAGTATCGACGTGGCTGAAATCAGCTTCCCCCTGCCCGATCTTGGCGAAGGCCTCATCGAAGCCACCGTGCTGGACTGGCTCGTCTCCCCCGGCGACCAGGTGGAACGGAACCAGCCGCTCGTGGAACTGGAAACGAGCAAATCCGCCCTCGAGTTGCCGAGCCCGCAGGCGGGTAAAGTGATCCGTATCCACGGCGCGCCGGGCGAGACCATCAACGTCGGCGAGCCGCTGGTGGTGTTCGAGGTGCCGGACAATACTGCCGGCATCGTGGGCACCGTTCCCCAGGATGACGCACCGAAGCGCCGGGTCCGCCTGAGCGCCGTACTTGATGAGGACTGACACCATGAGCGGCAGGCACACGGAAGAGCACATCCACACGGTGGAAGGGACAGACCCGCATCTGTTCGTGGAAGTCCATGAGCCTGCCGAAGGCACCGACGCCGGGTTGCGCCCAGTCCTGCTGCTGCACGGTTTTTCCTCGTCCACCAAGCTCAATTGGGGCGATACCGGCTGGATCTCCACCCTCAAGGCCGCCGGTCGGCGGGTCATCACGGTGGACCTTCCCGGGCACGGCCGCAGCAGTTCGCCCGAGGACATGGACTCCTACTCCCCGAGCCGGATCCGCGCGGACCTGCTCCAGATAGTCGCCGACGCCGGTGCGCGCCCTCTGCGCGCCGGTGACCCTGCCAGCGGTCTCGACGTGATCGGCTATTCCTTGGGCTCCCGGCTCGCCTGGGAGTTCGGGGCGACCCAGCCCGAGCTCGTGCACCGGCTGGTGTTGGGCGGCCCGAACAAGGAAGACCCCCTGGCGTCCTTCGATCTCGCGGCGGCCCAGCGCTACCTCGCGGACGGAACACCCATTGACGACGAGTCCACCGCGGGGTTGCTGAAGATGGCACAACTCTTGCCGAGCAACGATCTTTTCGCGCTCTTGTCGCTCATCGAAGCGATCAAGGGTGAACCGTTCGATCCGGCCGAAGCCGTCCCCCACATGCCGATGCTCCTGGTGGCCGGCGATAAGGACGAACGCGCCGTCACCATGCCGGAACTCGCGGCGATCGCTGCCCGCGCCGGTGGCATGGTGGAACAGCTGCTTGTGCCGGGGCGGAACCACAGCAACGCGGTGACGAGCCGCGTATTCAAGGACGCCGCGGTCGCGTTCCTCGGCGTCTAGGTAGTTGCGAAGCCGCTCATGGTGGCGGGAGCGGCTGGCGGCCTAGCCTGCCAGCCGCTCCGCATTGAGCGTCATGCGCTCCAGCACGCTGACGGCCATGGCGTATTCGTCGATACCGATCCCCATCGAGAGGTCCTGACGCGCGTCTTCCACGAACCTTAGGGCTTCCGCCTGCTTCGCGTGGCCCAGTTCGCTGAGGCTGATCCGGTTGTCCACCATGATGATCATGCCGCGGCCTACCATCGCGGCGAGTTCATTTTCGCGACGCCGCGTGTCGCCGCCCCAGAACGGGCTGAGTGTCCGGTCAAGGTCCTCGGGGCTCAAGGGTGTCTCTGCCAGGACATTGAGGGTCTGCCACTGCCTCCGGCTGAGTTTCAGCCTCGCCAAGGTGCTGTCCAGGTGCGCCTCCAATGCGGCATCCAGGCGTTTGGTCCAGTAACCGATCGGCTTGTTCACATGGCCCATCGTGGCAGCGCCGAGCGGTCCCGGCAAGAAAGGTAGGCTTGATTCAGCGCTGGATGACGTGGAAGTGGGACGAATGGGCATGCGCTTCAAGGACCGCGCGGACGCCGGACGCCGCGTGGCAGCGGGGCTTCCGCAGCTCCGGCAACGGCCGGACACCATCCTGTTGGGCCTCGCCCGCGGTGGAGTTCCCGTGGCGGCCGCAGCCGCCGTCGAACTCCAGCAGCCATACGGTGCCATTCTGGTGCGCAAACTCGGCATCCCGGGGCGCGAGGAAACAGCGTTCGGCGCCCTGGCCTGGTCCAACGGCAGGATCGTGCGCATGCTCAACCGGCCCCTCGGCGAACGCATGCTGCGGCACGGAATCACCCAGGCTTCCCTTGATGCCGTGGAGGCACGCGAGCGCGGAGAACTCCTGCGGCGAGTGAAGACCTACCCGGGTATCAACTTCGACCTCTCGGGCAAGACTGTCGTTCTTGTCGACGACGGACTCGCCACAGGCGCAACGATGCGTGCCGCCGTCGAGGCCGTGCGCGCGGGTGGGGCCGCTACTGTGCTGGCCGCCGTACCCGTGTCATCCCTCGAGGCCCAAGCGTCCATCAGCCGGGTGTGCGATTTCATGATGTGCCTGCACACGCCGGGCAAATTCCACGCCGTCGGCGCGTTCTACGAGCACTTCGAACAATTGACCGACGACGACGCGGTGCGGCTTTTGGAGCGGGCGGGGTAGTTTCAACCGTTGGACGCAGGCGTTCGACGACCGACCCGCCTACGCCGTCGGCCGCCGGTTCGTCATCACGATGTGGCTCGAGGGCAATGCTTGGGTAAACGGGAGGCCTCCGACGGCGTTTTGACGCCCGCTCGCCCCGACGGCATGGCGGATGAGTTTGGCGAGGGACGGGGAGGGGCCGACGCCGAATTCCTGCCTCAGCTCGGCGGAATAGCTCTTGTAAGTGCGAAGGGCCGAGACAAGGTCGCCGGTGGCGAGGTGTGCCTGGATCAACAACTGGTACGAGGACTCCCGGAATGGTTCAAGGGAGATTGCCATAGTGGTGGCGGCCTTGCTTTCCTCGGCGTTTCCCTGGCTGAGGTGGAACGCGGCGATGGAGTCGAGGGCTGTTGTCCGCACTGCGCGGAAGCGTTCCTGTTCGGCCAGGATCCAGTCCTCGTACCATCCCGGAAGAAGCTCCGCGGTCCGCAGCCGTTCCCACCTGGGATACGAACCGCTCAGCTCAGACGGCGGGGCGTGAAGCTCGCGCTCAAGTTCGGTGACATCAACGAGAACCTGCTCGCTGAGGGCCACCGAGACTTCCGTAGTGCCGTCGGCATCGAGCAGGCCGGGGAGCTCGTGGTTGATGTGCCAGATACTCACCCTGAGGCCGACCGCAGCCTGGGCGTCGGACGAGTCGGGCCAGAGAAGCCCGGAGAGGAACGTGCGCGGCCGCTCGCCGAGGAGGGCCAGCGCGGTGATAAGGCGTTGCTGCCGGTGCGCCACTTTCTGGCGCCGGCCATCCCTGCTCAGTGTCCAACCATTGAGCAAGGTCAAGGACCACTGAGGGTCTGGTGATGAAACCACGTCTCGTACCCCAATCGAACGTCGGATTCCTGGTGGGCAAACGCTACGTCGTCAGACACTAGTCAGCCTTCACCAACCCGGTCACGAGTGGCCACTACTTGAATCAAGGATCCCTAACGGATGCCCTACTTACTCGTAATGGATTTTTATCCCTGCTGACATCGGAAGGCCCCGGGCCGAAGCGACCACCGAAAGAGCCACGCCTGCGTGTAACGGTGCTGTAACGGGTTCGGCCCCATGCTCATCCGAACATGCACCTGACCTGGCGCATGCAAACGGCGAGCGAAATCGAGGTGCGGCCATGAACAATCCAGGCCCCCTTTCCCGGCGACCTTCCACAAGGGGCCGCCGCGTGCTTCCCAGCTGGTGTCCAGCATTCGTGCAGCAAAACGGACGGGGGTGAGGGCGGTGTCCATTGGACAATTGGAGCCTGCCAGCGGCAGGGCACCTTCCGCTTCGGCTCCGGGGACTTCGCTCACGGCGGCTTCGATCAGCGTGGTGATTCCTACTTTGAACGAGGCATTCAATCTGCCGTGGGTGCTCAGACGGATGCCGTCGTACGTCGACGAAGTCATCATCGTGGACGGCCGGTCCGAGGACCTGACGGTGGATGTGGCGCGCGCGCTCCGCTTCGACGTCGTCGTGGTGAACGAGCTGCATGCCGGCAAGGGCGCCGCCATGCGTGCAGGGTTCGCCGCCGCCACCGGGGACATCATCGTCATGCTCGACGCCGACGGCAGCATGGACCCGAGGGAGATCGGTTGGTTCGTTTCACCCCTGCAGCACGACCACGACTTCGTCAAGGGCTCGCGTTACGTCACCGGCGGCGGATCCGATGACTTGACGCGTTTGCGCAACCTGGGCAACCGGGCGCTCACAGGGCTCGCGAACAAAGCCTTGCACTGCAACTTCTCGGATCTTTGCTACGGATATATCGCTTTCCGCAGGGAGTGCCTCGAGGTTCTTGAACTGAAGTCCGACGGTTTCGAAATCGAGACCGAGTTGGTGTCCCGCGCGGCACGGGCAGGGCTTCGGATCGCAGAGGTGCCAAGCCACGAGCTCTCCCGTATTTCGGGCAATTCACACCTGCAGACCTTCCGGGACGGCTGGCGTGTCCTGCGCACGCTGACTCGTGAGTGCGTCGGTTGGGACGCGCCGACGGCGGGGGTACGGCCGGAGGCACTCCGGCGCGTCAAGTACCGGTACCCGGACATGAGGCTCCCCCATGTTCCCACCGACCCGAAAACGGTCCTGGCGATGCTGGCGGACGGCTGATGCCCGGCAGTGCCGCCGGCTGGCCAAGCGTCAGCGTGGTGATCTGCTGCTTCACTGAAGCCCGGTGGGAGTTGCTGCTCCGCGGGATCGCCTCGGTCCAGTCCCAAACGTTCCGGCCGGAACAGTTTGTCGTCGTCGTCGACCACAACGAGGACCTGTACCGGCGACTGGGACTGTACCGGCGACTGACGGGCGCGCTTCTCGGAGTCGAAGTGGTGGAGAACTCAGGGCCGCGGGGTCTTTCCGGCGCCCGCAACACCGGGGTGAAGGCGGCGACCGGTGACATTGTGGCCTTCCTCGACGACGACGCCGAAGCCGCCCCGGACTGGCTGGCCCGGCTTGTCCTGTTCTATGACGATCCGGACGTGTTGGCGGTAGGGGGCCGGGTGGAACCCGTGTGGGAATCAGGCAGGCCGGCCCACTTTCCCGAGGAGCTGGATTGGATTGTCGGGTGCACCTACAAGGGCTTGCCCAGGGTCGCGGCGCAGGTTCGCAACGTGATCGGGGCGAACATGTCCTTCCGCTGCGATGTCTTCGAGCGCGTCGGCGGGTTCAATGCGTCCCTTGGCCGGCAAGGTAGCCGCCCGCTTGGATGCGAGGAGACCGAATTGTGCCTGCGGGCGTCCATCGGCGCCCCGGGAACCCGGGTGGTTTACGAGCCGGCGGCCGTGGTCCGCCACCATGTGCCGGCTACGCGCGGCACCCTGCGCTACATGCTTTCGAGAGCCTGGTCCGAGGGTGTTTCGAAGGCCCAGGTAACGCGGCTCCTCGGCCGGAGCGAAATCCTTGGACCGGAACGCCGATACGTCCGCCGGGTGCTGCCGCGAGCTGTCCTTGCCGGACTACGCGCGTGCACGCGAGACGGCGACATGGGAGGACTGGCCAGGGCCGGAATGATCGTGGCGGTTCTGGCTGTCACCGCGATCGGCTATCTGCAGAGCCTGTGGGAAACGTCATCGCCCCAAGTGCGGGTGTCCGGCTCCGTTTTGTACCGGCTTATTCGCGACACCAGTGGAGGCAGGTCCAGTGATTAACCAGCAGATTGCCGCGTCACCGGCCGTTGTCTTTGACGTCCACGGACGTGTCGCCATCAGGGTCGCCCAGGGCACCCCAGGCGAGGCGCAGCTACGTGACATGCTCGCCCCGTTCCTGGGCCCTTCGGCGTCACCCCTGCAATTGGACATCAGAGGCGGCATTACTCCGGTTCCCGCGCAATCCCATGCCGAAGACGCCTACCGGTATACAGACGATTCATTGTTCCTCCCGGAGGACCGGGTCCAGATCACCCGCACCGACAACGGATTCGTGGTCGAAGGGGCGGGCGAGCTGCTCACGGCAGTCGTTCCGTTGTTGGACCACTTGTGCGTCAAGCAGGATACGGCGATGGTCCACGCGGCGATGGTGAACTATCGGGGCGCGGGCATCCTGATGCCCGCATGGGGCGGCGTCGGGAAGACAAGTACTGTGGCGAAGCTCCTGGCCATGCCTGGCGTCGGCTTCATGGCCGATGACTGGGGATTCATCACCGCGGAGGGGACGCTCCTGTCGTACGCGAAACCGATGTTCATCAAACCCCACCACCGGCCAATCTATCCGGACTTGTTCCAGGGAGTCCGCAAGCCGCTCGCGCCCGGCTGGTTGACGTCGACGATCAGCAGCGTGGCCACGGCTGTACACCCTGTCATCGTCCGTTATCCACGCACTGCCGCGTTCACCCGGCGCTGGTCACCCGAGCACAGGATGGTCCACCCGGAAGAGGTATTCGGCGCAGGGAAGATCGTTCCCCGGGCGCCTGCGCGGATCGCCGTCTTCCTCGAACGTTTCGACGGAGCGGAAGCCCGGTTGGAACGCCGGACAGAGGCCTGGATGGCAGCCCGCATTGTCGGCAACTTCCATTCGGAATTGCCTTTGGTGTCTCGGCGACTCATCGAGGCCTTGGGGGCCACTGGCCTCGTGTCATTGGGCGGGCACTTCTCCGCAAAAACCTCCGTGGTCACCCGAGCGCTGGGTGACGTTCCGTGCTTCGTGCTGCGCCTTCCCGTGGCGTGGTCGGCAGACCGGACCTCGGACTATGTCGCGGGCACGGTCACCTCGTTGGTGGATGGCGGGCCGTGAGCAGGAACGCGGACGCCGGCAGCGTCCTGGACGTGTCTGTGGTGATCCCGGCCCGCAACGCCGCCAACTGGCTCGGCGAATGCCTCGAGTCCGTCTTTGACCAGAACCCCCGCGAGGTGATCGTCATCGACGGATGTTCGGATGACGCCACCGTGCAGATAGCCCGTTCGTACGGGGCACGTGTCATCTCCGACGAGGGGCGCGGACTCCCGGCGGCGCGGATGCTCGGTGCCAGGGCCGCGCGCGCCGACCTTGTCGCCCTCATCGACGCCGACGTCATCGTGCCTCCTGGCGTTCTGGACAACCTGATGAAGGAGTTCCAGGCGGGCGGCTTCGATGGCTTGCAGTTCGGACTGGTGAGCGAGCCCGACGGCGCGGGCTACTGGGGTGCCGCCCTCGCCTGGCACCATAACCACAGCAGGGTCCGTTCCTGGTTCGGAGTCAGCGCCACCCTCATGCGCCGCAGCGTGCTCCTGGACGCCGGATTCGATGAGAGCTTCCGGTCCGGCGAAGACATAGAACTCCGGATCCGGCTCGAGGACGGTGGATACCGCCTCGGCGTCTCGCCCGCCACCTTCGTCAGGCACCGGTTCGCTGACAGCTTCGAATACGCCCGCGACCAATGGCTCCAGGACGGCGCCGGTTTGGCGCGTACGATGCACAAGCACCCGCGCCGCGCCGCCTGGCTGGTCTTCCTGCCCCTGCTCGCGACGGCGCGTGGGGTGCTTCTCTCCTTGGCCACCGCTCCCCGATACCTCCCCTATTGGGCCGGCTTCGTCCTCTACAACTACGGGGCTTTTGGCAGCACCTTCCTGCGACTCCCCAGGCACGGACTGTCCCTCGGCGGGAACGCCATGTGGCTCGCGGCGGCCCGCATTGCGCCGATGGCGGCCGGGCTGCTGTTCTGGGCCCTCGCCGCCGTCGTGATACCTGCCGACCGTCTGGGGCTTGCCTCGGCCGTGGTCGCAGCCACCATGCTGACCGTGCAGCTGGGCATGCTCGGCGTCGGGCCGGCCACCCTGTCCGTGCTGCCCGCCCAAGCCGACCAGGGCCGGACCCTGATTCCGGCAAGCGTCGCCGCCGTGAGCTTTTCGTCGCTCCTCATGGCCACCGGCTTGCTCGTCGTGACCTCTTTCCAGGGATCCGGCGTCGGCACCGCGTGGACGAATCCCGTGATGAGCGCCGCCTTTTTCGCCGCCGCGCTCCTCGCCGCCGTCGCGTATCAGTTCGACCACATCGCCGTCGCCCAGGCACGGGCGGATCGCGCGTTGACGCGCAGTCTCGTGCAGGCCTTGTTCCAGCTCGGCACCCTCGCCGTCTGCCTGTTCGCCGACTACCGTGATCCTTCCGCCATCGTCGTTGCCGTGGCCGTGGGTGCCTTGGCGAGCGTGCTCCTCGGCCTGCGCCAGCTCGGACGCACCGATACTGCCCTGGAGTGGACGCAAGCGAACTGGCGCGAAGTGGTGAAGGTCTGGGGTCCGGGCCTTCGCCAGCACGCGCTGATGCTTGCCGACCGCGCGCCAGGCTACGTCCTCCCGCTCGTCGTTGCGGCGGCGCTGAATACCTCGGCCGCAGCGGCCTGGTACGTCGTCTGGATGCTTGCTTCAGCGATCTTTTTCGTGCCCCAATCGGCTGGCTATTCGCTCCAGACCGCTATTGCTGCCGACACGTCCGACCCTCGCGTTCCTTCACCTCCGGGCTTGGTCCGGAGGGCTTTGCAGATGAGCCTCTTCCTCACCGGGCTTGCCGGGGTGTTGCTGCTGGCGGCCGGCTCCCTGCTGCTGCCGTTGTTGGGGTCCGGCTACGCCTCGGCGTGGGTGCTGCTGCCTTTCCTGGTCCCGGCACTGATGTTCACTTGCGTCACGCAGGTCTATTACGGGGTGTGCCGTTCCACCGGGCGTTTGGCTGAAGCCACGGTGGTCGCGATTGCCGCGTGCGTCCTCGCGGTGGCACCGGCTCCCGCAGTCGCCCAGCACTTCGGCCTCACGGGGGTGTCCGTGCTCTGGTTGGTCTCCCAACTGGGAGCAGCCGTGGTCGCCGGCGGCCGCTTGCACCGTTTCTCACGGGGCCACGGCCCCGCCCGGACCAGACGGAATATCCGGCGCACGTCCGGGTCCCCTGCGCACGGAGTACCGGCACCGTAATGGCCGTACAAGCCCCTTGGAGTGTCTCCTCCACCCGCTTGCACCGATCCGACGTCGGGACGTTGCCCCTCGTCGTCTCCGGCCCGAAGCGCCTCCATCCTGCCCAGCATCGGGCCGAGCGCGGTGACGCGCGGATTCCGGGTGCCCTCGGGGTGATGGCGGCAACCGCCTTGATCCTGGGTGTGTGGGCGCTCAAGACAGTGAACGCCCAGGACATTGGCGGCGCTGGCCTGATCCAGGTCCTGCCTCCCAGCTATTTTTTTGCCCTGGGCCTGAGCCTCACCGGTTTCGTCGGTTCCCTCGGCCTCAAGGTTCTTCGACCGTGGTTGCTCGTCGTTCAGCTTCTGGTGGTGATCGTCGTCCTGCACGGGGCCGACCCGATCATTCATGGCCTGCCCCGTTTGGAAGCCAGCTACCGCCACTTGGGCATCACGGATTACATCACGCAAACCGGAGGACTGGACCGGAAGCTGGACGCTTATTTCAACTGGCCCGGGTTTTTCGGAATGCTGGCGATGCTCTCGAATGCCACGGGAGTCCATGACCTGACCTGGGTTGCCACGTGGGCGCCGGTCGGCGTCAACGTCCTGCTCATGCCTGCCCTGCTGGCGCTGGCCCTGCGCCTTGGCTCCAGTCCCAGGCAAGCGTGGGCCGCCGTGTGGATGTTCTACCTGGCCAGCTGGGTGGGGCAGGACTACCTCTCCCCACAGGCTTGCGCCTTGCTGCTGCTGCTGACCTTGATCGCTTGTGTCCTGACCGTTTTCCCCGGGTGGCCGCGGAAGCCGGCGGGTAAACTGGCCGGCCGGCTCAGGAATCTTGTCCGTCGACTCGAACCAGGCAAACCGGCGCCGATGCCGGCGGAATTGCCGGGGCCTGCCTTCATCATCTTGGCCGCAGTGTGCGTGGTGCTGCTGGCCGGGATGACGGTCGCCCATCAACTCACTCCTTTTGCCGCGATCCCCATCCTGGCTCTGCTCGCCCTGAGCGGAAGGTGCCGGCTGCGCTTCCTTCCTGTCCTTGCGCTGCTGCTTCCGGTCTGCTGGCTGGTCCTGGCCGCCACCCCTTTCCTCATCGGCCACCTGCATACTCTCTTCGGGTCCATCGGCAACATCAACGCCGCCGCTTCCGCCTCGTTGCTCAACAGGGTGGGCGGTAGTCCGGCCCACCAGTTCATCGTCTACTCCCGGCTCGCGGAGGGAGCCCTGGTGTGGGTCCTCGCAGGACTAGGCAGCCTCCGCGGGCGACGGCTGCGGAGGCCGTGGCTGGCTGCTGCGCTGGGGACCGTGGCGCCCTTCGTCATGTTCCCGCTCCAGTCGTATGGCGGCGAGCTGCTGCTCCGGATCTACCTCTTCAGCCTTCCGTTCGCCGCGAGCCTCGTCGTGCTTCCGCTGCTTCCCCGTGGCCCGAGTCCGCCCGGACTGCGCCGGATGGGCGCGCTCCTGGTGCTCGGATCGATCATCGCCACGGGCACAGTCGCCACCCGGTATGGCAATGATGCCATCGAGAATTTCACTCCGGATGAGATCGCCCTCGTCAACCAGCTGTACGCCACCGCGCCGCATGGCTCGGTCCTCATCGAGGCAGTTCACGACACAGCCTGGCGGTACGCTCACTACGCCGGATACCGGTACCAAACGGTCCTCCCGGCGGAGCCGGCACGCCCTGGCGACCCGCCGCCCGGCTGCTTGTCTATAACCCAGCTCGTCCCATCCGCCGGCGCCTACTTGATCGTCACTGCAAGCCAGGTCAGCGCCGCCGGGGTTCTCAACACGGGGCCGGGCGAAGGCTTGCAACACCTCATCGACAGGTGCGCCCTCCAGGGAGGCTGGTCAGTGGAGTCCCGCAATGCGGGCGGAGTGGTCTACCACCTGCAAGGAGCACCGAATGGCATCTAGGCACCGGAGCGTCGCGACGATCGGCGCGGTAGTGGCGGTTGTGGCATTGGCGTCGATTCCCTTGTCCTTCACCGGCCCGGAGGGACTGCGCCTTGTCGTCATCGGACCGTTCCTGCTCGCCGGCCCGGGAACGGCCCTCATCTTGTTCCTGAAACCCCGTCGAATCCGAAAAGGAACCGGATTCGAGATGCTCCCGTTGGCCGTGGCGATTGCGGTGAGCTTCAGCCTGGCCTTGGCTATCCTGCTCTCGACGGCGATGCTTTACGCCGGTTTCTGGCATCCATCGGCGGCTGTATCCGGCTTGGCTGTGCTCACCTTGGGCCTGCTCGTTGCCGTGGACCGACGGTCGCGGCGAGAGGAGCCGGCGCCATAACGAACGTGCGGACAGTGCGCCTACGCTTTCGCCCAGATTGCCACCCAGGCCACCTGCAGGTGCCCGGCTGTCGCCGGCGCGGGGCAGCCGGTCAGGCAGGATTCGGTTTGGAGGATGTAATGCATCGGCTTGTCAGGGATGCCGACTGTGCTGACACCGATCGAGACACCATCGAGGAAGAACTCAACGCGCCCGGGCGTCCATTCGGTGGTCGCGGTATGCCAGGCCGTGAACCGGGCGCCGGACTGGTTTTCATGGAAGATGTTCTTGTCCGAGCCAGCCTGGTGGACTGCGCCGTAAAAGGACTTGGACAGATCACCTTCGGGGTAGTCGATCTCTCCGTCACGCGGCCAGACTCCGCTATCGGGCCACAACAGCCACGCCGTCTTGAACCCCTGCAATGCCTCGGACCTGAACCGCACCGAATACCGTCCGTACAACAGGCTGTCGTACGGACGCCCGTTTGCAGGGGTCAGCTTCGGCGCGGGCGCCGCCCCCATCGAGACACCCTTCTCGGTGTGCAGGTACATGTCGAGCATCCCGTCCTTGACGCTGAGCACTTTCGATGGGTAGTAGCCCGACTTGCCGCCGCTTTGCTGACCGGCCGTGTCCGGTGTCCCGTCGGCGTAGTTGACACTCCACTTGGCGCTGTACGCGGGCCCGGGGAAACTCCCCAGCGGAACGTCCCCTTCGCTGAAGTCTTCAGTGAACACCTGCCGCCACCCGGGCAGGTCCCCCACGGGCATTTGTCCGGTCGCCTGGGACTGCCCTGCGCCGGCCCCCGCCGTCGACGTTCCGGCCGACCGGCTTGCGCCCGGCGAGGCCGGGCCGCCCGGGGGTCCGGCGACGCATCCGGAGAGGACGAGTGCCAAGGAGGCAACGAGAACGATCGGGATGCCCGCACGGCGCGCAGTCTTGAAATTCCTGCTGTTTCGCCGCTCGTCCACGTGCATGGGAGCCAGTGTGGCGGCAAACCCACACGGATACAAGGCCCGACCTGTTCGTCCATGATCGGGACGTGGAGCGGCAGCATCCATGGCCACGGCTGCGAATTCACAGCGAACCCGAAGCCGGTAACCATGGCCCCGTTGGACATAGTGTGCAACAGTGTCCGGACCGGAACGCTTCCGCGATACCTGCTACAGGAATTTGGAGGAAGCTGGAACAGATGAAACGTCAAATGAAACCCGGCAGAAGAGTCCCGGGCCGCGTCCGTCCGCAGCACCGCCGTCCCCGGGCTGAGCGCGTCGTCCTGGTTGCCGCGCTCTTGGTGGTGAGCACGGCTTGCCAAGGTCCGTCGGGTGACGGAACACCGGCTCCCGATCCGAGCACCACCGGCGCGTCCACGGTCCCGACGTCGGCGGCCGCGCCGGCCACCGACAGCCCCCAGCCGACGGCCGCAGCAGCGGGAAAGATCGGGCACGTCTTCGTGATCAATCTGGAAAACCAGAGCTACGACAAGACCTGGGGCCCGGACTCGGCAGCCCCCTACCTCTCCCAGACCCTGCGCAGCCAGGGCGTCCTCCTGACCCAGTACTACGGCATCGCCCACCATTCCAACCCCAACTATCTCGCCCAGATCTCCGGACAGGCATCCAACCCGATGACGCGCAATGACTGCACGACGTATGCCCCGTTCATCCAGACTGGAACCGCGGACCCGGGCCAGGTGCTCGGATCGGGCTGCGTCTATCCCGCTTCAGTCCCGACGCTCGCCGGGCAACTCAGCAACGCCGGGAAAACCTGGAAAGGATACATGGAAGACATGGGCTCGGCGTGCCGCCACCCGAACCCGGGCGCCAAGGACAATTCCCAAAACGCCAAAATCAATGACCAGTACGCCACCCGCCACAATCCCTTCGTCTATTTCGCCAGCATCACGTCTTCCACCGACTGCCAAAACAACGTCGTGGACTACTCCAACCTCGCGAAGGACCTGCAGTCTGCCGCCACCACTCCGAACCTGACTTACGTCAGCCCCAACCTTTGCCACGACGGCCACGACAGTCCCTGCGTCGACGGACAGCCCGGCGGGCTGGAAAGCGCCGACGCCTGGCTCAAGGAACAAGTCCCCGCGATCCTCAACTCACCGGCCTACCGGCAGGACGGCGCGCTCGTCATCACCTTCGACGAGGCGGACGGTAATGCCACCGGCCCCTCCGGCCTGCCGGGCGGAACAGCCGGAGGACGTATCGGCGCGCTGGTGCTGTCTCCATTCAGCAGTCCGGGCACCACGAGCGGGACGATGTACAACCATTACAGCCTTCTCGCGACCATGGAGGACATCTTCGCCGTCCCCCGTCTCGGGTATGCCGGAGCACCCGGGCTGCAGAGTTTCGGGCGGGACGTGTTCAACACTCAACGTTGACCTCGAGGAGAAACCACACCGGCCAGCAAGGCAATCCTGGATTTGGTAACGCAACTGTAACCGCACCCATGGTGCCATTGGTTCTCGACGGCATTGCCGGGTGCCTGGGCCGGGGACCGTCGCAACAACTTTCGCCACAGGCAGATCAAAGCCGGCTTCCTCGCACCTCCGAGGAAGCCGGATGTCGACCGTAGCTTGGAGGACGGAACAATGAAACGACTGTACCGGTTGGGACTCTCCGGAATTCTCGGCCTCGCTTTGGGTGCAAGCGCGGCAATTGTTGCGGCACCCGCCGAGGCAGCGACGGTCACCTGTCAGCCGGGAACCGCTGCACCCACAGACAGCTTCCCCGGCACCACGGTGGTTGCCGACAACTTCGAATCCGGGACTTTGTCCCCGTACTCACCCGTGACGCAAGGGACCGGAACGGCCGCTGTCAGCTCGACTATGGCCCACGACGGCGCATGCTCCGCCTACCTGCACGCAACGATCGATGCCGGTTCGGTCTCGAATATGTCAGTGCCCCTTCCCTCAGGCGCCACCCACGCCTACGCGGCCGGCTGGTTCAACATCACCACCGCCGGTGTGGCAGGCAACGACGTTCCCTACTTCCGCTTCTTCTCCGGGGCGACGCGGATCATGGACATCTTCCGTTACAACAGCACGTCCAACTTCGTGTTGAGGGTCACTGCGCCGGACGGAACCTTCAGCTATACAACGATGGTCGGGACCGTTGCGCTCAACAGCTGGCACCATATCGCGATGGACGTCACCGCCAATGGAAGTGCCACGGCGGCCCAGGTCTGGTTCGATGACAAGTCCGTCTTCTCCTCCAGCACCCTCAATATCTCGGCAACGTCCGTGAGCAGCGTGATGCTGGGCTCGGAACACCCGACGCAGCAGGCCGACATCTACGTGGACGACCTCATCGTGAAGAATGAATCGGCGTCTGCGTCGTATTCCTTCACCGACGTGACCTCGAGCTACCCCTTCTACAAGGAAATCACCTGGGCCGCTGACGCAGGCATCACCACCGGCTGGGTCATGCCGGACAAGACCCGCCAGTTCCGGCCCTTGGAGTCCATCAGCCGCGAAGCCATGGCCGCCTTCATCTACCGCTACATGGGCAGCCCTGCCTACACCCCGCCGGCAACACCGAAGTTCGCCGACTATCCAACGAACAGCCCCTACTACAAGGAAGTGTCCTGGCTGGCGGACCAAGGTATTACCACCGGCTACAACGACGGCCCCAACGGGGCACCGACCTTCCATCCACAAGGCACGGTCAACCGCGACACCATGGCGGCCTTCATCTATCGCCTCAACGGAAGCCCTGCGGTCACGGTAAGCAGCAACTTCAACGATGTGCCTGCCAACTACCCCTTCTACAAGGAAATCACCTGGCTCGCCAACAACAAGATCACCACCGGCTGGGCCCTCTCTAACGGAACGTCGGAATTCCGGCCCGGCATCGCCGTCGCCCGCGACGCCACCGCGGCCTTCCTCTACCGCACCAACGCCATCTACCCCAGGCCCTGAGAGCGGTCCGGCAACGGAAAAGGGGACTGACGGTCAGCACCGTCAGTCCCCTTTCCGTGGGCGGCCGCCGGTCTATTCGGCCAGCTCCACTCGCTCGGTGACCGGCAGACGACGACGGCGACGATCGCCGCCGTCGTCCGCGCCGTGGCGCGTCAGTCCTTCCGCTCCAAGAACTCCCGCACCCGTGCGCGTGCCGGCTCGCGGTCGTAGCTGTTCACGAGGGCGGCCGCCATGCGCACGGGGTCGCCGAAGAAGAAGTACTCATAGAGGGCCTGGCGCCCGGCGAACGCGGAAATGCTGGCATCGAAAGCGAGCTTGAAGAGGCGCACGCGTTCAGGGCCGGTCAGCGTCTTCGCCTGCAGGTACAGCTCGATGTCCGGCAATGCCTCGCTGGCCACGTCCGCTTCGCCCGGCAGGGCCATGAGGCCCGACGCCGAGAACTTCCGGATGATCGCGGGGAACCGCTGGGCAACCTTGGGGTACCAGTTGCGTGCCGCATTCAGGGTGGGCCAATGCGGCAGGAACACCCCATCCGGGCTTGGAGCCGCCTGGGCTTCCGCCGCCACCATGAGGGCCTTGCCGATTTCGACGGATTCGATCAGCTCCGCGAGGTCCTCCTGGATGTGCTGGAAACCGTCAATCCCGATCGACGCCGCGATCTCGGAGGCCAAGCCCAGGAAGAACTCGCTCTTGGCAATGGTCCGCGTGACCACCTGGTGGGTCATAAGGGCCCCGGCGCCGGTCTCGGAATAGAAGGCGTTGCACAGTTCAGGATGGCCGAGCATGAAGATGCGCTCGTTGGGAACGAACACGTGGTCGAAAACGACGACCGCGTCCATCTCCTCGAAGCGGCTGGCGAGTGGCTCGTCATGGGTGCCTCCGCCGTTGTAAAGCGAGGTCCGGCACAGGTAGCGCATGCCGGGCGCATCGTTCGGGAGGGCAAACGCGTAGGAATAGGGAGCATCTTCCGGCGTCGAGCGCAGGAGCGTCGAAGGGAACACGAGAAGCTCGTCGGCGATCGGCGCGATCGTGGCGAGCATGCGCGCACCGTGGACCACGACGCCGTCTTCGCGTTCCTCCACCACCCTCGCCGAGAGTTGGCCGCCGAGCTGCTCGGAACCTGACACCGAACGGTTGACCTGCGGCGGGATCAGCGTGTGCGTGGCCAGCAGATCGTTCTCGCGGCAATGCTCGTAGTATTTGCGGATGTTTTCGCCGAACATCGGATCGGCCTGGGCAAACCATTTTTCAGCGGCCGCGAGCGCCGTGAGGGCGCCGTTCATGTAGTCACCCGTCCGGCCCAGGAATCCAAGCGAGTACTCGGCCCAGGTGCGGATGGCTGCATGCCGGTGTTCCAGGTCTTCCTTGCTGCGCGGCACCAGGAACGAAGCACTCACGCGGTCACCCGTCGTCGGGGACTCGTAGGTGAGGGCGTCCGCATACTTCGGATCATGCTGCATGTCGAAGAGCTTCGCGTACGTGCGGGCCACGTTCCTGAAGGACGGGTGGTCGGCGATCTTCTCGGTGACCATTTCGCCGTCGATCAGGACGTGGGGGTTCATCGAGTTGAGCTTGTCCAGGTACTGCTGTCCGGTCCGGATTCCCATGGTTGTCTCCAATGATGGTTGAGCTGAAAACGGCATATGGATGCGACGTCGACCGGCGCCGCGGCAACTACAGAAGGTCCTCCATTCCCAATTGGCTTTCCGGGATGGTGGTGAAGGAGCTGTTGGCGAAGGCGAGCGCGTCGCCGTTGCGGTAGTTGAAATCCACCACCTGACCCAGGTAGAGGGTGTGGTCTCCGCCGTCGTAGGCCGCCCATGGCGTGCATTCGAAATAGGCGAGGACGTTGGATAGCCGGGGTGCGGTGCCGCCTTCGACCCAACGGGGCTCGGGACCGGGGCGGCCCGCGAAATGCAGGGCGAGCTGCTTCTGCTCAGCGCCCAGGATATTGACGGTGAACGGGCGCCCGGCGAGCTCGTCGTGGGCTTTGGTGTTGCGGGCGATGCTGACGAGGACCAGCGGCGGTTCCATGGACACCGAAGTGAAGGAATTGACGGTAATTCCATGTCGCTTGGTGACCCCGTCGAATGTCACGATGGCAACGCCCGTGGCAAAGCGGCCCAGACTGCCACGGAAGTGATGGGCCCGCGGCCGCGAAGTGCGGCCCAGGGGTCCCGGCTCCGCATTCTGGCTGGACTTGGCAATCATCGTTGATTCCTGGCTGGAGATTGTTCTAGGAGATTGTTCTATATGTGGATTTGTTCTATATTTGAACAACAAATTCTCATACAGAACCATAGTCTCTTGCGTGTCACAGCACAAGACGGCGGGCAAGCCGCGTTAGCCCCAACATAGGATGGAGCGCATGATGTCTCCCAGCGCCGCGAAGAGTCTGCAGGAAACGACGGCGACAGTCTCGCCGTCGCAGACCCTCTCCCGAGGAATCCAGGCCCTCGAAATCCTGGCCGCCGCCGAACGCCCCCTGACCATTGCGGAACTCGCCGGCGCCCTGGGCGTCCATCGCTCTGTGGCTTACCGGATCCTTCGCACGTTGGAAGACCACTCCCTGCTGGTGCGCGACGACGCCGGACGGGTCCAGCCCGGTCCCGGCCTTGCCGTGCTGGCCCGCGGCGTCTCCCGGGACCTCCAGACGGCCGCACTCCCCGAGCTGACCCATCTGGCCAACACCCTGAACATGACGGCGTTCGTCGCAGTCTGGGACCATCAGGACTGCGTCACCCTGGTCACCGTCGAACCACGCCACTCGGCCGCGACCCTGGCACAACATCCCGGCACGCGCCACCCCGTGAACACCGGAGCGCCTGGAATCGCCATCCAGTCCACCATGAGCAAGGAAGAATGGACCGTCCGCGCTCCGGGCCTGCCCTATCGCCCGGAAGCGGCAGAAGCCCGCAGGCTCGGCTACGCGGCAAGCCACGACGAAGTCATCGCCGGATTGTCTTCTCTGGCCGCCCCTATCCAGGTGCCGGGCGGGCGGCCCGCCGCGATCGCCGTCGTCTACATCCGCCGCGAACAGGACCAGGCCGCCGTCGGCGAAGCACTGGCAGCAAGCGCGGCCCGCATAGAGGCCCAGCTGGCGTAAGAACGGGGCTAGAAACGGCAACGCTCGCTCACTTATGAGGCCAAAACGGGCAACCCTCTCGCAGATGATCTGAAAGAGGGTTCGCCGAAAGCGGCCCATAAGTGAGCGGGCGTCGTCAGTGTTGGGTGCTTGGCCTGCGCCGGAGGACCAGTCCTGCAACGATGCCGAGCACCAGAAGCGCACCCGAGGCGGCGGTCGACACCACAAATGCGGCGCCCGGACCCTGGGTCTGGGCCAATTGGCCGGCAAGGTAGGCGCCCAACGCCGTACCCGCCACGATGCCGCTCGCCAGAGCGGTCATCACGGTTGCCATCCGGCCTGCCGGTGCCACGACTCCCCCGATGCTGAAGACGGTCACCATGACGGGTCCCACGGGGATTCCGAGCACCAGGAGAACGATGACCATCGGCCAGATCCCGGCGGGGAGGAACAACAGCAGGGAAAAGGCCGTCATCGCGGCCGCGGCGAGCACCCAACGGAGGGCCAGGCCGAAGCGCCGCGGCCAAAAGGCAACGGACAGCGCGGCGACGGCGGAGCTCAGGCCCATGACGGAATACATCAGCCCCGCAATTTCCGCCGTGGCGAACTGGGCGGAGAAAGCGCTCAACGCATTCTGGGTTGCACCGAAGAATGTTCCCATGCAGACCATGGCCAGCACCGGAACCGCGACCTTCAGCCACGCCAAGGCACCCGACTTCCGCTCCGCAGCGATGCTCACGACGCCGGTGCGCGCCTTGCGCTTTGCCGGCACCACAGCCAATTGCGAGGGATGGACGGCGAAGGCCGGAACGAGAGTTGCCGTCAGGACAGCCGCCAATGCGAGCGGAAGCCAAGGGGCCACGAGGCTGGCGAGAATACCTACCAGCGCCGGACCCAGGACGAAAGTGACTTCGTCCGCGGTGCCCTCGTAGGACAAAGCGGTATCCAGGTCTGCGCGGCTGGACGCCACACTTCCGTGACCCGTGGCATTCGCCCCGGCCCCAGTGTTCGGATTCCGGGGATTCAGGTTCCCGGCAGTGAGGGCCATCCAACGGACACGCGCCATCGGCCCCACCTGCGGGCAACTCGCTCCGGCCAGGAAAGCCGTCAGCAAAATGGCGACCGCGTCCGTGGGGGTGCTGAAATCGGGCGTCAGGTACGCGGCAACGAGCAGCGCGATGACTGTCACCGCATTGACAGCCGCGGCGACGAGCAGGACCGGGCGCTGGCCTGAACGGTCGGCGAGCGAACCGAGCACCGGTGCTCCCAAGGCCGATCCGATGCCGACGGCTCCCGCGGCCAGGCCACCGATGGCGTAGGAATGGCTGACGGCCGTGACGAGGGTGAGGGTGCCCACGGTCAGCATGGCGAGGGGCAGCCTCGCGAAGAGCCCGAGCGGCAGGAAGTTCCGGCCAGCGAGCTCAGGCAGGCGGGCGAAGCGGCCAGGCAGACGCGAACGACGGGGCGCGGCCTTCGACGGCGCGGCCTGTGGGGACTCGGCCTTCGAGGGTGCCGAAGGACCTGACGGGTCAGCCTGGAGTGCGGTGTTCGCCGTGGAGTTCTGTGGGGAGGAGTTCATGATTCCGGGTTCGCTGAATGGTGCGCATCGTCCCTCCTCCCGATGCGCGCGACCCGGTGTAACCCTCCAAGTCTACCGGACGGCGATGCCATTTCCAGCGGGCTGGGTCCTGCGGGGGCACCTCAAACCGGCATCGTCAGGCCGCCGCGGCGTCGACGATCCGCACAGTGGAGCCGTTCCGGTTCTTGGTCACTTGCAGCTGGCTGCCGATTCTCTGCTTCATCTCCGCAACGTGGCTGACGAGCCCCACTACCCTGCCGCCGTCGCGCAGTCCTTCGAGCGCATCCATGACCTGCTCAAGGGACTGCTCGTCAAGGCTCCCGAAGCCCTCATCCACGAACAAGGTCTCGATGTCCACACCGCCGGCTTCGTGCTGGACCACATCCGCGAGCCCCAGGGCCAACGCGAGCGAAGCCATGAACGACTCCCCGCCGGACAGCGTGGCGGTGTCCCGCAGCTGGCCCGTCCACTCGTCCACGACTTCCAGGCCCAGACCGGATTTCGCGCCGCGGGCAGCCTTGGCGTCCGTGTGCTGCAGGGTGTACCGGCCATCGCTCATGGCGATAAGCCGCTCCGACGCCGCCGCCGCAACCTGTTCAAGGCGAGCGGCCAGGACATAGCTGTTGAGGCTCATTTTGTAGCCGTTGTCGCCTGACCCCCTGGCGGTTTCGGCGAGCTCGTTGAGTACCCGGGCGCGTTCGCGGGGTCCGCGCCCGGAATCGGCAGCTTCTTCGTACTGCGAGCGGATCGCAGCCAGGCTGGTCACGGTCCGTGCAGCCAGTCCGGCAGACAGAGCCAAACGGCGGGCTGTTTCTTCGCTTTGCCCGGCCTCCTGTTCGAGGGCGGCGAGCTCGACGGCGGTCAGGGGCACCTCTCCGATCTGGGCTTCCTTTGAGGCGAGCACGAGGTCCTCGGATTCGAAGAGTTCCGCGAGTCGCGCGTTCTCGGTCTCGGCGGCCCTGATGGCTTCCTCAAGCCTGGCGGCGTGCTGCTCGTCGAGGATTTCGAGCCGCGCAGCCTCCGCGGTCTGGATCCCGTTCGCCGAAAGGGCACGGTTCAAGGCTGTGGATGCATCGTCCACAGCCTCCCGGGCACGTTCCAACTGGACGCCCGCGGCCACAGCCGATTGCAGGAGATCGCGTTGCGCGGTCAATGCCTCAATCCGGCCGCGCAGCGTGTCGAAGCCATTGCGAAGACCGCCAAGCATGGCGTCCAAGGACTCACGTTGCTCGTCCAGCAGGATCACGGTGGATTCGGCCTGAGCCGCAGCAGTGTCCTCCCGGAGCTGTTCCTCCTCCAAACGGGAAATACGCTCCGCTGTGCGGGCGAGGTCTGCCTTGACCCGTTCAAGTGCATCGACGGCGGAGCGCGCCGAAGCCAGTGCGTCTTTGGCCCGGACCTCCGCCGCGGCGGCTTCCTTCGGATCGATGTCTCCGCCCTGGGCAGCGAGCACGGCGACTTCCTGCTCGGCGGATGCGAGCTCAGCCGAGGCCTGAAGCAGTTCGTGTTCGCTCTCGTCATAGCGTTCGTGGGCGGATTGCTCTTCCTCGGCAAGCGCCAGCGCGGTGAGCCCGGCAGCTGCCGGCGAAGGATGTTCGGCGCTTCCGCACACAGGGCAGGCGTCGCCGTCCCGCAACTTTGCGGCGAGCTCGCCGGCGGCGTTGGCCAGCCGGGACTCGCGGAGATCCAGCCAGAGTTGGCGAAGGTCCTGGGAAAGGGCCCGGGCCAACGCATGGCGCTTCACTGCCGCGGCCAAGGAATCCCGGGCGATTGTGTAACGGGCTACGGTCTTGACGGTGCTCCCGGCTACTGCTGCTTCGCCTTCGCGGACGGGCAGAGCCACAGCGGCCGTTTCCAGCGGGGCCAGTTCACCTTCCAAGGCAAGTGCCTCGCCGCGGAGACCGGCCAAAGCGAGGGAGCGTTCGGCTTTGGCCGACTCGTGCTGCCCTGCCGCAAGGGTGAGTGCGTCAAGCCTGGCAGTGATGTCCTCGAGCTTTTGTTCATCCCCGATCCGGGCCTCCACCACCGCCATCGTTTCGTGAATCCTGGCGAGGGACGTGCCGGGGTCGCTCGGGTCCAGGGCTGCGGCAAGAAGCTTCGCCGTCGCCGACTCTGCTGCGGAGCCCGCCAGGCCGAGCGCGTTCGTCGCGCGGTCTACGGCGTCGAGCTGTCCGCCGAGCACGGCGGCTTTCCGGTGGCGTCCAAGCCGCTCGCGGGTTTCCCGCACTTCACCCGCGCGCGAGGAGAGCACCTCGCGCCGTCGCGTGGCGGCGTCGAGCTTCGCGTGCCGTTGGACCCGTTGCCGGGCGGAGTTGAGCTTGTCTGCCAGCTGAAGCCGAACGGCATCGGCAGTGCCGGCGGCTTGCTGCCGCTCCAGAGATTCGGCACGGGCCAAGGCCTCAAGGTTCCCGAGCCGGAGTTCAGGCGCGAGCCCACTGGATCCTGGGCAATCAAGATCCGCCGTGTCGGCCTCTTCAATGCCAAGTTGGGCGTACTCGGACTCCGCCCTTTGCACGAGCAACTCCAGCACGTTCCGGTTGTCCTCCACCTGTGCGCGCGCGGCGTTTGCTTGGAGTGCCAACTGTTGCTCGATCGCTTCAAAGCGCTGGGTTCCGAAGAGCTTCTGCAGAAGATCGAGCCGGTCGGATGCTTTGGAACGCAAGAACGCCGCGAAGTCGCCCTGCGGGAGCATGACCACCCTGGTGAATTGTTCCCGGTCCATCCCCAGGACGTCACCGATTTCCATGCCGGCTTCGTCGTTGCGCGAGGTCTTTTCTTCCCACGAGCCGTTGACCCGTTCGCGCAGGAGGGTTTTGGCCTGCTGGGTGGTGAAGCCCTTGCGTCCGCGGGCGCTTGGCCTGTCCCAGGCCGGGGAGCGGGTGACCTCAAAGCGCCTGCCGCGCGCCGAAAATTCGCAGACAACGCGCGGCTCCGCAGCCGGCTCCGCGTGGTCGCTGCGCAAGCGTTTGCCATCCTGGCGGGCGCCCGGGACCGAGCCATACAACGCAAAGCAGATAGCGTCGAGCACGCTTGTCTTTCCTGCACCCGTGGCGCCGTTCAAGAGGAACAAGCCTTGGGCCCCCAGCTGGTCGAAGTCAATCGACTGAAGTCCGGCAAACGGCCCGAATGCCTCAATGTCGAGTCGGTGGATTCTCACAGCTCTGCTCCTTCCAACCGGACTGCTTCCAGGGCTTCGCGAAGTGCGGAAAGTTCGGTCTCGTCAGCGGGCCTTCCGCGCACATGGTCGAGGAAGCCGCAGCACACACCCAGATCGTCCTCGGCTTCGGCAAGCCTGCTGCTGTAGCTGGCCTTGACCTTTCCGGCGGCGTCTTCGGGGTCAAAGCCCAGCACCAGGGTGTCCGGGAACCGGGCACGCAATTGTTCCATGGCCTGCGCCGGCCGCGCCGAGTCCGTGAGGGTGATCTGGCAATACGCATTCTCGGCCCAGGAATATTGCTCCGACTCCAAAAGCTCCGCAAGCTTCCCCCGAAGGATCGCCAGCTCGCGGGGCGCTGTCCACAGGACTTCCTCGACGCCCTCGACACCGTCGACGCCGACGTCGATCAACCATGCACCCTTCCGGTGCTTGGCTTCGGAGAAGGAGTACGCCAGCGGCGAACCCGAATACCGGACGTGCTCCGAAAGTTCCTGGCGCCCGTGCAGGTGGCCCAGTGCCGTGTAGCCGAAGCCATCGAAGAGATCCAGGGGCACTGCCCCCAAACCGCCGATGCTCAGGTCGCGTTCGCTGTCCGAGGTGATGCCCCCGCTCGCGAAGGTGTGTGCCAGCACCACGGAGTGCACCGGCCCTGTTTCGCTTCTCCGGGAAATGTCCTCACGGATGAGCTGCGCCGCGGCCTGGGTGACGGCAAAATGACTCGCGGTTTGAGTGCCGAGCCGTTCGGAGACAAGCCTCGGTTCAAGGTACGGAATGCCGTAGATGGCAAGCACGGGGCCACCCGCCCGAGCCGCGCCACTGTTGTCGCTGTTGCTTTCCAGTGGGACCAGGACCGGAGAATCGAGGTCCTCCACGCGGGTCCTCAAGTGGACTCCTCCGCGCTCCAGCAGGCGTGAAGCGAACCCGAGGCGGATCGCGGAATCGTGGTTGCCGCTTGTCAGCACCACCCTGGCACCTGCGTCCGTGATGCGCACGAGGGCGTCGTCGAGTAGCTTCACGACATCCAGTCCGGGGAGGGCGCGGTCGTAGACGTCGCCCGCGATCAGGACGACGTCCACCGACTGCTCCCGGATGACTGCCAGCATCTGCTCGATGAAGTCGCGCTGGGCATCAAGCATCCCGACGCCGTGGAACGATCGTCCAAGATGCCAATCCGACGTGTGCAAAAGCCTCATGTTTTCACGCTAAGCGGAGGCACCGACATTATGGGTGCGGCGCGGCGGCACCGGCCGCAACTGGGCGATCCCGGCAGCTGAATACCTGCGTCAGCCCCGCTTGCCATCGAAGAATTCACGGGCCGGGTCGACGTCGGGCTTTTCCTCGACGGGTGCCGGAACGGGAGCTTCGGCAGGCTCTTCGACGGACGCCGCAGCCGGCGTGGAAGCGTCGGCCGCGCCTTCCGGGGCAACTGCGTCAGCGTCGTCGTGGGACTTTTCGTCCCAGGCGTCGGACGGCAACGGTTCTGCGGCCTCAGCGGTTGCGGGCTCGCCGGCCTCGGCCACAACCGCCGGAGTCGACTCGCCGAAACCGCGGACGATGAGGCCTGCGATCGCCGCGCCCACGAGCGGTGCGACCCAAAAGACCCAGAGCTGCTCCACTGCCCAGCTGGAGCTGAAAATGGCGGATGCTGTGGCGCGGGCCGGGTTGAAGGCGAGGTTGCCGGTGGACTGACCCAGCCCCAGCAGGACTGCGACTGTCAGGCCGACGGCGAACGGTGCCGCGAGCTTGTTGGGATTGCGTCGTGCGGTGACGCCTAGGAAGACCCCCACCAGCAGCGCGGCGCCGAGGACCTCAATGAGCATCACGCCGGTCACGGGAACCTGGAAGGTCGAATGGGTACCGAAGCCGGAGGTTGCCGTGTCAAAGACAGTCCGGCTGTCAGGGATCCCGGGAACGGTCCTCACGACGGCGAAAATCGCCAACGCTCCCAGCAAACCGCCCACAATCTGGGCGCCAACGTATGCGGCCCCATCAATGAGCTTCATCCGGCCGGCAACCAGGTGGCCGACCGTGATGGCCGGGTTGAAGTGGCCGCCTGACAGGTAACCGAAAGCAAGCATGGCTGCGGCGACAGTCAGGCCGCTCGCCAGCGAGGCCGGCATCGGAACCGCCTGGGGGTTGATGAAGATCAGCACACCCAAGCCAACAACCACAAGGAACAGCGTCCCCAGAGCTTCAGCGAACGACCGGGCAAGGAGCCCGGGGCCGCGGGAGGAGGGAATGGACACAGTCGTGGTCATGTCGAGGGATTCCTTTGTTCGAAGTTAGCGTGGTCTTTTGCGGAGGCGAATGCTCCGGCAGGCAACGCCACGCGGCGGACCGCGCCCTTGCCCCGGAGCATCGTGTCAGCCGAGTCTGGACGCTTCCTGAATCCGAGCCTAGCCGCCCAGCGCGATTGCGGCGACCGCAGCGCAGGCGAGCGCGATGATCGACAGGGCGCTTGCAATCATCAAGACAGCCGAGGCTTCCTCGGCACCATGGTGCAACTGGTGGGATCTGACCCAGACAACGAAGCCCAGGACGATCGTCGCGGCTGCGGCAGTCAACGCACAGATACCTTGGTAGTCGAGCCCCGGGATCCCCGTGGGAAGTTGCCCCGCACCGGACTTTGCCGACAACCACCTGCGCCAGATGAAGAGATCCACCACTAGAAGCGAAATCAGCGTCCGTCGCCAGGCGAGCATGGTGCGCTCCGGTTGCAGGCCCGGATCCCTGGACTCAACGGTCAACGCGCCACCAGGATCAGCACGGCAAAGGTGAAGGCGGCCAAGGCCACCACGATGGTCATGAGCAGCATGACCCGTGAGAACGGCAAGGCCTGGTCGTTGCGCATCGCTGCCTCCATCTGAGCCCACCGCCGGTAGGCAAGGGTCGCAAGGCCCGCGCCGATGATGGACAGCACCACGCACAAGACAATGCGCACGGGCTGCGGCGCGATGTTCGGTGCAAGCTGGTCGATGGCGACGGCACCCGCCAGCAGCGCCAACGAGGTACGGATCCACGCAAGGAAGGTCCGCTCATTTGCGAGGGAGAATCTGTAGTCCGGAGTCTTTCCGGTTTTCCGCCACGCGGGTTCACGCATCACTGCCTCCTGGTTCACGAGCCACCGTATCAGCGGGCTGGTGAAGACCGACGAAGCAGCCACGGTAAATTACCACTATGAGTGCTGAACCGTCCCCCTCCGCCGTGCCATCCTTCGAGTCCCGGGTCCGCGGCTGCCTGCTGGGAGGTGCCTTGGGCGATTCGCTCGGCTATGCCGTCGAGTTCGACGACGTCGCCACCATCCGTTCGCGCTTCGGCGCCGCAGGCCTCACCTCTTTCGGCCAGCTCGACGGCGGCAGCCACTTTTCGGACGACACCCAGATGACGCTGTACACCGTCGACGGCATCGTGGAGGCCCTCGAATGGGCCAACGACGGCGTAGCGGCGGATGAAACAGCGTGCCTCTGGCTGGCTTACCTGCGATGGCTCGCGACCCAGGGCGTCGCGTTGCCGTCGTCAGCCCCCGTCCCCCAACCGCGCTGGATCGACAGCCAGGAGGTCCTACGGCATCGCAGGCATCCGGGCAAGGCGTGCCTGAGCGGACTCGCCACGGGCCAGATGGGGACCAAGTTCCGGCCCGTCAATCCGGAATCGAAGGGCTGCGGCACGGTCATGCGGTCCGCTCCCTTCGGCCTGGTCCCGCACATTTCGGAAGCGACGGTCTACAAGCTGAGCACCGATGCCGCATCCTTGACCCACGGACACCCTTCAGCCCGGCAAAGTGCCGGTGCCTTCAGCGTCCTCGTGCACAAACTGACAGCGGGTTCCGATCTACGGACCGCGGCCGAGCATGCCCTGGGCGTGGTGTCGGCATTGCCGGATGCGGCTCCCGAACTCCTCGATCGGCTCCGCCAGGCGCTGGAACTGTCGTCGGCCGGCACCTTGCTCAGCCCGGAAGAACTCACCGCGCACCTGGGCGAAGGCTGGGTCGCGGAGGAGGCACTCGCCGTCGGGCTCTATGCGGTGCTGGCAACCGGCGCCGACGCTCAGCTCGATCCGTCAGCCCATTTCCGCCAGGCCATAACCGTGGCACTGAACCACAGCGGTGACAGTGACTCCACGGCGTCGATCGCGGGCAATATCCTCGGGGCGTTCCACGGCGAAGAGTCCCTGCCCTCGGACTGGCTTGAAGCCCTCGAGGCCCCGGAGGTCATCCGTGGTATGGCTCAACGGCTTATCGCTGTCACGGTCGGCTAGAGCGGCTCAAAGCCGGCGAAGCTCGATGTTGTTGCACGCTTCGCAGACGTCCTCGGGAATCAGGCCATGCTTCTGCAGGAAACCAAAAATGGCGCAGCCCAGGCAGAATCCCGCAAACGATTCGAGGGACGCGGCGACGATCAGCAAGGCGAGCAGGATCCAGGCGCCCAAGGCGGAACCGGCGAAGAACAGGATCACGGCGGCCGTGCTGAGCACCGCACCGATTCCCTGGGCGAAACGCTTGGGCGGCCCCGGGACAAGCTTGGCAGGACCAACGCGGGGCGCCAGGACCTTGACGGATAGCACAGCGAATGGCGAGATCCTCGGCCCGAACAACACCCGCAGCCAGAACCCTGCCGCGATCAGCACGAGTCCCCCGCCGAGGCCGCTCAGGAGGGTGGCCACTGCCGCAAGAACCACGAGCCCGGCAGTGATCCTCGCGGCGTACTCATTGACCGGATTGGGGAAAGCGAAGACAGCGCGCCATCGGCTGGCTGCCGGAGCCGCGGTGAACCGTGCGGTATCGGCCTGTTTTCCCTGTGTCATGGCTCAAGGCTAGGAGCGCTGCAACACAACGGGAAGCTTTGTTGCTCCGTGTGAATTTTGGAGCGGCTAGCGTCCGCCGACCATCTGCAGGAACTCACCCTCGGAGAGAACCTCGATCTGCTGGCCGCGGCTGTGCAGCTCCAGGACCCGCTTTGCTTTGCCTGTGAGCCGGCCGTTCCGGAGATCGCCGGCAACAAAGCCGTCGCCTACCACCAGGACCGTTGTCCTTCCGGTCACGCGGCTCTCCGGACTCGCACCCATCTCCGCTGCACGCTGTTTCGCTTCCGGCCGGGCCATCGCAAGCTCGCCGGTGAAGACGACGGTCTGACCGAACAAGGGGTGGCCCGGTTCCGCGGCAGGATTGGGCGCCGGGTTGTCGCCTTCCTCCGGCCAATTGCTCCAGGCGCGTCCAAGCTGGCCGGCGCCATTCCCGACGCCGTACCGGCCGGCGACCGTGTTGCGCCCTTCACCGACGGCCGCGAGCGCGGCGAGGGTCTGCTTGGACAGTCCGTCTCCTGGCTGGAAAGCCTGTTGCCTGGGTATGGCCAGGCCGAGGGACAAGTAGAGCTCAGCGATGCTGTTGGCGTTGTTCCGGTGCGCGATGTCCACCAGGATTCCGGCGCAGGCCCGGGCGTCTTCGGCGGCGTCGTGATGGTTCACGAGGGGCACGCCGGCCTCCTCCGCCGCGTAGGGCAAGGAATTGGACACCAAGGAGTAGCAGCGCCGCGACAACATCACTGTGCAGACGTACTCGTAAGCGGGACCCGGCAGACCGGAAACTTCGAGCCCGGAACGGATGACGCCAAGATCGAATGCCGCATTGTGGGCGGCAAGGATATCGTCGCCGATGAAAGCGCCGATTTCGGGGAAGACTTCGCCAAAGCGTGGAGCACCGGCGACGTCCTCGGCTCGGATGCCGTGGATCCGGGTGTTGTGGTACTCGAAGTGGTCATGGTTTTCCGGCGGCCGCATGAGCCAGGAGCCTTCCTCCACCACGACGCCGCCGCGGACCTTGCTGAGGCCGACCGAGCACGGAGAACCCCTGAAGCCGTTCGCAGTTTCAAAGTCGATCGCCGTAAAGTCCAATGCCACTGGTCAAGGTTACAGGTGGAGTCGTGAAGAACGTGCCTCCCGGGGACCGGCGGGGTAGCCGCCGCGGCGGCTGGCCAGGATGATTGCGAGGGCTGCCGCCGTCGGGACGGCTGCGGCTAGCGGCACCCACAGGGCGCCGACTGTAGTCAGGGCCAGGGCGCCATACCCGGCGCCGACGGCGATGCCCAGTTGAATGGTGACCACGGTCAAGCCGTTCGCAGCGTCCCTGTGCTCCCCGCCGGCGCGAAGGATTGCCGCCTGGTTGTAGATGCCGATGGCCCCGAAGGCGGCTCCCCATACAGTCACCAGCACGAGCTCACCCACCCACGTGCTGCCAAGCAGCGGCAAGAGTCCGAAGGCCAGCACCAACAGGGCGACCGCGGAAATCAGGGAGCGCCGCGGGTGGGAATCGGCAGTGAGGCCGGCGATCCAGATCCCCACGAGGCTGGCGACCCCCACCACGGACAGCGAAATGCTCGTGGAGGCATCCGGCAGGCCGGAGACGTGGAGGAACGGCGCGATGTAGGTGAAGAGGGTGAAGTGGCCCAAAAGCAAGAGCGGCCAGGCTGTGGCCACCGCGATCACGCCGGGCAGCTTCAGGGCCCCGCGGAGGGTCGGCGTCGTATGGCCGTCCTCGTCGCGGGCTGCGGGGAGTACCCACATGGCCAGCAAAGCGAGAACCGCGCCGACTCCGGCCAAGATAAGGAAGGAAGCGCGCCAGGAGAGGACCGAGCCCATGAGCGTACCGATCGGGGCGCCGACGGCGAGCGCGATGCTGTTACCGCTGAAGACCATGGCCATTGCTTTTCCGACCGAGTGCGCTGGGACGATCCTGGCAACGTAAGGGGCCATGCTTGACCACAGCATCCCGTGGGCCACGCCCCCGAGGAGCCTCGCGGCAACTGCCCATCCCAAGCCCGGGCTCGACGCCAACAGGACATTGCTGAGTGCGAAGGCGAGCACCGTGGCGATCAACAGCGCCTTGCGGGGAACCCGTCCGCCGAGGAGCCTGGACAGCGGAATCGCCGTGAAGACGATGACCGCCGCATAGGCGGCCGTCAGGGAGCCTACGGCCGATTCGTCTACTCCCAGGTCCCGGCTGATCTGTGGCAGCAGCCCGGACGGGAGGAGTTCCGTAGTCACTGCGGTGAAGCCTGCCGCGGCGAGGATCAGGAGACCGCCCCACGGGAACACCGGTGCTGGCGCAGGAGCGACCGTCGCCGCTGTCCCGGGTATAGCTGCGTCGCGCATCAAAAGTTCTTCCTCGTCCTTCATGGTCGGTTGGCTGCGGACGCAGAAGTTTTCGTCCTTTCTGCCCACGTCCACCACGCTACGCAGCTCGGGCGACTGGTGGCAGTGTCTGTCAGACACCCCCAGCCGCTGTCTCAAGGGCCCGACGGCTGTTGTCCCGTACCCTTGAAGGGTGACCCTTTCTGCGATGAACGACTTTGCCGTATCCGCTTTGGTGGGTGCAGGACCGGTGCAGCCGCATATGTCCGCGCTCCTCCCCGACTGGTTGAACCCCCAGGTCTTCCTGGCCGACCCCGCATTGGCCCCATGGGTAGTCCTGCTCGTGTGCGGCATTGTGTTCGCCGAAACGGGACTCCTGGTGGGCTTCTTCCTGCCTGGCGACTCGATGCTCTTCACCGCGGGGCTCCTCGTCGCCACGGACACCATCAAGTTCAACATCTGGGCACTCGCGGCCCTCATCGTCGTGTCCGCGATCATCGGCAACCAGAGCGGCTACCTCATCGGCTCCAAAGCCGGACCGGCCATCTTCAACAAGCCTGATTCCAAGCTGTTCAAACGGGAGAACGTCGAGAGCGCGCACGCCTTCTTCGAAAAGCACGGCGGCAAGGCCCTGATCCTTGCCCGCTTCGTTCCGATCATCCGCACCTTCGTCCCGGTGATTGTCGGCGTCGCCCAGATGGACAAGCGCAAGTTCTTCATTTTCAACGTCATCGGGGCGGCGCTCTGGGGCGGCGGCGTCACGCTGCTCGGCTACCTGCTCGGCGACAAGGTCCCGTGGGTCCGCGACAACCTGGACATCATCTTCGTGGTCATCGTGCTGCTCTCGGTGGTCCCCGTGGCCGTCGAGGTCCTCCGCGGCATCCTGGCAAAGCGCAAGGTCACGGACCACGGTGCCGAACCCGCCCAGGAGTTCGTCGACGGAAGCGAAGCCGGAAAGCACGGCGAGCGCTAGACCCCTGACTTACAGGAAAGGCACCCCGCAGTTGCGGGGTGCCTTTTCCGGTTAATGCCGGCCGGGAGTTTCAGCGCAGGGCGTCAACGATGGCCGGGAGCAGCGCCCTGAACGCCTTGCCGCGGTGGCTGATGGCGTTCTTCTCCTCGGAACTCAGCTCCGCGCAACTGCGGTCCAGCCCCTCGGGCTGGAGCACGGGATCGTACCCGAATCCACCCGCGCCGCGCGGTTCGCGCAAGAGAGTGCCTTCCAGTTGTCCGTACTCGACCACCTCGCGCGCCCCGCCGTCGACGGCGGCCGGTACGGCGAGCGCCGCGGCGCAGACGAACGCGGCTCCCCGGTGAGCGTCGGGGACGTCGGAGAGTTGCGCCAGCAAGAGCTGCAGGTTGGCGGCATCGTCGCCGTGCCGGCCGGACCAGCGGGCCGAGAAGATGCCTGGTGCTCCCCCCAGGACGTCCACGGCAAGCCCCGAGTCATCGGCGATCGCCACGATTCCCGTGGCCTCAGCGACGGCCCGTGCCTTGAGCAGGGAGTTCTCGGCAAAGGTCACGCCGGTCTCGGCAACATCGGGGGCCCCTGCGGCAGCAGCGTCGATCACTTGGGTATCGACGTCGAGTCCGGGCACTTGTCCCCTGAGGAGTTCCCGGAGTTCGCGCAGTTTTCCCTTGTTGTGGGTGGCGAGAACGAGCCGAGGCGTGGTCGACCCGCTCACGGGGCCTCGGCCAGGGTCTCGCGCTGGATTGCCGCCAGTTCGCCCGTGCCGATAAGGGCAAGGTCCAGCAAGGCATTCAGTTCATCGCGGTCGAAGGGCGCTCCCTCGGCGGTGCCCTGGACTTCCACGAACTTGCCGGAGCCCGTGACCACCACGTTCATGTCGGTTTCCGCGCGAACGTCCTCGACGTACGGCAGGTCCAGCATCGGGATGCCGTCGATGATTCCTACGGAGACTGCAGCGATGGTGTCGATCAGCGGCTGTGCGTTCTTGGCGATCAACTTGTTCTCGCGGGCGAAGCGGATCGCTTCGGCGAGCGCCACGTAGGCGCCGGTGATCGCGGCGGTGCGGGTGCCGCCGTCGGCCTGCAGGACATCGCAGTCCAGCACAATCGTGTTCTCGCCCAGGGCCTTGGTGTCGATGATGGAACGCAGCGAGCGGCCGATCAGGCGCGAAATTTCGTGGGTGCGTCCGCCGATCCTGCCTTTGACCGATTCACGGTCGGAACGGGTGTTCGTGGCCCGCGGCAGCATGGCGTACTCGGCCGTGACCCAGCCGCGGCCTTCGCCTTTGAGCCAGCGCGGAACGCCCTCGGTCAGGGAAGCCGTGCACAGCACCCGGGTGTTGCCGAATTCGATCAAGGCAGAACCTTCGGCCTGCTTGGACCAGCCGCGGGTGATGCTGATGGGACGGAGTTGATCGGGCGTGCGGCCGTCGGCACGGATGACGGGGACAGATGTGGCTTCGGAAGTCATACTGCAAGCTTAGCGATCCCCCGGCCCTCGCCGGACAGCCGGTTCAGACGGTGTAGTGGACTCCGGCAACCGCGACGGCGACATCGCCGGCGAACTCGGGCCGCGCCTCGGCCATGACTTTGGTCTGCGATGTCCAGACCGGGATGTGGGTCAGCAGGAGGCGTCGGGCCCCTGCTGCCGTCGCTGCCTGGCCCGCGCGTTTGCCGGTCAAATGCACATCCTTGATGTCGTCGTCGCGCCCTTCTTCGAAAGCGGCCTCGCACAGGAACAGATCGGCGTTGCGGGCGGCGTCTTCGAGTCCGGTGCACGAGTCGGTGTCTCCCGAGTACGTGAGGACCCTGCTCACCGTTTTGCCGTCTTTGTCCGGCTCTGTGACCTCCACGCGCAAGGCGTAGGCCTCTTCCACCGGGTGGTTCACGGCGTACGGTGTCACGGTGAACGGCCCGAGTTGAACGGATTGGCGTTCGCTCCAGTTGCTGAAGTCGAATTCCTCGTGCATTCCCGGGTCCAACTCCAAACCGTAGGCGGTGGCCATTCGGTCGGCTGTCGCGGCGGGACCCCAGACGGGGATCCTGTCCCGTCCCCAGCCACCCGGCTTCCAGCGGACGGCCACGTGCAGTCCGCAAAGGTCCATGCAGTGGTCCGGGTGCAAGTGGGTCAGGAAGATGGCATCGATATCTTCGAGATCGGTGTAGCGCTGGATGGCCCCGAGGGCCCCGCTGCCAAGGTCCAGGACGATCTTCCACTGGCGTTCACCGTCGTGCGCAGTCAGCAGATAGCACGACGCCGGAGAGCCCGGACCGGGGAAGGAACCCGTGCAGCCCACTATGGTCAGTTTCACTGGATGCGGCCCCCGCGGGCCGCGCCGAATTCATTCAGGGTGAACGCTGCGGGATCAACGAAATTGGACGTCCGCGCATGATTTCCACCTGCGCGGGCGGCTTCCAACATTTCCGGCGTGATCCGCGCGAGGCTTCCGGTCGGATACTGGGCAGCCACATGGTCAACGTGGCGTACGGACAGGACCTCCGGGCCAAGGAAGCGGCGCGCCAGCGTTTCGAACTGCACCGCGTCGCCGGTGGCCATGAAATCGTGCCGGGGCACGCCGGCATCGGTCCGTTGGATCCCGTGGGTGGCCAAGGCGCGGTATACGTCTTTGGCGGTCTCCTCGGCGCTGGACACAAGGGTGACGTCTTCCCCCATGACGAAGGAGATCACGCCGGTGAGCAAGGGATAGTGCGTGCAACCGAGCACCACGGTGTCCACATCTGCGCCCCTGAGCGGTTCCAGGTATTCGTGGGCCGCCGCCAGCAGCTCGGGACCGGTGGTGATGCCGGCTTCCACGAAACTCACGAACTCCGGACAGGCCACCGAAGTGATCGTCAGGTCCGGCGCCGCGGCGAAGGTGTCCTCGTAGGCCCGGGAACCCACCGTGGCCGATGTCCCGATGACGCCGATCCGGCCGGATCTCGTCGCGGACACCGCGCGGCGGACTGCGGGCTGAATGACCTCGATGACGGGTATCCCGTAACGGGCCGTGTAGCGTTCGCGGGCATCGCGCAAAACCGCGGCCGAGGCCGAGTTGCAGGCGATGGTCAGGAGCTTGACGCCGGAGTCCACGAGTTCGTCCATGACGCCAAGCGCATTGGCCCGGACTTCGGCGATGGGGAGCGGCCCGTACGGTCCGTTGGCAGTGTCCCCCACGTAGATGATCGACTCATTGGGCAGTTGGTCGATGATGGACCGTGCCACGGTGAGTCCGCCGACGCCGGAATCGAAGACACCGATGGGGCGTGATCCCAGCAAGGGGTTGTGTGCCTGGCTGTTCAGTGTTTCCGGCTTGCGCTTTGTTTCCGGCTTGCGCTGGGATTCCAACGCCGCTGCGGCGCTCTCCCCATCCGATACCGCGTCCGATGCTGAGTTCATGATTCTTAGAGAATAAGCCAAGGCATGTGCTGCAGGCATGACATGTGGCGGGGGCCTCGTGTCTGTTTTGTCACATGGACGCCCACAAGACCCACTCAGGGCTTCCGGTCCATCGAGGCCATCATGGCCTGGACCAACGATTCCTGGAGCCACGTGGTGAAGTTGTAGACGAGCGCCAGGTAGCTCTCTACGTCTTCGGCCTGGGACCAGTCCTGCATGGCGTGGACATGGTCGGCATCCGCTTCGTCACGGATGTCGAGTCGCTCCGCCAGCACCAAACGGACATCGTTGAGGGCCATGGACCAAAGCTTCGCCTCCTCCGGGGTGAGGACGAGTTCGTTTCGGTCCAGGCCCATCGCGGCGGCCCGGAGGGCGCCGATTTTTCCTTCCCTCAGCGAGCGCTCGGTGAGTTGGCGGAACTCGAGGGACGCGGCGTCGTCGTTCTTCATGACGTTCGGCAAGAGCCGCAAAAGGGCGCGGTCGGATGGTTCCTTGACGTCCATGTCCAGCCCGATCAAGGCCGTCAGCGGATCTTCGTTCCTCGACAGCTCCGGCTCGAGCATTGAAATGACGTCGTCCAGGAGTCCGCGCAGGAGTTCGCGCTCCGCGGGCTCAAGGTAGCCGGTGATGCCTTTGAGTCCGTACTTGAAAGCCTTAGCCACGTGCGCCGCCCTTGCGTCCCCGGCCGTCGCCGCTGCTTGCCTTTTCAACTGTTGCCCACAAACCGTAGCCGTGCATGGCAACCGCGTGTTGCTCCACTTGTTCCTTGCCACCGTACGCCACGATGGACCGGCCCTTTTTGTGGACCTCAAGCATGAGTTTGTTGGATTTGGCCTCGGAATAGCCGAAGTAGCTTTGGAACACGTAGCTCACGTAACTCATGAGGTTGACGGGATCGTTCCAGATCACGAGGTTCCAAGGGATGTCAGCGGCGCTGAGGAGGTCGGTGGACGACTGCTCCGAGATGTCCGTCCGTTCTTTTCCCTTTAAGCCTGCGTCTGTCACTGTGTTGCTGGCTGAATAGGTGCCGGGGGCTGTGCCGGGGCCGACGGTAGTGGTCATCTGTCCATTCTAATGGTGGCCAAGCGCAGCGAGACGTGGGAGCCGCTGGATGGGCCCACGGCGGCGAGGGCCCCGCGTTGAGCGCAGCGAGACGTGGGAGCCGCTGGGTGGGCCCACACCGCCGAGGGCCCCGCGTCGAGCGAAGCGAGACGTGGGAGGCGGTGGGGACTAGAGTGAATCCGTGAGCAGATCCGTCGCCTGGGACCACCCCCGCACGTCGTTGTACACCGATCACTATGAGCTGACAATGCTGGAAGCTGCCCTCCATTCGGGCGCGGCGCACCGGCGCTCCGTCTTCGAGGCCTTCGCCCGCCGCCTGCCCGATGGCCGCCGCTACGGAATCGTCGCCGGCACGGGCAGGCTGCTTGAGGGCATCAGGGACTTCCGTTTCGGAGACGCCGAACTCACGTTCCTCGATCAACACAAAGTAGTTGACAGGCAGACGCTGGACTTCCTCGCCGACTACAGGTTTTCCGGCGACATTTGGGGCTATCAGGAGGGCGAAGCCTACTTCCCCGGCTCCCCCATCCTGATCGTCGAATCCACGTTCGCCGAAGCGTGCATCCTGGAAACGTACATCTTGTCCGTGCTCAACCACGACACCGCGATTGCTTCGGCTGCCTCCCGCATGACCAGTGCGGCCGGCAACCGGCCGTGCATCGAGATGGGTTCCCGGCGCACCCAGGAGGAATCCGCGACGGCGGCAGCCCGCGCCGCGGTCATCGCCGGTTTCGGGAGTACCTCCAACCTTGAGGCCGGCCGGCGCTTTGGGCTCAAGACCGTTGGCACGGCCGCCCATTCGTTCACGCTCCTGCATGACACCGAGCGCGAAGCCTTCGAAGCCCAGATTTCCGCCTTCGGACCGGGAACGACGCTTCTGGTGGACACCTACGACGTCGAGGTCGGGGTACGCACCGCGGTGGAGCTCGCGGGTGACAAGCTCGGGGCAGTCCGGCTTGACTCCGGAGACCTGGTGGCCCAGGCCCAGTGGGTCCGCGAGCTGCTGGACAGCCTCGGCAACACCGACACCCGGATCGTCGTCACCTCGGATCTCGATGAATTCGCGATCGCGGCCCTGCAATCGGCCCCGGTGGACGTGTATGGCGTGGGCACTTCCCTGGTCACGGGATCAGGGGCCCCGACGGCCAGCATGGTCTACAAACTGGTCAGCCGGACCAACGATGCCGGGGAATTCGTTCCCGTGGCCAAAGTAGCCAAGAACAAGGCCAGCGTGGGCGGCCGCAAATACGCCCTTCGCAAACTCAACGAACTCGGCATCGCGACCCAGGAGATCGTGGGCATCGGGCACCGGCCGGAAGACGACGGCAACGATCGCCCGCTGCTCCAGCAGTTCATCAAGAACGGCGAACTGCTCCCTGGCTGGACGGGACACGAGGGCGTGGTCCGGGCACAGGAACGCCACGCCGCCACCATGGCCGAACTCCCGCCGGTGGTCCGGAGGCTGCAACGCGGCGAGCCCGCAATCCCCACTGTCTACGAGGAGGATTGAATGTCCCGTGCCCTGATCATCGTGGACGTCCAGAACGATTTCTGCGAGGGCGGATCCCTCGCCGTAGAGGGTGGCGCAGCCACCGCCGCCGCCATCAGCGAATACCTTGACACGAACCATCAGCACTTCGA
Source organism: Arthrobacter sp. KN11-1C (assembly GCF_052180225.1). Classification (NCBI taxonomy): domain Bacteria; kingdom Bacillati; phylum Actinomycetota; class Actinomycetes; order Micrococcales; family Micrococcaceae; genus Arthrobacter; species Arthrobacter sp. KN11-1C. The sequence goes on along the minus strand of NZ_CP197467.1, from coordinate 1,601,508 downwards.
CCACGTCGTTGCCACGCAGGACTGGCATGTGGATCCCGGGAGCCACTTTTCGGAGACACCGGACCTCGTGGACAGTTGGCCCCCGCATTGCCGCGCCGGGAGCAAAGGGGCCGAACTCCATCCGGATCTCGACGCCGAGTATATCCAGGCGTACTTCCGCAAGGGACAGTACACGGCGGCCTATTCGGGGTTCGAGGGAGTCCTGGCACCCGAAGACGAAGTGCCTACGGGCGAGCTCGCGCCCGGCGCCGTCCCCTCCGTCGAGCTGGACGAGGACGCCCTCGGGCTCGACGACTGGCTGCAAAGCCACGGAGTGGAAGAAGTGGTGGTGGTCGGCATCGCCACGGACTACTGCGTCCGGGCCACCGCACTGGACGCCGTGCAAGCGGGCTACTCCGTGACGGTCATCGGTGAGCTCACCGCCGGCATCGCGGAGGATCTCGACGAGACGTACGCGGAGTTGGAAGAGAACGGCGTCGAACTGGGGCAGCCCTAAGCGCCGGTAGTCCTGCCAAGCAGAGCTACTTCCGGCCGATGAACCAATCCTGGAGCTTGCGCAGCCTCGACTGCAATTGCTCTTCGTTTGCCTGAGCCACGGCCGGCCCGCCACACACCTCGCGCAACTTGTTGTGGACGACGCCGTGCGGGGTGCCGGTGCGGGCCGACCAGGCTGCGACGTTTTTGGCCAGCTCATTGCGCAGGTCCATCAGCATGCGGTGGTCCGGAACCGCCGGCGCCGCGGCGGCAGCCAACGGAGACTGGCGCTTCTTCCTCGACTGCTGGTCATGCTGGCGCTGCCGGAGCAACGTTCCCACCTGTTCGGCGTCGAGCAGCCCGGGGATCCCGAGGAAGTCCAGTTCGTCCTCGGAGCCGATGTCGGCTCCCGTACCGAATTCGCCGCCGTCGAACAGCACCCTGTCAAAGGAAGCCTGGGAATCGAGAGCCTCGAATTTGCCCTTCTCAAGGGAGTCGGAGGCCTTCTCTTCACGGTTGGCCTCGGCCATCAGGTTCTCTTCGGGGTTGAAGAGTCCGTCCGCGTCTTCCTTCTCGGGCCGGTCCAGCGCGTGGTCCCGCTCGGCTTCCATGGAGTTGGCCAAAGCCATGAGGGGCGGCACGGACGGCAAGAAGACCGACGCCGTTTCCCCCCGTTTGCGGGCACGGACAAAGCGGCCCACGGCTTGGGCGAAGAACAGCGGCGTGGAGGTGGACGTCGCGTAGACGCCGACCGAAAGCCGGGGGACGTCGACGCCTTCGGACACCATGCGGACCGCCACCATCCAGCGCTTGTCGCTGGCCGTGAACTCCTCGATCTTGTGCGAAGCCTTGGAATCATCGGACAGGATCACCGTGGGCGACTGGCCCGTGATCTTCTTGAGCTGACCGGCGTAGGCGCGGGCGTCGTCGTGATCCGTGGCGATCACCAGGCCGCCGGCGTCGGGCACGGTACGGCGGACCTCGCTGAGACGCTTATCGGCGGCGGCGAGAACCGCGGGAATCCATTCGCCGCTCGGGTTCAGGGCGGTACGCCACGCCTGCGAGGTGATGTCCTTGGTCACGGCAGCCTCGCCAAGGGAAGCCGCCATTTCGTCTCCGCCACTGGTACGCCAACGCATTTGGCCCGAATACGCCATGAACAGCACGGGCCGGACCACGTGGTCCCGCAAGGCATTGCCGTAGCCGTAGGTGTAGTCCGCCTTCGAGCGGCGGATGCCGTCCCGGTCTTCGGCGTATTCCACGAAAGGGATGGGCGAGGTGTCGGAACGGAAAGGCGTTCCCGTGAGGGCCAGGCGCCGCGCAGCGGGATCGAACGCCTCGCGCAATCCGTCGCCCCAGGACAACGCTTCACCGCCGTGGTGGATTTCGTCGAGGATGACCAGGGTGCGTGCGGCTTCGGTCTTCGCCCGGTGGAGCATGGGCTTGCTGGCCACCTGGGCATAGGTCACGGCGACGCCGACGAAGCCCCTGCCGTGCTGGCCGTCGGCATTCTTGAAGTTCGGATCGATGGCAATGCCCACCTTGGCCGCGGCGTCCGCCCACTGCCGCTTCAAGTGGTCCGTAGGTGCGACGATCGTCACGCGGTTCACGGTTCCACTGTCAAGGAGCATTGACGCAATCCGCAGGGCGAAGGTGGTCTTACCGGCTCCGGGGGTTGCCACGGCGAGAAAATCGCGCGGGCTGGCGTTCAGGTACAGGTCCAGCGCTTCCTGCTGCCAGGCGCGCAACTTCGGGGCGGTTCCCCAGGCTGCGCGTTCCGGATAGGCCGGGGGCAGCGCGGGGCCGCCGAAGAGCGTTTCAGTCACGCGGTTTCCCCCCGACCAGCAACGATTCCAAGCAAGGCCGCTGCAGCCAGCGAAGCCCAAATAACCACAAAAAACACCAATCTGTTCCGGATGCGCCGAATCACGCGGGGCAGCACACAGGCAGGGAAAGAACTCCCCCGCCTACTACCAGGAAATACCCGACTACCAGGGATTTCTTACTACTGGGGCTTACTGGCTACTTGGAGCCGCCCGAGCCGCCTTTGTCTCCGCCGTCGTTGCCGGGGCGAAGTCCTTCATAGATTTCTTTGCACTCGGGGCAGACCGGGAACTTCTGCGGGTCCCGGCCAGGGGTCCACACTTTGCCGCAAAGTGCGATCACGGGTTCGCCTGTGAGGGCGGACTCCATGATCTTTTCCTTGCGGACGTAGTGCGAGAAACGCTCCCGGTCACCGGGTTCCACTTCCTGGCGCAATTCCTCGCGCTCAATGGTTGCAGTGGAAGTTCCGGCTCCGGAAAGCTCGCGCATGGGATCGTTTTCGAATGGGTCCGGAGGCAGCGTCGTCATGCCATCCATCTTAGCCGCTGATGCTTCGCGATCAGATGCACCGTGTCAGATGCTCTGCCATTTCGGCTTGTTGTCGTAGGTGTGGCGATAGTAGTCGGCGAGCTTGAGCGAGGACGCCGCAGCTTCATCGATGAGGATGGTGGCGTGCTGGTGCATCTGCAGCACGGATGCCGCGCAAATGGCCGCCACCGGCCCTTCCACAAAGTCCCTGACGGCCTGGGCTTTCTGCGCCCCGGTGGCAATCAGGACCACGTGCCGGGCGTCCATGATGGTTCCCAAGCCCTGTGTGACGACGTGGTGCGGGACATCATCGACGCTCTTGAAGAAACGGGCGTTGTCCTTGCGGGTCTGCTCGATCAGCGTCTTGATCCGGGTCCGCGAAGCGAGCGAGGAACCGGGTTCGTTGAACCCGATGTGCCCGTCCGTGCCCACGCCAAGGATCTGAAGGTCAACGCCACCGAGTGCGCGCATGGAGTCTTCGTACGCTTCGCAGGCTGCGGGAAGATCGGCCGCGGTACCGTCCGGGCTGTGGACATTGGCGGGGTCGATATTGACCCGATCGGTGAATTCACGGCGGATGACTTCACGGTACGACTCCGGATGCCCCGGCTCCAACCCGACGTATTCGTCAAGGGCGAAGGCGTGTGCCTGGCTGAAGTCGAGGCCTCTTTCCTGGTGGCGGCGCGCCAGTTCGTCATAGACGGGGAGCGGAGAGGACCCTGTGGCGAGGCCCAGGACGGCGTTCGGCTTTCGGAGGAGCAGCGCCTCGATGGCGTCCGCGGCGAGCGCCCCGATCTGCTTGCTTCCCGGAAGGATGACAACTTCCATCGTCCACGACCTTTCTAGCTGTGTTTCCCGGATCGACTGGTTCAAACTCGAGGTTATCCCATGTCCCATAACTTGTCATTGTTGGTCATGGAATCAACGATTGACGCTCAATTGCGCGAAGAGCTCCGGCCCGCGGCGGTCAAGCCAGCGGCCACCGATCCGCACACCGGCCACAAACAAGGCCACCCCTAGAACCGTACCAATGGCCAGGTTGATCCATCCCCACAGCGGATCGCCCGTGACCGACTGGACGATGACCAGGACAAGTTCAGGAAGTACCAAGAGGAACAGCACCGCCATCCCTCCGAACTGGACTGCCAGCGTCTGGGCAACGTTTCCCGGGGGCTTCTTGAAGGGGCTGTCACCGGGCAACGGCACGTTGGACGTGTAGCGCGCCGACACGATGGAGGCCAAGCCCAGGCCCGAAAACAGGACGCCCATGGAAAGGCCCAGGACACCAGGCAACCAGTTCCAGTCCCGCGTCAGGAAGAAGGGCCCGACGGCGAAGATCACCACCACCGGGAGGGCGAATGCGAGGCACGCCAAGGCCCGGCCGAGCCGGTCATGGATGCCCCGGACCCCGGTGGCCAGATGCAAGGCAAATGCGGTGCTGTCATAGGAAACATCAGCGGCGATCGACCATGCGAGGACAAAAGCAGCGATTGGCCCCAGGATCACCAGCATCGAGTAACTTCCGGACTGCCCGGACTGGAACAGGAAAATCACGGGCAACAACGGGACCACGATGAGCGAAGCTGCGTAGCGAGGGTCGCGGATCCAGTAGCTGAGGGACCGCGCAGCCACGGCCCCGGTGGGAGTTGCAGGCAGCAGCCCGAACAAGCCGAGTTTTCCGCCGCGTTTCCCCGAGCCACCGGAATACGGCGGAGTGACCAGCGCCCGCTTGAGCAAGGCATTCCACGCGGCAAACAACACAAGGAGGGTGGCCAGGGCAATCAACGCCTTCAGGCCGGCAGCAACAACATCTCCCGACGCGAGATCGCCGCCAAGCGACCAGGAAGCACCGAGCGGCGTCCAGGAGACCGTCCGGGCGAGCTCGGGGAGATAGCCAGTGGAACCGGACACTCCCTTGAAGAGGCCGGCAACAATCGGTCCCATCAGCACGAGTGGCACAAAGACCACGATGCTGCTCACATCCTTGAAGCGACGGGAGGCCGCGAGGCCGGCAGTCGCCGTCGTAATGACTTTCGACAAGACCACGCAACTCAGCACGCCGAGCACGGCGCCCAGCAGGGCGCCCAGCACCGCCGGCACGCTGCGCCACCATGTTGCCGCCGTGAACAACGCCACAATCAATGTGGACAGGCCCGGCAATCCGATGAATCCGGCGAGGGCAAGCCCGGTCAGTAGCTGGCGCATGGGAACCGTCGACGTCGTGAAGCGGGAAGGGTCAAGCGTCATGTCCGCGGCCGAAGCCATCAGGGGCACCACGGCCCAGGCAACGATCGCGGCAGCGCCACCGAGGACGACGGCGGTGTGGGCCGTCCCGGCGTCGGCCCACCGCAGGGCGACGAGCGTCACCACGAGGGTCACGACGACCCCCAGCGCATAGAGTCCGCCGATCGCGATGCCCACAAGCTGGGCCGGACTGCGTCGGAAGCCGTTCAGCAGGAGCCGCCACTTCAGGCTCAGAAGGTGCGCAACCATTCCAGGCCTCCCGTCTGGTTTCCGCCGCCCACCAGCTGAACAAAGCGGTCCTCGAGCGTGGCGCCGGCGCGGACCTCGTCGACGGTTCCGGCGGCGAGGACCCTCCCGGCAGCCACGACGGCCACGTGGTCGCACATGCGCTGCACCAGGTCCATGACATGGCTCGAGACGATGACCGTTCCTCCCGAGGACACATAGTTGTCAAGAATCCCCCTGATGTTGGCTGCCGACACGGGATCGACGGACTCAAAGGGCTCATCCAGCACCAACAGCCTGGGCGCGTGGATGAGGGCCGACGCGAGGGCGATCTTCTTTGTCATGCCGGCGGAATAGTCCACCACGAGGGTTCCGGCGTCGCTGCTCAGGTCCAGCGCGGCCATCAGTTCTCCCACCCTGTGGGCGACGGCGTCCCTGTCCATGCCGCGGAGCAAGCCGGCATAGGTGACGAGCTGTTCGCCCGTCAAGCGGTCGAAGAGGCGAACGCCGTCGGGCAGTATCCCCATCAGTTTCTTGGCTTCGAGCGGATTCGCCCACACGTCCACGCCATGGACAAAGGCCGTCCCGAAATCCGGTCGCAGGAGCCCGGTGGCCATCGACAACGTTGTCGTCTTGCCCGCCCCGTTGGGACCAACAACCCCGTAGAAGGAGCCGGCGGGAACGTCCAGGCTGATGCCGTCGACCGCGACCTTGCCTCCGAAGCGTTTCGCCAGGCCGCGCAGGGCCAAGGCGGGCACCGGGGAATTAAGAGGGGAACCGGGAAGCTGGACAGTCATGCAGTCAGCCTAGCCCCGGGCACGGTTCCAGGGGTCGTCCCCCAGGGGGAACTACGGAGCCGCTTTCCGGAGCGGCCTCATCCCAAAGGAGTAGCGCCTAGAAGCTGTGCCGTGGAACCGCACGCTCATACTGCGGCGCCCAATCCAGGGGGAATCCGAGTTCAAAAGCCGCGCGAAGCCACCAGTGCGGATCGCGGAGGGCTGCCCGTGCCATGAACACGCCGTCGGCTTGGCCCGTGGCCACCGTATGTTCGGCCTGCCCCGAGGACGTCAGGAAGCCGACTGCCCCGGTGGAAACCCCCGCTTCGCGCCGGATCTGCTCCGAGAATCCCGTCTGGTACCCAGGGCCGGCCTTGATCCGCTGGTGGGCCACGGCGCCACCGCTGGAGACGTCCACCAAGTCCACGCCGCGCTCCGACGCCGCCCGCGCGAGCCGCACGGAGGCATCGATGTCGACGCCGCCCTCGGCCCAATCACTTGCGGAAATCCGCAACAACAACGGCATCGAATCGGGAATGACAGCGCGGACGGCGTCGATGACCGCGAGCATCAAACGGTTTCGGCCGGCCTCGCTGCCTCCCCACGCGTCGTCGCGCGTGTTGATCAGCGGGCTTTGGAATTCGTGCAGGAGGTAGCCGTGCGCGCCGTGGATCTCCACGGTGTCGAACCCGGCGTCCACTGCCCGTGAAGCCGCCGCCGCGAAATCCGAAATCACGGCGTGGATTTCCGCCTCGTTCATGGCAAGCGGACGTGCAAGCCCGGCGAAGGCCTCAGACCCGGGACCCCGGGCCACCCACCCGCCGTCGGACTCCGCCACTGATCCGCTCTGGTCCGCGAAGGGCCAGTACGTGGAAGCCTTGCGGCCGGCGTGGGCCAGCTGGACGCCGATCTTGCCGCCCACGGCGCTGTTGCGGTGGACGAAGTCCACGATCCGCTCCCACGCCGCTGCCTGCTCGTCCGTGTACATTCCGGCGTCCCGCGGGCTGATCCGTCCCTCGGGGCTGACCGCCGCCGCCTCGGTGAGGATGAGGGCCGCGCCGCCCGTCGCAAAAGCTCCAAGATGCACCAGGTGCCAGTCGTTGGGTACGCCTCCCCCGCCGTCGGGCGAGCAACTGTACTGGCACATCGGGGACACCCAGCCACGGTGCGGCAACGTCAGAGAGCGCAAGTGGAGCGGGCTGAACAACGCCGGCTGAGTCATTAGAAGAGGACCCGCGCCAGACCTTGCCGGGCTTTGGCCACGCGTTGGTCCGAAATGCCGACGACGTCGAACAGCTCCAGCAGGCGCACGCGCGCCGTTTCCCGCTCGGGACCGAAGTTGCGGCCAATGAACGCGATGATGCGGTTGAACGCGTCCTCGATGTGTCCACCCGAGATGTCGAGGTCGGCAACCGTGAGCTGCACGTCGATGTTGTCCGGCTCCTCCGCGGCCCGCTGGCGCATGGTTTCGGCTTCGGTTGCCGTCAGGAGCTCCAGCCTGCCCATCAACTCCACCTGGGCGAGTCCTGCCTTCGCCTCGGTGTCCGCCGGCTTCTCGGCGAGCGCCTGGCGGTAAGCCGTGGCCGCAGCGGCGTAATCCCCGGCTTCGATGGCGTCGAAGGCGGCCTGGTGCAGCGGCGGCAGAGGAGGGGCCTCCGCACCGGCGTCACCTGCACCGATGCTGCCCGTGACGCCGTTGGCTTCGGCCACCTTGAGGAGTTCATCGATGAGGCTGCGGATTTCCTGGTCCGAAGCTGGCCCCTCGAAGAGCGGCACGGGCTGGCCCTTCAGGACCGCGATCGCGGTGGGAATGGCCTGGACCTGGAATGCCTGCGCAAGCTGCGGGAAGGCGTCAACATCGGCCGCGGCCAGCACCACTTTGCCGCCGTAGCTTTCGACGACGCCTTCAAGGCTATGCAGGAGGGTCGAAGCCTCCAAGGAGCGGTTAGACCACAAAAGGAAAAGGACGGGAATCTGCGTGGACAGCTGGACGAGGTCCTGGAAATTGGCCTCGGTGGCGTCTACGCGAAGGGGCTGGCCGCTTCCGGGGCTGCCGCCGGACGCAGCCGGGGCACCGCTTGGTGCCGCCGGCGCAGGGCGCCGCAATGCAGAGAGGTCGACGGCGCCGCGCAGGTTGAGCTGGCTGGCAGCGGCTGGAGAGACGGGACGGGATCCTGGCGAACTCATACCGTCCACTCTAGCCGCTGCGCCAACAGCATTTTCCTACTGGAAGCTTGCTCCCACCAGACCGCGGACCGCGGCAACAAGCTTCATGGGAGCAGTAGTGCCTGCCGGTGGAATGTAAATGGCCACCGACTCCGAGAAGGTCTGCACGAGGCCGACTTTCGTGGAATCCCCGCCCGCAAGCACTGCCGCGGCTTTGTCCACGGTCAACGTGTCGCCGTCGGCCTTGGGCTTGCTGGTGAAATTGAAGTCCAGCTTTCCCACCACTACTGCGCCGCCGTCGGAGGTCCGGAACACCGCAGTATCCGCGGGAGAGGGCGTGTGCGTGAAGGTGAAGTCGCCATTGGTGCCCGACTTGACGGTGCTCGCCTGGTAGTCGAGGACATCGGCAATGTACGGCGAATTGGTGCCTTCCACGAGCTTGTCCTTGAACGCCGAATCAGCCTTGGTCAAGCGATCGCCCAGGGCTGCCATTGCTTCGGTGCCGCTGTATTGCAGTCCGGACTTGTCTCCGGCCGCCAACTGCGCGGTTCCGCCCAAGGGGATCGCCGGGAAGGATGTTCCCGGTTGCAGCGGCGAAGTGCTCTTCAGCTTGTAGTTCTCGCGCGGCGAGGCCTGCACGAGGGTCAGTACCTGGGGAACCACGTTGCCATCGCCCTGGGTCAGGGCAATCACGGTGCGCGGCCAGGTTCGCTGGGTGGAGATGACACTGCCCAGCAGTTTGGTGGACCGGACCGGCATCCGCGCCTCATGCGTGGCAACTTGGGACCGGATCTTGTAGTTCTGCGTGCGCACCTGCAGCTCGGTGCCGTCAACCCGGGGAGCGAGTTTGGAGGCATCACGCGCGGCATCCCCGGCGGTCACGGCGCCGGCCACCTGGTCCAGGATGCGCTTGAGCTGCGCGTCCACCACCACGGGGACTGCGGGCGCGACGGCGACCCCGGCCGGGCTCGCCGTCGCGGATCCGGAGCCCGCCGTCGCCGATCCGGAAGGAGAGGGAGTCTCGGCCGCTTGGGCGCCCGCAGCGGTGCCACCCACGAGGGCGGTCACAACGGCTGCGGCTACCAGCGAAATGCGAAGTGCGGGACCGCCGGCGATGCCCTTGTTGTTGTCCTCTGCAGAGGTGTCCCCGCCGATGATGTGCTGCTCGGAATCCGCGGGGGTGTCCTCGCCGACAGAATCCCTGTCAGCTTCGGTGGTGCCGCCGCCTCGCGGACCGCCGCGGCGAGGGCCCCTGCCCCTGCCGCTCGTGAACTTGCTGACGAACGGCAACGCCGCACCCGCGACAATGAGGAGCGCGCCGATGACGATCAGCGGGACGGCCCACGGCATGGTGGCATCGTTGGCGTACGTGATGGAGACCGACGACGGCGCCGGCTTGGTTCCGTCGCTTGCCAGCAGGAGCGACCAATTGCCACTCGCGGGCGGAGTAAAGGTGTAGTCCAGCTGTCCGTTGGCGCTCTCGGTTTGCACCCACATGTCCGATCCGGCAGGCGACGGAGCGGTTGCTTCGCCGTCGGTGCCGGCAACCTGGAGGGACTTGCCGTCCTCGGAGACTCCGGTGATGCTGTTGTGGGCCGTCTTGCCGACCCACGCGTCCACGTCATCCGGACGCCCGACGGCCACCACGAACTTACCGTCGCCCTTGATGTTGATTTGTCTGGAACCACCCTTGTGGGTCAACACGTCTTGGGTGATCACGGTCAGCGGAGCGGCTTTGGAGTCGCCGGGGGCGGACGCGGTTACGGTCTCGGCCGGGGCCCAAAAGGTCAGCTGGCCAATGCCGGCCAACAGTGTCAGCAGGCCAAGCAGCACCAGCGAAACTGCAGTCTTCAATCGCACAGGAATACCAATCATCAGCGGTCGTTGAACTTCAAGGGTAACGGTTTTGTTACCAAAGAGTCAGTTCGGGGTCCTCCCCAAGGGCTTCCCGACGCGCTGCTCAACCTCTAGAATTCGCCAATTCCGGCAGGCTGATAGTGTGTCGAACAACATGGCGTCGGGCGCTCCCCGAGCCTGACCGCGGAACGAAAAGGCAGCTGAAACACGTGAAAGAGCGCAAGGATCCCACTCCCGCCGAACAAGGACCGGGGACCGGCCCGGACGGCTTGGCCAGCGGTTCTGCCCAGGACGGCAAGGATCACGGCGAGGGCCTGATGGCGTCCTTCGTCCGCCGCCTTCGCCAGCCCATTCCGGGCGCCCAACCACGGGTCCGTTTCGAAATGCCTCCCGAGCTTGAGCACGACGCCGCAACCGAGCCCGCCCTGGATGACTCCGACGGTCAGCGCTTCGGTTCCCCCGGCCCGAGGATGTCCGCGCAACACCCGCTGTATCTCGGATTCATGGGCACGGCCGGGGTGGGCGTCGCCCTCATGCTGTATTACATTGGCACCAATACCGCCCAGCTGCTGTTGTGGATCGTCACGGCCCTGTTCATTGCCTTGGGACTCGACCCCGTGGTCCGATGGCTCGAAAACCGCAAGGTTCCGCGCCCTGCCGGCGTGGTCATCGCCGTCGGCGTCCTCGTTGCCGGAGTGGCGGCGTTTTTCGCCACCCTCATCCCCACCATCGTGGAACAGGTCTCGCAGATCGTGCGGCAGGCGCCGGACTGGATCCGCAGCTTCGTGGATTCCGATTTCTTCCGCTCCCTGGACAGCCAATTCGGCGTCCGCGACAAGATCAGCCAGGAACTCGACAAGTTCGTCAAGAACCCCGACGCGATGGGCGGCATCTTCGGCGGCGTCGTCGGTTTCGGATCCACGGTGGCCAACGGGGTCTTCGGGACGTTGATCGTCCTGGTCCTCAGTCTCTACTTCCTCGGGGCACTGCCTGCCATGAAGAGATGGGGATATCGGCTCGCTCCGCGGTCGCGCAGGCCCCGGGTGGAGGCGCTGTCCGAAGAAATCACCCGCTCGGTGGGCAACTACGTGATCGGCCAAGTGTGCGTGGCCCTGCTTAACGCCGTGTTCGCCTTCATCGTCATGAGCATCCTGGGCATTCCTTTCAGCGTCCTGCTGGCCTTCGTGGTTGCCCTGCTTGCGTTCATTCCGTTGGTGGGCGGCCTGATTGCCGCCGTCGTGGTCATTCTGGTGGCCCTCACCGCGGGCTGGCAGACCGCCGTCATCTACGCCATCTGCTACTTCGCCTACCTGCAGTTCGAGGCCTACTTCATCTCTCCGCGCATCATGCAGAAAGCCGTTGCCGTCCCGGGTGCTGTTGCCGTGATCTCGGTGATCGCGGGCGGCAGCCTACTGGGCGTGCTCGGTGCCTTGATTGCCATCCCGACGGCGGCGGCCATCATGTTGCTGCTCAAGGAAGTCTTCATCGCCCGCCAGGACCGGCACTAGGCCGTTGCCGCTGGACGGCGGCCACTAGACCGTTGCTAGGCCGTTGCCACTGGGCCTGACCAGTGGCGCGGCAGGCCATCCGGTCCGGCGCCTGCTTCCGTCACGTCGTCCACGATCTCGTCCAAAACCCGCGCCGCATACTTCTCTCCGACCCACAAGTGCTTGGCGCCATCGATCCCCAGGACCCGGGCCTTGGGCACCACGCTGAATCGTTCGGCGGCTTCGGCGGGCTGAAGGTAGTCGTCGTGCTCCGGAACCAGGACCGTCAGCGGCTTTCCCGAAGCAGCCCATTCCTTCAAATGCACATCCGTCGCCCGGTGCAGCGGCGGGGACAGCAGGACGGCACCCTCTATCTGGGAAGCCACGGGCTCAATGGCCCCGTACATCAAGGCCAACTCGGTGCCGAAGGACCAGCCCACCAACCAGCGGTTCGGAAGCCCGCGTTCCACTGCGAAGCGAACGGCAGCCTCGACGTCATAACGTTCACCGATTCCCTCGTCGAACTGCCCTTGGCTGGTACCCCGGGGCGAATGGGTCCCCCGTGTGTTGAAGCGCAGAACCGCGACGCCGGCCAGCGCGGGAAGCCGATAGGACGCCTTCCGGTAGACGTGCGAATCCATGAAACCGCCGTGCGTCGGCAAGGGGTGCAGCGTGATGAGCGTCGCCGAAATCTCGCCGGATTCCGGCAATGCCAGCTCACCCACGAGCAACTTGCCGTCCTCAGTGAGGAACTCCACGTTCTCGCGGCGCGCCGGCAATACCGTAGACGCCCTGATGTCCGTGGCAGACTCCGGCTGGCTGAAAACGAGGGAAGCAGGATCGAAACTCATGCTTCCAAGCTTAAGTGCTCGGCGCCGTCAAGCGACGCGCAGGAGGGCTGGTGCTGCGCAAACGGGCCGGTGACACTCATATCCGGGTGTCGCCGGCCCGTTTCGGTGTCACCGACACATGTGCGTGTCCTCCAGTGGTCCGACGGCGGAGGGGCGGCTCAGGTGCGGCGGCGTCGTCGTGGTTTCCCCACTTTTTGCCGTTGCCGCAGTCCAGAATCCCTGTCGTTCCGAGGATTCCGGGGCCGCACACCGGCCAAAGCTGGGGAGATTCAGCGGCGCCACCTCTATCGACAGGGGGAAACCAACGCCAAGACGCGCCGAAGCTGCGCAAACGGGCTGGTGACACTCATATCCGGGTGTCGCCGGCCCGTTTCGGTGTCACGGACACATGTGGGTGTCCTCCAGGGGTCTGACGGCGGAGGGGCAGCGCCGTCGTCGTGGTTTCCCCACTTTTGGCCGTTGCCGCAGTCCAGAATCTCTGTCGTTCCGAGGATTCCGGGGCCGCACACCGGCCAAAGCTGGGGAGATTCAGCGGCGCCACCTCTATCGACAGGGGGAAAATCATCGCCAAGACGCGCCGGAGCTGCGCAAACGGGCTGGTGACACTCATATCCGGGTGTCACCAGCCCGTTTCGGTGTCACCGACACATGAGGGTGTCCTCCAGACACTCCGACGGCGGCGCGGCGGCTTAAGTGCTCAGCGGTACCTGTAGGTTCGGCCTGTCCAGCAGTTGTTGTGCCAGTGCCGGCGTTCCGCCAGGCCTGCGGCATCGCCGAAGAGGTGCGTTTCGGACCAGACCACCAAATGGGCGATTCCGGGCATGATGGCCATCGAACAACCGGGGCAGATGTAGGTCTTCTCAGCATTCCGTGCGGTCATCGTCCGGACCATCCAGTCGCCGTCGGGGGCGCTTTCCCTGCCGGCAATCCCCGAACGGGCACGTTCCAGATCCAGTTCCGGCGACTCGCCTGTCCGTCTCCAGCTTGCCTTGGCTGATTCGGTACGTCGGGGGCGGTTGGAGCGGGGCATGAGTCCATTCTGCCCCAGTCGCCAGTTGCGCGCGGCAGAGGAAGTAAAGTGGAGCGGGTGCGACTCGTCATAGCCCGTTGTTCCGTTGATTACGTTGGCCGCCTCAAGGCCCACCTCCCGCTTGCCACCCGGCTTTTGCTCGTCAAATCCGATGGTTCCGTGCTGGTGCACTCCGACGGCGGTTCGTACAAGCCGTTGAACTGGATGAGCCCGCCCGCCACGTTGCGGGTGACCACGCCGGAGGAGACCGAGGTCGAAGAAGGCGTGGTGGAACAGTGGACCGTGCAGTCGGCCAAGACCGATGACCGGCTCATCATCAACATCTACGAGCACCTCCACGACACGTCCCACGACCTCGGCACGGACCCCGGACTCATCAAGGACGGCGTCGAAGCCGATCTGCAGCGACTGCTCGCCGAGCAGATCGAAACCCTTGGTGCAGGCTATTCGCTCATCCGGCGCGAGTACTTCACTGCCATCGGTCCGGTGGACATCCTCGCCCGGGACGGCGACGGCAGGACAGTCGCCGTCGAACTCAAGCGGCGCGGCGACATCGACGGCGTCGAGCAGCTCACGCGGTACCTCGAACTGCTCAACCGGGATCCCCTGCTGGCGCCGGTGCGGGGCATTTTCGCCGCCCAGCAGATCAAGCCGCAGGCGAAGGTCCTTGCCAACGACCGCGGAATCGACTGCGTCACCCTGGACTATGACGCCATGCGCGGCGTGGACGACAGCGAGTCGCGCCTGTTCTAGCTGTCCGGGCCTTCATCCCGGGTAACCCGGGTCACGCGCGGCCCCCGGCAACTAGAATCAAAGCATGACTGTCCCAGACCGGCCTGCATCTTCTCCTGCGCCTGTGCGCCACCTGATTACCGGAACCATCGTCAGCGACGGTGCGGTGATCGAAGATGGCCTGGTGGCCGTTGAGGACGACCGCATCGCCTTCGCCGGACCGGCCGCCGAATTCCACGAGGAAGCCTTCGAAGGGTTCGAGGAAACTCCCCGGACCGATTTCCCGGCGGAACGGTACATCGTTCCCGGATTCGTGGATGTCCACTGCCACGGCGGCAATGGAGGCGACTTCCCCGGAGGCGATGAATCGTCGGCACGCAAGGCCATCGATTTCCTGCACCGATCCGGGACCACCACCCTCCTCGCCAGCATGGTCACGGCGCCCCGGGAGGACTTGCTTCGCGGCATCGAGCTTTTCGTGCGCTTGGCCGATGAAGGACTCGTGGCGGGAATCCATCTGGAAGGACCCTTCCTCTCCCACGCCCGCTGCGGCGCGCAGAATCCCGCCTATCTGCTCGAGCCTGACCTGGACCTCATGACCGAGCTGGTTGAAGCCGCTGCCGGCAAACTCGCCACCATGACCTATGCCCCCGAGCTTCCCGGCGCCGCTGCACTCGTGGACCTGATGACGTTCCACGGGGTAACGCCGTCTCTTGGCCACACGGATTGCGACGACGCGACGGCGGCCGCTTCCCTTACTGCGGCTCGGGAGGGCTTGGAATCCGCCGGTTTTGACGGCGTCAGCTCGCTGCCGACTGTCACGCACTTGTTCAACGGCATGCCTCCCATGCACCACCGCTCACCTGGCCCCGTGGCCGCCTCCCTTCGCACGGCCCAGGAAGGCAAAGCCGTGGTTGAACTGATTGCGGATGGCACGCACCTCGACCCCAGCACGGTCGTGACCGTCTTTCAGCTGGTAGGAGCCTCAAACGTTGTCCTCGTCACCGATTCAATGGCGGCGGCCGGACTCTCCGACGGAAACTACATGCTGGGCCCCTCGCCGGTGACCGTGACGGACGGCGTCGCTACCTTGGATGCCACGGGTTCCATCGCGGGTGGCACCGCCACCATGCTCGACGTCGTCAGGCGCACCGTGGAAGCCGGCGTCGGGCTCGCCGACGCGATTGCCTCGGCGACGGCGGTTCCCGCCGCGGTCCTAGGCCTCTCCGATGAACTTGGCGGCCTTCGGCGGGGCCTGCGGGCCGATCTCGTCGTCGTGGACAAGGAACTGCAACTCGCTGGTGTATTGCGCAATGGTGATTGGCTGGCTTAGGGAGATTGGCCCGCAAAGGCCGAATTCGCAGGCATCCAATGGCGGATCCCGTCGCAGCCGCGCTTTCTTCCGTTACCTTCTTTTTACTTAAAATTTGTCGGAATTCCCCAGCAGACCGTTGACCTCCAGTATTCGTCATGAAAGTGTTGTAGCAGTCTTTGTGTAGGTGTGATTCATGCTCGCAAGACGTGTTGCGAGCGTGAAGCTCCTGCGAAGCCACCCAGGCCTTGCTTGGACGGAATACCAGGTCTTCTCGCGGAGTAACCAAGGCCGGCACGCGGTGTGCCGGACTTAATAGTTCCACAATGAGGAGAAACAAAAATGGCACTGGGCACCGTCAAGTGGTTCAACGCTGAAAAGGGCTTCGGCTTCATCACCCCGGACGACGCCGAAGGCGACGTCTTTGTCCACTACTCCGAGATCCAGACCGGCGGATTCCGCACCCTCGACGAGAACCAGCGTGTTCAGTTCGAGATCGGTCAGGGCGCAAAGGGCCCGCAGGCCACCGGCGTAACCGCCGTCTAGTTTGACTGCCTGAATTCTGCGCGCAGGATTCAACGAAGGGGTTCCGCACACGTGCGGGACCCCTTTTCCCTTCCCAACTAGCTCGCATTTGTTGTCGTTATGGGGCGTCAAAACGACAACAAATGCGAGTCAGTTGGGTGTTCAGGCGACGAGGGTGCGGAGGAGCCTCGCAGTTTGCCGAACGGACAGCCCAGGCAAATATGCCCGGCTTAGCGCGGCGCCGATCGCGGGAATCTCCAGGCTGTCCTGGTAGTACATATACAAAGTCCGGTACTCCGGCTGGAACCTCGATTTGAAGCGGGCCAGCGAGCGGAATCCGTAAACAGGCTCCAAGGTCCTTCCGACGAGGTCCAGAATGCCCGCCATGCCAGCTTCCCCGCTGGAGAATTCCTCGGTCTCCCCCGCCAAAGGCGAGCCCGACAGGGATATGACCTCCACTCCCTGCCGCAACTGGTGGACTGCCGAGGCAATCATGAATTCCATGAGGCCGGGGAAGGCGTCGCTGCGCCGCCGCATGAAGTCCAATGTCCAGCTGATCACCTGGCCGTCGCGAAACACGGGGAGCCAGCTGGTGACCCCGTGGACAAACCCTTTGCCGTCGACGGCGACGCAGCAAAGCACTTCATCGTCCATCAGCTCGTCGAGGGAACCCAAGGTAAAGCCCATTTCGGGTACCTTTTTCCTGGCGGCCCACTCTTCCGACACCTCGCCGAGTTGGGAGCGAAGGTGTTGCGGGAACTCCGAATAGCGCCCCCACCGGGCCAGAACGCCGGCCTTCACCGCACGGTTCTTGGCCGTGCGCACGTTCTGCCATGCTTTGCCTGTGAATTCGAGGTCGCGGATAGAGAGCCGGGTTTCCTGTGCGACCGCAATCCTGCGGAATCCCGCGGATTGCAGCATGGGCCACAATTCCTCCGTGCAGGAGTAGAGGCACGGCACCAATGCATGGTGCGCGCAGTAGTCCAGAAAACCCTCGGTCGCGGCTGCGGCTTGTGCGGGATCACCGAACGGACCGGCGAGGGTCAGTGCCACGTTCCCATGCTGCTGATAGGCAATTCCGGCGTCCATTCCGGGGGTGAACCAGAACTTGTTCGGCTCCCATAGCGCCATCCAGGAAAGCGACTCCCCGCCCCGTTTCACCAGGTCCCTGGCCGCCAGTCGAGCGGGATCATCGCCGTCGGGACCGTGCTGCCGTTTGAGAAGCAGCGTCCACACGGCTGCGAGGGCCACAAGCCAGAAGATGATTCCCGACCACGCGAAGAGCAATGACTCGGCGGCACTTCGGTCCGCGAACACCCGGCCGAAGGCCGTGGGTATGGGCAAGGGAAGGTACTGCCGGGCGAGTTCCGCACCGAGACCCAGGATGCCGCCGTCGTGCGCCAAACCGCCCGAGCCGAGCCAGGCCCCGGTGTATCCGCTCGCCAAGATAAGCCAGGTACTGCCAACCAGCCACGCCATCTTCCGGCGGAGCGGCGCCCTCGAGCCGACCACAAAGTTGCCCCTGAACAGGAAAAGCAGAACCGCCAGGATCAGGGGAACCAAAGCGAGGGTCAGGATGTGGAACACCGCGGAGCCCATGACGACGGTGCGGCCCCGGCCTGGAAAATGCGGGATGCTGGCAAACAACACGAGGTAGGCGAAGGACAGCGCCACCACGCCAAGTTGCACGCCGATGGCGATTTTCAGCGCCAAGCGCCTTCCTTGGCGCATGCCCACCGCACAGATCAGGAGAAGCAGCGCGGGTACCACTGCGAGGGCAACGCCGGCCGGCCCGGGATAGCCCTGGCGTCCGAGTTCCAGGCAGCTGATATCCACAGTGCCACCGCAGTTCGCCTGCAATTGGTTGAGCGTCGGAACAGGGTTCAGGACCATTTCGCGGAGCAGCGCCAGCGGCCCCGCCGGGCTCCTCACGGCGCCCGCCACCAAAGGCCCGACGCCGAAAATCGCCACCATGAGCGACAGCAGGTTTCGCGTTTCACGCCTCGTGGCACGGTGGCTTGGTTGAATGCCGTGGTCGAGTTGGAGCCACAGACCGGTCCCCAGCCCCAGCAGCGCCCCGGTCAGGGCCATGACAGCCGAGGGGTCGCCTACGTACAGGACCAAGAGCAGCGCCAAGGAAAGGACTGTCGCCCTCAGGCGCCGACGCCACAGAGTAGGGAGGAGGCCACTTGCCGCCATCGAGACCAAGAGGGTTGCCGGTAGGGGTCCGGAGGTCTTCGCATCCATCATCCGCCCCAGCCAGCCGTCGCCGGCGTAGGCTGCCAACTGGACCACCAGCAAAAAGGCGGTGACCGTCGCAAACTGGCCGCCAAGGAAGGCCACCGCCGTGCGGAACCACCCGAGCTTCCGCTCTGAAGCACCCAAAAGCACAACAAACAACAACGAGCTCGTGACGTAGTCAAAGGGGTTCGCGGCGAAAAACATGGATGTCCAGATGGACCACCAGTCCCCCGCCTTCAATCCCCCACCGCTCACGCTCGAGAGATGCCGCAACGCATCAGGGCCGTAGCCGAGATCGGGGTCGAAGATCGCCGGCGTGAGCAAGTACAGCGCGAGCACAATCACGGTGAAGGGGATCGCGCCAATATGGGCAGCCACGTTGCCAAGCATGGCCCGGGCGAGGACCGCCACCATCTTCCGGGCGGGCCTGGCATCTTCGGATTCAGGCACCTGCTCTTTGGACAACTGGGCTTCCTGGGTGCTCATCGAACGAGTCCCCATCGAGGGGCCAGGAATTCCATCGCCGAGGGAAGCTCTTTCACGGCCACGGCCCACGAATGTCCGGCACCGGCAACCGAAGCGTGCCTGACGTCGAACCCGGAGGTGCGGGCGGCTGCCGCCAGCTCGGTGGCGAAACGGACGAATTCGCTGTCCGCGGCCCCGACGGCGAAGTAGCCTGCATGGCCGTCGTAGCTACGTTGTTTCATCAGGGTCAACGGCGTCAGGGCGTCGAAGGCCGCAGCGTCGCCGCCGAATGCGGTTTGGATGGTCCGCCCGCGATCAGGACCGAGCGAAGGCTCCCGCTCTCCCGAGAAGGCGATGAACGAAGGGTAGATCTCAGGATGCAGCGTGGTCATTTGCACGGCGCAGGTTGCACCGAAGGAAAACCCGCCGACGGCCCACTTTCCTGGGTCGGCGGAAACCTCGAGCGTCGAGTTGATCCAGCGAGGAACATCGATCGCGAGGTAGGTGTCGGCATGCGCGATCCGGCTATCCATGCACATGGTGTTTGCGGTATCGGAACCGTTTGGATCGACCACGACGACGACGGGTGCCACGCCTCCGTGCCGTGCGGCGAAGGAATTCATGTTCTGCTCCAGCAACCCGCCGGTCAGCCAATCGGCGGGGCGTCCCGGTTGGCCGGCAAAGAGAACCAGGACGGGTAGCTGGCTGCGGTCGGTAGCCAGGTAGGCCGGCGGCAGGTAGATGAAAGCGTCCTGGGCCGTGAATCCGGATTCAATTCCGGGAATCGACGCCCTGCGGACAACACCTCCGTTCAGCGCGGCCCCCGGGGTGTTTCCGGCAACACCCCTTTTGAATCCCGCCTCAAGCTCGGGGATCCGCCCCACGTTGTGGCCGAAGAGATCGGCAGCCGTGTGGTTGAGCCCGAAGTAGCTGTTGATCTGTAGCGCGGAGAGGAGCAGCACGGAGACGAACGAAACCCCTGCGGCGCTCCTTCCACGCCAGGAGGAACCACGGAGCCGGAAAAGGAAAAGGGCCAACGCAGAGAAAGCAACCGTGGACCACACGAGGACATCGATGGGGAGGTCCTCGGGGAACACGGTAAGGACATTGACGAGCAGCCAGTGGATGACGGCGACCACACCGCTCGCCGCGGCAAGCGAAAGAACGATGGAAAGCAACCAGGGCCGGTCCCGTCGCAGGAGGAGGAAGACACTCCCGGCAACTCCCGCGCCAAGAACGGTCCAATAGAACGGACCATCAACAAGCCTCACGTTGTAGAGGAAGTCCACTGGCCTCAGCGCCAGGTGCCGACGCCCACCACAGGGCCGGCCTCGAGCCAGGACGACAACCCGGCGTAGGCATCAAATCTCATCGCCAGCATGAACCGCTGGCCTTCATGTAGGAGTTCGACGACGACGACGTCGGGTTGGAGCCTCGTCAGCTCTTCCTCCGTTGGCTTCCGGCGGCCAAGGAGCTCCAAGGAACTGCGGCGGAAGCTGTGTTTCGGACGGAAGCTGAGGGACAACAGGCGGAACCACTCAAGCTCCGAGTCCTGATAACGACAAACCCCCATCCGCCAGCTGTTTCCAGCCGTGCAAATGGAGGCGTCGACCGTGCCCAGGGCGCGCCGCAAATTGAAGCGGCGCACCCCGACGAGGCACAGTGTAAAGATCAGCAACGCAAACGCCGTTGCCAAGGCGATGAACGGAATAGCAGAATCGTCCATCAAGGTCTTGCTATCGGATCCCCGCAGTAGCTGAATCGCCCAACTGGGCGTTGTCAGCGACGATCACCACGCGGTTGTTGTCGACGGAGAAGAATCCGCCGTCCACAACTACTGCCAGGCGGTCTCCGGTAACCGGCTCGATGGCCAGCTCGCCCGCGGCCAGAATGGCGAGGAGCGGCGAGTGGCCCGGCAGGATCCCGATTTCACCATCGCTGGTGCGGGCCTTGACCATTTTGGCCGCACCGGACCACACGAAGTGGTCCGCTGCGACAATCTCAACCTCGAGCTCAGCCATACTACTTGGTCTGTTCCTGGATCTTGGCCCACTGGCGCTCGACGTCATCCAGGCCACCGACGTTGAAGAACGCCTGCTCTGCGATGTGGTCAAGCTCGCCGTCGCAAATCGCCGTGAAGCCTTCAACGGTGTCCTTGATGGACACGGTGGAGCCTTCGACGCCGGTGAACTGCTTGGCGGTGTAGGTGTTCTGGGACAGGAACTGCTGGATGCGGCGTGCACGCGACACGACGATCTTGTCTTCTTCGGACAGTTCGTCAACGCCGAGGATGGCGATGATGTCCTGGAGTTCCTTGTTCTTCTGCAGGATCTGCTTCACGCGGACAGCCGTGTTGTAGTGGTCCTTGCCGATGTACTGCGGGTCCAGAATGCGGGACGTCGACGTCAGCGGGTCAACGGCCGGGTACAGACCACGGGAGGCGATTTCACGGGAAAGTTCCGTGGTCGCGTCGAGGTGTGCGAAGGTCGTTGCCGGAGCCGGGTCGGTGTAGTCATCAGCAGGCACGTAGATGGCCTGCATCGACGTGATCGAGTGGCCCTTGGTCGAGGTGATGCGCTCCTGGAGGAGGCCCATCTCGTCGGCGAGGTTCGGCTGGTAACCAACAGCGGACGGCATGCGGCCGAGCAGCGTGGAGACCTCGGAACCGGCCTGAGTGAAGCGGAAGATGTTGTCGATGAAGAGCAGCACGTCCTGGTTCTGGACATCGCGGAAGTATTCCGCCATGGTCAGTGCCGACAGTGCCACACGCAGACGCGTTCCCGGCGGTTCGTCCATCTGGCCGAAGACAAGGGCAGTGTCCTTGAGGACGCCTGCCTCTTCCATTTCAACCCAGAGGTCGTTGCCTTCACGAGTACGCTCGCCAACACCGGCGAATACCGAAGTACCACCGAAGTTGCGGGCCACACGGGTGATCATTTCCTGGATCAGAACGGTCTTGCCAACACCGGCGCCACCGAACAGGCCGATCTTTCCACCCTTGATGTACGGGGTGAGGAGGTCGATGACCTTGATGCCGGTCTCGAGCATCTCCGTGGAGCCCTCGAGGGACGCGAAGGACGGAGCCTTGCGGTGGATCGGCCAGTATGCGTCCGCGTTGATCTCGGACTCTTCGACGTCCAGCGGCTTGCCGAGAACGTTGAAGATGTGGCCCTTGACGCCGTCGCCGACAGGCACGGAGATCGGGGAGCCGGAGTCCTGCACGGAGGTACCGCGGACGAGTCCGTCGGTGGCCTGCAGGGAGATGGCACGGACGAGGTTGTCACCCAGGTGCTGGGAGGTCTCGAACGTAATGGTCTTGGTCTCACCGTTGAGGGTTACCTCGGTGGTGAGTGCGTTGTAGATCGACGGGATTGCGTCAGCCGGAAATTCGACGTCGACAACCGGGCCGATGACGCGGGCAATGCGGCCGGTGGCGCCGGCCGTTGCGGCTGCGTGCTCGGTAGCGGTGGCAGTCATCTCTCTCACTTCACTCAGTAGATGGCGTGGGGTTAAGTTTATCTATTTGGTGCAGGTGTGGCTTGCGCCGAACCATGCACCGGCAACTACGCGTTCAGGGCGTCGGCGCCGGCCACGATTTCGGAAAGCTCCTGCGTGATCTCAGCCTGGCGGGCCGTGTTGCGCAGACGCGTGTACTTCTTGATCAATTCGGTCGCGTTGTCGCCTGCCGACTTCATGGCGCGCTGGCGGGCGGCGAGCTCGGAAGCTGCCGCCTGCAGCATTGCTGCGAAGATGCGGGACTCGATGTAACGCGGAAGCAGTGCGTCAAGCACCTGCTCCGATTCCGGTTCGAACTCGTACAGCGGCAGAAGCTCGGACTCAGTGACCGCCTGCTCTTCAACTTCGAGCGGCAGCAAACGGACAACCGTGGGCTCCTGCGTCACCATCGACTTGAAGCGGGTGTAAACGACGTGGATCTCATCCACGCCACCCTCAGCGAAGTCGTTGGCGAACTCTTCGAGAAGAGCGGCGCCGACTTCCTTGGCAGTCTCGAATTCCGGTGCGTCGGTTCCGCCGGTCCACACGCGGGAGTACGAACGGCTGCGGAAGTCGAAATATGCCTGCGCCTTGCGGCCAACCAGGTAGGTCTTGACTTCCTTGCCCTCTGCCCGGAGAAGCTCGTTGAGACCTTCGGCCTTCTTGAGCACGCTTGCGGAGTAAGAACCAGCCAAGCCACGGTCCGAGGTGATGACCAGGACTGCGGCGCGGCGGATCTGCTCCGGCTCGGTGACTAGCGGGTGATCGATTTCGCTCTGGCTTGCGACAGCAGAAACAGCACGGGTAATCGCGTTTGCGTAGGGCGTCGAAGCTGCAACGCGGGCGCGGGCCTTACCGATGCGCGAGGTAGCGATCAGTTCCATCGCCTTGAAGATCTTGCGCATCGACGTCGTCGAGCTGATCTTCTGGCGGTAGACCCGGATCTGGGCTCCCATACATTTCCTTTCCTAAGATCCCGATGGATCAGCGGCTAAGGCTTTGGCGAAGGCCCCGGGCCTGCGGATACCGCAGGCCCGGGAACCAATGCTCTAGCGCTTCTGCTTGACGATCTTTTCCTGGTCGACTTCGCCACCGGAAATCGCTTCGTGCTCTTCGTGGCCGGCACCAACCAAACGGTTGTCGCCTTCTCCGAAGAAGCCCTTCTTGAAGTCGATGATCGAGGACTTCAGCGCTTCAGCGGTGTCGTCGTCCAGGACGTTGGTCTGCGCCAGCGTGGTCAGGATGGAGGACTTGTGCTTGAGGTGCTCCAGGAACTCGGACTCGAAACGGCTGACATCCTCAACCGGAACATCGTCCAGGTAGCCCTTCGTACCGGCCCAGATGGATACAACCTGGTCCTCGACCGGGAACGGCGAGTACTGGCCCTGCTTGAGCAGTTCCATCAGGCGGGCGCCACGGGTCAGCTGCTGGCGTGAAGCGGCGTCGAGGTCGGACGCGAACATCGCGAACGCCTGCATGTCGCGGTACTGGGCCAGGTCCAGCTTCAAGGTACCGGAGACCTTCTTCATGGACTTGACCTGTGCCGCACCACCAACACGGGACACGGACACACCGACGTCAACAGCGGGGCGCTGGTTGGCGTTGAAGAGGTCCGACTGCAGGAAGATCTGGCCATCGGTGATGGAGATGACGTTGGTCGGGATGTAGGCCGAGACGTCGTTTGCCTTGGTTTCGACGATCGGAAGACCGGTCATCGAGCCTGCACCCAGCTCGTCGGAGAGCTTGGCACAACGCTCCAGGAGGCGGGAGTGCAAGTAGAAAACGTCACCCGGGTACGCTTCGCGTCCCGGCGGGCGGCGGAGCAGCAGGGACACTGCACGGTAAGCCTCGGCTTGCTTCGACAGGTCATCGAAGATCACCAGTACGTGCTTGCCGCCGTACATCCAGTGCTGGCCGATGGCCGAGCCGGCGTACGGAGCCAGGTACTTGAAGCCGGCCGGGTCGGATGCCGGAGACGCCACGATGGTGGTGTATTCCAGCGCGCCGTGGTCTTCCAGGGTCTGGCGGACGGCAGCGATGGTGGAAGCCTTCTGGCCGACACCGACGTAAACGCAGCGCACCTGCTTGGTGACATCGCCCGAAGCCCAGTTGGCCTTCTGGTTGATGATGGTGTCCACGGCGATGGCGGTCTTGCCGGTCTGGCGGTCACCGATGATCAGCTGGCGCTGGCCACGGCCGATCGGAATCATGGCGTCAATAGCCTTGAGACCGGTCTGCATCGGCTCGTGGACCGACTTACGCTGGGTCACGCCCGGAGCCTGGAGTTCCAGTGCACGGGTGGTCTCGGCCTTGATCTCGCCGAGGTCGTCGATCGGCATGCCGAGCGGGTCGACTACGCGGCCCAGGAAGGCGTCGCCCACCGGGACGGACAGGATTTCACCGGTGCGGTGGACTTCCTGGCCTTCTTCGATGCCGGTGAAGTCACCGAGGATGATGACGCCGATTTCGCGGACGTCGAGGTTCTGGGCCAAGCCCAGGGTGCCGTCTTCGAAGCGAAGCAGCTCGTTCGCCATGACCGAGGGAAGGCCCTCAACACGGGCGATGCCGTCACTTGCGGCGGTCACGCGGCCGACCTCTACGCGCTCTGCGTTTCCGGGTTCGTAGGACGCCGCGAACTCGTTCAACGCATTACGGACGTCGTCGGCGTTGATGGTCAATTCGGCCATCTGCAGTCCCTGCTCTCCTGTTTTCGTGATCATCGTTGCTCACGATGACCGGGTTTTGTATCAGTTAAGTTGTGCTTGTCTGGCTAGCCGGCAAGTTGCCGGCGGAGCTCGGACAGGCGGGCTACGACGGAAGCGTCAAGCACTTCGTCTGCCACCTGGACCCGGATTCCACCGATCAAAGTCGGATCAACGCTGACGTTGACCTTCAACTCGCGGCCGTAGAGGGCATCAAGCCCGGCCTGCAGGCGGCTGGCCTGCGCATCCGTCAACGGACGGGTAACGCGGACAGTTGCGATCCAGCGCTGCTGGCGCTTGGCTGCAAGCTTGGCGAAATTGTCGACGAGCTTGCTCGGCTTGACGCCGCGCGGCTGCGACACAGCCTGGCCGATGAGGAGCTTGGCTTCCGGGCTTGCGCCAGGAACCAGCTTCTCCGCCAGGCTGATCTTGGCCGCAGCACTTGCCTGCGACTCTCCCAGGGCACGTTGTACCTCGTGGCTGGAAGCGACGGCCTGGTTGAAAGCAAACAGATCGTTTTCCAGCTCTTCCAGCCCCGTGATTCCGGAGGCAGAAACGGCCGACTTGTTTTCAGCCACGGCGATGACCACCGTGGCGGCAAGAGTCTCGAGTGCATCGCCGATATCGCGTGCCGATGCCCAGCGTGAGCTGGCCAATCCGCTCGCGATTTCCGCAGCATCAGCGGAGACTTTCCCGCCAACCAGCTGCTTGACCAGCGCCGACTTTTCTTCTCCGCTGCGGGAGGGGTCAGTCAGGGCGCGGCGCAAGCCAGCCGAGCTGTCCACCGTTCCCAGGATTCCGAAGAGGTCCTTAGCCAACTGCAGCGAGGCCGTCGGAAGCGTGGCTTCCAACTGCTCCAGCGCTGTGGTCAGCGATTCGCTCGATACACCTGCCATTACTTAGCTGCACCTGCGCTCTGGGTCTCCAGATCTGCGAGGAAGCGGTCCACCACGCGGGCGGCACGCTCGTCATCGCTGAGCGTTTCGCCAACGATGCGCTCTGCCAAAGTCGTGGCCAGGGTGCCCACCTCGGAACGCAGGGAGACAACAGCCGCCTGGCGCTCCGATTCGATCTGGGCGTACGCCTGCTCGGTGATGCGAGCCGACTCGGCTGCTGCCTTGGTCTTCAGCTCCGCGAGGATCTGGGCACCTTCGGCTCGAGCTTCTTCGCGGATGCGGTTGGCTTCGGCGCGGGCATCGTGGAGCTGCTGCTTGTACTCTTCAAGAGCTGCAGAAGCTTCTGCCTGGGCCTTTTCAGCCTTGGCAATGCCGCCCTCAATCGCCTCTGCGCGCTCGGCAAAGGTCTTCTCGAACATCGGGACAACAAACTTGACCACGATGTAAAAGAGGATCGCGAAGCCGACGAGCACGACGCCCATTTCCCAGACGTTGGGAACGAGCGGATTAGCCGACTCGGCGGCGCCTTGAGCGGCGGCTGAGATGATCTGCTGATTCATGTTTCACCCGTCCTTATCTACTCGGTTCTGAATGTTCGCTTGGTTCTTAGCGGTTTACTTGAGAACGAAAGCGAAGACCAGGCCGAGGATGGCGAGGGCTTCCGTCAGAGCCAGACCAAGGAACGCGATCGGCTGGAGCACGCGCTGGGCTTCCGGCTGACGTGCAACACCGTTGATGTAAGCAGCAAATACGAGACCCACACCGATACCACCGCCGATTGCGGAGAGACCGTAGCCAATGAGGTTAAGGGAGCCGTTGATATCGCCGTTCATTGTTTTCCTTTCAAGATGCCGCACTCGCGGCAGGTTGTTTGGTTTGCTTCAACCCCCGAGGGGGAAGATTGAGGGGTTGTGCCTAGTGGCTGTCGGCGTGGAGTGCGCCTTCGATGTAAATCGCAGTCAGCAGGGTAAAGACATACGCCTGCAGCACCATGATCAGCGCTTCGAGCATGTACATGGCGACGGCGCCAGCAAGCACCAGCACGGACGCGCCCTTGAGGAGGACGTTCTCCTGCATGACGAGGAACTCGATGCCGGAGCCGGCGATCATCACGATGAGGTGCCCCGCCATCATCGTCGCGAAGAGACGCAGGCTGTGGGTGACCGGGCGGACCATGAAGTTGGAGATGATCTCGATCGGTACGACGATAATCAGGATGGGCCACGGAATGCCGGACGGGACGGTAGCCAGCTTGAAGTACTTCAAGCCGTT
Organism: Arthrobacter sp. KN11-1C; assembly: GCF_052180225.1. NCBI lineage: Bacteria > Bacillati > Actinomycetota > Actinomycetes > Micrococcales > Micrococcaceae > Arthrobacter > Arthrobacter sp. KN11-1C. The sequence goes on along the minus strand of NZ_CP197467.1, from coordinate 1,574,406 downwards.
CTTCTTGATGCCGATGCCGATCCAGGTGACGTACACGACTGCGGCCAGCACATAGGCCCCGCCGACGTGCGAGAAGCTCGGAAGCTGGATCACGGGAATGGCGCCGTAGATGTTGTTCACCAGGATGAAGAAGAAGAGGGAGAACAAGAGCGGCACGAACTTCATGAAGTCGCGTCCGCCGATGATGTCCTTGGCGATGCTGTTGCGGACGAAGCCGTAGGCCATCTCGCCTGCGAACTGCAGCTTGCCGGGAACCAGCTGCTGCTTGCGCGCAGCGAGGATGAAGAATGTAGCGATAAGGACGACCGACAGGATCACCAGCAACATCTGCTTGGAGAAGCCATCGCTCGCACCCCACGGCAGGATAGCCGGGAGATGCATTTGGTCGATTCCGGGAGGAGTGAAGGTCCCTGAATCCTGGGCCGGGAGCGCAAGCGCGATCAACGCGTTTCCTCTCTGCAGTGTCCATCATTGGGCGTTGTTGAGGATCCGGCCGCGTTTCTTGCAGCCATTTCCCGTGTGAAATTATTTGGCATTACTGTTCCCGTCCTGGGACGGACCACTGTCTGCTTTGCTCTCACCGGTAGAAGATCGATGACTGGTGAGGCCGTGCATATGGGAAAGATAGAACCCTCCTGCGGCTCCAAGCAGAGCGCCAAGGAGCACAATCCAGCGAGTCCCCCACAGATTATCCAGACCCCAGCCTATCAAACTCCAGACTATGATTCCGCCAACAATATAGCTAAAGACGGCGATGCCGGCGTTGTATCCGCCGTCGCTTCCGTCGCTCGCTTGCTCAGCGGAATGACCGGGTTTTCCGGCGTGGGGCGTGGCCGGGCGGCGCTTGTTCCTAGGAGTGGACATCGTCGCCTCCTTTGCCCGCTGCGGGGTCGTTGTAGATCTGGAGCCGGGCTTTGCTGAAGCCGTAGATTTCGGCGGCTTGCCACGAGACGACGGCGACGACGGCGCCGATCACGAACCAGCGTCCGTGCAGCCATGCGGGGGCGCCCAAGACGAACAGCACCACCGCGAAGCCAACGACCTTGACAAAGTAGCTGGCAACGAAGAGGCCGACCGCGCCGGAAGGATTATCCCGCCCGACGAAGTGGCCGATCAGGAGGCTGATGGCAAAAAAGGCCATCACCAGTGCCCCGCCGAATACAGCGGAAAGTACGCCCACGCCACCGTTCATGACCACCGCGACAACCGACGTCGCCGCGAGGGCCGCTACCGCCGTCGTCGAGCTGAGGAAAAGAAGCCGCAGCCACAGCGAGGACGTGGAGCGGGGGGCAGCAACGCCGCTCGAGTCGGACTGCTGTCCGCCGGCGTTGGAGGTCATGGGGATGCCAATCGTCGTGGCAAAAAATGCCAAATTCTCAAAAAGGGTGGGTGCGCGGGCGAGTGACTGTCCGCCCTAGAATTCTACATGAGATAGAACTGTGATGTTAACGCCTTTGTCACACGCCGTCTACCGGGCGGCGCGCCCTTTGCGGGCAAAGTACGGCCATGCTGTCACTGCGGCCATGATCAGCGCGGCGACGATGTCGACGGTGAGGACCATCTGCCACGGGAAGATGGCAAAGGCGAGGCCCCCAAACGCCAGAATGCAGGTCCACACGTACATCATGAGCACCGCCGTGCGGTGGGTGTGGCCGAGTTCGATGAGCTTGTGGTGCAAGTGTCCGCGGTCCGCCGACCAGGGCGATTGGCCCCGTGCCGTTCGCCGCAACACCGCAAGGCCGAGGTCCAGCAACGGTAGCGACAGGATCGCGAACGGCAACAGGATGGGCACGATGGTAGGAATACCGTTGGCGCGGTCGTAAAGCCCTGAGCTGATCTGGCCCGTGGAAACCACGCCGGCCGAAGCCATCACGAGGCCCAGGAGCATGGCGCCGGAGTCGCCCATGAAGATTTTCGCAGGGAACCAGTTGTGCGGCAGGAAACCGATGCAACAACCCACGGTGATGGCCATCAGCAGCGCAGCCAGGTCCGAGCGGTCGGTCAGCGTGGCATTGCGGTGGACCCAGTACGCCGTCAGGAAGAATGCGGCCCCGCCGATGGCTGCAACTCCCGCAGCCAGGCCGTCAAGTCCATCGATGAAGTTGACCGCGTTCATCGTGGTCACAATCGCGAGTGCGGTCAGGACGATGCGCAACGGTTCCGCCTCGATCCGTAGGGGCTCCGGAACAAAGGGAACCACGGACATCTGCACGCCCCAGACCGCAACGATCGTCGCCGCAGTGCATTGGCCGATCAGCTTGACCCACCAGCGGATGTCCATCACGTCGTCGGCAACACCGACCGCGACGATCACCAGGGCACCTGCCAGGATCCCCCACGGCGCACTGTTCCCGTGGAAGATGTCCTTCACGAAGAACGAATTGCTGGCTACCAAGAGGGCGATGGCGAAGCCCGCGAAGAGCCCCAGGCCACCGAGCCTGGAAATCGGGACTGAATGCATATCCCGGCTGCGGATGGGGGCAAAAAGCCGAAGTTTGTTACCCATCTGGCGGGCTACCCACGTAGCGAGATACGACACGACGGCAGCCGTGAGCATCATGAGCGAATACATGATCACGTGGCGGCTCCTGTTGGCGGTGGTGGTGGATTTTGTCCCTGGCGACTAGCTGCCGGCACAACACCCGCAACACCTCTGCGCACCGCCGAATATTGCTGTACTACAGTTGGACTCTGTCAAGATACTAGCGGCAACGGCGGCTTTGCTCCGTTTCACGCGCCCCTAGGGCGAGCCGGGAAGACCTCCCCGCAACTGCCCGGAAGGAACCCTACATGACTGTCTCCGTTGCCGTTGCGGCTGTGACCTTTGACCGCCCCGGAGAGCTAGCAGTCCTGCTCGACGCTATCAACAAACAGTCCATGCCCGTGGACACCATTTGCCTCGTGGACAGCGGAACCACCCCTTCGCGGGAGCTCGCGTCGAGCCATCCGAAGGTGGACTACGTCCGCTCGGAGGCGAACTTGGGCGGGGCGGGCGGCTTCGCCCTTGCGATCCTCAAGGCGGTGGCCAGCGGCGCCGAATGGGTCTGGATCATGGATGACGACGCCGAGCCCGGCGATCCCGCATGCCTCGAAACCCTGGTTCGCGAAGCGGAGGCGCGCGGACTCGATGCCGTCGTCCCGCTCGTCGTCGCTCCCGGGCACCCGGACAAGCTCTCGTTCTTCTTCCGGATTGACGGCAAAGTGACCCACGACCGGGCCGAAGTCGAAAAAGCGGGGTTCCTGCCCGACGTCGGGCACTTCTTCAACGGGGCGCTCATCCGTTCGAACGTCTTCTTCAAGGTGGGCGTGCCGGATATCCGGCTGTTCATCCGCGGCGACGAGGTGGACTTCATGATCCGCCTCAGGAAAGCCGGGATACGCTTCGGCACAGTCGCGACGGCATGGATCACCCACCCGCATGCGTTCTCCGAGACAAAGCACGTGTTCGGCGCCCGCTGGCATGTGATCGTGCCGGATTCAGCGTTCAAGCGCTACTTCTACTACCGCAACCGGGGTTACTTGATCCGCCGCTACCGCCGCGGGAAGTCGATGGTGGCCGACGTCGGAGGTTACCTGGGCTATTTCCTCCCCCGGGGTGACTTCCGCGGGCTCGCAGAGTGGTTCCGGGCATTCTCCGCAGGTTTGCGGGACAAGGGCTTCGGTCCGCTGGAGGACCAGAAGTTCTAGCGGCCTAGCGGGCGCGGCGTGGTCTTCCGGCCTCGCGGTTCTTGGAGGAAAGCCGACGGCGTACCAGCAGGCCGAGGAGCACCCACGGCTCGCCGAAGACCCGGTAGGCGACGCGTCCCGGGTGCAGCGCGAGCCGCCAGGCCCATTCGAGCCCGAGGCGGCCCAGCCAGCGGGGAGCGAGCTTCTGGAGGCCCGCCAATTGCTCGATAGCCCCGCCGACTGTGCAGTAGACGGCTGGCGGAAGCTCGTCCAGGCGCCGGTGCAGGACCGATTCCTGCAGCGGCATTCCCAGGCCAAGAAGGACGAGCTGCGGGCGGAATTCCGCCAGCCAGGCGACGGCGGCCTCTTCGCCGGCATCGTTCCAATTCTCGCCGGGCCGACCGGACACCTCGGCGCCGGGCACGATTCCGCGGAGGCGCTCCACTGTCTTGCTATTGGCTTCGGGGCCGGCGCCGACGACGGCGATCCGGCGCAGCCCTTCCACGCCGCCGAGCGCCGGCACCCAGTCCGTGGAACCCAAACGGTATTCCATCAACCCGGCAGCATCGTCACGTGAAGCTCCGCGGCGCCCAAGTCCCCAAAGCATCGCGACCGGCGCCCCATCCATGAGCACCACATCGCTGCGTTCATAGAGACGGCGGAAGTCCGGGCTCGAATGAAACAACGTGACGCTGTGCAGATTGTGCCCGAGGACAACCTTGGTGGTGCCGTCCGAAACGTACCCGCTGATGGCCTCGATGAGTTCGTCGGCGCACAAGGCGGTGACGTCTACGTCCAGAAGGGGAACACGATCCCGGACCAGGCTCATTCGGCCCTGGTCTCCGTGTGAACAGCATTTTCGCCAAGATTAGGGGTCTCGGCTTGAACAGGGGTCTCAGGCACAGGGGTCTCGGCTTGCGCGTCGGGCGCCGTCTCCGGCGCCGTCTCCTGCTGCTCGGCAGCCTCGGGCGCGGTTTCCGGCTCCGGTTCCACGGCCGGTTCGGGCGCGGTTTCTCCGAGGGCCAGCACTCCGGGGACAACGTCGCGCAGGCGTTCCAGGGAAATGGCACCATCGCGCACTACGCGGAGCGGCAAGGTGGTTGCGTCGACGATCGTGGACGGTACGGACTCGGTTCCTTCGACCGGCCGGAAGCCGCCTTCGAGGTACACCTCGACCGATTCGGCAAGCTGGGTCCTCGCCTCGGCTGCTGTCTGCGCGGCGGCCTGGCCGGTGCGATTGGCCGAGGACACTGCCAGCGGTCCGGTGCGGTTGAGCAGTTCAAGCGCTATGGCGTCGTCGGGCATGCGAAGAGCGACGGTTCCGCGGGTCTCCCCCAGGTCCCAGTCCAAGGACGGCTGGGCGTGGAAGATCAGCGTCAGGCCGCCGGGCCAAAAGGCTTCCGCCAGTTTCCGGGCTTCTTCCGATACATCGGTGGCCAGCCCGTCCAGCGCGTTGATCCGCGGGATCAGCACCGGGGGCGGCATATGGCGGCCGCGGCCCTTTGAGACGAGCAGCATGGTCACGGCTTGCGGCGAGAACGCGTCGGCGGCAATGCCGTAGACGGTGTCCGTCGGCATGACGACACACTTTTTCTCGCTGATGGCGCGCTGCGCATGCTCCAGGCCTTCGGCGCGTTGTTCCTCTGACGTGCAGTTGTAGCTTGTGGTCACAGCGCTATTCTTTCATTTCCCGGAGGCAGCGATTGCCAACACTGCGCTCGTGGCACGTTCCTTGCCGTTGAGATCGAGGTGGGTGGTGACCTGGGTCCAGCAGCCGGCCGACTTCAAGTGTTCGGAAATCCACCCTGCCTGCACCTCCGCGTGCTCCATCACGAAGAAGCCGCCGCCCTTGAGGAGCCGGGCAGCCGAGGCTGCAGCCGCCGTCGGGAGCTCCATTCCGTCCGCTCCCCCGCCGTACAGCGCCTCGGGCGGATCGTGCAGCGCCACTTCGGGTTCGTTGGGAATGGCTTCAGCCGGGATGTAGGGCGGATTGGAAACGACGACGTCGAACGTTCCGTCGTGTTCGCGCAAGGCATTGCGGAGGTCGCCCTGCACGAGCTTCACCCCGAGCGGCTTCAGGTTCTTGGTGGCCCACGCGTGGGCGAAGGTGCTGAATTCGACGGCGTGGACCTCGGCTCCGGGCACTTCGTGGGCGATCGAACCGGCAATGGCGCCCGAGCCGGTGCCAAGATCAACCACTTTGGGATGCGGGAGACCCTGGAGGTGGTCGATGACCAGCTGGACCACGGATTCCGTTTCGGGCCGCGGAATGAACACGCCCGGACCCACGGCAAGCGTGAGGTAGCGGAAATGCGCGACGCCGGTGATGTGCTGCAGCGGAACGCGCTGTGCCCGTTCGGCCACGAGGTCCGCGTACCCTTCCGGGGCTGCGGAATCTCCGAGCAACATGGCACGTAGCCGCCCGAGGCCGACGCCCAGGAGATGTTCCGCGAGGAGTTCCGCGTCCACGCGCGGAGTAGGGACTCCGGCGTCGGACAGGATGGTTGTGGCCTCGCGGACGGCGTCGGCGAGGCTTTGGCCCGGAAAGAGCGTCATCAGGATCCTTGCAGGCTGTTACTCGCCCAGGGCATCCAGGCGCGACTGTTCGTCCATTTCGATGGCCGACTGGATGACCGGTTCCAGGTCGCCGTTCATGACGGCGTCGAGGTTGTAGGCCTTGTAGCCGGTACGGTGGTCGGCAATCCGGTTTTCCGGGAAGTTGTACGTGCGGATGCGCTCGGAACGGTCCATGGTACGGATCTGGGATTTGCGCTGGGCCGAGTTCTCGGCGTCGATCTGCTCCTGCTGGTGGGCAAGGATGCGGGCACGGAGGACGCGCATGCCGGCTTCGCGGTTCTGGAGCTGGGATTTTTCGTTCTGCATGGCCACCACGATGCCCGTAGGGAGGTGGGTGATGCGGACTGCCGAGTCCGTGGTGTTGACGGACTGGCCACCGGGACCCGAGGACCGGTAGACGTCGATCTTCAGGTCGTTCTGGTTGATTTCAAGCTCTTCGGGCTCATCCACTTCCGGGAGCACGAGTACGCCGGCGGCGGAAGTGTGGATCCGGCCCTGCGATTCGGTGACGGGAACGCGCTGGACGCGGTGCACGCCGCCTTCGAACTTCAAGCGGGCATACACGCCTTCCGCGGGATCGTTCGAGTTGCCCTTGACGGCCATCTGGACGTCCTTGTAACCGCCCAGGTCCGATTCCGTGGCCGAGATGAGTTCGGTCTTCCAGCCGCGGGACTCCGCGTAACGCATGTACATGCGCAGCAGGTCTCCGGCGAAGAGCGCAGCTTCGTCGCCGCCTTCGCCGCCCTTGACCTCGAGAATGACGTTGCGGGCGTCGTCGGGATCGCGCGGGATCAGCAGCCTGCGCAGTTTCTCCTGCGCTGCCGGAAGCTTCGCTTCGATTTCGTCTACCTCGGCAGCGAATTCGGCGTCCTCGGAAGCCATTTCCTTTGCCGCCTCAAGATCGTCCATGAGCCCGTGCCAACGGTTGTACGCCTCAACGATGCCCTGCAACTGGGCAGAGCGCCGTCCCAACTTGCGGGCCAAAGCCTGGTCGGCATAAACAGCAGGATCACTCAACTGCGCCTGGATAGCAGCATGTTCGTCAAGCAATCCCTGTACGGACTCAAACATTTTCAAACCTCTTTCGACTTCTACAAGTCTAATAACTGCAACGCGGGGTCACTTACGGCCCATGCCGAGGCCACGGATGGGCCGTATCTGACCCCGCGTTGCTGCCGGCCAGGAATTCCTTCTTAAAAACCGAGCCGCTGATTTTGCTGCCCCGGGAGTGGCATCGGGCCTGCCGAAGCCGGGGTGGCTCGCGATCGTAGATCGCAAGCCACCCCGGCGTAGGGGCGGGGGCAGCAAAATCAGCGGCTCAACAGCCAGCTACTTGTCGTTATCCGACTTGGCTCCAAGAGTCGTCTTCTGTACCTGCATGAGGAACTCGACGTTACTCCCGGTCTCCCGGATCTTGTTGGTCAGGAGTTCAAGGCTCTGCTGGGTCTCGAGTCCGGACAGGACGCGGCGCAGCTTCCACATGATCTTGACTTCTTCGGCCGAAAGCAGGTTCTCTTCGCGACGGGTACCCGAAGCGTTGACGTCCACGGCCGGGAAGATGCGCTTGTCCGCCAGCTGGCGGGACAGGCGGAGCTCCATGTTGCCGGTGCCCTTGAACTCTTCGAAGATGACCTCGTCCATCTTGGAACCGGTCTCCACGAGCGCGGTTGCCAGGATGGTCAGCGAGCCACCGTTTTCGATGTTGCGCGCAGCACCGAAGAAACGCTTCGGCGGGTAGAGCGCAGCGGAGTCGACGCCACCGGACAGGATACGGCCGGAAGCCGGTGCTGCCAGGTTGTAGGCGCGGCCCAGCCGGGTCATGGAGTCCAGGAGGACCACCACGTCCATGCCCATTTCCACGAGGCGCTTGGCGCGCTCGATGGAAAGCTCGGCAACCGTGGTGTGGTCGTCGGCGGGACGGTCGAAGGTGGAGGCAATGACCTCGCCCTTGACGGTGCGCTGCATGTCCGTGACTTCTTCGGGACGTTCGTCGACCAACACCATCATGAGGTGGACCTCAGGGTTGTTGGTGGTGATCGCGTTCGCTATGGACTGCAGGATGAGCGTCTTGCCGGCCTTGGGCGGGGAGACAATCAGGCCGCGCTGGCCCTTGCCGATCGGGGCCACGAGGTCGATGACACGCGGGCCGATCTTCTTGGGATCCGTTTCGAGGCGCAGGCGCTCGGACGGGTACAGCGGGACGAGCTTGGCGAATTCGACGCGGTCCTTGAGCTCTTCGGGCGTCTTGCCGTTGACCGACGTGACGCGGACGAGAGCGTTGAACTTCTGGCGCGCGGACTGCTGGCTGCGGTCCTCGCCGTCACGCGGCGCGCGGATCGCTCCGACGACGGCGTCACCCTTGCGCAGGTTGTATTTTTTGACCTGGGCGAGGGACACGTACACGTCGTTGGCACCGGGCAGGTAGCCGGAGGTGCGGATGAACGCGTAGTTCTCCAGGACGTCCAGGATGCCGGCAACCGGCAGCAGGACGTCGTCCTCGGTGACCTCGACGTCGTCGACGTCCGGGCCCTGGCCACGGCCGCGGCGGCGTTCGTTGCGGTCGCGGAAGCGGTCGCTGCGGGTGTTTCCATCGCGGTTGTCACGGTTGTCGCGGTTGTCCTGCGGACCCGGACGGTCGTTGCGGTCGCGGCGGTTGCGACGATTGCGGCGGTTGCCGCTGTCATCGCCGTCGTTCGTGTCTTCGCGACGCGTACGGGTGTTGTCGCGGCGTTCACGCTGGCCGGATTCGCCGGCGTCGGCCGAGGCCTGCTCGCCCTGGCGCGGCTGTGCCTGACGCTGCTCGGGCTGGCGCTGTTCTGCCTGACGCTGCTCGGGCTGACGCTGTTCTGCCTGGCGCTGCTCGGGCTGACGCTGTTCGGCCTGCGGCTGCTCTGCAGCGCGGGTCTCGCCTGCTTCACCGGTCTCCACGGGAGCAACGGCCTCGCCACGACGGCGGTTCCGGGTGCGCGGCTGGCGGCGTTCGCCGGCGGCCTCGCTTGCTTCGGCGGCGGGAGCTGCAGGAGCCTCGACGACGACGGCGGGAGCCTCCGCGGCTTCCGCGGCGGCGGGAGCGGCAACTACGCCGTCGCTGGTGGCGCGGCGGCTGCGGCCACGGCCACGTGCCCGGGTGCCATCCTGCGCGGCTTCGGTGGATGCTGCGGCAGGTGCGGCAGCAGTCTCAGCTTCCGGGGATGCAGGCGCGGCCTTTACTGCCACGGCCTTGGCCGCGGTAGGAGCCTTGCTGGTGGTTGCACCGGCGCGATGGGCCGAGATCGCCGAAACCAAGTCCCCCTTGCGCATCCGGGATCCGCCCGAAATGCCCAGCTGACTGGCGAGAGCCTGGAGCTGCGCGAGCTTGAGGCCTGCAAGGCCGCTGCTCTTAGCGGTTGCGGCCGTTGATTCAGCTGCAGAAGATGTTGTGTCCACAGCTGAAGCCAGCTCAGTGGTTTCTGTCACGAAGGATCCTTCCCCCTCGACGGCGTCCAGACCTAGAGCTGGACGCGATGATTTGTTCTGGACTGCAGTTCAGATCTGCAGCCGTGATTTCGGTCTTGCCGGTTTAGTTTCAGCAGGGCCGGATACTAATACGTCTTCGATGCTCCGGCGGGCGGGGCGCGGGCTGACGGTTCGGGTAACAGAAAGGGTTCTGTGGCACCTGCGACAGGCCGATAAGGAGACGACACCGGCAGACTTCGACACAGTAGGAGACGGGAACGGCATCAAGCCGGGATCCAATGTCAGGGAACTGCCCGCGGTTCTACCGCCGGTGCAAGTCCACTCTAGCACCTTCAACGTCCACTGCCAGTGTCATCACGCGCCACGCAACGTCCGGTGTGTTGTCCGCGGTGAACGTTTTAATCAATTCGGCGATCGCCCCGGCTTCGTCCGCGCCGTTGGCCAGCGCCAGAACCGTGGGACCCGCTCCCGAAACGACAGCTGCATGTCCTGCAGACCGCAATGCCTTGATCAGCGCCGCGCTTGGCCGCATTGCCTCTGCGCGGTAGCTCTGGTGCAGGTAGTCCTCGGTTCCGGGAAGCAGGAAACGGGGATCGGAGGTCAAGGCGTGGACCAGGAGGGCGGCACGCCCAGAGTTCATGGCTGCCGCGTGGTGGCCGATGGAAGCGGGCAGCAGCCCGCGGGCGGTTTCGGTGGACAGTTCGTAGTCGGGGACGGCCACGATCGGGATGACCGACGGGACCACCTCCGCACGGGTGCTGCTGTACTGCTCGCTGTCCTGCCACGACAAGGCCAGTCCGCCGAAAATCGCGGGTGCGACGTTGTCCGGGTGCCCTTCCATCTCGCTTGTGAGTTGCAGGATCCATTCGCGGCCGCGCTGGGCGGATTCGGGGACCAAGGCGTTGGCAGCGGTAACGGCCGCAACCACGGCCGAGGCCGAGGAGCCGAGTCCACGGCCATGCGGATTGACGTTGTCCGCGGTGATCTTGAGGCCGCTGTGCCGGAAGCCGAGGCGTTCCAGGGCCATGTTGAGCGCACGCACCACGAGGTGGCTGGCATCGCGAGGGAGGGACTCGGATCCCTCGCCGGAGAGCTCGAACTCGAGCTCTCCGGTAGAGAGTGTTTCGACGGTCAGGGTGTCGTAGATCGACAATGCCAGGCCGAGGCTGTCATAGCCGGGGCCCAGGTTGGCGCTGGTGCCCGGGACCCTGACGGTCAGCTGCTGGCCTGCCGCGACAAGCTTGAGGCCCGTCGCGGTGGGCTGCGTGGTTTCCACTCTTAGTTTTCTTCCAGTCCCAGTTCGGATGCCACGGTCACGACGTCGTTCGGCACCTTGACCGGCTGGACCTCGCTGCCGTCTTCGGTGCGGAGGGCCCACTGCGGGTCTTTGAGTCCGTGTCCGGTGACGGTGATGACGATCGTCTTTCCGGCGGGAACCTCGCCTGCCGCGTGCTTCTTGATGAGGCCGGCGACCCCTGCCGCGGAACCGGGTTCCACGAAGACGCCTTCCTTGGCGGAGAGCCAGCGGTGGGCATCGAGGATTTCCTCGTCGGTCACGGCGTCGATGAAGCCGCCGGATTCATCGCGTGCCGCGATGGCCGTGTCCCAGGATGCCGGATTGCCGATGCGGATGGCCGTAGCGATCGTGTCCGGTTCGGTGATGGGGTGGCCTGCCACGAACGGTGCCGCGCCTGCCGCCTGGAATCCCCACATGGCCGGAGTCTTGGTGGAGACGGCGGGAAGGGTGCCGGCCGTTGCGGACTCGAAGGGCGCGGAGTACTCCTTGTAGCCCTTCCAGTACGCGCTGATGTTGCCCGCGTTGCCCACCGGCAGGACGTGGATGTCAGGAGCGTCTCCGAGGGCATCGACGATTTCGAAGGCACCGGTCTTCTGGCCCTGGATACGCGCCGGGTTGACGGAGTTCACGAGGAACACCGGGTAGGACTCGCCGAGCTTCCGTGCGATGTCCAGGCAATTGTCGAAGTTCCCGTCCACCTGCAGGAGAGTGGCACCGTGCGCGATGGCCTGGCTGAGCTTGCCCATGGAGATCTTGCCTTCGGGGACCAGCACGGCGCACTTGAGCCCGGCAGCCGTGGCGTAGGCTGCGGCGGAGGCAGAAGTGTTGCCGGTGGAGGCGCAGACAACGGCCTTGGCGCCGGCTTCGACAGCCGCCGTCATGGCCATCGTCATGCCGCGGTCCTTGAAGGACCCGGTGGGGTTCATGCCCTCCACCTTCAGGTACACGGTGGAGCCGGTGAGTTCGGAGAGCTTCTGCGCGTGGACCAGCGGAGTTCCGCCCTCGCCAAGGGTAATGACCTTCGTGGCTTCCGTTACAGGCAAACGATCAGCGTATTCGCGGATTACTCCGCGCCATTGGTGAGCCACTTAGACCCCTTCTACCCGCAGGACGGATGTCACAGAATTGATGACGTCCAGGCCCTTGACGGCCTCGACGGTTGCCGCGAGTGCGGCTTCGGATGCGCGGTGGGTGACGATCTTCAGCTCGGCCGACTCAACCGTCGAGCCGGCGTCGCGGTGGATCGTCTGGCGCATGATCTCAATAGACACGCCGTTCTCCGCGAAGATGTGGGTGATCCGGGCCAGCACTCCGGCCTGGTCGGCGACGTCGAGGCCGATGTAGTAGCTCGTGGTGGAGGCATCGATCGGCAGCGCGGGCACGTAGCCGGTGGTGGTCTCGGTACGACCGGGACCGCCAAGCACCACCCGGCGGGCGGCCGAAACGAGGTCGCCCAGGACGGCGGACGCCGTCGGGGTTCCGCCGGCGCCCTGGCCGTAGAACATCAGCTCGCCGGCGTTCTCGGCCTCGATGAAGACTGCGTTGAACGCGCCACGGACTGCTGCGAGCGGGTGTTCGCGGGGCAGGAGGGTGGGGTGGACGCGGACCGAAATGCCGTCGTCGCCGTTTGCGTTGGTGATCTTCTCGGCGATGGCGAGAAGCTTGATGACGAAGCCCGCTTCCTTCGCGGCGGCAATGTCAGCCGCGCTGACCTTGGTGATGCCTTCGCAGTAGACGTCTTCGAGGGCAAAGCGCGTGTGGAAGGACAACGAGGCGAGGATGGCGGCCTTGGCCGCGGCGTCATGGCCTTCGACGTCGGCCGTCGGGTCGGCTTCCGCGTATCCGAGGCGTTGGGCCTCGGCCAGAGCGTCGGCGAACTGCGCACCGGTGCTGTCCATCTGGTCGAGGATGAAGTTGGTGGTGCCGTTGACAATGCCCAGGACCCGGGTGATGCGATCGCCCGAGAGGCTGTCGCGGATGGGGCGCAGGATCGGAATGGCTCCGGCGACGGCGGCCTCATAGGAGAGCTGGACGCCGGCTTTGTCGGCTTCTTCGTAGAGCGTCGGGCCATCCTGGGCCAGGAGCGCCTTGTTGCCGGTCACGACGCAGGCGCCATTCTGCATGGCGGTCAGGATGAGCGAACGGGCTGGTTCGATGCCGCCCATGAGCTCGATCACCAGGTCGGCGTCCTTGGCCAGGGTATCGGCGTCGGTGGTGAACAGTTCGCGCGGCAGTTCGACGTCGCGCTCTGAATCGATGTTTCGCACGGCGATGCCGGACAACTGCAAGCGCGCTCCGGTGCGGGCCGCAAGGGCGTCGGCGTCGTCAAGGAGAATCCGCGCTACCTGGGCCCCGACATTGCCACAGCCCAGCAGGGCCACCTTCAGGGTTCGCACTTCAGACATTCGCCACTCCCATGTCGCGGTTCAAGAGATCTTCTTCGGTTTCCCCGCGGACGATCAGCCGGGCGGATCCATTGCGCACAGCGACAACGCCAGGCCTGGCCAGATAGTTGTAGTTGCTTGAGAGGGCCCAGCAGTAAGCGCCGGTTCCCGGTACAGCGAGCAGATCACCGGCTGCCACGTCTTCGGGCAGATATACATCTCTAACAACTATGTCGCCGCTCTCGCAATGTTTGCCCACTACTCGGGACAACTGCGGGGCGGCACCCGAGGCCCGCGAGGCGAGAATGGCCGAATAATCCGCGTCGTACAGCACCGGACGGGCGTTGTCGCTCATGCCGCCGTCCACCGACACATACCGGCGCGGGAACGTAACGTTTTCTCCGCCTTCTGGGCCTGCCGGCGCGTCCACGCGAACTGTTTTCAGCGTTCCCACCTCGTACAGGGTGAATGTGCTGGTGCCCACGATTGCGCGGCCCGGTTCGATCGAAATGCGCGGCGGGGTGATCCCCAGCCCAGCGCACGTGGAGCGTACGACGGCGGCCATCGCCTGCGCGATCTCGGCCGGCGGGCGGGGGGTGTCCACCGGAGTGTAGGCGATGCCGTAGCCACCGCCCAGGTCCAGTTCCGGCAGGACGATGGAGTACTTCGCCTGCATCGCTGCGAGGAAGGCCAACAGCTTCTCGGCTGCCAGCGCGAAGCCGTCGGGCTCGAAGATCTGGGAACCGATGTGGCAGTGCAGGCCCAGGAGTTCCACGTTGGAGTACGAGGTGGCCGCAGCGACGGCTTCTTCGGCCGCCGAGAGGCCGGCCGACTCGGTGGAATCCCCGGCCATGGAGAGACCGAATTTCTGGTCCTCGTGGGCCGTGGCGATGAATTCGTGGGTGTGGGCGTGGACGCCGGGAGTCAGCCGCAGCATGACCTTCGCCGTCTCGCCGCGGCCGGAGGCTATCTTGGCAACCCGCTCAAGCTCATCGAGGCTGTCCACCACGATGCGGCCGAGCTTCATGTCCAGTGCGCGGTTGATTTCGGCGTCGGACTTGTTGTTGCCGTGCAGCCCCAGATTGGCACCGTCGATGCCGGCGCGGGCCGCGACGGCGAGCTCTCCCCCGGAGCACGTGTCCAGGCGCAGGCCTTCTTCGGCCACCCAGGCGGCCACGGCAGTGCACAAGAAGGACTTTCCGGCGTAGTAGACGTCCACTCCCCCGCAGATGTCCGCGAAAGCTTCGTCGAAGGCATTCTTGAAGGAGCGGGCACGGGCACGGAAATCGCCCTCGCTCATGACGAACAGCGGAGTGCCGAACTGAGCCTTGAGCTCGCTGACGGGAACGCCGTCAATGGCGAGTTCGCCGTCGTCGTTCCTCCCGACACCTTCGGCCCACATCGGCGCGTGAAGCGCGTTCAGGTCTTCCGGCACGGCGAGCCATTCGGGCGCAAGGGGTGAGGCGGCGGCATTGTTCTGCATGCTGGTCACATCCGTTCCGGGGCTGAAACGCCGAGGAGTTCGAGTCCGTTCGCCAGTACCTGGCTCGTCGCGTCGTTGAGCCACAGCCGCGTGCGGTTGACGTCCTGGACGGCTTCGTCGCCCAGCGGCGAAACGCGGCAGGCGTCGTACCAGCGGTGGTAGGCCCCGGCGATGACCTCGAGGTGGCGGGCCACACGGTGCGGCTCGCGGAGCTCCGCGGCCTTGGCCACGATGGACGGGTAGCTGCCGAGGTAGGACAACAGTTCGTTCTCGGTCGCGTGGTCAAGCAGGGAAGCGTCGAACGCGCTGTGGTCCACGCCGGCGTCGATCGCGTTGCGGGCCGTTCCCCGGGAGCGGGCGTGCGCGTACTGCACGTAGAACACAGGGTTTTCGTTGCTGTTCTTCTTCAGCAGCTCCGGATCCAGTGTCAGCGGCGAATCCGCGGGGAAGCGCGCCAGCGAGTAGCGCACAGCGTCCTTCCCGAGCCATTCGATAAGGTCCTTGAGCTCGATGATGTTGCCGGCGCGCTTGGACAGCTTGGCGCCGTTGACCGAGACCAGCTGTCCGATCAGGACCTCGATGTTGACCTCGGGGTCGTCGCCCGCGCAGGCGGCGATGGCCTTGAGCCGGTTGATGTAGCCGTGGTGGTCGGCCCCGAGCAGGTAGATCTTCTCGGTGAAGCCGCGGTCCTTCTTCGACAGGTAGTACGCGGCGTCGGCGGCGAAATACGTGGGTTCTCCGTTGGCGCGGATCATCACGCGGTCCTTGTCGTCACCGAAGTCCGTGGTGCGCAGCCAGACTGCCCCGCCGTCGTCGAACACGTGGCCCTGTTCCCGGAGGCGGGCGACGGCGGATTCGATCGCGCCGCCGTCGTGCAGTTCCTGTTCGGAGAAGAAGACGTCGAAAGCCACGCCGAATCCGGCGAGGGTGTCCTTGATGTCCTTCATCTGGGCTTGGTAGGCGGCGGCGCGGATGACCGGCAGTGCAGCCGCGTCGGTGAGCTCGCGGATTGCCGGGTGGGCCTTGAGGACCTCATCGCCGAGTTCACGGATGTACTCGCCCGGGTAGCCGCCTTCCGGAACGCCGCGTCCGTGCAGGCGGGAGAGCACCGAGTTCGCAAAAACGTTCATCTGCGAGCCGGCGTCGTTGATGTAGTACTCCGCGGTGACGTCCGCACCGGAAGCGCGGAGTACGCGGGCGATCGAATCGCCCAAGGCGGCCCAACGCGTGTGGCCGATGTGCAGCGGTCCCGTGGGGTTGGCCGAGACGAATTCCATGTTGACCACATGGCCTGCGAGCGCCTGGTTGGTTCCGTAGGAGCTTCCCGCCTCCACGATCACCTTGGCCAGCGCGCCGGCGGCGGCTGCGTCCACGGTGATGTTGAGGAAGCCGGGGCCTGCGATATCGACGGCGGTGACGCCGTCGATCGCTTCGAGCCGCTTGCTCAGGATCGTGGCGAATTCACGCGGGTTGGTCCCGGCGTGCTTGGCAAGCTGCAGGGCGATGTTGGTGGCCCAGTCGCCGTGCTCCCGGTTCTTGGGTCGCTCCACGCGCACGTCCTCGGGGAGGGCGGATTCGGAAAGCGCAAGTTCGCCGGCGGCGACAGCGTCTTTCAGGCAGGCGGATATGGCGGCTGAGAGTTCTTCGGGAGTCACCCGTCTAGCCTACCGGTGGGGCTTGCAACTGGTGGAATTCTTATGCTTAGCAATGCGCACATGCGGGCACCAGCGCGCACCCAGCCGGCGCCCAGCTTCGCCCGGTAGAGCTCCCAGACTGAACCGATAGGCTGAAATCAACGTCAATCGTGTGATCGGCCCACGGCCTGCAGCAATATGCATTGACCCTTTTTCTTGTCCAGTTGACGAGTCCAGTTGAAACGAGCAGAACCATGACTACGCCACTCCGCAAGGGCCTCCTGGTGGGCGCCGCCGGCCTCACCCTGGCCAGTTCGGTGGCAGCTTGCGCCCCTTCGGCCCGAGGCAGCACCCCGCAGAAGACCTCCTCGATTTCCGGCCCGTACAAGGACGGAACCTACAGTGCGGACGGTGACTACATTTCACCCAACGGCGGCGAAACCGTAGGCGTCCAGCTGACCTTGGCCGGCAACACCATTTCCGCTGTGGACATCACCGTCCATGCCAACAACCCGAACACCCAGGAGTTCCAGGGACAGTTCAAGAACGGCATCGCCGCGCAGGTTGTCGGCAAGAAACTGGACGAGATCAACGTCTCGAAAGTAGCTGGCTCCTCCCTGACGAGCGAAGGATTCAACAAGGCCGTGGAAACCATCAAATCCGAGGCCAAATAGCGGCATGACGCTCACGGGCTGGAGTGGTTTCAGCTTCGACGGCATCGGGACCACGTGGGAAATCTCGACGCCGGAGGAACTCCCGGAGGGGATGCACGCCGGCTTGCTCGGCGTCGTGGAGGATTACGACCGAAGCTATTCGCGTTTCCGGGACGACTCCCTGGTTGCCGCTCTCGCCCGTGAACCCGGCACCGTCACCCTTCCGGCCGGGTCCGGCGAGCTGGAACAGCTTTTCAAAAAGCTGTACCGCCTCAGCGACGGTGCCATGACTCCGCTCATTGGCGGCAGCCTCGAGCGCCTGGGCTACGGCGCGGACTACGCTTTGCGACCCCTCGGCCATCCGGTGCCGGCGCCGCGTTGGGAAGACGTCCTCGTGTGGAGCGGCACGTCGATCACCGCTTCCGCTCCTGTGGTCCTGGACATCGGCGCTGCCGGAAAGGGCCAATTGGTGGACCTTCTGGCCTCGGTCCTGCGTGGAGCGGGAACTACGGAGTTCCTGGTCGATGCGAGCGGCGACATGCTCCATTCCGGGACGGAACCATTGGGCGTGGCCCTCGAACACCCCTACGACCCCACCCAGGCGATCGGCGTCGTCGAACTGCGCGACGGCGCCCTGTGCGCTTCCGCCGCCAACCGCCGGGCGTGGGGCGACGGCCTGCACCATGTCCTCGACGGCGCCACCGGGCGCCCGATCGAGACGGTGGTGGCTACGTGGACCATGGCTGCGACGGCAATGGAAGCCGATGCCCTGGCCACGGCGCTTTTCATGGTTGATCCGCCGGTGTTGGAGACGGAATTCGAATTCTCCTGGCTCAAGGTTTATTCGGACGGACATGCCGCCTATTCGCCCGGCTTCGAAGGGACACTGTTCACATGATTGCCATCAAAGCGCGCGTGGATGCCTGGCTCGGCCATTTCACGATGTACCGGCTGATTCTTTGGGTCCTTGGCGTGCTCGCGGTGTACAGCCTGGTGCTGAACGCGCTGGGCTGGCTCACCTTCGGGCTGCCTGAAATGCTGGTCCACCTTGTGCTGTGCCTGGGCGTGACGTACGCGTCCAACCGGCTCGTGGCCATGCTCTTCAAGGTCCGGCCGCATTCGGAATCCTCGCTCATCACGGGCCTTTTGTTGTACTTCCTGTTCTGGCCCACTGAGCTGGTTCCCTCGGTCCAGGTCCCCGATCTCGCCGGAGTCGCCGTGGCGTGCGTCCTGGCCTCGGCATCCAAATATTTGTTGGCGTTCCGCGGGCGGCACATCTTCAATCCCGCCGCCGCGGGGGCCTTCATCGCGGGACTCACCGGCTTGAACATCACCACGTGGTGGGCAGCGACCCCGGCCATGCTGTGGCTCCTCGTGCCCGGTGTACTTCTGGTGCTGTACCGGACACTGAAGGTGCTCATGGCCTGCACTTTCCTGGTGGTGGCGGTGTCTGTGGTGTGCGCCTTGCTCCTGCGGGGCGGCA
Source organism: Arthrobacter sp. KN11-1C (assembly GCF_052180225.1). Taxonomy (NCBI): domain Bacteria; kingdom Bacillati; phylum Actinomycetota; class Actinomycetes; order Micrococcales; family Micrococcaceae; genus Arthrobacter; species Arthrobacter sp. KN11-1C. Next base: position 1,555,773 of record NZ_CP197467.1, on the reverse strand, counting down.
TGACCTTCGGACTCGCCGTTTGGCAACCGATCGCGCAGCAGCCGCTTCTGTTTTTCGTCGGCTTCATGCTTACCGAACCGCTCACCTTGCCTCCCCGCCGTTGGCAGCAAGTGGCGCTGGCCGCCGTCGTGGCCTTGTTGTTCGCGGTGCCGTACAACGTGGCAGGCGTCGCCAATTCGCCGGAACTCGCTCTGCTCATCGGGAACCTCCTCGCCTTCCTTGTGGGGCAGCGGGGCGGAATCGTGCTGACGTTCAAGGGCTCGCGGCCCCTGACGCCCTTCACCACAGAGTTCCGTTTTGAGCCACGACGGCCCGTCCGTTTCCTTCCGGGGCAGTTCATGGAGCTCAACCTTCCGCACTCGCGCTCCGACGGTAAGGGCCGGCGACGGGTCTTCAGCATCACCAGCGCGCCGGACTCGCCCGAGATGACATTCGGCGTCGGCACGGCGGAACCCGTCTCGGCAGCCAAGCGCGCGTTGCTCGCGCTTGCGCCTGGGGATTGCGTCCATGGAACCGCCGTGGGCGGCGACTTCGTCCTCCCACACGACGCCGGCAAACCCGTGCTGCTTATCGCGGCCGGAATCGGGATTGCACCTTTCCTTTCCCAGCTGGCGTCCAGCGACTCCGCCCGAAGGGACATCGTCGTGCTGTATCTCGCCCCCAGCGCCGCCGAACTTGCCGGGTGGGATGTCCTGGAGGCCTCGGGAGCACGGGTCATCGCCCGCCTTTCGGACGGTTCCCTCCCGCCGTCGTTCATGCACGACGCCGGGCGGAGCCGGATCGATGGCGACTCCCTGCGGGCGCTCATCCCCGATGTCGCAGAACGCGACGTCTACGTCTCCGGGTCCCCGGCAAACGTGGACGCCCTTCGCTCAGCCGCCCGCCACGCCGGTGCCCGACGAATCCATGTGGACGCTTTCGCGGGCTACTGACGGCTCGCCCGCACCCGTTTTCCATTGCGGCGCGGTGACCTGCTAAGCTCATGGACGTCCCTCCGGCAACGGACGGGAGCCCCGGATGCCCTCGTAGCTCAGGGGATAGAGCGTCTGCCTCCGGAGCAGAAGGCCGTAGGTTCGAATCCTATCGAGGGCACAACAGAAAACCCCGCCAGTTCAAGGAACCGGCGGGGTTTTTCTTTGCCTCACCGAGTGCGCGCGGAGGTTATCGGACAAAACGTGGGTAAATCCCGCTCGTGTCAGGTGCGTCCCGGGATCATTTTCGCTCGACTGTCGGATTCTGCTCAATCATTCGAATGGACAAATGCCGGGCCCGCGGAATCACGGGGCCGGCAACATCGGCGGAGAGAGTGATCCAGCAGAATCCTTCGGGGGCCCGTAGATCGTCGAACCAGCTTCGCTTACCGGAGCTCGCTGCAAGGCGAGAACGGACGATCAGGCAGCACCATGAACCGACGTAGATCCCATCGACCTGGATTTGGTCATGGACCTCCCCGGTCATCGTGATCCGCGGGGCAACGTTCCAGCACCAGGCCGTGCGGCGCCGCAATGAGCGGGCGGTGCCGAACGAGGTCAGCGATGACTGGTTCATGGTGCCCATCAGCCAGCCGAGGAACGCCTCGAGATCGGAGCGTCTGCTGACGTCCTGGCGTTCACCCGAGCGGCCGACGCCGGTAGCGCTGCTTACCCGCGGCCGTTTTTCCGTTCCGTACCAGCGCCTGACCGCAGCCCAGACATTCCAGAGATATGCAAGCACCCCGGCCACCCTAAGCTTCCAAAGCTTAGCCGTCCCGAAATTCGCCCGCCAACACCGGGAAGCAAGCCCCTCCCGTACACACGTTTTGTCCTATAACCCGCCTTTTTGCGTTCCGGGGGCTGTTTCGTCCCGGGCCGGTTTCGCCCGGATGTGAGATTCTGCTCAATCATTCGAATGGACAAATGCCGGACCTGCGGAATCACGGGGCCGGCAACGTCGGCGAAGAGAGTGATCCAGCGGAATCCGACGGCGCCCGTAGATCCTCGAACCAGCTTCGCTTCACGGAGGGGCAAATTCACCCGCCAACACAGTGAAGCAAGCCCCTCCGATTCACACGTTTTGTCCTGTGGTCCGCGCACCGCGTTGCCGATTGGAGCCTGGACGGTTGCAAGCGGGCAACAGAAAATGGAAAAACTGCGTCACGTTTGACCGCCTGCCAACACATGGTTCTTGTGGAGACAACAAAAAGACCTGGGGAGGCACCTCAAGAGGAGCCCGCGTTCCCCGAACTCGACGCCAAGGCCCCGGTTCTCGCCAACAAGCTGTCGCGGCTACCGGCACCACAACTCGCAACGATCCTTCGCCCAAAACCCAAGGACAGCGATGCCTGAATGTGAAGCCGACCGCCGCAACAAGCAGGCCCTCTACGAAATCGAGCTGGCGTGGGGCAATGGCATCGTGGACCTCGGCAAGCTGCAGCGGATTCTGAAGGGCACTGAATATGAGTCGGAGCTGTTGCCGGCGCGCCCGCAGGAGGACTCCCCGTCGTCGTGATCCGGGACATGCCGAAGCGGGCCGGCTAAAAAGTCGGTGGCCACTCCTAAGCTGTTCGTACCCGTCCACGAGGTACGAAAGGGTTCGCCGTGATCTGTTCCATCGTTCCGCCGTACATGCTGCGAAGGCTGGCGGCCCAACATGAGCCCCGCCTGCGCGTTATTGCGCGGGCGGCCAAGGAATCCCTGCTCCACATCAGGAACCTCCAAGCGGTCCGATCGCTTCCGGTGCCGGCCCCGGTGCCCACTGCACGCCAGGCGAAGCCCGGGCCGCCCAAGCGGACCATCTACGACGCTGGCTCCACCGAAGCCCTGCCCGGCAAGCTCGTCCGCAAGGAAAAAGGTCCGGCAACGGGCGACCCCGCCGCCGATGAAGCCTATGACGGACTGGGCGGAACCCACGCCCTTTATGCAGAGGCGTTCAGCCGGAATTCAATCGACGGCGCCGGCCTGAAACTCGACGCCACCGTCCATTACGGCGAACTGTACGACAACGCCTTCTGGAACGGCAGCCAAATGGTCTTCGGTGACGGCGACGGCGAGATCTTCCAGAGGTTCACCAAGTCGCTCAGCGTGATCGGGCACGAGCTCGCCCACGGCGTCACGCAGTACACGGCAGCCCTCGCCTACCGGAACCAGGCCGGAGCGCTCAACGAGTCCATGTCGGATGTTTTCGGGGCGCTCGTGGAGCAGTATGCCAAGAAGCAGACTGCTGCCGACGCCAGCTGGCTGATTGGTGAGGGCTTGTTCACTGACGCCGTCCAAGGCACCGCGCTCCGGTCCATGACGGCGCCCGGTACTGCGTATGACGACGACGTCCTCGGCAAGGATCCGCAACCGGACTCCATGGACAAGTATGTCCGCACCACCGCGGACAACGGCGGAGTCCACATCAATTCGGGCATCCCCAACCGGGCGTTCTCCCTTCTTGCATTGGAACTGGGTGGCAATGCGTGGGAAGCGCCGGGACAGATCTGGTACAACACCCTGACCAGCGGCTCGCTGCCTGCCACCTGCACGTTCGGGCGCTTCGCCAAGGCCACCGTCGCCTCGGCGGAGGAACTCTTCGGCGCCGGTTCGCGCGAGCATGACGCCGTCCGTACGGCGTGGGAAACTGTGAAGGTAAAGCTCTAGCAGCACCCTCCGGAGCAGTGGAAGCCGCAGAACATGAAAATCACCGTCCAGCGCAGCGGTGGCGTCGCCGCGATCACACGCGTCTGGACCGTGGATGCCGCCACCTCCGAGGACAAACGACGCTGGATGCCGATCGTAGAGGCCTGCCCTTGGGACCAAGTGCCGTCCCGGGGTCGCGCCAGCGCACAAGCGCCCGCGCGGACACCAGGGAAAGCAGCCGGGCAAGCCGACAGGTTCATGTATTCCATCCGCGCCGGACAACACCGGGCCACGCTTCCCGAGACCGAGGTCACCGGGCCATGGCACACCCTCGTGGAGAACGCCAAGGTAGAAGGTCACGAGACCCTCCGCCGCTAGCCAACTTCCGCCAACTGGCCGCGGAAAGCCCTCCGGTACGACTGCGGACTCGTGGCCAGGACCTTGGCGAAGTGGTGACGCAGCAGCACGGAATGTCCGAATCCGGCCTCGCGGGCTATTTCGTCGATGTTCAACTCCGTGGTTTCCAGAAGCTCCTGCGCCCGCAGTACCCGCTGCGAATTGAGCCACGCCGCCGGTGTGGCCCCGGTTTCGGCCCGGAACCGGCGTGCGAACGTCCGGGCGGACATGTGCAGCCGGGACGCCAGTTCGTTCACGCTGTGGTCGTGCTCGAGGTTCTCCACCATCCAGCGCAGCAAGGCCTCCATGGGCGCGGAGCCGCACGTGGGCATGGGCCGGTCGATGAATTGGGCCTGGCCGCCGTCGCGGTGCGGAGGAACCACCATGTCGCGGGCAATGGCAGCCGCAACGTTGGCGCCGAGCTCGACGCGAATCAGATGCAGGCACGCGTCGATCCCGGCCGCGGTGCCGGCACTTGAAATGATCGTTCCGTCCTGGACGTAGAGCACATTTTCGTCCACGTGAATCTTCGGATACCTGCTGGCAAGGTCCTGTGAATAGTGCCAATGCGTGGTGCAGCGGCGTCCGTCCAGAAGCCCTGCGCGCGCAAGCGCGTACGCGCCGGAGCAGATCGACATGACCCAGGCACCCCGTTCATGCGCAGCCCGGAGCGCATCCAATACGGGCTCCGGCACGTCCTCGTCCCGTCCGTACGGGGCCATGATGACCAGGTCGGCATCGCTTGTGGCTTCCAGGCCCAGGTCGACGTGCATCGACAGGCCGGACTTCATCTTCACGTCTCCCGGTACGGGGGTGCAGACCCTGAAATCAAAGGTGGGAACTCCGCTCCCCCGGTCCGCGCGGTCAATGCCGAAGACCTCGTAGGCGGTCCCGAATTCGAAGATCGAGAAGTTGGGAACAACAATGATTGCCACCGTTTTCAACATAGATCCAGTGTGGCAGAAAATTGCCTAAATGGGTCATTTCTGCCACTGTTTCTTGAGATGCATCGGGAACACGATGGAGTCATGGAGTTCATCGGAGCCTTGCTGTTCATCATCCTCATCATCACCGCGGCCGCGTCCATTTCAGCAGTCCTTCGGGACGGCCGCGGCCACCTTCCCCCCGACCGTTCGGAGCCTTGGACCGCGCGGGACCTGCCGGACAACTCATGCTGGACACTGCGCGCGTTCTAAGAACAGCCTGCCCTTGAATACGGACGACTTTTGTCCGCATCCTGGGCTAGATTCAATGGCATGATCCAGACGTCCGCGAGGCTCCTGCAATTGTTGTCCTTGCTGCAGGTCCGGCGTGAATGGACCGGCCCGGCATTGGCCACGCGGATGGGTGTCACGGAGCGCACCGTCCGCCGCGATATCGACAAGCTCCGGAACCTCGGCTACCCCATCCACGCCTCGCCAGGGATAGCCGGCGGTTACCAACTGGGCGCCGGGGCGCAGCTCCCGCCGCTGCTGCTTGACGACAATGAAGCTCTCGCCGTCGCCTTGGGACTGAACTCGGTGGCGGCGGGTCCCGTGGCCGGTATCGGCGAAGCATCCGTTCGCGCCCTTGCCAAGCTTGAGCAGGTGCTTCCCTCACGCCTCCGCCCGAAGTTCGCGATGCTCAAGGCCGCGGTCACCACACTGCCCAGCAACGCGGCGTCGGTAGACCCCCAGCAGCTCACGGTGGTCTCCGCGGCGATCGCGGACAAGCGGCAACTCAGTTTCGACTATGTCAAGGCCGACGGCGACGCCGGCCGGCGCTTGGTGGAGCCATACCGGCTCGTCGACACCGGGCGGCGCTGGTACCTGGTCGCCTGGGATGTGGACCGGGAAGACTGGCGCACGTTCCGTGCAGATCGCATCGCCACGCTTCCGGCTGAACGGAAAAAGTATGTGCCGCGCCCCCTCCCTGCCGAGGACCTCGCGGACTACGTCCAGCGCTCCGTGACCCGCTCGCCTTACCGTTATGACGTCGTCGTGCGCCTCCACGCCCCCATCGGCGAGGTGGCCGCCGTCGTCGGCCCGCAGCTTGCGAGCTTGAGCGACGACGGCGGGAACGCCACCCTGCTCCGCGCCGGCTGGGACAGCCTGGCGCAGCCGGCGGCACACCTCGCAGCGCTGGACATGGACTTTGAGATCATTTCCCCCGAGGAATTCAAGGAGTACGCCCGCACCCTGGCCGGGCGATTGGAAAAAGCCGCAGGGAACCGTGCACTGCAAGGCGACGCGCCGCCACAGTAGACTGTCAGCAGCCATGACATTTCATATTTCCTACCCCGCAGAGCTGCCCGTCTCCGAGCGCCGCGAGGACTTGATGGCGGCGATCGCCGCAAACCAGGTGACCATCATCGCCGGCGAAACAGGTTCCGGCAAGACCACGCAGATTCCCAAGATGTGCCTGGAACTCGGCCTCGGGGACAAGGGCCTGATCGGCCACACCCAGCCGCGTCGCCTTGCCGCGCGCACCGTTGCCGAACGCATCGCCTTCGAGATGGGCGTGGAGATCGGGCAGGAAGTGGGCTTCCAGGTCCGTTTCACCGGCGAGGTCAGCAAGGCTACCAAGATCAAGCTGATGACCGACGGCATCCTGCTGGCCGAGATCCAGCGGGACAAGCTGCTACGGAAGTACAGCGCCATCATCATCGACGAGGCACACGAGCGCAGCCTCAACATCGACTTCATCCTGGGCTACCTCAAGCGGATCCTGCCGCAAAGGCCGGACCTGAAAGTCATCATTACCTCGGCCACCATCGACCCCGAGCGTTTCGCGAAGCATTTCGGCAGCGAGGAAGAACCCGCGCCGATCATCGAGGTCTCGGGCCGGACCTACCCCGTGGAAATCCGCTACCGGCCGCTCTCCCAGCCAGCCGGTGGTGCATCCGGCGAGGATGAGGACGCGTCCGACGACGAGCTCGAGGAAGACCGCGACCCCCTCGACGCCGTGTGCGACGCCGTCGACGAGCTCGCGCTGGAGGCTCCCGGGGACATCCTGGTGTTCTTCTCCGGCGAGCGCGAGATCCGTGACGCCGCGGAAGCGCTGAACGGCCGGATCCAAGCCAACCGCAAGCTGGCGGGCACGGAAGTCTTGCCGCTGTTTGCCCGATTGAGCCTGCAGGAGCAGCACAGGGTCTTCAACCCGGGCGGCAAGCGGCGGATCATCCTCGCCACCAACGTCGCGGAAACGTCCCTGACGGTGCCCGGCATCAAATACGTCATCGACACCGGCACGGCCCGCATCTCGCGATACTCGCACCGCACCAAGGTGCAACGGCTGCCGATTGAGCGTGTCTCACAGGCATCGGCAAGCCAGCGTTCCGGCCGTTGCGGACGCGTGTCCGAGGGTATCGCCATCCGGCTCTATTCCGAGGACGACTTCGAGTCCCGCCCCCCGTTCACCGATCCGGAGATCCTGAGGACCAACCTTGCCGCCGTCATCCTGCAGATGACTGCCATGGGCGTTGCCCGCGGCCCCAAGGACGTCGAGAACTTCCCCTTCGTTGAGCCGCCGGACTCCCGTGCCATCAACGACGGCGTCACGCTGCTGCGCGAACTCGGCGCCTTGAGCGCTGCCCGCACGGGCGACGGCGGCCCTCCCCCAGCCGTCGACGGCCGCAACACGCGCGGGGGCGGCGCGGACAATCGCGGCGGTCTGACCGCCGTCGGGCAGAAGTTGGCGCAGCTCCCGGTGGACCCCCGGCTCGGCAGGATGATCGTCGAAGCCGGAAAACGCGGCTGCGTCAAGGAAGTCATGATCCTCGCGGCGGCCTTGACGATCCAGGACCCGCGCGAGCGCCCGACGGACAAGCAGCAGCTTGCAGCGGAGAAGCATGCACGCTTCCGGGACGAGAACTCGGACTTCACCGGATTCCTGAACTTGTGGAACTACATCCAGGAAAAACAGCAGGAGCTCTCCTCCACGCAATTCCGCCGGTTGTGCAGGAACGAGTTCATCAACTACCTGCGCGTTCGCGAATGGCAAGACCTCTTCCAGCAATTGCGCCAGCTCGCCAAGCCGCTGGGGATCACGATCGACAACAAGCGCGAGGCCGACCCCGTAGGCAACAACGAGGGAATCCACATCAGCTTGCTCTCGGGACTGCTAAGCCACATCGGCATGCTCGATGAACGCAAGCGCGAATACGCCGGAGCACGCGGCAGCCGTTTCGCCATCTTCCCGGGCTCGGCGTTGTTCAAGAAGTCGCCGGCCTTCGTCATGGCCGCGGAACTGGTTGAAACAAGCCGGCTCTGGGCACGCGTCGCCGCGAAGTTCGATCCTTTGTGGGCAGAGCAGGTTGCACCGGACCTCGTGAAGCGCTCCTACAGCGAACCCCACTGGTCCGCCCGGACGGCCTCGGTCATGGCCCACGAAAAGGTGATGCTCTACGGAGTCCCCATCATCCCGAACCGTCGCATCAACTACGGCAGGATCGATCCCGAGCTCTCCCGCGAACTCTTCATCCGGCACGCCCTCGTAGAGGGCGACTGGAAAACCCACCACAAGTTCTTCCACCGCAACCGCGCCTTGCTCCACGAGATCGAGGAACTCGAAACCCGGATGCGCCGCCGCGACATCCTCGTGGACGACCACACGCTCTTCGAGTTCTACGACGCCAGAATCGGCAAGGACGTGGTCTCCGAACGCCACTTCGACAAATGGTGGAAAGAAGCCCGTCAGCAGGACCCCACCTTGCTGGACTTCGACCAATCGCTGCTCATCAGCGAGGACGCCGAAGCCCTGGATGATTCCGCCTACCCGAAAACCTGGCTGCACAAGGGCTTTGAACTGCCTTTGAGCTACGAGTTCCATCCCGTGGCTCCCGGCTCGCCGCCCAATCCCTCGGACGGTGTCACAGCCGAGGTACCCGTGCTGTTCCTGAACCAGCTCGACGACGCCCCCTTCCGCTGGCAAATACCTGGCCAGCGGGTGGAGCTCGTCACGGCCTTGATCAAGTCGCTGCCCAAACACCTCCGCAAGAACTTCGTGCCTGCCCCGGATGTGGCCCGGCAGGCTGCCGCTGCCTTGGAAACCGACTTCGATCCTGCCTCGGACGATCTCGAAGCCTCGCTCGAGCTGGTGCTGCGCCGCATCCGCGGACACGTCATTCCTCCGGGATCGTGGAATTGGGACGCTGTCCCGGCCCATCTGCGCGTCAGCTTCAAGGTAGTGGACAGCCGCGGCAAGGTGCTCGACGAAGGCAAGGACCTCGGCGCGCTCCAGGAGCAGCTGGCCCCCGCGACCCGCCGCGCCATCGCCGAATCCCTCGGCGCAACACCCGCGACGACGGCACGGGCCCAGGCTCCGAAGGGCGCTTCCAGTTCCGGAGGTGCCGGCTCGCCCGGCGGAAACGGCAGCGGGGCGACCCCGCAGGGAGCCGGTTTCCTTTCCGAGCAGACCGGATTGACCGAATGGACCTTTGGAACTGTCGAGCGCCAGGTGACGCGGACGGTGAAGGGACATGATGTCACCGGTTATCCCGCTCTCGTGGATGAGGGCAAAACCGTTGCGTTGCGGGTGTTCCAGACCCGGGCTGAGCAGGAGTCGGCAATGCGCGGCGGCGTTATCCGGCTGCTCGCCCTTCGGGTTCCCGCGCCGGACCGCTACGTGCTGGAACACTTGAACAACACCGAGAAGTTGACGTTCAGCCAGAATCCCCATGGTTCGGTGAGCGCCTTGATCGCGGACTGCGTCCTCGCGGCCATCGACAAGCTGACTCCCGCCGAACTTCCCTGGGACAAGGCGGCGTTCGATGCCCTCTACGAGTTGGTCCGCGCGGAACTGATCGACACCGTCTTCACGGTGACCGCCGTCGTCGAACGCGTTTTGGGGAGCACCCGGCGGATCGAGAAACAGCTCAAGGGCAGCACGAGCCTCGCCTTGATCAGTGCCCTCAACGACATGAAGAGCCAGCTGGAGCAACTCGTTTTCCCCGGTTTTGTGGCACGGACGGGCTACGCCCAATTGAGCCAATTGCCCCGGTATTTGGCCGGAATCGAGAAGCGCCTCGAAAAGCTTCCGAACAACGTTCAGCGGGACGGGCTGAACATGTCCGTCGTGCAGGCATTGGAGGACGACTACGACGACGCCGTCTCCGCACTGTTGCCGGGCCGACGGGCAGGAGCCGAGTTAACCCGGGTGCGCTGGATGATCGAGGAACTGCGCGTGAGCCTTTTCGCCGTCGAACTCGGCACGGCCTACTCGGTCTCGGAAAAGCGCATCCGGACGGTTCTCAACCAGGCACTGGCCCCCGCATAGCTGCCGCGGCCCCAACGCTCGCTCACATATACAGCTCTTTCCGCCGACGCTCGCTCACATATACAGCTCTTTCCGCCGACGCTCGCTCACCAATACAGCCCGCTCAGCTATAGAGGCCATTCATGCCAAAGGTGAGCGAGCGTTTGAGAAAACACGAGCAAAGGTGAGCGGGCGTTTGAGAAAACACGAGCAAAGGTGAGCGGGCGTCGCCCGGCTTCAGTCCGCGGGAACGAACTCTCCGTGTCCGGCGGCGGCGAGGCCGGCCCGGAGTTTCGCGGCATTCGCGTCGAGCCGGGCGGGGTCCGGGTTGTGCTCCACGGTCCCGAAGTCGAAATCGGCCAGGGACGTTGCGGGGAAGACGTGCACGTGGAAGTGCTCCACTTCGAAGCCCACCACGGACAGTCCAGCCCGCGGCGCGCCAAACGCCTCCACTTGCGCCTTGCCGATTGTCTGCGCGACGGACATGACCTTGTTGAGGAGCCCAGGGGCGACGTCGGTCCAGCGGTCCACCTCTTCGCGCGGCACCACGAGGGTGTGGCCGTCGGTCAGCGGGGCGATGGTCAGGAAAGCAACTACGTCGTCGTCCTTCCAGACAAAGCGTCCCGGAATCTCGCCGTTGATGATCTTGGTGAACAGGGTGCTCATATGTCTGCCTTTTCCGAAGCGGGCTGAAGGGTCTTGGTATCGAGGACGAAACGGTATTTGACGTCGCCGGCAACCATGCGGTCGTAGGCTTCATTGAGTTGCCGGGCGGTGACAACCTCGACGTCGCTGACTACGCCATGCTCGGCGCAGAACTCCAGCATTTCCTGGGTTTCGGCAATGCCCCCGATCAACGAACCCGCGTAGGAGAGCCGGCGCCGGATCAGCGCGCCGGGACTGACCGGAGGCATGTCCGTGGGAGGAAGCCCCAATTGGAAGAGGGCACCGTTCAGCCGCAGGGCGCGGAAATACGGGTTCAGGTCATGCGGCGCTGCCACGGTGTCAATGATGACGTCGATGGAGCGGTTGGCGCCTTCCATGGCCTCCGGGTCCTTCGAGAGGATCACCTCGTCGGCACCGAGCTCGATCGCCGCCTCGAACTTGGCGTCCGACGTCGTGAAGACCACCACGCGCGCCCCCATCGCCTTCGCAATCTTGACCGCCATGTGGCCCAGTCCGCCGAGTCCGACGACGCCCACCACGTCGCCGTCTTCGACGTCGAAGTAGCGCAGCGGCGAGTAGGTGGTGATGCCCGCGCACAGCAGTGGCGCCGCCGCGGCCGGGTCGAGGCCCTCGGGCACGCGCAGCACGAAGCGGCGATCCACCACCACCGAGGTGGAGTAACCGCCCTGCGTGATGGCGTCGCCGTTCCGGGGGTCTTTCACCCCGTAGGTGCCGACGTTTCCGCGTTCGCAGTACTGCTCCAGGCCTTCGAGGCAGCTGCCGCATTCGCGGCAGGAGTCCACCAGGCAGCCGACGCCCACGAGGTCTCCGGGTGCGAAGTCGTCGACGGCGGAGCCCACGCTGCGGACCCGTCCCACGATCTCGTGGCCCGGGATTAGCGGATAGTTCTGGACACCCCATTCGCCCCGTGTCGCGTGGACATCGGAGTGGCAGAGGCCGCAGAAATCGATCTCGATCTCGACGTCGTCTTCCTTGGGAACGCGGCGGGCCACGGTCAGCGGGACAAGGCCGCTGACGGCCGACGTGGCGCCGTAGGCGGCCGCGAGCGTCGGCATTCCCTTCGCGGCCGCGGGCTTGGATGGCGAGGTGTCCGCCGTCTCGTCACCCACGACGAGCGGCTTGCCAAGGGGCGGAGGAACGGGGCGTCCGGGAGTCATGCCTCGACGCTACCCCTGCGGGCTGATTCTTTGCCACTCGGCGCCGCCACGCCCGCCGCCTTCACCGCAAGCCAAGACTCATTGCTCCGGAGTGCCCAGGGGCGCGGCTCCGGTGACGACGGGATTGGACTCGATCGAGGACCATTGCGAAAAGGAGCCCGGGAAGAGGGCTGCCCTGAATCCTGCGATCTCTAGGGCGGCGATCTCGTGGGCTGCCGTGACCCCTGAGCCGCAATAGACCGCTACCTTGCTGCCCTCGTCGATGCCCAAGGCAGAGAATCTTTCTCGGAGCTGCGCTGCGCGGAGGAATGTTCCGTCCGGTCCGAGGTTTCCGGCCGTGGGAGCGCTCAGCGCGCCGGGAATGTGTCCCGCGCGGGGATCGATGGGTTCGAATTCGCCGCGGTAGCGTTCCCCGGCCCGGGCGTCGAGAAGGATTCCACGGCTGTGCCAGTCCGCCGCCTCGTCCATGCTGATGGCGTCCATGTGGCCGTGTCCAAGCACGACGTCGCCTGGAACCGGCGGTTGCTCGTCCTGCGCCAGCGGATAGCCGGCCGCGCGCCAGGCGCCCAATCCGCCGTCGAGCAGGAAGACGGAATGGAAACCGGCGTCCCGGAGCAGCCACCACAACCGCGCCGCTGCGGTGCTGCCGCTGTCGTCGTACGCGACCACAGTGTCGCCGTCGTTGATGCCCCACGCACGGGCGCTCCGTTGCAGCGCGGCGGTGGGCGGCAACGGGTGCCGGCCTTGCCCTTCGGCCGTGGGATCGGCGAGTTCGTGATGCAGGTCCACATAGACTGCGCCGGGAAGGTGGGCCTGGCGGAAGTGCGAATGGCCGTGCGGATCGCCCAACACCCAACGGACGTCCAGCAAGACTGTCCGCTTGCCCGCGTCCATGCGGTCCTTGAGCGCGGCTACGTCAATGAGGGTGGCCATCAAATCTCCTTCGCTTTGCTGCTCCTACCGAACGACGTCGAAGCTGTTGCCGTGCAGCTGTCAACCGGCTACCAGCCTATCCTTGGGCGGCAGCCGCCGCCGGTAGGCTGGATCGGTGAGCACTCTACGCAACCAGGACCGGGCATGGGCCAGCGAGGCAATCCGACGCATCGAAGCCGAGAACAACCGCTCTGCGGACACGCACCTCTACGCGGTGCCGCTCCCCGAACACTGGGGTGTCCAGCTCTACCTCAAGGACGAGTCCACCCACCGCTCCGGCAGCCTCAAGCATCGACTGGCACGCTCGCTCTTCCTCTACGGCCTGGTCAACGGCTGGATCACGGAAGGGACCACCATCGTGGAGGCCTCCAGCGGGAGCACCGCAGTGTCCGAGGCATACTTCGCCAGGCTGATCGGGCTCCCGTTCATCGCCGTGATGACCCGGACCACCAGCCCCGAGAAGATCGCCCTCATCGAAGAGTTCGGCGGCGCCTGCCTCCTCGTGGACCACGCATCGGAGGTCTATGCCATGGCGGAAGAGGTGGCCCGGACGTCCGGCGGCTACTACATGGACCAATTCACCTTTGCCGAGCGCGCCACCGACTGGCGGGGCAACAACAACATCGCGGAATCGATCTTCGAACAGCTCGCCCTCGAGGAGCATCCCGTGCCCGAGTGGATCGTGGTGGGCGCCGGCACCGGCGGAACCAGCGCCACCATCGGCCGGTACCTGCGGTACCACTGCCACTCGACCCGGCTGGCCGTGGTCGATCCCGAAAACTCCGCGTTCTATCCCGGCTGGCGCGACGGCGTCCCGGACTACTCCACGGGCATGCCGTCCAGGGTTGAAGGCATCGGCCGGCCGCGCATGGAGCCCAGCTTCGTCCCGGCCGTCATCGACACCATGATCCAGGTTCCCGACGCCGCCTCCGTCGCCGCGATGCGGCACTTGCGCCGGCTGGCCGGACTGCATGCCGGGCCTTCCACGGGAACCAACCTCTGGGGTGTTTGCCAACTGGTTGCCGAGATGGTGGCCCAGGGAAAGCGCGGCAGTATCGTGTCGCTCATGTGCGACGCCGGCGATCGCTATGCGGGGAGCTACTACAATCCGGACTGGATCGCCGAGCGGGGCCTGGACCCTGCCCCGTACGAGGCCGTCCTGGCCGACTTCTTCGAGACAGGCACGTGGCCCGGCAGCATGTAGGCGGCGGACTAAGCTAGACCTCCACCGATTCCCGCGGCGACAACCTCGCATAGCTGGTACCGTACTTCGCGCCGATACGGGTTACGTGGCCTTCCACCAAACCGCGCCCGAGTTCGTTCAGCAGCCCGTCGTGGACCGGGTAGGCCTTGGGTGCGCGGACCGCGATCACGAAGTCCACCACCTCGCCGATTTTCGACCAGGGCGCGTGGATGGGCACCAGCAGGGTTTGTACGTCGATTCCGTCGGGGACGACGAACGAGTCGCCCGGGTGGAAGACGTTTGCGTCCACGAGGTAACCGATGTTGGCCACCACCGGAATCTGCGGGTGGATAAGGGCATGCTGCCCTCCGAAGGAACGAATCGCGAAGCCTCCGGCGTCAAAGGACGTGCCTGGTTCGACGGCGTGTACCCGGTCGCCGTCGTCGCCCGCCTTCGCGGCCAGATCGGAAGCGAGCCCCGCGGGCGCGTGCACCTGCAGCCCCGGGTTTCCCTTGAGTGCCGCGACGACGGCATCGGCGTCCACATGGTCCGCGTGCTCATGGGTGATCAGCACCGCGTGGGCACCTGCTAGGGCTTCCTCGGACTCGGAAAAAGTCCCGGGATCAATCACGAGGACCTGGCTGTCCTTTTGCAGGCGGACACAAGCATGGGTGAACTTGGTGAGCTTCATGCAGCCAGCCTAGGACGGGCCTCCCATGGTGTCCACGAACCGACGTCCGGGGACCGCCGGCTGGTAACGTTGGTGTTTGCGAACATCAATATCGAAATGAGTCCACGAATGTCACAGGGCGCCAATGCCGCCACGTCCGGGCCCGCAGCCGAGCCGCTTCCGGCCGCGAAGGATCCCGCCGTCAAGGAGCAGCGCGTCACCAAGCAACGACTGGCCGTCAGCGCCGCGCTGGACGAACTGGACGACTTCGTGAGCACCCAGGAACTGTACCGGCTGCTCCAGAACCAGGGCGTCTCGGTGTCCCTGGCCACGGCCTACCGGATCCTGCAGTCGCTTGCCGACGACGGACTCATCGATGTCCTTCGAAACGCCGACGGCGAAGCCGTCTACCGCCGCTGTGCGGTCACGGGCCACCACCACCATTTGCTATGCCGCAATTGCGGGAAGGCCGTCGAGGTGGAAGCTCCGGCCGTGGAGACGTGGGCAGCACGGGTCGCCGCCGAAAACGGCTACACCGAAGTGGCTCACACCGTGGAGATCTTCGGTCTCTGCCCGGAGTGCACTGCAAAGAAAGCAGCGGGCCTGCTCTAGCCGGCTACCGTCTGGTCTTCCACTGCCTGGCCCATGGCAGCGTGGGGGCGGACAATCCTGCCGTTGATACCCCGCTTGGCACGTACGTTGCCGATGATCCGGCACACCACATAAATCAGGAACGACAACGTGGTGACATACGGGCTGATGGGAATCCTGCTGCCGAGCGCCAGGAGGATCCCACCCACCGTGGCAGTGATCGCGAAGACCACGCTCAACAGGACCACGATCCGCGGCGAAGTGGTCACCCGCAGCGCAGCGGCGGCGGGCGTGATCAGCAAGGCCAGCACCAGAAGCGCGCCGACAATCTGGATGGACAAGGCAACGCTGACGCCGAGCAACACCATGAAGGCAATCGCCAGTCCACGGACGGGAACTCCCCGGGCTTCCGCCATCTCGGGGTCCACGCTCGCGAAGCTGAGCGGGCGCCATATCGCGGCGAGGGCGAGCATGACCACCACGGCCGTGCCGGCCAGGACCTGGAGCTGCACGGTATCCACCGAAACGATCTGGCCCGTCAGCAACCCGAACTTATTGGCCGCCCGGCCCTGGTAGAGGGCCAGGAACAAGATGCCCAGGCCCAGTCCGAACGGCATGATGACGCCAATGATCGAGTTCTTGTCCCGAGCCCGGACGCCCATCAGTCCCAGAAGCAGCGCAGCCGCGACGGACCCCGCGAGCGAACCGAAAATGATGTCCGCCCCGATGAGCAGGGCAAAGGAGGCACCAGCGAAGGACAACTCCGAAATGCCGTGCACCGCGAAGGCGAGGTCCCGCTTCATGACAAAGGTGCCTATGAGCCCGCCGAGCAGGCCGAGGACCGCACCGGCCCAGATGGAATTCTGGACCAGCGCCAGGAGTTCGCCGTAGTTTTCAAAGTTGAAGATGGTGTGCAGGATGCTGCCGAGATCCATTTAGTGGCCTTCTTCCACACCGGCGTGGGCGTCATCGTGGTAGTGGGTGGTGGCGTCCGGAAGCCCGACGACGACGATCCGGCCGTTCGCGCGAATGACCTCAACGCGGCTGTTGTAGAGCTCGGAGAGGACTTCGGTGGTCATGACCTCCTCCGGTGTTCCCACGCGGAACCTGCCGCCGGCGAGGTAGAGCACACGGTCGACGTAGTCGATGACCGGGTTGATCTCGTGGGTCACGAAGACCACTGCGCTGTTGCGCTCGTGGCATTGCCTGTTGATGAGGGAGCTCACGGCCTGCTGGTGGTGCAGGTCCAAGGACAGCAGCGGTTCGTCACAGAGCAGGAGTTCAGGTTCCGAGGCGAGGGCTTGCGCAACACGGAGCCGTTGTTGCTCTCCGCCGGACAATTGACCAACCGGCACGCGGGCGTAGTCACTCGCCCCCACTAAGTCCAGGAGGGCGTCGACACGCTCGTTGACGGCTTTCGCCTTGATCCGCAGGCCCCAGCGGTGGCCGTCGACGCCGAGGGAAACCAGGTCCCTGGCACGCAGGGGCGTATCCGGGGCAAAGGACTTCTGTTGCGGTACGTAACCGATCTTCCGGCTGCCGCGTTCCACGGGCTGTCCGGCCACGGTCACCGTCCCCGAGTGAAGCTGCTGCAGTCCGAGGAGGACTTTGAGGAAGCTGGTCTTGCCGCTGCCATTCGGACCGAGCACGGCGAAGAACTCACCCGCCTGGATGTCCACGTCGAGGTCCTTCCAGAGGGCCCGTTGGCCGAACTGGAGGCCCGCGCCGCGAAGGCTCACTACCGGTGTCAAAAAGATTCCTCGATCCATGGGGTTCGCGAAGCTATGAAGCTGGCGGCCTGCGCTTGGATGAACAGAGAGGGCCCCGCAGCCGCCCTGTACATCTTAGGACGATTGCGGGGCCCGCCTGTTCTTTGCCGCGTGCGTCCGCTTACTTGTTCAGGGCAGCGGCAACGTTGGCCACATTTTCCGTCATCCAGGCGACGTAGTCCTTACCCTCGGGAAGCGTCTCGGTGAAACCAATCACCGGGACACCGGCTGCGGCTGCCTCGGACTTCAGCTTTTCGGTCTCGGCGCTCGCGGTCTGTTCGTTGTAGGCCAGGAAGCGGACGGACTTCGAGGTAATCAGATCGCTCGTTTCCTTGACGGCTGCGGGCGGAACGTCCGAGCCGACCTCAATGGCGTGGCTGAATTCCTCGGGGGTCTTGTTCTCCAGGCCGGCCGCATCGAGCAGGTAGCCAGGGACGGGCTCCGTGATGGCTACGGGAGCGGAAGCCTTGGAGGCCTTGATTTCAGCCACTTTGGCGCTGAGCCCTGTCAACGAGGCCTTGAACTTGTCCGCGTTGGCCGTAAAGGTCTTGGCATCGGCAGGGTTCAGGCTTCCAAGCTTCGCAGCCACGGCATCGGCCATCTTCGCCATCGCGTCGAAGTTGTACCAAACATGCTCGTTGAACCCTTCCGGCACCGCGGACGGAGATGCGCCGGTGCTCGCCGCGGGAAGGAGCCCGGACACGTTGACGGCTGTGATGGTCTTGTCCGCTGCCACCTTGCTGTCATCGGCCAGCTTGCTGAAGAAGTCGTCGTAGCCCGCACCATTGTCGAGCACCAGCTGGGCCTTGGAGACTGCCAGCTTGTCCTGGGTGCTTGCCTCGTAGGAGTGCGGATCCTGGTTCGTCTTGCTGATGATGGAGGTGACGGACACCTTGTCACCGCCGATGCTCCTGGCGATATCGCCATACACGCTGGTGGAGGCGACCACGTCGATCACGCCGGAGGACGACGACGGCGCCGTCGCTGCGGGTGCCGCGCACCCGGCAAGCAGCACGGCGAACACCGCGCACGCGGCCGGCAAAGCGGTCAGGGAAGGACGGGCGGCACTACGACGCACGGGAAACCTCGGATCTACCGAATCAAGCACAACAGGGGACTCAATGAGTGTATCCATAAATGGGAATGATTCCTATTTAGAATTCCGAGCGCCTCTTGCCGTCCCCGTGGGGCCGGCAAGAGGTCACACCGATGAGGGTCCGCCCAGCCGCCGGATTCCGCGCGCCTGGGTGGCGTCACGGATCTCGCCCACAAGCTGCTCGATAACGTCCTCCAGGAACAACACACCCAGGGTCGCGCCGTCTGTCCCCACAACCCGGCCGAGATGCGAGCCGGTCCGTTGCATCACGGCCATGGCATCCTCGATCTCGTCTTCGGGTGCGAGGTTCACGAGTGACCGGATCCGGCTTTCCGCGATCGGATAGCGTCGTCCTTCCTCGGGGATGGAGAGCACGTCCTTGATGTGCAGGTAACCGGTCAACTCGCCGTCGTCGTCCAATACAGGGAACCGGGAGTATCCGGTGCGACTGACCGCTTTCTCGAGCTCGCGGGGCGTGGCACCGGGCTTGAGCATCACGAGCTTGCCGAGCGGCACCATGATGTGCGCCGCGGTGTGCTCGGAAAACTCCAACGCGCCGCTCAGCAGGCCGGCGTCGTCGTCCACCAGCCCGTGGCGGGTCGATTCCTGGACGATGGACTGCACCTCTTCGAGTGTGAACGACGAGGTCACCTCATCCTTGGGCTCGATCTTCATCAAGCGCAGGATGCGGTTGGCCAGCCAGTTCAACGTCCAGATGACGGGCTTCACGAAACGGGCGACGTGGACCAACGGCGGCGCCAGCAGCAAGGCCGCCTTGTCCGCCACGGAAACGGAGATGTTCTTGGGCACCATCTCGCCGAAGGTCACATGCAGGAACGTGACTGCCAGCAAGGCAACGGCAAACGCGATGACGTCTGACAATTCGACGGGGATGCCCACGGACTCCAGCGGCGCCCCCAGCAAGTGGTGGATGGCGGGCTCGGCCACGAGGAGAATCAGCAAGGAACACACGGTAATGCCGAGCTGGGCGCACGCCAGCATCAGCGAGACGTGCTCCATCGCGTACAGGGTGGTCTGCGCGCGCTTGGACCCGCGTTGGGCCAAAGGCTCAATCTGGCTGCGGCGCGCAGACATGACGGCGAACTCGGCGCCGACAAAGAAGGCGTTGCCGATCAACAGCACCACGAGCCAGAGGATTCCTGCCCAGTCGCTCATGCCGCACGTCCTTTACGGCTGGTTTTGGCCACGGGGTTGCCGATGGCATCGCCTGCCGAACCGCCCGAGCCCTTGCTCAGCCGCTTGTTGGCTTGCTTCCTGCTTTGCCATCCGCTTGAGTCGCTTTCGGCAGTGTCCTTATCGTCGTCGTCATCGTGTGTGTCCGGCGCGGCGGTGTGGAAGCAAATCCGGTCGATCCGGCGGCCGTCCATGCGGGTGACGGCAAGGGTGCCGCCGCCGGCCTCGACGACGTCGCCCACAATCGCGATCCGTCCAAGTTGGCTCATGACGTAACCGCCAACGGTTTCGTAAGCGGGGTCGTCGGGAACCGTGAGGCCCGGGATCTGCTCGCTGACCTCGTCCGGACGCAATAGTCCAGGGAAGTACCAATCCCCCGAGGCGCTCTGCAGCAATCCGGGCCGGACCTTGTCGTGCTCATCCGCCACCTCGCCGACGATTTCCTCCACGAGGTCCTCGAGGGTCGCGATCCCCGCGGTTCCGCCGTACTCATCAAGCACGACGGCGAGTTGCAGGTTGCCCTCGCGGAGTTCCAGAAGCAGGGCGTCCAGGTGGATCGTCTCGGGAACGCTGAGGACCTCGGACATGATGGCTCCGGCCTCGAGCCGGCTCCTGCGTTCCGACGGGACGGACACGGCTTTCTTGATGTGCACCACGCCCCGGATGTCGTCGGCCGATTCGCCGATGACCGGGAAGCGGGAATAGCCGGTCCGCCGGGCCGCTTCGATGATGTCCGACACCGGCTGATCGGCATCGATGGTCTCCATGCGGATGCGCGGGGTCATGACGTCGGCCGCCGTACGCGCGGAGAAGTTCAGGGTCCGGGCGACAAAGTTGGCCGTCCCGGCGTCGAGGGTTCCCAGCTCCGCGGAACGGCGCACCAGGGACGCCAGTTCAGAAGGCGAGCGGGCACCGGAGATCTCTTCCTTGGCCTCCAGCCCCACGAGGTTGAGCATCTTGTTGGAGAAGCCGTTGAGCACCACGATTGCGGGCTTGAACACCGCGGTGAACACCAATTGCGGGCGCGCCAGCGCGCGGCCGAGCGGAAATGCCAGGGCCAAGGCCATGTTCTTGGGGACGAGTTCGCCGATCAGCATCGACAGGGCGGTGGCGAACGTCATGGCCAGGACGAGCGACACGGACTGCGCGGCAGCCTCAGGCAGCCCTGCCCAGAGCAGCGGCCCGTGCAAGAGGGCGCCGACGGACGGCTCCATGACGAAGCCGGTGAGCAAAGTGGTGAGCGTGATTCCCAATTGGCAGCTCGAGAGCTGGGTGGAAAGGGATTTCAGGCATTTGAGCAACGCCGCGGCGGCGAGGTCGCCGCCGTCGACCGCTCTTTGGACCGTTGACTGGTCGAGCGCCACGAGCGAGAACTCGACGGCGACAAAGAAGCCGGTGCCCAGAATCAGGAGCACGCCGGCGAGAAGGAAAAGCCACTCCATTAGAGGCCGCCGGATGGTTCGAACGGCTGGAGCAGGGCACCGGAAGGGCTAAGGGCTGGTTGACCCGGCGGGGGTTGGTCGGACGCTGCGGATGAGCGATCCGCCGACCGGCCGGCTTGGAGCTCCGGTGTGCGATGGGCATGTGTACGGGCATTGCCGGCTCGGCGGGTGCGCTGCGCGGAGATTGCCCAACGGCGTCCCCTGCAGCTCCCAGGCCGGCACCTAGAATTACTGTCCATAAGAATTCAAGTCTACAGTCCGGCCGCGGCCCGACTTCACGCGGCTTCACCCTGCGGAGGCGAGGTTCCCGGCGTGTCAAACGGCCGGAAAAACCCGGGGAAGAAGAGCCCTCTCAAGAAGCGGAAGCTGGGCCAAATTGTGATCGACATGATTTAGGTCACCACTATTGGCAGATAGCCGCCGCTCGTCACTAGACTGGCTAAGGTCTGAGTTCGCGGGACCCAGACCCTGGCTCGCCTTTGCACCCCCTGCAGTTCCCCGGGCCAGCTGGAAATCAACACTCACGGAAGAGGCGTATTTCAAGTGCCAGAGCAGCCAAGCCACCGTCTACCCGAGGAATTTGGCGGAAACGAGTGGCTCGTTGACGAACTGTACGAGCGGTACCAGCAGGACAAGAATTCGGTCGACGCCAAGTGGTGGCCGCTTTTCGAGTCCTTCGATACCGCTGACGGCACTTCCTCCAACGGAACATCCGCAGCCCCTGCAAACCCTCCCACTCGCGAACTTCCTGTCGTGGCACAGGCCGCCGCATCGGCAATGACGCCGGTTGCGCCCGTGGTTGCCCCGGCAGCTGCACCTGCTCCGGCCGCTCCTGCAGCGCCGGTCAAGAAGGCTCCGGCCACTGTCGCCAAGGACGGCGCGCAGAATCCATCGGGCGGCAGCCAGTCCCGGCCGATCCCGGCACAGCTTCCCAAGAGCACCAAGGCTCCCACTCCCCCGGAAGAGGACGTCGTCTCCGTCCTCCGCGGTCCGGCCAAGGCCATCGCTTCCAACATGGTCATGAGCCTCGAGGTTCCTACCGCCACGAGCGTCCGGGCCGTTCCTGCCAAGCTCCTGATCGACAACCGCGTTGTCATCAATTCCAACCTTGCCCGCGCCCGTGGCGGCAAGGTCTCCTTCACCCACCTCATCGGCTACGCAGTGGTTCGCGCCCTGTCCCAGTTCCCGTCGATGAACGTGTACTACGACGAAGTAGACGGCAAGCCGGTTGCCGTGCAGCCCGCACACGTCAACTTCGGCATCGCCATTGACATGCCCAAGCCCGACGGCACGCGCCTCCTGATGGTTCCCAACATCAAGAAGGCCGAGACCATGAACTTCGCGGAGTTCTGGCACACCTACGAAGATCTCATCAAGCGCGCGCGCAACGGCAAGCTCACGGCGGACGACCACGCGGGCACCACCGTTTCGCTGACCAACCCCGGTGGCATCGGCACCGTGCACTCCGTGCCCCGGCTCTCCAAGGGCCAGGCCGCCATCATCGGCGTCGGAGCCCTCGACTACCCGGCTGAATGGCAAGGCGCCAGCGAGAAGATCATCGCCCAGAACGCCATCAGCAAGATCCTCACGCTGACCTCCACCTACGATCACCGGGTCATCCAGGGCGCCGGAAGCGGCGAGTTCCTCAAGCTCGTCCACCAGCTCCTCCTGGGCGCCCAGAACTTCTACGACGAGATCTTCGAAGCGCTGCGCATTCCTTACGAGCCCGTCCGCTGGAGCCCCGACCTCCAGGTCGACCCGGCTGACGAGATCAACAAGGTTGCCCGCATCCAGCAGCTGATCCACTCCTACCGGGTCCGTGGCCACCTCATGGCAGACACGAACCCGCTCGAGTACGTGCAGCGCAAGCACCCGGACCTCGACGTCCTGACGTATGGCCTCACCTTGTGGGACCTGGACCGCGAGTGGCCCACCGGCGGCTTCGGCGGCAGGCCGATGCTCAAGTTCCGCGACATCCTGGGCGTTCTCCGCGACGCTTACTGCCGGACCACGGGCATTGAATACATGCACATCCAGGAGCCTGAAGAACGCAAGTGGTTCCAGGACCAGGTGGAGCACCCGTACTCCAAACCGAGCCGCGAAGAGCAGCTGCGCATTGTCTCCAAGCTCAACGCTGCAGAGGCCTTCGAAACCTTCCTGCAGACCAAGTTCGTGGGCCAGAAGCGCTTCTCCCTCGAAGGCGGGGAATCGCTGATTCCGCTGCTGGACACCATCATTTCCGACGCCGCCGACGACGGACTCGACGAAGTCGCGATCGGCATGGCCCACCGCGGCCGCCTCAACGTACTCACCAACATCGCGGGCAAGACGTACGCCCAGGTGTTCCGCGAATTCGAAGGCACCCAGGACCCCCGCTCCGTTCAAGGTTCGGGCGACGTCAAGTACCACCTCGGCACCGAGGGCACCTTCACTTCGGACAACGGCAATGAGACCAAGGTCTACCTCGCCGCCAACCCGTCGCACCTTGAAGCCGTGGACTCCGTGCTCGAGGGCATCGTCCGGGCCAAACAGGACCGGCTGGACCAGGGCGAGGCGTTCCCCGTGCTGCCCATCATGGTCCACGGCGACGCTGCCTTTGCCGGCCAGGGCGTTGTGGCGGAGACGCTCAACCTGTCCCAGCTGCGTGGTTACCGCACCGGTGGAACCATCCACATCATCGTGAACAACCAGGTCGGTTTCACCACCGCACCGTCGTCGTCGCGTTCCTCGACCTACTCCACCGACGTGGCCAAGATGATCCAGGCCCCGATCTTCCATGTGAACGGCGACGACCCCGAGGCCGTCGTGCGCATCGCGCAGCTGGCCTACGAGTTCCGCCAGCGCTTCCACAAGGACGTCATCGTGGACATGGTGTGCTACCGCCGCCGGGGACACAACGAGGGCGACGACCCCTCGATGACGCAGCCGCTCATGTACAACCTCATCGAAGCCAAGCGCTCCGTCCGCAAGCTCTACACGGAATCCCTCATCGGCCGTGGCGACATCACCGAGGACGAAGCCGAACAGTTGCTGCGCGACTACCAGGAACGCCTCGAGCGTGTCTTCGCGGAGACCCATGCCGCGCAGACTTCGCCTATCCCGATCATCACGGCGGACTCCGCTGCGGTCTCGGACATCGAGCGTCCTATCGCCCAGCAGGCGGATTTCGGCACCAACGCGCCTGCCACCACGGCCATCTCGGCCGAAATGCTGCAGCGGATCGGCCAGGCGCACCTCGATATTCCGGAGGGCTTCACGGTCCACTCCAAGCTCAAGCAGCTCCTCGAGAAGCGCGAGCAGATGTCCCGCGAAGGCGGCATCGACTGGGGCTTCGGCGAGATCGCGGCCTTTGGTTCGCTCGTCATGGAGGGCGTCCCCGTCCGCCTCGCCGGCCAGGACTCCCGTCGCGGCACCTTCGTGCAGCGTCACGCCGTCTTCCACGACCGCGCGAACGGCAGCGAATGGATGCCGCTGGGCAACCTGAGCGACGATCAGGCCAAGCTGTGGATCTACGACTCCTTGTTGTCCGAATACGCAGCCATGGGCTTCGAGTACGGATATTCCGTGGAACGCCCGGACGCCTTGGTGTTGTGGGAGGCCCAGTTCGGTGACTTCGTCAATGGTGCGCAGACCATCATCGACGAGTTCATCTCCTCGGCCGAGCAGAAGTGGGGCCAGCGTTCCTCGCTCGTCCTCATGCTGCCCCACGGCTACGAAGGCCAGGGACCGGACCACTCGTCCGCACGCATCGAGCGCTTCCTGCAGCTTTGTGCCGAAGACAACATGATCGTGGCGAATCCGACCACCGCGGCCTCGCACTTCCACTTGCTGCGCCGGCAGGCCTACAGCCGTCCCCGCAAGCCGCTCATCATCTTCACCCCGAAGCAGCTTTTGCGGCTCAAGGGTGCGGCTTCTGCGGTGGAGGACTTCACCACGGGCGGCTTCAAGCCGGTCATCGGCGAACACGAGCCGCTTGAGGCCCAGAGCGTCGATCGCGTGATCCTGGTTTCCGGCCGTCTCTACTACGATCTTCTGTCGAACCGCCAGAAGACCGGCGACACCTCGACCGCAATCATCCGCCTGGAGCAGCTGTACCCGTTGCCCCAGGCCCAGATTGAGGCCGAACTGGCCAAGTACCCGAACGCCGATATCGTCTGGGCGCAGGACGAACCCGCCAACCAGGGTCCGTGGCCGTTCATCGGCCTGAACCTGCCGCAGGCACTGGACCGCTCGGTCCGGCTCGTGTCGCGTCCGGCATCGGCCTCCACGGCGGCCGGTTCCATGAAGCGCCACAGCGCCGAGCAGGCCACCTTGCTCAAGCAGGCATTCGAACGCAAGTAAGACGGCTGCTGCCCGGCTGGAGGTTCAATACCCGCTTCCAGCCGGGCAGTTCTGTTTAATGGAACAAGTGTCCGGCGATCAAGCCGCCCGGCCGGACACAGTGCAAGGACCGCAACGTTTGGTGAAGAGGTAACTGTGGAAGACAGGAAGCTGCGCATCGCAGCTGTTGGTGATGAACTACTCGCCGGGCTCGGTGACCCCAGGGCCTTGGGCTGGCTCGGAAGGGTTCTCGCGCGGACTCCCCAGGACTCCGTCCTGGTGGAGAGCTACTCTCTTCCCTGTCCCATGGAGGGCACTGAAGGCCTTGCGGGGCGCTGGCTCGACGAAGCCGGGAGACGCTTCAGCAACGTCCACGAAAACCGCCTCGTGATCGGACTGTCCGGCCGCGACATCGAATTCGGTGTCTCCACGGCGCGCAGCCGCCTCAACCTGGCCAACATCCTGGATGGGGCGTCCCAAAGCAACATCGAAGTATTCGTCGTCGGTCCGCCGCCCACGCTGGACCCGGCCAAGAACCGTCGGATCGCGGAACTCAACGCCGCATTCGCCGACGTCACCACCCGCCGCAACCACCAGTACGTCGACACGTTCTCGCCGTTGCTCAACCACGAACAATGGCGCACCGACCTCGCAGCGAATGGCGGTACACCGGGCCAAGCGGGCTATGGGCTCATGGCCTGGCTTGTGTTGCACCGCGGCTGGTTCCAGTGGCTGAGGATCGCCCAGCCGGAATAACCGGGGCCAGCGGCGCGCCCCCTCTCCTCCAGCAGGACCCATTGCCAAGATGCGATTCGCGATATATCGTAAGTTTCATACGCGATATATCGCAACTAATGGCGCACCATTGGAGGGGTCATGAAAGAAGAGAATTGGACCGTTACCGGTCCGCAGACCATCGACGTCGACGGCGTCCGCTCACTCAAGCTGGGGATCGTCAAGGGCCGTTTCGACGTCGTCACGCACGACGAAGCAATCACCCGGATCGAGATCTCGGAAATCGCCGGCGACCCATTGAGCGTTAGCCTGGTTGACGGCCGGCTCGAAGTCCGCCACCAATTGCACGGCCCGCAGGGCTGGTTCCGCAACCTCATGGGGACCGTCAACAACACCAGCACCAACACGATCGTCATCAGCATCGCACTGCCCGCCGGCGTCGATGTCGAAGCAGGAACCGTGAGCGGTGACGGCATGGTCTCCGGCGTCAGCGGCCACATCCGCCTCAACACGGTGTCCGGGTCCGTCCTCGCGGACGGCACGCGGGGCGAGCTTCACGTCAACACCGTCAGCGGCGAAGTCATCGCGCGCAACCACGACGGCGTCATGACCGCCAAGAGCGTCTCGGGCGAAGTCACGGCTTCGGGTCGCTTCAAGAACATCCGGGCCAATACGGTCAGCGGAGACCTCAGCTTCGACCTTCACGGCTACACCCAGGATTTCGGAGCCAATTCCGTTTCGGGCGACCTCACCGTCCGCCTCCCGCATGACGTCGGCGTGGACATCGTCGCCAAAACAGCCAGCGGCACCGTGATGATCGATGACCAGCTGTACGCCCAGTCAGGCGGAAAGGTCCAGACCATCGCCGGCCCCGATCAGCGGCTCATGGTGGCGCGCACCAACTCCGTGTCCGGAAAGACCTCCATCATCCACGGCGGTGCGCCAACACCCGGAACAACGCACCCAGTCACCGGAGAAGAGGAAGTCTGATGCCGCCAGTCTTTGCCCACGGAGCGCTCCGGCTCTATCTGCTGGCGCTCCTGGAATCAGGCCCCAAGCACGGCTACGAGCTCATCAAGGCCCTCGGCGAACGCTTCGGCGGGACCTACTCCCCCAGTGCAGGAACCATCTACCCGCGCCTCGGCAAACTCGAGGAAGAAGGACTGGTAGCCACAAGCAGCGACGGGCGCCGAACCAACTACTCCATCACCGAGGCGGGACTGGCGGAGCTCAACAGCCGGCGGCAGGAACTAGCCGACGTCGAGGACAACATCTCGGCCTCGGTGCGGCGGTTGGCCGATAACCTCCGCGACGACATCCGCAGCAACATGCGCGGCCTGCGCGCAGACCTCGCGGCGACCGCCGAAGCCGCGCGAGCCAACGCGAAGTCCGCGGAGTTCCAGTCGTGGGCCGGAAGCTACTCTCCGGAAGGACACCGCATCCTGAAGGAAGCCGAAATGATGGTCCAGGCCTTCCGCGACGACATCCGGGTGGAGTTGCGACAGCACGCCGGCTCCAAGGCCCTGACTCCTATCGCCCTTGAGACCGTCCGCACCGTCCTGGACCAGGCCAGGATCTCCATCCGGAATTCCCTGCGGGGCTGAGCCCGGACTTCCTGCGGGGCTGCCGTCCTCTCCCCTGGGTCCCGGCCCGCGGTTCGCGGGGCGGCCCCCGGATGTGGGAGACTGGAGGGCAGCTTTATTGAGTATCAAGAATCTAAGGAGGCCAGCTATGAGCAAGCGTGCACGTAAGCGTCGTGACCGTAAGCGCGGCGGCGCAAACCACGGCAAGCGTCCCAACACCTAAGCCATCGGCTTAGCGTAAGACTTAATGCGGAGGGCCCCGGAAACCATCAGGTTTCCGGGGCCCTTGCCGTTCCAGGCTCTTAGACGTCCACGGACTTCATAGCGTGGATCCTGTCCAGGATCGAGTTCTTGAGATTCTCAGGAGCCGCTTCCGTACAGGAGCGCTTGACCACGGTGCGGATGACGCACTCAAGGTCGTATTGCTCGGTGCACTCCGGGCAGTCTTCCAGATGCACTTTGATCTCGGCGATGTCTTCCCGGGTCAACGCACCATCGAGGTACTCGTAGATACGCTGCATCCGAGCATCGTCGCAGTCGCCCAATCCTTGGCAGCTCATTTCCTTTTCTCCTGTTTTTTGCTTGTGGCCGCGCCCACGGCCAAGGCCTTTTCTTCCGCGCCGGCGCTGATTCCCCGTTCTGCGGCGTAATCCGCCAGCAGATCGCGCAACATCTTCCTGCCGCGATGAAGCCGGGACATGACCGTGCCAATCGGGGTATTCATGATGTCTGATATTTCTTTGTATGCGAAGCCCTCGACGTCAGCGAAGTACACCGCGAGCCGGAATTCCTCCGGAATGGATTGCAGCGCGCTCTTCACGTCCGAGTCCGGCAAATGATCCAGGGCTTCCGCCTCCGCCGAGCGCAGCCCGGCGGACGTATGGGACTCCGCCCGCGCCAGCTGCCAGTCTTCGATGGTGTCCGAATTCGACTGCAACGGTTCGCGCTGCCGCTTCCGGTACAGGTTGATGTACGTGTTGGTCAGGATGCGGTACAGCCACGCCTTGAGGTTGGTACCCGGCTTGTACTGGTGGAAGGCCGAGAACGCCTTGGTGTAGGCCTCCTGGACCAGGTCCTCGGCGTCGGACGGATTCCTGGCCATGCGCATGGCAGCCGAATAGAGCTGGTCGACATATTGCATGGCGTCCCGTTCGAAGCGCGCCCTCCGTTGTTCGGGAGTCTCGCTTGCGAAGTCAACGGCAATCTCGACGTCGGCCTCCACAGTTGCGTCGCCGTCGGACGTTGCGTCCGTGGCTTCCGTCGCTGCTTTGTACATGGCCGCTGCGGCCGGATCCATGGTGCTCATTGCATCCAAGTCTACTGTCACCCGCCGGGAGTCCAGTGGCAGCTCCCGCCCAAGCGCCAAGCGTCCCTCGCGGTCCTTAACCAAGGCCAAAAAACCATCTCCACTCGAACGACATGACTAAGCGCGGCACAACGCACACGCCACAATCCAAGGTCCAGCCCATACCGCACCTTCTTCTGACAACGGCAAGCTCCGGGCAAATATTCCGCAAAGATGCAAGACTAGATCCGACTGCACCCCGTGAACACCGCACCACTTGAACGCAGCACCACCTGAACACCGTGGCAAGCCATCCAGGAGGCAAAGACATGTCCCTCGTCCGTTTTCTCGCCAGGCCAATGTTGGCTTCCAGTTTTGTCGTCGCAGGGCTGGACAAGCTCAAGAACGCGGATGACACAGCCAAGCAGCTCTCTCCGCTGCTCCGCCGCGCTTCCGAGTCGCTGCCTTTCCCTGCGGACGAGAAGATGCTGGCGCGGCTCATTGGCGGCACCCAGGTGGGCGCAGGCGCCCTGCTCGCCCTCGGCAAATGCTCCCGGTTCTCGGCAACGCTGCTTGCCGGGATCTCGGTCCTGAACACCTTTGTTGAGTGGCGTTCTGCCGACATCAGCACAAAGGAAGGCCGGCTCGCACGTCGCGCCCAGTTGCTCAAGAACATTTCGCTGACCGGCGGCGTTCTCCTCGCCGCCGTCGACACTGCCGGCAAACCGAGCCTCGCATGGCGCGCGGAACACCTCGCCATCGACGCCAAGAAGGCCACGGGCAAGCAGTTCAAGAAGACAGACCGGGCCGTCCGCAAGGCCGTAGACAACGCAGTTGGAGCATAAGGAAGCATGCCAGGAACCCCCGCCACGCAGGCAGACGATTCAGGGACCAGCACAGCTTCCGCGCTTCCCCTGTGGCCCGCACCCTTCGCCAGCCACCCTGTGGATGCCACGGTCTCGGTTCCTGGTTCGAAGTCGCTGACCAACCGCTATCTGGTCCTGGCGGCATTGGCCAACGGCCCCAGCAGGTTGCGTGCACCCTTGCATTCGCGGGATTCGGCCCTCATGGTCGAGGCCCTGCGCCGGCTTGGCGCCACCATTACCGAGGTTCCCGGCGATGGACAGTACGGCCCGGATCTTAAAATCACCCCCATCGATCCTGCGGCTGCCGCATCGGAGACCGCCATCGACTGCGGCCTGGCCGGCACAGTCATGCGCTTCGTGCCGCCCCTTGCGGCACTGCGCAACGGCGTTTCGGTGTTCGACGGCGATCCGCACGCACGCCAGCGTCCCATGGGCACCATCATCGAAGCCCTCCGGACCCTCGGAGTGGAAGTCAGCGCCATGGACGGGCAAGCGCCGAGCTCCTTGCCGTTCAAGGTCTCCGGCACAGGCTCCGTGCGCGGTGGCCACTTGGTGATCGACGCGAGCGCGTCCTCGCAGTTCATCTCCGCCCTGTTGCTGGTCGGCGCTCGCTTCGAAGAGGGCCTCCACCTCGAGCATGTCGGCAAGCCCGTGCCGAGCCTGGACCACATCAACATGACTGTCGCTGTCCTGCGCGGGGTTGGAGTCCAGGTGGATGACTCCGTGCCAAACCATTGGCGAGTCTCCCCCGGCCCCATCCAGGCGTTCGACGAGCGGATCGAGCAGGACCTCTCCAACGCGGGTCCCTTCCTCGCCGCGGCGCTCGCCACGAAGGGAACCGTCCGGATCCCCAACTGGCCGGCCAACACCACGCAAGTCGGGGATCTCTGGCGGAACATTCTTGCCACCATGGGCGCCACCGTCACGCTGGACAACGACACCCTGACAGTCACCGGCGGTTCCGTGATCCTGGGCGCGGACTTCGACGAAACCAGCGAGCTCGCCCCCACTGTGGCGGCATTGTGCGCCTTGGCAACCAGCCCTTCCCGGCTCACCGGCATCGCGCATCTGCGCGGACACGAGACAGACAGGCTGGCCGCGCTGGTCGCCGAAATCAACCGACTTGGCGGCGACGCCGAGGAAACCAGCGACGGACTGGTGATCCGGCCCGCAGCGCTGCACGCCGGCGTCGTGCACAGCTACGCCGACCACCGCATGGCTACCGCGGGTGCGATACTCGGTCTCGCTGTCGAAGGCGTCCAGGTCGAAGACATCGCGACGACGTCCAAGACCATGCCCGAATTCCCGGACATCTGGACGTCGATGCTCACTGCGGGGCCAGCGGCCGCGGACACCGGTTCAACGGAGACAAGCAACTGACGATGGCTCGCGACGCACGCTCCTGGGATGAGTCCGATGTCCGGATCCGCCCCAACAAGAAGGGCACACGCCCCCGCACCAAGGACCGCCCCAGCCACGACGACGCCGTGATCGGGCGCATCGTCACCGTCGACCGCGGCCGCTACACCGCGATAGTGGATGAAAGCTCGGACAACGAGCGCATTGTCATTGCCGCCCGCGCCCGGGAACTGAGGCGCTCCCCCGTGGTTCCAGGGGACTTCGTCGCCCTCGTCGGCGATGTTTCAGGAGCCCCGGACACCCTCGCCCGCCTCGTGCGGGTCGAGGAGCGCAAGACCCTCCTGCGGCGAAGTGCCGACGACACCGATCCGATCGAACGCGCCGTCGTCGCCAACGCCGACCAGCTCGTGGTGGTGGTGGCGGCCGCCAACCCGGAACCGCGCACGGGATTCATCGACCGCGCCCTGGTGGCAGCATACGACGCCGGAATCGAGCCGCTGCTGCTCGTCACCAAAGCGGATGTCAAGGATCCGACAGAACTGCTCGCCAACTACGTGAGCCTCGGTTTCCCCATCATCATCAGCCGGACGGCCGACGCCGGCGCCTCCGGCATCGACGCCCGGTCGGACGACGGTTTGTCCGCCCGCCTCGACAGTGACGCCGTCGGCCAGTTGCGGGACTACCTCGACGGCAAGGTCACCGTGCTCCTGGGCCATTCCGGCGTCGGGAAGTCCACCATGGTGAACGCCCTGACCGGGGCCGAGCGCGCCACCGGCGGGGTCAACGCGGTGACGGGGCGCGGACGGCACACCTCCTCGTCTGCCCTTGCCCTGAAGCTCAGCGACGCCCCCGGCGGAAGCTGGATCATCGATACCCCGGGCATCCGTTCCTTCGGCCTCGCCCACGTGAACCCGGACCGTATCCTGCATGCCTTCCCGGACCTCGAACCCGGGACCGAAATGTGCGAGCGCGGCTGCAAGCACGATGCCAACGCTGTTCGATGCGGCCTGGATTCGTGGGTCGCCGATGGCCATGCCGGAGAGTCGGGCCCGGCCCGCCTGGCATCGTTGCGCCGGCTCCTCGGCGCGGACCCGCGCATGGAAGCACAGGAAACCAAGGAACTGGGTACGGTCAACTAACTGCGCCGCTGCCGTCCTACCTCCCCGGCTCACCGGCGAAGAGACGGTAGTTTGGAACCATGACCCAACCCGATTCGAGCTACAACGACGACCTGCGGCTGGCACACGTCCTGGCCGACTCCGTCGATTCCCTGACAATGGAGCGGTTCAAGGCCCTGGACCTTCAGGTGGAGACCAAACCCGACCTGAGCCCGGTCACCGACGCCGACAAAGCCGCCGAGGAAGCAATCCGCGGGCAGCTCTCCCGTTCCCGCCCCCGTGACGCCGTCCTGGGGGAAGAATTCGGCAGCACGGGCCACGGCTCGAGGCGTTGGATCATCGATCCCATCGACGGGACCAAGAACTTCGTGCGTGGCGTACCCGTGTGGGCAACGCTGATCGCCCTCGTGGACGAGGGCGAGGTAGTAGTCGGCCTCGTGAGCGCTCCGGCGCTCGGCAAGCGTTGGTGGGCGGCCAAGGGCTCCGGCGCCTACATGGGCCGGTCGCTGGCGGCGGCCACCCGGTTGAAAGTTTCCAACGTGTCCCGGCTCGAAGACGCCTCGCTCTCCTACTCCGAGCTTTCCGAGTGGAAGCAGCACGAGAAGCTGGACAACTTCCTGGGCCTCGAGAACGATGTCTGGCGCAGCCGTGCGTACGGCGATTTCTGGTCCTACTGCCTCGTGGCCGAGGGCGCCGTGGACATCGCCGCCGAACCGGAACTCCAGGTCTACGACATGGCGGCCTTGGTGCCGATCGTGACCGAGGCCGGCGGACGCTTCACGTCTCTGGATGGCGCGGATGGCCCCTTCGGCGGAAACGCCGTCGCCACTAACTCGATCCTGCACTCCGAGGTGCTCAAGAGGCTCAACCCCGAACTCGACGACTTGCTCTGATCCACCCCATTCACTGAACAAACGACGGCGGACGTCCCTTTTCCGGGGCGTCCGTTGCTTTTTCTTCGGCTGAAGGCACATTTTTCGGGCGGTGTAACAATCCGCTTAACAATCGCGGTCACATTGGAACCGGCCTTGCCGGTGTCCTACGCTCTTTACAGGTCACGAGTGCCAGCGCGAAACCCCGGTTTGCTGGCCGGCAACCCTCCATCGCGGCGGGGTGCCCCGGGTGACGACCCGGCCGGTCCGGAACGGATGCGGCAAGCGCGGACCCCCTGCACGCAGGGGTCCCTCTTGAGTGAGGTCCCATGAGCACAGCCACAATTTCTTCCACGGCTCTTTCGCAGCACCACGATCCTGGGCAGCGGCACGGTGAGTCCCGGACTCCGGCGTCGCGCCCACTGGCCGCAGTCACCGGAGCGGAGCTGCAGGCGCCCTTGATCCAGGGCGGCCAGATCCGCTACGCCAACCTCGACTACGGCGCTTCCGCACCTGCGCTGACCGTGGTCTCCGCGTACCTCAACGAAATCCTGCCGTACTACGCGAGCGTCCACCGCGGCGCCGGCTATGCCTCCCAAATCAGCACGTCGGTCTACGAGAATGCCCGCAACATCGTTCGTGACTTCGTTGGCGGCAGGCCGGACGATTCCGTCATTTTCACGCGCAACACCACTGACTCCCTCAATCTGCTGGCGGGTTGCTTGCCGGTTGAGGACGGCAGGCATACGGGCGAAGTCCTGTACCTGGACATCGAGCACCACGCCAATCTGCTCCCATGGCAAGGTGTTCCCCACCGCAGCATCGTTGCCGCCGGAACGTTGTCGGAGACTGTTGCGGCTGTCCGCACGGCGCTCTCCCAGGGTGGCGTCAGCCTCCTGGCAGTCACCGGCGCGTCGAACGTGACCGGCGAAATCCTGCCCATCAAGGAACTCGCTGCCTTGGCCCACGAATTCGGGGCGCGGATCGTGGTGGACGCGGCGCAACTCGCACCGCACCGCCGCATCGATATCGCCGCCGCGGAGGTGGACTACCTGGTCTTCTCGGGGCACAAGCTCTATGCACCGTTCGGCGCCGGTGTGCTGGTGGGCCGCCCAGACTGGCTCGACGCCGGCACGCCGCACCTGGCAGGAGGCGGCGCGGTCCGCGAGGCACGCCTTGATTCCGTCAGCTGGGCCACGGGGCCGGCAAGGCACGAAGGGGGCTCTCCGAACGTGCTGGGCGCGGCCACCCTGGCCCGGGCCACTCAGGTCATTGCCAGCCTCGACCACGATGAATGGCACGCCCACGAGGCCGCCATCCGCTCGCACCTTGTCGAGGGCCTCAAGCAAATCGACGGCGTGACCGTGCACCAGATCTTCAGCGACACCGATCCCCAGGACACGATCGGCGTCGTGAACTTCTCGCTCCAGGGCTACGACGCCGGACTCGTCGCGGCCTATCTTGCGGCCGAGCATGGCATCGGCCTGCGGGACGGACGCTTTTGCGCGCACCCGCTGCTCAAGCGCCTCGGCCTTCCCTCCGGATCGCTGCGTGCCAGCTTCGGCGTGGGGTCGCGTTTGGAAGACGCCACCCGGCTCATCGCGGGCATCCAGGCGCTCAAGAGCAATGGCCTCGGCTGGGACTACGTGGTGGATGCCGGGCGTTGGGTCCCTGCGAACGACCACCGCAGCTACCCGGAGTGGGCTCCCAACACCCCCGGGACCGCGGGCGCCGCACCCTGCAGCACCGACTGATTGCGGTAGATTCGTAGGGTATTTTTCCTGTCCTACGAAGGAGTTCCCGCGTGGCCCCGCGACCCAAAGGCACCTCAGCCGGCCCCAGGCTATATGAGGAACGGCGACTCGAACTCGGCCGCAGTTTCCAGGACGGCGGAGAACACTATGAGCGGGTCCGGCCGGGCTACCCTGCGGATTCAGCTGACTGGCTGCTGCCGGAGGGGGCTCGGGACGCGGCAGACATCGGCGCCGGCACCGGAAAGTTCACCTCGCTGCTCGTCGAGCGGGGGCTGGCGGTGTCCGCAGTGGACCCCTCCACGGACATGCTCACCCAGCTGCGCAAAGGGTATCCACAGGTGATCGCCCTGGAGGGCACGGCTGAGGCAACCGGGCTGGCGGACTCAGCATTCGACGTCGTCAGCGTTGCCCAAGCCTGGCACTGGTGCGATCCGCTCGCCGCGAGCACTGAGATCGCCCGGATCCTTCGACCCCAGGGCGTCATCGGCTTGATCTGGAACCAATTGGACACTTCGGTGCCCTGGGTCCATCGCCTGTCCCGCATCATGCATGCCGGCGATGTCCACAAACCGGACTTCCGGCCAGTGGTGGGCCCCGAGTTCACCGGCCTCGAAAACCACGTCACGCGCTGGGAGGATCCCTTGGCTCCGGCAGACATCCTCGAACTCGTGAAGTCGCGCAGCTATTATCTGAGGGCGAACGATGCCACCCGGGCGAAGGTCATGGGCAATCTCCGGTGGTATCTCTTCGAACATCTGGAACATGCCGAGGACGAGGTCATCCCGCTGCCCTATCTCACGCAGAGCTGGCGGGCGCGCAAAGCCTGATTCTGCCGGTTCACGATAGGCTTGGAAGCGTGAAGACCAGTGCGCCCTCCTCCTCCATCGAGGACTACGTCAAGGTCATCTACTCCTTTACGGAGTGGCAGGACAAACCCATCACGTCCTCACAGCTCGCGCAGCGGCTCGGCGTCGCCAATTCCTCCGTCTCGGAGATGGTCCGCAAGCTCAAGGACCAAGGCCTGGTGGACCACCAGCCGTACAGCGCCATCACTTTGACCCCCCAGGGAATGCATCTTGCCCTCGGCATGGTCCGCCGGCACCGCCTGATCGAAACCTACCTGGTGAGGGAGTTGGGATACAGCTGGGATGAAGTCCACGACGAGGCCGAGATGCTCGAGCACGCCGTCTCGGACACCTTCATCGATCGCATGGCCGCCAAACTGGGCAACCCCGGACGCGATCCCCACGGAGACCCCATCCCCGCCGCGGACGGTTCGGTGAGCCTGCCGCACGCGCACCGGATGATCGAGCTCGACGACGGGCATTCCGGCAAGATCACCCGGATCAGCGACGAAAACCCTGAGCTGCTGCGCTACCTTTCAGCCGAGGAAATCGACCTCGACGCCAGCATCGAGGTGATTGGCCGCAAGCCGTTCGGCGGTGCGCTGGTGGTCCGGATCGGGAAGGGACAGGGAAGCCGCGACTACGATCTCGCGGACGAGGTCGCTTCCGCGCTCTGGGTGGCCACGGATGTCGAACACGAAGGTTGCGTCCTCGCGGAACGCTGACGATACCGTCACTGCGTCTTGGAGAGCGTGTCTTGGAGAGCGCGGTTCAGGCGCGCTGGGCAGCCGTCCCGCCGTCGTCGGGGGCTGGACCTTCCGGCGAGTCCACTGCCGCCGCGCCCAGCACCGGGTTCCGGATCCCGACGGCGGATGCCACCGCGCCGAGGAAGAACAGCACGGCGGTGACCACCACCGCATTCATGAGGCCTTGCCGGCTGAAGACCGGGCCGATGATGAGCCCGGCAAACGCGATGCAGATCAAGCCTGCGATCCGGGCAACGGCGTTGTTCACAGCGGAACCGATCCCCGCCTCTTCAGTGGGTACCGCGCCGAGGATGGCCGCGGTGAGGGGCGCCACCAAGGTGCTGAGGCCGATCCCGAAGACGATCTGCCCGGGCAGCACTTGAGTCCAGTAGTTCAAGGGCTCCTGGACGGCCAAGGTCATGAGGAACCCGACTCCGCAGATGAACGGTCCGGCCGTCATGAACCACCGCGGACCGTACTTGCCCGCCAGTCCCCCGAAGAATGAAGCCGTGAGCATCAGGAGGACAGTCGCGGGAAGCAACGCGATGCCCGCCGTGGTGGCTTTCATCCCTCCCACTTGCTGCAAGTAGATGCCTACGGCGAAGAAGCCCAATGACAGGGCACCGTAAATGGCGAGCGTGGCGATGTTTCCCCAGCCGAAATTGCGGATGCCGAAGAGCCGCAGGGGCAGCATTGGTTCCTGGGTCCTGGCTTCGTGGACCAGGAAGAGGACCAGGCCGACGGCCCCGAGGGCGAGCGGCATCCAGACCACCATGTTCCCCCAGCCCATGCGTCCTTGTTCGATGAAGGCGTAGACCGGACCGCCGAGTCCCACCATGGCCAGGAACGCGCCGAGGTAGTCGATCTTCTTGCTCCTGTCCACGGCGGCATCGGACTTCCGCAGCCCGGCGAGGATCGGCCAGATCGCGACGGCAGGAATCACATTGATGAAGAAGATAACCCGCCAGGACAGCAGATCGACCGATGCGCCGCCGATCAGCGGAGCGACGATGGCGGCCGCGCTGGTCCAACCGGACCATTGGCCGATTGCCTTGGACTGCGCGGGCCCGGAGAAGAACGTGACGATCATGGCAAGCGAACTCGGGACGAGCAAGGCCCCGGCGATCCCTTGGAGGGCCCGCGAAACCACCAGCACCTCGCCGTTCCAGGCGAGGCCGCACGTGACGGAGGTGAGGGTGAAGCCGGCGAGTCCCCATTCCAGGATGCGCGCGCGGCCGAAGTGGTCGGACAGGGATCCGGCCACCAGTATCAGCGCGCCAAGGGTCAGCAGGTAGGCATCCACCACCCATTGCTGGATGACAAGCCCGCCACCCAGTTCGCGGCCGATCGCGGGGAGCGCGAGGTTCACTACGAAGCCATCCAAAATGGCGATAAAGGAAGCCACAATAGCCACAACAAGGACCCGCTTTTGAAGCGGAGTGCTTGGCAGCAGGGCCGCTGCGTCGGTCATGAGCACAGCCTACGCCTGCTTGTCCCTTGCGGTCCGGATTCCTGCCCGGTCCCGCCGCGGTTCCGCCACGGAGAAAGTCCCGTATCGTTGAATGGTGATTAGCAGACGTGACGCCGCACTGGCCCTTGATATTTCGATGGAAATGGCCCAACGCCACGGCATCCCGTCCAGGCTTTCACAAGCCGAGCTGAGGGATCTGCAGGACAATCCACCGCCATGGCTCGTCCAATCCCGCGCCAACCGCACCGGTAAGCGTCCCGTGTGGGTGTATTTGAGCTGCGTGGTGTGCGGCTACACCGAGGCCGCGCGTCCCAAGAAGTGGTGGCCGGAGTTCACTTACGTTTTCTGTGGTCATCATCGGAACAGCGAGGTTCCCGGAATCCTGCCTGGAGAGGTCCGGAGCGAGTACGAGGGAATCGGCTCGCGGTTCGTGGGCATCGTTGACGTTCCGGCGTCCGAAGCCTAGATTCCCTGGGCGTTTGGGGGCCGGTTGATTTCGCCTGAAACAGGCGTAGCTTACAAGGAGAGGGCCCTTCAGGACCCTCTTTGCAGGATCTTCACGGAAGATCCGTAGTTAGGGAGCATGACATGCCTGACAAAGCGCCGCACCAGCACGAGGCGAAGAAGAGTATGAAGTCCATCAAGGAGAAACGGGCAGTGAAGCGTGCCAAGCACGAATCCGACGCCGCTGCCGATCCGGTGGCCCACTTGAGGATGAGGAAGAAGTAGCAAAAAAGCCGGAGCCATCTTGGCCCCGGCTTTTTAGCTGACTGGTTCCACCGTGGGGGTGCTTCCTCATGAATCCGCGTCGGTCATTTCGCTGGGCACTGCGACAATCGCGTGGATCTTTCCGTCGCGCAGCACCGTCAGGAGGAACGGCTCCCCGATGGCCTGCGAAAACAAGAGCTTTTGAAGGCTCTCGGCACTGGATACTGCCCGCGACTGCGCACTCAGGACAAGGTCGCCCGCGAGCATTCCCGCCCGCTCGGCCGGAGATCCCGCGATGACCTCCACTACGCGGAGCGCTTCCTTCTGGCCCGTCCGGATCACCGCACTCGCGTCCAACGGAATAGGTGTGCTCACCAAGCCAAGGTATGCCCGCCGGACCCGGCCGTCCTTCAGCAGGGCGGCGATGATCCGTTGAGTGGTGGTGTTGATGGGCACTGCAAGTCCGAGTCCCAAGCCGGCCACGGCCGTGTTGATTCCCACGATCCGTCCTTTGGTGTCGGCCAGGGCTCCCCCGGAATTGCCCGGGTTCAGAGCCGCGTCGGTCTGGATGACGTCCTCGATCACCCTGCTGTGCCGGCCGGACCTGACCGGGATGGAGCGTCCGAGCCCGCTCACGACGCCCGCCGTCACCGATCCCGCCAGCCCCAGCGGATTACCGACGGCGATCACCAATTGGCCGACGTGCAGCGACTCCGCGTTGCCCAGAATGGCAGGCGGCGGCGTGTGGTGTCCGCGGACAATGGCGAGATCGGACAAGGGATCCGCACCGACGAGTTCGACGTCGGAATGGGTTCCGTCGGCGAAGATTGCCCGTCCGGAGCGTAGGCCCGAGACCACGTGGGCGTTGGTCAACATATAGCCGTCGCCCGTGAACACCACGGCGGACCCACTTCCGATCCTGACCTGGCCGTTCCTGCGGGCGCTGCTCATCTCCAATGCTGCGACATGCGGCGTGACCGTTTCTGCTACGTGCATCACTGTCCGCGAGTAGGCATCCAAGGCTTCGTCGTCTGACGGGGCGTCAGGGATGTCCTTGGGAAATACTTGTTCCGGCAACGTACTCATCGTGCACCTCCTGTAACCGGTGGTGTCTATATCAACGAATACATCGCTACGGTTAGTCCGTTCCGCCCTACGCCGTGGGTGAACTCAGTCACAGCACGGATAGCCATCCGGCCGGACCGGGAGGGGGTTGCTGGGTGGCTCGCGGGGGCCTCCTACGCACCGAGCCCTTCCTCGCCGGGTTTTGGCTCTCTACGATGGCAGCATCGGTTCGACGAGACGAGACATGAGCAGCGGAGGCCACCTGATGCAAAGCTTGCGGGACTGGTTCTCGAAACGATCAGGGTGGACAGTGGCCGCCATCTTGGCCATCCTGTGGACCGCGGGAACGTACGGAATCCAGGTGGCCATCCGGCCGGACCGGGCCGGCTGGGTGTGGCTCGCGGGGTCTTTGGCAGGCGGGGTCCTCTATGGGGTCTGCATGGCGCTCGTCGTCCGGAACCTGCAAAAGAAGTACGGGGGCCGGGACACTGCAGCCGCCATCGAGAAAGCGATCAAAAAGGGCCGTTTGCCTGAGGGCGTCCAGCCGGACGTCTGGCTTCCATTGCTGGAGCGCAAGCGGCGTTCGGACCGCTTCCTGACGTGGGCAGGTCCGGTCGAGTTTGGCCTTTTCGCTGCACTCGAGCTGTACCTCGGCATCACGGAACCCGGAGTCTGGTTCTGGTGGCTGGCCGCAGCCGCGTTTGTTTGCTTCGGGATCTGGACGCCATTCTGGGCGCTCCGTCGCAGGCCGAAGATCGATGCCCTGATTGCCAGCCTCACGCAAAAGCATTCGATGCCGCCCCTCTGACCGTCTTACTACGGGAGGACCGCGGATTCGATCTGATCATCTCCTAGCGCACAGACTGGTTAACGAGAACACTCAACGGACCGCCACGGTTGTGACGTAGGAATCTGCGAAAACGAGTAGTGACTACTCAAGACAGCAATCGCCCCCAGTCCTATCGTGTCCGACAGCGTTCATGCCAAAACAGATGGGCGGATTGCCACGACTGGGCCCGGACCGGCGAGGGGCCGCAGCGAAAAACATGCAGGGAGCCTTGCTCAATGGACAACCCACATTCCGAAAACCGGGGTCGGTGCATCGCCTACGCAAACCACCAGGAGAAAGACTGACTCCTTATTGGTCCTGTCCTCCCAGCCTAGGCCGACGGAGCGAGGGCCTTTAGTAGCACAACGCAGGACCCAGCCGACGGGCTGAGATTGGGGCGAACGTGGACGGGCAACAATGGATATGGGTCGTGATGGTCCTTGTCGGAGCCGCACTGGTAGCCGTTGTGATGGTCTTTGGACACCAGCGAAGAAGGCTGGTTGACCGCAAACCTGTGGCCAAACACCGCGAGGGAGAACCTGGGAACCCTCCTGACGGCGTCGACAGCGCGGGTGGAGAGCCGGCAGCCCAGAGTCCGAACCACTGAGACCGCCCGCGACTACCAACCCAGACAAAGAAAAACACCCCGGTCCGAAGACCGGGGTGTTACCGATGACCGACTCATCCATGAAGGATGTCTCGACTCATCACAAAAGTGGAGATGGGGGGAATTGAACCCCCGTCCGATGTCGTGTTGTCAGGGCTTCTCCGGGCGCAGTTCGCGTCGGACTTTCTCGGCCCCAGCTATCGTGCGAACAAGTAGCTGATCCGGGCCCAGTCATCTAAGAGTCCCGTTTGCCTCGATGACGGAGGCAAACAGCAGTGGCTATCTAAATGACGCCAGGATCCGGGGCAATAGCAACCTCGGGCTGACGGACTGTCTTACTGCTTAGGCAGCAAGAGCGAAGTCAGTGCGCTTAGAATTGGCACTTATTGGTTTGCAGACAGCGTTTACGAGATAATTCTGCATCCTCGGCCCGCTTCACCTGTCGCGACTAACATCGTCGAAACCGATCATCCCCGTATTTTGTTATCAATCCCCGCAGAACGACGATCGCCCGAAAGCGACCACGTGTAACCTGCCGGGTTAATCATCATAACGCATCGCAGCACCCGAACATTCCGGGACACGCTTCGCTACCGACGTCCTTGACGACGCAGCTTAGCGGCGGTTGCGTTCGCGCAGTTCACGCAGCGATTCGCGCTTGTCCTGCTGCTCGCGCAAGGTCTGCCGCTTGTCGTAATCCTTCTTGCCTCGCGCCAAGGCGATCTCCACCTTGGCACGTCCGTCCAGGAAGTACAGCTGGAGCGGCACTACCGTCAGGCCCGTCTCGCGGATCTTGCCGGAGATTTTGTTGAGTTCCTCGCGGTGAAGCAACAACTTACGACGACGGCGCGCGGCGTGGTTGGTCCAGCTCCCTTGGTTGTACTCGGGGATGTGGATCCCCTCCATCCACAACTCGTCGTTGTAGAACGTACAGAAGCCATCGACCATCGAGGCGTGGCCTTCACGCAGGGACTTTACTTCGGTTCCCATAAGGGCAATGCCAGCCTCATAGGTATCCAATATGTGGTAGTCATGCCGAGCCTTGCGATTGGTGGCCACTACCTTACGGCCACTTTCCTTGGGCACGGTAGAACTCCTTGGTTGTCGAAGAATCACACTAGTCTACGCCAGTAGAACACTGTCCTGCGGGCTACAGAAGGTTCATCGGGTCAACAGCCTGACCGTTCACCCAGGTTTCAAAGTGCACGTGGCAACCAGTGGAGTTACCCGTGGTACCCGAATATGCGATGAGCTGGCCTTGGCTCACCTGTTGTCCGGAAGAAACCACCACGCTCGTATTGTGGTAGTAGACCGTGGTCAGGGAATCTCCGTTGATGACTCCGTGCGATATTTTGACACGGTTACCGCCGCCGTCGTTGCCCCAACCGGCGGAAAATACGGTGCCGGCAGCCGCTGCGTACACGGGCGTTCCACAAGGGGCACCGAAGTCGATGCCAGTGTGCATGTAGCCGCCCTGGCCGTAGAAATCGATGGTTCCTGGCGGCGTCGCACGCCAACCGAAACCTGAGGTGATCGGAATGTTCGCGGGTACCGGGTGGATGAGGCCGAAGTTGGAGCGCGGGTTGCTCGCCGGCGGGACGTAAGGTTGCGGGGCTGCCTGGCCCTGGGCAGCTGCCGCTGCCGCAGCGGCTGCGGCCAGCCGCTGCTGTTCGGCCAACCAGGCTTCACGGAGCTTGCGGTCCCGCTCGGAAATTTCCGCCGCGACGGCATCCTGGTTCGCCTTCACTTGTTGGAGCTGGGCCTGGATACCTGGTTTGGCCGCCTGAAGCTGGCTGTTCAGGCGGGTGGTATCGGAAATGAGCTTGTCCACCTGCGCCTTCTTGGCGGCGGCGTCATCGCGGGCGGCCTTTTCCCGCTCAAGTGCGGCGTCCGCTTTCGCCTTCAGATCGCGGATTTCCTGTTCGACGGCGGCGAGCCGGGCCTGCGAGTTCACGTTCGTGGCGCTCTGCTGCGTCAACTTCGTCATCGTGGCGTTCTGGCTGCGCATCGCCTGGTTGGCGAGGTCCATGGATTCCGTGAGGTTGCCGCCGTCGTTCGATCCGAACAGCAAAGCAACGTTCGTCGGAACGCCACCGGACTTATAAGCCTGCGCCGCAATCTGGCCGATGAGCTTCTTGGTCTCTGTGATCTTTTGCTTGTCGTTTTCCAACTGCTGGGTGATCTGGGCTTTACTCTGCTGCGCCAGATCAACGCGGGCAGCCAGTGCATCAGCGTCCTTCACTGCACTGGCAACCCTGCCCTGGGCATCGAGCAGTGCCTGTTGCGCTCCCGGAAGTTGGCCTTGGTAGACCACAAGGTCACCGGCAGCCTTGGCGATGTTGGCGTCAACGAATTCCAGCGATTGCTGCACGCGCGCCGATTCAGCGTTGAGGGCGGCTTGCTGGTCGTCGAGGTCGTCCGCGTGTGCCAAGGGGGCGGTTGCAAGGCTCGCAACCAGCGCGATGGCAAGCACCGAACCGGCAACCTTGGCACGGCCACTCACCATGCGCAGCTGCAGGGCAGCCTGGTACTTCCGGGGCATCGGCTGTCCTGTTCGCTCGGGATCAGTGCTTTTCATAGCTACACCTTGAGATATCGACGGAGGGTCAGGAGGGAGGAAATCCCAGCCAGGCCGCCGCCCAACGCTATCAGGACCGGCGCAATCACGAGTACCTGGGTCGAGGAAATAAACGGCGTATTCAGGAACTGTTGCGACAAGTCCCCATTGAGCCAGAATTGGGCCACCAACCACAGCGTTCCGGAAGCCAGGACTGCACCCACGACGGCGGCGATGACGCCTTCGAGGATGAACGGCAGTTGGATGACGGTCTTCGATGCTCCCACGAGGCGCATGATCCCTGTCTCCCGTCGTCTGCTGAACGCGGACAATCTGATGGTCGTGGTGATGAGCAGGACTGCGCAGAAGATCATGACTCCCGCGACCACCATCGCCGCCACGGAGGCACCGTTCATCCACTCGAAGATCCGTTCAAGGACCTGTCGCTGATCGCTCACGGTCTCCACACCGGCCTGGGAGGAGAAGGTCTCGCTGATGATCTGGTACTTCTGGGGATCTTTCATGTTGATCCGGAAGGACGAAGGAAGCTGGTCCTGCGTGACCGAATCAACAATCGGAGAGTTGGAGAACTGTTCCTTGAAGTGCTTGAACGCAT
The DNA here is from genome assembly GCF_052180225.1 of Arthrobacter sp. KN11-1C. Lineage (NCBI taxonomy): Bacteria > Bacillati > Actinomycetota > Actinomycetes > Micrococcales > Micrococcaceae > Arthrobacter > Arthrobacter sp. KN11-1C. The sequence goes on along the minus strand of NZ_CP197467.1, from coordinate 1,511,486 downwards.
CGGCTTGCGATTCGAACTGGTAATCGTTGATGTACTGCTTGACTGCCGGCGAATCGAGCATCTTGACCAGGTTGTCCTGTTGCTCTTTGGTGACCGCACCCGAAGCGCATCCCGTCGACGTCGAGGAGTCGTTGCAGAGGAAGATGGCAACCTGGACTTTGTCGTACCAGTAACCCTTCATCTGGTTGATCTGCATCTGCAGCATGCCGGCCGCGCCGACGAAGGTGAGGGAGACAAAGGTCACCAGGACGACGGATATCACCATGGACAGGTTCCGGCGCAGGCCGCTGCCGATCTCGCCCAGGATAAAAGCGAGCCTCACTGCTGGACCCCCTGTGCGCGGTCGATTTCCGCATCGCTCGCGTCCTTCATCCGCCGGGACTCCCCTACCACCGGAATCATCGAGGTGTAGAGTGCCCTGGCCTCGTCACGGACCACCACTCCGTTCCGGAGCTCCACCACGCGCTTGCGCATCTCGTTCACAATGTCGTCGTCGTGCGTTGCCATGACCACAGTGGTGCCGTTCTGGTTGATCTTGTCGAGCACGCCCATGATGCCCATTGAGGTAATGGGGTCCAGGTTTCCGGTGGGTTCGTCCGCGAGCAGGATGCCGGGGCGGTTGACGACGGCGCGGGCGATGGCCACGCGCTGCTGCTCACCGCCGGACAGCTCATGGGGCATGCGCCGTTCCTTGCCTTCAAGCCCGACAGTCTTCAGCACTTCAGGAACTGTCTCCCGGATGATGCTGCGGCTCTTTCCGATCACCTGCATGGCGAAGGCCACGTTGGCGAAGACATTCTTCTGCGGCAACAAACGGAAGTCCTGGAAAACGACGCCGATTCCGCGGCGAAGCTTGGGGACCCGCCAGCTTGAAATGTTGGCTACGTTTTGGCCGGCGACGTAGACCGAACCGGATGTTGCCCGGTCCTCCTTCAGGATGAGTCGTAGAAACGTCGACTTGCCGGAGCCCGAAGCCCCGACGAGGAAGGTGAATTCTCCACGGTCAATCTCAAGGTTGACAGCATCCAACGCCGGACGGGCATTGGGGTCGTAGACCTTGGTGACATTCTCAAATCGGATCATGACTCTTCAGAACCCCGCCGGACGTGCCACGTTCAGCCAGTCCAACCGCCAGCGCACGGGCTTTCGTTGGGGGAAGTTGAGCGCCGGCTCTTCGACTATACGCACGCTCCGCGATGGAATCGCGGGCTTGCTGCGGTGTGTCGCCCAATCAGGCACCCAGCTAAGGCGGCCTTACGCTTCGGCGTTGCGGTTGCCCGTGCGCCAGCGAATGCCCGCGTCGATGAAGTCGTCGATGTCGCCGTCGAACACTGCTGACGTGTTGCCCACTTCGTGTTCAGTGCGCAGGTCCTTGACCATCTGGTACGGATTGAGCACGTACGAACGCATCTGGTCACCCCAGGATGCCTTCACGTCACCTGCGAATGCCTTCTTTTCGGCGTCTTCCTGCTCCTTTTTCAGGAGCAGGAGCCGTGATTGGAGAACGCGCATTGCTGCTGCGCGGTTCTGCAGCTGGGACTTCTCATTCTGCATGGAGACCACAATCCCCGAGGGAAGGTGGGTCAAACGTACTGCGGAGTCCGTCGTGTTGACGGACTGCCCGCCAGGACCGGAAGACCGGAACACATCGACGCGGATCTCATTGTCCGGAATGTCGATCGAGTCAGTCTGCTCGATGAGCGGGATGACTTCGACGGCGGCAAAGGACGTTTGCCGCCGGCCTTGGTTGTCGAAGGGGCTGATGCGGACAAGCCGGTGCGTCCCGGCTTCGACGCTGAGGGTACCGAACGCGTAGGGCGCTTTGACCTCGAAAGTCGCCGATTTGAGGCCGGCTTCTTCGGCGTAGGAGGTGTCCATGACCGTGGTCGGGTAGCCGTGGCGCTCTGCCCACCTCAGGTACATGCGCATGAGCATCTCGGCGAAGTCCGCAGCATCAACGCCGCCGGCGCCGGCACGAATCGTGACGACGGCTTCGCGTTCGTCGTATTCGCCCGAGAGCAGGGTTACCACTTCAAGTTCCTTGAGGGACTTGCGGATCGATTCGAGTTCCGTGGCGGCTTCGACCATGGAGGCGACGTCGTCCTCGTCCTGGCCGAGCTCGACAAGGACCTCAAGGTCGTCGATTCGGCCCGTCAGCCTGTTCAATCGCTCAAGTTCCGACTGCCGGTGGGACAACTTGGACGTAATCACTTGCGCGGACGCTGGATCGTCCCAGAGGTTCGGTTCACCCGCCCGCTCGCTCAGTTCAGCGATCTCTTCCTTGAGCTTTTCGACATCGGAAACCTGTTCGATGGAGCGGTAAGTGGAGCGAAGCGCGCGGATTTCTGCGGGAAAATCAATCTGAGCCATGGTTGTTCCAGAGTACGCCATCCGTTGGTGGCCTCGGCACGGGACTGGAGGTATGACGCTTGGAACTAGCGGGTCAACCGGGAACGCGCAGTGGAACGGGCTTCGATCGGCACACCGTCCGGAAGGATGAAGTTGACGACAGGCGGGTGGGCGACCGCGCTCAGCACAACCTCTGCCGTGGTGCTGTCCGGGCTTCCGGTACCAGGGGCGACGGCAAGTTGATCGAACCGTGAATGGGCACCGTTTTGGCTGAGGTATGACCGGGTCACGTGGCGCACCCGCTCGCTGTTGAGGACTGCCGACGGGGTTTCGGCACCACCGTCCACCTGGCCAAGGGAATAGCTGTCCGCCGCTGCCACCGAAGCTCCGTCCGCCAGGGAGAGGAGCTTCTTATGCTCGATGTAGATGGCGGAAGCCGCAGCTACGACCGTTGCAAGCAATAACGCGACCACCACATAACCGATGGTCAAGACCATCAATTGGCCGCGTTCCCCCTCCAATCCGCGTGGCCGCAGCGCATCCTCTTGACCGGGAAGATCCCTCACCGGAACCGTCCAACGATTTGCGTTGCCGACGCACTCAGATTCGCCGCGTCCAGGCTCAGCGCCTCTCCAAAAGGCACCATCGGCAACGGAACCGTGAGCTTCACCGTAACCGTGACCGCTGCCCCGGCGGACAGGCAATCGCCGCGGTCACACACGATGTCCACAAACGCCTGCTCCGTGGAGTGTCCATAGTCGGCGAGGGTCAGAAGGGCAGCCTGTTCAGCGGCGACGCGCCCCTGGGAAGCGTCCTTTTGCATGACGTACACCTTGGCGGCCTGGTCCGCTGCCCCCACCACAGCAAAGGAGCCAGCCTGGATTTGTCCAATGGTGACGATGAAATAGACCAAGGGGACCATGAGCAGCAGGGCCAGAAGGATGAACTCGACTACTGCGCTTCCCCGCTCCGCGCCACCCGGTGAACCGCTAGATTCCGGGCCGGCCGGGAATGACGGGCGGACGGCCTCCCGGAAACGGGCAAGTACAGTAAGGCCAAGGTCAGCCGGAAGAAGCAGCATGCCCCCTCACCTCCAGCACCCCTCCGGGACCGATCAACCCGATGACCGGCAACGGTGCCCGGACTGTCACTTCCAAGGTGCGGATTCCTTGGAAACTAGCCTCCGACGTCGAGACGTCCCGGGCGAAGTCCGCGTTCAGCGCCGTTCCGATCAGGTCTGCGGTGCGCTCCCGCGCATCGGCCGGTGTCCGGTCGGCGAGAGTGCCGTAACGGGCTCCGGACGATGCCGCATCAATGAGGGTATTGCGCACGTGCAACACAAGGGCAAGTTGAATGACGGCGAGGAAAAACGCGGTCAACAGGCCGCCGACCAGCACAAAATCCACGACGGCGGAGCCGCGTTCATCGCCGAGACCTGGACTCATGCAACTGCCGTCTCCCGCTCCCCGGCTGCGGAACGGCATGGACTACTTTCCGACCTTGCTCATGGCCTGGTTGAAGAGTCCCTCAAGAGCCGGGCCCGCGAGCGCCAGCAGGCCCGCGACAAGCGCGGCGGACATCAAGGTGATCATGACCCAACCAGGCACGTCGCCCCGCTCGGGATGGTCGTCGTCGGGCATCGGACGTTGGTTTGGTGTTGTTCCTAGTGCTGATGCGGGCGACAGGAGAGTCCACAGCTGCCACAGCAAAAGGCCGGATGCGGGCAGGCCTCTACGTCCGCGCTTATTCATTATTTCCTGTTTCATTTTTCCCCCATTTCGCTGTGCAGGAATCCGTTGTGGATTTCCCTGCGGTTTTTGGTGATGGCATTCGAGCCGGTACTCATGTGATGCATAGGCGTTGCCGGAGGTCATTGTCAGAAGCCAAGTTCCAGCGCGGCCAAGCCGGGAAAGACGGCGAAGATCACGGTGAGCGGCAGCACTCCGAAAACCAACGGCACCATCATCGCGATTTCTTTGCGACCAGCCGTTTCCATCAGCTCCCGTTTGGCTGAGTCGCGGACGTCCGCAGCTTGGGCCCGCAAAACATCGGCCAAGGGAGTACCGCGCTCGACGGCAACGACAATTCCATCCACGAACCGAACTAGCGGGCCGAGGTCGGTTCGGCCCGAAAACCCGTGCAGGGCCTCGACCAAGGGCGTACCGGCCCGGGTGGCGGCAAGTACCAAGGAAAACTCCTTCGCCAACTCGCCGCGGGCCGTCCGGCATACTCGATCGAGAGCGCCGCTGGCGCTCTCCCCCGCTGCCACCGCTAGGGCCATCAGTTCGGCAAGGCTGGGGAATTCCGCCAGCATCCGCCTTACCCTGCGTTTGATCCGCACCCCCAGCATGTGGTCGCGGAAAAGAAATCCACCGAGCGCGGAGAACAGTACCGAGACGACGGCAAGCCCCGGACTGAACCGTCCCCCCGCCGCGCTCATGACCACCCCGACCACCGCCGCGGCAAAGCCCGTCGCCGCCCAAAGCAACTGCTCTGCCCGGAAGTCCAGCGCGGACTTTGCGGAGCCGGCCTTCGCCAGCCGTTTGTTAAGGGAAGTGGTGCCGAGGTTGAACTTCGCCAGATAGCGGAGCGCGTCCCGGAACAGCGGCCGCACAATGCGTTCCAACGGGCCGAACGGTGCGAGGTCCGGGGTCGTCGACAGCAACCGCGATTCAAGGTTCTGGGACCTGAGCTGCGGCTCGATCCGCTCCGCGAACGGAATGGCCCGCATGAATGGCATGCGAACAAAGATGAGCCACAATCCGGCGCCCAGGAGAAGTCCGCAGAACACCGTTGGTGCAGTCAGCGCGCTCATCGAAGCACCCTTTCATCTTCAGGAAGCGCGCCAATGCGCAGCATGACCCAGTAGCAGAGCGCCGAGACCAGCACTCCTCCTCCAAGCACGCTGACCCCGGCCGCGGAGTTGTAAGCGGCAACAGCTTCCGGTCTGCCAGCCAGCAGCATCAGGACGATCCATGGGGCGGCAACCGCGAGGCGCGCTCCGTTGATGGTCCATGATTGTCGTGCCTCAAGCTCACTGCGGGTCCTTGCGCTCTCACGAAGGAACTCAGCGAGAGTTCCCAGAAGCCGGCCAAGATCGGATCCGCCCACGTCCCGGGTCAGCCTGAGCGCCTCAATGATCCGGTCGGCAACGGGGTCGGCCAAGCGCTCCTTTAGTTTGTTCAACGCCGAATCGAAATGGCCGCCGGAACGGTAATCCGCACCAAACTCACGGAAGAGTGCCCGCAGCTCTTCCGGGCCCTTGTCGCCGAGCTGGATAAGCGCCTCCGGCAGCGAAAGTCCCGCGCGGATCGCCGAGCGCAAATGGTCGACCACGTCGGGCCAGAGCTCGCGGAGCACGGCGGTCCGCCGGCGCGCCCGCCATCTCACGACAGCCAGGGGAAGCCACGCACCGAAGAGTCCGAAGCACGCCGCGATCGAAAAGGACGCGGTCACGAGGTAAATCACGAGTGTTGTGAAAAGTCCCAACCCGAGGCACGATGCGATGAATCCCCCGCCGCTCACCTTTTCGATCCCGGCCGTGAGCAACAAAGACTCAAGGCGTTTCGGTTTGGGCTCCTTGATGGCGGGCGGATGTTCCCATGCAGACCACCAGATGAGGAACATCCCCAGTCCACAGAGAACGCCAAGCAGCGGGGCCATCAGTAATGCTCCAGAAGCGCGGCGACGTCGAAACCTGCACGGGAAAACTTCTCTGCGGCCGGCATGGAATTCGACGCGGGTTGAAGTCTGCCGTCTTGAATCGCAAACACATTTGACGACTCAATGATACCGTTCTCCACGCGCCGACCCAGCGAAAGGATCTCCGTGACTTGACGGCGTCCGTCCGGGTGGCGGCTGCAATGGACCACGAGGTCGATGCACGACGCGACGGTCGGAACCACGAACGCGCTCGAGATGTTCCCGCCGGCCAGCAGCGGCAGCGTGCAAATCTTGGTCACGGCGTCATGGGCAGAGTTCGCATGGACGGTGCACATGCCGGGCAGCCCCGAATTCAACGCAATGAGCATGTCCAGGCTTTCCGCTTCCCGGACTTCGCCCACCACGAGGCGATCCGGCCGCATACGCAGAGCCTCCTTGACGAGCCGGCGTAAGGGAATTTCACCTTGACCCTCGAGGTTTGGCTGGCGGCACTGGAGGCCGACGACGTCACGCAACGGAAAGTGGAGTTCAAAGATCTCTTCGACAGTGATGACCCGCTCCCGGGAGCCGATATTGGCTGCCAGGCAGTTGAGCATTGTCGTCTTTCCTGCCTGAGTGGCTCCTGAGACGAGAATGTTCAATCCACTGGCCACCGCGGCTCCCAGGAATCGGGCTGACTCGGGGGTCAATGTCCCCAACTCCACCAGATGCTCGAGCCGCGTTGCCTTGACCACGAATTTGCGGATATTCACGGCCCAATGGCGGCGGGTAACGTCGGGAATGACGACGTGGAGCCTCGAACCGTCGGGGAGGGCTGCGTCAACAAAGGGTGACGAGAGGTCCAACCTCCGCCCGGAACTCTTAAGCATCCGCTCAACGAGGTCGCGAACCTGCTGCTCGCTGAGGCTGATCGAGGTAAGTTCAGATTCGCCATTCCTGGCAACGTAAACCTCGTTGGGCGCGTTGAGCCAGACCTCTTCTATGGTGGGGTCATCCAGAAGCGGCTGGAGCGGCCCGAAGCCGGCAATGGCGTCGAACACGTACTTGCGCGCGCTGTCCAAGTGTCCCAAGGGAGGCAAGGGACCGAGGAGTGCCCGCTCATCGTAGTCATTCACGGCGGCCTCAACGAGCCGGTGCACTTCGACCGCCTGGCTCAAAGGATCCAGTCCACGCCGACGAATCAGCTCGCGGACTTCATCCTCGACGATGCGCAAAGCCTCCATTTTCCCCCCAATGCAGCATGCGCCCAGGCGCTGCGGAAAACTTCCAACAAGGTTAAAAGTAGGGGAGGTTTCAACTCGAGACCAAGTCAAATTCAAGGAGCTGTGGATAATTGTCTTATCTGTAAGTCACACCAGAAACACGTGAATCTCTGGTCACTCCCGACGCCCGAATCCCGTGCAAAGAAGGATCTCATGCCGAAAACACCGCGCGGACACCCCCGCGGTCGCTGGTTCAGCCGGCCTCGATGGGTAACAGGCACGGCGGTCCTGATGCTGCTGACCGCGATTGTCGCGCCTGCGCAGGCAGAAGAAGGTTCAACCGGTCCCCTTCCTGGACCATCAACGGCGACAGCCTCGCCCCCTCAGCCCACGCCGGCCGCCCAGTCCATGGCACGGCTGAAGGGACACCGTCATTCGAAGGTATGCGGGGAAGCACCCCCGGGCTACGCATCGTGCCATGCGGAGATCGACGATGACATCGCTGGTCCCTTGGCCGTCGGACAACTGGTGCCCGCTGGATACGGACCAGCAGACCTGCAGTCCGCCTATAAGCTGCCTTCCCTCACGGCAGGCGCCGGCAGAACCGTAGCGGTAGTCGATCCGTACGATGCCCCGACTGCCGAGGCTGATTTGGCTGTCTACCGGACGAAGTATGGGCAGGCTCCGTGCTCCTCAACCACGGGGTGCTTCCGGAAAGTGGACCAGGGAGGCGGAAACTCCTTTCCGCTCGCCGACGCAGGGTGGGCACAGGAAGCGTCGCTCGATGTGCAAATGGTCTCGGCCTCATGCCCGAACTGCAACATCCTGTTCGTCGAAGCCGCATCCAATTCCCTCACGGATCTGGGCACCGCAGTCAATACCGCGGTCAGTCTAGGCGCAAGTGCGGTATCGATGAGCTTCGGCGGCCCTGAGGTCGGCGGGATCACCCGTTTCGACAGCGCGTACTTCAATCACCCCGGGATCCCACTCGTAGCGAGCTCGGGCGACAACGGCTATGCGAACGCCACCGCGCCGCCCACCGTGAACTACCCGGCGTCTTCCCCCAACGTCGTCGCGGCCGGCGGCACCACCCTGACGCTCGACACAAGCAAAGTCCGGGGCTGGACCGAACGCGCTTGGGGGGCCACCGGATCCGGCGCAGCCGGGCCGGGCAGCGGCTGCTCCGCCTACGAGCCCAAGCCCGCGTGGCAGCACGACACGGGATGTCCCAACCGCGCCGTCGCCGACGTCGCCTCAGTCGCCGACCCGAGCACCGGCGTCGCCGTCTACGACAGCACCCCCAGCAACGGGATGAGCGGGTGGATGGTCTTTGGCGGCACCAGCGCGGCCGCCCCCGTCATCGCAGCCACGTACGCCCTCGCCGGCCCTGTCCCCGCGGGCACCTCCCCTGCCCAGCTTGCCTACAGCTCCCCCTGGGCGCTGAATGATGTTGCGAACGGTGCGAACGGCACGTGCAGCATCCCTTATCTATGCACCGCCGGCTACGGATACGACGGGCCCACCGGTCTCGGCACCGCGCAAGGTCTGACGGCATTCACCGCTTCGACACCGCCTTCGTTCACCGACATCCCCGGAAGCTACCCCTTCTACACGGAAGTGACCTGGATGGCCTACAACGCCATCACCACGGGCTATCCCGACCATACCTTCCAACCTGTGCAACCCGTCACCCGCGAGGCCATGGCCGCGTTCATCTACCGTCTGAGGGGAAGCCCCACCTATGTGCCCCCGGCGATCTCTCCGTTCAGGGACATTGGACCCCTTTCACCGTTCTACAAAGAAATCACTTGGCTGGCCACCACCGGCATCACCACCGGATACTCCGACGGCACTTATCGCCCCTCGGACCCGGTCAATCGAGACGCCATGGCCGCATTCCTCTACCGCCTTGCTGGTAAACCCGCATACAACCAGCCGGGGGTCTCACCGTTCACCGATCTCACCCCACTGAGCCCGTTCTACAAAGAAATCACTTGGCTGGCCTCCACCGGCATCACGACCGGATATGCCGACGGCACCTTCCACCCCTCGGATCCCGTCAACCGTGACGCCATGGCTGCGTTCATGTACCGCTACAACGCCCGAATCGGACGTTGAGGACCGCAGTCAGGCATAGCCGAATGCCAGTCCAGTCGCCGTGAACCGTCTAGCTTTGAGTACCCCGCGTTCAAGTGGAAACGGAGTCGCGCCCAAGTTGGCGTCGTCGTTGGATAACTGTTCAACCACCAGTCACACCAGCAACACATAAAACTCTGGTCACTCCTGCCCCCGAATGCTATGGTGTCCCGGTTAGGAGCTGGCCTTATGGTGCACTGCAGAAGCGTTACTTGCTGGAGCTGCAGTCGCAAGCTATCACCATGTGCCGTCAATTGAGCGGCACCTTGCCGGAATTGAAAATGAATAAAACCAAAGCCGAAACGGCCCGCCGTTCACCCTTGGCCCGCGCAGGCGCGGCGCTATCCTTGGTGCTGCTGATGACCGTCGCTGCCCCCGCACAGTCCGGTGCCTCAGAGCTGGCGCCGACAGCCCCATCACCGTCGTCTTCGGCTACGACATCAGCGGTCAAACCAAGCACTCCTAATCCGGCAACGCCGTCGGTCCCCGCGCCAACCCCTTCTCCGGCGCCAAGCGTTCAAGGCTCTGCTCCCGCAGTTCCCTCGCCGCAGGCCCCTGATGCGATCAATATGCCCGGCGGGAACCCGATGACCGCCGACGCGATGAAGGCCGCAATGCGAAAGGCGATCCCGTCCGGCGGGGCCGAGATGGGTCAACGCTCTCCTCGTGTCATGGCAAACAAGCAGGAAGAGTCGTTGCATGTGGTGGCCGGCTCACGGGCAGTAGCCGGTTCAATTCCGCTAGCCATTTCCCAGGCGACCGACCCGGGCCATTGGAGTCCGCCGTACGGGATCGCCGGCCAGGACGTTAGCGCGTACCAAGGCAACGTTGACTGGGCGGCGCAGTGGAACCAAGGTTCGCGCTTCGCTTACGTCAAGGCGTCTGAGGGAAACTACTACGTCAATGGGAATTTCTCCCAGCAATACGATGGTTCACGCAGCGTCGGGATGATCCGGGGCGCTTACCACTTTGCGATTCCCAACTGGTCATCCGGCGCAGACCAAGCCAGGTACTTTGTGGCCAACGGTGGAGGATGGTCCGGCGACGGATACACCCTGCCTCCCGTGCTTGACATTGAATACAACCCGTACGAGGGCCAGACCATCAACGGTTTCTACTTCGGTAACACCTGTTATGGAATGTCTGCAGGCCAAATGGCCTCGTGGATTTCCGACTTTGGAAATACCGTCAAGTCGCTCATCGGACGATACCCCGTTATTTACAGCACCACCGACTGGTGGGCCACCTGCACAGGAAACTCAGGCGGTTTCGCCAACTATCCGCTGTGGATCGCCTCCTATCCTTCAAGCCCCAGCAGCTCGCCGGGGACGCTTCCAGCCAGTTGGAATCAGTTCAGCTTCTGGCAATACAGCAGCACAGGGCCGTTCTCGGGCGACTCAAACATTTGGAACGGGGACTTCGCCTCACTCTCGACTTTCGCGGGGAACTCCGTCCCGCAGGCGGCGTCCGACCAGATTAGCGCGTATCGCAACGGCCACCCTGCCCTGGGGAACCAGACGACGGCGATCACCTGTGGTCTCGTCAACGGCGGCTGCTTCCAGGGATTCCAGGGCGGAACGATCATGTGGTCGCCGGCAAGCGGAGCATTCCCAATCACTGCCGGCCCCATCGCTGATGCCTGGCGCAGTACCGGGCTGGAGAGCGGCCGCGCAGGGTACCCCACGAGCGAGCTCATTTGTGGGCTCAAGAACGGCGGCTGCTTCCAGAACTTCCAGGGCGGGAGTTTCATGTGGTCACCAGCCACAGGTGCTGCGCTGGTCCAACCAGGAGCAATTCGCGACTATTGGGCGTCGAAAGGTTTTGAAAGCGGGGCGCTCGGTTATCCGACCAGTTCCCTGACGTGCGGGCTGAAGAATGGAGGATGTTTCCAGACGTTCCAGGCCGGATCCGTTCTATCGAGCCCATCCACTCCACCGGTACTCGTCAAATCCGGACCCATGCTGGATGCCTGGGGAGGAACCGGGTTCGAGAACGGGGTGCTCGGATATCCGGCAGCCGAAGCGAGCTGTGACGCTTCCTCGTGCGTGCAGAAATTCCAGGGAGGTGTGGTCGCCTGGACATCAACCTCCGGCGCGTGGCCGATCATCCTGGGAATCGCGGACACGTGGAACACCGCGCGTGCTCAGTCGGTGCCAATCGGATTCCCGTTGGCCAAGGAAGTCTGCGGACTCCGCGCCAGCGGGTGCTATCAGTTGTTCCAAGGCGGGGTAATAATGTTTTCCCCGAATACCGGCGCCTTCACTCTCACCGGACGCCTCTTGGATTATTGGCAAAAGTCCGGTTTCGAGAACGGATCCCTCGGATATCCGACCTCGTCCGCGAATTGCGGACTCACAGACTCCGGATGCATCCAGTCCTTCGAAAAGGGCTCGGTAGTCTACTCGAATTCAACTCCTGTCCAAGCTGTGGGTGCCGGCGCAATGCTGGACGCGTGGAAGCTCTCAGGCATGGAGACAGGTTCACTCGGTTATCCGGTCTCCGCGCAAATCTGCGGCCTTAAGGATGGCGGCTGCTTCCAGATGTTTGCCAAGGGCGCTTTGATGTACTCGCCGGCTACCGGTGCGCAGCCAAGCATCAACGGTCCGATCCGCGACCTGTGGCAACAAGGAGGCTTCGAGAGCGGGCGTCTCGGTTACCCGGCCTCCAGCGTCCTCTGTGGTCTCCGGAACAGTGGCTGCTTCCAGAATTACCAAGGCGGCACCATCATGGTGTCTGGCGCGACAAGTGCCAACGCTCTCATGATGGGTCCGATTCGAGACGCCTGGGTCAAGTCAGGCTTCGAAGGAGGGACCCTCGGGTACCCCACGAGCGCGCAGATCTGTGGACTCCGCAACGGGGGCTGCTTCCAGAACTTTGAAAAGGGCACCGTCATGTGGTCCCAGGCCACGGGCGCCCAGCCTATGACCTCGGACCCGATCCGTGCACGGTGGGGGCAGTCAGGCTTCGAATCAGGGAGCCTGGGATATCCGACGAGCGCCACGATTTGCGGCCTGCGCAATGGCGGTTGCTTCGAAAACTTCGAGAACGGGACCATCATGTGGTCCCCGACGAGCGGTGCACAAGCCATGGTGCCGGGACCGATCCAACAAGCTTGGGCCGGTCAGGGCTTTGAAGGCGGGCGCGCTGGTTATCCGACGACGAGTCAGACCTGCAGCCCAGATGGGACGAGCTGCACCCAGTCGTTCCAAGGCGCAACAATTACGTGGAGCTCTGCAAGCGGGGTCAAGATTCTAGCCCCGTAGCTGCAGCAATTGCCCGAAGGCGGGGACCCATCGCTGGGTCCCCGCCTTCGGCGTTGCTGGAGGGTTTTTCGCTATTGACGTGAGCCGACGTCGTTGACAGGACCAATGCGAGGCCGGTCCGCGGCCATTGCGGAACAGATCGCTGGCGCAAATCCGGTAACGTATGGAACTATGCAGCGACTCCTCGTAACCGGCGGCGCCGGCTTCATCGGCTCAAATTTCGTCCACTTTGTCATAGCTAACACGGACCACCATGTCACGGTGCTGGACAAGCTCACCTATGCCGGGAACCTGGAGTCGATCAAGCACCTACCGAGCGAGCGGCTCACGTTCGTCCAGGGGGACATTGCGGACCCTTCCGTCGTCGAGCCCCTCGTGGCCGCGGCCGACGTCGTGGTCCACTACGCCGCGGAGTCGCACAATGACAACTCGCTGCATGACCCGCGTCCCTTCCTGGACACCAATATCATCGGCACGTACACGCTGATCGAAGCCGCCCGGAAGCACGACAAGCGCTTCCACCACATCTCCACCGACGAGGTTTACGGCGATCTTGAGCTCGATGACCCGGAACGGTTCACCGAGAACACTCCCTACAATCCCTCCAGCCCCTACTCCTCGACGAAGGCCGGTTCAGACCTGCTGGTGCGGGCATGGGTGCGCTCCTTCGGGTTGCAGGCCACCATCAGCAACTGCTCAAACAACTACGGCCCGTACCAACACGTGGAAAAGTTCATCCCACGCCAGATCACCAATGTGATCGACGGGATACGCCCGAAGCTCTATGGCAAGGGCGAGAACGTCCGCGACTGGATCCACGCTAACGACCACTCTTCCGCCGTTCTGGCAATCATCGAGAAGGGCAGGATCGGGGAAACCTATCTCATCGGCGCGGACGGAGAGAAGAACAACAAGGATGTCGTGGAGCTCATCCTGGCGCACATGGGCCAGGACAACGACGCCTACGACCACGTGGTGGACCGCCCAGGCCACGACCTCCGTTACGCGATCGACTCCACGAAACTGCGCACCGAGCTGGACTGGAAGCCCGAGTTCTCCAACTTCGAGGCCGGTATCGAAGACACCATCAAGTGGTACCGCGACAACGAAGCATGGTGGCGTCCCCAGAAGGCCGAAACCGAGGCCAAGTACAAGGAACAGGGCCAATAGACGATGTCGATTGAGTTTTCCAAGCAGCTGAGTGCCCGCGAAACGCCTATTCCCGGCGTCGTTCTGTACGAACTTCCCGTCCACGGCGACAACCGCGGTTGGTTCAAGGAGAACTGGCAGCGCGAGAAGATGGTGGCCCTCGGGCTTCCGGACTTCAAGCCGGTACAGAACAACATCTCTTTCAACGAGAAAGCCGGCACCACGCGCGGCATCCACGCCGAACCTTGGGACAAATTCATCTCCGTGGCCACTGGCAGGATCTTCGGCGCCTGGGTGGACTTGCGCGAAGGTCCGTCGTTCGGTGCGGTATTCACCGCCGAGCTGGATCCGAGCCAGGCAATTTTCATCCCCAGGGGTGTGGGCAACGCCTTCCAGACCCTGGAAGACAACACCGCGTACACCTACCTGGTCAACGACCACTGGAGCGCCGATGCGCAAGGCCAGTACACCTTCCTGAACCTGGCTGACGAGACAGCGGCGATCGACTGGCCCATTCCGCTCGAGCGGGCCGAGCTCTCGGACAAAGACAAAGCACATCCGCGACTCGCGGATGTGCGGCCGATGGGCCCGAAGAAGACGCTGGTTCTGGGTGCCAACGGCCAGCTGGGCAAAGCCCTTCGGGAACTGTACGACGGCGATGCATCCGTTGAGTTCGCCGGCCGCGCTGAGTTCGACCTCAACTCCGAGGATGCGATTGCGCAAAAGAACTGGAAGAACTACTCCACTGTCATCAACGCGGCCGCTTACACCGCCGTCGACGCCGCGGAAACCCCTGAAGGCCGCCAGGCCGCCTGGGAGTCGAACGTCACTGCCGTCGCTCGTCTGGCCCGGACCGCCGTCGAGCACGACCTGACGCTGGTGCATGTCTCCTCCGACTATGTGTTCGACGGCGCTGCTGACACCCACGGCGAAGACGAACCGGTCTCGCCGCTGGGCGTATACGGGCAGACGAAGGCCGCCGGCGACGCCGTTGTCAGCGTCGTTCCCAGGCACTACATCGTGCGCACGAGCTGGGTCATTGGCGAGGGGAACAATTTCGTCCGCACCATGGCCTCCCTCGCTGCACGCGGAATTGAACCTTCCGTCGTCAACGACCAGATCGGACGCTTGACCTTCACCGAGGATATCGCCGCGGGAATCAAGCACTTGCTGGACTCCAAGGCCAGCTACGGCACGTACAACCTCAGCAACGCCGGTGAGCCGCAGTCGTGGGCGGACATCGCCGCCGACGTCTACGAGCTCAGCGGTGCGGCACGGGATTCCGTTACGGGCGTCACCACCGAAGAGTACTTCCACGGCAAAGCAGCCGCTCCCCGCCCGCTCAAAAGTGTCCTCGACCTGAGCAAGATCCGGGCAGCGGGATTCGAGCCTGGCTCGTCTGACGATCGGCTAACGTCGTACGTCCGGAACAGGTTGGTCTAGCCGTGGCCGGTGTTCGCCGCAACGATGTTCTGGTCATCATGCCAGCGTGGAATGAGTCCGAGGCCATTGGCAGCACGATCCGCGAGGTCTTCGCTTTCGGGCCGCCGTGCGACGTCTTGGTTGTCGACGACGGCTCGCGCGACAACACTGCCGCGGTGGCACAGGCCGCCGGCGCCACGGTTCTGCAACTCCCCTTCAATATGGGCGTCGGTGGAGCTATGCGCACTGGTTTCAAATACGCCAAGTCGCACGGTTACGCCCAGGTGATACAGGTCGATGCTGATGGCCAGCACGACCCCCGGGATATCAAGGTCGTCTTGGAGGGGCTCCGGGAGGCGGACATCGCAATCGGTGCCCGGTTCGCCGATAAAGGGACCTACTCGGTCAGCGGTCCACGCAAATGGGCCATGATCGTCTTGGCCTGGACCTTGTCAAAGGTTGCCGGAACGAAGCTTACTGACGTGACCTCCGGCTTCCGCGCCGCCAATGCCAAGGCTATCCGGCAGTACGTCGACCACTACCCCGCTGAATACCTTGGCGACACCATCGATTCGCTGGTCGTGGCCATCCGCTCGGGATGCACTGTACGCCAAGTTGGTGTTTCGATGCGTGAACGCCAAGGCGGAGAACCAAGCCACGACGCCGTGAAGGCGGCACTCTACCTTGGACGTTCGGGGCTTGCCCTGATCTTTGCGCTGACCCGCAAGAAATCCATTCCTTCAACCAACTAGGACATCCACATGGCACTCCTCATGGGCGCGATCGTCGTGGTGGCGATCCTTATTTACGTGTTTGAGATGCTGCGGCGCCAAAAACTGCGGGAGAAGTACGCCGTCCTCTGGATCATCGTCGGTATCGGAACGCTGGTACTTTCGGCATTCCCGCAATTGCTGTCAGGGGCAAGCAAGCTGTTGGGCATCCAGATCCCGGCGAATCTGCTCTTCATCATGACGCTGATTCTGCTCGTCGGTGTTTGCCTTCACTTGTCCCGTGAACAATCCACAGCTGAAGACGAAGTACGGATCCTGGCCGAGGAACTCGCAATTTTGCGGGCAGAATTCAAGGCGATCCAGGCTAAGCAGACCGCTTCTGGAACCCCGGAGACACTCGACAACAAGGTTGAAACTCCCCCGGACTCCCAGAACATTTGATGGAAACAGAAGAGGGCGCCTCCTGGGAGGCGCCCTCTTCTGTTTCCATCGTCCGCTAGCCGACGATGTGCTTGGCCAGCCGGGGAAGGGAGTCGAACTTTCCCTTACCGACTGACTTCAGGATCAGTGTGGCTGCATTCAGTCGAGATGTTGTGTGGAAGCTCGCCGCGCGGGCAGCCTTCTTCCAACCGAGAGCCGCGAAACGCTCAGCCTGGCTCTCGAAAAAGTGACGCTCTTCATCAAAGCGCCGGCCGTCGAGTGCACGGACCGAAGAATCCGAAGCCGAATGGCGCCTGTAAAGGAACGCGAGTACTGGATCGATGATCATGGAGCCATGCTCTGCTGCGATGTCGAGCAGGAGCGCGAGGTCCTGGACAACGTCCAGGCCCTCGGTGAAGCCGATGCGTGTGACTGTCTCCGACTTCCAGGCCAGGGAAGGGAAATAGGCCCAATCGGCACGGACCAGGCTCGTGGCCATGGCCTCGCCCTTGAGCTCGATCCGCTCGCTCGTTTTCGGTGCGTACACTTTCTTCACTGCGTCAACGAGAGGTGTGCATGCGATGCCCTTCTCGTCTATGACCTGTACTCCAGGCTGAACGACGTCGGCCTTCGGGTACTCCTCGAAAGCGCTCACAACGACGCCGAGGTAGTTCGGCAACATGATGTCGTCGGCACCCATGATCACGACGTAAGGGGCCTCGACGAGTCCCAGGGCCTTACGGTAGTTTCCGTTGGCGCCGAGGTTTTCGTCGTTGCGCATATAGGTGACCCTGGAGTCGGTGATCTCCGAGAACCAGCGCTGGGGTTCCGGGTCCGGGTAGCCATCGTCGATAACGATCAACCTCCAGTCCTGGTATTGCTGGTTCAAGACACTCTGGGCCGCCAGTTTCATCTGGTCGACGTCCCCGTAGTAGGGCAACATAACGTCAACGGTCATGGACCTGTTGTTCCTTCCGGTGGGTTCAGCCAGTTTCGGGCGAGGCGTTGAGGGCAAATAACATGCGGTTCGAGAAACCTCTGGCTGTATTCCCTCGATTATATAGGTGCCCAATGGCCAGAACCTGCGGCAGTTGCATCGCTTGGTAGGATGATGGAAGTTTGGCCAAGCCCCCGCTCTGCTCACATGTTCTTGCGGGAAAGAGAAAGTGACGCCCGTTCATGCATGCCTCATCCGGAGCCGTTCCTCGCGTCAGCGTGTGCATGGCCGCCTACAACGGGTCCCGACACATCGCGGAGCAAATCGACTCCATTTTGTCCGAACTAGCCCCGGATGACGAACTCATTGTCGTTGATGACTGCTCCACCGACGGAACCGCCCAATTGGTGGCTGATATCGAGGACTCCCGCATCCGCCTGATTCGCGCCGAATCGAACGCTGGGTATGTCAAGACATTCGAGCGGGCATTGTCGGAGGCCCGCGGAGAGTACGTTTTCCTCTCGGACCAGGATGACATCTGGATTCCAGGACGAGTCGGGCTCATGATTGGCGCTCTGCAAAACAAGGGCATGGTTGTGAGCAACTGCCAGCACATCGAAGGAGACCTGGGCCGTTTCCACGAGATCCGTCTCCGGGCGCGGGATTCAGGTCACACTTTGCGGAACATCCTCGGGGTTGTGGTGGGCTATCGCCTTCATTGGGGATGCGCCATGGCGTTTCGTCGTTCCATGCTCGAACAGGTCCTTCCGTTCCCGAGCCACATGACTGAATCGCACGATCAGTGGATCGCCCTCGTCGGTATCGTCAATCGCTCCATTCTGTACCTGGAAACGGATACCATACTTCACCGGCTGCACGGAGGTAACCTCACTCCTAGCGGGATCCGAAGCTTCCGCAAAATCTTGGCTGCGCGAGTGGCTTTTCTGCGTAATTTGCTCACGGCAACCAAGCGGGCGTCCAGCACCCGTCGTGCGCCAGCGTCGGCGACTGCCGCCCGGCCGTAACCACCGACTACTCCGATTGGCGCACAGCTCCAAATGAATTTTACTGACAGGAACCCGGCCGTCGTTGCCGTCGTGTCTGCGTTCAACCCATCCACCGCCCTGATCGACAGGATCAGGAACCACTCGAAGCACGTAACCCGGGTCGTCGTCGTGGACGACGGTTCCACGTTCGGCAACAATGAAATCTGGCAAGAACTCCGGGATGCCGGGGCGGAAGTGGTCCACCATGATGAAAATCGAGGGATCGCCGCAGCCCTGAATACCGGTGTGTCCACAGGACTCGCAATGGATCCGAATGCATGGATACTGACCCTGGACCAAGATTCTGACCTCACCGACGGCTATGTTGAGCGCGCGCTCTCAACATACGCCTTGCTGACGAAACAGGGCGTCAACGTTGGATTAGTTGCCCCTGGCAAGCACAACGGGTTCCCCGTCAAACTCCTCAGGAGTGAAGGCGACTTCGTCGAAGCATTTGATCCGATGCAATCCGGCTGCCTTATCCCTGCGGCCGTCTTCCGGACGGCAGGCTACTTGGACGAAGACTTGTTCATCGACGGGGTGGATACAGATTTCAATGCCCGACTACGGAGATTGGGATACCGTCTTCCGGCCGATCCTGAATGCAATCTCCATCACGAGCTCGGACGCCCTCGTGAAGTGACGATTCTTAAACGAAGGATCCACTTCCGCGGTCGCCCGTTGGCCCTGACTTACCACACACCTCTGCGGGTCTACTACATCACCAGAAATTCACTCGTCATTGCCCGACGTTACTGGCGAGACAACCCGAGCTGGATGTTCCGTAGGCTTTGGATGGAAGTTGAGAGCAACTTGGTCCGACTCGCATTCGGCCCGGACCGTCGCGCCTACACCATTTCGTGGCGCCATGGAATTCGAGACGCATTCAAAGGCCATCTGGGCAAGGCTGATGCCGCCATCGCGCGCAGCCTAAGCCCCCGACCGTAGCCGACGCGGCGAGATATCGGTCATTTCCGGCTGACCGTCTGCCTCTAAAGCGCGACTGGCGCTCAAGACTCAGCTGCAGTCAACCGCCGGGTTGCCTGCCGCCTGCCAAAGAGCCCGATCAAGTGCGTGAGGGCCGGTCCCAGGTCAGTTCGTGAACCAATGACGCCACGCCACAACAGCGCAACAATTCGAAGGACTGCCCAAGGGCCGTTGAACGTCTTCGAGGCGGCCTCAAGACTATGCGTGCGCTCGGGCATCCGCTTTTCGAGCGTCCCCAGCATGAGCGCCTTCCATCCGAAGGTCATATTGGCCACCATGACCGCCACCGAGGGTACCGAAGCGGAATTCTCGAACTTAAGGGCAAGTTCTCTCGCGCGGCGCAGGGATCTCAGCGGGTTGAACGACTCTGTGGCCTCACCAATCACGTTGGCTGCGTGCTGGACGTAGTCCTGCACAATGTCGTCAACGATCACATAGTCATCCAAGGCGGCGGCGGCAACACCGATCCAATGATCATGATTCTGGGTCAGGGTCGAGAGGCGTGGGAAAGGAAGAATCACCTCGAGCAAATCGCGCCGAAAGACACACAATCCGCCGGTCACTTGGTTTTGGACCAAAAGGTCACAAATATCGGTCCGCCGCCGCATCGTCGACGGAGCGACCACTCGACCCGAATCGGTCACCACCCTTGCCTGACCTGTCACCAAAACGGCGGTCTCCAGGTGCGGCAGTAGACGTTCAAGTTTCTCTGGATACCAATAGTCATCCTGATCGGACAGCGCGACCCAGTCCGCGGAGGCCGGGACCAAAGTCAGGCCACGTTCAAAATTTCCGTAGAACCCCAGCCGATGATCGAAGCCTGCGACGCGAAACCGATCATCACCGGGCAAAATCGAACGAACCAGCCGCGCCACGTCTTCCGGATCCCCGTCTGCGGTGATGACACATTCAAAGTTCGCATGTGTCTGCTTGCTAATCGACAACAGCTGACGCTCGAACAGCACGGGATCCGGTTTGTACGCCGCGAGGACGATTGTTCCGAAGGACGGCAGCGCTTGGGGTTTGTCGTTCACCCAGTGATGATAGCAGTCGGCCGACCCCCCTAGACTTAGGAGGTTGGATCGTCCGGATAGTGTACGGGGATTCGAACTACCGATGTCGAGGAGGTTTCGAGGCTGGCTGGCCACGGCGAGCAGCCCCGATAGTAATGAGAACAGTCCTAACACGTCTGGCGGGCTTCGCTGGCTTTCCTCTTCTGTCTGCCGTTGTGCCGATATTCGTCATGCCCATCATTGCCCGGATTGCTGGACCACTAGGATGGTCCAGCATTGGCAGCGGACTGGCAATCGGTATTTTCGCTTCGACCGTCATCCTCTTCGGGTGGAACATCGAAGGTCCCGTCCGGATCGCCAGGTCCGGGGACGTTCAGGTCCGACTCCGAATATATGGAGAGAGCATCGGCACGCGTCTGCTCCTCTGCATCGTCGTTATGCCGGTCGCGGCCGGATTGGTCTACCTGATTTCGGCCCCTGCGCATAGGTTTGACGCAATCCTGATCGCACTATCTGCGGCATCGGGTGGCTTGTCGCCGGCGTGGTATTTCATAGGCATCGGCAATCCACGGCTACTGGGGGTGGTCGACACTATCCCTCGGGTGGTCGCATCGCTGATTTCAATTCCGCTCCTTCTCATAACCGGACAGATTTGGCTCTACGCCGCAATGCAGCTCATCGCAACGGTCGTCACCATGCGTATTTTCCTCTACCTCGCGCCGGGGTCGCGGGGAAAGGCTCCGAAAATCGTTTGGAAGCTCGGCGACATGCTCTGCATCCTGAGGTCCCAGGCCGCCGCTGCCGGTGTCAATCTTGCCGGCAATGCTTACGGCTCCACCCCGGTCCCCATTGCAACAGCGACAGTCTCTGGACCTGGGGCAAGCAATTTTGCTTCCGCCGACCAGTTGTACCGCTATGCCCTGTTTCCCGTGGTCGTCCTTGCCAATGCATTTCAGGGTTGGGCGCTGGAGTTGGACGGTGAACAAGGACGACGGCGGCAGCTCGCCGCGATTGGGGCACACGTCTTGCTCGGCGTAGTTGGCGGAGCGCTCCTCGCGGTATTTGGCCCGTTGGTTTCGTCGATTATGTTCGGCCCGGCTTTGGCCGCGGGCCAGGTCACCAGTGTTTTCTACGGCTTGGCCTTGTGCTTCTTATGTATTGCCGCTCCGCTCCAGAGAAACGTGCTCATTCCAGCGGGGCGTGCCACGCTCGTCTTTGGAGTAACCGTGGCGGCGGCACTGGCGGGCGTCAGCACTATGGTGGTGTTCGGAAGTTTGAAATCGGTTGATGGCATAGCCTTCGGCATGGCAGCAAGCGAAGCCATAGTGCTATTGCTCCTGATCAAACCGTCGATCAAGGCCCTTCGTTCGGACTACATGAACTGAACCCGTCTCCGCGAGGGCCCCGTGAGATCTGCTCGGGACTGCAGCAATCCTTCAGAGTCTTACCGAATGCACCTGCACTGGCCCCTCGCGGATGGCTTGCGGGTGGGTCAAAACAGTCAATCCCAGCTCCGGTATACATCGAATTCGTCTCGGACTGAGCGAAGCTGGTTTGCTGAGCGGCCCGGCGTACGGAAGTATTGAGCCCATGCGTGGAATTATCCTTGCCGGCGGAACTGGATCCCGGCTTCACCCGATCACACACGGCATCAGCAAGCAGCTCGTCCCTGTGTACGACAAGCCGATGATCTACTATCCCCTGTCGACGCTCATTCTGGCTGGAATCCGCGACATCCTCATCATCACCACGCCACACGACGCGGAGCAATTCCGGCGACTCCTCGGAGATGGCTCCCAGTTCGGCATCAACCTCAGCTACGTTGAGCAGCCGTCCCCTGATGGACTTGCCCAGGCGTTCGTCCTTGGTGCGGAACACATCGGAAACGACACCGTGGCTCTGGTCCTCGGTGACAATATCTTCTACGGCCAGGGCATGGGGACACAATTGCGCCGGCATGCCAACATCGACGGCGGCGCAGTCTTCGGTTACTGGGTCAGCGACCCGAAAGCGTACGGTGTCGTGGAATTCGACGACTCGGGTAAGGCCATATCCCTTGAGGAGAAGCCGGCCAAACCAAAATCGCACTACGCCGTGCCGGGTCTGTACTTCTATGACAACGACGTTGTCGACATTGCCAAGAATCTGCAGCCGTCAGCACGAGGCGAGCTTGAAATCACGGATGTGAACCGCACTTACCTTGAGCGGGAGAAGCTTCACGTCGAAATCCTTCCCCGCGGCACCGCGTGGCTGGATACCGGGACATTCAACGACCTCAACGACGCTTCCAACTTCATCCGCACGGTAGAGAACCGTCAGGGCCTCAAGATCGGCGCGCCTGAGGAAATCGCTTGGCGCCAAGGTTTCCTCACGGATGACGAACTCAGGCAGCGGGCCGAACCCCTGGTCAAGAGCGGCTACGGTCAGTACTTGCTCGGTCTTCTCGACGGTTAGGCTTCCTTTTTGCCGACCGTCGCACATCCTTAGTTAAAAGTGGAGTCCAATTGAGTTGGTATTCAACGCTTCCAGTATTTATTGCCAGTTTGGCAGTCCTTTTTGTACCCGGAAGCTTGATCGCAGCGGCATTGGGCCTCCGGGGCTTGACCTTCCTTGCTGTGGCACCAGCGCTCAGTGTCTGCGCTGTCGCCTGCACGGCCATTGCCCTCCCCTTTCTGAGACTCTCTTGGTCCCTGGGCCCTGTCGTCGTCGCGGCATTGGTCTTGGCCGTTGTCCTGTTCGGAGCAAGCTATCTCACGCGAGACAAACTCGCCATACGATCTCGCTGGCGATTCGAGCGTCCCAAAGCGGGCACGTACGCAGCGGTAATCGGCTTCTTGGTGGGTGGCGTGTCCATCGGAATACAGCTGGTCGATGCATTCGACCGACCCGATAACATCTCCCAGACTTTTGACAACGTCTTCCATCTGAACGCTATTCGCTACATTCTGAACACTGGCAACGGATCGTCAATGTCCATAGCCACCATGACCAGCGGCGACAACCCGCCATCGTTTTACCCGGCGGCTTGGCACGACCTTGCATCCCTCGTGGTCCAAATTACCGGCGCACCAATCAGCGTTGCGGCCAACGTCCTGAACATTTGCATTGCCGCGGTTGTCTGGCCTCTCGGCTGTATGCTCCTCACACGGGCAATTGCCCGTCCCAGCGCCTACGTCGTTGGCGCTGCAGGCATCCTCGCCGCCGGCTTCAGCGCGTTCCCGCTGTTGCTTTTGGACTTTGGGGTGCTGTACCCAAATTTCCTTGCCCTGAGCATGCTCCCCGCCGCCTTGGCTAGCGTGGCGGTCTTCTTTGCGGTCGGGAACATCGATGGTATCCCAGCGATCGCCCGCTTCTCTTTGGCACCAATCCTTGCGTTGGGCCTCGCGATCGCGCACCCCAACGGCATGATGTCGTTGATCGCCCTCTCGGTTCCGATCCTTCTCGCGAGCTACGTTTGCTACTGGCTTCGCCGGAAAAACCAAGGCGCCGGCTATGGCCGAGTCATGATCCTTGGCGCAGCTTTGGTGCTTGCCCTAGTCACCATGGTGGTGATGTGGAAATATATTCGACCGCCGGCCGAGACCGCCACCTGGGCGCCCGTCCAAAGTGCAGGCCAAGCCGTTGGTGAAATCGTGACGAATTCACCCATGCACCACGCACCGGCCTGGGCAGTAAGCGCGTTGATGCTTCTGGGACTAGCAGTTGTGGCACGGAGTCGGCACAACTTGTGGTTCATGGGTTCGTTTCTCGTCTCAGCCGTGTTGTTCGTCGTAGTCTCCGCCGGAACAGACCAATGGTTCCGGAACGCACTCACCGGTGTCTGGTACAACGACAGTTACCGGCTGGCGGCGTTGCTGCCAACAGTTGCCGTTCCCTTCGCAGCCATCGGTTTGGCCTGGTTGATCAGGAGAATCCAACTCGGCTGGCTCTCAGGGTGGGAGCGCGGACGCAGGTGGTTCGGATCGCAGAACCGCCCTAAAGCAATAAGTGCCGTGGTGATACCCGCGGGTCTCCTTGCGTTGTTTCTCGCGCTACAAACGCTTCCTCTGGGT
Source organism: Arthrobacter sp. KN11-1C (assembly GCF_052180225.1). Taxonomy (NCBI): domain Bacteria; kingdom Bacillati; phylum Actinomycetota; class Actinomycetes; order Micrococcales; family Micrococcaceae; genus Arthrobacter; species Arthrobacter sp. KN11-1C. The sequence continues at coordinate 1,487,116 of NZ_CP197467.1, read as the reverse complement.
GGCGAAATTGCTTCCGCTCACAACATCTACTCGACGGCCCTGGATGCCCCCTTGGTGAGCAGGGACGAAATGACTCTCATTGACGAGCTGGATAACTACGTTCCACAAAACGCAACAATCGCCGCAAATCCGTGGACAGGGGCTGCCATGGCCTTTGCGCTGGCCGATCGCAACACGACATCCAAGCACACACTAGCTGCCTACACTCCCTCAGTCCTCATGCTCAACGACCGACTCAAGGACGCCGCGAGCGACCCCGAGGTGTGCAAGGCAGTCCATGCTGCCGGCGTTGGCTATGCGTTGAATTTTGGGACCAAAGAGGTCCATGGAGGCGATCACGGATTCAAGGGACTCCTGATCGAAAACACAACTCCAGGCTTCCAGCTTCTCGCGCAGGTCGGCGAAGCGAAGCTGTTCAAGGTGACTGCTTGCGGCTAGTTTGACCATTCAAGGGTCCGGGCGGTTACGAGAGCAGGAGTGCAAGAATGCTGGAGCGAAGGCCATTCGGTAGTACCGATCTGAACGTCTCCATCGTGGGGCTCGGAGCCGGCCAGATCGGCGAAAGTGATGTCACCGAGGCCGAAGCCTCCGAAGTGCTTAACGGAGCTCTGGATCTTGGCATTACGTTGATCGATACCGCCGCCAGTTATGGCTTGAGCGAAGAGCGTATCGGGAGGCATCTCGGCCGACGTCGGGACGAGTTCGTGTTGTCAACCAAAGGGGGCCATGGGATCAACGGCGACCCGGGTTGGTCGTCGGGCAGCGTGCTTGAGAGTATCGAACGGTCGTTGCGATTGACCCGATCGGAACGAATCGACATCTTTTTCCTGCACTCATGCCCGGTTGAGATTCTGCAACGCGGCGAGCTGCAGGAGACGCTGGACGAAGCCGTCGCGGCTGGCAAGATCGGCGTCGCCGGCTACAGCGGAGACAATGAGGCGCTCGCGTTCGCACTGGAGTCCGTGCAGTTCGGTGCCGTCGAAACCAGCGTCAACATCGCTGACCAGCGGAATCTCAGAAACTTGCTCAGCCATTATCCCGGACCCGGAGTGATCGCCAAGCGCCCGATCGCGAACGCGCCGTGGCGGTTCCGCGAGCGACCGACCGGGCACTATGCGGAACTCTATTGGGAGCGGCTTCAGTTCCTCGACCTTGATCCAGGCGAACTTGATTGGGCCGAACTCGCTTTGCGCTTCACGGTGTACGCCCCTGGTGTCCACACGGCAATTGCTGGCACGGCCAAGCTGGACCACCTGCGCCGAAACATCTCAGCGGCCGGCCGAGGGCCACTCCCGGCTGCTACCTTGGAAGGCATCGACCGCGCTTGGCGCGGCGTCGGCTCCGACTGGCCGGCATCAACCTAAGGTCCACCACTCGTAAAAGACGTGAGACGCCCCGCCAAAGGCGGGGCGTCTCACTCGTTGGTCTACAACGCGCTGTTTAGACCTGGCTGCGGAGCTGGGCCACAGCGGCGTCGATGGCTCCGTCATACACGATGTTTCCGTGCTTGAGAACCACACCTCGATCGCAAATACGGGAAACAAGTTCAAGGTCGTGACTGACGACGACGAGGGTCTTGCCTGCCGCGGAAAGCTCCTTGATCCTGGCGAGGCACTTACGCTGGAATGGCTCGTCTCCGACGGCCAGGATCTCGTCCACGAGGAATACCTCGGGATCCGTGTGAACGGCGACTGAGAATGCCAGACGGAGATACATGCCAGATGAATAGAACCTGACCTCCGTATCGATGAACTCGCCGATCTCGGAAAATTCCACGATGGAGTCGAATTGTTCGTCGATCTGGGCTTCCGTCATTCCCAGGATCGCGCCGTTCAGGTAGACGTTTTCCCTGCCCGACAAGTCATGATGGAACCCCGCGCCTACCTCAATAAGGCCTGCGACTCTGCCACGCGTCCGCACTGACCCGCTATCAGGCAACATGACACCTGAAATGTGCTTGAGCAGCGTGGACTTGCCGGACCCATTCAAGCCCAGCAACGCGACCGTCTCGCCTTGTTGGATTTCAAGGTCGACATTGTGAAGCGCATGGAACTTCTTGGAGATGTCACCCTTGCGGCCGGTGACAAGCCAGACAATTGCCTCTTTGAGGGAGCGCGTATGCCTCAGCACGAACTGCTTATTTAACTTGTGAACTTCGATTGCAACAGACATCGTCACAGCTCCTGCGCGAATCGGCCCTCAAGCCGGCGGAATACCCACTGGCCGAGAACGAGAACTGCGAGGGAAACCACGATTCCCACGGGAACCCAAAGGGGTAAAAGATTTGGCGGCATGGGGGCGGTTTCATCGGTGGTTGGAAGCCAGAAGGCATAATGAAATGCTTCGACGCCGATGGTAATGGGATTGACTTGGTAAACGGCGTACCAGCTCGCGCCGAGTTTGCTCTGCACCATGGTCCAGGAGTACATGATGGGAGAGGTCCAGGTCGCAACCATCAGCAGCATGTCCACGATGTTCTCGGAGTCCCTGAAATAGACATTCGCAGAGCCAAAGAGGAGTCCCAATCCGGTAGCCAACATGGCCACGATCACGAAACCCGCGATGGCCGCCACAAGCTGCAGCAGGCTCGGGTGCCATCCGGCGAAGACACAGGCGACAACCAGGACAATCAACTGCGGAATGAAATGCACGGCCGAAACCCAGACAGAGGCGACGGGGAAAAGCTCGCGTGGCAAGTAGATCTTCTTGATCAGACCGCCGTTGCCCACTATGGAACGGGCCGCGTTGCTGAGCGCCTCGGTGAAAAAGTTGATCAGGACGATACCGGAGAACAAGTACACGGCGTAGTTTGCCAGTCCATCCGGATTTCGAGCGCTCTTCTCCAGTCCCAGGAAAACGCCCAAGGCAATGTAGAAGACGAGGAACTGAACGCCCGGCTTTACGTAGGACCAAAGCAGCCCAAGAACCGACCCCTTGTAGCGGATCTGCAATTCCTTGCGAACAAGGAGTTTGAGCAGGAACCGCTGTCTGAAAACGTCGGCGAGTCCGCCCCCCACGCCCGGGCGGACGAGCGGGGCGGTCTCACTGAAGTCACTAGCAGTTGTCACCCGTTGGCCTTTTCCTGCGGAGTCGTAGTGGTCACCGCGTCGAAAGTCTCGCGCCACGCCTGCTGCGACGTGAACTCGGGCAGGCTCCGGGAATACTCCTCGGAAAGCTTTTCCCAGTCCTGGAGGAGCTGCTGGTGGAGCTTGATGCTGCGGGCCATCATATTGCGGAAATGCTCAGGATGGCGCTTGTACCAGGATGCACCGGTTCCATCGGCGGACGAGACGATTGCCGAGTCCAGCTGCGACAGTCGCCACCAACGGGCATCCATTGCCGGAACGAGGGCCTCGGGGTGCTCCAGGGCTCCCGGCCTTACGCTTTGAACCTGACGAACCCCCGCCGAGGCAGCAGTCGCGAGGGCAGCGAAAATAGACTTCGGCGAAGATGGCTTCTTTCCACGCTTCGGCGGCTTTACGCGCTTTACTTGCGGGAAGGCTGCTACTTCCTTCGTGATGCGTGCGTCATCGAAGTCTGCACGTCGCGCACGAATTTCGGGGAGCTTGGTCCGAATTGTCTGGTGCAAGTGTGACGGTCCCTTGAGCAGGTCCTCCAGGGCATCCAAGCGGAGCTCGACCGCCGAGTACTGCATCGACAACAGGTGCTTGACATCAACCATGAAGCTTTGGCGCGGCAGGAATCCGCCCTTTTTGTAGGGCGAGTAGACCAGGGCAGCAAGCCAGCGGTTTCGCTGGTGGAAGTAGGCCTGCCAGTCGATCGTGTCATCTTTTTCGGTCCACGGCATATGCCAGACAGCGGCGCCCGGGAGGGTGACTGTCGGGTAGCCGTGGCGGCGGGCACGAATGCCGTATTCGGCGTCGTCCCACTTGATGAATACGGGTAGGGAGAGTCCGATGTCGCGCAGAACACTGGTCGGAATCAAGCACATCCACCAGCCGTTGAAGTCCACATCGATCCGGCGATGCATCCACGGCGTCGTGCGAAGGTTGCTCGCCGAAAAGTCATGGGCTTCTTTGGTGCTTTCGACCGCGCCCCATTGGAACTTGTACTCGTTGACTTCCTCGCCGAAGCTGTGCATCACCGAGCGTTCATACAGGTTGAACATGTGACCGCCGACGATCGACGGCTTCCGCGTGAAGTCAGCGAAGTTGATAGCGCGCAGCACGCCCTCTGTTTCGATGATCACGTCATCGTCCAACAGGAGCACGTATTTGCTCCGGCCATCTTCAACCGTCTCGTGCATGCCGCGGGCAAAACCGCCCGAACCACCGAGGTTGCCCTGCTCAATCAGCGCGAACTTATCCCCGAGTCGCGCGGCAGCCTCATCAAAACCATCCTGGTCGCGTACCTTCTGCGTACCCTGGTCGGTGATGAGGAGCCGGTCCATTACAGCCAGGAGTTCAGGAGAATCGGCAAATGTCGAAAGGTGCTTGACGCAGAAATCCGGGCGGTTAAAGGTAGTTACCGCGACTGTGGCGGTGCCTGCCTCGAATCCTTCAGGCTTCCTTACGGACCATTCGGCGCTGAGGAGCTTGACCTGTTCAGAGGAAGCCACGAGGTCGAACCAGTACCAGCCGCCATCGCCGAAGTTGGCCAGCGGCAGAACAACATCTACCGGCCGCCCAGCGTCTACGCTGATGCTTTCCACCCTGTTCGAGGTGCCTCTCGCGGTGGACCGGAGAATCACAACGGTAGCCGGGGCATCGACGGCAACCGTAAGCCGGACACTCGTGACATCGGTGTGAGCTCGCCAGTAGCTCGCGGGGAAGGCGTTGAAGTACGTGCCAAAGGAAATGCGTCGGTACGCCGGCAAGTGCAGCTGGCGACGGTTCTCAATGAAGTCCGAACGAATTTTTGCGCCAGTGGAAGTGACAGCCGTGACGCCCGAGCCCGACTTGGAAGTCTGCGATTCCTCGGACACGACCCGCTGAGCCGCGTTGAAGTCCAAGTACAAGGGAAGTGTGTCAGAGTCGCCATCCGTCGGGAAGACAACGCGATGGACGGTTTGCCATTCTTCGCCCAGTCCGGGCGCAGCGTCCTGGTTCATGGGTTCCGTTGAAACGCTCACGCGTCCACTCCTCCGCTTTCAATTTCTGCGCCGCTTTCGAAGTGCGGACGGATCTTGTTGTCAAACATGGACAGGGCAGAACCGATGGCCATGTGCATGTCGAGGTACTTGTAGGTGCCGAGACGACCACCGAACAGGACGTCCTTTTCGGCGGATGCGAGATCGCGGTACTTCAGCAGTTTTTCGCGGTCATCCGGGGTGTTGATCGGGTAGTACGGCTCATCGCCGGTTTCGGCGAACCGGGAAAACTCGCGCATGATGACGGTCTTCTCCGTCTGGTAGCCACGCTCCGGGTGGAAATGGCGAGGCTCGATGATCCTGGTGAACGGGACGTCGGCGTCGTTGTAGTTGACAACCGACGTTCCCTGGAAGTCGCCCATTTCCAGGACTTCCTCTTCGAAATCGATGGTGCGCCAGGACAGATCTCCGGCGACAAAGTCGAAGTAGCGGTCCACAGGCCCTGTGTAGACGACGGGAATCTTGCCGACAACCTTGTTCTTCGAATACTCGTGGGACTCGTCAAAGAAGTCCGTGTTCAGTCGCACTTCGATGCTCGGGTGCTCGGCCATCTTTTCGATCCACGCCGTGTAGCCGTTGGTCGGCAGGCCTTCGTACTTATCGTTGAAGTATCGGTTGTCGTAGTTGTACCTGACAGGAAGGCGCGAAATGATGCCCGCTGGGAGATCCTTGGGGTCCGTCTGCCACTGCTTGCCGGTGTAATGCTTGATGAATGCCTCGTACAGGGGGCGGCCAATCAGCTGGATGCCCTTGTCGTTGAGGTTCTGCGGGTCGGTACCCGCAAGCTCGCCAGCCTGCTCCTTGATAAGGTCCTGTGCCTGGCTGGGCGTCAGGTTCGCACGGAAGAACTGGTTGATTGTCGCCAGGTTGATGGGGAGGGAATAGACCTCGCCCTTGTGCACGCCGTACACCTTGTGCACGTAGTTGGTGAAGGTCGTAAACCGGTTGACATACTCCCATACCCGCTCATTTGAGGTGTGGAAGAGGTGCGCACCATAGCGGTGCACCTCGATTCCGGTCTGCTCTTCCGTTTCGCTGTAGGCGTTGCCACCGATGTGATGCCGGCGGTCAATGACAACAACCTTCAAGCCCAGCTCAGTGGCGGCCTGTTCTGCGATTGTCAGGCCAAAAAAGCCCGACCCGACGATGACGAGGTCAGCGGTCACAAATACTCCTGGTTCGAATGCGGGCAGCCTAATGATGTGCACTTGCTGCAGGTCAAGCCTACCTGAGATGCCGCATCCAATTGCCGCCGAGGCCGTTCCCCGCCCGCGGGCGCACTGTTTTCCACATAGGGAAACTGACCGGGAACACCCCGTCAACATCACAAATATCGTGGGAGAACAGCAGTCACGCGAGCCGAAGGAGCGGACATAGTGGCACTCCATTGCACTCTCGTCCGGGCCCCGCGGGCGCTTCGGCAAGGTGAACCCGTCGAACTGACCCTAGCCGTCGGCAATGGCACCCCCGGTACCGCCGTCGAGGCTGCCGTCGCGGCCGAGTTCGGAGCGGGACAACTGACAGTCGATGGGCATCCACTCAGTGGTCTCACCGTGGGCTCTCCACCCCTCATATCCGGAGCTGTGTTGATCGACGGCGCAGATTCGGAGGCGCGAAGCGACTCCATCTGCAAACGCGGTCCTTCGGCCTTGTCTTTGCTGGTGCACGCCGGACCTGCCGCGGGCCTGGTGGTTCCGCTGGAGCGTGGCAGTTACAGGATCGGCAGGAGCAACGCGGATGTTTGCCTGGCGGATCCCGATGTTTCCCGGGTTCACGCGGTCCTGACGATCTCCGAGACGGCGGTCACCATTACCGACAATGGGAGCGCCAACGGAACAGTGGTGGATGGCCGCACGGTCCGCTCCGCAGCTCTCTCGACCGCGTCCAGGATCCGATGTGGCGGCTCAGTCATGTCGGTTGTCTTCGGCGCCGAGGACTTAGGGACGGAATCCCTGGGGGCAGCGGGGCAAAGCGTTGCGGAGCCGCTCTCGGTGCGGCGGCGCCACGACGCGGGCAGCCGCACACAGCTTCTCCTCACGGCCGGGCTACCGTTCCTGCTGGGAGTCGGAATGGCCCTGGCCACTGGCATGTGGATGTTCCTCGGCTTCACCGCAATTTCTGCCATCGCCGTCCTCGCCCCGGCAATCTCGGGACGACGCGAGCGCCGCCTTCTGGCTGCCGCGATCGCGGCGGCCGTCGAACAAGACCGAGCCCGACGACGGCGGTGCTCGCCGTCCGCCGCGGAACTCGTCCATGCCGTCGGCTCAACCGCTTTCACCTCAGGAAATCATGGGCGAAAGCAGTCGACGCTGCCAAGAACCTATACAACGCAAGGGAGGTCGGAGAGCGGCGGTGTCTGGCTCCGGCTCGGAACGGCCCCGCAGCACGCCCGGATTGCACTCGATCCACCGGACCCAAACTTCCAGCCACCGCAGTTGGGTCCGGGCCCGGTAGTTCTGGATCCCTCGATCCAGACCGCCACCTTCGCCGGACCGGAAGCCAAAGTCCATGGAATGTTCAGATTCCTGCTCATGCAGCTGGCGGTCTTTCCCAATGCAATCAACCACCGTGTCCTCATACACGGACCGATCACTCTCTTGCCGTTGAGCGCCCGGTTCCTCCCCCGCGTCACGTTGACCACGGACACCTCTGCAGCCGCGGCTGTTCTTTCCGCGCTCACGGACGGACCGGGAGCGCTGTTTCTCCTCGGGTATGAGCGTGATCCCGCCGTCGCCTCCCTGCGGCGGGCGGCGGTCGAATCCGGCTGGCGGGTCTTCCAACGCACGGCGAGCGGAGATGAAAGCGATTCCGCAGTCGAACTTTGGAACAAACGCGCAGTCCTCCGCTCGCATCTGTCCGAAACGGAATTCGACCCTGACCTCGTCCCGTTCCCGGTGTTCGACCGCTACTGCCGCTCGCTGGCAAGCGTGCCGGGCTTGGCGACGGAAAGGGCTCCGCTTCTCCCCTCCACCTGCCGGCTGTCCGAACTGGTTCCCGCCGACCCCTCAAGCATCTCGGCCCGTTGGAGCGAATCCTTTGCGGGTGGTGGGCTGTCCGCGGTCATCGGACAAGGAGCCGACGGGCCGCGGTCCCTCGACCTCGTTTCGGACGGCCCGCATCTCCTCGTCGCTGGAACTACGGGATCGGGAAAGTCCGAGCTCCTGCGCACAATCGTTGCGTCGATCGCATTGACCCACAGCCCGGACAGGGTCAACTTCCTGTTTGTCGATTTCAAGGGAGGTTCGGGGCTCGGGCCATTGGCCGATCTTCCGCACTGCGTCGGGATGCTTACCGACCTCAACGAACACGAGCTCGAACGTAGCCTCACGTCCCTCCGTGCCGAAGTTCGGAGACGGGAAGCGATCCTTGCTAAGGCCTCTGTCCCCGATGTGCCCGCGTACTGGGCCACAGCCGGAAAAACCGCGGACTGGGCCGCGGCGGGACGAAGAAACCAATCTCCAATACTGCCCCGGCTGGTCCTTGTGATCGACGAGTTCAGGATGCTCATTGAGGACGCCCCGGACGCCCTGGCCGAATTGATGCGGATCGCCACCCTGGGCCGATCCCTGGGTATCCATCTGATCATGGCAACACAACGTCCGCAGGGCGCACTGAGTGCGGACATCCGGGCCAACGTCACCACCAGTATTGCCCTTCGCGTCCAATCGGAACTGGAATCCCGCGACATCATCAACTCGCCAGCCGCGGCATCGATTCCAGTGTCCCTTCCTGGCCGCGCCTACATGGTTCGCGGAGTGGACGATGCGGGGCCATTTCAATCAGCGACGCTCTCAAGCAGCGAAACAGCCCGGCCACCCACGAAGACCGTTACCTTGGCGAAAGTAGGCTCGCTCCGCTTCAGTGGTTGGTTTGAACCCGCGGAAGCAAAGACTCAGTGTGCCGCTGCAACCCCTGCGGAAGCGGCCCGCCCCATCATTAGGGCAATCGACCGGGTTTGGGACATCCACGGGCGTCGGCCGCTCCGAAGACCTGTTGCGCCTCCGCTCCCGGAGTCCATCTCCCTTGACAAATCCCCCGGCGTCAGCGCACTGGCAGGCAAGCACGCGGCAAGCGGAACGTCAGCAGGCCCGACGGCCCACCTTGGCTTGGCCGACCTGCCGACGCAGCAACGAGTCGCCGGACTGTGCTGGAACCCGCTCGTCCATGGGAATCTTGGACTCGTTGGCCCTCCTGGGAGCGGAGTTGAAGATACTTGTCGTGCGGCAGCGGCGCAGCTTCTTGGAAGTGCCGAGGAACTCCATCTGTACGTCCTTGACGGAGACGGTTCATTCACCGACGTGGGATCCCAAGGCCGCGTAGGGGCAATTGCTTCCCTCAGCGACATCAGAAGGGGCGTTCGCGTCCTGGAAAGGCTCGCGGCTGAAATGTCGGCGCGGCAATCCTTGGGGACGAGTGTCGGGCAAGTCCCCCTTTTGCTGGTGATTTCGAGCTGGGGTTCGTGGATTTCCGAATTGCGCACCGGGCCGCTGGCCTGGGCAGAAGACCTCGTCCATGCCATCGTCCGCGACGGACCGAAGTCAGGACTGACTGTTCTTGTGACGGGCGACCGCGAACTGGTGACGTCGCGTATGTTCCCGTCCATCACCAACCGGGCGTTCTTTCCCGCTGGGACCACCGAAGAAGGTCGGTTGGCATGGCCCCGTTTCGTGGCAATGAAGCCCGTGAAGGGCCGCGCCGTCGTGGTTGGCAACTTCATCGACGTTGACGCGTCAGTGGCCCAGCTCGTGGCGCCCGGTCCGAACGCGGCTTGGCCGTACTGTGTGCCCCCGGAACCTGCACGCCGCCCGTTCCGGGTGGATCCTTTGCCGCAATTCCTCCGGGCGACGGACCTCGCAGCGTCCGGTCGAGCCGAAGCCGCTGCAGATTCCAGCGCTCGTCCGCGGGGATCGGCGCTCCTCGGCGTCGGAGGGGACGAGAACGAACCTGCATGGATTACGCTGCCGCACTCGGCAGTCCTCCTCGCCCTCGGCACCCCCGGTTCGGGCAAGTCATCCCTCCTCACGGCATTGGCCCTGCTCAATCCCGGCCATCGGTGGCGGACACCACCCAGAGATGCCGATCCTGACGCCTATTGGGAGGAATTCCACCGCGAAGCAACCCGCAAGCGCGTGAGTACACAGGTCATCCCGCTCGTGGACGACGCCGAGCGCCTCAGCAGCGAAACGGGGATACTCCTGGCTGAACTTCCCGGCATGGGTTTCACCGTAGTGGCAACTGCCGGGTACAGTCCGGCCCTCCTGCAACGGACGCCCCTTGCTTCCCTGGCCCGAAACCATGGAAGCGGAATCCTCTTGGGCGACAGACCGCCGACCGCCGGGGATTTGTTCGGCGTCCGCGTCGACGTCGAACAAGCGGCACCGCCGGGGCGTGCCGTCCTGATCGAGAACGGACAAGCACGTTCTCTCCAAATCGCGGCTCCGAGCTAACGGGATGCGCCGCAGTTATATCCGTCAGAGCGCGGCGCGGGATCCGCCCGTTCGGGACGCGAAGGCAATGACCCGTTTGTCGAACAAGAAGAGAATCCCGGCCAGAGCCGGCACCACCATGGCCAGGCCGGCGGGAACCACCCCTCCGGTCATGGTGGGAACGCCGATCGTCAGGGCAAATAGCTGGGCAACCAATGCGGGTGCCCGGGTCCAACGGTAGCCACGGAACAGGAAGTGTCCCACGGCAAACAACAATGCAGAAAAGGCCAGCAGAAGACCCAGAGTAAATACGGCACCCCAGAAGGAGGCCACCGGAGCTCCAGTCACCAGTTCGTATATATACAGTGCCGCCGCTGCCAATAGCGCAAGGGCTTCCAGCACCACCACGATCGAAATGACAACGATTCCCACAGGACGCGTCGCTCCGCCAGAGTTGTCGTGGCCGGTCCCTTGGCCGTCGTCGCCGGGCGCCGCTGGGTCATGGTTAGGGTTCAGAGGGGGTCTTGACACACTGGCACACTACCGGACATAGTCGAATACCTGTGAGTAGCCCGCCATCCAGTGTGATGCATCGCTCACGGTTTCAAACGCTTGAACCCCTTGTTTACATGGCGTTAACATGACACGCTTGACTCAGACGACCAAGGGGGCCCAATGGGTCCCCTTTCCTATGAAGCCTCTCGTGAATATTTTCACAAAAGGCTTAACTAGTACTCACGAATGGAGTGACTGATCAGCATGGATTGGCGTAACCGCGCAGCCTGCCTTGACAAGGACCCGGAGCTTTTCTTCCCAGTAGGCAACACCGGCCCTGCGCTTCTCCAGATCGAGGAAGCGAAGAGTGTCTGCCGCCGCTGCCCCGTCGTGGACACATGCCTTCAGTGGGCCCTCGAATCGGGCCAGGACGCCGGCGTCTGGGGCGGAATGAGCGAAGACGAGCGACGCGCACTCAAGCGTCGCGCCGCCCGCGCGCGCCGCGCTTCCTAAGCATCGAGTCCTAAGCGCCTGAGGCTGACAAAGCCCGGCGCCACAGGCAAAAAGACATACGAAGATGGCCCGGACCGAAAGGTCCGGGCCATCTTCGTATGTTCAACGGTTGGCGTCAGCTTCGCACCAGGTTCAGGACGATCTCGACGGCGGTGCCACCGCCGTCGCGCGGCATCCACTGGATGCTGCCACCCAATTCGCTCGTGACAAGTGTCCGCACAATCTGAAGGCCGAGACCTTCCGTGTACGAGCCCTCGGGCAGTCCGACGCCGTCATCGGCTATCGTCACGGTCAGGAGTTCGTCGCCGCGCTCCCCCGTCGAACGATCGGCCATCAGCCATACCGTTCCGGCCCGTCCTTCGAGGCCGTGCTCCACGGCATTGGTCACGAGCTCATTGATGACCAGCGCGAGTGGCGTCGCGAAGTCGCTCGGCAATTCGCCGAACAGGCCGGCCCGCTCGGTTCGGACATGCTGCGAAGGGGACGCCACTTCCGCTGAAAGCCGGAACTGGCGTCCGATGAGTTCATCAAAATCAACGCTCTGAGTGAGCCCCTGCGAAAGCGTCTCGTGTACCAAGGCAATCGTCGCCACTCGCCGCATTGCCTGTTCCAGGCCCTGTTTCGCCTCATCGCTCACCATGCGTCGCGACTGCATGCGCAGCAAAGCAGCAACCGTCTGGAGGTTGTTCTTGACGCGGTGGTGGATTTCACGAATGGTCGCATCCTTGGTCACCAGCTCGAGCTCACGGCGTCGCAGTTCGGAGACGTCGCGGCACAGAACCAAGGCACCGAAGCGATGCTTCTCGTCGCGCAACGGAATCGCCCGCAATGACAAGCTGACTCCGCGGGACTCGATCTCGCTCCGCCATGGCATCCGGCCAGTCACGACCAGCGGCAAGGTCTCGTCCACCATCCGCCGGTCCTTGAGGAGTCCTGCGGTGACTTCCGCGAGGGACCGCCCTTCCAAGGTTTCCACCTCGCCGAGGCGGCGGAAAGCCGAGACGCCGTTCGGACTCGCATATTGGACGATGCCGTCGGCGTCGAGCCTGATCAGGCCATCACCCACGCGGGGAGCGCCGCGGCGCGAACCCGTCGGAGAAGCGAAGTCCGGCCACAGTCCCAGCGTGCCCATCCGAAGCAGGTCGTAGGCGCATTGCCTGTACGTGAGCTCCAGGCGTGAAGGCATCCGCGAGCTGGATAGGTCCATGTGCGAGGTGACGACGGCGAGGGTCCGTCCGTTCCTGACCATGGGTACCGCTTCAACCCGCAGGGCCATCTCGCTGCTCCAGCTTGTTTCGCTGGAGCGCTCGATGGAACGGCTGGACCACGCCTTGTCCACTATCGGTTGCAGATCCGAGCGGATGCCTTCCCCGACGAAGTCCGCATGAAACACCGTGTGGCTCGTTGACGGCCTGACGTGCGCAAGCGCGATGTAGCCGAATTCAGGATGCGGAAACCACAGGGCCAAGTCCGCGAACGCCAGGTCGGCGACCATCTGCCAGTCGCCGACCAGGAGGTGCAGCCATTCAGCATCTCCAGGCCCGAAATCAGCGTGCTCCCTGATGGGGTCTGTAAAGATTGCCACTGCACCTCCATATAACGCGCGGGCTTGTCCCTAGCGTCGAACGATTGACCTCAAGAGCCTCAATGCTACCGACAGAGAAGCCATGTCGTCGGCCTCCAACGCGTTGACCTCGTCGAACATGCTCTTCGCACGCCCCAACTGCTCGGCGTTGAGATCCTCCCAAGCCTCCAAACGGGCCTCGGCGTCGAGGCCTGCGTCGGTCGATTCGAGCACCGACATCGTCATGTCCGCCACCGTCGAATAGAGGTCGTCGCGCAGGGCTGCCCGGGCAAGCGCCTGCCAGCGGTCATCACGCGGGAGCGCCGTGATTCGCTCCAGCAATGAGTCCACGTGGAAGCGGTCGAACACCGTGTAGTACACGTGGCTGACCTCTTCGACACGGGCCTCGCGGCTTTGCGTGATCTTGGCGATGTCCAGGAGCACGAAACTCTCGAACAGCTCGGCCCAGCGATGGGCCAGCGTGTCGGGGAGGCCCCAAGAGCGTGCCCTTTCAAGCCAACCGGTAACCCGTTCCTTGTCGCTCCCGCGCAAGTAGTCGAGCACCCTGGCCCGCATTGGATCCATCATCGGCTTGAATTCCGCGACGATCTCCGAGATCGGCTTCGAAGCGTTGCCCTGGCTGAGCAACCAACGAACGGCACGGTCCAGAAGCCTCCGGATGTCGAGGTGAACGGTGCTCCAGTGTTCCGTGGGGAACGAGGCAGGCAGGGCATTGAGCTCGCGCACCATCGAGTCAAGTTCGTAGATCTCACGGAGGGCCACGAACGCCTTCGCGACGGCCACCTCGGTGGCCGAGGTTTCCTCCATGGTGCGGAACGCGAAGGTGATGCCACCCAGGTTGATCATGTCGTTGGCCACCACGGTTGCGATGATCTCGCGACGCAAGGGATGTGTGTCCAGTTCGGCGTCGAACCGTTCGCGGAGCTGCTCCGGGAAGTACGAGCGAATCGTCTTACGGAACCACGGATCATCCGCCAGATCGCTGTCGCGCAATGCCGAGCCCAGTTCGATCTTGGCGTACGCGGCGAGGACGGACAGTTCCGGGGACGTCAGGCCCTGGCCCTGCTCCAGCCGCTCACGAAGCGTGTCGGTGGTGGGCAGCGCTTCAAGATCCCGTTTGAGATCTGCGGACTTCTCGAGCCAGTCCATCAGGCGCTCGTAGCTCGGGCTCCATTCGGCGACGCGCGTGCGGTCGTTGAGCAACAGGATGTTCTGGTCGATGTTGTCTTCGAGCACAAGCCGCCCCACCTCGTCGGTCATGTCGGCGAGGAAGGATGTGCGCTCGGATGCGTCCAGCTTCCCTGCGGCAACCATCCGGTCCACGAAGATCTTGATGTTGACCTCATGGTCGGAGCAATCCACGCCGGCCGAGTTGTCGATCGCGTCGGTGTTGAGGATGACGCCTTGCAGTGCGGCCTCGATGCGTCCGCGCTGCGTCATTCCGAGATTGCCACCTTCGCCGACAACCTTCACGCGAAGCTCGCGGCCGTTGACGCGGATGACGTCGTTTGCCTTGTCCCCCACCTCGGCGTGGGACTCGGTGCTGGCCTTGATGTACGTTCCGATCCCGCCGTTGTACAGGAGATCGGCCGGGGCGAGGAGTATCGCACGCAGAAGTTCCGGAGGACTCAGCTGAACCGTTCCATCCGGCAGGCCGAGGGCCCTGCGGACCTCTGGCGAGATCGGGATGACCTTGGCCTGGCGGGGGTAGACCCCGCCACCAGCGCTGATGAGCGAGCGGTCGTAGTCGTCCCAGGACGAGCGGGGCAGCTCGAAGAGGCGTTGGCGTTCATCGAAGGACGAAGCAGCATTCGGCGTCGGATCCAGGAAGATGTGGCGGTGGTCGAAAGCGGCCAGCAGGCGGATGTGCTTGGAGAGCAGCATTCCGTTGCCGAAGACGTCGCCGGACATATCGCCGACACCGACCACGGTGAATTCCTCGGTCTGCGTGTCAAGGTCGAGCTCGCTGAAGTGGCGCTTGACCGACTCCCAAGCGCCACGGGCCGTGATGGCCATGGCCTTGTGGTCGTATCCGACCGATCCACCGGAGGCGAATGCGTCCCCGAGCCAGAATCCATACTCGGCGGCCAGTCCGTTCGCGGTGTCCGAGAAGGTAGCCGTGCCCTTGTCAGCTGCAACCACCAGGTACGAATCGTCGTCATCCTGACGTACAACGTCCGACGGCGGCACAATCTTCTCGCCGTCGGCCGTAGTCACGAGGTTGTCGGTGAGGTCGAGCAGGCCGCGGATGAAGGTCTTGTAGCTTTCGATACCCTCGGCCATCCAGGCGGCGCGGTCAAGTGCGGGATCCGGAAGTTGCTTCGCGAAGAACCCGCCCTTCGCACCGGTCGGCACAATCACGGCGTTCTTGACGGTCTGCGCCTTGACCAGCCCGAGGATCTCGGTCCGGAAGTCTTCACGGCGGTCCGACCACCTCAAACCGCCACGGGCCACCTTGCCGAAGCGCAGGTGCACACCTTCAACGCGCGGCGAGTACACCCAGATCTCGTACTTTGGCCGCGGGAACGGCAAGCCGTCGATCGTGGTCGGATCGAGCTTGAAGCTGACGTAGGACTTGCCTTGGAAGTAGTTCGTGCGCAACGTCGACTCGATGAGGTTGACAAACGTCCGCAGGACCCGGTCGGCGTCGAGCGTGGCCACCTGGTCGATTGCGTCGGCCAGTGTTGCTCGGGCGCTCTCCTGGCGGGCCGGACGGGCGGCGTCAGGCGAAGAAGGATCGAAGCGGGCCCCAAAGAGGTCAATCAGGCCGCGGGCCACCTCAGGGTTCGCAAGGAGCGTATCGGCGATGAACTCGAATGAGTTGGTGTTCCCCATCTGGCGCATGTACTTCGCATAGGCGCGGAGCATGACGACCTGACGCCAGTGGATGCCTTCCCGGAGCACGAGCCGGTCGAAACTGTCGGATTCCACCGACCCGGTCACCGCGGCACTGAAGGAGTCCGCCAGGAGCTGGCCGGTTGCCACGGGATCGACACCGGCGGGGTACTTCAGGCCAAGGTCATAGAGGAAGAAGTCGCGGTGGTCCGCAGTCTCGATCTCGAACGGCCGCTCATCGAGAACCTCAAGGCCAAGATTGTGGAAGTAGGGCAGGATCTGGCTCAGGCTCTTGGGTTCCAGGAGGTAGAGCTTGACGCGGGCATCCTCTTCGAGGAGTTCGCCGGCACCGTTGGGCAGGTAGACGTGCACTCCGGGGATCGCCTGGACAGCGACGGCGTCGCGATCGGTTGTGGCGGCGTACTTCTCGAAACGCTCAATGTCCTTGAGGGCGTCCTCGACTTCGTAGTCGACACGGTAGCCGGCCGGGAACGCATCCCCCCATTGGGCGGAAAGCCGCTCGGCATCCAAGCCACTGGTGTTCTCGCGGAGCACCTCTGCGATTCCCTCGGCCCACGACCGTGAAGCCCGGACAAGCCGCTCTTCGAGTTCACCGGCGTCGACGTCGCGGAGCTCAGCTTCGCGGGGCAGCCGGATACGGAAGAACACCCTCGAGAGTGCGGACTCCGTGATTCGGGCCTCGTAGTCGATGCTCTCGGCTTCGAAAGTCTCGCGAAGTTCCTGCTCAATTCGTTGCCGGACGTTGGTGGTGTAGCGGTCACGGGGCAGGTAGACCAGTGCCGACATGAACCGTCCGTAGATGTCCGGGCGCAGGAAGAGCTTCGTGCGGCGGCGCTCCTGCAGACGCTGGATGCCCAAGGCCGTTGCGGCCAGGTCCTCGGTCTCGATCTGGAAAAGCTCGTCGCGGGGGTAGGTCTCGAGAATACCGACGAGGTCCTTGCCGGAATGCGAGTCCTGCGGGAACCCGGCAGAGCGGAGCACGGCGTCGACCTTTTCCCGAACGATGGGGATGTTCCTTACGGAACCGGTGTAGGCGCTCGTGGCGAAGAGGCCGATGAAGCGGCGCTCACCGTTGACGTTGCCTGCAACGTCGAAGCTCTTGACGCCGATGTAGTCCAGGTACGCGGGGCGGTGCACGGTGGACCGCGAGTTGGCTTTGGTGATGACCAAGGCACGCTTCTCGCGAGCCTTCCTGCGTCCGGCGTCGGTGAGGTGCTGGATCTGGTGGGGATGGTCCCCCGCCCTCAAAAGTCCCAAGCCGCTCTCTTCGCGCAACTCAAGGACGTCCTCACCGCTCTCGGTGATGAGGTCGTATTCCCGGTAACCAAGGAAGGTGAAGTTTCCGTTGTCCAACCACCGCAGAAGATCCTGCGCCTGCCTGAGCTCCGCGATGTCTTCCGGGTGGGCTACCTTGTCCAGGGATGATGCCAGCTCGAGTGCCTTCGTGCGCATTTTGGGCCAGTCTTCGACGGCGGCGCGGACGTCTTTCAGGACGCGGTGGATCCCGTCCACGAGTTCCGTTTGGAAGTCGTCGGCCACCCTGTCGACCTCGACCGCGATCCACGACTCCATGTGGGAGACGTTGTCACCTTGCGAGATCAGGTGGGCGATATTGGGCATCGCCGCGGTGTCGCCGCTTGAGATGCCGATGTTCGACGGCACCCGGGCGATGTCCGACAGATCGCCCGTGACGTGATCACGCGAAACCACGAAGAGCGGGTGCATGACCAGCCGGATAGCGCAGTTCTGGCGGACGAGTTCGGCGTTCACGGAGTCCACCAGGAACGGCATGTCATCAGTGACGATGTACAGAATGCTGCGATCACCCTCGTTGGCAATCTTGACGTTTGCGGTGCCCGGCTTACGGCTCTGTCCCGCTTCCCGGTGGGCCGCCGCCCTGGAGGTCAATTGCTCGGCAGCGTATCCGCGGGCGTCCTCCTCTGCGAGATGCTCGTAGTAGTCTCCGAAGAACCCTTCCCGGACTACTGCAGGTTTAGAACGATCCTCCACGCTGGATCCTGACGACATCGACAAACGCCTCCATCACATCTCGATTGCTGCGTCCTTGCAGCCCACATGGCGAGCCTAACGCTTTAGACTTCGCCTTGCTCTGGAATAAATGACAGAGGATTTACGATTTTGCTGGACAGGTGCACAGACCATTTTTGCAATTGCGAGCCGCAAGGCAGATTCGGGCGCAGCTTCAAAGAGCACGGCGCCGGATAGCAGGGCGGAGTCGCACGCTCCAGGATCGGCCGGAAGGAATACCTCGATGCTGTGGCCCGGGCCGTAGCGCTCCCATGCTTCGCGGAGCTCCCGTTCGGGCGATCGGCCCGCGGATGCTGCCCGCACCTTGTTCAAGACCACTCTGGGAGCCGCCTGAGGGACTGCCCGTTCAAGTTCCGCGAGGCCACGCACGAGTCGCGGAACCCCGATGGCATCGGCCGCGCCCACGGCGTAAACGGTGTCCGCCAGTTCGATGCTTCGCAGGGTTGCTGCGTTGCGTCGGGGGGCCATCGTGTCGAAGCTGAGTTCCTCGTCGGCTTCAAGGCAGAAACCTGCATCGACCACCACGATGTCCGCGATCTCCTTGGCGAGTTCAAGCACCGAGGAGAGCGCGGCGGCCCGGAGCTCTGTCCACCGATCCGAGCGCGTAATGCCCGTGAGAACCCGGAAGCTGGTCCCTTTGGCGAAGACAGGCGCGGCGATCCGCTTCAGGGATTCGGCATCCAACAATCCTTGATCCGCCAGCCGACAAGCCTGCGCCAGTCCGGCAGATTCGTCGAGCAAGCCCAGCGACGCCGCGACACTTGCCCCGTAGCTGTCAGCATCGAGAAGGATCACCGACTTGCCTTCAGCCGCCAGCTCCGCGGCGATATTGACAGCCACAAGAGTCCTGCCCGGCGCCCCGGTTGGCCCCCAGACCGCGACGATCCGCCCGGCACCAGCCGGCGCGTGTTCCGGCTCTTCCGGAACATGAGCGGGACGGAGTTCTGCAGCGGTGTCCGCATAGCCGGAGTCCGGCGGTTCCGCGCGTCGCCTTCCTTGTCCGGGCAGCTGGCCTACGGCATCGGAGATCTTGGAAGCCAACGTTGCCGAGTCCACCTCCAACGACGCCGTCACGACGCCGATGCTGCGCAGGCGGCTAGCCTCCCCCGGGTCGTCGCTGAGGGCGACGATGGAGACTCCGACGGCCGCGAGCCGGTCGACCAGCGATGCCGTCAGCTCCCCCGCACCTTCGGCTATGACCGCTGCGCGCGCCAGGCCGCTTTGGCAAGCAGCCAGAAGTTCCGCGAGTTCGCCGCACCGGCGCACCACAGTCACCGGCCCGTGGAGCCGCTCGAGTCCCCCGACCAAGTCTTCCCGGGACTGCCCGACTGTGACAACGGGGATGCTCATTTGCCGGCACCGCCCGGGTTCCACACGACAGCAATCTTCGCTTTGTTCGCCTGCGCCCCAAGGAGTTTCGGCATGTGCTCATCGTTCACGAGGACCAGAACCACTTTCTCCTTGGACGCTCCAAGGGTGGATGCACCTTCCGTGACCTGGGCGATCTCCGCGCCGGGCAACAGCAATTGTGGCGTGCCGAAGCCGTTGCGCGCATCGGGGAGGGCAACCCAGACGTCAACGCGGGATCCTGCCACCGCCTGGGGAGGCAGTGATTCCTGGATCGCGATCGCCACCGGCTTGCGGTCAAGGGAGTCTGCGGCCCCCAGGCTTTCCTGCGGGACGAGTTGGTTCTTGGCAATTCTTTGGACGGCGACTCTTCCCTCAGGCAGGCCGTCCGCCAGGGTAACGTAACCGGACTCAACGTCGTCGAGCCGGACGTTGACGATCGCAAGATCGTCCTTGCTGACTCTTTGGCCCACTGCAATCGGCTCCCGCGCTGCATACACCTGTATGGTGCGGTCCGCTGTTCCAACGAGTGCGATGACTCCAGCCAGCGATGCCAAGACCAGGAGAATCCCCACCAAAAGTCGCGGATCCCTCCATGACGGTTTCCTGAGCCGCGCTCCAGCAGCCGCCGTAGTTACACCCATCTTGCTCCCCCATTTGCGTAGTTTGTCGGCGTCGACCTCCACTGGCCTTTATTCTGACCGCATTTTGATCGCTTCCGAAAGCCAAATGGCTCAAATTACGTCAACTGTGGATAACCCCGGCAAGTGGGTCGAACAGTGGCAAAATGGATGCATGCCCCGATTCCTCACTCTGGCTGATGTCGCCGAACAGCTTCAGATCAACTCTCCGCAGGCCTACGCCTTGGTGCGCAGCGGAGAACTCAAGGCCATCCAAGTGGGTGGCAGGGGCCAGTGGCGCGTCGAAGAGAAGATGCTGGAGCAGTACATCGAGGAACGCTATGCCGAGGCCAGCAGGATCATCCAAGAGGCCAAGTCCAAGTCGTCCTGATCTCCGTCCAGCCCCCAGGGTCGCGGCGGCGGGAAGTCCCGCGGGGCTATGAGTCCTGGCCCCGCAATGAACGCAGCGCGGCGAGTGACTGGAACGGAACCGTCGCCACTGACACGACATTGCCGGCCCGGCGGACTTCGCCCGGCAACATCACGGCGAGGTCAAAGTGGTCCTTGCCCACGCGATCAATGACGCCCCGCATAGTCCGCTCCTCCCGCGCCGACTCAAGCAGATGAACAGCTAGTTCCGCCCTGTCGCGGGCCAGTATTCGGAGTGCGCTGGCCAGGCCCAGCCGCTGCGACACCTTCGCCTGTCCCGCCAGTACGTGCCGGCCCAGGCCCTGATATGTCAGGGCGCCCGTTACAGGCACCAACCATTGGTGGCGTCCTTCGTCCAGGACCAACGTTTCCCGTCCGACATGGCTAAGCGTCCCGGACACCTGCGTCCCGGACCGGAGCTTCACCTCAATCTTTAGGCCGATGGCTCCCCGCAGCCTGTCGAACACCTCGATGCCGGCGATCTCCACCCGCGCCCGCTCTGAAATTTCGGATTCAAGTCCCAGTAATCGCTCGGAGGCCAGTTGCGCCTCCATGTCTTCAAACAGAGCATCCCAACGCATTGCGTCAGCGTAAGCGGGCACTCCCCTCCGGTCAATCCTTCTTCACAGTGAAGCAAACTCCTAGACAAACATCACTTATTGTGGTCAAAATAAATCAATCGCCATCAAAATGCATCAAATGACATCAAACGGGTAAGGGGAACCCATGGAACAGAGCAAAAGACTCCTTCGGAACGACGTTGCGATGGCAGTGACCATCCTGGTGCTCTCTCTTTTGCTCGCTGTCGCGGGCTTGATCTTGATAGACCGATGGCACTCCGCGGCGGAACGACTCCAGGCACCCATGTTCGACGACTTCCTGGGATTCATCGCAATTGCCGCCGGACTGGGAATCGGGGGTTGGTGGATCGCGACATTCCTTCTGGCAATGGCCGCCGCGCTCCTCCGGCAATCAGGCAAGGATCGTTGCGCCGGCGTCGCCGCCAAACTCAGTCCGGCCTTCATGCGCAGACTGGCCGTTGCGATTCTGGGCCTGAATCTCTCGGGGATTCCGTTGGCGAGTGCGTCACCCACGGCTCAGCTCGAACCGGAGTGGAGCCCGACACACGACTCCGCGACGTCCAGCAGCATCCCTGCCCAATGGATGCCTGCCCAATCGACTCCCGCCCGCGGCCTCTCTGCCCATCTCTCAGCCGTTCCCTTGAGTGAGTCCGGATCATCCGAGATCGACCCCCATTGGCAGCCACGGCCACCCGTCGCCGACCCGGGCCTTCTGGGAACCAGGCCACAGCGGGCAGCCGAACAGCATGCCTCACCGGATCGAGGCGAAGTGGTGGTGAAGCGGGGAGATTCGTTGTGGTCGATTGCCGCCCGGCAGCTCGGCCCCATGGCCAGCGACGTCGACATTGCCCTCCACTGGCCGAAATGGCACGCCGCGAACCGGAACGTCATCGGAGGCGACCCGGGTCTCCTTATCCCGGGCCAGATCCTGCAACCGCCACCCAGGTAGCCGGCCAGCCGAACCACCGCCATCCGCCACAGACCAGCGATTCGCAACCGAGGAAGCCCATGAGTGCATCACCAGCCATCTACACCGAGCCGCATGCAGACCGACTGGCAGTTTCGCCACCCGTCGCCTCCGGTTCGACAGTGGTTTCGCCTCGTGCAAAGGCCGGGGTGGGCGGGCCTTCCGATCAGGGGCCATCATCTACCAGCAAAGCGGCTCGGATCCTTAGCCTCGACGGGGAAATCCGGGCACTGGCCCGCACCATCGCCCAAGCGGCGGTCGAAGTCCTTGCCGGTACCCGGCCGGTGCAACAGCTCTCACGGACCCTGGATCCGGGCTGCCTCGCCGCATTGCAGCACCGGGCCGCACTGACGAGGGCCCATGCCGCCAGTGCCCAGGGCGGGCAATCCAGGCTTCACCGAAGTCCGATGGTCCGCTCCGTGCACCTCTGCGCGGTGACGGACGGAGTGTATGAGGCCAGCTTGGTCGTCTCGGAAGAACTCCGCTCCCGCGCCGTAGCCATGAGGCTTGAAGGGAACAACGGCGCGTGGAAGGTCACCGCCCTCGAAATCGGCTGACAGCGGGGTTCAAAGCAGCAAACGGAGAGGGACCAGAACTCGTGTTCTGGTCCCTCTCCGTTTTCGCTGCGGTATTAGCGGCGCTTCCTCTTGTTGGATCCACGCTGCTTGTCGTCGGCGGCGGCTTTGGCCGGGTTGCCGGAGCGTCCCGAGGTCCGCCCCTCAACGCGGGTCTGGCTCGCGCCGTCTTCACCAGGTGCCGTGTATTGCAGCTGGACAGGCTTCTCCGGAGCTTCGAGGCCGGCCGCGCGGATCTGCGGATCGTGATGTTCGACGTGACCGCCTTCGGGGCTGCCGTCCACCACCACCACGTCTTCGGCGGGCGTTACTTCCACTTCCAGGTTGTAGAGGAAACCGACGCTCTCCTCGCGGATGGCCTCCATCATGCTCTGGAACATCGTGAATCCCTCACGCTGGTACTCGACCAGCGGATCCCTTTGGGCCATGGCGCGCAGGCCGATGCCCTCTTTGAGATAGTCCATCTCATAGAGGTGTTCCTGCCACTTGCGTCCAAGGACCGAGAGGACAACCCTGCGCTCGAGCTCGCGCATGTTCTCGGCGCCGATGGCTTCTTCCCGTTCCTTGTAAACGAGCTGCGCGTCCGAAAGGATCTCGTTTTTCAGGAATTCAACGGAGACGCGGGCCTTGCCGCCGGCTTCGTCAATGATCTCCTGGGCCGTCACGGTTACCGGGTACAGCGTCTTGAGGTTGGTCCAGAGTTGGTGGAAGTCCCAATCATCGCCGGTTCCCTCCGCCGTGGCGGCATCGATCAGGGCGTTGATGGTGTCCTCCAGGAAGAACTGGACCTTCTCGTGCAGGTCGTCGCCCTCCAGGATCCGCCGGCGGTCGCCGTAAATGGCTTCGCGCTGGCGGTTCAGGACGTCGTCGTACTTGAGGACGTTCTTGCGCTGCTCGGCGTTGCGCCCTTCAACCTGGCCCTGGGCCGAGGCAATTGCGCGGGACACGAGCTTGGATTCGAGGGCAACGTCGTCCGGCACCGAGCTGTTCATCAGCCGCTCGGCTGCACCCGAGTTGAAGAGCCTCATGAGGTCATCGGTCAGCGAGAGGTAGAAGCGGGACTCCCCCGGGTCACCCTGGCGCCCGGAGCGGCCACGGAGCTGGTTGTCGATTCGACGGGATTCGTGGCGTTCCGTGCCCAGGACATACAGGCCGCCAAGCTCAAGCACTTCCTCATGCTCGTCCTTGACTGCCTGCTTGGCCGCTTCGAGTGCTTCCGGCCACGCGGCCTCGTACTCCTCGGAGTTTTCTTCAGGATCCAGGCCGCGCTTTGCCAGTTCGGCGATGGCCGTGAACTCGGCGTTACCGCCCAACATGATATCAGTACCACGGCCGGCCATATTGGTAGCGACGGTGACGGCGCCCTTGCGTCCCGCTTGCGCGACAATCGCGGCCTCCCGCGCGTGGTTCTTCGCGTTCAGGACCTCGTGCCGGATGCCGTCCTTGGCCAACAGTTTGGCAAGGTATTCGCTTTTCTCAACGCTCGTGGTGCCGACGAGCACGGGTTGGCCCTTTTCGTGCCGTTCCGCGATGTCCTTTACCACAGCTTCGAACTTCACGATTTCGTTCTTGTACACGAGGTCCGACTGGTCGATGCGCTGCATGTCCCGGTTGGTGGGAATGGGCACTACGCCAAGCTTGTAGGTGCTCATGAACTCCGCGGCTTCGGTTTCGGCCGTGCCGGTCATGCCCGAGAGCTTGGAGTACATGCGGAAGTAGTTCTGCAGGGTCACCGTGGCGAGAGTCTGGTTCTCGGCCTTGATCTCGACGTTTTCCTTGGCTTCGATCGCCTGGTGCATGCCTTCGTTGTAACGCCTTCCGGCAAGGATGCGGCCGGTGTGTTCGTCGACAATGAGGACTTCGCCGTCCAGGATGACGTAGTCCTTGTCCCGCTTGAAGAGCTCTTTGGCCTTGATGGCATTGTTCAAGAACCCGATGAGCGGGGTGTTGGCGGATTCGTAGAGGTTCTGGATGCCGAGGTAGTCCTCGACCTTCTCGATGCCGGCTTCGAGAACACCGACAGTGCGCTTCTTTTCGTCGACCTCGTAGTCGGTTTCAGCCTGGAGACGCTGCACGACCTTGGCGAATTCGCTGTACCAGCGGTTGGTGTCGCCCTGGGCCGGACCGGAAATAATGAGCGGGGTACGGGCCTCGTCGATGAGAATGGAGTCCACTTCGTCGACAATCGCGAAGTGGTGGCCGCGCTGCACGAGCTCGGACTTGTCCCACGCCATGTTGTCGCGCAAGTAGTCGAAGCCGAATTCGTTGTTCGTGCCGTAGGTGATGTCCGCCGCGTACATCTGGCGGCGCACTTCGGGATCCTGGTTGGACAGGATGCAACCGCTGCTGAGGCCAAGGAAGCGGTAGACGCGGCCCATGAGTTCGGACTGGTATTCGGCGAGGTAGTCGTTGACTGTGACGACGTGAACGCCTTTGCCGGTCAGCGCGTTGAGGAAGGCCGGAGCCGTGGCCACGAGGGTCTTTCCTTCACCGGTCTTCATTTCGGCGATATTGCCGAGGTGAAGAGCGGCCCCGCCCATGAGCTGGACATCGAAGTGGCGCATCCCCAAGGTGCGGGAGGAAGCTTCACGCACGGCCGCGAAAGCCTCCGGCAAGAGATCGTCCAGCTGCTCGCCGTCCTCGTGACGGGCGCGCAGCCTGTCCGTCTCCTCGCGCAATTCGGCGTCTGAGAAGGTCTTGAAAGAGTCTTCGAGGGCGTTGATGGAATCGGCATAGGTCCGCAGTTGCCTCAGGGTTTTTTTGTCACCCGTGCGGAGAAGTTTTTCGATAAGTGATGCCACGTAAAGTTGCTCCCAGTCTCAAGCTGCCGAATTCTGGCGGTTTCAGTCTACGGGAGAGACCAGCACCACGCGGCCCCGTTTCCCTGAGAGCGGAGCGCGGGCGCAGGACAGGCCGCTGCCGGCCCCTCCGGATCTCAGCCGCGGGCCAGTTCCGAGGCGAGCGCCGGCGAGAGATCGCCCATCGGTGACACGACGACGTCGTCCAGCCCCAGCCACTCGGCCATCAGCCGCAGCTCGGCGGAAAGCTCGACGGCGGTGTCCGCCGGGGCGTCCGGCTCGGCATGGGCGGCACGCACCAGAAGCTGCTTCGCCGCGCGGTCCGCCTTGAGATCCACGCGTGCGACGACGGCGTCCCGGAGGAGGAAAGGCAGCACGTAGTAACCGAACTTTCGCTTCTCCGCAGGTGTGTAGATCTCGATCCGGTAATGGAAACCGAACAGTTCCTCGAGCCTTCTGCGCTCAAAGACGAGGGAATCAAACGGGCTGAGCAGTGCGCGGCCCGTGGCCGCCCGCGGAAGCCTGGCGTCCACATGCCGGTACAAGGCCCGGTCCCAGCCACGCACGGTGACCGGCTCCAGACGCCCGGCGGCAACGAGCCTGTCGATCGATGCCGCAGCCGCCTTCACCGGAGTCCGGAAATAATCGGCGAAGCAACGGATTGTTCCGATGCCGTGGGCCTGGGCCGCGGCATCGATCAGCCGGTCCATGGCCGCTACCGACAGAGCGGAGTCCCCGTCCGGGAGCGATCCCGCGCGGGCGGTGACTGCAGGCAGTCCCGGAGGCAGAACCCTCGAGGTCAGCGTGTATCGGCGCTCGAACTGCTCCGTCCTCGACGCAGCCGTCACGAGTCCTTCTTCAAACAAGTGCTCCAAGACCCTTTTGACGAGGTTCCAGTTCCAACCCCAGTTATCGTGCTGCCGATCTTCCTGGTGCCCCAGGTGCGCGGTCAATTGGGCGGCAGTCATGGGACGCCCTGAGGCGAGCGCGCCGAGAATCCGGTCGGCCATGTCCTCCCGGATTCCGCGTTCCAGGTGGGCAGCGCCCACCCAGGCACGGTTTTGCCAAAGAAGCAGATCTTGAAAGTGTTCCGGGCGGATGAAGCTGGCCTCATGCGCCCAATACTCCATCATGCGCCGGGGACTTCGCCCGGCCATGGCGTGAAGGATGCTTCGGTCGTAATTGCCAAGCCTTGAGAAGAACGGAAGGTAGTGACTGCGGGAGAGGACATTGACGGAGTCGATCTGCACCACCTGGAGGCGGGCAAAGGTGCGGCCCACCGCCCGTGAAGTCACGGGGCCGGTGGGCCGTTCCTTGTCCAGTCCTTGGGCTGCCAATGCAATCCGCCGTGCCTGCAACAGGCTCAGCGAAGCGGCCATGCCAGTCCTTTCATGGGAATACGAATGCGGCCTAGGCCGTGGCGGCCTGGTCCTTCGAACGGTAAGCGTGGATCTTTTCCTCCACGGGTTCGTCTCCTGGTTCGCATGTGGAGTCCAGAGTGATTACTCCATATGTCCAGCCACGGCGACGGTAGACAACCGACGGCGTGTTGGTTTCCTTGTCCACGAACAGGTAGAAATTGTGGCCCACCAATTCCATGTTGTCCACCGCGTCATCAAGGGTGAGCGAAGCGGCGGGGAAAACCTTGCGACGAATCAGGACCGGGGAATCACCGGCCGGAATGTCGTTGTCGACGTCGTAGGGCGAACTCTCCACCGGTGGCGTCGTTGGCTCCTGGTGGTTGCTGGCCTCTACATAGATGGGTTCGCTTGCGCTGGCAGGCTCAAGCGTCGCAGTAGCCTCACGAACGGCTTTGGGGGTGTGGCGGCCGTGGTGGACCTTCTTGCGGTCCTTGGCCCTGCGGAGTCTTTCCAGCAGCTTGCTGTAGGCGAGATCAAAGGCGGCAAACTTGTCAGCGGCGCTCGCTTCGGCCCGGATCACAGGGCCCCGGCCCAGAACTGTCACTTCCACCGTGAGCTGGCCCGGTGTCTGGCGCGGGTTGGTTTCCTTTGAAACCTTCGCGTCGACCCTCTGGACCTTGTCCCCAAGCGATTCAATCTTTGAAATCTTCTCGCCGGCATACTCGCGGAAGCGATCCGAAACGGTCAGATTACGGCCGCTGATCATGAACTCCATGGTGCCCTCCAAACAACTCAGGTGACACGATAAGGGCGCTTCTCGGGGCTGATCTGACGGACAGTCGAGCCCCTTTCCGAGCCGCTATCGACAGGTACATCTGTTCTTGGTACCCATAACCGACGTTAGTTCATCGCCACGGGTAATTCATCCTTTCGTCACTTATTTTTTGTTTGAGTCGGTTCGCGCAGGGTGTCGGCTCCGCCTGTAGGAAGGTCGCTTCCGGCCGGTGGCCGGGTGGCTGCAAGGACCACAGCGCCACACACCACCCCTCCAGCCGCTGACACTGCCCGGGCGGCTTCGGCGAGGGTGGCACCGGTGGTGAGGACGTCGTCGACGATGACGCAAGCCCGGCCCTCCAGGGAACCTTTTTGGAGCGGCCGAACCGTCATGGAGCCGCGGACACGACGCGCACGCTCTCCGCGGCCCAAACCCTTTTGCCCGTTTCCCGGTCCGGGCGCCTTCTTCAACGCATCCGCCAGATGCATGCCCGGCAAGGCGTCCAGGCGCCGCAGGCGGCCGAGCAGGAGATGGACCGGGCTGAATCCGCGACGCCGGAAGGCCGCATTGCTGCTGGGGACAGGGACAAGGCAGATGCCTAACCCGTCTCCCACGGCAGACCGGATGGCCTTGCCCAGTGCGGGCGCGAGCACCGAGGCAAGCCGTCCCTGGCCCAGATGCTTGAAGGAGAGGAGAGCCTGGGCCAATTCATCCCGATAGTGTCCGCCCGCGACAACGGGCAGGAGCACGGTTCCATCCACTGTGAGCAAGGCCGGGGCTTGGCCTTCAGCGCGGAATGGACGGGAGCACAGAAGACGCAACTGCCGTGCACAGGCGCCGCAGAGCGCCGAATCCTCGGAACCGCAGCACACACATTCCACCGGGGCCAGAACGGCCAGCAACTCGGCGAAGGCGTCCCCGACGCCCTGAGCGAACCTCGCCAATCGGGCATGATGGACTCCCCGATGACGCGCGCCGTCACCCGAAACGGCGGCAAGGTCGGGGTCGCGCTCCCGGCGCCGGCTGTCAGTTCCCATGCCCCAAGCATCCGGCTCATCGCCGACGGCAAACACTCCCCAAGCGGGCTATGTGGAGAACCGCGAGTCGAAAGACGGCGTCTAGCCCGGGAAGGAGGGGTCTATCGGGCCTTTGAGTTGCAGTTCCCAGCCGTTGCCCACTCGTTGGAACACGCCGGCCCCGGACTGTCCGAAAATCTGCTCAGGTCCGTTGCCCGCGCTGATGGTCGTCAGGTTCGGCCATGCAGGCAACAGCTGCGGCTGGCCCGACGTCAAGGACAACAGTTCGGGAACCACGTTGTCGGTTGACGAGGCTTTCATCACCGCGACCGTCGTGGAATTGACCCAGACCCCTTGATCAACAGGGGTGGAGGAGAACAAGGTTGTGGGTGCCGTCAGATCCTTGGGGGTGCCGTCGGGATTGCGGAGAATACCGGTCACCTGCACCGACGACTTGCCGTTCATCTCGGAGATGACGAGTGCGCGGGTCCCTTCGCGGGATATCCGGAAGTCCCTCACCACGCGCCCTGCCAGCCATGGCGGCGTCATCGTCACCGTGGGGACGGGCTGGCCTTGCGGAACGTTGGACGGTTTGAACGCCACCACCTCAGTGGCACCGTTGCCCCCGGGACCTGCCGTCCAGACCCAGTCCTGCGGGCTGAATGAGGGATGGCTCAGGGTGGTCCTGGTTGTCAATTGCCGGGCGGGTTGGCCCGGAATCATCGAATAGAGAACCGTGCCGGCCCCGTTGAGGAAGGCCACGGCCTGTGATGTCGGAGACTCGGCGGGAGCGCTCGGGTTCAGTCCGGCCACCGGCTGCATGTCCGGAAGGGCGGAGACCCTGTTGTTCTCGTAACGCACCAGTTCGTTGTTGCTGATGGCGATTTGGCGCGCGGGAGCGTTCTTTTCCAGCACCGGCGGCAGGACCGAGCCGTTGTCCTCCACCCGGACAAGGTCCTGGTCTGCCCGCAGCTGGACGTTCACCACGTCAGGCTGGCTGCGGAACGTCAGGGTCAATTGGTTTTGCATGCGCTGCCGGTCCTCGGCGGAGGCATCCACAAGTTCCTTCGCGGAAAGGTCCACTTGCGCTGCTCCCGAGACCACAGGCACCGACTCCCTCGCCAGCTTCATGCCGGAAGGAAAAGCACTGACGACCGCACCTTGGAGGTAGGGCGCAGGACCGTCGAGCAAGGCGCTGGTCATCGCCTTGACGGTGTTCTTCTTGATGAACCACCGGACGTCCGGAACCGCATACGCAAACGTCGGGTCGTAGAAATAGATGGGTTGCGCCGCATAGATGACTTTGAAGGTCTCTTCGGGGATCGCGGTGCCGTCCGGGACCGCGGAGATCCGCCACTCGCCGTCGACCTGTTCCAGGGTCACCGGAATTGTTTCGGTGGTTCCTTCCGGGAACTGGGTCGCAACGCCGTCGGCGTCGACCGAGTAGGCGAGGTCCAGCTGGTACTTGAACTCGTTCTCCACCCCGGTCTTGACGACGGTCGCCTTGCGGAAAACGAGCGTGCGCTTGTCGGATTTCCAGCTGACGGACAGCGCCTGCGTGAGGTATTGCCTGGCCACCGCGTAGTCGCCTTCGTAACCGCTGCCAGCACCGTAGAAGTCTTCAATGATGGACTCCGGGGTGGCTCCGGGGTGCGGCGGCGGCGGGAAGAACACGGGGGCGTTCGGGTTGCCCGCGCTTTCGTCCTTGCTTTTTCCCACCGGCCCGGACCGCGGAATCTGCGCGCAGGAACTGAGGACCACCATGAGGACAGCCAGTACGGCAATCACGGCCCTGAGCAGGTACGGGCGCCCGGACAGGCGGGTGCGTCGGAAAGTCACGGTGCGGTCCCCCCTTGGTCATTGTCGGCGTCGTTGTCGGGCGCCGCAGGCAGTTCGGGCGGCACTGACGGATCGTCCGCCGGGCCGGTATCCACAGCGGAACCCCGCTCAGGGGGCGGATCGCCGGCTTCCAAAACGAGCATGTGGCGCTCCGGAGCTGCGCCCGGCAAATGGATGTCCGCGGGTTCAAGCTGCAAAGGCGATTTCACGATGGTGCCACCCTTTTTGAGAGGCAGCGTCAGCCGGAAGTTGGAACCGGAACCCTCGCGACCCCAGACCTGCAACCAACCATTGTGGAGCTTGGTGTCCTCCGCGGCGATGGATAGTCCCAGTCCGCTGCCGCCTGTGGTCCGGGCGCGGGCGGGATCCGCGCGCCAGAAACGGTCGAAGACCCGCGCGGCTTCTGCCGGGGTCATCCCGATGCCGAAGTCACGCACAGAAACTGCCACGGCATCGTGGTTGGCGGCAACGGAAACGTGGACAGGCTTCCCCTCGCCGTGTTCGACGGCGTTGAGTAGCAGGTTCCGCAGGATGCGGTCGATCCTGCGCGCGTCCATCTCCACGATGATGCGCTTGTGGCGCGAGGTAAGGCGCACGTCGGAGCCGTACTCAGCGGCGACGGGCGATGCGCCGTCGATGACGTGGGAGACGACCTGGAAGATGTCGGTTGGCTCGGCGTCGAGTACCGCGGCTCCGGCATCGAAGCGCGAAATCTCCAGGAGGTCCGAGAGCAGGGACTGGAAACGCTCCACCTGGTTGTAGAGCAGTTCCGCGGAGCGCTTGTTGATGGGGTCGAAGTCGTCCCGGGCATCGAACAACACTTCCGCCGCCATCCGGACGGTGGTGAGCGGTGTCCGCAGTTCATGGGACACATCGGAGACGAACCGCTGCTGCATCTGGGACAACGTGGCCAACTGCGTAATCTGTTCCTGCAGGCTCGCGGCCATGTGGTTGAAGGAGGCGCCCAGCCTGGCGACTTCGTCTTCGCCTTTGACCACCATTCGCTCCTGCAACTGGCCTGCGGCCAGCTTCTCGGACACGACGGCGGCGTGGCTCACGGGACTGACGACGTTCCTGGTCACGTACCAGGCAATGCCGCCGATCATCAGGATGAGCGCGGCCCCGCCGGCCCACAGCACGTTCTGGATTTCGTCGAGGGTTTGCTGGGCGGTATCCAGGTCATACAGGAGATAGAGCTCGTAGACCGTGCCGTTGAAGGTGACCTTGTTGCCGACGGCGATGCCGGGGTGGTCCTGGTTGCCGACGGGGAACTCAGTGGATGCCCAGTACTGGTCCTTGCCCGATTCCTGCACGGACTTGCGAAGTGCGGGAGGAATGACGCGCACCGTCAATTGATCCGAGGCCCGCGATTCCACCCACCGGTTGCGCGGCTTGGTTTGTTCGGGCATCGCTTCGAAGACGTAACGCCGCTGAATGACCGAGCCGTTGCCCTCCACTGCTTTGAGCGTGTCGTAGACGAGGGTGATGACGCTTGACTGGTCGTTGGCCTGTGAACCGTCGAAGGTGTCCTGGACTTGCTTGACGTAGTAGCGGCTCTCGGATTCCGCTTGCTTCAAACGCTCCTGGAACAGGTTGTTCGCGATTTGGTTTGAGAGGTACGCGCCGACTACCGCAAAAGACACCATCGACAGCACGATCGTCACCGCGACGGTCCTGAATTCGAGGGAACGGCGCCAACGGCGCAGCAGGGCGCGCCACAAGTACCGGATTCCCGGCCGGATGTGGCGAAGTCCGGTCACCACGAGGCGGGAGACACGCAGTGCCAGGATGAGGGCGCGGCGCGTCCATATGCGGGCGCGCTCGAGGATCCAGGCGAGATTCAATGCGCGCGCGTCCGTGTGTTCCGGCACAGGATGTCCTGGAACGGGATGTTTGACCTTGGCCTCCGGGGCCTCGTGGTCAGTGCCGGGCTCGCCGGTGGAAGACTCAGACGCCTGCTTTATATCCGACACCACGAACCGTCAATACAACTTCGGGAGCTTCCGGGTCACGCTCGATCTTGGACCGGAGGCGCTGGACATGGACATTGACCAGCCGGGTGTCGGCGGCATGGCGGTAGCCCCATACCTGCTCAAGGAGCAGTTCGCGGGTGAAGACCTGCCAGGGCTTGCGCGCCAGCGCGACCAACAGATCGAATTCCAGCGGCGTCAGCGAAATCCGCTCTCCGCCGCGGGTCACCAAGTGGCCCGCCACGTCGATGGTGACGTCGGCGATCCGCAGTGTCTCGGGCGCCTTCTGGTCTCCCGGGCGCAGCCGGGCGCGGACCCGGGCGACGAGCTCGGCCGGCTTGAAAGGCTTGGGCACGTAGTCGTCAGCACCCGATTCAAGGCCGCGGACGACGTCGGAGGTATCCGATTTGGCGGTGAGCATGACGATGGGAACGTCCGACTCCCCGCGGATCTGGCGGCACACTTCGATGCCATCCGATCCCGGCAGCATCAGGTCAAGCAGTACCAGATCTGGCTTTGAGGAACGGAAGACCTCCAGCGCTTGCCCGCCGTCCGCGCAAAAAACCGGGTCGAAGCCGTCGTTCCGCAGCACGATGCCGATCATTTCGGCCAGCGCTTCGTCGTCGTCTACTACCAGGATGCGTGCCTTCATAGTTATATATTCCCTTATCACCAAGCCTTTGTCCCGTTGAGCCCGATCACGGCATGGCGCACTGCAGCCCGCAAGCGAATGGGCTATGAGGCGCGACGGCGGAACTATAGGCTGGTGCGAACGGCCCCTTCCGGGGTCGGTGCACTGCTGCGGACGCATCTTTTGGGGAGGAAAACGTGTCACAGCCAGACCCGGGATACCGGCCTGACCAGGGACCCCAACCGCCGTGGGGCGCTCCCCCGCCCGGCGCACAGCCGCAGTGGGGCGCACAGCCGCAGTGGGGCGCGCCGCAGTATCCGGGGCAAGCGTGGGGCGCTCCGGCCGATCCGCGTTGGCCGGCCGGCGGTCCGCCTCCCTATGGCCAGCCACGCTACGTGGCTCCCCCGAAACCTGGAATCGTGCCCCTCCGCCCTCTCTTCTTCGGTGAGATCATGGACGGCGCCTTCCAGACCATCCGCCGGAACGCGAAGACCATGTTCGGGTCCGCCCTTATTGTCCAAGCCATCATCGGGGTATTGAGCGGGGTCGCCACCCTGGGCATGCTCGGAATGGGCCAGCCTCCCGTAGGAGGTTTCACTTCGCAGGCCCAAGCGATGAACTACCTGGGTCCGGTCCTCGGTTTTACTGCCGGGATCATGGGCATTTCATTGCTCACCATGGTGCTCACCTCAATCCTTCAGGGCGTTATGGCAATCCCCGTGGCCAGGTCGGCGCTAAACCGCCCGACCGGGTTCAAGCAAATGTGGTCCCTTGCCCGCTCACGAATCTGGCCGCTCGTTGGCCTTGCTTTCCTCCTGCTTGCCGGATCATTCCTGTTCGTCGTGGCGGTGTCCGTGCTTGCCGTCCTCATCCTGAGCGCGACGGGACCCGTCGGGCTGCTTCTGGTCCTTCCTTTGGGATTCGGTGCCTTGGTCGTGTTCATCTGGATTTACATCAAGGTGCTGGTGGCTCCGGCCGCGGTGACCGTAGAAGAGCTTGGCGTCTTCGCCGGTCTTCGGCGTTCCTGGGCCCTTACAACCAGCAGCTGGTGGCGGATCCTTGGAATCACGCTACTGGTGGCCTTCATGGTGGGTATCATCGGGTCGGTCATCCAGATTCCCCTGAGCTTGGCGTCCGGCGGATTAACGGCCGTCTTTTCGCCCCATGCCAGCACCCAGCAAGTGACCACGACAACCGTGGTCCTGCTGGTGGTTTCGCAGGTCGTAGGGGTCCTCATAAGTGCAGTCGGCTTCGCTTTCCAAACCTCGGTAGCGGCCCTGATCTACATGGACCTGAGGATGCGGCGCGACGGACTGGACGTGGAGCTCCTGCGGCTTCTGGAGACCGGGGAAGATCCCGACGGCGTTCCCGGCCGTCGCGGGCAACGTCAAGCCGGTGCGCAGCCGTGGCCGCCGACCACCGGTCAGGGCTTCCCCACAGGATGAACCCGGCATCCGCGCCCTTCGCCCTTCTTTTCGCCACGTCCGAACCTCCCGTTGATCCCGACCGCGCGGAAGCGCAACGGTGGGCGGTTGAGGAACTGTCCAAACCGCAGTACGCAGCGGCAAAACCCAGTTGGATCGATCAGTTATGGACCCAGTTCATCGACTGGCTCCGCTCCTTGAACGGCGGCTCCATCAGCGGGCCGAATATCGGAGTGCCGTTGATCGCCGCCCTGGCCGTGGTCCTCATTGTGGTCGCCGTGATAGTTGTCAGGCCAAGGCTCAACGCCCGAAAGAAGACGTCGGCGGAAGTCTTCGACGGCGAGGCAACAGTTGACGCCGACGCATTCCGCGCTCGGGCAGCTGTTGCGGCAAGCCGCGGGGACTGGCAAACAGCCGTCGTCGAACAATTCCGAGCCGTGGTCCGCTCTGCGGAGGACCGGGCAATCATTGATGTCCAGGCTGGCCGGACCGCGGACGAGGCGGCTGCTCAATTGGGACGCGCATTCTGGGAAGCCAGTTCGCGGCTCGAGGAAGCGGCCCGCATTTTCGATGGCGTGAAGTACGGGAAAGCAACTGCCACGGCTTCCGATCACGCCGCAGTGCAGGGCTTGGACACCGGACTGTCGGGCATGAAACCTGACTACACCGGCCAACCCGCCAACGGTTTGGCAGTGCCGCGATGACCACGGACACCCAGAGGCTCCGATGGCCGGCGCAGTTGCGGGGCTGGTCGCGCCGCCACGTGGCCTGGATCATCATCGGTGCCATCGTCGCGGTACTGGGCGTTGTCACGGTGACGCAATCCCCCGCGAACCCGGACAGCGCGCCCCTCTCCGCCGGCAATCCGGCCCCGGATGGCGCGATGGCCGCCGCCGAAATCCTCCGGCGGCACGGGGTCACGGTCACGGAATCCGATTCGTTCGCCACGACCACCTCGCTGCTATCGAAGGACCCGGGCGCCACCGTCTTCCTGTATGACCGCAATGGCTATCTCGATTCCGGCCAGTTGCGCAGCTTGCTGCAAGCGGCCGCGCGCGTGGTGGTCGTGGCCCCCGGCCTCCGAACCCTCACCGGGCTGGGCAGCGGGATCCACAGCGCCGGGGTGGTGCCCGACGGTACGTCGACGTTGCAAGCGGGATGCGGTCAGGCCGATCCAGTGGCAGCAGGGAGTGTCTCCGCGAAGGGCGCGTTCCTTTACACAGGCGCCGAAGCCATTTGCTACCGGCCGAGCAGCAAGGACGGCGGCATGTACGCGGCCAGTGCGGACGGGCGGCTGGTGGTACTCGGCAGCACAGCCCTGCTCAGCAATGATCTCCTCCAAGTGGAAGGCAATGCCGCGTTGGCACTCCGAACCCTCGGGCCTGCGCCGGATCTCGTCTGGTATCTGCCCGGACTTGGAGACGTACCGCATGACGGCAGGCCGCCTACGCTGAACGACTTGGCGCCACCGTGGGTTGGCTTCCTGGGATTGTGGTTGGCGGTGATCGCGGTGCTCTCCGTGCTGTGGCGGGGCAGGCGGCTTGGTCCGCTGGTGTTCGAGCCGCTGCCGGTGGTGGTCAAGGCCGTGGAGACCGCGGAAGGCCGCGCGCGCCTGTACCAGGATTCCCGCGCCGTGGGCCGGGCAGCCGATAATCTCCGGGCCGGCACGTTGACCAGGCTCGCCAAGCACTTCCGACTCGGTCCTGAGGCCGGCGCACACGCCGTCCTCGATGCCGTGTCCGGGAAGGTCAACCGGCCGGCACAGGAACTGCGGGTGGTACTGCTGGACCACAGGCCACGCACCGAATCGGAACTGGTCCACTGGGCACAAAGCATCGAAAAACTCGAGCAGGAGGCAACCGCCCCATGAGTAACCAAGCAATGAGCAATCAAGCGAACAGCTTCACCGACGGCGACCATGGCTACTCGGGAGGCCCGGCGTCGCAGGGGCAACCAGCGCCGGCCCCTGCCCCGTCCGATCCTGCCCGCAAAGCCTTGCTGGACGTCCGTCACGAGGTAGGCAAGGCCGTCGTCGGGCAGGACGCAACGGTAACGGGCATGCTCATCGCGCTGCTCTGCGGGGGCCACGTACTGCTTGAGGGTGTTCCGGGCGTTGCCAAAACCCTGCTGGTGCGGGCTTTGTCAACGGCGCTGAGCCTGGACACGAAGCGCGTCCAATTCACGCCGGACCTCATGCCCGGCGATGTCACGGGCTCGCTCGTTTACGACTCGCACACCTCGGAATTCACTTTCCGCGAAGGCCCGGTGTTCACCAACATCATGCTGGCGGACGAAATCAACCGAACGCCTCCCAAGACCCAGGCTTCGCTGCTGGAAGCCATGGAGGAGCGACAGGTATCGGTGGACGGACTCTCCCGGCCGCTGCCGTCGCCCTTCATTGTGGCCGCGACGCAGAACCCGGTGGAGTACGAGGGCACGTACCCCCTGCCCGAGGCACAGCTGGACCGCTTCCTCCTCAAGCTCTCCATGCCGTTGCCTGGACGTGCAGAAGAGATCGAAGTGGTCCGAAGGCATGCGGAAGGCTTTGATCCACGCAATTTGCTCGCGGCGGGAGTCCGGCCCGTAGCGGGGGCCGCCGAACTCCAAAATGCCCGCGACGCGGTGGCCGGAGTGACAGTTGCCCCCGAGATCCTCGGCTATATCGTGGACGTCGTGCGGGCGACGCGGGCGGCGCCGTCGTTCCAGCTGGGTGTCTCCCCGCGTGGCGCCACGGCGTTGCTGAACACCTCGCGTGCCTGGGCGTGGTTGTCCGGACGCAACTTCGTCACCCCCGACGACGTCAAAGCACTCTCCCTCCCATGTTTGAGGCACCGTGTCGGGCTTCGTCCCGAGGCCCAAATGGATGGTGTAAACATAGACGATGTCCTCGGCAGCATCCTGGCTTCTGTTCCCGTGCCGCGTTGAGAGGCCGCGCCTCATGACTGTCCGAGCCATGACCATCCAGGGGTATTGAATGGCGATCACAGGCCGCTTCGTGCTGCTGGTTTTCGCCGCGTTGGCCCCCTTGGTACTGTTTCCCGCCTGGAGTACGGTCCTTCTGACCACCGCCGTCTTGCTCGCGCTGTTGTTGTGCGACGTCGTGCTGGCCGCATCGCCCGCGAAAATCGTCCTCCAGCGCAAGGACCCGGGGAATGTCACCCTGCATTCGGAAACGGAGTCCGTTCTGACGCTGGAGAACGGCAACCAGCGGACCTTCCGCGGGCTGGTACGGGACGCCTGGCAGCCGTCCGCCGGGACCGTCGCCGCGGTTCAGCGCGCCGATATCCCGGCTGGTGAGCGGCGGCGAGTGACGGTACGCCTGAGGCCCACGCGGCGCGGCGAGCTGACCGCACCGCACGTTACGCTGCGTTCCTTCGGCCCGCTTGGCTTGGCCGCCAGGCAACGTACCGTGGCCCTCCCCGGCGGTCTGCGCGTCCTGCCGCCATTCCATTCCAAGCGGCATTTGCCGTCCAAGCTGCGGAAACTGCGGGAGCTCGACGGCAAGGCGGCCGTGCAGATCCGCGGAGCCGGCACGGAGTTCGATTCCCTCCGCGACTACGTCCGCGGTGACGATGTGCGCTCCATCGACTGGCGGGCCACCGCCCGGCGCACCGCCGTCGTCGTCCGGACTTGGCGGCCGGAACGGGACCGCCGCATCGTGATTATGCTCGACACCTCGCGCACGGCGGCAGCCCGGATCGACGACGAGCCACGACTGGACACAGGGATGGAAGCGGCGCTCTTGCTGGCAGTGCTGGCTGAGCGGGGCGGGGACCGCGTGGACTTCTTCGCCTTCGACAGGCGCGTCCGCGGGCGCGTCGATTCGGCGGCGAAAGGCAGTCTCCTCGGCTCCCTGGTCCAGGCGATGGCTCCGCTCGAGGCGGAACTGATCGAGATGGACTGGGCCCGGATCCCGGCCGAAATTCGGGCCATTTCGGCGCACCGTTCCCTCGTGGTCCTGTTGACCTCTCTCGACAGCGGCGCTCCAGAAGAAGGCCTCATCCCCTTGGTAGCGCAACTGGTGCGGCAGCACGTGGTGCTGATTGGATCGGTCCGGGACCCCTTGCTCGGACGGATGAAGGAGGAACGCACGACGGCGAGCCAGGTCTTCCGTGCCTCTGCCGCCGAACGTGCCCTGCTGGACCGAGAGGCGGTGAGTGCCCAATTGCGCCAGCTTGGCGCGGAGGTCGTCGACGCCGAGCCCGTGGAATTGCCGCCGCTCCTGGCGGATGCGTACATTCGGCTGAAGGCCGCGGGCCGCTTGTAGCCCGGCCAGGTGCCGAGTCCACAAAATCAATTACCCGGAATCCGAGGAAAGCACATGAGCACACCCATCTACGAGCTGGCGCTGGGCGCCAAGTTCCGGCAATTGCAGCCCGAGCTCCAGGACTATTTCTCCCTCGCGCCGGGCTCCGGATCCTACGGAATCGGCGAGGGCGTCTTCGACGTCGTCGGTTGCCGCCAGAAGTGGCTCCGGCCCCTCCTTGCCACGGTCGCAGGGGAAGAGGCCTTTTTCCCCGAATACGGGGAGCGCATCCCGTTCCGCATCGAAAATCATGCGCACTTTGATCCGTTCGGACGGTCCAGCCTCACTGCCCGGCGCGAAATCTTCTTCCCAGGGCACACCCGCTTGTTCCATGACACCACCGTTGCGGAGACCAGCAGCGACGGCACCCGCCTGGTCGACTATGTGGGCCGGTATCGCCGGCTCGCCACGGCTCTGGACCTGGATGTCACGCCGGAGGGGAGGCTTCGCGGCGTCTCGGGCGCCTCGCGTTTGTTCCTGGGTCCCCTGAGGCTCGTCCTCCCGGCTTCCCTTGATGCCAAAGCCTACGCAGAGCAATGGTGGGATGCGGCAGAAGGCAAGCATCGGATCCAGGTAAAGGTCCTCCAGCAGCATGTGGGCCTGGTCCTGGTCTACGCGGGCTCCTTCGATTACCGTTTGGCACCCTCGCTACCCGCGGCCGATGGTGCCGTGGCCGCATGGACCGCCACTGCCGCCGTCGGGCTCCCCCGCTACGCCGAGCCGGACCGGTGGGAACGGCGGGTCTAGCAGGAGCCGAACGAAAGGCTAACCGAGCGCGAGCTGGTTCAGCCCGTCGGCAAGCTGGGTCAAGCGGCTCAGGACCTCTTTGGCTCCTGACGGCGAGTACCCGGCCAGCCCGTCCGACGACGTGACACGAACGGCCCCCAGGCTCGACGCCGGCAGGCCGAGTTGGCGCCAAGGCCGCCACACACTGTCCACGAGTTCGGCGGTGCGTGGCAGGGTTGCCCGCGGATTCTCTACCGGGAGGGCGCCGGCCCACAGGGATTTGCCCGCTTCGACCGCAGTGGCAAGCTGTTCCCATTGGCGCGTGGTGAGTGCCTTGAGCGGAAGGGCGACGCCGTCGGCCCCCGCGGCGAGGATCTGCTGGATGGGTGCTTCGATCTCAGGAACCGAAACCACTGTCTCCGCGACTCCCGCGGCCCGCAGCGCGTCGATGACCAAACGCCACGCGCCCGTGGCCTCTTCGAGCGGGATGGCGCGCAGGGTGCGGTAGCCGCTCGCGGTGCGAATGGTGCCCGCCAACACGGAAGAGATGTCCGGCTCGTCGAGCTGGACCACTATCCCGGCGCCCGGCACGGCATCGCGGATCCGCGACACGTGCTCGGCGACGCCGGCCGCCAAGGATTCGGCAATGTCCCTCCTGGCACCGTAATCGAGAAGAGCGCGTTCCCCGTTGTGCAAATAGAGGCCCGCCGCGAGGCTCATGGGGCCGCGCAACTGAATCTTGAGTTCCCCGGCGGAGGTTTCTTCCGAGCCGGCAACATCGGCGAGGACGTTGATGTCCGTGGCAAGGGCGGATTTGGCGCGCCGCAGGTCTTTCCCCGGGCGGTCGACCAGGCGCCAGCCGTGGGGCTGCACATCGATGGCCAGCTCGACCAGGAGCGATGCAGTCCGGCCGAGGGCGTCCGAGCCGACACCGCGGTCCGGAAGCTCTGCAAGGAACGGCAGGTGCGGGCTGCCCAGCTCGCCACGGATCACCCGTGCCGCTTCGGCAGGATCAGTCCCGGGCCAAGGACCCAAGGCCGTGGCGGTGACCTGGTTCTGCGCGGTTTCGGCAGGCACGCGGTCAGGCCTGCGCGATGGAAGCCTGGTGGCCCTCGGCGATGGCCTCGTGGTGCCGGATGACCTCGCTGATGATGAAATTCAGGAATTTTTCGGCGAAGGCAGGATCGAGGTGCGCTTCTTCGGCGAGGCGGCGCAGCCGGGCAATCTGGGCGGACTCGCGCCCCGGGTCCCCTGCAGGGAGCTTGTGCGTCGCCTTGAGGACGCCCACTTTCTGGGTGGCCTTGAAGCGTTCGGCGAGCAGGAAGACAAGGGTGGCGTCGATGTTGTCGATGCTGGAGCGGATGGAGAGCAGCTCGTCCATGACGGCCTGGTCCACACGGCCTGCAAGGGAGCTGGCGGAAGGATCGAAGGAGTCGGCGTCGGGGAGGGCGTGGTTCTGCTCGGTCATTCCTCCAGTCTAGGGTGTGCCGGCCGGGCCTTGAGGGGCAGAATGGGCATGTCCGGCCCGATGATAAGGAGAGCACGCATGAAAATCGCAGTTCTTGGCACCGGAATGGTAGGGCATGCCCTGGCAAGCAAATTGGTGGAGGTCGGGCACGAGGTCATGATGGGTTCCCGGGAGGCCGGAAATCCCAAGGGCACGGAGTGGGCGGCGCAGGCAGGGCCGGGAGCGAGTTCCGGTTCCTTCGCCCAGGCTGCAGCCATGGCGGAAATCGTGGTCAATGCAACCCCGGGCACGGTCTCGCTCGCAGCGTTGAGCGAGGCCGGGGCCGCGAACCTGGCCGGCAAGGTCCTGGTGGACGTGTCCAATCCGCTGGACTTTTCCGCAGGGTTCCCGCCCTCGCTCTCCGTCTGCAATACCGACAGCATTGCCGAGACCATCCAGCGTTCCTTTCCCGAGGCCCGTGTGGTCAAGACCCTCAACACTTTGACCGCTCCGCTGATGGTTGATCCGCTCAGGCTGGCCGATGGTGCCCATGACGTCTTCGTGGCGGGGAACGACGACGACGCGAAAGCCACCGTCGTCGGGCTCCTGCGGGAGTTCGGTTGGATTCCGGAACACATCCACGACCTGGGCGGGCTCGACGTCGCCCGCGGCCTTGAGATGTGGATGCCGCTGTGGCTCCGGATCTTCATGCGCCAGCCGAAGGACAAACTCTTCAACATCAGCATCGTCTCCGAATAGCCGTAGCAGAACGGACATGCCCGCCCTTCGTGGAGAAGGGCGGGCATGTCCGTTCTTGCGTATGACCGCTTCGATGGCGGGCTAGATGCCCAGCAGTGCGCGGTTCTCCTCGCGGCGTCGGGCCTGTTCGTCAGGATCCGGCACCGGCAGCGAGGCAATGAGCCTGCGGGTGTAGTCGTGCTGGGGATTGCCCATGATCTGGCTGCCGATCCCTTGTTCCACGAGCTCGCCCTTGAACAACACGCCCACCCAATGGGAGAGGATGTCCACGACGGCGAGGTCGTGGCTGATGAACAGCGCGGCAAATCCGAACTCTTCCTGAATGTCCTTGAACAGTTCCAGGACCTTTGCCTGCACGGACACGTCGAGGGCCGACGTCGGCTCGTCGGCGATCAAGAGGCGCGGGTTGAGCGCGAGAGAACGCGCCAGCGAAGCACGTTGGCGCTGCCCGCCGGAGAGCTCGTGCGGGAAGCGTTCAGCATACGACGCCGGCAGCTGCACCGATTCGAGCAGCTGCGCCACGCGCAGGCGTGCTTGGGCCGGGCTCGGGTGGGTATGGATGAGCAGCGGTTCCGCCACGCACTCACCAATGGTCAGGTGCGGGTTGAACGAGGCGGCCGGGTCCTGGAAGACGAAGCCGATGTCCTTGCGCAGCGGCTTGAACGTGTGCTCCTTGAAGCCCAGCATTTCGTAGCCGAGCACCTTGAGGCTGCCGCCCGTTGCCCTGTTGAGGCCAGCGATGGCGCGGCCGATTGTGGACTTGCCCGAACCGGACTCGCCAACCAGGCCGAAGACCTCGTTCTCGGAGACCGTGAAGCTGACGTTGTCCACGGCCTTGAATCCGGGCTTGCCGAGGCGGCCTGGATACTCGATGGTGAGGTTCTTTGCCTCAACCAGGACCTTTCCGCCTTGGTGCAGGCGCTCGGTGGCCCCTTCGGACGCCGAGTTGCGGCCGAGGTGCGGCACGGCGGCCAGCAGCTTCTTGGTGTAGTCCTGCTTGGGCTCCGCGAAGAGGACCCTGGAAGTAGCCTCTTCCACGACGTCGCCTTGATACATGACCACGACGCGGTCCGCCAGGTCGGCCACGACACCCATGTTGTGGGTGATGAGGACAATCGAGGTGCCGTACTTGTCGCGCAGGTCCCGGAGCAACTGAAGGATTTCGGCCTGGACCGTGACGTCCAGGGCCGTCGTCGGCTCGTCCGCCACGATCAAACCCGGGTTCAAGGCAAGCGCGGCCGCGATGACCACGCGTTGCTTCTGGCCACCGGAAAGCTGGTGGGGATAGTAGTTGACGCGGGTTTCGGGATCAGGGATGCCCACCTTGCGCAGGGCTTCGGTGGCCCGCTTCTTGGCTTCCCTGGCCGAGATGCGGTGTCCGTCCGAGGCGTGGGCCCGGATGCCTTCGGCGATCTGCCAGCCGACCGTGAACACCGGGTTCAGGGCCGTTGACGGTTCCTGGAAGACCATGGCCACATCGCGGCCGCGGATCTTGCGCAGTTTGGACGCGCTGACGCTGATGACGTTGTTGCCGTTGATCAGCACGGCTCCGGAGCTGATGGCTGTCTCCGGGAGCAGGCCGAGGATGGTCTTGGCCGTGACAGTCTTGCCGGAACCCGACTCCCCCACGATCGCCAGGACTTCGCCGGCTTTGACCTCGAGGCTGACGTCCTTGACCGCGTAGACGTCTCCGCTGTCCGTGGCAAAGGTGACCTTGAGCCGTTCGATGTCCAGGACCGGCTGGCCG
Organism: Arthrobacter sp. KN11-1C; assembly: GCF_052180225.1. Taxonomy (NCBI): domain Bacteria; kingdom Bacillati; phylum Actinomycetota; class Actinomycetes; order Micrococcales; family Micrococcaceae; genus Arthrobacter; species Arthrobacter sp. KN11-1C. The sequence goes on along the minus strand of NZ_CP197467.1, from coordinate 1,443,764 downwards.
GATTGCAGCGGCTGGTCCGAAATGTTGCCGATGTTGGTGGTCATGCCTTACCTGCTTCTGGTTCAGGGGCGGTGGTGGCCCCTGTGTTCTTGCCGTCGGTACCTGCCGTGGCCTTCGAGCGGGAGGCCTTGCCTCCAGCACGCTTGCGACCGCGTAGCCGGGGATCGTTGAGATCGTTGATGCTCTCGCCGACCAGGGTCAGCCCCAGCACCGTGAGGACGATCGCGATACCCGGGAAGACGCCCGTCCACCAAATGCCGGAGGAGGCGTCTGCCATGGCCTTGTTGAGGTCGAAGCCCCACTCCGCGGCCGAGGACGGTTCGATGCCGAAGCCCAGGAAGCCGAGGCCGGCCAGGGTCAGGATCGCTTCGGAGGCGTTCAAGGTGAACATCAGTGGAAGCGTCCGGGTGGCGTTCTTGAAGATGTGCCGGGTGATGATCCGGAAGCTGGAAGCGCCCAGGACCATGGCCGATTCCACGAACGGCTCGGCCTTGAGCCTGATGGTCTCGGCCCGGATCACGCGGAAATACTGCGGGACGAACACCACGGTGATCGAGAAGGCGCAGGCGAGGATGCCGCCCCAGAAGCTCGACTGGCCACGGCTGATGACGATCGACATGACGATCGCCAGGAGCAGGGAAGGAAAGGCGTAGATGGCATCGGCGATGACTACCAGCACGCGGTCCAGCCAGCCGCCGAAGTAACCGCTGAGCAGGCCCAGTGCCACGCCGAGGAAGATGGACATCGCCACGGCGACGACGATCACGGTCACCGCGGTCTGTGAACCCCACAGGACGCGGGAAAGAACGTCGTAGCCGCCCACCGTTGTGCCGAGCAGGTGCTTGCTGCTGGGGGCCTCCTGGGTGGGGAACGAGCCGGAAGCGTCACTCAGTTGGGAATAGCCGTACGGTGCGATGAACGGCGCAAGCACGGTCGAGAGAAGGAAGAGCCCGGTCAGCACCAGCCCTGTGATGAGCATGCCCCTCTGGAGGCCAACGCTCTTGTTGACGTGGGAAATGACGGGAAGTCCGGACAGGAAGGACTTCTTCCGTCCTGAAATTGTTGCAGTGCTCATGTCAGTACCTCACTCGCGGGTCGATCAGCGCGGCGACGACGTCCACGACGAAGTTGGTAAATGCGACGATGACGGCCAGCAGCACCACGATGCCCTGGACCGCGACGAAGTCCCTCGCATTCAGGTATTGGACCAGCTGGTAGCCAAGGCCCTTCCATTCGAAGGTGGTCTCGGTGAGCACGGCTCCGCCGAGCATCAGTGCGATCTGCAGGCCCATGACGGTGATGATGGGGATCAACGCCGGCTTGTAGGCGTGCTTGGTCACGAGCCGGAACTCGCTGACGCCACGGGAACGGCCGGCCTCGACGTAGTCCTTGCCCAGCGTGCCGATGACGTTGGTCCGGACGAGGCGCAGGAAGACACCGGCGGTCAGGAGACCGAGCGCAATGGCGGGAAGCACTGCGTGCGACACGACGTCGCCGAGTGCGTTGAAATTGCCGCTGCGGAGGGCGTCGAGCCAATAGATGCCGGTGGGGGCGGCCAATTGGCCCATGGCCAGCTCTGTACGGGTGGACACACGCCCGGCCACCGGGAGCCAGCCGAGCCAAACGGAGAACGTCAGCTTGAGCAGGAGTCCGGAGAAGAACACCGGGGTGGCGTAGCAGAGGATGGCAAAGCAGCGCAGGAAGGCGTCCGTCGCCCTGTCGCGCCTTTGGGCGGCGATCATGCCCAGCGGGATGCCGACCGCGAGCGCCACGATCAGCGCGTTGATCGACAGCTCAAGGGTGGCCGCGCCGAAGGTCGACAGCATTTCGACGACGGGGCGCCGGTCGGTGATGGTGGTGCCGAAGTTGCCTGTGACCAGCTGGCCAAGGTATTCGAAGTACTGGATGATGATCGGCCGGTCGTAACCGGCGTCGTGGATTCTCTGTGCCAGGACATCCGGGGGAAGCCGGCCGCCCTGCGCCGCGGTGATGGGGTCTCCGATGACCCGCATGAGGAAGAAAACCAGCGTCACGAGGATGAAGATCGTGGGAATGATCAGGAAGAACCTGACCACGATGTACCTGCCGAGACCCCCGCCCGCTGATTTACTCTTGGGAGCGACCGCGTCCGGTTCGACGTCGGGCACCTCTATAAGTGTTGTCATTGCTACCTAAAGTTCATTGCCCGCGGATCGCGCGGGGTTTTGCTCAAAATGTGAGGCAATCAGCAATAAGGGGAGGCAAAGCACCTGTTGGCACCCGCCTCCCCCTACCGGCTGCTTACTTTGAAATAGTTCCCAATCGGAACTTGAAGGAAGCGTCAAGCGTCTTGTCGACGCCGTTCACGCCCTTCGCCGAGATGGCAACCTGGGCACCCTGGAGCAGCGGCAAAGTGGAAATGTCCTTTGCCAGAGCGTTCTGGGCATCCTTGATGGTGGATTCGCGAGCCGACTTGTCCGTGGTGGTCAGCTGCTTGTTGATCAGGTCGGTCACGGCCTGGTCGTTGAAGTGGTTCTTCAAGAAGCCACCGTTCGGGAAGAACGGGGTCAGGTAGTTGTCCGGGTCGCTGAAGTCAGGGAACCAGCCGAACTGGAACAGCGGGTACTCGTCGGCACGGCTGGCCTTGCTGTAGGTCACCCATTCGGTGGACTGCAGGTTGACCTTGAAGAGGCCCGACTTCTCCAGCTGGTCCTTGATCATGGCGTACTCGTCGCCCGAGGACTTGCCGTAGTGGTCCGGGTTGTACTGGAGGTTCAAGGTGACGACGTCCTTGACGCCGGCATCGGAGAGGACCTTCTTGGCTTTGTCCAAGCTCGGCTTTCCGTTATCGCCGTAAGCATCCTTGAACGACTCGTTGGCGCCCAGGAAGCCGCTCGGGACGTTGGAGTACAGCGGCAGGTAGGTGCCCTTGTAGACCTGGTCCGCGATGGCCTGGCGGTCAACGAGGTTGGCGATCGCCTGGCGCACGGCAAGTGCCTTGGCCGGGTCGGCACCGGGTGCCTTGGCGCCGAACGGCATGGTGTTGAAGTTGAACGTGATGTAGCGGATCTCGCCGCCGGGGCCAACGTTGACCTTGACCTTCGAGTCCTTCTTGAGGTCGTCGACGTCGGTGGCGCTGAGGCTTCGGTTTGCAACGTCGATGTTGCCCTGCTGGATGTCCAGCTTCATGTTGGTCGGCTCAGCGTAGTACTTGATCGTGGCGGCGTCATTGGCCGGCTTGCCCAGTACACCCTGGTAGTCAGGGTATGCCTTGAGGCTGATGAGCTCGTTCTTCTTGTAGCTGTCGATCGTGTACTGGCCATAGAACGCCTTGGCCTTGATGATGTCGTCATCGGAAAGCAGCTTGTCGGCCGGGAAGACCTGGTGGTCCACAATCGGCGCGGCCGGGCTGCTGAGGATCTGCGGGAACGTCTGGTCGTTGGCGAGCTTCAGCTTGAAAACGACAGTGCTGGGGTCAGGGGCGCTGACGCTGTCCAGGTTTTCGAGCAGGCTTGCGGGACCAGCGGGGTCGTTGATCTTGAGCTGCCGGTCGAAGGAGAACTTGACGTCGGTGGAGTCCAGCGTGTGGCCGTTGGCCCACTTCAGTCCGGGCTTCATCTTGACGGTGTACTCGGTGGGCGACGTGAACGACGCCGACGCGGCCAGGTCCGGAACGGGGTCGGCGCTTCCTGGCTTCGAGTTGAGGAGGAAGGAATAGACCTGGTTCATCACCATGAAGGAACCGTTGTCATACGAGCCTGCGGGGTCGAGCGCGGTCACCTTGTCGGTGGTGCCATAAGCGATCGGGCCGCTTGCAGCTGAAGATGCTGAACCGCCGCCGCCCGCCGGGCCCGTGCAGGCCGTCAGAGCGAATACGGAGATGCCCGCGAACGCGATAACGCTGCGCAAGGCTTTTTTGTTCAATGCCATCAGTGAACTTTCTGTTCGATGGATACGGCGAACCGCCGTGGGTAATTTTCTCGGAGCACATGCTCCTGACTCCACGATTCAATCAGAAGCATTATTGGTGAAACGTTTGATTTTGTGAGTTGAGACACAAAATTTACTTTTCTTTTGGCTCGAAGTCGGCTACGCGGACCACACCACGACCCTTCTGGCATCGGAGAGAGGATTTTGTTAGCGCTAACAATGTTGCCGCACACTTCCCACGGGGAGGTGTACGGAAATTCGCGGTCCTAGAGTTCCGCGCGCTGCAAGGACCGGGCGGCGTCGATGGTTGCCTGGCCGAGAACACGGGTGCCTTGGTACAGCACGATGGTCTGCCCGGGCGCGACCCCGCGCAGGGGCTCGACAAGAGTCACCACGAGGCCTTCGCGCTCGACGCCGGCGTCGTCGGCGTGGCGGACGACCGAAGCCTTGGCAGGAACGGGATCACCGTGGGCGCGGACCTGGGCGTGGCAGTCGAACTCGGCGCCCGTGGAAACCTCAGCGATGGGCAGGCCTGCCCAGGACACCTTGATTCCGCGGATTTCGTCGATCGCCAGAAGGGCTTCGGGCCCGACGATCACCTTGTTTTCCTTGGGCCGGATTTCCAGCACGAAGCGCGGCTTGCCGTCGGCGGCAGGGGTGCCGAGCTTGAGGCCGCGGCGCTGGCCTACGGTGAAGGCGTTGGCCCCGGGGTGTTCCCCCACCTTGGTTCCGGCCTCGTCCACGATGTCGCCCGTGGTCATGTCGATCTTCTCGGCGAGCCAGCCGGCGGTATCGCCGTCCGGGATGAAGCAGATGTCATGGCTGTCCGGCTTGTTCGCCACGGACAGGCCGCGGCGCTCAGCCTCGGCGCGGACCTCGGCCTTGGAGGGCGTCTCCGCCAGCGGGAACATGGAGTGCTTGAGCTGCTCATGGGTCAGGACGCCGAGGACATAGCTTTGATCCTTGGCCCAATCGGCCGCACGGTGGAGTTCGGGATTGCCGTCCGCGTCCTGGATGACCTTGGCGTAGTGGCCGGTACAGACCGCGTCGAATCCCAGGGCGACGGCCTTCTCCAACAGGGCGGCGAACTTGATCCGCTCGTTGCAGCGCATGCAGGGATTGGGAGTGCGGCCGGCAGCGTATTCATCGATGAAGTCCTGGACGACGTCTTCCTTGAAGCGTTCCGAGAAGTCCCAGACATAGTACGGAATCCCCAGGACGTCGCACGCGCGCCAGGCATCGCGGGAGTCTTCGATGGTGCAGCAGCCGCGGCTGCCGGTGCGCAGCGTTCCGGGCATGCGGGACAGCGCCAAGTGGACGCCAACGACGTCGTGTCCCGCCTCGACGGCGCGGGCGGCGGCAACGGCGGAGTCGACTCCGCCGCTCATGGCTGCAAGAACTCGCATGCTGGCTTTCTGTTGATGTTGGGGGGGGAAGTTTGCGCGGAAGAGACCAAGCGCGCCCAACTATTCTAGCGCCCGCAGGAATCCGCCCCAAAAATGCCTTGACCACCGTCGCGAACGATTCTAAAGTCAAAATAAACAGTTTTAGATTCCGGCCGCACGCGCATTCACCCGCACGCAGCCTGGCCACGCGAACCGCCCACGCCCCGCGAATCGAGTCACCATGGACACTGAACACATCCTTATCGCAGGCGGCGGACTGGCCGGCGCCACGGCGGCCAAGACCCTGCGCTCCGAAGGTTTCCAGGGCCGCATCACCGTGGTCTGCGCCGAGAATGAGTTGCCCTATCTGCGCCCTCCCCTCTCCAAGGAATTTCTCCTGGGCAAGGCTGACGAGGATACCGTCCCGGTGCTGGGGGCCGGCTGGTACCGGGAGAACGACGTCGAACTCCTCCTTGGCGAGGAGGTCGCGGCTGCCGATCCGGCCGCCCACACGGTGAAGCTGGGATCCGGAACCGAGATTCAGTTCAGCAAGCTGCTGATCGCCACGGGTGCGCAGCCGCGCCGGATTCCGCTTCCCGGTTCCGATCTTGCGGGCGTCATGACGTTCCGGACCTTCAATGATTCCCGGCGGCTCAAGGAAGAACTGTCCGGCGGAGGCCGGAGTGTGGTGATGATCGGCTCAGGTTGGATCGGCATGGAGCTTGCCGCAGCCGCGAGCAGCTACGGCAACAGCGTGACCCTGCTGGGGCTTGAAGACGTCCCGCTCAGCATGGCCATCGGTCCCGAACTGGGCGGCTTCTTCCGCAGCGTGCACGAAAAGCACGGCGTGCAGTTCCGGCTCCCTGCGAGCGCAGCGGAAATCACCGGCACCGGGGGCAGGGCAAGCGCCGTTGTCACCAACTCCGGCGAAGTGCTTCCTGCCGACCTCGTGGTAGTGGCGGTCGGCCTAGTTCCGGATACGACCCTGGCCGAAGCCGCCGGGCTGGACATCCGCAACGGTATCGTGGTGGATTCTTCGCTCCGGACCAGCAGCCCGGACGTCTTCGCGGCCGGAGACGTCGCCAACGCCCTCCACCCCTTCACCGGCGATCACCACCGAAGCGAGCACTGGTCCAACGCCCTCAACGGCGGCAAGGTCGCAGCCAAGGCGATGCTGGGACAGGACGCGATGCTGGACGTCGTCCCGTATTTCTACACGGACCAGTTCGACGTCTCGATGGAGTACTGGGGATATCCCACCCTCGCGGCAGGGTCCGTTCCCGTCATCCGCGGCGCGTTGGAGGAGAACAGTTTCCTCGCCTTTTGGCTACGGGACGGTGCGGTGGTGGCGGGCATGAGTGTCAACCAGCAGCGGGTACAGAAGCCCGTGAAGGCGCTCATTTCGGGGCGCATCCCGGTGGATGCGGACCGCCTGGCTGATCCTGCCGTTCCGCTGGATCAGCTGCTGCCCGGAAACTGATCGCCGGCGGGGACGCTGCCGTGGCTCCGGGCCACGGTGGCTGCGGTTTGGATACTGGACTCGTGACCGGCCATTCCCGCAAGCTTCGCCCGGGCATACGCGTCCGGCAGGGCCTTGAGCAGGGCGTCGACGTCGGCGTCGTTCGAAGAGTGCCCCAGGCTGAATCGTTGCGCCCCGCGGGCGGTGTCCTCGTCCAACCCCATGGCAAGCAAGACGTGCGAGGGCCTGGGGACCCCCGCGGTGCAGGCGGAGCCGGTGGAGGATTCGATTCCAGCGAGGTCCAGGAGGAACAGCAGGGAATCGCCTTCACAGCCCGGGAACGTGAAGTGCGCGTTGCCGGGAAGCCGCGCGTCGCCGGTCGCGCCGCGGAGCACCGCCTCGGGAATGGCGACCTTCACGCCGTCGATGATCCGGTCACGGAAGGCGCCGATCCGCGCGCGCTCTGCCACCAGGTTGTGGGAAACAGACTCGGCCGCGGCGGCGAACGCCGCGATGGAGGCCGTATCCAGGGTCCCCGAGCGCACGTCGCGCTCCTGCCCGCCTCCGTGCTGGACGGGAACGACCTTGGTGGAACGCCCCAGGAAGAGGGCCCCGACGCCGACGGGTCCGCCGATTTTGTGGCTGGAGACCGACATCGCGGCGAGCCCGGATTCGCGGAAGCTCAGGGGAATCGAGCCGAACGCCTGGACTGCGTCCGAGTGCACGGGTATGCCGTGGGCGGCGGCGATGTCCACGATCTCCTTGACAGGCTGGATGCTACCCACCTCGTTGTTTGCCCACATGACAGTGATCAGGGCCACCGATCCCGGGTCGCGTTCGATCTCCGCCCGCACAGCATCGAGCCGCACCACGCCCTGGGAATCGACGGGGAGCCAGACCGCTTCGGCGCCTTCGTGCCGTTCAAGCCACTCGACGGTGTCCTGCACCGCATGGTGCTCGACGGCGGAGCAAAGGATCCGCTTTCGCCGGCCGTCCCCGTCGCGGCGGGACCAGTACATCCCCTTGACCGCAAGATTGTCGGCCTCGGTTCCCCCGGACGTGAAGATGAGCTCGGAAGGATGCGCCCCGGCCGCTGCCGCAATCGCCTCCCGCGCATCTTCCACGGACCGCCGGGCACGCCGTCCGGAAGCATGCAACGATGACGGGTTGCCGGTCCGTGCCAACTCGCGGGTCATGGCGGTGAGGGCTACAGCGGCGAGGGGCGTGGTGGCGGCATGGTCGAGGTAAACGGGCACTATCCAAGTCTATCGAGGCCGGCGGATCCAGGCTCCGGGCGAAGGCGCGTTGCCGCGCCACCCCCGAATCGGCAGGACTAATCGGCGGGACTAATCCGCGGGACGGATCACGATGCCGGACGGATCCTGGCGCAGCAATGGCCTTCGCGGTTGTCATCGGCGATCCGGTCCTCGGCGATTCCGCACGCGGCAGCAGCTCCGCTCAGGAAGGCGCCGTTCATGGCGCAGACGACGCTCGTATGGCTTTCGGCCAGCCGATGGAACGGGCAATTGACCAGGGAGTATCCGCCGTCGTCGTCAGCTTCCGGCCTGTAACCATAGTTCGCCAGGAGGTCCTCGAAATGCGGCTCGACGCTCCCGGCCTCGCGGCCCCGGGCGTAGGCGGTTTCGAGAAGGGCTTCGCGGGGGGAGCCACCCTGTGCCATCAAGGCCTGGATGGCCGAGGCCATCACTTCGCCGGCGAGGTCGTAGTGGCGCTCAGGCACCGAGGCGCCGACCTCTTCAATGACAGGGGCGTACAGCTTCGCAGGGCGCCCGGAACCCGGACCGACCTTGCCCCCGAGCTTGCGGAACTCGACACTCAGGAGCCCGTCACGGACCAGCCGGTCAAGGTGAAAGGACGCCGTGCTGCGCGGAAGTCCGAGGGCCATCGCGGCATCGTCGCGGCTGACCGCGTCTTTTGCGCCGCAGACGTGCTCGTACAAGCGGCGCCGATTGCCGTCGTCGAGGGATGCCAGCGCGGAAAGCCGACGCAGCCAGGGAAGTCCGGTCATGCATCCAGCTTAACTCTAAAATCAACACTCATTGCTTAATCCTTCCAAGCTTTCTAAAATCAAGTTATCCACTTTTAGAAAGAAGGCATCATGAGTACCGCATCATCCCCGGCCCAAGCGAAAACCGGATCGCTGATGTCCATGGATCCCCAGCGGCAGGCATTCCTGCTCCTCCGGACCGTGTTCACCGTGGCGCCGATCATTTTCGGACTGGACAAGTTCACCAATCTGCTCACCCACTGGACGATCTATCTGGCGCCAGTGGCCACCTCCGTGATTCCGGTCCCGGCCCAGACGTTCATGTACATCGTGGGCGTCGTGGAGATCGTGGCCGGCCTTGCAGTGGCGGTCCGCCCTCGCTTTGGTTCGCTCCTGGTGGCAGTGTGGCTTCTGGGCATCATCGTGAACCTGCTGGTGCTGGGCAACTTCTTCGACGTCGCGCTGCGGGACTTCGGATTGCTCGTGGGCGCGCTCGCGCTCAACCGCCTGGCCGTCGCCTCGCAAACTGACGGCCCTGCTTAGGCCAATACCCGCAGGGCGCCCGGAACCACGTCGATCTCCAGCGGGAGGGGACCGATCCGCTCCCCGTCGGCGTAGGCCACCACGTTCTCCGCACCAAGCCGCACCGAGCGCACCCGGCGGATTTCCACCGCCGGGTGCGAGGTGTGCCGGCCGGAAAAGACCTTCGGGAACACCGCAAGGAGGGCCAGCCGGGACAGGGGCTTGACGACAAACAGATCCAGCCACCCGTCGTCGGGCGCGGCATCCGGGACGATGCGCATCCCGCCGCCGATCGATGGGACGTTGGCCACGGAAATCAGCATGGCACCCTCCCGGGATGACGCGCCGTCGGCCGTCACGGTGTAGTTGATGGCCCGGAACGATCCGAGCTCCCGGAGCATCGCGAGGGTGTAGCGGAGCGTACCCCTGGGCCATTTCCAGGAGTTCGCCCGTTCATTGACAGCGGCGTCGAATCCCGCGGACACCGCCCCGGCAAACCACATGGTCCGTCCGCCGGAAGTTACGCGGCCCGCGTCGATCAGCCGGCCGCCGTCGGCGAGCGCCGAAACCACGCGGGCGCAGGACCCCGGGACGTCCTGCAGGGGCAGTCCAAGCATCCGGGCCATGTCGTTTCCCGTACCCACGGGAACAATCCCGAGCGGCAAGCCCGTCCCGCCGAGCGAGTTGACGCCCAAGTGGACCATGCCGTCGCCGCCCACCACCACCAAGGCATCGGGACCCGCACGCAGTGCTTCGTTTACCGCTTCCCGCAGGGCGTCCATGCTGTCGCGCCGAAGGACGACGACGTCGAGGCCTGCGGCGCGGAGGCAGCGGGCGGCTTCGTCCCCGGCAAGGGCGTGCCGGCCGAACGCTGCGGTCGGATTGACTGCCAGCACGATCCTTCGACGCGGCGGACCGCCCCGCCCCTCGGAGCCGGTGCTTGACAGGTCAAAGGGATGATCGGGGCCGGCCGGGGAGTTCACAGCATGAATCATGCCACCGGCAGGGGCGGGATCCGGGGAACTAAAGCCCCGGCCGCCGTCGTTCTCATGGTGGGCTGGCTAGACTTGCCAAGATCGCCGTTCCGGCACAGGGCGGCGGGAATCTTCAGAATCCCAGAGAAAGGCCCGTGGTTGGCTCAGGGCAGCAGTTCCCACTATCAGGTCCTCCGGGTCCCCGTCACGGCGACGGACAAGGAGATCAAAGTGGCCTACCGGAAGGCCGCGAGGAACGCCCACCCGGACCACGGCGGGGATCCCGAAGTCTTTCGACAAGTCACGCTGGCGTACGAGACCCTGATTGATCCCAAGCGGCGGGCGGAGTACGACCGCCGCTACGCGAGCGGCGTTTCGGGCAGGACAACACCGTTCCCGGCGCAAAGGCCTGACTACGCCGGCACCGGCGCTCCCGGACCGGAAACCCGGGCCGGGGTCCACCGTCCGAATGCCCCGCGCAACACCGCCGGGGACGCCCCCGTCTACGTCCCGCCCTTCGATGATCCCTTGGAGGTTCCTCTCATTTCCAAGGGCGAAGCCGCCTTGCAGGTCCATGGAATTCCCCGGAGGCGTGGAATCTTCGGCGCCGAAGCGCGCATTCAGCGCGAAATGCGGACAGTCCAGCTCATCAGCCGCCAGATCCTGCCCGCCATCCCCTCGGCACGGCTCATCAACGGGCTCCGCTCCCCCTCGGATGACAGCCACATCGATCACGCCCTGCTTGTCGGCTACCGCTTGACGCTGATCGGTTCCATGTTGTTGCCCAAGGGCGCCTATGCCTGGGACGGCGTGGCGCTCAAGCACGGTGGCCGCTCGGTGCCGCCGCCCCAACTCGAGCTCATCGTTCGCCACATGCAGGAGATCTTCCCGGAACTGAATGTGACGGGCTGGGTGGTGGTCCACAGCCCGGACGGCAATCCGCACGAGCCGGTCATCGACAACTACAGGCGCACGGACGGAGACTTCGGATCGGTGCAAATCGTCAACGCCTCCGGGCTGGCACGCGGCCTCAAGCAGTTCCTGAGTTCAGGACCCGCGCCCAACACCGTGGTTGTCCCGGTCCTTGCCCGGTTGCTGCGCGGCATGCACTGAGCAAGGTTCTCTTTTCGCTGGCTAGGATTGATACGTGTTCCGCATCCTCTTCCACACCCCTGAAATCCCAGGCAACACGGGAAACGCCATCCGGCTCGCCGCCATCACCGGCGCGGAGCTCCACCTCGTGGAGCCGTTGGGCTTCGACTTCTCCGACGCGAAGCTGCGCCGCGCGGGACTCGACTACCATGACCTCGCGGTAGTCACGGTGCACAAGGACATCGAGGCGGCATGGGCGGCGTTGCAGCCTGAACGCGTCTTCGCATTCACGTCCGACGGCGAATCCTCCTACACGGACATTGCCTACGAGGAAGGCGACGTCCTGCTGTTCGGCCCCGAGTCCGTCGGGCTTCCCGCCTGGCTGAAGCAGGATCCGCACGTCACGGCCCGCGTCCGGCTTCCCATGCTGCCGTCCCTCCGTTCGCTGAACCTTGCCAATGCAGCCTCCATCGCGGTGTACGAAGCCTGGCGTCAACACGGTTTTGCGGGCGCGAAACTCTAGCCACGCCGATCGGCCGCCTGGACAACCTCAAGCCACCTCCGCGTAGCACCCATCCAAAGCTCCCCCTGCGCCGAATACCCTATGCAGGCACAAAGCCTGGGCGGGCAGCTGGCCTGCGAAGCAAGGGGCCGGTGAAGCGGCGGCCGCGGAAGGGGCGCAGGTGACTACTCTCAAGACTCGCAGTGCTTCTGGTACTGCCAGGGTCACGAGCAATCTATGCTGGACGGTGATGGATACACCCAATGTGCGAGGCCACGAGGCCCCCAGCCTGATTGCCGGCTCGAATGCGCAGCTTGCGGAATTGCTGGGGTTGATGGCCGACGGCGACCGCGGCGCCTTCAGCGAGTTCTACCGGCTCACGGCGAGGAGGGTCTTCGGCATGGCCAAGCGCGTCTTGGTGGATGCCGGCCTGAGCGAAGACACCACCCAGGAAGTGTTCATCCAGGTCTGGCAGAACGCCGGCAAATTCAATCCCGAGGCCGGCAGCCCACTCGCGTGGCTCATGACGATCACCCACCGGCGCGCTATCGACCGCGTCCGCTCCGCTCAGTCCGCCACGGACCGCGAGGCGAAATATGGTGCCGCAAGTCAACTCCTTGACCATGATTCCGTGGAAGAAGAAGCCAGCAGCCGGCTTGAGGCCGAGTCCGTCACCCGTTGCCTCGCCACCCTGACGGAGACGCAACTGGAGTCCGTGCGGCTCGCCTACTATGGCGGGCTCACCTACCGGGAGGTCGCCGAACAACTCGGCGCCGCGATACCGACCATCAAGTCCCGCATCCGCGATGGACTTCTCCGACTCAAGAGTTGCCTGGGGGTGAGCTGACATGACCGAACACGATGACAACAACCGGAATTTCGGGAAGGAAGGCCTCCGCAGGATGTTCGCCACCGATATAGCTACTGATCTTGCCGAAGGCCGCGTCCTGGAGCTTGCCGAGATCTATGCCCTCGACGCCTTGAGCGACGCCGAGCGAGCAGAAATCGACAACTACATTGCCACCGCGCCTGAGCGCTCGGCATTCCTTGAGCGGGTCAGGCAATCACGCGAGACCCTCGCCACCTCCTTCGCCGACGAGGCCGAACCGCCTCCCGGACTCTTGCAGGACATTCTGCGGCAGCTCCCGGAACAACCTCGGGAGGCATCCGCACCTTCGCCGGTTTCCGAAGCGCCGCCCGCCGCCGCAACGCACGTTTCCCCCGACGTCGTGGACCTCGCCGCAGCTCGGAGCCGGCGGGATCGCCGACGCTTCGGAGGCGTCCGTGGTTGGGTGGCAGCAGCCGCCGCGGCCGCGGTCATCGCGCTTGGCGGTGTAGGCGTGGGCGTCTACGTGGCCGGGCAAAACGATCCCGTGAACCAAGTGCTTCAGGCCAGCGATGTCCGGCAAGCCACCGTCGACGTCAACGGCGGCGGCACCGCCACGGTGTCGATCTCCACCTCGAAGAACGCCGTGGTGGTCCGCATGAACGGAGTTCCGGCTCCCCCGGCCGGCAAGGTCTATCAGATGTGGCTTATTCCCAAGGACGGCTCCGACCCTGTATCCCAGGGACTCATGGACGCCCAGGCCTTGAGCCACCCGGCGGTTGTCTCCGGCATTTCCAGCGCGGCGGCCATCGGCATCACGGTTGAACCTGTGGGCGGCTCCAAGAAACCGACGCTTCCCACGGTTGCCGCGGCTCCTCTCGTGTAGCAGCGGTGGGCCCTGGCCCGACGGGAGTCGTTGGCGACGGGGCTTGACCTTGACGTAACGTCAACTTTTACGCTGGGTACATGAAGCAGGACAAGGCAGGTACCTGGACCATTTCAGAGCTGGCCAAGGCCAGCAAGGTTTCCTCACGGACCTTGCGCCATTATGACCAACTCGGGCTCCTGGAACCTGCCCACACGGGACACAACGGCTACCGGTACTACGGCCAGCCTGAACTGCTGCGCCTGCAGCGGATCCTCCTGCTTCGCGAACTTGGCCTTGGGCTCGAGACCATCGGCGAAGTTCTGGATGGCCAGGCCGATCCCGTGGAGGCACTTGCCGTGCACAGGAACTGGCTGCTGGCCGAGCGCGACCGACTGGACCGGATGTCCCGGACGGTCGACGCCACCATCGCAGCACTACGTCAAGGAGAAACCATGACCGCGGAGAACATCTTCAAGGATTTCGACAACAACCCCTACGAAGCCGAGGCGCGCGAGCGCTGGGGCGATCGGGCCGTCGAGGAGAGCAAGGCCCGCCACTCGGCGATGACCACGGCCCAAAAGCAGGCCTTCATGGAGGAGTACGCGGCGCTGAACCAGGATCTTGCCCGGTGCTTCGACGCCGCCCTTCCGGCGGACCACCCGGACGTCCAGGCAGCCGTCGGCAGGCACTACCGGTGGATCTGCGCCAGTTGGACTCCCAACGCAGAATCCTACGTGGGCCTCGGCCAGATGTACGTGGACGACCCCCGGTTCACTGCCAATTACGACAAGGTCCGGGTCGGCCTGGCGCCCTACCTGCTCGAAGGCATCAAGGTCTACGCGGCAGAAAAGCTCAGTTAGCGCATTCTTGCCGAAAAGTCCGACGGCGGCCCGCCCCACTGGAAACACAGGGGGCGGGCCGCCGTCGTACTGGCTGTTAGCTAGGCAGCCCCGCTAAATGATCAGCGAAAGCACCATGATGAACGCGAAGGCGACCACCGAGATGAGCGTCTCCATCACCGACCACGTCTTGAACGTCTGCCCGACCGTCAGGCCGAAGAGTTCCTTCACGAGCCAGAACCCGGCATCGTTGACGTGGGACAGGAAGAGTGAGCCGGCACCGATGGCCAAGGCAAGGAGTGCGGCATGCGTCGGGCTCAGGCTGCTCGCCAAGGGAGCAACGATGCCCGCAGCCGTCACCGTGGCAACCGTTGCAGAGCCCGTGGCCAGGCGAAGCGCCACAGCCACGATGAAGCCCAGCACCAGCACCGACATATTGGCGCCCTCGGCCCATTTCTTGACCGCGTCACCGACGCCGGCACCGATCAGGGTCTGCTTGAAGCCACCACCCGCGCCGACGATCAGCAGGATCGCGGCAATCGGTCCGAGGCTGTTGCCAAGCTTGGCGGTGATCTTGCTTCCGGTGAAGCCAACGGCGTAGCCGAAGGTCACCATGGCTGCGAGCACAGCAAGGGTCATTGCCACGAGCGGCTGCCCGACGAAGTCCAGGACGGTGCGGATCATGGGGGCGTGGGCGGCATCGGGCCAGACAATGTCCGCGATGGCCTTCAGGAGCATGAGCACCACAGGGAAAATGATGGTCAGCAAGGTGACGAGGAAGGTCGGCTGGCGCTTCACTTCGCTCAGGTCGACGGCGTGCTTGGTGTCGACGCCGCCGGCCACCGCGGGGGCATCCACGGGAACCCAGCGCGCGGCCAAACGGGAAAACAGCGGTCCGCAAATGATCACTGTGGGGACGGCCACCAGGAGCCCAAGAGCCAGGGTGGTGCCCAGCTCGGCCTTCACCGCGCTGACGGCGATGAGCGGTCCGGGGTGCGGCGGGATCAAGCCGTGCAACACGGAGAGGCCCGCGAGCGCCGGAATGGCGATGCGCATGAGCTTCATCTGCGAGCGCTGGGTGACCAGGACAATCACCGGAAGCAACAGGACGAGCCCGATCTCGAAGAACATCGGGAGGCCGATGATGACCGCAACCAGCGTGATCATCCAGACCACCCTGTTGCCCTTGGCCTTTTCAAGCAGGGTATCGACTACCCGGTTGGCGCCGCCGGAGTCCGCCAGGAGCTTGCCCAGCATGGCGCCGAGCGCAATCAGGAGGCCGACCTCCTTGAGGACACCGCCCACGCCGTCTTCGAAGTTGCTGACCACCTTGTCCAGCCCAACTCCGGAGGCAAGGCCAACGAAGGCCGAGCCCAGTACCAGGGAGAGGAAGGGGTGGACTTTGAATTTGGCGATCAGCAGCACGATCAGCGCAATGCCGATAGCCGCGACCACAAGCAGTTGGGTGTCGTGCCCGGTCCAGTTCACGCTGCATCTCCAGTTGTGTGTGCCGGCTGTGCCCCAAGGCCAAGCCGTTCGATGATTTCGTCTGCCTCTTCAGCAGGAGAAGCGGAGACGCACAGGGAGATGTGGTTCTCGTCCTCAGTGGGCGCTTCCAGTGCGTCGAACTGGGATTCCAGCAGCGAGGCCGGCATGAAGTGCCCGTGGCGCGAAGCCAGCCGGTCGGAAATCTTGTCCTTGCTCCCCTGGAGGAAGACGAACACGACGCCTTCGCCGCGCAGGACGTCCCGGTAGCGCTTCTTCAGGGCCGAGCAGGTGATGATGCCCGGCTTTCCTGCTGCGGTGCGCTCTTTGATCCAATCGGCAATGATGTCCAGCCATGGCCAACGGTCCTCATCGCTGAGTGCTTGCCCCGCCTGCATCTTTGCAACGTTCGCTTCCGGGTGGAGGTCGTCGCCTTCGGCGAGGTCCCAACCCAGCCGGCCGGCCAATACGCCGGCCACTGTCGATTTGCCGGAACCGGAGACCCCCATGATCACCAATACCGGCTGTTGTGCAGTCTTCGCCATCAAAGTCTGCCTCTCTCAATTAAATATGATTTAAACGAGACTAAGCATATGACACAGCTAACACATCAGCAATTTCAGAAACCGGCGATGGTTTGGGACCCGTTGACCTCGACCACATGGAACGCTTCGGCGCTGCGGCCGCCGGGCATTCCGGCGCGCGAGGCGTTGTCCCGGAGCATGCTCCGGACGGCCCGCTCCATGCCTTCCAGGTCGGGGTGCTGGCTCGCGTGGATCCGGATCGCCGCCAGTTTCGCGTCGATATGGTCGGTGACATCCACGAAATAGTTCTCACGGGATTCAGGACCGGCGAAGAGCCACAGCCATGGCAGCTTGTAGGCTTCGAGGCCGGCTTCCGCCAGCTCCGGGTAGGCAAAGGGGTTCTCGAGCGCGGGGTACACGGCCCGGGTCACGATCTCACCCACGGCGAGGTGGTCTGGATGGCTCTTCTGGATCCTGTCCCAGTTGCGTTCCGGGTGCATGGCAAGCACGACGTCGGGGCGGATTTCGCGGATCAGCTTCACCACTTGCTTGATCACCGCGTGCGTCGGTTCCAGGTAGCCATCGCGTTCATGGAGATAGTGCACGTCCGTCACGCCGACGAGGGCGGCGGCTTGCCTCTGCTCCTCCGCGCGCATGGAAGTGATCTCCTCGCGGTGGGCAGGATCGAAGCCGCCGGCGTCGCCGTCGGTCATGACGCAGTAGCTGACCTCGACGCCGGCAGCGGTCCAGGCGGCAATGGTGCCGGCCGCGCCGAAGTCGACGTCGTCCGGGTGGGCGGTAAAACAAAGCACCCGCTCAACTCGCTCCGTGGAGGCGTTGAACGGGCTCTTTGCTGACGTGGCGTCAGAAGACAAAGGGATCAGCCTTTCCGCTTTTTGATCTCTTCGGTGGCCTGCGGAACAACCTTGAAGAGGTCGCCGATGATGCCGAAGTCCGCGATTTCGAAGATGGGCGATTCAGCATCCTTGTTGATCGCGACGATGACCTTGGAGGTCTGCATCCCGGCCTTCTGCTGGATCGCTCCCGAAATGCCCGCCGAAATGTAGAGCTGCGGGGAAACGGTCTTGCCTGTCTGGCCAACCTGGTAGTCATGGCCGATCCAGCCTGCGTCCGTGGCGGCACGGGAAGCCCCGAGTGCACCGCCCAGGGCGTCGGCCAGTTCTTCCAACGGACCGAAGTCGCCGTCGACCCCGCGTCCGCCAGCAACCACGATCCTGGCTTCGGTGAGCTCGGGACGGCCGCTGGCCGGCTTTTCCGCCCGCCCGGTGACCCGTGCGGCATTCGCGGTGGCATCGGCCGGGACGTCGATGGTGACGGCTTCGGGCGTGTTTGCCGCGGCCGGGGCATCGACGTCAACACTGTTCGGCTTGACCGTGAGCACGGCGACGGCGGTGCGCGCCTTGGCCGTGGTGGTGTACGAGCCGGCCAGCACCGACTTATGGGCCGTGCCGTCGGCGTCGACCCCCACGACGTCGGTGATGACGCCGGCGTTGAGCTTCACGCCGAGCCGGGCCGCGATTTCCTTGCCGTCGGCCGTGTTCTCCAGCAGGACGGTCCCGGCTCCGGCTGCCTCGACTACCGCGGCAAGATAAGCGGCTTTCGGCGCAACCAGGTAGTCGTCCAGGTCCGTGGCGGACGGACGGTAGATCACCGAGGCTCCGTGCGCCCCCAAGGAGGCGGCGACGTCGTCGTGCAGTTCGCCGTTGACGGCGACCACCACTTCCCCGAGGGAACGCGCGATCGTCAGGAGTTCCAGGCTGCTCTTCTTGAGCGCCGCGCCCGGGTTGTCAATGAATACAAGTGCTTTTGCCATGTGTCGGAATCCTCTTAGAGCAGCTTCTGGGCGGCCAGGAACTCAACCAGCTTGATGCCGGCGTCGCCTTCGTCGGTGATGATGGTGCCCGCAGTGCGCGGCGGCCGCGCTTCGGCGGTCTCGACGGCGGTCAGCGAACCCGCGGCGCCCACCTGTGCGGCATCGACGCCGATGTCGGCCAGGGTGAGTGCCGCGATTTTCTTCTTCTTGGCTGCAAGGATGCCCTTGAAGTTGGGGTATCGCGGCTCGTTGATCTGGTCCGTCACGGATACCAGGGCGGGCAAGGTTGCCTCCACGGTGTCAGCGTGGGCGTCGCCGTCGCGGCGCGCGAGGACGCGGTCGCCGTCGACCTCCAAGGAGGAAGCAAAGGTGACTTGAGGGAGCCCGAGCCGCTCGGCGAGTTGCGCCGGAACCAAGGACGTTTCGCCGTCGGTCGAGGCCATACCGGTCAGGACGAGGTCCACGGGCGAGTCGGCGCCGAGATACCGGATTGCCGCGGCAAGGGCCAGCGAGGTGGCAGCGGCGTCGGAACCCGCCAAGGCGTCGTCGCTCAAATGCGCGCCTGAGGAGGCGCCGATTTGCAAGGACTTCTTGATGGCGTTCACGGCACCGGCGGGACCCATGCTCAAGGCGATGACCTCGTTGCCGGCCTTCGCGCCTCCGCGGTCCTCGCTGAGCTGCAGCGCAGCTTCAAGCGCATATTCGTCCAGTTCGGACAGAATGCTCTCGTCGCGGTCCGTGGTGTTGCCTGGGCCGGTGAGGTGTCGGTCGAACTGCGCGTCCGGGACGTGCTTGACCAGAACAACAATCTTCAATGTGTCTCCCACTGTGTTCGAGGCAGCCTTCCATGCTCGGGAATGGCCAGCAACTAGGCGCATGGCCAAGAGTGCCCAGCGTACGGGCTCGTCCTAGCTAAGCATATTGCGGGACAAGTCGGACAACGCCGAGTGTCCGCATTAACTCCTGTTTCGCGGATCGTTCCGGCTCCGAGCAGCAAAGGGCAGACGCCGACGGCGGGCGGCACCGCAAGTGGTGCCGCCCGCCGTCGTTGACTGCCAGCTGTTTGCCCGGCTGGAATCTGCTGCAACAGCGCAGCTGTTACGGAGCAGCGTCCAAGGTCACGTCGAGATCCTGCGACTGGCCGCCGCGCTGGATGGTCACCTTGACCGTTGCACCTGCCGCCTGCTGACGGACAGCCGCGGTGAGCTGCTCGGGATCGGTGATGTCCATGCCGGCGAACTTGGTGACGACGTCGCCCACCTTGAGTCCGGCCTTCTCAGCGGCGGAACCCGCTGTCACCGCTGCGACCTGCGCCCCAACCGAGAACCCGGAGCTGCTTCCAGTGGCCGACTTGGGCTGCACGCTCACGCCGAACTGCCCGTGGGTGGCCTTGCCGTTCTGGATGAGTTCCTGCGCAATACGCTTCGCGTTGTTGATGGGGATGCTGAAGCCCACGCCGATGTTGCCGCTGGACGACGACGAGGAGCTGCTGCTTCCCGCGGAAGCGATAGCCACGTTGACGCCGATGATCTCGCCCTTGGTGTTGACAAGCGCTCCGCCGGAGTTGCCCGGGTTGATCGGCGCGTCGGTCTGGATGACGTTGAGCGAAACGGTGCCCTGGCCGGCGCTGCTCTGGCTCTGGCCACCGCCTGGAGGCGCGAATTGGAATCCACCCTGGCCGCCGTTTTGTGAATTGTCGGAGCCACCGTTGGGAACAGCCGAGGACGCCACGCTGATGGTGCGGTTGAGCGTGGAGACGATGCCGTCGGTGACCGTGCCGGGCAGTCCGAGCGGAGCACCGATGGCGATGGCGTTGTCGCCGACGTTGATCTTGCTGGAATCACCCAGGGTAGCCGGCACGAGTCCGGAGGCGTTGTCCACCTTGATGATGGCGAGGTCCGAAAGCGGGTCCGTGCCCACTACCGTCGCCTTCAGGACGCGTCCATCGCTCAGCCGCACCTCAATGGCGGCATTGGCGCTGGCACCGTCAAGGGTCACCACGTGGGTGTTGGTCAGGATGTGGCCCTGGTCGTCGAGGATGATGCCCGAACCGGTACCGCCCTGGTTTCCGCTCGAGGCCATGATGGTCACGACGCTTGGCGTAGCTTTGGCTGCGGCTGCCGTGATGGCGTTGACGTTGTCCGTGTTGTTGACAATCACGGTTCCGGTCTGGCCGCTGCTGGCTGCCGCCGGGGTCCGGCTGCTCAACAATTGATCGCTGGCCGCCACCACGCCTCCGCCCACAAGACCCGCTGCCAGGATGCAGGCCACCAAGGTCCCGACGCCGAAGACCGGCTTGCGCTTCGGGCCGGCTGCCGGACCGCCCGGGTGGGCCGGGAACTGCTGCGTGGAATAGTGCTGCGCAGGGTTCGGTCCGCCATAGAAGGGCTGGTGCTGCGAATACGGGTGCTGCGGTGCCGCGCTGTGCTGGGGAGCTCCGTGTTGGGGAGCTCCGTTCTGGGGAGCGTTGTGCTGGGCCTGGATCTGCTCGGTGGGGTTTTCGGCCGGGCCCTGGGCCCAAGGAGCTGGGGCTACCGGAGCCTGCGCTGTGTATTCGGGCTTCGCCGTGAAATCCTGACCCGGCTGGTATGCCGGCAGCGGGGCCGTAGGCTGGGAATTGGCTTGCTTGTCCGCCTCCGCCTTGCCGGTGCTCTCAGGACCATGGTTCTCGGGGCCATTGTTCTCAGGCGCGGCGCCCTGTGCTGGGTTCTCCGTCATGGGACTTCCTTTCTTCCTCGTCCCCTTAACTATCGTCGCTCTTGCTGGATCAAGAGTCGACGTTCGCTGGGAGCTTGCTGAACGCCGTCGTCGGAACGGTCCTGCGTCCTCGAATGGCGCCGACTTGCCCCTCAACGCTGCAGAAGGGCAGATCTCTCCCCGTTTCGCTGGCGGCATATTTACCGCTGTGGACGCCCCAAAAGGTGCACCATAGTATCAAGTGGAATTGCCACAGCGACCTGCGGCTTGACAACCATGCGTGGGGGCGCTGATGCATTCTGTTTCGATTGTTCCGGCCCGGACCAGTCGCAGACGTGCTGAAGGGTTGCACATGCGGTCAATAGTGAAACGTGTACTCGCCGTCATTGGTTTGGCTGGAGTGCTGGTCCTCCCGGCCGCCGGAGCCTGGGCTGCCGATCCGGTGACGATCCCGTCCGGCCAGAACATCACTGACGACGCCGGCGTCCTTCGCGACAAGGGCGCGGTTCAAAGCGCCATCAAGTCCCTCTACGACAACCACCAGTTCAATCTGTATGTCGTGACCGAAAAGACCTTCACCAACCCGAGCACGCCCAGCGACTGGGGCAACGCGGTGGCAAAGAAGAAGTCGTTCGGATCCACTGACGTCTTGCTGGCCATCGCCACGGACGACGGTAAGGTGAACATCACCCGCGGGCCCGGCAGCAAGATCACCGACTCCCAGCGTGACGACATCCTCAAGAACGCCGTCCTGGCGAACCTTGTCCAGGGCAAGAAAAACTACGACCAAGCCGTGATCGATGCCGCCAAGGCCATCGGAGACACCCAGAATTCCGGCGCGGGCACGGGCGTACTCGTGGGTGCCGCCGTGGTTGCGGCCGGAGGCGTAGGAACGTACTTGTACTTCCGCAACCGTCGCAAGAAGAGCCCGGCCTCCGCTGCGGGTTACGGACCGCAGGGAGAACAGCTCGATCCCCTGGCCTCCTTGAGCATCGCGGACCTGCGGCGCAAAGCCGGATCCCTGCTCATCGAAGCGGATGACACCATCAAGTCCAGCGAGCAGGAACTCGGATTCGCCCAGGCGCAATACGGCGATGCCGCCGTCGGGAACTTCACCAAGGCGTTGCTGGAAGCAAAGAACCACATGACCGAATCCTTCAAGCTGCAGCAACAGCTCGATGACCACATCCCGGACACCGAGGAGCAGCAGCGCAGTTGGCTTGGCGAAATCATCCGACGCTCCGAGGCTGCCCTCGAGTCGCTGCGCGAGCAGAAGGCCGATTTCGATTCCCTGCGCGAACTTGAGAAGAACGCGCCTCAGGCTTTGGCCACGGTTGCTGCCGGCGCCGACGACGCCGAGGCAAAGATCAGCAGCGCGGAGCAATCGCTCAACGGCTTGCGCGAGAAGTACGCAGACAGCGCGCTGGGGCACGTGAGCGACAACATCACCCAGGCCAAGGACCGGCTCGCCTTCGTACGGCACGCGACCACCACCGCACAGGAAAAGCTCGCCACAGGTGAGAGCAGCCTTGCCGCGGTAGCGGTCCGCGCCGCGGAAGAAGGCCTGCACCAGACCAACGTGCTGATCGACGCCATCGCCAAGGTTGCGGGCAGCCTCGACGAAGCCCGGAATTCGCTGGAAGGCGCCGTGGCGGACACCAGCCAGGACCTGGCCCAGGCCAAAGCGATGATCCAGTCCGGCGAACACCCGGAGCTGGCTGGCCCGGTGGCTGGAGTCGAAGCCGCGCTGGCGCAAGTCAAGATTGAAATCCAGGGCGGGAAGATTGATCCCATTGCCACCCTGGACCGAGTGGAGAAGGCGCACCAGGCCTTGGACCAGTCCCTGTCGGGCATCCGTGACCAGCAGGAACAGGCAAGGCGTGCACAGGCCGCGCTCCAGCAGACCATCATGGCTGCCCAGTCCCAGATCAGCGCAACCTCGGACTACATTGCGGCGCGACGCGGCGGGGTCGGCACGGAAGCCCGTACCCGCTTGGCCGAAGCCCAGCGGAATCTCGACTACGCCCTGTCCATTTCCCGCAATGACCCGGTGACGGCGCTGACGTACGCCCAGCAGGCCCAGGCACTGGCGGCACAAGCCGCTCAACTGGCCCAGTCCGACGTCGATCAGTTCGGCGGCTTCGCCAACCAAGGCTACGGCCGTGGCGGCATGTTCGGTGGCGGAGGCAACGGTGGCGGCCTCGGTGGAGCGATCCTCGGCGGCATCCTCATCAACTCCATCCTCCACGGCGGCGGAGGCGGCTGGGGCGGCGGAAACAACGACGGCGGTGGAGGCGGCGGAGGCTTCTTCGGCGGCGACGGCGGTGGAGGCGGCGGTTTCTTCGGCGGCGACGGCGGTGGAGGCGGCTGGGGCGGCGACTCCGGCGGTGACGGGAGCTTCTAGCTCGTGAAGACTAGGTGGGGGCCGGTCCCCCACGTAGAAGCGGTACAAGAACTGATCACTGGATTCAGTGGGCACCACTGAGCAGGACGAAAGGCAACACCATGGTTAAGCAGTCCATTTTCGGGCGGATCGCACAGCTCGCCAAGGCGAACATCAATGCCTTGCTCGACCAGGCTGAGGACCCCCAGAAGATGCTGGACCAGATGGTCCGCGACTACTCGAACAACATCGCCGAGGCCGAATCCGCCGTGGCGCAGACCATCGGCAACCTCCGCATGCTCCAGGCCGACTACAACGAGGACATCAAGAACTCCCAGGACTGGGGCAACAAGGCCCTCGCAGCCTCCCGCAAGGCGGACGAGTACCGTGCGGCCGGCAACGCTACCGACGCCGTGAAGTTCGACAACCTTGCCAAGGTGGCCATCCAGCGCCAGATGTCGGCCGAGAACGAGGCCAAAGCGGCTGAGCCCAACATCGCCTCCCAGTCGGAGGTCGTGGACAAGCTCAAGAGCGGCCTCGACCAGATGAAGGGCAAACTCAACGAGCTCACCAGCAAGCGCAACGAACTGGTTGCCCGCTCCAAGACGGTCGCTGCCCAAACCCAGGTGCACGACGCCCTGAAGAGCATCGACATCATGGATCCCACCAGCGAGGTGGGCCGCTTCGAAGAGAAGATCCGCCGCGAAGAGGCCAAGGTGCTCGGCCAGCAGGAGCTGGCGGCCTCCAGCCTGGACGCACAGTTCAACCAGCTTGAGGATCTCGGAGAGCAGACGGAGATCGAGGCCCGGTTGGCCGCTTTGAAGTCGGGTGGTTCAAAGGCCGCGATCGGCGCCGGCGCTGCTGCTCCGGAAGATGACACTGTGGACGAAGCAGACTTCGACAAGCTTTAGTCCAGCCAAACGAATGGCCGGGCCTCCAGTGTGTGAACTGGGGCCCGGCCATTCGTGCTTGTAGCGCTTTATGCTCCGACAGCGAGCCGTCCAACGATGAGTCGCATGATCTCGTTGCTGCCTTCCAGGATCTGGTGGACGCGCAGGTCCCTGGCGATCTTCTCAAGGCCGTATTCGGACAAGTAGCCGTAGCCGCCATGCAGCTGGATGGCCTTGTTGGCGACGTTGAAACCGGCGTCCGTAGCGACGCGCTTGGCCATGGCACACAACCTGACCGTGTCCGGAGCGCCGCGATCCAAGGCGTCAGCGGCCCGCAGGACCAAGGTTCTGGCGGTTTCAAGTTCCGTATCCATGTCGGCGATGTCAAACAGCAGGGATTGCTGGTTGATGAGCGGGCCGCCAAAAGCCGAGCGGGACTTGAGGTAGGCGATGGACTTCTCCAGGGCCGCCTGGCCACCTCCCAGGGAACAAGCGCCCATGTTGACCCGGCCTCCGTTGAGGCCTTTCATGGCTATGCCGAATCCGGTGCCTTCCTCGCCAAGCCTGTTCGCCACGGGGACGCGTACGTTTTCGAAGATGACCTGCCGGGTGGGCTGGGCGTTCCATCCCATTTTCTTTTCGTTCGGACCGAAGGACAGTCCCGGCGCATCCGCAGGCACGACGATAGCGGTGATGCCCTGGCTGCCCGTGTCCGCAGTCCGTGCCATGACCACGTAGACGCTGGAAACTCCTGCCCCCGAAATGAACTGTTTGGTGCCGTTGAGAACGTAGCTGTCGCCGTCGAGCACTGCTTTGGTGCTCAGCGCGGCGGCGTCCGAGCCGGCCCCCGGCTCCGTGAGGCAGTAACTGCCCAGCGCCTCCATGGACGCAAGCTGCGGCACCCATTGCGCCCGTTGCTCATCGTTGCCGAAGGCGTCGATCATCCACACCACCATGTTGTGGATCGAAATGTAGGCCGCGATGGTGGGGTCTGCCTTGGACAACTCCTCGAAGATCAGCGCCGCATCCGTGCGGGAAAGCCCCGAGCCGCCGAACTCTTCCCGCACATAGATGCCGCCCATGCCGAGTGTGCCCGCTTCACGCAGGACATCCACCGGGAAATGCTTGGTCTCGTCCCACTCCGCGGCGTGCGGGGCAATCGCCGTTGTGGCGAAATCGCGCACCATCTCGACCACCGCGTGCTGGTCCTCCGTGAGCTCAAACATTGGCACTCCTTTTCCCGGGTTGTCCGGTGTTTTTCTAGCTATTCGATGCTTTTACTTGCTGACTTTGCCCATCAGCGAAGCGACAGGGCGGAGGAAAAGCGGCCGCGCGAGGAACCACGCGCCCACAATCACCAGGAGGGATACGGCGAAAATGCCGAAACCAACCCAGTTGATATCGTCGCTCCCGCCGTACATGTGGTTCAGGTTGCGCAGTGCCCCGGTAGCGAGGACCAAGGTGACGTGCACGATGGTGAAGAGCACGAAGTACACCATCACCGGGAAATGCACCGCGCGGGCCAGCTCGATGGGATAGATCTTGTTGACCATGCCGGCTTTCTTGGGCCAGGCAGAGGAGGTGCGCAGGCCAGTGATGATGGCAAGCGGGGCGGCGATGAAGACCGTGACGAAGTAGGTCAGCAACTGCAGGGCGTTGTAGTTCACCCAGCCGTCCTCAGTGGGCCAGTTCAACGAAGCGTACTGAAGGGCGGCGGAGATGGCATTCGGGAAGACATCCCAGCTGGTGGGGATGATCCGCATCCACTGCCCGGTAGCAAAAATCACGATGATGAAGACGATGCCGTTCAGCACCCACAGGGCATCCAGGGTCAGGTGGAACCACAGGTCCAGGCTGATCTTGGTCGGCGCATTCTTGGTCCGGATGAATCCCTTGTTGTTGCGAGTCCATTGGGCAGGCGGCCTCTTGGCCGTGCGGACCTGCCAACCGGATCGAACGATGAGCACCATGAAGAAGACATTCAGGAAGTGCTGCCATCCGAGCCATGCCGGGAAACCCACAGGAGCGTTCTCGGGGAGGCTGGAGGCGCCCGGGAAGTCGTGCAAGAACGACTGCACACCCGACAGGCCCGTCAACCATTTGGCCAACAAGACGATGAGCAAAAGGACGAGCAGCACGCCTGGAACCACCCAGAGGGGTTGGGACCATTTGCTCTTGGCTGCTGTCGACTTTTTGGCGGGGGTGGACATCTTCTCAGACACCTCTCGGAAGAACTTCGCAATCAGGGACGCATCAAGCTAACAGGCTTTGGACCGAAGCGGCCAAAGCCTGTTACGCCGTCAGTTGGAACGGGCTTTGACGGCCTCGATGAGTTTCGGAACCACCGTGAAGATATCGCCCACGATTCCGAAGTCGGCCACCTCGAAAATGGGCGCGTCCTCGTCTTTATTGATGGCCACGATGGTCTTTGCAGTCTGCATGCCTGCGCGGTGCTGGATGGCCCCGGAAATTCCCAGGGCGATGTACAGCTGCGGGGACACGCTCACGCCGGTCTGGCCCACCTGGGCCGTCTGGGCTATGTACCCGGCGTCGACGGCGGCGCGTGACGCACCGACCGCCGCCCCCAGGGCGTCGGCGAGCTGTTCGACCAGCACAAAGTTCTCGGACGAGCCCAGGCCCCGTCCGCCGGAGACAACCGTGGCGGCGCTTCGCAGCTCGGGTCGGACGGAGACGGCGACGTCGTCGTTGAACTGGTCAATGACAGCGGCGGCGTCTGTCTTGGCTTCGAGGGGCACCGTGTCCACGTCTGCCGTGGCAGCGGGAGCCTCGCCTTCGATCGCCCCCTGCCGGATGGTGAGGACGGGCAGTCCGCCTTCCACCACGGACTCGACGGTGTAGGCCCCGCCAAACACGGAATGTTGGGCGACGACGGTTCCGTTGTCGCTGCGCACCCGCACGACGTCGGCCAGCACGCTTCCGCCGACCCGCACGGCAAGCCGTGCGGCTGCTTCGCGGCCGTCCACCGAGTTCGCGGTGAGGACGGCAGCCGGCCCATAGGCGTCGACGGCCCCGATCAGGGCGTCCACTGCGGGTGCCACCAGGACGGTGCCGGCGGCAGCGGTCACAGCCGAGTAGACCTTGACCGCGCCCAGTTCGCCGAGGCGCGCGACGTCGTCGTCCGCCAAGGGAGCAGACGAGACGACGACGGCGACCGGCGAGCCCAGCGTGGCTGCGGCGGCCAGCAGCCCGCGTGCGGAAGCAGCAATGCCGCCGCGGTGGGAAATTTCAATGAGTGCCAGGATGTTCGACATTTTCTTGTCCTCCCTCAGACCAGTCGGTTGGCGACGAGGAACTCGGCCAGTTCGCTGGCTGCGGTCCCGTCATCGATGAGTTTCCGTCCGGCTGCGCGCGGCGGGCGTTCTGCGGTGGAGATCACCACGCTGCGGCTGGGGCCCGTCGGGACGCCGAGTTCGGCGACGGACAAGGTGGTGACGGGTTTGCGCTTGGCCGTCAGGATCCCCTTGAAGTTGGGAAACCTGGCCTCCGGGAAACGTTCAGTCACGGTGAGGATGGCGGGCAGTCCGGCGCGGACATTGAGGGTCCCGCCCTCGCCTTGGCGAACGCCACGTACGCCGTCGTCGGCGATTTCCGCGGAGATCAGCGATCCCAGCAGCGGCAACTGGAGATGTTCGGCAATCATGGCGGGCACGACGCCGGCGCGGCCATCCGTTGATTCGTTCCCGGCCACCACCACGTCAAATCCCGTAGACCTCAACGCCGCAGCCAGGGTTGCGGCCGTTCTCCCGGTGTCGGCGCCCCTGAGGGAATCATCCACGATATGGACACCCGAATCGGCTCCCATGGAAAGGGCCTTGCGCAGGGACTGGGTGGCTTCATCGGGCCCCATGGTCATGGCCACCACTTCGGTGCCCTTGTTCGCATCTTTGATGCGCAACGCGGCTTCGAGGGCGCGCTCGTTGATCTCATCGACGACGGAGTCCGTGGCCTCACGGTCGAGCTGCCCGGTTGCCGGGTCGAGCTTCCGTTCCTCGGCCGTATCCGGCACTTGTTTGACGAGCACGACGATCTTCATTCAACAGCTCCCTCGATGCAAATGGCTGACGCTTGGAATCGAGAATACTAGGAACTCCTAGTATTTACCATGGAGCGAAGACAGGAATGCTTGGAACTCCTATTGATTCTGCCGCGAGCCCGGGTTTTCCGCATCGGACTTGGTATGCGCCCCAAGCGTCGTCCCCAAGCGTGGCGGCTCCAGGGGGCTGGATCGTCAGCGCGGAGCGGGAGCCTCAGCGTCCCGGCGTCGGGCGAACTGGATCATCCTGGCCAACATCGTCAAGACAACGACAACGGCGAATCCGGCAAACGTGGGCCGGGCTTCCAGGGCCAGCGCGCCGTTTTCACTTCCAGCGACGACCGCCAGGAATCCGGGCAAGCTGGCCGGCGAACCTGTCAAGATGGCGATCAAGCCGATCGCAATACACAGGATGAAAACCAGCGCGACGCCCGCAGCCGCTCCATCCGCCACCGCGCCAACGACCTTCAAAAGCTTCGTCATTGAAAGATCCTCCCCCGAGCGGGCCAATGGAGCGCCGCCTGTGGTTGTCCCCGGCGCTCCGCCTGGAACTCGCCGAGTTACGTTGCCGAGGGAACACTGCCTCAATCCCCGACCCAAAGAAACTAGCCCGTAAATTCGCCCCTCAGGGGTCGAAGTGGCCAAAATCCGTGCAAAATTGCCCAAAATCAGTGTGCTATCCGGCAATCTCAGTGTGGACCTCGACGCTTCTACGTGTGAAAAAACGTTTCACCCGGATTGGCCCGCATAGCCGTCCAAGACCGCTGCCAGGACCTCCTGGGAAGTAGCAGCGGTGTCTCCACTGCGCCTACTTCATGATCGACAAGGCTGCAAATAGGGGCTGGATGAAGGCACCGTCGGATTCTGCTGGATCATTCTCTTCGCCGACGTTGCCGGTCCCGTGATTCCGCAGGCCCGGAATTTGTCCATTCGAATGATTGCGCAGAATCCGACATCCGAGCCAGGACGATCCCGGGCCGGACATGACGCGCCCGGGATTTACGCACGTTTTGGGGTTATAGGACAAAACGTGTGTATGGATTGCGCCTGCTTCCCAGTGGCGGCGGGGAAAATCAGGGGTAGCTAAGCTTTGAAAGCTTAGTGTGGCTGGGGTGCTTGCATATCTCGGGAATGTTTGATTTGTGGCCGGCTGCTGGTTCGGAACGGGAAGACGGCTGCGGGCAAGCAGCGGTACCGGTGTCTGGATTGCGGGGCGAGCCGCTCGGGGGAACGCCCGGATGTGAGCCGGCGTGCGGAGCTGGATGCGTTTCTGGGCTGGCTGCTAGGTACCGGCAGCCAAGCGCTGGCTGACTCGTTCGGCACGGCCCGGTCGTTCCGGCGTCGCACGGCGTGGTGTTGGAATATCGCCCCCACCATTCCGGCCACGGGCGAGATCCATGACCAGGTCCAGATCGACGGGATCTATGTCGGCTCGTGGTGCTGCCTGATCGCGATCGCCGGAGAGCATGTGATCGGCTGGCAGTGGTGCGACACCGAGAAGAAGGCCGCGTGGGCCGCCCTGCTGGGACCGTTCCCGGCCCCGCGGGTCGTGATCACCGACGGTGGTTCCGGGATCGCCGCCGCGCTCTCTGACTGCTGGTCCGACACCGCCGTTCAGCGCTGCCTGGTCCATGTCCAGCGCAACGTGCGCACCTACCTGACCAGCAGGCCCAGGACCGAGGCCGGCAAAGCTCTCCTGCGCCTTGGCCGGGCCCTGACCCGGATCAGCACAGCCGCGCAGGCCGCGGCGTGGCTCGGCCACCTCAACGACTGGTACCGGAACCACGGGCAACTGGTCCGGGCCCGGACCTACCCCACCGCAGCCTCCCCGGCACCGGCGTGGGTGCGGGCGAATCAGGCCTGGTGGTTTACCCATGACCGGCTCCGGAAGGCCTACCGCCTCCTGGAGCGGCTCAGCCAGGCAGGGACACTGTTCACCTACTTGCGCACCGAGTTCACCGGACTCGATATCGCGGCCACGACAAACCGGATCGAAGGCGGCACGAACGCGCAACTGCGCCTGATTCTGCGGGCCCACCGCGGGATGAGCGAAGAACACCAGAAGCGCGCCATCGAGTGGTACCTCTACCTCCACAGCGAAACCCCGGACCAGCCCGCCCGGCTCATCCGCCCCGAACACTACACACCCACACGCCCGCAGACCCAAACCGCCGTCGAGCAGCCACATGGACCCGAGGAATACGGCAACACAGCCACCGCCGAGGAAGGCCTCTGGGCCCGCAAAGGCTGGGCAGGACGCACGTGACACACCCGGGATTTACACACGTTTTGTCCTATAACCCCCCGTTGTGTCCCATGACCCGGGAAGGTTGAAGAAACAGGAGTTAAACGAAAGAGTCCGCCCAGACGGGCGGACTCTTTTCGTTATTTGGTTGCGGGGACAGGATTTGAACCTGTGACCTCTGGGTTATGAGCCCAGCGAGCTACCGAACTGCTCCACCCCGCGTCGCAAGATCAACTCTACCGCACATTCGAGGACGCCCCTGACCACCCGGGTGTGGGCTGCGGCACGTTGGGACTCGGCGCCGTCCTGACCCTCTTTGATTCGGGAAAGCGCTTTCGACACGGCGAGTCGTGTCATTTGGGCGTCGAGACGGCTCAAAGAAGGTCAGGACGGCGCTAGCACAGCCGCACCGGGCACGTGCTCTACCCATTCCGCACTCCCCACCCACAAATCGGCGGAAAACAAAAGATCCGGCACAGTGTTTCCACTGTGCCGGATCTTTTCTCCAGTTGCGGGGACAGGATTTGAACCTGTGACCTCTGGGTTATGAGCCCAGCGAGCTACCGAACTGCTCCACCCCGCGTCGCAAGAACTACTTTACCTGCAGGTGAATGTCAGGCCAAATCCAAACGACGTGACCTCCGTCTCCCTCACACCCGCCTCCCGATCAAAAGAAGGACCGGGCCAACCCGCTATGGGCTGGCCCGGTCCTTCAAACCCCGGCCGTGGTGAAATCAGCCGGCTGGAGAATTGCCTACTTGCTCGGCGAAGCGGACGGCGTCGGCAACGGGCTCGCCGACGGGCTTGCACTCGGCAACGGGCTCGCCGACGGGCTTGCACTCGCCGACGGAGCCGGGGCGACGCCAAGCCGCGACTCGGCGTCGAGGGCTTTCTGAATTGCCGCGGACAGAAGGTTCTGCTGGGCGCCGTATCCCGCGAAGTCACCCTTGGCCAGTGCGGCCTGTCCATCCTGGATGGCCTTGTTTGCCTGATCCAACGCAGCCTTCAGCTGAGCCTGGGCATCCGCTGCGGCAGGGGGCGTAGTACTCCCTGGCGGAGTGGTGGTGGTCTGACCGTTGTTGGCCGAGTCTCCTGCCGAGGCACCGGAATCGCCGCCGAACAAAACCTTCAGCGCCGCATCCAAGGTGGACGCGAAACCTACTTTGTCACCAAAGGCTACGAGCACTCGCTGAAGCGTCGGGTAGGACGTTTCGCCAGTTGACTTCACGTAAACCGGCTGCACGTACAGCAAGCCACCACCCACCGGCAATGTCAGAAGGTTGCCGTTGAGCACATCGGAAGCTCCCTGCCTGAGCAGGTTAAGTTGCTGCGACACCTCAGGATCAGAGTTGAACTTGTTCTGGGCCTGGCCGGGACCTGGAACCTGGGTATCCGTGGGCAATTGGAGCAATCGCAGCTGGCCATACGAGTCCGCCTTCACCCCCTTCTGGTTACCGGCGTCGGAGTCGGCAGCCAGGAAGCCATACAGGATGTTCCGGGCGTTTCCGTTGACTACCTGTGGAATGAACGAGGAGGTCAGCTGGAACGCCGGCTTGGTCTGGCCGGGCATTTGCAGGGACAGGTAGTACGGAGGCTGCCGGACGGGATCAGTGACTGTGGGATCGTTCGGCACGCTCCACGCGTCGTTGTTCTGGTAGAAGCTGTCCGCGTTGGTCACGTGGTACCGGCCAAGCAGTTCCTGCTGGACTTTGAAGAGATCCTCCGGGTACCGCACGTGGCTCATCAGCTGTCCGGACATCTCCGAGATCGGTTTGATGGTGCTGGGGAAGATCTTCTGCCAGGACTTCAGGATGGGGTCCTGGTCATCCCAGGCATACAGCGTCACCGAGCCGTCATAGGCATCAACAGTCGCCTTGACCGAGTTCCTGATGTAGTTGACGGAGTTGTTCGGCAAGACCGCAGTGCGCCCGGAGGTCGTTTGCGAGTCAGCGGTAGCGGTTTGCAGTTGCTGCTGCTGCGAGTAGGGGAAGTACTGGCTGGTGGTGTAACCGTCCACAATCCACTTCACCCGGCCATCAATAACCGCGGGATAGGCGCTGCCATCCACGGTCAGGTACGGAGCGACCTTTTCAACTCGATCTCGTGGAGAGCGGTCGTAGAGGATCTGGGACTTCGCATTGACGCCGTCAGACAGCAGCAGATCCGAGGACTGGAACTTGATGGAGTACAGGAGGCGGTTGAACCAGTTGCCCACACTGGGGCCACCATTGCCGGTGAAGGTGTACTGCGTCTCGGTGGTGCTGTCCGTGGCGGCAGGACGGTCCTGCTCGCGCTGAGGAGCACCGTCCGGTGCGCCGACAACCGAGTAATCAGGCGAATCTTCGCCGAAGTAGATGCGGGGTTGGTAGCTCGTATCGCTGCCGAGGGTACCCATGGACGGAATCCCGGACAACAGGAAGTCCGGCTTGCCGTCCACGGTGACCGTGTTGCCCTTGGCCGCCACGACGCCGTAACCGTGCGTGTAGACGATGTGCCGGTTCACCCAGGTCTGCTGGCTTGCGTTGAGCCCGTCCTGGTTCAACTCACGGACAGCGATCACGGTGTCCTGGGTCTTGCCGTCCACGGTGTAACGGTCGACGTTCAGGGACTTGGGGAACTGGTAATACGGACGGTACTGCTCCAACTGGGAGAACGCAGAAGAGACAAGGTTCGGGTCCAAGAGCCGAATGTTGGCGGTGGTCTGCGCATCCTTGGCAAGCGCCCCGGTCTTGGCGTCCGTGGTGGCGTTGTACGGGGATACCTGGATCTTGTCCAAACCGTACGCGGACCGGGTCATCGAAATATTGCGATCGATGTACTTGTTTTCCAACGTCTGCTCAGAGGGGCGGACCTGGAACTGTTGGATGACCCAGGGGTAGACGCCGCCCGCGAGGATGGACGTGATGATCAGCATGGCCGTGCCGATGACCGGCAGGCGCCAACGCCCGATCACGGCGGCCACAATGAAGAGGATAGCCACCAGACCCGCGGCAACGGCCAGGATTGTCTGCGTGGGGATCACTGCGTTGACGTCGGTGTAAAGGGCACCAGCCCAGTGTCCGCCTTGGTTTTGAACGGTGTCGTAGACGTTGAGCCAGAAGTTGGCTCCAAGCAGCAGCAGGAAAACGGCTCCGGTCACGGCGAGGTGGATCTGGGCTGCACGGCTGGTGAAGATGCCGCGCTCCATGAGCCGGATGCTTCCGTAGAGATAGTGGGTGAGGATTCCGGCGATTCCTGCGATCACCACAACGCTCATGAGGAAGCCTGTGGCGAATCCGAGGAACGGCAAAGTCATGAGATAGAAACTGATGTCCAGGCCAAATTGCGGATCGCTCTGCCCGAATGGCATCTGGTTGAAGAACAAGAGCACCGCTTGCCACTGGCTCGCGGCCGCGCTGCCGGCGAAGAGGCCGAACAGCACGGGGATGCCGATCATGACCACGCGCCGCACAGGTTCGAGTTGAGCCTGGTACCGGTTCAGGTTGTCCCTGACCTCGGCGTCCGGCGCGTAGACAGGCCGTGCGTGATAAGCGACGCGGATTGCGTAGAAGATCGGCACGGCCATCAGGACGAAGCCCGCGAGGAAGATCAGGATCCGGGCAAGGTTCTCCCGGAAATAGACTTCGAAGAAGCCCAACTGCTGATACCACAGGACGTCTGTCCACACATTGGCGAAGAAAATGAATCCCACCACCACGACGGCGACGATGATCAAAGTTGGAGTGAGGGCACCCCGTCTCCGCTGCGGTCTTCCGGGCGGGCTGGTGCTGGCTGGACGGGACAAACTCGATACCTCATCGCTGGTCGTCAGTTAACGGTCATCAGTGCGTGTGTGTTCGTCGGCCCCGGTGCCGGGAGCTAATGGCGGAGGCCGTCATTAGTGCCACGAGTGGCAGTGGAGCTAAGTTCCATCATCAGTCTAGTTGTTGGAGCATGCCGGGAGGCGGGACATGTCCTGGCCCGAGGCGAGTCGTTCAACGGCTGATTTTGCGTCCGCCAGAGTGTCCACTTTGACTACCTGAAGCCCGTCCGGAATGTGCCCTACGACCTCGTCGCAGTTGGCGGCGGGCGCCAGGAAAAGGGTGGCGCCGCCATTGCGGGCCCCGCGCATCTTCTGGGCGATTCCACCAATCGGGCCCACGGTGCCGTCCGGCGAAATGGTGCCCGTGCCGGCAACATGCTTGCCACCCGTGAGGTCGCCGGGGGTGATGCTGTCGATGATGCCCAGTGCGAACATCATGCCGGCACTCGGTCCGCCCACCTGGTCCAGGGAGATCTTGACGTCGAACGGGAAGGTGAACTTGTACTGCAGCAGCACGCCCAAAATGTACTTGCCGTTTGAGCCCTTGCCCGGGGTGATGCTCACCGTGACGGGCTTGCCGTTCCGGTCGACGACGACGGCGGCCGGCGCCCCCGCGCCGTCGGCCAGTGCGGTTTGGACGACGTTCAGGGACGTGATCGCCTTGCCGTTGATCGACGTAAAGACATCCCCCGTTTGGAGTTTGCCCGCGGAGGCCGAGCCGTCGGACAATCCCGCCACTTCAAGCTTCTGCCCGTACGGAATGTTCTCCTCCTGGAGGGCCGAGGCAACGGCGTTCTCCTGGGAGGTGGTCATGGCGACCGCGCTTTCCTGTTCGGATTGCTGCTTGGTGGTGCCCTTGGGATAGAGAAGTTCTTCGGGATATACGGCCTTTGAACCGTCCAGCCACGCTTGGAACGCCTCGAAAATGTTGACGGGTCCGTTGGGGCCGCCGTTGATGTAGACGGTGGTCAGGTCCAGGTTGCCCTTGGCGGGATACGTCGCGTGTCCCGTAATGCTGATCACCGGTTTGTTGTGGTCGGTGCCCAGGGTGTTGAACGTGGGCCCGGGAGATTCCACGACGTAGGGAACAGGGAGAACGGCCGCGGCGATTCCCAACACGATGGTCAGCGCGCCGGAGACGAGCATCGCGATGTACCGCCCGTCCCGGCGACGTGGCGGTCGGGGCGGTTCCTGCCCTGGTTCCTGCGATTGTGCGGCCTCCCCCGCCGCGAAACGGGCGTCCGACGTCGGGACGCCCTGGGGGTTGGAGGGGCCGAGAGGCTGTCCCGGTTCCCCGGCAGCTCCGGGGCTCGGCAAACTAGTCAATGAAAGGCCTCTCCGCGCCGGGAACCATGTGCCCAACGCTACCGTTTCGACCCCTCATGATGGAGGCCGGTAAACATACCAACGATCCACCCTACTTGCTGTGCCTGCCAGACGTGCTTTGCCTAGAGCGAACGACGCGTTCCTGAGGCAGACAGCCCCCGGGCATCGCGGTACCTTGAAAGTGATCACCAGTCACACCGACGATCGGCGGCACCATGACTTCCAACCCCAATACCCCCTCCAATGGAGACGATTCACCCGTGGATCCCTTGGCAGAAATGCTGAAGAACCTGATGGGCGGGCAAGGCATGGGCAATATCGACCCCGCCGAATTGGCGAAGGCCGCGGGTCTGCCGAACGACCCCAATATGCTCCAGCAAATGTTCGCCCAGGTGCAGGCCATGATGAGCTCCACTTCCGAGGGCCCTGTCAATTGGCAGCTCGCCCACGAGAACGCCCGCCGCGTTGCCGCTGCCGGCACTGATCCCTCGGTGAACGCCGTGCAGGCGCGCGAGGTGGACGAAGCGCTCCGGCTCGCGGAACTCTGGTTGGATCCTGTCACCGACCTTCAAGCGACCGGGCTGATCGGCCGCGCTTGGTCCCGCGCGGAATGGGTCGAAGCCACCCTCGCTACCTGGAAGCGGCTGACGGAGCCGGTGGCCAACAGCATCGCGAATGCCCTGTCGGACGCGCTGACCCAGCAGATGCCGGAAGAAATGAAGGCCATGATGGGTGGTACCTCGTCCATGTTGCAGAACATGGGCGGAGCCATCTTCGGGATGCAACTGGGCCAGGCAATCGGCGCACTGTCCGCCGAGGTGGTCAGCTCCACCGACATCGGCGTTCCCCTCGCCGATCTCGAAATGGCGTTGCTGCCCGCCAACGTGGCGAAATTCGGCGAAGGCCTGAGCATCCCGGAGAACGACGTCCGGCTGTTCCTCGCCGTCCGGGAAGCCGCGCATGCCCGGCTCTTCGTGCAGGTTCCCTGGCTGCGAGGCCACCTCCTCGGAGCCATCGAAGCGTACGCCCGAGGCATCCACATCGATATTTCCCGCGTCGAGGACCTTGCCCGAGACCTGGACCCTGGTAACCCCGAGGGCATTCAAGAAGCCCTCTCCCAAGGAGTGTTCACCCCCGAACGCACTCCCGAACAATCGGCCGCCCTCGAGAAACTCGAAACGGCCCTGGCGCTGGTCGAGGGCTGGGTGGACGAACTCACCGCCGCCGCCACCGAGAACGTGCTGCCATCCGCCGTCGCACTCCGGGAGACCGTGCGCAGGCGCCGCGCCACGGGTGGACCCGCTGAACACGCGTTCTCCTCGCTGGTGGGACTTGAGCTGCGCCCGAAGCGCCTGCGCGAAGCCGCGACCCTCTGGGCCGCGTTGAAGGACGAACGTGGGATCGCCGGCCGCGACGCCATTTGGCAGCACCCCGACCTGCTCCCCACGGCACACGACCTCGACGACCCGGCGGGCTTCACGGAACGGCGCCGCCTGGCTGAAGCCAGCGACACCGAGGTGGACGATGCATTGCAGAAGCTCCTTGAAGGCGGCTACGACACTCCGAAGGATGAGGAGAACACAGAGGACAGCCCGGAGGCTCCGAAGCCTGAAGACGGAGATTCCCCCGACAACACGGGACCCGAAGAGCCCAAAGGGTAGCCACTCCTCAAACGCCTAGTCGGCGTCGGCGTCGCAGCCTGCTGGTGCGCCGGCGCCTTCTTCATCCGGTCCAAGCCCCCGCGACGTCGCAAAGGCGACGCCCTCCAGGAAGGCCTTCGCCCGCTGAGTTTCGGGGTACGCCTCCAGCAGGCGCCAAAACGCGGCATTGTGCCCGGCCACCAGCAGGTGCGCGAGTTCGTGAAGCAGCACGTAGTCGATCACCCATTGCGGCATGGCCCGGAGCTTGTCCGAAAGCCGGATGGTCCCGTCCGCCGGAGTAGCCGATCCCCACCGTGACTTCTGGTTGCTGACCCAGCGGACCGACGTCGGGGCCGCGCGCCCGCCGAGGTACCTGGACGACAGTTCCGCCGCGTGAGCGGCAAGTGCCGCGTCGCTCGCGGGCCGTCTCCTGCCAACCCCCTGGGCGCCCCGCTCCCCCTGCCGCTTGAGCTTGTCCAGCATCCGCCGGACCCATTCATTCTCCTGTGCCTTCGTGAAGTGGGCAGGGATCGCAATAACGGCGTTCCCGTCCTCCCAGAAGGCCGCCACGGTACGACGACGGCGGGCGGAGCGACGAACGACGACGGGCGTGCCGTCGTCGGTGGTCAGCGGCAAAGCCGGCTGGCGCGCGGCCGGAGGCATTAGGCCGACCCGTTCTCGACCAGAACCGCCAGCACGGCTTCGCCGTACTTTTCCAGCTTGGACGGTCCGACGCCGGCGAGTTTCGCAAGCTCCTCAAGCGAAGTGGGCCGGGCTTCGGCGATGGCCGTCAACGTCGCGTCCGTGAAGACCACGTAGGCGGGGACATCGTTGCTCAAGGCCTCTTCCTTGCGCCATTGCCGCAAGGCCTCGAAGGTCTGTTCTTCGTACGTGGGCGGGCACTGGCTGCAGCGACCCACCTTGCGTTCGGCGCCAGTGGCGAGCATCGTGCCACAGACCCTGCACGACGCCGGTGCGGCCGCCTTGCGCCGTGGCGTGGCGCGGCTGCGCGCGCTGGCTCCGAGCACCGAATCGGGACGGAGCCCGTCGAGGAAGCGCGAAGGCTTGCGGTTGGCACGACCGCCGGGCGTGCGGGCCGTGGACCAGGACAGGTTCAGGTGCTCGCGTGCCCGCGTGATCCCGACGTAGAGAAGGCGGCGTTCCTCGTCCACGCTCTCGGGAGTGTCGGCAAAGGAAATAGGCATGAGGCCCTCGCTCAAACCCACCAGGAACACGGCATCCCATTCGAGGCCCTTCGCGGCGTGCAGCGATGCGAGGGTGACGCCTTGGACCGTCGGCGCGTGCTGCGCAACCGAACGTTCCTGGAGTTCATTGACGAATTCCATCAACGTGAATTCCGGCCCGCGGCTGACAACAAGTTCATCCGCGAGTGCCACCAGTGCTGCCAGCGACTCCCAGCGTTCGCGGAGGGCACCGCCGCTATGTGGGGCGGCATCCGTGTAGCCGAGCGAAGCCACGATGTCGCGGACCAGTTGGCCGAGCGGCTCCTTGCCGGAATCCTCGGCAACGGCACGCGTGGCCGCCCGCAGCTGCAGGATGGCGTCGCGGACTTCCTTGCGGGCGAAGAAACGATCACCGCCCCGCAGCTGGTAGCCGATACCCGCAGAGGCAAGTGCTTGTTCGTACGCTTCCGATTGGCCGTTGGTGCGGAAAAGCACGGCAATCTCGCTCGCCTTGGTGCCGGCGTCGATCAGTTCCCGGATCCGGCCCGCGACCACCGCCGCCTCGGCCTCGTCGTCGGGGCATTCCATGAACCGGGGCTCCGGTCCGGCCGGGCGCTGGGCCACCAACTGCAGGGGTTTGGCCCAAGCGGCGTCGGCAACCGTCCCACCGCTGCGGCGGGACCCCAGGAGATCGTTGGCTAGCTTCACCACTTGCGGCGTGGAACGGTAGTCGCGAACGAGTTTGACGATCGTCGCGGAAGGGTAATGGCCCTTGAATCCGAGGAGATGCTTGGGAGAGGCGCCAGTGAAGGAGTAGATGGTCTGGCTGGAGTC
This sequence comes from Arthrobacter sp. KN11-1C, assembly GCF_052180225.1. NCBI lineage: Bacteria > Bacillati > Actinomycetota > Actinomycetes > Micrococcales > Micrococcaceae > Arthrobacter > Arthrobacter sp. KN11-1C. Next base: position 1,404,482 of record NZ_CP197467.1, on the reverse strand, counting down.
ACCCACGACGCAGAGTTCGTCGCGGCCGCCGAGCCACAGCTCCAGAAGCCTCTGCTGCAGCGGGGAAACGTCCTGGTACTCGTCAACCACAAAGTGCCGGTACTGCTCGCGGACCGTGGCTGCCACTTTCGGGTCTTCCTGGAGGATGCCCACCGTGATCAACAGGACGTCCTCGAAGTCGATCACATTGCGGTCCGTCTTCACGTCCTCGTAAGACTGGAAAACCCGTGCGACGGCGGTGAGGTCGAAGCCTCCCGGAGTGCCGCGGCCGTGCGCGTTCTCAAGGTAGTTGGCCGGCGTCAGCATGGAAACCTTGGCCCACTCGATCTCGGCAGCAAGGTCACGGATGGAAGCCCGATCGGTACTCAACCGGAGCCGCCGCGCCGCTTCGGCGATCATGTTCGCCTTGTGGTCCAGCAAGTTCGGCAGGACGCCGCCGATTGCCTGCGGCCAGAAGAACTGGAGCTGCCTCAGCGCCGCGGCGTGAAAGGTACGTGCCTGGACATTTCCGACCCCGAGATCCCGCAGCCGGCTGCGCATCTCGGCGGCGGCCCGGGAGGTGAAGGTGACAGCCAGGAGTCGCTGCGGACTGTAGACCCCGGAGTGCACCCCGTAGGCAATGCGGTGCGTAATGGCCCGGGTTTTTCCCGTACCCGCTCCGGCCAGGACGCACATCGGCCCGTTGAGGTTGCTGGCGACTTCCCGCTGCTCGGCGTCAAGGCCGCCGAGAATCCGGTCCTCGAGTGAAACGGTGTCGCTGAAAATGCCCTCGGTCACTGCAGGAGGTCCTCGATGACGCCGCCGTACCAGTGCTCGATCAGGGAACGCGCTATCGAAAGCCTCGTGGAGATCGTGATTTCACCGCTGAGCACGGCTGCCTGCAGTTCCGCCCGGCTGAACCAGCGCGCCCGGGTGACCTCGACGCCGTCGGGCCGGGCCTCGACGTCGTCCGTTGTTGCGGTGAACCCGAGCATAAGCGAGGCCGGAAACGGCCACGACTGCGAGCCGAGGTACTGGCAAGCGGTGACCCGAACGCCCACTTCTTCGCCGATTTCGCGGACCACGGCCTGCTCAAGCGATTCCCCCGGCTCCACGAAGCCGGCCAGCGTGGAGTAGTTCTTGGCGTCAAGCGGCCCTCCTCCACCCAGGAGCAGCCTGCCGTCGGAACCGACCACGGTGACGATGATGGCCGGATCGGTCCTCGGATAGTGTTCCGATTTGTCCCGCGGGCACCGCCGGACCCAGCCGCCGGCTTCGATTTCCGTCGGAGTTCCACACTGCGGGCAATGGGTGTGGGTGGCATGCCAATTGGATATGGCGCTGGCCTCAACAAACAAGGCCGTGTCCATGGCGCCTAGACGGGCAGCGACTTCCCGGAATCCTGCCCAGGAGCCGTCGGCTGGAAGGCCCGCGACTCCGGGCGAAAGCGGCTCAGCTGGCACAAAGAGGACGATGGGCGTTTTCTCGGGGACCGATGAAGCAGCGAGGGTCCGGCCGAGATAGATGGCAGTGAGCGGTCCGCCGGCCGCTTGAAGGGCCTCGAAGAGCGGCGCGGCGTCACCCAGCCACAGCTGGTCGCCCACTACGAGGGCTTGGCGCTGGGACAACACCATGGCCTTGGCCTCTCCCGAGGAGATCACTTCGTCCAGCATGCCTGGCTTCAGGCGTTCGGCAGATCCGCGGTCAACCATGGCAGGGCGCACCGGAAGAACGGTATCGATAAGGTGGTTTGCCGGCGCCTGGAACTCGGTGAAACTCATGTACCTACCGTACTGACTCGCACCGACAATTGACATTTGGATCTTTCAGCGATGCACGCCCTTGAATGCTGTTTTCCAGCGGATCTCAAGACTCGCCGCACTGCATCGCTGCCAGAGGCGCTTGTCAATCTACCGTGGAAGACGTGAGAAGAACACCGTTCGAACTGGCCGCTGTAGCTACTGCGGCGGTGCCCGGCCTGACGCCGATGGCTGCCGCCTCCGCCCCGGATGATGCTGCCGATTTCGATTCGGCGCTCCTGCTGGACTCGGAGGGCAAGCGTTGGCGCGTCCGGTCGCCGCGCCATCCGGAAGCCAGTGCCCGGTTGGAAACCGAATTCATGATTCTGCGGGCTTTCGCACCGGCAATCCGGGCCGAGCTGCCTTTTCTGATGCCCACTGTGGCAGGCACGGTGCGCCAAGGTGCGCTGAGCACCTTTGTCTACGCCCACTTGGCCGGGGCCACGCGCAGCATCGAAGAGCTGTCCACCTGCAGTGATGCCTTGGCCAAGGAGATCGGCGCAGCGCTGGCGGCCGTCCACGACCTCCCCCAATCGCTCGTGAACAACGCCGATCTCCCCAGCTACACGGCCAACGAATTCCGCCAGCGTAAGTTGAACGAGCTGGACCAGGCAGCCACCACCGGCAAGATTCCGCCCGCCCTGCTGCGTCGCTGGGAGCACGCACTCGAGGATGTGGCGTTGTGGCGTTTCAACCCGTGCGTCGTCCACGGCGATCTCCATGAAGACAATCTGCTGGTCGACGGCGACAACGTCACGGCCGTGACGGGATGGACCGATCTGCGCATCGGCGATCCCGCCGATGACTTTGCGTGGCTCGTGGCGTCAAACGAACAGAGATTCGTGGAATCCGTCATGCGGCACTACACGGAAGCCCGACGCGACACGCCTGACGGCCACCTGCTGCGCCGCTCGGCGCTCCTTGCCGAATTCGCCCTGGCCCAATATCTCGTCAAGGCCTTGGCAGCCGGCCACGGCGAAATGACGGCAGAAGCCGAAGCGATGCTCAAGTCCCTCGCCGACGACATCGAAGAGCAAAACGCGTTGGCTGCCGAGGAGGCCGAGACCGCCGCCGCGGAACTTGCAGCCGCTCACGCTCTTGCGGCACCCGCGGTTGTCATGGCTTCGGAAGCCACGGCCGCTGAGGGCGACTCAGCAAAGCCCACGGTGAGTGTCACGGCGATCCCGGAGCCTGTTCAAGGGCCTGCTCCCGAGGCCCGTCCGGAAACTGCCGCGGCAACGCGGTCGGTCACGGTTGCACCCCTTACGGATGCTGCCGCGGACGAAGCCGCCGAGGACGGTTCGGGAGAAGTGGCAAACGGGACAGCCCCGGCCCCCGAGGCGCCGTCCGAATCAGACGACACCTCGACGACGGCCCTCCAGGTAGTGGAGCCCGCACCGTTGCAGGACGCCAAGGACCATTAGTCCGTCCCGGCTTGGCTGCGGTGGTTTCGGCTGCCCAGCGGTGTTAGCTGCCAGTGGTTTCGGCTGCCCAGTGGTTTCAGTTGCCAGCGTTTTCAGTTGCCCAGTGCGGAAGCGATGATGTTCTCCAGTTCATCGGCGGTGCCCAGGTCGTGGGGCCTCACGACAGCGTCATCGGCAACGTAGTAGAACGCTGCGCTGACGTGCTCCAACGGCACATCCTTGAGGCGCGCCCATGCCAGCCGGTAGACGGCCAGTTGCACGGCGCGGGTCTTGAGTTGCCTGCCGGACGGACGCTTGCCCGTTTTCCAGTCCACCAGTTCCCACGTGCCGTCCGCCCCGCGGAACACAGCGTCAATCCGTCCGCGCACCACGACGTCCCCGATCCTCGTTTCCACGGGAACTTCGACGAAGGCCGGGGACCGGTGTGCCCATTCTGAATGACTGAACGTCGCCACCATCTCATCGAGACCATAGGCTTCGTCGATGTGGGAGTCAGAGCCGGGCGCTTCGTCGAGATCCAGCATTCCCGTGGTTCCGAAGTATTCCTCGACCCAGGAGTGGAAGGCTGTGCCTTTGCGTGCCGAGATCCCGGGTTGCCGGGGCACCGGACGCCGGAGCTGGGCAAGGACAGCGGCCGGATCGTCTCCCAGGTCGACGAACATGGATGCCGAGATGTGTCCGGGCAAATGGACGTCTTGGACCGGTTTCCGCCGCAGTTGCCGTTCCAACAACATCTCGGCTTCGGCTGCCCAACCGGCCGCCGCTCCGCGGAGCGGGGTCATCGAGGCATCCATGACCAGCGGCGAATCCGTCCGCATTGCGTCGACGGCGTTCCTCACCCTGGCCGCCGCCGCCTCCATGGCGGCCCGCCGGCCGGGTACCAGGCGGAGCCGTTCCCCCGTGCGAGGGTCGCTCGGGCCCTCGAGCGGATCATAGGGGAAGATCGCCACCTCGGTGCCGACAGTCAGGGGGCTCTCTGTGGGCAGCGCGTCTTCACTGAGGGACTGGGGGTGGATCGATGCGGCCGATGCTCCACCGGAATCGCTGCCTGCCTTGCCGGCAAGGCAGGCCAGCTCGGCAAGGAAGGGCGATGTCTCGGCAATGCCGGCCCGGGAACCATTCCACGCGGCGCTCGATGCCCACAGGACGAACTTTGCCCGGGTGTAGGCAACGTAGGCGAGTCTCCGCTCTTCGGCCTCGCCGTGGTGCTGGACTTCCGATTTGAAGTCCTTTTCGGCGTCCAGCCAGCCCTTTTGGTCCGGCTGGTCCAGATCCCATTGGGGGAGATCCGCCCGGTCGCCTCGGAGCGGCCATGGCAGGGCCGCGGTACCGCTGCTCCACCGGGAGTCCCGGTTGCTCGGGAAGGCTCCGGCGTTAAGGCCGGGAACAAAGACAACGTCCCATTCCAAACCTTTGGAGGCATGGACGGTCAGCAATTGCACGGCCTCGTGGTTCACCTCGGCGTCGGCGATGTCCAGTCCGCCTTCTTCTGTTGCGGCCGCTTCAAGCCACCCCAGGAAAGCCAACAGGTCCACGCGCTGAGAAGTCTGCAGGAAACCCGCCGCGGCATCATGGAATGCGTCCAGGTTCCGGCGGGCCTGATGGATGCTCGTCCCGGGCTTCGCAGCGACCTCAATGTCCAGCAGCATGGCGCGCTCCACCTCGCCGATCAACGTGGTCAGATCGTCTCCGATGAACCCCCGCAGGTTCCGAAGCTCCGCAGACAAGCGCCCAAGGCGGTCCAAGGCCACTGTGCTGAGGGAGCGCCCATGGCCGGAAGTCCATCCTGGACGCGGCAGGAAGTCCAGCGCCTCCACAAGGCTGGCCGCATCCGTAATGTCGCTTTCGACAACCGTCTCCATCGGGCTTTCGTCCGCACCTGACGCATCGTCCGCTGCGCTGTTTCCTTCGGCACCGCCGTCTCCCGCACCGCCGTGTGATCGCCGCCTGGCCAGGAACTGGGACCAGTCACGGAAAGCCATCAGATCCGCAGTTCCGATCCTCCACCGGGCGCCGGCCAGCAAACGCATGAGCGCATCTGAACGGCCGGGATCCGCGAGGACCCGGAGCGCAGCCACGAGATCCACCACTTCAGGGGTGTCGAGGAGCCCGCCGAGGCCGACTATTTCATACGGAATCCCTTGGACCTCGAATTCACGCCGCAAGCATTCCATCTGTGCCCGACGGCGGCAAAGTACTGCCATGGTGGGGGAAACCGGGATACCGTCGGCCGCGGTTTCAAAGACGGTGCGCCGGTAGCGGCGGACATCCCGCCCAATCGCTGCGGCTTCGTCTTCGTCCGTGCCAAAACGTCCGAGTACTACGTTGCCGTCCACGGCCGCCGGGCTCGGTTGCAGCGGTGGCACGGCCACAGCAGTGTCTTCGGTCCTGGAGCCGGGGGCTCCTTCAGTCGCGGCGGCTTTGTTGAGCGGCGCGGAGATGACATTGGCGGCGGCCAGGATGTTGCGCCCGTTCCGCCAGGCAGTGGTCAGGTACGAGGTGGGTGCCGTCGCAAGGGATGCCGTTCCAAAGCTGTCTTCCACCCGGACGGGAAATTCCTGGACAAAGTGGAATAGTTGGCCGGCCGAAGCACCCCTGAATCCGTAGATGGACTGGTTGGGATCCCCCACCGCCGTCACGGCATGCCCTTCCCCGAACAAGCGGGAGAACAGGACAAGTTGTGCGTGCGAGGTGTCCTGGAATTCATCCAGCAACACCACCTTGTAGCGGGCCCGCTCGGTGGCAGCTGCCAGTGGGATGTCCTGGGCAATCTTCGCAGCGAGCGCCACGAGGTCGCCGAAGTCGAGGACTCCGCGGTTCCTCTTGGCCTCTTGGTAACGCCCCACCATGTCCGCGACGCTGGCCCTGGTCCGCAACATGGCACCGAGATCGCCCGCAGCCTGGGACGGGTTCTTTTTCGCCGCGGACGTATAAGGCAACTGGACGAATTCTGACACGCGGTCCATCAACCAGCGCTGAACCTCGGCGGGTTCGCGCAAGTGTTCGGCGCATTCGCCGGCCAACTGCATCACGGCGTTGACCAACGTGGACTTGGCAGCGCTGAAGTGCTCATAGTCGCCGTCGTACGCTTCAACCACTTCGCTCGCAAGCTGCCAGGCCTGGGCGCCGCCGAGCAGCACCACATCGCGCTCGATACCCAGGCGCAAGCCGTAGTCGGACACGATCCCGCTGGCGTACGAGTGGTAGGTGGACACTTTGGGTTCAAGCTCATCGGAACCCGCGACTCCCTCCGGGAAACCGTACTGCCCGTTGTCCGACGACGCGATGCGTTGCAGGGTGGCCAACTTGGCGCGGATACGGCTGGCCAGCTCCCCCGCCGCTTTACGGGTGAAGGTGACACCGAGGACCTCTTCGGGGCGAACCCATCCGTTCGCCACGAGCCACACCACACGGTCTGCCATGGTTGCGGTTTTTCCGGATCCGGCGCCGGCGATGACCAACCGGGGAGTCAACGGTGACGCAATGATGGCAGATTGCTCTTCCGTGGGACGGTTCCGTTCGCCGAGGATATCGGCCAATTCGCCGGGCGAAAACCGGGGTTCCGGCAAGGCCGCGTCAGCTGCGGCGGACTCTTCCGCCCCGATTCCTGCAAGTGTGTGGACGCTCATTCAGTGACCTGCTTTCCCCTGGCGCACAACGGGCAAATATCGGGCAGCCGGCAGCCGTGGCCACCGTGGCTGCCTTTTGAGGGATCGTGACGTGCTTCGAAGCTTGCTCCGGCCATGAGCACGGCGGCCTCGCTGACCAGGTCCTGTGCCCAGTTATCTCCCGGATCCAAGGGCTCCTGCACCTGGACCGCAGGAGTCTTCGTCTTGGTCCCCAGCTGTGCGAGGACGGCACCGCCAGGAACGGATCCCGGAACAGTTTCCTGGAACGCCCCGTGCAACACCGCAGCTTGATACGCGCCCAACTGGGGGTGCCTGGCGAGTTCGGCTTTGCCCGGCTGCCGTTTGCCCGTCTTGAGGTCGACAATCACCAGCCTGCCCTCTGCGTCTATCTCCAGCCGGTCCACTTGTCCCCGGAGCACTGCGTTCCGGACAGCTTCCGGATCCTCTGCGGCGTGGCCCAAGCGCACCTCCTGCAGGGGAACTTCGAAGTCCGTTTCGACGCCCGCGAGGCTGCGGCCTTCGCTCCGCATGACCAGGACGTATTGGGCGAGTTTCTTGACCATCTGCTCTGCCCGTTGGAAGTCCAGCCTGCCCTCCCAGTTGTCCTTCATGCCCAGCGTCGGCCAGCGAAGCACCAGCTCCGCGACATACTCGGCGCCGGAAGCATCCGGCAGTTCCTGGGCAATTGCGTGGACCAAGGTGCCCAGGCTTCGGGCAAAGTCGGTGGCGGCTTCTCCCCCGGCCGCCTGGACGAACCAATCCAACGGCGATTTGTGCACCGTTTCCACCTTCGACGGAGAAACGAACACAGTACCCTCGGCCGGGACCACCGGTTCCTCGCTGCTGAGCGGCGCAAGTCCCCACCAGGAATCCGGATGCGCGCCCGGCACCGCGGGCTCCGCGGTGGCAAGGTGTGCCAGGACGCGCGCAGCTTCAGCGGCATCCTCGCCCACGCCCGGGCGGGCAAGCGCAACGTCGTCCGGCTGAACGCGCTGCCGCAGCTCGGCCACCAGGGCGCGCAGCGTCATGGGCCGGCCCACCGGCGTGTACTCACGTAAGTACTGTCCCGGTTCCAAAGGCGCCACGTAATCGAGGAAGGCAGATTGCTGCTCGTCTTCGGAAGAGACCGCCGTGCAGATGAGGACTTCCCGGGCACGTGAAACGGCTGTGGAGAAGCTACGCAGTTCGTCGTAGCGGATATCCCGAAGCCTGCTGAGGGGACCCCGTTGCAAGGCATGTTCAACCCCATGCTCCACCGCATCGGCAAACAAAGTGCTCGCGAGGAGTTCACCCCGGAGCCTGGTGTTGGGCCAAACGCCTTCCTGCAGGCCCGCCACGATGACCACGGCCCATTCCCGCCCGGCTGCGCTGGCCGGTGTCATGAGCTCCACCGCTTCCTCCACCTGCGCCCTGGCGGCAAGGGTGTCCATGGGGAGTTCCTGGCTGAGCAGATACTCCAGGAACTGTTCGGGACCGGAGCCGGGAAGCTGGTCGACATAGCGCTCGGCCGTGTGGAACAGGGCCATCATGGCGTCGAGGTCCCGGTCCGCGCGGGCGCCGGCCGCGCCGCCGTCGAGCGCCATTTCCGTCCAGCGCGAAGCCAACCCCGTGGCTTGCCACAAAGCCCACAACACCGTCTCCGCGTTGGCTCCGGGTTCGGCGGCCGCAGAACGTCCTGCCGCGATCATGCGGGCCAAACGCCGTGCCGAACTGCCCTCGATACCCAAGGACCCCAGCGCTCCGGGCTCCAGCAACGCTTCAACGAGGAGCGCATCGCTGGACCGACCGCCTCCGCCCAACAGCTCCTCCCGGCGCAAGGATTGCCGGAGGCGGCGCAACTCGATGGCTGTAGCCCCGCCGATCCTCGATGTGAGAAGGGAGACCGCGGACTCAGGCGTCAGCTTGGCGGTATCCAACACCACTCCGTACACCTCAAGCAGGGGGCGAACAGCCACTTCATCGCGGACCGCGGAATCCGCGACCGGGACGCGGACCGGGATTCCTTGGCCGCTCAAATAGCGTTGCAATTGCGCCAATTGCCCACCGTTGCGCACGATCACGGCGATGTCGCCGAACTCGTGGTTCTCGCGCAGCTGTGCTTCGAGGATGCGTTGAGCCACGTAGCGCAATTCGTGGACGGTGGAGGGAAGGACATGAGCTTCCACCCGGCCTGCGGCCCGCGCGCTGCCCGAAGGCGCCTCCTCCGCCGGTGCAGGCAGCGGATCCAGACGCCGGGCCAACTGGCCCCCGGCCCGCTGCGAGATACGCGCTGCCACGCCGGTCCACGCTTTCGCGACGTCGGGGAGGTGGCGGTGGGTGTGCCATAGCGGAAGCTCCCGCACGGCGCCCTCAAGGCCGCCGAGAAGCCGCGGCAGTTCGGACACAAGGTCGGGGCGCGCACCGCGGAACCCTTGGACCACGGTATCCGGAGAGGACGCCACCAAGACGTCCTTTCCTTCCGCGATGTCCGCGAGCAGTTCAAACACGGCGGGATTTGCCTCTTGCACGTCATCCACCAGGATCAACTGCAACCGTTCGCGCTCAGCCGCCAGGAATCCGGGCGAGTCCTGGAAGATCTGGCGCGCCGCGGTAATGATTCCGGCGGGGTCAAAGGCTTCCGGCATGCGCAGGTCCAGAACGTCGCGGTACTCCGAATAGAGGTCCGCTGCGGCAATCCAGTCCGGCCTGCCGCATTCGTAGGCAAGCGACGTCAGATCTTCCGCAGTGCGTCCGGATTCGATGATCCGGTCGAAGAGCTGCCGGATCTCCTGCCGGAAACCGCGCGTGGGCAGCGCGGCGGACAAGTCGTGCGGCCACGGGAGTTCAAAGCCCGGCCGGGCGTGCCCTTCCAACAGCTCCTTGATGATGAGGTCCTGTTCCGGTCCCGAGAGCAGTTTGGGGGGCCGCTGCAGCGGCAGTACGCCCTCGGCTTTGGCTCGCCGGATCAGGTCGAAAGCGTATGACGCCCAAGTGCGCGCCGGCGTCGTACTCAGGCTGCGGTCCAGCCGCCCCGTAAAGGTGTCCCGCAGCGCCGACGCCGCATGCCGGCCGGGTGCGAGAATCAGGATCCGTTCCGGATCCACGCCGTCACGCTGGACCCGCCGGACGGCCGTTTCCACCAGCACCGTGGACTTCCCGGTGCCCGGCGCCCCCGGCACCAGGACCGGCCCGGATCCGTGCGGGAGCCCGACGACGGCAGCTTGGTCGGCGGACAACTCCGGGGCTGCGTAGCGGACCTCGCGCGGGGGAAGCAGGCGCAAGCGGGCAGGCGCGTGCCGGGATTGTGCCTGCCGCGGCGATGTTGTTGCTTGCTGCGTTGCTGCGTGGGGTGTCGGTGTTGGACTCACACGGTCATTTCATCATCGGGCACCGACAATTTATGGAGCTGACGCTCGAGTTGGACTGAGATCGCATCGATACTGTCGAAGTCCCGGTCCGTCGGAGCCCACCGGGCACGCGCCAAGTCAACCCGCCAGCGGCCCTCGCCAGTCCGCAGGTATTCCGCGTAGGCGCCGTGTAGCGGTGTTCCCTCGTCCATGTAGTGGTGAAGCGCTTCGGACTCGAGCCCCGGAGGCGCCTCGCCGCTTGCACGCAGTACCCGCCACCAAGCCACCGCGCTCCCATGGTGGCTCATGACGGATCCGATCTGGCGGGGACCGCCTGAACCCAGGAGCTCGGCAACATCCCCGTACGACACGGCAACGCCGGGCGGCATGAGATCCACGACGGCCAGCACCGCCGTCACAAACTCCATCCGCATGCCACCAGCCTATCGGCATGGACCGCCGGATCGGCGCAGAAGGAGTGTCGGTCCGGTTCTTGTCGTAGGGCGCCGGTAGCGTTGAAGCATGAGCTCTTGGAACACCCTCCCCCGCGCCGCGTTCGACCTCGAGACCACGGGGCGGAATTCCCGTTCGGCCAGGATCGTCACCGCTTCGGTCACCGTAGTGGACGACGACGGCGGCGTCGTCAAGGAGCTCGAATGGTTGGCGGATCCCGGTGTGGAGATTCCCTTGGAGGCCAGCGAGATCCACGGGATCACCACGGAAAAGGCGAGGGCCGAAGGCCGTCCGGCGGCAGACGTGACGCGCGAAGTTGCTGCCGCGCTCCAGGAACTGTTCGACGACGGCGTGCCGGTCATTGCGTTCAATGCCAGCTATGACTTCACGGTCCTGGCCGCCGAATCAGCACGATACGGCGTGCCGCAATTGACCCGTTTCCCGGTCCTTGACCCCTACGTCATGAACAAGCAGGTTGACCGGTACCGCAAGGGCAAGCGGACCCTGACCGCGCTGTGCGAGGAGTACGGCGTGAACCTGGACAACGCCCACACTTCCGCCGCGGACGCCCTTGCCACCCTGCGTGTCCTTGACGCCATGGCCGGCAAGTTCCCGAAGCTGCACATGCCCGCTTCCAAGCTCCACCACCTGCAGGTTGATTGGGCCGCTGCCCAGGCCGCCGATTTCCAGAGCTACCTGCGCAAGACCAAACCGACAGCCGTCATCGAAGGCAATTGGCCGGTTCTCCCCCCGGAAGATGCCAGCCGAGGAGACTTCTAAAGCTTCCGGTCCACGGACCGGACGCTTTCCCGTCGTCCGCATGGTGGGATGCACGTCACACTGCACTTGCTGCCTGAAAGCCAGCTGGACGTCAGTCACGAATTCCCCCTCAATGCCGGAGGGTGCGGCACTTCAAAGGCAATCCGCATAGTGCGCTGAATTTAATTCGGATTTTCCGGGAATCACACGTCTTATCGCCGTCAATTTTCCGCTGAATAGGCGGATGACATAATTAAGTTTGGCGGGTCGAGTTCTGATATTGCGGCCCAAACCTGCTTTTGGCCGCGTTCCCCGCCCGTCTCGATACGAACGCGTGTTCCCCGATGAAAGTGATTTGCTTGATGAAAATCAAAGCCCTGAAGTGGTTCTCTGCTGTCCCCGTGGCTGCAGTTCTCGCCGTCTCGCTCGCCGCTTGCGGTGGCGGAGCCGGTAGCGCAGGCAGCGCCTCGCCGACCGACGCCCTCCAGGGCAGCGACCAGAAGACGCTGGACAAGTACACCACCAAGGACGTCACCCCGCTGGACAAGATCGACAAGTCCAAGCTGGGCCTGATCACCGACGGCACACTGCGCGTCGGCACGCTCTCGGACGCCCCGCCGAACATCTTCATCGATCCCTCGGGCAAGTTCACCGGGTACGACAACGAGCTGCTGCGTGCCGTTGGCGCCAAGCTTGGCCTCAAGGTCGAGTTCGCTTCCACTGACTTCTCCGCGCTGCTTTCCCAGGTCAAGAACAAGCAGTTCGACGTCGGCTCCTCCTCGATCTCCACCACGGACAAGCGCCGCGAAACGGTCGGATTCACCAATGGCTACGACTTCGGCTACATGGCCGTCGTGACCAAGACCGACTCCAAGGTCAAGGGCTTCGCGGACCTCAAGTCCGACGTCCGCATCGGCGTCGTCCAGGGCACCGTCCAGGACGACTACGTCACGAACACGCTCAAGCTTGAGCCCGTCCGTTTCCCCGACTACAACACGGTTTACGCGAACGTGAAGAGCGGCCAGGTCGATGCCTGGGTCGCCCCGTCGCAGCAGGCCACGGGCCAGGTGAAGGACGGCGACAACACGAAGATCGCCGAAAAGGTCGTCAACACCCAGAACTTCACCGCCTGGGCAGTGAACAAGGACAACCAGCCCCTGATCGACGCCCTCAACTCGGGCCTTGACGCTGTAATCGCGGACGGTACCTGGACCAAGCTGACGGCCGAGTGGTACAAGGACCGCCCGACCAAGGCGGAGCAGACTCCCCAGGGCTGGAAGCCGGGCAGCAAGGCCGTCCAGATCCCGGCCAAGTAACCCAAGGCTTCCATGGATATCTTCAAACTGCTCTCTGAGACCTTCCTCGACTGGAAGGCGATGGGCGAAGTCATCCCCAAGATGTTCGCCGTCGGCCTGCCGAACACGCTCGTCCTGGCCGTCACCTCCGGTGTCATCGGAACGGTGCTCGGCATGCTGCTCGCCCTCATGGGGATATCCCGGAATCCGGTGGCCCGGTGGATCGCCCGCGTCTATACGGATATCCTCCGCGGGCTGCCGCCCGTGCTCACCATCCTCGTGATCGGTCTCGGCTTCGGCCCGGTCATCCGCCAACTGACGGGGTCCACGAGCCCGTACCCCATGGCCATCGCGGCGCTGTCGCTGATGTCGGGGGCGTACATCGGCGAGATCTTCCGATCCGGTATCCAGAGCGTGGACAAGGGCCAGCTCGAGGCCACTCGTGCTTTGGGATTCGGCTACGGCCCTGCCATGCGGCTTGTGGTGGTTCCCCAGGGCGTCCGGCGGGTCTTGCCGGCGTTGGTCAACCAATTCATTGCGTTGATCAAGGAGTCGTCGCTGGTCTTCCTCCTGGGCCTGTTGGCCTCGGAGCGCGAGATCTTCCAGATCGGCAAGGATGCGGCCTCCACCAGCGGAAACCTGTCGCCCTATGTGGCGGCAGCCATCTTCTACCTGGCGCTGACCATTCCATTGACGCATTTCGTGAACTGGATTGACCGCCGGCTGCGTTCGGGCCGGCCGGAAAAGAAGGAACCGGACGAGGCAGCCGCCGTCGTCGGGAAGGGAGCCCAGGCATGAGCGAGTTCGCGTCAGGAACACTGACGGCAAAAAACATCCATTTGTCCTTCGGGTCCAACCATGTCCTGCGCGGCATCGACCTGCACGTCGAGAAGGGCACCACGGCTTCCGTGATCGGCCCTTCCGGCTCGGGTAAATCCACGCTCCTGCGCGTCATGAACCGGCTGATCGAACCCGAGCAGGGTGACATTCTGCTCGATGGCCGTTCGGTGCTCAAGGACAACCCGGACGAACTGCGCCGGAGAATCGGCATGGTCTTCCAGCAGTTCAACCTGTTTCCGCACAAGACCGTGGCGGAAAACATCTCCCTCGCCCTCCGGAAGCTTCGCGGAATGTCCAAGGAGCAGGCACGGGAAGATGCCTTGGCCCAACTGGACCTCGTGGGGCTCAAGCACAAAGCCGACGCCCGGCCAGCCAACCTCTCCGGTGGGCAGCAGCAGCGCGTTGCCATTGCGCGGGCTCTGGCCATGAAGCCCGAGGTCATGTTCTTCGACGAGGCAACGTCGGCCCTGGACCCTGAACTGGTCAAAGGCGTGCTCGCGCTCATGACCGATCTGGCCAAGGGAGGCATGACCATGGTGGTGGTAACCCACGAGATGGGCTTCTCGAAGAACGTGTCGGATACCGTCACGTTCATGGATGCAGGCGTCGTCGTGGAGTCCGGATCGCCGGAACAACTCTTCACCGAACCGCGGACCGATCGCCTGAAGGGCTTCCTTTCGGACGTGCTCTAGGACTGACCGGAGAATCCCCGGATTGCGGACTGGACACCCATAGTGGGGAGCCCGTCCGCAGCCGGGGATTTTTCGCGTCCGGCCTACTTCCCGGCCTTGACTTGAAGGACAGTCAAGGCCGCGGCATCCACTGATTTACGGAAGTCGGGATCTGCCTGCGCCCGCTGCAGGACCTGGGCATACATCGCCGGTACTGAAGCGGTATCCGCGCACAGGACCATGGTGCCGCCGGCGCTGATGAAATTCGTTGCCCTGTCCCCCACGCTCCAGGGCGACAGCTGCACGGCGTTGCACAAATCGTCGGAGACAATGATTCCGGTGAACCCTGCGTCCGTCCGCAACATGGTGCGCATGATCTCGGACGAAAACGGCGCCGCGTGATCGGGATCGATCTTGTCGTAGTAGGCGTTCGAAATCATGACCCACCGCAGTCCGCCGTCGATCGCAGCCTTGAACGGCATCAAGTAGGGATCCGTCCGGCTTGTTTCGGTGTCGTGCACGTTCGTGCTGACATCGGTGTTCAGGCTGACACGGCCCATTCCCGGAAAGTGCTTTGCCACTGGCGCCACCCCTGCGTCCCGCAATCCGGCCGCCATCGCGTTCCCATGTTCGGACACCCCGGCCGGGGTGAAGCCGTATTCGCGTTTGAACGCGCCAATGGGCTTATTCGAGGGCGCGAAGTCGGGGCTGGGTACCGTATCCAGCACGGGCGCCAGATCGACGTTCACTCCGGCCTGCAGGAGTTCCGACCCCCATTTCCGGGCGTCGGCGCGTAGCTGTTCGGGGCTTGAGTTGCCTTGGTCCAGGGCTGCCGGAAGAGGCGCGAATCCGGGTCCCCTGAGGACTTGAACAGAGCCGCCTTCCTGGTCCGTCGCGACGGACAGCGGCAACCCTCGGCTCGACGCGGGCGAAATGGCCGCCTTCAGCTTTGCCACCACAGATGCCGTAGCCGCAAGGCCTGCCTGGCTGCGTCCGGCCAAATACATGTTGCCCACGTGGTTGTTCAGGAGATCTGCCACGGTGCCCGCATCGCTGCCGTCCGCCTTGGCTGCCACCATGAAAAGCTGCCCAACCCTTTGCTCCAGGGTCAAGCCCGCGAGCCGCTGTTCCGGCGTCGGATGCGGAGGAAGCGGGGGCTCGGAAGGCCCGGCCGGCGTCGCAGGGGCCTGCGGCGATCCCCCTGGAGAGGTCAAAAACCCGGGCGTGGGGGCGGCCTGTGGAGTAGTTGGCGTCGGGGGCGGGTCTCCGACGGCCCTGACCCCCGGTTCAGGAGTGTCGGCGTGCGCTATTCCGGCAAACGCCCCGGCCATCAGCGCGAAGAGAATGAGCAGTGAAATTCTGGACGGTTTGAGCAGATGAATCATCGCCTTGTCGATTCGATCGTTGCCCACAGCCTGCTCCCGGCCGAGCATTACGGGCAAGGAGCAAGCTGCAAAACAAGGGAAAGCGCCGTTTACAAGGCAGTGGCTTCTGCGGCCGCCTTGGCTGCGGCCGGGAGGGCGTCGAAGATCCGGTTCATGGCGGTGTCGTCATGGGCAGCGGACAGGAACCACGCTTCGAAGACCGACGGCGGCAGGTAGACGCCGGAGTCCAGCATGGAGTGGAAGAACGGCGCGTAGCGGAAGACGTCCTGGGCCTGGGCGTCGGCGTAGTTGTGGACGCCGTTGGCCGAGGTGCCGAAGGCCACGGAGAAGAGGTTCCCGGCGCGCTGGATCGAGTGGTCCACGCCGGCGGTGTCCAGCGCCGATGAGAGTGCCGCGGAGAGTTCCAGCGAGCGGGCGTCCACGAAGTCGTAGACCTCCGGAGTCGCGTGTGTCAGGGTGGCGACGCCGGCGGCCATCGCCACCGGGTTCCCGGACAGCGTTCCTGCCTGGTACACCGGGCCAAGGGGCGCAAGGTAATCCATGACGTCGGCTCGCCCGCCGAGCGCCGCCGTCGGCATGCCGCCGCCAATGACCTTGCCGAAGGTCAGCAGGTCCGGCATCCAACCTTCTTGGCGGCCGGTGAGGCCCCAGTAACCCGCGTAGCCGGTGCGGAAACCGGTGAGCACCTCGTCCAGGATCAACAGTGCACCGTGCTCGCGGGTGATGCGCGACAGCCCCGCGTTGAAGCCTTCGCCCGGCGTCACGACGCCCATGTTGGCGGGAGCGGCTTCCGTGATGACGGCGGCGATGTTGTTGCCGTGCGCAGCGAAAGCGGCTTCCACCGCGCCGAGGTCGTTGTACGGCAGGACAAGGGTTTCAGCGGCGGCGGCTTCAGTGACGCCGGCCGAACCGGGCAACGCCATGGTCGCAAGGCCCGATCCGGCCGCTGCGAGCAGTCCATCGAGGTGGCCGTGGTAGCAGCCGGCGAACTTCACGATCAGGTTGCGGCCAGTGAAGCCACGGGCCAGGCGTACGGCCGTCATGGTGGCCTCGGTGCCCGTGGACACCATGCGGATGCGTTCGACGGCGGAGACGCGCTCCTTGACGATCGCGGCGAGGTTTGCCTCATCGGGCGTGGACGCGCCAAAGGACAAACCGCGGTCGACGGCGGCGTGGACGGCATCGAGGACGGCCGGGTGTGCGTGACCCAGCAGCGCCGGGCCCCACGAGCACACGAGGTCGACGTATTCGCGGCCATCAGCATCCGTCAGGTACGGACCCCGCGCGGAAACCATGAACTTCGGGGTGCCGCCGACGGATCCGAAGGCGCGCACCGGAGAGTTGACGCCGCCGGGCATCAAGGAGCGGGCGCGGTCGAACAGCTGGTCGGAGACAGGGGTGTTTGAAGTCATGGTGTCCATTCTTTCAGGGATGAGGGGCGGTTCAGGCGCCGGCAAGCTGCTCGGCCACCAGTGGGGCCACCACGGTGCCGAAAAGTTCGATGCAGCGCATCATGGATTCGTGGGGCAGCGTCCCGTTGCTGTATTTGAGGTCGAAACGGTCCACATCAAGGTTCTGCTTCAGCAAGACGATCTTCCGGGCAACCGTTTCCGGCGAGCCGACATACAGGGCGCCCTCGGGGCCGCACATGGCGTCGAACTCGCCCCTGCTCGCCGGTCCCCAGCCACGTTCGGCGCCGATGCGGTTGCGCTGGGCCAGCCAATGCGGGAACAACTCCTCCCGGGCTTCCTCGTCGGTCGGAGCCACATGGCCGGGCGAATGCGTCGCAATCTGCTGCATGGAGTGGCCATATTTCCCCATGGCCTCGCGGTACAAATTCACCAGCGGGGCAAAACGGCGCGGTTCCCCGCCGATGATGGCGAAAATGATCGGGTAGCCGTATTGGGCGCAGCGCAACACCGATTCAGGAGTACCGCCCACGCCGATCCACGTCGGCAACAAGTGGTGTTCCAGCGGCGGAAAGACGCTCATTCCACTCACGTTCGGCCGGGTGCGGCCTTCCCAATGCACCGGCTTCTGCGCCCGGACCTTGTCGAAAAGTTCCAGCTTCTCCTCGAACAGGACTTCGTAGTCGGCCAGGTCCAGGCCGAACAGCGGGAACGATTCCACGAACGAGCCGCGGCCCAGCATCACCTCCGCACGACCATTGGAGAGAGCGTCAACCGTGGAGAAGCGCTGGAAGACCCTGATGGGATCGTCGGAGCTGAGCACGGTGACGGCCGAGCCGAGCCTGATCTGCGATGTCCGGGCGGCTGCGGCGGCGAGGAACACTTCGGGCGCCGAGACAGCGAAGTCGCGCCGGTGGTGCTCCCCCACTCCGAAGGCATGAAGCCCGACGGCGTCCGCCAGTTCCGCTTCCGCCAGCAGCTCCCGCAAAACCCGGGCGTGCGGTTTCGGGTTGCCTTCGGCGTCCACCCCGGCGTCACCGAAAGTGTTCAGTCCGAGGAGGATTTCCGTGGCTCCGACCGGGGCCGTGGGAGTGGAAGCGGTATCGGTCATCAGGACTCCTTAAGCCAGCCGGCAAGCTCGGAGGCCCAGTACGTCAGCACCATGTCGGCGCCGGCCCGCTTGATGCCGAGCACGGATTCTGTGATGGCGCCGCGGCGATCGATCCAGCCGTTCGCGGCAGCCGCTTCGATCATGGCGTACTCACCGGAGATTTGGTAGGCCGCCACGGGAACCGGGCTCATGGCGGCGACGTCGGCGAGGATGTCGAGGTAGCTCATGGCCGGCTTGACCATCACCATGTCGGCGCCTTCTTCGAGGTCGAGTTCCACCTCGATGATGGCTTCCCGGCGGTTGGCGGCATCCATCTGGTAGGTTCTCCGGTCACCCTTGAGCTGCGAGTCCACGGCTTCGCGGAAGGGGCCGTAGAAGGCGGAGGCGTACTTCGCCGCGTAGGCCAGGAGCGCGGTGTTCTGGTGTCCGGCTTCTTCAAGGGCCTGGCGAATCACGGCGATCTGGCCATCCATCATTCCGGACGGCCCCAGGACGTGGGCACCGGCGTCGGCCTGTGCTACTGCCATTTGGGCATAGATTTCGAGGGTGGCGTCGTTGTCCACGTAGCCGTTGGCGTCCAGGACACCGCAGTGGCCGTGGTCGGTGAATTCGTCGAGGCACACGTCGCCCATGACCACCAGGTCATCGCCGACTTCTGCCCGGACGTCGCGGATGGCTTTGTTCAGCACGCCGTCGGGATCCAGGGACGCTGTGCCGCGGGCATCGCGGACGGCGGGAACACCGAACAGCATGATGCCGCTGACACCCAGTTCCACGGCCTCGGCAGCGGCCCGCTTGAGTGAGTCGGTGGTGTGCTGGACGACGCCGGGCATGGAGCTGATCGGAGCGGGTTCGCTGAGTCCTTCGCGGATGAAGGCGGGCAGGATCAGGTCCGCGGGCGCCAAGCGGTGTTCGGCGGTCATCCGGCGCATGGCGGGGGTGGTGCGGAGCCGGCGGGGCCGGTGGTTTGGAAAGCTCAACTTTCGTTCCCTTCGGTGTCGAATACGGTGCGTAGGGCGGCCACGATGCCGGCGGGTGTGGGTTCCTTGGCGGTTGCCGCCACCGGAATGCCGAGAGCGGCAGCCTCTGCCGCCGTCGAGCGCCCGATCGCAATGAAGCGGCAATCCCGGAGCGGTGCCAACGAGTCGTGGATACGGCGTGCCGCGCTGGGCGAAGCGGCGACGACGGCGTGGAGCCGGCCGCCTGAAAGTTCGGCTTTGGCGTCTTCGGGGGTGAGCTCCGGCGCCGGGGAGGCGTCTCCCGCGTGCCAGCCGTTCGCCGCCACCAAAGCGGCAGTCAGCCGGCGTTCCGGGGCCGCCGGGTAGTCCACGGTGTGGTAAGCCGTCACCGCCTGGACCGAGGCCCCCTTGGCTTCGATTCCCTCCGCCAACATCGCATCTGCGATGTCCGCCTGTGGCAACAGCACGTTGGCCGGGCCTGTCGGCCAGACGGAGACGAGTCCTGCGGCCGACTGGACGTCCTCCGGCGCGAGGTCCACGGGAAGGCCTTCCGCTTCGAGGACCCGCCGGCTCGACGGTCCAATCGTCGCGATCCGGACGAAATCCGGAATCAGCTCCTTCAGCTCCATGCGCCGCTCGGCCGCCTTTTCCTTCAGGGCACGCACCGTGGTGATGCTGCTGACCACCAACCAGCCGTACGCTCCGGCGCGGAGGGCGTCCAAAGCGACCTCGAGTGAGTGCTGGTCCCGGGCTCGTTCGAAGTCGATCAAGGGCAACAGGAGCGGCTCCGCGCCGGCCTCGCGCAGGGCGCTGACGAGGGGGGCGGCACGATCCGGGCTGCGCGTCACAAGGACCCGGGCGCCTTCAAGGACCCGGGCCTCCCCCGACTTCACTGCACTGTGCCGTCCCATGGTCTCCTGTTGGCTCCGGTTATCGGGAAGCTGCAAGATCTGTGATGTCCGCGGCGCCCGCGGCGAGCAGGAGTTCGGCGACTTCGATGCCCAGCAACGTGGCACCCACCTCAGTGAGACCGTCCGTGGCCTTTTTCTCGCGCACGGACGTGCTCCCGTCCACGGCGCAGACAACTGCCTCCAAGTACAGCATGCTGCCCTTGCGGTAAGCGTAGGCGCCCACGGGCGCAGCACAGCCGGCTTCGAGGCGGGCCAGGACGGCCCGCTCCGCGGTCACGGCGAGCATGGTGTCTTCATCATTGAGTGCGGCCAGGGCCTGTGCGAGTGCGCCTTGGGAACCTTCGGCGTTGCCGGGCTGTCCGGGCGCGTCGGCCGTGCGGCACTCGATCGCGAGCGAGCCTTGTCCGGGCGCTGGAAGCATGACGCCGGTCTCGAAGAACTCCGTCACGACGTCGAGCCTGCCGATCCGTTCCAGTCCCGCCGCGGCGAGGACGACGGCGTCGAGGTCGCCACTCTTTCCGGGAACCAGCGCGTCTTCGGCGTTGCCGGGGAGCCCCGGAACGCGGCCCAGCCGGGTGTCCACGTTGCCGCGGATGTCCACGACGTCGAGATCCGGGCGGGCGGCGCGGAGCTGGGCGGCGCGGCGCGGCGATCCGGTGCCGACCTTGGCGCCTGCCGGAAGGTCCGCCAGCTTGAGGCCGTCACGGGCGCACAAGGCGTCCCGGACATCGACGCGTTTGGGAGTTGCCGCGATGATGAGTCCCGGCGCCGCACCCGTCGGGAGATCCTTCAGGGAGTGGACAGCGACGTCGCATGCGTTCTCCAACAGCGCGTCGCGAAGCGCGGCGACGAACACTCCGGTGCCGCCCATCTGGGACAGGGACCCCGTCCGGACATCGCCTTCGGTCTTGATGCGCACCAGTTCCACGGGGAAGCCACCGACGGCGGCCAGCTGGTCCGCGGCCTGCTGGCTTTGGGTGAGCGCGAGCTTGCTCGCGCGGGTACCGATCCGAACGGTCATTTCGCGCTTTCTCCTGCGGGGTAGGCATCATGTCCCGTGCCGACAGTGGTGTCCGCACCCGCAATCGTGGGCTTCTCCCCACGGAAGTTGGCGCAGCAGCCCGGACGGCAGATGTCGTACCACGGCCCCAGCCCGGTCATCGCAGGGCGATCGCCGATGTTGTTGGCTACCGTCCGCTCGCAAATGAGGTCCACCAGGCCGGAAACGAACGTGCGATGGGTTCCCGGGGTGGGAACGCGGGTCGCGGCGATCCCGAGGTTCTTGCAGGTTTCCAAGGCCTCGGTGTCCAAGTCCCAGGCCACTTCCATGTGGTCGGAGACGAAGCCGAGGGGGACGATCACGACGCCCTTGATTCCCTGGCCGGCCAGTTCCTCGATGGCATCGTTGATGTCGGGCTCAAGCCACGGAACGCTCGGTGCGCCCGAACGGGACTGGTACACCAAGGACCACGGAGCGGTGAGACCGGATTCGGCCTCAACGCGACGAACCACCTCGGCGCCGGAGGCCAAGTGCTGGGCCACGTAGGCGGAGTCCTGCTCGAACTCGCGGGGCTCTGCGTCCGAACGCCCGGCGGCTTCGGCGTCACGGGTCGGAATGGAGTGCGTCGCAAACAGGATGTGCACCGGAGCGTCCTGGAGACCGGCCGCAGCCAGTTTCTCCTTGACCTCCGCAAGTCCTGCAGCCGTTCCTTCCACGAAGGGTTCGACGAAGCCCGGGTGGTCGAAGTACTGGCGTACCTTGTCCACTTCGAGTTTGCCGTCGAGGCCGGTCTCCGTCAGGGCAATGCCGATGTCCTCGCGGTACTGGCGGCAGCTGGAGTAACAGGAGTATGCGCTCGTGGTGACCATCAGCAGCTTGCGGTGGCCGGCGTCGTAGGCTTCCTGAAGGGTTTGCGGAATGTAAGGATCCCAGTTGCGGTTGCCCCACAGCACGGGCAGGCTGATGCCGCGTGAGGCCAACTCCGCTTCGAGGGCGGCCTTGAGGTTCCTGTTTTGCTGGTTGATGGGGCTGATCCCACCAAACGCGCGGTAGTGGTGCGAAACCTCTTCAAGGCGCTCATCCGGGATGCCGCGGCCGCGGGTCACATTGCGCAGGAAGGGAATGACGTCGTCCTGGCCTTCTGGCCCGCCGAAGGAGGCGAGGAGGACGGCGTCGTACTCTTTGGGACCCATGCGTCCGGCCTCGGTGACGTCATTGACCTCCGTGAGGCTGGCCGGGCCAGTGGAGTGGCGGCCGCTCACGCGAGGACCTCGGCGATCTCCGCGGCGGTGATGCGGCGGCCGGTGTAGAACGGGATTTCCTCGCGGACGTGGTTGCGGGCGTCGGTGGCACGCAGGTGGCGCATGAGGTCCACTAGGTCAACGAGTTCGGGTGCTTCGAGGCCCAGGATCCACTCCCAGTCGCCCAGGGCGAAGGAGGACACGGTGTTGGAGATGACCTGGGGGAAGTCGCGGCCGAGCATGCCGTGATCGCGCAGCATCTTTCCACGCTCGTCGGCCGGCAGGATGTACCACTCGTAGGAGCGGACGAACGGGTAAACGCATAGCCACGTGCTGGGCTCGACGCCGCGCGCATAGGCAGGAACGTGGTTCTTGGCGAATTCGGCTTCGCGGTGGACGCCCATGGCGGACCAGACGATCTCAGTGCCGGCGAACAGCGCGCTGCGGCGGATATCACGCACGGCCTGCTGCAGGGCCTCGGGCTTGGCGCCGTGGAGCCACACCATGATGTCGGCGTCGGAGCGCATGGCGGAGACGTCGTAGCTTCCGCGAAGGACCACGCCGTCCTCGGCGAGCTTGGCAGCCAGCTGCTCGAAATCCTGAACAGCGTCGGCGCTGCGCAGGACATCGCCCGACCGCTTGAAGACGGTCCACAGCGTAAAGAACTGCTCTTCGGATTCGGCAGTTTTAGTGACAGATTCGGCAGAAGTGTGGCTCATGGTACAAGTCTGCCCCGTGGATGCCGCTAAGTCGAAATGCACCACTTCTACAAGGCGTAGAAGTGGTGTATTTCACAAGACTGCGTCGATTTGTGCGGAAGTGTCGGCAACCACGGCGGCCAGGCCGTTTCCGGCGAGCCAGCCGCCCACTACGGACAAACCGTCGGCTTCGGCGCAGATGCGGCGCACCTCGGCAACGCGCTGTTTGTGACCGACTGCCGCGAACGGCAAAGCGCCCGCCCAACGGACAACATCCCAATCGAGCACGTCTTCCCGGACAATCGGCACGGTCAGCAAAGTCGAGGCGTCGCGGAGCGCAGCGTCGAGCAGAGCATCGTCATTGAGTGAGGCGACGGATTGTGCTGCCGCCGGTTCAGGGGCGTCCGCCCCCTCGCCGCGCCCATAGGACAGGCGCAGCACGTGCGTTCCGGGGCCTGCTTCTTCCGCCAGCCAGTCCCACTTTGCCGTGGCATGCGTGAGCGCTTTCGCCTCGATCCCCTCGGTCTGCGGAGCGACGAGAATGCCGGTGCCGCGCGGACGACGGTCCAGTTCGGGCACGTCCACCACCAAGGTCACCAAGCTCACCAACGGGCCAGCGGCGGGGCGCAGCGCGGACAATTCGGGAAGCGCCTTCTCCAGCAGCCCGACGGCGGCCGGACCGTCGAGCGCCACCACGAGCCGGCCGGCGTCGTACGTTGTGCCCGCAGCGGTAGCCTGCCAACCGCTTTCGGTGCGGGAGATCGAATCCACCCGGGCTCCGGAAACCAAGGCGACACCCTGAGCTTGAAGCTCCGCCACGAGGGCGGCAACCAGGGTGTTCATTCCGCCTTTCAAGCCGCCGACGGCGGATCCCGCCTTCGCCGCCCCGGTTCCGTGTTGCTTTGAACCGGCTGCGCGCTGGCTGGCCACCGCCGCGGCCAACGAACCGTGCTGGCGCAATGCCGCACGCAGGCCGGGAGCGACCATGTCGACGTCGAGCAGCCCGGGGTCGGCGGAGTGCACTCCCCCTACCACGGGTGCCACAAGCCGTTCGAGCACCCGCTTGCCCATCCGCGCCCGGACCAAGGAGGAGACACTCGTGACCTCGGCGGAGGTACCGACCGATGCGGGCAAGTAGCGGTCAAGCGAGGCCCGCAAGGAGCCGGCAAAGCCCAAGGAACGCCGGACTTCCGGGTCCCAGGGATTCGCCGGGATTCCGAGCACTCCGGTCTTGGGCAGTTCCTGCGGGCCGTCGGGCAACTGCACCCAGGCACCTCCAGGATGGGGCGCCACGATGTTGCCGCCGAGCCCGAGATCGCGGGCGAGATCGGCCACAGCGGTGGAGCGCGTGGCGAAGGACTCGGCGCCGCTGTCCAGCACAAGGCCGCCGACAGTGTGCCGTCCCACGCAACCGCCCCACGCCTCGCCCGCTTCGAGCACCGTGACGGTGATCCCGGCCTTGGCCAGGCCACGGGCGGCGAGCAGGCCGGATATTCCGCCGCCCACGACGACGGCGGTCAAGCCGGCTGCTGAATCTGCGGAAGGTGCGTGTCCGGGCTGTGTTTGTGCCCCGCGCATGCCCGCTACCCTGCCGGGATCGAGTGGATGAGTTCCACTACCCGGGTCAGGACGGCCGGATCTGTCTCCGGGGGCACGCCGTGGCCGAGGTTCAAGACGTGGCCCGGGGCTGCGGAGCCGGCGGCGATCACCTCGCGGACATGGGCTTCGAGGACCTCCCACGGCGCGGAAAGCAGCGCCGGGTCAATGTTGCCCTGCAAGGGCACCGTGCCGCCCAGTCGACGGTTTGCCTCGTCAAGCGGCAGCCGGTAGTCCACGCCGACGACATCCACGCCGACGTCGCGCATCGCGACGAGCAACTCGGACGTTCCCGTACCGAAGTGGACCAGCGGCGCGCCGAGGTGACGGACGTGGTCAAGGGCGCGGGTCGAAGCGGGAGCTACGTACTTGGCGTAGTCGGCGAGCCCAAGGGACCCGGCCCAGGAGTCGAACAGTTGACCTGCCGAGGCGCCGGCTTCCAGTTGCGCCCGCAGGAACATGCCGGAGGCGTCGGCCGCCCAATTGGCCAGGGCGGTCCAGGTCTCAGGATCGGCGTGCATCATGGTGCGCGGACCGAGGTGGTCGCGGGAGGGCTTGCCTTCCACCATGTACGCGGCAAGCGTGAACGGCGCGCCGGCGAAGCCGATCAGGGGTGTTGTGCCGAGCTCCGCGACCGTCAAGCGGACGGCCTCGCGGATCGGTTCGAGGGCTTCCCACGTCAGCTGCGGCAAGGCGGCGACGTCAGCTGCCGTGCGGACGGGCTTGTCCAGCACGGGCCCGACGCCGGGGACGATGTCCACGCCGACGCCGGCCAGCTTGAGGGGGATGACGATGTCGGAGAAGAAGATCGCCGCATCAACGTCGTGACGGCGTACCGGCTGCAAGGTGATCTCGGAGGCAAGCTCGGGGCGCAGGCAGGAGTCCAGCATTGCCACGCCTTCACGGACTTTGAGGTATTCCGGCAACGAGCGGCCGGCCTGCCGCATGAACCACACAGGACGGCGGGACGGCTTGCCTCCGCGGTAAGCCTGGATCAGCGGGGAGTCTGCGGTGCGGCCATCCATTAGCGGGTGGCTTGCATCAAGGCCTGAAGCGGCTGTGCCGGAAATGTCGGTGGCCGACACAGAATGAGGCAGTGCGGAACTGGAAGTCATGCCTTCGATTGTGCCGAAGATCGGGGTCAAAAGATAACGACAGCCTGTCCCGCACTTTGCGGGGTGACGGGCATCACTGCGGGCAGTGCGGAGAACCACTGGCGCGCGTTGTTCTACATGGCGCCGAAAAAGCTATGATTGCTTTGCTGTGGTTCTTTTCTCATTGGTGGCTACACACGCCGACATCGATCTTGAGACCGTCGCTCAGTTGAGCAACGGTTCATCCGAGGTTGCCTCGTCCGCTTTGGCCGATTCCCAACTTGTCTCCGGCGCCGTGGTCCTGGCCACCTGCAACCGCTACGAAATCTACGGCGAAACCCAGCACGTCGAGAACCTTGAAGCCGCCCGTTCGGCGCTCGTCACCCAAATCAGTGACTTGAGCGGACTCAATGAGCAACTCGTCTCGCGCGCCTTCAGCACCCGTACCGGCCCCGAGGTCAGCAGGCACCTCTTCGCCGTCAGCGCAGGGCTGGACTCCGCCGTCGTCGGCGAACGCGAAATCGCCGGCCAAGTGCGCCGCGCCCTCATCACTGCCCAGCACGAAGGAACAGCCAGTTCCGGGCTGGTCCGCTTGTTCCAGGCCGCTTCCAAGACGGCCAAGGACGTAGGGGCCCAGACCGCCCTCGGTTCGCGGGGCCTGTCCATCGTTTCAGTTGCTCTGGACCTTGCCACCGACCTCTCGGAGAACGCCGACTGGAGCTCCAAGAAGGTTGTTGTCTTCGGGACCGGGGCCTACGCCGGAGCCACCATGTCGCTGCTGCGCGACCGGGGCTGCACCGACGTCTCCGTGTACTCGTCTTCCGGCCGGGCCGGCACTTTCGTGGCGACCCGCGGCGGAACCGCGCTCGACGCCGAAACCCTCCCTGCCGCCGTCGCTGCCGCCGATGTCATGATCGGTTGCAGCGGATCGGACACCCGTGTGGAGGCCGCAGAGCTTGCCAAGGTCCGCGCCCAGTCCACCCAGACGCTCATCGCGATCGACCTCGCGCTCACCCACGACTTTGACCCCGCAGTGGGCGAGCTCGACGGCGTCGAGCTCCTGACGCTCGAATCCGTGCGGCTCGCGGCACCCCAGGAACAAGCAGAGTCGCTGGCGCAAGCGAGCACCATTGTGTCCGGGGCGGCCGAGGCCTTCGAGCAGGAACGTGAAGCCCGGTCCGTCGATTCGGCCATTGTGGCCCTGCGCCGGCACACCATGAATGTGCTGGACGCGGAGATGGAGAAAGTCCGGGCCCGGCATGGCTGCACTGCCGCGGCCGAAGAGGTGGAGTTCGCCCTCCGCCGCATGGTCAAGCAGTTGCTCCACATCCCCACCGTCCGTGCACGGGAACTCGCCGCCAACGGCCAGCAAGACGATTACGTGGCAGCCCTCGAGGCCTTGTACGGCATCCAGGTGGAACAGCCTGCCGCGTCACCTGCGCCCTCGTGCCCTGTCGACCACCAACAGGCATCCCAGCAGGCTGAAAGCGCCTAGCCCACGCGACCCCGCACGCCCTGGGCGCCCTGCTCGAGGCCACTCTGAGCATGCCCTCCCCTGATCGCCCACGCAGAGCATGCCCTCCCCTGATCACCAGGACCGGACATAACAGGAATATGTCCAGCTGCAATCACCAAAAATGAGCATGTCCCTTGGTGCTGGTTCGCAAAGCCCCGTGCAGCTTCAATCCACGCAGAGCATGCCCTCCCCCGATCACCCCCGCAGAGCATGCCCTCCCCTGATCACCAGCACTGGACATAACAGGAATATATCCAGCTGCAATCACCAAAAATGAGCATGTCCCTCGGTGCCGGTTCGCGAAGCGCTGCCCGGGTTGCCGCCCACGCAGAGCATGCCCTCCCCTGATCACCAGCACTGGACATAACAGGAATATGTCCAGCTGCAATCACCAAGAATGAGCATGTCCCTTGGTGCTGGTTCGCGAAGCGCTGCGCGGGTTGCACCAAATGCTGATCACCCACGCAGAGCATGCCCTCCGCTGATCACCAGCACTGGACATAACAGGAATATATCCAGCTGCAATCACCAAGAATGAGCATGTCCCTTGGTGCTGATTCGCGAATCTGGTGCTGGTTCAAAACCCCAGGCCCCTAGGCGAACGCGTTGACTCCCGTCATTTCCGCAGACACGGCCCACAGCCTCGTCGCGGCTTCCGGGTCCACTGCGTGTGCATCCACTCCTTGGTACCGCGCGAGCGGCGAGGCAGGGTCCGTGGGCTTGGCGATGTCGCAGTCCTCGCAATACACCCCGCCCATGCCTGCCAGTGCCGGCGACGTGGCTGCCCAAGTGGACGTGGCGGCTCCCTGCTCCGGAGTCTTGAAGCCCTCCCTGATGTTGCCCGCATCGTCCATCCAACCCGCCGCGACCATCTCTTCGCGGGGCAGGTAGCGCTGGAGCTCGGTCATGATGCCACCGGGATGAACCGCGAAGGCCCGAACCCCGGCGGAGCGGCCCAGGCGGTCAAGCTCCACGGCGAACAGCGCGTTGGCAGTCTTGGCCTGGCCGTAGGCCTTCCACTTGTCGTAGCCGTTCTCGAAGTTGATGTCCTCGAAACGGATGGGCGAGAGTTTGTGCCCTGTGGAGGACAAGGACACTACCCGGGCCGAAGGGGCAGCCGTCAGTGCGGGCCACAAAGTGTTGAGAAGCGTGAAGTGGCCCAAGTGGTTGGTCGCGAACTGGGATTCCCAGCCCGGACCCACGCGTTGCTCCGGGCTGGCCATGATGGCCGCGTTGTTGACCAGGATGTCCAGGGTTTCGTTCGATGAGAGGAAGCGTGCCCCGAAATCCTTCACAGCCTGCTGATCGGCAAGGTCCAAAGGCTCTACGTTCACTTGTGACAGGCCGGCGGCGGCGAGGACTTCCTTCGCGTGTTCCGGACGGCGGGCGGGAACGGTGACCGCGGCCCCGGCGGAGGACAAGGCCCGCACCGTTTCCAGGCCGAGCCCGGAATAGCCGCCCGTCACAATTGCGGTCTTGCCGCGGAGGTCCACTCCCGCCACAACGTCCGATGCCGTGGAGCCGTGGCCGAAACCCGATCCGATGGGGTGTTGCGGTGTGGTCATGGATTCCTCGCTCATATCGGGACCTTTCATGTTCACCAGCGCTTGTCGGTTCAGTAAACGGGTTTGCCGGGCTCGACGTCGTGCACCCAAGCGAGGATCCCGCCGTCGAGGTGGCTGACGCGGGTGTAGCCGGCGCGCTGCGCCGCCGCGAGCACCGCCGCGGAACGAGTGCCGCCCTTGCAGTGGAACACGATCTCTTTGTCCTGCGGCAGTTCCGTCCAGGCCTCCCCCGCCAGGATGCGTCCCTGCGGGATGAGCACCGAACCGTCGATGCTCACGATCTCGTGTTCACCGATCTCGCGGACATCCACCAGTTCGAAGTCGCGTTCCCCCGCCGCACGTGCCTCGAGCATCCCGGAAAGTTCGGTGGCCGTGACCGTCGGAACCGAATCGCCGGCGGGCGCCGGGGTGATGCCGCAGAAGGCTTCGTAGTCGGTCAATTCGGTGATCGGTTCGGCCTCCGGGTCTTTCGAAACCTTGATTTCGCGCCAGCTGCCGCCAAGGGCGTCAAAGAGCGCCACCCGTCCCAGCATGGAGCGCCCGACGCCGGTGATCAGCTTGACTGCCTCAGTCACCATGAGCGAGCCGACAGCAGCGCACAGCATGCCGAACACACCGCCCTCGCCGCAGGATGGGACCGAGCCGGCAGGAGGGGCCTCGGGGTAGAGATCGCGGTAGCTGGGCCCGTGCTTCTCCCAGAACACGCTGACCTGGCCGTCGAAGCGGAAAATCGATCCCCAGACGTACGGTTTGCCGAGAATCGCCGCGGCATCGTTGACCAGGTACCGGGTGGCGAAATTGTCCGCGCCGTCCAGGATGAGATCGTAGCCGGAGAAAATCTCCAAGGCATTGGAAGAGTCCAGGCGGACGTTGTGCAGTTGCACGTTGACGAGGGGATTGAGTTCCTTGATGGCGTCCCGCGCCGATTCGATCTTCGGCCGTCCCACATCGCCTACGCCGTGGATGATCTGGCGTTGCAGGTTGCTGAGGTCGACCTCGTCGTCGTCCACGATTCCGAGCGTCCCCACTCCGGCTGCGGCGAGGTACAGCAGCGCCGGGGAGCCCAGTCCACCGGCCCCGATCACGAGGACTTTCGCATTCTTGAGCCGACGCTGACCGGCCGCACCGATTTCGGGAATAATGAGGTGGCGCGAATACCGTTCCACCTCTTCGGTGGTCAGTTCCGCCGCCGGTTCCACGAGGGGCGGCAGTGTTGAAGAAGGAGAGGGCGGCAACGTTTGGGCAGCAAAAATAGTGGCCATACTCCAAAGTATGCCTGCCGCTGCCGCCCGGTCATATTACTGCGCAGTATTGTGGTCATAACTGCAAAGGAAAGGCGGCAGACAAGTGGCTGAGAGTGCACGTATCAAACAGGAGGCACAGGTCAGGCAGGATCGGACCGGTTCGCCACGTTCGGCCAGGTTGCCACGCGATGAGCGCCGGGCCCAGCTCTTGAACGCCGCCTTGGAAGTCTTCGTTGCCAACGGGTTCCATGGTGCTGCGATGGACGAAATCGCCGATACCGCCCATGTCAGCAAACCGGTGCTGTACCAACACTTCCCGTCCAAGCGGGAGCTCTACATGGCACTCCTCGACAGCCACCTGGCCATGCTCACGGACCAGATGCTCACGGCGCTGAATTCGACGTCGGACAACAAGGAACGCGTCCAGGCCGTCATGCGCGCTTACTACCGTTTCATCGCGGGCGATGACCAAGCGCACAGGCTCGTCTTCGAATCCGATCTCATCAATGACCCGGACGTCAGTTCCCGTTTGGAGACGTTCAACCGCACCTTCGCCGACGCCGTCGCCAAGGTTATCGCCGAAGACACCAAGCTGCCCCCGCTGGAAGCCCAGCTGCTCGGCCGGGGCCTGGCTGGAATGGCGCAGGTCAGTGCCCGGTATTGGCTCGAGACCGACGGCGATTTGGACCTCGATGTCGCCAGCGATTTGATCTACCGTTTAGCTTGGCGCGGAATCAGTCGCTTCCCCAAAGAGTCCTAGGCTACAAATAGAGGACTGAGTAAATTCTTGATTGGCTGGGAGGCCCTGCTGTGGAAGTAAAGATCGGCATTCAGAACGTTGGCCGTGAGATCGTGCTGGAGTCCGCTCTGGATGCCGAGGCTGTTGCCAAGATCGTGGGCGACGCCATTGCCAATGGAACGGACCTGCGCCTGACCGACGAAAAAGGCCGCCAGGTCATCGTTCCCGGCAACGTCCTCGGATACGTGGAAATCGGCGCCGAGGAAGTACGCCGGGTCGGCTTCGGCGCGCTCTAAGCTTTTACACAAGAACACCAGAACACCAGCGAGCCAGGAGTCCGCATGCTCTCACTTGTCATCGTGGCGCTAGCCACCATCGCCTCGGGCTTCGTTGTCTGGGGAACTGACAAACGCCGTGGCACGTACGGAATCACCCTGCCCGCCGGCGTTTCGGTGGCCGTCGCCATGCTGAGTTGGATGATCTTCATCCAACTTGGCTTTGGCTACCAGCCTGGCGTGACGTGGATCCCCTGGGTCCTGCCCATCATTCTGGGTACCGTGGCGGCAGCGGCGGCCTCGTACTTCCTGGGCCACCACCGGGCCCGGCACGACACCGCCCAGCTGACCGCGGCGCTGCGACTCTAACCGGCGCTGCCCAAACGGGCCGGCGACACTCAAAGAGAACGGCGACTCCCGTATCCGGGCGTCGCCGTTCTGTTTGCGTGTCGCGGACAAATGTGGCTCAGGGTAGAGCTTCAGGTTTGGCAACCGCCCCGGCTTCCTTGGCTGCTCCGCTGACGCTCTGAGCTGCCCGGACGTCGCGTTGCGTCACCTCGCTCCCGGCGTCGTGGGAGGTGTAGCGGATGGACACCCGGTTGTACCGCCAGTCAAGGTCCGGGTGGTGGTTCTGCTGCTCGGCGATGCGCCCGACGGCGGCAATCAGCTTGAGTGCGGCAGCCGACGTCGGGCATTTATAGACCGTGACGAGGCCGCCCAGGCGGTACCGCCAGTCCGGCAATTCCGCCAAGGCATCGTCGATCGCGGACTTGGTGAGGATGTCATCCTTGCCGGCCATGGGAGCTCCTTCGCTGACACTGGATTCACAGGAATCCGCCAATGGCCGGCAGAAACCCGCTAGAGGAACTCTGCCCGGCCCTCCATGGCCGAGGACGCCAGCGCATGTTCCCGGCGCGGGATCCGGCCCGCCTGCTTCGCCAGCCTACCGGCGATGACCGCGTGTTTGAAGGCCTCGCCCATCTGCACCGGGTTCTGCGCACGGGTCACCGCCGTGGCGAGCAGCACGGCGTCGCAACCGAGCTCCATCGCCAGGGCGGCGTCGGACGCAGTGCCGATGCCGGCGTCGAGCACTACCGGCACCGAAGCGCGGGACACAATCAACTCGATGTTGTGGGGATTCAGGATGCCCAAGCCGGTGCCGATAGGCGCGCCCAAGGGCATCACCGCTGTTGCTCCGAGGTTTTCCAGTCGGAGCGCCAGCACGGGGTCGTCGTTGGTGTAGGCGAAGACCTTGAAGCCGCGGTCCACGAGTTTCTCCGTTGCATCCACCAATTCCACGGCGTCGGGCAGCAGCGTCTGCTCGTCGGCGATGACCTCGAGCTTGACCCAATCCGTTTCCAAGGCCTCCCGGGCAAGTTCAGCTGTCATGACAGCATCCTTGGCGGTAAAACAACCGGCCGTGTTGGGCAGGACCCGGATACCGTGGTCCACGAGCAACTGGAACAGCGAACCTGTTTCCGTCGGTGAGTACCTCCGCATGGCAACGGTGGTGAGTTCCGTGCCGGAGGCCAGCAAGGCCGCGCCCAGGCCGTCCAGGCTCGGGGCTCCGCCGGTCCCCATGATGAGGCGCGAGCCGAACTCAACCCCGTCGATCACCAGGGCGTCTGTCCGGGTGCTTGCTGCTTGCGTGCTTGATGCGGTCATGGTTCAGCCTCCCTGTACTGCGGTAACGATTTCGAGTTCGTCGCCCTCTGCGAGCGCGGTGGCAGCCCATTGGCTGCGCGGCACCACTTCGGAATTGCGTGCGACGGCGACTCCGATCTTGCGTCCGTCGGCCGCCTGGCCGCTGGGGTCCACAAGCCGTCCGGTGATGTGGCTGACGAGTGTGGTCACGGACGCGCCGTCGCCCAGCGTGTGGTCTGTGCCGTTCAATTTGATGTTCATGCGTGGTCCTTCGGAAGGGGATTTGGGGTGTCGGCCGAGGGGCCGCCTGTGGATGCCCTCGCTGCTGAGAGCGGGCGGGAGAAGCGGTCCGGGCGGAATTTGTTCCACCGCGGATCGGCGTTGCCATCCATGAGTCCGACGCAGATTTTCGCCGCTGCCGGGGTGAGGAGCACGCCGTGCCGGAAAAAGCCGCTGGCCACGATGAGGCCCGGCACGGTTCCTTCGCGACCTTCGACGCGGCCCAGCAGCGGTGCGTTGTCCGGTGTGCCGGGGCGGGCACGGGCGGTCGCCTCGAGGAGTTCCAGTTCGGCAACAGCCGGAACCAGTACCTGGGCGTCGCGGAGCAATTGGTACACGCCGCCGGCTGACACCGGGTTGGATCCTCCCCCGGACGCCGACAAACCGTCTTCGCGTTGCGTTGCGCCGATCACCACGGTCCCGTCGCCGCGGGGAACGATATACACGGGCACTCCGCGCACCATCCCACGGACGGTGGCGGTGACAAGGGGTTGCAGGTGCTCCGGGACGCGCAGCCTCAGTATGTCGCCGTACACGGGACGCAGTGGCAGCGACAATCCATCCGGCAGGCCGTTCAAGCGGGCAGCATCCAGTCCGTTGGCCACCACTGTTTCGGCTGCGAGGATTTTGGCGCCCGAACCGAGCACCGCCCCGACGACGCGCCCTTCCTCCCATAGGAGGCCCGCCGCTGTGTCGTGGACCGCAAACCCGTCCCCGGCCCCCGCGATCCAGCTCGAATCGCCGGGCTGGTGGTCTGCCAAGGCACCGAGAATCGCGGCCGAGAGCCGGCGCGGATCCACTTGGTGATCGCCCGGGATATCGAAAGCACAGGAAATCTGCGGGCTCAAGAGCGGCTCGCGCTCCCGCGCCTCGCGCAACGGGACGGATTCCACCACCAGGCCATGGGCGAGCTGGACGTCACGAAGGTCGGCGAGCGCCCGGCGGTCCGCGGCGTCCGCACCGACGGCGAGGGTCGGCGTCGTGCGGTAACCCGTGCCGCGTCCGGCACTGGAGGCGGTCACATTGCGTTCGAAGTCCGGCCACAGCGCCGAGGATTCGAGCATGAGCTCCAGGAGGTCCTCTTCCTGGTAGTGGAGTTCACTGACGGGCGCCAACATGCCGGCCGCCGCAAAGGTGGCACCGCTCGCCGGTGCGGGATCGATCAGGGCAACCGAGCGGCCGGAGCTGCGGGCTTCCCACGCGATGCCCAGGCCGATGACGCCGCCCCCGATCACCGCCACATCCGCGTGCAGGGGCCCGTTCCGGGTGTTTGCTTTTTCCATGGAGTCCTTCCCTACGCCGGTACTAGCCGGATCAGGTCAAGCGGTCGGCGCTGAAGCCCTCTCAGCCGCGCGGCGATTGTGACCGCCGCCGCGGCTCCCGCGGTACCAGCCCAGTTTAGAGGAACTACTCTGTTTCCATGACCCAGCACGATGTCCACACCACCGCCCGCCTGTACCTCTGCACCGACGCCCGCAAGCAACAGGGTGATTTTGAGCAATTCGTCGATGCCGCGTTCGAGGGCGGCGTGGACATCATCCAGCTGCGTGACAAGACCATCGAAGCCGCCGAGGAACTGGAACTCCTGGAGATCCTGCAGGCCGTCGCGCACCGTCACGGCCGTCTCTGGGCAGTCAACGACCGCGCGGACATAGCTTCCCTCTCCGGCGCACCGGTGTTCCATATCGGCCAAAAGGACATCCCGCTGCGCTCGGCCCGGAAGCTGCTCCACGACCCCGCCATCATCGGCCTCTCCACGCACACTCCGGAACAGATTGACGCAGCCATCGCCGCGTCTCCCGGCCGCAGCGGACTGGACTACTTCTGCGTCGGGCCAGTGTGGGCCACTCCCACCAAGCCGGGACGCTCCGCCGTCGGGCTCGATTTGGTGAAGTATGCCGCCAACGCGGTGAAGCAGGCAGACGCCGAGACAGTCGGCGGCGTGGTGCTCCCCTGGTTCGCGATCGGGGGCATCGATCTGGGCAACGTCGAAGAGGTGGTGGAGGCCGGGGCAAGCCGCATCGTGGTGGTCCGCGCCATCACCGAGGCAGAGGATCCGACGGCGGCAGCCCAGGCACTCCTGGCCGCCCTCGACGCCGCGGCGGCCTAGCGAGACGCCGAAAGATTTTGGAGTTACCCTGACTTTCGTGTCACATCAGCGGATAGCCCCGAATGTCAGTGAAACGTCGAACCAGCTTGCGGAAGCACTGGCTGCGCTTCGGACTGAACTCGAGCTGCCTGCAGGCTATCCCGCTGAAGCGCTGCGCGACGCCGAAGCGGCGGTTTCCGGACACACCCTGCCGGTGCAGGACCTCACCGACGTTCCGTTCATCACGATCGACCCGGCCTCTTCCACGGATCTCGACCAGGCGCTCTTCATAGACCGCTCCGGCGATGGTTACAGGGTCCTCTACGCCATCTCCGATGTGCCCTCCTTCGTGCCCCCGGGAGGCGCGCTCGACGCCGAAACCCGCCACCGCGGTCAAACGTTCTATGCCCCGGACGGCCGCATACCGCTGCACCCCGAGATCATCAGCGAACACGCCGGAAGCCTGTTGGCCGGGCAGACGTGCGGCGCGTTCGTGTGGGACTTCGAACTCGACGCCGAAGCGGAGTTCCGTACCGTCTCCGTGCGTCGGGCAAGCGTACGCAGCCGCGCCAAGCTCAACTACAAGGGCGTGCAGGCGGAGATCGATTCCGGCGCGGCCGATCCCGTCCTCCAGCTCCTCAAGGAGGTCGGGCTCAAACGGGTGGAACTCGAACGCCGCCGCGGCGGAGCCAGCCTGAACATGCCTGAGCAGGAAATCGTGCAGCTGCCCGACGGCGAGGGGTACAGGATCGTCGCAGCGCCCTCGCTGCCGGTGGAGGACTGGAACGCCCAGATTTCGCTCATGACCGGGATGGCAGCCGCCCAGCTGATGCTCGACGGCAAAGTAGGAATCCTGCGGACCATGCCCGCCCCCGACGAGCGTTCGTTGCTCCATTTCAAACGGCAAACCGGGGCACTTGGCAAACCCTGGACCGAGGGGACCAGCTATGGCGAGTACCTGCGGAGCCTCGACGCCAAGGACCCCCGGCAACTGGCCATCCTCCATTCGGCGGGGCTGCTTTTCCGTGGTGCCGGCTACACGCCTTTCGACGGCGAGGTCCCGGACAGCGTGATGCAGTCCGCCATCGGCGCACCGTATGCCCACACCACCGCGCCGTTGCGCCGGCTGGTCGATCGGTTTGTCCTGGTCATCTGCGAAGCGCTCAGCAATGGAACCGAGATACCAGCATGGGCCCGGGATGCTTTGCCGAGCCTGCCCGAGATCATGGCGTCATCCGACCAGCTGGCCGCGAAGATGGAGCACTTGGCCTTGGACACGGTGGAGGCAGCGCTCCTGGTCAACCACATCGGACAGGAATTCGACGCCGTGGTGATTTCCGGATCGAAGCCCGCCAAAAACAACGGGAACGGCAACGGGAACAGCCACAACGGCAACAACGAGAACGGCAACGGGAACGGAGCCCAGCACGGCCCCTACGGCGTCGTGCAGATCGCCGAGCCCGCGGTCACCGCTCGTTGCGACGGCGAAATGGAGTCCGGAACGAAGGTCCGCGTGAAACTGCTCGACGCGGACATTGCCACCCGCCAAATCACCTTCGAGCTGCTCCCGTAGCGCACTTCGTCCGCGGGGCCGGGACCGTGATCCGGGGTTTATTGTCCCCAGACGCTAGACTGTGTAAGTAGTAATGGATGCCCGGTCGTTGATTCAGTTCATTTTTTGACATCAACAAGCCCGCCCCTACGCGATCTTGAGATACACCAGCTGGTCCCCAGTGCCAGTATTTAGATAGCCCGCGATCGGCTTCCACTGGATTTGCTTGCGCCCATCCGTGCTCCGGAACGGCCCTGCCACAACCGTTGAGCACGCAGCGCAGCCCAAATGAATAAGGAAACTCCACTGTGAGTGAATTGCACACCCATGAAGTTCTGACCGACGGAACCGAAACGATCGAACCCGAGGAAACCATTTCCTCGGACGAAACACCCCACGAGATCGCGGAAAAGACGTTCGCCGACTACAACGTCCGCGCCGACATCGTCGAATCCCTCGCCGACGCCGGAATCACCCACCCATTCCCCATCCAGGCCATGACCCTCCCGGTCGCCCTGGGCGGCCACGACATCATCGGCCAAGCCAAGACCGGTACCGGAAAGACCCTCGGCTTCGGCATTCCGGCGCTGCAGCGCGTCGTCGGACCGGGCGACGCCGGCCACGAGAAGCTCGCAGTCCCGGGTGCGCCCCAGGCCCTCGTGATTGTTCCCACCCGCGAACTCGCCGTCCAGGTGGCAAACGACCTCCAGACGGCATCCCGGAAACGAAACGCCCGCATCGCCACCATCTATGGCGGCCGCGCTTACGAGCCCCAGATCGAAGCCCTGCAAAAGGGCGTGGAGGTTGTTGTCGGCACTCCCGGCCGCCTGATCGACCTGTACAAGCAGAAGCACCTGAACCTGAAGAACGTTCGCATGGTGATTCTCGACGAAGCAGACGAGATGCTCGACCTCGGCTTCCTTCCCGACGTCGAGACCCTCATTGCCGGCACACCCGCGGTCCGCCAGACCCTCCTCTTCTCGGCCACCATGCCTGGCCCGGTCATCGCCATGGCCCGCCGCTACATGACGCAGCCCACGCACATCCGTGCCGCCGACCCGGACGACGAAGGCCTGACGAAGCGCGACATCCGGCAGCTCATCTACCGTGCCCACAGCATGGACAAGGTCGAGGTCGTCGCCCGCATCCTGCAGGCCCGCGGCCGCGGCCGGACCATCATCTTCACCAAGACCAAGCGCACCGCGGCCAAGGTTGCCGAGGAACTCGTGGACCGCGGCTTCGCGGCCGCCGCCATTCACGGTGACTTGGGCCAGGGCGCCCGCGAGCAGGCACTCCGCGCCTTCCGCAACAACAAAGTGGACGTCCTCGTAGCCACCGACGTCGCCGCCCGCGGCATCGACGTCGATGACGTCACGCACGTGATCAACTACCAGTGCGTCGAAGACGAAAAAATCTACTTGCACCGCGTTGGCCGCACCGGCCGCGCAGGCAACAAGGGCACGGCCGTGACGTTCGTCGATTGGGACGACATGCCTCGCTGGGGCCTGATCAACAAGGCGCTGGGACTGAGCTACCCGGAGCCCGTGGAAACCTACTCTTCGTCGCCGCACCTTTTCGAGGAACTGGACATCCCCGCGGGCACCAAGGGCCGCCTGCCCCGCGACAAGCGCACCCTCGCCGGGGTCGACGCCGAAGTCCTGGAAGACCTGGGCGAGACCGGCAAGAAGAACTCCCGTTCCGGCGGCGATTCCGGGCGTGGACGCTCCGGCCGCGACGGCGGGCGTGATGGTGGCCGTGAAGGTGCACGCCGCGGTCCCAAGTCCGGCGACGCTCCGGCCCGCGAAGGAGACGGTGAGGGCGGCCGCAACCGCACCCGCCGCCGTCGTACGTCCGAAGGCGAAGCAGCCCCCGCTGAGGCAACGGCCCAGTCTGCCGAGCCGCAGTCCGGCGAAGGCGCTGACAAGCCTGCCCGCGCACGCCGCTCCCGCACCCGCCGCCGCAACGGCGAAGTGGTCTCCGCTTCCGGTGCATCCGGCGAGAGCACCGAGGCTTAACGGCCTCAATGATTGACACTGTTTGGGCGCCGGACGGCAGCAACTTGGTGGTTCACGCGGACAACGCGGTTTTCCTCCCGACGTTGCCGGACGGCGCCTTCACACTGATTTACGTGGACCCGCCGTTCAACACGGGCCGGGTCCAGAGCCGCCAGGAAACCCGCATGGTCCGCAACGCCGACGGCGACGGCGACCGCGTAGGTTTCAAGGGCCGCTCCTATGACACCATCAAGGGCGCCCTTCACCGCTACGACGACGCCTTCAGCGACTACTGGTCCTTCCTGGAACCCCGGCTCGTGGAGGCCTGGCGTCTGCTCGCCGAGGACGGCACCCTGTACCTGCATCTGGACTACCGCGAGGTGCACTACGCCAAGGTCATGCTGGACTCGATCTTCGGCCGGGAGTGTTTCCTGAACGAGATCATCTGGGCCTACGACTACGGTGCACGCGCCAAGAACCGCTGGCCCACCAAGCACGACAACATCCTCGTGTACGTCAAGAACCCCGCCAAGTACCATTTCGACAACGCCGAGGTCGACCGTGAGCCGTACATGGCGCCGGGCCTCGTGACGCCGGCCAAGCGCGAACTGGGGAAGCTTCCTACGGACGTCTGGTGGCACACCATCGTTTCCCCGACCGGCAAGGAAAAGACCGGCTACCCGACGCAAAAGCCGGAGGGCCTCGTCCGGAGGATCGTCACCGCGTCCAGCCGGCCAGGAGACTGGTGCCTCGATTTCTTCGCCGGCTCAGGCACGCTCGGCTCGGTCGCGTCGAAGCTCGAGCGCAGGTTCGTGTGCGTGGACCAGAATGCCCCGGCTATCGACGTGATGCGGAAACGCCTGGACGGCAAGGCCACCTTCTACCCCGTCTAGCGGACCACTGAACTTCCCGTGCCGAGTTCCTCGATGCGGGCCAGGACGTCGGGGGACGTCAGGTTCTCCCCGAGCAGATTGGGTTTGCCGGTTCCGTGGTAGTCGGACGAACCGGTCATGAACAAGCCGTGTTCGGCAGCCAGGCGCCGCAGGAATACGCGGCCTTCCTCGGGATTGTCGCGGTGTTCCACTTCCAGCCCCAGGAGGCCGGCGTCGATCATTTCGCGGTAAGTCCGCTCCCCGACCACCCGGCCACGGGCCGAGGCCACCGGATGCGCGAAGACGGGAACTCCGCCCGCCGACCGGACGAGCTCGACGGCGAGCGCCGGGTCCGGTGCGTAGTGCTGCACGAAGTAGCGCGAGTGCGACGTCAGAATAGCGGTGAACGCCTCGGAGCGGCTCGCCACGGCACCGGCCGCCACGAGGGCGTCCGCGATGTGCGGCCGGCCCACAGTCGCACCAGGAGCCACATGGTGGATGACATCGTCCCAGCTCAAGGGGTAGTCTTCCGCCAGAAGCGTTACCATCCGCTTGGCGCGGGTGAGCCTCGCGTCTTTCGCCTTGGTGATTTCCTCGAGCAAGCCGGGGTGTGCGGGATCGTGGAGGTAGCTCAGCAGATGGACGCTGATCCCTTCCCGCGTACGGCACGAGACCTCCATCCCCGGCACGAAAGCCACCCCGAATTCGAGGGCCGCGACGGAGGCCTGGTCCCATCCGTCAGTCGAGTCGTGGTCGGTCAGGGCCACCACATCCAGACCCGCAGCAGACGCGGAAGCGATCACTCCCGCGGGAGCCTCGGTCCCGTCGGAAACATTGGAGTGCGCATGCAGGTCGATCTTCACTTTCCAAGCGTATTTGATTACGGACGGCTTGGACCGTTGCGCCGCTGGCCTAGTATCGGCCTTGATGGGACGATTGGACGGTGAACGATGCAGATAACACCCAAAACGGTGAAACCACAGCCTCCCAGCCCCTGGAGGAGCGCGTCAACAACCGCTCCCAGCGGCCCACATCCGATGCCTTCAAGGCGTTCATGGCCAGCAATTGGGCGCCCGCGCCGCAGGTGACCCCTGCGCGTGACGCCGTCGCAGACCACGCCGCCACGCGTCGTCGGGCGATCTCCGGCAAGTTCGCGGGCCTGCGCCTCGTCGTACCTGCCGGCCCGCTCAAGGTCCGCTCCAACGATACCGACTACCGCTTCCGCCCCCACTCCGGCTTTGCCCACCTCACGGGCCTGGGCCTGGACCACGAGCCGGACGCCGTGCTGGTCCTGGAACCTGTCGAGGAAGGAACCGGCGACGACGGCGGCAACCACCTCGCGACGCTTTACTTCCGTCCGCTGGCCGGCCGGGACACGGAACAGTTCTACGCCGACTCGCGTTCCGGTGAGTTCTGGATCGGCGCACGCCCGACGCTCGCCGAATTCGAAGCTCGCCTCGGACTCAGGACGGCGCATCTCGACGAACTCGAGATGGCCATCACCAAGAACGTGGGTGCCCCCGAAATCGGCGGCATCGCCATCCGCCTGGTCCGCAAAGTCGACGAGAACATCGATGCCCTCGTGGACACCGCGCGCTACAACACGGCCAAGGATCCGGAGAACCTGGACCTCGGCGAGCTCGATGCCCTGGACGAACTGCTCAGCGAGGCGCTCTCCGAGTTGCGCTTGCTCAAGGACTCCTGGGAAATCGAGCAGATGAAAATCGCCGTGGACGCGACCGTGGAGGGTTTCGCCGACGTCGTCCGCGCCCTCCCCCGCGCCATGACCCACCACCGCGGCGAACGCGTCATCGAAGGCGCTTTCTTCGCGCGTGCCCGCGAGGAAGGGAACGAGCTCGGCTACGACACCATCGCCGCCGCCGGAAACAACGCCACGGTGCTGCACTGGACCCGGAACACGGGCAAGGTCAACGCCGGGGAACTCGTGCTGCTGGATGCCGGCGTGGAGGCGGACTCGCTCTACACGGCCGACGTCACCCGCACCATTCCGGCCAACGGGAAGTTCTCGGACGTCCAGCGCAAAGTCTATGAAGCCGTTCTTGACGCAGCCGACGCCGGATTCGCCGCAGCCCAGCCGGGCGTGAAGTTCCGCGACATCCACACGGCCGCCACCACGGTCCTCGCAGAACGCCTTGCCGAGTGGGGCCTGCTGCCGGTCTCCGTCGAGGAAGCCATCAGCAACGAAGGCCAACAGCACCGCCGCTGGATGCCGCACGGTACCAGCCACCACCTCGGCCTGGACGTCCACGACTGCGCGCAGGCCAAGCGCGATCTCTACCTCGACGGCGTGCTCACCGAGGGCATGGTGTTCACCATCGAGCCCGGGCTCTACTTCAAGAACGAGGACCTCGCCATTCCGGAGGAATACCGTGGAATCGGCGTCCGGATCGAGGACGACATCCTGATGACGGCAGACGGTCCGGTCAACCTCAGCGCCGCGCTCCCCCGCAAAGCCGACGACGTCGAGTCCTGGATGGCGGGCATCTACCAGGACGCCGAAGCGTAACAACTGAGGCAAAACGCACGAGGAGGGCTACCGGATATCGATCCGGTAGCCCTCCTCTTTTGTTTTGGGGCGCTAGTAGTGGTGGCGGGCCGCGATGATGACGAGTTGTCTATTCGACCATCATCCGTCCAGCCGCTGCGCCCGCTCGATGCTGCGCAACCCTTTGGAGCGAGCGTGCCGCGTT
The DNA here is from genome assembly GCF_052180225.1 of Arthrobacter sp. KN11-1C. Classification (NCBI taxonomy): domain Bacteria; kingdom Bacillati; phylum Actinomycetota; class Actinomycetes; order Micrococcales; family Micrococcaceae; genus Arthrobacter; species Arthrobacter sp. KN11-1C. The sequence goes on along the minus strand of NZ_CP197467.1, from coordinate 1,362,423 downwards.
TGCCGGGGTTCGCAGTAGATAGGCAGTCTCCTCCAAAGCTTCATACTCAGCGAAGGAAATCAGAACTGCGTTTCCCTTCTTGGACACTATTTCAATGGCTGTGCGGTCGGAATTGACCCGCTCAATGAGGGAAGTCAGATCCGCTTTGGCCCTCGAGGCAGTGATTGCCACGGCTTCCTCCTCGTCTACTAGTTTGAAAAGTTGTACGTGCGAGTCATCTGGTCATGCACTCAACACAGCACCGGAGAACATGCTGCCCCTCATCATGAGGAGCTCGACCAAACACGGAGACGCCGGCATCCGTCCACTTAATTTCGGGTTTTTTACACTGAGATTTGCGGTTTTGACCACTGAGATTGACGAAATCCACACGGAGACGCCCCTCGGCACTTGTACCTTTCTCCTAGGCGCAGCACTGATAGACGATCCCCCGTTTGGTGCTGTTGCCATGCTGCGAGGTGGCATTTCTTCATCTTCGAATCGGTCAAAGCGAGGAGGTGAACACGCATGGAGATGATCTCAGAAAACGTGCTGGAGGCAGGAGCAACCCTGGCCTGTAGCGGAGGGTGTATGTGCACCTGACCTAGCACGGCGCGGTTCGTTGGTGGCGAGGCTTGTGCTTCGCCACCAACGAACGAAGCGAGATAGCAACGATACGACCAACACTGAATTTGGGGGACAGCGTGCGCTTGCCACTCTTCAATATTTTCGACTTTCCAAAGCACCAGAATTTGTATGAGGCTATCCATGCTGCAGGGCCAGTTGGCGCGTGGAACCTTATGAAGGAGCTAGACGCCCTCGATCGGCCCATCTACCGGGCAAACCAACCAGACGTAGACAATTTCGAGGTCTTGAAGGGTCGGGCCCTGGATTTCATGAATACTGTCCCTGGGCTTGATGGCTTTGACAAGGAATTGCACGCCACGAGCTTTGCTGAGTACGGACCGAAGCTGCAGTTTGAATCGACTTACATCAATCTGTGGATGAAAGACACTGAGGCCCTGTTCCGCGACGTTGTGGACGTCGATGGACGCGAGCACCTTCACGAGGCGGCATCCAGTGGCCGAGGAGTAATCGCGCTCCCGCTACATCTTGGACCTTCATATGCAGCCATTCCCATGCTCGCTTATGAAATGCCGACGACGACGCTGTACAACCGGATGAATTTTGACGAGATCCATGCGGCGTCCTTTCCTGATTTGGACTTCCGCGGGATTCAGCTCGGGAGCACATCGGCGATGCGCTCTGGCCTGACGGCCCTGCGTGAGGGCAGGATCTTTTCCATGTTCCCTGAACTGGACCCTCGTGGAGTGGATGAACACCATGCCCGAATTCCCTTCTTGGAGACGACCATCATGGTTCCCACGGGTCCGATTATCCTGAGCCATGTTTCCGGCGCCCCCATGGTCCCCCTCACGCTCAGGGCGGTCGGAAACGGCCGCTTTCGACTCAAATACCATCCTGCTATTCCACCGCCGGAATCTTCCGATCAACGTCGCCGCTCCCTTCTGGCCGTTTGGGATGTCATTGAGACGGAGCTACTCGCCGGAGACGTCGGAGAATGGGAAATGTGGTTCGAATTTGACCGGATGCTCCCTCAAGTCGGGGCCGTCGAGACGTGACCGTTGTCGAGCTTCCCGTCATTTCCCTCAAAAGCGTTCGTCGCCACTATGACGACGGTGCCGGAAACGAGAAAACTGCGCTGGACATTGCTGAACTGGAGATCCAGCCAGGTGAACTGGTTGCCGTCATTGGCCCATCTGGATCCGGCAAGTCAACCCTGCTCCAATTGGTCGGGGGAATCGATTCTCCGACGGCAGGGAGTATCGACGTAGCAGGCCTCCGGGTCTCGGGCATGGACGAAAAACAGAAGACAATTTTCCGGCGAGAGAATGTTGGATTCATTTTCCAGGCATTTCATCTTGTTCCCAGCATGACGGTGGTGGAGAACGTCGCGTTGTCATCGATAGTTTCCGGTGAAAAGAGTTTTCGGTGGCGAGCAGATGCTCTGGTCCTGCTCGATCAGCTGGGACTGTTTGAATATGCCGATAGATTTCCCGACCAGTTGTCAGGCGGGCAACGCCAGCGGGTCGCCGTAGCTCGAGCGCTATTCGGGACTCCAAGCGTCATCCTCGCCGACGAGCCGACAGGAAGCCTCGACTCAAGGAATAGGGATGTTGTCCTCCGCCTGATTCGCGACGCGATTGGAGACGATCTTCGCACCAGCGGGCTGTTAGTCACCCATGACCTACATGCTGCGAGTTATGCCGACAGGATCATTGCGCTGCGCGACGGAAAAATCATTGATCACCTTGACCTGCCCCTCAACGGACCACATCAGGAGGGAGATTCTCACCATGATGAGCGCGTTCGGTCTTGGTTTGCGGCAACTTCGCTTTGATTTCCCCCGATATGGAGTCGCAGCGGTCGCGCTGACATTCGGCGTCGCGCTGATTTTCGGCACTCTGCTCACATCGAAAAGCATCAACGACCAGCTCTCGCAAGGCGTTGGCTCGCTTTCAGGCATAGGCGACGTCGCGGTGGTGCCTGCTATTCCCGGGACAACGGCTCCCGAGAGCGAAGTGAGCGCAATCGCGGATCTCCCTGGCGTCGCCACGACGATCCCTACTCTGGCGCGGAATTCGAGCGTCCGTCGCGCGGGAACCATTGGGACAGCCCACCCGCTGACGGTTACGGGTTACCCCACCACGTTGAACACAGAGCTTCAGCTCATGCGGCTGGAGCTTCGGGGCGGGCTCCCTGCCTTCAACAAGCCAGAGGCCCTAGTTCCGGCTGACGTCGCTTCGCGCTTAGGTGTTGACCTAGGCGATTCGCTGGTGGTCGCGTCGAGCGACGCGACCACGCAACTGCGCGTCGTAGGCGTGTTCAATGGCAGGGTTCTTGGTCCGTTGGCATACGACAACATTTTTGTCGATTTGTCCTATGCCCAGACGGTATTCAACCAACCGGGACAAGTATCTAGAGTTGACATCCAGCTGGGGGCCGGGAACGCCGCAGAACGCTGGCAGAGCGAGTATTCGTCCATCCTGCCTCCGCAGTTCAAAGTGCAGGACACTTCTGCCCTCAATTCGACCCTCGGTCCCCTCATCGCAATTGTTTCAGTCATCTTGATGATCGCTTCCGGCACCGTACTGGGCATCTCGATCCTGCTTTCATTGACGGCCTTCCAGTCCGTCGTGAATGCCCGCCGGCTAACTTATGGTCTCATGAGAGCTGTCGGCGCGCGCGGTTCCTGGCTGGCGGGCACCGTCTTGTGCGAGGCAATGATGCTCTCGTTCGCGTGCTCGGTGGTCGGGGTGGGGCTTGGGTTTGGCGTGAGCTGGATCCTGAACCAGGGCCTCTCTTCGATCGGCAACATACCCCCGGCACCCGTGGCGGTGGAACTTTGGCAAGGTCTGCTTGCCATCCTGAGTGGGGTCGCTGCGGGCTGCGCCGGGGCGACCCGGGCCATAATGAGGGTGCTACGCCAGGACCCTCTTACGGCCATCTCGCCTGACGGCGCGGATCGCAGGTCTTCAAGGAGATTCCGCGCCGCCCTCGGCATAATGCTCCTCGTATTGGGGCTCGGCAGCTACTGGATCGACTCCGTCGTAGCGAAGCTCGTTGGCTTCGTTGTATCGATGGCCGCCGCGGGCTTCCTTGCTCCGCTAATTCTCGTGGCCGCCACCAGGCTACAGATCTTCAAGGGGTGGACAGGCAAGGCTGCTGCTCAGCGTCTGCGCAAACACGCATCATTCGACTCTACGACGGCCATCATGGGCACTGTCGTCTGCCTAGGTGCGGCCCTTGTGATCGGTGTCGGCTCTGTACGGAGTGCCATGATGGAGCAGATTGGTCGTCAATTCGGGGCCGACATTCAAATATCGTCCACGACGCCCATCTCTGGAAAATTAGACGAACGCCTTGCGTCAATTCAAATGATCAACAGCGTTTCAGACACAGTCTGGGATCACGCAGCACTGCAGTTCCAAGGCACCACGAGCCAGGTTGCAATCCTGGCCGTCGATCCAAAAAGCTACTTCGACACAGCTCAACTTCCGTGGCGCCAGGGAAGTGACGGGTCTGCACCGCTTGCCTTGAAAAAGGGAGGCGCGGTCATCATTCCTGAAGCTCTCGCCGCTAGCCGGGGCGTTTCCCTGGGCGACACCGTCAGACTAAATCGGGCGGGCAAGTCCCTCTCGCTTCGCCTTGTCGGGACATACGCGTCCTTGGCAACAGGGAACCAGGTGGTGATGAGTCGCGACACGGCGGCCGAGATCGGAGTTACCGGATCCAACGGCTGGAATGTGGAAGCGAAGCCGGGCGTCGACGTCACAGCGCTCCGGGACGCGATCGCTGATTCAGTTGCCGACATCCCTGGGGTCTCGGTAATCACGGCCGCCAAAATGAAGGAGCGCGCAGAATCAGAGCTGGGTTCGTACGCCGGTGCCGCCTTCGGCATCGTGGTGCTTGCGCTCATTCTCGGCGCGGTCGGCGCCGCCGGCCTGCTCGCAGTCGGCGTCGCTCGTCGCGAGAAAGAGTTCGGGATGCTGCGCGCGATTGGTGCCACCCGCGGCGACATAACGAGGCTGGTTGTCGCTGACGCGATCTTGATCGGAATCGCGGCGTTAGCCGCGGGACTTCTCCTTGGCCAGCTGGCTGGGCGGGTATTAGCCCAGCTTGTCGCAGGGGCACTCGGCGTGACGCTGAGTCCCACTGTTTCCGTCTTGGCGTTCAGTGGAATCGCACTTGTCACCTTGACCGCGTTGTGCCTGGCCGCGATAGGACCGAGCCGTAGGGCGGGTCGAATAGAGCCGACAGCGGCGCTGAGGGCCGAGTAATGGCAGATAGAGAAGGAGCGAAGATGGGTTCCCGGTCATTGAGATTGCGAGACAGTGTGCTCGTATTCAACCGCGGTTGTCGACTGCAGTTCATTTGCACCATGGAACTCCGGGTCCTTGAATTCGACGTTTCCCCGTTTGTGATCGAATTGATCCCCTTGCTTGACGGGTCGAATTCCGTCGAAAGGATCGAATCGATCCTGGAAGGTAGTGCCGGATTCACTCGCACGTCGCTTGAAAACGTCCTGGCAATCATGGAAACCGAGCGATTCCTTGATCTATACCCGCAGCCGGAGCATTCAGAGACAAACAGATTCGAACGCCAAGAGAGGCTGTTTCAGGAGTTCGCATCCACGTTTTCCCTTGCCAACTCACCAACTCAACTGCAGGAGAAAATTCGTACTTCAAAAGTGGTGGTCGTGGGAGTCGGTGGGACCGGGACATGGCTATTGCAATCCCTCGTCGCCGCAGGGATAGGCAGAATTGAGATTTTCGATCCGGACATTGTAGAACTTACCAATTTGAACCGGCAGATCCTCTTTCAGCCGGGTGACCTAGGCATGGCTAAGGTGGACGCCGCCGCCGAACGGTTCAAGTCGATCGACGAGGACCTTCAGGTCATCACAAACCGTCGTCGAGTGGTTGCCGCAGCGGATCTCAAATCAGCCATAAGCGACGCCAGCTTGGTGGTCGGATGCGCCGATGAGCCGGATGTTGTGGTGATCTCAGACATCATCGCCGAAGCCGCGACCCAAGCGCGCGTTCCACATATCGTTGGTGGCGCGTATGGCGGGAACCTGGGCGTGCCAGGCACCAGCATCGTTCCCGGTCAGACAGTGTGCTGGCAATGCATCCGTTCACAGACCATGAACGATCACAACTGCGCCGACTTCCTTCCGCTCAAGGGACGAACGAGGAGCGGGGGAAGTACCGCAGCCATTTCGGGCTTGGTGGCGAATCTGGCCGCTTGGGAGGCCATGAGGATCCTGCTCGGGTTGCCTCTTGCCTTGTCCGGGCAGGTACGGGAACTCGACCTGTTCACTTTGGAATGGCGCGTCCGAAAGCTCCCACGCCTTCCAGATTGCAGCTGTGTGGCCCTGCCCTAACTACTGCTTGGCCGCATCCTCACCGTTGGCAGCCTGCTCGCCGTTTCCGGGTTCGTTCACCCGTACACCGTACTGAGGCCGGCCGTCGGGAAGGTCCGGGTAGCGAACGCCGGCGGTTGGCCGCGCGGCCGCGACCGGGGCATCTGCGACGGGCTGGGCTGGCTCGCCGGCCGTTCCCTGTCCGGCTTCGGGTCCACGCTGGCCGTAGGGGTCCTGCCAGGTCGCCGGGCGTTCGGGCGCCGGGCCCTGGGGTGCGCTTGGATGGACAGGAGGGTTCCGGTAGTCCTGCGGCGTGTAGGCCTGAGGTGGCCGGCCGAAAGCCGCCTCGGAAGGATTCATCGGCAACTGGTGCAGGAGACGGCGGGCTTCCTGCGATGCTTCCAAGGCGACAATGACGTCATAGTTCGTCGCCACTACCTGGCTGGTGGAGGTGAAGTCCCGCTTCCCGCGCTGCGCGGCGTAGGTGACGATCCCGAAGAGCATGAAGAACGCCGCACCCATGAGCACTGACGTCACAATCGAGAAGGGACCGCCGGCAGGGGTGAAGAACGAAAGCATGACGCCCACGAACAGGCCGAACCACATACCGCTCAACGCGCCGGACAAAGCGACGCGCGGGTAGCTGAGCCGTCCCGTTACCCGCTCCACCATTTTGAGGTCGTTTCCGACAATGGAGACATGCTGGACGGGGAACTGCTGGTCGGCAAGATAATCCACCGCCTTCTGGGCATCGAGATAGGAAGTGTAAGAGCCCACGGTGTCGCCCTTGGGGACGCTGCGGGATTCCTCCGTGGCCTTGGGGGCACCGAAAATGTTCGCCATACCCCCATTCTGTCCCATACACATGTGAACCGGCTGAAATTCAGCTAAAAGAGAGCAGACTCGGTAGCCTGTAAGGGTGAGCACAAATCCTTCACGCATCTTTGTTGCGCGTTTGCTCGGCCTCGACGTTTTCGACCCCCTGGGCGATCGCCTGGGCCGGCTGCGCGATGTCGTGGTGCTTTCGCGCGGCTTGCGCGGGGCCCCGCACGCAGTGGGTATCGTCGTCGAGGTTCCGGGCAAGAAGCGCGTCTTCGTTCCCATGACCAGGCTGACGTCGATGGACCAGGCCCAGATCATCTGCACCGGCTTGGTCAATCTCCGGCGCTTCCAGCAACGCGGTGCCGAGCAGTTGGTGGTCGGCGAGCTCTTTGACCGCAAGGTGACGCTCAAGGACGGCAGCGGCGACGCCATCATCGAAGACATCGCCATGGACCAGCAGCGCAACGGCGACTGGCTGGTCTCCAAGCTTTTCGTTCGACGCGGCACGTCTACCTCCAGGCTTCGGGGGCTGCGCCGCGGCCACACGCTGCTGGTGGACTGGGCGGAGACTCTGCAGGGCTCCGAGAACGATCCCCAGGGTGCCAGCCAGTTCGTTGCCACCCACGAGGACCTTAAGCCGGCCGACTTCGCCGACGCACTCCAGGAAATGTCGGACAAGCGACGGATCGAAGTGGCCAGCGAGTTGCAGGACGAACGCCTCGCCGACGTGCTCCAGGAATTGCCGGAAGAAGACCAGGTCACGCTCTTGTCCGCTTTGGACAGCGAACGCGCGGCCGACGTGCTGGAAGAAATGGACCCGGACGACGCAGCGGACCTGTTGGCGGACTTGCCTTCCGCGAAGGCCGAAGAACTGCTGCTCCTGATGGAGCCCGACGAGGCTGACGACGTCCGCAGGCTCCTGCAGTATGACGAAGACACTGCCGGCGGCCTCATGACCCCGGTGCCCGTGATCCTGCCCCCGGAAGCCACGGTCGCTGAAGCGTTGGCCCATGTGCGCAGCGAAGAGCTCTCCCCCGCTTTGGCTTCGGCCATCTTTATCTGCCGGCCGCCGCTGGAGACACCCACGGGACGATTCCTCGGCGTCGTGCATATCCAGCAATTGCTCCGCAGCGCCCCGCCCGAACAGCTGGGCAGCATCGTGGACAAGAATCTCGAGCCGGTTTCCGATCATGCCAGCGTCAGCGAGGTCAGCCACACCATGGCCTCCTACAACCTGAACTCCCTCCCGGTCGTGAACAGCGCCGGTCGCCTGGTAGGGGCGGTGACTGTTGATGACCTCTTGGACCATTTGCTCCCGGACGACTGGCGAACCCATGAAGACGGAGCCCCGATCAGGAAACTAGGAGGTCGAATTGGCTGAGAAGCCCACCAGCGGAGGACTGGACACCCCGCTCGAGCTGCGCTCCCGCATGCTGCCGAACTTCGGCAGCGATCCCGATGCCTTCGGCCGGTTCGCCGAGCGCTTCGCCCGCTACATGGGTACGGCGAACTTCCTGTTCTACATGACGATCTTCGTGGTCATCTGGATCGCGTTCAACGTTATTGGCTTGTTCGGCTTCCAATGGGATCCCTATCCGTTCATCCTCCTCAACCTTTTCTTCTCGACGCAGGCCTCCTACGCGGCGCCCCTGATCCTGTTGGCCCAGAACCGCCAGGACGACAGGGACCGCGTGACCATCGAGCAGGACCGCGCCCGGGACGAGCGCAACCTGGCTGATACCGAATACCTGACCCGTGAGGTCGCCGCCCTTCGCATCGCCCTGCGCGAGGTCGCTACCAGGGACTACGTGCGTGCCGAACTCCGCTCGCTGCTGTCCGATCTGCTCGAAGCGCAGGACGAGTTGGGACCGAACAGTTCCGGCGGCTCCAACAACGGCGAAAAGGCCAAGGACAAAATCAAGGACAAGCGCAACAAACAGCGCAATCCCCCCACGCAGCAGATCCCCAAGATCCACCCGGCGCACTCCAGCGCTGACCAGACCGCACCCGACCTGTCGTCCGTCGGCACCTCGCCGGCCAGGCAGTCAGGTCCTCCCGACCAGCCCGAAAGCTGAACATCCACTCCATGAGCACACCTTCTGTCGAGGCCCTCAACGCTGCCTTGGCAACCGTCATCGATCCAGAACTCCGCCGTCCCATTACTGAATTGGGGATGCTGGATTCGGTAGAGGCCAGTCCGGACGGAACCGTCCGGGTTGTGGTGCTGCTGACCATCGCCGGCTGCCCCCTGCGAGAGACCATCACGGCCGACGCCACCGCTGCCCTTGGCCGCGTTGCGGGAGTGACGGGCGTCGACGTCGAACTCAAGGTCATGACGCAGCCGCAACGGGACGCACTGAAGGAACGGCTGCGCGGCGCTGGCGGTCAACGCGGAATCCCCTTCAACGAACCAGGCTCCCTGACGAAGGTCTTCGCCGTCGCGAGCGGCAAGGGCGGTGTGGGGAAGTCCTCGGTGACGGTCAACCTTGCCTGCGCCCTTGCGGCGCAGGGGCTGCGCGTGGGAATCGTCGACGCCGATGTCCACGGCTTCTCCGTCCCGGCCCTCATGGGAATCACACAGCAGCCCACGCGCGTGGACGACATGATCCTCCCGCCCGTGGCCTTCGGCGTGAAGGTGATCTCGATCGGCATGTTTGTTTCCGGGAACAAGGCAGTCGCCTGGCGCGGGCCGATGCTGCACCGTGCCTTGGAGCAATTCCTCACGGACGTGTATTTCGGCGATCTGGATGCCCTGTTCCTGGATCTCCCGCCCGGCACGGGCGACATCGCCATCTCCGTGGCGCAGTTGCTTCCCAACGCCGAAATCCTCGTGGTGACCACCCCGCAGGCAGCAGCGGCGGATGTTGCCGAAAGGGCCGGAACCATCGCCACGCAGACAGGCCAGACGCTTGCCGGAGTCGTGGAGAACATGTCCTTCCTGGAGATGCCCGACGGCGGCCGGATGGAATTGTTCGGAAGCGGCGGCGGGCGGGTGCTGGCTGAGCGGCTGAGTGCCGCCGTCGGAAGCGACGTCCCGCTGTTGGGACAGATCCCCTTGGACATCCGCCTGCGCGAAGGCGGGGATGCGGGACGCCCCGTGGTGTTGGCGGCCCCGGAGACGGCTGCCGCGCAGGCGCTTCAGGGCATCGCGGGCAAGCTCAACGCCAAGCCGCGGGGCCTGGCCGGAATGTCCCTCGGGATCCAGCCGAAATAGTTTCTAGGTGGCCTCGGCGTCGAAAGGCGCCTTTTCACCGACGGAAAGCCGTTCGACAACCCGCTCGGGAGCTTTCGCCACGGCGTCCACAGCGACAGGCGCACCGTCGCTGACAGGCTTCGTGTCGTCGTCGAGCAGTGCTTCCTTGATGATCCGGCGCGGATCGTACTGGCGCGGGTCATACTTCTTCCAGTCGACGTCATCTATGTCGATGCCGACTTCTTCCTTGATCTGCTCACGGGCACCGGACGCCATGCGCCGCAGTTCCTTGACCAGATTCGTCAACTTCCGCGTGTATTCAGGCAAACGGCTGGGACCGATCACGATGACGCCGATGATCAGCAGGACGACGAACTCCGAGCCATTGATTCCAAACACGTATCGAAGGTTACCTTGTCCGTTGGTCCGCTCAGAAACCTGCGAGGCCCGCCAGGGCATGGAGGCCCCGCTGCAACCGTTCGTTCCAGGTCTCTGCACTGTTTTCGGCCGGCCGGGCGACCATGAGCGAGTCGCCAGCCTTCACAAGCTCCGGAACGGCTCCCGCAGCCTGGTTGGAAGGCATGTCGGACGAGTAACGCAGCACGGCCACCGGTGAGGAGTAGACGGCCTGCCACGGGGCGCCCTGGGCGATCGACAGTTGGGTTCCCGAAGCGCCGCTGCCCTCCAAGTGCTGCTCCACCAGGGTGGCGTGGTGGTCACCGTCGCTGAGGCGCAGCTCAACGGCGGGGTGCCCGTCCTGCATCAGGGCCCGGGCGGAAACCATGTGGTATCCCATGCTGGCCATCTCGGGGCATGCCCAGCCGTCTTTCCGCAGTTCGGACAATTGCTGCTCGTCCAGGCTCACCGTTCCTGCCACGCTGACGGGCAGACTCAGCTGCGAACCCGTCACGGGGAGTTCCTCTCCCGTACTTCCGGGCACGGTTGAACTGACAAGGGTCCGGACTTCCTGTTCTCCGCGGTTGGACGCCTGGGGCGCAACTTCACCGCCGAGCGCGTAGGCTGCGACCGCCAGGATTCCGGCGCTCACGGCGAGTCCGCCCGCCGCGGCGCTGGCAAGCCGGATACCGTGCCACACGCTCCGCTGCGGTTCAGGGCGCTCAGGAAAATCGGATTGCGCCAGCCGCTGGGTGTGTTCGATCAACCGGTTGGTGAAATCCTCGCTGGCTTCAGGGACAGCGGCACGGCGGAGCCGTTCGAGGTACTGGCGTTCCCGCAGGACCGCGGCATGGCATTCAGAGCATTCCTGCAGATGGCCGGGGGCGCGGCTGTGCCGGATAGTTCCCCGAGCCAAACTGCCGCGTCGTCCTTTCAGCAGACCCATCGGCGACTAAAGGAGGCCGGCGATGCGCGGCATCTTGAGCCGCGGCTTGCGGGCCTGGACCGGACGTGGATCCCGATGGGCGAGCTTTTCACGGAGCATTGTCCGTCCGCGGTGGATGCGGGACCTGACGGTCCCCAGCTTCACGTCAAGCGCTTCGGCAACCTCGTCGTAGGACAGGCCTTCAAGATCGCAAAGCACGACGGCGGCGCGGAAGTCCGGCGGGAGTTCTTCCAGGGCGCGCTGGACGTCCAGGTCGAGGTTGTTCAGCTCGAAGCTCTGCTCGGGACCGGGTTCACGCCCGGGCAACCGGGATTCGGCGTCTTCGGCCAAGGCATCGAAGCGAATGCGGCTCTTGCGACGGGCCTGGTCGAGGAAGAGGTTGGTGGTGATGCGGTGCAGCCAGCCGTCAAGGGTGCCTGGCTTGAAGTTTTCGAGCGAACGGAACACCCTGACGAAGACTTCCTGGGTGAGGTCCTCGGCGTCGAACTTGTTTCCAGTGAGCCGATAGGCAAGGCGGAAGACCTTGGCGGAGTGGTTCTCCACCACTTCCTCCCAGCTCGGCCTGACCCACTCCTCGGCCGGCGGGGCCGTGTCGGTGGAACCCAGGACTGCTGCCGTTGTCTGGACTGGCGCAGCACTTGATGCCCGCATCGTCCGCTCCCCTCAAACTGTTTGTCATCCTGCCGGTCACTCAGGAGTTCGTTGCCAGCCCTCGCTTGGATGGCTGGATATACATCATCCCAGTGTTGGCTGAGATTTTGCTGATCACTGGCATGCTTTTCCCGCAGAGCGAACATTGTCCGGAAGGCACTCCGAAGACACAGAATTGCGGGCAGCGGGCGTCCGGGCTGGGCGGCGCGTAGCCAGTAGTCTGGAAGCAATACCCCTCTGCCTGGAAAGCGAACCCCCATGAGTGCCGACAAGTCAACCAGCTGGTCCTATGCAGAAGATCTGCCTGCCGAGGACGACGTGTTGCTTCGCGCCCGTGAACGCTCCTACGATTTGGGCGTGACCCCGGTCAGCCCCGGAGTCGGGGCAGTCCTGACCGTCCTGGCCGCGGCATCGAAGGCGCAGACCGTTGTGGAGGTCGGATCCGGGGCAGGCGTCTCAGGCGTGTGCCTGCTGCGCGGCCTCAGCCCGCAGGCTGTCCTGACCACTATCGACGTCGACGTCGAGCACCTCAAGGCCGCCCGCGAGGCGTTCCTGGAATCCGGCAGTCCGGCGAACCGGACCCGGACCATCTCAGGCCGTGCCGCCGATGTCTTGCCGCGCCTGACGGACTCCGCGTACGACCTCGTGTTCATCGATGCGGACAAACCCAATTTTCCCGGTTACGTCGAGCAAGCAATCCGGCTCCTCAAGCCGGGCGGAACGCTGGTCATCAACGACGCGCTGGACAAGGACAAGGTTTCCAACCCGGCTGCCCGGGACAGCACCACCGTGGTGCTCCGCCAGATCGGCAAGGCCATCCGCGACGACGAGCGGCTCTCCTCGGCGATGCTTCCGACAGGTGACGGCTTGCTGGTCGCAGTCAAGAAGTAGCCGGCCGCCGTTCGCTTTCAGGCTTAAACATGAAAGCAGGGCGCCGGCTCTTACGCCGGGCCCTGCCCAGTGAATCTATTCGGTAACGCCTACGAGGCATTCCTTGAGGTTCGCCGCCTCTGCTGCGTTGAGCTCGACCACCAGCCGTCCTCCGCCTTCGAGCGGCACACGCATGATCAGGCTGCGGCCCTCTTTGGTTACTTCCATAGGGCCGTCGCCAGTACGTGGTTTCATAGCCGCCATTAGGAAAATCCCCTCCAGTTGTCCCAAATCCCGCCAACCCGGCCGGGCTGGCTCCGCGTGGAATATACGGCGCCGACATTCATGGCAGTTCAGTCGTCGTCGCCGAGCACCCGAGAGTGCCTTTGTCCTTGCTTGTGTCCATTATCTCGTAATTACCCGCCCGTAGCTAATTGATGGACTTTTCCCGGCGGGCCGTGATCGCGCTTGAACAGGGGAAAGACCGTCGCGGCATCACGGCGGGTAGTCGCCGCCGCCCGGCAGCGGGGCCCACGCCCACAGCCAGACGATCCAAACGATCTGGAGGAGGAAGAACATGACCACCACTGTGCCGCGGTAAGCCTTTGAACGGGACAACCAGGCCGCGCTGAGCGCCAAGGGGAACAAGGGCAAGAGCATCCGGAACGTACTCGTCTGGGGGTGCAGGAAGACCAGGAGGTACCCCATGTAGCACGTGCACCACAGCCTCAGCTCGGCGCCCAGCGCCCGGACGGGTTTGCTCACCATCAGCAAGGCAAAGAGCGCCACGAAGACAAACGGCGCCAGGATACCGAGTACTGGTCCGAAGAGCAATTGACCGGTCTCGAACCATGGCTTGAACGGAACGAGGTCGTCCCCGCGCCAAACCGTTTCAGTCTTGGTGTAGGCCAGGGGATCCCTCGTGACCGCCCAGGCAATGGCCGGCCACGCGAGAGCCCCTGCCACGCTGACGACTACAAGCGCCGCCAGCGATCCAAGTTCCTTGGACGTGGGAATGGCGGCCGCGGGCATGGTTCCTTGAACGGACCCCGCGCCTGGGCGGCGTCCAAACCTCTTCCACAAGTGGTGGAGCAGGAGCAGGCCCGCCATGGCCGCGAAGGGCACGCCGGTGGGCCGCGACAGGCACATGAGCAAGACCACCGGGATCGCAGCCAGGTATTTGCGGCGCACCAGAAGCAGAAGCGAACCCGCCAGCAAGAGTGTGTTGAGGGACTCCGCATAGGGGACCTGCAGGATGGCCGAGACCGGGAACATCGAGAAGAAGGTCACAGCCCAGAGCGCCGTGGTGCGCCCGGCGTATTCCCGGAACAGTTTGTAGACCAACAGGGCCGCGCCCAGCCCGGCCACCACGGCAATGACTGTCAGGGCGGGCAGCGCCGCCAGTCCGGTGACGGCACCGAGAGCCCTGGCAAGGTAGGGAAAAAGAGGATAGAAGGCCCAGGAATTTTCCGCGACGCCGCCGTTCGCATTGAGCGGCAAGACAGACGGATACCCGTTGTTCGCGGCTTCGGCGTACCAGCGCCCATCCCAGATCGTGATGAAATTCCAGTAGTCGGGCGCCGGCGGGAACCACGGATTGACACCTTGCTGCAATGCCGCAGCCATGAAGATGCAAGCACTGACAAGCCTCGATGCGATATAGACGAGGGCTACCTGGACCCACCAGGGCCAAGCGACGGCATGGGCTCCGACGAGGCGCAGCCTTCGGGCCAGGGATCCCTTCGGAGTCCCCACTTCGACTGGCTGGGTCACTCCTGTGGTTCTTCCTGGTCCCCGGCTGCTTCAAGGGCCAGTTTCAGTCGTTCGATTTCCCTCTCCTGGGACGTCAGCTGATCCCTCAGCTCATCGAGCACCTCATCCACCTGGTCCATGCGGTAGCCCCGCAGGCCGAGGGCGAAACGGACGCGATCGACGTCGGACGCCTTGGCTCCGGCCGGCAACAGGACCGGCGGCAGGTTCGGGACGGGTTCATCCAAGCCGGCGCCGGAGTCGCGGCTGGATCTCGCCATTCCGGCACCGAGGAACAAAACGGCACCGATAATGACAATCGCCAGAAAGACCAGAAAAAAGCTCACAACAACCATCGTGCCAGACTCAGCTGAGAGCTCAGTGCCGGCAATGCTACTCCGGGCGCTGGTCGCCGTTGGTCGAAGGCGGACGCGGGATTCCGTGCAGCACGCGGTGGACGGCGTCCCCGGGATCGTCCACAAGCTGGATGAGGTCCAGGTCCTTTGCGGAAACCATGCCTTCGGCAACCAGGGTCCCCTTGATCCATTCGATCATCGGGCTCCAGAAATCCACCCCCAGAAGGACGATCGGGAATGATGTCACCTTGCGGGTCTGCACCAGAACCATGGCTTCGAACAGTTCGTCGAGGGTACCCAGGCCGCCCGGCAGGACGATGAACCCTTGGGCGTACTTGACGAACATGGTCTTCCGGGCGAAGAAGTACCTGAAGTTGATACCGAGGTCCACCCACCGGTTGAGGCCTTGTTCGAAGGGCAGTTCGATTCCCAGTCCAACGGAGACGCCGTTGCCTTCGACAGCTCCCCTGTTGGCCGCTTCCATCGAACCCGGGCCACCCCCGGTGATGACGGCGACGCCGGCTTCGGCGAGATGGCGGCCGACCTGCACGCCCATATCGTAATAGCCGGTGCCCGGCTTGGTGCGGGCGGACCCGAAGACACTGACGGCGGGGCCGAGCTCAGCGAGCGCACCGAATCCTTCGACGAATTCGCTCTGGATCCGCAGGACCCGCCATGGGTCGGTGTGAATGAAGTGGTCCGCTCCCCTGGTGTCCAGGAGTCGCTGGTCCGACATCGGCATGGCGGCCTGTTTGCGCCGAAGCTCCAAGGGTCCTTTGTGCTTTGCTGGCGGCTCCGGGGCAACGGCGGGGGCTGACGGTGCTGATCCGTTGCTCATCGCCTTGCCATTGGCGTCTGGACTAGGAACTTGGGGCTGGCTCGTACTCATTGACCTAGGCTAGCGCGGATGCCGCCGGATACGCCGCAAACGTGGGTGTGGCCCGTGGGCTTGGTTCCGGAACCAAGCCCACGGGCCACACCCACGTTCACAAGCAAGAGTGAGGTCGCTCGACCTAGTCAGCCAGCCACGACCGCAGCGCGCGGAGGCACTCACGGATGGCATCGGCGTCGACGTGTTCGTTGTCTTTGTGCGCCAGAAGCGGATCGCCCGGCCCGAAGTTGACCGCCGGAACGCCCAGTTCGCTGAAGCGCGCGACGTCGGTCCAACCGTATTTGGGTTTGGGCTGGGCCCCGACGGCGGCAACGAAGGACGCCGCAGCCGGGTGATTGAGGCCGGGCCGCGCTCCAGCGGCGGCATCGGTGCGGACGACGTCGAAGCCCTCCAACAGTTCGCGCACATGGGCTTCGGCCTGGTCCGGGGTCTTGTCCGGCGCGAAGCGGTAGTTGATCTCCACGACGCAGCGGTCCGGGATCACGTTTCCCGCGGTGCCGCCGTTGATCTTCACGGCGTTGAGACTCTCCCTGTAGTCCAGCCCGTCCACGTTGACCGTGCGCGGTTCGTAGGCCGCCAAGCGGCTCAAGATGGGCGCGGCAGCGTGGATGGCATTGCTGCCCATCCATGCCCGGGCGGAATGCGCGGCTTCCCCGACCGTGGTGGCCTCAAAACGGCTGGTGCCGTTGCACCCGCCTTCCACTGTGCCGTCGGTGGGTTCGAGGAGGATCGCGAAGTCCCCCTCCAGGAGATGGCCGTGGTTCCGCACCAAGCGGCCGAGGCCGCTCTTGACCGCTTCGACTTCCTCGTGGTCGTAGAAGACGAAGGTGACGTCCTTGCCGGGCTCAGCGCCGCCGTCGAACATGGTTGCGGCCAGCGCAAGCTGCACCGCCACCCCGCCCTTCATGTCAGTGGCCCCGCGTCCGTACAGGTTTCCCGTCCCAGGGACTCCGGACTCCCACGTGGATGGCACGGTGCCGAGTGAACCTTCCACGGTGGGCAACGGCACGGTATCGAGGTGGCCGGCCAGGATCACGCGCTCCGGGCGTCCCAGCTCGGTCCGGGCAATGATGGCGTCGCCGTCCCGCACAATGCGCAGGCCAGGGATCGTCCGGAGGGCGGATTCAACGGCGTCTGCAAGCGCGGCTTCGTTGCCGGACACGCTGTTGATGTCCATCAGCGCGGCGGTCAGCAGCGCAACGTCTTGCCTGATGTCAAGAAGGATCGGAGTAGTTTCAACGGTCACCTCTCCACTGTATCCCTAGCGAATTGCGACCCCTTCGGTCCACACACGGTTTCAAGGGAAGCAGTGGCTCTCGATAGACTTGCGCCATGACTGAAACCGCTGCCTCTGCCGCTCTCGATAGCGCTTCTGACAACGACCGCACCGCCTACGGCTTTGGCCTGGCCACCATCGCCACCTCCGACGCCGGAGAAGCGACCGTGCTGGACGTATGGTTTCCGGCGCCGGCACTGGGCGAAGCGGCCGCATCCTTGCGGGCCGTGGAGCACGCCGACGAGTCGCTGACCGCACTCGCCGCTGACAGCCACGACGCCGACCGCCGGACCGAGCAGAAAGTGGTCTTTGCCCAGATCAACCTGGACGAAGCCCCCGCAGATACCGTTGACGCCTACCTGCGCCTGCACTTGCTTTCGCACCGGCTGGTCAAGCCCAACAGCATCAACCTGGACGGCGTCTTCGGCAAGCTCCCCAACGTTGTGTGGACGAACTTCGGCCCCGCCGCGGTGGATGGCTTCGAATTGACCCGCGCCCGGCTGCGCAAGCGCGGCGCCGTCACGGTCTACGGAGTGGACAAGTTCCCCCGCATGGTGGACTACGTCGTCCCCACCGGCGTCAGGATCGCCGACGCCGACCGGGTCCGCCTGGGCGCCTACCTCTCCGAAGGCACCACGGTCATGCACGAGGGCTTCGTGAACTTCAATGCCGGCACCCTCGGCACGTCCATGGTTGAAGGCCGCATCTCGGCAGGCGTTGTTGCCGGTGACGGCACCGACGTCGGTGGCGGAGCCTCCATCATGGGAACCCTTTCCGGTGGCGGCAAGGAAAAGATTTCCCTGGGTGAGCGCGTGCTCCTGGGCGCCAACTCCGGTGTGGGCATCAGCATCGGCGACGATTCCGTGGTTGAAGCCGGCCTTTACGTCACGGCTGGAACCCGGGTGCGTATCCCCGGCCCGAAGGACGCCAACGGCGAGGACACCAGCAGCATCATCAAGGCTGTTGAGCTCTCCGGCGTACCGAACCTGCTGTTCCGCCGCAACTCCACCACCGGTCAAGTCGAGGTCCTCCCCCGCAAGGGCCAGACGGTGGAACTCAACGAAGCCCTCCACGCCAACTAGCTGATATCCGGATGCGCCGCCTCCGACGCACCATCATCCTGTTGCTGGCGCTTGCCTTGGTGGCCGGTGCCATCTATGCCGTGGTGACTGTACTGCAGCGCTCCGAAACCTTGGTTACGGAGCGCTGCGTCGCCGTCGTCGGCTCGGACTCCTACGAGTTGGCGACGGACCAAGCGGCGAACGCCGCCCTCATCACCGCCATTGCGGTCCAGCGAGGGCTGCCTCCGCGTGCGGCCACCATCGCGGTGGCCACCGCAATGCAGGAATCCAAGCTTCGCAACATCGGCCACGGTGACGAGGTAGGCCCCGATTCGAGGGGACTCTTCCAGCAGCGCCCGTCCCAAGGGTGGGGCACCGAAGCCGAGGTCATGGATCCCGTCTACGCGACGAACGCGTTCTATGACCACTTGGTGAAAGTGCCCGGCTACGAAACCATGGCGATCACCGATGCCGCGCAAGCGGTCCAGCATTCCGCGTACCCCCAGGCCTACGCGCAGCAGGAAGCGATGGGCCGGGCCTACGCGTCGGCGCTGACCGGACATTCTGAAAGGGCCCTGGACTGTACCCTCCGCGCCGCGGACGCTGCCGGTGATCCGAATGCCGTTGCGGCAGCCATGACGACGGCGTTCGGCTCCCTGCCGGCCGTCGCCCAAGGCCGCACGGTCCAGTTGAACATCACTGGCGTGCAGGCATGGGCTGTGGCCCAGTGGGCAGTGGCGAATGCCAAGGACCTCTCCGTGACCCAGGTTGACGTGGCCGGCGCCAGCTGGAACCGGCAGGACCACAAGGGGTGGCAGGATTCAGCGGCAGCATCGGGATCCGTGACCATCACGGTTTCGGCTCCGAAGACGTAATGTGCGGGGCTGCTGGCCTCAGGCCAGCAGTTCGACCACCGGCTGCACGTAGCTGCGGAAGATGTCCGGTTCGGACAAGAGCCGGTGGCTCATGATCATCTTGTCCGGCTCAAGGTACCAGGCCCGTGGCTCGTTGAGGGGCAGCTCGATGATCGTCAGCTGGAAGTCCCGGGAGCTCCGGCCGACTTCGAGCAGCCGGTCCTCCACCATGTCGCCCAGAAGCAGCGTGGCGCCACTCGCTTCGCGTTCAGCCTCGAGTTTTTCGTACTCTTCAAGGCGTTCACGGGCCCACGTCAGGGCGGCACCGAAGTGTGCCTGAAGTACCCGGCGAAGGGCCGGCGAATTGCCGAAGGCGTTAAATCCCGGGGGTGAAAGCTCGGGCGCGGCATCCGGATACGCCCTCAGCAGCTGTTCCCACCAGGCCTCCCACTCCGTCTTGAGGGCCGGCACTCCGCCTACCTCGGCGGTGAGGTGCGTGTGGTCCGCGTGCCTTACTTTAGGTGTGGCGTGGGAAAGCGTCGGCGTCCCGGCTCCGTCCAATCCAGCAACGTCTCTCAGATACAAGGCAATGAGCATCGGTCCGGAAGTGTCCATTGTGATCCGCCACCCCTGACCGCCTGTGTCATGCATCCGATTGCCTCCCTTGGCAGGTGCCCGCTCAGAGTTCCAGTCTATTCCCGAAGAGGCGCGACGTTAACGGTTGGAAGGCACCGCAAGAAGACTGTCCACATGTGCGGTCAGAACGTCGCGGCAGACTTCGGCCGTCATCCATTCGGGCTGCAGCAAGGCGTGCATGCACAGGCCGTCGAGGGTAGCCAGGAGGCGCTCGGCCTCGGTCACAAGACGCTCCTGGCCGGATCCGCCGTCGGGCATCAGCCGCATCACCAAGCGGCCGACGACGGCGGCCACGGCACGGTGGCTGCGTGCGGCTTCCTGTTCGAGCACCGGCCGGATCCGGGCCGCGTGCCGGAATGCCATCCACACGCAGGCGTCGACGGCCAGTTCCTCGTCGAGCGGAAGGAATTGACCCAGCAGGGTTAACACGGCGTCGTCGTGCTCCGCCGAGCCGTTGTCCAGGGATTCGACGACGGCGAACGCCCCCTCGAGCCGCCCGGCGATCCTGTCGATGACCACGGCAAAGGAATGGACCAGCAATTCGTCGC
Source organism: Arthrobacter sp. KN11-1C (assembly GCF_052180225.1). Taxonomy (NCBI): domain Bacteria; kingdom Bacillati; phylum Actinomycetota; class Actinomycetes; order Micrococcales; family Micrococcaceae; genus Arthrobacter; species Arthrobacter sp. KN11-1C. Next base: position 1,342,247 of record NZ_CP197467.1, on the reverse strand, counting down.
TGCTGGCAAAGTAGTGGCGGACCGAACCAACGGCAAGCCCGGCTTCGTCGGCCACCTCCCGCAAGGAGGCTCGCTCGAGGCCATCCGAGGCGATGATCCTGAAGACGGCTTCGACTACTTCTTGGCGCCGGGCTTCGGCATCGACAATCTTGGGCACAAATCTTTTTAGCACAAACGTGCTTGAACCGTGCCGTCCGGCACACGGAACCGCGGGACTGTGGCCTACGCAACACTGAGCGGGCACGCACCAAGTTCGACTACCGTTGCTTGCATGAGAATTCTTGTCACGGGTGGCACCGGCTACATCGGATCGCACACCGTCCTGTCCCTGTTGGAAACCGGACACGAAGTGGTCGTGGTGGACAACCTCGTGAACTCGAGCGAAGAATCCCTGCGCCGCGTCAGTGAACTGGCGGGAAAGACCGCAGCATTCCATCAGGTGGACCTGGTGGACGAGGCCGCGCTTGAGGCCGTGTTCGACCAGCACAGCATCGACGCCGTCATCCACTTCGCGGGCCTCAAGGCGGTTGGCGAATCCGTGCAGGAACCCTTGAACTATTACTACAACAACATCGTGGGCACACTGAACCTGCTGCGCGCCATGGACAAGCACGGCGTCCGTTCGATCGTGTTCAGTTCCTCGGCAACGGTATACGGCGAGCACAACCCCATCCCCTACATCGAGAAGATGGAGATCGGGGCCAACAACCCCTATGGACGCACCAAGGAGCAGGTCGAGGACATCCTCACGGACCTGGGCGCCGCGGACGAACGCTGGCACATCGCCTTGTTGCGCTACTTCAACCCGGTGGGCGCGCACCCCTCCGGCCGGATCGGCGAGGATCCGCAGGGCATCCCCAACAACCTGGTTCCGTACATCGCCCAGGTTGCCGTCGGCCGCCGCGAAAAGCTCATGGTCTTCGGCGGCGACTACGACACCCCGGACGGCACCTGCCTGCGGGACTACATCCACGTCGTCGACCTCGCGGATGGCCACGTCGCCGCCCTCGACTACGTTGCGGAACGCCCCGGCGTGCACCGCTGGAACCTCGGCTCCGGCAAGGGTACATCCGTGCTGGAGATGCTTCACGCGTTCGAGCAGGCTGTGGGCCACCCGCTGCCGTACGAGATCACCGGCCGCCGAGCGGGAGACCTGCCCGCGTTCTGGGCCGATGCCTCCTCCGCCCTGGCCGACCTGAGCTGGTCCACCACGAAGACCGTGGACCAGATGTGCGAAGACCACTGGCGCTGGCAGAAGAACAACCCCCTCGGCTACAGCTCTTAAAAAGCAACGCGAGGTCACTTACGGCCCATGATGTCCCTTGGGACGGACCGTAAGTGACCCCGCGTTGGCCGGGCCGGACTAGATCGCCGGGTAGTCGCGCTCCGGCTCTCCTGTGTAGAGCTGCCGCGGACGGCCGATCTTCGTCTGGGGATCGTTGATCATTTCGCGCCACTGGGCGATCCAGCCGGGGAGCCGGCCGATCGCGAACAGCACGGTGAACATCTTCTCGGGGAAGCCCATGGCCTTGTAGATCAGGCCGGTGTAGAAGTCGACGTTCGGGTAGAGCTTGCGCTGGATGAAGTAATCATCGGCCAGCGCCTTCTCTTCGAGGCGCATCGCGATGTCCAGGAGCTCGTCGTTGCCGCCGAGCTTGCCCAGGATCTCGTGTGCGGTCGCCTTGATGATCTTCGCGCGGGGGTCGTAGTTCTTGTAGACCCGGTGCCCGAAGCCCATGAGGCGGACGCCGTCCTCCTTGTTCTTGACCTTCTCCATGTATTCCTCGGGCTTGATGCCGTCGGCCTGGATCTGGCGCAGCATCTTCAGCACGGCTTCGTTGGCGCCACCGTGGGCGGGGCCGAAGAGGGCGTTGATGCCTGCGGAAACGGAAGCGAACAGGTTCGCGTTCGAGGAGCCCACCAGGCGGACGGTCGACGTCGAGCAGTTCTGCTCGTGGTCGGCGTGCAGGATGAGCAGGAGGTCGAGCGCCTTGACGACGACGGGGTCCAACTCGTACTGCTCTGCCGGCAGGCCGAAGCTCAGGCGCAGGAAGTTCTCCACGAGGTTCATGGAGTTGTCCGGGTACAGCATCGGCTGGCCTATGGACTTCTTGTGTGCGTAGGCCGCGATGACCGGAAGCTTCGCCATGAGGCGGATAGTGGAAACTTCCACGTGCTCCGGGTTGAACGGGTCCAAGGAGTCCTGGTAGAACGTCGACAGCGCGGAGACGGCCGAGGAAAGCACCGGCATCGGGTGCGCGTCACGCGGGAAGCCGCCGAAGAAGCCCTTGAGTTCTTCGTGGAGCAGCGTGTGGTGGCGGATCCGCTGGTCGAACGCGTCCAGCTCGGTGGGTGTGGGAAGGTTGCCGTAGATCAGCAGGTAGGAAACTTCCAGGAAGCTTGAGTGCTGGGCAAGCTGCTCGATCGGGTAGCCGCGGTACCGCAGGATACCGGCGTCGCCATCGATGTAGGTGATCGCCGACGTGGTGGCGGCGGTGTTCATGAAGCCGGGGTCATAGGCGACGGCGCCCGTCTGCTTCAGCAGCTTGGAAACGTCGTATCCTTCGTTCCCTTCTACAACCTTGATCCGCGGGAGTTCGAGCTCTCCGCCGGCATGGCGCAGGGTAGCGCTGGTGGTCTCAGTCATGGAGTCCCCTTCATGAGGCTCTTGGCCTCGGTCGAAAGCTTGATCCAACCAACATCTGGTGACTCCAACCGGGGGCCTGCAAGTGCAGGCGCCATCGGCCGGACTGCCTTCATGGAGAAAGCCACCATTGATAGTCAGTTAAAAGCTACCGCCAGTAAGCGGGACAAACTAATTCACAAGCTACGGTTACTGGCGGATTGACGCGCCCTGTGCGGCAAGTCACAGCATTGTTACCGAGCAGTGTTCAAGCGTTCCACGGCCGCATCGATGCGTTCGTCGGTGCCTGTGAGCGCCACTCGGATGAAACCGTTGCCTGCGTCTCCGTAGAACACTCCGGGCCCGACGACGATCCCCAGGTCAGCGAAACGCTGGACCGTGTCCCACGTTGCCTCCCCCGCCGTGGACCACAAGTACAGGCCCGCCCTGGACTCGTGGATCTCCAGGCCGAAGTTCTGAAGTGCGGGCACGAGGCGTTCACGGCGTCCGCGGTAGAGATCTTTTTGGGCAAGCACGTGGCCGGCATCGCTGAGCGCGGCGCGCATTGCTTCCTGAACCGGGTAGGGCACGATCATGCCTGCGTGCTTGCGGCTGTTGACGAGATTTGCCACGATCGCCGAATCCCCGGCCACGAAAGCAGCGCGGTAGCCGGCGAGGTTCGACTGCTTGCTGAGGGAATAGACGCACAAGAGGCCGTCCGTGGATCCTCCCGTGACGCGCGGATCAAGGACGCTCGGAACGGCCTCGCCGCCACGCTGCGCATCCCATTCACCCCAGCCGAGTTCGGCATAGCATTCATCCGACGCCACGACTGCGCCGATCTCGCGTGCCTGGGCCACGATCTGCCTGAGGGATTCGACGTCACGGACGCTGCCCGTGGGATTGCCCGGAGAATTGATCCAGATGAGCCGGACCCTGGCGCGAGTGGCTGAATCCAGTTCGTCCAGGCTGTCGGCGGCGACTGCGGTGGCCCCTGCGAGCGTGGCGCCGATGTCGTAAGTCGGGTAAGCAACAGTGGGACGGACCACGACGTCACCCGCGCTGAGTCCCAGCAGGAACGGCAGCCAAGCCACCAATTCCTTGGAGCCGACCGTGGGCATGATGTCCCTCGGATCGATCCCGGGGACCCCGCGACGGCTGGCGAACCAGGCGGACACAGCCTCGCGGAGTGCCTCCGTGCCGTGGACTGTCGGGTACCCATGGGCATCCGCAGCCCCGGCGAGCGCCTCGCGAACCAGCTGCGGCGTAGGATCCACGGGGGTTCCGATGGAGAGATTGACCACCCCGCCCGGGTGTTCTGATGCCTTGGCCACATACGGCGCCATGGCTTCCCAAGGGTAGTCGGGCAGGTTGAGGCCGAAAGCGGGGGCCGCAGAAATCAAAGGAAGCAACCGTTCTTAGTGGTCTTGGTTCTGAGGAGGCAGCGCAGCGATGAAGGGGTGGTCCTTGCCGGTGTTGCCGATCTTGGCAGCGCCGCCCGGGGAACCAAGGTCATCGAAGAACTCGACATTGGCCTTGTAGTAGTCGGCCCATTCCTCCGGGGTGTCGTCCTCGTAGTAGATCGCTTCCACCGGGCACACGGGTTCGCAAGCTCCGCAGTCCACGCACTCATCCGGGTGGATATAGAGGGAACGTTCGCCTTCGTAGATGCAGTCAACAGGACACTCTTCAATACATGCCTTGTCCTTGACGTCCACACACGGCTGCGCGATTACGTAGGTCACGTCCCTTGCCTCTCCACAGTTGTCCCGGAAAGTTTCCGGGTAGTACCACCGGCCATATGGCCGGTACATCGAATTCTGAGCCTATTATCCCCCAGCCGGAACTCAGCAACCTAGCCGGGCGTCTTACTATGAACTGGTGAATCAGCCCCGGCCCCAGGATTTCCTGCTCTATACCGTATCCGGAACACGCGTCGTTGTCCGATACCGGCTGGACGACGGCTTCACCGATGCCCTCGGCTACCTGCTCTCCGTCGCCGATGGTGCGTGCACCATCCGTACCCGGCAGTCCGACGTCGAGATCCCCCTTGCCCTCGTAGTGGCCGCCAAGGAGGTCCCTCCCCCGCCTCCGCGCCTTGGTCCACGCACAGCCCCCGAGTAGTCCCGCGCTCCCCTGCCCGCGCTCCCCTGGCCGCCCACCTCAGCCCACCCCACCAACGCGGACATGCCCCCTGCTCGCTCGAACCATTGGACATAGTGGGAATATGCCCATTCCTGGCTCGCAGGGCTGGGCATGTCCCGCCGCAGCGCAAGCCGGGACAAGGCACATGTCCGTTCCTGGCTCGCAGGGCTGGGCATGTCCCCTTCGACAGGGCAGAAGGTGAGCTACGCGGAGATCACGCGGCCTGGTCGAGCGACCTCAGAGTGTCGCGGACCATCGCCACAAATTCCCGCGGCCGGTTCTTCAACATGGAATAGCTCACAACCAAGGTGGGAACACCCAGCCTGGTGGTGACATTCCACCGGCGGCGGTCCTCCTCGAAGCTCGGCTTGTCCATGTGGAAACCTGCTCCGTCGGTTTCGATCCCCAGCCGCCCGTCCACCATCAGGTCCAAATGCCCCATGCCCGGCACGTTCACTTGTGATTCCACATGGAAACCCGCTTCGCGCAGGAGGTATCTGGCGATGCACTCGATGATCGACTGTGACTGGGGAACGATTCGTGACACGAGCTCCCGCTCCCGCGCATCGTTCCGCCCACTCAGCCGCATCCTCATTCCCGAGAGGGGTAGCCTCCCCAGAACTACTGCAGATTCCGCAATGACCAGCCCGTCCAGGTCCGGCAGGCAACGGAGGGCCTGGACAACTGAATCCATGAGGGACGGCGGGGCTGCGGATCTATGGCAAACAAAACCTTGGTACCTTCGGCTGTGAGGGACCGCCACATGGGGAAATTCAGGGCGATCCAAGACCCACAACCCGGACAGTTCAGCCGCGGAAACGCAGGCCGGTTCAGCAGGAAGGGATCGGATGGCAACCAAGCCGGGATCGGCGTCGGGCACCGCATAAACCCCTCGGGCCACGCGGCGAATCCGCCCGCTCGCCAACGCGGATTTCAGTTGGAAATGCGACACCCCCGCCGCAGCGAGATGCTTGGCCCGCGCTACGCCGTCGTACGCTGAAATGACGTCACTGATGTTCACCATGTGCCCATCGTTCCGGCCAAATCATGGGTGCGGAAGCGCCAATATTCACTATGTGGAAAACCTCCAGTTCACTCCTGCGGCCAAGGGCTGGACATGTGCCTCAGTCACCGCAGAGCATGCGCCACGTGGAGACCAAGGAATGAGCATGTTGCCAATATGTCCATTGCTGCAGGCCAAGGAGGGGCATGTCCCAAGGAGGGTCAGGCGCCATGCACCTCGTCCGGAAGCCTGCGCATTCCCCACAGCGGAGAGAACAGCACTGGCGCAACAAAAACAATGCTTCCGGCCCAGCCGATCCAGAGTGTCGGGACGAGGCCAAGGTTCTCGGCCAGGAGACCCGAGGCGAGGGCTGCGATCGGCATGACTCCCCACACCACAAAGCGAATGGACGCATTCATGCGCCCCAGGAGCCTGGGAGGACACACCCGCTGCCTCATGCTCAACTGCATGATGTTGTACGCCAGGACTCCGAAGGCGAACCCGAACTCCGAGACGATGAGCATCACGAGGGACATCCATCGTTCGGGGGCAAGCACGGACAACGGGACCAGGAGGAGGAAAAGCGAGCTGATCATCGACGCCACGGGAATGACGGTCCCCTCGCCGATCCAGGCCGCGAACCGGGGCGCGGCAACGGCCCCGATCAGACCGCCCACAGCACCGACCGCCATGATGAGGCCCATGCCCTCCGGACCCAGCCCCAGTTCACGAAGCACGAGTACCGGCATCAAAGTAAAAGCAAGCGTGGTGAAGAAGTTGACCCCGCCCGTGCAGGCCACAATCCTGCTGATCAACGGATGCCTGACGACGAAGACCAGGCCTTCCTTGATTTCGCTTGCCAGCGGCTGCCGATCCTTCGCGGGCACGGGTACTTCCGCGTCGCGTGTTCTGAGCAGGAAGATGGCCGACAACAGGTAGCCCATCGCCTCCCCGACGAACAGCACCGGGGCGGACACGATCACCAGGAGCGCACCGCCCGCGGCAGGACCACCGATCCGGGCGATCTGGGAGGTAGCTTCCAGCTTGGAGTTGGCCTGCGGCACTTTCCCGGCGTCCACGAGCACGGGCACGTAGCTCTGGTAGGAAACGTCGAAGAAGACGGTCGCAGCCCCGACGACGGCGGCAACGGCGTACAGGTGCCAGATCTGCAGGATTCCGGCCCACCAGAGGATAGGTACGGTGGCCATCGCCGCGGTCCGTACCAGGTCAGCCACAATCATCGTGCGACGCTTGAGCCAGCGGTCAACCCAGGCTCCTGCCGGCAAACCGATCAGCAGGAAGGCCGCTAGGCCTGCGGCATTGAGTGCGCCCACTTCGAACTCGCTGGCGCCGAGCAAAGTCACTGCGAGGACGGGAAACGCCAATTGCCCAAGTTGCGCCCCGAGCTGGCTGACGGCCTGGCCCGACCAGAAGGTCATGAAGTTCCGGTCCCGCCAAAGCGAGGCGGCCTTCTGAGCCGGGGCAGCTTGACGAGCTGTGTCACTTTGGAGAGTCGCCTCAGATTGCAGAGCGTTGTCGCTCTGCTGAGCGTTGTCAGTGGTCCCGGCGTTCACCCGCTCAGTTTCCTGCAGTGATTGGTATATGTCAATCACTTATGGGTGGCTACACTGGCCTCCATGACGGAACACGCGCGGGAGGACAGCGACCTGGTCGCCAAGGGCCGCGCCCTGAGCTCGCCCCTGCGCCTGAGGATCCTCCGGCTCTGCCTGCACCACGCGCGCACCAACAAAGAGATTGCCGGGCTCTTGGACATCAACCCGGCGTCGAGCCTGCACCACGTCAGGACCCTGGTGCGCACCGGTTTTCTCGAACCTCAGGAAGGCCGGAAGGGGAAGAGGGGCGCGAAGGAGGTTCCATATATCGCCACACGCGCCTCCTGGAGCACGCCCGTCAACGATATTTCCCCGATCCTGATCGAAACATTCGTCCAGGAGACCCGCGGACTCGCACCCGACGACATAGAAGTCTGGCGGCTTGGCGTGAAGTTCAACGCAGCACGGCAGCAGGAAATGATGGGCAAGTTGCGGGCGGTCGTCGAAGAATACATGCGGCTTCCGGCAGACGACGACGGCGAGGCCACCTCGCTCTTGATCGCCCACCACCGGGACCCGAGCGCAGACTAGCTAACGGCGCGGCGGGCGCCTGTAGCGCAGGCACCACAGGAGCATCACGAGGGTCACACCCGCGCTCCCGTAGACCCACACATTGCCAGGGGCGTCGGCGACGATCAGCGCCTTGCCGGCTCCGCCCGCGGACAGAAAGCCTATGGTCGCGTAACAAACAATGCCGGCTATCGCCGTCGGGAGCAAAGACCGCGACCACGCGCCCAGCAGGAGCTGGAGCGAAGCGAGCAGGAGCAATGCCGCCGCGGTGCCCCAATAGACGTCGACGCCGGCAATGAGGAGCGTCTGCCGGTGCAGCGCGGTGCCTGCAACGGCAGCAAAAAGAGCCACCGGAACAGCCGCGGCAATGCCGCGTACCGTTCCGGTGGCTCCCTTATTCAATGCGTCAATCCATTCAGTGCGTCAGTCCGCAATCAGCGCAGGATCAGACCTTGGCGCGTGCGCGGGTGGCCTTGGCGCGCTCGTTGGCGTCCAGGATCACCTTGCGGATGCGGATGGAATCCGGGGTCACCTCAACGCACTCGTCTTCGCGAGCGAATTCGAGGGACTCTTCGAGGGTCAGGTCGCGCGGCGGCGTCAGGTTCTCGAAGGTGTCGGAGGAAGCAGCACGCATGTTGGTGAGCTTCTTTTCCTTGGTGATGTTGACGTCCATGTCATCGGCGCGCGAGTTCTCGCCGACGATCATGCCTTCGTAGACCTCGGACGTGGGCTTCACGAAGAAGGAGCCGCGTTCCTGCAGGTTGATCATCGCGAAGGGGGTGACGACGCCGGCGCGGTCGGCAACCATCGAACCGTTGGTGCGGTATTCGATGGGGCCGGCCCACGGCTCGTAGCCCTCGGAGATCGAGGAAGCGATACCGGCGCCACGGGTGTCCGTGAGGAACTTCGTGCGGAAGCCGATGAGGCCACGTGCCGGAACGATGAATTCCATGCGGCACCAGCCCGTACCGTGGTTGGCCATGTTGGTCATGCGGCCCTTGCGGGCGGCCATGAGCTGCGTGACGGCGCCGAGGTACTCCTCGGGCACGTCGATGGTCATGTGTTCCATCGGCTCGTGGATCTTGCCGTCGATGGTCCGCGTGACAACCTGCGGCTTGCCGACAGTGAGCTCGAAGCCTTCGCGTCGCATCTGCTCCACGAGGATGGCCAGCGCGAGCTCGCCACGGCCCTGGACTTCCCAGGCATCCGGACGCTCGGTCGGCAGGACCTTGATGGAGACGTTACCGATCAGTTCCTTGTCCAGGCGATCCTTCACCTGGCGTGCCGTGACCTTGGCGCCCTTGACCTTGCCGGCCAGCGGAGAGGTGTTGATACCGATGGTCATGGAGATCGCGGGGTCATCCACCGTGATGAGGGGCAGCGGCTGCGGGTTCTCGGCGTCGGTCAGGGTCTCGCCGATGGTGATTTCCTCGATGCCGGCAACAGCAACGATCTCGCCCGGGCCGGCGGACTCTGCCGGTACGCGGTCAAGGGCCTTGGTGGCCAGGAGCTCGGTGATCTTGACGTTCTTCAACTCGCCGTTGGCGCGCGCCCAAGCGACGGTCTGGCCCTTGCGGAGGGTGCCGTTGTAGATGCGCAGGAGTGCGAGGCGGCCGAGGAACGGGGAAGCGTCCAGGTTGGTGACGTGCGCCTGAAGGACACCGTTCGGGTTGTAGGTCGGCGCCGGGATGTGCTCGATGATCGCCTTGAAGAGGGGTTCGAGATCTTCGTTATCCGGGGCCGAGCCGTCAGCCGGCTGCTCGAGGGAGGCGCGGCCGACCTTCGCTGCGGCGTAGACCACGGGTACTTCGAGGATCTTGTCGAGGTCCAGGTCCGGAACTTCGTCCGCGAGGTCGGACGCCAGGCCAAGGAGCAGGTCCATGGACTCGTGGACAACCTCTTCGATGCGGGCGTCGGGGCGGTCGGTCTTGTTGACCAGCAGGATGACGGGCAAGTGCGCGGCAAGGGCCTTGCGGAGCACGAAGCGGGTCTGCGGCAGCGGACCTTCGGAAGCGTCAACCAAGAGGACCACGCCGTCAACCATGGACAGGCCGCGCTCCACCTCGCCACCGAAGTCGGCGTGGCCGGGGGTGTCGATCACGTTGATGGTGATGGTCTCGCCATTGGACGACGGGCCGTTGTAGGCAACCGTGGTGTTCTTGGCGAGGATGGTGATGCCCTTTTCGCGCTCCAAGTCACCGGAGTCCATGACGCGGTCTTCCAGGTGGTTGTGCTCGGCGAAGGAGTTGGTCTGCTTGAGCATGGCGTCGACCAGGGTGGTCTTGCCGTGGTCAACGTGGGCCACAATCGCGACGTTGCGCAGATCACTGCGCGATGCAGTGGCCGCGGCGGTGTTGGTGGTGGTTTCAGACATGCGTAATGGCTCGATTCAGTGGTGAAGTCAGCTGTTGTATCGCGACATTTCCAACCGGAACGCACGACGGATTAGCCCCTTTGACACAGGGCACCTTCCTAGAGTCTAAGCGCTGTGGTATTTATTGGCCTAAAAATCACCCTCCAGGCCGCCGAATTGTGCCCTTCATCACAATGGACGGCGAGCTCCGGGACGGGCCGGAGACAGCAAAAGAGCCGGGACCACTTCCCCCCACGGAAGTGGTACCGGCTCTTCTACCCGCCAAACTGGCGCTCAGCGGACGGGCGTCAAACCCGTCAGGCCACCACGGGCGGCAGCATGAGGCTGGCACCCGGGATCGCGTTAAGCAGGGCCTTGGTGTAGTCCTGCTGCGGCGAATCGAAGACGTCGTCAGTGCTGCCCGTCTCCACGAGCTTGCCCTTCTGCATCACGCAGACGTGGTCCGCGATCTGCCGCACGACGGCGAGGTCGTGCGTGATGAACAGGTACGTCAGTCCAAGGTTGGACTGCAGCTCGGCCAGGAGGTTCAGGACCTGGGCCTGCACCAAAACGTCGAGGGCGGAGACCGCCTCGTCGCAGATGATCACTTCGGGGTCGAGGGCCAGGGCGCGCGCAATAGCGACGCGCTGCCTTTGCCCGCCGGAGAGCTCGTTCGGGTACCGCTGCATCGTGGACTGCGGCAGCGCCACCTGGTCCAGGAGTTCCCGGACCTTTTTCTCGCGGCTGGCCTTGTCGCCGATCTTGTGGGTCCGGAGCGGTTCCTCGATGGTCCTGAAGATGTTGTACATCGGGTCGAGCGAACCGTACGGGTCCTGGAAGATCGGCTGGACGCGGCGCCGGAACTTGAAGATCTCCCGGCTGTTCAACGTGGAGGTGTCCACGCCGTCGAACACGATCCGGCCCGACGTCGGCGCGAGCAGGTTGAGGACCATCTGGGCCACGGTGGACTTGCCGGAACCCGACTCCCCCACGATCGCCGTCGTTGTCCCGCGTTTGACGTTGAACGAGACGTTGTCCACCGCTTTGAAGTCCGTTGCCTTGCCCACTCCGGAGCGCAGCTTGAAGACCTTGCTGAGGCTCTCGACCTTCAAGACGTCGTCAGACAACAGCTTTTCGGCCACGACGTCGGTGGGCGCCAGGAGTTCTTCGGTCTGGATTCCTTCGGCCTTGGCAGCCTGGATACGCCTGGAAGCGAGGGACGGCGCCGAGGCCACCAACCGCTGGGTGTAGGGGTGTTGCGGGTTGCGGAGCAATTCGAGGGAAGGACCGGCCTCCACCACGTTGCCGCGGTACATGACCACCACTTTGTCCGCGCGCTCGGCAGCGAGGCCAAGATCGTGGGTGATGAGCAAGACAGCCGTACCGAGTTCCGCCGTCATGGTTTCGAGGTGGTCCAGGATCTGCCGCTGTACGGTCACGTCCAGGGCCGACGTCGGCTCATCCGCGATCAGGAGCCGGGGCTGGCACGACAGGCCGATGGCGATCAGGGCGCGCTGGCGCATGCCGCCGGAGAATTCGTGCGGGTACTGCTTGGCGCGGCGAGCGGAGTCCGGCAAGCCGGCTTCCCCCAGCACGCGGGCGACGTCGGCAGGACCGCTGGGCTTGCCGTTGGCGCGCAGTGTTTCGCGTACCTGGTAGCCGATCTTCCAGACCGGGTTGAGGTTGGACATAGGATCCTGCGGAACCATGCCGATCGTGTTGCCACGCAGCTCGATCATGCGCCGTTCCGGTGCATGGGAGATGTCCTCGCCGTCGAGCAGGATCTGCCCGCCGGAAACCCTGCCGTTCTCCGGCAGGAGGCCGATGGCGGCAAGCGCCGTCGTCGACTTTCCCGAACCGGACTCCCCCACAATGGCGACGGTCTCGCCGGGCATGATGGTCAGGTGCGCGTTCTTGACGGCCTGGAATTCGCCGCTCGCCGTCTGGAAGGAGATGGCGAGGTCACGGATTTCCAGGAGCGGACGCTCTTCGGATCCGGCTTCGTCGATGGTGATGTTGGACGTTGACATGATTGCCTCCTTCATCGCTTGCGGCTCTTGGGATCAAGGGCGTCACGCAGCGCGTCGCCAAGCATGATGAAGCTCAGGACCGTGATGGACAGTGCGGTTGCGGGGAACATCAGCACCTCGGGGTTGGTGCGCAACGTGTCCTTCGCCGCGGAAATGTCGTTACCCCAGGACATGATGCTGCCAGGCAGGCCAATGCCGAGGAAGGACAGCGTTGCTTCCGTCACGATGAAGACGCCAAGCTCCATGGTGGCCAGGACGATGATCGGCGCAAGCGCGTTCGGTACGACGTGCCGGACCAGCGTGCCGATCTTGGAGACGCCGAGCGAGCGGGCGGCGGTGACGAAATCCGCGTTGCGGACCTCGATTACGGCGCCACGGGTGATGCGGGCCATTTGGGGCCAGCCGAGCATCACGATGACCATGACCACTGTGAAGACGCTCTTGTTCTCGCGGAAGAACGGGAGCTGGGTGACGACCAGTGCGCCGAGGACCAAAGGCAAGGCGAAGAAGATGTCGCCGATGCGGGCAATGACGGTGTCAACCCAGCCACCGAAGAAGCCGGCCAGAGCGCCGAGCGTCACTCCGATGATCAGGACGAAGATGACGGAGACGACGCCGACGGTCAAGGATGCCTGCGTGCCGTGGATGACGCGCGAGTAGATGTCGCAGCCCTGGAAGGTGAATCCCAGGGGATGGCCGGCCGAGGGACCCCCGAGGGAGTCTGCCAGCTGGCAGTTGTCGTTCGGGGCTGTCTGCGTGAACAGGCCCGGGAAGAACGCGACGACGAGGAGCAGGAGAATCATGAGCGCCGAGATGATGAAGAGCGGCCGACGGCGGAGCTTCCGCCAGGCATCCGCCCACAGGCTCAGGGGTGCTGCGTCGACCTTGAGGGTATCGGTCGCGAGCAGCGGTGTCTCGTCGATAGGGGCAACGTAGTGCTCGATCTGACGGTTACTTTTCATATCGGATCTACTTTTCATAGCGAATCCTGGGGTCAAGCCAGGCGTAGAGGAGGTCGACCAACAGGTTGGCGGCAACGAAGACGAGTACCAACACGCTGACAATGGCGACGACGGTGGGGCCTTCGCTGCGGATCACGGCTTGGTAGAGCTTCTGGCCGACGCCGGGCACGTTGAAGATGCCTTCGGTGACGATCGCCCCGCCCATCAAGCCACCCAGGTTCGCGCCCAGGTAGGTGACCACGGGAATCATGGAGTTTCGCAGGATGTGGGCCAGGACCACGCGGGGGCGGGAAAGGCCTTTTGCGGTTGCGGTGCGGACGTAGTCGGCGTTCATGTTTTCAATGACCGAGGCGCGGGTCAGGCGCAGCACGTAGGCAAAGGACACGAGGCCAAGAACCGTCGCCGGAAGGATCAGGGTGCCCCAATCCGCGTTGGATCCAACGGTCGGCTTGGCCCAGCCGAGCTGCACGCCAACGACGAGCTGAAGCACGAAGCCGAGGACGAACGTCGGGACGGCAATGACGACGAGGGAAGCGACCAGCACGGTGGAGTCGAAGATCTTCCCCTTGCGCAGGCCGGCAATCAGGCCGAAGGCCACGCCGAAGACGGCCTGGATGGCAAGGGCCTCGACGGCGAGCATAGCGGTGACCGGGAAAACGCGGCCAAGGGTGGCGGCGATTGGCTGGCCGGTGAAGTCCACCCCGAGGTTGAAGGTGAAGAGGTTCTTGAGGAACAGCCCGTACTGGACCCAGAAGGGCTGGTCGAGGTTGTATTGCTGGCGCAGCGCGGCAATGACGGACTCGCTGGGCGGTCGGTCGCCGAACAGGGCGCGGATGGGGTCGCCCGGGAGGGCAAAGACCATGAAGTACACGAGCAGGGTGGTTCCCAGGAACACGGGGATGACCTGCAGCAAACGCCGGAGGATGTACTGGGTCACAGCAACGGTTCCTGGACGCTCTTGGAAATATGGGGATTCATTTGGGACAGCTTTCGTGCCGAATCAAGGCATGGGGGCCCGGTTTGTGGCCGGACCCCCATACGCTAACGAGCTTGGAACAAGTCCAGAAGGACTACTTTGCGGTGATGTTGTAGTACAGCAGGACGCCGTTCCAGCCGGAGTCAACGTTGCTGACGTTCTGGCTCCATACAGCCTGGCGGGCCTGGTACCACAGGGGCAGGTTCGGAAGGTCCTTGAACAGGATCTCCTGTGCCTGGGTGAACTTCTTGTTGGCGTCGTCCGTGGACTTGGATGCAAGGCCCTCGGTCAGCAGCTTGTCGAAGTCAGGGTTGCTGTAACCCTCGTAGTTGGCGCTGGCACCGGTCTTCAGCAGCGGGCCGAGGAAGTTGTACAGCGACGGGTAGTCTGCCTGCCAGCCGGCGCGGGTGAAGCCCGGGAGGGTCTTCGCCGTGCGGAGGTTCAGGATCTCTGCGAACTTCGCAAACGGCTGGCCTTCTGCCTGGATGCCGAGGTTGTTCTTCAGGTTGTTGGCAACGGCGTCAATCCATTCCTTGTTGCCACCATCGGTGTTGTACGCGAGCTGGAGAACCTTGCCGGCGGGCCACGGGCTCATGGCGTTTGCCTTCGACCAGAGGTCCTTGGCCTTGGCGGCGTCGAACTTCAGGACGTCGGAACCGGCAACGTTGTCGTTGTAGCCGTCGATGGAGGGCGACGTGAAGTCCTTCGCCGGGATGCGGGTGCCGTTGAAGACGACCTTGGTGATCTCATCGCGGTTGATGGCCATGGAGATGGCCTGGCGACGCAGCTGGCCGGCGGGTCCCTGGAACTCAGGCAGGTAGTTCGGGATGTTCAGGGTCGCGTTGCCTGCGTAAGCCTTGTTCAGGTTGTGGTCCGGGAAGTCCGTGGTGTAGGTCTTCAAGGCGTTCGTCGGCAGGACGTCGGTCACGTCAAGGTTGTTGGCCTGGACGTCCGTGTAAGCCGGAGCCGGGTCGGTGTAGAACTTGAAGGTCACGCCGCCGTTCTTGGCCATACGGTTGCCCTGGTAGTCAGGGTTCTTGACGAGGGCGATCTGGCTGTCGTGCTGCCAGGCACCCTTCGCGGCCATCTTGTACGGGCCGTTGCCGATCGGGTTTTCGCCGAAGGCCTTCGGGTCCTTCAGGGCGTCAGCGGGAAGCGGCATGAAGGCGGAGTAGCCGAGGCGCTGCGGCCAGTCGGCTTCCGGCTGGGCGAGCTTGACCGTGATGGTCGAGTCGTCCTTCAGTACCAGGCCGGACATCGTCTGGGCGGTCGGTGCGGGAGTCGACGTTGACTTGCCGTCCGCGCCCTTGGTCTTCGTTACGGCGCTGACTGCGTCGTAGCCTTCGATGGATTCGAAGAAGCTGCTGCTGGCCTGGGCGTTGGTGCTCAGGGCTGCGAAGTTCCAAGCGTCAACAAAGCTCTTGGCAGTAACTGCCTCGCCGTTGGTGAACTTGGCCCCCTTCTTGACCTTGATGGTGTAGTTCTGGCCGTCAGTCGTGTCAATGGAATCCGCGAGTGCGTTCACGGACTTGCCATTGGCGTCGTAGCTGGTCAGGCCTTCGAACAGGAGGTCGACAACGCGGCCACCGTACACCTCGTTGGTGTTGGACGGGAGCAGGGGGTGCTGGGGTTCATTGCTGTATGCGGTGATGATTTTGTTCGGATCGCCGGCAGCGGTTGCGGCACTGCTTCCGGCGCCGGCGCTGCCGCATCCGGTGAGGGCAAGTGCGGCGACTGCCAGCAAGCCAAGAGCTTTGGAAGTGCGCGAAAAACGCATTCCGCCTCCTATGGATTCAGGGGGATGGGTCAGGGCAACTCATAGCTGCCCCCGGGGCCCGGCACAGAAATATCCTGTGACGCGGCCTACATGGATGTGTAATCCTAACCACAGCTTGTCCGAAATATGGAATCCCGTTGGCGTGAAGAACGAAGTGTGCAGTTGACAGTTTCAGTAATGAAGCAGTCATTTCACGTAATGGCGCTTTCCTTGCTACACTCGACATGCCTGATCCCTGTATTCCCCCGGAATCCAGGGCTTTTTCGGGCATCTCCAACGGAGTTCAACCGGCATTCCATCGCCCCACATAGCCACGAAAAAGAGCCCCCGCCGCCTATGTGAACTGGTCCCCGGAAGTTGGACTGGCTAAGTAAGAGCCTAGGCTGCGAGGGCCTGAGCACGGTATTGCACCGGGCTCAGGCCCTCTAGCTTTGTCGAGATTCTTTCGGTGTTGTACCAGCGGATGTACTCGTCCAGTGCTGTTTCCAGTGCGTCGGTGCTGATGAACTGGACGCGGTGGAAAAGCTCTTCCTTGAGGTGGCCGAAGAAGTTCTCCATTACGGCGTTGTCGTAGCAGTTGCCTTTGCGGGACATCGACTGGGTTGCACCGGCGCCCTCGAGGAGAGTCCGCCACGAGGTGTGCTCGTACTGGAAACCCTGGTCCGAGTGCACGAGCGGTTCTTGCCCGCGCTCGAGCGTTGCCAGCGCCTTACGGAGTGATGTGTTGGTGAGGTTCAGGTTCGGGGAGGGGCCGACCGCGTAAGAGATGATCTGCCGGTCGAAGAGGTCCATGACCGGTGAAAGATAGAGCTTCCGGTCGCCGACGCTGAACTCGGTCACATCCGTCACCCACTTCTCGTTCGGTGTTTTGGCGGCGAACTCGCGGTTCAGCACGTTGGGGGCAACCGTGCCCTGCCCGCCCCGGTAGGAGTTGTAGCGCTTCTTCCGCCTGACCTCGCAGACCAGCTTCAGGGAACGCATCAGCTTCAGCACGGTCTTCTTCGCGACCGCCCACCCCTGCTTGGCCAGCTCGGTGTGGATGCGCCGGTGCCCGTACCGGCCCTGATTCTTCTGGAAGATCTCCGCGACCGCGGCCTTCAGGGCTTCCTGCGGGTCACGGGCCTGAAGGCGCCCCTGGTGATAGAAGAATGTCGACCGGGCAAGCCCGGCCACCTGCAGCAGGACGGGCAGGGGAAAGCCGGCCTTGAGAGCGATGAGGGCCTGAACCTTCACCGTCGTTCCTGCGCCCTCAAGGCCCGCAATTTTCCCAGGTACGCCACTTCCGCCCGCAACCGTTCGTTCTCCCGCCGCAACCGCTCCAGTTCGGGCATCTCCGCGGACGGCGGGGCATCGGGTGCCTTGGGTCTGCCTTTAGGCTTCGGGCGCAATGCGTCGGCACCCTCGCGACGATACGCCCGTGCCCAGGTTTTCAGCAGCACCGGAGAGGACAAGCCCACCTCCGCCGCGAGGTCCGGGGCAGTCTCGCCCGCGATGAACCGTTCGACCAATGCGAGCTTGAATTCGAACGAGTACGCCTGTCTCGTCGGCTTGGCCACCAGCGCTCCTCGACCATGGATCTTCCACCGCCGATAGAGAAGCTTGACCGGTCCGCGAGACACGCCCAGAAACCTCGCCGCCGCACTATCCGCGATGCCTTTCTCAAACCACGCTACAGCGGCCTCGCGCTGATCCTCCGATAACGAACTACGTGCATGCATAAAACTGCTCCCCGGGAGTCGGAACTGAATTTCTCAGTCCAACTTCCGGGGAGCAGTTCAATGGCGACGGAGACTCTTTTGCGGTTGCGCCGGCCGGTTCGTGCCGCCGGGAACGCCCCCGGATTGCTACTCGATGCCCGCCGCCATGAGCTGCGCGCGCAGTTCCCGACGCTCGCGCTGCTTCTCGGGGTCCGGAAGCGGCACCGCGGCCAGCAGCCTCTGCGTGTAGGGCTCCTGCGGATTGCGGAGGATCTGCTCCCGGGTGCCCTGCTCCACGATCCGGCCCCGCTGCATCACGCAGATCCGGTCCGCGAGCACATCAACCACCGCGAGGTCGTGCGTGACGAACAAGCACGCGAATCCCAGCTCCCTCTGCAGGTTCTGGAAGAGTTCCAGGACCTTTGCCTGCACCGAAACGTCCAGCGCCGACGTCGGCTCATCCGCGACCATGAGCTTGGGCTGCAGAGACAGTGCCCGGGCAATGCCGACGCGCTGCTTCTGGCCGCCTGACAATTCATGCGGGTACCGGTTGCGGTAGCCGCGCGGCAGTTCCACCTGGTCCAGAAGGGTCTCAATCCGTTTCTGCAGATTGACGCCCTTCGCCACCCCCGCAAGGAACATCGGCTCGCCGATGCTTTCACCGATGGGCAGCCGCGGGTTCAACGACGACGACGGATCCTGGAAGACCATGCCGATGTCGCGCCGCACTTCGTGCAGCTGCTTTCCATTGCGCTTGGCGGCGGAAATGTCCTGCCCCACCACGCGCATGCTGCCTGCGGCAACAGGCAAGAGCCCGACGGCGGCGCGTCCAATGGTCGTTTTGCCCGAACCGGATTCCCCGACGAGGCCCACCACCTGGCCGGGGTAGATCACGAGGTTGGCCCCTTCGACAGCACGGAACGCCGGAACCCGGCCCTGCTTGGGGTACTCGATGGCCACGTCGACCAGCTCAAGCACCGGTTCGCCCTTGGGCTTGGACGCTTCTTCGGCCGCAGCCTTCAAAGCAGCCTGGTTCTCCCGCTCGCGGCGGACCAGCTCATCGTGATCGACCGATTCGAGCTCGGCGTGGGTTGCCGCGGCCAATGCCGCGGTAACGTCGACGTCGGTGCTGTCGGCCCCCTGTCCCAGGTGGGGAACAGCGGCCAGGAGAGCCTGCGTGTATTCGTGCTGCGGGTTGCTGAAGATCTGTTGCGCAGTGCCGCTCTCCACGATGACGCCCTTGCGCATCACTGCGATCCGGTCGGCGAGGTCGGCCACCACTCCCATGTCGTGCGTGATCAGGACGATGGCGCTGTCCAGCTTGTTGCGCAGGTTGCGCATCAGGTCCAGGATTTCGGCCTGGACCGTCACATCCAAGGCAGTGGTGGGTTCGTCTGCGATCAGGAGCTTGGGATCGCAGGACAACGACTGCGCGATCATGGCTCGTTGCCGTTGGCCGCCGGAGAGCTGGTGCGGATAGGACTTGAAAGCCTTCTCCGGGTCTGGAAGCTCCACCAGCTCGAGCATGCGCACGGCCCGCTGCCTTGCTTCATCAGGGGAGATCGAGTTGTGCAGCCGGAGCGTCTCCACGATCTGCGCACCCACGGTGTACACCGGGTTGAGCGCGGTCATGGGCTCCTGGAAGATCACGGCGACGTCCTTGCCCCGTACCTCCCGGATGTTGCCCGACTTTTCGCCGAGCAATTCCTTGCCCGAAAGCTTGACACTTCCCCGAACGCGGCTGTTGCTGGGCAGCAAGCCGAGCAGGGCCATGGAACTGGCACTCTTGCCGGAACCGGACTCACCGACGATGGCGAGGACCTCGCCGGCCCTGACCTCGTAGTTCAGTCCGATGGCGGCAGGAACCCATTTCTTGTCTACGCCGAAGTCGACGCTGAGATCGCGTACTTCCAGGACCATGGCCCCGCGCGCGCTCCTGTCCGACTCGGTCTCGAGCTGGGTAGCCTCCGGTTCGGGGCTGGCGTTGTCAGTCATGTTGGGTCTTCCCTTCCACCCGGGCCACCCTCCAAGGGGTGATTAGTGAAGTAGCCCGGAATCCTGAATTATTAGGGGCATGAGCAGAGAGCCGTATGCCGGAAATGTCGAAATCTTCAAGGCCCGCACCAGCAAGCTGTTTGCTTGGATCTGCTGGGCCGTTGCCGTTTTCGGAGTGGTGGTCACGCTTGTGGCAGGCGGGCCGCGTGCCCTTCCGGGAACCGCTCCCCTGCTCTTCGTAGCGTTCCTTGGCTGGTTGCTCTTCTGGCGCCCGGTGGTGGTTGTCCGGGATTCCGGCGTCGCGCTGGAGAATCCCTACCGGACCATCGATGTTCCGTGGGACGCGCTGGTGCAAGTTGATACCCGCTACGCCCTCACGCTGGTGACGCCGCGCAAGAAGTACCCGGCGTGGGCTGCTCCCGCACCGGGAATCTGGGGCGGGCGCAATGCCCGCCCCGAACACCTCAAAGGACTCCCGGGCACCACGTACGGCCCCGGCAGCTCGGTTCGCCCCGGGGACCTCAAGAACACCGATTCCGGTGCCGCTGCGGTCCTCGTGCGTACCCGCTGGCAGGACCTCGTGGAGGCCGGCCGCGTGGAACCCGGCCGGGCCGAGGACGCCTTGGTGACGGTCGCCGTCGGATGGTTCCGGATAGCGGCCACGGTAGTCCTGGCCGCGGCCAGTTACTGGGCGGTCTTCCTTTAGGAGGTTTTCCCGGACAGCTAACACTCAGCTGCCTTTCGAGGCATCGGCAACCGGCGCCGTCGTGCTGGAGTGGCTTGTGGTTTCGACGGCGCTCTTGGCTTTGAACTTCTTCTGCCGCGGGTCGAAGGCGTCACGCAGGCCGTCACCGATGAAGTTGATGCTCAGGCAGATGAGGATGATGAACAGGCCGGGGAACCAGAACAGCCACGGCCGGGTGGCGAAGGCTTCCTGGTTCTGGGCAACCAACAGGCCCAGCGAAGTGTCGGGAGCCTTCACGCCAAGGCCCAGGTAGCTGAGGGCGGTCTCCAGCAGGATCGCCGCGGACATCGTCAGCGTCACGTTCACGATCAGCACACCGACGGCGTTGGGCAGGATGTGCTTGAAGATGATCCTTGCGTTGGACGCGCCGGAGATCCTGGCGGCGTCCACGAACTCCCGCTCGCGCAGGGTCAGGAACTCTCCGCGGACCAGGCGGGCGAGGCCCACCCAGAGGACGAAGCCAAGGAAGATGCCGAGAATGACGACGCCGTTGTTGGAAGCAAAGCTTGCAATCCAGCTGCCTTCATCCCTGCGGTTGGCAATCTGGCCAACCACGGCCGCGAGGAGCAACACCGGGATGATGATGATGACGTCGGTGAGGCGCATCAGGATGGCTTCCACCCAGCCGCGGAAATAGCCGGCAAGGCCACCGACGATTGCGCCGACCGCTCCCGCGATGGCACCGATCAGGACCATGACGGTGATGGACTGCTGGGCGCCGCGCATGGTCATGGCAAACAGGTCGCGGCCAATCCGGTCCTGGCCGAACGGGTGCTCGCCCCAGGCAAGGGGCCACAACGACGACGTGGGGACGCCATCGTTGACGAGGGGCGAAACATCCGTGTGGTTGTACTTCCACCACCCGGGTATGCCGAAGGCACCCACGGAAGTGAAGGCGAGCAGGAAGATCGCGGCGAACACTGCGAGCCCGATCAGGGCTCCGGTGTGGCCAAAGAACCGTTTGCGGACAATCTGGCCTTGGCTGAGGCCGCCGGTTGTTTCGCTGCCGGCCTCGGCGCCTGCGGCTTCGGCAAGCGCCTGTTGTGCCAGAATTTCTTCCTCTTGGGTTGGCTGGCTCATGCTTTGATCCTTACGCGTGGGTCGAGGGCGGAGTACGCGAGGTCCGCTACGAGGTTGAAGACCATTGCGGTGATGGCGACGCACAGGAAGACACCCATAACCGGGTTCACGTCCGAGCGTTGCAGTCCGTCAATGAACAGGAAGCCCATGCCACGGACGGAAAACACCGATTCCGTGATGACTGCGCCACCGATCAACGCGCCGATGTCGAACGCTACGATCGTCGCGATGGGGATCAGGGCGTTCCTGAATGCGTGTCCCATGATCACGGATCGTTCGCTGAGTCCCTTTGCCCGCGCCGTCCGGATGTAGTCCATGTTCATGATTTCCAACATCGACGAGCGCGTGAATCGCGTGTAGCTGGCCAAAGAGACCAGGATGAGGGCGATGGTGGGCAATACGAGGTGGGTCAGCGTGTCGGTGGACATGATCCAGAAGTCACCCTGAATGTTCGGGGTTCCTGCGCCGATGGTGGCGATGGGGCGTCCGCGAACCCTGCTGTTACTGAAGTACGACGGCCACGCTTGCATGAAGCGGTCCATGACCACGAGCGCTCCGACCAGGAAGGCGGTGATCGCGGCGGCACGCATAGACTGCCCGCGGTCGTAGCCGCCCATGAAGTACCCGACGGCCAGTCCAACAAGGATGGTAGCGATGGCAAGCAGGAAAATCATGAGCCCGGTCGCGTCGTTGAGCAACGGTTGGACCGCGAAGTAGGCGATCACGCCGATGCCCACCACGATCAGGCTTGACTGGAGGGCCTTGCGGTTCTTGAGTCCTGAAACCAAGACGGTGACTCCGAAGGCAATTCCCACTCCAAGAATGGCAATGATGACGGGGCCCAAACCGGGATTGCGGAACCACTGCGTGAGGGAGAAGTAGAAAAGGATGAGGGAGACGGCCACAAAGACCGACCCTCCGACGATCAGCCGGCGTTTGGCCGCTCCGCCGACAACCACGGCGCCGATGATGCCAAGGACGGCACCGATCCCCAAAGCCACGGTTGGCGGTATTTCCGGATTTCGAAGGAAGTCGTTGAAGCCGATGGCGCCGAATTCCTTGAGCAGGACGGCAACCCAGAAGATCGGCAGCGAGAAGAAGAGGAACGCCATGAACGTCACGCCGTAGTCCAGCGCACTGTACTGGCGGAGTGCTGTGACGATGCCGAGTGAAATACCGATCAGGATGGCCAGGATCGTCGCACCCGTGACGAGTGTGAGCGTTTGAACCAGGGCAAAGCCGAGAGCTTCGGTAATGGGCTGCCCGGCGATGTTCTTGCCGAGGTTGCAGGCGTTTCCGAAAGGCACAATGCATTGGGCCGCACCACCAAGCCACTTGAAGTAGCGCAATGGCGGCGGCGTATTGAGGTCAAGCAGATCGATGCGGGCATCCATCAGCGCTTGCCGGTTCGGCGCGCTGCTGGCCCGGAACTCGGCCAGGGGATCTCCGGACGACGCTGTCAGGAGATACACCAGGAACGATGCTCCGAGAAGAATGAACGCGGCGGTAATCAACCGCCGGACTATATAGGTCAACATGGTGAGGAACCTCGAAATCCAGGCCCGGGTTCGCCGGCGCCCATCGCAGAATCGTGCCCGTTCCCTGGATGAGGTTGTGGGAAGCGGACAATATGCCGGTGCACCAACCAAGGCGCCGGGACCATGATACGTCGGTCCCGGCGCCTTGGCAGGTAATTTAGCTCAGCGAGCAAGGTTTACTTCTGAGCCCACTCCCAGAAGTTCCACCAAACACCCGTCTGGTTCGGCATGAGCTTCACGCCGGTGATGCGGTCGCTGTAGGCGTCCACGTTCACTGACTGGAAGAGCGGAACGCCGTAAGAGCTGTCCCAGATCTTCTTGTCGATCTGCTTCTGGAGGTCATCCTGCTTGCTGTGGTCGGTAGTGACCACGAGCTGCTCCATCAGCTTGTCGGCGTCGGTGTTGCTGAACTGGTTGAAGTTGTTTCCACCGTCGGTCTTGAAGATCTGCGGAACACCGGACACGCCGACACCCGGGTTGATCCAACCGAAGATGGTG
The DNA here is from genome assembly GCF_052180225.1 of Arthrobacter sp. KN11-1C. Taxonomy (NCBI): domain Bacteria; kingdom Bacillati; phylum Actinomycetota; class Actinomycetes; order Micrococcales; family Micrococcaceae; genus Arthrobacter; species Arthrobacter sp. KN11-1C. Next base: position 1,318,702 of record NZ_CP197467.1, on the reverse strand, counting down.
GCGTCATAGCCGCCCTTGCCCAAGGCCTTGCCCCAGTCAGAGGCGCCCAGGCCGCCGTCGACGATCTTGAAGCCCGCCTTGGTGGCGGATTCGCGGATCAGCGAGAAGGCGTCAACACGGTTCGGGTTGTCCTTGTTGTACATGATGCGGATTTCCGGAGTAGCACCGTTCAGGAGCTTCTTGGCACCATCAATGTCCACGTCCTGGAAGGCCGAGGAGCCGTTGTTCTTGGCGGAATCAGCGTATGCAGCCTGCTGGGGAACGAAGATCTGGGAATCCAGCGGCTTCGCGTTCGGGTCAAGCTTGCCGATGATCTTGTTGACGATGTCCTTGCGGGGCACCGTCTTCATGAAGGCGGTACGCACGTTCTGGTCGGCCAACGGGCCCGAGAAGTTCAGGTCCAGGTGGTCGAAGGCCAGCTGGTTGCCCTGGTCGACGGTAACGCCCTGGCTGGAGAGAGCCTTCAGCTGGTCGAGAGTGTCGGCGGAAGCCTGCGGGGCAATGATGTCAGCCTCGCCGTTCTTAAGGGCCTGGACCTGTGCCGGTGCCGAACCGATGTACCGGACGGTGATTTCGTCAAGGTTCGGAGTCGGACCCCAGTTGTAGTCCTTGTTGCGGACCATGGTGAGGGACTGGTCCTGGTTCATGCTCTTCACGATGTATGGACCGTTGGAGAGGAAAAGGGTCGGGTCCGCGGGAAGCGTCTTCGTATCGAAGCCGGTGTTCCACATGTCCGACATTGCCTTCAGCTTCGGGTCCGTCGGAAGAGGTGCCTTGGAGTTTCCGCGCGGCTTGCTCTTGAAGAAGTCAATCAGGGCCTGGGTGTCCTTCAGGCCAGCCTTCTGGGCAAGGACGTGTGCAGGAACGTCAATGCCGGGACCACCAAGCACGATCTCCCAGTCAGCGAACGGCTTGGAGTACTTGAGCGTGAGGGTCTTGTTGTTGTTGCTGATCTCCGGGAAGTCCGTCAGGCTCAGGCCGGTGTTGTCACCAGCGTAAGAGAAGTAGGACGTACCCGTCTTGGCCTTGGTGTCGGCGTCGTCGTAGTAACCGGAGAAGGCTGCCCACTGGAGGAGGAGGTCAGCTGCGGAAACCGGGGTGCCGTCAGACCACTTCACGCCATCGTTAATGGTGTATTTGACGGTCAGCGGGTTGTCCGAAACCTTCTCCATCGTGCCGAACTTGTCGTTGTGAACGACGTTCAGCTTGTTGTCGATGTAGTAGAAGCCCGAGTGCGTTGCATAGCTGATCTTGGAGTTGATATCAGTATTGCCATCGGCTGTGTTGGGGTTGAACGTGTTGAAAGCGTTGACCTCGACCACAGTGGCCGTGCCACCCGTCTTGGCTGCTGCTCCGGTGGATGGGGTATTGCCACCGGAATTGCCGGCACAGGCGCTCAGTGCCATCACGGCGATTGCCGCAATACCCACTGCTTTGGAAGTACGTCCGAAACGCATTCCGCCTCCTATTTTTTTGAGTGGAAAAAGCCGGCGCTGTTGACTCCGGCAGACGGCCACAACCCCCTCAGCAGGCTTGTGGCTCGTCTCACATGAGCAGTAGCCTAGCGCCCGGAACGGATGTTTGGGTCGAAAGTTTCCCGGCGGTAACGTTTGTTATCGAGATGCAATCATTCAAGGACGTCCAAGTGGTTTCTTGATCCACGGCAACATGGCAAAAGCCCCGATTCAAGCCGAATCGGGGCTTATGTCAGTTAATTCTCCATCACTGAGCCCCTCCGGACGGGAACTGCGGCGTGGGTTCGCATGGGCCGCTGGCAGGTTGGAGGGGGTATCCATGCCTCGTCCCGGGGTCTACGTTGAAGTGTATGGGCGAGAAATTCACTTATGAGGGCGGTCCCCGCGACAAGGAACGCAGCGAGGGCGAGGTATCGGACTTCCCGGAGATTCACCCAGGCGGAGAGTACCAATGGTCCGGATTGGCGCACGGCCAACCGCTTGGCGATGAACCCGCCGGAGCGTCCGACGACGGCGAGCCCGCCACCGTAGTCTGGTTCCCGAAAACAACCGGTTAGACTCGCTTTCCTCCTTGTGCAGGCCTAGTCTTTTCTCAATTCACTGGTCCATTTGGGGGAATCATGGTCTCAACCCGTTCCATTCAGCGTGCCGTCATCGGCGCAATCGTCGGCTTGGCGCTGGCCGCGTGCGGCGCACCGGCGTCGGAAGTGCGCCACTTGCCAAGCGAAACAGCGGTGGCCACGGTTTCGGCGTCGCCAAGCGAAATCGCCAGTTCGGCATTTTCTTCATCGTCGCCTTCTCCTGAGGCCCCCACGACGGCGGCCGCTGCTCCGCCGTCGACGGCGCCGGTCGCCGTCGTACCAGCGCCGGCCGCACCAGCGCCCGCCGCACCAGCCCCGGCTGCACCGGCACCCGCAGCACAGGCGCCGGCGCCTGTTGTACCAGCCGCACCGGTAGCGCCCGCAAACCCTGTTCCCGCTGCCCAGCCGCCCGCAGCGTCGAACACGGTCCAAGGGATCATCCCCGGAGCCTTTTGCCCTAATGCCGACGTCGGCATGCAAGGCATTGCTGCAAATGGCCGGACTTACGTCTGCGGTGGCAAGGGCGCCGACAAGAACGGGCACTACCACTGGAACGTGTAAAGGGCTGCCGTGAGTCGTAGGGCTGGAACCGTTGTCACGCGGAACCCACCAACGACGCGCAGGGAAGGTGCCTATATGCGCCGTTTCAGCCCGACGTGTGCCGTCCGATACCCGAGCCGGGTGTAGAAGGCCCGGGCCCGTTCCCGTGCTTCGTCGGTGGTCACTTGTGCTAGTTGCGCGCCACGCGCACGGCCAAAATTGTGGGCCCACTCAAGCATCGCGGCGCCCAAGCCCTGTGAACGTTCCGCGGCCGCAACTCGCAGTCCTTCGATCTGTAGCCGGGAAGAACCACCCCGGGAAAGTCCTGGAATGACGGTCAGCTGCATCGTGGCAACAATGCGATCGGAATCATTGCGGACAACCCCCAGATAGTTGGAGCTGTCGCGAACAACCAGGTTGTAGGCCGCCTCGTATCGTTCGAGCTCGGCGCACTCCCGATCCTGACCGAACTGATCATCCGACAGCAGCGCGGCGATGGCCTTTACATCGTCGCGCCTCGCCCGTTCCAGCCTGAAGGTCTGGCCAGCCACCCGCAGAAGTCCTCGAACCGAGGATCGCGCATCCGACTGCAAACGAGCGACCAGCAGATCAAGCCATCCGCCGACGCTGACCCGGGCCTCGACGGTGTCGGGATAGCGGCACCTCAAATGCAGGCCGGTGTCGTCCAGGATGAACCACAGCATGACGCCGTCCGTGTCGATTGTCGCGCTCACATACTGGGCGTCGAGTCCGACGGAATCGATTCGCACCGGCAGCCTGCGCAGGTCCAGCCAGGAGATCGCGAACATCCCGGGAGCTACCGGCATGCCGCCCCATGGAGCCAGGACGTCCGCGAGCGGCCATGAGCCAAGCTGTACAGCCTCTTTCACCGCGGCCGCCGCAGCGAGCGGCTCGGCGACCGCAGACTCAAGTACCGAATTAGTAATGAACCATCCGACTGAGTCATGCCATTTGTCGTCGAAGCGGCTGTGCACGGGAAAAACGGCTCGCAGCGGGGTTCCCGCCAACTCGCGGGTCACCGCGGTCATCGCGGCAACGGCGAGCGCGAGCGTCGAGACACCGTCGCTGCGGGCTTGCGCCGCGAAGGCCGCACCGTCGTCGAGATCGAACACATCGCGAACTTCCACGCGCTCGCGCTGAGGATCGGGCGCACCCAGGGGCAGTGGGAATTGCGGCATTGCGCCGCCGCTGTCCCCGATGATTTGTTCCCAACGGTGGCGCACGTGGTCGGGCGCCGCTTTCCGGTCCAGCAGCGCCTGCGTGTGTTCAACAAAGGCCGGCGCTGGCTCGGGCAACAATTCACGGCCGTCGCTCCCGGCGTCGAGGGCTGACAGCAGGTCGCGCGCGATCACCAGCATCGACCACATGTCCACGTGTGCGTGGTCGGCCGCGATCACGACCGTGGTTCCAGCGGCAGTCTCCAAGACGCACAGCCGGTGTGAGGGGCGTTGGTATGGGGAGCAGGCCGCATCGAGGATGTCCCGCACCGCGTCATTGACGGCCTGGCCAGGAGATACCTCATGCTCCACCCAGGTTCCCGGACCAACATCAATTTCGTGAAGCTCCGGATCACCATCCGCACCGGGCACGAATGCCGTTCTCAGAGTTCCGTGACGGCCGACGACGGCCAGCCAGGCGTCGGCAATTGCCTCACGATCAGTTGGTGTGGGCAGCCGGAAAGACATTGCCATCCAGGAGCCGCGCCGGTCGCCGGCCCCGACGTGGAGCCGCTGGTCGAAGGACACTGGAAGACGCCGGCGGAGCGCAGACACGCTGACGTCGTAGCCCCAAAGTCGTCCGAATGGTAGGCGCAGGTGCGTGACGTTGGTCAGGCGCATGGCAGTATCGTATCGCCCCGGATAGCCTGAATGCTCAACGCGGCCGCTCCAACTGCCGCGGCCAGTGACGAAACGAGGAGCTTGATGCCCACCTTCGAGGTTCCCGGCGCTGAGCTTGCCGTTGCTTTGAGCGACGAAGGTGGACATCCGATCGTCCAACTGCATGGCCTCACCTCAAGCCGCTCGCACGATCGGGTCCTCAACCTCGACCTCGGCCGAGGTCTCAGTGGAACCCGGCTGCTGCGGTACGACGCACGCGGCCATGGCCGGTCGACAGGGCGGAAGGTCCCCGAGGACTACCAGTGGCAAAACCTTGCCGACGACCTCCTGCGGATGCTCGATCACTGGTTCCCCGGCGAACGTGTCCACGGAGTCGGTCCCTCCATGGGTGCCGGCACACTCCTGCACGCCGCTTCCCGCGAGCCGGACCGCTTTACCGGGCTCACTCTCATGGTGCCGCCCACTGCGTGGGAAACCCGAGCTGCGCAGGCTGCAAACTACCGGGTTGCCGCGGCGCTTATCGAATCTGCTGGTGTCGAGGCATTCCTCGCTACCGCCCGCGGAGCAACACCGCCGCCGGCAATGATTGGTGCGCCGGAGACGGTGCCCGACGTCCCCGATGCCCTCTTGCCCTCGGTGTTTCTGGGCGCGGCACTCAGCGATCTGCCTGCTCGTGAGGCCGTCCCGCGAATCGACGTCCCGACGACGATCCTGGCGTGGGTCGATGATCCGGGCCACCCGCTGACAACCGCGGAATCCCTTGCAGCGCTGCTCCCCCAAGCAACGCTGACGGTCGCCCGCACCCCGGAGGATGTAGAAACCTGGCCTAATATCCTGAGCCGGGATATCGCCCGTTGGGGCTGAGCGGGAGACTGGCGGCCCGGCGGACGATCGCCTACCAGGCGCCGTCCTGTGGCGAGCTGGCGGCGATAGCGGCCTGAATCGTCCGAATGATTGACCCAAGAAGGCCCGACGCGAGAATTCCGGGACCGAGCGGGCCGGCGGAATCCTCACCGACTGGCGGCAATTGCCGAAGCACGGCCCTTACTTGGGCATTCATGTGCTCGAGCTGCCAGGAGATCTCGTCCGAGATGGCCGTGGGCTGATCCGCGGCGGCCAGTCCGGCCGCTTTTGCGGAGTAGGCGGCTGCGCCGAGGGCGTGCGCGCCCATGTGAGCGACGCCAGAGGCTTGTCCAGCAGCTCGGGCGGCAGCCACAGCCGCAGGAGCGCTCACCGCATGCGCGGCCCGACCAGCAACGAAGCGCCGGCGAATCTCACCCGCGGCGTCAAGTTCACCGCGGGCAAACGCCCGAGTGCGAGCGATGGCATCACGCGGTCGGCCGTCGGCCGGGGCCTCCGTCTCGAAAAAAGCAAGGACCCGCTCAGCACAGTCAGCCGCCCACGCTGCGACGATGCGCCGATCGGCTTCGCTCAGTGACTGAGGGGACGGCATGTCAACATTTTCACACGCGGGGTCCGCTAACATTCTGGTCTCCGCGGATAAGCTGCTCCCACTTAGGGGATGTAACGGCAGCATGGAGGGGGACCAATGCGGGCATCGAAGTCTGGACAGGACCAACAGCAGAACGTGACGGCTACGGGCAGGCCCATGGGGGTTCGGCCAAGAAAAATCTATCGGGCGCCATCCGCCCGACCGCTGGCCGCAGCCCTGTGGCTGGGTGCCACCGGCCTTCTGGCCTGGATGCTGATTGCAGGACAGACCACCGCGGCCATGACCGCGGCACCTTGGCTGGTCTTCGTGTCCTGGATCGTCTACATCCTCCAGTGGAGGCCTTGCCTTCGTGTCAACGGCTCCGGGTTTGAAATCGTCAATGGCCTCCGTGACCACCGGATTCCCTTCGAGACCGTGGACGACGTCGAGGTCCGCCAGTCTGTTGTCGTCAGGGCAGGAGGCAGAAAGTATGTCAGTTGGGGTGCTCCCGGCACGCCCGGCGCCGCCGCTTCCGGCTACCAGAATGGCGGCGACCTACGGAACCTTCCCCTCAACGTCCTCCCTGACAACCAGCGATTGAGCCAGCCGGTGGCAGTAGGCGGCCGCGACGAAATCGCGAAGGCGTGGCAGGATGCCCGCGCCCTGGGCTTTCCTTCGCCGGAAGCAAGCGTCATATCCAAGTGGAACCGGCCCACGATAGCCATTGGAATCCTCGCCGTCCTCTGGGCGGTCACGGCAACGCTGCTCTAAACCCACCTGAAGCGGCTCCGTGCCCCGGGCCCAGGCCTGGATTCTCTTTTATTCAGCCGTGATTCTGACTCCGGCGACCGCTCCTGTCCAAGGACCACTCGGGTCGTGTCGCATCAGCGAAGCCACGACGCCTCCCTCCGGCAACTCGACAACCTGCGACGAGACACCGGCGCAATCAAGATCGAGCGACCTCAGCTGAGTAGAACCTGCGACGGAGATGAGTATCTGTGCGTTCGGGAGCCCTACGCAGGCAGCCGCGACGGCGTACCGGCCGGCGGTCGCCACTTTTACGGTTTTGCTGAAACCAACGCCTGGTCCGTCGGCAGGGCCGGAGTCCTCAAGAACCACGGAACCCTGGGCCGTTCCAAGGCGCTTCTCCAATTCGGCGTAGTTGCGCTTTTCGGCATCCAGGATCTCCGGGCCCTTCGTGGGGACGGAAGGCGCCGGGCGGCTGCTGTGCTCGGCAGTGGCTGTCTGCACCGGATCGCCGGCATCCTCGTAGGTGCATGCTGCCAGGCCACCGGACACCAGTAGCCCCAGCACCACCGCCGTAGCAGCATTGCGGATTGGTCCCGTTCCCCCATGACCTGACATGGGCCGCGTCTACGGTCCCCCCGCCCAAAGGCAAGTCACACCCAGCACGCCATCCTGGAAACACTGAGCATCGAGGAGCGGATGGATAGGCTGGGTGGATGGCGACAGTTATTCTCGTGCGGCACGGCCGCACCACAGCCAATGCCACTGGCCTGCTGGCCGGTCGGGCCGTCGGCGTCGGCCTGGACGACATCGGGCGCGATCAGGCGGCTCTGACGGGAAACCGTCTCGCGGCCGTGCCCTTGGTCGCGGTGGTGTCGAGCCCGCTGGAGCGTTGCCAGCAGACCGCCCGTCTCATCCTCGATCGCCAGGCTGGCACGCCTTACGCGCCGGTCGATCCCGATCTCACCGAGTGCGATTACGGCCAGTGGCAGGGCCGCACGCTCAGTGATCTCGCAAGCGAGGATCTGTGGCCGGTTGTGCAGTCCCAACCGTCCGCCGTCGTCTTTCCCGGCGGTGAATCCATGGCCGCGATGCAGGCTCGGTCGGTGGCAGCGATTCGACGCCACGATGCGGTCTTCGAAGCCGAGCACGGGCCCGGAGCCGTGTGGGTTGCGGTGAGTCACGGTGACATCATCAAGTCAATCCTCGCCGACGCGCTCGGCATGCACCTCGACCTGTTCCAGCGTATTACCGTGGGACCCGGCTCCGTCTCAATCGTGCGCTACGGCGGTAGTCGGCCGAGCGTCTACGCGACCAATACCGACGCGGGTGACCTGTCGTGGCTGTCAAATGGCGTCCACTCTGGCGATGCGCCGGTGGGCGGCGGTGCAGGACAGCAGGCGCCATGAACCCCATGCGCCTAGAATACTGACATGCCTACACGTGTTCACGAGTTTGCCTGGCCTGATCGGGTCGTCGTCGGCACCATTGGCCTTCCAGGGGCGCGCACGTTTTACCTGCAGGTGCGCGCAGGGACGCAGATCGTAAGTATTGCCTTGGAGAAGCAGCAATCGGCTCTGCTCGCGGAGAAGATCGACGAGATTCTCGACCAGCTCCTCACCGTGGAGGGCAACCCCTTCAGCGTTCCCACGAGCACTCCCATCGAACTTGTCGACAATGATCAGCTCGAGGCCGTTCAGGAGCAGTTTCGCACCGGCGTCATGAGCTTGGGCTGGGACCCGACCACGGCCCAGGTAGTACTAGAGGCCTACCCCATCGCCGATGTCGATGATGATGACAACGACCCATCGCTTGATGAGGACGGCGCTGACGAGACCGAAATGCTGCTGGTGCGCATGCCGGTCGGCACCGCCCGCGCATTCGCCAAACGCACCCGTGAGATCGTGGGCGCCGGTCGTCCGACCTGCCCGCTCTGCGGTTACCCGATAGACCCCGACGGGCACGTCTGTACCCTCCCCGAGGCCTGATGCCAGCGCCGGACCTAGTGACCGCCGAGCTGACGCTCACCGGCCGCATCACGACGGCTTCAAACGCTACGTTTCTGGGCAGCATCGGCGACGTGGTGGTCGTCTATAAGCCGATAGCAGGCGAAAATCCGCTGTGGGATTTTCCCCACGGCACCCTGGCTCACCGCGAGGTGGCCGCCTACCTGGTCTCGCAGGCTTTCGGATGGGACATCGTGCCGCACACCTGGCTGCGCGATGGTCCGATGGGCGAAGGAATGGTGCAGCTCTGGCAGGACCAAGACCCCGCACAAAATGCCGTGAACCTTGTCGAGACGGACCACGTGCCGGAGACGGGCTGGAAACCCGTTCTTGAGGGCCGAGACGAGAACGGACGGATGGTCACTCTCGTTCACGAAGACTCGCCAGCGCTCAGGCGCATGGCGGTGTTCGACGCGGTCGTCAACAACGCCGACCGCAAAGGCGACCACATTCTTGCCATGACGGGCGGACACCGGCACGGCGTGGACCATGGGCTCACCTTTCATCGAGACCACAAACTGCGCACGGTGCTGTGGGGATGGTTGGGAGACCCGCTGACCGCCGAGGAACTGGATGGCATCGATCGTGTCAGCGAAGGACTGAACGGTGGGCTGGGCCGAAACCTGGCGGACTTGCTCAGCGCCGAGGAAATCGCCTCACTCGCCGCGCGCTGCGCCGGGTTGCGCTTGGCAGGGCGGTTTCCGGCTCCGAGCGGTGAGATGTCGGCGGTGCCCTGGCCGCTGTTCTAAGGGATGCCAGCGAATTCTTGCCCGAATGCCGTCACCTTTCGAAGCCCTTCAGCGATTACAGAGATGGAACTGGATCGGACCCGGTCCCCCATCTCGGTCCGATCCGGCATCCTTGTCCGATGCAGTCGGGCTGGAGCCTGCCCCCACAACGCTCCAGCCCGACTTGCACGATGACCGAGAAGTGGCAGGCAGGTGTTTCGACAATCCTCGCAACCCACCTCGACGTCCTGGCCCTCCCTGGGACCACCGCGGGTGATACACGGCCGTGAGGTAGCGTTCTAACCACATCGTTGGAGTTGGATAGGGGCATAATGACAAACACCGACTGCCTTCCCGCAGAGGTTTGTTCACCCGAGCCGGGTTCAGTTGCGCTGGTGACCGGAGGCAACAGCGGCATCGGATTCGAGACGGCGCGACAATTGCTCGACCACGGCGTGACCGTGTGGATCGGGGTACGCGACCTCGACAAGGGACAGCAGGCCGCGAAAGAACTTGGCCCCGCTGCGCGGGTCGTGCAACTCGACGTCACGGATCCGCCGTCGATCGCCGCGGCGGTGCAGCAGATCGGCGAGCTGGACATCCTGGTCAACAACGCGGGAGTAAACCCCGGTGGCGAAGACATCAACGGCGCCACTCTCGAGCAGTTGCGGGTCGCGTTTGAGACAAACGTCTTCGGCCTCATTTCCGTCACCCAGGGGTTCCTTCCTGCGTTACTGAGGTCGGCGCACCCCCGCATCGTCAACGTGTCCAGCGGAACCGGATCACTCACCTGGAGCGGCAGCCCGAACCCGCAGTTCGATTGGGAACGAGCAAAAGGGGGTGGCTTGGCTTATCGGGGCTCGAAGACCGCGGTCAACGCCGTCACGTTGCTGACGGCTCAGGCCCTCGGTGAGGGGGTCAAGGTGAACGCCTTGGCACCAGGTCTGCGCCGTACCAATCTCATTGCGGGCATGACTGTTGGCGGCGACCCGGCCGAGGCCGCCACCGGCGTCGTTCGCCTCGCGCTCATCCCCGACGACGGCCCCACCGGGGCCCTCTGGTCTTGGGACGGCACACGCGTTCCTTGGTAGGAAAAGGGTTCTGAGTAGGAACTGAACGGCGGTCAGGGCGAGCAGCTGCTCGCTGAGGTCCCAAAGCCGTCGCGCGTCTTCGGGGTTGAGCATGGCCGAGTTCGCGTCAGCCGGGATGCTGTCCGGGGTTAGCGGCCGCTCTTCGTCGTCGAGCACGGCCACGTCGCTGTCTTTGAGATACACGCCGCCGATCCCGTCGAGCAGCGGGCCGGCTGCGCCGAACACGAGGGTGGCCGCGCCCTGCTGGACGCTCTTCTTCCCAGCTTGGGGGTCGATGATCGCGTCACCCTGCTCGTCTACGAGGCCCTGCGCCCGGAGGGAATCGAGGCGCTGCGGGGTGTACGGGCCGGGTCCGACGACGACCCCGGGGTGCGCGGCGAACGCGCGGATGCCGTCCCCGGCGAACCGTCGGTCCAGTTCGACGGTGAAGAGGACGTTGGCACGCTTGGATTGTGCGTAGGCAGCGACGGGGTTGTAGTCGGTGGCGAAGTCGAGGTCGTCCCAGTGGATGTCGCCGAACCGGGCCGCGCCCGAGGTCACGTTGACCACGCGGGCACCGTGCGCCGCGCGGAGTGCCGGAAGGAGTGCCCGGGTGAGCTGGAAGTGACCGAGATGGGAGGTCGAGAACGCCAGTTCATGGCCACGTGCGTCAAGACGCCGCTCCGGGCCGAACAAGACAGCGGCGCTGTTGACCAGGATGTGCAGCGGGCGTCCGGAGTCGAGCCAGCGCGCAGCAAAGGCGTCGATGGACTCGGGGTCTATGAGGTCAAGCTGCTCGACGCGAACGCCGTCGATCCCGCCGAGCAATTCAGCCGCTCGCCCGGCGTCGCGCGATGCGACCGTCACGGAAGCGCCGGCGGCCGCAAGAGCGCGGGTGACCTCCCTGCCAAGCCGGCTGTGCCCGCCGGTGACGATCGCCTCACGCCCGCTCAGATCGACGCCCTCGAGGACGTCGGCGGCGGTGTCAGCTGCGGTGAATGGTGTGTGGAGAGGAGTCTGTTCCGATGTCATGAGTCCAGTGTCATCCACGGCGCGCGGACGAGGAATATTTGGTCAGTGCACTTTTTATGGGCCGGGGTACGCAACTGGCCACGAAAGCTATCCAGCCGGCTAATACGTTGATAAGCAAGCATTAGAGTATTGACACTATTACTTTGACAAGAAAGTATTAGTGCATGTTAACGACGACCATGACCACCCGCGAGGCAGCGGAACGTCTTGGGATCACCCAGCAATCAGTGCGCCAGCTCATCAACAACGGCCAACTGAAGGTTGAGGGCACAGCCGGTAGGGCAAAGCTGGTAAGCCGATCATCCGTGGAGCGTCTCGCGGCAGCCGGAACCCGCCGGGGTCGCCCCTGGACCGCCAAAGTCGCCTGGGCCGCTCTGGCGCTGCTCTCCGGCCGCAACCCGAACTGGATCTCCTCTTCGGAGAAATCCCGACTGAAAAGCAGGCTGAATGAGATGGACGCGGACACCGTTCGCATCCTGGCCCGGAACAAAGACAGGACCCTGCGGTTCAGGGTCAGCCCCGACGGGATCACCATCCTGAGCGACCATCTGATCGTCAGCGGAGCGGCGGCCATGCAGGACCAGGACATGGCCGAGACCTTCGGGATGTCCGGCGGAGGAGGAATCGCCGAAGGCTATGTCATGGCCGGAGACGCCCGAGCCCTCGCAGACGCACTCGGCATGGTCGAGGACCCCGACGGCAACGCCATTATCCACGAGGTTGATTTCAACCCCTTCGAAGAAGGGAAGGCGCCGGTCGCCGCGATTGCCTTGGACCTGATGAATTCCCTCGCCACGCGGGAACGTAGCGCCGGCCGGCGCGTCATCGACGGGTTGCTCCATGCCTGAGTCCGCAGAAAAAGCCGACGATGGCCACCGCGAGGTGTGGGATGTCCCCGTCCCTCCAGGTGGCTGGGGTACGCCTTGGCCGCAATGCGTCGAGCTCGCCAGGGCATTGCCGTCCAGAAGTCCATTGCGGACGACGCTCCGGCGCATCGGTTCGTCCGCGGCAAGCAGCAGATCGACGTCATGGTCGCCGACCACCTGGCCCCGGCGAAGCTTCCCACGATCGGAGGCCGTAAACCGTTCCAGATCGCCGGCGGCACCCAGACACTCCAACGCACCGTCAACTGCCGCATGATCGCTGACGATGGCGGCCCCGTATTCATCAGTGTCCCGAACGCCCTCGGCGCGCTCGTGCTCAAAGGTGCCGCCTATCGGGAAGACTCCCGCGACAAAGGCCGGCACCTCGATGACGCCGTAGTCCTGTGCGCGACCACAAAAGCCCCACTGGCCACGGCCGCCCAGATGAAGGGTAGCGACAAGTCCCGCATCCTGACCCTGCACAAGGTCCTCGCCGATCCCGGCCACCGCTCATGGCAGTTGCTGGACCCGGCAGACCGGACACCGGCGATGGATACACTCCGAATCCTGGCGTCGAACCACAGCCTCCCGCCGGCGAACCGGCTCAAGCGCGGCTGACCACCGACGCCACGGCCGCGGCACCACGTACCCAGCTTGCGTCCAGTGTGGACGAATAAGGTAGTGGGGCTTACATGTCTGCGTATGAACCAGCAGACACGAACCGCATGTGGAAGGACACCGAATGGCAAAGCCCACAACGAAGTCACTGAAAACCCGTATCGGAATCGGAGCGGCCGCCGTAGTAGCTGCCGGCGCAATGGCCACCGTCGGCATTGGAGTAGCATCGGCCTCACCATCCGCCCCGGCGCCGTCCGCAACCGCAAGCCCATCGGCCGGACCCAAAACCGGCGCCCACGAAGGCGCCGGTAACCTTGGCGCGTTCCTGAGGCTCAACGCGAACAGCCCGCAGGCTGCCGGGGATCGCGCCGCGAAGGCGGCCACCGCGCTGGTGAACCACCCCAAGGTTTTCTCCAAGCTTCCGGCCGCCTTGCAGACGGACCTGACAGCCCTCAAGAACGCCGCCCCGGCTGACCGAGTAAAGGACGCCGTCAAGATCAAGACCACCGCGCTCTCCGGCGGATACGGCCCCGACATCCAGAAGCGCGCAGAGAATCTGCAGAAGACCGCGACCGGGGCCGCCGGGCTGCGGCAGGAGCTGCGCACCGCCCTGACTTCAGCCAACCCGGGCGCCGGCATGCAGAAGATCGCCGACCAACTCATCAGCCACCCGAAGCTCTTCGCCAAGCTCCCGGCTAACCTGCAGTCGGACCTGAAGACCCTCAAGGCCGCCGCACCGGCTGATCTGGACACCCAGGCCAACAAGATCAAGGACACCGCGCTGAACGGCGGATACGGTCCCAAGATCCAGAAGGCAGTCCAGTCGCTCGAGAAGAAGGCCTCCGCCGCGGCACCCGCAGCCTAACGGGCCGGGCCATTTTCCGGTAGAGGGCCGCGCGCCTGATTCCCCCGACAACCCCAAAGGGTCCCGGCATCAGCGGGGACCCTTTGCCGTATGGCACCGCACACGGCGGAATCGACATCCACCGGCCGGAACCCCAGCCGGTGAGTGACGATCACTTCTTAGGCTAGACGTTGAAGCGGAACTCCACCGCGTTCCGTCACGAAATAACCTCTAATTCAGTGCGTTTTCACGTATGCTCGTGCTTCAAGCAGGAGCCGGTGAAGCTCGCCCGGGACGACGTCCGCAGGCTCAGCGGCGCAACGATTCTAGCCCGACGCCTTTGCTGGACTGGGTTTGAATAAGTCGTGCCCCCCCACCAGCGATGTTGCGATCGGCTGTCAGCCCTGCGTTGGGCCGCGTCCAGATGGTTCTCGAGTGCCGCGTCGAAGGCCGACCGACTGAGGAAACTCAGCGTTGCACGGCTCAACCGCCGTCCTTCCGACAGATCGCTGATCGCTCCCGTGATCTCGCACATCCCCGAGTACCGTTCACGGACCGCTTGAGCTGTTCACCCTGCTCTGTGAGCCGCATCTCCCAGGATGAGTCGACCTCAGCGAAGCTTGAACCGGCCAGGATCGCTATAGCCGTCTCTACCCCGCCCCGTGAAGGAACGTCGGCCTGCAGCGTGTCCCACCCCGGCAGCAGCGCCCTGAGCGACGAGGAGCCCTTTCATCATGGAGCAGGGTCACGAGCATTTGCAGCGTCATCCATATCTATGCGGTCCACGCCATTCAGGCTAGCGAACTTCGAGCCGCCACCAACCCGGTGAAAATCATGTGTCTGTTTGTGCTTCCGTCACATCAGAAAGTAGGAGAGCACACTCAGCGAGTCGCGAATATCAGCTTGCTCGCGGCGATTAATGAGTATTTGAGGCCTTGAGCGCCGCCCAATCGTGCGGTTGAGCGCCACCGATCGTGCGAGAGAGCGCCAGCAGCGGTGTGGCATGGTGCCGCTGACGCCCTCCATCGGATTTAGGCGCTGGCCAGGGCGGTGTGCTCTCGCATGTTGTAGGTGCCGGTCTCGACCCAGATCGTGTTGTGTATGATCCGGTCCATGATGGCGTCAGCGTGAACACCGGAACCAAGCCGCTGGTGCCAGTCCTTCTGCTGATACTGGGTGCAGAACACCGTTGACGTTGCGCCGTAGCGGCGTTCCATCAACTCCAGCAGCATGCCGCGCATCGATTCCGTGGGCCGGTCCAGCAGCCACTCGTCAATGACCAGCAGGGTGAAGGCAGCGTATTTGCGCAGGCTTCCTCGAGGTCGGGCATGCGGACGTAATGGGCGCGGATCCGGTGTTCGCAGGCGCGTTTGGCGATCGCGCATCCCAGATACGACTTCCCCGACCCGGTGAACCCCTGGAAGACAACGTTCTGCTGCCGGTCCACGAACGAGCAGGCGCCGAGCTGGGTCAGCAGCTGGCGGTTCAGACCGCGCTCATCGAGAAGATCGATGCGGCGCAGATCAGCGTTCGGGTAACGCAGTCCCGCGCGTCGGATCAAGCCGGAGACCTTGGAATGCGTGAACGTCGAATAGGCGTCATCGACGACCAACCGGACCCGATCCTCGAACGACAGACTGATCGAGAGGGTCTCGTCCTGAGTGTCGATCGCCTCCAGCAGTTCGCCCGCGTTCATCTCGCGCAGCTTGCGTTTGGTTTCTCCATCCAGCCGGCTCATCGGACCCCTCCGGCGTAGTAGGCGCCGCCGCGCACATATCCTCCATCGTCGCCCGCCGGCTCAGGAACGTGTCCGGTTTTGTCCTGCCCGGTGTCGAGGATCGGCCGCAGGTGCGCGTAACGGGGTGACCGTATCGGCCCGCGCAGCGCAAGCTCGCAGGCGGCCTCCACCCGCGCCGGAGAGAACCGTCGGGACAGGCGCAACACCGCCAGCGCAGGGTCCAAGCCTGCCTCTTCGATAGACGCGGACTGGAAGATCTTGCCGATCACCGACACCGTTGCCGGGCCCATCCGCGATGCCCAGTCCTCGATCCGGGCCCGGTCCCAGGCCTGGAAGCTGCGGCCCTCGGGAAGGTCGGCCTCGTTCGTCTGATACTGGTTCGTTGTCGTGCCCGGCAACAGCAGGTGGCTGGTCAGTCGCTCGTCGCCGCGGTAGATCTCCAGCATGGTGTCCGTGGCGCGAAGGTCAACGAGAGATCCGATGTGGCTAAAGGGGACGGAGTAGAAATTCTTCGCCCAGACCACGTGCCCGTTCTTGCCCACTTTGCGCCGATAGGTCCAGGTGCTGATCTCGAACGGAACCGCCGGCAGCGGTTGCATCACCGGCTTCTCCTCCGTGGTGAACACGCTCAACCGGGAGCCCTGCCGCTTCTGGAACGGCTGCCGGTTGTAGGCATCAATCTGCTCATAAATCCGCGTTCGCAACTGCGGAAGGGAGGTGAACTGCTCCGCTCTCAGGGAAGCGATGACCCAGGTCGCGACATGGGAGATCGTATTTTCGACGCTCGCCTTGTCTTTCGGGTGGCGGACCCGGCCCGGCAACACCGCTGCCGAATAATGCGCCGCCATCTCCCGGTACGCATCGTTGAGAACGACTTCGCCCTCACGAGGATGTGCGATCACCCCGGTCTTCAGGTTGTCGGGCACAAGGCGCGGGACCGTGCCGCCAAAGAAGGCGAACATCGCCGCGTGGGCGCGCAACCACGACTCCTGCCGCATATCCAGGCAGGCCTCAACGAACGCATATCGGCTGAACGGCAGGCATGCGACGAACAAAAACACCTTCGAGATCTCTCCCGTTGTCGGATCAAGAAGCTGCATCGTCGGCCCGGACCAGTCGACTTCGATGCTGCGGCCGGCCTTGTGGCCGACCCGGGACGAGGCACCGGTGACGGTCGCGTAGTCCCCATATAGCCGGCAGAACCGGTCGTAACTCATCACCGCCTGTCCCGCCCGACCGCTCGCGTCGACATACTCCTGGTGCAGCAGCTTCAACGTCACCCCGACCCGCGCCAGCTCCCGGTGCACCCGGGGCCAGTCCGGCTGCGCAAACACGCTCTCGCGGACCCCGCGGCCGGGAAACAGAGCCGAATACACCTCGCCCTCGGACATCTCCGCAACGTCGTCCCAGCCCAGACCTGCCCGATCCGCAGCATCGTGCACTGCCTGAATGCTGTGCCTCGACATGCCTTGAGCGGACGAGATCGCCCTGCCCGACAGTCCCTGGCTGCGCAACTGCAAGACAAGTTTCGCCTTGATCTTCCGTACCATTACCGGTACTCCTTCCACCAAGTGGCCCTCACATGGTGGAAGGAGCCTATTCAGGTGGCGCCGACCCACCCCAACGGGGGCGCTCAACCACACCAATAGTGCTACCGGGCAATGGCCCCCACCCGCACCACCGGTGGACCCCACAAAGGCGAATATTCAATTAATGCCCGGCACTTCAGTGCCGATTTCCGGGACGGCTAGGTCTTGATTGCCGTGTTCCAACCAATGCCAGGTCACCGGCGGGTTGCTCAGAACCTTCAGCAAGGAGGCGAAGGGGGTACTTCCTATCCGTACTTTGGGCGCGAGACCCGGGACTTCGCTTGGGACATCACGACAATGGAGCACCCGCTCTGGCGCAGTCCGATCCGGTGTCCACGAGGTCTGTTTCTTGGAAGTGAATGGCGACCCATCCTTCAGCCGCGCACCACCGGTAAACAGTCACGGCTTCGTTTATGAAGTGTCGGCCGATCCAGACCTCATCGACAGGTCCTGCGTTCGAAACACTTCCGCCAAGGACGTTATTGTCCAATAAACGTATGATGTCGAAGTGGCTCTGCGCATCTAGCCATAGGAAAAGCACACGGCGATCCGCGGTCGCCTTGTGAAGTTTCTGCACGTCCGATGTGGGTAAGCCCTTGAGCTGGTCTGACACAAACGTCGTAACGTACTCGTAGTCCGAGGGGTCATATTCGAATCCGTCGTCAACTTTGAGAAACATGCACTGCCCGGCAGGGAGAGGGTGACGCACCTCTGCGTATATCACCCCAGCCGCTTGCATGGCCTGTAGCGTGTCGAACCACGCAGGACGATGCGCTTCACTACTAAATGCGTGCTCTTGCCATCGCTCCGTCTGGGCCGAAAAGATGTTCAGGCGCTAAAGTTCCGCGACCCAAATCCCCAACTGATGACGTATTTATCGTACGTTTCCTCCACCGGCAACCATAACCAACCACCCCTTTCCGACGCCCTCAAGCTCGACGGCAAGGTCTGGAAAGCTGCGATTCCACACCGCGTTGTCATGGAGTGTGTCTGTCTTTGCGATCGTCGTAACCTCAACAGCAACGGTCGTCGTTCCGTCGAAAAGGTCGAAGTCGTGAGTTGCAGGAGGTGCACCGACGATATCCCTCGGAATAATTTGCCGCGTTTCGGCGCCAAAGACGGCACGCACTACTTGGGCAGCACGAAGTTCGCGATCGTCGAGAGACGAGTTTCCTTTGGCCATACCGAAATTTAGCAGATTTGCCTCAAACCATGGGCAATTACTACTCCTCGTTCCTACTTGCAACCGTCACCATTACATAACAATGCAACGATCGTGGACGTGCCGGTGAGAGTACGGGTACAGGAAAGGGGCGGACGCACACTCGCCGTGCGTCCACCCCTCAGAAGACCTGAGAGCTGGAGCTCGCGCCCCAGCCGCCAACTCGACCCCGCCATGATATTGAGGCGGACCCAGGAGTCGCGTGCCCAAATGGCATTTGACAGCGCCTCGGGCTGATCGCATATAGGATCGGGGCTGAGACTATCGCGATCGACAGGAGTTTGCAATGACTTCACTTGTTGCATGGGTTGCCGGTCACACCAAAGGGCAAGCATCACTCAACATTGCAACGGATAACAGAATTTCGTGGAGCACGACACACAACGGCAAAGTGTCCGTACTTGACACCTGGGACCAGGGCCGAAAGGTGTTCGCCTCGAAGCGCTATCCCATCATTATTGGATACTGTGGCGACGTACTATTCCCCGTTATCGCAATACCGGCCCTACTTGATCGCGTCGACGTCGGCGGCACACCTGAGAATTACGTCCGATCGGAAGAAATTTCACGCGTTGTAAATGCCTTGATTGGTCGCTTGAAGTCTGGCTGGAAGGCTTATCCCAGGAAAGCACTCCTCACGGTCTACATCGGGTATCGAGAAGACCGATCGATACCAGCGCCCGGGAAGAAGGAGGATCCAGCCTTCCATTTGCTGCGATTATCCACCTCTGAGTCACGTAGTTGGACTTGGAACATCAAGCAAATACAACTTCCCAACAACTCGCACCTGTTGGCTTCCGACGGGTCGGGAGGGAATGCAGTCAAGGCCCACATAGAAGCGTGGAACGCGACGACTTCAGGTCACACCAGCAGGGCCATCTACTCGGGCTTTGTCGACGCGATCCTATCCGGCATCGATCCGCTCTCGGGTGGGGCACCACAACTGGCCAGTCTCTACCGGAAGGGCTCGGGCAGGTTGTTGGGAATCATCCACAAGAACACTGCCTACTACGCGGGCCTGCCCGTGGACGGCCGAGACGACTTGTCGTCTGTTGAGTTCCGGAATGCAACATTTGAGCGAGTCGACAGCAGTGGCCGTTTGCTTAAGGGAGCACAAAAGCAAGAACGCCCAGACCACGTTCCGCCCGCGTTGACGATAAGCAGCTAATCAGGCAGCAGGCTTCTCGTCTTCCAAACGGGTCTTACCGCGAGAAGCAGGTCGAAAATCAATTGTTTGGCCATTCACAAAGGTCCCGATAGCGCGTGGCCTACAGATCGAGTGTCCATTCCACCACGTTCCGCAGCTGATTAACCTGTTAGTTTTCCTCGTCGTGCGAAGTACATCCTGATGAACGCCCATCCCAACCCTAGAGCGCTAAGTTTGACCCAGCACCACTGAGGCCTTACGTGCGGCGGACCGCAGCAGTCCCGAACATGACGAGGAAGGGCCCCTCCCCCGGTCTCGGCGTCCAGTTCACCCTCCGGTCGGATCGACAGGGAGCCAAGGATCGACTCGAAGCATCCTGGCCGACCATGCGTTTTTGGCATCTCTGCGAGAATGCTGTCGTGGATGCAGTAAATAGGAAGTCACCGACGCAGCTCATCAGCGTCACGAATCTATCGAGCCGAGCGCTGGTGCCCTCGCAAATATACGACGAGGGCATGGAGGAATGGGGTAAGGCGTCAGGGAACCACATCTACCTAGTCGCGATCGGCCCGCGGGTGAACGTAGTCTCAGCGACAGTGGACGCCGATGGCTGGAGGATCGAAACGGAGTATTACAAGGACGGCTGGCGACCGCGTGCCATTCGCCTCCCGGCGTCCATGTTCCGATCCGCTGACGCGTCCGTCGCGGACGGAGTGCTGGTCCATCGCGGCGACGACGGCGAGTCGCGCTACACGGCGGTACAGCTGGCGCGGAAAGCCCTCGATCTAGCACGCACGGACGAGTCTCTTCGTGCGCGCAGCTGGAAGAAGCACACGATTAGCAAGTTCTTCGACTACTCGGTCCACTACATCGGCCAAGCATATGGCAGGAAAGTCCGCAAGTCGGCCGCCAAGCGCCTCGCTGACGGGCACGAGGACCTCCAGAAGGTGCTCGCCGAGGTCAACGACTACCACCGCAACGCTGACGTTGGGGTGATCATGATGGACTCGCAGGTCCAGGGCCGGGAGCTCTTCGGCTCGATCGGGCCCGCAGGAAACGAGGAGCTGGGCCGGTTCGCCGCGAATCTTATTGCATCTCCGGACGGACCGCTGGAGGACAAGGGTCTCCTGATCGACGCCGCCGAGGCCATGCTAATCCGCTACATCCAGCCGAAGATGAACGAGAAACTCATGGAATTCCCGCTGAAAGACCGACCGGGCCTCGTGAAGTCCCTGCTTGACGAGGGGATCACTCATCTTGGCATCCAGATCGACCTGGGGGCCAGTTATGCGATCCTTCACGACCCTGCAGCCGGGACGTCGAAGAGCCAGCATCGATTCGCGGTCAACCTCTCAACCGGCGAGCGAGAAGTGGCAGGCGACGCCCCTCTGGCGTGGCAGATGTAGTTGGCTCTCCTCGTCGATCTGGCCGGCACGGTCCAGGGATGCGCCGATTGACTCGGCAGTCCAACGTGGACTTTGGCTGGGCAGCGGGGATCTGTCGCGGAGGCCAGTCGAAAGTGATTGAGGAAGCATCCTAGAGAAGAACTATTCGGCCCGCATTGGAGCGCCCGTTAGCCCGTCCCCACCGCGACACCCCTTGCCCGCTCCCTTGTGAAATTCGGCGCTTCGTGGTGGCATTCTTTGAGCCGTAGACGCCGCGAGTGTCGGCGACAGATGCCCTCTTGCATGACATGGGTTATGCCGCAGGTAAGTTATCGGCGAGCTAGCCGACGTCCTGCTGCATTATGTCCCAGACTTCCTGGCGCGCTGCAGGGAAGTCGAATTTACTACCGGACATCTGAGCCGTAACTCGCTCAAGAGGCCACTCGGTCAGCACGCCGTAGCGAGCCGAGAAGATACCCAGCCGGTCGATGTTGTACTGGTTTGAGTAGTCCAGCAGCGCATAGGCGAGAAGCTGATACACATTATTGGGTTCAACACGTCAGGGCGAAGTCCCGCCTTGTTCTTTGGAGCAAGAGTGGTCTTAACGTCGATTAGCAATCCACCCGCGACGAGGTCAGCTTCCGCGGCGATGCGTCGAGTAGGGCCGAGCTTCGAGAGATCGAAGGTGGGGCCAAGGCTAAAGGGACCTGTGAGCGTCGGAATAAGGCGTTCTTCGGAGAGATCTCTCAATGCGACTAGCTCAGCGACAGCGGCATCATCGGCTTGCTCAAGCATCGTGTCAACGGTGAAGTCGCCGCTATAGACCAGATCGGGTACAAGAGGAGCCCAGGCTGCGCCTGCCCGGTGGGCGCTGACGCAGAGGGCGAGAGCCCAGGCTGCCCGAGCGGCTAGTTCGCGATCGCCCGACCGGCCGACCAGGCCAGCGAGTTCGTGGACAACCTGGTGGTAGGTCGTGTTGAACGGATAGAGGATGAGCGCCGACATCGGGGTCTCGTCAGGCTCAAGGATTAGACGGATGATCAAATCGACAGCAGTTCCGACGTTGCTGGCGTTTGCCCCCATTGAGTCGATGACTAGGTCGCCTGCAAGTGCCTTATATTCAGCCTGAAGCGGCTTCATATTGGGAAAATTGGTACGGACATATTGGCCGATAGAGGTCTTCGGGTCTGTGACGTCCTTGCTGAGGAACCCTGTGGTGTTGAACATATTTTGACAATAGCTCGGAGAACCGACAGAGCCCGCCTGAATCAATGCCTACGTATCGCCATTCAGGGGTGTCCCCCTCCCTTAGAGTCAGAATGGCAATGATCAGGCGTCGCAGCTGAAACTTTCGGCACGGGTCGCTATCGTTTTCTAAGGTGGCCCACACTGCGACCGCTGCATACCGAGACATGCATCCTTTCTTTTTTCCTTAACACTTGTTGAAACGGACAGTGGCGTCGGCCGTTGGCGGTGCCGGTTGTGGCATGCTCCAAACTATGGACAAGACCGACGCAACATCTGAATTCATGGACGACCCGCAGGATTGGGAAACACTTCGTGAAGCCCATACCGCTTACAAGGCCGCCACCTCTCCGGCATACGATGAGGTTCTCCATGAAGTTGCGCTCCGTATCCGCGCCACCGGGAGCATCGGCAAAGCGGATATCGGCGCTCTTCTGTTCTGGAAACGGCTCCGTGCCGACACAACCTGGGTCCGCGGTCTAATGACCATGACCGACCAGGAAATACGAGAAGTAACGAAGAAGGCCGTGTCCGCAGTAAGCGACGATTCACTGCCAGTGCCTGCGGCGGCAGCCAGCGGCCGCAGTGCTCTGTCGCCGCTCCCAGGATTCGTTAGAGGAGACGCGCTGGCTTCGGCCCTGCTGCTGGCCGCAGCACCCGAGCGTATGGCGGTCTACGATCGACGGGCCCAAACCGGATTGGAAATCTTGGGCCACACCCTCTCCCCCGCGCCGGGCCGCTATTCACGCTATATGGATCTTGTAGAACGCCTCCGATCGATGGCCAACCGGCACGGAAACAATTGGTCAGCCAGAGATGTCGACGTAGCACTTTACTGGCTCGGCGGTTAGGGCCGAAGCCCGGAGCCGTTGTGGGATGCTCGTTTTATCTTGGCCGACGAGATTCCGTTTACGACCACTGCATTCCGACTTGTGATGGGCCGTTACCCTTCCGTTTACGGATCCTCGAGAGCAGAACCGGCGTCAAGCGATTCACGTCGAGTAGGCGGACAGGTCATATCCTTTCGATGGCAACAAACGGGCGAATGTACGTGTCCTCGAGGATTCGTTGGGTAAGGACAGCGTGGTCTACGCCGAGCTCGCTTGCAATCCAAGCCCGGAATAGCAGCACGCATTCACGCCAACCATTGGCAATGTCGACCGGTTGGGGAGCGGCCCGGTTGACGTGCTTGAGGGCGTTGTATGCGTCGGCGATATCTTGGGACCAGTTGGCGTTGGCCTCTACGAAGGGAAGAACTCCATCCAGGTCTTGAACAATCCGATCAAGCCGCGTTCTGAAATTCATTCGGTTGGCCGTGGACTCGGATATCCCGTCATCCCGAACAGCGATCAGATATCCCAGGGCTTCCAGACCAATTGCCACCTGTGACAGGCGTACCTCTGTGGATAGATTCGCCAAATAGAGACTTGAAACGGCGGGGTCAAAAGCGCGGGAGAAGTCCTCTCTGAGCTGGATCCAGCGGGAGATCCCGTCCGGTCCCAGCTCCGCGTATTCAATGAGGTGCGCAGTTCTTGACGTATCTTCTTTGGGTAATGATGAAGTGTTGTCTATAACGTCCAACCATTGCTCGCGCGTTCCGACGCTGCCGGTGAGTCCCTGCACTGGGTCATCGGAGCGCATCACTCGCTCCGCGATCAAGGATTCTGAACGCCAGCGCGATACGGCTAGAAGGTCACGAAGGGCTCGCAGTGCGCCGAAGTGGGTGTGCCAAGTCGCTTCGTTTTCTGTTCTATGCTCCAAACGGACTGAATCTCCGATTTCTAGCGAATGCAGCGTCCTTGACTTCGTATATGTGGGGCGGAGCGTAAGGCCAGAATCGGGAATGGTGATTGGCTCGGGGGGAAGGAGCTTGATGCTTATCTGCTGCATTCCAGTTTCGTCGTCGAACGAGTGCGTCTGACGGATGCTCGTTGTTCCGAGCCAGAAACGCAGGCCCGACACTTCACACTGCAGACCGTTTATTTTTGCGTAAGACAGGCTTGAGGCCCCGAGGATTGCAGCCCCGACAGAGATCCGCCCGGTGCCGATGAACAGGTTGGTGTCATAACCGTCAGAGCGGCATCCGAGCAGGGTAATCGGCCCATGCGAGTCACGGAAGATAAGTTCGGACGGACACTCAGGTTCGGGCAGGGTCTGGTCGGGGTCTTGGTCTGGGTAGAAGGCGTCGTTGGTGAACCATCGGCCATACTCGGGATTCTTCCCTGAATCCCAGTGCATCGAGACATAGATCCCATCTTCCGAGCGTTCGACAGTTGCGCTGATGTCCGGAGTGTCTGGGTTTTCGTCAAAGAGGCCGCCATGCCGACGGTCACCGATTTTAAGTTCGTTGGTCATACGGAAATTGTCCGCTACTGACTCCGTAATTTTGGGATCACCCCCCAACTGGGCGGCCCGTCGTCTGGGTTGCTTGACGTCGAGGACTTTCCAGGCCTTATGCATGGCCGTCAATAACTCCGACGCCGTACCACGCCTCGCGCGACTCAAGCACACTGTGAGGGAACTATTCCAATGTTGGCAGCTCCATCTGGGCCAATCGCTTCACGGCTTCGGGGGTCACCCGACCCCGTTCCTTGTCCAAAGCCACCCTTAACTGCGCGGCGAGAATGTTGCGGCGCACGTGCAGAGCCATTTCTTTCCGTGACGCTGGATCTGTCCGCAGCTTCCCTTCCGGAGTCCTCAAAGTGTCGAATGGTGATGGAAGCTTCGGGGGCGTTAGCTGCGCAAGTCGGACTACCGCCTCCGGCGTCTGTCGTCCCCGGACCTCGTCCAAGGCAACTCGGAGTTGGGCCGCAAGGATATCGCCGTGTATCCGTCGAATGGCTTCCTCCCTGGAGGCTCTGGCCTCCAGGTCCGCATTAGACATTGCCTCACCCCTCTCAGTCCGATGGGTTCATCATCTCCGAAAGCTCCGTAACAGCCAAGGGATTCGCGTCACCGGAGACGCGCCCTCTGCGGGATGCGCATCTGGATGGAAGCCCGCAGCGGGCGCGTCGGAGGACTGCACGGGGCTACAAACCAAACTCTCAGCACAGGGTTTCGGAGGGTCAAGACCACCGATATGCCGAGTTATAGAAAGTTATAGGCGGTTATGGGGATTTTCATATAGCCGCCTATAACTTTCTATAACTGCCAGATGTCACGTCCGTACGCGCAATTGTCTGATCGGAAGGGTGGCATGAACACTGGCCAAGGTGCTACTCCCCGGTGTTCTACACGGCGGCTGTATCCGGGAAGGGCTGCTTGAGACGGTGATGCAGGGCAGCTGGGGGTTCAGGCGGCTTTGACAAGGGGCAGTTCGTCCCAGTGAGTGGTGTACCTGGGTGAGAGCATGTCTCGTTTCATGGTCCAGTCCGGGCCGCCCTTGATGCCGGCGTGCCCGAGCCCGATGGAGCCGCGGCCGTATTTGCCAGCCACTTGTTCCAGGAGTGGGCCGATGCCGCGTTCCTCGTGGACGTTTTCGAACAACTCCAACGGTTTTTGGTTCCCGCTGGGGCGCAGGTCGGTGACCATGATTCCGGCGCGGACGTATTTCACGCCGTCGTTGATCCGGGGGATGAGGGCGTGGGCGGCTTTGGTGAGGATTACCGGGTCTGCGGTGGGCATGGGCAGTGCGACGCACGCGGAGGGGTAGGACGTGTCGCCGGGGCTGTAGTAGGAGGTGCCGGCGAAGGCGGTGAGCACTTTGGCTTGAAGGTCGTGTTTGGCCAGGCGGGCGCTGGCCTGTTGCGCGTACACGCTCATGACCTGGCGCAGGTCGGCAGCGGTCGTGATTGGTTTGGAGAAGGACCGGGGGAAGATCAGCTGGTCCCGGCCTATCCGTTCTTCTTCCATGGGAATGCAGGGGGTGCCCTGCAGCTCGAGGACGGTGCGCATCATCACCACCGAGAACTTGTCCCGGATCGCCACGGGGTTTGCCTTGGAAAGGTCAAGGATCGAGTAGATCCCCATCCCTGCCAGGCGTTTCGTGAGCCTGGTGGCCACGCCCCAGATCTCACTCACGGATAGGCGGGACATGAGCGCTTCGCGCTCGGCCGCCGGCACGGATTCCCACCGGCACACCCCCTCGAAAACGGGGTTGTGTTTGGCCCATTTGTTGCTGAGCTTAGCCAGGGTCTTCGTGGGGGCGATGCCCACGCAGACGGGCACCCCGATGTGGGTCCGGCAGGCGTCCTTCATGGCTCGTCCCAGGGCCAGCAGATCCTCTCCGGAGCCTTTGACGCCCAGAAAGCACTCATCGATGCTGTAGACCTCCTGCCAGGCAGAGTACCGGGCCAGGAGCTCCATCACCCTGGCGGAAATGCTGCCATAGAGCTCGTAGTTGCTGGACCTCGCCACGAGCCCCCATTCCTTGGCCCGGGGGGCGAGCTTGAACCACGGCTCACCCAGCACGATCCCGAGCTTCTTGGCCTCGTCGGAGCGTGTCACGGCGCAGCCGTCGTTGTTGGACAGGACGATCAGCGGTTTGCCTTCGAGGGAAGGATCGAAGATCCGCTCTGCCGAGGCGTAGAAGCAGTTGACATCGATGTGGGCGATTTCCTGCATGCGGCGCATCACCGCGGGCTTATGTCGGTAAGTGGCGTTATTCATATTGGCGCTATTCCTCGCGATCAAGCCCGAAGGCGCGCGCAGCTCGCCACTTGCCCGCGGCATCGTCGCATATACCATGCGACTTCCAACCTGGCCCGCGCACAACACGCTCTTTTCGAATATATATTCGATTTCTAAGTTTAGCGCCGAGCACCGACAGCGCGCCTTCACCACCATGTTGCATCCTCCGCGCATCGCGGATCCCTTGCCGTCCTATACCCGCCGTGGTGAACAATGGGAACGCTCTTGGCCGCACGTAAGGTTCGATATAAAGGGCCGCACTCCAAGAACGCCCCCCATTCCTGGTCCGGATCAGGGAAAAGCTACAAGGTATGAACCCGCGCAGTAGCGTGCACAGTCCGGGCAGTCTGCCACACCTACGCTTATTGACAACCGAACAGCCGACGAGTCCACTTAGCGCATGGCATCTAAAGAGACGGACGCGACACTCCGGATCGCGGGTGGCCTGGTGATCATCGCTCTCGCCGCCACATCGCTGTTCCTTTATTGGTATCCAGCGACTAGCGACCGGGACCCGACGCTCGGAAATCCTTTCGATCCTCGCGGCCGTCGGACAGCTTGCTTTGGCGATCGTGGTCATGGTCGGGAGGACCAAAGCGGGGCGCCTTGTGCTGACCCGCCGGCGGTGGAAATATTTCACGCTCGTCGGGCTCGTCTTAGTGACAATCATCCTGAGCATGGTCGCGCAACCCGGTCTTGACCGTCCGGGGGGCCACCCGGACCTGGCGATATTCCCAGTCCTGGTTAGTGGGTTCGTTGCCCAGCTATATGAACCGGAAAGCACCGCTCAATCCAAGCTATCGGACCTCACCGATCGTGATGGCAGGGCCTGGAGAAGAAGGTCCCTTGTGCTGGTCCTCATCGGAGTCGTTGTCGGAACCATCGCCGGAATAGGGGCAGCGGTCGGCAACATCTTCGCGCTGCCGCTGCTTATGCCGATTGCAGTCCTTTCCCTCGTCTTCGCCGCTGGCATCTGGTTGATGCTCAGGACAAGGAATCGGCAGCTGAAGGCGAAATCGTAGGGTCATCGCATGATGCTAGCTCGCCGGGGCCGCCGCCGAGAGGGAACTCTTCGCAGCCACGCACTCCCGGATAGCCGCAAGCTGCGGCGCCGCATCGCACGTCACCTACCCAAACTTGGGAGGCCCTTATGTCCAAAAGCACTTCGACCGCAAGCGGACGTTAGCTTGCCAATGACCTCACTGATGCAACCTCAGGTTTACTGCTTGTCACCATGCTTGTTGCGATCTGCCGCGGTTGCCGACGCCTATGACGGAGGCTATTTGGAGGAAAGCTACACGGAGGTCCACCAATAGACTCAGCCAACTCCAGACGTATGCGGCTACCGAGTGAGCCGAATCACAGGCGGAGAGAATCTGCGAGGATCCCCGCCATCAGGACCGCCGGCACACGGTGCCTCCGCAGCCGGTCGAATCCGGAAGCCCGCAGGCTCCCCCTCAGTCAGATCCTGCCTGGCCGGGGCCAAACTCCGCGTTTTATGCGGTCTGCACCCCAGGGGATGGGTCATTCAAGGCAGTCAGTTCCTCGTTCTGCGCGTCGGGGACCATTCCCAGGGCCATGTAGCCGTAGGTGCAATCGGAACTCGAATCCGCAAGTGCCCGAAATCTCAGTCCCGCTCCCGAGAGTGGGGTTTCTTCGGGTACAAGAAAAACCCACGAGATGTCCAAGCTGAAGCCTGGTTGCCACTGGGTGTCCAGCGACGGGTTTCCCGCAACCCGTTCGAGACGTTTTATCGGATCGAAGTTTCTTTGCTCGGAATCTTGCAGGGTGATCTCGATGGGGTAGCCATCGGAAAAGTACAGCGAACTCTTGCCGGTATTCTTCACAGCCGAGCGAACGATAATGAACTTTCCACCACGTATCGATTGAAGTTCCGCGTCCTCGCTTTCGTCGGAAGCGGACAATGCCACAGAGCGGCTTTCGGAAACATGAGGGCTCTGGATTAGGAAGCCTGTTTCCTGGATGTGGGCCGCTGCTTGTCCAAAACTTCGCTCAAAAACCTTACCTACGATGGCCGCCTTTTCAGCTCCCAGGGGTCGCT
The DNA here is from genome assembly GCF_052180225.1 of Arthrobacter sp. KN11-1C. Lineage (NCBI taxonomy): Bacteria > Bacillati > Actinomycetota > Actinomycetes > Micrococcales > Micrococcaceae > Arthrobacter > Arthrobacter sp. KN11-1C. Next base: position 1,289,890 of record NZ_CP197467.1, on the reverse strand, counting down.
CAAGTACATCGCGAGCTTTTATCCCCTCGCTCGGACCAACTACCGCGCAGGCTTCAAGCCATGTCATTATAAGCTCTGCCTTCGAGCGGTCTACGCGCAGCTTCCGCTGGACCATAGACGAAGATCCAAATTGGGTATCAATCACCAGTTCAGCGGCTTCAACAAGCTGGGCCCGGAAGGATTCGAAGGCATTGTCGCCACCGTCCGACCCGTCGGCAGCAAGGAACGTCTTGGTAAGCTCCACAGCCTCATCGATAGATGGGGGAGCATAGTTGGCATCTTCGACAACTTGACGAGGGCGGTCAACTAGGTTGTTCGGTCTGGAAGAGATGGGGGCGGGGGCCGGAGCCACCGACGGGCCGGCTTCCTGTTGGAAAATTGCGTTCTGTTCGCGAATGAGTTTGTTCTGTTCGCGCATCGCGTTGGCTGTCAGACGGGTGTTCCGGGCGATCTTTTCCTTATTCGACCGGAATCCGATTAGACCGCCGGTGAACGCAATGCTTACTGATTTGCGGATGATGCCCATCGACGGATGTCCCTTTCGAAAACGTTCGGCCACGGTCGCAACCGACACAAATATATCTTCCCTAAACACGATTCGGGCCGACCGAGACCGCTGTCGAATGGCGCCTTACTCTGCCAAGTAGGTCATGCGAGTCGTGTTTAGCGCCTGCTCATCAAGCATCCGCTCGTCACGGACATAGCATCCCTTGATGCAGTGAAAGTTCCCGCTAAACGCAGTTCCGAACATTATGTTGGTAAGAAGCGTTATTCATTTCGGTGGTATTCCTTGGGATCAGGGCAGCGGCGTCCCCGCAGGTAACACCCGGCCCTTGGTGCCGACCTTTACCATGCGACCCTCAGCCTGACTGTGTGCGACACGCCTTCTTCGAATATATGTTCGATTCTTAACTCTAGCTCCGGGCACCGACAGGACACGGACTCCACCATGGTGCATCTGATGCAGGATCAACGTCGCACAGCAGCCCCACGTCCCCGTTTTCGAGAACCGCGGAGTCGTCCTTGGCTTACGAGTGGCCTCCCGTTCTAGCCCTGCGGCTATTTCCGATAGCCGCAGGGCTAGGAAATCTTGAATCCGGGGCGGTCCTCGCCGCGGGCGGGATAGCGTGGATTTATGAGGATTCTTCGGGGGTTTGCACGCCAGTGGGGTGCGCTAGTTGTGGCGGCAGCCTACCTTGCGTACTGGTATTTGTACCTCACGCCCAGTTACGGGGGTTTCTGGGGCTGGCCGGTAGCCCACACGCTGATCATCTTCACGGCGGCAATCGCGGTCTCTGCCCGCTACCCTGTGCTGTCGCTGGCGGCAGTGGGAGGGTTCCTCTTGGCGCAGGGCATGCATTGGGTGAATCCGGTGTTTTCCGAATTTTGGACGATGAATCTCGCTGTCCCGTTCGCCGTGTTCTTCGTCGCCTATAACGGTGACCGGTGGGTCCGCTGGGCCGGGCTCGGGCTGTCGCCGGTTTATGCCGGTGTGATGTCGTTCCTGTTGCTCTCCCGGCAATACACGGGGTATTCGGCCGGTCAGGGTTTCGTGATGATCAACAATTGGGCGGGCCCGAACGCAATGGTCAATTATTGGGCAGCCGGCGCTTCACTTTTGCTGGTGATCATGCTGGTCTGCTGGCTGGCCGGCTATTTGATCCGTAATTTCGAGGAACGGGCTCTCCTGGCCAAAGAACGCACGGCCGCCCAGGCCAGCCTCCATGCCGCCGAGGTGGACCTCATTGTCGAGCAGGAACGCAGCCGCATCTCCCGGGACCTGCATGATGTCCTGGCCCATTCCCTCGCCGTGATCGTGGCCCAGGCGGACGGCTCCCGGTATGTCAGCCGCGAGTTGCAGCCTCCCGTCCGGTTAGCTCTGGAACACATTTCCAACTCGGCCCGGAAGGCTCTGGTGGAGGCCCAGCGGGTCATCGACGGCGGCGTGCGCGACGGCCTTACCGCGCCCCAGCCCGGCCTGGGCGATGTGGGCGCACTGGTGCACGGAATGGCTGGCCAACTTGCGCTTTCCCGGACCGTCTCCGGCACCCCTGTTGAACTGGGGGCGGGCCAGCAACTGGCCGTCTACAGGATTGTGCAGGAATCCCTCACCAACGCCCTCAAACATGGTGAACTTGGGGCAGCCGTCAGGGTTCATTTCGATTGGAGCGGCCCGGGGCTGGCCATTCAGGTCATTAGTTCCACCGCCGCAGACCGGGAGCGCCAGGACGCCTCTACCATTCCCGGGATGGGTCGGGGGCTCCCTGGAATGCGTGAGCGAGCCCGCCTGGCCGGCGGCTGGCTGACGGCCGAGCCCGACGACGGAGAGTTCCTGGTCAACGCTTTCATCCCCTACGGCCCGCCTGTACTGTCCAGTGCCGCAGGGCCCGGCGAAGAAGAAGCTGCTTCCGTCCCGGCCGAACTCGCCGGACTGGGCGGTGACACCCATGAATGATTTCGACGGCGATGCCCGCATCCGGGTTGCCCTGGTCGATGACCAGGTCCTCTTCAGGGCCGGCCTCGAGATGATGGTTGAATCCCAGCCGGACATGATCTTTTGCGGGAGCGCCCGCGACGGGCAGGAAGCGGTCGCCATTGCAGGCTCCTTGGCGCCGGACGTGATGCTCATGGATCTTCGGATGCCCGTCATGGGCGGGGTGGAGGCAACACAGCGGATTGTCACCTCGGCACGCGCTGGAGGGGCCGGGAAGCCAAAGATTATTGCACTCACCACCTTCAACCGCGATGAGGCAGTGGTGGAGGCCATCCGTGCCGGTGCTAGCGGATTCCTGCTCAAGAGCGCCGAACCGGAATTCCTTCTCGCGGCCATCAGAACGGTGCATTCCGGCCACGCCGTCATCGCCCCGGGCGCGGCCCACGATCTCTTCGCGCACGCCGCGGCCCCGGCACCGGCGGCCGGACCGGATCTTGAATCCATCGCGGAACTCACCGCCCGCGAGAAGAACGTGTTCCTCCTGGTGGCCAAGGGCCTGAGCAACGCCGAGATCGCGGCCAATGTTTTCGCCTCGGAAGCCACCGTGAAGTCCCATGTGCGCAGCATCCTGGCCAAGCTCGGTGTCCGCACGAGGATCCAGCTGGTGGCCTTCGCCTACGAGCACCGGTTGTTGGGCTGATGCCCATCATGCCGGGTTCCTCAACTCGACCGGCTTAGTGCCGTGTAATGCCGGGCGGACCCAGCCTATTCAGGGCTGCCCAAAGGGCGATGCCACCGAAATAGGGCTCGTTCGTCATCAACCACATCCCCGGGGTGCTCCGGTTGATGTGTGCTGCCCGAAAACAGGCAAGTCGTAAAGCCATACCAGGGGGAATTGCTCGTGTCAGTGGACATCGTGAAGGCAAGCAGGAATACGGCCGGCCCATCCCGGCACCGGAATAATCCCCTGAGACCGGAAGGTCTCCTGCGCAGGATTTACTTTCTGTTTGGCCCGGACCTGCGATGGGTGGCAGCCCTGGCCTTGGTCGCCGCCGTGCTCTACTCCACTTTCTCTTTCCAACGGTTCGCCCGGTTCCAGTCGGCCGGTTACGATTTGGGCATCTTTGACCAAGTGGTGCGCCAGTACTCCCGCTTTGCCCCGCCCTACAGCCAGATCAAGGGCACCGGCGTCAACATCTTGGGCGACCACTTCCACCCGATCATCGCTGTGCTCGCGCCGCTGTATTGGCTGTGGGATGACCCCCGAATGCTGGGGATCGCCATGGCAGTACTGCTGGCTGCCTCAGTGTTCCCTGTCTACCTCTTCACGCGCTCCCGGCTGGGACGGGTGCCGGGATTTCTGGTGGGCGCTGGTTACCTGTTTTGGTGGCCCTTCCAAGGCCTGGTTGCCTTCGACTTCCACGAAATCGCCTTTGGCGTGCCATTGGTGGCATGGATCATCCACGCACTGGACCAACGGAAATATCGCACGGTGACGGCGCTCTGTCTGGTGCTCCTGATGGTCCGCGAAGACATGGGTTTCGTGGTCATCGCCGTGGCCCTGGTTGTCCTGCTCCGCCGGCGGTGGCGGCTGGGAACGGGCCTGTTTGCATTGGGACTCGGTGCCTATTTGGTGGTGACGGGTGTCGTCATTCCGAACTTCAACGCCCACCACACATTTGGATACTGGCAATACTCCGATCTAGGACCCACCCTGGGGGCCGCCGTCGCCTTCCTTTTGAGCCACCCCCTCAAGATGGTGGTCCTGCTGTTCAACAACGAATCAAAACAGCTCCTGTGGGGCACCCTGTTTGTCCCGCTCGGCCTGCTGCCGATGGGATCGGCCTACACACTGCTGGCGGCGCCCATTCTGCTCAGCCGACTCCTCAGCGACAGACCGGGTACCTGGAGTACAGCGTTCCAATACAACGCAGTGCTGGGTCCGATCCTGATAATGGCCGCAGTCGATTTGCTCGCCAAACTCATCCGCCACGGCAAGCCCCTTGCCTGGCTGCGCACCTTGGCACCTGCCGTGTTCTTGGCCGGAGTCCTAGCCGGAACCGCGTTGGCCTTGACCCTGTTTCCCGTCCGCCAGCTGTTCACGACCGAGGCCTGGACTGCCACCCCGCATATGGAGGCCCAGCGACGGATCGTAGACATGGTGCCCGACGGCGTGCTCGTGGAAGCGGACGACCGGCTGGTGCCGCACCTGACCAATCGCACATCCGTAGGGATGATCGGACGCCAGTCCGATACCGCCTCGTGGGCGATTGTGGATTTGACACAAAACAACTCCGGCGGCGGCGGGGACGGGAACTACACCCCTGACACGGCACTGAAATTCCTCACCTCAAAAGGATTCAGGGAAATCTACAGGGAGGACAACATCCTGCTGCTCCAAAGAACACCGAGCACCCCGGCCACCGAGTCCCGGAGACCGGGACTCGGCGACCAAGGCAGGAGCATGTCGGAAACAGGGACTAAATGAACAGCCGAGGGACCCGTTTCCGACAGTGGCTTCCCACCTGCAAAGGTGTCCTCGTCGTGATGCTTGCGGGCATTCTGGGCTTTTACTTCGGCTCCAGATTCTGACGCCTAGCACAATGACCCCAGGTCGTCTTTGGCGTTCCGATGGCTAAGGTTGAGGTATTAACCGGAGTTGCTGTCCTGTACTCCCATATGACACTCCAGCACGCCGTCAACTTTCGGTGGGCGCCGGTATCAATCGAGAGCCATGCCCGATCACCTTTCCGATGCCCGCCATGACGGTGGCTATTTGGAGGAAACCTACACGGAGGTCCGCCAACAGAGTCCACCATGTTGTATCTGACGCGAGGCTGGCTGGGCGGTGCTTCCCACCCACAGGCTGGCCGTGGCCGCTCACGTCATTACTGGCCTACTTTACGTCCGAGCCCGGGGTCAGGTCGGCCGTCCCGTAGGCAACGCCCGTCCGCGAGTCCATGATCGTGACGCTTCGGATTCTGAAGGGCGGGGACGGGGGCAAGTTGAGTGTTTGGGAGCCGGGCCCGGGTTGCAACTTGCCACCGATGTCCAAGAACTTCGGGTCTTCGACCACCATGTCCCCCGAGGTGTATTTGGATAAGGCTCCTTCGTTGAGGATGACCTTCAAGTCCGGATTCGGGGCTATTGAAAAGTTCTCCAGCGTGAGGGTGGCACCTGCCTCTGTTTCCGCGATGTGCACGACCCCCACGGTCCGAGTGCCTTGGCTAATGAACCGGCCCGTCAACGGGGCATCCCACGAGGCGGCCACCGATGTCGGGGCTGCTTGGGGGCTCGACGCTCCGGACACCGCATTGGTTGAAGTGCCGGACGCGTTTTCCGGTGCGACATAAGTGCAGCCGGCTGCCGTGACGGTAACAGCGGCGGCCATGAGGATTCGTCCGATGAGGTTGGCGGTGTCTGGCCGGTAGTCCCGTTTCACCATCGTTTCCCCCTTAGAACCGCGCGGCCGGAACGACGGCGGGGACCGGCCGGATACGCAGCGCCATGATGGCCCGAATGATCATGAGCAAGTTCAGCCCGAGGCTGCCGTATTGCGGTGCATGGTTCCCCGCCGGGGACGTCACCAGCCCCAACAGCAGAAGGACCACGGCAACGCCGGCCACCGCGGCTGCGGTAATCAGCGGGGCCTTTGACGTCGTCTTACGGGTGAAGAGCAGCCAGATGCCGGTTCCGAGGTAGGCAGCGGCACCGACCGCGTACACTGCGGCAGACGCAGCGAAGAGCATGTCAGTGGCGCCGCTGAAACGACCCAGCAAGGACACGTCTAGGCCTGCATAGAACACGGCCCCCGCGGTGAGGATGAGGCACGAGACCCCAGCCGTCGTCCGCAGCGACCGTGAGCGTTTCATCTCCAGAGAAGAGAGCGACACCATCGGCCCGTACGATTGCGGCAGGTCATTGTTCTGCGGGTAGTAACCACTCATCAGGCGGGTAGTAACCACTCATCAGGGAAGTCCGTTTCAGCGCGCGGGAGCACCCACTGCGCCCCAATGCCGACAACCTACCAGTTAGTAAACCGAAAGTGTCATGGAAGATTGCCGAACCCCGGGAATTAACGATCCATATGGCCGAAGTCGGGCACCGGTGGTCTTGAGGGGGCGCGGCGTGCACCGCCCGGCCCCGGCACCCGTGGAATAGACTTCCCGTGGTTCTACGAGAGGTGGGGGAATGAAGGATCGACAAGGGGATGATGTGCGGGTCGAGCACGTCGGCGAGGACGTGCCCTCGGCGCCACGCGAAGTAGTCGGGGGCGACGGGGAGTCCTGGTCTGTGGCCCTGCCTGACGGTCTGCGCCTGAAGGCCAGTCCGTACCTGGCGCACCAGCCGCCGGCTTGGCCGGGCAGTTCCTTGCGGCGAAGGATGCTGCTCACCGCGACGGCTTTCGCCGTTGCCCTGACCGCTGTGGTGATCGCCGCAGGGTTCGGACTCGGCGTAGCACTGGCGCCGTTCACAGCCGGGTCCGTCCGAACAGGCGGCGCCGTGACCAGCCAGCAGCCCCACACTGACAAGAACCACGACTACTGCACACTCGGCGTCGCCTACACCCTGGGCGGTCAACAGCGGCACGCCACCGTCGAATCCGGCCAAGCCTGCAAGGCATCTCTCCAACCCGGCACGCAGGTCCAGCTCGCGCTCAACCCCGACAACCCAGGTGACATCGCCGTCCTCGGGCACGGGTATCCCCGGGAGAACGCATGGAAGGGCATAGCCATCATCGCCCCCATCATGGCCGTGATGCTGGGCCTGTTCCTCCTGTTTTGGGCATTTTCCTATCGCAGCACAAAGCGACTGTTCTCCCAGGAGACGCGATGGTACAACATCATCGCCACGGTCCGGGGTCGGACGGAGTCCAGGAGCGGCACGACGTTGTACCTGGAAGCCCAGGACGTCACGGGGAATGACCGCATCTTCACCATGCTCTTCAATGACCGAGGTCCACGGCCGAAGCCAAAGCCCGGCGATAAGCTCGACTTTGCCCTCCTCGGAGACGGAGCGGCCCGGGCTGCCGCCTCCGTCAAAGGCGAGAATCGGCTCCACCTCGTAACCTTCTCGGTTCCCAACGACTTCCAACTACGCGCCCTCGGCCTATAAGGCCCAGTCCTGCGCACCCTCGTTGGCAGCGCCGCCCCGTGACGTTTGCCACTTTACGACAGCTTCAGGAGCGCCGGACATCCGAAGGATCGGACTGCATGAAAGCTGAGCACGGTGAATTAGATGCAATTCCGCGTATTAGACATAGTGAAGGCACCTGACCGCAACACCCCAGATCCGAAGATCCGAAAGTTCGGGGACACGGATCGGCGGGTATTTGGGGTTGTCCGCTTGCAGGATCACCCCCGCCGTGGTGATCCGCAGCCGTTTGATCGTCAGTTCTCCGTCGAGGATCGCGACGACGACGGAGCCGTCCTTGGGCGTGAGTGCCTTATTCACGATGAGTTCGTCACCGTCACTGATGCCGCCCGGCTCCATGGAATCCCCGGCCACCCTGACGATGAAGGTGCTGGTCTTGTCCTGAATCAAGTGTTCGTTCAGGTCAAGCTCAGAGGAAAAATAGTCCTGGCTCGGGGAAGGGTAGCCTGCCGGTACGGCTACCGGTGCCACCGGAACGTGCCCCGGAGGCGCCCCCGCGTCTATCATGCGAGGGTCCAAAGCAAGACTCATGACACACCTTTATTCGAAAATATGTTCGAATAAAGTCTAGCCGCTCACTCTGACATTCGGGACGGACATCAGCCCTGTCGGGCGGAGAGGACCTCACTCACCCGTTTCAGATAGCTGCGAGCGTGAGACTCCCACCAACTCTGTGGATCATGGGCAAACTTGTCGCCAGCCTTGAGTTCGATGACCATTCCTATTGTCAGGGCGCATCCTGTTGGCGTGGGTTCGAGCGTGTAGCTGGTCCGGGTGTTGGCCTTGCCGGGTGCGAGGGGCCGTGTTGTGGCCCACTTTGGACTTTCCTCACCGATGACTTCGATGATTGACGCGGTACCGTCGCGTCCGATCAAGCATTGCTGCTCTCCTACCCCGGCTGGGGTTCCCGGGACGGTGAAGGCTCGTTGGGCGTCTGTGAGCAGGACAGCGCTTTGGACGGGACGGATCAACGACCAGACCGTTTGGGCATCGTAGTCAAACGCCTCGGTGGCCTGCACACTGTATGTCGTGGGTGGAGTGGCGGCGTTAGCGCGCTGAGTTTCTTGCGCAGCCTTGACTGCCCGCTTGTGCCGGGTGTTCACAATGCCGGCAGCCACCGCCTGCATCAATGCAAGGACAGAGGCCACCACTATGATGCTCAGCCCTACTTCCGGTTTGCCGAAGTAACTAATCGTAGAAGCGAGCACGGCGATGGCGAGAAAGCCGGCAACAAAGAGGATATTGGTGAGGACCTTCGCGAACATGATCACGTGGCCATTATGACCGGCGGACCGGTGCATTCGGGGTGTAGCCGCGCATGACTGCCATGTTCGCCAGCCGGGGCGGGTGGTTCCTGCTCCAACTTGGAGCAGGAACCACCCGGACTTCGAGGATCTGACGTGGATCAATGGCTTGGCGGTGTCGGTCTTCGGCGGTCTTGGCGGCGGGCCGGTGGTCGCCGGAGCGCATCGGCTCGCCGGTGCCGGTACACCGCTGCGGGGCCACAGTGTTCCCTCGGGCCGCCAATCCAGGGCGTGCAGGATGTCCGCGACTGTCCGGCCGGCCAGAATGAAGTCCCGGCAAGAGCTGGCAATGTCTTTGGGCGTCATGCAACGCAGGGCGAAGCTCCGGTAGCGGATCTCGGACGCTGCGGTCTTGGAACCAGACCGGGGCGCGCGAGGCTATTCCGGTGTGGTGGTCGTCCGCAACTCGGGAGTCGGCATTTCGTCGTTGCCGAGGTAGATCACGGTAGTTTGGCCCAGGCTCGTCAGAGATGCCCGGTAACCCGGCATATGGAGGGTGACGGCGTCGTGGGTCTGGCCATTGATGAGCACTTGCACGGCGGCGGGCGTCGCCAGTGCGACTCGTTGTTCCTGCTGGAGGGTGATCTGCAGACCAAGTGGCCGGTCCGGGTCAGCGGCGGTGGCGCCGGCTGCCAGCTCGGCGTAGGTGCTGAATTCGATCAATGCGCTGCGCAGCAGGTCGCGAGGAGGGTGGTGGGCAGGCGGCGGGATTAATTCGCCGATAGTGCGGACCCGCGCTGCGAGCTGGTGGTTGACACGGTAATCAATGTCAATGCACGTGACCCGGTCATCGACCCCTGCGCCGCTGATGCCCAGTGTGGCGCCGGGCACCGGGGTCGCGAGCACGCCCACAGGTTGTCCGAACCGGGCAAGCATTTCGGCACGGCTGGGGACCCGCCGTCGTGGCGTATCCCCAGCGTTGGCGAACTCCATGTGGTTAGAGTACACGCATCAGTTAGGCGACGGATTCTTCCAACGCCTCTGGAACCGGCAACCGATTCAGCCATTCCCTGGCTTCCTCGACGGACGTGAAGTACGCGTGCGGACACTTCTGCTCACGCAACAGGGCCGCAGCCATCACCCGGTCGACCACCGTCGCCCCGACCAGCGCCACAGCGGACACAAACCGCGCCCCCTGCAGCGTCACTCTGGACTCGAGACTCAAACACACGTCCACGACCTCGACGAGGATCGGTTGCAACCGGCCTCCAGTCACGCCCCGGACGGCAGCGACGACCGCGTGAACATCGGCGGCCGACACAGACGAGCCCGGCGCCCACCGCACATGGAAGGTACCCTCCGCATCCACATTCAGGCGATTTTCGTGCATCCATCGGGGACCTCTCCAAGCCAACGCAGTGGCAAGATGACACCCATCATGGACAAGCGGTTCCGGCGCGCCCCTGACTCGGAATGGGTGTTGATGTACCGGCTCGGGCTGAACCGCAAACGCGTCGCTGACTTCGTTGGCGCCGAGCCCGCCTCCGTCGGATATCACCTCGTCATCGGCCGCCGCCGGGACCCGGAGCTTGAGGCGGTACACCTGGCCGCGGCCAGCAACGAACCGGGGCTCTCCCCCTTGAGTCTTGCCCGCATGGACGAGATCATCGCCTGGATTGAAGCCAACGGCAGACTCCCCCGCGAACGCTCGGAAGACAAGGAGGAGCGATCAATGGCGCGGTGGCTCTCGGACCGCCGGCGCGAGGCAGCGCAAGGCAGGCTTCACCCAGCCTATGGCGAGGGCGTTGCCCGAGTCCTCGGATGCGGCTGGAACCCCAGAACAGCGGCCGAGGAAGCCAGGTGGCACCTTCGGCTGGCCCAGCTCGTGGACTTCCGCGAACAAGGCAACGATTGGCCCCGCCACAAGAAGTGCGATTCTGAGCCAGAGCGCACTCTCGGCGTGTGGATGCATGCGCAGCGGCAGAAGCACCGTCGCGGCGAGCTCGAAGCTGAAAAGGTCAAACTTCTGGACACCGCCATTCCCGGTTTGCAGGCCGGAAGGACCAGGGGCCGCCCTCCTCGGCGCTGACGAACTGTGAACAGGTGGTTACGTTGCTTGCCGCTACAGGTTCTGCTCACCTGATCTGCTACCGCGAAGAGCCCCCGGGTAGTGCCGACCTCTCAAAAACACGATCCCTATCGACAGTCCGACTTACGGTATTCGTCAGACCCATCAGATACTCTCAAAACTGCTTGCAGAATCTGTCTCTCACTTGGGGTTACATTTTGCCAGATACTGCCGCAGGATCAGCAGCGGTCAGGAAGAGTGCCCGACAAATGCCGCATATCGGCTATGCGAGGAGAGGGAACCCCGCAGCCGGTAGCCACAACCGAAAGAAGTCAAAGTGAATCTCGAAGCCCGCGTCTCAGAAGCAGTTGCAGCAGTCGCCAACGTCTACGCCGAATCCCCCGCCGACTTCCTTGCCCTTTATGAAGCGGCCGCAGCCGAGCAGGCCAAATACGGCGTCGGCTCTGAAGATAACAACGGCGCCCGCCAGGACTGGAACGACGCCCACGTAGATCTCTCCGGGAAGATTGGAACGGCTCTGGCACCTTTCGGAATCGACGCCGGCAACTGCGTGGACTACGGCGTCTACAGCATCAACGGGGAGGACATCTACATCGAAAGCGAGCTGGGCGGTGTCCGAGCCGATTACGAAGAGCAGATCTCCGGCCTCATCCAAGCGGCCCTCGAAACCCAGAACGGCTAACCAGCAGGGACAGCACTTTTCCTCGCTCGCGCGGGGGTTCCACCCTTGGTGTTCCCTTCCGCCCAGCCAAGACCTACCCAGAGTAGGCTCCAGCCGGGCCTTCGGGCGGTGACGACGCCGGTGGCACAAACCGTGCCGTAGGAGTAGCGGTCCAGGGCACGTCCGGGAATTCAGTCCGCCAACCCCAATCGCGCTTAGTGAAGACCACTTACTCGACGTCCTCTCCGTTCCACACATAGTCCTCGGCTCCACGATCCGCCGCGGCGTGGTCTCAACATCGTGAAGCGCCGTACTCATCTGGTCGATCAGCTCACAGCGAGCTCCAAAACGGCTTTGACAAGATGCACGGTCTCTCACCGGCGACCTTGGACGTGGAAATCTTCGGCAGCGACGACAGCGTGCAACTGTTTCACAAATACGACGAGCTGAGCCTGCAATTCCAATACCAGGCTGATGACCCCAATGGCCCCGCGCTATCATCCACCTGCGCAGCGAGATGACGTCGATCAGGGAGAATTTCATCCTCCTCAGCTGCCGAGAAATCTCCGCCCAGCCCCGGGCCAGCTGCACTACGCAGACGGGAAAATAACGCGGGTGGCATCAACTAGAGTCCGCTGTTAGCCTTCCACTCCTCCGCCGCCACCCGCTTAGTGCTGCCTGAGTGCGCCCAGCCGAGGTGATACTTCCCGGACACATCCAGCCACTCGATCAGCCCGTAGCTGCGCGACCAGGCCACGGCCTTGCCGTAGATGTCGCCAACCTGGACGAGGGGCGGCCGTACTTGGGGAAGTCCCGAATCGGCGAGGTGTCATCCATCGGCCGGTTCTTGTCGGCGTCCAAGCGCGCCATCATCCGGTCCATGCCCTCGGGAGAGCCTGCCTTGATCACGCCTCAATTTTAGGGCGGATCCTGGACGTTTATCGAACACACGTTTTCCACATACTTGTCTACATGTGAACAAGTATTCGATAGCCCCCCACTCCAACTCTTAATATGGGGGGCCGAAAATCAGGCTCCCTGACACCGTCCTGCTTGGCGGCGACATCGGCGCGGAACCAGCTACTCCTGATCCCCGGTTTCGCCATCGTCGCTGATCTCGCCTGCGGCAATTCGTTCAGCGGTGCGCCGGTACGCCTCGGCGATGTAGTCCTCGACGTCCTGCCGGCCGATGCGCCATATGTCTTTGCGTAGTTTTTCGTGGCGGCCGCATCGGCGGCAGTCCAGGAAGAATGCCGGGTTCTTGCGGTTGCAGTAGTCGCAGAAGGCTGCGCCGCCATGCCGGGCAACGACTGTCCGGGTGCGGCCGCAGTCGGTGCAGGGCTCTTTTGCCCGCCCGCACGCCTTGCAGAGGGCTTTACCTGCGCTGGTTCTGTAGCCGATGATGCGGTCTTTGCCGCATAGGCTGCAGCGTTCTTTTCGCCTGCGGACACGACCGAAAAGACCCTTGTCCAGCTGACGTAAACAACGATACGATTGGAGTGTAAAAGACGTCATGAATCTACGAGAGCGAGGCGTGACGATGACCACAGCTGAGCACCCAACCCCGGCGCAGATGCGGCTGCTGAAAGAACTGGACGAGCTCCACCTCCCACCGGAAGATCTTCTCGACCAGCTGCAGACCTATGCAGCCGTTGCGGCCCACCTCCGGGTCCCGGATTTCAAGATAACCCCTTTGTTCACAGACGCCATCGGACTCGATGCCCTGTGGAGCAATGTCCGGGCAGGCGTCCATGCCCTCGGTGCCGCAATGGCGACGAGCCCGGTGGCGGTCTCCCCGCAGACCGCCCGGAGCCTGCAGGCCGCCGAGAACATCTGGCGGAGCATCGAGCGGGAATTCGGCATGCTTTCCAGCATGGAGGTTGCTGAGCTTCTGGGCTCCAGGAAGCCCAACCGTTCGTTGGCGTCCGGGCTGCGCAACGACGGGACCATCGTTGGCATCATGCGGGGGAACGCCTATCGCTTCCCCGGGTTCCAGTTCGACGCCGACAAGGGCGCCGTGGTGCCGGCGATGCCGAAGCTCATTGCCCTAGCCAGGGAGGACGGGCGGTCCGACGAGGGGCTGGTGTACTGGCTGACGTCCCCGAGCAGTTTGTTCCACGAGCAGGACCGGCCGGTTGACCACCTGCATGAGGAAGAGCAGGTGCTGGCCGCTGCCCGCGACCAGTTCGAGGGCACTTGGTAACGGCCGGCGGCCCGGTGACACCGGACCCGCCGGTCCCCTTCGAGGCCCGGACCATCGTCATGCGTGCCATGACGGGCATGTACCGCCTGCATGACAATCGCTTCCGGACACCGGAATTCAACCCCGGACCCAGGGGCCCGGGACGGTTCCACTTCTTCGGCACACCGCACATTCCGGTGCTGTACACGGCCGCGACGGAGAAGGGTGCCGTGGCTGAAACCCTCCTCCGGAACATCCCTGTCACTGGGGGCGCCATCGCCTACGAGGATTACGAGACCAAAGTCATGGCCGCCCTGGAAATCAAGCGCGAGGTCCGCCTGGCGTCGTTCCTGGGCACCGATCTGCGGGCGTTGAAGGTGGCTCCCGAGCAGCTGACGACCACACCGTTGGATAACTACCCGCAGACCCGCAAATGGGCTGAGGCGGCACACGGTGCAGGCTTCGACGGGGTTGCGTGGATGTCGCGGCAGGACAATAGCGATCGCGCCTACATGTTCTTCGGCGACCGGGTCACGGAGGACGACTTCACGGTGGTCCCCGGAAGCGGCAGAATCCTCGCCGTGGAGCCTGACAAGGATTGGCTGGCCGATCTCTGCGCCACGATGCACATCGAGGTGTTGCCAGACCCGACCCTGACAGCCTGAGAAATACCCGCACCACCTAAGATGCCCCACCGGTTCGCTGAACTGCTCCCCGGAAGTTGGACTGAGAAATTCAGTTCCGACTCCCGGGGAGCAGTTTTATGCATGCACGTAGTTCGTTATCGGAGGATCAGCGCGAGGCCGCTGTAGCGTGGTTTGAGAAAGGCATCGCGGATAGTGCGGCGGCGAGGTTTCTGGGCGTGTCTCGCGGACCGGTCAAGCTTCTCTATCGGCGGTGGAAGATCCATGGTCGAGGAGCGCTGGTGGCCAAGCCGACGAGACAGGCGTACTCGTTCGAATTCAAGCTCGCATTGGTCGAACGGTTCATCGCGGGCGAGACTGCCCCGGACCTCGCGGCGGAGGTGGGCTTGTCCTCTCCGGTGCTGCTGAAAACCTGGGCACGGGCGTATCGTCGCGAGGGTGCCGACGCATTGCGCCCGAAGCCTAAAGGCAGACCCAAGGCACCCGATGCCCCGCCGTCCGCGGAGATGCCCGAACTGGAGCGGTTGCGGCGGGAGAACGAACGGTTGCGGGCGGAAGTGGCGTACCTGGGAAAATTGCGGGCCTTGAGGGCGCAGGAACGACGGTGAAGGTTCAGGCCCTCATCGCTCTCAAGGCCGGCTTTCCCCTGCCCGTCCTGCTGCAGGTGGCCGGGCTTGCCCGGTCGACATTCTTCTATCACCAGGGGCGCCTTCAGGCCCGTGACCCGCAGGAAGCCCTGAAGGCCGCGGTCGCGGAGATCTTCCGGAAGAATCAGGGCCGGTACGGGCACCGGCGCATCCACACCGAGCTGGCCAAGCAGGGGTGGGCGGTCGCGAAGAAGACCGTGCTGAAGCTGATGCGTTCCCTGAAGCTGGTCTGCGAGGTCAGGCGGAAGAAGCGCTACAACTCCTACCGGGGCGGGCAGGGCACGGTTGCCCCCAACGTGCTGAACCGCGAGTTCGCCGCCAAAACACCGAACGAGAAGTGGGTGACGGATGTGACCGAGTTCAGCGTCGGCGACCGGAAGCTCTATCTTTCACCGGTCATGGACCTCTTCGACCGGCAGATCATCTCTTACGCGGTCGGCCCCTCCCCGAACCTGAACCTCACCAACACATCACTCCGTAAGGCGCTGGCAACGCTCGAGCGCGGGCAAGAACCGCTCGTGCACTCGGACCAGGGTTTCCAGTACCAGCACACCTCGTGGCGGACTCTCCTCGAGGGCGCCGGTGCAACCCAGTCGATGTCCCGCAAAGGCAACTGCTACGACAACGCCGTAATGGAGAACTTCTTCGGCCACCTCAAGGAAGAGCTTTTCCACCGCGTCCAGTTCATCAGCACCGACGCACTGGAAACAGCACTGGACGAGTACATCCGCTGGTACAACACCGAAAGAATCTCGACAAAGCTAGAGGGCCTGAGCCCGGTGCAATACCGTGCTCAGGCCCTCGCAGCCTAGGCTCTTACTTAGCCAGTCCAACTTCCGGGGAGCAGTTCATTCGCCGGCGGGGCTTTCTCTTTTGCCAGGCAAGAGCTAAGGCCCCAGCGAAGCTGTGGCCGGGATTTTCAGTGACAAGAACATCCACCGCCTGCACAGAAAGCCGAGGGTCATCATGACTACCGCCACTCTCTCCAACGACACCATGACCCAGACACTGCCATTCGACTTCGACTTCACTGCTGCCGCTTCCAAGGCAGCCTCCGATGCACGGATGGCGGACAACCGATCACCATCTGAGCCACCCCTCGTTATCTTCTGCGCGGCCGGCTTGTTGTTGGTGATAGGTGGGCTGATCGCTGGGAATTTTGGATACTTCTTTTGGCTAGGACTGGTGACTCTGTCGGCGCCGATTCCGGTTTTCGTGATCATGCGAAGGCGCAGAAACAGGTAATGCAGGGGGTGGATCCAACACCACCAGCGCCGGAACCAGGCAGCCCCGAGGATAGCAAGTCGTCCTTGGAATGCGTCCCCACGTGGAGACAACTCGCGGTCCCGTTCTCCGTCGATAAACTTGAAGGACTAGCAGAACCAGAGGGCGGAGGCCGCCATGGATGATATCGGCAAACGTAGAGTGCCGAAAGCGACGGCCGCCGAACCAACTGACCGTGTCCTGACCCCGGAGCAGAAACGCGAACTCACCATCGACACGATGGCCAGCTGGGCCCTGGACGGCCTGAGACCTGACCGTCAGACCGTCGAAGAGATCAATGCATTCCTGCAGAGCGGACTCTCCGCGGGTGAGTACCTGCTGAAGTTGAAGGAGGGCGTGACCCCGGCGGAGGCTCCCGCAAAAAAGTCAGCCGAAGAGCGCCTCAGTTCAGAAGACTGAAACGTCGCCGGATCTTGTCGGCGAGTTCATCCTCCCAAGACCAACGGAACGTGTTCTGAAGTGCGGGCGGCCGACCGAAAATGCGCCGAAGCGTCACGGATTTCATCGGCAACATAACGGTCATTATGTTGCTGTTCGCCTCCGCGAGCGTCGGCACTGAGCTACTCACCTTTCAGGAACGCCTTGCCCGCCACAAGATAGCCGAAGCCTTCTGGATCGCGCCGGGCGTAGCGGAGCACCTGCCCGGTGAGGCTTCGCGGTATCCGGTGAAAGGCCGGCTAACGGGCACCAAGAGCTCCTGTTGGCAAATCATCTTGCCGTTGTTATAACATCCCCATTTTGAAGGCAGAGTCCGGTCCAAATCGCTTTCCGGAACTACGGTGACCACGGCAAGACCGTCCCAAACGCCACTAGAGCTTCTTATCCAGAAACTCGGATAGCGCTTCGTCGATCGCGTGGGTGTCGAAGTTTCCGACACTGAGGCCTCCCCGGACACGTACGGCGTTCTTTCCAAGGAGACCTTGCGTGATCGGCGCCCAACGTTCGCCCTGTGCTTTGTACTCATCAGCCAGGGCCTTGTCCGGGCCGTTGTGCATGTATCGCGGCTTCCAGGTATAGCGGCCGTCCCACTTGCCGATACCGTAGTGACCGGCCTCTTCGGCTTCGACTTTGGCCACACACGCTTTCAATGCGAGGAGTGCCTCTGCCCGGTCGAACCGCTCGTCGTAGTCTTCGTCATCGGGGATGAGTTCGATGAACAGCGGCCTCAGGACCTTGAAAAGGTAGGTAGGTACAGGGGTAAACCGAGCCCCCTGCTGCCGGGTTCTGAAGCCTTCGATTACCGCAGGCGTCACCGGCTGTCCCTCTGCCTTCATGGTGACGGCAGTGGGCACCCATACCTCGGTGTGGTTGAACATGTAGTGCGGATGTGTCAGCGTGATCACCGGCTCCGGCCCTCGATGGGTGCGGATAGGTGTGTCCAGAAGCGCTTCCAAGCTGTAAAAATTCGATTTGTCTGTGGATGCAATCGCCGACACATATGACAAGTACATGGGAACAAATTGCTGAAGGGCCACCAGCCTGGCATGCCCGCTGTCAGAGTGGGCGTTGAGAATGAGCTTTGCCGCCCTCCGCCAGAGTTCTGCGTGCTTTTCCTCTCCCCAGGCTCCGGCCACGACGAGGATCTTAGCGAACGGTTCCAGCACGTTCTGGTAGGCAGCCAGACGATCCACGATCTGCTCGACGACACCCAGGCTGTCGGGCTCAGATCCGCCTAGAGCCACGGAGAACTGTGGATCATCGGCGAGCTGACTCCTGATCTTCGACGCGACCCCCATTACGAAGTCGTCCAGGTCGATGTCACGGCTCGGGTCACGGAGCATTCCTTTGACCACCCGCCCCGGATCCTCCTCGGGCGATGCACTCCTTGTGTCGGCACCTGAGTTCAGGGGTTGGGAGTTGTCGGCCTGAGGGCCCAGCAACTTGGCAACGGCGTTCGCTAACTTCACAAGCTCAGCCACGTGTTGGGGGCCGAAGTAGTCGGTTCTGTGGATGTCGTCGAGAGTCTTGCCGGCTCCCAAGGTGTAGTCCGGCAAGGAGACGTCGTCGAACCTAACAGGAAAAAGCCATGACTTGGCTGGCGGACGTAGACGGTACTGCTCGACGGCAAGAACCAACTCTTCGAACTGATACGAGATCTCACGAGCTGCACTCGCCTCTGAGAAGCACGCGATGAAAGCCAGGCTCCCTTGAGTGATCGCTTTGCGAATCTCAGTTCTCCAGTCGCTTCCGGGGGGCAGGTCTTTCTTGTCTCGCCAGACTTTCACCCCGAATGCTTCCAGGACTCGCTGCAATTGATCGACTCGCTCTGAATCCTCGCGCACATACGAGATGAAGGCATGCTTCTCGGTCTGCGCACTTGCTGCGCTGTCGAATGTCATGTGCTTAGTATCCCGTCTGGATCTCCTCGGAATTTCTCAGAAACGCGCCAGGCTCGCCCCAGCCTCCGATGGAATGAGCCAAAACATCCCTTCAACACTGGCCGTCACCAGGAATACCATGAGGAAAAGGCGCGCACCAGGTCAAGCCCGTGTCAGGCCATGCCTCCACGGAACAACATTCGAAGATAAAGGCCACGGTATCCATTCACCGGCCACAGATGCGCACCGGCTTGGCCACCGGATCCGGGAAATCCGGAAGGAAATTCACCACCGGTACCCGGGATCTGACCGGTATCGGGTCGCGGATCCTTAGGGAAAGCAGCCTGGATAGCCGCTCTTGATATTGGCGATCTCCGCGCTGTCTAAGGTTCCGTCCTGGAGAAATCCGATCTGCGCGTACCCGCAGGATGTATGACTGCCATCGGTGGTGCTGCCTCCGTTGCTCGACACGCACAAATCTCCGAAGAGGTTCTCTCGTACGTTACCGCCGATCGTTCCGCAGGCCTTCTGTTCCACCGCCAGGTGTACCGCTTTGTCCTGAAAAGCCTGCGCTGAAGCCTGGGCCTCCACAGCTGCTTGGGAGGCCTTTGCGCTTGCAGACGCTGCGGCCGACGCTTGGGCGGCCTCCTGCTGCGAGAGGTTCGCGTCGCACTGTTGGATCTGTTGATCTGCAACGGCGCGGGCCTGTGGGAGATCAACGCCGACGTACTTGGACAGTAAGACATCAAGCTGCGGGTCGCCGCCGTTGTCCCCTGTGGCAAGGTAGCGCATGACCTTGTTTCCAACGTCGCAACTCGGGTGCAAGGCCCTGACCAGACCATTCCCTGCGGCGCTCACTACGGCCGCTGGAGTCGAGGAGACACCAGTCTGCGACGGCGAGGCCGGGGCTGACGTGGGTGTTGTGGAGCAGGAGGTCAGAAACGCGACGGTCAGTATCGCGGAGGCCAGAAGCGGTGGAGTCTTGGCTCGGAAACGAGTTGACACCCTCATGTCATGGCCCCCTTGTGAAATAGTCATTGCCAGCTTAGCTGGACGACCGGACCCGGACATCAAAGCCTGTTCTCGCACCCTAGATGGTTGTGCTGCCGCGAAGCGGCATACTGGCGACGAATTTACCCTGGGCAGCGCAGCCAGGACTCGGTCGAGCGGTCCTGATCCACGACCACCGGACAATGCCAGCCCTTCAGTCTCCGCCGTTAGGTAAATGCGGAAACTGTCAACAGGTTGACAGTTATTGACAGAACTTTAAATGCCCGTCACGGATGCCGGATTTAGTTTCCTGCAGTCCACTACGACGGGTAGCCGGATCAGGTCAGCCTTCGGCAGGATTTCTAGCTTGACATGGGGAAATGTCGAAGTCTATGGCCCGGCCGGCCCGGCAATGCTTCAGTGACGGTTTTGTCACATCGGCGATGTCCAGACCAGCAGAAACAACACTGCCTCCCGTCGGCCAGGAAAATTTCCGACAGTCGACTCTTGATTTCCGCGATTAGTAAGCATGATGATCATTCCGTGCTCACTGGGGGCGCATAATTTGCTCACTGGGGAGCATGAACATTCGGGGGCGCAGCATGGCTGCTTTACGGTCTCTTCTGTCAGGCGTCGCAATTTCTGCAGTTATTCTCACGGGGCTAGCTGTGCCCTCGCAGGCCGCGCCTGCGGCCGCGCAGGCACCGGCAACGGTCCGGCCACCAGGACAAACCGTCTCGGCCGCAAAAGCACTAACCACCAGGTACACGCCGCCCGCAGTCGTCCCGAGGCAAGGTCTCGCGCCGATGGTCCTGCCACCGGCGTCCGGGACCAACGGGATCGCATCCGGGAACCGGGGCGCCGCGGCTATGGTCACGCGCCACCTGACGGACATGACCGCCATGTCGTGGAATCCGACCAACGGCAACGTGGTTCTGACTGGGCAGCTGCTGCACGTCAAGGGCGCGGGCCGGGATTTGGGCATCGGCTGGCGGTACAACTCCCTCAATGACACCCGCCCGACCCTCTCGGTCGGTGGGACGGAAGCTGCGGTCACCGTAGGAGGCGACAACTCGGTGGTCTACACTGCACCGGACGGCGGCACCTACACCTTCGCACCGGCGGGGACCGGGGCCTGGGCGATGCCTCCCGGATTGAACGCAACCATCACAACGTTCACATCCACAGCGGTCACGATCCGCTTCAACGACACCGGCTACAGCAACGAGTACACCAAAGTCGGTTCGGTCTTCCAGCTCACATCCCAGGACGACCAGAACGCGACTGCGCCTAACAAGATCACCTTCACCTACAACACTGCCGGGCTGTTGACCACGATCAATGACACCATCGGTGGCCGGCCCGTCACGTTCTCCTACAACGATCCGAACAACGCCGGGCAGCCCTCACAGATCCACGACGACGCCCTGTCCCGGGACATCTATCTGGAATACTCGGGACCCAACGGGGCCATGTCGAAGGTCACGGATGCGACGGGGGCGGTCATGAGCTTCGGCTACGGCGGCTCGAACAACCAGATCACGACCATCACCGACGATGCCGGGACCGTCACGACACTGGCCTACGATGCCTCCACACGGCTGAGCCAGGCCACCTATGCCACCGGAAAGCCGATCCAGAGCGTGTGGCAGTACACCTACGCCTCCTATCCCGTCGATGGGTTCTTCGCTTACGTGAAAGACCCGAACCTGAAAACGACCTATTTCCGGTCGATCACCCAGAACCAGGTCGTTCAGACCCAGGATCCCTTGGGAGACCAGGCACAGTTCACGGTTGACGGTCACGACAATGTCACTTCAACGCAAGCGACCCTGGGTAACACCACCACTTACACGTTCAACGCTAACAACTCGCTGACAAAGGTCACCAACCCCGCAGGTGGTACCGCTGGGGCCGAGACAACGTTTGCCTACCCGTCCAACACCGGCAACCCGCTATCGAACTACCAGCCCACATCCTCGGTCAGCAGCGAAAACCAGACCACGAGCTACAGCTACGACGCGAACACCAACAACCGGTACCAGACCACCACGCCAGGAGCCGGAGGCGGGGCAGGCGGCACGCCGAAGCTGAACTACCAGGGCGACGCGGCCGGAACCACCTGCGGAGCCAAGAAGGGCCAGGTCTGCAAGTCCACGGACGGCAACGGCAACGTCACCACATATGCCTACGGGGCACTGGGCATGCCCACCACGGTCACCCCGCCGTCCCCACTCGGGGCAGTCACGAACGTCTACGATGCCGCGTCGCGGTTGACAAAGTCCACCGATGGCAAAGGCCAGGTCACCCTGTATGACTACGACGACAACGACCGGCTGATCCAGATCGACAAGGGCGTCAACTGCGCCTCGAACTGCGTCTCCTATACCTACGACACACGAGGGAATCTCACCCAAAGCCAGGACGACACCGGTAACACCAATTTCACCTGGGATGCCCAGAACCGGCCTACGTCCAAGTCGTTCTCCGGGACAACGACGTCGGTCACCTACGACGGGGCCTCGAACGTGGTCAGCTTCACCGACCCGACCGGGACCGTGAACTACGCCTACGACGCCGCGAACAGGCTGCTCACCCTCGCTGAACCCGGCGGCTCATGTCCGGCAACACCGGCTTTCCCGAACAGCACCAAGTGCACCGGATTCAGCTACGACAACAACAATCGCCGCACTGCGACCAAGTACCCCAACGGGGTTACGAATACCACGGTCTACGACGGCGCCTCCCGGGTCACGTCCATCACTGCAACCAACAGCAGCAACGCAGTTCTGGCTAAGCGGGCCTACACCTTCACAGTCAACGGCACCAAGGACGGGGCCTTGCGCAAAACGGTGACTACCGAGACCGGGGCCGTCACCACCTACGGTTACGACGAGATCAACCGGCTCACCTCCGCGGTCACCGGGTCCACCACCGAGACCTGGACCTATGACAAGGACGGCAACCGGACGGTGGACACCAAGACCGGCACCGCAAACGTCTACTCGGCCTACAACGGCGCCGACCAGCTCTGCTGGTCCGGGGCCAGCGCCGGGAGCTGCGCGACCCCGCCGGGAGGTGCCACCAGCTACAGCTACGACGCGAACGGCAACACCACCGCTTCCGGGTCCACCACCCAGACCTACAACATCTTCGACCAGTTCACCTCGAATACCAGTGGCAGCACCGCCACGAACTACACCTACAACGGGCCGCGTAACGACAGCCGGCTCACCGCAGGAGCAACCGCTTTCCTGAACGGGTCCCTGGGTATTACGCAGCAGACCACCGCAGGCGCTACCACTTCCTTCATCAGGGACCCGAGCGGTAACCTCATCAGCATGCGCACCAGCACGGGGGCGAGCTTCTACTACACGATGGACGGGCTCGGCTCGACTATCCTGCTCACCGACAGCGCCCAGGCCGCAGCCGCCACGTACTCCTACGACTCCTGGGGCAACACCACCAGCTCCGGCGCCCAGGCAGCCACCAATCCGTGGACGTATGCAGGCGGCTACAACGACACCACCAACAACCGCATCAAATTCGGGGCCCGCTACTACAACCCGTTCCGCGGCCGCTTTACCCAGGTGGATCCCTCCGGGCAGGAAAGCAACCGTTACGCCTACGTCGGCTGTAACCCCATCAACGCTAAAGACCCCACAGGCCTCGATTTCGGTAGTTGCCTTCGTGATTCAATCATCTCGGCCACCCTGTGGGGCATCGGAACCGAAGCAGCGATCGGCGCCGTCGGCGGATTCATCCTCGGCCTGGAAACTGGCCCTGGAGCGGTGGCTACTGCAGCCGGAGGAGCAGTGATCGGTGCGGTGGGCGGCGCTCTTACTGGGGCCTGGAGCGGTCTCTGGCAAGGAAGCATTGTCTGTGGCATCGCCGCGCTTCTTGGGCAGTGAGTTCTGTCGGCCAGAGCGGACGCGGCTAATTGAGTTAGAACTCTTGTTCCGGGGCCTCGCCGTCTTCTATGCTTTCGGAGCCAGGCCGACATGGGCTTCGGTTTCTTGACGATCAGGGCTGCAAAGGTCACGCGAACAGAATGGAGGAGGTTCAGATGCCGAACGGCCACGCTGTCTTACTACCCAAGGCGAAGCGATTTGCCATCGTTTCGAGCATTATGTTTGTCGTAACGACAGCTATGTCCACCGTCATCATTACCTTCTTCCAACCGTGGCCGGGCGTGCTGATCCCCGCAACGATTTTCCTTGCAGTTGAGATCCCTCTTGCTTGGACAGCGATTCGAGAGCAACAGGAAATCGTCGCCAAAAGACGCACGAACCGGCCGGACTAGTCACTCCCGACAAAATCCTCAAGGCCTGAACGTGACTCGGTGGGGTGGGGTCCCCAGGAAAGCCGACATCCGGTTACGCGTGCGAACGTTTGCCCCGGCAACACCACCGCCTCCGGCGCCACCACCCAGACCTACAACATCTTCGACCAGTTCACCTCCAACACCAGCGGCGGCACCACGACGAACTACACCTACAACGGACCGCGGAACGACAGCCGGCTCACCGCCGGAGCAACAGCGTTCCTGAACGGGTCCCTGGGCATCACCCAGCAGACCACTGCAGGCGCGACCACTTCCTTCATCAGGGATCCGAACGGTAACCCCATCAGCATGCGCACCAGCACCGGGGCGAGCTTTTACTACACGATGGACGGGCTTGGCTCGACTATCCTGCTCACCGACAGCGCCCAGGCCGCGGCAGCCGCGTACTCCTACGACTCCTGGGGCAACACCACCAGCTCCGGCGCCCAGGCAGCGGCGAACCCCTGGACGTACGCCGGCGGGTACAACGACACCACCAACAACCGCATCAAATTCGGCGCCCGGTACTACAACCCCTTCCGTGGCCGCTTCACCCAGGCAGATCCGAGCGGTCAGGAACCAAACCCATACCAATACGTGGGTGATAATCCTCTCAACGCGACCGACGAATCCGGACTCCTTGCCGCTGGTTGCTATCAAACGGACTACGGGATCCAGTGCCCACTTCCCTCCCAGGGAAATTTCGGTACATATGGACCATCGGATCAAAATTCGACGAAATGCCGCGTGAGCCTTGGTTTCTCGTTCCTAGGCGTCTTTTTGCCAGGCATAGATCTCTTTGCATTTGCCGGTGTCTTTGTTGCGGCTGCGACATGCTGACTAAATTCACCCACCCCACGAACAAGGAGGACGCTCGATGAAGTTCTTCGAGTTACCACGCGCTGCTCTAATCTGGCTGGGAATGGGAACTGTTTTCTGGTTCGTCATTGGGATCATCACACTCAATGGGCAGGAACCTGCATGGAAGGGCATTCTCCTGTTTGCTTTGGCAGCCGCATGTCTCGTAGGCGTCGTACTTGGAACAATCGCCAGGAAACGCAACGTTCGCGATTAACGGTCATCACGCCCCGCGAAAGTCGATTCGCAACGGACTCGGCAGGGTCATTCGGTGACATTGTCGGTGTGACCGTGGGAGGTTCGGCTGAGACGGCTCTCGATCCCTTCCTTTCTCCAAAGGTCGGGGGCGCCACCACCCAGAGTCCCTGGGTATTACGCAGCAGACCACCGGCGGTGCGACCACCTCGTTCATCCGTGATCCGCAAGGTAACCTGATCAGCATGCGCACCGGCACCGGGGCGAGCTTCTACTACACGGCGGACGGGCTTGGCTCGACTATCCTGCTCACCGACAGCGCCCAGGCCGCAGCCGCCACCTACTCCTACGGCTCCGGCGCAGGGTTGCCTGGCGAGAGGTGTCCTCCTCGGGACCACCGCGGGGCTACGCCCCGTCGTAAAACTGCTGAATTGGAGGGTGACGGGTGGGATGAGTAGCCATAGAACTGACCGCATGGTCTTTTGGTTCAAATTTCTAGTCACGATGGTGGCGATGGGTGGGGCTTTCTTCTGCGTCAGTGTCGGCATATCGTTCGCGGTCACTGGAGCGCCAACCTGGCAAACCACGGGCACCTACCATATCGTGGCGCTTTTTGCAGGAGCAATTGCGCTTTTCGTTGTTCTCATCCCGCTTCTAATTTGGATTCGAAAAAGCACTCCAAAATCTGCTTATCGAAAATCTCAGCGACCGAGGGAATAGTACGACGTAGACCCATTGATCCAGACCTGGCGCAAGAAACGGCGGGCGCATTGGTCGACATGACTGCGCTACGAATGAACGTTAGGCATGGCCCCTGTATCGACCTCTACAGCGTGCAGCCAAGAACGTTCCGAAAGTTACCAGGGCAGTACGGTCACGGGGTGCTCTTTACCCGAAGC
Source organism: Arthrobacter sp. KN11-1C (assembly GCF_052180225.1). Taxonomy (NCBI): domain Bacteria; kingdom Bacillati; phylum Actinomycetota; class Actinomycetes; order Micrococcales; family Micrococcaceae; genus Arthrobacter; species Arthrobacter sp. KN11-1C. Next base: position 1,263,967 of record NZ_CP197467.1, on the reverse strand, counting down.
CTCATGACTCCGACGACGATGAAAACAACACCGAAGAAGACCGTCGACGGGCCAGGCATCACCTTTCCCGAGGACCAGATCTGGCCGACTCCACTGAGGATCCCGATGATTGAAAGAAGGATGAACCCGTATCCGAGGATCGTGTTCTGTCGCGAACGGTTTAGTTGGTTGATTCATCGGTGCCTCATCTTCCGCATCGCCTAACTTTACGGATTTTCAGACCGGCCCAACGAGTGGGGCCGAAAAACCCGTCCTCCCGGGGCCAGAATTCGTTGACATAGTCAGGCGGCGCCTTCTTCCTGATCATTCCCATCCTGGCAACAGTCGGAACGCTCCTGGCCGCACGATATAAGGACCGGGTCCAGAAACATACGCCACCTAGAAGGCAGGGCGGCCGTAGGCGATGTATTGGTGTGCGCTCTTGAGTGTTTGTGCTGATTCTTGGCCGGCCCTAGGTTCCCAATAAGTCCGGATGCTGCGGTAGAGAAGACCGATGGACGAGGTCATGCGAAGCGCGAACCCGGCGAGTCGAATCTTCACAATAGCTTGGCCCTGGTCTGTCTGAGTATGATCAGCGCATCCGTGGTAGACGGATACTGGGGGCGGATCGTTTAGCCGCGGTGCAACTTGGGGGATCTCTAATGCGCTTTTCGTTCTGGAGGGGCTCGTTCAAGGGCTGTGGCGCGTTGCTCCTGGCTCTCGTGCTCTTGTTCGGCTTGCTGCCCCCCGATACCGCGATGGCCGCACCCTCTGGGTCCACGGCAGGGGCCATGCCCGGCTTTAGTCCGTCCCCGACCCCTGCCGCCGGTTTCACGGTGGCGCAGTCGGCAGCAGTCCAAGCTCCGTCGTTCGCTGATGTGGACTCGTCGAACCCTTTTTACGCCGAGATTAGCTGGTTGGCCAGCACAGCGGTGTCCACCGGCTACGCCGACGACACCTACCGGCCAGTGGTTCCCGTGAACCGCGACGCGATGGCGGCCTTCATGTACCGGCTAGCGGGCAAGCCGGATTTCACCGCTCCAGCGGTCTCGCCGTTCACGGACGTCACACCTGCCACGCCGTTCTACAAGGAAATCACCTGGCTCGCGGACCAGGGAGTTTCCACCGGTTGGACAGAGGCGAACGGGGCGCGCACCTACCGCCCCATCCAGCCCGTCAACCGCGATGCCATGGCGGCCTTCATGTATCGGCTCGCGGGCAAGCCGGCTTTCATTCCCCCCGCGATCAGTGCCTTCACGGACGCACCGGTCGGCTCGAAGTTCTACAGCGAAATCAGTTGGCTAGCCAGTGCGGGCATTTCGACCGGCTATGCGGACCACACGTACCGCCCCGTGGTTCCGGTAAACCGTGACGCGATGGCTGCATTCATGTACCGCTTCGTCGGACGCGACCAGGACGTTGCCACCACCGGCAACACCATCAATGTGGGACCCGCCGGCGCCGGCCATGCCTCTGCTTTGATTCGTCTCAGCACCACGGCTCCCACCCTGGACAGCGTCATCTCCGCGGCTGGAACACCGGCCCTTGTCGCCCGGGCCGGGACCGCAGCCTCCACCACGGTCCTTGTGCCCGTGGCTGGCGAAACAGCCCAAGTTTCGGCGACCGCCGCGGTGGCCGTCAAAGTGGAACTTCTGGCCACTTTCGACGGCACTCCGGCGGTTCCAGGCTCCACGATTGTCCTTCCCCGGCCCGTCACGCGGGCGGATACCGCCAACGGCCTGGGCGGGAGCCAGCTCTCCACTACCCCGATCACCATCGGGGTAACCGGCTCGGGCGGGGTCCCGTCCACCGGAGTGAGAGCCGTTTATTCCACCGCGACTGTACAGGCATCCGTGCCCACAACCCTGGTCATCGGCGCGCAGTCGCTGCCCATACCGGCCGGCAGCAGCACCGTCACCACTGTGCTGACCCCTGACGAGGGGGGCAACATCAGCGCGGCTCTCGGCGCCGGAAGCGGCTCCCTCCGCCTCGACGTGCGCGGCTACATCCCGGACGCCGTCCAGGATGCCGGCAGCGTCAACGTCCCCGGAAGCTTCGTCCCCGCCGTCGCTCCGGTCCCATCCGATCTCCCGATCGCCTCCGGGGCGCCGACACCCGTCAACGTGCCCGGTCTCGCCGACCGCTCGTACACGCTGGCACTGGTCACAGCCACCGGATCCCGCTCGACCGCCCGGCTGGCTATCGGGACGGACAACGGTGCCACAACCCGCGGGCAGGGAATCCTTGTCGACGCCGCCGCCGGAGCAGGACCCCAACTCGTCCTCATTCCCGAGAGCAGCCAGCCTGCCGCCTCGCTTGCAGCAGGGAACACGACGGTCACGATGGAACCCGTCGGTGACATCCTTTCCGGTACCCCCACCGCCACTAGTCCCGTCAAAGTGCAAATCACCGCCCCCGCCGACGGGTCCACCGTGGACTTGTCCGCCACAGGAACAATCGAGTTGAAAGGAACCCTCACCAACACTACTGTCGCGACGAAATCCGTGACGATCTCCACGGCAGGGTTGGTAATCGGATCCGCGGTCGTCAAGCAAACCGCGGCCGGCACTTCCTGGTCATACCGCACAGGGATTCCACAGTCCGGCACCACATCTTTCACGGTCAATGCAACGGACCGCACCGGAAGCACCGGCACCGCCACGGTAACCGTCAACGCGGTCCTCCCGTCTGCGAGCACCGCCCTTACCGCGCCGGAGGCAGTCGTCCTCGACAACACCAGACCCAGCCAGCAGCTCACCATGGTCACCGCAGATTTGGTTGCTTTCGCCCAAGCCCCTGACGTCCGTCCAGGGCAGGTTATCGTCTCCGCCCCAACGAGTGCCGCCCCTGCGGGCATCCTGCGCACAGTCACCGCAATAAACAAAACCTCAACCGGATGGGTCGCCGATACCGCACCGGCGGCGCTCACCGATGCCATCCACCAAGCAAGCATCGATCAGACCGTCCCCCTGACCAGCCTCGACCCCACCGCCATCAGCACAAACACCCCACCAGCCCCCGACGACACACCGGATGTCACCGTCGCCGGAACCGGACCTGCCGTGACCACGGCAACAGGCGCAGCCGTTGACCTCGCCCCGCTCCCAAGCCCCGGCAGCCCCCAGACCCTCCCCGCGGCAATGAGCGCGTTCACAACCCCACCCAAAGTGACAGCGAACAGCGTAGGGGTCGACAACAGCTACACCACCACACTATCCATCGCCGCGAAATTCGCCTTCGACACCAACGGGCACAAAACCGACTACTCCAGCGCCGATGATGCCTCCACAACAACGACCAAAGCCTCCATAAGGGCCTCCGGTGGCGTAACGGCCGAAGCGAAATCCCAAATCGGGATCGGAATCCACTTCCGTCTCATGATCAGCATGCACTTCAACTGGGGCATCCCATCGGTCAAAGTCGACGATTTTTCCGTGATCCTCTCCACCAACGCCAAGACCGGCATCACAGCGGATGCCTACCTCAAAGTCCAAACCGCCGAGGAGATTAAAAAGACCATCGCGTTGATCCACCTGCCGCCCCTTAATTTCCCGGCCGGTCCCGTGCCGGTCATCGTGCTCAATACCGCGACCATCACCTTCAATACTGAACTCACCGCCGAAACCGCCATACACGTCGAGTCCAACGTCCAACGGACCCAGGACTACGGTTTCCACTACAGCACCGACCATGGCATCCACAACGCCACCACCGCACCCGTCACGACCCTGTCCAACCCGCTCTTCGGACCGGACAGCGGAGCATCAATCACGGGAAAGATCGACGCATCAATGGGGCCGACCATCGATCTGACATCCAAGATCTACGACGTCGCCGGCCCCGTCTTCACTATCGGCGCCAAGGTCGGCGCGACAGGAGAAGCCACAATCGGACCAGCCGGACCCGAGTTCAAAATCACCGCATTCCTCGAAGGAACCATCAGCGTCGGCGTCAAACTCACCGCTCCTGTCATCGACAAAGTCCTCCTCGATGCCACCCTGATCAACTTGACGGCAAGATGGAGCCTCGGGTCCTGGACCTTGGACTACGCCACCGAATTCCCCGGACTACCGCTGCCGCCCTCCCCGACCCCCACACCGCCGACAATCACGACGACCAGCCTCCCGCCGGCCACGGCCGGCGCGTTCTATAGTTCGGCGCTATCCGCTGCAGGAGGCACCGCACCGTATCTTTGGCGGATTAGCGGGGCACTTCCCGCCGGACTCATCCTGGAACAAAGCACCGGGGCCATCACCGGTATCCCGACCGGGCCGGGCAGCAGCGACCTCACCGTTGCCGTGACCGACAGTTCCGGCTCGACGGTCACAGGGACAGTCCACCTCGACATCCAAGCGGCTCCATCGGGTCTGACGGGGGCCAAGAGCGTCACATCCAGCAGTTCCTCTGTGTACTCGGTCTTTGCAGTGAAGACAGACGGAACCGTTTGGGGTTGGGGTTACAACGGCTCTGGACAGTTGGGGAACGGCACCACGTCCGATTCGGCTATGCCCGTTCAGGCCCACGGCCTGAACGGGGTCCAAACGGTCTTCACTGGCAACAACTCCACCTATGCGCTCAAGACCGATGGAACAGTCTGGGCCTGGGGCTCCAATAGCTCGGGACAGCTAGGAGATGGCACCAACACCAGTTCCAACGTTCCGGTCCCAGTCGCTGCCCTGTCCGGCGTCCAGAGCATTGCCAGCAACGGTTCGAGCGTCCTAGCAGTCAAGACCGACGGGACGGTATGGGCCTGGGGGTGGAATGCCGACGGTCAACTCGGCAATGGAACCACTACCAGTTCCTCGGTGCCCGTTCAGGTGCCTGGCCTGACCGGCGTCCAGAGCCTCGTCAGCAACGGATCAAGTGTCCTGGCGGTCAAGTCCGACGGAACAGTCTGGGCCTGGGGAGCCAACGTTGCAGGCCAACTCGGCATTGGAACAACTGCCAGCTCTGCTGTTCCGGTTCGCGTGACGGGCATGTCCAGCACCGCAAGCATCTCGATCAATGGCTCCAGCGCGTTCGCGGTAAAGACCGATGGAACCGCTTGGGCATGGGGATGGAATGCATATGGGCAACTGGGAAATGGAAGCACGGTAAACTCATCGGTCCCTGTTCAAGTGGCAGGCTTGTCCGACGTACGTTCCATGTCCAGTAGCGGTACCTGGGCGACCGCCCTAAAAGGTGACGGAACAGTGTGGGCCTGGGGCGACAACTTATACGGACAACTCGGAAACGGCACCGCCGCGGGCGCAAATGCGCCAGTCCAGGTCTCCGGGCTCGCCGGGATCCAAAGCGTCACCACCCTAGGTTCCGCCGCGACCGCCCTGAAGTCCGATGGGAGCGTCTGGGTTTGGGGCAACAACGGCAACTCCCTCCAATTTGGAGCCGGCACCATCAACTCGGCCGCGCCAACGCAACTCACTGCGCTAAGCAACATACAAGCCCTGAGTGCAAGTGCTGTTTCCGGGTACGCATTGAGGGCCGACTCCAGCGTTTGGGCCTGGGGCAACAATCACTACGGCCAACTCGGGAACGGCACCACCACCGATTCAGCCGCTCCTGTCCAGGTCGGAACGGCAGGTTCCCGATAGGTTATCCGGAACCGGGCACGGACTCGGCACCAGGTGCATGTCACCCGCATCCGGCATTCGAGATGTGAATGATCCAATTCCACAGCATGCAGTTTTCCTACAAACGCAGAGACACCCACCTTCGGTGAGGTCGGGCGGTCAAGCTGTTCATCGAGAGTGACTTTCAGCAGAGCTGCAAGGATTTCTCACCGAAGCTTCGCGACGACCTCTTTGCTGTTCGTCAGGGCGTAGGTCAGGGCGATGAGACATGATCTTCCTTCTGGTTACTCCCCGCTCCCATCATGGCCCGGGTACCAGCCGATCGTCGACGGCGGCGTAACTATAGGACTCCGAGGGCGTTTCCATAATCACGTCCTCGCTCGGCGTCATATTCTATGCATGCAGCCACTGCGAGTCCTCCGCACAGGTTCTCCCAGGGGGCAAGACCCCAGTTTTATCGAGTTATAGGGATTTTCCTAGAACGCGCTAGAACTTGGTAGAACTTGGTAGAACTGCCAGATTTCACGTCTGCCTCTGTTGTAAACAACGACCACCGATGAAGCCCCACGCAATCGGACGGCGAGCCATTCGCCCAAGCGTTCCGACTTTCGCCCGGGTGAGAAACCAGGACCATGAGCGACTCCGATTCCGAGCAGACGGCTACCGCTGTCTTCATGTGCCCATCGGGACGACCCGTGTTCGATAAACTTGAAGGACCCGCAGCAGAACCAGAAGAGGAGGTCGTCATGGGTAACAGCGGCAAACATCGAGTGCCTAAAGCGACGGCCGCCGAACCAACTGACCGCGTCCTAACACCGGAGCAGAAACGCGAACTCACCATCGACACGATGGCCAGCTGGGCCCTGGACGGCTTGCACCCCACCCGCGAGACCGTCGAGAACATCAACGCGTTCCTGGCCAGCGGGCTCACGGCGAGTGAATACATCCAGACGTTGAAAGAGAAGTGGCCCCCGGCGGAGGGTGCCTAGTCGTTCATCGGTCCCCGCATCTCATGGTCCCGATACGCCCTGGCTGGTGGGGAATTGGAAGGTTGCGCTTGCCGCCGGTTAGCGGGACACGTCGGCATACTTCCCGGTGCCACCAAGTGCGGCATAAAGAGTCTGCCGCGACACTCCCAGATCGCGGGCCACTTTCGCCTTTGGCACGTCGTGTGCAATCCGCTGGCGCGCCAGCTCGATTTGGTCGTGAGTCAGCTTCGGCGCGCGGTCGTAGACGCCGTTTCTCTTGGCGATGGCAATGCCCTCCGCCTGCCGTTCTCGGATGGTCTTGCGCTCCAGCTGTGCTATAGCAGCCAGAACCGTGAGCATAAACTCGCCCTGCGCCGTGTCGGTGTTGAGGGCTGAGTTGTCTGTGAATTCCAGGGCGACACCTTTGGCCTTGAGTTGCTCGACTATGGCGAGAAGATCTGTCGTGGAACGAGCTAGACGATCCGGTGATTTCACGCGGACTGTGTCGCCGTGACGGACATAGACGAGCATCTCCTGGAGTTGCGCCCGGTTATCTGCGTTCTTGCCGCTCACTTTCTCGGAGAACAGCCTGTCAACAGTACCCAGTGCTTTGAGCTGTCGCCCCTCGTTCTGATCGGCAGCACTCACGCGCACGTAGCCGATCAACTGACCCTTGTGTCTAGTCACCTCTAGAACCTCCTACAGTTATGTCCAATCGTATCCGAACACTACCATGTTTGACGGTCTTTTCGAAGGATTCCAGACTGTTCACCCGGGTACACCGTGATGGACACCTGACATCTGCGGATACGTTCCCGGTGGGGCCCCACCGGGAACGGATCCACCTCCAGGAAGTGGAACCGGAAACTGTGTAGCCTTTAGGGCACCTTCACCGTGCATATCATCGTGCGGGGTAAACGTGCGCAGGGAGGCTAGCAACGATGCCGAGGGAAGAAACTTGCCTGGCTGCGCGCTCGGCCACCGGTTAACGGGCGGCCAGTTCGTAGAATCGCTTCCGCCTGCGATCGGCGACAATGTCTTCAGGTCTGCTGAGTGGGAAATTGTCAGTTGCGCGCGCCGCCGTTGGCCTGGTTGCCGAACTTAAATACATTTGTGCCATGACATTGCCCTTTGTTGGAGATGACATAGTCCATCTCGGGTCCGGTACCTTTATGTGGGTCCAGCTGACGCATTTCCTAATTGACCCGGACCAGGACGACCAATCCATTCTTGAGAGCCTGATCGAGAGCCCCGAGTACCAGCACGACTATGCTTCCCCCTTTCCCTCCAGGGGCGGCAGTGAGCCCCGCGCATGGGGAATCCACGGCCGGTGGAGGATTGATGCCATCCACCCGGGTCTGTTCGAGCCATCGACCATCGAGGCGGCCAAAGCCGAGATCAATGTCTGGGCCAATGACCAAGACTGGACGGACCCGGAATACTTCCAGCCCGCCGATGCCATTCAACGGCTGGAAACCATATATACACTCTTGAGCTCAGGCCCTGTCCTGAAGATACGCAATCCCCCACGGGAAGCCGAACATGACTACGGCTTCGTAACGGGAGACCTGGGCTTCCACGAGTTCATTGTCATTGATCGGATTCTCCGCACGCTTCACGTCATTGTCGCTTCAGATGACTGAAATTTGGCCGACCACACGTCCTGCTGCGCAAAGACCGACCCACAGTGAAATGGACGCGGGCCGCACGTAAGGGATCGGTTAACGGGACGACTTTAACGCCTCCGCAGTCGAGGCCTGACGCAGAGAACCACCGTCAATCCCGAACGACGGCGATGGGAGTGCGGTGCTGTCGCTCAAGGCTTTCAAGCTTGAAACAGAAAGCCGAACCCGCCCACGACGAAAAATATGCCCATGAGCATGTACATAAACCCCATACCTCTAATCGTCGGCACGTCGGCAAACGTAAAACCTTCAGGTCTGATTCCACGGCTCTCCCTGTAGATTCTGGACCAGATGCTTGCTGTGCCATTGATGTCCCGGAAGACGTGCCATCCAAACAGGAACAAGAACACGCCCGATCCGCTGATTCCGAGAAAAACCCAGTTCACCCGGGTCACGACGCCGAGAAGAAAGGTCGCCAAGAAAAGTGCGATGGAGAACCAGTAGAAAGTCCTGGCTGGTTGGGGCAGTTCCGTAAAGAGCCGTTTGATCGCCCGGACAGTTTTCACGACGCTCCCTCCACTGACTGGTCGAGCCAATAAGAACTTATTCTCCAGCAGACTGCCTGCGTAATCCTCCCCTCCGCGTTCACCTCCACGAATCGTTCGGGAAGGGATCCTCCACCGGGACGGGGGACTGATCGCTTCGGTGACGGCGCCGCGCGTGCTCGACTAGTCGCCAGTGTCCACTCGTGGCGCGAACCGCTTCGAATCAAGCCACTCCTCGTCATTCCAGAGGACAGGTGTGGCGCCGACTGGATCAAAACTAATCCTGGGATCATTGCTCTGCGCAAGGCAGATCATCCTGTGCCCGAATAGAGCCGCTTCGCGGGAGCGCTGGGCGATGATATCCAGAAGGGTCTGCGCCGTCCGGGGACAAGCCAATGCGAAGGCGTCGTATCCGAGGAACGCCAGCACGAAGTCATGCGAGATGACATCCCGAAGGCAGTCATTCAGGGCGTCTAAGTTATGGCCGTAGTAGCTCGGGAAATCAAGCGTCTCGGAGATCGCCCCGTGCATTTCCGCCTCGCTTGACCACGATGATGCGTCCAAAATAGTGACCTGGTAGCCTTGTTCGGCCAGCCATGTGGTTGTCTCATCGAACACATGCCGCCGATAGAACAACAAGACCGCCGTATTAATCAATAGGCGGAAGTCTAGATCGTGCTCAAGATCTGCCTCGGAGTCGAAAGCATTCATGCAGAGATCTTACGGTCCTTCGCCTGATGGCCAGCCTCGAGGAATTGGAGACGACCCCGGCCGAGTGGGGAGACACAGGATCGGCACCGACCGAGTCATAAAATGGCCAAGTCCGCCCGGTAGCCGATCCCTAAACGGACGCCTGAGCGTACGGTGATGCACCGGCTTGCGGGCGGGTTCTGGAAGCCGGATGAGTAAGACCTCCGCGCCGCAAATTAACGACCATCCGGCAACCGGACGGCGTGAGCCTCGGGTACTGGGCCACGTTTATCTGACTCTGGCGTTTGCCGGGCACGTCAGTTTCATGTGCCTTACCCAAGTAGAATCCTCCATGGAAAGAGCGGGGGCGGCCTCCGTCGCCAGAAAGGGCACGGACTACATGAGCCAAGAACCGCAGCGGCTGACCGAGGAGACATCCGAGCGGCCCGACCTGCCACCACGAGCAACTCGAACCTTTGCCTTTTCTTGGGATAAAGCAATGAGATCACGGCATTGGCGCTTTTGGATGGGACTTTTCGAGGCGGTATCTGGATTGTTCATGGGAGGGGTTATAGTGCTCGCTTCCATCCCGGTCATCGGGCAAATACAGAACCTAAGGGTTTCAGAAGTGCAACGGCAGGCAGGATGGGTTGCGTCCATCATCGCCATAATCGTGGCCTTCAGCGTGGTGGCCATTGCTGGCGTGATCATCGGAGTCTGGAATCTCGTAACCATAAGGAGTACGGCAAGATCACCGTTGGTCGCGGCGATTTTAGTTTCCGCAGCGTCAATCGTGCTGCTGATGTTCTTCTGGGGCGAACCGTTCGATCCAATAAAAATCTCATTCGTCCTCTTGCACGTGCTGTTAAGCGTTTGGACCGTCGGAATCCTTCGGCTAACGAAGGACCTCGTTCCGTAACGCTGACAGGCCCGACCAGACCCGGCTCTCGTCCAGTCGATGTGATATGTCCGGCAAGGGATCCCGCTTCGGGCATCCCTCTGCTACGTTCGAAACATGCTCGTCGTCCTGCGTGGAAACTCCGGTTCCGGTAAGAGCACCATCGCTGCGGTCCTACAACAAGCGCTGGGCTGGCCGACTGCCATCCTCAGTCAAGATCATTTCCGGCGGATCGTGTACCGGGAGCGGGAACAGGAGAGCCTCGCGCACGCGGACCTTCTCGAAGTCGCGGCAGTTCACTGCCTCTGCGTCGGGCATCACGTCATCCTCGAAGGGATATTCAACGCGGAGCGGTATTCGGCGATGCTCGAAAGGGTCGCCGCCCAGAGCAATGACGCGAGGTTTTTTACCTTCGACCTTACGTTTGATGAAACTGTACGCAGGCACGCTATGCGGCCACAAGCGACAGACTTCAGCGAAGACGAGATGCGGGCCTGGTACCACAGCTGGCAGCCGTTATCTTTCGTAGAAGAAGAGCGCATCAATGCATCGGAATCGCCAAGCCGAATCGTGGCGCGCATACTCGGCGCGGACGCCCGATAGCCGATCCATCATCGTGCTCTGAAGCGCACGGTCGTTCACCGGTTTACGGGCACCTCCCGCCGGCCACAGGATGCCCCCGGAGACATATAATCCCGTTGCTTGCTCTTGTGGCAGTCCCAGTGGGTATCAGTGGTAAACGCATCTCATACGGACATCAAACGCTTCCGGAAATCCGGCGGTCAGAGCATACTACGGTGAAAACGGTACAGAGAGAGGACCAGGGATAATGTACTGGCCGCTGATTCCCGCCATTCTAGGGCTCGCTATTTTGGGTTTTTCAATGCTTTACGTAAAACGCAATAGGCGCGGAGGTGATGGTACTCCGTTTCGAGGACGCTCTATGATGATGGCCCTAACCGTCGCCTCGTTGGGTCTTTTCATCTATGCCCTCGTGGGAGTTCTTACAACAAAATCGGGATGACCCGTTTGGCATCTCGGACCCCCTTGGCAAGCTCGAGACGAGACCATGCACGACAGCTGGGCGGAAAGCTTCCCCGCCCGGCGAGGGATCCCCTATAGGGCGCCACGGCGTCCGCTGAACCACCGGCTAACGGACTCCTTATGGCGGACTCACCCGCCGCCGTCCTCCCGGGAGTTCTGCCAAAGTACGGGGCGGGCTCGGGCCCTTCTCCCGACGACAAGCGGGTGGCTAGGATGGGCATCGGTTCTGTGGCCCAAGGCTGCGACGAGACGAACAAGAGAGGCCTGACTGTGAGCGTTAATCGAATTGAGTGCCCTGACTGCAAGCGCGTTGGCGAAGTGACCATGCAGTGGACCCGACCAGGTGTAGCTTCTGGTCCCATCATGGAAGGCCTCGACCCGGAGAACTGTGACGGGTGCCATGCAGCCCTCGCTAAGCACGGATACGCGACCGTGAGGATCTGGCAGAACGGCGACGGAACGGGCGTGATCACGACAGCCTAACGACAAAGCATCCGCAGGGCATCGCATCCGGGACGAAACTACTCACCTTGCATGTCGACTCTCCAGATGGGACACCTTCGAGTTGCACATCACGGGCTCCTGCAGAATCAGCGCCCAGAAAGGCACCCGTCCCGCGCAGCAGCGAACGACTGAATGTCCACAACCTCGCCCGGGCCGACCTGCTTCAACCGCGCGTCCGCGGCGTACAGCGCGGACGGATCGCCCGTCCTGATCTCTGTCAGAATCGCATCCTGCTCGATAAGGCTGTCGTTGTTCGCCTCCTTCAACGCCTTGTCCCCAGCCGTGACTGCGGTCCGGCACGTCTGGAGCGCGGCGGCAGTGACTGGGTCCGGCGCAGTGACAGTCTCCGCCGGCTGTGCGACGGTCACTGTCCGCTCTGGGCTAGGGACCGTGACAGTCGGCCCGGGAACCATTGCGGTAGCTGCAGTGGTCACAGCCACCGCCGGGGCCGGCTGTGCGGACTTGACTTCGGAAATGACCCCGGCGGCGACTGCCACGGACGCCAGCAGCGTAACCGTCGCAGACACAGCGGCACCCCTCCAAAACGCGCCTCGTAGGCCGGTGAGTGTGGTCATGGTACCCCCCATATTCCGTGGCTCTGAGAGTGTGCTTCTCGGCTGGAGGCCGACAGGTCACGAGAGACTTAATAGCACTTATAGCGGCCCCGTCGCTAGGGCCACACCCTCGGCTTGGTCCGGCAGAGGCGACCATTCTCGGGACCGATCAAGCGTCCGGTGAAGGATCCCTGAGCGGACATCACCCGCTCTGACCGGCTCGTCTTTCCCGGCGAGGCTTCCCGTAGAGCCACTGGTGTGAGTCACTGTTGCTATGGACTGGGAAAGAGCAGGCAGGATTGCCGACCAGAAATTGTGGAGAGCAATGTTCTCGATTGGCGTGATACTGCTTATCGGCGCGGTGGTGAACGTCGCTTTCATCCTTTCCGACCCACCGCGAAATTGGTGGCTCTACGTGTCACCGGCTTTCAACGTTTTGGTCGGCGTTGCCATGATTATTTATTGCCGCCGCAGGTATCGCTCCTGATCCAGAACGCGACTAGGCTTGCCTGGCGTCCGTGGAAGGATCGTCTCCCGGGCATTTTTTTGGCCCTTTGCTTACTGCTTAGTGATCTGGTGTTGACCGGGTGAGACACCGTTCATTCAGGAACGCTACGCTTGTGCGGCTGGCGGCCAACTGGAGTGTGGTGCTATTTGACCTCATTGTTATGACTACCCCTCCAGGAAAGACAGTCCAGGGGGCTTTTACAGGCTCTCCAACGGCCGTAGGAGACAAGTAAATTTCCATGGGCCCGGCGAGAGGCCCGTTTTCGCTGGCGCCCAGTTGGAAAATCAGTCGGTTTGGCTCTGCTCTCGCATAACCCCGTGCCCATCTACTCCGAAGTCCCGATCCGGGCTCTCTGTGGGCACATTCGAAAAGGCCTCGTTCCGCGTCCCGAACAGCTCGCTTCTTTCGCAATGGAGCAATGACAACGAGCTGGATGACAGTGATAACGACAATCCCAGTCGTAGTAACGATGGTGAATGCAGGCCACCAGCCCAGGTGGGACTGCAAAGGGACGAGGAGGACGGCCGCCAAGACGAACAGAGGCAAGGAACCGAAGGCGTCGTATGCCCGTTCCAACCGACTTCTCGATGTTGGTTCCAAGTCCGGTTCGCGCATATAACCCTGCTTCCTGTGATGTCGGGAGTCTAATCACGGGATCTTCTTTTGATAAGGCCGATCGTGATGGGAAGCCAGCGGAGTCGAAAGACGCCTATCAGGCGGCCTGTCACCCGGTGGATCACAGGACGCTCTGGCGTCCGTTCAGGGATCACTCAGCGGGCGCCCCGCAGGTCACGGTGCTCATCGCCGGATCATTTCCTAGGTTGTCCTTCTGCCCGGCGGAGCCAGCCAATAAGAAACATGATGCCCAGCACCAGGTAGAGAATCCCAAGTGCAATACGCCAAGGGCCCGCCGGTTCATTTAGACCTGTCAATGAGGCAATCAACCAAGCAATACCAAGGGCGAGCCACCCCAAGCCCAATAAGGGAAAAAGCCTCCGTCTCGGTCGCGGAGCAACGCTTTCGGAGGCACTTCGGCCTGCGTCCTCATCAAATCGGTCCTCTGGCATGCGCGAACTCTACCGACGATGCCACGCCGCAGTCTAGGCGTTGTTCATATGGAGGGAGGGTCTGCGAGTTCTTCAACAAGAACCGACTGGAGCACTGGTTCTTTGTGAACTGTCCGCTGCGATCTTGCCCGTAAGACGATCCCTTAACGGGTGCGCATGGTCGGGTCTCGGCGCCGGCAGGCTAGCGCCGGACAGCCCGTTGAATCACTATCATGGGCGCAAGGCCATGGCATTGTGAGATGCCATGGTACCGAGCTGTTAGGGGCTGATATTGCATGTCGGGGAGCAGGGCCAAGCGTGAACGCAAGCAACAGGCTGGCCTAGTTGGGTCGCCCCGGGGGGCCGTCATCGCACCCCCGGTCTTTCTTCCTCATCCAAATTCTCGCGCCATCACTTTCTTCTTCGTCCTGCCGGAGGCGCTGAGGACCAAGCCCGATATGGAGGTCCAGCTCCTGTTCGCCAAAGCGAGTGACGACACGGCCCCAGCCGAGCACATCATGACGCAGGGTGGTGTGGATCTCTACTGCACATACACGATGACGTTCCGACACTTTGATCGCACAGTGACTGACTCCGACATTGCCCTGGCGGCCAGGGCAATGATTCGGAAGCTTCCACCGCGGCCCCAAATGCGCAACGCAGCGTTCCCAATGAAGTGCCGCACGACCCTGGTCGAGGTGCGCTGTTTAATTGACTATTCAACCGGACACTCGCCAGAGCAAGCCCTCGAACAAGCGCTCAAGATTGTGACCGATTTCCAGCAGGCCTATCATCTGGCAACTAAGGAGACCATCTCGCTCGTAACTAGGGAGACGCTGCCCCTCATGCTTTCCGTCGTCACCGAGCTAAAGAATGGAGAGCTTAGATGGGGTTCGATAATCGCTAGGCCACAGGGGAATAGGGGCCCAGCTGGACGTCAGTCCGGAACGCTCGAGACGTCGACGGAACAGCTCACCCCAGAAGAGGAAGCGACGCTCCGTAGCGCTCTTGCAATGTTGCAGACCGGTGTGTTCGGCGAGTTCATCGACGTCCAGCGCGAAGGATACGCGGCCTACCGGTCCGGAAACACGATCCTGGCAAGCATTCTGCTCGGCGGGGCTGCCGAACTCCTTGTTAAGGAAACGGTGGGGATGCTGCTCTGGGAGGGCGGCGTTGAACTCGGTGAGGCTAAAAGAGTGCTCAAGGTTCTGCGTTCGAGCCAGTATCTGAGCGAGGCGAAGGCTCGGCTCAAAGACGCGTTGGCCGACGCGTGGACAGAGGCCATGGAGAACGCATATCAAGGATGGCGTAGGGACGTGTCCAAACTCCGTAACGACTCCATTCACGATGGGCTCCGTCCCACTCAAGATCAAATGAAGAAGGCAAGTACTTCCTACGTTCGTTTCCACAAGGCTCTGGTCACGGCCTTCGCTGCAAAGCACGAAGAGTATCCGGTCACCGCGTCGCTCATGGGCGCCTATAACATCGTTACGCCAGCGTCAGCGGCCGAGCTGCGATTCAAGCTTGACCGGTGGAAGTTTGAGATCGCCCGACATGGACAGGAGCGGGCGGGAGACATCAGGGATTCGGTCCTGCACCTGCTCATCCATGATGCCAACAACCTTTCCTGGTTCGCCGTTGATGAGCACCGCAGTCTCGCAGCACAGCTGCCTGACCAAGAGCCTCCCGAGAACATTGCGGACATGTTCGCGGACATGGCTGCGACTGGGCGCAAGCCGCCGTTCCGGGTGCTGATGCAGGACGAGGAACTACCCGAAGGGATCGACGGATCATCGCTTTCGTGGGTGCCTCACTTCCAAGCATTTCCAGAGACCAGCCCCTTAAACTTCCGGGGAGTAGGCAGACGGCAGGCCTGAGAACCGTCAAATCGCAGAACTCAGCACCTCTCTCAGAAAGAGGCCACCGCGGGCATGAATCCATGGAAAACACCTCATCAAGCCGTTCGAGAGGTCATATGGAGGCGCTAGTCGTTAACTGTTGTGATCACACCCGTTCCGTCGCCGTTCTGCCAGATCCTCACGGTCGCGTATCCATGCTCAGCGAGGGCCGCGCGGCACCCGTCGCACTCTCGGGGTCGAGGCCTTCCATAATCGAACCAGAAGCTACGCCCGGTCGTGACCACTGCATGGTCACCTCGCCAACGCGTTTGCAGTCAGGGCACTCAATTTGACTAACGCTCACGGTCAGGCCTCCAATTGTTCGTCTCGCCGCAGCCGTCGGCAGCAGAACCAATGCAGATCCTAGCCTTCGCTCGTCGTCGAGAGAATGGCCCTCCCCCTTCCCTTACTGGCAGAACTCTCGGATCCACGGCCCGAGGGCGAGTCATGTATGAACTGTCCGTAAGCCGGTCCCGCACCGGCCACCCGGATGCCAGTGCGCACTGATTCCGGAACCACGTGGGAGCGGGGATGGCTCGGGGGCCGTCGCTTTCGGCACTCCACGTTTGTCGGTGTTACCCATGGCGACCTCCTCCCGATGACTACAAGCCCGGCGAGGCAATCCTCCTTGAACCATTGCTAGCGGCCCATGGACGCTGGACACTCCGCTCCATCCCAGGGTCTGAGTTGCGCAGAACAGCACCCGCTATCGGGCGGGAGCCGCCCAGACGGCTGTGTAGCGCCAGAACAGGCCGCGGCGCACGATGACGCCGGGAAGCTCTCTCCGCGCAACATCGGCGATCTCGCTGAATGTCTCGTGGGGATCGGCCGTTGGGGCACTCATGCAGGCAGGGACGGTCCATGCGCCCCATGGGTGGCGGATGGCTCCGATGATCGGGTTCAGTCGTCCCGGGTCTCGCGGCTCAGCACAATTACCAACCGACCGCCGGGGCGCACAGCGGTGCTTGCCTTTCGAAGCGTCTCGGCTAGCGGAAGATGATGGACGACGGCTACGAATGTCACCAAGTCGCAACTGCTGGCGGGGATGTCATCGGCGTGGTGATCGTCGTCGTCATCACGCAAAGGGCGTGCCGTGAAGATCGATATCCAAAGCCGTAGAGCGCGTCCCGGAGGGTGCCGTCGGATCGTCATCCGTGTACGAACCGGCTGACGCAGAGGGCCTGCACATGGGCCCGACGGGCGGCGACTGAAACACGCAAAAGGGTTACGCACAACGGTTCCGTGCGCTCCCCCGACGGCGTGTCGCACCATGAGCGCGAAGCTCCAGGAACCCTCCGTTTTCCGTCATCTAGCTTCATTACAGTCTGACGAACCCGGTTCGGGGATTCCGGGTAGGTTCAGTGGGGTTGGGGCTAGTGGGGAATCCGCATCAGTCCACTTATCTGGCATGTACGCCCGAAAGTATCCTCCGTCGGTGGGAACGAATTTGAGTTTCGTCCCCTTCGCGGTTTTTTTGGCCAGCATTCTTTTGATCGATGCAGCATTCTCAAGGCGAACGCTTGGATGGAAGACAATAACCGTCCCGAGCTTAAGGACTCGGTGCCCCAACGAGACGGAAAAATCTTCGTAGTCGAACCGAATCATGAAGGCGTCCTGCTTAAGCATCCCTTCCAATTCTGGGGAACCATCCACGGATAAGGTGGCCGTGGTGACTGCCGCGCCTGGGTAGATGCAGCATTTACCTCCGAGGAGGAGGCTCGCGACACGCAATCCCACTCGGTCCTCGGCTGTCATCTCGTTGGGGATCGGAAATCTCGTTTTGGTGTGGTGCTGGATCTGGGCCAGATCTTCAGCAATAAGCCGAGCCGCCTGGAGTTCCTCTTCTTCGACATATGGCTCGTCGTTACCAAGTCGGAACTGTGCCAGCTCGGACCCGTTTACGTATATCCCTGCCCGAAGGCAGGTCCTGAGCTGCGAGTTGAGCTCAAGGATGGCGAAGGCATCCATCGGCTGGATGCCTCTCACATTGAAGGAATAGCTGAGATCACACCCTGCGGTTTGATCATGCGGCAGGAGGATGGTCATCTTCATCTGTCGGTAAAAGCTGACCTCCAACGAAAACCCTTCGATGGCGCCCCCAACATGGTCGGCGGATCCTTCATGTGAGCCAACGATCGATCCGTCGGCATCCAGGAAGCGGATTTCCACAGATGCTCCCTTAAGAGGCGATTCGCCCGCGGGCATCCACATGACCTCTGCAGTATCGGTCTGCGTCCTGATCCATTCTGGTCCATCGACCTTGAAGCTGCTGACCAGATCGGCGGATAGCTTGATGGTTTCACTTGTTCCGAACCCTAGCGATCGCCTGATGCCTGCGAGCAGCTCACTCTGATCGCCAAGGGTGCTCTGGATGGAGACGGTGATCGGTGAGTCCCTGGCAGCGAGTGGATGTTTTGCGGTCAAAGCCAGTACCACTTCCCCCTGAGACATCGAGGGTTCCACCGTCCAGTCAGGATCGAGGGTATCGGCAGTTTCCTTCAGTCTCAGCATTCGCTGCGCCAGGTCAGGCAAGCCGTTCGTCAACGTCGCCGTCTCAGCGTGAAAATCTCTCACGGCCTCCCGAAGATGGTCGCGTTGGAAATACCTGTCGAGATCGGGAAAAGTGGCCATACGCTCATTCAGATCGCCACGATCTAGCCACCGAATCTTGACTGGGCGACCTTCACCCAGGTTCTTGATAAATTCAACCTCCCCAGGAGTCAAATTTGCCGGAACAACGAGGACCCACTCGTAAGGGTTATGGTCCATCGCTTTCTTGAAGGAATTGATGATTTGCCGACGCCGCGATCTGTTTTCCGCGGGAAATCCCTCAGGAAAATACTTCAACTGGAAAATGCGCTTACGGTTGCCTTGGGTTACGACGATATCGCGGCCACCATCTCCGCCACGGCCATCAACCGGCCATATTTCGTCAGCCCCAGCGTAGATACGTTTGATGAGGGCTTCAACGATTTCGTCAAAGCGAGGTTGCCCGAGGTGCTTCCACTCAATCACTGTGCTCCTTTTGCCTACGGCTGCCGACACTCGGCCAGGCGGGCGAGAGCTGCTTGTTGGGCAATGGCTTGCTCTGGATCAGCTTCTCGAAGTCGGCACGGCAGGCTGACCGGAGAGAGGTTCCCGCAATCGGTGTGCCGCTTACGGCCAGAAGGAAGCCTGCATCGACGTAGCTTGCGCGCTGGGACACCATGGCCCGATGATACCCGCCGGATCTCCGCAAGCCGGTGAGCTGGCGAAGGACCTCAAGGTCTGCGACCGGTTACTGACTCTTAACACCCTCACGTGGCGGACCGCCGGCGCAGTCGAGGGCGGCGCCATGGGATTCCTGGCTCTAGTTCCTGTCGTCGGCATCCCAATCGCGATGACGGCGGACATCCTCGTCATCCAGGTACTGAGCGCGTCGATCGCAGCGCGCATAGGGTACGCGTACGGCTACGACGCCAAGGACCCCGATGAACAGATCTTCATCCAACGCCTGGTCCGCCGGTCCTTCATGGCACAGGCAGCCAAAGCAGAGCCTTTGCGTGACGTCGCTCGCGCAGCCGACGAGATCAAGGGACGCGTGCGGTTGTCCGACAAGCTCCGCGCAGACCATCGCCTCCTGGCTGCTCTGGAGAAGTTGATGCAGCAGCTAGGTCCAGCCGGCTCCACGGTTCCCGTAAAAACGTAGCCAAGGTCGTCCCGTTTCTGGGGGTCCTCATTGGTGGCATGAACTCCACGATCCTCGGAAATGTGGCCTCTGATGCCCAACGGTACTGCCAGATCCGATTCCTGTCCGAAAAGTATGGGTTGCCGTTACCAGTCGCACTGACTACCGACCCGGACGACCGCCGGACCGACACCGCAGAAGGCGATCAATAATCCAGCGCTTCTCCACCGGTGATCCCTCTCCGGTAAACTGTCCCGACTTGCGGCTTCTCCGCATCATGGACCCAGTGACTGTTGCCATTGTTGGACCGGTAAGTGTCGCCCGAGCATCTCGCCGATGCCGCCTTCGCGGCCTAATAAGCCGTTCGAATCGAGACATCGATGCGGCCCCGTTTCGGGTTCGAAGGGCTGGGTTGAAATGACACGGATCCTTATGATGCTTGAGCAATGACATCCCCGTGAAGCCAACTCCGATGTTGTTAATTCAGACTAATGGCCGTCGATGCCGGACACAGGGACATCCATCTGCTTGTCGATATACCGCTCCTAACGGAACAGTATGGGTTCGAAGGGAATCGTGACGCGAAACTCCCAGGAATTTATATAGGGTGTTGGCATGACTGCTGGGGGTGCGGCTGTTGAGCCGTTGGTGCACATCAAAGATTTCAGGATGGACTTCGGGGAAACCCGGGTCATCAAGGACCTGTCCTTCGATGTGAGGGCCGGGGAGACGTTCGGTTTCCTGGGCAGCAACGGCTCTGGCAAGACGACGACTCTTCGGGCGCTGCTGGGCATCTACCAGCCGACCGCCGGGACCCTGCACATCGGTGGGAAGACCTTCGATCCCCGCGACGGGATCCGGCTCGGGTACCTTCCGGAGGAACGCGGCCTGTACAAGAAGGAACAGGTCCTGGACGTCATGGCGTACTTCGGCAGGCTCAAGGGCCTCGGCAAAGCGCAGGCCCGCGCCTGGTCCCTCGAGTATCTGGAGCGAGTAGAGCTTGCAGACAAAGCCGGGACCAGGCTGGACAAGCTCTCCGGCGGGGAGCAGCAGAAGATCCAGCTGGGCGTGACCATCATGAACGAGCCCGAGCTGTTGATCCTTGACGAACCCACCAAGGGCTTCGACCCGGTGAACCGGCGCATGTTGATGGACATCATCGAAGAACAGAAACTCGCAGGTTCCACGGTCATCATGGTCACCCACCAGATGGAGGAAGTTGAACGCCTCTGCGACCGGGTGATCCTGCTCAAGGATGGAATATCCCGCGCTTACGGCACCGTCTCGGAGGTCCAGGAGCAATTCGGCGGCACCGTCTACCGGATCGCCTTTTCCGGGGTCATCCCAACATCGGAGCTATACGAGGTCACGGCCAGCGGCGAGGGTAGCGCCGACCTGGCCCCGCAGCTCGGCGCCGATGAGACCGCGGTGCTTCGGGAGCTCATCAACGCCGGCGTGGCCGTCCGCAGCTTCACCGCCGAGCGGGTCTCCCTGGAGGAAATCTTCATCCGCGTCTACGGCAGCAAAGAAACGGCGGTGGCCTGACATGACTGCAACCTCTACCAAGTCTTCGTTCCTGGGCCGGCACAACCTCGGGACGGTCGTCAGCTTTGAGTTCATCCGCACGATCAAGAAACGCCGGTTCTGGATCGCGACCCTCGCGATCCCGGTGGTCATGGCCATCATCTTCGGCTTGGTATTCGCCAGCAACTCCTCCACCCGGGCCACCGCCGAGGCGCAAAAGAACACCGCGCTCACCTTCACCTACACGGACGCGTCAGGGATCATCCCCGACAAGGCCGCCTCCATCATGGGCGGCACGAAAGCAGCCGACCCGGGCACCGCGCTGGACGACGTGAAAGCCGGCCGCATCGACGCCTACTTCGCCTACCCGGCGAACCCCGCCAAAGAACCCGTGAAGGTCTACGGCGCCGACAAAGGCATCTTCGCGAACAACACCTACGAAGCCGTCGCGAAGCAGCTGCTCACCCTCTCGGCACAATCTAGGATCGCTTCCCCGGAGCTGAGCGCCGCCGTCGGGGGAAACGTCACCGTCACCACAGAGACTTTCCGCAACGGGGCCGTCTCCGGCGGACTCGGCACGGCCATCCCGCCGCTGATGTTCCTGCTCGTCTTCTACGTCAGCCTCATCCTGCTCTCCAGCCAGATGCTCAACAGCACCTTGGAAGAGAAGGAAAACCGGGTCACCGAAATGATCCTCACCACCTTGAACCCGACAACCCTGATCGTCGGGAAAATCATCTCGCTCTTCCTCGTCGGGCTTGTGCAGATCGGGGTGTTCCTCACCCCGATCATCATCGGCTACACCTTCTTCCGGGACCGGCTCGCCCTGCCCGAGGTCGACCTGAGCTCTCTGGTCTTCGAACCCGGCCCCCTGATCACCGGGGCCCTGCTCCTGCTGGGCGGGTTCACCCTGTTCACCGCCGTGCTCGTCGCCATCGGCGCTGTCATGCCCACCGCCAAGGAAGCCGGAGTCGTGTTCGGACCGCTCATGGCCCTGATTTTCGTCCCGTTCTACGCGATCAGCCTCATCCTGTCCGCCCCGCACTCCCCCGCCGTGCAGGCCTTCACCTACTTCCCGCTCTCGGCACCGGTGACCGCCATGCTCCGCAACGGGTTCGGAACACTCTCCACGCCTGAAGCGATCATCGTCATCGCGGAGCTGTTCATCCTGGGCATCCTCGTCCTGCGCCTGGCCGTCCACCTTTTCCGGTATGGCTCCATCCAGTACTCCAGCAAACTCTCCATCACCAAAACCCTCCGCCACCGGCCACCGGAACTGGCCGGGAAATAGGCTGAAAATCCGAAATGGGCCACTGCTGCGGATGTTGTCCGCTTTGCCGCCAGACGAATCGGGAGGGCCGCTGACGTGACCCGGAAAGCGCACGGGCCGACGACCAGCAGGAACACGTGGCAAGCCGTCTACTCGATGTTCGGTCCGATGGCTGTCTCCAACTTCACATTGCTCCTCGTCATCGTCGTGCTCGTGGTGTTCCAACCCAAGGCCAGCGACCCGAGCACATATTGGGCTATCGCATTGATGGCAGCTTTGATGCTTGTGGCGGGGGCCCTGAAGGTGAAGGGATTGCTTCGACTCAGGCTGGTCCGCAAAGAGCACAAGGAGGACCAGCGACGCGTCGCCGCGGGTCTTCCGTTGGAACCCGACCACGACGATAACTGAAGCGAGATCCTGCGATCGTTTGGCAGCGGTGAGGCTAGGATGTCTAGAACACCCTGGGGGCGGCCGCAAGCTGTGGGAGGGTCGATGCTGAAGAAGTGGCAGGACTGGTTAGGAAAGCGATCATGGTGGACGCTGGCGACCATCTTGGCTGTGTTCTGGACGCTAGGTTGGTTCGGAATTCAAGCTGCCATTCGTCCAAGTGGAGCCAGTTGGGGCTTGCTGGTAGGTGCCGTGGTCGGGGGGATTTTTTACGGCGGATTCATGGCTCTAATTTTCCGTCGCCAGCAGGCGAAATACGGCGGTCCGAGCACCTCAAGGGCCATAGAGATGGCCGTAAGGGAGGGCAGGCTGCCGGAGGGTGCCGAGCCCGAGATCTGGCTTCCATTGCTTGATCGCAAGAAACGCACCGAGCGGCGCATGGTATGGGTAGGCCCTATCGAATTTGCACTCTTCACGGCCCTCTGCGTCTTCCTGATCGTAACGGAACCGTCGGTTTGGTCCTGGTGGGTTGCGACGGTTCTATTCGTCGGTC
This sequence comes from Arthrobacter sp. KN11-1C, assembly GCF_052180225.1. NCBI lineage: Bacteria > Bacillati > Actinomycetota > Actinomycetes > Micrococcales > Micrococcaceae > Arthrobacter > Arthrobacter sp. KN11-1C. The sequence continues at coordinate 1,240,737 of NZ_CP197467.1, read as the reverse complement.
TGGGGATCTGGGTGCCGCTCTGGTCGATTCGTCGTGCCCATAGGATTGACGCCTTGATCGCCGAACTGAAGGCTCAGGAAACCGACCGGTCATCCTTCTGATCTCTGTTTCCGGTCCGCCGTTTCGGGACCGCCAGAGCAATCAAAATGATCCGTCCAAGGGATTGCGACGGATAGACGCCAATCCGAAGAGGGCCCGATGGAACACGTCTGGATTCGGGACCCGCCGCCTTGGTCAGGCGATCAATCGGACGGTCGCGAAATACTCTTCATAGGAGCCGTCGAGCTGCTCAGTCCGTGATCCTGCGAGAATGGGGAACCAGGTGCGCCGATGCTCGTCCACGGTGGAACGTCCTTGATGGCCACTCCTAGAAACTCCGCCGCAAGCCGCGCAGCGAGCGCATTCTTCCGCCGGCCGATCAGCAGGAGCACGGCAACGACGGAACCTTGAACAATCGCAGGAAGCGTCCAGACGGGTTTTCCAAGGGACACACCCATGAGGCCGAAAATCAACGCCGGGCCCCCACCGCCGGCAGTCAGGAGGCCCACGAACGTGTACTTCCGGGCGTCCGCGCGCATATTCCCGGCGGCAGCACCGAATCTGTTGACGAGTCGGGCACGGGTTGATTTCGCCCTCACCAGATCCAGGTTTGCCTCATTGATTCTTCTGGCCGTCGAGGCCGCCTCGGCTGCGTCGTGTCGGGACATCCGGTCCGGACGGGGGTGTCGGGCGCGGGAAGCGGCCCAGCGCTGGGTGAGCTCCGACTGAGCAAGCTTCGGTTCCCCGGCGGCCCTGACTTGCACGCCGGAATGCGGGTCGAGTTGAGGGAGCGTCCGGTAGTACATGCCATATTTGGAAAAGCTCTGCAGGGTCGTGTAGCCGTGCCGGTACTCCCTGCGCGCCTTGTAAGTAGAGGCCGCACCCGACACGGCCGCGGTCAATCCTGCGAGCACGAAGATCCCGTAAAACACGAGGGCGACGTTCTTGACCCCGCCGTCATTGTTGCTGGCGATCGCAACACCAACCATGAGGACGACTGCGCCTACGAGCGTCAGGAAACTCATTATGGAGGTCCGCTGCCAGGCTGCGGCGCTGAAACCGTGGAGCATGGGGTACCGGACCGCCGGATCCCATGGCGCGGTGGGGACCTCGCCGCCGCCCTGGTCCTTAATGGTGTGAAGCACGTGTGCCTCCCGGGGATTCCGCTGCACCGAGTCGGCTCTCGGACTTCGTGAGCTCGTTCATCTGCGGCCTGGCCCTAGTGCGGCGCTTCTTTCTGGCCACGTTTTGTAGCCGAATTTCCGCTCGGCGTAGTAGGGGCGGATCGCGAGGACGGCGATCACCACGCCCACGGCGCACAGCGCGATGGCAAGCCAGAGGGGCACCAAAGGTATCCACGTCGGGAAGGCATAGCCGGTCGCGGCGTCGATCAGTGCCAGGGGTGCTCCAACCCCCAACGCTGCCAGGATCACCTTGATGAAAGGAACGGCCCGGATCAGCCACTTCCCCGCCGGCGGCTGGACAGCCAGCGGGTCCCATTGGCTATGTGGAACGAACTTCACCTCGGCCATTCAAACCCTCCCCACAGGCAACCGGACGCATCACCGTCACTGGATGTCATGCTACACAGAAACAGCCCATTCCTTGCCTGACCAGCCAGGAATCGGTTAGAGGCAGTGAATGTCAGCCAGGCGAAACCCGTCACCTTGGCCCGTAGCGTCATCGAGTTTCACGATGGCGTCCTTGCCTTGGGCCAGCGGAGCGGTGATGCTGTTTGCGAGGCCCAACGACGAGGAACCGTGCTCAATGCTGGCTGCCACATACAGCCCGCCGGGGCAGCCAGCGGCCGCCATGGTGGTCACATGTACGACGGAGCACTTCAGGTAGCTGCAGGTGTACTCGGTCTTGGCCGCGAACTGGTAGTAATAAGGACCGGAGAAACGGGTCCAGCCCTGGGCTTCCATCTGGGTCCGGATTGATTCGGAGGTCCCGGCCTGTTGAGCCGCCTGGTCGGCGGCTTGGGAAGCATTGAAGGCCGCGGCATCACTGCGCTGCTTGTCGTAAAGCTTGGTGTTGTCGGCCTGGACCTTCGCCCAGAACGCGTCTGCGTCTTCCTTTTTCTTTTTGGCGGCTGCATCCTTGGACGCCTGCTCAGACGCCCGGGCATCCGAAGCCTGGGCAGCGGGAAGCCCGGCACTGAACCACCATGCGGCCCCGGAGCCAGCCACCAACACCAAGGCCAGGGCAAGAATCAGGAAGATGCGCTTCCTCCTGCGCGCTGCCGGCTGAGGATCGTTTGCCACAGGCTCGCCTTCGAGATGATCCGTCATCGTACTTCCCCAATATTCACCGTTGGCCGCAAGTTCGGCGCATTCACATCATATTGGCTTGTCAAAGCAGGGCCGGGCTAGTTGCCGGGCCCTGCTCGGGACAGATCCGGCTACTTGGCCGGATAGTCCCATTCCCATCCGCCACTGGTCATGCCGGCGCCGTCGTAGGCGATTGTGCCGGTCGGTGTCGTGACTTCAAGGATCACGATGCCGGCGACCTTTTCGCCTCTACCGATGGTGTCCGGCAGGAGCCGGCTCTGGTCCGCTACACAACTCTGGACCGCAGGGGTGTCTACTTTGTTCATGCGGGTTCCGTTGGAGGCATAGCCCTTCCAGTAGGCAGCCATAAAGCTGGTCAGCCCGGACTCGCTATTCATAGTCACGCCACCCTTGAAATTGGGGGTGGTTTCGACCTCGATCGCCACGGCCAAAGCTGTTCCGGCCGGCCGGGTCGAGTACGGGGCATCACAGCTGATTGGCTCGATCGACGTGACCTTGAACTTCAGACTGTCGTTCGCGAACGTTGTCCCTCCTGCCCCGGCAAGCTCTCCGACTTTCTTGACAGCGTTGCCGTGGGAATTTATCACAAGACTGGCGCTGGGAGAGGGCGTGGGCGAAGCAGTCTGGGCTGGTGCCACGGAGAACGAAGGTGCGGCTGTCTGGGGCGGTGTGGGTTGGGATACGGCCTGGGCACTGCTGGAGCAGCCGGAGAGAATGAGCGCTGAAGCTGTGAACAGCGCAAGAGCATAGCTGATTTTCATGGATCCCCAAATGGTGATTGCGAAGAGCTGACCTCCAATCCTAAAGTTGAGCGGGCAGTTGGTCCCTCCCGACATCCCAGGCAATTCTTGAAAATTCGAAGCCGCCCTCATCCACTCCCCCATAGACTCCGGTTGAACCAGCAGCGACACTTTTTCCGAGGAGCCTGCCTTGCCAGTAATTGACCCGCAGTATCTGTTCTTCAGCTCCGAACTCGAATACCGGGGCGCCGCCCGGCGCCGGTCATGGTTCTGAGGACCGGACAATATGCGGGCTGAACGCGCATCGGCAGGCTCTGGCCACCGGGGTGGGTCTATTCTGCTTGCACAGGAATGCAGCGCATCGGCAAACTGTCGGGATCTGGGGGCGTCATGAAAACTATGCGGTTGACCAAGCGCGTCGTCACTGAGATGCCACAGCCCGCTCGCGCATTGTCGTGGCTGATCCCTTCATTCTTCATCGCAGGCCTGGTGTTCTATGTGCTTACGAGGCAGTTTTGGCCATCTCGTATCGCTTTTGGCGCGGCGGTGTGTCCCTTTTTGCTTTCGGATTTTGCATCTTCCGAGACATCAACGGCGCGGCAAGTTCATGGCCCCGCATGTACAAGGAAAGCCGGGGCCTCTCCCCAGAGCACTTCACCTTTGCCGACGTACCAACGCTCAAAGGCGTGGGATTCATGTACATGGTCATGGCAGTCCTTTGGCTTTGCATGGCTATCTTTGCAATGTAGCCAGCCCAAGCCGGACCAGATTTCATCAGGATTCCCTGAAGGGCGCCTCGTCACCTTGTGGCGCTTCAGCTCGGGATACTGCTGTTCTCAGGACATTGGAAACACCGTGAATCCAACCTTGGAGCGGCTTACGCCCCAAAGCAAGACGGCCCCGTCAGGCCTTCGGACAGCGATGGATCGTTCGACCCTCAAGATGTCCACGTCCTGCGGATAGTCGTACCCGGTGTGTGCTGTGAACTCTTCTGCGAATCTGCGGTTGATGACAAGGGCAAGCCCCTTCCACTTCCGTCTCTCATACATGGTCAACCCGAAGGCGAGGACCAACGCGAGTCCCGCGACGATGAACACTGGCCACTTAGGAAGTTCCGCTGTCCCGAACAAGGCGACACCCGACTGGAACCAGACCAGGAGGAAGCAAACCCCCGAGATGATCCTGACAACCCTGAATTTCCTCGCCTCGGGAAACGCAACAATGAAGACCGTGCGATCTCCATCCATCGTGTTGCCCCGATCCGTATTGCAAAGTGCCGTCCAGATAACCAAGACTACTGAACGTCTCCCACTGCGTCCGTCAGGGTGGGACTAATTCTGAAAACCTCAGGAGCCGTCCGTCGTACCCGGCAGTTCCGGGTGCTTGGGGTCCTTGCCGCGCTCCCGCCAGTACTCATCGCGCTGCCACAACGTAAACCGGGTCACCTGAACGCAGAGTAGCGTCACCGCGATCGCCAGGATGATCGTTCGAATCCAGAGCCACGGCTCGGAGTCGATGCCCATGAGGCTCAGGATGCTCGCAACGAATTCGAAGGCCACTATAGGAAGGGCCCAGTAGCTGATGCGCTGGAACCTGAGGCGAACTTCCTCGTTCGTAGCCACGCGTCCTCCCGTGCGCTCGTGCAATCAGTTCCGTTCTTGTCAGTGAACCAACAATGTCGGCCCGATGATAGAACGGAGCCAAGGCGATCACGACGAAGCGAGGTTGACTGTCTTCCCGCGGGACGTTGTGCGAGTAGTTCGTCGTGGTGCCGCTTCTGGGGTTTGAGGTGAACTGAACCACACCATCCGGAGGTATTCACACGGAGCGGTGCATAAACTTTCCCGGAGGTATTGCCGCGCGACGTCCCTCTCCAGGTCGCGGCGGACGAAGCACTTGGGGCAGACCGCAAGCTCCAAAGCCATGCATTGTCGAACTTCGCCCGCCGGCTTGTCGCTTGGCAATGGAGAACCGAGCCCCAGACTTGTCGTACGAGGATGGCGAGACGTCATTGCGTCGGCGTTCCACTGAGGAGCGGAATGCTTTGCGGAACACGCTTCGGAAGGTTTCCGCATCCAGGTCGACAAAGTTCCGCAATGGACTTCCGCGGCCCTTCTGCCCCGAAATAACGGGTGGCTTCTCCGAATAATGCGGAACTGCGGATGGAACCCCACCACTTCTCTTTTGTTACCCAAGAGGGAAATAAGTCGTGTAGAGGATATCCGAGAGGCAGTGGGATAAGTTCCGCAGTTCCGCCGGGCCCGCACGCCCCTTTTCATCCGACTGATGACGGCATGCGCCGCTCGTGTCGAACCGATGCCTGAGGGATCACTGCGGACGCGACTCTTCAAGCTCGGCGATCAGACGGCGGATTGCCGCCATCGACTCCTGTGCCTGCTGAAGTTCCGCCTCGGCCTGGCTCGCCCGCCACTGCTCCAGACTGAGGTCGCGTTGAAGTTCGGCCACCTGCTCATCAACGGTCTCACTGTCGCGAAGCATTGCCGGCAATGGCAGGTCAAGCAGTTCCGCGATGACCACCGCCTCGTCGAGCCTGACCGCACGCTCGTGCTTTTCGATACGGGTGACTGCGCTCGTGTCAACTTTCTGGTCGAGCAGTTCACTGAGCCGTTCGGCCAGTGCCGCCTGACTGAGGCCGGCACGGATTCTCTCCTCCCGAAGACGACGGGCGAACGTCTGGCCTGGTGATGTGGTCATGCGATTTCCTCCAGATCCCCAATCGATTCAATGCGATAAGTACATCACTGATCCAAGTAATTGCATATATCGCACTAAATCGCTATGCTGGGCACACGATCACGAACGATCGTCCCGTTGCACGACCGGTAGCTCGGCGGCAGCTGGGTGACATGACCCAGTGCTGGCCACGATTGCGATGTCGGGGGCCCAAGCGCACGACCGATGGCTGGCCGGCGTGGGTGACAAACGTGCCGCTGCGGAGCTGAGACGCCCGCAGCCGTGCCCAAGGCGTGAAGAGCGCCGCCCTGGGCCACGCGTAAAGCGCACCGCACGACCTTTCGAGGTGTCACCCATAATGTCTGCCATTTCCACTAAGTCCGTCGAGCCGGAGCTGCTTGAAGTTAGCAATGTTTCTGCACTTGGCTACGGCGCCGCCCAGACCATACGCGCCCGTATTCACCGGGGCGAGGTACCCGCCGTGCTGATCGGCAATCGTTTCAAGATCCGACGCGAAGATCTCCACTTACTGACCAAGCCGGCCGTCCCGGCAGTCCGGTCGGCTGAAGACGATCTCGACGCTCTCGTCAAGCGGATCGTCGATGACTTCCCTCCCCTGACCGCCGCGCAAAAAGCCGAACTCGGCCAGTTGCTGGCCTCCGCCTGCCAATAGGAAAAGCCCCGGCTTACCGGGGCTTCTCAAAGATTCTCAACATCTGACCTTACGAGTTGCAGCTCGTATCTAGTTCGATAGGACCACGCTAAGCATGTCAAAAAACAAGACCGAATTACAAGCCCCACCGAAAGCCGCCGCAAATTCCAAAAGAGATTCAGCTGCCCAGCAGCTCGTCGAACTGGCCCTAGACTGCTACGACCTTGGAATCGACACTGACGGCAAGCCGTTCGGCGTCCGCAAACGTGGCCACATCGCCCAGCCTTTGACCGGCAGCAAGTCCTCTATCCGACAAGAATTAGGTGGCCTTTTCTGCGAGGTCACAGGTCGGCCGGCGTCGCAGAACGCTCTGACCGAGGCCATGGGGGTGCTGGAATTCAAGGCGCAGAAACAAGGAAACCCTGTGGCGCTCGCACTCCGGATCGCCCGTGTCAACGACGCCGAGTTCTACGTCGATATGGGCGACATCACCGAGCGGGTCATCCGAGTTACGCCCGCGAGCTGGGAGATTCTCGACGGCGACGCCGACATTCCGGTGTTGTTCCGACGAACCAACCTCACGGCACCCCTGCCGACACCGGTAGCGGGGGGCGACCTCGGCCAGTTGTGGAAGTTCGTCAACATGCCCGGGGCAGCCGACCGGCAGCTCATGATCGGCTGGCTGGTGTCGGCATATGTGCTGGTGGGGCTGCCGTGTCCGATCCTAGCCATTTTGGGCGAGCAAGGCACCGCGAAGACGAGCAGCGCAAGATGGATGTTTTCTCTCTTCGATCCGTCCGCAGCGCCCGTTCGCCGTCCACCGAATGACGCCGACCGTCTCCTGCACGCGGTCCACCACTCCCGCGCCACAATCTTCGATAATGTGTCCTCCATTGCGCGTTGGATGTCGGACGCCCTGTGCCGCTGTGTGACCGGCGAGTCCGATGTCGACAGGGCCCTCTACACCGACGCAGACGCACGCGTCATTCGTGTTCAGGCTGTCTTGGGATTTACCGGTATCGATGTCGGTTCTCTCGCCGGCGATTTGGCCGAGCGCTGTGTTTGGGGTGACCTTGGGGTCATCCCGGCATCGGAACGTCGCTCGGAGCGGGACCTGAATGCCGCTTGGAACGACGCATACCCCTCAATGGTTGGCGGCCTCCTCGACCTCGTCGTGATGACGTTGAGCGAACTTCCCAACGTGAACCTGGCCGAGAAGCCACGCATGGCTGATTTCGCGGAGGTACTTGCCGCGCTCGACCTCGCCACCGGCTCGCGGGCGCTGGAACACTACACGCGCGCCCAGGAATCCATCGCCGAGGAGATCGTGGACACCGACCGGTTTCTCGGCGCGATCACGACGACGATCACCAAACGCTGGGTGGGCACGGGCAAGGAGCTGCACAGACTTCTTCCGCGTCCTGCCGACGATAAATACTGGCCCGAGGCCCGAGGCATCAGCGGAAAGCTGCGGCGGTGCGCGCCCGACCTCCGCAAATCAGGGTGGACGGTTGAGGAGATCAAGCCTGATCCTGCCAGCAAACGCCCCAAGACATGGGTGCTTGTGCCGCCCGAGGCTCAGATCACCGATGCCGACATCGCGACCGTTCAGCTTGTCCAAGAGATGCAGGCTCTTGACGTAGAAGCGTGGACGGCACGGGTCCGCGCCGACGGAGCCACCCCGGGCTGCGAGCACGACCATGTCTCGCTCCTCCGCATGGGATCCAATACCGCCTGCCCCAACGCCCACTGCAGCGCTCCTGCGTGGAAGCGAGAATACGTCCCGCTCTTCGAGCGTTCCAGGGCTATCGATACGAGGCTCCTCGACGAGCTCAACCGTCTGGGGCTCACTTTTGCCGAATTCGACGTGCTGATCGCTGACCGACTCGCCGCCACCCAGGAGCAACACTGATGAGCATGACGATGGATCCTCGAGCCTGTTTCCCGCACTTTTACACGAATCCGGCCGTCCGTCTACTGGAAACCTTCCCAAGGTGGACGGTCTCTGGTCGTCTGGGTGATGACACCGACGCGAAAGCCAAGGCGCCGATCGACACCAGGGCACTGCTTGAAAGCGGCCGTGTTCGTGGGGCTTGGGCGGTCGATGAGAACTGCCTGGTCACGCTCGGTGAGCTGACCCAGCTACTGCCTGCGGCGGCGAACGCAGCCTTCTACCTGAGAGCCCCCACCGATGGACTCCTGGTCATCGACATTGAGGCCAGTTGCCCCGCAGAGATCTCCGCCAACCTGCTGGCACTACCCGGCATCCTTTACGCCGAGACGTCTATGTCCGGACGCGGGTACCACATCGTCACCGGACTGCCGGAGAACTTCTACGAACACGGTGTGGCTGCCAGTAAGAGAGTCCTGAGAGAATCCCACGGCTGGTACGAGATACTGCTTGACCATTGGGTAACCTTCACCCGCGAGCCCATCAGCGAGGAGATCATGGTCCGGGCACGGAACACAGACCTGGCTTCCGCGCCTTTCGGCTCGGTCGATGACCTGTACTCCTCGCTGGCCGAGACAGCAAGGGCCGCCACCGCCACGTCGGCGGAGGTGAACACCTCCGCCACGGTCCCTGACATTACCGGCAGCCAAGAGATCGTCGGACGGACTCTTGCCGGGGCCGCGGCCCGGTTCAAGACGCTGGAGCAGTTCGGTGGCGACAACTCCCGCTTCGAGTTCTCCGTCCTCGGCGTGCTCTATCGCGAGATGCGCAGTCATCTGGTTCGGTACGGCTTCATAAATCGGGTGACCTACTCCCCCGATGACCAGGCATGGATGCTCTACCAGGCGGCGCTCCAAGCACTACCGAGTCGTCCAAAGCACAATGAGCTGCGCAACGGCCGCCCGTTCCTGCTCGACCGGGCAGCAGCGATGATTGCAACGGCTTAGGCGGCACACCGGGCGCTTCGTCCAGCAGGTCACCGACCTCGGGGGCGCGGAAATCCGCGTCGTCCGAGGGTCGCACCTCCGTATCGGCTGTGTAACATTCCAGGTTTCGTCCGGGAAAAGCAATCTCGGACGAATCCCACTCGGAAACCAGCAGATCACTGTCGTGAAGGTGGCGCTGAACCCACTGCGCGGCTCCGCACTTACGCGGCAACAACGCCTGATATATGCGGACAAGAGTGCAGGCGGTGCTTGTTGTCCGCGGCAGCGTCACATTCGCCCCTCGAGATTCTCCTCGCGCTAGTTTTCCGAGATGCGGTCTCGAAAATCGTCATCAATAAGGGTAATTCGCCGAGTTTTCCAACCCGTACGTGAACCGAAGCAGCAGCCAACCGGTGTAAAGCCGCGATGGGTAGCACGGAACGAGTCGAGCCAACTAATTCGCACCTACGAGCGGCTGGCTGAAAGAACGGGGCCGGTTCCCCAGTCCAAGACTGGCCAATTGCTCCGGTCGAACGAACCGTTCCCTGCGTGCCTGCCGGTTACGTCCCCCTTGTCGGGCGGCGCTCTCGGGAACAGGCCCAGCGGCGGGCGAGCGGAACCTCTGAATGCGCCGTTCCCAGTTCCGGTCTCAGAGAAGTTCCCAGAAGGCTGGGCTCTAAACCGCGACCTCGAGGTCGACGACCAGGTCTTCACTCCGAGCGGAGGAACGACGCACCTTACCGCTTTCTCGGAGGTCGTTAACGGCAACATGTATGAACTAGTGTTCAGCGACGGGCAAACCGTGCGGGCCGACGCCGGTCATCTCTGGGCTGTCTCGTCTCGCAGCACCCGCAAGCGCGACGGCTCCGTTACTCATATCGGGAAGATGGCTGACGTCGACCGCCGGGCCTCCGCGGAGGCTAAGCGGCTTCGCGGCATTGCCGCCGCCATATCTTCGGGCACCATGGGAACTGGTAACTACATGTCCCGCATCAGCGGCGTTCGCGCCCCGGTTCTGCTCCGGTTCGTCCGCGCGGCCGGAATGGTGTCTGTTCAGCTGGACGTTGCTGTGCGCCCTGCCGGAACGGCATCCGTGCCTCGCCGACGCGTGAGGTTCGATTCGGCTGCCGCTCGGAGAGCTCTGCACGAGTTGGCCGCCACAAAGAACGATGCCTTCACCGAACGAATGGATCTCGGGGCGTTCGATGCAGTCGGGGCTTCCCTAATGACCGCCCGGGACCTTGTCTTCGCCTGCGGACTAGGTGTGCCTGCGTCCCAAGACGTTAAGGCCATGGTGCGGAGGCTGACCAAGGCCGGCGTCCGCAGCGTCCGCGACACCCACACCGTGATCCTGTTTAGCAAAGAAAATGTCAGGACCGTGGAGGCATTCCCTGTCCGGGAGGTTCTGATCCGCTATGCCGACCATGTCGAAGCTGGCAAGGACCGTGCACCCCGCGTCCAACTCAAGACGACTGCAGAGCTAGCAGCAGCCGTGCGGGTGTCTGCCGAGAACGCAGTCAACTGGGCAGTCGACTTATCAGCGCCCATTGCCGGTGATGACATTGAGGCCATCATTGACCCGTACGTCCTCGGCGCCTGGCTCGGCGACGGACACACCAGCAGCCCGACCCTCACCTGCTTCGACCAGCCGATTCTCGACGAAATTTTGGCCGCCGGCTACAAAATCCGCGCACGCACGGCAACAGGGCACTACGGAATCATCGGCGTGATTGACAAGTTTCGTGCCCTGAACCTGCTTGGCAATAAGCACATTCCCAGCCAGTACCTCCGCGCGTCCTTCAACCAGCGGCTCGGTATTCTGCAGGGACTCATGGACACCGACGGCACCGTAACGGCCCAGGGAACCTGCGAGCTCAGCCTCTGCCACGTTCGGCTTGCGGCTGACGCCCTCGAGCTGATCCGTTCCCTTGGCATCAAGTGCACGAGCACTCCATCCAATGCCAGCTACGTCGACAAGAACGGGAACAGGAAAGTCACCGGCACACGCCACCGGATGAGTTTCACCACGTCCATGCCCGTCTTCCGGCTGCCGCGCAAACTCAAGCGTCTGCCAACGGCCACTCGGCCGACACAGGGACTGCTGTACATCACCTCAGTCACGAAAGTTGAATCCGAGAAAGTGCGCTGCATCTCCGTAGAAGCGGCTGACGGAATGTACCTGACCCATGCCTTCATTCCGACACATACTTCGCCGTTCACCCGCAACCCAGTCGCTTCCCTCTAGTTAGCCCGTCCGTCCGGGCCCCCTGCGTTGGCACGACGCAAAGGGTCCTGCGGGCAAGGCGAACCTTTTCTGGCACCTCCTACCGGTGCCGGAAGCCTACGTACGCGTCGGCAGCTTTCGTTGGGCCAACCTCTTCACTGCTTCGGGGGTGGGTCGGCCCCGCTGCTCGTCCAGGGCAACTCTCAACTGCGCGGCCCGAATTCCACCGCGCAGGATGCGAGCTATTTGTCTCTGCGACGTCGGATCCGTACGCAGCTTCCCTTTCGGTGCTGTGAAGACTTCCAAGGGGGACGGGAGTGGCGGTAGCGTCCGCTGCGCCAATCGCACCACCGCCGGAGGGGTCGGTCGTCCTCGGGGATCGTCCAGAGCGACGCGCAACTGGGCCGCCCGGATACCCTGCCGTATCCGCCGAATGGATTCTTCCCTTGCGGACTTGGCTTCCTCGTCACCGGCGAACATGGGCTCACCCCTCTCTTTCCGTACGTCCATAGTTGCAAAGAGTTTCCTTGTTCACCAAGGACCTCCATAAGCACTGCTCTCTCCATGGGACGCTCGCGGGTCTGTCATGGCAGTGTCGTAAAAGTCGCCGGGACGGAGACGCAGCGTAGGCATGCAAGACGGCCGATGACTTGGCCCCAATGCATTTGAACAGCTCACGTTAGCCGGACAGACCGGTTGTCAGCTGAATGACGGTCTTCCGTCTTCCATGGGTTCCCGGACGCCCGGAATCGAGGAATGCCTCTCGATCACCGACTGAACCCGCTCACTGCGTTTTGCCTGATTGGCGGGCGCTGACAGCTCATACAGCTGCCGCAATGTCCTGCCGCCGGGAGCAGGGGTGTCCAAAAACCGGTCAAAGTCAGCCGGGAGTCTCTTCAAGCGCAGCATCTCGGCTTGGAGTTCTTCCTTGGCCGCCTCCCAAGCGATCTCAGCCATCCGCCCCCGCGCAATCGCTTTGCCGGCCTCCTCCAGCTTTTGAGCAAGCACGGCACGCTCCGCTGCGAGCTGGACACCCATTTCGGCACGGGCCTCAGCGACGGCTTCGACTTTCCCCTCGCGGAAAGCTTTACGGCGCAGTTCAGGAAGCCGCTGTTTCTCGGCGTCCAACGTCTTCGCCCTTTCCTCCAAGTACTCATTCATCTTGATCGACCAGGCACGGAATGCATCTTTTGACTTACGCGTTCTGGCCGCATGCACATTCAACTCCTCAGCCTGCTCCTGTAAGTACGCCAGTTCCTCATCAGCCTTGACGCTCTTCCGCTCGACGGCTTCTTCACGCTCCATCAGCTCCACGTAGTCAGCTTTGGACTCCTTCCGGTCGCTACGCACCGGATGCGCGTCGATCTCCACGTCGAAGCCTGCGGAAACCATCCGTTCTCGGAACTCTTTCTGGTAGCGGCGCATCTTTTGGAATCTCGTTTCCTGATGCCCGTCGCTAGTGACCACGTCCGGGTGGGACCCCCACATTTTCGACGCGGCCACCCGGAGCTTTCCTTCGTGCTTCGAATCCTCCTCGAAGGTGTCCGCCATGATCTGGATGTGCGGTGTGGTTTCATCGAGGTTCAGGTCGTAGCCATGGATCGCATCGTGACCGCCGGTGAGCACCTTGGTGCTTAGCTGATGGAGCGCGACGTCGAAGTAGCGCAACATCTCAGCACGATCCTTGGCCACCCAACGCGTGCGGTACATTCCATCGCTGCGTGTGTAGTGGACGGCTTCGCACATGGACTTTGGAAGATGCACCACCATCGTTGTCGTGGTATAGCTGTCCACACGGATTTTACGAAATACCTTCTCCGCCCTGGTGTCTCCATAGGACAACACTTCGGCAACTGACCCGGCCCGCTTGAACCCGCCAGCACAGTTGTTGACGTAAGCCAGGTTAGTCGGGGTCAGGACCCCAACTATGTTGGGATTGTGCTTGACGAAGTAAGCCAAAGTTTGCGCATTGCCGAGCTCACGCATCGACTCTCTGAGGGTGCGTGCTCGGCGGGCAGAATTGCCATCAACGCCGTGCCGCATGTGGCTTACATCAAAGCCAGCCCGACCAACTGCATCACTCATACGCTGGAGCTCCGTCCCGTTATCATGAACCTCCTTTACGCCCTACCAACAACAATTCGTCGGAAACTGATTTCGATGCGCAACCCTCGATACTGAACCAATAATAGCAAATTATCTTTAGGCGCCATAAAGAAAATCTGAGCGATTCCGGAAGAAATTCTCCGGCAGCTCCCAGGGGTTCCCCTCTGAGAGCAGGCAAAACGTCTTTCAACTCGCGCCCGGGTGGGCTTTTCAGACGAAACAATGCGCATATCCAAGACCGAATTTCCCGCACACACTGGGGTCGGCCCGGCTACGACTGGCGGGACTCCTGCTCTTTGCTTGCGACGTCGCTGACGGATTCGAGAGCCGCCAGGAGGCGGTCGGCACGCTTGGGTGAGCGAAGGAGATAACTCGTTTCCATCAACGCGTCGTCCTCCGTCTTAGGTATCAAAACCGCGGATCCTCGCCACGACGTGATCTCAACGGCGGTGTGGTCGCGGTTGACCTGGTCAATGAGATGGGCAAGTTTGCGGCGAGCTTCGCTAGCGCTTGCGGCCATGCTGCCTCCTGGCCAGTGGAGACATGTTAACACCTCCTGTTCGCCGCGACGAGGTTCGATGGTCAGACATGGAGTTAGCCAAAGATGGCCCAATTACGGCCCGAAAATGGGCCAAAGTTGGCCCAATTCACGAGCCAGTTCGCGCGTGGTTTGAATTTGTCCATTTTTGGCCAGAATGAGGCCTATTTTTGGTCAATATCTGGCCAATTATGGCCACAGCGTGCACCCCGAGTAGGGCACGTTTGTTTTTGACCAGAATTGGCCGGGTTCTGACCAAATTTGGTCAATTTCTGCCCGAATTTGGCCCCCACGGAATCGGCGCGTTAGAGGGTCGGCTGCGGCTCCTGTGAACCCCTAGGGGCCCGGCGCAGAGCTTTTCCATGGCCGTCAAGCCGTGCCTTCGGCGATGCGGTTGAAAGTGCCGCGGACCGTACCGTGCCTTGGAAGCTCTCCTCCATGGCACGGCTGGATGTCCTATCCCGGTGTACGACGAGCGTCCCAGCGCATGGTTCGTCTCGGATGCTTCGTGTCACTTGGGCCCACCCCAGCGTCTTTATCTCGCGCCGGCTTTCAGGTGCGAGATAGCTCTACAAGTGGACGGCAATTAGTCCGCGGCAATCGTAGTTGCTACGGCGCCCTCTGAGTCAGCGGACCGATCGTCCCGGTGGAGCTGCGCCTCTTCGGTTCCACTTTCACGGTCGACGGGTCGAACGCTTTTCTGCCCCGAGGGTGGGGGAACAGACTCACCGTAAAGAAGTAGTCGATGATCCGCCTCTTGATCGCGACATCCGCGCCATCGAAGGCTACCAACGGGTCTTCCGCACCGAGTATGACCTTGAGGTCACTTCCTCCGACCAACCGGAGGCGTTCGACTTCCAGGTCGGCTATTGCGGCGTTTTCCCGGGCCCGGATCCTCTTGAGGTCCATACCCTCAATGATCTCAGCGTCGTAGTCATGCTGGGCGCGTTTGATGCGGCCTTGGTGTTCAAGAATCCGGAGTTGAATGTCCCTTAGCCGGGGCTCATCCGCCAGTGGGACCGCGTCCAGCAAATCGAGCCTGGAAAGCCTCTCGCGAGCAATGCGCAACACGAACCCATCAACCTGAGAGCGGGAACGGATCAGATGGCCGGCGCACCGATAACCGCGGGTGTGCGCCCGGACGGGCTCGTCGCAGATTCCGCACAGGTAGAGGCTGGAGCCAAGGTGCTTACGGGCTGTGCTCCCGGTGCGGTTGGTCACCCGCGACTGGTCATCAAGACGTTCCTGCACGACATGCCATGTGTATCCTTCAACGATTGCATCCCACTGACCCATCACCGGTTGGCCGCTGTCATCCCGGAGAACCTGCGAGAACCAAGTGCGGCGCTTGTTCTTGTTGATCCGGTTTTTCTTATCGGTGTAGACCGAATACCCGGCGTACCGGGGGTTACGGAGAATGCCCAGTACCGTGCTCGATCCCCACGGTCCGTCGTCGGGCACCGGCCTGGGATCCAGCCCTTCAATCTGCCTTCGCTCGTTGCGCTCCATCATGAGTGTGCGGGTGTGCTTGGGCAAATGCGGAAGCGACTTGGGAATGTGATCACCGGTTTTACCCGACAGCCCGGCGGCCAGAGCAGCGATGGAGGGGCCATTCTGGATCGCGAACAGACGGAAGATTTCACGAACGGCCTTGGCCTCGTTTGGGATGACGTCGCCGTTGGTAGCGTAGCCCAAGGGTCGTACACCCTTGGGGGCTCTCCCCTGCCTGGCGCGCTGGTTTTGCGCTGCCGACTGTCGGGCGGACTTTCTGTCGACCTCGCCTCGCGCGACGGCCGCCTTGATGCGGGCATACATGCGTCCTCCGTCGGTCGCCAGGTCGGCCTCGCCGTTGGCAGTCACAAGCTGAAGCCCACGGTCTTCCGCGGCGTCAATCCAGTCTTCGAGCTGCCTGGGCTGCCTCGTTAGCCGGTCCAGATCCCAACATATGATGGCGTCGAAACGATCCGCTTTGAAGTCGGCCACCATGCGATCGTACGCCGGGCGTTTCTTCGTTTTGTCCGTCGCCGATTTGGACTGGTCGACGTAGTAACTGTCCTCGTCGACTTTCCAGCCGCGGTTGCCCGCGATCTTCTCGCAAGCTTCGCGCTGCCGGTCGATGGCCAAGCCGTCCATTTCGCGGTCCAGGGAGATACGGAGGTAAATGGCGGCGCGCTTGGTCTCTTGAATCACAAGGGTGAGCCTAATTCCAAGGGGTTCTTTAATGCCGGAACGCGAACGCGTCCGCGGGCGGGTGTCCCGGGATGCGTCCGGCAGCGGTGTCATGTCCAAGAGGCTTGTGGACAAGATCGCTGCCGCGAAAGTCTACGAAGCGGCCATGAAGGAGGCCTGCGGGGAGCTCCCCGCGTCGGTACGGAGGTTGGCCCGACGGGACCATTGACGAGCGCTAGCCGCCGTGGCCTTGCACGCGGGACAGGTACCAATCCGGCAGAATGCAGGTATGCCCGAAAATCACTTCGACACCGACGCAGAGGCTCGGGTCACGACATCACGGCCGGCACCTGACATGGCGATCGCTAGCGAGGCCGGTGAGGTGATCGCGCACATGCTCGGCGACGGACGGTCTGTAATCGACCCGACGGCGACAATCTGGACTGCCGAGGCGGCCGAGGACCTGCGCTCGAGGATCGGGGACAATCCAATCCTCGGGGCCGATCAGCGCCAGTGGGACAAGTTCGACCAGCAGCTTGAGGGCGCGTCCCGGGAGGTGGTGCTCCTCGCAGCCGAGCTCGTGTTCCTGCGCGAGCATCCGCTATTCTCGGCCCGGCCCCAGACCCGGCGCGCCCACGTCGAGGGGGCGCTGGCCCACCTCCGCTCCCCCGTTACGATCCCGGAGCCGATGTCGGCCTGGCTGGCCCGCCCCGCCGGGACTGCAGGGTTCGAAGGGGGTATGGGGTACAACGGGGCGCTGTGGCGGCACATCATCTGGGCCGCGACCTTCGTGCGCCACTGGAACGGGCTGGCAGAGGCGGAGCGCGAGGCTGCACGCGCCGATCCGTGGGAGCTGCAACGGGTCATGCTCGCTTCCGGCAGCGACCGGTCCGACATTCGCAACGCGCTGCAGTTTCTCGCCCGCCCGGACACATTCGAACCGATCTCATCGGCCCCGATGAAGTCGAGGATCCGCAACGGCCTGGCCGATCGGGTTGGCGGGGCGACGGGCAACGATCCTGCCTCGATCGACCGTGACCTGCTGGCGATCCGCGCTGCCTTGGGCTCCGAGGTCGAGGGACCGTTTCACTTCTGGACGGCGGCGGTGGCGCAGCTCTGGGACCCATCTCGCACCGAGCCTGCCTCTGCGGATGAGGGGACTGCTGAGCTGGGCGATCCCCGTCCACGGCACTACTGGCTCTGCTCCCCCGGCGCGCAGGCGTCGGAATGGGAGAGGTTCTCATCCGAAGGCATCATGGCGATCGGCTGGGACGAGCTCGACGACCTCAACAGCTACCCGAGCCGTGAGGCGATCCGCCAAGCGCTCGACCCCGAGGGGACCGGCGGGTCGCTGAGGAACGACGTCCTCGCGGTGTGGCAGTTCCAGCATGATATCGCCGTGGGTGACATCGTCTTCGCAAAGCGCGGACGAAAGGAGATCCTGGGGCGCGGCGAGGTCACCTCCGCCGCCCGTTTCGAGCCCGACCGTGGCTCGTACATTCATGTCCGTTCTGTGGAGTGGACGCACACGGGGTCCTGGGAGCACCCGGGAAACGCCGCTCTCAAGACGCTCACCGACATCACTCCTGATCAGGACTATGTCGAGCAGCTCGAAACGCTCGTCACCGGCGAGGACGAGCCCGCCCTGCCCGCCACGACGGCGCCGCTGCCGCCCTACGACCGGGCCGCATTCCTAAGGGAGGTCTATCTGCCCGAGGAACGGTACGAGCGTCTCCTCTCCCTGCTGGCGCGCAAGAAGAACGTCATCCTCGCGGGCCCGCCGGGCGTCGGGAAGACCTTCGCCGCCAAGAGATTGGCGTATTCGATCATGGGCGAGAAGGACCCGAGCCGCGTCCAGATGGTCCAGTTCCACCAAAGCTACTCGTACGAGGACTTCATGATGGGGTACCGCCCCACAGAGACGGGCGGCTTCGTCCTCGCCGAAGGACCGTTCTACCGGTTCTGCGAAGAAGCCCGCGCCGACGACGCCGACCGGCCGTACTTCTTTATCGTCGACGAGATCAATCGCGGCAACATCTCCAAGATCTTCGGTGAGCTGCTTATGCTCATCGAAGCCGACAAGCGCGGGCACGACCTCCGCCTCCTGTACAAGAACGAAACATTCTCCGTGCCCTCCAACGTGCACATCATCGGCATGATGAACACCGCCGACCGCGGCCTCGCCGTACTTGACTACGCGCTGCGCCGTCGTTTCGGCTTTTTCGGGATGGGGCCGGGCTTCGACTCGGAGGGGTTCACCCGCTGGCAGCAGGACGCGGGCAGCCCTTCGCTCGACAGCGTCGTCGCGGCGGTCGTCGACCTCAACAAGGCGATCGCCGCCGACCCCGCACTCGGCCAGGGCTTCGCGATCGGGCACAGCTACCTCTCCAGACCCCCGGCCGGCGACAGCGAGGATACCTGGCTCCACTCGGTCGTCGAGGACGAACTCATCCCCCTCCTCGACGAGTACTGGTTCGACGAACCGGCCACGGCCGAGGAGTGGGCAGTCAGGCTCCGGGCCGCGCTCACATGACCGACCGCTCGATCGCCATCCGCAATGTGTACGTGATGATGGCTTACGCCTTCCGGGCGATCCGAAGCGACGGCAGCGACCGGATCGCAGCCGAGACCTTCGACCACCTCCACGACTTGCTCGCGGAGATTCTCGTGCGCGGCGTCGGCGCACAGGTCAAACGCGGCCTCCACCGCGACTACCTGCGGCGCAGCGACGACTTAGCCACCGTGCGCGGCCGCATCGACGTCGCCCGGACCGTGGCCACCCGCTCCAAGGTCCGGGGCAGGCTGGTGTGCGAGTTCGACGAGTACGAACCCGACACGCCCTACAACCAGGCACTGAAGTCGGTCATGGTCCTCCTCATCCGCCACGGGGAAGTCTCCACACCGCGCAGGGACGCGCTGCGCCGGCTCCTGCCATACCTGGACGCGGTGACGCTGGTCCCACCGACTTCGATCCGCTGGGGCGGGCTCACCTACCACCGTGCGAACTACTCGTACCGGCTGCTGCTCGGTGTCTGTGAGCTGGTCGTGCGCGGGCTCCTGCCCACCCAGGCCGCCGGTGCAGCAAAGCTCGCTTCATGGGTGTCGGACGACGCGATGAGCAGCCTGTACGAGCGCTTCCTGCGCGGCTACTACGCCGCCCACCACCCCGAGTTCTCCCCCGCCGCGTCCAACGTTGCCTGGGACTTCGATGAGGCGAGGGCGCTCGGAGCCGAACAGCTCCCGGCAATGCGCACCGATGTCACGCTCCGGCGTGGGCGACGGACGCTTATCATCGATGCAAAGTACTACAGCCGATCGGTGCAGGTCGGCATGTGGGGCAAGGCGACCATACACTCGGCGAACCTCTACCAGGTGCTGACCTATGTGAAGAACGCCGACGTGAACCGCGACGGATCGGTCAGCGGCCTGCTGCTATACGCACGTACCGACGCTCCTAAACAGCCAGACCTGGATGTCATGATTCAGGGCAACCGGATCGGCGCTCGGACGCTCGACCTCGACCAACCGTGGGTCGATCTCAGAGCCCAGCTCGAAGATACAGCCAGATGGCTTGAGAACTGACCTCAGCGTCCGTCGCTGACACGCCCGGCCTTTTAGCAAGAGCAGTCGGTAATCGTTCGGCCATCGCGCAGGCCCGTCCGCCGAAAAATTGGCCGCCATTCTCAGGAACCCCGTATATGTGACCGCCGCTGTGAGACAGGATTAGGAGACGACATCAGCGGCTGAGCCTCGGTGAACTCGCCCCGTCTCGGGAAGGGGATGTCTGCGAGACGAAACTCCAGCATGTGTTCAGCGGACACGACGAGCCCGTCCCGCGTCTTCTGAAGGACAGGTGGCCGATTTGCCGTGCCACCCGGTTCAGACCGTCCGCGCGTCTTCGTCCCACTCCTCGTGCCCGAGCGGGGCTTCGTTCAGCTCGTCGCGACGAGCTCGCCAGTCGGGCAGGAACTGGTCCATTAGAGCCACGAACTTCTCGCCGTGCCCGCGCTCCAGGAGGTGCGTCAACTCGTGGACGACGATGTACTCCAGGCATCGTGGGTCCTTCTTTGCCAACTCGGGGTTGAGCCAGATCGCCCCTGACGTGGTGACGCAAGTGCCCCACTTGGTCTTCATTCGGCGCACGACGATCCTGTCAGCCTCGACCCCGAGGATCGGCTGCCACTTCTCCATGAGAGCCGGCAAGGCGGCCTTCAGCTCACGCCGATACCAACGATCGAGTGCCCCGAACCGCCCGGCGGCGTCGGTTCCGGTCGGGGTGATCAGCCAGAGCGTACTGCCCTTTGTCTCGACACCGTACGCACCGCTCGATTTGGAGACGTCAAGGAGATACCGCTGTCCCCACACGTAGTGGGTCTCCCCCGAGACCATTTTGCGTTCTGTCTGCCTGTCCGCGTTCCGGAGCCGCTCCTGCTGTCGCTTGATCCAAGAGAGGCGTTGAACGACCGCCAGCCGGATCGCGTCCTCAGTCGTCCGTTGTGGCGCAGCGACCCGCACCCGGCCCACCGGAGGGTAGACCGAGATGTGCAGGTTCTTGATGTTCTTGTAGACGACATCAACACCAAGTCCCGCGACGGTCAGATAGCCGCTAGCGGTACTCATCGTTGTTTTTCAACAGCTCCATGAACTCCGTCAGGCAGTCATCTTCGATGCCGGGGAGTTCCATGCGCAGCTCACGAGCGAGTGCCCGTTCCTTCATCTTGCCGGCACCGGTGTCGGCCCAGCCGTGTTCCTTGCTCGTCTGGATCCGGTGATGCAGCGCCTCGTGGTCGACGACGAGATCGACCGGCCGCCACACGAAATCGACAATCGCCCGGCGTGCGGGCGTGCTCGCCCATTCCGGGTAGCTTTTGCCGTCGGCTGCTTCTCGGGTGCCGACCTTCTTTGTCAGCTCGATGAGGTTGCGGAGGTAATCCGCGTAGTCCTCGGCGTCTTCCTTCTGCTTCTCAATGAGTGCGTCCAGGAGTTCGGACATGTGGTCGTAGTAGCGCGGGTTCATCGCATGCTCATCAACGATGGTCTTACGGACGTTGTTGATGATGGTTTCCGCGGTGGCCGCGCTACTGCCCTTGATTCCAGGTGGCAGCGTGTGGATCGCGTCGGGCCCGCGCTCGACGATCAGCTGGACCAGGGTCTTCTCCAGGTCGGCGACCTGTTCGACGGGTTTGGCGTTGATGTAGGTGTCGAGCAGTTGGCGCATCCCGGCCTCGTACTGCTTCATGTCGATGTTCTCGCCGGCTCCGGCCTCGACCTCGCTCTTGACGGCGGCGTAGTGGGCGACCTCGTCCTTGATCGACGCCATCTCAGTGGCCGTGTAGCCGGCGGCTTCCATGTCGCTGGCTACGGCTCCGAAGGCGCGTACGAGGGTGGCAACGGATTTGTAGAGCAGGACGCGTTTGGGTTCGTTATCCTTGATCTGGTCGGCATCTCCGGGCGTAGACGCAACGAAGTAGTGCTGGTATTCGAGTGTGCTTTTGGGCGGGGCGACCGGCTCGCACAGAGCACGGACGGCGTCGAGAGCCTCCTCGAGATCTTTGCGGTCCTGCTCATTGCGGTCGCTGATCAGTCCGTCGACGTCATCGGCCTCGTACTCGCCGAAGGCTTCGGAGGTGTAGTCGGTGACGGTCTTGTCGAGCGACTTGAACAGGTCACGGTAGTCGACGATGTACCCGTAGGTCTTATCGTCGCCGTCGAGACGGTTGACGCGGCAGATCGCTTGGAAGAGGCCGTGGTCGCGCATTCCCTTGTCGATGTACAGGTACGTCGCACTCGGCGCGTCGAAACCGGTCAGGAGTTTGTCGACCACGATGAGCAGCCGCATCTGGCCGGGCTCGTTGACGAACTTCTTCTTGGCATCAGTCTCGAACTCTTCGACCCGGCCGATGGCCTTGTCGGGGTGCTCGCCGAAGTAGTCGGCGAGCATCTGCCGGTAGATCTCGTACTTTCGGAGCTCTTCCGTGTCGCCGTCGCCCGCGTCTTCCTTGGAGATGGCGGTCGGGTTGGGCTTGTAGCTGGTGACGATCGCGACCTTGCCTCTGAAGCCGCTCTTCACGAAGGCCTCGTAGAAGGTGCAGGCCTGATAGACCGAATCGCTCACCAACATGGCGTTGCCCCGGCCGCTGATCAACCGTGGCTGGGTCTCCATGTCCATGAGGATGTCCTGGACGATCTGCGCCGAGCGGGGTGCAGAGGAGAAGACCTTCTGGATCGTGCCCCACTTCTGCTTCAGCCGCGCCTTCGACAGGTCGGTGAGGTTGCGGGTCTTGGCGTCGAACCACTTGTCGACCGCCGCGGATCCCTGGAGCTCTTGCTCGACCTTGCGGGCCTCGTACTTCAGGTCGAGTACGACACCGTCACGGACGGCCTCGTCGAACTTGTAGGTGTGGATGAACGACCCGAAGGTTTCGATGCTGGTTTTCTTGTCGCTCTTCAGCAGTGGCGTGCCGGTGAATCCGATGAACATCGCCCCCGGCAGCAGGTCTTTCATGATGCGGTGCATTTTGCCACTCTGGGTGCGGTGGGCCTCGTCGACGAACACGAAGATGTTGCCCTTGGCCCTGAAGCCGTCGGGGATCTTCGTTTTGAGTTCCTTCGCGAAGTCCTCGGCGTCCTTGTCGCGAACCTCGTCGTCGCTGCCGCGGAACTTGTGCACCAGGGAGCACATGAGTCGAGGGTTCGAGGTGTTGAGCATCGTGAGCATGTCCGCGCCCGACTGGGTGCGGATGATCTTCTCCCCGACCCCGGAGAAGCCGCCCTCGATCTGCTCGTCCAGCTCGGTGCGGTCGGTGATCACGAGGACTCGGGCATCATGCTGGGTCTCCAGGAGCCACTTGGCCAACCACACCATTGTCAGGCTCTTGCCCGACCCCTGGGTGTGCCAGATGATGCCGCCCTCGCGCTTGGCGACGCGAGCCTGAGAGGCCTTGACGCCGAAGTACTGGTTGTGGCGTGGGGACTTCTTCACGCCGGCGTCGTAGACGATGAAGTCGTGGATGATCTCCAGGAAGCGCTCTTTGGAACACATCTGGGTGATCGCGAGGTCGAGGGCAGCGTTTTCGCCTGCTTCTTTCCACCGCAGCCAGTACTTCTCCGGGGTCTCGATCACCCCGTAGTGCAGCCCCTCGACATCGTTACCCGCGAACAGCAGCTGGACCGTGGTGAAGAACGGGCGGACAAAGTCGTGGCGCTGGTTGCCGATGTTTTGACGGATGCCGCTGGCGACGCTCACCGTCGAGCGCTTCAACTCCACCACACCGAGCGCGATCCCGTTCACATAGAGGACGAGGTCCGGTCGCTTCGTGTGCTGGCCCTTGACGGTGACTTCTTCGGCCACGACGAAGTCGTTCTTCGCCGGATTGGTCCAGTCGATCAGGTGGACCGACTGGGTGGTCTGGTCGACGTCCGTCTTGACCTTCGCGCCGTATCTGAGCAGCTCATAGACTTTGCGGTTCTGGTCGTACAACGAAGAACCGCCGCCGAACGCTGCAGCGGTTAGGAGTTGATGTACCGCTCGAGAGATCAGAGCCTCGTCGTATCCTCGACGGAGCAGGTAGGCGCGGAGCTTGTCTTCATCGACGTTGCGGTTGTCCTGATCCTTCAGGTTCCCGCCGTAGATGTACTCAAGTTCGTCTTGGAAGAGCTTGACCACCCGCTCCTGGGTCTCGCGCTCCTTTTGCCCGACCGCGCTCATACTTCCTCCGTCACTGGCAGGCGGGTCCGCCCCGTCAACAGCTCCTGCATCATCCCGACCTTCACGGCACGCGCCGACTCCAAACGACGCTCCAAGGCCACGATTTCAACATCAGCATCCGTCAAGATTCGGGAAATCGCTGCTTGCTCTTCGAGCATGGGCGGAACCAAGAGTTCAAGGGTAACCAGATCTCGCTGATACAGGTGGGTGATCGTCGAGCCCGCGCTGAGACCAGCAACGAACTCTTCGAATACGCGAGACCGCAGCATCCAGAAAATAAAACCTGAATCGTAGGCATCACGCTTCGGGCGCAGAACGAATACGCCGCTGTTCAGCGTTGACGGGCCTGGCATCGAATCAACAATTGCCACTTTCCCAATGGTGCCGTCCTTGGTTATGAGGACATCACCGTCCACGAGCTGAATGTTTTTGTCCTGATCGAATCGCCACTGGTCCACGAACGCGGTGGATTCCCAATTGACGTGGCCGTTCTTGAAGTCCGTGCCACCGACGAGTCGATACTCACCAGAAGTCAAGTACTCGCCGGTAGTGAGCCCCTGCCAGCCGATACGGGCTCTAAGATGCGAGTTGTCCGCCACCGGGAGCAGCTTCCACTCGCCGGTGAAGCCGGGGAGGCGAGAGCGGCCGGTGAGGAGTTCCTGCATCATGCCCTGTCTGACATCACGCTTCTTCGCGATTATCCGGACAAGCTTCGTGATTAGGTCGTCTCCGTCAGCGAGAACTTCAGCGATCGCCTCCTGCTCGGGCACAGGGGGAAAGGGAACCTCGATGTCCTTGATAAGCGATGTGTTCAGATTTGGCTGTCCGTTTCCAGGTGCCACAACGTCGCGGAGGTACTCAGTTCGCGTGTTGAGGTATTGGCAGATGAATTCCCGGTTCCCAGCGTGTTGGTCGATCAATGCTGCAATACCGTCGTTTGCGCAGCATTGGAGATCCAATATCTTTGCGACGCCAAGGGTCGCGCCGCTGTTAGCAAGTACCAATGTGTTCGGTAGCAGCGTCCGACTTCGTTTCGCTCCCTCTTCCGTCAGGCACCCCGCTGTCTCGCTGACCCGGATTTGGCTGGCCGGGATAGCTGTGAGGGAGGCGACCGTCAACCAAGGGATGAACGATCCATTGAAGTAACGAGGGTCACCTGCTGGCCGAGGCGAGCCACCCCGAACGACGCGACCCAGGTCGCCAAGCGGCCTTGTCTGCCAACCGGTGGACAGCTCGTACATGGCAGTGGTCATCCTTTGAATCCCATCACGGCCAGGTGCGCAGCGACCTTGGCGCTCAACGCTTCTACCTCGGCCTCGAGTTCACCGGCAGTCGACTCATAGCGACTGCCAAGGACACGTAGGCGAGCGATTAGCGCCTGCCCAAGCGCAGTCACCTCCGCCCCGATGTGGCGGCGGATCGTACCGCCCCACTTGTCATCGATTACCAGCGACTGGATGTCGTCTGTCGTGAGCTTCTCGTACTGTGCAAGGGCTACTTGCTCGATCTTCTCGGTAGCGTCCTTGACCGCCTTCTTCGCAGCCGCCTCCGCCTCGTAGAGCTTGATCACCTGCTGCAGCGCCTCGATCTCATCGGCCTCAGTATCCTCCCGCCTCGCCTCGCGGAGCCGTGCTGCCGCAAGCGCCTTGGTGATCTTGTTGTCCTCGACCGCCTCCCAGAGCAGGCCTTCTTCGACTGCGTGTTCCTCTGTGTATTCCTCGGCTGCCTGGCTAGCGGCCTCACGTTCGAGGGTGAGACCATCGAGCTCCGCCTTCTCCTCTGGGAAGAACCGAGCGATGACGTACTCGGGTGGGATTAGGTCCATGACCCAGCGCTTCGCGGTGGCGCGAGCACCCGTAACGATGTGGGCGTCCTCGTACTTGGGCTTGTTGTTCTTGTCCTTCCAGGTGCGAGCCAGTCGCGGCCTCGCAGAGCCCTCCCAGCCGTCGCTGCCGATGAGGGCGACGTCGTCGTGCATCGAGGCATTCCAGTAGCTCATCAGCTGCTCGTACACGCCGTACTCGTCGATCACCGGGCGTGGACGGAAGGCCTCGAGCAGCGCCTCGGAGGCGTCGTGGATCAGATCGTTGGCGCGGGTCGATGGTGTGATGTCGGCGAGCACCTTGCGCTTGTCGGCCCACCAGGCGTCGACGGTGTCGGAGATGCCCTTCGCGAAGGCCCGGTACTCTGGTGACTGGGTGACCGCCGCCTGGATGTTCGTCTTGTCGACGGCGAGCTCCGAGTAGCCGTCACGCAGCGGTGGGAAGAGATCACCGCGGAGGTTCGGGAACGCATCCCAATAGGGCTGGAGGGCATCAATGTCGCGGTTGGGGATGCCGCCGAGCATGTGGGCGCGGAGGTCCTGGATGTCCTCGGGCTCCGAAGAGTCGATGTAACGCGGGATGTTGAGGTTGTAGTCGTTCTTCGGATCCGCAATCTCACTGATCGGCACCATCCGGGAGTACCGGAAGATTTCCTTGCCGCTGGTAAAGGCGTCGACGATCTTGTGCATGTCGCGCGGACGCAGCCGATTCTTGGGGCCGTCCTTGGCGAAGCCTTTGCTCGCGTCGATCATGAAGATGCCGGTGCGCGCCTGGGCGTCTTTCTTGTCGAGCACGATCAGGCAGGCGGGGATGCCGGTACCGTAGAAGAGGTTGGCCGGCAGACCGATGATCGCCTTGATGTAGCCACGCTTGATCAGCTCTGTGCGGATCCTCGCCTCTGAGTTTCCGCGGAAAAGCACACCATGCGGAAGGACGACGACGCCCTTGCCTCGCGGCCGCAACGACTTGACCATGTGCAGGAGGAACGCGTAGTCGCCGTTCTTGTCGGGCGGGGTGTCGAATCCGTCGAATCGGCCGTAGGAGAAGTCAAAGCCGTTCCGCCAACTCTTGACCGAGAATGGCGGGTTGGCGACGAGGTAGTCAAATGTCTGGAGGTTGCCGTTGTAGGTGAACTTCGGGTTGGCCAGTGTGTTGCCCTGGCGCAGGTCGTGGGTCTCGTTGCCGTGGAGGATCATGTTCATCCGGGCGAGCGCCCAGGTGGCATTGTCGTTCTCCTGGCCGTAGATTGTCAGCCCGTTCGCGGCGGCGTCGGCGACCTTGATCAGCAGCGATCCGGAGCCGCAGGTTGGGTCGTACACGGTGGTGGACTTCGGGGTGTTTGCAGGGATCTGGAGCAGCTGCGCCATCACGCGGGAGACCTCGGCCGGAGTGTAGAACTGGCCTTTACTCTTACCCGACTGGGTGGCGAAGTGCCGCATCAAGTACTCATATGCATCACCCAGAAGGTCGTCTCCCTCGGCTTTGGAGCCGGTGAAGTCCATGTCCTGGAAAATGCCGATCAGGTTCGAGACCTTATCCTGCAACTCCTTCCCGGAGCCCAGCTTGGCGGGGTCATCGAAGTTGGCGTTGTTGATGACGCCCAGCAGGTCGTTCTCTTCGGCGAGACGCCGGATCGCGACGTTAACCTTCTCGCCGACGTCGGGCTTTCCTTTGAGCGAGATCAGGTAGTCGAAGGAGCCGTCGTCGGGGACGCAGATCAGCGCCGACTTGTCGGCCTTCGCCTTGTCGGAAACGTACTTAACGAACAGGAGGGTGAGGACGTAGTCCTTGTACTGGCTAGCATCCATCGATCCGCGCAGTTCATCAGCGCTGCTCCACAGCGAGGAGTACAGGTCAGATTTTTTCAGCGCCACAGTTCACTCTTTCTACGTTCATGCATGTATCTGGGCCAGCAGCAGGCCTCCCGGGCCCGCCAACACTGCTCAGGGTCTTCCACTGCCATCGCCATCGTCCGAGATCGCGGCCCCGCCGCCGCGGACCCAGGCGTCTACCTCGCTGGTCTGGAACTTCCAGAGCCTGCCGACCTTGTGGGCCGGCAAGGAACGTTCGGCGATCCAGGTGTAGACAGTCTCCTTGGTAACGCCGAGGTGGGCTGCGATCGCGTCGGCAGAAAGCCACGGTTCGCTCAATACTGCACTCCTCGGGACAGACGGCGGCCGCCTGGGCCGCGGTCTGTCCCGATCTTACTCGATCTGACTGGGTTTGGATCGGATTCACCCTAGGATGTACCTCGTCTCGACGACAAGCGGGACCCGGGCGACCTTCGAAACGAGTCAGAGAACCGAGCGGCCTGTATCTGGCCACTCGGGCACTGGACCACACAGGCGGAGGCGGAGGATATAGAATCCATGCCCACGAGCGCCAGTTCCTCCATAGTGCAGGTTCTCGGCAATGCCACGCTCAACCATGCGGTAACCCCCGGCGGCGCTTCAACGCCGCCGAAATCTGCTCCAGATCGCCTGTGGGGTATATATCCCCTTGTCCCTGGGTTCGTAATAGCTCCGCAGCGATTCCATCGACGTCAATCCATGCTTGCTTCTTTACCGCCCGGACAGAATACTGCGTACATCCCGCAGCCGGGGTACTTTGGGCAGTGGTGCATCCAAGAGTCCTCGAAGTTCGTGTACCGTCGTCGAAAACCTTTTACCGCTTTATCGCTGTTGTAGAACCGGACAAAATCCACACGGTGGGAGCACGCCGTATCGGAACCTTTATCGAAGAGGTCGAACTTTCCGGATCTGCCGCGCTTACGGTGAAATACTTGTTCGCCCGGCTCAAGGGCCCGCGGTTCGAAGGCGGAGGCCTCCGCCTCATCCTCAATATTTGCCAGCGCCAAGGCGATCTGATGAAACATGTCTGCATAGGCGGTGGAACGGGCATCAATCTTAGTCTGTTCGATTTCTTCCCCGTGGCTTGTTCTCGGCTCCTCGCCGGAGTACGGCTCAAAGCGAACAACGTGGGTGACTTTGTCGCTCACCGTATCTGCGAACTTTGGACCACGATGAAATCCGACGTCTGCATCAAACGCCCGACAAAGCTCCTTGAGTTCTTCGCGCCATTTCTTCGGAGCGTTCAGGCTGCCCAACGCAAGTGGATCGCCCAGGAACACGATCAAGCGCGTAAGAGTACGGGCTGAGGTCAGAGGGCCGAATTCGGCGACCATGTCGATGTAGGTGCGCATTACGTCGCCAATTTGCGCGTCATCCTCCATGTCGAAGATCGTGCAGTGCAGCTCTTCTCGTTCCACCTCAGCCGGAACCAGCTGCTTGGTCGCAGCGGAGGCATGCCGTGCCTTTACCCATACGTCCACACGCACCAGCAGTTCAAAGGGAAGGCCCGCCTCTTCGTTACGTTGCACGATAACGGCATGACAGACGCGAGTCAGTCCACCATCGTTCCGAGACCCTGAGAATCCGGGATCCGCGAGAACCTCAGGAAGCACCCTTGAGCTCAGCGCGCCCTCAATCCCTTCGGCAACGAACCATCCCGCCATGCCCCCGTCGAGCCGGGCTATGAATTCGTAGTCGGACTTAATCTCAAGAGCTGGCTTGAGGAGCCCGCGTGGGCGCTTCTCTGCGGCCCAGTCAACTAGAAAATCCTCACGAGCTTCCCGCAGCTCACGCAAATTGAGAAAGCTGCGCGCCCCCCTCGTGGGCTGCGCATTGTGTCTTGCCATCCGGGCTAACGCTCCAGCAGGTACGCGGCCGGAATCGGAATAGCAGAAAGCTCGGCGAGACTCATATCGTTGATGATCTGGCACAAACGGGAGCGGAGCTTCTCAACCTCAGTGCTTGATGCCACAAGGGGCTCAGGCTCGGAGGTCGTCGGTACCTTCTTTTGAGCGCGCTCACGTTTCTCCACGATGGACGTCAGGGGAACCTGATTCTTTGCAGCCCAGCTCGCAGAGTGCTCCATCACTCGCCGCTGCAGAAGTGCTCGCCAAGCCCCACTGAGTCCAAGCTCGTCGAGCGCATTTCTGAAGGCACGCGTGCGGGGATCTTTAAGCGCCGCTTCGAGCTTCTCGCGATTAGGATCGCTCTGGCTGTCAGCGAAGGACTTCATCCACCCCAGCTGCTCCTGCATCGAAATCGCATCGATCTTAACGAAGTCATCGGGAGAACTCACCCAGGACGGCGTGCCTTCATCATCTGTCGGCAGGAAAATAGCGCGACGGTGCTTCCGGTCCCAGTAGCGCTCACCTGTTTCCCAGGTGATGAGGGTACTCCAAACGTCTGCCTTGAGACGGACCTGGTCTGCACCACTGCGGGGCAGTACGAGATTCTTGCTGTGGCCCGGAAGCGTGATGCGAGGGTGTCCATCTATAATTTCCAGACCAAACCGGCCGGCATCGTCACCCGCGCGGAGCAGATCGATGAACTTTTTGAAGCCGAACAATTGTTCCGTAAAACCGTGAAACCGCTGTGTCAGCTGTTTCTTCGCCTGGGCTCCGTAAAGGAGCCCACCATTTGCAGCCGCGGTTTCTGCTGCCTCTCGCAGTGTGTCGAAGATGTCGTCCAGAGTTGGCGTTGAAGTAGCGTCAGTCGTCAATTAGATCTCCAAGGATAAATGGTAATAGCCCCCGCTAACCGCGAAGGCTATTACAAAATTAAGGAGATCGTCTGCGAATAGCGTCATTGACCCCACCCTTCGTCGCAAGCTCCGAAGGATCCCCGTAGGTTTGCGGGAGAAGATTCACCTAGTACTTTGGGGTTCATCTGCTCCCGGCGAGAGGATGCCGACTGGATTCGCTTCCAATCAGTGCGACTCGCCTGAGGTGTATCAAGCCCTTACGGGCCGACGATCAGTATTATTTTTTTGGCGAAGACATTATGTGTTCGCCTCGTAAGAGGATATTTTACGTCTTGCCTCCCAGTCAAGTTGCGGGGTTGAGTCAAACGAAGGCGATCCGCCCTCGTCCTCCTCATTTTCCGCGTCTTCACCGTCCGGATTGAACTTCTTGACCGACCATTCAAGGTCTTCATGCGGTAGAGCACGGAAGCCTGCCCGCTGCAAGCGACCAAACGAAGCGCGTCCTTGCCATTCCCGCTGCCGTCCGCTTTCCAGGTCCCCCGGGTAACGAACTTCACCTCAACGGTCGTTGGAACTAGCTTGTGCGGCCGATTGGCCGATAGCTTTCGGAGGGCGCATCAGCCCCGATCCGCTACTCCCCCTTAATATCACGTTGGGCCTTGTCGCCAGCCCAGACCATGAAGTTAGGGAAGAACCAGACAGTCTGACCGAGATCCACAAGCGATATCTTGTATCCGGTCTGAGAACTATTCCGAGCCCACACAAGCCAGGTCTCTATGGCGTCAGCGAAGCGCTTCTCCAGGCTATTCAGTCCGTCATATCCTTCATGCAGCGCGTTCGTGTAGCATCGGACCTCGCCCATGCGTACGAGTGTGCCGCCCATTCGTAGGGGTTCGGCATGAGCCTCGAATAATTTCAATCAGCTGCTCAACAGGCAGCGATCCTAGTGCCCTCGTGGTATGCCGTCACCCCCGGTGCAGGGCTAGATGTGATGCGGTCCTCGAACGCGCCGATCAATAGGAGCGAGAGGACACCCTCCGGGTCGTATGGGAGGACGCCCGGGACCTGTTCGTCAGGGTCACCCGGCAGCCACCACAGGCCAGCCCATTCGCCAGCCTCGTCGAGGTTCAGCGGGTCATTCGTCGCCATGCCTGCGCTTCTCCGCCCAGGTCTCAAACCAGGTTCCCGACCTTCCTTCCGCGGATGAGCTTCGGAACGATCTCAATCCTCCCGGCGGCTTCGAGGCGCTTGAACAGCGTCTCGTTCGACGATCCTCCGGGGAGGTCGAACTCTATCCCGGGACCTGCCGACAGCTCGTCGTAGGGCAGGCCGAGCGACACGAGGATGCCCGAGAGATCGGCCGGGTCGGTGTCTTTAGCATAAGTCAGCTGACGCAGGACCACGTCCGGGTCCTGTGTGACACGAGCGATACGGCGGATTTCCCCGAGGGGCAGCCAGATCTGGTTGGCGATCGCGAACTGTCCAGCGGCGCGTAGAGCTTTCTTGTCGTCGCCGGGCACATAGTCGCCAAGGCGCTCGACCACCATCCGACGCAGCTCGTCGGGAATCCATGAACTCTCCACGAACTCGCCGACGAAACCAGCCAAGAGCGCCGGCGTCATGAACTCCGATGCATTCTCCGACACCGCGAAGGCCTCGGAGAGCGATTCCCACCCGCCCTTCGCAAAATGAGCGAAGGTGTCGAAGGTATCCGGCAGCAGCTTCGCCTCCAGGGCCCTGGCGAGCAGCTGGTCGGGGCTCGGAGTCACCTCAACGAGCTCAATCGCGGACCCGAGACTCAGCTGCTTGACGAGCTGGACCCGGCTCTGCGCCGTCAGATGCGCCGAAGCATTCAGCACGCGGACCGCGAGGACGCCTCGGTCCTGGTCCGCAACCTCCTCAACGTCCTGCAGTTCGACCGGATCGGCTCCATCCGGGACGAGAAGGCCGGACAGCTGTTCGTCGACCCCATGAGCCAGTGCGTAAGCGGACACGTTGGCGACCGTCGGAGCCATGAGGCCCGCCTCCACGATCAAGGGCCAGGTCGGCTCCGGGACGTCCTCGATCTCATGGATTGTGGCGGAAGCGGAGCTCCGCTTGACGACGTCGCGCAGCTGGTCCTTTGTCCAGGAGCCGTGCTGCTCATTGATGACCTCGACCAGTACGGACTCCATGAGCACGATCGGCCGGGCCGATCCGTCGGCCTCCATCGCGGCGATGTAGTCGTCGATGCGTGTTTTGCAGAACTCCCACACGCTCTGCTTTTTGCGTACCTCGTCGAGCGTCGGGGCTTCGTCGACCCCGAGTGCCAGTTGTAGGTTTGGCGCGCTGACCTCGTACCTGTGCGCCGCCACGATGCGGTGCCGGAGCGGGGCGCTTAGGTCGCCAAGGTCCGTGATCAGCAGCTCCACCGCCTCGAGGATTTCGAAGACCCGCTCAGTCTGCGGTGCGGTCAGGCTCTCGCGGACGGCGGTGAGCCGTGGATAGGAAGACTCGAGCAGCGCCCGGGAGGACTCGCCGATCTCGTAGGCGTCGGGATGCAGCGCGTTCATGAGGGCCGCGTCGAACAGCTTCAGCCGCGTCTCTTCGTCCGGAATGCCGGGGTGGTTCGCGACGTACTCGAAGATGTCCTGCCACGGGTGTTTCGTCAGCTGTTGGACGAGGAGCTCGCGCGGGGCATTAGGTGCGTTGAGGAAGGCATCCAGGAATGTCTGGACGTCCTTGCCCTCATGCGTGACGACGTACGCGACAAGTTGCTTCGCGTCTTCGGGCTTTTCTTTGAGCAAGTATGAGGCGACTTGCAGGTTCAGTGCGCTCACGCTGCTCGTAAAGTCGGCCGGGACCTGTTCGAGCAGATTGCTTAAGGCATTTTCAGAGGTGAACTCGTGGTCGAGGTACATCTCGTTCGGCTGGACACTGTGGTTGTAGAAGAAGGCGACATCGACTCCGACGAAGCTGCCGTAGAAGATCGCGGAGTATTCGGCGTAGTTGCGCGTGATGAAACCCCGCCGGACGAGATCGCGTGCCAGCTCCGACTCCAGCACGTCGGCGATGAGCTGGTCGAACCCGATTCGCCCCTTCGGTACGCGTTCATAGCGGGCCAGTCCGGCGAAGTCAGCTCCTCGCAACATCGAGATGTCCTGGTCGTACCGCTGGATCAGGCGGGCAAGCTCAACGGGATCAGGATCCGACCATTGCGCAGAATTCATGACCTCTGGGAAGATGCGGCTGATCTGTTCCGCAGAGGGCGTCACGGCGGTTGAGTTATGCCTCTGGACGATGGAGAAGGACTTCGACTTGGCGACGTACTCCCAGAACCCCACCGTGTCGACCGAGTCGAACGCGTAATTCTGGTCGTCAACCTTGACTGAAATGTACGGCCAGCCGTTTGACGGAGGGAAGAAGTCCTTGATCTCGCGGAGCCGACTTCCCAGCTTCGCAGCGATCTCCTTTTTCTGCTCGCGCTGTTCCTCGGTCCTCATCCGCTTGCGCCGCTGCTCCTGCAGACCCTCGATCAGGGTCCTGACCTCGTCGCGATGGAGCCGTTCGAGCTCATCGAGCGTGCTGGTTCGCTGCGAGATGGCTTCAAAGTCGGCGAGGTGGAAGTTCTTGTACGCGACGAGGGCGAAGAGATGGTCCGCCGTCATGCCCGGCGCGGGAGTCTTCGTCCACAGAAGGTGCTCGGCGAACACCACGAACTCGTTGCAGATGTTCTTCATCAGGCGCATGTCGGTGGTGTGCCGTGCGATCAGGTCCAGGAGAGGACGTGACACGACGTTCTCGGCAAGACCGAGTTTCACCAGCTCCCCGGCGAGGAGGTCACGGGCGTTGCGGCGCGAGATGAACGGCACCATAGGAACGACGATTTCGAAAAACTTGGTCCGGTTCGCCCGCCGGACGGCCTCTGCAGCAATGTCGAGCCGGGGCTTCGCGCTGGCCGTGGGGCTGTCCTGGCCGTCACTGGCTTTAGCCTCGCCGTCCTTGGATTCCGGCTCCTTTCCGAGCTGCTCGAACAGGCTGTCCTTGATGGCATAGATGAACCGCAGAGGCTCGTCACTGTCCTGCCAGTTCGCGGAAGCATTGATGAGGGTGTTCAGTTCCCGGAGCGAGTCGAAGATCTGCGGATCCTCGAAGCGGTCCAGATCTTCGAAGATCACGAACTTCGGCCTGACGGTGTCAAAGAAGGCAACGATCTCGTCGAGAAAGCTGTCAAAGTAGGTGGTCGGACCTTCGCCCAGGGCGATTTTCGTGCCGGCAGTCGTGACCTCCGAAACGATCCGGTCGCCGATGATCCATCGGACCGCCCACAGGGGAGCCAGAACAAGACTGAAAAGCATTCCAGCACGCACGAGGTACCAGGGCAAGTCAGCTGCGGCGTCAGGCCAGCCGGGTCCGGAACGCACCCCCAGCACCCACAGGAGCCCCAGGCCCACCACACCGATAAAGAGGGCATGAAGGAACGCACGCCGCTTGGTCACGGGTTTGGGTCGGGCGAACCGGGATCGACGGATCTTCCCTGGTGTCAGCCGGTAGACGAGTTGCTTGACCAGTTCCTTCTGGATCCGGTTGGTCAGGTCCTCGTTGTCTTTATCCGGGCCAAGGGTGTTGATACTGATGCGGACAGTGTCTTTGTCGTGCTTTTCCTGAAAGTCATCCAGCACGCTGGACTTGCCGGTCCCGTAGCGGCCGGTGAGGGCGATGCTGCGGTTCCTCTTGTCGAGGACCGCCTCTTCAAGGTGGCGCACATAGATCTCGTGCTGGCCGCTCTCGAATTCAGGAGCGAGGCTGCGCAGCTTAATCTGCTGCCGCGGTGCCTCCGGCTGGCTCGGACGTTCCTCGGCCACGGTTCCTCTTCCCCCAAAAAAGCCTTCGACGTGATCAGTGTCCAGCTTCAGAGGCGCGGTCGGGCGCGCCTCTAAAGCTGGATATACAGTGGGTCCTGATCTACTTTTTCCCTTGGTTGGAAGAGGTTATTCCGTGACGGAACTCCACCACGTCGCCGTCGGCCATGACGTATTCCTTGCCTTCAATACGGACCTTGCCGCGGGACTTGGCCTCGGCCATGGACCCGGCGTCGATAAGGTCGTCGTAGGAGACAACTTCGGCCTTGATGAATCCACGCTGGAAATCCGTGTGGATGACTCCTGCAGCCTGCGGCGCGGTGTCGCCCCGGTGGATGGTCCAGGCGCGGGCCTCCTTGGGACCGGCAGTGAGGTACGTCTGCAGTCCCAGTGTGTGGAAACCGACCCGTGCCAGCTGGTCGAGGCCGGATTCGTCCTGGCCATTCATTTCGAGCATCTCGCGGGCTTCTTCCTCGTCGAGTTCGACGAGATCGGATTCCAGCTTGGCGTCAAGGAAGATGCAGTCCGCCGGCGCCACCATGGCGCGCAGCTCGTCTTGCTTTTCCTGGTTGCCGAGGATTCCTTCGTCCGAGTTGAAGACGTAGATGAAGGGCTTGGCCGTGAGGAGGCTGAGCTCCTTGAGGTGCTCCATCTCGAGCTTGTCGCTCTTGATGGAGGAGAAGATCGTGTCGCCACGTTCCAACACGGACTGGGCTGCCAGGATCGCCGCGAGTTCGGCAGCTTCCCGCTTCTTGATCTTGACTTCTTTTTCGATCCGGGGAATGGCCTTTTCGATCGTTTGGAGATCGGCCAGGATCAGTTCGGTGTTGATCGTCTCAATGTCAGAGCGGGGATCGACCTTGCCGTCGACGTGGACAACGTCGGGGTCGTCGAAGACGCGGATGACCTGGGCGATGGCTTCTGCTTCGCGGATGTTCGCCAGGAACTTGTTGCCCAGGCCTTCGCCTTCGGAGGCGCCCTTGACGATTCCGGCGATGTCGACGAACGAGACGACGGCGGGCAGGAGGCGCTGCGATCCGAAGACCTCGGCCAACTTCTGCAGGCGCGGGTCCGGGAGGTTGACGACGCCGACGTTTGGCTCGATGGTGGCGAACGGGTAGTTCGCGGCCAGCACCTGGTTACGGGTCAGTGCGTTGAAAAGAGTTGATTTGCCGACGTTGGGCAGTCCGACGATGC
Organism: Arthrobacter sp. KN11-1C; assembly: GCF_052180225.1. Taxonomy (NCBI): domain Bacteria; kingdom Bacillati; phylum Actinomycetota; class Actinomycetes; order Micrococcales; family Micrococcaceae; genus Arthrobacter; species Arthrobacter sp. KN11-1C. The sequence continues at coordinate 1,204,287 of NZ_CP197467.1, read as the reverse complement.
CAATAGTAAGAGCCACGAGCATTGATTCTACCCGTTGAGTGCCCCAGTCCGCTTTGCGGGAAGAACCCGAGACCCGACGCCCCGGTGCCGCGACCCGGCTTCGCTAAATTGTCCTACCCCTATGCCAAGGTTGGAAGCATGGATGGTTTCGCAGTAATTCTCGCTTTGTTCATGCTTCTTCTCGGAGCGGCCACCGGTGTGGTGGCCGGCTTCCTCCTGTTCCGGCGCCGCAATGCGGCGCTCGAAGAAGATTTCGACGGCGTCTCGGCCCGGCTTGCCTCGGTGAACGCCCAGTTTGCCGCGGCCGACGCCGAGCGGCGCCTTCTGCTGTCGCAGAACCGTGAACTGAGCGAGTCCAGGAACCAGGATGGCAGTGTATTGCGTGCCCTCGCCCCTGTCGCAGAGAAGCTGACGGCCGTCCAGCAACAGGTCTCCCTTCTGGAACGGGATCGTTTGGAGCAGTACGGACAGCTTGCCCAGCAACTCCAGGAAGCCCGGCTGTCCGATGAACAACTGCTGCGCTCAACGCATGCCCTTGCCTCCGCCCTCCGGTCCAATAGCGCGAGGGGCCAGTGGGGTGAAGTCCAGCTGCGCCGGGTAGTGGAAGCCGCCGGCATGCTGCGCCACGTTGATTTCCACGAGCAGGTGCACTCTGCTTCCGCCGACAATGCCATCCGGCCGGATCTTGTGGTCCAGTTGCCGGGTGGAAAGCAGCTGGTGGTGGACGCAAAGGTTCCGCTGGCGTCCTACCTCGCTGCCCAAGAACAAGGCAGCACAAGGCATGGCGACACGAAGCACTCCGCGGAGAACGGCATCCTATCAGCGGGCAATAGCACTGATGCCCTGCTGACTGCGCATGCGAAAGCGCTCAAGTCCCACGTGGATGCCCTCGGATCGAAGAAGTACTGGGACATCCCCGGCAACTCACCCGAGCTGGTGATCTGCTTCCTGCCCGCAGAATCCATCCTGGCCGCGGCCCTCGAAGCGGACCCCGCACTGTTGGATCACGCCTTGTCCAGGAACGTGGTGCTCGCGTCCCCCGGCACCCTGTTGGCAGTTCTCAAGTCCGTTGCCTTCACGTGGCGCCAGGACGTCTTGACGGACAATGCCCGGGAACTCTTCGAGCTCGCCCGGCAACTGTACGAACGGATGGGCACTCTCGGTGACAACGTGGGCAAATTGGGTTCGTCGTTGAAGACCTCGGTGGATCGCTACAACGCACTCGTCGGAACGCTCGAAGCACGCGTCTTGCCGACGGCACGGAAACTCAATTCCATGGACACCGACGGGTTGGTGTCACCGCCGGCGGTGGAAGCAGTGCCGCGGACGCTCGCCGCACCCGAGCTGCTTGAGCAAGACCCGGCGGCCTGATCGCACCCGGTAAGGACCTGGGCACCCGGAACAACGGGGGCGCGGGTCGTTACCGGGTGCGTCAACGCGGATCCCCAAAACTACGAGTTTGGCCGGTTCCCGCGTCCGCCCAGGGCGCGTGTGACGTCTCCGGCTTCCTTGAGGGTCGCGCGCAGTTCCTTCGGCAGGGAGAACAGCAGGTCTTCCTCCGCCGTCACCACCTCTTCGACCGCACCGTAGCCGTAGTCGGCCAGCAAACGGAGAACGTCCTGGACCAGGACCTCGGGAACGGAAGCACCGGAAGTGACGCCCACGGTGGCGACGCCTTCGAACCAGCTCTCGTCCACCTCGTTCGCGAAATCGACCCGATAGGAGGCTTTGGCGCCATATTCAAGCGCCACTTCGACGAGCCGCACGGAGTTGGAAGAGTTCGCGGATCCCACCACGATGACGAGGTCGGCTTGCGGGGCAATCTTTTTGATGGCCACTTGGCGGTTGGTGGTGGCATAGCAAATGTCGTCGCTCGGCGGATCCTGCAACGTGGGGAACCGCTCCTTGAGCATCCGGACGGTTTCCATCGTCTCGTCGACGCTCAGGGTGGTTTGCGAAAGCCAGATGGTCTTCTCCGGATTGCGGACAGTGACCTTGTCCACTTCGTGCGGACCGTTGATGATCTGGATGTGGTCCGGGGCTTCGCCCGCCGTTCCTTCCACTTCCTCGTGACCGTCGTGGCCGATGAGGAGAATGTCGTAGTCTTCCTTGGCGAAGCGGACGGCTTCGCGGTGCACCTTCGTGACAAGCGGGCACGTGGCATCGATGGTGCGCAGGCCGCGGTCTTCGGCGGACTGCACGACCGCCGGGGACACGCCATGGGCGGAGAAGATCACCAGGGCGCCTTCGGGTACCTCGTCCGTCTCCTCCACGAAGATGGCACCCTTCTCCTCCAGCGACGTGACCACGTGCACGTTATGCACGATCTGCTTACGCACGTAGACGGGCGGACCGTAGTGTTCCAGTGCCTTCTCCACTGCGATGACTGCGCGGTCGACGCCGGCGCAATATCCGCGGGGTGCCGCGAGCAGGACTCGTTTGGGGCCGGAAACCGGAGCGGCGGCCAGCACCTCTTCCGGCGTCCGACGCCTACGCGGGACAGAGGGCATCGGAATGGAAACTGCTGAGCTGGTCATCCCTCCATGCTACCGGCAGCGTTCGCCCGCACGCTCGGCCTTGCTTTGCGGGAGAAGATCACGCCGAGCAGGCCGAGGAGCACAAGCACTCCCGCGGCAATCCACGCGGTGGTGATCCAGCCGGTGAAATTGTCGACCGACGCCGCCACCAACTCCCGCGCGAAAAGCCCGCCCGTGGCGGTTCCGCCCAGCCCTGCATCGCCTGCGCCCTTCAGTACGGTCGTCGCCACTTGCCACAGCGCCGCGACGGCGGCCAAGCCCAGTCCGGCGAACAGGAGGACCACGCCCCTGCGCTTAGCGGCAAGCAGCCCCAGGGCAAACAGCAGGACGGCGCCGAGGCCGGGGATCCACCACATCGGCGCGTACGCGGCGATGGCGTCTACCTGTTGCCGCTGGGCGGGTCCCCCGATGTTGATCACGGTGGAGTCCGGCGTCGAAATCGGGAGGCCGGTCGCCGCGTGCAGCCGGTCCGCGGCGATCTTGACCAAGGGCCCGACGTCGAGCACGAGGGACGTCCCCGAGCTCGAGTTCCCGGGGCCTCCGTTGCCCGTGAAATTCAGTTGGTGGCTCCGGCGGACGGTTTCATTCCACGCTTGCGGGTATTCGGGCCACGTGGTCATTGCCGTGGCCGCGTCCTTGAGGAATGAAGCACCAAGTTGTTCCACGGGCGCCGGGAGATTGACTTTTGATTCAAGGCTTGCGACGGCGGTGGCGGCCAGGCGGGCCTGGAACGCCTGGTCCTTCCCGATCGGCGCGGTGAGCGCCACAAACCCGTCTTCCCGGACGATATTGGCGTCCGTCCATGCCATAGGGACGGCGATTCCTGTGAGCAAAAGGGCAAAGATCACTGCGATTGCAGAGACGAACGTACGCAATGGATTCCTCAAGATTGGAGTGCAGCAGTTCCAGGCGGAGCGACGACGGGTAAATGTCGGTGATGCGTGCTACAAGGTATGGATAGAGTTGGAAGCCTGCCGCCGGCTTTCCGGTAGCGATTTTCAGTAGCACTGGTAGCAGCAGTGCTTCCGGCACCCCTTAGCAAAGTACCAGCGAGGACGGAACCATGCACAAGCCACCCGCAGGAGGCTACCCGCGTGTCCCATGATGCCCTACCCGGCGGCGCGCCGCGGGCGTTGCCGATTTCGGGGCTTCCCGACGCCGGAGCCCAGGAAGAGGCGTCCTCCGGGGAAGAATCCACGAAGGCAGAGTCGACCCTGCCCGCGACGGCGTCGGAGACTACTCCCGACAATCCTTGGCCGCTTCAGCTGCTGTCCCGCAAGCTCAAGACCCACATAGAACGCGCCCCGGCAGCGTGGATCGAGGGCCAGGTCATCGAACTCAACCGTCGCGGAAGCAGCGCTTTCGTGACGCTGCGGGACACCGACGCCGAAATCTCCTTGCCGGCGTCCCTGTGGTCCAACGTCCTGGACCGCCAGAAGATGCCCCTTGAGCGAGGCTCGCGCGTCGTGGCCTTGGTGAAACCCGAATTCTGGCTCAAGACCGGTCGGCTCAACATGTCCATCAAGGACATCCGCCCGGTCGGCCTCGGCGATCTCCTCGCGAGGATCGAGCGCTTGCGCCAAGCCCTTGGCGCCGAAGGGCTGTTTTCGGACTCGAGGAAGAAACGGCTGCCCCTCCTCCCCCATCGGATCGGGCTTATCACGGGCCGCGATTCGGACGCGAAGAAGGACGTTCTACGCAACGCGGCCCTTCGCTGGCCCGCCGTCGAATTCGCCGTCCGGGAGGTCGCAGTCCAGGGCGTGACCGCGGTCAACCAGATCCTGGCTGCGCTCAAGGAACTCGACGCCGACCCGCACGTGGATGTGATCGTGATCGCCCGCGGCGGCGGAGCCCTGGAAGATCTGCTTCCATTCAGCAACGAGGAACTCGTCCGGGCAGTATCCGCGGCCACCACTCCGGTGGTCAGCGCTATTGGCCACGAAGCAGACCACCCCATCCTGGACGATGTTGCCGACCTTCGCGCTTCCACGCCCACCGACGCCGCGAAGAGGATCGTCCCTGACGTCGTCGAGGAATTGGCGACGGTACGTCAGGCCCGCGAGCAGCTACGCCGCGGCGTCGGCCGCCTGGTGGACCGCGAAACGGATCGACTCCACGCGTTGAGATCGCGACCTGTGCTGGCGTCACCCGAGGGAATGGTCACGGCACGGGAAGAGGACATCGAACGCCTCCGGAAACATGCCCACACCGCGGTGAGCTCCGCGGTTGTGCGCGCCCTTGACCAAGTGCATCACCTCCGCGCCCAGGTAAGGGCGTTGTCCCCCCAAAAGACGCTCGACCGCGGGTACGCCGTCGTCCAGGTTGCCGGGGCGGACGGGGTGGGCCACGACGTCGTCCGGAGCCCGGACCAAGCCCCCGAAGGCACTGGACTGACCCTCCGTCTGGCGGAAGGCCGCCTTGCCGCCGTATCTTCCGGATCCGCCGAATCGTCCGGAACTGCCGGACACCCGAGCAAGCACCAGCAAAATGAGGACTAAGAAATGACAGCAGAAAACACCTCCCCTGCGGCCAAGGCTCCCGCTGACAACCTCGACGCCCTCAGCTACGAGGAAGCCCGTGAGCAGCTCATGGCCGTGGTGGGCCGCCTTGAAGCCGGCGGAGCGAGCCTTGAGGAATCACTGGCCCTCTGGGAACGCGGCGAGGCGCTCGCGAAGCGCTGCGAGGAGTGGTTGGAGGGCGCCCGCAGAAGGCTGGCCGCGGCCCGGAGCAAGGGCGAGGACAGCCCGACCGCCGGCTAGGACCGGACGGCCAGGGCCCGTTCCGCCGATACGTCGAAGTCGGCAGCGGGCCATGCCAGGTCCAGCTTTTCGAGCGCCTCCAGGAGGAGTTCCTGGACAGCGATCCTGGCAAACCATTTCTTGTTCGCCGGAACCACATACCAAGGTGCCACGTCGGTTGAGGTTTTCTCGAAGACGAGTTGGTAGGCGTCCATGTAGGAGTCCCAGAACGCGCGTTCCTTGAGGTCGCCGGTGCTGTACTTCCAGTGCTTGGAGGGGTCGTCCAAGCGTGCAAGCAGGCGTTCCTTCTGTTCATCGCGGCTGATGTTGAGCATGACCTTGACGATCGCCGTGCCTTGTTCGGCGAGGCGTGCCTCGAACTCGTTGATGGCGGCATAGCGCCGTTCCAGTTCGGCCTCATTGGCCCAACCGTGCACCCGGTGAATCAGCACATCCTCATAGTGCGAGCGGTCAAAGACCCCGACGAATCCGGCGTCAGGAAGGGACCTCTCGACCCTCCAGAGGAAATCGTGGGCTTTCTCCTCGTCCGTTGGAGCCTTGAACGGAGCAACCTTCACTCCCTGGGGATCCATGGACCCCACGACGTGCTCGACAATCCCGCCCTTGCCGGCAGTATCCATGGCTTGGAGGATCAGCAGCACCCGTTTGGACGATCCGAACTTTCCCTCCGCAAAGAGCATCTCCTGCAGTTCGTCCAAGCGCTCGTCCTGGGCGGCAAGCAACGCGACACCGTCAGACTTCTTCCCTTTGTAGCCCGGCGTCGATTCCGGGTCCACTTCGGACAGCAAGAAGCCCGGCCCGGCCTTCAGTTCCTTTGACGGACTGTGCTTGAAACGCACTGCAGCGGCCATGTCGGCTTCTCCTCTGGTCTGGCCGCATTCGTCGCGGCGTGCACAACAGGCTAGTTCCCTTGGTACCGCCCCAGGAAGTCCGCCATGCGGCCGATCGCTTCTTCAATATCCTTGACGTTTGGCAGGGTCACCATGCGGAAGTGGTCCGGACGCACCCAATTGAAGGCCCGTCCGTGGGAGACGAGGATCTTCTGTTCCCTGAGAAGGTCGAGGACGAATTTCTCGTCGTCGCGGATGTGATAGACCTCAGGGTCCAACTTCGGGAACAGGTAGAGGGCTCCCCTGGCCTGTTGTGTGCTCACGCCGGGGATGGCATTGAGCAGGTCGTAGGCCTTGTTCCGCTGTTCAAGGAGCCTGCCGCCGGGCAGGATGAGATCGTTGATGCTTTGGTGGCCGCCGAGGGCGGTCTGGATGGCATGCTGTGCTGGCACGTTGGCGCACAAACGCATGTTGGCGAGCAGGTTGATGCCCTCGAGGTAGTCTGCTGCGTCCTTCTTGGGACCGGAGATAGCCATCCAGCCGGCACGGTAGCCGCACACCCGGTAGGCCTTGGACAATCCGCTGAACGTCAGGCAGAGGACGTCGTCGCCGGTGAGCGCGGCAAGGTTCACATGGACAGCGTCTTCGTAGAGGATCTTCTCGTAGATCTCGTCGGCGAACACCACCAGGCCGTGCTTTTCGGCCAGGGCCACGATCTTCTTAAGGGTCTCCTCCGGATACACCGCACCCGTGGGGTTGTTGGGGTTGATGACCACGATGCCCTTGGTTTGCGGCGTGATCTTGGATTCCATGTCCTCAAGGTCCGGCTGCCAGCCCGATTCTTCGTCACACAGATAGTGGACCGGACGGCCACCGGCGAGTGCTACCGAGGCGGTCCAGAGCGGGTAGTCGGGAGTGGGAATGAGGATCTCATCCCCCACTTCCAGCAAGGCCATGAGCGACATGGTGATCAGCTCGCTGACGCCATTGCCAAGGTAGATGTCGTCAACGTGGATGTTTTGGATGCCACGGGTCTGGTAATACTGCGAGACGGCGGTACGGGCCGAGAAAATTCCGCGCGAATCGCTGTAACCCTGGGCATGGGGCAGATGGCGGATCATGTCCACCAAAATCGCGTCCGGCGCTTCAAATCCGAACGGTGCCGGGTTTCCGATATTCAGTTTGAGGATGCGGTGACCCTCTGCCTCCATCTGCTGGGCGGCCTGAAGAATCGGTCCACGGATGTCGTAAAGGACATTATGAAGCTTGGTGGACTGCTTGAATTCTGCCATTCATCAAATATGCCACACCGGGGATGTACTTCCGTTGAGACATCACTCACATTGACGACGACGGCGGCGAGGCCCCCACAAGGGTTCCTCGCCGCCGTCGTCCTTAGCCGTGGCCTCCGCCGCCGGGCACTGCTTGGGAAAGTTACTTCACGATCCCCTTGTCCTTGAGCCAAGCGGCTGCAGCATCCTTGGGATTCTGCTTCTGGTTGCCGCTCACGGCGCGGTTGAGGTTGATGAGGTCGTCCGTGGTCAGGATTTTGGACACGTTGTTGAGCGCTGCCTTCGCCTTGTCCGTCATCTTGGCCATGTTGTACAGCGGGAGGACCTGCTGGGCCTTGAAGTTGTTCTTGGGGTCATCCAGGACCACCAGCGCGTTGTCCTGGATGGACGGCGTGGTGGTATAGATGTCGGCAACCTGGACGTCGTTGGACAGCAGCGCCTGCAGTGTCAGGTTGCCGCCTCCGTCGCTGAACGGCTTCAGGCCTTTGAGAACGCAGTTGTAGTTGGCCTTGAGGCCCGGGAGCCCGTAGGCGCGGGTCTCAAAGGTTGCCGGTGCCGCAATCGTGAAGTCCCCACAGTTCTTGGCGAGGTCTTCGATGGACTTGAGCTGGTACTTCTCCGCCGTGGCCTTCGTGACAACCATGGCGTCCTTGTCTTCGGCCTTGGCGGGGTCGAGTACTCCCAGGCCCTGCGGAAGCTTGCCGGGAAGCGCCTTGTAGACGTCATCGGCCGAGACCTGCGAGGCATTGGTGTCCAGGTAGGACAGGAGGTTGCCCGAATAGTCGGGGGCGAGGTCGATTGAACCGTCCTGGACAGCCTTGAAGTAGATCTCGCGGGATCCGATATTGGGCTTCGTCGTGGCGGTGACGCCGGCGGCGTTCAGTGCTCCGGCGTAGATTTCGGCGATGACCTGGCTCTCGGGGAAATCTGCCGAGCCCACGACCAGCGAGCCACCGGCCCCGGAGGGAGCGTTGGTGGACGGGCTGGACAGCGGGCTGCCGCCACATGCGCTCAATGCGAGCGCAATGCCGACTCCGGCCGCCAGGCCGCCGAGCCCGCGGCGGGTCAGGGTGACGGGTTGCTTCATGCGGTACCTCCTTGAACGGCAGCCCCCGCTGGTGCGGTGGCTGCGAGATCTCCGGCGGCCTTGTGGCCGCCGTTGGAATCGATGGAAAGTCCGGGCGGGAGGAGGATCCTCTGCGCCAAGGCCAGAACGAGGTCGACGGCGATTGCCAGCGCCGCGATGAGCAGTGACCCGCCGAGCATGCGGGGGAAGTCCTGAAGGACCAATCCGTCAAAAAGATAACGCCCCAGGCCGCCCAGCGGAAGATATGCCACCACGGAAACCGTTGCGATAACCTGCAGGACCGCCGTGCGGATGCCGCCGAACATGACTTGAAGTCCGTTGGGCAGCTCCACACGGAACAGGATCTGGAGTTCTGTCATGCCCATGGCACGGGCACCGTCAACCACCGTCGGATCCACGCTGGAAATCCCTGCGTAGGTCCCGGCCAGGAGGGGCGGTACCGTCAGGATGACCAGGGCCCAGACGGGTGGCATCAGACCGCTCCCGGCCAACAGGGCGAAGAGTACGAGCAGGCCAAGGGTGGGAAGGGCCCGCAAAGCGCCGGCGAACGCCACGGCAACGACGCGCCCGTGTCCGGTGTGGCCGATGAAGAGACCCACCGGCACGGCGATCGCCGCGGCAATCACCAGGACCAGCCCCGAGTACTGCAGGTGTTCCAGGAGCCTCGTGGCGATTCCGTCGCTTCCCGACCAGTGGGCCGGATCCGTGAGCCACGCGATGGTGTCAACGAAGATGTTGCTCATCGGCCTGCCTCCGCGTGGACCGGGGCATCAGCGATGAACTGCACTGTTTTGCCATCCTGCTTGGCGGTGACCGCACCGGCGCGCGTCCAGGGCGTCAGCAGTTTCTCCAGAAGGACCAGGACGGTGTCCATGACGAGGGCCAGCAGGAGGATCGCGATGATGCCGACCACCACCTCTGTGACGAACGCCCGCTGCAGCCCGTCGGTGAACAACATTCCCAGGTTCCCGACCCCCAGGAGCGCGGCGACACTCACAAGGGAGATATTGCTGACGGACACCACGCGAAGGCCCGCAAACAGCACTGGCAGGGACAGCGGAAGGTCGATCTGCAGGAATCGTGCGGTCGGCTTGAATCCCATGGACACAGCCGCCATGCGGAGGTCGTCGTCCACGGAATCGAAGGCGTCCATGGCGGCCCGCACCAGCAGGGCAACGGCATAGAGGGTGAGGGCGACCACCACATTGAGCGGATCCAGGATCCGGGTTCCCAGGATCGGCGGCAGGATGATGAAAAGCGCCAAGGAAGGAATGGTGTAAAGCAGCGAACTTCCCGTGGTGACCACTGCCCTGAGGGTACGGTTCCGCCGGGCCAGCTGCCCCAAGGGCACCGCGATGAGCAGTCCCAAAACCATGGGAATCAAAGCCAGGATGAGGTGCTCTCCGGCCCGTTCGAAGACCATGCCGCTGTTCGCCAGGAACCATTCCATCAGGGGGCGTCCTCCCGGTTGTGCCGGGTCACTTCGATCAGGGCCAGCACTTCATCGGCTTTGAGGACGCCGACGAGCCTGCCGTCGTCGTCAACCACCACGCCAAGGCCGGAAGGCGAGGACAAGGCGGCATCCAGCGCCCGGCGGAGCGTATCCCCGCGCCGGAACAGGGAGCCTCCGGGAATCAGCCCGGCACCGTCGCGTGGCGAGGCCCAACCCGTGGGCCGGGAGTCGCCGTCGAGCACCAAGGCCCATTCGGTGCTCCCCGCGGCAACCTGCGGGACCTCCACCGTCTTGACCGGATGGACCGGAACAGCTTCGGCGCCGTTGAAGGCAAGGTGCCGGAATCCCCTGTCGCGGCCCACGAACGAGGCGACGAAGTCATTGGCAGGGGCCCGGAGGATCTCTTCCGGTGCCGCGTATTGCGCCAGTTTGCCCCCGACGGCGAAGACGGCCACTTTGTCGCCGAGCACGGTGGCCTCGTCGATGTCGTGGGTCACGAAAACAATGGTCTTGGCCAGTTCGCGCTGCAGCCGGAGGAGTTCCTGCTGGAGTTCGTCGCGGACCACGGGGTCCACCGCGCTGAAAGGCTCATCCATGAGCAGCACGGGCGGGTCCGCTGCGAGCGCACGGGCTACCCCGACGCGCTGCTGCTGGCCGCCGGACAACTGGGACGGGTACCGCTTGCCGAGGACCGAAGCCAGCCCGACGACGTCGAGCAGCTCTTCCGCGCGTTTGCGGGCTGCAGCCCTGGAAACGCCGTTGAGCCGCGGAACGGTGGCAATGTTGTCCAGGACCGAACGGTGCGGCATGAGTCCCGAAGACTGCATGACGTAGCCCATGGAGCGGCGCAACTGGGCGGCCGGTTCGTTCGAAACATCCTTGCCGTCCACGGTGATGGTGCCCGAGGTGGGATCCACCATGCGGTTGATCATCCGCAGGGACGTGGTCTTTCCGCAACCCGAAGGCCCGACGAAAACGGTGATGGCACCTTTGTCGATGGACATGCTCAATCCATCCACGGCGGGTTGCCCACCCTGATACTGCTTGGTGACGCTCTGGAACTCAATCATGGCTTCAGCCATTCCGGGGCTTACCTAACTTTTCGGGCCGCAAATATCAACGATGGAAGTCAATCAACAGTGAACTGATGTTCTACAGCCTAACCAGCACCACCGACGATGTCAGCGCAGGCGCGAAGACCGTAATGAATCGGCAATGCTCAGGGCGACTGCAGTTTTCCGTTGAGGGGCCGCTCGCTATGGAGGCGGAGGCCGATGTCCACCAGGGATACCCGGTTCAATCCGGGAACCTTGCCCAGCGGAACCCATGCGGCGTGGGTGGTGCTGCCGTCTATTTCGTGGGTCAATTCCCCGCCCGTGATGCTCGCCTCGTAGACCAGCCGGATGGCCTGGAAATCACGGTCGGATCCGTCCATCCGCTCTTCACCCGGCCAGTGGCCGACGTCGATTCCGAGCATCGGCCCGATATCGGCGTCGTATCCGGTTTCCTCCTGGATCTCGCGGCGACAGCCGTCCACGGGATGTTCCCCCAGGTCCAGGCCTCCCCCGGGAAGGGTCCAGCCTTCCTTGCCGTCTTGCTTCCAATAGGCGAGGAGGATCGCTCCGTCGCGGATGACCACTCCGTACGCGGCCGGGCGGGTGTCGAACTGGATGCTCATGGAGCCAGCCTAGGCCTAAGCTGGAGGGAACACCGTTCAGCACAGGGAGTTGTATTGTGACCAACTTGGAAACGGCCCCGTCGCAGGAAGTCTGCCCGGCCGGACATCCCGGGCAAGGACCCTTTGTGCAGCTCTGGCCGGCCCGCGAGGTTCCCCTCGGCGGCGTCCGGGCCATGAATGTCTCCCGCACCCTCCCCCAACGCGGCATGCCGACGGTAGGAGCATGGTGTTTCCTCGACAGCTTCGGCCCGGATCGCGTCGCGATGAGCGTTCTTCCGCACCCGCACATGGGATTGCAGACGGTCACGTGGCCCCTCGACGGCGAGGTGCGGCACCGCGACAGCGTCGGAAGCGACGTCGTGGTCCGTCCCGGGCAGTTGAACATCATGACGGCCGGCCGCGGCATTTCGCATTCCGAGTTCGGCGTCCTGCCGCCTGGACTCGACCCGGACGCGCCCGACGGCGGCGCTCTCCTGCCGCTGTCCCGGGGCCTGCAGTTGTGGGTCGCTTTGCCCGACGCCGTCCGGCACCGGGCGCCGTCGTTCCAGCAGATCGTCGAGCTGCCGGTGGTCGCCGTGGACAGTTTCACGGCGATTGTGCTCGTGGGTGAATTCGCCGGGCAACGCTCCCCCGCCGTCATGTACAGCCCGATAGTCGGCGTCGAAATCTCGGCATCTGGCCCCGTCGAGCTGCCGCTGAACCCCGATTTCGAGCATGCGGTCCTGGTCTTGGACGGCTCCGCGGTGATCGACGGCCAGGAAGTTGACCCCGGTCCCCTGGCCTTCCTCGGCATGGGCCGGGAATCGCTCCGGCTCGAGGCAGCTCCGGGAACCCGCTTCATGCTCCTGGGCGGCGAACCCTTCGAGGAGGACATCCTGATGTGGTGGAACTTCGTGGGCCGGACGCATGAGGAAGTGGAGCAGGCCCGCGAAGACTGGGAGGCCCAGGCGCTCCTGGACGACGAGGACGCCCGCAATGCCCGTTTCGGTTGGATCCACGGCCACGGGCCCGACGCCGGAGCTGAAGCCGGGCGCATCGCCGCACCACCCATGCCGGGGGTCCAGCTCAAGCCGAGGTCCCGGAACAGGGCTACTGGCTAGGGTTCACGACACCCAAATGGCTTGGGGACACAGAGCAGGGCTCGGGACACCGGTATCCGCGCGTCGCCAGTCTCTCTCGGGGTGCGCTGGCCGTTTGCGCGTCGCACATGGGTCTGTGTCCGGCTAAGGAAGCTCCGCGACAATCCGCGGCACACCGAAAACGGGTTCCTGGTCCAGGACGCGCACATCGGTGATTCCATGTGCGGCCAGCCCCGCCCGGAAAGCGGACTGCAAGGGCTCCACGTTCATGCCGAGCCCGCCGCCCAAAATCACTGGTCCGGGGAGGCCGAGTTGCCGGACGGCCTGCGCTGCGAGCTCCGCGAGATCCCGTCCTGCCTGGTCCAGGAGTTGCCGGCTGATCTCGAGCCCCTCGCGGGCAGTCTCGACCACGGCGCTTGCGCGCTGTGCCCAGTACCGCCGGTCCGTGTCCTCCGAATGGAAAAGCGCGATGAGTTTGTTGGGATCGTCCACCCCGCAGGATTCCAAAAGGGCCGCTGTGAGGCCATCCGGTTCCAGCCCCTTGTTCATCCGGCGGAGGCTGTGGCGCACCGCCTCCCTGCCCAGCCAGTAGCCGCTGCCTTCGTCGCCCAGGAGAAAGCCCCAGCCGCCGGCACGGGCTTCTTCCCCCTCGGCGTTCTTTCCCCAGGCCGCGGATCCGGTCCCGGCAATGACAGCCACTCCTGTGCTGGCCCGCCCTGCCGCCAGCAGCAAACGGGAATCGTGGACCACCGTGACCTGGGCGCCCGGAACATGGGGTTCGATCAGCTCGGCGAGGGCACGGGCATCGGCGTCGGTGTCGATTCCGCCGGCCCCGGCCAGGACGCGGTCAACGTCGCCGCCACCGATCATGGCGAAGAGCTCGGCGAGATTCCTGGCCGCCGTCTCCCGGCTCACGTTCTGGACGTTGGAGCTGCCGGTGCTTTCGTCACGGACCGGCTTGCCGTCCTCGAATCGGACACCGCGGGTCTTCGTACCACCGATGTCGAGCCCGATGACCGTTACATCGGGCAGGGGCGTCGTGTTCTCTGCAGTCTCCACGTCCAAAAGCCTAGCGCGGGCCGCTTGGTGCTCCTATTGACTTCCGGACCGCGGCTCGCTTCCGGACCGCGCCCTGACCAGCCCTGCGAGCAGCCCCGGCCCTTCGGACAGGACGAGTTCGCGGAAAAGCCTGACGGGGTCCGGTTCTTTGCGCCGTTCGCGCCAGGCTATCCCTATCTCCCGGTATGCGAGTTCCGAGTCGAGCGGTACCTCCACCCACCCCAGGTCGGTGGAATCCAGGACCCCTTGAGGTCCCGGACCCAGTCCCCCGGGCGGCAGGATGCTGTAGCCCAAGCCGGCGGACACCAGCCCGCGGATGGTGTGCGAGTCCTGGCTCTCGAAAGCGACCCTCGGGCGGAAGCCCGCATCCCGGAAGATCGCGTCGGTCAGCGAGCGCAGGCCGAAGCCTGGCCCCATGGAAACGAATGGCTCGTGCTTGAGTTCGGCGAGCCGCACGCTGGGCCGCCGGGCCACTGCATGGCGGTGATGGACCACGAGCCGCAGCGGCTCGCGGTACAGTGCCGCCGAGCCGAGGTTCCTGCCCGGAGCCGCCACGGGTGCCGTCAACGCGAAGTCGGCGTCACCGGCGAGGAGCGATTCAAGGCACGCAGCACGCGCTCCTTGGCTCAGCTCGAAAGCCGTAGTGGGGTGCCGGCTCCGGAACGCGCTCATGAGGAGCGGCAACGTGGCCTCGCCGAAAGTGTGCTGGAAGGTCACGGCGATTCGACCGCGGACAACGTCGGACTCGTGGCGGACCACGTCGAGTCCCGCCTGGAATTCCGCGAGCGCCGCCTCGATGTAGGGAATCAGCGTCTTCGCGGCAGGGGTCAGGCGGACGCCGCGCCCCTCACGGATCAGGAGCTCGGTTCCGACGACGGCGCTTGCCCGGGCCAGCGCCCGGCTCACCGTCGATTGGGGTACTCCGAGCAGTTCGGCTGTCTCGGTGACATGTTCGGTGCGGCCAAGCTCGGCCAGCAGTGGCAGCAACGGGAGTAATTGGACCAATTGCTTGTGTTCGATGTCCATAACTTGTCCACTCTCAGATCGACTGCCGTAAGAATCATCCAAATCTGCTATCAATTCTAAACAACTAATGCATTGGAGTCATCACTTAGGCTCGCCCTACTGTGGAAGGGTGAGTACAAGCGCAGCACCCAGGAACCCCGCCGAGTCCGAAGCGGAAGGCCACCTGAAAGGCTCCACCGCATACCGGCGGATCCTCGCCGGCCTGGCCCTCGCCGGGGTGGCCACCTTCGCGCAGCTGTACTCCACCCAGGCGGTCTTGCCGCTCATGGCGAACGAACTGCACATCACGGCCGCGGAGGCAGCACTCACCATCTCCTTGGCCACGGTAGGCCTCGCGGCTACGGTGCTGCCCTGGTCTTTCGTTGCCGACAAGATCGGCCGCGTGCGTGCGATGGCCATCGGAATCGCGGCGGCCACCGTCCTGGGCCTGCTTGTCCCCCTCGCTCCCACTTTCCCCCTTGTCCTGGCCTTGAGGGCACTGGAGGGCATGGCCCTGGGCGGTATTCCGGCGATCGCCATCGCCTACTTGAATGAAGAAGTCAACAAAGTGCACGCTGCGCTGGCCGCCGGCAGCTACGTCGCCGGCACCACCCTCGGCGGACTGGCCGGCCGCCTGCTCGCGGGACCCATCGGTGAATTGTGGGGTTGGCGGGCCGCAGCTTTCGCGGTCTCCGTCCTGGCGACAGTGTCGGCCGCCCTGTTCCTGCTGCTGGTGCCGAAGCCGCGACGCTTCACGCCACGTTCGGCGGGAGGGTTCCGCGGGGCCATGAAGACGCTGGCGGGCCATTCTTCCAATCCACGGCTGCTGGCCCTCTACGTTCAAGCATTCCTGTTGATGGGTGGATTCGTGGCTGTCTACAACTACCTCGGATTCCGCCTCCACGCCGCGCCCTTCGGACTTCCCGCCACGGTGGTCAGCCTGATTTTCCTGGCCTATTTGTCCGGAACCGTGAGCTCCCGCTGGGGAGCCGGCTTGTCCATGCGCTTCGGCCGCCGCACGGTCATGCTCGCCGGGATCGCGACCATGACGGCCGGCCTTGGACTCACCTTATGGGACAACATCGCCGCCGTTCTGGCAGGCTTGGTGGTCTTCACCGGCGGCTTCTTCGCCGCGCACAGCATTGGAGCAGGCTGGACCGGGACCATCGCGACGAGCGGCCGCGCGCAAGCAGCGTCCTTGTACAACCTCTCCTACTACCTGGGTTCCAGCATCATCGGCTGGGCCGGAGGACTCGCCTTCCAGGCTTTCGGCTGGACGGCGCTCGCCTTGACGGTCATGGCACTGGCGTGCACGACGGCGGTGATCACCGCCGTCGTGCACCGATCCCCGGCGCGCCGGGTCGCCGTCGTCGGCTCCTCCGCGTGACCGTGCGTGCGCCGCACGGTGGATGGGCCCCGGGATTGAGCAATCGCTAGGCTGCCCGCTTCGGTTCGGACGCCGGAGGGATCTCCGCGCCGGTCCGTCCCGGAAGCATGGGTTCTGCCAGCAGGGTGCGTGCATGGAGCACATCCCCGATGAACCAGTCGTAGATCAGCACACCGACCACTCCGCCCACGAGGGGGCCGACGATCGGGATCCAGAAGTACCAACTGAACGACCCGTCCACAGTGCCCGGTAGCGCCGTCTGGCCCCATCCGGCGAGCCACGCAAACAACCGCGGTCCGAAGTCACGGGCTGGGTTGATGGCGTAACCGGCGTTCGCGCCCACGGACATGCCGATCGCCGCCACGGCCAGCCCGATCATGAACGGACCCAGGTTCGCCTGTACGGCCGTGTTGCGCATGTCGATGATGGCCACGACGAACAAGACGAGGAAAGCCGTGCCAACAACCTGGTCCACCAGCGGCCCCACGGGATTCCCATTGAAGTACGGTGCCGGGAACGTGGCGAAAATGGAGTAGGTGGCCAGGCCCTTCGGATCCCCGCGCCCGGTGCCGACAGCCTTGTTATAGGCGTCGATGGCATCGTGGTAGAGCAGGTACACCAGCGCCGCGCCAGCGAAGGCTCCGACAACCTGGGCAAGGATGTATGGGCCTACCTTCTTCCACGGAAACTTCCGCCGCACCGCGAAAGCAAGCGTCACGGCCGGATTGATGTGGGCCCCGCTGACTCCGCCCCCGACGTAGATTGCCATCGTCACGGCGATGGCCCATCCCCACGTGATCAACAACCAATCGCCGGCGGCCATGAAGATCGTGGTGGACGTCGCGGCCCGTCCCGAGCCGGGCAACGCGGCAACTGCCATGGCCACGACGCCGTCGCCGAAAGCGATCAGGACAAACGTGCCGAGGAACTCGGCGAGGAGTTCACCCCAAGTACCACCCAGTTGCTTGAGGCCGCTTCCCTTGCGGACTGCATTCCTTAGTGGACTGACATCACTCATTCCGAGTGCCTCCTTGAGTCATCCGATTCACCTTTGGAAATTGACAACCCCAGCAATTTCATGGTAATGCGAACGACTCAAGGTAACCAGCCGATTGCCTTGGGTAACCAAGGCTCAAATCAGCTCCGGGACACGCTAACGGGTGGACTCGATCGCCTGGACCAGGTCCTCGATGATGTCGGCGGGGTCTTCCAAGCCGATGGAAAGCCTCAGCATGCGCGCCTGGGGCTTGGCCTCCGGGGCCACCGGGCGGTGGGTCAGTCCGGCGGGGTGCTGGATCAACGTGTCGATGCCGCCCAGCGACACCGCGTGCGTGATCAGGCGGACTGCGCCGGGAATGCGTTCCGCATGCTCGGCCGATTCGAGGTCGAAAGCCATCAATGAGCCCGGACCGCTCATCTGCGTGCCCACCAAGTGCAGGGGATCGCACTCGGGAAGCCCCGGGTAGTAAACCTTGGCGACCAATTCGTGGCTCGTGAGCGCAGCCGCGATCTTGTGGGCGTGGTCCTGCTGGGCGCGCACCCTGATGGGAAGGGTCGCCAGGCCCCGGTGCAACAGGTACGCGGGCCATGGAGTCAGAATGCCGCCGGTCACGGCACGGACCCGGCGCAGCCGCGTGGCCCACTCCGCGCTCGTTGCCACGACACCGCCCATGGCATCGCCGTGGCCGCCCAGGAATTTCGTGGCACTGTGGAGCACCATCGCGACGCCGTGCCTAAGCGGTTGCTGGAGAATCGGCGTGGCGAACGTATTGTCCACAAGTACGGGAACGTCTCCGGCGTCGAACACGAGGCGGTTCAGGTCCACGAGGTCCAAGCTCGGGTTCGCGGGGGTCTCCACCACCACCAGGCCGGTGTCCGGACGCAGGGCATCCCGCACGCCGTCGGCCTTGACGAAGGTGACTTGGTTGCCAAGCAGGCCACTGGCCAGCACGTGGTCCGTGCCGCCGTAGAGGGGCCGTACGGCAACCACGTGCGTCTTGCCTTCCGATTGGGCGGCGAGCAGCACCGCGCTGAACGCGGCCATGCCTGAGGCAAAACCGACGGATTGCGCTGCACCTTCGAGCGCCGCTACGCCGTCTTCGAACCTGGCTACCGTAGGATTCCAGAGACGCTGGTACACGGTGCTTTGACCGTCGAGGGGGACGCCTCCCGTGGCCATCTGCTCGTACGCGAGGCCGCCGTCGTGGACTGAAGGCAAAGGCGCAGTGGTTGAAAGGTCGATGGGAACGGCGTGCACGCCTTGTTCCGTGAGTCCGGCCCGGCCCGCGTGGACTGCGAGTGTGTCGATGGCTGTCACAGCTCTCCTTGAATTATTCACCGTTGAATTCGGTAAGTATCTGGCAATAATTCGGAGATTGACAGTGCAAATGAATGGATTGCGCGGAAATTGGCCCCTATGATGAACAGAAAGCACTTTCAGGAGGATCCGTGAGCACCACCCCGAAGAACGTTCGGCCCGTCGGCATCAGCGAGCCTTTGGATGCGATCGACGAACGCATCCTGGCGGCATTGGTTGACGATGCCCGGATCTCCAACAAGCAGCTCGCCGAACTGGTCGGAATCGCACCGTCGACGGCGCTCATGCGCACGCGGTCGCTTTCCGAACGAGGCATCATCGAGGGGTTCGAAGCTGTCCTCAGCCTTCCGGCAATCGGGCGTTCGGTCCAGGCCCTGATCGCCGTGCGCCTGCGCGCCCATGACCGCGACCAGATTGACCGCTTCACAGCCCGGGTTCCCGCGCTTCCCGCAGTGATCTCCACGTTCCACACCTCGGGCTCCGTGGACTACCTTCTGCATATCGCGGTTGCCAACACGGACGACCTTCGCGACTGGGTCCTGGACAACCTCGCGACGGACCCCGTGGTGGGCCACACCGAAACCACCTTGGTCTTTGCCCACATCCAAGGCAACCACGGTCCGCTGCCGGAATAGCGGCCGGCTTGGACGTGGATTAGACCGGCTCAGTGATGCGGCTCGAGTCCCGAGTGTGCGGCCCCCAGGGCGTCCCGGCGCAATTCACCGAGTTCCTGCCGGCGCGTGAGCGCCGCTCGCTGCATGGCCAGCTCGGCCGGAGGAATGTAGCGCCTGCGCTCGGCCCACGAGACCAGGCTCGTTCCGATTCCGGCGGCCGCCGACTCCAAGATGGAGGGCCGGCGATAGGTGCCGCATGATGCGGTGGCAGTGCTCATGATTCTTTCCCTTCGGTGTGTGCCGCGTGCGACTTCGCGTCGCGGGATTTCTTGTCCCCGGCCCATGCCGGGACGCCCAGGATCGGGAATGCGTTGAAGTGGATCTGCACGGGGCGGGCATCGGCCGCCTCGGGTTCGCTCCTGATTTCTTCCAGGAGCTTGCGGGCGAAGGCTTCCATGGAGCGGGAGTAACGGGCGAGCTGTTCGGCTGACATCCGGGCGTTGGCGGTGTTGACGATGGCTGCGTCGAGCCAATCTTCGTCCAGGGAGTCCATTCCGTGTGCCATGAAGTCGGCGAGGACTGCTTGCCTGCTGCGTTCAAATTCGCGGGTTACCAGCCGCGAGGCCTCCTGCGTTGCCGGTGAATGGGCCAACTCGGGCGAGGTGATCTGGATGGCTCCCCTGGGCCGCTCCCACCACCGCTCCCGCGCCGTCCCCTTGCCTTGGACCTCATGGACGAAGTCGAACTTGGCAAGTTGCCGCAGGTGGTAGCTCGTGGCGCCACTGGATTCATCGAGGAGCTCGGCCAGGCTGCACGCGGTCTGCGGCCCATAACGGGACAGCATCTCGAGGATTTGAACGCGCAGCGGGTGCGCGAGCGCTTTGAGGGACGCCGTGTCGACCTTGCGGACGGGGAATTCCTGCTCTTGGGCCGTATCCATGGTGGAAACGCTACTCTTGCAAAGAAACCTTTGCAAGCATTTCTTTGCAAATCAATCTTTGCGAACTCGGCTATGCCGGATGAACTGCGGCTCAGCCCTTCCGGAGCACCCTGCGGAGGGACAGGACGGTGAGCACCGCAGCTGCCAGCCCGCACACCACGGTGAAATAGCTGGCAGCTGCGCTCAAGCCGATGACCGAGGCGGCCAGGCCCAGCCCGATGACCGGCACGGCGCTGCCAAGGTAAGTGATGACATACACGGTGCTGATGATCTGCGCATGCCGGGACGCCTCTACCTTGCTGGCAACGTCATTGAACACGAGCCGGAAGGCGATCCCCTGCCCCACCCCGGCGGAGAGGCTTGCCGCCACCAGCAGCACCGGACTGGACAAAGAGGCCGCCGCGCCGACCAGCACAATGGAGACTCCCAGGACGGCCAATCCAGCGGGCACGGCGAACCGGCCGCGGACTTTCAGCAATTGGCTGAGCGCGGACGCCCCGAGGGTGAGTCCGGCCAGCAGCCCGGTCATGGGGCGGGAATCGGCATGCACGACGACGGCGAAGTAGCCGGGCGCGAGCGAAAGGCAGAATCCGAACACGGCAAAGCTGAGGAATCCCACACTGGAGGCGAGCCAGAACGCTCCCCTGGCTTCCCGCGAAACGGAGGGGCGCCGCGGAGCGAGCACGGTGTAGGGACGCGGGCCTTCGGCAGGCCGAATCGCCGGACGAGCCTTGAGGAGCCACAGCGGGACCAGCAAAAGAAGCAGGACGGCAGCGTGGATGAAGAACGGCGTTGAGGTAGCGCCCGGGAGCAGCGAAAGCAATCCGCCGATGGCGGGACCGGCGGCCACACCTCCGGAGGAAGACAGCAAGGTGAAGCGCGAAGCCCACTCGGGCCGGGACGGAAGCAATTCACGCAAAGCCGCCGAGCTCGCTCCGGTGGCAAGGCCAACGGCGACGCCTTGGAGCATCCGGCCGGCCGAGAGCATCAGGAGATTGTCCGCGTTGGCGAAAACCAGGCCGCCGGCCAAGCCCACGAGAACGGCCAGCACCAGTGCCGCACGCCTGCCGATGTGGTCGGACCAGTGGCCGGCGAGCATCAGCACAGCCACGAGAGCCAGGACGTAGCTTGCAAAGGCAATTGTCACGCCGAGTGAGGTGATCCCCAGTTCCGCCTGAAGCAACGGATAAAGCGGACTCGCCAAGTTGGCACCGACCAGGAGCGTGAACATGACGGCGCCGGCCAAAACCAGCCGCGCCGTGGTGGAAGCATCCCAGCCCCAGCGCCCGGCGGTGGCCTGGCGCATGCGGAGTTCGCTAAAGACAGTCATTTCCGTGCCTTTGCCTCAGCGGCCGTCACGGAACCGGGCTTTGTGGGCCGGGACTGTGCGGCCCAAAATAATTGATGGCAACAGGATGTCGCAAACCTGCCGGATAGATCAGATGTCCATGAAAGAATTGATCAGGACAGTCAAAATTGATGTTTGTCGATGACTAAAAATGATCCGGAGTGATGATTTGAACAGCCTCGATCCGACGGACCTGAAGATCCTGCTGGAGTTGATCCGCGATCCCCGGGTACAGATCGGCGAACTCAGCGAGTCCCTCGGGATTGCGCGCAACACCGCCCAATCGAGGATGCGCCGTCTGGTCCGCTCGGGCGTACTGAACGACGGCGGCCGCGAGGTCGACCTCGAAAAGGTGGGATACGACGTCGTCGGCTTCGTGACCCTGGAGGTGACCCACCGGGAACTCGACGGAGTGATCGGAGCCCTCCGCCGCATCCCCCAGGTCCTCGAGGTGCATGAAATCTCCGGGAGGGGCGATCTCCTGTGCCGGGTGGTGGCCACCGACACGCACAACCTGCAAACCGCGCTTCGCTCCATCCTCAGAACAAAAGGCGTCATCCGCACGGAAACGGTCCTTGCCCTGCACACCCATATCCCCTACCGGACAGAGCCGCTCATCGGCAGGCTCGTGGACGCGGCAGAGACCGCCGGCGCCACCAAACGGGCCAAAACGCAGCTTTCCCCTGATTCGCCGGTCAGCCAAGCCGACTAGGATTCCAGAATGGATTGGCTCTCTTCTCTTCCGCACATCAACTGGCTGGCCATACTCCTGGCATTCATCTCAAGCATGGTCATCGGATTTGTCTGGTACATGCCGGCGGTCCTCGGCCGACGATGGATGCGGGCCATCGGCAAGACCGAGGAAGACCTCAAGAAGATCGACGGCGGGGCTGGAATCTGGATCCCCATGATGGTTGCCGCAGCACTCACGAGCATTCTGCTGGCCGTCCTCATCGGAAAGCTGGGCGTGCATGGCAGCTTGGCCTGCGGCTTCTTCGCGCTCGTGATCGGGGTCGTCTTCCGCGTGGGCGGCCACGTCATCCACAACGGTTTCGCGGGCAGGCCGTCCGCCGTGACCCTCATCGACTCCGGCCACGACATCGTGGCCATGACCGCCGCCGGGTCAATCATCGGGGCGTTGCAGTAGCGGAGGAGAATAACCTCGTGACCATCATTGACAATGCCGTCTATGTGAACGGTATCCGGACCGCGACTCCGGGAAGCCTTGAGCAAAGCGTCGAAACACTGGCCGCGCACGGCGGAATGGTGTGGATTGGACTGTACCGGCCCGACGAGGCGGAAATGGCGGCCGTGGCTGCCGAGTTCGGCCTCCACCTGCTCGCCGTCGAGGACGCCGTCAATGCCCACCAGCGGCCCAAGCTGGAACGGTACGACAACAACCTCTTCACGGTCCTGCGTCCTGCGAGATACGTGGACGCTACGGAGACCGTGGAGTTCGGCGAACTTCATATCTTCACGGGGAAGAACTTCGTGGTCACGGTCCGGCACGCGGAAACGCCCGGGGTGGCGAAGGTCCGCCGCGATCTGGAACAACAACCGGAGCTCCTGTGCCACGGTCCCGAAGCCGTCCTGTACGCGCTGCTGGACCGGGTGGTGGACGACTACGGCCCCGTGATCTCCGGGCTGGAAAACGACATCGACGAGATCGAGGACCAGCTGTTCGGCGGCGATCCCCTGGTTTCGCGGCGCATCTATGAACTCGCCCGCGAGGTCATCCAGTTCCAGCGCGCCATCAACCCGCTCCCCGAAATGATGGCCTCCCTGAAGCGCGGGTTCGTGAAATACGGGGTCGACATCGAACTGCAGCGCAAGCTCCGCGATGTGGAAGACCATGTCGAGCAGGTAATTTCCCGGGCAAGCGGGTTCCGCGACCTGCTCCAAAACGCCCTGACCCTCGACGGGACCTTGACCGCGAACCGCCAGAACGAGGCGAGTGCGGCACAAAACGAACAAACCAAGAAGATCTCCTCGTGGGCCGCGATCTTCTTCGCACCCGCATTTGTCACCGGGCTCTACGGAATGAACTTCGACATCATGCCCGAGCTGCATTGGCCGTTCGGCTATCCCATGGCGCTCGGCATGATGGTTCTCGCGGGCTTTGTCATGTGGGTCATCTTCAAGCGGAAGAACTGGCTCTAGTGTTCCCAGTCGCTTTCGACCCGACCATCGGGGTGATCAAGGAGATGATGGACATCATGGAGATCGACGGAGACACTGATTTCCGGCGTTCGCCGGTTCCCGGTTCCGCTGCGGCAGGCCCGAGCGACTCCCCTGGCCTGGAGGCCTTCAGCAGGGGCAGGATCATTACCCCCGGAACGCCTAAGCAGTTGGGCGCTTTCGGTTTGTTCCCGCCGTCGAAATCGCAGGAGCGGATCCTCACGCCCACGACGCAACGACTCACCGTCAAAGCGGCCGACGACATGCTCTGGGTTGGTTTCGCGGAATTGTGCGAAGGCCTCATGTCGACGGCGGACTACCTCGCCTTGGCAGAGGACTACGACACCTGGGTGATCGACGGCGTACCGTCGCCCACAGTCGAGTCGGCTGCCGGGTCCGCATCGGCCTGGCAACGGTTCAGCAATGTGGTGGATGTCCTCTACGACAAGGACATCACGCTGTTCCTGGTCGGACACGGCCCCATGGGCTGGGACTTGGCCGGCGATCCGGCCCGGGATCTGGCGTATCTGGGTGGCTCGCGGCAGACAAGCGCCCAGACCGTTGACGTGGCCAGAATCGCGAGCCGCCTGTCGCTCCTGGGCCGGGTTGAATCCCCGGAGCCTTTTGAAGAAGTAGAGGCCGGGGGTAGCTGAAGGCCGTTCCCCCGGAGGAGTCCGGCCCTTAAATGCGGCCGCCCCTCCTGGACTTAAGCCCAGGAGGGGCGACAGCGTTGCAGCTGGAGGCTAGACGCGTGACCTGCCGCGGACAAAGTGGAAGATCAGAACGATCACGGCGACGACCAGAAGGATGTGAATGAGCCCTCCGCCGATGCCGCCGAGCAAGCCGAGAAGCCAGAGAACGGCGATAATGATGGCTATCCAAAGCAACATGTGAATCTCCCTTGTTTGTTTGCGTGCCCTGGCCGGCGGCCTAGGGCATTCATTAGTAAGCATACTTACTATTGAGTGTAAGTAAAGGTGAGTGGTGGGTAAATGCGGTTTTGGGGGTCTATGCGCGGTGCGCAGTGACGGGCTTCCGAAGCGGAGCGAACGGCCCGCTGCCATACGCTTGAGACCGCGTCCTTAAACCTCCGTAGGAACTCGTCTACAATGTAGACTTTACGCGTAGACTCTAAAGTAAGCAAGCTTATTTTCCCGGCAAGAGCCGCGATGGAACGATCAGATCAGGATGTAAACCCATGCCTCCCCCAGAGTCTCCGGCCAATCCTTCCGCCGAAGGTGCCGGCGACAAGCCCGCCGGGCAGAAACCCAGGCTGAGCCGGGACCTCGTCCTGTCCGCAGCCCTGGCACTGGTGGACGCAGAAGGACTGGACGCCCTCACGATGCGCCGTCTGGGACAGGAACTAGGCCGGGATCCGATGAGTCTCTACCGGTACGCGGCCAACCGCGCGGCGCTCCTGGACGGAGTGACAGAGCAGGTCCTGAAAGAGCTTTCCGCCTTCCCGGACCACCCCGACTGGCAGGCACAGTTGCGGCAGATAGCCCACGATCTGCGTCTGTTGGCGCTGCGGCACCCGAACGTTGTGCCATTGCTCGTCACCCGCCCACTGTCGACGCCCTTGGGCCTGCGCCCGCTGGGCACGCTACGCCCGCTTGAGCAGATCCTTTCGCTGCTGATCGACGCCGGCTTCGCCCCGGGCGACGCGCTGCACGTCTACCGGGCGTACTACGGCTTCCTGTACGGCCACATTCTCAATGAACTGCAGGAATTCATCGTGGACCCGGAGGAAAACGAAGCGCTGCTCCGCCTTGGTCTCCACCGCCTGCCCGCGAAGGAATTTCCCCGGCTCCGCGCCCTTGGCCCGGTGCTCGCCGACTACGACGGCGCCGCCGAACTGGACCAGGGCATCAGCATCCTGCTCGCGGGACTCGCAGCCCCCCTCGTCGGAGGGAAACCATGACAATTCTCGTCACCGGAGGAACCGGCTTGGTCGGCCCCCGCCTCCTCAAGAGACTCACCGAAGCGGGCATTGAATGCCGCGCCCTTGTCCGCCCCGGAAAGGAACTCCCCGGCGGCGTGGAACGCGCCGAAGGTGACATCCTCAGCCCAGAGTCCCTGCCGGCAGCCGTGGAAGGCGTCACCGCGGTCATCCACCTTGCCGCAGTCTTCCGCACTCGCGACGAGGACCGGATCTGGACAGTCAACCGTGAAGGCACCCGCAACTTGCTCGCCGCTGTTGAGCAGCACGCACCGGATGCCCGATTCCTTCTGGCCAGCACTTCCAACGTCTATGACGCCGACATCCCGCATCCCGCACGCGAGGACGACGCCACTGTCCCGACCCTCGCCTACCCGGCCAGCAAGATCGAAGCCGAAAACCTGCTCCGCTCCAGTCGGCTCACGTGGGCTATCCTCCGGCTCCCGTTCATCTACGGTGACCAGGACGGACATCTCGAGGCCCTCCCCGAACTCGCCGGCGGCATGGGATGGCACCCTGCACAGCGGCTCAGCGTCATACACCACGCCGACGTCGCCACGGCATTCACCCTGGCCCTTACGGGCGCTTTCGACGGCCGTACCGTCAACGTCGCCGACGAGTCAGCGCTCAGCATTTATGAGCTATCCCAGATTGTCGGCCACCCCTACGGCTCTTCCGCGGAACCGCTCACGCACCCTTGGAAGGGACAAATGGATGTGACCCTCGCCCGCAGCCTCGGGTTCACGCCGACCATCAGCACCATCTATGAAGCCGTCGGCAAAGGCCTGCTCTGACTCGCACGAGGATCCATTGCAGGCGGGTTACGGAACCGTCGTGAAGTGCTCGACGACGGGGAACGGGTCGTAGAAATGGTGCAGCAATTCCTTCCACCGCTCGTAGTCGGCGGATCCGCGGAAACCTTCCGTGTGGGCTTCTATCGAGTCCCACTCAACGAGGAGTAAGTAGAGGTTCGGGGACTCGATCGAGCGTGAAATCGACAGGTTGCGGAACCCGTGCTGCCTGCTGATCAGGGGTTGAGCCGCCCGGAAGGCCTCTTCGAAATCGGACTCGCGGCCGGGACGTACGGGGAGGATCGCGTGCTCCAGAATCATTCGCTCAGCATCTCACGGCCGCCGTTTTGAGGGTCCTGAGATCCCAACCCCAAATCGCGGTGAATCAGACGACCGCTTCTTCCAACGCCTGCGGATCTGGCAGCCCGCTCAGCCATTCCCTGGCGTCCTCGACGGACGTGAAGTATCCGTGTGGGCACTCTTGCTCACGCAGCAACGCCGCGGCCATCACCCGGTCGACCACCGTAGCCCCGACCAGTGCAACAGCGGACACAAACCGGGTCCCCAACAGCGTCGCTCTGGCCTCGAGACCCAAACATACGTCCACGACCTCGACGAGCATCGGCTGTAGCCGGCCTTCGGTCACGCCACGGACAGCAGCGACGACGGCGTCGGCATCGGCGCCCGATACCGATGAGCCTGGCGCCCAACGCAAATGGACGGTACCGCCTGCATCCACATTCAAGTCTGCGTTTGCGCAGGTCAACGCGATTTCCAACATAGGCCCCCTTAGTCCTCAGATGAGGTTAGTCGACCCTGACGGACAAATGTGACTTATCGAACAATTTCGTCACCGTGGCCTTGAGGGAGAGCCGCTACGGGGACAGCAGCTCCCGACGTCGAACGGCCTCGCTAGCGCTGTCAGCGCAGCTATTTGTTCTTCCGTCGCCCGAAGCCCCATCCAGCCGCCAAAGGTCCTCCGTCCGCGAACAGGTTCGCCAGCCCCTGCAGGATCCGCCGCCACAATCTGCCTTCTGAGGTCACGTTGCCCATACGGGAAGCGTACACATCGGGACGGTTTGTGGGGCCCGGGCGACGAACAGTTTCTCAGTAATGGCCCCTTCTAAGGACGGATTCGAAACTTCAAAAAGAGACGTGCCATTCAAGGCGGGTTATCGCAGCACGGCGCCTCTCACTGAGCGATATCAGGCCGTGTGCCCATCCATTCGGGACGAAGTATTGAAAATACCTCTTTGTCGTATCGCTTTCCGTCGTAGACCCAGCTACTGCGAAGGATTCCGTCCGAGCGCATACGCAGTCGCTGCGCGACAGCAACACTGCGGTCGTTGTCGGTGCGGCACCGCCATTCGATGCGGGACATCCCCCGCTCTACGAAAGCCCATTCCATGAGCAGTTCGACCGACCGGGTGATGAGACCCCCTCCGACAGCACCGGGTTCAAGCCAGCAGCCGATCTCGCAAATGCCCCGGGCGGAGTCAAACGTCACAAACATCACGCCTCCGACGATCCTGCCTTCGTTCCAGAGTCCATAGATGCGCGCCCCGTCGTTCGCGGTGGCTGTGGCGTAACGCTGAAGCGTGGCGCGGGCACCCTCTACGGTGTCGGTCACAAAAGTCGGTCCGACCCACGGCCGTATATGGTCTCTCGCCCTGTTCATGTGCTCGGCAAACTCGCCGGCGTGCCATGGCTCGAGAGGCTTCAGGACGACCCCGTCCTGCACGACTTTTTCAAACATAGTTTCTCCTGAGGGGTTATCCCAGAGTTTGGTTGCCACTGGGTGTAGGTGACTTTCTCGGACGTGTGCGGTGTACGGCTTCAGAACAACAAGACGAGCCCGACGCCGGCCGCCGCGGCCCCGACGCATGCCGCCATAGTGCCCACGCCATTAAGGAAGGCAAGGCCGGTCCGGCCGCTCTGGACAAGCCTGACAGTCTCCAAGCTCGCCGTGCTAAAGGTCGTGTATCCGCCGAGGAATCCAGTGCCGAGAATCAGCTGAAGGGATTCGGGAGCCTGATGTGCCATGACCAGACCCGCCAGGATCCCCATTAGCAGCGACCCGGAGAGGTTGATGAAGATGGTGCCCAGGGGCAGCGCAGTCCGGGCCCAGGAACGGACCACTCCATCCACCACGAAACGGGCAGCCGCCCCTGCACCGCCCGCGAGCGCGATCAGAAGGAGCGTCATGGCTGGGCCTTCCCCCGTTGGGAGGATTTGTGCCGAAGCGTCCCAAGCCAAATACCGAGGGTGGTGGCCGCGACACCGCCCAACAGGCTGGCTACCAAGTACCACATGGCATCCATTCCGCGTCCTGCTCCGAAGAGATGCACCGAGTCCAGCGCCAGGGTGCTGTAGGTGGTGTATGCCCCGAGGAAACCACTTCCAATGCCTAAGCGGGCGATCCGGCGGAGACCGGCGTCGGGCCCTCTCCGCGCGAGCGCTTCGAGTAGCCAGCCAAGCGCGAGCGCGCCGGACAGATTGATAAGCAGGGTGGGCAGGGGCCAGGCGTCCGGCGCGGGAAGCGCCATGCCAAACCCGTAGCGGCTCAAAGCCCCGAGGATTCCTCCGGCTGCGACAAGCAGAACGAACCGGCCGTGCAGATGGAGGGGTCGGTGCAGGGCCCGGTCCGTTGACGCCGTCCGGGTTTCGGCTCCGGGAGGGGCGGTGCTGCTTTCCTTCATTGATCCCTGCTTGGGTCGTGACGGCCCAAGGGAACCATGAGCACGGGGCAGTTTTGGCGATGTGCCAGATGCAACGCTACCGATCCGGTGACCAGTCCTTCAAACTTCGGTCCGAGGCCGTGTTCCTTAGTTCCGACCACGATCATGGAAGCGTTGATGCTCGCCGCGTACCGGCCTAGTGACCGGGCAGGCTCGCCGGCGAGCGTCACGAAGGTCCACTGCACGCCCGTTCCGTCGAGTTGATCCGCGATGCGGGACTGGAGCGACTCCGAGATGGCCGCGGCGTCGTCGTCGATTCCGTCGGGATCGATCGCTTGGGCCACCAGGTGCCCATCCCGGTCCCCCGCCGCCGGGAAGCTCGTGACGTCGGCGAAGGCCAGGACCAGCTCCAATCCGGCGCTGAGCGCAACTTCAGCGGCTTTCTCAACCACCGTGGGAGGCTGGTGCGGGAGTACCCCTGCCAGCACGGGTCCGGTCAAGCGGGCGGGGCCGCCATTGGCCAGCGGCATGTCCTCGCCGCGCGGGTTGCTCATGGGGCCCTCCAAATGTCCGGATTGTCAGGATGCGGATTCGTTCGTCTTGCTCCAGTATGGGCTTCGGCGGCTGGCGTTGTACCAAGCGCTAAGCGAGAATGTCGATATGTGCGGTCGGTTCAGTGTCGGTTTCGAGGCAGACTATCTCTCGAGGAAGCTCGGTGCCGTGCTGCGCGGTGATACCGACTACCCCTCCCCGACGCTCCAGATCAACCCGACCGATCCCGTGGTCTTTCTGCGGGGACGGGCAGGAGACGGGTCAGTCGGCCGCGAGCTCGCGGCCGGGCGATGGGGCTTGGTTCCAACATTCTCCAAGTCCTTCGATTCGAGGGTGCCCACTTGGAACGCGCGCTCGGAAACGGCTGGCGCAACACCGGCATTCAGGGCTTCCCTGCCCAAGTGGCGGGCGGTGGTTCCGGCCTCTGCCTACTATGAGTGGAAGAAATCAGGGCCCGGCCGCAAGGATCCCAAGCAGCGCTACATCGTCGAACCTCAAGATGAGCTGATTACCTTCGCCGGCTTGTTTGCGCCATGGCGCGACGAGAGCATCGAGGACAAGTCGGCGCCAGGCGCGTGGCGTTTGTCCTGCTCGATCCTGACCATGGACTCGCCCCCGGAAGGCGTCCAGGAGCGGCTGCACAATCTGCACGACCGGATCCCCGTTCCGATCTCTCCGGATTTGATCGACGATTGGATCGACCCCAAGGAAACCAGGGGCCAGGCCTTGTTGGACGCCGTGCTGGGCGAGGCGTATGGCTTGTCATCGGCGTGGACGATGAGGCCTGTGGAACTCGTGGACGACAACACCAAGCTGGTTGACGTCGCGAACCCGGCCGCCTGACTCAACGCTCTTAGCGCTCAACGTTCATAGCGCAGCTCGGCCCTCACGTCCGTATCCTTCAGCCACGTCATTCTCGTGGCCGATCCGAAGGGATTCGGCCACCACTGGACCAGGACCTTGCCTTCCGACGTCCGGGTGACCATGGCCGGAACATATTGAAGGTACTTCGGCCAAACGAGCTTGGCGATCACAGGCACCCTTGAGACGGTTGACAGCGGCTCCGTTTGGCGCGGAGGCGGGGCGCCGACTGAATTTAACGGCGCGGGATATTCGGGCTGGTCAGGCATGCCCGCATCCTACTGCGAGGCCCCGACAATATGGAGGTCAGGAGATTCGAACTCCCTAGCTCATAGGCGCGAGAGGCGGCCACTCCCCATGCCGCTGGGAAGTGGCCGCCGCCCGCTAGAGCCGGCCTAAAGCCGGGTGTCGAACGAATCGCAGAACACGTTCTCGTTGAACGTCCCCTGGAACTCGGACTTGCCCTGGATTTTCTGGATCGTAGCCCGGATCGCCTCGCGGGTCCCCGCATGGGCGTTGATGGCCGTCTTGACCATCGGCACATCGATCAAGTGGTTCGGCTGGTTCAGCGAGACGAACACCGTGGGGACTTCCGTGACGTACCAAGGGATCTCCGCCGCCATGGGGCTGGACCATTTGATGCGGATCGCCGCCTCCTGGGCGAAGCCCTTGACGTTGGCGAAGACGAACGCGGCATCGTACTTGTCCGCATAATCGCCGGTGGCTTCGTCGGAGATGACGCTCATGAAGTTCACGCCCGACTCCCCCGCGGCTTCACGTTGCTCCGCCGTCTTGAAGAGGTGGACCTCGAACCCGGCGGTTTCAAGTTCCTCCTTGACCGTATCCAAGTAGGCCAGCGGGTCCGCCCGGGTGAAATCGGATCCGCCGGAAATGCCATACAGGCGAATCCGCTTGTGGGTTTCCGGCGTGATGGGCAGGTTGCCGGCGGTGTCCTTGATCAACGTGACGGTCTTGTCGGCGATTTCGGCGGCGACGGCGAGGTGGGCCTCGCTGCCGATCAGCCGCAGCGCCTCGGCCGACGGCGTCAATTCTTCCGGCAGCTTCTTGTGCAGCCCCAGGCTGGCCTTCAGCCCCAGGATCCGGCGCAACGCGTCATGCAGGCGCTGATCAGAGATCACGCCGGATTTGTAACCGTCCAACATGTACTGGAAGTCTTCCGCCGGGTTGCGGAAGAACAGGAACATGTCGCAACCCGCGGCGATCGTGGCTGGAACGAGATCCTTGCGCTTCCTTGCCTGGGTGAGTCCGACCATTTGCGATGCGTCAGTGAGGATCAGTCCGTTGAAGCCGAGCTCGCCACGGAGCAGGTCCTGCAGAAGCTCCGGAGCAAGGGTGGCCGGCAGGATATCCCTGTCTTCTGTCCCCGGCCGGAAATGCCGCGTGAGCTCAGGAGCCCCGATGTGTCCGACCATGATGGATTGGACCCCGTGGCCGATCATCTCCCGGTAAACGTGTCCGTAGCTGGAATTCCACTCCGCGTACCCGAGCGTGTTGTACGACGTGACCACGTGCTGGTCGCGTTCGTCCACCCCGTCGCCCGGGAAATGCTTGATGGCGCAGACAGTGGGAGATTCGCTGATGCCGTCGAAGTACTCCTTGGCGCGCTCCACCACGATTTCCGGTGTGTTGCCGAATGCCCGGGTGGAGATGACCGTGTTGCGCCAGTTGTAGTGGATGTCCACAATCGGCGCGAACGCCCAGTTGCAGCCCAAAGCCGCAGCTTCCACGCCGGCCACCTGGCCCATTTTCCTCGCAATGGACTTGTCCGGGTGGGAACCGGCCTGCAGGTGGGTCGACACGAAAGTTCCGTCGTCGCAGCTTCCCGCTCCTCCCATTTCCGGGTTGGAGGCGACCAGCAGCGGGATGCGCGTCTTGGACTGGGCATAGCGGATATGTTGCTGGACAGCAGCAGATGGACCCGGCCGGTACCTCATCCCGCCGACGTGATAGTTCTCCAACACCCCGTCGAGATACTCCGGGGAGTAATCGTTGTTGTGGTTGATGAAGAGCTGCCCGATTTTCTCCTCGAGGCTCATGCCGCGGATGGTGGAGTCCACCCAGGCAACGGCGTCGTCGTCGAGGTTGAACGGCGCCGACTGGAGGTCGACGTCGAACTGCCGCGCCTGGGTGCCCACGGCGCCGACGCCGCTGTCACCCGCCGGAGCTTTGGAGCCTGCGACGGCGGCAATCCCGGCGAGCGCCTCGGCGACCACCTCGCTGACTGGGACGGCGATGTCGACGACGAACCCGGCTTCGTCGTCGTCGAGCGGTTCCAGGGTGGCGAGCTGTGAGTCCAGCAGCGCGGGCGGCATAAAGTGGCCGGAACGGCCCTCTGTCCGTTCCCTCAGAACCTCTTTGCTGCCATGAAGGTGGAGGAAAACGGTGTCGGGCGCCTTCTCGCGGATGGCATCCCGGTAGCTGCGCCGGAGGGCAGAGCACGCGAGGACCAGCCCGCCGTCGCCGGCGTTGGCTAGTTCGGTGCCCACGGTCGCGAGCCAGGGCCAGCGGTCTTCATCGGTCAGGGGCGTGCCTGCGGCCATCTTGGCAACGTTTTCCACCGGGTGGAGCGAATCGCCGTCGAGGAACGGAACTCCCAGCGCACGGGCGACGAGGTCCCCGATGGTGGTCTTGCCGCAACCGGAGACGCCCATCACAACAATGCGCCGCGGCTTGTTCGCTTCGGCGCTGGGGTCGCCGGCCGTGGCGACGTTCTTACCAGTCATGGACGGTGCCGTCCACGAGTCGGTTGTAGGGCAGGTAGGCCTGCTGGTACGGGAAGGAGTTGGCGGCTTCTTCGTTGAATTCGACGCCGAGGCCCGGCTTGTCGCCCGGGTGCAGGTAGCCGTCGGTGAAGGTCATGGACTGCTCGAAGACCGTGTTGGTCTTGTCCGAGTGCTGCATGTACTCCTGGATGCCGTAGTTGTGGATGGCCAGGCCCACGTGGAGCTGCGCGGCGAAACCGACGGGGGAAATGTCGGTAGGGCCGTGGAAGCCGGACTTGATCTGGTACTGGGCGGCGAAGTCCATCACCTTTTTCAGCGGCGAGATCCCGCCGAAGTGCGTGGACGCGGCGCGGACATAGTCGATGAGCTGTTCCTTGATGAGCGTCTGGAAGTCATAGACAGTGTTGAAGATTTCACCGATGGCCAATGGTGTGGTGGTGTGCTGGCGGACGAGGCGGAGCCCTTCCTGGTTCTCGGCCGGGGTGCAGTCTTCGAGCCAGAACAGGTCGTACGGTTCCAAGGCCTTGCCGAGCTTGGCGGCCTGGATGGGGGTCATGCGGTGGTGGCCATCGTGCAGCAGCGGGATTTCCGGGCCGAATTCGTTGCGCACTGCTTCGAAGACGGTGGGCAGGTGGCGAAGGTAGGCGCGGGTGTCCCAGTCCTCTTCCTGCGGGAACGCACCGCGGCCGGCGGGCTCGTAGTCGTAGCGCTCACCCGAGGCCTGCGCCTGCGCGGCCACGCCGTACACGGCTTTGATGCCCGGGATGGCGGTCTGGATACGGATGGACTTGTAACCCAGTTCCAGGTGCTCCCGGACGGAGTCGAACAGGGAAGGGATGTCTGCGCCCGAGGCGTGGCCGTACGCGCGCAGCCCGTTGCGGGAGGCACCGCCCAGGAGCTGGTACACCGGCAGCCCGGCCACCTTGCCCTTGATGTCCCACAGGGCCATGTCGACGGCGGCGATCGCGGCCATGGTGACCGGACCGCGGCGCCAGTACGAGGAACGGTAGAGGAACTGCCAGGTGTCTTCGATCCGGTGCGGGTCCTTGCCGATCAGCAGCTGCGCGACGTGTTCCTTCAGGTACGCGGCCACGGCGAGTTCACGGCCGTTCAGGGTCGCGTCGCCGATGCCGGTCACGCCGTCCTCGGTGGTGATCCGCAAGGTCACGAAGTTCCGGGTAGGGCTGGTCACGAACACTTCAGCGGCAATGATTTTCACAGCTGGTCCTTTCAGGGTTGCTGATCGAGGGCTGGCCTGGCCCGGATGCGACGTGCACCACAGGGCGGGTAAAGACGATCTTAGGATGGATGACAATTATTGGCAACCGGTTGCAGTATTATTTCGTCGAGATTTTTCCAGGTCCACCGGACACCGGGGAGGTTTCCGCGACGGCGCGCCCGCCAGGATTCCCGGCAGTGCGTTCCCCGCCGATTGGCTCGGCGCCGGAACTTTCGAGGGACCGGCGGGCTTTGATTTCGCCCAGGATCTGCGCATGGAACGCGTCGCTCAGCTTGTATTTGGCCATGACGACGATCGCGAGGATGGTCATGACGGCAGGCAGCGCACCTGCGGCAAATTGGATGGCCTGCAGGGATTCGGCACTGTGCGCAGTGCCCGACTTATAGCCGCCCGCCGCGAGTGCGTATGCGGCAAGGGCTCCGCCGACGGCCTGGCCAGTCTTGCGGGTGAAAGAGAACAGCGCATAGGTGATGCCTTCAGTCCGGACACCGGTCTTCCATTCGCCGTATTCGACCGTGTCAGCCTCCAAGGCCCACACCACGATGTTGACGGCCATGACGCCCAGCATGCTCAAGAGCAGCCCGGAGAACCCGACCCAGACCATGGCGGCCGGAGCGAAGAAGACGATTGCGCCACCGATGATCGCGAGGACTCCGGCAGCCACGTAAATGGTCTTCTTGCCGAAGTTTCGGACCAGCCGTGGCATGAGCGGGGCGAGGGCAAAGGTCACCACGAGCTGGACGATCGCGAGGGCGGCGTAGAGATCCAGCCGACCGAGTACGTCACGCAAGTAGTAGAGCTGCACCGAGGACAGCGCCATGTAGCCGGTCAGGAACAGGAAGGAACTCAGGCACAGCATAAGCAGCGGACGGTTGGTCTTGAGCGTCGCCATGCTTTGCTTGAAGGAAACCTTGGGGACTGCCCGGTGAACGCGCTCCTTGGCGGTGAGGAACGTGAAGAAGTACAGCGCTGCGCCGATCACGACGAAGACCAGGGTAATGATGGTGAACGTGGACTGCAGGTTGGCGCCGGGCTTGATCAGCGGAGCCACGAAGATACCCAACGCGGAACTAACCAAAAGGGCGCCGACCATGCGGGCGGATCCCAGTTTTGCCCGCTCCCCCGGATCTTGCGTCATCGCGCCGGCCAGCGAACCGTACGGGATGTTCACCAACGAGTAGGCCAGGCCGAGGGCAGCATATGTTACGTAGGCGTAGAGCAACATCCCCGTTTCGCCAATCTGCGGAATGGAGAAGGCTGCGACACTCAGGAGCAGCAGCGGGATGGAGCCGAACATGATGAATGGGCGGAATTTTCCGAAGCGTTTGCTGTACGCGCGGTCGACCCACCGTCCGGCAAAGACGTCAGCGAAGGCGTCGAAGATCCTGACGGTAAGCAACAGGGTCCCGGCGGCCGCCGCGGAAATGCCTGCGACGTCGGTGTAGTAGACGAGCAGGAACATGGTGGCAGTAGTGAAGGCAAGGTTGTTGGCGGCGTCGCCAGCCCCATAGCCTACGATGCTGAGTTTGCTGAGCTTGTTCATTGCGGGCTCCTTTACCCTTGCCGGGATCCCACGTTCCGGCTTGCGATGATGGAAAGGCTTCGGTCGAACCAGGCCTGAAATAGTTGAAGCTTGATGTAATTTTAGACATGCCGGCAATCATTGGGCAAGCGGTTGCCAAATGTTTCCATGAACATTTCCGCATCACCGCGGATCCAGCGTCCGTCCCACCAAACCCCCGCTCACATATGCCCCCTCGCTGCCAAACCCCCGCTCACATAAGGTGAGCGAGCGTGGCGGGAAAGTGCCACATACGTGAGCGAGCGTCAGGGGAAAACGCAACATACCTGAGCGCGCGTCAGGAGAAAACCCCACATATCTGAGCGAGCGTCGGGGGTGGGTTCAGGGGGTCGTTGCAACACCTGAGTGATTGGTGGGTGTTGTGGTGCGTGTTGGTCGGCCTGAGGTGTTGCGTGAGGTGGTGCGGGTGTTCTGGGCGGCCCGGTCCTCGGGGTTTTCTGATGAGGCCGCGGCAGGGGTTGCGGGGTTCTCGGAAGGGACTGCCAGCAGGATTGTCCGTCAGCATGGTGGGGTGGATCCTTCGATTGAGCCCGCGTGCGGGCGGTTCTTGTCCTTCGATGAGCGTGAGTTGATCGCCGTGTGGCGGGCGCAGGGGTGCGGGATACGGGAGATCGGCCGTCGTCTGGGCCGGAGCCCGTCCACGATCAGCCGGGAACTGGACCGGAACATCCGCAACGGGGGCCGGCGCCCCTATCTTGCCTCCACGGCGCAGAGCCGCGCGCAGAAGCAGGCCCGCCGCCCCAAGGCCCGGAAACTAGCGGTGAACACGGCCCTGGCCCTTTACGTCGCCGGGATGCTGAGCTGCCGGGAACGGTTGTCCCCGGAACAGATCAGTGCCCGGCTGCGGATCGATTTCCCCGATGATGAAAGCATGCGCATCAGCCCCGAGACCATTTACCAGTGCATCTACATCCAGGGACGCGGGGGCCTGCGGGCCGAACTCGCCGCAGCCCTGCGCACCGGGCGGGCGGTGCGGCAACCGAACAGACGCCCCGGGATGCGCCGGCCCCGGGTCCCGAAAGAGCTGCTGATCAGCGAACGCCCGGCCGAAGCCGATGACCGTGCGGTTCCCGGCCACTGGGAGGGAGACCTGATCATCGGTACCCCCGGCACCGGGGCGATCGGGACGCTCGTGGAACGCACCAGCCGATTCGTGATGCTCCTGCACCTGCCCCACGGACACACCGGGGAGCAGGTCCTGGCTGCCATCCAGGACACCCTGCCGACCCTGCCCGAGGTGCTGCGCCGGTCCCTGACCTGGGACCAGGGCGCGGAAATGGTCGGCATCCACGAACGCGTCAAGATCGCCACCGGGGCCGATGTCTACTTCTGCGACCCGCACTCACCCTGGCAACGCGGCACGAACGAGAACACCAACGGACTCCTGCGCCAGTACTTCCCCAAAGGCATGGACCTGACAGCCGTGACCCGCGAGGAGCTCGACTACGCAGCCGCCGGCCTCAACGGACGCCTGCGCAAAACCCTCGGCTGGAAAACCCCCGCACAAGCCCTCCAACACATTCTGGAAGAATCAGCAGCATAAGGACGTGTTGCAACGACCACTTGAATCCGCCGGGGGAAAACCCCACATACCTGAGCGGGCGTTGCGGAAAAGTGCCACATATATGAGCGCGCATCTGGAGAAAACCCCACATACCTGAGCGGGCGTCAGCCTTACCAAACGCTCGCTCATATATGACGTGCGTCCGGCAGACCCTCGCTCACTTATGCGGGCCTAAACGACGGCGCCCGCCGCCTTCACGGGGAAGGCAACGGGCGCCGTCGAGAGTGCCTGCGGACTAGCTAAGGTTGCCAGCGGCCGCGAAGGACTCGGCCAAACCCTCAACGAGGTCCACGATCGCGGTGTCGGCAACCAGGTCCGGATCCACGAGGCCGAGCAGGGCCTCGAGCCGGGCACGGCCGGGCAGGAGGTTCGCGGCTGCGATGTCTGCCGCCTGCGGATCCTGGAGCCCTGTTGCCGTGGCGGTGTAGGCAGTCCAGGCCGCGATCATTCGAGCAGCGGCCTGGCCCCTTCGGCCGGCGGCGCGCTCGGCACGGAGCACAGGCAGTGCCCTCATGCGCAGCTTGGTGCTGCCGTCCATGGCTATCTGGGCCAGGTGGTGGGCGATCCGGGAATTCCCGAAGCGTTCCAAGAGGGCCGCCCGGTACTCAGGGATGTGCAGGTCCTCACCCGGCAGGTTGGAGGCCGCCTCGTCCCAGAAGTCCTCCACTGCCCCTCGGCAGAAATCGTCCGCGAGGGCTTCTGCCACGGTCTTGTGTCCACGCAGCTGGCCTGCATAGGCGAGCAGCGAGTGGGCGCCGTTGAGGAGCCACAGCTTGCGGTTCTCGTACGGCTCGATCTCGTCCACGAAAACGGCGCCGGCGTCTTCCCAGTGCGGTCGCCCGGCGGGGAAGTCCCCGCTGAGCACCCAGTTGAGGAAAGGCTCGGCGACCACGGGTGATTCGTCGCGGTAGCCGCACGCGGCGGCGACGGCGTCGATGTCGGCGTCCGTCGTTCGCGGCGTGATGCGGTCAACAGAGGTACTGACAAAGCTGACGTTGGCGTCGATCCAGGCGGCGAGTCCGGCGTCGAACGCCTTGGCCATCCCCATCACGGCGCTTCTGGCAACGGTGCCGTTGCTGGAGAGGTTGTCACAGCAAACCACGGCGAGGGGACCGGCGTCGGCATCGCGGCGCGCGGCGAGGCCCAGCACGAGCCTGCCCAGCGGCGTCGTCGGCTTGCCGGAAGCAGAACCGCCGGCGAGGACGGCGAGGTCCGCGACGACGTCGGGCGCTTGGTTGTCGAGCTTGCCGTCGGCCCCGAGCCGGTAAGCAGCCTCGGTGATGGTGAGCGTGATGAGGGAGGTCAGGGGCGCGGCGACGAGGTCGACAAAGCGCTCGACGTCGGCACCGTCGACTGCCTCGACAATGCTGCCGATGACTTCGAAGGAATCACCTGCGTCCGAGCGCTCCACCACGGTGTACAGGCCGTCCTGGGCAGCCAGGACCTCGGCGGCATCCGGGCGACGGCCGGTGAAGGAGGCGATGCCCCATTCTGCCGCGTCGCCTGCATGCTGTGTGTACCAGGCCTGGTGGGAGCGGTGGAACGCCCCCAGTCCCATGTGCACGATGCGGACGGGGGCTTTGCCGATGGGCCTCACGGCACGGCTCAAGCGGGGAAGGTCCGGGGTTTGCCCGGGTTCGTTGGTCACAGCTTGAAGACCCTTCGGGGTGAGGCGTCGACGACGTCGACGATGATTTCATGGGCGCGGTCTTCGCTGACACGGTGCTCGGCCACGAGGCGGGCGAGGAAGGATGCTTCGATCCGGCGGGAGGCGTCGTGCCGCGCAGGGATGGAGCAGAATGCGCGGGTGTCGTCGATGAAGCCCGAGGACCGCGAAAAGCCGGTGGTTTCGGTGACGGCGGAGCGGAAGCGGAGCATGGCGTCCGGCGCGTCGAGGAACCACCACGGCGCGCCGAGGTACACGGAGGGGTAGAACCCTGCCAGCGGGGCCAGTTCGCGTGAGAACACCGTCTCGTCCAAGGTGAACAGGACCAAGTGGAAGTCCTTGGCCGTGCCGAAGTCCTGGAGCAGCGGCCGGATGGCTTCGGTGTAGTTCGTGGCGAACGGGATGTCGTGCCCGGTGTCCGCGCCGTAGGCCTCGAAGGTGGGCTGGTGATGGTTGCGGAAGGAGCCAGGGTGGATGGTCATGACCAGGCCGTCTTCGACCGACATCCTGGCCATCTGGTACATCATGTGGGCTTCGAAGGTGTTGCGGTCCTCGGCTGTGGCCTTGCCGGCACGGGCAAGCTCGAAGATCCGCTCGGCTTCGGTCCGGTCCAGCTTGAGCGTTGCCGGGGTTGCGACGCCGTGGTCCGCGGAGACCGCGCCATGCTCCACGAAATAACGACGGCGGTTTTCCAGGCCCTTGAGGTAACCGGCGTAGCCACTGGCGCCGTCGCCGGCGGAATCGACAAGCCGCTCGACGTTGGCGCTCCATGCCGGGTGCGCAATGTTCAGGTAGGCATCCGGACGGAAGGTCGGAAGCACGCGGCCGTTGAACGAAGGATCGTCGGCGATCGCCTTGTGACTCGCCAGGCTGTCCAGCGGGTCGTCCGTGGTGGCCAGAACCTCGATGTTGAAGTCCTTGAAGAGCTGGCGGGGCCGGAAGTCGGGCTCAACGAGCTTGGCCGCAATGGCGTCGTAGCTGGCGTCGGCAGACATCTCGCCGAGATCCGCACCCAGCTTGAACACGCTCTCGAACTGCGTGCGCAGCCAATATCCGGACGCCGTGCCCTCGAAGAGGGGCCAGGCTTGGACGAACGTCCGCCAGATCTCCCGCGATTCGGACGCGCTGGCGCTCCCCGAGAGCAGTTTGTCCATGGGGACTCCGCTGGCGTGGATCAGCCGGGTGACGTAGTGGTCCGGGCTGACGAGGAGCGCTGCCGGATCAGGGAACGGGGTGTTGTGCTCGATGACGGCGGCGTCAACGTGGCCGTGCGGAGAGATGATGGGCAGGTCCTGGACGCGCTCCAGCAGGGAGTGCGCAATGCTGCGCGTCCCGGGATCCGCGGGCAGGAGCCGGTCAGGATTGGCTGCGATCGACTGTGACATAGGTCAATTTTCGGTCGGAAGAACCGATCTGTCAACCGGTTGCCAACTATTGCCATCCCGTTGCAACCCGACCCACGGATCGCTTGAACCTACGCGATCAACCGTCCGCTGGAACCGCGCACCACGAGCTCCGTGTCCACGCGGACGGCTCCCGCGGGGCCATCCTGGCCCAGCAACATGTCCAGCAGGAGGGTGGCAGCGCGGGAACCGCACTCCCCCAAAGGCGACCTCACAGTGGTGAGCGGCGGCGTCGTGAAGTCTGCCCCGAAGATGTCGTCGAAGCCCACAATGCTGATTTGGTCGGGAACGTGCATCCCGGCGGCCTGGAGCTCCTGCATGAGGCCTATGGCGAGGAGATCGTTGTAGGTGATGACCGCCGTCGCGCCGCTCGCCAGGACGTCGCGCGCTACTTGGCGGCCGCCGTCGACGGTTGGCTTGGACGATTCCAAGCGGACCGCCCCCAACTTGTACCAATCGCAGGCTGCTTGGACGCCTTCCCAGCGGCGGCCCGACATCCACGACTGCGGTGGCCCGGCAACATAAGCGAGCTCCTGGTGGCCGTTGGCGGCGAGGCTCCGCACGGCCTGGCTAATGCCCTTGTTGACGTCGGGGACCACACAGGGGACTCCCTCGATTTCGCGGTTGATCACGGCCACCGGCTTGTCCGCGGCCAAGGCCAGGATCTTTTCGTCGTCCATGCGCGGACTCGCCAAAATGAGGCCATCCACTGTGCTCAACATCCTGCGGGCCGCAACGAGCTCGGTTTCAGGGGACTCTGCAGACTCGGCAAGCACCAGGGTGTAGTCCCGGGCAGACCCTGTGGTTTCCGCACCGCGGATGATATCGAAGAACGTCGGGTTGGTGATGTCCGCGACAATCAGTCCGATCGTCTGGGTGCGGCCGGTGGGAAGTGCCCTGGCGAAGGGGTTCACCCGGTAGTTCAGCTGTTCGGCGGCGTCCTCGATGATCTTCTGGGTCTTGGCACTGACCCTGCCCGGCTTGCTCAGCGCGCGGGAGACCGTCGACGGGTTGACTCCCGCGAGCCTCGCGATGTCGTAGATGGTGGGCGAGGATTTCTCCCCGCGTCCGCGCTTGGCGGGGGAAGTTACTGCCCCGGAGTTCGTCGCTTCAGTCACGGCTCCATCGTAATCTGGCATGGCAACAAAAGCAGGACGGTTGCCAACCATTCGGCCGGCGACCGTCCTGCTTAAGTGCCCCACTGGCCCCGCCGGCTAGGAACGTTCCGCGAACTTGCCTTCTTCGCTGATGCGCTTGTTGAGCTCGCGCATGTACTCGTCCTCGTCAAAGTCCAGGGAGACTTCCCTGCCGGTCCAACTCGAGAGGTGGATGGCGTTGGCCAAGCGGACGCCTTTGATGCCGTCCGAGCCCGGCGCCAACAACGGAGTGCCGTCCAGGATGTTGGCTGCGAAGTTCTCCAAGACGCCGGCGTGCTGTCCGCCCCAGGCCGATTCGAACTCGATGACCTCGGTGGTGTAGTAGTCCTGTGCTTTCAATTCGCCCATGAAGAGCTTGCGGACATCGTCCATGTCCATGCCGTCGCTGAGTTCGCGCTCCGGCTTGACCAGCCGGGTCACCGTGGCGGTCTTGCTGTTTTCCACCACGATCTTGCCCTGGTCGCCCAGGATCTCGAAACGGTCCGTGCCCACGAGGTCGTGCGTGGCCGTGACGAACACGCCGGTGGCGCCGTTGCCGTAGTCCACGACGGCGGTGACCTCGTCTTCGACGGCGATGTCCCGGCGGAATCCGTAAGCCACCTTGGAGTAGACGGACTTCGGCACGCCGCAGATCCACTGCCACAGGTCGAGCTGGTGGGGTGCCTGGTTGACCAGGACGCCGCCGCCTTCGCCGCCCCACGTGGCGCGCCATTCGCTGGAGTTGTAGTAGCCCTGCGGACGCCACCAGTTGGTGATGATCCAATTGGTGCGCCGGATGGCCCCGATCTCGCCGTTGTCGACGATCTCCTTGAGCTTCTTGTAAAGCTGGTTGTTGCGCTGGTTGAACATGATGCCGAAGGAAAGCTCGGGCTTGGAGGCCGCGAACTCGTTGAGCTCCTTGACCTGCTTCGTGTAGACGCCTGCAGGCTTTTCGACAAGCGCGTGGATGTTGCGCTTGAGGGATTCGATGCCCATTTCCGGGTGCAGGTAGTGGGGCACGCACGTGACAACCGCGTCGACGTCGCCGCTTTCAAGCATCGCAATGTAGTCGTCGTAGAAGGGCGCGTCGGGGTACAGCGAAGCTGTCAGTTCTTTCTTTGCAGGATCGGTGTC
This sequence comes from Arthrobacter sp. KN11-1C, assembly GCF_052180225.1. Taxonomy (NCBI): domain Bacteria; kingdom Bacillati; phylum Actinomycetota; class Actinomycetes; order Micrococcales; family Micrococcaceae; genus Arthrobacter; species Arthrobacter sp. KN11-1C. Next base: position 1,161,434 of record NZ_CP197467.1, on the reverse strand, counting down.
GCAGATGGCGCCGATCACCATGTTCGGGACCAGTCCGTCAGTGATGAACTTGGCGTACGTGCCGCCCTGCTGGCCCAGGCCGATGATGCCAAGACGTACTTTCTTGCTCATGAGTGGATCTCCGTTGTTGAGGGATTAGAAGAGGTCGGCGTGGCCCATGGCCACCAGGTTGTCGTAGGAAGTCTGCAGCGCTTCCCATACAGTGGGGCCGTAAAGCTCGTCCTGCTCCACGAGCAGGTACTCCGCGCCGGCAGCCTGGGCCGCGGGAATGATGGACGGGAAGTCAAGGTTGCCTTCCCCCACTTCGGCGAACTGGACCACGTTCTTGAACTCGGCCATGAAGCCCGCGACGTCTCCCGATTCCAGGAGCCCGAACGCCTGCTCCGGCAACCCACCGATCCGGTAGTCCTTCAGGTGGACCATGGCAGTGCGTCCGGCGTACTTTGCCAGGGTCCGGACGGGGTCCAGGCCGCCGCGCTGCACCCAGTGCACGTCGATCTCCATGCCCATGGCCGGGGAGTTTTCGGCAATGATGTCCAGCATGTATTTGCCGTCGAATTTTGCAAACTCGATGTGGTGGTTGTGGTAGTACATGCCGATGCCGTGTTCGCGCAGGCGTTCGGCGTATTCGTTGGCTTGCTTCGCGAAGTCCACTGCGGCGTCGATCGACTTCATGGCCGGGAACGGCATCATGCCAATCCGCAGGAGGCGGGTGTCGAGTCGCTTTGCGTCGTCCACGATCTTGTCGAAGTGGTCTTTGAGCGAGTCGCCCGGCATGCCCTTGGGTGTTTCCATGGCGACCGAAAGGGCCGCGATGTCCATGCCCAGTTCGCTGCGTGAGCGATCCAGATCGGCAACGTTTTCCTGTGTCATCGGGATCTGGGAGATCTCGACGGCGTTGTACCCGATCGCGCTGACCTTGCGGAGCGTTTCAAACGCTCCGGCTTCGGCAAAACTGCCCTTCAGCATCATTGCCTGTACGCCGATTTTGGCCACTTTGTCCTCCGATAGTCGGGCCCTCACGGGCCGCGTGGTTAGCCCACTTGCCCGGAGATTTCCGGGTAGCTCTGGGCATAGATGTCTTTGACGATCCTGAGCGACTTTTCGGCTTCGGCAGGGCTGATCCAGAACGGAGCAGGGTCCCCGAGCTTGGCGTAGAAGTCCTTGATCAGGAGTTCGTGGGATACGCCCCAATATGCGCGCCCACCCGATTCCAAGGCACGTTCCGGGACGGTCTCCACCCTGCCGTCGGCGTAGCTGACAACAAGGTCGCCACGGAGGCTGAGGGTGGCGTTTTCGGTCACGATGTCGAGCGTCACGGGTGCATTGGTGGCGTTGGCCAGGGTGGCATAGAAGACGCTGGTGGCACCATTGGCGTGCCCGGCGATGAATTCCGCCGTGTCCTCCACCTCGATCACGCCGCCGAGCGAGCGGGTGGAGGCGTGCCCCTCAACCTTGGTCACGTCGCCTACCAGCCACTGGAGGAGATCCACCGTGTGGATGGCCTGGTTCATCATGAGTCCTCCGCCCCCTTCAGCCCAGGTGCCGCGCCACGGCCTGTCCCGGTAGTACTCGGCCGTCCGGTGCCACATCACGGTTGCCGAAGCGCCGAGAACCCGACCCAGTCCGCCGTCGTCGAGCATTCTCCGCATGGCTTGCGACGTCGCGTTGTAGCGGTTCTGGAAACAGACGGCGATCTTCGCCGTGCTCCGTTCCGCCGCCTCGACCAGCCGGCGACCCTCTTCAAGGGTGTGGGCAAGTGGCTTCTCGACAATGACGTTGATTCCGCGCTCAAGGCAGTCGGCGGCCAGCGAGGCATGCAGGTGGTGCGGTGTGCAGATATGCACGACGTCGGGCCTCACCGCCTCGAGCATCTCCAGGTGGTCCGCGTACCCCACTACGCCGTAGGCGCCCGTTGCCGTCTCGAGGCGCCCGGCGTCGGTTTCGCAGACCGCCACGAGTTCAACGCCGTCCATCTTGGCGATTGCGCCGAAGTGCACGCTCGATACATCGCCGCAACCGATGACTGCTGCTGTAGGCATTCTTCTCCCTCGAAAGATGTTTTCCTTTGAACCTACAGGCCCTCAGGCGAGGGCAACACCGTTCTTGGCTGCGAGTGCCGCAAAGGCGCGCGCTGCCGCGCCGAAGGCCGCGGGTCCGGAGAATCCGCCGAGCTCGTGGGTGCTTGCCAGGTGAGGTTCGAGCGAAACGAATCCGGCAAAGCCATCGGCCTTGAGCGCGGCAATCGTGGCGTCCAATTCGCCGTCGCCTTCCCCGGCGGGTACTACTTCGCCCGTGCCGGCCACCGCATCCTTGACCTGGAAGTACTCCAGATACGGGCGCAGCAGGGCGTAACCCTCGGTGTAGGGCTTGACGCCCACCTGGACAAAGTTGGCGCTGTCCCAGGCAATCCGCAATGAAGGGGAATCGACGGTCTCCATGATGTCCAGGACGCGCTCCGGTGTGTCGCCGTAGATGCCCTTTTCGTTTTCATGCAGGAGCACGACGCCGGATGCGGCCGCCTCGTTCGTGAGTGCGGTCAGGCGCTCCATGACTGAGTCGCGGATGTCTTCCGCGCTCTGCCCGTCGGCCCGGTAGAAGGAGAAGATGCGGATGTATTTGGTGTCGAGGCCTTTGGCCACCGAAATAATCCGGCGTAGCCGGGTGAGCTCTTGTTCCACGGGAATACTGACGTCGATTTTGCCGATGGGGCTCGCAACCGCGGAAACCTTCAGTCCCTTCCCGTCCAGGATGGCCTTGAGCCGCTCAACCTCTTCCGGTTCCAGCGCGGAGACATTGGTGCCCCACGCGCTGCGCACTTCGATATGGCCGGCACCGAGGGCCTGCAGGACTGCGGCCTGGACCGCGGGATCTGGATCTATTTCGTCGCCGAAACCAGAAAGGCTCCACACGGCTTTGGCTTCGGTCACGGAAATCTCCTTTGGATCCGTTCGCCCGCGTGGCGGCAAGTGGCGCCAAGTCGTAGATTCACGGGCGTGCGTTCGCCCTTGAGTCTAGTCAGCAATGCGCCCACTTGACAACCGATTGCCAAATATTGGCAACTATTGGAAGTCGTCAGGCCGGCGTTTCATCCATCTGGGCGGTGATCGGTGCAGCGATGTCCTCCAACGACCGTCCGGCTGCCTCAACTCCGAACACGATCTCGACGACGCCGGCGGCGACCATCAGGACGGCGCCGATAAGGTACCCAAAGGCGACCGCTCCAATTCCCTGCTCGACGAATCGGCCGAACAGGATGGGGCCGATCATGCCACCCAGGCCGGTGCCCACGGCGTAGAAGAAGGCGATGGCCATGGCCCTTGTCTCCATCGGGAAGATTTCGCTCACGGTCAGATAGGCGGAGCTTGCACCGGCGGAAGCGAAGAAGAAAATCACCATCCAGCAGGCGGTGAGCCAAAAGGCGTCCAGCGCCCCTCCGGAGAAAATGAAAGCGGTGCCGGCAAGCAGGACACCGGATGCGATGTAGGTGCCGGAGATCATCGTGCGGCGCCCGACGCTGTCGAAGAAGCGGCCCAGGACGAGTGGTCCAAGGAAATTGCCGACCGCAATCGGAACCAGCGTCCATGGGGCGACGTCGCTGGGGACGTTCAGCAGTTTTGTCAGGACGAGCGCGTAGGTGAAGAACACCGCGTTGTAGAGGAACGCCTGGCCGATGAACAGCGACAGGCCCAGGACGACCCTCTTCGGGTAGCGCTGCACAGCCGTCTTGATGATGACGCCGAAGCCGATCGACTTGCGCTGGCGGACCTTGAGCGTCTCGTGGACTTCGGACAGCTTCTCCCCTGTGGCCTCCTCGACGTCGTCCTCGATGGCGCGCACGAGCCGATCCGCTTCTTTGTCCCGTCCGTGGATGAACATCCAACGGGGCGATTCAGGAACATTTCGCCGCACGAGCAGGATCAGCAGGCCGAGAAACGCTCCCAGGCCGAAGGCGAGACGCCAGCCGATGCCGGGCGCGAAGATGCTCGGGTTGAGCAACAGCACTGAAAGCGATGCGCCGAATGCCGTGCCGAGCCAGAAGGAGCCGTTGATGGCCAAATCCACGACGCCGCGACGAGCTGCCGGGATGAGCTCGTCTATCGCGGAATTGATCGCCGCATACTCCCCGCCAATGCCCGCACCGGTGAAGAAGCGGCAAATGAAGAACCACATCGGGTTGAGGGAGAACGCTGTGGCCACAGTGGCAAGCAGATACAGCCCGAGGGTGAGCAGAAAGAGCTTCTTCCGCCCGAACCTGTCCGTGAGATGGCCGAAAACAAGGGCCCCGACGCAGGCGCCTGCTACATAGACCGCGGCCGCGACGCCAATGTCCGCTGTGGACATGCCGAGGCCGCCATTCGGCTGCGTGAGGCTGTCCCCGATCGCCCCGACGATCGTGACCTCCAGTCCGTCCAGGATCCAGACGGTGCCGAGGCCGATGACGATCATCCAATGCCATCTGGACCACGGCAGCCGATCCATCCGCCCGGGGATGTTGGTTTCGATGATGTCGCTTGTTGCACCTTTCACTGCTGACATGACCCTCCTCATTGAGTAGATCATCAGTATGCTTCCTATATGCGTTTGACGGAAGCATTTCCGGCCTTGGCCGCCGGGAAATCAGCTGCGATTCGCTATGGCACAGAAGGGCAACGTGCTGCCAAGATGGGCTCCATGGACCCTCTGGACCTTGCGACGCGTACTCTGGCCGAACCGGTTGTGCTGGTTTTAATGGGTGTTTCCGGCTCCGGCAAGTCCACAGTTGCCGCCCTCCTTGCGGGGCGGCTTGGCTGGGCCTTCGAAGAAGGCGATGCCTTGCATCCCCAAACAAACATCGACAAGATGGCAGCGGGACATCCGCTCACGGATGAGGACAGATATCCCTGGCTGGAGAAGGTTGCCGAGTGGGTCGACCGGAGGCTGGATCATGGGGAAAACGGCGTCATTACTTGTTCGGCGCTCAAGCGGTCTTATCGAAACATCATCAATCGCCGAGGTTCAGGTGTCGTCTTCGTTTTTTTGTCCGGGACGCCCGAAACCATCAGCGCACGGCTGGCCGAACGCCACGGCCATTTCATGCCCGCCAGTATGTTGGGGAGTCAGTTCGCGGACCTTGAGGAACTGTCCCCGGATGAGCCAGGAATCCGGATCGACGTTGGTCCAGCTCCAGGGGTGATTGCCCAACAAATCATGGACAAGTTCGGCCTGCGGCCGAGCGGAACAGGACGAGAACCATGAACGGAATCTCCATCCTCAACAGACCCTTAGCCGGAGTCGCCACCGACGCCACGACGGACGCGATGCATCAACCGTGGACCGGCCATGACACCCAAGTACTTGTAATGGCAGCCATCGGCATCGCGATAGTCGTCTTGCTGATCGTCTGGGTCAAGATGCATGCTTTCCTGGCACTCAGCATCGGCGCCCTATTCGTGGGCATCGCCTCGGGCATCGCCTTGGACAAGGTGACCACGTCCTACGAAAACGGCGTTGGCGGGGTGCTGGGCTATGTCGGCGTGCTCATTGCATTGGGAGCCATGCTGGGCAAGCTCTTGGCCGATTCCGGCGGTGCGGACAAGATCGTGGACACGCTTCTCCATGGCCGTCCCGCAACGCTCCCGTGGAAGATGGCACTCATCGCGGGCATCATCGGCATCCCCATGTTTTTCGAGATCGGGCTCGTGCTGCTCATACCCGTCGTGATGCTCGCCGTGCACCGTTCCAAGGGCCCGGCGATGCGTCTTGGCATTCCGGCCTTGGCAGGCTTGTCCGTGCTCCACGGGTTCATCCCGCCGCACCCGGGCCCGTTGGCCGCGATCGGCATCCTGCACGCCAATGTTGGCGTGACTCTTGCCTTTGGCCTGCTCATAGCCATTCCCACCGTCATCATCGCGGGCCCCCTCTTTGGCCGGCTCGCCGCACGGATGGTGCCGATCGGAGCTGCGGGTGCCGGCTTGGCCGTCACCGTTGGGGCAGGCGCGAACGCCAAGCCTGACCGATCCCAAGGCCCCGGCGCGAAAGCCGCCAGTCCGCGCGGCGACGCACCCGCAGGTAAAGCACAGGATCCTCAAGCCACGCGCAGCCCGTCCTTTGCCTGGACCCTGGTGACCCTGCTGTCGCCGCTGGTGCTCATGCTGATCAAAGCCGCAGCAGACATTTGGATGGACAAGAACGCCGCCCTGCGGCCCTTGCTCGACTTCATCGGCGATCCGGTCTTTGCGCTGCTCGTGGCGGTCCTTCTGGCCATGGTGACTTTCGGTACCCGGGTGGGCTTCTCCGCCTCCACCCTGACCAAGAAAATCGGCGAGAGCCTGTTGCCGATAGTCGGGGTCATGCTTATCGTCGGTGCGGGCGGCGGTTTCAAGCAGGTGCTCGTCGACGGCGGCACCGGAACCGCGATCGCCAAGATCGCGGTAGCGGCCAGCCTCTCGGCCCTCGTGCTGGGATGGATCATCGCAGTGCTGATTCGCCTCGCCACCGGCTCGGCCACCGTTGCTACCGTGACGGCCGCCGGGATCATCGCACCCCTCGCGACCGGTCTGTCGCCTGCCCAGCTTGCGCTGGTTGTGCTTGCCATCGGTGCCGGATCGCTGTTCTTCTCCCATGTCAACGACGCCGGTTTCTGGCTGGTCAAGGAATACTTCGGGATGACAGTGGGGCAAACAATCAAAACCTGGTCGGTCATGGAAACCATCATTTCCGTCGTCGGATTCGCGTTCATACTTCTGCTATCCGTTTTCGTCTGACCCCTGGCTCGGCGAAGGCCCTCCGATCCTGCGTTTCCGCAGTTCGGAGGGCCTTCTCTGTGCAAGCTGCCGCGATCGGCCGGCCTTAGAGGGCGGCGCGCGCCTCGTCTGCGTTCAAAAGCCTTCCACCAAGGCCGCCATTCTGGTGAAGATCGCCTCGCATCAGCTCCAATCTGCCGGCCGCATCGATTCCCCCGGCCTTGACCGGATCAAAGCCAGCAGCACTGATGAGCCGCTCCGCGGTTTCGGCCCCCGCGTCGTCGTCGGTTGCGTAGAACAGGACAGCCCGCTCGTCCGGCCGGTTGGCTGCGGACCCCAGCGCGTCGGCACCCAACGTACCGAAGGCCTTCACGAAATGGGCGCCGTCAGGGAGCAGGCCTGCCACGATCGAGGCTGCTGATTGGCCCTCCGGCAGCGTAGTGGTATAGCCGCCCTGGCCATCAGGCCCGATCGGATTGGTCGGGTCGAACACGACTTTGCCGACCAAGGCCGCTGACAATTGGGAAACGAGTTCCTTCTCGGTGTCCAGCCACACGGCCATCACGACGGCGTCAGCCTGTGACACGGCGTCGGCGACGCTCGCCGAACTCGCCAGCGCACCCAGCTCAGCGGCCAACGCTTCCGCATGGGATTGATCCCGGGCTGCCAAAACAACTGGCTCGCCGCCTTGGACAAGGTTCCGGGCGACCCGGGACCCGATGTTACCGGTTCCAATGATTGCAGTTGTCACGTCAACCTCCAGATGACGATGATGGAAGGGTTGAGCTAATGGTACGGCCTGCAATTAGCAGGCAACATGGCTCGCTGCTAGCCCTTGAAATTTGCAGCGTCGAGTGCGGCCTGCAGCGAGCTAAGGTACCCCTCGCTCGTGTAAGTTGCCCCTCCCACGGTGTCCACTTTGGCTGATTGGCCCGATAGCACCTCGGATTTGAGCATCGGCACGGCCTGTTGGTCGATTTCGCCAGACAGGGACCCGACATCGGTCAACTGAAGCGGTACGACGTCGGCGATCTTGCCGCCGGAGATCACGGCCTGGACCTGCACCGTGCCATACCGGGTCTGGATCTGGCTGCCGTCGAAGGTTCCGTCTTTGCTTCCTGCGGCTGCGGGGCCGGAGGGACCCGCATTGGTGCCGGCCGCCGTCGGGCTGCCCGGCCCGGAAAGCGTTCCGGTGCCCGACGGCGGATTGGCCGCCTTCGTTGTGGTGCGGCCGGATGCGGAATCAGCCTGGTTTCCGGCATGCCACCCGATCAGGAGGACGGCGGCGGAAGCGAGGCCGGCCAGTACGGCGCTGCGGGCTCTCACCAGCTGAACCTTTCGTAGTGGATGCGGAACCGGGGTACGCCCGCGCGTCTTGCGTCCTCAACTACCAGGTCGGTCCAGTCGCTCGGCCCGCACACGAACACGTCGGCGTCCCGCACATGGGGGACGATCGTGGACAGGCTCATGCGGTGGCTGGCCTCGCGGGCAGGAAGCCAGCTGTCGTGGCCCCTTTTCGGCCGACGCCCCAACAGGACGTAGAGCGTTGCAGATTTCTTGACACACAGTTTCTGGAGCTCGCGGTAGAGGTAGAGGCCCTTCTCGTCCGGCGCCCTGACGATCACCGTCATCTCGCCGGGAGCAAAATCGCCCTGCTCAAGCAACGAGATGATGGGCGTAATTCCGATGCCTGCGGCGACGGCAACTGCCCGCCTGGTGGTCCGGGCCCGGTCTGTGAAGAGTCCGTAGGGTCCTTCGATGCTTACCCTGGTGCCGATCGGGAGTGCACTCAATTCGGCGGTTCCGCCTCCCAGCTCACGAACGGTGACTTTGAGGCGCAGGACTCCGGGGGCCGCCGAGAGCGAGAAGGGGTGGGCGTGCCACCAGAGTCCGCGTGACCAGAAGCGCCAGATGAAGAATTGGCCGCCGCGGACCCGAAGGTCCGCAAGCGATCGTCCGGTCATCTCAATGGAGTACACACCCGGCGCCTCAGTGACGATGTTGCTGACCCGAAGGTCGTGGCGCAGAGTCCGGAACACGGGAATGATGAACCGATAGACCAGCAGAGCTGCCGCGACCCCGAGGTAGAGCGTGAGCCAGTAGTAACGCGCCCAGGTTCCGTCCGCGAACAACTGCCCGGTGCTGAACTGGTGCGGGAGGGCGGCAAGAACGGCGCCATATGCAAGGAAGTGGACAACATGCCATGCCTCGTAGGAAAACTTCCGCCGGACAAATACCAGTGAGGTGATCACGACGACGGTCAACAGTGCGTACCCCAGGTATGCGACTTTCATGTCCGGCAGCGAGATGAACATGTCCCATATTTCCGCAAACACGTTCAATCGCGACGTCAGCGCGTAGCCGACCCAGAGCAACAGGACATGTGAGGAAATGAGGTAGAAGACGGGCTTGCCCAAGCGCTGGTGGACCAACAAGGCCCGGTCGTGGCCAAATGCCCGGTCAATGACCGGGAGCCGCGCCGCAAGGAGGAGCTGGATCAGCATCAGGTCGGTTCCTACGAGCCCCGCAATGATGCCGACGGCGGTAAAGGCGCCAGGGACGGTCTTGAACTCCACCAGTCCGCTGTCCGCCAGGAACAGTGCCAGCACGAGCGCGACCGACAACCAGACGATTGTTTCCAAGAAGTCCGCCAGCCGGGCCCGGCGCAGATAACGCGCCCGTTGCGGCACCCGCCGCCGACTGGCCGGCCGGTCGGTTGCTCCGGCCCGGGCGGTCATCTGGGACCTCCCTCGGTGGCACATCGTCTGCTCATGCCGCAATGCTAGGTTCGGGTTCTTAGAACATTCTTCGAAGCCTGGAAACAGTGGCGCGTAACCTGGAAGCGGCCGTTGGAGGGTTCCCGGGGTTTCGTCGGATCGGCAGGTGCACCACGATGACCGCTCCGGACGGTTGGGTGCCGATTTCCGCCCGGCCGCCGTGTTGCGCGGCCACTTCAGCCACGAGGGCGAGGCCGAGACCGTAGTGGCGCGGCGTGAAGGCGTCTTCCGGTCCGGCGTCGGCAGGCGCGGCGTCCTCCGGTGCGGCGTCCTCCGGTGCGGCGTTGGCGGGCGGCGCGGTTGCGAATCGCTCGAATGCCCGTGGCCGGACGTCGTCGGTAAATCCGGGCCCGTCATCGCGGACCGTGATGACCAGGGTCCTCGAGTCCGTCGTTACCCCCACGTCCACCCGTTCCCGGGCGAAACGGACGGCGTTGTCCAGCAACGCCACGAAAAGCCGGCGCAGCGCGGTCGGAGCGGCAAAGATTCCCAGAGGTCCGGCTGGTCCACTACGTTCAATCGTCACACCGCGACGCGCGGCGGAGACGGAAAACGACTCGGCGACGTCGTCCGCCAGGGCCGCGACGTCGACCTCCGTGAGCTCGACCCTCCGTGAATCCGCCGAGATGAGCAGGTCTTCGAGCAGACGGGTCAGTGAGCGCGAATCCTCAATCATGGCGTCCACGTCCGCCTCGATGCCTGCCGGCGGCCCCTGCAGAGGAGAAGATGCCACACGGCGCCGCAGCATTTGCGCCCGCATACTCAGCAGGGTCAGCGGAGTTCGCAATTCGTGGCTTGCGTCCGCGACGAATCGACGTTGCCGGTCGAGGGCCTCTGCCATCGGCCGCATGGTACGCCGCGCCAACCACACCGCCAGAAGGCTCGCCAACACCACGGCTCCCCCGCAGGTCAGCAGCAGGGCAAGGCCCAGCCGGTTCAGTTCCTCCAGGTTCTCGTGGCGATCGAACACCGCTTGGACTACCCGGCTTCCGGAATCTGCGGTCCGGACGGTGTACGGGCGGCCAGCTATGGAAACGTCCTCCTGGGCGGCGGCTCCGCTGGCGGCGACAGCCTCGATGGCCTGGAGATCCGGCAGTCCCGAGGGCATGCCGGGGGACACCGTCAAGACGCCCTGGTTGGAGATCGCCAGCCAGGTTCCGGCGGGGGCGTCAACGATCGAATCCACGTGTTCGGTGGCGGTGGTCAGGAGGCGTTGGGCTGCGCTGGCCTGGCTCGTGCTGACAATCAAAAGCACCGATCCGGCAATCGCCACCAAAAGCAGCACCAACAAGGCGCCGGTCTGCAGGGCCAGCCGCCAGGAGGAACGCTGCAATTCGTCCTCGGCTTGGCCCTTCATGCGAGCGTGCCGATCCTGTAGCCGACGCCATGAACCGTCCGCACGCTCCCCCGTCCCAACTTCCGCCGGAGGTAATGGACATACGTGTCCACCACACCTGCCTCCTCGGCGTTCGGGAAGACGTATTCAAGGATCTCAGCGCGACCGAATACCCGGTTCGGCCAGCGTGCAAACTCCTCCAGCAAGGCGCTCTCCCGCTCGGACAGCACAACGACGGAGCCATCAGAGCGGGTCACGCTACGCGATTCGAGGTCAAAGTGACCACCGGCGATCCGCAGGGTCGTCGCGGTGGCGATATGCCGCCGTCGTAAGGCACGCAACCGGGCCAGAAGTTCCTCGACGTCGAACGGCTTCGACAGGTAGTCCTCCGCACCGGCGTCGAGCCCCTCGACCCTGTCCGCAGGATTGCCCAATGCGGACAGAATGAGCGCAGCCGTCTCGACGCCCTCCCTGCGCAGTTTCGTCAACAAATTCAACCCGTCCATGACCGGAAGGCCCCGGTCTAGGACCATGACGTCGAACTCCCCGGTCAGCGCGAGGTGGAGGCCTTTCTGTCCATCCGAGGCGCTGGACACTTCGTAGCCCTCGCCAAGCAGCAACTCCTCCAACATTGCCCGAAGCTGCACGTCATCCTCGACCAAAAGAACGCGCGGCTTCATCTCATTCATAGTCGGAGTATAAGCGTCAGAGCTGGGGCGGATTCCGGACACAGCCCCATGGCACTGCCCTCAATCGTGTTCCCCAGGCACGTCAATGGACCGGAGGCTGCGCCGGATGATGCCCAGCTGCTCGAGCTGGGCGGACATCCCTGCACCGTCCGGGGAGTAGATCCAGGGGATCCCCGGGGTGGGCTGCCCCCCGGACTTCGACCGTCCGCCCGCGAGCACCGCCTCACCGACCGATAGCTGGCGGATCGCGATGGCCCTGACGTTCTGCGGATGGCGTTGGGCGAACTCGGCGTAGATGGCCTCGTCGTGCTGTCCGTCGTCACCAACCAGCAACCACTTGACGCCGGGGAACTCCGCCGCGAGACGTTCCAGGGAGGTCCGCTTGTGCTCCTGGCCACTGCGGAACCAGCGGTCCGGGGTTGGCCCCCAGTCGGTGAGGAGCTTGGGGCCGGCGGGATACAGATTGCGGGATAGGAAGCGCGACAGCGTCGGTGCGACGTTCCAGGCTCCAGTGGACAGGTACACCACGGGTGCCGAGGGGACCGTCCTGACGATCCGTTCGTACAGCACAGCCATGCCCGGCGTCGGGGTCCGCGCGTGTTCGTCGAGTACGAAAGTGTTCCACGCGGCCAGGAACGGGCGGGGAAGCGCCGTGACCATCACGGTGTCGTCGATGTCGGAGACGACGCCGAAGTCTGTATCGTCAGCGACAATCTGCACTGGCGCCTCCACGATCCTGGATTCCCCGGCTTGCAGCGTGATTGTGTGCCAACCGGCGTCGAGGGCTACCGGGATACGCGCGTCGACCACGCCTCCACGGTCCGCTTCAACGTCATGATCGGTGCCTGCGATGGTCACGCGCACGGCGGCGTGTGCCACGGGCGCACTCGTGAAATTGCGCCAGCCGCGCATTCCTTCCTGCAACGGGTTGAGCCCGCTCGCCTGAGCCCCGGCCCCGGTGTCCCGCGCGTCACTGCGGACAACACGCGCCAACACCCGGACCCAGGAAGTGGTGCCGTAACCGGTGTAGGGGATGACGGTCACCACCCGACCGCGCCGGATTGCGAGACGCGTCTGGAAACTAAGCCAGCCGTCGTCGAGTCTCAGGGCGAGGTGGCGGCGTACGCGGCTCGACGGCGTCGGGCCAGCACCGCTCGACGATTTCGGGTCGCCGCTAGCTACGCTGTCTGATTCTGCGCTCTCGGATTCAGCGCTGATGGACAGAGTGGGCGGCTTCACGGAACGGGGACACATGGGTTCAGTCTGACATGGCACAAGATGTCCGGCGGCATCCGTTCTGCAACGCCAGGATCGGATCCGTGAGCAGGCGATTCAGTGTGCTCCGCCCAAGTGCGCTCATTGTGGGATTCGATTCGGCGTAGTACCAGACGAGCCCGATTGCCTGCTGGTAGGCCCAAGCAGCGCCCCGCCTCCATTCCAGGTCCCCGATCGCGAGGCTGGTTCGAAGGGTTTCCCGTTGGGCGAAGTCAAGCATGTGCCAGGCGGCAACGAGGTCGAGCGCCGGGTCAGCAGGGCCGAAGCCACCAGTGTCGAGGATCCCCGCGATGCGGCCGTCCCTGAGGATCACATTTCCGGGAATGAGATCCTTATGGCACATCACATCGTCACTGTGACGAGGCAATGATCTGAGTGATCCCCAGGCGCGGCGGAGCCGATCCACCGGCAAGAGGCCTTGGCTTCGTTGCAGGCAATGCGCGATCCACTCATCGTGCGCGGTCAGTTCCCCACCGCGGCCCTCGCCGGAGAATGAGCGACCCTTTGTATCCGCTTGCCGAAGGCTCCCGACGAGCGCTGCGACCTCCAACGCGAACGATGTGGATGACGCGACCGAGGCCGGGGTCGCAACCTCGCCCTCGATCCAGGTTTGGACAGACCACGGCAATGGGTATCCCCTGCCGGGGTCACCAATCGCAACTGGCAACGGGGACGGCACGGTGCTCACTGCGGCGAACTCGAGCATTGCGGCGTGTTCCGCTAGGAGGACTGCACGGACTTCGCGAGCGTCGCCGCCTTGCATCGGGAACCTGGCGGCGGTGCGGGTTCCCACCCGATACAGGTAATTGACCGTCCCGGTACTCTCGACCGCTGTGACCTCTGATTTGGTGATCGAAGGAAAGAGGCCTCGCACCAACCGCACCGCTTCAGACCGGTCGAGACTGAGCTGACTTTTATGCATGGCCACTCCCCCAGCCTATGCACAGGCGCGTCCACTCACCGGTGACCTTGCCCAAACTCCGCCGGCCGTCGGCCGGAACCGGATCCCTACCCTGCATAGAGCTCTTTCTCTCCACGCGAATCCGCCGTAGAGTCCGCTGTGGGCTCCATCCGGGGCCGCGTAAACGAAGATCTGGGGGCTTTTCTCATGTCGCGCATCATGCGGTTCGACCACGTCGGTGTCACGGTTCGGGACCTCGACGCGGTGACGGCGTTCTTCGTCGGACTCGGGCTCGAAGTCGAAGGTCGGACATTCGTGGAGGGTGATTTCATCGACACGGTCACGGCCATCCCGGGTTCCTGTACGGAGATCGTCATGTTGAGAACACCTGACGGAGGAACAGGCGTGGAGCTTTCCAGCTTCGTCAGGCCGGACCCGCACCCGGGATCGCCCACTGCCATGGCCAACGAACTCGGGCTGCGCAGCTTGTCCTTCGAAGTCGACAATCTTCAGGCGCGGGTCGATCAGCTGGCCGCGGAGGGTTATGGGCTGGTCGGCGGCATCGGCCAGTACGAGGGCGCCTGGCGCATGGCGTACGTGCGGGGTCCCGAGGGAATCATCGTGTCCCTGGCGGAGCGGATCATCTGAGGATCGACACGGGCCGCGTCACACCGGGCAGGTTTTTGGCGCTCCCACGGGACGTCAAGCCCGGGATTCCGGGGTTTTGGAAGAGCCCGTGGCCCAAAAAGTTGCGTGGCGTGACATGGTGCCGATGTAGCGGCTAGGAGTGTGGAGCTAAGGAGATTCGAACTCCTGACCTCTTCGATGCGAACGAAGCGCTCTACCAACTGAGCTATAGCCCCTGGTCAACTGTGCATTGCCAGTGTCCCTAGGCTACAAACTATCTTCGCGCTTTGCCAACCACGACTCGAACGTGTCTGTCCCGGTCCGCTGGCTTGGGACCAGATTCAGCCCGTTCCGAAGATATCTACCCATCTCCCCCGGCAACGGCACCTCCACGAGACGCCCGGCACGTCCGGTAGTTTTGCGCCAGATCTCAGCGAGTTCGCGCATGGACCGGATGTCCGGGCCGCCGATGGTTCGCGTCCGGTGTCGCTCTCCTGATGGCTCCCCCACGGCCTCGGCAAGCAACTCCGACGCTACGTCCAAGGGCGAAATCGTCTGGAAGCGCGCGCCCTTGAAGACCGGGATGAGGCGGACTTTCGACCCCGCCTGGAAAACCGCCGTCACGAGGCTGTGGAATTGGGTGGCCCGCACAACAACTGTCTCCAGCGACGAGAGTGCGTAGACCCGCTCCTTGGCTGCTTTGGAGACATAAAACGCCGCGTTGCTCTGGTCGCAATTGATGATCGAGAGGAGAACGGCCTTGCGGACTCCGGCAACGGTCGCCGCGGCGAGCAGGCGGGCGCCGCCGTCGGCGAATGTCTTCCGCGCCTTCCCGAATTGCCCTTCCAAGCAATCGATCACCACATCGGCCCCCTGCAGGGCCTCAGCCAGCCCGGCACCTGTGGTGACGTCAGCCTGAAAGTAGCGCGCGCCGTCGTGATGGACTGGAGACGTGCCCGACGGCGGGTGGCGGCTCAGCACCGTCACGTCCAGTCCGGCGTCGAGCGCCAAACGGACAACTTCACGGCCCACCTGTCCCGTGCCACCTGCCACGCAGACGGTAGTCACTGGAGGCTAGGCCCGGCGGCGCTGCAAGACGTCGTCGAGGTTGCTGAGGGCACTCTGGGGCTTGCCGTGCTGCGCCTGGACCGACGCGCCCGCGGACGGTGCGCTGGCTGGCTTCAACGTCGGCTTGCCGAGGGGCTTGGGAGCTTCAGGCAGGTCGAGGGGCTCGGGGGCAGGCCGGGGCGCCTTGGCGGCATCGACGTATGTTGGTTTGGGGACATCCACGGGCTGCCATTCAGCTTCCTTCGATTCCGCGGTAAACCGGACCGTGTTGTCGCCGGCGGCGACTGCAACGTTGAGGGCAGCTTGACGAAGTTCGACGGCGGTCAGGCGCGTCGCTTCACGGGCATGGGCTTCGGCGTCGAAAATCTTGGTCGCCGGACGGTCCGTTGCAGGAGCGCTTACGCGGGGACTCTCGGCTGGAGGAGCCATCGCGTTCCGGAAGGCCTTGTTCATCTTCGCCCTGCGGTCCCGGATGGCCAGACGGCGAAGCAGGAAGACGGTCGCGACCACGCCGACTATGCATCCCAGCGGCAGCCAGGCGGATACGAGGCCAAGAATGCGGAGCACGCCGGAAACGGCAGCCCCGAGCAGCAGGAGAACGGCGGCAAGAGCGAGGGCACAGCGTCCGTATCTGACTTTGAAGACCGCTGTTTCCGATGCAGCATCGCGCCGTTCGCCGGCGCCGGCCGATACCTCGGGCAATGCGGTTGCGGTGCTCTGCATGGTTTCCATTGCTTTCTCCTGCCGAGGGGTGATTGACAGAACCACCCCGGCTTGCAGTTCATGAGCGTCTTCGTCAATAACATCTGCTGGGAAGTCACCGGCCATCTGGAGGTGCTGGCGACGATTCCGCAGTATGTATGGCGCAACCCAAACGATCCACAGCGCGACAGCAATGACCAATATCACCGAGCTGCTGAGAGGGAAGTCCACAATCAAAACCGTAGAAGCAAATAGCCGGAGGCCACCGCATTGCCAACGGTGTGTCGACGGAGAGTCGGCAAATCAATGGACTTATGACCCTTATCCGCCGAAACCGACTAGTTGGCTCCGTGCCGAAGCCAAGCGGCCAGCAAGCCTCCGGGGACCTCCTCCGAGGTCAACGCAAAGCTTCGATGGTCAGCCCATTCTCCGTTGATGTGAAGGAAACGCTCGCGGCGGCCTTCGTCGCGGAATCCCAACTTCTCGACAACCCGCAGGCTCGGCCCGTTTTCCGGCCTGATGTTGATCTCCATCCGGTGCAGGCCAAGTGCTTTGAAGCAATGGTCGGTGGCCATGGCAACCGCAGTGGGAGCTATTCCGCGACCGGCCCGGGCCTGGTCCACCCAGTAGCCAAGCGTGGCCGTCATCGCCGATCCCCACATGATCGAGGAGACCGTCAGCTGCCCTACGATCCTGGGCTCCTGGAATCCAGGAGCACGCTCCGTGATCACAAAGGGAAGCGCACTCGCTTGCCGGGCCTGGGCGTTGAGGGAAGCCACCATCTGCCGGTAGTTCGGCAAGCGGCCACCCGGGGCCGGGTTGGAGGCTTCCCAGGGCGCCAGCCAATCACTGTTGCGTGAGCGGACCTCGGTCCATTCCTTCTTGTCCCGGTAGTGAATGGGACGCAAAATGAGGTCGCCGCATTCGAGCGTCACCGGCCAAATGGCCGACCCCCACACAAGGACCTACTTGCTGAGGCCGGCGGCAAAGCCCGGCAGCCACTCCCGCAGTCCGGGCCCGAGGTCTTCGCTGTCGCATGCGAGCTGGACGCAGGCTTTGAGGTAGCTGAGCTTGTCTCCGGTGTCGTACCGACGGCCGCGGAAGACGACTCCGTAGACGCCGCTGCCTTCACCCTCGCCGGCAGCCAGGACCTGAAGGGCGTCCGTCAGTTGGATCTCTCCCCCACGGCCCGGTTCGGTCTTCTCGAGAACGTCGAACACCGAGGGGTGGAGTACGTAACGGCCGATCACGGCCAGGTTGGACGGAGCTTCATCGGCAGCAGGCTTTTCGACGAGTTGCTTGATGCGGACGTAGCCGTCCTCGCCGATATCCTCGATGTCGGCACAGCCATAGGCGCTGATCTGGGAGGGCTCGACTTCGATGAGGGCCACAACTGATCCACCGGTCTTGTGCTGGACTTCGATCATGTCGCTGAGGAGCGTGTCCCGGGCGTCAATGAGGTCGTCGCCGAGAAGAACCGCGAAAGGCTCGTACCCGACGTGCTGCTTTGCACGCAACACTGCGTGTCCCAGCCCCTTGGGGTCGCCCTGGCGGACGTAGTGAATGTCGCCGAGGTTGCTCGTGGCCTGCACCGAGTCCAGCTTGGTGATGTCTCCCTTGGCCTCAAGGGTCGCTTCCAAAGCCGGTACGCGGTCGAAGTGGTCCTCCAACGCACGCTTGTTGCGGCCTGTGATCATGAGGACGTCGTTGAGTCCCACGCTCACAGCTTCTTCGACTACATATTGGATGGCCGGCTTGTCGACTACCGGGAGCATCTCTTTAGGCATGGCTTTAGTGGCAGGCAGAAACCTGGTGCCGAGTCCGGCTACAGGGATAACGGCCTTGCGGACGGCGCAGTTATTGGAAGTCACCGGACTAATCTAACGGAAGTAGCTGGACAATGGGCAAAAAGGAACGTGCCGGACCCACGGGAACACACCGTTCCTCCCCCATCCCTGAGCCGCGCAGCAGCGGGAAATGGAGCAAAAGTGACTTTGAAAGACGACATCCGCCGGGACAACCGCAAGCGCCGGCTCTCGCTCACCGATAAAGAGCGCGCAGAGGCTGGAGCGGGGATTGCCCGACGGGGCCTTTCATGGGCGGATGACGTTGCCCACGGGAGACCCGCGACTTTCGCGGGCTATCTCGGAGTGGCTGCCGAACCGCCCACAATGCCCTTGCTCGCTGCGCTCCATGCGGCCGGGCACAGGATCCTCCTTCCCGTCTGCGAACCGGAACGGCGTCTGAGCTGGGTCTATTGGACACCGGAGACCGCTTTTGTCCGCTCAAGGTACGCGCCGATTGACGAGCCGGTGGGCGAACGTTTCGACAGTGACGTCATCAAGGATGCGACCGGGATCTTCCTCCCGGCCACCGCCGTCGATGAAGGTGGAAACCGGATCGGCCAAGGGGGCGGTTACTACGACCGGCTCCTCGACAAGCTCGACGCCGACGGGAAGCGTCCGCCGACTGTGGCCGTCGTCTACGACCACGAAGTGCTGCCCGCGGGGACGATCCCGGCCGAACCGTTCGACAAGCCGGTGGCGGAAGCACTCACCCCGCACCGGATCGTCCAGCTCGTTCGGCCCTCATGAGGCTCTACTGGTCTGTCTGCTTCGCCACATTCCGTGGTATCGGTCCCGACGCCGGATGATAGAATTGGCACTCAGGCCCTGGGACTGCTAGTGGACGGAACAATCCGCTTCGGCAGCACAGGACCTGCAGTTCGTCCCGGAGGAGGATCACCAGTGCCCACTTATGCCTATGCCTGCAAAGACTGCGGACATGCCTTTGACATCGTTCAGGCTTTCACGGACAGTTCCCTGTCCGACTGCCCTGAATGCCAAGGATCGTTGCGCAAGAAGTTCAACAGCGTGGGCGTTGTCTTCAAGGGATCGGGCTTCTACCGCACCGACTCCCGGGACTCCAAGGGAAGCACTGTTTCGGCTGCCCCCGCGGCACCGGCTGCATCTCCGGCCCCAGCGTCCGTACCCGCGGCTGCCGCGAGCTGATTCCGGGTTCCGGTTGCCCCCGGTTTTCCACATAGCTCGACGTTTCCACATAGCTAAGTAAGGCTCTGCCAAGGGCCTGCGTCACCGGTTAGCGTGGCAGCATGCCAGCAACCCCGAACGCTTCCCAAGGCCCCGGTTCAGCATCGCGTGGCTTCGGTCCGGCCAGGCCTTCATGGATTCCACGCAGTAGCCTGCTGGCGCCTATTGCAGCGTCCCGCACCCGCCGTCTTCAGGCTTTCCCCTCCAAGTCCGGCGGCCACATGGGTCTTCCTACGAGACAGTACAAGCATCGCACCTTCGCTAGCTGGCTGAACCGCAACCGTCGCCTCGTGGTGGCGCTCCTGCTATGCGTGGCGGCCGGGGTGGCAGTCCATCAATTAACTCCGGCTTCGGAGCAGCGAGCCATCGTCCTGGCCGCCATGCGGGATCTTCCCGCGGGGTCCAGTCTGACGGATTCCGACCTCGAGCCACTCGAAGTCCTTCCTGACGGAGTCCCGGCCGGAGCGCTCACCCCCGGGACTGCCTACAGGGGAAAGCAGCTCGCCTCGCCCCTGCAGAAGGGCCAGATTCCCACAGACGCGCAGTTCCTGGGACCCGGCTTGCTGACCGGCACCGCACCCGCGACGGCGGCCGTTCCGCTGCGCATGGCCGATCCCGCTTCTATTCAACTCATCTCGCCGGGCCAATTGGTCAACGTTGTGCTCACCGCGGCCGACGGGTTCGAAGGGCAAGGCAGGAAATCCGAGCTCCTGGCAGCTGCGGTCCCGGTTTTGTGGACGTCCGCGCAGGGAGGCAAGGCCAGCCAATGGTTGGGCACGAACGAGGCGGACGGCCTGGTGGTTGTCGCTGCCAATCCGCAACAGGCCGAAATCCTGGCCGGGGCTTCCACACGCGGGAAACTGTTCTTTGTCCTAGTCAGTCCCTCAGGTAACCCGTAATGCGAAACCCCGCCGGAGATTCACCATCATGATGGTCCATTCAGCCCCAGTGCGGAGGCCTTTGTTCCTTCAGCCAGGCGTCGTGGTCGTAGCTGGATTCATCGCCCCAACGGCGCGGATCGTCCTCGGAAGCTTTCTTGGGCAGAATGCCTTCTCCTGCCGGCTTCCGTTCCGGTGCGGGCTTCACTTCTGTCTTCTCCTGCGTGTCAAACTCGGTATCAGCGTCTACCGCATCGGCACTGGTGTCCGCAGAGGGCTTGGAATGAGTGCTTTTGCTTTCAGCCATTGCATTTCCTTAGGGGATAGCCGGACCCGAGCCAAGGCCTTGCGCGCCGCTGACCCTGGCCGCGGAGGGCTCCGCCTGGCTATTCATTTCCAATTGTTCAACATCGATGTCCAGGAATCCATCGTGGACATCACCATACGATGGCGCCACAGGCTTCTCGAGTCCCAGATAGGATCCAATGCGGTCGGCGCAGGACGAGGGATCCGTGAATACTTCGATGGTCCACAGAGACATATAACGCCAGCCAAGGCGTTCCAGGAGCTGCGGCCGGAGCCTGCTGCGCTCCCTGACGCTCATGCGGCGGTATCGTTCCGTGCCATCCGATTCAATGGCCACAGGAGTGGGCATTTCGCTGTCATCCCGGCCGATCGTGTGCACGGGATCGGCCGCCGCGGCGATGTCCAAGGCTCCGTCGTAGTGGTGCCACACGCGGGCACCCCTGGCACGGAGCCGCTCGCCCAGATCCGCCACCAACGGATCCTCACCGAGCGCTTGCTCACTGGCCGCTGCCCTGGTGGCCGGTGTCCCCAGGTTGGAGTTCCCCGACAGTTCACGGTCAAGGAGTTCATGGAAGTCAACGGCGCCGTGGGCCAGCCGGTCCAGGTCGAGGTCTTCCGGACGGAAGCAGCTCAGGACGTGCATGGACCTTCGGGAGCGGGTCATGGCGAGGGCAAATTTGTTTCGCCCGCCTTCGACGGACAGGGGGCCGAAACTGTGCAGCGCCCGGCCATGCGGGGTGCGCCCAAAGCCCAGGGAGAAGATGATGTGGTCACGGACCAGTCCCTGCGCGCGCTCCAGATCCACTACACGGAAGGACTCGGCGCCGGCGTTGAAGAAACCCGACAGCAGCGGATAGTTGGGAAGTTGGAGCCTGATGGCTTCGCCGATCCTTGCGGCGTGGCGCAGGCTTGCGGTGACGACGGCCAGCGAGGTCCGCGGCCGGAGACTGGCGTGTTGAAACACCAGGTCCACTACGCGGTTCACTTCGGCGGCGACAGATTCGACACCTTCGTGGTCGGCACCAGGCAGGCCAGTACCATCCGGGATGTATTCAACTACTACCGAGCGGTCCAGCCCAGTGACGGACTGGCCGTCCGGCAATCGACGCAGGCCGCCGTCGTAATAGTTCTTGCTCAACTGCAGCACGAGGTCTTCGTCAACCGCCCGATACACCCAGTTCAACTGCCACGTGGGCAGGACCCGAGCCAAGGCACTGAATGCACTGTCCACGGTGTCCTGGCTCGCGGCACCGGCCATGGGCGGCTCCACGGCAACGCTGAACGTGCGGGCGTTGGCGATCTTGGCGTCACCGAAGGCGATCACTTGGTGGGCTCGGGCGATGGCAGGCAGCACAGCCTGCAAGGACGTGCTCTCGGCATCGAGAATCACCACCGCGTCGAACTTCTGCTCTGCAGGCAGGAGGCTGGTCAGCAGGTAGGGACTGATGGACCACACGGGAACGAGCCGGGCGACGAGGGCAGGTGCCTGGGCGCTCAGCGCCGAGAGGGTAACGCGGCCATCTTTGATGAGGTTACGGAGGAGTTCCGATTGGCGGGGATGTTCAGCGATTCCGGCCCGCCACATTTCGGCGAGCCTCCACCGCAGCCGGGCAGCTCCACTGGCGATGTGCGCGTGGTCCGCCAGGCGGTACTCGGCTTCGAGCCGGCGAAGGGAATCGCCGTCGGACATGGCGAGGTAGTCGTCGCCGCTGATCATTGCTTCCAAAGCGGACTGCCACCAGGCAAGGTCCAGTTCTGCGGCAACGGATTCGGCAGGCACTTCGCGTTCGGCCAAGTCCGCAAGAAGCTCGGCGAGCCCATGCTCGCGCATGTTCTCGACCAGAAGCGTCCGCTCCGGAAGCGTCTCCAGGGTGCCGGTGTCGGCAACAAGGCGCTCAAGTCGCTCCACGAGTTCTTCGTACCGGCTCGCGTGCAAGTCGCCGCCGGCGGCCGTGTGTTTGAGGCAATCGCCCAGACGGCGGAGGTCGCGGTCCAGTTCGCGGTAGCTGGCGCCCAAATCCGCGAGGCCGGAGGGCACTGCCGGATGGCGCTGGGTGGTGGCGTACTGGGACCACAGGGCCCGCTGTTCCTGAACGAGTGCCAAGGAGCTGTGCAGATCGGCGATGTGGACACCGGGTCGGACATATTCCTTTGCCACGCGGCGCAGGCGGGAGCGCTGCATCGAGGGCATCTCGAGGCCACGCTCGCGGCGCCAGGCGGAGGTAGCCGTGGCCGAGATGAGATCGTGGACCGGCCGGTCGAAAATGTCCGGGGTGAATTTGTCCAGGCTTTCCCGCACCGCCATCAGGAGCTCAAGCTGAGCGCCCCATTCGGCGAAGTTCGCCCCAAGTCGGATTTCGGAGTGCTCCGCGAGCTGGTTCATGCGTTCCCGCAATTGGGGAAGTTGTTCCGCGGCGCTGCTGGCCAGTTGCTGCGCTTCCTCGGTCTCCTTGCGGGTGACCAGGCGCGCCCCATACCAGGGGCTCGACGTCGATGCGCGGCTGAAGCTGCCAAGCTCGGCGGCGCGGCGCAGTCTTTCAGCCAGCTCGGCCCGGTCTTTTATGTTGTCCAAGACACTGCGCTTCAAGCGCACGGTCGTCGCGGGGGCTGGTTGGATGGCGGTCAGTTCCGCGAGCGATTGCATTGCCTGGTAGGGCGAGCATCCCCAGCGTTGGCGTACGTTGTGCAAAGACGCGACATGGTCCATGAGGGCATGTCGGTGCTCGGTCAAGGTCTTGTGGAGGTTCGCAAGCTGGGGTTCCAGCGACTTTTCGTTGCGG
The DNA here is from genome assembly GCF_052180225.1 of Arthrobacter sp. KN11-1C. NCBI lineage: Bacteria > Bacillati > Actinomycetota > Actinomycetes > Micrococcales > Micrococcaceae > Arthrobacter > Arthrobacter sp. KN11-1C. The sequence continues at coordinate 1,138,320 of NZ_CP197467.1, read as the reverse complement.
ATGATGGCACTGACCAGCTGGCCCTTGAGCTGCTGCGGAGTGGCACCGTTGCCCGGCCTGAAGACCATCGATTCGAGGCCCAGGGCTTCAAAATGGCCCGCCAGACCGTTGAGGCTCGCTCGCCGGTCGCCCACGACGAGCACTGATTTGCCCTCATTGACAAGGGCGCCGATGGCATTGATGGCCGTTTGGGTCTGGCCGCTGCCTGGCGGGGTGCTGACCACCAGCGAATCGCCTGCCCGTACGGCATCCACGACGTACTGCTGGTCTGAATCCGCATCCAGGAGGAGCGACTCCTCAGAAGGGTCCCGCTCGTCGAGGTTCGGGAATCTTCCGGACTTGATGGGCTCAGGTTCCACGTCCCCGCCGTTGGCGGCTTCGAACAGCGATGCAACGATGCTGCTGTTCTCGTTGATCCAGGGGTCTTCCAAATTCCCGGACAGATCGGCCAACGTCGTGATGAGGAGATTCGGGGTGACCTCTGCACCGTGGATCGGCTGAACCAGCGTGGCAAGACGGTCAAGGACCGGCAGGGGGTCAAGTCGTGCGGTGTTGTATGCCATGCGGCTCACGGCGTTGACGTCAAAGACGATGCCATGAACGGTCTTCAAATGCCGGACCAATGCGGGGTTGATACCCGCTTGCTCGGTGAGTTGCAGCTCGTAGTCGTCTTCGCCCGGCCGCGCCGTGAGTGAGATGGCGGCCAACATGACGGGGGCGGAGACGCGTTGGGGCTTTCCTCCCACGGCCGACGTCCACACGACAGTGCCGCAGGACAGGTACCCGGCGTCGATCCCCCGGTCGTTTCCCAGTTCGAAAATCTTCGAGCGCAGGTTCCTGGCGGCACGCGCGGCAACAAGATACTGCTGGCGGTCCCGGATCAGGGTGGAGAGCCGGGTTCGGCGCCCGGCGAGGAGCTGCGCCAGGCCTGATGGGTGGCCGTTGCTCAGGTCTATCGACCCTTCCGGCGTCTTGACGAAGCGCAGCATGGTGTCCGCGCCAGTCACGGGTTTGAGCCCGGACAGCCATTTCCGAAGCTCTACGGAGCCCTCTTCGTGGCTTTGACCTACTGACACCGCTGCCTTCTTTTCTGTTCTAGCTCGAGACGACTTGGACCAAATCGGCATACTTTCGAGGGTAGCGGGAATCCACCGGCAGTCCGCACCGCAACACTGATGGAAAGGCAAATTACCCCTGATTTCAGGGGAAAAACAAAGTGACCGGCCCCTGAAACAGGGACCGGCCACTCAGGATGCTATTCCCACTCGATGGTTCCCGGCGGCTTGCTGGTGACGTCCAGTACCACGCGGTTGACCCCGTCAACCTCGTTGGTGATCCTGTTCGAAATCCTCGCGAGGAGGTCATACGGGAGCCTCGACCAATCGGCAGTCATGGCGTCCTCGGAAGAAACCGGGCGCAGCACGATCGGGTGTCCGTAGGTGCGGCCATCGCCCTGCACGCCCACGCTGCGGACGTCGGCGAGAAGTACGACGGGCATCTGCCAGACGTCGTTGTCGAGTCCGGCCGCGGTGAGTTCGGCCCGTGCGATGGCGTCCGCCTTGCGAAGCAGCTCGAGCCGTTCCTTGTTCACTTCGCCGACAATACGGATACCCAGGCCGGGTCCGGGGAACGGCTGGCGTCCGACGATTTCCTGGGGCAAGCCGAGCTGTGCGCCCACGGCGCGGACCTCGTCCTTGAACAGGGCGCGGAGCGGTTCAACAAGTTCGAACTGCAGGTCCTCGGGAAGACCACCCACGTTGTGGTGGCTCTTGATGTTCGCGGCGCCTTCGCCGCCGCCGGATTCGACGACGTCCGGGTACAGGGTGCCCTGCACGAGGAACTTGATGCTCTCGCCTTCGGACGCGGCCTCGGCGATGATGGCCCGCTCGGCTTCCTCAAACGCGCGGATGAACTCGCGGCCGATGATCTTACGCTTGGTTTCGGGGTCGCTGACCCCGGCCAGCGCCGACAGGAATCGCTCCTGCTCGTTGGCGACATAGAGATTGACGCCGGTTGCGGCAACGAAGTCACGCTCGACCTGTTCGGCTTCACCTTCGCGCAGCAAGCCATGGTCCACGAAAACGCAGGTCAGCTGATCGCCCACGGCGCGCTGCACGAGGGCTGCAGCTACGGCCGAGTCGACGCCGCCGGAGAGGCCGCAGATGACTTTGGAATCGCCGACCTGCCGGCGGATCCGGTCCACTTGTTCTTCGAGGATGTTGCCCGTGGTCCAGTTGGGCTTCAAGCCGGCACCGTTGAACAGGAAGTTCTCCAGAACCTGCTGGCCGTGCGCCGAGTGCTTTACTTCCGGGTGCCATTGCACGCCGTAGAGATGCTTCGCTTCGTTCGCGAAAGCTGCCACAGGTGCGCCTGCGGTGGTCGCCAGGACCTCGAAGCCCTCAGGAGCTTCGTGAACGGAGTCTCCGTGGCTCATCCAGGTGTTCTGGGAGTCAGGAACGCCGGCAAGGATCGAGCGGGCTTCGCCGACAGTGGTGGCCTCGGTGGCGCCGTATTCGCGCAACCCGGTCTGCGCGACTTTGCCGCCGAGCGCGTTGGCCATGGCCTGGAAGCCGTAGCAAATGCCGAAGACCGGCACACCAGCCTCGAATAGGTCCGCGCCGACCCTCGGGGCACCCTCGGCATAAACGCTTGAAGGTCCGCCGGAGAGGATGATCGCTGCCGGGTTCTTGGCCAGAAGCTGCTCGGTGGTGAACGTGTGCGGAACAATTTCCGAGTACACATTCGCTTCACGGACGCGGCGGGCAATCAGCTGCGCGTACTGGGCACCGTAGTCAACAACCAGCACCGGCTTCTGGGAAGTCTGAGCTTCAGAACTGAAGGGTGCGGTGGGAGTAGTCACCGTAACAGCCTACTTTGCCGGGATGCCCCGGTGCACCTTGAAGCCGGTCGTGAAGCCGGGAAACCAGCCCGACGTTAGCGATCTCACAGTGCCCGCCGGGACGGGCCCGTCAGTAGCGCTTGGACGCCTGCGGATTCGCGGCGAGTTCCATCTCTACCTCCGAGTGGAACTTCTTCTCCACGATGAAGGACATGAGAGGGACAACGCCGCCCAAGGCGAGCAGGATGAGCTTCATGAACGGCCAGCGCATGAGCGACCACAAGCGGAAGTCCGAGATGAGGTACAGCACGTACATCCAGCCGTGGACGATCAGGACTCCCACGGAAACGTTGACGCCACCCAGGACTGCCTTCGACTCAGCATCCGCGAATCCAAAACCGAAGGGCTGACCGGTGATTGCGTTGGTTCCGCCGGCAAAGAGATACACGCCGAACACATAGCGCGCAACGAGTTCGGCGCAAAGGAGCAGCAACATGGTACCGGTGAGGTAGGCCATGACTTTGTAGAATTTCAGGGCCGAGCGGATCTGCGCAGTCGTTCCGCCAAATCGCCGTTTTTTGGCTGAACCGGTCTTGGCCGCGGTTGGCTTGGCGGCAGATTCTCCGGACTGTTCGGGCTGGATGGCCGGTTTGGGCTCAATCATGGCTTTACCTGTTCTGGCTTGGTACTTGCTGGCAAATCGTCTGACGGGAATTCGTCGTCGGGCTCGTCCTCGTCGTCTTCGAGGGTGCGCCGGTAGTCATCGGCCACCATGCGCCACCAGACGTAGAGGGCGAATCCTGCAAAGACCACCCATTCCACGGAGTAGAACAGGTTGAGCCAGTTGATTTGTTGGTTGGGGGGTTGGGCCGGGATGTTCAATGGCTTCAGCTGCGCCGGAAGGGCGAGGGTCTTGCCGGCCGACACTTCCGAGGTCGCGGCGACGAAGCCGGGGTAGCTTGAGACTTGCCACGTGTTGATGAGTTCCGCGACCGAAACCGCAGACGCGCGGCCCGCTCCGGCGTCGACGTTTGGCACCGGCGCCTCGGACGGCAGGAGCCGCCCGGTCAGTTCGATAGTGCCCGACGGCGGCGGCCCGGCTTGGGCGGGATCGGCCACCCAGCCGCGGGCCACGGGGATCCAGGTCTTCGCAGAGGCGGCGACGCCGTGCAGGACGGGGGCGCCGTCGACAGCGAACGCGTTCACTACCCAGTACCCTTTTTGCCCGGCCAGAAGCCGGCCCTCGACAAGGACCTGCTTGGCGGGATCGTAACTGCCCTTGGCGCTGACCATTTGGTCCGATGCGGTGCCCGGGAAGAACGTTCCAGGCTGCAATGCCCCGGTAAGCGGCTTGACTTGCTCCACCGCGGGGTTGTCAACCGGGGCGTCGCTCTGGGTGGATCTGCCGAACTGCCACTGGCTGAGCAGCACAAACACCCCGGAGAGCAGGAGCGCGAAGACAAGTCCTGCGATCCAGCGGGGCTTCAGAGCGGTTTTTAACACCCCTTAACCGTACTTCGTCAAGCTGTAGAACAGCTAAACGAGAGAGTCCTTCTCGCCGGGGCGCACGTCAGTGGTCGAAGAACACCAGACTCGAATTGATCAGTTCGGCGATGACTTCGGGATCGTGGGCGCGCCGGAGGGATTCCCGGAACGATTCCTTGGACAGCGAGCGGGCCAAGGTCGCGAGGACTTCCAGGTGGTCCGAGAAGGAGCTGGCCGGAGTAGCGATAAGCAGAACGAGGGTTGCCGGTCCGTCGCTGGCGCCGAAGTCCAACGAATGACCGAACTTTGTGACACCAACAGCGATGGAGACCCTGGAGACATACTCGCTGCGGGCATGCGGAAGGCCGATGCCGCCCGGCAGTCCGGTGGCAAGTTGGTGCTCGCGCGAATTGACGACTTCGAGGAAGCCCTCAAGGTCCGTGATGCGCCCGGCGGCGTACAGCCGTTGTGCGAGCTGGCCCGCAGCATCTGTCTTGTCGACCGCTTCCATTTCAAGGATGACGGTCTCCGGCGTTGTCAGTTCGGCATCATACGGGTCCAGTGGTTCCGCCAAGTCGTTTTCCCTCCAGTGTGCCCAGCCGACCCAGGCCGCTCAGCGGAGGGGAACGATGTCATCGACGCCCATGCGCGCAGCATCGGCAGATTCGTCGTCGGGCTGCTGTTGGCTGAGCCGTTCAGCTTCCACCCGGGCCAGGTAGTGCTTGATTTCGCTTTCCCGCTGGGTGTCGCTCCAGCCAAGAATCTCTCCCATCAGCTTAGCGACAACAGGGACCGCGGAAACACCTCTGTCCCACGACTCGATCGAGATGCGGGTGCGTCGGGTCAGGACATCATGGACATGCCGGGCACCCTCATGGGTCGCGGCATAGACGACCTCCGCCGCCAAATAGTCGTCGGCTCCAGGCAGCGGCTCGGCCATGGCGGGGTTGTCCTTGATGATGGCCAGGACGTCCGGGGTCATGGATCCGTAGCGGTTCAGGAGGTGTTCCACCCTGGCGACATGCACTCCGGCTTCATCCGCAGTTCTAGCGCGCCGGTTCCATGCAGCCTTGTAACCTTCGGCGCCCAGGAGCGGGATGGTGTCCGTGCAGCTCGCAGGCACGCGCTCGTCCATGGCCCGGGTCGCTTCGTCCACAGCGTCCTTCGCCATGACCCGGTACGTGGTGAACTTTCCACCTGCAACCACCACCAGGCCTGGAACGGGGTGCGCCACGACGTGTTCGCGTGAAAGTTTCGCCGTAGAGTCGCTCTCCCCCGCCAGCAGCGGGCGGAGGCCCGCGTACACACCCTCGACATCCTCACGGGTCAGGGGCCGCTTCAAGACACGGTTGACGTGTTCAAGGACATAGTCGATGTCCTTCGTGGACGCGGCGGGGTGCGCCTTGTCGAGCTTCCAGTCGGTGTCCGTGGTGCCGATGATCCAGTGACGCCCCCACGGGATGACGAACAACACGGATTTTTCGGTCCTCAGAATCAATCCCACCGTGGACTGGAAGCGGTCGCGCGGAACCACGAGGTGGATGCCTTTGGAGGCGCGGACCTTGAGTTGGCCGCGATCCGTCACCATGGCCTGGGTCTCGTCCGTCCAGACGCCCGTGGCGTTGACCACTTGCTTGGCGCGGACTTCGATGATGCTGCCGTCCTCCTGGTTTTCCACCTTCGCACCGACCACGCGTTCGCCCTCGCGCACGAACGACACCACGCGCATCCTGTTCACGGCATGCGCACCGTAATGTGCCGCGGTGCGGACGACATTGACGACCAGCCTGGCGTCGTCGACCTGTGCATCGTAATAGCGGATGGAGCCGACGAAGGCATCGTTCTTGAGGCTGGGTGCGGCCCTCAGGGTTCCGCGCCGGAAGAGGTGTTTGTGCATGGGCACACCGCGGCTGTGGCCGGAGGTGAGGCCGAGCGTGTCATAGAGGAAGATCCCGGCACCAACATACGGGCGTTCCCAAAAACGCCGGGTCAGCGGGTAGAGGAACGGGACCGGCCGGACGAGGTGCGGTGCGATCTGTTGGATCAGCAGTCCGCGTTCCTGGAGGGCCTCCTGGACCAGCGCGAAGTCCAGCATTTCCAGGTAGCGCAAGCCGCCGTGAATCAGCTTCGAGGACCTCGACGACGTGCCGGAAGCCCAGTCCCTGGCCTCGACGATGCCCACGGACAAGCCTCGGGTCACCGCGTCCAACGCTGCCCCGGCCCCGACCACGCCTCCCCCGACGATCAGGATGTCGAGTTCCTTGCCAGGCTCGGTGGTGCCTTTGAGAACTTCGATGGATCTGGCCCGCGTCTCTGGACTCAACGCACCGCTTGATGCATCATCCCTTTGCGAACCATCTGCAACACTGCTCATTGGACGCCTCCCATCGCACAAAGCCCGTAGTTCCCCACACTACTTCTTGTCCGCGGGCTTGGGCAGGGTTTTCGCGCGACTGCTCAAGCGGTCAAACGGGCCCTACTGGCCGGAGTAGGGCGAGACGACGACGTCGACCCGCTGGAACTCCTTGAGGTCCGAATAGCCGGTGGTGGCCATGGAGCGGCGAAGCGCTCCGATCAGGTTTGACGTTCCGTTGGTGTGGTGGCCCGGCCCGAAGAGTACTTCTTCGAGGGGACCGACAGTGCCGACGTTGACCCTGTCGCCGCGGGGCAGTTCAAGGTGGTGGGCTTCCTGGCCCCAGTGCCAGCCCTTGCCCGGGGCTTCTTCGGCACGGGCCAAAGCGCTGCCGAGCATGACGGCGTCGGCGCCCATGGCGATGGCTTTGACGATGTCACCCGAACTGCCCATGCCGCCGTCGGCGATCACGTGCACGTACCGTCCGCCGGATTCATCCATGTAGTCGCGGCGGGCTGCAGCGACGTCGGAAATGGCGGAAGCCATGGGCGAATGGATGCCGAGCGCACGGCGCGTGGTGGTGGTGGCACCGCCGCCGAAGCCCACCAGGACGCCGGCGGCACCGGTACGCATAAGGTGCAATGCCGGGGTGTACCCGGCGGCTCCGCCGACGATCACGGGGACGTCGAGTTCGTAGATGAACTGCTTGAGGTTCAGTGGCTCGTGGTTCTTGGAGACGTGTTCGGCGGAGACGGTGGTGCCCCGGATGACAAAAATGTCGACGCCGGCAGCAACCACGGTTTTGTAGTGTTCCTGGGTGCGCTGCGGCGTCAGCGAGCCGGCCACCGTCACGCCCGATGCCCGGATTTCCGCGAGCCTCGTGGTGATCAGTTCGGGCTGGATGGGCGCCTTGTAGAGCTCCTGCATGCGCCGCGTGACCGTCGGGCTGGCCGTTTCATCAGCAAGGGCAGAGATCTCGTCCAGCACGGACTGGGGATCCTCGTACCGCGTCCACAGGCCCTCGAGGTCCAGGACGCCCAGGCCGCCCAGCCGGCCAAGGGCGATGGCCGTTTCAGGCGACATCGCGGAGTCCATGGGTGCGGCGATCACCGGCATCTCGAATTTGTAGGCATCAATCTGCCATGAGACGGAGACGTCCTTGGGGTCGCGCGTCCGGCGGTTGGGGACGATCGCGATGTCATCCAGGGAGTAGGCACGACGCCCACGCTTGCCACGGCCAATCTCAATCTCATAAGTCACTGCTCTAGGTTATCCCAGTGGGGCGGGATGTTCCGGCAGGGTGACATGCAGCATGACAACAGGTGCTGCCGTGAAAACAAGCGAGCCCGCCACCTTCCTGGAGGGAGGTGACGGGCTCGCTTGAAGTGCCTGTGAGGAGAATGACGCCTAGCGAGAACCGTAGTTCGGGGCTTCGACGGTCATCTGAATGTCGTGCGGGTGGGACTCCTTGAGCCCGGCCGCAGTGATGCGCACAAACTTGCCGCGCGCCTTGAGCTCTGCGATGGTCGGAGCACCCGTGTAGAACATGGTCTGACGCAGGCCGCCCACCAGCTGGTACGCCACCGAGGAGAGCGGGCCGCGATATGCGACGCGGCCTTCGATGCCTTCCGGGATGAGCTTGTCATCGCCGGAAACATCAGCCTGGAAATAACGGTCCTTCGAGTAGGACGTGTTCTTGCCGCGGGACTGCATGGCCCCCAGCGACCCCATGCCACGGTAGCTCTTGAACTGCTTGCCGTTCACGAAGATCAACTCACCCGGCGACTCGTCGCAGCCGGCCAGCAGGGAGCCGAGCATGACGGTGTCGGCACCGGCCACGAGGGCCTTGCCGATGTCGCCCGAGTACTGCAGGCCGCCGTCGGCGATCAGCGGGACACCGGCAGGCATGGCCGCCTTCGAGGACTCATAGATGGCCGTGATCTGCGGGACGCCCACACCGGCAACAACGCGGGTGGTGCAAATCGAGCCCGGGCCCACGCCCACTTTGATGCCGTCGGCACCGGCGTCGATCAGTGCCTGGGCACCTTCACGGGTGGCGGCCTGGCCTCCGATGATGTCAACGTGCGCGGCAACGGGATCCGACTTCAGGCGGGTGATCAAGTCCAGGACACCCTGCGAGTGGCCGTTGGCGGTGTCCACGAACAATGCGTCGACGCCGGCGTCGATCAGCGTCATGGCGCGTTCCCAACCGTCGCCGAAGAACCCGATGGCGGCGCCGACCCGGAGGCGGCCTTCCTCGTCCTTCGTCGCGAGCGGGTACTGCTCGGCCTTGGTGAAGTCCTTCGTGGTGATGAGGCCCTTGAGGCGTCCCTGCTCATCAACGAGGGGCAGCTTCTCGATCTTGTTGGTGGCCAGCTTGTGCGAGGCCTCTTCGCGGCTGATGCCGACGTGCCCGGTGATGAGCGGCATCTTCGTCATGACGTCGCTGACCAGCCGCAGTGGGAAGTCGGACTCCGGAACGAAGCGGGTGTCGCGGTTGGTGACGATGCCCAGCAGCCGGCCATCGGGGTCGATGACGGGGAGACCGGAAACCCGGTAACGCGAACACAGCTCGTCCAGTTCCTGGAGGGTTGCTTCCGGGTGGATGGTCAGCGGGTTGGTGATCATCCCGGACTCGGAGCGCTTGACGCGATCGACGTGGTCGGCCTGGTCTTCGATGGACAGGTTGCGGTGGATCACGCCAAGGCCGCCCTGGCGGGCCATGGCGATGGCCATCCGGGACTCCGTGACGGTGTCCATGGCGGCGGACAGCAACGGCGTCTGGACGGAAATCCGCTTGGAGATCCGGGAGGAAGTATCAGCTTCAGAGGGAATGACGTTGGTGTGGCCCGGCAGCAGCAGGACGTCGTCGTAGGTCAGGCCGACAAAGCCAAAGGGATCGTGTTGGGGCTGGGTCATGAGTGCGCCTCTTACCTTAGTTCTTGGGGGTTGCTCTGGTAGGGGTTGCAGCTGATGACCAGCCCGTCATTACGGGACTGGCCTGTGCAGAAAGGTTCTGAATAAATAGTAGAACCTCGCCGCCGATCCCCATATTCCGCGAGGGCAATGTGAGCAACGGCACCCCGGGTGCTCCCGTCGGGCCCGGCGGGGCGTCCGGATGCCTGGCTCCGGACGCCTGGCTCCGAGAGCCTAGCTCCAGCCGGTGGCGGCCAGCCATCTTTCCTTGAGCATCGGCGCCATGCTCGCAACATAGGTCTTGGAGAGGTGGTTGTTGTCCAAGTAGACAAACGTGTTACCCACAACCCCGGGACATTCGGTGCCGTTGCAGATCAGATCGGTCATATCCAGGACGGACAAGCCCGGGTACTTCCCCTGAAGCGATGCGAGCGGGTTTTGGGCCGCGAGCAATTGCTCCTGGCTTGGATTGCAGTCGGGGCTGTGTTGACCTTTGACCGCGACGCAATCAGCCATGTTGAAATCGAATCGCGGGTTGTCCCGTACGGCGATGACGTTGATGCCCTTCCCCGTGAGCATCTTGACTGTGTCTTCAAGGCCGACTGTCAGCTTTTCATCGGGCGACGAGGGCGATGCCGCCGTCCCTACGAGGAACACGGCACTCGGTGGATGCTGGTCGATCTGCTGGACGACGGCGTCGTTGAAGGCCTTGCACGGTGCGTCCAATCCGGAGGTATCCACGGTGAACGGGCACGCGCCGAGCAGCAGCTGGTAGGCGCGCCATTGCTCCTGTTCGGCCACCGGAGCCACCGCGGCCAGCCATTGCTCCGCGTGGGAGTCGCCGAGCACCAGAATGGTCCGGCTGGATTCGGCCGGCTGATTGTTTTGAAGGCAAACCCCTTGGAGGACTTTGGATGAAGGCACCAGATCTCCCGAGCATTTGCTGGGTAGATTTGCCCAGTCCTGGGCCAGCTTTTCAGCGGTGGGAAGCAGGACAGCGCTCGGACTCACTTCGTTGACGTAGCCGGGCACCAGGGCAGCGGCTCCAGGGTTGTCCTTTTGGGCTTGGTCCATGGCGATTTTGGCGGTCACGTTCTGCTGGACAGTGAAACCGAGCAACGGCACTATCGCGATAGTGAGGCAGGCGACGATCGCGAGGGCGGCGCGTCGCCGGTTCACTTCGGGCCACTTCCATTCCCTGAACGGCTTCTCGACGAACTTGGTCGTCAGGAAGGCCAGAACCAAGGCGGTTGCGATGATGACGGTCCCGGAGAGCCAGCCTGCGTGGTCCTTCCCTGTCCAGATGAGGGAGATGACCAGCAACGGCCAGTGCCACAAGTACAGCGCGTAGGAGTTGTCGCCCAGGCGAACGAGGGGCCTCGAGCTGAGGATCCAGTCCACTCCGAATCGGCTGCCCGTCTGGCCCGCGGCAATGATGCAGGCAGCCGCCAAGGTTGGCCAGAGGGCCACGAAGCCAGGGAACGCAGTCTGGACCTGGAGCACGATCCCGCAGCTCAGCATGGCGATCACGCCGACCCAGCCCATCACCACACGGACGTTCTTCGAGATCTTCAACATCGGCAGGGCCAGGGCAGCCAGTGTTCCGAGGGCGAACTCCCACAGCCTGGCGAAAGTATCAAAGTAGGCGGTGGTCTGGTTCGACGCCGTGGCAATGATCGAGTAGGTGAGCGACACCAGGAAGATCAGCCCGAACACGTATGTCAGGGCGACCCTGTAGCGGAGGGCGTACTTTCTGCAGACCAAGGCGGCGATCGCGAAAATGACCGGCCAAAGGATGAAGACCTGGCCCTGGATCGAGAGGGACCAGAAATGCTGCAACGGACTCGCTTGGCTGCGGTCGGCAGCGTAGTAGTTGACCGCCTCTCGCTGGAGGAGCCAGTTCTGGACGTAGAACAGGGAGGCCCAGACCTGGTCGACCAACGCTGCCCACCGGGTTTTGGGGAGGACCACGAAGATGGCGGCCAAAGTACCCAGGAGAACCACGACGGTAGCCGGAAGCAGACGCCGGAACAAGTGAAGCCAATGCCTCAGCAGGTCCATGGGCCGGTGCTGCGCATAGCGGTTTGTGAACTGCAATGTCATCAAGAAGGCGGACACCAGAAGGAAGACGTCTACGCCACCGGAAACCCTGCCGAACCACACGTGGTACGTAACCACCATGAGCACTGCGAGGGAGCGCAGGCCTTGAATTTCAGGGCGAAAGTTCGACTTTCTCCCGGTGCCACTGGAACGACGTTGCTCCTTGGTAGTAGCCGTCGTTTGCGCAGTTGACACAACAATGCCCCTCAATGACCTAGATCGAACCATAAATCTTACTGATTCGTAATAACAAGTGCCAATCGAAAATCCATTCGAGAAGCATCCATCACTCAATTAGGTCATGCCTGGCTGGACGTTGACATGGCGAATGCCGAGTGCCAACTGTGGGCTCGCGCATGAGACGAACGTCGTCGGGAGCCAAACGCAGGAGGCCCGGCCCCCAAAAGGGGACCGGGCCTTCTTTCACGCAGGTGGGCGGTCTGGGCCCACGCCGCCCGGGTTCCCTGGCCGAAGCGAAGCGAGGCTAGGGAGGCGGTGGGGATTAGTGGCTGTGGCCTGCGTGTTCGTCTTCTTCGGCCGGCTTTTCGACAACCAGGGTCTCGGTGGTGAGAACCAGGGCTGCGATGGACGCGGCGTTCTGGAGCGCGGAGCGGGTGACCTTGACGGGGTCGATCACGCCGGCGGCGATCAGGTCCTCGTACACGGCGGTCTTCGCGTTGAAGCCGTGGTTGTCTTCGAGCTCGGCAACCTTGGCGACGACGACGTAGCCGTCGAAGCCGGCGTTCTGGGCGATCCAGCGAAGGGGCTGGGTCAGGGCGCGGCGGACGATGCCGACGGCGGCAGCCGCGTCGCCTTCCAGAGCCTTGACGGCAGCGTCCTCGTCCAGTGCCTTGAGGGCGTGGATGAGGGCGGAACCGCCGCCGGAGACGATGCCTTCTTCAAGGGCAGCACGCGTGGAGGACACTGCGTCCTCGATACGGTGCTTCTTTTCCTTGAGCTCGACCTCGGTGGCTGCGCCGACCTTGATGACGCCGATGCCGCCGGCCAGCTTTGCAAGCCTTTCCTGCAGCTTTTCCCGGTCCCAGTCGGAGTCGGTGCGGGTCAGCTCGGCACGGATCTGGGCGACGCGTGCTGCGACGTCCTCGGGCGTGCCGGCGCCGTCAACAATGGTGGTGTTGTCCTTGGTGACGGTGATGCGGCGGGCACTCCCGAGGACCTCGAGGCCAACCTGGTCCAGGGACAGGCCGAGCTCCGGGGAGACAACCTGTGCGCCGGTCAGCGTGGCGATGTCCTGCAGCATGGCCTTGCGGCGGTCGCCGAAGCCCGGTGCCTTGACGGCAACGACGTTCAGGGTGCCGCGGATACGGTTGACGATCAGCGTGGACAGCGCTTCGCCGTCGATGTCTTCAGCAATGATGAAGAGCGGCTTGGCGGCCTGCAGGGCCTTCTCGAGGAGCGGCAGGAATTCCTGCAGCGAGGAGATCTTGCCCTGGTTGATCAGGATGAGGGCGTCTTCCAGAACAGCTTCCTGGCGTTCCGCGTCAGTGACGAAGTACGGGGACAGGTAGCCCTTGTCGAACTGCATGCCCTCGGTGAGGACCAGTTCGGTCTGCGTGGTGGAGGACTCTTCGATGGTGATGACACCATCCTTGCCGACCTTGCCGAAAGCCTCGGCGAGGAGTTCGCCAACCTCATCGCTCTGGGCGGAGATCGCGGCGACGCTGGCAACCTGGGTGCCTTCTACCTCGCGGGCGTTCTCCAGGAGGCGGGCAGCCACGGCCTTGACGGAAACCTCGATGCCACGCTTGATTTCGCCCGGGGCGGCTCCAGCGGCAACGTTGCGCAGGCCTTCCTTGACGAGGGCCTGTGCGAGCACGGTGGCCGTGGTGGTGCCATCGCCCGCGACGTCATTGGTCTTGGTGGCGACTTCCTTGGCCAGCTGCGCGCCAAGGTTCTCATACGGGTCGTCGAGTTCGACTTCGCGGGCGATCGTCACGCCGTCGTTGGTGATGGTGGGAGCTCCCCACTTCTTGTCCAGAACGACGTTGCGGCCACGCGGGCCAAGGGTGACCTTGACGGTGTTGGCGAGCTTGTCAATGCCTGCTTCGAGCGAGCGACGGGCAGCGTCGTTAAACGCAAGCTGCTTTGCCATGGTTGTGTCCTTTCAAGACGGAAAACCCGCACCGCTGATTCGACCGGAAAGTCCGACGTGATCTGCGATGCGGGATCCAGGGAATTACTTAACGACGATCGCCAGAACGTCGCGGGCGGACAGAACGAGGTATTCGTTGCCGCCGGTCTTGACTTCAGTTCCGCCGTACTTGGAGTAGATGACGACGTCGCCAACGGTTACGTCGACCGGAACCCGGTTGCCGTTGTCATCGAAGCGGCCGGGGCCAACTGCAACAACTTCGCCTTCCTGCGGCTTTTCCTGTGCAGTGTCCGGGATGACCAGGCCGGAAGCCGTGGTCTGCTCTGCTTCGAGCGGGCGGACAACAATGCGATCCTCGAGAGGCTTAATGGAGACCGACACTCGGATCTCTCCTTTACGTGAGGTAGTACATGGACTATCAAACCAGGGGTGCCGTGGCGTGCCTACCGTCGTCGCGGTGCCGGTAAGTGCCTGGCGGCATTAGCACCCGCCTAGGGAGAGTGCTAATCAAGACTCTATGTAAGCATTAGCACTCGGTCAAGGCGAGTGCCAGAATTCCGTCACGGGTGAACGCCTGGAGCGCCTCTCCGGCTCAGAAGCTCATTGCCCGGCGAGGTCGTCGAAGTCGACATCCTCGCCGTCGTCGTACTCTTCCTCCGGCGCGGTTCCGCGGTTCAGGTACAGCACCACGCCGCTCGCAAGCGCCACGACGCCGAACACCACCAGCCCGACGATCGCACCGATGCGCGCACCGGAGTAGGTGTCCCGGATGTCCCGGGCCTCGTCGGTGGCGTCCTGGACGCTCTTTCCGGTCATCGAGTAGGTAGCGGCGTTGAAGGAATCGAGGAAGAAAATAATGATCAAGAGAGCGATGCAGACAACAGCAATCAAAGCACCGACGATGAGCGCCGGGCGGGCATACTTGGAAAGATTTCCGGCGAAGGGACGTCTATCGGGGACAGAGGGAGAACCATTGGCGTCGTCAGGCTGGCGTACTGGGTTGTCTTCCATGGCATCAACCCTATCCGCCCGAGTGCTCCCGGATCCCCCTCCACCCCGCAAGACGGGCGAGCACTAGGCTAGTTCCCATGGCTGACACACCCCAGGACCACATTGCCCCCCTGCTGACAACGGAGGGTTGGGAACTTCTGGCATCCTTGGGGCCGTACCGCGACGGCGAAGCGTTGGCCCTCAATGCCCGCTTGCGCAAGGACGGCCACTCCCCCGAGCTGGTGGCCGCCGTCCTCACCCAATCCAGGCTCCGCACCCGGGCCGAGGCCAAGTTCGGCGAATTCGCCCGGCAGATGCTTTTCACCCAAGCCGGCCTGGAGCAGGCCACCCGGCTCAATGTGGCAGCCAGGCACGCCGAGCGATTCGCCAAGGCGGGCACGCAGCACGTAGCGGACCTGGGCTGCGGGCTCGGAGCCGACTCCATGGCCATGGCCTCCATGGACATCAAGGTCACCGCCGTGGAACTGGATGAGACCACCGCAGCGTGCGCCACCATCAATCTCATGCCTTTCCCCCACGCGTCGGTGGTGCACTCTGACGCTACGTCCGTGCCCCTCGACGGGGTCGACGGCGTGTGGCTCGATCCGGCGCGCCGCACGACGTCGTCGTCGGGGACGAAGCGTATCTGGGATCCGGAGGCGTTCTCGCCGCCATTGTCCTTCGTTGAATCGCTGGCGGCTACTGGAAAGTCGGTCGGCGTCAAAATGGGTCCGGGGATGCCGCACGGATCGGTTCCGGCCGGCTGCGAGGCGCAGTGGGTCTCGGTGGGAGGGGACGTCACCGAAGTAACGCTGTGGTTCAACGACGTCGCCCGTCCCGGCATCCGCCGTGCGGCACTGGTGCTCGGGCCGCAGGGCGCAGCCGAGATCACCAGCGGCGAAGATTTCGACGGCGGCCCGGTGCCCGATGTCGGACCCGTGGAGGGGTACCTCTATGAACCGGACGGCGCGGTGATCCGCGCGGGACTGGTGGCCGACGTCGCGCTCCGGCTCGGCGGGCACCTGGTGGACCGACACATCGCCTACATTTGCGCGCCGGAGCTACTGGAGACCCCGTTCGCCCGTGCCTACAGAGTCCTGGAGGTCATGCCGTTGAACGTCAAGGCCCTCAAGGCCTGGGTGAAGGCCAACGGTGTCGGTGTCCTGGACATCAAGAAGCGCGGCACCTCCGTCACCCCCGAGGAACTGCGGAAACAATTGCTGCCGGCCGGAAAGGGCTCGGCAAAAGGCCGCGGCAACAAGACAGCCACCCTGGTCCTCACGAGGATCGGCGAGGAAAAGGTGGCTGTTGTGGTGGAGCCGGTAGCGGCCGACTAGGTTACGCCAAGCCCGGCCCGCGGCGCCCTACTGGGCTCGCGTGAACTCTTCGGCAGCGGCCACTTGCTCCGCAGTTGGCGTGATGCCGGTGTAGAGAACGAACTGTTCGAGCGCCTGGATCGTGGCTACCTCGGCGCCGGTGATCACGGTCTTTCCTGCCGCGCGACCGGCCTTGATGAGCGGCGTTTCGGCGGGGAGGGCGACGACGTCGAACACTACCTTCGCGGCCGCGACCGCTGCTTCGGGGAAAGACAGCGAGCCGGACTCGGGTCCGCCGGCCATGCCGATCGGCGTGACGTTGACGATCACGTCCGCGGTCGACTCCCCTACCTCGGCCTGCCAGCCGAAACCGTAGAGCGCCGCGAGGGATTGTCCGGGCTTCTCGTTCCGCGCAACCACCGTGACGCGAGAGAACCCGGCGTCGCGGAAGGCTGCCGCGGTGGCCTTGGCCATGCCGCCGGAACCGCGGAGCAGCACGGACGAGGCCGGGTCGATCGCGTTGCGCTCGATCAGCTGGGCGATCGCCGTGTAGTCGGTGTTGTAGGCCGTGAGTACGCCGTCGTCGTTCACGATCGTGTTGACCGAGTCGATAGCGGCCGCCGATGCGTCCATGCGGTCGACGAGGGCGATGACGTCTTCCTTGTACGGCATCGAGACGGCGCAGCCGCGGATGCCCAGGCCGCGCACGCCGGCGATCGCGTTCGGGAGGTCCGCGGGAGCGAAGGCTTTGTAGATCCAGTTCAGGCCGAGCGCCTCGTAGAGGAAGTTGTGGAAACGCGTTCCGTTGTTGCTCGGCCGGGCAGAGAGTGAAATGCAGAGCGTCATGTCTTTGTTGAGGATCGGCATAACGGGGCTTCCTTCGCGTAGCGGGTTCTCTGCCCAGCCTAGACGGAAGCTAGCCTTGGCGCGCCTTGAAGCGCGGGTTCAGCTTGTTGATGACAAAGGTGCGGCCTCGCCGGCGCACCACTTGCGCGCCGGGGACCTTCTTGAGGGCACGCAGCGAATTCCTGACTTTCATGGGGTTCTCCTTCTCGGGTTGTGACGTGAAAGATGCATGTTCACCATCTTAGATGCAAATCATTCTCATTAGCAACATGTTGTTTTCCTTCCATGAAATCCGTCCATGCGGTACCGTACCGCCCCTGCATTAGACTTGAGCCAACCGCTGACGGCCCCACGGCGGGCATTGCTCAGGGCGTTTTGGCAAATACCGAGGGGACCCACGTGCAGATTGATTTCGCTTCATCCAGGCAGTCGACCCTGGGGGTGGAATGGGAGCTCGCTCTCGTCAACGCACGCACCGGCGAACTGGTCTCTGTCGCAAACGAGGTCCTGCGCGGCGTGGCATCGCGGCACCCGGACCTCAACGAAGACGACGAGCATCCGCACATCAAGCGGGAATTGCTCCTGAACACCGTGGAACTTGTCACGGGCGTGTGCAACACCGTCAAGGAAGCCAAGGAAGACCTGGCCCGCTCGCTGCAGGCCGTCAGGGAAGTCACCGACCCCATGGGCGTGGAACTTTTCTGCGCAGGAAGCCATCCCTTCAGCCCGCCGCAGCTTCAGCCTGTCTCGGACAAAGAACGCTATGCAAAGCTGATCGACCGGACCCAATGGTGGGGACGGCAAATGGTCATCTACGGAGTCCACGTCCACGTCGGCCTCGACCGGAGGGACAAGGCGCTCCCCATCCTCGACGGGCTGGTCAACTACTTCCCCCATTTCCAGGCATTGTCCGCTTCCAGCCCGTTCTGGGGTGGCGAAGACACCGGCTATGCGTCACAGCGCGCCCTGATGTTCCAGCAACTGCCCACGGCCGGATTGCCATTCCAGTTCCCCAGTTGGGCCGAATACGAGTCCTATGTCCAGGACATGTTCACTACCGGAGTGATCGACACCCTGTCTGAAATCCGCTGGGACATCCGGCCTGTGCCGAACCTGGGCACCATCGAGATGCGCATTTGCGACGGCCTCGCCACCCTTGAGGAAGTCGGCGCCGTTGCGGCCCTGACCCAATGCCTGGTGGACGAGTTCTCCACGATCCTGGACAACGGCGGGAGCATTCCGACCATGCCGCCGTGGCATATCCAGGAAAACAAGTGGCGTGCGGCCCGTTACGGCATGGAGGCGATCATCATCCTCGACGCCGAAGGCAATGAGCAGCTCGTCACTGAGCACCTGAAGGAAACACTGCTGCGCCTGGCGCCCATCGCCGAGAAGCTGGGTTGCTCGGCGGAACTGGCCGACGTCGAGAAGATCATCGCCCGCGGAGCCGGCTACCAGCGCCAGCGCCGAGTCGCTGCCCAGCACGACGGCGATCTTCACGCGGTTGTCCAGGATCTCGTGGAGCAAATGCGGTCCGTTCCGACCGCCTAGCGCTGCCAACCGCCTAGCGCTGCCGTCCGGCCATCGGCCGGGTCCGGCCGGGTCCCGCGCCTACACCGAAACCGTGGTGACCGGCAGGGAGGAATCCGGAGCGAATGCGACGCCGCTGGGACCGATTCCCGCCATGATGAGCTGCGAGCCCAAGGCAGCAACCATGGCGCCGTTGTCGGTACACAGTGACAGCGGCGGCACATGCAGGGTGATCCCCGCCGCGGCGCACCGTTGTCCTGTCAGCTCACGGAGCCGGGAGTTGGCCGCAACACCGCCCCCCAGCAGGAGATCCTCGATGCCGTTCTCCTTGCAGGCCAGCACAGCCTTGGACGTGATGACGTCCACCACCGCCTCCTGGAATGCTGCGGCGATATCGGCAACGGGAACGTCCTCACCGCGCGCTTCGAACTGTTCAACACAGCGTGCGACGGCGGTCTTGAGCCCGCTGAAAGACCAATCGTAGCGGTGGGGTCCCGGTTCCTCCGCGGTCCCCATGTACTTCGGCTGGGTCAGGCCGCGCGGGAAACGGATGGCCTTGGCGTTGCCCTGCTTGGCGAGTTTGTCGATGGCGGGTCCGCCCGGGTAGCCAAGGCCCAGGAGCCTGGCGACTTTGTCGTAGGCCTCGCCTGCGGCGTCGTCGATGGTGGAGCCGAGCATCTCGACGTCGTCGGTGATGCTGCGGATGCGCAGGATTTCCGTGTGTCCGCCCGAAACGAGCAACGCTCCGAGATTTTCCGGCAGCGGAGCACCCGAACCGGGTCCCCCCGTGCCGCCACCGGCCCCGTCAAGAAGCGCGACGCCGACGTGCGCCACCAAGTGGTTGATCGCGTAAAGCGGTTTGCCCGTGGCAACGGAGAGCGCCTTGGCCGCGCAAACGCCCACCATGAGCGCGCCTGCCAAGCCGGGTCCGGAGGTCACGGCAATGGCGTCAATATCGTCAAGCGCCACCCCAGCCTCGTGCAGGGCCTCCTGCAGCGTGGGAACGAAAGCGTCCAGGTGCGCGCGTGAAGCGATCTCGGGAATAACGCCGCCGAAACGGACATGCTCGTCCATCGACGAAGACACCGTGTTGGTGAGCAGGGTGGTGCCCCTGACAATCCCGACGCCCGTTTCGTCGCAGGAGGATTCGATCCCCAACACGAGCGGCTGGACGGTGCCGGGCTGATTCACGTGGCCGGGGTGGTTCATGCCGGTATTCCTTCAGTCAATGTCAGCCTCATGATGAGGGCGTCCGTGCCGTCGCGGTAGTACCGCCGGCGGACGTGGATCTGCTCGAAGCCGAACCGCACGTACAGTGCCTGCGCTCGTGGATTGTCCGCGCGGACCTCCAAGAGCACTTCCACCGCGCCCCGCCGTCGGGCTTCTTCGATCAGTTCCGTAAGGATGGCGGAGCCGATTCCCCTGCCTTCGAATTCGGGCACGACGGCGATCGTCTGGACGTCTGCGATCGGCTCGATGCACATGAGCCCGGCGTAGGCCACGATTTGTCCGTCGGCTTCGGCCACGACGTAACGGCGGGTATCTATCTGGGCAAGTTCGTCGAAGAACATCTGCATCGGCCACGCGTCCACCGGGAAGAGCCGGCGCTCGAGGACTTCGACGGCGGTGACGTCGTCAGGGGTCATGTCACGCAAGGTCACGCCGTCGAGCTTGAATTGGTACGAGGGGTTCACAAGGCACGCTTCCTGGGGCCGGGCACTTGCGCGTCGGATTCCCGCAAATACAAGGGTGTGGAGTCCGGCAGCTTTTCGCCCGCAGTGAGCAAGGCCATGGCGAACTGGCCCAACGAGGCTGCATCGGGCTGGGTGGTGCTGAATTCCTCGTTCGCGTTGACGACGTCCGCGTAGATGCCGGCGCCGGCGCCGAAGACCGGAAGATCGGGCAACTCCGAGGCGAACCCGACGTGCGGACCATCCACGAGTAGGGGCAGCTGGCCTTCCGTGAGCGTGTAGCGCGCCCAGTAGACCTCCTTGCGACGGGCGTCCGTGGCCACCAGGAACTCTGCCTGCGCCTCTGTTGACTCTGCCACTTCCAAGGCGATCGCATCCAGGCTCATGAGCCCGAAAAGAGGCTTGTTCCACGCAAACGCCAAAGTGCGTGCGGTCGCAATCCCCGAGCGAAGCCCTGTGAACGGCCCGGGGCCGACGCCGGTGACGATGAGATCCAGGTCTGCACCGCTTACACCGGCGTCGCCCAGGAGTTTCTCGATGCCGGGCGCCAGGACCTCAGCGTGGCTGCGGGTGTCCTCCGTGGCGAAGGATTCCACCACGCCCTCCATGGCATCGTCCGAGATGAGTGCCGCACTCGCCACGGCGGAAGTGTCAATGGCCAGGATCAGCATCAGGCGTTCTCCTCCAGTATTTCGGGCACGGCGCTCCAACGAGGGCCAAAGCCGCGGAAAACGATGGTGCGCGGTTCGTCGTCGTCTTCGGGGTCGAAATCCAGCACGGCATCCTGGCCCGCTTCCGGACGGGTCACGGCACTATCCGCGCCGCCCACCGTCCGGTGCATCTCGATGTCCAGGCGGCTATCCGAAAGGTGTTCCACGCGCTCGCGGCCCCACTCGACCACTGTCACGGAGTTGTCCATGGTGTTTTCGAGGTCGATGTCGTCGATTTCCGCGGCGGACGCCAGCCGGTACGCATCGACGTGGACCAGGTCCGGACCGCCGGGGCGCGGCCCGTCCGGCAGGTTCGGGTGGATGCGCACCAGGACGAACGTCGGTGAAATGACGCCGGCCCGGACGCCCAGTCCTTCGCCGAGTCCCTGCGTGAAGGTGGTCTTGCCCGCACCGAGTTCGCCCGTCAGGACGAGCAGGTCACCGGGCTCAAGAACCCCGGCCAACGCCGAGCCCAAAGCATGGGTCTGCTCCGCCGTCGCGACCTTGACGGTCCGTTCCCACAAGGCCCCGGTCAACCGGGCGTTATCAATCGAAGGACCGCTCACCGGGCATCCGTTCCGGGGATCTCGTTGATGTAGATGCGAGGCACGCGGGGGCTGATGCGGGTGACAATCTCATAGTTGTTGGTTCCGGCGGCGGCGGCCCAGTCGTCCGCCGTCGGGCCGCCGTCGGCGCCGTCACCAAACATGACGGCTTCGGCACCCAGCCAGCCGGCTTCGTCTGTGACGGGCTCCCCAAGGTCGATGACCATCTGGTCCATCGCGATCCGGCCCACAACGGGGTAGTTGACTCCGTTGACCCGCACCGGTCCGCCGGTGGCGACGCGCGGCACGCCGTCGGCGTAGCCGAGCGGGATCAAGCCCAAGGAACTCTCGCTGGACGTCCGGTAGTTGAGTCCGTAGGACACTCCTTGGCCTTCGGGAACCCGCTTGCAGTTGGAAACGAGGGTGCGCACGGTCATGGCGGGGCGGAGGCCGAGTTCCGCCGAGTTTTGTCCTTCGAAAGGTGACAGCCCGTAGAGCCCGAGCCCGACGCGGACAAGGTCGAAGTGGGCATCCGGGCGCGAAAGGGTAGCGGGTGTGTTGGCCAGGTGCCGGACTTCGGTGTCCACTCCGGCGTCCTCGGCCACGGCAATCGCTTCCCGGAAGGCTGCCAACTGTTCATCGGTCTCGGGACGGTGGGGCTCGTCGGCCACAGCCAAGTGCGAGAAGATGCCCACCACGCGCAGGAGGCCCTCGTCCTGGTACTCCATGGCCTGGCCCACCACTTGGTCCCATTGGGCGATCGTTGAGCCGTTGCGGCCCAGGCCGGTGTCGACCTTGAGGTGAATGCGGGCCGGGCGTTCCTGCTCGCGGGCCGCGGCGACCACCGCGTCCAGCTCCCAGCCGGAAATCCCGACGTCGACGCCGGCGGCAACCGCCGTCTGGAAGTTGCTTTGGCTGGTGTGCAGCCAGGCCAGCATCGGGGCGTCTATTCCAGCAGCGCGAAGCGCCAATGCCTCCGAAATGTGGGCAACGCCGAGCCAGCGGGCGCCGGCTTCGAGGGCTGCACGGGCCACCTGCACCGCTCCGTGCCCGTAGGCGTCGGCCTTGACCACGGCCATGACGCTTGCGGGCGAGGCGATGGCCACGAACTGGCGTACGTTGTGCCGGATGGCGTCCAAGTCAATGACGGCTGATCGTTCGAGGACCGTTGCCGAACCCGATCTCTTCAAGGGCTCGAAACTGGCAGCTGCTTCGTAAGTCACCCTCACGATTCTAGTGCCGCGCCGGCATGCGGGTTGCCCGGGGCGGGCGGGTTGACTGGGGTGAGTGCCGCTCAAGCATCCGAGTTGTGGGCGATCGTGGCCGTTGCACGACGTTGGGCCCCGGGCGGGACATCCCCCACAATGTCCTCGAGGAAGGCGAACCGTTTGAGCCACTGGCTGGACTGCCGCTCCCGCCGGGCGTTGGCCCGCTGCCACCAATCGGCGATGTCTCCCCAACCAGGTGCAGCCAGCGAGCCGCCCACTTCCTGGACCGCCAGCGAAGCACAAAGATTGGCAAAACGGAGACGGTCCCCCAAAGGCCATCCGGCCAGGCAGCCCACAACAAATGCCGCACCGAAGCAGTCGCCCGCACCCGTGGGGTCGTACGCCGTCACAGGAAGGGACGGCACCCACTCCTCCTCACCGGTTTCGGAATCCACGGCCATGGCTCCCTGCGCACCCAGCGTCACCACGGCCACGGGAACGCGGTCGGCGAGCGCGTAGAGCGCAGACCATGGGTTGTCCTTGCCGGTGAAGGCCATCGCCTCCCGCTGGTTCGGCATGAACGCGTGGAAATTGCTGAGCTGGTCCAGCCGCCTCGACGACCACTCTCCCGTTGGATCCCAGCCGGCGTCGCCGAAGAGCTTGACGCCGGCTTTCCTCGCCGCGAGCATCCAAGGCTCGGGCTCTTCGCCCAGATCCGCGACGGCGGCGAGCGCCTGGGGCGGTTCGCCGATCAGTTCCGAAGCACTCATGGGCGAGGGATGTCCGTGGGTGACCATGGAACGATCCTGATCGACGCACAACGAAACGGTGACAGGTGAATGCCAGCCCTCGAACCGCTTGGACAGGGAAAGGTCCACATGTTCCTGGCTTTCAAGGATCCGCCAGTTGAAGTCCCCGTACCCGTCATCGCCGAAGGCTGCAGCGAGGCTGGTCCGCAGTCCGAGACGGGCAGCCGCGATCGCTTGGTTGGCCACGCCGCCGGGACAGGTCCCCATGCCTTGGCTCCACACTTCAGTGCCCGGTTCAGGGCTGCGGTCCAGTCCGGTAAAGATAATGTCCTGGAACACGGTGCCTGTCAGAAGAAGGTCGCAACCTGGGTCGGCCCCCTCCCCCGGCGCATCGTCACGGATAGCGGCGAGGGGGTCGAATCGGGCCCTGGGCGTTGCGTCCATGCACGGCAGACTACGCCGCGGCCGCGATGGTGCATAGCTTTCCGTCCGGGGGGACTGCGCGAATCACTGACGGGGCTAAAGCTCCTGGTACATGACGTGCAGGCCCACGTATCCGAGGTTTGGGTGCTGGAAAGCCCCGGGGATGGTCGCCAGGATACGGAAGCCCATGGACTGCCACAGGCCCACTGCGCGGACATTGCTCTCGACGACGGCGTTGAACTGCATGGCCTTGAACCCGGCGTCCCGGGCGGCAACCAAGGAATAGGCACACAGTGCTCGCGCGATTCCCTGGCCGCCTTGATCGGCACGGACCATGTAGCCTGCGTTGGCCACGTGGCTTCCGCCGCCGCCCTGGTTGGCGTGCAGTTCACCGGTACCCAGCACGTCGCCGTCGCGCACTGCTACAAAGGTCAGGCCGGGCGCTTCCTTGAACCATTTGCTCCGTGCGGCTTCTTCGCTGGTGTCGCGGTCCCAGGTGAAGGTCTCCCCTGCCCGGATCACGGGTTCCAGGACCGCCCAGATCGCGGGCCAGTCGCTTGCCCCGGCGGGCCGGATCTCGTAGCTAACGGCCGCCGGCGTTCCTGCTTCGCTGTTTGAGTGGCTCACGTCCGTTACGGTATCAGCCCGCCATGCACGGCCTGCCCTGCAGGCTGGCTGCAATGCCCTGGAGGTCAGGAGTAGTGTTTTCGCTGGGACGCAGAGGATCTCTCACTTTGCGGGGCCCGTTTAGTTGCTTTGGATACAGGAGGTAGCGGTGTCGTTGATCCGTCGCGTGGCCTTCCTGTCACTCCACACTTCGCCCATGGAGCAGCCCGGCTCGGGCGATGCCGGCGGGATGAATGTGTACGTCCGGGCGCTGGCCATGGCTTTGGCGGATCTTGGAGTGGAGGTGGAGATCTTCACGCGTTCGACGTCTGCCGGCCAGCCCGCCGTCGAACATCCCGGCCCCGGCGTCTGCGTCCATAACGTCCTGGCAGGCCCGCCCCGGAAGCTGCCCAAGGAGGAACTTCCCGAGCTCATCCACACCATGGTCGCCGAAGTCGAGAGGATCCGGCAGCGGCAACCGCACGGCCGTTACGACGCCATCCATTCGCACTATTGGGTATCCGGCGTGGCCGGCCTTGAGCTGTCGGCATTGTGGAACGTGCCGCTGATCCATACGATGCACACGATGGCGAAGGTCAAGAACCTGGTGCTCGAATCCGGCGAGCGGCCCGAACCGCGCCTGCGTGAAGACGGCGAACAGCGGATCGTGGATGGAGCCACCCGGCTCGTGGCCAACACTCCCGCGGAAGCCCAGGAGCTCGTCTCGCACTACAACGCCGACTTCGACCACATCGATATCGCTCCCCCCGGCGTCGACCTCACCGTGTTCACGCCCGCATTCCGGGCCCGCTCCCGCGCCGAGCTTGGCGTGCGGCCGGGCAGTTTCCACCTGCTCTTCGCCGGACGCATCCAGCGGCTCAAGGGCCCGCAGGTCTTCATCGAGGCTGCCGGAATCCTCCGCAAGAGGCGGCCCGACATCGACCTCGAACTGACCATCCTGGGCGCCTTGAGCGGCGCCAAGGACTTCAACCTGCAGTCCTTCATCACGGCCGCGGGGCTCGACGACGTCGTCACCCACCGTGCGCCGGTCAAGGCGCCCAAGCTGGCGGGCTGGTTCCGTTCAGCCGACGTGGTGGTGATGCCATCCTTCAGCGAATCGTTCGGCCTTGTTGCCCTCGAGGCACAGGCCTGCGGCACCCCGGTGGTGGCCACCAACGTGGGTGGCCTGTCCCGCGCCGTTGCCGACGGTCGCACGGGCATTTTGGTTGACGGCCACGATCCCTCGCGCTGGGCCGACGTCATCGAAGCCTTGTACGACGATCCCCGCACCCGCGAAGACCTGGGTCGTGCCGCTGCTGTCCATGCGGAGGCCTTCGGCTGGCAAAGGACTGCAGCCATCACGCTCGAGAGCTACCACGCCGCCATCGGCGCCGTCCTCGTCCGCCCCAGCTAACGCCCGCTCACCTATGGGCCCCCTTTCGACGACGCCCGCTCACCTATCACCCCAATTTCCCCAACCCTCGCTCACCTACGAGGACTCGACTGATAGATTGTCGCGGACAGTGTTCCCGACGAGTTGAGGACAAAGATGTCTGAAGACAAGATCTTGAGCGACCTCGAAATTGCCCGGAGTGCGGCGATACGTCCCATCGAGGAAATCGCGGAGCGTGCCGGGATCAACGTCGATGCCCTGGAACTGTATGGCCGGTTCAAGGCGAAGATCGATCCTGCCAAACTGCGTCTCCCGGATGCCAAACGCGCCGGCAAGATCGTCCTCGTCTCAGCGATGTCCCCGACGCCGGCGGGCGAGGGAAAGTCCACAACCACGGTGGGCCTTGCCGATTCCTTGGCACGGGCTGGTCATCGCGTGATGATCGCGCTGCGCGAACCCTCCCTTGGACCGATCCTGGGCATGAAGGGAGGAGCAACCGGTGGCGGCTACTCCCAGGTTCTTCCCATGGACGAGATCAACCTGCATTTCACCGGCGACTTCCACGCGATCACGTCTGCCAACAACGCCCTCATGGCCCTCGTGGACAACCACATCTTCCAAGGCAACGAGCTCAACATCGACCCCCGCCGCATGACGTTCAAACGGGTCCTCGATATGAACGACCGCTCGCTGCGCGAAGTCATCATCGGCCTGGGCGGGCCCGCTCAAGGAGTCCCGCGGCAGGACGGCTTCGACATCACCGTGGCGTCCGAAATCATGGCCGTCTTCTGCCTCGCGACGGACTTGGATGATCTCCGCGAGCGCCTCGGCCGCATCACTTTCGGATACAGCTATGACCGGCGTCCGATCACCGTGGCCGATCTCGGTGTCCAGGGCGCACTGACCATGCTGTTGAGGGACGCCATCAAACCGAACCTTGTTCAAACCATCGCAGGAACGCCGGCCCTGGTGCATGGCGGGCCGTTCGCCAACATCGCGCACGGCTGCAACTCGCTCATCGCCACACAAACGGCCCGGGAACTCGCCGACATCGTGGTCACGGAAGCGGGATTCGGCGCCGACCTTGGGGCCGAAAAGTACATGGATATCAAGTCGCGCATCGCGGACGTGGCCCCGTCCGCCGTCGTCGTGGTCGCGACTATCCGGGCGCTGAAGATGCAGGGCGGCATCCCGAAGGAGCTTCTCAAGGAGCCGAACGTCGAGGCGCTCGCTGCCGGCGTCGAGAACTTGAAACGGCATGTGCACAACGTCGAGAAGTTTGGCGTCACCCCAGTCGTTGCCATCAACAAGTTCGCGACGGACACAACCGAAGAGCTCGACTGGCTGCTGGCTTGGTGCGCCCGGGAGGGAGTTCAGGCGGCGGTGGCGGATGTCTGGGGCAGAGGTGGAGGGGGCGACGGCGGCGACGAGCTCGCGGCGAAGGTCGCCGCAGTGGTGGCGGCAGCAACGCCGTCGGACTTCCGTCATTTGTATCCCCTGAGCCTGTCAGTGGAGGACAAGATCCGCACGATAGTCCAGGAAATCTACGGCGCCGACGGTGTGGAGTTTTCCGTCCCCGCGCTCAGGCGTCTCGCGGACATCCGGAAAAATGGCTGGAGCGGGATGCCCGTTTGCATGGCAAAGACGCAGTATTCCTTCACCGACGACGCATCCCAGTTGGGCGCCCCCAAGGGATTCACGGTGCATGTGCGCGAGCTGATTCCCAAGACCGGAGCGGGTTTCATCGTCGCGCTGACCGGTGCGGTCATGACGATGCCCGGCTTGCCCAAGGAGCCTGCCGCGATGCGAATGGACGTCGATGAGCACGGCAACCCTGTGGGCCTCTTCTGACCCTCGCTCACCTATGTGACATTTTTACGAAACCCTCGCTCACATATCTGGCACTTTCGCGGGACGCTCGCTCACCTATATGGCACTCTCGCGGGACGCTCGCTCACCTGTTGCACCGGAAGGCGGCCGAATCGCGGGCCGAATCGCGCGCCTGTGGATAACTTCTGCAGGCACCCGCCCGTTTGCGCAACAATGCGGGTATGCGAAACGAGTTTGCCCTTCCCACTGAACTGCTTTCAGGTCCGTTCACGCTCGCCGAGGCCCAAGCTAGGGGCGTCCCGCGCGGCCTCCTGCTTCGCGCCGACGTCGAACGCGTCAGCCGTAACCTCTACCGTCCGAGCGGCTGGGACTTCGATCTGGAGGCCGCCGCCCGTGCGCTGACGGCCGCCACCCCGGGGGCCTGGATCTCGCACGTGACGGCGGCGCGCCTTCGCTGCTCGAGCCTTCCGCCCTGGCTTGCCGATTCGACCGAGCTGCACCTCAGCAAGACGCGATCGTTGCCTGGAGCCCGCCGCAAGGGCGTGATCGGGCACAGGGTGATCGCGGCCGAGGACGAGGTCGAATCCGTTGATGGAATACGGATCAGCACACGCCCCCGTACTTGGCTGGATATGGCCCGGCTGCTGCCTTTGAACTACCTCGTTTGTATGGGCGACGAGCTGATTCGCGTACCCCGCCAGGCGCTGGAAGGGCGGGACACACCCTTCGCTACCCTCGAGGAACTGCGTGCCCTGGTGGAGCGGCATCCAAATTTGCAGGGCGTCGTGCGTGCCCGGGAGGCGCTCGAACTGATGCGCGTGGGCGCGGATTCCGCGCCGGAATCCCTGCTTCGTTTGGCCATGCTGGATGCTGGAATCCCCGAACCCGAACTCCAGCTCAGCCTGCGAAATGACGATCCGTTCTCGCCGTCGGCGGATTTGGGGTTCCGCCAAAGGCGGATCGCCATTCAGTACGACGGCGGCCATCACCTCGCGGAGGCCCAGGCACTCAGTGATCGACGCCGGAACAAAGCCTTCGAAGCAGCCGGATGGACCGTCCTCGTGTTCCGTAAGGACGATTTGGCAAATGGTTTCGAGTCGGCCACCAAGGAGATCAAGAAGGCGCTCCGATCAGCGTGGGTCGATCCCGCCGTCGCATCCGGCTTTGCAAGTGCTGTGTAGTGAGCTTAAACGACAGACGCCCGCTCACCTGAAGGTGAGCGAGCGTCCGACCAAAACCCGATATACGCGAGCGAGCGTCCGGCGAAAACCCCACATAGGTGAGCGAGCGTCCGGCCAAAACCCGATATACGTGAGCGAGCGTTTAGCGCTCCACGTCGCCGCGGATGAAGGCTTCGACCTTTTCGCGGGCGATGTCGTCGTTGAACTGCTCCGGCGGGGACTTCATGAAGTAGCTCGAAGCCGAGAGCAGCGGGCCGCCGATACCGCGGTCCAGGCCGATCTTGGCGGCGCGGATGGCGTCGATGATCACGCCGGCGGAGTTCGGGGAGTCCCAGACCTCAAGCTTGTATTCCAGGGACACCGGGGCATCGCCGAAGTTGCGGCCTTCGAGGCGGACGAACGCCCACTTGCGGTCATCGAGCCAGGCGACGTAGTCGGACGGGCCGATGTGGACGTCGTCGGCGTGCAGGACGGCCTCGACGTTGGAGGTCACGGCCTGGGTCTTGGAGATCTTCTTGGATTCCAGGCGGTCGCGCTCCAGCATGTTCTTGAAGTCCATGTTGCCGCCGACGTTCAGTTGGTACGTGCGGTCCAGGGTGACACCGCGGTCTTCGAAGAGCTTGGCCATGACGCGGTGCGTGATGGTGGCGCCGATCTGGCTCTTGATGTCATCGCCGACGATAGGCACACCAGCGGCGGTGAACTTGTCCGCCCATTCCTTGGTGCCCGCGATGAAGACCGGCAGGGCGTTGACGAAGGCAACACCGGCGTCGATTGCGCACTGCGCGTAGAAGTGCGCAGCATCCTCGGAACCGACGGGCAGGTAGCAGACCATGACGTCGGCCTTGGCTTCGCGCAGTGCGGCGACGATGTCCACTGCTTCTTCCGGAGCCTCGACGATGGTCTCGCGGTAGTACTTGCCCAAGCCGTCCAGGGTGTGGCCGCGCTGCACGGTCACGCCAGTCGGGGGGACATCGGCAATCTTGATGGTGTTGTTTTCGCTGGCGCCGATGGCGTCAGCGAGATCGAGGCCGACCTTCTTGCTGTCGACGTCGAAGGCAGCGACGAACTGGACGTCGTTGACGTGGTACTTGCCGAACTCGACATGCATCAGACCCGGAATCGTGGCCTGGGGGTCGGCATCGCGATAGTAGTGGACACCTTGGACCAGCGAAGCGGCGCAGTTACCTACGCCGACAATGGCGACACGAATCGGATGTGAAGACACGGAACTCCTTTGAGAACTAACCTCAGGTGCCTAGCGCGTCGGTACCTGAGTGTACGACGGCGTCTTAAAGGCACAGCGCCATTCGGCGCTCTTTGCATTGTAACTAACCCGAACGGAGCCGGCTTTGTTCCCAGCCGGCCCCGCTCGTGAATTAAGTTTCCGAATCTACTTCTGCGCCCACAGATTGATGTCGGATTCGACGGCGAACTCGTCAATTGCCGTCAGTTCTTCCGGCGTGAAGCCGAGGTTGTTGATTGCAGACACGGTGTCCTCCAGCTGCGCGACGCTTGACGCGCCTACCAAGGCCGAGGTCACTGGCGAACCCTTGGGCTGCTCGCGCAGGATCCAGGCGATGGCCATCTGGGCGAGGGTCTGGCCGCGTCCTTCGGCGATGGCGTTCAAGCCACGCACCCGGCTCAGCTTTTCCTCGCTCAGCGCTGATTGGGACAAGAACCGCTCTTTGGCGGCGCGCGAGTCCGCGGGGATGCCGTTCAGGTAGCGGTTGGTGAGCATTCCCTGAGCCAGCGGGGAGAATGCGATGGATCCCGCACCAACCTGGTCGAGCGTTTCGTAGAGGTTGGGCGAACCGTTCTCGGTCCAGCGGTTGAGCATGGAATAGCTGGGCTGGTGGATGAGCAACGGCGTGCCCATTTCCTTGAGGATCCGGGCCGCCTCAAGGGTCTGCTCCGGGGTGTACGAAGAGATCCCGGCATACAGCGCCTTGCCGGAACGGACTGCGTGGTCCAGAGCGCCCATGGTTTCTTCCAGCGGGGTTTCGGGATCCGGACGGTGGCTGTAGAAAATGTCCACGTAGTCCAGTCCCATGCGCTGCAGCGACTGGTCCAGGCTGGAGAGAAGGTACTTGCGGGAGCCCCATTCTCCGTAGGGGCCCGGCCACATGTAGTAGCCGGCCTTGGTGGAGATGACGAGTTCGTCGCGGTACGGCTTGAAGTCGTCCTTCAGGTGGCGGCCGAAGTTCGTTTCAGCCGAACCGTCCGGCGGGCCGTAGTTGTTGGCGAGGTCGAAATGGTTGATCCCCAGATCGAAGGCGCGGCGGAGGATGGCGCGCTGTTCCTCGAAACGCTTGTCGTCGCCGAAGTTGTGCCAGAGTCCCAGCGAGATCGCGGGAAGTTTGAGGCCGCTGCGTCCAACGCGGCGGTAGGGCATGGTTTCATAGCGGTTTTCCGCAGCCGAATAAGTCATACCTACCATCCTGCCACCGCGCTCAGGGCTCGAAGTGCGATGTCCGTCATATGGGCAAGGTCACTTCAGGCGCACGGTCACTTCAGGCGCACGACGGCGGCGCTCTCCCCCGGGAGCGTCAGCTTTCCGTTCCCGACGGCGGCCGAGGAGTCCGTGGCAAGCAAGACTTCGCCGTCCATAGCCTTCGTTAGGGCCTGGTCCCCGAAGTTGCAGGCGACCCGCACGGCGCCCCGGCTAAGAACCAGCCATTTGTCCTCTTCGCTGAAGTCGACGTGGGTGTCGGTGAACCCGCCCCCGGCGAGCTCCGGCGTCGAGCGCCTGAGGTCCGCCAGCGCGCGGTAAAGATCCAGCAACCGAGCGTGATCGCCGTCGAGCGCTTCCTCCCACTTGAGCTTGGAGCGTTCAAACGTCTCCGGATCCTGGGGGTTGGGCACCAACGCGGGGTCCCAACCCATCCGTTCGAATTCCTTGAGCCGGCCTTTTGCCGTGGCCTCTGCGAGCCATTCCTCGGGATGCGATGTGAAAAACTGCCATGGCGTGGACGCGCCGAATTCTTCGCCCATGAAGAGCATGGGGGTGAACGGCGACGTCATGGTCAGCACGGCGGCGAGTGCCAGCCTGCCGTAAGACAGGCTGGAACTCAGGCGGTCACCGGCGGCGCGGTTTCCGATTTGATCGTGGTTCTGGTTGCAGACCACCAAAGCTGCGGGATGAACCAGTCCCGGGCGAATGGGCCGGCCATGATGCCTGCCGCGGAAGCTCGAGTAGCTCCCGTCGTGGAAGAAACCGTGTTCAAGCACCTTTGCCAATGCGCCCAAGGAGTCGAAATCCGCGTAGTAGCCGGCTGTCTCACCGGTGAGGTTCACGTGGACGGCGTGGTGGAAATCGTCACTCCACTGCCCTTCCAGACCGTAGCCGTTGGTGTCCCGGCGGTAGATGAGACGCGGGTTGTTGAGGTCCGATTCCGCGATCAAGGTCTTGGGGACACCGGTTTCGGCTTCGATGCCATCCGCGAGGCTGGCGAGGTCTTCCAGGATATGCACGGCACGCTCATCGCGGAGGGCGTGGACGGCGTCGAGGCGCAGCCCGTCAACGTGGAAGTCGCTCAACCACATGGCGGCGTTGTCCAGGATGTATTGCCGGACGTCGTCGGAGCCGGGGCCGTCGAGGTTCACTGAGTCGCCCCACGTGTTGCCTTCGCCGGACTTGAGGTAGGGGCCGAATTTCGGCAAGTAGTTCCCGCTGGGCCCCAGATGGTTGTAAACCACATCCTGGATCACGCCGAGTCCGGCAGCATGCGCCGCATCCACAAATCGCTGATAGGCCTCCGGTCCCCCGTAGCCTTCGTGGACGGCGAACCACAGCACGCCGTCGTACCCCCAGTTGTGGGGGCCGTTGAAGGCATTGACCGGCAGGAGTTCCACGAAGTCGATTCCCAGTTCAACCAGGTAATCCAGCTTTTCCGCGGCTGAGTCGAGGGTGCCTTCCGGAGTGAAGGTCCCGAGGTGGAGCTCATAGATGACCGCGCCGCCCAGCCCGCGTCCTGCCCAATCCGAATCATTCCAGGCATAGGACGAGGGGTCGAAGGTGCGGGAAAGAGCGTGGACTCCGTCGGGCTGGCGCTGCGACCTGGGATCGGGAAAGGGTCCCTCCCCGTTCACCAGATAGCCGTAATCAGTCCCGGCCAGCCGGGGTACGTCGGCCGTCCACCAGCCCGCGGCGCCGTCGTCGTGCGATCGCATTTCGTGGTGCCGACCGTCCGCGAGCAGAGTCACGGACTCCGCGGACGGGGCCCATACATCGAACCGTTTCCCGGCGTTGGTCTTCTCGGCCATCGCTCCCCCTCAATCGTCTCGTCCGGGCGTCGTTGGCCCGCCGTTTGTCGGTGCTCTGGCTAGCCAATGGGTACGAGCAAAGCCACCGGGTATCTCTGCAGCAGCCTTGCGACGTGCACCTCGCCCGGAGCGTAACTGTTGCCTGTGAGCTCATCCTGGACCGCGCTCCCGAGGCGAATGAAAGTTTCCTGCCACCCGCCGTTTCGCTCAAGTTTCCGGGGCAGCCTGGTGGCCAAAGTGATGGCGCCGCCACCGTCGGCAGCGGTTCCGCGGTCGAAGGCGATCAGGTGTTCGGCCGCGGGGCCCTCGGCCATGACAGGACTGTAACCACCGAAAAGCTCCGGCCGGTCCCGTCGCAGGCGCAGTGCCCGGGACGTCAGTAGAAGCTTGGCCAACTCGTCCCGCGCTTCAGTCTGGACACCGGCGTCGAGGGCCGCGAGTGCTGCCCTCCGGCGTTCGAAGTCGACCGCGCGCCGGTTGTCGGGGTCGGTGAGCGATCGATCCCAAAACTCTGTGCCTTGGTAGACATCGGGTACGCCCGGCATGGTCAGCTGGACAATCTTCGCCGACAGTGAGTTGGACGTCCCATACGGGTCCAGAAGGGCAACGAACGCTTCGAGGGCGGCCGTCACCTCCGGCACGTCGAAGACGGCGTCGACGGCGGAGGCCAGCTTCGCTTCGAAGCCTTCGTTCGGCTCCGTCCAGTTGGTGGAGTTGCCGGCTTCGCGTGCCGCCTTGGCGACGTAACCCTGGAGGCGTTCCCGGCTGGCCGGCCACGCACCCGCGATGGCTTGCCATACGAGGGCGGCAAGTGGTCCGTCGGGAATCGGCGCCAGTTCCTGCATGCGGTCCACGAAGGCTTCCCATTCCGGGGCTGCCTCGGAAATGGCGGAGATCCTGGCCCGGGTGTCCTCACTGCGCTTGGTGTCGTGCGTGGTCAGGGTGGTCATGGACAAAGGCAGCAGCGCTTGGCGGCGGGCCATGCGCTCGTGGAATCCGGCCGTGGACAACGCGAATTCCGTGGGATCCGCTCCCACCTCCGTCAGCGTTCCTAGGCGCGTGTAACGGAAGAACGCAGTGTCTTCCACTCCCTTGGCCATCACCATCCCGGAGGTCTGCTGGAACCGCCGGCCCAGTTCACGGCTGGGGTCGAGCAACATCGGAAGCAGCGCTTTGAGGACGTTGTCCAACTCAGGCCTGGCCCGGGCTGCCCGCTCAACGGCCTCCAGCAGGGTGTCTTTGCCGTAAGGGAGGTAACTCCGGTAGACGTGGAACGAGGCGATGATCTCGGCCAGGGCATCGGCCACGTCTTCGCTGTCCAACCCTGAACCGGGCAACTCCGGAGACTCGGGGACGAGCCTCGCGAGCCGCAGGATTTCCGAATGCAGGATGCCGTCCGTGATACGGCGCTTGGTGCCGTGGATCATGGCTTGGTAATCGGCGGGCGAGCCGGTGCCCCGGAGCTTGGCGTCCAAGGCGTCAAGCTGCACTTCGGCGTCGGGATCCACGAAAAGGCGGTCGACGTCGGCGAGGGCGTCGTAACCTGTAGTCCCCTCGCAGTCGAAGTTCTCCGGAAGGTTTTCCCCGGGCTCCAGGATCTTCTCGACGAGCAGATAGGAGCCGGCCGTGGTTTCCTTGAGGCGCTCCAGGTACCCGGCGGGGTCCGCGAGCCCGTCCGGATGGTCGATCCTCAGCCCGTCCACAAGCCCGTCACGGAACCATCGGGCGATCTCGTAGTGGGCTTCCTCGAAGACCCAGGGGATTTCGACGCGGATCCCTGCCAGCGTGTTGACCGCGAAGAACCGGCGGTAATTCAGTTCGTCGTCGGCCCTGCGCCAGCCGACCAGCTCGTAGTGTTGCCGCGCATGGACGTCCTTGGCGTCATCACCCGCGGCGTAGCTGCCTTCGGCCAACGGGAAGCGGTGGTCGAAGTAGCGCAATTCGCCGTCGACCACTTCCAGCTTGTCGAGGTCGTCATCGCTGCCAAGGACCGGGAGCCGGAGCTTTCCGCCACCGAAGTCCCAGTCGACGTCGAACGCCTCCGCGTAGCGGGAGGCCTTGCCCTCCTTGAGGAGGGACCACCACCAGGCATTTTGCGGCGGCGAGGCAACACCCATGTGATTCGGGACGATATCCACGAGGACTCCGAGGCCGGCTTCCCGTGCCGCTTTGGAGAGTGCCGCGAGCCCTTCGGCGCCGCCGCGCGAAGCATCAATCGTGGAGGGGTCCGTGACGTCGTAACCGTGGTCCGAGCCCTCCTCCGCCGTCAGGATGGGCGACAGATAGACCCAATCCACCCCAAGCTCGCGCAGATATCCGGTGAGGGCCGCCGCGTCCTGGAGCGTGAACGAGGGCCTGATCTGGAGCCTGTACGTTGAGACGGGTGTCCTCATGATCCCCCGTTCTTGTGGGCGCGGGGCTTTCTCGGCTTTTTCGGCGCAGCGGCAGGCTTGGTTTCAGGGTCAGCCTTCGGCTCCGCGGCATGGTGCTTTTTCGGTTCGGGCGCGTCTTCCTGCACAGCCTTGAGCTTCCCGGTGGAAGGTGCCGGCGTGGCTGGCGCAGTCAAGGAAGCCGTTTCGGTGGTAGCTGTCTGCGACAACGCCGCGAGGGACGCGGCGACGGAATGGTCCGGGTCCGTGTCCGGGACGCTGTGTGCCCTCAACACCACGAGTGATTTGGCCCCGACGCCCAGGACTGATTCCGCGGGCACGGGTTCGGTGTCCGCCCCGCCGCCTGCGGTGTCGATGATGATGTCCCAGGCAGGCGCGTATTCGTCCGAGGGCACCTTGAAGCCCACTTCGTCGTCGTGGGCGTTGAAGTAGAGCAGGAAGT
This sequence comes from Arthrobacter sp. KN11-1C, assembly GCF_052180225.1. Classification (NCBI taxonomy): domain Bacteria; kingdom Bacillati; phylum Actinomycetota; class Actinomycetes; order Micrococcales; family Micrococcaceae; genus Arthrobacter; species Arthrobacter sp. KN11-1C. The sequence goes on along the minus strand of NZ_CP197467.1, from coordinate 1,102,398 downwards.
TGACGTCCGTGATGCGCCGGCCCTGGTTGTCACGGCCGCGGATCCCGTCACCGTTGAGGAACACGCCCACCGAGCGTCCGAAGCCGCTGTCCCAGTCCGACGGCGTCATGGTGGTTCCGTCGACATCAAGCCATACGATGTCCGGAAGCCGCTCGCCTTCGCCTCGCAGCACGGGGCGCCCGTCGAAGAAGCGGCTGCGCCGGAAGGTGGGATGCTTGGCGCGCAATGCGCTGACAGCAGCCGTGAATTCCACCAGCGGCTGGTCCACGCTGTCCCAGTTGATCCAGGTCAGCTCGGAGTCCTGGCAGTAGCCGTTGTTGTTGCCGCGTTGGGTGCGGCCGAGCTCGTCGCCGTGCAGCAGCATCGGGACACCCTGGGACAGGAGCATCGAGGCGATGAAGTTCCGCTGCTGGCGGGCGCGAAGGCCCAGGACCTTCGGATCCTCGGTGGGCCCTTCGACTCCGCAGTTCCAGGAACGGTTGTGCGATTCGCCGTCGTTGTTGCCTTCGCCGTTCGCCTCGTTGTGCTTCTCGTTGTAGGACACCAGGTCGGCCAAGGTGAAGCCGTCGTGGGCCGTGACGAAGTTGATGGACGCCACCGGGCGGCGGCCGGAATGCTCGTAAAGGTCCGCCGAGCCCGTCAACCGCGAGGCGAATTCGCCCAGGGTGGATGGCTCGCCGCGCCAGAAGTCACGCACGGTGTCCCGGTACTTGCCGTTCCATTCCGTCCACTGCGGCGGGAAGTTGCCCACCTGGTAGCCACCCGGACCGACGTCCCACGGCTCCGCGATCAGCTTGACCTGGGAGACCACGGGATCCTGCTGGATGAGTTCGAAGAAGGTGGACAGCTTGTCCACGTCATAGAACTCGCGGGCCAGCGTGGACGCCAGATCGAAGCGGAAACCGTCCACATGCATTTCGGTGACCCAGTAACGCAGGGAATCCATCAGCAACTGCAACGAATGCGGACTGCGCACGTTCAGCGAGTTGCCGGTACCCGTGTAGTCCATGTAGTGCTTCTCGTCACCGTCCATCAGACGGTAGTACGCGGAGTTGTCGATGCCCTTGAAGGACAGCGTGGGGCCCAAATGGTTGCCCTCGGCCGTGTGGTTGTACACGACGTCGAGAATGACCTCGATGCCGGCCCGGTGGAGGGAACGGACCATGGCCTTGAAGTCCTGGACCTGCTGGCCGGTATCACCCTTTGAGCTGTAGCTGTTGTGCGGGGCGAAGAACCCGATGGTGTTGTAGCCCCAATAGTTGTTCAGCCCCTTGTCCTGCAGGATGCCGTCGTTCGTGAACTGGTGCACGGGCATGAGCTCGATCGCCGTGACCCCGAGCTTCTGCAGGTGGGAAATCACCGCCGGATGGGCGACGCCGGCATAGGTGCCGCGCTGTTCTTCCGGAACCTCGGGGTGGAGCTGGGTCAGGCCCTTGACGTGCGCCTCGTAAATCACGGAACGGTGGTACGGGATCCGCGGGAGGTGGTCGCCGTCCCAATCGAAGAACGGGTTGATGACCACGCCCATCATCATGTGGGGCGCGGAGTCCTTGTCGTTGCGGGAGTCCGGATCGCCCATGTTGTAGGAGAAAAGCGCCGGGTCCCAGTCGATCTGCCGGTGGATGGCCTTGGCGTAAGGGTCCAGGAGAAGCTTGTTGGGGTTGAAGCGCTGCCCGGCGGCGGGGTCATACGGACCGTGCACGCGGTAGCCGTACTTCTGTCCGGGCTGGACATGCGGAAGGTAGCAATGCCAAACATAGCCGTCCACCTCGCTGACGGTGTAGGAAATTTCTTCCCCGTCGTCGTCGAAGAGACACAACTCCACCTTTTCCGCCTTCTCGCTGAACAGCGCGAAGTTGGTTCCCGTGCCATCGAAAGTGGCCCCCAACGGGTATGCGGATCCTGGCCAAATGTCCATGTGTTCTCCTTCATGTGCCGGATAACTTTCTGCCAGCCTAGCCAGACTATGTGACATTCACGGAACATCCGTGGTCATCCGGCGCGATGTTCCTTGAGAAATCGGAAGACGCCGGGGACCGCCCGGGCAATATCGGAAGCCGTCAACGGGCCGCCCGCCGAGGCCGCGCTACCCGCCATTCCGTGGATGCTTGCGCCGACGGCGGCTACCGCGGCCCAGCGCTCATCAGGGGCGATCTCCAAGGCTGCGAAGGGTCCGTCGTCGTCCAGCCCGGATTCCGCGTACGCCGCCGCGAGCGCGCCGAGGATCCCGCCAAGGACGTCCCCGCTGCCTGCCGTTGACATCCACGGGCATCCATCCGACTGGCTGAAGACCGCTCCGGAAGGGGAAGCAATCACCGTTGTGGCACCTTTGAGCAGGACCACCGCACCGGTGTGCCCGGCCGCGAGCCGGGCGAAGTGCACGGTCCGCGACTCGACATCCTCCCGCGTCACGCGCACTTCGCCCCCGCCAAGAAGTGCCGCGAGTTCCCCGGCGTGCGGGGTCAGGATCCAGTTGGGCGGGCAGCGTTCCGGCAGGAGTTTCAAGGCCCCGGCGTCGACGACGGCGGGCTGGCCGGAGCCGGACGCCGACGCCAGGACGTCACGGGCTCGCTGGAGTTGTTCGGCCCCGTCCAGGCCAGGACCGAGCAGCCACGCCTGGACCCGTCCGGGCTCTGCCGGCTCCCAGATGGCTTCGGGGGTTCGCGCCAGGACCTGCCGCGCCACGGCTTCCGGGCCGAGGTAGCGCACCATTCCCGTGCCGGCCGCGGAGGCGGCCTCGACGCAGAGAGCCGCAGCCCCGGTGTAGCGTTCGGAACCGGCCACGATGCCCAGGACTCCTCGGGTGTACTTCTGGGCCCGGCGCCCCGGGTCCGGGAGCACGCCTGCCAGGTCAGCGGCAGAGAATCGCCGCAGGGCAGGTGCCGGAAGATCTTCCTCGATGCCGATGGGCACGAGGATCACGCGGCCGGCACAGCCCTCCCCCGGATCAGCCATGAGTCCCGCTTTGACTCCCCCGAACGCCACGGTCAGCCGCGCCGTCAATACCGGCCAGTGGACCTCGCCTGTGTCAGCGTCCACGCCGCTAGGAACATCGCAGGCCACCACCAGAGCGGGCTTTAGCTCCTCCAAGGCGGCAATCAATTCCGCAGCCGAACCACGGAGGCCACCCCTGGCTCCAGTACCCAGGATGGCATCAATGACCACATCGCCGGCAATCAGCACGGCCAGTTCTTCGGCATTGTCCTCGTCCAGGACATGGACGCGTCCGCCGGCTGTGCGGAAGGCCGCGAGGGCGTCAGGATGGGCAGAACCGGTGGTGAGCACCGCCGTCGTGCGCATGCCTCGTCCCGCGAGCATTGCCGCAGCGTAGAGGCCGTCCCCGCCGTTGTTGCCCTTGCCCGCCAGCACGGTGACGCTCGAGCCGTACAGGCGGCGGCCTTCCGCGCGGAGTTCGCGCACGACGGCGTTGGCCAGTCCGTAGGCCGCGCGCTGCATGAGAACAGCGCCCTCGCCGGCATCAAGAAGCGGTTCTTCCGCTGCCCTGATCTGAGTTCCGGTGAAGGCGCTGATCATGGTTGTTTGCGCTGCTAGGATTCGGCGATGACCATGGCAGTGGCGATTCCGCCATCGTGGCTCATGGACACGTGCCATCGCTTTACGCCCATGGACTCGGCGACTGCCAGCACGGTGCCCTTCACTTTGATGGTGGGCCCGTTCTGGTCCAGGCCGATCCAGCAGTCCTGCCAGTTCATGCCCGCGGGAGCTCCCAAGACCTTTGCCACCGCTTCCTTGGCCGCGAAACGCGCGGCCAAGGACCGCGTGTTCAATTCGCGTTCCGCAGGAACGAACAAACGGTCACGGAGGCCCGGTGTCCGCTCAAGTTGGCGCCCGAAGCGCTCAATGTCTACGACGTCTACGCCTATGCCAACAATCATGCGGCTATTCTACGGTCACGCTCTTGGCGAGGTTGCGCGGCTGGTCCACGTCGTACCCCTTGGCCTTGGCCAGCTCTGCCGCAAAAATCTGCAGCGGAACAGTCGTGAGGAGCGGCATCAAGAGCGTCGGCGTCTGCGGGACGTAGAAAACGTGCTCGGCGTAGGCCCGCACGGCTTCGTCGCCTTCCTCGGCGATCACCAGGGTGCGCGCACCGCGGGCGCGGATTTCCTGGATGTTGCTGACAACCTTCGCGTGGAGGGAATCGCGGCCGCGCGGCGAGGGGACCACGACAAAGACGGGCTGCCCTTCGTCGATCAGGGCAATCGGACCGTGCTTGAGCTCGCCGGCGGCGAAGCCCTCGGCGTGGATGTACGCGATTTCCTTGAGCTTCAACGCGCCCTCAAGCGCCACTGGGAAGCCCACGTGGCGGCCCAGGAAGAGCACCGACTTCTCGTCCTTCATGCTGCGGGCGAGTTCGCGGAGCGGACCCGCGTTGTCGAGGATCTTTTGGATGTGGGCGGGGATCTTGCCAAGGTCCGCCAAGACGTCCTTGATCTGCCCGGAGAAGATGTTTCCACGCAGCTGGGCGAGGTAGAGACCGAGCAAGTACGCGGCCGTGATCTGGGCCAGGAACGCCTTGGTGGAGGCGACGGCGATCTCCGGACCGGCGTGGGTGTAGAGAACGGCGTCGGATTCGCGCGGGATGGTGGATCCGTTGGTGTTGCAGATGGAGATGGTCTTGGCGCCCTGCTCACGGGCGTAGCGGACAGCCATCAGCGTGTCCATGGTTTCGCCGGACTGGCTGATGGACACCACCAGGGTTTTGGCGTCAACGATCGGGTCGCGGTAGCGGAATTCATGCGCGAGTTCCACTTCGGTGGGGATACGGCACCAGTTCTCGATAGCGTACTTGGCGACCATCCCGGCATATGCGGCCGTGCCACAAGCCAGGACGATGATTTTGTTGACCTGCTTGAGCAGTTCGGGGTCGATCCGGAGCTCACTCAGGGTCAGCTGGCCGTTGATGTCCGAGCGGCCGAGGAGCGTCTGGGTGACGGCGTCGGGCTGGTCGTGGATTTCCTTCTCCATGAAGGAGCTGAAGCCACCCTTTTCGGCGGAAGCCGGGTCCCAGTCAACGTGGTATTCCTTGCCCTCGGCGGGGGCGCCGAAGAAGTCCGTGATCTCAACGGTGTCGGCCGTGATCGTGACGATCTGGTCCTGGCCAAGCTCGACGGCGCGGCGCGTGTGATCGATGAAACCGGAAACGTCCGAGCCAAGGAAGTTCTCGCCTTCTCCCAGCCCTACGACAAGGGGTGAGTTCCGGCGGGCGGCCACGACGACGTCCGGCCGCTCGGCGTGCACGGCGAGGAGCGTGAACGCGCCTTCGAGCCGCTGGCAGGCAAGCTGCATCGCTTTGGTGAGCCTGCCGTTGGACGAGTCCCCGTTGAGCTGGTTACGGAAAATATCGCCCAGTAGGGCTGCGGCAACTTCGGTGTCCGTCTCCGACTCGAAAGTGACGCCCTTGGCGATGAGTTCCTGCTTGAGTTCTGCGAAGTTTTCGATGATTCCGTTGTGGATCATGGCCAGGCGTCCGCCATCGGCAAGATGCGGGTGGGCGTTCTGGTCGGTGGGTCCGCCGTGGGTGGCCCAACGCGTGTGGCCGATGCCGGTCAACGAGTCCGGGAGCGGATTTCCGTCGAGCTCGCTCAACAGATTGCTCAGTTTTCCGGACTTCTTCCGGGCTGTGATGGTTCCATCAGCCACCACTGCAACTCCGGCTGAATCATAGCCCCGGTATTCAAGCCGCCGGAGTCCTTCAAGCACGACGTCGAGAGCCGAGTGCCCGGCATCTGCCCGGCGGGATGAATTGCCAACGTAACCTACGATTCCACACATGCCTACAAGACTAGCGGTTGCCCCGCGAAATGGACGTAGGATATCCGGGCCCGGGCGCGGGCCATGCTGCGGAATATGCCGGATCGCGTACCTTTTCCGTAGAGCATGCTCACACAAAATCTTCCCGCCGTTCATGCTGTATTTCCGGATCAGCCAGCGGAGGGGCAGAATCTCTAAGGTGACTTTGCAACGCAATGAAGCGAACGGCGACAGCTCCTCTCCGTTCGTGGAGCTGGACAGGCAGACGTGGTCCCGGCTGGGTGCGCAGATGGAGCAGCCGCTTAACGAAGAGGACATCATCCGGCTTCGCGGCCTCGGCGATCCCCTGGACATGAAGGAAATCCGCGAGGTCTACCTTCCGCTCTCCCGCCTCTTGCACCTCTACGTCCAGGCGTCGCAGCAGCTTCACGCAGCCACAACCACCTTCCTTGGCGAGCAGACCCAGCGCACACCCTTCGTGATCGGCGTCGCAGGTTCGGTGGCGGTCGGCAAGTCCACCATTGCCCGCGTGCTGCGCGAAATGCTCCGCCGTTGGCCCGGCACTCCGAACGTCGAACTCATCACCACCGACGGGTTCTTGTATCCCCTCGCCGAGTTGAAGCGCAGGCATTTGCTCGAGCGCAAAGGCTTCCCGGAATCCTACGACCGCCGGGCCTTGCTTCGCTTCGTGAGTGCCATCAAGGGTGGCGCCGAAGAGGTCCGCGCTCCTTGGTATTCGCACGTCACCTACGACATCGTCCCGGACAAGGAAGTGGTGGTCCGGCGTCCCGACGTCCTCATCGTCGAGGGCCTCAATGTGTTGGCGCCGGCCCGTCCCCGCCAGGACGGCCGGCAGGGCTTGGCGCTGAGCGACTTCTTTGACTTCTCCATTTATGTTGATGCCAAGACGTCGTACATCGAAGACTGGTACGTGGACCGTTTCCGCAAGCTTCGAAACACCGCGTTCGCCCAGCCAGAATCCTACTTCCACCGTTACGCGACGCTCTCCGACGCCGAGGCGGAAGCGACGGCACGAGGCATTTGGAAGCGCATCAACGAACCCAACCTTGAGGAAAACGTGCTCCCTACCCGCGGCCGGGCTCAACTTGTCCTCACCAAGGATGCCGACCATTCGATCCGCCGCATGCTGCTCCGAAAGGTCTAGCACGGATGTGCTACAACTGCGGCCCGAGCCGAAGGTCCTTCGCGACGCTCCTCACGGCAGGCGTGGGGTTGGCCGCGTTGGCGGCCTGCACTCCGGATAACCGGGTCACCTCGCCCACATCCGCACCGTCACCCTTAGGTCCCGCGGCGACGCCGAGCGCGGCGACCACGACGGCGGTTCCCTCCGCAGCGCCGAGCGTGCAGCCGCCGTCGGGCGCACCGCCGTCGAAGGCTCCGTCCGCGGCTCTGTCCCAAAAGTTTTCCCTCAGCGACCCCGCGAGCCAGTGGGTCATCGTCAACAAGCACCGACCGCTGACTCCCTTGCAGTTTGTCCCTGCCGACTTGGTGCAGCCCCGCGTGCAACTCGCAGTCAGCGGGGAGGCGTCCCTGCTCAACAGCACCACCGCTGGAGCGGCTGAGAAGCTCTTTGCGGCTGCCGCCTCGGCCGGCGTGACCCTGACCTTGGCGTCCGGCTACCGTTCCTTTCAGACCCAAACCGCCACGTACAACGGCTACGCAAGCACCCGCGGACAGGCCTCCGCGGACACGGCCTCGGCACGTCCCGGCTTCTCGGAGCACCAGACGGGCTGGGCGTTCGATATCGGCGACGGCGGAGGGGCGTGCAGCTTCGAGCCCTGCTTCGCTGATCAACCTGCCGCTGTTTGGGCCAAGGCCAACGCATACAAGTTCGGATTTGTTGTCAGGTACCCCTGGATGCTCAATGAAGTCACCGGCTACTACTACGAGCCGTGGCATTTGCGCTTTATCGGGATCGAAGCTGCGACGGATATGAGCAAGCGGGGCATCGGCACCCTCGAGGAGTACTTCGGGCTCGACGCGGCGCCCGGCTACCTGTAGCGGTTGATTTTCGTTCTGAAGGACTTCTCTGCACTTTGCAAAGCAGGTGCTTCCCGCCCCGCGCCGTCTTAGGAACTGAAACTTCGGCGGACCGTTGCTGCCACTGGATTGATGAGGCTTCCTATACCTTGAACTTCGACCTTTGTTTCGTCGCCCGGGGAGAGGAACCTGGGTGGCGTCATAAACCCGCCGCACCCTGATGGGGTACCTGTAAGAATCACGTCCCCGGGGTGCAAAGTGAAGTGCCGGCTAAGGTAAGAGATCAACGTCTTTACGCCAAAGACCATGTCGGCTGTATTCCCGTCCTGAACGATTTCGCCGTTTACCCAAGTCCTGATCCGGACGTCTTGGGGATCCGGAATCTCGTCCGCTGTGGTGATGATCGGGCCGAGCGGACAGAATGTGTCCAGGCCCTTGCCTCGGACCCATTGCGGGTCCGCCCGCTGCACGTCCCGGGCGGATATGTCGTTTGCCGCGGTGTATCCGAAGACGAAGTCGAGCGCGTTTTCTTCCGGGACGTTCCGGGCTGTTTTGCCGATGATGACCGCGAGTTCGCCTTCCCAGTCCGCCTCTGCGGTCACGCCTGCGTCAACAATAATGGGCTGGTAGGGGCCTACCACGCTGGATGAGAGCTTCGGGAAGAGGTAGGGCGTCTGGGGAGTCGGGAATCCCATATCCCTAATCGTGTCTTTGTAATTGAGGCCGATACCGAAGATTGTTCCTCCCGGATACGGAGCCAGCAGGTCGGGGTGGGCCTGAGGCTCCTCCGCAGAATCGATTTGCTGCTCTCCGCCAGCTACCACTGCAGCAAGGTCCGTCTGGATCAGGAGTCTCCAGACGCCTGCATCTTCTACCGCGAGACGGCTGCGTCCCTCATGTGCAAGTCGTGCGATCTTCAAACTATCCTCGTTTTCCCGCTGCGGCAGCGGAGTAGTTGATTGCCGGGTCATAACCGAGGCGACGGGAGATGGCTTCGGCGGTGCTGGCTACTACGGCGCCGATCCGTGGCAGCTCGGGGGTGATGCGGTCGGTTACGCCAGCGACGCTGATGGCGGCCACCGGCCGTCCCATGTTGTCGCGGATCGCAGCACCGCAGCAGGTGCTTGAAGGGTCAATCTCGCCGTGGTCCTCGGACCATCCGCGTTCGATGGTGCGCTGGATTTCATCCTCCAGCTCCTTGCGCGACGTGATCGTCTTCGGTGTGAAGGCGTGATAAACCATTTTCGACATGATTTGATCCCTTTCCTCCGGCGGCAACGCTGCCAGGTACGCCTTGCCGACAGATGTGCAGTGCATCGGGCGCCTTGCACCCACATCGCCGTGGACGGCTACCGTCTGTGGACCTTTGTCCCTGTAGATGAACACCATCTCGGTGCCCCGGGGGATACCGAGATTTACTGATTCCCGTGTCTGCTGGACTAGCATCCGCAAGTACTCGGGCGCTACTTGCGCAACATCGCTGGACTGAACGGCGGCAAGGGCCAAGCGGGCGGCGGCAGGGCCAAGATGCCATACCCCTGCGTGCCCGATATCGTCAACGTACCCGCGCTGCCGCAAGCGCTCCACCAATCTGTAGGTTGTGCTGCGGCTTACCCGCACAGCTGCCGCAATCTCCCCGGTGGTGGCCCCGCCGCGGGTGGTCGCCAGGAAATCCAGAATCGACAGGCTCCGGTCCAGAGCTGAAGCGGCAACAACTTCCTTCAGCAGATGACCCGGCACCCCCGTCCCACTCGCTGAGACTCCGTTAGCGGTCCCGTCCCGCTCGTCGATAACTTCAGTCATTTCAGTGCTTCACCTCACAATCCGCTAGGTAATTTTCGATCGCCTGACCTAGCATCGAGCGTATCAGAAGTCCCAATCAGCGGGACGGCTTCCTAAAGAATGAAACTTTTGCACAAGCTAATGAGGAGCAGGAATTGGGTACAAATCCCCAGCAGGTCGAGTTGGACCCTCAGGTCCTGGAGACCCTGAAAAAGGCAAGCACCGCAACTCTGGCCACCCAGTTGTTCAAGCACGGGTTGCGCCAGCAATTCCTGGTGGGGGTATCGCCGGTCGGGCAGGTTAAAGAAACCTTCGCGGGCGAAGCATTCACCATGCGGTTCATCCCCGCCCGTGAGGACCTGGACACCCTTGAGGGCCTGGCCGATGCGGACAACCTCCAATGGGCAGGTGTAGAACGACTTCAGCCCGGACAGGTCATGATCATCGACAGCCGCAGTGATATCAGCGCCGCCTCGGCCGGTGACATGCTGGTGACCCGCGCGATGCACCGTGGAGCAAGGGCGTTCATCACTGACGGCGCCTTCCGGGACGGCTCAATCCTGGAGACCTTGGATATTCCAACTTATGCCAGGGCCATAACGGCGACGACGCGTCTGACCAGTTTCCATGTGGCGGATCTTCAGGTACCCGTCGGTTGCGCGGGTGTGGCTGTTTACCCCGGGGACATTGTTGTAGGCGATGCCGACGGTGTGATTATCGTTCCACGATCACTCGCTTCGGTGATCTCCGAGGACGCGCTGGAACAGGAAACCCGTGAAGCTTACCTTCATACGCGCGTCCACAACGGAGAGTCACTTTTGGGTATATACCCGCCTAATGAGAAGACCATGGCTGAATATCAGGAATGGAAGGCCTCCCGGTGACTTCGAACGAATCCCGGACTGCTACCGGATATGAGGCCCTCATCCGTGCTTACTTTGATGGCTGCAATGAGGCTGACGTGGAAAAGATCACCGCGTGTTTCACGGAGGATGCCGTCCATTACTTTCCTCCCAGCATGTACGGCGGGGCATGGCACGGCGGCCGCTTCATCGCTGAGCGGTGGGCCCACTTTGTTGCCACGAAAGGCTCGGCCTGGACCATTGATCGACTCGTCGTAGCACCGGACTCCCACCAGGCAGTCATCGAGTGGACCCACTACAAGACCCTGGAGGGAACCGTCCTCCGTGGGGATGAATGGTACGTGTTCGATGAGGAAACCGGCCTGATCAAAGAAATACGTGCGTACTACGCAGCAGCCCAGCACCCCGGGGTGATCGTCACAGAGCTCGAAGGGTTCGACTATTCCGGCCGGGGATATCACCTCGAATGCCCCATCCCACGACCCAAAGCCAGCGAAACCGCTGACGCCTGAACCCCACTTCAGCCGCCCGCATGGCGGGCACGAGACAACGGAGACTCCCTTGAAGTACTTGAAGACCCTTGCCGCCATCTCGCTGGCCGGCTCGCTGCTGCTCACCGGATGCGGAGCGCCCAAGCCCCCGGGTGCTGCGGACGCCCCCGCTGGGGACGTAAAGCTCCCTACGGAACCGCTGACCATCAACGTCGTTGACGTCGCCGGAAACCTTCAGCTCAGCCAGAAGATTTTCGATAATTACCAGAAGACACACCCCCAACTCGTCAAGGAGTTCACCTTCCAGAAGGTCAACGCTCCTGAACTGGTGGGCAAACTGCAAGCCCAGCAGAAAGCAGGGCGCCTCGATATCGATCTCGTCCTCACCGGGTCTGACGGTATGGCCTCCGGCTTGAAGCAGGACGTATGGTACGACCTTCTTGGGCAACAGAAGGCCAACCTCCCGGATCCCGCTAAGATCTACGACAAAAACGTGAGCAAGTTCCAGGAACTAGCCCAAGGCAAGGGCCTATCGTTCGTGTTTTACCCGAGTGGCCCACTCTTGGAATACGATCCGGCCAAGGTTCCCAACCCGCCCAAGACGCCCCAGGAACTCCTCGACTGGGCAAAGGCCAACCCCAACAAGTTCTTCTACGCACGTCCCGCGAACTCCGGCATCGGCCGGGCATTCCTCATGGGTCTGCCGTACATGTTGGGCGACAAGGATCCTAAGGACCCGGTCAATGGCTGGGATAAAACGTGGGCCTACCTGAAAGAGCTCAACCAGTACATTGACTACTACCCAACGGGCACCGCGCAGACCATGACGGAACTGGCACAGGGAAACCGCTGGATGGTTCCCACCACCACCGGCTGGGACATCAATCCCCGTGCGATCGGCCAGGTTCCAGCAGGAATGCAGGTCAGTGCGTTCAACAACTTCACCTGGGTGGGTGACGGCCACTTCATGGCAGCGCCCAAGGGCATTGCGGGAGAACGCCTTGCCGTGGTCATGGATTTCATGAAGTTCGCGCTGCAGCCTGAGCAGCAGGCTTACACCTACGATTCCGGCTACCTCTACCCGGGGCCGGCTGTCAAGGACGTTCCGCTGTCCATGGCCCCGCAGGAAAGCCAGGATCTGATCAAGAAATTCGGCCGCCCCATGTACGACGAACTCATCAAGAGCCAGCCGCTGGAGATCCCCCTCAAGGCCGACGCCATGGTTTCCGCTTTCGACCTCTGGGATCGGAACATCGGCGGAGCCAAAGTACAGAAAAAGTGACTGTTTCAACCACTCGGTCAAAGGAGACAACGAACGTGAACAGTATCAACGCAAAACCAGAGCTGGGCCGGCTCCGGCTCCAGGGCGTCACCCGAAAATTTGGTCCGATCACTGCCCTCGACCACCTGGACCTGACCATCGAGGGCGGGGAGTTCATTGCCCTCCTGGGTCCATCCGGATGCGGCAAGTCCACAGCCCTGAGCTGCCTCGCCGGGCTGCTGCCGCTCAGCGAAGGTGCGATCTGGGCCGATGACGTCCGGATCGACACCCTCCCGTCCGAAAAGCGTGAGTTCGGCATGGTCTTCCAGAATTACGCGCTCTTCCCCCACCTGAGCATCCGCGACAATGTTGGCTTCGGTCTAAAGGTCCGGGGCGTCAATAAGCAAGAAATGCGCGCCAGGGTGGACGACGCCCTTGCCATGGTCGACCTTCAGGAACATGGGTCCAAGCTCCCCGGACAGCTTTCAGGTGGCCAGCAGCAGCGCGTGGCCATTGCCCGCGCCGTAGTTCTGCGGCCTCGCCTCGTCCTCATGGACGAGCCCCTGTCCAATCTGGACGCCAAGCTCAGGCTGCAGATGCGCACGGAGATCCGCCGGCTGCACCAGAGCCTGAAGCTCACCACCATCTACGTGACCCACGACCAGGAGGAAGCCCTCGCCCTTGCCGACCGTGTTGTGGTCCTTCGCCGGTCGAAGGTGGACCAAGTTGGATCCCCTGAGGAGGTCTACAACCGGCCAATCAACACCTACGTCGCTTCCTTCATGGGGTTCCGTAACCTGTTCTCGGTCGAGGCCACGTCGCCCGAGGGCGAACAGGGCATCGTCGGAGCCCGCTCGCACGGCAATTCGTATCAGGTTACCGCTCAACGCCCCATCCAGAACGGTAGGGCCATCATGGCCGTTCGGCCGGAGGATTTCGAACTCGGCCCTGTGGACGGAAACTCGCTCCGGGTGCGTGCAGTCGTCGTCGAATTCTCCGGCCACTCGTTCATCGTGGAAGGCGTCACCGAAGCCGGTGAGGTCATCCATCTCAGGCTCAAGGACAGGGTCCGCGCCGGGGACGTCTTCGAGGTTGGATTCTCGCACCACAGTGCGCTGCTGTTCACCGGCGATGAATGCTCTGACGACGTTGTCCAAGCCGCAGCGTCCGTCCAGGTAGAGGTCTTCTCATGACTTCGCTAACCCAACATACCGATACGCCGAAGCTCAACTTCCGCCATAAGCTGGCAGACCGCGGCATCGACCCCTTACTGGTGCTGCTGCTGCCGGCCGTCCTGCTCCTCGGCGCCCTGTTCTTATACCCGATGTTTTACGGCGTCAGCATCTCCATGGATCCTTTGAACGGCGGTGGACCGTTCGCCAACTACGTGAACTTTTTCACGGACCCATTCCAGTCATCCACCATTTGGAAGACCTTGGGCTTGGCTCTCCCCGCCGCGCTGATCAACGTGGGCGCATCCGTTCCCATCGCCATGCAGATGCGCCGCAAGTTCAGAGGAAAGCGGATGCTGACGGCCATCCTGGTCCTGCCTGTGAGTCTCGGGACCGTCCTGGTCGCTGACGGCCTGTTGCGCTACTTCTCCCCCACCGGCTGGTTCAACCAGGTCCTCCTTGGACTGGGACTCGTGGATGAACCCGTCCGGCTCATCTACAACTACGCGGGCGTCCTGTTCTCCCTGATCATTACCGGCTTCCCGTTCGCCTTCCTACTGACCCTGTCCTACCTCTCGGGCATCGATCCCACACTGGAGCGGGCAGCTGCGACGCTCGGGGCCACGAAGTGGCAGCGGACAAAGTACATCGTCATGCCCTTGCTCGCACCCGGCCTGGCCATGACCTTCTGCCTAACGTTCGTCCTGGCATTCGGCGTATTCCCCTCAGCAAACCTTGTGGGCGAGCCCACTGGCTCCACGCGGGTCCTGTCCATCGCCGCCTATCAAGCAGCATTTGAGCAATATGACTTCTCCCTGGCTTCCGCTATCGCGGTCATCATGGGCGTCGTAGAAATGATTATCATCGGCGCGGTCCTGTTGCTGCGCAGCCGCTTTTACGAAGGATCCACAGCAGGAGGTAAGGGCTGATCATGACAACGACAACTGCTTCCCCAACCAAGCCGCGGCGCTCAACGGACCCGCAGACGGCGCCGCCGAAAAAGAAACGCTCTATCCTTCAGATCATTGTCTGGGTCGCCGTCGGATTCTTCCTGCTCAACCTGGCAGGAATCATCCTCTCCGTCATCGTTAACGCCCTCGGCACCACCTGGTTCCGAGGACCCCTACCTGAGGCCTTCACGTTCGAATGGTTCGGCCAGGCGTGGCAGGAATTCAAACTAGCAGATGTGCTGTGGACCACTCTGCAGGTGACCTTCAGCGTCCTGGCACTGTCGCTTGCCCTCGGCGTACCGGCAGCCTATGCGCTCGCCCGGCGGGACTTCCCGGGCAAGAAATTGGTCATGCTGCTCATGCTGCTGCCTGTGATGCTGCCTCCAATCACCTACGGCGTCCCGCTCGCCACCTTGATGTATCAGCTCCAGCTCGCTGGGTCACTCACCGGCGTGATCCTGGTGAACCTCGTTCCCGCACTGCCGTTCGTCATCCTTGTCATGACGCCCTTCATCGGACAGCTGGACCGGAACCTCGAATCGGCGGCGCGGATGTGCGGCGCCAACACTTGGAAGATGTTCCGTATGGTTCTCGTGCCGCTCCTCACCCCCGGCATCCTTGCCGCCGGTGTACTGATTCTGGTCCGCACCGTTGCCATGTTCGAACTTACCTTCCTGGTTGCGGGGCCGAAGAGCGAAACCCTGATCGTGGCACTGTACTCCGCGGCCTTCTCCACGGGCATCCGCAGCGCACAAACCATAGATGCCATGGCCGTGATCTACACCGTGATGACGTCAGTGCTGCTGATGATCGCGCTCCGCTTCGTCAACCCCACCCAAATCGTCGGACAAGTGAAGGGTGCCGCAGATGATGAATAGCCCGACCACTATCCAGCGCATCGAAGTGTTTCCGCTGGAGCACAAACTGCAGGACGGCGGGTTTGGCGCTTCAAAGGTGCGGGTGGCCGCGCGAACAGCGACCCTCGTGAAGGTAACTACCTCGGACGGAATCGTCGGATGGGGCGAATCCTTCGGCCCACCCCGCCTCATGGCAGCCCACCTGGAAGACCTCGCCCGGGCCGTCATCGGACAGCCCCTTGAACTTCGGGAAGGCGCATGGCTGGACCGGCTCAGCACCAGCTATCACCTGACCAAAGGAGGGCTGCATGTCGCCGCCATCAGCGGGTTGGACACCGCCATGTGGGACGCCTCCGCAAGGACCTACGGAGTTCCGGTTTCCTCCCTTCTCGGCGGCCGTCTACGCACTCACGTAACCGCCTATGCATCCACCGGTTACTACCACGAAAAAGGTGACAGCGGACCCCTCCGCGCGTACATCGAGGAAGCCGTGGACGAAGGCTTCACGGCTGCGAAGATCAAGATCGGTTCCGGTGTCGCAGGTGACGTGGAACGCACCGGCATCACAAGGGACCTCTTGGGCCCTGACGGGCTCGTCATGGTGGACTATAACGCCAACGCCACAGTCGACACCGTCCTCGCTTCGCTCAGGGAGGTTTCAAACTTCAATCCCTATTGGGTGGAGGAGCCGTTGCCGCCGGACGAAACTAACGGCTGGGCTATGCTGCGGAACCAGACTGGGCTGCCGCTGGCTGCAGGAGAAGCGCTCTACACCCGGTTCGGTTTCCGTGACTACATCGCTGAGAAACGGATAGACATCGTCCAGCCCAACCTTTCGGTCTGCGGCGGATTCACCGAAGCCAAGGTCATCGCCCAGATGGCCACCGCGTGGAACCTCCGCGTCGCGCCCCATGTCTGGGGAACGGGAGTTCTCATTGCCGCCACTTTGCAACTGCTGTCCACGCTACCGGCCTCCCCCTTCGGGGAAAGGAACCCGTACCCCCCTTTGCTTGAATACGACCGGGGCGAGAATCCCTTCCGCGAGGGGGTTCTCATGGAACCGATCCTGGCTCGTCGTGGCGAGGTCCAGATCCCGACCGGGAACGGTCTGGGCGTCGAAATCAACGAGGATGCCGTGCGGATGTGGGCCCTGCCCACCCATACGCTCGACATCACCTCCCCGTGAAAGAGAAGGCATGAACAACCAGCCAGCCAACACCACCTGGACATCCCCGGAAATCACTATTGGCCATGGCGCCCTCAGGGGCCGGACAGCGTTCATTACCGGTGCAGGGCGGAACATCGGCCGAGCCATCGCGATCCGCTGCGGGGCCGAAGGAGCGCGCGTTGCCGTAAACGATGTTGACGCGGCTGCCGCTACGACCGTCGTGGACGAGCTACTCGACGCCGGCGTGGAAGCCTATGCCGCTGTCGGTGACATGTCCGACTTCGCCCAAGTCGACCGGGTATTCGCGGAAACTGAGGAAGCGCTGGGCACGGTCGACATCCTGGTCAACAACGCCTACGTCCGTTGCGGCGACACCGCCTGGGGCAACTTCCTCGCCGTCGAGCCCTCCGACTGGGAACTGTTCGTCAGCAAGAACATGAACATGCTCTACGGCTGCACCCAGCGCACATCGCGCGCCCTGGCCACCCAGGGGAAGAAGGGGGCGATCATCAACATCAGCTCACATGGAGCTGAACGTGCACACCGCAACCACATCCCCTACGACTCCGTTAAAGGCGCAATGGAGTCCTTCACCCGCGCCGTCGCCGTCGACCTCGCCCCGTGGGGCATCCGCGTCAACGCCCTACGCCCTGGCGCAATAGCTGTCGAGGGAGAACCACCCATGTGGGACGGCAAGAAGGATCTTCGCGCCGCCCAGATCCCCCTGGGCCGCGCCGGAACCCCAGAGGACATCGCAGCTGGAGTCATCTTCCTGGCCTCAGCCGAATCAGCGTTCGTCACCGGACAAACCTTCAACATCGACGGCGGCATGCTGGCCCAGGGGCGGGCACCCCAGGTCGAAGGCGTGCCCGTCATACACCCGGGAAACGCCCCGACCGTTGCCCCGACACTCTTCCACTGACCCCTCCCCCAGAGCCAAGGACCCAGCACTATGACCACCATTGCAGGCACCAACCCCTACACCGGAGCCCGTCTGGACCCGGTAGCAGAAGAAAGCACCCCAGCCGATGTTGACCGCATCGTCGAGAGCGCAGGGAAGGCCATCGCCTACCTCGAGAGTATCGGCAGGACAGGACGTGCCGCGCTGCTTCACGTCCTCGCGGACAGCATCGACCTGAACGCGGAAGAACTCATCAAGGCCGCTGACGAAGAGACCGGAATCGGCCCGGCCCGCCTGACCGGGGAACTGAAAAGGGCAAGCTACCAGATGCGGTTCTTCGCCGAAGTCCTGCTCGAGGGCAGTTACGTGGAAGCGACCATCGACACCGCCGGAGACACCCCCATGGGGCCGCGCCCGGACCTGCGCCGGATGCTCCAGCCGATCGGCCCCGTGGCCGTCTTCGGATCCAGCAACTTCCCCTTCGCCTTCTCCGTCATCGGCGGCGATACCGCGTCAGCCATCGCCACAGGATGCCCTGTCGTGCTCAAGGCCCACAGTTCCCACCCCCGAACCTCCAAAATCTCGTACGACATCATGGCCGCAGCAGTAACTAATTTCGGAGCACCCGAAGGAATCCTGGGAATAGTTTTCGGTCAGAAGGCGGGAACCGCCCTTGTCAGCCACCCCCTCATCCAGGCTGTCGGATTCACGGGCTCCTTGGGGGGCGGCGCCGCACTCATGGGAGCTATCAGCCGCCGGCCACAGCCCATCCCCTTCTATGGCGAGCTCAGCAGCCTCAACCCCCTCATTGTCACCCATAGCGCCGCCGCCGAACGGGGCGTGGATATCGGTGCTGGCCTCGCGGCATCCGTCACGACCTCGGCAGGACAGCTGTGCACCAAGCCCGGCGTCGTATTCGTCCCCCAAGGACCAGAAGGCGACAGCCTCGTTGAAAGGCTCGCCGACGATCTGTCTTCCAGCAGCGTTTCTCCCTTGCTGAACCGCAGGATTTTCGAGAGCTACGCCGCCATTACCGACGCTTTGGACGGCGAGGCGGACGTGGAGAGGGTCGCCACCGGGAAGGCCCCGGACGAGGGGGGATTCCGCGTTACTCCCACCGTTTACAGCATCCACGCCTCCCGGCTGCGCCGGGAAACCGTCGAGGAATGCTTCGGCCCCTCCGCTCTCATCGTCCGCTACGCGACGTTGCCCGAGCTCGAACAGGCACTGTCCATGATCGATGACTCCCTAACCATGACCATCCACCTGGGAACGGACGATGACGACCTTGCGCACCGGCTCACAGAACTCGGAAGGGCACGAGCCGGCCGGATCATCTACAACGGTTACCCAACTGGCGTCAGCGTGGCATGGGCCCAAACCCACGGAGGGCCCTGGCCATCGACGAACTCCCTGCACACCTCGGTTGGAGCAACGGCCGTCCGCCGCTTCCTCCGCCCGGTAACCTACCAGGACGCTCCAACGACCGTCCTCCCCGAGGAGCTCAAGACCGGCGAAATCATTGTTCCTACCCGGATCAACGGCCGTCTAAGCCTTCCAAAGAAATGAGCACGACTGTGAGCGCCGAAGGCCCATCCGCGTCTCAGGGGAATTCGGCCGACCCCTCGCAGATGCATTGCCCGGAAGACTGCGACTTCTGCGCCAGCCCGGAGACTGACTGATGCAGGTTCAGCTTCAGACCGACCGGCTCCGCGCCGTACTGGACTCCCAAGGCGCGGAGTTGGTTTCCCTCCAAGACAATACGGGCAGGGAACTGCTCTGGACAGCAGGACCGGAATGGCCCCGCCACGCCCCCATACTGTTTCCAGTTATCGGACGACTCGTCTCCGACGTGCTGCGCCACCGCGGTACCGAATACCCGATGACCCAGCACGGATTCGCGCGAGACTGCGGTTTCGCTGTCCTTGAAGCCACCGATCAAACGGTCAGGTTCCTGCTAAGCAACAGCCCTGCCACCGAAGCAATGTTTCCCTATCCCTTTTCCCTGGAAATCGACTGGTCCCTCGATGGGCCCTCACTCGACCTCGCCATCACCCTCACCAACACGGGCAAAGAACACCTGCCTGCATCTTTGGGATGGCACCCGGCCTTCCGCTGGGATCCCACCCCCGGCTGGCACCTTCTGTTTGACGCACAGGAAACAGACAAAATCCGGCGCGTGAATGCCAACGTTCAACTCAAGGAAGCAGCGGATCCAACACCGGTCCGTGACAAAATCCTCCCGCTCACCGAAGATGAATTCGCACATGGAGCGATCATTTTCGAGTCACTGCAAAGCCGCACCATCCGATACATATCTCCCACGGGACCTGTCTTCGACCTGGCCTTTGCCGGCTTTACACATTTCACGGTCTGGAAGCAGACGGGTGCAAACTTCATTTGCCTGGAGCCATGGGCAGGCCTGCCGGTTCTGGCATCGTACCGAGGGGAAGCACTTACCAGCCCCGGGCAGATGCTGCTCCAACCCGGGGCAAGACGCCAGTTCAATTGCCGCCTCACCGCCGATGGCTGGACGAATAAGACAGAGACAACCCTTGGAGTGTCTGTATAGCGGTGGACACTCCGTTTGAAGACCAGGACTCCGGGATCAAGGAGCAGACTAACCGAGCTCTTCGAGTTGCTGCATGGCCCTCGCCCGGGAACGGTCTTGCAGCCTTGGGGCTTAGAGCGCCAGTTCGTGCGGAATCGCGAGACGGTCTTCGACGACGCCGGCGAGTTCGGTGCATATGCGGGTGGCGGTTTCCATGTCCGCTGCCTCCACCATCACGCGCACGAGCGCTTCGGTGCCCGAGGGCCGCAGGAGCACCCGGCCAGTATCACCCAGCTCGAGTTCGGCGGCAGCCACGGCAGCGGCCACGCCTTCGTCGGTAGCGGCGCGTGATTTGTCCACGCCCTTCACGTTGATCATGAGCTGTGGCAGCTTGGTCATGGCGCGCGCAAGGTCCTTGAGGGTTCGGCCAGTTCCGGCCACCTGGGCGGCAATCTGCAGGCCGGTCAGGACGCCGTCGCCCGTGGTGGCGTAATCCGAGAAGATCACGTGGCCGGACTGTTCTCCACCAAGGCTGAAGCCGCCGTCGCGCATTGCCTCCAGGACGTAGCGGTCCCCCACTGCGGTCTCGCGGAGGGTGATTCCAGCGTCACGCAAAGCGATCTTGAGTCCGAGGTTGCTCATCACGGTGGCAACCAGGACGTCGTCCTTCAGTTTTCCGGACTTCTTCAACGCCAGGGCCAGGATCGCCATGATCTGGTCACCGTCAACCTCGTTGCCTTCGTGGTCCACGGCAAGGCAACGGTCGGCGTCGCCGTCGTGGGCAATGCCGAAGTCGGCACCGTGCTTGACCACCGCTTCCTTGAGCTGGCCAAGGTGGGTGGACCCGACGCCGTCGTTGATGTTCAGGCCGTCGGGTTCCGCGCCGATCACCACAACTTCGGCGCCGGCACTGGCGAAGACCTGCGGGGAACAGCCGCTGGCCGCGCCGTGGGCGCAGTCCAGTACAACTTTGAGACCCTCGAGGCGGTGCGGCAGGGTGCCGAGCAAGTGGACGATGTAACGGTCCTCGGCGTCCGAGAAACGCTGGATGCGGCCGACGTCGCCGGCCACGGGACGCGAGGGTTCCTTGCCGAGTTGGGCCTCGATCGCATCCTCGACTTCGTCCGGGAGCTTCTGGCCGCCGCGGGCGAAGAACTTGATGCCGTTGTCCGGTGCCGGGTTGTGCGAGGCCGAGATCATGACCCCGAAATCGGCGTCGAGGTCGGCGATGAGGTAGGCCGCTGCGGGCGTGGGCAGTACACCGGCGTCGTACACGTCGATGCCGGAACTCGAAAGTCCGGCTTCCACAGCTGCGGCGATGAACTCCCCGCTTGCGCGCGGATCCCGGGCGACCACGGCGCGGGGCCGCGTTCCGTTGGCCGCACGCTCGTGGCCAAGGACCACCGCTGCTGCTTGGGCCAACTGAAGAGCAAGCTCCGCGGTGAGCAATCCATTGGCGAGACCACGCACGCCATCTGTTCCAAATAATCTAGCCATCGCGTCCCAGTCTAGACGACGGCCGTCGGGGCCGAGGGAAGCAGTGACGGAGAACGCTTTTACCCCTTAAACTGCGCAATCGCAAGAGTGGAACTACTCGACTTGCGCTTTTTCCTCCACTCTAGTAAAGGCCCTTAACAAGTATCTACGATTACCGCATGACACCTAGCTCTGGGGGCTTGGCGCTCGAAATAATCGTCCCCGTTTTCAACGAGTCCGCCATACTCGAAAGAAGCATTTACCGGCTCACCGATTACCTTTCCCGGGAATTGTTGTACAGCTGGAAAATCACCATTGCGGATAACGCGAGCACGGACGCGACCGGTCTGATTGCGCGGAAGCTCGCTGAAGAGGTTCCCAATGTCAGTTATCGGCGCCTTGAGACAAAAGGACGGGGTTTCGCGCTCAGAGACGCCTGGACATCGTCTGAAGCCAAAGTACTGGCATATGTCGACGTAGACCTCTCAACCGATTTGGCGGCGTTGCCCCCGCTTATTGCCCCCCTGCTTTCCGGCCATTCGGATGTCAGCATCGGCACCCGGCTTGGCCGGACTTCCAGAGTGGTCAGGGGTCCCAAACGGGAGTTCATCTCGCGGAGCTACAACCTGCTTCTCAAACGGACAATGCAGGTACGGTTTTCCGATGCCCAGTGTGGTTTCAAGGCCGTCCGGGCGGAAGTGGCGCATCGGCTGCTTCCTTATGTGGAGGACAACTGCTGGTTCTTCGATACCGAGCTGTTGATTTTGGCGGAGCGGGCAGGTCTTCGTATCCACGAGATTCCAGTCGACTGGATCGACGATCCTGACAGCAGGGTGGATATCCGCCAAACCGCCGTCGACGATATCAGGGGCCTCGTGCGCGTCGCAGGTTCCATGATGAAGGGAAATATCCCTTTGCAAGCGATATACGCGGAGCTGGGGCGAGGGCCTATTGCCGCGCCAACGCGTCCGAGTTTCTTCGGCCAGGTGGTGCGTTTCGGAATCGTCGGTGCGTTCTCCACTCTCGCGTTTGCTTTGCTATATCTGCTGTTCCAAGGCCCGTTTGGCCCCCAGCAAGGAAATTTCCTGGCCTTGTTACTCACGGCGATTGCGAACACGGCAGCAAACCGCCGTTTCACGTTCAGGATCCATGGACCCGAGCGGCAGTTCACCCAACAGTTTCAAGGCCTTGTAGTGTTCCTGGTCGCTTGGGGGATCACTTCTTCTTCCCTGCTACTACTACATGCCATCCATCCGGACGCGTCGCCCAGCACTGAGTTGTTGGTCCTGACCAGTGCAAATATTTTCGCCACTTTAGTCCGCTTCGCCTTGCTCCGGATCTGGGTTTTCCGGGTACGGCGCTCGGAGGAACGGCGCAGCGTGATCGTCATTAAACAGCCGACGGCATCCGCCCTTTGATCCTGGTGTCCCACACTTGAACAACGTCTGGGGAATTTTTCAAGGAGGAATCTTTTGACGGTGTCCGAATCTACTGCCTCTCGTACTCGGCTCCAGGCGGCCGGCTTCGCAGTGCGGAGCCAAACCCCGGTTGCGCGCTGGGAGAAGGTCAGCATCGGTGTCCTCCTGCTCTCCACGGCATTTATTTACTTGTGGAAACTGGATCAAAATGGTTGGGCCAACGCATTTTACGCAGCTGCTGTGCAGTCCGGTGAACATAACTTCACGGCATTTTTCTTCGGTTCATCGGACTGGGGCAACTCCATCACCGTGGATAAACCCCCACTCAGTCTGTGGGTCATGGGGCTTTCGGTCCGACTATTCGGACTCAATTCTTGGAGCCTTCTGGTCCCACAAGTCATCATCACGTTGACTAGCACGCTGCTGATCTTCATGCTCGCACGCAGATACTTACCAGCCGCCGCCGCTCTCATCTCGGCAGCGGTATTCGCATACACCCCAATCACAGTTCTGCTAGCTCGCTACAACAATCCGGATCCTCTTATGGTCCTGCTGATGATCGCCGCGCTCTACAGCGGTATCCGGGCCACGGAGACTGGCAAATTCAAGCCACTGATTCTCGCGGCCGGATTGTTGGCTCTCGGATTTCTGACGAAACAGCTTCCGGCATTTCTGGTTCTCCCGGCAATCGCGATCGTCTTTCTCCTTTTCGCCCAGCTGTCCTGGCGCAAAAGATTCCTCGGACTTGCCCTGGCTGGATGCGTCATGGCCATTGGTTCTCTGGCTTGGCCGCTCGCCGTCGACCTCACACCTGCCCAATCGCGGCCCTATGTTGGAGGCTCAACGAGCAACAGCATGATCGAGCTGACGCTCGGGTACAACGGAATCGACCGCGTAGTCCAGCACGCAGATGACCCTTCGATGGCCTTGATTCCGCCGGAGTTCAGGGGCGCTGGCTCGGACGCAGGCTTGTTTAGGCTATTCAACATCAATTATGGCCAGGAAGCAGGTTGGCTGCTGATGGCTGGGCTACTGAGCTGCGTAGCAATCACCTGGACCGTCGCCAAACGGCGACTCGGGCGAAGTGAAACGATTCTCTCCGCCGCCGCCGTCCTCTGGTTCTCAACTACATACCTAACGCTGAGCTTCATGAGCCAAGGCTTTCATTCCTACTACACCGCGTCCTTGGCGCCGCCGTTGGCTCTCTGTATTGGCATTGGGGCAAGGCTCTTGCTATCTGGGGCCAAATCGGCGACTGGGCGTATTTGGATCTCAGTTGCTTTGTCCACGAGCTTCATTTTCGCGAACGCTATGTGGCGTATTAGCGGGGTGTTTCCGGAATGGTTCGGAAATACCCTATTGTTTGCAGGCTTGCTGGCTTCGGCAGCCTATGCGATTCGATCGCCCTGGGCATGGCTCGACCGGGGCATCTCTGTCCTGGCCATCGGAGCACTTTTAGTTGGTCCGGTGTACTGCTCATTACTGACTATCGGTTCGCCGCAAGCAGGGTCCAACCCCCTCTCTGGCGGCATATCAAGAAACCCGAACACACTTAGTCGTTTCCTTGACGGTGTCAAGCAACAAGATCCCGCGTGGGCCTTTGGGCTTGCACTTGGCAATAGCCCAAGCAGGTCAGTCCTCGACCGCCTGCAATTGGCTCCAACAAGATGCACATGGGCCGCAGCCACCTACCCCGCCCAAACAGCTGCACGCTTCCAGCTCGCGTCCAATCGTGCGATCATGCCCCTAGGTGGATTCGCCGCGATGGATCCGAGTCCCACCCTGAAGCAGTTTCAGGACTGGGTCGCCGCGGGACAAATTTGCTACCTGGTCGAGCAGCCTGAACAACTTAAGGTCCCGGGAAATAGTCAGGAACTAACTGCGATTCAGAACTGGGTTGCAGCCACATTCCAGACTGAAACCATCGATGGAACCACCATCTACGATCTAGGGAAACCGCAGAGCGGTCACCATTGAGTTGAGATCCCGCTCTAGCGATGCACAATCCGCCGACTGCCAAAAAGAAGAGGCCCGTTCCACCAAACGGTGGAACGGGCCTCTGTAAGGCGCTGAAAGCGTCCTAACGCATTTTTAGCGCTTGGAGTACTGCTGGGCCTTGCGTGCCTTCTTGAGACCAGCCTTCTTACGCTCGATGACGCGTGCGTCACGACGCAGGAAGCCGGCCTTCTTCAGGGTGGCGCGGTTGTTCTCGGTGTCGATCTCGTTCAGTGAACGGGCGATGCCGAGACGCAGTGCACCGGCCTGGCCGGAAATGCCGCCACCGTGGATGCGTGCGAAGACATCGTAGGCGCCATCAAGATCAAGGATCTTGAAGGGCTCGTTGACATCCTGCTGGTGCAGCTTGTTCGGGAAGTAGTTGGCCAGCTCGCGGCCGTTGATGATCCACTTGCCGGTGCCGGGCACGATGCGAACACGTGCAACGGCTTCTTTACGACGTCCAACTGCGGCGCCGGAAACGGTCAGTGCCGGACGCTCCTTCTTCGGCGCTTCTGCTTCCGCAGGACCGCTCTCCGAGGTGTAGCTGGTCAGGTTTTCCTCAGCCACAACGGCCTCGGTGGTCAGTTCTTCGTTCTGAGCCACGATTCTCCTTGATTAAAAGTTGGTTGGTGGCCAGGACTACTGGGCGACCTGGGTGATTTCGAAAGTCTTGGGCTGCTGGGCTGCGTGGGGGTGCTCTGCACCACGGTAAACCTTGAGCTTGCCCAGCTGCTGAGCAGCGAGGGAGTTCTTCGGGAGCATGCCCTTGATGGCCTTCTCCACGGCGCGGACCGGGTTGGATTCCAGGAGCTCCGCGTAGTTGACGGAGGTCAGGCCGCCCGGGTAGCCGGAGTGGCGGTATGCGCGCTTCTGCTCCAGCTTGGCGCCGGTGAGGGCGACCTTTTCAGCGTTGATGATGATGACGAAGTCGCCCATGTCCATGTGGGACGCAAAGGTCGGCTTGTGCTTTCCGCGCAGCAGTGTTGCGGTCTGGCTGGCAAGACGACCAAGGACAACGTCGGTGGCATCGATGACGTGCCACTGGCGGTTGATATCGCCGGGCTTCGGGGTGTACGTACGCACGGTTTTGCCTCGTTCTTGTTCTGGCGTTCATGTTTTAGGCGGCACGCTTGAAGCGTGTGCCTACTAGGTATGCGCTACCGGAGCAGAGGTGAGGGCTCTATGTACCAGTCATCCCGAAGTCTCGATATGCCTGTCGAGTTAACGATCCTGCAACTGGATCCCCAAGCGGGCATGTGTCATCGAGAAAGGACACGCACAACGACTATCAACAATAGCGGCTAGGAGCTCCAGGGTCAAAATAGGCTGGCAACGAGCGTGAACAGCTGAGACCCATTCTGAGCCCCCAGGAGATGCCATGACAGCAACTGCCGCCCAGCCCTTGCTTGTGGCCGCCTTCGGGCTCCTGGGGCTGCTGACGAGCCCCCTGGCAGAGGTGCTGATAGCCCGATTCCTGCCGCGGCTTGGCGCGCCCCCCGCCCGCACGGTGAGGACCACGACGGCGGTAGTCACGGCCGCGTTGTTTGCCGTCATGACGGTCCGGTTCGGCTTTTCACCTACCCTCCCCGCTTACCTGCTCTTAGGGGTACTGGCAGTACAGCTGTCGCGCTTGGACGTCGCCCACCATTTACTCCCGAACCCCTTGGTCCTGATGCTGCTTTCCGCCGGCATTGTCCTGCTAACTACGTCCGCCGTGTTGGTTCCGGACTGGTCTGCCCTGCTTCGCGCAGCTGCTGGGGGGGTCATTCTGTTCCTCGGCTACTTAATTCTTGGATTAATTTCCCCTGGCGGCCTCGGAATGGGCGACGTGAAGCTCGCGGCACCACTCGGAATGTACTTGGGCTACTTGGGCTGGAACCAGGTGTTCTACGGGGGACTGCTGGGCTTCGTGGTGGGCGGGGTAATGACGGTGCTGTTGTTGCGCCTGAAGCGCGGAATCAAGCCCACGGAAGTGCCGCACGGACCGGCTATGTTCGCTGCCGCAATTGGAGTGGTCCTTCTCGTTACATGAGCCCGCGGCGCACCTCCCAGGTTCATCTCGGTTCTCACGAGCCCCATACGTACAAGTGGCTAGGTAGTACTTAGGTAGAAAAACCGAGTACCCCCGAAAGGGCCTTTCGAGTAGTCATCGCCGCAGGCTCCAGGAAAGACGAGTACCACTACGCATTGTTTGTTAACCCTCCCAGGGGCAATTCTTGTCCTATCGAAATCCGAACGCCAAACGGGATATGTAGGCAATTGGAATTCGTAGACAAATTCACTTATCTGGGAAAGGTTTTTCCAATGTCAACTCTCATGATTTCCACCCTCGCCTTCATCGCCGGCATCAAAGACAAACTGACCTCCGAAAAGGGCGCGACGGCGACCGAGTATTCGCTGCTTGTTGGCCTCATTGCCCTCGTCATCGTTGGCGGCGTCGGCCTGTTCGGCGGAGCCCTGAACACATGGTTCACCACTCTCTCGACCACAGTCGCGAAGTGGTAGGGCGACCAAGTAATGAGCGCGAAACCCGGCATCCTCGAAGCCAAATGGGCGATTCGCTTTCTTAGTCAGACCCTACTTCGGCTCGGCGCCGAAAAAGGTGCCACCGCGACAGAATACTCGCTCCTCGTGGGCCTTATTGCCCTCGTCATCGTGGGAGGTGTGGGTCTGTTCGGTGGAGCACTAAACGGCTTCTTCGACACTCTCAGCACCACGGTCGGCGCCTGGTAACCAGGCACAAACGTTGTGCCGCGCTTATCGGCGCGGCACAACGCACCGCTTTCTCGCTGCAAACTCCGCAGCATCTACACAGGGGGATCCTTTGAAACGCAGGATCAAGTCTTCCAAGAACCATGAGCGGGGCGCAGTCGCCGTCGAATTCGCTCTCGTTGCCCCGATCCTCGTGTCTCTGATCATCGCCGTTGTCGAGTTTTCGAACGCGTACAACATCCAGGTTTCAGTGACCCAGGCCTCCCGTGAAGCCGCGCGGACCATGGCAATCACCAACGACACAAGCAAGGCCACCGCGGCCGGCAAAGCCGGAGCGCCCTCGCTGGACACCTCCAAGCTGAGTTTCAGCTACTCCGGCGCCTGCGCGGCAGGCAGCCCTCCTCCAACGATCACGGTGACCACTACCTACAATGGCCAGTCTCTCACCGGATTCTTCGGCTCCAGTCTCACCGTCACTGGCAAGGGAGCAATGCAATGCAACGGCTGATCCGGCGCAAGGACCCTCAGCACAAAGAAAGCGGGGTTGCAGGCGTAGTGGTCGTGCTCATGATGCTCACCCTAATTGGGGTAGGCGCAGTGGCGGTCGACGTCGGCCAAATCTACGCGGAGCGGGCCCAACTGCAAAACGGCGCCGATTCCGGAGCGCTCGCCGTTGCAAGCAGCTGCGCCAAGGGTTCCTGCAATACTTCGTTGGCCGGTCCCTTGGCCAACGCGAATGCCAACGATGGCGCAAGCACTGTGAAATCAGTCGATCTGAGCGTGCCGGGCCAGGTGACTGTCACAACCTCTACCAAGGACGGCACCACCGGGGCCGGCTACCTGAGCAAAATGTTCGCCAACGCCCTTAACACCGCGCCTGTGACTGTCGGGGCTCAAGCCACTGCGACATGGGGTGGTCCTGGCTCTGGACCTGCCGCACTGCCGTTAACCTTCGCCCCGTGCCAGTTCGACATAAATGGAGCCACGCAGACAATCTTGACCCACGGCAGCACGAGTTGTGTCAGTGACAGCCCCTCGGGCCAGATTATTCCGGGCGGCTTCGCGTGGCTCACTCCGGACTCCGGTGGCTGCTCGGCAACTGTCTTCCCGGACGATCCGTCAACACCAGGAGTCGTCGATCCTTATGCCCAGGGAAAACCGGGCGCCCCCATACCGCAATCATGCAAGGCCGACTTCGCGAGTTACCTGAACACCGTGGTGGCCTTCCCCGTCTTCTCGGACGCTGTGGCTAGTGGCGCCAACACCATTTACCACATCAAGGGCTACGCAGCTTTCTTCCTTGTGGGATACAGCTTCCCGGGCTACTCCGGAGGCGACACAACCGGGCTCGGAGGTAACCAGCGCGGCATCCGCGGTCACTTTGTCAGCTGGATTGCCGATCCCTCCTTGTACCAAGGAGGGGGATACACGCAAGGCGGAGCAAATCTTCCGCCACAGCTCGTCAAATAGAAAGCGCTCTCGAACGAAAGCAATCTGGGAAGGAAGAACAGTGAAAACACGCCTACTGGGAGGCATCGCTGCGCTTGTCGTAGCCATCATTGGAACAGTGATGCTCGTGTTCTATGTCCAAGGCGCCGACAAGCGCGCTCTGGCAAATACGGAGACCGAAGACGTCTACGTCATCCAAAAAGAAATTCCGGCAGGAACCCCTACTGCCAGATTCGGGGATTCTGTCATCAAGAAGTCCGTGCCCAAAGCGGCAATCGCAGCAGACAGTGTCAACAACCTGGGAGATCTGGGCTCCAAGGTGTCTTCGATTGACTTCATGCCTGGCGAGCAATTGCTTGCAACCCGGATGGTCGACCCGAATAGCTTGGCCGGTCCAGGCCGGGTTGAAGTTCCTACCGGACTTCAAGAGGTCACCCTCAAGCTGCCGATCGAACGCGTTGTAGGCGGGACAGTGAAGGCCGGTGACACAGTCGGCGTGATGCTGTCCTTCAAAGCCGATGACAAATCCAGTTCCCCTGACCAGACAAGCTTTACATTCCACAAAGTCCTGGTAACCGCCGTGCAAGATGCCAGTGGAACGATTGCAGACAACTCAAGCTCCGCCCCTCAGTCAAGCAGCGGTTCCCTGAACGCCAACAAGACCGCCGGCTCAGGAAGTGGCTACCTCGTAACCGTGGCACGCTCCGCGGTCGACGTTCAAAAGATCGTGTACGCCGTTGAGTTCGGCACCATCTACCTGAGCAAAGAGCCTTCGGATGCCATTGCAGGCACAGCGGGAGTCATTGATCGGGGAAGTGTATTCAAATGAGCCGCTTCGTTCTCATCACTCCGGATCTTGACTTTGAACGCCGGGTCCGCTCTGCAACAGCAGGAATGAGCGGAAGTCTCCAATGGTTCCAGGCCGACTACTTGCCGGCGGGGCCACGCGAAATTCTGGACCAGCTACTCGGCGAACCGCCTGAAGTACTGATCTTAGGACCGGGGCTCGAAATCAATGACTCGCTCAAGCACGCTTCCCTGCTGGATCTCCAGTTCCCGGAAATCAGTGTGGTGCTGGCCGCGGAACAAAGCGAGTCCTTGGTCCTGGCAGCAATGCGCTCCGGGGTGCGAGACCTGCTGTCCCCCGCAGCGGATTCTGACTCCATCCGCGTGATGGTGGAACGGGCGAGTCTTGCAGCTGCCGGCAGGCGACGGGGCCTCGCCCCCAACGCCATCGAGACCCCGTCGCAGGCTTCGGGCGGCCGCATCATTGCGGTCATGTCACCAAAGGGCGGCGTGGGGAAAACCACGGTAGCCACGAACCTCGCAGTCGGACTTGGAGCGCTGGCGCCCATGGGCGTAGTAATTGTCGACCTGGACCTTCAGTTTGGCGATGTGGCCAGCGGCCTGCTCTTGAACCCCGAGCACACCATCACCGATGCTGTGCTTGGGCCAGCTAGCCAGGATTCCATGGTGCTCAAGACCTACTTGAGCGTTCATCCTGCCAGCATCTATGCGCTCTGCGCCCCTCTCAATCCGGTGGAAATGGACCGGATCACCGCCCAGCATGTCTCCAGGCTGCTTGAACAACTCCGCCATGAATTCCAATATGTCGTCATCGACACAGCTCCTGGGCTTGGCGAGCATGTTCTCGCCGCATTGGAGAACGCCACGGACGCGGTCTGGGTGTGTGGCATGGATATTCCGAGCATCCGCGGATTGCGGACAGGTCTCAGCATCCTCGACGAATTGCAGTTGCTCCCTCAGCACCGGCACGTCGTCCTGAACATGGCCGATCCCAAGAGCGGGCTAGCCCTCAAGGATGTGGAAGCGACCATTGGAGTTCCAGTGGATGTTGCCATTCCTCGATCACGGACCCTTCCGTTCTCCACGAACAAAGGCGTCCCGCTGCTGCAGGATGGAACGCGCGATGCCGCCACCAAGGGCCTACGCCTGCTGGTGAACCGGTTTAAGCCCAATTGGGACGAGAGAGTACAAAAGCAGATGCACAGAAGGGCGGTTGTCCGGTGAACCTCTCACGCAGACTCGAAAGTCGTCGCTACGACGCCGCTTCCAGCGCAGCACAAGACGCTGCGACCGTTCCCCCGGAAATGGCGGTGCCTACAGCAACCACGCTCGGACGTATCCAAGAGGCGAAAGCAGCCGAATCCTCGAACACCACAGCTCACGCCGACGAAAACACACCGTCGACGATTCTGGCCAGTGAAGCACTCGGCGACCTCAAGGAACGGGCAAGCAAAGCGCTATTTGAACGACTCGGTTCCAGGCTCTCCGATTCCTCCCTGGACGAGATGGAGCTGCACCAGTATGTGCGCGATGAGCTGAAAGTTGTCGTGGACGAAGAGCAGGTGCCGTTGACCTCGGCAGAACGCCAGCGCCTCACATCTGAAATCATCGACGACGTCCTCGGCCATGGCGCCATCCAGCGGTTCCTGGACGATCCGGAAGTTACTGAAGTCATGGTGAACCGGTACGACAGCATTTACGTTGAACGGTACGGTCGGCTGTACAAGACGGAAGCAAGATTCACCTCGGATGAGGCCCTTCGCCGGGTCATCGAGCGTATCGTCTCCAAGGTTGGCCGCCGAATTGATGAGTCGTCCCCCTTGGTAGACGCGCGGTTGGCCGACGGTTCCCGCGTCAACGCCATCATTCCCCCACTGGCTGTCAACGGTCCATCCCTCACTATCCGGAAGTTTGGTCGCGAGGCCCTTACTGTGAACAAACTGATTGAGTTTGGCAGCCTTTCTCCGGAAATGGCTGAATTGCTCAGGGCTTGCGTACTGGCACGAATGAACATCATCGTGTCAGGGGGCACCGGCACAGGCAAGACCACCTTGTTGAACGTCTTGTCCTCTTTCATTCCCGCAGCAGACCGTATCGTCACCATTGAGGATGCTGTCGAGCTTCAACTCCAACAAGAGCATGTGGTGCGTTTGGAGAGCCGGCCGGCAAACATTGAGGGCCGTGGTGAAGTAACCATTCGAGATCTCGTCCGGAACTCGCTTCGCATGCGGCCAGACCGCATTATCGTGGGCGAGGTTCGCGGCGGCGAATCGCTCGACATGCTTCAGGCGATGAACACCGGCCATGACGGATCCATCTCCACGGTCCACGCCAACTCGCCTCGCGACGCGGTGGCCCGTTTGGAAACCCTTGTCCTCATGGCGGGCATGGATCTACCGCTTCGCGCCATTCGGGAACAGGTTGCCTCCGCCGTGAACCTTATCGTGCAGATAAGCCGCCTGCGGGACGGAACACGCAGAGTAACCCACATCACAGAGGTCCAGGGCATGGAAGGCGATATCGTCACGCTGCAGGACGCCTTCGTGTTCGACTACTCGGCCGGCGTCGATGCCAACGGCCGATTCCTCGGCAAGCCGATCCCAACGGGAGTCCGGCCCCGCTTCACAGACCGCTTCGCAGAACTGGGGATTCCTATCTCCCCAGCTGTGTTCGGGGCCCCTATTGCGGGAGGCTTACGATGAGTGGCTCGGGACTCCAGCCCATCTTGCTGCCGGCCGGTTTGGGATTTGTCTATCTTGCCCTGATCCTCTTGGTTTTGGTGGTCCTTAAGTCAAGGAGGACCCTCGACGCTGAAAGGCGACGTCCTGATTCACCGATCCACTCATCAGCCCTGACGCGGCTCACTGACGGCGCCAAGGATGTCATTCAAACACGCATTCATTCGCGCTCTGGTGGATATCTCTCGCAAGCGAGACTGGATGCTGCGGGTTTGAAGAAACAACCCGCCGACTACGTCTTGATCGCCGGGATCGTGGTGGTTTTTGCCGGCGCAATGGGATTCATGCTCGGCGGATTGGTCTTCACCATACTGATGTGTTTGATCGCCGTGGTTTCTCTGGTTGCATTTTTGGGCCTCCTCACGGCCAGGCGTTCGTCGAAATTCGAGGAACAGGTACCCGACGCCCTCCAGATGTTGAGCGGAGGCATGCGGGCCGGGCACAGCCTCTTGAGGGCAGTGGATGCGACTGCTCAAGAGAGCGAGTCCCCAATGTCTGACGAGATGAGCAGGATAGTCAACGAAACCAGGATCGGGCGCGATCTCGGTGCGTCCCTAAGCGACGTCGCCATGAGGACGCGGAGCGAGGACTTCGGCTGGATAGCCCAAGCGATCGAAATCCATCGGGAAGTTGGCGGAGATCTAGCGGAAGTATTGGATCACGTTGGCGAAACCATCCGTGACCGTAACCAAATCCGCCGCCAGGTCAAGGCGCTAAGTGCAGAAGGGCGAATGTCCGCGCTGGTGTTGCTCGCCCTACCGGTGGTCATGT
The DNA here is from genome assembly GCF_052180225.1 of Arthrobacter sp. KN11-1C. Taxonomy (NCBI): domain Bacteria; kingdom Bacillati; phylum Actinomycetota; class Actinomycetes; order Micrococcales; family Micrococcaceae; genus Arthrobacter; species Arthrobacter sp. KN11-1C. The sequence goes on along the minus strand of NZ_CP197467.1, from coordinate 1,069,260 downwards.
TCATCGCGCTCCTTTTCATCAATCCGAGCTACGCAAATACCTTTACGTCCACCGTCCCTGGCTTCATCATGCTTGCTGTCTCTGCCGTCATGCTCAGTTTGGGCGCGTGGTGGCTAAGCCGGCTGATCAAGCCTAAATACTAGGAGGGATCTACATCATGCAATTCATCGCTTATGCGGCCATGTTGGCCATTGTGGCCCCAGTGTCCTGGATGGTCTGGCTCGTCGTCACCGGAGACAGAGCCGGGTTGCGCAGCATTCGTACCAATCTCGGTGTCCGCACGGCTTCCACCCCGCAGTCCGGCGTTGCAGGTAGCCGGTTGACGGCAATTTCACGGCAACTCTTACCCGCCGGGTACATCCTTTGGCTCGACAAGCAACTGGCTGGGGCTGGCCGGCCGAAGGATTGGCCGTTGGGCCGCATACTGATGGTCAAACCACTGCTGGCACTCGGTGGCGGCGTTTTCGGAGTGCTGTTGTTTCTCGGCGATCCATCGGCAGGAAAGTTCCTTCTTGGTATTGCTGTTGTCTCGCTGGCGTATTTCGTCCCCGACCTACTCATTCGATCCAATGCGGAGAAGCGGCGGGAGACAATTCGCTTGGAATTGCCAAATTCGCTCGACCAGATGCTGATTTCAGTCCAAGCGGGGCTGGGCTTTGAAGCCGCTATGGCCCGCACTGCGGAGAACGGCAAGGGACCGCTTGCTGACGAGTTCATCAGGACCCTTCAGGACATTCAAGTGGGACGCAGCCGTAAGGACGCGTACCTCGATATGTCTCAGCGCGTGGATGTTCCTGACGTTCGCAGCTTTATCAGGGCGGTTGTCCAAGCGGATGCCTACGGTATTGCCATTGCCAAAGTCCTCAAGGCCCAGGCACAGGAAATGCGAAGTAAGCGACGCCAGCGGGCTGAAGAACATGCCATGAAGATCCCAGTGAAAATTCTCTTCCCTCTGATCTTCTGTATCTTCCCCACGCTGTTCATTATCCTGCTGGGTCCGGCGGTCCTGAAGATCATCGCTGCGTTCTCCTAACGCCACACTAACCAACAGACGGTGATCGATATGAAGAAAGGGTCCAAGCAGCTAATCAGCATCTTGGATGGCGAACAGGGAGCGACGGCCACAGAATACGCAGTTTTGGTGGGCTTTATCGCGATGGTCGTCGTTGGCGGAGTAGGACTGTTCGGTACCGCCCTGAACGGCTACTTCGGCACGCTGGCCGACGGAGTGAAGACCGCACTAGGACTGCCCTAAGAGCAACTGTAACCAGCGCATCTGGGGCGCTATTGACCGACCACCCGCGAACCCAGAACCGCGGGCGGTCATCGCAGGCCCCCTCCACGGTACCCAGAGCCGGGAGGGGGCCGTCCAACGTCGAAGCCCGTCTGAGCCGTCCAACGTCGAAGCCCCAAAAAAACTACTCCCGCCGCGCCCGCGTCAGCTCGGCCCGCGCGAACAGTTCGTCGTCGGAGGGATAGGCCACTTCCTCAAGAACCAGTGGGTGCGGGGCAGCCAACACCGACTTGGCATCCCTCACGCCGGCAAGCAAACGTTCATGCAACCAATCAGGACTCTCCAGGCCCTCACCCACCCGCAATGCCGATCCCACCAGGGCGCGCACCATGTTGTGGCAAAAGGCGTCCGCTTGGACGTTGGCGACCAGTACGCCGTCGCTGCCACGCACGAACTCAAAGCGCTGCAGCTCGCGAATGGTCGTAGCGCCATCCCTCGGCTTGCAATACGCGCGAAAGTCCTGCAGTCCAAGGAGCGCCACCGCCCCTGCATTCATCGCGTCCTCGTCCAGCTCCGCCTTGTGCCAAAGGGTCAGCCTGCGCAGGACGGGATCCCAGCGTTCGGCGCCATCGGCGATCCGGTAACTGTAGCGGCGCCACAACGCCGAGAAGCGAGCGTCGAAACCATCAGGCGCCAGTCCGACGTCGTGCACTTCAATGGCGCCGGTCTCATCCTGCAGGATCCGGCTCAAGGCTCCGCGAAGCCGCCGCAGCAGCGCTGCAGAGGGGTCGATCTCGTGGCCTCTCGGCAGTCCGCCCCACTCGGTCTCGGACAGATCAATGTGCGCCACTTGTCCTCGGGCATGGACACCGGCGTCGGTCCGCCCTGCCACGGTGACCCGTACGGGGCGTCGCACGATCAGCGCCAGCGCCTCTTCCAACGAACCCTGCACGGTGCGGAGACCGGGCTGAAGGGCCCACCCGTTGAAAGGGCCGCCGTCGTACGAGAGATCCATCCGGACACGCAAAAACCCGCCGCCCCCCAAAACGGGGGCAGCGGGTTTTCGTTCGTTCATAGACTTAAGTCTACTGTGAAGAATTCAGTGAATTACTTCTTTTCCTCAGCGGCAGGAGCCTCTTCGGTTTCAGCAGCTTCGGCTTCGGGAGCCTCGGCTTCGGTCTCTGCGGCTTCGGTCTCAACGACCTCTTCCTCAGCAACCGGAGCGGCTTCTTCGGCGGCCGGAGCAGCCTTCTCAGCGTCCTTCTTGGCAGCGGCAGTTGCCTCGGCAACTACAGCCTGCTTCGGGGAAACCGGCTCAAGAACCAGCTCGATGACAGCCATGGGAGCGTTGTCGCCCTTGCGGTTGCCGATCTTGGTGATGCGGGTGTAGCCACCATCGCGGTTGGCAACGGCGCCGGCGATGTCGGTGAACAGCTCGTGGACAACGCCCTTGTCGCTGATCAGGCCGAGCACGCGACGGCGGGAGGACAGGTCGCCGCGCTTGGCGAAGGTCACGAGGCGCTCAGCGTACGGCTTCAGGCGCTTGGCCTTGGTGACCGTCGTGGTGATGCGCTTGTGCTCGAACAAGGCTGCTGCCAGGTTCGCGAGCATCAGGCGCTCGTGAGCCGGACCGCCTCCGAGGCGCGGACCCTTAGTGGGGGTAGGCATAGTAATTTCTCCTGTAATGAAGGCCGTCCGGGTCCGAACGTGGACTCGGTGGCCAAGATCTGCTTGTTAGAGCTCGTCGTCGCTGAACGCGGCGTCGTCCTCTTCGATGGCTGCGGCGCGGGCTGCAAGATCGAAACCGGGAGGGGAATCCTTGAGGGACAGACCCAGTTCAACCAGCTTTGCCTTGACCTCATCGATGGACTTCGCACCGAAGTTGCGAATGTCCATCAGGTCAGCCTCGGAGCGGGCAACGAGTTCACCCACGGTGTGGATGCCCTCACGCTTGAGGCAGTTGTAGGAACGGACGGTGAGGTCCAGATCCTCGATCGGCAGTGCCATGTCAGCTGCCAGGGCAGCGTCCGTCGGCGACGGGCCAATCTCGATACCTTCAGCTGCGGTGTTCAGCTCACGTGCAAGACCGAACAGCTCCACCAGGGTGGTGCCGGCCGAAGCAACGGCGTCGCGCGGGGCGATAGCCTGCTTGGTCTCGACGTCGACAATCAGCTTGTCGAAGTCAGTGCGCTGCTCAACACGGGTAGCTTCCACGCGGAAGGTAACCTTCAAGACCGGCGAGTAGATCGAGTCGACCGGGATACGGCCGATCTCGGAGTCGCCGGACTTGTTCTGAGCTGCCGAAACGTAGCCGCGGCCGCGTTCGATGGTCAGTTCAAGTTCGAACTTGCCCTTCGAGTTCAGCGTGGCAATGTGCAGATCCGGGTTGTGGAATTCGACGCCGGCCGGCGGAGCGATGTCCGCGGCCGTGACGACTCCGGGGCCCTGCTTGCGCAGGTATGCAACAACCGGCTCATCGTGCTCGGAGGACACGGAGAGGTTCTTGATGTTCAGGATGATCTCAGTGACATCTTCCTTGACACCCGGAACCGTGGTGAACTCGTGCAGCACGCCATCGATCCGGATGCTGGTTACAGCAGCACCGGGGATGGAGGAGAGCAGGGTACGGCGGAGGGAGTTTCCGAGGGTGTAACCAAAGCCCGGTTCCAGCGGTTCAATGATGAAACGCGAGCGGTTCTCGGAGACTACTTCTTCAGACAGAGTGGGGCGCTGTGCAATAAGCACTTAGGTTTCCTTTCGGCGAGCATCCGCTATATGACGCAACACAGGTGGTGGAAATCGGCTTGGTTCCGGCTTTGCCGGCCGGGCGCCACGGAACAGTCAGGCTGTTCCGTGGCGAACCCGGCCGGCAAGGCCAAGAATCCAATTAGACGCGGCGGCGCTTCGGCGGGCGGCAACCGTTGTGGGCGCTGGGGGTGACGTCCTGGATGGAGCCGACCTCGAGGCCAGCGGCCTGCAGCGAACGGATTGCGGTCTCGCGTCCGGATCCCGGTCCCTTGACGAACACGTCAACCTTGCGCAGACCGTGCTCCTGGGCGCGCTTTGCAGCAGCCTCGGCAGCCATCTGGGCGGCGAACGGGGTGGACTTGCGGGAGCCCTTGAATCCAACCTCACCGGCGGAAGCCCAGGAGATGACAGCACCGTTCGGGTCCGTGATGGACACGATGGTGTTGTTAAAGGTGCTCTTGATGTGCGCCTGGCCAAGCGCGATATTCTTCTTGTCCTTCTTACGCGGCTTGCGAACCGCGCCACGAGTCTTCGGGGGCATTATTTCTCCTACAGAAAGTTATCGGGGGAAAGTCAGCTGCTATTTCTAGCGGCCGGCTTTCTTCTTGCCGGCGACGGTACGCTTCGGGCCCTTGCGGGTACGAGCGTTGGTCTTCGTACGCTGACCGCGTACGGGCAGGCCCTTGCGGTGACGCAGGCCTTCGTAGCTGCCGATTTCAACCTTGCGGCGGATATCTGCTGCTACTTCGCGGCGAAGGTCACCCTCAACCTTGTAGTTGCCTTCAATGTAGTCACGCAGCTGGACCAGCTCGGCGTCAGTCAGGTCCTTGACGCGAACGTCAGCGCTGATGCCGGTGGCAGCCAGGGTTTCGTGTGCACGGGTCTTGCCCACGCCGTAGATGTAAGTAAGCGCAATTTCCAACCGCTTTTCGCGGGGAATGTCTACGCCAGCGAGACGAGCCATAGTGGCAGTACTCCTTGAATAAACCGGAGGTCGTAGGCAGTACACCCGCACTTTCAGTGCGGCCCCAGCCTCCGACCGGGGGTTAGCTGTCCGGGCTCCATACGTCCCAATTCAGCTTGTGCTGCCTTTATTTACTTGCGTGGGTTAGCAACCCAGGTTTGCCCTCTCGGGCGCTAGTTCCCTTGCGGGGAATTAGCCCTGGCGCTGCTTGTGGCGCGGGTTCTCGCAGATCACCATGACCCGGCCATTACGGCGGATCACTTTGCACTTGTCGCAGATCTGCTTAACGCTCGGCTTGACCTTCATGGCGTTCCTTTGCGTGTTGCAGTTGGTCAGCTGGAGCGGCACTGCCCGGGTTCCCCGAGGCTGCCGCCCAGCAATTACTTGTAGCGGTAGACGATGCGACCACGTGTGAGGTCGTAAGGGCTTAGCTCCACCACTACGCGGTCCTCAGGGAGAATCCTGATGTAGTGCTGTCGCATCTTCCCCGAGATGTGTGCAAGAACGATGTGCTTGTTGGTGAGCTCAACGCGAAACATCGCATTGGGCAGCGCCTCAGTCACAACGCCCTCGATCTCAATGACCCCGTCCTTCTTGGCCATATCCTCCGCTAACTGTTGTTTGCCGCAGCCCTCCGGTTAGGCACCGGAAAATCTGCGGACGTTTTTTGTTTGTTTGGCCGTCCGGCTCCTGCCACTCCATTTAACAGGACTCGCGACCTGTTAAATGGGCGTGGCTGTGCAGACAACCAACAGACAACTCTACGCCAAGACGGCGCGAAAGTTAAATCCGCCCATGCTAGCGCAGACAGCGGCACGGTGTCACCCTTCACCGTGCCGCGGAACCCCCTTGGATCCCGCTAAACCGCGCCGTAGGCAGGGAAGGTGCCTGCCGCCGTCGTGATGGATTCCGCAGCCGCGACACCATCGAGGACAGCAAGGCGAACGGCGTCTGCTGCCGCGCTTTGCAGGGTAATGAGCGAAACCTGCCGTGCTTGTTCCGAACTGCGGTCAAGCCCGACGGCGCCCGTCGCCAGCGCGAACACGGTGTCGCCGTCGGCGAGGGTATGGGAAGGGTTCAGCGCGCGGGCAAGGCCGGCGTGCGCGGCACTCGCGGTGCGCTTGCATTCTGCGGGGTCGAGGGTCGCGTTGGTGGCGACGACGACGAGCGTGGTGTTCAGCGCCGGGGGGCTCGCCGGTTCGGAGCTGCCGGATTCCGTCCGGGGTGACGAAGCGCCGACAGGCATCCCCAGCGCGTTGACCACTGCGAGCGCACCCACCACCACGCCGCTGTCCAAGGTGATCGACGAGGTGCCCACTCCCCCTTTGAACGCGCCGCGGCCGATCACCGCGCCGGTTCCGGCACCGACGTTTCCGCGCCCGACGTCGGCGTGCTCGCTCGAGGCCGCGGCCGCACCGGCCGCTTCGTATCCCATGGCTTCGTCCGGGCGGGCGGCGAAGTCGCCGCCGCGACCCAAGTCGAAGATTGCCGCGGCCGGAACGATCGGCACCACTCCCCCGCCTACGGCGAAACCCCGTCCTTGTTCTTCGCACCAGCGCTGGGCACCGTGGGCCGTGACCAAACCGAAGGCGCTACCGCCGGTGAGCACGACGGCGTCGACCGTGGGCACCAGGGTGGTGGGGTCGAGCGCGTCCGTCTCGTGCGTGCCCGGCCCGCCGCCGCGTACGTCCACCGAACCCACCGTCCCCGGTGGCGGAAGGACAACGGTCACCCCGCTCAGCCAGCCATCGCCGGTCCGCTGGACATGTCCCACCCGGATTCCCGGCACATCAGTGATCTTGGAAGTCATGTGCCCATTCTGCCCCTCCCCACCCAACTGCTCCCCACCCAACTAGCTCGCAGTTGTTGTCGTTATGAGCCGTCTAAACGACAACAACTGCGAGCTAGTTGGGCGGGGACGGTGCCGCGGCGCCTACACCGCTGCTCCGATCCGGGACAGCGCGTCCCTGAGGGCTTTCGCCGAGACATCTATGAAGTGCGCACCGTCGTACGGGGCGGCGCGCAAGTCGCTAAGTCGCGGCACTTCTCCCTGCCCTACCCGTTCCGCATACTCCGCAGCCATGCTCCGGATACTGGCCACTTCGTCCGGATCAAGGTCAGGGTGCATGGCAATCCATTCAGGATCGTCGAGGCCGATGGGCAAGTGCAGGGTGGGACCTGCGTTTTCGATCGAGAGCGGCAGCTCCGGATTCTCCGCGTGCAGGATGCCAAGCACCGCGTCCCAATCGATGGAGCCCTGGCCGATCGGTGCGAAGACCCTCCCGAATACGCCGTGCTGTTCACCGAGGACAAAGTCCCGCAAGTGCGTGGCCCGGGTGTACGGTGCCACGCGACGCGCCGCAGCCACAGGGTCTTCCCCACGCACCACCACGTTGGCGGTGTCGAAGGTGACCCCGAGGACGTCCGGCCCCACGGCTTCCACCAGGCGGACGATTTCGTAGCTTGTGATTTCTTCGTGGGTCTCGATGTTCATATGCACGCCGTGGTCCCTGGCCACCGGTGCAAGGAGCCGCAGGAACTTCTCGATCGCCACGAGCTGGTCTGCCCACGGCGCGTCGGTCCGGAAGCGGTCGAAAACGTAATAGCCCGGCATGCCGCGCTGGTAGTTGGCACATGCCACCCACAAATCCGTCACGCCGGCGGCTTCATGCGCGGCCTCGATCATCTTGATCATGCCGCGCGTGTAGTCGCCATCGCCGAGCCTGCGGACCTGGGGCGCTTCCGCCGTCGCGTACGGGTTGACCTTGGCGAGACCCATCTGGAGGTAGAGGTTGAGTGAGTTCGCACAGTCCCGGACCTCTGCCAGCAAGCCGCGGTCCAGGGTCGGGGAGACGTCCATGACGCTGCGGAAGTACACCCCTTCCATCCCTATGCCATGCGCCCGCTCGAGGATTCGGATCGCCGAGTCGTCCGCCTCGTGGGGGATTTTGCTTCCATCGACACCAATTCGCATTTTCGCGTCCTTAGCTAGTTCTTCATGTTTGTCTTGTCGGTCGCGGGCACCTTCCCGCGCCCGGAGGAATGCCCGGGATGCCTCCCCTAGCGTCCCCAGTTGTAGAAGGTGGTTGACGAGGCATAATCGAAGGCCTTCACCGAGTGGGCCAGCACCGCCGTGAATTGCGCGCGGTAGAGGATGATGGTCGGCGAGCTGGCCCGCCATGCGTCCACCAAGGCGTTGATATACGGCTGCTGCGCCTGGAGATCCGGCGCGTTGTCGAGCTTCGTCATGAGATCCGGAGTCCCCGGGATGCAGATGTGCTGGTTATTGAAGCTGCTGCCACACGTCATCTTCTTGCGGAGCTCGTAGGCAGCCACCGCGCCGGCGCTCTCGAAAAGCAGGGCCGATTGGTATTTGCCCGTGTTGAACTTCGTGGCGAAGGCCGTGGGCGTCTGCGAATCGATGTTGACCGTGACACCTATGTCCTCCCACGAGGCCTTCAGGATCGTTGCAAGCGTGGAGACCCCTGGCGACGTCGGATTGATCATGAGGTCGATCTGGGGATTCACCAGACCCGACTCCTTGACCAGCGCCCGTGCCTTGTCCTTGTCAAGGGGGCGCGGGGCCGAACGTTGCGGGTCGAAGCCCGGCGTTCCTGGGACGAAGGGGCCGTAGTAGCTGTCCGCGTAGCCGTAAGCCACGCTGGCCTTGATTTGCTCATACGGCACCGCGTACGTCAGGGCTTCGCGCAATTTCGGATTCGAGGTCACGCCGGAGGAGTTGTCGAAGGACACTGTGACCGGCGCAAAAGCGGGGGCCGCGGTGACCGTGCAGCAATCGTTCTGGCTCAGTTCGTGAACCACGTACGGTGGCAGCCCCAGGGTCACATCCGCCTCGCCCCGTCGTGCCTGCAGCATCAGGGTGGGGATCGAGGTGATGAAGTTGACGCGGACCACCGGCTCCTTGGCAGCTTCGCCGTAATAGTTCGGATTGCGCTTGAGTACCGCGTAGTTGTTGGCCACGTACTCGTCCAGGACATAGGGACCGCTGCTGCTGGCAGTGTGCGCGGCCAACCATTGATTCGGCACGGCCTTCTTGTCATCTCCATGTTCCTTGATGACCTTCGGGTCATAGATCGACCCGCGGCTCTGCGCCAACGTCACCAGGATCGCGGGGTAGGCGCGTGATAACTGGAGCCGGACAGTCTGGGGATCCACCACGACGACGCTGCTAATCAGGGGCGGGTCCGTTAGGCCGATCTGCAGGCCCAGGGATCCGCACCCTCCGATGGTGAGGTTCCGCATGATCGAGTACCGGACGGCCTCGGCATCCAAAGGGTTGCCGTTCGCGAACTTGGCTCCCGGATGCAAGGAAAAGGTGTAGGCCTTCCCGTCGGGGGAAACCGTCCAGGACGTGGCCAGGTCTCCCTTCACCCGGGCTGGATCGGTGTTGGCCACGAGCGTGCCATCGGGCTGTTGATCCTCGTCGAGCTTGACCAATCGGGCGTAAAAGTTGCTGGCGAAGCTGTTTTCATTGCCGGCGCACACGAACGCAGGATCAATGTTGGTCAGCGTCGTGGCCCAGTTCACGGTGAAGGGCCGGCTGCTCGGGGCGGACGAAGAAGCCGGGCTGGCACATCCCGCCAAGGCGAGCAGTCCCGCCGCGGCGAGGAACGCCGTCGTCCTCTTCACCAGGATGCGCGGGGAGGGCAGGTTCCTCATTTCACTTTCCTTCCATGGCTACGGCCGTCCCGACCGCCGCGAGGGCCTTGGCCCGACGGCGAGCGCCCGGGACCGCGTCCAGCAGCGCACGGGTATAGGGGTGGGTAGTGTTGTCGAAAACGTCCGCTGAGGTTCCGGCCTCCACGATTTGTCCCGATTTCATGACGGCGATGTGATGGCTCATGAGCCGCGCCACCGCCAAGTCATGGACGATGAACAAATAGGTCAACCCGAGCTCGTCCTGGAGGTCGCTCAAGAGGTTGAGGACTTGGGCCTGGATCGAGACGTCCAGCGCGCTCACCGGTTCGTCCAGGACCACGAGGTCCGGATTGAGGACCAGCGCCCGGGCGATTGCGATCCGCTGGCGTTGACCGCCGGAGAACGCGAACGGATAGCGTTGCGCCTGTTTGACGGTGATCCCGACGCGGTCAAGCACTTCCTCGACCCTGCGCGAACGCTCCCCCGGGTCCGAGACGCCGTGGATGACCAGCGGCTCTTCCACGAGGTCGGCAACCGTGAAGCGCGGGTCGAGGGATCCGTTGGGATCCTGGAACACCATCTGGATGCGCTTGCGCATCCGCCGCATCTCCGGCTTCGACAAGGAGGTGAGGTCCACGCCGTCGAACTCGATGAGTCCGCTGTCCACCGCGGTCAGGCCCATGACGCACGCGGCCGTGGTGGACTTGCCGCTGCCCGATTCGCCCACGAGACCCAGGGTTTGTCCGCGGCGTAGTTCGAAGGAGACATCCCGCAGGATCTGGGTCCGGTTCCGGGAACCGACACCCCTGCCGTAGGACTTGTTGAGGTTCGCCACCCGCAAGAGCGAGGCTGTGGCTGCGTTGCTCATGCTGCATCTCCTGGGGTATCGCTCGCGAAATGGCAGCGGACGACGGCGCCGCCCGCCAAGGTGCGTGCCTCGGGCCGTTCAGTTGCGCACCGTAGTTCGTCCCGGCCGATCGGGCATCGCGAGACGAAGGGGCATCCGGGCTCATCGACGGACAGGTCCGGGGGCGAGCCGGGGATGGCCGGCAACGCGCCACGCTTTGCCGTGGCGGGGTCGATGACGCAGTCCAGCAACGCCTTCGAGTACGGGTGTGCCGGGGTGCCGAAAAGGGACCGCGTGCTGCTGGATTCGACGAAGCGTCCCGCGTACATGACGTTGACGCTGTCGCAGAGTTCTTCCACGATTCCCAGGTTGTGGGTGATCATCACGAGCGCATTGCCGCGTTCGTCGCAGATTTTGGCCAGGAGGTCGAGGACTTGCGCCTGCGTGGTGACGTCGAGGGCCGTGGTGGGTTCATCGGCGATGACCACGGCCGGATCGTTGGCGATGGCCATTGCGATGAGCACGCGCTGCCTCATGCCCCCGGAGTACTGGTGCGGGTAGTCGGCGATCCTTCGTTCGGGATCGTTGACGCCCACCTCGGCGAGGAGTTCGCAGGCCATCCGCCGGGCCACTTTGACCGACACGTCCTGGTGCACCCGAATCGTTTCCACGAACTGGGTTCCGATGGTCTTGAGGGGATCCAGGGCAGCCATCGGGTCCTGGAACACCAGGCCGATGTCCCGCCCACGGATTTTGGAGATCCCGGCGTCGTCAAGGCCCACGAGCTCTGTCCCGTTGAGCTTGACGCTGCCGCCCACAATGCGGCCCGGTGGCGGAACAAGCCCTACGAGGGACATGGCGAGGGCGGATTTCCCGGAGCCCGATTCGCCAACAATCGCCAATCGCTGCCGTCTGTGAAGGTCGAAGGATACGTCCCGCACCGCGAGGACAGTTCCAGAGGCCGTGTCGAAGTTGGTTGTCAGTCCTTTGACGCTCAGTACGGGCGCCTGGCCCGGGATCCCGTCGCCGGCAATGGTCCGGGAAGGAAAGGGAAGTGCGTTGGTGTGCGACATCAGCGGGCTCCTACTCGGGTGCGGGGATCTGCCGCGGTCATGATGAGGTCCGAGAGAAGGCTGACCACGACGTAGAGGATGGCGGCCAGCAGGAGCACTGACTGGACCACGGCAAAGTCCTTCTGGATGATGGCGTCGGCGGTCATGGACCCTATGCCCGGCCACCCGAACACTTTCTCGACCAGCAGGCTTCCCGCCAGGAGATCGGCGAACAACAGCGAAGCAGCCGGCAACAACGCCAACAGGCCGTGCGGAGCCACGTGGCGCGAGTAGACGGGGAACCTCCGCAGGCCGTGGCTCTGGGCGACAGAGACGAACGTTTCGCGCAGCGTGCCACGGAGCTGGTTCCGGTAGAGCCTGCTGAGGAAGGCGAACGGACCCAAGGCGATAATCGTTGCGGGCAGGATCAGGTGCCAGCCCGCATTGGCGAAAGTCCCCCACTGTCCCGCAAGAAGGGCGTCCACGGTAAACATTCCGGTGACGTTCGGCGGACGGAGCATCCCGGGTGACAGCCGGCCTTCAGGACCCGGGAATATCCCGAGCTGGATCGAGAGAACCAGCAAGGCAAGCAAGGCGATCCAGAAGGGTGGCGATCCCATGGCCAGGGACGAGGCGATGCGAAGAAACCGGTCCGGCCAGCGGCGTCGTGAGTATACGGCGATGCTCGCGGCGAGGACCGCCGCCACAATCGCAATGATGACGGACAGCAGCCCCAGTTCGATCGTCGCCGGCAGCCGTTGGGCAAGGAGGCTGCCCACGCTGTTGCCGGTGCTGTACGAGAAACCGAAGTCACCGCGGAGGAGCGAGCCCACGTATTTCCCGTATTGGACGAACAGGTTGTCATCGAGTCCCATGGACTTCCGCAGCGCCGCGATGGCGTCGTCGGTGGCCGCATCGCCGGCAATGGCGCGGGCCGGGTCGCCGGGAACCTTGCGAAGCAGGATGAAGGCGAAGATCGAAGCCCCGAAGACCGTGGCCACCGCTACGCCGAGCCGTTTGAAAATCGTGCTAATCATCGGGAAACCTCACTTCGCCTGGACGAATTCGCCGCGTGGATCGAGGACTTCCCGGGCCCTGTCCGCGATCATGGTGGTCAGGCTGACGGCAAGGAGCAGGCCCAGGCCGGGGAAACCCGCAATCCACCATTGACCGGTCAGGAAGAATTGCTGGCCGTCCGTGATCATTTCTCCCCATTCGGCCGTCGGGGGTTGTGCGCCGAGGCCCAGGTAGCCGAGGGCAGCCAGGGAGAGCACCGAAGCACCGAAGACGGCGGCCATCTGCAGGATCATGATCGGAACCAGGTGCGGGAAAACGTGGCGGAACAGCACGCGGGCGGGGTGTGCTCCGAGGGCGACAGTTGAACGAACGAAATCCTGTCCGTACAGGCGCATCACCTCCCCGCGAAGTGTCCGCATGTACCAGGGGAACGAGTGCAGCGAAAGCCCGATGACCACGGCCGTCACGCCCGGCTGCAGTGCCATGGCGATCGCCATGGCCAGAAGGATGGCGGGGAAGCAGAGGATGGAATTGGTCAGCCACGTAAAGAGGGTGTCCACCCAGCCGCGCATCGATCCTGCCAAAAGGGCAGCGATACACCCGGCGACGGCGCCGATCAAGGCAATCGTCAGACCGGCCAGTATCGATGTCCGGCCACCCGCCAGGACACGGGCCAACACATCACGGCCGGTGTCGTCCGTGCCCATGGGGTGTCCCAGGCTGGGAGCTTGGAGGACGGCGCCGAGGTTGATGGCATCGGGTTGCACGCGCCAGACCAAGGGGCCAATCAGGGTGGCCACAATGAGGGCGGCCAGGAACGACAAGGTCATGGTCAATGCCCTGTCCCGCCGAAGGAAGCTCCTGAAAGGTCTCCTTCTGGCCGGGACAACGATCTGTGGGGCGGCAATGGCTGTCATGAGAGTCCTTCCTCTCTGGAAAGGATCGTGGCCGGCTTCTTCACGCCGGCACCCATCGATGTGAGGATCGTCCGCACGGTGGCGGCACTATGGAGCAGCTGACGACGGCGCTCGGCGGGGGCGGGCTCGTCGTCCCAGTCAGCGAGCGCGGGGAAGCGCCCGCGCGCCACGCCGTCGTGCGTCGCGACACCAAGCCGGGCCAACTGGCCCAGCCCCGCGGCGTCGAGGTGCTGTTCGTGGGTGAACCACGAACGGTCGAAAACCGGAGCGTCGAACTTTCCCCGGTGCTGTTCCAGGGTGAAGTCGCGCACTCCGGCACGGAGAAGGTGGCCGAGGGTCGCTTCCCAGTCGAAGACCCCCTCGCCGACTGCCCGCAAGCGGCGCCGGTAGCCGTGCGGCACGGGGAACAGGACCGCGTCCTCCAAATGGGTCATCCCGACCTGCGGTCCGAGCGCCCGGGCCGCCTCGACGGGGTCCTCGCCACGAACCACCAGGTTGGCCACGTCGAATCCGATTCCGAAGACTGCGGGATCCAATGACTGGACGAGCGTCTGCACTTCCCGCGAGGCCAGGTCTTCGTGGGTTTTGACGTTGATGCGGACGTTGGCGTCACGTGCCGCGGGTGCGAGGGCCTCGAGGTTCGCCCGGATGAGCCGGAGCTGGGCCGGATGATCGAGGAACCTGCTCTGTTCCGTGGTTCCTTCGCGGACTGACCGTGTGTAAACGAAGAACTCAGTGACGCCGAGTTCCAGGCCCCGGAGCAGGGTCCTGTTCAGCCCCGTCCGAACCGTGGCGGGATTATCGAACGGTCCCGCGCAGCCCAGGCCAAGCTGGAGCTCGATGCCGGCATGCCGGGCTTCCGCTGCGACCTCGTTCAGTTCGCCGGCCGTGTCCAGTTGGCCGTGCACATCACCGGAAAGCTCTGCCGCGATGCTGTTGAGCACCACCACGGTAAAGCCGTCATCCACCGCGGCCCGCAGCGATTCCAGCAGTGGCCGGTCTTCGTGGCCCGGGTACCGGGTGAACTGGACCCCCAGGCGCGTCTCCGGCAGTTCGCCGGTGCCGAGGGGCTGCGAATCAGGTAGCACGTGTGTGATCTGGGTCATGATGGCCAAGATACACTCGTAAGACGTCTTACGAAAGAGTAGATTTTCCCAGCCCCATGTGAGACGCTTCGTTGACGGAAGTGGATCCGCGAACAGCATGCCTAGCAAGGAGGGCACCATGACGGTGAATGGCCGGCGCAGCGTCGTCGACGATGCGATCGACGACATCCGCCTGCGGATCCGGGAGGGCGAATGGGGCCTCGGGGACCGTATTCCGCCCGAGCCGGAGCTTGGAAGAGCCTTGGGGCTCAGCCGCGCACCCCTCCGGGAAGCCCTCCGCGCCTTGGTACACGCAGGTCTTCTCGTGACACGGCAAGGCGACGGCACCTTCGTCGCGGCCGTGGACGAGCAAGAAGTCGCCTTGCGCAAAGGCCTTCAGGGTGCGGACAGGCTCGAAGCCATCGAAGTCCGCCGCAGCCTCGACATCCCGGCCGCCGCCCTCGCAGCGCAGCGCCGTGACCAAGAGGACCTGGACAAGCTCCAGGACGCGCTCGATCGACGCCGCGCCGCGGCGGATGCCCACGACGGCGACGGCTTCCGGCAAGCGGACATCGACTTCCACCGGGCCGTGGTGGGCGCCGCGCACAACCAGCTCCTGGCCGGCATTTACGGTTCCCTCGCGGAGAGCATCGACGGTTCGTGGACCTCGCCCGAGGGCCTGAACCGTGCCGCCCACGCCGAGCACGACAGCCATGACGAGCTTTTTGACGCGATCCGCGACCGTTCCGCACAGGACGCCATGCTGGTGGCTGGAGCGATCCTGGACAACCAGGCTTCGGATTTGGAGGGCAAGCCCCTGGGCTCCACCGGCTCCTAGGATCTCCGAACCCACAACACCCTCAAGGAGAGCCGTGATTACGCGCATCAAGGCCGCCTTCATCATTGGCTATGCCGACGGCGACCACTGCATCCTGCCCGAGGCTGAGCTGGTCCACGAAGACGGGGCCATTGTCTTCGTGGGCCGGGACTACCCCGGAGTAGTGGACATCGATATCGACGCCGGGCAGGCAATCGTCTCCCCCGGATTCATCGACCTGAACGCCTTGGCAGACATCGACCACGCCCTTTTCGATTCGTGGCCGGACCCCGATCGGCGTCTGGGCCTCGTCTGGTCCGAGTCCTATCTGCGGAACCACGGAGCCGTGTTCACCCGCGAGCAGTCAAGGTTCCGACGCGAGTTTGCCCTGTCGCAATTGGTCCGCAACGGCATCACCACGCTCATGCCCATCGCGTCCGAGAGCTACCACGAATGGTGCGAGGACTACGAGGACCTCGCCGACACCGCGGCCGCCGTGGAGGCCCTCGGCGTCCGGGCCTACCTGGGGCCGAGCTACCGCGCTGCAGTCCCCTACACGGACGGCAAGCGGGTGATGCTCCACGAAGACGAACGGCACGGCCTCGACGGCCTGGAGGAAGCCGTTCGCTTCGCCCAGGACTACCAGGGCCGGGCCGAAGGGCTGATCCGGACGGCGCTGCTGCCCGCCCGGATCGAAACGCAGACCGAACAGACCCTCCGCCTCACCCGGCAAGCCGCGGATGAGCTCAAGGTCCCCGTGCGCCTGCATGCCGCCCAGGGGCTCTTCGAAGTGGAGACGATGATAGCCCGCACGGGACGGCGTCCACTCCCCTACCTGGCGGATCTCGGTTTCCTCGCTGAACGCACCTACATCCCTCATGCGTGGACCATCCCCGGGCATCCGCACATGCCCGCCGCCGCCGGCACCGGGGACGATCTGGCGCTGCTTGCCGGGTCCGGAACATCGGTCCTGCTCTGCCCCATCCCGATGGCCCACTACGGCGGGATGCTCGACAACTATGACTCTTACCGTGAGCGCGGGGTCCGGATCGTACTGGGCACGGATTCTGCCCCACCCAACATGATCCGCGCCATGGACCTGGCAATGGGAATGACCAAGACCCTCACCGGGGACCGCTCAAGCGCCCAAGCTGCCGATCTGTTTCGCTCAGCCACCCTGGATCCTGCCGAATCCCTCGGCCGTTCCGACCTGGGCCGTTTGGAACCCGGAGCGCAGGCAGACTACTTCGTCCTGGACTTGAGCGGCAGTCACATCGGACCGCACGCCGACCCCATCCGCACCCTGATCATGAACGCGGATGGACGTGACATCACGCGGGTAGTGGTGGCCGGCCGGACCGTTGTGGACCAGGGAGAAATCGTCACCGTGGACACGAGCGACTACCGGGAACGTGCCCAGGAATTCCTGAACCATTACATTGGGTCGCTGACCTCCTCGGACTACGCCCGCCGCCCCCTCAACGAGCTCCTTCCGCCCAGCTTTCCCCTGCGCTGAATCAAATCAGCACGCCGGGCGTCCGTCCGGGCAAGCGGTAGCCGTGCCTCGAATGTAAACACGGCCCCAGCCGTCACGAAACATCGAGTAAACGAGCGCAAAAGCCTTGTCCAACAATCCGGCGAACTGCCCTTTTTGTGACTTGACACTGGTTCCCGTGTGGTGAGGTAAATCTAGCCGCCCCCTTGACCCACCAGTCCGAGTCCGGCGCGCCCCGATATCTGCGAACCGTTAGAGACCTCCCATGACAAGACAGCTGACTAGCAGCCCCGCGGCCACCGCGCAGGCTGTCCCGGCCCCTCAGCGCCGGGGACGTTGGTCCGGCCGAACCCGACGCGACTTCTTCGTGTTCCTGGCACTGGCCCTGCCGAACCTGGCGCTGATCGCGGTGTTCACGTATCTGCCCCTGATCAACAACATGTACTACTCGACCCTCGACTGGACCTTGGGCTCCACCTCAGCCACGGTTGTGGGCCTTGATAACTACGTCGCCTTCTTCACCAGCTCCGACGCTCCGCAAGTACTTGGCACCACCCTCGTGTTCACCGTGGTCACCGTCGGCGGCTCAATGGTGCTGGGCCTCTTGGTGGCCCTCGCCTTGAACGCGAAGGTGCGCGGCACCACGTTTGCCCGTTCTGCGGTCTTCGCCCCCTACGTCCTCAGCGGCGTGGGTGTCGGCCTCGTGTGGCTGTTCATCTTCGACCCCGGATACGGCGTGCTGTCGTGGCTGCTCCGCGGCATCGGCCAGCAAAGCCCGCAGTGGATCAACGATCCGCAGCTTTCCCTCGTGATGGTCATCATCGTCTACGTGTGGAAGAACCTCGGCTATTGCGCGGTCGTGTACCTGGCCGGGCTCCAGTCGCTCCCGAAGGACGTCATGGAGGCAGCATCCCTGGATGGAGCCAACGGCTTCCGCCGCTTCATGAGCATTTCCGTTCCGCTGCTCTCGCCCACCACGTTCTTCCTCCTGATCACCACGATGATCAGCTCGCTTCAGGCCTTTGACCTGATCCGGATCATGACACCGCTGGGCAACGGCACCAGCACGCTGATCTATGAGGCCTACCTGCAGGCCTTCGGCGCCTACAACCGCGCCGGCTACTCCGCTGCCATCTCGGTGGTGCTCTTCGCCATCCTGCTCATCATCACCGTGCTCCAGTTGCGGTTCGTCGAACGGAAGGTGCACTACTCATGAGCACGCTCTCTCCCGTCAGCCCCAACCCCGCAAGCGGCGTCGGGACCCTTAACACTCCCGACGCCGGTCCGGAACTCCCAGCGCGGCGCGACAAGCCCTTCTCCCGCGCGAACCTCGTCCAGACGCTGGCCGGCGGCTACATCCCGCTGATCGTGGCCACCCTGGTGGTTGTCCTGCCGCTGTTGTGGATGGTGTTGAGTTCCTTCAAGCAGCCGGGCGAAATCGTGACCACTGATCTCAAGATCCTGCCGCAGGGCCTGAACCTCGATAATTACCACACGGCCATGACCACGGTGCCGTTCGCGCGGTTCTTCCTGAACAGCCTGATCGTCACCACGGTCGGCTCCACCGTCAAGGTGATCCTAGCGATCCTGACGGCCTACGCCCTGGTTTTTGTCCGCTTCCCGTTCAAGAACGTCATCTTCGTCGTGATCCTCGTGGCCTTGATGGTGCCGCCGCAGGTGTCGATCCTTCCCAACTACATTTTGATCGCGGGAATCGGCGGGAAGAACACCCTGTGGGGGATCATTCTTCCGGGCCTCGGCACGGCCTTCGGAACTTTCCTGCTTCGCCAGCACTTCAAGACGCTTCCGGGCTCCATCCTCGAAGCCGCGGAAATCGACGGCGCCGGCCATTGGCGCAGGCTGTGGCAAGTTGTCGTTCCCGTCTCGCTACCGTCCATCGCCACCGTTGCCCTCGTCACCGTGGTCAGCGAATGGAACGACTACATCTGGCCCCTGATCATCACGGACCGGCCGGAAACCATGACCCTCCCGGTCGGCCTGACACTGCTTCAGAACTCTGAGGGAAACGGCGCAGGCTGGGGAATCCTGATGGCCGGAGCCGTCCTGGTGATCATCCCCATCCTCCTGGTCTTCGCAGCGTTGCAACGCTACATCGTTGCCGGGCTCACCCAGGGCAGCGTCACAGGCTAGCAACACCGCACCATCCAGCGCGGCCTTCCCCACACCCCGGCCGCACCGTCCAAACACAACCTCACCACCTTTGCATCCTTGAGAGGACCAACCATGGCAATGAACCTTGACCGTAGAAACTTCCTGGGGCTCGCCGGACTGGGAGTCGGCGCCGCCGCCCTGGCAGCATGCGGCGGTCCGTCGACGAGCGGCAGCGCAGCGAGCAGCAGCCCTTCGGACATCGACTTCACCGGCGTCAAGCCGGCCGGTTCGTTCGACTTCTGGACCAGCCACCCCGGGCAGTCCCAGGCCGTCGAGCAATCGATCATCGACAAGTTCCAGGCCAAGTTCCCGGACATCAAAGTGAACCTCGTGACGGCAGGCGCCAACTACGAGGAAATCGCCCAGAAGTTCCAGACCTCCCAGGCCGCGAAGTCGGCCCTCCCCGGCCTCGTAGTGCTCTCCGACGTCTGGTGGTTCCGCTACTACACCAACGGCAACATCATCCCGTTGGACGGACTCATCAAGCAGCTGGACGTCAAGATTGACGACTTCCAGAAGTCCCTCGTGGCGGACTACCAATACGCCAACAAGCAGTGGGCGCTCCCCTACGGCCGTTCCACCCCGCTCTTCTACTACAACAAGGACCACTTCAAGGCCGCCGGCCTTCCGGACCGCGCTCCCAAGACATGGCAGGAGTTCGCCGACTGGGCCCCGAAGCTCCAGGCCAGCTCGGGCGCGAAATACGCCTACATCTACCCGGCCCTTGCCGGGTACGCCGGCTGGACCCTGCAGAACAACCTGTGGGGCTGGGGCGGCAGCTGGTCCAACGGCTGGACCTTCAACTGCGATTCCACCGAATCCGTCGCGGCGCTGCAGTGGGCCCAGGACTCCATCTACAAGGACAAGTGGGCCGGGGTCTCCTCCAAGAACGCCGCGGACGACTTCGCCGCAGGCATCACGTCCACCACGATCTCCTCCACCGGAGACTTGCTGGGCGTGCTGAAGTCCGCCAAGTTCAACGTCGGCGTCGGCTTCATGCCGGGCGGACCCAAGGCCGCGACCAACGTCTGCCCCACCGGCGGCGCGGGGCTCGGGATCCCCAGCGGTGTCAGCAAGGAAGTCCAGCTCGCTGCTGCCACCTTCCTGAAATTCATGACCGAACCGGAGAACACCGCGGCATTCTCCGCCGCGACCGGATACATGCCGACGCGCGTCTCCGCGGACATGACGGCAGTCCTCGCCAAGACCCCCCAGATCAAGACGGCCATGGACCAGCTCGCTGTGACCAAGGTGCAGGACAACGCCCGCGTATTCCTGCCCGGCGCCGACCAGGAGATGGCCAAGGCTGCCGCGAAGATCCTCACCCAGCAAGGTGATGTCAAGGCCACCATGACGGACCTCAAGGCAACCCTCGATGGCATCTACACCAAGGACGTGAAGCCCAAGCTCAAGAGCTAGGGCCTTAAACGCCAAGCGCAGCCCAACTAGTCCCCACCGCCACCCTCGCCTCGCAAGCTCGGCCAGGGAACCCGGGCGGCGTGGGCCCACGCATTAGATGTCGTTTTGAGAGCTCAGAACGACATCTAATGCGAGGTAGTTGGGCAGTTGCGTTTAATCAGGGAATCGGAACGGGCACGACGCCGAGCGGCGCCAGCTGCTCTGCACCGCCGTCGGGCGCGGAAAGCACCCAGATGCCCTTTTCGTGGACGGCAACCGAGTGCTCCCACTGGCACGAACGCTTGCCGTCGGTGGTCACCACGGTCCAGTCGTCGTCGAGGGTTGCGGTTTCGATACTGCCGCGGACCAGCATGGGTTCAATCGCAAGGCACAGTCCCGGCCTGATCTTCGGACCACGGTGCGTGGTGCGGTAGTTCAACACGTCTGGAGCCATGTGCATCTCGGAACCGATGCCGTGGCCTACGTAGTCTTCCAGGATGCCGAGCGGCTTTCCCGGCACGGAGGAGACGTAGTCATCCACGGCGTTGCCGATGTCGCCGACGAACTTGCCCTTCGCCAAAGCAGCGATTCCACGCCACATGGCGGCCTGCGTGACATCCGAGAGGCGCTGGTCTTCAGGATCCGCCGCACCGACTATCACGGTGCGCGCCGAGTCGGAGTGCCAACCGTCCACTATTGCGCCGCCATCAATCGAAATGATGTCCCCGTCCTGGAGGACGCGGTCACCGGGGATGCCGTGGACTACCTCCTCGTTGACAGAGGTGCAGATGGTGGCCGGGAAGCCGTGGTAACCGAGGAAATTCGACTTCGCTCCAGCGTCGATGAGGACCGCCGCAAACACGGCGTCGATCTCACGAGTGGTCACCCCTGGTTTCGCAGCTTCAACGGCCGCGTCGAGCGCTCTGCTGAGGACCAATCCGGCCTCCTGCATCTTGCGCATTTGCTCATTGGTCTTGTATTCGATGCGGGGCTGGCCGAACGCCATGGTCTCCTCTTGTCGTGTGCTGCGTGTAGCGGGCTGCAGAAGCAGATCATCCTCTGATCCCCTATTTTCCCGCATCCGCGCCCGTGCCGGAAACCGGAGCCGCAAACGCGCCGGGAGCCTCCCGCTGCGCGGTCCCGGAGGAGTGCAGAAAAGGGCGTGTCCAGCGTCCGGAGTATTTCACTCCAGCGCGGGACACGCCCTTTTCACGGGTCATGCGGCAGCTAAACTGCCTTGGCAGCCTCGATGGCCAGCAACACACGGTCCGTGACCTCGTCGATGCCGCCAATGCCATCGACTCGGGTCAGGATGCCGCGTTCGGCATACTTGGCCACGACGGCCTCAGTCTGCTCGTGGTAAAGGTCCAGACGGTGGCGGATGACACCTTCGTTGTCGTCCGAGCGCCCGGTCTCCTTGGCGCGGCCCAGCAGGCGTGAAACAAGTTCCTCGTCGTCGGCCGTCAGCTGAAGCACGACGTCGAGCTTCTCTTCGGTGTCGGCGAGGATCTGGTCCAGGTATTCCACCTGGGCGGTGGTGCGCGGGTATCCGTCGAGCAGGAAGCCGTTCTCGACGTCGCTCTCGCTCAGACGGTCGCGGACCATCTTGTTGGTGACGCTGTCCGGAACGAAATCGCCGGCGTCCATGTACTTCTTGGCTTCGATACCCAGCGGGGTTTCGCCCTTGACGTTTGCACGGAAGATGTCGCCGGTGGAAATGGCGACTACGCCCAAGCGCCCGGAAATCCGCTCGGCCTGGGTTCCCTTGCCCGAACCCGGGGGTCCAATGATCAGCATTCTCGTCATCGCAAAAGCCCTTCGTAGTGACGTTGTTGTAGCTGCGCATCAATCTGCTTGACGGTTTCCAAGCCCACACCAACCATGATCAGAATTGACGTGCCACCGAACGGGAAGTTCTGGTTGGCGCTGATCAGGACAAGTGCGACCAGCGGAATCAACGCCACGAAGCCCAGGTAGAAGGCTCCGGGGAGGGTGATCCTGGAAAGCACGTACTGCAGGTAGTCCGCGGTCGGTTTACCCGCCCGGATGCCCGGAATGAACCCGCCGTACTTCTTCATGTTGTCCGAGACCTCTTCAGGGTTGAAGGTGATCGCGACGTAGAAGTAGGTGAAGAACACAATCATGACGAAATACAGCGCCATGTAGATGGGGTGGTCGCCCTTGGTGAGGTTGTTGTTGATCCACTCAACCCACGGGGCGATGGACTCCCCGGCCTTCGGCTGGTTGAACTGCGCAATCAGCCCCGGCAGGTAGAGCATGGAGGAAGCGAAGATGACGGGCACGACGCCGGCCATGTTCACCTTGACGGGGATGTAGGTGCTTGTCCCGCCCACAGTGCGCCGGCCGATCATACGCTTCGCGTACTGGACCGGAATGCGCCGCTGTGACTGCTCCACGAAGACCACGAGGGCCACGGTCACGAGACCGATCGCCAACACCGTGAAGAAGGTGCCCGGTCCCTTGGAATTCCAGATGGCGCCAAGGGAGGTCGGGAAACCGGCTGCGATGGACGTGAAGATGAGCAGGGACATGCCGTTGCCCACGCCCTTCTCGGTGACGAGTTCGCCCATCCACATGATGAGTCCCGTACCAGCCGTCAACGTGATGACCACAAGAATCGTGGCAATGATGCTCGTGTCCGGGATGATCGGGAGCTGGCAGTTGGGCAGCAGCTGCCCGGAGCGAGCCAGCGATACCAAAGTGGTGGCGTTCAGCAGGCCCAGCGCAATGGTCAGATAACGCGTGTACTGCGTCAGCTTCGACTGGCCCGAGGCACCTTCGTCATACAGCTGCTGGAACCGCGGAATGACCACGCGGAGCAGCTGCACGATGATGCTGGCCGTGATGTACGGCATGATCCCCAGGGCAAAGATCGAAACCTGCAGCAGTGCACCACCGCTGAACAGGTTGACGAGCTGGTAGAGGCCGCCCTGGTCCTGATTGCTTGACAAACATTGCTGAACATTTTGGTAGCTCACACCAGGCGAGGGGATAAAAGCTCCCAAGCGGAAGATTGTGATGATTCCCAGCGTGAACAACAACTTGCGTCGCAGATCAGGCGTCCGAAATGCCCGGCCGAATGCGCTTAGCAAGCGTCCTCCTGAGTTAAAAGTCCAAGGGTGTCGAAAGGGGTCATTGAAACCCAACACCCGAGTCTAACGGTTTGATGCGCGATGCGAACAATCGAGGGGTGCGCGCCATACGAAAAAACTCCCGGCGCGAGGGGCCGAAGCCCTCCACACCGGGAGTCTTTCACAGCGGGCGATAGCCCCAGAGCCCTTAGAGGGCAGTGGTGGTTCCGCCTGCTGCTGCGATCTTCTCAGCAGCGCTGGAGGAGAAAGCGTGGGCGGTGACGTCAACCTTGACGGTGATGTCGCCGGTGCCCAGCACCTTGACGGGCTGGTTCTTGCGAACCGCACCCTTCTCAACCAGTGCCTCGACGGTGACAGCGCCACCTTCCGGGAACAGCTCGTTGAGCTTGTCCAGGTTTACAACCTGGAACTCAACCCGGAACGGGTTCTTGAAGCCGCGAAGCTTCGGCAGGCGCATGTGCAGCGGCAGCTGGCCGCCGGCAAAGCCAGCCTTGACCTGGTAGCGGGCCTTCGTACCCTTGGTACCGCGACCGGCGGTCTTACCCTTGGAGCCTTCACCACGACCAACACGGGTCTTGGCAGTCTTGGCACCGGGGGCGGGACGCAGGTGGTGGACCTTCAGAGTGTTCTGCTTGTCGGCAGCCTCTGCGGCAGTCTTGTTCTCAGCCATTACTTCGCCTCCTCTACATTCACGAGGTGCGGAACCGTGTTGAGCATTCCGACAGTCACGGCGTCAGCGCTACGGACAACGGTGTGTCCGATGCGCTTGAGGCCGAGGGACCGCAGGGTTTCACGCTGGTTCTGCTTGGCGCCGATGACGCCCTTGATCTGGGTGATCTCCAACTGAGCGTCGGAGGGAGTCAGGTTCTTAGCCATGACTAGACACCTGCCTTCTGGTTCTGGAGTGCGCGCACCAGAGCAGCAGGAGCAACCTCGTCCAGCGGCAGGCCACGGCGGGCTGCCACGGAAGCGGGCTCTTCCAGTCGCTTCAGGGCGTCAACAGTCGCGTGAACGATGTTGATGGCGTTCGAGGAACCGAGCGACTTGGAGAGAACGTCGTGGATACCGACGCATTCCAGTACCGCGCGGACCGGACCACCAGCGATAACACCGGTACCCGGGGAAGCCGGACGCAGCATGACAACGCCTGCTGCGGCCTCACCCTGCACGCGGTGCGGGATGGTGTTGCCAACGCGGGGAACGCGGAAGAAGGACTTCTTGGCCTCTTCAACGCCCTTCGCGATAGCTGCCGGAACTTCCTTCGCCTTGCCGTAGCCAACGCCAACCAGGCCGTTGCCGTCACCGACGACGACGAGTGCGGTGAAGCTGAAGCGACGACCACCCTTGACGACCTTGGCAACACGGTTGATGGTTACAACGCGCTCTACGAACTGGCTCTTCTCGGCCTCGCGACCGCCGTCGCGGCCACCACGGCCACCACGGTCGCCGCGGCCCTGGCCACGGTCACCACGCTCGCCACGACGGCCGCCGCGGCGGTCGTCGGTGGCAGCAGCAGTCTCAGTTGCCTCAGCAGCTGCAGCTTCAGTCACCTGAATGTCCTTTTCGTTATTCTCAACGGTCACAGTGCCAGCCCACCTTCACGTGCGCCGTCAGCGACGGCGGCGATCCGGCCGTGGTACTTGTTACCACCGCGGTCGAAGACAACAGCTTCGATGCCTGCAGCCTTGGCACGACCGGCAACGAGCTCGCCGACGCGCTTGGCCTTGGCAGTCTTGTCGCCGTCGAATGCACGAAGGTCAGCTTCCAAAGTGGAAGCGTAAGCCACGGTTACACCCTTGCTGTCATCGACAACCTGGACGAAGATGTGGCGTGCGGAGCGGTTGACGACCAGACGAGGACGAACAGCCGTGCCGGTGATGCGCTTGCGGATACGAAGCTGGCGACGGCTGCGTGCAGCAGACTTGCTCTTGTTCGTACGCTTCTTGTTAATTGCGATGGCCATGGTTTACTTACCAGCCTTTCCGACCTTGCGGCGGATAACTTCGCCGGCGTAACGGACACCCTTGCCCTTGTAGGGGTCGGGCTTGCGCAGCTTGCGAATGTTGGCAGCAACCTCGCCGACCTGCTGCTTGGAGATACCAGCGACGGAGAGCTTGGTCGGCCCCTCCACCGTGAAGGTGATGCCCTCGGGAGCGGCGACATTCACCGGGTGGCTGAAGCCGAGAGCGAACTCAAGGTCAGAACCCTTGGCCTGAACGCGGTAACCGGTACCAACGATTTCAAGCTTCTTTTCGTAGCCCTTGGTGACGCCCTCGATCATGTTGGCGATCAGGGTGCGGGTCAGGCCGTGCAAGGAACGCGAAGCGCGCTCGTCGTTCGGGCGGGTGACAGTCAAGGTGCTTTCGTCCAGGGTGACCTCGATCGGGCTGGCTACAGTGTGGCTCAGCTCGCCTTTGGTGCCCTTGACGTTGATGACAGAGCCATCAACCTTAACTTCAACGCCGGCAGGAACGGTGATGGGGAGACGTCCAATACGTGACATTATTCTCTTCCTTTCCCGTTACCAGACGTACGCGAGGACTTCGCCGCCCACGCCCTTCTTGCCGGCCTGCTTGTCAGTCAGGAGGCCGGAAGAGGTGGACAGGATTGCGATACCCAGGCCACCCAGCACGTGAGGCAGGTTGGTGGACTTCGCGTAAACGCGGAGACCAGGCTTGGAAATGCGGCGGACACCAGCAATCGAACGCTCGCGGTTCGGACCGAACTTGAGGTCGATGGTCAGCTTCTTGCCGACTTCGGCTTCCTCTTCCTTCCAAGCAGCGATGTAGCCTTCTGCCTTCAGGATGTCGGCAACGCGTGCCTTGAGCTTGCTGTACGGCATGCTCACGGTGTCGTGGTATGCCGAGTTGGCGTTGCGCAGACGCGTAAGCATGTCTGCGACAGGATCTGTCATAGTCATTGTGGGCTCTTGCCCTTCCTCGTAATGGTTTCCGCGTTGGCTACAAAGCAGCCGCGGCCGGACCTACTACGTAGTTATTAGTCTTCGGATTTGAACGGGAAGCCAAGTGCCTTGAGCAGCGCACGGCCTTCGTCATCGGTCTTTGCAGTGGTGACAACCGTGATGTCCATACCGCGAACGCGGTCGATGGAGTCCTGGTCGATTTCGTGGAACATAACCTGCTCGGTCAGACCGAAGGTGTAGTTGCCGTTGCCGTCGAACTGCTTGCCGTTGAGGCCGCGGAAGTCGCGGATACGGGGCAGGGCGAGGGTCACGAGGCGGTCCACGAATTCCCACATACGGTCCCCACGCAGAGTTGCGTGTGCACCGATGGGCATGCCTTCGCGCAGCTTGAACTGTGCGATCGACTTGCGGGCCTTGGTTACCTGCGGCTTCTGGCCGGTGATCAGGGTGAGGTCGCGGACAGCGCCGTCGATCAGCTTGGAGTCCTTGGCGGCATCTCCAACACCCATGTTCACAACAACCTTCACCAGGCGGGGAACCTGGTTCACGTTCTCGTACTTGAATTCCTCAACCAGGGTCTGCTTGATGGAATCGGCGTACTTCGTCTTCAGACGCGGAACGATCTTCGCTGGAGTCTCGAGAGTCTCAGTCATTAGATGTCCTTCCCGGATGCCTTGGACACGCGGACACGGACGGTCTTGGAGACGCCGTCCTTCTCAACGGTCTCGAGACGGAAACCAACGCGGGTCGGCTTCTTGGTCGAGGGGTCAACAAGAGCAACGTTGGAGACGTGGATCGGGGCCTCAACGACCTCGATGCCACCGGTCTTGGTGCCGCGCTGCGACTGACCGACCTTGGTGTGCTTGGTGACTCGGTTGATGCCTTCTACGAGGAGGCGGTTGGCCTCCGGGTAGACGCGCAAGACCTTGCCCTGCTTGCCGCGGTCGCCGCCGCGCTCCTGCTTGGCTCCGGTGATGACCTGAACGAGGTCACCCTTCTTGATTTTAGCCATGGACTAAAGCACCTCCGGGGCCAGGGAGACGATCTTCATGAACTTCTTGTCACGGAGTTCACGACCAACCGGGCCGAAGATACGGGTACCGCGGGGGTCGCCGTCGTTCTTCAGAATCACAGCTGCGTTCTCGTCAAACTTGATGTAGGAACCATCCGCACGGCGGCGTTCCTTCTTGGTACGAACGATGACAGCCTTGACGACGTCACCCTTCTTTACGTTGCCGCCCGGGATAGCGTCCTTGACGGTTGCGACAATGACGTCGCCAATGCCTGCGTAGCGACGGCCGGATCCACCGAGAACGCGAATGGTAAGGATTTCCTTAGCACCCGTGTTGTCGGCGACCTTCAGTCGCGACTCCTGCTGAATCAATTTTTACTCCTTGCGTCGCGCCGGTTCTCAGACCGAAATGGAGCATACGGAATGAGCCTTGCGGAACGGTTGATCGGGGTGTCTCTTGACCTGCCTGGATTTTGCCAGAGCAGGCCTAAACTCCCGTGCCGCCAGCATCAGCTTCCCTTGCGGAAATAACTGCGCGGGGCAGTATGCCGCGGCACGATTGTTTACGAGGTGGTTGTTGACACACAACTGGCGCCATACAAACTCAATATCCTAGCACGTTTTATGCTAAGGACCGAAACGCGGAAAGGCCCGCATTCCTTCCGGAATACGGGCCTTCCACCAATCCATATCGCTGCCGGACAAAGCCCGGCGCGGGATTACTTAGCCTTTTCGAGGATCTCGACCAGGCGCCACCGCTTTGTAGCGGACAGCGGGCGGGTCTCAGAGATCAGAACGAGGTCGCCGATGCCGGCGGTGTTCTGCTCGTCGTGAGCCTTGATCTTCGAGGTGCGGCGAATGACCTTGCCGTACAGAGCGTGCTTCACGCGGTCTTCGACCTGAACAACGATGGTCTTTTCCATCTTGTCAGAGACAACGTAGCCGCGACGCGTCTTACGGTAACCGCGCTGTTCAGCGCTGGCTGCTGCTTCCGTCACAGTTTCCTTCTGTTCGCTCACTTGGCGTCCTCTCCAGCCTCGGCTTCGGCCTTTTCAGCCTTGGCTTCTGCCTTCTTGGACTTCTTTTCTTCCTTGGCTTCCACAACCGGTGCGGCAACCTCGGCACGAATGCCCAGCTCGCGCTCACGGAGAACGGTGTAGATGCGTGCGATGTCCTTCTTTACCGCGCGCAGACGACCGTGGTTCTCCAGCTGACCGGTGGCGGACTGGAAACGCAGGTTGAACAGCTCTTCCTTGGCCTTGCGGAGTTCTTCAACGAGTCGCTCGTTGTCGAAACCGTCCAGCTGTGCGGATGCAAGTTCCTTGGATCCTACTGCCATTTCTATTCACCACCTTCGCGACGCAGAATGCGTGCCTTCAACGGGAGCTTGTGGATTGCCAGGCGCAGTGCCTCGCGAGCAACCGATTCTTCGACGCCGGCGATCTCAAAGAGAACCCGGCCCGGCTTGACGTTTGCGACCCACCATTCCGGAGAACCCTTACCGGAACCCATGCGGGTTTCGGCCGGCTTCTTCGTCAGCGGACGGTCCGGATAAATGTTGATCCAGACCTTGCCGCCACGCTTGATGTGGCGGGTCATCGCGATACGGGCAGACTCGATCTGACGGTTTGTCACGTAGGCCGGGCTCAGGGCCTGGATGCCGTACTCACCGAAAGTGACCTTGGTGCCGCCCGTTGCAGCGCCGGAACGACCCGGGTGGTGCTGCTTACGGTGCTTGACTCGACGTGGGATAAGCATTTAAGCCTGTCCTCCTTCTGCCGCGGGAGCAGCAGCTTCAGCTGCCGGAGCCTCTGCAGCAACAGGTGCTGCGTCGGCTGCCGGACGGTCGGTACGACGACGGCGGTCACCACGGTCGGCGCCACCCGGGCGGCCCGGGCGGTCGCTCGGACCACGGCCGCGGGACGGAGCAGCAGCTGCCTGCTGAGCCAGTTCCTTGGCAGTGACGTCGCCCTTGTAGATCCAGACCTTCACGCCGATGCGGCCGAAGGTGGTCTTGGCTTCGTAGAAGCCGTAGTCGATGTTCGCACGCAGGGTGTGCAGGGGCACACGGCCTTCGCGGTAGAACTCCGAGCGGGACATTTCTGCGCCACCCAGTCGACCGGAGCAAGCAATACGGATGCCCTTGGCACCCGCACGCTGTGCGGACTGCATGGCCTTCTTCATCGCACGGCGGAAAGCCACGCGGGAAGTCAGCTGCTCAGCAACGCCCTGGGCAACAAGCTGTGCTTCCATCTCGGGGTTCTTGACCTCGAGGATGTTCAGCTGGACCTGCTTGCCGGTGAGCTTTTCGAGCTCGCCGCGAATGCGGTCCGCCTCTGCGCCGCGGCGGCCGATGACGATGCCCGGGCGAGCCGTGTGGATGTCCACGCGGACACGGTCACGGGTGCGCTCGATTTCGACCTTGGCGATGCCAGCGCGCTCCATGCCCGTGGACATGAGCTGGCGGATGCGGATGTCTTCGCGAACGAAGTCCTTGTACCGCTGGCCAGCCTTGGTGCTGTCAGCAAACCAGTGCGATACGTGATCGGTGGTGATGCCGAGTCGGAACCCGTGCGGGTTTACTTTCTGTCCCACTTAGCGAGCCTCCTCTTTCTCCGGGGTAGCGACTACCACGGTGATGTGGCTCGTGCGCTTCTTGATCTGAAATGCGCGACCCTGAGCACGCGGCTGGAACCGCTTCATGGTCGGGCCTTCATCAACAAACGCTTCGCTGATGTAGAGGTCTCCTTCGTCAAAGGCAACGCCGTCGCGGTCCGCGAGGACCCGTGCGTTTGCCATTGCCGACTGAACTACCTTGAATACCGGCTCCGAAGCTGCCTGTTCGGCGAACTTCAGAATTGCCAGAGCCTCATTCGCTTGCTTACCACGAACAAGGTTGACGACGCGCCGGGCCTTCATAGGCGTTACGCGGATGTGACGCGCAATAGCCTTGGCTTCCATTGCTTTCCTTCTCTCGTCTTAGCCGTAGAGCCAGCGCCTAGCGGCGCTTGCCCTTACGGTCGTCCTTGACATGGCCGCGGAATGTCCGCGTTGGAGCGAATTCGCCGAGCTTGTGCCCGACCATCGACTCAGTGACAAACACCGGAATGTGCTTGCGTCCATCGTGAACGGCAATCGTGTGACCCAGCATGTCCGGGACGATCATCGAACGGCGGGACCAGGTCTTGATGACGTTCTTGGTGCCCTTTTCGTTTTCCCTGGCGACCTTCACAAAGAGGTGCTGGTCTACGAAAGGACCTTTTTTCAGGCTGCGTGGCATGTGTCCAGGCTCCTATCGCTTGTTCTTGCCAGTACGGCGGCGACGAACAATAAGCTTGTCGCTCTCTTTGTTGGGGCGGCGGGTGCGGCCTTCACGCTTACCGTTCGGGTTGACCGGGTGACGTCCACCGGAAGTCTTACCTTCACCACCACCGTGCGGGTGATCGACCGGGTTCATAGCGACACCACGGACGGTCGGGCGAACGCCCTTCCAGCGCATACGGCCGGCCTTGCCCCAGTTGATGTTCGACTGCTCGGCGTTGCCGACCTCGCCGACGGTTGCGCGGCAGCGCACGTCAACGTTGCGGATTTCACCGGAGGGCAGACGCAGCTGGGCGAAACGGCCTTCCTTGGCGACGAGCTGAACCGAAGCACCTGCGGAACGGGCCATCTTGGCGCCGCCACCCGGACGCAGTTCAACTGCGTGGATAGTGGTACCAACCGGGATGTTGCGCAGCGGCAGGTTGTTGCCCGGCTTGATGTCAGCGTCGGGGCCAGCCTCGACGAAGTCACCCTGGGACAGCTTGTTCGGGGCGATGATGTAACGCTTGGTGCCATCAACGTAGTGCAGGAGGGCGATGCGAGCCGTGCGGTTCGGATCGTACTCGATTTCGGCAACGCGGGCGTTGACGCCGTCCTTGTCGTGACGACGGAAGTCGATCAGACGGTACTGGCGCTTGTGGCCACCACCCTTGTGACGGGTAGTGATCTTACCGGTGTTGTTACGGCCGCCAGTCTTGTGCAGCGGACGCAGCAACGACTTTTCCGGAGTCGATCGCGTGATTTCGGAGAAGTCGGCTACGCTCGAGCCGCGACGGCCCGGGGTAGTCGGCTTGTATTTACGGATTCCCATAATTCATTTCCTCGTTAAAGTGGTCTCCGCTACGCGAGCGGACCGCCGAAGATGTCGATTGTGCCTTCTTTGAGGGTGACAATTGCACGCTTGGTGCTCTTGCGCTGTCCCCAGCCGAATTTGGTCCGCTTGCGCTTACCGGCACGGTTGATAGTGTTGATCGATTCGACCTTGACGGAGAAAATCTTCTCCACGGCCAGCTTGATCTCGGTCTTGTTCGAGCGGGGGTCCACCAGGAAGGTGTACTTGCCCTCGTCGATCAGGCCGTAGCTTTTTTCCGAAACGACGGGTGCAATGACGACGTCGCGCGGGTCTTTGATGGTGGCTGCACTCACTTGGCATCCTCCTCGTTCTTTGCCTTGTCAGCGATGAAAGCCTCGAACGCAGCCTTGGTGAAGACAACGTCGTCGGAAACCAGCACGTCGTAGGTGTTCAGCTGGTCTGCGTACAGAACGTGAACATCTGCGAGGTTGCGCACGGACAGTGCGGCAACGTCGTTGGCGCGCTCGATAACAACGAGCAGGTTCCGACGCTCGGAGACTGCACGCAACGCGGCCAGTGCTTCCTTGGAGGACGGCTTGGGGCCGGCGACCAGTTCAGCAACGACGTGGATGCGGCCGTTACGGGCACGGTCGGACAGGGCGCCACGCAGTGCGGCAGCCTTCATCTTCTTGGGGGTCCGCTGGCTGTAGTCACGCGGTGTCGGGCCGTGGACAACGCCACCACCGGTCATGTGAGGAGCACGGATGGAACCCTGACGGGCGCGGCCGGTGCCCTTCTGCTTGAACGGCTTGCGGCCTGCACCGGAAACTTCGGCGCGGGTCTTGGTCTTGTGGGTACCCTGGCGAGCAGCAGCGAGCTGTGCGACGACGACCTGGTGCAGCAGCGGCACGTTGGTCTGGACGTCGAAGATCTCTGCAGGCAGGTCTACCTTGACAGTGCTAGTCATCTAACTAGGCTCCCTTCACGGCGGTGCGTACGAGGACGACCTGGCCGCGGGCGCCGGGGACGGCACCCTTGATAAGGAGCAGCGACTTCTCGGCGTCAACAGCGTGAACCGTGAGGTTCAGCGTGGTGTGACGTTCTGCGCCCATGCGACCGGCCATTTTCAGACCCTTGAAGACGCGGCTCGGGGTGGATGCGCCACCGATGGAACCGGGCTTGCGGTGGTTCTTGTGCGCACCGTGGGAGGCTCCAACACCGTGGAAGCCGTGACGCTTCATAACACCGGCGAAGCCCTTACCCTTGCTGGTGCCGACGACGTCGATCTTCTGACCGGCTTCGAAGAGCTCAACAGAAAGCTCCTGGCCCAGTTCGTAAGACGCGGCGTCTGCAGTGCGCAGTTCGACGACGTGGCGGCGAGGAGTTACGCCAGCCTTTTCAAAGTGACCAGCCAGCGGCTTGGTGACCTTGCGGGGATCGATCTGGCCGTAGCCGATCTGAACGGCGACATAGCCATCAGTGTCTGCGTTGCGCAGCTGGGTGATGACGTTGGAGTCAGCCTGGACGACAGTTACCGGGATGAGCTTGTTGTTCTCGTCCCAGACCTGGGTCATGCCGAGCTTCGTGCCCAGCAGGCCCTTTACATTACGGGTTGCGGTCATAGTTTTCTCAGCACCTCCCTACAGCTTGATTTCGATGTTCACGTCGGCCGGCAGGTCGAGACGCATAAGCGAGTCAACAGCCTTCGGCGTGGGGTCGATGATGTCGATCAGACGCTTGTGAGTACGCATTTCAAAGTGCTCGCGGCTGTCCTTGTACTTGTGGGGAGAGCGGATAACGCAGTACACGTTCTTCTCCGTCGGCAGCGGCACGGGGCCTACTACCGTTGCGCCTGCGCGCGTGACCGTCTCAACGATCTTCCGCGCTGAAACATCAATGACCTCGTGGTCATATGACTTCAGCCGGATGCGGATTTTTTGTCCCGCCATGTCGCCTGACTCTCTTTCAGTCTGTGCTGCCCTCGAATAAAGGCTGCCCTGTTCACTTACGTGTTGCATGTGGCTGCCGAAGCATTTGAAGCAGTGCTACCACCCGCCGCACAAGCTGAATCCGGAGGGATCCGGGTTCCTCAACTTGCCGGTGTAACCGACCCCCGCGGTCGGGCGTGTCGCGCATTCCACGCAAAATCGTCCGAATTCCTTTGGGGATCTGGGTTATGTTTGGGCTTCAGCTTGGACCCTGACACCCGGCATTATCCGGATCGGGACACGAAGAAGCGCTTGAACAACTCACCTAGTATGCCGGAATTCCGCGGCATAAGCCAATTGGGCCCCTGCGGAGCATTGCCATCGGCTCCCGCGCTCGGGATGATGGGGTCATGACTGTCCAGGATTCTGCCACTGTGGGGGATCTTGCAGGCCGCATCCGGCCGGACTTCATCCTGGGCGTCGCCGCTGCCGCCTTCCAGATCGAGGGCTCGCTCACAGCGGACGGACGCGGACCGTCAAGTTGGGACGCCTTCGCCGAGAAGCCCGGCGCGATCGTCGACGGTCATTCTCCCGCCGTCGCTTGCGACCATTACAACCGGACCGACGAAGACATTGCCCTCATGCAGGCCCTGGGCGTGGATTCCTACCGCTTCTCCCTTTCCTGGCCACGGATCCAACCCGGCGGCAAGGGACCCATCAACCAACAGGGCCTGGACTTCTACGACCGCCTGATCGACAAGCTCCTGAAGGCCGGGATCTCCCCCATGGTGACACTGTTCCATTGGGACACTCCCCTGCCGCTGGAGCACGACGGCGGCTGGCTGAACCGGACGACGGCGGAACGGTTCGCCGAATACTCTGCTGCGGCGGCGCACCGCTTCGGTGACCGCGTGGCGCAATGGGTCACCTTGAACGAACCTGTCTCGGTGGCGTTGCAAGGGTATGCGCTGGGCGTCCACGCTCCCGGCAGGCGGCTGCTCTTCGATGCGTTGCCGGCTGCCCACCACCAGTTGCTCGGACACGGCCTCGCCGTCCAGGCCCTGCGCGCCGCCAGCGTGGCCGGAACTGTCGGCGTCGCCAATGTCCACTCTCCGGTCCGGCCAGCAAGCAAGCGGTTTGCGGACGGTCTCATGGCCAAGGCCTTCGACCTCATCTTCAACCGGGTGTATGCCGATCCCATCCTCCTGGGGCACTATCCGAAGCCGCCGCTCCAAGTGAGGCCCTGGTTCCGGGCCCTGGGCAAGGTCCGGGACGAGGATCTCAAGACCATCCATCAGCCGCTGGATTTCTACGGTTTGAACTATTACTACCCCGTCAAGGTAGCCTCAGGACGCGGCGACGGAAGCGCACACTGGAACACCCCGGAGATGATGGCCAAGCTGCCGTTCCATCTGGCGGCGTTTCCCGAATACGAGACGACAGGATTCGGTTGGCCTGTTGCTCCCGAACACCTCGGAATCCTGCTGCGGGAGCTGAAGGACCGCTACGGGGCAGCCTTGCCTCCCCTGTTCATCACGGAGAGCGGCGCGAGCTTCCCGGAACCGGACCACACCCCGGGCCCGGTGCACGACGCCGATCGCATCAGCTACCTTGCTTCGCACCTTGGCCAGGCAGTGAGGGCCACGGCCCCCGGCGGGATCGCCCACGACGTCGAACTTCTGGGCTACTACGTCTGGACACTGCTGGACAACTTCGAATGGGCTGCCGGATATTCGCAGCGATTCGGGCTGGTGCACGTGGACTTCGATACCCTCGAAAGAACCCCCAAGGACTCGTACTACTGGTATCAGTCCTTGAGCAAGGCGCGACGGAGCTGATTCAAGTCCCTTTGTGGACCGAACGTGTTAAATCAGTCTTTCCTGTTCGCCCGATTGATGCGCTTGGCGCGATCGATCTCGCGGCGGAAGTATTTCCTTCCCCACAGGATCCCGGATACCACGACAACCGCCAAGACGAGAAAAATCAACGTTCCCATTCCGCGTTCCTCCTTTGAGGCAACGCTATCAGGGTGCGGTCCTGTTGAGACGCCAGACGGCGAGGGCAATCAATGCCAAGGCGATCACCGCGAGCATCGCGAAGGCGTACGAACGAAGGGCCCACATCACACTCAGCGCGACGCCGGCGGCACCCCACCACACGAACATCCGCTCGGCGAGGAGCAGCCCGGCAAGAAGTATCACCGCATGCCCGATGAGGACCCATAGTTGCTGTGGCACCGTACCCGGAAAGTCGCTGCCCGGGACTACCGAGAGAAGGCCGCCGAGGGACAGCAAGCCTGAGGCGAGCCCGAACCTGATGCGCCCCTCCAGTTTGTTCCCGACGTAATAGCGCACCCCTGCCAAAACGGCGCCAAGGACCGCAAACCACTGCACCACCCAAAAGAACTCGGGCCTGGCCCCATGGACGAAAAGAAGCGCCCGCTGGGCAGCCGCAAGCACGAACACCGCGCCCAGCTCTGCGACGGCGAACCTGATGGCCCTGGGTGCTTCGAGGTAAGCCACAGCCAGGGCAGCGCCGAGCAGGCCGGTTCCGGCGAGGGCCGTGTCATCATGCGATAGACCTGCGGCTGCGGACAGGGCGAATCCCCCTCCGGCCACGATCGCAAGCGACCACCGGCGTACGGGCCGGGACTGTATGCCCGGAATCCCGGCCCACCGAGCCGCGTAGAGCACAGCCGCCGATCCTGCGCAGCCCACGAGCCACGGAAGGAAGTCCTCCCATTGAGCCCCGGCCAGGCCTGGTGCCCCACCGAGGACCGAATCGGCCAAGACAGTCGCACCGACCAGGCTCGCGGCGGAGGCAAGCGGGTAGAAGCCGGGCATTCCCTCGACGTGGGAGGCCACGAAGCACACTAGTGCCAATACCAATCCCGCCATTCCCATGGCGGTGTCGGACACGTCGGCTGACAGCACGCCTCCGGCACCTGCGAAAGCCAGCGCCGCCGCCAGCCAGAACCAGCGTTCGGGCATGCCGCCTCCCGGGCGGACCAGCAGCCGTACGCCAGTCACCAGGAGTGACATTGCGAGCAGCACCAAGGGCACCACCGACTCTCCGAGCAGCGGCTCGGCGAGCCACGTCCCGGATGGGAAGAGCACCTCCGGTCCGGCTGACACCACCACGGCAATCGACGCCGGAATGGCCAGATATTCCGCACCGCGGGCGGTGAAGATCCGGTTCGCGACGAAAGCGGAAACAATCAAGACAGCCAGCTCGAGCAGCAGGACCCAGCGGCCGCCGTCGTGGGCTTCCGGCTGAACCACAGACAAAAGGCACGTTGCCGGCAGCAAGGCCTGCGCGCCGAGGGTCACCCAGACTGCCGCCTGTTGGAAGGGAATCTGCCGCAAGTGGTTCCGCATGAGCCAGCGGACGATGTGCTGCAGCACGAGGACACCTGCGAAAGTCAGCGACACAACTGTGACGGAGGCCGAGACGTCATGCGCAAAGACTGCGGCAGCGGCGGCCGTGAGAATCCTGGCGGCGATGAAGTAGATGCCCTTAGCCGTGCGCCCGGGAGCCGCGGCCACCATGACGGCGCTGAACACGGCGAAGATGGCAAGCAACGCCTCGACCTCGTGAATGTGCCCACCGCGAAGCACCAGCAGGAGCACCAACGTCGACGGCGCGAAGACTGCGGAGGCGCCCTCCCCGCGCAGCATGAACCCGGCCGTCACCGCCGAGGCCGCCATGATGATTGAGGTCGCCACCGCCTGCCAGCTTCCGGCCGGGGAGCTGTCGAAGTAGCTCCCGGAAATGCTCACGACGGCGGCAGCGCCTGCCATGAACGGCAGCACCACGGCCGCGTCCAGTGTCGCGAGGCCCCGGTCAGGGCCGCGGACCGCTTCCACAAGCGGCGGGAGCAGTTGAAGGGCCAACGCGACGAAAACGACGGTGCCAAGCTGAAGCTCCTCCCCCGCCAGAACCAGTCGGCCGCCGTCCCGCAGCAACTGAAGAAAGCCTGTGCCTGCGAGCAAGGTGGCAAGCACACGGACGGCCCACCAATAGCTGCGGCGGTGCAGGGTACGCGGAAGGCGGAGCGCCTGGACGCTGAAGTACAGCACCCCAACGAGCAACACCGTGTTTCCCAACGCCACGGACACTGCGCCGAAGGACAACGCCCCCGCCCAGGCAATGGCTGCCGGCGCAATTGACTCAGCCACTCTCCTGCGCCCACGGGGGAGGTTCGAAGCTTTCGGGAACAGCATCCAGCCGAGCAACGCAACACCGAGGACATGAACGACGATGGCCGCGCTGGCCAGGGGCTGACCAGTCGTTTGCTCCAGCAAAAGAAGCAAAGCAATCGCTGCCATGCCCGTTCCGGCGAAGGCTGCGAGGCAAGCGCCCGGCGCGAACGTCGTGACACCCGATCGGATCAGCACAGCTTCCAGCAGCAACTGGAACGTCACCGCGACAAGGAACGCCAGCACGACGGCGGCATGACGGTCGGCATTCTCCGGGGCTACCCCCGCGGTCACTGCCGGAACGCAGAGGGTGAGCGCAATGCGCCCCGCCAACACAAAGGGCCTGCGTTTGGGCTCCCCTGGCTTCCTTGCCCGCAGCAGCCAGAACGCGCCGACGATAGCCAGCAGCGCCGCCGTCGACCAACCGCCCAGCTCATCGACGAACGGGGCTGCGCCTGTCATCGCGGCGACGGGGAGCCACTCGGCTTGGCCTCCCAGTTTCCACGCCAGGACCAGGCTGCACAGAAGGGTCGCAAACAACGGGGTCCCCACGGGGATCTCCGAATGCCGCACCAGGATGGCGAACGCCGCCATGAATGCGGCCACCAGTTGGAGTCCAAAGCACACCACGGCATCAATCCAACAGCGACGGATCGCCTGCGCTGTGCCCGGCCCCGGGAACCAACGGGCGAGCCTGCTGCTGTCGAATGCCGACCACAGCGACTGCAGTGCAAGGAGAACGACGGCGGCCATCAGCACTTCAGGCAGCCGAAGCCCGGCGTCAGAAAGGAACACGAGGAAGGCCACGGTGAATGAGAGCCTCGCGGCATAGAACTGTTGAAGCCGGAACGAACCCCGGGGATGGGCCGCCATCACGGCGAAATACAGGCCACACGCCATCATGATGACCGCGTACCCGCCCTTGCCCAGATGCTGGGGAACGAAAGTGGCTGCGAGTGCAACGAACGGCACGACATAGGGGTGGAGGGACATCAAAGGCCGGACGTAGACCGGCGGCAGCCAGCGAGGTTTGCGCACGGCGATCAGGGTCAGGAGCACGGCGAATCCGATCAGGCAAGCGAAGTACCAAACGAGCGCACCGCCCAGCATGGACACGCCGGACCACGCGGCGGAGACAACGAAGCTCAGGGACAGGAAGGCGAGGACCCTGTTGTCGAGCCGCACGGCGGCGACTACATAGGCCACGGTCCCGACGACGGACGTAACTAGCCAGGCAGCCGGGCCGTTATGCAAAGCGAAGTTGTACATCGCCAGACCAGGCACCGGGATCAACGCAAGGCCCGTTCCCGCGAAGGCGATCGCGGCGGGCCTAAGCCTGGGAGCCCTCGCGCGGAGGATGAAACCCGCCGCATAGAAGGCAGCCGTGATGGTCCAGACGCCGGCAAAACGGAGGACGGACGGAAGGCTGGTGCCGATGAACAGGGCCGAAGCCGCGACCAGAAGGAGGCTCGCCACGTACAGCGTGACGTTGATGTTCTGCCGGTCCCGCTTCTGTTTCCGCGCCGTTTGCTCCGCACGCAGGGCCTCCGGCGAGATCTGTGCAGGCTGCGGGATCTGAGCCCCCGGCGGGATCCGGGCCTCTAGCGGGATCTGCGCAGTCTGCCAATGACTGGGGAGTGGCACGGGCTCAACGGGGACGGGTGCGAACGTTTGTCTTTCCTCCCGACGCGGCGGGAGGAAGTCCCGTACCTCCGCAGGAGCACCTGCGCGGCGGGCCTCGGCGTCGCGCCACCCCGCCAGGTGCCCGGCGAGATAGCCGGCGCGATACTGCCCGGCGGAATCGCCAACCACCCGCTGGGCAGCCCCTTCCGCAAGCGATCGCCCTTTCGATTTCCCTACGGAGTAGGACACCAATGCGGTGACGAAGACGGCAAGCAGTACGAGGATGGTGCCAAAGAAGCCAGACATTCCTGCTCTCCTGTCCAGGGGCGACGAAGCCGCACGGCTGTGGATCCGCAATCCGCCATTAATCCATTCGATAGATAAACGATAGCAAAGAAGAACCCCGCCACGATAGTGACGGGGTTCTTCTTTGCTTTGCTACCGGACGCCGGGCGCCCGGTGCTCCACCGATCTACAAGTAGAAACTACTTGAGGATCTTGGTGACACGTCCCGAACCAACGGTGCGGCCACCTTCACGGATTGCGAAGCCGAGGCCCTCTTCCATAGCGATCGGCTGGATGAGCTCAACGGTCATCTCAGTGTTGTCGCCAGGCATAACCATTTCCGTGCCTTCCGGCAGGGTGATAACGCCGGTTACGTCCGTGGTACGGAAGTAGAACTGCGGGCGGTAGTTCGAGTAGAACGGGTTGTGACGTCCGCCTTCGTCCTTGGAAAGGATGTAGACGTTAGCCTCGAAGTCGGTGTGCGGGGTGATGGAACCCGGCTTGACGACAACCTGGCCACGCTCGACGTCGTCGCGCTTCAGACCGCGGAGCAGGAGGCCACAGTTCTCGCCGGCCCATGCTTCGTCGAGCTGCTTGTGGAACATCTCGATACCGGTAACGGTGGTCTTCTGGACCGGACGGATACCAACGATTTCAACTTCAGAGTTGATCGCGAGGGTACCGCGCTCGGCGCGACCCGTAACAACGGTGCCACGACCGGTGATCGTGAAGACGTCTTCGATCGGCATCAGGAACGGCTTGTCGCGGTCACGAACGGGGTCCGGAACCGAGTTGTCGACAGCTTCCATGAGGTCCTCGACGGACTTGACCCAAACCGGGTCGCCTTCGAGTGCCTTGAGGCCGGAAACACGCACAACCGGAGCGTCGTCGCCGTCGAAGCCCTGAGCGCTGAGCAGCTCACGAACTTCCATTTCAACGAGGTCGAGAAGCTCTTCGTCGTCAACCATGTCGGACTTGTTCAGCGCGACCAGCAGGTAGGGAACACCAACCTGGCGGGCGAGCAGAACGTGCTCGCGGGTCTGAGCCATCGGGCCGTCAGTGGCGGCAACCACGAGGATCGCACCGTCCATCTGGGCAGCACCGGTGATCATGTTCTTGATGTAGTCAGCGTGACCCGGAGCGTCTACGTGTGCGTAGTGGCGCTTCTCGGTCTGGTACTCAACGTGGGAGATGTTGATGGTAATACCACGCTGGCGCTCTTCCGGAGCAGAGTCAATCGACGCGAAGTCGCGCTGCTCGTTGAGAGTGGGGTACTTGTCGTACAGCACCTTGGAAATGGCGGCAGTCAGCGTCGTCTTACCGTGGTCAACGTGACCAATGGTGCCGATGTTGACGTGCGGCTTAGTCCGCTCGAACTTTGCCTTTGCCACAGGTTCCTCCTAGAACGATTTCAAGTGAGTTGCTTCTCGGCCGCGCTTTTCGCGGCAGAAACTCCAGCAAGTCTACTTGGGGGCTTTGGATTTGGTGAAATTGCAGATTCAGGGACCAATGCTGGTACCTGGAGTCTGTTCGCGCAGGAGCCGGACTGCGGCCTGGGCTACAGCCCGGCGCCTGCACTGAATGCGTTCCCGGAACGGGCCAGCATCCTGGTTTATCCGTCGGTGATTACTCGCCGCGGTTCTTCTGGATGATCTCGTCGGCAACTGCCTTCGGGACCTCGGCGTAGCTGTTGAACGTCATGGAGTACACAGCGCGGCCCTGGGTCTTCGAACGCAGGTCACCGATGTAGCCGAACATGCCGGACAGCGGAACGTGCGCACGGATCACCTTGACGCCAGCGGCATCTTCCATGGACTGCATCTGGCCACGGCGGGAGTTCAGGTCACCGATAACTTCACCCATGTATTCCTCAGGGGTGCGGACCTCAACATCCATCAGCGGTTCGAGCAGAACCGGGTTCGCCTTGCGTGCGGCTTCCTTGAAAGCCATACGGCCGGCGATCTTGAACGCCATTTCCGAGGAGTCAACATCGTGGTACGCGCCGTCAATCAGCGTGGCCTTGATGCCGACAACCGGGTAGCCGGCCAGAACGCCGTCGTTGAGTGCATCCTGGATGCCCGCGTCAACGGACGGGATGTACTCGCGGGGCACGCGGCCACCGGTGACCTTGTTCTCGAACGCGTAGAGCTCGCCGTCGGCGGTGTCCATCGGCTCGATGGCGATCTGGATCTTTGCGAACTGACCCGAACCACCGGTCTGCTTCTTGTGCGTGTAGTCGTGACGCTCTACAGCGCGCTTGATGGTTTCGCGGTAAGCAACCTGCGGCTTGCCGACGTTTGCCTCGACCTTGAATTCGCGGCGCATGCGGTCCACAAGGATGTCCAGGTGGAGCTCGCCCATGCCGGCGATGATGGTCTGACCGGTGTCCTCGTTGAGGGAGACCTGGAAGGTCGGGTCCTCAGCGGAGAGCTTCTGGATGGCCGTGGAGAGCTTCTCCTGGTCACCCTTGGTGTTCGGCTCGATGGCAACCGAGATCACGGGCTCCGGGAAGCTCATGGACTCGAGGACGATCTGGTTGTTGGCGTCGCACAGGGTGTCGCCCGTGGTGGTGTCCTTCAGACCGATCGCTGCGTAGATGTGGCCGGCGGTAGCGCCTTCAACAGGCATTTCCTTGTTGGCGTGCATCTGGAACAGCTTGCCGATGCGCTCCTTCTTGCCCTTGGTGGAGTTGACCACCTGGGCGCCTGCTTCCACGTGACCGGAGTACACGCGGATGAAGGTGAGCTGGCCGAAGAAGGGGTGCGCCGCAATCTTGAACGCCAGGGCCGAGAACGGCTCTTCAGCGGAAGGCTTGCGGGTGAGCTCCTTCTCTTCGTCGCGCGGGTCGTGACCGACCATGGGCGGGACGTCGAGCGGGTTCGGCAGGAAGTCGACAACAGCATCCAGCATCGGCTGTACGCCGCGGTTCTTGAAGGCAGAACCACAGAGAACCGGGTAGAGCTCGGAGTTGATCGTCATCTTGCGGATGCCGGCCTTGAGCTCCTCGAGAGTGAGTTCTTCACCTTCGAGGTACTTCTCCATGAGTTCTTCGGAAGCCTCGGCAACAGTCTCAACGAGCTGCGCACGGTATTCCTCAGCCTTGGCCTGGAGATCAGCGGGGATCTCCTGGACCTCGTACTTGGCACCCATGGTGACGTCACCCTTGGCATCGCCCGGCCACACCAGTGCGCGCATCTCAAGGAGATCCACGACGCCGATGAAGTCGTTCTCTGCACCGATCGGCAGCTGGAGAACCAGCGGCTTGGCGCCGAGGCGGCTGATGATGGTGTCTACGGTGAAGTAGAAGTCAGCACCGAGCTTGTCCATCTTGTTGACGAAGCAGATACGCGGCACGTTGTACTTGTCGGCCTGGCGCCAAACAGTCTCGGACTGCGGCTCAACGCCTTCCTTGCCATCGAAGACGGCAACGGCACCGTCGAGGACGCGCAGCGAGCGCTCGACCTCGACCGTGAAGTCCACGTGGCCCGGGGTGTCGATGATGTTGATCTGGTTCTTGTCCCAGAAGCAGGTCACGGCGGCAGACGTGATGGTGATGCCGCGTTCCTTTTCCTGTTCCATCCAGTCAGTCGTCGAAGCGCCGTCGTGCGTTTCGCCGATCTTGTGGTTCACACCCGTGTAGAACAGGATGCGCTCGGTGGTAGTGGTCTTGCCGGCATCGATGTGGGCCATGATGCCGATGTTGCGGACCTTGCTAAGGTCGGTAAGCACGTCCTGTGCCACGGTGTCTCCCTTTCGGATGGACTACACGTTCGCCGCCAGCTCAAGGAGCCGGCGGCGTACGGGAAGTTTTACCAGCGGTAGTGTGCGAAGGCCTTGTTCGACTCGGCCATCTTGTGGGTGTCTTCGCGACGCTTCACAGCGGCACCGAGACCGTTGGACGCATCCAGGATTTCGTTCTGGAGGCGCTCGGTCATCGTCTTTTCGCGGCGGGCCTTGGAGTAGCCGACCAGCCAGCGGAGAGCGAGGGCGGTGGAGCGGCCCGGCTTGACCTCAACGGGAACCTGGTAGGTTGCGCCACCGACACGGCGGGAGCGGACCTCGAGGGAAGGCTTGACGTTGTCCATGGCCTTCTTGAGGGCGGCGACGGGGTCGCCACCGGACTTGGCGCGTGCACCTTCGAGTGCGCCGTAAACGATGCGCTCTGCGGTGGACTTCTTGCCGTCGATCAGAACCTTGTTGATCAGCTGGGTGACCAACGGGGAACCGTAAACGGGATCGGAAACTAGCGGCCGCTTCGGGGCCGGACCCTTGCGAGGCATATTACTTCTTCTCCATCTTTGCGCCGTAGCGGCTGCGGGCCTGCTTGCGGTTCTTGACACCCTGGGTATCGAGGGCACCACGGACGATCTTGTAACGGACACCCGGGAGGTCCTTCACACGACCACCACGGACCAGCACGATGGAGTGCTCCTGGAGGTTGTGGCCAACACCGGGGATGTAGGCGGTAACTTCAACACCACCGTTGAGGCGCACACGTGCAACCTTACGGAGAGCCGAGTTCGGCTTCTTCGGGGTGGTCGTGTAAACGCGGGTGCAAACACCGCGGCGCATCGGGCTGCCCTTAAGCGCGGGAGCCTTGGTCTTGGAGACCTTCGGCGTGCGGCCCTTGCGGACCAGCTGGTTAATCGTAGGCACTTTCGTGTTCTCCGTTGGTTGATCTCTGCTCCGCGCCCAGGCGCTAGCCTGTGTTTGCGTGAGAGCTTTGGCGTTGTCCCTGCGGCCCTGGTCCGAAGACCCGGTGGGCGTGCAAAAGTGCGGCATTCGTTGCGCACGTAGCCCGCAACCCGGAAACAGGCTCCACCCAGCATCATGAGAACAAAACCGAAATGATGCTGCGGCGGCCTTCATCCACTGCCACACAGAACAATTACCAAAATT
Organism: Arthrobacter sp. KN11-1C; assembly: GCF_052180225.1. NCBI lineage: Bacteria > Bacillati > Actinomycetota > Actinomycetes > Micrococcales > Micrococcaceae > Arthrobacter > Arthrobacter sp. KN11-1C. The sequence continues at coordinate 1,024,759 of NZ_CP197467.1, read as the reverse complement.
CTAGCATGGCTTGATCTAGCGCCTTAATCGGGTGTAAAGGGGCGAACGACGACGGCGGGTGCCGCCCGCCGTCGTCGGGCACCAAACGGGAAGGACCCCGCACTCGCTGAGTGCGGGGTCCTTCCTTTGCGCGACTTCTTAGCGGAAGTCGTTGCCGAGATCGTAGTCGTCCAGCGGGATGGCGTGGAACTCGGGAGCTCCGTCGCCGCCCAGGGCGTCATACGAGAAGTCGGTGAAGGCGCTGGGGCCTGTGAACAGGCTTGCCTTTGCTTCTTCAGTCGGCTCCACGGTGACCTCGGTGTAACGGGGCAGGCCCGTACCGGCCGGGATGAGCTTACCGATGATGACGTTCTCCTTGAGGCCAAGCAGCGGGTCGCTCTTGCCTTCCATGGCCGCCTGCGTCAGAACGCGGGTGGTCTCCTGGAAGGAAGCGGCCGACAGCCAGGACTCGGTTGCCAGAGATGCCTTGGTGATACCCATGAGTTCCGGACGACCGGAAGCCGGGGTACGGCCCTCGGACACCACGCGACGGTTCTCGTCCTCGAAGCGGCTGCGCTCAGCGAGCTCACCCGGAAGGAGATCGGAGTCGCCGGATTCGATGACGGTCACGCGGCGCAGCATCTGACGGACGATGACTTCCACGTGCTTGTCGTGGATGCCGATGCCCTGGCTGCGGTAAACGCCCTGGACCTCGTCCACCAGGAACTTCTGGGCGGCACGCGGACCCATGATGCGCAGAACCTGCTTCGGGTCCACAGGACCGTTGATCAGCTTCTGGCCGACGCTGACGTGCTCGCCATCCTCGATGAGGAGGCGGGAACGGCGCAGCACCGGATAGGCGATCTCCTCGGAACCATCGTCCGGGGTGATGACGAGGCGCATCTGGCGCTCGGACTCTTCGATGGCGATGCGACCGGCTGCTTCAGCAATCGGTGCGACACCCTTCGGAGTACGGGCTTCGAAGAGCTCCTGGATACGGGGCAGACCCTGGGTGATGTCGTCGCCACCGCTGGCGGAGACAGCACCACCGGTGTGGAACGTACGCATGGTCAGCTGGGTACCGGGTTCACCGATGGACTGTGCGGCGATGATGCCGACGGCCTCTCCGATGTCCACGGTCTTGCCGGTGGCCAGCGAACGGCCGTAGCAGAGCGCACAGGTGCCGACCTTGGACTCACAGGTGAGCACGGAACGGACCTTGACCTCGGTGATGCCGGCTGCGAGCAGCTCGGCAATGACGACGTCGCCGCAGTCGGTGCCGGCAGCTGCCAGCACCGCACCCTTGGAGTCGACGACGTCGACGGCGAGGGTACGTGCGTAGGCGCTATTCTCGACGTTCTCGTCAAGGACCAGCTCACCGTTGGAGTCCGGCACTGCGATTGCGGTCATGAGACCACGCTCGGTGCCACAGTCCTCTTCACGGACGATGACGTCCTGCGAAACGTCCACCAGACGACGGGTCAGGTAACCCGAGTTGGCGGTACGCAGCGCGGTATCGGCCAGGCCCTTACGGGCACCGTGCGTGGCGATGAAGTATTCCAGCACCGACAGGCCCTCGCGGTACGAGGACTTGATCGGACGCGGGATGATCTCACCCTTCGGGTTGGCCACAAGACCACGGATACCCGCGATCTGGCGGACCTGCATCCAGTTACCACGTGCACCGGAGGACACCATGCGGTTGATGGTGTTCATCGGGGACAGGCTGTCACGCATCGCCTGGGCGATTTCGTTCGTGGCCTTGTTCCAGATCTCGATCAGTTCCTGGCGACGCTCGTCGTCGTCGATCAGGCCCTTGTCGTACTGGGCCTGGATCTTGGCAGCCATGGTCTCGTAACCGGCCAGGATGGCCGGCTTGGAGGTGGGCACCTCGATGTCGGAGATTGCCACGGTGACGCCCGAGCGGGTTGCCCAGTAGAAACCGGCATCCTTCAGGTTGTCCAGCGTTGCCGCCGTGACAACCTTCGGGTAGCGCTCTGCGAGGTCGTTGACGATCCGGGAAAGCTCGCCCTTGTCTGCAACAGCCTCAACCCACGGGTAGTCCTCCGGCAAGGTCTCGTTGAAGAGAACCTGGCCGAGGGAGGTCTGGACCAGTGCGGTCTGACCCGGCTCCCAACCTTCCGGAGCTTCCCAGCCGGCGTAAGGGACAAAGCCCTCAAGGCGGATCTTGACCTGGGAGTTCAGGTGCAGCTCGCGGGAGTCGTAGGCCATGATGGCTTCCGAAACCGAGGAGAAGATACGGCCTTCGCCTGCGGAACCAACGCGCTTGGTGGTCAGGTGGTACAGACCGATGATCATGTCCTGCGAAGGCAGGGTCACCGGACGGCCATCGGACGGCTTCAAGATGTTGTTGGAGGACAGCATCAGGATGCGGGCTTCAGCCTGGGCTTCTGGGCTCAGCGGCAGGTGGACTGCCATCTGGTCGCCGTCGAAGTCGGCGTTGAAGGCGCCACAAACCAGCGGGTGAAGCTGGATGGCCTTGCCTTCAACAAGCTGCGGCTCGAATGCCTGGATGCCGAGGCGGTGCAGGGTAGGTGCACGGTTGAGCAGCACCGGGTGTTCGGTGATGATCTCTTCCAGCACGTCCCAGACCTGCGGGCGGTAACGCTCGACCATGCGCTTTGCCGACTTGATGTTCTGCGCGTGGTTGAGGTCAACCAGTCGCTTCATCACGAACGGCTTGAAGAGCTCCAGGGCCATCTGCTTGGGCAGACCACACTGGTGCAGCTTCAGCTGCGGGCCGACGACGATGACCGAACGGCCGGAGTAGTCGACGCGCTTGCCGAGCAGGTTCTGGCGGAAACGGCCCTGCTTGCCCTTGAGCATGTCGCTCAGGGACTTCAGCGGACGGTTGCCCGGACCCGTGACGGGACGGCCGCGACGGCCGTTGTCGAAGAGGCTGTCAACAGCTTCCTGAAGCATGCGCTTCTCGTTGTTGACGATGATCTCCGGAGCACCGAGGTCAAGCAGTCGCTTGAGTCGGTTGTTGCGGTTGATCACACGGCGGTAGAGGTCGTTGAGGTCGGAGGTCGCGAAGCGGCCACCGTCCAGCTGGACCATCGGGCGCAGTTCCGGCGGGATCACCGGGACGGCGTCAAGAACCATGCCAAGCGGGCTGTTGTTGGTGGTCAGGAATGCGTTGACGACCTTCAGGCGCTTGAGGGCACGGGTCTTGCGCTGGCCCTTGCCGTTCTGGATGGTGTCGCGCAGGGACTCCGACTCTGCCTGCATGTCGAAGTTCTCAAGACGCTTCTTGATGGCTTCGGCACCCATGGAGCCTTCGAAGTACATGCCGTAGCGGTCGCGCAGTTCGCGGTACAGGCCTTCGTCACCTTCGAGGTCGGCGACCTTGAGGTTCTTGAAGCGGTCCCAGACCTGCTCGAGGCGCTCGATCTCAGCATCCGCGCGCTTGCGGACGTTGGCCATCTGGCGGTCCGCGGAGTCGCGGGCCTTCTTCTTGTCCGCAGCCTTGGCGCCTTCACCTTCGAGGCGGGCAAGCTCGTCCTCAAGGTCGCGGGCGATCGTGGCGATGTCGCTGTCGCGGTTGTCGACGAGCTGCTTCTTCTCGAGGTCATGCTCCACCTGGAGGTTCGGCAGTTCCGCGTGACGGCTCTCGGTGTCGACGCTCGTGATCATGTAGGCAGCGAAGTAGATGACCTTTTCGAGGTCCTTCGGTGCCAGGTCAAGGAGGTAGCCCAAGCGGGAAGGAACACCCTTGAAGTACCAGATGTGCGTGACGGGAGCGGCCAGCTCGATGTGGCCCATGCGCTCGCGGCGCACCTTGGCGCGAGTGACTTCAACGCCACAACGCTCGCAGATGATGCCCTTGAAGCGCACGCGTTTGTACTTGCCGCAGTAGCATTCCCAGTCCCGGGAGGGGCCGAAGATCTTCTCGCAGAAGAGGCCGTCCTTCTCGGGCTTGAGCGTGCGGTAGTTGATGGTTTCCGGCTTCTTGACCTCACCGTAAGACCAGCCGCGGATGTCTTCCGCGGTGGCGAGGCCGATCTGCATGAGGCCGAAGGAGGATTCGCTGGACATATGGTCCCTGTTCTCTCTTGTTCTCTAAATTCTGAAGTCTTGGGTTTACGGAAAGAGGCAGCTGCCTTGGCTGGCGGTCTGCACCGCCAGCCAGAGCTGCTGTTTAGACCTCTTCTACGGAGCTGGGCTCTGCGCGAGACAGATCGATGCCCAGTTCTTCCGCAGCCGTAAAGACTGCGTCATCAGAGTCACGCATTTCGATCGTCGTACCATCCGTGGAAAGGACTTCCACGTTCAGGCACAGCGACTGCATTTCCTTGATCAAGACCTTGAAGGATTCCGGAACGCCAGGCTCGGGGATGTTCTCGCCCTTGACGATGGCTTCGTAGACCTTCACGCGGCCGTGGATATCGTCCGACTTGATCGTCAGCAGTTCCTGGAGGGTGTAGGCAGCGCCGTATGCTTCGAGCGCCCACACTTCCATTTCACCGAAGCGCTGGCCACCGAACTGTGCCTTACCACCCAGCGGCTGCTGCGTGATCATGGAGTACGGGCCGGTGGAGCGCGCGTGGATCTTGTCGTCCACCAGGTGGTGGAGCTTCAGGATGTACATGTAGCCCACGGAGATCGGGTCCGGGAACGGCTCGCCGGAGCGGCCGTCGAACAGACGGGTCTTGCCGGAGGAGTCGATCAGGCGGTCGCCGTCGCGGGTCACGTTGGTGGAATCCAGCAGACCTGTGATTTCCTCTTCGCGTGCACCGTCGAACACCGGGGTGGCAACGGTCGTCTGGCCGGTTTCACGAGGCAGGTTCGGGAGGTTCTTGACCCACTCCGGCTCGCCTTCGATCTTCCAACCGGTCTTCGCAACCCAGCCGAGGTGCGTTTCGAGCACCTGGCCGACGTTCATACGACCAGGAACACCCAGCGGGTTCAGGACGATGTCCACCGGCGTACCGTCGGCAAGGAACGGCATGTCTTCGATCGGGAGGATCTTGGAGATGACGCCCTTGTTACCGTGGCGGCCGGCGAGCTTGTCGCCGTCGGTGATCTTGCGCTTGGCAGCAACGTAGACGCGCACCAGCTGGTTGACGCCCGGGGGCAGCTCGTCGTCGTTGTCGCGGTCGAAGACGCGCACGCCGATGACCGTGCCGGACTCGCCGTGGGGAACCTTCAGGGAGGTGTCGCGCACTTCGCGGGACTTCTCGCCGAAGATCGCACGGAGGAGGCGCTCTTCCGGAGTCAGTTCGGTTTCGCCCTTCGGGGTGACCTTTCCGACCAGGATGTCGCCGGCTTCAACCTCGGCACCGATGTGGATGATGCCGCGCTCGTCAAGTCCTGCGAGGACTTCCTCGGACACGTTGGGGATGTCACGGGTGATTTCCTCGGCACCAAGCTTGGTGTCGCGGGCATCGATCTCGTGCTCCTCGATGTGGATGGAGGAAAGAACATCCTCAGCAACGATGCGCTGCGAGAGGATGATGGCGTCCTCGAAGTTGTGGCCTTCCCAGGACATGAATGCCACGAGAAGGTTCTTGCCGAGGGCGAGTTCACCCTGGTCCGTTGCCGGGCCGTCAGCGATGATGCCGCCGACTTCGAGGCGCTGGCCTTCGTTGACCAGGACACGGTGGTTGTAGCAGTTGCCCTGGTTTGAACGCGCGAACTTGTTGATGCGGTAGCTGGTTTCCGTACCGTCGTCGTTAAGCATGGTGACGAGGTCAGCGGAAACTTCGTTGACGACACCGGCCTTCTTCGCGATGACAACGTCACCGGCGTCGACGGCGGCGGCGCGCTCCATGCCGGTACCCACGAACGGGGCCTCGGAACGGACCAGCGGCACAGCCTGGCGCTGCATGTTGGCACCCATGAGTGCGCGGTTTGCATCGTCATGCTCGAGGAACGGAATCAGGGCGGTAGCCACGGACACCATCTGGCGCGGGGAAACGTCCATGAACTGGACTTCGCCGGCCGGAACCAGGACGGGCTCGCCTCCACCACCACGGGCACGGACAAGCACGGTCTCTTCCGCGAACTTCTTGTCTGCATCCAGCGGAGCGTTGGCCTGTGCGATCAGGACCTCGGCTTCGTCGTCGGCGGTGAGGTACTGGACCTCATCGGAAACGACGCCCTCGGACACCAGGCGGTACGGAGTCTCGATGAAACCGAACGGGTTGATGCGGCCGTAGGAAGCCAACGAACCGATCAGGCCGATGTTCGGGCCTTCAGGAGTTTCAATGGGGCACATACGTCCGTAGTGGGACGGGTGAACGTCTCGGACTTCCATGCCTGCGCGGTCACGGGACAGCCCACCCGGGCCAAGAGCCGACAGGCGGCGCTTGTGGGTCAGACCCGACAACGGGTTGTTCTGGTCCATGAACTGCGACAGCTGGGAAGTTCCGAAGAACTCCTTGATGGCTGCCACGACAGGGCGGATGTTGATCAGGGTCTGCGGCGTGATCGCTTCGACGTCCTGCGTGGTCATGCGTTCGCGGACGACGCGCTCCATGCGGGACAGGCCGGTGCGGACCTGGTTTTCGATCAGTTCGCCGACGGCGCGGATGCGACGGTTGCCGAAGTGGTCGATGTCATCGATCTCGACGCGGAGCTCGTGGTCTTCGCCATCGCGCTTGCCCATGAGGGTCTTCTCGCCGGCGTGAAGCGCGACGAGGAACTTGATCATGGCCACGATGTCTTCAACGTGCAGGACCGAAGCTTCCTTGTCGCCAAGGGAGCGGTCGATGCCGAGCTTGCGGTTGATCTTGTAACGGCCAACCTTGGCCAAGTCGTAGCGCTTGGCATTGAAGTACAGGTTGTCCAGCAGGGACTGGGCAGCCTCGACGGTGGGCGGCTCGCCCGGACGCAGCTTGCGGTAGATGTCCAGCAGGGCGTCTTCGCGGGTTTCGGTGGCGTCCTTCTCCAGCGTTGCGCGCATGGAGTCGTACTGGCCGAACTCTTCGAGGATCTGGCCTTCGGTCCAGCCAAGGGCCTTCAGCAGAACGGTGACCGACTGCTTGCGCTTGCGGTCGAGGCGTACGCCGACCTGGTCGCGCTTGTCGATTTCGAGCTCGAACCATGCACCGCGGGACGGGATGATCTTTGCAGTGAAGATGTCCTTGTCACTGGTCTTGTCGGCGGTGCGCTCAAAGTAGGCGCCCGGCGAACGGACCAGCTGGGAGACGACGACACGCTCGGTGCCGTTGACAACGAACGTTCCCTTCTCGGTCATGAGAGGGAAATCGCCCATGAACACGGTCTGCTGCTTGATTTCACCCGTGTTGTTGTTCATGAACTCGGCCTTGACATACAGCGGTGCCGAGTAAGTGGCGTCACGGTCCTTGCATTCGGCCATGGTGTACTTCGGATCAGCGAACTCCGGCTCGGAGAAGCTCAGGGACATAGTGCCCTGGAAGTCCTCGATGGGGGAGATCTCTTCGAAGATGTCGGCAAGTCCAGAGGTGGTGGCGACGCTCAGGTCGCCTTCCTCGACGGCCTTCGCAACCCGCGACTGCCAGCGTTCGTTTCCGACCAGCCAGTCAAAGCTGTCTGTCTGCAGGGCAAGCAGATTCGGAACGTCCAGCGGTTCGTGAATCTTTGCGAATGAGAGCCGGCGAGTTGCACCATCGGTGCTTGCCGTATTAGCGGTTTCGTTATTAGAGGTGCTCGAGGCGACCAAGAGGGATCCTTCCACAGACCTTCAGGCGTTTTCAGATCTCCCCCGCTTGCACCCTGCAGATTGAATCCGCAGTGTACCTTTCCGGTTCCGCTATATGACCCGGGACCCCCGCTGGCCAAGACCATGCTCGTTCTAAACGGCACGTCGATGGCGCAGCTGAGAGGTAAAGCCCACCGCTATATGAAGGCTGAAGGTTAACAGGGAAGACGCAAATATCCACAATACGGCAAATCAACCCACCTGTCTACCCCACATCTCGCCTGAATGCAAGCACCGTTGCTGCAGGCACCTATGCGGGCTGGGTGGGTGGAATGTTGTTCCGGGCTCCATCGTTGAATGGAGAGGTGATGTACCCCACGGTAACCTAGGCTCACCACCCTTGATCGGAAGAGAGAAAATGAGCACCCCCTCAGAAACAGCGGACAACAACAACGACGTTGTCATCCTTTCCGCCAGCCGTACCCCACAGGGACGGTTGAACGGGCAACTGGCCGGGCTCACCGCCGTCGAGCTCGGCGCTCACGCCATTTCAGGCGCCATTGCAGCAAGCGGACTCACCGCGGACAAAGTGGACGCAGTGATTATGGGGCAGGTCCTGCAGGCGGGCGCCGGCCAGAACCCGGCACGGCAAAGCGCCATCGCCGCCGGAATCGGCTGGAACATCCCGGCGGTCACCATCAACAAGGTCTGCCTCTCAGGGCTGACTGCCGTGATCGATGCAGCGCGCATGATCCGCAGCGGCGATGCCGCCGTCGTGGTTGCCGGTGGCCAGGAATCGATGAGCCGCGCACCCCACCTGTTGCCGGGTTCGAGGCAAGGGTGGAGCTACGGCGCGATCCAGGCCCTCGACGTCGCGGCCCACGACGGGCTCACCGACGCGTTCGACGGCCAGTCAATGGGCCTGTCCACCGAAATCAAGAACCTCTCGCTTGGCATCGACCGCCGGTCCCAGGATGAAGTGGCCGCCGCTTCGCACCAGCGTGCAGCCGCGGCTGCCGGTCAAGGAGTGTTCGACGGCGAGATCACGCCCATCAGCGTCAAACAGCGCAAGGGAGAACCCTTGGTGCTGACAAGCGACGAAGGCGTACGCCCCCAGACCACGCTTGAGACCCTGGCCCCATTGAAGGGCGCCTTTGCGACCGACGGAACCATCACCGCGGGCAACTCCTCTCCCCTGTCCGACGGCGCCTCCGCACTCGTGCTCACGAGCCGACGCTTCGCCGAGGAGAACGGCCTGGATTACCTCGCCGTCGTCGGGAAACCCGGCCAAGTAGCGGGACCTGACAACAGCCTGCACTCGCAGCCTTCCAACGCGATACGGCACGCGCTGGACCGGGCGGGGTGGACAACGGCCGATCTGGACTTCATCGAGATCAACGAAGCCTTCGGCTCGGTGGCAGTGCAGTCCTTGAAGGATCTGGACTATCCCTTGGAGAAGTGCAATATCCATGGCGGCGCAATTGCGATCGGGCACCCGATTGGGGCCTCAGGGGCACGGCTTGCCCTTCACGCGGCCCACGAGCTGAAGCGGCGCGGCAAGGGCAAAGCGGCGGTGGCACTCTGTGGTGGCGGCGGCCAGGGCGAAGCCCTGCTGCTCTACCGCGACTAGGATTCGGCGACTTCGGAAGCGGGAATAGCCATGAACGGAAAGGGTGCATGAATGCGGGGCACTGAGCGATTCCTCGCCGACGCGGCCAACCGCGGACTTGAGGTCCAACTCGTAGAGCGGGCTGCGGCAGGCAGCCTTAATGAAGCTGCCCGCATCATGGGGATCACACCGGCCGACATCGTGAAGTCGCTAGTGGTCAAGCACCGGGATGGCACGTTCTTGTTTGCGTTGGTTCCCGGTGACCGGCAGATCTCCTGGCCCAAGTTGCGCGCCCTGCTGGGAGTCAACAAGCTGTCCATGCCCTCCGCCGAGGTCGCTTTCGAGGCAACCGGCTATGAGCGCGGCACCATCACGCCGCTGGGAAGTACGACGCCCTGGCCGGTTTACGCCGATGCCAGCATCACCGGACGCCGGATCTCCATGGGCGCAGGCGAACACGGATTCAGCGCGTTCGTGAAGGCCGACGAGCTGGCCGCTGCACTGCAGGCCGTCGTGGCCGACATCAGCGACCCCCTCTGAGCGCAACGCGGGGTCACTTACGGCCCATTGGGTGCCGCTGGATGGGCCGTAAGTGACCCCGCGTTGCCCTTAAATGCAGGAAGCCCCGCCTGGACGAATCCGGACAGGGCTCCCTGAAAAGCCGAGTTACTTGACAGTAACCGAGGCACCGGCAGCTTCGAGCTGCTCCTTGGCCTTCTCTGCAGCTTCCTTGGTGGCGCCTTCGAGGACAGCCTTCGGTGCGCTGTCAACCAGGTCCTTGGCTTCCTTGAGGCCGAGGGAGGTGATGGCGCGAACTTCCTTGATCACGGCGATCTTCTTTTCGCCGGCACCTTCGAGGATGACATCAAATTCGGTCTTCTCTTCGGCTTCTTCGCCAGCGCCGCCCGCAGCCGGGCCTGCAACTGCAACAGCAGCAGCAGTAACTTCGAAGGTCTCTTCGAAGAGCTTGACGAACTCGGAGAGCTCGATGATGGTCAGTTCCTTGAAAGCTTCAATGAGCTCTTCGTTGCTGAGCTTCGCCATGTTTGGCGTCCTTCCTTTAGGTGGTGCTGCCGCGGACGTCGTCCGCTGCTGCACCGCAGTTTGAATGGGGAGAACTTAGTTCTCTTCGGTTGCTGCTTCAGCGGCTTCAGCCGGAGCGGCAGCCTCTTCTGCAGCAGCCTCGGCGGGAGCCTCTTCGGCAGCCGGTGCTTCTTCAGCGGCCGGTGCTACAGCGCCGCCCTCTTCTTCAAGCTTGAGGCGCAGAGCGTCAATGATGCGTGCAGCCGCGGCAGCAGGTGCCTTGAGGATGCCTGCAACCTTGGCGAGCTGCAGCTCACGGGACTCGAGGGCTGCCAGTGCGGCAACCTCTGCTGCGTTCAGTGCCTTGCCTTCGAAGTAGCCGGTCTTGATGACCAGCTGCTTGTTGGCCTTGGCAAAGTCCGTCAGGCTCTTGGCGGCAGCAACCGCGTCACCCTTGATGAATGCGATTGCAGTGGGGCCGGCGAGCTGACCGTCGAATGCTTCGACACCAGCTTCCTTGGCTGCAATGGCGGTCAGGGTGTTCTTGACGACCGAGAACTTGGTGTCCAGGCCGAGAGAAACACGCAGCTGCTTGAGCTGTGCAACAGAGAGCCCGCGGTATTCGGTCAGGACAGCGGCGTTCGATTCCTTGAAATCGTTGGTGATCTCAGCTACTGCGGAGATCTTGCTTGGCGTTGCCATAACCCTCCTTCCGGGGAATAAAGCCGGTTTTCCGGGTCCCCGCTCAAAAGAGCTGCAACTAAAAAACGCCCCGCGCAGATGCACGGGGCTTGGCTCAACACGATCCAATGATCATGGAGATTTGCTTCGTTCACCTGCGCCGGCCGCCCTTTGTCAGGGTCCTTCGTCAAGGAAACCACTTGGTTCTTCCGCACATAGCTACAGAGTTGAGCTGTGCCCGGAGGAGTGGATTCCCATCAACCGACGGTCTTTGGTAGTTCAAGCTTACGGGACAGGCAAGTGCATCGCCAAATCGCGCCGCCTCACTCGGAGGAGGTGACCCTCGGGCCCATGTTCGGCAGTTCCTTCTGCCACAGCCCCGTTACCCCCGCCGTGGTGAAACCCAATTGCTTGTTCACCGTCAGCAGGTACCGGTTTTCGGGAGCATTCCAGGTATAGATCACCCGGGCGTCGGGGAACTGTTCGCTGAGGCGTTGCATATTGGCGACCTTGATGAGGAGTCCCAACTTGTTTCCCCGGTGCTCCTGCAGGACGATCGTGTCGTCCTGGAAGACAACATCCTGGCGTTGCGCCAGCACCCCGATCGTGGTCAGCCCGACGATCCGCCCGCTGGCGATGTGCTCGACGGCGGTGACCACCGTTCGGCGCCCCTGCGCGACGGCGGCGTCTTCCGCCTGACGCAACACACCGGCGTCGAACACCAACTGCTGTTGCTCGGCTTCCGCAGCGTCATTGCCTTCGGACACCACTTCCCCGGCTGCGTTCTCCAGCGCGGCCACGGCTTCGAGCCACTGTTGAGGGCAACGGTCGGTCCAGTGGTGGACCCGGTAGCGGCCGGCGTTCGCGTCTTCGGCTTCGGCCTCGAGCTCGGCAACGAGCTTTGTATCCAGCGGGAGCGCGCAGGAACTGAACTGTTCGATGTGCTGGAGGGTGTAGCCCGTTCGCCGGGCAAAATCGACCTCGCGGCTGGCCAAAGGAACAAAGCCCAGGCCGCTGCCAGGCACGAGCTGGCCCTCGGCACCACCGCGCAGGGACTCCGCAGGGTGGTTGGTGTCCACCATGATCATCGTCCGGCCCTCGCTTTTGGCGAAATGTTCGGCAGCTTCCAGAAGCTGCCGTCCGACGCCCCTGCGCTGGAATTCGGGCAGGATGTCCAGGGTGAACTCGGCGAGGTCCATGTTGTCGGCAAGGGGCAGCGCGATGTCCACGGTACCGACAATGCGCCCGTCAACGCGGGCCACGAGAATGACCTGGCGTTCGTAAGGGTCCCCGAGCTCGAGCAGCTTTTCCAACGGGGTGTAGGCGAGATCGTCCGTGCCCCAGATCTGCATGCGGACCCGGCGGCTGACTTCGACGGCGGCCAGGAAGTCCTTCGCGTCATCGGCGTCAAGGGAATCAGGGATCCAGAGTTGGCCGATCTCCACCGTGCTCGTCATTTGATCCTCTTTTGCCATTCGCCGTCGTATCCCGCCGGTTTGAAGCCGAGCTGTACGTTGATGGACAGCATATGTTCGTTTTCCTCGGCGTTAAAAGTCATGACGCGCTCCACCTCGGGATATTCCTTTTGCAGCCTGCGCAGATTGGCCAGTTTGACGAGCATTCCCAGTCCGTGGCCGCGGTGCGGCTTTGCCACCAAAGTGTCGTCCTGTTCGACCACCCGAGGCTTCGCGGGATCAAGGTAGATCACGGTGTACGCGACAAGCTCCGCCGACCGCCGATGTTGCGCAGCGGCCACAAGGGCAACCCTGCCCCCGGCAAGCGTCGTGTCCTCGAGTTGCCTGACCCGGGCGGCATCCCAGGCCTCTGCCTCGATCTCAAGGCCTCCCGCCGGGGTATCCGTGCTCATCCGGCCCATCAGTCCGGCCAACTGGTCCGCAAATTCGCCGGGGCAATGACTCGTCCACGCAAGGACCGCGTAATCGGCGTCGGCTTTGGCATGCGCCGCAAGCTCCAGCCTTTGCCACTCCCCGTTGTGGTCCATGTCGAGCGTGCTGAATCTGCTGGCCTGTTCAAGGGCGTACCCATTCTTGAGGCAAAAGGCCGCTCCCGGCCCGTCTTCGGGTACTCCCCCGGGGGCCGCGGCTGACTCGAAAGGTCCTGCGGTGCCGATCGGGTGTTCGGTGTGCGCCTGAAGGACGCGCCTCCCCCGGGCCTCCGCAATCCCCTCGACGGTACGGAGCAAAGCGGTTCCGATTCCATGCCGGCGGTACTCCTCCAGGACGTCTACTTCGAGCCACGCGGCATGGACGTTATCCGTGAGTGGGACGTAGCAGGAGGCGTGCCCGACGACGCGTCCGTCAACCCGGGCGAAGAAATTCCTCGATGCCTCGTACGGGGTATCGCGCCATCCCGCGAGCCGGACCTGCACAGAGAGAGCCCTGTCCAGGCTTCCCCAGGTTTCGTGCACCATAGCGTCCATCATGGAGGAGAGCTCCCGGAAATCCTTGCCGTCCGGCCCGTTCAGGGACTCCGGCAGGTTGAGCTCGTGGATGCTGAAATCCGGCAGCCGGCCTGTCATGCCCTCAGCCTAATGAGCGCCCGCCACCCGCGATAGGTGCCGGTTGCATACAACGAAAGGACCGCCCGGCGAATGCCGGACGGTCCTTTCAGAGTCGATGCTCCCGGTGGCTTACGCCTCGGTGAGAACCTTGGTGACGTTGGGGTCAACCGAGATGCCCGGGCCGAACGTGGTAGCGACCGTAGCCTTCTGGATGTAACGGCCCTTGGAAGCGGACGGCTTCAGGCGAAGCACCTCTTCCAGGGCAGCTGCGTAGTTCTCGGCCAGCTTCAGTTCATCGAAGGAAACCTTGCCGATGATGAAGTGCAGGTTCGAGTGCTTGTCGACGCGGAAGTCGATCTTGCCACCCTTGATGTCGTTGACGGCCTTGGTGACGTCTGGGGTCACGGTACCGGTCTTCGGGTTCGGCATGAGGTTACGCGGGCCGAGGACCTTACCGAGACGGCCAACCTTGCCCATGAGGTCAGGGGTCGCCACTGCGGCGTCGAAGTCGGTCCAGCCGGCTGCGATCTTTTCGATCAGGTCATCGGAACCAACGAAGTCGGCGCCTGCAGCGATTGCTGCTTCTGCCTTGTCGCCCGTTGCGAAAACCAGGACGCGGGCAGTCTTACCCGTGCCGTGCGGCAGGTTGACGGTGCCGCGGACCATCTGGTCGGCCTTACGCGGGTCAACGCCCAAACGGAAAGCGACCTCAACGGTGGCGTCGAACTTGGACGGGTTGGTGTCCTTGGCGAGCTTGATGGCCTCGAACGGGGCGTAGAACTTGTCCGCCTCGATCTTGGCTACGGCTGCCTCATATGCTTTGCTGCGCTTTGCCATGCTGCTTATTCTCCTTGTGCAGTTGTGGTCTACGGACCGCGCTGGGCCCTGCCACAGTTGGACATCCGGCTGGTTTTGTCCGGACCGGGTTTCCAACATTTTCAATATTTCGATGGTGCCGGTTTCCCGGCGGTGCTATCCGGCGTCGTCAGTTTCCCGAACAGACGCCATGAAGCGATGAGGGGAATTAACCCTCGACGGTGATGCCCATGGAACGTGCGGTGCCGGCAATGATCTTGGCTGCGCCCTCAAGGCTGGTGGCGTTGAGGTCTTCCATCTTGGTGGTGGCGATCTCGTTAACCTGTGCCTGGGTCAGCTTGGCAACCTTGACGGTGTGCGGCGTGGCCGAACCCTTTGCAACGCCTGCAGCCTTCTTGATGAGCTCTGCAGCCGGCGGGGTCTTGGTGATGAAGGTGAAGGAACGGTCTTCGTAGACCGTGATTTCAACCGGGATAACGTTTCCGCGCTGGGCTTCCGTTGCAGCGTTGTACGCCTTGCAGAATTCCATGATGTTGACACCGTGCTGGCCAAGCGCAGGACCGATCGGCGGGGCCGGGTTGGCGGCACCTGCCTGGATCTGCAGCTTGATGAGGCCGGTGACCTTCTTCTTGGGAGCCAATGTAGGTCCTTCTCTCAATAACTTCCTAGGACACAGGAGCGTGCCTCAGGTTGATGGCCGCCATGGCGAGGCGGCCGGCCGCTCCGTGGCTGCTAAGCGGGCAACCGCGGGGCGAAATTCTTGGATCAACTAGATCTTGGTGACCTGGTTGAATGCGAGCGTAACCGGGGTTTCGCGTTCGAAGATCGACACCAGGACCACAAGTGTCTGGGAGTCCATCTTGATCTCCGAGATCGTGGCGGGAAGGGTCTCGAACGGACCTTCCTTGACGATGACGGACTCGCCAACTTCGAAGTCGATGTCGACGGGTGTCTGGTGCTGCTTGTTGACCGGCTTGCCCTTTTCGGCCTGCTGCTCTTCGAAGACCGGAGCCAGCATGGAAAAGACCTCGTCGAGGCGAAGCGGGACGGGGTTGTGTGCGTTGCCCACGAAGCCGGTGACACCAGGGGTGTGGCGGACGGCGCCCCAGGACGCGTCGGTCAGGTCCATGCGGACGAGGACGTAACCCGGAATGCGTACGCGGTTGATGATCTTGCGCTGGGCGTTCTTGATCTCAACGACTTCTTCCATGGGCACCTGGATCTCGAAGATGTAATCTTCCATGTCCAGGGTCTGGATGCGGGTCTCAAGGTTGGCCTTGACGCGGTTTTCGTAGCCGGCGTAGGAGTGGATGACGTACCAGTCACCCTCCTGGCGGCGAAGCTTGGCCTTGAACTCCTCAGCGGGGTCGGCGGGCGCTACGGCTGCAGCGGCGGCCAGGGCGTCGGCGTCGGAAGCTTCGGCGTCGTCTGCGGACTCGTCGTCGGCGGACTCATCCTGGTCGGCGTCGTCGACGTCGGCAGTTTCGGGCGCAGCAGAATCGACCTCGGATCCTTCCACGGCGTCAGCCGTGGCGTGGGCCGTGCTTTCAGCGGGCCCATCCAGCTCAGTCTCAGTTACCTCGAGCTCCTGCTCAGACACTTGGTCTCCTGCTTCCTCATTGCCTAACATGCCTATTTAAATGGCTCAATTCCGCAAACCCTGCGAAATCCCTTGATTTTCCGGGGATTCCACGCGGTTTGCGGAGCGATCCGCTTAGTGGTTCGTGGTGCCAGTAGCGCCGAAAACCCATTTGATTCCCGTACCGAAAGCCAGGTCCAGGATGGTGACGACAAGCATCATGATGGCCACGAACACCAGCACCACGACTGTGTAGTTGACCAGTTCCTTGCGGGTGGGGGCAACTACCTTCTTGAGCTCACCAATTACCTGGCGGACAAAAAGCGCAATTCGAGCAAAGAGGCCGGAATCGGACTTCTTGACAGGGCGGCCCTTCGAGCTGCTCGCAGCTGTTTCGGTCACCTGATCCTCACTCATCTATGCAAACGTCGTTGACCCGACTCTGATCAGAGCCATGGTTGCTGCGCTTGTTCCAAGGAGAACCCCGGAACAGCTTGCGCAGGGCAGACAGGACTCGAACCTGCAACCTGCGGTTTTGGAGACCGCTGCGCTACCAATTGCGCCACTACCCTATGGAACGAATCCATATTTTGGCCACACTCCATCAATGCCAAGGAATCCCGAAGAACACGGGAATCCGGAGCCAGTCTGGGGCGCGGACCATTGTGATGTTTTTCAACACCGGTGAACCAGTCTACGCAAGAACGTCGCGATAGTCGAACCGGGCCATTTCCGGAGCGTTCAGGCCCTGCCGCTCCTGTGATCAGTGTCAACTGTCACTTTCTCGACGTTAGCCCGATAGCTCCGCAGAACAGCATAAAGTAGATTCCGTCGAATCCCACCATCCAGCTCATGAGCTGCCCGCGAAGAACGGTGCCTTAAATGTCTGCCGGAATACCTGCCGCCCGCATTTCACAGCGAATTTCCGCCATCGCCGAATCCGCCACCCTTGCCGTTGACGCCAAGGCCAAGGCGCTCAAGGCAGCGGGTCGCCCCGTGATTGGCTTCGGCGCCGGGGAGCCCGACTTCCCGACACCCGACTACATCGTCAAGGCCGCCGTCGAGGCCGCCGCCCAGCCGAAGTACCACCGGTACTCCCCCGCTGCCGGCCTGCCGGAGCTGAAGAAGGCTATCGCGGACAAGACGTTCCGCGATTCGGGCTACAAGGTTGACCCTTCCCAGGTGATGGTGACCAATGGCGGCAAGCAGGCCGTCTACAACACGTTCGCCACCCTTGTCGATCCGGGCGACGAAGTAATCATCCCCACGCCTTTCTGGACCACTTACCCGGAGGCGATCCGCTTGGCTGGAGGCGTTCCCGTTGAGGTCTTCGCCGGCCCCGAACAGGGTTACCTGGTCACCGTGGAGCAGCTCGAAGCCGCGGTCACCGACAAGACGAAGATCCTGCTTTTCGTTTCGCCGTCCAACCCGACCGGCGCTGTCTACAGCGCCGAACAAGTGGCCGAGATCGGAAAATGGGCCGCCGCGAAGGGCCTCTGGGTCGTCACCGACGAGATCTATGAGCACCTGACGTACGACGGCGTGCCCTTCACGTCGATTGCCACTGCCGCCCCCGAACTCGGCGACAAGGTGGTCATCCTCAATGGTGTCGCCAAGACCTACGCCATGACGGGATGGCGCGTTGGATGGATGATCGGCCCGGCCGACGTCATCAAGGCCGCCACCAACCTCCAGTCGCACGCGACGTCGAACGTTTCCAACATCATGCAGATCGCAGCCCTCGCGGCAGTCTCCGGTCCGCTGACCGCCGTCGACGAAATGAAGGTGGCCTTCGACCGCCGCCGCAAGGCGATTGTCGCCGGACTGAACGCGATCGAGGGTGTGGAATGCCCGACCCCGACCGGCGCCTTCTACGTGTACGCCGACGTCCGCGGACTGCTGGGCAAGGAATTCCCGACGTCGAACGGTCCCGTCCGTCCGGCAACGTCCGCTGAGCTTGCCTCACTGATCCTCGACGAGGTTGAGGTCGCTGTTGTTCCGGGCGAGGCCTTCGGCCCTTCCGGTTTCGTTCGCCTCTCGTACGCCTTGGGCGACGACGACCTCGCCGAAGGCGTTCGACGCCTGCAGGAATTCCTCGGCCAGGCCAAATAACCAGCCCGCCTGCACAAACGCCCGCTCACCTTGGGATAAAGGTGAGCGGGCGTTTGAGTTTAAACCCCCAAAGGTGGGCGGGCGTTTGAGTTTAAACCCCCAAAGGTGAGCGGGCGTCAGAGGAGGCGGCGCTCGGCGGCCCACTTGGTCAGTTCGTGGCGGCTGGAGAGCTGGAGCTTGCGGAGCACTGCCGAGACATGGGTTTCCACGGTCTTGATGGAAATGAACAGCTCTTTGGCCACCTCCTTGTAGCTGTAACCCCGGGCGATGAGGCGCATGACTTCCAGTTCCCTCGCGGAGAGCCGGTCGAGTTCGTCGTCCGCGATCTCGGCAGGGGACGTTCCAAACGCGTCCAGGACAAAACCCGCCAGCCGCGGCGAGAAGACTGCGTCGCCGTCGGCCACGCGGATCACGGCGTCGGAGATCTCGGGGCCGGAAATGGTCTTGGTGACATAGCCACGTGCACCGGCCCGAATGACGGCCACGACGTCCTCGGCGGCGTCCGAGACGCTCAAGGCCAGGAAGCTCGTGCTCCCTCGCAACGCCGAGGACCCGCTGATGACTTCCCGCCCGCCACCGCCAAGGCCGCCCGGCAAATGGACGTCAAGCAACACCACTTCAGGCTGAACCTCGGCAATCACGGCGATGGCTTGTTCCACTGTTCCGGCTTCGCCCACCACGTCGATCCTGGAATCGAGGTCGGCCTTCAGCCCGGACCGGAAGATGGCATGGTCGTCCACGATCACCACGCGCACGCTCCGCTCCACTTGCTCTGATAGGGCATTCATGCTTTGGCGTCTCCGTTTCGGTTTTCTGCTTTGTCGGCGTTCTCGACGGGTAGTTTCAGGCGGACTTCCGTGCCGTCGGAACTGCTCTCGATGACCGCCGTACCGCCGTGGCGTTTCATCCGTCCGATGATTGATTCCTTGACTCCGAGCCGGTCTTCCGGGACGGCATCCGGGTCGAAGCCGGGTCCGCGGTCCCTGACGAAGACCTCGCTGCCCGAGTCGGAACTCTCGAGATAGACGGACACGGCTCCGCCGCCGTGCCGGGCGGCATTGTGCATGGCTTCCCGCGCCGCCAGGACGAGGGCTTCGTGCCGGTCCGTCATGGCTGCGTCTCCCACGCTGACGACGTCGACCGGGTGTCCGTGGGCGTCCTCCACCTCGGCTGCGGCCGCGGCAATCCGCTCCGCCAGGAGTCCCGAGTCCTTCGCGGCGTCCCGGTACAGCCAGGTGCGCAGCTCACGCTCCTGAGCACGGGCGAGGCGGACCACGTCCTGCTCGGACCCCGCCCGGCGCTGGATCAAGGCGAGCGTCTGCAGTACTGAATCGTGCAAGTGGGCGGCAATCTCGGCCCGCTCGGTCTCGCGGACCCGCGCCGCCCGCTCAGTTTCAAGGTCTTTCCAGAACTTCAAGCCCCACGGCAGCAGCACCAGGGCGACGCCGCCCAACACGGCGATGGAAGCCAACAGCGCGAGCCAGGTCTGCTCCCACGAGCCGGAACCGGACACCATGACCAGAACCCCAGCAACCACAAGGGCCAGGCCTGCGGCGAGGCGGACCCAGCCGCCGGCCTGGTCGGCCTTGGTCTTGTCCACCAGTCCGGCCCGGCGCGTCTCGTCCAGCTGCATCCAGGCAATCGCCGCTCCGCCGAGTATGGCCGCCGCCGGGATCAGCGTGCCGAGGGGCACCTCGACGCCGAACTGCCGGGCGATGAGGATAGCGGCCACCAGGAGGAGGCCGGCTCCCAGGAGGATTTCCTTCCCGTACTGGATGCGCTTCACCCTGAACCAGGAGGCGAAGACGGGCGCCGGTGCGGACAGCGGCAGCGGCTGCGCGCCGCCGTCGGGCGCTGTTCCCCCAGGTGTCATGCCCGCCGAAGGGGTCATCTTCGCCGAAGGAGGCATGCTCACCGCGGGAGCAATGGGCGACGCCGGCCGGCGGCTATTGCGGCGGGCGTTTTCGTCGGCGGTGGGCACCATGACCCACAGCCAGGCGTAGAAGGCCAGGCCCGCGCCGCCTGCGAACGAGGCCAGGACCATACCGAGCCGGATGTACTTCACGGGCCAGCCAAGGTGGTCCGCCAGGCCGCTGCACACGCCGGCAATCATCCGGTCGCCGCTTCGGACCAGCGGCGGGCGTTGCATGGCGGTTGTCATGAATCCATCCAAACACGTATCAGGGCCTTCGGCGCCCGAAGCTAGGGCATCTCAGGGGGCCACTCAGGGAACGTTCAGGGTATCCCCCAATAGAGGGCTGCGCCGCGGGACGGCAAGATCGAAGTATGAACGCGAACAGCATGAATCCCGAGGACCCCGGACAAGCACCGGAGCCCGGACAAACTGCAGAATCCAGCCACCCTGCCGGGGCAGGCTCGCCCGAGGAACCGGCACAGCCAAACGCCGGCCACACCGGCGGCACGGCACCGGACTACGCTGTGCCCGCTCCCCCGCAGAACTTCTTCACCTGGATCCGCAGCCAAGGCATCAGCCGTGGCCGGGACCGGTGGGTGGGCGGCGTAGCGAGCGGCATCGCGCACCGCTTCGGGATCGATCCTTTGATCGTCCGCGGCATCTTCATCATCCTCACCCTCTTCGCCGGCATCGGCATCCTGCTCTACGGCATCGCCTGGGCGCTCCTGCCCGAACCCGATGGCCGCATCCACGCCCAGGAAGCCGGGGCGGGCCGCTGGTCCGCGGGAATGACCGGCGCCCTCATTACGACCATCATCGGATTGCCAAGCCTCGGCCGCGGCTTCTGGGGATGGGGTTGGAACGGCGTTCCCGGAATCCTCTGGACGCTGTTCTGGGTAGGCGGCATCGTCTACCTGATCTATTTCCTGGTCCAGCGCAGCAAAGCCCGTAACGGAAGGCAGAACATGGGCCCCCACCACTATTCGGCCGCTCCAGGTTCCTTTAGCGGCACAGGCACACAGGCCTCGACAGGCTATCCAGCCGGCCCGTACAGCGCGGGCCCCTACGGCGCCGGGACTTCCGGGGCGGGGACTTCCGGGCCTGAGACTTACAGCGCGGGGACTTACAGCACCGGGGCTTACGGGGCGGGTAATGACGAGGCCGGCGGGCCCGGGACCCCTTCAGGCCCCGTCAATCCCACGGGCCCCTACCCACCGGCCGGCGCACCCAAGCACCCCGGGCGCCCCGAGCGGCAGAGGCGGCAGGGACCGGGCGCGGCGATCGTAGCGGTTTCAGCGGGCGCGGCCCTGCTGGCCGGCGGAACAATCAAGCTGCTCGACGCCGGCAACGTCATCCACCTGGGCGATGCCGCCAACGCGGTGGTCTGGGCCACAGGCGCCGCAGTCCTCGGCCTCGGCATCCTGGTTGCCGGGCTTCGAGGCCGCTCGTCGGGGCTGCTCGGCTTCCTGGCCATCGCGACGCTCGTGATCGGGGGCATCTTCAACATCGCCCCCAACGCGGACCACTTCCGCCTGCAGAATGCCCAGTGGAATCCCGTGAGTATCGACGACGCCCGCAAGGGCTTCGACATTACCGGGGCCAACGGGACCGTCGACCTGACCAAGCTGAACCTGAGCGCCCCGCTGAGCTCCGACGTCGTGGTTCCCATGGACGTGACCGCAAGCAACATCAAACTCCTTGTCCCCGCGACCGTGCCGGTGGAGGTCCAGGCAGACATGACCTTTGCGAACCTCAAGCAGGACGGTAGCGCCGTCGCCCAAGGCAACGGCGGCACGCTTGACAGCTTCAACATGGACAAGCCCGGGGCCAAGCTGGTCGTCAAACTCAATGGAACCTTCAGCAACGTCACCGTCCAGGAAGGAAACTGACATGAGCACGCACGAACCCACGCGGGCATTCGAACCAGACCCTTCGCCGGTGCCTGCACCGTCGTCCCAAGCCCGGGCAAGGGTGGGCACGGTGGTCTGGGGCCTGATCGTCCTGGCACTCGCAGCCTTGATCATCATTTCCAAACTCGGCCTCGTGGCCCTCAACGGCAACTATGTGCTGATCGGGCTCATGATCGGAGCAGGTGCGGCACTCGTGATCGGAGGCCTGGTGTCGGCGCGCTCCCGAAAGGGCAGCGGGTCCGGCCCTGACTCCGGGACCGGCGCCGACGATTCCGGCCACCGCTAGCAAGAAGCACGTGACAAAGCAGCCACAACACGGAAGGCTCTAGCCATGAACAAGTTCTTCAGCATCGTACGGGGCATCGGCCTGAAGCGCGGTCCGCAACGTTGGATCGGTGGGGTTTGCGGTGGCATTGCCGCCAAACTGAACGTGGACGTGGCTTACGTCCGCATTGGCTACCTGATCTTCTGCCTGCTCCCCGGGCCAGCCGTGGTCATCTACATCGTGGCCTGGCTGCTGCTTCCCAATCAAAGGGGCGACATTGCGCTGGAATCTTTCCTCACCCAGCGTTCGCTAGGCAAGAAATAGAAGTACCCGGCCCCACGGATTACGGGCCGGCGAGTTCACCGGCGCCCCGCCACTTCGGCGGGGCGCCGGGCTCGTTAAACCGGGCTCCGTAGCTGTCCCTGCAGTCCGGACCTGCCCATCCCATGTCCACGGTGTTTCAAAAGTCTCATCCACGGCGGTGGTCATGGTTTGTGTCCCACCCCACATTGCCCCCTACAATCGTTGTGAGCTCAGCGTGGCGCTCTGCACGTATACCTCCTAGCCAGGATTTGAGCCCTCATGAAAATTGGAATCCTTACCAGCGGTGGCGACTGCCCCGGACTCAACGCCGTCATCCGCGGCGCCGTCCTCAAGGGGATTGCCATCCACGGCCAGGAATTCGTCGGTTTCCGGGATGGTTGGCGGGGCGTCGTGGAGGGCGACGTCATCGACATTCCCCGCACGATGGTCCGCGGTATCGCCAAACAGGGTGGAACCATCCTTGGCACGTCCCGCACCAACCCGTTCGAGAACGGCGGCGGGCCGGACGTCATCAAGGCCCACATGGACCGCCTCGGCATCGACGCGATCATCGCCATCGGCGGCGAAGGCACCTTGGCCGCTGCGAAGCGCCTCACCGACGCCGGCCTAAGGATCGTGGGCGTCCCCAAGACCGTGGACAACGACCTCGACGCCACCGATTACACCTTCGGTTTCGACACCGCCGTCCAGATCGCCACCGAAGCCATCGACCGGCTGCGCACCACCGGAGAATCCCACCACCGCTGCATGATCGCCGAGGTCATGGGCCGCCACGTGGGCTGGATCGCCCTGCACGCCGGCATGGCCGCGGGCGCGCACGCCATCCTGATCCCCGAGCAGAAAGTCAGCATCGAGCAGATCACGGAATGGGTCCAGGAAGCCCACGATCGTGGCCGTGCACCGTTGATTGTTGTTGCCGAGGGTTTTGTACCGGACCACATGGAAGCCCCGCACTCCGAACGCGGCCTCGATACCTTCGGCCGGCCCCGCCTGGGCGGCATCGCGGACCAGCTCGCCCCCGAAATCGAAGCCCGCACGGGAATCGAAACCCGCGCCACGATCCTCGGCCACATCCAGCGCGGCGGCGTCCCCTCGGCTTTCGACCGCGTGCTGGCCACCCGTTTGGGCATGGCAGCCATCGATTCCGTCGTGGAAGGCCGTTGGGGAACCATGGTGGCCCTCAAGGGCACCGACATCGAGCACGTGGGCTTCGAAGCTGCCCTCGGCAAACTCAAGACCGTCCCGCAGAACCGCTACGACGAAGCCGCGGTGCTGTTCGGCTGAGCCGGCTCCTCAAAGGGAGCTTCCAGGAGCAGGCGGGTGCCACCAGGTGCCCGCCTGCTCCTTCCTTTTCCAGGGACTGCATAGACTCGATGTCATGGAACTTGATGCGGGATCGGCGGAAATTGTGCTTCTGGCCTGGGCCCGGCATTTAGGGTTCGACGACGAAGCGTTCAGTTTCGTCTCCGGCCCAGCCGCTGCCCGCACCGGGGAGCGCTTGGTCAGGGAAGACGACGACGCCGAATCCATCACGTTCGTGAGGCTCTTTGGCCGCTCCGCATTGGTGGCTCCGGCATGGGCGGTGGCCGCCGCCGTCGAGCTCTCAGACGATGAACTGAGCGAGCATTCCGCACTGTTGCGGATCAGCCGCGAACACGGTGGCCACGGGCTGGGGACGTCGGCGCTGCTGTTCGCCGACGATCTTCCCCTTTTCCAGCCGGGCGGCGAAGTCACCGTCTCCCACGGCCATCCGGAGGCAATCGAGTTGGAGGGCAGGTGCCCCCCGGACGATGTCAATGAGGTCCACCTCTCAAAAATGCACCACCATTTCACCGTGATGGATGGCAACGAACCGGACCGCAAACCGGTGGCCTGCGGTGCCTACGCGGAATGGCAAGGGATCCTCGCCGACATGGGCGTCCTGGTGCCGCCCGAATTGCGCAGGCAAGGGCTGGGAACCCTGGCCGCCTCGATCGCCGCCCACGAGGCACTCGCTTCCGGCCTGACGCTGCAATGGCGGACCGCGCTGGACAACCGGGGTTCCATGGCCTTGGCCCGAAGGCTGGGATTCGCCGACGGCGGCATCCAGGCCTCCGTACTGCTCCGCTAGCGCCTTGCCTGGCTGCTGTCCGCCGGGGAATCTGCCTCGGACGTGGCTGCGGCAGCCGGGGAACCCCACCCCTGGACGGCCTTGGGCTTGCCGAACAACAACGCCGCTACTGCGCCCAAAAGAATCGCAAAGGCCGGCAGCAGGACCGACTGGCTCATCGCCGTCGAGAATCCGGCGTGCAGGAATTCCGGCAAGCTTCCGGTGAATCCGCCTTCGCCGGCCGGGGCGGCACCTGGCGGAGCCGCGGGCAGCTCAGCGGCGAGCCGGGATTGGATCAGCGCGGCAATCGCGGCGGATCCGAGCACGGCACCGATCTGGCGCGTCGTGTTGAAGACGCCGGAACCGGCTCCGGCGGAACGCGGCGGGAGGTTGCGGGTGGTGGCGTTGGAAACCGGTCCCCAAATGAAGCCGTTGGCCACGCCCTGGAGTGCGCTCGGCAGCAGGAACATCCAAATGGGAGTGTCCGGCTTCAGGAGGGATGAGGTCCAGAAGAGTGCTCCGGACAAGCAGACGAGCCCGAAGGCGGCGAACCAGCGCGGGTTGATGCGGTCGATCAGCTTGCCGACAAAAGGTGCCAATGCGCCGGAGATGACGGCCATGGGAATCATGAGCAAGGCAGACTGCGTCGGGGACAACCCGCGGACCACCTGGTAGTAGAAAATGGTCGGCAGCGGGAAAGCGGTGATGGTGAAGCCCACGGCCATGATGGTGGTGTTGCCCAGGGAGAAGTTGCGGTCCTTGAAGAGGCCAAGAGGCAGCAAAGGTTCACCGCCGCGGCGCTCCAGCAACCACTGCCAGAAGACGAACAAGGCCAGGACAACGAGTCCCGTGACGATCAGTCCCCACACGGTGATGGGTCCGGTGACGGTGCCCCACTTGTAGCTTTGGCCTTCCTGGATGCCGAACACCAGCAGGAACATACCCGCTGCGGACAGCAGCACGCCCAGGACGTCGAATTTGTGGCTGTGCGTGGTCAGCTTCGGTACCAGCCGGGTCACGAGGACGAAGGCAACGACGCCGATGGGAACGTTGACGAAGAAGATCCACTGCCAGCCGAGGCCGTCAACCAACACGCCGCCGAGGATCGGGCCGACGAGGATGGCCATGCCGGCCGTGGCTCCCCAGAGGCCCATGGCTGCGCCGCGGCGGTCCGGCGGGAAGATCCGGGTGATGACGGCCATGGTTTGAGGCGTCATCATGGCTGCGCCGATGCCCTGGACCACCCGGGCCGCGATGAGCATGCCGATGTCGCCCGAAAGGCCGCACCACAGTGAAGCCAAGGTGAAGACCACGAGGCCGATCAGGTAGAGGTTCTTGGGCCCGAAGCGGTCGCCGAGCCTTCCCGTGATCAGCAACGGCACGGCGTAGGCGAGGAGGTAGGCGCTCGTCACCCAGATGACGGAGTTGATATCGGTGTGCAGGCCCTCCATGATCCGTGGGTTCGCCACGGAGACGATGGTGGTGTCGATCAGGATCATGAAGAACCCGACCACGAGGGACCACAGTGCGGGCCACGGTTTAGCTACGTTTTCCATGGGTTTCCTTTGACTGTGCTGAATTTGTTGCAGGTTGGTGCGAGGGACGGGCGTTTACCATGGCAATTGCCCACTGCGGAGATCGTTTTGGAAGGTGCGTATCCAGTCGATTTCCGTCCGCAGCATGGTTTGTTGGTACTTGACGTCGATCCAGAACTTGGGCTCGACGCCTTTGGCAGCGACGGCTTCTTCTCCTTGGACCAGGAAGTCGAGTTGGTTTTCCAGGTTCGTAATGCGGTGGTCCAGGAGTTCGAGTACGACGCCGGACGGCAGGTTGTGTGCCTCGGCGATCGCGTGCGGAAATATCGGGTACTCGTTCACGGGTTCCGAAAGCATGTTGTGGAGGCGCTCCGTCAGCGCCTCCCGGCCGGTTCCGGTGATCCGGTAAGTAGTGCGCTCAGGCCGGTTGCCTGCGCGGTCGATGCCCGTCGACTCGACCAAACCTGCCTCTTCGAGCCGAGCGACGGCGTGGTAGAGGGTACCCGGCCTGACCTTGACCAAGCGGTCTTCGTGGCGGGCCATCAGGAGCTGGTACATCTCGTACGGATGCATCGGCGCCTCGACAAGGAGGGCCAACGCGGCGACGCCAAGTGGAGTCAGTGCGGCTCGTGCCATTTCCCCATCCTCCGTGAGAACTATTCCACGACAACTATTCCACATGGAGTATTTGATCGCAAGCGGTCCGCCAGCCATGCCAGGCGGGCCGTCTTGGTTTATCCGAGCAGTTCGAGAATCTCCGTGCGGGCAAACATCCGCGCGGCCTCGCGCGCCGTGGGCGTCCCGGCGTCGGGATCGGCCCCAGCGTCAACCAGAACCCGGGCGACTTCCGTGTAACCCTTGAAAACTGCGCCGGCCAGCGGAGTCTGGCCCCGGTCGTTCGCTCCGTTTGCCTCTGCACCGTGGTGCAGCAGGAGCTGAACGGTTTCAGCATGGCCGTGGTATGCGGCGAGCATCAGAAGCGAGTCCCCGGCGGCAGTGCGCATTCCAGCCGGCGCACCGGCGTTGAGGTAGCTGCGCAGGAGCACCGAGTTGCCTTCCCTGGCGGCATCGAACAAGGTGTGCGCCAAGGCAATGGCCTCGTCGTCGGCACCCTTCGCTTGGGCTTCAGCGCCGGTCGTTTCGCTCATCGGTGGGGTCCCTTCAGGAATCCGGTCTGGCGCCCCACCACCTGTCCGGCGTCGGGGGCGACGATTATTTCCTGGGCGGCCGGGTAAGGCTCCTCGCCGTCCAGCACGGTCAGCACTTCCTGCGGGTCCACGGACCGTTTGATCAGCGCCAGTCCGACTGCCCCCATTTCGAAATGCTGGGCTACGGATGTCAGCGTACCCACCTTGCGCTCTCCGGCAAATACGACGCTGCCGGGCGCCGGGAGGGTGTGCTGCGAGCCGTCCAATTGCAGGAAAACGAGCCGCCGGGGCGGGTGTCCCAGGTTGTGGACGCGGGCGATGGTCTCCTGGCCCTTGTAGCAGCCCTTGGACAAGTGGACCGAGGTCCGCAGGAGATCGAGCTCGTGCGGGATGGTCTTCTCGTCCGTCTCCGCGCCGAGCCGGGGACGCCAGGCGGCAATGCGGAGCGCCTCCGCCGCCAGCGAACCGGCGAGTGCCATGCCCTCCACGGCCGCTTCAAGCTCTGCCGCGGGAATGAGGTACTCGAACCAGGGACGCTCGAGGCCGGGATGGGAGCTTTCCTCCACCACGCTGTACGAATAGCCGCCGACGCCGATATGCGGCCACGGGTCCTCCCAGGCCAGCCGTTCGGACCACGCGTCAATGGCCTTGGTTGCGCCGACAACCGCCCAATCGGCAGACACGTCGGCCACCTCGACGCGCAACATGAAGCGCATCTTGTTGAGCCACTCCGCCAGCGGGCCGGCCTCTGCGGCCTCGACCAGCAGCCAGGTGGTCTCGCCGTCGTCCACCACGCGGGCGTCGAACTCGATGCGGCCTTGGATGGTGAGGAGCAGCAATTCGCTGGAGACGCGCGGCTGGAGGTTGGTCAGTTGCTGCGAGGAAAGGGTGTTGAGCCAGCTGAGGCGGTCCGGGCCGGTGACCGTGACAACGCCCCGGTAGGAAAGATCGACGACGGCGGTGCCGGCCGCGAGGGCGCGCTGCTCCCGCAAGGGCTCGCCGTAGTGGGCCGCGACGCCGGAGTCCTCGCCGCCGCCTTCTACAGCTCCGGGGCGCGACAAAAGGGGGCTCTTGTAAGTCATATGTAGTAGAAGTCCTTGGGGCTCAGCGGTATTCCGGGTTTTCA
The DNA here is from genome assembly GCF_052180225.1 of Arthrobacter sp. KN11-1C. NCBI lineage: Bacteria > Bacillati > Actinomycetota > Actinomycetes > Micrococcales > Micrococcaceae > Arthrobacter > Arthrobacter sp. KN11-1C. The sequence continues at coordinate 996,479 of NZ_CP197467.1, read as the reverse complement.
AAATCGAAGCGCGTGCCGGCTTTCCACTCATCCGGGAGGTTGCCGTACGCGGGAATGCCGCCCGCATCCTTGAGCATCCGGGCGTAGTGGAGCAGGTTCCAGGTCATGAAGGTGGTGTTCCGGTTGGTGAAGTCGCTCTGGGGGCCACCGGATCCTTCGTCGAGGTAGCTGGGGCCGGGGCCGACCGCACCGATCCAGCCGGCATCGGCCTGGGGCGGGATGGTGAAACCCACGTGCTGGAGGCTGTACAGGACGTTCATGGCGCAGTGCTTGATGCCATCCTCGTTGCCCGTGATCAGGCAGCCGCCGACCTTCGGATAGTAGGCCCACTGGCCCTTGCTGTTGAGCTGGCCCGAATGCGCGTAGAGACGTTCGATGAGCTTCTTGGTCTGGGAGGAGTTATCGCCAAGCCAGATAGGACCGGCCACCACCACGATGTCGGCTTCCAGCACGGCCGGGTACAACTCCGGCCATTCATCCGTGGCCCAGCCATGTTCGCGCATGTCCGGATACACACCGGCGGCAATGTCGTGATCCACGGTCCGGATCACCTGGGTACTGACGCCCTGCTTTTCCATGATGCGCCGGCTGATGGTTATCAGTCCGTCGGTATTGCTCACTTGCGGGGATGGTTTGAGTGTCCCGTTGAAAAACACAGCCTTGAGGTCGTCATAGCTGGCGGGCTTTGTTGCTTCGTTCACTTGCTGCTCCCCTTTGGTTCGGACTGCGAAACGGGACGTTCAGTGAGACCTCTTCGGTGAGACCTTGAAGCCAGCGAACAGGCTCCCTAGGAGAGCTTGTTCAGGAAAGCCGAAGCATGGGCCTCGAGCGACTTACCCGCGGTGGACACATCCCAACGCCACAATAGATTGCCATCCACGAGGCCGAAGATGCGTGTGGCCGCAGTGTATTCCTTGGAGTGGCCGCCGCGCATCACCATATCGGTGCTCAACTGGATCTGCGGCCCCTTGATTTGGCCGTAGTAGAGCTCGCTGATGCCACCGGGATGGGCGATCGTCACAGCGATGTCGAACCCGCCGTCCGCGTTCCGGTGCGCCTCGACGTCGTCGGCCGTCTTCAATACCGGGACCATTTCCGCCGGAACCAGGCCCGGTCCGCCGTCGGCGTCGAGCATTTTCCGCTCCAGCGCCCAGAAGCCCGTTTCCACGGTGAGAGGCCGCAATTTGGTGCCGTCCTCGTCGCTGAGCCAGCTTTCCGCGCGGTACTCCAAGTACGGCAGACCGTGGTGCGTAAAGGAGACATGTTGGATGAAGTGATCCGAGTCCTCTTCACCGCTCCCCAGCCGTCCCCGGCCTTCCCACTCACCAATGAGCCAGGAAAGGGGGACCAATTCGGGTGTCAGGTCGGAAGGGATTTCGATGGGCACAGCAATTACCTCAGTGGAACGGAAGGTACAGGTTGATCAAAAGCGATGGGAGCTCTACTTCTGGCCCTTGAAGAGACGGTAAACGACAAAACCAGCGAACCAAGCCATCGAGAGGCTGGCCAGGCCGAGGAGGACAAGGAAGAAGATTTCAAATGCAAGTACGGACATGATGCCATCCTAACTGTTAGTAGATGAGTAGTTTGTCGATGAAGTAGCACATGGCCCCAACCGCCCAGACGGGCGCAACGCCCATTCCAAGGACGGCCGGGAAATTCAGCCGGCCGAGCCGTAGCGTCACCATCCGACGGAAACTGACCAGGATCGAACCGATCACGACGCCCACGACCATGGCGGGAACGATCGCGATATCGGAGAACACCAGGCCCGCCAGCGGGGCCACCAAACCGGCCGCCACGATGCCCAGGGGCGCCACGACCCGGTCCGGCCAGCGCAACAAGCCTGCGAGAAGGGCGACCGCTGCACTGAGGGCCGCCACCAACAGCATTTCCTTGATGCCGTTGAACCTCGCACCCGCAATCCAGCCCGCTCCAAGGCAGCTCAGCAGGACGCCGGCGCAACTGCCCAGCGTGGATTCGAGGCGTTGGGCCTGACCCGTTCCGCGGATCAGCTGCACGACGAACACCGCAATCACGCCGGCGGCGATGAAGCCGGGCGTTGCGTCGAGAAATCCAGGGGCCGGGACGAAGCCTGCAGCCAGGGCTGAACCGGCGCCGCTCAGCCCGATCACGGCTGCGAGGGTCTTCTTGGCGGGGACTGCAAGAAAATGGGGCCAACCGACGCCAACGGCGGCCGACGCCAGAATTCCGACGGCGACCAACCCCTCCGTGGGGCCGTAAGAGCTGGCGACGAAAACCGCGAGCGCCACGAGGCCGACCACCCCGATGCTCCAAGACTTCACTGCGCCCCTGACCTCACTGTGTCCCTTACCTCGCTGTGCGCTTGATCGGCTGGCCCCCTCGGGGCTCCGTTTCGATCCAAGCTCCGACCAACCTCGTGACAATCCTGCCTTATACGGCACAAATATGTCGCAAAGAGGGGTTGAAGGTGACACGAATCCCTGACGTTGCAGGGGCCTTTGGGTATACTCGGTTGTCAACAGCGCTTCTTGTTGCAACGCTTCCGTTACAACGGAACCACGCCCCATAAGCAGCTACCGGCCGGTGGAAACCCGGTTCAGACGCCCGATGATGCGCGGACCGCCCATTGGAGGAACTATGTCGCACATCCTGCTCCTGACGAACAGCACCGGGTCGTCGGTAGACATCCTGCCCGCCTTGGAGCTATTGAACCACCGGGTCCACATTCTTCCGGCCGAGCCCACGGCATTGCTCGAGACCGACCCCACCGACGTCGTTTTCCTCGATGCCCGCAAGGACCTGGTCGGAGCCCGTTCGCTGACCCAGTTGCTGAAGGCCACGGGCTTGAGCGCACCCCTCATCCTGATCCTCACCGAAGGCGGGATGGCTGCCGTCTCTTCCGCATGGTCCGTGGACGACATCGTCCTCGACTCTGCGGGACCGGCGGAGGTCGAAGCCCGGATCCGACTGGCCGTTGCCCGCGCGATTCCCGGCGAAGAGGAAACCAACACCGAAATCCGGGCGGCCGGCGTCGTGATTGACGAAGCAAGCTATACGGCCCGCGTGAACGGGCAGCCGCTCAACCTGACCTTCAAGGAGTTCGAACTCCTGAAGTACCTGGCCCAGCACCCGGGCAGGGTCTTCACGCGCCAGCAGCTTCTCACCGAGGTCTGGGGCTACGACTACTACGGCGGCACGCGCACCGTGGACGTCCACGTCCGCCGCCTGCGCGCCAAGCTCGGCGTGGACCACGAGAACCTCATCAGCACGGTCCGCAACGTCGGCTACCGGCTGACGTTGGTCCGCTTGCAGGAAGATGAGCTCACGGAGGCCTAGCTTCAGAACCCCACGCTTTGAAACCCCCACGCTTTGAACACAAGGAAGGCCCGGACTCAACGAGTCCGGGCCTTCCTTCGCTTGAGTGGAGGACATACGGGTCGAACGTATCGAGGCCACCCCACTGGTGGATCCCCCTCGTATCCCGCTTAGCAAAGCCGGACGAGATATAGACCTTACACGGCCAACGGAGTGCCCGCAAAATCCATCCCGCCAAACCGGCCCGGGACGTATAGCCTTGCAGCATGAGCCCTGCGCACCCGGAGAACTGGCCCGTCCTCGTCGTCAAAGGCGCCTCGGATAGCGAGTTGTTGAGAGACATCAAAACGCTCGCCGCAGCTGCCGAGGAGTCGGACGGCAATCCCCCGCTGTCCGAACAGACCCTCGTCATGCTGCGCGGAGCCGATTCCGGCGACCACTCAGTGCTCACAATGGCCCTCTATGCCCCGGACGAGCAGTCCGATCCGGGGAGCGGCCAGGATCTGGCCGGGATCGCCGTCGTGGTTGAAGCGGACGACGGGACCGGGGTCCTGGAAATGGCGGTGCACCCGAGCTACCGCAACCAGGGTGTCGCGGGAAGGCTGCTGGACTCGCTCCGGGACAGCCGTGGGCTTGCGGGCCTGAACGCCTGGTCCCATGGAAACCACGAGGCCGCCGCGGACCTCGCGGCCCGCTACGGCTACGGCCCCGTACGTGAACTGTGGAAGATGCGCCTCATGTCCTCCATCGCGGAAATGCCCGACGCCGGCCTGCCTGAGGGAGTCTCGCTGCGCGCCTTCGTGCCGGGTCAGGACGAGTCCGCGTGGCTGGCTGCCAACAGGGCAGCATTCGCCCACCATCCCGAGCAAGGGTCGCTGACCAGGGCCGACCTGGAAGCCCGGATGGCCGAGGACTGGTTCGACCCCGCAGGTTTCCTGCTGGCCGTGAATCCGGCCGGGGAGCTGCTCGGTTTCCATTGGACCAAGGTGCACCCCCGGCAAGGATCCCACCCGGCCATCGGCGAGGTGTACGTCGTCGGGGTGACGCCGGCAGCCCAAGGCCTGGGGCTTGGCAAGGCGATCACTGTTGCCGGCATCAGGTATCTCCAGAGCCACGAACTGCACTCGGTGATGCTGTACGTGGACGCCGACAACACCGCGGCCGTCGCCCTTTACCAGAAGCTGGGCTTCGTGCGTTGGGACGTCGATGTCATGTATGCGCCGTTAACCGGGAAGTAACCCGGAACCAAGGCACATCTGAAAGGCTAGGACATCTAGGATTCCGGCACGTGGAATCCTTGTAGGGTTGAATCAAACCCCGCGCTGAACGAAGGAGAGCCAGATGAACCCGGACCCGGTCGGAACCACCAAAACCGAGGTCAAGGGCGCAACCCTGCCTCCCCGCTTCGGTTCGTCCGAAGTCCCGGCAGCGCGGGCAACCCAGGACCGCATCGACATTCCTGAATTTGCGCCCTCCCTTGAGCCGGAAGGCGACATCACTCCGGACCGTTTCCTGGACCGCGAACTGAGCTGGCTCGCCTTCAACTCCCGCGTCCTTGAACTCGCGGAGGACCCGGACCTTTTCCTGCTGGAGCGGGTCAACTTCCTCTCCATCTTCGCCTCGAACCTGGATGAATTCTTCATGGTGCGCGTGGCCGGCTTGAAGCGCCGCATCGCCACCGGACTCGCGGTGCCCTCCCCCGCCGGACTGAGCCCCATCGAAGTCCTGGAGCAGATCGGCGATGCCGCCCGGAAGCTGCAGGAACGCCACGCGCGCGTATTCGCCGAGCAGATCCGCCCCGCCTTGGCCTATGAGCACATCCACCTCATGCGCTGGGACGAACTCGACGACGAAGCCCAGCACCGCTTGAGCATCATGTTCGGCGAGAAGGTCTTCCCGATCCTCACCCCCCTCGCCGTCGATCCCGCCCACCCCTTCCCCTACATCTCCGGGCTTTCCCTCAACCTCGCCGTGATTGTCCGCAACCCCGTGAGCGACAAGGAACTGTTCGCCCGCGTCAAGGTTCCGGACCAGCTGCCCCGGCTCGTTTCGATCGACGGCCCGCGTGCCGGCGCGGTCCCGGGCCGCGTGGCACGGTTCATCGCGCTCGAAGAGGTCATTGCGGTGCATCTGGACAAGCTGTTCCCCGGAATGGAAGTCATGGAGCACCACAGCTTCCGCGTCACCCGCAACGAAGACGTGGAAGTTGAAGAGGACGACGCCGAGAACCTCCTGCAGGCGCTTGAAAAAGAACTTCTGCGCCGCCGCTTCGGCCCGCCCGTCCGGCTTGAGGTCACCACGGACATCAACCCGAACATCCGTGCGCTCCTGGTACGGGAACTCGGTGTCGAGGAGTCCGAGGTCTACTCCGTCCCGGCCCCCCTGGACCTCCGGGGCCTGTCCGTCATCGGCGGCATCGACCGCGCCGACCTCCACTACCCGAAGCACGTGCCCCACACCTCGCGGTACCTGAACGAATCCGAGACGTCCAAAGCCGCCAACGTCTTCGCGGCAATGCGCCGCCGCGACATCCTGCTGCACCACCCGTACGACTCGTTCTCGACGTCGGTCCAGGCTTTCCTCGAGCAGGCGGCCGCCGACCCCAAGGTCCAGGCCATCAAGCAGACCCTGTACCGCACCTCCGGCGATTCCCCCATCGTGGACGCGCTGATCGATGCTGCCGAAGCCGGCAAGCAGGTCCTGGCCCTCGTGGAGATCAAGGCCCGCTTCGACGAGCAGGCCAACATCTCGTGGGCACGCAAACTGGAGCAGGCCGGAGTGCACGTGGTGTACGGCATCGTGGGGCTCAAGACGCACTGCAAGTTGTCCCTGGTTGTCCGCCAGGAAGTGGATGGCCTCCGCAGGTACTGCCACATCGGCACGGGCAACTACCACCCCCGGACGGCCCGCTACTACGAGGATCTCGGCCTGTTGACCTCCAACGAGCAGGTGGGCGAGGACCTGTCCAAGCTCTTCAACCAGCTCTCGGGGTATGCCCCCAAGTCGACGTTCAAGCGGCTCCTCGTGGCTCCCCGCTCGGTGCGGTCCGGATTGATCGACAGGATCGAGACCGAGATCCGCAACGCCCGCGCGGGAATTACCGCCAAGGTCCAGATCAAGGTCAACTCCATGGTGGACGAAGCCACCATCGACGCCCTTTACAGGGCGTCGCAGGCCGGGGTGAAGGTTGACGTCATCGTCCGCGGCATCTGCTCGCTGCGGCCGGGAGTGCCTGGATTGAGCGAGAACATCACGGTCCGCTCCGTCCTGGGCCGCTTCCTGGAGCACTCGCGTGTGTTTGCCTTCGCCAATGCCAACGATCCCGTGGTCTACATCGGCTCCGCGGACATGATGCACCGCAACCTCGACCGCCGGGTCGAGGCCTTGGTGCAGCTCGCCAACCGCGAAGACACCGCCGAGGTCATGGACCTGCTGCGGCGCTACATGGACCCCGGCACGGCCAGCTGGCACCTCGACAACCAAGGCCATTGGACCAGGTTCCACCAGGCCGAAGACGGCTCGCCGCTGTTGGACATCCAGTCCTGGCTGCTTGCCTCCCGGTCCCGCCAACGTGCAGTTGCCCGGCGGTAGGCAGCGAAAAGTTGAAGAGCGATACACCTGTTGCAGACCAGACGGACCATCCCGGGGAGCCGATCGCCGTCACGGCGGCCGGCGCCATTCCCTGGCGCGTCACCAAGGGCGCCCTTGAGGTCCTGCTGATTCATCGGCCCAAATACGACGACTGGTCCTGGCCCAAGGGCAAGCTCGACGCCGGGGAAACCATCCCGGAGTGCGCCGTCCGGGAGATCAGGGAAGAAATCGGCCTCAAGGCAGCCCTCGGGATCCCGCTTCCTCCGACGCATTACCATGTGGCTGCGGGGCTGAAGGTGGTGCACTATTGGGCGACGCAGGTCAACGGCTCCATCATCAAGCCGGACGGCGAGGAAGTGGACGCCTACATGTGGGCCGCGCCGGACAAGGCGGCACGTTTCCTGAGCAACCCGACGGATGTTGGTCCCCTCCAGGCGCTGGCGAAGGCCCACCTGAATGGCGAGTTGGAGACGTGGCCCCTGATTCTGGTGCGCCACGCCAAAGCCAAGCCACGATCCTCCTGGACCAAGGCCGAAGGCAGCCGGCCCCTTGCCGTGACAGGGCTGCGCCAGGCGCTTGCCGTGGAACGGCTTCTGGGTGTGTGGAAGCCTTTGCGGATCGTGAGCAGTCCTTGGGCCAGGTGTGTATCCACCATCGCGCCGTACGCCAAATCTGCCGGGGCCAAGGTGAAGCTCCTGGAGGCCCTGACGGAGCACAACCACCAGCGGAGCCCAAAGAAGACGTCCGCCGTGATCGAGGGCCTGTTCGACAAGCAGCGCGCGGTTGCCCTGTGCACCCACAGGCCGGCGCTCCCCACCGTCTTGAAGACGCTCGGCGAGAGGATGGGCCCGGAGCTACACGAGGCGCTTCCGGCCCAGGACCCGTACCTGGCCCCTGGCGAGATGATCGTGTGCCATGTGGCCCGTGGAAACGGCCAGCGCGTAGTGGCCGTGGAACAGATCAAGCCCTTCGACGACTGACTCCAGTAAGCTGGGTGCGTGAGCATCCCAACCCCATATGAAGACCTCCTGCGCGACGTCATGGCCAACGGCACGCACAAGTCGGACCGCACGGGCACCGGCACTCGGAGCGTTTTCGGCCGCCAGCTGCGCTTCGATTTGAGCCAGGGTTTCCCGCTCGTCACCACCAAGCGGGTGCACTTCAAATCGCTCGCGTTGGAGCTCTTGTGGTTCCTCCGCGGCGAGTCGAACGTGAAGTGGCTCCAGGAGCAGGGCGTCACCATTTGGGATGAGTGGGCAGACGCCGACGGCGAACTCGGCCCGGTATACGGCGTGCAGTGGCGCAGCTGGCCGACCCCCGACGGCGGGCACATTGACCAGATCGCCGAGCTCATGAAGGGCCTGGCGGCCAACCCGGATTCGCGCCGGCACATCGTTTCGGCCTGGAACGTGTCCGAGATCAAGGACATGGCCTTGCCGCCGTGCCACGCGTTCTTCCAGTTCTACGTTGCCGACGGCAAGCTTTCCTGCCAGCTGTACCAGCGTTCGGCCGACATGTTTCTGGGTGTCCCTTTCAACATCGCCTCCTATGCATTGCTGACTTGCATGGTGGCCCAGCAGCTGGGTCTTGAGCCCGGCGATTTCGTCTGGACCGGCGGAGACGTCCACGTGTACGACAACCACGTGGAGCAAGTCACCGAACAGCTCTCCCGGGAGCCGTTTGAGTACCCGCGATTGCGCTTCGCCCGCAAGCCGGACTCGATCTTCGACTACACCTTCGAGGACTTCGAAGTAGTCGGCTACCAGCACCACCCCGCGATCAAGGCGCCCGTGGCGATATGAGCACCCACGAAACTCCTGCCGCGGAGTCCCCTTCTTCCGGGGAGGCAGCGGAAACGCTCACCGGAATCGGCCTGGTGTGGGCACAGACCGGCAATGGAGTGATCGGCAAGGGCGGGACAATGCCATGGCACGTTCCCGAAGATTTGCGGCACTTCAGCCGGCTGACAACAGGGCATCCGGTCATCATGGGCCGCAAGACGTGGGAGTCTTTCCCCGCAAAGTACCGCCCCTTGCCCGGCCGCACCAACATCGTGGTGACCCGGCAACACGGCTGGGCGGACTCGCCCGAAGCACGTGGCGCCGTCGTCGTCTCCTCACTTGATGCCGCGCTCCTGGAGTCCCAGTTCGCGCCGGGTGGCCAGAATGTCTGGATCATCGGCGGGGGCGAAATCTACCGGCAGTCCATGGACATCGCGAATGTCGCCGTCGTGACGGTCATCGATTCCGACATCGACGGGGACACCTTCGCCCCGGAGTTCGGTGAGGCGTGGAATCTTGAGGCGACACAACCGGCTGAAGGCTGGCTGACCTCGAAGAACGGCACCAACTACCGGATCGCCACGTGGCGCCGGACGGAAGACTGAGAATGCTGAAGAAACCTGAGACCCTGTTCGTGCTCGGCTATATGTTGCTGCCGCTCTTCGCGCTCTTGTCCGCGATCGTCGGGCTCACCATGATCCTGGGCGGCAACAAGATCCTGGGGATCATCGTCCTGATTGTCGTAACCCAGGTCTTCGCTTTCGGGGCATTCTTTGCCCTGCGAGCCCGCAAGGCGGCCCTGCTGGAAGAACCCGACGCCTCACCCAAGTAACTCGCAGTTGTTGTCGTTTAGAGGGCTCATAACGACACCTGCTGCCAGTCAGTTGGGTCGTGACGTAACCGACAGCGGCCGGGAGCCGCGAAAGTCTAGACTGGTTCAATGACTACAGCAGCTAATCCGTCCGTCGGACTGGTCGGTTGGCGTGGCATGGTCGGCTCCGTCCTGATGCAGCGCATGCAGGAAGAAGGCGACTTCGCCAACATCAACCCGGTATTTTTCTCCACCTCGAACGCGGGAGGTGCAGCGCCGTCATTTGCCGACGGCGCAGGCAAGCTCGAGAACGCGTTCGACATTGAGACTCTTGCCAAGCTGCCGATTATTGTCACAGCCCAAGGCGGCGACTACACGAAGCAGGTCCACGGCGAGCTTCGCAGCCGCGGCTGGGACGGGCTCTGGATCGACGCCGCATCCACACTGCGCATGAACGATGACTCCATCATCGTGCTGGACCCCATCAACCGCGACGTCATCGACGCCGGCCTGTCCGGCGGCGTGAAAGACTACATCGGCGGCAACTGCACGGTGTCCTGCATGCTCATGGGGCTCGGTGGCCTCTTCAAGAACAACCTGGTCGAGTGGGGCACCTCCATGACTTACCAGGCTGCGTCGGGCGGCGGTGCCCGCCACATGCGCGAACTGCTCAACCAGTTCGGCACCCTCAACAACGAAGTCAGCAGCGAACTGGACGATCCCGCCTCCGCGATCCTGGAAATCGACCGCAAGGTCCTGGCGACCCAGCGCTCCGGCGTCGACGCCACCCAGTTCGGCGTACCGCTTGCCGGCTCCCTGATCCCGTGGATCGACGCCGACCTCGGCAACGGCCAGTCCAAGGAAGAGTGGAAGGCCGGGGTGGAAACCAACAAGATCCTCGGCACGGGCAACGGAAACCCTGGCAAGGACCACGTGGTCATGGACGGGCTCTGCGTCCGGATCGGCGCCATGCGCTCCCACTCGCAGGCACTGACGCTCAAGCTGCGCGAGGACCTGTCCGTCGCCGAAATCGAGAAGCTCCTGGACGCCGACAACGAGTGGGCCAAGGTTGTGCCCAACACCAAGGAAGCGTCCATGGCTGACCTCACCCCAGTGGCTGCCTCCGGCACCTTGGAGATCCCGGTCGGCCGTATCCGCAAGCTCGAGATGGGCCCTGAATACATCAGCGCCTTCACCGTGGGCGACCAGCTCCTCTGGGGCGCTGCCGAACCGCTGCGCCGCATGCTGAAGATTGCTACCGGCACCCTCTAGGCGTCCTGCTTTAGTCAACTGACTCGCAGTTGATGTCGTTTTGAGCGCTCATAACGACATCAACTGCGAGTCAGTTGGGTGGCGTCAGCTCTCCATGAACCGCAAGTACTTCGCGGCCTGGAGTTCGAAGGACCGCTTGGCCGTCGGAGCCAGGCCTTCCGCGGCGAACGGCTCAGGCACGACGACGGCGCTTCGGCCGGTGCCGCTACGGGACCAGGTGCCCATCACTTCGCCGCCTGACACGATCATCCGCTTGAAGACCCCGTTGCCGCCCGGAACGACTTTCTGGAAATGCTCAGGGGGCAGGACAAGGCTGCGGTCCGTATACCCGAGCAGGAATTCATCGAATCCAGGCAAGGCGAGGACCGTGCGCGAGCCGGGAACGCCGTCGTCGAGCAGTGCCGCCGTCTCGGGCGACAGCCAATAGGACGTTCCCTGGAAGACGAGCTCAACGAGTTGGCCGCGGATGGCCTCGTGGGCTGCCCGGACTTCGGTCTTGGGAATCTGGCTCCACCACGCGAAGTCCCCGAGCGTGGCCGGTCCGTGGCTGCGAATATACCTGAGCAGGAATTCGGCAATCCCTTCTTCACGGTCGAGGCGCCGGGAGTCCGGAATCCACTCGTCGAAGGCGACGAACAGTTGCTGTCCCAGGGCTTTGCCTGCCGAGCCCGCCGGAGGACCTTGCACCAGCCAGGCGTATTGGCACAGAATCCAGAGCAAATGGATGCCGCGTTGGGCCGAGGTCACCTGGCCCGCAGATTCGAAGATCTTGAAAAGCTCCTCGCGCGTGGCGCCCGGACTGCCGGCGACGCGTTCGAGGGCCAGGTCCCGGCAGGTCGCGACGTCCGTCTCGTCGATGCCGAGTTCCCGGTGCCGTGCGGCAACAGAACGCATGGATCGCTCGGTGGTGATGGCGAGGATCCAGCGCAAGTCCTGCGGCGGAACCAGATGCAACGTGCCCCGCATGGGCCAGGACCGGACCACTGTGCCGCTCTCAAGCGCTTCCAGCACCGTGGACAGTCCGGAACCGGGAACCCTCTGCCCCACGGCCCAGAACGCCCACGCGAGGTCTTGCGCCTGCATGGCACCCATCCGGGAGACGCATTCCTCCGCGCTGCCGAAACCCCCGAGCAATCCTTGGCTCGCGAGCCGCAGCCTGCCCATGACTCTGGGGGTGACGCTGATCCTCGCCGAAGCTGCCATGGCCCCATCATAGGACGCATGGCGGACAGCTTCAGTCCTCAATTGTTCGCGGGAGAAACTCCCATGCCGCTCACAGGGGCCGTTCAGCGGGCCCTCCTACGCTAGGGGAATGCTGTTCGGTGAGTTAGGTCCGCTGCTGCGGCCGCTCAGCCGGCGGTTAGCAGCCGCTGGTTGGTGCGCTGCCGCCGTCGGGCTTGTCTGCGGCCTGGCCATAGCTGTTGGTGCGGGGGTCCGGTTATCCCCGTCGATGCAGACTGTCCAGGAGGTTGGACTTGCCGCCACAGGCGCCGCCGCCCTGCTCCTGGGCCTTGCAGCCGCGAGCCAGCCATCGTCCGATCGGCGCGTCGACGATCCCGAATCGGGGTTCACGGGCGCGAACGACCAAGTGCGCAGTTTCCTGCTCGCCGCCATCGTCATGCTCCTGGGCGTTGCAGGCTTCGCGGCAGCAGGCTGGATCTCGCCGGGCGGTCCGTCGCCTCAGAGCATGGCGTTCAGCCAGATCTTCCTCCTGGGGGCCGCGAGCTGCGGACTGACGTTCCTCTTGCTCAACAAGGTCCTTCCGACCGGGAAGCGCTGAAGCGCCTTCCCCGCGGGGACCAACGCAGGCTCCTACAGGGCCAAACCGATCAGTAGCGGCTCCGGGTGCAGTTCGATGCCAAAGCGCTCGAGGACGCCGCGTCGCACCTCGCGCGCGATCGCCACAAGATCCTCCGCGCTCGCGCCTCCCCGGTTGGTGATGGCAAGGGTGTGTTTCGTGGACAGCGAGGCCCGCCCGCCGGACACGCTCGCGGGATCGAGTCCGAAGCCCTTTCCGAAGCCGGCCTGGTCGATCAGCCAGGCTGCCGACAGCTTCACGAGGCCATCGTTCCCAGCGGGGTACTGCGGCGCTCCCTCGGGCAACGACGCGGCTGTGGCGGCCGGAACAATCGGGTTGGTGAAGAAGGAGCCCGTGGAGTACGTGTCCCTGTCCGAAGCGTCCAGAACCATGCCCTTGGAAGCGCGCAGCCGCAGGACTTCGCGCCGGACGTCGTTGGAATATGCGCGCTTCCCGGCCTCGACCCCCAGGGACCGGGTCAGCTCCGCGTACCGGATGGGGGCGCTCATCCTTCCGAGCGGCAGCTGGAATTCAACCGTCAGCACCACATAACGTGGCGAGCCCTCGGTGGTGGTCTGTTTGAGGATGGAGTCCCGGTAGCCGAACTTGAGCTCGGAGTTAGTGAAGGTCTGCACAGCGTTGCGTTCCCGGTCCCAGGTGCGCACGGCGGCGATGGTCTGGGACACGTCGGCACCGTAAGCGCCAACATTCTGCACAGGAGTGGCGCCCGTGGCGCCGGGAATGCCGGAGAGGGCTTCCAGCCCGGACCACGCGTGCAGCACGGAATGTTCCACGAGGGCGTCCCAGTTGTGCCCGGACTGGACCACGACGGACACTCCACCGCAGCTGTCCTCCGAGTTGACGGTGAAGCCCTGCGAAGCGATCTTCAGCACGGTGCCCGGGTATCCGGCGTCGGAGATCAGAAGGTTCGATCCCCCGCCGATAATGAGCAGTTTCTCGCCCGCGGCATCCGCCGAGCGGACGGCGTCGATGATTTCCGCCTCGGTGCGGGCCTCCACAAAGGTGCCGGCAGGGCCACCAACGGCGGCCGTGGTCAGTTCGGAAAGCATCGTCTGGGTCACCAAACAAGCCTAGCGGGGATTCGCTGTGCCAGCCGACCCCGGGGCGCGCCGGCCAGGCGCGCGCCCCGGCCCGGGATGCTGATTACTTACGCAAGTTTCACAACGGCTTGGGACTTCATGAGGACCTTCTGGCCGGCGAATGTAACGGTGAGGTCGATGCGCGCGGTGCGGGCCTCGGCGTCGAGCGCTCCCACCACTCCGGCGACCTCGATCACGGCGCCGGGCTCGCTGGTACCGGTGGTGTCGGCGACCAGCACCGGTTTGGTGAAGCGCGTCTGGTAGTCGACGACGGCGGCAGGGTCGCCGGCCCAGTCGCTCACCAACTGCACGGCAGCGCCCATGGTGAACATACCGTGGGCGATGACTCCGGGAAGCTCGACGCCGGTGGCGAAGGATTCATTCCAGTGGATCGGATTGAAGTCGCCCGACGCGCCGGCGTACTTGACCAGGTCCTGGCGCGTGACCTCGATGCTGCGGGTACCGATTTCCTGGCCCACGGTGAGTTCTTCAAGTTTCAAGCTCATGGCTACTGTCCCTCTCCGCGGACCAGGATGGACGAGGTGGTGGTGGCGACCCGTTGGCCGTCCACGGTGGTGATTTCCGAACGCGTCGTGATCATGGCCCCGCCGCCCATGGCGCGGACGCCGTCGACGTGCAGTTCGGCCCGCAACTGATCCCCGGCAACGATCGCACGGTGGTGCGTGAAGCGCTGGTCGGCGTGCACAACGCGGCTGAAGTCGATCCCCGAATCGGGGTCCTCGATCAGCTGGGCATCGGCCCGCTGGGCGACGATGATGGCGAAGGTCGGCGGGGCGACGAGATCGCTGTGGCCAAGCGCCTTGGCGGCGTCGACGTCGAAGTGGGCCGGGTGGGTGGCCTTCACGGCCCGGGCGAACTCCCGGATCTTTTCGCGGCCGACGTCGTACACCTCTGAGGCAGGGTAGCTGCGGCCCTGCAAATCCGGGTTAATAGTCATGATCCAACCCTATCGGCCCGGGACGAGTCTCCGGATAAGTGTCGAAGCCGGACCGCTACTCCGCGGAAGGCGGTCCGAACCATCTGGTGAGCGCGTCGTCGAGGCCCAGCTGGGAGCCTTCTCCGACCCAGGCCACATATCCGTCGGGCCGGATCAACACGGCAACGGGGGCGGGGACTGTCCCGATCGCGGGAAGCTCCCAGGTCCCGGTGTAGGTGGCGTCGATCAACTGAACGCGGTCTGCCCACGGCGTGATCTCTATGGTGCCGGGCTCGCCGAGGTTGAGGAGCACGGGACGGGCATCGTGCAGCAGCCCGAAGACACGCTGCGTACCGCCTGCGGTGACGAGGTCGAGATCGGGCATGCGGAGTCCGAGCAGCGGGTGCCCCTCGCCGAGCTTGTAGTGGATGCCCAGACCCGACATCATCGCGGCGAAGCGCTGGCGCGGTTCCTCCATGCCGAGGAGCTCGGCCACGACCTCGCCCACGGCCTTCGTGCGTTCGTCCTGGCGGCGGAGCGCGACACTCGCCATCGTGTTGCGCAGCACGCGGGCGGCCACCGGGTGGCGCTCGGCGTGGTAGCTGTCGAGGAGGCTTTCCGGCGATATCCCCTTGACCACCTGGGCCAGCTTCCATCCCAGGTTCACGGCATCCTGCACGCCGGTGTTGAGGCCCTGTCCGCCGTCGGGGGCATGCACGTGTGCTGCGTCGCCGGCGAGGAGGACCCGTTTGTCGCGGTAGTTCGCGGCCTGCCGGGTCATATCGGTGAAACGGGAGATCCAGAGGGGGCTGTGGGCCCCGTAGTCCGTCCCGCATACGGCGATGAGCGCCTCGCTCAGGTCCTGGAGCGTCGGTTCGCTTGCGGATCCGACGTGCTCCTCGGTCACCATGACCCCGACGGGTCCGCCCTCGGCGTAAACGATCTTGCCGTCGTGGATCTTGTAGTCCAGCTTGCCGAAGGAGTGGATGCCAAAGGCGTTGGTGTGGACGCCCAATGGCGGCTGCTCGGCCATCTCGACCTGGGCGATCAGGGCGCTGGTGGTCGGATCCCAGCCGGGGAACCCGATGCCGGCTGCCTTACGGACCAGGCTGCGGCCGCCGTCGCACCCGACGAGGTATTGCGCCCGCAGCGGCTCGCCGGCGGACAGCCCGACGTCGACGCCGGTCCCGTCCTGCTCGAAACCGGTCACCTCGCGCCCGTAGTAGATCGGCACCGCCAGGTCGGCGACCCAGCCGGCGAGGATACGCTCGATGTGGTTCTGCCACAGCCCCAGCCCGTAGTTGTGCCGGGTGGGAAAGTCGCTGATGTCGAAGCGGACGCCGCCGAACCCCGCAACCTGGGCGAGCTGTCCCTCGGACAAAAAACGATCGGCAATTCCGCGTTGATCGAGGACCTCGATGGTTCGCGAGTGCAAACCGCCCGCACGTGAGCCGGCGAGCTCCTGGCTTGCGCGCCGCTCCACAATCGCGACGTCGACGCCGGCCAACGCCAGTTCGCCCGCGAGCATCAGCCCCGTGGGGCCCGCTCCGGCGATCACCACCGCATGCTGGGTCATTCCCATGCTCCCCCGGGCTACTTCTTCAAGGCCTTGCGGACCTGCTGTCCGCGGACCACCATGCCCACGACATGCAGGACCAGGCCAAGCCCGATCACGAACAAGGACGTCAGCGCAAGGCCCTGGTTATGGGAGGCGTTGCCAATGATCGTCAGGATGATCCCGACGGCGATAAGACCCATCGCGCCGAAAACCAGCGTCTTGTAGGCGATTGAGGCCGTGGCCCAGAATTCGTTCAGCACCACCCAAGTTTAGGACACTTGCCGGAACCGCAGATTCCGCAGGACGGGAACGGACGCAAGTGAGCGAGCCTCGGGTCCAACAAACGCCCGCTCACATATGACGGCCAATCCTCAAACGCCGGCTCACATATCACGGCCAATCCACAAACGCCCGCTCAGATAAGACCGCCAATCCACAAACGCCCGCTCACATAAGGCCGCCAATCCTCAAACGCCCGCTCAGATCATCTGCAGAAGGGTTTCGGGAATTGCCCTCATACGTGAGCGGGCGTCCTGAAAAAGCCGGACTTACGTGAGCGGGCGTTGGTGGGTGCCCTTAGAGGGAGGGCTGGACCCCGAAGGCTACCGCGAGCTTCATGATCTTTTCGGCGCGGCCGAGGCGCGGAAGGTCGGAGCCGTCGCGGATGACCCTGCCGTTGGCTTCGAAGTCGTTCATGAAGTCGGTGGCCCAGGCGACGTCGGACGGCGTCGGGCTGATGACCTCGTTGATGACCGTGGTCTGGTCAATGGCCAGGCAGAGCTTGCCGGTCATGCCCATGGTCACAGTGATGCCGGTCTGCTCGCGCAGGATCGGGTGGTTGGTGCCGACAGTGGGGCCGTCGATGGGGCCCGGCAGGTTGCCAACGCGGCTCGCGACGACGAGCTTGGCACGCGGGTAGGCCATTGCTTCGGGAGTGGCAGCCATGCCGGTGTCACGGCGGAAGTCGCCCGAACCGAAGGCCAGGCGGAAGGCACCCTGGGCACGCGCAATGTGGTTGGCTTCCTCGATGCCGAGGGCCGATTCGACGAGGGCGACCACAGGGGTCTTGCCATCCATGCGGTGGAAGGACTCGGTGACCTGGTCGGCGGACTCGGTCTTGGCGAGCATGACGCCCAAGAGGCCCGGCGTGCCACGGAGCCCGGCGAGGTCATCGGCCCAGAACGGGCTGGTGGCGTCGTTGATGCGGACCCAGGCCTGGCCGCCGGCGGTCAGCCAGTTGATGACGTTGTCGCGGGCAATGTCCTTCTGGGACGGGTCCACGGCGTCTTCGATGTCAAGGATGATGGCGTCCGCGCGCGATGAGGCCGACTGGTCGAAAAGCTCCGTCTTCATGGCGTTCACGAGGAGCCAGGAACGGGCAATGTCTGCGGGAATTTTGCGGGTTGACCGAATGGACTCGGCGGCGGTGCTAGACGTCATGTATCTACCGTATCCGGCCAGCCACCAGGAACGCTAAGAATCGGGCGCCGGTGTGAGCATCAATACGAACAAAACGATTGTGACAGCCAGCCCCAACCCAACTAACTCGCAGTTGTTGTCGTTATGAGCCCTCAAAACGACACCTACTGCGAGTCAGTTGGGTTTAGCGCGCCTTAGGGGAGCTTGCTGCCCCGCGCAGCCACCCACAGGCCATACCACTCGGCGCGGGTCATGGCCGCGGCAACGGCGGCAGCGTCCGCGCAGGCAGCGATGCGCGCCGGGTTGGAGCTGCCGAGCACCGGGGAAATGCGCGCCGGGTGCTTCATGAGCCACCCCAACACCACGGCCTCGGAAGTGACACCCTTCGCGTCCGCGAGCTGGGCGACCAGAGCGGCGGTCGCGGTATCGGCGGCAGTCGGGGTATCCGGCGTCGAGCCCGTGTACCGGCCCCGGGCGAGGGAACCGTAGGCCTGCAGCTCAATCCCCCGGCCGACGCAGTGTTCCAGGGTGCCGTGCGGAAAACTGTAGCCAAGGGCGTCGTCGTGGTTGACCAGCACTGTGCTCTCGAGCCAGGCCCGCCGGTGCAGGCTCATTTCCAACTGGTTGGCCACGATCGGCACCTCCAGCTGGTCCTGCAGGAAGGCGATCTGGGCGCCGGACATGTTGGACACACCCAATTGCCGCACTTTGCCTTCCGCCATGAGCTGCCCGACGGCGGACGCCACCTCGGCGGGTTCCATCAGGGGGTCCGGGCGGTGGAGCAGCAGAACGTCGACGTAGTCGGTCCTCAGCCGTTCCAAGCTTCCATTGACCCGCTCAAGGATGGCGTCCTTGCTGAGGTCGTAATGTCCGTCGACGCCGGGCTCGCTTAGCCGGATTCCGCACTTGGTCTGGAGCTGGATCTTTTCCCGCAGCCCCGGCGTCCGGGCGAGGACTTCGCCGAAGACGGCCTCGGACTTGCCGCTGCGGTAGATGTCGGCATGGTCAAAGAGGGCGATCCCGATGCCCATCGCGGCTTCGATCGCGGCCGCGGCCTGCTCGATTTCGGCAGCCCCGTATTCGCTGCCCTCCCAGGGACCTCCAAGGCCCATGCAGCCGTAGATGAGCCGGCCCGCGGCTGTTTCACTTTGTGCAGTCATTATCCAACTCTTTCACAACACAACTGACTCGCAGTTGTTGTCGTTTTCAGCCTTCAAAACGACGTTAACTGCGAGCCAGTTGGGTAGGGGGTCAGGGTAAGGGGGTAGCGGGTCAGACGATCCAGGCCGTCGTGTTTGCCGGGAGCTTGCCGCCCTCGAGCGCTGCACTGCTCACGACGACGGTGCCTTCCGGAAGTGCCACCGGCTCGGTGCCGAAGTTCGTCACCGACTGCCAGCCGTTGGGGCGCCTGAAGTGCAGCACGGACTCATTGCTGGAGGGGATCCATTCAAGGTCCTCGGCCGCCCGCAGTTCCGAACGCAGTTCCAGGGCCTTGCGGTACAGCTCCAGCGTGGAGCCGGGAACGTTCTCCTGCTCCGCCACCGCGTAGCCGGCGAACCATTCAGGCTGCGGCAAGTGGGCATGTCCCTCGCCGAAGCCGAACGACGAACCTTCGCTGGTCCACGGCAGCGGGACACGGCAACCGTCACGGCCGACGTCGACTCCCGGGTTGCGGAAGAACGCCGGGTCCTGGCGCTGGCCGCCCGCGATGTCGCCGACTTCCTGCAGTCCGAGTTCTTCGCCCTGGTACAGGTACGCGGAGCCGGGCAAGGCGAACATCAGCAGCGACGCAGCGCGGGCGCGGCGCAAGCCGAGCTCGGCGTCGACGTCGGCGGCCGAACCGCCGTCGAGCAGCCACTGCTTGCCGTCCTGGCCCAGGCCGTCACGGCCGCCGCCCGCGGGCAAGCCGTAGCGGGTGGCGTGCCGGACGACGTCGTGGTTGGAGAAGACCCAGGTGGAGGAAGCACCGGAGGCGGCAGCCTCGCTAAGGTTCTTCGTGATGATGTCGCGGAACTGGCCTGCGTCGAAATCGGCCTGGAGGAGGTCGAAATTGAACGCCTGGCCCAGTCCGTCGGGGCTGGCATAGCGCGCGCGGCGGTCCGCGTGCACCCATGCTTCGGCGACGGCCGTCCGGGGCGGGTTGTACTCATTGAAGACCTTGCGCCACTCGGCGTAGACCTCGTGCACTTCGTCGCGGTCCCAGAACGGGTGGGCGCCCAAAGCGTTTTCGCCTTCCTTGGGCAGCTCGGTCTTGGAGGGCAGAACCTCCGGCAGGTCCTTCGTCAGGGCATGGGCGACGTCGATGCGGAAGCCGTCCACGCCACGATCGGACCAGAAGCGCAGGGTCTTCAGGAAGTCTTCGCGGACCTCGGGGTTGTCCCAGTTGAAGTCCGGCTGCTCCTTGGTGAAGATGTGCATGTACCACTGGCCCGGGGTGCCGTCCGGTTCGGTGATGCGTTCCCAGGCCGGGCCGCCGAAAATCGAGTCCCAGTCCGCCGGGGGCAGTTCGCCGTTCTCGCCCAGGCCGTCGCGGAAAATGTAGCGTTCGCGGGCTGCCGAACCCTTCGGGGAAGCCAGCGCCTCCTTGAACCATTCGTGCCGGTCCGAGGAGTGGTTCGGGACGATGTCCGCGATCAACTTGATGCCGGCAGCGTGCAGGGCGGCCGCCATCTCATCGAAGTCGGCCAGGGTGCCCAGCTTCGGGTCCACATTGCGGTAGTCGTCGACGTCGTAGCCACCGTCAGCAAGGGCCGAGGGGTAGAACGGGCTCAACCAGACCGCGTCGATGCCGAGGGACTTCAGGTACGGAACCTTGGCGGTAATGCCCTTGATGTCGCCGAGGCCGTCCCCGTTCGCATCGGAAAAACTGCGCGGGTAGATCTGGTAGACAGCCGCTTGGCGCCACCAGTTCGGATCGGCCATGCGCTCGGAGCGCTCGGAGTCGAAGTGGGTGGCCATGGTGACGGTGGAGGACAAAGGGAATCCTGTTCTGTGTCGACGCTGCGATGGACGGGCGTTTATTTAGAATCTAAATTTAGTGCCTCTAGTATTATGTGACGCACACCTACAGGAGGTCAACAGCCATGCCTGACATCGCGACTGCCACTCCGCAGATGCTCCGGCGGGTCAACGCGGCCACCGTGCTCGGGGCCATCCGTTCGGCCAACGCCGTGACGGTTTCGGAGCTGATGGACGCCACCGGCTTGACCCGTGCCACCACCATTTCCGTGTGCGAAGACCTCATGGCCCGGGGGTGGATCCGCGAGCTGGAGAACCAGCGTGATTTCGGCACGTACCAGAAGGGCCGCCCCGCGCGGCGCTTCGAGCTCGACGAAAGCGCCGGCTGCGTCCTGGGGATCGACGTCGGAGTGCTCAAGACCACCGTGGTGGTGGCCGATCTGCGGGGCAGGACCGTCGGACGGGCGAGCGAGCCGTTTCCCGGCGTGGAGATCGAAGCGGAGGAACGCATCCGGGTCATCAGCCAAACCGCGCTCCTGGCCCTCGAGGCTGCCGGAGTGGCACCGGACAAAGTCCTTGCGGTGACGGTGGGGCTCGCCGCTCCAGTAGGGCGCGACGGCAACATCCTCGTCAGCCAGCCGTTCTGGAGCCTGTTCGACGTCGGGCTGAAGAAGGCCCTGCACGATCTGCACGGATGGGCTGTGGTGCTGGAGAACGACGCCAACCTCGCCACCCTCGGCGAACGCTGGCGCGGCTCCGCCGTAGGAGTGGACGATCTTGTGGTGCTGCTGTCCGGCGAACGATTCGGCTCCGGCGTCATGGAGTCCGGCAGGCTGCTGCACGGGACCGCCGGGGGCGCGGGCGAAATGGCCTATTTGGACATGGTGGAGGGTGTCGGCTCTCCCGACGGCCTCGCCGCACTCGCCAGGCTATGGGCTTCGGAAGCCCTGGCGGGAAAGTCGAAAACGACGCTTCGGGCGGCCGCGCCGGCCAGCGAGGTCACGGCACAACACGTCTTCGCCGCTGCTGCCGAGGGCGACGAGGTTGCGCTGGACATTCTCGACCGCCTCTCGGACCGGCTGGCCCGCGTGGTCTCCACGGTGGCCATCATGCTCAACCCGGAGCTCGTGGTGATCGGCGGCGCGGTGGCCGATTCGGCGTCGGCCCTTCTTGAGCCAACCGCACGGAAGCTGGCTGCCTACACCGCCACTCCCCCGCGGTTGGCTGCGTCACCGCTGGGCGACGCGATTGTTGGCATCGGCGCGGTCCGCCACGCACTGGACCGCGTGGAGAAGAACTCCCTGGACTTGGTGTTGCGGCGGGCCTAGGGCCTTCGGCGGGCCGAGGGCCTGCGGCGGCTAGTCCGGCATCGCCATGGTGCGGAGGTCCAACTGGCGCAGGACCCGGTCCGCAACTTCGGGATCCATGCCGGGTTCACTTCGGGCCGCGACCACTTCCTGGCGCGCGGCGTCGAGGGCGATGGTCTGGACCGCGATCGCCAATTCCCTGCCGCGTTGGCGCTTTTCCGCGTCCGTCTCGTTCTTCAAGGTCCCGTCAAGCAGTTCGGCGTGCAGGCGGGTCATCTTTTCCTTGACGAGGGCCACCTTGTCCGCCGGCAATTCCTTCATCAGATCGTGTTCCTTGAGCGCGGAAATCGCAGCGGTCTGGGCGCGCTTGGCCAAAAGCCGCGCGGCATCCTTTTCGTGCGAGCCGTCCTCGGATGCCTTGAGCACGCGCATAAGCCAGGGAAGTGTCAGCCCCGGCAGCACCAGGGTAGCGAGCAGCACGGCGCAGGCGATGACCAGAATCTCGTGCCGGGCAGGGAAATCGCTGCCATCGGCAATCGTGAGCGGAAGGGCCAAGGCGAGTGCGAGCGTCGCGAGTCCGCGCATGCCACACCAGGTCAGGATCAGGACCTCCTTGGGGGACGTTGGCTGCAGCAGGTTCTTCCGTTTGCGGGCCGAGACCGCCAAAAGCCCGAGCCACGCGAAACGGACAACGAACACCAGCACGCACACCGCCACGGCCGGGCCGATCATGCCGTAAATGGCCGCGCCCTCGTCCCGGATCACATGCCGGATCTCCAACCCCACAAGGCCGAACGCCAGGCCCGTCGCGAGGAGTTCCACCACATCCCAGAAAGCGGTGCGCGTGACACGTTCGGCCGCGTCCTGGGACCGCGCGTGCCGCTGCGTCTCCAGCGCGGTGACGACGACGGCGATCACGCCCGAGGCGTGGAGTTCTTCCGCGAGGATGTAGGCCGCGAAGGGAATCACCAGGGTCACGGCGCTTCGGGCCACCATGGAGGTGACCAACTTGGTGATCAGCCTCGTCAACCAGCCCATCGCGATGCCGACGATGACGGCCAGTGCCGCGCCGACCACGAATTGGAGCACGACGCCGGCCCCCAGCTTGGTGCCGGAAACCGTCGCCGCCACCGCGGCCTGGAAGATCACGATGGCTGCAGCGTCGTTGAACAAGCCTTCGCTCTGGAGCACTGTGATGAGCCTGCGCGGCATGTGGACGCGGCCGGCGACGGACTCGACCGCCACCGGGTCAGGCGGAGCCACCATGGCACCCAGAGCGATGGCCGCAGGAATGCCGATCCCGGGAATCATGAGCCACGCGGCTCCGGCAACTACCGCCGTCGAGACCACAACAAGGGCGACGGCCATGAGCAACAGCGTCCGCCATCGAACCCGGAACACTGCCCAAGAGCTCTTCTGCGCGGTCGCAAAGAGCAAGGGAGGGAGGAATATCGGCAGGATCAGTTCGGGCGCAAGCTCAAAATCCGGGAACCCCGGGATGAAGGTCATCGCGGCGGCCAGCAACAGCATCAACACCGGGTACGGGAGCCGCAAGCGGTCCCCCAAGCCCACGGCCACGACCGTTGCAAGCAGCAATCCAACAATGAGCGCCAACTGGTCCATGTTCCCGATTTCCCCATACTCTCGTGGGCCCACGCCGCCAGGGTTCCCTGGCCGAGCTTGCGAGGCGAGGGTGGCGGTGGGGACTAGTAGCAGCAGCGTCCCGGGCACATGCCGAGGGACTAGCCCTACCAAACATATCCCGGCCGGGCGCGGCTAAGACGCTGTGAGTGCCTCGACCACCGGCACCGAACCGTCACGGAACTCGATGGTGCGGCGCACAGTTTCCGGCAGTTCCAAGACGGCGGCAGCCACCAAGGCGACATTGGCCCGCGAGGTTTCCGTCCCGGCGCCCGGGTCCGCGGGGCTTACCTCAATGAGCGCAGAGCCCGGATTGCTGGTCAGCGCCCCCGGGCCGAGGATCGTCCAGTCGAGATCAGTCGCGCGCAGGTACTCGTCCGCCGCGGCTTTGGCCTCCGCATATGCGTAGAAGCTGTTGTCCTCGGGAACGCCGTGGTTTGGCCCGGCTCCGAAGTAGGACACCATCACATAGCGGGCCACGCCCGTTTGCGCCGCGGCATCCATCGAGCGAATGGCGGCGTCCCTGTCCACGGCATACGTACGTTGCGGACTGCCGCCCCCTGCCCCGGCTGACCACACCACCGCATCGTGGCCGTCAAGCGCGGAGGCAATCTCCGCCGTCGTCGACTTCTCGACGTCGAGTATTACCGGGGCTGCACCCGTCACCGTGACGTCAGGCGCGTGTTCCGGATTGCGGATGAAGGATGTGACCGCGTGGCCTTCGTTGCTCAGGATGCGGGACAAGTGCAAGGCCACCTTGCCGTGGCCGCCGATGATTGCGATTCGACTCATGGACCCATTCTGTCGCAGTGGTCAAGTACCCCGGCCACACCCTCCCCAAGACGGTGGATAAATTCCCTAAAAGTAAGCCATCCGCATTTGCGGAAAGAAATGACGAATTCGTCAATTCTTCGGATAAATACGGCACGCAAAAACTAAGCAGACTTAGTTTAATGACCGTCGCATTTTCGACTCGAAGACCGTAGAACCGAGGCACTTCAGGTACACCCTCGCTGCCAAAGACGACTTGCGAGTGTTGGGTTGATGGCGGGAAACAAAAGCAAGTGGCACCCACTCGTGTGGAGCCAATTTCTCATTTCTACACTCAAATTACCTGCAGCAGGAAAAGGAATGCCTCATTCATATATCTCATTGATGGATCTATCCAAATAGCCGGGTTACATCCCGTTGATGGATTTATTCGAATGGGCGGAATCGAGGGCTTCCTCAGTGCTGCGCAATTAAGCAAAAGGGTCTCACCAAGCGCCGTCCCCTGCGCCTGCGCATCACCTTCAGGGCCAGCCAACCGACTTGCCCCAGAAACGATGAATCACGGGGATATGACATGTATCAGCAGGAGTACAGGCACAGCGGGATCAGCGGAGGCAGCGTCCTCGCCCTGATATCCGCGGGGGTAAGAACACTCACCAGGTACAAGGCATCAATAGCCACCTGGGCAATCGTGGCAGTCGTCGCCGTTGCGGCCGTGACGATGCAGAACTACTCACAGGTACTGGCGCCAGGAGGCACCAGTAGCGCGATCGCACCGCGCCTGGGCTCGGGAGCCGGGATTGCCCTGCCTTCGCCGGCCGCTGCCAGTCCGACGCCGGCTGAAAGCGCTGCCCCGGCTGCCACCCTGGCGCCCGTACCTGCAGAGGCGCCAGCCGCCGTCGCGCCCTCAGCGTCCGCAGCGGTGCCGGCAGCTGTCGCAGCTCCACCCGCCGCGGCTCCTGCGCCTGCGCCTGACACGAATGCTTACACGGTGGTCAGCGGCGACACCGTTGGCTCGATAGCCGCCAGGTTCGGGGTCGACGTCAACGCAATGCTGGCAGCCAACGGGCTCAGCGCGTATTCGGTGATCGTGCCCGGCGAAGTGCTGAAGCTGACAGGACCGTCGGTTGCCGCGGCCCCGGCAGCCCCTGCGCCGGCAGCCGCTCCGGTTCCAGTCCCGGCCCCGGCTCCGGCCCCGGCTCCAGCTCCGGCGGTGCTGACCATCTATGTGGCGGGTTCAGGCGGCCAGGCCGCTGTGGACAGCTGTATTGGCCCGATCCACTTCACGCCCACGGACGCATACTCGCTGTTCATTACAGAACACGATTTCTGCGGTGGGTGGGCACAATTCTCGGGGATCGGCATCGGAGAGAAGGTGAGCATCCCGGGGTACGGCATGTACACCGTGACAGCCCGTGGCCAGGTGCCCCAAGGCGGGACCACAAACAACGTCGCAGCGGTATTCGGCGGGTTTCCGCGGGCGGTGCTGCAGACGTGCATCCCGGGGACCAACCAGATGCTGGTGATCGCGTTGAACTAGGACTGGCCCCTTCGGCGCAGCTGGCAACGGCGCCCTTCCTGACCCTCTTTGAATCCGGAAAGGCCTCATCTATGGCGTGTCGTCGGCGTGTTGCGCGGGATCGCTTCTCAAAGAAGGTCAGGACGGGAGGCTTGCGGAACCTGCAGCCCAAAATAGGAGAAGGCCAGGAGCCGAACGCTCCTGGCCTTCTCCTGTTTCTGTCGCGATGGGGAGATTCGATCACCCGATTAGACCTCGCTCAATAGCCTCCATTTTGGGAGACTGAATCAAGACCTGAGATTGGGGCGAAGTTGGACGGACAACAGTGGATCTGGGTTGCGACGGTACTGGTCGTCGCAGCGGTGGTAGCCATTGTCATGGCCTTTGGACGCCGTTGACAGTCGCCGCTTGATCGCAAATCGCGTCGCCAGTCCGACGCAAGCGGAGTGACAAGCATTCGCGTCACCGACCCGCCCTCAAAATAGGACGCGCTGAGGATCAGACTCGATCAGGAACAGATATCAACCGCTCTGCACTCGGCTGCGCAGCGCGGCTTGGTTGTGGCTGCTTCTCAGGGCGCGACAGCTTCGCATACTTCCGCTTCGAGTGCCACAGCACCAGCAGATGGAAGGAACACATCAGCACGACTGTGATGCCAACGAAGACCACAAGGTCAGTGAGAAAGCGGCCAAAATCCACGAGCAGGGATGCCTTTCGGTCCGGACAACCTCCTGATCGTAGCTTGAGATGGCCCACAAACGAAACGGCTTCAATACAGGGTGAACCTCAAGGAAACACTAAGAAAAGATCAAGATTCAACTAAGAGTGTCCGTCCGTGCGCCAACTGTTCCTGCAAAAATCTGATTTACTGTTAGTCCCGAACCGCACTCCGCGGCCACTCTCGGAGACTTGGACTCTGCCCCTAGCCAGGATTTCCTCATAGTTCGCAGGTGTCTCAGTGAGATGGCTGGCGAGCGAGTTTCGATGGTGGGGGTAACTCCACCGCAGGAGCGGATGAGCGGGCCATCTTCGAGAAGCGCCGCCACCTGAGGATTGGGGGACACCCAAGTGGCGGCGCCCTCTAAAAACTATCGGCAGCTCGCCGGTGCTCCCAGCCATTCAGCAGGATCTTTACGAAATCTTTACGGCTAGTGCCCAGCAGGCTTGCGGGCTGCGGTCAGGACCGGGGGAAGACTCAGCTTGCCGGGGGTCCGGGGTTGCTCAATCGCGCCCGGGCCGCGTGCGCATCACTGGGACGTACGCATCACTGGGAACCGGAGTCTTTTGCCGGATTGTTGGAGCGAAGGCGTTCCGATAGAGATTTTCTTCCGAGAAGGAATGAGTACCGCACACTCGTTTACCGGCCGAATCCGCTCAATAGGCTCGTTCCTACGGGATTCTCCCCCAAGTGCGGCATGCGCTGCCGCCCTCTGAGAAGCGGGAACGGAGCGCTCTCGTATTGCTTAGCGGCGCGGTTCTCCTCCTCACAGCGCGCCAGTACGTGTTGGCGCTTGTGGCAGTCGTCCTGCTTGTGTGGGCTGCTGTTATGTTGAGGCGGACTCTGCGCCAAGCAAGGATCCACCATGCAGAGCAAGAATAGCTCTTGTGGCGGCAGCGGTTAGGCGGCCGGGTTCGCATTTTGCGTCTTGCCACCGTCCGATTGCAGTGTGGGCGTCCCGCTGGGGAGCCTCAAATGAAGGTGTGCATCTTGCAATGGGAGCCGTCCTGCCGACCACAGCACCTGGCATTACTTGTTCCTGCGCCGTCTCGACCGTTCCAGGATGACCACAGTAAATAGCGCGGCGCCCATGACGACGGGCATGCCAGCCGTGAGTAGCCGCACGAGGCTTGGGAAGAGGGCTGCGAGGAGCGCCATCGCCATCAAAATGAACAAAGCGAACCCGATAATGGCGATTCTAAGTTTCATCATCAGCGCCTTCTCCGTCCGAACCGCCCGCATTTGAATAGCGCATGTTTCGATCGCCGTGTTTGAGGGCCTGCACGAAGCTGGCGCCGATCACGGAAAGCAGCAGCAGGACAAATCCAAAGAGCCACAGAACCCATGACGGCCCCGACGCCACGTGGAAGACGGCCCAAACGCCGAGGACGTCGATCGCCGCTATGGCCGCCATGAACGCCCATACGGAGTAGACCACTTCGAATGGGGGGCTTCCTCACCTTGCTCCGGAAACTCATGACCAGAGCGTAAACCCTTGGTCATGTCCCAAAACAGGCCGTCCAGAAGACGAACCCCTTGCGGTCACGGCCCCAAATCCAGGCCCGCTTAAAACAGCAGCAGGCCAGAAGCGGAACGCCTCTGGCCTGCTGAAACTGTAGCGGTGGGGAGGCTCGATCTCCCGACCTCACGATTATGAGACGCCTACTATATGCACGCTGCGTCAGTACAGTCAGCGCACGAACCATCCAAAAACCATCCATGCCGATCCGATTCCATCGCACTGCGGCGCTCGCCCGTAGGTCTCAACCTGCGCTGAGCATACGATCGACTGCCTGGGCGGAAGAATGGAGATCATCCTCGTAGTAGTGGGCGTAGACGTCCATCGTAGTCACTGCCGACTTGTGGCCTGCGATTTGCTGCACGACCTTCACGTTGGCATTCCCGCTGATCGCCAAGCTGACAGCGGTTCGTCGAAGATCGTGGAATACGATGCGAGGGAAAGTCGAGTCGGCTGCTTGGCAACGCTCGATGGCGGGATGAAACACCCTGCGGGCGAAATTCGAGGCCCGGAGCTCCCGCCCGGACGGCGACGTAAAAACGAGCGCTCCGTCGGATGCCCCTTCTATGTGATTGGCAAGAACAGAAGCGACGGTCTGCGGGATAGGGACGGTTCGCGGCCTGCGGCCCTTGGTCGTTTCACGAAGTTGTTGCCGTCCATCAACAGGCACCAATGTGGACTGAACCCTGACCTCAGACCGAGCTCCCAGGGTCAACGAGGCAGTACGAAGCCCGGCAATTTCCGACCAACGGAGGCCCGTAGTGCCAGCGAACAAGATGAGCAAACCATAGGATTCGTGAGACTTGCCGTCATAGCGGCCACCACGGGCACACTCCCCTGCCAGCATTCGGAGCTGCCCCGCAGTCAATGCGCTTCCTTCCCTTACCGGCTCCGGGGTTGGAATGTTGTTGACAGTCGGGTTCCTAGCGATATTGGTGGCAATGTAGCCTCGATCGACCGCATGCTGAAGCATGCGCCCGAGCTGCCGGTAGGAGCGACGGCGTGAGTCGTCGCTGCGGAACGTCTTCAGCCACTCATTCACAACCGGAAGTGTGATCTGGGCCAACGGACGATTCTCGAAATGGGGCTGGATGTGAGTCGTGTATATCCGGCGGTATCCGGCCACAGTCACAGGGGATGCTGGCCGAGCACCTCCGGCACCGGAGGTCTCAATACGCTGAATCCACTCTTGATACAGGTCGTGGAATCTCATCTTCCCGCTCTTGCGGGTGTCTATCAGGGTGCCTCCCGCTTTGGCGGCCTCGACCCCCTGAAAGTACTCCTTAGCCGCCCGTAGCGTGCTGAATCGCTTGAATATGCGCTTTCCGTCGATCCGGTAATCGACTTGATATTTCCCGTTTTCAAGTTTTTTGACCCCCATGGCCTATGAATCCTCCTCTTTCCTATTTGTCCTCGCCCGGCTAACCCAGCGCTTACCTTCAGGAGCGTCGGCGCTCCCAAAGTCGCGCCCTCAGACCCTGTTCGAGCGCCTTGAACTGAGGAGAAATGCTGGCGCTACGCCCCCTTCCGACCAATATCCCCCTCGCTCTTGCCCTCTGAAGCCTGGCCGACCATGTCGCTCCCTTGACGCCAGTCCACTCCGACAGCCATCGAATCGGCTCCGCGGAAGGTCCGGTGACGAGGTCCACATAAGCACAAGCCACATGGACGTAGTCTTCGTCCGATTCGATACGACTGGGCATCGGAAGCATGTCTTCTCGAACGAGACCCACTGAGAGGGCCTCGTACGCCGGCCGCAGCAAGTGACGAGCGTGGGCCATTGGGATCTCCCGAAGAAACTGGGTCGTAATTCCCCCAAACATCTCCAGTTCATGGGCCGACATCCGATCCGCGTCACTCTCCATGTAGTCAACCAGCGGCTGTTCGGAGGAGATGCTCAGTCGGTCGGGCGCCTTGAAATAGTCGGGAGGGCTTACTGTCCAACCGATCTTCAGCTCCAAACCATGCATACGGTAGATAATTTCGACGCCTCTCAAACCCAGATCTGAGAAGTTGTTGGGGCCGGAGAGGAGGACGATTCCCTCGGGCAATTGGAACTCTTCGGTGTCTCTCATGCCGTCGATACTAACATAATCCGCCTACCAGTTGAACTATGTTTGATCGAGTTGACCTGCCAACCTAACTAGACTAGCTTGTCATCGGCAGCATAACCAGCCTGCCAAGCTGAATAGATTCCAAGGAGACTAGTGACCACAACACCGAACCCGCCCCACCCGTCGAAGGCTACGGCCGCGTCTGCTCGACAGCTGACTGGCAGTACCTACCTCGACAGGAAGCAAACGGCGGCCTACATGGCGGTCAGTGAAAAGTTCCTCGCAACTCATCTGCATGACGGCCCCAAGAGAATGCGAGTGGGAAACAAAGCGATATACAAGCTTTCCGACGTCGAGAACTACATGCGTCAGATGGAGGTGCGGTAGTGAACCCGTATCGCATTCAATGGATCGCCCGCGTCCGCAATGACGGCTCCCTTAGCGGCAATGCGAAGGCCGTCGCGGAGATTTTGGTCTCCGCTGGGGTCTGCGGACAAGTGGCTTTGACTAACTGGCAGCGCGTCAATCGCGCACTGGGGAAGTCCTCTGGGGATCTGGCGGTTCGTAATCAAATCAAGGAGCTGCAGGCAGCGGGATACCTCGGCCGATACCAAGGCAACAAGTACAACCAAAGCCGAGGGTGGAGACTGTACCTCCCTGAGGAGGAATCAAACCTGTTTGAATTCATGGACCAAGCCGCATGATCGCCCTAACTGAGCCATCGAACAGGCAATTCCTCACATACACCCTGGCCGAGTCACTGACCATGGCAAGGCCCACCTGGGTCGTTGAGGGGCTTATTTCGACATCGATCACCTTGGTCAGCGGAAAACCCAAATCAGGCAAAAGTGCACTCGTTACGGCACTGATTGCCTCGATCCTCACAGGCGGCCAGTTTCTCGGCCGTGAAGTGAACCATGTGGGGCGCGTCATCGTCGTCGGCACCGATGCGGGAGCGTTAGATGAGTATCGCGACCGGCTCTTGGCGGCCGGGGTGACGACGCAGCTTGCTGGGGAACGCTACCGCTTTGTGCCCGCGGTACGTCTCGACCATCAATTCTGCCGGGAGCTCAGCGAACAGTTGCGCCCGGGGGTCAACGATCTCGTGATCTTTGATCACCTGTCCGACATGGCCGGAGACTTCAACTCCCAAGCTGACGTGGCCAACATGTTCTCTGCTATCCGGACCGGATCTGGAGACGCCGCCATTGTGGTACTCGCCCATGCAAGCACGGCCACTGGGCCGAACGGGTTTTCGTCCAAGAAGCCTCTCGGCTCCACAGTGATTGCTGCCAAGGCTCGGTGGCTGCTTCATGTTGAAAGACGAGGTGACGACCGCTGCGTTGTGACGACGAGTGGCAATGGGGCGGCCGGCGAAGTTCTAAAGCTAGATGTCGGATCCCACGTCAGTGACTTCTCGTTATCCGAGCTGGTGTCCTCGGAGGCGAGGGCAAGAAAACGACGCGAAGGCAGCAAGAAGACGCTCGACGCCCGGGCCGAACAAGCCTCGTGGTACGAGGAAAACTGCCAAGGGCTTTCGAACGCCGAAGCCAGCCGCAAGCTGGCTGCACAGTTTGGGGGCGAATCGACGACGTGGCAAAACAGCCTCTCCCGTCAAGGGTGGCTGCGGAAACTTCTCGACTCACGGTCTCACGGTCTCACGCCCTCACCCCCTATTACGTGAATGCTGACGCATCCACTCAACCCCACTAGTTCGTGTCGAACTTTTCCTGTGTGAAGGTTCTGTAGCTTCGGCGGAAGAACCCTGGCCTCCGCCCTCAGGGGCTGCGGCCAAATCCGCGAAGGCCTCAGCCGTCGCGGGTCTCCGCTGGAGCTTCGACCCGACAGTGGACCATCTGCTTTCTGTTATGGCCTTGGCAAAGGAATGCTCACTGACAACCTATGCCTGGGCTTCTGACCCAGGCATCCAAAACCAACCGAACTGGTTCCACCGGAACCACCACCAAGGAATCATCATGATCAACCGCTTACCGACTTCCAACAACCAAAATGGCGCCAAACCGACCCCCACAAAGGCGGTCCAGAGGGAGTCCGTTGGACTCCTCCCCCCGGTTAGTCCACCCACCGCCTACACTTACCTCGGACGCAAGAGCGAAGGAAGACCTGAGACGAATCGGCAGGCCCTTACTTGGGACGCAACCAAACGGCACTACATTTTGCTTGGCCTGTGCCCGCGCTGCGCGGCACAAGCTGCGTGGGGACACCAGCAAGGATTCGCAAAGGTGAATCCACCCTGCTTCGCCTGTTTGCCTGTGGTCCTTACCTTTCCCGTCAACGAGCATGGTGAGTGGCGCTCAAACTCGCCTAGGCGCGGGGCTTCCCTCTCGACCATGTTGACGGCCCTTCGGGCCTAGCGAGGCACCTTCGGGACGCCGTCGGGCGGAATATCCACATAACGGTTCGTCTGTCGTGAACCCGATGTCCTTTTGGCAGCGAACAAACCGCTTAAAGGGGCACCCTAAAGGCTCTGAAGCCGATCTGCTGACAACGCCAACCGGCAACGGGGCGGTGACCGCCAACGGACCCAAAGTGTAACCAAAACTGAGCTGCTAACTACACTGCGATGAATGCGGTTGCCTTCAACCCGGCCCACTCGAGGGACCGCACAGTGGCGCGGAGCCCTGCGGTCCCCCTACCGGCTGAGGCCGTCACCATGTAGGGGCACCCCTTCACCGATGGGTGCCCCTACTTGATGGCGCCTCAAACGCTTGTGGTCTGGACCGGGGTGCAGGCAAACCTGCGGGAACTACCTCCGGTCACGCGACGGCGGGCCCGGTGAGGGCGTTGACGACTAAATATGCAGCGGCCCTCTTCACAATCGCGGATTTCTCCTTAAACAGACCGAGCCCCCTGTTGCAGTTCGGGCATAGCAATCCGCGAATGCATCGACCGCAGGAAACCGTTCCCGGGCAACACTCGTGGTTGTGGTCAACGGCCAACCGACGCCCCTTGCCCGGAGGTTCAGGACAGATGGCGCAATGACCCTGCTGGGCGACAAAGAGAATTTCATAATGATCAAGGTCGATGCCGTACTTCGCCTTCATCCTCTTGGAAGCGTTGCAACGCTTGCACAGATAGTTCATGCCGTCCCTGGCGGCTGAGCATTTGGTGAACTCTTCGATCGGCAACCAGCGTTCGCAGGGTTTACAGAACTTGTTTCCCTCCGAATCTCTGTCGAGCACGGCGATCCCCCGATGCGGCACCCCGGGGAGTGGGCTAAGTTCCTGACCGGTCTGTTGCTGCCTCCAGTGATGGCGGCACATTCCATGCCCATCAGGAGCATCGTTGTAACGACAGCCCGTGAAGCTACAACGCCTGATTTCGCCTCTCTTCCTCAGAACTCTCAGCGGCACGAGCTCACCGCCACGGTTCTTTTGAACGTAGTGTCCACCGCACAAGCGGTACGTCTTATTCTCGATGGGACGACCACAGAGGGAACCTTCGGCACCCGGACCTTCGCAGGGACCACCCGGCGTGTTGATACGCCGGACGGGCTTCAAGACGCCGTTGTTTCGCTTGAATTGCCTGTCGTGCGGGGAGCAAAGCAGCGTATCGCGCGCCTCGGCCAAGCGCCCGCACCGCCCTGTTCCATCTTGGCCAGGGCCGCTGCAAGTGGTGATCGATACAGGGGCCAGACGTCTCTCAATTGGGCGCAGTGGCCCGCCGCGCTTTCGCTGGTCGTAATGGGTCTTGCAAATCCCCTCCGCCTGACTGACCGGCCGGCTATATACCTGCCGCCCACACGGTTCGCCATCACCGTCTTGTCCCGGTCCGACGCAGGTGGACTTTGACGTCCTCGTCCTAAGGGGCTTCAATTCACGATGGTTCTTTTCTTGCAAGCGGTGCGATCTACATAGCTGGGACGATTTGGTTTCCGTAGGGTTCCCGCAAGATTCGGCCCCATTCCGGCCCGGCCCGTCGCAAGTCGCCCTCGTCCGGCCACCGTCGTTCCGTTCGGTGTCGTGAGAAGCGGTGACCTGCGCCCCAGCAAGCGCCGTCCGGCTACTTCCGGGGTCGCTCAGCGCTATGGCTTCTGGCCCGTCGGAGTATCCGTCCATCAACCACATGTCGAGGCTCCCGTCTAGTTCGGACTGCGAATGTATCACTAGTAGAGCAGACAACAGCGACATTATTAGTTGGCATTGATTCATGCCCACCCGCCCCGCCCAGTCCTCCGAAGAGCAGACGCTCCGGTGGGCTGCGCGCAGGCAGAGTGTGGGCGCAAGGATCAGGGAGATCCGCCTTGCCCAGGACCTGTCGCAGGAGGCACTGGCCTTGGAGTCGGGACTCAGCCGAAACATGATCATCGGCATTGAATGGGGTCGAAAGAGCGTCGCCTACGAACGGCTATGGGACATAGCCGAAGTCCTAAACGTAACCATCGACCAGCTCATGATTCAGCCCAGTTCGGGTGCGAAGAGCGTTCACTACCGCGGTGGTCGGCGTCCAATGGACGATGCGCGAAGCTAGTCTCCGGGCCAGCCCTTCGCTTGCAGGGCACCTAGGAGTCACAATTGCTCAGCTCTTATCTATTCCTGACTGAACAGTGTCGGTGCATTACCTGAGTGGCCCTAGGTCAGCCACTGGTCGCCTATTCCCCAGCCAGCTTCTTTCGCAATTGTATTAAAGCTTCATTGGATGCCAGGGTGCCCGCGCTGGACTCGGTGGCAGCCGGCTCGGAGGAGTAACTGGTGGTGCCGGAGTCGCTCTCGCCCTCGCCGGCATTGGCGTCGTCAGCAGCGTGCTGGGACACCTGCTTCTTGTGAGCTTCCCAACGTGCCTGGGCGTCAGCGTACTGCCGCTCCCAAGCGGCGCGCTGCGTCTCGTAGCCCTCGAGCCATTCGTTCGACTCGGGGTCGAAGCCCTCGGGGTACTTGTAGTTGCCCTCTTCGTCACGCTCGGCGGCCATGCCGTACAGAGCCGGGTCGAACTCGGTGCTGTCGGCGTCAACGGCCTCGTTAGCCTGCTTGAGGGAGAGCGAGATGCGGCGGCGCTCGAGGTCGATGTCGATGACCTCGACGAGGAGCTCGTCGTCAACGGAGACGACCTGCTCAGCAAGCTCAACGTGGCGGACTGCCAGCTCGGAGATGTGAACAAGGCCTTCGATGCCGTCTTGGACGCGAACGAACGCACCGAACGGAACCAGTTTGGTGACCTTACCCGGAACAACCTGGCCGACGGCGTGGGTGCGGACGAAAGTCCGCCACGGGTCTTCCTGAGTGGCCTTGAGGGACAGGGACACGCGCTCGCGGTCCAGATCCACTTCGAGAACCTCGACGGTGACTTCCTGGCCAACTTCGACAACCTCGGACGGGTGGTCGATGTGCCTCCAGGACAGCTCGGAAACGTGAACCAGACCGTCTACGCCGCCAAGGTCCACGAATGCACCGAAACTGACGATGGAGGAAACGACCCCTTGACGTAATTCGCCCCGACACAGGCGGTCGATGAGAGTTGCACGGGATTGCACTCGCGTGCGCTCAAGGAGTGCTCGGCGCGAAAGCACCAGACGGTTATGCTTTCTGTCCAGCTCGATAATCTCAGCCTCGATTTCCTTGCCGAGATAGGAATGAAGATCATGTACGCGCTGCATTTCGATGAGAGATGCTGGCAAAAGAGCGCGAGCCCCAAGGTCTACGATGAGTCCTCCGGCGACGACTTCAATCACCTTGCCTGAAACGGCGCCACCCTCTTCATTGGTCTTAGCAAGCCACGCCCAGGCACGATCGGCATCCGCTCGTTTTTTGGAGGCAATCAGTGTGCCATGTTCGTCTTCGGCGGTTAGGACCACGATCTCTACTTCGTCACCGACGGCAACGGAACGGCCCCACTTGCGCCGGCGTAGATTTGAAAATTCTTGGCAACTAATGAATGCGTCTGACTTTCCACCCACGTCCACTAAGACGCCATGGCGATCGACCTTGACAATTGTGCCACGTATTATGTCGCCGGCCTTGAAGTACTCGGAAATTGTGTCGACCAGCGTGAGGAAGTCATAAAAGTCCCCGACGTCGTTGACTGCCACCGCGGGGACTCCGGGGCGCCTTGCATACTCAGCCACGTCGGCTAAAGTCTCTTCGTCGAAGGCTGTGGCAACAGGCCAGCCTGAACCGCGAAATAATTGGGAGGTTGTCCCCGCCGAGGTTAAAACTCGCTCTGGGGCGGCGGCTTCCACGTACAGCTGCCTTGCGTGCGCAGCGTCAAGGCCTAGACGTTCTGCCCGTGAGTGAACGGCCGTCCGGGCACTTTGGTGCGCCCTCGTCCGGGTCAGAAAATCATCCAAAATCGCTTCGGCCGACCGAATTAATTGCCGGCCGAGCGCCGCCGAGGAGCCTGCGCTGTCCCTGGCGAGGGCGATACCTAATTCCAAGCGGCCTTCAGCGCAGTTGACCAGCGCCGCTGCAGTCAGGAAGTGATCGAATGAAAGGTGCTCGACGGATGAGACCCAGGCCGCTTCTAGAAGGTCTACTGCGTTCTTGAGATACGTGACTGTCATCGTCCTTGCGATGGAAAAATACGAAGACGATTCGGCGATGTAAGACAAACAGAGCGTGTAGGGGTCGGCAAACTGCTCCGCAGAGAGTTTGAACCTGATGACCTCCAGCGACCGAAGTACCCTGGCCGATTCTGCTGTTTCTCCGCGCGCTACATGCAGCAGAAGCTGGATAGAGGCGAGACACATGACATCTTCAATGTACGGTGACCTTAGTTGTTCGAGGTCGGAAGACCTCCCCCTGAGCCTCGCCCGGGCCGCCTCCAGGTCTACCTGCACCTGGTTGTAGTCACCGGAGTTCAGGCTTGTCGCCGCGGAGGCTAGCGCCGCTCTCGCATCGATCAGGGGATCATACTCATGCGCTCCAGGACTGGGGAGCCCGGGAACAAACGGCGTTGAATGCGCGGCCGCGGAACGAGCAATTTGCAGGTTTTGATGGACGGCTCTCGCAAGGGGCCCTTCAACGTCTCTGGGGAGATCTCCCTGTGCGGCTTCAAAATGCGAAATCGCAAGTGATAGATTGCCCATCCTCCAGCTGTAGATCCCGCGAAGATTACCGAGAGTGCAGGCGAGCCATCGGTTGCCTCGTTTTGCTGCTGAAAGCCTGCTCATTGCCAACATATGGTCAGCCGCTTGGTGCTCCTTACTGGCGGCGAAAGCGGTGAACAAACGGTATGACAGTTCCCCGAGCACATCACTGTCAAAGTCGGCGTCTACGAGGCGCTCCGCCACGCGGGCACATGAGGCCCTCTCTGCCGAACTCGTCGCTGAAAGAATCTGCGTGAGCAAATCAGTTAGTTTCATTCGAACCCAGCACTTTGAGGGCTGAGGAGACGGGTTGCATCGCAAGCTCCGCCCACTCCCGATGCTTCTCAGGAGTTATAAGTTCGTCGCCTAGAAAAGTTTTTAACCTTCGGAGAATGACTTCCGTTTCGTCCATTCGTCGAAGAACGTCCATAACCGGCTCGCGAATCTCCGGTTCGCCATCCTCGGAAAGTCCCAAGACTTCCAAGACTGTATCCGTAAGAAGATGGGAGCGAGAGATCGTATATAGTGTTGACGCGTATACGAGGTTGGACGCTCTGTCACCGTCCGGACACTCTTTCAACTCTGCAAGCATCATGCCGGCCACAGCCCAAGCACGCGACGGATCCTTCTGAGCAACTTCCACGGCGCCACCGGAGTAATGCCTGAAGGTGTAGACGTCCGGCTCCTTTATGGAAAGTTCTAAAGACTCCAGAGGCTTGTCGAGGTGAAGCTGTCTGACTTTCTTTGGATCTAGTATCTCTCCGAAGAGACCCGAGAAGTTGGGGTTCATGTTCTCGCATCTCCACGGAACGTTCCGTGGTACTTCAAATATGCGCTCCAGCACGTAGAGCTTAAGGAGCAATGTGGGGGCTTGTATCTCGATCGTCGCCACGTCGAGCTCGTGATCTAGCCGAGCTCGGCCTTTGAATTTCATGGGCACGCCGTCCTGTGTATAGATCAGTACGCGCACGGTCAACTCCGCAAGCCCTTTTAGACAATGGGCGGCGGTCAACACCAAGCCATGCTCGAGCAGGAACCCTGATCCGAGGAGTTCCCCGTTTTCCGTCTCGACGGTAAGAGTTCTCTTCACGACGCCACCACTATTTTGACATGGGCGTTCGCTTATATGTGAGCTTTATGCCAACGGTTCCGCTGCTCGAAGCCTTCGCAATTAGCGCACCAGCCTCCCCAGTCAAGCTAACGCCCACGTTCGCCTCAAATTGGTCCAAGGTCCATTCGTCGTCCCCTTTGACGCGATCCAACGACGCTCGAATCATCGACGAGACGCTCTCAACTGCATTATTGATGTCATCTTGGCGATTCTTGATGAGCTCAGCGAGTTGTCGTCCTCCCATCGGGCTTGTCGGACTTCCAGCCAACTGAACTGTCTCCACCCACACGTCTGACTCCGACATATGCGAGCCCCCCATCACTTTGAAGTTCCAACTGATTCGTTCGGTTGGGAGGGACGTTACAGGAGTGGTTCCGATCCTGCCATAGAGTCTTATCCTCTATGCGGGTGACCTGAATCCGATAGATCTTTACGGCTACGCCAATTGAGTAACACGTGGCGGAACTTGCTGCAGCAGGATGAAGCCGTTGACTGCGCTCTAAGCTAAGGCCCGTCGGGCGACTCGATTTACCTCGCCGAGAGCGAAGAAAAACGTGGACATCCCAAGTTTGCCCAGGCAAAAACTTTCTCACCCGTTCGCGATCGAAGGCGCTATCCACTACCGGGGCTCGGATATCGGGCCTTGGGGTGGCCCCCCCAGGCGGCTAGTAGTAGACGCGCAAAAGCGACGCACTCAAGCCATGGGTCCGGTCGAGGATTTCCAAAGCCCCTATTTGAGAATATGAATCATCAGCAGGCCTGTCCCAGTCAACACCCAAGGCGAGCCACTCCGCCAATGTTTTCCTGATTGACATGCGCAAAAAAGAGGCGTAGACCAAACACATTGCTTTTCGCTCCCGCTGACTGGCCAGCGGATCATCCCGTGTCGGGATTCAAACATTGGGGTACGAACCACGACGGTCTCCTGAACGAAAGTAAAACTATGCCCATTTTCAGGAGTCGAAGCGGACGTCGGAAGGGGAGTTGGGTCGAAGCACTAGCGATTGCATCGGCACTAACATTCTCTGGCATTGGGGCTCCGGCTGCCGGTGCTGCCACGGTCCCAGGAAGTGCCGGCTGCGGGGACGCGAACTTTATTGGAGTTGCGGGGAGCGGGGAACTCGACCCGCCCAAGCAAGGTAGCCAACCGACCTCGGGCACGGACAACATGGGGCAAGTTGCCACGGACGTGTTCGACAAGCTGAGTGCATCCTTTTCCTCAAGCGGACACACCTTGATTCATTCGGGAGTCCAATACTTAGCGGCATCGGTCCCAAGCGTTATTGCCTCTAACAATCCGTTCTCTGCGGCGTTCCAGCCTACGCTTTACAACGCCAGCGAATCAGACGGCGTGAACAAACTCAACCTGACCCTTGCGTCCTACTTTCTTCGCACGACTTGCACGGCCCCGGTCATCCTCGCCGGATACTCGCAAGGAGCGGAGGTAGTCATGGACGCCTACAATGCTCTCGCGCCTCAGTACAGGCGACGCATCGTGGCTATCACCTTATTTGGAGATCCGCTGTTCAACCAGCGGGCTTCGATCGACGTCGGAACATTCTCGCAACGCACTTCAGGGCGAGGAGCCCTCGGAGTCCGCCCCCAACCGTCTCCCGACGTAGCGAGCAAAACGCGCAGCTACTGTCTCTTCCAAGACCCAATCTGCAACATGGGTTCAAATACGATTGAGTCCATAACAGATCTTCTCCAATGCCACGGCCCCAATGATCAAGCGACTCAAGTAACTTGTCCGCATCTCCATTATCGATCCGAAAGTGGATATACCGCACAAGCCGCAGACTTTGTCTACGGCGCTATGGTGGCGTCGAGAAATGCTGGGGTGACCGGCGCTCCGACTGCTGCAAGGGGATTCAATGTCGACCAAAGCAAGATGAGCTTCGACATACCAAGGATGGCCTGCGGGCCGCAGCGCCAGCAACTCGATGTATGGACGGGAATGGAAGGTGCCATGTGGGCACCTGCAACAAAGGCCGGAGTGATCGGGGCTTGCGCCAATGGTTCACCGCAATGGCTGGCGTTCATTCAAGGAGACCCGTCCGTAAGTGAACAACCGGTGCCAGGCCTCTACGCTTTCCTGCATGCCGGGCAGCATGTGGCGGTCACACTAACCTGGGAGCAGGACGATCCTAGCCAGATTGCCTTCACGGCCGGGTTTGTCATCACTGAGCCGAACAAACCGACGGTGACCGTAAACGACATATTTTACTCCGCCGAGGGCGCTAAGAATCGTGGCAGTGTCGCATGCGTGACTGAGAGGCCGCAAGGAACCGGAGGGGCTCCAATACCGCATTTCCAAGATTTCTCGTTGACTTGCGCAGGGGGTTCTTTTGTCACGCAAGCACCGCTTCCCTCGGCGATTTCCACGACAACTCTCACGAATATGCCGTCTGGGGATGCTCGAACCCTTATTACGGCCGGCCGAGTGTCGGACGGTGTCATCATCCTGCACTGGGTTGCCGGGTCGTGAAAGCCATTTGACCCAAGTTTGAGGAGACCACCCTGACGAGTTGTTTGTTCCGCCTAGACGCCTTCGCATAGTGAGCAAACCGTAACACCCGCTCATCAACGTCCAGTCGGTTCGGTCTTCGCCACAACACGCACCTGAGGATCTGGCACGCAATGTCATGACAAACCCGATCGGGCCAAGTTATATCCGACGCGGCGAAGTTCGGACGGTCCGAAACTACGTCACGACCTTCCGTTGCCTTCCTATCCAGGCTTCACTTTTGCCAGTGCCTCGTCATCCAGACCGCCCAATCGGTTCTCATAAACGATCGTAATTTGAGCGTGAGAGCGACCCGCCAGAAATCGGTGGCTGATTCATGTCCAGAAAGAGAACTTGCATTCTCACAATCCGTCGCATAATCTACTTCTCAAAACACCCGGAATTATTGAGTAAATGCGAAAGGGCCAGGCTGTGGCACTAGTTGGTTACATGAGAGTTAGCACAGCTGATCAAAATACAGACGGACAGCGCGACGCGTTGACCGCCGCAGGCGTGAAGGACGACCCCAGGCACCTGTTCCAGGACCAAGGCGTAAGCGGGGCCAAGGCCAGCCGCCCCGGCTTTGATCGGTGTCTAGAGTCGCTCAGGGAGGGGGACATCTTGGTAGTGGCGAGGCTGGACCGTTTGGGGCGGTCCCTCGGGAATCTCGTCCAGTTGTTCCAGGAGTTGGCTGAGGGTGGCGTCGGTGTCCGCGTGCTGGATAATCCCATGCTCAGCACGGACGGTAACAAAGCCCAAGCAAAGCTCATGCTCGGCATCTATGGGGCGTTCGCAGAGTATGAGCGCGACCTGCTCCGCGAACGCACAAACATAGGGCTTGCAGCGGCACGCGCACGAGGCCGGAAGGGAGGTCGCCCGCAGTTGCTGGACAGCCCTAAGGTCAAGCGCGTCAAGGAACTACACGCGGCAGGTGTTTTGAGCCCCAAGGAAGTCGCGGACGCTGTGGGCATTTCGGTGGCGACCTTGTATCGCTACTTGGCGAAGGCGCCAAGTTAATTTGTTGCTCGCCGATTACCCGGGCCGTCTACGGTTCGAGGAGATCGCTTCGTGAGTACTTATCCCTGATCTTTCCTATGCTAACCAGCGCCTCAAGTGACGCAATTAGCTGCAGCACAGAGTAGATGAACGCGGCGACAAGAATGAAGAGCGAGACTCGGCTCCCGAAGTTGCAACCCTGCTGTGCCAGCGCCTGAGGTCCCTGTAATAAAAGAACAACCACGCTAATGACAGCCAACATCAACTGCACGTAGGCACTGTAGACGAACGTAAAGATGAGCTCAACGTAGTGAGATCTGAAGGTCGAGTCGAACAATGCCTTGTCCGGCTTCTGTCCTTCCCGATCCACAGCCACGAGTCCCGAATCGGACTTGATAACTCTTATGTCCGGGTTGGCTTTTCCCAAGCTATTGAGAGACATAGTGGCCAAAAGACGGTCGCTAGGGAGTGCTATGGCGACCGTGGCGGAAGTGACGCATCCGCCAAAGCTCAACGCCGCAAAGGCAGTCAGGGCACCTGAGACCGTGGCGAACGTGACCTTGTCGAGGCCGAGCACCATTCCAAAAAAGGTGTTGGCCAG
Organism: Arthrobacter sp. KN11-1C; assembly: GCF_052180225.1. NCBI lineage: Bacteria > Bacillati > Actinomycetota > Actinomycetes > Micrococcales > Micrococcaceae > Arthrobacter > Arthrobacter sp. KN11-1C. The sequence goes on along the minus strand of NZ_CP197467.1, from coordinate 954,169 downwards.
AGTGACAAGAGACGCGAAAACTATCGAAGTACCCAGATTTCGGTGGAAGAACAGCTGGCTTCGCCGCGGCCAGATTTGTCGCTTCCAAAACCCTCTGGCCTGCTTTTTGCTATTCGCTGCGCGAGGCAAGTTCATAGTCGTCCCCTGAGGACAGCAGCTTTTCCGCCGTCTCATCGATGAAGGACGCAGCCTCTGCCGATACGAAGTCTCTGACGTCCGGCGTTTCTTCGCGAGTAGGCACTTCGATGAGTCGCTTGAGTTGGTGACGGGCTAGCGACAGCGATGTCTCCTGATTGTCGCCCCTCTTCTGTCCGATAACGCGCGCGTTTGTGATGCTGGTAAAGGAACGACGCACATGCGCTCGTATAACCGCCAGTAGACCGTCAGTCCTGCTGAGCGACTCGCCCCTGGCTGCGTTCACGGTTACAGAGGCGGTGTGTCCTCCCGATACGTCAGCTAGACCCGTGACAGCGTCTTCCGCATCTTCCCAGTCGAAGTTTGGCCGACTGATTACAACAGTCGCCTCCCTAATTCGTTCATAGCGGTCCAGCTCTTCTTCGAAGGACGTGCTGGGCTGCATGGTCAGATCGAAGATGAGGTTACGGCTGAATCCTCGCTCCATGGCGAGCAGTCGAAAGTAGCGTTCCAGGTTGCTCGATCCCACACCAGCACGCCGCATCTCAATTGCTACGAGCCGGGACTCCGGATCGACCACAACCTGTGTCTGCCTTGCTGGCCAAGTCGAACGTTCCCGCACGCCCTCTTCTACCTGGCCGGATTCCTCGTTGAAGTAAAGAGGAATCTCCTCCGGATCGCCGCTCACAATGCTGAACGCGTACTTCTCCCCTTGGCGTTTTACTTCGGAGATGACGAAAACTAGGTCGCTGCGAACCTGAATGCGAGACCTCCGATCCGGCATCTCTGCCACCCATGAGAAGAATTGATCGTAGTCGACTACATCGTCTCGCACTCTCGCATGCATGACAAACAACGCAAGAGTCCTGGAATTACGCGGCACTAGTCCCCCAAATTCAATGCCGATGCATACACGGCCGGCCATTGTGGACCAATTGGGCCACCAGTCTCCAATCCTAGGTCACAAGCAGGATTCCTGACGCTCCAGACATACTGGTTACTCGCGGCCGGAGTTAGCTCCGTCTGATGGGCTTCGCCTTCTGCTGATCAGTGTCATCAATGACCAAAGTGACACTTCGCTGCCGGTCCATAGACTCCCGAATGACTTTTGTTATCACTTCTGTGGTGGCGCCAACAGAACCAATCCACCCGTGCTTTAGCAGTTCAAGAAATTGCCCATTGCTCAGGTAGCGCTCGGCATTGTTCCAGGCTATGGCTTTCCCTCCGCCAGGCCCAAGAATCTTGGGAGATTCGAGAAGCATCTCAAACAGTCCGAGTGGAAAATACATCCCCGGAACGAGACGCTTTCCATCGGCCCGCAACAAGTGTTCATCGCACAACTTGACATAGAAAGGGTCTGGAGAGAGCCGCCACGTTTCAAACGATGACGTACTCGTTTGAAGTTGTATCTTCCTCATCCGAAGAATCTCTTCCGTCAGCTGCTTATCCGGCCGATAGACGGCCTTTAGAGGTTCCCCTTGGGTCGGCTCTCTCTTCAGCCGCTTGTACTGAACAGCGACGTACCCCGGGCTGTCGCGTCTAAAATACACCAAGTCCGTCCCAAGCTGTTCCTCCAGAGGTTCTTTGTCGGCGTAAATCACTGTCACCTTGCGATGCACATCATGGGGATCTACGAACTCGACAACATCGTGCGTTGTCCCGCCTATGTTTGCCCATTCGTCAAAATGACTGAAGTCGTGGCGGATGAGCGCCGCCTCCGATGTCCAGGTATCGGGTAACCCGAGCAAAAATGGAGCATCGCCGCTCGGCTGCCAGTGCTCGACTATGGCCCGGCTATCCAACCCAGCGGCTTCCAGACCCAGCGTCAGGGCATCCCGCTGCTCCAGCAAGAGTTGACGGCTGTGGGGTGATGCCGCAAATTCGCTCTTCGGTTGCGCGCCGAAGAGCGTGTGAAGTATGCCTTCGGCCTCAGGCCGTAGACGCTTGAGGACTGCAAGGACCTCAGACCCTGAAGTCGGAGGCAGCACGCCCCCAGAACTAAAGGCCGCCTCCGCATAGTGCCGCAATGTGGCTGCGATTCCGGAAGTCAGTTCGTCTAAGGACAGTGGCGAGTGTAGCTCGCGAACTGAACTGAAACGCACCAGCGTGTCCAGCTTGGTGGACATCCATTTGGTTTGAGCGAGTCCCAAAGCAACTAAGGAATTACCGGCACATATTAGCGACACCCTCTTGACTTTGGTTGTGGCCGGGTGTCGGAGGTTGTGATCGAAGCCGTCGTCGTTAGCATCTTCGCTAGCTTGCCATAGCGCCTGCCAGTCACTGAGTGTCAGTCTCGCGACTACGACCTTCTCCGCCGATTTGACCATCGACTCCGTCCCTCCTGCGTCCTTGTTCAGGGCGCTATTCCTTGACCTTCCGGACCGTAGGCAGTTCGGAAAGCCCCGTGGGTGTGCTTTGACAGTATGGTCTCAAGAGAGTCACTGTCTGTTTAGCGGGAATGTTGCGGCCCGCTTGGGTCGGCATCGTGTCGAGTGCGGCAATGGCGGACGGCACGGCGGGAACGATGGACTGTCCGTAGAACTACGTTCACTTCAGCTCCGATGTGGTGACTACATGAGGTCCGCCGATCGATGTCTGCCAAGTGCATCATTCAGCCCCGCCCAAGGTTACCGGCAACTTCCACGAGAATCCGGCCATGACGGCCTTTCGAGGATGAAAGTCAGAGGCCTGCCACATTCTGAAAGCGGCTTGAACGTAGGCACCCATATGGCTCTGCCCAAGGGTCTGAGACGGGTGTGCGTAACGATAAACTTGGGGCTAACGCCCCAGAGGAGACCCCCAGATTGCTGAACGCCGTATCCCATGTAATCCCGCCAAGCAGCGCAAGCATGCGTGGAGGGGTCTTAAAGAGGACCCCTGCAAACAAGGCACTCCATCCCCTGGAGACCCCGCAGTCTGTGTTCCAGTCGGATGAGCTGTTGAACGCAGCGCATTATTCGGACGAGCGCTCCGTGATCCTTCAGGGGGACGTCAAGGAGAGGCTTCGATTCCTAATTGATCAGGGGATCCAAGTTGACTGCATTGTCACGTCGCCACCTTATTATGGGCAGAGGGATTATGGTCACGACGACCAGCTAGGGCTGGAGGATAGCCCTCAGCAGTTCATAGACGAATTGGTGGAGGTTTTCGATCTGTGCTGGCAGGTGCTGAAGGAGACCGGCTCCTTGTGGATCAACATCGGGGACACATACTGGAGCGGCAAGGGCGCTCACAAGAGCGGAGAAACCAAACAGGGTGCACGCCGTTTCGGTGTCCGCCCCCAAGATAAGCCGGGAGACGGCCTCTGGACACGCCCGAAGCAACTGCTCATGATTCCCCACCGTCTGGCGATAGCGCTTCAAGATGCTGGCTGGCTTGTTAGAAATGACAACATCTGGATAAAGCCGAATCCGATCCCAGACCAGGTCCGTGATCGATCCTCGGTGTCGCACGAGCATGTCTTCCACTTCACCAAGAGCCGTTGGTACTACTACGACCGTCATCCGGTGGGCCGCCTGATGTCTTCAGGGAAGACACTACCTCCACTGGACACGTGGTCTGCTCGTCCGTCCAGCGGGGGATCCGCGCATAAGGCGTCCTTTTCGGAGGACCTGGTCAGGATTCCGGTGCTTGCAACCACACCTCCAAACGGCGTGGTTCTCGACCCATTCAACGGGTCCGGAACTACAATGGCTTTCGCTAAAAAGAATGGGTACCGATCCTTGGGGATCGACATAAGCTCGCACTACTGCGACTTAGCGCAGGATCGCGTTTCCGAAGTAGTACACGAATAAGAATTGGGGAAATGCCGATGGGTAAGTTCTGGTCAGCTGACAGAATTAGAACGGCTGTGGATCGGTTGTCCGATGCCGGTGTACAGACACGACTCCAGGACTTCCTAATCTTCAAGCGTGCATGGGCCCGCAATAAAGATGCTCATCCCGGCGCCGGCGACAGCCAACTGGAAGTGGTGACAGGCACTCGTTCCGCGGATTTTGTGTTAGCAATCAACGAGTGGACTGCCCGCACAGGAGAATTCGACCTTCTGCCCAGCTTGGACAATCCGTATTTCGTTCCGTTTGCCGCTAACCGCGACACGACAAACGGTTACCGTACAAAGAAGTACACCTCCAATGGCCCTTCAGACACCGTGGCAAGGTGGCAGGCCATGCAGATTAAACCCTTCGTCCTGGTTCCTGACACGAAACCGAAGGCATTCACCTTCTCTCCACTGACCCGCGAAGAACTTAGATCGTTCTTCGTGCTCTCCGCCACGCAACAGGGGGGAGCGGAGCTCCCGAGGCTTACGGATGTGGCCGTATGGTGGTATAGGTTCACGGATCTGGAGCAGCGCTTCGGCTCCGAAATTGAGATGACGACCGTCGTTGATACGTTCGTGAATGAGTCCCAATTGAATGCTATAGAAGTTTCCGCTCTCTTTGCTGACGATCGCTCTGACGCTACCTCAGAAACGGAAGAAGCTTTCGCACCGGAATTTGCTGAGCACGTGGCGGATGCGTCTCTTTACCTGCCAACTGCTACTCACACCGCGACGGCTCCGCCTACTGCCTCGTCGGCGGTTGAGGTGGAAACCGATAGCAATGACATCGAAGGCTTGGCAAGCTACATCGCCGCCCAAGGATTCACTTTCGAACCGTGGCAATTGGCAACATATGTCTCAGCCGTGCGCACTAAACCCTTCGTCATTCTGGCCGGGATCTCGGGAACTGGTAAGACGAAGCTTCCCCGTCTGGTCGCGGATGCAACTGATGCCGTTTGTGAAACGGTACCCGTCCGACCCGATTGGCATGACAGTAGCGAACTCCTGGGCTACGTCGCTCTGGACGGTACGTTTCAGCCAGGGCACCTGCTTCGCTTTGCGCGTCAAGCCATGGACAATCCCGACAGGCAGTACTTCTTTGTGCTCGACGAAATGAACATAGCGAGGGTTGAATACTATTTAGCGGAAGTTCTCAGCAGGATAGAGGAGCGCGTACAGGGCGCCGATGGAGACACAGAAACTTACCCATTTTTCCCCCACATCACTGGAGACTCTGCGAAGGAATGGACGAATGTCTTCCTTCCGGGGAACTTGTGCATCGTCGGTTCGGTCAATATGGACGAGACGACCTTTGGTTTTTCCAAGAAGGTCTTGGACAGGGCGTTCGTAATTGAATTTTCTACCGTGGACTTATCGTCAATCGGTTCAATCGACGTCGACCAGCCAGCGACAGAACGATGGCCCAGCCAGAAGTGGGCGCCTGCGGCCCTCAGGTTGAGCGGTCATCCTAACAAGGGGAACCCTGAGGTGAATAGAGTCATCACTGCTCTGTCATCGGTCAACGAAGCCTTAACGGGGGCACAGCTCCAAGTTGGATACCGGGTACGTGACGAGGTAGCTATGTTCTGCCTTGAGGCAGAAAAATGCCCTGAACAATTTGCCACGGCCGAATCGGGAACGGTCGATCCTCTCGACGTAGCCATCGCCATGAAAGTCCTGCCGAGGATCCAGGGGAGCGGCCCAAGCATTCGAAACGTCTTAGAGGCACTACTGGCGTGGTCAGCGCCGGACACTGCAGCAAATGACGGGACCTTCGGAGCCGGCCGATTTACAGGTTTTCCCTTCTGCGAGAAGCGGCTGAAACTGATGCAAAGCCGGTTGAAGGAATCGGGCTTCGCGAACTTCTGGATATAAAAGTGGCGTCTGACCTTCTCGTCCAAGTGTCTACAGATTTCGCTGTAGTCGAGATCCGTGGACCCAAGTCCGGCCGCTCAACCTTAGGCAGAAGGCATGCTGATAGTCCTCCGTTGTTCACAGTGGATTCAACCGATGGCAGAGTTTCTGTCTCCGTCGGGGCCGCGGGCGAGTGGCAGCCGCCTGGCGTTGGTACTGCGCCAGCATTTTTTGAGGATGCGTTGTATAAGATCCGGGTGCTGACTAAACATGCGGGGGCGCAGCCCCGTCTGGTCCACAGAAATGCCCTCCTTTTTAAAGATGTAGATGCGTATGAGGACAGCGGCTCGGTTTCAGGCCCATTCTCCTTCGGGAGACAAGTCGGTCTTTGCACCTTCGCTGTCTTAGTCGGGGCCCATAGGTTGAGTGTGACTCTTGAGGTGTTCCCTACCAAAATCGACTACGCCGAGGATTACCAGGGCCTCCTCGTCGATGTAGCGCAAGCCTCCAGGGGACTAGCTTTGGAGTACATGCGGTCCACTTACCGGAGCAGTCAAGCCGTGGACGTCGATTCTCAGTCAAATTTGGAATGGATAACGCTACTTCGCAACGAGATTCAGAATCTCGATCAGGCTATTCGTTACGTTAACACTCACCCCCGGCGCACCCTTTCCCGCACAACGGCGTTGAGCCGAATAGAAGACGTCCGTGCCAATGATTCGACTGCGCGGAAGTCAATCCTGACCGGAGCGGGTGCAGGGCAGTCTCTCTACTACGCAGGACTTGGGCCCGTGAAGCAATTCGTGCAGAGCAACAATCGCATGGAAACCTTAGACACACCGGAGCACCGCTGGCTGCGCCACGCTCTTGCCCGAACGCTGAGCCAACTAACCGAGATAACGCAAGCCATGGACGTCCAGGTCCAAGCTGCACAAAACCGAAACCACTCCACCCCAGTTAGGCTAATCGCTGAGATTGAAGAGGTGCGGCTCATGGCGGAGCAGGTCGGCGACCTCCTCGCCCTCCCCATTTTTCAGGATGTAGGTTCTGTTCCACCCGCTGGTTTCGGATCTCTTCAACTCCACTCCGCAGCCGGCTATGGAGATGCCTACAGGTCGATCTTGATCCTGCGGCAAGGTCTCGCGGTAACCTCCCCTGGGGACAAGCACCACTCGCTTAGCGACCTGCACGACCTGTATGAGATTTGGTGCTTCATCGCTGTGGTCACGTTGATTCTCAAAATCTCAGATGCTGAGGCCAACCTGGAGGACTTGCTGACGGTGAGCGAAGAGGGGATCAGGGTTCGGCTAGCCCAAGGACGTCGCAGCAGCGTCCAATTGCCACAGGGGGAAGGGTCGCTCCAGATCGTCTATAACTGGGCGTTCAAGGGCTTGACCGGGCAGCAACGCCCCGACATCACGCTTAGGTTCATTCGAGAAGGCTGGCCCGATCTCTACGTCGTCCTCGACGCCAAGTATCGAGTCGACGCTTCGGCAGAAATGCAGGCGCAGTACGGAATGGCCGCGCCGCCACCCGATGCAATCAACGCACTGCATCGCTATAGAGATGCCATCGTCGTCGGCTCAGGCGCAGCTACTAGGTCACGACCTGTCGTGAAGGGCGTGGCGCTATATCCACTAAACAGGGACGACAGTGAGGCATTCGCCGACTCAGGACTTGCCATGGCTCTTGATGCCCTAGGCATTGGGGCGATCCCGTTTCTGCCAGGAAACAAGAGTCATTTGGAAGGTTGGCTGCGCGCTCTGTTGGCTTTACCGCAAGAAAAACTCGCTGAGCCGGGCCCACCATTTAGCGGTCTCGAGCACCTGCGACAAATAACGGCCGGTCAGTGACTCTGTGACGCCGCCCCCCGGAACATCTGCCAAGACCGAGCGCTACCAGCCAAGTCCACATACCTAATTCTGAGACGGTCCACCTCCGCGACCTCGACTTCAGACGAAGCTTCCGCTGCCATGGCAGCGAGAAATCCTGAAATGGTGAGTCCTCGAACCCGCTCCGGTTCGGAAACGTGACTGCGATACTTCTCGACGTTCATCATGGCGGCCGAGTCGTAATCGTGATGTATGGCCAACAGCGTCGTGCGCATGCTCGCGTGAAGATTGAACATCACTGCTGCTCCCAGAGCGTGGCAACGAACGAGTTGGTTGACGGCAGAATCTGCTAGCGCCGCGGCGCACTTCTTCCATAGGCCTGTGGCCTCGTCTAGCGACTCGTAGGCTGGATTTCCGGACAGGACGAGACGGCGGCTGTTGAACCTGTCGGCGTACTTGAACTCAAGCACGATCCCTTCTGCCCCGCTTCGCGTCTCGGCGACAATGAACGCATCAACACGAGTCATATCTCCAAGGAACTCCGAACGCTTGGCTGGGGCAAACTCGATCTTCACAGCATTCACGCCCAAGAAGTCTTTAGATCGCCCAGTCACTCGTCCAAGTGTTCGGGTGAGCCACGCGAAATCCTGAACCAGGGGCCCCATCACGTTCAGCATCAACGCTTGACTCGAAACTAGGTATCGAGTGCAGCGGATTGGATCAAGACCCCACCCATCTAGCCTTCGGCTGGCATAGAGTTTTTGAGCCGCCGATGAAGTGAAATTCATCCCGCGCGCGCCGGCATCGACGGTTAATATGCTGCCGAGCGGCCGTTCGCGCGGCCGCGGCGTTTCTCCGAATGCGTCTTGACCCAAAATCTCAAGACGATACCAAGACTGATGAAATCGCAGCCGCTGGGCCAATCCGGATTCACCCTTCAGCTGAGGGCCGATTCGCTGGAGAGAAGTGGCGACGGCGGCCTTTCCCGCAATGGCCGTCTCAGAACCCATCAGTACTGCTAGAGCTTGTCTATCCAAGTCTCTTCGTCACGGTTGTCCCAAGCGCTACCACCGATGGACTTCGGCTTTTCCCAGGCGCGCTCGGAAATACGATTAAAAATTGGCCGAAGGTCACTCGGCCGCAGGTCGAAGAGGGATTCAACCGGCCTGACCACACACGTGCGAACGAGCTCCTTCTGTCCCTCAGTGCTGGTCAGTCCGGCTTCCTTGAAGGCGGCCTGAAGTCTCTGAATCTGATCGGCGCTTATGTACTTCTCCACCGGTGCTGAAGAGTCAGGGATATCGAGGTCAAAGAGGGTAAAGTCCGCATCGTTCACGATCCACAAGCATACTCTTGCAGCACGACCAGACGGCCATCCACTTGCGGTTCGCCCGGATCTGTACTGTTGCCGAGTTCCTGAGCCACCCGTCCGCTCCGCATCTTCGGCCACTTGGTCATCTCCGAATCTGGCGGTAGGAGTCGTGTCAGCGCAGACGCCGCAACGTCTCTTTGGGCCGCGGCAGTTATAGGCGTCGGGCTATCCCATGCCGTTCGGCACGGACCATCCGAGGGCCAAGGCAGGCCGGACAGTCCATATATCCGAACAACGTCGAATGGGCGGACGGGCCCGAGTCAAGTGTCGGTGGTGACGCTTAGCATCGAATACATATTCTATTAAGAGATTATTGACTAGAAAGTGTGTTCTAATGCTCGAGATTGATGAGCCTGTGGTAGTGCGAACGACTCCGGACGGCAGGCCCTTTGGGTTTGCGTGGCGGGACCAGCAGTACCGGAGCACCGAGACACCTCTGCGGTTCTACACCAGGCGCCCTTGGTGGGTCGAGCAGTCCCGCATTCAGAAGGGCATCGGCCCGCAGGTGCTGGAGACGGAGACCTGGCGGATCACCGCGGCCGGGCGCGGCCGTTCGGCCGAGCGGGTGTTCGAGCTGGTCCGTGACGATGCTGATTGGGTGCTGGCCCGCATCCTGGGCTAGAAGTCTCGATGTTCACTCATTTGCACGCCGCATCGGCGTTTTCCGCCCATTACGGGGTGGACTGGCCGGACACCCTGGCGGCAGCGGCGAAGGCCGGCGGAGCGGACGCCCTGGCCGTGACCGACCGTGACGGCCTCTACGGGATCCCCAAGCACATCGGTGCCTGCGTCGCGGCCGGAATCGATCCGATCCTCGGCGTGGAGCTCGCCGTCCTCGACGACACCGGGAGCGTGGGTGGGCGGGTCGTGGTCCTGGCCCACGGACACAACCAGGGAGCCGGCTACGCTGCCCTGTGCCGGCTGGTCTCGGCAGCCCACGCCCGCAAGACCGTCGCCGTGACCCGGGCCGAGATCGCCGCGCACCTCCTCACCGATGCCGGCCCGGTCGGGACCGTGCTTCTGGGGCCGCTCTCCGACGTCGGACTCAAGGTCGGGACCCGCGGCGACGGCATGGCCCTGGTCGACCAGTGGCTCGCCGTCCTGCCCAGGGAGGCGTTGCGGGTCGAGGTCGTCTCCCACCTGTCCGCGCCGGGGCTGCCGTCCAGCCACACCCACGCGACAAGGATGCTCCGACTCGCCGGCAGGGCCCAGGTGAAGGCGGTGCTGAGCAACGCGGTCCGCTACGTTCTCCCGGACGAGGCGATCACCGCGGACATCCTGGATGCCGCACGGGCGCTGCGGCGCCTGGACGAAACCGGGGTCCAGCCCACGGCCCAGGCCTGGCTCAAACCCGGACCAATGATGCAGGCCCTCGCCTTTGAGATCGCCGCGATCGGCCAGGCCGGCGCCGCAGCCGCCAAAGCCCTCCTGTCCGAAACCGAGGCTCTGGCGGACCGGTGCCGGATCGACCCCGTCAGTGATGCCGGCTGGGGCGTCCCGGTCATGCCCGAAGCCTCCATCATCGGCATCACCGGCGACCCCCTCACCGTGCTGTGGGAACGCGCCCGGGCCGGGGTCAACACCCTCTACACGGGCGCTGATCACGCTGCTTTGGAGGTGGTGGAGTCGCGGCTGCGGCTGGAGATGGACACGATCGCCGATCTCGGGTTCGCGTCTTACTTCCTGACCGTGGCCGAGGTCGCCCGGCTCATCCGGGACATGGGCATCCGCTCCGCGGCCCGCGGCTCCGGGGCCGGGTCCCTGGTCAACTACGCCCTGGGCATTTCGTTTGTCGACCCGATCCGCCACGACCTGCTCTTCGAACGGTTCCTGAGCACCCGGCGCCGGACGCTGCCGGACGTGGACATCGACGTCGAGTCCGCCCGCCGCCACGACATCTACCAGGAGATCTTCGCCCGCTTCGGCCCGGAACGGGTCACCCTGATGTCGATGCAGTCCGGCTACCGGGCCCGCGGTGCGGCAAGGGACGCCGGCATGGTCCTGGGCATGGACCCGGAGGACATCGACGGGATCGCGAAGAACCTCTGGCGCTTCTCCGCCTCCCATTTCCGCGAAGCGATGGCCGAGAAACCCGAACTGCGGGACCTGGCCGAACGGGTGGAGGGCAGCCGGCAGCTGGATCTGCTGGTGGACATCACCGAGCGCCTGGACCGGCTGCCCCGGCATATCTCCATGCACCCCTGCGGGGTGATTCTCTCGGACACGTCCCTCCTGGACCGGACGCCGGTGCAGCCGTCCGGGATGGGCTTGCCGATGTCCCAGTACGACAAGCACGACATGGACCCGATGGGCATGATCAAACTCGACGTCCTCGGGGTCAGGATGCAGTCGGCGATGGCCTACGCCGTCACCGAAATCCGACGCACCACGGGGGAGACCGTCGATCTCGAGGGAGTGCCCCTGGACGACGAACGGACCTTCGAGCTGATCAGGTCCACCCACACGCTGGGGTGTTTCCAGATCGAGTCCCCGGGCCAGCGCGAACTCGTCGGCAAACTCCAGCCGGCCGTGTTCGATGACCTGATCACCGACATTAGCCTCTTCCGCCCGGGCCCCATGCAGGCCGAGATGGTCAAGCCGTTCCTGAACCGGCGCGGCGGCTGGGAAACGGTCGAGCAGCTGCACCCGGACCTGGAACCCTTCCTGCGGAACACCTACGGGATCGTGGTCTTCCACGAACAACTCATGCGGATCATCGACACGTTCACCGGCTGCGGGCTCGCCTACGCCGACGTGCTCCGGCGCTTCCTGTCCGACGAGGACCGCCTCCCCGGCGTCGAAAAGTTCTTCCACGAGAAAGCCGCCGAACGCGGCTACCCACCGCAGGTGGTTGAGAAGGTCTGGGGCGTCGTGAAAGGCTTCGGGTCCTTCGGGTTCTGCCGCGCCCACGGCGCCGCCTTCGCCAAACCCACCTTCCAGTCGGCCTGGCTGAAAACCCACTACCCGGTGCAGTTCATGGCCGGGCTATGGACCCACGACCCCGGCATGTACCCCAGACGCCTCCTCGTCGCCGAAGCCCGCCGCCTTGGCATCCCGATCCTGCCCCTGGACGTCAACCGCTCCACCGACGAATACGTCACCGAACCGGCCCCGGACGGCCGGCTGGGGATCCGCATGTCCCTGGCCGACGTGAAAGGCATCCAAGTCCGCGAAATCCACCGCATCCTCACCGAACGGCCCTTCGACTCCATGACGGACCTGAAGGAACGCGCACGCCTCCGGGCATCCACGGTGCAGAGCCTGGCCCTCGTCGGCGCCCTGGATTCTCTATACACCGGGCAGAGCAAACGGACGCGCCCGGCGATCGCCGCCCGGAACCAAGCCACCCGCACCGCCAAACGGCTGCAGGTCATCCCCGGCCAGCTCGCCCTCCCGCTCCCGGCCATCGACGCACCCACGATCCCGGAAGGCATGCCCGAACTGACCGATTTGGAGATCACCCGGGAGGAACTGGACATCCTGGCCCTGGACGTCAGCCACCACCTCATCGACTCCTACCGGCCGCTCCTGGACCGGCTCGGCGTCACCAAAGCCCAAGACCTCCTGACCCTACGCAACGGCACCAAAGTCCTCGTCGCAGGGATCCGGGTCGCCACCCAGACACCACCCATGCGCGGCGGCAAACGCGTCGTCTTCATCAGCATCGACGACGGCACCGGGTGCGTCGACGCCACCTTCTTCAGCGACGCCCAGGAAAAAGTCGACCCGCCCATCCTGTTCTCCACGAACCTGCTGCTCATCGAAGGCACCACCCGCCGCACCGGCCCCCGCGGCATGTCCCTCCAAGCCAGCAACGCCTGGGACCTCAGCACCCGCGGTCCCCCGGAGAAAAGCATCAACCAAGGAAGTCGGTAACTGCTGACGCCGGCCAAAGCCGGGTCTATCATGAGCAAACATCCGACTAGCCAGTGAAAGGCCGCCGACAGCTCGAGACGGCCAAAAAAGAGGCCAACGTGAAGCGCGCAGTCAAGACTCTTCCCACGTACTTGTTGATCTTCGCAGGGGTGGCAGGCGTGGTCGTCTTCGTATTCGACCTAGTAGGGGTTGAATTCTTCACAAAAGATCCAGCCCTGATAGGACTTCTAATCCTTGGGGTACTGGCGACGGGGATTGGGATCGAACGCGCGACTACTCTCGGGAGAACCGAGTCTGCGATCAGCGCAATCGAAGCCTTTCTTACCAATACGGCGGTGACCCGGCGAGTTCAGGGGAAGGAAGAAATTTACAAGGACGGCATACGACTTGTAGGCCAAGCAGAGACGCGAATTAGGTCGGTGTTGGTGGGCGACAGTATGAAGGCCCCTAAGGCGTTTGCTGACGCTGTTGCTGCACGCCTTCAAAAGCTTAGCAAGCAAGGAAAACCTGCGAGCATGGTAGTCATCCTCGTAATGCAAAAGTCGGCCCTTCCCACCAACTTCGAAGACTTAGTTCGCGAACGCCATGAAATTTACCGCCGAAAAGGGGTGGGGCAATTTGTGTCAGTCCGACTTATTGACCAGGAGAACCCGGTCGGCATGGACTACCTGATAATCGACCGTCGACACATATCCATTAGTTTCACCCCCACAGCTGAGACGCACATGCTGATGAGTTCCATCGTCATTGAGGATCAACCTGAGATAGCTGAACAGTTTGCTGATTGGTTCGACAACAAGCTGATTCCAGCATCGGCGGCCCTCATCTAGTTTTGCTTACGTCTACCCGGCGCTTGAGGACGGTCTCCAGTCCTTCGACCACCAGCGGTTCCGGTCGCCACCTAGCCCGAATCGGCAATGGCCACGGATGCGGATCAAAAAGGAACAATGCGGTCTATTTCCACGCGAGAGAGGGGAATCAGTGCTGGATCGACGACCTACAAGGGCACTGTGGGGTCCTGTACGAAGTCGAAGGGGCCGCAAGGGAACGGACATCTCCACGGAATCCTGGACAGGCACTTTGCAGGCGAGTGGGAAGGCCGTCCGGCTGACGAACCCGAGTAGAGGCAGGACCGAGGACTTCGGTTGTTCCGCCGCGTCAATCCGGTCGCAATCATCTGTCTCAAGCAGCTGGTCGGATCAGCTCCGGGCCATTATTTCTCACCGAGTTGACTCTGTCGCTGACCACCCGTGGAACGAGGTGCGGTTCGGGCATTTAATCCAGTAGGGCGCGGACATCGGGCACTGACGTGGTTTCGGGGTCGAGCCAGTCCGAGAACATGTCGGTGGCACGATCAACGGCGTGCCGTCAAGGATGGGTCCGAGGGCATCCGACGCCGCGGTCGTAAAGATCGTTGCGGTCCGGAGCCACTTGTCTGGGCGGTCCGAGGGCAGAGACGGATCCAGCCATTCCCCATGATGGCACGAGGCCCAACCGTGCGGTCACCAGCTTCCTCGCCACCGGAGCGCCCTCTCCCGAACAACGGTCCAGAATCAGGGGCACTGTGGCAGTCGGGGGCACGTTGTAGGAAGGCTCGAACTCATCGACATACGCTTGCTCGACGGCAAAGGCAGCCAACAGATCACCGTTTGCCCTAGCAACCACGTAGCGTCCACACATGTCCCCCAGCATGCCGGAGAGGTGGCTGTGCCACACATCGCTCAAAGATGCAACCGCGTGAACGGATGCCGTTCGTCGACCAAACGGTTCGGCGGGCCTTCAAAAACATCCAAAAAACATCCACGACCAGGAGAAAAGGATAGATCCCTGGGGAATCGCATGGAAGCCGAATGAGAGCGACCCCTCCGTCGAAGACGAGAAAACCCCCGGAATCTCGCGGATTCCGGGGGTCTGTCTTGGTAGCGGTGGGGAGGCTCGATCTCCCGACCTCACGATTATGAGTCGTGCGCTCTAACCAACTGAGCTACACCGCCACGAATGAGAAAAACCTGCGCCAAGCCGGTCAAAAACCGCCTTGACACAGGCCCTCATTCAGAGCCCCCCACCGGAATCGATCCGGTGACCTCGTTCTTACCAAGAACGCGCTCTACCACTGAGCTAGGGGGGCAACGAGTAAATACTCTACCGGACGATTTCTCAGGCCACAAATCGGCTGCGGGACAGGGAAATACGGCCCCGACACAATTTGCATCTACGCCGGATTCTTGAGCCTGAAAGGGTCTGAATCAGGGCAGGCGCAGGACTTGTCCAGGGTAGATGTGGTCCGGGTTTGGCACCGTATCCGCGTTCGCAGCGATCAGGGCATCCAAGTCGACCCCGAACTGCATGGCGATCCCGCTCAAGGTATCGTCTGCTTCCACTACCACTTCGGTGACCTGCCCTGCGCCGGCGGCGGGAGCACCGGCGTCGGGCACTGCGGGGTCTGGAGCCGCGAGAGCTTCCGCAGACGGCTCCGGCGGGAGACTTTGGACCATCTCCCCCGTTGAGGCGTCGGCGCCCTCCTGCGGGGCCTCCGAGGGCCGTCCAGACGCGTCCTTCTCCAGCTTGTCGAAGCCGAGGTTCTTCTTCAACCCATCGAGGAAACCCATGAACCCACCTTTCCACACCCAGGGGCCGCTCGTCTTCCCCATGTTTGGCCTGGGAATGCGTCTGCGACACGGCGAGCCGGTCAATCCTGGACCTTCGGGCTGGCAAACATGGGGAGGACGGTACAGCCACGAACGGCACGTGTCCCCGCTAAACCCAGACCGCCGTTAAACAGCCAGAGGCCGGCTCGAAAGCCGGCCTCTGACGAGGAACCCAGGAACTAGTCCTGTTTACCACTTACCCTTGCGGTTGAAATCGCGGTTGCCTGCGTCGCCGCCAGTGCGCGGCTTGCGTGCGCCGCGGTCGCCGTAGCTACCCGTTCCGGTACCGGCGCTGCTGCGCTCGCTGTAGGAACGGCCGCCGCGGTCAGCGGAGGAACGCTCGCCGCCGGCGTAGCCGCCGCGGTCGCCTTCAGTCTTACGGAACTCCTTCTTGAAGCCACCGTTGCCCTTGAAGTTTCCGCCACGGTCCCCACCGGAGTAGCCGCCACGGTCGCCGCCGCGGCTGCCACCGGAGTAACCGCCACGCTCGCCGCCACGGTCAGACGCCGGCTTGCGGCCGTTGTCCAGCTCGAGGTGGATCAGCTCGCCGCCGATCCGGGTGCGGGACAGTGCGCGCAGTTGCTCGGGGCTCAGGTCCGCCGGGAGCTCCACCAGGGAGTGGTCCGAGCGGATGTCGATGCCGCCGATCTGTGCCGAGGAGATGCCGCCTTCGTTGGCGATGGCGCCAACGATCGAACCGGGCATGACGCGCTGACGGCGTCCGACGGCGATCCGGTAGGTGGCGTTGCCCTCGGTCAGGGCGCGGGTCGGGCCACGGGAACCGAAGCCGTCCTTGGAGCGCTCGCGCTTCTGGAATTCCGGTGCAGCCGGCAGTTCCTTGACCAGGAGCGGCTGGCCGCCCTGTGCCATGACGGCCAGTGCAGCGGCGATCTCCGAAGCCGGAACGTTGTGCTCCTCTTCGTAGGAAGAGATCAAGTCGCGGAACGCGGCAACGTCCTCGGATTCGAGGGTCTCCGTGATCTTGTCGGCGAACTTGCCAAGGCGCAAGGTGTTGACGGTCTCGGCGGTGGGCAGGTGCATCTGCTCAACCGGCTGGCGGGTGGCCTTCTCGATCGAACGCAGCAGGTACTTCTCCCGCGGCGTCATGAACAGGATGGCGTCGCCGCTACGGCCTGCACGGCCGGTACGGCCGATGCGGTGGACGTAGGACTCGGTGTCGTGCGGGATGTCGTAGTTGACCACGTGGCTGATGCGCTCAACGTCAAGGCCACGGGCCGCGACGTCGGTGGCCACCAGGATGTCGATGCGGCCTTCCTTCAGCGCGTCGACAGTCCGTTCGCGCTGCTGCTGCGGAATGTCGCCGTTGATGGCGGCAGCCTGGAAGCCGCGGGACTTCAGCTTGTCGGCAAGGTCCTCGGTAGCCATCTTGGTGCGCACGAAGGCGATAACGCCGTCGAACTCTTCCACCTCGAGGATGCGGGTCAGCGCGTCGAGCTTGTGCGGGCCCATGACCTGCAAGTACCGCTGGCGGGTGTTGGCGCCGGTGGTGGTCTTGGACTTGACGGAGATTTCGGCCGGGTTGTTCAGGTACTGCTTGGACATGCGGCGGATCTGGCTCGGCATGGTGGCAGAGAACAGCGCAACCTGGCGGTCTTCCGGGGTCTGCTGGAAGATCTGCTCTACGTCCTCGGCGAAGCCCATGCGGAGCATCTCGTCGGCTTCGTCCAGTACGAGGTACTGCAGCTCGGACAGGTCCAGGGAACCCTTGGAGATGTGGTCGATGACGCGGCCCGGGGTACCGACAACAACCTGTGCACCGCGGCGAAGGCCGGCAAGCTGCGGGCCATAGGCGGAGCCACCGTAGACGGGGAGGACCGTGAAGTCATCGATGTGCTTGGCGTACGAGGTGAAGGCCTCGGCAACCTGGAGCGCAAGCTCGCGGGTCGGAGCGAGAACCAGTGCCTGGGTCTTGCGGGAAGGGCCGTTGAGGTCGTGGAGTTCGGCCAGGCGGGACAGTGCCGGTACTGCGAAAGCTGCAGTCTTACCGGTGCCGGTCTGGGCGAGGCCAACGACGTCGCGGCCTTCGAGCAGCAGCGGAATGGTTGCTGCCTGGATCGGGGACGGCTTCTCGTAGCCGACGTCCTGCAGTGCGGCCAGGACGCGGGGGTCGATTCCGAGGTCGACGAAGCGGATGCCGTCTTCCTCGTCTTCGGCGGGTGCTTCAGCATGTGCCGCGGCAGGCGCTTCGGCCTTGGCGGAAGCCTCAACGGGCGCCTCAGCCTCGGCCGGGGCCTCAACGGGTGCAGCAGGTTCGATGAACTCAGCGGCGGGTGCGGTTTCGACGGCGGTCTCTGCTGCTTCGGCAGACTCGGCGGCGAACGGGTCGTTCAGGTTTTCGGGCATAGGGGAAAGTTTCCTCATCCATAGGGGGCCAGTCGGCGCGGCCCGGTTGGGCTTGGCCGCAGTACACGTTGCGGGCAAAAGAACCAGGAGGCTCTGGTGCTCGCAAGAAGTCCGGCGCTGTCGCAATCCCATGGCAGGACTTCCCGCTGCATCTCTTGGCTGCTATCTCAGCAGTCTGTACAGCGTTTTCTTCGCCCGGCTCTCCCTATGAAACTGCCCACACACATTTTGCGGGCCCCAACACTGACCAGTCCTGCCTCAAGAATTGGGCAGGAAAAAGGGATTTCCGGAGTGGGGGATAGTTCAAGTGTAGGGCACAGATCAGTCCCGTGGCGACATAACGGTCGACGGCGGCGGTGAGCTTGCGCACAAACGCGCCACCGGCGCCCTCAAGTCCGCCCTTAAAGGCCGCCTTTAAAGGCTGCCTTTAAGACCACATGTCAGGCTGCCCGCCCAAGGGCGGCTTTCAGGCCTCCACCCCGTTGCGGCGCATGAGCCTTTCGAAGCTGTCGTGGTAGTCGGACTGCAGCAGGATCTCTCCGTCCGCCTCGGCGTCGAGAAGCAACTGCATGTCATCGAGGTTGGGGTTGCTGAACCACTGCCCCACGGTGATGCCATGCTTCGGCACGAACAGTTTGTGGATGTAGTCGCCGGCCGAGATGGAGCCGGTCTTCACCACTCGAAGGTAGGCGCCGACCCGCCCTGCCTCCGTGAAGCGCTTGACCCATTGGGGTTCATTCATGCGGCGCTGGAAAGTCGCACACGGTACACGCGGCGATGTGACCTCGACTTCGACGTCCAGGCCGATCTTCCACCGTTCGCCGATCACGGCACCGCTGGTCTCGATTCCGGCAACGCGGAGGTTCTCCCCGAAAATCCCGGCGGGCATGTCCCTCTGGAGTTCATTCGCCCAGAAATCGGCGTCCGCCTGCGAGTACACGTAGAGGGCTTGGTCCTCGCCGCCATGGTGGATCCGGCTCGCCTGGATGTCGCCGTGGATTCCCAGCTTGTGGACCTTCACCGGCCCGTCGACGGGGCGCTTGTCAATGGCCGTCACTCCCACCGACCCTTCGGGATCGGGCAGGAGCTCGTATACCCGGCAAACGGCAAGCAACGATGCGGTATCCATGACTACAGTCTACGTACGCAGCTACGGATCGAAGCGGTATCCCATGCCGGCCTCTGTATGGAGGTGGCGGGGCTGGGCGGGGTCGCGTTCGAGCTTGCGCCGAAGCTGGGCTATATAGACACGCAGGTACTGGGTCTCCTTGGCGTAGGCCTGTCCCCAGACCTGGGTGAGGATCTGCTGCTGGCTGACCAATCGTCCCGCGTTGCGCACCAGCAATTCCAGGATGTTCCATTCGGTGGGGGTCAACCGGACTTCTGCGCCGTCCTTGGTGATCTTCTTTCCGGCCAGGTCAACCAGGAAGTCGGCGGTCTGGAGCGTCGGCGCTTCATGCCGGGGCGCCGCCCGCCGCGAGGCGGCGCGGAGCCTGGCCAGGAGTTCGTCCAGGCCGAAGGGCTTGGTCACATAGTCGTCGGCTCCGGCGTCGAGCGCTTCTACCTTGTCTTCCGAACCGTGTCGGGCGGACAACACGATAATGGGCATGGTGCTCCAGCCGCGGATTCCCTTGATCACATCCACGCCGTCCATGTCCGGCAGGCCGAGATCGAGCACCACGATGTCCACCGGCTGCTGGGCCGCCGCCTTGAGTGCGTCTGCGCCGTTGCCGACGCTGATGGCACGGTAGCCGTGGGCGTGGAGATTGATCTGCATTGCCCTGGCGATCTGGGCTTCATCTTCCACGATCAGCACGAGGTTCATGGCCGCCCTCCCGTCCACAGAGGAAGCGTGACCACCATGGTCAGCCCGCCTCCCGGCGTCGCCTCAGCCATGAGCGTTCCGCCCATCGCCTCGGTGAATCCCTTGGCGACAGCGAGCCCCAAACCGATTCCGCTGCGGCCGTCCCGGCTGGATGGAGAATCATCGAGCCGTTGGAAGGGCTGGAAAAGCTCCAGGACCGCAGCGGGCGCGATCCCCCAACCATGGTCCGTCACGCGCAGTTCGCTGGCCGGCCGACCATCCACCGTGATGCCCGCACCGGTCCGCGCCACCAGCACGACATCGGAATCGGGCGCGTATTTCACCGCGTTCTCCACGAGGTTCGCCACGACGCGTTCCAACATCCCGGCGTCGGCCTCTACATAGGGAAGGTTGGCCGGCAGCTCATTGCGGATGCGCTCCTCCGGCACGCCGCGCAAAGCCTCCGGCATGATCTGGTGCCAGCCCAGTCCGCGCAATAGCGGGTTCACGGCGTCCGCGGTGATGCGGGACATGTCCAGCAGGTTATCCACCAAGTGATCCAGACGGTCCGCGTAGTCCTCGATGGTGGCCAGGAGTTCGCGCTCGTCGTCGGGGGCGAAGGTCACGTCTTCCTGGCGAAGGCTGCTGACAGCAAGCTTGATGCCCGCCAACGGGGTGCGGAGATCGTGGGAGACGGCGCGCAGGATGGAGGTCCGCATTTTGTTGCCTTCGGCCAGGCGCGCGTTGTCCTGCCGGCTTTTGACGAGCTGCTGGCGCTCCCGCACCGCCACCACGAAGGCGCCGAACGCCGCGAGCATGCGGCGGTGCTGCTCGGAAAGCGGTCCGCCCCGGAGCAGGAGGGTGTAATTGGGATCGACGACGGCGGCATGGTCGGCGGCCGCATGGGTCACCGGCGGTTGAAGCCCCGAGCTTGCAAGGACCTGCCAGCCAGTGCCGGGGGCGTCGGGCGAATCAAACGTGGAGAGCAGCGTCACCGCGTCCATGCCGAGGTTGACGCGGATCTTGTCCAGGAAAGACTCGAGGCTTCCGTCCGAGCTCAGGATACGAAGGGCCAATTCGCTCAGGGCTCTGGCCTCGGCGCCGGAATGGGCTGCCTCCTGGGCCCGCCGGGTCGCCAAACCGACGGCGAGCGCCACTCCGCACGCCACTGCAAGGAAGATGACCAGGGTGAAAAGCGTGGCGGGGTCCGCGATGGACAGGGAACCCACCGGATCTGCCGAGAAGTAGTTCAGAAGCATGCTGCCGAGGACCGCGGACACCACCGCCGGCCACAGGCCCCCGATTGCGGCAACTGCTGCCGAGGCGGCCAGCTGGAACAGCATGATCATGGCGAAGTTCCGGTATTGCAGCGCGGACACCAGGACTTCGATCGCGACGGGCAGCAGCAGGGCCAGGGCCAGGCCCGCGAGAATGCGGCGTCGCCCAATCCCCTTGGCTGCCCGTAGCGGCAGTCTTATTGCGTTAATGTCTGCCGCGGCCATGGCTCAATTCTGGCACGGCGCAGGTGCCGCTCCTGCGCCTGCAGGCCGCCGCCGGGAACTCGTCCGGCCTAGGATGCTGGCATGAGCCATTCAACGACGAATACCTCCGATGTCCTTGCCCTCGATTCCCTCTTGGCCCCCGAGGAACTGGAGCTTCGCGAGAAGGTACGCGATTTCACGGACCAGCGGATCCGTCCGAACATCGGCCGTTGGTACGAGGAGGCAGTGTTCCCGCGGGAACTGCCGGCGGAACTCGGCGAGCTCGGAGTCCTAGGCATGCATCTGGAGGGCTACGGCTGCCCGGGCCGCTCCGCCGTCGAATACGGACTCGCAGCCATGGAACTCGAGGCCGGCGATTCGGGCATCCGCACCTTCGTGTCCGTGCAAGGCTCCCTGGCCATGACGGCGATCCACAAGTGGGGCAGCGAAGAGCAGAAGGAACAATGGCTCCCGCGCATGGCAGCCGGCGAACTGATCGGCTGCTTTGCCTTGACGGAGCCGACGGCGGGTTCGGATCCGTCGTCGATGGCTAGCTTTGCGCGCCGCGACGGAACGGGCGACGACGCCGGCTGGGTCCTGAACGGTTCGAAGCGCTGGATCGGGATGGCCTCGATCGCCGACGTCATGGTGGTGTGGGCAAACACCGACGACGGCATCCGCGGCTTCCTGATTCCGGCGGGAACTCCAGGGGTCACAGTGACTCCCATCGACGCGAAGCTCTCCATGCGGGCCTCGATCCAGTGCGATGTGGTGTTCGACGCCGTCCGGCTGGGTCCCGAGGCCCTCCTCCCGGGTGCCCTGGGCCTCCGCGGACCGTTCTCCTGCCTTAACGAGGCGCGGTACGGCATTGCCTGGGGTGCCATGGGCGCGGCACGTGACTCTTACGAGGCCGCGCTCGAATATGCCGGAAGCCGCATGCAATTCGGCAAGCCCTTGGCCGGCTACCAGTTGACCCAGGAGAAGCTCGTGAACATGGTCCTGGAGATCCAGAAGGGCACCCTGCTCGCGCTGCATCTCGGACGGCTCAAGGATGCGGGCAGACTGCGGCCGGAACAGATCTCGATGGGCAAGCTCAACAATGTGCGCGAGGCAATCAAGATCGCCCGCGAAGCCCGCACCATCCTGGGCGGCAACGGCATCACGCTGGACTATCCGCCGCTGCGCCATGCCAACAACCTGGAATCGGTTCGCACCTACGAAGGCACGGACGAGGTCCACACGCTCATCCTCGGCCAGCACATCACGGGCATCCCGGCTTTCCGCTGACTTCTAAGGAGCGGATCAGGCTCCAACCGGGACGGGTTCCTTCTTGACCGCGTCTTTACGCATGGTGGCGCTGATGACGGCAGCCACGGTGCACATCGCAGCAGCACCGATCCATGCATAGGTGTAGTGGCCCGTGGCGTCCCGGATGTAACCCGCGAGGAACGCTGCAGCCGCGGCTCCGAGCTGGTGCGCCGCGAACACCCATCCGAACACCACTGATCCGTCCGCCCCGAACACCTTGCGGCAGATGGCCGCCGTCGGGGGCACCGTGGCCACCCAGTCCAGGCCGTACACCACCACGAACAGGATCATGCTCGGTTGCACGGTGGAGCTCAGAAGCACAGGCAGCACCAGCAGCCCGACCCCGCGGAATTGGTAGTACACGGCGAGGAGCACCTTGGGATTGAAGCGGTCCGTCAACCAACCGGAAGCGATGGTGCCCACGATGTCGAAGATCCCGACGACGGCCAGCAAGCCCGCCGCGGTGGTTTCCGGCATGCCGTGGTCGTGCGCCGAGGGGATGAAGTGGGTGCCGATCAAGCCGTTGGTGGTAGCGCCGCAGATGGCGAAACCGGCAACCAATGCCCAGAACGTGCGCACTTTGCTGGCACGTTTGAGGACCTGCAGTGCGCGCAGGGCGGCGTTGGGCGTCTTGGCGCCTTCAGCGTTGGCGACTTCCGGGACCTGGGCGGCTTCCGCCGTCGTCGGCTCCTCTGCTTCGGCA
Organism: Arthrobacter sp. KN11-1C; assembly: GCF_052180225.1. Classification (NCBI taxonomy): domain Bacteria; kingdom Bacillati; phylum Actinomycetota; class Actinomycetes; order Micrococcales; family Micrococcaceae; genus Arthrobacter; species Arthrobacter sp. KN11-1C. The sequence goes on along the minus strand of NZ_CP197467.1, from coordinate 930,972 downwards.
CCGTAAGGTTGGACCCCGACGTCGGCGGGTGAGTTCTTGAGCCAGCGCAACACGAGCGGCACTACCGCGAGCGCTCCGGCGGCGATCAGCAACGAGGCGCCGCGCCAGCCCGGGCTCTGCGCAAGCACCGCGATGAAGGGCAGGAACACAAGCTGGCCGGCGGCGCTGCCCGCTGTCAGGATGCCGATCACGAGTCCGCGGTTCTTGGAGAACCACGTATTGGCGATGGTGGCCGCGAAAACCAGGGCCATGGAGCCGGTGCCGAGCCCGATCAGCACGCCCCAGGTCAGCAGGATCTGCCACGACTGGTTCACGAACACCGTCAGGGCGGAACCGAGGCCGATCAGGCAGAGGGCAATCGCGGTGACGGTGCGGATGCCGAAGCGTTCCATGAGCGCGGCAGCGAAGGGTGCCGTGAGCCCGAACAACACCAGGTTGATGCTGACGGCGAGCGACAAGACGGTTGTTGACCAGCCGAATTCCTGTTGCAGCGGCACCATGAGCACACCGGGCGCCGCCCGGAAACCGGCCGCGCCTACGAGTGCCAGGAACGCGACGGCGGCGACCATCCAGGCAGGGTGGAGTCGCCGCTTCCGCGGAGTCTTACCGGCGGAAAGTTTGGTGGGATGGGGTGCGGTCATGCGGAAGGCTCCGATTCGTCCAGGAGGTCAGGTCTGGCGGGGGCAGTGGCCAAGGCCATGGGGTGTTCCGATCGCGCGAGGCTATGCCAGCTCGTGTTGGCCGCGGTCAGGCGGGACCCGCAGTGGGAGCACGTATCAGCCGATGCGGTCGGCAGCCCGCAGCCGGTGTGGATCACGCGCATGTGGGCGTTGTCCGCAGGCGCATCGAGATGTTTCTCGGACCAGAGAATGATGGCGTTCAAGACGGGCAAGGCATCTTCGCCCTTGGCCGTGAGGACGTATTCCTGGCGCGAGCGGGCGCCATCCTGGTAGGGCCGTTGGGCAAGAAGGCCCGACTCAAGCAGCCATGCCAGCCTTTTGCTGAGGACGTTGTCTGCGATGTGGAGGCGCGTTTTGATGGCGTCGAAGCGGCCGTTGCCGAAGAAGACCTCCCGCAGCACCAGGCTTCCCCAAGGGTCGCCGAGGATATCGAGGCCGCGCGCCAGGCTGCACGTCCGCTCGGACCAATCGGATCGTAAAGGCATGGTTCGAGACTAGCTGGCTTGTCTAAAGAAAGCTAGGTCTTGACCGGGACGGCTCTCCACTTCTGACCAGGTTTGAAAGTGGTTCGGCCGGGACACGCCGTGGTGATGGCGTGTCCCGGCCGATCCGACAATCAAAGAAGGTCAGAAATGGAGGGGCATTCAGTCAGCGATGTTGCCGATCGCCTGCTCAAGGTCCGCGATCAGGTCCTCGACGTCCTCGATCCCGCAGGAAAGCCGGATCAGGTTGACCGGCACGGCCAGCTCGGTGCCCTTGACCGATGCGTGTGTCATCTCCGAGGGGTAGTTCATGAGGGACTCGATGCCGCCCAGGGACTCGGCGAGCGTGAACACCTGGGTGGACTCCGCCACCTTGCGGGCCGCAGCTTCGCCGCCCTTGAACTGCACGGAAATCATGCCGCCGAACTTCTTCATCTGCTTGGCCGCGAGCTCGTGGCCCGGATGGGAAGGCAGGCCCGGATACAGCACGGCTTCAACCTCGGGGCGCTCCAGCAGCCACTCGGCCACGGCCTGGGCGTTCTCGCTGTGGCGGTCCATGCGCACGCCAAGTGTCTTGAGTCCGCGGGTCGTCAGGAACGCGTCCATGGGTCCGGACACGGCGCCCACGGCGAACTGCACAAAGCCGATCTTCGCGGCCAGTTCGGGGTCCTTGACCACGATCGCTCCGCCCACGACGTCCGAGTGGCCGCCGATGTACTTGGTGGTCGAGTGGACCACGACGTCGGCGCCCAAGGCGAGCGGGGTCTGCAGGTAGGGCGACGCGAAGGTGTTGTCGACGACGAGGAGGGCGCCGGCGTCGTGCGCTACTTTGGCGAGCGCCTCGATATCGGTGACCTTCATCATCGGGTTCGAAGGAGTTTCCACCCAGACGATGCGGGTTTTGTTCGCCCCGACGGCCGCAGCGACGGCGTCAAGGTTGGACATGTCCACTGGTGTGTTGCCGATGCCCCACTCACCGAGCACACGGTTGATGAGCCGGTAGGTGCCGCCGTAGGCGTCGTTGCCGAGGACGATGTGGTCGCCGGGCCGGGCAACGGCACGGATCAGGGAGTCCTCCGCGGCAAGGCCCGAACTAAAGCTGTAGGCGTGGGTGCCGCCCTCGAGCGCAGCGAGCTGTTCCTGCAGCGCATCGCGCGTGGGGTTGCCGCCACGGCCGTATTCGTAGCCGTCGCGCAAACCGCCTATGCCGTCCTGGGCATACGTCGAGCTGAAGTGCAGCGGCGGAACCACGGCGCCTGTGCGTGGCTCGAAGGCCTGGCCGGCGTGGACGGCGCGCGTGTTGAATCCTGCTTCGTTTGCAGACATATGAACTCCTAGTGTCAGTTGCTCAGGTAGGCGAGAAGGTCGTGGCGGGTCAGGATGCCCACGGGAGCCCCCACGAACGTCACCATGACGGTGTCGACGTCGGACAGCAGCTCGCGTGCAGCGGAGATGGTCTCCAGGGAGCCGATCACGGGCAGGCGCTCCCCCATGTGCTCGGAGATCTTGTCGGTCAGTTTCGCCTCGCCGCGGAACAGCTTGGTGGTCAGCGTGCGCTCATCGACGGCGCCGAGGACCTCGCCCATGACCACCGGCGGTTCCTGCGAGAGGACCGGGATGTGCGAAACCCCGAATTCGTTCATGATGTTGATGACATCGCGGACGGTCTCGTTGGGGTGGATGTGGACGAGGTCCGGCATCTCGCCCGTCTTGGACTTCAGAACCTCGCCCACCGAGGCTTCGTCTCCACCGGAAAGGAAGCCGTACGAGCGCATCCACTTGTCGTTGAAGATCTTCGCCAGGTAGCCGCGGCCGGAGTCCGGCAGGATCACGACGACGACGGCTTCCTCGCCCAGGTCTTTGGCCACCTGCAAGGCGGCAACCACTGCCATGCCCGAGGAGCCGCCCACCAGGAGGCCTTCCTCGCGGGCCAGGCGCCGGGTCATCTCGAAGGAGTCGGCGTCGCTGACGGCAATGACATCGTCCGGCACGGTCTTGTCGTAGTTGGCCGGCCACATGTCCTCGCCGACGCCCTCCACGAAGTAGGGCCGCCCCGTGCCGCCCGAGTAGACCGAGCCCGCCGGGTCCGCGCCGATGACCTTGACGCGGCCGCCGTCGGACTCTTGCCGGTTGGCGGACACATCCTTGAGGTACCTGCCTGTGCCGGTGATGGTGCCGCCTGTGCCCGCGCCGATCACGACGTGCGTGATCTTCCCGTCGGTATCGCGCCAGATTTCGGGTCCGGTGGATTCGTAGTGGCTGCCGGGAGCGGCGGGGTTGGAGAATTGATCCGGCTTGTACGCTCCGGGGATCTCGGACACAAGCCGGTCGGAGACGCTGTAGTAGCTCTGCGGGCTGTCCGGGGCCACGGAGGTGGGCGTCACCACAACTTCGGCGCCATACGCCTGGAGCACGGCACGCTTGTCCTCGCCCACCTTGTCCGGGACGACGAAGATGCACTTGTAGCCCTTTTGCTGGGCCACCAAGGCGAGTCCGACGCCAGTGTTGCCGGAAGTCGGTTCCACGATGGTTCCGCCCGGCTTGAGCTTTCCGTCCCGCTCCGCTTCCTCGATCATCTTCACCGCGATGCGGTCCTTGATCGAACCGCCCGGGTTCACATATTCGAGCTTCACGAGGATGGTGGCTTTGATGTCCCCGGTCACGTGGTTGAGCTTGATGAGCGGTGTATTGCCAATGAGGTCCAGGACGGACTGGGCGTACTTCATAGGTACCAAGTTACCGCTTGGTCGGGACTGCTCCGGTGCAGCGGAGGCTCGGGGCACGCCTGCTTCGCTCCTAGCCAAATGATGACCTCGCGGGGCAAGCTAGCGGGGACACCCCCAAGGAAAGGACCTGCACCATGGATTGGACCCTCGAAGTGGTTGTGCTCCCCGTGAGCGACATCGACCGTGCCATCGAGTTCTACCGCGACAAAGTCGGCTTCAACCTTGACCACAACACCACCAACGAGCACATGCACGTGGCGCAGCTGACCCCTCCGGGATCCGGCTGCTCGATCGTCGTCGGGGACCTTCCGGCGCAGAGCGAGATGGCCCCGGGTTCCATGCGCGGTCTTCAACTTGTGGTGGCCGATGCGCGCGCCGCACGCGAGGAATTGCTCGGCCGCGGAGTCGAGGCCAGCGAAATCACCGTTTTCGACGAGCGCGACGGCGGCACGTTCTTCGGTTTCGCCGATCCGGACGGCAACACGTGGGCAGTGCAGGAGCTCAAGGTCCGCGCCGAGAATCCGTTGATTCCCTCGGAGGCCCGCGCCCGCTTCGGGGAATAGTTTCGGGCGGGTCGGGAGCGGCCGGGCCGCCCCGACCCGGGGAACCGACTCACTCAGCAGGTGCAGAGCCTCCTGCCGAAGGGTCGGTCTGCCAGAGGCCGAGGATGTTGCCTTCGGTGTCCTTGAAATACGCGAAGTAGCCCATGCCCGGAACAGCGTCCTTGCCCTTGACCACGGATCCGCCCGCACTCTCGATGTGGCCGAGCGAAGCCTCGATGTCTTCGACGTCAACCGTGATGATGGGCGTCTTCAGTTCTTCCGAGCGCGGGAACAGGGCACCGTTGATGGCCCCGGGCGCGCTCGGCATGCCTGTCTGCGGGTCCGAGGCCGTAGTGATGGCGATCGTGTAGTCCATTTCCTGCATGGGGTTGAGCATCCAGCCGAAGGCACCTTGATAGAAAGTGTTGGCCCGCTCCTTGTCGTCCGCGGGGATTTCAAAATGCACAACACCGGCCATTGCGTTCTCCTGAGATTGTCATGGAAGGCGCAGACGCCCCGCGCCACACGTGGAGTCTAGTCGTGTGGATTTCACGGCGTAAGGGGCTCGAGCGCCGCTCTTTTCGAGTGTTGTCCGACGAGCGTGCGACCATGAATGAATGACCATCGTCGATGTCCCGCCGGCCGCAGCAGCTGCGGCGGATGCGTCCATGCGATGGCACCCCGGCGGCCCTTTCAACCTTCTGCAGACCGTGGGAATCCTGATGCGCGGCAATGGCGATCCGTCGTTCTCTGCACGGCAGGACGGCGTGTGGATGGCCTTCACGACGCCGGACGGCCCGGTCACGCTGCGCCTCACCACCGCGGGAACCGGCCAAGACACGTGTGTCGATGCCCAGGCCTGGGGCCCCGGCGCGGGCTCCGCCATTGCCTCCGTACCAGCGCTGTTGGGGAGCGAGGACGACTGGTCCGGCTTCGATGACGCCGCGTTCCACGCCACCCTTCCGCGCATGGTCAGGGAAGCCCGACGCCGGAACCTCGCCGTCCGTTTGCCCACCACCGGCCGCGTGGTGGACTCCCTCGTTCCCACGATTCTTGAGCAAAAGGTCACCACCATCGAAGCCCGCCGGGGCTACCGCTACCTCATGTACAGGTACGGCAGCGCAGCGCCAAGCGCGGGCCGCCTATCGCCGTCGGGCATGCCGTCGGGCCTCCTCGTGGCGCCGACCGCCGCCCAATGGCTGGCCATCCCTTCATGGGAATGGCACAAAGCCGGTGTGGGTCCCCAGCGTTCGGCGACCGTCATGCGGGCGCTGCGATCCGCCGTCGCGCTTGAACGGCTCGCCTCGCTCAGCGCGGCGGAAGCCGGTGCCAGGATGCAGACCATCCCGGGAATCGGCATCTGGACGGCGGCCGAAGTTGTCCAGCGGACCCATGGCTGCCCGGACTCGATCGCGGTGGGCGACTACCATTTGGCCTCGTACGTCGGGTACGCGCTGACCGGCAGGAAGACGGACGACGCCGGAATGATCGCCCTTCTGGAGCCGTGGAGCGGGCACCGGCAGCGGGTGGTCCGGATGCTCGGGCTGAGCGGCTTCCGCAAGCCGACGTTCGGACCGCGCATGACCATCCAGGACCACCGCGGGCACTAGCCCCACCCAACGTGGGGTCACTTACGGCCCATGTTGGGCGGCAACATGGGCCGTAAGTGACCCCGCGATCGGGAGCTTCGCCCGCTTGATCCGGACCATGAGGCCAGCGAACCCTTCGGCCTGGTCGTTTGCGTTGGCCTTGAAGTAGGACCAACCGGCGCTGGTGAACGCCTCGTCCCTCCGGTTGTCCCTTGTCTGCTGTTCCCGCGTGAGGTGCGGTGCGCCGTCGTACTGCACCGCGATCCGGAATCGCCTGTACCCCAAGTCCGCCGACGGCGACCACGGATCGTCCGGATCGAGGCGGAGCTGCAATTCCGGTTCGGGCAATCGGGCATCCAGCATGGCGAGCCGCAGGAATGTCTCCGGAAACGAATCTGCTCCGACCCGCATGTCTTCAAGGGCAATCCGGGCCTTCTCCACGCCTTTCATGTTCGGATGCTGGCGGATCAGGAGCCGCAACCCTTCCTTGATGGCATAGGGTTCCGTCCTTCCCTCAAGGCCCGGCCGGGGCATGCGGATCAACTGATCGCCCATGGCAATCACGTACCGCAGCGGCAACTGATGCGCCAGGTCAAGCCACGTCCGGGACGGGGAGGACACCGGGATTCCGCCTATTTCCGTGACTTCGCCGGGGAGGACGCGCACCCGGTGCCCCGTCACCCCGCTTCGGCGGACCCTGGGAAGCTCGTGGGGCTTGCTGAGGTGGACGGTCTCACCGCCGCCCAGCCACGGCGGAAGGCCGAGCCGGGTCAATACCGCGGCGCTTTCATGGGACACCCAGGCGCCCGGTGTTGCAGCGGCAAGGACCCGAGCCCGTTCCGCAAACTCAAAGTCACGACCCGCAGGCAAATGGATCAGCCGGCCGCCGTCGGACATGTCCTTGGCCCGGAGCCGCTTCGGAGCGACGCCAAGCACGCGGGACTCATAGACCGTGAAAGGACGGTCACTGAGTTCCTCCGGCAGCGGCATGATACGGACCATGGGATCCAGTTTGTCCGCAAATGAACCCCTGTAAGGAGTTATCCACAGGCTTACTTCCAACCCCGCCAACGCGGGGTCACTTACGGCCCAAGTTTGGCGGCAACATGGGCCGTAAGTGACCCCGCGTTGGAATTAGAGGCCGAGGCGGGCGATCGCTTCTACGCGCATGTCGATCTTGCGCACCTTGCCGGACACCGTCATAGGGAAACTCTCCCTGAGGTCCACGTAGCGCGGGATCTTGAAGTGGGCCAGCTTGCCGCGGCAGAACTCCTGCACTCCGTCCAGGTCCAAGACCGCTCCCGGCTTAAGGATGATGCAGGCCATCAGCTCTTCGCCGTACTTGGCGTCGGGAACCCCGATGACCTGGACGTCCTGGATGGCCGGATGCCGGTACAGGAACTCCTCGATTTCGCGGGGGTAGACGTTCTCGCCGCCACGGATGACCATGTCCTTCATGCGGCCCTCGATCACGATGAAGCCGTCCGGGTCCATGCGGGCTAGATCGCCGGTGTGCATCCAGCCGTCCTCGTCGATGGCCTCGGCTGTCTTTTCCGGCTGGCCCCAATATCCGTCCATCACTGCGTAGCCCCGCGTGCACAGTTCGCCGATCTGTCCGCGTTCCAGGGTTTCGCCAGTACCCGGATCAACGATCTTGGACTCGAGCCGGGGCATGGTGCGGCCCACTGTCGTGGTGCGCTGCTCCAGGGTGTCCGCCGCGAGGGTCATGGTGGATACCGGCGAGGTCTCGGTCATTCCGTAGCAAATGGCCACGTCCCGCATGTTCATCTCGGCGATGACACGCTCCATGACCTCGATAGGGCACAGTGAGCCGGCCATGACACCGGTGCGCAGCGTGGAGAGCTCGTACGAGGCGAAGTCCGGCAAAGCCAACTCGGCGATGAACATGGTGGGCACGCCGTACAGCGAGGTCCCGCCGAAATCCTGCACCGCTTCCAGGGCGGCAGCCGGGGTGAATCCACGCCCGGGAATGATGGTGGCCGCTCCGAAGCTCAGCGCGTTCAGGTTCCCGATGACCATGCCGAAACAGTGGTAGAACGGCACCGGAAGGACCACGCGGTCGCGTTCGGTGTATCCCAGCAGCCTGCCGATCTGGTTGCCGTTGTTGAGGATGTTGTGGTGCGTCAGCGTGGCACCCTTGGGGAAGCCTGTGGTCCCCGAGGTGTACTGCAGGTTGATGGGATCGTGCGGGTCCAGTTCCGCCATGCGCGCCTTGAGCGCTGAAGGCCCGACGTCGTCCGCCCGCTTGAGCAGCTCGGCGAACGTCAGCTCGGCGTCGGTTTGCGGTTCGCCTGCGTTGAGCATGTCCAGTCCAAGATCGGGAAGGAACACCAGCTCCCGAAGCTCAGGGCAGCTGGCCAAGGCCTCCCGGGCCATGCCCACATAGTCGCTGTTCTTGTCCGATGGCGCGGCCACCAGCATCCGCATGCCGTTCTGTCGGACCACGAATTCGAGTTCGTGGCTGCGGTACGCCGGATTGACGTTGACCAGGATCGCCCCGACCTTCGCCGTGGCGTATTGCAGGATGGTCCATTCGGCGCAGTTCGGGCTCCAGATGCCTACCCTGTCACCCTTGGCGACGCCCATAGCGAGCAGCGCACGCGCGAGCCGGTCGACGTCGTCGTTCAGCTTTTCGTAACTCCAGCGCCGAGCCTCATCGCCGGGCACCACGGCGGCTTCGATGAGCGCGTCCCGCAACGGAAACCGCGCCGCGACGCGTTCAAAGTTGGCGCCGACGGTCTCTTCAAGCAGCGGGACGTCAGTGTCCCCGGCTGTGTAGGAAAGCATGAACGCACGCTACCAACTCCGCGGGGCCAAGAGAAGACTTTTGCTTGGAAGTCCTACAAAATATTTCAGGGCCTTGCCGGGCCAGCCGGTAATGTGAATCCCATGAGTGCACCCATTGACCTGCAGGCCACGTTCATTCCCAACGACGGCGAATTCTTCCGCGTCAAGCTGGCTTTGGAAATCGCGATCGACGAGGTAGTGAACGAACCCGGCTGCATCCGCTACGAGCTCACCGAAGCCACCGAGGACAAGCTCGTCCTGACCGAACAATGGGCATCCGAGGAAGACCTTGACACGCATTCCAAGGGCATCGCGGTCCAGGACCTCAACGAATCCCTCAGCGCGCTGCTCGCGGAGCCGGTGAAGCTCGAGCGCCTCTAGGAGTTTTCCGCGCGCTGCTTTGCGATGTGCGCGTGGACCTCATCCATGTCGAGCCCCTTGACGGCCTCGATGACCTGCTCCAGCTGAGGCCCGTTCAGGGCGCCCGGCTGGGAGAACACGAGGACCTTTTCGCGGAAGGCCATGAGCGTGGGGATCGAGGAGATGCCGGCTTCGGCTGCGAGCTGCTGCTCGGCCTCGGTGTCCACCTTGGCGAAGAAGACATCGTCATGCTTCTCGGAAGCGGCCTGGTACGTGGGCGCAAACTGCCTGCAAGGGCCGCACCACGCAGCCCAGAAATCCACCAGGACAATGTCATTGCCCTCGATGGTCGATGCGAACTGCTCGCCGGTGATGTCAACTGTAGCCATGCTTCCACGGTACGCGACCACGCGTTCGAAGTCGCCCTTGTTCGCTACCCGGCAAACCGGGAATAAAGCACGACGGCGGGCGGACGGTTTGGCCCAGTCCGGCACCTTCGGCTAGTGCCAGAGATGCGGGGCAGCCTTGCGGGCGCCGGGGAGCGCGTTGTTCTCGCGCCACTCGTGGATCCATTCCGGAAGCTCGAGGTCCGCGGGGGGCTCGCCGAACTCGGCCAGGATCTCTTCCTGGCTCACGGGCCGGCCGTTCGCGACAAGCCGGGTGGCAATGTGCGCACGGGCGTAGATCTCGCCGTCGACCACCATGCGTTGTTCAAAGTAGATCGCCTTCGAATCGAGCCCGATGATCTTGGACTCGATGGTGTACCGCTGCCAAAGCTGCAACGACTTCCGGAAGGCGATGGACTCCCCCGCGGCCACGGGGCTCCAGCGGCGGCGTCGCATCTTTTGCCAGATCCCGGCCCGCACCATGAGGTCGAAGCGTCCAAGGTCCATCAGCGAAAAATACATGCCGTTGTTCACATGCATCGCAATGTCGATGTCTGTGGGCAGCACACGCATAGGCAACGAGGACGTGCCCCAAACGCTGAGCCGGCTCCGCCTGGACGAGGTGAACAAGATCAAGAGGGTTCGGAGAAGCAAATGCATAATCGCCATGTTACTCCTCAGTAACATTTCAGGCGCCTTCGATTTGTGTGTCGCTCCATGGCATGTCGTTTACCGCCGGTTCACGTGCCCCGGGAAGAATGTCTGAAAACAAATTGCAGAAAGCATCAAGGAGATCCCGTGAGCACCACCCAAACCATCACGGCACACGCAGATGTGTGGCCGGAACTTCCGCTCCACCAGGAGCTGGTGTTGCAGGACACCCGCGGCAACAGGATCGTGGGCACCTTGGACGGCATGACCGATGATCGCAGCACGCTCTGGATCCAGCTGTCCGGGGGCTTGGGCCGGCAACTCGTGCACCACCAGGACGGATACTGGCTGGAGCCGGGCAGCGCTAGCTAATCGGGCTTCCGTCGTCGACACGCAAAATCCCTGTCGACACCCCAAATCCCTGACGACACCGGAATCCGGGTGTCGAGAGTCCATTCGAGCCTCGCAGAGGATTTTCCGCGTCGGACGGGCCCCAAAAAAACACCACGTACAAACAAAAAATCCCCGGAACCATATGGTTCCGGGGATTTAATTTTGTGGCAGATGAGGGATTCGAACCCCCGTAGGCGTTGCCAGCTGATTTACAGTCAGCCCCCTTTGGCCGCTCGGGTAATCTGCCGAACTTCAAAAGAAGTCACTCCCGATCATCGTTTCGTTTCCGATCCGGTAAGCGCGAGCAAGACAACCTTACAGAACTTCTGCCGAAGAATCGAATCGGGGCCTCGGAGCCTCAAAGCAGGCGAAAATCTCAGGCATCACCAAGTATCCGCCCGGCCAGTTTGGCCTCGAAACTGGCCGCCTGCTCCAGCGTGATCTGGTTGAGCTGCACGGCCCGCAACAGGTCCGCGTGAATGCCGTCCATCCGAGATGCCGCGTCCGGGACCGGGCTCAAGACCACGGAGGCCGCGAGCGCTGCAGCTGCAACCGCGCTTGCGGCGGTGGCGGCAGCGACTCCGATTGAACCGGCGGCGGCAGCAGCTGACTTGGTGACGTATCGGACGGCCTGGTTGTTCATGGTGCTCCCTTTCAGGACGGGCTCTTCAAACAGGTACAACTCTGTCGGGGCAGTCTCAGTTCCGGCCATGTGTGTGCTGTGAGTGAACTGTGAACGCTCAGCACATGCCGGGCGCTTCCGTATTAGGCTGGTTGGCAGACAAAGCCGCCCGCTTCCGGGCCGCAAACGCACCGATCAACCGCAACGCACCAATCAAAGGAGAGTCATGGCAGGCGAATCCACATTCGACGTCGTCAGCAAGGTAGCCAAGCAGGAAGTCGCCAACGCGCTCCACCAGTCCCAGAAGGAAATCGCACAGCGGTACGACTTCAAGGGCGTCGGCGCGGAGATCGACTTCAGCGGCGAGAAGATCCTCATGAAGGCCAACTCCGAGGACCGCATCCTCGCCGTCCTGGACGTGTTCCAGTCCAAGCTCATCAAGCGCGGCATCTCCCTGAAGTCCCTCGACCAGGGCGAGCCTTACCCCTCCGGCAAGGAATTCCGCTTGGAATGCTCCATCAAGGAGGGCATTGCCCAGGACATCGCGAAGAAGATCAACAAGATCATCCGCGACGAAGCCCCGAAGTCCGTCAAGTCCCAGATCCAGGGCGACGAACTCCGCGTCACCTCGAAGTCCCGCGATGACCTGCAGGAAACCATGAACATCCTCAAGAAGTTCGAAGAGGCCGATCTCCAGTTCGTGAACTTCCGCAGCTAGGAGTTCGCCGCGGCCCAGGCCGCCATCCGGAAGTACGACGACGGCGCGTTGCCCCCTGAGCGGGCGACGCGCCGTCGTCGTCGTTAAGGGGCCGTCGTTGATGGGGCGGGCGCGTCACGCCAAGCAACTTTTTGGACTCGAGGCCTGGGGAAAAGCCCGGCATTCCGCGACCGCGCCGATCCACCGAGGTCAAAAGATTGCAGCGCGTGACAGCCACCCCAAAATAATTACGACACGTTTCTTTTGCGCAATCCGCTCCAGCGGGTACTGTACTTTCTTAGGCGAGCCTAAGTGTGGCTCCCCTAACGAAAGATTCAGATGACCGCGAACTTCCTGATCGGCCTGCGCGAAGGCCTTGAAGCCACCCTCGTTGTGGTCCTTCTCATGGCCTACCTGGTCAAGACCGGACGCCGCTCGCTGCTCCCCCGGCTTTGGGCCGGCGTCGCTATTGCCGTGGCCGTTTCCATCGCCTTCGGCGCCTTGCTCACGTTCGGCCCGCAGGGACTGACTTTCGCTGCGCAAGAGGCGATCGGGGGCGGATTGGCCATTGTCGCCGTCGGGCTCGTCACGTGGATGGTCTTCTGGATGGCGCGCACTGCCCGCAGCCTCGGCGGCGAGTTGAAGTCGCAAGTTGACAAGATGGCCGACGGCGCCGCGTGGGGCCTCGTGGTGGTGGCGGCACTCGCGGTGGGCCGCGAAGGACTCGAGACGGCACTGTTCCTTTGGGCCGCTGCGCAGGCCGCCGGCGAATCGTCGCAGCCGCTGCTCGGGGCCCTGCTCGGCCTGGCCGTTGCAGCCGGACTGGGTTACCTGCTGCACCGCGGTGTCCTCAAGGTCAATCTCTCGCGGTTCTTCACGTGGACGGGCGTGGGCCTCATCGTGATCGCGGGCGGCGTGCTCGCCTATGGCATCCATGACCTCCAGGAAGCCGGAATCCTGCCCGGGCTCCACAACCTCGCGTTCGACGTCTCCGCGGCGATCCCGCCGTCGTCTTGGTACGGCACCCTGCTCAAGGGCACCCTCAACCTTTCCCCCGCCACCACCTGGCTCGAAGCCGGAGCCTGGTTGCTGTATGTGATTCCGGTGCTCTACTTCTACATCCGGGCCAACGGTTCCACGCCCGCAAAGTCATCGGGTAGCGCTGCTGCTTCCCGGGCAGCCAAAGCCGCCTAAACGCTTCTCGCACTCCACAACAGAAGGAAACCCCATGCCTGGCGCTCCCCTGCCCAAAATTGCCCTGCCCAAAACGAACCTGTCCAAAGTGACCTCCCGCCGCCGGGCGCCCCTTGCCCTCGTCGCCGCGGCCGCCGCCGTTCCAATGGTGCTCACCGGCTGCACGGACAACACCAAGACGCCAGGCGCCAGCGCCTCCGCCGGACCAATCCAGGTCACCAGCACCAAGACCGAGTGCAAGGTTTCCACCGGGAGCGTCCCCAGCGGCAACCTGAGCTTCGCGGTCAAGAACGACGGCACTGAAATCACCGAGTTCTACCTCCTCGCGGAGGACGGGCTGCGGATCGTCGGCGAAGTGGAGAACATCGGTCCCGGCCTGACCCGCAACCTGGTGGTCACCGCTCCCGCGGGCAAGTACACCACCGCGTGCAAGCCCGGCATGCAGGGCGACGGTATCCGTGCCGGCTTTGAGGTCACGGACTCCGGAAACAAAACCGCCGTCGACGCCGATTTCCAGAAGCTCGTGGACACCGGCGTCCAGCAATACACCGCGTACGTCAAGGACCAGACCGAGCAGCTGGTGACGGGCACCAAGGCCTTCGCGGATGCCTACGCCGCAGGAGACGCAAGCAAGGCCCGTGAGCTCTACGCCGCAACCCGCATGCACTGGGAGCGGATCGAACCCGTCGCGGAATCCTTCGGCGACCTCGACCCCAAGCTCGACGCCCGCGAAGCCGACCTTGAACCGGGCCAGGAATGGACCGGCTGGCACCGTGCGGAGAAGGACTTGTTCCCGCCGTCGGGCTACACGGCGCTGACGGCCACCGAGCGGGCCAAGATCGCCACGCAGCTCGTCTCCGATACCGAGGAGCTCGGCAAACGCACCCGCACCGTGGTGCTCTCCGCGGACAAACTCGGCAACGGCGCCAAGGAACTCCTGGACGAAGTCGCGCGCGGCAAGGTCACCGGTGAGGAAGAAATCTGGTCCCACACCGACCTCTGGGATTTCCAGGCCAACGTCGACGGCGCCCGGATCGCCTTCGAAAACCTCAAGCCCGCGCTCGCCCAGAAGGATCCGGCCCTGGCCACGAGCCTCGACGAGAAGTTCGCTGCCCTGCAGGCTGAGCTCAAGAAGCACGCCAAGGGTGACGGCTTCGCGTACTACAACGAACTCAGCCCGGCTGACGTCCAGCAGCTCGCCGCGCTGGTCGACGCCTTGGGAGAGCCGTTGTCCAAGCTCACCTCAGCCGTGGTCCTGTGAGCGGCTGCCCCTTCAACCACGAACCCGTTGAGGCGCCCGACGGCGGGGCCTCGGCTGCCGTCGTCGGGCCGGGAACCGCTTCTGGCACTCCAGCGCCCGACGGCGGGAGGGCCGGTGCGTTGGGCGGGCGTCCCAGGCGCGGCATGTCCCGTCGCGGACTGTTCTCCCTCGCCGGCGTGGGCGGCGTCGGTGCCGTGGCAGGCCTGGCCGCGGGATACCTCAGCCATGATGCCGTGGCAGCTCAGGCGGCCCCCGCTACAGGCGACATGGTCCCCTTCCATGGCGAACACCAGGCCGGCATCATCACTCCCGCCCAGGACCGCCTCCACATGGCTGCCTTTGACGTCACCACGGAAGACCGCGCCGCACTGATCCAGCTCCTGAAGGACTGGACCTCCGCGGCCGAAGCAATGACCGCCGGCCGCACGACCGGCGCGACCGGCGCCGTCGACGGCCCCTACGACGCGCCGCCGGAAGACACCGGGGAAGCCCTCGATCTCGCGGCGGGCAAGCTGACGTTGACGTTCGGCTTTGGCCCGGGCGTTTTCGAAAAGGACGGCAAGCCCCGCTTCGGCCTGGAGGGTCGCAGACCCGGTGCCCTGATCGACCTGCCGCACTTCCCCGGCGACGCCTTGCAGCCAGAACGCACCGGCGGTGACATTGTGGTCCAGGCGTGCGCGGACGATCCGCAGGTCGCCGTGCACGCGATCCGGAACCTCGCACGCATCGGCTTCGGCAAGGTGCGCGTCCGTTGGTCCCAGCTGGGATTCGGCCGCACAGCGTCCACCTCCCGCGCCCAGACGACTGCCCGCAACCTTTTCGGCTTCAAGGACGGCACGGCCAACCTGAAGTCGGAAGACACTGCACTCCTCAACGAGCACGTCTGGGCCACCGCGGGAACCCGCCAGGGTGAAGCGTGGATGGCGGGAGGCAGCTACCTTGTGTCCCGTCGGATTCGGATGCATATCGAGATCTGGGACCGGACCTCGCTCCGCGAACAGGAAGGGCTGATCGGCCGCACAAAGGGTGCCGGAGCGCCGCTGTCCGGAGGGGAAGAATTCACGTCTCCGGACTTTCGAATTAAGGGCCGAGACGGCGAGCCGTTGATTCCCATCGATTCCCACGTCCGTCTGGCCCACGCGGACCAGAACAACGGCGTGAAGATGCTTCGCCGCGGATACAACTACACCGACGGTTCGGACGGGCTCGGCCACCTCGACGCGGGCCTGTTCTTCATCGCCTTCGTCAAGGACCCGCGGACGCATTACGTGCCCATGCAGATGGCCATGGCGAAGAGCGACAAACTGGCCCTGGAGTACCTCAAGCACACGGGATCCGGCCTGTTCGCGGTACCACCGGGCATCAAAGCGGGCGGCTTCATAGGTGAGGGCTTGTTCGCATGAAGCCGCCGTCGTCGGACGCGGCCCCGGTGCGGTGACTTACGGAACCGCTGGCTAGGAAAGCGGGCGTCCGGCCATCCGCTCGAGCCGCTCGATGCGCTCACGCATGGGCGGGTGGGTGGCGAACAGCTTGGTCATGGCACCGCCGCGGAACGGGTTGGCGATCATGAGGTGCGAAGTGTTCACGAGTCGCTGATCCTGTGGCAGCGGCACCTGCTTCACGCCCGCTTCGATCCTGCGCAGGGCTGAGGCGAGTGCCAGCGGATCGCCAGTGAGCTCCGCGCCGTCGTGGTCGGCGTCGTACTCCCTGGTGCGGGAAATGGCGAGCTGGATCAGCGAGGCGGCAAACGGCGCCAGGAGCGCCATGGCGATCATCGCAAATGGGTTGGCGTTCCGCCGGTCCCCGCCGCCGAAGAAGAGCAGCATCTGGCCCACCGAAGTAATGACCCCGGCGACGGCGGCCGCGATGGACGAGGTGAGGATGTCGCGGTTGTAGACGTGCATGAGTTCATGCCCGAGGACGCCGCGGAGCTCGCGGGCGTCGAGCAAGTTCAGGATGCCCGCGGTGCAGCACACGGCAGCGTTCTTCGGATTGCGTCCCGTGGCGAAGGCATTGGGGGCCATGGTCGGAGAAATGTAGATCCGCGGCATGGGCTGATTCGCCCGCACGGAGAGTTCCCGGACGATCTGGTACAACTGCGGAGCCTGCGCTTCCGACACCGGGTACGCGGCCATGGAGCGGATGGCGATCTTGTCGCTGTTCCAATATCCGTAGGCCGTTGTCGCGACGCCGATTAGAGCCATGATCCAGATGGGCCCGGCACTGCGGGTGCTCGCGGCGATCAGCGCGCCAAGTCCCAGCAGCACTGCCCAGAGCACACCGAAAAGCGCTGCGGTCTTCAGTCCATTGTGATGATTGTGCACTTCACTACTTTCTTGCAGTACGGCTCTAGGTTCTGTTCCGATTAACGCCGACGGCGGCCCGGACGTTCCGCCCAACTGGCTCGCATTTAATGTCGTTCTGAGCCGCCATAACGACAACAACTGCGAGTCAGTTGGGCACCGGGCTAGGGCACCGGGTGGAGGGAATCGTACTGGAGGAATCCGCGCTGCCCGCGCGCCACGAGCCACGCCAGTACTGCGCACAGCACGCCGCCGAGGAGCAGCACCCAGCCTTCGCTGAGAACCTTGGTGACGCCACCAGCGAGCATGTCCCCCACTCGCGGACCACCGGAAACCACCACGATGAACACGCCTTGCAACCGTCCCCGCATGTGGTCCGGAGTGGCCGATTGCAGGATGGTGGTGCGGAAGACCGCACTGACGGAATCCGAGATCCCGGCAAGGGCACAACACAGGGCCGCCGGGATGATCCACAGCGTGACGCCGTCGCGCCCGGCGTCACCGGCCAGGACCACCACCAGGCCGAAACCTGCGATCGAGAAGCCCCATCCGGCCACGGACCATACCACCGCAGTGCCCTGGCGCCGCACCCTCCCGAGGGGTCCGGAGAACAAACCCGCCAGGAAGGCGCCGACAGCCACGGAAGCGAGCAGGACGCCCACGGTGGTGTCGCCACCTCCGATCATCGTGGCTCCGATCGCGGGCATGAGGGCGCGCGGCTGGGCGCAGATCATCGCAATGAGGTCGATGATGAACGTCATGCGGAGGTTGGGCCGGGTGCCGAGGAACCGGAAGCCCTCGACGACGGAGCGCAGGCCAGGTGCCGACGCATTCGCTGCCGCGGGAAGGGCCGGGAGCTTGAAAAGGCTCCACAGCGCGAACGCGAAGCTCAGGGCATCGATCGTGTAGGTCCAGCCAAACCCGCTCGAAGCAACCAGCACACCGGCCAGCAGGGGGCCTGCCGTCATGGAAATACCCATGTTGAGCATGCTCAACGCGTTGGCGGCGGGCAGCAGTTCCTTCCGGACCAGCAGGGGAATGATGGCGCTGCGTGCGGGCGCATTGATGCCTTGCGCGCCGCTCTGGATCGCGACCAAGAGGAACAGGATCCAGACATTGTTGAGCTGGAACCACGCCTGGAGGGCCAGGGCCACGCTGCAGGCCCACAAGACAAGGGAAGCAACAATGGCGACTTTCCGCCGGTCATAGGCATCCGAAAGGGCACCGCCAAACAAACCCGCGATCACCAACGGAACCAGAGCAAAGATGCTGAGCAGGCCCACGTAGAGGCTCTGTTGGGTGATGCTGTAGACCTCGAGGCTCACGGCAACCAGGGTCAACTGGGATCCGACCATCGACACTGACGACCCCAGCCACAGGCGGCGGAATGCGGGGCTTTCGCGAAGCGGGGTCATGTCAGCCAGGAGTTTTGCCACCGTCCAACCCTACCCACCAGCCCGCCCACCCTCCCGGAGCGCCGCGGCGGCGACGTCCGCGGCTCCGGCGAGGGTCGCCGTCGTGCGGGTTCACCTGAAGTTAGCCTCGCCTTATTGTGAAGCACTCATAATAAGTGCTTCAATGGGCGTATGGCAGATCACACGGCAGACCAGGAAGCGTGGGCTTCAGCCTTGCATTCCCACGGACGCCGCGTGACCAAGCAGCGGCTCGCCGTCCTTGCTGCCGTTCAGCACAACCCACATTCCCCCGCCGAAGGCATCCTGGCTGCCGCACGCAAGGATCTTCCCGAACTGACAGCGCAGTCTGTTTATGTGGTGCTGAGCGACCTCACGGACCTGCAGATGCTGCGACGGTTCGAACCGCCCCACTCTCCCGCTCTCTACGAGACGAGAGTGGGCGACAACCACCACCACGCCGTCTGCATCAGTTGCGGCCGGGTGGAAGATGTCGACTGCGCAGTAGGCCATGCCCCCTGCCTCACCCCGCACTGGGATGAGCACTCCAAACCCATGACCATCCAGATCGCAGACGTCCTGTACCAAGGGATCTGCCAGGACTGCCAGGCAAAACAACAGCTTCCTACTCAAACGCAAGTAACCCACGAAATAGGAGAACGATGACCGCGAACATCTCGACCACCCAGTCGGGCGCCCCCGTCACCTCGGACGCGCATTCCCAGTCCGTCGGTGCCGACGGTGCCATCATCCTGACCGACCACTACCTGGTGGAAAAGCTCGCCCAGTTCAACCGCGAGCGCGTCCCGGAGCGTGTTGTCCACGCCAAGGGCGGCGGCGCTTTCGGTACCTTCAAGACTTCCTCTGACGTATCCAAGTACACCAAGGCAGCTTTCCTGCAGCCCGGCGTCGAGACGGACATGCTCATCCGTTTCTCCTCCGTCGCGGGCGAGAACGGCTCCCCGGACACCTGGCGCGACCCCCGCGGCTTCGCCGTCAAGTTCTACACTTCCGAGGGCAACTACGACCTCG
The DNA here is from genome assembly GCF_052180225.1 of Arthrobacter sp. KN11-1C. Lineage (NCBI taxonomy): Bacteria > Bacillati > Actinomycetota > Actinomycetes > Micrococcales > Micrococcaceae > Arthrobacter > Arthrobacter sp. KN11-1C. Next base: position 911,834 of record NZ_CP197467.1, on the reverse strand, counting down.
TGGGCAACAACACCCCGGTGTTCTTCATCCGCGACGGCATCAAGTTCCCGGACTTCATCCACTCCCAGAAGCGGCTCCCGGGCACCCACCTGCGCGACGCCGACATGCAGTGGGACTTCTGGACCCTCTCCCCCGAGTCCGCACACCAGGTCACCTGGCTCATGGGCGATCGCGGCCTCCCGGCTTCCTGGCGTGAAATGCAGGGCTACGGCTCGCACACCTACCAGTGGATCAACGCCGAGGGCGAGCGCTTCTGGGTCAAGTACCACTTCAAGTCCAACCAGGGCGTCAAGAGCATGTCCGGTGACCAGGCTGAAGAGCTGGCCGGCTCGGATGCGGACTTCTACATCCGCGACCTCCAGGAGAACATTGCCGCCGGCAACTTCCCGTCCTGGGAACTGCACGTCCAGGTCATGCCTTACGAGGACGCCAAGACCTACCGCTTCAACCCGTTCGACCTCACCAAGGTGTGGCCGCATTCGGACTACCCGCTGATCCACGTGGGCACCATGGAGCTCAACAAGAACCCGGAGAACTACTTCGCGCAGATCGAGCAGGCCACCTTCGCGCCGTCGAACTTCGTTCCGGGTATCGCCGCTTCCCCGGACAAGATGCTGCAGGCCCGCATCTTCTCCTACGCTGACGCACACCGCTACCGTGTGGGCACCAACCACGCCCAGATCCCCGTGAACCAGCCGAAGAACCAGGTCAACAACTACAGCCAGGACGGCGCGGGACGCTACCTGTTCAACGCTCCTTCGGTTCCGGTCTACGCACCGAACTCCGTGGGCGGCCCGGCTGCCGTTGAGCCGCAGAACGCGGCAGGCGGCTGGGAGAACGACGGCGCGCTGACGCTTTCCGCTCACTCCCTCCACGCCGAGGACGGCGACTTCGTCCAGGCCGGCGCGCTGTACCGCGAGGTTTACGACGACGGCGCCAAGGCCCGCCTGCTCGAGACCATCACGGGCGCCGTGGGTGGCGTCAAGAGCGCCGACATCAAGGAACGCGCCATCCAGTACTGGACCAACGTCGATGCTGAACTCGGCGCCAAGCTGCGCGCCAACCTCGGCGCAGGCGCAGGCGAATCGGCTGCAGAGGCAGCCAACAAGCTGTAACAACGCCAGACATGAAGCAACCCCGCCGTGGAATCTCCGCGGCGGGGTTGCTTTCTTAACGCGCGTCGAAACCGGGGGAAGGCGCATCGAAACCGGGGGAAGGCGTATCGAAACCGGGGCTTGGCGCATCGAAGCCGGGTCTTGTTTACCGTTCCTGAGGTTGAAGCTAGTGGAATGCGAAACAAGGTACGGATCCGGAGGTCCCGATCCAGACGACTCCGGATCCAGACGACTCCGCGGCGAGTTTTCCGCGGCGCAGACTCTGCCGCGAGTTTTCCACATAGCCGACAATGTCTCTGGCTAGCCCGGCCTTGTCATCCATAGGATCCTTACATGAGCACATTTACCGGGATCCCCGCAGCAGCCATCGCCTTCTATGCCGAACTTGAAGAGAACAACAACCGCGAATGGTGGCTGGCGCACAAAGACATCTACGACGCATCCATTAAGGAGCCACTATCGCTCCTCCTTGCCGAGTTGGAGGACGAATTCGGTCCGTCCAAGATCTTCCGCCCGAATCGGGACGTCCGATTCTCCCCCGACAAATCGCCCTATAAGACGGCGCAAGGTGCCTTCGCGGCTACCAAGGAAGGGACGGGCTTCTATGTCCAACTGAGCGCCGAAGGACTGCTCATCGGCGGCGGTTGCCACGCCCATTCGCCGGCCCAGATCAACCGCTTCCGCGCGGCTGTTGATGCACCCGCGAGCGGTGAAGCCCTGCAGCAGATCGTGGATGCGGTCACAGCCGCGGGATTTGCCATCGAGGGTGAAAAACTGAAGACCGTGCCTCGCGGATTCGACAAGGACCATCCCCGCGCAGAACTGCTCAAGCACAAGTCCTTGTCCGCCGGTGTCGAGCTCGGCGAACCCGACTGGTTGTCCACCCCCGAAGCCAGGAAGGAAATCGCTGGGCGCTGGGAGCAATTGCGTCCATTGGTCGACTGGATGAGTGAACACGCCGCCCCCTGACCGCTCCCAGGCAACGAAAAACCCCTCAGGCCGGAGCCCAAGGGGTTTCATCGGATCGAGTGGCTAGACCTTCGTGAGATGCTCGCTGTCGACGTCGGGGCCCGCAACCGAGGCCTTCGCGGACGCGAACTTCTCGTTCAGGCGGGAGTGGCGCTGACCGTAGGCAAAGTAGATGGCTAGTCCGATTGCCAGCCAGATGGCGAAGAAGATCCAGGTCTCCACGGCCAGGTTTGTCATCAGGTAGACACACAGGACGGCCGACACCACCGGAAGCACCTTGCCGAAGGGAACCCGGAAAGCCGGCCTCAGATCCGGGCGCTTCTTGCGCAGGACCAGGATGCCCAGGCTGACCATGACGAAGGCCGAGAGGGTACCGATGTTGATCATCTCTTCGAGGAGATCCACGTTGGTCAGACCGGCAACAATGGCCACGGCAGCGCCACAGATGATCTGGAGGCGGACCGGCGTCGAGCGCTTCTCGCTCGTCTTGGACAGGGCGCGCGGGAGCAGACCATCGCGGCTCATCGCAAGGACCACGCGGGCCAGGCCCATGAGCAGCACCATGATGACCGTGGTCAAACCGATGAGGGAGCCAAAGGCGATGACCTTGGCCGCGTCGGTGTTTCCCACCGCCTCGAACGCCGTGGTCAGGGTGGGGTTCTTCGCTTCGGCCAGCTGTGTGTAGGACACCATGCCGGTCAAGGCCAGGGAGACCAGGATGTACAACAGTGTCACGAGCGCCAGCCCGCCGAAGATACCCCGGGGCAACGTCTTCTGCGGGTTCTTGACCTCTTCCGCGGAAGTCGCAACCACGTCGAAGCCGATAAAGGCAAAGAACACCAAGGCCGCGCCGGCGAAGATGCCCAGCGTTCCGTACTGTGCCGGAACCGCGCCGGTGAGGAAGCCGAACAAGGACTGCTTCATGACGTCCGCGCCGTCAGTGCCGCCTGTAGGCTGCGATGCCGGGACAAACGGCGCGTAGTTGGAGAACTTCACGTAGGTGAAGCCCACAACAATGACGAACAGCACCACGGCGATCTTGATCAGCGTGAAGACATTGCCTACGCGGGCGGAGAGCTTGGTACCGAGCACGAGGAGCACCGTGAAGATCGCAACAATCAGGAAGGCGCCCCAATAGAGATCCACACCCCCGATGTTCAAGGCCGGGGGCATGTCCACACCCATGAGGGCAAACACGTTGCTCAAGTAGATGCCCCAGTATTTGGCGATGACTGCGGCAGCGGTAAACAGTTCAAGAATGAGGTTCCAGCCAATGATCCACGCGAGGATTTCGCCCATCGTGGCGTAAGTGAAGACGTAGGCGGACCCAGCCACCGGGATGGCGGTAGCGAACTCGGCGTAGCACATGATGGCCAAAGCACACGTGACGGCTGCGACTGCGAAGGAGATCGTTACGGCCGGGCCGGCAAAGTTCGCAGCGGCCTTGGCGCCGACAGAGAAGATCCCGGCGCCGACGGCCACGGCAACGCCCATGATCATCAGATCCCAAGTACTGAGGGAACGCTTGAGCTTGCGTCCGGGCTCATCGGCGTCCGCAATGGACTGCTCGATCGATTTGGTCCTGAAGAGGTTCATAGGAGAGTCCACAATCTTGCTGAGGGGGTAGAAACAGACTCATCAAGAGTAGTGTCCGGCCAATGGACCCCCACATTTGTCCCGAATCGTGAGACACGGGCGCGGCCCATCTTCAGAGCTTGGGGACGTTCCAATCCATCAAGGTGGAACGGATAAGGAAGCGCTTCCCCTCAGGCGATTCCACGGAGAAGCCACTCCCACGGCCGTCCACGACGTCCACGGTCAGATGGGTGTGGGACCAGTAATTGAACTGCTCCCTGGACATCCAGAACTCCAAAGGCTGCGCCCGTTCGGCGTCGCCAATGTCGAAAAGTCCGAGCAGAACGTCCGAATCACCGGTAATGAATTCGCCGGCCGGGTAGCACATGGGTGAGGAACCGTCGCAGCAACCACCTGACTGATGGAACATGAGCGGACCATGCTGCTTCCATAGCTTCCGGAGGAGTTCGATGGAAACGGCGGTGAGCGCCACCCGGGAAAAGTCTTCCCCGGGCAGCGTCACTGCGGCGTCAAGCCTGTTGTGGTGCATTAGAACCTCAACACCACGCGGCCGTCGATCTTGGCATGCTTCATTTCGTCAAAGACCGCGTTCACCTCGGAGAGCTCACGCGTGGAAACGGTCGGGTGGATCTTGCCTTGCGCGTAGAAGTCCAGCGCTTCCTCCAGGTCCTGGCGCGTTCCCACGATCGAGCCCCGGACGGTCAGGCCCTTGAGCACAATCTCGAAGATCGGCGCAGGAAAGTCGCCCGGCGGGAGTCCGTTGAAGACAATGGTCCCGCCACGCCTAGCCATGCCGATCGCCTGCCCGAAAGCCGAAGGATGCACGGCCGTGACCAGGACCCCGTGGCAGCCTCCGGTTTCCCGCTGGATGACTTCCGACGGATCTTCGTGCAGCGCGTTGACCGTGAGCTCGGCGCCATGTTTCCTGGCGAGGGCGAGCTTGTCGTCGGCGATGTCCACCGCGGCGACCCGCAAGCCCATCGCCACCGCGTACTGGACCGCGATGTGACCCAGGCCGCCGATGCCGGAAATGGTGACCCATTGGCCCGGCTTGGCCTCAGTCATCTTCAAGCCCTTGTAGACCGTGACTCCGGCGCACAGGACCGGAGCGACCTCCACGGGATCCGAACCTGCCGGAATCCTCGCTGCGAACCGGCTGTCCACCAGCATGTACTCCCCGAAAGAGCCGTCCACGCTGTAGCCCGCGTTCTTCTGGGCTTCGCACAAGGTTTCCCAACCCGTTCGGCAGAATTGGCAGTGGCCACACGCGGACCAGAGCCAGGCGTTGCCCACGAGGTCTCCGACGGCGAGGTCGGTGACGTCTTCACCGAGGGCCACCACTTCGCCCACACCTTCGTGGCCGGGCACAAAGGGCGGTGAAGGCTTGACCGGCCAGTCCCCCTCCGCGGCGTGCAGGTCTGTGTGGCAGACACCGCTGGTGATGACCTTGACCAGCGCTTCCCCCAGGCCGGGAGTGGGAAGGGGAAGGGACTGGATTTGTAGGTCTTTTCCGAACTCGGTTACTACGGCTGCTTGCATTGTCGTCGTCATTGGCGAAATCCTTGCGTCGTTAAAACATTGGTATGGGTGCTGCTTTCCTGAGGGGTGGCCAGGGAGGGCCGGCGGAGGGACCTGGATTGGTCCCTCCGCCGGGTCAAGCGCGGCTTAGAAGAAGCCGAGCTTGTTTTCGTTGTAGCTGACCAGCAGGTTTTTGGTCTGCTGGTAGTGGTCCAGCATCATGGCGTGGTTCTCGCGTCCGATGCCGGAGGACTTGTAACCGCCGAACGCGGCGCCTGCCGGGTAGGCGTGGTAGTTGTTGACCCAGACGCGGCCGGCCTGGATTTCCCGGCCTGCCCGGTAAGCGACGTTGCCGTTGCGGGACCAGACGCCGGCGCCGAGCCCGTAGAGGGTGTCGTTGGCGATGCCGATGGCGTCGTTGTAGTCGCTGAACTTCGTCACGGACACCACGGGGCCGAAGATCTCCTCTTGGAAGATCCGCATCCGGTTGTGGCCTTCGAAGATGGTCGGCTGGACGTAGTAGCCGCCGGCGAGGTCGCCGTCGAGCTGTGCACGGGCGCCCCCGCTGAGGATCTTGGCGCCTTCCTGCTTTCCGATGTCGATGTAGGAGAGGATCTTCTCGAGCTGGTCGTTGGAGGCTTGGGCACCGAGCTGGGTGTCCGTGTCCAGCGGGTTGCCCTGGATGATCTTGTTGGTGCGGGCCACGGCGTCTGCCATGAAGGAGTCGTAGATGCCTTCCTGGACGAGTGCACGGGAGGGGCAGGTGCACACTTCGCCCTGGTTGAAGGCGAAGAGCGTGAAACCTTCCTGGGCCTTGTCGTAGAACGCGTCATTCTGCGCGGCGACGTCGTCGAAGAAGATGTTCGGGCTCTTTCCGCCCAGCTCCAGGGTCACCGGGATCAGGTTCTGGGACGCGTATTGGCTGATCAACCGGCCCGTGGTGGTCTCGCCGGTGAAGGCGATCTTGCGGATCCGCGGGCTGGACGCCAAAGGCTTGCCGGCCTCGACGCCGAAACCGTTGACCACGTTCACGACGCCGGCAGGCAGCAGATCGCTGATCAGTTCCATGAGGACCAGGATGGAGGACGGTGTCTGCTCTGCGGGCTTGAGGACGACGGCGTTGCCCGCGGCGAGTGCCGGAGCGAGCTTCCACACGGCCATCAGGATCGGGAAGTTCCAAGGAATGATCTGGCCCACCACGCCCAGCGGCTCGTGGAAGTGGTACGCCGTGGTGTCCTCGTCCAGCTGGGACAAGTGGCCTTCCTGGGCACGGATCGCGGAGGCGAAGTAGCGGAAATGGTCGGCCGCGAGGGGAATGTCCGCGTTCAGGGTTTCCCGGATCGGCTTGCCGTTGTCCCACGTCTCGGCCACAGCAAGCAGCTCGACGTTCTCATCGATCCGGTCGGCGATTTTGTTCAGGATCGCGGCGCGTTCCGTGGCCGACGTCTTGCCCCAGGACGGAGCCACCTTGTGCGCGGCATCCAGTGCCAGCTCAATGTCCTCGGCCGTGCCCCGGGCCACCTCGCAGAAGGCCTTCCCGGTAACCGGGGTGATGTTCTCGAAGTACTGCCCCTTGACCGGGGCAACCCACTCCCCGCCGATCCAGTTCTCGTAACGGTCCTTGAACGTGACCTTCGAACCCTCGGCACCCGGCTGTGCATAAACAGTCATCTGTAGCTCCTTTGCTGCGCATGATGGTGGCGTTACTGTGCCATCAGCGTAGGAGCGGGAAGGTTGCAATCACGTTGCAACCCTGTGGTTCAGATCACTTCGGGGACGTACTCCCCTGCCGTGCCGAGGAAGCTAGAGTCCTGCGGGGAAATCGTAGGAGCTCGGAACCGGCGAAGGTGCGGCTCCAAAGGAGAGCACCACCTCGTCGTGGGCCTTGAGAACCACGTCCGACACCGGCGCATTCTGCTTTGCGCCGTTCACGTACGCGGTCCAACCGCCGGTCCCGCTGTGCGGTGCTCCGGTGGCATCCTTACCGTCCAGGACTCCCCATTCGCTGAGGACCTGACCGAGCGTGTACTTCAGGCCGGGCGTGGGCGCTTCGATGTGGATGACGCCGGACGTGTCGTGGGTGTGCAGCGCCGAGATTCCGTTGGGCTGCCCGTCGGCACCGAAACTGAAACCGATCTCAGCCGGGACCGTGACGGCTTTGCCATCAACCAGGACGTCCAGATGGGCGTGATAATGCTCGGCTGTGCCTTCGGCGGTCAGGATATCCAGGCCTGCGGCCTTGATTCTCTGGGCGCCGGCGGCTGGAACGAGTTCCCAACCGGCAGGGGCAGCTGTGGTGGCCGCAGTCGAAGGCGCTGCCGATGCAGGCGCGGTCTGGGCAGGCGCCCCGCAGGCTGTGGCTCCGGCAAGGAGTCCGGACATGGTCAGGGCAACGGCGAGGCGTTTGTTCAACACGGAGGAGGCTTCTTTCGTTTGGCTCGCTTCTACGATACGGGCCAAAACCGGGTATTTCCCCACAGCCACACGAGGGGCCGGCGTCAGGCCGACAGTTCGCTCTCCAGGCGTTCAAGTTCGGCGACGACGGCGGCCCGCTTTGGCGAGCGCGGCGGCAGGAGCCTCAGGGCGGCACGGCGGACGTCGACGTCGTCCTTCGCCTCAGGCATCCCGGCATACTTGAGCAGCGCCTCGGCACTGCCGTCGTTCAGGACTGCCTCGCGCAAGAGCGCCGAGACCTTCTCGCGGAGCTCGACAATGCCGGGCGCTTCCGAATGCGGTAGGACTGCGCCTTTGTAGATCTCCAGCGCGATGCGGTGGGCGCCCCGCTGCAGGCAGGACAGAACCTGGGCGGCATCCTGGCCGAGGTCGATCGGGAGCCGGTACGGGCGCGATTCCGGGACCGCGGCGGGGTCGAGCTCGTGGAGAACCTTCCGCAAGCGCACCATTTCGGCCCGCAATGTCACGCTCGAGCCGTCCCCCGGATACAGGTCCAGAGCGAGTTCCTCGGCACTGAGTCCCTCGGGACGGGTACCCAGCAATGCGAGGATCTCGCTGTGCCTCGCGGACAGCGGAATACTGCGTCCTCCCATGCTCAGCAAGGCCTGGTCCCGGCCGAGGAGCTGGAGGCTGTTCCGGTACAGTCCGGTCCCCTGGCGCGAGCCGACCGCGGAAGGCGAGTTCCGGCGTCGGGCAGGCGCAGCGTGTTTGGTGGCCGCGAGCTGGAGCCGCTCCACGCGCAATTGCGCCTGCGCGGCCGCCACGGTTGCCTCGACGAGCGAAAGCGTATGGGGTGCGACGGCGGCTTCCGTGCCGGTGATGTCGACGACCCCGAGCAGGGCTCCGGAGTCAGGGTCGTGGAAGGGCACCGCGGTGCAGCTCCACGGGTGGACGGAGCGTTTGTAATGCTCGGCGCCGGAAATCTGGATGCCGCGGCCCAAGGCGAGCGCCGTGCCCGGCGCACTCGTGCCGACCGCGGCTTCGGACCAGTCCGCGCCGGCCACGAACATCATGCCTTCGGCTCGGCGCCGCATCGCGGGATTCCCGTCCACCCACAGCAAGCGGCCGAGCTCGTCCCCCACGGCGACCAGCAGCCCGCTCTCATAGCTGGGCTGGATGAGGAGCTTCTGGATGACGGGCATGATGGTGGCCAGCGGGTGCTGCTGGCGGTATTCCTCCAGCTCGTCAAGATCGATGACCAGCGGCGCCTCGGGCTGGTCCGGGTTCGCCTTGAGCTGCGCGGATCGCTGCCAGGATTCCTTGATCAGCTTGCGCAGCCCGGGAAGCTCGGCGGCGTCCCCGAGACCATAACGCCACGATTCCAATTGCTCGTGCCCTGCCCGGGCGTGATGCTGCAGCAGCTCGGCGGGGTCGGTGACCGAAGCTGCCGGATGGATCGGATTCTTCATCGAACTCCCAAAACCGGACGCAGCACAGTACGGGCCAGTCTAGTTGCGTCGCAAGGCTTTGCCTATGTTGTGCGATCGAATTCGTGGGTGCGGGCCGGCGGCAAGCCGCTAGTCTCGCGAAACCTCGATCATGTCCTCGCGAGGAACCACCTTGATGCGTTCGCGTACGACGCCGACATCCGGGTTTTCGGCGGTCCATGCGGCGCCGAGGGCCAATTCATGCGCATCGAGCTTGTTCCAGCCTTCCCAGGTGGTGTACTCGATGCCCCGCTCTTCCAGGAGATTGATGATGGCCTGGGGATCCGGGTTTTCGGCCGGGGGCAGCGTGAGGCGGTCCTCCAGGAGGCAACCGATGGTCTCCAGGGCGTCGCCCTTGGTGTGCCCGATCAGGCCGACCGGTCCACGCTTGATCCAGCCGGTGGCGTAGATCCCTGGCACCGGCTTGCCGTCGGCGTCCAGCACCCGACCGCCGTCGTTCGGAATGACACCGCGGCGGGCGTCGTACTCAAGTTCATCCAGCGGGGAACCGTGGTAGCCGATGGCGCGGTAGACGGCCTGGATCGGATAGTCCACGAACTCGCCGGTGCCTTTGGCATTGCCTGTGCCGTCGAGTTGCATGCGCTCGAACTTGATGCCGGAGACTTTCCCGGAGCCGTCTTCGGAAACGATCTCCACCGGGCTGTGCAGGAAATGCAGGTGCAATCTGCGGGATGAGGGCTGCTCAGCTTCGGCATGTTCCTCGACGAGCCAGTTGGTCAGCGTGTTGACCATGGTCTTGATCTGGTTGTTGCTGCGGATAGCCTCGTCCGAAGCTTCGTCAAACTCGAAATCTTCCGGGTACAGCACAATGTCCACGTCGTTGGAGTGCGAGAGCTCGCGCAGTTCCAGCGGAGTGAACTTGATCTGGGCTGGACCGCGCCGGCCGAAGACGTGCACATCCGTGACCGGGGAGGCCTTGAGGGCAGCATAGACGTTGTCCGGGATTTCGGTCACCAGGAGGTCGTCGGCGTGCTTTGAGAGCATGCGGGCCACGTCCAGCGCCACGTTGCCGTTCCCGATGACTGCTACTTCCTTGGCATCCAGCGGCCATTCGCGGGGCACGTCGGGGTGGCCGTCGTACCAGGAGACGAAATCGGCTCCGCCGAAGGAGCCTTCCAGCTCGATGCCCGGGATGTTCAGCTCCGCGTCCTTGATGGCGCCCGTGGAGAAGATCACGGCGTCGTAGAAGGAGCGGAAGTCATGCAGCGTGAGGTCGCGGCCGTACGTCACGTTGCCAAGGAAGCGGATGTCTCCGCGGTCGAGGACCTTGTGCAGCGCGTTGACGATGCCTTTGATGCGGGGATGGTCCGGGGCGACGCCGTAGCGGATCAGGCCGTATGGCGCGGGGTATGCCTCGAAAAGGTCGATACTGACCTCGACGTCGCCATCCTTGACCTCATTCGATTTGGTCAGGATATCCGCGGCGTACACGCCGGCCGGTCCTGCGCCGACAATGGCGACGCGCAATGGACGTTTTGAGGTGGTTTCGGCCGAGTTGGACACCGTGAACCCTTCTGAGACAGGAATCCGCCCCGCGTAGTGGGGCGCGCAGTTTCCAATTCTAGTTCTCAGTTGTGACCCTAGCGGCAGTACGTGGCGGGAGGTGACACAACCGGGCGAGGAAAATCACAAAAACTTTCCGGCCGTACGGTCAGGAATACCCTCGCAAAATGTGATGTTGTTGATTTTGTGTCTACGCCCGAACAAACCGTGCCTGCCCTGTCCGCCACCAGTGCTTCCGCAGCTTCAGCCGCTGCTGCTGCCACGGCAAAGAAGGAGACGACGGCGGGCGTCGTGTTCGGTATCGGGGCGTACGGCCTGTGGGGCCTGCTTCCGCTCTACTTCGTGGTGCTGCAACCCGCCGGCGCCGTTGAAATCGTCGCAAACCGGGTGGTGTGGTCGCTCACTTTCTGCGCCCTGCTCATCACCATCACCCGGACGTGGCGCCTCCTCGGCAATGCCTTCAGGGACCGGTCCGTCCTCGGACCGCTGGCGATGGCTGCCGGTTTGATCGCCATCAACTGGCTGACGTACACCTTCGGAGTCACCACCGGGCACGCGGTCGAAGCCTCGCTCGGCTACTTCATCAACCCGCTCGTGTCGGTGCTCCTTGGGGTGTTCGTCCTGAAGGAAACGCTCCGCCCGCTCCAGTGGGCCGCCGTCGTGATCGGATTCATCGCCGTCGGCGTCCTGACGGTTTCCTATGGAAAGCTGCCGTGGATCGCTTTGGTCCTGGCGTTCAGCTTTGGGCTCTACGGTTTCGTGAAGAAGCGCGTCGGGCCGAAGGTCAATGCCATCACGAGCCTCACGGTGGAGACCGTGGTCCTCGCTCCGATTGCCGGCGCCACGATGATTGTCCTCGGCCTCACCGGCGCCGGAACTTTGGGAAGCAATGGTCCGGGCCACTTCTGGCTGCTGGCAGCTTCGGGCATCATCACCGCTGTGCCGCTCCTGTTTTTCGGTGCCTCCGCACGCCGCCTGCCCATGACCACCATCGGCCTGCTGCAATACTTCGCGCCGATCCTCCAGTTCATCGTGGCTTTGGCGGTCCTCCACGAGGCCATGACGCCGGACCGCTGGGTGGGCTTCGGGATCGTTTGGCTGGCGCTACTGCTCCTAACCCTCGACATGCTGCGCACGGCGCGCAAGAACTCGGTCATCAGGAAGAACGCACGGCTCAGCGCGGCCTAAATCAGCACCCCAACGCCGCCACTCACGGGGGACATGCCCCCCGTTAAACGCCAAGGATGGACATAGTCACACTATGTCCATCCTTGGTGCGTAGAGGCGGGCATGTCCGCCTGAGGGTGAGGCTAAGCGTTGGCCTTGATGGCTGCAGCCAGGACCTCGAGGCCGTCCAGGAGCAGTTCGTCGCTGATGACGAGCGGCGGCAGCAGACGGATCACGTTGCCGTAGGTACCGCAGGTCAGGATGATGACGCCTTCCTGGAGGCACGCTGCGGCAACAGCCTTGGTCAATTCCGCGTTCGGTTCCTTGGAGCCGGCCTGGACCAGTTCGATGGCCAGCATGGCACCGCGGCCACGGACGTCGCCGATGGCGGGAACTTCCGAGGCGAGCTCACGCAAGCGGCCGAGTGCTACTTCCTCGATGTGGCGGGCTCGGGCGTTGAGGTCGTGCTGCTCCATGGTGCCGATGGCAGCAAGCGCGGCAGCACAAGCAACCGGGTTGCCACCGTAGGTTCCGCCGAGGCCGCCCGGGTGGACGGCGTCGAGCAGGTCTGCGCGGCCGGTGATCGCGGACAGCGGGAGGCCGCCGGCAATGCCCTTGGCCATGGTGATGATATCCGGGACAACACCCTCGTGGTTGACGGCGAACCATTCACCCGTGCGGCAGAAACCGGACTGGACCTCGTCGGCAATGAAGACGATGCCCTTTTCCTTGGCCCAGGCGGACAGTGCCGGCAGGAAGCCCTCAGCCGGGACGATGAAGCCGCCCTCGCCCTGGATCGGCTCGATGATGATCGCGGCAACCTGGTCGCCGCCGATCTGCTTCTCGATCATGGTGATGGCGCGCTTGGCGGCCTCGGCACCGGTGATCTCCGGGTTTTCCTCGCGGAACGGGTAGCTCATCGGCATGCGGTAGACCTCGGGCGCGAACGGTCCGAAGTTGGTCTTGTACGGCATGGCCTTGGCGGTGAGTGCCATGGTCAGGTTGGTGCGGCCGTGGTAAGCGTGGTCGAAGGCGACGACGGCGTCACGGCCGGTTGCCAGGCGTGCCACCTTGACGGCGTTCTCCACTGCTTCGGCGCCCGAGTTGAAGAGCACGGTGCGCTTTTCGTGGTCGCCCGGCGTGAGGCGGTTCAGCTGCTCGGCGACGGCGACGTAGCCCTCGTACGGGGTGACCATGAAGCAGGTGTGGGTGAAGTGCGCTGCAGCGTCCTGGACGGCGGCGACGACGGCGGGGTCCGAGGCGCCAACGCTCGTGACAGCGATGCCGGAGCCGAGGTCGATGAAGGAGTTGCCGTCGACGTCGCGGATGATGCCGCCGTCGGCGTCCTCAACGTAGACCGGCACGCCCGAGGACACGCCGGCAGCGACGACGGCGGCGCGGCGCTCGTTCAGGGCCTGCGACTTAGGGCCGGGGAAGGCGCCGTTGATGCTGCGCTTCTGATCCAGGCGGTAGGTGATTTCATGTGCTGTTGCGGTCATGATGGTTCTTTCTTTCTTATGCTTGCCGTGTGTGGGCGTCGGGCGCTAGGCGCCTGAGTCAGGCATCAAGGGCGGACATGACGTGCTTGATGCGCGTGTAGTCCTCGACGCCGTACATGGACAGGTCCTTGCCGTAGCCGGACTGCTTGAAGCCGCCGTGCGGCATCTCAGCGGTCAGCAGGATGTGGGTGTTGATCCAGACCGCACCGAAGTCCAGGTCGCGGCTCATCCGCATCGCGGTGCCATGGTCCGTCGTCCAGACGCTGGAAGCCAGGGCGTATTCGACGTCGTTCGCGAGCTCGAGCGCCTCGGCCTCGGTGGTGAACTTCTGGACGGTGATGACGGGGCCGAAAGTTTCCTTCTGGACGACGTCGTCAGTCTGCTTGGCGCCGGTGATGATGGTGGGCTCGAAGAAGAAGCCCTTCTCACCCGCACGGTGGCCGCCGGTTTCGATCTTGCAGTTGGCCGGGAGGTGCTCCACCACCGAGTTCACGGCGTTGAAGTGGTTCACGTTGTTGAGCGGGCCGAAGTAGTTCTCGTCGTCGTTCTGCGAACCGGTGTGCAGCGTCTTGGTGTGCTCCACCATGGCGGCAACCATGTCGTCGTGGATGGAGTCCTCGATCAGCACACGGGTGATGGCCGTGCAGTCCTGTCCGGCGTTGAAGAAGGCGAATTCGGCGATGGCCGCTGCGCTCTTCTTGATGTCGGCGTCCTTGAAGACGATGGCCGGGGCCTTGCCGCCGAGCTCCAGGTGGGCACGCTTGAGGCCCTTGGCCGCTCCGCTGGCAACGGCAATGCCGGCACGGACGGAACCGGTGATCGAGACGAGGCCCGGGACCTTGTGCTCGACCATCATGGAGCCGGTGGCCCCGTTGCCCAGGACCACGTTGAGGACGCCGGCCGGGAAGATCTCCCCCGCCAGGCGGGCCAGGACCAAGGTGGATTCCGGAGTGGTGTCAGAAGGCTTGAGGACAACGGTGTTGCCCGCTGCGAGGGCGGGGCCGATCTTCCAGATGCCCATGAGGAACGGGTAGTTCCACGGTGCAACCTGGGCCACGACGCCGATCGGCTCGCGGCGGACGTACGAGGTGTGGCCCTCGAAGTATTCGCCTGCGGACTTGCCTTCCATGATGCGCGCGGCGCCCGCGAAGAAGCGGAGCTGGTCTGCACCGGCGGCAACTTCCTCGGATGCGATGAGGGCGCGGACCTGGCCGGTGTTGCGGTGCTGTGCCTCGACGAGCTCGTCGCTGTTGGCCTCGATGGCATCGGCGAGCTTGAGCAGCATAAGCTGGCGCTGGCCCGGCGTGACATGCTTCCAGGACTTGAAAGCTTCCTTCGCCGCGTTCATGGCGGCATCGACGTCGGCCGCCGTGGAGATAGGCGCATGGGCCACAATCTCCCCGTTGGTGGGGTTCACGATGTCGAGCAGTTCGGTGCCTGCCGGCGTGACGAACTCGCCGTTGATGAAGTTCTGCAAGGTTTGGACCACGGTGTACAACCTCTTTCGGTGTCTAGGCATTGGTTGCAGCTGCTCCGAGCCTATGCCAGCACCCCGCGGCGCGGAATAGTCAGGTGCACACCGCGACCCTCACGACTTAGTGCGAATGACCAGTGCGGGGATATCCTTTTTGACATGGCAATGTCACTCGCCGCGCTCGTCGCCGTCCCCTCGCTTCGGCTCCGCAAAGCCGGCCTCGCGGAAACCACCTGGAATGAAGATATCCGCTGGGTGGCCGTGACCGAGCAGGAAGATCCCCAACGCTTCCTCAATGGCGGCGAACTGATCCTGACCACGGGGCTCAGGCTCAACGGCGCCGCGGAACAGCGCCGTTTCGTGCGCCAAGTCCAGCGCGCGGGCGCGGTCGGCATCGGCTTCGGCACCGGGCTGACCCACGAAGCTGTACCCTCCGCCCTCGTTGCGGAAGCGAACCGCTGGGGCCTGCCCCTTGTGGAAGTCCCCTACGAGACCCCTTTCATCGCCATCGGCAAACTCGTGGCCGATTCCCAATCCGCCGATCACTACTCCAAGCTCGAGCGCCTCATTGCCGGCCACCAGATCCTGGCCCGGGCCCTGCTGACAGGTGGCGGCCTCGGTGAATTGCTCAAACAATTGGGCAGCATGCTCCGGACCGATATCGCGCTCACCCAGTTCAGCGCCCAGCTCTACAACAGCGTGGCCGGCAAACCCGCGCCGACGGCTGACGATTGGGCGTCCTTCCCCATCCCGACAGGCCGTCGCGACGCCTGCACGCTATGGATCAGGCAACCCTTCGGCGACACCGGGATCGTCAGTTATGCACAGAACCTGATCAGCGTTGAACTCAACAACATGGTCAAGCAGCGCCAGAGCCAACGGGCCTTGGCGGGCCAGGTGCTGGACGATGTCATCCACGGAACCCTGGACACCGTCGAGGGCGCCCGCCGCCTCGCCGGCGTCGGAATCAACAGCACCCGCAAGAACGTGGTGCTGCTGGTGGTTTCAACAGCCCACCACAAGCAACTGGGCAGCACATCGCTTCCGCAGTCGCTCGACGGCGGGGTGACCGCCGTCGTCGGGAAGGACCTGGTGACGGTGGTGCCCGACGACGGCAGTTCCGCGAGCGCGCACGCCAAGGACCTCAGTGATCACCTTTTGGAGGCCGGGATCCACGCGGTGATCGGGATCGGCGGCGCGTACACGAAGCCGAACGGCGTGCGCTGGAGCTACTTCGAAGCGCGCGACGCCGTGGCGCACGGCCTGCCGGTCAACGAACCCGAGCGGCTCAGCCTGACCTCGCTGTTGCTGGCGAGCGAAGATGTGCCGTTGGCGGACATGGCCAGCGAGGCGCTCACTCCCCTGCGCAAGTTCGACGCCGCGCATGGCTCAGAGCTCGTGTCGACCCTGGAAAGCTACCTCAACCACAATGGTTCGGTGGCCGCCGTCGCCGAAGCCCTGACCCTGCACCGCAACACGGTCCGTTACCGCTTGGCACAAATCACGGACCTCACCGGCTACGACCCCGCGCAGACCCCGGACCGGGTGCAGCTGTGGCTCGCCCTCGCGGTGCAGCGGCTGGGCGCCCGCAACCCGCGCTAAGGTTGCCTCCCGCCGTCGGCCGTCCCCACCCGCCGCCGTCGGCCGTCCCAACTGACTCGCAGTTGTTGTCATTATGAGCGTCCAAAACGACAACAAGTGCGAGTCAGTTGGGTTCCCACGGCGGTACAGAGAGATTCGCCACAAAACTTCCCGCAGCAAACGTCAAACGTCTAACCTTTAAACATGGCTTCGACTCACCCGACACCCCACGCAACGGAAGCAACGACTACGCCCGCCAGCGGCGGTACGGTCGCGCCGAAATCCAAGGTGGTCGCCGCCGTCGGGATCATCGCCGTCATCCTCATCGGCCTGAACCTGCGCGCCGGCATCACGAGTGCGGCGGCGTTGTTCCACGATTTGCAGGCATTCCTCGGCTACGGGGCGCTCGTCGCCTCGATTCTTCCGTCGATCCCCTTGCTGTGCTTCGCCGTCGCGGGTTTGGGGACCTCGCGGCTGTCGCGCCGGATCGGCGTCGAGAAGTCGATCTTCGTCGCGCTCGCCATGCTGGCCGCCGGGCTCCTGGTCCGCAGCGTCCCCGCGACTGGCGCCCTCCTCGCCGGAACAGTCCTGGCGATGTCCGGCCTGGCGGTGTGCAACGTGGCGATGCCGTCGTATATTCGCGAACACTATGCAAGCAAGACGTCCATGATGACCGGCCTTTACACGTTCACCATGTCCGGCGGTGCCACCTTCGCCGCCGCGGTCAGCGTCCCCTTGGCCCAGCAGCTGGGGTCGCCGTCCATGGGCCTTGCCGCGTGGGGCCTCCTCGGCGTCGCCGCGCTCCTTGGCTTCCTCCCGATGGTCCTCCACACCCATCGCACATCACGCAAGGCCAGCCAAGAGCACGTGTCAATGTGGCCGCTCCTGCGCACCCGGCTGGGGTTCCTCATCACGTCCATCTTCACGTTGCAGGCGCTCCTGGCGTATGCGGTGATGAGCTGGTTTGCCTACATCCTGACAAGCCAAGGTCTCAGCGCCTCCGAGAGCGGCCTCCAGTTCGGCCTCATGCAGCTCGTTTCGGTGGCTGCAGGCATGATCCTCCTGGCCATCGGCTCGCGGCCCGGCATGATGCGGCCCGCCCTCTACCTGGGCAGCGGGACCACCCTTCTGGCGATCCCCGCAATGCTCTTGCTCCCGACGTCGTTCGCGGCAGTTCCCGCGGTGATGTTCGGTTTCGGCCTGGGCATCTTCCCCCTGGTTCTGGTGATCATCAGCCGCAGCGGGCGCACGACGGCGGAGACCACCGCCATGTCCACCGTCGCCCAGTCCGTGGGGTACTTGATTGCGGCGTTGGGACCGTTCGGCATGGGCCTGCTCCATAGCATCACCGGTGCCTGGACGCTTCCTCTGGCGCTCCTGGCCTTGGTGGCCCTGGCCCTCATGGTGACGGGCCACCAGCTGACCAGCAAACGGACGCCGATCAAGGCCGGACCAAGGCCTGTTGCATGAGCCTGACGCCTTCGCACCGGCCCGCCTTGGCCGAGGAAGTCACCAAGCAACTGCGCGGCATGATCCAGTCCGGAGAGTGGCCGCTGCAGGAGAAGATTCCGGCCGAGCCGGAGCTCATGGCCTCGCTGGGAGTCTCGCGCGGGACGCTCCGCGAAGCCATCAAAGCCTTGGCGCACAGCGGCATGTTGGAGGTGCGCAGGGGTGACGGAACCTATGTCCGGGCCACGAGCGAGATCTCCGGCGCAGCCCAGCGCATGTACAAGGAACACACGCAGGAGCACGTAGTCGAAGTCCGGGTGGGGCTCGATACCCAAGCCGCCCGGCTTGCCACGAAGCACGCCACGGCCGAGGACATCGCCGCCATGCGCGCTCTCCTCCAACTGCGCCACGACGCATGGCTCGCAGCCGACTACCCCGCATGGGCCCGAGCCGATTGGGATTTCCACGAACGGGTGGCGCTGGCTTCGGGCAACCCGCTGCTGCACCAGTTGTATGTGTCCTTCGGCGGGGTCTTCCACGACGATCTCCTGCGCCAACAACGCAAAGCCGGCTTCAATGGCATCCCGCACGAAGGCCACGGCGAGCTCGCTGATGCCATCGAGGCGCGCGACGAAGCCGCCGCCGTCGCGAGCGTGTATCGCAACCTGGACTTCGCCGCGGAGTGGCTCACGCACTGACCCTCGCTCACATCTGACCGGGTTTTGACCGACGCCCGCTCACATCTGACACCATTTTCGCCGACGCCCGCTCACCTATGACCGGGTTTTGAGCAACGCCCGCTCACCTATGACCGGGTTTTGAGCAACGCCCGCTCACATCTAGTGAACGAGGGTTTGAGGAAAAGCTGTCATAGCTGAGCGAGCGTCCGCAGGAAACACCCCAT
The DNA here is from genome assembly GCF_052180225.1 of Arthrobacter sp. KN11-1C. Lineage (NCBI taxonomy): Bacteria > Bacillati > Actinomycetota > Actinomycetes > Micrococcales > Micrococcaceae > Arthrobacter > Arthrobacter sp. KN11-1C. Next base: position 893,157 of record NZ_CP197467.1, on the reverse strand, counting down.
AAGTGAGCGAGGGTTTGAGGAAAAGCGGTCATACGTGAGCGCGCGTCCGCAGGAAACACCCCATAAGTGAGCGAGCGTCCGGACCGGCCCAGGGCATCTAGCCTGATGCGGCGCCCGTCAGTTCGACACCGGCGTCAGCTGCTTCGCGGAAGGGCGCGTCGATGAGCACCACGTCGCGGCCGGCACGATGCAGCAGGCTAGCGGCGACGCTCGCCCGATAGCCCGACGTGCAATGCACCCAGATCCTTGCCCGCGGCAATTCGTCCAGCCGGTGCAAAAGCTCGTGCAACGGAACATTGACCGCCCTGGACACATGCGCGGCAGCAAATTCCTCGGTACGGCGGACGTCCAGGACAGTTTCACCCGGAGCCCGGTCCCGCACGAGCCCCGCCCAGTCGGTGATCGGATACTGCACCAAAGAGCTGCCGGGTGCCAGAGCCCCGGGATCCTCGCCGACGGCGGTATCCGGGGAGTCGAATCCGATCCTTGCGAGGTCGCGGATGGCCCTTTCGACGTCGTCATGGGCGCCCAGCAGGGTCAGCGGCTGGTTCCATGGCAGGACCCAACCGAGGTAGCTCGTGAAGCTCGATCCCGTCCCGTATTCAAATGCCACGCTGCCACGCAGGTGGCTCGCGGCGAATGCGACCCGGTTGCGCAGGTCAACCACCCATTCCCCGGCCTCGAGCCTGTGCTCCAGTTCGGCGGGTTCCACGGATTCCGGCATGTCAAGCACGGCAGGTCCTGGACCGAGTGCATTGAGTGGGCTCATGTGCGCGTAGTAGCTCGGGTAGGCCGTGATATTCGCCAGGAGGTGCGTGACAAAGTGGTCTTCGTCCGGGTCGGTGAGCGCATGGTTGGTGGCGACCTGCTCCCCGATCGTCGATGCGGGGATCCTGCTCGCGGGACCGATGGAGCAGAACGACCCGAAGCCATGGGTGGGATACAGGATCGCGTCGGGTGCTGCCTCGGCGACGAGCCTCCGGACCGAGGCGTACTGATCATGGGCCAGCCCGGCGGTATCTTCCGGGCCAATCAAATCCGTCCGGCCCACAGAGCCGTAAAGCAGGCTGCCACCGGAGAACACGGCTTGCCGGACGCCAGTGCCGGCGTCGGGGTCCGAAACGATATAGGCCAAGTGCGTGTGAGTATGGCCCGGCGTGGCCACTGGCTTGACTGAAAGTCGGCCCACCTTGAACTCGTGCCCCGGAACAATCGGCTCACGCTCAAACGCCACGTTGTCCGCGGCATTCACCAAGTAGCGGGCGTCGTGGTCACGGGCAAGGATGAGCCCGCCCGTGAGGTAGTCGTTGTGAAGGTGGGTCTCAGCGACATGCGTGATGGCCACTCCCGCAGCACGCGCTGCTGTTTCGACGCGGTCGGTATCACGTTGCGGGTCAATCACGAGCGCCACAGTGCCGTCATGAACGAGGTAGCTGCGGTCCCCCAATTGGGTCGTTTCGACGACGACGACGTCCATGCGGAAAGTTTAGTCCCGAAAAGGCGCAACGCGGGGTCACTTAGCGCCCATTCCGATGCCTTGGATGGGCGCTAAGTGACCTCGCGTTGGAGATTTAGACCTGTGCAGCCACGCCGTCGCGGGAAATGTCCACCATGTCCTCACGCGGCACAACCTTGACGCGTTCGCGCTGGACCTCGACGCCGTGGGAGGTGCCGGCGTCCGAGGCTGCGGCACCCAAAGCGAGCTCGTGGGCGTCCAGCGCCAGCCAACCTTCCCAGCTGGTGAACTTCACGCCGCGGGCGCCCAGGAGCTCGACGACGGCGTCAGCCTCGGGAACGGCGGCGAGCGGCAGGTTTTCACGGTCTTCCAAAAGGTACGTGACCGTCTCCAGCGCGTCGCCTTTGGTGTGGCCGATGAGGCCGACGGGGCCGCGCTTGATCCAGCCCGTGGCGTAGAGGCCAGGAACGTGCTCGCCGGAAGCGTCCAGCACGCGGCCGCCATCGTTCGCGACGACCCCGCGCTTGTGGTCGAACTCGACGTCCGGCAGGGCCGAACCGAAGTAGCCGATGGCGCGGTATACGGCCTGGACCGGGTAGTCGACGATCTCGCCGGTACCGCGGGCGTTACCGGTGCCGTCCAGCTCGGTGCGCTCGAAGCGGATCCCGGCTACGCGGCCGGGCTCGTCCGCAGAGTCCACGATCTCCACCGGGCTGTGCAGGAAGTGCAGGTGCAGCCGGCGGGAGGCCTTGAGCTCGGAGAGGTCCTCTGGCTGCTCGGCGATCCAGTTGGTGAGGGTGCCCACCATGGTCTTGGTCTGGTTGTTCGTCTGGATCTGGCGGTCCGACTCGTCGTCGAACTCGAAGTCCTCGGCGTAGAGGATGATGTCCACGTCCTTGGAGTGCGACAGCTCGCGGAGCTCCAGCGGGGTGAACTTCACCTGCGCCGGACCGCGACGGCCGAAGACGTGGACGTCTGTGACAGGGGAAGCCTTGAGTCCGGCGTAGACGTTGTCCGGAATTTCGGTGACCAGGAGGTCGTCGGCGTGCTTGGAGAGGACCCGGGCCACGTCGAGTGCCACGTTGCCGTTGCCGAGCACGGCCACGGAGGTGGCGTCGAGCGGCCATTCGCGGGAAACGTCGGGGTGGCCGTCGTACCACGAGACGAAGTCGGCGCCGCCGAAGGAGCCTTCCAGCTCGATGCCGGGAATGTTCAGGTCCGCGTCCTTGATGGCGCCAGTGGCGAAGATGACGGCGTCGTAGTGCGTGCGCAGGTCTTCGATGGAGATGTCCGTGCCATAGTCGACGTTGCCGAAGAAGCGGATGTCGCCGCGGTCCAGGACCTTGTGCAGGGCGTTCACGATGCCCTTGATGCGGGGGTGGTCCGGGGCAACGCCGTAGCGGATCAGGCCGTAGGGAGCCGGGTAGCGGTCGAAGAGGTCGATGCTGACCGTCAGCTCGCCGCTCTTGACGGCCTCGCTTTTGGTCAGGATGTCAGCTGCGTAGACGCCGGCCGGGCCGGAGCCGACGACGGCGACGCGCAGCGGACGTGCGGCGGTTCCTACGGTGGTGCTAGATGACACGGCTGTGTTCCTTTTCAGTGTGCTTCGGGGCTAAGGGGTAACGACGCGGGGCTTGTTGGGGGTCAGGGTGCTGTAATCAGCGGTCTTGAAATGTTCGGGGGCAAACGGGCTGACACGCACAACATCGCCGATCACAATCACTGCGGGATTTGCGACGCCGGTGGCCTCGGCTTGCTCGGCGATGGTTGCCAAAGTGCCGATCGTGACGCGCTGTTCGGGCATGTAGCCGTTCTCTACGATACCTACTGGCGTGTCCAAGGGCATTCCGGATTCCGCGAGGGCAGCGGCGGATTCGCGGAGTTTGGCGACACCCATGAGCAGGATCACGGTGTGGTCCGGCCGGGCCGGGACTTCGGACAGTTCCTCGTGGCCGGTCACCACGCTGAAGCCCTTCGCGAGTCCTCGGTGCGTCACGGGAATGCCCGCTGCGGCCGGCACTGAAATCGCCGAGGTCACACCGGGAACCACTTCTACCTCGACGCCGTTCTGCCGGCAGAATTCGGCTTCCTCGCCGCCGCGGCCCAGGACGTAGGGGTCGCCGCCTTTGAGGCGCACCACTCGGTGGCCGGCCAGGGCTTCGTCCACCAGGATCCGGTTGATCTCGAGTTGCGGCACGGGGTGGTGGCCGGGGGTCTTGCCGACCTCGATCACGCGGACGTCCGGCGCGAGTTCCTGCAGCAAGTCGCGCGGTCCGAGGCGGTCCGCAACGACGACGTCGGCCTGGCCCAGCAGGCGGCGGCCGCGGACGGTGATGAGTCCTGAGTCGCCGGGCCCGCCGCCTACGAGCGCGACACTTCCGGTGGACGCACGACGACGGCGGAGCGGCAAGTCGCCCGTCTCAAGCGCGGTGGCAACTGCGTCGCGCAAGGCCATGGCGCGGCGCGGGTCGCCCCCGGCGTTGATGGCGATCTTGACGTCGTCGACGACCGCGACGGCGGGCGTCCAGGCTGCCGACGATTCGTGGTCCGAGGCGTTGACGCACCAGATGCGCTGCGCCTCGGCGTCGGCGGCTACCTGGGCGTCCACAGCGGCGACGCCGGTGGCCGTCTGGACGAACCACACGCCGTCGACGTCGGAGGAAAGGTAAGTGCGCGGCTCCCAGGTGAGCAGGCCGGAGGCGGCGAGTTCGCGGAGCGCGTCAGAGGCAACGGGGGCCACCACGGTCACTCGGGCGCCGGCGTCGAGCAGTCCCTTCGCGCGTCGGGCAGCCACGGGTCCGCCGCCCACCACCAGCACCGGGCGGCCGAGCAGCCGCAGGGCTGTGGGGTAGATGTCCTGTATTGCCATGAAAAAACTGTAGGGCCGGTCCGTAACATGCTTCAAAGGTCCGGAAACACCAGTTCACGCTAGGTAACCCGGCGTCACATTACGCTTGCGCGGCCGGCTCCTCCCAACCGATCGCCGGAGCCACGTATTTGGCGATGTTGCCCAGCAGCTTGATGTTGTATTCCACCCCGAGCTGGTTTGGCACCGTGACCAACACGGTGTCCGCTGCCTGGACCGCGGCGTCCTTCGCGAGGTCCTCGGCCAAGGCATCGGGGGCGCCGACGTAACTCTTGCCGAACCGCGACAGGGCGCCGTCGAGCATGCCCACTTGGTCCCGGTTATCCACCTGCGCGCGGAGCCCGAAATAGTGTTCGTCCTCGGCATCGACCACGGGAATGATGCTCCGGCTGACCGAAACGCGTGGCTCAAAACCGTGTCCGGCTGCTCCCCAGGCCTCCCGGAACATGCTGATCTGTTCGGCCTGGAGCTGGTCGAAGGGAACCCCGGTGTCCTCAGTGAGCAGGGTGGAGCTCATGAGGTTCATGCCTTGTTCCGCGGCCCAGACGGCGGTTTTGCGGGTGCCGGCGCCCCACCAGATGCGTCGCGGCAGCCCGGGCGACGTCGGTTGGATCGGCAGGAGGCCACGGCCGCCGCCCATGAAGGAGGGATCGGCTTCGGCTACTCCATGGCCTGCGATTGCGTGCCGGAAAACGGCGGTGTGGCGACGGGCCATCGCGGAGTCGTCCTCACCCTCGGCAGGCGTGTAGCCGAAGTAGCGGGAGCCGTGCAGAGCGGACTCGGGTGAGCCACGGCTGATGCCCAGCTGGAGCCTGCCTTGGCTGATGAGGTCCGTGGCCGCGGCTTCTTCGGCCATGTAAAGAGGATTTTCGTAGCGCATGTCGATCACGCCCGTGCCCATCTCGATCCGGCTGGTCCTGGCCGCGATGGCCGCCAGCAAGGGGAACGGCGAGGCCTGCTGGCGCGCAAAGTGGTGCACGCGGAAGAAGGCTCCGTTGATGCCGAGTTCCTCGGCCGCCACCGCAAGGTCGATCCCCTGGAGCAAGGCGTCGCCGGCCGAAGGAGTGCGCGATCCTTGGACGGGTCCCCAGTGGCCGAAGGAAAGAAAACCGATTCGTTTCATGCCCGCATCAACCACGCGGCGGGCCGGGGAATTCCTTAGCCGCGCTTAGCGCGGGCCGCCCGCGAGTTAGCGCGTGCTCCCCGCCAGCAGGCCGCGGCGCAGCAGGAGGCGGCGCTCAATCGGGGCGAACACCACGAGCTCGATCAGGATGCCCACAAACAGGATTGCCAGGATCGCGGACATGACCGTGGCCATGTCGGACAAAGTGCGGCCCTGGTCCAGGAGTGAACCGAGTCCGAAGCCGATGGTGCCGCCCACAGCGATGATTTCGGCGGCCATGAGTGAACGCCAGGAGAAAGCCCAGCCCTGCTTGAGGCCGCCCAGATAGCCGGGAAGAGCCGCCGGCAGGACGATCTGCAACGCCATCTGCAGTCGCGAGGCCCCCAGAACCTTGCCGACGCTCCGGTATTGCGGCGGGATCTGGTCGACGCCGGAAATCAGCCCGTTGATGATGGACGGGATGGCGCCCATCAGGACGACAAAGTACACCGTGCCGTCCGAGAGCCCGAACCAGATGATTGCCGCCGGAACCCACGCCACCGACGGCAGCACCTGAAGCCCCGAGATGAGCGGTCCAAAGGCGCGGCGCAGCGGCTGCACCTGTGCTAGGAGCAGGCCTACCGGAGTGGCCACGGCGACGCTGATGAGGAAGCCGATGACGCCGCGCTGAAGTGAGGTCCAGATGGCTTCCTGGGCTTTGCCTTCGGCCCACAAGGAACCGAACTGGTCCAGGACATCAAGCGGTCCGGGAACCTGGTCGCGGCGCTTGAAACCAAGGGAGACGTAGAACTGCCACGCCAGGATGAGGACCAGGAGCGCCGCAATCGGAAGGATGATGCGGGTCCAGTCGATGCGCGCCTTGCGGTGGGCATCCGACTGCAACTTGTCCAGGCCGGCCTCGAGGTCCCGCAGCTCGTCGGGGTTTCCCTTCAGGGACGGCGAGGTGATGTGGCGGGACTGCTGGGCTTGCCCAGCGGTCTCTCCCCCTGCAAGCCGGGTCTCTTGTTCAATTGGCATGGCGACGGATCTCCTCGCGCAGGCGGCGGGTAATGGTTCCGGTCAGTTCCCCGGCACGGCCGGCGTCGGTCCGGTGCTCCTCGGTGACGTTCCACTCGGCTACGACCCGTCCCGGACGGGAGGACAGCAGCAGGACCCGCTGGCCGAGCCTGACGGCTTCGCGCACATTGTGCGTCACGAACACGATGGTGCGGCCGGTTTCCTTCCAGATCCGCTCGAGTTCGTCGTGCAGGAGGTCCCGGGTGATGGCGTCGAGCGCGGCGAACGGCTCGTCCATGAGCAACAGCTGCCGGTCCTGTGCCAATGCGCGGGCCAGGGCGACGCGTTGCCGCATGCCGCCGGAAAGCTCATGGGGGCGCTTGTCCCCCGCGCCGCCCAAATGAACGAGGTCCAGCAGCTCGCCCGCGCGGGCAGCACGCGACGCCTTGCTCAGGCTGCCGGACTTGTCGGCGAGCTTCAGCGCGAGTTCGATGTTGCCGCGGGCAGTGAGCCACGGGAACAGCGCCGAATCCTGGAACATGAAGGCGGCGCCGTCGCTGGGCACCTCCAGGGCGCCCGACGTCGGCTGGTCCAGCCCCGCGAGGATGTTCAGCAGGGTTGACTTGCCGCAGCCGGACGCACCGAGCAGGGCGACGAACTCGCCTTGCTGGATAGTGGCGTTGACGTCGTCCAGCACCGGGGCGCCGTCGCCGAAGCGTTTACCCAGGTGTTCCAGTACGACTGGCATGGTCCCGTCCTTCGTTCGTTTCGTTATTGGTTTCCCAACTGACTCGCAGTTGTTGTCGTTATGAGGCCTCAAAACGACAACTATTGCGAGTCAGTTGGGCCGGTTGGTTCAGTCTTGGCCCAGTCCTGCGGCCGAGGTCTTCTGCCCGGTCACGCTGTTGAGGGCGCGGAGGTCGAAGATGCCGTTGATGTCGGCCGGTTTGGTGATGCCGGCATCGACGCCGTCCTGGAGGAGTTTCTTGTAGGTTCCGGCGAGCGGGTCCACGGTGAAGGTGATGTTCTTCAAGGAGCGGTCGATGACATCGGCCGGGAGCGTGCTGCCCGCGGTCGCCTTCAACGCGGCGTTGATCGCGGTGGCCTTGTCAGCGGCCGAGGCGGTGTTGAGCCAGTTGACCGAGGCTTGGTGGCCCTGGAGCAGTGCCGTTACCGTCTGCGGGTGGTCGGCGGCGAACTTCTTGCTCACGATCAGGATGGTGGTGGGGAACTGGCCCTTATCCCAGAGGTCCTTCTCATCCACGAGCACCTTCCCGCCGGCCTGGAGCACCAGGCGCGAGGCCCACGGCTCAGGCAACCACGCGCCGTCGAGCTTTCCGTCCTGGAAGAGCTTGAGGGTCTGCGCGTTGTCAGTCGGGTTGATGGCGACGTCGCCTCCGCCGTTCGGGTTGGTCTTCAGGCCCTGCTTGCCCAGCCAGGCCCGCAGCGCCACGTCCTGGGTGCCGCCGAGCTGCGGGGAGGCGAGCGTCTTGCCTTTGAGGTCCGCGGCGCTGTTGATGCCGGGCTTGACCACCAACTGGGCTCCGCCGGAAGCTGCGCCGGCGATGATGCTGATGGAGGCGCCCTTGCTCTGGACGAAGGAGTTGATGGCCGGGTTGGGCCCAAGGTAGGCGGCGTCGATCGCTCCGGCGTTCAGGGCCTCGATCGCGGCCGGTCCGGCGTTGAAGATCTGGGTGGTGAGCTTAGTGCTGCCGAGCTTGCTGGCGATGATGCCCTTGCTGACGCCCACCAGCGCGGGAGCGTGGGTGACGTTGCCGAAGTAGCCGAGCCGAAGTTCAGCGGCGGGCGTCGTCGCAGCCGCTGCCTGGGTTTCGTTGTTCTTGGCCACCACCGATGCGACGGCGGCACCGGCACCGATCAGGAGGACGAGCCCGACGGCGATGCCGATCTCGAGCGTGCGGCGGCGCTTGGGCTTGTTGGTTTCGCCGGCGACGATGCGGGTGGTTCCCGGGTTCGAGGCGGGCGGCGTGGGTTCTGGGGTGTTTGACATGGGAATCCTTGGGATGCGTTGCGGAAGGGGCAGGGCGTTTATCAGGCCCTGCGACATCGCCCCGAAAGGGCAGCCAAGGACCAATCCGATGAGGTCATGGATTCACCATAGGGACTGTCATATTTGCCGTTCAATGACCCGGAAACCCGGGGTCACGCACGTTCATGCGGCGTCACAATTCGGCTGGCCCCTACGCAAAAAACCGCAGCTTGTTTCCCATCCCGGGCCTTGAAGGCGGGGTTTGGGAAACAAGCTGCGGTCCGAGTCACCAGGAACGTCAGATGACGTAACGTTCGTCCTCGTGGTCGCCGGGGTGGTCCTTCACCAAGCCGGCGGCCAGGGTGTTGCCGTCCACGGGATCGATCACCAGGAACGCTCCCGTGCGGCGATGGTGGAGGTAGTTCTCCAGCGGCAACGGCGCGGCCAGTCGAAGCTGGGCGTTGCCGATGTCGTTCAGCTCAAGGCTGGAGGCAGCCTCGACGTTGAACGTGGCCAAGTCCAGCTTGCCCGTCACATTGCGGACGAGCGCCTGGACGGTCCGGGTTCCATGCTTCACGAGCACCTTGGCACCTTCGCGCAACGGCTTCGGCGAAAGCCAGCACAGGGCCGCGTACAGGTCGGCCGAGCTCTCGCGCACCGTCCCTGCCGCGGCGATCGTGTCACCGCGGGCGATGTCGATTTCATCGGCCAAGCGGATCGCGACGGATTGCGGAGCAGTGGCCTCGGCCAACTCGCTGCCGGCGAAGTCGATCCCCGTCACGGTGGTGATCCGGGGTTCGTGGCCCGGGCTCAGGACGGTGACTTTGTCCCCGAGCTTCACGGTTCCTTCCGTGACCTGGCCGGCATAGGCACGGTAGTCGCGGTACGCCCCGACGTCGAGCCCTGCGGCGACGGCGTCGGGAGCCAGCGCGCCCTGCGGCCGGATGACCAGCTGGACCGGGAAGCGGAAGCTCTCCAAGTGGCTTTCAAGCTCGTCCGCGGCCGGAAGGGTTTCGAGGACCTCGAGCAGGGCCGGGCCGCTGTACCACGGGGTGCGTTCCGAGCGGTCCACGACGTTGTCGCCGTCGAGCGCCGACACCGGGATGACCGCGACGTCGGCAATGCCATCGCTGCCTAAACCAAGCTCGCGGGCAACCTTCTGCACATCGGTCTCGATTTCGCGGAAGACCGACTCGCTGAAGTCCACGAGGTCGATCTTGTTCACAGCGACGATCACGTGCGCCACGCGAAGCAACTGCAGCACCGACAGGTGGCGGCGGGTCTGCTCCAGGACTCCCTTCCGGGCGTCAATGAGCACGACGACGGCATCCGCAGTGGACGCGCCCGTCACCGTGTTCTTGGTGTACTGCACGTGGCCCGGGCAGTCCGCGAGGATGAAGCTGCGGCGGTCCGTGGCGAAGTAGCGGTAGGCGACATCGATGGTGATGCCCTGTTCCCGCTCGGCGCGAAGGCCGTCGGTCAGGAGGGCAAGGTCGATCGCCTGGCTGCCGGTGGCGCCGGCTCCGCCGAAGCCACGGTCCGCCGAGGTGCGGGCAACGGCGTCGAGCTGGTCCGCGAGGATCGCCTTGGAATCGTGCAGCAGGCGGCCCACGAGGGTGGACTTGCCGTCGTCGACGGATCCGGCGGTGGCGAAGCGGAACAAGGTTGATTCGCGCAGGCCGGTCTCCAGGAGTGCGGTTTCGGTGCTCATTAGAAGTAGCCGTCCTTCTTGCGGTCTTCCATGGCTGCCTCGGAGATGCGGTCATCTGCGCGGGTGGCGCCACGTTCGGTGAGTGTGGATGCGGCAACTTCGACGACGACGTCGGCAACCGTGCGTGCGTCGGAAAGGACGGCGCCGGTGCAGGACATGTCGCCCACCGTGCGGTAGCGGACGAGCTTGGTAATGACTTCCTCGTGCGGTTTCGGCATGGAAACCTCACCGACCGCGCGCCACATGCCATCGCGTTCGTAAACCTCGCGCTCGTGGGCGTAGTACAAGCCGGGCAGCTCGATGCCTTCGCGCTCGATGTAGCGCCACACGTCCAGCTCGGTCCAGTTGCTGATAGGGAACGCGCGGACGTGCTGGCCCACGGTGTGGCGGCCGTTGTACAGGTTCCACAATTCGGGGCGCTGGTTGCGGGGGTCCCACTGGCCGAATTCGTCGCGCAGGCTCAGGATGCGCTCCTTGGCACGGGCCTTGTCCTCATCGCGGCGGCCGCCGCCGAAGACGGCGTCGAACTTGTTGCGCTGGATGGCATCCAGGAGCGGCACGGTTTGCAGCGGGTTGCGGGTGCCATCGGCCCGCTCGGCAAGTTCGCCACGGTCGATGAACTCCTGCACGGAGCCCACCACGAGCTTCAGGCCCAGGCGCTCCACGGTGCGGTCACGGAAGTCGATGACCTCGGGGAAGTTGTGGCCGGTGTCCACGTGCAGCACGGGGAACGGAACCTTGCCAGGCCAGAACGCCTTGGTGGCCAGATGCAGCATCACCACGGAGTCCTTGCCGCCGGAGAACAACAGCGCAGGCTTCTCGAACTCGGCAACAACCTCACGGATGATGTGGATGGCCTCGGACTCGAGGGTGTCGAGGCTGGAAAGGCGTGCGCGAGGTTCGACGCCGACTGCCGCCCCCGCCGTCGGCCCCGATGCCGCCCAGGGAGTGGCATCGGGCCTGTCGGAGCGGGACGCGATGCTGCTTGCAGCATCGCCGTCCCGCGAAGGGGCGGGGGCGGCATCGGGGTCGACGGCCACGGAAGTCTGGTAGGTGCTCATACGTGTAGTCCGCATTCTGTCTTGTCGGTTCCTGCCCAGCGGCCGGAGCGGGGGTCCGCTCCCGGCGCTACTTTGCGGGTGCAGGGCTGGCATCCGATGGACGGGTAGCCCTGGCTCAGGAGAGGGTTGACGGGAAGGATGTTGTCTTCGGAGTACTGGACCAGCTGGTCGAAGCTCCAGTCGGCCATCGGGTTGACCTTGACCAGGCCGTTGGTCTCGTCCCAAGTGATCAGCGGGGTGTTGGTCCGGGTGGGGGCCTCGTCGCGGCGGACTCCGGTGAACCAGACTTCGTAGCCGGCGAGCGTCCGGCGCAATGGCTGGACCTTGCGGAGCGCGCAGCACTGGGCGGCATCGCGGGCAAACAGGTCCTTGCCGAGAAGGCGATCCTGCTGCTCCACGGTGTTCTCGGGCAGCACATCAACGATGTTCACGCGAAGGTTCGCGGCGACTTCGTCCCGCGTGGCGTGGGTTTCCGGGAAGTGGTAGCCGGTTTCCAGGAACAAGACGTCGACGCCGGGAAACTGGTCCGCGACGAGGGCCGGCAGCACGGCGTCGGCCATGGAGCAGGCCACGGCGACGGCGGGCAGCTCGAAGTTGCGGGCAACCCAGGCGATGACGTCGCGGGCCGGCGCGTTCCAACCGAGCTCGGCCGCACCGGATTCGGCGAGGGCCTTGAGTTCGTCGTGGGAACGGAGCTTGACGGTGGTTGTCACTGGAGATCTCCTTCATCTGCGGAGTGTGCCCATTCGGCGAAGGTCTGGCCTTCGGCGCGGTCGGCCACGAACTTCCGGACGACCCGCTCTACGTAATCGGGCAGGTCCTCGACGTAAACCTTGAGGCCGCGAACCGTGCGTCCGAGGCCTGCTTCTTCGCGGTCGGAGGAAGCCAGCCCGCCGCCCAAGTGAACCTGGAAGCCCGGGGTGGGGTCGCCGTCGGGCGTTGGCAGCATCATGCCCTTGAGCCCGATGTCCGCGGTCTGGATGCGGGCGCAGGAGTTGGGGCAGCCGTTGATGTGCAGGGACAGGGCCTGCGGCAACTGGCCGCTGTCCGCGAGGTCGGCCAGGCGGCGTTCCAGTTCGGCGACGGCGGTGGCTGCCGTGACCTTGGTTTCCACGATGGCGAGCTTGCAGAACTCGATGCCCGTGCAGGCGATGGTGCCGCGGCGGAACACGGATGGGCGGGCGGAGAGGCCCAGCGTGTCCAGTTCGGTGACGAGTGCTTCCACCTGCTCCTTGGCGACGTCCAGCACAACGATCTTCTGGTGCGGCGTGGTGCGCAGGCGGAACGAGCCGCGGGCTTCGAGGGTGTCCGCGAGCTCCACGAGCTGGCTTCCGGAGAGACGACCGGCCAGGGGCGTGGCGCCGATGAAGAACTTGCCGTCCTTCTGCTCGTGGATGCCGACGTGGTCGCCCGGCGTCGAGGGTTTGGGCGCTGCGGGGCCGTCGGAAAGCTTGAAGCCGAGGTATTCGTCTTCAAGGATCTGGCGGAACTTCTCGGGACCCCAGTCGGCCAGGAGGAACTTCAGGCGGGCCTTGGTGCGCATGCGGCGGTAACCGTAGTCGCGGAAGATGCTCGTGACGCCGAGCCACACTTCGGCGGCTTCCTCGGGCTTCACGAACGCGCCGAGCCGCTTGGCGAGCATCGGGTTGGTGGACAGCGCGCCGCCCACCCAGAGGTCATAGCCGACGCCGAGTTCGGGGTGGACCATGCCGACCAGGCCGAAGTCGTTGATCTCGTGGACCACATCCTGCGAGGGGTGGCCGGTGATGGCGGTCTTGTATTTGCGGGGCAGGTTGGCGAGCTCGGGATCGCCGATGAAGCGCTCCGCGAGTTCGTGGATCAGCGGCGTGGGGTCGATGATCTCGTCCTTGGCAATGCCGGCAACCGGGGAGCCCAGGATGACACGCGGGACGTCGCCGCAAGCCTCGGTGGTGGACAGGCCGACGGATTCGAGGCGGCGCCAGATTTCCGGCACGTCCTCCACGCGGATCCAGTGCAGCTGGATGTTCTGGCGGTCGGTCAGGTCGGCGCTGCCGCGGGCGAAGTCCACGGAGATCTGGCCGATGACGCGCAACTGCTCGGTGGTGAGCGCGCCGCCGTCGATCCTCACGCGGAGCATGAAGTACTTGTCCTCGAGCTCGTGCGGCTCGAGCGTGGCGGTCTTGCCGCCGTCGATCCCGGGCTTGCGCTGGGTGTAGAGGCCCCACCAGCGGAAACGGCCGTGCAGGTCCGTGCCGTCGATCGAGTCGAAGCCGCGCTTGGAGTAGACAGACTCGATACGCTCGCGGACGTTGAGCCCGTTGTCTTCCTGCTTCCAGGTTTCGTTGGCGTTGAGCGGCGCGGTGCCGTCAACCTTCCACTGGCCATGGGGTTTAGCGGCAGGACGGGCGGTGCGGGCCGGGCGCTTGGGTGCAGCCTCGTCCGCAGACGCTCCGGCTAGAGCTGTATCAGTCATGCATCGACTGTAGGGCGGGCCAGATTTCTCCAACAACGACGCAGAAACGAAGAGTCACCTAGGGAAACATTTCGTCACGAACCGCCGTCGGGCCTTGTTCAGCTGGCCGCGCTGTGCATCCTCGGGGACAGCTCAGGAGCGAGCGGCAACCACTGCGTCGTAGCGTTCCAGGGCGATCTCCGCGAGCACGGGAGAGGGCAGAAGCGGTGCGGTCACGACGTCGGCCCCGGCCTTGGACAGTTGGTCGTGGAAGTAGCCCGTGGCCAGCAGATACGAGGACACAATGACCCGGCCGCCGTCTTCAGTGAGTTCGGCGCCGGTGAGTTCGGCGCCGGTGAGTTCGGCACGCAGGGCCGCGACGCCGTCGGGCACGTTCGGCTCGGCACTCGCACCGTAAGCGACGCGCACCTTGTTGGGCAGCAGCTCGGCGAGCTGGCGCGCCTGCTCCTCCGAATCGACGGAACCGTCCGGCAGCGACGAGCCCGCGGCGGCGAGCAGGACGCCGTCGTCGTCGCCCAGGCCGGCGTCGCGCAACCGTGCGGCGAGCAACTCGGCAAGCCGAGGATCCGGCCCCAGCGGCGGTGCCGCCAATACGTCGGGACGGGACTTGATCGCCTTGGGGATGTCCACCTTGACGTGGTAGCCGGTGCTGAGCAGCAAAGGAACGACGACGGCGGGCGTGCCTTCCGGGAGGCCGGCCACCACGCCGCCCAACTCGGGCTCTTGGACGTCTACGTAGGCCTCGACGACGGTGAGGCCGGGCCGCAGCGCCTCGATCTCGGCCATGACCCGGCGGATAGCGGCTTGCCCTTCGACGTTCCGGGTTCCGTGGGCACACGCGATCAAGACGGGGCTGTTCATGCGTGCAAGCGTAACGTTGGGCGAGCATGATCGCCCGTCTGTGAACGGAGAATGGAGCTGCATTTGTTCACTTTTGACCTTGCGCTGGTATGGCTGGATCTGGCCGGCGTCTTCTTTTTCGCCGTTTCCGGATCCTTGCTCGCGGCCAAGAAGCAGTTCGATATCATCGGCTCGCTGCTCTTGGCTTCGCTCGTCGGCCTGGGCGGCGGTGTCATCCGCGACATCGTCATCAACGCCGGTCCGCCCGCGGCCTTCACCAACCCGGTCTATCTGCTGCCGCCCTTGTTGGCAGCCGTGCTGGTGTACTTCCTGTTTTCGAGCATCCAGCGCTTCACGTCCCTTTTGACCCTGTTCGACGCCGGCGGGCTGGCGTTGTTCTGCATCACGGGGACACTCAAGGCACTGGCTGCCGGGATGAATCCGGTGGCTGCGATCTTGCTGGGAGTCACCACGGCGGTGGGCGGCGGGTTGCTCCGCGACATCACGGCCAACGAAATTCCCACCCTCTTCAATGCCCGCGATCTCTACGCCCTGCCGGCCTTCACGGGAGCCACCTTGACCGCCCTGCTGTGGAACATCGGAGCCTTCAACGGACTTGCGGCGGCCCTGGTTGCGGGCTTGGTTTTCGCCTTCCGAGTGGTGGCTTGGCGGCGCGGTTGGCGGGTGCCCTTGGCGGTCCGGGGATGGCACCGCGCCGGGGTGTCCCCGGGCGCCGAATCACGTGGCCGCGATTAGCTAGGATGGGAGCATGACTGACATGTTCCTCGAGAAGTTCCGCGCGCTTGTACCGAAGTATCTCGAGGACGAATGGCAGGAAGAAGACGGGCTGTCCACCTCCGAGCTGGACGAAGCCCTCTCCGCCCACTCGTTCACCATTCCCATGGTGCTGCGCGAGTTCTACCTCGCGATCGGCGGCTGCGAGGACCTCATGGAGGCCTACCACTACTTCTGGGACCCCGAAGAGCTCGAAGTGGACGACGAAGGCTTCCTCATGTTCCTTGAGGACGAAGAGGAACAATTCACCTGGGGCTTCCGCGTAGGCGACCTCGGCGTCCCGGATCCCATTGTCTGGCGCCGCAACAACGCCCGCGGCCAGTGGAAATCCGAAGAGGGCACGTTCTCCGAATTCGTGTTCGACATGTTCGACTGGGCTTTCAGCGACGAAGAAGACTGAGGGTTGCTTGGGGATATTTCAGCGGGGGGCGTCCCTTCCTGACCCTGTTTGAATTTCGAAGGGCCGCGACACGCCTTAAACAGGGCGTGTCGCGGCTTTTTTCGTCCCAAAGAAGGTCAGGACCGCGCGCTGTTTGCTGGATTACGACGGCGGTACCCACCCGGGCGCGTATCGTGCGGGGGCGAAGTGGCCGACGTCACGGTGTCGCAGCACGGTCAAGACCTCGTTGACCATCTCTCCAGGACGGTAGACCACGTCCTCGTAGTAGTAACGCAACACTAAGAGCCCACCCCTCACGCTGGCGTTGTCGCGGTGTCGGTCCTTTTTGACCTGGCGCGCTTCAAGATGTGTCCTGCCGTCGAGCTCCACCACAAGGCACTCGTTGATCAGGCAGTCCACCTCGCCCACGCCGGCCAGTCCCACATGCATCCGGACCCGAAGGCCTGCCCGGACAAAGTGGGTGTGCGCGAGCACTTCAAGCAAGGAATCAGCCCTGGGAAGCACGAGATCCACCACGGCTCTCGCTCCTCCGTTGCGGTTTCCTGGCAGTTTCGCCTTAAGGAAGTCGGTAGTGATCAACCCGAGGCTGACGGCAGACTGGACGATCACCAGGGATTCCAGTTCGGGACGGCATCTCAGTGCGTGGATAACGACATCTGCCAGACCGGCCACGGGAAGATAGGGATGGCCCGGATGGGTACATCGGGCGTGGTCCACCACACCGTCCCGGAACTGGCCGCTACTGCAGCTGAGGTGGATGGCTTCGGGCTTTTGGGAACTCGCCGATCGTTGGACATCCCCTGCCCCATGGAGCTGCCACAAATTGTAGAAACGAGCAGCCGAAACACAGGTCAAAACTCCATTCGCCTGGAGCGCGGCAACGATGCCTGGGTCGGCGCCCTCGATCGTGTAGATCCCGCGGCGTAGCAGGGTGAGCGCCCCACTTCGGACCCCGTTCGACAGCGCCGATTTTGGAAAGCCAGCTCCTAGCAGTTGCGCAGTCCTGGCCACGCCGCCCCGTTTCCGGAGGAATTGCACTACATCCATGTGGCAACTCCAGCAGCATCGCGCAGGCGACAGTAGCTCCGGGTTCCCCTATGTGGAAAACGTACACGGCCCTTCCTGACCTTGTTTGGGCCGATGGCCTGCAGGACACACCCTTTCACAGGCGTGTCGCGGCCATTCTGAATTCAAAAAGGGTCAGGAAGGAAAGCCACTTCCCCGACAAACGCCAGAAAACCCTTTGACGGGGAAAGTTGCACCCGTGACAAAGTTGTCATAAGCTGTAACCGGATTCACTAAATGCCTCCGGTGAGTCTGATGCGAACGGAGATTATGGTCCCGGTTCGTTGCAGCGCGTGACTCGTAGCGTTGCAAGGAACCGGGGCCATTGCATTTAAGCCCGGCCCCGCCCGGCCAAGCCCGGCTCACCCACTCTGCCCCCACCCAACTAGCTCGCAGTTGTTGTCGTTATGAGGGGTCAAAATGACAACAACTGCGAGCTAGTTGGGTCCACGACGGAAAGGGCGCCAACGACGGCGTCCTCCGCAGGTCAGGCGAAGAAGTTAGCTGGCGCGTTCCACCACGGCGTGGGCGAAGTTCGTGAGCGACTCCTTCACCACGCCTTCGGGCAGCGGCTTCAAGGCCTCGATGGCTTCGGCGGACCACTGGCGCGCAATCACCCAGGATTCGGCCGTGACGGGATGCTCGCGTAGCCCGGCAACGGCCAAGGCCAGGGCCTCGTCGGAGGACAGGTCGCCGTCCACCAGCTTCAAGAGTTCGACGGCGGAGTGGTCACCGTTGTCGGCGGCCTTGCGGAGCAGGAGGACGGGAAGCGTGGGAACGCCTTCGCGGAGGTCCGTACCCGGGGACTTGCCGGACTTGACCTTGACGCCGGTCACGTCGATGACGTCGTCGGCCAACTGGAAGGCCACGCCGACCTTTTCGCCGTACTCCACGAGCACGTCCTCGAAGGCTTCGTCGGCGCCGGCGAAGATGGCACCGAGCTGGCCCGAGGCTGCAACGAGGGAACCGGTCTTGTCGGCGATGACCGAGAGGTAGTGTTCCACCGCATCCTCGCCTTCACGCGGACCGACGGTTTCGTGCAGCTGCCCGAGGCACAGCCGCTCAAAGGTGCGGGCCTGGATTCCCAGGGCACGCGAACCGAGTTCGGAGACCAGGATCGAGGCACGGGCGAAGATCAGGTCGCCCGTGAGGATCGCCACCGAGTTGCCCCAGACTTCGTGTGCCGTGGGGGCGCCGCGGCGGTAGGGCGCGGAGTCCATCACGTCGTCGTGATAGAGGGTTGCGAGGTGGGTCAGTTCAACCACGACGGCGGCCTGGACCACTTCGGGACGGGATGCGTCACCGAGGTGGGCACACAGGAGGGTCAGCAGCGGGCGGATGCGCTTGCCGCCTGCTTCCACCAAGTGACGCGACGTTGCGTCAGCCAGGGGATCCGAGTTGGCAATGGCTTCGCGGAGCTTCTTTTCCACGCGGGCAAGGTTCGTGGTGATGGCAGGGCCCAGCTCCAGGTCCTTGGCGATTGCTGCGAAACCGGCAGGAAGCTGCAGGCCAGTGGCGATCGCGGTAGTGGTGGGAGCGGGTTCGACAGCGTCCGGCAGGCCGTGCCCGGCGTGCGTCCAGCTGTGTTCGGCAGAGTGAGTCACGGGTTAACCCTAACTTTTCGCAGAGGAAAGCGTTGATTCGGTGCCGGCGCGGGTGGAAGCGGCGGTGGACGTGGCCGGGACCAGCATCTCGAGGACGCGGATCGCGCGGTCTTCGAAACCCTTTGCGGACGGATCCGTGAGGTTGGCGAGCATCCGGACCACAAAGCGCATCAGCACAGGAATGGGCATGCCGGTCCGTAGCGCGAGTTTCATGACGGCGGGCTTCCCGATGAGGGCGGCAAAGACGCGGCCCAGCGTGAAGTGTGAACCCCATTGGTCCCGCACGTAGTCCGCGTACCGAGAAAGGTGCGCATCGGCGTCGTCGGCTGTCCATCCGGCCGAACGTGAACGCGAGCTGGCATCGATGATGAACTCGGCCGCGAAGCGGGCGGACTCCATGGCATAGGAAATGCCCTCGCCGTTGAACGGTGAAACCATGCCTCCGGCGTCGCCCAGGAGCATGAGCCCCGGTGAGTAGTGCGGGGTGCGGTTGAAGCCCATGGGCAGGGCGGCGCCGCGGATCTCCCCCACCTGGTTTTCGGGCGTGAATCCCCACTCGGAGGGCATGGCGGCGGTCCATTCGCGCAGGACCTGCTTGTAGTCGAGCTTGCCGAATTCCTTGGAGGAGTTCAGGATCCCGAGGCCGACGTTGGACGTGCCGTCGCCGACGCCGAACACCCAGCCGTAACCGGGCAGCGGCTTGCCGGACTTGCCGGGGAGCTCCAGCCAGCCTTCCATCCAGTCGTCGTCGTGGCGCGGCGAGGTGAAGTAGGTGCGGACGGCCACGCCGAGCGGGCGGTCGTCGCGTTTGTGCATTCCGAGCGAAACGGCGGTTCGCGTCGAGTTGCCGTCCGCGGCGAGCACGACGTCGGCATGGAAGTCGCGCGTCTCGCCCGTCTTGCGTCCGGACTCGTCGAGCAGCGCGGCGCGGACGCCGATCACCCGCCCGGCGTCGTCGCGCAGGGCTTCGGTCACACTGTGGCGTTCAAGCACGACCGCGCCCGCCGACTGCGCGTGCCTGGCCAGCTCCTCGTCGAATCCGAGGCGCGTGCGAATGAGTCCGTATGTGGGAAAGTCGGCGACCTCGGGCCACGGCAATTCAATGGTCCGGCCGCCGGCGATGAGCCTGAGCCCCTTGTTGCGGCGCCACCCGGCGTCCTCGGCGTGCGGGAGGCCGAGCTTCTGGATCTCGCGGACCGCGCGGGGAGTCAGGCCGTCGCCGCAGACCTTTTCGCGCGGGAAGCTGGTCTTTTCCAGCACCGTCACGGAAATGCCCGCCTGGGCAAGGTAGTACGCAGCGGTGGACCCGGCTGGCCCTGCGCCGACTATCAGTACGTTCACAGCGTCCTTGTTAATAGGCCGGTTAGCGGGACTGATCGCCGGCTTGGCGGCGCGGCTTGATCTGGCGGCGCAGCTTGGCCACGGGAACGCTTTCCCGGTGTTCGGCACCGGGCTTCTGGGCGCGGTGCACCGCCACGATGCCGCCGCTCAGGTTGCGGTAGGTGACGTCGGTCCAGCCTGCTTCCTGCAGCCAGGCGGCCAAGTGGTCCTGGTCCGGCCAGGCGCGGATCGACTCGGCGAGGTACACGTAGGCGTCCGGGTTGGAGGAGACCTTGGTGGCGATGGCGGGCAGCGCGCGCATGAGGTATTCGGTGTACATGGTCCGCCAGAGGGGCACCACGGGGGCCGAGAACTCGGCGATAACCAAGCGTCCACCGGGCTTGGTGACGCGGAACATCTCCGCGAGGGCCTTGTGTGGTTCGTTGACGTTGCGCAGTCCAAAGGAAATGGTGCAGGCGTCAAAGGAAGCGTCCGCGAAGGGCAGCTTGGTGGCGTCCCCGGCAACGAAGTTGATGTCCGGGCGGCGGCGCTTGCCGACCTTCAGCATTCCCAGCGAGAAGTCGCAGGCCACGACGTCCACTCCGGCGTCGGCGTACGGTTCGCTGGACGTGCCGGTGCCGGCCGCGAGATCCAGGACCCGCTGGCCTACCCGAACGTCCATCGCATCCACGACGACGCGGCGCCAACGCCGGGTCTGCCCCATGGACAGGACATCGTTGACGACGTCGTATTTGGGGGCGACATCGTCAAACATCGTCGCAACTTCGTCCGGACGCTTTTCCAAGGATGCTCGGTTCACCCTGCAATTGTCTCAGACAAATATGGGAAGAACTTTCGGGGCACTCCGGTCCGGGCAGGGTTCGCGTTGCGCGCGGGAGTAATGTTGTTCCATCATGACGAGTACGCTCCGCACCTTGACAGTCCCCCTCGATGTTGATTCATCCTCCGGGGGGCTGCCGTCGTTTCTGGTCCGGGACGATGTTCTGTGCTGGTCCCGCCGCGAGAACGGCCTGGTGGGCTTTGGCGAACTCGCGCGCTTCACCGCGTCCGGGCCGGATCGCTTTCTCGAGGCAGACATCTGGTGGCGCCACCTCGTCATCGAGGCCGACGTCACGGATCCCCTTGAGCTCCCCGGCACCGGCCCTGTGGCCTTGGGGTCCTTCGCCTTCTCCAAGACGTCCGCCTTCGAATCGCGCTTGATCCTTCCGGAAATAGTTGTCGGGATCCGGGATGGGCAGTCCTGGCTCACCCAGTTGACGCTCGACGACGTCGAACTCACCGAGGCGGGAGCACTCGCCGCCCTCGCCGGCTGGCTCAGCGGTGAGTCAGCGGAACGCGAGTCAGCGGACGGCGGGCCGACGGCGGCGGGAGGCTCCGGCGTCGGGCACCCAACTAACTCGCAGTTGTTGTCGTTTAGAGCGCCCATAACGACAACAAATGCGAGCCAGTTGGGGGACGGGAAGGTCACGCTCGAGAGCGGCTCGCTGAGCGAGGCCGCCTGGAAGCAGGCCGTGGCCGACGGCGTCGCGGAAATCCGCACCGGAAAGCTGGAGAAGCTGGTGCTCGCGCGCGACGTCGTGGCGACGCTGCCCGACGGCGTCAACGCCGCCAAAGTGCTGCAGCAGCTGGCCAACCGTTACCGCGAATGCTGGACGTACGGCGTCGACGGCTTGGTGGGCGCGACGCCGGAGATGCTCATCCAAGTGGAGGGCCGCACTGCACAGGCGCGGGTCCTGGCCGGAACGCTCGACCGGCGCGACGCCGAGGGCATGGACGGCTCCCCCATGGAATACGCCGAACGCGTGCTGGCGGGCTCCGAGAAACAACGGCACGAGCACGAGATCGCCATCCAATCGCTGACCACCCAGCTCGCGCCCTTCTCCGAGGCGATGAACGCCCACAGCGAACCGTTCATCCTGGAACTGCCCAATGTGTGGCACCTGGCGTCGGACGTGAAGGCCGAGCTCGCCGATATTGAGGGACATGTCCCTACGTGCCTTGCCCTGATCAACGCACTCCACCCCACGGCCGCCGTGTGCGGAACGCCTACTTTGGTTGCGGGGGAATTGATCCGGGAGCTTGAACACATGGATCGCGGCCCTTACGCAGGCCCGGTCGGGTGGCTCGACGCCGCGGGCAACGGCGAGTGGGGCATCGCACTGCGTGGCGCGATCATCGAGAGTCCTACAACCGTGCGCCTCTATGCAGGCTGCGGGATCGTCGAAGGCTCCGTTCCCGACGCCGAGCTGGCCGAGACGTGGGCCAAATTCCGGCCAATGCTCGAGTCGCTGGGAATCAGCAGCTAAGCCTCCTACGCCGGGATTCCGTTCGCAACCGGCCTGCGTGGATGTCTGGGGTGCGAGACAATAGCCACGTTGGGGGTCTTGATTTTTCACTTGGTAGGTTATCCAATAGTAAAACTTAGTTTTCTGTGACGCACATCTCATGTTCGGCGCTACACTATGAACCGATTAGTTTCGCATCCACTGCAAAAAAAGGTAAGAAAATGCAGAAATTCCGTTCGCTCCCGGTCAGTTCGACGCTCAAGGCTGCAACCATCCTCGCAATCGGCGCCTTGGCACTGACTGCCTGCACAAATGCCTCTGAGGCCGGCCCGTCGAGTGCCGCTTCGCCTTCCGGCAGTGCCAATGCAAGCTTTGACCCCAGCACCATCACCAAGGACGACACCCTGGCCGCAATGGTCCCCGCAGCGATCAAGTCCAAGGGCACGCTGACCGTTGGCTCGGACACGACGTACGCTCCCGCTGAGTTCCTCGGAACCGACGGCCAGACCCCGGTCGGTTACGACGTCGACATCGCCAAGGCGATCGGCGCCACCCTCGGCCTGAAGGTCCAGGTGCAGACCGCCGAATTCACGGGCATCCTTCCCGCCCTCGGCCCCAAGTACGATCTGGGCATCTCGTCCTTCACCATCAACCCCGAGCGTCTCGGCGCCGTCAACATGGTCAGCTACTTCAACGCCGGCACCGCATGGGCCGTGCAGAAGGGCAACCCGAAGAAGTTCTCCCTGGATGATGTCTGCGGCAAGTCCATTGGCGTTCAGACCGGTACCGTCCAGGAAGACCCCGACCTCTCCGGCCGCAACAAGAAGTGCGCAGCTGACGGCAAGCAGCCGATCAACATCGTCACGCTCAAGAACCAGACCGACGTCACCACCCGGCTCGTCAACGGCAGCATCGACGCCATGGCAGCCGACTCCCCCATCATCGGGTACGCCCTGACCCAGACCAACGGCCAGCTTGAGAAGCTCGGCGACGTCTACGACGCTGCTCCCCAGGGCATCGCCATTGCCAAGTCGGACACTGCGCTTGCCGATGTTATCCAGAAGACACTGACCAAGCTCATGTCTGACGGTTCATACAAGAAGATCCTCACTGGCTGGGGCAACGCCGAAGGCGCCATCACCACGTCCGAGGTCAACCCGGCGGTCAAGTCTTGAGTATTCCCGCCACCGATAACAAATCAGGTGCACAGATGGATCATCATCAACCAGGCCACGCCGCGCCCGTGCTGAACGACGCAGTGCCGGTCAGGCACCCTGGCCGTTGGATCAGCGCGATCATCATTGTTGGCGCTGTGATCCTTATGATTCAGAGCGCGATCACGAACCCCAACTTCCGCTGGGACGTGGTCGGAACCTACATCCTTGACGTGAAAGTCGTCCAGGGCGTGGGCTGGACCCTGCTTCTAACCGTCGCCGCAATGGTTCTGGCGATTGTCTTGGCCATCCTGCTGGCAGTCATGCGCCAGTCCGACAACCCCGTCCTGCGTTACACCTCCTGGGTATGGGTCTGGTTCTTCCGAGGCACTCCTGTCTACACCCAGCTGGTCTTCTGGGGACTCGTCACGGTTCTCTACCCCACGCTGTCGCTGGGCATCCCCTTTGGCCCGCAGCTCGTCACTTACGTGCTTTCGGACCCCACCCATGGCCTCATCCCGGCCATCTTGGGGCTTGGCCTGAATGAATCGGCCTACCTGGCCGAGATCTTCCGGGCCGGCTTGAAGTCGGTCGACAAGGGACAGACCGAAGCTGCCGAAGCCCTGGGCATGGGCAAAGGCAAGATCATGTGGCGGATCATCCTGCCCCAGGCGATGCGCATCATCGTCCCGCCTACCGGCAACGAAACGATCGGCATGCTCAAGACCACCTCGCTGGTCCTGGCGGTCCCCTTCACCTTGGACCTGACGTTCGCGACCAACGCCCTGGCCAACCGGATCTACCTTCCGATCCCGCTCCTGATCATCGCGGCCGCCTGGTACCTCCTGGTCACCAGCGTGCTCATGGTCGGCCAGCACTACATCGAGGCCTACTACGGCAAGGGCGTGGACACCAACCTCGCGCCGGCCGTCATCAACCCCGCAGCTGCCAAGGCTGCCGCAGCAGTGGCACCGAGTGCCGAAGCAGAGCCGTCCTTGAAGATGGACTTCCCGGAGGATGAGGCAAAATGACGATCACCACCCAGAAACCGCTGGTGCGGATCGAAGGCCTCCACAAGTACTTCGGGCCCCACCACGTGCTCCGCGGCATCGACTTGACGGTCAACCAGGGCGAGGTGTCCGTTGTCATCGGCCCGTCGGGTTCGGGCAAGTCCACGATGCTCCGCTGCGTGAACCTGCTGGAAACCATCAGCGCCGGCCGCATTTCCGTCGGCGACCAACTCATCGGGTACCGCGAAGTCAACGGCCGCCTCCACGACCTCAAGGTCAAGGAAATCGCCGCGCAGCGCCGGGAAATCGGCATGGTCTTCCAGCGCTTCAACCTGTTCCCGCACAAGACCGCCCTGTACAACGTCATGGAAGCGCCCGTGCAGGTCAAGGGCAAATCCAAGGGCGATGCCAAGAAGGCAGCCCTCGAATTGTTGGACAGGGTGGGTCTGGCTGACCGTGCCAACCACTACCCTGCCCAGCTTTCCGGCGGCCAGCAACAGCGTGTCGCGATCGCCCGGGCCCTGGCCATGGAACCGGAACTGATGCTCTTCGACGAGCCGACGTCCGCCCTTGACCCCGAGCTCGTGGGCGACGTGCTCAACGTGATGAAGGACCTGGCCAAGTCCGGCATGACCATGATCGTGGTGACCCACGAGATCGGCTTTGCCCGCGAAGTCGGCGACCGCCTGACCTTCATGGACGGAGGTGTGGTTGTGGAATCCGGTGATCCCCGCGAAATCATCGCCAACCCCCAGCACGCCCGCACCAAGGAATTCCTCAGCCGCGTGCTGTAGTTACGGCTGCGGTTCCTGCGCCTGCGACGCGCAAACGGTCAATCGCTGCGCAAACGGGCCGGTGACACTCATATCCGAGTGTCACCGGCCCGTTTGCTTGTCACGGACACATTTGGGTGTCCCCCAGAGGCCCGACGGCGGCGCGGCACTCCGGCGTCGAGCAGTATTTGTTCCAGTCGGCCAGGCTTGTTGAGTTCGCTCCAAACCCATCGAGCCACGTTTCTGCCCGTGGCCCGGATCCGGTCTTCGCGAACCTTCTCCTCGTACACCACGTCCGACGGCGTCCGGCCTCGCAGGTACTCCGGTTTGAGGTACTTCTCGCGGCCATCGAATTCGCCGACAACCCGCGTCTCCTCCCAATAGAAATCCGTGATGGCGATCCTGGCATTACCCTTCCAGACTTCGTATTGCAGCACCGGCGGGGCGAAGCCGGCAACGTGAATCAGCCCCCGGCTATAGGATTCTCCCGGCGAGCCGGACTGAGGATCGGCGAAATCGACCACCGCCCTGATTCGCCGGACCGCCGCCTGCGAATACCTCCCGTCTATTTCAGCCAACAGCTCTTCTTTCGGGATCGCTTGCACACCCCGCGCCGCGTCGGGCTTCAGGACGTGATCCACGGGCACCACGGCTTCCGCAAAGGGAACCGTTGCCGCGAGATCGAGGACAGTACGGATGCGGCTTGTGACGAGAAACCCCTGCAACTGTTCACTGTCGTGGGATTGCTCAGGTACATAGTGCCGACGGACTCCTGCGCGGGAGCGGCCGCCGCCGGAGAATGCGGTGAGCGCGTGGATCGGCTGTTTCCTCAGGATGACTGGTATCCCGCTGATCGCCGCGGCTGAGTGGTGCGAAAACGTGGTGGGCGAAGTGAACGTCTCTGCCGCGGCCTCGACTTGGAGCCTGTACCGCTCCCATGGCTGCAGCTCGTTCCAGCGCACCGCCTCCACGTAGACGCCATGACGGACGCGGAGGAGCTTCCCCGAACGGGCTTGCGCGGACAGGCCCCTGGTACTCAGACCGATCCTGGACAGGTCCTTCGCCAGAATCAAGCGCGGAAATGTGTTCATTCATCCACGATGACCGCCCACCAATGGGCTCGGCGAGGCACTTTCTGCCGTATGTGGACAACTGCTGAGGACGCCCTTCCGGACGCGGGACACAGTTACGGGCAGGTGACACCTGTATCCGAGTATCCCCAGTCCGATTGCGCGTCCCCAGCCCGATTGCGCGTCGCCAGGGCCGAGCGCCTACGCCCCGAGCAGCACCTGCGACACTGCCGCGGCAACCGCAACCTTGATGCGGGCGTGCAAGGGACGCAGGCCGGACCGGTCCGTGCGTACTTCCACGATGCTGCGCCCCTTCAAAGGCGAGGCAAGCACGGCGGCGAGCTCCGCCGTCGTACGCACCAAAGTGTGCCCGACGCCGTATGCCGCGGCCAGCGCGGAAATGTTCACGCTGTGCGGGGTGCCGAAGAAGCGCTCGACGGCGGTGCCGTACCCGCCGTCGTCCTCCACCTTGCCGTGCTCAAGGAGGCCAAAGATGCCCCCGCCGGCGTCGTTGAGGACCACGATGCGCAGGTCCGGCCCGGGTTCACCGGCTCCGAGGAGGAGGCCTCCGGCGTCGTGCAGGAAGGTGACATCGCCCAGGAGGAGGGTGGTTTCGCGGCCCACGCCGAGGGCGATTCCCGTGGCCGTGGAGATGGTGCCGTCGATGCCTGCGAGCCCGCGGTTCGCGAACACCGTGGCGAGAGGTTCGGGGCCGGGCTGTCCGGCGAGGTCGACGTCGCGGATGCCGTTGGAGGAGCCCAGGACCAGCTGCCCACGCGCGTGTTTCCAGACGGTGGCTCCCACTGCGGGTCCGTTGGCTGCGAGCTCGGCATCGAGAACGCCGTCGAGCGCGTGTTGGGCCGCGGCACCCGCGAGGAGCCAGGCGTCGAGCCACTCATCCGAACCGCGGCCAGCGAACCCTGCCAGCTCAGTCAAGGACTCGAAGCGTTCCTCGCGGCGCCGGCCGTGCTCGTACCAGGCCGCCGGAACGGGCTCGTACATGGCGGCAGGGAGGTCGTTGCGGGCCAGCAGGGCGGCGACGGGCCTGGACAGCGTAGGCCGGCCGAAGACCACTACCCGCTCGATCGGCATCGCCGACCCGGGCCCGAAGTTGTCCAGCATGAGGCGATACGGCCCGACGGCGTTGGGACCGAAGCGCGCGTTGGATGACGGCTCGGCGAGCAAAGGGAGTCCGTGGGCGCGGGCGAACGCCTCGGCGACCGGTCCGGCGTCGTGCCCCGCCAAAACCACCGTCCGCCGCTCGGTCAGTTCGGCGGGAGCGGGGGGCATGCTCAGTGGTTGGGGACCGGAATCGTAGAGGAAGACTCCGTGGCCCTTGGTGGCGGGCAGCGCCTCGCCCGGTTCCGGAACCAGCGGCTCTCGGAACGCCAGGTTGAGCTGCACCGGCCCGGGAGGGGTGTCCTCGAGCGCGCCGGTTGCCGCGTAAATGGCAGTCTCGACGGCCCTCTGCGGGTTGCTGCCAGCGGCAATGTCGACGGCGAAGCGAACGTGTTCGCCGAAGAGGTCGAGTTGGATGGTGGTCTGGTTGGCGCCGGTTCCATGGAGCTCCGCGGGGCGATCGGCCGAAAGGACCACGAGCGGCACGGCGGCGTGGTTGGCCTCCATGACCGCGGGCAACAGATTCCCGACGGCGGTGCCAGAGGTGGTCAGGACGGCCGCCGGGGCTCCCGTCGACAGGGCCAAGCCCAAGGCTGTGAAGCCGGCCGAACGTTCGTCGATCCGGACCAGGAGCCGGACGTTCCCGGCCGCTTCGGCCTCGGCCAGCGCGTACGCCATGGGTGCCGAGCGCGAACCGGGAGAGACCACCACGTGCCGCACACCGCCGTCGAGCAACGCCTTGACGGCGATCCGGGCAGCGGCGAGGGAGCTCAGGGAGCCTTGCGAAGTCACCGCACCAGTCTATTAGGGGCGCCTCCCTCCCAACGCTCGCTCACATATAGCGCCAAAATCCGAAGCGCCCGCTCACTCCCTTGAAGAGAGTGAGCGGGCGTTTCCCGAAAGACCCACATAGGTGAGCGAGCGTCGGGAAGGGAAGGGGGAAAGGAACCCTTAGCCGTCGTTGCGGAACACCTGCACGATCGACGGACGAGGGGCACGGACCTGGCCGGCGGCCGGCGCGGCTCCCGCCCCCACGTAGTCCGGGAAGAAGGAGTGGGGCGAATCAAAGGTCCCTTCCTCGCCCGGGTGCTGCACGGCGACGAAGACAGTCCGCTCGTCGTCGTGCACGATCGGACCACAGGTCTCGGCGTCGCGCGGCACGGCGAGGAACTGCTCCACCTTGCCGCGTTCGCTGCCCTCCAGCGTGACCTTGAAGAGCCCGTCCGCGTACCCGATCGACGACGGCGCGCCGTCAGTGGCGATCCACATGTAGCCTGCCGAGTCGAAGGCCACGTTGTCCGGGCAGGAAATGGGCGAGACCTTGTCGGCCGGGAATCCGGAGAAGTAGGTGGAGGAGTTCTTGGCCGGATCTCCGCAAACCATCAGGAGGGTCCAGTTGAAGCGCGTGGACGTCTGGTCTCCCGTTTCGGTGATTTCCACGATGTGGCCGTCCCGGTTGAGGGTGCGCGGGTTGACCTCGGTGGCGCCTTCCTTGCCGGGCTTGCCGCGGTCCGAGTTGTTTGTGCAGACCACGTAGACCTTGCCGGTGGCCAGGTTCGGCTCGACGTCTTCGCAGCGGTCCATCTTCGTGGGGCCAACTTTGTCTGCGGCGAGGCGGGTGTAGACCAGGACCTCAAGGACGGACATGTCCGGAACCGCGGAGGCGCCGTCGACCACCAAGGGAAGCCATTCCCCGGAACCGTCGAACGCGCCGTCGGACGGGAGCGCACCGTTGCCAGTGATCTCAGACGTCGGCGCGTCGCCCGTGAACTTGGCCACGTAGAGGTCGCCTTCGGAGAGAAGGTTCATGTTGTTCCGGCGCGCTGCGGCCGAGTCGCCGGGCATGTACTTGCCCTTGGAGACGAACTTGTAGAGGTAGTCGAAGCGCTCGTCGTCGCCCATGTAGGCCACTACCCGGCCGGAGGCGGCAACAATCACGTTGGCGCCTTCGTGCTTGAAGCGGCCCATGGCGGAGTGCTTCTTGGGTGTGGAGGAGGGGTCGAACGGGTCGACTTCCACGATCCAGCCAAAGCGGTTGGCTTCATTGGCGTAACCGGCGTTGTTGGTGTTGAAACGCGGCTCATCCAGCTCCCACTTGCGGGCCGTTGCCTTGTTGGAAAGGCCGTAGCGCTTGTCGCCCGCCGAGGTGCCGGGAGCCACGAAGTAGCCGTTGAAGTTTTCCTCGCCGGAGAGGATGGTGCCCCAGGGAGTGGTGCCGCCGGAGCAGTTGCCCAGGGTGCCTTTGATCTTCCGGCCTGAGGGATCGTCGATGGTCTTGACCAAGTCCGTGCCCGCGGCAGGGCCGGTGAGCTCATACGTCGTGTCGGTTAGGAAGCGGCGGTTGAGCGGCGCACCCTTGACGTAGTTCCACGGCTTGTTCTTGTTCTTGCGCTCGAGTTCAACAACCGTGAGCCCGTGAGCCGCACGCCCAATCGCCCGCGCTTCGGCGGCCGCCAAGGTTGCCGGGAACATGATGTTCTCGTTGGTGTACTCGTGGTTGGTGAAGAGCACGGCCCGGCGGTCCTTGGAATCCGGGATGGGCAGGATGTCCGTGTAGTCGTTGTTGTAGCCGAACTGGCGGGCCTGCGCTGCCGCGGTCTGGCCGTTCAGCTCGAAGGCAGGCGAGTCGGCAAAGAGCGGATCGCCCCAACGGATGATCGGCTGCCACGCGAAACCGTCCGGAACGGTGAATGCGTCAACCGTGTAGTCCACGGGCTTGATCGGCGCGAACTTGAGCTTGGCCTTGTCGAAGCCCGCTTTGGTTGCCGCCGAAAGGCCAGCGCCGCCGGGACCGCTGGCGGGCAGGTTGCCGCCCAGTACGACGGCGAGCGCACCGACGGCGCCGAAGCCCAGGGCGGCGCGACGGGACACGGCTGCGGAAGCGATGTCGCGGAAGTAGGCATTGGAGCTCGTGTTGCATACCTCGCCCGAGCAGGCGTTGTCGCATTTCAGGGCGCACGTCACAGGGCTGCGCTTGCCCTTCGTATGGCCGAGCATGGGGAGCAAGTCGAACTTGCGCTTGGTTGATTCAGACATGGGAAATACCTCCGGGGATTGAGTGATTTCCCTACCCTTGCAGCGCTAGCGGAAGCCGAGAGGGCTCCCCGGTAAAATTCCGGTGAATTCCCAGCCTTTTCACAGCAATCTATGCATTCAGGAGCGCGTGCACGCGGCGCAGCCGTTCCAGCCACCAGTCGCGACGGTCAGCGGGAGCCGCGTACCGCTCCAGCAGCCCCTCGTCGGCGACGGCTTCGCGGACGAGGATGGCGCCGTCGTCGGGCACCAACGGATCCTGCGTGATGTCCGAAGCGAACAGCCGCACAGTCCCCAGCCCGCACGCGAACGGCAGCTCCGGGAGCGCGGCGGCGAGCGCCAGACCCGCCCGGATCCCCACCGACGTGTCCAGCGCCGAGCTCACGACGGCGGGAAGTCCGGCTTGCGCCACGATGTCCAGCGCGCGCCGCACTCCCCCAAGCGGCGCCACCTTGACAACGATCAGGTCCGCCGCGCCCGCACGGGCCACCTTGAGGGGGTCGTCTTCCTTGCGCACGGATTCGTCGGCGGCGATGAGCACGGGCGTCCCCTGCCGCGCGAGCCGTCGACGGACTTCGGCGAGGCCCTCGATCTGCGGCACGGGCTGCTCGGCGTATTCGAGCCCGACGGCGGAGAGCCGGCCGAGTGCCTCAACCGCCTGCGGCACGTCCCAGCCGGCGTTCGCGTCGACTCGGATCGCCGCGTCCGGCAGGGCGTCCCGGACTGCGGTGACACGCGCGACGTCGTCGGCCAGTTCCTGTCCGCGCTCGGCGACCTTGACCTTGACGGCGTCCACGCGGCCGAAGCGTTCCAGGATCTCGGGCACCCGGGCGGCAGGCACGGCGGGGACGGTTGCGTTGACGGGAATGGCGCCCCTTAGCGGCGGCGGAAAACCCTGCCACGCGGCTTCGACGGCGGCGGCGAGCCAGCGGGACGCTTCGGCGTCGCCGTACTCGGGGAACGGACAAAACTCGCCCCATCCGGCCTGTCCCCGGAACAGGAGGGTCTCGCGTTCGGTGATGCCCCGGAACTTGACCCGCATCGGCAGGCTGACAACTTTCGCGGTGGCAAGGAGCTCGTCGAGGGCGGGGAATGGAGGCATGGTTTCACTGTAGCGCGGGGCGGGCTACGCCCCTCCGGACGCTCGCTCACCTTTGGGGCGTTTTGGGCAGACGCTCGCTCACTTGAGGTGAGCGAGCGTTCCCGCTTTTCCGCGCATATGTGAGCGAGCGTCGGGTTGGGAATGCTGGGAACGCGAACCGGGCCACCCCTCACACGCGTTAGGTAGAATGCAGCAAGAAACGGAACCACAGCCGGAGGAGCCAGCATGCAGCGCAAGGCCACAGCACTCGACGTCGCCAAGCGGGCGGGCGTCTCTCGGAGTGCGGTGTCGCTGGTGCTCAACGGCCGGGGAGACGGCAACGTGGCCAAGGAAAGCCAGGACCGGATCCGGCAGGCGGCCGCGGACCTCAACTACTCCCCCAACCCCATCGCACTGAGCCTGCGAAACCAGCGAACGCGCGTGATCGGCATCGTGTCGGACGAGGTGGTCGTGAGCCCGTTCGACGGCAACATCATCGGCGGCGCCGACGACGTCGCCCGCGCCCACGGCTTTGTCACCGTCGTGATGGACACTGAGCGCGATGCCTCCCGGGACGAGAGCGCCGTCGAGACCCTGTTGGACCGGCAAGTGGACGGGCTGATGTATGTCACGGTCGGTTTGAAGCCGCTCGACGTGCCGCAGGGCATGTTGCGGGTCCCCTCCGTGCTGGCCAATTGCTACGACAGCAGCCCAGCCCCACGGCTGCACCACGTGATCCCGGACGAAGTTTCCGGCGGCCGGGAAGCCACCGAGCACCTCCTGCAGCTGGGCCATCGCGATATCGCATTCCTCGCCGGCGCCGCCACCTCCCCGGCTGTGCCGTTGCGCATCGTGGGGCATCGGGAAGCAATGGCCAAGGCGGCCATCCCCGTCCGCGAAGACCGCGTGTTCATGGCCGGTTGGGATATCAACGACGGTTTTCAGGGCGCCATGGGACTGCTCTCCGCCACCGAGCGGCCGACGGCGATCGTGTGCGCGAACGATCGACTCGCCATTGGCGTCGCCCTGGCTGCAGCGCGGCTGGGCCTCGACGTGCCGCGCGACCTCTCGATCATTGGTTACGACGACGAATTCCGCATCGCGGCCACCATGGTCCCGGCGCTCACCACCATGGCGCTTCCCCTGCGCGAAATGGGCGCGGCCGCGATGAGCATGTTGCTCGAGCAGATCGAGGACCCGGCCAAGCGGTCGACGTCGGACGGCAGCGGCTCGGAGGCCAAGCCCGGCCTGGAAACCATGGTCCCCTGCCGTTTGGTCGTTCGTGAGTCCACAGGACCGGTACCTGCCCTCTAGATCCGACCACTTTTGGCCGGGCCGCCGGCCGGGAATCCCCGGAAACACTGAGATCCCGGACTGCGGCACCGGCCAAAAGTGGTCAAATGTTGAGTGCCCGACGCCGACCTGCCGCCTATTCGGGCAGCTTCAGTTCCCAGACGTCCGCCACCGCACCTTCGGGAAGCTCAAGGCGCCACGCTTCCCCGGCCGCTGGGTAGGCGCGGAGTGTCGTGGCCACGGAACCTGTCCGATACACCTCCACCAAGGAAGCATCCACGAAGATCCGCAGTTCTACGCCCTCGGACAAAGACCCCGCAAACACGACTTGCGGTTCCGTGCCCGAGGCCGAGGCCGTGCCCGAGGCCAGGACCAGACGGACCTCGCCGGCGCTGGCACCGGGGCCGCCCGTCACAACAGCCTCGGCAAACGGCGGCAAGTCCACTGAACCGGACGCCCCGCCCGCCGCCAAGGAACCCCGATACGCGTCTACCTCCGGCGCAGGAGCAACCACCAGCGCACCGTCCTCAACCGAGAGGAAGCGCGGGTGGGTTAAGACGCCCGCCCAGCCTGCGGCGTCGATCTCCTCTTGTGAACGGCCGCGCCGGCCATCACGGCCCGGACCTTCGTTGGACCATCCCCACAGCAAGGCGCTCGGCGTGGCACGCGGACCCGCCCCGGACAAAGACGCAGAATCCAGCTGAACGACCTGCGGAGCATAGAAGTCGCGGCCAAGGTCGGACCTGCCGCCGGAACGCGGGGCGAACACAGGGAGTCCGGTCGACGGGTCCTCGGCCAGCGAGCCGATGAGGTGGCCCACGCCGTTGGCGTGCTCGTGGTCGTCACCGGAGAGCCACAGGGAGAACATCATGACCCAGGCGACGTCCCCGTCGGAACCCGCCCCGTCGGAAGGAACCTGGACGAGCTGCGGGCACTCCCAGATCTCAGCCGGAGCGTGCGTGGCCGCCACGGGGTTCTCGGTGGTGAGCCAAATGCCCTGGTACTTCCAGTTGGACATGTCCTCCACCGTGTAGAGCAACAAAGCAGCATGTCCATTGGCCAGCCCGGCGCCCTGCATCGCGTAGCGCTTGCCGTTCAAGTGGAAGATGAAGGGGTCGCGCACGGCCGTGACCAAGTCATCGTCGGGCATGGAAGCAGCGATGTGGCCATCCTGTTCCCAGGAAACCAAGTCGGCGGAGCCCCGGGTAATCACCACTTGCGAGTGACCACCGTCGCCCCGCACGCCCGAGTACGCAGCGGTGGGGACACCGCCGTCGTCGGTCACCACACCGGTCCAGCAGCCGAACTCGTCCGGACCGCCGTCCTGCGGGCGAAGCGCCACGGGGTGCTCATCCCAGTGGACCAGGTCCGGGGAACTCACGTGGCCCCAGTGGATCCGGTGGTGCCGGGCAGATTCCGGGTTGAACTGGAAGAACACATGGTAGCGGCCGTTGATGTGGCTGATGCCGTTGGGGTCGTTGATCCAGCCTTGCGCCGGCCGGGGGTGGAAGCGCGGGAAAGCCGGGTCCGGGTGGGTGGCCGCCGTGGCGAGTGCAGGGGCGGACGATATGAGGTCCGTCATCGAAGTCCTTTCAGGGATGTAGGGATTATTTGCCGGTGCCGGCGGTGAGTCCGTCACGCAAGGCGCGCTGGCCGAACATGAACACCACCAGGGCGGGAATCATGGAGAGGATCACGCCTGCCAGCACCACGGAGATGCTGCCCGTGCCGAGGTTGCCCTGCAGGGACACCAAGCCCAGCGGGAGCGTGAAGTTCTGCTCGGAGATGGTCAGGATCAGCGGGCGGAAGAACTCGTTCCAGTGGTAGTTGAAGGCCAGGATGCCCACGATCGCCATGCCCGGCATTGCCAGCGGCGCATAGACGGAACGGAAGGTGCGCCACGGCGAGGCTCCGTCGATCGCGGCGGCCTCGCCCAAATCAGTTGGCAACCCCAGGAAGTACTGCCGCATCAGGAA
Source organism: Arthrobacter sp. KN11-1C (assembly GCF_052180225.1). Lineage (NCBI taxonomy): Bacteria > Bacillati > Actinomycetota > Actinomycetes > Micrococcales > Micrococcaceae > Arthrobacter > Arthrobacter sp. KN11-1C. Next base: position 858,660 of record NZ_CP197467.1, on the reverse strand, counting down.
GGTGCCGAACGCCGTCGGGATCGCCGGAAGGATGAGCGCAAGGAGCGTGTCGGACAGACCGATGCCGCGGATCAGCATGAAGACCGGAACGATCGTCACCTGCGCCGGGACCATCATGGTGGCCAGCACAATCGAGAAGAGCGCCCCGCGGCCGCGGAACTTGAGGTTCGCGAACGCGTACCCGGCGAGCGCCGCCGTGAACATCTGCCCGACGGCGATCAGTCCAGTCACGAGGGCGCTGTTGAGGACCAGGAGCATGATGTTGAGCTGTTTGAATACCTGGTCGTACGACGAGAAATCGGGGTTGAGTGGAAGGAACGACGGCGGCAGCTGGAACGATTCCGCCGGTGGCCGCAGCGAGGTGGACAGGGTCCACAGCACCGGGCCGAGGATGAAGACGGACGCGATCAGGAGCAGCACGATTCGTCCCGCCATGCTCCAATTCCGCTTCTTGCGGGGCGCGGGCCGCTGGGGAGCCAAGCGGTCGACGACGGCGCGCTGGGTTGAGGTTGTAGTCATGGCGGGCCTTACTGGTAGAAGACGAATCGTTTGCTTAGCCGGAACTGGGCGGCGGTAATCGCCATGATGATCAGCGTGAGGATGACGCCGATCGCCGATGCCTGGCCGAATTCGAGGCGCTGGAACGCAGACTCGAAGATCACCATCACCGCGGTGCGCGTGGAGTCGCCCGGGCCGCCGCGGGTCAGGACGTAGGGCTGGTCGAACACTTGCAGGGCGTTGATGATCGCCATGACCGATGCCACCAAGGTGGTGGGGCTCAGGAGCGGCAGCGTCACGTGGAGGTGTTTGCGCCAGCCCGTGGCGCCGTCGATCGACGCCGCCTCGTAGGTTTCGGTCGGGATCGACGCGAGGCCGCCGATGAACAGCAGGAACGAGAACCCGAAGTTCTGCCACACATACACGAGGATTACGACGGCGGCAGAACCGGCCGGCGTCGTCAGCCACGGGACGGCGGGGATGCCGACGAAGGACAAGAGCCAGTTGACCACGCCGAATTGTTCGTTGAACAGGTAGCGCATGAAGATGGACACCGACGCCGCGGACAGGATCAGCGGGAAGAAGAAGGCGCTGCGGAAGAAAACGCGGAGCCAGGCCGGAAGCTTCTCCTGCACCATGATCGCCAACGCCAACGCAAGGCCGAGCTGAAGCGCGACGGCGACCACCACGAACAGGATCGTGTTCAGGAACGAGACGCGCACTGTGGGGTCCTGGACCACTTCGGCGAAGTTGTCGAACCCGACGAAGCTTGGCGCCGAAATGATGTCCCAGCGGAAGAACGCGAGGACCACGGATGCAACGATCGGCACGAGCGTGAAAAGCCCCATGCCAAGGATGGTGGGAGCCAGGAACGCCCAGGGCAGCCAGCGCTGACGCTGTTTGCCCGTCTGGTTTTTCGCCGCAGCGGCGCCGTTCCGACGCTTGGGCCCCGCGCCGCTTCGGCGTTTGGTGGACATGCCCGTTGTTGCCGTGCTCATGCCTGCCTCCTCAAGGCGATCTCAAGGTCGCGTTGCATGGAGGCGAGGGCCTGCTTGAGCTGGTTCTCATCACCGCTGACGGCCAGGGATACGTTTTTCATCAGGGCGGTCTCGACGGCGGCCTGCTGGGGCGGTGCCGGAATGGGACCTGTGGTGGGGAATTTGTCGAGGGTGTCGTAGAAGACTTTCCAGTGCTTGGGTCCGCGGCCTGCGTACAACTGCTCGTCGACCATGGAGCGGCGCGCCGGGGTGGTGTTCGGCGTCGGGAAGACCAAGCGCATGGCTTCCAGGCTGGACGCGAACTTGAGCCACTCCCAAGCCGCGTCCTTGTCCTTCGCGGTCTTCATGATCGCGTAGCCGGCTGTGCCGAACTGGTGCCGTTGGGTGCGCCAGCGCGGGAAGAACTGGACGTCGAAGTCGTCTTCCTTCATTCCGGCTTCGTGGAGGCCTTCCACCCAGTAGCCGCCGGCGGGTGTCATGCCGATCCTGTTGGAGGCGAACAGGCCGACGAGTGAATTGCCGCCGCCCTCCTCGGGCCGGACGCCGAGGCCATCCTTGACGAGGCCGCGGAGGTAATCGAACGATTCGTACACCCGTGGGTCATCCGCGTTGGGTTCAAGCCACTGGTACCCGCCCGAGCGCAGTCCGCGGGACGGATCCTCGGCGTAGAAGCTGTCCCAGAGCCATTCGCCGCCGGTGGACTTGGATTCCTTGAGGAAGCTGGTGTCGTTGGCGTAGAGCCAGGGCACCACACCGCCGAAGAGCCTGTTGGTCCAGTAGTACGGAGTGAAGTCCTGCGGCCTGGCTTTGCGCATGGCCGCAAGGCTGTTGCGGAAATCGACCTGGGTCCAGTTGTCTGCGGGACGTTCGAGTCCGGCTTGCTGCAGGGCCGAGGTGTTGTAGTACATGTTGGCGGCGTTCCAGTCGATGGGAAGCTGGAACAGGCTCCCCTTGTACATGAACGCCTCCACGAGGCTCGGGTGGACGTCCGCGAAGTACTCCTTCATGTCCGCGGCGTCGCGGCGAAGGTACTCGTCCAAGGGGTGCGCCAGTTTCTCGGCGAAGAGCTGGGCACCTTCGGTGGCCACGTAGACCACATCCGGTGGAGTTCCTGCTGCCACCATGGTGAGGATCTTGGTGAAGAAGTCCTTCCAGTCCGCGGCCTGGATGGCCTGGACCTTCACCTTGATTTCCGGGTGCACCTTCGCGAACGCATCAATGACCCGCTGGCGGGCGGCTGCGTCCGCTGCGGTTCCCATGATGGCGATGCTAAGGCTGTTGTCCCCGCGGCCCGGGATGTCCATGCCGGTCAACCGCGGCCACGACGCCACCGTTGCTCCGACAATTCCCGCACCGAAAGCACCAAGGGCTGTCCTGCGTGAGATCTCACGCAGCTTCCCATTGCTTCCTGCCATGTCCAATTCCTTCCTAACACGTGTTAGGTAGCGTAAATCCATCACCTAACACGTGTCAAGCGTCACATCCGTGTTACGCGCCCCTCCGGCCAAACGCTCGCTCACATATCCACCCCTCTGGCCAAACGCTCGCTCACATATCCACCCCTCTGGCCAAACCCCCGCTCACATATCCACCCCATCCCCCAAACCCTCGCTCACATATCCACCCCATCCCCCAAACCCTCCCAAAACCCCACATACCTGAGCGAGCGTCCACCCAAAACCCGCCATATCCGAGCGAGGGTTCACTTCCGAAGACGCGGCGAATACGCTGAAACAAGCTGCCCCATTCCCCCGTCCCTAGCTTTGGAGCCCACTGATGACAGGTTGGAATGCCGAGAACCTTGCAGGTTCGGCCGGCGAAGGCGCCGTGACGTTGTTGGCAGGAACATCGTTTTGCGTCTCCGCGGCCAACGGCGATATGGATCAACTGCGCCCGCACGGGATGTTCTTCCGTGACACGCGGTTCGTGTCGAACTGGGTGCTGGCGGTGAACGGCCACCCCATCGAAGCCTTGGGTTCTCCTGTCCCGGAGCCTTTCCGTGCTGATTTTGTCGGCCGGGCGGCGCGCACCGACGGCTTGGCAGACAGCCACCTGCTGATTGAACGCAGGAGGAGCGTGTTCGGCGGGGTCCGCGAAGAGGTCACGGTCAGGAACTTCTCCAACAAGGCCGCCCACGCCACGGTTTCACTCAGGGTCAATGCGGATTTTGCGGACATCTTCGAGGTGAAGGAAGGCAGGGCACGCCACGAGAGTGTGCATTTGACGCGGGATGCCAACGGTTCCTTGGTCCTTGACTCCCAGAGGCAGGGCCGGCACGTCCTGGTCACCATTGACGCTCCGAATGGCGCTGTTGACGGAGATGTCATCAGCTATGACATCTCCCTTGAACCCCAGGGCCATTGGTCCACGGCTGTGACGGCCACTCCCCGCATCGACGGGGTCGGCCCCGAGGCGGACGCCGAGGTTTGGGGGAACCAACGCCCTTCCGATGTCCCGGAAGAAAGGCAGCAGGAGTGGCACGAAAAGGTTCCTACAACGGAACTTGGCAACAAGGCATTTGAAAAGGCGTTGGCCCAGAGCCGGGCAGACCTCGGATCGCTCAGGATCTTTGACCACGACCATCCCGGACGGACGGTGGTGGCCGCAGGATCGCCCTGGTACATGGCCCTTTTCGGCCGGGACTCTCTCCTGACTTCCTTCATGACCCTTCCACTGGATCCTTCGCTCGCACTGGGGACCCTCAAGACGCTCGCCGACCATCAGGGCAGGACGGTCAACCCGCTCAGTGAGGAGGAGCCGGGCCGGATCCTGCACGAAGTGCGTCTCGGCGCGAGCACGGGCCTGGCCCTTGGCGGCAGCAGTGCCTACTACGGCTCGGTGGACGCCACTCCGCTGTTCGTCACCCTCGCCGGGGAACTCACCCGCTGGGGATTCCATGCCGACATCTCGGAGTCCCTTCTGCCCGCGGTGGACCGCGCCCTGGACTGGATCCGCGACTACGGAGACGCCGACGGCGACGGTTTCGTTGAATACTCCCGAGCCACGGACCAGGGCCTCCTCAACCAGGGCTGGAAGGATTCCGGGGACGGCATCAACTTCGCCGACGGCACCCTGGCGGAGCCGCCGATCGCCTTGTGCGAAGTCCAAGGCTATGTTTACACCGCCTATCTGAGCAGGGCCCTGATGGCCCAGGAGGACGGCGACGTCAAGCTGGCCGCGGTGTGGGGCGCGCGGGCGGCAGAACTGAAGCGAAAATTCAACGAGCAATTCTGGCTTCCCGAACGCGGTTATTTCGCGATCGCCCTGGACCGCGACAAGCGCCCGGTGGATGCCTGCGCCTCCAATATGGGCCATTGCCTGTGGAGCGGAATCGTCGACGACGACAAGGCTCCGCTGGTCGCGGCCCGGCTCATGTCGGACACCATGTTCACGGGCTGGGGCATCCGGACACTGGCTTCGGACATGGCGGCCTACAATCCGGCGAGCTACCACAACGGCTCGGTGTGGCCGCATGACAACGCCCTCATTGCCGGCGGACTGATGCGCTACGGCTTCGTCGAGGAAGCCCAGCGCCTCGTCACGGGCCTCCTCGATGCGGCCGAAGCATTCGGCGGGCGGCTTCCGGAGTTGTTCTGCGGACTGGACAGGAAAAGCTACGGGACGCCCGTCCCCTACCCTTCGTCGTGTTCGCCGCAAGCGTGGGCCGCTGCCACACCGGTCCATCTGCTCCGGGTCCTTCTCCGGTTCGATCCGTGCCTCACCCACGGCGGCCTCTGGCTGGCGCCCATCGTTCCTGAAGGCTTCGGCGGGATCACCATGCGGAACATCCCGCTCGCCGGCTCCCGGATCTCCGTGGAAGTGGTCGACGGAGAAACACGGGTCACGGACCTGCCCGAAGACATCGCGTTGCACCTCGAGGCCCGCAAACCGCTTGCCGATCTGTTGGACGTCCACTCCGTCACCGCAGGACCGCAGCGGGGGCACTAGGTGCGCATCGGCCTCGTTGCCCCGCCTTGGCTTCCAGTCCCGCCGCCCGCGTACGGCGGCACCGAGTCGATCATCGACATCCTCGCCCGCGGCTTGGTTGCCGCGGGCCACGAGGTACTTCTCGCGGCGGCGTCCGGAAGCACATGTCCAGTGGCCAAAGTCCCCGGCCCGCCGCTTGCCGACGGCTCGAGGATAGGGAACGGGACGGACGAACTCCGCCACAGCGTGTATGCCTTCGCGGCCATGGACGACGTCGACCTCATCCACGACAACACGCTTGCCGGCCCGCTGTACAGGCACCGGCCGAAAGGAACGCCGATCGTCGCGACGGCCCACCTCCCCTTTTCGGCCGAGAACCACGACATTTACCAAGCGATGGCCACCGACACCGCGATCATTGCCATCTCCCACCATCAAGCGGAAACTGCCCCCGGGATCAAGGTACGGCGGGTCATCCACCATGGAATCGACACCCAGTCCGTCCCGCTCGGAGCCGGCGACGGCGGCTACGTCAGCTTCCTGGGCCGGATGCATCCCGGCAAGGGCCTGCCCGAAGCGATAGAGACCGCCCGCCTGGCCCGGATACCCCTGCGGATTGCAGCCAAGATGTACAGCGCGGAAGAACATGAGTACTACGCCGCGGTCATCGCGCCGCTGCTGGGGTCCGACGTCGAATACCTCGGCGAGCTGGGCGCGGCGGACAAGTTCGCCCTCCTGGGCGGGTCCGTGGCCCTGCTGAATCCGCTTCAGTGGGATGAACCCTTCGGGATGGCAATGATCGAGTCCCTCGCCGCCGGGACACCGGTGGTGGCAACATTCCGGGGATCCGCCCCGGAGATCGTTTCCGAGGGGATCACGGGCTACCTCCGCTCGAGTCCCCCGGAACTGGCCGAGGCCGTCGTCGCAGCCGCCAGGCTGGATCGCCGCGAGAGCCGCCGCGCCGCGGAAAACTACTTCAGCGCCGAACGGATGGTTGCCGAACACTTGACGCTCTATGAGGAACTCCTCGCCGAGCAAAAGTGATCCTCCCAGCCAGGTATGACACCCTGAAAGCAATGAGTTTTCCAAAGACGAGCCGGCTGCCGGACATACGCGGGACCTTTGCCAGACGCCGGACGGGCGCAGGCACGGGCTTCCTTTTTGTGCTCGCAACCCTCGCCTGCATGGTCGCGTTCGTTGCCACGTACTATTTTTTCGTACGCACCACGACGGGTCAGTACATCGACGAATCCGCTTTGGTGGAAGCCGCGACCATCAACGGTCCCGCCGAACGGGCAACCACCCAGTTCCTCGATTGGTTGCCGGTCATCTCGGTGGTGATCGCCGCCGTCGTCTTTCTTTTCGTCACGATCATGCGCCGCCGCTGGAAGGCCGCCGGGATCGCGCTGGCCGCTTGCGTCGCCGCAAACCTGGCCACCCAGCTCCTCAAGGACTGGTTTCCGAACAGGCCGTTCCGCGGCGTCCAGACCATTGAACTGAACTCGTTGCCGTCCGGCCACACCACCTTGGCAGCCTCGGCGGCCGCCGCAGTGTTCTTGGTGGTGTCGCCGCGCTGGCGCCCCGCTGCAGGGTTCCTCGGTGGCACTTTCGCGGTGGCGGCCGGGGTTGCCACGCTGATCAACCAGTGGCACCGGCCCGCCGACGTCGTCGCCGCGTTCCTCGTGGTGGGAGCGGTCATGCTTCCGGCCGGCTGGTTGGTGCTGCGCACGGGAAAGCGCTGGAACGTCCAGGACGGCCGCGGTGAGCACTGGGCGTCGTCGCGGTTATGGCTCTTGCTGGCGGCGCTGGCGGGTATCGCCGCTGCCGCGGTTTCGGTGTATTCGCTGTTGAAGATTGCGCCCGGTTTCGGCCGGGAAAGCAGCACCACCAATTACTTCTGGGCCGGCGTCTCCCTGATTGTCATCACCGGCTATCTGGCCACCGTCGCCGCCACCTGGCTTTTCGACTTGAGCGCCCGACGGCGGCAATCGCCTTAGTGCCGCCGGTCGCCGTCGCGTTCAACCGCACCAGCTCGGAAGAAATCCCGGAACACTTTTCAGGACGGCGCCTGATTTCATGTCCACGAGGTCCGTCCGGATGGGAGTCGGTTCGGGGAGGACCGGGTACTGGTCTCCCGTGTATTGCGGTGCTGCCGTTTCGACCGCGAGGTAATCGCCGGCCGGTGAGATGCACGTGTCAAGGATGCGCGACCAGGCGGCGGCAGGCTGGTAGAGCTGGCGCGGGCCGTTCTTGTCGGCGAGGTTCACCACGGAGGCTTCCTTTCCGCCGTCGTACTTCCTTACTACCTGCGCGTACTGGCCGGACGTGCCGAGGACCATCGGCTGGCTCGCGGTGGTGGTGACCCCATTGGCGACATCGGGCACGAACGCGCCCGGGAGGGTGAGCGGCGTCGAGGTCCCGGTGGTGAGGTTGATGGTCGAATACCGTGGCGGGTCGATGCCCTTTTTCAGCCCCTGGTCGGCAACGGCGAGTTCGTTGGTGCCGGGGACGAATCCGAGGATGCCGGCATGCGCTCCCAGGGGAGACACCTTGCCGCTTTCCAGCGCATCGATGAGGAACATGGACTGGTCGTCGGTCTGTGCCACCAAGGTGGCCGCACCCGGGACGAAGCGCCAGTCCGCGGCCGAGACCGGACCGTTGATCCCCTGGACGGCGCGTGGAGCCGAGGACGGATTGTCGACGTCGTACACGAAAAGCGATTTCCAGTACTGCCCGGTGCCCGAAGAAGCGGTGAAGGTGAAGCCAATGAGGTGTTGCGATGCTGCCGCATGGAGGTTGGCCACCGTTCCGAGGCTGGGCAACGGAACAAGCGTTGGCGGCCCGCCGGTGAGCGGCACGATCTCGAGCGAGCTGGTGTTGTCATCGTTGAGCGTGACGACGGCGAGGGCGGAGGGAAGTGCGGCATACTCCTGGATGCGGGGAGCGCTGACTATGACGGTGCCCTGATCGCTGCCGGATAGGCTCGTGCCGAGGATGGTGTCCGGCTTCTTGAGCCCTTTGTCGTCCTTTCCGGTGTCCCTCTGCAGGCTGTACAACGCAAAGGCTGCGGGGGTGGCGGAGCGGACAAGTGCCGAGGTGGAGTTGGGGTGCGGCAGCTTCGATAGGTTCGCCGCCGTCAACCCGCCGGCAAGGAGGGTGAGGATCGCGATGGTGCCGTAGAGGCGTCGCGCGAAACGGCGTCCGGCCAGGAGCTCGGCCGCGGCCGCAATCGCTGCGGCACGTTTGGCCGACACGGGGCGGCCCTTAGTAGACATAGGGCTGCGCCGGCTGAGTGGTGGGCTTGATGGAGTCCGGCATCAGGACGATTGCCTCGCGGCTGGCCGGGTTTGGGTTCGCGCGAAAACTGCTGGTGACCGTGACCCAGCTGTCGGTCTTGAATTCGTTTTGCCACCCGGGGTGATAGACGGGAACGCCGATCGGCTGGGCATCGACGGCGCAGCAGGTCACTACGAACCGGGTCACGAAGAAGAGGTTTGGATCTGTGGTGTCCGCGCTGATGAACCCGGTGACGGTAGCGGTCTTGTCGGCAAAAAAGTCCTGCCCCGCGCCGGACCGAAGCAACGATGCCCAGTCCCGCACGGTGAAGGAGGAGTAGTCTCCTTTGCCCGGCAGCGCGGGTGTTTTCAGGGTGAGGGCGGACGCTGAGCCGTTGAGGTCCCGCTGGGCGACAGTTGCGGTGGTAAGGGTCGACGGCGGCAGGATCAGCAGGGCGACGACGGCGGCGACGATGGTCAGCACGCTTCCGGCCGACCGCAGCCAGCCCCATCGCGAACGGCGCGCGTCGTCGCCGTCGGGAGCGTCGCCGTCGTGCTCGTGGTCGTGGAGGTGCCCGTCGCCGGCGCCGGGGACCAAGGCGAAGGCCGCCAAGGCAAGCACCCCTGCGATGACGGCCATGATGACCGTGAACACAAAATACCGTGGATGGATATACAAGGCAAGCTGCCCCGTCAGGCCCAGCCAGATCGTCGCGACGAGGCCGATGAGGCTGAGAACCACGCCTTGCCAGCGGCCCACGAGCCGCCTAATGACCATAGTTGACCGCCAATCCGAGGACCGCGGCGCACAGTGCCACGAGCAGGCTGAGCTGAAGGAGCGTCTTCGCCGTGAAGGTGGTGCGCATCAGGGCGAGCATCTTCACGTCGATCATGGGCCCGAAAACGAGGAAAGCCACGATGCCTCCGGGCATGAAGGTCGCACCGAAAGACAGGATGAAGAAGGCATCCACGTTTGAGCAGATCGCCACGACGAAGGCGAGCAGCATCAACGCCAGGACGGACCAGACCGGGTTGCTGCCGAGGGCGACCAGCACTTCGCGGGAAACGGCAACCTGGATCAGCCCCGCCATGCCTGCGCCAATGAAGAGGGCAGGCATCATTGCCCGCGTCTCCTGCGAGAACATCTGCACGCTGCGCCGCACCCTGCCGGCGGCGCCGCCGTCGTGGTCTGCCACGTTGCAGGTTTCCTGGAACCGGGCGGTCAGCATCTCCCCCGGACGCGGATGCCGGCTGTAGATCCAGCCGACGAGGTTGGCGATGAAGAAGCCGCCCAGGACGCGGGAAACCAGGATGCCGTTGTTCCAGCCGAACGCCTGCGCCGTGGTGACGATGGTGACGGGGTTCAGGATGGGCGCGGCGAACAGGAAAGTCATCGATTCCGCGACGGTCAGTCCCTTGACCACCAGGCCGCGGGCCAGCGGAACATTTCCGCACTCGCAGACCGGCAGCAGCATTCCCAGAAGCGACAGGACCAGCCTCCGCAGTACCGGGCTCCGTGGCAGGCGACGGAGCAGCATGCCCTCCGGTAGCCAGACCTGGACGGCGATCGAGAGGACAATCCCGAGGAAGACAAAGGGCAGGGACTCCACGACGACGCTGATCGACAGCGTGGCAAAGTCGCGGGCGGCGTTGGGAAGCCCGAACGTCTCCGACGTGGACGGCGCCAGCACCCGCACGACGGCGAACAGCGCAACGAACGCAAGGCCGACAACCAGCCCGGCAGCTGACTTCGACGTGAGAGCCCGGGCCGGGGTTATGTGCCCGTGTTCCGGCTGTTTACGTTTGTCGACTGCAGGCAGCGCCACGGGCACTCCTTCCTCCACGGAGCCGGTCGGGCAGGCCTGACCGGAGGGGGCTGGCGAAGTCGACTGTACACGCGGGGTGCGTGCGCGACTAGCCCTGGAAGGGGCCTGGGCACCAGTTCGAGTGGAGCACTCGGCAAGCTACCTAGGCGCACCGGAAGCACCACCTAAAGGTGCGTAAGGAAGCGTCGCAAGAACAAGTATCGACCACTCGTTTCAACGGCTGCTCGGGGTCGTAGCCTCGCATGTACGTGAGCGTGAATAAACAACCGGCACCGAGTGCCACCGCTGGAAACCCAGATCGGACTCCCCTTTCGAGCGGCACCTTCTTGGCCCACCAACGAGGGACCACCCGGCTGCTTGTACATTACCTAGCCTGGGGAGGAGTTGACCATGAGTACCACTAATGACCAGCAAGGGACGACGGAATCGCCGCGCGAGGGACGCACGCGGCCCAAGATGACCCGAATACGGCTCGCTAAGCATTTTGGCAAACGATGGACCGCATTCGGCAGCACGGCGCTGGTTGTCGCCGGCCTGCTGGCCGCGGTGGGATTCGCCGCGCCCGCACATGCTGCCCCGAACACGGTGGTGTCGCTGACGTTCGACGACGGCAACGCCGACCAGTTGACGGCCGAAAGCACCATGAAGAGCCTGGGCTTGGTCGGCACCTTCTTCATCACCACTGGTTGGATCGACCAGCCCACCTACCTGACAAGCGCCAACCTCCAGCAAATCGCCGCCGACGGCAATGAGATCGGCGGCCACACCGTGACCCACCCGGATCTTGTGTCCCTGACAGCCGCTGAGTCGACGCGGCAGATCTGCGACGGGCGCGTTGCGCTGATGAACATGGGCTTCAAAGTCACCAGCTTCGCGTACCCCTTCGCTTCGGAAAACCCGGCCACCGAGGCCCTGGTGAAGGGATGCGGTTACAACAGTGCCCGCGGCCTGGGTGACGCCGCCAGCAAGGATCCCGCATCGGCGACACTTCCCGCGGCGGACACCATCCCCCCGGTCAACGCCTACGACACTGCGGCACCGGATGAGGTAGACAGCACCTGGACCCTGGCCAATCTGGAGACCCAGGTGACCCACGCCCAAACAACCACCGGCGGGTGGGTCCAACTGACCTTCCACCACATCGCCGTCGGCACGGACCCGACCCTGACCATCTCCCCGACCCTCTTCACCCAGTTCGCCACCTGGCTGGCACAGCAAAAGGCGGCGGGTACCGTCGCTGTACAGACCGTGGACCAGACCGTCGGCGGCACCCAGCAGCCGGCAGTTGCGGGTCCGGCTTTGCCTCCACCGCCCGGGCCTGGAGTCAACATGATCCAAAACCCCAGCCTGGAAACGTTGGTCAATACGGTCCCGCAGTGCTGGGCAGCCGGCGGGTACGGCACCAACACCTCGGCCTTCTCGATCGTCACACCCGGTCACACCGGTACCAACGCTGAACAGCTCACCGTGACAGGTTGGGTGTCCGGGGACGCGAAACTCCTACCGGCCTTGGACCTTGGCGGCTGCTCGCCCACAGGTGTACCCGGACATACTTATCAGCTGAAAGCCTGGTATAAATCCACGGCGGATACCCAATTCGAAGTCTATTACCGTGTAGGCAACGGGTTCTGGACGTACTGGACGGCTAGCCCCTTGGTCCTCCCGGCGGCGAACTGGACCCAAATCACCTGGACCACGCCTCCCCTGCCGGCCGGCGCGTCAGGAATCAGTTGGGGCCTGAACATCCAAGCCAATGGCACCATCACCACGGACGACTACGAGATGTACGACAACGGCGCCTCGTTCGCCGACATCCCGTCGACGTATCCGTTCTACAACGAGATCACGTGGCTCGCCGCGAACCAAATCACCACCGGATTCCCAGGTCCCAACGGAACCACCCTGTTTGAACCGCAGCAGTCGATCAGCCGGGAAGCGATGGCCGCGTTCCTCTATCGGTACCAGGCCAGCCCGGCGTTCAATGCCCCGGCGGTATCCCCGTTCACTGATGTTCCCACCTCGGACCCCTTCTACAAGGAAATCACCTGGCTGGCCACCACCGGCATCACCAACGGGTATCCCGGGCCGAACAACACGAAAACCTTCCACCCCTTGGATTCGGTGAACCGGGATTCGATGGCCGCGTTCCTCTACCGCTTGAGCGGCAGCCCAGCAGTAACCCCGACCACCACATTCCTCGACGTACCCGTCAGTTACCCGTTCTACAAGGAGATCAGCTGGCTGGCCTCCACCGGCATCACCACCGGATGGCCAGTAGCCGGAGGATCGATTTACCAGCCACTTCAACCCGTACACCGCGACGCGACCGCCGCGTTCCTGTTCCGCCTCAACGCCAAATTCCCCCGACCCTGACAGGCCGGGCGCAACATCCGACCACTTTTGACCAAGCCGCCAGGCCGGAGTCCCCGTATTTTCGCGGATTCCGGCCTGCCGGGCCGTTCAAAGGTGGTCGAATCTAGAGGCTCGGCCCGTTGAGAGCTTCCGCCCGATAGAGGTTTTCGATGATGGTGTCGGCTTGGGCTGGACCCATCTTGGGGTACATCGTGCGGAGTTCCTTCACCGCCGCCTCATGTCCGCGGCTGACGTGGATGACGCGAAGCCAATTGATCTCGAGGCCGGAGAGGTGCACCCCGACCTTGGCAAACTGTCGGTGTTCGATAATTCGCCAAACGCTCACGGCCGCCTGAGCGAGAGCCAGCACGATGATCAATGGCGTAAAAGTCGGAAGCTGCCGTGGCCAGGTGAAGAACATGGCAGTGAAGAAAAACGCAAGCCCTAGCGAGCCGGCACCGAACTTCTGCCATCTGAGCCAGTCAAGGAACCGTCCCGGGCGTAGTGGCGGGATTTCCAAGAGGGCCGTCTTCTCTGCAGGTGCTACGGAAATGACAGCCGATCCCAGCAGCAGGCCGCCCATCCACAAATATGGACCGGCGGGGTCTGTGATCTCGGGGATGGAGAGAAACTCGGACACCATCACCGTGGCGGGCAAGATGACAGGAATCGCATCGGCCGCCTGCGCCCGCATCAACGCCATCGGTTTGGACCGTCGGTCCCATGACAGGATGACGACACCCCGAATCAGGCCAAAGACACAAATATAGAAGGCCAGGAAAACGAACTTGCCGTTCTGTGTTCCAGCCGGCGCTGTGGCGGCGAGCCACATCCCGGCGCCGCCTTCAAGCAGCAGGGCGCTGCCTGCCACCCTGGATACAAGTTTCGGATTCCGGATGACCCGCATGAACTGTTCCTCCCCGCCGAGACAGTTCCCCCTGCGATCATCGAACGCCAATGCTTCGCGGGTGTCAACGATTCCGCCTCCGGATCGCCCGTCGCTTTGGACATGAGCGCCCGACGGCGGCAGTCGCCTAGGTGCCGACGTCGAGGCGTACCCTGATGCTATGGGCGCTGAAGTCCTGGATCTCAGGCTCACCACGGGCATCCGGATTCCGTGTCTTGTCCACGGGGATGCCGATGCGAGGCCGTTGTTGCTCTTGCATGCCTGGGGCGAGTCCCGTCGTAGTTTTGACCGCCTGGTGCCCTTGCTGACGGGCTTCAGGGTTTATGCGCCCGACCTCCGCGGACAGGGGGACGCGGAGAAACCGGAGCAGGGCTATTCGCTGGTGGAACAAGCCGAGGATGCCGCAGCGATCCTTGATGCGCTCGGCGTGCACAGGGCGTCTGTCCTTGGTTCGTCCAGCGGCGGCTACGTGGCCCAGCAGTTAGCCATCGGTTACCCAGATCGCGTCGCTGCGCTCGTGCTGGTGGGCTCTCCCCTCAGCCTTCGGGGCCTTCCCGCTCTCGCCGACGAAGTCGCCACGCTCCAGGACCCCATCGACGAGAACTGGGTGCGGAATTCCCTGGCCTGGTTCCCGCTGCTGCACGCGGTCCCGACCTGGTATATCGAGGACCGCGTACGCGACGGGGTCAGGATGCCCGCGCATGCATGGAAGCGGATCCTCGATGGTTTGCGGACGGCAATTCCGCCCACCGAGTCCGGAACCATACTCGCACCCACCATGATCTTGTGGGGCGCACACGACGGCGTGCTGCCTCGAAGGCATCAGGAGGCCTTGGCCGCTCGAATACCAGGGGCTGTGTTGAAGGTGTATCCAGGGACAGGGCATCTCGTCTTGTGGGAATGCCCGGACCGGATTGCGGAGGACACTACCGCGTTCCTCGGTTCCCTGGGCTGAGGTTCCCTCGGCTAAGGTTCACGAGCGGTTCACACTCTCGCAGCGGTCACCCTCGGCACCAGCGCGCGCAACCGGAGCCGGGCCGGTTCCTCGACGTACTTGAACAGCAGGTGGGTGGCCAAGGCAATCCCCAGGAGGCACGACGCCGCGAGCAGGTTTTCCGCCAGCGGACTCGCACCATGCGGCCAGTCCCTGATGAGCCAATAGAAGAGGTAGATGAAGAACATGTGGACCAAGTACAGGCTGTAGGAGCTGTGCCCGCCGTACTGCAGCCACCGCGCCGACAACACCGAGCAGAGCCAGCCGCGGGTCAGGCTGAGCAGGGCGATGAGTAGCGGGAAGGCAAGCACGGCCAGCCGTCCCGGCCCGGGTTTTCCGGCCGTCGCCAGGAAGACGAGGACGGCGGTTCCGGTCAGGAGGGCACCCGGACCGGCCAGGGCAGGATTGAACTTCATGCGGTCAGCGTTCCGTGCGGCAATGCAGGCAAAAGCGCCGGCAACGAAGCAGCACGCGATCCGCAGTAGCCATTCGTACGGTTGATGCTCAATGGTGGCGATTGGCAGGTCCGGACCCCAGACGGCCGTCGGCAGGAGGACGAGCACGGAGGCGGCCAGCGCCGCGAGCGGATGCAGCCGGCGCAGCCGGAACAAGACCAGTGCGAGCAGCGGGAACGCCAGGTAGGCCAGCCACTCGGCACTGACCGTCCATCCGGGGCCGAACCAGCTGGCGCCGTCGGTACCCGGTTGGAACCAGAGATGCATCATCAGCAGCTGCTTGGCCAGCCCCCACGGCGACAGGTCCGGGGCCTGGGTCTGGAGGGACCATTCCCGCACGGATTCCTGCGCTGTTCCGTACACGAACCAGAGGCCCAATACGCCCACCACCAGTGCGAACGCGGGCCACATCCGGGCGAACCGCGCCCAGACGAAGTCCGCTGCAGCCCGCCAGCGGAACCGTGGGCCCAGCCGGTCCAGGTACGTGTAGGTGATGATGAAGCCGCTGAGCACAAAGAACACATCCACGCCCAGGTCCCCGTTGGCGATGATCGGACGGAACAGCTCATAGACGGGGGCGAGGAAGGTCTGCTGCATGGCTTGAAGATGGAAGAACACCACCCACAGCGCGGCCACAAAACGCAGCGCGGTCAGCGTCGCGAGATCAGGCCGGGACTGCTTCGGAGCGCTTGTCGGCAGGCGATTCTCCGGCCCGGAACCAAGCGGCGTTGCGCTGTCTGTGACGGGATTCCCAGCGGTCGGATTCGCAGTGGGGGCACCGTGCGGAGGCGAGATGACTGAGAACATCCAATTCACCATACCGGAGGCACCTGACCGGAGTCTGGGAGCTGCCTACCCCAACTAGCTCGCAGTAGGTGTCGTTTTCAGCCCTCAAAACGACACCTACTGCGAGTCAGTTGGGCCAGGGCCCGCGCCGGTGAGCTAGGCGCCGATGATGGGTGGGGACTAGTAGTTCCTGCGGTGCTTGAGTTTCGGGAGCGCGACGGCGAACACCGCCGCCGCGGCCACGCCCAGGACGCCTGTGGCCCAGACGCCCGCCGCGAGGGACACTGCGGCAGTGAGGGCGGAGAGCAGCACGGGCCCACCTGTGGCACCTGCGTCGGAAATGAACCGCCACAAGCCGAGGAATTGCCCACGGCCCTTGTCCGGGGAAAAATCGGCGCCGA
Organism: Arthrobacter sp. KN11-1C; assembly: GCF_052180225.1. Lineage (NCBI taxonomy): Bacteria > Bacillati > Actinomycetota > Actinomycetes > Micrococcales > Micrococcaceae > Arthrobacter > Arthrobacter sp. KN11-1C. The sequence goes on along the minus strand of NZ_CP197467.1, from coordinate 842,241 downwards.
GCGTCATGATGAGTCCTGAGCTGATGCCGTTGCCGAAGCCGATCAGGAGCGACGCCAGCAGCAGCCCCACGAATTCCGCGGACGACGGCATCAGGAACAACGCCGCACCCATGATGAGGGTGGACGGCACGGCGACCCACATGCGCCCCTTGCGGTCCATGAGCTTGCCGGCCGGATAGAACACCAGCATGTCGATCGCGCCGGACAAGCCGTAAATCAGTGACGCATGCGTTGCGTCCAATCCCAGATGGTCCGCCCACAAAGGGATGACCACTTGGCGCGAGGCCCGCAACGCGCTGAGCAGCAGGATCCCGGTACCGACCGTGAGGAACACGCCCGCGTGGGAAACCGCGACGCCGCGGAGGGTGGGCTCGGGACCCTTCGGGCCGCCGTCGACGTCGTCCGGCAACACAAGATCCGGGATGGTGAGGGACAGCACCGCGGCGGCCGCCATGCCCACTACGCCAACCCAATACGCGCCGCTGATCCCGGCGAACTGCATCACTGCCGCGCCGACGAACGGGCCGATGAACACGCCGATCCGGGTGACGCCGCCCAGGGTGGAGAGTGCGCGTGCGCGGTAGATGACCGGGACCGCTTCGGTGAGGTACTTCTGGCGGGCAAGGTTGAAGACGCTCGTGGACATCCCGACGACGGTCATCGCCCCGGCGAGCAGCCAGATACCGTTGTGCGCAAGGAGCGGCGCGAATCCGGCTGCCAGCAGGGCCAACGCTCCGGCGGCGCCTGCGGCAACGATGGCCCATCGCTCGCCGAACTTGATGGTGATGAGCGACGCGGGCAGGTTGAAGAACCACGACCCCAGCCCGATCAACGTGACCACCAGTGCGGACACGGCCACTGAGGCGCCAAGGTCGCGGGCGGACAACGCCACCACCGGAAGCACCGCGCCTTCGCCGATACAGAACAGCAACGCGGGCCCAAAGGCGGGCAACGCAATGCTGCGGAGATTGAAGGGTTGAAGGGTGCTGGTGGTGGTCATCCCCTTCATCCTAGGACGCCATCTCGTTTGCGACGCGCCAAATACCTGTCGCGCAGGGAATTCCGGCTGCGCCAGGCATCCAGCGCAGCGTCAGGCATCCAGCGCAGCGTCAGGCTCCTCGCGGACGACACCGGGGCACCCCTGCCGCTGACAGCTTCCGTTCGAGCACGCCGGGAGCCATGAGTTCCGCCCACACCCAACGGACGACGCCGCACCCCGTGGCACGGATCCGGTCTTCGCGCAGCTTCTCCTCGACGACGGCTTGAGCGGCAGTCCGGCCCCTGAGGAACTCCGGTTTTAGGTACTTATCTATGCCGTCGAACTCCCCGGCCACCCGCACGCCCTTCCAATAAAAGTCCGAATAGCCCACGAGGCCCGCTTCATCACGGAATTCGCGTTGAAGAACCGGAGCCTCGAATCCGGTGACATGCATCAAGGCCCGGCTGTAGGATTCCCCCGCGGATCCTGACAATGGGTCTGCGAAATCCACCGCCGCTTGGATTCTCCGGATGGCCGCCGCCGTGTAAATTCCGTCCGCCGCGACCAGAAGCGCCTCTTTCGTGATGGCGGGCAGTCCCCGTTTCCGGTCGGCCTTGAGCACGTGATCCACCGGAGCGATGGCTTCGACAAACGGGGTGAAAGCGGCCAGGTCTAGTACGGTGCGCACCCTGTCAGTCACCAGAAGTCCCTCGCAGCGAGATACCTTGAGGCTAGCTGGGTCCGCATAGTGGCGGGTTATCCCGGCCCGGCTGCGGCCGCCGTCGTTCTGGAGGGTCACGGCCTGCACTGGATGATGCAGGCCGATGGTGGGGATCCCCCATACAGACGCCGCCGAGTGTCTGGCGAAAATGGTCCGCGCACTGGAGGTTTCGGCGGCAGCGCTGATCCGGACGCGGTATTGTTCCCACGGCTTGAGTGCGGCCCACGCAGTGCCGTCGACGTACACGCCCTGACGGACGCGATGCAAGGCACCTGTCTTGGCGCTCCGGGCGAGTTCCTTAAGGGTCGTTCCGAGAATAAGGTGATCTCGGCTGAGGATCGGGCGGGGCAAACGGGTCATGTCTAAGAACTTGCCACGTGGATTACGGCACGCGGCAGCACCGAGTTCCTCCATGTGGATAACTCCGGTACTTTTCGACCCCGTGTATTCCCTGCGCCCCCGGAATTCCAGCTGCGTCAGGAATTTGGCGCAGCGCCTACTTCAGGAAGCTCGCGTTGAACGAGTTCAGGTCCACGTTGATGCCGTTCAGGGTGTGCTCGAACTTCTGCTGGATCCCCACGCGCATGGTGCCGGCAGTGTTCCAGCCGCCGTACTGCACAGGCGCCGGCGCGAGGTAGTCCGCGGTCCAGCGGGCGTAGTTGAGGTTGGTGGTGTCGGTATCCCAGAGGGGTAAGTCCGAGAATGCTGTGCTGTTGCCCATCAACCCGGGCCACATGCCGCTGCCGCTATAGATCACGGGCCGCACGCCGAGGCTCCGCACACCATCCACCATGGCCCGCGTCACCAGGGATCCACCGGGTTCGATGTCCAAGGCGAAGAACTGCAATTGGGACATGTACGGACCGGCGGCTTTGATCCCGTTTTCCCAGCACGACGCGTCACGCGTGTAGACCGCGATCTTGAGTCCGGCGTCGAGCGCCATCTTCAATTGGGCCTGGGTCTGTTGCCACGGTGTGCACGTGCCCCAGACGGTCGAGTGCATCACGTACAGTCGGAAGCCCTCGGCGTAGGCCTGGCGGAACCAGTTGGGGTCGGTGATGGCCGCGGTGGTGTCGAGCACCTTCACCGAACCAGCCTGGGGCACGACGACGGCGGGCGCCGGCGCGGCGGCAGGCTGCGGAACGACGGGGGTTGCCGGAGTCGGAACGGCGGCCGGTGCAGGCTTTGGCGCGGCGAGCGGCGCTACCTCAGCGGCGGGTGCGGCGTTCGCGATTGGTGCGGGTGCGGCGTCGGGCGCTGTGTTGGCGGAGGGGCGAGCGCCGGTGGCGCCCGTCAGTCCGAGGAGAAGCACGGCAGCGAACACGAGCATAAGTTTATGGGGAATCAAAGGAGGCTCCTGGGTGCTGGCCTCGGGTTCAGAAACGGGCGCAGCGGGGTGTCATGAAGGCACGGGATGGGTGCACCATGCCCGGGCCCAGTTCCCGGTCATGGCGAGGATGCCACGCAAAAGCGAACGACGTCCAAGGGCAACTCTAGGGAAATCCACACAGAACCGACAATTTGCAATCCACGTAGTAGTCGAGTAGGAGCCCCATCTACCCGCTCAAATCCAAGTAGCAAATAGAGTGTCGCCGGCGTCGCGCTAGGCAATAACTAAGTAACCCCACCCAACTGACTCGCAGTAGATGTCGTTTTGAGCCTTCTAAACGACATCAAATGCGAGTCAGTTGGGCGGGGCTGCCGAAAAGGGGAAGCGCTACACGTACCCGTCCACGATCGCGGCCGCGATCTCTTTGTACGCGCGGCGGGTGTCGGGGCGCAGGACGTCCAGGGTGACCAGGTCGCCGTCGGCCACTCCCCGGTCGTGCGGCACGGCAATCAGCTGGCGGCAGATCCCGGAAAGGTGTTCTTCGATCGCGTCCTTGTCCACGCGGGACGACACCTCGTCCTTGTCCGTGATCACCACGATCGCGTTGCGGGCGAGTTCCTCGTAGCCGTGGCTCGCAAGCCACTGAAGGGTGCTGCGGGCACGCTTGGCACCGCTCACGGCATAGCCTGCGGCGATGATGAGGTTGTCTGCCGATTGCAGGATGCCGCTCATCGCATTGTGCGTGACACCGGTGCCGCAGTCGGTCAGCGCAATGGAGTAGTAGCCCGAGATGAGCTCGCGAATCCGCAGGTATTCTTCGGCGGTCAATGAGTCCGAAACTTCCGGGTCCTGTTCGCCGGCGATCAGGTGCAGCCGGCCGGCGTGGTGCATGTAACGGGCCAGCGCCGTGAGCGAATCGACGTTGTCGACGTTCTTGAGCAAGTCCGTGATGGTGCGCGGCGTGGCCTTTTGGTAGATACCCTCGCCCAGGGCACGCTCCACGAGGTCGCCGGAATCGGGGTTGGCGTCGATGGCGCAGGGCGGGTCGCCGCGGAATTCCGCCAAGGTGAGGCCCACGCCCACGGTGGTGGAGGTCTTGCCGATGCCGCCCTTGAGGCTCAGGACGGCGGTGTTGTAGCTGCCTTGGAGTTGCCGGGAAATGCGTCGCGCCAGTTCGTCTTCCTCGCGCTGCTTGGGGCTGGGCCCGAGATTCCAGGCGCCGCCTGTCAGCTTGTAGAGCATGCCGCGGAATCCGCCGACGGGACGCGGCTTCTGTTCCCGCACGAAGGAACCCGGCGAAGAAATGAAGTCGGAAATTGGAGCATTGGCGGCTGCGGCGCGTCCGGCCCGTGTGGAAGCCGGGGAAACAGCGCCCGACGCCGGTGCTGCCGCCGTCGGGATCGCGCGGCGTGGTTCCTCGGGGCTTGCGTCCGCGCTGGTCGAGTCTGTTACGGTCCCGGCGGACGCGTCGGCGGCTGCTGCCGCTTCGGCCCAGGATCTGCTTTGGAGCGGGGCAGGACTGGATGCGGGTGCGTCGGAATCGTTCGGCGTAATGATCGGCATGGTTCCTGTCCAGGGGTCACCCTCTTCGCGGCGGCGATCGCGGCGTCGACGAAGTTCGGGCTGCCCTTCGTTTGATGCAGCGGCGCTGGCTTCGTTGTCCACAGAATCCGGCATGGTCTTGTCCCCTAGGACTCGCAGCGTTGTGCGCCGCGGCTCTCGTTTAGATTGCTTCAACCAGCAATTCTAGGTGGCAACGGCCTCAAACCTGACATATGGGCCGAATCGGGCAGTTCGGACCCCGGTTTTGGGTCCAACGGGCGGGCGACGGATTCTGCTGGATCATCCGGCGTCGCCCGCGGCTTGCACCCCGGAAACACGCGGGTCTTCCTGCGTTGCCCAAGGTGTGATCCAGCAGAATGTGTCGCTACCCGGCCATCAGGACGAGTCAGGCAAGGAACCCTGCGGCCGTAGGCTCAACTGCTTTGCGTGGAAGTCGAAATGGAGCGTGGCGTAGGCGTAGACGTCCGCGACCGTCATGTCAGCTGTGAAGAAGGGTCCCACCGGGTGGGAAACGGCATCGATCTGGCCAGGGAGTCCGGGCTTTCGCGTTCAAGCCGGAGCGCCAGTGCAGTCATGGTTGTCTCGAGTTTCCGGCCCATCCGGCGCCGGTCATAGACCATGGCGGCCGCCCGGGAACCCCAAAAGTTCACGACGTCGAACGGTCCTGTGGCGGCATCCAACATAGCCGCGAAGCGCTTGCCCCAGGATCGGGGCAGGCGGCCCACCACGCGGACCAGAGGCAAGAGAGACCGCACGATCATGTACCCGAAGACCATATGGAAAAGCAGTTCTTCGTTGGTCCAGCGGGTCCCGGCGCTCTTGCGCTTCAGGTCCGGCGTCGATGCGTTCTCCAGCCAGCTGTTCAGCTCCTGAAGGGCCCGTCGGTATCCTGCGAGGCATGCTTCCCGGGTCGGATCCATCGCTTTGCTACTTCTCGGCGAGCTCTAGCACCGGCTCGGGAGCGGCGCAGCAGCCGGTGTCCACGGATGCGAGGGTGTCCGGGGCGGGGACGTCGCAACTGGTGCGGGCGTCCGTGGAGCAGACGCCTGTTTCGGGCAGCTCCAAGTGGACTGTGTCGGCGGCGGCCTGGTCGCCTGCAAGGGACGCGGCGACGGAGCGGACCTGTTCGTAGCCGGTGGCCAGCAGGAATGTCGGCGCGCGGCCGTAGGACTTCATGCCCACGATGTAGAAGTCCTTCTCCGGGTGCGCCAGAACACGGGCGCCGTGCGGGGGCACCGTGCCGCAGGAGTGGAATTCGGGGTCGATTAGCGGGCCGAGCTCGACAGGTGCCTCGACCGCTGGGTCCAGGTTGAGCCGGAGTTCGCGCAGGATGTCCAGATCCGGCCGGAATCCGGTGCAGGGCACGACGACGTCGGCGTCCAGCGTGCGGCCGTCAACCGCTTCGACGCTCACGCCGGAGTCTAAGGATTTGAGCGAGGAAATGCCGAAGCCGGTGTGCAGTTCGACGGTTCCGGACTCGACCAGGCGACGTAGGCGACCCCCAAGCTGCCCGCGGGCGGGCAGGCCGTCGGCTTCCCCGCCGCCGTAGACCTTCTCCGCAGACGCGCCCCGGACGGCCCACAGGATCGTGGTTCCGGGTTCGTCCTTGGCGAGGTCGGCGAGGTTGATCAGGGTGTTCGCCGCGGAGTGCCCTGCCCCGACCACGAGGACACGGCGGCCTGCGAAGGAGGCCCGGTCCCGGCCCATTACATCCGGCAGGGGCGAAGAGATCCGTTCAGTGGCCGTGTTCTCGCCGATGGACGGAAGGCCCGAGGTGCCCAGCGGATTGCGGGTGGACCAAGTCCCCGAGGCGTCGATGACGGCTGCCACGGTGTGGTCCCGGATTTCGCCGTCCTCGTGCTCAACCCGCACAACGAATGGCGTGCTGTCGCGGTCCCGGACATGGGTTTTGTCGAGGCCCGCACGGGTGACCGCTATGACGCGCGCACCTGTCTGGACACGGGAGCTGATGGCCGGAAGGGCGGCCAAAGGCGCGAGGTAGTGGTCGATCAGTTCCCCGCCGTACGGGAGTGCCGTGAGTCGCGGTGTTTTCCAGCCGGAGGGTTCGAGCAGGCGGACGGCTGCGGCGTCGAGGTTGAACCGCCACGGTGAGAACAGGCGGATGTGGCGCCATTGGTCAATGGCGGCGCCCGCCGTCGGGCCTGCTTCGAAGATGACAGGTTCCAGGCCGCGTTCAAGCAAGTGCGCGACGGCGGCCAGGCCGACCGGTCCGGCGCCGATCACGGCGATGGGTAGTTTCTTCATTGAATCCAATCCTGTCCTCTGTTTGATCCGTGGCCTCACTGCGCCCGAAGCTACGCGGCTGGGGTGAGGGACTCGATCAGGCCCTCGATGCGGGACTTGATCTCGTCGCGGATGGGGCGGACGGCTTCGATTCCCTGGCCAGCAGGGTCTTCGAGGACCCAATCCTCGTAGCGCTTGCCCGGGAAATAGGGGCATTCGTCGCCGCAGCCCATGGTGATGACGACGTCGGATTCCTTGACGGCCTCGGTGGTGAGGACCTTCGGGATCTCGGCGGACATGTCGATGCCGAGTTCGGCCATGGCTTCGACGGCGGCCGGGTTGACCTTGTCTGCGGGCTCGGAACCCGCGGAACGGACCTCGATCCGGCCCTCGCCAAGCGTCGTGAGGAAGGCCGCGGCCATCTGGGAACGGCCGGCGTTGTGGACACAAACGAAGAGGACGGAAGGCTTCTTGACGGTTTCAGTACTCATGAGAGGACCTTTCGATCGGATGCGGAGTCGGGCAAAGATGCCGGCAAAGGCAACGAGGCAACGCGTGGGAACAGGGCACGGACCAGGAAGAACCCGACGGCGCCGCCCAACAACTGGGCGAGGATGAACGCCGGCACGGAGGTCGGGGCGATGCCGGCGAAGGTATCGGTAATGGTCCGGGCCACGGTCACGGCGGGGTTGGCGAAGCTGGTGGAGCTGGTGAACCAATAGGCGGCCGTGATGTAGCCGCCGACGGCGAAGGCAACCCTGTCGGGCCGACCGGAGCGGATGGTGCCGAAAATGACCAGGAGCAATCCGACGGTGGCGATCAATTCGCCGAGCCACAGCCCTCCCCCGGCCCGTTCATGCGTGGAGAGCGTCACGGCGTCGAGGCCGAACATCAGGTTGGCGAGCACGGTCCCGGCCAGGCCGCCGGCGAACTGCGCGGCGACCAGTGCCAGCGTAGTAGGCGTGTCCAGGATCCCCAAGGCACGTTCCACCAAAGTGACCACAGGGTTGAAGGAGGCCGAGACCGGCTGCAGGGCCAGGATCAACGCGACGAGCGCGGCACCCGTGGCGACGCTGTTCTGCAAGAGCTGCAGTCCGACGTCGTTCGGCGAAAGTCGCGAGGCCATGACGCCGGAACCCACTACGGCCATGACCAGGAAGGCGGTGCCGGCGAACTCCGCCACGGCCCGGCGGGTCAGCAGGCTCACTGGGCCTGACCCCCGATCAGGGCAGCCAAGCCGGACAGCGCATCGGTACGGGCACGGTAGTAAACCCATACACCGCGCTTTTCGCGTTCAAGGAGACCCGCTTCGTGCAGCACCTTCAGGTGGTGGCTGATGGTCGGTTGCGACAGCTCGAAGGCGTCGTTCAAATCGCAGACGCAGGCTTCGCCGCCCTCGTGGGATGCCACGAGTGACATCAGCCGAAGCCGCACCGGATCGCCCAGTGCTTTCAGCAGCGGCACGATTCCTTCGGCTTCGGATTCCGACAAGGGCTCCCTGGACAGCGGCGAGCAACACGCCACGGTTTGCACGGGCGTCAACTCCAATGACATAGACACACGTAAATATTTACATTCGTCAATGTTTAACGCAAGACCGTTTAACGCAAGACCGTCTAACCCAAGGCGGGACCGTCGTCCGCCATCGACGCCGCCGCGGCCGTGATGCGGTTGGCCATTCCCTTGAAGATGACACCGTGGAAGGGCAGGACCGCCAGCCAGTACAGCCGTCCGCCCAAGCCTTTGGGGAAGAAGACCGCCCTTTGCCGGTAGAGAGCCCCGCCGTCGGCCTCCTCGGCGCGCATCTCCAGCCAGGCGCGCCCCGGTACTTTCATTTCCGCGCGGAGGCGCAGCAGGGAGCCGCGGTCGATCTGCTCCACGCGCCAGAAGTCCAGTGCGTCGCCCGTGTTCAGCCGGGTCGGATTGAGCCGGCCGCGGCGGAGCCCGACTCCTCCGGCGATCTTGTCCATCCAGCCGCGCACGGACCAGGCCAAGGGGAACGAGTACCAGCCGTTGTCGCCGCCGATGCCTTCGATGACTTGCCACAGTTGTTGCGGGGTGGCCGTGGTGAGTTGCTGCTGGTTGTCCTGGTACACCAGGTGGCCGGCCCATTGCGGGTCGCTGGGAAGCGGATCGCTCGGGGCGCCGCGAACGGAGGAGTTCTGCCAGCTGGTTTCGATTTCTCCGCCCGCCTCGCGCGCCAACGCCAGCCGGAGCGATTCCCGGTAGCCAAGCAGCCCGGGGTCGGGCGGCTCGATGTATTGGTGGATGTCCTGCTCTCCGACCACGCAGTTCTGCTGCAGGGATCCGATCAGCGGCACGGCCAGGGAACGGGGTATGGGGGTGACGAGGTTGACCCACTGGGATGCCAACCATGGAGTCAGGACGGGCAGCGCAATCACCGGTCGGCGCCGCAGGCCGGCTTCCGCGGCGTAACCGTTCATCATCTCGTCGTAGCGAAGGACGTCCGGGCCGCCGAGGTCGAAGCTGCGGTTGAGCGAAGCGGGAAGTCCGGCCGCTGCGACCAGGTAGTACAACACGTCCCGGATCGCGATCGGCTGGACTTTGTTCCGCACCCACCGTGGAGCCACCATCAGTGGCAAGACTTCGGTCAGTTGCCGGATCATTTCGAACGACGCCGAACCGGAACCGATCACGACGCCGGCCTGAAGCACTATCGCGGGCACCTGCGGTTCCGCTAGGAAAATGTCGCCCACTTCCTTGCGGGATCGGAGGTGCCGGCTGAGCGTTCCTTCCGGGTGGAGCCCGCCCAGGTAGATGATCCGTCCGGCACCGGCGTCGGCCGCTGCCCGGGCAACGTTGCTGGCGCAGAGCCGTTCGGTCTGTTCAAAGGACCGCTGGCCGGAAGGGCCCATCGAGTGCACCAGGTAGTAGATGGCGCCGGCCCCGGCAAAGGCCTTGCGCAGCGAGTCCACGTCCTCCAGGTCGCCGATCATCACGTCCACGCGGGCTGCCCAGGGGACGTCCTTGAGCTTATTCGCGTGACGCACCAGGACGCGGACGTCGTAACCGGCGTCGAGCAAGCGTGGGACGAGCCGTCCGCCGATATAGCCGGTGGATCCCAATACCACCGCAAGTGGATTCATTGTGCCCCTTCCGATCGCCTTGGAGCCGGAACACCGGCATCCAATGCCAGCGTAGCCCTACACCGATCCGGCCCGTTTCCGGCGGTCGTTCTTTCCGCGGAGGTCGCGGTTCAGGCGGCGGTCTCCGTGGTAGAGCAGCGACTCCCAGTCCACCTGTTCCGGGGTTTTGGGAATGATGGCCGGCGGCAGCGCTTTTGGTTTTTTGGGCGCGACGTACAGCCAGTTCAGCACGCCAAGGTACATGTCCACTCCGGAGTTGGCCAGCCCGATGTAGGCCCGGATCGCGCCGGCGGCCATGACGGCGTTGAAGGCGGCGAAGGCGGCGTTGCCCCAGTTTCCCAATTCCCAGTTGCGCCAGACCGTCAACAACGAGAACGCGACGATCAAGTACGGAGCGAGGACGTAGAGGGCCGGGGCTGCGGTGCGGTCCTTGACCTTCGGGGTGCGGACGAACGGGATCTTGTCCCCCGTGAGCGCCTGCTGGAGGGACTTCAGGACGCCGGCAAGATTGACCGGCAGGAGAACCAGGTTGAATCCGTAGATCCGGAAGATGTCACTGAACCGGTGCCCGCAGTCCCGCAGGTCGCTTCCCATGGCCAGGAAGTAGGGCAACGCGGCAAGGAAGACCAAGGGGCTGAGGAGACGGCTGTCGTAGGGGTACGCGAGGAGGAACAGCAGCCCGAAGCTCGCCCAGGTGATCGAGGCCATGTAGTTGACCCGCAGCAGGATTTCGCGGAAGAGGACCGGCCGGGCCTGGCGCCGGCGCTTGCGGATCTGTTCCCAGAGTTTGGGCAGGATCAGGAGGCCGCCGTTGGCCCAGCGCCGTCGCTGCACCACGAGCGATCCGAAGTCCGGCGGCGTGGCGCTATAGCTAAGCCGCTCCGGGTAGTTGGCCAGGGTCCAGCCATGCGTCCCGAGGTCCACGCTGGACTCGGTATCTTCGATGACCGTGCGGTCCTGAATGTAGGTCCTGACTTCGAAGCCACCCACCGTGGAGATCTCCACGATGTCTTCCAGCGCGCGTTTGCGGATCACGGCGTTCGCGCCCACCCAGAACGTGGCGCCGTATTGGGTCATCCCCTGGTGCTGGATGTGCTGGATATCCGTGGTGGCGCCGGCGATGCGTTCGATCCGGGTAGGGGCGCCCCGGAAGGAGGAATAGGGCGTCTGGGTCACGGCTACCTGCTCGTTGCCCGGGGATTCGAGGAGGTGGACCAGGCGGAGGCAGTAGTCGCGCAGGAGCATTGAGTCCGCGTCCAGGGTCAGGACGTAGGTGGTGTCCGGGACCGACAGCACATCGCCGTCGTCGACCCCTGCGGGCCGCAAGACGGTGCCGTCCGCGGTGTGTTCCGGGTGCCAGGTCCCGCCCATGAGCGAGAGGTAGGCGTTCAGGTTCATGGCCTTGTTGGCCTCGTGGGAGAGGCTGGCGAAGCGCTTCCGTTCGAACGTGGACACCCGTGCGTTGAAGATCCAGGTGAGCCGTGCGTAGAGTTCGGCAATGCGTTCAGGGCCGGGCGAGGCGTGCTGTGCCCTGGCGGCGGTGAGGGCCAGAATCACCAGTCGTAGTTCCCGGGCAAGGCCCATGAGGACCAGGTCAACGAAGAACTCATCCACGTGGTCCTCGACGGACTCGGACTCGGCCATTGCTTCGAGCCAGTCGGCAGCGTACTGGTATTCGGCGATGAGCCGCTCCACTTCGGTGCCCGCGTTCGGCCCCGCTTCCAGGCCGGGTTCTTGATCACGACGACGGCGGTACCTCGCGTAGGCGTCGTTGACCCTCGCCGCCGGTTCCTTGAGGGTTTCCGTGATCTGGCCGGCGAGCGCGCGGGTGGCTTCCAGGCGCGCCAGAACCTCGGGGTCTTCCGGGAAGGGCGGGTCGTCGAGCAGCAGCACGACGCTCAGGTCCGGGAATTCCTGCAGGACCGCGGACCACATGGTGCCGCGGACCACTTCCGGTTCTTCCGCGTAGGATGGGATCAGCACGGTAATGCCGTCGGAGTAGTCGAAGAAGTGCCGGTCCAGTTCCCCGCGGGGAACGCGACGGTGGGCGCGAAAGCGGATCAGGGCACCTTGGCGTGCGGTGAGATACATCAACGCCGAAAACGTCAGGAAGGACACCACCACCAAATAGGAGAGGGTTTCGGCGCCGAAGCGGAAGCCGGCGCCGGGGTTGTCCACCAACTGTTTGAGCACGGTGGTGACCACGTAGCCGAGCCAGGCAAGCACAGTCGTGAGGACACCGATCCGGCCGAGGACTATTTTCCGCCGCGACGGCGCCGGATGGACTATCGAGAGCGGTTCAGATCGTTTTTCCGCGCCCCATTGGCGCTTTCGGACTTTTGCGGACTGCCCGTCCGCCGTTCCCTGCTCATCGGGCCGAAGCAGCACGATCTGATCCGACATGAATCCCCATTCGCTGTCCGCGTGCCCCCAGTGGGCACGCGGCACAGTACGGGCGTAATGTGACGACCCGCACTACAGTGCGCCCCTATGATAGGCGAACGACGCGTATTTGGGACAGGACTCGTGGAAATGCTACGCCAAGCTGCGCAGCTACCACCGGAGTGAGGCCTTTCCCGGACATCCGCGACGTCCTATTCAAAATGCTCTGGGGGTATTTCTGTGTCGAAGCGCTTTCCCGGCCGCCGGCTGTCCATCCTGCGGCTGGGCGTACTTTGCGCCATCGTGGCCGCGTTGGTCACGGCAGGCTATCTCGGCCTCCGCAATGTCCAGGATGTGAGTGCCGCGGCATCCATGCCTTCGGTGTTCTCCGGCTACGTGGACGTGACGGCGACGCCGCGGTTCGCCTTCGAAGACCCGGCGGTACCCAGCGCGAAGGCCGTGGTGCTGTCCTTCGTCGTCGCCGATCCGAAGCAGGACTGCGCCCCGTCCTGGGGTGCGGCGTACAGCCCGGACCAGGCGGCTTCCGACCTCGACCTGGACCGGAGGATCGCCCGCCTCCGCCAGCTTGGAGGGGCCACAGCTGTTTCCTTCGGCGGGATGAACAACAGCGAACTCGCGGTTTCCTGCAAAGACACGAAGGCCCTGACCGACGCCTATCGGCAGATTATTGATCGCTACGACGTCGCGACGATAGATCTCGACGTCGAAGGCGTCGCCTTGGGCGACACGGCCGCCGCCGACCGGCGGGCGCAAGCCATTGCCGCCCTTCAGAAGGAACGCACCTCCAGCGGCAAGCCCCTCGCCGTATGGCTGACCCTCGCAGCAGACCCGAACGGCCTCACGAGCCAAGGCCAGGGCATCGTGGCGCATACCCTCGCTGGCGGGGTGGAACTGGAGGGTGTGAACATCATGACGATGGACTTCGGCGCCAGCAAGCCGGCGGGCTGGAGCATGTCCCGGGCGGCGGAATCAGCCGCGGATGCTGCCCACGGACAGCTTGCCGCCCTCTACCGCGACGCCGGAACTGACTTCGGCAGCGAAACCCTCTGGCGCAAGCTCGGCCTGACCGTCATGGTCGGCCAGAACGATACTGCCGGTGAAATATTCACCCTCAATGACGCGGCCACGATGAACAGCTTCGTCAAGGACAAGGGCCTCGGCAGGTTGTCGATGTGGTCCATGAACAGGGACAGGACGTGCAGTCCCAACTACCCCGATTTGAGCAAGGTCTCGGACAGTTGCAGCGGAGTCGTCCAGGGTTCCCAACTATTCTCGGCCACCCTTGCCAATGATGTGGCGCTGCCTACGTCCACTGCCGTTCCATCGTCCACGGCCACTCCTTCGAGCGGTGCCACGGCCGCCATCACCGATGACCCCGCAACAAGCCCGTATCCGGTGTGGAGCAGCTATGCCGCCTACGCCGCCGCGGACAGGGTGGTCTGGCACGGCAGTGTCTATGAGGCAAAGTGGTGGACCCGCGCCGACGTCCCGGACAACCCGGTCCTGCAGGGCGGTGCCACCCCGTGGAAACTGGTCGGCCCGGTGCTGCCGGGAGACAGGCCCAGCCCCAAAGCAACGGTGCCTGCGGGAACCTTCCCGGCCTGGGTGCCGGAGACCGTCTATCACAAGGGCGACCGCATTCTCTTCGAAGGATCCGCGTTCGAGGCCAAGTGGTGGACTCAAGGCGACAGCCCGGAAGCCGCAGTCCAGGGCGCCCCGGACTCCCCCTGGGCAAAATTGACCCAAGCCCAGATCTCGACCCCATCGCCCACCGCGCCGGGTTCCTGAACCGAAGATGCCGTAGCTAAAGGTCGCGAATTAGGCCCTAGTAACTGAAAGAAATTCGCGGATCGTCTCTCGAACGGGCAGCAACGCTTCCGGGAGTTGCTCGGCGCGCGCCATGACGTGCAGTCCCCGCATAGCCAACCCAGCGTCGGTGAGGTTGCCGTCGAGCAGGTGCTGCATGAACTCGTTTCGAGGCATCTCATGGGGGCGCCCCATCTCGCCGTCGTCCCATGTCGGGGCGGCAATTCGGACGCAACCGGCAGCAATGATCAAGTGTTTGCGCCGGGACGAGTTCGCTGATGCCCATTCCGAACCCGCATGAAAGACATCCTCAGCTTGGTAGCCCGTCTCTTCCTGGAGCTCACGGCGGCCACTTTCCTCAACGGACTCTCCATCTTCAACACCGCCGCCAGGCAACTCGGCCAGCACCCTTTGAGGACCGACGCGGAACTGGTCGAACATGACGATGCGCTCAAGGTCCGGTGTGAAGGCCACAACAGCCACGCTGGTCTGTTCTTCCAGCACGTCCCAACTACTGACGGATCCGTCCACGGTTCGATAGACGTCGCGGCGAACCCGAACATAGCCGCTGTACGTTGATTCGCTCCCAAGCCGCGTCCACGGCTGCGCGGTACTCACAGTGCCCATAGCAACGATCCTTGCCCAGAGCAGCGAGAACGCCTAGCGCGGCACACCGAACGATCGCGAGGCATCGCAAACTGGCGTCCCGCGCCGGGTTCCTGAAGGCGTTTTACCGGGCCATCGAGTCCGGGGGCAGGGGGAACGGATTGCCGGTGTATTTGGGGGCGGCGGCGTTCATCAGCTGAGCCCACTGGCCACCGGCGATGTCCGCTCCGTCGACGCCGGCATAGTATTTTCCGTTGATCGTGATGTCCTGGTTCACCCACTGGGGTCCGATGCCCTTGTAGCTGCCGAACCAGGAAGCGGTGGAGATTCCCGTGGTCGCTCCGACGGTCCAGGTCATGGTGTTTCCGTCGGTGGTGCCGGTCTTGGCGAAAATATCGTGATCCTTGTTGACGGGGATGTTGTAGCCGGACCCTTTCACCAGGACGTTCTTGAGCGCATAGGTCACGCCCGCGGCCACGTCCGGGTTGATGGCTTGTTTGCAGTCCGAGCCGGGCAACGGGTAGTTGTGCCCATGGGCGTCAGTGACAGAGTCCAGGGCGACCGGGTTGCAGTGGACTCCGTGGGCCGCAAACGTCGCGTAGGCATTGGCCATGTCCAACGGTGCGACGTCCTGGGTACCGATCAGGCTGGCGATGCTGGATAGGTCGTAGGGCTTGTTCGTGTGGCCGTTCGCGATCCCGGCCGCCGTCGCCATTTTCTGGATGTTGCAGAAGTCCAGTTGGGTTGCGGACTGGAAGGTGATCGTGTTGATGGATTGGTACAGGCCTTGGAGGACGCTCATTTTGAAGTAGTGGTTGGCGTCGTCGTTGGGCAAGGGCGTTTGCCCCAGGGCCGGATCGTAGGATCCTGTGGTCGTCCCGCACGAATTCTTCCAGGGGTAGCCGGCCTTGTAGACGCGGACTGATCCGTCCAGCTTGGTGGCCATCGACCGGCCCGAGTTCAACCACTCGGCAAAGACGAACGGTTTCATGGTGGAGCCGATCTGGAACCCGCCGGCACCGTCAAGCGGCAGGCCGTTCGCGTCCTTCTCGGGCAGGGCGAAGTTGCCGGTGTAGTTGCCCGGCGCTGTTGCAGGGTCATACACGGTGTTCTGCGCCATGGTCAGGATTTTGCCGGTTCCGGGCTGGACGCTGACAAGCGAGGCCCCACGCTGCAGCGGATCGGCCGCGGCCATCGAAGCATTGACCTGGTCCTGGGCAACCTTCTCAAGCCCGGCGTCGAGAGTCGTACGGATCGTCAGCCCGCCCAAGTACAGGAGGTTCTTCCGGGCTGTCTCGTCGGCACCGAATGCGGGGTCGTTGAGGATCAGTCTCTGCACGTAGTCGCAGAAATACGGTGCGGAGGCCGCCGCTGCGCAACCTTGGGCGCTTTGATGGACGTTGAGTCCGATCGGGGCTTTCACGGCTGCGTCGTGCTGGGCGGCAGTGATGTGTCCTTGTTGGAGCATCTTGTCCAGCACTTCGTTCCGGCGGGCCACCACATGGTCTGGTTCCGTGAGGGGATCATAGTAAACCGGGCTGTTGACGACGCCGGCCAGTGCCGCGGCCTCGGGCAGTGTCAGCTCGCTGGCTGGAACGTTGAAATACTCCTTCGCGGCGGCCTGGATACCGTAGGCACCATTGCCGAAATAGACGATGTTCAGGTATCCCGCAAGAATCTGGTCCTTCGAGTATTTCTGCTCCAGCGCGATCGCGAGCTTCATTTCCCGAAGCTTGTCACCCACGGTTTTGGCCGCTCCCAGTTTGACCTGGTCGCTCTTGCCCTGGGCCACGAGCGATTCAATGATCATGTTGTTCACGTACTGCTGCGTGATCGTTGAGGCACCCTGCCGGCCGCCTTGGGCGGTTACCACCAAGGCACGGAGGATGCCGGTGGTATCCACTCCGCCATGCTGGTAAAAACGTGCATCTTCGATGGAAACAATTCCGTCCCGCATGAAGGGCGACATCTGCGCCAGGTCAACCGGCACCCGGTTTTCCGAGTAGAACCTGGCGATCACGGAACCGTCGCTGGCCAGCACCTTCGAGGCCTGGGCCGGTGCGTTGACATCCATGTCGGCCGGCAGTTGGTTGAAAAAGCTGATGGAGCCCTCCGCTACCGTCGCACCCACCGCCGCAGCCGGAATCCACAGGCCCGCGACCAGAACACCGCAGACCACGCCGGCCGCGACGAAGGCAAGGATCTTCCCCCAGAAGGTGTCTTTCATGCGCATAGAGATATTCCTTCGGTGAGAGAGTTGCCCGGGTGTCGGGCACATGGGCTGGGTCGGGGTCCGCGCCGTCGCACCGGCGCTAGGGTCAGCTGCCGGCGGTCAGAGGTTCAGAGGAGTGCGGGGCGGAATCCCCGGGCACGGCCATCGAGCGCCTGCGCCGGAACAGCAGGGCAAACGCGACGGCGCCCCCGAGGAAGATCAGGGCGGCAACCCAGGTGTTCACCCGGAGCCCGAGGATCAGGTTGGCGTAATCGGAGCGCATCAGTTCAAAAGCGAAGCGCCCCGCCGTGTAGCCGGCTACATACAGGGAGAACACACTTCCCGCCCCGAGGGCGAAGCGCCGGTCCACATACAAAAGAACAAGCCCGACGACGACACACCACAGCGATTCGTAGAGGAACGTGGGCTGGAAATAGCCCAGGACCACCGGTGCGCCCGAGGGATCGGTCACCGCCGAGCCAGTGGCAGCGTCCATCTGATGGATCTGGAGTTTCCACGGCAGAGTAGTCGGATCCCCGTAGAGCTCGTTGTTGAACCAGTTACCCCACCGGCCCAGGGCCTGGGCAAAAACCACGCCCGGTGCCACCGCGTCAAGGAACGCCACCAAAGACACCTTCGCCCTGCGGCAGCCGATCCATGCCCCCACTACGCCCAAGGCCACGGCGCCCCAGATCCCCAGGCCCCCGTCCCAGATGGCAAACGCATTCCATGGATTCTTTCCCGGAAGGAAGTAGAGCTCGGGGTCGGTGATCACGTGGTAGAGCCTGCCCCCGATGATCCCTGCGGGCACGGCCCAGAGGCAGATGTCCAGAACCTGCCCTGGCTGGCCACCCCGGGCGGTCCAACGCCGGGAAGTCAGCCAGACGGCCAGCGCGATCCCGGCCAAGATGCACAGCGCGTAGAAGTGGATGGTCAGGGGGCCCACGTGAAAGGCACTCACAGTCGGCGACGGAAAGAATGAATCGCTGGCAGTCATGGAGGTCATGGGCTCTATGCTCTCGAAGAAAGTTGTTCGGTTACAGAACTATTCTATAAGGGGACTATCGGGATAGGCTAATGCCATGAAGACCGCCAACGCATCCGCCCTCGCCACCGACCCCACGGTCCGTGGCTATACGGGCGCCGATGCCTGGTCGCTGACCGGCGTGATCGCGCGCCTGCGACGGGTCCTGCGCTCCAGCGTGCGGCAGGAGTTCCCTTGGGAATCCCTTCCCATGGCCCAAGTGGAGGTAATGCAACGCCTCGCCGAGGAACCTGGCATGGGTGTCAGCGCCCTCGCCGACCGCCAACGGCTTGCCACCAACACGGTCAGCAACCTTGTGCAGCAAATGGTGACTGCAGGCCTGGTCGAACGCACCCCTCGGCCGGGTGACCGCAGGGCCGCGAACCTGAGCCTGACACAGAGCGGCACGGAGATATTGGCGGCATGGCAGGCCGCCAACGACAGGCGACTCGGGCAAGCCCTCGAACGGCTCCCGGAGAGCTACCGGAACGCAATAGAAAACGCCGTCCCCGCCCTGGCGGCCCTCGCCGCCTTGCTTGAAGCCGACGACGAGACCCAGAACCGGGATCAGGCCCCAGCGTCCTGACGCGAGCTGGCAGCTAGCGTCGCAGGGCTATGACGACGACGACCACGGTCGCCAGAGCGAGGATCCCCAGCCCCACGTACGCGAGCACGTGAAGGCGCTGCTTCCGAATTTCCCGCTTCGATTCACGAGCCGACAGCCCAATCATCTTGTTCCCCATACGGGGAACAGTACGCCGCAATTGTTTCGCTCGGGCAACAACCGGGATAACTCCTACGAAGTTCCCAGACGGCAGCCGCTGGCTGGGATTTGTGACCCCTTCGCCTATACTGACATCTGAATACTTGTTCATACGTTGGAGGTCCCGTGGCTGCCCGAGAAGCCGTCGATGAATGCGGCGTGAAACTCGTCGACCCGGACAGGGTCGAACTCGTCCGCGCGTCCCTGCCCTCGGATCATGACATTGCCGAGCTTGCTGATGTGTTCTCGCTGCTGGGCGATCCGGGGCGCTTGCGTCTGCTGACGTCCCTGCTGGAAGGCGGGGAACTGTGCGTGTGCGACCTCGCGGCGACGACGGCGATGAGCGAGAGCGCGGTCAGCCATGCGTTGCGGCTGTTGCGCGCCCACCGGGTTGTTTCCGTTTCGAGGCGCGGCCGGATGGCTTACTACCGGCTGGACGATGCGCACGTGCGGATGCTGCTGGACCTGGGCCTGACCCACACCGGCCACACCGTCGCCGTTCACCCCGAGCGCACAGCTCCCGCCAGCACAGTTCCGGCCAGCACAGCTCGTTCCAAGAAGGACGGTGCCCCATGAGCACCCACCACACCCACGACTCCCCGGACAACACGGCCAAGCACCACGGCCACAGCCACGCAATAGCAGCGAACGCGGACCGGCGCTATCTGGTGATCGCGTTGGCGCTGATTGTCGGGTTCATGATCGTCGAGGTGATTGTCGCCGTCGTTTCCGGGTCCTTGGCGCTGCTCTCGGACGCCGGGCACATGCTTACCGACGCCGGTGCGATCGCCGCCTCGCTGTGGGCGATCAGCCTTGCTGCCCGTCCGGCGCGCGGAATCTGGACGTTCGGATTCAAGCGCGCGGAAATCCTCTCCGCCGCGGCCAACGGAATCACTTTGCTGGTCATCAGCGCCCTCGTGGCCGTGGAGGCCATCCACCGCCTCGTTGATCCGCCACCGGTGGAGGGCGGTCCGGTCTTGGTCGTCGCGATCTTCGGGGTGATCGTGAACCTCGTGGCGGTGTGGGTGCTGGCCAAAGCCAACCGGTCCCGCCTGAACGTCGAAGGATCCTTCCAGCACCTCCTGACAGACCTTTACGGATTCATTGCGACGGCGATCGCCGGGCTGGTGGTCCTGACCACCGGCTTTACCCGTGCGGACGCGATCGCTTCCCTCATCGTGGTGGCCCTCATGCTGCACGCGGCGTGGGGGTTGCTGCGGGACTCCGGGAGGATCCTCCTGGAAGGCGCACCCGAAGGTGTGGACCTGGACCAGGTCAGGAAACACCTCCTCGAAACCGGGCACGTGCACGACGTCCACGATCTGCACGTCTGGACCGTCACCTCGGACCTGCCCGCTCTCTCCGCGCACGTTGTCCTGGACGAGAGTTGCTTCCACGACGGACATGCGCCGCTGATCCTTGATGAGCTGCAAAGCTGCCTGACCGGGCATTTCGACGTCGAGCACTCCACCTTCCAGCTCGAACCGGCTGGCCACGCCGTCCACGAAACCGGAACCCACTGATGGCCCCTCCCCTGCCTCAGCAAGGGAGCAAGGAGCGCGTGATCTTGTTGCGTCGCGGGCTGCGGCTGGAATACGCGACCCTGGGTTGGAACGTGGTGGGCCTCGGCGTCCTGGCAGCCGCCGCGATCCAGGCCGGGTCCCCGGCGCTGGCCGGTTTCGGCCTGGATTCCCTGATCGAGATCTTCGCTTCGATCGTAGTGGTGTGGCAGCTCAAAGGTTCCCACCAGGAGCGCGAAGCCCCCGCGATGCGCCTGATCGGAATTGCCTTCGCAGTGCTCGGCGCCTACTTGCTCATCCAGGTGGCCGTTGTGTTTTCCACCGGGGTCCGCCCGGCCGCCTCAGTTCCGGGCATCGCCTGGACGGCCCTGACCTTCGTGGTCATGCTCGCCCTGGCGTGGGGCAAGATCCGCACCGGGCACCGCTTGGGCAATCCGGTGCTCAGCGCGGAGGGAAAAGTGACCCTCGTGGACGCCTACCTGGCCGGCGCGGTGCTGGCCGGACTCGTACTGAATGCCCTCTTCGGTTGGTGGTGGGCCGATCCCCTGGCGGGGGTCGTCATCATCTATTACGCAGCCCGCGAGGCGCGCCACGCCTTCAAACACACCCCTTAGTGCTGCGCTTGCGTCTCCTGGAGCCGCTTGATGAACCAGCGCGATTGCTCGGGTCCGTAGGGAAGCACCGGGATCGCTTTGGTAGCGTCCGACGGCGTGTCCCGGATCGACTGCCTTGCTTGGCGTACCGCTGTGGACATGGTGTTGGCCATGGTCTTCACGAACTGGTCGCTGCATGGCTTGCCGTGGCCGGGGATGAGGAACTCGTAGCGGTGGCGCAGTGCGGAGATGTGCCGCAGGGCGTCGGCCCAGTCCTCCGGGTAGGAGTCCTCGAACGACGGATGCGCTCCTTGTTCCACGAGGTCACCGGCGTAAAGGGTGCTGGGCGTGCCCACCAGGAGGTCGCCGTCGGTGTGGCCACGGCCGAGGTAGAACAGCGTCGCGGTGAGGCCGCCGAGGTCAACCAGCACAGGCTGGTCCTTGACGATCGCGTTGGGAATGACGATCTCGACGGCGTCGCCCTGGCCCGCGGCCATCTCAGGTTCGGTGGCGGCCACGAAGCGGCGCTGGTGGTCGCCGTCGTCGTCGATTGTCGCGGCACAGTTGACGTGCCCCCAAAACTCGGTGACGCCGTCGTCGGCAAAGACGGCGTTGCCGAAGTAGTGGTCGTAGTGGGCGTGGGTGTTCACGACGACGAGCGGCAGCTGGGTCTTTTCGCGGACGGCGGCGAGGATCTGCTTGCCCTGGCGGGGGCCGCAACCGGTGTCGATCACCATGGCTCGTTCGGTTCCCACAACGAGGCCCGTGTTGAGCAGGCACCCTTCGGTCTCCAACACGTAGTTGTTAGGGCCGACTTCGAGCCATGCTGACATTGTTTCTCCGTCTGATGCGTTCCGGCAGTGTTCAGGCCTCGATTCTACCCACGTGGAGCTGGGAGGATCGGGAGCGCTTTCCCTCCAATTCAGATTTCATTCCAATGCAGGCCTGCCGGATTGTTCGCCTGTAGTATTCCCCTTGTTTGCAGGTCCCGGGCTCAGCCGGAGCTAAAGGCAAAGGAATGATTTCATGTCGACGCGAAAACCGTCCCATTTTGCATTGACCGACGCCGGGTTGCGGGCCAGCGGGGAGACTGCCGAGCGGCCGCTCAAGCAGCTCAGCGGGCTGCGCCGCCAGGTCCTGGAAATCATTGATGAGGTCTTAGGGGACTCTTCGCAGGCAACGGATGCGGTGCGTGAGCAACTTCGCCAGCACATTGCCGCCAACCCCGGGCGTCCGGAAGAGGCGCTGCTGGCGCACTTGTCTGAGCTCAGGTCGGAACGGCCGGACCCTCAGGACGAACCGGCCGCGCAGGGCGAGCAGGACGAGCCGGAGTCTCAGCACCCAAGCAGCCCGCGGCTCGAGGCCGTGCTACGGGACCACATGCTGATGACCGCCTTCCAGCCCGTTTTCGACCTCACCACTGGCACGGCGGTCGGCGCCGAGGCTTTGACCCGCTTCGTCAGCGACAGCGGAGACCCTGCCGATTTCTGGTTCGCGGAGGCCGAGGACTCGGGGCTCAGGACGGATCTCGAATTCGCGGCGTTGGAGTCGGGGCTTGAGGCTGCCCTGAAGCTGCCGCCCCATCTTTTCGTGGCGTTGAAGCTTTCCGACGAGGTCTGCTTGGATCCGCGTCTTCCTGGGCTTTTCGAGCAATCCCCGGTAGCGCCCGGTCGGGTGATCCTTGAGGTTTCCGGGAAGTTCCCCCAGGATCAGGCTGATTCGCTCGACGCAGCCGTGGCTCCGCTGCGCAGCGCCGGCGTGCGCTTGTCCATCGAGAACACGGGTTCCTTCTTCGCCGGGGCCAGCCATATTCTTCGGCTCAAGCCCGAGATGGTCAAGCTGGAACGGAATTTGACTGCAGGTCTCAGCCTGGATGCCCTCCGGCAGGAACTCGTCGAAGCGGAGGTAGCGTTCGCACGGGAGATCGGGGCGGTCTTGACTGCCCAGCGCATCGAAACCAAGGACGAACTCCACACTCTTACCAGCCTGGGTGTCACCCTTGGACAGGGGTATCACCTTGGCCGGCCCTCGGTCCAGCCCCGCGAATGGGCGAAGTGGGGCGGGAAAGGCCGGCACCTCGCCTCTCCCGGCGGTCGCGGCCGGACAGCGAAGAGCTAACAGGCTGGGCAGAACCCGGGAAAACTCAGGCGGCTGCCGGGTGCTCCGGGCCTCGGTGTTGTTCTATCAGCCAGGCGGCCATCTGTTGGGCGCGCTTCGACGCCAGGACGTCGCCTTCGGTGGCCGAGATGATGGAGCCCTTCATCAGGATGTGCCAGGAGCGCGCGAACTCCTCGGTGCGTTCCAGTCCGGCTTCTTCTGCCAACTCCTGGATGTGTCCCCTGATCCTGGCGAGGTAGCCGATGCTGGCTTTCCCCAGCGGATGTTCACGCCCCATTTCGAGCAGGACGTTGATGAACGAGCACGCTTCGAAATCCTCCCGCTGGAACCAGTCGCCGAAGACGTCGAAGATGGCGAGCAACTGCTCCTCGGGGGTGTTTCCCCGGCTTCGCGCGTCGGAGATGATCAAGTCCACGGTCCAGATCTGGTCGCGAAGCGCGAGGAAGGCAAGAACCAGATCGTCCTTGGAAGGGAAATGGCGGTAGAAGGTGGCCTTGGCTACTCCTGAACGCTCGATGAGCTGGTCGACCCCCACCGCGCGGATCCCGCGCCGGGAGAACAGTTCGTAGGCGGCATCCAAGATACGATCCACCGCGTCATCACGGGTGGTCGTTTGTCCGGCTGGTAATGAAGACGAACCGGGTGCTTCCGAGGCATCTGGCGAGCTCATGATGAAAGCAATCCTACTCCCGGAGCAACCAGACAGACCGGTCTGTCGGATCCCATTTTGCGCCAACGCGGGGTCACTTACGGCCGATGTCGGGCAGCAACATGGGCCGTAAGTGACCCCGCGTTGGGTAAAAGGCCAGCACGCTACCCTATTGCTTCTCTTGCGGCCTTCTGCTTCTCTGGCACTACCGGGCCGCCGCCGCGCTAATTCCGGTGCGGTCCGCGGCCGGCTGAAGGGACGTGGGACCGCTATGACTTCTCTGTGGCTAGACGCGCGCGAGGCTTCCGCAGTAGCGAGCCCCGATGAATTCACGCCCGGGAACAGCTACGACGCCGTCGTGGTCGGCGCCGGGCTGACGGGCCTGGCCACGGCCCTCATGCTGGCACGGACCGGGAGCAGCGTGCTGGTCCTCGAGGCCCGACAAATCGGGGCAGTCAACACCGGCAACACCACGGCCAAGTTGAGCCTTCTGCAGGGCACCACGCTGTCCAGGCTCCGGGACCAATATTCAGTGAACGTTGTCCGCGCATACGTCGACGCGAACAGGGCCGGCCAGAAGTGGCTGCTCGATTACCTTGAGGGCCGGGGTGTCCCTTTCCAGTACCGGGATGCTTACACCTTCGCCACGACGCCGACCGGCGCGGAACACCTCGTCGCGGAGGCCAACGTCGCCCGGGCTGCCGGGCTCAACGTCAAGTCCACCCGCGAGACCGGGCTGCCGTTCGACGTCGACGCCGCCTTGCGGCTTGCGAAGCAGGCCCAGTTCAACCCGATGGACGTCCTGGATGCGCTGGCTGCGGATGTCCGCGCCGCGGGCGGCAGCATCGTCGAGGGTATCCGCGTCATGAACGTCCGCAACGGCGATCCCCTGACGGTGGTCACCAGGAAGGGCGAAGTCCGGGCCCGCAACGTGGTTCTCGCCACCGGGACGCCCATCCTGAACCGCGGGCTCTACTTCGCGAAGCTGCGGCCGAATCGTTCGTACGCCGCCGCGTTGCGGCTGCCGGACGGCATGAGCCCGCCTCCGGGGATGTACCTTTCCGCCGAGCCGCCCACCCGCTCGATAAGGGACTACCCAATGCCCGACGGCGGGCGGTTGCTTTTGGTGGGCGGGTTCGGGCACGCGGGCGGCCGGGCGCCGTCCACGCAGGTCCACGTGAATGAGCTGCTCGGGTGGGCCCAACAGCATTATCCGGGTGCCGAGGCCACGCACACCTGGGCTGCCCAGGACTACCAGGCCGGTAATCTGATGCCCTTCTTTGGCAGGTTCCCCCGGGGCCACGGGAAGATCTTCTTCGGCACCGGTTACAACAAATGGGGCATGACAAATGGTGTTGCGGCGGCACTGGATATCACCGCGGATATCCGTGGCGAAAAGCTGGAGTGGGCCCGTATCATCCATCACCGGGTCACGGGTGCCCGCGGGGCGGCGTCGACCATTTCGCTCAACGTCGAGACTCAGCAGCAGAATTTCCGGGACAAAGCAGCCTTGAAGGAGAAGCCGGCCATCACGGAGGAGACCAGCCCCGCCGAGGGCACAGGCGTCACGGGACTTTTCCACGGGAAACCCGCCGCTATCTGCACGGTGGATGGGGTGGTGTGCAGGGTGTCGGCAGAGTGCGCGCACTTGGGCGGGATCCTGCACTGGAACGACGCCGAGAAGTCGTGGGACTGCCCGCTGCACGGCTCGCGCTTCTCGGCAGCGGGCAAGCTGTTGGAGGGTCCGGCGACGCACAATTTGTTCAAGCTGCAGTAGTGGTTGGCCGCGTTCAATATTTCCCCTGGTTCAATGCGATTGAACGAGGTAAAGTATTGAACATGGCTTCCAGTGTGATGTTTTCAGCGTTCCAAAGGGCATGCCTTGATCATGGTTGGAAGGTTGAACGTGGGTCCGCCCTAAAGGGAAGGCCCTCCTTCCCGAGCTACGAGGCCCTTTTGGACCTAGGCGACGTGCGCGTACCTCTGCGTGTAGTCGAAATCGAGAGGTACCCCCTCTCGTCTGACGTGGCCATCAGGGTCGCGAGGGAAGAAGCCGCGGATTTCATCTTGGCTCCGCGAATCGGGTCCAAGCAAAGTTCAGAGTTTCGCACTCTCTCAATGAATCACGCAGATCTAAGCGGACGAATAAGTCTCCGGTCACCCCATGCAGTCTTGGAGATGGAAGGGCGTGCAAGCGGGTCTCCAATGGAGAATGCGTTCAGCATCTGGCTCCAAGAGCACAAAAGATCTGCTGTCGTGGATCTAACCTCTCCTAAATCCGCTCAACTCATATTCTGTTTGCTGACTTGGCCAAAACTCCTGAAAGCACCCACTCGGATGATTTCCGACGTGGCCGGCGTTTCCCTCGGACTGGTTCCGCGCACCATGGGGTACATGGAGGATCAGGGATTACTGCGTAATCGAACGTGGGTGGACTCCGGCCGATTGATCGTTGCTCAGGCCTGGCTGGCCTCCTACCGCAACAAACTCGGACCTTCTCTACACCTCACGTTCATGGAGGGGCCCGAGGACGGCAGCTTCAAAATTGAGGACGCCACTCTCGGAAGTGGCTCAGCGATTCCCGGACTAATCCAACCAGCGGTATCCACGGTCTACGTGTCCGATCTGACAGCGAAGTTCGTTCGCGCGAACAGACTAAGAAAGGGTGACCGGCATACCGTTGAGCTCCGCAGGCTTTTCTGGCGAACGCCACGCGAGGAGTTCTGGGACTTCCATTTTCACTCGTCTGTTGAAACCGCTACGGCACCCCCTCTTCTGGTCTATGCCGACCTCATCACATCTAAAGATCCCAGAGAGCGGGAGGTGGCAGGTGTTTTCCTCCAAGAGGAGTCTCGACTTCACTGGCTTAGTCCGGGGGCAATTTGAACCGCTTGCGAGCGTCGTGGCATCAGTTACTTCGAAGACAAAGCTGACTTCGAGTCAATTCATGGTGGTAGGAGCAGAGGCACGAAATCTGCTGCATCTGAGCTTTGGCTTAGACCCGGCACACTTGAGCACAACGAGCGACGTCGACATAGCCTTGGCCATGCCCTCCTGGCGAGGATTCGGGCAGCTTACCCCAACTTTCCGAGTGATGAACTCGAGCAAGTCCGCGATTAGATTCAGAATCGATGACATTCCGGTGGATGTTATCCCCTTCGGGGGCATTGAAGACCCGAAGGGCATCGTGCAGATTCCGGACGACTCCCAACAAATCAATGTCCTGGGTTATACGAGGGCATTTGAGTGCGCGGAAGAATTCGTTCTGCCTGATATCGGTCCGATCCTCGTGGTGTCGCCGCCCTTCTACGTGATTCTGAAACTCGAGGCTCTGGCCGATCGTTCCAAATGGCACAAGACAAAAGACGCCGAAGATATCGGTACTGCTCTAACCTGGGTTGATGGCAACGAAAATGAAGACCTCATTTTCGAAGACGAGTACGAACTCCTCACATCAAATAACTTTGATATGGCTGTCACCGTGACCGAACTCCTTGGACGCCAACTGGCTGGACTTCTCGACCTCAGCGAACACGCCCGGCTCGTAGACAAAGTCTCAGAGCTTGCGATCAGCCAGTTTGCGTCCGACCTCCGGAGAGGGTTGTTTCGAGGGAGTCAGGTCAACAAGAGCGAAGCTGCAATGGCCCGATTTGGAGCGCTAATCAGGGGTCTACGGTTCGATGAGGCCCGGAAATAGCCCACGACTTCCGGCGAGCGTGTCGCCCCGCCACTCAGCCGGTGTTGCGGCCTAAGCGTGCCGCCAGCTCGCCGGGGCGGTTGAAGCGGTAGAAGAACGGACCGAGTTCTCCCCTGTCCAGCGTTGAGGTCAGGGCGATGAGGCTTTCCAGCAGTGGGGCCTTCGCCAAGTCGCCAAGGTGGATCGGCTCGAATCCTGCATCCCGGATGAGCTGCTCGGTCGCCTCGCGAGCATCGGCGTCGGATGCGAAGAGGGTTCCTGGTGGCGTTGGCTCGGCGTCGACGGCGTCATAGATCGAAGCGAAGTTGGTGTTGAACGCCTTTGCGGTGGGCCCGCCGATGATCGCTTTGACCTGGTGGGCAATCGAGTCGTAGCCCGGCGGCCGATCGCCGAAGGTATTGCTGGCATCGATGGTCACCTTGCCGTCGAGGCCGGCAATCTTGGCCAGTCCGACGGCGATCGAGTCTCCCGGGATGGCGACCACCACGACGTCGGCGCCGGTTGCATCACCGCCGTCACGGCCGAGCGCAGTCACGTGGTGGCCTGCGGCTGTCCAGCGTCGAGCGAGGGCGCCGCCGACGTGACCCCGCCCAATCACGGTAATCCGCATGGATTCCACCTATTCATTTCGAGGCAAGTACCGACGGAAGACACCTGCCGGATGCAGCACTGCCGACTAGTCGCTGGGGCCTACCGGCTCGTGGCCACCCGATTCACCACGTGAATTTCGTTCGGCGTCGAGGCAATCATCGCAGCGGCCAACGAATTGATGTGGGCAATCGGGCCCGCCATCGCCCTCCCCGCGGAGCAACGTAACTTTCATTCCGGCATCCTAGTCCCCCGCGCTGACCGTCGGAAGGCTTCGCGCCCGTGTCCTTCCTGGGAACGGCAAGCCACCGTCAAACGGATGCTCGAAAATCCCTTCCAACAAAAGCGATAGTGTCGTATGATTTCCTGCAAGTCGTGGGTCGCGGGGGCACCTAAATGAATAGGAGCTTCCCTTGCGACGTCTACATATTATTGCCTCAGCTACTGCATGTCTTTCTTTGATTGCGACCGTCCTTATCAGCGTGCAAGCAGTTATCAGAACTGTTTCCATAGCACTTTGTGCCGGATTTCTGGCTGGGTGTTCTGGGCCCGCGGTCTCGCCTTTGGCGACCTTCAGCAGTCCGCCGGATGGTGGCGACACGGCCCTATTGTCCGGTTCGCTAACCCTTGAGAATGGCTGCCTTTACCTGACAAGCACTGAGACAAACAAGCGCTGGCTACCGGTGCTTCGGGCGGAGTCCGGTCCCGAATTGAGAGACGACAATTTGGTCTTCGGCGGAGCGAAGTTCGCCGTTGGCAGCCAAGTCGGCCTGGGCGGCGGTGAATCAGGCCGATCCGATGCCAATTTCCACATCCCAAGCTCATGCGACGGTTCGCCACGATGGCTAACCTGGAACGTAAATGCCGCGGCTAAATGACCGCGCGATCTAGATACTGGTTGACTTTGAGGGCGTTGCTTGGCGCGACGGTAATTGTGAAGAATGTCCGTGGGGGGGGCAATCGTGAAATGGTACCGCTGGGTGCATCAGCTGATCTTCGCTGTATCCCTGGCACCGCTTTGGATGGGTGTTTGGGACGTGTCTCTTCGAATCCTCCTCCCGTTGCTTGCCCTGATTCCCTATGGCATCAATGAAGTGATTCTGCACCGGAGGGAGAAGGCCGGGCGTGCACGCGCGGCCGAGCTCGATCGCAGCGACCAGATGGTGCACGCCTACCGGGAGTAAGCGGCACGGACCCGGTCGCAATACCCGAACCCCGGGAGGCGAGCGCAGATTCAGCGGGGCTATCCTCGCGGCATGGGGAACTACAGCACGGGATATCTGGCCAGGGATGAACGGCGCGAGCGTCGGAGAAGGTTTCAGCGGAGGCTGTCCTACGTTGGATTGGCAATTCTGGCTGCCGCCACAATCGTCGTTGTCACCATCGCCCTCCGCCACTGAGGCAGTCGTCTAAGGCAAGCACTCCGGCAGGCGGCGCCGCGTAGAGTACCGGGCGCACCGCCGTCGTAATCCGTCCTGAGCCGTAACCAACAGACGCTGCTGGTGAATCGAAGGGCGCGCTCGGATAGCCTTCAACCATGGGGGCTATGGGGTGGGTTCGGCGGGTGCTGGTTGTCGAAGATCAGCCGTTCATGCGGGGGCTTGTGGCCGATGCGTTGAGGGGCGCGGAATTCGACGTGCATGACTGCGCGTCGGCGTCCGAGGCCATATCCATGTTCACCGACGTCGATCCTGATGTTCTTGTGACTGACATCGATCTGGGAACCCGGCCTAACGGCGTCGAACTCGCGCACGTCGCGAGGTCCCTCTCCCCCGGGTGCGCGATCGTTTTCCTTACCAACTATCCGTCGGAAGCTCCCTTTTCCGAGTTGCCGGCGGGGTCAACCTTCGTCAACAAGTCGTCCCTTGACTCCGTGGACGGCCTCATCAGTGCGGTGAACTCGACCCTCGTGGAGCTTCCCGTCACCGTGACTCCCCCTGCGGCGTCGGACGCCGCGAAGATCGGCACCCTGACCCGCGTGCAGCTGGATATCCTGCGCTTGATCGCGGAGGGCTGGTCGAACGCTGAAATCGCCAAACAGCGGGGAAGCAGTATGCGCTCCGTGGAGAAGGCCGTGTCCCGCACCTTCGAGGCCCTTGGCCTCACACGGAATCCTGGCGTCAATCCTCGGGTTGCCGCGGCAACGCTGTACGCGCGCACGTTTGGGTTGCCGGCCCCTGCCGATAGCGATGCATGAGCGGCCGCTCCCCTGCGCTCTGGGCCCGGGGTATCGGCGGTAGCAATGCCCTGAGCTTCTGGTCGTGGCTTCTGACCTTACCGTTGGCGCTGACGGTCATGAACATGTTCGCCGGATCGGTCACGCTCGCTGGGACGAGATCGGTCCCGCTGGCTGCGGAAAGTTCCGGCACTGCGGTTGTGTTCGTCGTGCACGTCCTGCTCGGTCTTTTGGGGATGCTTCTCCGCCCCTTGATCACGGCGCGCCCAAGCCTCAAAGGCAGGATCACGACGGCGTTCGGCACCTTCGCGTTCCTCGGCGCCTGCCGCCCTCTCCTGGTGGCTTGGTCCGCGCAGGCCCTGAACATCGCCGACCTCAGTGAAGATCTTTGGGCCCGTGTCCTCATCAACGTCGGGGCAGCCTTGGTCTTCCTCTCGGCGAGCGCGATGCTGACAGACTCGATCCGCGGGCACGCCGTACTCGAACGCCGGCTCCGCGAGGCTCGGGCTGCGATCGAGGCGCAGCTCGGCTTCGATGAGCACCGCTTGCGCTCGATCCGTTCCGACTATGTCACCGAACTCTCCAAGCGCCTCGACACGGTCCTCAGTGCCGGGATGGGGACAGCCCTTGACAGAGCCGGGGCCTCACGCCTGCTGCGGACGATCTCCGATGACGTCGTCCGCCCGATGAGCCACCAGCTCTTCCACGACCACACACCTTTGCCGCCCGCGACGGCCCCTCCGCGGCAGCCGCCTTCCCGTGCAGAACGCACCGAGCGACTCACGGATTTGATCCGGCCTGCACCGCTCGCATTGCCTGTGCTGCTCTTCGAATCACTCATCTCAGTGCGCCTGCTGACGGAATACGACCTCCTCTTCCTGCTGGTTCAGTGGGTTGTCGGAGGGGCCATCCTGCTCATCGGGAACGCCGTGACGGCCCGGACGGTACGGAGGATCACCAGTCCGCTGCAGCGAATTTCCGCAATGACTCTTTGCTATGCGGGCACAGCCGCAATTGGCGCGTCGGTGACCTGCCTGCTCCAGGAGGCGTTCGGCTATGTCCCGTTCTTCTTTTGGGCCGCCATCTGGGCCTATCCGCTGACTGCGCTCACTGTGGCGGTTCTTCGAGCTGCCGAACGCCGACGACGGCGGCATGAGGTCAGGCTGGCAAGCTCGCTGAACGAGCAACTCAAGTTAGCCGACCGCGGGCAGCAGAAGCTGCTTCACACCCGCCGGAGGGTGGCCAGAATCCTGCACACTAAGCTTCAGGGAAACCTGGTTTCGAGCGCCCTCGCCCTGGCCGGCTCCGGAAGGAACGACCCCGAAGAGGATCTTTCCCCGCAAGACGTCAGGGACATCCTCACGCGTGCCGTGGCTACTGCGGAGAGTGAGATCCTGGGCGAGTCGCCCGGGCAGGAGCCGCGTGCAGCATCCAGCGTCCAAGAACTGCTGAGTACTTGGGGGCGCGTGCTGAAGCTGTCGTGCGACATTGACCCTAGGGTATGGGCGTTGTGCGACGAGGACCCCGCCAGGGCCGAGGCAATCATCGAAGTACTCTCAGAAGGCTTTACCAATGCCATCCGCCACGGTGAACGAAACAATGTCCGGGTCACGATGTCGGTCCCAGAGCCGGGCCCAACGCGAGCGGCGGCGGACCCCGGAGCCATTCACATATCCATCAGTTCAACTGGCCGGCTCCGAGGCCCGGTTCGCCCCAGCCTCGGGATGACGACGCTTCAGGCCCTGTCCGAGGAAGTAACACTCAGGGCGGACAGCGACAACGTCGTCCTCCGGGTGGTCCTTCCATGAGTCTGCCGATGGGTCTCTTCGCCAGCAGATAGTAGTCTTAGATCCAGTGCAGCGCTGCCGCCCGTATCCCCGCATTGGTAAGAGGACGGTATGACCCTTCTCCGCGATCACGAAACACAGGCCACTGCGCCTTCCCGAAAGAAACGTCTCTTCTTCCGGTCGTTTGTTGTCATCGCAGCCTTGGCGATCTTCTGGGCCGTTGCTGGCATCTTTCTGTACGTGGCCCCGCCTGCTGACGAACCGAAACACGCTGACGTGTTGTTCGTCCTGGGGCCGCCGGACCAACGCATGGTCTATGCCGAACAACTGATGCAGCAGGGGTATGCACCGACGATTGCTGTCTCAAGCCCGGTGGGGAAGGACGGCAGATTCACGGCGGATATATGCGGCGCTCAGCGCTCGTACCGAGTTATCTGCTTCCACTCGGAACCGTTCACGACTCAGGGTGAGGCGCGGACACTAAGGGACCTGTCCGAACAGTATGGCTGGAAGAGCGCTAACGTCCTCACAGCTCAGTTCCATGTGACCCGCGCCCGGGTGATCGTCAGCCGCTGCTACACAGGAGACCTGCACATGGTCACCGACCGGAGGAGCTTGCCAATGTTCTCCTGGACAAACGCTACCTATTCCTGGGCGTATCAATACCTCTACCAGACAGCGGCCTTCGTCAAGGTTGCGGTCCATCCGGAGTGCTAAAGAATCAATGAGTGAGCGCGGCAGTTGCCACAACAGAGGCAAGCGCGAACAGCATTACGAGCCCGAGATAGACGAACAGATCCTGACGTGTTCTCCGACGACGCTTACGTCGCCATCCGGAACAGACCCCCCATTATTCATAGAGTCAAGCTACGGTTTGCCACCTGAAGCAGTTTAGAAGTGGCGTTTACCTGCTCTTTGTGGACATCCGATCAACTCAGTCGGGTTGTGCACGGTCGTGAGCACACGGATCTACATAGGCAGGACCACGCCCCAATAACTCGTGGACCCGACTCATAGCGGCAATGTCGTGCCCCCGGTCTCCGGCACCGCGGCACCGAATGATGAAGGTAGACGAAACCGCGGCGAAAGTTAGTGACTGCAGCGCTTCAGCGGTGCAAGCGTCAACTCTCGGTATCGGACGGGGCGACACGCCTGCCCTTTCCATTGATCGGCCCAAGGCGAGGTCATCAATAAGATCGAAGTCCCACTCTTTGTCATATGCGGCGTGCTCGACCATCTCACGGCTGAGCAGAATGGATGTCCCGGTGACATACGTCATTCCGTTCTTCTCCCAGAGCGTGCCTCCGTAATAGCCCGTATTCGGCAGGCTCTGAACGAAGCGCTGCAGCAGGGGCAGATTCACGTAGCTAGAAGTGTTGGTACGGAGAATGTAATCAAAGTCCTCTGTGTCCAGAATATGGCGGAACGCAGCCACTGTCTTTGCATTTGTCATTAGATACGTCTCTGGGGTGCTGGTTTCAATCCGATCCCCCACTGTCCGAACACGCCTTGAGGCCACCCATTTACCAACAAGATTGTAGAATGCAGTCACCGCGGAGCCGCGGAGCATCGTGGGGATGGCGCGAGCAGCGAACCGCACCAGCCCGCTGCTCTGGCCATGGAGCCACCGCACGGGCACGTCGGGGTCTGCTGCCCAGGTTCGCTTCTGCCCGTCCTCCTGGATTGTCCGCCACGGCTCGGCATCATGGGCCAAGACAATAACAAATACCCGTTTCATGTTTCCCCCAAAAGTCATGCCCCAAGTGTAGGCGCCGGACGACGAACAAGTGGCTATCAAAGTGCCCGTGAGCCGATACTGTCCGCTGAACAGAGAACCCGGACGGCCGTATGGTCCCCTTTTACTTGACGAGCGTTTGACGGTCGGGTGCGGGCGAACCGGGCATGCGCGCCCTTAACCGTTGGTTCAAGGGATGCTCTACATATTGATAGAGGATTCCGGAAATGAAAATAGCCGCTGCGAGAGTAGCTGTCGCCTTAATGGCATTCAGTGAAGGGGAGTCGGTATGGGGAAGGATGATACTTAGTCCGGTCACCAAGACAAGGTGGCTAAGGTAAAGGGCGAATGACCACTGACCGAGGCGAACGAACATGGGCGATCTCAAGTGCGATGTCCTGCCACTAAGTTCCGCTGTCGCCGCAGCAGCAATGAGTAGCATGAATGCCGGAATCATTATCAGTGAAGCCAAATCGGAAGGAAGGGACTTCATTCCAAACTGCGCGAGAGGCCCGATCCTCTGCGTTATCCCAACAGACAATCCGACTGTGCCAAAATAGCACAGCACTGTGATGGCACCGGCTGACCGAAGTCCAAGTCGAAGTCGCCACCCGGCCTTAACGAACACCGCTAGGACGATTCCGAGGATAAATTCCCAGAGCCTGTAGAGCGGACTTACATAGAAGAACGCGACGGTTGGACCGCCGCGAATCAGCACGTGCCCTACGAGAGTTATGAAAGCAATCCCGAAATAAAGACCCAGGCAGCCTAGAAGGACTTTGGATCGACTGGCAGCGGTGATCCGCCGCGAGATCCATGGAAACAGAGCGTAGAAGAACGCCTCGTCCGAGAGGGACCAACTGGGGCCATTCATTCCAAAATAGACGGACTCCAGGGGCACCCAGGCCTGCAACATAAACAGCGTTGCAATGGCCGTCAGCGGACTGATGGTTTGCCCGCTGAGCAAGATCACCACCCCGATGGCCACCCAGGTCAGCAGGTGGAGTGGGTAGACCCGGGCGAAACGGTTCCTAAAGAAAGGCGTGGATCGCTGAGCTTCCCGTCGAGACCAAGTCAAAACAAACCCGGAAAGAACAAAGAAGAAGCTGACGCCGACGCTGCCCTCGGCGAACAGATCACTGACGACTGGGATCGGTGCATAAATTCTTGTTACGTGGAGCATCACGACCACCACCGCCGCATAGAAACGCAAGCCAGTCAAGTTGTCTAGACGCGATGAGCGCGACCGTGCAGCGTCGACAGTCATGATTTCCCCCAGAGAGCAGATTTTGATCGCGCCGCAAACAAACGGCCACGAAACTAGCTATGTGACCCTATCCGGCGCGCTTCCGCGTGTCGCCATGCGAGTCCAGTGGTCGGTCGAACCATTGACCGACCACTGATCATCTCTACAGCAGAGGACTATGAATTTGCGTTCAGGTGGATACGGCCGACTGAATCGGTGAATTCATGGCAAACTTCAGAATTCACCAAAGGCAGCTTTTGCAGCCACCTCGTCTATCCGTCCTCTACAAATCCGCCAGCACCGTCCCCGGGTTCTCGATCGCGTCCGCAACATACCTAAGGAAACCCGCAGCCGTTTCCCCGTCACATATCCTGTGATCAAAAGCCAGCGTCAGCTCGGTGACCTTCCGGACAGCAAGCTGCCCGTCCACCACCCAAGGCTTGTCGATGATGCGGCCAACGCCGAGCATCGCTACCTCGGGGTAGTTGATGATCGCGGCGGAACCGTCAACGCCGAACACGCCGTAGTTGTTCAAAGTGAAGGTGCCGCTGGCCAACTCAGTTGGTGTTGCCTTGCCCTCACGTGCAACGGCGGTGAGCCGGCGGATTTCGGTATCGAGTTCGCGGGCATTCAACAGGTGGGCGTTGCGGACTGAGGGAACCACGAGCCCGCGGTCCGTCTGTGCGGCGAAGCCAAGGTTGATGCCGTCGAATGCGATGATCTCCTGCATTTCACCGCCGGCAGTATCCTCGGCCGTGACAAACCGGGTGTTCAGCTCGGGGAATTTTTTTAGCCCAGCTGTGACAAAACGAGCGATGAACGCGAGCAGCCCGGGAGCGCCGTGCGGATCGCGCTTCTTGAGTTCGGCTCGCATCTCAAGGAGCGCGGTGGCGTCGACGTCTACCCAGACAGTTGCCTCCGGGATCTCTGAACGGCTGCGGGTCATGTTGGCCGCAACAGCCTTCCGTATCCCGCGGACCGGAGTGCGCGAAGCCACGGTCAAACCGGTACGCGCATCCTGGACTCCGGCGGATGGCTGGACAACGGCGGGCACCTCAACGGGTGCGGTCTCGCGCGTGGCGCCTCCGATGGCGGCCTCAATATCGCGACGCAGGATGAGCCCGCTCTCCCCCGAACCAGGCACCGCGTCCAACGAGACCCCATGGTCCCGGGCCATCTTCCGCACCAGCGGAGAAATCACGGCAGAAAGCTTTCCCGGAATCCGCGTACGGGACAACGAGAGTTCGGCAAAGTCGGGCTCCGAGGTCACCGCAACGGCGGAACCGGCAGACACCTTCCTCGGCCGGGTGCGGCGAGCCTCGCCACCTCCGGATGTTCCGTAGCCGATAAGGACGTTCCCCGATCCGGCTTTCTCCTCGGTCCGGTAGGTCTCGGCGGCAGCGGCGGCCGCGGGTGCCTCGGAGACCTCTTCTTCCAAAGGCTCGGGTTCAGCAGCAAGCGAAGCGCCAACAGGAGCCACCGAGATGAGCGGCTTCCCGACATCGAGCGTCTGGCCGGCTTCGCCATGCAGCACGGCGACAATGCCTGCGTAGGGCGAGGGCACTTCCACCATGGACTTGGCGGTCTCAACCTCAGCAATCGGCTGGTCCACGCGGATCTCGTCACCGACTGCAACAAGCCAGTTGACGAGTTCGGCCTCAGTGAGACCCTCGCCCAGGTCCGGAAGCAGGAACACCTGCATTTCTGCGCTCATGGTTAGTTCTCCCATTGAAGGTCGTCAACGGCGTCGAGGATGCGGTCGACGCTTGGCAAGTAGTAGTGCTCCAGCTTCGGAGCCGGGTATGGGACATCGAAGCCGGTCACGCGGCGGATCGGCGCGGCCAGGTAATGGAAGCAGCGTTCCTGCACCCGGGCAACAATTTCGGAAGATACGGACGCGAAGCCGTGAGCCTCGGCGATGACGACAGCGCGGCCGGTCTTGCGCACCGATGCGCAGACGGTTTCGTCGTCGAAGGGCACGATCGAGCGGACATCAATCACTTCGAGGCTGCGGCCCTCTTCAGCGGCCGCAGCGGCAGCGGCCAGCGCCGTCGGGACCGAGGGGCCGTAAGCGATAAGCGTTGCATCAGTTCCGGGGCGCGCGACGGCGGCGCGGCCCTCGCTGCTGGATCCTGTCGTAGCATTCGTGTCGTGCTCGGCGCGCAGAGCGCCCATGTCCACCTGATCCTTGGACCAGTAGAGCTTCTTGGGTTCCATGAACATGACGGGATCGTCGGAATCGATAGCCTCGCGGAGCATGCGGTAGCCGTCCGCTACGGTCGCCGGCGTGAAGACCTTCAGGCCTGCGGTGTGGGCGTAGTAGGACTCGGAGGAGTCGCAGTGGTGCTCTACGCCGCCGATACCGCCGGCATACGGGACGCGGATGACCATGGGCAGCTTCACTGCACCCTTGGTGCGATTGTGCATCTTGGCGACGTGGCTGACGATCTGCTCGAAGGCCGGGTAGGCGAAAGCGTCGAACTGCATCTCGATCACGGGACGCATTCCGTTCATGGCCATACCCACGGCCATACCCACGATGCCGGATTCAGCAAGTGGGGTATCGAAGCACCGCTGTTCTCCGAATTTGGCCATAAGGCCGTCGGTGATCCGGAAGACGCCACCCAGGCGGCCTACGTCTTCACCGAATACCAGAACGGAGGAGTCGGCCTCCATGGCGTCTGCCATCGCGGTGTTGAGAGCCTTTGCCATGGTGATGGTCTGCGGACCGGAGGCTTCGGCGACTGCTGCTGCGCTGGCTGCCGCACTTGCGGTCGCGGAGCTGACGTCGCCTGTTGCAGCGTGTTCAGTGGCGGCAGAGGATGTTGTGACGGCGGGGCTCACTTGCCTGCCTCCTTCTGGTTGGATGCCTCACGGGCGAGTTCGTCGGCGAGCAGGGCGGACTGCTCCTTCAGTTGCGGAGTGGGTGTCGAGAAGACGTAGCGGAAGAGATTCTGCGGGTCTACCGGTACGTCTTCACCCAGGCCTTCGCGAAGTTGCGAGGCAACGGTCTCGGCCTTCGCCGCGATCCGGGAGGAACCTTCGTCGTCGAGGAGTCCACGGTCGGTGAGATAGGACGTCATGCGGCTGATGGGGTCCTTGGCGGTCCATTCGGCCACTTCGCTGTCCTCCCGGTAGCGGGTGGCGTCGTCGGCGTTGGTGTGCGCCTGCATGCGGTAGGTATGGGCCTCGATCAGGAGCGGGCCGGAGCCTTCGCGGGCCAGCTTCACTGCCCGGTCCAGCACGGCGAGCAACGCGACCAGGTCGTTGCCGTCAACGCGTTCGCCGGCCATGCCGTAGCCGACGGCCTTGTGCGCCAGCGACGGCGCCACAGACTGTTGGCTCAGAGGCACAGAGATCGCGTACTTGTTGTTCTGTACGAAGAAGATGACGGGCAGGTGGAAGACGGCCGCGAAGTTGAGGGCTTCGTGGAAGTCCCCCTCGCTCGTGGCACCGTCGCCGCACATGGCCAGCACTACGGTGTCTTCGCCGCGGAGTTTGGCCGCATGGGCAACTCCGACGCCGTGGAGCAGCTGAGTGGTCAGCGGCGTGCACTGGATACCGACCTTGTGCTTGGTGGGGTCGTAGCCGCCGTGCCAATCGCCGCGGAAAATGGTCATGGTCTCCACAGGGTCGACACCCTTGGACATGACTGCTACGGCATCACGATAGGTGGGGAACAGCCAGTCGCCTTCGCGGAGGCACAGAGCGGCCGCTACCTGGCAGGCCTCCTGGCCGTGGCTAGACGGGTAAACCGCCATGCGGCCCTGCCGGACGAGGGCGGAGTTCTGGTCATTGACGCGGCGCCCGACGACGAGCTGTTCGTAAGCAGCCATGAGTTCCGCATCGCCAGGGATGGGATATTCGTGACCGGGTTCAGTGCCCTGCTCAGCTTCGGGCTTGAGCACGCCAGAAGGATCGACCATCTGAATCTGATGGCGGGCAGGCAGCATGTAGTCTTCCACGCTGATTCCGAACTTGCGCCGCACTTCGGAAGCTTGGTCGTTGGCTTCGGTTTCGTCCGGCCGAGCGTCAGCCAGACCCTGGGCCTCATGGTCCGCGGAGATCGTCATTGGTCCGTCCTTCTGTATCCACTATTTATCACCAGTATGTTCCCTAGAGAAGTTTCGTATCCAGCTCTGGCCACAATCGTGGAAAAGCTTGCCGGAAACCTCTAGTCTGGAAGACAAATCGCGAATGTGAGCTGGCTAACGGGCGCACGCTGAAGACGAATTGGAGATGCGATGGCCGAGGTGGAAGCGGATCAGGCGGAGGTTCCTCTTGACCAAGTAGACAGGGACATCATTGCCGAGCTGACGCGGGACGGCCGGATGTCGGTCACCCAAGTGGCGGAAAACGTCCACATCAGCCGGGCCCACGCGTATTCGAGAATTTCCCGGCTGACGGGCGAAGGCGTGCTCACCAAGTTCACTGCGCTGGTGGACCCCATCAAGGCCGGCTTGAAGTCATCGGCCTACGTCACGCTCAAGGTGCAGCAGCACTCCTGGCGCGAGCTCCGTGAAGAGCTGAGGCTCATTCCGGAGGTGCAGCACATTGCGCTGGTGGGCGGCGATTTCGACGTCATCCTGCTGGTCCGCGCAACTGACAACATCCACCTGCGCAGGGTCATTTTCGATCAGCTGCAGTCGATGCCAGGCGTGCAGGATACGCAGACGTTTTTGGTGTTCGAAGATCTGGATACGCGGTAGGCGGCGAGTGGCCGGGCGCGGTTGCGGGGAGGATTAAGTGCCGATTCCGCAGCCCTTCAACTACATCGTCGGACAGGCGCACCTCATCGCGGGTGCGCAGCAAGTATGAGGAATCCCCCTGGTCATTGCCCCGTCTCCGAACGGCGAGGATCAGTATGCCAGGTGCTCCCGCGATGCACAGGAGTCCAGAATGATTGCCAAGCCCATGACGTAGTGCTCGAGGGACATCCGAGGATTAACGAGCTAAGGCTAGGTAGACCACTCCAGCCGTCACCAGTAGCAAGACCACCAGACCGCCGAACTTGAACCGTTTCCGAGCGGTCTTTCGGTAGGGGTTGATGTCTACGTAGCCCGGCAAAGCGTCCTCCATTTTGATGTTTCTGAACGTCCCTGATTAAGTATCGGCTATCACACGACACATGTAAGAACACTAAAGAGCCTCTCCCGGAGGACATTGTTGGTTTCGATGACGGGGGCGGCTCAGCCCTACTTTGCAACCGCGGTGGTCGAGCAGGTCCGCTGAACCTAACGGGCCGACCGTCCGAAAAGTCACGACCCTCTGACCAAGCAATTCTAGTGCGGCTGACAACTGGAACTTAGGGGTCCGCCGCTGCAACACCGTCGTTTCAACTTGGGCTTAAAGGGCTCTCCGTGGTTCGTGGTGAAACGGATTCCGTGTCTTGAAAGCTGAAGGGCTCGTAGCCCTGCTGTGATGGATGTTCTCTACGCATTCATCAAGAGTCAGGAGCTACGAGCCTACTTCCCCGCGCCCCGATGCTGCCACCGCCCTCTTCAATCTGCTCGACTACCGCGTCACCGACAGTGAGATCCTCGCTTTCGGGCAGCGGCGGGTCCGCGTCGAAGCCACTGCCGAGGCCGGCTGTCCGTCGTGCGGCGTCATCATCGCCCGCGTGCATTCACGCCGGCCCCAACGTGTGCGTGACATCCCCGTCGCCGGCCCGGTCGAAGTGATCTGGTCCAAGCGGAGATTCTTCTGCGATGAGTATCTGTGCCCCCTCAGGACATTCGCCGAGGAGACCACCCAGGTCCCGCGCCGCGCCCGGTCCACCCGCCGGCTCCGCGACGCCCTCGTGGCCGCCGTGATCGGATCCGGACGGGCCGCCGCGGAAGCGGCCTCCTCGTTCGGCGTCTCATGGTGGCTGGTCCAGCGGGCCCTGGACTCTGCGGCGCTGACACTGCCTGACGTGGATGCCCTCGCGCCACGGATGCTCGGCATCGACGAACACCGCTACCGGTCTGTGCGGTTCTTCCGCGACCCCGAAACGAACGCCTGGAAACGGTACGAACCCTGGATGACCACCATTGTCGATCTGGACACCGGACAAGTGCTCGGGATCGTGGACGGCCGCGACAGCGAGGGCGTCGGAGACTGGCTGTTCGCCCGGCCCCTGCAGTGGCGCCTGGGCGTGCAGGTCGTCGCGATCGACCCGTCAGCGGCATTCCGCAAGGCCCTGCGGATGTGGCTCCCGCGCACCGCAGTCTCGGTAGATGCGTTCCACCTGGTCAAGCTCGGCAACGACATGCTCACCGAAGTCCGGCAACGACTCACCCAGCAGGTCCATGGCCGGCGGGGACGTTCCATCGATCCGGTGTGGGCCAACCGGCGGCTGCTCCTGCGCGGCGGCGATACACTCTCGGACCGGGCACGGAAAGGCTCAGCACCGTGTTCGCCACCGACGACGCCACCGGGAAGCTGCAGGCTGCCTGGCTGGTCAAAGAACAGCTCCGGACGATGCTCGCCCTTGGGTCTCTTGCCGACGCGGCCGCGGCGAAAGACCGCATGCAGGGACTGGTCGAACGAGCCGGGCAGCCGGAAACGAAACGGCTCTGGCGCACGATCTGCCGGTGGTGGAAGGAAATCGAAGTCCTCAGTGTCACCGGCGCGACCACGGCGAAAGTAGAAGCAAACACCACGGCCATCAAACTCATCAAACGGCCAGTCCGGGGATTCACCAACCCACGCAACTACAAAACGCGTATCCTGTTGCGCAGTGCCGCCAAAACAGCGGCATGAACATCCATCACGGCAGAACAATCACCACGAACGTGAAGAACCGCTTAACGCCAGGCTTGTCCGAAAAGACGCGCGCAATCGGGCGTGGTCGCCTCCGGACAGGGTCCGCACTGACAAATGGGCGGCCACCTAGCAATCCGAGTCGCAACAGTCTCAAACGACAATTGAGGCCGGGTACAATGAGTTAACCATACGAAGTTTGCCGTTCTGGTGCTTGCCAACCGGCTGCCCCAGCAATCGACACAGGGGGATCTCGGTTTGGACATACGCGACTATTTGCGAATCCTACGCCGCAGCTGGATTTTGATCGCTTCAGCAACGTTGGTTGGCATCCTAATTGGCGGAGCAGCATCTGTCTTAGCCAAGCCCGTCTATACGGCCGATACGCAGTTATTCGTCGCCATCCAGGGGTCAGGATCAATCCAAGAACTCCAGCAAGGGAACACCTTCGGGCAGGCGCGGGTCCAGTCGTACGTGAAGACGGTTGACTCCCCAATCGTCCTTCAGCCGGCCATTGACGCCCTAGGGCTGCAAACGACGGCGAAAGAATTAGCGAGCAGGGTTACTGCCAGCACCGACGTAAACACAGTTTTGATTAACATTTCCGTGTCTGACAGCTCACCAGTCCAAGCCGCCGCGCTAGCCAAAGCAGTGGCGACGAGTTTGATCAATGCCGTCGACACCCTCGAAAAGCCTAAGGCTGGCGGCACTTCCCCGGTAAGCCTTTCAGTGATCAAACCCGCGACGGCGCCTACAGACCCCTCTGCGCCCAACACGCGCCTGAACTTGTTGCTCGGCCTTCTTGCAGGTATCACCCTAGGTGTCGGTGGAGCATTTTTAAGGTCTAGCCTCGACAACCGAATTCGTGGAGAAGCCGATCTTCGCCGAGTAACCGATGCGCCTCTTCTCGGCGGTATTGCATTCGACTCAGACGCGACGAAAAGGCCGTTGCTCACGCAGGCAGCTCCACAAAGTCCTCGAGCGGAATCTTTCCGCCAGCTCCGCACAAACCTCCAATTCGCCAATGTAGCCGGACGAGCCCAATCAGTTCTCATAACATCGTCGTTGCCTGGCGAAGGCAAAAGCACGACGGCCACAAATCTCGCCATCGCCTTGGCCCAATCAGGTCAGTCCGTGTGTCTCATAGATGCTGACCTTCGTCGTCCGATGGTAAGCGAGTATCTCGGACTCGACCGCAATGCCGGTCTGACGACCGCGTTGGTCGGGGCTGCAGACGTGGATGACATTCTGCAACCTTGGGGCGAGGGCAGGCTTTTCGTCCTTGCGTCAGGACAGATTCCCCCCAACCCGAGCGAGCTCTTGGGTTCTGACCAGATGAAGCTCCTCATAGGTCAGCTGGAAGAAACATTTGATGTTGTTGTTATTGATGCACCGCCTCTGCTGCCTGTCACTGATGCTGCCGTACTTTCACAGCATGTCGGTGGCGTCGTTGTAGTTGCTGGAGCGCAAAAACTCAAACATCACGATCTACAAAAGTCTCTGGCTGCGCTGAAGATGGTAAATGCGAGCATCCTCGGAATCGTACTGAATCATCTACCCGCCAAAGGTCCAGACGCCTATTCGTATGGATACGGATACTACAGCGCCGGCCCAGCACAGCAGCCGAAAAGGATTGCGGCAGAGAACGTGGAGACGGAGCCGGACTTCGACCTCCCCGATAACGGTGGGAACGAATTTGACAGAATTTTCGAAGACGAAAGTCCTCGACGTGCTGTTGTACATCCGAGGCAGGGACGAAATAGGGTCTAACTTGGCTCGGCATGTCGATTAGTTGCCAAGGAAAGTGAATGCAGCTTGTTGCGGCGGGATCGGTGTCAGACAAGCGATCTGTCGGCTCGACGTTCTGCTGCATCGGACAATTTAGGCCTGATTTGACCCTATCAATTGGTTAGACCCGACAACACTACCTCAGACGACGCTAGGCAATCCACGACGTGGCGGTAAGAGCCAACCTTCTCCACGCCATCCTGTCACGAACGTATGCCACCTGAGTTGCCGCTCAGTGAGCATGGCGCCCAAGAGCCTGCTTCTCTCGGACTAAACTACCGAAGACTCCCTTGCTGGATAAAGGTCGCCCTTAAAGTCCACGCGTGCTCGATCCGTTTTGCCGA
Organism: Arthrobacter sp. KN11-1C; assembly: GCF_052180225.1. Classification (NCBI taxonomy): domain Bacteria; kingdom Bacillati; phylum Actinomycetota; class Actinomycetes; order Micrococcales; family Micrococcaceae; genus Arthrobacter; species Arthrobacter sp. KN11-1C. The sequence goes on along the minus strand of NZ_CP197467.1, from coordinate 798,498 downwards.
GATTGACAGTGTCATCTCAGGACTAGGTTCCTGTATTTGCGGCGCAGTTCGCGTTGCAGGTTCAGGTGTCGGGAACCTCGACTTCATTCAACATCCCCATCGCTGACTTGTTCGCCGCTTCACTAGGACGGAACAGCAATAAGAATGTCAGCTCACGGGATGTCGAAGCCAGCCAGAATAGTCGAGGACCGCTTCTGGGTAGGGAGTATAGGGGAATGGCGAGATAACGTTGCGCTCTGGTCGAGCCGGTAACACTCCTGCCCACCAGCTGAAGGTGCTCCTCGACAGGACTAAGTATTCAGACGCCAAGAGGGCGGCAAAATCCTCTTTGGTGTCCCGCGGCGGCGAAAAGTCAACGGGGACATCGAACGACAACGAGCTTTCACACCATTCCGGATCGTCAGAAAACACCACCACCCGTGTCTTTACCGGATCCAGTTCGTGCTTAGCAAAGAGCTCATTCAGAGCACCGCGATAGTATTCCGGCGAAAGCAACAAGTCGTTCCCAACGTAGTCGCCCCGCCTGACATGAATTCCTACAGTGGCAGGGACAATCTGGGGCATGATGGCTGCCATGGTCCGCCTAAGCTCCGGTAAGACCGACCGGACCATTTCGGGTGACTGCCAGTATCCGTACCACCAGGACGGTGTCTCCTCGATCGGAAAAACGGGCAGGCCGCTATCCATCTCGAATACTATCCGTCGCGGTCTGCGCAAAATCCGAATAAACTCTCCTGATTTCCCGAATCGTCCTCTGGGATAGGGCGCGAACCGAAGCCAGCGCTCCTGCGGGAGTAAGTCCCTAGCGACGAGCGCGGAAAGCTCTAGTTTCCTCCCACCGGACCGGAGGGCGGAGGCGTCGAAAGAGACCGACCTGCCCGATTTTCTAAGTGAGAGTCCGAAGGAGTACTGGAAGAGTTGATTGCCCAGACCACCCAAGAGCCCAACCACATCACGCTCACCACCGGGAGTCAGAAGTGTTTCCCCACGAGTCATGCCACGAGTATAGCGGTCCAGCAAATCCGATATTCCCCATCACATCTGGCTTGGCAGAGTCTCTTTTCGCAGAAACCTGCCTGCACCAAGTGATAAAAAGGCTTATTGGTCAAAGAAAACTCGTCATGCTCCAAAACTTGTTCGCACCCTCACCATCCACAAGGCGCGAATGTCAACACCCAAGCCCGGAAAGATGCTCACTAAGCGCGGGAGATAGCGTTACAGTCCTGGCCCCATGTCGCCCGTCAGGTAGCTTTTAGTGGTGATCCTGCGAACGGCACGACTGATGGGCACCTCGCTTCGATCCAACCAGGAAACCGCGTCTGTAACGGAATCAAGGGTCTCGCGGTCTGAACGCCGAAACCCAATTCGTCAGCTCGTGCTATTAGGCGCCCAACGACTCTCGGACGGGCAGATTCCAGCGCTCATTCTAACAAGGGGAACGGCAGGTACGATTGAGGTGACCGAACAGATGTTGCCCCTCGCAGCTCTCAACTACTAGGCGAGAAAATTAAACCTCTTTGCGGGCTGCGCCGAAATCCAGCCAGCCTGACCAACATTTGTTCGATTACTTCCACCTTTAGTGCCCGCTCAATATCAGTTAGATTACGACTCGGAGGACTGCGGAATCCATGCGCTTCATAGTAGATCTGTTGGGAGCACCTGCTAAATCGGGAGGAATGCGACTCTACGCTGAACAGTTGGTTCGAGGTTGGCAGGAGTCCTTCCCTGATGATGAACTGGTCCTAGTCGGCGACCAGTGGCTCCACGACTCCTTCAAACCGAGCCTCTCGCTCCGCATATTGTCTCTCCCTGGGAATCGGACAATTAGTAGGCTACTTGAGAAGTTCTTTGTCGTTCCGTTGATATATTGGAGTTCAAAATTCGAGGCAGTTTTATCGATCAGCCCGGTTGTGAGTCCATTTGTTCCAAAATCTCAGCGCTTTGTAGTGGTCCATGACTGGCGCCATTTGAAAAATCCCGAAGAATTCGGATCCGTTCATAGACTTTATCGCCGTTTCTGGACTTATAGTTGCCGAACGGCGGCCTGCGTCATAAATATTTCACCAAAGACGCTCGCCGAGACAAAATATTTCTCGCCTGAGGCCAACTCAATATGCGTCAATAACGGTCAGGATCACCCAAGGTTTTGGAGCCAACCAAATTCGATACAAAGTCACCCCGGCCCCCTGGTGGTAACTTTTGGGCACAACACCAACAAACGTCCAGAACTATTGATTGAAGCCATAGCCCGCCGCAAAGCCAACCACCAGACACCGAGCACTCTCTTTGTGCTGGGAGCTGAGGGAGAACGGAGATCCCATTTACAGGAAATCGCACGCCGACTGAATGTTGATCAGGAGTGCGTATTTGAGGGATTTGTCTCTGACCGGAGGTATCGCGACCTAGTCCAAAACGCATCCGTCATCGCTCTCATGTCGAGCGATGAAGGATTTGGGCTGCCCATTGCCGAGGCGGGATACTTCGGCATTCCATGCATCGTCGCCTCCGACAGCGGAGTGGCCCAACTTCATGGAAACCACGTCATCGAGTCTCTTCCCCAACCGGAATCCGTGGCTGCTGCCCTTGAGAAAGCGCTAGCGGGTCGATTTGAAGGCCGTGGCGCAACCTTGCCGACTTGGAACGAAACAGCGTCCGGCATTCGAATGGCACTTTTGAAGAATGCTGCTACGAAATAGATCGAATAATTAAGGCGAAAGAACACCCGCGTCCGACTCTTCCCGCAGCTCTTTCGATTTCGTACCGCACCTCACCGTAAATTGATTTTTGCGAACTCGACACACCTAGCTTGTAGACTTGAACGTATTAGGAGAATCATGACAACCCCCACCATAGTAATCCTCCAGGAATACGTTCCACAGTACAGAGTTCCTTTTTTCCGGCGCCTAATTGAATTAGGTGCCCAAAATGGGGTTGAAATTCAAGTTGCCGCCGGCGTGGCCAACAAGAAACAGCATCAGCGCCAAGACGGTGTTCCCGCAGAATTTATAATCCCTATCTCTCAAAAGGAAATCAGGATAGCAAATTTGAGGCTGGTTTTCCGACGAGTCCGCTCGATTTTAGACTCAGCCGATATGGTCATTTTGGAGCAAGCAAGGCGTAACGTCGACGCCTACTGGCTTCTTCTTTCACCATGGCGTCGTAAGAGGATATGCCTCTGGGGTCACGGCAGAGACTTTGTCACAAGCCCGTCGTGGTTTAAGAAACAAGCCATGGCAAGGCTGACCCAAGCCGCTGACTGGTTCTTCGCCTATACTGATGCCTCCCGAGATTCGGTTGTATCAATCGGTTTCCCGACTGCACGGGTCACCGTGGTCCAGAACTCAATTGATACAACCGACCTTGAGGAGTATGTCGCCGGCGTATCACCGGCTCAACTCTCGGATTTTCGTTCTAAAAATACGCTGGGCACCTTGAACGCAATTTTTATAGGGGGTCTTGACGAGTCCAAAAGACTGCCTTTTCTGTTCGAAGCTTGTCGAAGCGCCTACAGAATGGACGACCGGTTTCGACTCATGGTCGTCGGCGGCGGCTACCTTAGCGAGACGGTCAAAAATCTGGCCAAATCGGAGCCGTGGCTTCGATATTTAGGTCCGCTGTTTGGGAGGGAGAAAGCTCTGGCGATGGCGGCTGCGGACGTGATCTGCATGCCGGGACGAGTCGGACTCGTGGCAGTTGATAGTTTTGCCGTCGGCCGGCCTATTGTGACGACGGACTGGCCCTGGCACGGTCCTGAGTTTGAATACCTAGAAGATGGCAAGACATGCGTCGTTTCCGCGGACGAGGAATCGTCTTACGCCGACGCATTGATGAGCTTGATCACTGACAGGCAACGACTACACGGGATGCAGGCTGCCTGCAGGTCGACCAGTAAGAGATTTACGACTGAAGAGATGGCAGCTCGGTTCTTCGGAGGCATACAACAGGCTCTGGTTTCCGGAAACGTCCAGAAGGACCGCACTTGGCGACTCCCGACAGATATCGGTTAGGCGGGGTGTACCGATCAATCGGAGTCCTATCGCAAACGGCTGCTGACCGACAACGGGCAAGAGACGGCTGTTGTGTTTCGTCTTGTAAAAAGAGCTGAGGACTCTCCACGGTTCGTGGTGAATGAACTGCTGCTGGATGTTCATGCCGCTGTTCTTGCGGCACTGGGTCAGCTGCGTCAATCGTTGACGGACTTCGGTAAGCATGTCATTGCCCAGCTTGACCAAGGTGAAACGCATTGACTGAAACCACGGTGCGCGGAAGCGACATCCGCAGTGCCTGACGGAACGCCGCGGACGGGTCGGTCGAGACATCCCGCACGCCCAGGCGCCATTGAAGCGGCCGGGCGAACAGCCACTCGCTGACGCCTTCGCCGTCCCGTCCCGTCCCGTCCGTCCACGATCCCGAGGATCTGGCCGGTGTCCAGGTCAACGATCGTGTCATCCACGGTTCGTACCGTTTCCAGGCGTTCGTTTCGGGGTCGCGGAAGAACCGGACGGACCGGTGGCGGTGTTAATCGATGCCCATCAGCCGCGAAGCAAGCGGGTCCACGTCAGGAAGCGTCCGCGCCGCGGTATCGAGGGCCCGCTGGACCAGCCACCACGAGACCCCGAAGGACGCGACCGTTTCCGACACCGCCCTGCCGGAGGCGATGACGGCACTGACAAGAGCGTCACGGAGTCTGCGGGTGGAGCGGGCCCGGCGCGGGACCTGTGCCTTCTCCTCAACGAAGGTCCGCCGACCGCACGGTGGGTAGCCGGCCTCAGCCGTCAATTCGATGCAGATCCGGCGCTGCCCAAATGCAAGGACTTCGGTCCCGATGACACGGTAGTCGGGCAGATTGAAAATGACGGTGGCAGCCTCCGGGCGCTGGGCAGTGGGTTCGATCAAGGCTCGTAGCTCCTGACTTCGATGAATGCGTAGAGAACATCCATCACAGCAGGGCTACGAGCCCTTCAGCTTTCAAGACTCGGAACCCAATTCACCATCAACCGCGAAGAGCCAGCTAAGGGCTCGTACCGGTACGGCGACGACTCCGCGTCTATGCCACCGCCGGGGCTGACAACCGTCTAGCCAATGGTCGAAGAGGTCGCGAATTGAGAACATCGAATTGAGAACATAAGGCTCATTGGCGCCACCGCCAACGGGACGAGCAACCGGCTTCATGAGCGCTATCTAGCGACGCGGGGCCAGAAGGACGAAATACATCGACGCCAGGAATACGACGTGCTGCGCCAGGCTCATGATGCTCCTCGAACTTGGGACAAACTGCTGATCAAGATTTTGATGGATCGATCGTCGACTTCGAGACTCGACCAAAGCTCAAATAGTCACCGTGTCTGAATCAGACCATATCTACGGGCGACAACTATTGCTGGCAGCTTATTCCGGATCCTGAAATAAAATCCGACTGGTACTATCAGAATCAATATCGCAAGGAACCAATACACCGCGGAAAAATTCGTCATGTAAATACACTGGAGTGAAAACCAGAATGCTAGTGCTATGGAAGTGGAGAATCCTCCAGCAATAGCGTAGTGCCGCAGAAGTCTCCGTGCGTCGAGATACCCATGCCGGCTAAGCAAGAAAATATGCCAACCATGTCGTATCAAATTGGTTGCAATGAGCGCCCCGAGAGCCACCCAAATATCGCGGGCGACAAGGATCAGGCCGGCCGCAATAACCTGGATCAATATTAGAATGACTTCGGTTGACACCATCCACCGAAAACGCCCAAGGGCTTCCACACCGCTGCCTAGTAGCGTGGCAAGGATCTGTAGGCCGCCGACAACCGCAAGGGGTCCTGCGATTGTGGCCGCCATTCCCCAACCGTCACCGAAAAGTATCGGTATTATGGGGGGAACGAGGACGAGTGCAATAGCGCTTAACGTCATCGAAACCCATGCCGCGAGAATCAGCATATCCGTCCACACAGTCCTCGCTCGGGAAGACCCTTCGATGTCGTGTCGAAACTCGGGGTATACCGCACGGATCAGAGCGCTTTGTACTTGTTGCATGGGAATCAAAGTGAGCACCTCGGCCCGGTTCCAATGCCCGAGAATGGATGGGTCGATCCCTCTGGCGAGTGTGAACTTCACTATATTACCCGTGAGATAGGAGAGCATACTCGTAGAAACTAGTTTGCCGCTATATGAGATGTCCTTTCGACCTCCCCGAAGGTTCGCAAAGCCGAACAATTGACGATCGGTACCAAGCATCGCCCCGATCAATATAAACAACTGCGCCAAGGAAGCGGAGACGACAAGTGAGCTCGCCGAGTGCCAAACGATCACTGCAATGGCACCAATAGCCATTCCGATAATATTGCTCAGAGCGGTGATAACCGCCAGCCGCCGGAATTTTCCAGTTCGTGCCATCAGCCCAGTTGCGAGTCCAACAAGGGGGCTCAGCGACGCGCTTATCGTCAACCAACGAATCGGCTCGGACGCGGCTTCAGCTCCCCAAAGCGAGGCCCATAGGGGCGCGCTCAGTAGGAGGACGGTGCCTGAAACTGCCCCAAGAATCAATGCATAGCCAACTAGGGCTCGAATACGATAACGGTCGATCTCTAACATCCTAGAGACGGTCTGCCCCAACCCTCCGGAGGACAGGAGGGAAATCAATCCCGTCACGGTCAGGGCGATGGCGTACGCTCCAAATCCGCTAGGTGATACCGCCCTCGACGTCACTGCCGCGTAGAAGAATTGAACGACTACGGTCACGAGCTGGGCCCCGTATACCCATGAAGCCCCCGCCAACAGGCTGCGCGCACTTGTCATCATTGTTCCTGGTGTTGTAGTTGATCGCGGTGACTATTCGTGGGCCCGGTACCGGGACTCAATCCGAAAGACTCGCCGCGGCGCAGATCGCAAAACGCAATCCTCCCGAGACGATTTGGTGGTAGTTCATGAGATTAGTGAGCAAACCATGAAAGAACCCAGCCCAAGTCAAAGAGCCGAAAGCGAGTTTTCGTCAAGGTCCCAGGCTTCAGATGCTGCGATGGGATTCAGTCTAGGTCCTCGATAGTTGAAAAAGCTGACGAGCTGATCATCTTGCCGATAATGCCTGTACGCAAATTCCTGTCCACGAATGCCTGCTTGAATTCGTTCCTCTGGCGTCGTAGCGGATAACAGCTCTTCGATTGCATCAATCAAGCCGCTGCGCGAGTCCCGGTACAGTAGAAACTGCTTCGTCTCTTCCTGGAACAGATCCTCATAACCAGGATGCCAGGAGGTTGCATGAATAGATCCGGCCGCCAATGATATCGGCAATCGGTTGGAAAAATATTGGGGTTCGTGCGCGTAGTGATCCCAGTTTGCGCTCACCCAGGCCGAACGTATCGCTTCGTTCTGACGAGAGAACTCGATGGGTCCCATCGCGCCCACTCCGGTCCAGCCATGACCGTAGATTGCTAGTCGGTCGCCGAATCTTTCCTGCAGTCGCGTTACGAAATCAATTCGATCCCGCCAGTTCGGATGTCCCCTAAACCTGGGCCTGTTTCGATTGGCTACGACCACGACGTCGTGCTCCCTGAAGCTTGCATTCGACACAGGCGAGTACCTGTACCTGTCTGGTTCAAACACATGTGGGGACCAGCGCACGTCGTGGGAACCAGCCCTGCGGAAATTCTCGGCGAACACCCCTGAACCGACGGTAAATGTGACGTCAGCGGACCGTCCCGCAGCTCGGGCCGGTCCAGGCAAAGGGTGGAGGAATCGACTATACGGATCCGCCTCGTGGTAGATAAACTCAAATTTTGCTGCGGATCTCATCGCCCGAAAGTGTCCATCGGTGAGACCCGTCGACCCCAAATGCTGCATCAGTACGAAATTTGGCTGGAAATCCCGAAAATGTTCCACCATGTCCTGGCGATGCTGTTCGGGCTCGCCTCCATTACGAATACGCCATTGCAAACTGAATACGCTAACTTCATCCACCAACCCAGCGCTTAGAAGATTGGCAAGAGGGCGCCTAAACCCCAGCTGTCGAAAGTCATTAGCTTCATTTGGAACATACAGAAGTCGAATACCCAACGCGGCTACCTTCTATTCTCGGCGATTGCCCGGCAATACTCAGTCTCGGAAGGGTGGAAATACAAAGACACTACTCATCCCCGATATCGCCAGTTATACGCCTGATCCCACTCTGCGACAATATTCTCCAATGTTCTTCAAAAACCTTTGTTTCGAAACGGGTTCCTATGACGCGCCCCGGGTTTCCAACAACGATTGAGTTTTCAGGCACATCCTTGGTTACCACAGCGCCAGCTCCGATGACGGCGCTGTTACCAATGCTTACGCCAGACAAGACGATCGCCCCGTAGCCGATCCAGACGTCCGAGCCAATAGACACCGGGCGACTCAGTCGCTCCGGGAATCGACCGACCCATTCAGCATCGGGTATCGGAATTCCAACGTCAGTCGCTGCATGATCATCGCGCCCGACTATACCCGCCGAGTTTGCAATCAAAACCGAGTCACCGATAACTCCGTCCACCTCGACACGCACATTTGAACCCAAGTGGACACTATTTCCAATCCGAAGTTTCCTTGGAGCCCAAACAAACGAATTAAGACCAACGCGGAAATCCGAACCAACGGCAACATTTCTGGTTAAAGTTCTGCGCAGTTTGAGCTTTTCCCTAAGCCAAATTATCATTCACCCCTCCTTTAGAGAACAGCTTCCGGAAGGTCGAATCTGAGGCGATTGCTCCGCGATAAACATCGGCATACTCTTTTGCGCCTCTGGCGGCGGAGAAATCCACCTCACCTGAACCAACGCCCCTCCGGGTGCCGGGCCAATTGCGAACTGCTGATGACCAAGCGTCCTGCTCAGTCACCACTACCGAGACTCCTTCCATCGATCTCGCCCATCGAAGTCCAGGAGTATCGTTGACGATGGCCGGAACCCCAGCCACCAGCGCTTCGGCCAAGGCCACCGGCATCCCTTCGTGCCGGCTCGGCATCATAAAGTAGGAAGCCGTCAGCAGCGCATCCTGTGGTGGCTTGACCCCTCTATCTACAAGCCGTCCGTCATCTTCCAAAATACGCAAAAGCTCCAACTCCTCAGGACTCGCGTGGCTCTCGCTTCCTAAGTGAACTAGTTTGTGATCGGAATCAACGACAGCTCTCAGTGCTAGTTCGTGTTGTTTAATCGTGGAACAATTCCCGACGATTAGAGCAGTAAAATTATTGTTGCTAGGTTCTTCAGCTACTTGCCGCCGCTTACGTACCTCGAAGAATACATCGTCCACCCAATTGAAGATCACTCGGGCCTTACGAAGGAGCTTCTTCTCATTTTCGGCGACTTCCGGGGATGGTGCAATCAATGCATAAACTAGACGGTCGGCAATCTGTGCTTGAATAAATCGTTTAGCCCGCCAAAGGCCTCGCGCCTGAAAGACATTGTGCACCGTTCGAACCACCGCACCTTTTCGACCAACTGCCCACCTTGATGCAAGCGCTGTCCGAAGATAATCCCCCTCCGTGTGAATGTGAATAACATCAACCCGAAGCTGCTTAGATAGTTTTCGGAGGTCGCGCGCAGCCGCGATTGACCCGCCAACAAACGGAAGGATTCTCACGTCGTATCCAGCCGCACGAAGTTCCGATTCAAACGAGTGATCGCTGCCTTGACCAACGACAGTGCTGCGGATACTTTCTTCGGTAAAATATTCCGACGCAGTCGCGAGCATCCGTTCCATTCCGCTCGGCCTAAGCGGACCTAGTAAATGCAAGACGTGAACAGTCAACGCCAGTTCCTCCTTTCTGTAATTACTCCATTTTCCATTGCCTCAGGTCTTCGAGATTCGACATGCTGCATCTCATGCAAAGAAGATGGCTTATTCAATGCCTGTGAAATCCCCCATCCCAAAAAGGCACAGATGTACCAAGTCCACGAGTAGCTCCAGCCATAAACGATAAGAGCAGAAACGACGCCCAAAGCACCCATATTCTGACGCTGTTTTAAGAGCCTAAACATAACGATAAGGAGAAACATCAAAAATAAGGCCAAGCCTATAACACCGGTCCTGAGATACAGCGTTACGTACCAATTGTGTGGAGCAAATACGACCCAGCGACCCACACCCTCGAAACGGCCGAACCCGCTGCCCATGGGTTCCCCAAAGATCACGCTGACGGGCCCGTGAAATACGGACTGGTCGATGAGGTTACTCCAACTTGTTACCCTCGCGTCATAAGTGCCGCTGTTCGCGAGAGCGGACTCGAGTTCGGTGACTACCTGCGGCAGCAACTGCGCAGACAATATGATTCCGACAATCCATGCGGCTACCAGGCCGGATACGGCAATCACAGCCTTCGTTCCTGCCCTCGCGGCGATAAACACAATTAATAGGGCCGCAACTCCAACTGCCCACACCGTCCGCTGCTGGCTAACAATAACTACGGTTAGAAATGCCACGGCACTGATAAGCAAGGATTTGTGTCGGAGCCGCCGCCAATACCACATACACATCATTCCACAAAGAAGAACCATCAACGCCTGCCCGGAAACGAGTGGCCTGGTCGTTTGTTCAAGTCCGGTGCCAGCATCAACAAGTTCCGATGCCGTACCTAGTCCATGCAAGGAAAAATGATACGCAGCAACAATGGTTAGAGACCAGCCTAGAACCAGAGACGATCGCCTAATGAGTAGGTCTGTTGTTTCTTGATTCCAATTAAGGCACATGGCCCAGGTCAACGTTGCATACGGCTGAAGGAATGGCCTAAATTCATTCATCGTAGTTCCAAATGGATTAATTAATAGTCCGCTAACCAACGAAAAGACTAATAAGGCCCCTATGCCAATCCAGGCCCAGAGCGCTCCCTTTAGGCGACGAGCCAACACTGGGAAGCGCATCACCGCTATCACGAGCGCGGCAAAAGAGAAGATGTCCAAGAAATAGACACTAAATCCGCCGACATTTACAAGGGGAGGGACGTAGGGAATCTCCCAAGCGACGAGCACATTGGCTGCAATAGAAATAGCAGCAACGACAGGCCACCGCTTCAGTGCTAAGACGAAAAACGTGACCGCGGTTGCAGCGGCTAGTACGAGAAAGAAAATCCACAGGCCACTCATTTTATGACTCGACCGCTTCGAACGGCTCCTGACAGGCGCCGCAGCCACCATAGTCCGTAGGTAACGGCAATCGTCAACCACCAACTTAGTGGGTGGCTCTTTCGAAGAATCCGTCTAAGGGATGAATAATTGCCGCCGCCCTTCGGTCCGAGGAACCGCCGCCAGTCCTCGTTGATTCGCCCGATTCCCTGCGGCTCGTTGCGCCTGCACGTTCCGTATGTGCCTGCGCCGAGAATTATTGGAATTCCGGCTCGACCCAATCGAAGACCATAGTCAATGTCGGCGAATGCGTGCGCGAAGCCCCCATCGATTCCACCAAGTCTTCTGGCAACACCGACAGGAACCACCACGAGATTGCCGTTGAACGTTTCGACCGGCTGTGGAAGATCCGAAGGCGGAACCATTTCGAAGCTGAGGGGATGTAACCCGCTTCTTCGCATGCCCGAGTACGTGGTTTCTCCGGTCTCGGGGTCCCTCATCGCCCCGACGATGACCGATCCAGGCGCAAGGGCAATCGACGCCGCCAAAGAACTGAATGATTCCTTGTCAAGCACGACGTCATCATTGAGCCAAACTATTAGATCTTCTTCCAGATCGGACAGTTCTTCGAGCAGGGCCGCCTCTGCTTGCGCCATCCCGCTAGCCCAATATGCCGAACCATCGCCCCGTAGAGTCTGTATCGAGAACGGCAATTCAGCGACCGCTTCGGACGTGCCATCGGTTGACCCGTCGTCAAACACGGTGAATGCAATTGTGGCACCTGCGTGGACCGCCGCGGACCGTGCAGACTCAATGCATCGGAGCGTTAACTCTTTCCGGTTGTGGCATGCGATGAGTACAGATATTTTCATGGCTTCCTGAGTGAAAACGGGGCTCTGAGAAATAGTTCGAACCGGAGGATTACGGAGTTTTCGGTCATTCGTTCAGAATGCGGAGCGGCGGTCGCGGGGCCGGTCTCGCTGCGAGAATGCAAGATCCACGAACCGCTTGAACTGATCTATCCTCCCGACATCTCCCGCACACTCCTCTGTTCCGGTTGAGCAACGCGCGCAACGGTGTCTGACCAAACTGGCCGAAATTGCATCGAAAGAACATCAAAACAGGACCCGATTGAGTGAGGAGCAGCGGTCAAGTGTCCTCCTCATGTGACCCGTCCGGATGGTTTGCGGGGCTCACGGTTGGAATGACGCGAGAGAGACACCGCGAGTAGGAATCGCAGGTTGCCAAACAGGTACCGCCGCCAAAGACGCCGTGGTTCACTAGACAAGCGGAAGAGCCATTCAAGGCCGATGGCGGACATCCAGCTCGGGGCTTCCTTCGCGGAACCGGCTGCAAAATCGAAGGCCGCACCTATTGCCACAGCGACAGCCCGGTGCCGCAGCGCTAAGCGTTGGGCTTCAAAGTCTTGCTTTGGCGTACCAAGTCCAACCCACACGATGTCCGCACCGCTTGCCTGAATACGGCTGTCTTGCGCGTCAATTTCATTGGCCGAGAGGGGTCGGAACGGAGGACTTTCTGCACCTGCAATGATGATGCCAGGGAACCGCGCTTTCAAGTTGGTTTCAAGTGCTGTCAATACCTCAGGGGTTGAACCAAGAAGAAAGTGTTTGATTCCGTAGTGGCGACCCTGGTCAAAAGTGTCTAGGAAGAGTTGCGGACCTCGGATTTGTTCTAGCCGTGGTATTTGACGGCTGATGGCAGAGATCCAGCTGATCGGCTTGCCGTCCGGAAAGTTAAGAGCTGGCCGTGCCAGAACTCCTCTATAATTCGCCGACTTGTCTGCTAGTGCGACCGTGTATGCATTAGCCAAATGGACGTGCCGGCCAACATTTTGTGTCGCCCACTTGACAATCAGCCTCGCCGCCTCGTGACGATCGCTGGAAATGAACTCAATAGGACCCACCCATTGAGTAGCTTCATTCGAAGTCGCCACACGCTCAGTGCTGCTTCCCGCATCCGATTTCTCACTCAACAGCAGGCCCCCATGCATAGTTAATGTTCTAGTCGAGAACGCGATGCGCAGTCGGTTCGCGGAACCCGTCCGTTAAGAGGGACGACAGCTACCACCCGAGATTGGACCGCCGATCGCAATGATATCAGGACGCAACTCCTGCCGAGCCTCAGCCCCAACCTCCAGATTCTGCGCTCGTTCCTGTCGGTCGCTCCCCATTCTTCCGCCAGAACTTCAAGAAGAATTTAAACCGAAGCCGGATCATAGTCTTTCCGAACGCTCGACGACACACATTCGATCAGCTTGAGCTTCCGCACTATGATGTCCTCATCTTCTGCACGCCATCACTAGGTGGTTGAGGCGGAGAGTGCGATCGATATTACATTTCATGAAGCATGGGGGCAAAGTGACTAAGCGCGCGCTGATTACAGGCATTACAGGGCAGGATGGGTCATATTTGGCCGAACTGCTTCTCAAGAAGGGCTACGAAGTCCACGGGCTCATCCGCAGGGCTTCCACCTTCAATACTGCCCGCATCGATCACCTATACGTGGACCCGCACGACCCGCAGGCAAAGCTCTTCCTTCACTACGGGGACCTAAGCGATGGGGCCCGTCTCGTGACCCTGATCGCCCAAATCAGACCCGACGAGGTCTACAACCTGGCGGCACAGTCGCACGTGCGTGTGTCTTTCGACGAGCCCGAGCACACTGGAGACACAACTGGCGTCGGGTCCATTCGCCTGCTTGAGGCCGTTCGGATGTCTGGCATTGAGACCAAGTTCTACCAAGCGTCTTCCTCGGAGATGTTCGGTGCCACCCCGCCTCCGCAGAACGAAGAGACCCCGTTTTACCCCCGTTCCCCATATGGTGCCGCGAAGGTCTACAGCTACTGGGTGACTAAGAATTACCGTGAGGCATACGGAATGTTTGCCGTCAACGGAATCTTGTTCAACCACGAGTCACCCAGACGCGGTGAAACATTTGTAACGCGCAAGATCACCAGGGCCGTTGCAGCCATCAAGGCTGGCAAACAGGATCTGCTCTACATGGGCAACCTGGACGCGGTTCGTGACTGGGGCTACGCAGCCGAGTACGTGGAGGGCATGTGGCGCATGCTGCAAGTTGATGAGCCGGACGACTTCGTCTTGGCTACGGGCGGCGACTACACTGTTCGAGATTTCCTCCAAATTTCCTTTGAGCACGCTGGCCTGAACTGGGAGAACCACGTCCGCTTTGACGAGCGCTACCTCCGTCCAACGGAGGTTGACGCTCTGGTGGGTGATGCTTCGAAAGCCCAGGAGAAACTTGGCTGGAAGGCCACCGTCCACACTCCGGAGCTCGCTCGAATCATGGTGGATGCTGACATGGAGGCATTGAAGCACGCCGGAAACAACTGGATCGATGGCGTCGATCTCGATAGCTGGGACAACTGATGTCAGAGTCAGTCACTTTCACCCCGGGCAAGCTTGACCGTAACTCAGCCTTCTACGTGGCCGGACACCGCGGGTTGGTAGGCTCCGCTATCTGGCGCAAGTTTGAAAGCGAAGGCTTCACCGAACTCGTAGGCAAGACTTCCGCGGAGCTGGACCTCAAGGACCGCGACGCCGTCTTTGGGTTCTTTGCGCGGAGCAAGCCCCGCTACGTTGTGCTTGCCGCCGCGAAAGTGGGCGGCATTCTCGCCAACAAAACCTATCCTGTGGACTTCCTCAGCGACAATTTGCGTATCCAGGTGAATGTTCTGGACGCGGCCCGCGAACACGGCGTCGAACGCCTCCTCTTTCTTGGGTCATCCTGTATCTATCCGAAGTTCGCAGAGCAACCAATCCGCGAGGATTCGCTACTCACCGGTCACCTTGAACCCACCAATGATGCCTATGCGATCGCGAAAATCGCAGGCATCATGCAGGTGCAAGCAGTTCGCCGACAGTATGGGCTCCCGTGGATATCAGCCATGCCCACCAACCTCTATGGGCCTGGCGACAATTTCTCGCCGGAAGGTTCACACGTTTTGCCTGCGCTGATTCGTCGGTACGACGAAGCGGCCAGATCTAGTACCCCCGTCGTCACAAACTGGGGTACAGGGTCGCCACGGAGGGAATTCCTGCACGTGGACGACATGGCCGCCGCTTGCCTTCATCTGCTGGAGAACTACGACGGCCCGGAACAAGTGAACGTTGGAACCGGCACCGATGTGACTATCAAGGAACTGGCCGAGATCGTGGCAAAATCCGTCGGCTTCTCCGGTGCCATCGAATGGGACACTTCCAAGCCCGACGGTACGCCACGAAAACTGCTAGACGTTTCCAAGCTCTCCGACGCTGGATGGTCTGCTTCCATTGGTCTGGAAGAAGGCATCAAGGCCACCGTGGACTGGTACAGATCAAATTTGTCTGAAATCCGTAACTGAGAAGTCCAAGCGGCGCTCAAGGTGAAATGGGGGACTCTTTGAGTCAGGAGGCAAATTGGAGGGTACGCACGTCGCGCACTCTTCGACTAGTGGACGCCTTTGTCATTGTGTGGGCGGTGGCTGGTGCCTACAGCATTCGGTTCGGTCTGGACTCGAGCGTCACCACTTCCAGTCACGATTCGAGCTACGTTTGGCTCTCGGTCCTCCTGGCCATCATCTGGTGGCTCATGCTTGGGGCATGGGGCACCAGACAGAGTCGAATCCTCGGGTCTGGCCCCGATGAATACAAGCGGGTAGCGGCCGCATCACTTTGGCTGTTTGGTTTTGTCGCCATCTTCTCCTATGTATTCCGTGTGGATACCGCACGCGGTTACGTGGGAATCGCTTTGCCGGCCGGAGTTAGCGGACTGCTATTGGGCCGCTGGCTACTCCGCCAGCATTTGAGTGTCCACCGACAAAAAGGCCGGCGTATGTCCAGACTTATGCTTCTTGGTGGTCCGAGTGCAATCCTCCATCTGGCCGCAACCCTTGTGAGCGAGAAGCACGCGGGCTATTTACCCGTTGCCGCGTACACGCCCGGCAACGCATCCCCTTCCCAGGGATTGACTGATGTCGGGCTTTCCGTACTTGGCCATGAGCCGGAAACGCAGTCAATTCTTGCGGCGATCGAGCTATGCCAAGCAGATGCCGTGGCTATCTCAGCAGGCGTACAGCTAGATCCCAGGACCCTCCGCCAGCTCGGCTGGGAGTTAGCCAACCGGAACGTCGGGCTCATCATGGCCCCCGCCCTCACGGACATCGCGGGTCCACGCATCCACACACAGCAAGTTGCTGGGCTGCCCCTGATTCATGTCACGACACCAACACTCGAGGCCGGGCAGCGCGTCGCCAAACGCCTGTTCGACATTGTAGTTTCAACCGGGCTGATCACAGTGTTTTCGCCTCTGCTGGCGGTCCTGGCCTTACTTGTAAAGCTCGATAGCCCCGGCCCCGTCCTATTTAGGCAGGAACGAGTGGGGTTTGAAGGTACCCCGTTCAAGATGTTCAAATTCCGCTCTATGGTGGCTGATGCCGAAGCGCAGCTCGCTGAGCACGCCGACCGGAACGAAGGCAACGGGCTCCTCTTTAAGATCAGAAATGATCCGCGAATCACCCGCATAGGAGGCTTCCTGCGCAGGTACAGCCTTGATGAGCTTCCTCAGCTCTTCAATGTCCTGTCTGGCTCGATGAGTCTGGTAGGCCCGCGTCCTCCACTCCCGAGGGAAGTGGAGGCTTACGAACAGGATGTGCGCCGACGTCTGCTGGTCAAGCCCGGAGTGACCGGGCTCTGGCAGGTCAGCGGAAGATCGAATCTGTCCTGGCAAGACTCCGTCCGCTTGGATCTCTACTACGTGGAAAACTGGTCTTTGGCTGGGGACCTCATCATCTTGCTTCGTACCGCTAGGGCCGTCCTCGCCGGCCATGGCGCCTACTAACCACCTCTGAAGCAGAAACGACCCTCTTGGGGAAGGCAACACAATGCGCATTTCAGTCATCGGCTGCGGCTACCTGGGAGCCGTGCACGCCGCCTGCATGGCCAAACTGGGCCACGAGGTGGTTGGCATCGACGTGGACGAGCGGAAGATCAGCAGTCTCTCCGCTGCTCGTGCCCCGTTCTTCGAACCCGGTTTAGATGAACTCCTTCGAGACGTGCAGGAAACTGGCCAGCTGTCATTCACCACGGAAATGTCCGCAGCCGCAGGGAGCGATGTCCATTTCATCTGTGTGGGGACCCCCCAAAAGAAAGGCGAAAACGGCGCGGACCTCCGCCATGTGGACGCTGCAATGGAAGAGTTGCTTCCCCACGTGCGGCCGGGCGACATTGTGGTCGGCAAGTCCACGGTCCCCGTGGGAACTGCGGCCCGCCTCTCTGAAATCTTGTCCGAGCGCGAACCCAGCGCCCATCTCGTATGGAATCCTGAGTTCCTTCGCGAAGGGCACGCCGTCAAAGACACGCTTTCTCCGGACAGATTGGTCTACGGCGTGGCAGATGGCTCAGAAGATAACGCCGCCGTTTCAGTGTTGGACGAGGTCTATCTTTCTCCTCTCTCAGGGGGAACCCCTCGATTGGTCACCGACCACCCCACCGCGGAACTGGTCAAAGCCGCCGCCAACTCTTTCCTCGCCACCAAAATCTCCTTCATCAACGCTATGGCCGAGGTTTGCGAGGCTGCGGGCGCGGACGTGACCCGGCTTGCGGATGCCATCGGAATGGACGATAGGATCGGCCGGAAATTCCTTAATGCGGGAATCGGTTTTGGTGGTGGATGCCTCCCCAAGGACATCCGGGCCTTCATGGCGAGGGCCGGCGAACTCGGCGCCGACCAAGCTTTGACCTTCCTGCGAGAAGTGGATTCCATCAACATGCGCCGCCGCACGCGCGTTGTTGAGCTCACCCGCGAGCTCTGCGGAGGCAGCCTGCTGGGACACCGCGTCACAGTGCTCGGTGCTGCTTTCAAGCCCGAGAGCGACGATGTCCGGGACTCGCCTGCGCTAAGCATCGCTGCACAGCTCCAACTCCAGGGCGCGGTTGTTACTGTCACGGATCCGAAGGCACTGGAGAATGCCGCCAAGCGATTCCCCGAACTGCAGTATGAGCCGGACTTCGATACCGCGATCGCAGGAGCCGATACACTCCTCCTGCTCACCGAATGGCGGCAATATAAAGAACTCGACCCATTTGAAGTGAGCACCGGCGTTGCCGGTCTTCGGATCTTGGACGGAAGAAACGTACTGGACCCCGCAAAATGGCGTGCTGCCGGATGGCAGTACCGAGGACTCGGAAGGCCCTAGGCGTGACGGAATACGAAGTGTCCGAAACCGTCCCGCGCGAAGCCGAGCTGCGCCGGGGTACGGGGAAATCGCAACCACGCAATCGCCGTCGTCGCCTGTTGGCAGCCGGAATCTGCATTGGAGCCGGCTTGGTGGTCGCCGGTGGCGCCGCCCTGTGGCTAGGCGCGAAGGCTTCCACCATCAAGACTGAGCTTGAGGCATCCACCCAGTTGGTGCCTAAACTTAAAGAAGACATACTCCAGAACCGCCCCGCAGATGCCACAGCTGTTGCTGACGAACTTCGGCATCACACCGCAACAGCTCGCGACGCCGCCTCCGATCCGCTTTGGTCCTTGGCCTCGGCCACCCCGTGGCTCGGCGCGAATTTCTCTGCCACCGCCGAAATAGCCCGCTCAGCTGACGACGTAGCCACGATGGGGGTCGCTCCCCTTGTGAAGGTTTACGAATCCCTGAAATGGGACAAGCTGATGCCGAGCGCTGGCGGCACAGACCTAGCGCCAATCCGCAATGCCGCCCCCGCGGTGTCGTCCGCCGCTCAAGCCGTGCGCGCCTCGGCCCAGCGCCTAAACGGCATTGATGCCAGCGGGCTGCTACCCCAGATCGCAGGGCCCCTGACACAGGCCAGACAACAACTTAGCTCTGTCGTAGACGAGCTGGACACTGCGTCCGATGCTGCAAGCCTAGCCCCGGCCATGTTGGGCTCGGACAAGCCGCGGCGCTACCTGCTGCTCGTCCAGAACAACGCCGAGGCACGAGCCACGGGCGGCATCCCAGGCGCCCTAGTGGTTCTTACTGCGGACAACGGCAAAATCAGCATTTCCGCTGAAACCAGTGCTACAGAGCTTGGCCGTTTCATTCCCCCGGTATCGGTGGATGACGAGCAGCAACGTATTTACACCGACCGCATGGGCACCTTCATGCAGGACGTCAACTTCACACCGGACTTCCCGACATCCGCCACTACGGCGCTGGAAATGTGGCGACAAAAGAAGGGTGAGCAGCTGGACGGAGCGATTTCAATCGATCCGGTGGCTCTGGGCTACATCCTGGATGCCACGGGGCCTGTCAGCCTCCAGGACCCGCCGGTGCTTGCACTGACTGCAGGGAAACTTCCGAACCAGCTCTCCGGCAAGAACGTTGTAAAAACCCTGCTTTCGGATGTCTACGCACAAATCAAGGATCCAAAGGCGCAGGACATCTACTTCGCTAGTGTGGCCAAGGAGATCTTCGGGGCTCTCTCGTCCGGCAAAGGTGAGGCCAAAAGCCTTCTTGCCGGAGTCGGAAAAGGCGTAGAAGAACACAGGGTTCTGGTCTGGTCTGCAGATAACACAGAACAAACCGTTCTCGCGAAGTACACGCTCAGCGGTTCAATTTCCGGTCCTAGCGTGCCCGCAGCCCAATTCGGCGCCTACTTCAATGACGGCACTGGTGCGAAAATGGATTACTACGTGAAACGCACAGTTCAGCTTATCGAGCCGTGCACTGCTGCCGATGGTTACCGGACCGTCAAGGTTCGAATCACCAGCACCAATACCGCGCCTGCTGATGCGGCTACCTCCCTGCCCGCCTACGTCACGGGAGGCGGAGACTTCGGGGTGCCGCCGGGAACCGCACAAAGCAATGTGATCGCCTACGGGCCTGCCCAGTCTCAGGTGGTAACTGCTACCCAAGATGGGAACAAAGTCCCCTTCGGCGCACAGCAACACGACAATAGGCCGGTTGCAACCCTTTCAGTGCGGCTGGCACCTGGACAAAGCAGCACCGTGGAATTCGACTTTGGAAAAATCGTGCAGCACACCCAGCCCCAAGTGGTAGTGACACCAACCGTCGAATCCGTTGACAAGGTGGTTCTCCCTACCAAATCGGAGACCTGTGGGGCCGCCGGATAGACAGCGTGTTAACCCTTTGTAACGAGTTTGGATTTACTTTGCAGTAAGCACCCTTAGGATGATAGCTTCTCTCTTGGGTAGGTCTCAGATTTCAGTTCACGTGTTCGTGGTGAATGAAATCACATCATCACAATGAATTTCGTATCAGGTCTCAAGCACGTACCAAAGGTCTCAGGGGGACAAAAATTGAAGAAATCACTTGCAGTGCTCGCGCTTGCGGGCACCATTGCTCTTGGCGCTTCGGCACCAGCTATGGCCGTCAATTACCCGGCGCCGTCCCCGGGAACCGTTTCTAGCGGAACCGTGACTGTAGGCGGATTCGTAACGTTCTCCGGAACCGGCTTCACGCCCGGCGAAACCATCACCATCACCATTACCTTCACCGTTGCTCCTCAGGGCGCGGCAGCACCCGGCACGAGCAATGGCATCGCCATGGCAGTACCAGGCGCTCTTCACCTGGCACCCACCACGGTGACCGCCGTTGCCAACAGCTCCGGCGCTTTCTCCACCAACGTCTCGCTGAGCGCGGCAGGCACTTACCAACTGACCGCAGTCGGCGCAACGTCCGGCCACTCTGTCACGGCAACCGTGGTTGCTGCCGGAGTCAGCGGCGCGGGTCTTGCAAACACTGGCGGCACCGGCCTGGCCAACACCGGTGGTACCGGCCTGGCTAACACCGGTGTTGACTCGAGCCTGATCCTTTGGGGCCTGGTTGGCGCTGGCGCACTCGTAGCCGGCACGGCCTCTGTTGTGGTGGTTCGCCGCCGCGCAAAGAACGAAACCGTAGCAGCAGCGTAAACGCAACACAAGGGAGGGGTTGTTTCCGGTAATCCGGAAACAACCCCTCCTTGTTTGCGCGTACGGTAATTTATGAACATGGGGAGACATTGGCGACGCCGCAAGCGGCTGAGCTTCAGGGTGGAGTTGCCAGCGATTCCACGAATTCCAGGGATTCCGAGTCAAGCCTGGCCCGTCATTTTTCTGATCCTGCTGGCCGTGGTTTCCTTTGGCGTGGCTGCCTTCGCCCTCCTGAGGCACTAGTGATTATGACTCTCGTGTAACTTATAAAACACAGGTGTCACGCGCGCCTGCCAGCTAGTGAAAGAGCTATACCTTTGGAATCGCTCCACCCCGTTCGGATACTGACCGTTTGCACCGGCAACATCTGCCGCTCCCCCGTCGCCGAACGGTTGCTCCAGGCAGGCTTGGACCAGGTTCTCCCCGGAGGCTTTGAGGTTCGCAGTGCCGGCACCCGCGCCATGGTGGGCAGCCCCATTCAACCGCTGTCAGCAGACATCATCCGCACGTACGGCGGAACACCTGATGATTTTGCCGCGCGCCAGCTCACCTCGAAAATCCTCAGGGAAGCGGACCTGGTACTCACCATGGCGTCCCACCATCGCGGGGAAGTCCTTCAGCTGGACGCCTCCCTGCTCAAACGCACGTTCACCATCCGCGAGTTCGCGCGGATGGTGACGGCCCTTGAAGAACGAGGCGACGCGCCGCCGTCGGGCTCTGACTACACCCAACTATGGCGGGAACTGCCGGCACGGGCATCCTCCGTGCGCCACCTCGTCCTGGCGGCAAAATCCTCGGACAACGACGTCGCCGACCCCTACAAACAGGGCGCCGAGGCGTACCTGCGGATGGAAGACGAGCTGGCGCCCGCCATCCTCAGGATTCTTCGCTACGCCCGGCTAAGCATGCAGCCGTCCTAGCCCAGGAATTCCTTCATCCAAGTTTTGAGGTCCTCGCCGAACTCGGCCCGCTCGGACGCCAGCGTGATGACGGCCTTCAAGTAGCTGAGCTTGTCCCCGGTATCGTAGCGACGTCCGCGGAAGACGACCCCGTAAACGCCTGCGCCTTCACCTTCGCCCTTGGCGAGTGTCTGAAGGGCATCGGTCAGCTGGATCTCGCCACCGCGCCCTGGCCCGGTCTCTTCGAGGACATCGAACACAGCCGGGTGCAGGACGTAGCGCCCAATGACAGCCAAGTTTGATGGCGCTTCATCAACAGAAGGCTTCTCCACAAGGCTGTTGACCCGGACGTAGTCCTCCCCCGCGATCGGCGTAATGTCGGCGCAGCCATACGCGCTGATTTGCGACGGCTCCACCTCGATGAGAGCAATCACCGAACCGCCGGTCTTCGCCTGGACGTCGATCATGGTTGACAGGAGCTGCTCGCTCTCGTCAATCAGGTCGTCACCCAAAAGCACAGCAAAAGGTTCATCGCCAACGTGCTGCTTCGCGCACAGCACGGCGTGACCCAAGCCCTTCGGTTCGCCCTGCCGCACATAGTGGATAGGCCCAAGCCCGGAGGCATGCTGCACCGCGTCCAAGCGAGCTTCGTCGCCTTTCAGCTCCAGAGAGCGTTCAAGATCAGGTGCACGGTCGAAGTGGTCTTCAAGGGCGCGCTTGTTGCGGCCTGTAATCATGAGCACGTCGGTGAGGCCCGCTTTCACGGCTTCCTCAACCACATATTGGATGGCCGGTTGATCCACTACCGGCAACATTTCCTTCGGCATAGCCTTGGTGGCAGGCAAGAAGCGCGTGCCCAATCCGGCTGCCGGAATAACTGCTTTACGAACTAATCTCCCCATAGACATATGCAAATCCTACGAATGGATTATCGGAAGCACGAATCCTGAGGGCAAGATTGCGACATTTCCGGCCAAGAAGTCGTTAGCTCCGGGCCTTGCGCACCCGGTGCTCGCTCAGGATGGACAGGCGGTTGAAGGCGTTGATGCCGATGCACGCCATGCACAGCACGCTGATCTGCTCCTCGGCACGCCAGGTTAGGGTCACGTTCGGGGTCAACATGGCTCGTGACGCAACGCATCGGATCTGACACAAAACAAGTTCCAGTCGACCTATGCTCGCCTAAGAACAGGCAACGCTTCTTGAATCGGCCAAGTGAAATCATCGAGCGAGAGCCGTGCATCCGAGTCTCAACCTTCGCGAGTATATGATTCAGGCACTACTAAATAAGGGACGTCTAATTGAGAACAAAGGCTGTTGTCCTGGGTTTGTCGTGCGCCGTATTTCTCACCGCCTGCAGCGGCCAAGTGGGTGCGTCGGCACCGGCATCGACAATAACCCATACGGTCACCGCCCAGGCGTCCCCGGCCCCGACGGTAACCGTGACCGCAAGCGTGACGAGAAGGACGCTCACACCGGCTATGCAGAAAGACATGGTTGCGGCCATACAGGATCACCGTCCAAACATGGCCATGCTGCCCGACGTAGCCATTGTCGACTTCGTTGAGAAGATTTGCCAGAAGATGGATCAAGGGCAGTCTGCCAAGCAGGTCAGGATGGACCTTGTCGCAAAGACTGTGGGCCTGCCAGTTTCCGCAGCCTCGGAATTTCTGCATCTGATGGATCGGGGCACCCAGTACGCGTGCCCGGACCACAACGTGGAAGTCCTTGAAGACCTTGCTGCGGGTGGTTACAACTGACCCGCGGGGAAAAAATAGTTTCTAGCCCGTACGCACTAAGGTTCGCTAACCACTACCGGGGCGAAAGTAGGGCATCGGGCGTTACCCCCCGGGCCGTCTGATGCGTGGCCTTGAACGAGTTTCTCAGACACATGCCTTAACGTCGCGTTTGCTGACGTCCAAAGCGGCGCACCGTTCTCATAGCGCTTCCATCGCTCGCCCCTTCTCCTGCTTGTTTCGGCGTGCCGCCCGGGAAGGCCCGCAGGACGAAGCAACAATCCGCAGTTCCTGTCAGCCGCCTCCGGTCTCCGGACTCATCTACGGGCTCCAACCGCGCCAAGTCAACCCGGGGTCACCGGGCGACCACAGAACTTCCTCCATCCATAGCGAATGAACTCATGTGAGTAGCTCTCAAACCTCGCACGCGTCATCCCGACGAACGGGCCTTGCGCACCGGGTGCTCGCTCAGGATGGACAGGCGGTTGAAGGCGTTGATGCCGATGCACGCCATGCACAGCACGCTGATCTGTTCCTCGGTGTAGACCTTCCGCGCACGGGAAAACAACTCGGCGGTGGGACGGGCTGTGCTCATCCGCGTGATCTGTTCGGCAAGCTCAAGCGCCACCTGTTCGGCCTCATCGAAGAGCCCCACCTCGCCATGCACGGACACCAGGGAAAGCCGCTGCTCAGTCTCTCCGTAGCCGATGGCCCTACGGTGATGCAGATCCAGGCAGAAGGCGCAGCCGTTGATCTGCGAAGCCCGGTAGTTCAACAACTCGAGGGTGCGACGCGGGATCCCGGTCCTGTCCGCCTCCGCAGTGACCTGGCCCGCGTAGTCGGACAGGGCTTGATAAAGTCCGGGCTGTTGCTTGTCCAAGTAGCCAGCGAGTTTCGGGGTAGTTTCACTCATTCGCCGAGCCTATCGGAGGAACCTTCCTACTTTCTGGAGACCGCTTGCGCCATTTCGCTGCGCTACTTCACGCAGGCGATCGCACCGCCTTGGAGGGCCCCCGTGGAATCCGCATAGACGTTGCTTGCGGGTGCAGACGGAGTGGCTGAGGCTGCCGCTTCCGAGGCGGGTGGCGCTTCGGGTGCCGCTGCCGTAGGTGAGGCGGCCGCCGTCGTCGCCGGCGCCGTCGTCGTCGGTGTGGGAGCCGGCGGGACCGGGGTGAGAAGTTCCTTGACGGTGGCCTGGACCTGGTTGACGTCCACGGTGTTGATGGACGCGCCATCCGGGGACCAGCCGAAGCCCGTGATCGGCAGGGTGCTGAAGGAGATGTTGCCCCCGGTCAGGGACGTCGCCTGCTGGGCAAGCTGGATCAGGTTCAATTCCGAGTCCACCACGATGTTCTTGCTCACCGCGTCCAGGACACCCTGCATTTTCCCGATGTCGGTGAAGGTCCCGGCGTCTTTGAGCTGGTGGGAGACCGAGGCGATGAATGCCTGCTGGCGACGTTCGCGGTCCAGGTCCGAGAAGAGGTACGTCGGATCGGTGGTGTCCCGCCGCTGCCGCACGAAGGCCATCGCCTGTTTGGCGTCGATTTGCTGCATGCCCGCTTTGAAGTCGGCCCCGGAGAAGGTGTCCTGCGTTGCCCGGTTCACACACACCGTGATGGGCGCGATGGCCTGGGCCGTCTGGTAGAACGCGGCCATGGTGACTTCGAGGAAGTGATCGATGTGCACGCTGCCCAGGAACTTGGTCACCGTCGCAATTTCGGCTTTGCGCCCGGCGTCGCGCGCCGACTGGTAGGTCGCGTCGTCGTCGGGCTTTCCCGCGTTGATCAAGGAGGTCTTCTCCGCCGCGAAACCGTAGCCGTACGCCTCCTTGATTTTCGCTTTGAAGGGGCCGCTCCCGGGTATGCCGTCCACCTGGACGTAGTCATCCCGGGGAATCGAGATTCCCGTGGCTTTGGACCCGTCGGCGGGGATGTGGATGAGCATCAGGACGTTGGAGTTGTAGCCGCCGATATTCTCATCGCCCGCGTGCAAGGCGTCATACATCTCCGGAGGAAGAGGCTTGCCCTTCTCGTCAACTCTGGTGTCCAGGCCCATGATCAGGATGTTCGTATCCTGGCTCAGCTTCGGCACCGCTTGGGGCAGTGTTTTCAGATCCTTGAGGACATCCGAACGATGGACGTTGTTGTTGACCGCAACCGCCGTCGCGCCCACATACGTGACCGCGACGGCGACCGCCAGAGCCACGGTGGCAGCGACCGCCGTCGCCGAGATCAGGATGACGGACTTGCGCCGGGACTTGGGGCGCATATGGCGGGGACCTTGAGAGCTTGTGCGGTGCCCATCATTCATGAAATTCTCCTGTCCCCGCCGCGGTTGGCGTGGTGGCTGGGTCCGCGGCGCGACCAGCGGGTAAGCAGATTGTAATCGGCCATCCGGGTAATGGCCTCGATGACGCGGAATCCATCAGGCGCCAAGCGCGAGTTGGACCACCCGGACGATGACCAAGATCATCGCGATCAGGAGGTACGTTCGCAGAACCGTCAGGCCGATCCGATGCCCCGTGGACAGTTTCGGTGCCGTGAGCAGGGCAAGCGGGGGCATGCGCCAGGTGGACCGCTGAGACCGGTCGACTGCATCGGGGCTCGGCGCCGCGGGACGGATCCTGCGGTAGACTAGGAACACAACGCCCGCGACGGCGGAAACCGCGCCTCCTCCGATGAGGATGCCGAGGATGGCGTCCGAGCCCATGTCCGGGAACAACACCCCGGCGGTCAGGACCAAGGAAAGGATCACCAGGACCGCGATCACGGCCGAGGTGAAGAAGTTCATGAACCGCCCGTTCACCCAGGGTCCCAGCACTTGCTTCTCATTGCAGAGCAGCAGCAGGAACACCGTGGCAGAGGGAAGCAGAACCCCGGCCAGCACCTGGACACCAACCGTGAGCAAACCCAAAGGGCTGCCCGGGATCAGGACCACAATGGCCGAGAGGAGCAGGACTCCGGCGAACACTGCATAGAAGCCTTTGGCGTCGGACACTTTGCGGTGCAGGGAGTGCTTGAGCCCCAAAACGTCACCGAGCGCATAAGACGTGGAAAGCCCGACGGCGGCGGCTCCGATAATCGAGGCATCGATCAGTGCCAGCGCGAACAGGACGCCGGCAACTTTTCCGACGTGCTGTTCGAGCCCGACGGCGACACCGCCGGCGTCGGTGAAGTTGCCGAACTCGGGGGTACCGGCAAATGTGGCCGCCGTGAAGGAAATGATCGCTGCGGCGCCCACGATGACGATGGTGATTCCGAGCCAGAGATCTGCCTTCTCGTACTTCAGGAAGCGAGGGGTGATGCGCTTGTCGATGATGTACGACTGCTGGAAGAACAGCTGCCAAGGCGCCACGGTGGTTCCGACAATCCCGATGATCAGCAAAGTCACCGTTGACAGGTCCGCGCCTTTGGGCATGCCGGGTACGACGAAGTCGTGGGCGACTTGTCCGACGTCGGGATGGACCATGAAGATGATCGGCACCAGCAGCAGAGACCCGGCTACCAGGGTCAGGCAGACGCGCTCGAACCGCTTGAAGGAGCCAGTGCTCGCGGCGCCCACGATCACGGCTGTGGCCAGGAGAATTCCCGGGATCTTGGGGATGCCCAGGTAGTCCAGGCCCAGGCTGATGCCGATGAATTCGGTGACGATGGTCAGCGCGTTAAGGATGAACAGATCGATGACGCTGAACGCACCCCAGAACTTGCCGAAGCGCTCTAGGATCAGGCGGGCATGTCCCACGCCGGAGACGACCCCCAGGCGCAGCACCATTTCTTGGTTCACATACAGCACGGGCACCAGGAGCAGCAGTGTCCACAGGAGCGAGGTGCCATAGTTCTGTCCGGCCTCGGTGTACGTGCCGAACGCACCGGCGTCGTTGTCGCCGACCATGACGATCAGCCCGGGTCCGATGATCGCCAGCAGGGTCTTGAGGCGTGCTTTGAAGCCCGAGCGCGGCTTTTCGTCATTGACGCGGATGGTGCCAAATGCACCTTTGATGTCGCCGATGTGGGCGGTGTCGAGGGCTGCGGAGGGCGCTAGCAGGGTCTTGGTTTCGGTCATGATGTACCGGCCTTCTGCCCGGAAACGGGCACAAAAAGTCATGGATTAGCCTCGCCGGGGCGCGTGGCATGGGCGGGCGTTGTTGCGTTGCGTAGAGGGGGCACGTTGCGTGCCGCGTGGATCAGGCTCCGGCGTACTCAGGCTCCGGCGCGCCGGACGGAATCAGCGCGGGGCTTCAGGACGCTGAAGCGAAATCCGGAAAACGGGACGGGAGACTGGGTTTATGACCATCGTTCATGATGGAACCGTCACCTCCTGCTGCTGTTGGACGTGCCGCGGGGAGAGCGGGCATAGATGCCCGCACATGCCCCTCCTCGTAAGACCTTTGGCACTTCGCGGCGTGAACCCGGACTACGTCCAGGAGCCAATCGGGACCACCCCTTAATGCCGGGGCGGCCTGTCCTGACCCGGGGCGTCTCTCGACGTTGGGGGTCGCTGGCATGTTTCCGCGAAGGAGCCTCAGCTAACGAACGGCACCTTGCACAGTATATATACCTCATTTTATCCGTATGAAACAATATAAGCATGGATGCAGATAACGCTGTGTGCGGCCGGGAGCCTGACAGTCAGTACGTCGAACTCGCTGTCGAGGTCTTTGCGATGCTCGCCGACGCCACCCGGGTCCGCATCATTCTGGCGCTGCGCGACGGCGAATTGCCCGTCAACCAGCTGGCGGAACTGGTCCATAAATCCCAGGCAGCAGTCTCCCAGCATCTGGCCAAACTACGTCTCGGGCGAGTGGTCACCACAAGGCAGGCCGGAACCCGCGTGTACTACCGCCTCGCGAACGAGCATGTCCGCCAACTCGTCACCGATGCGATCTTCCAGGCCGAACACTCCCTTGACGGAACCCCGCGCCACCACCACGCCGACGTCACTGACTAGGTGTGAGCCGGGCGCCCGCACGGGCGAGCCGCACCGCCGTCGTAATTTTTCTCTAGCGGCGCTTGAGCAGCACCGCGACCGCGGTCCCGATGCACACCGCGACGGCGAGGACCCCAGGTCCGGTCACGGCCTGGCCACGCCATCCTTCCCATGGTGCAGCTGTCGGCAGAAGCAGCACCGCTGCGATCGCGGCCAGCACGAGCACCGCAATGTTGACCGCAACGCGCATTCCGCGTCCCGACGGCTCCGATCTCACGTGCTCCTGCAGCTCGGTGCGACGCCGCCAGTCCTCGGCTATGAGCCTCGGTACCCGCCTCGCGTACGCAAAGACGTGCACCGCGAGGGTGGCGAGCCAGATGAGGAAGCTGACAACGTGCACCCGGATCAGGATCTCGGGGGCAGGTCCGGTGATGGCCAACGCAATGCCGCTGGCGATGAGCACGAGCGTCGAGACCACCAGCAACGGGGCGATCACGCGCAGAAACGGCCGGGGCGGGCCCTTGCGGCGGTAGTCGGGATCCCGCGAGTAGTAGCGGATGAATCGCCACCCGGTACTGGCCGTCTTGGCCACCACCGGGCCGGCCAGGAGCACACCAACGAAAAAGTGCGCCACGATGAGGCTGCCCAAGGTCGGAACGGTGGCGATCTCGGCCACCGACAGCACCAGCACCACGGCCCCCGTCAGTGCGGTCAGGCGCTCGTTGCCGACGACGTCGGAGCGTGCTCTTTGTGTCACGCTTTGATGTCCTGGCGGGGGAAGACGACGGCGGTCACCACAACGAAGCCGACCATCCACAGCAGTGCTGCGCCCAAGGCCGCCGGATAACCTTGGAGGGGCGTCGGGCCAACCAGGGGCACGGCGGTGCCCACAATGGTGTTGAACACCCGGCCCGGGAACCACTGGCTGACCTGCGGCAATACCACCGCGATGATGCCTTCGACCACCAGGATGTACGCCAGAGCGATCCCGACGCTGGCCGCGACCGAACGGGTGAGCACGGCGATGACCATGCCCAGGGCGCTCACCCCGATGAGGCACAACACCTCATTGCCCAAGAACGCCAGGAAGACCTGCAGCCCGTCCGGAGAGGTCCAGGCATCCGTCTGGATCCCCTGGCCTTGAGCAACGACAAGGATGAATGTGCCGCCGATGAGCAGGGTGAGCAGCATCGAGAGAAGTACAAAAAGCACCAGCGCCAGCATTTTGCCCGCCAACCACCGCAGGCGGCGCGGCTCACAGACCAACAGGTTGCGCAGCGTCCCTTGGGACCATTCCGCGGCGAGATTCGCTGTCACCATCACCAGCGCGATCGCAATGATCACGGAGCGGGCCTGGCCAATGATCGAGACCAATCCCTGAGGCGTAGGGAACGCTGCAATAAGGCCGGTCATCTCACGGCCCGTGGCTCCGGATGCGATCTGGTGGAACGTCAGATAAGCGATAAAGGTGCTCACCACCAGCATCGCCCCCGCGACCGCCAAAACGCTCCAGCGGCGGAACTTGAGCACTTCGCTGCGAAACGCACGGATCACGGAAATCATGCGAGGTTTCCTTTCAACAAAGCCAGGAACAACTGCTCGAGGCTGGCTTCCCTTACTCGGATAGTCAGGTTCGAGGCGCCGGCTTCCTTGGCCTGCCGGTTCAGGGTCTCGGCAAAACCGGCAGAGCAGGCGATGCGCAAGAGCTGGTCCTCCCTCGCGACCGCATAGCCGGCGTCGCCCGCGATCCGGGCCACCACATCCAGTTGGAGCGCATCCTTGGCTTCGACAAGTACCTCGACGCGTTGGGCCAACAGCTCCCGCGCCGGCCCGCAGAACAGGGCCTTCCCCTGATTGAGCATGATCAGCCAGTCGGCGAGCTGTTCCAACTCGCCGAGCAAGTGACTGCTGAGCAGGATGGTCTTCCCTTGGCCGGCCAAGCGGCGCAACATCTCGCGCATTTCAATGATGCCGAGGGGATCAAGGCCATTAGCTGGCTCGTCGAGAATGAGCAGCTCAGGATCGGGCAGCAGGGCCATCGCCACCCCAAGGCGCTGCTTCATGCCCAGCGAATACGTTCCCACCCGGTCACGCGCCCGATCGGAGAGTCCCACCACCTCCAGCAGTTCGCCCACGCGGGAACCGGGATAGCCTCCAAGCCGGGCGAGTACCTCCAGATTGGTCCGCCCTGAAAGCCCCGGATAGAACGCCGGCGCCTCGACCAGTGCCCCGACGCGCGGCAGGTAGTGCTCGAATTCCGTGAGTGAGTGGCCCAGGACCGTGGCGCTGCCCGCGTCCGGCCGCACCAGCCCCAGAAGGAGGCGGATGGTGGTCGTCTTGCCTGCCCCATTGGGACCGATGAAACCGGCAATAGCTCCCGCAGGCACGCGCATGGTCAGGCCCTCGACGGCGGTATGGCCGCCAAAGCGCTTGCTCAGGCCATGTGTTTCAATGGCGAACACTCGTGCGGGCTCAGGAGAGAGGGACATAGGAAAGAATGTATCTTGAGGTACCGAAGGGAAGTGTCATGACAACGAAACCGGCGGAAACAACCCTGCTCGACCGGACATTTCGCGTGAGCCTCGTCCTGAAGGGGCTGGACGGTGTCCTGGAACTGATCGGCGGCGTCCTTCTTTTGCTCGTGACGCCCAAACAGATCAGTGATCTGGTCAGGTTCCTGACCCAGCACGAGCTCGCCCAGGATCCCCACGACTTCGTGGCGAACAGCCTGGTGCACATGAGCTCCAACCTTTCGGTATCCGCGTCGCTGTTCGGCGCGATCTACCTGCTACTCCACGGCCTGGTCAAAATCGTCCTGGTCTGGGCTGTCCTCAAGGACAAGCTCTGGGCCTACCCGTGGATGATCGCGTTCCTCCTGGTCTTCATCCTGTATCAGGGCTACCGGATCGCCGTCGCTTTCTCCTGGGGCCTTGTCCTCCTTACCGCCTTCGACATCTTCATCGTCTGGATCACCGCCCGCGAATACCGGCTCCACAAGGCGCGAAGTCAAGAGTCCTCCGCTGCGGCCGAGCCGACAGAGTAAGGCACCTTCTCCCTTTTTGTCACCTTCGGTTCGTGGGTGCAGGCCGTGGGCTGGGTTCCGGAACGCAGCGCTCGGACCTCCCCCACGATTTCAACAGACGCGGGCTCACGGTCGCGACACACTGCGCCGATGAGCGCGCAGGGCCTGGAAGATTTCGATCAGCAAGCGGACCGCGTGATATCCCACCACAAGGGCAATGATTGCCGCGACAACCGGATCAAGCCAGTAAAGGCCATGCGCCACATAGATGACGGCACCAGCCACGGCGACTCCGGCCGCAGCCGCTGCGTCGCCGGCGGTATCAAGAAGGACGGCACGCATGTTCAGGTCACCGCCGGCTTTGTTGTCGCCGTCGCCTTTGTTGTCGCCGTCGCTGCCGTCGCGGAGGATGAGGGCGCCGACGAACATCACGACGGCGGCAATCCCGCTGACGATGAGCACCGGCAGCCCGTGAACCTCACTGGTGCGGGTGACGAGCCGTACGGCCGCGCCAACCAGAATCGCGGTGCTCAAGACGAGCAACCAGCCGGCATTTACCCCTGCGGCCCACGTGGTGGCCATCGGATACCCCTGTGGACGCTTGGGGGTCGGCGGCAACTTCGACACACGGACAGCCAACAAGGACACCCCGATGGCCGCAGCATCGGCAAGGTAGTCCGCGCCCTCCGCGAGCACGCCCAACGAATTCGCCGAGATTCCCACAACAAGCAACCCGGCCACCAGCACCAGGTTCAAGACCAGGACGACGCTCAGCCGACGAGTACGAGTCACCCCTTCAGGGTAGCCATTAGAGACGGCGGCTCCTTGGAGACCGGCGAGGCTGTGGCCCGTCAAGGTGCCCAGGATCGACCCTTGGTCCCCACCCCCTGGCCTCCCGCATCTTGGTCCCCCGCTGAGGGGGTTCGATCCACAACGCTTACATCAGCGGTCCCGAAAAAAGTTCTAATAATTTTCCTACTTTTCGACGGGAGGGGCTTCTTGAGCCCAGAAATGTCAGACCCCCGTGACAGGGTTTAGTCATGGAAGGCATCGGTCAACTCGCGGCACGCCGGGCAGCCGCGCCCGACGGCGGGATCCCGTCGCCGGGGCGTGTTGCCCGCCGCCTGAAACCCGTCGCTGCCCGGCATGCCGAGCTGCAAAGCCGGGCCGCCGCCGCGCCGTCCCCCGCTGGTGGCCTTGACCGGGCCGTGGCGGTGATGGGTGCGCTGCGTTCAACCGCTCTCGCCGACGCCCGCCTGTTCGGCTTCCCTGAAGCCGCGGATTTCGCCGGCAAGGTCGAGGAGATCGCCCGGACGGTGGAGTTCCTGCAGATCGTCGCGGCGCAGGCTGTGGAACGGACGCGAAGCGAAGCGCAAGCGGCACGGCGGCCATCCCCGGCGCCGGGCTGGAGGACCGGCTGGACCGAGCCCGCGGAAACGGCGTCTGTCCTGGTGGCCGCGGCCGGCACGGAAATCCGGGAGGTCCCTGACGTCCCGGTCCCGGCTTCTGCCGCCAGCCTTACGTGCGCAGCCGATGCGGTCGACGACGGCTACCGGAACGCCGCCGAATTCCTGCGCGCCAGGCTGCGGATCGGCATCAGCGAAGCCAGGCGCCGGCTCACCCTGGCCTCAAGCGTGCTCCCGCAGACAGGAATCACCGGACAAGACGTCCCCGCACGGCACCCGGTCCTCGCCGCCGCCCTCGCCGCGGCGGCCGTGCCGTCCCGCTCGGCCACCCTCATCAGCATCGCCCTGGACCAGGTACGCCACCACGCCGACCCGGACACCGCCGCGCAGATGGAACACTCCCTGACCCGGACCGCCACGGAAAGCGATCCCGACTTCGTGCACCGGATGGTCAAACGCTGGGTCGACGCGATCGACCAGGACGGAACTGAACCCAGCGAAGAAGAACTCCGCCACCGCCAAGGCGCATTCATCCGCAAACCGCGCCACGGCCTGCACCACCTGGAAATCTTCGCCACTGCCGAACAATTCGAAACCCTCACCACCGCCATGAACACCGCCGCCAACCCCCGCCTCCAACACCCCGCCGGCACCGACACCGACACCGGCCCCGAACTGGACCGCCGCTCCCGTCCCCAGAAACTCCTCGACGGACTCACCGGGGCCTGCGCGGTGGCCCTGGCCACCGGCGAACTGCCTGCCAACGGCGGCCTCCGCCCCCAGGTCATGGTCACCATCGACTACCAAGACCTGCTCAACCGCCTCCAACACGCCCCCGGCACCACAAACGCCCGGCCCGGTACCGGAACCGCCACGTTCCAGGGCCCGATCCACCCCACGGCCATCCGCAAAATCGCCTGCGACGCGGACATCATCCCCGTCCTGCTCGGAAGCGAGGGCCGCGTCCTGGACATCGGCCGCACCACCCGCATCTTCCCGCCCCACATCCGCAAAGCCATCATCGCGCGCGACCAAGGCTGCGCCTTCCCCGACTGCACCATCCCCGCACCCTGGTGCGAAGCCCACCACATCACCTACTGGTCACAGGGCGGAACCACCGGCACCGACAACGGCGTCCTGCTCTGCAGCCACCACCACCACGTCATCCACAAAGAACACTGGACCATCACCCTGGACAACGGCACGGCATGGTTCAAACCACCACCCCACCTCGACCCCCGCCAAACACCCCGACGCAACCACTACTTCAGACCCACCCGCACATAAACCAGGACATAAACCAGGACATAAACCAGCCGAGGATGGGACACAGGGGTTGAGCGCCGTTGTGCAAGAGCAGGGCCGGTTGCGGGGCGATCACCGGCTAGGCGGGCGTCCCGCCGTCGACGTCTGCCATCGCCTGTCCACGGACGGCCGCCATCTTCTGGACGACTGTGACCGCGCTGGCGGCGGCGAGGACGACAAGGGTCACCAGCAAGGCGCCGACCACGATAACGGCGTCGGCCGAGACGTCCTCGACATCCGCACCCCCACCGGACACCACTACCGATCCACAGCACCACCCCTGCCAGGCACCGAGCCACCAGGAACCGGGCCACCAGGCACCGATCCACCTGTCTCCGCGCCACCACATTCCAGGCACCACCGGAGGCGACTCCGCCACCAAGCCAAGGCGCTGAAATACGCCCATCTCGCGGAACTCCAGTCCGCTTGAGACTCCGGCCCGATTGAGGAACGCCGCCAATGCGTCCCGGCGTTCGGCCGCGTCGTCAAAGGGTCGCGGTCACCAAATGGGTGCGGAGATTGCTTTGCTGCCCGGCGTCCCTGGCTTCCGGGGGCCTGGTCAGCCGGCCGAAGTTTGCTGCGGGCTGTCCTGCCTGGACCACCACGGCGTTCCTCCATCCGCCGGCTTGGAAGAGTGCCTCGGGGGAATCCGTACAGAACGGCAGCGGGCGGCCGGCACTGCTGCGGGCGGCGACCAG
Source organism: Arthrobacter sp. KN11-1C (assembly GCF_052180225.1). NCBI lineage: Bacteria > Bacillati > Actinomycetota > Actinomycetes > Micrococcales > Micrococcaceae > Arthrobacter > Arthrobacter sp. KN11-1C. The sequence goes on along the minus strand of NZ_CP197467.1, from coordinate 763,539 downwards.
TGGGGCCATGCCCTCAAGCGTCAGAAGCCCGGTGCCAAAGATATCCGCCAGGAAGGTGGACCGTCCCGCGGAGAGGGCTGCGGCGTCGTGGACCACGGACTCGGCATCGGACGCGGTCAGGTAGAAGAAGAGTCCCTCCGCTACCCAGATGGTTGGTGCGCGTCGGTTAAAGCCTGCGTCGAGAAGGGCCTCGGTCCAGGGGCCGGTCAGGTCGGCGTGGACGCATCTTCGTTCACATCGGGCCCGCGTGGTGCCCAGAATGGATTCCTTGTCCGGGAACGCTTCTGCGTGGTCGATCTCGAACACCGTGCAGGAATCCGGGAGCGGCAACCGGAAGGCCCTGGTATCCAGACCCGCGCCAAGCAGGACGAGCTGCGAGTCCGGGCGTGCGGCTTCCATGATGCGGTCGTCAAAATATCGTGTCCGGACTGGCAAGAACGGGTTATAGTCCGCCGCCTCAAGGGCTGCCTTGCCGCTTTCTCCCGCCAGTAACTCGGCCCAGGGATCGCTGAAAAGCCGGTCCGGGCGGGCAGTCTCAAGTGCTCTTGCGGCGGCAATCCACCGGCCGGTGCCTACAACGGCTGCCCGTGCCCGGGCGTCATCAAACACCTCCACCGTGCGGCCTCAGGAACCCACGGGCTTCATGCGCATCCTGCGCAGGGCGGCTACCGCGAACACGACGGCGAGCGGCAAGGCGACGACGACGGCGCTCAGCCACGCGCCCGTGCCTTGCCAGCCTTGGACGGCGGCGTTGAGGGCCTGGACGCCTGTCGCCGCGGCGGCGAGCAGGAAAGCCGCGGCCGCGAGAGACGGTGCGAGGCCGGCTGGGAGAGCGGCGTCGCGCGGCAGGAGCCGCCATACGAGCAGAAGGACAAGGCCCAACACCCCGAGGACTACGCGGTATTCGACCACCTCGCCCCAGTGGTGCTCGGCGGCGGCCTGGGTACAGTCGAGGCCAGCATAGGGTGCCTGCAGAACCGCACATCTGGCGGCCGTGTAGGCGACGCTAGGGAGGTCGCCCGACACGAAGCCCGCGCCCCAGATCCGGCCGAACAGCTCCGACACGACGCCGCTCACGCCGACGGCGATCGCGCCCACAGCCGCAAGGCCAAGCAAGGGTCGCACGAACGCCCGCAACGGCAGCCGGGCGACGTCGCGAAGTGATGGGCGCAGGACCGGCGTCACGGTGCCGACCGGGCCGAATCGGCGGACAGCCTCGCGTTCGGCGTCCTCCACGTTCAAGCCTTGCCCACGAAGCCGGGCGGCGCATTCGCGCAAATGCGCCTCGGTCTCAGCGAGGAGCCTGCGGGCGGCAGCGGGGTCGCCGTCGCGCGCAGCTACGAACAGCTCATCGAGGTATGTGTCGATGGGTCCTTCTTCGGTTCCGGCGTCGTTCCCCGCGTTCACGATGCCGCCCCAAGAACGCCCCGCACCGCCGCCGAGAAGCCTTTCCACTCCTCCACCTTGCGGGCAAGTTCGGCGTGTCCGGCCCCGGTGAGCGCATAGACGCGACGTCGGCCGCCGTCGTCGTCCGCCCAGCGGCTCGCGACGCACCCCGCCGCCTCGAGCTTGTGCAGCGCGGGGTAGACCGAGCCCTCCTGAAGCTCAATCCGCGCGCCGCTGCGCTCGTGAATGCGGGCGATCAGCGCGTAGCCGTGTGCCTCGCCCGCTCCGAGCGAGCCAAGCAACAGCAGGTCAAGCTGTCCGTTCACTGAACTTCGTCCCATACCTAGAGAGTCTAGGTACGGGACGGGACGCTGACAAGATCAAACGGCCGGAATTTGGGCGAAAGCCACTGGCCCCTGCTACCCCTTGAAGATCGGCGCCCGCTTCTCTTGGAACGCCCGGAATCCTTCGGCGTAGTCCTCGGTCTTGCACAGCCGCGCTTGTTCGTCGTTCTCTTCGGACATGGCGGCCCACAGGCCAAGGCGCTGGTCGCGGATGTGGGCCACGAGCTCCTTGCTGGCCGTGAATGCACCGGTGGCCCCCGCGGCTACCCGCTCGACGATGATCCGTGTGGCCTCGAGCAAGGCATCATCGGGCATGACGCGGCTGAACATGCCCTGCGCCACGGCCTCGGCACCGCTGATCAGGTCCGCGGTGTAGATAAGGTCCAGGGTCCGGTGCATGCCCAGGCGTTCCGTGAAGTACCAGTGCCCGCCCGAGTCCAAAGTGGCGCCCAGCTTGGCGAACGGCGAACCGAACTTCGCGTTCTCCGCCACGTACACCACGTCCGTGGCGAGCAACAAGCCGAGCCCGACGCCGAGGCACGCGCCGTGCGCTGCCGCGAAGGTCGGGGCGGGGAAGGCTGCCATTTTCTTGAGAAGCGGCTCGACGAGACCGTTCAAGTACGCCTTCGCGTCGTCGCTCTCCGGCGTCACACCGGCAATGTCGCGTCCCGCGCAAAAGGCGCGGCCCTCTCCGCGGAGGAGCAGGGCCCGGACCATCCCGCGGGAGGCGGCGGCAGCGGCGTCGTCGTACGCCCTGTCCAGTTCCGCAAGCGCTGCCTCGTCCAGCGAGTTCAACTTTTCCGGGGCGTTCAGGACAACTTCGGCGATGCCGTTGGCGATGGAGAGCTCGATCATTCGTTTATTCCTTAGACGTCGAAATCGACCGTGACGGATTCACTGGTGGGGTGGGCCTGGCACGTGAGCACGTAGCCCTTGTCCAACTCATCCTGCTCCAAGGCATAGTTCTCGTCCATGCTGACCGTCCCCGTGACCAGTTTGGCGCGGCACGTGCCGCACACGCCACCGGCGCACGCGAACGGAACATCCGGGCGGACGCGCAACGCCGCGTTGAGGATGGATTCCCGCGCATGGGTGGGGCTGGCGACATCGCCGGTCAAGCCATCCAGCGTGAAGGTGATCTTGAAGGTGTCCTTCGAGTCGTCCTCCACAACGGGCCGGCCGGCGTTGCCCTCGGGGCGATCGGGGCGGCCGGTGGTGAAGAGCTCAAACCGCACGTGCTCGGGCTCAACGCCACGGGCAGCGAGGGTATCGCGGCACAACTGGACCAGTTCGAACGGCCCGCACAGGAACCATTCGTCCACATCCTGCGCATGGATGGCGGTGCCGAGCAGTTGCTGGAGCTTCTCGGCGTCGATGCGTCCCGTCATGAGCGGCGCGATACGCTGCTCGCGCGACAACACATGGTGCAGCGCCAGTCGCGAGGGGTACTTGTCCTTCAGGTCGGCCAGTTCCTCGAGGAACATGACGTCCATCGCGGCTTTGTTGGCGTAGATCAGGTCGAAGCGCGTGTCCGGGTTGGCGGCCAGCAGCGTGCGGGCGATCGCGATCACCGGGGTGATGCCCGAGCCCGCGGCGATGGCCACGAAAGAACCGGCGTCGCCGAACTCCCCCGCCATGTTCTGCGGATTGTTCATGGAGTTCATGACGTTCTGCTGGACAGTCTTGCCGTCCTTGCCATGCTTGGAAATGAACGCGCCCATGGGGCTCATGACGTCCAGGGTGTCGCCGGCTTTGAGTTCCGCGTTCGCCCACGTGGAGAAGATGCCGCCGAGGTCCTTCTTGATGGCCACGCGGATCTCGCTGCTGCCGTCCGCGAAGCTGCGCGGCTCTGCGCAGATGGAGTAGCTGCGACGGACCTCGTGCGGTTCCCCGCTTTCGTCGGGGAGCGTCGTCCGGAGCGCCACGTACTGGCCGGGAAGGTAGTCGTACTGGCCGGAAAGCTCTTCCGGAACACCGAACGTGACCTCGATGGCGTCTTCAGTCAGGCGGCGGACTTCCGAGACGCTGAGGGAATGAAAAGACGCACGACGGCGGCCGGTGGCCTGCGCTTGTTCGGCTGCGGTCTGGCGGACAACGGGCATGTCGGATTCCTTACAGGACTTTGAAGTAGTCGAACGGTTCCTTGCAGTCCTGGCAGACGAAGAGCGCCTTGCAGGACGTGGAACCAAAGCGGGTGAGTTCCTTGGTGTTCAGCGACGAACACTGGGGGCATTTCACGGCGAGGTTGAGCCTTACCGGGCCTGAGTGGCCGCCGGCTGCTGCCCTTCCGGACGGCGGCGCGATGCCGTATTCCTGCAGCTTGGCCTTTCCGTGCTCCGTCATCCAGTCCGTGGTCCAGGCCGGAGCGAGGACGAGCTCGACGTAGACGCTCGGGTACCCCTCTTTGTGGAACGCGGTCTTGAGGTCGTCGCGGATGGCGTCCATCGCGGGGCAGCCCGAGTAGGTCGGCGTAATGGTGACCTGGACCGCGGGGACCAGCCCGCCGTCGTCGAACAGTTGGACGTTACGAAGGATCCCCAGATCCTCGATGGTGAGGACGGGAATCTCCGGATCGCAGACCGTGGCTGCAATCCCCCAGGCCTTCTGCTCGGCGGTTTGCTTGGTCTTGGTTCTGGTTTCCTGAACGAACATGTCCACCGTCACCAGCTTGCGCCGGGATGTTCGCGTGCCAGCACCTGCATCTCGGCGAGCAGGTAACCCAAGTGCTCGGAATGCTTGCCCTGGCGGCCGCCCCCCAAGGATTGCGGGATGCGTTCGAGGCTGAGTTCTGTGTCCAGCCCGGCTTCGGCGAGGATCTCGCCCGTGAGCTGGTCGAAGTCCGCGCGGAGGCTGGAGGGCTGCACGCCCGCGCCGCTTTCGGCGAGGCGTTTGGTCAATTCGTCATCTTCGAAGAGTTCTTCCACGTACGGCCAGACGAGCTTGAACGCCTGGACAATACGACGGCGGGACTCTTCCGTACCGCCGGCAAGCCTGAGGACCCACTGGGCGCTGTGGTCGCGGTGGTAGTCGACCTCTTTGAGGGCCTTCGCGGCGATGGCCGCGATGGTTTTGTCGCTCGAGCCCATCAGCCGCTTGTAGAGCTCGAACTGGTAGTAGCTCACAATGAACTGCCGGGCGATGGTGACGGCGAAGTCCCCGTTCGGCTGCTCGAACAGGTGCGCGGAGCGGAACTCGTGCTCGCGGCGGAAGTACGCCAGATCGTCCTCGGACTTGTCCCACGCCGCACCGGCGTAGGTGAGGAAGGAACGCGCGTGGCCCAGCTGGTCGAGCGCGATATTGCCCAGGGCGACGTCTTCCTCAAGCTCGGGGGCGCGGGAGATCCAGTGGCCCAGGCGCTGGGCGAGGATCAGGCCGTCGTCGCCGATGCGCAGGGCGTATTCCGCGACGTCTTCGCTGGGCTTGACTTGTCCCTTGCGAATTTCAAGGGCAATGTCCTCGGGGCGCAAGGCGTTTCCGGGGGTAATGCGCGTGGCGCTTGCCGAACCGTCTCCGGAGGCACCCGCACCCTTGACGCCCACGGAGATGTCGCCGTGGCCCTCAATGGCGAAGTCTTTGATTTCGTTTTCGTTTGCGGGGTTTTCGGGGGCGGTCACAGGTGCTTCACGCCTTCGCTCTTGGTGTAGTACGTCGCGTGGCGGTAGTCCTTGCCCTGCGGGGATTCGAAGAAGGAGCCCTTGGAATCCGGGTCGCTCGAGGAAATAGCGTCGGCCGGAACCACCCAGATGGACACGCCTTCGTTGCGACGGGTGTAAAGGTCACGGGCGTTGCGCAGCGCCATCGCCGCGTCAGGAGCGTGCAAGGAGCCTGCGTGGACGTGCGACAGGCCGCGGCTGGAGCGGACGAAGACTTCCCAGAGGCTCCAGGGGGTCTCGTGGGGTTCGTTGGCTTGGTTCGCCTGCGAGTCGTTGGGGCTCATGCTGCGTTTTCCTTCTCTGCTTGCTTGCGGGCGTACTCGGCGGCCGCTTCGCGGACCCAGGCGCCGTCGTCGTGCGCTTCGCGGCGGCGCTCAAGCCGCTGCGCGTTGCAAGGGCCCTTGCCGGCGAGAACGTCTTTGAACTCGTTCCAGTCCAGGGGGCCGTGCTCCCACTTCTTGGTTTCTTCGTTGAAACGGATGTCCTTGTCCGGGAGCGTGAGGCCCAGGACCTTGATCTGCTCCACCATCATGCCGACGAAACGGCTGCGGAGCTCGTCGTTGCTGAACCGCTTGATGTTCCAGGCCATGGACTGCTTGGAGTTGGGTGAATCGTCATCGGGCGGGCCGAACATCATGAGCGCCGGCGCATACCAGCGGTTGACGGCGTCCTGGGCCATCGCCTTCTGGGCGGGCGTGCCGTTGGAGAGTTCAAGGAGGATCTCGAAACCCTGGCGCTGGTGGAACGACTCTTCCTTGCAGATGCGCACCATTGCGCGTCCGTAGGGGCCGTAGGAAGCACGGCACAGGGGAACCTGGTTGCAGATCGCGGCGCCGTCGACCAACCAGCCGATCGCGCCCATATCTGCCCAGGAAATCGCGGGGTAGTTGAAGATGGACGAGTATCGCGCTTTGCCGGCGATCAAGTCGCTGGTCATCTTGTCCCTGCTCTGGCCGAGGGTCTCCGCGGCCGAGTAGAGGTACAGCCCGTGGCCTGCCTCGTCCTGCACCTTTGCCATGAGGATGGCCTTGCGCTTGAGGCTCGGAGCCCTGGTGATCCAGTTGGCTTCCGGCTGCATTCCGATGATCTCCGAGTGCGCGTGCTGCGAGATCTGGCGGAGCAGGGTCTTGCGGTAGGCCTCCGGCATCCAGTCGCGGGGTTCGATGCGCGAATCCTCGGAGATGATGCGGTCAAAGTACGCCTGACCGGCCTGTTCCCGCTCAAGCTCTTCGGGGGACAGCTCAGCGGGCACAGACTGCAGATTCTGCGATGCCATGGTTGCTCCTAAATATTTACCGACCGTTCGTTCAGAATATGCGGAAGGCGCGAGATGCGTCAAGCGTTCGGGTCGGCTGGGGGCAACCCGGACGCTCGCTCACATATACGGCCCTCTCCCCCGACGCCCGCTCACCTATATGGCCAAATGCCGAAACGCTCGCTCACGTATATCGCCAAACGCCCGGACGCCCGCTCACCTATACGGCCAAACGCGGCGACCCTCGCTCAGATCATGTGAGCGAGGGTCGGCGGAAAACGCCTCATAGGTGAGCGAGCGTCTGAGGGGGGAACGGCACACAAGGCGGGATGACGGCGCGACAGGGTTGCCGTCATCGGGCACTAACGGACCGGCAACGTTGCCTGCGTATCAGCCCGGACGCTCGCTCACGTATAGGGCCAAATGCCGCAACGCCCGCTCACCTATAAGGCCAAGCGGCGGAACGCCCGCTCAGATCAAGTGAGCGAGCGTCGGCGGAAAACGCCCCATAGGTGAGCGAGCGTCTGAGGGGGAACGGCACAAAAGGCGGGACGACGGCGCGACAGGGCTGCCGCCGTCGGGCGCTAACGGACCGGCACCCTTCCCGGCGCATCCACCCGGACGCCCGCTCACATATATGGCCAAATGCCGCAACGCCCGCTCACCTATAAGGCCAAACGGCGGAACGCCCGCTCAGATCAAGTGAGCGAGCGTCTTAGGGGGACCGGCACAAAAGGTGGGACCACGGCGCGACAGCGATGCCGCCGTCGGGCGCTAAGGAACCGGCACTGTTCCCGGCGCATCAGCCCCGACGCCCGCTCACATATATGGCGAAACGCCGCAACGCTCGCTCAGATCATCTGAGCGAGCGTTGGCCGGAAAACGGCTCAAAGGTGAGCGAGCGTCTGAAGAGGCGGCTAGGCCGAAGCCGACACCGGGACGAAGGCGGGTCGCGGGGTCAGTTGCTTCCGCGCCCAGCGGGCCAGCTTCTTGCCTTTGCCTTTCCACCAGCTGTCCTCGTCCTTGTCCTGGTGCCAGCGGAAGATGATCATCACGATTACGAAAACGCCCATGGCCACGTCGGTCCAATTCCATTGGAGTGCCTTAGCCAGGACACTGACGCCCATGACGAGAATCGACGGCACCGCCAGGGTCTTGAAGATGGTATTGGCGACGTAGCGTCGATGCGATCGGGGCACGGACACGGCACGGACCATGTCGAAACACACGCACACCACCACCATTGCCTGGCCGAAATCCATCAGGATCAGCCCGGGCAGGGACCCGGCGAACATCACGGCCGCGCTCAACGGACTGCCTCCGTCGCCGTGAGACTCGCTATGAGACTCGGAAAGGACAGAACAGGATTGCAGAAAGCACACATACGGATAACCCCCAGAGACCAGGAACTGCGTTTGAGACCAACTGAGTTCCATTGAATCGGCTGCCTCTAGGGCCGGTCACGAGTAGTGGGTACTCTAATTTACCCGCCCGGCTACTTGCACGGCTGGCAGCTACCCGGTCCGGGACCCGGCCTCGCGGTGCCGGATTGGTGCCGGATTAATACAGCGCGGGAATGTCTGTTTGAGACGGCTCTTGGGGCGGACCGACCGGCAGTGCAACCGTGAAAGTGCTTCCGCTGCCGGGCTCGCTGCGGCACGAGATGCTGCCTCCATGCCGCTCCACGATGGACTTGGTGATGGACAGCCCGAGGCCGACGCCGGGAATCGCGGCCTGACGGGCGGCGTTCGTCCGGAAGAAGCGGGTGAAAATCCTGGCCGACTCGTCCGTGGTCATGCCCATTCCCGTGTCCTTCACTTCAAGCCGGACCCAACCGTCGTTCCGCTCGGCCCGAACGGTCACTAGTCCGCCACCGGGCGAATACTTGATGGCGTTGGATACCAGGTTGTCCAAGGCCTGTCCCAGCCTCAAGGGGTCGGCGTTTGCCCACAGGGGTGCGGGAACGTCGGCGACGAGGCCCACGTGGGCGGCGTCGGCCTGCGCGCGTGCAGAACCCAAGCTGTTTTCGACCAACCCTGCCAAATCCGTGCGCCGCAGATGTACGCTCTCTACTGCCGCGGCCGACGAGAGCAGATCCTCCACCAGGGCCCGGAGCCGCTCGGCATTCCGCTCCGCAATTTCCAAGCCAAGCCTTGTTGCTGGTTGGAGCTCCTGGGCGCCGCGCAGCACAAGGTCGATGTTGCCCAAGATCGATGTCAGGGGCGAACCGAATTCGTGCGAAACGTTGGCAACCAATTCGTCCTTGGCCGCAAGGGCATCGACAACATCCGTCACGTCTTTGAAAACGATCACCGCGCCGCCGAACCCGTCGTCGACGTCGCTCTTCATACCCCGCGCGGCGGTTGAGATGACCCGTTGGTCGGTACCGGCGCCGAACCAAAGGAGATAGTCGGAGAATGTTTCCCCTTGAACGGCCCTCCGAACCGGACCCTTTTCAAGCGGAATCGGCGTCCGCCTGTCCTGGCCGAAAACCAGCCAATCCTGTTCCGCTGGACCCCGCGAGCCTCCCCCAGGCATCGCCATCTTGAGGAATGCCTTTTGTTGATTGTTGATCAGGAGGGTTTCGCCCCTCGAATCGACGGCGACAATTCCGACGTCGATCGTGTCCAGGATTGTCTTGAGCAGCGTTTCCCGCTCCCGGCTGGCGGCCAACAAATGCCGCAGGGACTGGTCGCGCTGGCTTACCCGCCGTTGCTGGAGACGGGCATTGGAGCCAGCAAGGCGAATGGACACTGCCATTGCGAACATCATGAGGGGCAAAAGCAGCACCGAAGAAATGTCCGACGGAGTAGGACGCGGCAAGTGCGTAACCACCGGCGGAAACGCAATGACAAATGGACCCACAAAACTTAGGACCAGGCTTGTCTTCGAAAGCATGCCTGAGGCGGACAACCAAATCACGGGAAAGATAGCCAAAGTGATGAGGCCCGGTATCGCACTGAAAGCGCCGTTTCGGGTGAACCAGAGGGCGACAAAATCCAATACGGGGATCGCCAGGCCCGCGCTGGGCGACAATCGCTCCCAGGGAACCAGCAGGCAGCCAAGGAACAGCGCCCCATGAAGGAAAACTCCGGTAACAAACAGCCAATTCTGGATTAACCCTGGCCAAACGGTTGGGGCTGCGATCGCAAGGCCGGCGACGATGAGCGTTAGTGGTAATTCGCAGACAGCCAGGCGGGCACGGGGTGTGAGTTTTCGGAAGAAACGGGCGGCCGCGCGGAAAAATGGCTGCTCACTCAAAGTCAAGACCCTTCCTTGGAGAATCGCGAACCAATTACTGCTCCACGCGCTTCCCTAAGGAAGCACCCGGAGCCCACTATTCCCCCAAGGAACCACAATACGACGGCCCGAACGATCCAACTGGAAGTTCGAAGCAAGCGCTTAATCCACATATTAGATGCCAGATGGCTTCAATGCTTGTATCGTGAGTATTTGGGTGGCATTTACCGCATTGCGCTGGGCTGTGCGGCCATGTTCACCCTCGAGGAAGTTCTATGAGCGAGCCTGGGGTAGCTGTAGTCATTGAGGATGACGAAGATGTGCGAAATCTGGTTGACGCCATCCTTAAAGAAGCTGGATTTGTGGTGCACTCTGCCGCCACCGGACGCGAAGGCGTGGAAGTCGTGCGGGACCACCACGCCTCCGTGGTGACGCTCGACGTCGGGCTCCCGGACATGGACGGCCACGAGGTCCTGCGGCGAATTCGGCAATTCAGCGACGCATATGTGGTGATGCTGACGGCCAGGCGCGACGAGCCGGACACGTTGACGGCTTTCCTGACCGGCGCAGACGACTACGTCAAGAAGCCGTTCCTGCCGCGTGAATTGCGGGCCCGGGTCACGGCCATGATGCGGCGGCCTCGCGCGGACGGCAGGCTTGCGCTGCCCGAGGAGGATCGCTCTGGTTCTGCGCCCGACGGCGGTGCTTACGCCGTCGCTGGTTCGGGCGGGGCCGGTTCGGGCGGTTCCGGTTACGGGCCCGACGGCGGCTCGGCCGGCGGCTCCGCCGGCGTCGCGGCCCGCGGCGCGGCTGGCGGCTCAGTCGGCGTCGACCGTGCTGTGATCAGGCACAATGGCTTGGCCCTGAACCACAAATCACGCACCGTGACGCTTCAAGGTTCGGCCGTGACTTTGACGCGAAGCGAGTTCGATCTGCTCCTCGACTTGCTTCGGGCCAATGGCGAGGTGCGGACGCGTGCTGACCTGGTGCGGGCGGCGCGCGGTGACTACTACGACGACGATGCGTACATCAGCGACGCCGACGAACGGGCTGTTGAGACCCACATCGGGAACCTCCGCCGAAAGCTTCGTGAAGATCCACAATCGCCGCGCTTTCTACAGACTGTCCGAGGCGTCGGCTATCGGCTGACGCCGAAAAGTTCGGATTAAGCGGCGGCCGTCAATCGTTCCTGAGTACGTAGCTGTCCTTGAGTTCCTGGACCGTTAGGTGCCCGCATTCTGCAACCTCCTCGAGGAGCGGCCGGGCTTCACGCAGTTCGCTTTTTCGAATGCGTTCCTCCAGTTGCGCTGCAAGTACCGCGAGGCGGACGCCGCCAACCATAATTGACGAGGTTCGGAGGCTTAGGACCGCGTTCAGGGCCGCGGCGACGTCGCCGCGCTCGACGGCGGTCGCCAGGATTTCGTATCGCTTCGCCCAGAGTTTCGCGAAGTCGCCGGCGAACGTTCGCGCGATCAGCGGGTTGTCCACTTGATCTTCCAGGAGTTGGAATTCAGCCAGGTCCAGTATGGGAAGTTCGATAAGCGGGACGACGGGCAGCACAGCGGAGTCTCCGACCGACGCCGTATGGCTGGGGTCTGAATCCTCGTTGACCTCGCTGGAACCTGAACTGAACATAGCCCAATGCTACTTTCTGAATTCCGGAAAAACCGAACTTATGCTTATCTTAAGGAAATCTTAGGCCTTTCTTGATTTAACTCTTTTCCCTCCCGTGCGCCCCATTCGGAGAATGTGATATTGCTCTTAGCCTCCGCTGAAGGTGGCTATAGCGTTGATGACAGCCGGCCCCAGTATGGCGATGAACAGCACGGGGAAGATGAAGAGCAGAAGCGGGAAGAGGACCATCACCGGCAACTTCATCGCCTTCTCCTCGGCACGTTGGCGGCGCTTGACCCTCATAACCTTCGCTTGGACCCTGAGGACCCGGCTGATGGCAATGCCGTAAGTGTCCGCCTGAATCACGGCCTGCACAAAGCTTCGAAGCTCCGGGACGTTGGTTCGTTCGGCAAGAGCCAGATAGGACTCGCGGCGGCTTCGTCCAACCTGCATGTCCTGCAGCGTCCGCACCAGCTCCTCGGCCAGCGGTCCCTTCCCGTTTTCTCCAGCCCGGGCCATTGCTCCTTCAAAACCGAGGCCCGCCTCGACCGAAATGAGCATTTGGTCCATGGTATTTGCGAGTTCCAATTGCATGGCCTTTTGACGCTCTTGCCCTTTGCTGTACAGCATTAGGTCCGGGATAAAGTATCCGAGTAATACAACAAATATCCCCACGAGCTTAAGGATTCCGTTTGAGCTGTTGGCGCTGATGAGAAGCCCAAAAAGTGCGCCGAACAATCCGAGCACGGGTTTGGCTGCGAGGACGCGCCCCAAGGGGAGCGACGGCGGGCGGCCGGCCAACGAGAGGAGCCGGTCCAGCTTTTGGACGTAGCTGCCGGGAGTCAAACGGTAGCCAATGAGCTCGAGTGCACTGCCACGACTTTGTGGACCAGCTTCGGCAACGGCTGCGCCTTGGGTCAAAAGATCCCGGACCGCACGCTGGGCTTTGCGGTCAACCGACAGGAATGACCAGGCGAGGTAGGCGATAGGCAGAGGAACCAGGAGGAGGGAGATAAGAAGAGAGGGATTCACTCGTCACCTCAAAACTTCAAGTCGATGATCTTGCGCATCCAGAGACCGCCGATCGTCATGAGTATGACTGACAACGCGATCATTCCCCAACCAAGCGGCTGGGTGAACATCACATTCATGTAGCCAGGGTTGACAAGCAAAAGCATGGTGACGATGCCGAAGGGAAGCGCCATCAGGATGTATCCCGAGAATTTTCCTTCCGCGGCCAGGGATTTGATGTGTCCCTTGATCTCGCTGCGTTCGCGTATGGTCTCGTTGACTTGATCCAGGACCTCCGCAAGGTTTCCGCCCACCTCGCGGTTGATTTGGATCGCTTGCGCTATCCATACGAAGTCCTCGCTCTGCATTCGCTCCGCTGTGTCGTTGAGCGATGCCTCAAGATCGCGGCCAAGGCTTGTCTCCGTAATGATCCGGCGCATTTCCTCGGACGTTGGGCTGGCAGATTCCGTGGCGGCAGCGTCGATGGCACGCAGGATACTGTGCCCGGCCCGCAAGCCACCAGCCAGTAGTTGGAGCGTGTCCCCCAGCTGTGCATCGAATTTCGAGCGTCTTTTGCCGGCCAAGGAGCTCAGGATGACCCGTGCTACGAGGGGCGCCGGGATAAAGAACAGGAAGGCCACCAACGGACCGCCGATGACCAGCCCGATCAAGGCACCCACGAATGCACCGGCAATGACAAGGATGAAGAAATCCGCCTGGCTCATTCGCAGCCCGGCATTCTCCAGTTGTTCGCGGTTGAAGAGCTGGACATTGCGCCTGGTCAACACCCCGTGGACTGCGTCGGCGGCAGAACCCGCAAAACGCGTCAGCTGGGAGCCCGAGCCCACGTGGTAGGGCCGGCGTCGATCGAACGGAACTTCAGGGGTTTTCGGCAGGATAACGGCCACGCCGAGGAGCAGGATGGCTGAAAGCATCAGGGCCATTCCGGTCAAGAGCATCATTTTCCGCTCACGTCCTTGCTCCTGCTGCGGTTGCCAAGGGCGCGGCGAACACTCCGGGAGATACATGGATGCCCAAGTCATCGAAGCGGTCGATGAAGCGCGGACGGATACCCGTTGGGACCGGCCTTCCCAGAAACCTTCCGTGGGCGTCGACGCCTGCCGAGTAATCGAAAACAAAGGCGTCTTGAAGGGTGACAATGTCGCCTTCCATGCCCTGGACCTCGGTCACGTGGGTGATGCGGCGTGTTCCGTCCCGCAACCGGGAAATCTGGATGATGAGATTCACGGCGGACGCTATTTGCTCACGGATTGCCCGCAATGGCAGGTCCATGCCTGCCATGAGCACGAGGGTTTCGAGGCGCGCCACGGCGTCGCGAGGGGAATTCGAGTGCACTGTGGAGAGGGAACCGTCGTGGCCGGTGTTCATGGCCTGCAGCATGTCGAGGGACTCTCCACCGCGAACCTCGCCGACGACGATCCTGTCCGGGCGCATACGAAGCGAGTTCCTGAGCAGCTCCCTGATGGTCACTGCACCTTTGCCCTCGGTGTTCGGCGGCCGGCTCTCAAGCCTGACCACATGTTGCTGCTGGATTTGCAGTTCCACGGCATCTTCGATGGTGACAATCCGGTTGTCTTCCGGGATAAACGACGAGAGGACATTCAACAGCGTCGTCTTGCCGGTTCCGGTACCTCCGGAAACAATAATGTTCAACTTCGCCTTGACGCACGCATTGAGGAGCTCCGCCATTTCGGGCGTGAGCGTTCCGAAATCGATTAGATTCCTGATGGTCAACGGTATTTTGCTGAATTTTCGGATGGTCAGCGACGAACCGCCCACCGCAAGCGGAGGGATCACCGCATTCACTCGGGACCCGTCCTCAAGCCGCGCGTCAACGAGCGGGGACGACTCATCGATCCGACGGCCCACTTTCGAAACGATGCGTTCGATGACTCTCCGGAGGTGCTCCTCGGAGCTGAAACCGGAGTCCGTGAGGATCAGCTTGCCTTTTCGTTCGACGTAGATCTGGTCCATCCTGTTGACCATGATTTCGGTGACTTCCGGGTCGTCCAGCAAGCGTTGGAGCGGCCCATAGCCAAGGACGTCGTCCGCCACGTCCGCGACCAGCCGGCTACGCTCGTCCGCGGACAGCGGGACCTGTTCGGCGTCGATGATCCGGATGAGTTCTTCCCGGGCAGTTGACCGCAACTCATGCTCGCTGACACCCGAGTCGTTGAACCTCGCCCCCAACCGCTCGAACAACGCGGTGGCGGCGCGCACCTTGAGAGCAGCGAAAGCGTCCACGGGTTGCTGGGCCCTGAGCTTCGGCGAATCAGGGACGTCGGACAGCTTGACCGAAGTGTGGGGTTTCACGGCGCCGCCGGGCTTCCCGTCGGGAACTGGCCTGAATTGCTGGGTGGACTCAGCGAACGTCGGTTTAGGGGTTGAGGGTGCGCTCGCGCCAAGATCCACCCGGGGACCGGGAGAGGCTTCGGTCTTGTCCTCGGCGGCATGCAGCCGTTGAGACAGCTTCATTAGACGACGACCCTTCTGTGCAGTTTGCGCTGTGCTGTGGCACGCCACGTGGGATTGAAGCGGTCGACAAGTTGCTTGAGTCCTTTGACGGCAGGATCCTTCACCGAATCCTGGAGCACGGGAATCCCGCGGTTGGTGGAGAACGCTACGGCCTTCGATCGGGGGATGCTCACGTCAACCGGCGCACCGACTGTCGATTCGACGTCCTGGACCGACAGCCCCGACTTGGAATCAGCCATGTTGAGCACCACGTGCCGGGTTTCCGGAAGGAGGTTCAGCCTGCGAAGGATGTCCAGCCCCGAGCGAAGGCCCCGGACGCTTGGAACGTCCATACCGGTCACCCAGACGGCGTCGGAGCACTGCTCGAGGGCGGCGAGCCCGATTTCGGGCAGTCCGGGTGCCGTGTCGACAACCACGTACTGGAATTCATGGGCGAGCTGCTCGAGGAGCCTGCCCACTTGTTCCGGGGAGATTTCATCAGCTTCGACCGGGTCCTTCGGCGCACACAACGCATAGATGCTTGCTGGGTGAACGGTGAGAAAGGCCTTGAGTACCAGCGAATCCTGGCTGGCCGACGGCGTGACGGCGTCGGTAACGGTGTGCTCCGGATTGAGGTAGAGCCCGGAGGCAACATCGCCGAATTGCAGGTCGAGATCCACGATCACCACGCTCATCGGCGCGATCTTGCCCAGGCCCACGGCGATGTTCGTGGCAATGGTTGTCTTGCCCACGCCACCCTTGGGCGAAAAAACGCCGATCACCAGGCCCTTCGGCGAACCCGATTGCTTTGGTTCCCCGGTGCGCTGTCGGCTGGCGAAAGACTGGCACGCGCGCTCAAGCATGACCCGTATCTGGGCCAGGTCAGCATCCGGGCTCATGATGTCGCGGATTCCCGAGCGCATGGCTTGGAGGACGAACGCGGGATCCAGTTCACTGACAAGGATCACGCTCAGTTCCGGCAACTGCACATCGAAAACCGTGGCCAGGCGCAGGGCATCCTCCACGGGTACGTCGGGCCCAAGAATCAACACCTCGAGTTGTTCCTGATTGAGAGCGCCGAATAGTTCGGCTGGATCAGCGGGCAAAATGCTTGTGAAGAAGGTCTGCACGCTTCCGGGCAGGCCACCCGCAACGGCTTGGCGCAACCGTTGATCAAAATCGGTGTTGGGCGTTATCAGGACGAAGCGGCTCACTTGTATACCCCGCTCTGCTGCATGACGGTTGGGCCACTGTCTTTGGCATCCAACGGCTCTTTGCTGAGCCAGATCTTTTCGAACTCCGCGGCGAACACAATCTTGGACGCGTCAACATCACTCACGGCAACGGTCAGCAGGAGGGATCCCGTGGGGAATGCGCTGTCCTTCGAGCCGGCCGCACCGCCAGTGGGATTCGGCGTCGCTTGTGCGCTCGCGCCTGTTTGGGGGGCGCGTTGGACCATGGTCACGAGGACCTTGTGAATCGCCAGTTCGGTGGTTTGCTTGTCCGGCTTCGCCTCGATTCCGCCGCCGGACATGGAGATGAAGATTCCAATGTGGTCGCCGGGAACCAGCAGTCCCCCGACTACCCGCTGGGGTTCCAACTGGAACGAGACCTCCTGCAGCCCTGCCGGTACCTTGACGTCCCCGGGCGTCTTGAGTGCATCCGGGGCCACCAAGCGTTCGGCCACCAACGTCTCGCCAGCGACGAGGTCGACGGCGGCCACCTTGCCTGCCGAGTCCCCCAACGTGTGCAGCGCGGTCTTGGGGACCGCCGATTCCGGGAGTTGCTCGGTAACCAGAGAGTCCTTCATGGCGTCCACGGAAGTGCCGGCCGGGATGGCCGTCTTGACCACCAAGACGTCAACAGGGGCCAGGTTCTGGACTGCCCGTTGATCCGCGCCTTGAGCGTAGGAGAAGACCAGAATCACCCCGACGAGGGCCAGCACTGCCGCTGCCGACCCGGCCAACAAGCGTGACTTCACTTACAACTCCTGTGCTCAAAGAACGGATGAAAACTAGTTGGGGTCACGGGTCATCAGCCGCCGCACACCATGACTCCTACTCCTTGCATGGGGAAAGGCCCCGCGATTCCGGTGAGGGTGCTGAGGGTGTACTTGATGGTCACGGACATCTGGGCTCCGGCGACCGTGCAGCTGGCCGGACTGAAGGTGAAGTTCGCGTCTGCCAGTTGTGGATTCAATGACACCGCTACGTTTTTTGCCGCTGTCTTGGCGGCGGTCTGGTCATTTGAAATCGCCATGACGCGGACACCTTCGCGGGCCGCGTTCGAAAGCGACACCTGGACGTTGTAGGCCCTGCCGAATTCCATGATGCCGAGGAGCAACATGATCAGGAGCGGTGCAAGGATGGCGAACTCAACTGCCACGGCACCGCGCTCTGAAGACCTCGGCATAATGTTGCCCTCCCAGCGAACAGATGGTTCGGATCAAGCAGAGTGGCGGCCGCGTGAATGCTGCCGCCACTCGGGATTGCTTGGTGTGCCTTGCGGGCACTCTACGGTGAGCAGGTGCCAGTACCACCTTGGGTGGTGGCGGCCGCCCAAGTCTTGCCACTGGCTGAACACTGGACTTGGGAGAACGTCTCCCTGATCGTGCCGCCTAGCGCCGTGACGGCGAAGATGATGACAACTGCAATGAGCGCGACCATGATGCCGTATTCGACGGCGGTAGCGCCGGTCTCGTCGCGCCGCGCGTGAGACGCGGACTTCAGGAAGGCGGAAAACATTGATGCTCCTTGGTGTCTGGTACGAACGGTCAGGCGGTCGGAAACTATTACGGGCAGGTGGCCTTGCCGGGACCCGATCCTGCACTAAAGGTAGTTTTGCCAGACACGGAACACTGGACCTTGGTGAATGTATCTTGGACCGTCCCGCCCAGCGCCGTGACGGCGACGATGATGACAACAGCAATGAGGGCGACCATGATGCCGTATTCGACGGCCGTGGCGCCCTTCTCGTTGCGACGGATGCGAGACGCAGCGTTGGAGAAGAAAGTAAGCATGTGAAACTCCTGAGCGAGTTGAGGGTGGGATGGTCCAGCACCACCCCACAAGCAACTTAGCAACGCCCAACACACCGCGGCGCAGTCCTTGGGACATCCTGTGTCAAGACTCGCGATCCTGCGCATTTCTTGGGTTAAACCTCGGGAAACCGTTCAACCTTGGGCCCCCCTGCCGCACCCAAGGCCGGAAAACAGCGCAACGGAACTGCCGCCGTCGGGCCCTAACCGACCTGTCCGCGCCCCTCCAGGACGCTCGCTCACATAAATGCCCAAATCCCAAGACCCTCGCTCACATATGAAGGCGAATCTCAGCACCCTCGCTCACATCAACCGGGTGAGGGTCCGCCGGAAACCCACATATGTGAGCGAGCGTCCGCCGGAAACCCCACACAAGTGAGCGGGCATCCGCCGGAAAGCCCACATATGTGAGCGGGCGTCCGGGGAGGGAGCCCCCAGTTAGCCGGCTGGATGTTCGACGGTCACGGTGCCGGCGTCGCCGTCGACGGTGATCTGTTGGCCGCTCGTGAGCCGCTGGGTCGCGACTCCGGTGCCGAGCACCGCGGGTATGCCGTACTCCCGGGCCACGATGGAGCTATGGCTCAGCGGGCCGCCGACGTCGGTGACCACGGCGGAGGCCATGGCGAACAGCGAGGTCCACGCGGGAGTGGTGATGCGCGCAACCAGGACCTCCCCGGGCGCCATCTGGCCGAAATCCTGCGGCCCGGTCAGGACGCGCGCAGGAGCAGTGACCCGGCCCGCGCTGGCGCCGACCCCTTTGATGACGTCGCTTGGCTGGTCCTGGGAGCGCGCCGGCATCATTGATTCGAAGACGCCCTTCATCCAACGGGTCTCGGGCAATAGTTGCGGGGCAGCCGCCTTGGCCTGGCCCCGCCAAAGCATCTTGCGTTCCTCGACGACGTCGGCCCGGACGGGTCGGGCCGCCCCCGTAATCGCCACCGCCACCGGTGCGAGCGGCTCCGTCGTGCCCGACGGTTGCGGTGCGGCGAGGCCGAACTCGACGGCGCTTCGCAGCTCCTGCTGACGCAGCCAGAACACGTCGGCGGGACTGGCGATGATGCCGGAGTAGACCAGCCGTTGCCCGAGTTCGAGCAGCATCCGCCGGATCAACGGCCAGGCGAGCCCGACGTCGGCGAGCGCGTCTTCGCGGACCGGCGCGGACTTCTGCGCCCACCGGAGCAGACTGATGAACGGCGCCCTGCGACTCCGCCCGAGCCGGGTCCGTCCCAGGCGTGCGAGAATCCGCTCGGTCTGGTCTTCCCGTCGGGCGGCCGAAAGCCGCTGGCGCTCGTGCGGGTCTTTTCCGCGCCCCCGCAGGTAGAACTTCACCGTATCCAGCAGCGCCGAAGGATCGTCCGCCGGCACCTGGCTGGCGAAATCCAGATTGTAGACCGCATGGCCGAAGCGATCGAGATGAGCCTGGAAACGCGGACGCCACTGCTGCCACAGGGCCGGTTCCATCCCGGCAGGCGGGAGCCAGTTTCTCTGCGACTCGGCCAGTGCCGCCGTCGGTTGATTGAGGATCGCCGGGACCAGCCCCTCAACCTCCCGGGCCCATGCCGCGAGGTCGTACAGCGATTTCTCCGCACGGATGGGTTCACTGTCATAGCCCAGGAGGAATGTCTCGGCTGGAGGATCTCCCGCACGACGGATGAGTTTGTCGTAATACGCGCGGAAGGAGATTTCGCTCGTGGCCGCGATCGGAATGACTGACTCCACGGCTGTGTAGTACACGGTTCCGGCGTCGAGCAGCATCCGGACACCCTCAAGGAGTTCCTCTCCTGACAGCTCCCCCAGGGATTTCGCCGACCAGTCTTTGAGCACCTGCTTGTAGCGCGGATGCGAGAAATCACGCCAGCCTGCCATACCCATGTGCGCCTCGCCGCGGACCAGCGCGCGCACCGCGGGGACCACCTTGCCCATCACCCGCCACATTGCCATGGTGCGGTAGTAGTAATAGGCGTAACCGTTGATGGTGGGCAGTCCGACGTCGCCGTCCCTGACGACTTCGCTGCCGACGGCCTCGTTCATCAGGGCCTTGAGCGAGCGGGTCACCGAGCCGTCGATGAGGTCGGCGAACAGCGGTGAGAGCGGATCCGGCAGTTGTTCCACGATGCTCGCCCGGAAATAAAGCCCCTTCGGATACGGCAACGGCCAGGTGTCCGGAGTGTCCGCTACGGGTTCAGGAAGTGCCGTGATGGGCCGGGATTGCAGCATGAAGAAATCGCCGTCGGCCTGCGCCCACTCGATGTCCTGCGGGGTTCCGAAGTAGTCCGCAATCCGCGTTCCGTAACGGGCCAGCGCGGCAGCAGCTCCGTCGTCGAGCACGGCCCGGTTCCGAAGCGTCGCCGGGACCGGCTGCTCGGTGGTCCCTCCTTGATCCGGGACGACGCCGGAGCCGCTGCCGGAGCCGCGGTCCGCGTGGTCCGCGTAGACGGTCATGACTTCCTTGTCGGCCGTCCGGCGCGAGAGTACGCGGCCGGTTCGCGCCTCCACAACAAGGTCATCCGTGGTGACGGTTCCACTGACCACGGACTCCCCCAGGCCCCACGCGGCGCTGATCGCGATCTGGTCCCGCCGCCCGTTGGCCGGATTGGCGGTGAACATGACCCCCGCCGCCTCGGCCTCGACCATCCGCTGGACGACGACGGCGAGGCGGACATCGTCCGGCGCGATCCCTTCACGGTCCCGATAGGCCATGGCCCGCGCCGTCCACAGGGAAGACCAGCAATCAATGACGGCCGCATCCAGTGCTTCCGCGCCGCGGACGTTGAGGTAGGTTTCCTGTTGCCCGGCGAAACTGGCCGAGGCAAGGTCCTCCGCTGTGGCGGACGAGCGCACCGCAACAGGCGCACCGTCGCGGTCGCCGTTCCGAGCGCCGCCGACGGCGAGCCGGTCGCCGTCGCGGTCGTCGTCGCGAAGGCGCTCATACGCGGCGGCGAGCTCGTAGGCGATGGCGGCAGGCATGGTGCCGCCGGTGAAAAGGGCCCGGATTGCTGCCGAGGCGTCCTCGTAATCCTGCGGCGCCGCGTCCGACTTGAGCGCCGCCAACTCCTGGATGCGCGCCTGAATCCCATTGGCATCCACGAAGGCCCCATACGCCGCGGTGCTCAGCACGAACCCGGGAGGGACCGGCAGCCCGGCGCGAACCAGGTTGCCCAGCCCGACGCCCTTGCCGCCCGCCACGGCGACGTCGACGTCGGCCGCTTGGACATCGGCGAAGTTGTAGATGTAGGTCATGACCGTCGCTCCTTGTCGCGGAGACGCCCTCATCGAGCCTGACTCACAACATACTGCCACGCTGCCGGGCGGGAGGCGATGGCTGCGCTGGCCGGCTTCCTACCCCGGGTCCAACGCGCGGTTAATCGCCGCCTGGTCGCAAGCCTGGAGGACGCGAATGAACCCGTCCATGGCTTCCGGCCCACGATCCGTGTCCGCCACGCGTACAAGATGGGAGGCCAGGACCGCGACCTTGACGTTCGTCATGCTGCTGCAATTCACCAGCAGTTTGAAGGCGGCGTCGGAGCTAAGGAGCAACCGCCCCATCAGGATCCCGCGCGCCTGGTTGATGACGCCCCGCGTAGCGTTGGCGCCCGCGACGGCGTCACGCGCCGCCTGCTCGGTTTCCCGCCGCAGCGTGGACGTCAGGTCGATTGTTGTCCCCTCTACGGCGACCGTTCCCGAGGGGCCCAGTTGCGCATTCCCCGCCGTCAGCACACGACGGACATGTCCCTGCGCGTCGATGATCCGGTGGTAAATGCAGAAGTGTCCGCCCTCGCGGAATACCTGAGCCAGGATCTCCATGGCCGGCGGCCTGTCATCCGGGTGCTTATGGGACATCAGCAGCTCGAGCGTGGGCACAACTTCCCCTCGCTCG
Organism: Arthrobacter sp. KN11-1C; assembly: GCF_052180225.1. Classification (NCBI taxonomy): domain Bacteria; kingdom Bacillati; phylum Actinomycetota; class Actinomycetes; order Micrococcales; family Micrococcaceae; genus Arthrobacter; species Arthrobacter sp. KN11-1C. The sequence continues at coordinate 741,647 of NZ_CP197467.1, read as the reverse complement.
TAACCGTGGAGATTGAAGAGCCCGTCGGACCATTCCGCTTTCCCCGAGGATGGGTCAAAGAGGAAGGTTCCGGCCAGAAAGCCGGGGGCGCCCAGTGCACTCGAGTACGTATGGGGGCTGTCCAACATGGCGCAAAGACTCATTTCCTAAGCGTGCTTATTAATGCAGGGTAAAGGTACAGAATACAGCGCGTGTACGACGCCGGCCCTCACCACCGGCTCGCACCCGGACTCACGCCCTGCCCGCGCTCCGACCCCCGGCGCCGGCCCGCGCTCCGCTCCGGGGCTTGTTTCCCAGCCGGGCGCTTTTGGCGCCGGTACGGGAAACAAGCCCCGGTATGGGTTCAACTCAGCGGCTTAGTCCACGGTTCAGTCCTTCACCACCACCTTGCCGACCATTCCAAAGTAGTCATGCAGTGCGCAGATGTAGTCATACACCCCTGCCTTGTTGAATGTCACGGTGAACGTCACACCGGGCGGCAAAAGGCCCGAATTGAGCTGCCCGCCCGTGTAATTCGTCGGATCGCCCAGCGGCGGGAACGGGTTAGCCGGCTCGGTACCGAAAGTGATCGTGTGCGGCTCACCCATGCCGTTATTCACGAAGCTCACTTTCTCACCAACGTGAATGACCACTTTGGGGTCGATGAACCGCATGACCATGGCGACGCCGTCGTCGGTCCCGGCAATCACGGTGTGGCTGTCCGCCTGATCGCGGGCGTCGCTCCATTGCTGGTAGCCGTCACGGATGATGGCCCGTTCAGCCCGCTCCGTCCGGTTGTTGTACTGCTCCTGGCTGTACGGGTAGTCCGTGCCCTTGGCCCGCACATGCACGGTGCCCTTCTGGGCCGCCCCATGAACCAGGCAGTAGTACGTGAAATCGCCGGTATCCGGGAACGTCAGGGTGTAGGAATCAACTTCGGCGAACCCACTGTCCGAGACGTTCGAGATGACGCCGGAGTTGTAATAGGAGTGCCCGTCGTAGGACGTGCCGCCCTGCGCGGATATGTAGAGGGGGCTGAAAGGATTGAAGGGCTGGGTTGACTCGATGGTTTGCCCGGCGGCCAAGAAGGTGACCGTATGGATTTCGGCCGAGTTGGCCTCCCACGTGACCTTGTCACCGGCATTGATGAAAATGTTCCCCGGCAGGAAGGACATTCCTTGGATGGCCTGGTCCGACGATTCGGAGCCGACCTGGACAGTCCACGTCTTTGCGGATTTGCCGCTGTCCGCGGCTGCCGTGCCGCTGAGCGCCACTGGAAGCACCAAGGCAAGAAGCAAGATCATGAGCGCTCGAAGGCGCGGAAACATAAGGGGTTTTGGATGAGCAGTCATAAGACTCATTCCTTAGGTCTTTGCTGACCGGCTGTTTTCAGCCTGGAAATTTGAGGCGCCGGAGACCATGGCGTCGTTTGACGGTGACTCGGTTTCCTTGAACTTCCCTATGAACTTCAGCTCGCAGCTGCTGCCCATCCCCTGCATACGGTGCAGCACCACGACGATGGGGCCATGCAGGATCCTCCCTTGCTCGCAGGGATAGACGTCCAGCTCCGTGGGCTAAGAGCCCCCCATTACGGAACCGAAAGGACACGGCGAAGCCGGCCCATGTGAAGGCGAGAGATTTATCTCCCATCGTGCTCCTGGAACGTTATTTTGTCGAGACAAAACGGACTTCGTTGCGGCCGCTTTTGTGGCCGAATTGAGGCTTTCCCGGGGGCGTTTTTAACACAGCTGAGCGGTACTTTCCGGACATGGACAGACGACGGCGACTGTGGCTATCGGCGGGACTCGCCGTCCTGCTGGCGCTCGTGGTGGTCCTGGCCGCGGTCATCGCCGGCATCGGCAGGACATCGTCCGGGCCGTCGCCCTCCAGCGCCTCGGCGGGTGCTTCGGTTAGCCACACTCCATCCCCTACGAAGTCCCCCACCAAATCCCCGGCGCCGGCCGCTGCGGCACCCGCCCCGCCGACCATCCCCGAGCTGCCCGCGACCCCCATGAACATCCTGGTGATTGGCAGCGACAGCCGGGCAAGTGCGAGGGACCAAAACAACCAGACGGTCACAACGGGCCAGTAGTCGGACCAACGTTCGGATTGCCTGATGCTGATCCACGTTCCCGCGGACCGGCAAAAGGTCTACGGCATTTCGATCATGCGCGACAACTGGGTGAGCATCCCGGGCTATGGCGCATCCAAAATCAACGCCAGCCTTGAAGTTGGAGGCATCCCCCTCGTGGTCCGGACCGTCGAGGAGCTATTGGGTACGCACATCGACCACACCGTCATGCTGGATTTCCAGGGCTTCAAGGTCCTCACGGATGCCCTCGGCGGGATCGACGTCAATGTCACGCTGCCCTTCACCGCGAGCTTCGACACCCATCATGTCTTTGTTGCCGGCGTCAACCATTTGGACGGGGAAGCTGCCTTGGAGTTCGTCCGCGAGCGCTACTCGTTCGTGGACGGAGACTACCAACGCGTCCGCAACCAGCAAACGTTCCTCCGCGCACTCCTGGGCAAGCTCAGGGGCGGAATCCAGACTCCCGCCGCCGTCCTTGGCCTGGTCAACTTCGCCACGAACTACCTCACGGTGGACCAGGGATACAATCCGGCCTCAGTCGCAATCCTGGCCTACGCCCTCCGCACGGTGGATCCCGGCGCTTCCGTCTTCTTCACCCTGCCCACCGCAGGCACAGGCACCTCTGCGGACGGGCAATCCATCGTGGTGCCCGACTACGCAGGAATAGGGCAAGTGGCCGCTGCCCTGCGGGGCGGCACCCTGCCGGAGTACGTGGCCGCACATGGTTACTGAGTTTCTGATCAACACTCGCAAAGATCTTGATTGAATATTTAACTAATCTTGAAGGGAAGCTTGGGGAATCCTTGCGCCTTCCTAAAATTCCTGCCGGAAAGTAGAGGTCATCGGGCAGCAAAGTCCGTGAAATCCCGGTCTCAACGGGCTTCAAGAAACGGAAAACATCATGGGTCTCAACCTGAAAACCACCACCGGTAAAGTCATCGCATCCCTGGCCCTGGTCGGCACTGCTGCCGGCGTGGCGGGACTGGGAACCTACGGTGCCTTCACCTCCAGCACTTCGGCCAGCAACACCGTCGCCTCCGGCATCGTGAACATCGCCCTCGGCTCAGCAGGCCCCGCGAACCGGCTCAGCGTCGCCGCCTCCGGCCTGGTCCCCGGCGACACCGTCCAGCGCGTAGCCACCCTCGCCAACGCCACCGGAAACCAGAACCTCTCAGCGATCACCCTGACCACCGCGGCCTCCCCCACCTCCCTGCTGGACACCAACACCACAATGGGCCTGCAGGTTGTCGTCGATGCCTGCTCCGTCGCCTGGACCGAGGCCGGCACCGCCCCCGCATACACCTACACATGTGGCGGCACCACCACCAGCGTCCTGGCTTCCCGCCCCGTTATCGGCGCCAACGTGGCCCTCTCCAACCTCACCTCGGTCACCGCGGGACAGACCGACAACCTGCGCGTCACGCTGACCCTCCCGGCCACGGCCGACAACACCCTCCAGAGCCAGAGCAGCACCATCGGGTTCACCTTCACGGGCACCCAGCGCACCGCCACCGCCAAGTAACCCCCAGCCAGCCCTCCGCCGTCGATCCCCCCTGAAAAACGACGGCGGAGGGCCTTCCACAGGAACGGAGACCAAGCCATGACCGCATCACTGGTCCGCCACCGGCGGGTCTCCCGGACGGCCACCACGACGGCGGCACCCGGCTCTGAGAAGCCCGACACCGAAAAGCCCGGCACCGCCAAGACCCGGGGCACCGGATCGAAGGTTGCCCGGGCCATCGTCAGCGTCATCACGACCACGGTGATGGTGGCCGCCGTCGCGGCGTTCCTGTTCCTCGCCGTCGGGCCTCGCGTCCTCGGTTACCAGACCAGCACGATGCTCACGGGTTCCATGTCTCCGCTGATCAATCCGGGAGACGTGGTGGTCACCGTTCCCGTCGCGGTCCAAAACCTGAAGGTCGGCGACATCATCACGTACCACATTCCCGTGGAGGACCAGCGGGTGGAAACCCACCGGATCATCGACTTGGTCGTGAACAGCCAAGGCACCGCCACGGTCCGCACCAAGGGCGATGCCAACAACGGTGCCGACCCCTGGACAGCGACCCTGGCGGCAGGACAGGTGGACCGCCAGGTGTTCACCGTCCCTTACTTGGGCAACGCGATCCGCGCCCTTCGTGATCCCATGGTCCTGAAGGTCCTGATGTACGGCGCTCCGGCCGCCCTGGTGGTCATGGTGCTCGTCTCCATCTGGAGGAAAAAGCCCGAGGACGACGACGCCGCGGACGCCGGCACCGCTGAACGCTCCCTGCCGGCCTTTGACCGCCGCCCCCTCAAGCGCCTGGCCAGGGAAATGAAGAGCAAGGAAGCCGCTGCGAAGTTCGCTGCCGCGTACGCCAGGATGCTGCCCCAGCGGGTGGACAAGATCAGCCGAGCCCTGAGCACCGGCGATAGCGACCTCGCGATGGATGCGGTGCTCAGCCTGAAAACCAGTTCCTCGATGGTCGGGGCGCTCCGGATGGAACAGCACTGCGTGCGCCTCGAACACGCCCTGGTCATGACCGACCACACCGAGGCGGTCCGGGCCGGGGAACTCGTACGGCAACACCAGCCGCAGTTGGAAAAGGCCTTGGGCGGTCACACCACCCGCCGCGTTGCATGAAATCCCCTTCAAAGAACCGAACCGGATCCGCTGCCCTTACCGCGTGAAAGCGGCAAGAATGGAATGGACCACCGGGCCCGACAGAAAGCCGCCCACCTTGCGTAGAAGCCGGAGCACCGCCGACGCCGGGCGGACGCCTGCGTCCGGACGCGTCGCTGCGGTCCTGGCGGCGGCCGCCATCCTGGTCTTCGCTCCCGGCATCGCCCAAGCGGCGTTCAACTCGACGGCGAGCGCAGCGCTCCCCGTGTCTTCCGCCAGCTTGGCGTCGACCGCCACGGTCACCGCATCCTGCCAAGGATCAACCCTCACCATAAGCGTCACTTCGTGGGCAATTTCGGATCCACGCTTCACAGGGGTCTTCGCCGTTTCCAGCGGGGGAAGCAATGTATTCACGGGCACCAGCAAGCAAAGCGGCGGCGCAACCTATACGGCCAGGATCACGCCCCACACGGGTACCTGGACTTGGAACGTCCAAAACCAGTATCCAGTTCCCGGCACGAGCAACACCTGGACAGGAACACCCACCACGGGCCAGTTCACCTGCACCTAAGGGCACACCGCTACCCCCGCAGCGAACGCGGGCGCCGATGTCGCACGCCCTCTATATATTGAGAGGATGACCCAGACTTCCGGTTCCGCCCAGCCATCCCACGTCGACAGCCCAACGGCCCCCGTCGCCAAGAGGGTGCCACACACCCGCGAGCACCACGGCGATGTTTTCGTGGACAACTACGAATGGTTGCGGGACAAGGAGTCTTCCGAGGTCATTGAGCACTTGAAGGCCGAAAATGCCTATCAGGAAGCCGTCACCGCGCACCAGGAACCACTGCGCGAGGCCATCTTCCAGGAAATCAAGGGCCGCACCCAGGAGACCGACCTCTCCGTCCCGAGCCGCAAGGACGGCTGGTGGTACTACACCCGTTCCGTCGAGGGCAAGGAGTATGGCATCCAGTGCCGCGTCCGGGCTGCGAACTCCGGCAATCCGGTGGCGGACTGGACGCCGCCGGCGGTGGAACCCGGCGTCGAACTCCAGGGCGAAGAGATCCTGCTGGACGGCAACGCCGAGGCGGAAGGCAAGCCGTTCTTTTCCGTTGGCGGCACCGCCGTGACGTTGGACGGCAACCTCTATGCCTACGCCGTGGACAACTCCGGCGAGGAACGCTTCGCGCTCCGCATCAAGGACCTGCGCACGGGTGAATTGCTGCCGGACGTCATCGAGAACATCTTCTACGGCGTGGCTTTCTCCCCCGACGGCACCCGGATCTTCTACACCGTGGTGGACGATTCCTGGCGCCCATACCAGGTGAAGTCGCACGTCCTGGGCACACCCGTCAGCGAGGACGAGGTCATCTACCAAGAGGACGACGTCGCCATGTGGCTCGGATTCGAACTCTCCTCGGACCGGCGGTACCTCGTGCTCGGCATCGGCTGCTCGGAATTCAGCGAGACGCGCCTGCTCCGCTTCGACGACTTCGACGCCGGCCTGTCCACCGTGATTTCCCGGGACGAACGCATCCTCTACGAGGCCGAGCCGTTCCTCCTCGAGGGTGTTGAGACCATCCTCCTGACCCACAACAAGGACGCCATCAACTCGATGGTGTCCATCGCGGACCCGGCCGAGTTCGCCAAGCCGCTGTCCGAGCAGGACTGGCGCACCGTCGTCGAGCATTCCGACGCCGTTCGCGTCAACGGTGCGGGCGTCACGTCGACGCATCTGGTGGTGTCGGTACGGCAGGACACGATCGAACGCGTGCAGGTGCTCCCTCTCGCCGGGCTGGGCACCGCCGCGCAGGGCGCCGCCGTGGAGCCCGCCTTCGATGAGGAGCTGTACACGGCTGGTGTGGGCGGAACCGATTATGAAGCGCCGGTGATCCGCATCGGCTACACCTCCTACTTCACGCCGTCGCGGGTGTACGACTTCGTGCTGCCTACCGCCGAATTGCCGCAAGGCGAACTCCTGCTGCGGAAGGAAAGCCCCGTGCTCGGCGGCTACACCGCGTCCGACTACGTGGCAACACGCGAATGGGCGACGGCGGCGGACGGCACGCGCGTGCCGCTGTCCGTCCTGCGGCATGCCTCCCTTGTGCAGGATTCGAGCGCCGCGGGCCTGGTCTACGGCTATGGCTCGTACGAGGTCAGCATGGATCCCGGCTTCGGCGTGGCCCGGCTGTCACTCCTCGACCGCGGAATCGTCATGGTGATCGCCCACATCCGCGGCGGCGGCGAGCTCGGCCGGCGCTGGTACGACGACGGCAAGAAGCTCAACAAGAAGAACACCTTCACGGACTTCATCGCGGCCACGGACTGGCTCGCGTCCTCCGGTTGGGTGGCGCCGGAGCGGATCGCCGCGATGGGTGGCTCCGCGGGCGGCCTGCTGATGGGCGCTGTGGCCAACCTCGCGCCGGAAAAGTATGCGGCAATCGTGGCAGCCGTGCCGTTCGTGGACGCGCTCAACACCATCCTGGACCCGGAACTGCCGCTCTCCGCGCTCGAATGGGAAGAATGGGGCAACCCCATCACCGATCCCGAAGTATACGAATACATGAAGTCGTACACCCCGTACGAGAACATCCGCGCCGTTTCGTACCCGCGGATCGCAGCCGTCACGTCCTTCAACGACACTCGCGTGCTCTACGTCGAACCCGCCAAATGGGTCCAGGTATTGCGTTCCGAGACCACCGGCACGGCGCCGATCGTCATGAAGATCGAGATGGACGGCGGACACGGCGGAGCCTCGGGGCGGTATGTGCAGTGGCGCGAGCGCGCATGGGACTATGCCTTCGTCGCGGACTCGCTCGGCGCCGTCGGCCTATTGCCCGGGGCAGGGCTCAAGTAACGTTCTCGATAGTAGGCTTCCAAGGGGGACCGATCCGGACAGTAGGAGCGTAGCTTGACTAACGACTCAACGGTGCCAAACCGCGCTTTGGTGGCCGACCCCGACGCGGCCCGCCTCGCCGAGACGGTCACTGCGTTTTCCGCCGCAGGGTTCTTGGTTCATTCAGCGTCCGACGCCGGTTCGCTTGCGGTCGCGCTGGACAGCGAACCAAGCGACGTGCTGGTGGTGGACAACGACTTCCGCGAGTTCCTGCCCAGGAATGTCGGCCCGGTTCTGCTCATGCTGGATCCCGAGGACGAACTGGATATTGCCACCTTGGAAGGCTGGGCCATTGCGGATTTCATCTACAAGGGCCAAGCTCCGTCCTTCCGGGCATCCAGGGCTCTTGTGCTGATAGCCCGTGCCGCCGAACGCACGCGGCGCCGTTCGGAAGCCGAGTCGCTGCGGGAGAGCCTGCGGAAGGTGTCCGCGGCGATCCGGTCCACCATTGACCCGGACCGGATTGCGCAGCATCTGGTGGAGGGAATCGGCGAGGCCCTTGGCGCGGAACACGTCTGGTTCACGACGTTCCCGGACACGCGGGTGCCGCAGGTCAGCGCCGAATGGAACGCTCCGGGATTGGTACCGGGAGTCCTGCCCGGCGAGCTCACCGGCGACATCGCCACGTTCGAGATGGCGGAACGATTGTGGGCGGAAGCGGAGGTCCAGCCGCTGCCGAAACGTGCTCCCGCGGGTGACTCCGGGGGTGCGGGTGCGCTGGGTGGCGCGGGCGCGCCGGGAGGTGCGGGAGGTGCGGGCGCGCCGTCGGCGTCTGTTGTGGTGCCGGTAGGCGAGGGAGAACTCGTGCTGGGGGTCATGTGGATCGCGCGCCCGGACACGGCGCAGGAATGGACCCGCGCCGAAATAGGCCTGATCCAGCACGTCTCGGGGAACTTGGCGTATGGCCTGATGCAGAGCCACCTGATCGGCGCGCAACAGCAGGTCATGTACAAGCTCCAGGAGCTCGACCAGGCCAAGACAGACTTCCTCACAACCGTGAACCACGAACTTCGAACACCTTTGACGTCCATCACGGCCTATCTGGACATGATGCGCACTGGCGCCGGCGGACCTCTTCCCGCAGGTGTCGAGCGCATGGTCGACGTCATTTCACGAAATGCCGAGCGGCTCCGACGGCTGATCGAAGACATGCTTACCGTCTCGCACCAGGACACGTCCGGCGACCTCCAATTGAGCCGCGTGAATGTGGGCACCCTGCTCAGGCTTGTCGTCTCGACCTTGCAGCCGCTCGCCGACTCCCGTTCGCTGTCCCTCACCGTGATGCACGCGCCAGGAACCATGACTGTCCAGGCCGACGAAGCCAAGCTCGAGCAGGTCTTCGCCAACATCATCAGCAACGCGATCAAGTTCACGCCCGACGGCGGCCACGTGGCGGTCAGCAGCGGGATCACCTCGGACCCAGGCGCTGTTCCCAGCGTCGTGGTCAGCGTGGAGGACACCGGCGTCGGGATCCCCGAAACGGAAATCGAGCAAGTGTTCACGAGGTTCTTCCGCGCCTCAAACGCCTCCACCGCGGCCATCCCCGGGAGCGGGCTTGGCCTGGCAATCGCCCACGACATTGTGGAACGCCATTCCGGCCGGCTCGATGTCGAGTCCGCCCTTGGCGTGGGAACCACGGTTTCAGTCCGGCTGCCGCTGGATACAGAGAGCTAAGGCGCGCTGCTGATTCCGTCCTGACCTTCTTTGAATTGGGAAAGCGCTTACGACACGGCGAGTCGCGTCATTCCGGGGCTCAACCGCGGCAAACAGGGTCAGGAACGGCAGCCCCCGGCCTCGGACAAACAAAACACCGCCCCAGAGCGGTTGCCCGGGGCGGTGTTCTTTGTGCGTCTACCCAAGTAACTGGCAGTAGATGCCGTTATGAGGCGTCTAAACGGCATCTAGTGCGAGCTAGTTGGGCCACCAACCGATCGAGGCGTAGTGGACAACAGTGCCGGGGTTAACCGTCGTTACTGTGGCGCTCGTGGTGCTGGTGGTGTCGTGCTTCGGGGCGGCGTTGGCGGGGGTGACAAATCCGCCAATAGCGAGCACGCCCGTCATGAGAAGTGTTGCGGCGAATTTTTTCATGCAGTGCTCCTTTGAGCCGTAAAAATCCGAAGTTGACTTTCCCAGCGTAAAGAGGCTTGTTAAAGGTTCGCTTAAGATTGGCTCAGTTTTGCGACGTCTTTGCTGCCAGCCGGTAACCGACGCCGCGCACGGTTTCAACCCAACGCGGCGACTGCGCCGAATCACCGAGTTTCCGCCGCAGATTGGCGATGTGTACCTGGATCGCACGCTCTTCGGATTCGCTGACGTAGCCGCCGGTTTCGTACTCCCTGGCATGGAGCCAGCGGGCGAGCCCCGTTGTGCTTCTGACAACGCGTCCGGCTTCCATGAGGGCCTGAAGAAGGTCGAACTCGGTGCGGGTCAATTGCACCTCTTCGTCATCCACCCGGGTAGTCCGCGTGGCGACGTCAAGGAAGAGGCCGTTGTGTTCCAGCCCCGATGGCTCGGTCCCCGGAATCACGGGTGTGGGTGCGGTTGGTGAGTTCGGCCCCTGGGCGGGCGGCAGCTCCGCCGTCGTGCTCCCCGCGGAACCGCTCACAAGCTTGCTGCCTCGCGGCCGGCGAAGGAGTGTCTCGACCCGGGCCAGGAGCTCGCGGGGGCGGAAGGGCTTGGTGACAAAGTCGTCGGCGCCAACGGACAGCCCTTGCAGGGTGTCCACTTCGCGCGCGCGGGCCGTGAGCATGATGATGTAGGCGTCGCTGAACTCCCGGACGCGACGGGTGACCTCAATCCCGTCAATGTCCGGCAGGCCAAGGTCCAAGGTGATCACGTCGGGGTTGTGACGGCGGACCGCATCCACGCCGTCGATGCCGTTTCCGGCCGCGTAAACCTCCAGGCCCGATGCCTCGAGGACGGCATGGACTACCTCACGGATGTCATCGTCATCCTCGATTACTACAGCCACGCCCGATGCGCCCACGACAAGATCCCCATCTCTCTTATGCTCAGCCCACCTTAACACCGGCGGTACCCGCTATTCTCGCGCATGTCGGCGTAAGTCCCGCTTTGTCCGTGTAGCGGATGCTATTTCCGGGCCCGCCACTCAGTGTCGAGCATCGCGTAGATGACTTCGGTGGACCACTGGCCCTTGTAGTGCCAGTTGTCCACGAGCTCGGCTTCGCGGCGCATTCCGAGCCGCTCGCACAATCCCGACGACGACGTGTTCAGGGCATCCAGCTTGGCGTCGATCCGGTGGAACATGAGGTTCTCGAAACCCAAGCGGAGCACGGCCTCGGCCGCCTCGGCGGCGTAGCCCTGGCCTCGGCTTTCCGGCGCCAGGATCCAGCCAATTTCGGCCTGCCCCGTGCCCGGCAGCCATTTGAGCACCACTTCGCCCAGCAACCCCGGCGAGTCCGCGCGCTCGATGGCGAGGCATGCCCAGTCGCCCTCCTGCTCGAAGGCGAAGTTGGCGTAGCGGCCCAGCGCCTCCATGGATTGGGTGAGGGTCAGCTCCTGCCTGAGCAGGAACCGGGCAGTCTCGGCCAGTGACTGGTAGCCGTGGAATCGCTCCAGGTCAGTGGCCTCGAATCGGCGAAGCACGAGCCTCGGAGTCCGGATGGGCAGTTCGATGAGGGGCATGATTCGAGGCTACTACGGGGGTCCGGAGCCGTCCCGCCGAACGATCACCTCTTGACAGTTCAATCAATCTGGGATTACCTAATGAACATTCGGTAAATAAAGCTGGAGGCAACGACGCATGGTTGAGACCACCCTTTCTGGCGCAGCGCAGCACCAGATCCTCAAGAACGACTACGCCTCCGAATGGATGGGCCTGGAGGTGCTCAAGGTCGACGACGGCCACGCCACCGTCCGCATGAAGCTCCGGCAGGAAATGCTCAACGGCTTCGGAATGGCCCACGGCGGAATGATCTTCGCCTTCGCCGATTCAGCGTTTGCCCTCGCGTGCAACCCGGCCAACCCTTCACCGTCGGAAGCCGACACCATAACTGTCGCCGCCGGCGTCGACATCAACTTCCTCAAGCCGGCCTATCAAGGCCAGGTGATCACCGCCGTCGCGAACCGCCGCGCCAACAACGGCCGCAGCGGCCTGTACGACATCCAGATCTTCGCGGCCGACCCCAGCGAGCTTGCCAGCGCCGGAACCCCAGGGGATCCGGCTAGCTGGGGCGAGCTCATCGCCGAGTTCCGTGGCCGCAGCCGCACCATCTCCAAGAAGTAGGAAGACCATGACACAGAACACCGTCGCCGCTCCCGACGCACCGCTTAACACCGCACAGCTGGATCGCGAAGAAACCATCTCCCGCGACGAGCTCGAGGCCCTGCAGCTCAGCCGCCTCCAGCACACAGTGGCCTACGCCTACGACCGCGTGCCGCTGTACAAGCGCAAGTTCGACGACGCCGGCGTCCACCCTTCCGATCTCCGCGAACTGTCCGATCTCGGCAAGTTCCCGTACACCACCAAGGAAGACCTCCGCCAGGAATACCCCTTCGGCATGTTCGCCGTGCCGCAGGACGAAGTAGCCCGCATCCACGCGAGCTCCGGCACCACTGGCCGGCCAACCGTCGTCGGGTACACCAAGAACGACCTCGCCAACTGGGCAACGCTCGTGGCCCGCTCGCTCCGCGCGTCCGGCGTCCGACCGGGCATGAAGGTTCACAACGCCTACGGCTACGGCCTCTTCACCGGCGGACTCGGTGCCCACGCAGGTGCCGAAGCGCTCGGATGCACCGTCATCCCGATGTCCGGCGGCCAGACCGAGCGCCAGATCCAGCTGATCCAGGACTTCAAGCCGGACGCCATCCTGGCAACCCCGACTTACCTGCTTACCATCGCCGACGCAATGGCGCACATGGGTGTGGATCCGGCGTCGACCTCGCTCAAGTACGCGGTGCTTGGCGCCGAACCGTGGACCGAGGAAATGCGGCACGAGCTCGAAACCACCATGAACATCAAGGCCTGCGACATCTACGGGCTCTCCGAGGTCATGGGCCCGGGCGTCGCGGGCGAGGCCGTCGAGACCCAGGACGGCTGCCACATCTGGGAAGACCACTTCCGCCCCGAGATCATCGATCCGTTCGATCCATCCCGCGGGGAAAGCGCCGTGCTGGCCGACGGCGAACCGGGCGAACTCGTCTTCACCTCCCTCACCAAGGAAGCGCTGCCGATCATCCGGTACCGCACCAAGGACCTCACCCGGCTGCTGCCCGGCACCGCCCGCCCTGCGCACCGCCGCATGGGCCGCATCACCGGCCGCAGCGACGACATGATCATCCTGCGCGGCGTGAACCTCTTCCCGTCGCAGATCGAGGAAATCGCCCTGCGCATCCCCGAGCTCAGCCCTCACTTCCAGCTTGAGCTCACCCGTCCCGAGGGCAAGCGCATGGATTCGCTGACGGTCAAGATTGAGCGCCGCGAGAACGTTTCCGTCGAGGCGGGCACGACGGCGGCACACGCCTTGCGCGAGCAGATCAAGATCCACGTGGGTTCTTCTTGCGTCGTCGACGTCGTGGAGCCGGGTTCGCTCGAGCGCTCCAACGGCAAGCTGCGCCGCGTCTACGACATGCGACCCAAGAGGTAACGTGGCCCGGCGGATGCACGGATCAACCGAACGTTCATGAGAAAATGGCCAGCATGCCTAGTGAAACAGTAACCAAGCGGGGACGCCCCGGATACGACCAGCAATCAGTGCTGCTCATCGCCGTCGACGTCTTCAACCGCCACGGTTACGACGCCACGTCCATGGGCATTCTGGCCGAAAACCTCGGGATCTCAAAGTCGGCGATCTACCACCACGTGCCGTCCAAGGGCGACCTCCTGAAGCTCGCCCTCGAGCACGCACTGGGTGGGCTCGAGGCCATCCTCGAACAGCCCGAGGCTGTGACCGGGGCAGCAGACGCCCGACTGGAATTTGTCCTGCGGCAGACGATCGCCGTATTGGTTGACCGGCTGCCGTTCGTCACGTTGCTCCTGCGGCTCCGAGGCAACACGGAGATCGAGCGCGACGCCCTCGAACGGCGTCGTGCCTTCGACCACAAGGTGGCCGCGCTGATCTCGGCCGCGCGCGAAGAAGGCACCCTGCGCCAGGACATCGATCCCCGCACCGTGACCCGGCTCCTGTTCGGGACCATCAACTCGATCGTGGAGTGGTACAAACCGGGCGGCTCGCTCTCCCCGCAGCGCCTGGCCGACGACGTCATCACCATGGCGTTCGACGGCCTCCACGCCTCGGCGTAGGTCTCTCCTCCGCCTCCACCCCCTCGCTTTCCCCCGGACGCCCGCTCACATATACGGCACTTTCAACCGACGCCCGCTCACGTATGCGGCACTTTCAACCGACGCCCGCTCACGTATGCGGCACTTTCAACCGACGCCCGCTCACGTATGCGGCCATATGGCAGAACGCTCGCTCACTAAAAGTGAGCGAGCGTTCTTCGTGGTGCTCGCGAGTGTTTCAGAGCTGGTATTCGGCCTGGATACCCAAGCTTTCATGGACGCAGAGGACGTTGTTTTCCGTGTCCATGAACCAGGCGCAACGATCGGCGTCGGTAGTACAAATGTGGTGTTCGGTCTTGAGATCAGGGAGATCGTAATCCCGGAATTCGACGCCGCTCGCCTCCATTTCGTCGACTGTCCGCTCGATGTCGCTGACTTCAAAGGAAAGGGCAGTGTGCGATGAATGCATGCCGTCCTTGATGGGCATCAACTGCAGCATGGGACCACCGTCGATGCCGAACAAATCATTTCCATCCCAGGTCATGCCGCGATGAGGGAGGCCGAGTTTCTCAGCGTAGAAGCTGCGGGCTCGGTCCACGTCGTCGATGGGCAAGACGGTTGTGGCTGTTCTCAGTGCTAGGTTCACTTCGCCACCTCCTACGCAAAAAATCTTACGCCGCACGGGATCGGAAAGACCTTGTGAGCAAACCTTGGTCCAGCCCCGTTGTCAGGGCGACAGCCTCGGCCTACGATGTGCACAGCCCCTCGCAGGGGAACAACTCCGGGACCTTCCCTCAACAGGTGATGGGAGCACCGTAGGAGGCCCGAGTCCTGGACATCACGGGACGGGAAGACCATGACGAAATATCTATTCGAAGCAAACTACGTCGGCGACGGGATCAACGGGCTGTTGCGCGAGGGCGGCACCAAACGCCGCGATGCTGTGGTCGATGCACTCGAATCCGTAGACGGATCGCTCGAATGTTTCTACTACGCTTTCGGGGAGACCGACGTCGTCGGGGTCTTCGAGATCCCCGATGCGGCTAGCGCTGCTGCACTCTCCCTCATGATCAACGCGACTGGCGCTGTGCGCCTGCATTTGAAGCCGCTCATGACGGTTGAGGATCTCGACGAAGCTGCCAAGAAGACCCCGGCGTACCGCGCCCCCGGGCAATAGAACTCGTCAGACACGGAACGCTCCCCAGTGATGGGGAGCGTTCCGTGTGCAGTACATAAGTGAGCGGGCGTCCGGCCAAACACCCACATACGTGAGCGGGCGTCCGGCCAAACACCCACATACGTGAGCGGGCGTCGGAAGGGGTGGCTACTTCTTCACGAGGGTCAGGACGTCGTAGGTGGCTACGATTTCGTCGTTCTGGTTGGTCAGGACGGCATCCCAGGCTACTTCGCCGTATTCGTCGGTCTCGCGCGGCGTGATCTTCTTGGCCGTGAGCGTGACGCGGATCGAATCCCCCGCGGCCACGGGTGTGATGAAGCGCAGGTTCTCCAGGCCGTAGTTGGCCAGGACGGGGCCCGGGGCGGGTTCCACGAACAGCCCGGCGGCCCAGCTGAGCAGCAGGTACCCGTGCGCCACGATTCCCGGGAAGAACGGGTTGGCCTCGGCCGCTTCCTGGTTGGTGTGGGCGTAGAAGGTGTCGCCAGTGGAGTTGGCGAAGGCGGTGATGTCGTCCAGGGTGACCTGCCGCAGTTCGGACCGCACGGCGTCGCCGATCCGCAGGGTTGCAAGCGACTTCCGGAACGGGTGCGTTCCTTCCGACTCCACGGTGAAGTTGCGGTCCGCGCCTGCGTGCCAGACGCCGGTCACAGCGGTGAGCATGTTCGGCGAGCCCTGGATGGCGGTGCGCTGCATGTGGTGCATGACGGAGCGGATACCACCGAGTTCCTCGCCGCCACCGGCGCGGCCCGGCCCGCCGTGGACCAGGTGCGGCACGGGCGAACCATGGCCGGTTGACGAGCGGGCGTCCTCGCGGTTGAGCATCAGGACACGGCCGTGGTGCGCCGCGATTCCGGTCACCAATTCACGGGCAACCGCAGGATCGTTGGTGCATACGGAGGCTACGAGGGAACCGCCACCGCGGGCGGCGAGGCGGACGGCGTCGTCGAGGTCCGAGTACCCGATCACGGACGACACCGGACCGAAGGCCTCGAGCGAGTGGACAGCTTCCGAGTCCACGTCGGCCCAGCTCAGGACCACCGGAGACATGAACGCGCCGCCCTCCACGACACCGACGGTGCCGTCGAGCGAGGTGACCGACGGCGAATCGAGCGTCCCGTACGCAAGCTCGCCACCGGCGTCGAGCATTGACTGCACTGCGGCGCGGACGTCGGCGAGCTGCTCGAGGGACGCGAGGGCGCCCATCGTGACGCCCTCTGCGCGCGGGTCGCCGACCACGACGCGCTCGTCCACCCGCGCACCGATGGCCGAGACGACGTCGGACACCAGCGACTGGGGCACGATAGTGCGGCGGATCGAGGTGCATTTCTGGCCGGCCTTGACCGTCATCTCGGTGACGACCGACTTGATGAAGGCGTCGAACTCGGGGGTGCCGGGCACGGCGTCTGGGCCGAGGATGGCGGCGTTGAGCGAGTCGGTTTCGGAGGTGAAGCGGACGCCGCCCTGGACCACGTTGACGTGGGACTTCAGCGAGTTGGCGGTGGAGGCGGAGCCGGTGAAGGCGAGAAGGTCGCGGTAGTCGAGGTGGTCCAGCAGGGTGCGGGCGGATCCCGAGATGAGCTGCAGCGAGCCTTCCGGGAGGATGCCCGACTCGACGATTGCCTTGACCACGACGGCGGCAACGTAACCGGTGGGGGTGGCTGGCTTGACGATGGTGGGGACGCCGGCGATGAACGCGGGCGCGAACTTCTCGAGCATGCCCCACACGGGGAAGTTGAAGGCGTTGATCTGCGCCGCGACGCCCGGGATGCGGGTGTAAATGTGCTCGCCGGCGAAGGAACCGTCCCTGGACAGGACTTCCATGGGACCGTCCACCACGACCTGCGAGTTCGGCAGTTCGCGGCGGCCCTTCGATCCGAAGGTGAAGAGCACGCCGATGCCGCCGTCGATGTCCACCATCGAGTCGATCTTGGTTGCGCCGGTCTTGAAGGAGGACGTGTAGAACTCTTCGCGGCGGCCGTTGAGGTACTGGGCCAGTTCCTTGAGCTTGAGGGCACGCTGGTGGAAGGTGAGCTTGCCGAGCTCGCGCTGGCCCACCGTGCGGCCGTAATTCACGACGCCGGCAAGGTCCAGTCCGTCGGTGTTGACCGTTGCAAGGATCTCACCCGTGCTGGCGTCGCGGACGGGCACGCCCGCGGAGGCGTCGGCGCTGGGGGTCCACCACTCGCCCTGGACGAAACTGGGCACGGTTTCAACGGTTGTGGCTTCCGGAGCGACTGCGGTACTGGTCATCGTCGACGGGTCCTTCCAAGGCACGGGCACGAAATGGACAGAACGACCGCAAATTACTGACCGGCCGTTCGGTAATACAACCCAGAATACATGAGAGGCCCGATCTGCACACTAGATGGCCCTCGGGGCTGCGTCCCTCTACCGCCCCGGAGCGTTGAGTTTGGCCCGGATGGCGGCGACTTCCACCTCGGAGACGCCGTTCGCTCCCAGGAAGGCGAAGGTGTCCAGGGAATGTGCGAATTCCAGGAGGCTGGCCGTGCGTACGGACAACATGGCTTCGAGCGCGTCTTCCTCGAGGAAGGGATCATGGGCGTGCGGGGCGCGATGGTGGCGGTGGCGCTCGTTGATTCCCCGCATTCCCTGCTGGTAACCCCGCACGATTTCCTCATCGCTCGCTCCTGCAAGGTTCTGGAGCATCACGGCGATGATCCCGCTACGGTCCCGCCCGGCCGCGCAGTGCACCACCACCCCGCCGGGTGCCGCGGCGATGGCCTTGAAAACCGCGGCGAGCTTGTCCGGGAAGAGCCGCACATAGTCGGCGTAGTGGGCAGGATCTTTCAAATACGGACCAAAGAGCTCGGTGAACTCCTTGTCCTCCGGGTCCTCGGTGGGGCAATGGACGATGTCGAAACGCGCAGTCGCCTCCGCTGAAACCTCGGGATCGATCTCCCGGGGCTGCTGCTCACGAAGGGTCCGCAAGTCGATCACGGTGCGGATGCCGGCGTCGTACATTTGCTGCCACCCGGCGTCGGTGAGCCATTCCCGCCGCCCCATCCGGTACACGCTTCCGGCGATATGCCAGGCGTTCACCGCACCGTCCCAACGGACGCCCCGCTGCTTGGCGGCGGTTGAGATCCCATCCATACCGGACAGCTAACCACACGCGGGATAGGTGAGCGAGGGTTTCCGGGGAGGCGGATATATGTGAGCGGGGGTTGAAAAAGGGCGGGCTGTTAGCTGCGCGGCCGTTAGCTGGAGGCCAGGGATTTCGTCAGGATTGTCCCGCCGACGCCGATCAGGACAGTCCCGGATCCGCCGGTGATGATCCGCTTCACGCGTGGACGGGCCAGCGCGGTGGAGATTCTCTTGAGCGCATGCACCAGCGCGACATACCAAACCAGCGCAGTGAGCAGGAAGATGCCCGCCATCAACGCGTGCTGGCCCAGAGGGGGCAGCGGTGCGAGGTTGAATTGGGGGAAAAGGGATAGGTAAAAGACGGCGACCTTGGGGTTGAGCAGATTGCTGACCATTCCTTGCAGGAACGGTGAGTTCCCTCGGAATCCAAGCCGGGGTTCGGGGGCCGCAGTGGGTTGATTCCGGGGGCGTCCGAAGGCCTCGATCAGGGCGCGGGTCCCCAGGTAGAGCAGGTACGCGGCACCGGCGATCCTGATGACGTTACCCAGGACTTCCGACGCGCTGAGGAGCGCGGTGACGCCGAGCACGGCGAGAAGGGCAAGGATCGTGTTGCCCACCATGATTCCGATCGCGGTGGTGGCCGCTGAGCCAGGTCCGCGGGGTGCGTTCTTCAGCACCAGGGCAAAATCGGGTCCGGGAACGAGGACGACGACGACGCAGGTCAGCGCGAAGGCCATGAGTTGTTCGACCATGTGGGACTGCTTCCGGAGGAGGGATGTGGCTCGGGCTAACCCAACTAACTCGCACTTAATGTCGTTATCAGCGCTGAAAACGACATCAATTGCGTGGGCCCACGCCGCCAGGGTTCCCTGGCCGAGCTTGCGAGGGGAGGGTGGCGGTGGGGACTACTTGGGGAAGCGCTTCTCGAGCCTGAACTCGAGGCCTGTGCGGACAGCCGGCCACTCGTGTTCGAGGATCGAGAAAACCACCGTGTCCCGGAGCACTCCGTCCGCAGTCCGCGAGTGGTTCCGGAGGACGCCGTCCTGTTTGGCGCCCAACCGTGCGATGGCCTCGCGGGACTGGTGGTTGAGCCAATGCGTGCGGAATTCGACGGCGGGGCAGCCAAGGGTTTCGAAAGCATGCCCCAGGAGCAACAGTTTGGAGTCCGGGTTGCTCCCGCTGCCCTGTGCCGAGGCGGCGTTCCAGGTGGAGCCGATCTCGACGCGCGGAGTGGCGGCGTCGATGTTCATGTAGGTAGTCATGCCGATGATCTTGCCGTCCGCCTTCAAACGCGTGGCGAATGGAAGCATGGATCCTTGCTCCTGCAGCCCGAGCCGGCGCTTGATCTCCGCGGCCATGCCCTCCGGCGTCGGGACCGAGGTGTACCAGAGCTTCCACAACTCGCCGTCTTTCGCGGCTTCCACCAAGCCGTCGTGGTGCTCGGGGCTGAGTGGTTCCAGGGTTACGAAGCGGCCATCCAGGGTCACGGGTGCAATGAGAGTCACCCAGCCAGCCTAACCGACCCAACTAACTCGCATTTGTTGTCGTTTTGGAGGCTGTAAACGACAACAACTGCGAGTCAGTTGGAGTGCCGGGGCAATTGCCTGTGGATAACTCAAAATGGCGTTCCAGGATTTGCAACGATAAGGCATGAGGACCCCGCAACCCTTGCCGGCGCTACTGGCGAACGCCCCGTTTACCTTTCAAGAAGCGGTCGACGCCGGTGTGAGCCGACGGCGGTTGCGGCACCGATCGCTCCCCTCGCCAAGCCGGGGCATCCGGATTCCGGACCACGCATTGGTCCCTGGGCAGGCGGCGGACGTCGGTTTCGTCCGTCCTTTCACTGCGGTGACCGGGTTCTCGGCTGCATCACACGCGACGGCGTTCGCTCTGTGGTCGTTCCCTGGATTTTTGCCCGGGACCGATGATCCGGGCATTCACATCTCGCGTCCGGACACCATGGCCATTCCTCGGCGAACCGGGGTGGTTGGGCATGTCGGGCAGTTTTTCGACGACGAAATCACGAGTCTTGATGGGCTTCTGGTCACCACGCGCACCCGGACCTGGCTCGATGTGTCCAGGAAGATGAGTGTGGATGAATTGACCGTTGTGGCCGATCATCTGGTGCGGATGCCGCGGCCGGAGTTTGAAGGCCGGACAGAGCCGCACGCAACATTGGAACAGCTGGCCGACATGCTGGACCGGCACAAAGGCACGCCAGGAATCCGCAAAGCGCGCCTGGCTCTCGAACAGGCACGGATCGGCTCGGACTCGGCGCCCGAAACCCGGCTCCGGCTGGCCCTCGAAAACGCCGGGCTGCCCGAACCGCAACTGAACGTAGCCACTGAGCTAGGTGCCGGCGTCGTGCGTCAACCGGACTTGGGCTATCCGGAACACCGTGTGGCTGTCGAATACGACGGCGAACCGCATTCCGGGCCGGCCCAGATAGTCAGGGACATCGCCCGCGAAGAGGATTTCGCCGGTGCCGGATGGCACCTGGTGAGGATCTCCAAACGGCACATGGAGAACGACGCACGGTCCGCCGTCGCGAAAGTCAGTGCCGTGCTTCTGGACCGCGGCTGGGCGCCCAAGTAACTCGCAGTTGTTGTCGTTATGGGGCCTGAAAACGACATTAAATGCGAGTCAGTTGGGAGACACGGAGGCAGCTAGTCAGTCCAGTCGAAGAAACCCTTGCCGGTCTTGCGGCCCAGCTCGCCGCGGGCAACCTTGTCGCGCAGGATCTGCGGCGGGGCGAACCGCTCCCCCAGCGTCGAATGCAAATATTCGGCGATGCCGAGGCGCACGTCCAGGCCCACGATGTCCGTGGTCTTGAGCGGTCCCGTCGGGTGCTTGTAGCCGAGCACCATGGCCGCGTCGATGTCCTCGGCGGTGGCCACGCCTTCCTCAACCATGCGCATCGCCTCGAGCGCGATCGCAACACCCAGCCGCGAGGAGGCGAAGCCGGGCGCGTCGTTGACGACGACGGCGGTCTTGCCGAGTGCCTCGGTCCAGCTTTTCGCTGTGGCGGCGAGCTCCGGCGAAGTCTCCTTGGCCAGGACCACCTCGATGAGCGTGGAGGCCGGGACAGGGTTGAAGAAGTGCAGGCCCACGAAATTGGCCGGCCTCCGGAGCTGCGAAGCGAGGCCTGTCACGGAGAGCGACGAGGTGTTGGAGGCCAAGAAGGCGTCCGCCGAGAGGTGCTCCTCCACGGCCTTGAGGGCCGCAACCTTGAGTTCGTAGTCCTCGGGCACGGCTTCGACGACGAGCCCGCAGTGGACGAAGGAGTCATAATCGGTGGAGGTGCTGAACCGGGACAGAGCTTCTTCGGCGGTTCCCGTCAGGGTGCCTCTGGCTACGGACTTGGCCACGGCGTCGGCAACGCGACCTTGCGCGGCTGCGGCGGACTCGTGATCGCGTTCGACGACGATCACGGTGGCGCCCTTGATCAGGAAGGCGTGGGCGATGCCGGCGCCCATGCGGCCACCGCCGAGGACGCCGACAACATGCGGGATAGCGGGCGTTGCTGTCATTTTCGGGTCCTGTCTGGGTTGCCGCTGGAGGGGTTGTCGCTGGAGGGGTTGTCGCTGGAGGGGTTGGCGCTCTTCTTGTCCAGGAACGCCTGCATGCGGTCGAACTTGGCCTGCGATTCGAAAAGCATGCCTTGGGCCAGTGTGTCGATCACGGGATGCGCTTCGGCCGGAGCGTGGAACACGGATTTGGTGATCCGGACAGCCAAGGGGTCCTGCCGGCCGATCCGGTCGGCAAGGTTGTGGGCCGCTTCCATCAGCACGGGGGCTTCGTGGATCTGGGTGATCAGATTGATGCGCAGGGCTTCCTCGGCGCGGAGAACGGCGCCCGCCAAGAGGATTTCCTTGGCAATCGGCTCCCCCACGAGTTCCTTGAGGCGCCACGTTGCACCGGCCGCGGCCATGATGCCCAGTCCGGTTTCCGGGTTGCCGATCCGCAGGCTGGGCGTGCCGATCCGGAAGTCCGCGGCGTAGGCGAGTTCGGCCCCGCCGCCCAGGCAATAACCGTCCAGGGCCGCGATGACCGGCATGGGCAGCTTCGCGATCCGCACGAAAATCGTGGAGTTGATGCCGCGCAAAGCGTCGTCGCGCCGGCGCTCCCTCAACTGGCCGATATCGGCACCTGACGCAAAGACGCCTTCGACGCCGGCAATGATCAGGATTTTCGGCTCGCGTTCAAGGTCATCGCACACCCGATGGAGTTCATCCACCATCTGCTGGTCGATCGCGTTGCGCACCTCGGGCCGGTTCAGCAGGACGGTGACGCGGTCCTCGCGCTCTTCAATGAGCAGGGTTCCGAATTCCTCGGGGTTCAACGCCATTACACGCCTTCCAGGAGAATGGCCGCGCCCTGCCCGACGCCGATGCACATCGTCGCGAGGCCGATCTTGCGGTCGGCGCTGCCCAGCTCGCGTTCCATGCGGCCCAGCAAGGTGATCGCGATACGCGAGCCGCTGGAACCCAGCGGGTGCCCCAGGGAGATCGCACCGCCGTCGAGGTTGACGATGTCCGGATCGAGGCCCAGACGTCGCATGCTCGCGAGCGATTGCGTCGCGAAGGCTTCATTGAGTTCGACGGCGCCAAGGTCACCGACCGTGAGCCCGGACCGGGCCAGGATCTTCCGGGAAGCCGGAACGGGGCCGATGCCCATGATTTCCGGTTCGCAGCCGGCCGAGCCACCGTCGATGATGCGGGCCCTCGGGGTGAGGCCGAACTTCTCGATGGCAGCCTCGGACGCAACGATGATGGCGGACGCGCCGTCGTTGAGCGAGGAGGAGTTGCCCGCCGTGACAACGGAGCCCCCGGCGACCACTGGGCGGAGCCCGGCGAGGACCTCCATGGTGGTCCCCTCACGTGGGCCTTCGTCGGTGTCCACGACCGTCTCTCCCTTGCGGGTCTTCACCGTGACCGGCACGATCTCTTCCTTGAAGCGGCCGCCGGCAATGGCCGCAAGCGCGCGTTCGTGCGAGCGGACGGCAAAGGCATCGGCGTCCTCGCGGGAGATGCCGTCCACACGGGCGACTTCCTCGGCAGTTTCCGGCATGGAATAGGTCATCTTGCCGCCGCGGGACAGCTCGCCCTTGCTGAAGAGGGGGTTGGCGAAGCGCCAGCCGATGGAGGTGTCGAAGATCTGGCCCGGCTTGGCGAAGGCCGTGGTGGGCTTCTCCTGCACCCACGGGGCCCGGCTCATCGACTCGACGCCGCCCGCCACCACGATGTCCGCAGCGCCGGCCTTGATCATGTGGCTGGCCATGACGATGGCGCTCATTCCGGAAGCGCAGAGGCGGTTGACCGTGATGCCGGGGATGTGAAGGGGCAGCCCCGCGAGAAGGGTGGCCATGCGGGCAACATTGCGGTTTTCCTCGCCGGCGCCGTTGGCGTTGCCCAGGATGACCTCGTCGATCGCGTCGGGGTCGACGCCGGCACGGGCCACGGCTTCGCGGACCACGAGGGCTGCCAGGTCATCCGGCCGGACCGCGGAAAGTGCGCCGCCGTAACGGCCTACAGGGGTGCGGGCACCGCCAACAAGAAAAGCCTCGACCATGAGAACATCCTTCGCGAAGGGAGCGGGGCCGGCGAATAATTTACCGACCGTTCGTTCTATAAAGATTACACGGCGCCGCCCCGCGGTCAACCGTCATTCGGTCAACGGCGCCGCGGTCAACCGTCACTCAAATCACCCGGATACCCAGGTGTCCGGCCAACAGGGGTGCCAGCAGGCTGAGCTGGTAATCATCGATGACGACGCCGGACAGTCCACCAAGTCCGTTGATCATCCGGAAGTCCGAGCCACGCAGGTCCACATCCTTGAGCTTGGCCCCGGCGACGTCCAGCGTCCCGATGGTGCAATCCTTCAGCACCATGCGCGTCGCCGTACAAGCCCCGAGGTCCAGCTCGTTGATGATGCAGCCCGTGATCACTACATCCGTGAGCTTGGATCCACGCAAGTTCAGGAAGTCCAGCTTGCCGCCGTCGATCTTTACCGAATTCCAGGCGCCCTCGTACATCTCCGCTGAACCCCAACGCGGGTTGCTGATCTCCACTTCACGCCACGAGGTCCGCGCAGCCTTGAACACCGGCGCGTACGGCTCATTTAGGATGCAGTCCCGGAAGGTCGCGCCACGCAGTTGTGCCTCGTTGAAAGACACCTGGTTGAATTCACACTCTATGAAGTCGGCCCCGCTCAGCTCCGCTCCGTCGGCCACGGCGCGGGTGAGGCGGACGCCGTCGTAACGTTCACCACGCTGGAAGTCCGGGGCAGGTTCGTCACGGAGTTCGTCGAGCCTGATCGGGGACATCCGGGGTGCTGCCACCTTCGCGAGCGCCATCAGAGCGTCTCCGCTTTCGCCGCGATCTCGACGAGATCCTTCGCAAGCGCCTTGCGGGTGACGCTCATTCCGAGCTTCCCGAACGCGGCCATCATGACCCTGCTGAAGAATGTCGGCTTGAGGACCTCGGCGCCGAAGAACAACGCGAGCTCGGTCCCGCCGTCGCGCTCTTCGAGGGTGAAACGGGTGGTGTAGTCCGCACCGCCTTGCCTGGCCTTGACCGTGGTGGCGCGCGGAGGATCGCACTCGGAAACGTGCATTTCCACGGTCTCCTCCCTGCCCATCATGGCGCGGGTTTCCTTCCAGCGCGTGCCCTCACCATAGGGTCCCTCGCTGAGCATCTGAATGGCCTTGACTCCGGAAAGGGTCCTGGGCGAGCCCGGAATATCGGAAATGACGGCCCAGACTTTCTCCCGTGAGGCGTTGACGTGCTGGCTGAGCGTGGTGCTGTGGTCCATGCATCGAGCCTAACGGCGGCCGCTGACAAAAGCCTCTGCCCAAGACATTTGCGTGGTCTGGCAGGATTGCACCATGGTGCACATCGACTTGAGCGCGGAAAGCGCGGTGGCAGGAGGCTCGAAGACCCTGCGGGGTTACCTGGCCGAGCCCGATGGCGAAGGGCCGTTTCCCGGCGTCGTACTCATCCATGAAGCCTTCGGGCTCGACGCGGAGATGCGCAGGCACGCGGACCGGCTCGCCGCGGCCGGCTACTTGACGCTCGCCGTCGATCTTTACAGCGACGGCGGCGCGAGGCGTTGCCTCGTGGCAACCATGCGCTCCTTGGGTGCGGGCACGGGCCGGGCATTCACGGATGTGTCCACGGCACGTTCCTGGCTCCGCAGCGATGCACGTTGCACAGGGAAGATGGGCGTCATTGGATTCTGCATGGGCGGCGCCTTCGCCCTGCTCATGGCCCACGACGATTTCGACGCCGCCTCCATCAACTATGGCCAATTGCCACGGGATCCGGAGAAGGCTTTGGAAGGCGCGTGCCCCGTGGTGGCCAACTACGGAGCCAAGGACCGGTCGATGCCGGGAGCGGCCGCGAAGTTGGAGGCCGCCCTGACGACGCTCGGGATCGAGCACGATGTCAAGGAATTCCCGACGGCGGGCCACGCCTTCATGAACGACGTTGCGGTCGGGCCCCGGCCTCTGCGGCCGTTGATGCGGGTGATGGGCATCAAGCCCGATCCGGCTGCAGCACCGGAAGCCTGGCAGCGGATCGAGGACCACTTCGCAAAGCACCTGAAGGACTAGCCGTCGTCGAGATCGCCGGAACGCGACCGGCTCGCCGGAAGGTTCGGGCGAGCCGGCACCGTTCCGGCGAGTTCGCGTCCGGCTTAGCTAAATAGTTCGCTCTTCGGTTCGTTGTTCTTGACCTTCTGCCAGCCAAGCCACAGCACCAGGGCGAAGAACGGGATGGTGGCCAGGGTCCAGAGGCCCAGGGGGAATACCTCACCCGTGGCCTTGTCCGTCATGGTGTCCATGCCGATCAGCACCGTGATGGCCAAGAGGGCCACCAGGCCGACCCAGCTGGTCCACGGCGAACCCGGCATGGGGAGGCTGGAGACGTTGCCCTTCTTCTTGCGCAGCGCGATCTGGCTGGCGAAGATGGAGCCCCACGTGAAGATGACGCCAATGGATGCGGTGTTCAGCGCGAGGTCGAAGGCGTGCGAACCGCCCAACCAGATGTTGAGCAGGATGCCCACGAGGTACACGGCGCCGATAGCCAGAATGGCCGCATACGGCACGTGGCGGGTGGACATCTTGGTGAGCCACTTGGGGGCATGTCCATTGTTGGCCATGGTGCGGAAGATGCGGCCGATCGAGTACAGGCCCGAGTTGCATGAGGACAGTGCGGCGGTGATGACGATCATGTTCATGACGTCGCCCATCCACGGCAAGCCCATCTGGCCGAAGACCGTGACGAACGGGGAGGTTCCCGCGTGGTACTGGTCCGAGGGCAGGAGCATCGCCAGCAGGGTAACGGAACCGACGTAGAAGACCACAATACGGATCACGACGGCGCGGATCGCCTTGGGCACTTCGCGTTCCGGGTTCTGCATTTCACCGGCGGTAATGCCGACAAGTTCGATGGCGTTGTAAGCGAAGATCACGGCGTTGAGGACCAGGATCATCACCAATCCGCCCTTGGGGAACATGCCGCCGTCGGCAGCGAAGAGGTTCCCCACGGAAGCGTGGCCGGTGCCGACCTGCGCGTTCGTGACCACCATGAACGTGCCCACGGCCAGGAAGATCAGGATCGCGGCGACCTTGAGGCAGGAAGCCCAGAATTCGAACTCGCCGAAGGCCTTGACGCTGAACAGGTTCACGGCCACCAGCAGCACCAGCGCGGCGATGGCGGACAGTTCAACGGGAACATTTGGGAAGAAGAACTGGAAGTACAGGCCGATGGCAATGAGTTCGGCGATGCCCGTCATGGCCCAGTTGATGAAGTACATCCAACCGGAGAGGAAGGCGCCCTTCTTGCCGAACATTTCTCCGGCGTAGCTCACGAACGAGCCGGAGGTCTGGCGGTACATGATCAGTTCGCCGAGCGCCCGCATCAGCAGGTAGGCGATGACGCCGGCAATGGCGTAGGAGAAAATCAGGGCCGGACCTGTGGAGGCCAGGCGTCCACCCGCACCCATGAAGAGCCCGACGCCGATCGCGCCGCCCATCGCGATCATCGTGACGTGGCGGCGGCTCAGGGTCTTCTGGTAGCCCTCGGCGCTGAGGTTTGCGGAAGTTGTAGCGGTACTGGGCGCAGCCAGGGTTCCCGGCTCACGCTGAAGGTCGGTTGTGGTGTTTTGAGGCACAGCTGTTCCTTGAGGGTTGAGTAGATGCCGGCCCTGGCTTCACGCGCATTGGCACGGAACAATTCGAGCTATCGACCTCTTGGCGAGTCGAATCAGTAGCGAAAACGCGGAAGCGTCGAAGGTAAATCCGGCAGAACCATCGTACCCGGTGATTTCCGCGGACCGTGACGCGGGCAACAAACAGGGGCGTTAAGCTGGACATATGGGCACCATTCCGCCAGCCGGCAGGCTATACCGTTTCACGGGCTTGGACGCCGCGGCTTTCGGACTCTATGTGTCATTGGCCGCTGTCCTGAGCCTCGCCACCGCGCCTGTGACGGCTTTCGTACAACAGATTTTCCCCGACCCTGCCACGGCCGTCTTCGCCATCAACCTCGGGTTCTATGCTTCCGTGGGCCTGTTCGCGGTGGCGGCTGCGTGGCGCGTCATAGCCCGGGATTTCCTGATCCTGGCCACCCGTCCGTGGTTCACGCTCGCCATGATTCCGCTGTCCATCGTGGCGATGCTGGTGATCACCGCCATCCTGGTGACGGTGACCGGTTTGGCTAAGGAGTCGCAGAACCAGCTGACCCTCCAGTCTCTGGTCCTGCAACTGCCGCCGTGGTTCGTGGTGCCGTTGCTGGTGGTGTTGGGTCCCTTCGTGGAGGAGTACCTGTTCCGGCACCTGCTCATCGGCAAGCTGTCCCGTCGCGTCAATATTTGGCTCTGTTGTGTCCTGTCCGTGCTGTGCTTCGCCGCTATCCATGTGGTGGGACGGGAGGGCTTGGTAGTTCCCGCACTGGCCCCGTACCTCGGAATGGGCGTGGTCCTGGTGGCCGTCTACGTCTGGACGGGCAAGAACGTCATGTTCTCGTACTTCGTCCACGCCGCCAAGAACCTGCTGGCCGTCGTGCTGATCTACGCGCTCCCGCCGCAACTCCTCGGCGGCTAGCCCCACCCCCTCCGGCCAATCCAAGCCCCGGCCCACCCAACGCCCGCCCGGCCCACCCAACTGACTCGCAGTAGATGTCGTTATCAAGGCCCAAAACGACACTTACTGCGAGTCAGTTGGGCAACCCGGACCGGAACTGTCCGCTAGGCACTTCCCCGGCCACGCGCCGTCGTCGTAGGTTCAGTCCATGGCACTGAACTTTCAGGTAGTGATCGACTGCAGGAATCCGCACGCCCTGGCCGATTGGTGGGCCGAGACGCTCGAGTGGATCGTGGAGCCCCAGGACGAGGCGTTCATCCGGTCCATGGTGGATCAAGGTTTCGCCACGGACGAAGAGACCACCACCCACAACGGCAAGCTCGTATGGAAGGACGGCGCGGCCATCGGCCCCGAAGAAGACCAGGACAAGGACACCCGCCGCCGCTTCCTGTTCCAGACCGTTCCGGAGGACAAGACCGTCAAGAACCGCGTCCACTGGGACGTTCGCCTCAACGGACAGGACAAGGACGAGGTCCGTGCCGCGTTGGAAGCGCGGGGCGCGAAATTCCTGTGGACGGCCAAGCAAGGGCCACACGAATGGCACACCATGGCCGATCCCGAAGGCAACGAGTTCTGCATCAGCTGAGTGGATTACTAGACTCTGAGGGTGAGCAACGACTTCCCCGCCAAGGTATCCGACGTCTTTGACCCGTCCCGCTGGCGCACGGTGTCCGGTTTCGACGATTTCCAGGACATGACGTACCACCGGCAGGTCGAGCGGGACGCAGACGGAAAAGTGGCAAAGGACCTTCCCACGGTCCGGATCGCCTTCAACCGCCCGGAGGTCCGCAACGCGTTCCGCCCCGGCACGGTTGACGAGCTCTACCGTGCCATGGACCACGCCCGGATGACTCCCGATGTCGCCACAGTGCTCCTCACCGGAAACGGCCCCTCCCCCAAGGATGGCGGCCATTCCTTCTGTTCCGGCGGGGACCAGCGGATCCGCGGCCGGGACGGCTACCGCTACGCCGACGGCGAGACCCAGGAAAGCATCGACCCCGCCCGGGCCGGCCGCCTGCACATCCTGGAAGTCCAGCGGCTCATGCGGACCATGCCCAAGGTGGTCATCGCCGTCGTGAACGGCTGGGCAGCAGGCGGCGGCCACTCACTTCACGTCGTGAGCGACCTCACCATTGCGTCACGCGAGCACGGCAAGTTCAAGCAGACCGACGCCACTGTGGGAAGTTTCGACGCCGGTTACGGCTCGGCGCTGCTCGCCCGCCAGATCGGCCAGAAAGCCGCCCGCGAGATCTTCTTCCTGGCCCGCGAATATTCCGCGGAGGACATGGTCCGCATGGGTGCCGTCAACGAAGCCGTGGACCATGAGCGCCTCGAGGAGGTCGCGCTCGAGTATGCCGCGGACATCGCACGCCAATCCCCGCAGGCCATCCGCATGCTCAAGTTCGCCTTCAACCTCGCCGACGACGGCCTGGCCGGGCAACAGGTGTTCGCCGGGGAGGCCACGCGCCTGGCCTACATGACGGACGAAGCCGTCGAGGGCAAGGAAGCCTTCCTCGAGAAGCGCGATCCGGACTGGTCCAACTTTCCGTACTACTTCTAGGACTCGCCCGTGAACATCGATCCCGTTCTCAAAGCCCTGGCCACCGCCCTCCACGAGGAGGGACCCGCCGTCGAAATCATCATCGCGGAAGACGGCACCCCGGCGGCCGTCCCCGTTGAAACGCCCGGTTTCGAGGACGCCGCAGTGGTGGTCCGCACGTCGGGTTCCACCGGCACGCCCAAGGCCACCGTGCTGACGGTCGATGAACTCGCCGCTTCTTCCATGGCCACGGCCATCGCACTCCGCGGTGAGGGCCAGTGGCTCCTGGCCCTGCCGCTGCAGTACGTTGCCGGAGTCCAGGTCCTGGTCCGCTCGCTCTTCGCCGGCACGCGTCCGTGGGTCATGGACCTCTCGAACGGCTTCACGCCGGAGGCCTTCACCGCCGCCGCGGAGGAACTGACGGACACCATCCGCTTCACTTCCCTGGTTCCGACGCAATTGCTGCGGCTCCTGGACTCGCCGTCGCCTCGGACCCTCGCCGCCTTGCGCCGCTTCAATGCCATCCTGCTGGGCGGCGCGCCCGCGGCCACCGCACTCCTGGACGCCGCCAGCGAGGCCGGACTGAAGGTGGTGACCACCTATGGCTCCGCTGAGACGTGCGGCGGTTGCGTGTACGACGGAAGGCCGCTGGAGGGCGTTCGGGTCATGCTCGACGACGACGGCCGGGTCCTTCTTGGCGGCGACACCGTGGCTTCCGGTTACCTGGACGCGCCCGAGGCAAGTGCCGAGGCATTCTTCGACGAGGACGGCACCCGCTGGTACCGCACCAACGATCTTGGCGAGCTCGCCGCCGACGGCACGCTCACAGTGCTTGGACGGGCCGACGACGTCATCATCACCGGCGGTGTCAAAGCCTCCGCCGCGTTCATCCAAGCGGAGCTTGAAAAGTTCGACGGCGTCACGGCGGCTTTCGTGGCCGGGGTACCTTCCAGGGAGTGGGGCCAGGCGGTGGCAGCGTATGTTGCCGTCGAGGACAGCTCCCCGGAAAGCGTCGCGGACTACAAGGCCCGCTGCCAGGAATCCCTGGGGACCCTTGCTCCCAAAACGGTGCTGACCACGGATGGACTCATCATGCTTCCCAATGGAAAGCCGGACCGGCTGGCGATGATCGAGCTTCTCACCGAGGTGCATCAGGGAGAATAGATAGGTCCTCCCTGACCGTCATTTGCCTTCCCCAACGCGAAACAACACGAGGTACTGAACGTGGCAACAGCTGCACAATGGATTCAAGGCGCCCGCCTGCGCACCCTGCCGGCGGCGATCGCCCCGGTGCTGATCGGCACAGCGGCCGCCTACGAGCTGCAATCTTTCCGGCTCCTGAATGCCATCCTCGCCGCCCTCGTGGCGCTGCTGCTGCAGGTCGGGGTGAACTATGCCAACGACTATTCGGACGGCATCCGTGGCACCGATGAGGACCGCGTGGGTCCGCTCCGGCTGGTCGGTTCCGGCGCTGCACGCCCGGACCACGTCAAGTGGGCCGCCTTCGGCGCGTTCGGCCTGGCCATGATTTTCGGCCTGGTCCTGGTGATCATCACGCAGAGCTGGTGGCTGATCCTGGTGGGCATCGGCTGCGTCCTCGCTGCCTGGGGATACACCGGCGGCAAGAACCCCTATGGCTACATGGGCCTGGGCGACCTGTTCGTGTTTGTCTTCTTCGGCCTGGTGGCAACGCTGGGCACCACCTACACGCAGGCGGGCCAAGTGAGCCTTCCGGCCGTCATCGGCGCCATTGGGACCGGATTGATCGCCTGCGCCCTGCTGATGGCCAACAATGTGCGGGATATCCCCACGGATACGGCGGCGGGCAAGCGGACGCTGGCCGTGCGGCTTGGCGACCGCCACGCCCGCGAGAGCTACGTCCTGATGCTTGCAGCCGCGATTCTGTTGGTAGTGGTGCTTGCGCCCACCAAGCCGTGGATGCTGATAGTGCTGCTGCTGATCCCCGCGTGCCTCATGCCGGCCTGGCTCATGGTCAACGGCCGGAAGCGAAAAAGCCTCATCCCGGTGCTCAAGCAAACCGGATTGATCAACCTTGGCTACAGCGTGCTGTTTTCCGTGGGCCTCGTCCTAAGCCACGGCTTCTGACCCTCGCTCACATATGGGCCGATTTTCGCCAACCCTCGCTCACATGATGTGAGCGAGCGTCCGCCGGAGACACCATAAAAGTGAGCGAGCGTCCTTCCCCCGACGCCCGCTCACATATAGCCCGGTTTCCCCCGACGCTCGCTCACATATAAGCCGGTTTTGGCCAACCCGCGCTCACGTATGGGCTTTGAGTTTCTAGGCTTCTTTGGGGCGTCGGTCGTTCTCGACCGTGACCACAGGGTTTTCATCCACCAGCCGGTCCTCGATTGCTGCATCTTCGATCTCCAGCGCGGAGCGGATGGGCTTGGCC
Source organism: Arthrobacter sp. KN11-1C (assembly GCF_052180225.1). NCBI lineage: Bacteria > Bacillati > Actinomycetota > Actinomycetes > Micrococcales > Micrococcaceae > Arthrobacter > Arthrobacter sp. KN11-1C. The sequence continues at coordinate 709,455 of NZ_CP197467.1, read as the reverse complement.
CGCCCGGAGAAACGCTCGCGCATTGATGCCGTGGCGTCGTCGCGCTGCTTCTTGAAAAACAAGTAGCTGATGGCGAACGCGATAAGGCCCGCGAAGATCGCCGCCAGCAACAAACCCGTGTGCAAGAGGGCAAAGAGGACGAAGAGCGGCACGAAGAGCGCCAGGCGGATCAGGGAGTATTTGAGGAAAGCCACGGATCAAGTTTAGCCTCACAGCCTGATTGCACTCTGTGCGCACAGCTATCACCGGACCGCGCGGAGACTAGACTTGACGTTATGCTCCGCGTTGTTGCAGTTGTGGCCGTCCTGCTCGTATTCGTCTATGGGCTGGTGGATGTCATCCGCACCGACCGCCGCGCCACCCGGGGAATTTCCAAAACCGCGTGGATCGTAGTGATGATCCTGCTGCCGGTTCTCGGCGCGGTTCTCTGGTTCCTCATCGGCCGCCCCTACAACATCGGCCCCGCCCCGCAACCGGCGAGCCACCCCACGGCGCCCGACGACGACCCCGACTTTCTCCGCAACCTCGAGGCCCGCCGTCGCAACCAGGCAGAAGCCGAACGGCTGAAGAAACTCAAGGCCGAACTCGAAGCCAAGGAACGCAAGCTCAAGGGCGAGTCCAAAGCCGACGACAGCGGCGACCTCAACAGCTGACGGAAACCTACGGCACGAGTGGACTCCCTTCCTGACCTCTTTTGAAACGCGAACGACGGCGACACGCCCGCAAGTGCGGAGTGTCGCCGTCGTCGTCGGTTCAAAAAGGGTCAGGACGGCAAGGCGACCGTCCTGAGCAGTCCTACTGCGGAAGCCCCGAGTACGAGTGCAGGCCGTTGAAGAACACGTTGACCACGGTGAAGTTGAAGATCACGCACAAGTAGCCCGCAATCGACAACCAGGCTGCACGGGTTCCCGTCCAGCCGCGGGTGGCGCGTGCGTGCAGGTAGCCTGCGTAGACCACCCAGATCACGAACGTCCACACTTCCTTCGTGTCCCAACCCCAGAAGCGGCCCCAGGCTTTCTCGGCCCAGATGGCGCCAAACATGAGGGTGAAGGTCCAGCCCACGAATCCCACGGTGTTGATGCGGTAGGACAGGTTCTCCAGGCTCAACGCGTTCGGTACGAGCCGCATGAAGCCCAGCCGGTCCACACCGCCGGCAGCCAAGGTCTTCTGGCGGTGCGATTGCAACAGCTGCAGTGCTGACATGGCGAACGTCAAGGTGAACAAGGACGCGGACATCACTGCGATGGAGACGTGGATGACCAGCCAGTAGCTCTGGAGTGCTGGAACCAGGTGGCCCACCGGGGTCCAGTACGTCACGGACGCGGCCACCATCATGATCACGGCGAGGCCCAGCACGAAGGTGCCCAGGAAGCGCAGGTCGCGGCGGATGAGCGAGAGCAGGAAGACAGCCACCACCAGGAAAGCGCCGGTGGTCAGGAACTCGTACATGTTGCCCCACGGCACGCGGCCTGCGCCAAGCGCACGAGTGATTACCCCGGCACCATGGATGACCACGCCGATGATCGCGACTGCCACCGCGACTCGGGCGGGAATGCGGCGCTTGGCGGCGTACTTCATGTCACCGCCGGCGGTCTGGCTGACGGAGGTGATCGCCGACGTCGGGCGCTCAGTACGGCCCGCAGGTCCCCCGACGTCGTTTCCACCGGCACGGCCGGCGGCGACCGGAACCTTGGCCTCGGCTGCCACCGAAGAGGCCGCTTTCAGGTCCACCGCTTTCAGCATTTTGCTGCTCTTGGCGAGGTCCCACGCGAAAGCGATGAACGCCACCGTGTAGGTGCCGGCCGCGAGCAGCATGAAAAGCTCGCTGTACTGGCCCATGGTTTCGTTGATGGGGAGCATTACTGGTCCTTCGAGGTTGAGGAAGAAACGGTTTCGGTGGACTGTTCGGTGGTGAGCAGCCATTCTCGTTGCAGCAGTTCGCGGATCGCGGCGGCTTCGCCGGCCAGCCTATGGTCCTCGCCGCGGGCAAGGAGGCCGTACTCCACCATTGTGCGCCCGTCCTCGTGGGTTCCGGTGCGGACCCAGACGCGGCGGCGGTTCAGGTAGAGGGAGAGAATCAATCCGGCGACCGCCAGCAGGGCGAACACGAGCGCGGTGGCCTGGCCCGGATTGTGGTGGATGTCGACGCCAACGTATTTCTTGACGCCGTCGAACGTGATGCTGCCCTTGCCGTCCGGAAGCGTGTACGTGCCTCCGGGCGCGATCGCGATGGCCTTGTTAGCCATGCCGCGGCCGTTGAGCGGGGTCAGCTTTGCGACGTCGAGCTCGAAGACGTTCTGCGGGGCACCCTTGTTCAGGCCAAGGTCGCCGTAGTACGAGTTGAGGTTCAACTGCGGGTTGATGAGCGAAGGATCGCCGCTGTAGGCGAGACCCTGGTCCGTCACCATCGCCGTGGGCAGGAAGAACCCTGCGAAACCGAGCTGATCGGGCTTGGCATCGGGAACCTTGATGACCACCGAGGAGTAGTAGTTGTCGCCTTGCAGCTTGGCCACCACTGGACCCTGCATGGCGACGTTGCCGGCGCCGTCGCGGACGGTGACCACGGGAGCGTAGCCGTTGCCCGTGAGGTAAATGCTGGTGTCGCCGAGCATCACGGGGTCGTTGACCTTGAGGACCTGCTTCTTGGCGGGTGAATCAGGCGTGTCCTTGGTGGTCACGGCTGCCGTGAAGTCGATCGGTTGGCCGAAGTGCCCGGGCGATTCACGGTCGAACTGGACGTCGAACTTGTCCAGCTGGATGGAGTACGGCTGCAGCCAGCTGCTCTGGAAGTTGGTGCCCGGGCTGAATTGGTCATAGCCCACCAAGGTGTTGACGAAGGTATCGCCTTCAACGAGGATGCGCTGGCCGCTGTAGCCGAACAGCCCGCCGACCGCCACCGAAACCAACACTCCGATCAGCGAAGCGTGGAACACCAGGTTGCCCACTTCCTTGAGGAAGCCCCGCTCGGCGCCGAGGGAAGGCATGGCGCCGTCGGCGTCGCGCACCTCCACACGGTAGCGGCGCTTCTTCAGCACCGCTGCGGCGTCCGCGATAGCCTTCGACGCCGGGATCCCGGCGTCGGCGGGCAGCACCAGGGTGCCGTACTCCGGGAGACGGGAGAGACGCTTGGGGGTCCGCGGCGGCTGGGAGCGCATTGCCTTGTAGTGGGCGATGGCCCGGGGCGTCACGCAACCGATAAGGGAGATGAACAGAAGGATGTAGATCGCCGAGAACCAAGCCGAGGAGTACACGTCGTACAGCTGCACCGAGTCCAGGAGCTTGCCGTAGTCCGGGTGGTCGCTGATGTACTGCGTCACGATCGAAGGGTTCGCCGGACGCTGCGGGAAGAGCGATCCGGGAACCGCTGCGACGGCGAGGAGCAGCAGCAGGAACAGCGCAGTACGCATGCTGGTCAGCTGGGTCCAGGCCCAGCGCAGCATGCCTACGATCCCCAGGACCGGGAGCGCCGCTTCGGCCTTGGCCTTATTGATCGCCTTGTCAGCTCCGTTGTCAGCTTTCGCGGATTTGCTGGCGGACTTGTTGGACTTCTTTTTACCTTGCACGGGCTCGCTCATCAGATCGGCAACTTCACATCGGTTTGGAACCAGTACTGCAGCCCGGTGACCCAGGCGCCCCACACTCCCGTGGCCATCAGGATTCCCAGGAGTATCAGGATGCCCCCGCCCACCCGCTGGATGGCCAGGCGGTGCTTGCGGAAGAAGGACATCACTCCCATCCCCCGGCGCACCGCGAGGGCTATCAACAGGAAGGGAATGCCAAGGCCAAGACTATAGACAAACGCCAGGAGGGCCCCCTTCGCCGCGGACGATCCCCCGGAAAGGCTCAGCAACTGGACTGCGGAATAGGTGGGGCCAATGCAGGGCGCCCAGCCGAGTCCGAACGTGATGCCCAGCAGCGGGGCACCCCACAGCCCGGCAGGCGGCTTGGCGTGGATTTTGGCGTCACGCTGCAACCACCCGAAGCCACCCAGGAAGACGACTCCCATGATGATCACCAACACGCCCAGCAATTGCGTGACCCACGCGTTCTGCGGGCCGGTGATGAGGGTTCCCAATTGGCCGAAGGCGCCACCGAGCAGGACAAAAATCACGGAGAATCCGAGGACGAACAGGCCGATTCCGGCGAGCATGCGCCCGCGCCTTTGCTTCTGGAGGTCGACGCCGGTCAGCCCGGTCACGTAGCCAAGGTAGCCAGGCACCAAAGGCAGCACGCATGGCGACAGGAAGGAGACGAGTCCTGCCAGCAAAGCCACGGGAATGGCCAGCAGCAAGGAACCGCTCAGGATGGTCTCGGCGAAAGGACTGTTCACGCTGTCGGGGCCACCTACTCGGCAACCGCGGTGGTGATGAGCGCCTTGAGCGTGCTCTTCTCGATCTCGCCCAGGACGCGGGCGGCAACCTTGCCTTCTTTGTCCAGGACCAGCGTGGTGGGCACCGCGCCGGGAGGCACAATGCCGGAGACGGACAGCAGCACGGCGCCGTCCTTGTCGTTGAAGCTGGGGTACGTGAGCTTGAACGTCTGGTCGAACGCGTCGGCCGTGGCCTTCTCGTCCCGGAGGTTCACACCGTAGAACTGGACACCCTTGCTCTTGAACTCCTGGTGCAGTTCCTCGAGAATCGGCGCTTCAACCCGGCACGGCGCACATGCGGCGAACCAGAAGTTGAGGACGGTGACCTTGCCAAGCAGGTCCTGCGGGGTCACTGCAGTTCCATCGAACAAAGTGCCTTTGATCCCGACGGCGGCCTTGCGGTCCGCTTTGGCGAATTCGGTCACCGAGCCGTCGCCGGCGACGTAGTTCTTGTTGTCGCCGGCTTTGGCCTGCTGGGCCAGGGCGTCTTCCTGGGCACAGGCGGACAGGCCCATGGTGAGCGCAGAGAGCGCCACTCCCCCGACGGCGAGGAAGCTGCGGCGCGAGGTCAGCGCTGCATTGAGCTTCTGGCCGCTGGTTTTGCGGCTGGTGGTGTTGCGGTGGCTGGAGGCGTTCCGGTCCATGGTCATGCTCCGGGGGTCTTGGCGGCACCGGGCAGCAGCACGGCGGCGGGCTCGCTGTACTCCACCCGCGCAACCTTGCCGTCGTTGAACACCAGGGAAGTCAGGGACGTCAGCGTGCACTCGCGTTTGCGCGGATCGTGCCACAGGCGGCGGCCCTCGGCGCTGAGGCGCGTGGCATAGATGGGAAGCTGATGGCTGACGAGGATGGCTTCCGCGCCGTCGCCGCCGAGTTCGATCGCCTTCAGCCGGGCGTCCTCGACGGCGGCACGCATGCGGGTGACCTGGTCCTGGTAAGACTCGCCCCAGGACGGACGCAGCGGATTGCGGTACTCGATCCAGTGCTTGGGCTTGATGAATTCGGAGAAATTGGCCTTGAGCCCCTCGAAGTGGTTCTCGGCTTCGATGATCCGCGGTTCCGTGTGGATCGGCAGGTCCAACGCCTGGGAAGTGGGCAGGGCTGTTTCCTGCGCGCGGGTCAACGGCGAGGACACCAGATGGACGATGTTCGCCCCCTGCGCGGCGCGCGCAGCGAAGTGGTCCGCGAGCATCTTGGCCATCTCGCGGCCGCGTTCGGAGAGGTGGAATTCGGGCAGTCTGCCGTACAGAATGCCGTCGGGATTGTAGACCTCGCCATGGCGGAGCAGATGGACAGTTGCTTGGGGCATGTTTACCAGTTTCTCAAAGAAGGCGGGCGATCTGAAATCTTCTACGTTTCGTAGAACTGAAAGTTTCTTCAGAATGTTCCCTGAAGGTGGAATAAAAGATGCATTTGCATGTTTATACTGGACACAAGGTTCGGTTGATACTTCAACTAAGTATCGCCGGACGACCGATGAAGCTACGATCACACCTTCCCAAGGAGAACCCCATGACTCTTCCCGCAAACGTCACCACCGGCGTCTGGACCCTCGACAACTCCCACAGCGAGATCGGCTTCACCGTCCGCCACGCGGGCATCAGCAAGGTCCGCGGCCAGTTCACCGAAGCCGAAGCGACCCTTGACCTCGGCAGCAGCCTGGCCGATTCCAAGGTCGCCGCAACCATCGCGACCGCCAGCTTCGACTCGGGCGACGCCAACCGCGACGGCCACGTCAAGGGCGAGGACTTCTTCGACGTCGAGAAGTTCCCCGAGATCACCTTTGTCTCCCGCCACGTCAAGGCCAATGGCGACAGCTTCGACCTCGTGGGCGATCTGACCATCAAAGGTGTCTCCAAAGAGGTCACCATCGAGACCGAGTTCAACGGCGTCGCTGTTGACCCGTTCGGCAACACCCGCGCGGGCGTCTCCGGTGAGACCACCATCAGCCGCAAGGACTTCGGCTTGACCTGGAACGCTGTACTCGAAGCCGGCGGCGTGCTGGTCAGCGACAAGGTTGTCATCAACCTCGAACTGGCCTTCATCGCACCTGCCGCCTAGTCCAGCGTTTTTCCGGACTGACCCGCGCCTTCGGGGCTGCACGCGATCCCGTGTGCAGCCCGGGAGGCGCCGTTTTTTTGCTTGCGGAATCACCCGCCCATTGTTCTGGGAAAAGCCGATACTTAGCGGCGAATTGGCCAAGAATTTCCTATGAATCCTTAAACCTCAGGTCTAAAGTGATGCCATGAGTAACCCAAACGAAGCTCCGCAGCCTCAGCAGCCTCAGCAGCCCGGAGCCCAGCCACCGCAGCCCGGCAATGTCCCGCCTGCGGGTTACCAGCCTCCGCAGGGATACCAGGCACCTCCCTCCTACCAAGCACCGCCTTCCTACCAACAGCCCGCCCCCGGCTACCAGCAGCCGGGCCAGCCCCCCTATGGCGCGCCGGCAGGTCCCAACGCCGCCCCACCGGCCGGGCTCGGCTACGCAGCGCCGGCACGGAACACTTTCGGACTCCACTTCAACAGCGTCGCGCAGCGCTTCCGGAACACCACCGGAGTGCCGCAGCAGCTGACCATCTCCTACTGGTTGTGGGTCGCGGCTGCCGCTTTGGGTGTTCTTGCCAGCTTCATCAACATCTTCACGCTGCGAGACGTCTTCGGAGGGATGATGGTGGGCGCGGGCATTGTGGGCCTGATTTTCAGCCTGGTGTTCGCAGCCCTCTACGTCTTCATCGCAATTCGGCTCAAGGAAGGCTCCCGCTGGGCACGGCTGGTCCTGACCATCCTGGGAGCGTTTGCGGTAATTTCCCTTTTGCTCCAGGTGGTTACCCTCAACCTCAACTTCATCGGATCGGCGGCAGCCGTCGCGGCCGCCGTCTTGATGTGGCTTCCGGAGTCCCGGAAGCATTTCGTCTAGCAACACCGCAGCACCAAGGCTGAAGGCCGCGGCAGGTCCCCAGAGGACCCCGCGGCCTTCCCTTTGTCCGCCTGCGATTCGCGGGAGATCCGCCGGACCCCGTTAAGCGAGAATTCTTGGCACGAATCCTCATCAGCGCCGCGCCGCCGGGGTACGGTGGGATTAAGCCGAGCTGGGGGCAGGGCACGATGCACCCGGCAGCCGTATCTGCAGTCGACACGCAAAGGAATGCCATGAGCACCCCTCCGTACCCGCCGTCCACTCCGGGCGAAAATCCCACACCTGAGCAGCCGAAATACGGGCAACAGACACCCCAGCAGGGTCAGCAGCCGCAATACGGCCAGCAAGCTCCGCAGTACGGCCAGCAGACGCCGCAATACGGCCAGCAGTCACCGCAGCAGGGTCAGCAGCCCCCTTACGGCCAACCCTCCGCACCGCAATACGGCCAGCCTTCCGCGCCCCAATATGGGCAGCAGGCTCCGCAGTATGGGCAGCAGGCACCTCAGCAGCCGCAGTACGGCCAGTCTCCCGTCCCGCAGTACGGGCAGGGCGGCCCCACGTGGCCGAGCCAGCAGCCCGCTGCGACGTCCGGAGTCCCCCAGTTGGTCAACATCTCCTTCTGGCTCATGATTGCCGCCGGTGTACTGACCTTGATCGGCATTCCCTTCACTATCGCGACGCTGAACTCGCCTGCAGGCAAGAGCATGTTCGATCAGGCCTTGTCGGCGCAGGGAAACAACGCTTCAGGCATCGACTCGAGCACCTTCATCAGCATTGCGATCACCTTCCTGGTCATCTTCTCGGTGATCTTTGCCGGGCTCTACGCGCTGGTTGCGTTCAAGGTCCGCAAGGGCAAGAACTGGGCCCGCATCCTGGGCACGGTGTTTGCTGCAATTTCCCTGTTTGGACTGACCCAGCTCAGCATGGGCACCATCACCATCCTCCTGGGCATCGCCGCGATCGTGCTGCTGTATTTGCCGGCTTCGGCACCGTATTTCCGGAAGGCCCAGCCGTTCGCTAACCCCTATGGCCAGGCGCCGTACGGCCGATAGGCCGAAAGCGGCCGAAAGGCCGATAGCTAAGAGACCAACAACGGGTGCAGACCCGGCTCGGCCTAAATGGCCTGGCCCGGGGTCTGCGCCCGTTGTGCGTGATACGCCAGGATCTGAAGCTCGGTGGCCATGTCCACTTTGCGCAGGTTCACGTAGGGCGGCACCTGCAGCAGCACCGGAGCAAAGCTGAGGATGCTGCGGATACCCGCGCTGATCACGCGGTCGCAGACGTCCTGTGCCACCGCGGCGGGAAGGGCCAGAACAACCATGTTGGTGCCGGTCCGCTGAAGGACCGCTTCAAGATTGGCGGCGTCGCTGACCCGCAGCCAGCCGACTTCGTTCCCGATGACCATGGGATCGGCGTCGAGGATTGCCACGACGTCGAAACCGCGCGACTCGAATCCGCCGTACCGTGCCAAGGCTTTACCTAGGTTGCCGGCGCCCACAATGGCCACTTTCCAGTCGTGGGTCAGGCCGAGCGCCGCCGCGATGTGCCGGCTCAGGTACTGGACCTCGTATCCCACGCCCCGCGTTCCATAGGAGCCGACATAGGAGAGGTCCTTGCGCAAAGTGGACGAACTGACTCCCGACGCCTCGGCCAACGCTTCGGAAGAAACCCGTTCCACGCCTTCGCCCAGCAGGGAGTTCAGGGCGCGCAGGTAAAGCGTCATCCGGGCCACAGCCGCGGGCGGTATCTGCTTCGCCGCAGAGTCCTTGTCCCCGGGTACGGCTTCGGCGGACGGTTCCAGCGCAGTCACGTTCTTCTCCATTGCGTCGCTTTGTTTTCCCACTCTATTGCCAACAAAGCACCGCACGCATGTTCAGGCTGCGATGGCCTTCTTCAGGAGCCGTGCCAATCGTGCCTCATCGATTTTCCAGAAATCCCGCTGGATTCCGTCCACGAAGACCAAGGGGATCTCCTCGGCGTAGCGCTCGCGCAGTACCGGGTCGGTGTCGATCGATTGTTCCGTCCACGTGAGCCCGAGGCTTGAGGTCACGCGTTCGACGGCGTCACGCGCCTCGGCGCAAAGGTGGCAGTCAGCTTTGGTGAGGAGTACGACGTCGGGATTTGGCATGGTTCAACGGTATCGCTTCCGCGTCGACGGAGCCGTCGCGAACGGCAGGAGGCCGGGCGATTGACTAGACTCATGGCATGCCCGTCGAGAAGAACGCCGCTGTGGCCACCGCGCCGGCTGCAACGCAGCAACACGGCGAAGCCGCATTCTTCGACGTCGACAACACCCTCATGAAGGGTGCCAGCCTCTTCCACGTCGCCCGGAAAATGTACGAACGCAAGGCCTTCACGCTCTCCCAGGCCGCTGGTTTTGCCTGGAAGCAGTTCAAGTTCGTGCTGCGGGGCGAAAAAATGGAGGACGTCCATTCCGTCCGGGATTCCGCGCTGGTCCTCGCCGCCGGCATCAAGGTGTCCGACATCAGGGAGCTGGGCGAAGAGGTCTACGACGAGATGATCGAGTCGCGGATCTGGCCTGGTACCAAGGCCTTGGCGGAACAGCACCTGCGGGTTGGCCGGAAGGTCTGGCTCGTGACCGCGACGCCCATCGAAGTTGCCACCGTCATCTCCACGCGGCTCGGCCTGACCGGCGCCCTGGGTACCGTGGGCGAGGTTGAAGACGGTGCCTACACGGGCCGGTTGGTGGGCGAGATCCTCCACGGGCCGGCCAAAGCCGTGGCTGTGCGGCGCGTAGCGGACGAGGAAGGCCTGGACCTGAAGCGCTGCTGGGCCTACAGCGATTCACATAACGACATCCCGCTGCTCACGCTGGTGGGCCACCCGGTGTGCATCAATCCCGATTCCCGGCTGCGCCGCCACGCACGCGAGAACAACTGGCCTGTTTACGACTTCCGCTCCGGCCGTCGGGCAGCGACGCTCGGCCTCAAGGCCGCGACCGTCGGAGGCGCCGTCTACGGTCTGTGGCGGGGTTTCTCCAAGTTCCGCGGCCCGCGGGGCTAACCCCCGCTCACATACCTGAGCGAGCGTTATCGAAACCGCTCACATACCTGAGCGAGCGTTATCGAAACCGCCCACATACCTGAGCGAGCGTTATCGAAACGGCCCACATAGGTGAGCGAGCGTTCGGGGAAAAGCCCTCACATGTGAGCGGGCGTCGCCGGGGCGTGGACGCAAAAATGCCCGCCGCCGTGAGGCAACGGGCATTCACGCTGCAGGGAGTATCTCTACTTCTGATTGCGACGCTGGTTGCGGGGTTTCTCCAAGTTCCGCGGCCCGCGGGGCTAACCCCCGCTCACATATCACCGCATCTCCGGCAACCCCCGCTCACATACGTGATCGAGCGTTGTCGAAACGGCCCACATACCTGAGCGAGCGTTATCGAAACGACCCACATACCTGAGCGAGCGTTATCGGAACGGCCCACATACCTGAGCGAGGGTTCGGGGAAAGCCCTCAAATGTAAGCGGGCGTCACCGGGGCCGGGACGCAAAAATGCCCGCCGCCGTGAGGCAACGGGCATTCACGCTGTAGGAAGTATCTCTACTTCTTATTGCGACGCTGGTGGCGGGTCTTGCGAAGCAGTTTGCGGTGCTTCTTCTTGGCCATACGCTTGCGGCGCTTCTTAATAACTGAACCCACGTAAGTTCCTTACCAAACTAGATTGAGATTCTGTCTGCTGGGTGAGGTCCTTGAACTGAGCAACAGACTTTACAACTGACAGATTCTTACAATGACGTAAAACGTTCCTTAACAGGGTACCGCCTATCGGGGGCACCCAATGACCGCCGGCTCCTTGGGGAGCCAGGCAGGACTCAAGCGGTCTCCGAGTGTCCGTCGACAACCGCGCCCTTGAGGTACTGGCTCACAGCTTCTTCGGGGACACGGAATGATCGTCCAAATCGGACGGCCGGCAATTCTCCCGAGTGAACCAGACGGTACACGGTCATTTTGGAAACCCGGAGGACTTCGGCAACTTCAGCCACGGTCATGAAACGCGCGTTCGAGAAGTTAGTCTCTGCGGACATTTCTCCATATTCCTTTGCTCTCAGCGGTTAGCGGCGAACCCCAGCATTCATTACCTGGTGTGCCGATGCTGAGCCATCAAACAACCATGTGCTAGATACTCTAGAGGCTGCTGGTACCAAAGTGAAAGTCTTTCGGCGAACTGGAGACGAGGATTTCTCTAGTTGGAAGCAGCCATCCGACGCTTGCGGGCCGAGGCTGCCAGCTGGTCAAGGACAGACGCCGTGACGTCCCACTCCATGCACGCATCGGTGACGCTCTGGCCGTACACCAGCTCTTGTTCGCCAGCCAACTGCCGCTCGACATCCAGGTTCTGCGCCCCGCCAACAAGGAAGCTTTCCAGCATGACGCCGGCGATCGGCGAAACAACGTCATTTTCCAGCTGCGCGCCGATCTCCAAGGCGACTTCAGCCTGGCGATGGTGGCTCTTGCCGCTGTTGGCATGGCTCGCGTCAACGATCAGCCGCGGGTTCAGACCCTTCGCCGCGAGCTTCTCCGAGGCAGCAGCCACCTGGTCGGCGGCGTAGTTCGGACCCTTGCGGCCACCGCGCAGGATCACATGTGCGTCGGGGTTGCCCGATGTCGCCACCAGCGCGGCGCGGCCGTCGCCGTCGATCCCCAGGAACGCCTGGGGTGCCGCGGAAGCACCGCAGGCGTCGATCGCGACTTGGAGGTCGCCGTCGGTCCCGTTCTTGAATCCGATGGGCATGGACAGTCCGGAGGCGAGCTGCCGGTGGATCTGGCTCTCGGTGGTCCGCGCACCGATGGCGCCCCACGCCACGAGGTCGGCCATGTATTGCGGGCTGATGGGCTCCAGGAACTCGGTGGCGGTCGGCAGGCCCAAGGCCGTGACTTGCTGAAGGAAGCCACGCGCCGCCCGGAGCCCGGCCGCGATGTCGTGGCTGCCGTCAAGGTGGGGATCGTTGATGAGGCCCTTCCAGCCCACCGTGGTGCGCGGCTTCTCGAAGTACGCCCGCATGACGATGAGCAGGTCTTCCTTGTGCTTCTCCGCCTGGCTGACCAGCCTGCGTGCGTATTCCAGGCCCGCCTTGGGATCGTGGATGGAGCACGGGCCCACGATCACCAGGAGCCGATCGTCTACGCCGTCCATGATGGCGCGGACTCCATCGCGTCCGCGCTCGACGACGGCGGAGGCCCTCGCGTCAAGCGGCAGTTCCGTGATGATTTCCTGCGGCGTGGGGAGCGGCTCGAAGCGGCTGACGCGCAGGTTCGACGTCGTTTGGGCGCCGGTATTCTCGACGTCGGCACTTACTGTGGTGGGCTCTGCGGCGATGCTGGTCATGAAAGGGGTCCTGTTCCGGAGAGGAGCGGACCCTGCTCAGAGCCCGCCTGGAAATGGCGAAGGGCAGAGAATGATCTCTGCCCTGTTGGCTCTGAAGGAAAGTTGGATGCGTGTCAGTTAGACGCGGGCCCCTCCAGAGCCAACGAAAAATACGCATACCAACGGTTAGTCATAGCGAAACCATAGCGCCAGGCTTCGGATGCCCGCAAATCGAAATGCAACGACATCAAGGGAAACCGTTTCCCCACGCACTATAAACTTCACTTCAGAACAAAAATCGAAGCCGCATGGGAACAGCGCGGCCCCAGCTCCAGGAAGGAAATCATGCCAGGCAGAAGGAACACCCGGCGGGTGGGCATCGCAGATGTGGCATCCATGGCCGGTGTTTCGCATGCCACGGTTTCCCGCGTCATGAACGGAAACACCACCGTGGACGCCGACATTGCCGCTCGCGTGCGCGCAGCCGCTTCCGAGCTGAAGTACAAGCCGAATCCGGTTGGCCGCAGCCTGGCCTTGGGGAAAACGGACACCATCGGAATCGTGGTCCCGGACCTGTCCAACCCCACGTTCCAGGCCATCCTTCGCGGGCTGAGCATTGCCGCCGCCCGCGACGGTTACCGCGTGCTGATCGCGGACTCGTCCGAGGTCTCCAGCGAAGAAGCGATCCTGGCCGGGGAAGCCCGGAGGCGATGCGACGGCGTCGTTCTGTGCGCGCCCCGCATGAGCGACGCCGAACTGGAAGAACTCGCTCCCTCGCTCTATCCGCTCGTCCTCATCAACCGGACCACAGAGTCGGTACCCACTCCCAGCCTCGTGGTGGATTACGGCCAAGGCATCCAGGAGCTTGGCGCCCACTTGGTCGAGCTGGGCCATCGCAAACTGGCGTACCTGACGGGGCCGGACCGCAGCGCGTCAAACGTGCAGCGCCTGCGCGGGCTCGAGAAGTTCACGGCCGACTTCCCGAACGTCGAATTGCAGTTCATTCCCGGAGGCAACACGTTCGACGCCGGTTTCGAGTCGAGCGATGCCGTCGCCTCGTGCGGCGCCACCGGAATCCTCGTCTTCAACGACGTCGCCGCGATGGGCCTCTTGAGCGGACTGAGCCAGCGCGGGATCCGCGTGCCGGAAGACTTGTCGCTCACCGGCTTCGACGACATGCCCTTCGCCCGGTATACCATGCCTCCGCTGACTACCGCCGCCGTGCCGATCTCCGACCTCGGGGACCTTGCGTGGCGCCGCATGCGGGAGCAGATCCAGACCAACGACGCCGTCTCACCCACGAATTACTTCCCGCCGCGGATTGAGCTCAGGGGAAGCACCGGACCCGTCAAGGCATAGTTTCCGCAGGGGCCTTCCCCAGCCCGGCCTCACGGTAGTACCCCTCGATGTGCGCGGCAACGAGCGTCGCCGCGCGGCCGCCGTCGCCGTCGTTGACTGCGTCCAAAATGGCGCGGTGCTCGGATCGGAGGCGATGGGCGGTGCTGTCCCAATCCGGCAGGTTCGCCGTCAGCGCGGCGGCGTATCCCTCGATCGCTTCGCGGAGCGAGCCCATGATGGTACTCACGACCGCATTCCCCGCGGCTTCCGCCAGCGCCAAGTGGAAGGCGACATCCAGGGCGAGGAAATCGTCGACGGCGGGGCTTGCGTCCATTTCGTCCAGGAGCCTCGCTGCTTCCTTGAGTTCCGGGGCATCGGCCTTGGCGCGGGACACCGCCCATGATTCGAGCAGGACCCGCGTTTCCACGATGTCAGCGACGGGCAAATGCTGCGTGGCCACGTGGAGGCGTAACGCTGAGCCGAGTGCGGTGGCCGGTTCCGCGATGACCACCGTCCCCGCGTCCTTGCCGGAGCCGACACCTGCCCGCACCAAGCCCATGGCCTCCAGGATCCGGATGGCTTCGCGGACGGAGGTCCGGGAGACTTCCAGCTGTTCGGCCAGCGCCCGCTCGGCAGGGAGCCGCCCACCAAGGACCAAGTGCCCGTCGGACAATTGCTTTTCGATCCAACTCAGGACAAGCTCGTGCGTGCGCATGGATAAATAGTAGTTGATGTGGTTGGACCACATGGCCTAGAGTGTGGTCTAACCACACAAGCACACGGGAGACAGCATCATGACGCAGACCGTCCAGCCGAGCAGCGCCCCTTCCCTTGAGGTCCCCGCGAACGCACCCGCCGCCGTCGGGCGTCCTGCTGCCCTCAAGCGGCGGGTTCCCAAGTACGCGGACCTGGCGCCGCTCATGAAGTTCAAGAAGCCCGAGTTCAGCAACGCTGCGAAGCTGCGCCGCGCGTCCACCATTTGGGAACTGCGGGAGATGGCCAAGCGTCGCACTCCCCAGGCGCCGTTCGACTACACGGACGGCGCGGCGGAGGCGGAGATCACCCTTCGCCGGGCCCGCCAGGCGTTCCAGGACATCGAGTTCCGGCCGGGGATCCTGCGCGACGTCTCCAGCATCGATCTCAGGACCGGGATCCTGGGCAAGGACTCCAGGCTTCCGTTCGGCATCGCGCCCACGGGATTCACGCGCATGATGCAGTCCGAGGGTGAGTACGCGGGCTCGCAAGCGGCCGAAGCGGCGGGCATTCCATACACCCTCTCCACGATGGGGACGGCCTCCATCGAGGATGTGGCCGCGGCGGCCCCGCACGGCCGCAACTGGTTCCAGCTGTACCTCTGGACAAACAGGGACCGTTCCCTGGAACTGATCGAGCGCGCCGCCGAGGCCGGAAACGACACCCTCATGGTCACGGTGGACACCGCCGTCGCGGGCGCCCGGCTGCGGGACGTCCGCAACGGCATGACCATTCCGCCGGCGCTCACCGTGAAAACCGTCCTGGATGCCTCGTACAGGCCCGCTTGGTGGTTCAACTTCCTCACGCACGAGCCGTTGACCTTCGCCTCGCTCTCCCGCTATACGGGCACGGTGGCCGACCTCATCAACTCCATGTTCGATCCCACCCTGACCTTCGACGACCTCGACTGGCTGCGCGAAACCTGGAAGGGCAAGCTCGTGGTCAAGGGCATCCAGACAGTGGAAGATGCCCGCAAGGTGGTGGACCACGGCGCGGACGGCGTCGTGATCTCCAACCATGGCGGGCGCCAACTGGACCGGGCACCGATCCCTCTGCACCTCGTTCCGGAGGTCTCCGCGGCGCTGAAGGCGGACAACAGCGACGCAGCGATCATCCTGGACACGGGCATCATGAGCGGTGCCGACATCGTGGCTGCCCTGGCCCTTGGTGCCGACTTCACGCTGATCGGCCGGGCGTACCTCTACGGGCTCATGGCCGGCGGGCGCGCCGGCGTGGACCGCACCATCCAGATCCTGGAGAAGGACATGGCCCGCACCATGGCCCTGCTCGGAGTCACGAAGATTTCGGAACTCACTCCGGACCACGTGCGCCTGCTGCAGCACTAGGCCGGGCTTGCCCAACTGACTCGCAGTAGGTGTCGTTTTGGGGCCTCAAAACGACATCTAATGCGAGTTAGTTGGGTGGGTGGGTGCGCGTGGGTGGGTGTGGCGGGCTAGATGAGGCCCTGCGCCAGCATCGCGTCGGCGACCTTCACGAAGCCACCGATGTTGGCGCCCAGGACGTAGTTGCCCGGCGCGCCATATTCCTCCGCGGTTGCGGCACAACGATCGTGGATGCCCACCATGATTTCCGTAAGGCGTGCTTCGGTGTATTCGAAGGACCAGGAATCGCGGCTGGCGTTCTGCTGCATCTCCAACGCCGACGTCGCCACACCACCGGCGTTGGCTGCCTTGCCCGGGGCAAACAGGATACCCGCGTCCTGGAAAACGGCAACGGCTTCGCGGGTGGAGGGCATGTTGGCGCCTTCGGCGACTGCCAACAGGCCGTTGCTGACCAGCTTCGCCGCAGCGTCGCCGTCGAGCTCGTTTTGCGTCGCGCACGGCAGTGCCACGGTGCCGTTGACGTCCCAGACCGAGCCGCCGGCCACATAGTTGGCACCGCGGCGACGCTCCGCGTATTCGGTGAGCCGGCCACGTTCGACTTCCTTGATCTGGCGGAGCAGCGCGACGTCGATGCCGGCCTCGTCAACCACATAACCCGCGGAGTCGGAACAGGCGACCACGGTGGCGCCAAGGGCCTGGGCCTTCGCGATCGCGTAGATGGCCACATTGCCCGAACCGGAGACCACGACGCGTTGGCCCTCGAAGGACCGGCCCCGCGTCTTGAGCATCTCCTCGGCAAAGATGACCGTGCCGAAACCAGTGGCTTCCGGACGGACCAAGGAGCCGCCCCAGGACATTCCCTTGCCCGTCAGCACGCCCGACTCGTAGCGGTTGGTGATGCGCTTGTACTGGCCGAACAGGTATCCGATCTCCCGGCCTCCCACGCCGATGTCACCGGCAGGAACGTCCGTGTATTCGCCGATGTGGCGGTACAGCTCGGTCATGAAGGACTGGCAAAAGCGCATGATTTCGGCGTCGGAGCGGCCTCGTGGATCGAAGTCCGAGCCGCCCTTGCCGCCACCTATCGGCATACCCGTCAGGGCATTCTTGAAGATCTGCTCGAAACCGAGGAACTTGACGATCCCGAGGTAGACCGAGGGGTGGAAGCGCAGTCCACCCTTGTAGGGGCCCAAGGCTGAGTTGAACTCGACGCGGAAACCACGGTTGACGTGAACGCGTCCGGCGTCGTCGGTCCACGGGACGCGGAAGATGATTTGGCGCTCCGGTTCGCACAGGCGCTCAAGGACGGCGCCTTCGAGGAATTCCGGGTGCCGGTCATGTACCGGGCCAAGGCTTTCGAAGACCTCGGTGACGGCCTGGTGAAATTCCAGCTCACCCGGGTTCCGCGCCAAGACGGTGTCCCGGACTGCTTCCAGCCTCGAATCCATGTGACTCCCTACAACTTCTGCGCCGAACGGCGGATCTGCAACGACCCCGCCATGCTCGCATCAGAAGCGCGCCAGTCTCCATCCGAACCGATTACGACCAAGCAGCACGTCGACCAATTTCCCGGCGAAGTCGGCATCTTTTGCTGTCGAAAAGGACCAATGACCCAGGAACAGATCCTCGCGAAGTCAGCCGTCCCACAACTTCAGAAAGGCGACACTAGATCCGAAGGGCTGCGCCAGCGGGCCTCCGGCCCTGCACATTCATATTGCTAATGATTCCGGGATGCCGAATCGCCTCGCAAGGAGTATGCGGATGGCCGCGACTAAAGGCTGGTCTTCTAGCTCAACGCCCTCGTCCCCGTAGTACACGCCCGTTTCATCGCCCACTGCTTCGATGTCAAAAAGGTTGAGGACCTCGGCCACGCGAAACTGATACTCGGTATCTGTCATTTGGCGAGACACGCGAACTGGAATTGTGCTGAGTGTGCGCGCGACCTCAGCATCGGATTCATTCATTTGGGGGGTCACCAGGTTCGCGTTAGCTGTGCACTCGTCGCTCAGCTGGTCAGAGGACTTTTTGAGAAATCCCGCAATCGACGTCGGTTGGCCACCTAATGTCCTCGTAACCTTCTCCATGCATGACTCTGAAAGTGGCGGGCATCGGGCAGAAGCCAATCGCGGCGTGACCGGGATCACGCCAAATGCCGCTACTTCTTCCGCCCGAACTTCGGCAGGTTGGGTAGGTTCGGCAGGTTCGCCAGGAGGTCCGCAGCCTTGGTGGCGGCACGGCCAACCGTGCGGCCGATCTGCTGCGGCCTGGTGTCGTCGAGTCCAGCCCCGGGGACGGCAGATCCGGAGGCGGGAACGGTTTCCGGCAAGCGCTCGACGTCGGTGCTCTCCGGAGAAGCGACGAGCGGCTCGCCGTCGGGCTGCGTCCGCCCGGCAGACGGCTGGCCCGCTGCGCCCTGCTGCCCACCCGTGCGGGGACGGGGGCTGCGGGCCGGCGTGGCGGCCTCGGCGGCTGGCTTCGCGGGACCGACGTCGAACGTCTCCAGCCAGCTGGCAACCCCGGCGAGCGGTTTCGGGTTCAACGCGTAGTAGCGTTTCTGTCCCTGCGCGCGCATGCTCACGAGATCCGCCTCGCGAAGCACCTTCAAATGCTTTGAAATGGTGGGCTGGCTCGCTGCGAGCTCCTCCACCAGTTCCCCCACAGCCTTATCCCCAGAGCGGAGGGAAACCAGAATGTCACGCCGGGTTGCCTCAGCAATGACGGCAAATACGTCGTCAGTCACCATGCCCTCCACCCTAGCGACATATACGCCAAAAGGCATCAACTATTTCGCCTCTGCGCGCGGCGCCGACCCGGGCCATCCCCGCGTGTCGGACGATCGTCAGTCGAACCAGGGATCCAGCCCGTAGAGCGGAAAGATCTCCTTGCGGGTGGCGATGATGGTGCGGTCCACGGCGTCGGCGGGGTTATACCCGACCTCCCACGAGCGCCACCACGTGTCAACGCCGTCGCCCATGAGTTCCGGGACCGACTCCCCGTACTTTTCCCTGACATAGCTCCGGAAAGCCTCCGGGACCGGAGCCGTCAGCCGGACGGGGTGTTGGGCCACGATGCCTATCAAATGGCTCCAGGTGCGCGGCACCACGCCCGTGATGTCGTAACCCCCTCCCCCGGTGGCGATCCAGCGGTTCTCGCAGAACCTGGCGGCAAGGCCCGCGACGGCGGTGGCCGCCTCGCGCTGGCCGTCCACGCTGAGGTTGAGATGCGTGAGGGGATCGAGTTTGTGGGAGTCGCAGCCATGCTGGCTCACGATGACTTCCGGCTCAAAGGCCTGCACGAGTTGCGGGACCACGGCATGGAAGGCGCGCAACCACCCGGCATCGCCCGTCCATGCCGGCAACGCCACGTTGACGGCCGTGCCCAGCGCGTCCTCGCCGCCGATCTCGTTGGCGAATCCCGTACCGGGGAACAACGAGAGCCCGCTTTCGTGCAGGGAGATCGTGAGGACCCTGGGATCGTTCCAGAAGATGCTCTGCGTGCCGTCGCCGTGGTGGGCATCGACGTCGATGTACGCGACCCGGCGGACACCGCCGTCGAGCAGCCTCTGCACGGCGAGTGCGGCGTCGTTATAGATACAGAAGCCGCTGGCCCGCTCACGGGAGGCGTGATGCATGCCGCCGCCGAAGTTGACAGCCCGGACCGCTGTCCCGGACAAGACCGCCTCGGCCGCAAGCAAGGATCCGCCGGCAAGCCGGGCGCTGGCTTCGTGCATCCCCGCAAAAGCGGGATCATCGTCGGTGCCAAGCCCGCGTTCCGGGTCCGGCGTGGTCGGATCTTCGCTTGCGCGCCGCACCGCGGCGACATATTCGGCACTGTGCACAGACAGGAGTTCGACGTCGGACGCCACCCCGGGCGCTTGGACGGACACATGCTCCAAGTCGAAGAGTCCGAGCGCCGCGGCGAGCCGGGCCGTGAGTTCGAGCCGCGCGGGGGCCATCGGATGCGAGGGACCGAAATTGTACGCGGTCATGGCGGGATCCCACGCCACCGTCGTTGGCAGCGGGGACGGACGGAGGCCTGCCCAGGAAGTCATCAATGACAGGCTACCCGAGCGGCGGGAGCGCACTGCCCGTGACAGCGGGCGATTAGTGGTTTACTACTCAGGAAAGCAGAATCAATCGACCAGAAGCGAACAGCACCGCCATGACCCAGAGCCAGTCGAGGTCCCGAGACCCGGCCAGCTGGCAAACCGTCCAGCCGGAGCGGGGAAGCCTGTGGATTTTCACGGGCATCCGCGACTTCATCGACAACATCGCCAACTCCTCACCGGCCCGGTTGGCGCTGACGGCATATGTCTTCGCGATTCTGCTGTTCACCGGCCTGCTTTCCCTGCCAGCGGCATCGGCCGACGGTACGGTTACTCCCATCCACCAGGCGTTGTTCACCGCTGTTTCCAGCGTTTGTGTCACCGGTTTGACCGTTGTTTCGACGGCGACGCACTGGACCTTTTTCGGCCAGCTCGTGATTCTCGTGGGCATCTTCGTGGGCGGGTTGGGTACCCTGACACTCGCATCCCTCTTGGCGCTCATGGTCAGCAAACGGCTGGGCGTGAGGGGCAAGCTCATCGCCCAGGAGGCCATGAACAACGCCGGACGCTTGGGCGAAGTGGGTACGTTGTTGCGGATCGTCATCTCGACGTCCGTGACCATCGAGGCGATCCTGGCCATCGCGATGATTCCGCGGTTCCTGACACTCGGAGAGGGCTTCTGGCAGGCCGTCTGGCACGGAATCTTCTACTCGATTTCTTCCTTCAACAACGCCGGATTCACGCCCCATTCCGACGGAATCGTGCCGTACGAGACCGATCTGTGGATTCTTGTGCCGCTCATGCTGGGAGTGTTCCTCGGCAGCCTCGGCTTCCCGGTGATGCTGGTGCTCCGGCGGCACGGCCTCAATTGGAAGAAGTGGAGCCTCCACACCAAGCTGACCATCCAGGTTTCCTTGATCCTCCTCATTGCCGGCGCAGTCCTGTGGGCCCTGATGGAGTGGGACAACACCAACACCATCGCCAACATGAGCGTCGGCGACAAGATCACGCATTCCATATTCGCTTCGGTCATGACGCGCTCCGGCGGCTTCAACCTGGTTGACCAGAGCCACATGGATGCCACCACCAGGCTGCTGTCGGACGCGCTCATGTTCGCCGGCGGCGGTTCGGCGTCGACGGCGGGCGGCATCAAGGTGACCACCGTCGCGGTCATGTTCCTCGCCATCGTCGCTGAGGCCCGGGGCGACCAGGACGTCAAGGTCTACGGCCGCACGATCCCCGAGGGCACCATGCGGGTAGCTATCTCGGTGATCGTCGCTGGTGCCACCTTGGTGTGCGCGGCCGCATTCTTGCTTCTGGCGATCAGCGGCGCCAGTCTGGACCGGGTACTCTTCGAAACCATTTCAGCCTTTGCAACCGTAGGCCTCAGCACGAACCTCAGCGCCGAACTGCCGCCGTCGGGGGTCTACGTCCTCGCCGCCCTCATGTTCGCCGGCCGCATCGGCACCATTACCCTTGCCTCCGCCTTGGCCCTCCGCCAGCGCAGGCAGCTATTCCATTATCCGGAAGAGAGGCCGATCATTGGCTAATTCAACAGGCGCCGCCAACCGGCCGGCGCACAACGCGCCCGTGCTGGTGATCGGCTTGGGCCGGTTCGGTGCGGCCACCGCCGAGCAGCTCGTCAAGCAGGGACGCGAAGTCCTGGCCATCGAGCGGGACCGCACGCTCGTCCAGAACTGGGCCTCCGTGCTGACGCATGTCGTCGAGGCGGACGCCACCAACATCGATGCCCTCCGCCAGCTCGGCGCACAGGAATTCAGCTCTGCCGTGGTGGGCGTGGGAACGTCGATCGAATCCTCGGTGCTCATCACGGTGAACCTCGTGGACCTGGGAATCGAACACCTCTGGGTGAAAGCGATCACTGCCTCGCACGGCAAGATCCTCACCCGCATCGGCGCCAACCATGTCATCTATCCCGAGGCCGACGCCGGAGTCCGTGCGGCGCACCTGGTCTCCGGGCGCATGCTGGACTTCATCGAGTTCGACGACGATTTCGCCATCGTGAAAATGTACCCGCCCAAGGAAACAGTGGGCTTCACGCTGGATGAGTCCAAGGTCCGTTCGAAGTACGGCGTGACCATTGTCGGCGTGAAATCCCCGGGCGAGGACTTCACCTACGCCCGGCCGGACACGAAGGTTTCCGGCCGCGACATGCTGATTGTGTCCGGGCACGTGGACCTGCTGGAACGGTTCGCGGCGCGGCCGTAGCTGCGATCCTCGTTCGCGGCCCGGCCGTAGCCGCGGTCCCCGTGAGTGGGACTAAGCGAGCTGCTGTGTGATTTCCGCGGCGCGGGCGGCTGCGGCGCGGGCTCCGTCGGCGATGATCGCGGGTATCCCGCCGTCGTTGAACGCTGCGATGGCGCGTTCGGTGGTGCCGTTGGGGCTGGTCACGGCGATGCGCAGCGCGGTGGGGTCGGCTCCGGGCTCTGCGAGCATGAAACCGGCACCTGCCACGGTTTCGCGGGAAATCTTGAGGGAGAGCTCGGGATCCAGGCCAAGCTCGACGCCGGCGGCAGCCATGGCTTCTGCGAGGTAGAAAGCGTACGCGGGGCCGGAGCCGCTGATGGCGGACAGGGCATCCACCTGTTCCTCGGGGATTTCCACCACGGTGCCTGCGGCGGCGAGGATGTCCTTGGCCTGCTGGAGCTGCTCGGGGGTGCAGTTGGTTCCGGGCGAAACGGAGACTACCCCGCGGCCGAGCTTTGCGGGCGTGTTGGGCATCGTGCGGAAGACCGGCTGGCCTGCCGGCAGCGCAGCTTCCAGCTGGGCGATGGACACGGCTGCGGCAACGCTGATCACAATGGTGTTCTTGGCCAGCGCTGGTGAGATTTCCCGGGCGAGATCGGCAATGCCCGCAGGTTTGACGCCCAGGATGACAACCGAAGCGCCCTTCGTGGCCAGCTTGTTGTTGTCAGGTTCCTCGGCTCCGGCGATGGTCATGACATGGTGGCGCTCAGCCAGTTCGGCGGCGCGTTCTGCGCGACGGACAGTGGCGACGACGTCCGAGGGATCCGTTCCGGCAGCCAGCAGGCCACCCAGGATGGCCTCGTTCATGGACCCACAGCCAAGGAATGCGATTCGGTTGCTCATGGCTCCATGATGCCAGTTCAGCTGCACCGCTGCCGAACGAGTTTCGGAGGTTGTTCGGACACTCCAGGATTCCCAGCTGGTTCCCAAGGTTATCGCAGGCTGCACCCAACATCGATCCGTAACTTAGTAATTACCTCATTGAGGGTGCGAGTGATGAGGCGGGCATGGGGATGTCCGCCACAAGCACCGGTGGTCGAACGGGTTTCCCCCCATTTTCCCGTATCGACCGCCGGTGCTTTCTCGTTTAAGGGGTGTTGGCGGACACTCGCAGGGAGCGTCATGTCCGTCCGGGATCTTCTTCGCTCGGATGTCGGATTCTGCTCAATCATTCGGCTGGACAAACGCCGGGCCCGCGGAATCACAAGGCCGGCAACGTCGGCGAAGAGAATGATCCAGCAGAACCCGACGGTGTCCATACGGCGGAGACCGGCCGCGACGACGCGACCCAGCCGCCCGACGTCGTCGGGCCCTGAATCTCGGCGAACCTAGATCTCGAAGGCTCCCACGAGCGGCGCTCCCAAGTGCTGGCGGGCGAAGCGCAGCGTTTCGGCGAGCCACTCTTCGCGTTCACCGGCAGCTTTGGCCTTGCGCGTCGAGATCTCGGCAACCACGGTGCCTTCGAATCCATTGGATGCCAGATACTGCAGCGCCTCGGCGCACTGTTGGGTACCGTACCCGGGGATCAGGTGTTCGTCCTTGCCGGAGCCCGAACCATCTGTGAGGTGGACGTGCCGCAGCTTGCTCCCGAGCGCCTGGATCGCCTCCAGGCTGTTGGCACCCGCGGTGGCCGCGTGCGAGAAGTCCCAGGTGACGTCGTCGTAATCCTGGCCCATCGGATCCCAGTGCGGAAGGTAAGCGAGTGCCTCCCGGCCGCGCACACGCCACGGGTACATGTTCTCTACGGCGATGTGCACTTGGTACATCGCCGCGATTTCGCGCACGCCGGCAGCGAAGTTCTCCGCATAGTTGGACTGCCACCGGAACGGCGGGTGGACCACCACGGTGTTGCAGCCCACTTCGCGCGCCATCTGGCAGGACATCTCGATCTTGTTCCACGCCGGACCCCAAACCTGCTGGGTCAGCAGCAAGGTGGGCGCGTGGATGGAGACGATCTGCTGGTCGTAGCGATGGCTTAGCTGGATGAGGGCATCCGGGTTCTGGCTGGTGGCGTTGTTGGTCACCATCACCTCGACGCCGTCGTACCCCAGGTCCTGGGCCACGGCAAAGGCGTCATGGACGCTGAGCGGATAGACAGAAGCGCTGGAGAGCGCCACCGGGATCCTCGGCGTGTCTTCTTCGGAGTGCTCGACGTCGGTGCTCATGTTAGTTGGCCTGCCTCCCGGCGATGGGGATTGGTATGGATACTGCCGCGGGCGCGGCCTTTCCGGTGTTGGCGCCCAGGCGTGGTACCGGTACCGCGCCTCCGAGCCCGACATGCGGGGCCGGGGCGAGCGGGCCATCGAAAATCAGCTGGTCGAGCCGGCGCAGGATCAATCCCTCGCGCAAGGCCCAAGGGCAGATCTCCATGCTGGGAAACTCGAACAATTCCAATGCGGCCTCGGCAACCAGGGCACCCGCAAGGATCTGCGCTGCCCGTGCATCCGAGACGCCCGGGAGGTACAGCCGGTCCTCGACGGTCATGGCCGAGATCCGCTGCGCCCAAAGCCCCAGGTCCGTGGCGTGGAGTTCGCGCTTGACGTAGGGCCCGGCGCCACTGGGAGCCGCACCTGCGATGCGTGCAAGTGAACGGAAGGTCTTGGAGGTTCCGGCCACCAGGTTGGCCCGGCCCAATTGCTTGAACTCCCGCACCACCGGCTTGAGTGTGTGGCGGATGTACTTGCGCAACTCTTTGACGCTCTTAGCCGTGGGCGGGTCATTGTGAAGCCAGTCCCTCGTCAAACGGCTGGCTCCAAGCGGCACCGACACCGCGAGTTCGGGCAGTTCATCCTGGCCGAACGCCATTTCGAAGGAGCCGCCGCCGATGTCCAGGTCGAGGATCGGACCGGCGCCCCAGCCGTACCAGCGTCGAACCGCGAAGAACGTCATCGACGCTTCTTCGCTGCCCGTCAGTTCCTGCAGGGTCACGGTGGTCTCGTGCTTCACCCGGGCGAGGACCTCCATGCCGTTGGTGGCTTCGCGGATGGCCGAGGTACAAAAAGCCAGGAGGTCCTCGGCCTTGTGTCGGGCTGCGAACTCCCAGGCTTCGAGGACGAACTCGATCAACTCGTGTTGTCCGGCGTCGTTGATGTTGCCGTCGGCGTCCAGGAACTGAACCAGCGAAAGCGGTCGCTTGTGGGAGGCAAATGCGACCGGGCGTGCGCCCGGATGCGCATCCACCAAAAGCAAATGGACGGTGTTGGAACCGATGTCTAGGACGCCAAGACGCATTCTGCCATTATTCCCCGATTCGAAGCGTGTGAAGCAAGTACGACTGCCGATTCGTGCCGTCGGCTAGTCAATTAGTCCCGGGGTCCGTCGGTGCGTGATTCAGCGTCCGCATCTGCGGCTGGGGCGGTGGCTTCTGCGGCAGGAGCGGTGGCTTCGCCCGCGGCTTCCTCGGCTTCGTCCGCGCGGGTGAAGTCGCGGCGGACGTTGGCGATGCCTTCCGGGCCCATCTCGAAGCCGTGCTCGCTGCCGGGGTTGATCACCAGGCCAAGCTCGTCGCCGATGCTGTCCAGAATCGCCGAGCCGTGGGTGCCCAGGACGTTGGGTGCGGCCTCGAGGAAGTGCGATTCCACCCGGCTCGGGTGGCTGAACACGGCGAGGACCGGCTGGCCCTCGGAGTTGGCGAGGACAAGCGGTTCCACCGCGGCGTCAGGCTTGTCCAAGGAGTCGGTGCTCAGGATGTAGACCTCGTTGTTCAGGAAGGCCAAGATGACGTCCACAGGATTTGCGTCGGGTTGTCCGGACTTTGCGAGCTTGGACTCAAGGTCGTTCAAGGGCAGGGATTCCGGGGCTGCAGGCTGATCTGTCATGGTTCCACTCGATCACGGTTCCCCTGCCGGAAGCAATTCCCGGCCGGCTGCGTGCTGCCGCTCGCCCGCACTGAGGACACGGATAATTCCCCGCGATACGCATATTTCCTGACGACACTGGAATTCCGGTGTCCCCAGGAAATATGCGCATCGTCAACGCGTTTGAGCTGCGCCCGGAGCTACTTCTTCGCCGCAGCCCTCTTCGCAGGCGC
Organism: Arthrobacter sp. KN11-1C; assembly: GCF_052180225.1. NCBI lineage: Bacteria > Bacillati > Actinomycetota > Actinomycetes > Micrococcales > Micrococcaceae > Arthrobacter > Arthrobacter sp. KN11-1C. The sequence goes on along the minus strand of NZ_CP197467.1, from coordinate 683,063 downwards.
CTTGCGGGCCGCGGTGGTCCGCTTGACCGGACCCTTGGCGCGCTTCTCGGCAAGGAGCTCGATGGCCTGCTCCCGGGTCAGCTCTTCCAAGGACGTGGCACGCGGAACAGTGATGTTGGTGACGCCGTCGGTGATATACGGCCCGAAACGGCCTTCCTTCACCACGATGTTCTTCTCCGACACCGGGTCCGGGCCGAACTCGGCCAGGGGCGGTACGGCCGCACGCGCACCACGTTGCTTCGGCTGGGAGTAGATCTCCAGTGCCTGTTCCAGGGTGATCGTGAAGATCTCTTCCTCGGATCCGATGGACCGCGAGTCCGTGCCCTTCTTCAAGTAAGGTCCGAAGCGGCCGTTCTGCACCGTGATCGGGTTGCCTTCGGCGTCTGCGCCGAGGACGCGTGGCAGGCTCATGAGCTGCAGGGCTTCGTCGAGCGAGATCGAGTCAACCGTCATTGACTTGAACAGAGATCCCGTGCGCGGCTTGGCCTTGACGGGCTTCTTCGCCGGCTTGGGTTTGCCGTTCTTGTAGTACTCCACCGGCTGGTTTGCCAGTTGCTCCTCGGTCATCTCCGGGATGACCTCAGTGACATAGGCGCCGTAGCGGCCGTTCTTGGCAACCACCGTGTGCCCGGTGTGCGGGTCCGCGCCCAGGACGCGTTCCTCGGGGGCAGCCGTTTCCATGAGCTCCACGGCCTTGGCCGCAGTGAGCTCGTCCGGAGCGAGGTCCTCGGGGACGTTGGCTCGCGCCGATTCCACGACTTCGCCGGTCTTGGGGTCGACAGTGGGGATCGAGCTCTCCAGGTACGGGCCGAACTTGCCCACGCGCAGCGTGATGCCCTCGGCAATCGGCACCGAGTTGATCTCGCGTGCATCGATTTCACCAAGGTTGTTGACGATGCTCAGCAGGCCTGGATCGGCGTCTTCACCGTAGTAGAAGTGCTTGAGCCAGGCCGCCCCGACTGCCTGGCCGTTGGCGATCTTGTCGAGGTCGCCTTCCATGTCTGCCGTGAATTCGTAGTCCACGTAGTCGGTGAAATGCTGCTCCAGCAAGCGGATGACCGAGAATGCGATCCAGCTGGGAACCAGGGCAGACCCCTGCTTCCGGACGTAGCCGCGGTCCTGGATGGTGGAGATCGTGGACGCATACGTGGACGGGCGGCCGATGCCGCGCTTTTCCAGCTCCGCCGTCAGCGATGCTTCCGTGTACCGCGGCGGTGGCGAGGTCTCGTGGCCGATGGCAATGATGTCCGACGCCGTGAGGGAATCGTCCTTGGCCACGTTGGGCAGGCGCCGGGCTTCGTCGGAGTCGTCGTCGCCGCGGCTCTCGTCCTTGCCTTCTTCGTAGGCGGCGAGGAAGCCCGGGAAGGTGATGACGGTGCCGGAAGCCGAGAATTCGGCGTCGCGTCCGTCGTTTGCCACTGCGCCGAGGCGGATGGTGGCGGTGGAGCCCTTGGCGTCGCCCATCTGGGAGGCAATCGTGCGCTTCCAAATGAGTTCGTACAGGCGGAAAGCGTCTCCGGTCAGGTGGTTGGCCACCTGGGCCGGGGTGCGGAAGGAGTCACCCGCGGGGCGGATGGCTTCGTGGGCTTCCTGCGCGTTTGCGGCCCTATTGGCGTAGACGCGGGGAGACTGCGGCACGTACTCAGGACCGTACAATTCGGAGGCCTGGCGGCGTGCCGCCGTGAGGGCCTCGTCGCTCAAGGCGGACGAGTCGGTACGCATATAGGTGATGTAGCCGTTTTCATACAGGCGCTGGGCGATCTGCATGGTGCTCTTCGAGGTGAAGCGCAGCTTGCGGCCGGCTTCCTGCTGAAGGGTCGACGTCGTGAACGGCGCCGCGGGACGGCGCGTGTACGGCTTGGTGTCGACTGAGCGGACGCGGAAGTCCGCGTTCTCGAGCCCGGCTGCCAGCGACGTCGCGAGTTCCTCGTTGAGGTGCACTGCGTTCGCGGAGGTGAGGATGCCGTCGTCGTTGAAGTCACGGCCGCTGGCTACCTTTGCGCCGTCCACGGCGGCGAGTTTTGCTTTGAACGTCGCGGAGCCGGTACCGAACTGGCCGGTCAGGTCCCAGTACGACGCGGATTTGAACGCCATGCGTTCGCGTTCGCGGTCGACCACCATGCGGGTCACCACCGACTGCACGCGGCCGGCGGACAGTCCACGGGCAACCTTGCGCCACAGCACCGGGGAGATTTCGTAACCGTACAGACGGTCCAGGATGCGGCGCGTTTCCTGGGCGTCGACGAGGGCGCTGTCGACGTCGCGCAGGTTGTCCATGGCGCGGTGGATGGCTTCCTTGGTGATTTCACCGAAGGTCATGCGGTAGACGGGAACCTTGGGTTTCAGGACCTCCAGGAGGTGCCAAGCGATGGCCTCGCCCTCGCGGTCCCCATCGGTTGCGAGATAGAGCGCGTCAGCGTCTTTCAGCTGGGCCTTGAGTTCGGCAACCTTTTTCTTCTTGTCCGGGGACACCACGTAATACGGTTTGAAGTCGTTCTCGATGTCGACGGCGAACTTGCCCACCGAGGTCTTCTTCAGTTCTGCAGGGAGGTCCGAGGGCTGCGGGAGGTCGCGGATGTGGCCGATCGAGGCCTCGACAATGAAGCCCTCGCCCAGGTACTTGGCGATGGTCTTACTCTTGGCCGGAGACTCCACGATCACGAGTTTCTTGCCGGTTTTTGCCTTGCTGGGCACGGTTCTCCTACAGAAAAATGAATTGCTTGGGCTCGTGCCCATATTGGCCTAGTTCACCATATTTTGCAGAATCGTGCGTTTCCATGTGCACAAGTGCTGTGGAGGAACAGTGGGTTTGGGCTAGTTTGAAGTCGGGGTCCGGTCGTCCGGAATCATTGACCACATCGTAGCGATTCGTACCGCTCCTTCGGGAATCCGGGTGGGATCTTCGAGGTCATATGACCTGATGAGGTCTTGGAACTTGGCCTTGAGATCCGTCCGCTGATCGGGAGTCAGGTACAGCAGATCGCTGGACAACACCATGGCGGCTGCCTCGTTCGCGGCCTCGCCGCGCATGCGCCGCTCACCACGGGCCCGGGTGAAGGCGGTAGCCCGACGCCGGAAGGCGTCAAGTTCAAGTTCGACGACGGCGATCTCCGGGCTCGGAGCGTTGCCGCCGGATTTGATGGTGAAGTCCGAACCCGCGGCCTTCCAACGGCGTTCGCGGGCATCGCCTTCGTTGTCCGCAGCAGTCACGATCCCCCACTTCTGGAGGGCCCGCAGGTGGTAGCTCATGGCGCTCGGCGTGAGCCCGGTCTGCGCGGCGAGCTCGGTGGCCGTGCGGCTCAACTGCGTGGAATACAGTTCCGAGATGACCTCAAGCCGGGCCGCGTGGGCAAGCGCACGGATCGCTTTGGGGTCGGTGATCTCCACCGTCTTACCGGGCCGTTTCCGGCGTTTCGGGGATGCCAGCCCGGTGGATACCCCATTGTCTTCATTCACCGGATCAGTTTATCCGCCGGTACCGCCGCAATTGCCCTACGCCGCGGGGAGCAGGAAACCATCGCGGACCAGGTTCCCCACATCGGAGAGCAACCCGGCACGGAACGCGTCGTCGTCGAAGTCGTCCCCTCCACCCAGCAGTGCGGCCAAGGCACCGATCAGCTGGCGGACGGACAGCTCGCCGTCACATGCCGACACGAAGCCGGCCAGCTCGGTGCTCAGCAGATTCGTCCTGCGGAGCCCCGCGCCTTGGCGCAACAGGATGACGCCGGGGTGCTCGGCGCCTGGCCGCTGGTGGCGTTCCTCGGTCACGTCGTCGGCCACCACCAGGTGGGCCTCGGAGAGCTCGTGGGTGTCCAGCCAGTCGGCGCGTTCGACGGCGGCGGCAAGGTGCGGACCGATCGGTTGCTCGATAGGGTACGTGATTTCTTCGAAACGGGTGGGCGCTGCTCCCGGACGCGGGGCCTCGGGCCGTCGCAGCCAGATCATTCCGAAGCCAATGGCCTCCACATTGCGGGAGGCGAAATCCTCCAGGTAGGCGGCGTAGGCAGCCCGGTAGAGCTCGCGGTCGCGCCCCTCGGAGGCGTCCTGCAGCCAGGTCTCCGCGTAAAGCTCGGGGCTCACCTGTTCCCTCTGGATGAACCACGCCTCGGTGCCGGACCCCGCGAGCCACGACGACGGCCGTTCGCTCCAGACGCTGCCCGCAGGGATCTCCCAATTGCCGAGCATCTGCGCCGTGCCGCCGGGGGCGAGGACGTCGGGCAGCGTGCGGACGAGGTTGGCGACGATGTCGTCGCCGGGGAGGCCGCCGTCGCGGTACGTGAACTGATCCGAAGATTGCTCGCCGACACTTCGCGGGGTAATCACGAAAGGCGGATTGGACACCACCAGATCGAAAGTCTCGCCTGCCACGGGTTCCAGGAGCGAACCCAGCCGCAAGCTCACGCGGGACTCGAGATCGGCCGGGTCAAGGTGCAGGGCCTCGGCGTTGAGCATCAGGTTGAAACGCGTGAACGCGAGCGCCCGCTCGGAGATGTCCGTCGCCGTGACGTGCTCGCTGTGGTGCAGGAGGTGGAAGGTCTGGATTCCGCAGCCCGTCCCGAGGTCCAGGGCGCGTTTCGAGTGCCGCCGGATGGTGGTCTGGACAAGCGTGGTGGAGGCCTGCCCGATGCCCAGCACATGGTCATGCCGGAGCACGCCGGGCTGCTGGTGGGCGGCGAGGTCGCTGGAAACCCACAGTTCGGCGCCGCCGCTTCCATCTTCGTTGGAGTCCCAACCGTACGGCCGCAAATCCACCTTGGCGGCGACAGCACCGCCGTCGTTCTTCTCCACCAAACCAAGCTCCACCAAGCCGGAGGTGCGGACGCGCGGCAGGGCGGCGTCGAGCTCGGCTTCGGTTTGGGGGACGGCGAGAAGCCACAAGCGCACGACGACGGCGAGCGCGGCTTTCGCGCGGTCCGTCGCCGGGTCTTCGGTGACGGCAGCCGGTTCGGTGACGATGAGCGCGGGGATGAGCTGGTCCCGGGCGAGGGCCGCGTGGGCGGACTGTCCCAGCAGTCCTGCCACTCCGTCCACGGTGTAGCCGACGTCTCGCAGGTCGTCGGCGAGCGCCGTGAGCAGCGCGGGACGGTCGCTGCGGGGAGCGTCGACGGTGGTGGGGGAGGTCCCAAAGATGGCGGGCGTTGCGGGATCAGTCACCGTGCAAGTCTATTGGGGGGCAGTGGCTGGGCGGCGTCGTACGCGCCTTCCTCGGCCGCGGCGGCTGCGCGGCGTCGTACGCGTCTTCCTCGGCCCCGGCGGCTGCGTCGGCTGCTACGTCGGCTGGGAGCCGTTCGAGCAGGTAGCGTTGAATCATGGCATTTCACCCCTCCATTCGGCGTCGCGCTGCAGTTCTGGTCATTGGCGCAGGCATCCTTGCCGTGACGGCGTGCTCTCCCGGGAGATCTGTCTCCAACGCCGACGTCCCCGCGTGGAAGGCGACCGCCATGCCCTCGGTGGCCGGAGTGGTCCTGGAGGACTCTGGAAAAATCCCGAACCGCGATCCCCTGGTCAAGAACTTCGCCAGTGTCGCTGCGGGAAGCTACATTTTGACTGTTGCGTGCGACGGCGGCGGCAAGGCCTTCTTCGACGTTTCCTCGGGTGGTACGCGGATTACCGAGGCCGGGGCTGCCTGCTTTGGCAGCCGCGAGACGTCCCGCATCAAGATTCCCTCGACCGGTCCGGTGAGCATCAGCGCAAGCAGCGTGGACGCTCCCGTGATCTACGCGTACCAACTGGTGCCTGCTTCGTAGCTACCCCCTTCGTTCGGGGTTTCGGCCAGGCGTAGAGTCGGCTTATGGGATGGGCGCGCGCCCTGAAGGCACCGATGACGCGGCCGGCGATTCCCGCCGTCGTGCTTTGCGGTGTGCTCGCGTGCGGCACGTTGGCGTCGTGCGAATACTCCTACGACGACGGCAGCGCGCCGGTGAGCAGTGCGCCGTCGGCGGTCATCACGGAGCCGGCGCTGCCCCGCGATCCGTCGTTGAACCGGACCGTCACGGGCGATGCCCTGAAGTCCTGGGCGCAGGATGTCCTTCCGGACGTGAACGGGCTGTCCTTCTACAGCAGCTTCAGCCTGTTGTCCGCCGGCGAATCCCGCGACGAAGAGACCACCCAGCTTCCCGGGGGAACGTATGCGGTGACGCTGGCGTGCCGTGGTGCCCGCAGTGCCGATTTCACGGTGCGGAACGGAAGCGACGTCCTAGTCGAGGTGATGTTGGGGTGCGGCACCACACAGGTCAAAGTCCTGCAGCTCGAGAAGGATGCCGTCCTGGGCCTGACGATCACCGCCAATTCACCGGCGGACTACGCGTACCGCGTGAGCCGGATCTGATGACCGGAGCTAGGCGGCGCAGCCTTCCGGGCAACGCAACGTTTCCGGGCTCGACGCACATTCCGCGCAATACAGGGTGAGGTTGCGGCAGCTCAGGTTGGAGCAGTTCTCAAATTTATTGGCGGGTGCCTGGCAGCGGACGCATTGGCCGATGGTCTTGGCTTCCTCACTGAATTCCAGGTGCATGCGCTTGTCGAAAACGTACAGGGAGCCCTCCCACAGGCCCTGGTCCTTGTAGGTTTCGCCGTAACGGACAATCCCGCCGTCGAGTTGGTAAACCTCCTTGAAGCCGCGGTTCACCATGAGGCTGGAAAGGACTTCGCAACGGATGCCGCCGGTGCAGTAGGTGACCACAGGCTGGTCCTTGAGGTCGTCGTACTTACCCGAGTCGAGTTCCTTGATGAAGTCGTGGGTGGTGGCGACGTCGGGAACGATTGCGTCCTTGAACTTGCCGATCTGGGCTTCGAAGGCGTTGCGCCCGTCGAAGAACTTTACTTCCTGCCCGCTTGCCTTCTTTTCCTCCAGGAGTGCGTGGAGCTGTTCAGGCTGAAGGTGGGTGCCACCGCCGACGACGCCGTTCGCATCCACTTTCAGTTCCCCGGGAGCACCGAAGGACACGATCTCATCGCGCACCTTGACGCTGAGCCTCGGAAAGTCGGCCGCTCCGCCTTCGGACCATTTGAAGTCGATGTCGTGGAAGCCCTTGTATTCCTTGGTGGTCTTCACATACTGCTTGACGTTGTTCAGTTCCCCACCGACCGTGGCGTTGATGCCGTCCCGCGAAACAAGGATGCGCCCGGTCAGGCCGAGCTTCTCGCACAGGGCACGCTGCCAGAGCCGGACGGCATCCGGGTCTGCGATCGGGGTAAAGCCATAGAAGAGCACAATTCTGTTCAAAGCCACGTATTTAAGGGTACTTGGTGGCCCCAAACCCGTGCGTCGGGCTGCCTTCGGGCTGCCCAAAGTGTTACCTTCCGGCCGCCCAAAGTGTTACCTTCCGGCCGCCCAAAGTGTTAATGGAGCTGTTACTGACCGGCCCTGTTGATTCCCAGACCTCTGGCATAGTCTCTCTACATGAGTCATGACGCCCTGGTTGAAGACATCGCTGAGCTGCTCGACGTCTGGGTGGCTGGCTGGTCGGGGTCCCGAAGCTACGAAACGCGCAAGGAAGGCCGGTTCCCGGCAGCGCTGCGTGCGGACAAAACCGGCGACTGGGAATTCTTTGCGCACGACCCTTCCGATGCCGAGTTCGCCGCGCTGGCTTCCAAGACCGCCCAGGCGGAAACCCGTATCCTGACGATCCTCACGAACGACGTCGCGCGCTATACCCAGTTGGCGCGCGAAAACGGACTGAACATCACTTCCGATTCCCAGGCCATGATGATCGTGGACATGGGGACCCAGGATGCGGAAGATCCGTGGCTCTCGGATGACGACCTGAAGCTTACGACTTCCGAGAGCAAGGGGGTCCACTACGCGGTGGTCCATGCCGGTGAAGAGGTCGCGGCCAGCGGCCAGGTATTCGTGGTCAGGCAGACGGCGGTGTTCGACAAGATCGTCACCGAGCCCAATTACCAGCGCCGCGGACTAGGCAGCTTCATCATGAAGGCCCTCGCCGCGCAGGCATTTCAACACGATGTTGAAAGCGGTCTCCTCTTGGCTTCCTTGGATGGACAGCATCTCTACTCCCACCTTGGCTGGAAGCACGTGAGCCAGGTGCTCATGATGTCCACCAAGCCGGTCGACGAGACCGACCTGTCCGTCGCGTAGCCGGCCTTCGGCGCCGGGAGTTGCCCGCAGCGGGTCCACGGCTGAACCGGCAACCGGTCCGTAGCTGGACCGGCAACCGTCGGGTTCCGTTCCGATGACAGAATGTTCAGGTGAACGCGACTGAATCGATGATCTCCCTTCTGGGCAGGAGCCCGGACCCGGAGCAGTTGCGACATGTCCGCACTATTCCAGCGCGCCAGGCGATTCACAAGGCATGGCCGGGCTGGGCCCATCCCGATGTGGTTGCCGCCTATGGAACCTTGGGCATCCACGAACCCTACCGGCACCAGATCGAAGCAGCAGAGCTCGCCCACTCGGGCCAGAACGTCGTCATCGCCACCGGGACCGCCTCCGGGAAGTCGCTTGCCTACCAGCTCCCTGCCCTCGACGCGATCCATCGTTCCGAGCTGCGGGTGCTGTCCGAGCCGGGCAAGATCCACGACGACGGTGCCGTCACCCTGTATCTCTCGCCCACCAAAGCACTTGCAGCCGACCAGCTCGCGGCGATCCGCGCGCTCAGGCTCCCTACGGTCCGGGCGGAAACGTACGACGGCGATACCGACCAGTCCCAGCGCCGCTGGATCCGCGATCACGCCAACTTCATCCTCGCCAACCCTGACATGCTGCACTTCGGGATCCTGCCCAACCACACGTGGTGGGCCCGCTTCTTCCGCAGGTTGCGGTACGTCATCGTGGACGAGGCCCACAGCTACCGCGGGGTGTTCGGGTCCCACGTCGCCAACCTCATGCGCAGGCTCCGGCGAATCTGCGCTTACTACGGTGCCGGCACCTCCTTTCCCGAACCGGTGTTCATTGCGGCGTCGGCGACGGCTTCGGACCCGGGCACGTCATTTTCCCGGCTGATCGGCACTCCCGTCCGTGAAGTATCCGAGGACTGTTCACCACATGGCTCCACCACTGTGGCTTTCTGGGAACCTGCCCTGACCGACCTGAAGGGCGAAAACGGGGCGAAATCCCGCAGGACCGCCGTGGCCGAGACTGCGGACTTGCTGGCCAATCTGGTGTCCTCCCGTGTACGGACCATCGCCTTCATCAAGTCCAGGCGCGGCGCGGAAACAATATCGTCCATCACCAAGCGCCTCCTCGATGAGGTGGACCCCAGCCTCCCGCAACGGGTTGCCGCGTACCGCTCCGGCTATCTTCCCGAGGAGAGGCGGGCTTTGGAGAAGGCCTTGCGTTCGGGTGAGCTGCTTGGGGTCTCCAGCACGTCCGCGTTGGAACTCGGTATCGACATCTCCGGACTGGACGCGGTGCTCGTGGCCGGCTGGCCCGGGACGAGGGCTTCCCTGTTCCAACAGATCGGACGCGCCGGCCGAGCGGGCCAGGACGCCATCGCCGCATTCGTGGCCAGCGACGACCCCTTGGACACCTACCTCGTCAACCATCCGGAGGCGATCTTTGATGTGTCGGTCGAGGCCACCGTTTTCGATCCCGGAAACCCGTACGTGCTCGGCCCCCATCTGTGCGCGGCAGCGGCTGAGCTCCCCATCGGTGTGGCCGAACTCGGCCTGTTCGGGCCGACGTCCGAGTCCCTCCTGAATCAGCTGGTGGATCAGGGTTACTTGAGGAAACGGCCCGCGGGCTGGTTCTGGACCCATCCCGAGAGCGCTGCGGCCATGGTGAACCTCCGCGCAGACGGCGGCGGCCCCGTGAGCATCGTGGACTCCGACACTGGCTCCCTGCTCGGCACCATGGACTCGCCACAGACGCACTACCAGGCGCATACAGGGGCGATCTATGTGCACCAAGGGGACAGCTACCTGGTCGAGGAACTGAACGAAGAAGACCATTGCGTGGTGGTTCGCCGAACGAACCCCGACTACTACACGACCGCGCGGGACGTGACGCAGATCGAGGTCCTGCAATCCCTCCGGACCATGGAGTGGGGGGATATCGCAGTCCACTTCGGCGAAGTGAAGGTAACAACACAGGTGGTCTCCTTCCAACGTAAGGCACTGATTTCCAATGAGGTTTTGGGGGAAGAACCGCTGGAACTCGGGGCCAGGGATCTCTTCACCAAGGCGGTATGGTTTGTGGTTCACAACCGTTCCCTGACCGGCGCGGGCCTTGTCGAGGCACAGTTCCCGGGTGCGCTCCACGCCGCCGAGCACGCGGCCATCGGACTCCTCCCGCTGGTCGCGTCAAGCGATCGCTGGGATATCGGCGGTGTTTCAACAGCGCTTCACGCCGACACCGGAGTCCCCACGATCTTTGTCTACGACGGCCATCCCGGCGGTGCCGGATTCGCCGAGCGTGGCTTCGAGAAAGCCAAGGTGTGGTTGACCGCCACAAGGGACGCCATCAAAGCGTGCGAATGTGACTCCGGCTGCCCTTCCTGCGTCCAGTCCCCCAAATGTGGCAACAAGAACAATCCTCTGGACAAGGACGCCGCGGTCACGCTGATCAACGTGCTCCTGCGGGACGCGGTCTAGGGCAGCGCTCTAGGGACGCGGTCTGGGGACGGGGCCTACGGCTGCGGGTTCGAGACGCTGTTTAGGGCGGAGGCCCGGCCCTGGAGCGGCCTGTCGCGGTCCCGAAGACTGCGCCGCGGTCCAGCTCCGTGCGGACTTCCACGATCCCGCCTCCGAGCACTGTGCACGCCGATAACGACGCTCCATGCCGCGCGGCCGTTTCGCTGGCGACCATGCAAGGATCTCCGGCTGTCAGTCCGCGGGCGGCGTCGGCTCCCGCGAGCGCGGCGAGATCGGCGGCAGATGCCGCACGGTGGGCCATCGCCATGGCCTGGGCAAGCGTCAATGCTGCCGCTACGCAGATCAGGACCACAAGCCCAAGGGCAAGAGCAAGGATGGTTCCCGAGCCGCCTTCCGCAACGCGCCAACTCTCGTCGCCGCTGGCCTTACCCGCCCTCACGCCGCGCTTCGCGTCACCACAGCCATCGCCGACGCGGGCGCTATCTGCCCTCACGCCGCGACCTCTTCCACAGCGGTTTGGAGCCTCTCCATCGGCACAGCACCCCTGAAGTCCACAACGCCGTCTCCGACCTTGAAGCGGGGCGCGGTGGATGCTGACGGCTGTGGGGCCTCTCCCCTCGCCGACGCAGTCGCCGAAAGACTCCAGGGGATGAGCGAGCCAAAGGGCCCGACTACCCGGGCAGATACTGTGACCGTGATCCATTTGCCGTCTTCCGCAACGGCGGCCGAGGCGGCATCTCCTGCCAGTCTTCGAACGATTCCGTCCACGGCCGCATGGCTGTCTCCGCGGGCGAGGGCCCTCGCTCCCGCCCTCGCAGCTTCTTCCAGGCGCAGCTGGGTAATTCCCGCGGCCGATCCTGCGAGAAGCAAGGCCAATAGAAGCAGGACAGCAGGCAGCGCCACAGCGAATTCCGCCGTGACGGCACCGTAGTTCCCCTCATGGAAAACCTCTTTCCGACCGGATCTCCGCCGACCACGAAGCTTCTTCGCCGGAGCGGCACGTCTGATCGAAGGAGGCCACCGCCGCACAACTCCGGCAACCGAACGGGCTTGCTTCCCCGCGAGCCCCCGTACCGGCGTCTCTTGACTCATCGAAGTCTCGGCGCAGTGCCTTGAACCCCGCCGCCTCGTCATGGCAGGGAGAGCGCGCTGCGAATGAGGTTCAGGAGAAAGGCGCGTACTTCCTCGCTGCGAAGGATGACCACCAAGAGCCCGGCGAAGCCCACAGCAGCAAGCGTGGCGATGGCGTACTCGGCCGTTGCCATGCCAGCCTCGGACCCCAAGGGCCGCTTCTTCGACCGTTTCGGAGCGGAATAGTCGTCGCTTGACCCCGCACGGCGTTTTTCAGCGTTGGAACGCAGGTGGGTAGGCAGATGGACGGGTTTGCGTCCCGGCGAGCCCGGGAACAGTTCAAGGATCTCGGCCTCTGGCGGAAGAGGAGTTGCCTGGGCAAGGGGCCTGCCGGGCCGGGCGGTATTGATGGTCGTGTTCATTTCAGGTTCCTTTCTGCTGGCCGGCTTGGCTGCCGGCCATACTCCGACTCTTCCGTCGGTTCCGGGGCTTCGAAAGGCCCCAACTCTCCTAAGTGGAAAACTCGGTCCTGACCTTTCTGTGGAGGGGAACTTGCTTGTGCGGGGGAACTCAAGCGACGGCCGCTGCGAGCGCGGAGCGCGTCCGGGCGCTGCCCGGTTCAGCCCCCGGACGGAAGCATTGCCAAGAGCACGGGTACGACGCCAAGGCAGATGAAGGCGGGTAGGGAACAAAGACCCAAGGGGATCACGAGTTTCACCCCGAGCGCGGCAGCACGCTTCTCTGCCATCCTGAACTGTTCACGGCGCAGTCGTGCTGCCTGGGCATAAAGGATGGCCGAGGATGGCGCGCCAGTCAGGGCGGCGAAGGCGAGCGCGTCCTTGAGCTTGCGCGCTTCAGCGCACTGTTGGCCCGAACTCCGCCACGCCGTCTCCCAGTCAGTTCCGATCTCGAGGGCGGCAACCACCGTCCGCAGCGAGCGGCTGAGCTGCGGGGACGCGCATCCGGCGATCAATTCAAGGGACCGTCCGAGCCCCGCACCTGAGTCGAGCATCGCGGCCACCAGCTCAAGGATCATCGGCACATTACGCAAGCCTTCCTGGCCCTCGGGTTTCGGGCGCGGGCCCACCGCCTCGCCTCTCCGCGCGTTCTTCAGCGCGCCGGTGCTCCCTGAAGAGTCGCGAAGCATCCGCAAGGCTGCACGACGCCGGTTTCTTCCCTGATCCGCCAGCCCGAGGATTGCGGCGAAGATCAACAGCAGGGACACTGCCATGGCAGGCAAAGCCAGGCCCATCAGTCAACGCCCACCGCGGCATGCACCAACCGGGACGACCAAATTCTGCCGGCGACGGTCAGGACACCCCCAGCCGCCAGCGCTGCCAATCCGACCCCGTTGGCCAACAGGACCCCCACTGGATCCGTCCCGAGCATCATGCCCAACCCCAAGCCGAATACCGGCAACCAGGTCAGGAGGCGCACAGTGGCTTTGGGGCCGGCCAGGGCAGTCTGCCGCGCGTCACCGGCGTCGTCCTCGGCCTCAAGCTGGACCGCAAATCGCGTCAGCACGTCGGCCAAGGGACAACCGCTCGCCTCCGCGACGTCCAAGCAGGCGGCAAGTTCTCCCCAGACTCGGCGTTCCACGGGATTCCCGCCCTTGAGATCCTTCACTGATGAAGTTCGTATCGCTTCGGCGACCGACGTTCCGATCATCGAGGCCGTCTTCGCCGCCGCAAGAACTTGAAGAGACCCTGACGACAGCTTGGGCAGTCCCGGGTCCTTTCCTCGTGCCTTGAAAACCCCGGAGTTGCCCGAATCAGCACGGTGCTCCCTCTCCCGATGAACCATCCAGAGTTCCTCCCAGAGCCTCGACGTCGAACGGCCTCCACGGAGGAGCGCGGCCAACTGCTGCACGAGCACCGTGAGCGGCAACGTGTCAGGGCGAGACTGTCTTCGCGGCGTGCGAGCCGCCGACCTGGGCCCTGTCATAACCGAGGGAGCAGGAGGTAGAGCGCGCAGGACCCGTCTGCCAAGCCGCCAGGACGGTTGGAACGTCACCCACGCAGCGGCCGCCAGGACGAGAACCAGGAATCCGCTCACGCAGCTCCTCCAAGGTGATCCGCTCCAAGATGATCCGGGCGGAGATTCGGTCCTTCGGAAGCAGGCAGGAGCCCGGGGTCCAGCCCAAGGCGAGCCGTGAGGTCCCGCCACGCAGTACCGGGAACAACAGCACCTGCCCGCAGCTCAACAGCAGGCACGACAGATGGGGCGAACCCGTTTTCGGACAGCAACCCAATACAGGAAACTCGTCGGCCGGCAGGCGTCCGCTCGACGTGGACCACTGCGTCCAATGCCGTTGAAAGCTGCAGTTGCACGGCTTCCCGGCTCAAGCCTGCGAGCGCGCCCAACGCCACGAGCCTGGCAGGGACTGCTGAGGCAGTGTTTGCGTGGATGGTGCCACCGCCACCGGTGTGGCCGGTATTGAGTGCTGTCAACAGCTCACGTACTTCGGCGCCGCGGCACTCGCCCACGATCAACCGGTCCGGCCGCATCCGCAGCGCCTGCCGGACGAGCTCGCCGAGGTCGAGTACGCCGCCGCCTTCAAGGTTTCCGTGCCTGGATTCAAGGGAAACCACGTGCGGGTGGACCGGATTCAGCTCGGAAGCGTCTTCAATCAGGACAAGCCGATCATGTGGGCTGCTTAAGCCGAGCATTGTGGACAGCAACGTGGTCTTCCCGGAACCGGTGGCACCACTGATCAGGAAGCTCAATCTGCGGTCAACTATCGCCTGCAGCACCTGCTGGACCGGTGCTGCGAACATGCCTCCCTTACGCAGCTCGTCCATGGAGAAAACCTCCTCGCGCCGAATCCGTACGGACAACAAGGTTCCCGCAGTGGAAATCGGAGGCAGTACCGCGTGCACCCGGTATCCACCATCGAGACGGACGTCAACGCAGGGCGAACCGTCGTCCAAACGACGCCCGCCGGCCGCCACCAGCCGGGAGGCCAAGGCACGGATCTGGGGTTCACCGTCGAAGCGCACCTGGGCTCGTTCCAGCCCCTTACCGCGGTCGAACCACACCGAGTCCGGGCCATTCACGAAGATGTCCGTCACTGAGGCATCGCGTGCAAGCTGTTGGAGAGGTCCAAGTCCGCTCAATTCGGCGCTGATCGATTCGACGGCGGCAAGCGCCCCCGCAGTTCCGAGCAGCCGGCCCGTCGCGTGGACGGCCGCGGCCACGCGCGACGGAGTGACCGGTCCGGCGTCGGCCATGACGGTTTCCCGCACGGTTTCAAGCAACGCGGCGTCCAAGAGCCTGGTATTGCGCCTGCGCCCGCCGCTGGGGAAGGCAGAAGCACTCATGCTGCTCCGTCGTCAAGTAGCTGAAGGACGGATTCCGCAAAGCGACGCACGGCCTTCCGCTTGCCGAATTCGAGAAGGCGCCCGAGCTCCGCCGCGGCAGCTGTACCGCGGAGTTCGGGGAGCACGCCGTGAAGGGGCAGACCCAGCGAATCGGCTATGAGGGGTCCGTCCAGGGCCGAACCGGCCGTTCCACGGATCACCAAGGCTGTGTCAACGGGCGGCAGATCCTGGAGAAGCCTGGCGGCGGCGACTGCTGCGCGGAGTTGAGCCGGTGCCACCACAAGGATCCTGTCGCAGTCCCAGGCGAAGCTGCCAAGCGATTCTGTTCCGCGGCCGATATCGACGATGACCAATTCAAATCCACGTCTCGCCGCATCAAGGACAGCCGCGACAGCGCCGGGCTCCACGTCGAGGAAACGGTCCCGACTGCCCGGCCAAGACAAGAAGGAGAACCCTCCTGCTATAGGCAGGGAGTCGCTTAGCTGCCCGGTGCCGATGCTCCCGCTGGCACCTGCAAGATCGGGCCAGCGAAGTCCCGGCGCATCTTCGGCGGCCAGGTAAAGCTCAAGCCCCCCTGCCCGGGGATCGCCATCGACCAGCAGCGTCCGTATTCCATGGACCGCAGCTTCCTGAGCCAGCCAGACCGCGGCCGTGGACGCGCCCGCACCGCCGCATCCTCCTGTCACCCCGAGCAGCAATCCTCCAGTGTCCGGGCCAGGTGACCGACCAAGGTGCTCGGCCAACCATGCCGCAGCTTCCGGCAAGACTGCCACGCGTTCGGCTCCTAGCGACGCTCCCAATTGCCACAAAGAATCCCCTTCACCGTCAAGGCCCAGCAAGACTGAAGGCACACGACGACGGGGCGGAAGTTCGCGGACGTCGCTGCCGAGAAGCACCATTCCCGCGGTGTCCCACGTGGGCATCGCAGCCGACAGATCGACGACTGTCCGGAGACTGGCACCGACAGCGGCGGCGATCCTTTCGGTTTCAGCTTGTAGCCGGACGTTTCCTGTCACGAGAAGGACTTCGCTGGAATCGGCAGGAAGCCACGGCCCTCCGGACGACGGGCCTGGCGCCGGGCCAGGAGGTGGACCGGATCCCCCGGGTCGGGGACGATCACCGGATCCCCCGGATCGGGGGCCGCGGCGTTGAAGCACCGACGAACCGCGATTGCTGCTGTGGTTCCGCTCGAGATGTTGCCCGCTCATGAAGCCACTCTTTCCGTTCCACCACGGACATTGAAGGCCCGGATCGGCGTATGTGGACAAGCAGCCACAACAACGCCTGTGGAGGACGAGTCCGCGTACGAACCGCTCCCTCCGGACGGCCCCACCCCGGACAGAAGTATTGCGGACGGCAGCTGTCCGCAAAGTGCAAGGTTCCACGGAATCACAAGGCAGAATTGTCAGCATGTACCTGTTGCTCGCCGCCCATCCAGACGGCGCAGCCATTCAGGAAAGCGATGCGGCCGGAGTAGCCGTCACAGAGCCGCGCGTCGTACGAAAGGCCGATCTGGCCGACGTCGTCAGCGTGTTGGAGAAGGGCCGTCCGCGCTGGGTCTGGAACCGGACCCAGGATTGGTACCCGGCGATGCTCCAGGCCGGGGTGGAACTGGAGCGCTGCCACGACCTCACGCTCTGCCGCGCCATCTTGGTCCATTCCGAGTTCACGGCCCACACGGACTACGCCCGCAGCGCGGAAAAGCTCACGCAAGACGACGAAATGCCGGTTCCGCCGCGCGTCCTCCAGCCGCCCCCGCCGTCCGCCGATCAGGACGCGCTGTTCGACGACCTGGTCCCGCGCAGCACCCAGCCAAGCCTGAACGAGGTCCGGGCCGAATTCGCCGCCCAGCAACAGGCACTCGGGCAGGCTTCCAAGGAAGAAGGCCGGCAACACCGGCTGAAACTGCTGCTGGCCGCGGAATCCGCCGGTGCCATGATCGCCGCGGAAATGCAGTTCACGGGCGTGCCGTGGCAGGAGACGCTGCACGAAGAAATCCTGGAAGGGCACCTGGGTCCCCGGCCACCCGCCGGACACCGGCCAGCCAGGCTTGAAGCTCTCTGCAACGAGCTTCGCGAAATTCTCCAGTCTCCCAAGTTGAACCCGGATTCACCTCAAGACCTCATGCGTGCCCTGCACCGGAACGGCATCGAAGTGAAAACCACCCGCCAGTGGGAGCTCAAGGAATCGAAGCATCCGGCCATCGAGCCACTGCTGGAGTACAAGAAGCTCTCCCGCCTGTTCGCTGCCAACGGCTGGTCGTGGCTGGACGCGTGGGTGAGCGAAGGGCGGTTCCGTCCCGAGTACGTCGTGGGAGGCGTGGTTTCCGGTCGTTGGGCGTCCAGGGGCGGCGGCGCGTTGCAGATCCCCCGCCAGATCCGGGGCGCGGTGCATGCCGATCCCGGGCACAAATTGATCGTCGCGGACGCCTCCCAGCTCGAACCACGGGTTCTGGTGGCGCTGGCACAGGACTCGAAGATGGCCGAGGCCGCACGGGACAAGGACTTGTACGCCGGCATCGCCGCGCAGGGTTTCGGTGGTGACCGCTCCAAGGCCAAGATCGCCCTGCTCGGTGCAATTTACGGCGCTACCACGGGCGAATCCGGACGCCTCATGCCACAGCTCACCCGGACGTATCCCCGGGCAGTCGGCTTCGTCGAGCAGGCGGCCCGCGACGGCGAAGGCGGCCGCACCGTGACCTCAAGGTTGGGACGCAGCAGCCCGCCGCCTTCGGAACGCTGGATCCGCAGCCAGCAATCCACGACGGCGGAAGAGCAGCGCCGCGCGGACAGTATCGCCCGCTCCCGGGGACGTTTCACGCGGAACTTCGTAGTGCAAGGCTCCGCAGCGGACTGGGCGTCCTGCTGGCTTGCCGAACTTCGACGGCGGCTGCGCACCGCACGTGCCGGCGGCCTGCCCGCCGGGGAACTGGTGTTCTTCCTGCACGACGAGGTCATGGTCCACGCGCCTACGGAGTCGGTGGAAGCCTGCATCAATGCCATCGAAGAGGCCGCGGCCGCCGCGAAGGAACTGCTGTTCGGGCGGGTTCCGGTCGAATTTCCGGTGAGTGTCGCCGTCGTCGATTCCTACGACAAAGCGAAGTAATCGGCGCTATTGCCCCCGGCGCAACAGCAGAGGACGATTGCCCCGTGGGACACAAAGGCCAAGCACCGCTGGCTGCATACATCGCCTTCCAACTGACAGAACTGGAAGGACAATTGCCGCTGATCGCAGCGGCCGACCCGGAGGCCGTACACAACGCCAGGCTTGCCCTTCGCCGCCTCCGTTCAGTGCTCAGCTGCTATCGCGGCATGATCCCGGGTCTCCCCCGGACGGCCCGCGGGGAAGTCAGTTGGCTCGCAACCTCGCTCGGCGAGTCCAGGGATGCCTATGTCCTGGCACAGAGAATACGGCTGTCCTTGGACACAAAGGACTCGTGGAAAAGCCCCGAGACCGTGCGCCTGGCCGTGGAGGAACTGGAAGCGTCCAGCGCGCGGCTGGCTGCTTCCCTTGGCGGGCACAAGCGCAGCAAACGCACCGTGAGGGCCGCACGGGCGGCGCTGTTGGAAGTGCCGACCGCAAGGGAATACAAGCACCCGACGGCGGACCTCGCGGAGCGCCTCCAGGCCCGGTGGGAGCGGTTGCAGCAGAGCCTCGCGGAGCAGGCGGGCAGCACAGCGACCCGCAGGTGCGCAACGCAGCACTCCACCAGGCGCGCAAGGACGTCAAGTGCCTCCGCTACTCGCTGGAGGCAGTCGCGGGCGCCTTCAGCCATCACGCCTCAGGGGTGATCCAGCCCGCGATCGGCCTGCAGCGGTTGTTGGGCGAGCAGCATGACGCGGTCGTGGCCGGCGAATGGATCAGGGAACTGGCAAAAAACCCCGGAATTGACGCTGAAGACGCCCAAAGGCTGGAAACGATGGAGGTCCGGCGGCGACTCAACGCAGAGGAAGAGTTCCGCATGGCGATCGCCGAATATCCGGTGCCGGCGCCGAGGCGCGCACTGGTCTTTTGAAGCCCGCAACCGTAACCGTAGGCAGGCCCGAAAGCGAGTCACATGGCGGAAAAGAACCCGGCATGACCCGGGCAAGTAATGTACCCCAAAGTAACTTCAGCACTCCCCTTTCTTCTGGATAGTCTCATCTTGTGGCGTTCGACGTGAGGAGCGCCACACAGTGCGAAGCAGTATCCAAGGGGGAACAGCAACGATGGCTGGACGATTCGAGATTCTCAAAGACGGCGAGGACGGCTATAAGTTTCGGCTGACGGCTGCCGACGGAACCCTGGTGGCGGAATCGCCGCGGTTCAAACACCTGAAGGCCGTAGTGGCCGGCATCAACGCCGTGCGGGAGAATGCCGCCACGGGCATCGTGGTGGATCACTCCAAAACAGCCCGACGCGCCGCATAGCAAGGACCGCGGCGCGCGTTAATGGCGGTTGCACACAGCGGCCCACCGGCTCGGCGCGCTAAATCTCGATTTCGAGCAGCCGCTCCGTGTCCCACGGAACAGTCCAGCCCAAGGCGTCGAACAGGCCGCTGAGCACCATCCCGGTGAATCCCCAGACCACGAGTCCGTTGACTTGGAACACCGGGCTCGAGAAGGTCCTGCCGAGCCTCGTCAGCGTGCCAGTGAATCGGTTGTCGGGATCGAGCAGATCGCGCACCGGCACACGGAATACTTGCGCGGACTCGCCGTAGTCCACCACCCTGACGGGCGAGGGCGACGCCCACCACGCCAGGACCGGGGTGACCACAAAATTGCTGCGTATCAGGCCGAGTTCCGGCATGACGCCGAGCACCCGCACGCCTCCGCTGTCCAGTCCGGTCTCCTCCACCGCTTCCCTGAGGGCCGCAGCCACCGCCGACTCATCGCCGGGATCGATGCTTCCGCCCGGGAACGCCACCTGTCCCGGATGGTCGTCCAGGGTGTGGGCGCGTTCCAGAAGCAACACGTCCAGATCCGCGGGGGCCACGGGTTTCCCGGATTGGGCGGGGACGTCGTCCAGGACGCCGAAGAGCATGAGCACGGCCGCTTTCCGCGCCTTGTCCGGATCGACAGTTGCAGCTGCAATCCGCGGATCCGGGCCAGGATGGAGGCCGGAATCAATCCTGGTGATCAGGCTGACGAGATCCTCGAGCGCGGTCATGCAGGTCTCCTTTGCGATTCCATCCGAATCTCCGCCGCGCGATGCGTCTCCGCAAGCAGCTTCGCGAGAAGCGCTTCGTTGCCCGGGGCCAGTTCGTACCTGAGCAACTTGGCGGCTTTGACGGGGTCCTTTTCGCCTTCGCCGTAACTCGGGCACCAATTGGCCACCGCGCACGCTCCGCATGCGGGCCGGCGGGCATGGCAAACCCTCCGGCCATGGAAAACGACGCGGTGGGACAGCATGGTCCAGTCCCTGGGCTCGAACAGCTCCGCGACATCGAACTCGATCTTCACCGGGTCCTCGGACGTCGTCCAGCCAAACCTGCGTGCCAGCCTGCCGAAATGCGTGTCCACAGTGATTCCCGGAACGCCGAAGGCGTTGCCGAGCACCACGTTCGCCGTTTTGCGACCGACGCCGGGAAGCGTCACCAGATCTTCGAGCCGTCCGGGAACCTCGCCGTCGAACTCGTCCACCAAGCGTGTGCTGAGCGCCAGGACGTTCTTCGCCTTGGCACGGAAGAAACCCGTGGGCTGCAGGATCGCCTCCAACTCGGCTATCTCGGCCTCGGCCATGCTGCGGGCGTCCGGATAGCGCGCGAACAGGATCTTCGTTACCTGGTTGACCAGCACATCGGTGGTCTGGGCGGACAGCACCGTAGCCACGACCAGCTCGAATGGGTTCCGGAAATCAAGTTCAGCGTGGGCGTAGGGATAGATCTCAGCAAGCGCCTTGTTGATTTTGCGCGCACGCCGCTTCAAAGCCAGCGGGGTTTCGACGACGGTGTCCACGGCCGGCCTGGCTAGCCGCGTTCGATGTGGCTGAGATCGCGCAAGACGCCCACTTTGCCGTCAGTATCCTGAACGAGGAATTCCTGGCCGCGGTCTTCGAGGGCCAATACCCACGCGCCCGGTTCGATGGTGAAGGCCGGGATTCCTGTGTGCTCGTCGACAACGACGCGGGGATGGGCCACGGCGAACCAGAATGCCTCGTAACCGGCGTCGTGTTCGGATTCGTCCCTTCGCGCGGCCGGATCAACGGTGGCGCCGATGGTCTGGTGCACGCGGGGTTGATCGACCCTGCCGACGTGCTGGGTGGCAGCCCCGGCTCCCATATCCGCGCCGCCGACAATCGGCGTCGCCATGGTGGCAGCGGGCATGTGCTTGGGTTCCTCGGGCGCAGACGCCTGCGGAACCCGCCCGCCGTCGGCCACTGCAGGCTCGGCGGGTTCGGGGCGTACGACGGCGGCGGCCTCGGTGGGGGCGGGTTCAGGACGTACGACGGCGGCGGCCTCGGTGGCGGCGGGTTCGGCGGGCGCAGCGGCGGGTGCAGCCGGGACCTCAACGGGTGCCAGGCCGGCAGGTACCGGTTCGGGCTTGGCCGGTTCAGGCTTGGCCGGCTTCGGCACGGCAGGCTTGCGCGTTGGAATGGCCGATTCGCGGGCCACAACGTGGGCGGGCTGCTCGGCCCGGTCCTTGAAGTCGTCGCGGAGGAGCGGCAAATGGGGAGCCAGGACCGTCGCAGCCAAAAGACCCACCGAGCCGATGAGTCCTACGAGCACGAACACGGTGAACGCGCCCGCTGCGGACAAGAAGAACAGGGTCAGGGCGAACGAGGCCACGACGGAAGCGAACTGGTCAGTGGAAAGGGAACCGATGCGCACAACGTTCCTCGGCTGCAGGCGCCGGGCAACGAACAAAGCGGCAACAACGAGGGGAAGAAGGATGCCCAGAGCCAGGAAGAAAAGGTTGTTCAAGTTCCAGAGGTTGTAGCGCCCGCCAAACATCGGCAGGAGGGACCCCACAAACATCAGCAAGGCGGAACCGAAAACGGTCACGTCCCGGATAGTGAACGGACCCAGGACGGCCTGGTACTTCGGGGAGGTCAAGCTGCCGGGCGCTGGCGCCCCGGATCCAGCTGCTGCTTCAGGGGCCGATCCGGGCGCTTGCGCGCCGTTTTTCGGACCTTGGCTCGTCTGGTTCATGTGCAAAATCTCCTTAGTACGGCGGTGTTCCGGACGCTGCCGCGCAAGGCTGCACCCGGTATTTTCCGGGCCGGACCGGGCGGCAAGTTTTCGCGTCTCGAGACTTCTTCAGCCTATGCCACCCGTCTGACAGTCCACTAGTTGGCGCGGGCGCGGAGGCAGGGATGCCGCACCGTAATATTGCCCCGCATTGGGAGCCCGGCCTGGAGCCTTCGGCGCCGTTCGGCGCGGATTCACTGCCGCGCACGGTCCAGAATGTGACCGTAGACACTTGTTGTCGCCTCAAAACGCTAAGGTGGGTTCCGGAAAAGCTCTTTGCGGAATCCCGTGAGGCGCCGCAGCCCAACGCCGTGCACTTTTGGCGCGATGGGGGCGGCCTCGCCACGGGACACCCGCGCGGCAGAGATCGATGAATGAAGAGGTTCACATGTCCCAGGACGCCAATGGATCGACGACCACCGCTGCAACCGGATCCGACGAGGCAGGCAACGGCGATGCCCTCGAAAACCTTCTCCACGAAAACCGGAAGTTCGCGCCCACCCCTGAGTTCGCCGCGAACGCGGTAGTCGGGGCCGGAGTCTATGAGGAAGCGTACGCGGACCGTCCCGCGTTCTGGGCCAAGCAGGCCCGTGAACTTCTGGACTGGGACACGGACTTCACCCAGGCCCTGGACTGGTCCAACCCGCCCTTCGCGAAGTGGTTCGTCGGCGGACAGGTCAACGCCGCGTACAACGCCCTCGACCGGCACGTCGAGAACGGCCTCGGGGACCGGGTGGCCATTCATTTTGAAGGCGAACCGGGCGACACCCGCTCCTACACCTACGCCCAGCTCACCGACGAGGTGAAGAAGGCCGCCAACGCCTTCGAATCCCTCGGGGTGGCCAAGGGTGACCGGGTGGCCGTGTACCTGCCCATGATCCCCGAAGCCGTGATCACGATGCTGGCCTGTGCCCGGATCGGGGCCGTGCATTCGGTGGTGTTCGGCGGCTTCTCCGCCGATGCCCTGCGCTCCAGGATCGATGACGCCGAGGCCAAGCTCGTGGTCACCGCCGACGGCACGTACCGGCGCGGCAAGCCCAGCCCGCTCAAGCCCGCCGTGGACCAGGCCCTCGCCAAAGAAGGACACTCGGTCCGGAACGTCGTGGTGGTCAAGCGCAACGGCGAGCCGGTGGACTGGCACGAGGGCAGGGACCAGTGGTGGGAGGATACGGTCGGCGGCGCCTCCGGCGACCACACCGCCGTTGGGCATGACGCCGAACACCCGCTGTTCATCCTGTACACCTCCGGGACCACGGGCAAGCCCAAGGGCATCCTGCACACCACCGGCGGCTACCTCACCCAGACCGCGTACACGCACAAGGCGGTCTTCGACCTGCACCCCGAGACGGAT
The DNA here is from genome assembly GCF_052180225.1 of Arthrobacter sp. KN11-1C. NCBI lineage: Bacteria > Bacillati > Actinomycetota > Actinomycetes > Micrococcales > Micrococcaceae > Arthrobacter > Arthrobacter sp. KN11-1C. The sequence continues at coordinate 659,602 of NZ_CP197467.1, read as the reverse complement.
GTGTTCTGGTGCACCGCCGACGTCGGATGGGTCACCGGCCACTCGTACGTCGCCTACGCACCGCTGGTCAACGGCGCCACCCAGGTCATGTACGAAGGCACCCCGGATTCCCCGCACCAGGGCCGCTGGTGGGAAATCGTGGAGAAGTACAAGGTCTCCATCCTCTACACCGCCCCCACGGCGATCCGGACGTTCATGAAGTGGGGCCGGGACATCCCGGGCAAGTACGATCTGTCCTCGATCCGGGTCCTGGGCTCGGTGGGTGAGCCCATCAACCCCGAGGCCTGGATGTGGTACCGGGACGTCATCGGCGGCAACGCCGGCAAGAACGGCGAAAAGAAGGAACACCCGGCCCCGATCGTGGACACCTGGTGGCAGACCGAGACCGGCGCCCAGATGATCGCACCCCTGCCCGGGGTCACGGCGACCAAGCCGGGCTCCGCGCAGGTCCCGCTGCCGGGCATCGCTATCGACGTCGTGGACGAGGCCGGCGAGTCCGTGCCCGACGGGCACGGCGGCTACCTCGTGGTCCGCGAACCGTGGCCCGCGATGCTGCGCGGCATCTGGGGCGATCCGGAACGGTTCAAGGACACCTACTGGTCCCGCTTCGAGGGCATGTACTTCGCCGGCGACGGGGCCAAGAAGGACGACGACGGCGACGTGTGGCTCCTGGGCCGGGTGGATGACGTCATGAACGTCTCCGGACACCGGCTCTCCACCACCGAAATCGAATCCGCGCTCGTGTCCCACCCCTGGGTCGCGGAAGCCGCCGTCGTAGGAGCCTCCGACGAAACCACCGGCCAGGCGGTGGTTGCGTTCGTGATCTTGCGTGGGGACGCCGTCAACGACGGCGACTCCACCGTCGCCGAGCTGCGCAACCATGTGGGCAAGGAAATCGGCCCCATCGCCAAACCCCGGCACATCCTGGTGGTTCCCGAGCTGCCCAAAACCCGGTCCGGGAAGATCATGCGCCGCCTCCTCAAGGACGTCGCGGAAGGCCGCGAAGTCGGCGACGCCACCACCCTCTCCGATCCGACGATCATGACCCAGATCGCGGAATCCCTGAAGAAGTAGGTGCTGCGCCGAACCACCCGACGCCGAGCCCCGAAGTAAAAGCGGCGGTCCTCTCTTACGAGGACCGCCACTTTTGTCTTAAAACCCGCTGTCGCAAGAATGTTATATTTAGTTCTTTCATGTTCTCTTTTGAGCGGTTATAGTCGAGTTCTACGTGAGAAAACTCACAAGCACCACGCTTTCAAGGGAGAGAACATGGCAGCGAATCTTGACCCGTTCCAGTCGGCCCACAATGCCGGCCCTGGACGCCGCACCATCCTGAAAACGCTCGGTATCGGTGCTGCCGGTCTCGCCGGCATTCCGCTGCTGGCCGCTTGCACCGGCGGATCCGGCCCAGCTCCAGGAGCCTCCTCGAACAGCCTGACCTTCGGCTCGGGCTCTTCCGACGATGTTCCCAAGGCCGCCTACAAAGCCGTCACCGATGCATTCACCAAGAAGTCCGGCATCACCGTTGCCACCAACGTCGTCCCGCACAACGACTTCCAGAACAAGATCAACTCCTACCTGCAGGGCAGCCCCGACGATTCCTTCACCTGGTTCGCCGGCTACCGCATGCAGTACTACGCAGGCAAGGGCCTCCTTGCTCCCGTGGACGACGTATGGGCAACAATCGGCAGCAACTTCTCGGACGCCATGAAGAAGGCCTCCACCGGGCCCGACGGCAAAATGTACCTCGTCCCCAACTACAACTACCCGTGGGGCTTCTTCTACCGGAAGAGCTTCTGGGCGGAAAAGGGCTACGCAGTCCCCAAGACGTTCGATGAGCTGAAGACCTTGGCCACCAAGATGAAAGCCGACGGCATCATCCCCATCGGCTTCGCGGACAAAGACGGCTGGCCGGCCATGGGCACCTTCGACTACATCAACATGCGCCTCAATGGCTACCAATTCCACGTGGACCTGACCGCCCACAAGGAAAGCTGGGACCAGAAAAAGGTCAGCGACGTCTTCGACACGTGGAAGGCCCTCCTGCCGTTCCAAGACCCCGCTGCCCTCGGCCAGACGTGGCAGGATGCGGCCAAGGCCCTCGAAGCCAAGAAGACCGGCATGTACCTGTTGGGCTCCTTCGTGACCCAGCAATTCACGGATCCCGCCGTGCTCGCGGACATCGATTTCTTCCCGTTCCCGGAAATCGCCATGGAAGGCACCGACGCCGTCGAAGCCCCCATCGACGGGCTGCTCCTCTCCAAGAAGGGCGGCGACAACAAAGCGGCGCACGACTTCCTGGCGTTCATGGGATCCGCCGAAGGCCAGAACGCCTACTCAGCCGTGGACGGCTCCAACATCGCCACCGTCAAGGGCGCCGACACGTCAAAGTTCACCCCGCTGAACAAAAAGTGCGCGGACACCATCGCCAATGCCAAGTACATCAGCCAGTTCCTGGACCGGGACGCCCTCCCTGCCATGGCCAACAACGTGATGATTCCCGCGCTCCAGTCCTTCATCAAGGACGGCACCGTGGACGTCAAGAACCTTGAAGCGCAGGCCAAGACCCTTTACGCAGCCCAGTAGCTGAAGGAATCCCCATGAGTACTACCGCCGAGAAACCGGCCGCCCCGGACAGCGAGCCCGGCGCGGCCGGGCGAACCATGGCCGGCAAGAGCCAGCCCGGCTCCGGCAGGCGGACCGGCAAAGCGGGCAAAGTCCGCCGCCTCACCCGCCGTGACAAATTCATCCTCGCGATCATGGTGGGCCTGCCTACCCTGATCCAACTCCTCCTGGTCTGGCTGCCCACGCTCTTCTCCATTGCGTTGAGCTTCACCCGCTGGAACGGCCTGGACCTGAAGGACATCAAGGCCGCGGGAGCCGACAACTACCGCTACGTAGTCCAGGACTATCCCCCGTTCTGGCCCGCGATCCAACACAACGTCCTGTGGCTCGTCTTCCTGGCCCTGATCGCGACACCCCTCGGCCTGCTGCTGGCCGTGCTCCTGGACCAGAAGATCCGCGGCAGCAAGATCTACCAAAGCATCTTCTTCACGCCCGTCATGTTGTCCCTGGCCCTCATCGGCATCATCTGGCAGCTGTTCTACAACCGGGACAGCGGACTCCTGAACTACCTCCTGGGCACGGCGGGCACACCGCAGGCCGTGGACTGGTTCGGCGATTCCAACGTCAATATCTGGGCGGCCCTGATTGCGGCAACCTGGCGTCACGCGGGCTACGTGATGATCCTGTATTTGGCCGGGCTCAAGGGCGTGGACCCCTCGCTGCGGGAAGCGGCGTCGATCGACGGCGCCAATGCGGCACAGACGTTCTTCCGCATCGTCTTCCCGGCAATGCGTCCCGTGAACATCGTGATCGTGGTGATCACGATCATCGAGTCGCTCCGTGCCTTCGACATTGTGTACGTGATCAACCGAGGGACCAACGGCCTTGAACTGATCAGCGCCCTGGTGATCCAGAACCTGATCGGCGAAGGCCAAGTGATCGGCGTCGGCTCGTCCCTCGCGGTGATTCTCCTGGTCATCTCGCTGATCCCCATCGTCTTCTACCTCATCCGCACCTTCGGCAAGGAGAGCAAGGCATGAGCACCCTCGCCAACCCCATCCCGCGCACGACAGCCGCCGCAGGCACAAACCGGAATTCCGGCAAGCGCCACTACGGGACCCATATCTTCCTGACCGTCATGGCAATCATGTGGCTGATCCCGCTGGGTTGGTCCTTGTTCACGGCCTTGCGTCCCAAGGCGGATACGGACAAATACGGCTACTTCAGCCTTGGTGGCACCTTCAATTTCGACAACTTCATCACGGCATGGACCCAAGGCGGATTCTCGAAGTACCTCCTGAACTCGGTGATCATCACCGTCCCCTCGGTGCTCCTGACCTTGTTCTTCGCCTCGATGATGGCATTCGCCGTCTCCCGGGTGAGCTGGAAGTTCAACGTCACCCTCCTGATCATGTTCACTGCCGGCAACCTGCTGCCCCCGCAGGTCCTTGCGGCTCCGTTGTTCGAGATGTTCAAACATGTCACGCTGCCCTACTCCTTCAGCGATTCCGGCAACCTGCTCAACACCTACATCTCGGTGATAGCCGTGGACACGGCGTTCCAGATCGGTTTCTGCACTTTCGTGCTGTCCAACTACATGAAGGCCCTCTCGTCCGACCTGACGGAGGCCGCCCTGGTGGACGGCGCCGGGATCTGGAGGCAGTACTGGAACATCATCCTGCCGCTGTGCCGCCCCGCACTCGCGGCGCTGGGAACCCTGGAAGTCATCTTCATCTACAACGACTTCTTCTGGCCGTTGCTCTTCATCCAAAGCGGAAACCGGCTGCCGATCACCACTGCCATCAATAACCTGCAGGGCGAGTTCCTCAGCAACTACAACCTGCTCGCCGCCGGCGCCACCATCACCGTGATACCCACCCTGATCATCTACCTCGTGCTGCAGCGCCAATTCGTGGCCGGTCTCACGCTCGGTTCCAGCAAAGGATAAAACGCATGGCAATGGACTACATCGTCGACAAGCTGGGCGGCCGCATCGCGTTCGGCGGCGACTACAACCCCGAACAATGGCCCGAAGAAGTCTGGAAACACGACGTCTCCCTCATGAAGGAAGCGGGGGTGAACCTGGTCAGTGTGGGCATCTTCAGTTGGGCCCTCCTGGAGCCCGAAGAAGGCCGGTACGAATTCGGTTGGCTGGACAGGATCCTGGACCTGCTCCACAGCAACGGGATCAGCGTGGATCTCGCGAACGCGAGCGCATCTCCCCCGCCGTGGTTCAGCCGCAAGTACCCCGATTCACTCCCGGTGGACGCCGACGGCGTGCGGCAAAGTTACGGTTCGCGTCAAGCGTTCGCGGCCTGCTCACCCGACTATCGCAGGGCGGCAGCAGCCCTGACGACGGCGATCGTCGAGCGTTACGCGGGGCACCCCGCCGTCGTGATGTGGCATGTCCACAACGAGTACGGCTGCCACAACCAGCCGGATTTCGGCCCCCACGCGGAGCGTGGCTTCCAGGAATGGCTGCAGGCCAGGTACGGGAGCCTGGACGCGCTCAATGAGGCCTGGGGCACGGCCTTCTGGTCCCAGCATTACTACGACTGGGCCGAGATCCTGCCTCCGCGCCGCTCGGGAACGTGGGTGAACCCCACGCAGCAACTGGATTTCGCGAGGTTCTCCTCCGACGCCCTTCTTGAATGCTTCATCGCAGAGGCAGACATCATCAGGGCGCATTCGAAGCACCCCGTGACCACCAATTTCATGGGCTTCAACATGGGCCTGAACGCTCCTGTCGATTACTGGCGCTGGTCCGGCCACATGGATGTCGTGTCCAATGACCACTACCTGATTGCTGCCGACGAACGGAACTTCCAGGACCTGGCCATGACGGCGGACCTCACCCGCGGCTGGGCGCAGGGCAAACCCTGGCTCCTGATGGAACACTCCACCTCGGCCGTCAACTGGCAACCCCGCAATGTGGCCAAGGCCCCGGGAGAAATGCTGCGCAACTCACTGCAGCACGTGGCCCGCGGAACCGATGGCGTCTTGTTCTTCCAGTGGCGAGCCTCCCGCGCGGGGGCCGAAAAGTACCATTCCGGACTGGTCCCGCATGCCGGCCGCGACAGCAAAGTGTGGCGCGAAGTGGTGGAGCTCGGCCGTGCGCTCGAGAGCATTTCGGAAGTGGCCGGATCCACGGTCCAGGCCGACGCCTGCATCATCCACGACACCGACGCCCGCTGGGGCACCGAGTTGGACTCGCACCCCAGCGAGGACGCCCGGAACCTCCCGGAAACGCGGCGCTGGCACGACGCCCTCTACCGGGCAGGAGTCACCACCGACATCCGGCAAAGCACCGACGACCTTTCCGGCTACAAATTGGTGATCGCGCCCATGCTGTACCTCGTCACGGACGAGGCCGCCGCGAAGCTCCACGAGTATGTCGAAGCCGGCGGAACCCTCGTGATCACCTATTTCTCCGGGATCGTTGACGAGAACGACCACATCCGGATGGACCCGGTGAACGGCGGCGGTTATCCGGGGGCCTTCTCCGAGCTGCTGGGCGTGAGCATGGAGGAATTCTTCCCCCTGCGCTCGGGCGATGCCGTGGGCTTGAGCCGCTTCGGCGCCGGGACAGTCTGGAGCGAGCTGGGGAAGGCAACCGGGGCGGAGGTTCTTGCTACGTTCGACGGCGGCGCGCGCACGGGCGGGTCCGGCGTCGACGGTTCTCCGGCGGTGACCCGGCGGGCGGGATCCACCGGACGCGGTGCCGCGTACTACGTGGCCACGAGCCTGGGCCCCGAGGGGCTGGCAGAACTGGTCCAGCTCCTCTGCTCGGACGCAGGGGTGGAGCCGGTCCTGGGCGTCCGGCCTCCTGAAGACGTGGAAATCGTCCGCAGGAGCAACGGCACCAAGGACTGGACCTTCGTCATCAACCACAGTGCGCAGGACGCGCAAGTGCGGCTCGACGGCGTCGAACTCCTGAGCGGGACCGTTATCGTCGCCGGGGGTACGCTGAACCTTACTGCCGGAGGCGTCGCCGTCGTCGCCACTCCCGCCTAGCCACCCGCCGTCCCTCCAGAAAGGCTCCGATGCTTCAGGCAGCCCGCCACACCGCCATTGTCGACGCCGTCCAGCGCGAACGGGTTGTCCGCGTCTCGGATCTCGCGCAACTGCTGGGCGTCTCGGCCATGACCGTTCGGCGCGACATCGAGTCGCTGGGGGAGTCCGGACTCGTCGAGCGCATCCACGGCGGGGCCAAGATACCTGGCGATGCCCGGACGCATGAACCCGGCTTCGAGCTGAAATCCACCCAGTTGATCGAGGAGAAGCACGCGATCGCCGTCGAGGCGGCCACCTTGGTCCATGAGGGCATGGCCGTGGGCCTGAGCGCCGGAACCACCACCTACGAGCTCGCCAAGGTACTGCTGGAAGGCCCGCGGATCACGGTGGTGACGAACTCCATCAGGATTGCGGATCTCTTCCACAACGCCTCGGGTTCCCGGGAGGGCTTCCCGGTCATCGTGACCGGCGGCGAGCGCACGCCGTCGGACGCTTTGGTGGGCCCCATCGCTACGGCCGCCCTGAAGCAATTGCACCTGGACACCCTGTTCCTGGGCGTCCACGGCATGGATGCGGACGCCGGATTCACCACGCCGAACCTGCAGGAAGCCGAAACCAACCGGGCGTTCATCAGTGCGGCCCGCAACGTGGTTGTCCTGGCGGACCACAGCAAGTGGGGGACGGTGGGCATCGCTTCGATCGCCCAGCTGGAGGATGCCGACGTGCTCGTGACGGACTCGCAGCTCGGCGAGGATGCCCGGCGCATCCTCGCCGACGGCGTGGGGAAGCTCAGGATCGCCGCACCCTAGCCCGTGTGAGACCCAACTGACTCGCATTTGTTGTCGTTATGAGCCCTCAAAACGACAACAAATGCGAGCTAGTTGGGCTGGGAACGCGCTACGGGCACCCGCACGATTGCCGGATGCGCAACTGCGTGGGGAAGACCCTGTGCTGCGGCGGTTCGTTGCGGTTCTCGCCGACCAGCGCGGACACGGCGGCCTCCGCCATGTCCCATACCGGCTGCTCCACGGTGGTCAGCGCCGGCCAGCTGTACTCGGCCTCGACCGAACCGTCGAAGGACGCTACGGCAATATCGTCGGGAGCGGACAAGCCGGCCTCGCGGATTGCCCGCAGGAGCCCGATTGCCTGCATATCGGAGCTGGCGAAGATCGCCGTCGGACGTTTGTCCGCGGCCAGGAGGAGTTGTCCTGCAGCGTAGCCCCCGGGGCGGTCGAACCCGCCACGGGCCAGCGGCCCGGCAGGGAGTCCGGCAGCTTCGAGCGCCCGCCGCCAACCCTGCTCGCGCCCGTCGGCCTCGTCGTCGGCCGTGATCCCCATGGCGAGTCCGATGTTGGTGTGGCCGTGGCCGATCAAATGTTCCACGGCCAGGCGGGCTCCGGCTTCAAGGTCCACGCCTACGCTATTGAATCCAGGGGCGATCGAGGCATGGTTCAGCAGGACCGAGGGGATTTCCGCGTCAACAAGCTCCACGAAGTCGGGTTCGAACATGACGCTGGCCAGGACCACTCCATCAACCTGCCGGGCGGCGAGGTTGCGGATGTGCCGGCGTTCGGAGTCCAGCTGGTTGTCGGAATTCGTCAGCAACAAGGCATATCCGCGCCCGGCGGCAGCTACTTCCACGGCGTGTCCCAGCAGCGCCCAGAACGGGTTGCTGGAATCCGGGATCACGAGGCCCAGGGTTTGGCTGGACCCCATTTTGAGCGCGCGTGCCGCGGCATTAGGCCGGTATCCCAGGATCCGGATGGCCTCCTGGACTTTCGCTTCCGTCGCGGGCGCCACCTTCTTGGGGCCGCCGTTCACCACATAGCTCACGACGGCGGTGCTCACCCCGGCGTACCGGGCCACGTCTTTGCGGGTCACCGGTCCGCGCGGGGTGTGCACTGCCGAAGTAGTCATTGGATCATGCTAGCTACAAAGCCTCCGGAGCATCCCCGAAATCGCGGATGGGGAGCCGTTCGCCGCCGCGGAGCGCCGATTCGTGCGCCACGACGCCGGGGAGAGTGTAGCGGGCCGCCACCCACGCGTTGACAGGCGGAAGGCTTCGCTTGTTCACGGCCGTGACAAAGTCGTCCACCAGGAACTGATGGCTGCCTTCGTGCCCGTTCGGAGCTCCCTCGAATTCAACGGGCAGCCTGCCGGCGTCGTGCACCGGAGCGAGGCCGGAGATGAAAGCGCCGCGAAGTTCGGGGGCGACGTCCGCCAACGAGGGGTCATCGGGAGACATGCTCGGTTTGGTCTCCACTTGCTCGGAGACGTCAACGATCCCCTCCTTGTCCTGCCACAACGTGGTGGTGGCCAGCTGCTCGAAGCTCGCCTCGGTGCCGAAGAAGCGGAAGCGCGATTCGCGGATATGCGAGGGGTAGCCCACGCGGCGCATCTCGTTGGTGCGCATCGCGCCGCCGTCGTTCATTTCGAAAAGCGCCGTGGCGTTGGAGAAGTCGTTGTCGAACATGCTGACGTCCTTGTCGAAGACGCCGTCGCCGCGATCGTCTTTGACGCCGATGCAGCTGACGCTCACGGCGTGTCCCGGTATGGCGCCCAGTACGCCGCCGATCGCGTGGGTGGGGTACAGCATGGGCGGGTAGCTGGCGGTTGCTTTCCAGTTTTCGCCCCCGCTGTACTGGTAGGCCTCGTAGAAGCCCAGGTCCATGTCGTGGACGTAGTCGCCTTCGGTGTAGAAGATGCGGCCGAACTTGCCGGCGGCATGCTGATTGCGGGCATAGACGGTGGCCGGGTTGTAGAAGCTGGTCTCTCCCATGGCGTAAACAAGCTTGGTCTCACGCACGGCTTCGATGATTCCGGCGATCTGGTCCTCGGAGATTGCCATGGGAACGGCCGAATAGACGTGCTTTCCGGCGCGCAGCGCCTTGATCACCAATGGCCCGTGCGTCCAGCGCTGAGTGAAGATGGCGACGGCGTCGACGTCGGAGGCCAGCAATTCGTCGAAACTACCCATGGTGCCGTCCAGCCCCAGCTGTTCAACAGCTTTCGACGCCCGTTCGGGGAGTTCGTCCACTGCGTAGACCGCGGAAACCCCGGGGTGGAGCTTGAAGAGGTGGGCAAATTGGCTGCCGAACTGGCCAAGGCCTACTACTCCCATTGAAAACGTCATTGTTAGCCCTTCGATTCATGTAGGTGGCTTCAGAATGCCCGCGCCGCACCGGGAGAGGCTCGACGAGTGACTCAGGCCAGTGAATCACTGGGATCTACTCGAGTCAACAAAACGCAATAAATCCAAAATATTCGAACAAAACTTCACAGACTTGCTTGACCCTTTCAGATCTACTCGTGTAGATTCAGGGCAGATGTTAGCCATGTCACACTCAAGAAGGGTCGAAGATGACCACCCTCACCAAACATCCTGATCCGGAGCTCTCGGCTGCCGGACGGTCGCGGAAATCACGAAAACCGCGTAAAAGGGGAAAGCCCGCTGCAGGCTTCCGCGGCATCGGGGACCTCAAGATCGCGCTCCTGTTCATTGCTCCCGCGATGCTCGGCTTCCTGCTCTTCTACCTGGTGCCGACCATCCGCGGCATCTACCTGAGCTTCACCGAGTACAGCATCCTCGGAGACCCCGAATGGATCGGCGTCAAGAACTACCAACAGATCGCAAAGGACCCTCTCTTCTGGAATGCCCTTGGGGTCACGTCGGAATACGTCGTCATCAATATCGTGCTCCAGACGCTCCTGGCCCTCGGCCTCGCAATCCTCATGCACCGGGTCGCCAAGTCAACGCTCATCCGCGGGGCGCTCCTGCTTCCGTACCTCATGGCGAACGTCATCGCCGCGCTTCTATGGTTCTGGATGCTCGACTACCAGATCGGCATCGTGAACCAGTTCATCGAGTGGTTCGGACTGCCCCGCGTAGCCTTCTTCGGCAGTGAGGAATGGGCCATCCCCACGCAGGCGCTCATCAACACCTGGCGGCATATGGGTTACACGGCGCTGCTGATCTTCGCCGGCCTGCAAGCCATCCCCAACACCGTGTACGAAGCCGCCAGCATCGACGGGTCCAAGGCGTTCAGCACCTTCTGGCGGATCACCCTCCCGCTGCTGCGCCCCGTTCTCGCCCTGGTACTCGTGGTGACCGTCATCGGTTCCTTCCAGGTCTTTGACACCGTTGCCGTCACCACCCAGGGCGGTCCCGTCAACGCAACCCGCGTGCTGCAGTACTACATCTACCAGCGCGCCTTCAACGAGCAAGACTTCGGATATGGCTCGGCCCTCGCCGTGATCCTCTTCCTCATCCTGGCAATCGTGGCCTTCATCCAGATGAAGTTCCTCCGCGGAAACCAGTCGGACCTGGACTAAGGACACAACATGACCACCCTCTTCTCCCCCAAGGCAGCCACCCGCCGTCGTCCATTCAACTGGCGCCGCACAAGCGCCTGGGTGCTGCTTGCCATCGCCATTGCCGTGAGCGTGCTGCCCTTTTACTGGGTTCTCCGCACGGCCTTCTCCACCAACGGATCGCTTGCGTCCAACTCGGCAAGCCTCCTCCCCGCCGATTTCAGCCTTGGTGCCTTCAAACGCGTCTTCGGCCTCCAGACCGCTTCCGAAGCCATTGCCGAGGGCGGCTCCGGTGCGTCCATCAACTTTTGGCAATATCTGTTGAACTCCCTGCTCTTCTCAAGCATCACCACCGCGGGCGCCGTATTCTTCAGCTCCATGGCCGCCTATGCCTTCGCACGGTTGCGTTGGAAGGGCCGCGACGGCGTCTTCACCCTTTTCCTCGGCACCATGCTGGTCCCGCCGATCTTCACGGCACTGCCGAACTTCCTCCTCGTGAAAAACCTCGGCCTCCTCAACTCGATGCTCGGATTGGTCCTGCCCTACCTGTTCATGACCCCGTTCGCGATCTTCTTCATGCGGCAGTTCTTCCTCAACATGTCCCGCGAGGTGGAGGAAGCCGCGATGCTCGACGGCGCGAAGCACTGGCGGATCTTCTTCCAAATCGTCATGCCCAATGCCGCCGCACCCATCGCGACACTCGCCCTGCTCACGTTCATGGGCCAGTGGAACGAATACTTCTGGCCCCTCTTGGTCGGGACCTCCGAGGAATCGCGAGTGCTCACGGTGGGACTGGGCGTCTTCAAGTCACAGTCGCCCCAAGGCGCCCCGGACTGGTCCGGCCTCATGGCCGCGACCCTCGTCTCCGCCCTTCCGGTGCTCATCCTGTTCTCGATCTTCGGCAAGAAGATCGTCAACTCGATCGGCTTCAGCGGCACCAAGTAATCCTTCCCGCCATCACGTCTCCACCCGGGGCCGGCCCATGCCGTGCGCCCGCCCTTCCCCACCCGAAAGGACCCACCATGAAAAAGAAAGTACTCGGCGCCGTCGCCGCGGCCGCCGTGGCCACCCTCGCCCTCTCCGCTTGCGGGAGCGGAGGAGCCAGCAGCGCCGACTCCGCCAAGGGAGAGATCAGCTACTGGCTCTGGGACTCCAACCAGCTTCCCGCCTACCAGCAATGCGCAGACGACTTCCACAAGACCAACCCGGATATCACCGTCAAGATCACCCAGACGGGCTGGGATGACTACTGGGGCAAGATCACCAACGGAATGGCCTCCGGCACCGCCCCCGATGTTTTCACCGACCACCTTTCCAAGTACCCGGACTTCCTCAAGACCAAACAGCTCGTCGCGCTCGATGACGCAGTGTCCACCGACAAGGTGGACCTCACCCAGTACAACGCAGGCCTTGCGGACCTCTGGGTGGGCCAGGATGGCAAGCGTTACGGCCTTCCGAAGGACTGGGACACCGTTGGCCTCTTCTACAACAAGAAGATGGCCGCCGATGCCGGCCTCTCGCCTGAGCAGATGGCCGCCCTGACCTGGAACCCGCAGGACGGCGGAAGCTACGAGAAGGCCATCGCCCACCTCACCGTGGACAAGAACGGCAAGCGCGGCGACGAACCGGGCTTCGACAAGAACAACGTCGCGGTGTACGGACTCGGACTGCCGGGCTCCGACGCCGAAAACGCCGGACAGACCCAATGGAGCTTCCTCTCGGCCACCACGGGCTGGAGCGCCACGGACAAGACCCCTTGGGGCTCGCATTTCAACTACGACGACAAGCGCGTCCAGGACACCATTGCCTGGTGGGCTTCCCTTGCCCAGAAGGGCTTCATGCCCAAGCTCGAAACCACTGTCGGCGCCAACGCACCGGACGCCTTCGGCGCCGGCAAAGCTGCCATCAACGCCAACGGCGACTGGATGATCGGCCAGTACAAGGGTTACAAGGGCATCGACCTCGGCATCGCTCCCACCCCCACGGGAGTCGACGGCAAGAGCGCTTCCATGTTCAACGGCCTGGCCGACTCCATCTGGGCCGGGACCAAGAAGAAGGACGCCTCCATCAAGTGGGTCGAGTACCTCGGCTCCTCTGCCTGCCAGGACGTCGTAGCCGCCAAGGCCGTGGTCTTCCCCGCGATCAAGACCTCCACCGACAAGGCCGCCGAAGCCTTCAAGGCAAAAGGTATCGACGTCACCGCCTTCACCCAGCACGTGAAGGACAAGTCCACCTTCCTGCTTCCCATCACGGACAACGCGGCCAAGGTCGCCGGCATCATGAAGCCCGCCATGGACGCCGTCATCGCGGGCAAGGCACCAGCAAGCTCCCTCACAGCTGCCAACGACCAAGTCAACGCCCTCTTCTCGAAATAGTCTCCCGGCGGGAGCCCATCAGCGGCCGGGCTCCCGCTATCCTGATCAGCAACGCCGCAGCCCCGCAAGCAGTCCGGGCGCCGCCGCTTTCACTCCTTTGACGGCGGCGTCCGGACTCTCCACTCCCTCACGACTCCCTGAAAGTGAACAGCCCATGGACCCGCTCCACCTCCGTTCCGCCGGCACAAGCCTGGTGCTCAGTTTCGATAACGGAGAGGCCGAAGTCATCCACTGGGGTGCCGATCTCGGCAGCACGCTCCCCAACCTCGCCATCCTGGGCGGACCCATCCCCCACTCCGCCATCGACGTGACTGTCCCGGCCGCGCTCCTCCCCCAAGGTTCCTCAGCGTGGCAGGGCCGCCCTGGCCTGCGCGGCCAGCGAATCGCCGACGGCGTCCCGGGACTGGACTTTTCGCTCCGGCTTCGCGTGGTGGACGTACAGGCTGACAACAGCTCCGCCGTCGCCTCTGCCACGATTGTCCAGAAGGATCCCGACGCCGGAATCACCGTGACATCCGCCCTCACCCTTCACCCGGGCGGCCTTCTCGAGCTGCGCCACACCGCCGTCAACGACGGCACGTCCCCGTTCCAGCTCGACGAACTGGCCACCGTCCTCCCGGTTGGGCCGGACGCCGTCGAACTCCTGGACCTCACCGGGCGCTGGTGCCGCGAACGGCACCCGCAGCGCCGGCCCGTCCAACAAGGGACGTGGGTACGCACCGGACGCCACGGCCGCACCGGGCACGATTCCTCGCTGCTTTTCGCGGCGGGTACGGCAGGATTCGGGAACCGCCACGGGAAGGTCTGGGCCACGCACTTGGCGTGGAGCGGCAACCATGAACAATTCGCGGACACCGTGGCCGATGGCCGCACCATGATCGGCGGTTCCGAACTCCTGGGCCCGGCAGAAATAGTGCTCCAGCCCGGCGAAAGCTACACCACGCCCGCACTATTTGCCGCCTACTCGGACCGCGGACTGGACGGCATCAGCGAAGCTTTCTACAGCTGGTTCCGGTCCCGCCCGCATCATGTCCTTCCCGCGGCATCCACGGGACTCCCATCGGGCAAGGCCCGGCCCGTGGTCCTGAACACCTGGGAGGCCGTGTACTTCGACCACCGGCTGGACACACTGATGGAGCTCGCCGAGTCCGCGGCGGAACTGGGCGTGGAGCGCTTCGTGCTCGACGACGGCTGGTTCCGCGGGCGCCGCGACGACCACGCCGGCCTAGGCGACTGGTACGTCGACGAAACCCTTTGGCCAGATGGCCTGACGCCGCTCATCGAGGCCGTGAATTCGCACGGCATGGAGTTCGGGCTCTGGGTGGAACCGGAAATGATCAACCTCGATTCCGACGTTGCACGATCGCACCCCGACTGGATCGTGGGCCCCGCGGCCCTGTCCCACAAGGACGGCGGCCGGCTTCCCCTGGAATGGCGCCACCAGCACATCATCGACCTCGTCAACCCGGCGGCCTGGCGATACGTCTTCGACCGGATTGACGCGCTTCTCGGGGAAAACAACATCAAGTACCTCAAATGGGACCAGAACCGGGACCTCAGCGAGCACGGCCATGCGGGCCGGGCCTCCGTACATGCGCAAACCCTGGCCGTCTACCGGCTCTTCGACGAGCTCCGCAAAGCCCACCCCGGCGTCGAAATCGAAAGCTGCTCTTCCGGCGGTGCCCGGGTGGACCTCGGCATCCTTGAGCGGACCGACCGGATCTGGGGATCGGACTGCAACGACGCCCTCGAGAGGCAGACCATCCAGCGATGGACCGGCGTCGTGGTTCCACCGGAACTGGTGGGCGGGCACATCGGCCCCACCACCTCGCACACCACGGCCCGGACGCACGATCTCTCCTACCGCGCCATCACTGCGATGTTCGGGCATTTCGGGATGGAATGGGATGTCCGGCAGGTCCAAGGCGCCGAACGCGAGGAACTCAAGCGGTTCATTGGCCTATACAAGGAACACCGCGGGCTCGTCCACAGCGGGCGGATGGTCCGTGCGGACGTTCCGGACGACTCGCTGTTGGTGCACGGTGTGGTCTCCGACGACGGCGACTCCGCGCTGTTCGCCGTCGTCAGCACCCGGACGTCGTTTGCCGAACAACCTGGCCGCGTGGCCATTCCGGGCCTCGATCCCGAGCGTTCCTACAGGGTTCAGGCCATCTTCCCGGCCCCCGGCGACGCCGACTATGCCCGCACGTTCACCCAGGTGCAGCCGCCGGCATGGCTGCCGTCCCGGGCTGAGGCGAGCGGCCGCTTCCTTGCTGAGGTAGGGCTTCCCATGCCGGTCCTGAATCCGGAACACGCGCTGCTGCTCCGGATTACGGCTGTGTAGTTGCTGTTTGGTGTTTCTTACGCTGCTTATGGAGGGGGCGCAGCCGGGCGGCGTAAGCCGGGTTGCGCGCCCGGCGGCGTAAGCCCGGCGGCGTAAGAAACACCAGGCAGGCTTGGCGCACCTATAGATTGGGAGTTATGACTGAAGCTCCCACCGCCACCGAAGCCGGTCGCGGCACCATTCTCGTCCTGAACGGCCCCAACCTGAACTTGCTGGGCACGCGTGAGCCGGAAAAATACGGCACCTCCACGCTGGCCGACGTCGAACAGCTCGCCATGGCAGCCGCAGAGGCCAACGGCTTCACGGTGGACTGCGTCCAGTCCAACCATGAGGGCGACCTCTTGGACGCCATCCACGGCGCACGCGGAACCGCCGTCGGGATCGTCATCAACGCGGGAGCGTACACGCACACTTCCGTGGCACTGCGGGACGCGCTTGCGGCAGTTCAGCTTCCCGCCGTCGAGGTCCACATCACCAACGTGCACCAGCGCGAGGAATTCCGGCACCACTCCTACCTGTCCCCGGTGTGCTCCGCGGTGATCGTCGGCGCAGGAGTGCAGGGCTACAAGCTAGCCATCGACTACCTCGCCACTGTGGTCTAGCCCCTCGGACTGAGCACGGTCCCGTGGGGACATGCCCACTCTCAAGCCCAAAGCTGGACATGTCCGCCCCACATCCGGGGACATGCCCACTCTTAGCGGCCAGCACTGGACATAAACGCAATATGTCCAATGCTCAAATCAAGCGCAGAGCATGTCCCCGGGACACCGCGGTCTAGTTCCTCGGACTGAGCGGGGCTGTTCCTTGGACTGAGCAGCGTTGCCTGGAGGCGCCTGTGTGCGCCTTTCCTTCGGGACATGCTCATTCTTCAAGCCCAAGGCTGGACATGTCCGCCCCACATCCGGGGACATGCCCACTCTTAGCAGCCAGCACTGGACATAAACGCAA
Source organism: Arthrobacter sp. KN11-1C (assembly GCF_052180225.1). Lineage (NCBI taxonomy): Bacteria > Bacillati > Actinomycetota > Actinomycetes > Micrococcales > Micrococcaceae > Arthrobacter > Arthrobacter sp. KN11-1C. Next base: position 643,045 of record NZ_CP197467.1, on the reverse strand, counting down.
TATGTCCAATACTCAGATCAAACGCAGAGCATGTCCCTTGGTGGGCAGGGCTACGTTTTCAAACCCTGGCAATCGGGACATGCTCATTCTTCAAGCCCAAAGCTGGACATGTCCGCCCCACATCCGGGGACATGCTCATTCTTCGCGGCCAGCACTGGACATAAACGCAATATGTCCAATGCTCAGATCAAGCGCAGAGCATGCCCCTTGGTGGGCAAGGGCTACTTCTTGGTGCACTGGCCCGACGACACTGCCGTGCTCAGGGATGATGCTTGCTGGGCCACCGGCGAGAGTTCGTCCATGGTGAGGGCGTAGCCCACTGCCACATCCGAGGTGGTCTTGGCGAAGACCACGCCGGCAACCTGCCCCCCGGTGGTCAGGAGCGGACCGCCCGAATTGCCCGGCTGCACGTCTCCGGCAAGCTTGTAGACCTGCTCAGGTGAGGGGTTGTTTCCGTAAATGTCCGGCACAAGCAGGGTCGAGATACCCTCCACCGCAGCCGGTTTGGACTGGAATGGACCACCGTGGGGGTAGCCGGCGAAGGCCGCGGGCGAACCGGCCGGAAGGTCGGCGCTCAGCTGCAGGGGCGCCGTCGGGAGACCGTCGACGGCGACTACGGCCAGGTCGCGCTGGCTGTCGAAGTAGACCACGCGGCCCGGCAATGCACCGCCGTCGGGGATTTCCACTACGGGCTGCGACACACCAGCCACGACGTGCGCGTTTGTCACCACACGGCCAGGGGAGACGACAAAGCCGGAGCCCGTCTGGTTTTGACCGCATTGGTAGGCCGTACCGGCAATCTTCAGGACGGAATGGGCCGCAGCGTTGAGTGCGGGAGTGTCCGTGCTGGTGTTCGGAATCGGCACAGGCGCCACCGGGCCGATGCCCTCGATGAGCTGCGGAATCCCGTTGCCCATGACCGTGGAACGCAGTTGCGCGACGCTTGCCTTGACGGGCGTTGGCGTCATGGTGTCAATGAAGCGGATCACCTTGGAATCGGACAGCTGCTGCGAAACGAAGGGCACACCCAGGGAACCGATGCTGAACGCCAACAGGGACATGACCAGTGCTGCGACAATCAAGCTGACCAAACCGCCCAGCAGACGGTCGAGTGCGTGCAAGGGCTGGATGCGCACGGCCTTGCGGACCTTTTGACCGATCCAGGTGCCAAGCCCGTGCCCCAGGACAATGAGCACCACGGCCGAGCCGATTATGGCGGTCAGCCTCCAACCGCTGTCCTTTACCCAGTCGCTGACGAGCGGAACCGCGATAAAGGCAGCCATCGCGCCCACGGCGAAGCCTGCGATTCCACCGAGCGTCACGAAGAAGCCGTTGCGCAGTCCGTAGATCAGGTAGGAAAGAAGCGTCAGAATCAACGCCAGGTCCAAGATGGTCAAGCCGAACACCAATGCTCCTCACAGCCGAGTAAGCCCCAATTGTAGTTGCACAGACTGACAACTTGCCTTCGGAAGCATGCTGTCGTCCAGATCGCCAAGCCCACGCCCGGTGGAGCATTCCCGGCGAGTTGGGGCGCGGTTTTGGGCCTGCTCCGCCTGATTTCGGGCGTTTCGGCTGCCAAGTACGTCACAGACGCGACAAAATTCTGAAACAATGGCTGAAGCGCCCCAGCCGAACTTTTACTCAGGAGAATTCATGGATATCGAGGTATTGCGCCGCGCACCCCTCTTCGCCACCCTTGACGACGACGCTTTCCGTCTGCTGACGGACGAACTCACAGAGGTGGACCTTTCACGCGGAGCGTCTGTTTTCCGCGAGGGAGATCAGGGTGACCAGCTGTACTTCATCGTGTCCGGCAAGGTTAAGCTCGGCCGCACCTCTCCGGATGGCCGCGAATCCCTGCTGGCCATCCTGGGCCCGGGCGAGCTCTTCGGCGAAATGGCCCTGTTCGACCCGAGCCCGCGCACCGCAACGGCTACGGCCGTGTCCGAAACGCGACTGGCGGGCCTGAAGAACGAAAGCCTCAACGCCCTGCTGCGCACCCGTCCCGAGGTTTCCGCACAGTTGCTGCAGGCACTCGCCCGCCGCCTGCGCCGCACCAACGACTCCCTGTCCGACCTCGTGTTCTCGGACGTCCCGGGCCGCGTCGCCAAGGCCCTGCTGGATCTCGCCGACCGCTTCGGCCGGCCCGCGACCGACGGCGTCCTGGTGGCCCACGAACTCACTCAGGAAGAACTGGCGCAGTTGGTCGGAGCTTCCCGCGAGACGGTCAACAAGGCTCTCGCCGAGTTCGTGCAGCGCGGTTGGCTCCGTCTGGAAGCCCGCGCTGTAGTCATCCTGGACATGCAGCGCCTCCGCCAGCGCTCCCGCTAAGTTCCTGCGACAAAGAAAATGCCTGGTGACACCGGATTTCCGGTGTCACCAGGCATTTTTCGTGTCGCCAGTGCCGCTCGTCGGTCGTCAGCGCTCCCGCTGCGGCTCCCCTGAAACCGTCCGGGCGGCTTCAACTTCGAGCATGAGCGAACCATCCTCTTCAATGAGCCGCGGCTGGTACATATGCGGCTTGCGTTTGTAGCTGAGGTACGCGATGCAGCCTTGGGCGGCAGCCATCTTTTCGAGGATGATCTCCGAACCGGGCACCAGCAGCTGGCCCAATGACAAGCCAACCGTGTTTTCCTGGCCGACTTCGTCCCCAAGCTCAGTGGTCTCGCGATCGGCCATGAGTTTGGAAACGCATACCCAGCGCCCCCAGACACCCTTGCTTGCAAGCAGCGAAGGCTGTTGGTTCACGGGAAGAGTCGCCGCGAAGTAGCGCGTGTTGAAGCGCCGATGCGCAAAGTCCGGGCTGAGCCAGTTGACGAGCGGCTTGAGGAGGTCGGTCCGGAGCGACAAGCCACGCTTGGCCAGGACATCCGTGAACGACTTGTCTTGTGCCGCCACGGCCTCCCGCGCCTTCATCCACTCGGGAGTCGAGGTTGCCTCGACTGTGGAGGACAAGTCAGGACCGGCCAGCAGCACGCCGGTTTCCTCGAACAGCTCGCGGATGGCGCCCACAACATGGCGGCGGGCAAGTCCGACGTCGGGGGTCCCCAGCGCGTCAGCCCAATGCTGAGGCGAGGGGCCGAGCCAGCCGAGGGCGTCGTCGTCGCTGGGTTCCAGCGATCCGCCGGGAAACGCGACAACACCCAACGGCGAGGAACCGGGACGGTAACCCATCCAAGTTTCCAGGCCGGTAGGCGAATCGCGGAGCAGGACAACAGATGATGCAAAACGCGCGGCACGGGGGGCCCGTTCGCCGAGCTCAAGCCAGTTCCGTGCAGCCCCTTCTAGTTCGGGGGGTAACGAAAACAGGCGTCGGGCAAGTTGTGGCAATTGAGTGAACCGGTTCCTTAGCTGAATTCAGCGATCAACTCGACCTCGACGGGAGAGTCGAGCGGAAGGACTGCAACGCCGACGGCGGAACGCGCGTGCTGCCCTTTGTCGCCGAAGACACGCCCGAGGAGCTCGGATGCACCATTGATGACACCGGGCTGGCCGGTGAAGGAGGCATCGGAGGCCACGAAGCCGACGACCTTCACGATGCGCGTGATGCGGTCGAGGTCTCCGATGACGCTCTTGACGGCAGCCAAGGCATTGACCGCGCAAACGGCTGCATACATCTGCGCGTCTTCCGGAGACACGGTGGGCTCTTCCGAAAGGCCTTCCTCACCGCTGGAGACTTTGCCCGTAGCTTCGAGTTTGCCGTTAATAAAGGGCAGTTGTCCGGAAGTGTAGACGTGGTTGCCGGAGACGATGGCCGGAACGTAGGCGGCCACTGGAGCGGCTACAGCCGGCAGGGTCAGTCCGAGTTCGGCAAGGCGCTGCTCGACGGCGGATGCCGGAGTTGCGGAATCCGCGCCAACGGTGGCTTCTGCGGGGGTTGTCATTGTTACTGCTTCTCCCTCTTCAAGTATGCAACAAGTCCGTTTCCATCGGGTCCGGGGACAACTTGGACGAGCTCCCAGCCGTCCTCTCCCCACTGGTCCAGAATCTGCTTTGTGGCGTGAATGATGAGCGGAATCGTCGCGTACTCCCATTTGGTCATGAAAGAAAGACTAGCCCTTGCCGGTAAAGTGGTGAACATGGTGACTCGTAGGAACCCTCTATTCGACACTGCCACCACTCTTGGAAAGATCCTCGGATTCCTCGGTGTGAGTGCTATTTGTGGTGTCCTGGTGGCGGGCCTGCTCGTCCCCGCGGCCGCCGTTTCAGGCAGCGCGGCGAGCGGATCCATTCAGTTCTTCGACACGCTGCCGGCAGAGCTTCAGGTGAGCCCGCCCAGCCAGGCGACCACCATCCTGGCCGCGGACGGCAGCCAGATCGCCTCCATCTACTCCGAGAACCGCACGCGGGTCTCGCTCGACCAGATGAGCCCTTTCATCAAGGACGCGATCGTCTCGGTCGAGGACAGCCGCTTCTATGAGCACGGCGGCGTCGACGCCACCGGGATCATGCGTGCCATCGTCAGCACGGCGCGCGGCCAGAAGCAGGGTGCCTCCACCATCACCCAGCAGTATGTGAACAACGTCATCAACGAGTCGCTCGTGTCCCAGGGCCAGTCGGCCGATGTGAAGCTCAATGGCGTCAACAAGGGCGTTGGCGACAAACTCCGCGAAATGAAGCTGGCCATCGCCTTGGAGAAGAAGTTCTCCAAGCAGCAGATCCTTGAGGGCTACCTCAACATCGTCTTCTTCAATAAGGACGCCTACGGCATCGAGGCCGCCTCGAGGCTCTTCTTCAGCACCAGCGCCAAGGACCTCACCTTGCCGCAGGCCGCCTTGCTGGCCGGCGTGGTCAACAGCCCGTCTTACTACGACCCGGTGACCAACCCGGACCACGCGAAACAACGTCGCGACCTGGTGCTTGGCCTCATGCTGGACCAAGGAAAGATCAAGAAGGCTGATTACGACGCCGCCATCGCGACGCCGGTGACCACCAAGGTCACGCAGCCCCGCCAAGGCTGCCCCTACTCCGCCACAGCGGCGTATTTCTGCGACTACGTGCTTCACTTGCTCTACAACAACCCTGCGTACGGCGCCACGCAGGACGATCGCATCAACCGCGTCTCGCGTGGCGGCCTGACCATCCAGACCACACTGGATCCCAAGGCGCAGGCCGTGGCCCAAACCCAGGTTGACGCTTCCGCCGGTGCCAACCCGGACAAATGGGGTGCCTCCCTGGTCTCGGTCCAGCCGGGCACTGGCAAGATCGTTTCGATGGCCCAAAATACCGTCTGGTTGCCGGCTGACGGGAAGTTCCAGGCCGAGCAGAACTTTAACGTGGACAAACTCGATGCCAACGGCAACGACCTCAACGGCTTGGGTGGTTTCCAGCCCGGTTCCACCATGAAGCCCTTCACGTTTGCCGAATGGTTGAACGAGGGCAAGTCCATGAACACGGTTCTCGACGGCACTGTTCGGCGCTATCCCCAGAACTTCCCGTGGAAGAATACTTGCCCGACTCCGACGGTGGGCTGGTATGACAGCACCAATGGCACCCAGGACCTCCAGAACGCCGAGGGTGGATATTACAAACCCATGACAGTGGTGGATGGTTTGGCCAACTCCATCAACACCATGACATTTGCCACGGCAGCGAGGGTTGACCTCTGTGGCATCCAGAAGATCGTCGACGCCGTCGGGATCCACGGCGGCCTGCCGGGCGCCAGCGGAGATCCAAACCCGAAGGTTCCCATGACAACGTTGGGCAACCTGATTGGTTCCACCCAGACCGCACCACTGACCATGGCCAGCGCTTTCGCGACCTTCGCGAACAATGGCACGTACTGCGAGCCGATCGCCATCACGTCGGTAACCGATCAGACGGGCGCCAAATTGCCGGCCCAGTCCACAAGCTGCAAGAGTGCGGTCACCCCTGAGGTCGCTCACGGCGTTGCGTACGCGATGCAACAGGTTCTGAACAACGGTTCTGGCTCGCTGATCCAGCCTCGAATCTCCACCAAGACCAACTTCCCGATTGCTGGCAAGACCGGAACCAACGACACCAACGGCTCCACCTGGGTTGCCGGTTACACCTCGGGCCTTGCAACGGCCACGTGGTTCGGCGATCCGCTGGGCAGCCAGAACCGAGCGGGACAGAACGTCACCATCAATGGCAAGTTCTACCAAGGCATTGACGGTTACATGATCGCCGGTCCGCAGTTCGCCAACTACATGCTCCAGGTCGCTCCTGCCTACGGAACCAATCCGTTCCCGGCACCGCCGTCGAACCTCCTCGACCCACCCGGGTACAAGACTTCGACCCCGAGCAACACCACTCCGAACAACACCATTCCGGGCAACACGACTCCAAGCACCCAGCCGAGTAGCAACGGAAACAACAACGGGAAAAAGAACAATGGCTAACGGCTCCAAGCCCGTCATTGCGTCGCTGGCAAGCCGCGTCCGAAGCATCGGACGCGGCTTTGCCGTCGCCGCGGGGGCGGGTGCAACCGCCGGCGTAGCGGGCTTTGCCTATGGCCTCTGGGAGAAAAACCAGTTCGTCCTCCGGGAGGAAACCCTTCCCATCCTGCCGGCAGGCTCGGCTCCCCTCCGGGTGCTGCACGTAAGCGACATCCATTTCGTGCCGAGCCAACGCAAGAAGGCCGAATGGCTGCGTTCGCTCGCTGCGCTAGAACCTGACCTCGTGGTGAACACGGGTGACAATCTCAGCCACCCGCACGCCGTCGTGCCGCTGCTGGATGCGATGCGGCCACTGTTGAAGTTCCCGGGTGTCTTTGTCCCCGGCTCCAACGACTACTACGCCCCCCGGTTCAAGAATCCGACCAGCTATTTCCTGGGCCCGTCGCGCGTCAAGAACAACCCGGTTGAGCTCGATTGGCCGCGGCTTCGTTCGGGATTCGGGATGTCCGGCTGGATCGACCTCACCAACAGGCACCAGTCCCTGCCCATCAACGGGATCCGCTTCGATTTCTCCGGAGTTGACGACCCCCATCTGAACCGGGAGCGCTACGCCGGCTGGCCACGCGGCACCGCCGGACAGGACTCCCGCCCGCACCTGCGCGTTGCCGTTATCCATGCCCCCTACCAGCGAGTCCTGGACCACTTCACGAACGACTCAGCAGACCTCATCCTCGCCGGACACACCCACGGCGGCCAGATCTGCATCCCCGGTTACGGCGCCTTGGTTGCCAATTGCGATCTCCCCACCTGGCGTGCCAAGGGCCTGCACGACTGGGAAAACAACGGGCGCACGACGCCAGTCAACGTCTCAGGCGGCATCGGCACCTCACGCTTCGCCCCGGTCCGCATAGCGTGCAAGCCTGAGGCAGTACTGCTGACGCTCACGGCCCGCCAATAGCCAACCCCACCACCGAGCATGCGCATCCCCCCGTGCCAAGGATGGACATGTCCGCCCGCCACCAATGAGCATGCGCCTCGCTCCGTGCCAAGGATGGGCATAACAGCAATATGTCCATCCTTGGCCACGAAGGCTGGGCATGTCCGTGGGGTGGGCAAGCATTCGGGAGCTGGGCATGTCCGGGGAGCAGCCGTTCCCAATGCCTCCTATCACGGAACGCAATGGTGCTGTGAATCCCGTTACGCGATGGCATAGGGTAGTTGCTACAGGAAACTACCTCCGTGCGTCGTACGAAAAACCCAGGAACGCCGGGACAAAGCTGTTGAGAAGCGGGCATGGCCAAACAGACTTCATTCTTCACCTCGATCAAACGTCTCTACCCACACGTCAAACCGATCCTCCCTCGGCTTTTCATGGGGTTGGTCAGCGCATTGCTCGCCAGCATCATGGCGCTTGCCATCCCGCAGGTGCTGCGGGTCCTGATCAACGGCTCCCTCCACCCCGGCGGCCCCACCAACGCCGTCTGGATTGCCGCGGCCGTGGTTCTGGCACTCGGCATCGCAGAAGCCGGGCTTGTGGCGCTGCGGCGGCAGTTCGTCATCAATCCCGCAACCACAGTGGAATCGAGGATGCGGGTGTCCCTCTACGGGCATCTGCAGGATCTCACCGTTTCCTTCCACGACCGTTGGGGTTCCGGGCAGCTCCTGTCCCGCGCCATGACTGACTTGAACTTCCTCCGCCGTTGGATGGCGTTCGGCGCGATCATGCTGGTCGTCACCACTTTGACCGTGGTGATCGGCGTCGGGGTGATGTTCGCGATGAGCTGGCAGCTGGCTTTGATCTTCCTCGCCGCCGCCGTGCCCATCATGATCTATTCCTTCCGCTTCCGCCGCCGCTTCAGCCAGGTGACCCGGCTGAGCCAGGACCAGGCCGGCGACCTCGCCACCACGGTTGAGGAGTCCGTTCACGGTATCCGCGTACTCAAGGCGTTCGGCCGCAGCCGCGAAGCGCTTGAGAACTTCAACGAGCAGGCCGAGGAGCTGAGGCAGACCGAGATCGCCAAGGCCAAGCACCAAGCCACCTTCACGCTGGTGGTGACGCTGCTGCCCGAGCTGGCGCTCGGCGTCGGGCTCGTGGCGGGCGTCGTGCTCGTCTCCACGGGCCAACTCAGCATCGGTTCCCTCGTAGCGTTCTTCGGCACTGCGGCGGTTGTGGCGGCACCGGTTGAATTCTCGGGGACCCTCCTGGCCATGGCCTTGACCGCCAAGACCGCGCTCGACCGGCACTTCGAGGTCATGGACACGCCGAATACGATCACCAGTCCGGCGACCCCCAGGACTCCCAAGGAACTGCGCGGGGCATTGAGTTTCAAGGGCGCCGCATTTGGTTTCGACGACGGCTCACGGCTCCTGCACGACATCACCCTGGACATCAGGCCCGGCGAAACCATGGCCCTCGTGGGCATCACCGGCAGCGGAAAGAGCGCCCTGCTCCAGCTGGTCCCCCGACTCTACGACGTGAGCGAAGGGGCCGTGACCATCGACGGCGTTGATGTCCGCGACTTCAGCGTCGAGCAGCTAAGGACCGTAGTGGCGGTCGCCTTCGAGGACACCACCCTGTTCTCCAGCTCCGTCCGGGACAACGTGCTGCTCGGCGCGCCCGACACGTCCGAGGAAGCCCTCGAGGAAGCGCTCGACGTCGCGCAGGCGCATTTCGCGTATTCGCTGCCCGACGGCGTCGGGACCCTCATCGGCGAGGAAGGCCTGAGTCTTTCCGGCGGACAACGGCAGCGGATCGCGCTCGCCCGGGCCATCGCAGCCAAGCCCAAGGTCCTCGTGCTGGATGATCCGCTCTCGGCCCTGGATGTGAACACCGAGGAACTCGTCGAAGCCAGGCTCCGCGTGGTCCTCCGCGACACCACCACGCTCATCGTCGCGCACAGGCCGTCGACCGTTGCCCTGGCCGACCGCGTGGCGCTGCTCGAAAACGGAAGCATCACCGCCGTCGGGACCCATACGGAACTGTTGGCCCACAACGCACACTACCGCTACGTAATCGCGAGCCTCGATGCGGGTCCGAAGGACCTCGACCTCGAACTCGACGAACTAGAACAAGAGCTGGATTCGGAACAGCACATGGACCAAGCCGGGGAGGGACGCCGATGAGCACGTTCGGAACCGCCAATGAAGACAACGCCCACCTGAGCCGCAGCGACAGCAAAGCAGTACGACGGCGGTCGGTCGTCTTGCTGGGGTCCCTCATCCGCCCGGTGCGGTTGCGGTTCTGGCTGACGCTGGGCATGGTGGTGCTCTCGCAGGCCACACGGGTGGCCGGGCCCGCGATCATCGCTTTTGGCATCGACCATGCACTGCCCTCGTTGCTCGCCGGGAACAACATGCCGGTGGTCCAGGCCGGCATCCTGTACCTGACGGCTGCTGTCGCCACCGCGGTGTTGACGGCCCTTTACGTGACATCCACGGCGAAGCTGAGCCAATCCATGCTCCTTGACCTGCGGCTGCGGGTCTTCCGCCACACCCAGCGGCTCAGCTTGGAGTTCCACGAGAAGTACACCTCGGGCCGGATCATCGCGCGCCAGACCTCGGACCTGGAAGCCCTGCGTGAACTCCTCGATTCGGGGGTCAGCTCCCTGGCTTCCGGGATCCTGTTCATGCTCTTCACCGCATTTACCGTATTTGCGCTCGACTGGCGCAGCGGGCTCCTCATGCTCGCAACGGGCGTGCCCGCGTACTTCCTTGCGCGTTGGTACCAGAAGCACTCGCAGATCGCCTTCCGCGAATCGCGGGTGGTGTCGGCGAGGCTGATTGTGCACTTCGTGGAGACCATGACCGGCATCCGGGCCATCAAGGCATTCCGCAAGGAACCCGAGAACGCCCGACGCTACGCCGAACTCTCCGAGGACTACCGCAAAGTCACAGTCCGCTCCATCAACCTCAACGGCATCTTCCAACCGGGCCTGGTCCTGATCGGCAACGTGTGCGTGGCAGTGGTCCTGTTGTTCGGCGGCTTCCGGGTGCTCTCCGGAGACCTGGCAGTGGGCGTGCTCCTGGCGCTGATCCTTTCGACTAAGCGCTTCTTCCAGCCCGTGGACCAGATGGCCATGTTCTACAACTCCTTCCAGAGCGCCCAGGCTGCGCTGGAGAAGGTCTCGGGCCTGCTCGAAGAAGTCCCCACCGTCCGGCCGCCCAAGAATCCCGTGCCCTTGCCCCATGCCCGTGGCGAAATCGACTTCCGCGGCGTGGAGTTCGGCTACGGCAACGGCAAGGTGGTTGTTCCTAAACTGGACCTTCACATTCCCGCTGGACAGACCATAGCGCTCGTCGGACAGACCGGCGCCGGCAAATCGACCTTCGCCAAGCTCATCGCCCGCTTCTACGACGTCACCGAAGGATCCTTGACCCTCGACGGCGTCGACCTCAGGGAGCTCTCGACGGCGGACCTGCGCCGCGCCGTCGTAATGGTCACCCAGGAGGCCTTCCTCTTTAGCGGCTCGGTCGCGGACAACATCGCCTTGGGACGGCCTGAAGCCACCCGCGCTGAGATTGAAGAAGCTGCCCGCGCAGTGGGAGCACACGACTTCATCTCGGCCCTGCCGGACGGCTACGACACCGACGTCAACAAGCGCGGCGGCCGGGTCTCAGCCGGGCAGCGGCAATTGATCGGCTTTGCCCGGGCGTTCATCGCGGCGCCGGCAGTACTCATCCTCGACGAGGCGACATCGTCGCTTGATATCCCTTCCGAACGGCTGGTACAGGCCGGCCTGAGCAGCTTGTTGTCCGGCACGGACTCCGAGCGGACCGCCATCATCATCGCCCACCGGCTGTCCACGGTGGAGACCGCGGACCGGGTGCTGGTGGTGCACGAGGGACTCATCGTGGAGGACGGCACACCAGCCGAGCTCATCGGCGGCGGCGGACGTTTCGCCCGCCTGCACGGCGCCTGGAAGGACTCGCTGGTCTAAGGCTTCCGTTCCCTCAGGGACGCCTCTCGATTTCGCATCCGGGGAGGGATCGGCTATTCTTGAACAGTTGCTTTCGCAGCGGATCGGGATGTAGCGCAGCTTGGTAGCGCGCTTCGTTCGGGACGAAGAGGTCGCAGGTTCAAATCCTGTCATCCCGACCAAATGGTAGAAGGCCTTCCACTCGGAAGGCCTTCTACTTTATTTAACGAGCCTTTCGGCCCTCCCGAAAATCGCAAAAAACATTCCCCTGACCGGTTTTCCTCAGCTGCCCAAGGTTTAGAGACAAGTGTTGTTAACAACCCCGACACAATGACTCTGGAGCCATATCATGGCCCGGACGGCTCTTCACGCAAAAGAAATCCCCGGCGTGTCGATTTCCGACAACCGGGGACTTCTTCACTTCATTTGAATTATCCAGCGGCTGCCGGGACCTCCGGGAGCCGCCGTCGAGCCTCACCTACACGGGGTCGGGCCAGTTACCGATTGCCTGCGAGACCCTCATGGGATCAGGCCAGTTACCGATAGCCTGCGAGACCACACCCATCGGGTCGGGCCAGTTACCGATTGCCTGCGAGACCCTCATCGGGTCAGGCCAGTTACCAATGCTGAGCACCGTGCTGACGGTGTCTGCCACAGGGGCTGCGGAAACCACGGCTGGCGCCGCGGCGGAGAATGCAAGAGCGCCGGCCAAGGCCACTGCTGCAGCAATCTTCTTCAACATAATTTTTCCTCAATGCGAGTCGGATTCGTTACGGAAATTACGCGGTCCCTGTTGACATTCATTGTAAAATGTTTTCCACAGCGACTGTCAAGCTTTATGCGTAAAGACAGCGCAAAGACAAGCCTCTAGGAGGAACCTGTGGGGAACGGATTCGGAGAAAAGCTCCGTGCCGAACGGCTCGAACGTGGGCTGACCCAGGCTGAATTGGGCAGGGACCTTTACTCACCCAGCTACATTTCACTTCTTGAAACCGGCCGGCGGGAGCCCACGGCCGAAGTCATTGAAGAACTCGCCCGCCGTCTGGAACTCGCACCAAAAGCCTTGGAAGCCTGGAGCCAGCCCGTATCCATCAGTGACGCCGAATACGTGCTCGCGGGGCTGTACGCCAGGCAAGCCTGGGACCTCAGGGACTACCCGCTTGCCGCAAGCCATGCCTCAACCGCCGCCCAAATCGCGCTCGAGGCAAAGAACACCAGCGCCTGGTGGAACATGACCTACATGCAGGCGGAATGCCTCATGAAGCAAGGGCAGTTGAAGGAATGCCAGCAGATCATCCAGCATCTCCTGGAACATCCCATGGCTACCGAATCCGCGGGCCTGGGAGTTCGTGCCCGGCAGATGCTTGCCGCAGTCTGCCACGGACAAGGGCAGCTGGCCACCGCCGTCGAGCACGCCAAGGAAGCCGTGAGGCTGTCCGAGCAGCTGCCCAAAGGCTCAACGTTGATCATCGGGGCGCACCGGGCGCTGATCGGGGCGCTGGCCGAGAGCGGCCGGTTGGACGAGGCCTGGACCTATTGCCAGGCCATGAACAACCAGATGGACGACCATTCGATGTCGCAGCTCGCAGGCGAAGTGGCCTGGGTGGTGGGAAACGTGGCCTTCATGCGGCACGACTACGTTGAAGGCATCAAGCATCACGAGCGTGCCGCGAAGCTGCTCTCCCCCGCCAACGACATTGAGCTGTGGGCACGCTTCAACAAGGCATCGGCGGCTGTCCGGCTCTCCTCGGGAATCGTGGAGCCGGAGACGCTCTCGGCCATCGAACGCGCCGAACTCGCTCTGTCGATTGTTGGCGGAAACAAGACCGACCAGCTGGAAGTCGCCTTCATCCGCGCCCGCTGGCTCTACCTGACGGGCGACATCCCGGCCGCCATCACCAAGTTGCGCGAAATCCACGCGGACCGCGACGTCCTCGCCCGGCACACTGCAGGCGAAGTCGCGTTCCTCCTCGGCAAGGCCCTCAAGGCCGCCGGTGAAAACACCGACGCACTGGTCCATCTCGAAGAAGCCCAACGCGACTTCACTGCCGCCGGAGCGGCAGACCGCGTCCAGCAGGCCATGGACTCCGTGCTGGAGATCCGGCTGGCGGAACGTCGGGCGGCGTCGGGCCACGGCGGCAGCGCGCAGTCTTCCCGCGCAAGCTAGCGGCGAACCCAACTAGCTTGCAGTTGTTGTCGTTTAGACGCGTCTAAACGACAACAACTGCGAGTCAGACGAAAGTCCGGCCGGTGAGCTTTTCGTAGGCTTCCACATAGCGGGCACGCGTCTTCTCGACGACGTCGGCCGGCAGCGCGGGCGGCGGGGTATCACTTGAGCGATCCCAGCCGGATTCCGCGGAGGTCAGCCAGTCGCGCACGAACTGCTTGTCGAACGACGGCTGCGCCTTGCCCGGCTCGTAGGTGGACGCGTCCCAGAAACGCGAAGAATCCGGCGTCAGGACCTCATCGCCCAAGGTGATAACACCCGTGGTGACATCGATTCCGAACTCAACCTTCGTGTCGGCCAGGATGATGCCTCGGCCCCGGGCGATCTCTTCCGCGCGGGTGTAGATCTTCAACGTGAGTTCGCTCAGGCGCGCGGCGATGTCGTCGCCCACCATCGCGACGACGTCGTCGTACGTGATGTTCTCGTCGTGCTCGCCGACTTCAGCCTTGGCAGAAGGAGTGAAGATGGCGTGATCAAGGCGCGAGCCGTCAACCAAGCCTTCCGGGAGGGGGATGTCGCAGACGGTTCCCGATTGGCGGTACTCGGCCAGGCCGGAGCCCGTGAGGTACCCGCGCGCGATGCATTCCACGGGGAACATCTCCAGCCGTTTGCAGATCATCGCGCGGCCCTCGACTTCCGCGGGCACTCCCTCGGCAGCCGTGGATGCGAGGACGTGGTGCTCCACGCCAAGCTGCTCGAACCACCACAGGCTCAACTGGGTGAGGACCCGTCCCTTGTCCGGGATCTCGCTGCTCAAGACGTGGTCGTAGGCGCTGATGCGGTCGCTGGCCACGACGAGGACGCGGTCCTGGCCGGACGCGGTCTCGCTGAAATCATCAGTGGGAACGTAGAGGTCACGGACTTTGCCCGAGTAGAAGTGCTTCCACCCCGGGAGGTCAAGGGTCTCGGTCTGCAGGCCGTTGGCGTTGCTTTCGGGCATGGTTCAGGCCTTCACATTCGGGATGGAGCCGGTGGCCGGGGAGACCACATGGATCTCGCCGCGCGCTGCCTTGCCGGCGATATCGGTACGGAACTGTCCGCCGTCGAGCTGGACCAGCTCCACGCCGTCGTAAGCCCGCTCGCGGGCCTCCACGAGGTCCGTTCCCAATGCCACAACGGCCAGCACGCGGCCCCCGGCGGAGACAATCCGGCCTTCTTCGTCCAGCCTGGTGCCGGCGTGGATGACGTGGACGCCTTCCAGCGCGTCCACCTTGTTCAGGCCGCGGATGCGGTCCCCAGTGCGCGGGGCGTCCGGGTAGTTTTCGGCGGCGACGACGACGGCGACGGCCGACTCCTTCGACCAGCGCAGCTCTTCGGCCTGGTCCAGTTCGCCCTTCGCGGCTGCGAGCATGAGGGCACCGAGAGGGGTCTTGAGCCGGGCCAGGACGGCCTGCGTTTCGGGATCGCCGAAGCGGACGTTGAATTCGATGACGCGCGTGCCGCGGGAAGTCAGGGCCAAGCCGCAGTAGAGGACGCCGACGAACGGAGTTCCCCGGCTGGCCATCTCGTCCACGGTGGGCTGGGCGACGCGGTCGATGACTTCCTGGACCAGGCCTTCAGGCGCCCACTCGAGCGGGGTGTAGGCGCCCATGCCACCGGTGTTGGGGCCTTCGTCATTGTCGAAGATCCGCTTGAAGTCCTGCGCCGGGGACAGCGGCACCGTGGTGCGGCCGTCGCACAGCACGAACAGGGAAACCTCGGGTCCGTCGAGGAACTCCTCGATCACCACGGTTCCACCGGCGTCGAAACAAGACTGGGCGTGAGCGAGTGCTTCCTCGCGGTCATTGGTGACCACAACCCCCTTGCCTGCGGCGAGTCCGTCATCCTTGACGACATGCGGAGCGCCGAAAGTGTCCAGTGCGTCTGCGGCCTCGGCAGCGTTTGTTGCTACGCGGGCCATGGCGGTTGGCACGCCGGCTTCGGCCATGACTTCCTTGGCGAACGCTTTGGACGCTTCGAGCTGTGCCGCGGCCTTGCTGGGGCCAAAGACCGGAATGCCGGTTTCGCGGACAGCATCGGATACGCCTGCAGCGAGCGGAGCCTCCGGCCCGACCACAACCAGGTCAACCGCGAGCTTTGCAGCAAGCGCAGCGACGGCGCCGGGGTTGTTCCCGTCGATCGCGTACGTGGGGACCAGCTTGGCGATGCCCGCATTTCCCGGAGCCGCGTGGACCTCGGAAACGTTGGGATCCTTGAGCAAGGAGCGGACAATTGCGTGTTCGCGGCCGCCGGGGCCAATGACGAGTACCTTCACAGTCTTCAAGGGTACTTTGTGCGGGGGCAGGACTCCTAAGCTGTCTCCACCACTGGACATGCCCCTTCTTCTGTTGCCTCCACCACCGGACATGCCCACCCTTCGCCACGAGCAACGGACACAACACTGATATGTCCACTCGTGCGCACCAACGCAGAGCATGTCCATTCCTCGATCGGGAGCACCAACAAGGGACATGCCCACCCCTTGCCCTGAGCAACGGACATAACACTGATATGTCCACTCCTGAGCTCCGGCGCAGGACATGTCCATTCCAGACCGCGGGCACCGACAAGGCACATGCCCAACCAATCTCGGGGTCGCGGGCATCAACAAGGGACATGCCCACCCCTTGCCCTGAGCAACGGACATAACACTCATATGTCCACTCCTGAGCACCACCGCAGAGCATGTCCCTTCCAGACCACGGGCACCACGGAGCATGTCCATTCCTGGACCGCGGGCACCAACAAGGGACATGCCCACCCCATCTCTGGGTCGCGCGCACCAACAAGGGACATGCCCACCCCTTGCCCTGAGCAACGGACATAACACTGATATGTCCACTCCTGAGCACCAACGCAGGGCATGTCCCTTCCAGACCGCGCGCACCAAGACGGGGCATGTCCAACCCATCTCGGGGGCTTCCGGCTACGAACAACCTGCATGAAGAAGCTCAGGAACTGGCTCAGGGGACCCACCGTATTGGCTGCACTGGCCGGGGTGGCCGCGGCCGCCGTCGTACTTTCCGTTGCAGAACTGATCGGCGCCTTCTTCACGGCCCGGGCTACTCCTGTGATTGCGCTGGGCTCCACGTTCATCGACTTCACGCCGCCGTGGATGAAGGACTTTGCCGTCACCACGTTCGGCACCAATGACAAGGCCGCACTGTTCGTCGGCATGGGCCTGACCATCTTCGTGCTCGCATGCGTGCTGGGCGTCGTCGCCTTCCGGAATTGGGCCCTGGGCGTGTTGGGCGTGTTGGCCATGGGTGCAGTGATTGTGGGTGCCGTGGTGACCCGGGCCAGCGTGAAGCCCGTGGATTCCATACCGAGCCTGATCGGCACTCTGGCCGGACTCATAGTGCTCCGCTTCTTGGTGGCCCGGCTCTGGCGCCTGCGGTCCTTCCCTGACGCCCCGGCCGACACCGCCGCCAAAGGCCTCGAACGTCCCGCCACCACGCGCCGGACTTTCTTCGCCGCTACCGGCATTACCGTTGCCACAGCGGCCATCGCTGCGGGCGGCGGCCGGTTCCTCAGTGCCGCGCGCAGCAATGTGGCGAAGGCAAGGGATTCGCTGAAACTTCCAGCTCCGGCCCGGGCGGCTGCTCCGGTCCCCGCGGGCGTCCAGTCCCCGACGCCGGGAGTCACCCCCTGGCTGACCCCGTCCAAGGACTTCTACCGGATCGACACCGCCTTGAGCGTGCCTGAGATCAACGCCCAGGATTGGGAGCTGCGGATCCACGGGCTGGTGGAACAAGAGGTCCGGCTGAACTTTCAGGACCTGCTCGACGCCCAACTGATCGAAACCCACGTATCGCTCACCTGCGTGTCCAACCCCGTGGGCGGAAACCTTGCCGGCAACGCCAAATGGCTGGGCATGCCCATCCGCGACGCACTCAAACAGGCCCGACCCAAGCCCGGAGCGGACATGGTCCTCTCCACCTCGATCGACGGCTTCAGCGCCTCCACTCCGCTGGAAGTGCTCCAGGACGGACGGGACGCGATCCTGGCCATCGGCATGAACGGCGAACCCCTCCCGCTGGAGCACGGCTACCCCGTGCGCATGGTGGTTCCCGGCCTCTACGGCTTCGTCTCCGCAACCAAATGGGTGGTGGACCTGGAAGTTACCCGATTCGCCGACAGCAAAGCCTATTGGACCACCCGCGGCTGGTCCGAGCGGGGTCCCATCAAGACCATGGCCCGCGTGGAAGTGCCCAAGTCCTTCGCCCGGGTTCCGGCCGGCAAGGTCGCCTTGGGTGGCACGGCCTGGGCCCAGACCCGTGGCATCAAGAAGGTGGAGATCCAGATCGACAACGGTCCATGGGCGGAAGCCACCCTTGCCGCGGAGGCGTCGGTTGTCACGTGGCGGCAGTGGTCCTATAACTGGGACGCCACTCCCGGACCGCACTACATCAAGGTCCGGGCCACCGACGGAACCGGTGAACTGCAGACTGAAAAACGGGCGGATCCCGTGCCTGACGGCGCCTCGGGTTGGCAGTCCGTCATGGTGACCGTGGAGTAGCCCGGGAAGACGGTTCCTTCACCCTAGACTTGCATCATGCCCTTGAGTTCGCATGAAACCTTCAGCGTTGAGTCCGCCGTCGAACTGGCAGTGATCGAGCGCAGCGGCTTCATCGAATCGCGCCATATCGGTTCCGCCGTGGTTCTTTCCGCTGACGGCTCCGTCGTGACCCGGCTCGGCGACATCACCACGCCCATCTACGCCCGCTCCGCGCTCAAGCCTTTCCAGGCCCTCGCGTCAATGCAGTCGGGCGTGCCGCTCCGCGGCGCCCAGGTGGCTTTGGCGTGCGCCAGCCATGTGGGCTCGCTGGACCACATGGACGTGGTGGAAGGCATGCTGAAGGCGGCCGGTGTCCGGGAAGAGCAGCTGCAATGCCCCTCGGCATGGCCACAGGACGAAGTCGCCCGCAACTGGCTGATCCGTTCCGAGCACGGCAAGTCCAAACTAGCCTTCAATTGTTCAGGCAAGCATGCAGCGTTCCTTTGGGCCTGCACCGAGAACGGCTGGGACACCCACAGTTACCTGGAGCCCAACCATCCATTGCAACAGCGCGTGCGGTCCGTGATCGAGGAATACAGCGACGAGAAGATCGCCCACTTGGGCATCGATGGCTGCGGCGCACCCGTCGCCGCGATTTCCCTGACCGGGCTGGCGCGGGCCTATTCGCGCCTGGCCCGGGCGCCGCGGGACCAGAGCTCCAACGCCCGCGCGGCCACCATTGCCACGTCCATGCTGGACTACCCGTGGGCAGTGCAAGGGCGCGGCGAGGCGAACACGATCGTCATGGACGAACTCGAAGTGCTCGCCAAGGGCGGCGCGGAAGGTGTCCTGGTCTTGGCAACGCCCGCGGGCGCGTCGGTGGCGGTCAAGATCCTGGACGGGAATCCCCGCGCGGCCACGCTGGTCGGGCTGACGCTTCTGGCTGTTGCGGGCGCCGTGGACATTCCCGGCGTCTCGAGCGTGCTCGAAAAAGTCGTTGAGCCCGTGCTCGGCGGTGGCCACTCGGTGGGCAGGATCCGCCTCGGCCAGGCCGTTTCGGCTCTGCTGGACTGATAGGAACGACCGACCATGGCAATTGCACGACGCCGGATCGACCTTGAGGAAGGCCGCGCGGCACTCGCCGCATGGCAGGCCGCCGTCGGGCAGGACACCGCAGCACAAGAAGCCGGGCCGGGGACGTCGCGCACTGTGCTGGCCACAGCGGTGCGTTACTCGCTGGAAGAACTGACCGCCCGGGCCCCGGGCAATTCGGTGGAAGTGAGGGTCCCGCCGTTCGGCGTCACCCAGTGCGTGGAGGGCCCCCGGCACACGCGCGGCACCCCACCCAACGTCATAGAGTGCGACGCCGCCACCTGGCTCGCGATGGTCACCGGCCGTTTGGCGTGGTCGGCAGCGGTCGACGCCGGACGGGTTACCGCGTCGGGCCTGCGGGCGGACTTGTCCGAGCTGCTGCCGCTTTTCGCAACCGCTTAAACAAATGACCGCCCCACGACGGCGTGGGGCGGTCATTTGGAATGGCACCTAGTCCGGGCTGACGGAGGGGCTCCCGTGTTGGCCCGGTTTGGTCATTTCGAACTGTGGAATCGCATCGGGATTCGGGCCGCCACGGAACTTCGGCGAAGGCTCGCGTCCTTCGCTGAGGCGCTCGATTTCCTGTTCCTCGAAGACGTCTTCGGCTCCGAGCATGATGGCGGAATCCTCGTTGGTGATTTCACCGCTGAAGGCGCGGACCATGACCGAACGGTCGAACTGGCCTTCCCATTTCGCTACGACGAACGTGGCCACGCAGTTGCCGAGGAGGTTGACGACGACGCGCATGGAGTCCATGAGCCGGTCGGCACCCAGGAGCAGCGCGACGCCGGCAACCGGGAAGATTCCCAGTGCTGCGGCCGTGGCCGAGAGAGCCAGGAACGACGAGCCCGGGACGCCCGCCATGCCTTTGGACGTGAGGAGCAGGACACCCAGGGCTGCCAACTGCTGGCCGAGGTCGAGGTGGTGGCCGAAGGCCTGGGCCAGGAAAAGCAGCGAGATCGACAGGTAGATCGCGGCGCCGTCGAGGTTGAAGGAGTAGCCCGTGGGGACAACCAGGCCCGTGGTGGCCCGGGAGCAGCCGGCGTTGGTCAGCTTGGTCATGATCCTTGGCATGACCGCCTCGGTGGACGCCGTGCCGAGCGCGAGGAGGAATTCCTCACGCGTGTACTTCAGGAAGTGCCACAAGGGCACCCGTGCGAAGCTCCAGGCGACAAGGAAGAGCAGTGCGATGAAGATGATGGCCGCACCGTAACAGGAAGCGATGAGGAGCGCGTAGGTACCGAGCGTGTCGAGTCCGTATTGGCCGATGATGAACGCCATGGCGCCGAAGGCACCGATGGGCGCCACCTTCATGATCCAGGACATGATCTTGAAGATCAGTTCCAGGACGGTTTCCATGAGGCTGATGACCGGCAAGCAGCGCTCGCGGCCGATGACGACGATTGCGGCGCCGAAGAAGACCGAGAAGAACAGGACCTGGAGCAGGCTGTTGCTTGCGAAAGCGCCGATCACGGACGTCGGGATGATGTCCAGGAGGAAGGACGCCGCATCCTTGGGCGGCGCGGTCCCGGTCTTCGCGTTGAGCGCATCCTGGGAGAGAGTGCTGGGATCGATGTAGAGTCCGGCGCCGGGCTGGACGAGGTTTCCCACGATCAGGCCGAAGACCAGGGCAAAAAGCGTGGCGCCGGTGAAGTACAGGAGTGCCTTGACCCCGACCCTTCCGACCGCCTTGACGTCGCCCACTGCCGAGATTCCCGTGACGATCACGAGGAAGATCAGCGGAGCGATGATCATCTTGATGAGTTGAATGAAACCATCGCCCAGTGGCCGGAGGGCGGACCCGATATTCGGCCAGAAATGGCCGATGAGTACACCTGCGACGACGGCGATCAGAATTTGGAAGAAGAGCGACTTGTACAGTGGCTTCTTCTTCCGCGGGGCCGAACTCGCCTTCAGCGCCGCAGAGTCTGGGAACTTCATTGATCTGAACCAATCAGTTTGGGAACAGCCCCGATTTTCGGGGATGGATTCAATGTAATCCGGCTCACACCATTCCACAAGGGGAAATTCAAATTTCATAATGTGGAATATGGTGACGCGAGACGCCTCCGTATCCCCGAAGTCCCTGAGCTCACGCCGTGGACTCCGGACCGGCAGAACGGGCGTAATGTTCACGGCTGCAGGCGCGGCGTGCGAAAGTGGAGCGGCATCGACTTCTACTCCCCAGGGCAATGACGCCCGCCCATATTCAAGCCCAGGCTGTGGACCCACTCCGAAGGACGGCACGAAGAAACATGGATCTCCAGAATCTCCTTGACGACATCGTCGGCACGGTCCAGCCCTTGCTCGGCCAAGGAGCGCCTGCAGACTACATCCCGAGCCTGGCCGCGGTGGATACCCGGCAGTTCGGGATTTCCGTGGCAACCTCCGACGGCGACGTGTTCTCCTCCGGAGACGCTGACGTGCCTTTCTCCATCCAAAGCATTTCGAAGGTCTACGCGCTTG
The DNA here is from genome assembly GCF_052180225.1 of Arthrobacter sp. KN11-1C. NCBI lineage: Bacteria > Bacillati > Actinomycetota > Actinomycetes > Micrococcales > Micrococcaceae > Arthrobacter > Arthrobacter sp. KN11-1C. Next base: position 621,508 of record NZ_CP197467.1, on the reverse strand, counting down.
CCCTGGTGCTGGCCGGGGATGGCGACAGGATCTGGAAGCGCGTGTTCCGGGAGCCCTCCGGCAATCCGTTCAATTCCCTGGTGCAGCTGGAACACGAAGACGGAATTCCGCGGAATCCGTTCATCAACGCCGGCGCGTTGGTTGTGACCGACAGGCTGCTCAGCATCGTGGGCAACTCGCCATCTCCCGTGCGGGAATTGCTCCGGCAGGAAAGCGGCAACAACTCGATCGACGCCGACCCCGAGGTGGCAGCCTCGGAAGCGGCGAACAGCCATCGCAACGCCTCGCTGGCACACTTCCTGGCAAGCTACGGAAACCTCGAAAACCCCGTGGACTCGGTCCTCGAGGCCTACATCAACCAGTGCTCGCTCGAAATGAGCTGCACTGATTTGGCAGTTGCGAGCAGGTTCCTGGCCAACAACGGGCTGCGCGGGAACGGCACGGCGTTGCTGTCCCCGTCCCAGACCAAGAGAATCAACGCCGTGATGCTCACGTGCGGCACCTACGACGCCGCCGGCGAATTCGCCTACCGTGTGGGACTCCCGGGCAAGAGCGGGGTGGGTGGCGGCATTGTGGCCGTGGTACCCAACAAATGCACCATCTGCGTCTGGAGCCCGGGCCTGGGACGATCAGGGAATTCACTCGCGGGCGTTGCCGCCCTGGATGAGTTCACCACCCGCACGGGCTGGTCGATCTTCTAGCCGCGCCCGGCTTCCAGCCGCAGCCGCTTAGCCGCGGCCCACGAACGGCATCCCCGCGGCAGTCACCACGACGGACCCAACGTTGGCCGACGCCGGCATGTTGGCCATCATGAGCACCGCGCGGGCAGCATCCTCCACGGGAAACATCGGCTCCACGCGCCTGCTTCCATCGGCCTGGAGCGCCCCCGAGCCCACACCGATGGTGTCCATGATCTCCGTGCGGGTGTTGCCAATGTCGATCTGTCCGCAGGTAATGCCATACGGACGCCCGTCCAACTCGATGCTCTTGGTCAGGCCGCTCATGGCGTGCTTGCTCACCGTGTACGCGACGGACAATGGCCGCGGCGAATGGGCCGAGATGGAGCCGTTGTTGATGATGCGTCCACCTTGCGGCTCCTGCGCCTTCATGGTCCGCACGGCCTCAGCCGCACACAGCATGGAGCCGGTGACATTCACGGACAGCGTGGCATTCCAATCGGCCACGCTGATCTCGTCCACGCCGCCGGAAGGGCCGAAGATGCCCGCATTATTGAACAGGACATCAACCCTCCCCCAGCGCTGGCGGGCCGCCTCGAAAAGGCGCGCGACGTCGTCGGGCGCTGTGACATCACACGGCACTACGAGCGCCTCCCGGTGGCCGTCGGCAGTCTCGAGAAGCTGCGCTTCCCGCCGTCCGGCGAGGGCGACGCGGTAGCCCTCCGCCAACAGCAGCCGGGCGACTGCCCGCCCGATCCCGGAGCCGGCTCCGGTGACGACGGCGACCCGGGGCCGGGTGGTGGTGGTTTCGCTCACGCGGTCCTCCAGTTTGTCGGGCTTAGCGCGCGGCGGGAGCATCCGCCGTCGTCGTGTCCGTTGTGGTCAGGGGCCAGCCTATGACGGTCTTGGGGCGCGGCGTGGCGTAGGTCCGGACTTTGGACGTGGAGAGTCCCAGGCGGACGAGCGACTCGGCGATGGTGACTGCGGCGGCGACACCGTCCACTACCGGAACGCCGCAGCGTTGGCGGATCTGTTCGTCGAGGCCCGCCATGCCGCCGCAGCCGAGGACGATGACCTCCGCTTTGTCGTCACGTACGGCTCGTTCAGCTTGTTCCACGATGGCTTCGACTGCGCGTTCAGGGTATTCCTCGAGTTCCAGCACGGCCATGCCGCTCGCGCGGACGGAGGCGCAGCGGTCGTCGAGCCCGGCGAGCTTGAGTCGGTCTTCGATGAGCGGGACGGCACGGTCCAGGGTGGTGACCACGGAGTATTTGTGGCCGAGGAACATCGCGGTGCTGGCCGCGGCCTCGGTGATGTCGACCACCGGAACGTCGAGGAGCTCCTGAAGTCCCTCGCGGCCGTGCTCGCCGTAGCCGGCCTGGATGACGGCGTCGAACGGTTCGGGGTAGTTGACTACACGGTCCATCACGGCGATGGCGGCGAGGTAGCTTTCAAAGTTTCCTTCGCAGGAATCGGCTCCGAACCGCGGAGTGATGCCGATGATCTCGGTGCCGGGAGCCGCGACGCTTCGCGCCTGGGCTGCGATGGAGTCGGTCATGGATTGGGTGGTGTTGACGTTTGCGACGAGGATGCGCATGTGTTCCTCCTGGTGAGCCCAACTAACTCGCAGTTGTTGTCGTTTTGACGGGCGAAAACGACAACAACTGCGAGTGGGTTGAATATTAGTGGTTGCTGACGACGGCGATCGGCTCGCCGGAGACGTCGGTGTGCTGCTGCTTCTTGTCCGCGAACACGTAGTAGCACAGCGAGCCGATGCCTGCGCCGAAGAACCATGCGAACGGTGCCACAGCCTCCAGCGCGGGAACGAAGGCAATGAGGACGGCGACGACGGCGGCAGGAACCATTGCGGCGATCGCCCGGGGGTTGACGCCGCGCTTGTAGAAGTAGGTGCCCGAAGGATGGTCCGTGTAAAGGTCAAGAATGTTGACCTTGCCGCGGCGCAGGAGCCAGTAGTCGGCCATGACGACGCCGAACAGCGGGCCGAGCAGCGCGCCGAGTCCGCCCAGGAAGTACACGATCACGAGCGGGTTGTTGTAGAGGTTCCACGGCAGGATGACGAGGCCGATGGTACCGCTGACCCAGGCTGCCTTGCGGAAGTTCAGGTGCTTGGGGAAGAGGTTGGTCAGTGCGTAGACAGGTGCCACGAAGTTCGCCATCAGGTTCACGGCGATGGTCAGGATCAGCAGGGCAAGGCAGGCCAGGACGAGGAAGAGCGTGTTGGGGATGCTCTGCACGATGTCCGAGGGGCTTTCAATGATCTTGCCGTTGATCTTGTACTGGCCGCCGGCCATGATGACCACGATTGCGCCGAACAGGAGCATGTTGATGGGGATGCCCCAGAAGTTGCCACGGACGATCGACTTCTTGGACACCGAGGACCGGGTGAAGTCGCAGAAGTTCAAGACGAACGTGCCGTAGATGGAGACCCAGAGGGCGCCGCCGGCAAAGATCGTGCGCCACATTTCTCCGCCTTCGAGGCCCTTGATGCCGGACCACTGGATGGCGCCCCCGGCTTCCACGAAGACCCAGATGGCAATCGCCAGCATGGTGGCGAGAATGATGGGGCCGGCGAAGGCCTCGTACTTGCGGATCATTTCCATGCCGAAGCTGACGATGACCAACTGGACAATCCAGAGGGATACGAAGGCGATCCAGCCGAGGGTGGACAGGCCCAGGATCGAGTTGGCGTCCATGCCCTTGAGTCCTGGGAACATGGCGACAAGCATGACGCGGAGCACCACGGAGGCAAGGTAGGTCTGGATTCCGAACCACGCGATGGCCACCGCGCCACGGACCAAGCTGGCCAGCTGGGCCCCCCGGATGCCGAAGCTGATCCGGCTCATCACGGGGAAGGGGACGCCGGTCTTCTGGCCCATGAATCCGGAGAAGGTCAGGAGGGTGAACAGCAAGATCGCGCCGATGCCAAGCGCCACAAGGATTTGCCACCCGCCCAGGCCAAGCGAAAAGAGGCCGATCGCGAAAGCGTAGTTGCCCAGGCTGTGGACGTCGTTGGCCCAGAGGGTGAAGATGCTGTAGCTGGTCCAGCGCCTGCCCTCCTTCTTGGTGGGGGCGAGGTCGAGGTTATAGAGGCTGGGGCTGATGGCGCGGCCTGCTGCGACGGACGCTACATCGCAGAGGGTTTCGTTTCCTACGGACGGATGGACCGAACTGCCTTGCAGGATGGTCTGCTCCGGAGCCGTTGTGACGCCGACTGGGGGAGTCGATTGCATCGTGGATCTCCACTTCTTTGTGGTGCTGCAACTAGGCTTCCGAGACGCTGTGAGAGGAGTTGAAGCTTTTCGCATCGTGGAATCTAGTTATTGAATAGTGAAATAACTGTATGAGCTAGGTCACCTTTGGTCAAGGGCCAAGCTCCCGACGGCGGTCACAAACGGGAGCATGGGGGCCGTGGAGCCGCGTGGGCACTAGTCTCCGCGGCTCTGGATTGACGCTTGGCAAACGCATGGCTAATCTCGAATTACAGAATTTTATTCTCACAATACGAAATTTCTATGCACGTTTCAGCGCGCACCACAGTGCAAGCGCCCAGACATTCAATGAAGAGAGGTTGGACGTGGCTGCAGGAGAAGAGACCTCACACATCCTTAGCGGGTTGACTTCCCAGCTGCCTGATCGTGATCCGGAAGAGACTGCCGAGTGGGTTGAGTCTTTGGATGCGTTGATCAGGGAGCAGGGCACGGAGCGGGCGCAGTTCATCATGCGCAGCCTGCTTCAGCGGGCGGGGTCCCAGTCGGTGGGGGTGCCGATGGTGACGACCACCGATTACGTGAACACGATCCCGGCGGACCAGGAAGCGGTCTTCCCGGGCAACGAGGAGTTCGAGCGCCGGTACCGGGCGTACATGCGCTGGAACGCGGCCGTGATGGTGCACCGGGCGCAGCGAGCCGACATCGGGGTGGGCGGGCACATCTCCACCTACGCCGGGGCCGCGACCCTGTACGAGGTCGGATTCAACCACTTCTTCCGCGGCAAGGACCACCCCTCGGGCGGGGACCAGGTCTTCTTCCAGGGACACGCGTCCCCGGGCATGTACGCCAGGGCGTTCATGGAAGGCCGGCTCTCCGAGGAGGACCTGGACGGGTTCCGGCAGGAAAAGTCCAAGCAGGGCCACGCGCTCTCTTCCTACCCGCACCCGCGCCTGATGCCCGACTTCTGGGAATTCCCCACCGTGTCCATGGGCATCGGCCCGATGAACGCGATCTACCAGGCCCAGTCCAACCGCTACCTGCACGACCGCGGCCTGAAAGACACCTCCGATCAGCAGGTCTGGGCGTTCCTGGGCGACGGGGAAATGGACGAGCCCGAGTCCCGCGGCCTGCTCCAGCTCGCCGCGAACGAGAACCTGGACAACCTGAACTTCGTGATCAACTGCAACCTCCAGCGCCTGGACGGACCGGTCCGGGGCAACGGGAAGATCATGCAGGAACTGGAGGCGTTCTTCCGCGGTGCGGGCTGGAACGTCATCAAGGTCGTCTGGGGCCGGGAATGGGACGAGCTCCTGGCCAAGGACACCGACGGGTCCCTGGTGAAGATCATGAACGAAACCGTCGACGGGGACTACCAGACCTACAAGGCAGAATCCGGCGGGTTCGTCCGCGAACACTTCTTCGGCAAAACCCCGGCGACCAAGGACATGGTCGCGGACCTGGACGACAACCAGATCTGGAACCTCAAACGCGGCGGCCACGACTACCGCAAGGTCTACGCCGCGTACAAGGCCGCGACGGAGTTCAAGGGCAAACCCACCGTGATCCTGGCCAAGACCGTCAAGGGCTACGGACTCGGACCCCACTTCGAGGGCCGCAACGCGACCCACCAAATGAAGAAACTCACCCTTGCCGATCTGAAGGAATTCAGGGACTACCTCAGGATTCCGATTTCGGATGCCCGTTTGGAAGAAGACCCGTACAGGCCCCCGTATTACCACCCGGGCATGGACGCACCCGAGATCGCCTATCTCCTCGAGCGCCGCGCCGTGCTCGGAGGTTCGGTCCCGGAACGGCGTTCCAACCATGCGGCCATCGAACTACCGGACGCCAAGACCTTTGACGTCGCCAAGCGCGGTACCGGCAAGCAGCAGGCCGCCACCACCATGGCCTTCGTCCGTTTGCTCAAAGACCTGCTCCGCGACAAGAAGTTCGGGCACCGGATCGTCCCGGTCGTCCCGGACGAGTCGCGGACCTTCGGCATGGACGCGTTCTTCCCGACCGCGAAGATCTACAACCCCAAGGGCCAGAACTACCTCTCCGTGGACCGGGACCTCGTCCTGGCCTACAAGGAATCCCCCATGGGCCAGCTCATCCACCCCGGCATCAACGAAGCCGGCGCCGTCGCGGCCTTCACCGCCGCCGGCACCGCCTACGCCACCCACGGCGAACCCCTCGTGCCGATCTACGTGTTCTACTCCATGTTCGGCTTCCAACGCACCGGCGACGCCTTCTGGGCCGCCGCGGACCAAATGACCCGCGGCTTCATCATCGGCGCCACCGCAGGACGGACCACCCTCACCGGCGAAGGACTCCAACACGCCGACGGACACTCCCCCATCCTGGCCTCCACCAACCCCGCCGTCCTCACCTACGACCCCGCCTACGGCTACGAAATCGGACACATCATCCGCGACGGCCTCGAACGCATGTACGGCCCGGACGCAAGCGGCGAAGGAACCGGAGCTGAATCCGATAGAAACCTGATGTACTACCTCACCGTGTACAACGAGCCCATCACCCAGCCGAACGAACCCGAGAACCTCGACGTCAATGGTGTCTTGAAAGGCATCTACCGACTATCGGCGTCTGGCGCTGAAGGCCCGAAGAGCCAAATCCTGGCCTCCGGCGTCTCGGTCCCCTGGGCCCTGGAAGCCCAGAAAGTCCTCGCCCAGGACTGGGGAGTCTCCGCCGACGTCTGGTCCGTGACCTCCTGGAACGAACTCCGACGCGACGGACTCGCCGCCGAAGAACACGCCTTCCTGAACCCCGGCGAAGAACCCCGCACCCCGTTCGTCGCCCAGCAACTCGAAGGCGCCACCGGACCGGTCATCGCCGTCACCGACTACATGAAGGCCGTCCCGGACCAGATCCGCCAATTCATCCCCAACGAATTCGCTTCCCTCGGCGCCGACGGCTTCGGATTCTCCGACACCCGCCAAGCCGCACGACGCTTCTTCAAGAACGACACCCACTCCATCGTCGTGAAAACCCTCCAACTCCTCGCGGCGAGGGGCGAGGTTGACCCGAGTGCGCCGTCGTACGCCATTGACCGGTACAAGCTCCTCGACGTGACTGCCGGCACCACCGGCGGAGCGGGCGGCGACTCCTAAACAGCTGCAAAAAAGAATCGGCGGTAGTGCTCCTTGAGCACTACCGCCGATTTACTTCTACGCTCCGAGCGAGCGCCGATCCACCACGAATCCTGTGGCCGCATTCTCCCTGACCGCATTGATGCCGGCCACAAGGGCCGCGATATCCGGGAACTTGGGCGACACCGCCACTACCGTTCCATCATCAGCCTTCAACCGGAAACGGAATGATTGCTCCCCGGCTGCCAATATTTCGAAAATGCCAGACATAAAACCTCTTTCCACCGCGGATGCGTCATTGCATCCCCTTCGATGACCACTGACTCTCGTGAAGTCCATAAGAGAATATCGGCCATGGAAGCCTGCCAGAAGGCCTACCCATGGGTAATATTCAACCTTTTTCGGTAGACTTATATCGGAATGCAAGGTGAACCTAGAGACCTCGCGAAGGCACATGGATAAGGTGAACCCCATGAACGATTCCAGCCCCGCACGTACCGTCGGTGTGCTGTTGGCCGGCGGTGCAGGGGCGCGCCTGGGCCTCGGCCCCAAGGCGCTGCTGCCTTACCGCGGCCGGACCTTGGTGGAGGTACTCGCCAAGACGTTGCTCGACGGCGGATGCAGCGAAGTAATCGTGGTGCTCGGTGCGGGAGCCGGCGATGTCCGCCGCGCGACGGACCTGGGCGGATACCTCGTGGTGGACAACCCGGACTGGGCGTCCGGCATGGCCAGCTCGTTCCGTACCGGTGTTGCGGCGGCGACACGTGGCCACAACGTCATGGTGGCTTTGGTGGACCAACCCGGGGTGACCCCCGCCGTCGTCGCCAGGCTCTTGGCGGCCCACCAGGCTGGCCGGGTGACGGCAGCGGGATACGCGGAAACCGCCGTCGAGGGTGGCAGCACGACAAGGCTAAGGCGCGGCCACCCCTTGATCATCGACGCCAGCCTCCGCGCCGACGTCGCCGAGTCCGCCGTCGGCGACGCCGGGGCACGCCGTTTCCTCAAGGCGCACCCCGGACTGGTGGACGTCGTCGACTGCAGCGACCTCACCGACGGAGCCGACGTGGACACTAAGGACAAGCTGCACCTCCTCGGCGACTAGCCTCCCCCAACTGCCCAGCCACCCCCCCAACTGACTCGCAGTAGATGCCGTTATGAGGCCCCAAAACGACATTAAATGCGAGTCAGTTGGGTGGGGGTGGAGGCGGCGGCGTCCTTCAGCGCCAGGTAGATCTTGTCCCGGGCGATGGGGAGCGCCGCGAACCTCACCCCGGTGGCGTTCCGGATGGCGTTGGCCAGCGCGGGCGCCACGGGGTTGAACGGGCTCTCACTCATGGACTTCGCACCGAGCGGCCCCATCTGGTCGTTCGTTTTCGCGAAATAGACCTCGCTGCGGGGTACGTCCGCGAAGGAAGGGATGTGGTACTGCCGCAGGATGTCGGTGGTGACACGGCCGGCGTCGTTCACACGGACTTCCTCGTACAGCGCGACTCCCAGCGCCTGGGCGATTCCGCCTTCCACTTGGCCGCGGCATTGCCGCGGATTGACCACGACGCCGGCATCCGCCGCCTGCACGCTCTGGAGGATCCGCAGCTCCCCCGTGCCGGTATTCACGGCAACGCGGAATCCGTGGACGTTGAACGCGACCGAACGCGGGGTTCCGCCCCAACGCCCTTCGGCGGCGAGTTCCACGCCCTGTTGCTGCGCGGCGTCGTACACCTCCGTGAAGGGAACCACCCGCTCACCGCAGCGCGCGGCACCGTCCTCGAGCACGCAGTCGGTCTCCGGCACACCGGCAACCACGGCCGCCACGGCCCGGATCCGTAGCGCGAGCTCCTGCGCCGCGAGCAAGGTTGCCTGCCCGGCCACCACGGTTCCTGCGGAACCGAACGCCCCGGTATCGTGCTCGACGAGGTCCGTATCGGACTGGCGCACGGCCACCTTCGACGCCGTCGTGGACAGGGCGGTTGCAGCCAGTTGGGCGTGGACCGTGGTGGTGCCGTTGCCGAACTCGGCGGTCCCGACGGCGGCGTCGAACGTCCCGTCCGCCAGGAGCCTGAGGCGCGTGTGGGCGAAGTGCCCGCGAGGCGGAACGGTGTCGATCATGGACAGCGCGGAACCGACGCCGGTGACCCACTCTGGGCCGAGGTGGTCGAGCCCGGCATCCCGGTAACGCTGGCCTCCGCGTTCGAGGGCATCGCGGACCAACGCCACGCACTGGTCCAGTCCATAGCTCCCGTAGAAGACGTCCTCTTCCGGTTCGGGATTCGTGGAGAGCATGTGGTCCCCCGGCCGGACCATGTTCTTGAGCCGGAAGTCCAAGGGGTCCATGCCGATTCCGACGGCGAGTTCATCCATGGCGGATTCGATCGCGAAGATCGTCTGGCTCAATCCGTAACCACGGAAGGCGCCGGCCGGGACCGTGTTGGTATAGACGGCTTGGGCATCCACCTTCTTGTTCGCACATTTGTAGACGGCCAAGGACTCGCCACAACCGTGGAACATCACTCCGGGCGCGTGGTTTCCGTACGCACCGGTGTTGGTGACCACCTCCACCTGCATCGCCGTCAAGTGGCCGTCCCGGCTCGCGCCGGCCTTGACGTTGATGGTGAAAGGGTGACGAGTGGTGGTGGCGGTGAATTGCTCGGTGCGCGTGAACTCCACTTGGACGGGCCGGCGCAGCTTGAGCGCGGCCATCGCCACGAGGTCCTCGGTGAGCACTTCCTGCTTGCCGCCGAACCCGCCGCCCACGCGGCCGGCCACCACACGGATGCGGTCTTCGGGAAGGTCGAACACGCGGGCAAGCGTCCGCCGGACCAGGAACGGGACCTGGCTGGAGGAACGCACCATGAGGCGGTCCTCCCCTGGGTTCCCGGAGGGCTCCATCCATGCGATGGAACAGTGCGTTTCCATGGCAACGTGCTGCACTCGCTGGGTCTGGTACGTGTTCTCGTGGATGAAGTCGGCCGCTGCGAATCCGGCTTCCACGTTCCCCAGCTCGGAATGGACCTCCGCCACGACATTGTTCTGCGGGCGGGATATCCGGGCCCTTTCCCCGTCCTTCTCCCCATGGATCGCGGGCGCACCGGGCTGCAACGCCTCCTGCGGCGAGAAGACAGCGTCAAGGAGTTCGTACTCCACTTTGATGGCCCGGGCCCCGGCTTCCGCTGCGCCCACCGATTCGGCGACGACGGCGGCAACCCGCTGGCCGATGAAGCGCACCACGTCGTCGAGGACACGGGTGTCGTCGGGATCATCGGTGTAAAGCTCGTGCTGTGCCGTCGAGAAAAACCGGGCCGGCGCGTCCTCATGCGTGAAGACCGCGACGACGCCGGGTACCTGGAGTGCCGCCGTCGTGTCGATGGAAACAATCCGGGCATGCGCGTGCGGCGAGCGCAGCAGCTTGAGGTGCAGCAGTCCCGGGAGCTGTTCTGCCGGGACGTCGAGGGTGTAACGGGCGGTGCCGGTGACGACGGCGTGCCCCGCCGGAGCGGGAACGTTGTCGCCGAGCTGGCCTGTGTTCTTTACTGCCGCGCCGGACGTGGCTGCCGCATCCCCGTCGGGGGCGTGGGTGTGGCTACCGCACACCGCATCCGCAATGGAGCGGTAACCCGTGCAGCGGCACAGGTTTCCCTTGAGGTTTCGCGGGAGGTTTGCTTTCTGTTCCTCGTCGAAGGTGGCGGCGGTCATCATCATGCCGGCCGTGCAGAAGCCGCACTGGAAGCCCTGGTTTTCCAGGAACTGCTCCTGCACCGGGTGCAGCTCGCCCCCGCCGGACAGCCCCTCGATAGTGGTGACCGAGTGCCCTTCGGCGCGGACGGCCGGGTAGATGCAGCTGTGCACGGGTTTACCGTCCACGTGGACGGTGCACGCGCCGCAGTCGCCGCCGTCGCACCCTTTCTTGACGCCGAAGTTGCCCTGTTCGCGCAGGAACGTCCGAAGGCACTGGCCCGGGCGGGGTGCGGCCTCGGTGGCGGTTCCGTTGATCTCGATTGCCATGCTCAGGCCTCCTTCTGCTGTGCGGGGTTGAATTCAGGTTGGGCGGACGGTTGCGGCGAGGTGGCGTGCGGCGGCCAGAAATCGCCCGAGACCGTGAGCGGTCCGTCTGGAACCGGTCCGAGCAACTCCGCGCGGATCTCCTCGGCCAGGCGGAACGTCATGTCGCGGCGCCATTCCGGGAGCCCGTGGATGTCGTCGTGGTACAGCTCCTCAGGGATTGAATGCCCGACGGCGGCGGCGAGCCGCTCGGCGTCGGGCAACTCCGCGGCGGCGAACCGTAGCTGCACGGGACGCTTGGTCGCGGCGGTGACGGTGAGGACGAAGCTGCCATCGGCGTCGAGCCTTCCGATCAGCAGCACTCCGGATCGACCGAGGTTGCTCAGCGAGAGCCGGCGGAAGGCCACCTTCGCCGACAGCGCCGACGCCGGCAACTGGATGCTGCGCAGGAGCTCGCCCGGTGCCAGGCCGTTTTTCCCGTCTCCTGTAACGAACTCGGCCACCGGAACCGTGCGGCTGCTGCCGTGCCCGCCAAGGATGGTGGCTCTCGCATCCAGGCCGGCGCACAGCGAAATCATCGGGCCGGCCGGGAGCGAAGTGCACACATTGCCGCCAACGGTGGACATGTTCCACACCTTGAACGAGGCTACGAAAGAGTCGCAGCACGGACGGAAAAGGTCCAGTCCCGGCCAAGTCCGGCCGGCCACGGCGTCGGACACCGGCAAAGCGTAGAGCTCGGCGACGGTGCAGGTGGCGGCCAGCTCAATTCCGGCGTCGCTCACGGTGACGGCTTGCCAGCCTGCTTGCCCCAGATCGAGCAGCCGTTTGAGGGGTTCTTCGCTGCCCACCGGGCTGCCGTAGGAAAACAGGACCGTGCCGCCGGCAAGCCAGGCATCGCCGTCGCGCCATTGTGCTGGATCCGTGGTGGCAACCACGGACTCGATGGTGTTCATGTCCATGAGGTCACCTTGCTTTGTTCGGGGGTGTTGGTGTGGTGGATCGGTCCCGTTCCGTCTTTGAGCGACCCGCCGGAGGAGGCCGGGTGCGGAGCGCGGGACGCGAGGATTTCGGCGGTAATGGAAACCGCCACTTCGGCGGGAGTGACGGCGCCGAGATCCAGTCCGATCGGCGAATGCAGGCGTTCGAGGGCCTCCGCCGGGATGCCGCGGTCCAGCAGTCCGTCGATCCGCTGGCGGTGGCTGCGCCTCGAACCCATGGCTCCCACATACGCAAGATCCAGGCCGAGAGCGGTCTCCAGCAGCGGAATATCGAACTTGGGATCGTGGGTCAGTACACACACCACAGTACGGGAATCGATCCGGCCCGCGGCTGCTTCCGCGGCAAGGTAGCGGTGCGGCCAGTCGGTGACGAGGCGGTCGGCGGCGAGGAAACGGCCCTGGCTCGAAAAGGCAGGCCGCGCATCGCACAAAGTGACTTCGTAGCCCAGGAGTTTCCCGGCGGGGAGCAAGGCCGCGCCGAAGTCGTTGGCGCCAAAGATCAACATCCGGGCCGAGGGCAAGCGGCTTTCCACGAAGAGGGTAAGGGGTTCGGCTTCCGGCACCGTGCTCCCGCAGCCTTCGGCCGGGGCGAGCCGCACCAGCCCTGCCCGGCCACCATGCAGAAGGGGTTCGAGCTGGGCCGCGGCCGCGCGGATCACTGCGTCATCCCCGCCAAGGAGGACCGAAAGTTCCCGTGAACCAGCGGCGGAAAAACTCGCCGGATCAGGAACGACGACGGCGCCTCCCGCGGTGTCGAGCCTGCGGATGAGTGCCAGGGAATTGCCGCCGGCGCTGTTCAGGAGCGCCAGGTCAAGCCCGGCGGTCCCGGTCGGCTGGATGTGGACTTCCAGCTCGCCGCCACAGGTGAGCCCGACGGCGAACGCGTCCTCGGCACTGTAACCGAACGACTCGAGGCGGCTGCCGCCGTCGTGCATTGCTTGAAGGGCGGCCTCCACCACGGCGCCTTCCACGCAGCCTCCGGAGAGGCTGCCAAGCACGTCGCCGTGTTCGGAAACCAGCATTGACGTGCCGAGGGGCCGGGGCACGGAGCCTCCCGCGGCCACGATGGTGGCGACGGCGCACCGCTGCCCGGAGACCGCGGGCCGCCAGGTGCCCAGCGAGGGCATCAAATCCAGCATGGCAACACCTCCATAACCGAGGTCCCGGACCGGAGACCCGCCCGGGGCAGTGTGCGATCTTGCCTCATGTTCTCATTCCTTGCGTCTGTACAGGAGTGCTTCGGGTAAACAGGCACCCCGTTGCGTGAAGAGGACCGGGGCGGGCCTCTCATTTCCCACCCCGGTCCTTGGCGGAGCGGCCGCATCTCGCCGCCGCCCGCCGTCGTCGTCCGCGTTGCGCGGTTGGGACGATCGGCGGACGCCTATTCATTGCGGTGACTTGCGGCCGGACCGCCGTCTCAATGGCCGGCCGGCTACGCTCCTGGCCGGCTACCCTCCCATGAGCGTGCTGATCGGGCCACGGGCGAAGTAGATCAGGAAGCCCACGGTCACTACCCACATGAGCGGATGGACTTTCTTGCCCTTGCCCGCCGCCGAATGGATCACGGCCCAGGAGATGAATCCGACGCCGATGCCGTTGGCGATGGAGTAGGTCAGCGGCATGGTGACGATGGTGAGGAAGGCGGGCAGGGCCACGGAGAACTTGGAGAACTTGATCTCGCGGATCTGTGCCATCATCATCGCGCCCACGACTACCAACGCCGCGGCCGCGACTTCGAGCGGAACCACGCTGGTGAGCGGGGTCAGGAACATCGAGCCCAGGAACAGCAGCCCGGTGACTACCGACGCCAGGCCGGTGCGGGCTCCTTCGCCAATGCCGGCCGCGGAGTCGATGTACACGGTGTTGGACGAGCCCGACGTCGCGCCGCCGGCTACCGCGCCCAGGCCTTCGACGATGAAGGCTGACTTGAGCTTGGGGAACGTCCCGTCCTTGTAGGCCACGCCGGCACTCTTGGCGAGGCCGGTCATGGTGCCCATGGCGTCGAAGAAGTTGGTGAACACCAGGGTGAACACCAGCATCGTGGCCGCCAGGCCGCCGATCCTCGAGAACGAACCGAAGAGGTCGAAGTGGCCCACCAGGCTGAAGTCCGGGGCGGAGACCAGCTGGCCGGACAGTACCGGGGTGTTGAGGTGCCAGCCACCGGGATTGGCGGCGCTGCCAGGCCCGATGTGCATGACGGCCTCGACGACGGCGGCGAGGACCGTGGTGGCGACGATTCCGATCAGGAGGCCGCCCTGGATCTTGCGGGCCAGGAGGATTCCCATGACCAGCAGACCGACAATGAAAACAAGGGTTGGTATTGAGGTGATGGAACCATCGGTGCCGAGCTGGACCGGCGGTCCGCCTTTTGTGGGGCGGACGAAGCCGGAATCGACGAAGCCGATGAAGGCGATGAACAGGCCGATGCCAACGGTGATGGCGGCCTTGAGTTCCTTAGGGACAGCCTTGAAGATCGCGGTCCGGGCACCTGTGACGCCGAACAGGACAATCAGGATGCCGTTGATGACCACCAGGCCCATGGCTTCCGGCCAGGTGACTTCGTGGATGACGGCTACTGCCAGGAACGAGTTGATTCCCAGGCCGGCGGCGAGCCCGAACGGCAGGTTCGCGATCAGGCCGAAGAGGACCGTCATGACGCCGGCGGTCAAGCCGGTGACTGCACCCACCTGCGCCGCGGACAACCAGCCGCCGGCCACGTCCGTGGGTGCGTTCTGGGCCGAGAACCCGCCCAAGATCAAGGGGTTGAGGATCACGATGTAGGCCATCGTGAAGAACGTGACGATGCCGCCGCGGAATTCGCGGGCCAGCGTGGAGCCACGCTTGGTGATCTGGAAGAAACGATCCAGGAAGGAGATCGACGCCGGGGGCTTGGGGCTGCTGCCCCGCCGTGCCAGTCCGGTTGCCGTGTGCTTTTCGCGTGCCTCTGTCTGCCCTGCGCCGGAAGGCGCAGCCTGCTTTTCAGTTGCCGTTCGCATTTCTGCGGGGTCCAGGATTGTCATTTTCAGCCACCGGCCCTAGTAGTCAATCCTGGAGTCAAGCGTGTTCCAGGTGTTGAACGGTTCCAGGATGGCCGGTGCCTGGGGGTCGCCCAGTTCCAGTTTGGCGACCGGCATGAGGGTATTCCGGTCTTCGTTCTCGAAGTATTCGTAGAAGACGGCGTCGTCGAAGCCGACGGAGGCCGCGTCGTGCCGGTCCGCCGCGAAGACCACGCTGCCGATGCGGGCCCAGAGTGCCGAGGCCAGGCACATGGGGCATGGCTCGCAGCTCGTGTAGAGGGTGGCTCCGCTGAGATCGAAGGTGCCGAGCTCGCGGCAGGCGTTGCGGATCGCGGTGACCTCGGCGTGCGCCGTGGGGTCGTTGGTAGCGGTGACCCTGTTGACGCCTTCGAAGGCGCGGCCATCCGCGGTGACAATGACGGCGCCGAACGGCCCGCCGCTGTTGAGGACATTGGCTGTTGCCAGCTCAATGGAAGTGGCCAAGAAATGTTCGGCCGTGACGGTGGTACTCATGTGCGACTTCCTTAGTGCTGAGGAAGCCTGTAACCAGGGGGCATCTGAACATGACAGACCAGTGCTGCGATTACCAGGCTTCAGCATGTGCTTTTGAAGGTTTCGCCTGGTAGATAGCTTCCCGGAGTCCGGGTGCCCGCCTTTGGCAAATTGAGATTAGCACCGGAGTTGTGAGCCGCGCCATAGTTTCTGGAAAAAAAGTTTCAACATGTGAAATTTACGCTTAGCGACGGGTGGAGGCCGGGCGAGCGCCGGGCTTGGGCGCCGGTCACATTGACGCATTTCGGGGAGCCACCTACGCTGGATGCCACCGGCAGGGTTGACCTCCGGAACCTGGATCAGCAGACAGGAACCACTGAGCTGGAACGCAACTACGCCGACCAGACAAGGATCCCAATGTCGCAACCTTCACCTTCCCGGCTCTGGATCAAGAATCCCCTCGCCGTGTTCACCGCCAACGGACTCGACGCCCGCGGCGGCATCGTGGTCAGCGACGGTAAAATCGCCGAGCTCGTCCCCGCCGGAAAGCGCCCTTCCGCGCCGTGCCAAGAAACTTTCGACGCCGGCAGACACGTCCTGCTGCCGGGGCTCATCAACACGCACCACCACTTCTACCAAACCCTCACGAGGGCCTGGGGTCCGGTGGCCAACGCTCCCCTCTTCCCCTGGCTGCAAAACCTGTATCCCGTCTGGGCCCGGCTGACCCCCGACAGCCTCGAACTCGCCGTGAAAGTCGCGCTCGCGGAACTCCTGCTTTCCGGCTGCACCACGGCAGCCGACCACCACTACCTCTTCCCCGCGGGACTCGAGGACGCGATCGACGTCGAGGTCGGCGTCGTACGCGAGCTCGGCATGCGCGCCACCCTCACCCGCGGGTCCATGACGCTGGGCGAGGACGACGGCGGCCTGCCGCCGCGGTCCACCGTCCAGCGCCCGGAGGTGATCCTCGCGGACAGCGAACGGCTTATCGGGAAGTACCACGAACGCGGAGACGGAGCGGTCATCCAGATCGCTTTGGCCCCCTGCTCGCCGTTTTCGGTGACCAGGGAGATCATGGCCGAGAGCGCCGCTATGGCCGAACGGCTGGATGTCCGGCTCCACACGCACCTCGCGGAAACTATCGACGAGGAAGATTTCTGCCGCGAGATGTTCGGGCTGCGCACGGTGGACTATTTGGAGAGCGTCGGGTGGCTCGGAAAGCGCACCTGGCTTGGCCACGGCATCCATTTCGACGACGACGAGATCGCCCGGCTGGGTGCCGCGGGCACCGCCGTCGCGCATTGCCCGACGTCGAACATGCGGCTCGCGTCCGGCACGGCACGGGTGCTGGAACTTGAGGCCGCCGGGGTTCCGGTGGGGCTGGGAGTGGACGGTTCGGCGTCGAACGATGCCTCCAACATGATCCTCGAAGCGCGGCAAGCGTTGTACCTGCAGCGGCTGCGCTACGGCGCGGACGTCCCGGTGGAGCGCGCCCTCGGCTGGGCGACGCGGGGATCCGCCGCTGTGTTGGGGCGCACGGACATCGGCCAGATTGCGCCCGGCATGCAGGCAGACCTCGCCATGTTCACGCTTGACGGGCTGCGCTTCTCCGGCAGCCACGATCCTATCGCGGCCTTGCTGCTCTGCGCTGCGGACCGTGCCGACCGCGTGATGGTGGGCGGAAAATGGCGCGTTGTGGACGGGCAGATTCCCGGCCTAGACATCCCGGAACTTATTGCCGAACACTCAGCCGCCGCACAGAAAATCATCAGGGCTTCGGAGTAGCCTCTCGATTAGGTCGTAGATCAGGAGGCACATCATGACCGTCCCCCAGCACAACACGCCGACTCCTCCAGGTTGGTACCCGGACCCCTCAGGCTCCGGGCAACTACGGTGGTGGGACGGCAACGCCTGGACTGGAAACACGTGGAACCCGCCGGCTCAGGCCGGTGCGGGGCAGGCCCAAGCGGGGCAGGCCGGCGGCGCGGCACAGCCGGGCGCTGGGCAGGCTGGAGCAGCTCAGCCGGGCGCGGCGTGGCCGGCGGTCGCGAGGCCCGGGCAATACGGCGGAACGGGTCAGTACGGGGGAACCGGGCAATACATGGGACCTGTCCAGCCCGCGCCGCGCCCGGAAATCAGCAAGCAGACCCCGGTCTACAATCCGTTCATCTGGCTCGTCACGCTGCTTCCGGTGATCACGCTGATCATCCTGCTGCTCTGGAACCCGGTCTTCCACGTGAGGTACGTCGGTGCCCGCCGGGTACCGACCCTCGATCCCAGCGCATTCAGCGTTCCGTATTTCCTGCTCGTCATTTCAGCCTGGCTCATCTACGGAGTCAGCGTTCTCTTGTCCTACCTCGACTGGCAAAAGCTCCACAGGGACGGGGTGGTCCGCCCCTTCCACTGGGCATGGGCCTTCCTGGGCGCCGGAGTCTACGTGGTCGGCCGTTCAGTGATCGTCCACAAGGTCGCCCCGCAGCGAGGACTCGCACCGGTTTGGGCACTGATTGGGCTCGTCGCCCTGAGCTTGATCCTGGTGTCCGTCAAAGCGGGCACGATCGTTTCCACCCTCGCCAAGGCCATGCAAATGTAGCTTCGCCCCATCCCACGACGCAAAGCGGCGGGCGGCACCTCCCCAGGTACCGCCCGCCTTTTGGCTCTGTTGCGCAGAGTCCCTCGTCCCCAGGGGCAGGAGCCCTAGGAACGCTGCCGGCCGAATACCGGAAGGGCGCGCAGCCAGCGGGAGAACGTCCCGGGCATGCGGTCACAATCGGCCGGAATGTAGAAGTCGGGATCCGTGGCGCCGAACGGCAGGTACAGTTCCTGGCCGGGCGCCGGGAAGTCCACGACGTTGTTCTTATCCTGCGAGTCCATCTGTCCTCCTGTTTCATGCGCTCAAGTTCTCCGTGGCGATGTGGCTAATCTAAGTTGAACTTCCACATGCTGGAAAACAGTTTTTGTTATATGGAAATCGTAGAGGGGACTCCGGAACCGCGTCAAGGGGTGCCCAAGGGGACAGCCATCGCCGCCAGTCGCCGTCGGTCACAATCGGAAAGTAGATAACGATTCTTCGGAAGTGATGTACACCACTGGCAAACGTGGGCTACGCTTTCTTCAATTCGTGGCGCAGGTCACGTAACCTGGGAGCAGCAGGCAGGGTCGTAATGAGCTGGCATCAACGGATGCCGGCTCTTTTTTTGTTGGGTCGGCTCCACCAGAAACGCGTATGAAACACGCGCTTAATTTCATTGGTGGACCTTAGTGGTTCCACCTCATAGAAGTTGGGATATGACCATGAGCAACAACATCGTCCTCGGCGACAACCAGTACGGCAAGGCAGAAGTCCGCGTCGTCAAAGTCACCCGCGACACCGACCGCCACCAGATCGAAGACCTCAACGTCACCTCGCAGTTGCGTGGCGACTTCCAGGCTGCGCATCTCCAGGGCGACAACGCACACGTTGTCGCCACGGACACCCAGAAGAACACCATCTACGCCTTTGCCCGCGACGGCATCGGCTCCCCCGAAGCCTTCCTCCTGCGCCTGAGCGAGCACTTCACCTCAAGCTTCGAGTGGGTCACCGGCGGCCGCTGGGAAGCCGAGGCCTACACCTGGGACCGCATCCAGGCACACGGCTCCGAACACGACCACAGCTTTGTCCGCAAGGGGCAGGAAGTCCGCACCGCCCGCGTGGTCCGGGAAGGCAACACAACGCACGTCATCTCGGGCCTCAAGGACCTGACCGTCCTCAAGACCACCGAGTCCGGCTTCGTGGGCTACCCCCGCGACCGTTACACCACGCTGCCCGAGACCACGGACCGCATCCTCGCCACCGACGTCTCTGCCCGCTGGCGCTACAGCACCGGCCTTGATGTTGCCGGGACCGACTTCAACAAGAGCTACGAGGACATCAAGGCCCTGCTCCTGGAAGGTTTCACGGAGAACTACTCCCACGCCCTGCAGCAGACCCTGTTCGACATGGGCAAGAAGGTGCTGGAGGCCCATAGCGAAGTGGACGAGATCAAGTTCTCCATGCCCAACAAGCACCACTTCCTGGTGGACCTTAGCCCGTTCGGCCTCGACAACCCCAACGAGGTCTTCTTTGCCGCCGACCGCCCGTACGGCTTGATCGAAGCCACGGTCCAGCGCGACAACACCACACCTGCCCCGGCTGCGTGGAACGGCATCGCCGGCTTCTGCTAAGCCCCCAGGTACCCGCCCAACTGGCTCGCATTTGATGTCGTTTTGGAGCCTCAAAACGACATCAAATGCGAGTCAGTTGGGCAGCCATACCCAAAACCACATTGTTAGCCAGACAAAGTTAGCCAGACAAAGACGTCTGCCATGAACCAAGAGAGTCTGCCATGAACACGAAGAAGAAAACCCGCCCCGCAGAGTCCGGGCCGGCCCGACCCGAGGACAAGCGCCTCTCGCTCGGAAGCACATTCGCCTACGGCTTCCAGCACGTCTTGACCATGTACGGCGGCATCATCGCCCCGCCGCTCATCATCGGAGCCGCCGCAGGCATGTCCTCGCAGGACATCGGCCTCCTGATTGCGGCCTGCCTGTTTGTGGGTGGCCTCGCGACCATTCTGCAGACGGTCGGCATCCCGTTCTTCGGATCGCAACTGCCACTGGTCCAGGGTGTGTCCTTCGCCGGCGTCTCCACCATGGTGGCGATCGTCAACGGCGGGGGCGGGATCCAGGCGGTGTTCGGATCGGTCATGGTGGCCTCCCTGATCGGCCTGGTGATCACACCCCTTTTCTCCAAGATCATCAAGTTCTTCCCGCCGGTAGTCACAGGCACCGTCATCACCACCATCGGGTTGACGCTCATGCCCGTCGCGGCCAACTGGGCCATGGGCGGCAACAGCGCCGCACCCAACTACGGCAGCGTGGCGAACATCGGCCTCGCCGCGGCCACGATGGGCATCGTCCTGCTCCTGAGCAAGATCGGCAACGCGGCCATCTCCCGTCTGTCGATCCTCCTGGCCATGGTCATCGGAACCGTCATCGCCCTCGCTACGGGCATGGCCGATTTCTCCAAGATCGGCCAAGGTCCGGTGGTGGCTTTCCCCACGCCTTTCGCGTTCGGCGCTCCCACCTTCGAGATCGCTTCCATCGTTTCGATGCTGATCGTCATCCTGGTCACCCTTACCGAAACCTCGGCTGACATCATCGCCGTCGGGGAAATCGTGGAAACCAAGGTCGATTCACGCCGTATCGGCAATGGCCTCCGGGCGGACATGCTCTCCAGCGCCATCTCGCCGATCTTCAATTCCTTCACCCAGAGCGCCTTCGCCCAGAACGTCGGCCTCGTGGCCATCACCGGCATCAAGAGCCGCTTCGTGGTCAGCGCCGGCGGGTTCATCCTGGTGATCCTCGGCCTGCTACCTGTCCTCGGGCGAGTAGTCGCAGCGGTTCCCACACCCGTCCTGGGCGGCGCCGGCGTCGTACTCTTTGGAACCGTGGCCGCAAGCGGCATCCGGACGCTCTCCAAGGTGGAGTACCGCAACAACATGAACCTGATCATCGTGGCGGCGTCCATCGGCTTCGGCATGATCCCGATCGCGGCCCCGAAGTTCTACGACCAGTTCCCGGCATGGTTCTCCACGATCTTCCACTCCGGCATCAGCTCGGCCGCGCTCATGGCCATCCTGCTGAACGTGCTCTTCAACCACCTCAAGGCCGGCAACTCGGACAACCAATCCGTGTTCGTGGCAGGAACGGGCCGAGTGGTGAGCGAAGCGGACATTGCCTGCCTCGCGCACGGCGACCGTTTC
The DNA here is from genome assembly GCF_052180225.1 of Arthrobacter sp. KN11-1C. NCBI lineage: Bacteria > Bacillati > Actinomycetota > Actinomycetes > Micrococcales > Micrococcaceae > Arthrobacter > Arthrobacter sp. KN11-1C. Next base: position 600,205 of record NZ_CP197467.1, on the reverse strand, counting down.
GAGAACGGCAAACTGATCGACGCCGAAGGCAAGGAAGTGCCGCTCAAGTCGGACAGCCCCGCCGAGCACTGACGGCCCCCCTCCGACGCCCGCTCACCTATATGGGGTGTTCTAGAGACCCTCGCTCACATAAAGAACTGCTCCCCGGAAGTTGGACTGAGAAATTCAGTTCCGATTTCCGGGGAGCAGTCTTGTTCATGCACGTTGTTCAAGGCTCGTAGGTGAGCGAGCGTCCGCCCGAAACCCCACATACGTGAGCGAGCGTCCGCCCGAAACCCCACATACGTGAGCGAGCGTCCGCCCGAAACCCCACATACGTGAGCGAGCGTCCGCCCGAAACCCCACATACGTGAGCGAGCGTCCGCCCGAAACCCCACATACGTGAGCGAGCGTGCGCCCGAAACCCCACGTAGGTGAGCGAGCGCCCGCCCGAAACCCCACATACGTGAGCGAGCGTCCGGGAGGGGTTAGTTCTGGTTCAGCTCGGCCGAGATCGCGAGGGCAGCCTCGCGCAGGAGCGGCACGGCGCGGTCGGCAAAGTGCTGGTCCACGCGGGACACCGGTCCGGAAACGGAAATTGCGGTCGGCGTCGGAGCGTTGGGGACGGCCATCGCGAAGCAACGGACGCCGATCTCCTGCTCTTCCTCGTCGATCGAGTAGCCGCGTTCGCGGATCCGGTCCAGATCGGCGAGCAGGGAGTCGATGTCACCGATGCTCTTGGCCGTGGGGGTCGGCATGCCCGTGCGGGCCACGATGCCGCGGACCACTTCGTCGTCGAGCTGGGCCAGGATGGCCTTCCCGACGCCGGTGTCGTGCGTGTGGGCGCGGCGGCCCACCTCGGTGAACATGCGCATGGAGTGCAGGGACGGAACCTGGGCAACGTAGATGACCATGTCGGAATCCAGCACGGCCATGTTGGACGTTTCGCCGAGCCGGTCCACGAGGGACTTCAGCTGGGGGCGGGCCAGGGCTCCGAGTTGCTTGTTTGCGCCTTCGCCAAGCCGGATGAGCCGGGGGCCCAGCGCGTAGCGGCGATTGGGCAGTTGCCGGATGTAGCCGAGGGACACCAAGGTACGCAGCAGGCGGTGGATGGTGGGGAGCGGCAGGTCTGTCGACGACGACAGTTCGCTCAACGTGACGTCTCCGCCAGCGTCGGTGATGAGTTCCAGCAGTTCGAAGACGCGCTCGACGGACTGCACGCCTCCCGAGGGCTTTTCAGCCATTCCGTTGTCTCCTATGGCTCGGAATCCGACAACTCTTATCCGCATCGTGAAAAGAATTGCTTAGAACACTCAACATACAGCACGCGACGCCGGAATGCTCGCTCACCAATCAGGGCTTGTGTTTCCACTTTGTAGATAATAATATCCATAATACGAAAACATTCGGTTAGAGCGGAGGCCCGCTACGGGCCTGTACGAGGAGGAAATTCAATGGCGAACCCGAGCCCCGGAAATTCGATCACCCTGCGCGTCGCCGCGCCGTCGAGCTTCACTGCCACGAGCGAGCTGGCCGCAGCCGTCGCCGCTGCCGGTGCAGCCGTCACCGCGCTGGATGTGACCGAGTCGCACCACGACACCCTGGTTGTCGACGTCACCTGCAACACCACGGACGAGGACCACGCCAACCGCGTCAAGGACGCCCTCAACGCGCTCGACGGCGTCACGGTCCAGCATGTCTCGGACCGCACCTTCCTCATGCACCTGGGCGGCAAGCTCGAGGTCGTCCCGAAGGTGGCCCTGCGCAACCGCGACGACCTCTCGCGCGCCTACACCCCCGGCGTCGCACGCGTTTGCCTCGCCATCGCCGAGGACCCGGCCGCTGCACGCAACCTGACGGTCAAGCGGAACACGATCGCCGTCCTCACCGACGGTTCGGCCGTCCTTGGCCTGGGCAACATCGGCCCGGCCGCAGCGCTGCCTGTCATGGAAGGCAAGGCCGCGCTGTTCAAGCAGTTCGCCAACGTCGACGCTTGGCCGGTCTGCCTGGACACCCAGGACACTGAGGAAATCATCATGATCGCCAAGGCCATGGCCCCCGTCTACGGCGGTATCAACCTCGAAGACATCGCCGCCCCGCGCTGCTTCGAAATCGAGAAGCGGCTCCGCGATGAGCTGGACATCCCCGTCTTCCACGACGACCAGCACGGAACCGCGATTGTCACCCTCGCAGCCCTCGTCAACGCATTGCGCGTGGTGGACAAGAAGCTGTCCGAGGTCAAGATCGTAGTTTCCGGCGTCGGCGCTGCCGGCTCGGCGATCATTCAACTCCTCAAGGCCCAGGGCGCGCAGCACATCGTCGCCGCAGGCCGCTCCGGCGCCATCCACTCGGGCGAAAAGTACGACGACGAGCACCGTTCCTGGATTGCCGCGAACACCAACGAGGCCGGCTTCTCCGGCACGTTGCACGAAGCCCTCAAGGGTGCCGACGTCTTCATCGGCGTCAGCGCCCCGCACGTGATCGGCGAAGAGCAGGTCGCCTCGATGGCCGAGGACGCGATCGTGTTCGCCATGGCCAACCCCACCCCGGAAATCGACCCGGTGATCGCGTCCAAGCACGCAGCCGTGGTGGCCACCGGCCGGAGCGACTTCCCCAACCAGATCAACAACGTGCTGGCTTTCCCGGGCTTCTTCCGCGGGCTGCTCGACGCCGGAGCATCGGACATCATCCCGGAAATGCTCGTGGCCGCGGCAGAGGCTATCGCCAACCGGGTCGCAGATGATGAACTGAATGCGAGCTACATTATCCCCAGCGTCTTCGACCCCCACGTTGCAGCCGACGTCGCCGCAGCCGTAGCAAATGCAGCAAACGCGGCAAACGCGCGGCAGCAGCAAACGCAGGCCTCCAGCGCTCTCTAGGAAAGGACCATCCCATGGCTCTCACTGTCACAGACCCCCGGCCGATCGAACGAGCCGAGGAGATCCTGACTCCCAAGGCGCTGGCCTTCGTGGAGGAACTGCACCGCCGTTTCGCGGGCACCCGCACCGAACTCCTCGCGGCCCGCGTCGCCAAGCGTGAAGAAGTGGCCCGCACCGGCCGCCTCGACTTCCTGCCCGAAACGCAGGACATCCGCGACGGCGACTGGAAGGTCGCCGAAGCACCCAAGGCTTTGCAGGACCGCAGGGTCGAGATGACCGGCCCGGCTTCCCCGGCCAAGATGGCCATCAACGCCTTGAACTCGGGAGCCAAGGTATGGCTCGCCGACCTCGAGGACGCCAGCACCCCGACGTGGGCGAATGTCATCGACGCCATCCTCAACCTCCGCGACGCCGCCCAGGGCACCCTGAGCTACACCTCCCCGGAGGGCAAGGAATACCGGCTCCGCACGGACGCGCCGCTCGCCGTCGTCGTCGCCCGCCCCCGCGGCTGGCACATGGACGAACGGCACCTCCTGCTCGACGGCGAACCCACCGTGGGCGCGCTGGTGGACTTCGGCCTGCACTTCTTCCACGTGGCCAAGCAGCTTCTCCTCAACGGCCAGGGCCCGTACTACTACCTGCCCAAGATGGAAAGCCACCTCGAGGCCCGCCTCTGGAACGACATCTTCGTCTTCGCCCAAGACTTCCTCGGCATCCCGCAGGGCAGCGTCCGCGCCACCATGCTCATCGAAACCATCCCGGCCGCCTTCGAAATGGACGAGTTCCTTTACGAACTGCGCGACCACGCATCCGGCCTGAACGCCGGCCGCTGGGACTACCTGTTCAGCATCGTGAAGTACTTCCGCGACGCCGGCGAGTCCTTCATCCTGCCGGACCGCGCGTCCGTGGTCATGACGGCCCCGTTCATGCGCGCCTACACGGAACTGCTGGTCAAGACCTGCCACAAGCGCGGCGCCTTCGCCATGGGCGGCATGGCTGCCGTCATCCCGAACCGCCGCGAACCCGAAGTCACCGCCCAGGCCTTCGAGAAGGTCCGTGCGGACAAGACCCGCGAGGCCAACGACGGTTTCGACGGTTCCTGGGTGGCCCACCCGGACCTCGTCTCCACCTGCCGCGAAGTGTTCGACTCGGTGCTGGGCGACAAGCCGAACCAGCTGGACAAGCAGCGCCCGGAGGTCTCCGTGACCGCCGAACAGCTGTTGGACATCTCCTCCGCGGGCGGCCACGTGACCGAGGCCGGGCTCCGCCTGAACCTCTACGTCGCCGTCGCGTACACCGCAGTCTGGCTTTCCGGCAGCGGCGCCGTCGCCATCCACAACCTCATGGAAGACGCCGCCACCGCGGAGATCTCCCGTTCCCAGGTGTGGCAGCAGATCCGCAACAAGTCCGTCCTCGCCGACACCGGCAACACCGTCACCCGCGAACTGGTCACCCGGATCCTCGGCGAAGAGACCGATCGCCTGCGGAGCGAGGTGGACGCCGAATCCTTCGGGAAGTTCTACGAGCCCGCGAGCCGCCTGATCGCGGACATCTGTCTGTCCGAGGACTACACGGACTTCCTCACCACTCCCGCCTACGAGCTGGTGTAGGGATGGCCGCTTCCTCTTTCTCTGCGGCAGATCTCGCCGCGATCGACTCCCAACTGGCCGCCACCGACCAGCTCCTGGAACGCAACTACCCCGGCGACGACGGCACCCGCCAGCCCGTGCACACGGTGTACGTCCCGGCGGACCGTTTCACGCCGTCGCTCTCCGCAGAATGGGGCGCCCAGGCGATCACGACGGCGGAGGCCCACGGCGGTCTCGAAAGGCTCGGTACGCTGCTGGGCCAGGAGCCCGAACTGGCTGCCGCCGTCGCCACCCGTGTGGCTGCCAAGTTGCGCAGCGAACCGATCGAGGACCTGCGCCTCGACTTCGAGGACGGCTACGGCGACCGCGGCGATGAAGCAGAAGACGTCGCGGCAGTAGCGGCGGCCCAGGCCGTCAGCGAAGCCGTTGCCGCGGGTTCCGCCCCGCCGTTCATCGGCATCCGCTTCAAGTGCTTCGAGGCCCCCACCCGGGCGCGTGGCCTGAAGACCCTGGACCTGTTCGTCTCCACGTTGGCCTCCGCCGGGGAGCTGCCCGAGGGCCTCATCCTGACGCTGCCGAAGGTCACCACGGTGGCCCAGGTGGAGGCAATGGACTTCGCGGTCTCCCGGTTGGAAGAGATCCACTCCCTTCCGGCGGGCCGGCTTCGTTTCGAGGTCCAGGTTGAGACGCCGCAGCTGATCCTCGGCCCGGAGGGAACCTCCCCCGTGGCCCGGCTGCCGCACGCAGTTCCGGGCCGCATCAGCGCATTGCACTACGGCACCTACGACTACTCCGCTTCGTTGCAGATCTCCGCGGAGTACCAGTCCATGGAGCACCCGGTGGCGGATTTCGCCAAGGAAGTCATGCAGCTGGCCGTCGCGGGAACGGGCATCCGCCTCTCCGACGGCTCCACCAACATCATCCCCGTGGGCGACAACGTGGAAAACGCATGGAAGTTGCACGGCCGTCTGGTCCGCCGCTCCCTTGAACGCGGCTACTACCAGGGCTGGGACCTGCACGCTGCCCAGTTGCCGAGCCGCTTCGCGGCAACGTATGCGTTCTACCGCGAGTGCCTGCCGGCTGCCGCCGCACGCCTCCGCAACTACGTGGAGCGCACCGAAGGCGGCGTCATGGACGAACCCGCCACCGCCCGCGCCCTGGCCGCCTTCGTCCTGCGCGGCGTCCAATGCGGAGCGGTGGGTTCCGAAGAAGTGCTGGCGCTTGCCGGCGTCGAACTCCCCCGGCTGACTGCACTGGCGCATCCGCGGCTCGCACACACCACCTCCAAGTAAGGATCCAATGATGGGCAAGTACTACTACCCCCAAGGCGGCCTGCCGCCGCAGACCCACCTCACCACCGAACGCGCAATCGTCACGGAGGCCTACACGGTCATCCCCAAGGGCGTGTTGACCGATATCGTGACCAGCAACCTGCCTGGCTTCTCGAACACGCGTTCCTGGATCATCGCCCGCCCGATCTCCGGATTCGCCACCACGTTCTCCCAGTTGATCGTTGAGATCGGCCCGGGCGGCGGTGCTCCCAAGGCCGAGTTCGAGGCCGGCGTCGAAGGCGTCGTCTTCGTCACCAAGGGCAAGGTCAATCTGACCCTCGACGGCGAACTGCACCAGCTCGAAGAGGGTGGCTACGCCTACCTCGCGGCCGGATCCAGCTGGGGCTTGGAGAACGTCTCGGATGAGATCGTCTCCTTCCACTGGATCCGCAAGGCCTACGAGCGCCTTGAGGGCTACGAAGCCAAGTCCTTCGTCACGAGCGACGACGAGGTTGAGGCCGGCGAAATGCCGGACGTCAACGGCGTCTGGGCAACCACGCGCTTCGCGGACCCCAACGACCTGGCCCACGACATGCACGTGAACATCGTGACGTTCCAGCCCGGCGGGGTCATCCCGTTCCCGGAAACCCACGTCATGGAACACGGCCTGTACGTCCTGGAGGGTAAGGGCATGTACCTGCTCAACAATGACTGGGTCGAAGTGGAGGCAGGCGACTTCATGTGGCTGCGCGCCTTCTGCCCGCAGGCCTGCTACGCCGGCGGCCCGGGCCCGTTCCGCTACCTGCTGTACAAGGACGTCAACCGTCAGGTCAAGCTGACCTAGGCCTCCCGGCTACCCCAACTAACTCGCAGTTAATGTCGTTATGAGCCCTCATAACGACATTAACTGCGAGTTAGTTGGGTTTGGCGCACCCACGTTTTCGGCGTTGACCCTCTCGCTTCGGAAGAGGACGATCGAAACTACGGGGGCAAGGGCGCCCAGCCGTTGCCCTGCAGCGTAGCTTCAGGAGGCAGCCATGGAGACGTCGCGGCGAGCGCGGGTCGCCGCGGTCCTGGCTTTGATCCTGGCGTCCGGAGCTTGCACCTACCCCCTGACAAGCGAACCCCCGGCAGACACTTCGTCGTCGGATTCGCAGACGGCACTTCCTGAGTCCCCCGTTGCGGATTTCTTCGCGCATGAAATGCTCAACCGGGGTGCGCCGGCCGTCGTCGTCCAGATCAAAGTCCGGGGACACGAATGGTCCCAGGCCTACGGAAGCCAAGACGTCGAAACCGGAGAGCCGGTGGTCGTGACCGACCGGATCCAGGCCGGCGGCATCACGCAGTCGATGGTGGCGGTCTCGGTGCTCAAGCTGGTCCAGGAAGGAAAGCTGGGCCTTGAGGACCCCGTCACGGACTACTTCCCGGAATTCGAGCAGCTCGTCCATCCGCCTGGCCCCGTCACCATCCGTTCCCTTCTGAACCACAGCTCCGGCCTGCCCGATGCGCCGGAAGCGATCTTGAAGGCCATGCCGCCCAAACAGGCCATCGACACGAGGTTCAGCATCCAGGACTATCTCCGGATGGCCGGGACCGTGCCGTGGGCGCACGCAAACTTCCAGCTCTTCCGTTACTCGGATGCCAACTACTTCGTCCTGGCCGCGATCGTGCAAAAGCTCCGCGGCCGGTCAATCGGCGACGTCCTGGATGCGAATATCTTCGCTCCGCTGGGAATGAGCCACACCTCGCTGGCAGCCGAGCCGGATCGCGATGCCCGCGACATGATCCAGAGCTACGAATTCATCGACGGCGAGCGCATCAACGCCTCGCAGCCGGAGTATCTCATCGCGTCCCCTGCAGAGGGGGTCATCTCGACGGTGGGCGACATCAACACGTTCTATGCGGCGCTCATGCAAGGCCGCCTCCTGACGGCGAACACCCTGCGCGACATGCAAACCATGTGGCAGGAGGACCACGGGCTCGGGCTGCAGCGTTGGAATGACGAATGCACCAACGGTTTCTACTACGGCTATGGGGGCAGCACCTGGTTTGCGAGCATCGCGTTGTCCACGAGCGACGGGAGCCGCCAGATAGCGATGAGCTTCGCCTATCCCTCCGACACGGAAAAGCACCTTGAGTCGACCGACGGGAGCGGCCAGCCGGAGTTCGAACAGCTCCGGGAGGTGGCCATCGCGGCCATGAACGGACTCTGCTGATTCACTCCGAGGCCGGTGCCCCTGACCATGCGATGCCCCTCCTGCTAGGGTCTGACCATGGATGAGAATCTGGGGAAATTCATCGAGGACTTCGCAACACTGACCCGATTGGCCCAGTCCGGATTGGACCAGTCCGACGCCGAGCAGCTGCTACAGGCGCTGACAGGGCATCTCGGCGTGCCCGCAGACGAACTATCCGTGGTGGCGGAGGAGATCCCGCCGCACCGCTTGGTGGATGTGGACATCGTCATGGAAAAGCTCGCGGGCCGGGATCCGGACTATCGGCTGGTGGGCATCGGGGGTGGCGATCAACGCCACCATATGTCCTTCAGCGACATGCTCCAGCAGTCCCGCAACTATCCGCGCTTTCCCATCGCCCAGCCGGACTACACCAACCTGGCCACGGGTCCGGAGTCCCAGCGCCAGGCCGTGGCGCTGGGACTGTGGCTTTTCAACTATGGCGGCTCGCCCGTGGCAGTCCTCCAGCGCGAGGCCAAGGTGGAACGAGGCCGGCAGACTGTCTCGCTCGAAGTCCTCGCCGCCCGCTCTGCCGTCGCTTCCGGACTTCTGGCGGAGGTGCGGCGCGACATGGAACACCAGAGCGTTTTCAAGGGCCAGATCATAGCCCTCGCTGTCAGCGATTACGGGCCGAGCATCAGCGGGGTGACCTTCATCAGGCGCCCGGAGCTGGCCAGCAGCGATGTGGTCCTTCCGGCCGGTCTCCTCGACAAAGTGGAGGGCCACACCCTGGGCATCGCCCGGCAAGCGGCCATCCTCGCGGCGCATGGACAGCACCTCAAGCGCGGCCTTCTCCTCTACGGGCCCCCGGGCACCGGTAAAACACACACGGTCCGGTACCTGCTGAGCCAAAGCGAGGGTACGACGGCGGTACTCCTCTCCGGCGGTTCGCTCGCCAGGATTGCCGAGGCAGCCAAGATTGCCCGGGCCTTGGCGCCGTCCATCGTGGTGCTGGAGGACTGCGATCTGATCGCCGAGGACCGCAGTTTCGGCCATGGACCCAAACCGTTGCTTTTCGAAGTGCTCGACGCCATGGACGGGCTGGACAACGATGCTGACGTCGCGTTCGTGCTGACCACCAATCGCGTGGAACTTTTGGAGCGGGCACTCTCCCAGCGGCCTGGACGAGTGGACCTGGCGGTGGAGATACCCCTTCCGTCCAAACACGAGCGGGTGGAGCTCTTGAAGCTGTATTCGAGCGGACTCCAATTCTCCCCTTCGGCGATCGAAGGTGCTGCTGCCCACACAGCCGGCACCACGGCGTCGTTCGCCAAGGAACTGATCAGGCGCTCGGTAGTCGCGGCCGCACTCGCAGGCCAAGCTCCCGGCGATTCGCACCTGGGCGACGCGGTGGGCCAGCTTATGGCCGACAGCGAGGCCCTCACGCGGAGCCTGCTCGGAAGCGACGGCCGTGAGCCCGTCGCAAAGGTGTAGCCTCCGCCCAAGCTCAGTACGGCAGGGCGCGCTCAGCCGGGGTTGTCCTCCGGTTCGGGCTCTTGGTCCGCGGGTGTCCACGTGAGCTTGACCGTGGCTCCGCCGTTGTTCTCGTCGATCCTCAGGCTGAGTTCCTCGCCGTAGAGGAACTCGTGTTCGAAATGCCGTCCGTCAATCCGAGCCGCATCCAGGAGCTTCGTCATCGCTGTTGCCATCGCCCGGCCCCAGTCATGCGGATTCTTGCTGGACGCGTCTTCGAGGGCTGAATAGCTGACCATAGATCAATTGTTCTCCGGCGCACGAAGTTCTGCCAGCGTCAATGTTGGCGCAGGTCCAAGACTTTGGAGACGGGTCAGTTGGCAGGATCCGCAGGCAAGCGAAGTCCCGCCGCGGCCATGTCCGCTGCCAGGACACCAGCGAGCTTGGCATGCCCGGCAGCATTCAGGTGCACGCCGTCCACCAAGTCCCCGGCCACCTGATACTTGGTGATCCAGTCGCCCACGCTGAAGAAGGTCGCTCCGGCCTTTGCCGCGATAGTGCCCAGCAGTGCGTCAACCTGCGTACGGCGGCCACCGCCGGCGTTGGCGCCCCTCGCGAGGGTTCCGATCATCGCGATCTTCGCCAGCGGATACCTCTTCCTGAGGGCCGCAATGAGCCGGTTGGCATTGCTCGTGATCTGCTCATCGCTCACTTTGCGGGAAGCATCGTTGCCGCCGCCCTGGAGAACGATCAGGGGTGGCGTCCCATACGGCAGTACCCAGTCTCCGCGTTGCAGCGCATCGATGTAGTTGCCGGTGGTGTTCGTGGCGGCCACGAAGCCCGTTCCGCCGCGGCCGACTGTGTACACCTTGTAGCCAATGGCGCCCAAGGCTGCCCGCGGCCAGGATCCTTCAGGCTGGGACTGGGAATCGCCAATCAGGACGGCCGTGTGCCGGACGTCCGCGAGGATGATCTCGTTCCGGTTGTCGCCGGGATTCTTATACAAGGACCCCACGGGAAGCTTTGACGGATCCTGCCCGGAGTCAACTTTCCTGGGACCTTGGCCCGCTGCCGCCGGACTCCCCGACGGCGCAATCGGCGCCGCTGTTTGCCTGCCGCTGGATGAGTCGGACGGTACGGTGGCCGCTTGCGAACAGCCCGCCAAGAGCACTCCGGCGGCGATCACGGATGCAGCGAAGCGGAATATGCGAGATTTGTGCATCGTCCTGTACCGGTCTTGCTTTCTGTTCGGTTTAGCGGCGGTCAAGCAACTTTCCATTACTGATAGGCGGGCGACGGTGCGAGCCGCCAGCCTGCCTACGTCGGAGTCTATTGGATCGGGATGGCGAAGGTGACAACGACGGGTGAATTATCCCCGTCGGACGGCCGGTGTGAAAGAATTTCATTTCGCACCCCCATCCTTCCGACGCACAGATAGGAACCCCGTGCACGCACCGGCGCCCAAGCCGGGAACCCCGCCTGTCCCGGACGCCCGTTTGCGGCGATCATGGACGGGAAGGCTGCGCTCAGCGCAGCTCACGTTGGGTTTTGTCATCGTTTTCTGGGGATTGGGAGCCCTGACCTCAAGTCTTGCCACCGGACCGGACGCGCAGTGGCGGCTCAACGTCGCCCTGACGCCCCGCTCCTTGCCTGAGCACTGGGAGGCCATCGTGGCTTCCGCCGCCTGGGCCAGGGACCTGACGGGCTACGTGCTGGACACTGCGTTGGTGCTGCTGCTGGGCGTGCCGTTGGAGCGGCGAATGGGGCGGCGAGCGTTCGCCATAGCTGCTGTCTCCAGCCAGATCCTGGGCGTCGGCATTGCCCTTGGATTCCTTGCCGTGGCCCAAGGCCTGCTTGGTAGCTGGACCGAGGAGATCGGCAGCCATCTCTTCTTCGGTCCGAGTGCGTTCATCATCGGTACGGCGATGGCGGGAACTGCGTCCATGCCAACCCTGTGGAGGCGCCGCATACGGCTGGTCGTCTTCGCCCTGCTGCTCCTCCTGGCCCTGTACAGCGGAGGCTTTGCGGATCTGGTCAGGCTCGGCGCCGCAGGTGCGGGCATGGCTCTCGGTCCATTCCTGATGGGACGTCGGCCGCGGTTTGCGCGCCCGGTCAGTTCCCGGCACGAAGGCCGGGTGCTGCTTTCGCTGCTCATTGCCGCATCGGCGATCGGTCCTGTGGTGGCCGGCCTGATCCCGCATGCCGTGGGACCGTTGTCCATCCTGCGTTTCCTATTTACCAACATCCAGCCTGTCGATCCCCAAACACTCCAGAACCTCTGTTCGGATCCGGCGCAAGCGAAGGACTGTGCCGTCGCACAGTTGCAGTTGCGCGCCGGCGCCGGCGGGATCTTCATGGCCATCCTTCCGTCCTTCCTCCTGCTGTTGCTTGCGGAGGGCCTCCGCCGCGGACGGCGCTTTGCCTGGGTGGGGACCCTTGTGATCCAGGTAGGCCTTTCCGTCCTGGCCGGAATTGCCCTCGCCGGAGTCCTGCAGCCGACTACTTCGGACACCGGTGCGAGCGAGGGGATTGTCGCAATCGAAGGTTCGGCTTCCTCGCAGCCATTCACCTTGGCGCTGCCCCTCCTCCTGCCCCTGGCGTTGACCATCATCCTGCTCGCAACCCGGAGGCTGTTTCACGTCAAGGCGCCGAAGGGGACCTACAGACGCCTCGCCATCAGGGTCCTCGCGATGGCGGCCGTGCTCAGTGTTGTCTATGTCAGCGCCGGGCTCTTCCTTGCCCGGGAATTCTCCCCTGTTCCAGGGCTGCCGGACCTACTGGCGGATGTCCCTGACCGCTTCCTTCCGCTGGGCTTCGTCCTGGACGTACCCCCGGCGATCTTCCCCCTGGGCACGGCCGCCGTTCTCGTGTACGAGGGCGTGGGGGTCGTTTTCTGGGCCATCGCGGGTGTCCTGATCTTCAGGACTTTCCTCCACCAGTCCCACACCCGGCACGACGCCAGTACGGAGCGTGCCCGGAAGATCATCAAGACGCGGGAGGGGAGCTCGCTGTCCTGGATGACCACGTGGCCGGGAAACATGTACTGGTTCTCCGCGTCCGGGCAGTCCTTTGTCGCCTACCGGGTCAGCACGGGGGTCGCCCTCACGCTCGGCGGCCCGGTGGGACCCAAATCCGAGATGAAGGCCGTCTTCGACGAATTTGTCCGCTATTGCAGGGGCAACGGGTGGACGCCGTGTTTCTACTCCGTACCCCAGGAATTGCGCGACCACGCGGATGCCTCCGGTTGGAGCTCGGCACAAGTAGCCCAGGAAACGGTCCTGCCTTTGCATTCTGTGTCCTTCAAGGGAAAGAAGTTCCAGGACATCCGCACGGCGTTGAACAATGCCTCGAAGGCGGGCATCCGCTATGAGTGGACGCGTTACGCCTCGGCGCCGTTCTCCGTCCAGGTCCAGATCGAGGAAATCTCCGAAGAATGGGTGGCAGACAAGAACATGCCCGAAATGGGCTTCACCTTGGGCAGCCTCGATGAACTCGACGACCCCGAAGTGCGTTGCCTGCTTGCAATCGACCAGCGCCACACCGTTCACGCCGTCACGTCCTGGTTGCCCGTCTACCGCAACGGGCACATCGTGGGATGGACCCTGGATTTCATGCGCCGCCGTAGCGGGGGCTTCCGTGCCAGCATCGAATTCCTCATCGCTTCCGCGGCCCTCAGCCTCAAGGATGAAGGATGCGAATTCGTGAGCCTCTCCGGGGCGCCCTTGGCACGGGTCGAAGAGGATCCTTCCGAGCTGCCACGCCCGAGGCCACGATCCCGGCCTCCGGGCAACCTCGACCGCTTGCTCGACTGGTTGGGGGCGACTTTGGAACCGGTCTACGGGTTCCGGTCCCTCTTGGCGTTCAAGGCAAAGTTCCGGCCCCGGTACGAGCCCCTCTACATGCTCTACCCCGATGCCGCTTCCCTGCCGGCCGTTGGAACCGCCGTGGCGCGGGCCTACCTGCCAATGCTCAACCTCGGGGCCGGGCTCGCCTTGGCAGGCCGGATCTTCCGCTGGCCCAAGCGCTCCGGAACGTCAGCTCAAAGCCGCCCCTGAAGCCGGCGACGATTCACGCGATTCCGGCAAAGTGTCCGACGGTGTGACCCCGCCGATCGGTACATTGCTGTGGTGCGCTTTGCCGTGCTGAAGTTGCAAGGCACTGAGCACCATGCCGAAATGGCTGAAGGCCTGGGGCACATTGCCAAGTTGCCGGCCCGCCTGGACGTCCCATTCTTCGCTCAACAGTCCCACATCATTGCGCAAGGCCAGAAGCCGATCGAAGAGCGCCGTCGCCTCCGCGCGGCGCCCGGCCCCCAATAGTGCGTCCACCATCCAGAAGGAACATGCAAGGAAGACGCCCTCCCTGCCCGGCAGTCCGTCGTCGCTGTCCTGGGGACGGTAGCGCAGCACAAAGCCGTCTTCCGTCAGCTCGCGCTGGATGGCGTCAATGGTGCCGATCACGCGTGGATCGTCGTGCGGCAGGAAGCCTACTTTGGGGATCAGGAGAAGGCTCGCGTCCAGTTCCTTGCTCCCATAGGACTGCACGAAGGTGTTGCGGTCCGCGTCGAATCCGTGGGTCATCACTTCGTCATGGATGGTATCCCGCAACGCCTCCCAGCGATCCAGGGGGCCAGGCATCCCCGATTCACGGATACCCCGGACCATGCGGTCAGCGGCGACCCAGGCCATCACCTTGGAGTGCACGAAGTGCCGCCGCGGGCCGCGGACTTCCCAGAGCCCGTTGTCCGGCTGGTCCCAGGTGCTCTCAAGGTGGCGCATGAGGGCGGTCTGGATTGCCCAAGACTCATCGCCCACGTTCATCAACGATGCGCGGGTCAGGGACAGGCAGTCCAGGACTTCTCCCCAGACGTCCAGCTGAAGCTGCTCCGCCGCCGCATTCCCGATGCGCACCGGCGTCGACCCCTGGTACCCCGAAAGCCAGGTCAGCTCCGTCTCCGGCAACCTCCGATGGCCGTGCAGGCTGTACATGATCTGGAGGTCGGCCGGGTCGCCTGCCACAGCACGAAGGAGCCAGTCCCGCCACGCGGCGGCCTCCTCGGTATAGCCCGCGGCGAGGAACGCCTGGAGGGTCAACGTGGCGTCACGGAGCCAGCAATAGCGGTAGTCCCAGTTCCGCGGCCCGCCGATCTGCTCGGGCAGCGAGGTGGTGGCGGCGGCAACAATGCCCCCGGTAGGCGCGTAGGTGAGGGCCTTCAACGTGATCAAGGAACGCTGAACGGCTTTCCGGTAAGGCCCCCGGACGGTGCAACGCTTGGACCAGTCCGTCCAGAACGCCGCAGTGTCGTCGAGCGCGATATCTGCCTCGACCGTGCGTGGCCGCCGTTCGTGGCTCGGCGCCCAGGTCAGCACGAAGGGGATGTGGTCGCCGGCCTTCACCGTGAATTCGCTGACCGTCGTGAAGTCCTTGCCTTTCAACGGCGCCGGAGTCTTGAGGTAGACGGAGTCCGGACCGGCTACGGCGCGGAGGCCATGCCTGTCGCGGCGCACCCAGGGCACCACGTGTCCGTAGTCGAACCTCAGGATCAGCTCCCCGCGCATCTTGACCGTCCCGCGGATCCCTTCAACAATGCGCACGATGTCCGCGACGGCGTCGCGCGGCGGCATGAAGTCGATGACCCGGACGTGCCCATCCTTGGTCTCCCAATCTGTTTCCAGGATGAGGGTCCCGTCCCGGTACTGGCGGCGCGTACAGATTCCCCCGGCTTCAGGCGCCAAGAGCCAGCGCCCGGCTTGGGGTGAATCCAGGAGCGCGGCGAAACACGCCGGCGAATCGAAACGTGGGAGGCACAGCCAGTCTATGGAGCCGGTCGTGCTGACGAGGGCCGCGGTGTGCAGGTCCCCGATCATCGCATAGTCTTCGATTCTCTGGCCGGTAGGCGGTTGACCGTTCACAGTCCCTTTCCTAGTGCTGATTCAATGGCGGTTATGGCCTTGGCAGTGATCTCTTCCCGCTGGCCGGAACCATCCACGGCGAGCACGATACCGCGCTCGGAGTATTGCTCCACCACGGCCTGCGTCTCGTTGCGGTAAAGCTCCAGCCGACGCCGGATCACCGGCGCTGTGTCATCGCTGCGGCCCTGCTCCTGCGCCCTGCGGAGCATTCGCGCCACGAGCTCGTCGTCGTCGACCGTTAGTTCGACGACGGCGTCAAGCTGCTGCCGGTTGCCGGCCAGCATGCCGTCCAAGGCTTCGATTTGAGCCGTTGTGCGGGGGTATCCGTCCAGGAGGAATCCAGCCAGGACATCTGCGCTGCCAAGCCGCTGCCGGACCATGGCATTGGTGACGTGGTCCGGCACGAACTCGCCGCTGTCCATGTACTTGCTGGCTTCGGCTCCGAGTTCCGTCCTGCCTCCGACGTGCGCGCGGAAGATGTCTCCGGTGGAAATGGCGGGTATTCCGAAATGCCCGGCGATATGTTCTGCCTGGGTGCCCTTGCCCGAGCCGGGAGGGCCCATGATGATCAATCGCAAATGTCACCTGTCCGTTCGTGAAGCGGTTTCGCGTGCCCCGGCATTGTGGCTAGAGCTTAGCAACTGCGGAGCGCTCGCGGCAGGGCTTGACTTGGTCCTAGACCGTGGCGGGGTCGGTGTTGGCCCCGCAAAGAATCACGGCCACGCGTTCCCCTTCCGCGGGAACATACGCTCCGGAGTTCACGGCCGCGAAAGCTGCGGCTGCGCCGTGTTCCACGACTATCCGGTACTGCTCCCAGAGCAGCGAGCGCGCGGCGGCGATGTCGTCGTCGGACACCAGGACCGTCCGGACGCCCGTGCGGACGGCCACGTCAAAACCGATCCGGCCGATCTGCCGGGCCCCCAGGGAATCTGCGGCGATCCCCGAGACGGCAACGTCAACGGGTGCGCCTGCGGCGAGGGCCGAATAGAGGGTGGGAGCATTGTCCGGTTCGACGCCGACAACCCGGGCGTGGCCTTCGACGGCGGCCGCGATTCCCGCCATGAGCCCGCCGCCGCCAACGGCCACCACGACAGTGTCGATGGCGCCCAGCTGGTCCAGGAGCTCCGAGCCCACAGTGCCGGCACCCGCGGCGATTTCGGCCTGGTCGTAGGCATGGCAGTAAACCGCCCCGGTTTCCGTGGCGTAGTCGAGGGCGGCCTCGAATGCTTCGGCGTACTCGGTTCCGCGCTGGACCACCGTGGCTCCGCTGGCCTTGAGTTTCCTGACCTTCACGGCAGGGGCGGTTTCCGGGACGAAAACCGTTGCCGGCACACCGAGTTGGGCTGCGGCGTAGGCATTCGCCAACCCCGCGTTGCCTCCCGAGGCGACGACGATCCCAACATCTTCCTTGAGCTCGCCGCGTTCCCGTGCGGCCAGTACGCGGTTGAAGGCACCCCTCGCCTTGAACGTCCCCGTGTGCTGCATGAACTCGCATTTGAACCACAATTGTCCGGGCACCGTCCCGGCATCCGCCTCGAAAACGGGTGTGCGGCGGATCCTCCCCGCAATCCGGGCAGCGGCTTCATCGACGTCGACGCGTGTGATCATGGGAGGTCCTCGTTCCGTGCGGTCCGATCGTGGGCAGGCGCTAGCTTCAGGCTATCGCCTACCGTGCGGGCTCACGCCGGTGGGAACTTAGAAGGACTCGACGTCGGCCGATCCGAGCTGCTGACGGCGAGCCTGGCGGTTCCGCAACCAACGGCGGGCAAGGTCCACGGCGGCCCAGATTCCAGCGAGGGGAGACAGCACAACCACGCCGTAGATGAAGATCAGCCACGTCAGGATGGCCAAGGGCTGCTGGGCTCCACTCAACCAGGACAACCCGCCGAGCAAGCCGATTGTCCAGAACAAAACCACGCCCACGAGCACGGCTCCCGCCGGAAAATACTCGCTCCTCACAACAGCCATCAGTGTCTCCACCGGCTGCCACCTGCCTTCCATCACCGCGCCCGAATAACTTCAGTATGCATCCGCAAAAACGCCGGACACGGTCAGCGCGCGGGCGAAGTGACGAACATAACCACGAGGGCCGTGTCGCCACGGATTTCGGGGCCTATGTGACGGGAGGAATGGCGGCGTAATCTGTAAACACGCACGCTCGATAGCTGGAAAAATGGCTCCGAAGAACAACCCGAAAAGTGGTTTGGCGCGGGTCCTGCGAAGGATCTTCGGATTCTTCGTGGTGAGTGCGCTGTGCGGCGTGCTGGCTGCCGGGCTGCTGGTCCCCGGCGTAGCGTCGGCCGGGATGGCCGTCAGCGGTTCGATCGAGTACTTCAACAACCTCCCGGGTGATCTGGTGGTCAACCCGCCGTCGCAGTCCACGAAAGTGCTCAGCGCGGACGGAAAGACGATCGCCACGTTCTATGCCGAGAACCGCGTGCGGGTCAGCCTCGACCAGATGTCGCCCTACATCAAGGATGCGATCGTCGCCGTCGAGGACAACCGCTTCTACGAGCACGGCGGCATCGACCCCCAAGGGATCCTGCGGGCATTAGCCTCCAATTTCACGAAAGGCACCAACGAGGGTGCGTCGACCCTGACCCAGCAGTACGTGACCAACGTACTCAACGAGTCCCGGTTGGCGGCCGGCCAGACGGGACAAGTGGTGCTCAGCGGTCAAAAGAACCTTGGTGACAAGGTGCGCGAAATGAAACTCGCCGTCGAACTCGAGAAGAAGTTCACGAAGGACCAGATTCTGGAGGGCTACCTCAACATCGTGTTCTTCAACCGGGACGCTTACGGCATTGAGGCCGCGTCGGAGCACTTCTTCAGCGTTTCCGCCAAGGATCTGAGCCTCCCACAGGCCGCCCTGCTCGCCGGCCTCGTCAATAGCCCCAGCTTCTACGACCCATCCGTCCACCCGGACAACTCCATCAAACGGCGCAACCTGGTGCTTGCGGACATGCTCGCGCAACACAAGATCCCGCTGGCAGCCTACGCGGCCGCCGTCGTCGCTCCCTTGAAGCTCAACATCACGCCCGGGAAGCAGGGCTGCGCCGCCGCGGACATGGCCGTATACTTCTGTGACTACATTTCCCACCTCATCCTCAACAACCCGGTGTACGGCGCCAGCGTCACGGACCGGGAACAGCTTCTTTACCGCGGTGGCTTGACGATCACCACCACCTTGGACAGCCGGCTGCAGGCAGTCGCACAGCAGCAGGTCGATGCCACGGCGGGGGCCAACCCGGACAAATGGGGCGCCTCCTTGGTGTCAGTGCAGCCCGGCACGGGCAAGATCCTGGCGATGGCTCAGAACACGGTGTTCCTGGCCGAACCCGGCAAATTCGATACCCAACTCAACTTCAACGTTGATTCCGTGGACGCCAACGGCAATGACCTCAACGGAGCCGGAGGCTTCCAGCCGGGATCCGCCATGAAGCCGTTCACCTTCACGGAGTGGCTCAACGAGGGCAAGTCCATGACCACGGTGGTGGACGCGTCGAGGAGGGTCTACCCGCTCGGATTCCCCTGGAGGGACAGCTGCGGGCGGGTGCTGGGCGGCTACAGCACGGCCCAGAAGATCGCCGGCCTGGGCACAGCTGACGATCTCCGCAACAACGACGAGGGCTACTACCGTCCGATGCCCGTGAACTACGGGCTCTACAACTCCATCAACACCGCAACCTTTGCCGAGGCGACCCAGTTGGACTTCTGCGGCATCCAGCAGGTGGTGGACGCGGTGGGCCTCCACAGTGGCGTGGACAACGCACCGGTGAACATGCACCAATTGGGCAATCTCCTCGGCGGCACCGAAATATCGCCGCTCGTGATGGCCGACGCCTTTGCCACTTTCGCCGACGACGGCACCTATTGCTCGCCGATCGCCGTCGTGGGCATCACGGATCCCTTGGGCGGGAAGCTGCCCGCCCAAGCCGGTTCGTGCCACCCGGCAATCAAGCCGGAGATTGCCCGAGGCGTCAACTCCGTGCTGCAGGACGTCCTGAAACGGGGATCCGGCATCTACATCCAGCCCAAAGTCCAGGACCTGTTCCCCACCGCCGCAAAAACGGGAACGAACAACAGCAACGGCTCTACCTGGGTGGTCGGATACACCACGGGGCTCGCCACGGCGTCCTTCTTCGGCGACACCATGGCAGGACAGAGCCGGGCCGGACAGAACGTCACGATCAACGGCAAGTTCTACACCGCCATCGACGGTTACATGCTGGCCGGGCCGCAATGGGCCAATTACATGACGCGGGTCGCCGGGTTGTACCCCGCGGCAGCTTTCCCTGCGCCGCCCGCGTCCATGGTGGGCACGCCCTCGCCGAGTCCTTCCCGGTGAGAATTCCAGTCGGTTAATGACCCGACAGGCCACACACCCCCGGGGTTACGCGGATTTCCTGTGAGTTCCGGAAGAGTTCGGCTACCCGCAATTGAACCTGTCGTGAACGTTTCTGCGATCACGCCCAATTCGGGGGACGGAGACCCTCCCCGCAACAAGAATCATCCGGGAACGCATTCTCGAACGATAAGAACGCAATAGCGAAGGGTCTTACTTCCATGAAGACAGCCAAGAAAAACAGGCTTGCCACAGCAGCGGTCCTGGGGGCCGTGCTGATGGCCGGGTCCGCGGTGGCGCCGGCGATGGCCGACGACGCTTCACGCGGCGGCCAGGACGTCCAGGGCCAGCAGGGATCAGACGGCAGCAAGGGCCAGGGTGGGCAGGGCGAAACCTCGAAGCACGTCCTGCTGCTTTCGGTGGACGGCCTTCACCAGAAGGACCTGGATCTCTACGTGAAGAACCACCCGACGTCGGCGCTCGCGTCGCTGGTCAACCACGGCACCAGCTACACTCACGCCCAGACTCCCGTGCCCTCGGATTCCTTCCCCGGCATGGTCGGACAGCTGACCGGCGGCAATCCCGGAACCACCGGCGTCTACTATGACGACACCTTCAACCGGGCACTCCTGCCGGTAGGCACCACGGACTGCAAGAACACCGCGCCCGGCGCCGAAGTGGCCTTCACCGAAGCGGCGGACAAGGACCAGAACGCCCTCGACGCCGGCCAGGGCCTGCCCGGCCTTCCCGGCAGCATCCTGAACATGACCGGACAGCCAGGATCGCTCCTGGACCCGGCAGCCCTCCCCGTTGACCCGGCGACGTGCAAGCCGGTCTACCCGCACCAGTACTTGAAGGTGAACACGGTCTTCGAAGTGGCGAAGAGCGCTGGCCTGACCACGGCGTGGTCGGACAAGCACCCGGCCTATGAAATCCTCAATGGCCCTTCCGGGAAGGGCCTGGATGACCTCTTCACCCCGGAAATCAACAGCAAGGCCGCCGCTCCGTTCACTGGCGACTGGACGCAGGACAATGCCGCTACCCAGCAGTACGACGGCTACAAGGTCCAGGCCGTGCTGAACGAGATCGACGGCAAGGACCACTCCGGCACCAAGACGGCCGCAGTACCGGGCATCTTCGGGATGAACTTCCAGGCCGTCTCGACGGCACAGAAGCTCCCGACGTCGGACGGCCTCACCGGCGGTTACCTTCAGGGCGGCACCGTCCCCGGGCCGCTCTTGAGCAAAGCCCTGGACTTCGTCAACGCTTCCGTGGGCAAGTTCGAGTCCGAGCTCGCCGCTTCCGGCCACGCCAAGGACACCACGGTGATGCTTTCGGCAAAGCACGGACAGTCGCCGATGGACTCTTCGACGCTGACCAGGGTTCCTGACAGCACAATCATCGACGGCCTGAACGCGGCATGGAAGTCGGCCCACCCGGGCTCGGCAGACCTCGTGGCCTTCTCCACCGACGACGACATCATGCAACTGTGGCTTTCGGACCACTCTCAGGCGGCAGCCCAGTTCGCCAAGGACTACCTGGCAGCGCACCCGGCCGCCGGCAACGACGTCAACGGTGCCGCCAAGACCGTGACGACCTCGGGGTTGAGCAAGGTCTACGCGGGCAGTGAAGTTGCAAACTACTTCGGCACCAAAACCAGCGACGCACGCTACCCGGACATCCTGGGCATCGCCCAGACCGGCGTGGTGTACACCGGCGGCAAGGCCAAGATCGCTGAACACGGCGGAGCCAGCGCGGATGACCGCGATGTGCCCCTCGTGATCTCAGGCGGCAACGACGAACACGCCCGGACGGTGACCACCGCCGTTGAGACGACGCAGATTGCGCCGACCATCCTGAAGACGCTTGGCCTGGATCCGAACAAGCTGCAGGCCGTGCAGATCGAGGGTACCAAGGCCCTCCCCCAGCGCTGATCCAGCGCGCTCCAAACAGTGGAGGGGTTCCGCGGCCGGACGGCCGAGGGGCCCCTCCCTTGTGATCTTCGGACCCGTGGCCGCACGAAATGAACCGTTCCGCTGGCGAAGCCTGCATTGGGCGCCACGCCACGTCTGCTTACAATCAAACGTCAGCAACTACTGAGGGAACCATGAAGAAAATCACCACTACCCTGCTCGCGGCCGGGCTCCTCCTCTCCGCTTCAGCCTGCTCCGCACCGCAGCAGCTGAGCACCGCGGACACCTGCAGCCGGGTCAAGACCGTCATCTCGAACCCCACGAACACCACGGACAAAACGGGAACCATCCGGGTAGCCAACCAGCTCCGCCCGATCGAAGCCGTGTCCTCGGATGAGCTGAAGCCCACCCTGAAGACGATTGTGGACTACCTGGACGAGTCCTCGAAGGACAGCCCGGATACCGCGAAGCTCAACGCCCTGAAGAACGATTA
This sequence comes from Arthrobacter sp. KN11-1C, assembly GCF_052180225.1. Lineage (NCBI taxonomy): Bacteria > Bacillati > Actinomycetota > Actinomycetes > Micrococcales > Micrococcaceae > Arthrobacter > Arthrobacter sp. KN11-1C. Next base: position 578,177 of record NZ_CP197467.1, on the reverse strand, counting down.
CCAGAACGCGGGCACCAATTACAGCAAGTACTGCGGCGGCTAAAGCCAGTTTGCATTCCGTACCCGAGGACTGGCCATGGCTGCCCAGTCCTCGGGTGCATTGCGTCGGCACGGGCGTCCGCTTTCCCGGCTTCATCTTGCCTGTGAACGGACGCTGACGCCATGGATGGCTCGAACCCGCGGGACGTGTTCCGGATTCCCGGCTACCTGGCTTTCTGGTCGGCCTACACCGTGTCGGGCTTTGGAACCTACATCACCACCTTGGCGCTGCAGGTCCTGGTGCTGGATTCGCTCCGAGGTACCGCGACCGACGTCGGCCTGCTGAACGCGGCCCGGTGGCTCCCCTATCTTTTCTTCGGATTGCTCGCAGGTGCCCTCGTCGACCGACGGCCGCGGAAGCCCGTGCTCGTGGGAACAGACTTTGCGCGGGGCATCCTCCTGCTGGCCATTCCTGTTCTCTACGCGGTGGGACGGCTGAACCTCATTGTCCTCATCGTCTTCGTTGCTTTCTTCGGCGTGTTCTCCCTCTTCGGCGACGCAGCATCCCAGTCGTTCCTCCCTCGGATCGTGGCCAGGCGGGAATTGCTGGCTGCCCACGCGAGGGCCGACCAAAGCGATGCCGTCGCCCAGACTTCCGGCCCGCTCGTTGCCGGTGGCTTGGTCACGCTCCTGGGGGCTCCCTTCGCTGTCCTCGCCGACGCCGTTTCCTATCTCTTTTCCGCGCTGGCGATCTCCCGGGTGCGTGTTGTGGAGCCCCGGGAAATATCCGGCACGTCGCTGCGAGGCCTCCGCGCGGAGATTGCCGAGGGACTCCGCTGGGTCTACCGGCACCGCGTTCTTGCACCAATGGCCGTCGGATCCCACGTCTGGTTCCTCGCCAACAGCATGCTCGGGACCGTCTTCGTATCGTTCGTCTTGCTCGAATTGAGGTTGTCTCCTTTTGAGCTTGGCATCACCCTTGCGGCCGCCGGCGTCGCCGGGCTGCTCGGAAGCAGCTTCTCGACCAGGTTCGGGATGCGATGGGGTGCCGGGCGGGCGGTGATCATTTGCAATTGCCTCATGTCGGTCGGCTGGGCGATCATCGCCGTCGTGCCTACCGGAAACGGACAGAAGTGGCTCGTGATCCTCTTTCTGGCCGCGGGGCAGGCCGTCTACGGACTGGCCCTCGGACTGAGCAACGCGAACGAGATGGGCTACCGGCAAGCGGTAACACCGGACCATCTGCAAGGACGCATGAACACCACCATCCGGTCCGCGAACCGCGCGATGATCGTGGTCGGCGCACCCGCGGGCGGACTCCTCGCTGTATCAATCGGATACCAGCCGACACTGTGGATCGGAATTGCGGGATTCGCGGCGGCGGCGTTGCTACTTGCGGCCTCTCCGTTCCGCTCTGCGCGGCACGGGGACGCTGTCCAGGGCAGACGCCAGTAAGGGCTGCAGCTTCGCGAACCGCAGCCCGGCCGACGTTACAGCGCGGTGTGCTTCCCGAACGGATGGTGGCCCGTGGCCGGCTGTCCGTGGCTCCCCAGCCATTCGGACAGGGCCTCGCGCAAGATCTCGCTGGGCGTGAGGCTAAGCGTTTGTGAAGCTGACTCCAGGGCGCGGTCCAGTTCCCCGGGAATCTGGAAGTCCAAGGGCGAGGGACGGCGGTCTTCCTGCAACTCGGAAGGCACGCCATCGCCGCGCAACAGCTTGCCGACGGCTGGCTTCATGTCGTCTTCAGTCCACGCCGAAAGGCGCTCGAAATGACTCACATCTCGTGTCATGATTTTCCTCCCATCAATCAAGCATCCTCCGTTGTCGGGCCGCCGTCACCCTCTGCGAGTAATTACTCTCTAACCATCGCGAATTTGCGTCGGGCGCGGCGGGGCCAGGGGTTCATCTCCCGTTCCAGAGGGCCTGTTGGCTGGTCCCAGCGGAGGTCGACCGGGCCCGTTCGAAGACCCAGGAGTCGCAGAACGGACCCGGCGCTCACGCTTAAGGGTGAGACCGCGACGGACATCGATCAGCGCAGGGCTGGTGCCGTCAGAGTGATCTTAGGGCTTGGGCGGATTCCGGTCTAGGGAATCGAAGGACCGCCGTTGTAAAAAGTCATCGGCGCAAGAGGTAGCCTGCGGGCCACCCCGCGAAATCGCAGCTCGACGCGAAGACTGCATTTGCCTCGGGCCGCTGGTACGGTTCCCCCTCGGCCGCCACCTCTGGAGGAACGTCATGCAGGAAGTACCCGCCAATATCGAACTCCGTGCGGTACCCACCGGCCACGGCAGCACTCTTGCGCGCGTCCTCCCATCCGGTGTTGCCCCACCAGGCGCCAGGGGTCTCACCTGGGTTGGGGATCATCGCGTTCACGAAGACGATCTCTGCAACACCGGTCCGGGCGCCCACCATGGGCGCCGTGAAGCCTCCGAGCGATTGCGCAACCAGTACGACGTCGGGCCGGTCACCGATCGCCGCCTCAACCAAACGCGCGTACTCGGGCAGACCCGCATTTTCGTCGTCTCCCGCCAGGTCGACGGCAACAGCACCGTGGCCTGCCTCCTGGAGAAGGGGGACGACGCGGCTCCAGTACCAGGCCGAGCCGCCTGCCCCGGGCACGAACACGAACGAAGTCATGCCCACATTCTTCCCCAGATCGCCGCTCCCGCAAGGGACCCACTTCGGATGCCTTGGCCCGCTCTTTCCCTGCAGGAGGCCTAGTGGGAGGATGCCTATAGGTGCGGACCAGCTACGAGAAGGATGGGAAACGGCATGTCGACCCAGGAATCCGTGGAAACAGAGCGCAAGTACGACGCCGACTTGGAAACGCCCCTTCCCGCGTTCGAGGACATCACCGGCGTCGAACAGGTCGCAGACCCTGCGGATCATCAACTCGAGGCCGTCTACTTCGATACGGAAGGCCTGGTCCTTGCCAAGCACCGCATCACCTTGCGGCGCCGTTCCGGCGGCACCGATTCAGGCTGGCATTTGAAACTGCCGGCAGGCCGGGACAACCGAGTGGAGATCCAGGCGCCGCTGGGGCAGCCTGAAATCGTCCCCGAGGAGCTGGCGGAACGGCTCCTCGTCTTCACCCGCGGCGAGGAGCTCAGGCCCGTGGCCCGGATCCATACCCGCCGCACTTTGCACCGGCTGCACGGAAGCGACGACGTCACGCTGGCCGATTTCGTTGATGACCACGTGACGGCAGAGACCTTGCACCCGAGGCAACTGGAGAGTCGCTGGCGGGAATGGGAAATCGAGCTGGTCCACGGCGATGAATCCCTGTTCGAGAGCGCGGAGAGTGTCTTGTCAGGGGCCGGCGCAACCCCCTCCGGGCATGCGTCCAAGCTTGCCCGTGCCTTCGGCACGGCCTGGCCGGCAGCCGTGCCAGCGCCGCCAAAAGCCCGTCCGAAGGGTTCTGCGGGAGACGCAATAGTTGCCTACATCGCCGCGCAGATCGCTGAGATCACCGAACTGGATTCCGGAGTCCGGCAAGGCGCCGACGACGCCGTCCACCGCATGCGCTCGGCCACCCGCAGGCTCCGCTCGACGTTGTCCGCTTACGGCAAGCTCTTCGACGCCGATGCCGCGGATCAGCTCAAGGCCGAACTGAAATGGCTGAGCAAGGTCCTGGGCAAGGCACGGGATGCCGAGGTGTTGCGGGACCGGATCGGGGAATTGATGAATGAACAACCCGACGGCTCGGTGCCCGCTCCAGCTGCCAGCAGGATCAATGACGAACTCGAGGCCGCCTTCAACTCCGGGTATCGCGAGATGCTCCGCTCCTTGGGAACGAAACGCTATTTCCGGCTCCTGGAGTCACTCGAGGAGTTCCGCGACGAGCCTCCCGCGAAACCTCGTGCGGGGAAGAAGGCCGGTCCCGTCACGGCCAAGCTGGCCGGCAAAGCGGTCAAGCGGTTGCGCCGGTCCCAGAAGGCAGTGGCCGGGCAAACCGGCGTCGAAAGCGACAGGGCATTGCATCAGGTCCGTAAAGACGCAAAACGGCTGCGCCACGCAGCCGAAGCGCTGCGGGACGTTCACCGGAAACCCGCGGTGAAACTGGCCCGCAACGCCCAGAAGATCCAAAAGATCCTAGGAGAGCACCAGGACAGCGTTGTGAGCCGCTCGGTGCTGCTCCGGCTCGCAAGCGATACCGGCGGATCGGTCGAGGACAATTCGCCGTACGGTCCCTTGCTCGCTGCCGAAGAGCAGCGAGCAGCGGATTCCGCGGCCCGTTATGAAAAGCTCGCCAAGAAGAAGCGCCTGCATCCCCTGTGATGAACGTAACTGTGAGGGAGATGGCTAAGCGGCACGGGGATGGACCTCAGAGGCTCAGCCTTCGCACTCTACGCAGTACGCGTGACCGTTCTTTTCACGGGCAATCTGGGAGCGGTGACGGACGAGGAAACAGGAGTAGCAGGTGAACTCGTCTTCCTTCTGGGGAACGACCGCAATGATGAGTTCCTCGGCCACGAATTCGCCGCCTGGTACCTCGTTGCCTTCAAAAGCATCGGCTTCGTCCAGCTCCCGTACAACGCTGCGGGCATCCGGAGCATTGGCAGACTGCAGGGCCTGAAGTGACGTGCTTTGGGATTCCGCGACGTCGGAGCGGAGTTCGTCGTAATCGGTTGCCACCTGGGGTTATCTCTTCTCTTGTATATTTGCTGGCGAATGTGCAACATACACCATGCGGCTGCTATTCCCCACATAGTGGTCAAAATCGTGGCCCGATCGTCATGTCAGCTTCCGGTGGCTCAGCGCGGTCCGTTCGTCTGCTCAGGGCCTGGATCGGCCGGCAGGTCCGCGGCCCCTCCACGCTCGCGGCCGACGTCGCGGTGGAGGTCCCTGTCCAGCCCGTGGCCGTTGGCGAGCTGGGCGAGCAGCTCACCAAGTTCCGTGACCTGCTCCGTTGTCAGCGGGGCCAGGAGCTCTGCTTCATGCTGTTCGGCGATGCCGCGCAGTTCCCGCAGCACGCGCTTGCCGGCGTCGGTGAGATGGAGTTCATAGTTCCGCCGGTCCGTGCTGCTGCGGACTCTCTCCACGAGGCCGCGTTCCTGAAGCGAGTCGATGAGTGAGACCACCCGGCTGGGGACCGCGCCGAGCCGGTCCGCAAGGGAGCGCTGGCTCAATCCCGGAGCGCGACCGAGCAGGCGGATGACGCCGGCGTCGCTGGGCGTGAGGCCGATCTGCCGGGTGCGGTCGGCAAAGCGGGACGATGCCACGGCCCCTAGCTGCGACAAAAGAAAAGCGGTCCGTTTCGGCCGGCCCGATGTGGCTAAGTCCATGGATTCAGGATACATGCTTGACAGAATAATTCTAGAGGTGAACTATTTCAGTAGTGATGCAATTACGAAATATCGACCAGTACTGGAAAGGCCCAGCCATGAGTAGTCGTTCGATTCCCGACGAAGGCCGCCCAGCCCGGTCGGGCGGCCCGCACCCCGGCGTTCTAGCCCTCGTCAGCCTGGGCATTTTCCTCGCCAGCCTCATCACGTCCGCAATCCTGACGGGAGGCCGGACGTTCGTCTCGCCCTTTGCCCAGACGGAGCAGGTGGCCGCATTCTTCCAGCAAAACGTCGCCGCGACGCGAATCGGCGGAATGCTCCAATTCGGCTCCGCAGTGCCATTGGGCATCTACGCGGCTACCGTCTACGCCCGGCAGCTCCGGCTCGGGGTTCGCGTTCCCGGACCGGCCATTAGCTTCTTTGGCGGCGTCAGCGCGGCGCTCTTCCTGATGTTGTCGGGTTCCGTGACCTGGCTGTTGAGCCGGCCCGAAATCACCACGGATGTGACGCTCACCCACGCACTCGCCTTCCTCGCGTTCATCACCGGCGGCGTCGGCTTCGTCGTCGGAATCGGCCTCCTGATGGCGGGCATAGCCGTCCCCGCCTTGATCCTGGGCTTCATGCCACGTTGGCTGGCTTGGACCGGCCTGGTCATTGCCGCACTGTCAGAGTTGAGCTTCCTGTCCATGGCGATCGAGCCCCTTCAGTTCCTCTTGCCGATCGGCCGCTTCGGCGGCCTGCTCTGGCTGGTTGCCGCCGGCTTCCTGCTCCCGCGCACCCGGGCAGCAGCGAACCAGGAGCCCCGGGCGCATGCGCCCGGCACAAGCCAAATGCCCGGCGCAAGCAAAATGCACGGCGCCAGCCAGATGCACGGCGCAAGCCGGACAACGCCATGACGACGGCGGATCCCACCCGGCCGCTGTCCGGCAAGGTCGCTCTCGTCACGGGAGCGAGCCGCGGAATCGGCGCGGAGATCGCAACTGTGCTGGCTCGCGCCGGAGCAGACGTTGTTCTTGCCGCGCGCGACAGCGCAAGCCTTTCCCGGCAGCTCGCCGCCATTGCCGCGAGCGGCGGGAAAGCGGTGGCCATGTCCGTGGATGTGGCCGATGAGGACTCCGTGAAAGCCCTCATGGCCCACATCCGGGACCGCTTCGGCCGGCTCGACGTCGCGGTCAACAATGCCGCAGGCGGCGGGCGAACCCCGGCGCCCCTGGCCGAGTGGGCGAGCGCGGAGTTCGACAGCGCCATCTCAGTCAACCTGCGCGGAGTGTTCCTCTGCCTGAAATACGAAATCGAGCTCATGCTGGAAAGCGGAGACGGCGGTGCGATCGTGAACATGTCCTCTACCGCCGGCGAACAAGGCGTCTCCGGCATGAGCGGCTACGTGGCGAGCAAGTTCGGCGTCGGCGGCCTGACTCGCGTGGCCGCGCTCGACTACGCATCGCACGGGATCAGGGTCAACGCGATCGCTCCCGGCCCTATCCTCACCGAGCGCCTGGCCGGGGCTGGCGAAGCCGCCCAGGAGCGCGTGGCCGCCGCCGTGCCGCTCGGCCGGATCGGTTCCACGGCCGACATTGCTGCCGCAGCCCTGTGGCTCTGCTCCGAGCAATCGTCGTTCGTCACCGGAACCGTCCTCGCCGTCGACGGCGGCCGGCTGGCAGGAACGCCAGCGTTCAACACCGGCAAAATGGGAACCCAACCATGAATGACCTGAATTCCGACATCGAAGAGCTCAGCCTTCTCTAGGCAAGTGCCGAACGGAACAATGACGCACCCGCGCTGGAGAACTTACGGCGCCCGAACCGTGCCACCCAAACCGCGCCACTGCAGGCCCCGCCCTAGAACGGCGGGGGTTCTGGCCGCTGGAGCAAATGGACCGTCCTGCCAACATCTGCCGCCTCGGTCCTGTATTGCCGACGGAGGGGCGACTTCCACTCGAGGTCGCCGGTTGGTGAGGACTGTCTATAGCTCCAGGCGCCTATGGACTTCAGTGCGTGGTGCTTTCGGCAGAGCATTGCAAGGTTGTCGGCGTCAGTGGTGCCGCCATCCTGCCACTCGGTGATGTGGTCGGGTTCGCAAACGACAACCCTCCGCGTGCACCCGGGGAACCGGCAGGTCCCGTCACGGCACTGCAGGTACCGGCGAAGCGCCTTCGGTGGACGGTAGGCCGTGCGCCCCACACCCAGGACCTGGCCGCTGGTGCAGTCCGTGAACAGCCGTTGCCACGTTGGCGCAAGGGCCGCCATGCGCCGGGCCGTTGCAGCGTCTATTGGTCCGTATCCTTCGAGTTCAGCTGTTTCGAACTCGCCACCGCCGGGCACGATGCTTCCGCCAAAGACGGATCCAACGGGAATGGTTACCACGACCTCGGCGCGGAATGCCCCGGATTCGGGCACGTCAGATCCACCAAAGAGACGGTAGGCCAGCGCATCCGCGCGGAGCTCCGACAGCGTGCGGGAATCGAGGGCAGCACCAAAATCGGACGTAGGGTGCGGCCCCGGAAGATCTCCAAGCTCCGCAGCCCGCGCACTGGCCTGCCGCGCATCATGGTCGAGGCCGTTGTAAATGGCCATCCCGACCTCCGCCGTGAGGAACGCAGACAACGTGCACATGCCGTCCGGTTCGGCCGTGAACCACACGCCGCGCTCACGCTGGGCAGACTCTTTGCGGGCGATGATGCTTTCGGGGTGCACGTGCTCCCGCAGCCGCCGCAGGCAGGCGCGGAACTCTGACGGCGTGCGGCGCCGGCCCTGCCGCGTCCGCGTGCGCAGCAGGGCCACGGTAGCGAATTTTTCGGCGTGCTCGGCTGGGAGGGAGCGGGCCTGGTCGAGAATGATCCGGGCGTGCATCTCGGAGATCTCCCCGGCCTCGACCGCCTCGAGGACTGCCCACTGGGACGTAGCAAGATCCGCGGCATCATTGAGCAAGCGCGCGGCCGTGCCCTCCGTCAGGGCGCAGGCGGTGGACACTTCGGAGACAGCCAAGGCATGGGCTTCGTCCCCACCGAACCGTACCGGCTGCCTCTCGTGCCTCCTCGGGGATTCTTCACCGATTACTTCTTCAACGCGGACCAGGGCCTGATACTTGACGGCCGTGGCCCAGGCAATGAGCCTGTCGGTCGATTCCACAACACTGAGCGCATCGTCGGCACTGAGGAAGGATGCGAGCGGCAGGCTCACGGTGCCAACCAGCGGCGAATCCTCCCGGTCTGTGAAGCTGACGGCCGGAAGCCATGCATCGCCTTCCGCTCCGAACACCCGGTTTTCCACGCCTGCCCCCTTCCTGGATTCCTGCCCCTCAACCATGCGAGGCCACTCGGCTGCCTGACACTTTCAGGCTAGGGGGAGGGTCTGACATTTAAGGTGCCGGCCGAGCGGTCACCGCGAACAGGAGAGGGCCAGATTCCACTACCGGGTTTCCCAAGCGTTCCCTAGCCGGGAGTGCCCCAGAGACGATGCCACCACGACCGCTTGCCCGCAAGCTCCTGGTTCACGGATTCCCGGGCCGCGGTTGCCTCGGCAGTCGCCGCCCGGCGCTCGCGCCAGCGTTCCAGTTCGACGCCGACGTCGCGGGTTTTCGTGATTACCGGAGGGCCACCCTGGAGCTGGCGCCGCGCGTCGATGACCCGGGCGTTGAAGTCCTCCACCAGATCTCGCACCTGCGTTTCCGAGTAAAGGGCGTCAAGCTTCGCATCCAGTTCGGCATCCTCGGTGCGGAGCAGAATGGCCTTCGGGCCGAGTCCGCTGAGATGTTCGCGCTGGATGAGGCCCTTGACCCACCAATCGGGATCGTAGCGCTCCCCCAGCCCAGGAATCGGCTTGCCCGCGTACTTCAGGTTGTCGAACTTCCCTTGCGCCATGGCATCGCGGATCAGGTATTCCACCCGAGCGGCGTCGTCAACCTTCTTGCGCTTCTGCCGCACTTCTTCTTCGGCGGCCTCCAGTTCGGCTTCTTCCTCGGCCGTCATGCCGGTTGCGCGGATGCTCCGCAGCTCCATGGCTCGCTCCAACCGGCGCTTGAACGCACTGTTTTCGCCATTCACGGTCAATCACCGCCTTTGCCTGCGGAAATCCTGGATCTGCGTCCAAGTATTCCGCAAACGGGACATTGCCGGGATGGCTTTCGCGGAATGGCCCCCTGTTCACGCCCGGCACACCTCACTAACCTGACTGGTAACGGCTAGTTCAGGAAGAGGGTCACCATGGACGAACAGGGCATTCTGCACCACATCCAATCGCTGGTGGAAGAGGAACGGGAACTCCGGGAGAAGGCAGAGGCGGCCCCGCCGGGTCCTGGGCATGCCCCCGACCGAGCCAGGCTGGAGCGCATCGAACAGGACTTGGATCAGAGCTGGGATCTCCTGCGGCAACGGCGGGCCAAGAGGCAATACGGGGAGAACCCGAACGAGGCCAAACCACGGCCCCCGAAGCAGGTGGAAGGCTACACCGGCTGAGCCGCCCTACAGCGCCGACCAGCCGCCGTCGGACGCGAGGATGGCGCCGTTGACGTTGGTGCCGTCGTCACTGAGCAGGAAGGTGATGGACGCCGCCAATTGCGCGGCGGTCGCAGGGTTCGGGACGGTGGCCTGCATGAGCGGGCCGAGGCGTTCCGCGGCCAGCTGGGATCCCCACGTCGCCTCGATGTTGGTGATGGTTGGCCCGGGGGCGACGGCGTTGAAGCGAAGGCCCTTCGGCCCGTACATCACGGCCGAGTTCTTGGTCAGGCCGACGACCGCGTGCTTCGACGCCGTGTAACTAGCGCCGGCGGGGGAGCCGCGCAGCCCGGCCTCCGAGGCGACGTTGACCACGGAGCCGGTCCCGGCGTCGAGCATCAACGGCACCACGGCGCGGGTCAGGCGCATGAGCGCGGTGACGTTGATCCGGAAGACGCGCTCCCACATAGCGTCGTCCACTTCGTGGATCGGAGTGAAGTTGTCCATGATGCCGGCGATGTTGGCGAGGGCGTCCACGCGGCCGCCGGCGGCAATGACGACGGCGGCAATGGTCTCCTCACTGGAGATATCGCCGGCCACAGGCACTAGGTCCAGGCCGTTGTTTTCCTCGACCAGGGCATCGAGGCGCTCCTTGCTGATGTCGGCGGCGATGACCCGGCCGCCTTCCTTCGCGACGCGCAGGGCCGTGGCCTGGCCGATGCCGGAGCCGGCTCCGGTGACGATGACTGTCTTCCCGGCAAAACGGCCATTGATCGCGGCTTCCTGCCATGCATTTTCGTTGCCCATGATGTTCCTCCTGAACGTGTTGGTGGCGTTCCATCCACCTTATGACACTCCGTGTCATTATGTAAGAGTGGATACTGGAGAGATGCCCTCAGACCATACGAAGCCCGTCATCGGGCGCTCCACCGGACGCCCGGCGACCATTGATCCGGACGCCGTGGCTGGCGTCGCGCTCCGGCTTTTTGCCGAAAACGGCTACGAGCGGACATCAATGGAAGACATCGCTCGCGAGGCCGGAATCGGGCGGAAAAGCCTCTACCGCTACTTCCCCAGCAAGGCCGACCTCGTCTGGGGCGGCATGGAACCGGTGGTGGAAGCCTCGGGCCGGGCGCTGGAGAGCGCTCGCACAGCGGACGCGCACGACGTCGACACGTCCGACGGCGGCATCCTCGCCGGGCTGGCGGCCGCCGCCGTCGCCGGGGTTTCGGCGCTCCCGGACCTTACCGTCACGCGCGGGCGCCTGCGCTTGATTGCGGAACACCCGGAGCTGGCGAGCAGGAGCTACGACGCCCTGGCCCCACAACGGGACCGGGCACGGCTCTACCTCGTTGCGCGGGGCGTCAGCGAAAGCGCGGCAGGCTATCTGTGCGCCGCCTATCTCGGGGCGACGTTCGAAGCGTGGATGCAGTGGGCCACCGGGACGGAGCCGGATCCGGTGCCGTATTTGCTTGAGTCCATGGCCGTGCTGCGGGTTCCGACCGCCGGACCCGGCGGATAACTTATGCCTGGGAGGGCAAATGACAATTCGAAGCGCGGGCATTCTGTTGTACCGGCGGAATTCCGCGGCGGAATGGGAATTCTGGATAGCCCACATGGGCGGCCCCTTCTGGGCCCATAAGGATGCACGCGCCTGGTCCATTCCCAAAGGCGAATACCTCGAAGACGAGGATCCGCTCGTCGCCGCCAAGCGTGAGTTCGCCGAGGAGATGGGCACTCCCCCGCCCGCCGTCGACTATCACCAGCTGGGCATCTTCCGGCAACCGTCGGGCAAACTCGTGGCGGCTTTCACTGCGGAGTCGGATTTTGAACCGGAGAGAATCGTGAGCAACACCTTCGAGCTGGAATGGCCACGCGGATCCGGTGTCATCAGGAGCTATCCGGAGATTGACGACGCCATCTGGGCCACAGAGTCCGTTGCCCGCACCAAACTGGTAGGCGGGCAGGTGCCGATCCTCGACGCGTTGATCCTGCAGCTTGGGAGTGGTGGCTGAGCCCGGCCCCGGACCGGTCAGGAATGGAGAAGCGCCGCTTTCGGGCCGCGCCTAGAATGGCGGTCATGGACAACACCGTCCGCGCCAGCTTCGTCCCGGACGGCAACGTCCTCGGGCTGCTTCAGGATCCTCAATAGCCAAGCAGACTTGCCCGCGAAGACCGAAGACGACCCCCGCGTACCAGATGGAGACACGATGAGCACGGCCACGAGCACCGACACGCAGTCGCTTGAGCTGCATACTGCCGACACCCACGATCTGATTCGCGTGCAGGGCGCGCGGGAGAACAATCTCAAGGACATCAGCATCGAGCTGCCGAAGCGTCGGTTGACGGTGTTCACGGGCGTTTCGGGCTCGGGCAAGAGTTCACTCGTGTTCGCCACGATCGCCGCGGAGTCGCAGCGCATGATCAACGAGACGTACAGCACCTTCGTCCAAGGGTTCATGCCGACCATGGCGCGGCCGGACGTGGACCTGCTCGAGGGACTCACGACGGCGATCATCGTCGACCAGGAGCGGATGGCCGCGAATACCCGTTCCACCGTCGGAACCGCCACCGATGCGAACACCATGCTGCGGATGCTCTTCAGCCGTCTTGGCCAGCCGCACATCGGATCGCCCCAAGCGTTCTCGTTCAACGTCGCCTCGGTTTCCGGCGCGGGCGCGGTCACCTTCGAGCGCGGTGGTACGACCACGAAGGAGCGGCGGAGTTTCAGCATCACCGGCGGCATGTGTCCGCGCTGCGAAGGTCGGGGCTCGGTCACCGACTTCGACCTCACCGCACTGTACGACGCCGGAAAGTCACTTTCGGAGGGCGCCCTCACCATTCCCGGCTACAGCATGGACGGATGGTTCGGCCGCATCTTCGGCGGCTCCGGCTTCTTCGACATGGAAAAGCCGATCAGCAAGTACACGAAGAAAGAACTCCACGACCTCCTCCACAAGGAGCCCACCAAGATCAAGGTCGAGGGAATCAACCTCACCTACGAAGGCCTGATCCCGAAGATCCAGAAGACCATGCTCTCCAAGGACCCGGAGGGAATGCAGCCGCACATCCGCGCCTTCGTGGAGCGGGCGATCACCTTCACCACGTGTCCCGAATGCGATGGCACCCGGCTCACCGAAGCGGCCCGCTCATCCAAGATCAAGGGAATCAGCATCGCCGACGCATGCTCGATGCAGATCAGCGACCTTGCCGAATGGGCACGGGGCCTCGACGAACCCTCAGTGGCACCGCTGCTCAAAGGGCTGCGGCACCTCCTCGACTCGTTCGCTGAGATCGGGCTCGGCTATCTCTCGCTCGACCGGCCCGCAGGCACCCTCTCCGGCGGTGAAGCGCAGCGTACCAAGATGATCCGGCACTTGGGCTCCTCGCTCACGGACGTCACCTACGTCTTCGACGAGCCCACCATCGGCTTGCACCCGCACGACATCCAGCGCATGAACAAGCTGCTGCTGCAATTGCGGGACAAGGGGAACACCGTTCTCGTCGTGGAACACAAACCGGAGGCAATCGCGATCGCCGACCACGTCGTCGACCTCGGTCCCGGCGCTGGCACCGCCGGCGGCGAAGTGGTCTTCGAAGGCACCCTCGAAGGGCTGCGGTCCAGCGGCACCCTGACCGGGCGCCACCTTGAGGATCGCTCGACCCTCAAGAAGACGGTGCGGACAGCCGCCGGCGCACTGGAGATCCGCGGGGCCAGCGAGAACAACCTGCGCGACGTCGACATCGACGTTCCGCTCGGGGTCCTGGTTGTGGTCACGGGCGTCGCAGGTTCGGGGAAGAGTTCGTTGATCCACGGCTCATTGTCGAAGCGGGACGGCGTCGTGTCGATCGACCAGGGCGCGATCAAGGGCTCGCGGCGGAGCAATCCAGCGACGTACACGGGACTGCTTGAGCCCATCCGCAAGGCGTTCGCGAAGGCAAATGGCGTAAAGCCTGCGCTGTTCAGCGCGAATTCCGAGGGCGCATGTCCTACGTGCAACGGCGCGGGCGTCATCTACACGGATCTCGGGTTCATGGACACTGTCGCCACTCCGTGCGAAGAATGCGAAGGCAAGAGATTCCAGGCATCGGTGCTGGAGTACCACCTCGGCGGCCGCAACATCGCTGAGGTATTGGCGATGTCGGTGAAAGAGGCGGAGGAGTTCTTCTCTGCCGGCGAATCAAGGATCCCGGCGGCCCATGCGATCCTCCAGCGGCTGGCCGACGTCGGACTCGGATACCTCAGCCTCGGCCAGCCTCTCACCACCCTTTCCGGCGGCGAGCGGCAGCGGATCAAGCTGGCCACCCACATGGGCGAAAAGGGCGGCGTGCTGGTTCTCGACGAGCCCACCTCGGGCTTGCACCTCGCCGACGTCGAACAGCTGCTTGGCTTGCTCGACCGGCTCGTGGACTCCGGGAAGTCGATCATCGTCATCGAGCACCACCAGGCGGTCATGGCGCATGCCGACTGGATCATCGACCTCGGACCGGGCGCCGGTCACGACGGCGGACTGATCGTTTTCGAGGGCACGCCCGCCGATCTCGTCGCAGCGCGTTCCACCCTCACCGGCGAGCACCTGGCGGCTTACGTCGGACAGTGAACTATCGGGACGGCTGTCCCGAGGCAAAGCTGCGGGTGATTCCGCCCAGGGTCGCGGTGGCGAGGGTCGAGAGGTAGTCGTGCCGGCGTCGGGCGGTAATCCGCGACTGGGGCTCGAAGGATTGCTCGGGATCGTCGGCGTAATGCGCGGACAATCCGTCGCGCATGAGCCGGATGCCCTCGGCCCGCTGCTGGGAGACCGCAGCATGGGTGGATCCCAGTTCTTCGGCGAGTTCCTTCACGGTCCGGCCTCCGAAGTAGATCTCCTCGACGACGTACCGCATCTTCTCCGGCAACGCCTCGACGGCGGCCCGAAGGTACTTCAGGCGCTCATCAGCCAGGACCGAATGCTCCGGGGAAATGGTCTCCGCCGCGACCGTGTCCACCACGACGTCATCCAGCGGCGACAGCGTCCGCGCGGCATCGGCCAGGGCGGCCTCCACCACGCTGCGCTCAACCCCCAGGGCCGAAGCGGTCTCGGCCACCGACGGAGTGCGGCCAAGCACACCGGAGAGCGTTTCCTGGACCGACATGGTTTCCTTGATGCGTTTGCGCGCCGAGCGCGTGGCCCAGTCGCTGGCCCGCATCTCGTCCGCGAAAGCCCCGACGATCCTTCGGCGCGCAAACGCGCCGAAAGGGACTCCGAGGTCCGGATCGAAGGAATCGGCAGACGTAATCAACGCCACGGACCCCACCGACGCGAAATCGTCGCGCGACAAATGAGAAGCCCTCGCGCAGAGCTCCGACACCAAATAGCCAACGAGCGGTAAGTGCTGCAGCACCAGCTCGTTGCGTTCCTTCTCTCGTATCACACCGAAAGCCCCCAGCGAACATCCTTGGAAAACGTACAGGGACCATCTTGCCCCGCCCCCGCATACCGCCGGAGCGGATTCCACCTCAGCCGGAAAGTATTAGGCAAGTCCTGCGCAAATCCTGTGTTTGCCCTTCTGTCGGCAGTGAATCCACGGTCCGGCTGCCTAGTCTTTGGCCGCGCCCGGCGAGTGGATGAAGAGGCTGGCGAGCGCGGTGAGGAGGAGAAGCGACGCCGCGATGATGAAGCTGGTCTGCATTCCGTGGACGAAGTTGCCGCGGTCTGCGATGAGGGCGCCGAAGACCGCGATGGCGACCGCCCCGCCCACTTGGCGGAAAGTATTGAAGACTGCGCTTGCCGTGCCGGCCTTTTCGCTGGGGACGCTCGCGAGCACGACGGCGGTGACCTGCGGCATCGCGATCGATCCGCCGGAACCCGTGAAAATCAGGAAGGTACCGACCAGGAGCGGCGATCCCAACGGCGCCGTGAGAAGCATCGCGGTGAGTCCCACCACCATGGACGTCAATCCGACAACCACCGGCACCCGCGTCCCGAACCGGTTCGAGAGGTTTCCGCTGACGATGTTGCCGACGATGCTGAACGCTGCGGACGGAAGGAACGTGAAACCGGCCTGGAGCGGTGTCAGCCCGAGGTGCTGTTGGAGGAAGAGACTGACGACAAAGACCGTCCCGAAGTGCCCCACCATGAACGCGAACCCCACCGAAAGCGAAATCCTCATGCCGGTGGAGCGAAACAGCTCAAGGGGCATCATCGGGTGCCGGCCGCGCGCCTGGATCAGGAGGAAAGCCGCGAGGCTGACGACTGCCAGTACCAGGCTAGCGATGACGGGCACCGTGCCGAAGCCTTCGGTTCCTCCCGTGATGAGGCCGTACATCAAAGCGGTCAGGGCAACGATCGCCGCAGCCTGCCCTGCCCAGTCGAACGGAGTCGGCCGTCGGGGTGACGTGGCAACGGAAGCCAGGAGCACCAGCATCGCGACGCACACGGGAAGGTTGATGCCGAACACGAGCCTCCAGTCCAGCGTGGTCAGGAGGCCGCCAACAAGCGGTCCAACGGCTCCGGCAACTGCCCCGCCGACCGCCCAGATCCCGAGAGCATGTGCTCGACGGCGGGGATCGGGAAAGGCCTGCCGAATCAGCGCCATCGACGCCGGCAGCATAATCGATGCCGCACCTCCTTGGAGGAAGCGGGCAGCGATGAGGATCCCCGACGTCGGCGCGAGGGCGCACGCGACCGACGCCGCCAGGAACAGTGCGATGCCCCATCCCAGCGCCCTTTTCGCGCCGATCCGGTCCGACAAGTTCCCCGCGAACAGCAGCAACGCGGCGAACATCAGCGTGTAGCCGTCAATCACCCATTGCAGGCTGGCCGTTCCGCCCCCGAGTTCCTTGCCGATGCTGGTGAGCGCGACGTTGACGATCAGGATGTCGAGGGTGATCAGGAAGAATCCCAGCGACGCAATCATGAGCGTGAGCCGTGCCCGGGGTGCATCGGCCATGGCCGAGGGAGGAACCGGGGCCGGCAACGTGGTTTCGGGGCGAGTCATGGATTAAGGAAACAACCCACGGAGAACATGAGGGAGTCTCTGTCTTGAGGGGTACTGGCAGTGACCCCCACCAGAGGTTCGGCTATTGCGAAAGTTGAGCGCCGCCGTCGCCAGCCGACGATGTGCTAACCGGCAAGTCCAAGGAACACCAGCAAGGCTCTTTCAACCTCTACGAGCTGGGCGGATGTCAAACGACCCACACGGCTTTGCACATTGGAACGTCGGACGGTCGTCAATTTGTCGATCATCACGTGGCTTTCCTGCCGCAAGCCGGACAGCTCTGAGGCTGAGACACTAACCCGAAGGAGGGGTGCGTCGATGAGGGTTGTTGTCAGAGGAAGAACCGTGACGGAATCGGTGACGTCGAATCGGTCATCCTGGACTACAAGCGCTGGCCGTGGCTTGGAAGCGTAGACACCGCCGGCCACGGTCCAGAGTTCGCCACGGTTCACTCTTCGTCCCAGGGCCCTGACACAGCCTCGATGAACTCCTGGTCATCGGACTGGCGATCAGCAGCTGCTGCGGCAGCGGCCTGCCGGTGTGCTTCGGCGTCGAAACCGTCGGCCCGAACGTCCGGTACCCACACCTGGATTGGGCGGAAGCCGTGTTCGCGCATCCGCTTACGGTACTCGCTGACCCGATCTCGAACTGCCATGGAATCAATGTTACATGTAACGCGACTAAGGCGACAGATGCGGACCTGCCCGTCAATGGAGGTGCGGCTATTGCGAAGGCTGAGCGCTGCCGTCGGGCACTCGCCGTCGGGCGCTTACGCCACTAACTCCGTGGCAGCGCTGTCCATGTGCTCGAGGATGGTCTTGCGCGCCAGGGATGCGTCCCCGGTCTCGATGGCGGCCACGATGTCGTGGTGACGCTCGACGCTCATGTTCTTCACGCCCTTTTCCAGTCCGGCGAACATGATGGACATCCGGATGGATCCCTCCAGCGATTCCCAGGAATGGAGCAAGGTCTCGTTGCCGGTGAGACGGCACATGGTGCGGTGGAATTCCAGATCGGACTCGATCCGTTCCTCAAGACTTCCCTTGGCGGCGGCCGCCATGGCGTCGATGGCGGTACGCAGCGAAGTGATCACCTGCTGGCGGTCCGGCAGCTCGCAGAGCGTGCGCGCCGCGAGGGACTCCAGGGCTGCCCGCACGGAGTAGATATCGCGGATTTCCTTGGCATCCAGGTGTCGGACAGAGAGCCGGCCACGGGGTCCAGCAGACAGCAGGCCCTCCTGCTCGAGTTGCCGCAAGGCTTCCCGGAGCGTTCCACGGCTGATCTGAAGCATGTCCGACAGCTCGGTCTCCACGAGGTGCCGGCCAGGCGCCAACTCGCCGCTCGTGATGGCGGTGCGCAAGGCGGAGAGCGCCTGCTCGCGGAGGCTCTTCTTTTCCAGTCCCAGAAGAGGTGCTGTTGCTCCGGCCATGATGTCCGTCCTCAATGTCAGTGGTCGACTGTTTACAGTCGGTGTGTTAACTGTTGATCTTACGGCAGGAGCGCGGAACCGGCCCACGCCCGCTCCGCGCTCCTGCGTCATTGAAGAACCGGCTCAACCCAGTTCCGCGAGGACCTTCGCCACGATCCGCTGCACGGACAATCCGTAGCGCTCGTGCAGGGTGGGCAGGGCCCCGGCGTCGAGGAACTCGTCCGGAAGTGCCACGGGTACCACACGCTTGCCCAGCCCGGCCGTGACCACGGCCGATGCCACGGTTTCGAACAAGCCGCCCACCACGCTGTGGTTCTCCAACGTGATGGCCAGGCGGTCGGTGTTCAGTTCCGCCAGGACGGTGGCGGCGTCGAACGGTTTGATAGTGGGCGCATGCACGACGCCGACATCCACCTTGTGCGCGGCGAGCGCCTCAGCTGCCTGCAGCGCCCGCATGGTCATCAACCCGCTGGAGACGAACACGACGTCGTTGCCGCCGCGCAGCACCTTCGCCTTGCCGAGTTCGAAGGTGTAGTCGTACTCGTCCAGGACGGTGGGGACGTTGCCGCGAAGGAGGCGCAGGTACGTAGGTCCGTCGCTGGCTGCCAGCTGCGGCACAGCCTGTTCGATGTCCACTGAGTCGCACGGATCGACGATGGTCAGGTTAGGCATTCCGCGGAAGATCGCCATGTCCTCCGTGGCCTGGTGGCTGGGGCCGTAGCCCGTGGTGAGGCCCGGGAGTCCGCCCACGATGTTGACGTTGAGGTTCGGCTCGGCAATGTCGAGGCACAGGAAGTCGTAGGCCCGGCGTGCTGCGAAGACGGAGTAGGTCGAAGCGAACGGAATCAAACCGGTCTCGGCCAAGCCTGCCGCCGCGCCGAAGAGCAACTGCTCGGCCATGCCCATCTGGAAAAACCGCTCGGGGAAGGCCTTCGCAAAGATGTGCATGTCCGTGTATTTGCCCAGGTCGGCGGTGAGTCCGACGATTCGCGGGTCAGCCTCGGCGGCCTTCACCAGCGCGTGGCCGAAAGGCGCCGACGACGTCTTCTGGCCGGGATCCGCGAAGGACGCGATCATCGCTGAGGTTTTCAGCTTGGGCGCTTTCAAAGTGGTGCTCATCGGCCGGCCTTCCCGGTGGATCCTGCGGTCAGTTGCTTACGGCAGAGCTGCCATTCGTGTTCCTCGATGCGCATGAAGTGCGCCTTTTCGCGTTCCTCGAGCAGCGGCACTCCCCTGCCCACCTTCGTGTCGCACAGGATGACGGAAGGACGTCCGACGGCGGTGGACTGGGCGGCTGCGTTGTCGAACGCCGCCAGCAACGCACCGACGTCGTTCCCGTCCACCCGCTGCGTGTACCAGCCGAAGGCTTGCCACTTCTCCGTCACGGGTTCGGTCCGGAGGACCGTGTCCGTCTTGCCGTCCGCCTGCAGCGCGTTGATGTCCACCATGGCGGTGAGGTTTCCGAGCTGGTGGTGGTGAGCGCCCATGGCGGCTTCCCACGTGGACCCTTCGTCCAGCTCGCCGTCGGAAAGGAAGTTGTACACCCTCGCGCCGGCTTCTCCCGAGGGAGCGCGGCGCCGGAGGCCAAGGGCTATTCCGACGGCGATGGAGAGCCCGTGGCCGAGCGATCCGCCGGAGATTTCCATGCCCGGCGTGTACGTCGACATCCCGGACATGGGGAGGCGGGAATCGTCCGAACCGTAGCTTTCGAGTTCCTCCACGGGAATGATCCCGGCCTCGGCCAGAGCCGCGTAGTGGCCGATTGCGTAGTGGCCCGTGGAGAGCAGAAAGCGGTCCCGGGCCTCCCACTCGGGATCATCGGCGCGGTAGCGGAGCTGGTCCGCATAGATCGCGGCGAGCATGTCAGCTGCGCCGAGTGCTTGGCCAACGTAGCCCTGGCCTTGGACTTCGCCCATGTTGAGGGCGTGGTGCCTGATCCGGTTGGCGGCTGCACGCACCCGCTCGATGCGTTCCATGGTGATTTCTCCGATCGGTCCCGCCGCGCGCTGGTCCTGTGCCACCGCCATCAGACATTCACCGACTGGGGAGTGCTTTTGGTGGCCTCATCGGCCAGCTGGCGCTCCCGCTTGCCCCAGGTTTCACGGGTAGCCAAAGCCGCCCAGAGGCCGATGGCGGCGTACAGGCCGAAGAGCAATGCCGGACCCATCCATCCCATGGCGACGAAGAGCAGGGTGGTGATGAAGGGGGTGAAGCCCGAGATCGTGGCGGAGATCTGGTAGGCAAGCGAAGCTCCCGAGGCGCGGGTCTTGGCTTGGAACAGCTCGGGGAACCAGGCGCCCTGGGCGCCGGCGAGGGAGTTCTGGCAGACGCCGTAGGAGACGGCGATCGTGGCGATGATGAAGATGAACAAACCGGTGTTGACCAGCAGGAACATGGGAATGGCAAAGAGTACGGCGAAGGCGCAGGACCAGATGTAGACGGGGCGGCGTCCGATCTTGTCCGTCAGCCGGGCCCAGGCCTGGGTCGCGAAGATGCCGATGGCCGAGGCGATGCACAGAGCCACCAGGGTCTGGGTCTTGTCCGCCAAGTGTTGGCCGTTCAGGTAGGAAATCATGTACGTGATGGAGACGGCGTAGCCTGCGGTCTCGGCGATACGGAGGCCGATGCCCTTGACGATGTTGCGCCAATCGGTCTTCAGGACCTCGACGATGGGCGATTTCACGATGGCGCCGCTGTCCTTGACCTCATCGAAGACGGGAGATTCCGGGACCTTGGAACGGATGATCAGGCCTACGATAACCAACACGATGCTGGCAAGGAACGGGATGCGCCAGGCGAGTTCGCCGCCGAGCTGGACGCTGACAAGGAAGACCAGGTTGGCCAGCAGCAGGCCCACCGGGAATCCGGCTTGGACCATCCCGGTGTACTTTCCCTTCTTCTTCCACGGTGCGTGCTCATAGCTCATCAGGATGGCGCCGCCCCACTCTGCTCCGAAGGCCAGGCCTTGGACGATGCGGACGAACACCAGCAATGCCGGCGCCAAGAGGCCCACCTGGGTGTACGTGGGGAGAAGGCCGATCAGGAACGTGGCCACGCCCATCAGGATCAACGATGCTACGAGGACCGGCTTCCGTCCCAGCTTGTCGCCCAGGTGGCCGCCGATGATGCCGCCGATGGGACGGGCCGCGAAGCCGACGCCGAGGGTCGCGAAAGCGGCGAGGGTGCCGGTCACGGGATCGCCCGTGGGGAAGAAGGCCGTTCCGAAGTACAGGGCAGCCGCGGTGCCGAAGCCGATGAAGTCATAGGTTTCGATGACCGCGCCGACGCCGGAGCCGATGGCGACGCGCCTGGCGTCCTTGGTGCCGTGGACCGGACCGCGCATGGTCAGAGCTTCTTTGCTCATTGGTGAATCCCTTTCGAAGAGCGACTGAGGCGAGGCGCTTCAGCACTGTCGACTGTTAACACATGATACGCCAGTGTGACCTGCATCATCCATTTCTGTCAACAGTCAACTTCAAGGGTTGACTGTTAACAGTTAACTTAGCTACTGTGGTTCCCATCACTACTGCCTTCGGGCACGACTGGAGGAAACGAAGATGTTCAACTCCCGGCTTGGTTGCTCGTCCATCAGCTTCCGCCACCAGGATCTGCCCGCCGCCCTGCGCACCATCGGCGGTTTGGGCTTCGAGGAAATCGACCTCGGCGCGCTCCCGGGCGTCTGCGACCACGTTCCGTACGAGCTTGATTCCGACGCCGTCGCGGCCGTGACTGCAGAGGTCGCCGCCTCGGGACTGCGGGTCCGCTCGGTCAACGGCGATATCGGAGACCTCAATGCAGTGCTCGACGGCGGCCAGCACGCCGCCCGCAAAAGTCACCTTGATGCGCTCCTCACCCTTACCGCCAACACCGGCGCGATGGCCTTGGTCCTCCCATGCGGAGCGTTGTCGCACGATCCGGTCCGCGGCCTCAACGAGGACCTGGACACCATCGCAGCCCAACTCATCGGTGCCGGGCAGCGCGCGGCGGAGTTCGGCGTCGAACTCTGGACAGAATCGCTGCACTTCCTCCGGTTCTGCTGGAACCTGGACCGCGCAGAACAGCTCGCCGCGCGGCTGGCGGGCTCCGGCGTCGGGATTGTCATGGACTTCAGCCACATCGTCGCCGCGGGCGAAGACCCGCTCGAATACATCGAACGCCATCGGGGCCGGATTGCACATGTCCATCTGCGGGACGCAGTACCGGGCAACATCAACCTCAGCATCGGTAACGGCCAGGCGGACTTCGCCGCCGGACTCAGCTCCCTCGCAGCCGACGGTTACAGCGGCCATTTCTCGCTGGAGCTCGAAACCCGCGACGTCACCCACGACGAACGCCCGGCTGCGGCCGCCAAAGCCGCCAGCTTCATCACAGACCTCATCTGACTTTCACAACAACAAATTCAAGGAGCATCATGACCACCATCCAGCGCACCGCCGTCCTCACCGGGGCAACCTCGGACCGGGGCATCGGCATCACCACCGCACGCCGCTACGCCAATAATGGCTGGGCCGTAGTGATCCTGGACCTCGACGGCGAGAAGTCCGCCAAAGTCGCAGCGGAAATCGGCAACCAGTTCAACGTCCCTGCGTTCGGCTACGAGATCGACGTCGCCAACGAAGCCTCCGTCAACGCGGCCTACAAAGCAGTCGCCACCGAGATCAGCGCAGGCAACCTCCCCGCCGTCGGCGCCCTCGCCAACATCGCGGGCATCACCTCGCCGGTGCCGTTCCTCGAAACCACGCTGGAACTGTGGCACAAGATCATGGACGTGAACGCCACCGGCACCTACCTGGTGACCAAGGCCTTCCTGCCGGACATGATCGCCAACGGCTGGGGCCGCGTCGTGAACATGTCCTCCGTCTCCGCCCAGCGCGGCGGCGGCGTCTTCGGCAAGGTCCCCTACTCCGCCGCGAAGGCAGCCATCCTCGGCTTCACCAAGGCGCTGGCACGCGAAATCGGCGCCACGGGCGTCACCGTGAACGCCATTACTCCGGGTGCGGTGGACACCAACATCCGCGTGGGCAGCACCGACGAGCAGGAAGCCGCCATCAACGCCGGCATTCCCCTGGGCCGCAACGCCACCACCGAGGAAATCGCAGCCGTCATCACGTTCCTCTCTTCCGAGGAATCCGCCTACCTCACAGGCGCCACCATCGACATCAACGGTGGAAGCCACATCCACTAGCAGTCCCCGCATCCGTAGCCGAAAGAGCCCACGATGACCAAAATCTTCAACGATCCCGCCGATTTCGCAGACGAAGCCCTCGCCGGTTTCTGCGACCTCCACTCCGGCCTGGTGCGCCAGGTTCCCGGCGGCGCAGTGCGCCGCCACCGTCCCGAGCAGCCCAAGGTTGCCGTCCTGGCCGGCGGCGGATCCGGGCACTACCCGGCATTCGCCGGACTCATCGGAGCAGGACTCGCCGACGGCGCCGTCGTGGGCAACATCTTCACCTCGCCGTCCGCGCAGCAGGCCTACTCCGTGGCCAAGGCTGCCGATAGCGGCGCCGGGGTGGTATTCACGTACGGCAACTACGCCGGGGACGTCCTCAACTTCGGCATGGCCAGCGAGCGCTTGGCCGCAGAGGGCATCGCCGTGGAAAACGTGCTGGTGACGGACGACATCGCGAGCGCGCCGCCGTCGGAATCCGCCAAACGCCGCGGCATCGCGGGCGACTTCACGGTCTTCAAGATCATGGGCGCCGCCGCCGAAGCGGGAGCCGGGCTGGCCGACGTCGTGCGCTTGGGCCGCAAGGCCAACAGCCTGACCCGCACCATCGGAAGCGCCTTCCACGGCTGCACCTTCCCCGGCGCCGACGCGCCGCTGTTCACGCTCAAGGACAAGCAGATGGGACTTGGCCTGGGCATCCACGGCGAGCCCGGCTTGTTCGACACCGATCTCCCGCCGGCCAAGGAACTCGGCCAGGAGCTTGTCGCGCGGCTTCTGGCAGAGACACCGCACGGAGCGGGAAACCGCATCGCCGTCATCCTCAACGGACTCGGCTCCACCAAGCATGAAGAACTCTTCGTCCTGTGGCTGACGGTGGCTCCGTTGCTGCGCGCCGCCGGGTACACCTTGGTCATGCCGGAGGTCGGCGAACTGGTCACCAGCCTGGACATGTCCGGCGTTTCCCTCACCATCACCTGGCTTGACGAGGAACTTGAGCCGCTCTGGATCGCGCCGGCCGAAACGCCGGCCTACCGGCGCGGCAACGCCGCCCTTGCCGGCGGTTTGCTTGCGGAGGAGGCGTTCGACGGCGGCCCTGTCGCCACGGAGTTTGAGGCCACCTTGGATTCGCGCAACTACGCCGCAAACTGCGCTGCCGCGCTGGAGGCGGCCCGGATAGCACTGCACGACGCCGAATCGCGCCTCGGCGACATGGACGCGGTAGCGGGCGACGGCGACCACGGGCGCGGGATGGTCCGCGGCATCGATGCCGCCACAGCGGCCGCCGCGGATGCACTGGCCAGTGGTGCCGGAGCCGGCGACATGTTGGGAGCCGCGGGCGACGCCTGGGCGGACAAGGCCGGCGGAACTTCTGGAGTCCTGTGGGGCGCAGGCCTCCGGGCATTCGGCGAATCCCTCGGCAATGACGAGGCGCCGGAACCGGCTGGACTTGCCGTTGCCGTGACAGCGTTCGCCACGCGCATCACCGATCTGGGCAAGGCCGAGATCGGCGACAAGACCATGGTGGATGCCTTGCTCCCCTTCGCCGAAACGTTCAGCACTCGCGTCGCCGAGGGGGTTCCTCCGGAGCTCGCCTGGACTGAAGCTGCCGAGGCGGCCACCTCGGCTGCGCAAGCCACGGCCTCGCTCCGTCCCCTCAAAGGAAGGGCCCGGCCGCTGGCGGAAAAGAGCCTGGGCACCGCCGATCCCGGAGCTACGTCGCTCGCGATGATCTTCACCGTCATGGGCCCGCATGTTGTGAGTGCCGGGAAGGTCACGGCATGAGCACGAAAGGGTTCCGGCTCATCCTGGGCGCCGATGAAGCAGGAGTCGACTACAAAGACCGGATCATGGCGGACCTGCGGGACGATCCGCGGATCAGCGAGATCATCGACATCGGCGTCAACCGCGGCGACTCCACCGAAGACTTCACCACGCCCTACCCCTACGTGGGGATCAAAGCCGGCGAACTCATCCGCGACGGCCACGCAGACCGGGCCATCCTGTTCTGCGGCACCGGGATCGGCGTTGCCATCGCAGCGAACAAGGTGGACGGCATTCGCGCCACGACGGCCCACGATTCCTTCTCCGTGGAGCGATCCATCCTGTCCAACGACTGCCAGGTGCTCACGATGGGCCAGCGCGTGGTCGGGATCGAGCTGGCCAGCAGGCTGGCCCGGGAGTGGCTCGGCTACGCCTTCGACCCGACGTCGGCCTCGGCCGACAAGGTCAAGGTGCTCACGGACTTCGAGGGCTGCTGAGTCCCGTCGGCGCACGAGGGGTGGGCCTGAATTTGGGCTTGGCGTAGGGTGGAATGTGGACGATAGGAGCATTTCATGAAGAAAATCCTCATGGTACTGACCAGCGTTTCCGAACTCGGCGATACGGGAAAGAAGACCGGCTACAACGTGGCCGAGGCCGCACATCCTTGGAAGGTCTTCAAAGATTCCGGGCACTTCGTCGATTTCGCATCCATCAAGGGCGGACAGCCTCCGCAGGATGAAGTAGATCCGCAGGATCCCATCCAGGTTGCCTTCACGAAGGACGAGACCACGCGCGCCGGCCTGTACAACACAGCCCGCATCGACGTCGTTGATCCGGGCCAGTACGACGCAGTCTTCCTCGTGGGAGGCCATGGCACCATGTGGGACTTCCCGGACAGCGAAGGCCTGCAGAAGCTTGTTGCCAGCGTGTACGACGCCGGTGGTGTGGTTGGCGCCGTCTGCCACGGACCCGCGGGTCTGGTGAACGTGGACCTGGCCGACGGGTTCCGACTTGTCGGGGGCCGGGAAGTGGCCGCATTCACCAACGACGAAGAAGTTGCAGCAGGCATGGACAAGGTCATCCCGTTCTTCCTTGCCGACCGGCTCAAGGAAGAGGGCGCGACCCACGTCTTCGCCGACGTCTTCGCAGAGAAAGTCGCTGTCTCCGAGCGGTTGGTGACCGGGCAGAATCCGGCCTCGGCCGCCGGCGTGGCCAAGGAGATGGAGAAGCTCCTCGCGGTGGTCATCCACCAGGAAAAGGCCGAGGAACAGCACGAGGCCGAGGCACTTCGGGCAGAGAAGGACGCCAAGAAGGCCGCTGCGGCCGAAGCAGAGCAGTAACGCCCGCAACCCACTGAAACTGGCGGCCGCCCCGACGACGGGCGGCCGCCGGTTTCGTCTGTCCGGGCCTAGTTGGAACGATAAAAGTACAGGTTCCTGCTTCCCGCGGGTGCGCTCCACCCTTGGGGGAAGATCCAGGTGCCTTGGTGTCCCAATAGTCCGCCCCATGAGAGCGATCCGCCTTTGTTCAGGGCGATCTGGGTGAAGGGTGCATCGGAGTGGTACAGGGCCTGGGCGGCTGCCGGTTGTCCATCCGCAGCCCGGTAGAAGAAGTCGAGGACGATGTGGCCCTGGTCGTCGAACCCGGCCGCTGCACAGGCAACCTCGTGCAGACGGCCCTGCAAGGGAGCGAGGTCCAAATATGGTTGTTCCTCGAAGGTCCAATTGATCAGGTCATCCGAGCGCCCGACCTGGAATGTCCCGTTGCAGCCTTCAGAGAGATACATGAGGAACTCGCCGTTGACCCTGATCGCGTTGCCTTCGGGGTCGCGGGGTATGACGGCGCCTTTGCACCAGAGTCTTGAGACAGTGTGCGGAACCACTGGTCCGAGCTTCGTCCAGGTCCGGAGATCATCCGAGACAGCCAGGTTGAGATCGCAACCGACGCCCTCCAAGGGATATCCGGGCGACGGGTAGGCGTCGGCGTCCTCAGGATCGATGGGGAAGACTCCGTGGTAAAAGAGAAAATACCGGCCTTCGTTCCGATAGATTTTCGGGTCTTCGCAGCCATACAGTTCGTTGTCCAGTGTGGGGTAGATGATCGGGTTCAACTCGCTGTCCGCCCACCCCCGACCGGCGTCGTGGGTGGCCATGCCGATGCGGCTCGCCATGGATTCCATGGTGGGCGACGCCCGGTAGAAAAGGACAAGGCGATTCCCGTCCGCTATCAGCGAGGGATTGAAGATTGCTGACGATGTCCATCCGGTACCTGTCGGATCCGGCCACTGTCCTTGTGCGGTGAAGGTGAGGGACGCGTCTTCCGTGAAGGGGCCGATTGCCCACTCCGCTTCCCCTTCATATCGGGCTGAGAAGTACTCCTGCGGAACATGGATTTTCCGCAGATCCGCAGCCTCCTCGAAATTGCTGGTCAGGCCGGTCGTCGTGAGGGGAATCACGTGCTATCGCTCCTTAGTCCTTGACATTAATAACTGAACCGGTTTAGCTTAGACACACTGAACCGGTTTTGTGAAGTGAATCACCAATGATGGGCGGGAGGGAAAATGGCAGTCACCATTAGTGACGTCGCCCGGGTAGCCGGAGTTAGCAAGGGAGCCGTCTCCTACGCGCTCAACGGTCTGCCCGGGGTCAGCGAGGGCACCCGTGACCGGATCCTGAAAGTTGCCAACGAGCTCGGGTGGAAGCCCAATCTTCGCGCCAAGAGCCTGTCTTCAGCCAAGGCCTTCGCCGTTGGGCTGGTCGTGGCAAGGGATCCCAGGCTTTTGGGAACGGACCCCTTCTTCCCCGCGTTCATCGCCGGGATCGAGACCACGTTGGTGGAGCACGAATACGCGTTGGTCCTGACCGTTGCCGCCAGCGCCGAAGCCGAAGAACTGGGCTATCGGAAACTGGCTGCCGATAGCCGCGTAGACGGAGTCATCCTGACGGATATGAGGGTTGACGACTCCCGGATCGCGTTGCTGGAAAGCCTCAAGATTCCGGCCGTCACGCTGAATCGGCCCGAAACCTCCTCACCGTTCCCTGCTGTGTGCATGGACGATACCGAAGGCATCGCCGCCGCCGTCGAGCATCTCGTTTCGCTGGGACACACCAAAATCGGACACGTGGGCGGACCACAGAGTTACATTCACGGCCGGAGCCGGCGGTTGGCGTGGCAAAACGCCATGTCGAAGGCCGGGCTCGAGGCCGGTTCCTTCATTGAGGCGGACTTCACCGCAGCCGGCGGCTTGGCGGCCACCGCGGAACTTCTTCGCTCGGCGCAACCGCCCACTGCGATCATCTACGCGAACGACCTCATGGCCACTGCCGGACAGTCCTACGTCCAGTCCCTCGGGTTGTCCGTTCCCGACGATCTATCCATCACGGGCTACGACGACACCGAGCTCGCCACCTATCTCAACCCTCCGTTGACCACTATCCCCGCCGACCCCCTGCTCTGGGGGCGCGTTGCGGCCCAGAAATTACTGAGCCTCCTCGGCGGAGCCCCTGCAGAAGACGTCTATCTGCCGTCCCCCAAACTCGTGGTCCGCGCCTCCACCGGGCCGGTCCCAGGCATGCCCAAAAACTAGCCTTACGAAGACCGATTTACCCGCAATTGGGTGGGGTTATTTGCCATTCCCCCTAGAAGGCAATGCACCCACCGCATTATCAGTTTTTCCCCGCAAAAGGAGTTGCAATGAAGCACGGAAAAGTCAGTTCGAGAATCCTCTCCCTCACCGCCATCGCCGTTATCGGAGCCGGCCTGGCAGCATGCGGTGGAGGCGCCTCCAGCAGCACAGGTTCTGGAGCGAACTCCGCCACCACGGCCAAAGGGCCCATCAAGATCTGGTATTCGAACAACGAGTCCGAGGTGAAGTGGGGCAAGGACATGGTGGCCTCATGGAACGCCGCACACCCGGACCAGCCAATCGATGCGCAGGAAATCCCGGCCGGCAAGAGCTCCGAGGAAGTCATCGGCGCAGCAATCACCGCAGGCAACGCTCCGTGCTTGGTCTTCAACACCTCTCCGGTGTCGGTGCCGCAGTTCCAGAAGCAGGGTGGCCTGGTTCCGTTGGACTCCTTCCCGGACGGCGCCCAGTACATCAAGGACCGTACCGGCGACCTCGCCGATCAGTACAAGTCTTCCGACGGCAAGATGTACCAGCTGCCGTGGAAGTCCAACCCTGTGGTCCTCTTCTACAACAAGGACATCTTCGCGAAGGCGGGGCTGGACCCGGCCAACCCGAAGCTGGCCACGCAGTCGCAGTTCCTGGACACGGCCCGGACCCTCGTGAAGTCAGGCGCCGTCGCCAACGCGGTATGGCCCTCTACTGCGAGCGACTTCTTCCAGTCCTGGTTCGATTTCTACCCGTTCTATGCGGCAAACACGCAGGGTTCGCAGCTGGTGAAGGACGGCAAGGCCACCTTCAACAGCGATCAGGGCAAGCAGGTCGCCACGATGTTCCAGACCCTCTACAAGGAGAACCTGGCGTCCAAGGAAGTCTATAAGGGCGACTCCTTCGCGGACGGCAAGGCCGCGATGTCGCTGGCCGGCCCGTGGGCTATCGCTTCCTACAAGGGCAAGGTCAACTGGGGCGAGGTGCCGATCCCGGCCGCCGCGACCCAGGACAAGTCCTACACGTTCTCCGACGCCAAGAACGTCGCGATGTATTCCGCCTGCAAGAACCAAGGCACCGCCTGGGATGTGCTGAAGTTCGCCACGAGCAAGGAACAGGACGGCAAGCTCCTCTCCCAAACGGGCCAGATGCCGATGCGCAAGGATCTGACGACGGCCTACGCGGACTACTTCACCCAGAACCCGGCGTACAAGAACTTCGCCGACCAGGCCGCGCGCACCGTGGAGGTCCCGAACCTCAACAACGCCGTCCAGGTTTGGCAGACGTTCCGTGACGCCTGGAGCAAGTCCGTGATCTTCGGCAACCAGAGCATCGACGACGCCTTCAACGGCGCTTCCGACAAGATCAACCAACTGGCAGCCCAGAAGTAGCAGGCGAATCCCCATGTCACTACGCTCAGCTGGGGTTCCCGCCACGGGAGACTCTGCGGGGCGGGCTGTGGACCAGCGGCAGGCGCCCAGGAAACGCAAGAACTTCCTGGGCCGCCAGCCGCTGGGACTGCTGTTCAGCGCCCCCTACGTCATCTTCGTCCTCGCGGTGTTGGCTTATCCGCTCGGGTACGCCGTCTACATCTCTTTCCACCAGTTCTACTTCACCGCTCCGGGCGTCCAGGTTGACCGTCCCTTCGTGGGGCTGGACAACTACATCAGCGTCCTGTCCGATCCCCAAGTACAACGCTCTTTCGTCAATATCGGCGTCTTCCTGATCATCAACGTGCCGCTGACCGTGGGGCTGTCGCTGATCCTGGCCAACGCCTTGAACCGTGTATCGCGGCTCAAGACCTTCTTCCGGGTCAGCTACTACGTCCCGTACGTCACGGCGAGCGTCGCCGTCGTCGGGGTCTGGCTGTTCCTGTTCCAGCAAAACGGCCTGGTCAACTCCATTCTGGGGCCGCTGGCCCCGAACCCCTCGTGGTTGACGAACTCCTGGCTGGCCATGCCGACAGTGGCCTTGTACGTGACATGGAAGCAATTGGGATTCTTCATCCTGCTTTACCTCGCCGCGCTGCAGAACATCCCGGATGAGCTCTATGAGTCCGTCTCGGTGGACGGCGGAAGCAAATGGGTCCAGTTCTGGAACATCACCGTTCCGGGAGTGCGCTCCGCCAGCGTGCTTGTGACCCTGCTCGCCACCATCACCGGAGCGAACCTGTTCACGGAGCCCTATCTGCTCACTGGTGGAGGCGGCCCGGACGGAGCCTCGACGTCGCCGGTGTTCCTGATGTACCAGAAGGGAATCCTCCAGGGGAATCCCGATGTGGCAGCGGCGCTGGGTGTGGTGCTGGTGATCGGCGTGTTGCTGATCGCCCTGATCCAGAAACGCCTCGTAGGCGGGAAGGAGGACTGACGTGTCCATTTTCAACAAAGCGCCTCTCAGGAACGACGACGACGACGCCCGCCGGCCAAGTGCCGGCGCTCCCGAAGGAACGGCTTCCGAAGCTGCTTCCAGTGCTGACGCACGCGGATCCGCGGCCTCCCGCAAGGGCAGTTCCGTGGCGAAACGCAAGAACCTGGGCGTGGGCAGCTTCCTGCTGCTGGCCGTTGGAGCGTTCGTCTTCCTCTTCCCGTTCTACTACATGTTCATCGGCTCGCTGCAGACCTCCCCGGACACTTCCGTGGGTGGAGCGTTCCCCAGTCCGGCAAACATCACCGGCGAAAACTACAGCAACATCAACAACTCGATCGACCTGCTGAAAGGCCTGGCCAACTCCGGTATTTTCACCGGTGGCGTCATCTTCTTCACGGTGGTTTTCGGGCTCCTGGTGGGGTACGCGCTCGCCCAAATGCAATTCCGCGGCAAAGGCTTTGTCTTCGGGATGATGCTGCTGGTGCAGATGATCCCGTTCCAGCTCCTGCTCATCCCGCTGTACGTGATGATCGTGCGGGACTACGGGCTCTCGGACTCGTACCTGGGCATGATCCTGCCGTTCGCGATCAATTCGACCGCAGTGTTCGTCTTCCGTCAGTACTTCATGCAGCTGCCCTCCACCTTGTTCGAGGCCGCCCGCATCGACGGAGCCAGCGAGCTCAGGATCCTCTGGCAAATCGCCATCCCCCTGGTCCGGCCCGCCATTGTCACCGCAATTCTGCTGACCTTCATCGGTCCGTGGAATGAGTTCCTGTGGCCGTTCCTCGTCACCAAGGACCAAGCCATGGAACCGCTCGCCGTCTCCCTGGCGAACTACATCTCGAACATTGCCGCCACGGCATCAAACCCGTTCGGCGCCATCCTCGCCGGTGCGTGCGTCCTCGCGGCACCCGCGGTCGCGCTGTTCATCTTCTTCCAGCGCCAATTCATTTCCACCAATATCGGTTCAAGCGTAAAGGGCTAAGCTCTATGACTTCCTCAACTCCAGCACTCCCCACTGTCCCGTTCACCCTCACCCGCGCCGGCGTCATCATGACCCCGGAGGACGGGAACGAGTTCGAAGCCGAAGGCGTCCTCAACCCCGCCAGCGGCCGCGGGCCCGACGGCGAGCTGTACCTCCTGCCGCGGCTCGTCGCGAAGGGCAATGTCTCCCGCGTCGGGCTCGCCAAAGTGATCGTCGGCGACGACGGCGTCCCGTCCGGCGTCGAGCGCCAAGGCGTTGTCCTGGCACCGGACGAAGGATGGGAACGCGGCCTCAACAACGCGGGAACGGAAGATCCCCGCATCACGTGGGTACCGTCGCTCGGCCGCCACCTCATGACCTATGTTGCGTACGGACCGCTGGGTCCCCGCCTGGCCTTCGCCCACTCCGAAGACCTGCGCACGTGGGACCGCCTGGGGCCCTGCCATTTCGAGTACCAGGCCGACTTGTCCATGGACTTGAACCTGTTCGCCAACAAGGACGCCGTGTTCTTCCCGGAACCGATCAACGACCCCGACGGCGTTCCCTCCTACGCCTTGCTGCACCGCCCCATGTGGGACCTGGGCTGGATCCGCGAGGGCGAAGGCGAGCACCTGCCGGCCGGCCTCGATGACAACCGCCCGGGTATCTGGATTTCCTACGTCGCAGTTGACGACGTCGAAAGGGACATCCGCAATCTCGTTCACATGCGCAAGCACAAGCTCGTGGCCTTGAGCGAGTTCCCCTTCGAAGAACTCAAGATCGGCGGCGGACCGGCCCCCATCCGCGTCGACGAGGGCTGGCTCCTGATCTACCACGGCGTCTCCGGATCGATGGAAAAGTCCGCCTTCGACCACCAGCAGAATGTCAACTACACGGCCGCTGCGATGATCCTCGACAGCGACGATCCCTCGATCGTGATCGCCCGCAGCGACAAGCCCCTGCTGGCACCGGAAACCGAAGACGAGATCTCCGGCATCGTCCCCAACGTCGTTTTCCCCACGGCAATTGAGAAGATCGGCGAGCAGCTGTTCGTCTTCTACGGGATGGCTGATTCGAAGATCGGCGTGGCGCGGCTGGACCGCGCCTAGGACCGGACCGCCCCGAGGCACCACCCCGCCCCAGCAGTCCAGCCTTCTTCCACGCCCATAGGAGTTAGACATGAGCTCTCCCCTTGTTTATGCACGGCTGAAATCCGCCCCGGTCGCAGTTGTTGCCACGTTGTCGATGCTCCTGGCCGGGGCTGGGGTGGCCTCGGCGGCGCAGCCGGTTCCGGCCGCTGCGTCGCAGGCGCCGGCGCCGGTGTCGCAGGCGCCGTTGACCAATCTGTCCCACCTGAATTTCCTGATGGACACGGTTCCCCTGAACGCCGTGGATGGCCACACCACCTACCAGATCGCTGAACACCCCGCGGCACAGGCTCCGTGGACGTACGCCAACAAGAACGGCGACGGCAGCTACACGCGGGTAGGAGGAGGTTCCAAGGACCCGGCCACCGGCAACTGGAGCCAAGGGGCCTTCAACGCGGACGACATTGCGCGCACCGCCGTCGTCTACTTGCGCCATTGGCAGCAGACCGGCGACGCCTCGAGCCGTGCCCGGGCCTTCGACGTGCTGCGCGAGCTGACGTACCTGCAGACGTCTTCCGGACCCAACGCCGGAAACGTGGTGTTGTGGCAGCAAGCCGATGGCACCCTGACGCCGAGTGCCAAGCCGGTGGAACTTCCTGACCCCAGCGATTCGGCCGAGTCCTACTGGCTGGCCCGGACCGTGTGGGCCCTCGGCGAAGGATATGCGGCGTTCAAGTCCGCCGATCCCCAGTTTGCCGCCTTCCTGCAGTCCAGGATGGACCTCGCCGTCGCGTCCCTCAACAAGCAGTCCCTCTCGAAGTACGGAAAGTACGACGTTGCCGACGGCACCAAGGTCCCTGCCTGGCTGATCACCGGAGGGGCGGATGCCTCGGCGGAAGCCGTGCTCGGACTCTCCGCCTATTCGAAGGCGGCGCCCGACGACGGCGCTGCCGCCACCGCGCTGGGCCAGCTCACCGAGGGCATCGCCGCGATGTCCTCGGGGTCGGGTCAGCAGTGGCCGTTCGGCGCGATTCTTCCGTCGACCCAGACCCAGACGCTGTGGCATGCATGGGGCGGAATGGCGGCAGCCGCCGTCGCGACCGCGTCCCCGTTGCTACATCGCCCTGAGCTGTTGACCGCCGCGGTGAAGGACTCCGCACAATTCACTCCGCAGCTCCTCGCCGCAGGAGGACCGGACAATGCCTGGAGCCCGACCCCGGGTGAGGCACAGATAGCCTACGGAGTGGACTCGCGGGTTGAAGGACTCGTGGCGACCGCCAAGGCCGCAAACGCTCCGGGCCTGCTCGACGTCGCAGCGGTTGCTGCAGGCTGGTATTTCGGTGCCAACCGCAGTGGAAAGCCCGCCTACAACCCGGCAACGGGCACCGCCATCGACGGCATCGAAACCGACGGCCGCATCAACCCGAACTCCGGGGCGGAATCCACCATCCACACGCTGCTGTCCATGCTCGCTTTGGACGCCAATCCGGAACTCAAGGCCAAGGCCCTGGGGATCAGCAGCACCGTCGGGACGGACGGACTCAAGGTAGCCGAAGCCGAAGCCGGAACCATCACCGGCGGCGCAGTGGTCAAGCCAGCCTCCGCATGGACCGGTGAGGCGAACTGGTCCGGCGGTGCATACGTCGCCCTCAACGCGGGCGGCACCGTGAAGATCCCTGTCCCGGCCTCGGGCCAGGCACGCAACGCGTACCCGATCGTGAACCAGCGCCCCGAAGCCGCCGGCACGACGTCATGGACTGCCGGGAGCACTTTCCTCGGCACCACGCCCAACGGCGGGGCAGGCGATCAAGGCATCACGGCAACTCCCGGCAAGCTCTTCCCGTTCTCCCTTGACCGGGCCATGCCGGCCGGCCAGGACAGCGTGACCGCAAAGGCCGGAAGCGACGTATCGATCGACGGCGTGCCGCTGCAGCCGCAGATTTCCTCGGTTTCCGTCTCCGGTTCCGGAGGCCAATCAACCCTGTACATCAGCGCGGCTCCGGGAAGCACCGATCGAAAAGTGGACATGCCCCAAGGCTTCCATTTGAGCCAACAGGCCTTCGATGCTTCCGGACAGCCCGTCGCACCGGGTGCCGACCAGAACGGGGCAGACCATTCCGGCCGCGTCACCGTGGCCCCGGGTGGGTTCACCTGGGTGACCCTGGTCCACAACTGACACTCATCACCACAGGAAGAACCCATGCAGAAAATCACCACGGAAGCCCTGCTCCACAGTTACGAGGGAGCCCTCACGTTCAGCAATCCGCTGACCGACACCATTTCCACCGACCAGTTTTCCGCCGCGTATCCCGAGCACCCGGAATGGGCTGTTGGTCCGTTCCGCAAGGACGATTCCCTGACGTTCAGGCAAGTCCAGGACTGGGCGGATCCGACAGGCATCGGCTGGACCGCGGATTCGATCTTCAACCCCTCGGTCATGGAGCGTGATGGCAAGCTCTACCTCTTCTACCGAGCATCCCCACGCAAGGAATCGGTCTCGAGCCGTATCGGCGTTGCCGTCTACGATCCCGAAACCGGCTGGCAGGACAACCCCTCCAACCCGGTGATCTACCCCACCCAGGACAATGAGATCCTTGGCTGCGAAGATCCCAAGGTGTACCAGGCCGATGGCCGCTACTACATGTTCTACAACGGGATCTGGACGATCGACCGCAGCGAGGAACAGGTTGGCCAGGACCCCGATGTCTATCCCCTGGGCGACGTCGGCTGCGACATCAATGTCGCTGTGTCCGACGACTTGATCCATTGGGAAAAGCTCGGCCTGGCTGTCCCCTACGAGGTTTCGCGGTTCTGGGCCAAGGGGGCCGTCATCCCCCGGAACGCCCAGGGCGACGCCGTCAAGATCGGCGGCCACTACCTGATGTACCTGTCCGAGGGTTGCGGCGGAACCACCCACGTGGGTCGGTCCACCGACATGGTGAACTGGACGTTCGAGCCGCAGGAGTACCTGGACCTTGGCCCGCTGGGCGGCTCCCTGCACGAAGTGGCCTGCGCCATCGTCGACGACGGCGACAACACCGGGAGCGACGGCGGCAAGCTGGTGCTGGACTTCTTCTACGGCGACGTGGACGGCCAGTTCTCCGCCGCACAGGCGCTCTATGACGTGGACGAACCGTTCACCCAAAAGGCGATGCACAGAGGAGGCTCGCTGGCTTGGGGCGGCCTGCTGAAGTTCGGCGGAACCTGGATGTTCGCCCAAGGCTGGGATGCTCCTTCGGGATCGCGGGAGATGTACTTCTACCGCGCAGACCAAGACTAAGCATGATTGAGACGAGAAACCTCGCCAAGGGATGGACTCTAAGAGTGACCGCTCCGGCCCCGGACGCCCCGTCCGGGGCCGAGGGCTGGAGGCTGGAGGCCTCCGTTCCGTCGGTTGTTCACACGGTCCTCATGGACCATGGGCACATCCCGGACCCCTACGTGGGGCAAAACGAGGAGTCCCAGCATTGGGTAGGCCGAAGCGAGTGGGAATACTCCACATCCTTCAACCACGACGGCGATGAAGAGCGGCGGACAGAGCTCGTCTTCGAAGGCCTCGACACCGTCGCCGTCGTCCGGGTCAACGGGCAGGACCTTGCGCACACGTACAACCAGCACCGCAGCTACGTCGTGGACGTTTCCGACGTCGTCAGGCCGGGTGCCAATGATCTGGCCATCGTTTTCAAGAATGTGCGCGAGTACGCCGAACACATCCGGGCTTCCGTAGGGGAACAACCCAATGGCAATCCGGAGCCATTCCAGTATGTCCGCAAGTCGGCCTGCAATTTCGGCTGGGACTGGGGCCCGAACCTCCTGACGGCCGGACCATGGAAACCTGTGGGCGTCAGGCGGTACGGGACGGCACGGCTGCAGTCGGTTCGTCCATCGGTCACCACTACCGTCCTACCCGGACTCCTCCCCGGCACCAGCGCCGGAGGACTCCCCACCAACGGACATGCCCGTGTGGAAGTGGAAGTCGAGGTTCTGCGAGCGCCAAGCGTTTCAGGCGAGCTCGGACTCAAAGTCGACATCCAAGGCAAGACCGAGTCGATCTCCATTCCGGCGGACTCCCACAAGGCCCGGGTAGTGGTCGATCTCGAGGATGTTGAACTGTGGTGGCCCCACGATATGGGTGCCCAACCGCTCACTCAACTGACGGTGACGCTGCTGGCCGACGGGCATCACCTTGACGTCTGGTCCAAAAACATCGGGTTTCGGCAATTTGAGCTCAAAACCGAAAAAGACGAAACCGGAACCGGCTTCGTCTTCGCCGTCAATGGAACCGACATTTTCGTCAAGGGCGCCAACTGGATCCCGGACGATTGCTTTCCGTCCCGCATCACCGAAGACCGGCTCCGGCAGCGCCTCTCGCAAGCGACTGCGGCAAACATGAACCTGCTCCGGGTATGGGGCGGCGGGGTGTATGAGTCGGACACTTTCTATGAGCTGTGCGACCGCATGGGGATTCTGGTCTGGCAGGATTTCCTCTTTGCCTGCGCCGGCTACCCGGAGGATGGGCCGCTCTCCGAGGAAATCGCTGGCGAGGTCCGGGACAATGTCACACGCCTCATGAGCCACCCGAGCCTGGTGCTGTGGAACGGAAACAATGAATGCGTTTGGGGCTTCTGGGACTGGGATTGGAAGCCACAGCTCGACGGTCGGAACTGGGGATGGGGCTACTATTCCGAGCTCTTGCCTGCTTTGGTAACGGAGTTGGATCCCACCCGCCCGTACTGGAACGGCAGCCCTTACTCGGGAGATCCCGAACTGCATCCCAACGATCCCCGGCACGGGAACGTGCATATCTGGGATGTCTGGAACCAGAAGGACTATTCGCACTACGCGGAGTGGAATGCACGGTTCGTTTCCGAATTCGGATTCCAGGGTCCCCCCAACTGGTCCACCCTCACCCGCGTCCTGGAGCCGGCGGACCTGGACCTCGAATCTCCAGCCTTCCTCCAGCACCAAAAGGCCGAAGACGGTACCGGGAAGCTGCAGAGAGGGCTCTCCGCGCATCTTCCCGAGCCCGCGAATTTCCAGGAATGGCACTTCCTCACGCAAGTGAACCAAGCCCGCGCCATCCGTTTCGGCATCGAACACTTCCGTGCAGGATCACCGGTTTGTGCAGGATCCATTGTCTGGCAGCTCAACGACTGCTGGCCCGTCACCTCCTGGGCCGCCATCGATGGATATGGTCAACTGAAACCGCTGTGGTACGCAATCCGTGAGGCCTACCGGCCGCGGCTGGCGACCATACAGCCCCGCGGCGACGGGCTCGCCGTCGTTCTGGTCAACGACTCCGCGGAGCCCTGGAGTGGAACCCTCACCGTGGACCGCGTCGGTACGGATTCCCCAACGAAGGCAGTCCCGGGGGACGTCCGGCTGGAGGCGTCCCATCAATTCGTGTTCGAGGTCGACCCCCGGAGCAAGACAGAAATCGGGCTCCCCGAGGATCTCGGCGAGGCTGAGCGTGCCCTGACCGATGTCCTCGTGGCGCGAGGTGAAGGACTCGGGTACGGGGACCGGATCCTCCACTTCTACGCCGAGGACAAAGATCGCATCAAGGAGCCGGCGAGGGTCACCGCCCGGGCATCGAAAGTCCCCGATGGCGTTGAAGTGACTGTCACCGCCGAAACCATTGTGCGCGATCTGGTTCTGCAGGCGGACCGGCTCGACCCCAAGGCGACTGTCTCCGAACAATGCATTTCACTGCTGCCCGGCGAAAGCCATACCTTCAGGGTCGCCTCCACGGTTGATGGTGCCGACGGGCCGGGACTCGATGCATGGTCGCGGCACCCGGTGCTGCAGGGCGTCGGAATCCGCGCCGAAAAGGAAGAAGGATCATTCCAGTGACACACCCCAGCACGATCGGCGCCGTCGTAGGTTTGGATATCGGAGGTTCGAAGACGCGCGGCATCAAATGGCTGAACGGCACCGCCGTTGCCGATACTTCCGGTGGCAGCGCCAACGTCCAGAACGTAAGCCGCGCCCAGGCCCGCGGCAGCCTGGAGGGCGTCTTCGCCACCCTCCGCGCCGAATCCGTGGCGAGGGTGGTGGTCGGTGCCGGAGGGATCGATACCGCCGAAGATGCGAACGCACTGGCGGAACTGATCCAGCCATTGGCTCCCGACGCCGTCGTCTCCGTTGTCCACGACACGCGCCTTCTGCTGGCTGCCGCGGGATGCAGCACCGGAATCGCCGTGATCGCCGGCACTGGATCCGCGGCCTGGGGTACTAACGGCGAGGACGAGGCGCGCGCGGGCGGCTGGGGCTACTTGCTCGGCGACGAAGGCAGCGGGTACTGGTTCGGTCGTGAAGCGGTGAGGTACAGCCTCGAGCGAATGAACAGCGGGCTGCGTCCCGACGAACTGACGAAAGCGCTGGTGAAGTCGTGTGGTCTCGCCGGCCCGGAGGGTTTGATTGCCCTTTTCCATGGCGACGCGGGACGCGAGTTTTGGGCGTCGAAATCACCGATTGTCTTTGAGTGCGCGGCCTCGGGGCACACAGCGTCCTTGGACATGATCCTCCAAGCAGGCGCCGATCTCGCCGCGTTGGCGGCAAAATGCGCCGAGCAATTGGACATCGACGGACCCATTGTCCTTGGCGGTGGGCTCGGGATGAACCAGCCCCCATTGCAGACGGCCATGCGGATAGCCCTTGCTTCCCGGGGCCTCCACACCCTGCAGGTCCTCACCCAGGATCCGGTCTTCGGCGCCCTGCACCTTGCCTCCCACTAGGCATCCCTCCTAGGCGACACTGTGATGAGTCTCACGAGCAACAAACGCCGTTCTGGCTTGAGCCGTCCGCGCCTCGCTGTGCACTATGGAAAGGCTGTACGGCGGCTATCGCACTGGCGCGATAGCCGGATATCCGGATTCATGAATGGAAGCACTGAACAATGACGTTTGAAACTGCCGATTCCGTAACCCTGAAAATTTGGGACCGCTCAACAACCCACCACACGCTGGACGCCCTGGTGCA
The DNA here is from genome assembly GCF_052180225.1 of Arthrobacter sp. KN11-1C. Taxonomy (NCBI): domain Bacteria; kingdom Bacillati; phylum Actinomycetota; class Actinomycetes; order Micrococcales; family Micrococcaceae; genus Arthrobacter; species Arthrobacter sp. KN11-1C. Next base: position 538,133 of record NZ_CP197467.1, on the reverse strand, counting down.
CGACTTCTCAGTGCGCCACAACACCTCCAAGGCCAGCATCGCAGTCACCTGCAGCGGACCCAACACCTTCACTGTCAGCCTGAACGGCAGCGCGGCCAAGGCCACCGCCTTCGACGCGCACTCCCTGTAACAGCGCCTTTTCAGACGCAAAGCGACGACGACGGCGGGAGCCACCTCCCGCCGTCGTTCGCGTATCCGGGGCCTGCCTGGAGGGCGAGTGTCACGCCTTCAGCGGAGTCCAGCCGAACGGAATCGGCCCGCGTACTCTTGCCCGGCTTCTGTCGGCTTCGTCCGACCATCCCTGCCCGGACTTTGCCATTGGTGCACCACAGGCGCCGCGCGCCACCCGGAAACCCACATCCTCCAGGACAGCATCGGGAGCGCTGCCCCGCCGTACCGACGCTCGCACATTCCAGGCTTCGTCAGCCCAGCCACCGCCACGGAATGTCCTGTAGTCGCCGTATCTCGCGGGATCCGCATAGTCCCAGCACCACTCCCAGACATTGCCGAGCGTGTCGAAGGCGCCGAACGCGTTGGGTTTTTTGAGTCCGACCTCGGCGGGTGCCCCTGCTCCATCCTTCGCGGTCCATGCAATCTCACGGAGCGGACCATAGTGCGGACCACCTGATCCGGCGCGGCATGCATATTCCCATTCCGCTTCGGTGGGCAACCGATAGCCATTGGCCGCAACGTCCCATTCGACGCTGCGGCCCGACCGCGCATATGCCGGGCTGAGGCCTACCGCTTCAGACGCCGCGTTGCACCAATCGATGGCCTCAAGCCAGGTAATCCCATGCACTGGCGCGTGTGGATGTTCCACCAGCCCACGCCCGGCAATTGCGGCAAACTCGGCCCGGGTAACCGCTGTCCTTCCAATCTCGAAGGCCACAAGGTCCACCGAACTGGTGCTGCCAGTGCGGGCATCGCGGAGTTCAATTTGCCCACCAGGCAGGCTGAGGAGCTGTGGCGGGTTGATGTCCATGGGATCCAAGCCTAGTCCGCGCCCTCTTCCGGGCAGTGAGTGTCACGCCGGGCAGGTTTTTGGCCGCCGCACGCATCCAAACTCCCGGATTTCCGGGCTTCTCCTTGACCGATTGCCCCAAAAAGTTGCTTGGCGTGACACGGCTACGCTGCCGGACGGGCAATTTTCCCGCGCCCAAGCACCGCCAGGACCTCCGCAACCATGGTTTCCGCCTCATAGACCACGTCCGAGTAGTAGTACCGGAGCACGGTATAGCCCTGAACCACGGATGAGTTGTTACGGCGATGGTCTTTCTTCACCTGCCGCCACTCCGCATGGTGGCGGCCATCGAGTTCCACCACCAGCCAACCGTCCAGCAACAGGTCCATATAGCCCACGCCGTCGAGATAGAACTGCGCCTCGACGTGGATTCCTGCCTTCCGGAAGTAGGTCCGGGCCAGCGTCTCCAGCATCGACTCAGCACCGCGATCCACCCAACGTAGAACTTCGCGCGCCTTGCCGTTGCGTTTTCCCGGCAGCCGCTCCAGCAAAAATCCCACTGTCATGTCACCCCGGGCCACTGCACACTCCACCATGACCAAGGATTCCGGCCAGGGCAGGCAGCGCAATGCGTGGATCAGGACATCGGCCAGGGACGCCACCGGCCGGTGCGGATGCGCGGGGAGCAGCAAGCCACCGTGATGGACGACGACGTCACTGGCCCCGTGGTTTCGCCTGTGGTGCACGTGGAGCGGACCGGACTGGTGAATGACCCACAAGCCGTAGAACGGGGCCGCGCTGGCGCAGGTCCGTAATTGATGGTTCCGGACCAGGGCCACATCGGCGACGGATGCCGAAGCCAACGCGTAGACGCCGCGCGCCGGTTGTTCCACACCGTTGCGAACCGCCTTCCTCAGCTGGCCGTCTGTGATGCCAAGACGGGCAAGCACGGGCCGTCGCGCCACACCGCCGCAGAGGCCAAGCGCCTTTTCAACATCCATCCAGCCATCGTGCCGGGCCGGGGCAGGCCTGCGTCACCCCTGGCACGGCGTATGTGGATAGAACCTTCAGACCTCCGCCACCGGCGCCGCGAACTGTGCTTCGTACAGCCTCGAGTAGGCGCCCCCGGCGGCCAGCAGCTCTGCGTGCGTACCCTGCTCCACGATCTGCCCGGCCTCCATCACCAGGATGAGGTTGGCATCGCGGATCGTGGACAGGCGGTGCGCGATCACAAAGCTCGTCCGGTCAGAACGCAGGGCATTCATGGCCTTCTGGACCAGGACCTCGGTCCGGGTGTCCACGGAGCTCGTGGCCTCGTCGAGGATCAGGACTGACGGTCGGGCAAGGAACGCCCGGGCGATGGTGAGTAGCTGCTTCTCACCGGCGGACACGTTGCTGCCTTCGTCGTCGAGTACTGTGTCGTAGCCCTCCGGGAGCGAGTGCACGAAGCGATCCACGTACGTCGCCTGAGCGGCCTCCAGGATCTCGGCTTCGGTGGCGTCGGGCCGTCCGTAGGCGATGTTGTCCCGGATGGTGCCGCCGAAGAGCCACGTGTCCTGCAACACCATGCCCATCCGCGAGCGCAGCTCGTAGCGGGACATCGAGGCGACGTCGACGCCGTCGAGCGTTATCCGCCCGGCGTCGAGCTCGTAGAAGCGCATCATCAGGTTCACGAGGGTGGTCTTGCCTGCCCCGGTGGGCCCGACGATCGCCACAGACTGCCCAGGCTCGGCCACCAGGCTCAGATTCTGGATCAGCGGCTTGTCTTCGGAGTAGGAGAAGGAAATGTTCTCGAACACCAAGCGCCCCCGGGTCTTTTCGGGGACGGCCGAGGGTTCGGGATCCGCGCTTTGCTCTTCGGTATCGAGCAGCGAGAAGACGCGTTCCGCGGATGCCACGCCGGACTGAAGCAGGTTGGCCATCGAGCCGAGCTGGGCCAGCGGCTGCGTGAACTGCCGGGAATACTGGATGAAGGCCTGGACATCGCCCAACTGCATGGCGCCCGAAGCTACCTGAAGGCCACCCACCACAGCGATCCCGACGTAGACCAGATTGCCGATGAATGTCAGTGCCGGCATGATCAAGCCGCTGATGAACTGGGCGCCGAAGCTGGCCGAGAACAACTCTGCGTTCTTCTCGCGGAAGCGTTCCTCCACTTCGCGCTGGCGGCCGAACACCTTCACGAGCGCGTGGCCGGTGTAGGTTTCTTCGATCTGCCCGTTCAGCTCGCCCGTGTTCTTCCACTGGGCCACGAACAGCTTCTGCGATCGCTTGGCAATCAGCACGGTGGTCACCAACGTCAACGGCACCGTGACCAGGGTGATGAACGCCAGAATCGGCGAGAGCAGGAACATCATGAAGATGACGCCGGCCACCGTGAGCAGGGACGTGACCGCCTGGCTGATGGACTGCTGGAGGCTTTGCGAAATGTTGTCGACGTCGTTGGTCACGCGGCTGAGCAGCTCACCGCGCTGCACCGAGTCGAAATAGCGCAGCGGAAGCCGGTTGATTTTCGCTTCGATCTGCTCACGGAGCCGGTACACCGTCCGCTGCACGACGCCGTTGAGCACGTACGCCTGGATCCAGCCGAACGCTGAGGCCAGGACATACAGGACCAGCACCCACAGCAGGATCGAGGACAGCGCCCCGAAGTCGATTCCGACACCGGGGGTCAGGTCCATGCCCTGCAACATGTCCGCTTTGGAGCCCTGGCCTGAAGCGCGCAGCCCGTCGATGACCTGTTGCTTGCTCACCCCGGCGGGAAGTTGCTTGGATACGACGCCGGCGAAGATCAGGTTGGTGCCCTGGCCCAGAAGCCGGGGGCCGATCACGGACAGGGTCACGCTTGCCACGGCGAGGAAGAGAACCAGGGTCAGCCACATGCGCTCGGGCCGCAGGGTTCCCAGGAGCCGCTTGGCCGAGGGCAGGAAGTTCATGGCCTTTTCGGCCGGGATGCTCATTCCGGCGAAGGGTCCACCGCGGCCTGGCCCCATCGGGGGACGCTGCGGGCGGTTCGCGGTGCCTGCTGTGCCGGTGCTGGGTGCGCTGCTCATGCTGCCTCCTCCGCTGCGAGCTGCGAGGAAACTATCTCGCGGTACGTTTCTGAAGTCTCCAACAACTCGTCGTGGGTTCCGCGCCCTACGAGCCGCCCGTCGTCGAGCACCAGGATCTGCTCGGCATCGGCGATGCTGGAGACGCGCTGCGCAATGATGACCATGGTGGCGCCGGACGTGTGCCGCTTGAGTGCCTGGCGGAGCCGGGCGTCGGTGGCGGTGTCCAGGGACGAGAAGGAGTCGTCGAAAATGTAGAGCTCGGGTTGCTTCACGAGTGCCCGGGCGATCGCGAGGCGCTGCCGCTGGCCGCCGGAAACGTTGGTGCCGCCTTGCGAGATCGGAGCGTCAAGCCCACCCTCCATTTCCTCGACGAAGTCCTGGGCCTGCGCAATGGAGAGCGCCCGCCAGAGTTCTTCCTCCGTGGCGTCCGGCTTGCCGTAGAGAAGGTTGCTTCGCACGGTGCCGGAGAACAGGTAGGGCTTTTGCGGGACGAGTCCGATATGCCCCCACAAGAGGTCCGGGTGCAGTTCACGGACGTCGACGTCGTCGATCCGCACCGAGCCGCTGCTCGCGTCGAAGAGCCGTGGCAGCAAGTTCACCAACGTGGTCTTGCCGGCGCCCGTGCTGCCGATGATCGCCGTCGTCTGGCCTGCGCGTGCCCGGAAGCTGATGCCACTGAGGACGGGCTGCTCGGCACCCGGGTAGGCGAATCCGACGTCGAGCAATTCAAGCTCGCCGCGGCCGGCGGTCTCCGTGACAGGGTTCTCGGGAGGCCGCACACTCGATTGGGTCTCGAGCACCTGCCCGATGCGGTCCGCTGAAACAGCCGCACGCGGGATCATGACGGCCATGAACGTCGCCATCATGACAGACATGAGGATCTGCATGAGGTAGCTCAGGAACGCGATCAACGTGCCTACCTGCATGGATCCGTCGTCGATCCGGAACGATCCGAACCAGATCACGGCCACGCTCGAGACGTTGAGCACCAGCATCACCACCGGGAACATGAGGGCCATGAGCCGCCCGGCGCGCAGCGCCATCTCCGTGACGTCCTGGTTGGCCGAGGCGAAGCGTTCCGTTTCCATGTCCTCGCGCACGAAAGCGCGCACCACGCGGATGCCTGCCAGTTGTTCGCGGAGCACCCTGTTCACGGTGTCGATGCGGACCTGCATCTTGCGGAACAGCGGCACCATCCGGCTCACAATGAGGCCCACCGCAACGAGAAGCACGGGGACGCTCACGGCAATCAGCCAGGACAACTGGGCGTCCTGACGGACGGCCATGATGACGCCGCCGATGCTGAGCATGGGCGCCGCAACCATGAGCGTGCAGGACATCAGGACGAGCTGCTGGACCTGCTGCACGTCGTTGGTGGAGCGCGTGATCAACGACGGGGCGCCGAAGCGGGTGACCTCCTGCTCGGAGAACTCCCCCACCCTGGTGAAAATAGCACCACGCAAATCCCGCCCCAGGCCCATGGCGGCTTTCGCGCCGAAGTACACGGCCGTGATCGAGCACGCGATCTGCAGGAGGGTGATGAGCAACATGAGGCTGCCGGTGCCCAGGATGTACCCGGTATCCCCCTTGGCCACGCCTTCGTCAATGATGTCGGCATTCAGTGTGGGCAAATACAGCGACGCTATCGACTGCGCCAACTGGAAAATGACGACGGCGATCAGCAGCCGCCGATGTGGCCGCAGGTACTGAACGAGAAGTTTCCAGAGCATCGTTCTCCAACTCACGTAGTGATTCGAAGGCCAGTCTACGACTGGTTGCTGGGGGCAACTAGAGCTTTCCCTCAGGGCGAAGCGTGGCGGGTCATCAGGTGCAACCCTCGCTCAGAAACAAGGGCCATTTCCCCCAACGCTCGCTCACCTATCGGGCACTATTCCCCAACCCTCGCTCAGATCGTGGGCTTTACCGCGTAAGAGCGACACCGATCTCGCGATTCACCGCAGGAATGATTTCGGTAGCCAGAAGCTCGATGGACCGCGCTGTCTCAGCGAACGGCAAACCGCCGAGACCGACCTGAGCCAGATACCGCGTGTTACCGAGGACGCTATGGATTTCCAGTATCTTTTCGACGACCTGTTGAGGGCTTCCCACAAGCAAGCCGCCGCCAGGTTCGGTCCATTCATCGAAGGTGTTTCGCGGGAAATGGTCAACTGGCCGGGGCATGTTCTGCTCAAAGTAGGCGCGATAGTAGGGGTAGAAGGTATCCCGGGCTTGCTGCGACGTCGGCGCCACGTAGAAATGACCACCAGCACCGACTGGCAGGGCGGCAGCGTCGTGTCCCGCGTTTTCAGCGGACTCCCGGTACAGTTCCACGAGCCGGCGGAACCGGGCCGGACCGGACAACAAAGCGATAAACAACGGCAGGCCCAACCGCCCCGCCCTGACGAAACTCTGTGGAGTACCGCCCACGCCCACCCAGATGGGCAACTTTTCCTGAATCGGGCGGGGCGCTATGTCCATCCCGGAGACGGTTTGGGTCAGATTCCCGTCCCAGCGGAGGTTGTCGTTGTCACGCAACGCGAGCAGCATGTTCAGCTTCTCCTCGAACAGCTCGTCATAGTCCTCCAATCTGTGGCCAAACAAGGAGTAAGACTCCACAAAGGCGCCACGGCCGGCGATGATCTCTGCCCGCCCACCCGAAATAAGATCCAACGTGGAGAACTGCTCAAACAACCGGACAGGGTCCTGGGTGGATAAAACCGTGACGGCGGTGCCCAGCCGAAGGTTAGTGGTTTCCCGAGCGATGGCCGCGAGCACCATTTCCGGGGCCGAGAGGGCGAAATCGTGCCGATGGTGCTCCCCCAGGCTCAGGGACGAAAGCCCTGCCTGCTCGGCAAGCTTCGCCAGCTCAATGATGTCGTTGACCCGCTGCTGCGGTGACAGGGAGACTCCGGTCCTGATGTCACGAGATAGTTCACCGAAAGTGAAGATTCCAAAATCCATAATTAATTGAACGTTCAAGTATTTGGATTCATTCCCGAGGCTGTTAGTGAGCGAGCGTCCGGCGCAACCCCCACAAACGTGAGCGAGCGTCCGCCGATTTGGGGCCAAACGTGAGCGAGCGTCCGCCGATTTGGGGCCAAACGTGAGCGAGCGTCCCAGTATCCCCAGGAAAGGGGCGTGCCGCCGTCGTACCCGGACAGTAGGCTGGAACCGCTCGGCAAGATCCGCTACGAAAGGACCGTAGTCATGGCTTACATCACCGTCGGAAATGAAAACAGCACCGGGATCGAGATCTACTACGAGGACCACGGGACCGGCCAGGCAGTGGTCCTTATCCACGGCTATCCCCTGGATGGTTCGTCCTGGGAGAAGCAGACCGCCGCGCTGCTCAACGCCGGCTACCGCGTCATCACCTACGACCGCCGTGGCTTCGGCAAGTCCAGCAAGCCGACCGTGGGCTACGACTATGACACCTTCGCCGCGGACCTCCACACCCTGTTGAACACCCTCGATGTCAACGACGCCGTCCTCGTGGGCTTCTCGATGGGGACCGGAGAAGTTGCCCGCTACCTTGGCACGTACGGCTCGGCCAGGGTGGCCAAGGCCGTGTTCCTGGCGTCCTTGGAACCGTTCCTCCTGCAGACCGCGGACAACCCCGGAGGCGTTCCGCAGTCCGTGTTCGACGGACTTTCCGAAGCCGTCATTTCCGATCGCTACGCCTTCTTCACCGAATTCTTCAACAACTTCTACAACGCTTCCACCTTCCTCGGAACGCACCGCTTAAGCCACGAAGCAGTCGCCTCCAGCTGGAACCTGGCCGCCCATTCAGGTGCCTTCGCCTCGGTGGCTGCGCAGCCCACGTGGCTCACCGATTTCAGGGCCGACATCCCCAAGATCGACGTGCCCGCCTTGATCGTGCACGGCACCGCGGACAACATCCTCCCCATCGACGTCACCGGCCGCAGGTTCGCCGAAGCGCTCCCCGGCGCCCAGTATGTGGAGATCGACGGCGCCCCGCACGGCTTGCTGTGGACGCACGGCGCCGAGGTCAACCAGGCCTTGCTCGGCTTCCTCGCGAAGTAGCGGCTCACGTCGTAGAAGGACCTCACCAATTGGCGCACCACCAAAGGACCGGCGCACCTGTAACACGGGGTGCGCCGGTCCTTTCGGGGTGCCAAATGGGTTCGGCACCCCGTCGGCACGAAGTCCCGGGCACCATTGAAAATTCCTGACAAGAAATTAGGACGAAACTAACTGAATATCGCGGGAACCTTAACGCCTCTGGTCCAGTCTTAATGCAAGCCCAGGCGGAACCCATTCGCCGGCGAAAGCACCAAAGCTGCAAGGGGAGCAGGACCGGCCATGAAGACAACAACAGCCCTGGACGAAGTCACCGCTATCAATGGCGTGATCACCGATCAGCAACCCGTTGACTTCCACGCTTTGGGGCTCGCGGGCTGCATCGACCGCTTGGCCGCTCCGCTCCGCCGCCAAGGCACCGAGGTCCACTGGGAGACGCCGCACCACGGCGTCGAAATCTCGTCCGGCTCCGCGTCCTTGCTCTACCAGGCAGCCAAAGAAGTGCTCAGCAATGCGTTCAAGTATGCGCATGCCCACGACGTCACCGTCCGGCTCGCCGCGGTCTACCACGGGATCCGGCTGACAATCACAGACAACGGCGCCGGCTTCGACAGCCAGGCAACACCCGCCGGTCCACACCACGGATTCGGGCTCCGCCTCATGTCGATCGCCGTCAGCGAAGTGGGCGGCGAGGTCTCCGTCGCCTCCAGCCCAGGCAACGGAACCTGCGTCACCGTCACCCTGCCGCTCGACTGATACGTCTCGGTGCCCGACGGCGGCAGGCACCCGCCGTCGTCGGTTTCGGCGCCGCTGGTTCCCTATTCAAGTGAATCTGGTATGAAAGGCGAATGACCCCGTACAAATCCGAACCGCCCCTGGGCGGTTCCCGCGCGCACATCAAGTCGATTTTCCCGTCGCTGGCCCGCAGCGAACAGCGCGTGGCGCAGTTATGCCTTGATTCCCCCGAAACCGTGGCCAGGATGTCGGTGGCGGACCTGGTCACCCAGACAGGGACATCGCCGGCAACGATCGTGCGGGCGTGCAAGAGCATGGGCTTCGACGGATTCCAGCACTTGCGCCAAGTCCTGCTGCGCGATCTGGGCGCGGCGGCACGGGACAGCATCCAGCAGGAAGAGTCGGGGGCAACCGGTGAACCGGGGTCCTCGGAGCACTTGGTCTCGGGGATCTTTTCCCGGGCGTCCCAGGACATCCGCGGAGCTTTGGGTTCTTTGGACTTCGAGGCATTCGACGCCGCGGTGAAGGCGATCCGCCAGGGTGGACGGCTGCTGGTGGTGGCCAACGGCGCGTCGCTCGCACCGGCACAATCCCTCGCCCTGCGGTTCCTGTCCGCCGGCGTGCAATGCGAGGCGCCCTCAGACATTGTTTCGCAGCACATCTCGGCCAAGCTCCTCTCGACGGGCGACGTCTGCATCGCCGTGAGCGACAGCGGCATGAACTCCTTCACCATTGGCTCGGCGCGGATCGCGGCTGAACGCAAGGCAACCGTGATCGGGGTGACCAGCTACGCGAAGTCCGAGCTTGCCGATCTCTCGACCCACACACTCGTGGCCGGGGCGGAATTCCATGCGTGGAACGACCAGCTACCTATTGGGAATATCGTCCAGATGCTGGTGCTGTCCGCCTTGCACGCCGCGGTAACCGCGGGTTCTCCCGAGGTTGAGCGCGCCCGTTCCGCCGTGTTCGAAGAAGTCCTCCACATGGTGGAAAACCCGGAGTAGCTTTTGGGAGCGAAACGCGGACAGTTTCAACTGTTTCCTGTCCGCGCACGGGGAGTTCACCGACCGCGCACCGACCGTTAATAATCGAGCCCCACCCTTCAAGGGTAAGACGTTTCCTAAATAATTCGATTTAGGAAACATCGTTTCCCCCGGAGGTGCTCGTGGGCCGACTTGTGCTCAACCAGTTGTCGCGTTCATTCAAGAACGTGGCAGCGGTAAAGAACGTATCCCTCACCGTCGAAGATGGTGATTTCCTGGTCCTGCTCGGCCCCAGCGGCTGCGGCAAGACCACCCTGCTCCGCATGATCGCGGGCCTGTTGGAACCGACGTCGGGCTCGCTCGAACTGGACGGAACGGACATCACCGCCGCTCCATCCAAGAAACGCGATTTGGCGATGGTGTTCCAGAGCTACGCCCTGTACCCGCACCTCAGCGTCGCGAAAAACCTTGCCTTCCCGCTCCACGTGCGGCGGACCGACAAGCAGGAAGTCAAGAAACGCGTGGAAGCCGTGGCCGACATGGTGGAGATCGGCCACCTGCTGGACCGCAAGCCCAAGGAACTGTCCGGCGGCCAGCGCCAACGCGTTGCTGTGGCCCGCGCTTTGGTGCGCGAGCCCAAGGCCTTCCTCATGGACGAACCCCTGTCCAACCTGGATGCCAAGCTCCGCACCGCAACCCGGCAGGAGCTTGCCGGATTGCACAAGCGCCTCGGTGCCACGTTCATCTACGTCACGCACGACCAGGTGGAAGCCATGACCATGGCAACCAAGATCGCACTGCTCAACGGGGGCCAACTCGAGCAACTCGGCACCCCGGAAGAGCTCTACGACAAGCCGGCATCCGTGTTCGCCGCAGGCTTCCTGGGTTCCCCGGCCACCAACCTGATCGATGCCGAACTTTCCACCAGCAACGGCTCCATCACCGTCATGGCGCCTTCTGTCGAAGCCGTGCTGTGGGACGGGGAAACACCGCAGCGGGACGTGGTGCTGGGCATCCGCCCTGAACACTTGAGCATCCACGCACCCGGTTCTTCCGCAGCCGCGCCGAGTTCCGGCGCAGCCCTTCGGGGCATCGTTGACCTGGCCGAAAACCTCGGCAGCGAACAAGTCATCTACTGCCGGGTCGGCGGTAACCGCGTGGCAGTCCGCGCTCCGCGGGGCCAGCACTGGGAACCGGGCAACGCCGTCGTACTCAGTGCCGACGCCAAGAACCTCCACCTCTTTGACCGGACAAGCGGCCGGCGCCTCGAATGGCAGGCAGACGCGAAGCATTCCTCCGCTGCCAGCGCGGCCCAGCCCACCGCATCGGTCTAACTCCCCCCCACACTCCGGCCCCAACCCGGAACCAGCAGTACCCACCCAACCCAGCAATCAAGGAAATATTGTGCGCGCTCTCCGTTCAATTGCACTGACCATCGCCGCCGGCACGGCCGCATTGGCCCTCGCTGGCTGTTCCGGCACCTCGCAGGCCAGCACCGTGAGCAACCAGGTCATCCCTGAGCTCACAGCAGACCAGCAAGTCAACATCACCTTCGAAAGCTACAACCTGGCCCAGGCCGGCGTCTGGACCGATACCGTCAAAGGCCTCGTCGCCGACTTCGAAAAGGCCCACCCGAACATCCACGTCACCGCACAGGCACCGCAAGGCGGCGGCGCCGTCGGGTCCAACACTGTCAGCAGCGTCCAGACGCAGCTCCTTGCCGGCCACGCGCCCGACGTCGCGCAGCTGACCTTCGATTCCCTGGACTTCGCCGCCACCCAGCTCGGCGCCCAGCCCATCAGCGACCTCGTCGGCCAGAAAGCCGTCGACGACGCGCTCGGCGGCGCACACCCCTTCCACCCCAACGCCAAGCACCTGGCCGACTGGAACGGCAAGACCTACGGAATTCCCTACGTCTTCTCCACCCCTGTCCTCTTCTACAACGCCAGCAAACTGGCCGACGCCGGAATCACCAACCCGGACCTCAGCACCTGGGACAAGGTGGAGGCAGCCGCAAAGGCCGTATCCGCGAAGACCGGGAAACCGTCCCTGGACATCTCGTGCGCGAGCATCGGCGGCAACTGGTGCATGCAGGGCATCTTCAAGTCGAACGGGGCCCAGGTCCTCTCCGATGATCGCAAGACCATCGGATTCGGCTCGGATGCAGCCGTTGACACCGTCACGAAGCTCGCACAGCTGACGAAGGACGGCGTGCTGCGCAACGCGGACAGCAGCGCCCAATCCGAAGGCCTCGCGAAGGGCGACACCGCCTTCATCCTCACCACTTCGGCGCTGCAGGGATCGTTCATGTCCGCCGCCACGAAGGGTGGCTGGCAGCTCAAAGCCGCCGGCATGCCGTCCTTCGGCAGCAAGCCCGCTGTGCCCACCAACTCTGGATCGGCCCTGTTCGTCCTCTCACAGGATCCCGCGAAGCAACGCGCCGGCTGGGAATTGATCAAGTTCATGACCAGTGACCACGCCTACGAGCAGATCTCCACCAAGATCGGCTACCTGCCGCTGCGCACCTCGCTCACCGCTCCGGGCGGCTCGCTCTACGACTGGGCCCAGAAGAACCCGCTCCTGGCTCCCAACCTCGCCCAGCTTGACCGCCTGCAGCCATGGGTTTCCTACCCCGGAAACAGCTACGTGCAGATCGACGACATCCTCGGCAAGGCCGTCGAGAACGTCGTCTACTACGGCAAGGACCCAAAAACCACCATGGCCGACGCCCAGAAGCGCGCCCAGGACCTGATCCCCTAAGCTCCCTGCCTCATCCGGAAGGACAACACCTGTGACAACCACTGCCGAAGACGCAGTCTTCGGAACCCGCAACCGCCCCTATCCCGTGGAGGGCACCTACAACTTCAGGAGCACGGCGGGCTATCCCGCCGCCGCGGCGGGCGATGCCGCCGTCGCTCCCGGTGATCCCGCCGTCGTGCGGACCGTCCGCGAAGGAAAGCTGTATCGCTCGGACGCGCTGCACGGACTGACGGACGCCGGACGCCGGCAATTCTCCGAGCTCGGCATCCGCCTCGTGATCGACCTGCGAGACCGCACCGAGCTGGCGAAGTCGCCCAGCAACCTTGACGGGCTCGCCGTCGAGACGAGGCACAACCCGATTTTCGAAGAGGGCAACGTCCCCGGTACCGCGGAGATCACCACCCTTTTGCACATCTACCGGCTCATGGTCCAGAACCACGCCCAACGCCTTGCCGATGCCGTCCGCCTCATTGCCGACTCCGGAACGGACCCTGTCCTGGTGCACTGCACCGCCGGCAAGGATCGCACCGGCGTCGTGATTGCCCTGGCCCTCCTGGCCGCGGGCGTGGACCGCGAGCAGGTGATCCTCGACTACACAGCGAGCGAGGAAAATCTTCGCGGCGAATGGAGCGAGGCCATGATGGCCGCCGCCTCCAGCCACCCTGGCCTTGCGGGCATCGGCGGGGAACTCCGGGAAATCATCTCGGCGAGCCCCGCCACCGTCCTGGAAACCACGCTGGACCTCGTGGACGAAATGTACGGCAGCGCCACCGGCCTGCTCCGGGCACACGGTTTCAGCGACGCCGACCTCGGACGCCTCAGGGACGTCCTGACCACCAACTCCATCCGCTAAGAACCACCCACTTACAAGGAGACAAGATCATGAACACCGAACTCCAGCACCCGGCCCCCGAGCACTTCATCCTGCACATCAGCGACACCCATTTCGTGGCCGACAACGACCTCCTGCATGGCAGCGTGGACAGCGACGAGAACCTCCGCCAACTGTTCCGCGACTTCGTCAAGGCCCAGGTCAAGCCCGAAGCACTCGTGTTCACCGGCGACCTCGCCGACACCGGCCGCCCCGACGCTTACGTCCGCCTCCGCAACATCGTGGAGCCTGTGGCCGAGGAGCTCGGTGCCAAGATCATCTGGGTCATGGGCAACCACGACGCCCGCACGGCCTTCCGTTCGGGCCTCCTCGACTCCGACGCCGGCGAGGAATCCGTGGACATGGTCCACGACGTCAACGGCCTGCGCATCATCGCCCTGGACTCCACGGTCCCCGGCAAGCACCACGGCGAGATCTCGGACGAGCAGCTTGCTTGGCTGTCCGATGTCCTCGCCACCCCGGCCCCGCACGGCACTCTCATCGCCCTGCACCACCCGCCGGTTCCCAGCCCGCTGGAGATGATGGCCATGTTCGAACTCCGTGAGCAGAGCCGCTTCGAGACGGTCATCGAAGGCACCGACGTCCGTGGCATCCTGGCCGGCCACCTGCACTACTCCACCTTCAGCACCTTCGGCGGCGCTCCCGTCACGGTTGCTTCGGCCACGTGCTACACGCAGGACCTCAACGTCGCGCCGAAGTCGATGCGCGGCCAGAACGGCGCCCAGGCGTTCAACCTGATCCACCTCTACCAGGACAAGCTGCTCAGCTCCGTTGTGCCGATCGGCGAGTTCTCCACGGTGTATTCCGTCACGGCTGAGCAGATGGCCGCCTTCGAGAGGATGACCCTCGAAGAGGCGACCGCCGCGATGACCGCTCCCGGTGAGGAGTCCGACGTCGAGCCCTCCATCGCTGCCGAAACGGCCGACGGCGAACTCGCCGAAAGCGTTCGCTAGGCACCGGAAGGAAGCCGCAACAATGTTCATCGAGACCGCCGGGCCGGCAACGGGCATCGCCCCTGCCGGCCCGGCGGGGCTCCCGGCCAATCGGCGTCCCAAGCGCCGCGCCCTGAGCCCCTACCTCTATATCCTGCCCGCCGTCGTCCTGCTTCTCGTGTGGACCTACTGGCCACTGGGACAGACCGTCAACCTGTCCTTCAACGACTGGAACCTCATCCCCACCAAGCCCAAGCAATACGTTGACGTACAGAAATACGCAAAGGTCCTGAGCCTGCCCGAACTGCACCAAGCATTGCTCAACACCGGCTTGTACATCCTGGCGTTCCTGGGTATTTCCGTTGCCTTGCCGCTCGTGTTCGCGCTGCTCTCGCGCAAGGTCCAGGGCAAGGCACGCACGGCCTACCAGGCCCTGATCTTCGTTCCGTTCCTCATCACGCCCGTCGCCAGCAGCGCGATTTGGCGGTGGCTGTTCGCTCCGGAAGGCGGAACGATTCCCGCGATCGCCGCCGCATTGGGCGCGCCGATGGGCAACGTGTTCCGCGATCCCGACAGTTCGATGATGGCGGTCATCGTGATCGTCGGCTGGCAGATGCTCGGCTTCGGCGTGCTGGTGGTTTCGGCCGGGCTCGCGGGCATCAGCCCGGACTACGCCGCCGCCGCGTCGATTGACGGCGCCAGCGGCAGGCAGATCACGTGGCGGATCATCATCCCGCTGCTCTCGCCGAGCCTGGTGTTCCTCTCGCTCATGACCATCCTGCTGTCCGCGCAGTGGACATATCCCATCATCGACCTCGTGACGCAGGGCGGCCCGGGCAACTCGTCCACCAACATCTACTACCTGCTGTACCAGTTCGGCTTCAGGAACTTCGACGCCGGCCTGTCTTCCGCGGCGGGGACGCTCTTCTTCCTCGGATTCGGGCTGATTGCCCTGGTCTTCGTGGAACTCTCGGAGCGACTCAGCTTCTACGACAACTAGAAAGAACCACCATGGCCTTCATCACCATCGCCCCGCCGGCCCAGCCTGGTTCCTCGGACACTCCGCTTTCAGGGCCCGCGAAAGTTTCAGGGCCGACGACGACGGCGCCTGCCCCCCGGCGCGGACGCCTGCGGCCTGCTTCGTCTCGGCTTGGGTCGTTCCGGCTTGGGTCTCTCAAGACACTGCCCAGCCACGTTTTGCTGATCGCTTTGGCGATCGTCTCGATCTTCCCCATCTACTGGATGTTCGTCACGGCCTTCCGGCCGTCGTCGGACGCCCTGTCCACCAATCCGTTGCCGGGACCGCTGAGCCTGGAGAATTTCCAGTACGTCCTGAAGACCATCCCCATTGCGGGCATGCTGGCGAACACCTTCGGCATGGCGCTGACGTTGGCAGTGTCCCAATTGCTCGTGGCCATCTTGGCGTCCTACGGCTTCGCGCGCTGGGACTTCCTCGGAAAGAAGGCCCTGTACCTGCTGTTTGTTGGGTCGTGGCTGGTGCCTTTCCAGGTCACCATGATTCCCAACTACCTGCTGGTGTCCCAGATGGGCCTTCTCAACACCATCACCGGCGTCGTCATCCCGCAATTGTGTTCGGCCTTCGCAGTGATGATGCTGCGCCAGCACCTCGAGGCCTTCCCCAAGGACCTCCTGGATGCGAGCCAGATGGATGGACGGTCGTCGTGGAGGACGCTGTGGGAAGTGGTGGTCCCGAACCTGCGGCCGGCGCTGGCCGCCCTGGGCATCATGTTGTTCATCAGCGCCTGGAACGAATATCTGTGGCCTTCCCTGATCATGCAGAAGTCCGATGCCCTCATCCAGGTCGGCATCCGCGGCTTCCTTGGCGCCGAAGGCAACAACTGGGGAGCCATCATGGCAGCGTCCTCGCTCGCGTGCCTGCCGATCTTCCTGATCTACATCTTCCTGCAGCGATACGTGGTGGATGCCTTCGTCCGCTCGGGGTTGAAGTAACCCTCGCCCACCCCAGACGCTCGCTCACATATAGGCCCATTTCGACCGACGCCCGCTCACATAAATGGGCATTCTCGGAATCCCCCGCTCACTAGATGTGAGCGAGGGATCCGGAAAACAACCCCAAAAGTGAGCGAGCGTCTTGAACCAAGGACCACTGTCACGCCACGCAATCTTTTGGTGGCTTCATAGTCCGGGCGCCCCGGAATTCCGGGCCCGGATGCCTGGGGCTCCTCCAAAAACCTGCTCAGCGTGACACCCGGAGCGCTGCACCCAAGGAAAGCCCCTAGGAGAACACCTTCACCCCAGACGCTCGCTCACCTATAGGCCCATTTCGGCCGACGCTCGCTCACTAGATGTGAGCGAGGGATCCGAAAAACAACCCCAAAAGTGAGCGAGCGAGTTGAACCAAGGACCACTGTCACGCGACGCAATCTTTTGGTGGCTTCGGCATCGGGGCGCCCCGGAATTCCGGGCCCGGATGCCCGCGGCTCCTCCAAAAACCTGCTCAGCGTGACACCTGGGCGCGGCACCCAAGGAAAGCCCTAGGAGAACTCCTTCAACGCCTCGGTCAGGAGGCTCCCCGGGGCGCCGAGGCGCACATGGACACCGTTCGAAGCCACCAGTTCGCCGGCAATGACGACGGCGGTGACGTCACTTGCCGTCGCGCTGAACGCGAACTGCTGGGGCATGGAGCCGGCTGTCCGCGCCGAGTCGGGAGCCACGGCCATCAAGTCGCACACCGCACCGACTTCCAGCGCCGATGCTATGGGCGTGGCCATGGAAGACGTCGCGCCGATGGTGGCCGCGTGCAGCAGTTCCTGGGGTGAGAACCTGCCCCGCTGGCCCGAGCCGAGGCGTTCACCGTGTTCCAAGGTGCGCATTTCTACCCAGGGATCGATCACGGCGTGTTGGTCGGTGCCCAAGGCGATAGTCGAGCCCGCGTCGGACAATGCGCGTGCCGGCCCGATCCCGTCGGCGAGATCGGCCTCAGTGCTTGGACACATCACCACCGTTGCCCCCGCGTCGCCGAGGAGTTGGATGTCGTCCGGCGTCAGGTGGGTCGCGTGGACGGCGGAGAGCCTCCGGGACAGCAGGCCGTGCCGCGCAAGAAGTCCGGCGGGCGTGACGCCATAGGCCTGCAGGCAGGCCTCGTTCTCAGCCGGTTGTTCGCTGAGGTGGATGTGGAGCGGAATATCGCCGGGCAGTTGCTGTGCGACGGTCTTGAGCGCTTCTTCGGGCACGCCTCGGACGGAATGCAGTGCGGCCCCCACCCCGACCATTTCGGGCGGAAAGGTCCCCGCGATTTCGGCCCGCAGTGAGCCGAGCCGGTCCAACCAGGCGTGGGCATCGGCGTCGCCGAACCGTGCCTGCTCCGGGCTGAGCGGCGTCCCGATCCCTCCTGCGAGGTACAGGGTGTCCAACAAGGTCAACCGGATCCCGGCCGCCACGGCTGCCCTGGCCAACGCCAGTTCCATCGCGTGCCGTTCCGGGTATGGCGTTGCGTCGGTCTGGTGGTGCACGTAGTGGAACTCGGCCACGCTGCTGAAACCCGAGACCACCATTTCGGCGAAGACCGCCGTGGCGAGCTTCTCGTATTTCTCCGGCGTCAGTTCCGCAGCGCTCCGGTACATTTGCTCCCGCCAAACCCAGAAGTCACCGCGCCCGTGATGCGTCCGTCCGCGCAGGATCCGGTGAAAAGCATGCGAATGCGCGTTGGCCGCTGCAGGAAAGACCACCCCGTTCAATATCCGGTCACCCGTTTCTGGCCCGACGCCGGTCGAGATCCGGGAGATGCGGCCCTCGAGCACTTCCAGCCGCACGCCGGCGGCGACAACCGCGCCGCTCGCGACAGCACCGCCGTCGACAGCGCCGCTCGCGACAACCGCGCCGCCCGCGACAGCGCCGCCGTCGTCGTTCAGAAGCGCGGCTTCACACCAGAATCCGCTCACAAGAGTCCCTCCAAAACGTCGGCGAGGGCAACGGCGCCGGCTGAGGCATCCTCGTCGGCCACGTATTCTTCGGGGGAATGCGAGATTCCGCTCGGGTTGCGCACGAAAAGCATCCCCGAGGGGACATGTCCAGCCAAGACTCCGGCGTCGTGCCCGGCGCCGGTCGCGAGCACGGGCGCTCCGGGCAGGAGCTCGCCAATGCGTCGGCTCAGCTCGGGATCGAAGTGCACGGTGTCGCTGTAGGACTCCTCGGTGAGGCTAACGGCGCATCCCTCGCCTGCCGCGATTTCCCGGGCCGCGCGGTAGATCGATTCGATCAGTTGTGCCGTTACGGCGTCGTCGGGATGGCGGGCGTCAAGCCACAGATCGACGCGGGAGGCGATCACGTTGGTGCCGCCGGGAACCGGGGTCAAGCGCCCCACCGTGGCCCGCGCATCCGGCTGCTTCGCGGCGGTGTCGCGGACGGCAACGACGATCTGTGCGGCCGCGACCATCGGGTCGGCGCGGTCGGCCATGAGAGTGGTCCCGGCGTGGTTGCCTTGGCCGCTGACGCTCAGTTTCCAGCGCCCATGGCCCAGGATGGAGCTTCCGACGGCGATGGCCGGCCCGCCTTGGCCTAGCCCCTTTCCCTGTTCCACATGCAGTTCAACGAAGTCGCCGATTCGCGCCATGCCAGCAGGATCGGGTCCGACGTGCCGGGGATCCAGGCCATTGCTTCGGGCGACGTCGGCGAACGTGTTGCCGTCGACGTCGCGCAGTTTCAGCGCCTTGTCGACGTCGATGGCGCCGGTCAGCAGCCGCGAGCCCAGGCAGGCCACGCCAAAGCGGGATCCTTCTTCTTCCGGGAAGACCGTGATGGCGAGGGAACGTCCCGGTTTAACGCCTCGGGCTGTGAGGATGTCGACGGCGGCGAGCGCGGACGCGACGCCGAGCGGCCCGTCGAAGGCGCCCCCTCCCGGGACGGAATCGAGGTGGCTGCCGGTAACAAGCGCACCGTCCTGCGAATTTCCCCACCAGGCCCAGATAATGCCGTTCCGGTCGGTCTCGACGCCGAGGCCGCGTTGTTGGGCTTGTTCGATGAACCAGTGCCTGAGGTCGATCTCGGGCGTCGAGTAGACGGCCCTGGAGTATCCCCCGCGCATCGCGTCGCGCCCGACGCCCTTGATTGAGTCAAGGAGCTGATTGACGGTTTCCACGTGTTCCTCCGATTGATGAAGACGGCCACCACGTCACATGATGCCACCACCCCCTATGGACTGCCGACGACGACAGGCGTACCTTGGTGTGCAAACACCGCACTGGGGAGGTGGAGTGTTTGGCCGGGTCTCTGGGGCGCCGTGGAATTTCTGTGTTGCGCCCCGTTCTTCTCGCCGTTTTCGGCGCGTTGGCATGGTTGCTGTGGCTCGCGGGTCCTTCGCAAGCCGCTGACGTCCTGCCCGCGATCCCGGCTGTGCCATCAGCGTCGGTTTCCCTGCCGCCGGTTCCCCTCGCCGATCGCGTAGGGCCGCTCATCAACCAGCTCGCATCGGCGGTTCCAAACCCAAGTCATATCGCCACGGTTCCCGGGACCGTGGTCCATCAGCTATCGGACCACGCCGTGAAGCCAGTCGTTGGAGCCATCGACACTCTGCCCTCCACGGTCAAGAACACGATCAGGGAACTCCGGGCCTTACCTGATCCGCAGTCCGTGCCGGGATCGCAGCGCGTGATCGCGGCAATCCGGCATCAGGGTCCAACCGTTCAGACAGCCCCCGCCGCGCACCCGAACGCAGAATCCGGCACGGACGCTGAATCGGGCACCGCGACTGTCTGCATGAGTCCCTTGCCAGCCGCCGTCCAGACCCGATCGGAAGCGAACACCCGAAACTCCGGCTTCACGGCGGACGCGGTGGTACCCATGCCCGTCGCCGTATTCGCGACGTCAGGCGCATCCCCGGTCCAGGGCGGACCTCCGCCTGACACGCCGGCTCCCGCGGCTGCGTCGCCACATGAGGCCGGATCGGCGTCGGGTCCTGAGGGCGGTTCCGCTTTTGGCGCGGCAGATCTGCCGGAACAACGCGCACTGGCACCGCCGCCCGGCCACGGTCCCATACCCGATCTCAGGCAAACGCCTTCAACCGAACCCGCATTCGATCCGGGATCTTCCCCCGACTGACCAGGCCGCTCCTGTCCTTTGGCAGGCACGACCCAACTGCGCCACCAGCGCAGGACACGTCTAGTCAGGAGAAGACCATGCAGGACAATAACCGACTGATAGGAAATTGGCCCGACCCCATGAGTAAAGGAGGCATATAGGTATAAGCGAACATCGCGACAGGCGCTCAGCGCCCAAGGGAACAACGACGCCGGCCGTACAGTCAGTCTGACTGCACGGCCGGCGTCGTGGTATTGAAAAGCAGCCCAGGTCCCTTTAGAACAGGCCGCCCACCACAGCCTGGGTGAGCTGGTGGAAGATGTCGGTGCGGGCCGGGATGTCGCTCTCGTCCTGGCCCTTGGTGTAGACCACGAAGGCATAGCTCTTGGTCCCGTTGGTGAGGATGCTGGCATCGTGGAGTTCGTCGTCGAGCAGTCCGTACTTGTGGAAAACGGTGATTCCGGCCGGCACTGCGGCGGGGATCAGTGATTCGTAGTTGGTGTTCTGCATGTAGGACAGCAACTGCGCCGTGTCCTGCTGGTTCAGGAGCTTTCCGTCGTAGAGACCAGCCATGATACTGGCCATCTCGGCGGGGGTCAGGGTGTTGTTCTCCGGGTCATAGTTGATCCCGATTGACGTGGCGTAGGCCTGCAACTGTGGGTGACCGATGGTGTCCATGATCAAGGACCATGAGTCGTTGTCGCTGTCCTGGATCATTTCCTTGATTTGGAAGCCGGAGGTGTAGTCCCCCAAAGGATCGTCAAGCGACGCTGCGCCTGTTTCGACGAGGTGGTAGTAGGCAATAGCAGACAGCACCTTGGCTGTGCTTGCTGCCTCGAACGGATCCTGGACCCCGTATTGGTGCGTCGAACCATCGGACAGATCAATCAGGGCCACGCCGATCTGGTACCCGTTGTTGGCGTCGATGATCGCATTGATTTGGCCATCAAGCGCGGGCGTCACAGTTCCTGCCGCCGCCGGGGCCGGTGCAGCGGCCGTCGAGGTAGGAGCCGCAGCCGTTGCCGGCGCAGTTGGGGCAGCCGGTGCTGTCGTGGGAGCCGCCGCCGTCGGGGCAGCCGCCGTCGTCGTCGGGGCCGCTGCCGCCAGGTCACCCGCGGGTGCCGTCGGGGCCGAAACGAAATCGGAAGCGGGGCGCGCGTGCGCTGCTGAGTAGACCGTGGCCGTCAGGGTCAGCGCCAAAATGGCAGCGAAGGCTGTCAGCAAGGCCGATCGACGCCGGCGTGGGCTCCACTGGTTCCACCGGCTTCTCTTTCGTCCGGACCCTTGGCCGGGACGACGGGGCTCTTGCTCTTCCATAATGAAGCAACCGTAGCTACTGCAGCTATGTGCGAGCTATGAAAACCCTGTCCGTCAGCCGCGTGTCGCCTGGGTGAATATCAAGCGTCGCGGATCGGTGAGCCCAATACCGTGAACCGGGTGCCGCCCATCTCTCCGGAGAGCAGAGGCATTGCCTCGGCTATCGCGGCCCGGACACTGTCCAGTTGCAGCGATCCTTGGTGCGCTTCTGCCGATTCCCACAGTTCGCAAACAAACACCGTGTTGGGCGATTCTTCGTTGACGCCCACCTCGTAGAGAAGGCAACCCGCGCCCCTGAGCTCGGGTTTCGGTGTGAGCAGGATGGAGACGACGGCGTCGCGCTGGCCGGGTTTTGTGCCGAGACTTCCCACGTTTGCAAAGGTCATGCGCCTATTGTGCTTCATGCCGCCGACGTTATTGAGGAATCGCGTATCGGCGGACAAAGTTGCCGAGGATTTTCATCGGTTCGGTCGCCGTGACCTTCCGGGCGTCTGCCATCAGCTGTTCAGCAGCCTCGGGCGGGAAATATCCGGCGTGGCGATAGGTGTCGATCCGCGTGACGAGCCCCTCGGCGTCGAGCTCCGGATGGAATTGGGTGGCGTAAAGATTGCTCTTGACGCGGAACATCTGCACCGGGCAGGCGGCCGAACCGGCCAGCAACACCGCGTGTCCCGGCAGGACCGAGCAGGCTTCCTTATGGCCCGTAAACGCGACAAAGCGCTCGGACATGCCTTGGAGGAGCGGGTCCTGGAGGCCCTCGGCCGTGAGTTTGATAGTTACCCCTCCGAGTCCTTCACCGTAGGTACGGTCAATCACCGCTCCCTGATGAAGGCCCAGGGTCCCGACTCCATAGCAGGCCCCCAGAAAGGGGAAGTCGGAGGCAACAATGGTGTCCAGCAGCTGAGCGAGTTCCTTCTCCACCCGTTTCTGGACCGGACTCTTGTGTTCCGGCGGGTCGCTCGATGTGAAAGGGCTGCCGCCCACAATCACGCCTGAGTAGTCGGAGAGCTCAAGCGGCGGAAGTGGCCCCGCTTCCATCCGGATGCGTTGCAACTGCTTGGGAGCGAGCCCTCCAAAACGGAGATACGCCTGGTACTCTTCCTCGGCGGCGGCGTCTTCGGCACGAGATGCGAGCAGGAGAAACGGCTTCACAGGCTAAGTGTGCACGCGGCGGCCCTGCCGCGCCAGCGTCCGGCTGGAAACATCCCCGTGAGGCATGGTGAGCCGCCGTTCACGCGGAAGAAATCTCCGGACTTCCGGCGCGATGAAAGGATTTCACCTCCATCGGCCTTGGATTCCGCGGAATCACCGGCATCCCGAGCGTCTGCTACGGCTGACCACGCGTCCCTGCGGAGACGGCGTTAACATTCCCGAAACACGGCTGTCATGCGTTCTTCACGCCAAGCCAGGTTATGTAACGTGCCCGCAATTTTTCCCCGCATTGCTTGAAACACGGAACCGGAAATATTGGGCAGGGGAAGAACGGGACCACGTTGCAACGGTCCTCCTACGGCATTCCGATCAGAAGGGAAGCGCACGTGAATATCACTGCGGAAAACGTTTGGGTGATGGTGTCGGCGGCACTTGCACTGCTCATGACTCCGGCACTCGGCCTCTTCTACAGTGGCATGACCCGGGCCAAGGCCTCCCTCAACATGATCATGATGAGCTTCATCTCTGCGGGCATCGTAGGCGCGGTGTGGATCCTGTGGGGCTACTCGATGATCAGCGGCAAGAGTGTCCTGGGCATTTTCGGCAATCCGTTCAGCAGCTTCGGCTCGGCGGACCTGGTCGGTTCCACCGATCTCATCAAGCTGGGTTTCAGCGCTACCTTCGCTATCGTCACGGTGGCCCTGATCAGCGGCGCCATCGCCGATCGCGCGAAATTCACTTCCTGGGTCGTTTTCGTCCCCATCTGGATCACCCTGGTGTACTGCCCTTTGGCCTTCATGGTCTGGGGCGGCGGCCTCCTGAGCCCCGGTGGAGCCATCAGCTCGGTCTTCGGTCAGGTGATCGACTTCGCCGGTGGCACCGTGGTGGAGATCAGCTCCGGCGCTGCCGCATTTGTCTTGGCGCTGATCCTGGGCAAGCGCCACGGCTTTGGGAAAGACCCCAATCACCGCCCGCACAACCTCCCCTTCATCATGCTTGGCGCCGGCCTTCTGTGGTTCGGCTGGTTCGGCTTCAACGCCGGCGCGGCCACGACGTCGGCGCAGGCCGGCTTGATCTGGGTCAACACCCTTGTTGCGCCGGCCGGTGCCATGCTCAGCTGGTTGCTCACCGAGAAGATCCGGCACGGCCACCCCACGTCCTTGGGTGCGGCTTCCGGCGTCGTTGCCGGCCTCGTGGCTATTACTCCGGCTTGTGCCAACGTGGCTCCCGCCGCAGCCCTCGGCTTGGGTTTGCTTGCCGGCGCCGCCTGCGCCGTGTTCGTCGACTTGAAACACAAGTTCGGGTTCGATGACTCCCTCGACGTCGTCGGCGTCCACCTTGGTGGCGGGCTTGTGGGCACGCTCGCGCTCGGATTCATCGCCTTGCCGGTGAATGGCAAAGGTGGAGGATTGTTCTACGGCGGCGGACTCCAGCAGCTCGTGGCGCAGATCGTCACCATCCTTGTCACCCTTGCGGTGTCTGGGATCATGACGGCAATCATTGCCCTTGTGATCCACAAGACCATTGGATTCCGGGTCAGCCACGAGGCGGAGCTCGCCGGAGTGGACCTGTCCGAGCATGCCGAGACCGCCTACGAGTTCGGCGGCATGGCCCGGAGCCACTTCAATGCCCTCCCCCACGTCAACATCCCTGTCTCGGCCCGAGCCGCTGCCGCCGCTTCGTCGCCGGTGGCCGCTCCCGCCGTCGAGCCCCAGCGCGAAAAGCAAGCCGACCCCGCTTAACGGACGCAGGCATTTCCGCGGGTGCGAGTGACGCGTACGCTCGATTTGTGGATATCGTCGATTTCCTCTCGGACCGCCTGGATGAGGACGAGGCTGCGGCGCGGAAACTCCTCGGCGACCGTTCGGTCTCGGAGGCGGGCAAATGGTACGAGCGCCGCCTTCTCCTGGAATGCGAATCCAAAAGAAGGCTGCTCAGCATCGTGGAATCCGCACGGCAGACGGCCCTGGCCACAATGGTTCGCGGCACGCTTGGGGATACCCCGCAATGGATCCCGGAATCGATCGAATGGACCACGAAATCGTTGAACGCCCTCGCGCTGCCCTATTCTGACCACCCGGACTTCGAGCCGGAGTGGCTGGCGGGGACGTAGCTGGCCCGCCCGAGCCGTGGGAGTTGCAATCGGCAGGATCTTGCCGAAATGAGGCTTTGGCGGCCTCATAACAACCAAAATCAACACTTTCGGCAGCATCTTGCCGATTTTGGCAAAATGGTTCAGAATGGATCTAGAAAACTGCCAAATCGGCAACATCATGCCGGATCATCGGAGACTTATGGAAGACCTAGCGGCGATCGCGGCCACCATACGGAAGGCACGCAAAGAGGCCGGAATCACGCAAGCGGATCTTGCCGACCTTGCCGGGACTTCCGAAAGGACCGTGCGGGCGATTGAGACGGCCACCGGAAATCCTTCGCTGGGCGCCGTCGTGTCTGTAGCCAACGCCGTCGGCCTGCACATGGCAGCAGCCTGATGGTCGACGATGTCGAGGAGTTGAAGTTCGTTCGCGCAGCGGACGTTCACAAAGGCGGCGTCTTGGCGGGCCACCTCACCCGCGCTGGTCACGGCGTGGTCAGTTTTTCCTACGTGGCGGAGTACCTGACCTCCGGTTTGCCCGCGGTTGCCAGTTCATTGCCCCTGACAGACCTTCCCGTCGAGACTCCTGCTGGCGCTCTTCCGCCGTTCTTCGCGGGCCTGCTGCCGGAGGGACACCGGCTGAGCGTGCTCAGGGACGCCACCAAAACCAGCCTCGACGACGAACTCACCCTCCTGCTCGCAGTCGGAGCCGATGCCCCAGGAGACGTCCAAGTGGTCCCTGCCGGGGAAACTCCCGTCGAACCGGCACCCCTTGCCGACACATCCAGGCCCGAGGAACTGGACTTTGCCGCCCTCGCCAACGCAGTGGACCGCCATGCGATCCCAGGCGTACAGGACAAGGCAAGTGCCTCCATGCTCACCACACCACTGTCCCTCCGGGGGCAGCGGTATCTGCTCAAGTTCGACCCGCCCAACCACGCACACTTGCTGACCAATGAAGCGGCACACCTCTCCGCCGCCAAAGGCCTCAAGATCCCTGTAGCCAAGAGCCATGTCATCACTGATATGCACGGGTTGCCTGGGTTGCTAGTGGAGCGCTTCGACCGTGTCCAGGACAAGGACCGCTCCTGGGTGCGCCTGCCCATGGAAGATGGAGCCCAGGTCATGGGCCTGCCACCGGTTTCCAAGTATTCCGTGACATCGGAGGACGTCGCTGCTGCGCTGGCCGGGCAGTGCAAAGCCCCACTCGTGGCAAGCCGCAATCTGTACCTTCAGTTTGTCTTTGCTTGGCTGACAGGGAACGGTGACCTCCATGCCAAGAATCTCTCGATCCTTGGGGGCCGGCACGGAGGATTCGTCATGGCCCCCATCTACGACATTCCATGCACCTTGCTGTACGGAGACGACACACTCGCGTTGCCGGTGTCCGGGAAAACCAAAAACCTCAAGGCGAAGCACTGGGCCGATTTCGCGTCGAACCTTGGCTTGCTACAGCGCGCGGCCATCGCCGCCAATACATTGGCCCTGTCGGCTTCTGGGAAGGTCAGCTTGGAGGACCTACCGTTTACGGGGTCACCGCTCCGAGGCGCCCTTCGGGAGTTGCGGTTCAGGCGCGGAGAGCTGGCGGGCTGAGTCGCAGAACACCGTTCCACGACTCAGCTTCAACGTGGAAACACCTACTCGACTAGCGAAGATCACAAAACTCGTGTATTAAAAATACAGGAAACTTTAAGGTTATCTTCAGGCTTTTGGCAGGTTGAAGTGTTAGTGAAAGAGTTTTCTCGGCGCACTGCTTCTCACCCGACAACGGTGGAGTGGTGCTCAGACTTTTCGACCGGCACCCGGTCGACTTTTTTGGGGGAGTTTCATGGTGCTGCCTTTCGTCGTCCGTCGGCTTATCTCGATATCCGTGCTCGCGGGGTTGGTAACTGCATCGGTTGGTGTATCGGCATTCGCCCTGCCCGCTGAACCAGAACTCCGCAGCGAAATCACGGCAGCTACCCAAGCGCGGATTTCGGGTCAGGATGTCCTGGTAGAGGAACTCACCACGGCAACGGAACATGTTGTTGCCAAACCGGATGGGCGGCTGGAGAAAACTCTTTCCTCGGAGCCTGTCCGAATGAAGAAGGACGGCGCCTGGCGGGACATTTCCACCGATCTTTCCATTTCTTACGGCGCCGATGGCGCTGTCCTTCGGCCGGCGATGACCCCGGTACAGATGGAAATAGGCGCTGGCGGTTCTGACCATATGGCCGTGATCGACGACGGCCAAGGAAGGTCCGTAAAGGAAAAATGGCCCTTTGGACCTCTGCCGACTCCCGTTGTCACCGGCAATACTGCAACATACCAAAGTGTCCTACCGCGCGTGGATCTGGTCCAGGTCGCCCATAGCCATGGCGTGTCGCAGGTACTGAAGATCCACGACAGGCAAGCGGCCGAGGATCCTCGTGTGGCGAGGATGCGGTTCAACTTGGACACCCGCGGGGTCGAGGTTGAGTCGGATGGGGTGGGAGGCATTGTTGCCAAGCGGCAGTCCGACGGTAAAGAAGCGTTCAGTACGAGCAAAGGTCAGTGGTGGGATTCGTCCCACCCTGACGCAGACGCAACGGATCCGGGCGGACCGGGCATCACCCGCCCCTTTAACCTGCATCTAGACAAGAGTGGCGGCAAAACAGCCGAGGTCTTCGGCATGGATGAAATCCTTGGGGCGAACAACGTTCAGTTCCCGATCTATGTTGACCCCGAGTGGAGCGCAGGCAGCTGGGCGTACCTATATGTCGACTCGGCGTACCCCAGCACCTCGTACTGGAACGGCCGCTACACAGATTCCACCACACATGTTGGATACCTGCCGGCCTCATGGGCGCCGGATGCCATAGCCCACACCACAAGATCGTTCTGGCAATTCAACATCTCGCCCATGAACGGCAAGAAGATCATGGCTGCCAAGTTCAATGTCGTCGAGACGTGGGCTTCTTCCTGCACGCCGACACCTGTAAGTGCCTGGGTCACCGGGGCCGTGCAAGACGGCACCAATTGGAACTCCCAGCCCAACTGGAGCCAAGCACAGCACCTGGATACCCGCACCGTGGCCTATGGCTACGTTGGCTGCGGCCAGGCGACCGTGGGTTTCGACATGATGAAACGCGCAGACTGGCTGGGAAGCAATAACCAATGGACCGTGGGCCTCAAAGCGGACAACGAGTCCGACCCTCTCGGCTGGAAACGCTTCGCAAACACCGCCCAGGTCATCATCACCTACGGAACGGCACCAAATGCACCGGTCCTGAATTCGATTTCCGGATGCGGACTCACATGCGCCGAGATGATCACCCGGTACAACCAGCCGACCCTCCAGCTGACCGCAGACGACCCCGACGGAGATCCCGGCGGCACCATTTACATCTGGATTTCGGTCTTCAACACGTCGGGAGCGACGGTCGCCTCTACGTCTGTTGGCCGCCCCGTACCTGGCTCCGGAGGCAGCACAACTTGGCAGGTCCCCTCTTCCCTGTCAGATGGCATATACACGCTGCAGTATCAAACCTCTGATCAACAGGGCATGACGTCTCCGGTAGCGTCCAAGAAATTCACAGTGAACACCACAGCCCCTGCCGCACCACAGATCCGTGCGGGGGATCCTGCGATGATGATGGATCCCAATTTCTACACCAATGCTGTAGTCGGCGTCACTCCGGTGTCGTATTCCATCGTGAACAAAGGTTCAACGCCAGTTAAAGGATTCGTCTACGCCGTCACTGCAGGCAGCGGCCAGCCCGACTATCCGAAGAGCGCCGGCGCGCTCGCGTGCGGACAGCGAACCGGCCCGTTTGTCGTTGTTTGCCCCACGGATGGCAGATCCGCCAACGTCACGGTGGCCGCCGTTGGGCTGAAGACTACGCTCTCGGTCTGGGCATTCGACTATGCGGGCAATGTCAGCCTTCAGACTGAGAGCGAACCCCAGTCCGTGACGTTCGATGTCGGCAAGATGGCGCCCGCCCCGGCGACTATCGCACCCGTGACGGTAACGAGCGGAGCTCAATGGGTCGACGTTCCGGCCAGCCGGGGTGTCCCTTCCCCGGTCGCGGGATGCATGGTTCCTGAGGCCACAACGCCCGCCACCACAGCCTCCCGCGCACTTCGCGTTCCGGCAGCAGGCGCTTACGCCAAGACGCTGGAGGCCGCGGTGGACAACTCGCAGAGCTTCAGCTTCAGCGGATGGTTCTGCCCAACTGCTCCTTCAGCGACCAATCGGCAGGTTGCCCTTGGACAGTTGAGTGATGCCGGAACAGTGGGCTCGCTTCTTGGGCTCTCCACGCAACACCTGTGGCAGCTAGGCGCCTACGATACCTCCAGCCCCTCCCTGTTCAAGGAGGTGTCGCAGGATCTGGTGGAAGGCGCCGCATCCCAGCAGTGGTACTTCATCGGCGCGGTCTACGACAAGATCAACGCCCAACTTCGGATCACGATTTCATCCACTCGGGGCGTGAAAACTTGGGTGATTGCCACGGCTGCCACCTCCCACACCCCATCGACCGGGGGCTCCCCGGCCGTCTTGGGAACGGCCAATCCGGCACAGCCCGCCGCAGACCAGTTCACTGGACTGATCTATCGACCGGTCATGGCCCAAGGAACCCTCGTCGACTCCCAGTTCGGGGTCGCCTGGGATGCCTTCCCGTCTCGTGAAGGGATTCTCGTCAAGTGAAAAGCCTAAACGCCGTCTCCCGGATCCTCCTCGTCGGTACTCTCTCATCTGCCGTAGCCGTGGCCGGTTCAGCACTGGCCCCCCAGCCGGTGGCGGCCTCACCTGTTTCAGTCGACATTCAAGCGCTTCGCTCCGCCATGCCCACCATCGCATCGTCTGCGTGGCAGAACCCAAGAACCACGGCCCCGGTACTGACTACGCCACAGGCTCCGGGAACCCGGATGACCGTGATCGGGACGCAGCTGAGTGTTCCTTCCCTTCAAGGCACGGCGCTCACAGCCGCTGATCCAGGTGCGCAGAACTCCACCGCGATTCCCGGAGCCGGATCCGGAAACTGGGGAGCGGCGGGCCAGCTCGGAGCCTTCACCTGGGATTACCCGTTCCCCGGTCGAAAAGCTCCGGCAGGCCAGACGCCGTCGTTGTCCCTGTCGTACGATTCAAGCCGCGTCGATGGCCTGACCAGCGCCACGAATAGCCAAGCGAGTGTTGTTGGCGACGGATGGGCACTCTCAGGCGCGGGATTCATTCGGCAGACGTTCACGCCCTGCAAGGACCAGAATGTTTCCGGTTCCTACGACCTGTGCGGCAATCCGACAGGCCCGAGCCTCTCGATTTCGTTTGGCGGCCGCAACACCCAGCTCGTGAAAGACACGGCGACCGGGATCTGGAAGCTTCAATCCGATGACAATACGCGCATCGAGTACCTGAGGAATCCAGGAAGCAACGGAACCTTCGACGGCGGCTATTGGAAGCTCACTGACGCCTCGGGCACCCAATACTTCTTCGGCCGCAACAAGCTCCCCGGATGGGTCGCTGGAAACGCCACGACCAACTCCGCCAGCCGGGTTCCCGTAGGGGCCGCTTCAGCGAACCAGCCCTGCGCTGCGGCGGCCTTCAAGGATTCCCTCTGCCAACAGGCCTGGATGTGGAACTTGGACCACGTGGTGGATCTCAACGGCAACACCCAAACGTATTACTACGAGCAGGAGATGAACTGGTACAACTCCGCAGCCGGAACAGGCGCGCGACTGGACTACACCAGGGCTGCCAGGCTATCCAAAATCGAGTACGGCATGCGTGCCGGCAACGAACTGGCGGGAACCGCGCCTCTGCGTCTCTCGCTTGACTATTCCGCGCGATGCGGAAACATCGACTGCCTCAAAGGCAACGACATCCCAAGCGGGTATGCCTGCCAGCAGTCCGGCACGTGCAACACCATGTCACCGACCTTCTACACCGATCAGCGGCTCACCAAGGTCCAGGCATCCACGCGGCTTGCCTCCGGTACTTACCAAGCCGCAGACCAATGGACGCTTGCGCACACCATGGCCGATCCGGGTGACGGCACGAAACCGGCCCTGTGGCTCGGCTCCGTAACGCATACGGGGGCCAATATCGCGACCGGCAAGGGCGCAGTCGTCGTCGACCCCCCAACAGTTTTCGGCGGCCAGACCCTGCAAAACCGGGTTTGGGTCACCGACGGCCTGGCTCCCCTTAATCGCTATCGGATCTCGAGTGTGAAAACTCCAGCGGGAGCTGTTACCTCGGTCATTTACCATGCAGCCGAGTGCAGCCCCACAAACTTGCCTGCCAGCCCGGAAACGAACACCAAACGTTGCTTCCCGCAATGGTGGGCACCGATGGCTCCCATCGCCCAGGCGCCCCGGATGGACTATTTCCACATCTACCCGGTGGCCCGCGTGTCAACGAACCCCGGGCCTGGCTCCGACTCCAGCACCGATGTGGAAACCCGCTACGAATACCTCGGAACACCCGCATGGAAATACGCCGGAGCCAAGTACGTCGCTGGCACCGGCGGATCCCAGACAACGTGGTCCGCCGCCGCAGGCTGGCAAGACGTAAAGACCATAGTGGGCACACCCGATCAGCCCACCAACAACGGCGTCACCACCAGCACCTACTTGCGCGGGCTTCACGGCACGCCCGCGAATACGGCCGGCGGCCTTCGGACCTCCAGCATCACCGTCGACGGCGGCAAAGTCATCGACGACTCCCCGGTGCACGCCGGCAAACTCGTTCAAGTCCAGTCCTTCAACGGAGTCAATGGGCCACTTCTGAGTTCGACAGTGAACGAGCCCTGGTCATCTTCTCCCACCGCCACAGACACAGCCCGAGGCACAACGGCACAACTCAGCGGAACGCTACGGACAACAACGCGCGAATCGAGTTCGGCTGCCGGCGGGTGGACAACATCCACCGTGACCAACACCTTCGATTCCTACGGTCGTTCTACGGCGATAAGCAGCAGCACCGACGCCACTCTGACCAGCGACGACACCTGCACCGTTTCTGTCTACGCGGACAACGTCTCTGCCAATATCCTCAGTGCACCCGCCCAGTCCTCACTTTCCACAGGACTCTGCAGCCTTCAAGGGACTGTCACGGGAAGCATCCTCAAAGCAACCCGTGTCTTCTACGAAGACGGAACCTCAGCCATGCCGGGCAGCCTTGGATACAAGGCGCCCGCGAAGCCCCAGGCGACACGATCCGACAAGGCCGTGACCGCCATCGGGCAGGAAGTCACGCAGTGGCAGACGGGCCCGACGCAACAGTTCGACAGCCTTGGGCGAGTGATCGCATCAACTGACCGGAGCACCGGGAAGGACCGACGCAGCACCATCGCCTATTCCCCGACCACGGGTCCGCCGACCATCATCACGTCGACGAATCCCCTCAACTGGCAGACAGTCATCACCCTTGATTCCGTGCGTGGGTCGATCCTCACTTCCACCGACGCAAACGGCGCAATCACGAGTACTGACTACGACGCCAGCGGACGCACAACAGCCATATGGGATCCCCTGCGTCCCAAGGCCACAAATCCTGACCCGACAAAGTCGTTCGAATACAACGTCTCGCAGACTGCTCCATCATGGATCCGCACCAACCTACGTAACAGCTCAAACGGGAACATCGCGACCTTCCAGATCCTGGATGGCCTCGGCCGGCTCCGGCAGACCCAGCGGCTCTCGCCTCCGGGCGGCACCATCGCCACCGACGCGATCTATAACGGCAACGGCGAACGCCGCCTCGTCCGCAACGACTACTACCTCTCGGAGTCCCCCAGCGGGACTCTCCGGATCCCCGCAGTCGCCGTCCCTTCATCCACCGATTTCAGCTACGACGGCGCCGGAAGAGTCACCAAGACCCGTGCCTTGGCCAACGACAACCAGGAACTGTGGGCCACCACAATTTCATACCCCGCCAAGGACACCACCACCGTCACCGGCCCTGCCGGGAAACCGGCCACCACTGTCGTCGTTGACGCTTCAGGCAATCCCGTGTTGCGCAAAGTCTTCCGCTCCGAATCAGCATCGGGACCTAGCGATGACACCAGCTACGGCTACGACGCGGCAGGCCAAAGGACAACCGTTAGTTCCCTCGGCAGCACCTGGTCATGGGAATACGACCTCCTCGGTCGAGAAACTAAGTCAATTGACCCAGACGCGGGAATCACCAGCGCTACGTATGATCCTGGGGGACGACAGGTCAGCACCACGGATGGCAACGGCACGAAACTTGAGACCGCCTTTGACGATCTCGACCGCCCTGTTCGCACCACCGCGACGGTTGGTGGAACGGCTAAGACACTGGACACCCGCACGTACGACCTTGAACGACGTGGCACGATTTCCGAAGCCGTCCGATACAACGGAACGAACTACGACCAGCCCGTCAAAACAACGCAGTCCGGGTTCAATAGCGCCAATCAGCCCACCAGCACCACCACGGTTCTGCCTACAAGCATGGCTAGCTTGGCCGGAAGTTACACCACCACGAAAAGCTACAAACAGAATGGCCTGCCCGATGTCCTGAACCTTCCAGCTATCAAGACCCTTCCGGCCGAAACCCTCTATTACGGCTACGACAACTTTGACAATCCGATCTCGGTCGACAACGAGGCCTGGGAGATCTTCGCGGGGAACGCGCAGTACGACGTACTTGGAAGCCTTTCCTCGTTTGAGCAAAGTGAACCGAACTCCCTCAACCCGTCCGTAGAATCAGCCGGGCTGCAGACCAACTACTTCAAGTGGGATGCCACTACCGGACGGCTAAGCAAACAGACCACTACCAATTGGGCCAAGAACCAGACCAGGACGGTTGCCGAGACCGCGTACACGTATGACCCCGCTGGCAAGATAACCGCCAAGACATCCCCGGAGGAAGTCGAGTGCTACAACTACGACTACGCCGAACGTCTCACCGGCGTCTGGACACCATCTAACCGCTCCTGCGCCTCGGGCTTTAGCGCGACTGGACTAGGCGGCCCTGCCCCCTATGCCCAGCAATACTCTTACACCGCGGCCGGAGACCGTGCACAAGTCAAGCGCTACAGCGCGTCCGGTGTCCTCAGTATGACCGAAGACTACACCTACCCGGTCGCCGGTACAGCGGGCGCCCACCGTGCCCAAAAGGTCACAACGACGCCGGCAGGAGCCGCCGCGACCCATACCCTCGGTTGGAACGACGGCGGCCAACTCACCAACCGCGCGGGTCAAAGCCTGACCTACACCGCCGATGGCAAACTCGGCACCACCAGCGCGTCGGCAACTCTTCCCTTGAACCCCAACAGGAGCCCGGCATCCACCGGCACAGGCAGCACGGGAACTCGCTTCTACGACGCGGCCGGAAGCCTCGTCGGCATCACTGATGGCACGGGAACCACCGCGCTTCTCGCTGATGCCACAGTGCATGTCTCCTCTACGGGCGCAGCCACCGGTACCCGGAGCATCTCCTTCGCTGGCCAAACGGTTGCACAGCGGGTCACGACGACTACCGGAACCAAGATCCAGTTCCTGACCCCTGATGCCGTCAATACCTCCACCGCGATCACGCAAAGCATCTCCGGTGCACCGGGAACCGTCAGTGCTAAACGCTATTCGGACCCCTTCGGACTCGAACGCGGTCAAACCCAGGCAGCTTCCACCGCGAACAACGCCGCCAACCCCGCCGGGTTCTCCGCGGCGAACGGATACCTCTCCGGGCTCGCAGACGCCGGAACTTCACTCACGCATCTCGGGGCACGCGACTACGATCCCGTGCTCGGGATCTTCACCGCCCCTGACCCCGTCTACAACTGGGGATCCCAAGGCGGATATTCACCATTCACGTACTCCAACAACGACCCGGTGAACCAGTCGGATGCTAGCGGGCTCTGCCCATTGTGCCTGGTCTTGGCCATCCCCGGTGTCAAAGAGGCCATAATCGGCGCCGCCGTCATAATCGGTGGCTACATCGTCGGAAAGTATATGGACACACACCCCGTCCAGCTCCCTGCGATTAGACTTCCCTCGTTCCCCAGCACCGCTGCTTCCTCCTCCTCCGCGGCCGGAAACCAACTACCTATTGGGGCAAGTTCTTCAGCTTCAATACCGTTTCCGAGACCGATGGTCGGAACCACCGCGGCGGCGGCTCCCCCTACCTGGGTGACCACTTATCCCACGGCCTACCCGGGACCTCGAGGTCGCCAAGGCGGCGGTTCAGGCGGCCCGTCAACGTCGGTGAGCCAGGCAGCCGCGGCTGCTGCTGCCGCGGCGGCCGCAGCAGCGGCCGAAGCTGCGCGCATCGCAGCCCTCATCGCCCAGAACGCCGCCATGCACGCCGCTTCAACGGCCGCCGTCGCGCAAATGGGCAACAAGAATAACGCCGACAACGCGGCCAGCGCGGGCTCACCGGGGGCTGTGGGTGGTGCCAGCGGAGGCGCACTTCCACCGGATGACGAGGACGATCCGATCCAGTGGATCAAGGACAATCTCCCGCGCGGACTCCAAAAAAGGAATCGTGAGGCTGTCGACGAGGACCACATCGCAGACCTCTATGACGCAATGACCAAGAACAGGGTGAGCGAACGTGGATATAACACGTCAGGGAAGGACTTCCTCGAAAGTATGATGGAAAACGGCCATCGGATTTCGTGGCGAAGTGGATCCGATTCCGGCGGTCCAACGATCGAGTACATCGTCAAAGGGGTGATCAAATGGAAAATCCAT
This sequence comes from Arthrobacter sp. KN11-1C, assembly GCF_052180225.1. Taxonomy (NCBI): domain Bacteria; kingdom Bacillati; phylum Actinomycetota; class Actinomycetes; order Micrococcales; family Micrococcaceae; genus Arthrobacter; species Arthrobacter sp. KN11-1C. The sequence goes on along the minus strand of NZ_CP197467.1, from coordinate 502,478 downwards.
CTTCCTTTGAAGTGACTCGTAAGTTAAGCCTATGGTCCAAGCAGCTCACTCGGGAATGGCTGGAGGATTGGATCGCGGCAGGGGATCTTGGTCGTGCGGCCTTCGATGCCGGATGGCGGGCACCTGTGGATCAAGTCGTGATGGCCATGGGGATTCTTGCTGAGCTATTTACATTCGGTCTCGCGGCAAATATCGCTAGTGATACAAAGAACAGGCAGCAGAATCTCGACTACCAGGACATTTGCAAAGCAATTTTCTCCCCCAATCTCCCTACAGGAGTCGATCAAGCTGCATCTTTTTCAGCATTTCCCGAAACGGGCCGGGTTGTCGTTCTCAGTCCCACGGATCTCGGTCGCGAAGTCGCAAGTTTAGTAGACCCGGATCTCGATGAGATCGAACTCCCGGATCGTCAACCTTGGATAGACAGATTAGCCCCATCCGAGCACGAGGACGCTGTTGAGATCGTCATGAGCAGGCCTGGCGCCGTCGGCCGGACGGTGCTAAGAATTGGCAACGGCAAGGTATTTGGGCCTGAGGTGTTCTTCAAAGCTGCCTACGATTTTGGTTACGAAGATCCAAGGGATCAGGCGGTTGTAAGCTTTGGAACCCTTTCGCATCTGCTGACCACCAAGGCAATCACCGCGGGAACGCTCCACGACGGAATGTTCATTTCGGATGCCCGAGACCTCGCCCATATCTACAGCGATCTCGCCAACTGGTGGTTCACCGAATCAGCTTCCCTGATGCATGACAGTCGCATCTCGTACAAGCCTCGCATACCCCGCCCGACAGCTCCAAAGAACACAGCATTCGCTCTCCTCACCCCATCGATGCACTAAAATACGGACGAGCGGGCGAATGCCTGATGGTCGTTTCGAAAGCGACTGGACCGTCTTGACGAGGATCATCAATTTTCAGCTCGGCGCGCCGTGTCAATTTCGATGAGAAATCGGTTAGCCGATGAGCTTGAAAAGGATGAAGTCGCCAACCAAACTGTCGCGCGATTAGGCAGGAGCATGAAACGCAAGAATTAATTTAAGCCATTTCTGGCCGGAACCACACGCGATCTACCCCTTAAGGAACTGGGTAAATGGAGAATCCATATCCCAAAGAGTTGATAGAACTCCTCAGCATGTGGTCGAAACAGCTCACGCTTGAGTGGCACCGGGACACCATATTTGCCATAGACCTTGGTCAGGCAGCCATGAACGCCGGATGGCGGTCCCCGGTGGACAAAGTCGTCATGGGTCTGGGAATGGTGGCTGAACTGTACGCCTTCGAACTGGCCTACAACATCGCCAACAAACGGGCACCGAACGAACAGGACCTCGACTTCCGGGACGTCTGCGAAGGACTCACGATAGGCGAGAGCATCGTCATTGATGGACAGGAGTTCTTCCATGATTTTCCGTTAGGAGGTGCCGTTGTTGAGCTTCAACCGACGCCGCTTGGCTCCCAAGTAGGAGACCTCGTCGACAGCGATCTGTCGTGGGTTGAGCTCCCCGACAAGACACCCCTCATCAACGAAGCCGTCCCCGAAACCGACCCCGACGAAACCGACTTCTTCCGTCCTGGCGCCGCAGGCCGCGCCGCCCTGCTTATCGGCGGAAACGGAATCCGGACCCCTCAAACCTTCTTCCAAGCAGCACACCGCCTCGGATACACCAACTCAAGAAACCAAGCAGTCCTCGGCTTCGGCACACTCGCCCACCTCCTGACCACGGGAGCGATCACCGCCGGCACACTCCACGGCACCGCAATCACACCCGATGACCGTAAAGCCGCCCAAATTTACCGCGACCTCGCACATTGGTGGTTCACAGAAGCACCAAACCTCGAATACAACACCTGGATCACCCCAATACCCCGCCCCGCTCCCCCACCAACCCCAGTCAACACAGCATTCGCCCCCCAACTCGGGGACTGTATCGCGTTTTGGCCGGAAAGGGGGCGTAGTCGATGAGCGCGCCCCAGTTCGGCCTTATGGATTGCGTCGTACCCATTGTGACCCTTCCTAATAGCCCGATGCCGGGTTCCCCGTTCGGGCTCATGAATCCAGGTCCGTATGCCGTGTGGGCACTGGCACAGCGGCGAGAAACCGGTCTACTCGACGTATACGTTTCACGCTGGGGAAGTTCCAAAGCTCCGTCATGGCGACCTCTGGCTCTCTTCGAGGCCATCAGCGTCCCCTTCAGCCTTGGTTGGACGAGCCAAGTTGTTCCAGACTGTCTGCGCGACGATCCCCATTGGAACCAATATGACCGCCCGTACAGCACAATGATGGCTTCGCCGGCGTTCCTGAACGACCTTGACTACTTGCGTGACGTGGAATTGGGAGGTCCAACGCTCTCGGCCGGCTTCTATGATCAGGTCGGACGGGACCTCCCATCGACCATTTCGAAAGCAGTCATAGGGGTGCTGCCAACTCTGCGAGAATTCGCTGACCCAGATTCATTGGTGACCGCTTCAGCTTTGATCATCGCCGGCGAAATCGAATTGGCGCTCGACAGCATGGAATCGGAATTTGCGAACCTTCAGCTCGATGGACAACCCCTCGCCACACACGTACATGCTTTGAGGGAAATACTGCGACTCTATGCACGCAATTGAAGAAGTTTCGAATGCTTCCAAGAGGACCGGGCGTTCGAAGAAGCCGACCGTTGGAATTCACGTCTGTCGTGACAATCCAAACCTAGACATTCGCGGACGGCGCACCGCGCTCAAGCCCACCTACGATATGACCACCGTCAGCGGGGCAAACGCTCCGAGGCCCTGCGTTTAGTGCATCGTCCCGAACTTAGTGTTGTACCGGTACATGAACGCGGCCATCGCGTTCCGATTGACCGCTAGATACGGCCGGTAGGTTTTGCTTCCATCGGACTCGGTCCAGCCCGTACTGATGCCGCTGTTTGCGAGCCAGGTGATCTGCTTGTAGAACGGGTTGTCAATGGCGACGTCGGCGAATGGTGAAGTCGCCGGCGCTGTGAAGGCCGGGCTACCCGCGAGGCGGTACATGAAGGCTGCCATGGCGTCTCGGTTAACCGAAAGATACGGACGGTAGGTTTTGCTTTTATCGGCCTCGGTCCAACCGGTACTGATGCCGCTGTTTGCAAGCCAAGTGATCTGTTTGTAGAACGGGTTGCTGGTGGCGACGTCGGTGAATGGCGACGTCGCCGGAGGGGTGAATGCCGGGCTGCCCATCAGGCGGTACATGAACGCGGCCATTGCGTCCCGAGCTACCGGCGTCAGGGGGTTATAGTTCCTCGACCCGTCGGACGCAGTCCATCCAGTGGAGATGCCGCGGGAACCGAGCCAGTTGATTTCGGACGTGAACGGATCCCCGGAAATGTCCGAGAAGATGGGGCCAGGGTTGGTGGCGAAGTCGGTCAGCTGAGTGAGGGTGCCGTTGAAGATGTCCTGGTCCCCGGGGAAGATGCCTGAATCGGAGTTCTGCCACAAGGTGTAGTCTGGCCAGCCGACCGGCAGCTGCCCGGGGTCAGTTGCCCAAGACGAGAGATGTAGCGGGTGGTTCCCGAATCCGGCCGCGCCACCGGTACAGTCCGTCCACCAACTGGTGGAAGTGTAAATGGCAGGCAGGCGCCCGGTCCTGGACAGAATGGTCGAGGCGAAATCGGAGATCCAATTCACCATGTCACCCTGGCTCAACCCGTAGCATTCGCTTCCATAGGGATTGGGTTCCAAGTCCAAGAGGGCAGGAAGCGTCTTCCCGTCCGGGGTCCAGGCTGCGCCGCTCTGCAGAAAGTAGTTGGCTTGGTCCGCTCCGGACGACGCGTCGGGCAGCGCGAAGTGGTAGGCGCCGTGGAGGAGTCCGGCGTTTGCCGATCCGGCATATTGGCTGGCGAAGTACGGGTTGGCGTAGCCAGTGCCCTCGCTGGCCTTGACATAGGCGAACTTGGCGCCATTTGCGGCCGCGGTGGACCAGTCCACATCTCCTTGGTGGCTGCTGACATCCATCCCCGGCACCCCTGAGGCCACCGAAGCGGGCGTTACGGCCTGGGCAGACATCCGCATTTGCGGAGCGGGATCGTGGCTGCGGACGGTTGAACCCATCGCGTGGTCATTCGAGGTACTTGATGTCGCGGACGGGGATGGGGACGGCGGAGTCGTCGCGGGTGACGCGGAAGCAGCGCCCGCTCCGGGCGCGGCGAGGACGATGCCCGCCACTAGAACAGCTACGTACCCGGCGGCGCCCTTCCGTATGCGGGGCCGAACAGGATTCTGCCGCCTGGGGGCGCGCGGGATCGACGCGTTCATATGGAATTTCCTTCCGTTTTGGCAACGGACGAGACCCGCGCCTGCCATCAAACGCCCGCAGGAGCGGACGTGACGGATACTATCAGCTCAAATCAAGACGAATGACAAACCGGCAGGATCCGCGGTGCGGGTCGGGTCCCTTTCAAACAACGACGACGACGGCGGCGCTCCAGACAGTGCCAGCCGGGCACCAGGACTCCCCCGCGAAAAGGCGCGGGCCGCTTCCCCTGTCAAAGAATTAATCCAGAATCTATTCTGTTGATGAACCGGTACACATACGGTCCATCAGGCCACCGGCACGTCCCGGGAAGCCCATCCCGCTCCGGGGGCCGTCTCTATGAGGAGGCGTCCATGTCCACTCCCGATGTGCCGACCCGGGGGCCCGCAAGGCCCGGTCCGTATATCGCGGCCGGAATCCTGCTGGCCATCGCCATTCTGGTTCCGCTGCTCGTTCCCGCGTATTCGATTGATCAACCGCGGTTCGCCGGCATGCCGTTCTTCTACTGGTACCAAATGCTCTGGGTCCCTATCACCGCGGGCATGGTGGGCATCTCCTATCGCTTGGTCACCAAAGAGGACCGTCGCCGCCGGGAGGCAGTGCGGGGTGGACGTGGCGCACGCGCTGAGGAGCAGGAACAATGAGGGCGCTCACTGTCCCGCTGGCGACCACAGCGGATCGGCCCGTCAACGGCGTCGCGCTCACCGTCGTCGTCGTCCTCTTCATCCTGGTGGCGGTCCTGGGCTTCTTCGCCGCACGCTGGCGCGCGGGCAACGAGACGGGCCTGCACAGTCTCGATGAGTGGGGCCTTGGCGGCCGCGGTTTCGGAACATGGGTCACGTGGTTCCTCCTCGGCGGGGACCTCTACACGGCCTACACGTTCGTGGCCGTGCCGGCGGCAATGTGGGCCACCGGCGCCGTGAGCGGCTTCTTCGCCGTGCCGTACACGATCGTGCTCTACCCGATCGTGTTCCTCTTGATGAGCCGTTTGTGGTCGGTCTCGCACCGGCACGGGTTCGTCACACCGGCTGACTTCGTGGGCGGGCGCTATGGCAGCAGGGCGCTGACGGTTGCTGTGGCCCTCACTGGCATTGTCGCGACCATGCCCTACATCGCGTTGCAATTGGTTGGCATCAAGGCGGTGCTCACCGTGCTGGGCCTCGGCAGCGCGCAGAATGTGCTGCTGACCGACTTGCCCCTCATCATCGCCTTCGTGGTCCTGGCCGCCTACACCTACACCTCGGGCCTGCGGGCGCCGGCGCTTATCGCCGTCGTGAAGGATCTGCTGATCTATCTTGCGGTAATCGTTGCCGTGATCTACCTGCCCATCAAGTTCGGGGGCTGGGACAACATCTTCGGTGCAGCCCAGACGAAACTCGACGCCGTCAGCCCGGCCACAGGCAAGCCGGCAGGCGTCTTCATTCCGGGTGCCGCCAGCTATTCCGCGTACTGGACACTGGCCCTTGGCTCGGCCATGGCGCTGTTCATGTATCCGCACTCGGTTACCGGGGTCCTGGCGACCAAGAGCAGGAACACCATCCGCAAGAACGCCGCGGTTCTACCTCTGTATTCGCTCATGCTGGGGTTCCTTGCGCTCCTGGGTTACGCGGCCATTTCCGCGGGCACCAAGCCGATTGACCTGAACGGCGCCGTCAATCCGCAACTGGTGGTTCCGCAACTGTTCCTGGACAACTTCCCCGCATGGTTTGCCGGTATTGCCCTGGCGGCTATCGCCATCGGCGCGTTGGTCCCGGCCGCCATCATGTCGATCGCTGCCGCCAACCTGTTCACCCGCAATATCTACCGGGACCTGATACGGCCCGACGCCGACCCGCGGCAGGAAGCGAAGGTCTCCAAGATCGCCTCGCTCGTGGTGAAGTTCGGGGCGCTGATCTTCGTGATCGCGATGGACCAGTCGGCCGCCATCAATATGCAGCTCCTCGGCGGCATCTGGATCCTGCAGACCTTCCCGGCGATCGTGGCAGGGCTGTACACCCGCTGGTTCCACCGCTGGGCGCTCTTCGCAGGCTGGGTAGCCGGGATTGGCTACGGCACCGTCGCGGCGTACAACGTGGTCAACCCCGTGACGAAGGCTAACTTCGGTGGCTCCATCGCTGCCATCCCCGGCACCAACGTGCAGGTCTACATCGCCGTTGTGGCATTCGCGATCAACCTCATTATTGCTGCCGTCCTGTCCCTGGTTTTCCGCGCGATGAAGCTCCCCGATGGAAAGGACATCACCCGGAACTCGGACTACGGAGCAGACGAGGACGATCCGAAAGTTGCCCAGCTCCAGCGCCAGTACCCGCTGGGCGAAACGGGAGGCGGCACGTTCTAACTGGAGCTGCGCGCTAGCGCTTCGTTTGGACACGACGACGGCGGCGCGCGCCTCTTCGCTGCAGCCACGCGAGGTGCCGCTCATGGCGGCGCATCGTTTCGTGCGGCGGGCGTGTTTCAGCGCGGGCGTTTTCCGGCGTGCCTAGGCTGGTTGGCGTAGTTCTTGTCGGTGGCGCCGGTTAAACAGGTCCCCGAAATAGTGCGCAGCCATGGCGGGAGGGTCTGTGCCCTGCATCCCCACTCCTGGCAGGGGTGGGGCTTTGGATCGGTAGTGGTGTCCGGTGGGGGTGCGGATCTCGAGGACATGCCGTGTCCCGGGGCTGGTTGTTGCTGTCCTAGTTTCTGGTGGCCTGGTTCGTGCTGTCCAGCCGGGGAGTTCTTTGGTGTGGTTGCAGGCTTCGCACAGGCCTGCCCCGTTGGCCAGGGTGGTGGGTCCGCCGTCGTGCCAGGGGATGATGTGGTCGAAATGGCGGATCGGTGCGTCGCAGTACGGGGTGCGGCAGGTGTCGTCGCGGGCCTGGATGAAGCATCGCAAACCCGCCGGGAAAAGCCGGGCGCGGGAGTCGACGCCGACCAGTTCCCCGGTTCCGGGGGCTGTGAAGAGGCGCCGGAGCCAGACCTTCAGATCGTGGTCTTGGGCAACTTGGCCAGGTTCGACCGCGGTCTGGCCGCGTTTGGCGTTGGCGGTGTCGTTGAGTAGTGTCCGTGCCCAGCCGGCGGGGACGATCCCGTAGCCGGTCAGCCTGGCCGGTTCGGCATCGCCTTGGAAGAGGGTGCGGTCGGTCATGACGAGCTGGACCTCTACCCCGCAAATCCCTGCCGGGGTGCCGGTGGTGCGTTCGACCAGGGCGTCGGCCATGATCTGCCCCCGGGTCCGGGTCTCCTCTGCGGTGTTGCGGAGGGTGTCGGCGTGCCGGGTCAGGGCCGCGTGCACGGCCACGCCCTGCGCGACCGGGAGCAGGGCGGTCAGATAGGTCATGGTGTCCGGTGCCGGGCGCAGGCTCACGTGCCGCTCGGTGGCGGCGTGGCTGGCTCGTTGGGTGACCGTACGGGGGTCCCGACGGTAGGCCGCGGCCCGGGCGGCGGAGATGATGGCCTTGTCTCCTGCGCCGTCGAAGGTTCCGGTGTCGGCGGCGAGTTCCTCGTCCACGGCGCAGCGGTCTTCGGCGGACAGGCAGGCTGTCTCCTTCACGAGCAGGGTCGCGCGCCATTCGTTCAGCTGCCCGGTGTCCAAGGCCGCGAGGGTGTGCGGCATCTCCGTCACGAGGGCCTTCGCGAACCCGAAGAGCCGGGATCCTTTGGCGGGAGATTCCCGCCGGGCCAAGGCCACCTGGGCTGCCACCCCGCGTCCCAGTTCGTCGGCCGGAACCCCCGCCGCCGCGTCGGCGCTGCGCTGGGCGGCGTCGAACGCGACAGCGATCTTGGCCTGTGCAGCCGCGACCGCCGACTTCAAATCCTCCAGTGCCCGCAACTGGTCGATCAGGTCAGCACTTTCGGAGCCTGGCCGAAGCGATCGCACGGCGCCGATAAGATCCCGCACCCGGACCCCTGGCACGGCAGCATCCGGACCCGCGTCGCCGGTCGGCGCGCCTGATCCGATCAGCTGTGTTTTCCGAATTCCGGCCATAACCAAAGCATTTCAGGGACCCCTGACATTAATAGGCCCGAGAACCTGGACTGGGCAGAAAATCTTGAAAAGTAGCCGGATTTTTGGGGACGGCAGCGAAGAACACAGACAGCCCGGCCATCACTCGAGCCACTGATAGGCGTAGGCTATCGATCGATTCGGAAGACCGCCTAACGGAGGAGCCGCACCGTGGACACGCGAAAACTAAAGTACTTCCTCGCCGTCGTCGACCACGACGGGTTCAACCGCGCCGCCGAACATCTGCTGATCGCCCAGCCCTCGCTTTCGCAGACCATCGCGAGCCTCGAGAAAGAGCTCGGCGTTCCGCTTTTCCACCGCATCGGCCGCAGGGCAGTCCTCAGCGAAGCCGGCAAAGAACTGGTCGGCCCGGCGCGCCTCGTCATGCGGGATCTCGACGCCGCGCAATCAGCTGTCCAGTCGCTCCGCGGAATCAGAAGCGGTCGCCTCGACATCATCACCATGCCCTCCCCCGGCATCGAGCCGCTGACGTCCATGATCGCCGCCTTCACCAAGGCGTACCCGGAGGTCCGGCTCAACGTCAGTGCCGCATTCACTCCCGAAGAGGTGATCGAATCCGTCCGGAACGGCAGCTCCGAGATCGGGCTGGCCGGATCCCCTACTCCGATTCTCGTGCCCGGCGTCCAGGTCCTAGAACTCGAAAAGCAACCGCTCATCCTGATCGTCAACCCGCAGGCCGACACCTTCGGCGCCGAGCGAACGGCCATCCAACGCGAGGATCTCGGAGGTCAGCGCATTATTGCGAGCCAGCGAGGCTCCCTCATGCGTTGGCTGGTGGATGACGCCCTGGCGCACGGGGTCGAGGTGGAAATCGTCGTCGAAGTCGCGCACCGGACCTCGATCTTGCCCCTGGTTTTGGCGGGCGTCGGGCATGCGGTGATGCCGTCGTCGTGGGCTCCCACCGCGCACAAGGCGGGGCTCCGCACCCTGCTCATCGAACCGGTAAGTCACCTGGACGTCGCGGTGCTCAGCCGCAAGGACAACCTCACCCCCGCGGCCAAGGCGTTCTTGAAGGTCGCTGCGGAACACACCGAGCGCACCAACGGCCAGGACCAATAGGCTCTACCTATCAGTCGTATCGAAACTAAGTCTTGGACGCCGCCTACCGGCCGCCCGTCTACTTGAAGAGGAAGGCAGTGTGACTCTGCTAACAAACTCAACGAGTAGGTAGGCATGAGCGCCACCCAGAAATTCAGCATTGCATCGATCCCCGCAGACGGCGTCGGCAAGGAAGTTGTCTCCGCCGGCCGCCGCGTCCTGGACGCCCTGGCCGCGAACTCCAACGGCAAGTTCGCCTTTGAATGGACCGAGTTCCCGTGGGGCTGCGGCTACTACGAGAAGACCGGCCAAATGATGGACCCCAAGGGCCTGGACGCCCTCAAGGACTTCGACGCCATCTACTTCGGAGCCGTCGGCTGGGAGAACGTCCCGGACCACATCAGCCTCTGGGGCCTGCGCCTGAACATCACCCAGAACTTCGACCAGTGGGCCAACATCCGCCCGGTCAAGTTCCTCCCCGGCATTCAGTCCCCGCTCCGCAAGGCTGACAACACGGAGCTCAACTGGATCGTGGTCCGCGAAAACAGCGAAGGTGAGTACGCCGGTCTCGGCGGCCGCAACTTGAGCGGTCGCGGCCCCGGTAACGAAGTGGCGCTGCAAACCGCACTGTTCACCGAAAAGGGCTGCGAGCGCATCATGCGTTTCGCGTTCGAGCTCGCACGGACCCGCACGGTCAAGAAGGTCTCGTCCGTCACCAAGTCCAACGCCCAGCAATACGGCATGGTCCTCTGGGACGAAACCTTCAAGCGCGTCGCCCTGGACTACCCTGACGTCCAGACCGAGAGCGTCCTGGTCGACGCTATGAGCGCCAAGTTCATCCTCCACCCCGAGGAGTTGTCGGTGGTGGTCGCGTCCAACCTGAACGCTGACATCCTCTCCGACCTCGGCTCCGCCCTCGCCGGCAGCCTCGGCCTCGCCGCTAGTGCCAACCTTAACCCGGAGCGCCGCTTCCCATCGATGTTTGAGCCCGTCCACGGGTCCGCGCCCGACATCGCCGGCAAGGGCATCAGCAACCCGATCGGCGCGATCGCCAGCGCCGCGTTGATGCTGGACCACTTTGGCCTGCACGAAGAAGCCCGCCTGGTCGAGGCCGCCATCGAGCAGACCACCTCCGCCGGGTTCTTGACCCGCGACGTCGGCGGTGAAGCCACCACGGACGACGTCACCGAAGCGATCATCAAGACACTTACGCACTCCCTTGCGGCAGTCTGACCCGCCCCGATCTGAAGTTAGCGCTCGACGGCGGCCAGCCAGCCGCCGTCGAACGCTCCACAACCGCAACGCTTCACAACACTTAAGACCATCTCCACAGACATTCCACAATGAGGTAGGAATCATGGGACACACATCAACCGCCGGTCATCCGACTCCGGCCCCCAAAAAGCGCTGGTACAGGCAGCTGTATTTCTGGGTCCTGACCGCCATTCTCATCGGCGTCGTGCTCGGCTGGCTCGCGCCGACCGCGGGCATCGCCATGGAACCGATCGGGACTACGTTCGTCAATGCGATGAGGATGCTCATCGGGCCGATCGTTTTCCTGACCATCGTCGGCGGGATCGCGAGCGTCGCGGACCTCAAGAAGGTCGGGATGACGGGCCTCAAGGCTCTCACGTACTTCCAGGTCGGCACCATTTGTGCGCTGGTGTTCGGCCTGGTGGCGATCAATATCTTCCGCCTTGGCGAAGGCGTCAACGCAAGTGCCGGCACCTTCAAGACCACCGCCGCCGCGGCCCAGCTTATCGATGCCGGCGCGCACCAGGAATGGTGGCAATTCCTGACCAACATCATCCCCACGAGCGTCGTCCAGCCCTTCGTTGCGGGCGATATTCTCCAGATCATCTTCATCGCGGTTGTCTTCGGGATCGCGTTGAACGCGATGGGCAAGCTCGGCGCACCGGTACTCGACGGCGTGCAGCGGCTCACCGGCGTGATGTTCAAGATCCTGGGCTTCATCATGAAGGCCGCGCCGCTGGGCGCCTTCGGTGCCATGTCCTTTGCAGTCGGCAAGTACGGCGTGTCCTCCCTGACCAGCATGGGCGGGCTGATCGCGCTCTTCTATGTCACCTCGATCCTCTTTGTGGTGGTGGTCCTCGGCTCCGTCATGGCGTTCCTGAAGCTCAACATCTTCACGATGATCAGGCACTTCAAAGAGGAATACCTGATCATCCTGGGCACCTCGACCGCCGAACCTGCGCTGCCGGGGCTGATGCGCAAGCTCGAACACGCGGGGGTCAAAAAGGAAACCGTGGGGCTCGTTGTCCCCACCGGCTACAGCTTCAACCTCGACGGCGCCGCGATCTACCTTTCCCTGGCAGCCGTATATATCGCCCAGGCCACCAACACGCACCTGAGTATCGGCCAGCAATTGGGCCTCATCGCAATCATGCTGCTTACGTCCAAGGGTGCTGCAGGGGTTGCGGGCGGCGGTTTCATCGCCCTCACCGCTACGTTGGCGACCATCGGCACCATCCCGGCTGCGGGCATCATGCTCATCTTCGGCATCGACAAGTTCATGTCCGAATGCCGCGCCCTCGTGAACTTCACCGGCAATGCTGTCGCCACCCTGTTCGTCGCTTGGTGGGACCGCACCCTCGACGCCGACCGCGTCCGCCGCGTCTTCGCCGGCGAAGTCGTGGAGCCTGTACAGGTGCCTGAAGTTCCCACGTCCGCTGCCGCCGTCGAGCCTTTTCAGCCCGCTGAGCACCGCCGGGCATACTCGGAATCCATCTGACATGAGTAACGCAACTGCCCCGAAGACTGTCCTCATCGCGCCCGACAAGTTCAAAGGCAGCCTCACCGCCGGCGAGGTGGGGGACGCCTTGGCAACAGGGCTCCGTTCCGCCGGAGCGGTTCGGTGTGAGCTGCTGCCGCTGGCGGACGGGGGTGACGGCAGCGTGGATGCCGCCGTCGCCTCCGGCTTCGCCCGCCACGCCGTAGTGGTCCCGGGCCCGACCGGACAGCCCGTGCAAGCGAGCATCGCATTCGACGGCGTCACTGCGGTTGTGGAGGTAGCGAACACTTGCGGTTTGGGGCTGTTGCCGGACGGACGGCTCTTGCCGCTTGATGCGTCGAGCCGCGGCTTTGGCGAGGCTGTTCTCTTTGCTCTTTCGCTGCGGCCTGCGCGGATCGTCCTCGCGCTCGGCGGTAGCGCCAGCACCGACGGAGGAATGGGCATGCTCACCGCCCTGGGCTTCCGCTTCCTCGACGCTTCCGGGGGTTCTTTGGATGGCAACGGCCGGAATCTTGGGCTTGTTCATTCCGTTGTTGGGGCGTTGCTTACCGGGCTGATTGGTGTGGACCTCATTGTCGCGAGCGACGTGCACAACCCGCTGTGCGGTCCGCACGGTGCGCCTGCGGTGTTTGGTCCGCAGAAGGGCGCATCGCTTGCGGATGTTGCAGCGCTCGACGCCGGTCTGACGCACTTTGTTTCTGTGCTCGCTTCCGCGGGGTTTGCGGATGCAGCTTCCGTTGCCGGGCATCCCGGTGCCGGAAGCGCCGGCGGGATCGGCTTCGCGTGCATGCTGCTCGGTGCCTCTCAGGTCTCCGGGGCGGACTACTTCCTCGACCTCCTGGACTTCGACACCCGCAAGGAAGGGTGCGATCTGGTGGTGACCGGCGAGGGCAGCATAGATGAGCAGACCTTGTCCGGAAAGCTGCCGGCCGCCGTCGCACGCCGCTCCGGCGCCCGGCCGATCATCGCCGTCGCGGGCCGCTCGTTGTTGCCGCGGGAGCGATGGGCCGAGATGTCGATCTCGCGCGTCTACGCGCTGGCGGACTACACGGACCGGGACTCGTCGAAGGATCCCGGGCTTTCGGCGGAACTCTTGCGGCGGATCGGGCGGGAGATCGGGGAGGCGCTGCTGTAGGCCCGCGCGTGAGCAGACACGCTCCTCCTCCGTGATCTCTTGGTGCCGCTGGTTTACGGTTGGCTCAATATCGGGTTTGCTCAAGGGGGACGCATGGAATTCGAAGAACGGCTCTCGGCACTTGCAGCAAAGGTGCGTCAGCAGCGTGAGGCTATTCAAACCGAGGAAGCAACGAAGAACGCATTCGTCATGCCCTTCATCTCAACGATCCTCGGCTACGACGTTTTCAACCCTCTTGAGGTCGTGCCGGAGTTCACAGCGGATGTAGGGATCAAGAAAGGCGAGAAGATCGACTACGCCATCGTGAAGGACGGCGAGATACAGATCCTCATCGAGTGCAAGAAGTCCATGGGACCAGTAAGGATCGAACACGCGTCTCAGCTGTTCCGCTATTTTGCAGTGACAAATGCGCGGATCGCCATACTCACGAACGGCGAGGTGTATCAGTTTTTTACTGATCTCGATGCCCCGAACCGTATGGACGAAAAACCTTTCCTGGTGCTGGACCTCAATGAGATAGATGATTCGCTCCTGCCAGAGATCCAGAAACTTTCAAAAGACGTCTTCGATCTGGACTCGATCATCAACGCAGCTGGCGAACTGAAATACATCGGCGAGCTGAAACGGACCTTGGCTGCACAATTCCGCGAACCTGAAGACGAGTGGGTCAAGTTCTTGACAACGCGGGTATACACCGGCCCGTATACGCAGCGTGTGCGCGAACAGTTCACTTCGCTCGTCAAAAAGGCATCGAAGCAGTTTCTCAATGATCAGGCGAACGATCGTCTTAAGAAGGCCCTCGGCTCTCAGACCTTTACCCAGGTCGACGATTCGGCAATTCTTCCGAATATGGCTAGTGATCCGGCAGCCGACACCGATCTCGTTGAAATCGGTGGTGTTGTGCCGACCGCCGAAGAAATTGAGGGGTATCAGATTGTCCGCGCGATTGTTTGCAGCAATGTAAAGCCCTCAAGGGTCTTCCAGCGCGACGCCAAGTCCTACTTCGCGGTACTTCTCGATGACAACAACCGCCGGCCCATAGCGCGTCTGCACTTCAACAGAGCCCAGAAGTACATCGGACTCTTCGACGAACACAAAGAGGAACGGCGTGTTCCCATCGACACTCTTGAAGACATTTACGAACACGCTGACGCACTTCGCGCCAGCGTGAAGGGCTACCTATAGCATCTGTCGGCTGGGTGGCGGCGGCGATTCGGATGGAAATGTTCACAACTAAGTTCTTCGGGGAAACGCCGGACTAACTAGCGGGGACACGGCTGACTCTGGCCCGCGCGTGACTCTGTAAAGAAAATCAGTCCGAGCCGTTAGGCGAGGAGACTTCGATAGGGTCCCACGACGCCGTGGCTACAGGTCCCGGAGCGAGGAATCCGCGTCGAGCCGAGCGAGTCTTGCGACGTGGCCGACGGCTCCAAGGCACAAGAACAAGGGCACGCAGAGGAGTGCTCCGAGCACGAGCAGCCAGTTGGGCATGGCCCATGCGGTCACCGGCAGGAGGTCGAGCTGCAGTCCGCTGAACACCGCCGTTCCGACGATCGAGCAAAAGGTTCCCAGGAGCGCTCCCGCCACGCCAATGATGACACCCACCGCTGCCAACTCGACCATGTAGACCCCCGCTATGGAGGCCCCGACCAGCCGATGGCTTTGAGGAGACCAACTTCGCGAGCTCTCTGCTTTATCCAACTGCCACCAACTGACACTCCGACCCCAAGGCAGAAGATAATCTGGAACCCGCCGATCACCCAGTTGACAAGGGCGAGAAGTGCGAAGAGGCCCGACAGGGACCGGATCTGGCCCGCAACGCTGTTCACTGAGTATCCGAGCGCTCGGACTTGGTTCTGCACATTGACCACTTCGTCTGCTGAGTCGACGCGAACATATGCGCGGGGATAGGTCAGCGCTTTTGTATTCGGCCGGGCATTGGCGAGCGTTGACTGGAGCACAGTACTGGATACGTAAGCCGCCTGTGCGCCATCCGTACCCGGCGACGAATTGTCATAGATACCTGAGACGCGGAGAGATATGGAAACAGGTTCCCCATTGCCAGGACCGATTTCCTTCGTGTACACAAAGCTCATTTCCTTGCCGAGCAGCTGGGCATATTTCTGGCCCTGCCCGTGGTCGGGAAGCAGGATCTGGCCTTCCCCAGGGCCGTCCCCGGGGACATCTCCGAGCGGTACCTTCGGAGTGATCCCGCTGATGAATGGCGTACCCATGAATGCGCCGGGGTTGTTCTGAGATGGCCAATTCGCAGGATCCTCGATGGCGAGGTCAATTTGGGCCCAGCCGGAGGATCGCACTACGTGTTCGATTTGGCTGAACCGGGATAGTGATTCGTCAGTGATCTCACGGGCTGAGTCCGGACCTACTGAGGTCACCTCCACATAATTCAGTGCGGAATTGGTGCTGATCTTGTTTGAGTATGAACTTATGCCTGCCCCAACGATGCTCTCGGCGAATATGAACACTGCGATGCCAAGACTCATCAGGACGGCGAGTGGCCTCAATTTCGAGAGGGAAAGACGTACCGACCTCGCAGCAAAGACCCTATTTCTGTTCAAGGAGCAACTCCTTCATAGGAAGCTGACGGTGGGCCACTTGTTGGAAAACTTCGTCGTGGGAAGCGACGAGGAGGCCGCACCCGCTGTTGGCGCCCGTTCGCATGGCGTCCAGGATGGCTTCAGTGTTTGTCGCATCGAGACCCGAACTTGGTTCGTCGGCCAGTAGCAATGACGGTTCGTTGATGAGTGCCCGGCAAAACGCGACTCGTTGTTGCTGCCCACCGGAAAGCCTCTTCGCTTGCCGGTCAGCGACCGCCGCCAGGCCGAAGCGTTCCAGCTGCTCCGTAATCGTTGCTCGCGTCATGGGCTTGCTGCTGGCAAGGAGAACATTTTCCAACGCAGTAAGTTCAGGCAACAGGTTGCTGCTCTGAAACACCATGCCGATTTCGTTCGAGCGGACCCGACTCGCTTCCCGGGACGACGCGTTGGTCCTGTCGTCACCTTTGATCCACACTTTGCCGGCATCGGGGGTCGATAGAAGTCCGGAGATGTTCAGGATCGTAGACTTCCCCGAACCCGACTCGCCTCGCAGCCAGACGATTTCACCAGCCTCGACGTTCAGGCTGATTCTAGAAAGGACCAACTGTCGCGTCCCGCGTTCATCTGAAAAAGACTTGGCGATGTTCTCAAGACGCAGCACCGCTGTCATTTGTTCTCCCCGAAGTCGTAGGCACCCGGGACCGCGATCATTGCGGCCGAAATTGACAAGCTGCATGGTGACGCCTTGTCTGCTTCCAACCGATACAAGGACGGGAATTCTTTGCAGCCCTTCAGAGTCCGGAGTTCCTCGGCCGCTTTGTCGAAGTCGTTTGATCCAAGTCCGGACCGACTTGCGTTCGTCATGGCGGTCAACGCCCGAAAATAGTTCGGGCCCCTTCCTCTGGATGAACCGATGAGCTGCGGGAGAGCGGACTGGACGGCCGGAAACATTGATCTCACTTCTTCGCTGTTTGAGAAGTACATGGAGTTGGAGAGCGCCATGAGAGCTCCGGAGAGTAGGTCTTCAACCCCGGGGTCTGCATCGAACGCCTCCAGTCGCGCCAACCGGGCATTGGGCTCAAGCTGTACCAGGACATCCACCAGCTCGATGTACCCGCTGAGATTTGCGAATGTCACGGTGGCCGGAAGCGCTGCCCTACCCTGCTCGATGATCGAACCGTAGCTCCCCCAGGATGAAGACCCAGAGCGCTTGAGCGCCACAAGCGCCTTGAGCTGGGTGATCTGATCGGTCTCGGGTGCCTTCAGCACCCGTTCCAGCTCGTCTCTGGTTCGCCCACTTGCGACCGCGGGAAAGCTCGTGTCGAGGAGTCTCGCGGCAAGATACGTCGCGTGCACCGAGCCTTTGGCGAGAGTCGATGAACGGATAAGTCCCGTCTTCTGGTCGACCCTGGGTGCAATACGGTCTTTGACAAGTCGCTTCGCCTCAGTCTGTGCGTTCAGCAATTCCAAGGAACGCAGCATTGAGGCGATCAGCGCGTCATCGTGCACCTGGCTTGAATCCAGAAGCCTAACGATATGGTCCCTAGCACCGTTAGGAACGACCAGATCATTTCCAAGGGTTGCTCTCGCTTCAAGGGCGGCTTGAAAGTCAAGAGTTGACTCATAGTCGCCAGGGAGCTTTTTGGAATCCACGTTCTTCAACGCTCGTTCCAATTCGCGGGGTCGCTCCTTTGGCAGAGCCGAATAGGAATCGAAGAGACGCCACAGAAGATAGGGCTTGTTCGTGATCGAGTTGATGTCAATTGCGCCAAGCCGTATGAGCGCTTCTTCCACAAAGGACTTTCCTGCGATCACGGACCAACCTTGCATCCTACCGATGTCGATCCAAAACCAGAGGGCTGCAATTTCCGCGCCTATATCCTGCTGCCTTGGGGGCATCGCGGCATTAGCCAATCTCTTCTCCAATTCGGCAGGCAAAGCTGCGCCGGCAGCCCTAATCAGCTTGAGCGCAGACCAGAGCGTCGGCAGGTCGGCTGTGGACTGCTCACCCAGTGCTTCGCGGACGGTCCGATTGGCGTTGTCCGCCAGCAGATAGGAACCGAGGTCCTCGGAGTACAACGCCGTCGTGTACAGATCTCCACGCTCTTGACCCTCCCCTTCGGGCATCCTTATGAGACCGTTGATTCCCTGGAGCTTCTTCAAGTCAGCTTGTATGGCAGACACTTCGTTGGCCGGCGCGGAGAGACCGGCACTGCAGGCAGTCAGGCAAAGCATGGCCACGATTAGCACCGACACCAGTTTGGCGTTTCGTGTGTGCAGCACCTTTTGACGGCATATACCTAGGCTTCTTGTCATTACTGCAGTGCCGATCTCTTCGTTATACGCGCGCGGAAGCAGTGCGCAAATTGCCGTAGTAGTAAGCGGTGGCGGCCACATCCGCACCTAGGTAGAAGGCCCCCCAACCCATGCAGACTGTGCCGCTCAGATAGGATCCACGAGCACCGTTACTATTGGTCCACTGAAGTGTCGCCGGGTTGCTGGTTCCCGATCCCGATACGTTGACACCCTTGATACTGATGGACCCAACTCCGTACTGGTAGAACGATGTCGTATTACGGATCCAATTGGGTGATACGTTCATCACCGCCGATGAGGAAAAACTCCCACAACCGCCATTTGAAACCGGCTGGATCCACATATTTGCCGTGATCGGCTGCCCGTTGTCGAAGTACGCCGTGCCCGATGCGCTAGTGGCCTGTGCTCCGGACGCGGCCCCAATTGCCATAAGAGCCGTCAGCGCTCCTGCCGCCACTGCCTTCCTTGCATTCCTAACCATTTTCATTCGATTCCCCATTCTCAATTACCGGCCGGTCTTGGAATTCCGACCGCTTTTCTGGTCAGACATGAATATCGAACATGTTCTCCACCCTGAGCCGATTGCACGGAACGAGTCCGGGATCGCGGCTCGCGAGTCCTTCACTTGACGTACGGAGGAGCCCGTTCCCGGCCCCAGATCAGGCGCGCCACGAACATGACCACCGCGAGATCGAACAGCCTTCCCATCGCCGATGCCTAAAGACGACTGACGGATTTGTTTTGGGACGCCTCCGCGTCGACGACGAGAGACATGGTTCCAAGACCGATCGCGCCGATTGTCCAAAGCCATATCGGAAGCGACCCGGGGAAGCCAACGGTCGCCGCTCCCGCGAAAACGCCACTACCCATCCCGCTGATCGCGAACAGACCAGCATCGCGCTTCGGACTTCGCTTTGTCGCGAGCACTAGGACCAGGGCAACCGAGCCAATAGCTAAGGAGGTCCAGGCAAGCGGTGGTGTCTTCGGTTCGTGAAGGAGCCCGACAATAGTGCTGCCAACGACACACGTGAGCACGAACGCAGTGGCCGTTCTGCGGATAGCTGATGAAAAGATCATTTTCGGAACCTTTCTCGGGCCCGGGATCGCAGTAGCGCGGCTGGCGTTGCCGCTCGGACTTCCCGAGCAATCAAGACGCGATCTACCATGAATCCCCCAATCGATCCGATTTGAAATCGAAACTAATAGGGGAAGGCTAAGGGCGAAAAAGCCGTCTCCGTGTAAAAAAGGGGAATCTCAGTGCTGGGAGACCCGAATCTCAGTGTGGAATCGGGCAATCTCCGTGTGGTCGGTGACGCATCTCCGTGTAAATCGAGGGTGAGCACGGAGAGAGATGTCTCCATCGCGCGGCGAGGCCAGATTGGACTTCGTGCCCCAGTCACCCCCTCCCAGCCCACCCAACCCCACCCAACCCCCCCACTTGGTATCCCAAACCCCCTTCCCGCCGAGCACCCCCTTGACTCCCACCCCCTCGTTCCCTAAACTTTTCATAAAGCAGAATCTAAATTCCACAAAGCGGAAACTCACCGAAGCGAACTAGCCCAGGAGAACAAGCCAAGCGGAAGATGGATCCCAAGCCCTCCCCCGGAAGGACACCTACGATGACGTACACAGTGAACTGCTCCATCCTCCTGACGGAGCTGCCCCTGCTCGAGCGCCCCGCAGCCGCGAAGGCTGCCGGCTTTGACGCCGTCGAATTCTGGTGGCCCTTTGAGACTTCCGTCCCGTCGGACGCCCAGGTAACCGAGTTCGAGAACGCCATCAAGGACGCTGGCGTTCAGCTCACCGGCCTGAACTTCAACGCCGGCAACATGCCTGGCGGTGACCGCGGCCTGGTTTCCTGGCCCGCCCGATCCTCCGAGTTCCTGGACAACATCGACGTCGTCGCAGGCATCGGCGAGCGTTTGGGCTGCAAGGCCTTCAACGCCCTCTACGGCAACCGCGTGGACGGCGAATCTGCCGAGAAGCAGGACGCCATCGGTGCCGAGAACCTCGCCAGCGCCGCGGAAGGCGTCGCACGCATCGGCGGCACCGTCCTCCTCGAGCCCGTCAGCGGCGCCCCCAAGTACCCGCTCCTCAAGGCCGCCGACGCCCTCAAGGTGATCGCCCGCGTCAAGGAAGAATCCGACGCCACGAACGTCAAGCTCCTCGCCGACTTCTACCACCTGGCGGTCAACGGGGACGACGTCGCAGCCGTCATCGAAAACCATGCCAAGGACTTCGGCCACATCCAGATCGCCGACAACCCCGGCCGCGGGGCTCCCGGAACCGGCGAGCTTCCCCTAGGCGAATGGATCGCCCGCAGCCGCGAACTCGGCTACGAAGGCTACATCGGCCTCGAATACAAGGAACCGCAGGAAACGGCGTTCAGCTGGGCCATCCGCCAGCGCGCCACCTCCCACTAGCGAACCCGCCCAACTGGGTAGCAGTTGATGTCGTTTAGAGCCCTCAAAACGACATCAACTGCGAGCTAGTTGGGTCCAGCACACCTGAGCTAAAACAAAGACTTCAGTAAGGAAAATCATGAGCAACGTCGCAGTTATCGGACTCGGAATCATGGGCCTCCCCATGGCCATCAACCTGGTCAAGGCCGGCCACGCCGTCACCGGTTTCAACCGCAGCCAGGACAAGATCGACAAGCTCGTCTCTGAGGGCGGCAAGGGTGCCACAAGCATCGCCGACGCCGTCAAGGACGCCGACGTCGTCATCACCATGGTGCCGGACTCCCCTGACGTCGAAGGCGTCGTGAGCGGCCCGGACGGTGTCTTCGCCAACGCGAAGAAGGGCACCCTTTGGATCGACGCGAGCAGCATCCGCCCGGACGTCGCAGCCCGCCTCTCGGCAGACGCCGTCGCGGCCGGCATCCGCCCGCTCGACGCCCCGGTTTCCGGTGGCGAACAGGGCGCCATCGACGCCGTCCTGTCCATCATGGTCGGTGGCGATGCAGCCGACTTCGAAGCAGCACAGGATGTCCTCAACGCCGTCGGCAAGACCATCGTCCACGTCGGCCCCTCCGGCTCCGGCCAGACCGTCAAGGCAGCCAACCAGCTGATCGTTGCCGTCAACATCGAGGTCCTCGGCGAGGCTATCGCCTTCCTTGAGGCCTACGGCGTGGACACGGACGCAGCCCTCAAGGTCCTCGGCGGCGGCCTGGCCGGCTCCAAGGTCCTCGACCAGAAGGGCCAGAAGATGCTCGACCGCAACTTCGACCCCGGCTTCCGCCTGGCCCTCCACCACAAGGACCTCGGCATCGTCACCTCCGCAGCCCGCGAAGCCAACGTCACCATCCCGCTCGGCGCGGTCGTCGCACAGCTAGTGGCCGCCACTGTCAACCAGGGCGACGGCGGACTCGACCACTCCGGCCTCTTCAAGCAGGTCCTCCAGCTCAGCGGCCGCAAGTAAACCGCCCGCCCCAAGGGGCGGAAACAAGCGAAAACCAGCAGCCGGCGTCGGGCACTTCCGACGCCGTCTCCCCCGGACACACCCAAAAATCCGCCCATAGCGGGCACCAAAAGCTTTCAAGGAGCACACCATGACGAAGATGCGCACTGTAGACGCAGCCGTCGCCATCTTGGCAAAGGAAGGCGCCATCGAGGCGTTCGGCCTGCCAGGCGCGGCAATCAACCCCTTCTATTCCGCGATGCGGGCACACGGCGGCATCCGCCACACCCTGGCCCGCCACGTTGAAGGCGCCAGCCACATGGCTGACGGCTACTCCCGTGCAGCGGACGGAAACATCGGTATCTGCATCGGCACCTCGGGCCCTGCAGGAACGGACATGATCACCGGCCTGTACGCAGCCTGGGCGGATTCCATCCCCATGCTCTGCATCACCGGCCAGGCCCCGGTTGCCAAGCTGCACAAGGAAGACTTCCAGGCCGTGGACATCGAGTCCATCGCCAAGCCGGTCACCAAGATGGCCATGACCATCCTGGAACCGGGCCAGGTTCCGGGCGCCTTCCAGAAAGCTTTCCAGCTGATGCGCTCCGGCCGTCCCGGACCGGTCCTGCTGGACCTGCCGTTCGACGTCCAGATGGCCGAGATCGAGTTCGACATCGACGCCTACGAGCCCATCGCCGTCGAAAAGCCCAAGGCCAGCCGCAAGCAGCTGGAAAAGGCACTGGACATGCTCACCGCGGCCGAACGCCCGCTGATCGTCGCCGGTGGCGGCATCATCAACGCCGGCGCCTCCGCGCAGCTGGTTGAACTGGCCGAACTGCTGAACGTTCCGGTCATCCCCACCCTGATGGGCTGGGGCACCATCCCGGACGACCACGAGCTGATGGCCGGCATGGTCGGTCTCCAAACGAGCCACCGCTACGGCAACGAGACCATGCTGGCCTCGGACTTCGTGATCGGCATCGGCAACCGCTGGGCCAACCGCCACACCGGCGGCCTGGACACGTACACGGCCGGCCGCAAGTTCGTGCACATCGACATCGAGCCCACGCAGATCGGCCGCGTGTTCTCGCCGGACTTCGGCATCGCGTCCGACGCCGGTGCGGCGCTGGATGGGCTGATCGAGCTGGCCCGCGAGCGCCAGGCAGCAAAGTCCCTGCCGGACTACTCCGCCTGGGTCGCCGAGTGCACCGCCCGCAAGGGTTCGCTGCAGCGCAAGACCCACTTCGAAAACGTGCCGATCAAGCCGCAGCGCGTGTACGAAGAGATGAACAAGGCGTTCGGCAAGGACACCACCTACGTATCCACCATCGGCCTCTCGCAGATCGCCGGCGCACAGCTGCTGCACGTCTTCGGCCCGCGCAAGTGGATCAACGCCGGCCAGGCAGGCCCGCTGGGCTGGACCGCCCCGGCCGCCCTCGGCGTCGTTCGCGGCAAGCCGGACGAGACCGTTGTTGCCCTGTCCGGTGACTACGACTTCCAGTTCATGATCGAAGAGCTGGCCGTCGGCGCACAGTTCAACCTGCCGTACATCCACGTGGTGGTGAACAACTCGTACCTGGGCCTGATCCGCCAGTCGCAGCGCGGCTTCAACATGGAACAGAACGTGTCCCTGGCCTTCGAGAACATCAACAGCCCGGAAACCAACGGCTACGGCGTGGACCACGTCAAGGTCACCGAGGGCCTCGGCTGCAAGGCCATCCGCGTGGAGAACCCGTCCGACCTGCCCGCCGCGTTCGACAAGGCCAAGGCACTCATGGACGAGTTCAAGGTTCCCGTGGTGGTCGAAGTGATCCTGGAGAAGATCACCAACATCTCCATGGGTGTTGAAATCAACGGCGTGAACGAGTTCGAAGAGCTGGCCGAGCGCGGCGAAGACGCACCCACTGCGATCATCGCCCTGCTGGACTAGTAAGTACTGAAGGAGGTACGGAATGCGTGTGGTCATAGCCCCGGACAAGTTCAAGGGATCGCTGACAGCTCCCGAGGTCGCCAGCCGCTTGAGCGCCGGACTGCGGGCAGGCTTTGCCGCTGGCCGCGCAGCAGCAAGTCTGCCAGCCGAGGGCTTTGAAACCACGCTCATTCCAGTGGCCGACGGCGGCGAGGGGACTCTCGACGCCGCCGTCGGCTCCGGCTTCACCCGCCGCAGCGCCACGGTCACCGGACCCACGGGCCAGCCGATCACGGCAGAATTCGCCGTCCGCGGCGAGGAAGCCGTCATCGAAATGGCGGCGGCCTCCGGACTCGCGGTGCTGCCGGGCTTCGGCGACGGCAGCGCTCCGAACTCCGAAACGGCCAAGAGCGCCACAAGCCTGGGCACCGGCGAACTCATCCGCGCCGCCCTGGACCTCGGCTGCCGGCACATCATCCTCGGCGTCGGCGGCAGTGCCAACACCGACGGCGGCGCCGGCGTCCTGCAGGGCCTCGGCGCGGTCCTCCTCGACGCCGACGGCAACGAACTCCCCGGCGGCGGCGCGGCCCTGGCCCGCCTGGACCGGATCGACTTCTCTAACCTCGACGTCCGCTTGGAGGTCACCGAGTTCGTCCTGGCGTCCGACGTCGACAATCCCCTATTGGGCCGGACCGGCGCCGCCGCGATCTTCGGACCGCAGAAGGGCGCGACGCCGGACGACGTCGCCTCGCTCGACGCGGCCCTGGCCCACTTCGTCCAGGTCCTCGCCGACGAAATTGGCTCCGAAGCCCAGGACGCCGCACAGGCTCCGGGCGCTGGCGCGGCAGGCGGCGTCGGCTACATCGCCATCGCGGCGCTGGGCGCGGCACGCAGGCCGGGCATCGACGTCGTCCTCGAATTCACTGAACTCGAGCAGCGGCTGGCGGGCGCGGACCTGGTGATCACCGGCGAAGGCAGCCTCGACGAACAGAGCCTGCTCGGCAAAACGCCCATGGGCGTGGCACGGGCGGCAGCGCGTTCCGGGATCCCTGTGATTGCCGTCTGCGGCCGCAGTACGCTGAGCCCGGAACAACTTTCGGAGTCCGGTTTCGAGTCGGTCCACGCATTGACCGAGCTCGAATCCAATGTAGAGAAATGCATAGCTGAAGCAGGCCCGCTGCTTGAAGAATTAGGTAAGCACATCGGCGCGCGCCTCTCTGAAAAAGCGGTACCCACCCATGACGCAGCGCGAACCGAGACCAAGGAGCAACTCCATGTCTGAAGAAACCATCACAGCACACGGCCCGTTTGACCTGGTCATCCGCGGCCAGCGCATCCTCACCACGGCCGGCATCACCGCCCGCGAAGTCGGCGTCCGCAACGGCGTGATCGTCGCGATCGAACCCTTGGGCAACAGCCTCACGGGCACCGAAGTCATCGAGCTCGGCGACGACGAAACCCTCATCCCGGGCCTCGTGGACACCCACGTGCACGTCAACGAGCCCGGCCGCACCGAGTGGGAAGGCTTCGCCTCCGCCACCCGTGCTGCGGCCGCCGGCGGCGTCACCACCATCATCGACATGCCGCTGAACTCCATCCCGCCCACCACCAACGTTGAAGGCCTCAAGCTCAAGCGCGAAGTGGCCGAGGACCAAGCGTTCGTGGACGTCGGATTCTGGGGCGGCGCCATCCCGGGCAACAAGAAGGATCTCCGCCCGCTGCATGACGAGGGCGTCTTCGGCTTCAAATGCTTCCTCCTCCACTCCGGCGTGGACGAGTTCCCGCACCTGGACGCGGACGAGATGGAAGAGGACATGGCCGAGCTCAAGTCCTTCGACTCCCTCATGATCGTGCACGCCGAGGACTCCCACGCGATCGACCACGCACCCCACCCCGGCGGCGCGCACTACTCCACCTTCCTTGCTTCCCGTCCGCGCGGCGCCGAGAACAAGGCCATCGCCGAGGTCATCGAACGGGCCCGCTGGACCGGCGCCCGCGCGCACATCCTGCACCTCTCGTCGTCGGACGCGCTGCCCATGATCGCTTCGGCAAAGCGCGACGGCGTCCACCTCACCGTGGAGACCTGCCCGCACTACCTCACGCTCATGGCCGAGGAAATCCCCGACGGCGCCACCGCGTACAAGTGCTGCCCGCCCATCCGCGAGGCCTCCAACCGCGAGTTGCTCTGGCAGGGCCTGCAGGACGGCACCATCGACTGCATCGTCTCCGACCACTCCCCCTCGACGCTTGACCTCAAGGACCTGGAAAACGGCGACTTCGCCGTGGCCTGGGGCGGCGTCTCCTCCTTGCAGCTGGGGATCTCGCTGATCTGGACCGAAGCGCGGCACCGCGGCATCTCCCTGGAGCAAGTGGTGTCCTGGATGTCCGAGAAGCCCGCAGCCTTGGCCCGCCTGCACAACAAGGGCCAGCTGGCTCTCGGCTACGACGCCGACTTCTCGATCTTCGCGCCGGATGACGCGTTTGTCGTCGACGTCAAGAAGCTCAAGCACAAGAACCCGATCACGCCGTACGACGGCAAGGCGCTCTCCGGCGTCGTACGCAAAACGTACCTGCGCGGCAGCGAGATCGACGGCCGGACGCCCAGCGGCAAGCTGATTCGCCGCGGCGGCGTGTAAGGCCAAGCCATGGCCGTCAACGTCCATGCCCCGTACGGGCAACTGCCGCCTCGTGGCTTCGTCCCTTCGCGGCACCAGCCTGCCCCCCGGCCTAGTCTGGTCCAATCCGGCGCGCCTCGGCCTGGGCTGGTTCGGCCCGGGATGCACCCGCGCGGCCTCGCCGTGTGGGTACAGCCCGGCGAAGGCCGCGAGATCGATCCCGAGGTTTGGGCCCGGGCCGCTGAAGCGGTCCTGGCCCGGGCCCGCAAACTTGCTCCGGGGGCGGAAGTCCTCCTTTGGCCCGCCGCCGGAGCTGCAACGTCCGGGGATTCATCCGGCGCGTCCGCGCCTTCCGCTTCGGAGGCGTCTTCCGGTTCGGAGGCGTCCGACGCCGGAAGTCGCCCGGCCGCTGTCCCATCGCCTGTCGCACTGGCCGGCCGACGCAGCACCGTGGCAGTGGACCTGGCCGCGAACACCGTCCTCCTCGACGGTGTTCCTGTCAGCTTCACCGCAATGGAGCACAGCCTCCTCCGCTACCTCGTGGAAAACCTGTCCCGGCCCATCCCACGTGAAGAATTGCAACGCTTTTTGGAGTCACTTGACTGTCCCGGCGCGGCATTTCGGTCCATCGACGTGTATGTTGGACGCGTCCGGCGCAAGCTGGGCTCAGCCCGCCATGTCATCGCCACAGTTCGTGGAGGCGGCTACCAATTCGTGCCCGGACCAGGCTCCACAGTCCGCGGACCCGCGGAATACTGCATCTAGGCAGCCCGTTACACCTATAGATTGATCGCCGGCCACGGCGGTTGCCCGACAAGTCAAGGATCGCAACATGACCCAGAAACTCCTCGCCGGAACCCAGGCCCCCGATTTCGCGCTGCTCAACTCCGAGGGCCAGAAGGTCTCCCTGTCGGATTACCGCGGACGCAACGTCATCGTGTACTTCTACCCGGAAGCGGCCACCCCCGGCTGCACCACCGAGGCCTGCGACTTCCGCGACAGCCTCTCCAGCCTGCAGTCCTCCGGCTACGAAGTCCTGGGCATCTCCCCCGACGCCCCGGAAAAGATCGCACACTTCGCCGGCGACTACTCGCTGACCTTCCCGCTCCTTTCCGACGAAGACCACGCCGTAGCCCTCGCCTACGGTGCCTGGGGCGAGAAGCTCGTGAACGGCGAAGTGGTCGACGGCCTGGTCCGCTCCACCGTCGTGCTCGACGGCGAAGGCAAGGTCAAGCTGACCCAGTACCAAGTCAAGGCCCAGGGCCACGTGGCAGCGCTGAAAGCCGAACTCGGCCTCTAACGCCCGCTCACAAACAACGCCCTCCGCGCCGACGCCCGCTCACAAACAAGGCCCTCCCGCGTGACGCTCGCTCACAAACAAGGCCAAATAGAAGAATCCTCCTGCAGATCATGATCCGCAGGAGGATTCCTCTATTTCGGAAGTGAGCGAGCGTTTGGGAAATGGCGCACATAAGTGAGCGAGCGTCCGGGTTAGTTACTCCCGGCGGTGTTCCAGGACTCTTCGGACACGGGGATCCACCACTCGCGGGCTTTGCCTTCACCGATGTATTCGGGCCAACGGAAATCCGTCGGCGCGCTGAAATCGGCAGGAAGCAGCGGTGCCACGGCACCGCGGCGGCGCTTCTCGGCGTCGAACTCTGCCTTTGCGTCCGCCAGCACGTCCGGAGAAGTCAGTAGATCCAGCACCATGCCCGCGATCATCTTGCCCGTCGAAGTAATGGTCGGGTCAATCGTCTCCGGTATTCCACCCATCGCGGTCATGGCCCAGCCCGGGTATGCAGTGCCCCTTTCGTCCGGCGCCAATGTCGGCCGCGCGGTGTAGAAGCGGATGGTGGGCGCGTACCAGGTCATTTCGACGTAGTCATCGCTGGTCCAGTTCTGCTGGGTTGCCGGGATGTGCCGGCGCAGCTCTGCTTCGGCGTCCTGCGGGGTGATGAGCTCGGCCGTTGCCGGATGGAACGGATTTTCCATGGGTTCCACTCCGCACGAGGCTTGGATTTCGCGTCCAATCTCGCGGGCGCGCTCATCCAAAACCGGCGCGCCAACAGCGGCGATGTTCTCCCAGGCAACCTGAGCGACGTTGTGGTTGGCGATGCCCGGACGGTTGCGGGCCACCCAGCGGGAACTAACACTGCAGTGCGATGCGGCCGCGGCGAGTTCCGCGTTGCGATCAAGCACCGCCAGGACGGAGTCGGCCTCGGCGAGGCTCGGGCAGCGCCAGGAGTACTGGATCTGGGCCAGCCCTGCAGGCTGGTTGTCCGCCGTCGCCTGCCCGGCGGTGAGGATCGCTTCCGACAGCGACCACCCGCCCGCTTGCGGCAGCATCGAATCCTGGGTGGTCTTGGTCAGCGAGAACATCGTGAACAGCGCGGCGTCCGCTCCGGGAGCCCGGGCTGCGGAGTGCGACGACGGGATGGGACTGTCGCCGTAAGTGTTGTTCCAGCCCTCCGGGCTGTCGCACGTGAAGGTGTAGATCTTGCTGTAGTACGAACCGCAGTGGGTGTCCCAACGCGCGGTGTTGCACAAAGGCATCATGTAGAAAG
Organism: Arthrobacter sp. KN11-1C; assembly: GCF_052180225.1. Classification (NCBI taxonomy): domain Bacteria; kingdom Bacillati; phylum Actinomycetota; class Actinomycetes; order Micrococcales; family Micrococcaceae; genus Arthrobacter; species Arthrobacter sp. KN11-1C. The sequence goes on along the minus strand of NZ_CP197467.1, from coordinate 473,916 downwards.
GGTGGTACGAGATGATGGCATCGAGATTGTCGTAGTAGCCCCGCAGGCCGTGAACAACCTTGGATCCCTGGACCTTTTCGGCCGGCTCGCCCGTGTAGACCAAAGTGCCCGGAATGTCGTGCCGCTCCATTGCATCTTTCGCCGCGAGGAAGCCCGCGAGCGTCGAAATGCCGAGAGCGGAATGAGGATCCGTGTGGCCCGGAGCGAAGCGCGACATGCCGGTTCGAGGCTCCCGCTTGGTTGATGCAGCTTGGCAGTTCCCCGGGATGGCATCGTATTCGGCGTAGCCGAGGATCCGCGCGCCCGAACCGGCGGGACTTGTCCACTCGGCGGCGAACGCAGTGGGCATGCCCCCGCTGCCTTCCTCCACGGTGAAGCCATGTTCCCGAAGCGTTCTCACGTACCAGGCGCAGGATTCGTACTCTCGCCAGGCTGGCTCGGCCAGTTCCCAAATATTCGTGTGCCAGGTGGAAAGCTGCTCCTTCTGGTGCTCCACCCAGTCCCATGCCGTGGCCTTCAACCCGGCGTTCTTGATCGTCGCGCTCATCCTTTTCCTTCCTAAAGTCATAGAGGGTGTGAAACTGTTCCGCCCCGGGCGCTCAGCCCAGTGACCCTCGCTCACATATGGGCGCTTTCCACCAGACGCTCGCTCACTTGCCTAAAGAAAGTGAGCGAGCGTCGGCACAAAAGCCGTCATAAGTGAGCGAGCGTCGCAAGGGGGTGTGGGCGTCGGGGCGGCTACTCGATGCTCACGTGGATCAGGCTGGGGCCCTTGACGGCGAGCGCCTTGGTCACAATCCCGGCGAGCTCGTCGAGGGAATCCACATTGAACGCCGTCAGACCGAAGCCTTCGGCCAGGCGCACCCAGTCCGGTTGCGTCAGGTTCACGCCGACCGGGGCCAGGTCCCGGTCCTCCATGTTTTGCCGGATTTCGCCGTAGCCGCCGTTGTTGATGCAAATGATGGGCAGGTCCACGCCCTGCTCGACGGCGGTGATGAATTCCTGGACCGCGAACATGAGCGCGCCGTCGCCGATCAGCCCCACTACCTGACGATCGGGGTCGGCGACCTTCGCGCCAATAGCGGCCGGCAGTCCATAACCCAGCGTCGCGTACGCGGGCGTGTACAAAAGCTGATGCGGCTTCTGCACGGGGAAGAAGGACGTGGTCCCGAAATAGGTGATCTGCGAGGAATCACCCGCAATAACGGTGTCTGCCGGCAGCGTGGCCGCGAGGATCTCGTTGATTTGTGCCAGCACAGGCGCCATGAAGCGGGCTTCCGTCCGCAGTTCGGCGCGCAAAGGGTCCAGTTCCGGAGCGGAGGCCGGCTCATGTCCGGCGAGCTCCGCGAGCAGTTGGCGCACGACGGCGGACGCGTTGCCGAGGAGCTCGATGTCCGGGGCAACGTTGCACTGAAGTTGGGACGGATCGATGTCAATCCGGATGCAACTCCCCTGCGGCATGATCTTGCCGCCCCACAGCTCCGATTCGCCCACTTTGGAGCCGATCACCAGCAGCGCGTCGGAAGCGTTGCACAGGTCCTGCGCCGCTGCGAGCCGGATTTCCGAGCCCAATGACAACGGATGGGCTTCCGGGATGGCGCCCTTGCCATTGATCGTGGTCACCACGGGGGCTTGCAGGAGTTCTGCAAGTTCGAGCAGCGCGCCGCCGGTTCCCAGCGAGCCGCCCCCGGCCAGGATCACCGGGTTGGACGCCTGGCGGAGGATGTCCGCGGCGGTGGCGACGGCGTCGTCGGCTGCTGCTTTCGGCGCCCCCAAGGGTCGGGCCTCCAGGGCGGAAGGCTCGACGTCGGACGCCCCCTCAAGCACGTCCAGCGGGATCTCGATGTGGACCGGACGCGGCCGCCCGTGCGCGAAGAAGGCGAAGGCCTCGTGGATCAGCTCCACGGCCTCGCTGCCGTTGGCTACCCGCGTGCTCCGTCCGATCAAGGCCCGGACCGCACCGGTGGGGTCCTTGGTCTCGTGCAGCAGCCCGATGTCCGAAAACTCGCTGCCCCGTGGCGCGCCCGGAGAAAGGATGATCATGGGCCGGGACTCGCAATAGGAGGTGGCCGCAGCGGACATCGCGTTCAGCAGTCCGGGCCCGGAGGTGGTGATCACGACGCCGGGAAGCCCCTTGAGCTGGCTCCAACCGTCGGAGCCGTACCCGGCTCCTTGTTCGTGCCGGGTGGTGACCGGGCGGATGCCAAGCGGCTCAAGGTGCCGGTAGAACTCAAGGTTGTGCGTGCCGGGAATCCCGAAGATCGCGTCGATCCCGTAGTTCCGCAGCGTGGTCATGACGGCGAGGCCGACGTTGTTGGTGGGGATGGAACTGGTCAAGGTTGAGTCCTTAAATCGTGGCCTAGAGAACTTTGGAGAGGAACGCCTTTGTTCGCTCGTGTTGGGGACGGGAGATGATCTCGTTGGGATCGCCGGCTTCGACAATGACACCGCCGTCCATGAACGCCACGACGTCCGCCACCTCGCGGGCAAAGCCCATTTCGTGGGTCACGACGATCATGGTCATGCCATCGCGGGCCAGGGCTTTCATGACGTCCAGGACTTCGCCCACGAGTTCGGGGTCGAGCGCGGAGGTGGGCTCGTCGAAGAGCATCAGGTCGGGCTTCATGGACAATGCCCGGGCAATGGCGACGCGCTGCTGCTGGCCGCCGGAGAGCTGGGCCGGATAGTGGCCCGTGCGGTCGGCGAGGCCCACCTTCGCCAGGAGTTCGCGGGCTTCGACCTCGGCCTGCGCCTTGGGTAGCTTGAGGAGTTTGACGGGGCCCATCATCACGTTTTCGAGGGCTGTCATGTGGCCGAAGAGGTTGAAGGACTGGAACACCATGCCGATCCGGGACCGGCGCTTGTTGATGTCCTTTTGGTGGGCTTCGATGAGCCTGTCGCCGTGGACTTCATAGCCGATCATGCGCCCACCGACCAGGATGGTTCCGGAGCTGGTGGTTTCGAGGTGGTTGACGCAGCGGAGCAGCGTGGACTTGCCCGATCCGGAGGGGCCGATCAGGCACGCCACTTGTCCGGATTCGACGGTGAAGTTGATGCCTTTGAGGACCTCCATGCCGGAGAAATCCTTGTGCACATTAAGGAACTGGACTTCAGACATTGCCGCTACGCCTTTCGTGCCTGGATGGTGTTGCCGCGGGAGTACCGCTTCTCAATGCGGGCCTGGACGAGCGAGAGGATGGTGGTGAGCAGGATGTACCAGAGGCTTGCAACGATCAGGAGAGGGATCTGCTGGAGGTTGCGGGCGTAGATCTGCTGGGTGTTGTAGAGCAAATCCCCGACGCCGATCACGATCACCAAGGAGGTGGTCTTGAGCATGGAGATCGTCTCGTTGCCTACCGGCGGAAGGATGATCTTCATGGCCTGCGGGATGACCACGTGGCGCAGGGTTTCCATCCGGCTGAAGCCCATGGCGTGGGAGGCTTCGGATTGTCCGGCGGGAACACCCATCAGGCCTGCACGAACGATTTCGGCCATGTAGGCGCCTTCGTTCAGGCCAAGGCCCAGGATGCCGGCGACGAACAGCGGCAGGACGTCGTTGGTGTTCCATTCCACCAACATGGGACCGCCGGGGATTCCGATGCCGATGGTCGGGAACAGCACCGCGGCGAACCCCCAGAAGAGCATCTGCACAAGGAGCGGTGTGCCACGGAAGAACCAGATGTAGGCGCCGGCTACGCCGCGGAGGAGCACGTTGTCGGACATCCGCATGACCGCGATCACCAGGCCGATCACGAGTCCCAGGACCATGGCAATGACCGTCAGCTCGATCGTGGTCAGGAGGCCGTCGAGGATGCGGACGTCGAACAGGTACTTGGCCACGGTGGGCCAGCCGAAGCCGGGGTTGGTGACGATGACGTACGCGCCCATCAGTGCGAACAGTCCCACCACCACCATGGCGATCAGTTGTCCAGGCCGTTTGCGCTTGAGCACGGGCCGCGATGCCAAATCCACGAAGTCAGGCCGTGCCTCGGCGATGATCGGCAGCTCAGACACGGTCATGACCCCACCGTCGGATTGACCTCGGACTTGGTGATGATGCCGGACTTGAGGTTCCAGGCATCCATGATCTTGGCGTAGGTGCCGTCGTCCATGAGCGACTGGACCGCAGCCTGGAATGCCTTGGACAGGCCGCCGTCGTCCTTGGGGCTCACGACGCCGGACAGGGACGGCTCCACGAGGATGGAGTCCACGGAGGTGAAGGCGTCAGGCTGCAGCTGGGCGTAGTACCCGGTCAGCGCGTTGTCCGCCACGAGTGCCTGGGCGCGGCCCGATGCCACGGCTTGGTTGACGTTGTCTTGCTGGGGCAGCAGGAGGGAAACGGGCTTGTCCTTGCCGGCGTCGGCACACTTCTTGTCAAAGGCCGGAAGCACGTTCAGGGCCTGGGTTGTCCCGGTCTGGGCAGCAACGGTCTTGCCGCAGAGGTCCAGCTCGGACTTGATGCCCAATGGATTGCCCTTTTTGACCATGACGGACGTTCCTCCGCGCATGTAGCTGACCATGTTGACCTTGTCCTTGCGTTCCTCTGTGATGGAAAACGCAGCCCAGGAGGCGTCGTAGCGCCGGGCTTCGATACCGGCCAGGATGCCGTTGAAGTCGGCCTTTTCGATGTTGATGGTGACGCCCATCTTCTTCGCGACGGCCAAGGCCATGTCCGGTTCAAGTCCGACGATCTTGCCCTGGTCATCGGTGAAGTCGATCGGGGCGTAGGTGGGGTCCGTGACGAGGGTCAGCGAGCCCTTGCTCTTGACAGTGGCCGGAAGGAGCGCCTGAACTTTGGAATCTATTTGCACGGCCTTCGCGATTTCCTGGCCGCTCTGGCTGCTTTGGCCGCTCGCCGCTGCGTTGCCGGATACAGTAGCGGCCGCACCTTCGGTGTTGGAGCACGCCGTTGTCAACGCCAGGAAACCAATGGCTGCCGCTGCAACGAGCGAGCTTTTCACGCCTTTGCGCATCATTTGTGAATCTCCGGTTCGAGTCGGGTTGAAATAACAATATGTTCAACTTATTGTGAGATCAGTAACAACGCGTGTCAAGGGACCATGGCAACATCGTGGAGAGATGACTACGGGCACCCACAAGGCGCCCCAACTGGACCAGCGCGACCAGACAAACGAAGGAGCAACGGCATGAGCGAGACAAACCCGGGCCGCCGCACACGAAGCGTCACGGCGGAAGCCATGGCAGAACGCCGGCAAAGCATTCTGCAGCACGCCTCGCAGGTAATCTCCCGCGAGGGCGTGGAGGGTTGCTCCTTCGCCGAACTGTCCGAGGCTTCCGGTTTCAGCATCGGCATGATCCAGCACTACTTCCGGCACCGGGAACGGCTCATTGGCGCCGCAGTGGAGTACCGCATCGACGAATCCCTCGCCGAATGGCAGCGCATCTACAATCACGGCAGCAACGCCGTGGAACGTCTGCACGACCTCCTGACGTTCTCCATCCAGAGCGACACCCCGTTCGAGGAAGCCTGGGGCTTCTGGCTGCAGATCTACGCCGCCGCCCACAAGAACTCCGAGATCAGGGAAAGCGTCGCTGCAGTCTGGACTTCATGGCGGGGCCTGTTCGTCCGGGCGCTCGAGGAGGCAGTTGACGAAAAACTGCTCCAACCGGCCCTCGATATCGACGAAGTGGCTACCTTGCTCCTGGCCACGATCGATGGCCTCGCGATTCAGTCCCTGAACGGGGTCCACAGCTTCTCACCTGCGGAGATGATCGAGACCCTGCACCGCTTTGCCGCCCGGGAGTTCGGCATCGACGCCGACGAATTCATCCATAAGAAGCGCTCCAAACTCGTGGACGCGCACTAAGACGCGCGCCAACTCGCGCAGGAACGACGCGGGCTGTGCGCTGGAAAGGACCATCTGTGGGGGAACATCACAACACCATGGCTGCCGAGGCCGTGGAGTTTTGCAGCACCTTGATCCGCATCGACTCCACCAACACCGGCGATCCCGCCACCACCGGCGACGGCGAATCGCGCTGTGCCGAATATATTCAGTCGTTGCTCGCGGAGTTCGGTCTCGAAGGCCAACTGATCGAAAAGACTCCCGGCCGCGGCAACCTCGTGGTCAGGATGAGGGGCAGCGACCCCGAGGCTCCGGCCCTTCTGGTGCACGGCCACACCGACGTCGTCCCGGCAAACGTCGCGGACTGGACCGTGGATCCGTTCTCCGGCGAGATCAAGGACGGTTTCGTATGGGGTCGCGGCGCAGTGGACATGAAGGACATGGTTGCCATGACCGTGGCGGCCGTCCGTCAATTGCGCCGCGAGAACTTTGTCCCCAGGCGGGACATCGTCTTCGCCTTCGTGGCCGATGAGGAAATCGCCGGCGAGTTCGGTGCCCAGTTCCTCGTGGACGAGCACCCTGGACTGTTCCACGGCGTCACCGAGGCGATCGGTGAAATCGGCGGCTTCTCCCTCCAAATGCGCGACGACCTGAGGCTCTACCTGCTGGGAGTCGCGGAAAAGGGGGTCGCTTGGGCAACGCTGACCGCCCACGGAACCACAGGCCACGGTTCCATCGTGCCCAACGAAAGCAACGCCGTCGCGCGCCTTTCCTCCGCCCTCGCACGCATCTCGGAACACAAGTGGCCGGTGGTCCAGGGTGCCTCGCTCTCGGCATTGGTGGAGCAGTTGGGCGAGGCGCTCGGCCGGCCTTTGGATGGTGAAATGCTCGACGACGAACTCGCCTCGCTCGGTCTGCTCGCCGCGATGCTCCTCCCGGGCTTGCGCACCAGCGCCGTCCCGACCCAGTTCCATGCCGGCTACAAGACCAACGTCGTTCCCGGGACAGCCACCGCTACCGTGGATTGCCGCATCGCCCCGGGCACCGATGACGAGTTCAAAGCGCAATTCATGGAGCTGCTGGGGCCCGGCATCGAGGTGAGCTGGGAGGAAGGCCGCTCGCTGGAATCACCCGCCCGCGGCGCCCTGCTGGACGCGATGCAAGCGGCGATCACCGCCGTCGACCCTGCAGGGAAAGCGCTCCCGTTCGTCATGTCCGGAGCCACGGACGCCAAAGCTTTTTCGCAACTGGGCATCAATTGCTACGGCTTCTCGCCTTTGCGGCTTCCCGAAGGCTTTGATTTCGCGGGCATGTTCCACGGGATCGACGAACGCGTCCCCGTCACGGCCATCCACGCGGGCACCCGCATCCTGCACGAATTCCTCAGCGCCCAGTAACCACCACTCGTCCGGCCGCATCGAAGCGGCCGCCCACCGACCCCGAAGGACCACCATGACCCTCACCACAGAGCTGTCGCACACCGGCCGGATGGCCAAGCGTGCGGCCGGATTCCAGCCCTCCCCCGTCCGCGCAGTCTTCGATGTTTCCATGCAGCCGGGCATGATCTCCCTCGCGGGCGGCAACCCCTACCTGCCTGTCCTGCCGATGAATCGCATCGCCGCGATGGCGTCCGACGTCGTCGCTCGCCGCGGGCTGGAGGCCCTCCAGTACGGTTCCGGTGCGGGAACAGAGGAACTGCAGGCCCTGATCTGCCAGGTGATGGAGCTCGAAGGCATCACGACGTCGCCGGAAAACGTGCAGATCACCGCGGGCTCGCAAATGGCACTGGAACTCGTCACCAAGCTCTTCTGCGATCCCGGGGATGTAGTGATCGCGGAAGGACCGACATATGTGGGCGCGCTCGGCGTGTTCGAAGGCTTCCAGGCCGACGTCGCGCACGTGGCCATGGACGACGACGGCGTCGATCCCGACCGCCTCCAGGACGTCATTTCCGGGCTCAAAGCCGCCGGCAAAACCATCAAGTTCTTCTATACGATCCCCAACTTCAACAACCCCAGCGGTATCAGCCTTTCCCTCGAACGGCGGCAGCGCGTGGTGGACATTTGCCGGGCCGAAGGGGTGCTGATCGTCGAGGACAACCCCTACGGCCTGCTGAGCTTCGACGGCACTCTCAAACCCGCCATGCACTCACTCGACCCGGACAACGTGTTCTACCTCGGCTCGTTCTCCAAGATCTTCGCTCCGGGCCTGCGTGTCGGCTGGGTGGTGGCTCCGCAGGAGGTGCGCGGCCGCCTTCAAATCGCGTCGGAGGCAACCACGATCTGCCCCTCGGTCTTGAGCCAACTGGTGGTGGAGCAGTACATCAGCAGCTTCGATTGGCGGGACCAGATTGCCGCGTACAGCGCCGTCTATGCCTCCCGCTGCAAGGCCACCCTCGACGCCTTGGCCACCTACATGCCCGAAGGTACCCGGTGGACCAGCCCGAGCGGCGGATTCTTCACCTGGGTAACGCTGCCCGAGGGCACCGACACCGATCACGTGCTTGCCGCGGCCATCGAGGCGGGAGTCGTGTTCGTGCCCGGCAGCGCCTTCTACGCCGACGGCGGTGGCAGCAACCAGCTCCGCGTCGCCTTCTCCTACGCCCCGGAAGAGCAACTCACCGAGGGAGTCAAGCGCCTGGCTGAGGCGATCCGCCGGGTCTAAGGCTCCCTGCCGTCACCCAACCTGGCGAAATCGCCGGAAGGCTGCGGGATCGCCGGAAGGCTCCGGCGAACTGGCAGCTTTCCGGCGATCTGGTGCACGGCGAACCCCGACGTCGGCACTCACCTGAGCGCCGACGTCGGGGTTTAGCTGTGTTCAGCCTCAGCCCGCGTACACCCGCACGCCGTTGACCCAGGTCTCCACGACGTCGATGCTGCTGATGTCAGCTTCGTGCGCCTCGAGCGGGTCGGCGGCGAGGATCACGAAGTCGGCCAGCTTGTCTGGCTCAAGGGAACCGAGGTCCTTCTCGCGCCCCATGGCCCGCGCACCGTTGATGGTGTGGGCGCGGAGGGCCTCGACGACGTCGATCTTCAGATCGTCCGAGCCCAGCTGGACGCCGGAGCGGGTCTTGCGGGTCACGGACGTCTGGATGGCTTCCAGCGGACGGGGATCGGCCACGGGCGCATCCGAGCTCATCGTCACGGGGACCGCTGCGGCCACGAATTCGCCGAGGGGGTTGAAGCGCTCACCCGGGGAGCCGATGGCATCCGTGACGCCGGGACCCCAGTTGTAGTAGTGCTGCGGCTGGTTGACGGGCATGATCCCGAGCTCGGCCATCCGGTCGATCTGCGCCAGGGTAGGCAGTCCGCAGTGCTCGATCCTGTGCCGGTGATCGGCTCGCGGCGAAACAGCCAAAGCCTCGCTGACGGCGTCGAGCACCAACTGAATGGCGGTGGGCGACTGTGCATGGGTGGCCGTCTGCAGTCCGGCGTTGTGCGCCTTGGCGACGAGGGCGCGGTACTCGGCCGGCTCGTGGTAGAGCGAGCCGGTGCGGCAGGGATCGTCGCGGTAGCCTTCGGGGAAGTACGCCGTCCAGCCGCCCAGGGTGCCATCGGCATAGAGCTTGATCCCTGCGAAGGACAGGAGGGAATCGCCGAACTTGTCCACCAGACCTAGTTCCAGGACCTCGTCCAGGAGGCTCGACAGGAAGTACGCGTTGATCCTCGTCACCAGTTCGCCCCGCTCGACGAGGTCCAGGTAGGCGCCGAATTCGCGCTTGGTCACCTGGGCATCGCCGATGGTGGTCACGCCGTGGCTGAGGAACTCGCGTTGGGCGTGCAGCAGCTGGGCGCGGTGGTGTTCCTTGCTGTCCCCGAGGTGGAAGTTCGGTCCGTGATGCCCCAGCTTGACGCCTTCGTCTCCTGTGAGGATGTCGCAAGCGGCGTCGGAGAGCTCACCCGTCAGTTCGCCGTGGGCGTCCCGGAAGAAGGTTCCGCCCGGCGGGTTGGGCGTGTCGCGGTCCACTCCGGCTTTCGCGAGTACGTACGAGTTCACCACTCCGCCGTGGCCACTCGCGTTCATGACGTACACCTCGCGTGTGGTGGAGACGGTGTCGAACTCCTGCCGCGTGGGGTGGCGCTGCTCGGCAAGGTTGCGGTGCTCGTAGCCATAGCCCCGGATCGGGGTGTCCCCCGGATTGTCGGCCGCAGCCTTCGTGAGCAGTTCAAGCATGGTGGGGATATCCGGTGCCGCCTCGGGACCGCAGTCCACCCACGACAGCAGCTGTCCGTACATCAGGGGATGCGCGTGCGGGTCGATGAAGCCGGGCACCAGCGTGCGGCCCCCGAGGTCGACGACGTCGGGCACCGCCGTCGTGAGCTTGAGCGCCGCGTCGCGGCACTCCTGTGGCGTCCCGACGGCGGCAACACGGTTGCCGATGACCAGCATCGCCTCCGCGATGGTGTTCAGGGAGTCGACAGTTCGGATGCGGCCGCCGAAGAACAGCGTTGCTGCCGGGGCTACGGGGGAAGTTTCATGGGATGCCAGGAATGACATGGGAATGACCTTTGCGTGTTGAAGTTTGCGGTACGGCCGGAAATCAGCGGGCAGGTGACAGCTCGAACAACGGGGTGTCCGGGGCTCCGCTGCGGGCTTGGGAAATGACGTTCTGCGCCTGGATCCTGACGTATTCGGCCAGCGTGTACTCCGAGAGGAAGCCGACGTGCGGCGTCACGAGGATCCGCGGGTGGCCCATGAGCGGGTGGTCGGCAGGGGCCGGTTCGACGTCGAGCACGTCCAGCGCCGCGGCCCGGATATGGCCGGAGTCGACGGCGGCGCGCAGGGCTTCGTCGTCGATCAGCTGCCCGCGGCTGACGTTCACCAGGTAGCTGCCCTGCCGCATCGTGGCGAGGCTTCCGGCGTTGATGATGTGCCGGGTTTCGTCCGTGAGCGGCATGTGCAAGGACACGACGGCGGATTCGGCCAGGACTTCCTCGAAGCCAGTCCGGCGGATGCCTGCCTTGGCCAGCATCTCCCTGGTGGTGGGAGTGTCCGGGAGGTACGGATCGTAGCCCACCACCTCGCCGAAGACGCCGGAGGCAAGTTCTCCGAGACGGCTGCCGATCCGCCCGAGTCCGATCAGCCCCAGCCGTTCCTGGCTGAGGCGGAACACCGTGCTGTCCGGGCGGCCGTTCCAGTCGCCCTCGGCCACGCGTCCCTGGAAAAACGGGATTTCGCGGGTGATGGCGAGGGCAAGCGCGAGCGCGTGCGAGGCGACTTCTTCGGTGGCCACGCCGGGAAGGTTGCTGACCCAAATGCCGCGCTCCTTGGCGGCATCCAGGTCAACGTTGTCGAAGCCCATCGAGACCAGGGCGATGATCTTCAAGCCCGGGATCGCGTCCATGACCTCGCCAGTCACGGGCGCGTAGCCCACCAGCAAGGCCTCAGCGTCCTTCGCCTGTTCCGCGATGACCGCGGGATCCTGGGTGCCAAGATATCGGACGTCGTAACCGTTGTCCTCGAGCAGCGCGACGCCGGCGGAATAGTCGAGGTCCTCCATGTCCGTGTAGACAGCGAGGGGGCGGTGCTTAGTGGACATGGCTCAAGAACTTCCTGGTGCGTTGGTGCTGTGGGTTGTCGAAGAACTCGTCCGGGGATGCTTGTTCCACGATGACGCCACTGTCGAACAGGGTCACTTCGTCGGCCACCCGACGGGCGAAACGGACTTCGTGGGTGACAACGATCATGGTCATGCCGTCGTTGGCCAGGCTTTCCATGACGTCCAGGACTTCGCCCACCAATTCGGGGTCGAGGGCGGAGGTCGGTTCGTCGAAGAGGAGGACGTCGGGGTTCATCACCAAGGCGCGGGCGATGGCCACGCGTTGCTGCTGGCCGCCGGAGAGCTCCGACGGGAAATGCCCGGCACGGTGCGAGAGACCCACGCGCTGGAGCATGGCCATGGCCTGCTCCTCGGCTTCCTTGTGATGGATCCCCTTGACGGAGGTCAGCCCGAGCATCACGTTGCGGCACGCCGTCAGGTGCGGGAACAGGTTGAACTTCTGGAAGACCATGCCGATGTTGCGGCGTTCCTTCGCGAGTTCGCGTTCGGGGAGGGCCACGGCTCCGCTTGCTTTCTCGCGGACACCGATGCGCCGACCGCGGAGCCGGATCTCGCCGTCGTCGGCTGGCTCGAGGAGCGCCATCAGGCGCAACATCGTGGACTTGCCGGAACCGGAAGGGCCGAGCACTGCCTTGACTTGTCCCTGACGGATGTCGAATTCGACGCCGCGCAGGACGTGCTGGTCCTGGTAGCTCTTGTGGAGGTTCCGCACGCTTAGCACGGGATCGTTGGTGGACCAGGTTTCCGGGCCGCTGTGGGTCATGACTGCACTCCTTGGCCGACTGGTTCCAGGATGGAAGGCTTCTTGGATTTGGACCGTGACGTCCAGACGAATTTCTTCTCGACGTAGCTTTGGAGAAGCGTCAGAAGGCTCACGATGATGAGGTAATAGACGATTGCCGCGGCGTAGTACTCGGCGTAGCGGAACGTGATATTCACTCCCACTTGGGCCGTGGTGAGGAGTTCCTGGAGGGAAATCACGGAGGCCAGCGAGGAGAACTTCACGAGGCCGATGAATTCATTGCCCGTCGGAGGCAGTGCCGTACGGATGGCCTGCGGGAGGACAACTTTGAGCATGACCTTGACCGGCGACATTCCAAGCGCCCTGCCGGCGAGCGCCTGGCCGTCGTCGATACTGAGCAACGCCGAACGGATGATTTCCGCCATGAAGGCCGCTTCCACGATGCCCAGGCCGATGAACGCGGCAATGAACGGGGAGAACCAATCCTGGCGGAGGACGGGAAAGAGCTGCGGCAAGGCGTTCCAGATGATGAGCAGCACCAGCAACGCAGGGATGGCCCGGAAGAACCAGGTGTAGATTCCTGCGACGCCCTGGGCGATCCGGCTGCGGGAGGTGCGTCCCAGGGCAACGGCGAAGCCGATGGCTGTGGCCAGGATAAGTGAAAGCACCGCGACGGCAACGGACAGGAAAGCCCCGGACATGTAGCTCGGATTCACGAGTTGTTGGACGAAGATGTTGACGTCGAATTCCATCACCAACTCCTTTCGCTTGAGGTGGCGGAGGCCGCAGCGCTGTTGCGGCCTCCGCGGGGAGGATGGCTAGGGGACGTCGACGATCGTGGGATCGAGCTTGTTGTCCTTGGCGATCTTGGCCAGGGTGCCGTCCTGGTGGAGTTCCTTCAGCGCTTGGGCGATGGCGGGAGACAACGGATCGTTCTTGCGGGTGAACACGCCGAAGGTGGTGTCGGCCGGGAAGACTCCCGGGGCCACGCTGAGCTTGCCTTCGTTCTGGCTGGCCATGTAGGCGGCCGCCACATTGGTCTCGATCAGGGCCTCGGACTTGCCGTTGATGACAGCCAGCACCGTTTCAGCGGTCTTGGGGTATTCGGTGAGCTTGGGCTCGTCCTTGCCGGCTTTCTTGCACTCGTCCTTGAGCGCAGTGATGCGGGCGGCGTTGGAGGAGGCACTCTGCGCTGCGACGGAGTGGCCGCACAGGTCCAGTGCGGTCTTGTAATTCCCGGTGCTGCTTGGGGCGGCGAGGATCGCGGGACCGGCGTTCATCACGGCTGAAGCGTCAGCGACGTCCAGCCGGGCCTTGCTCATGTACAGGCCGCCGAAGATCGCGTCGCAACGGCGGGTTTGGAGTCCGGGCATGAGGCCGTCGAACGTGGTGACCTCGAACTTGGCGTCGACGCCCCAGTGCTTGGCGAGCGCCCGGGCGGCATCGGCGTCGAACCCTACGATGTCACCGCTGGAACCGTTGGCGTAGTACTCCAAGGGCGCGTATTCGGGGTCGATACACAGGGTGAGCTTGCCGCTCGTGGTGAGTCCCTTCGGCGCGGTGGCCGAAGCTTGCCCGGTGGAACTGGGGGAAGCCGCGGCGGAGCAGCCGCTCAACAGCAGGGCCAACGCAGCGGCCGCCAAAGCGGGCTTCGTGAACTTGAGCATGTGCAGATCTCCAATTGAACTGTTGGGGTCGCGTGGGAACGCGAGTCGGAGTGCGCCGATGTGGCGTTGATCACGATGCTAGCGAAAAAAGCAGTCAAATCAAGCGAATCAGTTGTTTAATACTGATGTGACACAGTTTTTGTATTCAAGTAGCGACTTTTTAATCCAAATCACTCGCCTATCTCTTGACTTGTGGAAGTATTGAGTACGACGGCGGCGCTCGGCTTGCCGGGGCGCCGCACCTTCGCTGAGCACCCACCGCCGCGGCCCCGAAGACAAGGCGGTTATTGTGAAGACCATGCATGATCTGGACGACAGGCTGATCCGCCTGCTGCAGGCCGATGGCCGCGCCTCGTTCAGCGAGCTATCCAAGCAACTGGGCGTGACGCGCTCCGCCGTGACGGCCAAGGTCAATGAGCTCACGTCCTCGGGAGAACTGCGGATTGTCGCGGCAGTCCATCCGCGCCTGCTGGGCCTGACCGCCGTCGCGCACATCTCCATCCAGCTCAACGGTTCCGCACGCGCGGCCTTGGACAGGTTGAGCCAATTGGATGGCGCAGTCTTCGCCTCCCTGACCACGGGCAAATACGGAATCATCGCCGAACTCCGTCTGCCCACGGTGGAAAGGCTCTACGAAGACGTCGAGGCCATCCGTCTTTGCGAAGGCGTGGCTGGCGTCGATGTCCTCATGTACAAAGAGGTGGTCCGCAGCCTCTTCCTCGGCAAGGAACCGCCGGATCCCCGGCTCGAACTAGACCAGGCGGATCTGCTCCTCATGAGCGAGCTGCAGGTGGACGGTCGGCTTGGTTTCGAGGCCCTCGGCGAACGGATCGGACTTTCGGCAAGCGCTGCCAGGATCCGGGTCCTTCGTCTGCTGGAAGCCCGCGTCATGCAGATCGGCCCTATCCGGAGCCGCTCCGGTTCTTCGCGGTCCATGGCCTTTGGCTTCGGAATCTCGACGGCGGCCGGAACCGAGGAGGCAATCGACTTCTTCTCGGCGACGCCCGGCGTGGAGTTCATCGCCAGTTGCCTCGGCAGGCACGATCTCGTAGCCACCGTGGGCGTCAGCTCACTGGACGAAATGTACGAGATCCTGGACAAGGTGCGGGTGATGGACTCCGTGGCAAGCGTGGAGTGCTGGCTGCACCTGAAGATCGTCCAGGAACGATACGCCAAGCCCCTCGACAAGATGCTCGCGACCAAGGCCCAATCCAACGGCCACTAGCCTCCCCGACGCTCGCTCACACACAAGACCGTTCGGCGTGACGCTCGCTCACATATATGGCCATTTCGGCCAACGCCCGCTCACATATATGGCCATTTCGGCCAACGCTCGCTCACGTATATGGCCATTTCGGCCAACGCTCGGTCACAAACAAGGCCCTCCGGGCGGACGCCCGCTCACGTATTCCTTCGTTTCCGGGCAGACGTGAGCGGGCGTTTCGGAATTGGCCTTCATATGTGAGCGAGCGTCAGGCTTTGGCGATCGCTTCTTCCAACGCACCAAGGACGAGAGTCACCGAGGCCCTGTTGGCGTTCGGACCCATCATGCCGATCCGCCAAACCGTCGACGTAAACGCACCCGCCCCGGAGCCGATTTCCATACTGAAGTTCTCCAGAAGGTAAGCGCGGACGGCGGCCGAGTTCACGCCGTCGGGCACTTTGACCGTGGTGAGGCTCGGCAATCGCGAGCCCTCGGCGGCAAACAGCTCGAGTCCCATCGCTTCGAGGCCGTCGCGCAACTCAGCCCCGGCTGCACGATGCCGGGCCTGAACATCCGCGAGCCCCTCGGCCAAGATGCGGTCCAGTCCGGCCTCAAGCCCGGCGATCATGGTCACCGGCGCCGTGTGGTGATAGGTCCGGCTGCCACTCGCCGCGCCAACATACCCGCCCAGGAGGCCGATATCCAGGTACCACGAACGGGGCTCCTTGATGCGCCGCTCGAAAGCGCGCTCGGACACTGTGAACGGAGACAAGCCGGGGGGCGCTCCCAGACACTTCTGCGTCCCGGCATACCCGACGTCGATCCCCCAGTCGTCAGCCAGAAGTTCCACCCCGCCGATGGAGGTCACCGCGTCCACGATCAATAGTGCGTCGCCCTTGCCGGCGCCGAGGGGCGCGACGTCGGACAGGACACCTGTGGAGGTTTCGGCATGGACGGCGGCAATCACCTTGGGATGGGGGTGCGCGGCGAGGACCCGCTCCGGATCCACGGGCTGGCCCCATTCATGGTCGACGCGGACTACCGTGGCGCCGCAGCGCCGGGCAACCTCACACATGCGCTCCCCGAAAAGCCCGTTGACGGCAATGACTGCCACGTCGCCGTCGGACACTGTATTGACGAAGGCAGCCTCCATGCCGCCGGATCCAGTGGCACTCAACGGCAAGGTGCGGGCATTCCGTGTCCCCCACACCGTCCGGAGCCCGGCGCATGTCCGGTCCAGCCGCTCGATGAACACAGGATCCAGGTGCCCGATCACCGGATACGCCAACGCGGCGGTCACCTCCGGATAGCAATTACTCGGACCCGGTCCGAAGAGATACCGGGAAGTCAGGACCTCGGGCATGGCGGAACTCCTTTGGCTCGTTGCTGACATTGTCCACCAGACGGCAAAGGTGAGCGAGCGTTTCGGTAGAACCCACCAAAGGTGAGCGAGCGTTTCAGGTAAGCCGGGCGGAGAAGGAGGACCGGGGTGCGGTATTCTCTTGACACCACGGCAGTCATTGGATTCACTATTACGTATGCTGAAATAACAGTTCCATGATGTGGGAGACCTGGAGTGCGGAGGCGCGCAGGTCCATCCGGCAGGAATCGCCGGAGTTCCGCATAGCCAACACCATGGATGCCAGCACTCGCACGAGGAATGAACAAGCATGCAGCTTGAAATATTCAACAGCGTGGACCGTGCGGACGCCATCGACGTCCTCCGCCCATGCCTCGACATCCAGCGTTGGGTGGAGCACATCGCAGATGCGCGCCCCTTCAGCGGCTTGGACTCCTTGCTCGATTTCGCCCGGGAAACCGCCGAGCCGTTCACATCGGACGAAGTGGCGGCCGCGATGGCCCACCACCCTCGGATCGGCGAACGACCCAAGGCACAGACCACCGAAGCGGCGATGTCCCGCTCCGAACAGGCCGGCGTGGACCCCGGCGATGACGGCGTCGTCACCGCTTTGGCCGAGGGCAACCGTGAGTACGAGGCCACGTTCGGCCGCGTCTTCCTCATCCGGGCCGCGGGACGGACAGCCAAGGAAATCCTGGCCTCGCTTCAAGAGCGACTGGGCCACACAGCGGAAGAAGAAGACGTCATCGTGGCCGGCCAGTTGCGCGAAATCGCACTGCTGCGCCTTGCCGGCGTCATCAGCGAAGCCAGCGCGAGCGAAGGAGTGCCCAGCAAATGAGCGTTTCCCAGATCACCACCCACATCCTGGACACCGGTTCCGGGCGCCCGGCGGCCGGGGTCGCCGTCGTTCTCTCCGTGCGCGACGGCGACAACTGGAGGCCCGTGGCGAGCGGTACCACCGACGCGGACGGCCGGATCAAGGACCTGGGCCCCGAGAGGGTCGACGGCGGCAGCTACCGCCTGAACTTCGCGACCGGTCCGTATTACAAGGCACAAGGCGTGGCCACCTTTTTCCCGGAAGTGGACTTGAGCTTCACGGTGTCCGACGCCGGTGAGCACTACCACGTGCCCCTCCTGCTCAGTCCCTTCGCGTTCTCCACGTACCGGGGCAGCTAACTCCACCCATCGATTGCTCCGTAACTGTCGTTTTCAGGCGACATAAGGACAGTTACGGAGCAATCGATGGAAGCTCCGCTAGTCGATCGGTGTGACGTAGGCTCCCGAGATGCCCCCGTCAACCATGAAGGTCGAAGCGGTAATGAACGAGGCGTCGTCGCTTGCCAGGAAGGCTACCGCAGCGGCCAGTTCCTCGGGCTCGGCGAAGCGGCCCAAGGGGACGTGGACCAAGCGGCGCGCGGCCCGCTCCGGATCGGAAGCGAAGAGTTCCTTCAGCAACGGGGTGTTGACCGGCCCGGGGCACAATGCGTTGATCCGCACACCCTTGCGCGCGAATTCGACGCCGAGTTCGCGGGTCATGGCCAGCACACCGCCCTTGGAAGCGCTGTAGGAGATCTGCGAGGTCGCCGCACCCATCACCGCCACGAAGGACGCGGTGTTGATGATCGAGCCCTTGCCCTGTTCCAACATGTACGGCAGCGCGTATTTGCAGCAGTAATAGACACTCGTCAGGTTGACCTCCTGGACCCGGCGCCAGGCGTCAATTCCGGTGTCGAGGATCGAAGCATCGTCCGGCGGTGAAATGCCCGCGTTGTTGAATGCGATATCCACGCTGCCATAGTGGCTCTTGGCAGCGGCGAAAAGGTCGATGACTTCCTGCTCGTCAGTGACATTGACCTTCACGAAGATGCCATCG
This sequence comes from Arthrobacter sp. KN11-1C, assembly GCF_052180225.1. Lineage (NCBI taxonomy): Bacteria > Bacillati > Actinomycetota > Actinomycetes > Micrococcales > Micrococcaceae > Arthrobacter > Arthrobacter sp. KN11-1C. The sequence goes on along the minus strand of NZ_CP197467.1, from coordinate 455,703 downwards.
ACGGCGGCCGCAGCCGCTTCCCCGGCTGCCGGATCGATATCGGCGATGACCACGTTGGCGCCCTCCGAGGCGAAGCGTTTTGCCGTGGCCAAGCCGATCCCGCTGCCGCCGCCCGTGATGACGGCTGTGCGGTCCTTGAGTCGGTGTGAAATGAATTCGGTCATGGTGATCTCTCCTTGAATGGTGGGGCTTCCAAAGTTGGTGGGTTCAGTGCGCGATGAAGACGTTCTTTACTTCGCTGAAGGAATCGAGGGCGTCGGGACCCAGTTCGCGGCCCAGGCCCGATTGCTTGAAGCCGCCGAACGGCGTCGAATACCGGACTGAAGAGTGGGAGTTCACCGAGAGGTTTCCGGCATCCACTCCCCGGGCCACGCGCAAGGCCCGGCCAATGTCTCGGGTCCAGATGGATCCGGAGAGGCCGTATTCGGTGTCATTGGCAATGCGTACTGCGTCTGCCTCGTCGTTGAACGGTACGACGACGACGACAGGTCCGAAGATCTCCTCCCGCACTGCCGGGTCGTCGAAGGAATCGGGAGCCAGGACTGTGGGCGGGAACCAGAATCCCGGCCCTTCGGGCACCTCGCCCTGGAACACTATGGGCGCTCCCGAGGGCACAAAGCCCGCGACCATTTCCCTTTGCCGGGCGGAAATCAAGGGCCCCATGACGGTACTTTCATCCGCAGGGTCGCCGACTTTGACAGCCCGCACGGCCGATTCCAGGAGCTCCAAGAAGCTGTCGTAGGCCGATTTTTCCACCAGGATCCGGGACCTGGCACAGCAGTCCTGTCCGGCGTTGTCGAAGGCGCCACCGGGAGCGGCCGCAGCAGCGGCCTCAAGGTCGGCGTCGGCGAACACGATGTTCGCGCTCTTGCCACCCAACTCGAGCGTCACGCGCTTCACTTGGTCGGCGCAACCGGCCATGATCTGCTTGCCAACCCCGGTTGACCCGGTAAAGACGACCTTTCGCACCGCAGGGTGGGTGACGAACCGCGCCCCCACTACGGAGCCCTTCCCGGGGATCATCGTCAGCACGCCGTCAGGAAGGCCGGCCTCGCGCGCCAGCTCACCCAGCCTCATCGCCGTCAGCGGCGTAAGTTCCGCAGGCTTAAGTACTACCGTGTTGCCTGCCGCGAGCGCCGGAGCGAAGCCCCACGCCGCGATGGGCATGGGAAAGTTCCACGGCACAATGATCCCAACCACGCCCAGCGGCTCGTGGAAGGTCACATCGAGGCCTCCGGCAACCGGGATCTGCCGCCCGAAGTGGCGCTCAGGGGCCGCCGAGTAGTAGCTGATGACGTCGCGCGCATTGCCCGCTTCCCAGCGGGCGTTGCCGATCGTATGCCCCGCGTTGCGGACTTCCAGCTGTGCGAGGTTCTCCAGATCGGCGTCGACGGCGGCCGCAAACCGGCGCAGGAGCAGTGCCCGGTCCGACGGCGACACTTTCCGCCAGGTCTCGAAGGCGGCGGCCGCGCGGGCAATCAGCGCGTCCGTTTCGGCGAGGGATGCCAGCTCAACGGTTTGAAGGAACTCTTCGGTGGCCGGATTGATGATGTCAAAAGTTGTGGCACTCACGCCCAGCTCTTTTCTGTCGCTGTGGATTCCGTCGATGGGGCGAGGCCCTCAACGTAAACTTCCTTGTCCCGGTACCTTCTGGCTGCGTCAATGAATCCTTCAAAGAGGCGCAGATCGGAAGGATTTTGTTCAGGATGAAACTGAACGCCCAACGCCCAACTTCCCCGGGTGGATTCGACGGCTTCCACCGTGCCGTCCGCCGCGCGCGCCGTGACGCAAAGACCGTCAGCCACCCGGTCCAGAATCTGGTGGTGATACACCGGTGCGGATGCCTTTTCGCCTAGTAGTTGGGCGCTGATGCTGCCCGGCCGTGTATCGAACTCAACCTCCCCATAGACTCCGGGAGCGGGCTGGTAGTTGGCCTCGGGCAGAACGTCAGGCACATGCTGGATGAGGTTTCCGCCCAAGGCCACGTTGAGGATTTGAGCACCGCGGCAGATTGCGAAGAGCGGAACCCCCTTCTCCAAGGCGGCCAACGTCAACGCGATGTCGTGCTCGTCCCGCGAGGGCTGGCTGCGAGTGCTCGGGTGGGGCTCGGCGTCGTAATTTCCAGGGTCGACGTCGGCGCCTCCCACCACGATCAGGCCATCCACGAGGTCAAGGACGGAAGTATCGGTGCCGATGGGCGGCAGCAGGAGAGGGGTGCCGCCTGCCGCCACCACGGCTTCCAAATACGTTGCCGGCAGTACCGCTGCTGGCGCGTCCCAAATCCCCCACTTGGCGTTTTGAAGATAAGTAGTCAACGCGATGCGTGGCGGCCTCGAGGTTGAACCCGCACCTGGAGCCTGCGTCTGGATCATCGCCTACAGCCTTTCGAAGCCGCGGCGGAGCTCCCAGTCGGTGATGGCGGACTCAAAAGCTGCCAGTTCGACGTCGGCGTAGTTCACATAGTGCCGCACTACTTCCTCGCCGAAGACTTCCTTCGCGATCACGGAGTTGGCGAACAGGTCCCGCGCTTCCCGCATCGTCGTCGGAACGGTAGGAGCACCCGAGGTGTAGGCGTTGCCAGTGGTTGCGGGTTCGAGTTCGAGCTCATTTTCGATTCCGTAGAGCCCGCCGGCGAGCATGGCCGACAACGCCAAGTACGGATTCACGTCGCCACCCGGCAGCCGGTTCTCCAGCCGCGCGCTCTGCCCATGCCCCACGAGGCGCACCGAGCAGGTGCGGTTGTCGAGTCCCCAGGCCACCGCCGTCGGGGCGAACGAGCCTTTGACGAACCGCTTGTAGGAGTTGATGTTGGGAGCGTAGAAGAGCGTGAATTCCCGCATCGTGGCCAGCACGCCGGCGATGAAGTGATCGTAAGTCTTGGTGCGGGCGCCGGTGGCCTTGTCCCAGAAGACCAGCTCATCGTCGAGCCCGCGAAGGGAAAGGTGGATGTGGCAGGAATTGCCCTCACGCTCGTTTGGCTTGGCCATGAAGGTAACGGATTGGCCCATGTCGTGGGCAATGTCCTTGGCCGCGGTCTTGTAGACGGAATGGTTGTCCGCCGTGGTGACCACCTCGTCATACTTGAACGCGATCTCGTGCTGGCCGAAGTTGCATTCGCCTTTGGCGGATTCGACGGTCATGCCGGCCGCGTACATCTCGTTCCGGATCCGGCGAAGCAGGGGTTCCACGCGGCCGGATCCCAGGAGCGAATAATCCACGTTGTATTGATTCGCGGGGGTGAGGTGCTTGTAGTCCAGGTCCCATGCTTGCTCGTAGGAGTCGTTGTAGACCACAAACTCAAGCTCGGTTCCAGCGAGTGCCTTCCAACCGCGCTCGGCCGCCTTGTCCGTCTGGCGTTTGAGCATGGCGCGGGGTGAAACGGAGACCGGGGTGCCGTCGATAAGGGACAGATCGCACTGGATCAGCGCGCTCCCCTCGCGGTAGGGAAGCACACGGATGGTGTCCAAATCCATGTCGAAGAGCATGTCTCCATAGCCCTTTTCCCACGAGGAAATGTCATAGCCATCCACGGTGTTCATTTCGGTGTCAACGGCGAGGAGGTAATTGCAGCCCTCGGTGCCATGCTCCAGCACGGAATCCAGGAAGAATTGCGCGTGGAGGAGCTTGCCCTGAAGCCTGCCCTGCATGTCGGTGAAGCCGAGAATCACGGTGTCTATGGCGCCGTCGCCGATCTGCGCTTTGAGTTGCTCAACGGTGAGCATACGGTCATTGCGAGGGTGGGCGGTGGTTTTCACGGTGTTCGAAATGTCGTTCGGATTGTCGTTCATCGTGGTGCTCATTTCAGTAGTCCCTTGAGTAGTGCGGCAGTGGACTCGCAATGCAATTCCATGACGCTCCGGGCCGCTGCAGGCTCGCCGTCGAGGATGGCCTGCACTATCAATCGATGTTCTTGGTTTGAATGTTCGATGTTCCGCTGCAGGAAGGGGATTTCCGCCAGGAACTCGTGGATTTTTGTCTGGATGGTGGTGCTGGCTTTGTTGAGCTCGGACGACCCCGCAACAGCGGAGAAAGCCAGGTGGAGGCGGGCATCCGCTTGCCTGTATTCCACCGGGGAACCCGCGTTTTCAACCTCGGCCAAGGAATCAATCAGGAGCTGACGCTGATCCTTGCTGAGCCGCATTGAGGCCGCCCGCTGGCAAGCCCCGGGTTCAATCACGGAACGGAAGATGAGGATGTCGCTGATTTCCCCCTGCCGGTCCTTATTGTCGAGGCGCTCCGGCGGCCGGGCGTTACCGACCGGTTCCACGATGGTTCCGCCGCCTCGCCCACGGACGGTCGTGACGAAGCCCGCGGCCCGCAACGCGCTGATCGCTTCCCGCAGCGTGGCCCGGGAGACCTGCATGCGCTCGGCCAGGTCGCGCTCGGGCGGCAGGCGCTCACCGGTTTTGAAGATCCCCAACTGGATCGCCGATCCCAAGTGCTCGACGCACGACTCGAACGCCATGTGTCCGCGCACGGGAAGCAAGACCGTCTCCAGCAGGGGCGATTCAATCGGTTCGGCGAACAACATGGTGGCCTTCCTTGGTGGGAGACCGCCGGCGGAGAACCGCCGGCGGCCCGCGTGTGTTGCTAGTTGAGCAGCTTATCGGCGTCGATCGTCAGGTGCTCCTGTTCGGCACTCGTCATGAACGTCCTGCGCCCCGTGGTGTACCAAAGCACGGTGGCAAGGAGGAAGACGACCACGACGGCGATCGGCGCGTAGTTGAACGTGTCGATGGTGATGTCCGCGACGGGCGGAAGAACGAAGAGAATCACGATGATGGCGACCCACACAATCGCTATCCAGTTGATGATGGGACTCCATTTTCCGAGATGCCACGGGCCTGGTACGAAGTTCTTGTTGAGCCTGCGGAGCAACACCGGGGTGATGTACGCGATGTAGAGGCCAATGACGGCGACGCTCGTCACGGCGAAGTACGCGGTGGTGTTGAACAGGGCGGGTGAAGCGAGCACGATCGCGCAGCCAACGCAGAGCCAGATGGAGTTTGTGGGTGTGCCGCTCCGGGCGTTGACTTTGGCCCAGATACGGGAGCCCGGCAGTGCATTGTCGCGGGAGAAAGCGTAGGTCATGCGTGAGTTGGCGGTCACCGACGCCATGCCGCAGAAGAACTGTGCGCCCACCACGATGGCGAGCAGGAATTTCGCTACGCCAGGGTTGCCCAGTGCATCCAGGAAAATCTGTGCCGGCGGCAAGCCGGTTGGTGTGGCACCTAGGGTGGTCAGACCCTCCTCAGAGCCGTTCGGGATCGCCGCAACGAGTGAGTAGAGCAGAATCCAGCCACCAATGATGGAGATGACCACGCTCATGACAATCCCCTTGGGAGCCGCGATGGCTGCGTTCTTGGTCTCTTCGGCAACGTGCGCCGAAGCATCGTAGCCGGTGTAGGTGTACTGCGACATGAGCAGGCCCATGAGGAAGACGTACGGCCCGAAGGTGAAGCCGGTTTCGTTGTGCCACGCCGTCATCGTCCAGTCGAAGGACTGGTGGCTCGTGGGCATGATCCACAGCGCCGCCACGATGATCGCGACGCCCACAATGTGCCACCAGGCGGAGACATTGGACAGGAAACTGACAATCTTGACGCCGAAACTGTTGAGCAGGGCGTGGATGATCATCAAGACGACGAACAGCGCGAACGTGCCTCCTGCGGTGGGCTCGACGCCGAAAGTCAGCGCCGCGAAAGCCATCATTGTTGTGGCGCAGCCAAAGTCGATTGCCGCAGTGACGGCCACTTCCCCGAGGAAATTGAACCAACCGACGTACCAAGCCCAGGCCCGCTTGTTGCGTTTGGCGAGCCTGCCTGCCCAGAAGTACAGGCCACCGGCTGTCGGGTAACGCGAACAAACCTCGGCCATGGAAAGAGCCACGCACAGGACCAGCAGGCCGACGATCGGCCAACCCACGTTGATGGCAGCCGGACCGCCGGACTTGAGCGCAATGCTGAAGGAGGTAATGCAGCCAGCCAAGATCGAAATGATGGAAAACGAGACTGCGAAGTTGGAGAAGCCGGACATGCCGCGATGTAGCTCTTGCTTGTAGCCAAGCTCGGCGAGGGCCGCAGCATCTGCGTCTTGCACAGCCTGCACCTTCGCTGCCGTAGAACGATCACTCATGATTATTCTCTTTCTAAACGGAAGGGGGAGCGGGCCGACACCGCTCGCATCGATAGTGACCCAGTTCACATCAATCTGTCAATGGTCTGACTTCAGACCACAAACCAACCTCTTCGGAACGGTAAGCTGGAAGGCATGGTTTCTGAGGGCGCGAACGCCGACGGCACATCGCAAAACAGCACGTCACACAACAGCCCGGCACGCAACGCCGCGGCAGACAACGGCATTCCGGAACGCCGCGGGATCACGGTCCGGCGCGCACCGAAGTTCGTTCCATTCATGGGCCTTGGCGGGGTGCTCGGCATCATCGTTGCCGCATTCGTTGCCTACGGGATCCCCGGCGACGAGAGTTTCAACACCGGCGCGGTCTTCGGGTTCTTCCTTGTCTCCTTTGCCGCTGGCGGCGTGCTGCTCGGTGCCATCGCAGCCCTCGTGCTCGACCAGGTCAGCGTGCGGCGCTCCCGGCGCGCCGTCGTCGAGTCCGTACCCGACGGCACAGAGGACGACCGCGAGGGATAGGATCCCGGTCACAATGCCGCGTGAGGGAAAGTACCACGCCAACATCATGCGACAATTGACCAGTGGCACGTGGCGACGGAAAACTTTCTCATGATCTTCTCCCCGACGAAAAAGGACCTCAGGACGCTTGTGGCGTCTTCGGGGTCTGGGCGCCGGGCGAAGAAGTAGCAAAACTCACCTATTACGGGCTGTATGCGTTGCAGCACCGCGGACAAGAATCGGCTGGTATTGCTACCAGTGACGGCAAGCGCATCAATGTCTACAAGGACATGGGCCTCGTGTCCCAGGTCTTCGACGAGACAACCCTGAACACCCTCACCGGGCACCTTGCCGTCGGCCACTGCCGCTACTCCACCACCGGAGCAAGCCACTGGGCAAACGCGCAGCCTACCCTGGGCGCAACCGCCACCGGCACCGTTGCCCTCGCGCACAACGGCAACCTGACCAACACCGCTGAGCTCCGGGAAATGATCCTTGAACTCAACGGCGGTCAGCTGACCGGCGAAATGAAGCAGGGCAACACCTCGGACACCGCCCTGGTCACCGCCCTCCTCGAAGGCGAAGAGGGCAAGACCCTCGAACAGACCGCGCTTGAACTGCTTCCCAAGATCCGGGGCGGCTTCTGCTTCGTGTTCATGGACGAAGGCACCCTCTACGCCGCCCGCGACACCTTCGGCATCCGGCCCTTGTGCCTTGGCCGCCTCGAGCGCGGTTGGGTTGTCGCCTCGGAGCAGTCCGCCCTGGCAACCGTTGGCGCGAGTTTCATCCGCGAGATCGAGCCCGGCGAGTTCATCGCCATTGACGAGAACGGCGTCCGTTCCCAGCGTTTCGCGGAAGCGACGCCGGCCGGTTGCGTCTTCGAGTACGTCTACCTCGCGCGCCCGGACGCGTCGATTGCCGGACGCTCAGTGTACGAGTCCCGAGTGGAGATGGGCCGCCAACTGGCCCGCGAAAACACCCAGGTAGCGGACATCGTCATCCCGGTCCCCGAGTCCGGAACTCCGGCCGCAGTGGGCTACGCCGAGGAATCCGGCATCCCGTTCGCGCATGGCTTCGTCAAGAACTCCTATGTGGGCCGTACGTTCATCCAGCCCTCGCAGACCCTGCGCCAGCTTGGCATCCGGCTCAAGCTCAACGCCCTCGAATCCGTGATCCGCGGCAAGCGCGTGGTGGTAGTGGACGACTCGATTGTCCGCGGCAACACGCAGCGCGCGATCGTGCGGATGCTCCGCGAGGCCGGCGCCGCAGCCGTGCACATCAAGATCTCCTCCCCGCCCGTGCAGTGGCCCTGCTTCTACGGCATCGACTTCGCGTCCCGCGCTGAATTGATCGCCAACGGCGCCACCATCGAGGAAATCTCCCAGGCCATCGGAGCGGATTCGCTGGCCTACATTTCCGAAGACGGCATGATCGGCGCTACCCAGCAGCCGCGCGAACGCCTCTGCACCGCGTGCTTCACCGGCCAGTACCCCATCGCACTTCCGGGATCGGACAAACTGGGCAAGAACCTCCTGGAGCGCACCGACCTCGGCGGGCTGCCGACGTCGGGCATCTCCGCCGAAGCCGTAACCGCGGACTCGGACGACCCGGCCAACAAGCCCGGCGCCACGGGCTGCGATCCCGGACCCGACGCCGAGTTTGAGAACCTGCTGACCGACGCCGATAAGAAAGAGTCTGTATGACCTCCGCATCCTCCGCCGCTGAGAACACAACCGGCATCACCTACGCGTCCGCCGGCGTCGACGTCGAAGCGGGCGACCGCGCCGTCGAACTCATGAAGGACGCCGTCAAGGCGACCCACAACAGCTCGGTGCTTGGCGGCGTCGGCGGCTTCGCCGGCCTGTACGACGTCTCGAAGCTGCTCACCTACAAGAGGCCCCTGCTGGCCACGTCCACGGACGGCGTCGGCACCAAGGTCGCCATTGCCCAGGCCATGGATATCCACGACACCATCGGCTTTGACCTCGTCGGCATGGTGGTGGACGACATCGTTGTGGTCGGCGCCGAGCCGCTCTTCATGACGGACTACATCGCTTGCGGCAAGGTTGTCCCCGAGCGCATCGCGGACATCGTCCGCGGCATCGCGGCCGCTTGTTCCGTGGCAGGCACCGCCCTGGTGGGCGGGGAAACCGCTGAGCACCCGGGCCTGCTGGGTGAGCACGAGTACGACGTCGCGGGTGCAGCTACCGGTGTTGTCGAAGCCGACGCCCTGCTTGGCCCGGACCGTGTCCGCGCCGGCGACGTCGTGATCGGCATGGCGTCCTCGGGCCTGCACTCCAACGGCTACTCCTTGGTCCGCCGCGTGATCAACCACGCCGGCTGGGCCCTGGACCGCCAGGTCTCCGAACTCGGCCGCACCCTGGGCGAAGAACTGCTGGAGCCCACCCGCGTCTACGCCGCCGACTGCCTGGACCTCGCCCGCGCGTTCCCGGTCAGCGGCCTGGGCACTGCGCCCGGCGCCGTGCACGGCTTCAGCCATGTCACCGGCGGTGGCATCGCGGCCAACCTGGCCCGCGTCCTGCCGCAGGGCCTCGTGGCCACGGTTGACCGTGCCACGTGGGAACTGCCGGCCATCTTCAAGCTGGTCTCAGAGCTCGGCAACGTACCGCTGGCCGACCTTGAGCGCACGCTCAACCTCGGCGTCGGCATGGTGGCCATCGTGTCCCCCGAAATTGCCGACGCCGCCGTGGCCCGCCTCAACGAACGCGGCTTGCCGGCGTGGGTCATGGGTACCGTTGCTGCGGACTCGGACTCGATCATCAAGAGCGGCCCGGACTACGTCCAGGGCGCCAAGGGCGTCGACGGCGGCGCCGTTCGCCTTGTGAACACCTACGCCTAACGGTTCTTAACGCAAAAAGTGCCCACCCGACTGCCGATCCGGCGGTTGGGTGGGCACTCTGCTTTGAGGCCTAGTTGCTTTCGGCGGCCATGACGCTGAAGGCTGCTCCGGCGGGATCGCCGAGGACTGCCATGCGGCCGACGCCGGGGACATCGAAGGCCGGCGCGAAGACCTGGGCACCGAGTTCGACGGCCTTCGCCACGGATTCGTTCACGTCCGCAACATAGAAGTAGGTCATCCAGAACGGCGGCATACCTTCAACGGGCTGCTTCATGGCGCCGCCTACGGACTTCCCGTCCACCACGAACTGGGTGTATTCCTGCAGATCGCCGGCCGCGGCCGTCTCGCTGGAGCATCCCGTCACGGATTCGTAGAAGGCCACGGCCTTGGGGACGTCGTTTGTCTGCAGTTCATTCCAGACCACCGTGCCCGGTTCGTTGACCAACCCGGCGCCGTGGTGGTTTCCGGCCTCCCAGAAGCCGATCTGCGCACCCGTGGGATCGGCGGCGAAGAACATCCGCCCGCTCCCGTTGGGGACGCTGTCCGGCGGGAAGAGGACGTTGCCGCCCGCCGCCGTCACGCGCTCAGCGGCCTCATCGACCGAATCGACGGCGAGGTAATTGGCCCAGAAGGACGGTGCCCCTGCCGCAGCCATGTCCGGCATCTGCTGCATCATGCCCGCTACGTAGCGGTCCTGCAGCTTGGCCATGTAGTAGGTCATACCGTTGCCGGCATCCATCGAGTCCAATTCCCAGCCGAACAGATCACCGTAGAAGGCCTTGGAAGCCTCGATGTCCGACGACGACAGGTCCACCCAACACGGAGTTCCCTGCTTGTAGCTATCAACCTGCGGCATTGCTATCCCTTCGATGAGTAGCCGGCATGTGCCAGCGGATACCACGTTCAAAGTAGTACGGGGGTCCGACACTGACAACAGCCAGCGCCGGCCGGCCCGCGTTTACGGCGGAGTCGGAGCCCTTATGCGTGAACGGTCCGGCCCGTGAATGCGACCAAGCGCTCCAGGCTGGATGCAGTCTCTGCAACTTCCTGGGCCGGGGCGAAGCTGCCGCTCGCGCGGACCTGCTCGCTGATGGTGTTCTGCGCGAGGACCTCGACGTAATCGGTCAGCTCATCTGCCACCGAGACCTCGAGGCCCAGGGCCTTGGAGAAGTCCCACGCGTGGACCAGGAACTCGAGGTTGAGGATCGAGGCGACCATCGTGGCCGGCAGTTCAGCGAAGCCCATGTCGATGGTGCCTTCAAGGCCGCGGCGGTAGAAAGCTTCCAGCGCGGGCTGCGCAAGGTCGGCGATGCGCACTTCGGGCGACTTGCCGGCGTCGTCGGCTACATCGGCGCCCAGGGCCTTGGCGATGCCTGCAATCGATCCAGCGAGGTGGTCGAGCAACTGCGACACGTTGAAGTCGGCGCACGGAGTCTGTACTTGCGCGTCGGCTTCCGTGACGTGCGCCAGCACGCGCTGCACGATGGCAAGCGTGGCATCCGCGGAGGTGAGCTCGTTGAGATCGGCGGGGGCTGCGGCCCATTCGTCGGCACCGGCGTCGCCCGCGGAGGCCGCAGCGAGGAGGCGGTCGAGGTAGTGGTTCCAGCCCTCGGAGTGGCCTGCAAGGGCTTCCGGAGTTGGCAGACCCTCGTGCACCAGGCGCACCGTGGTCCCGCCGTCGGCCGGCTCAAGGGTGATGGCTACCGTCGAGACGTTGTCCGCCGGGGCTTCAGGCTGCTCCCAGGCCCAGGTGAAGACGACGCGCTTGCCTGGCTCGATTTCGGTGAACGTTCCGGCTGCGTGGTGGCCCGGGGTGATGGTCCAGCGGTACTCGCCGCCAACCTTCAGATCGACGCGCGCGGCAACGGTCTGCCAGCGGCGGAGGCGTGCGGGCTGCGTGATGAGTTCGAACGCCTGGTCGACGTTGAGGGGAAGAAGAACGGTCTTGTCGTAAATCATGGTGATTCCTCGGTTGTTTGAAGGCGGTCGGTGGTGAAGTTTTGTGCGTCAGCGAGGAGCATGTCCAGCTCGGCGGTCCAGAACTGCTCAAAAAGCATCCGGAGTTCTCTCATGCCGTCGTGATCCAAGCGGTAGAAGCGGTTGCGTCCCTCTTTGCGGGCCGCAACGAGGCCTACCTGCTCCAGCAACAACAAGTGCTGCGAGATGGCGGATCTGCTCACCGTGAATTCGCCAGCCAGCTCCGTCACGGTCCGCTCGCCCGCCGCAAGCAGGTGCAACAGACGCCGCCTATTCGGCTCCGCGGCAACTTCCAGTGGGTCGAGCATGATTAATACGTTAGTGGCCACTAACGTATTCTGTCAATCACTTCCGAGAGTGCACTACCAACCAACTACAGAACTGCGGACAAGAACGTCTTGGTCCGCTCATGCTGCGGGTTGCCGATGACCTCTTCGGCGGGACCTTCCTCAATGATCCGGCCGCCGTGCATGAACACCACGCGATCCGCCACGTCGCGGGCGAAGCCCATTTCGTGCGTCACCACAATCATGGTCATTCCCGTCCGGGCCAGGTCCTTCATCACCCTGAGGACTTCGCCCACCAGCTCCGGATCCAGCGCCGACGTCGGCTCGTCAAACAACATCAGCTTCGGCTGCATGCACAGCGCCCGGGCGATCGCCACGCGCTGCTGCTGCCCGCCGGAGAGGTGCCGCGGATAAGCATCCGCCTTCTCCAACAGGCCCACCTTCTCCAGCAAATCCAAGGCCCGACGGCGGACATCCGCCTTGCGCTGCTTGAGTACCCTGAGCGGGGCTTCCATCAGGTTCTCCAGCACGGTCATGTGCGGGAAGAGGTTGAAGTGCTGGAAGACCATGCCGATATCGGTGCGATCCGCGCAGATTTCGTTGTGGGACTGTTCGTGCAGCTTGTCCCCCTTGATCCGGTAGCCCACGGCCCTGTCCCCCACCCACAGCAGACCGCCGTCGATCTTCTCCAGGTGGTTCACGCACCGCAAAAACGTGCTTTTGCCGGAGCCCGAGGCGCCGATCAGGCAGACCACTTCGCCGCTTTGGACGTGGAGATCGATTCCCTTGAGGACCTCGTTGTCGCCGAAACTCTTGCGGACGCCGTCCGCGCGCACCAGCGAAAGCACCTCCGGCGCCTTCCGGCTTTCCTTCGTGTCGATGGTCATGGCTGACCGTCCTTTCCTGAGACTTGCTTTCCTGGGACTTGCTTTCCTAAGCCCTGCTTTCCTGGGACTTGCGCGGAGTGAACCCTGAAGAATTTCCGCAACCGCTCGGCGGCGGTCGGGGGAACGGAACGGGACGTTCCCCGTGCGAAACGCCGTTCCAGGTAACCTTGGCCCACCGTAAACACCGTGGTGACGATGATGTACCAAATGCTGGCCACCAAGAGCAGAGGAACAACCTGGAGATTCTTCGAGTAGATGATCTGGGCTGAGTACAGGAGCTCGGGGACGGCCAACACGCTGACCAGGGACGTCATTTTGAGCATGCCGATGAACTCGTTGCCCGTGGGCGGGATGATGACTCGCATGGCCTGCGGCAGGATCACCCTAGTGAGGGTCTGGATACGGGACATGCCCAGGGCACCCGCCGCCTCGCCTTGGCCTTGGTCGATGGACTGGATTCCTGCCCGGACGATCTCCGACATGTAGGCAGCCTCGTTGAGGCCCAGGCCGAGGATCGCTGCGGCGAGGGGTGTGATGATCTGGTTGGCGTCCAGGCTGACGCCCGGGATACCAAAGGTGATCTCCGGGTACAGCGCCGACAAATTGAACCAGAACAACAGCTGGACCAGGACCGGCGTGCCACGGAAGATCGTCACGTAGGCGCTTGCCGAGGCCTTCACCACGGGGTTTGCCGAAAGCTGCATGACCGCAAGCACCACGCCAAGCCCCACGCCGACAGCCATGCAGACAACCGTCAGGAACAGGGTGATGCCGATCCCGTTGACGATCGCGACGTCACGGAAGTAGAGGGCCACCTTGTCCCAGCCAAATCGGGGATTGCTCACCGCGGAAACAAGCAGCAAGATCACGACGGCGGCTACCGCGGTACCAGCCACCCATCGCCAAGGGTGCCTGGCTGAGACCACGGTGAACTGTCCGCGGTCCGTTGTTCCAATCTTGGGGACAGTGATCACGCTGCTCATTTCGCACCACTCGCGTCCACAGCATCAGCGCTGATGGTCACCGAGTCCGGGATTCCGTACTTCGCGTTGATCGCTTTGTACGTGTCGCCCGCGATCAGCGCCCTGACGGCCGCGACGATCGGCTTGGTGAGTGGCGAACCCTTGGGCATGGCGATGCCCACCGGCGTCGGTTCGAAGTCCTGGTTGCTGGCGAGCTCGAAGGCGCCACCGGAGAGTTTGCTTGCGTAGCTCATGCCAACAAGACCTGAGAGGACACTGTCCACGCGGCCGGAGAGGAGGGCCAGATTGGCTTCGTTCTGGGAGGGAAACAGCTGAATGTCGATCGGTGCCTTGCCGGCGTCGACGCACTGCTTTGAAAACGCCGGAAGGGTCTCGATTCCCTGTGTGGTTCCCTTCTCGCCACCCACCTTGGTGCCGCACAGCTTCATCGCGTCGAGGGCCAGTTTCTTGGGGTTGCCCGCCTTGACGGCAAGGCCTGAGCCGCTGCTTTGGTAGGAGGCGAAATCGGCGTTCATCTTACGCTCGGCTGTGACGTTGAAACCCGAGATGCCGACGTCGTACTTGTTCGAGCTCACGCCCGGGAGGATGGTGTCGAAGGTCGCGGGAACCATCTTGACTTCGAGCCCCAGCGTCTCGCCAACGGCTTTCGCAAAGTCTGCGTCCCAGCCGACAACGGTCTTGCTGTCAGCCGCGTAGAACTCATAAGGCGCGAAGGTGGGGTCGGTGCCAACCACCAGCGTCCCTTTGGCCTTGACGTCCGAAGGCAGGAGATTCGCGGCGGCCTGGTTGAAGGGCGCCGCTGGAATCGCCGCGTCTTTGCCGGGAATGGAGCTGGCCGAGACGTCCTTGCCGGCGTCGAGTGATGCAGTGGTGCAGCCGCTGAGCCCGAGGGCGGCGGCCAGCAGCAGGGCGCCTGTGGAGATGTATCTAGGACAGTTCATGATTGCCTTTCTCATAGCTTGTTCCGTGGTCAACGGCGATGTTGACCACGATGGTGCCGACATTGACGAGCGCGGGATGCCGAACGATTGCGACCACCCCGTCAATGGGTGCAAAGAAGTCTTTTGGAGGCCGCTCGAGTTCCTCCACTGAGTGAACCCGGGCCACGAGGTCTCCGGCCGTGACCTTCTGGCCAAGTTCGACCACCGGCTCGAGGATGCCTGCCATGGTGGAATGGACCGGGGACTGGGCCGTGAGTTCGACCCACTGGATCGGGGCTTCCGCGGCGGAGGAGGCCGCGTCGCCGCTCGCGGCGGCGTCCTTGAGCACGCCCCAGTGGCCAAGCAGCGAACGAAGTCCCTTCCGGGCCCTGTTGAGGATCGGCAGGGATACCGTTCCCCTGCCGCCAAGTTCGGTCGAGATCATCGGTACGCCCGCCTGATCGGCAGCGCCGCTGATGGAGCCCGCCTTCAGCATGGGCTTCACCACGACGGAATAAGGGGCGTTGAACGCGGCCACCGCCGCCGTCTTCTCAGCCCATAGCTCCGGCGTCGGCCCTTGGTAGACGAACGCTGAAGGAACATACTCCGAAGCGATTCCCCCGGAGTGGATGTCCATGACAAAGTCCGCCATGGGGATGAGTTCACCGGACACAATCGAGGCGATCTGCAGCGCTGGTCCGCCGTCGGCGCGGCCTGGGAGGGCCCGGTTCAGATTGACCCGGTCCACGCTGGAAACGCGTCTTCCCTCGCGGACAGCAGCGATGTTGAGGGCAGGCAGGATGATCAATCTCCCCGTCACCTCATCCGGGTTTACTGTGCGGATGAGCTCTTGGAGCAGGATCTGGCCTTCATATTCGTCACCATGCGTACCGGCGATCAGGAGGACCGTGGGGCCGTCTCCACCGCTCAGGACCGCGATGGGCGAGGGGATGACAGCGGCGTCATTCTCGTTGTCCGAGTGTTCGATCTCGAGGTAACCCAACTGCTTGCCGACAGCGGCAAAATCGATGCCGGGTATGCGTGGAATGTGCAGGGTCATAGGGCAACTTTCGTCGAGGTTGGTAGAATTGGATTCACTGTATACAGTGAATCCTGTGATGTAAAGCACGTAGGATTGAACAAGTTTTGACACCGAAAAGGGGATGAGGCAAATGGCCGTGCAAGCTGCCAAGGGGATGCGGCCGCTGAGCGAGCACGTCTACGACAGGATCAGCAATGAGATCGTCAACGGAGTGGTCGAGCCTGGCGCTCCCCTGGTCCAGGAACAACTGGCCGAAGAATACGGCGTTTCCCGGACACCTGTCCGGGACGCCCTGAACCGCTTGGTGCACGAAGGACTCGCCACTTTGGTCCCGGGCTCCGGATATTTTGCGACGACGCTGACCCGGTCAGCCGTCGAGGAAGTCTATGAGGTACGCAAGGCCCTCGAGATCATGGCCATCAGCCAGTGCGGGGCCAAGTACACAGCCCTCCAGCTTGCCCGGCTTGAGCTACTCATCGCCGAGGGCGCGGCAAGCGCTGACCCGGAGGAACTCTTTACCGCGACGCGAGCGTTCCATTTGGGCTTGGCGGCGCCGGCGCCCAACGGATTCCTGCTGAAAACGCTCGAATCCGTCTGGGACAACCCGGTTCAGCGGCTCATCAGCCGCTCGTATCCCTTGGACGACGCCAAGCTTGAGCGCGTGGCAGATGCCCACCGGAAGATCCTGGCTGCTGCCCGCGCCAACGACCTCGAAACACTGATCCCTTTGCTGGATCTGTGCCACGAGAAGGACTGACCGCACTCTCATCGATTGCTCCGTAACCGTCGTTTTCAAGCCTCAAAACGACAGTTACGGAGCAGTCGATCAGAAAAGGGCACGAAAAAAGCCCGTAGCGCACGCCAATCAAGGCGCGCCCTACGGGCTCTATCGTTTTGGGAGGCATCCGGGGATGCCAAACGACCTCGTGTACGACGGCGGTACGCAACTCGATGCCGAGAGGCACCTGATTGTTGCTACAGCTATCCGATACGGCGGGTGTCTACCTCGTCGTCATCGTCTTCCAAGTCCTGTGCGTACTTGTCCTCGTAAGCCGAGTAGTCCGGCTCCGGCGGATCATCCGCAAATCGGCTCGTCGCACGACTTGATGGCCCGGTCAGCTCGCGCTGAAGGGCCGAATAGTCAGTGTTCGGGGAGTAGTACTTAATGTCCCGAGCCTGCTTGGTAGCTTTTGCCTTTTGACGGCCGCGCCCCATGGCGTGACCCCCTTTTGTACTTGGACCGGAGGTGGTCACCTTGGCTATCGGTGAGGCCCCGGAATGTTTGGTCAATTTGTCGTATGTCTAGATTACATGCTTTCGGGACCTACTGCTTGCCATGACCTTCGCGAAAGCGGCGTCACAGTTCCACCTGGCAGCATCACCGTTCGTTGGCATGAAAAACTTGGGTAGAGTCGCCCTAATATCGGGCCGCACGCATGAAAGGCGCAAACTCAGACATGGGCCAGGACAACACCCACCCGGGCAACAACGGTACAGGCGACGAGGAGTCGCCGGTAGACCCTGGTTCCCCCCAGCGGAGCGCCTTGGACGCCATCACAAAGTATCGGCTCATCATCGGCGGCATTGTGCTGGGCGTGCTGATCCTCATAGGCGTGGTGATCTGGGTCCTCGTTGGAGTCCTGGCCAATCATCCGGCGGCCGTTTCCACCCCCGGACCGGCCACGTCCACCAGCCGCGGCCCCCTGCCGGCGGACGTCGAGGCAAAGGATTACCAGCTGGGCGATTGCTTCGCTGATTTCGACTCCAGTGCCACCACGTCCAAAGTGGTGGACTGCACCACCGGCCATTCGGCCCAGCTGGGTGCCATTTTCCGCTACAAGGCTGAGGACAGCTTCCCCGGCGCCAATGCCTTGCGTGACAAAGGCCGCGAAATCTGCCGTGACGTGATGCTCAACGAGGCCTCCACCAAGTACGCACTCCTGCAGCAGAACGCGTACCCGAGCGCCACCAGCTGGGACAACGGTGACCGCCGCGTGGACTGCTTCATCGTGGTCAACTCGGGAAACACGCTCAAGGAATCCGTGCTGCAGAAGTAGTCAGTCCTTCCGCCTCACCGTCAGGCCGCTACCCGCCGGAGCTCCGCCGTCGGGACCCGTCAAAGCCTCGAGCCCCTCGATGGTGAGTTCGTCGACGTCGGCCGCGGTGTCCACCAGGACCGTGTCGCCGTCCGCGATTTGTCCGGCGAGGATCTCCTTGGCCAAGCGGTCGCCGATCTCCCGCTGAACCAGCCGTCGCAAGGGACGGGCACCGTAGGCGGGATCGTAACCGGACATCGCGAGCCACGCCCGGGCGCCGTCGCTGACCTCAAGGGTGAGCCGGCGGTCGTGCAGCCGTTTGGTCAGCTCGTCCACGTGCAGCTCGACGATCCTCGCGAGTTCGTCCACGCTGAGGGCATCAAACAGGACAATTTCATCGAGCCTGTTGAGGAACTCCGGCTTGAAGGACGCGTTGACCACGGCCATGACCGCGTTTCGCTTCGCCGTGGGGTCCAGGGTCGGATCCACGAGGAACTGGCTACCGTGGTTCGACGTGAGCACCAGGATGGTGTTCCGGAAGTCCACGGTGCGGCCCTGCCCGTCGGTGAGGCGGCCGTCGTCGAGCACTTGCAGGAGGATGTCGAACACCTCCGGATGGGCTTTCTCCACCTCGTCGAGCAGGATCACGGAGTAGGGCCGACGGCGGACCGCTTCAGTGAGCTGGCCGCCCTCCTCGTAGCCCACGTATCCGGGAGGGGCACCGACCAGCCGGGCTACGGAGTGCTTCTCCCCGTACTCGGACATGTCGATGCGCACCATGGCGCGCTCGTCGTCGAACAGGAAGTCAGCAAGTGCCTTGGCGAGTTCGGTCTTACCGACGCCGGTGGGGCCCAGGAACAGGAACGAACCCGTGGGGCGGTTGGGGTCGCTGATGCCCGCACGTGCGCGGCGGACGGCGTCGGAGACGGCGGCCACCGCCTTGGACTGGCCGATCAGCCTCTTCCCGAGTTCCTCTTCCATGTGCAGCAGTTTCTGGGATTCGCCCTGCAGCATGCGGCCGGCGGGGATCCCGGTCCAGGCGGAAATGACCTCGGCTATATCGTCCGCCGTGACTTCGTCCGCGACCATCAGGGCGGGCTTCGCTTCACCTCGCGCTTCCCGGGCCGACTCTTCCTCGGCTGCCGCACTGAGCTCGCGCTCCAACGCGGGCAGTTCGCCATAGAGAATGCGCGAGGCAGCCTCAAGGTCGCCCTCGCGCTGGTACTTTTCGGCGGCCGACCGCAATTCGTCGATTTTCGCCTTGAGGTCGCCGACGCGGTTGAGGCCGGCCTTCTCGGATTCCCAACGGGCATTCAACGCCGCAAGGGCTTCCTTCTTGTCCGCCTTGTCCGCACGAAGCGCAGCGAGGCGTTCGATCGAGGCCGCATCAGTCTCGCGCTCGAGGGCCAATTCCTCCATGGTGAGGCGATCCACGGCACGGCGAAGCTGGTCGATTTCCTCGGGAGCGGAGTCAATTTCCATGCGCAGCCGGGACGCAGCCTCGTCCACGAGGTCGATCGCCTTGTCCGGCAACTGGCGGCCCGAGATGTAGCGGTTGGAGAGCGTGGCCGCGGCCACGAGGGCGGAGTCCGCGATCGCCACCTTGTGGTGGGCCTCGTAGCGTTCCTTGAGGCCGCGGAGGATGCCGATGGTGTCCTCCACGCTCGGCTCACCGACATAGACCTGCTGGAAGCGTCGTTCCAGGGCGGGGTCCTTCTCGACATTCTCGCGGTACTCGTCCAGCGTGGTGGCGCCGATGAGCCGCAGTTCGCCGCGGGCCAGCATCGGCTTGAGCATGTTCCCTGCGTCCATGGCGCTTTCACCGGTGGCACCGGCACCCACCACCGTGTGGATTTCGTCGATGAAGGTGACGATCTGCCCGTTGGAGTTCTTGATCTCCTCCAGCACGGCCTTGAGCCGTTCCTCGAATTCGCCGCGATATTTCGCGCCGGCCACCATGGACGCGAGGTCCAGCGCGATGAGGGTCTTGCCTCGCAGGCTTTCCGGCACGTCGCCGGCCACCATGCGCTGGGCGAGGCCCTCGACGACGGCCGTCTTGCCGACACCCGGTTCACCGATCAGCACGGGGTTGTTCTTGGTGCGGCGGCTCAGGACCTGGACCACCCGCCGGATTTCGCTGTCCCGCCCGATCACAGGATCCAGCTTGCCGGAGCGCGCGACGGCGGTGAGGTCCGTACCGTATTTCTCCAGCGCCTGGAAGGTGTTTTCCGGGTCCTGCGAGGTGACTTTCCGGTCGCCGCGGACACCCGGCAGGGCGGCGAGGAGCGCTTCGTGGGAGGCACCGGCGTCGCGCAGTAGCTTCCCTACGGCATCGCTCCCGGCAGAGAGACCCAAAAGGAGGTGCTCAGTGGACACGAAGGAATCACCGAGTTTCTCGGCCTCGTTCTGGGCAGCCTGGATCGCCTGCATGGAAGGGCGGGAAAGCTGCGCTTGCTGCACGGAACTGCCCGACGACGACGGCAGGGCCTTGATGGCCGAACTCGCCTGTACGCTCACGGCATCCGGGTCCGCTCCAGTGGCGCGCAAAAGCGCCACTGCGACGCCCTCGCGCTGGTCCATGAGCGCTTTGAGCAAGTGGGCCGGCTCCAGCTGCGGATTTCCGGCGGTGGAGGCGTTCATGGCCGCCGCGGAAAGAGCCTCCTGGCTCTTGGTGGTGAATTTGACGTCCATGGAAGAGCTCCTTTCGGGAAAATGACTATTTCTCAAAGTTGAGTCTACTATGCTCAACTTTGCCGAATCATCCCTCCTGCTCCATGTTTGCCGACGGCGAAACTGCTGTCCATAGCCTCCCCCGGCTATGTGCAAAAGCCCCTCGCTGTTTCCGGTCCGTAGTCCTAGGATCAGGTGTGACCGGGTGGAAAAACCCCTGGCGAGCATGAGAAAAAGGACACGCGATGAAGAAGTTCGTAGTTCTCTACAACGCACCGCAATCCGCGGAATCCGCCATGGCTGACAGCTCCCCCGAGGCAGCGGCCGAAGGCATGAAGCTGTGGATGGACTGGGCCGCGAAGGCCGGCGACGGGATTGCCGATCTTGGCACTCCCCTCGGTGGCGGCAAAGTGGTCGGGAACTCTGGTGTATCCGACGCGGAGACCGGCGTGGGCGGTTACAGTGTCCTGCAGGCCGAAGACATGGACGGGGCACTGAAGCTCCTCGAAGGCCACCCGCATTTCCTCATGGCTCCCGAAGCCTCGATCACCGTCTACGAAGCACTCGACATCCCGGGCATGTAAATCACCACCGGCGTCGACATCGTGGGTCCGGGCCGTGAGCTGCGTGCCGGAACGCAGCGCGCGGCCCGCACCCACGATCCCGACAAAGCCGTACGATATGCACATGGCACCCTTCACAGTCACTCGCAATGCGCTGATCCCCGCCGCGCCCTCCGACATCTTCCCCTTCGTCAACAACTTCCACGAGTGGACCAAGTGGTCTCCGTGGGAGGCCGTTGACCCCCAGCTGAGCCGCAGCTACTCGGGCAACGAATCCGGCGTCGGAGCAAAGTATGCCTGGAGCGGCAACAACAAGGCCGGCACCGGAACCATGGAGATCGTCGGCTCGGAGGAGCCCGGCAAGATCGACATCCGCCTCGAATTCACCAAGCCCATGAAGGCCGTCAACCCCACGGGATTCACGTTCGTGCCCGAAGGGGACGGCACCCGCGTCACCTGGACCATGACCGGCGAGAACAAGGGCCTCGGCAAGATCTTCGCCCTGTTCATGAACATGGAAAAGATGGTGGGCGGCGACTTCGAAAAGGGCCTGACCGCACTCTCGGCGGTAGCCACCCGGAAAAACTCCTAGTTCCCAGGCGCTGGCCATGGCTGTCTACGTTGATCCGCCGCTGTGGCCCGCGCACGGGACTGTGTTCTCGCATCTCGTCTCGGACACGTCGCTCGAGGAACTGCATGCCTTCGCCCAGGCCGCGGGGATTCCCGAGCGGGCCTTCGACGGCGACCATTACGACGTCCCGGAACGCCGCTACCGGGACCTCCTGTCCGCAGGTGCCATCCCCGTGGAGGCGCGCATTCTTGTGCGGAAACTGATCGCGAGTGGCTTGCGGATTCCTGCCCGCCAACGCAGCAAGGCGCTCACCGTGCCCTTGCTGGAGCGCTGGAATTCGACGCTTCCGGGGCATGAGGAGCTGGGTTTCGAGCTCCTCGAACGCTGGGGCGAGGAGCATCGGAAGTACCACAGCCGCACACATTTACTGGCGGTCCTGGAAGCCCTGGACCTCCTCAGCGAGCCCGCCCTTCCCCCGCACTCGGTGACTTTGGCCGCCTGGTTCCACGACGCCGTCTACGAGGGAATCGCCGGGCAGGACGAAGAGCAATCAGCCAGGCTGGCCGAGGACCGCCTGGCCATTGCGGGCCTTCCCGGGCCAGTGATCGACGACGTTGCCCGGCTCGTCAGGCTGACCTCCACCCACAGCCCCGAACCGGGAGACCACACCGGAGCCCTCCTGTGCGACGCCGATCTGTCCATCCTCGGCGCAGAACCCGCGGCCTACGCCCGCTACCTGGCAGCTGTCCGCGAGGACTACGCCCACGTCAGCGATGCCGACTTCGCCGCAGGCCGGACCGCCGTCGTCCGCCAACTGCTCGCCCTGGACCCGCTCTTCCACAGCGAACGCGCGAAAAGCCTGTGGCTTGATGCCGCCCGCCGCAACCTGGAGACCGAACTGTCATGACCATGGCGGGAACGGTGCACCGGCAGCTTCCATTCACCGTGAGGTTTGAGTGGGGTCTCGACGGCGCCCGTTCCATTGCGTCCGGGGCGGACCTCGCCGTCGTGGTTGACGTCCTTTCCTTCACCACCTGCGTCAGCGTCGCCGTCGATCGCGGCGCCGTGGTGTTCCCGTACCCGTGGAAGGACGCCGGGGCCGAAGATTTCGCCGCCCACCACGATGCCCAGCTGGCTGGTCCGCGAGGCGGCGGCGGACTGAGCCTCTCGCCGTCGAGCTTGCGGGACGCGCGGACGTTGAACCGCGTGGTGCTGCCTTCGCCCAACGGCTCTTCCATCGCATATGGGCTCGCCCGGGATATCCCGCTCGTCGCGGCCGTGTCACTTCGCAACGCAGCCGCCACCGTGGAGTGGGTGGCGGCCGAACTCTCCCCGGATGCAGTAGTGGCGGTGATCGCAGCCGGCGAGCTATGGCCCGGCGGTTCGCTCCGGCCCGCCGTCGAGGATCAGATCGGAGCCGGCGCCTTCATTGCCGGGCTTGCCGCCGCAGGGCGGGGCGGCTTCACGCCGGAAGACGGCAGGGAAGGTTTCGCGCCGGAGGCTGTTGCCGCGATGGCGGTGTTCAACTCCGCAGAACCGAAGCTCCACGACGCCCTGAGGGATTGCTCCAGCGGCCGGGAGTTGATCGGCGCAGGCTACGCGGACGACGTCGAGATCGCCGCCGAACTTGACGCCGGGACCGCCGTGGCCCTGTTGAGGAACGGCGCGTTCCAGCGGCCTTGAGCGCGCTTCTGAATGTTTCCATGAGGGGCTTGCACCTCCACTACTTAGCGGTACTATGTACCAGTAGCTAGTAACACTGAGTAGTGAGAGGAGGTGTCCGATGGGCAGGCAGATGACGGAGATGCTCAAAGGGACCCTCGAGGGCATCGTTCTCGCCCTCCTGACCGGGAATCCCGCGTACGGGTACGAAATCACGACGCTGCTCCGGGCGCAGGGCTTCACCGAGATCGCCGAGGGCACCGTGTACGCGCTGCTCGTCAGGATCGAGCAGAAGGGCCTTGTGGACGTCGAGAAGCGGCCGTCCGAGAAGGGACCGCCGCGCAAGGTGTATTCGCTCAACGAGCAGGGCGAGAAGGAACTGGACGAATTCTGGAACACATGGAGTTTCCTGTCCGAGCGACTGGAACAGCTCCGAAAGGGAGGAAAGTGAACATGGCCGCAGGGTGGATCGAGCAGCTCACGGGATCGCTCGAACAGAAGAAGCAATACCGGCAGAACAAGGCACGCGTGGAACAGCTTCCCGCGGACTATCGCGCAGCGGCGACCGCGCTGGAACGGTACCTGATGTACTTCGGGGCCATCACCAAGGGAGATGTCCTGCTGCGGATGCTCGGCGATCTCACCGATCTCTTCGAACAGAGCGCCGCGGACGGAACGCCGATCCGCGCGATCGTCGGCGACGACCCGGTGGAGTTCGCCGAAACGTTCATGCGCAACTACACGGTCGGTCAGTGGATCAACAAGGAGCGTGAACGCCTGGTCAAGGCCATCGACGCCGCCGCCGGAGACGATGGGAAGGAGGAATAATCATGACCAGTGCACCCATCGCCCGCGAACCCGCGATCCGCGTGCGTGGCATCGAAAAGTCCTACAAGGAACTGCACGTGCTCCGCGGGGTGGACTTCGACGTGGAACCGGGCACCATCTTCGCCCTTCTTGGCTCCAACGGAGCAGGAAAGACCACGATGGTGAAAATCCTGTCCACGCTCCTGAGCCCGGACGCCGGTTCTGCCAGCGTCAATGGACTCGACGTCGTGGCGCACGCGCAGCAGGTGCGGGAATCCATCAGCCTGACCGGACAATTCGCGGCAGTCGATGAAATCCTCTCCGGCCGGGAAAACTTGGTGCTGGTTGCCAGGTTGCGGCACCTGAAGGATCCCGGCCGGGCGGCGGATGATCTTCTGGCGCGCTTCAATCTCTCGGAGGCGGCATCCCGCAAAGTGTCCGCGTATTCGGGAGGCATGCGCCGTCGCCTTGATATCGCGATGAGCCTGATCGGGCAGCCCGAGGTGATCTTCCTCGATGAGCCGACCACTGGCCTCGACCCCGAGGCACGCATCGAGGTGTGGCAGGTAGTCCAGGAGCTCGCCAACCAGGGAACCACCGTGCTGCTCACCACGCAGTATCTCGACGAGGCCGAACAACTCGCGGACCGGATCGCCATCCTCCACCAGGGGCGCATCATCGCGAACGGCACTCTCGCCGAGCTCAAGCAACTACTTCCAGCAGCGAAGGTCGAGTACGTCGAAAAGCAGCCCACCTTGGAGGATATCTTCCTCGCACTGGTGGGGAACGAGGGCAAGGTCGCGTCAGGCAAGGAGCAGTCATGAGCACACATTTCTTCGGAGACACGGCCGTCTTGCTGGGCCACTCCATGCGTCACATCTTCCGCAGCGTGGACACCATTATCACCACCGCGATCACGCCGATTGCCCTCATGCTGCTGTTCGTCTACGTGTTCGGCGGCGCCATCAAAACGGGCACCGAGAACTACGTCAATTACCTTCTCCCGGGAATCATGCTGATCGCGATCGCATCTGGCATCGCGTACACCGCCGTTCGCTTGTTCACCGACATGAAAAGCGGCATTTTCGAGCGGTTCCACTCCATGCCGATTGCACGATCATCTGTATTGTGGGCACATGTGCTGACTTCCATGGTGGCCAATGGGATCTCCCTCGTGATCATCGTGCTGGTAGCCCTCCTGATGGGATTCCGCACGTCGGCAAGCCTGCTGTCCTGGCTCGCGATCATTGGAATCCTGGCACTGTTCACCCTTGCACTCACCTGGCTCGCCATCATCGCGGGCCTGACTGCGAAGTCCGTGGACGGCGCCGGCGGATTCTCCTACCCGCTCATCTTCCTGCCGTTCATCAGTTCGGCCTTCGTCCCCACAGCCACTATGCCGGGTCCCGTGCGTGCGTTCGCCGAGAACCAGCCGGTCACGTCGATCGTCAACACCATTCAGGATCTGTTCGAACAACGGCCGATCGGCAGCGACATTTGGGTCGCCCTCGCATGGTGCGTCGGCATCCTCGTTCTCGCGTACTTCTTCGCTGCGGCCGCCTACCGGCGCAGGATCAGCTAGGTCGCCGCGGGAAGCCGAAGCACCGTCTCGCACAATGGAGGTGTGACCTCCTACCTCCAGCGCAATGGTGCCGCACTCCCCCCAGCCCGTCCCGACGTCGAGCACGTCCTGGCGGTGCGCGGCGTGGGAGGCTACCGGCAGTACCGCATCCCGGCGCTGGCGGTGTCGACGGCGGGGACAGTGCTCGCAGCCTATGACGGCAGGCCAAACCTGGACGACCTCCCCAATCCGATCGACCTCCTGCTCCGGCGCAGCACGGACAATGGCCGCAGCTGGGAGGAACAGCTGGTGGTCCGCAGCGGTTCAGGGCTCAACGGCTACGGCGATCCGAGCCTGCTGGTGGACGCTGTGACCGGGCGGATTTTCATGTTCCACGCCGCGGGGACACATGCCGGTTTCTTCGAGGCGGTACGCGGCCTGGAGCCGGATGACAACGTTCAGCACTGCGATGTCAGCTTTTCCGACGACGACGGCGTCACGTGGCAGCACCGGCGGCTCACCGATCAGCTCAAATCGGGCCGCGGCGGTGCCGGCGACCGCGGCATCACGGGGATCTTCGCCGCGGCCGGGCAGGGAATCCAGATGCACACCGGTCCGTTCGCGGGCCGCCTGGTGCAACAATTCGTCGTCCTCGTGGACGGCGAAATCATGGCGGCTTCCGCGTACAGCGACGACCACGGCGAGAACTGGACGCTCGGATCGCTGATCGGAAAGGGTCCGGACGGGGTCGACCCCAACGAGACCAAGGTGGCCTGCCTCGACGACGGCCGCCTCCTGCTGCACTCGCGGGCCACTCCCCGGCGACTCGCGGCAATCTCCCATGACGGCGGTGAGACGTGGAGCCAGCTGGAACCGGTCGAGGACCTCCCGGACCCGAGCGACAACGGCTCGCTTGTCCGCTTCGACGGGTTGCCGGGCGTGGCGTCGCTCGCCATACCGGGCACCAACAGCTGGGTGCTCGCGAGCAACAACCAGGACACCTCCCTGCGCCGCAATACAGTCCTCAGCCTCTCCACCGACAACGGGGCCAGCTGGCCCGCCAAGCTGGTCCTGTGCGAGGGAAGCTCGGCATACTCGACGGCGGCGCGGCTCCCGGATGGCAACATCGGCGTCTTGTACGAGCGGCAGGGATACCGCGAGATCGTGTTCGTTTCCTTGCCGGTGGAGCAGCTGACGGAGCAGCTTTCGGGTGCGGCGGGTGCTTTTGCGGGCGCACCTGAAACCCGGCCCGACCCCCTCGAGTTTCACATGGAACTGCGCTCCATCACTCCCGGCCGACCCGCGGTGTGGCAGAACGCCGGCGAATTCCACGTCATCGCCGCGGACAACGACGGCGACTGGGACGTGCAGACCTGGAAGGAAATCGGCCAAGGGTACTCAGCAGAGCAGGCGCAGGTACTCGGCACCCGCGAAGCCCAGGACCTCAACTACGGGCCCATCATTCCGGGCTACAAAGCCGGGGACATCCTCGCCTTCACCGGACGCGCCCGCAACCTCGGCACCCAAGCGGCGTCCGGCGTCGTACTCCGGGGACCGCACGCGAACCCGGGGGACTTCCCGCCGGCCGATCTGGCGCCGGGTGCGGAAGCGCTGTATTTCACGCCGGTGTACACGGTCACCGCGGGGGATCTGGCGCGGGACTCGCTTGAGCTGATTTTCGCGGGGCGTACGACGGCGGCACGCAGGTGGTGGAGCGCAGCTTCACTTTCGATCTGCCCAACGGAGCCGTGACGGCCGGCTAGGCCGGTAGCGGTTCCGGTTAGAAGATCTGGCGGATGTTGGTCTTGGCGAGGTCGATGAGCTGGTCGCCGCGGCCGGAGAGGACCGTCCGGATCGCGTAGAGCGTGAAGCCCTTGACCTGTTCGGCACTGATCGCCGGCGGAATGGACAGTTCCTGCCGGGCCGTGCGGACGTCGATGAGGGCCGGACCGTCGTGCGCGAAGGCTTCAGCCAGTCCCGCCTTCAGACCGGAGGAGTCATCCACCCGGATTCCGCGGATTCCCAACGATTCCGCCAGTTTGGCGAAGTCCGGATTCTCGAGCTCCGTGCCGAAATTGACGAATCCCGCGGCCTTCATTTCGAGTTCGACGAAGTTCAGCGAGGAGTTGTTGAAGACCACTACTTTGACCGGGAGTTTGTTCTGCACCAAGGTGATCAGTTCGCCGAGAAGCATGGTCAAGCCGCCGTCGCCGGCCAGGGCAACCACTTGGCGTCCGGGATACGCGGCGGCCGCACCTATTCCGTGCGACAGCGCATTGGCCATGGTTCCGTGGTTGAACGAGCCGAGAAGCCGGCGTCGGCCATTCATGCTCAGGTACCGGGCCGCCCACACGGTGGGGGACCCGACGTCGCACGTGAAGACCGCATCCGTGTCCGCCAACTCATCCACGAGCCTGCCCACGAACTGCGGGTGGATGGGCTGGCCGTCCTTGGCCGGAGAGGCCAGGTCGTCGAGTTTGGCGCGCGACTTCGCGTAGTGCTTGAGCGAAGTACTCAGGTGTGTTCGCTTCGCCTTGCGCTCAATCAGCGGCAGGAGCGAGGCCGCGGTGTCCTTGACTGTGCCCACAAGGCCAAGATCGATCCGGGACCGCCGGCCGAGCTGTTCGCCCCTGATGTCTACCTGGATGATCTTGGCGTTCTCCGGATAGAACTGCTGGTACGGAAAATCGGTGCCCAGCATGAGCAAGGCTTCGCAGCTCTCCATCGCGCGATAGCCCGAACTGAACCCCAAAAGGCCGGTCATGCCGACGTCGAACGGGTTGTCGTACTCGATGTGCTCCTTGCCGCGCATCGCGTGGACAATCGGCGCCCCGAGTGCGTCGGCCAGAGCCATGACCTCGGCGTGCGCACCCGCAGTGCCGGCACCGGCCAGGATGGTGACTTTGCCGGCCGCGTTGAGAATGCCCGCTGCCTCGGCGAGCTCCCGGGGGTTGGGCCGGATCTCCGGCCTGGCGGCCCGGATCACGGCGGTCCGGTCGCTCTGCGCCTCCGCGAGGGCCACGTCGCCGGGAATCACGACGACGGCGACGCCCCGCTTCTCGACCGCAGTCCGCATGGCGATTTCCAAGACCCTGGGCATCTGGGAAGGATGGGCGACGTGCTCGACATAGACGCTGCACTCCCGGAACAACTCCTGGGGGTGCGTCTCCTGGAAGTACTGGCTGCCGATCTCTTCGCTCGGAATGTGGGCAGCGATGGCCAATACGGGAACCCTGGACTTGTTGGCATCGTAGAGGCCGTTGATCAGGTGCAGGTTGCCGGGGCCGCAGGATCCGGCGCACACCGCAAGTTCATCCGTGAGGCCCGCCTCGGCGGCGGCCGCCAACGCCGCGGCTTCCTCGTGCCGGACATGCACCCAACGGATGCTCTCCTCTTCCCGCAGCGCGTCCGTGAATCCGTTCAGGGAATCTCCGGGGATCCCGTAGACACGCTGGACGTTGTTGGCTTTGAGGGTGGCGACGATGTTCTTGGCAACAGTGTTCCTGGCGGCGGACATGGACTGTTCCTTTCGAGGGGAGGCAGTGCAGATAGGGCCTACGCTAGTGGTAAGTGCTGACGAACGGGCGGTTGCTAGGCACGATCTGCTTGCCCAGCGGCATGAGCGATACCGGAATGAGCTTCAGGTTGGCGATGGCCAGCGGGATCCCGACGATGGTGATGGCCATGGCGAAGGCCGTGACCACGTGCCCGATCGCGATCCAAATGCCTGCCACCAGCAACCAGATGACGTTGCCGAGGAGTGTGAAGACACCCCCGCTCCCGGGCTTGTCCACGACCATGCGACCAAACGGCCACAGCGTGTACGAGGCAATCCGGAACGACGCGATGCCCCACGGGATGGTGACGATCAACAAGCAGCAGACAATTCCGGCCGTGAAATAGCCCAAGGCCAAGACGAAGCCACCGAAGACGAGCCAGATGATGTTGAGCAGCGTTTTCATATCTCCCATTCTCTCCTGCGGTAAGCGGCCTGGGCCTAGGGGTTCGCCCTGAAATCCCCTTGATTATCGTTTCCCGGTGTCCAGGACCGCTGACAAATCGAACTTCACGGGTTCCTCAAGCTGCTCATAGGTGCACGACTCCGGATCCCTGTCCGGCCGCCACCGCACGAACTGCGTTGTGTGCCTGAACCGCTCCCCTTCCATATGGTCGTAAGCCACTTCCACGACGAGTTCTGGCCGCAACGGGGTGAACGACAGGTCCTTCCCGGCGCTCCAGCGGCTGCCTTCGGCGTTCCGGGGTGTCCGGCTGCCTTCCTCCTGCTCGGCCCATGCCCAGGGATGCCCATCGAACCCAGTCACGAGGGGTTGGAGTTCGTCGAACAGTTCCTTGCGTCTTTGCATGGAGAAGGATCCCACCACGCCCACGTTGGCAAGCCGGCCGCCGTCGTCATAAAGCCCCAACAATAGCGAACCAATAAGGTGGTCACCGGTCTTATGAACCCGGTAGCCGGCCACAACGCAGTCGGCGGTCCGCTGGTGTTTGACCTTGAACATCACGCGCTTGTCCGGTTGGTAGGCACCATCCAGCGGCTTGGCGAGCAGGCCGTCCAGGCCTGCGCCCTCGAACTGGTTGAACCACTGCTCCGCCATCCCCTTGTCCCGGGTTGCCGCGGTGAGGTGGATGGGAGCGGCGGCGTCTGCGAGTGCTAGTTCTAGCGCCGCCCGCCGTTCGGCGAAGGGCCGTCCGGTGAAGTCCTCATCGCCAAGGGCGAGCAGGTCGAAGGCCACGAATTTCGCCGGCGTCTGCTCGGACAACAGCTTGACCCTGCTGGCTGCCGGATGGATGCGTTGCTGGAGGGCCTCAAAATCCAAACGGTCTCCGGATCTGCCCACCAGGATGATCTCGCCGTCGAGGACGCAGCGTTCCGGCAGGTTTGCCTTCAACGCCTCGATGAGCTCCGGGAAGTATCGGTTCATGGACTTCTCGTTGCGACTACCGATTTCGACGTCGTCACCATCACGAAAAACAATGGAGCGGAAACCATCCCATTTGGGCTCGTAGCTCATGGCGCCGTCGGGGATGGCGCCAACCGCCTTGGCAAGCATCGGTGCGACAGGGGGCATGACTGGCAGCTGCATGAAGCCATTCTTGCCGCGGCACCGGGACCGCGCTACCCGTTCACTCGCTTAAGTGGATAAAAGGATTACTTGCAGTTGGCGCTCAGCCAAGCGGTGACGGGAGCCATCGCCTTTTCGAACTTGCCGCTCGAGTAGACGGTTTGGTCTTTCAAGCCCGCGATAGCAGTGTCCTTGAGATTGGTGAAATCAGCTTTGAGCGCATCCGGGACGCGATCAGCCGTGGCGGCAAGCTCGGTCTTGTATTGCTCCAGCTCAGCGGTCTTTCCCTGCGCCGCCGACATCGGCAGCAACGAAGCTCCCGTGGCCTCTTGAGAGATCGTGGAACACATTTCGGCTGCCGATGCGAAGCCCCCGAACGGCCCCGATGATGGAGTTGGGCTGGCGCTTGCGGACGCGGTGTCGCCCGCCGAAGAGGACGACGGCGTGCCCGCCGCGGCGGAGCCCCCTCCCTGAGTGGAGCAGCCGGTCAGCGCCAAGGCGGCGAAGAGGGCGACTGTCAGGTATCGGATTGGGCCGTTGAGAGGTTTGGAAAGGATTTTCAAAGGTCGCATTCTGCTTGATCGTCTGCCTCCGGAACCGTTCGGCCTCCAGAGCAATGGCATTCTGTCCCCGCCGTGGAGTGTAGCCCGAATGGGCCTCGACCTTCCAAGTTGACTTCGGCAGCGTTTCCCTATTCCCGCACCAGCACGGTGTCCAGTTTGGTGAACGAAGTGCCCCAACCCTCCCGGGTCATTTCCACCCATTCGTCGGAGTCAAAGGGGCCCTGGGTGAGGTGAACGCGCGTGCGGCCGCCCTCCAGTACCTCGAACTCAAGGCGCATTTCCAGCAAAAGTGTGATCCCGGCGTCGGGCGCTGCTTTCTGGGTGGCGACCAGCAGGGCAGGCGGGTCGTACCCGGTGATGACCGCGTCGATGGGTGATTCCTTGGCGACGCCATTCTCGTCCCACGTCATGACGAGCTGCCAGACTCCGCCCACCCGGGGGTCGACGGCGATCCGCTCACGCGGTGAATCGACGCCGACCGGACCGAACCATGCGGCAAGCTGATCGGGGTCCACGAAAGCTTGGAAGACGAGCTCGCGCGGGGCATCGAAGTCGCGGGTCATGGTGAGGATGTGCTGTTCCGTGTTCATTGCTTGACTCCTGGATCCTGTGAATCGTGCTGAATTTTGCGCAGGTGGGCGTCGAGGCGGATGAAACTGGCATCCCAGAAGCGCCTGTACCCGTCCATCCATTCGGTGGCTTCGCGCAGCGGTTCCGCTTCCAGCTTGGAAGACCGCCATTGCGCATTCCGGCTCCGGCTGATCAATCCCGCATTTTCCAGGACCTTGAGATGCCGGGAGACGGCGGGAAGGCTGATGTCGAACGGTTCGGCAAGCTCGTTCACGGTGGCCTCACCCTCCGAAAGCCGGGCCAGAATGGCCCTACGGGTAGGGTCGGCAAGCGCCGAGAAGATGAGACTGAGCCGGTCTGAGGACATCGTTGGCGCCTTCGTATTTAACACATCGGCTAATTATCCGATGTGTTAAATATGCGACGCCGGATGGCGGGTGTCAAGGGTTCCTTGCGACGCTCGCTCACTTTTGAGGCAAAAACCGCAGACGCTCGCTCACATCGTTTGAGCGGGCGTTTAGGGAAAGGCGCTAAAGGTGAGCGAGCGTTTAGGGAAAGGGCGTTATAGGTGAGCGAGCGTCTGGGTGGGACGTCAGGCTTTTGCGGCTCGAACGAAGGCGCGGACGAGGTCGAGGTCCTTGACACCGCGTGAGGACTCCACGCCGCTGGACACGTCGACGCCCCAGGCCTCGGCTTCGAGCGCGGCGGCTCCGACGTTGGACGGACTCAATCCTCCGGCCAGCAACCAGTGGCGCTCACTCAGGCCCAGTTCCCGGACCGAGGAATAGTCCCACCCCTCGCCCGAACCCGGCACGGCGGCGTCGATCAGGAGAAGGTCCTCGCCCCACTCCTCGAACTCGTCCTGAGCGGCGCCCATGGTGACGGCCCGGATGAGGCGCATGCCGGCGTCGTGCACGGTCTTTACGTCTTCCGGCGAGCGGCTACCGTGCAGCTGGACCCACTCCAGACCGGCCTCGCGCGCGGTTGCGACGGCGTCGGCCGCTATCTCGTGGCGGAAGACTCCGACGGCGGCAATACCTTCCGGTACATGGGCCAGCAAATCCCGGGCACGGCTGGGCGATACCTCGCGCGGGCTCTTCGTCAGCACGAAACCGACGGCGTCTGCGCCGGACTCGACGGCGGCCTGCACGGATTCAGGCGTGCTCAAGCCGCACACTTTGACGAACATTCCGCGCCTCCAACCGTTTACCTCCGTACGACGTTAGCAAGGGCCCCCGGGATTGTTGAACCGCGACAAGGTTGCACCGATGTTACGCGGGCGTTCAGCCGGCCGGCGGCGGGCTCGGGCTAGGCTGGAGCGCATGGAGATCATCCGCTTTGCCGAGCTCAAACCCGAACCATGGCGCAACGGCGGCGGGGTGACCCGCGAAATCGCCAGCCATCCGAAAGCGGCGTCGGCGCAGGACGGAGCGTGGGACTGGCGGGTCAGCATCGCGGACGTCGGATCGGCCGGCGAATTCTCGACCTTCCCGGGCATGGAGCGCGTGATCACGGTGATCGACGGCGAATTGCTGCTGCTCACGGTGGACGGCGAAGAACACCCGCTGGAAAAGTATCGGCCATTCCGGTTTTCCGGCGAGGCGGCATCGGGCAGCGCACTCCCGACCGGCGACATCCGGGACCTCAACGTGATCGCCCGGGCCGGCGAATTCAAGGGGTATACGTCCATTATCGAGCTCTCCAAGAAGCGCGCGCACCCGGTGTTCGAAGGCCAACTGGCAGTCCTTTTGGAGGGCAAAGCTTCTGTCAGTCCCGGTGCGGAGCCTGCGGATGTGTCTGCTGATGTGTCGGCCGGCTCGGCGGACTCGGCCGCCGCTGACGCAGCCGTGGCCGAGTCCATCGAACTCGGCCGGTACGACGCAGTAGTAGGTTCCGACACCCGCAGCCCGGAAATCCTGGGCCGTGGATTCCTCGCCGTCATCTCGATCGACCGCGTGGAGCATGCGCCCTCCTAGGTCCCAGCACTGGACATAATGCCAACATGCCCATTCGCTGCGCCGAAGACTGGACATGTCCCTCGTTGCGTCGGCGGCATGCCCACTCCCTGAGCCCAACGCTGGACATGTCCCTTGGTAGAACCCGCCGCAGCGCATGTCCCTTGGTGAGGCTCGCCACCAAAGCTGGCCACCCGGCGTCGGGATTTGCTAGCCTCGAAGGAAGGCCCGCACAGGGACCTCCGGACGACGGTTCAGTACCCGGCACGCGACAAGACTGGCCAAAGGATCTGTCATGTCGTGGTTAATCCTCATTCTGTCCGGCGCGCTCGAAGCCGTTTGGGCTGCAGCGCTCCACCGTTCCAAAGGCTTCCGCCGGCCATTGCCCTCCGCCATCTTCCTCGTCAGCGTGATCGCGAGTACCGCGGGATTGGCGTTCGCAATGCAATCCATCCCCACCGGAACCGCGTATGCGGTGTGGGTTGGAGTCGGCGTCGTCCTCACGGCGGCTTACGCGATGATCACCAAAGTTGAGCGCCCGACGGCGGCCCGGCTGCTCCTGCTCGCCGGAATCGGCGTGTGCGTGGTCGGCTTGAAAGTGGTGGCGTAGCCATGACCGCCAAGTTTGCATGGGCTATTCTGCTGGCCTCCGCCGTGCTCGAAGCTGTGTGGGCGACGGCCCTCGGGCTGTCCGACGGCTTCAGCCAGGCCCTCCCCACCGTTGTCTTCGCCGTCACCGCGACCCTCAGCATGATCGGACTCGGCATCGCAGTGAAGCGGATTCCCCTGGGCACGGCCTACGCCGTCTGGGTCGGGATCGGTGCTGCGCTAACGGTTGGCTGGGCGATGGCCACCGGCGTCGAACCGGCCAGCCCGCTCAAGCTACTGTTCATTGCTGGAATCGTTGGCTGCGCGGCCGGGTTGAAGGCCCTTTCCACGGAGAACCGTGAAGAAGTGACCGAGCCGGCCGAACGATAAGCGCGGAATACTCCCCCGCGCCACGGAGTTGGCAGCAGTGAGACGAACACTCGGCGAAGGAGAAGCACCATGAGCCCGGAAACCACGAATGTACAACTCGGTGATGGCCTGACCGTGAGCCCCCTCGGTTTCGGCGGGATGGCCTTGACCCCCGTTTACGGCGAGGTGGATCCCGCCGAATCCCTCAAGACGCTGCACCACGCCGTGGATGCCGGCATCAGCTTCATCGACACCGCCGATATTTACGGCGCGGGCGACAACGAGGAACTGATCGCGAAGCTGCTGAAGGACCGACGCGACGAGGTCCAGTTGGCCACCAAGTTCGGCATCGTCGGCAACCCGCGCGAGGGCTACACCGATGTCCGGGGAGATACCGCGTACGTGGGCCAGGCGGCGGAAGCGAGCCTCCGCCGCCTGGGCACCGACGTCATCGACCTCTACTACATGCACCGCCGTGACCTCCGCGTTCCGATTGTGGAAACCGTGGAGGCCATGGCAGAGCTTGTCCGGGCTGGCAAGGTCCGGCACCTTGGCCTGTCTGAAGTGACAGCCGAGGAGCTGAGGGAAGCCAACGCCGTGCACCCGATCGCAGCGGTGCAGAGCGAGTGGTCGATCTGGAGCCGGGACGTTGAGCGCAACGTCGTCCCGACTGCGGCAGAGCTGGGTGTGGGTTTCGTACCCTATTCGCCGCTTGGCCGGGGATTCCTCACCGGAACCGTCAGCGCCGATCAACTCGGCGAGAACGATTTCCGGCACCGCATCCCCCGTTTTGCGGACGGCGCGCTCGACGCCAACCAGGCGGTTGTTGCCGCGGTGCGTGCCGTGGCCGTCGAGCTGTCCGAGAGCACCAGCCGGGATGCAACTCCCGCCCAGGTGGCGTTGGCCTGGCTTTTCGCCAAGGGCCGCCGTCTTGGGCTCAGCGTTGTCCCCATCCCCGGCACGCGCAAAGCGCACCGGATCGACGAGAACCTGGGCGCCTTGTCGCTCCAGTTGAGTGCCGCTCAACTGGACGTGCTCGACGGCGCCGCGGACGCCGTCGTCGGCTCACGGTCCGCGGATCCCACCTGGGTTTCGCAGGGCCGCGAGTAGTCGGCGAGCCGGACGCGGCTTCCGTAGAGTGGTCGAATGGACTCACTCATTCATTCACTGCGTGACATCACCATCCGGCGAATCTCGGTCAGCGAGATGAACAACAACGTGTACCTGCTCACCGCCAAGGCGAGCGGCGCGCAGCTCCTGATCGACGCCGCGGACGACCTTCCGGCCATCCAAGCAATGATTGCGGAGTCGGTCGCTGACGCCGCGTTGCCGCCGAATCTGGCCCTCATCGCCACGACCCACCAGCACTGGGATCACGTCCGCGCGCTTCCCGGGTTGGTGGAAGCCACGGGCGCGAAGACTTCGGCCGGAGTGGACGACGCCGATGCGCTGCCCGTGCCGGTGGACGTGCAACTGCGCCATGGCGATGTGGGAAACTTCGACGGTTTCGACATCACTGCGGTGCACTTGCGCGGCCACACTCCGGGTTCGATCGCCTACGTGTACCTGGACCCGGAAGGGCCCGCGCACATTTTCAGCGGCGACTCGTTGTTCCCCGGAGGCGTGGGCAACACGCAGAACGATGCCACCCGTTTCACCTCGCTGTTGAATGACGTGAGCGAACGGCTGTTCGAGGCCTACCCGGACGACACGGTGGTGCACCCGGGCCATGGAGATCCGACCACGCTCGGTGCGGAGCGGCCACACCTTGCGGAATGGCGCGAGCGCGGGTGGTAGTCCCTACAGGGACATGCCCAACCTTCGAGCTTAGGAATGGACATATGAGGAATATGTCCACTCCTTGCTACCAAAGCTGAGCATGTCCGTCCGTGGTCACCCGGCGAGCCGAGCTCCCTGGCCCGGGAGTGCCCAGGCCAAACGGGCTTAGCGGCCGCGACGCTCGTTCGACGCCGGAGCCGAGGCACGGCGCGGGCCGCTGCGGGCCGGACGACCGGAACCCGAGTTGCCTGCGCCGGCGCCGTAAGAGCCACCGGAGTTGCCGCCCGTGTTCGAGGACCAGACAGCTTTGTTGCCACCGGTGCGCGTTGAGGTTGCAGATTCCGTGCGCGGTGCAGAAGCCGAGCGGTTGCCCGCGGCAGCACGCTGACCTGTCGCCAGACGGCCGCTGCGACCACCCTGCGCGCCTTGGCCACGAGCAGCAGGAACGTCATTGCGGTGAGCAGAAGCAGCGTTGCCGCGTCCACGCGGGCTGCGGGCGACGTCGTCGTTCGCTGCTGCGCGGCGCTCTGCACGGTTGATGTCGGTGCGCACAGGCTCGGCCGCAACCTTGCCACGGCCACCGCGACCACCACGGCCACCCGCAGTGGGTGCAGCCTGGGTGGTGCGGCGGTTGCGCTTGCGCTGGGCGTTGGCACCGGTGGAGGTACCGCCGCCCGGCTGCTGGGTCTTCGCTGCGAGCAGTGCCGCACGGGTGCGGGGATCAACCTTGTCGGCGACCTGGCCCACGAGATCGGCAATCAGGGGAGAGCTGGCCGTGACTCGTTCGAACGAGACGTCGACGCCGGCAGCCTTCATGAGCTTCTTGACGTCCGACTGCTGCTCGGGAAGCGTCAGCGTGACCACGGTGCCGTCGGAACCTGCGCGGGCCGTTCGGCCGGAGCGGTGCAGGTAAGCCTTGTGCTCTGTGGGCGGGTCGACGTGGATGACGAGTTCGACGTCGTCGACGTGCACGCCGCGGGCAGCGACGTCGGTGGCCACCAGGACCCGGACCTCGCCACTGGAGAACTCGGCGAGGTTGCGGTCACGGGCATTCTGCGACAGGTTGCCGTGAAGGTCGACGGCGGGGATGCCGCAGTCGGTCAGGGTCTTGGCAAGCTTGCGGGCGTGGTGCTTGGTCCGCATGAAGAGGACGCGACGGCCGGCGCCGGAGGCCAGCTCCACGATCACCTGCTTCTTGACGGTCTGGTCGTTGACCACCAGGACGTGGTGCTCCATGGTGGTGACGGCGGCCTGGGGGTCGTCCACGGAGTGGGTGAGCGGGTTGGACAGGTAACGGTTGACCAGCTTGTCAACACCGTTGTCCAACGTCGCGGAGAAGAGCAGGCGCTGGCCCTGGGTGGGGGTCATGTCCATGAGTTTCTTGACCACGGGGAGGAAGCCGAGGTCTGCCATGTGGTCGGCCTCGTCCAGGACCGTGATCTCGACGGCTTCGAGGGTCAGGATGCGCTGGCGGATGAGGTCCTCCAGACGGCCCGGGCAGGCGATGACGATGTCGACGCCGGCGCGCAGCGCCTTTTCCTGGCGGGCCTGGGAGATGCCACCGTAGATGACCGTGGTGTTCAGACCCATGGCCTTGGCCAGCGGCTCGATGGTGGCGTTGATCTGGGTGGCCAGCTCGCGGGTCGGTGCGAGGACCAGTCCCATGGGGCGGCCGGGCTTGCGGAAGTGCTTGGCTTCGCGCTCGGCGAGACGTGCCACGAGCGGGATAGCGAAAGCGATGGTCTTGCCGGAGCCGGTGCGGCCACGGCCCAGGACGTCGCGGCCTGCGAGCGTATCCGGGAGGGTCTTGACCTGGATGGGGAAAGCTTCTTCGATGCCATCTGCAGCGAGGGACTCGGCGATGGCCTTGGGCGTGCCAAGGGCAGCAAAAGTAGTCATGTGTTTCAAAGGTCTTTCTGGCGGTGTCCAACGGACATCGTCCCCCGACGCCGGTTGGGCCAAGGGTTCGCCGAGGAAAAAGTCAGTGATCGACCGGTAGGCAAGAAGCCGTGGCCGGGACCAGAGAAAACGCGTTCATCGACGCAGGATGTGCCTCTCACATGAAAAAAGCCCACTTCCCGACTTTGGAACCAAGCCAAATTCGGGGACTAAGCGGGCATCACTGCACATCAAGTAAGTCCATTCTAGCATCCGCGAGCAGCCGGCCTTCCCACAGCGCACGTTCACGCGGGCTTGTTCCCCAACTAGCTCGCAGTTGTTGTCGTTTTGAGCCCTCATAACGACAACAACTGCGAGTTAGTTGGGTGGGGCGTTGCCTCGCGGGGGCACCTCGGGGCAGGCTTGAGCCATGACACACCAGCACGACGGCGGAGCCCACCTTCACGGCGAAACCCACGACAGCGGAGCCCACCTTCACAGCGAAACCCACGACAGCGGAGCCCACCTTCACAGCAACCCTGACCGCGACGCCGACCCGGTGCAGTTTTGGGACGAGGTCTACCGGGAAAAGCCAAAGAGATGGAGCGGCAATCCCAATCCACAGCTGATCGCGGAAGCCAAGGGGCTGGCTCCCGGCACCGCCCTTGATCTCGGCTGCGGAGAGGGTGCGGACGCGATCTGGCTCGCCCAGCATGGCTGGACGGTGACCGCGGTGGATGTCTCCGCCGTCGCGCTTGAACGGGCCGAAGCCCATGCTGTCGACGTCGGGCTCCAGGACCGGATCGCGTGGCTGCAACGGAACTTCGGCTCGTGGCACCCCGACGAGGGCTTCGAGCTGGTGTCCTCCCAATTCCTTCATTCTCCGCTCCTTCCCTGGCGGGATTCCCTTGCCTCGGCCGCGGCGGCCGTGGCTCCGGGCGGCGCTTTGCTGATGGTCGGGCATCATCCGGATGGACTGACTCCGTGGAGCGGGCACAAGGACATGAAGGACAAGTTCTCCACTCCCGAGGACCTGGTGGACGCGCTCACGAGCGGCCCGGGCTCGTGGAGGATCAACGTTGCCGATTCCCGTGAACGCGCGGTGACGGGCCCGGAGGGCCAACACGCCACCACCATCGACAGCGTGCTCCGCGCCACCCGGACGGACTAGGACCGCACGGGCTAAGCCCGCACGTCGTCCGCCTCCGCGGCGCTGTGCGCCTGGGCGTCCCCCGCATGTTCAGCACCCAAAGACCGGCGGGACGCGACCCGCGGCGCAATGATGAGCCCGACGACGGCGATAGCCGACGTCAGGACAAACACGCCCGCAAAGGAGCCCGCCGTCGTCGTCAGGGCACTGAAGACGAGTCCCGTCACGGCGAGCGAGAGGGCGCCGCCAAGGGAGTCGGAAATGGACATTGCAGAACTGTTGAAGCCTTGATCCTCCGGCTTGGAGAGCGCCAGGGTCATGACACTCAACCGCGGGTACATCAGGCCCATCCCCGCGCCTGCGAACAGCCAGCCCGCAATCGCCACTGCCGCGGACCATGAAAACACTGTGGTCACGAGGACGATGACCACCGAACCGAGCACCAACGCAGACCCGATCTTGACCGCCAGGGCATTGCCAAGCCGGGAACCCATGCGCCCTTGGACGGCCGACGCCGCAGCCCAGGCGATCGCCGATCCGGTCAGCGCGAGTCCGGCAAATGCCGGGGAGAACAAGTATCGCTCGGTCAGGAGGTACGGCACGTAAACCTCGGTGCCGAAGAAGGCAGCGGAGGCAACTCCGCGCATGAGGATGACGCTCGGCAGTCCGCGGTGCGCGCCGAGGGTGCCGCGCGGGACCAGCGGCCGTACTGCCAGCATCGCGGTGACGAGCGCGACGGTGGCAATCACCCAACCGACGCCTGGCACCTGCCCGGAGAGGTTCAGGCCGAGAACGGCAACGGCTGCGAGTGCGGCCCACCCCATGCGGCCGAACGCCCAGGGAACGACGGCGCGTCCGGGCTTTGCCTCACCCGAAGCCGCCTTTGGGGAGCCCGCCTCCCGCGAGCCCGCCTCCCGCGAGCCCGCCTCCCGCGAGCCCGCTTCCCGCGGGTCAGGCGCAGAACGCACGCCCCTCATGGCGGGGAGGATCATTGCCAAAGCCGGAATCACGAGGCCCACGACGCCGAGAAATACCCAGTGCCAGCTGCTCAACTCGGCAACCACGCCGGCGGCGAAGGGACCGATCATCGAGGGAATGACCCAGGCCGCCGAGAACGCGGCGAAGACCTGGGCATGCAACCTGGCGGGGTAGACCCGGGCGATCACCACATACAGCGCCACGGTCATCGCGCCTCCCCCGAGGCCTTGGACGAGCCGGCCTGCCACGAGCATGGGCATGGAAAGCGCGGTGCCGGCGATCAGCAGCCCGGCCGCGAACAGCGCCACGGATGCGTACAACGGGGCTGCAGGACCACGCCGGTCCGCCCAGTTCCCTGCGGCCACCATGCCGATCACGCCCGTGGCGAGCGGACCCGCGAATGCCAACGCATAGAGTCCGGCGCCGTCCAGATCGCGGCTCACGAGCGGCATGATGGTGGTGACAGCCATGGATTCGAAAGCCGCTAGGAAGACCAACGCGCAGGCACCCGCCGTCGCCAGGAGATAAGGGCGTTGCAGTATGCCGGCTGTTGCGTCGTGGCTTGTCATCATCCCAGCCTAGAAGGCCAAACGGGTTTGGGGGACCCATCAAAATCCATTCAAGTGATTTATGTTCACCTGAAATTAACTCTAGGCAAACACTGTACTAAATAGCCGACTATCGGTTGTTCCCGTAATCATTTCGTGATGCACTGCTTGGCGTGAACTTCACAAGACGCAATTTCCTGTCAGTTGCCGGATCTGCCACGGCTGCGACGCTTGTCAGCGGCGCCTCCGCGGGGACCGCGCCTGCTGCGATCGCACTCCCCCAACCCGGTTCCTCGGGCATAGACCACATCATTGTGGTGATGATGGAGAACCGCTCGTTCGACCATTTCCTTGGCTGGATGCCTGGCGCAGATGGAAAACAAACCGGACTGAGCTACGTTGACCGCTACGGGATCCCGCATACAACGCACCACCTGACCGATTTCCAGGGCTGCGGGCATCCAGACCCCGACCATTCCTACGAGGGCGGCCGGATCCAGTTCAACAACGGCAAGAACGATGGCTGGTTGCGGGCAGGCGAGAACGACGAATTCGCCGTCGGATACTACGATTCGAGCGATCTCGATTTCTGGCGCCAAGCGGGTCCCGACTGGACCGTCTGCGACCGCTATTTCGCAGCCACCCTGGCCGAAACCTATCCGAACCGCTTCTACCAGCACTCTGCGGCCACGGACAGGCTCCACAACTCGACCGTCACCAGCACCATGCCCACGATCTGGGACCGCTTGGCGTCCGCCGGCGTGCAAGGAAAGTACTACTACGGCGACATTCCGTTCACCGCCCTCTGGGGAACCAAGTACCTCGGCATCTCCAGGCCCTACGCTGAGTTCCTCAGCGACTGCAGTTCCGGCAAGCTCCCTTCGGTGTCCTTCGTGGATCCCCGCTTCACGGACGAGTCCAGCGGAACCTCCGGCGACGACCACCCGCACGCCGACATCCGCTCCGGCGAGCTATTCCTGGCGGAGGTCTACAACGCCGTGACCAAGAGCCCCAACTGGGCGAACACGATGCTGGTGGTCAACTACGACGAATGGGGCGGTTTCTACGACCACGTGCCACCGCAAACCGCACCGGACAGCAATCCGGATACCGCCCAGCGCGGCTTCCGCGTCCCGTCCATGGTCATTTCGCCACGCGCCCGCAGGCAATACGTGGCACATGACACCTACGACCACACCTCAGTCCTGAAGGCCATCGAGTGGCGCTGGGGGCTTCAACCCCTGACGCCGCGGGACAGCGCCGCCCGCAATATCGCCGAGGTGCTCGATTTCCAGTCGGCACCCAATCTGACCGCCCCGACGTACCTCGTGCCGCCGTATACCGCCGGACCGGCCTGCTCCCCGGTCGGGCCGCCGGCGGAGGAAGAGTGGACCGGCTTGAAACAGAAAGCACTCGCGGACGGATGGACCTTGCCATGACCTTCAAAAACTTCGCCATCTCCAAAATGCGGCTCGGATTCGCTGCGCTGCTGGTTGTCCTGCTGGGCGCCTCCTGCATCACCTTCGGATTGCAGCAGACGGAAGCACAAGCAAGCGAACCCCAAGTCGCGCAGGGCTCCGGGTATCTCCCGGGAGCGAAGCACGTGTTCGTGATCAACCTCGAAAACAAGGGGTACGACACCACGTGGGGACCGGGTTCGGCGGCGCCGTACCTTTCCACCACACTGCGGAACCAGGGCGTCCTGCTGAACCAGTACTTCGGCACGGCACACAACTCGCAGCCGAACTACGTCGCGCAGATTTCCGGCCAAGGCCCCAACCCGCAGATGCAGGCCGATTGCCAGACCTACTCCCCGTTCGCGAAGACCGGGACGGC
The DNA here is from genome assembly GCF_052180225.1 of Arthrobacter sp. KN11-1C. NCBI lineage: Bacteria > Bacillati > Actinomycetota > Actinomycetes > Micrococcales > Micrococcaceae > Arthrobacter > Arthrobacter sp. KN11-1C. The sequence continues at coordinate 412,949 of NZ_CP197467.1, read as the reverse complement.
GGCGCCCGGCCAGGCCGTTGGAGATGGCTGCGTCTTCCCTGCCGACGTGCCCACCGTGGCCGGCCAATTGACGGCAGCCGGGAAGACCTGGAAAGGCTACATGGAGGACATGGGCACGCCGTGCCGCCACCCGGCCCTCGGCGCAGCCGATGACACCCAGAAGGCAAAGGTCGGGGACCAGTACGCCGCCCGACACAATCCTTTCGTCTACTTCGCGGGGATCACGGGATCACCGGACTGTGCCAAGAACGATGTGGACCTCGGAGCCCTGAAGACCGACCTTGCATCGGTCGCGACCACGCCGAACCTGTCCATGATCACGCCGAACCTTTGCCACGACGGACACGATTCTCCTTGCGTCGACGGACAGCCCGGTGGCCTGACCAGCGCGGATGCATGGCTGAAGCAGTATGTTCCGATGATCACCTCGTCCCCCGCGTTCCGCCAGGACGGTGTCCTGGTGATCACCTTCGACGAATCCGACAGCCCGCAATCGGACGCTTCCGCATGCTGCGCAGAGGGCCCCGGACCCAATTCCCCGCTTCCCGGGATTGTCGGACAAGGCGGCGGCCGGGTCGGCGCTTTGGTCATCTCCCCCTTCACCAAGGGGGGCACCTGGTCCACCACTCCCTACAACCACTACAGCCTGCTGGCCAGCATTGAAGACACCTTCGGCCTCCCCTACCTCGGCTATGCAGGCACCCCCGGACTGAACCGCTTCGGACTCGACGTCTACAACGCCGGCGTCTAGGCCAAGCTGACAGCGGTGGCCGGCACGACGGCTGCGGTCGGCACGACAGCGCCGGTCGTCGGCACGACGGCGGCGGTCGGCACGACAGCGCCGGTCGTCGGCACGACGGCGGCGGTCGTCGGCACGACGGCGGCGGTCGGCACGACAGCGCCGGTCGCCGTCGAGTCCGGGTTCAGCATCCAACCAACCCGCTTGGCGGTGCTGAGCATCACGACGCTTTCGACGAGTTCGATCCCGGGAATGCGCTGCTGGATGGCAAGTTCCATCTCCATGACCTCGGCCAGCGAGCGCAGCCACATGATGATCACAAAGTTGGTGCTGCCGGTGGTCGAGGCCGTGAACCTGACGTTCCTGACGGCCCGTAGCTCTGCGGCAGCGGCCTCGTGCTGGCCTGCTGGGACATTCGCGAACCACTGGCACGTCATGGGATAGCCGGAGAATTGCTGGGCGATCTCACAGCGGAAGGACAGCATCCGGCTCGCGAGCACCCGGCCGAGCTGCCGCTGCACCGTGGCCGGGTGTCGTCCCAAGGCGCGGGCGATCTCCGCGGCGGAAGCCCTTCCGTCCCGGGCGAGGAAGGGAAAGAGTGCCATGTGGCTCTCCGGCAGCGGGGTGACCTGTGCGTAGGGGGCGGATGGATTGAGCGCTTCCGGCCCGGCGAGGGCGCGCAGCGCCTGCTGCTCCGCCCGGCTTAAGACGTTAAGCCGCCATGCATAGCCGCTCGTGTGGATCCGGGTGCAGAGCGAGGTCCGGTACTTGGTGAGCCCACGGATTTCCTTGAGTTGGGGCAATAGCCGGCTGCTGAACTCGCCCAGGTCCTGCGTGATGACGGTGAGCATGAGGTCCCGGTTGCTGGCTGCCTCCTCAACCGTGATGATCTCCGGAATCGCTGCGAGCGCAGCCGTAACCTCGGGCCTAAGATGCATTTCGCAGTCCACGTCCAGCAGGGCGAGGCAGGCATGCTTGGGGTCGCCCATGAGGTGCGCCGTGGTCCAGGCGGCTCCGGACTCGCGCAAGCGGTCCCATCGGGCGGCCAAGGTGGTGGCATGGACGTCGAGGACCTCGGCGGCGTCGGACCAACTGATCCGCGGCGAGATCTGGAGGGCATTGATCAGCCGCAGGTCCTCTTCACTGAGTTCCATCAGCGATCCTTCCGTAGACGGTGCGCGATTCCTGTTAATTCTGGCATGAATCTGAATTTTTACAGGGCTTTGGAAAATTGTGAGGCCAGTCACTCCACAATGGCTATGGAAACCTACCAATCGTTCAGGAAACAGGAGAACAGATGTCGATCGCCGCAGACGCCCAAGAGATGCAGGGAGAAATCGCCCGGTTCCGCCACGAGCTCCACCAGGAACCGGAAGTCGGCCTGGACCTCCCTCGCACCCAGGAAAAGGTGCTCAAGGCGCTCGACGGACTCCCTTACGAAATCACCCTTGGCGAGAGCACGACGTCGGTCACCGCGGTCTTGCGCGGCGGCGCTCCACACGCTTCAGCGGACAAGCCGACCGTGTTGCTCCGCGCCGACATGGACGGCCTTCCCGTCCAGGAGCGCACCGGCGTCGAGTTCTCCTCGAAGATCGACGGTGCCATGCACGCCTGCGGCCACGACCTCCACACCTCCATGCTCGCCGGAGCCGCAACCCTGCTGGCCGAGCGACGCGACCAGCTGGCCGGCGACGTCGTCCTGATGTTCCAGCCCGGCGAAGAAGGCTTCGACGGCGCGGGCCACATGATCCGCGAAGGCGTCCTGGACGCCGCGGGCCGCCGCGTGGACGCCGCCTACGGCATGCATGTCTTCTCCTCCCTGGAACCGTACGGCCAGTTCTGCACCAAGCCGGGAGTGATGATGAGCGCCTCGGACGGACTCTTCGTCACGGTCCTCGGTGCCGGCGGTCACGGCTCGGCGCCGCACGCGGCCAAGGACCCCGTCACGGCGGCCGCGGAAATGGTGACCGCACTGCAGGTCATGATCACTCGGCAGTTCAACATGTTCGATCCCGTAGTCCTGACCGTGGGCGTCCTGCAGGCTGGCACCAAGCGCAACATCATCCCCGAATCCGCGCGTTTCGAAGCCACCATCCGCACGTTCTCGGAAGCCTCCCGTGAGCGGATGATGACTGCGATTCCGCAGCTGCTCAAGGGCATTGCCTCGGCGCACGGCCTGGAAGTGGACGTCGACTACCGCGGCGAATACCCCATGACCGTCACTGACGAGGACGAGACGCACACCGCCGAGAACGTCATCGCGGACATGTTCGGCGATTCCCGGCTCTCCCGCTGGGCCACGCCGCTCAGCGGATCGGAGGATTTCTCCCGGGTCCTGGCCGAAGTTCCAGGAACTTTCGTGGGCCTCAGCGCCGTGCCGCGGGGCGTCGACCACACCACCTCGGCGTTCAACCACTCCCCCTATGCCACGTTCGACGACGGCGTCCTGTCCGATGGTGCGGCGCTCTACGCAGAGCTCGCGGTCTCCCGCATCGCCACCCTCGCCGCCGGCAACTAACCACCACCCCAGCCCTTGGAGCAAGACATGACCGCAACCGTAGGCACTTCAGCCACAGTCCAGGTTCACAAGTCCCACCTGCGAACCCTCATCGGCACCGGCATCGGCAACGCCGTCGAATGGTACGACTGGGCCATCTACGCCACGTTCTCGCCCTTCATCGCGAGCGCGCTCTTCAGCAGTGCCGACCCCACGTCCGCGGTCCTCTCCACCCTGGCGATCTTCGCCGTCGGATTCGTGGCCCGGCCGTTCGGCGGGTTCGTCTTCGGCTGGATCGGCGACAGGATCGGCCGCAAGACCTCCATGACGTTCGCCGTCGGCCTCGCGGCTGTCGGCAGCCTGCTGATCGGCATCGCCCCGACATTCCAGGCTGTCGGGGCATTTGCATCCGTGATGCTCCTGGTGGCCCGCCTCATCCAGGGCCTCGCCCATGGTGGCGAGCTGCCGTCGTCGCAAACGTACTTGTCCGAAATGGCCCCCAAGGAAAGGCGGGGCTTCTGGGCAACGCTCATCTACACCTCCGGCACCGCCGGCATCCTCGCCGGAACTCTGCTGGGCGCCATCTTGACCGGTGTCCTGAGCAAGGCCGACATGAACGCCTGGGGCTGGCGTGTGCCGTTCCTGGTGGGCGGCGCCCTGGGCATCTACGCCTTGGTCATGCGGGCCAAGATGAAGGAGACCGAGGCGTTCGAGGCCGAGGTGCCGAAAGAAAAGCGCGAGCCCATGTGGCCGCAGATCGTCAAGTACCGCAAGCAGGCCTTGCAGGTGATCGGGCTGACCGTCGGCCTCACTGTTGTCTACTACATCTGGGGTGTCGTGGCTCCGAGCTATGCTGCCAGCTCACTCAAGATGGATCGCGGCGCAGCCTTGTGGGCCGGGGTCATCGGCAACATCGCGTTCATCGCGTCGCTGCCGTTCTGGGGCAAGCTGTCCGACCGCATCGGCCGCAAGCCCGTGCTGATCGTGAGTTCCGCCGGTGCGGCGTTGCTGCACTTCCCGATGACTTGGCTCCTCAAGGACTCCCCGTGGCAGCTGGCTGTTTCGATGTCCGTCATGTTGTTCTTCATTGCCGGCAGCGCCTCGATCGTCCCGGCTGTATACGCCGAACTGTTCCCGACCAAGATCCGCACCGTGGGCGTCGGTGTCCCGTATTCCATTTGCGTTGCGGTCTTCGGCGGCACGGCCCCGTACCTGCAGACGTGGCTCGGCAGCATCGGCCAGGCCAACATGTTCAACGTCTACGCCGTGATCTTGCTGGCCATCGGAATCGCGTTCGCCTTCATGATCCCGGAAACCAAGGGCAAGGACCTGACGCACTAGCCCCCCGCGCTTGAACCCAACTAGCTCGCAGTTGTTGTCGTTTAGAGGCCTCATAACGACATTAGCTGCGAGCTAGTTGGGTTAGCCGACGTAGCGGTTCCGGCCCGCGCGGAAGCCAAAGAAGGCCGCGAGGGAACCCACCACGAGGAACAGGATGCCGGCAGCCGCGAAGCCGCCGGTCGCTTGGTGCAACTGGCCGACCATCAGGGTTCCCGTGGAGCCCAAGCCATAGCCGACGCCCTGCATCATGCCGGAAAGGTGCGCCGCGGTGTGCGAATCGCGGGTCCGCAGCATGATCATGGTCAACGCCACGGCCGTGAGGCTCCCCTGGCCCAGGCCCAACAGTCCGGTCCACACCCAAATCAAGTTCGTGGGTCCGAAGATGCTCAAGGCGAAGCCACCACCGGTCATGAGCGCCACCACGGTGTTGATGAAGCGCTGATCCTTGAGGCGAGCCGCAAGCCCCGGAGCAACGAACGAACCAAGCATCTGCAGCACAATCGATACGGACACAATCAAGCCGGCCGTCCCGCCGTCGATCCCGCGGTCACGCAGAATCGGCGCCAACCAGGCGAACACACTGAAGGACATCATCGCCTGCAACACCATGAAGATGGTGACCTGCCAGGCAACGGCGGAACGCCAGACGTTCGCACCGCCATTGCCGGCGTTGTGGCGGACGGGATGCTGGCGGATCGCGAGCGGCAGGAAGAGCAAAAGTACGACGGCGGCGGGCAGCGCCCAGAACCACAGCGCCGAGGTCCAGTTCCCGGCCGCCGTGAAGACGGGATACGTGAAACCGGCGCCAAGCGCGGCAGACGCGCAAATCGCCGTCGTGTAGAGACCGCCCATGAGTCCCAGGCGGTGCGGGAAGTCGCGCTTGACCACGCCGGGAAGCAGCACGTTGCAGAGCGCGATCGCGGCGCCGCACGCCGCGGTTCCGGCAAGGAGGGCCGGCAAATGCCCCGCGCCGGCGAGGTCCACGGAACGGATCAGCAGTCCCGCCGTCAGCACGGCCATCGCGCCGAGCAACACCCTCTCGGCACCGAAGCGGCGGGCCAGGACCGGCGCGAGCGGCGCGAAGACTCCCAGCAAGGTCACCGGCACCGTGGTGAGGACAACCACCGCCCAGCCCGGCAGTCCGGCGTCGGCGGTGACTTCCGGAAGGACAGCCGAAAAGCTCGAGAAGACCGTCCGCAGGTTCAGGCCGATGAGGACCAGGCAGATCCCGAGGAAGACCAGTCCGCCGCGCGTCCGGACCTGGGTGGGCCCGGCGGCGGGAAGCTCGTCGATCTCGGCGTCGACGAGGATCTCGGGGGCGCCGGAGTGCGGCGTGGTGTTCTTGGGGGCGCTTGAAGCGGAGGTCACCAACCCATTCTGGCAGTCACGCTCATACCGGGGCGGCTCATGACGGGAGCGTATGCAGGTTCCGCCGCGGGCGTTTGGCTCCGCAACGGTATTCTGGAGGGGATGAGTGAAACCCCAGATTCCCCTGAAACACCGCAGTCTTCGCGCCCCGTGACCCCTGGCAGCCAGGCCTCCTTCGGCACCTATGGCGGCCGTCCAGTCAGTTTCGTGCGCCGGGGGACGCGGCTTCAGGGCCGACGCCAGGCCGCGTGGGAGGAGCACTCGGACCGCTGGGCCATCCAGGTTCCGCGGCACATTGCCAACACTTCCGTGCATCCGGACTACGTGTTCGACGCCGAAGCGGAGTTTGGCCGCAAGGCGCCGCTGATCGTCGAAATCGGTTCGGGACTTGGCGACGCCGTATGCCACGCCGCGGAGGAGAACCCGGACAAGGACTTCCTCGCGGTGGAGGTCTATACCCCGGGCCTGGCCAACACGATGATCAAGATCAACAGCCGCGGGCTCAGCAACGTCCGCGTGGTGGAGGCGAACGCCCCCGAGGTCCTCGCCTCCATGCTCCCTGCCGGTTCGGTGAGCGAGCTCTGGGTCTTCTTCCCCGACCCGTGGCACAAGTCCCGGCACCACAAACGCCGCCTCATCCAGCCCGCGTTCGCCGAACTCGCTGCGCGGTCCCTCAAGAAGGGCGGCCTGTGGCGGATCGCCACCGACTGGTCCAACTACGCCGTCCACGTCCGCGAGGTCCTGGCCGGCTCCACCGAGTTTGAGAACCTGCACGACCGCGAACGGGCCGGCGCGGACAGCCCCCTCACCCAAGTATGGGAGTCCGGAGTCGAATACATGGTGGGCGGGGCACCCGTCAAGGAAGGCCGGGCACCGGTCAGCACCGAGCACACCGGCCCCAACGAGGGAGTGGACCACGTGGGCGGATGGGCTCCACGCTTCGATGGCCGCATCCGCACCAGCTTCGAGAACAAGGCCCACGAGGCGGGGCGCATGATCTTCGACCTTAGTTATCGCAGGATCTAGCTTCACGATTGGATACAGGTTCTTTGCGTGCCGTACAGGCACCGGATACCATGTGAGACGTGTCACCGGAAGGCGGCACGTGCTTATGATCTGCGGCGGGAGAGTCCTGCCGGTACATTTTCAGCAGGCGCCGTAGGAGCAAATCCTCCCCAGGAATCTCTCAGGCCCATGTACCGCCGCGGCAAGGCAACTCTGGAAAGCAGCCCGGGCAACCGGGCTCACCGACGGTGCAAGCGTCCAGCCACGAGGCACAGACGCGGAAACTCTCAGGTCCAATACAGAGCGGGGAGGAACCGACTCATCGTGGCGCGTGCGCGCCACCTGAATTATGGAGTTCCTCATGACCCTGGCACCTGAAGGCCGTAAGCTGCTGCGCGTTGAACAGCGCAACAAAGCCGTCCCGGTCGAACGCAAGCCCGAGTGGATCAAGGCCAAGGTCCAGATGGGCCCGGAATTCGTGGGCCTGAAGAACCTCGTGAAAAAAGAAGGCCTGCACACCGTCTGCGAGGAAGCCGGCTGCCCGAACATCTTCGAGTGCTGGGAAGACAAGGAAGCGACCTTCCTGATCGGCGGCTCCGAATGCACCCGCCGCTGCGACTTCTGCCAGATCGACACCGGCAAACCCTCCCCGGTGGACATGTTCGAACCCACCAAGGTCGCCCGCTCCGTCCAGGCCATGAACCTGCGCTACGCCACCGTCACCGGCGTCGCCCGCGATGACCTGGCAGACGAAGGCGTCTGGCTCTACGCCGAAACCGTCCGCAAGATCCACGAACTGAACCCCGGCACCGGCGTCGAACTGCTCATCCCGGACTTCTCCGGCAAACCCGAACACATCGCCGCGATCTGCGACTCAGCCCCTGAAGTCTTCGCGCACAACGTCGAAACCGTGCCCCGGATCTTCAAGCGCATCCGCCCCGCGTTCCGCTACGACCGCTCCCTGGACGTCATCACCCAGGGCCGGGCCCACGGCATGGTCACCAAATCCAACCTGATCCTGGGCATGGGCGAAACCCGCGAGGAGATCTCCGAAGCCCTGCGTGATCTGCACGCCGCGGGCTGTGACCTGATCACCATCACCCAGTACCTGCGCCCCTCCGAACGGCACCTGCCCGTGGACCGCTGGGTCAAACCCCAGGAATTCGTCGACCTCGCCACCGAAGCCGAGGAAATCGGCTTCCTCGGCGTCATGTCCGGCCCCCTGGTCCGCTCCTCCTACCGCGCCGGACGGCTCTGGGCCACCGCGATGCGCAAAAAAGGCCGCGAAATCCCCGCCCACCTCGCCCACATCGCCGAAGGCATCCAGGACTCCGGCACCACCCGCCAGGAAGCCCGCACCCTCCTCGCACACCACGCGACGGCCTGATCCGGAAGGAGCCAGCATGTTTCCCACCCGGATTGAAATCATTCCCTCAGACGGAATCGTTGAGAGAGTCCAGGCAGCAGTACCGCTTTCCACGACGCTCACCGTGACCTGCCTGCCCCATCACGGCATCGCACGGACCATGGAGGCTTCCGTCAAGCTCAGCCTCCTTGGCTACACCGTGATTCCGCACCTCTCGGCACGTGGGCTGGAGAGCCGGGGGCAGCTTTCCGGCATCCTCCGCGATTGCGACGCTGCAGGGATCAGTGAGGTCTTCGCCATCGGTGGCGACGGACCTCTTGGCGCGGGCCCCTACCGATCGAGCCTTCCCCTCTTGGCGGATATCTCCGAGTACTCCGGCGGCAGCATCACTGCGGGCATCGCCGGTTATCCCGAGGGGCATCCTTCCGTGAGCGGGCTCGACTTGCTGGACGCCTTGTTGGCGAAACAACACTTGGCCACGCACGTTGTCACGCAGATGTGCTTCTCCGCGTCGAAGGTCCTCGACTATGCGGCGCTCCTGCGACGGGAAGGCGTCGAGCTTCCCGTATGGGCCGGCGTGGCCGGAGCGGTTCCTCGGACAAAACTGCTGGCCCTGGCAACCCAGATCGGCGTCGGGACGTCGCTGAAGTTCCTCAGCAACAAGGGAACTCTTGCCCGCAAACTCCTGGGCCCGGACAAATACTCACCGGAGAGCCTGGTGTCCGGGCTCATGGCGCAGCCGGATGGTGTCTCGGGAATCCATCTCTACAGTTTCAACCGGCTGGACATGCCCATCTGGGAGAGAAGCGATTTGGCCGATCCTGAGGCGGCAACCACTTAGCCCGGTGAACCCCACAGGTCCCGGAAACCCCTAGCTCCCCGGGACCGAAATCACCGCGACCGTCTTCTGGGAGTCGTCACGCAGTTCCACCCCCGAAATCCCGGCGAGCTGGACCGGCGTCGCGCCCGTGACCTTGATGTGCCCGCTGGATGTCGCAGTCCAGCCGCAGGCCATTTCCTCCGTGCCGTCGCGGCCCTTGACCCACAGGTACATGGTGCCTTGCGGCGGCATGCTGCGGCCTTCCAGCTGCAGCTCGGTCCCCCACGCCTTCCGGACGAGCCCCACCGTGAGTTGCAGGCCGTTGTCCGTCTGCACCGAATAGCTGGCGTCCGGCTTGGGCGGCTGGTTCAACACCGGCCCCGCCAGGATGCCCACTCCAAGGCAGGCGGCGGCAACGGCACCCACCAGGGCCGTCCACCGGCGTCGGGACTTCCGCCGCCGCGCTGCCATCTTCAGGAGAATCGGCTGCGGGAGCGTTTCTGAAAGACCCCCCATAAGTGAGCGGGGGTCGGCAGTGGCCGCGGCGGCGGGCTCGACGGCGGAAGGCTCGACGGCGGGGCGCCCGGCGGCGAGCGCGACGGCGTCGGGCACGGGGACGGCGTCGAGGAGGGCCGGGAGGCTTTCCAGCTCGCCCAACTCGAGCCGGCAATCGGCGCAGCTTGCCAAATGCTCCTCGAAAACCCGGGCCTCTGCAGGCTCGAGTCCGCCGAGCAAGTAGGCGCCCAGCAATTGGTGAAGTCCGGTTTCGTTCACCGCTGCACCCCCATTTCGTCGAGAATCGTGCGAAGCGCCCTGACGGCGTAGAAGGCCCGGGATTTCACCGTGCCGCTGGGGATGTTGAGCCTCAGCGCGGCCTCGGTCACCGTGAAACGTTCGTAATGTAGTGCTACCAGGACCTCCCGGTGTTCGGTGCTGAGCCGCAGGAGCGCCTCTTCCATGAGGACCCGGTTGAGGAGCTCGTCCACCCGTTCGGTGGCCTCCTCGGGATCCGCCATGTCGCGTTCGGCAGCCTCTGCCGGGCGCCGCTGGGCCTTGCGGTAGTTGTCGATGATGACATTGCGGGCAGTCCGGAACAAATAGCTGCGCAAGCTGCCGGTGATCTGCGGTGCGTGCTGCCACACGCGGAGGATGGTCTCCTGCACCACGTCCTCAGCCAAGTGCGCGTCCGGCGTGCAGCTCAGCACGAAACGGCGCAGCGCCGTGCCGTGGTCGCGGTAGATCGCGGCCACCACGTCCTCGTCGAGCGGCATCGGCGCCTCCTTGGTGCTCGGCTTCCCCTTCTCCTGCGATACGACGTGCCCGCTACGAAAAAGGTTCAAGCCCTCTGAACCATTCTTCACCCGGCGGCGTCGTACGGGTTAGCTTCCGGCACGTCCTCGGCCGGTCGAAGCGAAGGAGCAAACCATGAAGAAGCAACTCGGCACCGGGCTCGGGATCCTTGCTCTGGCCATCGCCCTCACTGGCTGCGGAGGAAGCCCCGGCGCGTCGTCCACGTCCTCGAGCGCCTCAAGCCCCGCGGCGTCGAGTTCGGCGGCGTCGAGTTCGGCGAGCTCCGGTGGCTCGTCGTCGAGCACTTCTGCTGGCGCGGCGGAACTGAAGACGGCGTCGTCGAGCTTCGGCGAACGAGTGGTTGCGGCGAACGGCAAGAGCGTCTACATCTTCGCGAAGGACGCCAAGGATTCCGGCAAGAGTGCCTGCACCGGCGGCTGCGCTACCCTCTGGCCTCCCGTGACCACGACGTCGGCCATGCCGGCAGTTGACGGGGTGAGCGGAACCATCGGCACCATCCCCACAGCAGACGGCAAGATGCAAATCACCGTCAACGGGATGCCCATCTACTTCTACTCCAAGGACGAAGACTCCGGCGACACCTACGGCCAAGGCGTGGGCGGTGTCTGGTCGCTCGTCAGCCCGTCCGGCTCCATGGTGACCCCGAGCAGCAGCACCACCCCGAGCAGCAGCAGCATGGGCTACTGAAACGCTCGCTCACTTTTGCACCCCAAAAGACAAACGCTCGCTCAGATCTGTCCGGACCGGCCGGCAGATCTGAGCGAGCGTTTGGCCTGAAGGCCTTAAAGGTGAGCGAGCGTTTGGCCTGAAGGCCCCAAAGGTGAGCGGGCGTTTTAGGCGTCTTCGAACTCGTCAGCGTCCTCGAACTCCACCGCGGCGATGATTTCCTTCGTCTCGGGGTGGATCATGAAAGCTTCGTCGTCCTCTTCGATCATGATGTAGTTGCCGTGGTCCGTAGCGAAGTGCCAGGCAAGGATAGTCTCGCCGTCGTGCTCGTAGTTGGGATCGCCCATGGTGATCTTCTCCAGCTGGTAGCCGGCAACGTCGCACAGTTCGCGGATGATGAGCTCGAATTCGGGAGCGTTCTCGAGCTCGGCTTCGGCTGCCTCGGCCTGGCGCTCTTCGAGGTTCGGGATGAGGGCTACGCGCTCGGCGATGAGGGCCTTGAGCTGCTCCTCGTCCAGGTAGAGCACGCCGTCCTGGCTGCGGAGCCACGCTGCGTTGAGTTCGATGATGTCTTCGGTCTCGAGGAGGGATTCGAATTCGCCGTCGAGGGCCTCGAGCTCGGCAACGGCTTCCGGCGCCACCTCGGACTCGTCAAGGTCGCCGTCCAGGTAGGCCTCGGCGTCGTCTTCGGACAGCGCGTCGAATGCCGCGGCGGTGCGGTTGAACAGCTCGAGGTGGCCTTTGGCGCCCATTCCTTCGAGGCCTTCGCGGACAAACGCATCCACCTCTTCGCGCTCCGGAACCGTGAACACGTACTGGGCGAATCCGCCCGCGAGTGCCTGTGTCAGGTAGTAGTCCACAAAGTAGCTGCGCAGGGCGTTGGTAGCGATTTCCTCATGGTTGAGGAGCTCCTCGTACATCTCGTTGACCACGGTGACATTCGCGTCCACAACGTCGGCGTTGTCGGCCTCGATGCTGTCCTTCGTCAGAACGACGGGGTTCTCATTGCTGGTCATGGGATTTCCTCACTGCTGGGAAGCTTGTGCTGCTCCGGACCCTTTCAACGTACGCGGGGGCGGTTGTCGGGCAAGCTAGGCGGAGGTGAACGTCCGGCAAAGTTTCAGGGCTGCTGCCTGGGCCCTAGGATTCATAGATAGCCTCCTGCCGAAAGTAGCCTTATCGAATGCCTTCCCACTCAGACGATTCCTGGGAACTGGCGATTCAGACACCCGCCATTAACGACCGCTCCCTCGCGGCCGGCCTCGCCTATGCCATGGGAAGCCGGGTCAGCGCCATCACCTTCGACTCCGCCACGGGTCTGATGATGGGCAAGATCAGGGGCAGTGGCCCGTCGCCGTATTCGACGTCGGCCAAGCTGGTCCGCAAGCCCGGCGGCTGGAGCTGCACTGTGGGCGTGTGCAGTTGCCCCGTCCGCAAGGACTGCAAACACGTGGCCGCCCTTCTCTTCGCGGCCGAAGACCATCCCACCGTGCGGGCACAATTGCTCAGCGCGCCGGCGTTCGGGCAGACGGCCCAGCCCGGAGCAGCAGTGCAGCGGCCGGCCTGGGAGCAGGCACTGAGCAAGCTCATCGCCACTCCGGGGACAACGCCGCAGGGCCAGGGCCTCCCCCTGGCCCTGGCCTTCGAGGTGGAAGAACCGGCCCCGCACTTCTCCTACACAGGCCGGCGCGATCCGCTCCGCAGCGTGCGCCAACTCAAGGCCCGTCCGGTGATGATGGGAGCCAAGGGCAAGTGGATCCGGGGCGACGTTTCCTGGACCAACCTGAACTACCTTGGCTACAAGCGCGAGTTCAATGAAGCCCATATCGACTGGATGCAGAACTTCCTGGCCGCGCATTCCACCGCGGACTACCGGCAGCTCACGTCGAGCATGTGGATGCTTCTCAACGAATTCGCCGGCAAGAACCTGTGGAGCCTGCTGGCCGAAGCCTCGAAAGTCGGGGTTTCGCTCATCCACTCCGGCGGGACCGAGCCGGTCCGCATTGCCGCGGAGCCCGCCGTCGTCGGGCTTGACCTGAGCCGGCTGGAAAGCGACCGGCCCGACGGCGGACTGCAGCTGGCGCCGTCGGTGACCTTGGGCGGGGACGCCCTTGATCCCGCGACCTTGGGCTTGCTTGGGCGTCCGGCGCACGGCTTGTTCTTCACGGGTCCCGGCGAGGGTCACTTGCCGGGCGTATCGGCACCCGAGAACCTCATTACGCTGGCCCCCTTGGAGGGCGGCGAGTCCCAGGAACTCCTCGATTTCGTCATGGGCGCGTCCCGGCTCCAGATCCCGGCGAAGGATGAGGAACGATTCCTCACGGCGTTCTATCCGAAGCTCAAGCAGTCCACCCGGGTCACGGCGGCGGACCATTCCGTGGAGTTGCCGGTCCTGGCCGTGCCCACGCTCTCCTTGTTGGCGAACTACGGCTCCGACCACCGCGTGCGGTTGCACTGGGAGTGGCACTACAAAGCCGGCAAACTCGTGACCGCCCAGCCGCTGTGGCGGCACCCGGACGACCACGGCTACCGCGACGACGCCGAGGAAGCCCGCATCCTCGAGACCTTGGGCCGGCCTTGGGACGTGGTTGGCGCGCTCGGCGAGTCGTCGAGCGGTGGATGGGGTGCTCCGCGGCTAGCGGCCTCGGAAGCGCTGGACGGGCTCGACACCCTGGCCTTCACCGAAGAGGTGCTGCCCCGGCTCCGCGAGCTGCCCGACGTCGTCGTGGACACCTCCGGCGAGATCGCCGACTACCGCGAGGCCACCGAGGCTCCCGTTGTCTCCATCTCGACGAAGGCCACCGACAGCCGCGACTGGTTCGATCTCGGCATCGTCATCACGCTCGAAGGTGAACCGGTGTCCTTCGCCGCAGTGTTTTCCGCCCTCGCGGCCGGCCAGAGCCGGATGTTGCTGCCCAGCGGCGCCTACTTCTCGCTGGACCTGCCGGAACTGCACCAACTCCGCGCACTGATCGACGAAGCCAGGTCCTTGCAGGACAACCCGGACCGGCACGGCACCCTCCAGATCAGCCGTTTCCAGGCCGGGCTCTGGGATGAGCTCGCGCAGTTGGGCATTGTCGATGAGCAGGCGGCGGCTTGGCGCGAGGCCGTGGGCGGCCTGCTCGACGACGGCGTGACCGGGCTGCCGCTGCCGGGCTCGCTCGACGCCGAGCTGCGTCCGTACCAGTTGGAGGGCTTCAACTGGCTGAGTTTCCTGTACCGGCACAGCCTCGGCGGTGTGCTGGCTGACGACATGGGCCTCGGCAAGACCGTGCAGGCCATTGCCTTGATGTGCGCGGCGAAGGAGCAGGCTGAATCCGGTGCGGACAGCGCCAACAGTGCGGGCGTTTCGGGCGGCGGCGCCCCGTTCTTGGTGGTCGCGCCCACCAGCGTCGTGGGCAACTGGGCCGCTGAAGTGCAGCGCTTCGCGCCCGGCCTGAGCGTGAAGACCATTGGGGAGACCTTCGCCAAAAGCGGCGCGGATCCGCAGGAATCCATGGCCGGGACCGACGTCGTCATCACTTCCTACGCGCTGTTCCGGATCGACTACGAGGCGTACGCGGCCAAGGAATGGGCCGGGCTCATGCTCGACGAAGCCCAGTTCGTCAAGAACCACCAGTCCAAGGCCTACCAGTGCGCCCGCAAGCTCCCGGCATCCTTCAAGCTGGCCATCACGGGAACGCCGCTTGAGAACAACCTCATGGAGTTCTGGGCGCTGACCTCGATTGTCGCACCGGGACTGTTCTCCAGCCCGCGCCGCTTTGCGGAGTACTACCAAAAGCCGGTCGAGAAGAACGGCGACAAGGCCCAGCTCGCCAAGCTCCGACGTCGGGTCCGTCCCCTCATGATGCGCCGCACCAAGGAGCAAGTGATCAAGGACCTGCCGCCCAAGCAGGAGCAGGTGCTGGAAGTGGTGCTGAACCCGCGGCACCAGAAGGTGTACCAGACGCACCTGCAGCGTGAGCGGCAGAAGATCCTTGGGCTCATCGACGATGTCAATAAGAACCGCTTCACTATCTTCGAGTCGCTCACCCTTCTGCGGCAGCTGAGCCTGGATGTCTCCCTCGTGGACGAGTCCCTCTCCGCGGTGCGCTCGTCCAAGCTGGATGTGCTGTTCGAGCAGCTGGAAGACATTGTTGCCGAGGGGCACAGGGCCCTCATCTTCAGCCAGTTCACGGGGTTCCTGGGCAAGGTCCGGGAACGGCTCGACGCGGAGGACATTGAATATTGCTACCTCGACGGCAGCACCCGGAACCGGGCCGACGTCGTAAGCGAATTCAAGAACGGCGCAGCACCGGTGTTCCTCATTTCCTTGAAGGCCGGCGGCTTCGGCTTGAACCTCACCGAAGCCGACTACGTGTTCCTGCTTGACCCATGGTGGAACCCGGCCTCCGAAGCACAGGCCGTGGACCGCACCCACAGGATCGGGCAGGCAAGGAACGTCATGGTCTACCGCCTGGTGGCGAAGGACACCATCGAAGAAAAGGTCATGGCCCTCAAAACCAGGAAGTCGCAGCTGTTCGCGGACGTCATGGAAGGCGATGCCTTGTCCGGTGGCGCGCTCACGGCGGAGGACCTGGCGGGGTTGTTCGCGGAGTAGGTTCGCCCTGAAGCAACCGTTTCGACCTGGCCTAGGCTGGACCGCATGGCTATCATCCATCGAGCAACCCTGAGTCCCAGCAAACTTCAACTCATCGAAAAGTATTTGCCCGTCCAGCCGTGGTTCACCCAGGACGGCTCCGCACCGCCCGAGCTGCTCGGCGCGTACCGCTTCGATGATCCGGACGGCGAAGTCGGCCTCGAGACCCATTTGGTCTCCCAAGGCGGCAAGATCTACCAGGTTCCCCTGAGCTACCGGGGTTCGGAATTGCCCGGGGCAAAGGACTCGCTTCTTGGCACCATGGAACACTCCGTTTTGGGCACGAGGTGGGTGTACGACGCCTGCGCCGATCCCGTCTACGTCGTTGCCCTGGCCACCGCCATCCTTACGGGACAGCAGGAAGCCGAACAGTTCGTGGACGTGGACGGCGTGATGGAGCCACGCAAGAGTTCCGTCGAGGTCAGGGGCAGTGGAACCCCCGGTAGCGAAGTGCCTGCGCTGAGCCCGGCAGCCCCGATCACCAACGACGGCGTCACGAGCATCGACGCCGGTGAGCTCACCCTGTTGGTGAACCGTGTCCTCGATGTGGGTACACAGGGTTCAGAAAATTCGGCTGCATTGCGGGGCACTGGGTCTCTCTACGGCAGCTGGGCCGGGCAGGAAACGCCGGTGCTCCTGGCGTCCCTCTCGCAGGCCTAGGGACTACTCCCCCGGCCGCGGCCGCCAGACCACGACTGCCTGGGACCGCGCCCGGGGGCGCTGCCCGCGGACCAGGCTGACGACGTCGCCGGCTGCTCCCGCTGCGAAAACGCGGGCCTCCATCGGGCTCCTCCGCCGTTGAAGTTCCTCGCTCAGTTCGGCAACGCGGAATTGCAGCGCGGCCACCTGGTTTTCGAGCTCGAGGATGCGCTTGATGCCCTCGAGGGACACGCCCTCGTGGGAGAGCCGCTGGACCTCGCGCAAGCGGTCGATGTCGCGTTGGGAGTATCGCCGGGACTTGCCCGGGGCACGGCTCGGCGACACGATGCCGAGGCGGTCGTACTGGCGCAAGGTCTGCGGGTGCATGTCAGCCAGTTCGGCCGCGACGGAGATGACGAAGATCGGCTGGTTGATGTCGATGCCCATGCCTGCGTCCCCTCCCATTGTGTTCTGCCGCTACAAGCGGGCCCTGGAGGCCAGGTCGTGGCGGGGGTCGGCGTCGGCGGTCGCCGCGGCAAACGCCTTGACGGCCTCCTCGGCCTGCTTGTTCAGGTTCTGCGGGACGGAGACGTCGATCGTCACCAGCAGGTCGCCGGTGCCCTTCGATGTCTTGACGCCGCGGCCCTTGACCCGGAGCGTGCGCCCGGAAGGCGTGCCCGCCGGGACGCGGACGGTGACCGTGTCGCCGTCGAGCGTTGGCACGTGGATGTTGGAACCCAGAGCCGCCTCAGCGAAGGTGACCGGCACGTGGATGCGGATGTTGTCGCCGTCGCGGTTGAAGAAATCGTGGGGCTTGACGTTCACCGTGATGATGAGGTCCCCATTGCCGGCCGCGCCGGGGTTGCCCTTGCCACGCTGGCGGACCTTCTGGCCGTCCCTGATGCCCGCGGGAATCTTCACGTCGATGACGTTGCCGTTGCTTTCGCGCAAGCTCACCGTGGTTCCGTGAATGGAGCCGGCAAAGGAAATCGAGGTGGACGCCGTACGGTCGCTGCCCTTTTGCGGGGCTCGCTGGAAACCGGTCTGCCCACCGCCGAAGCCGCCGCCGAACAGATCAGCGAACTCGGGAGGGATGCCTCCGGCCCCGGCAGGCTGCCGTCCGCCGCCGCCGAAAAGCCCGCCGAACAGGTCCTCGAAGCCACCGTTGGCCGGCCCGCCGCGAGCCGCGCCCGGAGCGAAGCGTGCCCCGCCCATGGCGCGAATGGCATCGTACTGCTGGCGCTCCTCGGCATCCGAGAGCACCGAATAGGCCTCCGAGATGTCCTTGAATTTCTTCTCCGCAGCAGCATCCCCGGAATTGGTATCCGGATGGTACTTCCGCGCAAGCTTGCGGTACGCCTTCTTGATGTCAGCGTCAGAGGCGTCCTTGGCGACACCAAGGATGGCGTAAAAATCCTTCTCAACCCAGTCCTGGCTGGCCACTCGGCTTCTCTCTTTCGTTCTGGTCAAGTTTTGCGCTCCGCTGGATAGGGGGCCGTGCCCGCTTCGCGGTGCCCGCCACGCCGCGGCCCCCTATCCAGCTGCGCTGCGCTTATC
The DNA here is from genome assembly GCF_052180225.1 of Arthrobacter sp. KN11-1C. Lineage (NCBI taxonomy): Bacteria > Bacillati > Actinomycetota > Actinomycetes > Micrococcales > Micrococcaceae > Arthrobacter > Arthrobacter sp. KN11-1C. Next base: position 395,001 of record NZ_CP197467.1, on the reverse strand, counting down.
CCACCTTAGGCGAGACGACCGCAGGAGCGGAGTGAGGCAAGGGGCCCGGGAGTGGCATCGGGCCTGCCGGAGCCGGGTGGCTAAGGATCGCAGATCCTTAGCCACCCGGCGAAGGGGCGGGGCCCCTTGTCTCACTTCGCGGGGCTACCCCTCATCCGCGAAGGCGCGGTGGGCACACCTAGCGAGGTGAGCACACCTAGCGCGGTGAGAACCTAAGCCGGCACAGCCACGATGACCTGGGCCGCGCGCAGCACTCGGTCGCCGGAGCGGTAGCCGGAGCGCAGCACTTGGCTGACCGTGTCTACTTCGATGTCCTCGCCCGGCTGCTGGATAAGGGCTTCGTGGATCGTGGGGTCGAATTCGACTCCGGTTTCCGCGATGCGCTCCAAGCCGTACGTCTTCAGCGCGTTCTCCAGCTTGGCGGCGATCGCGGCGAACGGGCCGTCCACGAGGTCGCCGTGCTGGCGGGCGGCGTCAACGTCGTCCAGCACCGGCAGCAGGGAGTTCAGGACGCCGATGACGGCCATTTCCCCTGCGACGGCGCGGTCGCGTTCGACGCGCTTGCGGTAGTTGACGTACTCAGCCTGCAGGCGCAGGAGGTCGTTGCGGAGTTCCGCGGCCTCTGCTTCTGCAGCGGCTCCGGGGGCTACCGACTCTTCAGCCGGAACCTCCATGCCGTTGAGAATTTCCTCAGCCTGGGACAGGGCGTCGCCCTCGGCGGCAGCGGCGTTGGATTCAGCTGCCGATCCTTGGGTGTGGCGGGCGGCCCCGGTCTCCGGGTCAACCTTGCGGTTATCCCGAATGACCGGCTTGTGCTGCTCGTTGCCCTCGTTGTTGGACGGTGAGTGCTCTGCGTCGTTGCCGTGGTGAGGCATGCTTACTTCTTTTCGTCTTCGTCGATGATCTCGGCGTCGACGATGTCCTCATCGGCACCCTTGGCATCGGCGTGAGCGCCCTCAGCACCAGCGGCGCTGCTTGCGCCATCCGGGGAACCGGCTTGCGAGTAGATCGCTTCGCCGAGCTTCGACTGCGAGTGCTGCAGCTTCTCGAAAGCGGTCTTCACTGCTGCGTCGTCGGTGCCTTCGAGGGCCTTCTTGAGGGCGTCGACGTCGGCCTTGACCTCGGTCTTGACCTCTTCAGGCAGCTTGTCGTCGTTTTCGGCGATGAGCTTGTCCACGGAGTAGGCGAGCTGCTCGGCAGTGTTGCGGGTGTCGGTAGCCTCGCGGCGTGCCTTGTCCTCGGCTGCGTGCTCCTCGGCTTCACGGACCATGCGGTCGATGTCTTCCTTGGACAGCGCGGTGCCGCCGGTGATGGTCATCGACTGCTCCTTGCCGGTGCCCCTGTCCTTGGCGGAGACGTGAACGATGCCGTTGGCGTCGATGTCGAAGGTGACCTCGACCTGCGGGACGCCACGCGGTGCCGGTGCGATGCCGGTCAGTTCGAACGTGCCCAGCGGCTTGTTGTCGCGGGTGAATTCACGCTCGCCCTGGAAGACCTGGATGGCCACGGACGGCTGGTTGTCGTCAGCGGTGGTGAAGGTCTCGGAACGCTTGGTGGGGATGGCCGTGTTGCGCTCGATCAGGTGCGTCATGACGCCGCCCTTGGTTTCGATACCGAGGGAGAGCGGGGTGACATCGATGAGGAGGACGTCCTTGCGCTCGCCCTTCAGCACGCCGGCCTGGAGGGCTGCGCCAACGGCGACAACTTCATCCGGGTTGACGCCCTTGTTGGGCTCCTTGCCACCGGCGAGTTCCTTGACGAGGTCGTAGACGGCGGGCATACGGGTGGAACCGCCCACGAGCACGATGTGGTCGATTTCAGAGAGCTTGATGCCGGTCTCGGCGATGACGTCGTGGAACGGCTTCTTGGTGCGCTCGAGCAGGTCCTTGGTGAGGTCCTGGAACTTGGCACGGGTCAGCTGCTCGTCCAAGTGGACCGGGCCGTCGGGGGTGACGGAGAGGTACTGGAGGGAGACGTTGGTGCTGGTGGAGGAAGAGAGTTCCTTCTTGGCCTGCTCCGAAGCTTCGCGAAGGCGCTGCAGAGCGATCTTGTCCTTGGAAAGGTCGATGCCCTTGATCTTGAGCTGGTTCAGCAGGTAGTCAACGACGCGCTGGTCCCAGTCGTCGCCGCCGAGGCGGTTGTCGCCGGCGGTGGCGCGGACCTGGATGGTGGAGAAGCCGTCGTCGTCCTTGCCGACTTCCAGCAGGGAGACGTCGAACGTGCCGCCGCCGAGGTCGAAGACCAGGATGAGTTCGTCTTCCTTGCCCTTGTCCAGGCCGTAGGCAAGTGCAGCGGCCGTGGGCTCGTTGACAATGCGGAGGACGTTCATGCCGGCGATTTCGCCGGCTTCCTTGGTGGCCTGGCGCTCGGCGTCGTTGAAGTAGGCCGGGACGGTGATGACAGCGTCGGTGACCTTCTCGCCGAGGTAGCTCTCGGCGTCGTTCTTCAGCTTCATGAGGATGCGCGCGGAGATTTCCTGCGGCGTGTACTTCTTGTCGTCGATAGCGACGGACCAGTCGGTGCCCATGTGGCGCTTCACGGAAGCGATGGTGCGGTCGATGTTGTTGACGGCCTGGCGCTTGGCAATTTCGCCGACCAGGACTTCGCCGGACTTGGAGAATGCAACGACCGACGGCGTGGTGCGGCCACCCTCGGCGTTGGCAATGACGGTGGGCTCGCCACCTTCGAGAACAGAGACGACGGAGTTAGTGGTTCCGAGGTCGATACCTACAGCGCGTGACATATGGTGCTTCCTTTCAATGGCCGACGATCGAGATTTCACCCGTTTCCGTTCCCTGTGGAGGGATTTGGAGCCGGGGAGCACTCAACCTTCGGCTAGTTGAGCGTTCTGCACTCAACTGTACTCAGGGCCGGCGCGATGTCAAACCAAAGTTGAGTCAAGTGCGCTCAACCCTGCTGCCGACGTCGAACTCGCGGGAACAGCGCGGGTTCGCCTGAGCGCTCCGGCGACTCCGCAGCGTTCCGGCGATCTCGACGGCGGGCCGGCGGACGGCGGGCTGGCGGACGGCGCGCTACTCGCCCGGGCCGAGCTGGGCAAGATAGTAGTTCTTCGGCCAATGCCTGACCTTTTCCGGAAGCCTTGGATAAGCCACGGCCAACAACCGCATGATGGCGTCGTAGCTGCGCCGATGATGCGCCTTCCAAGGAAGTCCGAATCCCGCGCGAAGCCGCTCCGGCAGGAGCCCGGCTGTAAGCAGGCGGACCAACGGCATGCTCAAACGCATCAAGAAGGGTCCGCTCGCGGGGTGCAGGAGCTCGTGGGCCACTCGCAAAGCGGCGGCGTCCGGCTCGAGGTTCCGCAGGGATTCGTCCCGATAGTGCGCGAAGGCCGGGCGGTCGGCCGGCCAGAGTTCCGGGGGAAGCTGCAAGGCCGTCCCGATCCGCGCGTACTCACGGTAGATCCGGTCGGCGGTGTCGTCGTCGAGGGCTCCGTGGACCTTTTCGTAAACGGTGACGGCGGTGTCATAGAGTGTCGCCACGACCCAGAGCTGCGAGTGGGCATCGAAGGCGTTGTACCCCTTCGACACCTCGTCCGCCGTCCGGCGAACCGGGGCGTGCGCACGATTCACGGCCCGGCGCACCGCGGCCAGTTGCTCTTCCGAGCCATAGACCACGGCGTAGACGTACGTCATGGTGGCACGCAAGCGGTCAAGTGGCCGCTCGGCGAAATTGCTATGCTCGGCAACGCCGTGACCGACCGCGGGATCGGCGATCTGCATCAGGATGGCGCGGCCTGCTCCGGCGAGTAAAACGCCCTCCGCGCCAATGTCAGCAAGTCCACGAGCCATGCAGTTACTGTACCTTCGCGGCTACAGCCCCACGACCCCCAGCAGCACCTCGAGCTGGTGCTCGAAGAGCTCGTCCCGCGCGGCGAAGGTGTCGGCCCCGTATTGGCCGAACACCTCGAAGCTGACCGCCCCGAAAACCGACGTCCACACCAGCACGCCCCTCGCCAACACGGGCTCGGGAACGGCGACGCCCAGTGCGGACCGGATGTCCGCCAGGTTCGCGGCAAGAGCGGGAGGAACGACGACGGCGGGCGCCACTTCGGCAACCAAGGCACCCTCGCGGTAGGCGGCGTCGAAGATCCCCACCATCCGGTAAATCACCCGCGTTCCAGGTTCGGTGGTGCGCTCTGCGGGCGCTTGGTATCCGGGCACCGGACTGCCGAACAGGAGGGCGTACCGCGCCGGCTCGCGCACGGCCCACTGGCGGACGGCACGGCCGAGCGCCAGGAACCGGCCACGATAGTCGTCCTCCGGCAAGGCGTCGACGGCGGCATCCACTTCGTCGCCAAGCTCGCCGTACGCGTCAATCAGCAAGAGGGTCAGCAGTTCGTCGCGGCTCTCCACATAGCGGTACACGGCAGAAGACACCACGCCGAGGTCGCGCGCAACCGCCCTCAGGGACAGGCCCGCGGCGCCATGCATGGCAAGGTGCTGGCGGCCCAGCCGGACAATGTCAGCCACGGTCTGGGCCCGGGCCCGCTCGCGGGGCGTCGTGTGTTTGGCAACTGCGGCTGCGGGGAGGTCCATCACCCCAGCATGCCACAAATGAGAGCACTGGCAACAAATGTGAGCAGTGCTCTTGACATGCAGTACGAAAAGATCCATCCTGAATTCAGAGAGCACTGCTCTCGAACCAAGAATCCACCAATAGATCCCAGCCGGAAAGCGAGCAACACCATGTACGTCGTCACAGGAGCAGGCCCCGTCGGATGGACCATTGCCGAAGAACTCGCGGATCGCGGAGAACAGGTGCGTGTCCTGACGCGCTCGGGCAGCGGCCCGGACCACCCGCTGGTCGAAAAGCTCCGCGTGGATGTCTCGGATCCGGCCAAGTTGGCGCAAGCGTTCAACGGCGCCACGGCCGTCTTCCACTGCATCCACGGTTCCGCCTACCGCGCCAAAGCCTGGGCGGCCGAGCTTCCCGGAGCAGAGCGCGTGGTGATGGACGCGGCATTGGCGGCGGGCGCCGTCGTCGTCTTCCCTGAAAGCCTCTACTCCTACAGCGAGCCGGACAAGACCATCACTGAAAACAGCCCGCGCGAAGCGGCCGGCGGGAAGCGCGGAATCCGTTCCGCCCTGCTGAAAGCCCGGCAAACCCACGCCGCGAACACCGTCAGCGTGGTGGCAGGCGATTTCTTCGGGCCGCGGGCCCGGATGGCGCACGCCGGCGAGCGCATGGTCCCGCTGATCCTGAAGGGCAAGACGGTACAGGTTCTCGGAAGCGCCGAGCAGCCACACTCTTTCACCTATGTACCGGATCTCGCCGCAGCCATGATTGCCGCGGCCCAGAAGCCCGAGCTCTGGGACTCGGTGCTGCATGCCCCCACGGGACCGGCAATGACGATGCGGGAAGTTGCGGGAAACTTCGCACGCTCGGCCGGCGTTCCCGAACCGAAGCTGAGTGTGGTTCCCGGTTGGCTGCTCCGGGCACTCGGGAAGTTTTCAACCGACATGCGGGAGCTGGCCGAAATGCTGTACCAGTTTGAGCGCCCGTTCGTCATGGACTCCACGGCGAGCCAGGCCAAGCTCGGGCTCGAACCGACGCCGCGTGCGGACGCGATGGCGGCGACCGTGGCCTGGTGGCGGGATCAGGAAGCCGTGGTTGCCCGCTGAACCTCTTTCGACGCCGGATGGCGGGCCAGGCGTCCCGGCCACCAAATGCGGGAACCGACGTCGTAGGACAGCGCAGGCACCAAGAGCGACCGCACGATCGTCGTGTCGAGCAGCACCCCGAACGCCACGATAAAGGAGATCTGCGCAAGGAAGAGGATCGGAATGACCCCCAGGGCGGCAAAGGTTGCAGCAAGAACGACGCCGGCCGAGGTAATCACTCCGCCGGTGGCGCCGAGCCCCTTCAAGATGCCGGCCCTGGTTCCGTTGAGCATCGACTCTTCCCGGACACGGGTCATGAGGAAGATGTTGTAGTCCACGCCCAGGGCTACGAGGAAGACAAAACCGAAGAGCGGAACCGAGGCATCGGCTCCGGGGAATCCAAACACATGGTTGAACACCCAGGCCGAGACACCCAATGCGGCGGCATAGGACAGCACCACGGTTCCTATCAGCAAGAGCGGCGCCAGGATGGAACGCAGCAGTGCCATGAGCACCAACAGGATGACCGCCAAGACAATCGGGATGATGCGCCACAAATCAGACTGCGCGCTCGCGTTGGTGTCCGCGGCTGTGGCCGTGGTTCCTCCCACCAGGGTTCCGGGGGCCTTTTCATGGAGCTTCTGCCGGAGCGTGGCGATAACCTGTTCGGCCTTCGCCGAGTCGGCCTCCGAGGACAGGGTGGCATTGATCAACACCCGGCCGTCCCGCACCAAAGGGGCAGCGCCGGTCGCGGCTTCCGCCAGCGGTCGGGCGCCGGGGTCCGGTTGAGCGGCAACCACGGATGCATCCGAGATGCCTTCCTGGGCCTTGACTTCAGCAAGCACCACGGCTACCGACTTTTCCTCGGCGACCACCACCACAGGGCTTCCTGCGCCGGCGGGATAGTGCCGGCCCACTGCCGTTTGGCCGTCCACTGCCTCGGATTTGCTCAGGATGAGCGCAGACTGCGGAACACCGCTCGCTTGGAGTTGCAGCAGGCCTGAAGCGCAGACCACCAAAACGGCGGCAGCCCCCAGCCATACGGCCCTGGGCCGCTTGGCTATGATGCCAGCCAGACGCCTCCAGACCCGGGGGATGTCGGGGTCGGCCGGGGCGGCGACTGCGGCACCCGGGGCGGCGCTCGCAGCACCCGCTGCGGCGACGGCGGCACCCGGGGCGGCGCTCGCAGCTGGGGCTTTCCTCGGCGTACGCGGCCAAAATGCGGACCGGCCGAGAAGTCCAAGCGCCGCGGGAAGCAGCGTCAGGCTGGCCAACATTGAGAAGACTATTCCGATCGCGCCGATAGGTCCCAGCCCCCGGTTTGAATTCAGCTCCGAGAAGAGCAGGCAAAGCAACGCCAGCGCGACCGTCGTACCGGAGGCCACGATGGCCCCAAAGCTACCCTTGTACGCCCGTCCAACAGCCGACCATTTGTTCGACGCGTGGCCCAACGCCTCACGGTAACGGGCCACAAAGAGGAGCGCATAGTCGGTGGCCGAGCCGACCACCAGGATGGAGAGGATCCCTTGGCTTTGTCCCGTCAATTGGATTGCGCCCGCCTTCGCCAAGGCAAAGACCACCAGGATGGAGCCGCACAGCGCGAAGACGGCGGTAAGGAGCACCACAAAGGGCAGCACCACGGATCGGTAGACCGCCAGCAGGATGACCAAGACAGCACCCAGCGCAGCGAAGAGCAATATTCCGTCGATGCCGCCAAAAGCGTTGACCAAATCGGCGAGAAAGCCCGCCGGTCCCGTCACGTAGCTGGTTGTTCCAGCGGGAAGCCCTGCCCCCGCCGCATACCCCGTTGCCTTTGCGCGAAGCGCTTGGATGCTCGCCTTGACGCCGTTTCCTTCCTCCACGGGGACGATGAATTGCACCGCCTTGCCATCCGCGGACGGAATCGGCCCGACCGTCGACGTCGAACGGCTGACCCCGACGACGGCGGACAGTTGGGTGCCGAGGGGCGCCAACCCGGCCAGTTGAGCGGGTGAAAGTTTCTCGGGAGACTCGAACAGCACCACCGCGGGAACACTGCCGCTGGAAGTGAACTTGCTTTGCCATGCGCGGGCTTCGGTGGATTCGGCGCTCGCCGGCAGGAAGGATGCCTGGTCGTTGCTGGACACCTCGCCGAGCTTTCCAAAGGTCGGGCCGCCGATTCCACCGATGGCCATCCACGCCACGAGCGATAGCACCGCCGCCGCCACCCACCATCGCGATCTGCTTCGTCGGCCGATTCCAGGCCGTCGGTCCATCATGGCCGCCCCCTTCGTAGTTACTTCCATGGTGAAATATATCTATCATGGAGATAATTGGTCAATGGCATCCCGGTGGGATAATTTGAGGCTGAAGGAGGCCTCATGGATGACAAGCACGACGTTCGGTCCGCGGCTGCACTCCTCGGGCTTCTCCAGCAGTTCACGGTCGAAACGGAGCGTTACGTGGAGGCTGTCAGCAACCGCCACCACCTCCACCGAACAGACCTGAGTGCATTGGCGGCAATGGTCGCTGCCGCGCGGGAGGGCAAGACCATGACTCCCGGGGCGCTCGGAGCGGCGCTCAACCTGAGCTCGCCGGCAACAACTGCGCTGGTGGACCGCCTCGACCGGGCAGGCCACCTGGCACGCCGCCGCAGCGAGAAGGACCGCCGGCAGGTTCACCTGGAGATGACTGATTCCGCGCGCGCTACCGGCAGTGAATTGTTCTCTCCCCTGGCAGGTGCCATCGCCCCGGTCATTGACGCACTTTCGCCGGAAGAACTCCGCGCGGTCATGAATTTCATGCAAGGGGTCATCGAGGCCACCATGACAGCCCGCAACGGTGTGGCGCCAACAGCCAACCATCGAATGGAGTGACGCCTGAACCCCGGTGACTCGCGGACCAGTGCGGGAGTAACGTAGAGCACAACGGCTAGCTGGACCACTTTGTGGACTGGAGTGTCACCGTGGGTGTTGTGCGATCATCCCTGACCGAGCTCCTCGGGATACTTTCCGACGCCGTCTCGCCAACGCGCGTCCGTTACGACGACGGTTCGGAACCGCCAAGCGGTCAATCCGCGGACGCTCCTGTCACGGTCCACGCCGTCGCCATGAACAGGGTGGGCCGGTCCCGGCGGGAGGGGCCGCTGCTGGACCTCGAGCTCAAGGTGGCCGTGGAATGCCATGGACCCACACAACTGGACAACATGGAGAAGCTCCTGGTTGCCATTGAACAAAACACCCAATACTCCGTGGTCTCCAGCGGTGAATTCCAACCGGACGAATACGACGCCGGCATCCGCCAAGGCCTCGGCTTCCTGGTCCGCGTCCCCGTGGGCATAAGCCTCGACGAGCCCTCCGGCCCTCCGGTCGCCGAGCCGCTGCTTAACGCTTCCACGCTGGCCCGCCTCGTCTACGGCAGGTTGGTCGATGTCCACAACAAAGGCATTCCTGAGGCGTATATCCGCCCGCATTCGTCCGCGACCGCCGTCGTGAGCGATCCCACCGGCCATTTCGAAGTCCTGGCCTCGGCGGACGATCTCCAGCACTTCGTGGTGGCGGTCCGGGGCACCGAACGTGAAGTCTCGGCCAACACGAGCAGCCTGCCGGTCATCATCCGATGGGAGTGAGGCGCCGGACATGAAATGATCAACCATGCGTCCGATGCAGCACTCCAGCAAACTACAGAACGTCCGTTATGAACTCCGCGGGCCCATCCTCCAAGCGGCCAAGACCATGGAGGCCGAAGGGCACCGCATCCTCAAGATGAATCTCGGGGACACCGCGCCGTTCGGACTGGAAGCTCCGGAGTCCGTGGTGGTGGACATGATCCACCACCTCCGCGGCGCCCAAGGGTACAGCGATTCCAAGGGCATCTTCACGGCGCGGACAGCGATTTCGCAGTATTACCAGACCAAGAACCTGATGAATATCGGCGTCGAGGACATCTTCATCGGCAACGGCGTCAGCGAACTGATTTCCATGACGCTGCAGGCTTTCCTGGAAAACGGCGACGAGGTCCTGATCCCCGCGCCGGACTATCCGCTGTGGACGGCCACGGTGACCCTCACGGGCGGAACGCCGGTGCACTATCTTTGCGATGAGGGCCGGAACTGGTGGCCGGACATGTCCGACGTCGAAGCCAAAATCACCAAGCGCACCAAAGCCATCGTCATCATCAACCCGAACAACCCCACGGGCGCCGTATACCCGCGCCACATCCTGGAGGAGTTCGCGGCGCTGGCCCGCAAGCACGATCTTGTCCTCTTTTCTGACGAGATCTACGAGAAGATCCGCTACGAGGACGCCCAGCACATCCACACGGCATCCGTGGCAGACGACATCTGCGTCCTCACCTTCAGCGGCCTCTCCAAGGCTTACCGCATGCCCGGTTACCGGGCCGGCTGGGTCGCTGTGACCGGCCCGCACGCCGCAACCGCCGAATACCGCGAAGCGTTGGAGCTCCTGGCGTCCCTCCGTTTGTGCTCCAACGTTCCGGCGCAGCACGCCATCCAGACCTGCCTTGGCGGCTACCAGAGCATAGAGGAACTCATCAGGCCAGGGGGCCGGCTCCGCGAACAACGCGACCTGGCCTTGAAGCTCCTGACGGCGATTCCCGGAGTGACTTGCGTTCCGGCAGCCGGAGCAATGTACTTGTTCCCGCGGCTGGACCCGGACGTCTACCCGATTGAGAGTGACGAGAAATTCGTCCTCGACCTCCTGCAGGACCAGAAAATCCTGGTCTCCCACGGCTCGGCCTTCAACTGGCCAACCCCGGACCATTTCCGCTTCGTCATCCTGCCATCGGTCCGCGAGATCGAGGAAGCCGTGCGGAGGATCGCCACGTTCCTGGCGGCGTATCGGAACAGGCCCCAGGCTTAAGGCCACGCCGGGTTCCGCCCGCTTTCCGCTCCATCGGGGTAGCGTTTCCCTATGAACGAGCAGAAGCCTGAAGACGTCTACACACACGGCCACCACGAGTCCGTCGTACGCGCCCACGCCTCCCGCACAGCCGAGAACTCTGCCGCGTTCGTCATCCCGCATCTCACCGCCGGGACGTCAGTGCTCGACGTCGGATGCGGGCCCGGGACCATCACGTGCGACTTCGCGGAGCTGGTGGCTCCCGCAAAGGTCGTCGGGCTCGACCGTTCCGCCGAGATCGTGGCGCAGGCTGCGACGCTCGCGGACGAACGGGGCGTGGAAAACGTGGAATTCGTGACGGGCAACATCTACGATCTGGACTTCGAGGACGAAACCTTCGACCTCGTCCACGCCCACCAAGTCCTGCAGCACCTGACCGACCCTGTGGCCGCATTGCGCGAGATGCGGCGTGTGGCCAAACCTGGCGCCATCGTTGCAGTCCGCGACGCCGATTTCCACGGCATGAGCTGGTACCCGGAAGTCCGCGAACTCGACGACTGGATGGAGCTCTACCAGAAGATCGCCCGACGGAACGGAGCAGAGCCCGACGCCGGGCGGCGGCTCGTGTCCTGGGCGCAGCAGGCGGGCTTCACCGACGTCGCGCCCTCCAGCAGCAACTGGCTGTACGCCACCGCGCAGCAGCGCCGCTGGCAGTCGCGCGTCTGGAGCGAGCGCGTTCTGCACTCCGCTTTTGCCGAGCAGGCGCTGGAATATGGCCTGGCCAACGAGGCAGACCTCGCCAGGATCGCCGCCGGCTGGCACCGTTGGGGCTCCACGGATGATGGCTTCTTCCTGATCCCGAATGGGGAAGTCATCGCACGGGCCTAACCGGCCGCCCAAAAGTTTCTTGGAATTTTCCCTCGACCCATGTCGAAAACCGTCCTGCAGTTCCGACCTATGAACGAAAGCGCCCACACGGAGCGCCCTGATAAGGAGTTCGAGATGAAATACATGATCATGATGTTTGGTTCGGCCGAGGGCATGATGGAGACCGCGGATCCCGAGTGGATCAGGGAAATGATCGGATTCATGATTCAGATCGACAAGGACCTCACTGATTCCGGCGAGATGGTCTTCAACGCCGGATTGGCCGATGCTGGCACTGCCAAGCTGGTCAAGCAGACGGACAACGGGGTCATCACCACCGATGGCCCTTTCGCCGAGGCCAAGGAATCCCTCATCGGCTACTGGGTAGTGGACGTCGCCAGCGAGGAACGGGCCGTGGAAATCTGCTCCAGCATCGTGAAGTATGCACCGGTTGTGGAGCTGCGCCGCGTCCAGGACGCTCCGCCGGAGGTCTAGCGCTTGGCCGCACCTTCCAGGGAATCCACGTTCGAGGACCTGCTGCGCACGCTCGCGCCGCAGGTCCTTGGCGTGCTCATCCGTAGGCACGGCCAATTCGCCGAGTGCGAGGATGCCGTCCAGGAAGCCCTGCTCGAGGCAGCCTTGCAATGGCCCGCCTCCGGTGTTCCGGAGAACCCTAGATCGTGGCTGCTCACGGTCGCTTCACGGCGTTTGGTGGACTACTGGCGCAGCGAAAGTGCCCGGCAGGCGCGCGAACAACGCGCGGCGGCCTTGGAACCGCCGCCTGGCGAAGACCCTTCCCCGAGCAGTGAGACGGACGGGTTTGCGGAAGACACCCTCACTCTCCTTTTCCTGTGCTGCCACCCCGCCCTTTCAGCACCCTCGCAACTGGCACTGACATTACGGGCAGTCGGGGGGCTCACGACGGCGGAAATCGCCAGCGCGTTCTTTGTCCCGGAGGCCACCATGGGCCAGAGGATCAGCCGGGCCAAGCAGAGCATCAAGAAGGCGGGAGCCCATTTCGAGCTCCCGGAAACGGGCGAGCGAAAGGCGCGGCTCGGCGTCGTCCTCCACGTCCTGTACCTGATCTTCAACGAGGGCTACGCGGCCAGTTCCGGCCCATCCATGCAGCGCGAAGACCTCACCGCCGAGGCCATCCGCCTTGCCCGGCTCCTTCGGGGGCTGCTCCCGGGCGAGCTCGAAGTGGGCGGCCTGCTGTCCCTCATGCTCCTGACCGACTCGCGACGACGCGCGAGGTCCCTCCCGGACGGGATGTTGGTGCCCCTCGCCGAGCAGGATCGCCGGCTGTGGGACCCGGCCCAGATCGCCGAGGGCCTCGAACTGTTGTCAGCGGTGCTGGGGGCCGGGCGTCCGGGGACCTATCAGCTGCAGGCAGCCATTGCGGCGGTCCACGCCGAGGCACCATCCGCGGCCCAGACCGACTGGCCGCAGATCCTGGCGCTGTACACGGTCCTCGAAGCCGTGGCGCCAAGTCCGGTGGTGACGCTCAACCGGGCAGTTGCCGTGGCAATGGTCGAAGGGCCGCGGGCGGCCCTTGAGCTGTTGGATGGGCTTGGGACCGGGCTGGGAGACTGGCACAGGCTCGACGCCGTCCGAGGACACCTGCTCGAAATGTCCGGCGACCCTGCGGGCGCCCGGGAGTGCTTGCTGACCGCGGCGAAGAAGACCGGGAGCCTGCAGGAGCGGCAGTATCTCCTGGTGAAGGCGGCCAAACTCGGGCAGTTGTCCACATAGGCGAAGTGGTCGCTGTTTGTGATCCGCGGCCACGAATAGCCTCAAAGCATGATCATCCAAGCAGGTTTTGACTTTCAGATTCTCGCCCGTCCGCTCATTGTCCAAGAAGAAAAGCTCTACCCACGACTCGTGGTGATCGGCCTCGACGCCGAGATGCAGCTGGAAAGCATCCGGATTGTCACGGAGTCCTTCGAAGGCAGCTTGAATCCATTCCAGGACGCGATCCTGGAAGATCTGGATCTCGAGGGCTCCAAGTATTTTGCGATCGCGCACGCCGGAATCTGGGCCGAGGACGACTACTTCGATGAGCAGCCAATCCTCGCGGAGGCGAAGCTTCTGTCAGAGGCAGCCGCAAGTGAGGGGATTCTCATGATCGGCCATTTTGGGATCGACGAGACCGGGTACATGTCTGCCGGGCCACATTCGTACTTTGATCTATATGCAACGGAGGACGATCTCCCGGACACGATGACCCACTGGGTGCATTCGAGGTTTGGCCAGTGTGGCTAGGCGTCGGTACGCAGCGGCCAAAGGCGTCCACCACCGCTCTGAACCTTACCCAGTACGGGTTGACCAAGTATGCTTGGTCAACATGGCACAGTACAACGTCCAGGAGGCAAAGACCCGCCTTTCTGAGCTTCTCAACATGGTTGAACGGGGCGAAGAAGTCGTTATCGCCAAGGCCGGCAAGCCCGTGGCACGGATAGTTCGTATTGAGCACCCTCGGAAGCGCGAGTTGGGCTTTCTGGGTCAGATCGATCTTCCTGACAACTTATTCGACCCTCTGACCGAGCAAGAACTGGCGGAGTGGGAATGACTGCCTTTCTCCTGGATTCCAACGCGTTGGTGCTCGCCATGACCAGGCCCGAACAATTGTCCAGCACTGCCCGGTCGATTATCGAAGACCTCACAAATCGAACTTTTGCATCAGCTGCGTCGGCCTATGAACTGGCTTACAAGTACTCACGCGGCCGCCTCGCCGCGCTGGATCCAATCATGACCGGTTACCGTCAGCACGTTAGACGCGTGGTCACCGAGGAATTGAGCCTAACCGCGGAACATGCCCTTGCCGCCGCATCGTTTAATTGGCCTCACAGGGATCCTTTCGACCGTATGATTGCCGCCCAAGCCGCCGTCGAAGGCCTGACGCTGGTGACATCCGATCGGGCACTCCAGGAATTCCGGCTCGTCAACACGGTCTGGTAGCTGAACTCAGGAGTTGTCCGGAGCGGGTAACCGCTCGTCCGGGCGTTGCGTCCCGCGGGCATAAGCTGGATTGGTGCAAATTTCGCTTTGGCTGGCCCTGGTTGGCGCCGGCACCCTGATCAGTTTCACTCCCGGCGCGGGCGCCATCTCCACCATGAGTAATTCGCTCAACTCCGGATTCCGCCGCTCCATCTGGGGAGTGCTGGGCCAACAGGCGGCACTGATCATCCACATCCTGATCGTTGCGCTCGGGGTAGGTGTTCTGGTCTCCAGCTCGCCTGTGGTCTTCAACGTGATCCGCTACACCGGGGCGGCATATCTGGTGTACATGGGCATCCGGCAGTTCATGCACCGGCCGGACCTGGACAAGGAAAAGGTGGAGGCCCGGCGGAACGAGCCGGCGTGGTCCATGTTCCAGCGAGGCATTTGGGTCAACCTGCTCAATCCCAAGGCGATCGTTTTCTTCCTGGCCTTCATGCCGCAATTCATCCGCCCCGAGCAGCCACTGGTTCCGCAGTATCTGATCCTCAGCACCACGATCATTTTCATCGATATCTGTGTCATGTGGTTCTTCTTCGCCTTGGCAGCCCGTTCATTCCAACGGTTCACGCACAACGAGCACGGACAAAAGGTCCTGAACCGCACGTTCGGAGTGCTTTTCATGTCCGTGGGTGTGCTGCTCGCCGTCATCCACTAAACCAAATCGATTGCTCCCCACCGGCTCCCAGCCTTCGCAAGCTCAGGCCGGGGCCCTCGCCGGTGTGGGCCCACGTAACTGTCGTTTTGACCATTCAGAACGGCAGTTACGGAGCAATCGTTTTTAAGAACGGGCAGGCCGCCAGCCGGCCTGGACCAGCGCACTTCGGACCTTGGCCACGGCAGCTTTCGCATCGTTGAACATGTGGCGCTTTGAGATCCGGACCTCCGTCCAGCCCAGCGCCTCATACCGTTCCGAACGGCTGATGTCCCGCACCACTTGTGCTTCGCTGCCGTGGTTCTCGCCCTCATACTCGATGCCGATTTTGTACGTCTTGTACGACAAGTCAGGCTGCAGGAACCTCCCGCCGTCCTTGGCATCAACCGGCACATTGAGTGCGGGTTCCGGCAGGCCTGCCCTCACGATCGCCAGGCGGAGCAATGACTCCTGCGGCGAATCCGAACCTATCCGGATCAGGTGGATGGCTGCTTTGGCTTTGCGCAGCCCTCTCTTGCCCTTATGGCGATCGATCAT
This sequence comes from Arthrobacter sp. KN11-1C, assembly GCF_052180225.1. Taxonomy (NCBI): domain Bacteria; kingdom Bacillati; phylum Actinomycetota; class Actinomycetes; order Micrococcales; family Micrococcaceae; genus Arthrobacter; species Arthrobacter sp. KN11-1C. The sequence continues at coordinate 379,486 of NZ_CP197467.1, read as the reverse complement.
CCGCTGAAGATCCGCGAGAGTGCACAACGGCGCGTCCCGCCCTTCGAATTCAACCCGCGGCATCCGCACACAGCTGTCCCCCATCACCACCAATTCGTCCACGGTGAGCATCTCGGCCATGTCCAGCCAAGTGCGCTCCACGGTGGTGACAGGGATGCCGTCAACTGTCGTGACCTCGTCCTCATAGAGCTTCATGCGGTGGACGACGATGTGTGGACGGTTGAGGTGGGCTGCGCCCTCCGGTCTAATCACGTGGAACATCTGTGTTGGCTCCTTCTGGCGACGCCGCGGCAGATCAAGAAGCTCTGCCGCCGTGAGGTGGGATGCCGCGCATCGCTCATTGACCTCGACGAAAGGGCGTACGCGGACGCATAGGGGGAGCTCCGCGGTCGGGCGCTCCGAACGGATCCCCTTGCCGAGTCTCTTCAGAGAGCCGTGCCGCAGACGCCTGGGACTGACACCCTCCCGGGCCGCCTCGGCGATAGTGAACGGCCGCGTCTCGAGGCTCACTGGGAGGCGACGTGGGGTTTTCATGACCCCATCAGAGCAGAAAACGACCAACCTCGCAGAAGTTATCCACAGCCTCCATCGATTGCTCCAGAATTGTCGTTTTGGAGCCTCAAAACGACAATTCTGGAGCAATCGATGGGGGGAGACCTACCCCGTGGAGCCGCGCACCACCAACGAGCTCTCGAGCGTCAACTGCGGCTGTTCCAGCTCGCGGCCTTCCATCAACCCCCGCAGTTGCTCCCCGGCCTTGAGTCCCAACGGAGTTGCAGGCAAATGCACACTGGTCAGGCTCGGGTTGCTCGTGGCGGAATACGGCAGGTCATCGAAGCCAGCGACAGCGAGTTCCTGCGGAATCCGGACCCCGGCCACTCGGGCCTCCTGCAACACACCGTAGGCGTGGGTGTCCGTTCCGCAGACGACGGCGGTGACCCGGGCCCGCTGCCAGTCCGGCCACGCGGCAGCGAAGGCCGCCGCGGCAGCGCCGACGTCGATGGTGGTACTGATGATGTGCGAGTCCGCCACGGAAATACCGCGGGAATGTGCCTCATCCAAGAATGCAGCCCGGCGCACCTCGAACGTCGCGGTGCCCGTCACGCTGTCCACGTAGGCGACCCGCTTGTGCCCGGAGGCCGCAAGATGCGCGGCCAATTCACGGGCGCCGTGGGCAACATCGAGGTTCACGGACGGAGCGTAGGCCTCCAGGCCGGGAGCATCGAGAAGAACCAGGGGCCCGGCGACGGACAGGTCCTCCAGGAAGGCCGCGTTGGGCGCATCCACCAGCAGCCCGGCGGGGCGAAGCGCCATGAGCTTCCGGACATCCTCCGCCCGGGGGAACTCACCGGCGTCGGTCACGGAGAGCAACAGCTGGTATTCGGAGCCGAGCGATTCCCGGACTCCGGCGATGACCTTGGCGAAAAAAGGGTTGGAAATGTCCGGCGCCACAAGGATCACAATCGAACTCACGCCCTTGGCCAAGGAACTGCCGATGCCATCCACCACGTAGCCAAGCTCGGCAATGGCCCGGCGGACCCGCGAAATGTTGTCTTCGGAGACCCTGCCCTGGGTTTTTCCGTTGGCAACCAAGGACACGGTCGCAGTCGAGACCCCTGCCACGGAGGCCACCATCGCCGCGGTGACGCGCTGCGTACGGCTTGAGGCCCGATGCACTGGTTCCGCGGATTCCATACAACGATCGTAGTCGGAATCAGCCCTTTCCCGCGCCGCAAGGCATCAAGCGCTTGACGTGTTTTGCGTTAAGCGCTTGACGTGACACGTAAGCCAGTGCCAGAATTCCCCTGAATGCTTTAGCGCCCTGCCCGAGACCGAACCTCGGCAGGCCCCAATGACGTGGAGATGAACATGGATCCCAACACCATGACCCGTGAACGCAAGAAGATCATCCTGGATTGTGATCCCGGGCATGACGACGCCGTGGCCCTGCTGCTGGCCCACGGCAACCCTGACATCGAGCTGCTCGCCGTCACCACGGTGGTCGGCAACCAGACCCTCGAAAAGGTCACCCGCAACGCCCTGTCCGTGGGCACCATCGCAGGCATCACGGGTGTTCCCTTTGCCGCCGGCTGCGACCGTCCGCTGGTCCGCTCGATCGAAACCGCACCGGACATCCACGGCGAAACCGGCATGGATGGCCCCGAACAGCCCGAGTCCGCCATCGAACTGGACCCACGCCACGCCGTCGACCTGATCATCGAGACGATCATGGCGCACGAGCCTGGCACCGTCACCCTCGTCCCCACAGCGGGACTCACCAACATCGCCATGGCCGCCCGCAAGGAGCCGCGCATCGTTGAACGCGTCAAGGAAGTCGTCCTCATGGGCGGCGGCTACCACGTAGGCAACTGGAGTGCCGTAGCCGAATTCAACATCATCATCGACCCCGAAGCCGCACACATCGTCTTCAACGAAAAGTGGCCCGTGGTGATGGTCGGTCTGGACCTCACGCACCAGGCCTTGGCCACTCCCGAGGTGGTCGAGAAGATCGCCGCCGTGGGCACCAAGCCAGCCAAGTTCGTCCTGGAACTGATGGAGTTCTTCACCAAGACCTACAAGGACGCCCAGGGCTTTGACTATCCCCCGGTGCACGATCCCTGCGCCGTGGCCTACGTCATCGACCCCACCGTGATGACCACCCGCAAAGTCCCGGTCGACATCGAACTGCAGGGCAAGCTCACCCTTGGCATGACCGTGGCCGACTTCCGGGCCCCCGCACCGGCTGACTGCAACACCTCAGTCGCCGTCGACCTCGACCACGAGAAATTCTGGAACCTCGTCACTGACGCGATCATCCGCATCGGCGATCCCGCCGGCGGCACTCGCGTCGCCGCCCCCGTCGCCGTCAGCATCGCAGGAGAGGCCAAGTAAATGACCACACTCATCAACGAAACCAAGACCAACCGCGGCAATGTCGCGGCACTCATGGTCGCGCTGCTGGCTGCCTGCGTGGCCTTCCAGCTCAACGCATCGATGCTCAGCCCGGCCCTGGTCACCATGGGCAACGAGCTCCACACGGACCAGGCAGTCATCGGCCTCTCGCAGACCTGGTTCTTCACGGCCGCAGCCTTGTTCTCGCTCTTCCTGCCCCGCCTGAGCGACATCGTGGGACGTAAGAAGATCCTCCTCGGCATGATGCTGCTGATGGCAGTCGGCTCGGTCATCGCAGCCATGGCGCCGGACGTTACCTGGCTCTTCGTGGGCCGCATCATCCAGGGCGTCAGCGGCCCCACCGTGCCGCTGTGCCTCATCATGCTGCGCTCCGCCGTCGACAACCCGCGCAAGTATGGGGCCCTGATGGGCCTCATCACGGCAGTCAATGGCGGCGTTGCCGGCGTCGACTCGTTCGTGGGCGGCTACTTCGCCGAGCACTTCGGCTTCCGCAGCATCTTCTGGCTCATGGTTGGCCTCGCCATCGTGGCAACGGCCTTGATCGCCATCCTTGCCGGCGAGAGCAAGCCTGCCGCGGGTACCGGCATGGACTGGCTGGGCGTGTTCTTCATCGTCATCGCCGTCGGCGCACTCCTGACAGCCCTCAATGAGGGATCCAAGCTGGTTGGCGCCTTCTCTTCCGGAACGCTCATGCTGTCCATCGGGCTGATTGTGGTCGCTGCTGTTGCATTCGCCGCCTTCTGGACGGTGGAGAAGCGTTCCAAGAAACCGATGGTGGAAACCGTCCACCTCCGCCAGCGTTCCACGTGGGCGCCGCTGCTGACCACCACCCTCGCCATGACCGGCATCTTCGCGGTCATCAACGGCATCGTCCCGGCCTACGTCCAGGCCGCGGCACCGGGATTCGGGGTCGGCCCCACCGAGATGTCGCTCATGATCCTCACGCCCTATGCCCTCCTCGGCTGGGTATTCGGACCCATCAGCGGCCGGCTCGCTCCCGTGCTCGGCTACACCAAAGTCCTGCGCATCGGAATGCTGGGCAGCATCGTAGCCCTGGCAGTCATCGCGTTCCTCGGACTCGGCAGCCTGCCGCTCATGATCGTGGGAACGGCCTTGCTCGGCATCATGTACGCCGGTACGGTCAACATCATGCTCAATGGACTCGGAGTTGTCCTCTCCCCCGCCGGCAACCCCGGCTTCCTTCCCGGCATGAACGCCGGCGCCTTCAACCTCGGCGCCGGACTGAGCTTCCTGGTATTGCCGGCGGTGCTTGTGGCAACCTCCGCGCTCGGCGACGCCAAGGCCTCGTACTTGACGGTCGTCGTCGTCGGGCTGGCCATCACCGTTGCCGCCTTCGCGGCGTCGCTGCTCATCCCCAAGCCCCTCGAAGCCGAGGTCGAAAAGTGACCCGCCGGATCATCGTCGTCGGGTCCTTGAACGCGGACCTGACCATCTATTGCGAGCGGCTCCCGCTCCCCGGCGAGACCGTCCATGGCAATGGTTTCGCGGTCAATCCCGGCGGCAAGAGCGCCAACCAGGCTGTCGCGGCGAGCAAACTGGGCGGCACCGTGAGCCTGATCGGCGCCGTCGGAGACGATTCCAACGGCGCCATGCTCCTCGCCTCCACGGAAGGGGCCGGCGTGGACGTTTCGCGCGTCCGCCGTTCCGCGGATGCCGCCACCGGCGTCGCGGTTATCGCGGTGGACGCGCACGGTGAGAACAACATCATCATTTCGGCCGGCGCCAACGGAACGCTCGCCCCGGCGGATGTGTCGGCGGACTCCTTCGACGATGCAGCGGTGCTCTGCCTCTGCCTGGAGGTCGGCCTCGACACGGTGGAGGCTGCCGCCAAAACAGCGCACGACGCCGGCGCAACAGTTCTGTTGAACCTCTCGCCGTACGCCGAAATCCCGCAGAGCCTGGCCGCCTTGAGCGACGTCCTGCTGGTGAACGCCCACGAAGCGTCCATGTTCCTGGGCGACGCCGAAATGCCGCACCCGGGAGCGCACGCCAGCGCTTGGGAGTCAGTCCGGAGCCAGTTCGCCGAGCGGGGACTGGAGCGGGTACTGGTGACCCTCGGTTCCCACGGCTCGGTGGTGTTGGATTCACTCGCGGCGTCCGGGGAACAGATCTCCCGGATCGCACCCACCAAGGTCAATGCCGTGGACACAACCGGTGCAGGGGATGCCTTCACCGGCGCCGTGGCCGCCCGTCTTGCGGCGGGCGAGACCTTGGCGGAGGCCGCGGCGTTCGCATCGGTTGCCGCAGCGCTCGCCACTACCAAGAAAGGCACCCAGGCGGCCTACCCCGGCGCCGAGGAAGTCCTGGAGCACTTGCGGATTTCCTGACCCAGCCCGTGCTTTTACGCCTCCACCAGCGACTTTACAAATCTTGTAAATTTGACTAGCCAAGACGGGGTAGCATCCCCCATGCTTGCTCCATGTACTCAGCGTCGAGCCCATACCGCATCATCACCGTCTGCACGGGAAACATCTGCCGCTCACCCATGGCGGAGCTCATGTTGACCGAAGCGTTCGACGCCGGTGGGCTGGGTGGAGCGGTTGTGGTGGACTCCGCGGGAACCACGTCATACGAGGCCGGACACCCCATCGATCCACGTGCGGCCCGGGTCCTTTCAGCGCACCGGATCCACTCCGAAGGTCACCTTGCCAGAAGCTGGCGCCAGGAGTGGTTCCGGGAGCGGGACCTGATTTTGGCGCTCGACGTGGACCACTACGGCTGGCTGCACGAGGCCGCCCCGGATTCGGAAACGCTCGCCAAGATCCGGATGCTGCGCAGCTTCGACCCATCCGTAGCTGGCCGGAGCACCCTGGACCTGGGCATCGAAGACCCCTGGTACGGGGGCCACCACGATTTCGACGTCACCTGGGACCTCATCCGCGCGGCCGTCCCCGGCATTGTCGCCTACACGCGCGACGCCCTGGCCGCCAGGCAGCAGGCACAGCACCACGACCCACAGCAGGTACGCTCTATTTCATGACCCCAGCACCCGTGATCATCGCCATCGATGGCCGCTCCGGCGCGGGAAAGACCACTCTCGCCGTCGAACTTGCCGCCCGCCTCCGCATGCATCACAAGGTGTCACTGTTCCATCTTGAGGACATCTATCCGGGCTGGAACGGCCTCGCCGCGGGCATCGAGCGGTACGTCACCACCGTCCTGGCGCCGCTGCGGCACGGAGACGCCGCCGAGTGGGTCAGTTGGGACTGGGAGAAGCACTACGACGGCCGCAGCCACGTGACGCTGCCAGCCGAAATCGTCATTGTCGAAGGCGTCGGGGCAGCCGCGAGTGCCGCCAGGCCCATGCTGGACGCGGTGGTCTGGGTGGACGCTCCCGACGACGACCGCCGGCACCGTGCGATGGCCAGGGACGGGAGCAGCTACGAACCGTTCTGGGACAGCTGGGCGGCGCAGGAGGACGAATGGCTCGAGAACGACGACGTCCTCGACCACGCCGACGTCAGGGTGCTGAACCGGGCTGACGGCAATGCCCCGGATGACGTCCTGCAGGCGCTGAACTACCTCCCGTCGCTCTCCCCCGTGCTGGCTCCCGAGCTCTCGGCACGCCGCGGTTTGCAGCTCACGGCCGAACGGATCGATGCCACGCCCGACGCTGCGGCCCTGTTCCACGCGCTCTACGCCCAGTCTGCCAATGCCGTCTGGCTCGATTCTTCCAATGCGGCCAGCACCGGCGACGCCGGATCGTCCAACGCCGGATCCTCAACCGCCGCGGCCGAGCGCAGCCGCTTCAGTATCCTCGCGGACGACGGCGGCTCCTTCGGCCAGGCTGTGACGCACAGTTCCGGAACCACCCGGCTCAGTGCCGGTTGCGCCACCGTGGAGACCACGGGCCCCTTCTTCCGCTGGCTGGACACCGTGTGGGGCCGAAAGGCCTTGAAGGCACCGGAAGGCTATGACTGCGAATTCACGCTCGGCTGGTTGGGCTACCTCGGCTATGAACTGAAGCGGGAGACCGGCGGCAGCGATGTCCAGGCAGGCACTCCGGATGCCGCGTTGCTCTTCGCCGGCAGGGCCGTGGTGATCGACCACCGTGAGGCTGCCGTCTGGCTGCTCGCCATCGATGCCCCCGACGCCGGCGATTGGCTTGCCCTTGCGCGTGGGGCCGTGCTGTCCGCGACGCCCCAAGCGGCCGGCGCACCGAGGCACTCGGCCGGGGATCCCGCCGTCGGGAGTTCCGCCATGGCGCTTGAGTTCTCCAGCCGCGACACCGAGGACGAATACAAAAGCAAAATCACCGACGCCCAGCACCAGATCGCCGAAGGCAACACATACGAGGTCTGCCTGACCACCACGGTGACCGCCCCGGATCCCGGACTGGACCCGTGGGAGGGCTACCTTGCGCTGCGCAAGCGCAACCCGGCGCCGTTCGCAAGCTACTTGAAGTTCGGCGAGCTGACGGTCGCGAGTACCTCGCCTGAGCGCTTCCTGCGGATAACCTCCGACGGCGGCATGCGGGCCGAGCCGATCAAGGGCACGAGGGGCCGGGCCAACGATCCTGTCATCGACGAGGCACTGCGGCGTGGACTTGAATCCTCGCTCAAGGACCGTGCCGAGAACATCATGATCGTGGACCTGCTCCGCAACGACCTCAGCCATTTCGCCGTCCCCGGATCGGTGACCGTCAGCCGGTTGTGCGCGGTGGAAAGCTACGCCACGGTTCACCAGATGGTGAGCACCATCGACGCCCGGTTGCGACCCGGGGCACCCCGGGCCGAAGCCGTAGCCGCAGCGTTCCCTGCCGGGTCCATGACGGGCGCTCCGAAGATCAGCACCATGGACATCCTTGACGGCTTGGAGTCCGGACCGCGCGGGGTCTACTCGGGCGCGATCGGGTACTTTTCGCTCAACGCAGCGACGGATCTCGCCGTCGTGATCCGGACCCTCGTGATGGGTCCCGACGGCGACGGCGGACGCACGCTCAGCCTCGGCGTCGGGGGCGCCATCACGGCGGACTCCACGCCCCAGGACGAATACGAGGAAATCCGGACCAAGGCGTTCGGCGTGCTCTCCGCCCTGGGCGCGGAGTTTCCCACCACCTGAGAATCAGTCGTGTTCCTCCGTCCGGGCGCGGGCCGTCCGCGGATCGTTGCGGGTGATCGTGTAATAGATCACACTGGCCAGGATTGCGCCCACGAACCATGAATACGGACCCAGGCCCGAGCCGCCTGGCAAGAAGGTCTGCAGCGCCGGGACCAGGGCCAGAACGCCTGCGACGACGGCGGCAGGGACCAGCGCGGCAATGGCCTTGAGGTTCCAGCCCTTGGTGTAGAAGTAGAGGCCTCTCTCGTCCTCGTGGTACAGGTCCGAGACCTTGCACCGCTGGTGCCGGATGCGGAAGAAGTCCGTGAAGATGACCCCGAACAGCGGACCGAGCAGCGCCCCCAGGCCACCCAGGAAGTACACGATCACCACGGGACTGCTGAAGAGGTTCCAAGGCAGGATCACGATGGCGAGCACCGCGCTGATGAGGCCGCCGCGGCGGAAGTCGATCCTGTGCGGGGCCACGTTGGCGAGGTCGTAGGAGGCGGAGACGAAGTTTGCCACCACATTAATGCCGATCGTGGCCACCACGAACGTGATCGCGGCGATGATGGTGATCCATGGATTCTTGATGGCCTGGACGATCGCCACGGGATCGGTGATCACTTTGAACATGTCCTGGCCGCGGTACTGGTCCGCGGTGAAGTAGGACGCCGCGCCCGCTGTGACCACCACTGTGACCAGTGCGAAGGCGATGAAGTTCACCGGCAGGCCCCAGAAGTTGCCCCGGAGGATGGTCTTGCGGTCCGGCGAGAACCGGGAAAAATCGCAGAAGTTCAGGAGCAATGCCGCAAAGTAGGTGACGGTCAGGGCAATGGCCGAGAAGAACTGCGTCAGGGCTGCCGGGCCGTCCAAAGGCGCGACGCCGGGGATCGAGAGGCTGAACTTGTTGCCCGCTTGCGTCAGGATGTAGATCGCGAGCGCGAACATTGCCACCCAGATGGCGGGGCCGGCCCAGTCCTGGAATTTCCGCACCGTCTCCATGCCGCGCCGGATGACCAGCAGCTGGACCGCCCAGAGGGCCAGGAAAGCCGCCCAGCCGAGCGGCGTCAAGCCAAGGATGCGTGGCACGTCCGGGCCATCGAGCGGGGTCAACTGGGGCCACACGGAAAACAGCAGCACCAGCACCGCTTCGGAGGCGAGCCAGGTCTGGATGCCGTACCAGGCAATGGCGATGAGTGCCCGGATCAATGCAGCAAGGTTGGCCCCGAAGAGGCCGAAGGACATCCGCGCCAGGACCGGATACGGCACTCCGGTTTTCTGCCCCGCCGTCCCGGCAAAGTTCATGAGGAAGTAGACGAGGGTGATGCCGAGGACGAGGGCCAGGAAGACCTGCCAGCCCACCAAGCCCGTGATGAACAGGCCGGCCGCGAAGGTGTATCCGGCAATGCTGTGGACGTCGCACATCCACAGGGCGAAGAGGCTGCGAACCTTCCAGTTGCGTTGCCGGGCCGGTGCGAGGTCTGCGTTCCACAGCCTGTCGCTGACCAATCTGCCCTCGGCCAGGATCCGGACTTTCTCAGGGTATTCGTCTCCAGGCTCTGGCGGTGCCTGCACAGCCGGGGACTCGTTTTTCCGCGCCATGACGCCTCCGAACAACGCTTCCAAACATGCTTGGACTTCCAGAATCGCCCCATTGCTCCAGGATGGAAAGACCCCTTGGGAGCGCTGGATCGTCGTCGCGTTAGCATTGGTCCCACTATGTCTTTACGAGGAGGATGCATGCCGTACATCGTTGACTTCGAGAATGTTTCTACTGTCGGCCTGGAGTCGTCTCCCGTTGCCGAGGCTCTTGCCGGGCTGCGCGCCAACGAAGGCCGCTACTACAGGAACAAGTACGGCCACGTCTTCACAGTGAGCCCTGCGGGCGAGGTTCCGGAGGTGGTGGAGCACGTGAGCCGCATCCTGAAGGAGGAGCGTGACATCGTCATCGGCTCGCGCCCGCTGGAAGCGACCGCCTTCGACGTCGACGGTCTGCGGATGGCCTACGTTTTCTACGAGTCGGGACTGTCGATCAACGTCATGTACAGCATCGAGGCCGGCGGGAAGCGAGCAGTCGGATTCAAGCTTGCCGACGGCATGGAGATTCCCGAAGAACTGGCGCCACGCTTCAAGTTCGCCCGCCAGAAGTCGAAGCTTGCAGGTGTTATCCGCGGATCGTTCTTCGTGATCAAGGGCGAGTACTGAGCGTGCTGACGGCATCCAAGTAGACGACACTCTATTTAGGAAGCCTACTGATTATGTACCGTGGCAACCATCCTATTCATGACTGCTTGGGATCGGTGCGGGGAAAGACCGGCCAGGCGGTTAAGGCAAGGCTGTGCCGGTTACCCCCGGGGAAGGTCATGCCGCCACGAAAATTGGGGTTTACACATGAAAAGAATGCTCGCACCACTCGGGATTGTCTTTGCAGCCGTACTGGCGTTGACAGGCTGCGGCGGTCCCTCGAATCCGGGAACCGCGGCCGCTCCCTCCTCGACGCCGACGCCTACACCGACGCCCACTCAGAAGACGTACACGAATGAAGAACTCGCCTCCATCGTCGCGCAGTTGAAGGACGACCAGGGCAAGCCATTGACTGTGGTGCCCGCTGCGCAGATCGACCAGGGCATGATCGCCGCGAAGCAGATGCTCAAGTCCGCCGTCATCACACCCCCGGCGTGCGCGGCTTTGGCGAACAACAACGCGCAGGTCCCGGACGGGGCGACGTATGCAGCGGGGCAGAGCATCTCGGCGGCGGACAAGTCCATCACCGTGATCACCGCCCTGGCGGTGAAGGATCCCACGGTACTGGGCGGCCAGACGAAGAAATCCAGTGATGCGCTGGCACAGTGTTCTACCTTCACGATCGAGGCGGGAGGGCAGAAGGTCACTACCCAGACACAGCCGTTGCCGGAAAAGACCAGCGGGGACCAGTCGATCGGGCTGTTGACGACCCAGGTCCTGCCGTCGGGCCAGAAGGCCACCACACTGACCGTGACCGGAGTGAAAGGCAACCTCGGGGCCACGGCGATCAAGACGGGCGCCACCGTCACCGCTGACTCCGCGCCGGAACTGGTCAAACTCGTCGACGCAGTCCTCGGCCAGTAATCAGGCGGCGAAGGACTCAGCCAGGCCCGCCAGGCGGGAGGCCCTGAATATTCAGGGTCTCCCCCAGCCAGGCGACGATCGTTTCCAGGCTTTCGGGGTCGAGATGGGCATCCGGATCGTTGTAGCCGTTCCCAGGGGATGCGGCGACTTCGGCCGGGCTCCGCCCGTCCTCCTTGAACACGTGATTCGCGTTGGCCGGGAAGGCGAAGGCCACGTTCGCCATCCCGGCTGCGGTTTCCTTGAGAGGACCGCCGTCGGCGTCTGCGTCGATCTGCACGTCCCTGCCGCCGATCAATACCAGTGTGGGAATCCGCGTCTTGCCCAGGCTGTCGCACGATGACTCGCTCCATAGCTCACGCGCGAAGGGCAGATTCGCCGGGGCCTCGAAGCTCGCGAGGACCATCTTCACGCTGTCGGGCAGGCCGGGGTCGGGGTTCATCGGCTGTCCGGCCGTGTACCGCGCAGCAGCTTCCTCGACTTTGGGCATCAACTCAGCGCCGCCAGGGACCTGGGCGGACTGAAGAGCCAACTGGGACAGCAGCACTGTCTGTATCGCGCGGCCGGGTGGCGCAGCAAGAACGATCCCGGCGAAGGGAACGGCCTGGGTGCTTGTGGCGTAGTGAAGCACATGGAGGGCACCCTCGCTGTTGCCGAGCCCGGCGATTCTTGATGAGTCAACGAAATCCAACCCGGAAAGCACCTGGACGGCCGCCACCAACTCGTCCAGGTGGGATTGCATGCTCAGCTTCCCAATGAGCTTCGTGATGTTGTCCATCACGTGCGGGCCGGACGCCCTTTTGTCATAGCGGATCGAGGCGATACCGGCACGTGCAAACTCCTCGGCAAACAGCCGCCCGCTTCCGTTACTGCCGGGAAGCAGGGGTGAACACCAATCCCGGTCCGTCGGTCCGCTGCCGGCTACGAGGACCACGGCAGGGAACACCCCCTCGCCGTCGGGACGGACAACCGTGCCCTCCATCGTGATGCCGTCCAGCTGCCAGGAAACCTCGATAGAACTCGCCATGCTCCACAGTCTCACGGCGGACGACGAACACGGCACCCTTCCGCCGCAGGCCATCAAGCGCCGAGGTTCAACATTTCGACGTAGCGGTCGATCATCATGTGCTGGCCTTTGATCTCGGAGATCAGTTCCGGACTGGCAATCTCGCCGTCGGGCAGTTGTCCCGAGCCGCCGGACGGCCCCAAGGGAAGGATGATGACGGGCTTCGACGGCGTGTACGCGGCCAATTCCGCGGAGCCCTCGATCTGGGCCTGGATGTTCTTGGCAACCACTGCGGCTTCGCGGCCCGCGACGCCGGCCTTGTTCACGTCGATCGCCGAAATGTCACCCAAGGCGTAGACGTTGTCGAAGCCTACGACGCGCAGTTCGGGGGTGACGTCGAGGTAGCCATCGGCGGTCCGTGCGGCCAGGAGGTCTCCTGCCACGTAGTCGGTCTGCGGGGCTATTCCGTAACAGCGGAACCAGATGTCCGCCTCGATGGCGGTACCGTCCACAGTGTTGATGGTGAACGTGGCGAATTCACCCGCGGGAACCGGAGGCAACTGCACCAGCGGACTGCCCAAAATTCGCCGTACGCCGAGTTCATCCAACTGCCGGTTGACCTCAATCCGCAGCCGTGGATCGTACGGCCCGGGAAGGATGTCCGGCGCAAGATCCACCATCACAATGTCCTTGTCCGGCCATGCCGCCGCGATTTCGCCCGCAAATTCAAGGCCCACCGCCCCGGCGCCCAGCAGCATCACCCTTCCGGCACGTTTGAGGTCGTCATGTGCGGCTTGGTAGCGGGCGATGGCGTCGCTTGTGACCATTCGATCGCTCTTGGCCGGGAAAGGATAGCTGGAACCGCTTGCGAGGACGATATAGTCCGGCGCCAGGCTGGCACCCGAAGCCAATTCGACTGTGTGACCGTCTACCCGGACAGCGCGATCCCGGAGTACCTCACCGTGCCCCAACAGGCGGTCATAAGGAAGGAACATCCGCGGCAGGAAACCGGGTTGGACCACAGACCGGAGAGCCGCAATGTTGTGCACGAAAGCGTCCTTGGGCTCCACCAAGGTAACGGTCGCGTGTTCGTCCAGCGCCTTGGCTACGGAGATCCCGCCGTAACCTCCGCCGATGACTGCCACAGTGGGGTGCGGAGCCTCGTTGTTCATGGCAACTCCTTAGGTAGAAAGCTCACGCTGCTCGGCTCGTGCCGCTCAGATCGTTTATGAAGGACAACGATTCCCCTAAGTCAATAATTTCCTCAGTGATAAGATTTTCCTGATGAGTTCTTCGGCAGCAGGAAAGCAACTGGGGTTTCTCTTGGCACGCCACGGGCGCATCATGAATACGCGCCTCCGCCAAGCCCTTGACTCCTCCGGGCTCAGCCCAAGGCATGCCGTGCTCCTGTGCCGGCTTGACGATTCCGGTCCGCTCAGTCAGCAGGACCTGATCGATATCCTCTCCATCGACGCGAGCGGACTGGTTGCAGTCCTGAACGACCTTGAGCGCGCGGGACTGGCGGAACGACGCCGCGATCGCGCGGACCGCCGTCGCCATATCGTCGAAATCACCGCGGAAGGGAAGCGTGCGGTGGCGTCGATTGAAGTCGCGGTGGCCGACGTCGAGCAGGAGGCCTTTGCCGGATTCTCCGCCGATGAGCTCCAGCAACTCCATGCGCTGTTGTCGAGGATCCACGGCGAACCCGCGGACGAGGCCTGCGAGGACTGAGTCCTTACTGCAGGGTGGCCGTCAGCCGCGCCACGTTGTCCACGTATTTGGCAAGCATTGGCCGGTGCAACCAGCCCTCCAGGGTCAACTCGCGGCACATTTCGCGGTAGCTCGACTCCACGGAGCGCATGCTGTCCACGGCCTCGGCGCCCAGGATCATCACGGACACCTCCATGTTGAGCGAGAAGGAGCGCATGTCCATATTGCTGGAGCCGAGGACAGCCACTTCCTCGTCGATCGTGAAGTGCTTGGCGTGCAGCACGTAGGGCGCGCGGTACAAGTAGATCCGTACCCCGGCCTCCAACAGCGCCTCATAGTAGGAGCGCTGGGCATGGTGGACGAGGAACTGGTCGCCCTTCTCGGAAACGAAAAGCTCCACGTCGACGCCGCGCTGGGCCGCCGTCGTGATGGCGTACAACAGCGAATCGTCGGGCACGAAGTACGGGCTGCAAATCGAGATGCGGTGCTGGGCCGAGTAGATGAGCGTGTTGAACAGGCGCAGGTTGTTTTCGGTGACAAACCCCGGGCCGCTCGGAACCACCTGGGCCGTCATCCGGCCGGGTGTTGCCTGGACCGCGACCTGCAGCTGGTGCTCGAGGGATTCGTCGGTTTCGCTCAGCCAGTCGGTGGCGAAGACGACGTTGAGGGTCGCAACAATCGGGCCCTCCATCCGCGCCATGAGTTCCACCCATTTGCGTCCGGCGCGTCGGTGCTTGGGGTTGTTGTAGGAGGGCTCGATCAGGTTCTGCGAGCCCGTGAAGGCGATTTCGCCGTCGATCACCAGGATTTTCCGGTGGTTCCGTAAATCCGGCCGACGCCACTGGCCGTGGATGGGCAACAGCGGCAACATGCGGCGCCACTGGATCTTGCCGGCCCTGAGCCTGCGGACCAGCCTTCGGTAGCCGGGGATCCGCAGCGTGCCGATGTGGTCGAACAGAAGCCGGACGTTGACGCCGCGCGCTGCCGCGTTTTCCAACTCGGTGAGGAGCTCGTCAGTGACCGAGTCACTGCTCATGATGTAGAACTCCGCATTGACGAACTTCTTGGCCCCCCGGACGGCTTCCGCCATGGCCTTGATGGACTCTTCGTAGCCGGGGATCAGCTCCACGGAGTTTCCGTCCACCATGGGCAGCGAGCCGAGACGCCGGTTCAGTTCGCCGGCCGAGGTCACCCATTCGGGCCCCGAGTATTTGCTCACGGCGTCGGCGAGCGCCGATGTGCCTGCCCGCACCCGATCGTTGACTTCCTCCTGTTGCTCCCGACGACGGCGGGACAAGCGGAAATTGCCGAACAACAGGAACAGGACGAAACCGACGGATGGAACAAGGAAGACGGCCAGGAGCCACGCCATGGCCGTGGTGGGGCGGCGGTTTCCAGGAATGACGCCCAGCAGCACGATGCGCAAAATGATCTCAAAGATGGCCCACGCGCCGAGGAGCCAGGTCCACTCTGCCCCGAACTGAAAAGGAAACAGCACCCACACCCCCACGATCAAAAAGCTATTCAAAGAACCAACAGTCAGCCCAGCCTATCTGGCACACCGCATCCGACCGTCCGTCCCGACCATCCCTCCGGGGGCAGCACTAAGCTGGAAGCATGACTTTACCTGCCTCGACGGTCCTCGTATTCCTGGATCCAGCCTTCGAAAACGGCCGCGTCGCCGATTCCAGCCAGCCGCAGCTCATGGCAACCGACCTGGGCGCCACCCGAGGCGACGGCGTCTTCGAGTCGCTGCTCGCCGTCGCGGGCCGCGCGCGCAAGGTGCAGGCGCACCTCAACAGGCTTGAGAGCTCAGCCCGGGCGCTGGACCTCAACATTCCCGAGCAGGATGTCTGGCGCCGTGCCATCGACACCGCGATCACCGAATTCCGCGACGCCTTCCCCGCCCCAAGCCCGGCCGAGGACGAGGTTGTGGTCAAGCTCTTGGTGACGCGCGGCGTGGAAGGCAGCTCGACTCCTACGTGCTGGATCCAGGCTTCGCCGTCCCCCGCGGGCAGCCGCCGGCAGCGCGAGACGGGCATCGACGTCGTACTTCTTGACCGTGGCTTCGACACGGAGGCGGGCGACCGCGCCCCCTGGCTGCTGCTCGGTGCCAAGACGCTGTCCTACGCCGTGAACATGGCCGCGCTGCGCTACGCCCACAAGCAAGGCGCGGACGACGCCATCTTCACCTCAACTGACGGCCGCGTTCTTGAGGGGCCGACGTCCACGGTGTTGCTGGCCCACGTTGAAACGGTCGACGACGGCGCCGGCTCGGTGCGCACGGTCAAGCGACTCATCACTCCGCAACTGGACAGCGGCATCCTGCCGGGCACGTCCCAGGACGCGCTTTTCACCAAGGCAAAGGCAGCGGGCTGGGAGCTGGGCTACGGCCCGCTGGTCCCGGAAGACCTGTTCGACGCCGACGCGGTGTGGCTGATCTCGAGCATCCGGCTCATCGCTCCCGTGAACCACGTGGACGGCAGGGAGATCGGCACCCCGGCAATGCGCAAGCAGCTGACGGCGGAGCTCAACGAGCTGTTCGCGGGGATCGAGTAGCCCAACTAACTCGCAGTAGTTGTCGTTTAGAGCGCCCTAAACGACACCTACTGCGAGTCACTTGGGTGCAGTGATCTGCTCGCGCAGGTCACAACGTGTCTTCGTCAGCTCTTCCTCCAAAACCGCCTGTCTCCAGGCTGTCCGGAAGGTCAACCGCTCTCTTGAGGCTCTCGCGCCATATGTCCAGCTCGGCGCCGTAACTTGGATTACTCTCAAAAAGCCCTTGGGTAAAGTCGTACTTCTTGGTGAGGAACGTCACGGCCGCGGGCCGGTCCTTGACTGCCAGCGCGAGCAAGCCGAGGAAGCCCCAGGCCGGCGGTCCCATCCAACCGTCAATTCCCCGGGACCCGGCAGGGGCGCCGGTGCCATTTTCGACGTAGGAACGGACCAGCTCGTAGCGACCCATTGAGTCGAGGAACGGGATGATGATCGAAGACAGCCGCTTTGCCAGCGCCTGTACTTCATCCGGGGCAATGCCGTGCTGCTCTGCATGCCTGATATCAAGCGATGCCTCATTGAGATGCGCAGGGTCTTGTGGGGGCCAGCTGGTGCTGAATCGAGTGCCGTAAGAGAGCGCGAACTGATCGAGTCCGAACGATCCAATGGCCACCACATCAACTCGATCCGGGGAGATACGTCGGAAGGTCCGCCCTCTGGCCTTGAACCCGTGCTGTTTGAGGAGCGGGGCGAAGTGGATCCGGACGAGCACGTCCATCGCAGCGCGCGCTTCTCGCGGTGCGGGATCAGCCTTTTGCCGGACGGCGGCCGCCTTGGCTCGGCGAATCGCTTGATCACGCTGGGCAATGACATCTTCGTCAAGCCCCAAGTACTTCCCAATGCGGCGGACGAGATCCCGCCGGGAAAGGTCCTCGAAAAGCTCGGCCAAGACCATTTTGTCCGCAGGCGACGCACGCCCGGCAAGCGAATCGACGGAAGCACTGGCCACACTCAAGGCCAGCGCTCCGGTCATCGCCTGCCCACCACTGGTCGCTGCGCCACGCCTCGCGAGGATTCCAAGGAGCTCCGGCACCCATTCTTCATGCGGCAACTCCTGTGCGGCAAAGACGGCGGACCGAACGAGGTCATCGTTTCCATGGGCAAACAGCATCGCGCCCGAGAACCCAAGCTGGGCGTGCTCATCCGGGGGAACGATGTCGGCATTGGCGGCCAGCCGCAACCATTCCCGTAACAGTTCGCGGGCTGTTTGGAATGAGGTGGCCTCCAGCACGCTTCGACGCCAGGATTTGGAAGGCTTTTGTGGTCCGAGCGTACTGAGCAATCTGACCAAAGGGGCCACCTCATGGGCTGGAAACTCGCGCGCGGCATCCCGGGCCGGCGCTCCCCAGGTATCTCCATCGCGCAATACCGATAGGTCCAAAATGCCGGGCGGCGTGGCCGACGCAAGCACCCGCTCGATCAGGGCCACAGTCTCAGGCATCAGCCATCTGCTCAAACGGGCCGCCACTGGGCCAGGCGCCGGAAGGACCCCCAGCACTGCCCTGTACTGTCTAACGGCAGCAAGCATGCCCTCGGTAGCCCCTCCAGCAAGACAGACCTGTTCAGCCCCGCGGAGTGCCACCACCGCCCGCTGGCCATCGAATCCTTCCATTCGAGCCACGATGTAAACGGCCATTGTGGCTGCATCTGCATCCCACGGGAGTCGGCGCCGACGTAGCTTGGCGATAGCCCTGTCAGCGTGGTAGTTCCGAGCTGGAGACGAAAGAAGAAGAAGCATCGCCGACAGTCGAACTTCCGCGGGGAAAAGCTCATCCGCTGCCAACCTGGGCCAGTCGGTCCAATGCATTCCCGAGCCGCGAATTGCGTGGTCCACCGCCTCCCGATGGCGCTCCAGATCCAACACCGGCTGTTCGTCCATATCGGCTATTCCCCCTTGCTAGACCTGACGCCGAAGACCCGCCTGGACACCAACGACGATGACGCCCCATGATCTTACCCGTTCAGAGTTCGGTCGATTCAGGCAACAAGGAATCCGAGATTGAGTCTTCAATGCGGGAGGAGGCGGAAAGCCCTCATTACCCTCGATGAGGGCGCCGGCGAGCTACTGGCTGAGGATCTGCTCGCGCAGGATGTCTGCGTGCCCGCAGTGTTGCGCCAGCTCCCGGAGCATGTGGAGGTAAACCCAGCGCAGTGGGAGCGGACCGCGTCGGTTGCCGTTGAGCAGGTCGTCAAGTCCCAAGGACGACGTCGCCTGGCGCGAAGCTTCGCATGCCTCGCGGTGTGCTTGCTGGATCGTGGCGATAGTGTCGCCGTCGTCGAGGATAAAAGACTCGTCCGGCGTGGCCGGGATGCCGATCTCTGCGCGGGAACGGCGCGTGATGGCTTCGTCGAACCAGACCTTTTCCACGAAGGTCACGTGTTTCACGAGGCCCAGCAACGTGGTCCGGGACGGGACCAATGACCGCCGGGCCTGTTCCTCCGTCAACCCGTTCAAGCAGTCGTTGAGCGCGCGCCGGTGCTCGTCAATGAAGGCTTCGAATTGGATCCGAATTGGCTGGTTGAGGTTGTCCTCGGCGAGCGTCACGGTTGCACCTATGTTTTCCGTCAAGCAGGGATTCAGTCAGTATCGACGTGATCCGAGCTTAGCGGCTGTCCTGAATTCCGCCGTTGATTGACGCTGGGGGCGCAGTCTTTGGCCTGACGATCGTGCCGGGCAATAGACTCCGTTCATGCGTCTGGCGATCATTGGAGCGGTTCTCCTTGCCTTAGGGGCCGTGGCGATCGCCACGGGTGCCCTGCCTTTCACGGATCTGATGGCACTCGTGGATCGGGTGGCTCCGATTCTGCTGTTCGTCGTCGCGATGACGGTTGTGACTGAGCTGTGCAGCGAGGCCGGAGTCTTCCTTTGGACTGCCCGGCGGCTCCGTTATTGGGGCCGCGGATACAGCATTCTCTTGTGGTTGTTCCTAGCGGTCTTCGCGACGCTGAGCACCGTCTTCCTGTCTTTGGATACAACAGCGGTGCTGCTGACACCAGTGGTGGTCAGCGTGACGCGGCAAGCCGGGCTGCCGGCCCTGCCCTTCGCCTTGACGACGGTGTGGCTTGCCAACACGGCAAGCCTGCTCCTGCCCATTTCCAACCTGACCAACCTTCTGGCCCAGCACAGCCTTGGCGGCATTACTCCGGGCGGCTTTGCCGGCCTGATGTGGGCACCCGCCCTTGCCGCCGTCGTCGTGCCGTTGCTCTTCATCGGTATCGTCTTCCGGCGGGACCTGCGCAACCGCTATTCAAGGATCCCGGTGGTGCGGATCAGGCCGGATCAGCCGGCCGGAGCTGAATCCAGGCCTGCGGCGGACCGGGTCCTGCTCGGGTTCAGCGCCTTGGTCCTGGCGTTGCTTCTGCCTGCGTTGGTGTCCGGGGTTCCAGTATGGATCCCGGCACTGGCCGGGGCTGTTGTGCTGGGTGTGGTGTTCGCTTTCCGGCGTCCGCGGGTCCTGAAGGTGACGCTGATTCCATGGTCCTTGCTGCTGTTCGCTTCCGGACTTTTCCTGGTGATGGAAGCCGCCAGGAATCTGGGGGCTCCCATGTTGCTGAGTCAGTTGGCCGGACAAGGCCAGGGGTTCATGGACCTGGTTCGGCTTGCCGTCACGGGCGCCACCGGTTCCAATGTCCTCAACAATTTGCCTGCCTACCTGCTTGCCGAACCGCTGGCGGGGACGCCTGTGCGGATGGCGGCCTTGCTGATCGGAGTCAATGCCGGCCCGATCATCACCCCCTGGGCTTCCTTGGCCACGTTGCTCTGGCACGACCGGCTCGTCCGCATGAATGTCCTGATCACGTGGAAGGGCTATGCGCTCTTCGGACTGATTGTCGCGCCCCTGACGGTGCTCACGGCGGTGGCGGTCCTGGCAGCCACCGGCCAGTGAGCGCCATCGGCGGGAGCCCTGTCGCTTGGCGTGGAGAATCAAGACAGAATGTAGAACAGCTTGGCCGGTACCGCCGGAACCCTCATACGAGAAGGATGTGCATCATGCTCAGCCTGCAGGACATCGACAACATCGTCCTCAACGGAGGGATTGTTGTGGACTCCGCCGGGGAGAAAATCGGTTCCGTGGAACAGGTCTTCACCAGTGGCGATTCCGGGGATCCGGTTTTTGTCACCGTGCGGACCGGTTTGTTCGGCATGTCCGAATCTTTCGCCCCGCTCTCCGGAGCCAGCCTGGAGGATTCGGTGATCAAGGTGGCTTTCGCCAAGGACAAAGTGAAGAACGGCCCGCGCATCGAGAGTGACCGCGGCGTGATCACGGAGACGCAGGAACAGGAACTTTACAGCTATTACGGGCTCGTGGCAGAGGAATCCAATGATGCCGCCACGGCAAACGATACCGAGGATGCCGGGCTCGCGTCAGTGGCCGCGCCTGTGGACGCCGTCCCCGGCGAGAACGCACCCAAGCTGCCTCTCCCGATAGCGCACGGCGAGCCACATCCGCCGCACGGCGGGCCGCCACCTCCGCATCCTACGCACGGCGGGCCGCATCCCCCGCACGGCGGGCCACATCCCCCGCATCCGCCGCACTTGCACAAACATGTGCCCCGGCCCCCGCATCCCGGCCCGCGGCCGCATCGGCCGCCCGGGCCCTCGCCGGAACCGGGAGACCGTCAATAGCCGCCGCTATCTCGGCCTCCGGCTGTGACTCACGACGGCGGCGCGGGCGTCGGGAGCGATGGCGCCGTCCACGGGCCGGGAAATTTAGCTTCGCGAACTCTATTGTGCCGCCATGGCGCCAGTAGTTAACTAGTCCCGTGAACTCTGCTGGGGAAGGGTGATCTGGCTCTCGGCCCGGCGGGCACCTGGTTTCACGGTGCCGTGGAATCAGCACAGTTGATGGAGGGCATCATGATGAGTGCAGTTTCTTCGTCCCGGAATTTCAATGTCGGTTTTCCCACGCCCGGACCCCCGGATCCGAACAAGATCATCGGCATCACGGTCTGTTCCTCACCGAAGGATCCGGTCACATGACTTCCGCCGCCGAGGACTGGATCAAACGGCTGGACATGTCCCCCGCTGTGGTGGGCGGCTGGTTCGCGCCGGCGCTCGTGAGCAACGAGGACATCGCCGGATCGGCGCTGCCTCCGCGCTTCGGCGTTGACCATCCGCTCTACAGCTCCAATTGGTACCTGCTGGAAGCCAGGGAGGTTCTCCAGTTGCACGCCCTTAAGCAGGACGAATTGTGGTTCTTCCACGTGGGGACACCCATCAGGCTGCATGTGTTTTCACGGGAGCTCGGACTTCAGGACTTCGGCTATACCGAGGCCTTGTTGGGGCCGGATCCGGAGGCAGGCGAGACGCTGCAAGGAGTTGCCCCGGGCTCCACCTGGTTCGGTGCCGAGTTGGCCGGGCCGGGGTTCGCCCTTGTCAGCTGCAGCCTCTCACCGGGATACGAGAGGTCTGACTCCGCGAAACCAACGGCACGGGACATCGAGTCGCTCGTGATGAGGTTTCCCGGGCATGCCGAGCTGATCCTGCGGCTGGCGGCGGAATAGCCGGGGGCCGACGGCTGGCAAACGGGCCGGATGGGCCCTCTAAAAAACGTCTGGTGCGCCGGTTCTGGGGCCGGCGCACCAGGCTTCGCCCGGCTTCTCAGGATCCGAGCGGAGAAAGTGCCCGCACCAAACCGAAAAGGTCCTTAGGGTCGTCGGGATTCGCCACGAGGTCGATCTCCTCGAAGAATTCCGAACCCTCGACGGCGTCGCGGAGATACCGCAAGGCGGAAAAGTCCTCGATCGCGAAGCCCACGGAATCGAATATCGTGATCTGGTCCCTGAAGGTCCGGCCCGGCGCATGACCGCCAAGAACTTGCCAGAACTCGGTGACGGGAAAATCGGCGGACATTTGCTGGATCTCGCCTTCAATCCGCGTCTGGGGATCGTATTCCACAAAGACGTCGCCGAGGTCCAGGATGGCAGCGTCGAGTTCGGTCTTTCCTGGGCAATCGCCGCCGATCGCGTTGATGTGAACGCCCGGAGAAACCTGGTCTGCCTTCAGGATCGTGGCGTTGGCCTTGTCCGCCGTGCACGTGGTGATCACGTCGGCACCTTCCACTGCGTGGGCCGCCGAGCCCGCGATGGTGATGTCGAAGCCGAGGGGAGCCATGTTCCTGACGAACTTCTCCATCGCAGCCGGATCCGTGTCCCAGATCCTGACAGTGTTGATGCCCAGGGCCGCCCGGAAGGCCAGGGCCTGGAACTCCGATTGGGTACCGGTTCCGATCATCCCCATGACCCGGGAATCGGGGCGCGCGAGTTTCTTCGCGACCATCCCCGACGTAGCCGCCGTTCGCAGCGCGGTCAGCACTGTCATCTCCGCGAGGAACGTCGGATAGCCGTTATGGACGTCGGACAGGACACCGAAAGCTGTCACAGTCTGGAAGCCGCGCGCTGGATTCGAAGGGTGTCCGTTGACATACTTGAAGCCGTAGGTTTCCTGGTCACTTGTGGGCATCAGTTCGATGACGCCGAACGGGGTGTGACTCGCCACCCGCGGAGTCTTGTCAAAAGATTCCCATCGCCGGAAGTCGTCTTCCAAGTACTGAACCATCTCCGAAATGATGGTTTCCGGGCCTCGCCCGGCCGTCCAGCGGACCATATTGCGGACATCGACAAAGCGCGTCATGTGCGCTCCTTTCCCTCATAAGCACTGTTGCTACGAGGCTACGGAGTGGCGATATGCATCCACAATTGCCAAAGTACGTACTTTTCATTGAAAAAGTGCACAAAATGACGACGCAAGATGCACACAATGCTCATTCGGCTTGTCTCTGCCAAGCCAGCGGCTACCGCAGGACGGAGCTGAGCAGCAGGCTCGTCTCGCTATTGACGATCCCCTCGATCCCGCGGATCCTTCCCAGGACCTGGTCAAAATCGCTGAGGCTTTCCGTGCGCAGCTCAGCCACAAGGTCCCAGCCGCCATTCGTGGTGTGCAGTGCCCAAATCTCGGGAAGCCCCCTCAGCTGGCGAATGACCCTGTCGGCCGACCTTCCCTCCACGGCAATGAGCGCAATAGCCCGGATCGCAAGTGGATCGACTTCGTCGCGCACCCTCGCGGTGAAACCAACGATGGTTCCGGAGGAGACAAGGCGCTCGAGCCGGCTGTTCACAGTGGCCCTGGCGACGCCGAGCTGGCGCGCGAGGCTCGCGACAGATGCCCGGCCGTCCTCCCTGAGGGCGGAGAGGAGCTGGCGGTCAAGGTCGGTGAGTGCTGCCATAAAGATAAACGTATCGCCCATTCCCCAAGTGGGCCTGAGTCCGTAGGGTATCGACATGAGCATCTACATCAGCCCCGACTCTGCTGCATGGTCGCTGACGGCCATGGCAACTGGTGCGTCAGCGGGATCAATCGATGATGCGAACGGCATGTCCAACTTGATCAAGGAAATCTACGAGACAGAAGGTTTCGAAGCGCTGTCTGGCGTGGTTTTTGCCCTGGCTCATCACAACAGCCTCTCGCTGCACGCACTCGCCACGGCCACCGGGATTTCCGTGCACGAGTTGCTGGAAATCCGGAAGCATCAAGGTTCCACGTTTCATCACTCCCCCACAGGAGTAGCGTCGCGCTTTGATGCCGTTTCACCCCGGGTCCAGGCAAGTCTGGACCCGCTGCCTACAGAAACCGAGGCGTAGGGTCCTCGCCAGCGTGGCCCCACCCACTGGCTCCCCCGCCGGCTGCCTCCCGGTTACGGAACATGACGACGGCCGGTGATGCGGGCCGCCGTCGTGGATGTTATTTTTCTTCTTGAGTAATGAGCACCAGCGCGAAGCCCTGACTTGCTGGTCGGCAACCCTCTCTCCGGCGGGGTGCCTCAGGTGACTACTCGGCGTATCGACACTTTCGAACTGCAAGCGTGACTGAGGAGCACCAATGCCTGAACCCACCGAGGAAAAACTCTCCTACCGTCTCATCACGGGCCCTGACACCAAGGAATTCTGCGAGCGGATCTCCACCGCCCTCGCGGAGGGATACGTGTTGCACGGCAGCCCGGCCGCGACTTTCAACGGCACGGACGTGATTGTGGCGCAGGCCATCGTCCTGCCCGCGGCGATCGCGAGCGCGGATGCCGCCGTCGCCAATGCGGTGGATCAGCTTGACGAGGAGTTCGACGGCGAGGGCCACGCATGAGCTACGCAGGCGACCTCAGCCCGCACGACGCCTGGGCCAAGCTCGAGCAAGGCGCCATCCTGGTGGACGTCCGCACCGAAGGCGAGTGGGCACACATCGGGATCCCGGACACGAAAGCCACCGAGAACGATCCCTTGTTCATCCAGTGGAACCTGGCCGGCGGCATCCCCAACACCCGTTTCATCGAACAGCTGACGCAACAGGCTCCTGAGGCGGACGGCACCGAACTTGTCTTCCTCTGCCGCTCCGGCCAGCGCTCCATCGCCGCCGCGATCGCCGCAACCCAGGCCGGCTACACCGCCTACAACGTCCTCGAGGGTTTCGAGGGCGAACCGGACCGCTACGGCGAACGAACCGTGAATGGCTGGAAAAACCGTGGACTTCCGACGAACCTGGGGAACATCTAAGTGACTTTCAATCCTGACGCCGCCGGCTGGAGCCCTGACACCCAGGCAGTCCGCGGCGGTCTTGACCGTACCAACTTCCAGGAAACGTCCGAAGCCGTCTTCCTGAACTCCGGCTTCGTCTACGAGTCCGCCGCGGCCGCCGAGCGAGCGTTCACGGGCGAGGACGAACGCTTCGTCTACTCCCGTTACGGCAACCCCTCCGTCGCCACCTTCCAGGAGCGCCTCCGCCTGCTCGAAGGCACCGAAGCGTGCTTCGCGACGGCGTCGGGCATGTCCGCGGTCTTCACCGCCCTCGGTGCGTTGCTGGCTGCCGGCGACCGCGTGGTTGCCGCCCGCTCGCTCTTCGGTTCCTGCTTCGTGATCCTCAACGAGATCCTGCCGCGCTGGGGCGTCGAGACCGTCTTCGTCGACGGGCCGGACCTGGATCAGTGGCGTGCCGCGTTGTCCGAGCCGACAACGGCAGTGTTCTTCGAGTCGCCGTCGAACCCCATGCAGGAAATCGTGGACATCGCCGCGGTGAGCGAGCTTGCCCACGCGGCTGGCGCCACCGTCGTCGTCGACAACGTCTTCGCCACCCCCTTGCTGCAACGCTGCGGCGATCTCGGCGCAGACGTGATTGTCTACTCGGGCACTAAGCACATCGATGGCCAAGGCCGGGTCCTTGGCGGAGCGATCCTGGGCACCAAGGAGTTCATCGACGGGCCGGTCAAGCAACTCATGCGGCACACCGGGCCGTCCCTTTCCGCGTTCAACGCCTGGGTCCTGACCAAAGGCCTGGAGACGATGGCCCTGCGCGTCAATCACTCCTCGGCATCTGCTTTGCGGATCGCCGAATGGCTTGAGGCACAACCGGCCATCAGCTGGGTCAAGTACCCGCTGCTGAAGTCGCACCCGCAGCACGAGCTCGCCGCGAAGCAAATGAAGGCCGGCGGAACCGTGCTCACCTTCGAACTGCTCCCCTCCGCGGGGCGATCGGCGAAGGAGGCTGCCTTCGCGCTGCTGGACGGGCTCGCCGTCATCGACATCTCGAACAACCTGGGCGACTCCAAGTCCCTCATCACCCACCCCGCCACCACCACGCACCGCGCCATGGGTCCGGAAGGCCGCGCAGCAATTGGCCTGAGCGACGGCGTCGTGCGGCTTTCGGTGGGGCTGGAAGATGTGGACGACCTCATCGGGGACCTTGAGCGGGCCCTCAAACAGGCCTAGCCCGGCGCTTCGCGCCAGTCTTGGCGCACCCAGGTGAGGACGGGCTGCGGCTTGGTGTCGCTCTCGTCCCGCTCTGAGCGCATCGTGATCTGAACAGCGTGCTCGACGACGGCGGCCAGCCCGGCGGCGTCGGGCGCGTCCCCGTTGGTGCCGCTCCAGCGCCCGGCAACACCACGCTGTTCGATGGCGCCGTTGCCACGGCCCAGAATGGCTGCCACGCCGGTTTGGACCAAGTCGAATTCACCCTGTTCGGCGAGCACAGGTTCCAGATACTCCACCAAGGACCAGACGACGTCCGCGGCGGGCTCCGGGCGGAAGGTCCCGAAGTCCAGCAGCTCGGTGCGCAATCCGAAGTTGCTTGCCTGCCAGGACGCCATCCGCAAAAGCGCAGTGGGCACGGCCGCCGGCTCTATTCCGGCATGGTACTCACGAACAGAAGTCTCAACCAAGGCCCTGACGAGCACCGCGATGAGCGCCGCATCCTCGGCCCGGAGGCAGACGTCGGCCACGCGGACCTCCACCGTGGGAACGTGCCGGGACAGCCTTGCGTCGAAGTAGACCATCCCCTCGTCCAGCAACACTCCCGTTTCAATGAGCCTCCGGACAACCCGCCGGTAAGCAGCCAGGGACCCGAAGATGGCTGACGGCCCGGACGAAGGCCAGCGGTTCCATGCCTGCGTCCGATAGCTTTCAAAACCCGTGGCCAGCCCCCGCCAGTAGGGAGAATTGGCGCTCATCGCCGTGAAGACCGCGAGCTTGTCCCGGATCCGGTCCAGGACCATCACGCCTTCCTCGGGGGACTCGATCGAGGTGTGTACGTGGAATCCGCACGTGAGCTGTTCGTGTGCGGTGATGCCGAAGCGTTCGAGCATGATGGCATACCGGGGATCCGGAGTGGTGTGCAACGCGGCGTCCACGGGCGACGTGGCCAACGCGGCGATCCGCGCGCCGTGGCGCCGTGCGGCGTGACTCGCGAGGCCCCGGCCCCTGCGGATCTGGTGTAAGAGCTCGGCATAGCTGCGGCATGGCCGGGTCTGGGTTTCGATCTGCTCAAGCTTGAGCTCGTGGCTTAGGCCGGTATCGGGGCCGTCGACCTCTTCAAGGGTGGGTTCGGGACCCTCGTGGGCCGGGCCCTCAAGGCCAAAATCTGCGGGGCCTGAGAGGAGCGCGTCGGCAAGGGCGAGCGGCTCGCCGGTCACGGGATCGACGATGAGCAATTCCTCTTCCACACCAAAAGTGCGCACGGAACAATTGTGCGCCATGGCAGCCTTGCGGAGACAGATCGGGATTTTGCGGGGCCACTGAAGGATTCTGCAGGATCATTCAGCTAGTGTCGCCTCCGAGCCCGAAATTCCGCCGCTTGCATTCCCATCCCGGCGAATGATCGTGCAAAATCCGACACCCGACCACTCCTCCCCAGCCCGGTTTGTCCACATGGAGCCATTTCCGGGCCAATGCGGGCTGAAATTGTGGCTAGCTCGATCCATGGATCCCCTGGACTTCTTGAAATCGCTCGGTGGCGTGGCCCGGGTTGGCTTACTGCGTCGGGAAGGTTACTCGGAGCGCGCCGTGCGGGGTCTGTCATTTGCCGGGGCACACCAACCGCGCAAGGGTGTGTGGGCATTACCAGATGCGGATCCCGAGTTGCTTCACGCCATCATCGACAACTCACTCCTGACGTGTGCATCCAGCGGTTCCCGTTACCAGCTTTGGCTCAAGGATCGGCCGGCGCGCCTTCATCTTGCCAGCAAGCATCACCGCAGCCGACGCTTCGCCACGCATGGCCAACTTCGCTTCGAGCCTGACCGGCGCCTGCCCATCGCCAGCATTGAGGACACCGTCATTCACGGACTGACCTGCTTGAGCGAAGTGGATGCTATCGCCATGGCGCAGTCCGCCATGCAGCATCACGGTGTGCCCAGAGTAGTTCTCGAGTCCGAAATGACTGCCAAATACTTCGGAACCGCCCGGAAACGACTGGCAAAGGCTGACGGTCTATCGGAGTCCGTGCCCGAGATCAGCGCCCGCATCCTGTTCGACTCGGCGGGGCTCAAGTTTCGCCGTCAAGTCAAGATCGCCGGCGTCGGGCGGGTCGACTTCCTGATCGAAGACTGGCTCATTGTCGAGATTAACGGCTTCCAATTCCACGGTTCTCGCGAAGCCTGGCGCAAGGACATGAGCCGGTCCAACACCGCGCAAATCCAGGGTTATGCAGTTTTGAGCTACCCGCCCGAACAAATATGGAACAGTCCAGAGATGGTTCTCCGGGAGATCCTGGCCATGCTGGAGCGTGGGCGCCCGCGTGTGTGAAGGATTCCGCTGGATCATTCTGCTGTACAAACCCGTTGAGCCCCACGACTCCGCGGGGCGCGAACCCGTCGTAGCGAATGATCCTGCAGAATCCGACGCCGTCAGTCCTGGAAGTACTCGATCTTGGCGCCAATCGTGTTGAGCCGCTCGGCCAGGTCCTCGTAGCCGCGCTCGATCACGTAGATGTTGCGCAACTCGGACGTGCCGCGGGCCGCCAGCATGGCCAACAGCAGGCAAGCTGCAGGCCGGAGTGCCGGGGGGCATCCGACTTCCGCGCCACGCCATTTGGTGGGCCCATTGACATAGATGCGGTGCGGATCGAGCAGTTGAACCTGGGCGCCAAGCTTGTTGAGCTCGGTCAGGTAGATCGCCCGGTTCTCGTAGACCCAGTCGTGGATCATGGTCTGGCCCTCGGCATTCCCGGCGATGACCGCGAAGAACGGCAAGTTGTCGATGTTGAGCCCGGGGAACGGCATCGGGTGGATCTTGTCCTCCGGTGCACGCAATCGCGATGGCTTGGTGGTGACATCCACCAGGCGGGTCCGCCCGTTGCGCGCGAAATACTCCCCGGAGATGTCGAGTTGCTGGCCCATCTGCTCAAGCGTGGCCAGTTCGATCTCCATGAATTCGATGGGGACCCGGCAGATGGTGACTTCCGAATTCGTCACGATGCCCGCGGTGATCAGGCTCATGGCCTCGATGGGGTCTTCCGACGGGAAGTACTCGATGTCGACGTCGATCGCCGGACGGCCCGTGATCTTGACGGTAGTTGTCCCGATGCCGTCGATCACCACGCCGAACCTCTGCAGGTAGAAGCAGAGGTCCTGCACCATGTAGTTGGGGCTGGCATTACGGATCACGGTGGTACCGCTGCGGTGCGCGGCAGCCATGATGGCGTTCTCGGTCACGGTGTCTCCGCGCTCCGTGAGCACGAACGTGCGGTTGTCGCCGTCGGCCGGCGGGGCCTGCACGGAATAGAAGCCGGACTTGGCCTCCACCGAGAGCCCGAACTGCCGCAACGCCTGCATGTGCGGTTCCACGGTTCGGGTTCCGAGATCGCAACCGCCGGCGTAGGGCAGTTGGTACGAGGCAGCCTCATCGAGGAGCGGGCCGAGCAGCATGATGACGCTGCGGGTTCGGCGTGCGGCTTCCACGTCCATGGAGGCGAGGTCCAGGGTTTCCGGGCGGCGGATGCGCAGATCGTTGCCGTTCAGCCAGGTGCATTCGACGCCGATGGAGGTCAAAACCTCGACGATCCGGTTGACTTCTTCGATCCGGGCAAGCCTGCGCAAGGTGGTGGTGCCGCGGTTGATGAGGCTCGCGCAAAGCAGTGCGACGCCGGCATTCTTGCTGCTGTTGACGTCCACCGAGCCGGAGAGCGTGCGTCCGCCTTCCACGCGCAAGTGGGTCATCTGCCGTTTTCCGACCTTGACGATGGTCCGCCCGAAGATCGACTCAAGGCGCTCAATCATGCGGAGGCTGAGATTCTGCTTGCCCTGTTCCATGCGGGCAATGGCGCTTTGGCTGGTGCCCAGTTCCGAGGCGAGCTGTCCCTGCGTCCAACCCTTTTCGCCGCGGGCGTCGCGAAGAAGGAGACCTACATGTTCGGCAGTGGGTTGAGTCATGATCAATAAATATCACAGATGGTCTATTGATCGGATATTTTGTGACGCAACACGCCGATTCGGCCGTATACTAGTCGCCTCGTGCGATATTTTCGCCCTCGGGTCTACGTTACGATGACCCGTGGTCGCAGGAGGACGGTTGCCGGAGGACGGCCACTCACGGGGTACAACGAACCGCGGGGTCAACAAAATTCCCCGCCGGGTTCCAGGCCACCGGACGCGCCAGGGGGTTGACAGGTTCCGGGCCGCCGCGGCAGGCTCTCTCGAGTGAGCCCCCCAGCGATGCGTCAGACCCCGCTTCGAGTTTCGTGAGCACGGAACTCAAAGCCGCGGTCCGCCCTGCCATAAGCAGCGACATCGCCCGCATCCTCGACGTCGAGGCCCAAGCGGGCCGTCCCCTTCCGGACCCGGGCAAGCTGGCGGCAGCCATCGACGACGACGCCCGCCTCGTACTGGTCGCTGGCACCCGCGGAACATCCGACGTCGG
This sequence comes from Arthrobacter sp. KN11-1C, assembly GCF_052180225.1. NCBI lineage: Bacteria > Bacillati > Actinomycetota > Actinomycetes > Micrococcales > Micrococcaceae > Arthrobacter > Arthrobacter sp. KN11-1C. The sequence goes on along the minus strand of NZ_CP197467.1, from coordinate 348,957 downwards.
GGGCTTTCTTGGCTGGGGGAAGACCCACTTCTGGGGCTTTGACGAGGGGACGGCCCCCACGGGACAGTATCTGGGCGGCCTTACAGTGCGGCCGGATTATCGACGTAACGGCATCGGGACGGCCCTCACCCAAGCCCGGCTGGATTGGATCTGGCGCCGCGCGCCGGAAGCCTGGTACGTCGTCAACGCGTCCAACCTCGCGTCAATCGAACTTCATCGTCGATGGGGTTTCGCGGAGGTCGCCAGGGCGTCGAGATTCCACACGACAACGTTCGACGGCGGCGTCGGCATCCTCATGCGGGCGGCAAGACCCAAGTAACTCGCAGTTGTTGTCGTTATGAGGCGCCATAACGACAACAACTGTTAGTCAGTTGGGCTGCTTCAGCCAAACGAAGTGCCACGTCCCTGCCCATTGGGCCGCGAGCACGGCTGCGGCTGCGATGACCACCCCGCCGGCCAGAACCCAGACGTCCAGGCGGCTGTAGCTTGATTCGCGCGCCCACGTCCGCTGTCCGCCGCCGAAGCCCCGCGCCTCCATGGTCACGGCCAAGCGGGACGCCCGGCGGATCGCCTGGACCAGCAGCCCGAAGCTTTGGCCGAGCATGGCCTTGACCCGTTGCGGCGGGCTCCCGTGCGAGCCGACACCTCGCGCGCGCCGGGCCATGCCGATGGTCTGCCACTCCTCCGCCATGAGCCCCACGAGCCGCAGCGCGGCCAAGGTACCCAGGACAAAACGGTGCGGCAGTTTCGCCTTCTGCGCCAGCGCATCGGCAAGATCGGTGGGGTCGGTGCAACTCATCAGGAGGATGGCCGGAAGCGCTATGGCAAGGCCGCGCAGCATGAAGCCGACGCCCAGCTGGAGCGAGCCTTCGCTAATTGACCAGATCCCGACGTCGAGCAGTGTCCTGCCGCTGCCAGCCGACAGGATCGCCGTGCTCCAGCCGCCCAGCACCGCCGCGATGATCAGGGGCCACCCGCGCTGCCAGAGCAAGCGCACGGTAAGGCCTGCGAGCGGGAACAACGCCAGTTCGCCCAGGAGCGCCGTCGAAGCCGACACCAGGTCGATGGACAACGCCAGCACCAGGGTAATCAGGAAGACCGACACAAACTTGGCCAACGGATTGGCGCGTGTCAGGAGGGCATTGTTGCCGCGCAGGGTCAGGGCTTCCCTCATGCCGCACCTGCTTCCTGCCGGGCCCCGCCTTGGAAAGCAGGCTCGAGCCGCATCTCGGTGCCACCCAGGACGGAGCTGAATTCCTGGTCGTGGGTCACGGACACCACGGAGGTTCCTGCGTCGAGCAGTTCGGACAGGAACGAGGCAAGCTCGGCCCACGTGTTCGCGTCCTGGCCAAAGGTGGGTTCGTCCAGCACCAGGACGCGGGGGTGGGCGGCTAGCACCGTGGCCACGGATAGCCGCCGCTTCTCGCCCCCGGAGAGCGTGTACGGATTGGCGTCCACCAGATGCCGCAGGCGGAGCCGCTCCAGCAATTCGTCTACGCGCTCCTCGCCATGGCCAAGGTGATTGGGGCCGAACATGAGCTCGTCGAGCACGCGGCCGGTGACAAATTGGTGCTCGGGCTCCTGGAAGACCGTCCCGATGCGCGAGATCAACTGCTGGGCCTTCCACTTGAACGGGTCCGTGCCGGCGCCGTCGCTGAGCCCGACGGCGGCAACCACCGTGCCGGACACCGGCGCCAGTAGCCCCGCGAGGGTCAAAGCGAAGGTGGATTTTCCGGCGCCATTGGGGCCTGTGACGGTCAGTGCCTGCCCGGCGCGCACCTCGGCGTCGAGACCGGACTGCACGGGAAGCGGCGGGATCGTCGTGAAACCCCGGCGCCGCGACCGCTCACGGGACACCGCGAGCTCCCGGGTGGCGAGGAGCAACTCGCCGGCGTTCCGTGCCCCGGAGCTGCCCCCGGAACCGGCCGCAGTTCCCGAACGTGGCCGGGTGGCCGGGACGTACCCGGGGACCCAGACGCCCGCAGCAATGAGCATGTCCCTTGCTTGGACCAACACCGTCTCCGGATCGCCGTCCAGGAGAACCGCCGGCGTCGAGCCTTCCGTGGAGGAGGAACTGCCCGGCTGGAGCACCACGATCCGGTCCACGAGGTCTTTCCAGACGGAGACCCGGTGCTCCACCACCACCAACGTGGCGCCGGTCTTGTCGAGGCAGCGGCCCACGGCGTCGCGGACCTCCAGCACGCCCGCGGGGTCGAGGTTGGCGGTCGGCTCGTCCAGAAGGATCAGGCCCGGCCGCATCGCCAGGATACCGGCCAACGCAAGGCGCTGTTTCTGCCCGCCCGAGAGGGCCGACGTCGGGTGGTCGAGCGCAAAGTTGCCGCTGGCACTGCCACCGGCACTACGCCGCAGCCCGACGTCGTCGAGCGCTTCACCGACGCGCTTCCAAATCTCCTCCCGGGGCACGCAAAGGTTCTCGGCACCGAACGCGACGTCGTCGCCCAACCGGGAGAGCACCACCTGGGTTTCCGGGTCCTGCTGCATGAGTCCGGCACGGCCGCGCTGGGCCTTTGGCGAAACACCGTCCACGAGCAACGAGCCGGTCTCGTCGGCGTCGTCCCCTTCCTCGCCCAGCACGCCTGCCAGGGCATGCAGGAGCGTCGACTTGCCCGCGCCCGAGGGGCCGAGCAGCAGCACGCGCTCTCCCGGACGGATGTCCAGGTCCAGGGCGTGGATGGCCTGCGTGGTGCGGCCAGCGTGGCGCCAGCCCCAGCCTTGCGCGGAAATGGCGGCGGGTCGCACCACGGCAGAGGTGCCGGAATCAGGACTGGGCATCAGGAAAAGACGGGCTCCGAGGCGGCCTTGCGGGACGCGAACGCGCTCAGGACGCCGGTCCTTGCCAGGCCACGGGTAGCGATCCAGGACAGGCCTCCGGCAATGACGGCCCCGGAGATCGTGCAGAACACGATGTACGCGAGCTTGTCGACCGGTTCGTAGGCGATGTTCCAGCCCCACGGCAGGAAGGAGTCGTTCAGGCCGCAGAACAGGCCCGCGCCGGCACCGGCCAGCAGGGACACCGGCAGGTTGAACTTCTTGTACATGAAGGCCAGGAAGATGAGTTCCGCGCCAAGGCCCTGGAGCAGACCCGAGATCAGCACCGTGGTGCCGTACTGGTTACCCATGATGAGCTCGCTGGTGGCGGCCACAATTTCGCAGAAAATTGCCGCACCGGGCTTGCGGACGATGAGCATGCCCAGCACTGCCGGAATCATCCAACCGCCGGCGATCAGGCCGCCCAACGGAGGGTAACCGGCGGTCGCTGGGGTGACGACGAGAGCCATCTGGTCCCATGCCCAGAAGATCACGCCACCGGCGATGGAGATCAGCGCCGCCACGACAATGTCCACGACGCGCCAATTGTAGGCAGGCTTGGTGAGGCCCGTCCTTGCAGAAATACCAGTCATTTTGTCCTCCTGAGGAACAGGAGGGGAAAGTGTTCCCGGTTGCCTGCGAGCGGCTTCCGCCGCGCCGGTTCCGGACACTATGAGAACTCGACTCCCTTGCGCCGGTACTAGCCGGATCAGGTTCGAGGGTCTGCGGCTGTCCGCACTCTCAGCGCCCGTCCTCCGTGCCGCATTGCTGCGAGCCCGACGGCGGCGCTCCCCTGTCGTTATCAATCCACCCTTTTGGGCGTGGTTCAGTTTACACCTTGGCAGGGTTTCGAAGCCTGGACAAAGACGCGAACCGACGGATTCTGCTCGATCATTCGCCGGGTGGGCGCAGTCGGGCCCGGAATGGCGCGGGCGGCCACAGAAACTGGGAGAATGATCCAGCAGAATGTGACGCAGAAGCGCAGGCAAAGGAGCGGTCTTGGCAGGGATTGACGAAACGAACAGCACGGCCGAACCGAGACTCGCCGCGAGCGTGATCCTGGTCCGCGACGCCGCGGTTCCGGAGGGCTCCGAAGATGCGGCGCGCGCTTTGGAAGTGTTCGTCCAGCACCGGGTGAGCACGATGGACTTCGCCGCCGGAATGGTCGTTTTCCCCGGCGGCCGGGTGGACCAGGCGGACAGCTCCGGCTGGGACTTCGCGGACGACGTCGTCGAGCGGCACGCCGCCGCATGGCACCGGAGCAGCATCGCCGCCGAGCCCTCTTCCGCCCCGTTGAACGCCGGCCGCGTACTGGCGGCCGCACAGCGCGAGGTTTTCGAAGAGGCCGGGCTGAAACTCGACGCTGCCACCCTCCGTCCGTGGGCCAACTGGGTCACCCCGGCAGACCAGCCCAAGCGCTTCGACACCTACTTCTACCTTGCCTGCCCGGTTTCCGGTGCCGAGCCAAGGCACCAGACCACGGAAGCGTCATCCTCCCTGTGGATGCCGGTCCGCGCAATCCTTGATGCCGAAGCCGCCGGAACACTCAAGCTCATGCCGCCCACCTTGGTGCTGCTGGATGAGCTCCTCGCCCTCGGCACGATGGAAGCTGTGCTGGCCGAGAGCCGTGACATCGTTCCCGTGCGTCCAAACCCGGGGGCCCTGCAGGAGTTCTTCCGGCTGAGGCACCAGGCGCCATCCGATGCTCCGGAACTGCCCTGAAGTGGGGTTAGGCTGGGGACGGTCCTGTTTCCTCCCGCAAGGAGTCCCGGAATGAACTTCTTCTTCAAACTGCTCGGCACCGGCGTGAGCATCGGCGCAGGCTTTGCTGGCACCAAGCTCGTCAACGCCCTGTGGGAAAAAACCACGGGCAACAAGCCACCCAAGGGCAACGACGACATGGAAGCGAGCCTGCGTTCCGCCCTGACCTTCGCCCTGATTTCCGCCGCTGTCAGCGCCGTCATCCAGGTTGTCGCGGGCCGGGGTACGAAGCGCGCCATCTCGCACTTCGAAAAGACGCAGGACGTCGTCTAGGCGGACGGTCCGCCGTTAGCGCCCGCGCCCCCGCTATCCCGGGCGTCGCGGGCGTTGCCGCCATCCCGGACGCTCCCGCCGTCGCGCGTGCTCCCGGTGCGGGGCACTTCCGAAGCGGCTTCCTGGGCTTTCTCCGCTGCACGTTGACCGGCAGCCCGCAATACCACGGCCTCGAGTTCGTCTATGCTCAGCAGCTCGGGGTGGAGGTGCTTGGTCCGGTAGCCTGCGCGGCCCACCATGTGTGCGGACACGGGCACGGTCAGCAATTGGAAGATCCAGGCGACCGCCAGGATCGGCCACACCCACCATTCGCGCATCTGCAGCCCGATAGCCGCCAAGAGAAGGAACAACCCCAGCACTTGGGGCTTGGTGGCTGCGTGCATGCGGCTCATGAGGTCCGGGAAGCGCAACAGGCCGATTGCCGCGCCCAATGACATCAGCGCACCGACAATCAGCAGCACCGCGGTGACGGCGTCGATGACGGCGTCCGCTCCGGTGGCGTTAGGAGTCATTGACTTGTCCTCTCCTGTCGGCCACGAACCGGGCCACCGTCACCGATCCGACGAAGCCGATCAGCGTCAGAGCGACGAGCAGCACGAGGTTGTTGAGGTGCCTGTTGACGGCCATGTCGATGGCCAGCGCTGCACCCAATATGGCGAGCAGCACATCCGAGGCGAGCACCCGGTCCAGCAGCGAAGGCCCGACGGCGATCCTGTAGATCGCGCCCGCCGCCGCGAGGCTAAGAATCACCGCCGTGACGATCAGCACGATGTCCTTCATGAGCCAGCTCCCCTCGTTGCAGGCCAGCCTTCGGCCTGGAGTGCGTCCATTTCGGCCCGGGTACCCATGATCCGGATCAGCGAGGCCTCCGTGTCCTGGACGTCCTTGCGCAGCTTGGCGGTGTCCACCACGTTGCGGACATTGAGTCCGTGGATATAGAGCGTGGACGTCGAGCGATCCACCTCCACCACCAAGGAACCCGGAATCAGCGAAATCACGTGCCCGGTGGCCGTCACCATGAGGTCGGAACGGCTGCGCAGGGGAACAGCAACCACTGCGTTGGTTACCGAAGGACCCCGGAAGACCGCCAGGTACATGACTTGGAAGCTCGCGGCCACCACTTTGCCGAGGAACACCACGGCGAAAGGAATGGCGCGCAGCACGTTGAAACGCCCGCTGAGCTCCACGGGAGGCAAATAGAAGACCCTTGCTACCACCACCGCGATCAGTGCACCGAACACCAAGTTGCCCGGGCTGAAGTCCCGCCAAAGCGCACCCCAGACGACCACCAGCCAGACCAGCAGGGGCAACTCCGTGCGGAACGAAATCCTCTTTCGACTCACTTTCCACCTCCCTGCGGTGGAGTCGACGCATCCGGCCCAGCGATGTCCGGAACTTTCGCATTCCCGCCGAGCACGGAATGGATGTACGCCGTACGGTCCAGCATCTGTGTCGCGGAGTTTCCGGCCAATTGGAAGAGCGGACCCGCAAAGACGGTCAGGGCCATGCCAAAGACCACCAGCGCGGCGGTCGGCCCCACCATGGTCCGTGGAAGCAGCCCGACGGCCGCAGTGTCCTTCAGGACCGGGGCCGGGTAGTCCGCGTCCTCGGGTTTCCGCCAGAATGCGCGGTTCCAGACGCGGGCGATCGCCAACAAGGTCAAGAGGCTCGTGACCACGCCTCCCACGACCAAGGTTATGGACAACGGTGTCCCCAGGGCGATGCCTGCCTGCAGGAGTCCAAGCTTCCCCAGGAACCCGGAGAAGGGCGGAATTCCCGCGAGGTTCATCGCTGGAATGAAGAACAGCAGCGCCAGGAGCGGAGAGAGCTTGGCAAGCCCACCCAGCCGGTCCATGGACGAGCTGCCGCCCCGGCGCTCGATCAAACCCGTGACCAGGAACAGGCTCGTTTGGACCGTGATGTGGTGGGCCACGTAGAAGACGGCTGCCGCAAGCCCGGCAACGGAAGACATGGCAAGCCCAAACACCATGTAGCCGATATGGCTGACCAGGGTGAAGGAGAGTAATCGTTTGATGTCGCTCTGGGCTATGGCGCCGAGGATACCCACCAGCATGGTCAGGAGCGCCACCACCATCAACGGCGTATTCAAGGTGTCACCCGGGAAGAGCAGGGTTTCCGTGCGGACCATGGCGTACACGCCCACCTTGGTGAGCAGGCCGGCGAACACCGCGGTGACCGGTGCCGGCGCGGTCGGATACGAGTCAGGCAGCCAGAAGGACAGCGGGAAAACGGCGGCCTTGATCCCGAAGGCCACCAGCAGCATCACGTGGAGCAGGTTCCTGGTGCCCGGATCCAATTCGGCCAACTTGATGGCGAGATCCGCCATCGTGATGGTTCCAGTGGCTCCGTAGATCATCGCAATGGCGATCAGGAACAACACCGAGGACACTACGGAAACCACCACGTACGTGACCCCTGCGCGGATGCGCGGACCGGTGCCGCCCAGTGTCATGAGCACGTAGCTCGCCGTCAGCAGGATCTCGAAGCCTACGTACAGGTTGAAGAGGTCACCTGTGAGGAAGGCGTTGGAGACACCGGCCACCAGGATCAGGTAGGTCGGGTGGAAGATCGACACCGGTGCCTCGCGGTCGCCGTCGGCCATGCCCTGGCCGGTGGCGTAGATCAGCACCGCGAGACTGATGACGGAGGAGACCACCAACATAAGCGAAGAGAACTGGTCTACCACCATCACCACGCCAAACGGCGGTTGCCAGCCACCCAGGGTGACGGATGCGGTGCCCGTGGTCCATACCGAGGCAAGGAGCAAGCATTCCAGGAGCAAGGTAAGGGACAGCAAACCGATGCTGACCACGCGTTGGGCCAGCGGGTTCCTGTTCAGGGCGAACGTGAGTGCGGCCCCGAGGATGGGAAGTACGACGGCGAGCGGCGCCAGGCTGGCGATGTTCACAGGGGGCCTCCTTCCTTGGCTGCTTCGGTGACTGCCGTGACCAGGAACTCGGATGTTTCCTCGGGAACCACCGAGTCGTCCTCGGCGTCAAAACTGGGCGTCTTCGCGACGCGCCGGTCTTCGGCGTCGTCCTGGATGTCGTCTTGCCGTGCCAAAGCCCAGGTCCGGTAGATGATGCCGAGCATGAATGCCGTCACCGCAAAGGAAATCACGATCGACGTGAGAATCAAGGCTTGTGGCAGAGGATCGTTGTAGTCGCGCGGATCCGTCGATTTGCTGAACAGCGGGGCAAGTCCGGCATAGCCACCCGTCGCGAGTATGAGCAGGTTAGTGGCGTTGGCCAGGAGCATGAGCCCCAGGAGAACACGGGTCAGGCTGCGTTCCAGGATCAGATAGATCCCACAGGCGTAGAGCACTCCCATGACGATCAACAAGGTCAAATTGACGCTCATGGGGTCCCCTTTCCGGGCGCGGTGGCTGCGGACTCGGCGGTGGTTGGCGCCGACGCGATGGGGGCGGCGGAACCGGTGTCCCCTTGATCCCCTGCGTCTCCGCCGAAGGTCTCTTCGAAGTGTTCGTCAATCTCGGCTCCCAAACTGCGCAGCACGTCCAGGGCGAGGCCTACCACCACGAGGTACACGCCGATGTCGAAGATCGTGGAGGTCACGAACTTGATGTCGCCGAACAGCGGTAGCCAGAACTCGATGATGGCGCTTTGGAACACTTGGCCGCCCAGAAGCAGCGGGACGAAGCCCGCGGCGGCCGCCGTCGCAAGGCCGGTTCCCAGCAGCATGCCTGCGCTGATCGGCGCGGCTTCCCGCAGCTCGAACCGGCCGCCGGCCAGGTAGCGGATCGTCAGGGCGAGTCCGGCCGTGAGTCCGCCGGCAAAGCCGCCTCCGGGAAGATTGTGTCCCGCCAGCAGGAGGTACACGGAGAAAACGATCATCGAGTGGAAAATCAGCCGCGTGACCACTTCGAAGATGATGGAACGCCGCTCGGGTGCAAGGGTTCGGCCGGCGACGAGCCAGGGGTCCGTCAGGGAGCCCGCGAACTTGCGGGCGAGTGCCAGCGAGGCGTCGTCGCGCGAACTGCCTCCGGCCGCGGCGCGCCTTCCCACAGTGCCCTCAGGGATAGTGGCGGCCTTGTCCAGGCGCTCCCCCCTGCTGCGGACAAAGATCAGGCTCGCGACGCCGGTAGCGGCGACTGCCAGCACCGAGATCTCACCGAAGGTGTCCCATGCCCGGATGTCCACCAGCGTCACGTTGACTACGTTGAGTCCGCCGCCGCCTTCGTAGGCCAACCGCGGGAAGGAGAGCGACACCGGCTCGGCGATGCGGGCACCCATGGCGTAGATCGCCACGAAGATCATGGTGACCGCGAAGGCCACGCCGATGATGACGCGGACTACCCGGTATTTGCCCCCGGTGCGGTCCCGGAGTTCCGGAGGGAGGCTGCGCATCGCCAGCACGAAGGCCACCAGGATGATGGTCTCCACCAGCATCTGCGTCAGGGCGAGGTCCGGGGCTCCCTGCAACGCGAACATCAGGGCTATGCCGTAACCGGTGACGGACACCATCAGCACGGCGAGGAAGCGCTTGTTGGCACGAACGGCGGCCAGAGCGCCAACAACGATTCCTGCCGCGGCAATGAGCTGGAGCGGAGAATTCGGGTCGATCAAGAAAACACCGCCCGGGAGCGGCTTGTTGGCCACGATGAGCGCCGTGAGCGGGACCGCGAAAGCCACGGTGAGAATGACGGCCAGGTAGAAGTAGAGGGAACCGCGCTGGGTGCGGCCGGTGACCCACACGGCAACGTCGTCCAAGGCCCCGATGGTGCGCTGGTAGGCACGATCGCCGTCCACCCAGTCCGGGACTCGGCTTTGCGCCCGGGACACGAGGTTGCGGGCATAGAACATGACGACGCCGGCCGCGAACGTCAGGGCGGTCAGTCCCAAGGCGGGAGTCAAACCGTGCCACAGCGCGAGGTGGCTGGCGCTGGCGACGCTGGTTCCGACTGCGTTTGTTCCGGCAGCGGGTTCTGCAAAAAGTGCGGCGTACGGCTGGATCCACCCGTCAACGGGATCCGGCCACAGTCCGTACACGATGGTGAGGAAACTCAGGATGGCGGGCGCCGCCAGGAACGATGGCGGGACGGCCTTGAATGGTGTCCGGTCCACGCCGGGCTTGGTGGCGAACGCACCCCACATGAAGCGGGCGCTGTAGGCGAACGTGAGGATGGACCCCAGCACCAAGCCGACCAGCAGGACCAGCCCCCACGGTTCCGGCGCAGCGCCCGCGCCAGAGTGACCCGTGCCGTAATGGACGAACGTTTCCAATACGGATTCCTTGGCCACGAAACCTGCCAGCGGAGGTATGCCGGCCATGGATGCAGCGGCGATGCCCGCCACGATGGCGAGCGCCCTGGAGGACTTGTACACGCCCGATAGTTTGCGGATATCGCGGGTACCGGATTGGTGGTCGATGATGCCCACCACCAGGAACAAGGAAGCTTTGAAGAGCCCGTGCGCCAGCAGAAGCGCGAGGCCGGCGAGTGCGGCGTCGGGCCGGCCGAGGCCCACCACCATCATGAGGAACCCGAGCTGGCTGACTGTGCCGTACGCGAGGATGAGCTTGATGTCTGTCTGCCGGAGCGCCCGGTAGCCGCCCACCAGCATCGTCGCCAGGCCGAGCCCGAGCACCAGCGGCAACCAATAGGGGCTTTCGCTGAACCCCGGCGCCAGGCGGGCCACGATGTAGATGCCGGCCTTCACCATGGCCGCCGCGTGCAGGTAGGCACTCACCGGGGTGGGTGCGGCCATGGCCCCCGGGAGCCAGAAGTGGAAAGGGACCAGCGCCGATTTGGTGATCGCACCTACCAGGATGAGTACGACGGCGGCGGCAACCGCACCTTGCGCGGGTCCCGTGACGAGGGTGGCCGCCTGCGTCATGATCGCCGAAATCCGGTATGTTCCGGCTGCCTGGCCCAGGATGATGAGGCCGACGAGCATGGCCAGGCCACCCGCGGTGGTGACCATGAGGGCCTGCAAGGCCGAGCGCCGGGCGGCGAGGCGGGTGCGAGCGTAGCCGATCAGGAGATAGGACAGGACCGTGGTGAGTTCCCAGAAGATGAACATCATCAGGAGGTCGTCCGCCGTCACCAGGCCGAACATCGCCCCCGCGAAGGCGAGTAGCTGGGCTCCGAACCCGCCGAGGTTGGCGTCCTTGTTCTTGAAGTACCGGGCGCAATAGACCAGGACCAGCGAACCGACTCCCAGGACCAGCAGGGACATCACCCATGCCAGGACGTCCATGCGGAAGGCGAAGTCAAGCTTGAGGTTGGGAATCCACGGGAGGTTTTCTTCGATGAAGCCGCCGGTGGGATTCCCGCCTTTTCCGGGATAGATCCGGTCGTATTGCAGGAGCAGCCAGACAAAGGCGGCCGCGGGAACCGCTGCAAGGACATAGAAGGCATTCCGCTGGAGTTTCCGGAAGATCCAGGGCGCCACAGTTGCCGCTGCAAAGGTCACGGCAAGAACTGTGATCACTGGAATCTCCGCAAAGTCAGGAATGAATTGTCAAAAGTTGGAGCAGGCGGTCAAACGTTGGGTTCGGTGCAGGTAGTTTATCAACCATGAACATGGCAACTGCGCCTGAGGCCCCGCACCCGGCATCCGAGCTCGCTTCGGGGCCTGCCCTGTCCAACAAGGGCCAGATTCTTGCCTGGGCATCCTGGGACTGGGGTTCCGCTGCATTCAACGCCGTCATGACCACTTTCGTGTTCACGGTCTACCTGACATCCAAGGCCTTTGGCGGGGAAGACTCCGCGTCAGCCACCTTGGGTGCCGCGTTGGCGATTGCGGGCGTCGCAATTGCGCTCCTTGCACCCGTCACCGGTCAACGTTCCGACTCCGGTGGCCGCAGGAAACTGTGGCTCGGTGTCAACACCGCCATTGTGGCCGTGCTCACTGGCTCATGCTTCTTTGTTTTCCCCAAACCCGAGTTCCTGCTCCTGGGCGTCTCGCTGGTTGCGCTCGGGAATGTCTTTTTCGAGTTCGCGGGCGTCAATTACAACGCCATGCTGGCCCAGATCTCCACTCCTGCCAACATCGGCAAAGTGAGTGGCTTCGGCTGGGGAATGGGGTACCTGGGCGGCATTGTCGCGCTGCTTGCTGTGCTGCAGCTTTTCGTCCAACCGTCTTTCGAGTGGTTCGGGGCATCCACCCAGGACAGCCTGAATATCAGGCTCGTGGCCGTCTTCTCCGCGCTCTGGTTCTTCATCTTCGCGCTGCCGGTCCTCTTCGCCGTGCCGGAGCTCTCCGTCAGGAAACCGGAATCCCGGCTTGGATTCCTGGCCTCCTACGGTTTGCTGGTCCGCCGGATCAGGGCCATCTACCGGACCAGCCCGCACACCATCTACTTCCTGCTCGCGAGCGCCATCTTCCGCGACGGCCTGGCTGCGGTGTTCACCTTCGGCGGGGTCATTGCTGCGGGAACCTTTGGATTCGAGCTCAAGGAAGTCATCTTCTTCGCGATTTTCGGCAACGTGGTGGCAGCCGTTGGCGCCATGATCGGCGGATTCCTGGACGACAGGATCGGGCCCAAGGCCGTCATCGTCATTTCCCTCATGGGACTCCTGGTAGCCGGCACCGTGATCCTGGTTCTGGGCAACGGCGACTACGTGTTCTTCGGAGCCCATTGGGCAGGCAGCACCACGTTCTGGGTATTCGGGCTGTTCCTCTGCTTGTTCGTCGGACCAGCCCAGGCGTCCTCCCGGGCCTACCTCGCAAGGCTGGCGCCGGACGGCGAATCCGGCGAACTGTTCGGGCTCTACGCCACCACCGGCAGGGCGGTGAGCTTCCTGGCGCCCGCACTGTTCACCCTGTGCATTACCGTGGCGACGCCCCTCGTGGCCTCGGGCGGGGCCCAGCGCTGGGGAATCCTCGGCATCATGGTGGTGCTCCTGGCCGGCCTGTTGGTGATCCTGCCCGTGAAATCACCCAACAAGACGGAAATCGCCACGGTTCCGCTGAGCTGACAGAGGGGGCTCCCGTCTGGGCCGTGTTTCGCACCCGAAAAGGACTGGCGCACCTGCTCTACCGGGAGCCTGCGTCCTTAGCGGGTGCCTACGTCATCAAGGGGGGCCTTGATGACACACAATCCGCCAAAACCCTTGATTTTTGATTGTTAGTAGAGTTTACTAACTCACATGGAAGCCCTTCGTGACCGCCAGCGCACCGATCGGACAAGCGCGGCAACCCTGCCTTCCGATGGGCGCGCCCACAACCTCTCCCTGGTGCGCCAGACGCTCCACTCGGCCGGCGCAATGAGCCGCGCGGATCTGTCCCGGACACTGGGCCTGACCCGCGTGACGGTATCGGACCTGGTCTCGGATCTCCTGGAACGCGGCCATGTGGTGGAACTGGGGCACTCCGATGAAGTCCGCCCCGGCAAGCCGGCCATCCTGGTGGACATCAACCGCCAGGGCCTCCAAGTCATCGGCATGGACCTCGCCGAAAACTCCGTGCTACGTGCTGCTGTCCTCGACCTTGACGGCAACATCCTCGAGCGTGTTGAACGGACCCTCTCCGAGGAAACCGGACAAGACGTGGTCAACCAGGTGCTCGCACTGGCGTCCGAGGCAAAAGCACGGGCCACCGCCACCTTGCTCGGGATCGGCGTCGGGACCCCCGGCATCGTCAACGCGGACGGGGTGGTCACCACGGCCCCCAACTTCGGATGGAAGAACATGGCCCTGCGCGACCTCCTCCAGGAGCGCACCGGCCTGCCGACCCTCGTTTCCAACGACGCCGACGCTGCCGTCCACGCGGACTACACCTTCGGCGGCGGCAGTGACGACATGGTGCTCGTGAAAATCGGGCGCGGTGTCGGTTCGGGCCTCATCGTGGGCGGCAGGCGTACCCGTGGCGCCCACTCCGCGGCGGGCGAAATCGGCCACGTCACGGTGGGCACCGACGGTGGAACCATCTGCAAATGCGGTAAGACAGGTTGCCTCGAAACCTGGATGTCCGTCCCCAGCCTCGAACGGGCCCTCGCCGAAGCTGCGGCGAACTCCGAACCGGAGGCCGCGGCCGACGTCGTACTCCGGGAAGCAGGCGAGCGGCTCGCCATCGCCCTCGCGCCCGTGGTTGGCGCCCTCGATTTGGGCGAAGTGGTCCTCAGCGGACCCCGGGAGCTTTTGGAAGGCCCCCTTCTCAACGCCGTCCAGCAGACCTTGCTTGAGCGGCTCCTGCACCAGGACCCCTCACCGGTGTCCGTCCGTCTCGCGGCAGACGCACAGGACATTGTCCTGCGCGGCGCCGCCGTGATGGTCCTCTGGAACCAGCTTGGCGTGGCCTGAGTGCCGCCTGCGCCGTTTCCAGCCCTGACTAACCAGCCAAGCATCCCTTCGAAGGAGCCGGACATGGACACGATTCAGTCCCCCGCTACCCAGTCCTTTGCCACCGGGCCCGCCCGCGACGACCTCCGCCGCCTCGCGGCAGGAACCCTCATGCCCGGATTCACCGGCATCGCCGTCCCCGTCTGGATCCTTGAAGCGTACGACGCCGGGCTAGCGGCCGTGTGCCTCTACGGCACCAATGTGGCGTCCCCCGTCCAGTTGCGCGAACTGTGCGCCGGGCTGCGGGCACATTCGCCGAACACGCTCATCGCCGTCGATGAAGAAGGCGGCGACGTCACGAGGCTGCACTACCTCACGGGCTCAACGCAACCCGGGAACGCGGTGCTCGGGCGCCTGGACGACGTCGAATTGACCGCCGCGAGCGCCAGCGCGATCGGCCACGAACTCGCAGGCCTGGGCATCAACGTGAACCTGGCCCCCAATGCCGACGTCAATTCCGCTCCGGACAATCCCGTGATCGGCGTGCGGAGCTTCGGGGCCGAACCGGACTTGGTGGCCCGGCATACCGCCGCCTGGATCCGCGGCCTCGAAGACGCCGGCGTGGCATCCTGCGCCAAGCACTTCCCGGGCCACGGCGACACCACAACCGACTCCCATCTGGCGCTCCCCCGTGTCACCGCCGACGCCGCCACCCTGGATGCCCGCGAACTGGTCCCCTTCCGGGCGCTCGTCGCGGCTCGCGGAGCCACGGTGATGACGAGCCACATCCTGGTCGAAGCCCTGGACCCGGACCACCCGGCCACCTTCTCCTCGCGCATCCTGCAGGACCTGCTGCGCCGAGACATGGGGTTCGACGGCGTCATCATTACGGACGCACTGGACATGGCCGGCGCGTCCGCCCAGACCGGCATTCCGGAAGCAGCCGTCCGCGCGCTCATGGCCGGGGCAGACCTGTTGTGCCTTGGTTCCGAAACGGGACCTGCCCTCTTCGAACAAACGCTCACAGCGATCGCCGATGCCGTGGAAGAGGGGCGCTTGCCCATGGAACGCCTCGCGGACGCGGTTGCCCGCACGGCAGCCCTGTCCGCGCGTTTCCCCGCTGCCGGCGCCGCTGAAATCCAGGAGGCCGCCATCAGGGGCCAGCTGGGCAAGCCGCAACGCTCCGGCGTTCCTGGCGATGCGAACGCGCTCGACGGCGAGCGCATCGCCGAGGCCTTCGAGGTGTCCGAAGCCGCCCAAAGATGGCTTGCACGCGAGGAACCCGTCGCGATCGTGCAGGTTGAGACCGGGTCCAATTTCGCGGTCGGCCGCGTGCCGTGGGGGCCCGCTGCCACGACGTCGGCGGTATTCCGCGAAGGCGAGGTTCCCGACGGCGCGCGGGTCGCCGTCGTCGGGCGCGGCCTGGATGCCGAGCATCCGCTGTGGACCGTCTTCGCCCGCTTGAGGGCGGAAGGGCACGCGGTGATCGCCGTCGAGTGCGGCTGGCCGCGCGGCGGGGCGGACATCGTCACCTATGGTGCGTCGCTCACGGTGTCCCAGGCCTTGACTGCGCTGCTGAACGGCACCAAAGCCTGACTCCAGCCCGCCCAACCCATCGACAGAAAGCTGCCATGGAAGTCATTGTCGCGCCCACCCCGGAATCGGCCGCTTCGGCCGCCGCCCACGCCGTCCTCGCAGGACTCCCTGCGGGCAGAGCACCAGTGCTGGGACTGGCCACCGGCTCGTCTCCGCTGGGGCTGTACGCGGAACTCGCGGCCGCGGCCGCTGCGGGCCGGGTGGATTTCTCGGACGCCAAGGGATTCGCGCTGGACGAATATGTGGGACTTCCGACTGGACATGTCCAGTCTTACCGCCAGGTCCTCACCCGCGAGGTCTGCGAGGCGATCGGGCTTCCCCTGGCCGGGCTGAATGTCCCTGACGGCACCGGCGCCACGCACGCCGAGCTCGAAGCGGGAGCTGCTGCCTACGATTCCGCGATTGCAGCCGCCGGCGGCGTCGACGTGCAGATCCTGGGCATCGGCGCCAACGGCCATGTCGGCTTCAACGAGCCTGGGTCCTCCTTGACTTCCCGGACCCGGCTGAAGCGGCTGACGGCCCGCACGAGGCATGACAACGCCCGGTTCTTCGGTCACGACGGCGACGTCCCGACCCACTGCATCACCCAGGGATTGGGGACCGTGCTGGAGGCGCGCCGGCTGGTGCTGATCGCCACCGGTGCCGCGAAGGCCGCCGCGATCGCTGCCGCCGTCGAGGGCCCTCTGACGGCGTCGTGCCCGGGTTCGATTCTGCAGTGGCATGCCGACGCCGTGGTGGTCCTGGACGAAGAAGCCGCCGCCGGATTGGTGAACCGCGAATACTACGACGACGCCGCGCGCGGCCTGGCTTTTGCCCCGTAGAACGGCGCGGACCGCTTCGTGCGAACGGCTCGAGCGGCGTCATTCCGCCGCCCCTTCAAGAGGGCTAGGGTGGACTTATGAACGTGGATGAGACAGAACTTCCAGGCCTCGGTGTCCGCAAGGATTTCATCACGGCCTCGGGACGCCGCATCGGTGTTGTCGAGATGCGCGAAGGTGAGACCGAGCTTTTCGTTTCCACCTGGGACGATCCCGATACCTGCCAGGCATCCATCCCGTTGACCGCAGACGAAGCCGCCGCCCTGGGCAACCTCCTGGGTGGGCAGCACATCGCCATGCGCTTGGCCGAAGCCCACAAGGAAATCCCCGGCATTGTCACGCGGCAGTTCTCCATCACCGCGGACTCCCCTTTCAACAACCAGCCCATGGGCAAAGCCCAGATCCGCACCCGCAGTGGTGTCTCGATCGTGGCGATCATGCGCGAAGGCGAAGTGGTTCCCTCACCGGCTCCCGACGTCGTCCTTCACACAGGTGATCTGCTGGTGGCTGTCGGTACGCAGGAAGGTCTTGACTCTGCGGCTGCCATTCTGCGCAACGGCTGACGTTCATGGACCCCCTGGCCCTGACCCTCATTGAGCTGGGCGCAGTCGTTTTCTGTCTCGGCCTCTTGGCGCGCTTGGCCGGCAGGATCGGCATGTCCCCCATTCCGCTCTATCTGGTGGGGGGACTGGCGTTCGGGGCGGGTGGACTGGTAAAGCTCGACGGCATGCAGGAGTTCGCCCATCTTTCCGGCGAAATCGGCGTCATCCTGCTGCTGCTGATGCTCGGCTTGGAATATACGGCCGCGGAACTCGTCACCGGACTGCGGCGCTCCTGGCAAGCCGGCGTACTGGACCTGGTGTTGAACTTCCTTCCGGGTGCGGGGCTCGCCGTGTGGCTCGGTTGGGGGCTGGTGGGCGCGATCGTCATGGGCGGTGTCACCTACATTTCTTCCTCCGGGATCGCGGCGAAGGTGATCACTGACCTCGGCCGGATCGGCAACAGGGAAACGCCCGTGGTGCTGGCCATCCTGGTGTTCGAAGACCTGACCATGGCCATCTACCTTCCGATCCTGACGGCGATCCTCGCGGGCGTGGGCTTCCTGGGCGGGCTCCAGACGGTGGGCATTGCGTTGGCCGTCGTCACCCTCGTCCTGGTGGTGGCCCTCAAACACGGCCATCGGGTATCCCAGGCCGTGCACAGCGAAAACTCCGAGGTCTTCCTACTCAATCTCCTCGGTGCCGCCCTTCTGGTGGCCGGCATCGCGTCCGCCCTCCAGGTCTCCGCGGCTGTGGGGGCGTTCATGCTGGGCATCGCCATTTCCGGGGCGACTGCCCACAACGCGACGCGCATCCTTGAACCTTTGCGGGATCTCTTCGCGGCTATCTTCTTCGTAGCCTTCGGCCTCAACACAGACCCGTCCAAGATCCCGCCTGTGCTGGGCTGGGCGTTGCTCCTGGCCTTCGCAACGGCCCTTACCAAGGTGCTGACCGGATTCTGGGCGGCAAAGCGGGCAGGGATCGCCGTTCCCGGGCGTTTCCGCGCCGGTGCCGCCCTGATTGCCCGCGGCGAGTTCTCCATCGTCATTGCGGGACTGGCCGTAGCCTCGGGAGTCGTACCCCACGAGCTTGCCGCCCTCGCCACCGCGTATGTGCTGCTCATGGCCATCTTCGGACCGCTCGCAGCCCGCTTCGTGGAGCCTATGGTCAAGGTGTTCCGCAAGTCTCCCCGCAAATCGAAGGCGTCGGAGCCTATCGCGTCCCTCGAGGCGTGAGATCTCGGCCTTCCTCGGACGCTCGCTCACCTTTGAGGCGTTTCCTTCGGACGCTCGCTCACATGATCTGAGCGAGCATCTCCACGATTGCCCACATATCTGAGCGAGCGTCGTGGGGGATCTCAACCCTCGACAGGAGCTACACGGACGTCCGGTGGAAGTTCAGGTGGCTGCGGCTCGCGGTGGGGCCGCGCTGGCCTTGGTAGCGGTTGCCGTAGCCGCTGGAACCATAGGGATGCTCGGCGGCCGACGAGAGCCGGAAGAAGCACAACTGGCCGATCTTCATGCCGGGCCACAGCTTGATGGGCAGCGTAGCCACATTCGACAGTTCCAACGTCACATGGCCCGAGAACCCGGGATCGATGAAGCCGGCCGTGGAGTGCGTCAGCAGACCGAGGCGCCCCAGCGAAGACTTTCCTTCAAGGCGTGCGGCAACGTCGTCGGGCAGGCTCACGGTCTCGTAAGTGGAACCGAGCACAAACTCACCCGGGTGCAGGATGAAGGGCTCGTCGCCTTCGACCTCCACCAGGCGGGTCAGCTCAGGCTGTTCCTCGGAGGGGTCGATGTGCGCGTATTTGTGGTTGTCGAACAGCCGGAAGAAGCGGTCAATCCTGACGTCCACCGATGACGGCTGAACCATTGCGGGGTCGTAGGGCTCCAGGACGATACGTCGGGAGTCGATTTCGGCACGTATGTCGCGGTCAGAGATCAGCACAGGATCAAAAGTACCGTATGCGCCGCGTACCCCGTGGTGCCGGAGTGGCGCATGGGACTATAGTGCACCACATAGACTACCGTTACCGCTGTTGCTTTTGGGGACGGTGGCACGACGCGAATCTGGGGAAACATTGAGACGAATTGCGGTGCCCGTTGCCGTGCTGGTGGCCTGCCTTGTCACGATGATGGCCCCTGCCTCCGGTCCGCTGGCCCTTCCGGCGCAGCTCGCCGGAACGTCCGCCGCAACCGCGCCTTCCAGCTCAAGCGCCCCCGCCGGTACTGAGCGTACGACGACGGCGTCCGCACCGCCGTCGGGATCCGGCCTTCCGCAGGCCGCACCTGCGCCGGGGTCACCAACGGCTAGCGCGCCCACCACCCCGGCCCCGGTAGCCGCAGCTTCCCCGGCTCCAGCCGCGGCTGGTGCAAGCACCCCTTCGACCGTCCCGGCGGCGACCTCCCCCGCGCAGGCAAATCCCGCCGTCGCCCCGGGCAGCGGCACGTCGCCCCAGGCGGTGGACGGCCCGCCCCCGGTCCCCTCCATCCCGCCGGCATCCGGCCCCGACCCACTCCCCGAAAGCCCGGCAGGGAAGGTCCCGGATCCGACGCAAACCCAGGCGAAGTCCTCCCCCGCGGCCGTCCCTCTGGTTTCGCCGCACGCGTTGGTCAACGACGACAATTCGGCCCAAGTGCTGGCCGTCTTCAACGCCATCAATGCCTACCGGACGTCGCTTGGCCTGAACCCGGTGAAGTACAACCCCACGGTGTCCACGCTGTCGCAGGACTGGTCCAACAACATCGCCAGCCGCCAAGTGATCGAGCACCGCCCCAACTTCTGGACCGATCCCAGGGCCTTGAACCCGAACAACGGGGCGGGCGAGATCATCGCTGTCCGCTGGGACCGGGATGCAGCCCAGCTTGTCGAATGGTGGAAGAGTTCCCCCGCCCACGATGCCCTGCTGCGCGACCCCCGATTCAACGTGATCGGCGTCGGAATCACGTTCACGGACGGCAACTACCAGACCACCCCCAATAGCTACACGATGTGGGGCGTGGTCAACCTCTTCGGCTATACGACCCTCCCCGCCGGAACCGTCAACAGCCCGGGCGCGGGCACAGCCCCTCCCCAGCTTCCGCCACCGAGCGTCTGCGACCCCATCGCGAAGCAGCAGCCGCCGACGCTGGACCTCAGCGCGGCTGCCATCCGCAGCGCAGGTGACCTGGTCGCCGTCGACCCTTCCGGCAACCTGAGGGACTACCCGGCACTCGGCAACGGCACGTTCGGTCCTGCCCGGACGGTCGGCTCCGGTTTCGCCGGGGCAAAAGAAGTGATGACCACGGACTGGGACCGCGACGGCGTGATCGACGTCATCGTCCAAATGCTGGACGGCAGGCTCCTGCTGTACCCCGGCGTGGTGAGCGGAGGGTTCAAGGCTCCTGTGGTGTTGGGCTCTTCGGGCTGGCAGTCGATGACGATGGCCGTGGGCATCTGGTGCGGGAACAACAGGCTCCCGCAGATCCTCGCCACCGATTCCACCGGTGCGCTCTACCTGTACCGGAACCTGGGACTCACCGCGTTGGTCGGACGGACCCAAGTGGGCTCGGGCGTCAGTGCGATCCGGCTCAGCATGGTGGATTACGACGCCGACGGCTTCCAGGACCTGCTGGCGGTCGAACCAAACGGGAACCTGCGCCTGTACCGGGGCTCGGGACTCACCACGCCCAAGTCAGAGGCCCGGCTGGTCGTGGGAACCGCATGGACCGACTACTCCGGATTGCGCTCGCTCAAGGGTGTCACTGGCCTCAACTCCACGGGAGTCGCGGGCCTGCTAAGCAACGGAACGATCGAATACTGGGACCTGACCGGCGGACGCCTCACGACGCCGAGCACTCCGATAACCGGTTTGGGCGGACTGAAGCTGGCGCAGTAACTGGGGCTATGCCTCCGGGGTTTGCTCCTCGATGACCGATTTGAGCTGCTCCAACTGGACCACTTCGCCTTCCATGGTCTTCTGGATCATGGTGTTCATGAGTTTCTGCAAGCCCTTGGGGTGGTACTCCAAGGCGAACCGTAGGCGGGTATTGGGGCCCTCGGTGCTGAGGTAATAGCCGCCGGTGGGCCGCGCGGGGCCGGCGACGACGGCGAACCGCACTTCAGCGCCCGGCCTGGCCTCGGTGATCTGGAAGTCAGCCGCGATCGGCCGCCCTCCCGGGCCTGACAGGGTCTGCTGGTAGACGGCGCCTTTTTCGCCAGCGTGCCCCGAGCGAAGGGAGATGCTCCGGATTCCGCTGCGCCACAGGGGGTTGTTCAGGCCGTCCACCAGGAATTGGTAAACGGTCATGGCGTCGCGACCAATGAGTACTTCATGCTCTGCAAATGCCACGGAATCCTCTTTCGGCGTACGGCTCATAGACATAGCCGGGTTCCCCATGACACAGCAGCTAACTGCTACAGAATAGTCAGCCGCGGCGCGGCGCAACACACCCGCGTCGAGCCGTAATCGAATCTTTACGAGCTCCGCAGGGAATTTGATGGGACCGTGATACCGGTGAGTCTGTGTCTGGATCACCACGCCATCTGCGCTAAGCTGGGATCTGCTCCGGCTGATGTGCGGAGCATTGCGGGCGTAGCTCAATGGTAGAGCGCTAGCTTCCCAAGCTCGATACGCGGGTTCGATTCCCGTCGCCCGCTCCATCTCTGCCCGGATACAAGGTGCCCAACTCCCTGGGTGTATCGTCAGGAGCTAGGAGCCATTTCGGCTCTGCTCTAAGGGAGCGATCATGGCTGACAAATCACCTCGCCAAGCTGCATCGAAAAAATCCGGCAAATCCATCAAAGAAAAGCGCGCGGATAAGAGGGCTTCTGAGTCCTCCGCCACCATCGTGGCCAAGCCGGCAACCGGCAACAAAAAGTGAGCGGCCATACAGGCGCCATGACCCTCGGCATCTTGTCGTCGTCGCGGAAGCCGGACGAGCGCCGGTTGCCCGTCCATCCCCTTCACCTGGAGCGTATTGCTCCGGAACTACGGCAATACATCCGGCTCGAGCGCGGCTACGGCGAGAGCTTCGGCTTTTCGGACAGCCAACTTGAGCCCCTGGTCGGTGGCATGGCAAGCCGTGAACAACTGATCTCCGATTCGGATGTCATTCTCCTGCCCAAGCCGCAGCCGGAAGATCTTGCCGATCTCCGCGACGGCCAGGTCCTCTGGGGTTGGCCGCACTGCGTGCAGGACCGGGCCATCACCCAGCTCGCCATCGACAAAAAGCTGACCCTGATCGCCTTCGAGGCAATGAACCACTGGGCGAGCGACGGCGGCTTCGGGCTCCACGTTTTCCACAAGAACAACGAACTTGCGGGCTACTGTTCCGTCATCCACGCGCTTGCCCTGACGGGTTCGACGGGTGACTACGGGAGGCGGCTGAGCGCCGTCGTGATTGGTTTCGGCGCCACAGCGCGTGGCGCGGTCACCGCCCTGAATGCGCACGGCATCCACGACGTCCAGGTGCTGACCAACCGCGGCGTTGCTGCGGTCGGTTCCCCCATCCACTCGGTGCGCATAGTGCAGTTCGACCACGACCAGAACGCCCCTTTCCTGAGCGAGGTCATCACCGATCGTGGCCGCCTGCCGCTGGCGCCATTCCTCGCCGCGAGCGACATCGTGGTCAACTGCACGCTGCAGGACCCGAACGCGCCGCTGACCTACCTGCGGACCGAGGACCTGGACGCGTTCCAGCCGGGCAGCTTGATTGTCGACGTCTCCTGCGACGAGGGCATGGGCTTCAGTTGGGCGCGGACCACGACGTTCGCCGAGCCCATGTTCACGGTGGGCGACCACATCAATTACTACGCGGTGGACCACAGCCCGTCCTACTTGTGGAATTCGTCCAGTTGGGAGATCAGCGAGGCGCTCCTGCCGTTCCTCGAAACGGTCATTTCGGGCCCCGACGCCTGGGCCGCCAATGAGACGATCTCCCGCGCCATCGAGATCCGGGACGGCATCATCCGCAACCCGGACGTCCTGCAGTTCCAGGGGCGCGCAGCGGACTATCCGCACCTCGCGGCGTAGTGGACGCGTAGCCTCTGAACACTGCTGAGCCGGACGCCTGGCAGGCGCCCGGCTCAGCAGTGTTCGGCGCTACGCCGACTGCGGGACGATCCGCACCATCCGGCGTCGGTCCCGGACATCCACTTTGACCCGCAACTCGGACTTCCGGGCGAGCACGACGGCGACTGTCGCCGCTGCGAGCGCCGGCACCCCGCCTGACACCAAGAGCGCTGCGTGTGGGTTCAGGTGCTCGGCAAGCCAGCCCATCATGGGTCCGCCGATGGCTTGGCCACCGATGAGCACCATGATGTAGAGGCTCATGACGCGGCCGCGGATGCTCATGTTGGCGCTGACCTGGACCAACTGGTTGGCGGCCGTCAGGAACATGAGGCACCAGAATCCGGAAAGGACCATGGCAGCGGCGAGCCACACCATGGACGGGGCCAACGCGGCCAGGCACAGCATCAATCCGTACATCCCGGAGCACAGCACCACTGAGCGCAGGCGCAATTGCCGGCGGCGGGCCGAAGTGATCGCCCCGGCGAGCGCGCCAAGGGCAACCATGGCGTTGAGCAAGCCGTAACCGCCCGCGCCAGCGTGGTAGACGTTGTCCGCAAAAGCGGCGAGAAGCACCGGCAGGCTCATCGCGAAGACCGCTACAAAGCCGGCCATGAGCCACGGCCAGTAGATGGTGGGCTTGCTGAGGGCGTATCGCAGGCCTTCCTGCAGCATTCCCTTGCGTTTTGGCACAGGCGTGCTGACATAAAGTTCGTTCTTGCGCAGCATCAGGAGCATGGTGACGGTGGAGCAGCAGGCAACCGCGTTCGCGGCAAAGGCCCACCCCGCGCCCACTGCGGTCAGCAGCACGCCGGCCAGGGCGGGACCGATCAGTCCGCCCAGCTGGAACGTGGTGGAGTTGACGCTGATCGCGTTGCGCAGGTATTTCGGTCCCACGAGCTCGTTGACGAAGACCTGCCGGGCGGGCTGGTCGAGGACCGTCACGAGGCCCAGGACAAAGGCGATCACATAAACGTGCCACACCTCGATGTGCTGGCTCAGGGCCAAGACGGCAAGGATGGCCGCCAGGGAGGCCGCGACGCTTTGGCACAGGATGAGGATGCGTCGCTTGGCGAAGCGGTCCGCCATCATGCCGCCCCAGGGGCCCAGGAACAGCGAGGGCGTGAACTGCAATGCCACGGTTATTCCGACGGCGGTGACGGATCCGGAGAGCTGGAGTACCAACCAGTCCTGCGCAATCCTCTGCATCCAGAGTGCGATGACGGCCACGAAATGGCCCATGGCGAAGATCCGGAAGTTGGGTACTTTGAGGGAATTGAAGGTGTGCCGCCAGGGGAGCCGTTCGCTGACGACGGCGATTGGCTGGGTGACCGTGTCCGGGTCGGCAGCGTGTGGAATCCGGCTGCTTGCGGCGAGTGAATCGATGACGGGTTGGCTGACGTTTGCCGCTGCGGGCGGTGGGGGTGCCACAAGTAGTCCTTGGATAGGCGTTTCGCTGGGATGCCTTTAACGCTAGGGTTGGCCGCGGTGATTATGGAAGTGAATTGGCTGTATAACTAGCATTGCGAAATGCAATACACTCTCGTGAGTAGTGGTGGACGTACCTATTCAAGGAGCTCCGTGTTCGAACCCGTGCAGCTGCGGTCCTTCCTGGCCGTGGCCGAGACTTTGAGTTTCACGAAGGCAGCCGAGCGCCTTGGCCTCGCCCAGCCCACCGTCAGCCAGCACGTGAGAAAGCTGGAGACGGCGGCCAAACGGGCGCTCGTAGCGCGCGACACCCGGGATGTCCGGCTCACGGACAATGGCGATGCGATGGCAGGCTTTGCCCGCAACATCCTCTCCGCGCACGATTCCGCAGCCAGGTACTTTTCCGGCTCCGCGATGCGTGGCCGGCTGCGGTTCGGCACCGCCGACGATCTCGCCATCACGGGCTTGCCGCGGATCCTGCGCGAGTTCCGGCAGCTGTATCCCCAGATCAACCTGGAACTCACCGTCAGCCAGAGCGACCAGCTCTACAAACGCGTCAATGCGGGCCAGTTGGATCTCGTGTTCGTGAAGTGGGTGGGCGAGGCGAAAGACGGCACCGTGGTCCGGCACGACAAGTTCGCCTGGGTGGGCGTCGAACAGACGGCGCTGGACCCGGCCAGTCCCGTGCCGCTGATTTGCTATCCGGCGCCGAGCGTCAGCCGGAAACTGGCTATCGACGCACTGGAGGCCATGGGCCGCACGTGGCGGGTCACCTGCTCCACGAGGCAGATCGCCGGCGTCCTGGCAGCGGTGCGGGCGGGCATCGGCGTCGCAGTAATGCCGTCGTCGCTGGTTCCCGAGGACCTCACGGTGATCACCAAGCGCTTCGACCTCCCGCCGGTGGGTGACGTGGACTTCACCTTGATCCGCAACCCTCTGGCGAACGCCGAGGTAGTGGACGCGCTGACGCAGGCGATCATCGGCAGAACGCTCAACAAGCAGGCGTAGCCAGGGCTTGCGCAGCGAGGAGGACGGTCCGGACAATCGCCTTCCGCCGCCGCTCCACCCTGATTGCCCCTTTGCTGCCGGCCATGAGGCCATCCAGCTCGGGCAGTACCGGCCAGGCGTCACACAACGCAATGATGGTGAGCATCAGATCGGCCGCATCTTCCCTGGACGTCCCGGGCATGGCCCGGATGACGCTGTCAACCTTGTTCCTGCAGTTCGCGGCCCGGTCCGGGCGGTTCACCACATATTCGCCCCGTTCCAAGCCTTCCCAAAACAGCAGCCTCGGAAGGGTGGCGTCCTGGTGGTGATGGTCGAACAGGCGTCCGGCGTAATCGGCCAAGGCTTCGGGGCCAGCGCCCTCGATGCGGACTTCGCCCACCACCTTGCTGAGCTGGGACGCGATCACGGCGTCGAAGAGAAGATCCTTCTTGCCGAAGTACTGATAGATGCGTTCCTTGTTGACTCCGGCCGCGGCGGCGATGCGGTCCACCCTGGCGCCAGCGAGTCCGAATTGGCAAAACTCGGCGGTTGCCGCCTCAAGGAGGAGTCGTTTGGTCCGCTCGGTATCCCATGCCATGCGTCCACCTTAACAGATTCCAACTAAGTAGTTGCAGTTTTTGATGGTGGGGTCTAGTCTGAACTCACGCCGAAAGCAACCAATTAGTTGGAGAATCCCATGAGCACCCAGATCCCCGTTGCCGCACACGCGGACAGCGCCGCGGTTGCGGCGGTTGCCGAGCCTGCCGCACACGCGCACGCTGTGCACCTGCATTCCACGCACACACCTTCCGTGCACATGCGTGCAGTGATCACGTGGTTGGCCATTTTCCCCCTCGTGGCGATCGGCATGACGATCCTCGCTCCGCTCACGGAGTCATGGCACCCCGCGCTGCGCGCCCTCGTGCTGACGCTCGTCGTAGTTCCTACGGCCGTCTACCTGGTTGTCCCGAAGCTGCTCGCCGGCTACGGCTCACTGAAGAGGCGGCAGTCAAGAAAGGCCGCCGCCAAGGCCTAGCCTGTGGCAGGCATCACCCGGCGATCGGGCGGCCACGCGCTAAACTTGTCACGTTATGAACCGCACAATGTTTAAGTCCAAGATCCACCGTGCCACGGTGACCCATGCCGACCTGCACTATGTAGGTTCAGTGACGGTCGACCTGGATCTGCTGGATGCTGCGGATATTCTCCCCGGCGAACTCGTCTCCATTGTGGACGTGACCAATGGCGCGCGCCTCGAGACTTACACCATTGCCGGCGAACGCGGTTCCGGCGTCATTGGCATCAACGGTGCCGCAGCGCACCTGGTGCACGTGGGCGACGTCGTCATCCTCATCACCTATGCGGAGATGACCACCGAAGAGGCAAAGGCCTACCAGCCCAAGGTTGTCCACGTGGACAGGGCCAACAAGATCGTCCAGCTCGGCAGCGATCCCGCCGAAGGCGTCACTCCAGGCGTCATGCGCCCCCCGCACGCCCTCAACAACGCGGACCTGAACTAACTCACCTGCCCCGGGGACACCCCTTCTTCGCGGTCCACATGGCGGGACATGCCGCCGTCGTGCCTTCAAGGCGAATAAAGCTGATTTAGGCTGGGACTGTGAACCCACGCTGCCCCGCGCCCGTCCCCCTCCGGATGCCGTAGTGCTGGGCGTCCTTTCCGGGTTCTTCGTGGTGTGGGCCATCATTCTGGTGGGCATGTTCGTCGGCAAGCGCGGGATCCTGGGCGACAACGCCCGTTCAGTCCTCAGCGCCCTGACTTTCTTCGTCGCGAGTCCTGCGCTGCTTTTTGAAACCCTCGGCAAGGCCCATCTTCGCGACATCTTTGCGGCTCCGCTCCTGGTCACCGCGGTGGGCGCGGTCGTTACCGGCAGCTTGTTCTTCGTCATCGTGAAGTTCTGGCTCAAACGCTCCCTCCCCGAAGCGCTCATGTCCTCCATGAGCGCTTCCCTGGCCAACTCGGCGAACCTCGGCATCCCCATCGCGGTGTTCGTCCTGGGCGACGCGAGCTATGTGGCACCGCTGCTGATCTTCCAGCTCGCGTTCTTCACGCCCATGTACCTGATGGCGCTCGACGCCAGCACCAGCGCCCACCGCACCACTCCCCTGCGGTTCGTCTTGATGATCGTGCGGAACCCGATGATCGTGGGATCGGCCCTCGGTTTGGTGGTGGCCGGAACGGGCTGGCAAGTGCCCTCGCTCATCATGGACCCGATCCATTTGATCGGCGGAGCCGCCATCCCAGCGATGCTCATGGCATTCGGGATGAGCCTGAACGGCTCCCGGCCCCTGCAAAAGGACACGGGGCGCCGGACGGATGCGCTGCTGGCCAGTGGCTTCAAGCTCTTCGTCCACCCCACGATGGCGTACCTGTTCGCCCGCTTCGCGCTCGGCCTTGAGGCGCACGCCTTGTTCGCGGTGGTGGTCACGGCCGCGCTGCCCACTGCGCAGAACGTGTTCGTGGCGGCGAGCCGCTACAACACGGGAATCACCGTGGCGAAGGATACGGTCCTGATCACCACCGTGGTGGCCGTCCCGGCGATGCTCGCCGTGGCCCTCTTGCTCACCTAGCCCAACTGACTCGCAGTAGGTGTCGTTTTGAGCGCTGAAAACGACATTAAGTGCGAGTCAGTTGGGGCGGCGCGGCTGGCTGGTGTCCTAGCGCCTACTCTTCGTCCACCGACTCGAGGTACCTGTCCAGGAGCTGCGCGCAGCGGATGAAGCCCAAGTGCGAATACGCTTGCGGGTGGTTTCCCAAGTGGGTCTCGGTGCCCGGGTCGAACTCCTCGGGAAGCAGCCCGGTCGGACCGAAGAGCGCCACGAGCTGGTTGAACAGCTCGAGCGCGTCGTCCAGCCGCCCCACGGCGAGGTACGCCTCGATCAGCCAGGTGGTGCAGATGTGGAACCCGCCCTCCAAACCCGGCAGGCCGTCGTCGTACCTGTACCGGAACACGGTGGGACCCACCCGCAGTTCGCGCTCGACGGCGGTGACGGTGTCCAGGAAGCGCTGGTCGCGGACATCCAGCAGGCCCGAGAGTCCGATGTGCAACACGGCGGCGTCCAGGTCCGGGCTGTCGTAGGCCACGGTGTAGGAGCTCGCGGATTCATCCCAGCCTTCGCGGAGCACTTCCGCACGGATGACGTTGGCCGTTTCCTCCCACTCGGCCCCGATGGGGCGCCGGAATTGGACCGCAGTCTGCATGGCCCGGTCCAGCGTCACCCAGCACATCACCTTGGTGTAGATGTGGTGCCGCGGCGCCCGCCGGGCTTCCCAGATGCCGTGGTCGGGCTCGTGCCAACGGGCCAGCACGGCCGACGCCATCTGTTCCATGAGTTTCCAGTGCTCGTCCGGCAGCGTCCCGCGGCGCTTGCCGAGGGTCTGGATGAGCCCGGCGATCGGCCCGAAGACGTCCAGCTGCACTTGGTGGTCCGCCGCGTTCCCGATCCGCACGGGCCGCGATCCGGCGTAACCCGGCAGGCTCTCGATGATGGCCTCCGTGGTCAGCGGGGAGCCGGTCACGGAGTAGAGGGGGTGCAGCCATTCAGGCCCGGGCGCGTTCTCCAGGATGCGGCCCAGCCAGCGGAGGAATCCGTCTGCCTCCTCGGTGGAACCCAGGTCCACGAGGGCATTGACCGTCATGGAGCCGTCGCGCAGCCAGCAGTAGCGGTAGTCCCAGTTGCGGGTGCCGCCGATCCCTTCCGGCAGCGACGTGGTCGGCGCCGCGAGGACGGCCCCGGTCGGCTCGTGCACCAGTGCTTTCAGGACCAAGGCCGAGCGCCGCACCAACGACGGTTTCATGTCGGGCAGTTCCAGCCCGCGGACCCACTGCCGGGACTGGTGCGCGACGGCGGCCCGCCGGACGAGCTCTCCGGCGGGGTCCGGCGTCGTCGGCTCAGTGTCTCCGCACCTCAGGTTCATCACGACAGGACCGTAGGCGAGGCTGACTTCCGCGGTGGCGGTGCCGTGCTTGCCGTCGCTCGTGACCGTGAAGGACACGCCCGGAGCGAAGAGGATGATGGGATCCGAAGTGCCCACGACGTGCAGTTCTTCGCCACGGATTTCCATGTTGAACGGAGCGTTGGCGTAGTCCGGCCGCGGTGCGAAGACTATCCGCGCGCTGCCGGTTCCGGACAGGACGCGGACCAGGCTCGTGATGCCGTCCGGGGCGGGCTCGAGGTAATCGGTGACCGTGACGTCGGCCCAGCGCGTCTCCACGATCATGGTGTTGTCCACATAGCGCTGCCCCAGCACCTTCGATGCCTTGACCGGTTCCACGCTGAAATGGCCGGCCGGGTCTCCACCAAGGATGTGCGCGAACAAGGAGCCGGAATCCGGGAGGGGATGGCTCATCCAGCAGATCTTGGCCTCCGGGGTGAGCAGCGCCGTCGAGGTCCCGTTGCCGATCATCGAATGCCGCTCCAGCCCTACCGCGTCCTCGCCGAACAGCCACGCGCGCCGCAGCTCGAAGAGGATGGCGAGCACCTTCGCGAATGACTCCGGTTCCGGCAAGCGGTGGCGCGCCTTGGTTTCTCCATCGCCAACGTGCAGGCCAAGGTCAGGGCCCCGCAAGGTGGCGATCGCGAGCTCGTCGCTCTCCGCATCGCCGGCAAACAGGGCCGCGCTGGCCCCCAACTGTGCACGCAGATGCTCCAGCGCGGCGTCTTTTGAGGGCTCCACGATGGACAGGTCCAGGACGGATCCGTCCACAATGAAAAACAAGCCCAATTCGCGGGCGATCGAGTGCGCCTCGCGCGTCACCCGGGCCACGACGGCTGGAGTGGCCGGCCTGGTGTGGATGGCTACGGCCACGGGCTTGCGCTCAATGCTGATGCCCTTTTCGAAGCCGATGGATTCGTTGAGGGCGGTGGCCGCCTGCTGAAGGACGGCCTCCGTGGCCATCGAGATGCTGTACGCGTAGCTCATGTCGAACTCGGCGCCGTGCGAACCCACCAGGTGGACTTCCGCGGGCAGCCGCGACACCGCGGCAAGGTCCCGCAGAGACCTGCCGGAGATGACGGCCGCGTGCGTGTTTGGCAGCGCTGCCAACGCCCGGAGCGCGACGGCGGCACTCCCCAAGGGGAGCGTCTCGGTGGATACGCCTTCCGCGGTGCAAAGGGTTCCACCATAGTTGCAGGCCACCAGGAGCCCCGGAGTGCGGGCCAGCATCCTCAGTTCCGCGAGCAACTCCGGAGTGATTCCATCGTGGGCCGCCTCGGATTGGACTGCGGTCCGCAGGAGGCCCAACGGAAGCGACTTTGTCAGCAGCGCCGCATCGGCCACGGACAAATTGAGCGGAGTTGCCATGGGGACGATCCTTCCGGGGTGGATTCGTCCAGTTTCCGCCCGGCTGGTTTCGCCTCCGTGACCCGCGTATTGCCGGGGTGTAACGAGTTTGTTTGGTTACGTTTGGGCGGCGCAGCACCCATCCTCCGCGTGCTCGCTCGTACCTCGCTTAGACGCACGCTTCCGGATGACTGCCGCACCGGCCGTTAGGTTTCCCAGCTTGCTACACCCGCGTCAGCCCGACGGCTTCCGCTACCAGCTCGACGGAACGCAGGCGCTGCTCCGTGCCCGTGCTTTGGTGGGCAACGATCAGTTCGTCGGCATCGGCGTGGCGGGTGAACTCGTCCAGGTAGTCGCGCACCACCTCAGGCGTGCCCACCGCCGAGTACTTCACCATTTGCGCGATGTGCTGGCCTTGGGGCGAGTCGAGGATGAGGTCCGCTTCGGCGTCGGTGAATTCGCGTCCGCCGCCCAGGAAGCGCGAGACGCGGTCCCGCTTGATTTCGAGGAAGAGCCGTTGGGCTTCGGCCGCCGAATCCGCGGCCACGACGTTGACGCCCGCGATCACGTAAGGCTCCTGCAGCTGCTCCGACGGCTTGAACTCGCGGCGGTAGACGGCGACGGCGTCCTGCAGCGCGTTGGGCGCGAAGTGCGAAGCGAAGGCGTAGGGCAGGCCGAGCTGCGCCGCCAAATGCGCCCCGAACAGGGAGGACCCGAGGATGTACAGGGGCACGTTGGTGCCCTTGCCCGGCGTCGCTTCGACGCCTTGGATCCGCGTCGGTCCCGTGAGGTAGCCCTGCAGTTCCAGGACGTCCTGCGGGAAGGTGTCCGCGGCCATGGGATCGCGGCGGAGTGCCCGCATCGTGTTCTGGTCGCTGCCGGGCGCCCTTCCGAGGCCGAGGTCGATCCGGCCCGGGTGCAGCGTCTCCAGGGTGCCGAACTGCTCCGCGATGGTGAGCGGCGAGTGGTTGGGCAGCATGACACCGCCGGCACCGAGCCGGATGGTGCTCGTATTGGCCGCGATGTGGGCAATCAGCACGCTCGTGGCCGAGGACGCGATCGAGCCCATGTTGTGGTGCTCCGCGTACCAGATCCGTCGGTAGCCGAGCCGTTCGGCCAGTTGCGCCATCGCGACACTTCCGGCGAAGCTCTCCGCCGCCGTCTGGCCTTTGCCGATGATTGCCAGGTCGAGGATGGAGAGGGGAACAGTCAAGTTGTGCCGGCCTTTCGAAGGTGGTTTCGTTCGAGGGGCCGGTTTCCCGGCCACTCTTGCGACAACGACGGCGGCGCCCGGGTTATTTCTCCCGCTTGCGTGGGTTCCGTCTCAGCTCGTGAAGATGCCTTTGCCGGTCTCCATGTCGATGGGCAGGGAAGAGTGCTCGTGGGAGATCTTCCAGGCGTCGTCCTTCTTCTCCAGGCAAAGGGTGAAGCGGTTGGTCATCGCCCGGAGCCGTTCGCCTTCCGCCGAGATCCCGGCGAACGTGACGGCCGCATGCCCGAATGCCACGTCCTCTCCGGCCACAGACTGCACATCGTTGAATTCGACGCGCACGCTCTCGTCGCCGAGCGAGGAGAACCACTCTCCCGCCATCGACCGCCAAGCCTCGATTCCCGTGTATTGCCATTGTCCCCAGGAGTCGTAGATGTGGACGTTGTCGTCGTAGAGCGCCGCGAACGCGTCGACGTCTTTCGCATGGACCGCAGCTGCGTAGGAATCCAGCGCCTGATTGACCGGGGTTTGCTCGTTGCTCACGAAAAATCTCCTCACGTGTCGGCAGTTGTGTGGGAAGCCTACACCGCGGTTGTTTTGTGACCCTTCGGGACCTCGAATGAAGCCCGGTTAACCCCTGTATCTCAGCGTTTCACAGCGCCTTGACCGGGTCTTGGCCCTGCCGGATAGTTGCAGCAACACACACCATCCATCACTTCCGAAGGGGACTCCATGGCTATTTCACGCTTCAAAACAGGCACCGCACTGGCACTCGCCGTAACCACGGCTCTCGGCCTCGCCGCGTGCTCGGACCCGGGCGCCTCGGCCGCGCCAGCGCCGTCGTCGTCGGCTGGTTCTTCGGCCGCGAAGACCTTCAACCTGTCGGCGGAGCAGAACCGCTTCCCTGTGCAGGTCTCGCCGGAAGCCGCCGCCCTGGTGCCGGAGTCCGTCAAGGCAGACGGGAAGCTGACCGTCGCGGTGAGTCCCTTCGCCGCGCCGTTGGCCGTCTATGCCACGGACAACAAGACGCCGGTGGGCAACGAGGTGGACATCGCCGTCGCGCTGGCAGAATCTCTGGGACTCAAAGCGGACATTGTCCCGACGGCGTGGGCGGATTGGCCGTTGGGCGTCGAATCGGGCAAGTACGAGGCGGTCATCTCGAACGTCACCGTGACGGAAGAGCGCAAGCTCAAGTTCGATTTCGCCAGCTACCGCGAGGACAAACTGGGCTTCTACGCGAAGAGCGACAGCCCCATCACCAAGGTGGACTCGGCTCCGGACGTGGCGGGCAAGCGGATCATTGTGGGCTCGGGCACCAACCAGGAAGCAATCCTGTTGCGCTGGGACGCCGAGAACAAGAAGAACGGTTTGAAGCCGGTTGAGTTCCAGTATTACGACGACGACTCGGCCTCCACGCTCGCGCTTCAGTCGGGCCGCGCGGACCTCACGTTCGGACCGAATGCGACCGCGTCCTACAAGTCGCAGACCGATGGCAAGACCAAGAACGTGGGATTGGTGGACGGCGGGTGGCCGCTCAAGGCGAGCATCGCGGTGACCACCAAGAAGGGCAACGGCTTCGCTGCGGCTGCACAGGCCGGCCTGAACGCGCTCATCAAGGACGGAACCTACGGCAAGATCCTGGACCGCTGGGGACTCGCCGCGGAAGGCATCCAGAAGTCTGAACTGAACCCGCCAGGCCTTCCGAAGAGCTAGGGCCCGCTCTGGAGGTGTAACTTTCCACGTATCCGGAACCGCGATCCGGACAAGCGAAAGGGAATTCCATGCGCCAGCGCCTTGCCATCCTCGACGACTACCAAGCGGTCGCCTACGACTTCGCGCCGTGGGCCGAGCTCGCCGACGACGGCGTCGATGTCACCGTCTTCGCGGAGCCTCTGGCGGACGCAGTGGAGGCCCTCCGCGACTTCGACATCGTCATGGCCATGCGGGAACGGACCCCTTTCGACGCCGGGCTTCTCCAGCAACTGCCGAAGCTGAAACTCCTGGTCACCACGGGAATGGCCAACGCAGCCATCGACGTGCGCGCGGCCGGGGAGCAGGGCATCACCGTCTGCGGGACAGGCGGCTCACCAACCGCGGCGCCCGAACTGACGTGGGCCTTGCTCCTGGCTTTCGCACGCAAGGCGCCGTTCGAGGACCGTGGGCTGCGCTCTGGAAACTGGCAATCGACCATTGGTTTCGAACTGTCAGGAAAGACTCTTGGTGTGCTGGGGCTGGGCAAGATCGGGAGCAAGATCGCCGGCTACGCCAAGGCCTTTGGCATGGAGGTGATTGCATGGAGCCCGAACCTCACAGAGGAAACCGCGGCTGCGGCGGGCGCGCGGAAGGTAAGCAAGGAAGCACTCTTTCGGGAGGCCGACGTCGTAAGCGTCCACGTGCGGTTGTCGGAACGGTCCCGGGGGCTCGTCGGGGAAGGCGAACTGCGGCTCCTCGGCCCGGACGGCGTCCTGGTGAACACAGCCCGCGGGCCGATCGTGGACGAAGCGGCACTCCTCCGTGGCCTCAACGAGGGCTGGCTCGGCGGCGCGGCCCTGGACGTGTTCGACGTCGAGCCCTTGCCGGCGGACCACCCCCTGCTCACGGCGCCGCGAACAGTCCTGACGCCGCACTTGGGTTACGTCACGTCGCAAAGCTACGCGCGCTTCTACGGCGAGGCCTTCGAGGACGTCCGCGCGTGGGTTCGGGGCAACCCGGTGCGGGTGCTCAGTTCTTAGGGCATCGATTGCTCCACAACGGTCGTTTTCGACGTTCAAAACGGCAGTTATGGAGCACTCGATGAGGTTGAATGGTCGGGTGCCTGCTGACTTCTCGCTCCGCCCCGCCTTGCCCTCCGACGCCGGCTGGATCGCGGAATTGCGTGCTGTCGTCATGCGACCCGATCTGGAGCGGCTTGGCCGCTGGGACCCGGTCCGTGTCAGGGAGCGCTTTCTGAATGCGTTCCAGCCGGACCACACCTTCGTCATTGCCGTCGAAGGGCAGGCTGCCGGTGTCGTCGCGGTGCGACCGGAACCCGATGCTCTGTGGATCGAACACTTTTACCTCGCTCCGGAGTTCCAGGGGCAAGGACTTGGAGCCGGTGTGCTGCGTCGCATCATGGGCGAGTCCAAGGACCACCGACCGTTCCGGCTCAACGTGCTCCAGGGCAGCCCGGCCCGACGCCTCTACGAGAGACACGGCTTTGTCCTGGAAACCGAGGATCCGGTGGACGTATTCATGGTTGCTGGCTGACTGAGCTGTCAGTCGTGAAGGACCACTTGGTAGAGGTTGTGGTCTTGCCATTTTCCGGCGATCTGCAGGTATTGCGGTGCCATGCCAATCTGCTGGAACCCGGCCTTGAGCAGCACCCGCTGCGAGGCAACATTGTGGAGCAGGGTGCTTGCCTCGATGCGGTGCAGCCCAAGTTCGTCGCGGGCCATGTCGACTATTGCGTGGACCGCGGCAGACGCCAGGCCGCGGCCCGCATAGTCGCCGTCCACCCAGTAGCCGAGTCCCGCGCTCTGGAAGGGACCGCGGACCACTCCTGCGACGTTGAATCGGCCGACGAGTCTATCGCCGTCGAACAGTCCGAGCGGATGCCCTTCCCCGGCTTCATGCGCAACGAGTCGCTTGGCGATGTCGGCGGACTGCCAGTCTTCGGTGAAGTACTCCTCGGGCCGTATCGGCTCCCAGGGCGCAAGGTACGCGCGGTTACGCTCATATGCGGCGGCGAGCGCCGCCGCATCACTGACGCGCAGCACTCGCATGCTGACGCTCCCACTGAGTTGACGCGGTTCAATCATCGGTCAACATTAGACCAGTCGTGGCCGTCAAACGTGCTCTGCTGTTCTGCGAACCGGGCAATCACGGCCGCATCCGGTTTGTGGAACGTTCGCCAGTCCGAGCAAACGTCGACCCACCGTGCAGGCTGGCCATCCTCCGGCAGGAGTTCCGTCGCTGGATCGGCGGCCGTCCAGTAGGACAAGTTCAGCGTCGCTGACCAATCTGAGCGGTATGAGCGGGCAGCCGCGAAAGCCGGGCGGTCGGCAATAGGAAGTTCAATTCCTGTCTCTTCAGCAAGCTCGCGAATTGCGGCCTCGCGCGGTGTCTCACCCGCTTCCACTCGGCCGCCGGGAGGCACGAGGCCCCGCCAACGATGCTGAACAACCAGTATCCGTTGGAAGTCCGGCGAGAACACCCACACATCGGCTGCCAACGGGCGCGGATCCACGAGCCATTCCGAGCGGAACCAGCCCAGGAGTCCCTCCTCTGCCATGTGAGCAATCGAAACATCATGGATGGCCGCCTCAACACCGAGCTTGTCGTGCACTGCTAAGCGGTCCGTGTACTAGGCAGTGCCATCGCGGTGCGCCGGGCGCGTTCGAAGCGGACGTTCCGCGATTCCGATTCAGGAAGGTCACTGAGGCTGGTTAGCAGATTTGCAAAGGGCATCCTGCCATCTTGCCGCACGGTGCAACCAACCGCTCAGTGCCACGGTCCAGCCAATGACTCGCGGCGGTCCGGTTGGCCGCTCCCTCACTGCGTCCGGCATCGAGCGGCGTAGCATGCGGGTATGCGCATCGTGAGGGTCTTTCGGATCGCGGCTGCAGCCTGTGCGCTGGTGGCGGCCTCTGCCTGCACGCCAGCTGTCCCGCGTGCCTGTGCGGGGCCAGCCGCGGGTGCGCCGGAAGTCGAGGTTGACGCAGGGCCCTGGCTGCGGGTCCACCCGGGCGCCATCCTCGAACTCTGCCTGGCGGCGAATTGCGAACCACTCTCGCCTAGCCGGGAACTCACCACTGTCCAGGCTCCGCCCCAAGACCATGAGGGCACCTACAGCCTCACGGTCAGGAGCGCAGGCGCACTCGTGGCCCAAGAGCGCGTCGACCTCGCCGACCAAACCGTCGTTGGCCCTTGCGGGACCAGCCAAGCCATGACTATCAGGCGATTGACCCTCGGGCCCGATGGACGGCTCGTCGACACGCCCCAGCGGCAGGCTCCGTACGCCACAGCCAGCAACTCCCCGTGAGCTGCCGAATAGGCAACCACCAACGACCGTCAGGACGCATCGCGGCAAAACTCGGGTTCACCGAGGTGGATCGATTCTCAGCGATCGCTCGACGTTATGAGAGCCTGATCGTGTAGCGGCCGACTTCTCCTCGTTCTGTCGTGACGACCCTGCTCAGAACGCCTCCGCACCGTTCAATAGTCCTCACCGAGGGAACGTTGTCCACAAAGCAGGCCAACACCACTCGATCCATGTTGCGGGCCCTCGCCAAGTACAGCATCTCCCGAAGCGCGGCGGCGGCAAGGCCACGCCCTCTGGCAGACGGCCGGAGTCCATAGCCCACATGTCCCAGCACTTCCGCATCCTGTGCGGATTCATGGCGTAGGGCGATTCCCCCGAGGACCTTGCCTTCCTCGACGATCCACCGAAGGGTGCCGCCGTCGTCGCCGAGCGACGCTTTCTTGACCAAGAGCCGATCAACGAAGACGCGGAATCCCTCCAACGATCGGACGTCGTCGGTCTCCACCAAACCGAAACCATCTTCATGGAGACCGTCGCCCCATTCCTTGTGCGCCTCCATCCACGCCGCGTGCAGGGCAACCGAGGGACGGACGAGCAAAGACATAGTCCAACGCTATCGTCGACGCGCGGCGGGGCGTAGTGGGCGATCGACTAGCGTGATGCCTTCACAATTGTTGGGGTCGCGGCACGTAGCGTCTGTAGCCGCCACTACCTGCTCTGTTGTTCTGCAAACCGAGCAATCGCAGCAACGTCCGGATTGTGGAAGTTCGCCAGTCCAATAGGGAGTTCAATGCCGGTCTCCTCCGCAAGTTCGCGAACTGCGCCCTAGCGCGGCGTCTCGCCCGGTTCCACTTGTCCGCCAGGTGGTACGAGGCCCCGCCAGCGATGCCGAAAACGGGTATGCGTTGGAAGTCCGGCGAGAACACCCACACATCGGCTGCCAGCGGGCGCGGATCCACGCGCCATTCCGAGCGGAAACAGCTCAGGAGTCCCTCCTCCACCATGTGCGCAATCGAAACATCATGGATCGCCGCCTCAACACCGAGCCTGTCGTGCACTGCTAGCCCATCCGCGCACTAGGCAGTGCAATCGCGATGCACCGAGCGCGTTCCAAGCGGGCGCGGAAGCCTGCCGGCGCTTGAACTGGCACCTCGTTGATCGGGAACCAGCGGACATCCTCGCTTTCTTCACTCAC
Organism: Arthrobacter sp. KN11-1C; assembly: GCF_052180225.1. NCBI lineage: Bacteria > Bacillati > Actinomycetota > Actinomycetes > Micrococcales > Micrococcaceae > Arthrobacter > Arthrobacter sp. KN11-1C. Next base: position 310,682 of record NZ_CP197467.1, on the reverse strand, counting down.
GGCGATCGCCACATCCGGGTCTCCTGTCGCGGCGAACCCCACATCCCAATGGGAGGTACATGAGAATCCCCCATGCAGATCGTGTCGGTCAAGATCCAAGATCGCCGGAGAAAGCAGAACCAGGTCGTCAATTCCGGACTCCTCGCGGGCCTCCCTCTGTGCAGCTTCCGCCACCGATGCGTCGCTGGACTCGACGTGACCGCCGAACTGCACCCAGAACTGCCCCTTGCGATGGAAACACAGGAGAACACGATCGAACTCAGGCGAAAACACGAAGCAGGACCCCGTGACATGCTCCGGCCCACCATTTCTACGCAACGCGGCGTCCCCCGCTACGTCCAGGAACCGCAGATACGCGTCCCGCAATCCCGATTCAGGAAGTTCCCTGAGGCTGGTGAGCAGATTGGCAAGAGGCATCCTGCCATTTTGCCGCACACGGCAACGAACAACTCACTTGCGAACAACAGTCAAGTCCTGTGGTCATCGAGCGACATTCGTAATACGATTAACCGCATGGAACGAAAGATGCACGGACGGGAAGTCTCGGAGACCGAGATCGACAGGTGGGTCGACGAAGCCGAGGCCGGTTACGACGTTGAGGAGCTGAAGGCGCGGATGGGGCGTCCTGCCCGGGGCGCGGAGGCATCTCAGGTAATCCCGGTACGGCTGACGGTCGACGAGCTCGCAGCGGTAATGGCACGGGCTGAGCGCGAACACCTCAACCGGTCCGAGGCGATCCGCGCCGCCCTGGCCGCTTGGTCACATGCGGCGTGAACGTCCGCCGCTCCGCACATAAGCACGGGATTAGCTCCGCTGACGGGATCGAGGCGGCGACCTGGCCGTTGGTATCAGTCGCATTGGACGACGACGATCCGCGCAGGTTCCTCCGCCTCGGCTTCGACACCCACGGCCGACTACTGGAACTCGTGGTGCTGGTCTGGGACGACGGTAGCGAAGAACTCATCCATGCGATGAAATGCCGTCCCCAATATCTCGAAATGCTCGGCTAGCACGACGATCTCGCCAGGGCATCGACAACGAGTTCGAAGGTCAACTGGCGCTATTGGGGGCCTTCGGGGATACGGCTTCAGTCGGCGTGATTTGCCTGTTCCAAGGGATTTGGTGACCGACTTCGGCATTCCGGAGCCCAACTCCACCCGACTCCAGCGAAGCCAAGGCTCGGGGGCGACAGCCAGGTTGATTATGCACTTCAGATGTTCCGCCGAACCAAAAGATGACGACTGCACGTTCATGACGGCCCCATCGCCTGAAGGCGTCGTCTTCCTCCAGGTCGGAGCTGTGCCTTTGAATCCATGGGTCCGCGCGCAGGGACCGAGCACGTCTCGCAGCGCAACCTTGAGCGCTTCCTGAACTGTCATAAAGGAACAATCTCATGCCCGGTTCGGGATACCCAGATCTCGACGGAAGAACAAATCCGGGCGCCCTCTGGATCGGCTCACGTGCTGCGGGGGTGTGGATGTGATGGCTACGCGGCCCACGGGTCCCAATCATCGATCTCTGACCGGGCAAAAGAAAGCCGGACGTCGGCGCAGCTACGAGACACACCAAATTGCCTCAAGTGGTCCCAACTCGCGACGTTTATGGGAACGCAACCTAGGGACGATGCGGTGGCATTCAGGACATGCCCGGAGAGCGATCGAAGAACTCGGTCGGGACTCGCAGCGAATCCACGCTGCGCCCATTAATCAAGTCGATGAGCCCCGCGACTCCGAGCCGTCCGATGGTTGCCGCATCATTTCGAACCGCGCTGATCGCCGGGGATGCGAACTCGAACCAGTCGAGGTCATCGAAGGAAACGATTGCGATGTTGTTCACCGGCCAGTCGGCACCGAGTCGCTGTCGAAGCGCGCGAAGTACTCCCAAAGTCGTTTGGCCGTTCGCGCCGAACACCGCGGTTGGGCGCATGCCTCTGTCGAGAATTCGGTGCATCGCCTTCGCCGCGCCGCCGGGCATGAAGTCGCCGGTGTCGATGAGTGCGTCGTCCATGCTGATTCCATGGGATTCGCGCCCCGCCTTGTATGCGGCGAGGCGCTCGGCACCGGTGGAAATAGTCGACGGGCCGCCGACAAATGCGACGTCTCGGTGCCCACGCCGCTGCAGCCAGTCGAGCACACTCGCGACGCCCCCGGCGTTGTCGGTTCCGAACATCGGCGCGTCGAGACCGTCCACGGTGCGGTTTAAGAGCACCAGTGGCAGCCCTGTCGCGCGAAGCAGTTCAAGTTGCGGCGAGTGCCCGCCCTGTGGAGACAGCAGAAGTCCATCGATGCGCTGCGAAGCGAAAATGCGCAAGTAGTCATCAACCTTCGCCTGGTCTTCGTTGGCGTTCGCAAGGAGCACGGTGTACCCGAGCCTTCCGGCCTCTTGCTCAGCGGCATGGGCCAGGTCCGAGAAGAAGGGATTGCGGATGTCCGACACCAGCAGGCCGAGCACGTCGGTCCTGGAGCGGCGCAGCGAGCGTGCCGGCCCGTTGGCGATGTAATTCAGCTCCGCGGCGGCTGCCAGCACGCGTGAGCGAGAGTCGGCCGAGGTCTGGCTGCTTCCCGAGAGCACGCGCGACGCAGTTCCGAGCGCTACGCCGGCCCGGGCTGCAACATCTTTGATCGTTGCCATCTACCACCCTTCATGGAAACGTTCCCAAGTGTACATCCTTTTGAGAGGTGCAATAGCGCACGACCGCCCCCACCGGTGGGCTGCTCGCGGGATGGCGCAGCTTGCGCGAACCGGTCCCGTCATGCACTATGGAACTCATCACATTCATGGAAACGATTCCATGAATGTTTTATGAGGAGGTGAAATGATGAACGGAAACGTTATTGTCCTCGGCAGCATCAACGCCGACACCAGCTACAGAATGACGGCGCTCCCCAATCCCGGCGAAACAGTCATCGCCTCGAGCGCGAGTGCGTCACCGGGCGGCAAAGGGGCCAATCAGGCGATCGCCGCCGTGGCCGCCGGCGCAGTGACCCGCATGATCGGAATGGTCGGTGATGATTCCGAAGCGGCCGCTCAGCTCGCAGCACTCGCCTTGCGCGGCGTCGACATCGACTCGGTGGCGATGCGCCGCGGAGTCGCGACCGGCCGCGCGGTCGTCTTCGTCGATGACTCGGGTGAGAACTCCATCGTCGTACTCTCGGGCGCCAACGACCTGCTCGACGGGGACGTGGCCGCGACCGGCCTCGCCTCGATCACGACGGGAGATGTCCTCGTGCTCCAGAACGAAGTTCCCGCCGATGCCAACCGTGCCGCCGCTCGCCTGGCACGGTCCCTTGGCGCTACGGTCATTTGGAATGCAGCACCTGCACCCACCGTGGCCGCGGATCTCGTGCACGACATCGATCTCCTCGTCGTCAATGAACACGAGCTCAAGCAGATCAGTGGAATCCTCGGAATCGAGGCCACCGTGGAGGGCCCGGGCAGCTCCGCGCTGGGCGATCTCCTGGCCGAATGCGCACGCGCGCTGGACGCCGACGCCATCTGCACGCTCGGCTCCGACGGGGCGGTCTTCTTCGCGGACGGACTGTCGGGCAGCGTCCCTGCTCCGAAGGTGCGTGCGGTCGATACGACTGCTGCGGGTGACACCGTCGTCGGATATCTTGCCGCGCACGCTGGACTCCCGATGGAGGAACGGCTCCGCCTCGCGGCCGCCGCGGGGGCTCTCGCCGTCACCGTCGTGGGAGCATCCTCATCCATCCCCCGCCTCGGCGACGTCCGGCCGGTGCCCGTCGCCCGGACCGAAAGGACACCAGTATGATCGTTGCCGTAGGAGCAGATCATGCCGGATTTCCCGTCAAACAGCGCGTGATCGATGCCATTGAGCGACTCGGCCATACCGTGATCGAGCGAGGCGCCCTCAGCACGGAGCCCGTTGATTTCCCCGACGTGACGCAGGAGACCTGCACGCCCGTGCTTGACGGCACCGCGGACCGCGCAGTCCTGGTCTGCGGAACGGGTGCAGGCGCCATCATGGCAGCCAACAAGATTCCCGGCATCCGGTGTGGTCTTGCCAACGAGCCATACTCCGCCCATCAAATGGTCGAACACGACGACGCGAATGCCCTTGCCTTGGGCGCCTGGCTGGTTCCTCCCGCCTTCATCGACGAAATTGTGGAGCAGTTCCTTGCCGCAACATTCGACGACGACGACGACACGCGCCGCCGCGTTGGGAAGTTGAACGCCCTCGACAAGCTTCGGCCAGCATTCGCCGGCTAGACACAGGCTCCCCCACCACCACAGATCAAAGGAGATCCACCCGTGACGACAACGACCTCGATTCCGCAGAAATCTGCGCTCGGATCGAAAGACCGCAACAAGACTGCATTCGCCGCCGCTTTGGGGACGAGCGTGGAGAACTACGACTTCATTGCCTATGGCACGGCCTCCGCACTGTATTTCAGTTCGGTCTTCTTTCCCCAGAGTGACCGTTTCATCGGCACGCTCCTTTCCTTCGCCACTCTCGCGGTGGGCTTCCTGATGCGTCCCCTCGGCGGGGCGGTCGGCGGTTACCTCGCCGACAAGTTCGGCCGGAAGCCGGTTCTCGTGGGCGCGATGCTGGTGATGGGAGGCGCAACCTGCCTCATCGGGCTGCTGCCGACCTACGCCCAGGTCGGTGTCATGGCGCCGGTGCTCTTGGTCATCATTCGGATGATCCAGGGCCTCGCGTTCGGAGCCGAATGGGGCGGTGCCATCACGATGACATATGAGCATGCGCCATGGAACCGTCGTGGGATGTACGCGGCCATTCCTCAGGCCGGAAACCCACTCGGCATCGCACTCGCCAGCGCGATGTTCCTCATCTGCGCACACCTCGAAGGGGACTTGGCTTGGCGTGTGCCGTTCCTCCTCAGTGCTGTCCTCGTCGTCGTCGCCCTGGTCGTGCGTTCACGGTTGTCGGAGTCGCCCGAATTCGAAGCGGCCAAGGCTGCGGGAAAGATCGAAAAGAACCCGTTCCTCACGACCCTTCGTCGTGACTGGCACAGCATCCTCCGTGTGATCGCCCTACGTATGGTGGAGTCGTTTGCCTATTATTCGACGGCCACCTTCCTGCTCAGCTACCTTTCCCAGCGCTTCCCTGACCTTCGCCCCACGGCGCTTGGCTCCATCACAGCGGCCAGCATCGTGGCGATCGTCGTCACATTCGCCATGGGTGCGCTCACTGACAAGGTGGGCCGTCGACCGATCTACATCGTGGCTTGCCTCGCGGCAATCCTGTTCGCGTTCCCGATGTACCTGCTTACCAATGACGGCACACCGGCACTTGTCATTGCCGTGTTCATCTTCGGCATCGGTATCGTGCACGCTTCGCTCACCGGTGTGCAGGGCTCGCTCCTCACCGAACAGTTCGGAACCTCGACGCGCACGTCCGGTGCTTCGCTCGGCTATCAGATCGCCGCTGCGATCGGCGGATTCGCGCCACTTCTTGCAGCTCTGCTCGTCGGCTGGATTGGCTGGCCCGGAGCCTCACTGCTCTACATGCTGGCAGCCATCATCGGGCTGATCGGCATTCTGGTCACCAAAGAGACATACGGCCGCGCAGAAAGAGCCCGCGTCTCCGCCCTTGTCGCCGCGGAGAAACGACAGGGAGCCTGACCCCAATTCGACAAAGCGAGTTGCATCGCCGGGGTAGGGAGTTTCCAGTACGGGACATTCCCGGGGAGACTTCTCCGGTCAAGTCTGAGCAGCTCCCTGTCAGAGCTGACCTGGTAAGGGAGCTGCTCAATTGTGCACTGGCCGTCATTTTTCGAAGTAGTCTGCACGGCCAATGACAGTGGTCTGGGGAATCATGAGCGGACAACCCCGAGGAACCGATGACTTCTAGGCCCGTCCGCGTGGGCTCAATCCAGGTTCCGCCTCAGGAACTGACATGGGCACCACGACATGGTCTAAATGTGCCCGGCCGTTCTCAAGACCCGTCTGGGCAGCCGATCTGAAAGTCACCAGATCCTGAACCACCGTGAAGTATGCCGGCGTCCATCCCCAATTGGCCGGGTTACACGTTTGTGGTTATGGTTTTGGCTATGGAGATTGAGGTCGACAGAGCATAGCCACCTGACGTTCGGTGGCCGCCCGGTTGTTTGCGCCCATGCGCACCCGGTGAGAATCTCGCTTTCAGTTGTCCGCAGGCGCTATTCCCTGCGTCCAAGCTGATAGCTCCCTACGTCCGGTGCAGTGCCCTCCGAAGTTGCGCGCATTTCGCGCCCGGAGAGAGCACGTTGACCCATGACTGCGCCCCCTAATGGGCAAGAACTAGAGGATTCTGTCTCATGTCAGCACAATCAGCCATCACCTTGCACGACCTGTCATTCGAGTGGCCGGACGGCACTCCCGCACTTCAGCGGCTCAATGGAACCATGACCACGGGCCGGACTGGACTAGTCGGCCGCAATGGTGCAGGAAAGTCGACCCTGCTCCGTTTGATCGCCGGCAAACTGAGGCCGACCACCGGGCGGGTCGAAACCGTCGGCGACGTCGGCTACCTCCCGCAGACCCTCACCCTCGGGCACCGCACGACCGTCGCCAGGCTCCTCGGCATCGACGGCATCCTCACGGCGCTCCACGCAATTGAGGGGGGCGACGTTGACGAGCGCCATTTCGACACGGTCGGCGACGACTGGGACATTGAGTCCCGGGCAGACGAAGCGCTGCACGAAATCGGTTTCTCCGCGGGCGATCTCAACCGACAGGTCGGGGACCTTTCAGGCGGCGAAGCCATGCTCATCGCGCTGACCGGACTGCGCATACGGCGCACCCCGGTGACGCTCCTCGACGAGCCAAGCAACAACCTCGATCGGATCACCAGGGCCAAACTCGCCGACTTCGTCGACAGTTGGCCGGGCACTCTCGTGGTGGTCAGCCACGACCTCGAGTTGCTTGAACACATGGACTCCACTGCAGAGCTTCATGCCGGCAAGCTTGGCGTGTTTGGTGGCCCGTACAGTCTTTTCACCGAACATCTCGAGCAGGAACAAGCCGCCGCCGTCCAGGCAGCGCGGAGCGCCCAGCAAACGCTGAAAGTCGAGAGGAAACAACGCGTCGAAGCCGAAACGAAGCTTGCCCGCCGCGAGCGCACAGCGAAGAAGACCCAGGCAAGCGGTGGCATCCCGAAGATCCTAGCCGGCAACCGCGCGAGCAAAGCGCAGGCATCCGCCGGCTCGATGCGCTCCACCCTCGAGGACAAAGTGGTGTCAGCCCAGGCCGCCGTTGACGCCGCTGACGCGAGAGTCCGGGAAGTTGAGCACATCAACCTCACTCTTCCCGATCCAGACGTGCCGCGCAGCCGCCGGATCGCCGAGCTGAACGACGGCTCCCGGACGATTGTCATCCAGGGCCCCGAGCGCGTGGCCTTGGTGGGACCCAACGGCTCAGGCAAGTCGACGCTCCTCAAGCACCTCGTCGAGGGACGCCCCGCAGAATCGTCGGGCCCGATCACAGGAAGACTGCTGACCGACCGGGTGGGATACCTCCCGCAACGGCTCGACGGTCTGGACGATTCCCGTTCGGCGCTGGACAACGTGCGGGAAGCGGCACCGGCGTCGGTGCCCGGGGACATCCGCAACCAACTCGCGAGGCTCATCCTCCGCGGATCCACTGTTGATCGCCCGGTCTCCAGCCTGTCGGGAGGAGAACGGTTCCGGGTCAGCCTAGCGAAGCTGCTACTCGCCGAGCCGCCCGCCCAGCTGCTCATACTCGACGAACCGACAAACAACCTCGACATTGCCAGCGTCGAACAGCTCGCCGAAGCCCTGGACGCCTACCGTGGCGCACTGCTCATCGTGAGCCACGATCACGGGTTTCTCAGGCGCCTGAATATCGACACGGTGGCCGAGCTCGACGGCGAAGGGAGCCTACGCGAACGCACGGAGCCACTCGCGTAGGGCTGCTTTTCCCGCACGGCGCGGGCCAGAGTCGCGCAAAGACGGTCAGGATCGTGACATGACGGTGGCTAGCGGTTCGCGGCTCTCCGCGATGCGGCGGTCGCCGAAAGGAGCGTCGCTCACCCGCGTGGAGGCGGCCATCGGCTTGCCTTGCCAGTCGACGCGGAAGGGTCTGTGAGGATCCGGGAGATGACGCGGGCAGCGCGCTTCGAGGTTGTGAAGTGCGGGAAGACCGTGAGGACCGGCGTGAGCGCCTCCGCTATGAGACGAACGAGGCCGGGACTTCGCCGAGGTTGAAGCGGGGATCATTCCGGCGGCCATGGTCCGCGGAGGAGTCCCTTGGCCTCTTCGACGATTAGCCGCCGGTAGTGATCGCGCTCCATGCCCCAAGACGGAGTCCAGTCTTCCCACTCGCTGACCCAGCCGACAATCGGACGGAGCGAATCGGGATAGCCGAGCTCATTCCATCCTTGAAACCAGATCAGGTGCCCGGCGGCTTCCGGCTCCGCGCTGCCGTCCACGATTGCCTCGCATTGCCACCGGACCAGCTGCCAACGCGCACTTTGGGTGTCGATAGCCGCGGTCGGTGCGAGGTCCAACTCGACGGCGACCGCATGAAACAAGTCATGCGCGTCGCCCTCTTCCCGGCGCGACAGACCGGCGAGGAGCGGGAGCGACGGTGACTCCACGCCGTCCAGCAGAGCGCGCAACGCAGTTTCAATCAAAACGTCCGAGCCGACAAACTCGCCGAGCGCCTCACGGATAGCGAGCACTCGAAGATCCTTCAGTGCGTCCATGGGACTAGTCAACCAGAACAAGCCCCGAGCCCACCTAAAGCCACTGCTCCCACACGGTCAGTTGGAGCCGCACCAGGCCGTCATTGTTGTATCCGCTGCTCCCCACCGGCCCCCTCGCCTCACAAGTTCGGCCAGGGAACCCTGCCGGCGTGGGCCCAGAGTGCCGTTTTGGACTCGTAAAACGGCACTTACTCAGCAATCGATGGAAGTTCAAAGCTTCACCGGCTCCAACGACTCCGAACGCACCGGCGTCGCGAGGCCCAGGTTCTCGCGAAGGGTCGAGCCGAGGTATTCCGTGGGGTACACGCCACGTTCCTGCAGCTCGGGCACCAAATGGTTCACGATGTCATCCAGGCCCGTGGGAATGAGCCACGGCGAGATGTTGAAGCCGTCCACGGCACCCACGCGGGCGTACTCGGCCAGGGTGTCGGCCACGGCTGTGTAGGATCCGGTGAACGTCGCGTCAACCCTGGACGTCCTGGAGCTCACGAACTGCCGGATGGACAGCCCCTTCTCCTGGGCTTCGGCACGCCACTGTTCGGTGAGTTGCCGGGCCTTGGCGCCGTGGAAGCCGCTGCCACGAGTCTCGGAGGTCTCCTCCACCACCGGATCGATGTCCGGAAGCGGACCATCGGGATCGTAGGCGGACAACTCCCGGCCCCAGAACTGTTCGAGATACGCGACCGCCTGCTGCGGCCCGATTTGCAGGCTGCGTACCCATTCCTTCTTCTCGCGGGCCTCTTCGTCAGTCGCAGCAAGGATGAACTCGCTGGCAGGCATGATCTGGACGTCGTTCGTACCCCGTCCGGCCGCCAAGGACCGCGAGACAATATCGGCTCGGAACTCCACGGCGTCATCGAACTTCGGGTGCGCCGAGAAGATGACATCAGCTTGGCGGGCAGCGAAATCGCGGCCCGCCGGGGAATCGCCGGCTTGGAACAGCACCGGCCTGTACTGGGCGCTGCGCGGCAACCGGGGCGTGACATCGACGGAATAGTGCCGTCCGGAGTGATGCACGCGCCGCGCATGGCCGGGAACCGCCCAGGAATCCGCGGAAACGGACGGGGAAACCGCCCCGTCCTCCCACGAATCCCAGATTTTCTTGGCCGTCTCCACGAAGGCCTCGGCATGGACGTAGCGATCGGCGTGGTCCAAGTAGCCGCCCCGCCGGAAGTTGGCCCCGGTCCAGGCATTGTCCGTGGTCACGACGTTCCAAGCCGCCCGGCCGCCGGAGAGCAAGTCAAGCGAGGCGAGCCGGTGCGCGAGGTCGGCGGGATCGTTGTACGTCGTATTCTGCGTGGCCACGAGCCCGATATTGGACGTCACCGATGCCAGCGCGGCCAGCATTGTCTGCGCATCCGGCCTGCCTGCGACGTCCAGGGCGTGCGGACGGCCGAGGTGTTCCCTCAAGCGCAGGCCCTCGCCCAGGAAGAAGGCAGCGAACAGCCCGCGCTCGGCAGTCTGAGCGATCCTCCGGAATGACTCAAAATCAGTCTGCGAACCCGATTCGGGCGCTTTCCAAATGGTGCCGGAATTGACGCCCTGGAAGAAGATTCCGAACTGGATCTTCCCGCTCGGCTGGAATTTAGCACGGTTGTGCTGTGTCATATTCTCTCCTCAGTTTTCCGAGCCGACGACGGCGGCACCGGCCGCCGGCCCGAGGCTCGCGTAGCGGCTCAGCGGCCGTTCAAGACCCAGCAATTCCCGGAACGTGCCGCCCTGCGCAACAGGCTTAAGCACTCCGCGACGACGAAGCTCCGGCAACACCAACTGCGCCAATTCCTCAAGCTCTACATCCAGGACAGCCGGATGCAGCCGCACGCCGTCGGCCACCGCAAGCAACTCGGCAAGGAAGTCCGCCAATTCCGCGGCCGTGCCGACGAACCGCGCACGGGAACTTGACCACGGAGTGAACGCGTCCAGTTCGGCGAGCCGGGCGGAGGCCCTTTGCCCGCGCGAGTCAAGGACGACGTCGAGCTCCGCCACCACCGCCGGGCCGCCCCCAACAACGGCGCCCCTCTCATCAATAGCCCGACGCACCTCCGCAACCTCCTCGGCGAGAAGTGAAGGCGTCGGAGCGGAGACCAGCACCACGTCGACGTCCGAAGGAAGCAAGTCCGCCCGCGCAACTACTGGCAACTGCCCCTGCAGCGGACGCGGAATGATGGATGGCCCTTTCACGGAATACCCAGGCCCTGCGAAATCCGCGGACGTCTCGAAGTCGACGTAGTGCAGTTTGTCCACGTCGAGGTACCGCCCGGTGGGGACGTCGCGGATCACGGCCTCGTCCTCCCAGGAATCCCAGAGCCGCCGGCTCACTTCCACCGATGCCGCGGCCTCCTGCGCCAAGGCGGCACCTTCAACGAAAGAGCGCCCGACGGCGGCAGCCTCCTCCGCGGAGCCGCTCGCCGCCACGAGCCAACCGGCCCGTCCGCCGGAGACGTAGTCCAGGCTCGCCAGCTGCGTCGCGATGTGGAACGGCTCGGTGTAGACGGTGTCGACTTCGGGGACCAGCACAATGGAAGTCGTCACCGGCCCCGCGAAGGCTGCGCGCTGAAGCGCGTTCAGCCGGCCTGCAACATCTCGCCCGCCAGCGCCCAAACTACCGACCAGCGGCCCGTCTGCGAACGTAGCCACATGAAACCCCGCCGATTCCGCCGCGAGTACCGTGCTCCGGATCCGCGCACCGTTCAACAACTCATCCGGGGCATGCCGGGCTTTGCGCCAGGCAGCCGGGTGGGCGCCGTCGCCGTCGAGCTCCAAGGCCAAGAATCCGGGCCGGCCTGGACGGGGGTCAGTGGGCGTAGGCATTGCTTCTCCTGTGGTCTGCGTGGTCTGTGGTGACGGTTCCGGCCGCGTCCTTTGATGTGGCGCCGGCGAATTCCGGGCGGCCACCAAAGGGATCCACCGGTTCCCACAAGGTGGTGGGCGCAGCGGCGCGGACGGCCGGGATGACCTGGAGCGCGAAACGCTCCAGGATCTCCAGTTGCTGCTCGAAAGGCAGCGTGGTAGGCAAGGAAATGGATTGGAGATCGTGTCCGTAGAGCGAGTGGTAGCTCAGGATTTTGTCGATGACCTGTTCCGGGCTGCCCACAAGTGCCGGACCTTCAGCCACGGCGTGGTCGATGTCCCGGAACGGCGAATTGTTGCCGGGGACGTTGCGCCCAACCGTCAATGCCTCGTAGACGGGCCCGAACTGGCGCTTGGCTTCCTGGGTGGTGTCCGCAATGAACACTCCGCCGGCACCGGAACCAGAACCAAGGTACTGGTGCCGCGGATCGTGCCCGTGGCGTTCGTATTCCTCGCGGTAGTGGTCGATCAGGATCTTGTAGTTCTCGCGAGGCTGGATGGCGTTGGCGGTGAACAACGGATCACCCCATTGCGCGGCGAGCGCGGCCGACGTCAGGGTTGTAGCCGAGCCGTGCCAAATCCGGGGCGAACCCGCAAACGGTCGCGGCGTCGTCGTGGTCGCTTCGGTCAACGCAGGCCGGAAACGGCCGGACCAGGTGACGCCCTCCTCACTCCATAGCCGTCGCAACAGTCCATACTTCTCGGCCAGCAACTCCCACTGGTCATCGAGGGAGAGCCCGAACAAGGGGTACTGCAGCACTTCGTTGCCCTTGCCGATCACGAGTTCCAGGCGGCCCCAGCTCAGCTGATCGATCGTCGCGTAGTCTTCGGCAACACGCACGGGATCGAGGACGGACAAGACCGTGACGCCGGTCTGCAGTCGAATGCGGCTGGTGACGGCCGCGATCGCGGCGAGGACCGTCGTCGGGGACGAAGAGATGAACTCACCGGCGTGCCGCTCCCCTACCGCGAAACTGTCGAAGCCCAATTCCTCAGCCCGGCGCGCAGTCTGCACCACTTGGTTGAGGCGCTCCGCTGTCGAGACGATTTCCCCCGTCACCGGGTTCTTCAGGTGCGGAATGATGTCGAGTACCTGGAACTTCACTTCGTCCCCGCCCCGAAGTTTGCCTCTGTCACGGTCTTGGATTCCGGCAGCGCTTCTTCGCTCAGCCCCCAGCGCTCCAGGACCTTGCCGTAGGAGCCGTCCTTGATGGCCGAATTCAGGGCATCTGTGATGGCCGGAGCCAGGCCGTTGCCTTTGAGGGTGGTGGCGGCGACGAGGGTCTCGGAGGGCCAGCCGGCGTTGACTTTGCCCACCACTTTCAGGTCGTTCCGCGTGTTCTCGCGGTAGGAGACCGACGGGTAAGGTGCGATGTTCAGGTCCGTCCGGCCCGAGGAGAGCGCCAGAATAGTGTCGGCGTCGGAAGAGTAGTACTGCAGGGTGGCCGGCGCCTTGCCCCGGGATTCGAGATCCTTGTTCCAGGCGAGGAGGATCTTCTCCTGGTTGGTGCCCGAGCCCACCGAGACCTTCAAGCCCGAGATGTCGTCCGCACCCTTGATGTTGTACGCGGACGACTTCTTGGCTTCGAAGCCCATGTATGCGGCGCGGTAGGTGGAGAAATCGAACAGTTTCACCCGGTCCTTGTTGATGCCGACGTTCGAGAACACCGCTTCGAAATCCCCCGACTGCGTCTTGAGCGGCCAGTTCTCCCAGGAGGTCACCTGCACGTCCAGGGCAAGGCCCAGCTTGTCGGCCACGAGCTGCGCGATGTCTACCTCGACGCCGATCGGGGTCTTGTCATCCGTCGCATGGAAGGACAACGGGATGGATCCGGCCGTGGTGGCAACGGTCAGTTTGCCGTCCTTGCCGATCGCAGCGGGAACCGCGGCTGCCGCGGCGGGGTCCTTCTGCGCCCGGATGCGGTTCTGCTCGGGCGAGGTGTTGTAGACGACGCCGTTGCGGGCCGCACTCGCGGACGGGCTCGCTCCAGCGGCAGACGCACCGGGGTCGGAGCAAGCGGCGAGCACCGGGAGTACGACGGCGGGCAGTACCGCGAGCGCTAGAAGTTTGGTTTTGATGCGTGGCATTTTGAGGTTCCTCAGATGTTGAATGCTGGTTCGATGACTTTGGAGAAGAAGCTCCGCGTCCGGGGTTCACGGGGATTCGCGAAGATCTCCCGGGGGCTGCCTTGCTCCACGATCTGCCCTTCGTCCATGAAGACCACCGTGTCCGCGACGTCGCGGGCGAAGCCCATTTCGTGCGTGACGATGATCAACGTGGTGCCCGACGTGGCGAGTTCGCGGATGACGTCGAGGACCTCGTTGACAAGCTCCGGATCGAGCGCCGACGTGGGTTCGTCGAAGAGCAGGATCTTGGGGTCAAGGGCAAGCGCCCGGGCGATGGCAACGCGCTGTTGCTGGCCGCCGGACAATTGCCGCGGATAGGCATCCGCCCGGTCCTTGAGGCCGACGCGGTCCAGGAGTTCCAGCGCACGCTTGCGGGCTTCGGCCTTGTTACGGTGGAGCGCGACGACGGGTGCTTCGGTCACGTTTTCCAGCGCGGTGAGGTGCGGGAACAGGTTGAAGTTCTGGAACACCATGCCGATTTCGGTGCGCTGCTTGAGGATGTCCTTTTCGCGCAGTTCGAGCAGCTTGTTCCCGCGGACCTGGTATCCCACCAATTGGCCGTCGATGGTGATGTACCCACCGTCCACCTTTTCCATGTGGTTGATGGTCCGCAGCAGGGTCGATTTCCCTGAGCCTGAGGGTCCTACGATCACGGCAACTCCGCCGGGCGGCACCGTCAAAGACACCCCCTTGAGGACATCCGTGCCCCCAAAAGACTTGCGGACGTTGGTGATTTCCACGTGGCCGCGGGTTGCAGCGGCGGCCGGCGCCGCCGTCGTCGGGTTTTCAACGACTGCGCTCATCGGACGTCCTTCGCTCGGTCAGGGTTCACGGCTGCGTGGGTGGCAAAGAACTTCCTTGCCTTCTGTAGCGGAGTGAGCGGCAGGTTGCGAACGGCGCCCTTCGAGTAGTGCCGCTCGATGTAGTACTGGAAGATGCTCAGGACCGAGGTAATGGCCACGTACCAGAGGGTCGCCACGAGAAGCAGCGGAAGTACCTGCTGGGTGCGGTTGTAGATGACCTGCACGGTGTAGAACAGCTCGGAGTAGGCCAGGACGTAGACGATCGACGTTCCCTTGACCAGGCCGATGATCTCGTTGAAGGCCGTTGGCAGGATGGCCCGCATGGCCTGAGGCAGCACGATCCGGGTGGAGCGTCGCCACGCCGGAATGCCCAGGGCCGCGGCTGCCTCGAGCTGGCCTTGATCCACCGAGAGGATGCCGCCGCGGATGATTTCCGCCGAGTACGCCGCCTGGTTGAGAGTCAGGCCCAGCACGGCGGCCGCGAATTGGCTGATGAGCGTGGTGGTCTGGACCTCGAAGAAGCGGATATCCGTGAAGGGGATGCCCAAGCTGATCTTCTCGTAGAGGTAGCCCAGGTTGTACCAAAGCAGCATCTGGACCAACAACGGCGTGGCGCGGAAGATCCAGGAGAACGTCCAGGACACCGAGAGCAGCAGTGGCGACGCCGACAGCCTCATGAGCGCCAGGATGAAGCCGAGGACAAAGCCGAGCGCGCCGGAGATTGCAGTCAGCTTGAGTGTCTCCCCGAGGCCGTTCACCACGGACTGCGCGGTGAACCATTGCGCCACCACGCCCCATTCCCAGCGCGGATTCGTCGCGAGGGACCAGGCTACCGCCACCACGCCAAGCGCCACCACAACCGTGCCTACCCAGCGCCATGGATGCCGGGCGGGGATCAGTTTGTAGCCGGAGTAGTCGGCCGCGGGCCGGGCGACTGCACCCTCGGCTGCGGCACCCTGGGCCGCGGCCGCCGCGGCCGCGACCGCCGCGGCCGCCGTCGGGCTTTCCGTGACCGCGCTGGCGGGCGCCGGTTCCGGTGCAGATTGCTGTGCGGACTGCGCCGCTGTGGTTGCTGCTGAACTCACGCGCCACCTCGCTTCGTATCGCTTGTTTGATCGGATGGCTGCCAACCTAGGGGCATTCTCGAAGCGGCTGCAAGGCGGATTTTTGCACTTCTTCACGGAGCTTCATGGCGCTTCGCGTGGATTCATGCGGAGCCATATGCGTCCGTTCTTTGCGCTGGGTGACCCACCGTGACGCGCGGTGAACGGCCGTTACCCGGGCCTCGACCGAGGGCCCGCCACATCCCTAGGCTCGGGTACCACCAGCCACCGCCATCAGGAGTTGCCATGCCGTCCTTCGCCCCCACCATCGTGTTCATTGGCGGTGGTCCGCGCTCAGCCGGCATGCTCGAACGGCTCGCTGCCAACAGGAACGGCCTCTTCGACGGGCCTCTCTCCATCCACGTCGTCGAGCCGTACGAACCCGGTTCCGGGAGGATCTGGCGCTATGACCAGAGCCCGGGACTCCTGCTCAACTCCACGGCAGCGGACGTCACCATGTTCACCGACAGCTCCGTGGCCTGCGACGGTCCTCCCGTGGACGGTCCGGCCCTGGCTACCTGGGCAGCCGGCGTGCTGGACGGTTCCATCCGCGACGTCCCGCCCTTCGAACCCCCCATCCTGGACCAGCTCCGGGCACTGACACCGGCGTCGTTTCCCAGCCGCCAACTCCAGAGCAGGTATCTCGAGTGGTTCTTCCGCCGGGCCGTCGCGGCCCTCGGCCCGGACGTCGCGGTGACGGTCCACCAGGACACGGCAACCGCCGTCGAACATCCCGAGCCCGTGCCCGACGGCGGGGCGAAGTACCGCGTGCGGCTCGCCTCGGACCGGGTGCTGGAGGCGGATCTCGTGGTGTACTCACTGGGCCACACGGACTCCCGGGCCGATTCGGAATCGGCACGGCTGGCGGACTTCGCCGCGCGCCACGGCGGGTTCCACGCGGCGCCGTCGTACACCACCGACGTCGACTACTCGGAGATCGCACCCGGACAGGACGTGCTGGTCTCGGGCATGGGGCTGGCGTTCGTGGACCTGCTGGTGCTCTTGTTCGAGGGCCGCGGCGGACGCTTCGAAGAAAGGCCCGACGGCGGCTTGGACTATGTGCCGTCCGGCGCCGAACCGCGGCTCTGGGCAGGATCCCGGCGCGGAGTGCCCTACCACTCCAAGATCTCCTCCACGCTTCGCGGCGAACCCGTCGGCGCACCCCGGTACTTCACCACGGACGCCGTGGAATCGCTGCTCGCCGCCCACGAGGAGCTGGATTTCCGGACCCAGCTGTGGCCCCTCATCGCCAAGGACGCCGGCTACGCCTATTACCGCGAGCTCTTCGCCGGCTATCCGGATCGCGTTCGCGGCGATTGGGACGAGTTTTCAACACGCTTCGATCTCTTGGATTGGTACAGCCGCGAACGCGAAGACCTCGTGGCCGCGGCCATCCCGGACCCGGCCCTCCGGCTCGACCTCGACGCGCTGGACCAACCGTTCAGCGGCTGCGCCTTCGTAGACCACGCCGCAGTGCAGAAATCCGTGGTGAGCTATATCGAACGTGACCTCACGCTCCGCACGAGTCCCGACCATTCGGAAACCCTCGCCTTGTTCACGGCCCTGCTCCGCGTGTACATGGAGCTCGGCCGGCTCGTCCCCCAGGAGCGGCTCAATTCGCGCTCCCAACAAGCGGTGCATGGTTGGTGGCACGGTTTCTTCAGCTTCGTGGATTCCGGCCCGCCGCCGCGCCGGCTGCGCGAGCTCCTCGCCCTGCACCGCGCCGGGCTGCTGCAGTTCCTGGGTCCGGGCATGTGGGTGCGCCCGGACGAGGCCAGCGGCCGGTTCGTGGCCGGTTCCTTCCAGTCGCCCGTGGTGGTGGATGCGGCGGCGTACATCGAGGCTCGGTTGCCGTCGCCGTCGGTGGCGCGATCAGCCAACCCCGCGCTGGCGGACCTGCACGACGCCGGATGGGGCACCGAACAGTCGCTTCTCACCTCGGACGGCCCGCACTCCACCGGTAAGCTGTTGGTCTCGAGTTCGCACGAAGTCCTGGCTCCCGACGGCGATCGGCAGGCGGGGCTTTTCGCCGTCGGGCCCTGGACCTCGGGTTGGGGCGCGGGGGCGTTCGCGCGGCCCGGAACCAACGCAGCACCATTCCGCGAGAACGATGCCCTGGCCCGCCGGCTCCTGTCCGAACTCTCCGCCCTTCACCCCGCCCACCCAACTAGACCCGCCCACCCAACTGACTCGCAGTTGTTGTCGTTTTGACGCCTCATAACGACAACAACTGCGAGTTAGTTGGGGACATCCACGAAAGGTAAGCCATGACTTCCACGCCAACCCTGCCGTCGTCGGGCCTTTCCGTCCTGACCCTGCCGATGGGCGATCCCCGCGTCAAGCCTCTCCTGGACGAACTCGCCGTCGAATACACCACGCGCTATGGCGACCTCTTTGGCAACGGCGGTGCCGCCGAGGAACTCAACCGGTACCCGGCGGACGAGTTTGCCGCGCCCCACGGTGCCCTGCTCATCCTGCAGGAAAACGGCGAAACCGTGGCGGGCGGGGCATTCCGCCGCTACGACTCCGGCACGGCGGAGTTCAAGCGGATCTGGACGCACTCGGCGCACCGCCGTCGTGGGCTGGCCAGGGTGGTCCTCGCCGAACTGGAGGCAGAGGCGTCGCGGCGCGGCTACGGCCGGATCTACCTCACCACCGGCCCGCGGCAACCCGAGGCCAAGAACCTCTACCTGGCCACGGGCTACACGGCGCTCTTCGACGTCGACGCGGATCCGGAAGAGATCAAGCACTTGGCGTTCACGAAGGACTTGGCGCCCATCGGGACGTGAAATCTCGGGCCTTTCACTAGCTCAAAGGGCCGAGATCTCACCCCTCGATTGCTATCCCACAGCCTGGCGCGCCGCGGCCTCGATCCGGGCCCGGTGATCGGCCCATTCTTCGGTGCTTCGCTGTGACAAATTCAGGTCTCCGGGGCCCTTCCCGGCCGAACTGTCGATGAGCTCACGAAGTATGTCTGCATGCCCCAAGTGCTGGGCCGTCTCGACGGACATGTGCACCAGGATTTGATGGAGCGTCACGTGACGGCGTTCTTCCGGCCACCACGGCACTTCCCCGGGAGCGTCCAGCGGTAGTGACTCGATGGTTGCATCACTGTGCTCAGCCGAGAAGCGATGCAGTTCGATGATCCCGTCCCTGCTCTCTTCCGCTGGAACCCACAGGTCCGCGTCTGCTTCGGCATCGTCAGCGAACCACGGCAGGTCCCGGCCGCTCGGCCGGCCAAAGACCTCCCCGAAATACCCAAGCTCCACGCTGGCCACGTGCTTGACCAATCCCAGGAGGTTGGTGCCGGTGGGGGTCATGGGCCGGCGGACGTCGTACTCGTCGAGTCCGTCGAGCTTGGCGAGGAGCTCGCTCCGACGGGCGCGCAGATATTTGAGCAGAATCGCTTTATCATCCATCCGGGCACTATACCGTTGCGTCGCGGGTCCGTTGCGTCGCGGGTATCTACTCCCCTCGCCTTGGCGCCCCTGAAACAGAGCCGCCACCCGCCGTCGTGCCTTCCCCGAAATCGTGTGCAGCCGTCACGTGAGGGAAGGGATGGCAACATATTGCCAAACCGGCGGGTAACGTAAAGGGCGTGCAGTTGAGTCAAGCGTTGGTCAAGACCGCGGCCGGGTGGCTGCTCGGTCTGATGCTTGCCGTGGCCGCTGCGATCGTCTCCATCAACCTGGTGAGCAACTCCATCGCCAGCCCGCAGCAACAGGTGCGCGACTACCTCTCGGCCCTCCAGCAGGGGCATGGCGGGGAAGCCCTCGGGCTCCTGCACGCGTCGGTGCCCAACGCCAACGCCGCCATGCTGGACGGTACAGCCCTCCAGACGGCGGCGTCGAAGATCACCGACGTCAAGCTCGGCACCGCCGAATCCCGGGGCGGCAACCGGGTGACGGTTCCCATGGACTACCAGATCGACGGCAAGGCGCTGCACTCCGATTTCCTGCTTGAACGGACGGGCACCGAGTGGCTGTTCTTCGGCAAGTGGTCCTTCGTGCCGTCATCCTTGCCGACCATCGAGGTCACCGCGGTAAACGCCAACGAGGCGAGCCTGAACGGTGTCCCGGTGAACCTGCCCAATGGCCGCAACAGCTTTGCCGTGTTTTACCCGGGCCAGTACGAAGCCAGCCTCACCGGAAAATACTTCTCGGCGCCGGCGACCAACACGTCGGTGACGACCGGCGCCCTGCCCCAGTCACCCCTCAATCTTCTGACCAAGCCCACGGACGCAATGATCAAGGTGGTGAGCGACAAGGTCAAGGAATTCCTGGACACCTGCGCCGCTGACGCCACCAAGCAGCAAAAACTCCAACCCGACTGCCCGTTCTACCATGTGACCAACAGCCGGGTGGTGGACGGCACCATCAAATGGCAGATCACGGAATATCCGAAGGTCAGCATCGACCCCTTCAACGGGCACTGGGTCGTTGCGCCCCTCAACGGCAAGGCCAAGGTCACAGCCCGCGAAATCGATCTCTTCAGCGGGCAGGTCGGCGACCTCAGCGCCGTTCACGACTTCAGCTTCACCACACGGCTGGACATAGGCGCAGACACCATCACGGTCACTCCGCTGGTGAGCTTCTAGGCTGTGCCCCCGAAAGCCCCTGCTTAGTCCATCCCGCGCAGATCGAGCACAAGTGCGGTGTCGCCGTCGGCCTGCAGGACCACGGGGATGCCCCAGTCCTGCTGGTAGAGGTGGCACGCGGCGTGATCCGGGATTTCACCGTCCTCGGTCTCCGGGCCGTCACACGCAGCGGCACGGGCCGTGATGTGGAGGATCCCGTCAGGCACATCCGCGGACAACTCCAGTGTCCGCAGCAGCCCCACGGACGTGCCGCCACCGGAAAGCAGCAGCTCGGGCGGGGTCGACGAGATCTTCAGCTGCGTGGGATCGCCCCAGCGGTCGTCGAGCTTCTGCCCGGTCGGGGCAGTGAAGCGCACGGTGAGGTCCAGCTTCCCCGGCGCCACAGGGCTCTTGGGCCGCTGCGTCTGGGAGGCTCCCTCGTCCACCTGCTGGGCTTCCTTGGGGATGGGAACCAGGACGAGTTGGTGCTTGTTGGATTCGACCACCACCAGCAGCGGTTCGCCGCCTTCGGGGTAGACCACGACGACGTCGCTCGGCTCGGCGAGGCCCCTCGCCAGGGTGGACACCGCCTTGGTTGCGGGATCGTACCGCCGCACGGCACCGTTGTAGGTATCTGCGACGGCGACGGAACCATCGGGGAGCACTGTGACACCGAGGGGGTGCTGCAGCCGGGCTTCGGTAGCCTGGCCGTCCCGGAAGCCGAAATCGAACAGGCCCTTGCCCACGGCCGACTCAACAGTCACACCGGATTCGCCAAGGACCAGGCGGCGCAACGCCGAGGTCTCGGAATCGGCCACCCAGATGTTGTCTTCCGCATCCACTGCCAGGCCGGAAGGCTGGGCGAACCAGGCTTCCTCGGCTACTCCGTCAAGCAGACCTTCAAGGCCCGAGCCGGCCAGGATGGACACCTCGCCGCTGAGAGGCTCGAAGGCAAAGATCTGGTGCGTGCCGGCCATCGCGATGACAACGCGCTGCAGCTTCTCGCTCCACACCACGTCCCACGGCGAAGACAGGGACACTCCGGTCCCAACGCCCAGTACCCCGACGTCGAGTGCGTCGGCCGCGAAGTCAGCCGGACCGGCGTCGTGGTGTTCAGCCCAAACGCCGGCACCGCTTTCCGTGACGCGGGCCGGACCTGCGTCGAGCAGGCGCTGCACGCCGTTGCCCGCTACTGTCTGCACGTAACCCGAGCTGAGCGTAACGCCGCGGAGGCGGTGGTTCACAGTGTCCGCGACCACTGCCTCGTACCCGAGTTGCCAGGCCAGCGACGGGGGGAGCACCGCAACGCCCTGCGGCTCGTTGAACTGCGCAATCTCCGCCACCCCGTCCAGGTAACCCTTCGTTCCTGAACCGATGACGCGCTCCACGGTCTCAAGGTCAGGCCGAAGTTCCACCAAGCGGTGGTGGCCGGAATCGACCACAAGGTAGTTGCCGTTGTCCAGCTGGGTCGCCTTGCCGGGGAAGCGCAGGGTGCCCGACGTCGGGACGGGAGCCACGTAGGGGCCGTCGCCGCGGTGGAGGGTCCCCTTGGCTTCGTGCTCGTTCACCAGCTCTTCGAGGAGCACGGCGAGGCCGTCTGCGTGGCCTTCACCGGAAAGGTGCGCCACGATGTAGCCCTCGGGATCCACTACCACCAGCGTCGGCCAGGCGCGGGCCGTGTAGGCCTTCCACGTGGCGAGCTCGGGGTCGTCCAGGACGGGGTGGTGGATTTCGTAGCGCTCCACGGCGGAGGCGAGGGCCACGGGATCGGCTTCGTGCTCGAACTTGGGAGAGTGCACGCCGACCGTCACGAGGACGTCGGAGTACTTCTCCTCAAGCGGACGCAGCTCATCCAGGACATGCAGGCAGTTGATGCAGCAGAACGTCCAGAAGTCCAGCAGCACGATCTTGCCGCGCAGCGCTTCCAGGTCCAGGGTCTTTCCGCCGGTGTTGAGCCAGTTACGGCCCACCAGTTCAGAGGCGCGGACACGCAGTTGGGTGCGTACGGTTTCGCTCATCAGCGTCCTTCCAGGTTGGTATTGCTTTCGGGCTGCTTGGAATCCCGATCAATCAGTTTCGCATCGCGGTCTGCAAGCCGCGCAAACATATCGTTGTAAGCATTCAGGTCGGCGTCGTTATTCCTGTCCGCCGCCCGGTCGGTGCGTTTGGTCTCACGCGCGTCCGAACGCGACCACATGACCGCGACGCCGATCGCCACCAGCAAGGTGGGGACTTCGCCGATTCCCCAGGCCACGGCGCCGCCTGTCTGCTGGTCCAGCAAGGCCGATTGCCCCCAGGTCCGGCCGAGGTTGCCGAAGTAATCGGCAGCGAGCAGCCCGGTGCCTCCCATGATGGACACCCCGAAGAACGCATGGAAGCCCATCGTGGCGAGCAAGAGAAGGAGCCGCATGGGGTAGGGCGCCCGTCGGGGCAGCGGATCCGTGCCGATCATGGTGAGGACAAAGATGTAACCGGTCAGCAAGAAATGCAGGTTCATCAGTTCATGGCCCACGTGCTCGCGCATTGCCCAGTCAAACGCGTCCGAGAAGTAGAACAGGACGATCGAACCGGCAAAGTTCGCGGCTGCAAACAGCGGGTGGGTCACCACTTGGGAGAACTTCGAGTGCACAAACACCAGGAGCCACTCACGCATACCGCGGGAACCGTCCCCGCGCGATCCCTCGCCGCGCGACGGCAGGGCCCGCAGTGCCAACGTCACCGGCGAACCCAGAACGAGGAACAGCGGCGCCACCATCGTCAACGCCATGTGGTCCACCATGTGCGCGGAGAACAGGATGCGGCCGTAGACCGACGGCGGTCCGGACGTGATGTACGTCAGGACCAGTAGGCCGATCATCCAGTTCACGGTGCGGAACCACGACCAGGAGTCACCCCGGCGGCGGACCTTGACCACGCCAAGGATGTAGCTCGCCGCACCGAAGAGGGCCACAGCCACCCAAAGCCAGTCGAGGCGCCACTCGGTCAGCCAGCGGGCGGGCGTCAATTCGGGCGGAAGGTTGTATCCGGACAGGATAAAGGCCGGCGAGGCGTCGGGCGCGTAGGTGGTGGGCAGCGGCGGTGCCGAACTGGCCAGCGCGACGGCGAGTCCCGACGTCGCGCCCATCACCAGAAGTTCAACCAACACAAGCTGCCACAGCACGCGGCGCGTTGTCATCGACTTGCGGCCCAGCTGCGGGATCACCGCCGTGCGGTGCATGAACCCGATACCGCCAAGGACAGTCGTTGCCAGCGCCTTCGCCAAGATGATCTGTCCATACGGGGTGCCGACCAAGTCCGAGAAGCTCGTGACACGAATGCTCGCGTTGACGACGCCCGAAGCGAAAACCAACACGAAGGCAAAGCCGGCCAAGGTGGAGAACCGGCGAAGGGTCTGCTCCGTGATGTCCTTGGTGCCGGTTGCCTTGGAACCGCGCAGGACGCCTGAGAGGACCGCAAGCATGATGATGCCACCCACCCAGGCGGACACGCCCACCAAGTGAAGGCCAAGCGAATTGATGGCGCCCTCATGGTCGCTGGAACTCGCGGAGTGGCCGATCAGCGCGCTCGGCACCAGTCCGCCCAGAGCCAGGACAAGAGTCAGCGCGAGTCCAGCCAACGAGCGGACGCCGAAGAGCGCCGTCGTGGCAATCGCGGCGATGATCGTCACGGCGAGCCACGCCTGGCCCGTCTGGATGTCGGTCATGAAGTAGACGAGGGACGCAGTGAACTGCGCGTCCCCGGAGAGCTTCTGCCCGGCGACGTCCGCGTAGGTCAGCACGAGGACCGCGACGGCGGAGAGCGTCCAGGCCGCACCTGCTGCTGCCGCCACGGCCAAAGCACGGCTGAACGCCGGATGTTCAGGGGCATCGACGCCCTTGGACCGGGACGCGTTCCGGGGAAGGATGGCGACGGCGAAGATCAGCCCGCCGATCACAGTCGCCAGGGACACGTTGTGGAGGGCTTTGGCGACGGGCAGCCCCCAGCGGACCAGCGCGCCCGGATCGGCGACCTGCCGCGCGGCCGACGCACCGGAGAAGATCAGAGCGCCAACGAGAGCCAGGAAGAGGGCAGCAAACCCCGCCAGCTGCCACGGCAAGGAGATCCCTTCCACGGCAGCAGCTGCCTTGGTCCCCGGCTTCGAAGCGGGCGAAGGGGCAGTGGCTGGAGTTTTGGCTGATGGCACCTATCCATTGTCCGCTAACGTCGGCGGCGCGGCGAATCGAGCGGATTAAAGCAGAAAGGCGGCAACCCGCAGGTTGCCGCCTTCCAAGGCGTTCGCCGAAGTGTCTTACTTCTTGGCGACAGCTGCCTTCAGCTTGGAGCCGGCGGTCAGCTTGACGCTGTGGCCAGCGGCGATCTGGATGGTCTCGCCGGTCTGCGGGTTGCGGCCCGTGCGGGCTGCGCGGTCGGTGCGCTCGATGGCGAGCCAACCCGGGATGGTGATCTTCTCGCCAGCGGCGACAGAAGTCTCGAAAACTTCGAACAGGGCATCGAGCACGGAGTTGACGGCGGCCTGGCTGGTGCCAGCCTTGCCAGCTACCTCGGAAACCAGTTCGCTACGGTTCTTAGCCATTTGTGTCCTCCTGGACTTTACGATTTTGGAGCTCACACACGGCATGCGCGCGAGCCACTGTTCGAAAACTTACCAGCTTGGGAGGACACGGCCAGCAAATTCCGCGTGTTTCCGCGCTTTTTTGACCAAATTCACCCTATTTCGGGCGCATTTGGGGGTCAATTCCGCCGCGGGCGAACTCCCCGGCCCCCGACGCCCGCTCACGTATTGCGGGTCTGGGCCGGACGCGCGCTCACGTATAGCGGGTCTGGGCCGGACGCCCGCTCACGTATGCCGGCTCTCAACCAGACGCCCGCTCACGTATGGTGGGTTTTCGCTAAACGCCCGCTCACGTATGGTGGGTTTTCGCTAAACCCCCGCTCACGTATGCCGGCTCTCAACCAGACGCGCCCTCAGGTTTGTTGCCGACGGGGGAGCGTCCGTTTAACGGTGGATTCAGGTGTTGGCGTTATGTGATTCTTCCTTGGAAGCTGATCGCGAAGGCATTCAGTGCTGGTTTCCATCGTGCTCTGCTCCGCCCGGTGGTGGGACTGCGTGCCGGGACCGTGTCTAGGTGGGCGCGGGTTCGTCCGCGACTGCTGATATGTGAGCGGGGGTTTGGGGTTTCCCGCGCATAGGTGAGCGGGGGTTTAGGGAAACGGGCGTATACGTGAGCCGGCGTCAGCCCGGGAGCACGTATACGTGAGCCGGGGTTTAGGGAAACGGGCGTATACGTGAGCCGGCGTCAGCCCGGGAGCACGTATATGTGAGCCGGCGTCAGCCCGGGAGCACGTATATGTGAGCCGGGGTTTGGGGAAACGGGCGCATACGTGAGCCGGGGTTTGGGGTTTCCCGCGCATATGTGAGCCGGGGTTCGGGGTTTCCCGCGCATAGGTGAGCCCGCGTTTGGTGTTTCCCGCGTATAGGTGGGCGGGGGTTTGGTGTTTCCCGCGCATACGTGAGCGGGGGTTTGGGGTGTCCCGCGTATTGGTGAGCGGGGGTCTTGGCTGGATGCCCTGTTTTTAAGTGGGTCAGGCCCCGACACGGTGTGTCGGGGCCTGGCCGGTGAATGGTTGTCCGGCGGTGTCCTACTCTCCCACACCCTCCCGGGTGCAGTACCATCGGCGCTGTGGGTCTTAGCTTCCGGGTTCGGAATGGGACCGGGCGTTTCCCCCACGCTATGACCGCCGTAACCCTGTTACCCGATCCCCGCACTGGGTGCGGGGTGGGAAGTCTGTGGTTACAACATGTGTGGTGTTGTTATTTAGTTGTTGGTTCCTGTGAGCAACGGGTTGTTGTTCGGGAACCACATAGTGGACGCAAGCAGTGATCGTGTTTGTGTGGTGTAAGTTGTCGGCCTATTAGTACCGGTCAGCTTCAACAGTCTTTAGTCCTGTCTTCCACATCCGGCCTATCAACCCAGTGGTCTGGCTGGGGGCCTCTCACACACGAGGTGTATGGAAATCTCATCTTGAAGCGAGCTTCCCGCTTAGATGCTTTCAGCGGTTATCCCATCCGAACGTAGCTAATCAGCGGTGCACTTGGCAGTACAACTGACACACCAGAGGTTCGTCCGTCCCGGTCCTCTCGTACTAAGGACAGCCCTTCTCAAATTTCCTGCGCGCGCAGCGGATAGGGACCGAACTGTCTCACGACGTTCTAAACCCAGCTCGCGTACCGCTTTAATGGGCGAACAGCCCAACCCTTGGGACCTACTCCAGCCCCAGGATGCGACGAGCCGACATCGAGGTGCCAAACCATGCCGTCGATATGGACTCTTGGGCAAGATCAGCCTGTTATCCCCGAGGTACCTTTTATCCGTTGAGCGACGGCCATTCCACAATGTACCGCCGGATCACTAGTCCCGACTTTCGTCCCTGCTTGAGATGTCTCTCTCACAGTCAAGCTCCCTTGTGCACTTACACTCGACACCTGATTGCCAACCAGGCTGAGGGAACCTTTGGGCGCCTCCGTTACTTTTTAGGAGGCAACCGCCCCAGTTAAACTACCCATCAGGCACTGTCCCTGACCCGGATCACGGGCCGAAGTTAGATGTCCAAAGTGACCAGAGTGGTATTTCAACGATGACTCCACCCGAACTGGCGTCCGGGCTTCAACGTCTCCCACCTATCCTACACAAGCCACTCCGAACACCAATACCAAACTATAGTAAAGGTCTCGGGGTCTTTCCGTCCTGCTGCGCGTAACGAGCATCTTTACTCGTACTGCAATTTCGCCGAGTTTATGGTTGAGACAGCGGGGAAGTCGTTACTCCATTCGTGCAGGTCGGAACTTACCCGACAAGGAATTTCGCTACCTTAGGATGGTTATAGTTACCACCGCCGTTTACTGGGGCTTAAATTCTCAGCTTCGCCTTGCGGCTAACCGGTCCTCTTAACCTTCCAGCACCGGGCAGGAGTCAGTCCGTATACATCGTCTTGCGACTTCGCACGGACCTGTGTTTTTAGTAAACAGTCGCTTCCCCCTGGTCTCTGCGGCCCCGATCCCCTCCCACCAGCAAGTGGTGTTCAAGGTTGGGGCCCCCCTTCTCCCGAAGTTACGGGGGCATTTTGCCGAGTTCCTTAACCATAATTCTCTCGATCGCCTTGGTATTCTCTACCTGATCACCTGTGTCGGTTTGGGGTACGGGCGGCTGGAACCTCGCGCCGATGCTTTTCTAGGCAGCATAGGATCACCGGATCCCCCCATGACGGGGGTCCCATCAGATCTCAGGAACGTCATCAAAGACACAGCGACGGATTTGCCTATCGCTGACCCTACATCCTTAGACCGGGGCAACCATCGCCCGGCCCGGCTACCTTCCTGCGTCACACCTGTTAATACGCTTACCTCCCGGGATCAGGTCCCGCGCTCGGCCAAAACCCGCACACCACAAGGGTGATTGGGCAGGCTCCGGGCGGTTAGTATCCCCCGCTTGGCATGGGCGGTCCTTCGCCGGTACGGGAATATCAACCCGTTGTCCATCGACTACGCCTGTCGGCCTCGCCTTAGGTCCCGACTTACCCAGGGCAGATTAGCTTGACCCTGGAACCCTTGATCATTCGGCGGACGGGTTTCTCACCCGTCTTTCGCTACTCATGCCTGCATTCTCACTCGTGTAGGCTCCACCGCTGGTTTACACCGCGACTTCACCGCCCACACGACGCTCCCCTACCACTCCAGACGACTGAACCACGAAGGCTTGTCTACTATCTGAAATCCACAACTTCGGCGGTGTACTTGAGCCCCGCTACATTGTCGGCGCGGAATCACTTGACCAGTGAGCTATTACGCACTCTTTCAAGGATGGCTGCTTCTAAGCCAACCTCCTGGTTGTCTTCGCAACTCCACATCCTTTCCCACTTAGCACACGCTTAGGGGCCTTAGTTGGTGGTCTGGGCTGTTTCCCTCTCGACTATGAAGCTTATCCCCCACAGTCTCACTGCTGCGCTCTCACTTACCGGCATTCGGAGTTTGGCTGACGTCAGTAACCTTGTAGGGCCCATCGGCCATCCAGTAGCTCTACCTCCGGCAAGAAACACGCAACGCTGCACCTAAATGCATTTCGGGGAGAACCAGCTATCACGGAGTTTGATTGGCCTTTCACCCCTACCCACAGCTCATCCCCTCCATTTTCAACTGAAGTGGGTTCGGTCCTCCACGACGTCTTACCGTCGCTTCAACCTGGCCATGGGTAGATCACTCCGCTTCGGGTCTAGATCACGCCACTACACTCGCCCTATTCAGACTCGCTTTCGCTACGGCTACCCCACACGGGTTAACCTCGCGACGTAACACTAACTCGCAGGCTCATTCTTCAAAAGGCACGCCGTCACAACTACAAGGTTGCTCCGACGGATTGTAAGCACACGGTTTCAGGTACTGTTTCACTCCCCTCCCGGGGTACTTTTCACCTTTCCCTCACGGTACTGGTCCGCTATCGGTCATTAGGAAGTATTTAGGCTTATCAGGTGGTCCTGACAGATTCACACGGGATTTCTCGGGCCCCGTGCTACTTGGGATCCTCTCCAGGCGGCACACAACATTACGGTTACGGGGCTAACACCCTCTCCGGCCGGCCTTTCAAGACCGTTCACCTATGTCCATGCTCTCACCCCACCGGTCCGGCAGAACCAGTACGGAAAGTCCCACAACCCCGCCCATGCAACGCCCGCCGGCTATCACACATGGAACGGTTTAGCCTCATCCGCGTTCGCTCGCCACTACTAACGGAATCACTCTTGTTTTCTCTTCCTGCGGGTACTGAGATGTTTCACTTCCCCGCGTTCCCCCCACGCACCCTATGTGTTCAGATGCGGGTCACCAGATCACCTTGCAGCGTCTGGCGGGGTTTCCCCATTCGGACATCCTGGGATCACCGTTCGGTTATCAACTCCCCCAGGCTTATCGCAGATTCCTACGTCCTTCTTCGGCTCCTAATGCCAAGGCATCCACCGTGTGCCCTTAAAAACTTGACCACACAAGATCAAAAAACTTCTCGAGAGAACCATGACCACAAGGGCCAGGTTCATAAAAAGAAATTGCTGTAAGACACACACACCCCACCACCCCACCGAAAAGGAGAGGCAATGACCATGCGCGTGCCTAGATGCTCGCGTCCACTATGTAGTTCTCAAACAACAACCCCGTACCACACCCCCACACACCAACCACCCCCCAAAAAAGAAGGACAGCCGGACACGCACAGGACATGCAGCCAGGAAACCAGAAACACACAAACCCGGCACCAAGGAAAACCACGCAACCCTCACAGGCCACGCACCCCCTTAGAACCGGCCCTGTTGCCTCAGGACCCAACAGTGTGCCAAACACGAAAACCAGCCACCCCCTGCCCGCACCCTTTCCACAACACCCCCACCCGTGAAAACACGAGGACAAGGGGCATCCGTACTGAAGAACAAACAAGAAACAACCGGCCGCTATCTGCTGATATTCCACCCATGAGCACCCACCGCAGAACAGACGCCTGCGCAATGGGCTTTGCTTCCACACACCCCCCACCAACCATGCGGAAGGAGAAGGGCGATAATGGTGCTCCTTAGAAAGGAGGTGATCCAGCCGCACCTTCCGGTACGGCTACCTTGTTACGACTTAGTCCCAATCGCCGGTCCCACCTTCGACGGCTCCCCCCACAAGGGTTAGGCCACCGGCTTCGGGTGTTACCAACTTTCGTGACTTGACGGGCGGTGTGTACAAGGCCCGGGAACGTATTCACCGCAGCGTTGCTGATCTGCGATTACTAGCGACTCCGACTTCATGGGGTCGAGTTGCAGACCCCAATCCGAACTGAGACCGGCTTTTTGGGATTAGCTCCACCTCACAGTATCGCAACCCTTTGTACCGGCCATTGTAGCATGCGTGAAGCCCAAGACATAAGGGGCATGATGATTTGACGTCGTCCCCACCTTCCTCCGAGTTGACCCCGGCAGTCTCCTATGAGTCCCCGCCATCACGCGCTGGCAACATAGAACGAGGGTTGCGCTCGTTGCGGGACTTAACCCAACATCTCACGACACGAGCTGACGACAACCATGCACCACCTGTAAACCGACCGCAAGCGGGGCACCTGTTTCCAGGCGTTACCGGTTCATGTCAAGCCTTGGTAAGGTTCTTCGCGTTGCATCGAATTAATCCGCATGCTCCGCCGCTTGTGCGGGCCCCCGTCAATTCCTTTGAGTTTTAGCCTTGCGGCCGTACTCCCCAGGCGGGGCACTTAATGCGTTAGCTACGGCGCGGAAAACGTGGAATGTCCCCCACACCTAGTGCCCAACGTTTACGGCATGGACTACCAGGGTATCTAATCCTGTTCGCTCCCCATGCTTTCGCTCCTCAGCGTCAGTTAATGCCCAGAGACCTGCCTTCGCCATCGGTGTTCCTCCTGATATCTGCGCATTTCACCGCTACACC
This sequence comes from Arthrobacter sp. KN11-1C, assembly GCF_052180225.1. NCBI lineage: Bacteria > Bacillati > Actinomycetota > Actinomycetes > Micrococcales > Micrococcaceae > Arthrobacter > Arthrobacter sp. KN11-1C. The sequence continues at coordinate 280,054 of NZ_CP197467.1, read as the reverse complement.
AGGAATTCCAGTCTCCCCTACATCACTCTAGTCTGCCCGTACCCACTGCAGAACCGGAGTTGAGCCCCGGTCTTTCACAGCAGACGCGACAAACCGCCTACGAGCTCTTTACGCCCAATAATTCCGGATAACGCTTGCGCCCTACGTATTACCGCGGCTGCTGGCACGTAGTTAGCCGGCGCTTCTTCTGCAGGTACCGTCACTTTCGCTTCTTCCCTACTGAAAGAGGTTTACAACCCGAAGGCCGTCATCCCTCACGCGGCGTCGCTGCATCAGGCTTTCGCCCATTGTGCAATATTCCCCACTGCTGCCTCCCGTAGGAGTCTGGGCCGTGTCTCAGTCCCAGTGTGGCCGGTCACCCTCTCAGGCCGGCTACCCGTCGTCGCCTTGGTAGGCCATTACCCCACCAACAAGCTGATAGGCCGCGAGTCCATCCAAAACCGCAAAAGCTTTCCACCACCATGACATGCGTCAGATGGTCGTATCCGGTATTAGACCCAGTTTCCCAGGCTTATCCCAGAGTCAAGGGCAGGTTACTCACGTGTTACTCACCCGTTCGCCACTAATCCCCCCAGCAAGCTGGAGATCATCGTTCGACTTGCATGTGTTAAGCACGCCGCCAGCGTTCATCCTGAGCCAGGATCAAACTCTCCGTTGAAGTAAAACAAAAACAGACACAACCACAACCACCGGAAATAACGGACGGCCGGGCTGCACAAAATTTGAAACCAGCTGTAAAAAACCAGCCCCGCGCCACGGAGGTGACACAGAACCAGCCAAAACAACCAATTCATAAAAAATAAATCGGTATCAACAAACTTGGCACACTATTGAGTTCTCAAACAACAGACACACCCGGCACCAACCACACCCACCAAAGGGCCCAGAATCGCTCCGGAGCAACTTCCCAAACTTACCAGACACGCTCCCCCGCCACAACTCCCGAAACCAGGAACCACACCAGACAAACACCATCCACGACCCCCGGAAACCACACCGGAACGCAACAAAGCGAACCAAGAAATTGGCTTCCAATTGGAAAGGGAGTCCGTCGCAACTTTTCCGCATCAGCGGCGGCGACTCGATCTACTCTACACACCCCCAAACCCCGAGGCAAATCACCCTCCAGGCGGCCAAGAACCGCGGCAATCCGGGACAAAACGGCGGTTTCCGCGCAAAAAGAAGCCCGCGGCGTCGTAATCCGCTCCTGTGTCCTGCACCACTTAATCGCAAAGCCACAAGACCGCCGCCTTAAACGCAAGAAGGGCCGGCAACCAAACGGTTGCCGGCCCTTCTAGTGCTTCTGGATTACCAGGAAGACTTGGTGATGCCCGGGAGCTCACCACGGTGAGCCATGTCGCGGAAGCGAACACGGGAGATACCGAACTTCTGGAAGGTACCGCGCGGGCGGCCGTCGATGATGTCGCGGTTACGCAGACGGATCGGGGAGGCGTTGCGGGGCAGCTTCTGCAGGCCGAGGCGAGCCTCTTCGCGTGCTTCGTCAGTCGCGTTGGCGTCAACCAGGGTCTTCTTCAGTTCGAGACGCTTGGCAGCGTAACGCTCAACGATGACCTTGCGCTGCTCGTTGCGAGCAATCTTGGACTTCTTAGCCATGTTTAGCGCTCCTCTCGGAATTCGACGTGCTGGCGGATCTTGGGGTCGTACTTCTTCAGGACCAGACGGTCCGGATCGTTACGACGGTTCTTGCGGGTTACGTAGGTGTAACCGGTTCCCGCAGTGGACTTCAGCTTGATGATCGGACGTACGTCCTTGTCTTTTGCCACTAGAGCTTCACCCCACGAGCCAGAACTTCGGCGACGACTGCGTCGATGCCGCGAACGTCGATGGTCTTGATGCCCTTAGCCGACAGGGTCAGCGTGACATTACGGCGCAGGGACGGAACCCAGTAGCGCTTCTTCTGGATGTTGGGGTCGAACCGACGCTTGTTGCGGCGGTGCGAGTGCGAAATGCTGTGTCCAAAGCCCGGCTCGGCTCCGGTCACCTGGCAGTTTGCTGCCATGACGACTCTCCTAAAAAAAATAAAATGAAACGGCCAGCAGAGTTCCTGCTTCCCGTGCAATAGGCGACGTCCGCAACCAGTCCACACCGTTTTCGGTAGTTCCCGCAGCTTGGATCGCTCGACTGAAGTCAGCCAATGATCACCGCTGCGGCGAAGGTAGTGGGTCCGGACAACAGGCCGGAATACTGGGCGAATACTGGAATGCACGCAACTTGAGCCCCTAACTACCGGCCCGCGGATCTCCTGTTGTTGCCAACAGTTACCGCCAACCGGAGCAATTGCACACGCTCCGCGCCACCTAGCGCCTAATAAGTCTAGGGGCTGGGGGAAATTAAGACCAATCGGGTGTATAAGAACCCGGCCGCAAATCATAAGCGGGGGCTAGTTACCTCACAGCAGATCGAAAGGTTGAGAGTTCAATCTTGAGTCATGAACTCACAACTCCTCGCCTCTCCAGGCCAACGTGCGGATATGTCCCCGGGTCAGCTTCCAGCGCCCGTGCGGCGCAATCCCAAGGGAAGGTTCACTGCGCAGCATCGCCGACGCATGTTCCGGGCGGACATGCTCACGGTTGCGCTTTGGGCATCCCTTGCGGCGGCGCTGGCGTTGTGGCTCGCCGACGGCGGAGTGTCGACGGTCGGCAACCTCACCCAGGCGGTCACCGCAGTCGGGATCCTGGCCGGACTCGCCGGCATGGACCTTGTCTTCCTCATGCTTCTGCTCGCGGCGCGACTCCCTTTCGTGGATGGCGCGGTGGGGCATGACAGGGCACTGGAATTCCACCGGAAGCTAGGCAAGCCGGCACTCTACCTGTTGTTGGCGCACGGACTTCTCGTGGCGACCGGCTATGGCATGGCCGAGGGCCTGAACCCCGTCAGCGAGGCCGTTTCGCTCTGGGTCCTGGTACCCGATATGTGGTTGGCATTCGTCTCCATGGCATTGTTCATTGCCGTGGTGGTCACGTCGCTTGTGGCTGTGCGGCGCCGCTTTCCCTATGAATTCTGGTATTTCGTCCACCTGCTCACCTACCTCGCGGTGGCAACGGCAATCCCGCACCAGTTCAGCGTGGGCGGCCTGTTCGCCGAAGGCACCTGGCAGCGCTGGTACTGGCTCCTGCTCTACATCGGAACGGGCGCGGCGCTGGTTTGGTACCGAGTTGCCCAACCGGTGTTAGCCACCTACCGGCACCAACTGACCGTACGCCGCGTGGTGCGGGTGTCCCCCGACGTCGTGAGCATCGAGATGACCGGGCTGCGATTGAACGAATTGTCGGGTAGCGGCGGCCGGTTCTTCGTGTGGCGCTTCCTCGCTCCCGGCATGTGGTGGCAGGCGCATCCGTTCAGCCTGTCGGCGGAACCGATCATGCCGCCGTCGGGCACGTCAAACGGGAGGCCCGCCAAGGAGCCCACCTTGCGGATCACCGTCCGGAATCTGGGGGCCGGTTCCGCCCGCCTCGCTTCCCTCAAGCCGGGGACGAAAGTAGCGATCGAAGGTCCCTACGGGGTTTTCAGCACGGCAGCCCGAAGCAAGGACCGCGTCGTGATGATTGGTGCAGGAATCGGGATTACGCCCCTCCGGGCGCTCTTGGAATCAACTCCCTTCGCTCCAGGCCAGGCGACGGTCCTGCTGCGCGGCAGTAGCGCCGAGGAACTGTTCCTTGGAAACGAGATCATGGAATTGTGCCGGAAGCGCGGCGCGACCCTATTCCACCTGACGGGTCCGCGGTCCGCCCATCCTCAAAGCGCTTGGCTGCCTGCCTCTGCCGGTTCCTCGAGTCTGCGGGAATTTGTGCCGGACATAGCGGACGCTGATGTTTACGTTTGCGGCCCGACAGCATGGGCCGGCGAGGTACTAGCCGAAGCAAAAAGGTCCGGCGTCCGGGAAGAGCAACTCCACTACGAAAGGTTTGACTGGTGAGACTCAGGGCAGGAATTGCAGCAGCGCTGGCGTCGGGGGCCATCCTCCTGGTCGGTTGGCAGTCCGGCGCGCAAGTGACGGCATCCAATGCGTCCACCATCACGACGTCCGCGGCAGGAACCACCGGCGGGACCGCTTCAGGCACGGGCTCGACGGCGAATGGAACCACCGGGAGCAGCGCTTCCGGATCGTCCTCGGGAACCGGAACCGGCTCCAGTTCCGGCACGGGCTCCAGCACCAGCACTGGTTCCAGTTCCGGCTCCGGCACTGGTTCGAGCTCCACTTCCACTCTGGGAGCCTCGGCCAAGGCGGGCGGCACCTACGCAGGCACGGCGGTGGAGACCCGTTTCGGAACAGTTCAGGTCCAGGTAACCATCAAGGCCGGAGTGATCACCGACGTCACGGCCCTGCATCTGACTGACCAGGAGCAACGATCGGTCCAGATCAGCGCCAGAGCAGCCCCCTTGCTCCGTTCCGAAGTCCTGAGTGCCCAGTCCGCGAACGTGCAGACCATCGGCGGGGCCACCTTTACCAGCGAGGCGTATTTGACGTCCCTCCAGGCGGCCCTCGATGCAGCCCACTTCTAAGCCCGGCGGGCCCGGACAGGGCGGTGCGGAACCCCGTCTTCGTTCCCGCACGTTCACCAGCATGGGCACCGTGGTGAGCCTCGCGATCCCAACTGCTCCGGGGACGCCTCCCCGGGCTGCGGTGGAAGAACTCGAGGCGGCCACCGCCGTCGTCGAGCAGTTGTTCAACGGTTTGGACCGGACGTTCAGCCTTTACCGTCCCGACTCGGAGGCGAGCGAAATGGCGCGGGGCGAGCTGTCCTTGAGGGATGCCTCTGCGGACATGCGCCGGCTGTATGTCGAGGCGAGCGAATGGCGCACTCGCACGGAAGGCGCGTTCACGGCGGAACGGCCCGACGGCGTCGTCGACTTGGCCGGGATCGTCAAGGGACATGCGATGCGGGAAGCTGGAACGTCGCTGCTCGCGCTGGGCCTGAAGGATTGGTGCCTCAACGCGGGCGGGGACGTCCTGGTGGACGGTTCGCCGACGCCGGGCAGCGCGCGGCCGTGGCTGGCGGGGGTTGTCGACCCGGGGGATCGGACGACGCTCCTGACCGCGTTTCCCCTCGGCAGCAAGGGCAGGCACGCGCTGGCGACCTCCGGAACGAGCGAACGTGGCCACCACATTTGGTCCGCGGGCCTTCGAGCGGCGCAGGACGAGGGCTTCCGCCAGGTCTCGGTCGCAGCGGCCGACATCGTCACGGCCGATGTCCTGGCCACCGCCATCGTGGCCGGAGGTGTCGCGTCGCTCACGCTGGCTTCGTCCCGCTGGGACGTGGACGTGCTCGCGGTAAAGAACGACGGCGGGTTGCTCGCCACCCCTGGTTTCCGGAACCTCGCTACGGCCGGGTGAGCTGCGGGTACTTCGGGCTGAGGCCATCACCTGACGACTTGCCCGTAACGCGGCGGACCACCCACGGGGCGGCATGTTCACGGGCCCAACGCGCGTTGGCGCGCAAGGCTTCCGCCCGCGCGAGTTGGGGTTGCGGGACCGGCGGCGGGACCTCGAGGGAACCTTCGTGCTCCAGGACGGCCAGCACCCGGTTGGCCATGTTGATGTGGCCAGCAGTGGACATGTGCATCCGGTCCTGCGCCCACATGTGCCAGTCGTGGTATTCGCTGAAGCGCCAATAGTCCACCACCAGCGCCCCGTGGTTTTCCGCGATTTCCCGCAGAAGTTCGTTGTAAATCGCGGTGCGTCCGCGCATGGTGCCGAAAACCTTGGAACTGCGGGCATCGAATCCCGTGAAGAGAAGCAAGGTGGCGCCGGTGGCACTTAGCTTCCCGATGCCGGCTTCGTAGTCCTCCATAAGCCTGTCGATGTCGACTTTCGGGCGGAAGATGTCGTTCGCTCCCGCATACAGGGTCACCAGCGTCGGTTGAAGCGCGACGGCGGCGTCCACCTGTTCTGCCATGACTTGCCGGAGCTTCTTGCCCCGGATGGCCAGGTTGGCGTAGCCGAAATCGTCGTTGCTTTGGGCCAATTGATGGGCAACGAGGTCCGCCCATCCCCTGACTCCGTTGGGGCGCGAGGGGTCGGCGTCGCCAAGTCCTTCGGTGAACGAGTCACCCAATGCCACGTACCGGGCAGAAAAATCCATGGCGCCAGTCTTTCATCAGTGCGGGGCGGCCGTCACGCCGGGCTGCCGCCCCGCACTGCAGCCGCGGCTTAGCGTTCGCGCAGGATCCAGTGATCGTCGTCCAGCCGGGCCACGATTTTCTCGGCGATCCGCGCGAGGTCCGCAACGTCGTCGTCGGTCATGGCGTCCAACATCAAGGCGCGGACCGCATCCACATGACCCGGGGCGAGGGACACGATGGTGTCCATCCCGGCCTCCGTCAGGTGCGCCACGGTGACACGGGCATCGCCCGGATGGGCCTCGCGCTCCACCCAACCACGCCTTTGCAGCTTGGTGACGACGTGCGACAACCTCGACAGAGAAGCGCTGGTGCGGGCGGCGAGCTCACTCATCGGCAGGAAACGCCCTTCCGCCTCGGACAACATGGCAAGCACGTTGTAGTCGAACAGCGACAATTTGCCGGCCGCTTGCAGTTGGGTATCCAAAGCTGCGGGCAGAAGGGTGTTGATGCTGAGGAGGGCCAGCCAGGCACGGCGTTCGTCGGCATTGAGCCAGCGCGGTTCGGTCATGGATTCATCTTAGAAGGAAATAAATACTTGACACTTCAACTTAAGGTCATTATTGTTTTGGTTGAAGCTTCAAGTAAATGAATCGCTGGACCATGAGCACTCAAGCAAAGGAAACAACAATGACTGACATCACCATCATCGGGACCGGCAACATGGCGTCCGGAATCGCTGCCCGCGCGGCCACGGCAGGCAAGAGCGTCCAGGTCCTCAGCCGCGACGCCGGCTCCGCTGCTGCACTTGCGGCAACCGTTAACGGAACCTCCGGGATCACGGGATCCCCCGTGGAAGGCAGCATCGTGGTGCTGGCCACGCCTTTCGAGGCCTCCAAAGCAGTCCTTTCTTCCTATGGCTCAGCGCTCAACGGCAAGACGATCGTGGACATCTCCAACCCCGTGAACTTCGAGACCTTCGATTCCCTCACCGTCGCCGCCGGAACCTCGGCCGCCGAAGAACTGCAGGCCTTGGTCCCCGGCGCCTCGGTGGTGAAGGCCTTCAACACTGTCTTCGCCGCCACCCTCGCAGAGGGCGAAGTGGACGGCCAGACCCTCGATGTACTCGTGGCAGGCGACGCCGCCGAGGCGACGGCCGCCGTCGTCGACTTCGTCAAAGGCGCCGGACTGCGCCCCGTGAACGTCGGACCGCTGCGCCGCTCGCGTGAGCTCGAAGCCTTCCAGCTGCTCGTCATGACCCTGCAGATCAGCGAAGCCCACCCCGACTACAACTGGAACTCCGCAGTCAAGCTCCTGCCGTAGTTCATTTTCGGAGGGCGGCCCCTTGCGGCCGTCCTCCGCGTTGTAGGCTGGGCGGCATGTTCGTCGTCTCCCTGACCTACAAAGTTCCCGACGAGATCGTCGACTTCCACCGCCGGGCACATATGGATTGGGTCAAAGAAGCGTTCGACGCCGGCACTTTCCTCGCGTCCGGTCGTCGCGTTCCAGCCATCGGCGGCGTGCTGCTGTCCAACGTCGATCGGGCAACACTGGACGCTTCGCTGGCTACGGATCCGTTCTACGTCAACGGGGTAGCCGACTTCGAGATCATCGAATTCACGGTCACCTCGGCATCCGCAGGGTTCGAAAACCTGCTGGACTAGCCAGGTTGGGCGTCCTCGGCGTCACGCAGGGCACCTTTTTGGCGCCCCGCCACGGCGAGAAGCCCGGAAATTCGCGGCTTCGATGCCCGCCCGCAGCCAAAAAGTTGTCAGGCGTGACACTTGACCACGTCAGAGCCTGACTGATTGACGGGACGTCCCCAGCCGCTCCGGCAAGACCACGGGCATCAGGGCCTGCCAGCGGGCGCTCAGGTGATCCCCGCTCGAAACTCCCCTGAAGCGACGCGAAAGCCAGGGTGCGACGTCGCGCCGGAGCCACGCGGCGTCGTCGGCCATGATCTCGGCGCGGCTCCGCGGTTGCAGCGGCCCGAGTACCGGTGACTCGAGCGAGTGCGTGGCGCCCAAGACTTCCAGGACTTTCTTGGCCATGTAGCGGTGTCCTATACCGGACATATGCAGCCTGTCCGGAGCCCACATCCGGCGGTCCTGATACTTTTCGAAGCACCAATGGTCCACCAGATGCGTTCCGTAGGCTGCCGAAATGCGCCGGATGTGCTTGTTGAAAACGGCCGTGCGCAGCTTAAGCGGCTCCAGCACCGGCGAGAGCGGCACGTTGTATTCGGTGAACAGCAGGACCTGGGCACCACTTTGCGCGATCCTGGCGACGGCGTCCTCGAATCGACGGACCAGTAGGCGCATGTCCAGCCGCGCACCGAGGAGATCGTTGCCGCCGGCGTGGAAGCTGACCAGGGTGGGAGCCATCGCGAGCACCGGCTCAAGTTGTTCATCCACGATCGGCCTGAGCCGCCGGCCGCGGAGGGCAAGGTTGGCGTACTGTGTCTGCGGCTGGTGCCTGGCCAATTCCTCAGCCACGCGATCGGCCCAGCCCCGGCAGTCATTGGGAAGGCGAAGGTCTACGTCGCCGACGCCTTCGGTGAAGGAATCCCCGACGGCGACGAATCGCGGCGGTGTATGCGTAGCCATGGTCATGTCCCCCCGTTGTTTTGCGCTTTTCCTGGTGAGTCGCTTGATGCCTTGCTTCCAGCGGCGGCTGAGCCCGCCGCTGCGGCTTGGCGCTCTGCGACCTTCCGCAGCCCGGCCTTCCGCGGCACCTTCACGGGCTCCGGCCAGCGGGGACGCAAAGTGTCCCCGAGCGTGACGCCGCGAAGCTTCCGGCCGAACAAGGGCAGGACCCAATCGTTCACCCAGCGGCGCTGTCGGCGTTCCCAATCGCGCAGCTTGAGGCGCTGTGGTGGTTCCCAGTCCTTGGGAGAGAACTTGTGCGGGACGCCGAGGTGATCCAGAACCTGCGAGGCCATGTATTTGTGTCCGGCCTTCGACATGTGGAGCCGGTCCGAGGCCCACATCCGGCGGTCGTGGTAGGCGTCAAGGCACCAATAATCCACCAGCACGGCCCCGTACTTGGCGGCCAGTTCGCGGACGCGTTCGTTGTAGAGGGCATTCCGCTTCTTGAACGGTTCCAGCACGGCCGAGACCTTGACGTCGTACCCCGTGAACAGGACCAACGTTGCTCCCGTGGCTGCAAGGCGCGCCACGAGCCTTTCGTACTCGGCCATCAGAATGTCCATGTCGGTGCCGAAATCCAGGATGTCGTTGCCGCCCGCGTAAAGCGTGATGAGCGTGGGTTCCATGGCCAAAGCACGGTCCAGTTGCTCGTCGACGATATGGCGGAGCCGCTTGCTCCGCACGGCAAGATTCGCGTACTCCCAGCCAGGTTCGGCCTTGGCCAGCTTCTCGGCGACACGGTCGGCCCAGCCCCGGACGCCGTTCGGCAGGCCCTCGTTACGGTCCCCCACGCCTTCGGTGAAGGAATCGCCCAAGGCAACAAATCGCCGTCGTCCGTTCTGGTCAGCATGAAGCACGTTCCCAGCCACCCCGTCAGCGTAGCCCCGCCTGGTTGCCCGCCGGCAAAGCCCAGGTTAATTCGACGCCCGCTCACCTATCGCGCCTCTCGGACAAACGCCCGCTCACCTATGACGCCTTTCAGACAAACGCCCGCTCACCTCAGGTGAGCGGGCGTTCCGGCTTTTGGCCGCATATGTGAGAGAGCGTCAGGCAAATTGACGATATATGTGAGCGAGCGTCGCGAGAGGGGGCGGGCTAGAGTTCGGCTTTCCCTTTGCGCCAGTAGCCCATGAACGCCACTTGCTTCCGGTCCATCCCCACATCCCGGACAAGATACCGGCGGAGTTCCTTGATGACCCCTGCCTCGCCCGCGATCCAGGCATAGAACGGCAAGGCGCCGGAGGGAAGGCCTGGGTTGCGGCTCGCTTCAATCGCGGCGGTGTCCATGCGGAGCGGGGTTTCCCACAAGATGTCCTGGTCCACGTTGACGTCTTCGGGCTCAGGCCCTGCGGCGCCGTCGAGCGGGACGATGCCAACCCACCCCGGGACGGGTACAGCTCCAAGGACGGCACTCTTCAGCAACTCGCCGTGGGGCCGGGACCGGCCGAGCGCCGCGCCGCGCGCGAGCCATGTGATTTCGATGTCGGCGTCTGTGTCGAGGTCTTGGAAGTCCCCTGCCTCGGGTACCTCAAGGAAGGCATGCCCTGTGATTCCCGCGGGCAAGAATTCCAGGATCGCACTGATGGCGGGGACCGCCGTTTCGTCGCCGGCTAGAAGGACCCGCTGCGCCAGGCCGGGACGCCATTCGATGCCGGAGTATGTTTCGGCGGTGACGCAATGGGCTGCCCGGTTGTTCGGGCCGATGATGGTGATCGAATCCCCCGGCTTCGCGGCGAGCGCCCAGTTGGCAGCCGGGCCGCCCGTCGGGTGAACCGCACCGACGTCGACGCCGGGCCTCGCCGCGGCGCCGCTAGAGCCGCGGATGCCGGGCCTCGCCACGGCGCCGCTAGAGCCGCGGGTGCCGCCGTCGTCGTCGTGCATCACGAAGTCGACGTCGATCTCCGGGTAGACGGCGTCGAGCCTCTTGTTCCGCACAGTGTACGTGCGCATCGAACCGCGCACCGCGGGGTCCATCGCCAACCACTCCTGGTACCAACCGGCGTCGCCCGTATCGAAGGCGGGCAAGGGCAGGGGGCGGCCCTCGGCGTCGAGCGAGGGAATCATGAGTTTGATGCGCAGGTCCAGGGTGTCACCCGAAACCCCGAATCCGCGCAGGCAATATCCCCCGAAGGTGATGCGCCGGAAATTGGGCCCTAGGTCCTCCACTGCGGTGACCGTGACGTCGAAGGCCCGGGTCATCGGCTCCGTGACGACGTTCCGCACAACAGCGTCTGCGTTCATGAGGCGAACTCCAATTCGATGGATTTTGAGGGAGCGGCGGTGTGGTGCCGGCCGATCGGGAGAATGAGCGGGGTGCCGGACATTGGATCCGGAACCACCCGGGACTCCAAGCCAAAGACATCGCGGACCAAGTCCTCAGTGACCACTTCCAGCGCGGGACCCTCTGCGACGATCGCCCCGGCCTTCATCGCAATGACGTGGTCCGCGTAGCGGGCTGCCAGATTGAGGTCGTGCAAAACGATGGCCACTGTGGTTCCGCGGCTCCGGTTCAGGTCGGTCACCAAATCCAGCACCTCCACCTGGTGCGCCAGGTCAAGGTAGGTGGTGGGTTCGTCGAGGAGCAGGACATCCGTCTCCTGGGCAAGGGCCATCGCGATCCACACCCTCTGGCGCTGCCCGCCGGACAGTTCGTCGACGTTCCGTTCAGCCAACTCCAGCGTTGCGGTGGTCTCAAGCGCGCGCTGGACGGCGAGATCATGCACCGACCGGTCGCCCGTCCTCCAACTGCGAAAGAACCCTTGGTGCGGATACCGTCCGCGGCCCACCAGTTCGCGGACCGTGATGCCATCCGGGGCAAGGGGATGCTGCGGAAGAAGGCCGAGCGTACGGGCGAGTTCGCGGGCCGGGCGGGAGTGGATGTCCTTGCCATCCAGCGTGACGACGCCGGCGCCCGGCTTCAGGAGCCTGGACAGCCCTCGGAGCAACGTGGATTTTCCGCAGGCGTTGGCACCCACGATCATGGTCACTTTGCCTTCGGGAATCTGCGTCGAGAGTCCTTCGATCACCCTTCGCTGCTCGTATTGGAGCGTCAAGCCGCGTGCGCTCAGTTGTGCCATGTCAGGCTTCCTTTCGGTTGGACGTGACCAGGAGCCACAACAGGAATGGAGCGCCGAGGGCGCCGGTAATCACGCCGACCGGCAGGACCGTGCCGCTCAGAATCAGGGGTGCCACGTTGTACGCGACATAGTCGGCGGCGAGGACGATGACGGCGCCCGTGAACGCCGACGCCGGAAGGCTGGGGCGCCCGACAACCCGCCGGGCGATCGGCCCGGCAAGGAAGGCGACGAAGGCAACCGGCCCGGCAGCCGCCGTCGCCACTGCTGCGAGCGCGACGGCGGTAAGCACCAGTCCGAGACGCACGGCGTCCACGCGGATTCCCAGTCCGGCCGCGGCGTCGTCCCCGAGTTCGAGCATGCGCAGGGGTCCCGCGAGGAAGGCCAGGGCGGGAACAAGCACCGCGAGCGAGGCAAGGAGGACACCCACGCGCTCCCAATCGGCTGAATTCAAGGAACCGTTGAGCCAAATGAGGGCCTCGGAAGCAGTCCGGATATCCGCCCGGGTCATGAGGAAGTTCACCACCGCCCCCAACGCGGCGGCGATCCCCACGCCGGCGAGGATCAGCCGGTTGCCTGCCGCGTTCCCGCCTCTGCCACCGGAACGGCCGCCGGAACCCGAGCCGCCGCGTGAAATGGCGTAGATGACGAGCGCGACGCCGATCGCACCAGCAAGCGCAGCCGCCGACACCGCAGCGCCGGACGCACGGAACACGACAATCGCCAGAACGGCCGCGGCACTCGCACCGTAACTGATGCCGATGACGTCGGGGCTCGCGAGCGGATTGCGGAGCATGGTCTGGAACAGCCCGCCCGAAAGGCCGAACGCCACGCCGATCAGGATTGCCAGCACGGCCCGAGGCAGCTTGTTTTCCATGACGATGAAGCTTGCGCCCGGGATCTTCTCGCCGCCGGTCAGATGGGCCGCGAGGATCCTGAAGAAATCGGGGATCGTGACCGTGTAGCTGCCGAGGAGCACGGTCGCCGCAAAGAGGACCACGACGCCGGCGCCCAGGAGTGCGGTCCTGTTGCGGGGCCTCACAGCGAGGCCCCCTTGCCTCGGCGGACAAGCCAGACGAAGACGGGAGCACCAACGATGGCCGTCATGATGCCCACGGGGACTTCGCCAGGCAGCAGCACCACCCGCCCGATCACGTCCGAAACCAGTAGGAGGGCCGGGGCGAGAACCATCGAGAACGGCAGGATCCATCGGTAGTCCGGGCCCGTGAAGAAGCGCACTGCGTGCGGAACCACGAGTCCAACGAATGCAATAGGACCGGCCATCGCGGTGGCCGATCCGCAGAGCAGCACGATGCCCAGCGCGGTGACGCCCCTCGCCAAGGCCACATTCTGGCCGAGTCCGCGGGCGACGTCGTCGCCAAGGGCCAGGCCGTTGAGGATCCGGCCACTGCCCAGCACGATCACCGCCCCAAGCAGCAGGAACGGAAGCCCGGTCAACACGATGGACCAGTCGCTGCCGGCAATTCCACCCACCTGCCAGAAACGGAAGCGGTCCAAGGTGTCCTGGCTCGAAACCAGGATCACGTTCATCAACGAGTAAAGCCCCGCGCTCAGCGCCGCCCCCGCCAAAGCGAGCTTCACCGGCGTCGCGCCGTCACGCCCGGTGGACGCAATCAGATAGACGACGACGGCGGCCGCGGCGGCGCCGACGAAAGCGAACCAAATGTAGCCGCTCGCCCCCGAAATACCGAAGAGATAGATCCCGGCGACCACGGCCAGTGCCGCCCCGGCATTGACGCCCATGATGCCCGGGTCCGCCAAGGGGTTGCGGGAAACTCCCTGCATCGCGGCGCCGGCAAGGCCAAGGGCAGCCCCCGCCACCAAACCGAGCACGGTGCGTGGAATGCGGGTGTGGACTACCGCGTGGTTGCCGTCGTCGGGGTTGAACTGGGTGAGTGCTTGCCACACGGTTTCGAGGGACATGCCCCGCGCGCCGATCGCGAGCGAGGCCGCACAAACAAGCCCAAGCACGACGACGGCGGCCCCGAGCCATGCGGCGCGGTTGCGGCGTCCGCGGCCCCCGGCGTCGGGCCCGGCCTTCGCGCGAACTGGCAGGTGTTGCCCTTTGGGGGCGATGTGAGGGTCAAGAGCTGCCGGTTCGCGAGCGGTTCCGCCCACGGAAGGTGGGCCCGCCGTCGTCGTTCTCTGCGTCATGTCAGGCGTTTCGCTTACTTGGCTGCCGCGTCGGCGCCTTTGGCCAGCTGGGGCAGGAACATGTCCAGCGCCCACGGCAGGCTCAGCGGCGAGGATGCGGAGATCGCCAGGGTGAGGGTGTTGTCAGAGCCCGCAACCAAGGCGCCCTTCTTGATCGCGGGAATCTGGCCCAGCAGGGGGTCCTGCTTGATCTGGTCCGTGGTCTTGGAATCCGGCACCCACGTAACGAAGACGTCCGAGGAAAGCTCGTTGGCCTTTTCGGCGGACCACGGGACGAAGAATTCCTTGGAGCCCTTGCTGGCGTTCTCCACCACGGGGGCGAGCTTCATGCCGATTTCGGACAGGAAACGCGGACGGTTGTCGTTGGCTGTGTAGACGTTGATGCCGTCGCCCTTCGCAGGCTCAAGGTTGCCGTAGATGAAGGACTTGCCGGCGAGCTGCGGGAAAGCAGAGACCTTAGCCTTGATGTTGGCCTCGGTGTCCGTGACGAGCTTGGCCGCCTCCGGGCTCTTGCCGAGGGCCTTGCCGATGATCGTGGTGGCTTCCTGCCACGGCGTGCCGTATGCAAGTTCGGGCTGCGCCACGACGGGGGCAATTTCGGACAGCTTCTTGTAGTCGGCTTCGGTCAAGCCCGAGTAGGCGGCGAGGATGACATCCGGGGCCAGTTTGGCGATCTCCGTGAAGTTAATTCCGTCTGTCTCGGAGAACTGGACCGGCGCCTTCGCGGTGCCGAAGCCGGCACCCAACTCCTCCAGCGCTGCGTCCTTCCAGGGTGTGGAGCCCTTGTCGTTGTTCCCCCAGGCGACCTTGGGCACCCCGACGGGCACGACGCCGAGAGCCAGGGCGACGTCGTCGTTCACCCAGGAGACGGTCACCACGCGTTGCGGTTGCGACTTGATGGTGGTCTCGCCGAAGACGTTCTTGATGGTGACCGGGAACTGGCTGCTTGCGGCCGGCGTGGTGGCTGAACCGGCGGTGGTTGAGCCCGTTGAGCAAGCGGTGAGGGACAGTGCGACGGCGGCAAAGGCTGCGGTCGCTGAACCTGCGGTCTTCAACAGGGCACGGGGTGAGGGGCGGGAAGCCACGGGACTCCTTAGGTAAGTGAAGCAAACCTAAGTAAGGCTAGCCTACCCTTTAGATAATTACGAAACGTTTGCATCACGTAATTACTTTCGTGCCGCCGCGGGCTCCCAACGCCCGCTCACCTATCGGGGCCAAACGCCGGACGCTCGCTCACCTATGAGGGCCAAACGCCGGACGCTCGCTCACCTATGAGGGCCAAACGCCCAACGCCCGCTCACCTATGAGCATCAAAACCCCAACGCCCGCTCACCTATCGCGGCCAAACCGTCCGGGAATTTTTGGACACCAACGACGACTTTTGCAAAGATGACAGAGCCGGTTGATTCAATGAACTGCGCCAGGGCCGTAGACGCGGTAAAGATCGAGAGGATGAGCATGCGCACTGCACACGTTGGCGCTGCCATGGTTGGCGAGGTGGCCGTGTCGGCCTACTTTGCATCTCGTCCTGCGTCGGCCATCCCGCTCGGCGGCTAGGGAAACCAACCCACCACCCCCTGCACTAGATGCACACGAAGGCTTCCTTTGCTGTGCCCTCGGATCGCCAGACGCCAGCGTCCTTCCTCTTCGGAGCCCAAAACGATCTGAAAGAACTTCGCCGTGCAGAAAATCACCGCCCAGCAAATCCGTTCCTCATTCATCAATGCGAGCCGCTCGGAGGCCGCCAAACTCAATCTCCCGAAGGACTTTGATGCCCTCGACTGGGACAATCTCGAATTCCTTGGCTGGCGCGACGAAAAGATGCCGATGCGCGGCTATCTCGTCCTTCCCAACGATGGTTCCCTCACTGGCATCATGCTCCGCGCGCCAGAGGGAGGCTCCGGCAAGAAGCGCTCGGTCCTTTGCGAACTGTGCCGCGACGTGTTTTCCAAGGACGATGTCTATCTTTGGGTTGCCAAGCGCGCGGGCCAATCGGGTCGCGACGGCAACACCGTGGGGACGTTGATCTGCGCGGAATTCGGCTGTTGCACCAACGTCCGCAAGGAGCCCCCGGCGAATGAGATCAATCCGGACCCGGCCGCCGTCGTCGTCCGCCAAATCGCGGGACTGCAGTCCCGGACCGCCCAGTTCCTAGGGCGGGTCCAAGGAAAGTAGGCGCCCGCGTCGGATGCTCGCTCACCTCACGTGAGCGAGCATCCGCCGGAAGTGCCACATACGTGAGCGGGCGTCCGCCCGAAACCCCACATACGTGAGCGGGCGTCCGCCCGAAACCCCACATACGTGAGCGGGCATCCGCCCGAAACCCCACATACGTGAGCGAGCGTCCGCCCGAAACCCCACATACGTGAGCGAGCATCCGCCCGAAACCCCACATACGTGAGCGAGCGTCGGGGCTAGCGGAGCACGATGTCCACGGGGTTGGCCTCGGAACGCCAATCGCCGGGCACGCCCGGGCCGCCGATCACGGGAGCCGTAAGAACGCCGGAGCGGTTGGTTCGTTTGTCGCGCAGGATTTCCGTGACCGAACCAAGGTGCCGGGACAGGTCGATGACGTTTTCGGGCGCGGCCAGCAACAACTGGAAGCCGAACTCGTGCAGGGCTTTGATGCCCGCACCGGCGAACTCCTCCGAGGCCAGCACGAACGCCTCGTCCATCATCACCGTGCCGTAGGTCGTGAAACCCTGCTCGGCGATGCCCAACTGGTAGCTCAGTGCCGCCGCCATGATGAACGCCGTGAATCGCTGCCGCTCGCCACCGGACATCGAGCCGGTGTCCGCGTGCATGTACACCTCGGTCTTCTTGCCACCCCGCGGGCCCTGGACGGAGCGGTGCTCCTTGCACTGGATGAAGAGATGCCCGCGGACATCCAGCACCTCGGCTCGCCAACGCCGGTCCTCGGGAGTCTGCGACCCGAGCCGTTTGACCAGCGTCTCGAGCGACTTGTAGCGGTTGGTGAGTTCGACGTCGTCGTCCGCCTGGGGCGAGACGACGGCACCCGAAGCTACGGCACCGGAAGCTGCGCCTGCCGCACGGGACGGCCGCGTGTGGCGCGTCTTCAACGCGCTGTGGATGGCCTCCTTGAACTGCTTCGCGGTGGCGGGCAGCGTCTGCTTGATGTCGAGTTCCAGGAAGCTGCCCTCGTGGAAATTGACCTCGGACAGGATGCCGTTGAGGGGCAGGATGCGGCTCGTGATGGCGCGGCGTTCCTCGTCGAGCAAGTGAAGCAGCGTGCTGAAGGATTCGTGCGTGCGCTGGTTGAAGAACTGCCGGAATTCGGCTTCCTGCGCGGGCAATCCCTCGCTCACGATCTGGTGATAGCGGGACTCGAACTCTCCCGCCGCGCCGATCGAGGTGCCGTGATCCGCGGAAATGGCAGTGCCCCATTCGCGCACGAATCCTTCGAACATGCGCGTCAGCCGCTCGGCCAACGCCTGCCCGCGCGACTCGGTGGCGTGCAGTTCGGCCAGGAGCTTGCTCCGGACTTCGGCAGCCAGGGTGTCGAGTTCGTGGAGCTCGCCCACCTCGCCGAATGCGCTGAAGTACGGCTCGAGGGCAGCAACGGTAGCGCCCGACGGCGGCGCCTGGTCCAGGCGGTTGCGCGCAGCATCCAGGAGGGCGTCAGCCGTGGTCATCTGCTGGTCGAGCGTCTTGTATTCGCTCTGCAACACCGCCGCCGACCCTGTGGAGGACTGGTGCTTTTCGCGCACGGCCTCGATGTTTGCCCGCAAGGGTTCCAAATCGGCCTGCGCGGCCAAGGCATCCTTGAGGCGCTGTTCGATCCTCGCGAGCTCCTCCGCGGCCACCGCTGCGGAGACCTGCTCCCAGCCACGCTCGTCGTCGGCGATGCGGCGCAGGGCTTCGAGCTGGCGCGTCATGCCTTGGTGGGAATCTTCACGGCTTTGGGCGAGTTCCGCGGCCTTCAGGAGCTCGTTTTCGAGCTCTCCGACCTTCGCGGCCACGAGCTCCAGCTTGGAAGCGTTGTCGAAACCGAGAACGTAGTCCTGCCGGCTCGTGAAGCGATCGTCCTTCTCGACGGTGTGCCTGTTGCGCTTGACCACTCCGCCCAGGCTCAAGCCTTTGTTCAGCTTGGCGAGCTCGTCCGGGTCTTCGACGCAGGGGTAGGCGAAGTCGATGGCGATCCGCTCGCGGATCCATTCAGCTGCTCCTGCGACGGAGTCGCCCCTCGCGCCCAAGGTGAGGATGTTCAGCTTCGTCAGCAGGTCGCCGTCGGACACGTCCTCCACAGCCAATGCGCCGCCCGCGAGCGGCTTGGAGACGTCCACTGCCCGCAGCGCGCCGCGGACGGAGTTGTCGTTGAGATAGCGGGTGACGGCCGCAAAGTGCTCGCCTGGAACCAGCAGTGTCGTGGCGAGGTTCCGCAGGGCGCGCTCGGCTGCGGGCCGCCAGTGTTCCTCCCCCTCGGCGAGGTCGATCAGCTCGCCTCCAAACGGCATGCGGTCCTCGGGAACGCCGGTGGCTGCGGCGATCGCGGCACGGTTTTCGATGCTCGACGGCGGCAGCAGGGACTTGCGCGTCTTCAGCGAGACGAGCTCCTGCTGGGCTGCGGCGAGCTCGCGTTTCTTGGTGGCGTGGCCGTCGAAGGCTTCGAAGCGGAGTTCCCGTAGCGCTTCGGAATCGTCCTTGAGTTCGGCGGAACGGCTCGCGGCCTGCTCGTGGGCCTGCTCCCAACCCTCAGCCGTCCACTCAAGGTTGAGTCCGGCGTCGGCCAATGCTTGGCGGGCCGCTTCCTCCACCTGCTGGCGGAGCTTGAGGCCGACCCTGGCATTGTCGAGCGACTGCTCGATCGCCGAAATCGCGTTCCCGCCCTGGTTGTTGTAATCCGATTCGAGCTGGCGAAGCTCCTTGGCGAGTGCGTCCCGGACGCCCCGCTCGGTGCTGAGCTCCTTGGCTTTCGCCTGGGCAAGGTCCTTGAAACGGGCCAAAGTCTTGGCATGGACCGTGACCGAGAGCTGCTGCTTGTAGGCGTCGAATTCTTCGCCGCTGAGCTCCCGGAGCCGGTTGGCCTCCAGCAACGACTGGGCATACTCCTTGTTCATCCCGGGCACGGGGGCGAGCTGGTCGCGCTGCTGGCGCACGTCCTCCAGCCGCTGCCTGATGGACATCAGGTTGCTGAATTCCTCGACGACGTCGTCCGCAGCCGTGAGCGTCGCGGGCGCGTCGAGGACCTGGTCGCGGAAGAACGTGTTGACGCTGCCGCCCAGACCCTTGCCGGCCTGGATCACCCGCAAAAGCGGAAGCGCCTGGTCCGAGTTGATGCCGAGAAGCCGGCGGAAACGCTCCGCAAACGCCTTGTGCACATCGAAGATCTGGGCATCCGGGAAGATGGTCTCCAGCGCGCCCTTGGTGAAGCGCTTCTCCGCTATGCCCTCAATCGCTCCAAGATCCAGGGGCTTGTTGTCGATCACATAGAACCGGCCGACGCTGGACTCCGTGCCGTTCTTGGGCAGGTCAAAAAGGGCCGAGATGGTGGTCTTGGTTCCGGCCGCGTTGTCGAACGTCAGCGCGACGGCGGACCACGTGGCACCGGGGCGCTGGAAGGCACTCGCCGACCCTTCGCCCACCGCCTTGTCGCCCACTTTCCCGCGCATGTACGTGAACGTGGTCCTCTTGTCCTCCACAGCCCCGCCGGCCCGCTGTGCGGCAGCCTCGTTGGAGCGCGGACGGGCATCGAAGACACGCAGCATGGCATCGAACAACGTCGACTTGCCGACGCCCGAGTTGCCCGTGAGCAGTGTGCCGTTGCGGTCCACGTGCATCGTGTGGGCGCCATGGAACGTGCCCCAGTTGACCACCTGGACCAAGGCGAGGCGCATCTGGCCCGGGTTGGTGAGTTCGCCGATCGGAAGCATCGTCGCAATGGTCATTTGGCTGCCTCCGTCTTGGTTGCGTTCTGCGTGGTTGCCTTGGCCTCCGCGGTGGATGCCGGCCCCGCCCCTTCGCCGCGCTGCTGATCTTCGATCAGCTCAGCGCGCGGCTCCGATAGGCCCGAAGCCACTCCCGGGCCGGCATCCACCGCTGCGGCTCGTTCGTCACCACTGTTGCCAATCACCTGGGAGGCATCGGCTGTCGCGACGTGTTCGTCACCGCCGCCGTCAGTCACCGAGTCGTCGTCCTCTTCCCCTGTGTCGGGCTCGGCGTCGTCGTTGGAGTTGGCGTCGCTGTCGCCGTCGTCGTCCTGGTCTGTTAGTTCGATGAGGGGTTCCGTGCCTGATTCGTCGGCTGCTACAGCGATCAAGGCTTCGATTTGGGCCGGGATGTCGCCGATGTTTTCGAACGGGAGGGCTAGCGGGAGGGCCCTGGAGATCGCGAAGGTGTCTTCGATGCCCGTGGGGAGGAGGAGTTGGCGGGCCAGGAGCTTCGTGATGGTGCGATTCACGACGTCGGTGTCGCGGAGGGCGTCTTGTTGGCCGGATGGCTGGTAGTGCGCCACGAGTTCGGCGATTTCCTCGCGGGTGATCACGGGGTCGGTCTGGGCTGTGACGTGGCGGTCGAGGAGCAGCCTCAGGCGCAGGAGCACGATGGTTTCCACCCGGCTCAACGCGCGTTGCTGGCGAAGGATGCTCGAGCGGGTGCTTCCTCCGATGGCTTCGGGATCGACGGGACGGAGCACCGCGATCTTGCGCTCGTGGTCCAGTTGCAGGTTCAGGAAAAGCTCGGAAAGCCGGCTGCGGAGGATCACTTGGTTGTCCAGCAGGGTGGTCCAGAGCTTTTCGTCGCGGCCGCCGTCGACATAGGGGCCCTTGAGTAGCCGCACGAGGGCCTGCCGGACCTTCATGGGCAGCACGCCGGTGTCGCCCGGGAACAGCGCCGCGCCGTCGACGAACGTGTCACGGGGCGTGACGCGGAACGGATCCGGGTGGACATGTCCATCTTGGGAAACCTCGGAGTGGACATGCTGCGTTATGTCCACTCCTTGCTCCGAAGAGGGGGCATGCTCGGTGGGGTGGGCGTCAGTCATCGGAATCCTTAGTCAGGGTCACGAGCGGCAGGTACGCGGTGCGTGTGCTGCCATCGATTTGTTCGAAGTCGATGTTTTCCCAGGCGGCTCGGTCGAACCCCGCACCAGCGTGCAGCGCTTCGGACAGGAGTGCCCGGACGGTGTTGATGTGCCGTTCTTCCTCCGGGAGGTTCGCCCAGGCCCCCGCGAGTGTGGAGGCGCCTGCCATGGCAGAGCGGACGACGGCGGGCCTTGCCTTCGCGGAACGCAGCGAACGGACCCGGTCCGAATCACTGAAAGCGATGGGGTCGGCGAGCTTTGGAGGCGCAGCGAACTCATCCGGATCGAAGAGCTTGACCATGGCGAGCGATTCGAATCCCGCATTGAACAAAACCGGGCCGCGGACCAGTCCCGGACGGTCGCGCTCGTACGGCATGGACCGGATGGCCTGTTCGGCTTCGCGCAGGACCTGCCGGAGCCGGACGGACTGGCGGATGTCGTCGCTCTGGATGTAGTTGTTGAGGCTTTCGGACAGCCGGCCGTAGATGCGCTGGATCTGGCTGTGCTGGGTACGCAGTTCCGCCACGAGGTTCTTGAGGGTTTCCCGGTCCTCATGGCTGAGGTCATCCGCGAATTGTCGGCTCAACACGTCGCCGATCGCCGACCGGAAGCGCAACTGTTGCTGCGGGTCCTCGAGGAATGCCGTGAAGGAGCGGAACGTGCGGCCTTCGGGACTCTGCCGCAAGCGCTTGTCCGCCTCCAGGACCTGCGCCATGGTGGCACCCTTGCTGAGCGACTCCTCGATGATCTGGTTGCGGAGCTCGCCCACCAGTTCTTCGATGCGGTCACGCATCTTCTTGTAATCGGCAGGCAGGCTCGCGGCAAGGTCCAGGATGTTCCCGGCGGCTTCCACGGCTTCCTCATCGTCCAAAAGACCGTCGAAATCGCCGGAACTGATGTCCTCGACTAGCTGCTGGCGCTCCTGGATCTCCTCTTCGAGGGATTCCAAACGGGCGCTTTGGTCCGGGTTCGTCTCGTTGGCGAGCTTTTCGACGTCGCCCAGCAGCGTCCCGAGGCGGGAACCGTTGAGGGTGGACCGTTCGCTGGACAGGCTGTCCAGGAATGCCAGGACGCGCGCGGCGGCCTCGGTGATTTCGTAGACGATCTGGCCGGACTGGCTGCGACGGGTCAGGAACTGCTTGCGGGTCCATTCGTCGGCAAAAGCCTTGCCACTCCCCTGCCCGCCCAGCCCGGGATCCTGCCTGCGGAGCTGATCCAGGAAAGCGTCGACGTCGGCATGGAACTCTTCGAGCGGAAGCTGCGGTCTCGTTCGGGTGAAGGAGGCCTGGAGCACTGCGATCACCCACGGCGCCGAGCGGGTGAGGGCCCACGCGGGGCCTTTGGTCAGGAGTTCGAGGTCTCTGAGCCGTGCACTAATGGCGTCGGCGGAGGACATTGCTGAGCGGGACACTTACTCTCCTTCAGCTGCCGCGGAACCTTCTGGCAGCGGAAATCCCGAAAACTGCCCCGTACAAGGTTAACGCAGGGTGCGCCGCAACCCTTCCGTGATCTACCTCCCGGTAGGGTTTCGATCGCGTATCAACAGGCGCGACGCCGGTGTCGTTGCTGGCTGAACCGCCGATGCCGACCCTAGTGTCTACACCAACGACGCCGACACAACGACGTCGGCTTTGGCAGCGTTGCGGAGGGGACCCAATGCAGTTCGACTTGACGACCTTAGACACCAGCACTTATGTCTTCGTGGGAACACTAATCCTTGGCCTGGTTTTGGCAGCCTTCATCGCGGTAGCCGCCATGGCCACGCTCGCGTTGGTCGGAGCCGGAAGCCTCGCTTGGTACACCGTGAAGAACGTGCCGGGCGGCCTGGTCCACGGCATCAATTTTGCGTGGGACCAGCTTGTCCACCAGGCCGGAAAGGTTGAACTTCCGGTCGATTTCCCAACCCAGACCGCCCCTAGCACAGGTACCTACCCGCGAGTAGCATTGAGGGACAGCTGAAGGGTCCACCACCCGAGGCGGATCCTGGGCTCGAAACCGGCACAACCGGCAAGAGGAGTCCTCCCATGACCTCCGCCACTGACAACAAGAGCAACGGCGTCACGGCCGCAGAAGCCCGCGCAGTCGCAGAGGCCGCCCGCGACACCGAATGGAACCGCCCGAGTTTCGCCAAGGGGCTGTATCTGGGCGACTTCGATCTGGGACTGATCCATCCATGGCCCCAGGCAAAAGCCGAGGACGTCGAGCGCGGGGAAGACTTCATGGCGAAACTGACGCAGTTCTGCGGCACGATGTCCGGCCGCGAGATCGAACGCGATGCCAGGATCCCGGACGATTACCTCGAAGGCCTCACCGCATTAGGCGTTTTCGGCATGAAAATTCCGCGCGAGTATGGCGGCCTGGGCCTGTCGCTGGTCTATTACGGCAGGGCGCTGGCGCTGCTGGGATCAGTCCATCCGAGCCTCGGCGCGCTGCTGTCGGCCCACCAGTCCATCGGCGTCCCGGAGCCGGTCAAAGTGTTCGGCACGCCCGAACAAAAGCAGGAATACTTGCCGCGGTGCGCCGCCGGCGCCATTACGGCCTTCCTGCTGACAGAGCCCGACGTCGGCAGCGACCCCGCCCGGATGGGCTGCACCGCAGTGCCAAGCGACGACGGCGAGTCTTACGTTTTGGACGGCGTCAAACTTTGGACCACCAACGGCGTGATCGCCGAACTGGTAGTGGTCATGGCGGTAGTTCCTTCCCGCACCGCCCCCGACGGCACGGTACTCAAGGGCGGGATCACAGCGTTCGTGGTGGAAATGGACTCCCCCGGCATCACGGTGGAAAACCGCAACGCCTTCATGGGCCTGCGCGGCATCGAGAACGGCGTGACCCGCTTCCACCAAGTGCGTGTACCGGCAGCCAACCGGCTGGGCCGCGAAGGCCAGGGGCTCAAGATCGCGCTCACCACACTCAACACCGGCCGGCTCTCCATCCCCGGCCTGTGCGTGGCTGCGGGCAAGTGGTCGTTGAAGATCGCCCGCGAATGGTCCAACGCCCGCACCCAATGGGGCCGTCCGGTCGGAAAGCACGAAGCCGTCGGCAAGAAGATCGCGTTCATCGCCGCCACCACCTTTGCCTTGGAAGCCGTCTTTGAACTTTCCGCCGAGATGGCCGATGCCGGCCAAAAGGATGTGCGGATCGAGGCCGCGCTGGCCAAGCTTTGGTCCACTGAGCTGAGCTACACCGTGGCCGATGCGTTGGTGCAGATCCGCGGTGGCCGCGGCTTTGAGACGGCGGACTCCTTGGAGGCCCGTGGGGAGCGTGCCGTGGCCGCCGAGCAATTGCTGAGGGACATGCGCATCAACCGGATCTTCGAAGGCTCGTCCGAGATCATGCGCCTCCTCATTGCCCGCGAAGCCGTCGACGCCCACCTTTCGGCCGCGGGCGAGCTCGCTTCCGCGGACGCAACGCTGCAGGAAAAGGCGCGCGCAGCCGTCGGCGCCTCGGGTTTCTACGCGAAATGGCTCCCTAAATTAGTGGCCGGGGCGGGCCTGGATCCCCGGTCCTACGGTGAGTTCGGGCGCCTCGCGAAGCAACTGAGGTATGTGGAGCGGGCTTCGCGGAGGCTCGCCAGGCAGACGTTCTACGGGATGGGCCGCTGGCAGGCGCGGCTCGAATACAAGCAAGCGTTCCTCGGCAGGATCGTGGATATCGGAGCCGAGTTGTTTGCCATGGCAGCATGCTGCTCGAGGGCCGAGATGCTGCTCCAGACCGCACCGGAGCGAGGCGCGGCGGCGTACGAACTTGCGGAGGCCTACTGCGAGCAGGCCAGGATTCGCGTGGACGGATACTTCGATCAGTTGTGGCGGAACACCGACGACGTCGATCACGAGTTGTCCTCGAACGTGCTCGCGGGCGACTACGCCTGGCTTGAGGCCGGAATCCTTGACCAATCAGAAGGAACGGGCCCTTGGATCGCCGACGCCACCCCGGGCGCCTCGTCGAAGGAGAGCCTGCACCGGAAGTACCGCTAGCCGACGTCGCCGTCGAGATAGTACCAACGGCGCTCGATCCGCTGGAAGCGGCTGTTTTCGCGCTGGACTCCGCGCTCGCCGTCGGACCGGTAGTGCGCCGCGAACTCGACAGTCCCGTCGGAGTCCAGGGGACCGCCCCGGCGGGTCGCCAGGATGTCCAGCCGGCGCCATCCAATCTCCGGGTCCAGGTCCAGCGCGTCAGGCCTGGTGTCCGGGTGCCACGTACGCAGAAGGTAATCGCTATCGAGGACCACAAAGGCCGAGTAGCGCGAACGCATGAGCTGTTCCGCCGTGGGCGCATCGGCGTCTCCGCGGTGGAAGCGTCCACAGCATTCGGTGTACTGCTCCCCGGACAAACAAGGGCAAGCGCCTAGGCGGAGGCGGGCCGGATCGACTGGCATTGACGCCCTATCTGGAAGAGAAGGTGAGAGCTAGGTAACAAATTTTGTCACAGCAGATAACAGCTTCGAAACAACCTCGGCGAGCCGGAGTTTGGCGGATGATTCCTTAAGATTTCGCCCTTAGGCTAGAAGACATGCCCGCAGACCTTCGGTTGCGGCGTCCACCCCACAACTCTGGGCCGAGGAGGCTACGTGGAGGATCCAACAACACTTGGCCTCAATCTGACTTTTTTCGGAACGCTCGGGGTGGCTTTGCTGATGTCCATTGGTTTGGGCCTGCTGATCGTGGCCACCTTGGTGCTGGCCGGCGTCGCGAAGCTGCTTTGGATCATCCTGCTCGCCACGGTGGGAATCTTCCCGAAACGCCATGCCGAACCGGTGGTACACCTGCCCCCGAGGCCCCGGCGCACCCCCTCCCCAATGGCGGATTCCGAGGAATCGGCGACGGCGGAAGACTTACTGGACGCGGCGCCTTTGGTCCCGCGGAAATCGCGTCCCGGAATCATTGCGACCGTCAGGTTGCTGTGGTCTGCTGTCCGGAACGTCCCCTGGAAGTCGCTCGTCAACCCGCGGACGTGGCCTAAGCCTGCCCAAGTCAAGGCCGGAATCACGGCCGCGGCCACAACCCAGGCCAAAGAACATCCCTTTGTGGTTGCGGTGAAGCAGGATCCTCTGGCCATGAACAGCGAGTGGGCCGCCGCCGTCGCCGAGGCTGACGCCCGGGCCGCCGCCCGCGAAGCTGAACGGGCGCAGGAAGCGGTAGCTTCCGACACTGAACCGCCAGCTTCCGGCGAACCCGCCGGAGGGAACGTCGCGGAGCCGTCCGAGACGTCCACGCCGGTGCGCGAACACCGGGGAGAGCCCCATGGCGGCAAGCCTGCGTCGTCCGGCCGCGTGACGGCCTCAGCCGGGGCCCGCCCCAGGGCCTAGCCTCCCGCAGTGCCCCGCTGACCCAACTAGCTCGCACTTGATGTCGTTTT
Organism: Arthrobacter sp. KN11-1C; assembly: GCF_052180225.1. NCBI lineage: Bacteria > Bacillati > Actinomycetota > Actinomycetes > Micrococcales > Micrococcaceae > Arthrobacter > Arthrobacter sp. KN11-1C. Next base: position 253,679 of record NZ_CP197467.1, on the reverse strand, counting down.
GAGCCCTCATAACGACATCAAGTGCGAGCTAGTTGGGCCGCGGCCAAGCTCACGCTGCCAATTGCCTGAACCCGGCCCCGTGGTAAATGAGGGGCTCGGCGTCGTGGTTGATCTCCACGGACTTCACTTCGAGGACGACGATCGCGTGGTCACCCGCTGGGGTTTCCGAGACCACTTCGCATTCAAGCACCAGCGCTGCGCCGTCGATCAACACGGCACCGGCGTCGCTCGTTGATGTCGCGAGGCCGGCGAACCGGTCCTGGGTTCGCGAGGAGAGCTGCAGGCACACGGCTTCCTGGCCCTGGGCCAGGATGGAAACACCCAGTCGAGGGGCGCGCCGGAGCTTGGGCCACGTAGTGGAGGAGTTCTGCACCGCAAACATGACCAGTGGTGGTTCGAGCGAGACTCCCACGGTAAAGCTCGATGCCACCAAGACCTCGGGCGCGAAGCCGACCATGGCACTGAAGGCCGCCACGCCTGAGGGAAATTGCGCGAATGCCTGCTTGATCGAAGCGGCTCCATCCACCGTTGCCTGGGTCATGGCGGGTTCCTTCCTCTGTAGTTTCGTGCCTGCCTTTCTACTAATTCACTCGATGCCGATAACGGCAATATTTGTGTATTCGCGTGTCGAATGAAGTCAATTCTTAATTCGTCATGCGCTGTTTTCATTACCCCGCAATACGAAAAGCGAAGAATTTGTACGCTTTTCGAGTGCCCCGGCCACGACATGTGTAGCGTCGTGTCAATCCATTGCACAGCCTTGATTCTTCACGGAGGAAGCCGGAGATGAACCTCAACGAGCTTCGAACCCTGGGACGCACAGGCGCCCTGATCAGCCCCCTTACCCTGGGAACCCTCAACCTCGGGACGGGCTCGGCGCCCACGGGCGCCGAAGAAAGCATCCGCATTGTCCATGCGGCCCTCGACAGCGGCATCACGAGTGTCGATACCGCCGACATCTATTCGCAAGGCGAGGCAGAGGCCATTGTTGGCCGGGCCCTCCATGGCAGGCGTGACGACGTATTCCTTTCCACGAAGTTCCACGGGCAAATGGGGCCGAATCCCGCGCACGCGGGGAATTCCCGGCGCTGGATCATGAAAGCAGTGGAAGGCAGCCTGAACCGCTTGCAGACGGACAGGATCGACCTTTACCAGGCGCACCGTCCGGACTACAACACCGACGTCCTGGAAACCATCACGGCCCTCAACGACCTCATCCGGCAGGGCAAGATCCTCTACTACGGAACGTCGGTGTTCACGCCGTCGCAGCTTGTGGAGGCCCAGTGGATCGCCACCACGAACCACCTCATACCGCCTGTGGTGGATCAGGTGCCCTATTCCTTGCTGGTCCGCGCGAATGAGCGCGACGTCTTCGCGATCACGCAGCAATACAATCTTGGCGTGCTCAGCTATGGACCGCTCGACGGCGGCTGGCTCTCCGGGAACTATCGCGCGGGAGTTCCCCAGCCCGAAAGCTCCCGCGCGTCGGCCGTTCCCGGGCGCTTCGACGTCTCGGCGCCTTTCAACAGGAACAAACTCCTGGCAGCCGATGCCTTGGCCCGCGTGGCCGAACGGCATGGACTGACCCTCATCCAGCTTGCTGTCGGTTTCGCATTGAATCATCCGGCCGTCAGCAGTGTGGTCATCGGTCCGCGCACGGAGGACCATCTGGTCGACTACCTCAAGGCCGCGGATGTTGTCCTGAACGAAGCGGTCCTGGATGCCATTGACGACATCGTCTCGCCCGGTACCAACTTCCTGGAACGGGACGCGGGGACCGTCGTCCCGCACCTTGAATACGCGGAACTTCGACGCCGGTAATCGGCTGTGCGGACAATAGTTCAGGCCGCGCGCCGACTATACTCGTTCGCAATCATGACTAGCCTTCCGACTTCCGCCCAAACACCAAAAAGCAATGTGCGCATTGACGCCTGGCTTTGGGCCATCCGTGCTTACAAGACCCGCTCCGCAGCCACAACCGCGTGCAGGGCGGGGCACGTGCGAATCAACGGCAACCCGGTCAAAGCGTCCCAGTCTGTGATTATCGGCGACACCATCCGGGTACGGCAGCCCGGCTTCGAGCGCATCCTTGAGGTCCGCAGGCTCATTGCGAAAAGGGTGGGGGCCGAAGCAGCATCCCATTGCTTCACCGACCACACTCCGGAGCGCCCCGCCGCGCCGGCACTCGGGCTGCCCCAGCGAGACCGCGGCGCAGGACGGCCCACGAAGAAGGACCGGCGCGACATGCAAAAGCTCAAGGGACAGTAGCAACCCGCACTAATGGCGGGGCGGGAAGCTCGCCGCGCCGACCGGCGTCGGGCAGTTTTGTCCCTCGGCTCGGCAGGAGCGTGAGCGACGCGTAAAGCGACGGCGTAAAGTGGCAAGGGACGCCGATTCTGGACGCCGCGCTGCCGAAGGAGAGAACGTGACCATTGACTGGGACGAAAAAAGGGCCTTGCTACAGGAGCCCAACATTGCTGCCGTAACGCAGCTGTGCGACGAACTGATGGCCAAAAGGCCTGGTTCTTCCGTGCCTTACATCGATCCGGTGCATGACGAAGATGAGTGCCGGATCGTCACCCTCCAGACCAGCCCGGGGCGGGCCCCCACCTCGGGTTTCGTATCACACCTCAATGACGACGACGCCGCCCGACGTGCGCAGCTGATCTATGACTCAGCCGACTTGGACGTCCGTTATGTCATGCCGTGGAACTGCTACCCATGGGTCCGCGACCCCGAACTGCCCCCGGCACTGAGCGCACAGGAGAAGACCGACGGTCTCCGCCCGTTCCGCCAGTTCCTCAAGATCAACAAGAGGGTCTCCGCCGTCGTCGCGCATGGCGCAGAGGCCGCAGCCTTCCTGGCACTCTTCGAGAAGACCTACCACTCGCCGCTCCGGCAGCACGGAATCAAGGTCTACAAGGCCAGCGCCCTCGGTGGCCGGGCATTTGCCCTGTCCGAGGCGAAGCAGCAGGAACTCCTCGCCAAGAACATCGAAACCTACAGGGACGCGATGCAGAGGGCGGGCATCCAGCACCTATAGGGCGGGGAAGCCTTCAGGCCGCCACGACGGCGCGAAGGACTTCGCGTGCCGTGTCTTCCCATCGCGGCAACACCCTGCTGGCTGCCTCGGCTGCTGACTGCCATCCCTCCCGTAGGGCAGCGTCGCCAAGCCATCTCCGCAGGAACTTCTCCAACGAGCCGATTCCTGCGCTGAGATCGATCGCTTCACCGGCACCGTGGGCGCCCAGCGCTTCGACGGCGCCGGTTCCTTTCCGGACCACTGCCGGTATGCCGTGGGCCAGGGACTCCTGGACCACCATGCCGAAGGACTCCGAGTGTGAGATCAACAGACTGAGGTCAGCCCGGTTCCACTGATCCTCCAGGGCCGGGCCGGAGAGCTCGCCTGTTGTTTCCACCCGATTTTCCAGTCCATTCCAGAGGATGCGCTCCTGGACGGCTGCCGCGTACGAGGGGTCTGCTTTGGTGGAGCCAACAAGCGCCGCTGTCCACGCCAGGTCCTTGATCCGGGCCAGAGCGTCGACGAAGAAGATCTGGTCCTTATTGGGGAGCAGCGCGCCCACCATGATGAAATGCGGTGCCGCCGCAGCGCTTCGCGGACCTGGGCGTGTTGGACGATCCACCCCCGGTGTCGCCAAGCGCACGTTGCCCAACCCAAGGCTTCTGGCCGCTTCGGCGGTACGCGACCCCGTGCAGAGAAGACCTGTCGCGGCGCGTAACGCTCTTGTCTCAAGCGGGTCTTCCGCAGACGGGGGCACGTGGAGCAGCACCCAGACACGACGCCCGGCAGTGGTTGCGGTCTCGATTTCCGTGGGCGCGCCCGAGGCAATCAGGCCGTCGACAATGTAGATAGCCTGTCCCTCTCCGGCGAGTGCGGCTGCAAAGCGGGCCCGGTCGCCAGCAGTTCCCGAAGGCCAGCCGCCGTCGAGCGTGTAGACCGAGACCTCCGCACCCTGGGCGCGGAGGGCTTCAGCCAGCCTCGCGTTGTAGATGTTACCCCCGGAACGATGGCGCACATTCGCGGGCAAAATCATGCGGACCTTGACCAAGGGCTACTCCCTTCCATCGTCCACGCTGTTTGGCCTCACTGTGCTCGGACCATGGTGCTGACCATATAGGCCGGGCGGGTGACGGAGAAGGCGAACCGCATGTCCGGCGCGAGGCATCGACGGTAGATTGTGGGCATGGGACAGACTTCTTCAGGCCGTCGGGATGTGCTCGCTGATTGGCTCTTGGGTGTCGCGGAGTTCACCCACGCGCACTGGTTCTTCGGCAATCTCTATGAGGCCATCGTCAAAATCCCGGACCGGGTGGCGGCCTCGGCAGCGAGCAGAGAACTCCCTCGAACCCCCTTTGGGGCGGGAAGCCCCGGGCGCTATTACGCGCCGATCGCGCCGCTCAGCGCCCCTGCCGCCGTCGCTGCCCTTGCCGCCGGGTGGAAGCATTCCGACAATCGGGCTTGGCTGATGGTGGGCGCTGCCAGCTCCGCCACGGGGGCGGCAGCTACGGCGTACCTGCTTCGGTCGGTCAACCCCAAGCTTTTCTTCAGCCCCTCTCCGCTCGAAGAGACCCGCCGCAGGCCCCTGTTGAAGCGGTGGTACAAGGTCCACGCCCTCAGGCTCACGGCCAGCGCGGTTGCCCTGGCCGCCATCCACCATGCCCGGACGATCCGGCTGAGAGGCAACGGATAACCCTCAGCCGGGATCGCTCTCCCGGAGGAATTGGCGGTTCCTGATCCGCGATTCGCCGAACTCAACTCCCACCCGGCCAATCTCCCAAGGCCCGGGGCCCCTGCGCAATGGCCTGCCCACCGCCACGTGGGGTACCCAGCGGGGAGTGCGGAAACCAAGGGCAGGGGAGCTGAGGATGAAGTCGTCGATGTTGTCGACCAGCAGTCCATCCAGGAGTTCGTGGAGGGCGTGCACGAGGGAGACCTGAAAGTCACGCACCGAGGCGGGCACATCTATTTCCAGCCCACATACTCCGCCGCTGCCAAGGACAATGAGCTTGTCGGCGGACCCGGAGAATCCGTCCAGCACCGGCAGAGCCTCAAGCCACGCAACAGTCTTGAGCAAAGCTGACTCTGCGCTGGTGTTGCCTTTGGTCCAACCGGCCACGTCCCGGCAAAAGTCATCCAGGGCACCCAAGTGCAACAGCGTCATGTGCAATCCCCGCGGCCTGCGCAAGGCAAACACGTAGCGCGCCAACTCTTCATAGTCCGAAGGCCCCGCCCCGATACCGAGGACCGGCACCTCCACTGTGATGGGCGGTGTTACCTGCGTCGTTGAATCCCATCCTCCGCGCCGACGGTTGGCCATGGGAGTAATTATGCTCGGTGAATCTTGACACCGCCCTGTGACCCGTGCCATATTCGTAGGGTGAACCTGTCAGACAGCCGGACAGCCGGACAGGCCGCCACTGGACAGCTAGCCGTCAGCCAGAAAGCTGCGGCTGGCCAGCGCACCGCCACAAGCGGCGCCGTCCCCCGGCCGGCCCAAATGGCCAGGCCATCAATCCCCCAGCCGGCCCAAGCGGCCAGGCTATCAAGCCCCCGGCCCCTCGCCCGCTTCAGTGCTGCAGAAGCCGTGTTCAGCGCCATCCGCCACGACATTGAAGACGGAACCGTGGAAGTAGGGGCCAAACTCAGCTCCGAAGCCACCCTGGCAGCACACTATGGGGTAAGCCGCTCGGTGATCCGCGAGGCACTCCGCTCCTGTACTGCGCTCGGTCTAACTGTCACCAAGACCGGCAAGGGTACGTTCGTCATCGCGGACCGTGTAGCCAATGACCTCACGCTCGGTCAATACTCGGCACGCGATCTCAACGAGGCACGCCCGCATATCGAAGTCCCGGCAGCCGGCCTGGCAGCGAAACGCCGCAGCCAGGAAGAACTCGAACACCTCAAGGAAATCGTCGGTTCAATGGCCGCCGAGACCGACCCTGAGACCTGGGTCAGCCTCGACGCCAGTTTCCATTCTGCCATCGCCCGCGCAAGCGGCAACAAGGTTTTCGAAAGCGTTGTCGCAGACATCCGCGAAGCCCTGGCCCACCAATCCGAAACATTGAACATGGTGGCCGACCGCCAGCATGTTTCAGACGATGAACACCTCCGCATCGTCGAAGCCATCGAATCCGGCGACGCCCCCGCCGCCGAAGCCGCAATGGCCCACCATCTCAGCGCCGTCAGCGTTGCGTTGGACACCATCCTCAGCAAATGATCCACCAACTGAAGGAAGTCATGCCCAGCCCGCATGCAGCGCACACCGCCATGCCCGCAACCACCCCTGCGGCAACCATTCCAACCACCCCACGCCATGTTCCCTTGGCGGAGCAGACCCGAGACGGCCTGGTGGAGAGCATCCACTACGGTTCCCTGATCGCCGTCGGGCCGGACGGCGAAACGCTCCTCGCAGCAGGCGAGCCCGACGCCGCGTTCTACCCGCGGTCTTCACTCAAACCGCTGCAGGCAGTCGCCATGGTCCGCGCTGGACTCAAGCTTCCGGAGAACCTTCTCGCCCTCACCGCGGCAAGCCATTCCGGTGCCGCGATGCACCTCGATGGCGCCGCACGCATCCTCGAAATGCACGGCCTGGACAAAAGTGCCCTGGAAAACAGCACCGACCTCCCTTACGGCATCGCCGAGCGCGAGGAATGGCTCCGCGCGGGCGGCAAGCCCACCCAGCTCGCTCAGAATTGTTCCGGCAAGCACGCGTCCATGGCCGCGACCTGCGTCATCAACGGTTGGCCCGTCCAGGGCTACCTGCATCCCGAGCATCCCCTCCAGGTGCTCGTGAAGGACACCATCACCGAACTCACGGGCGAAGACGCAGCGGCCATCAGCACAGACGGTTGCGGCACCCCGCTCTTTGCCCACAGCCTGCACGGCATGGCCAGGGCCTACGGCCGTATGGCGGCAGCGGACAGCGCGGAAGCAGAAGGCCAGGTAGCCCATGCCATGCGCGCCTTCCCCGAGATGGTGGCCGGCGAGGGTCGCGACGTCACAGCGATCATGCGCACGGTCCCCGGGCTACTCGCCAAGGACGGCTTCGAAGGACTCCAGCTCATCGGCCTGCGGAACGGCACCGGCGTCGCGATCAAGATCTCCGACGGCGGCGATCGCGCCCGCATGCCAGTCACCGTCCGCGTCCTTGAGGAACTAGGGCTCGACGGCGGCCAGCTCGCCACCCTCGCCAGCCCACCCGTGTTGGGCGGCGGCCACCCTGTCGGCGTACTCCGTGCCGCAAACTTCCTCGCATCCAACTGACGCCGCCAAACAAGCGCAAAGACCAAAGGACAGCAATGACATCTGCCGTGCACTCCACGACAATTCCAGGGTTCCGTTCGGAACACGATCTCCTCGGCGACCGCGACGTCCCTGCTGATGCCTATTGGGGCGTGCACACGCTGCGTGCCATCGAGAACTTCCCCATCACCGGCCACCCTTTGGCCAGCAACGCGCACCTCGTCAAGGGCCTCGCCGCTGTCAAGCTCGCCGCGGCCCGCACCAACCGCGAGCTCGGCCTCCTCGATGACGAACGGGCGGACGCCATCGAGCAGGCCTGCCAGGACATCCTGGACGGCAAGCTCCACGAGCAGTTCATGGTGGACGTCATCCAGGGCGGTGCCGGCACCAGCTCCAACATGAACGCCAATGAGGTCATTGCCAATCGCGCCCTGGAAATCCTCGGCCACCCCAAGGGCGATTACGCCAGGCTGCACCCGAACGACCACGTCAACTTGAGCCAGTCCACCAACGACGTCTACCCGACCGCCGTCAACCTGGCCACCATTTTCTCGGTCCAGGGACTTCTTGAGGCTCTTCAGGAACTCCAGGTCGCCTTCGCGGAGAAAGGCCAGGAATTCCGCACGGTGGTCAAGATGGGCCGCACGCAGTTGCAGGACGCCGTCCCGATGACCCTCGGCCAGGAATTCGGCGGCTACGCCGTGACTGTGGGCGAGGACCGCGCGCGACTGGCCGAGTCCCAGCTGCTCATCCACGAGATCAACCTCGGCGCCACCGCCATCGGAACCGGCCTGAATGCCCCCGTCGGGTACGCCGCAGCAGCCTGCCGCCACCTGGCCGAGATCACGGGCCTGCCGCTAGTCACCTCGGTCGACCTCATCGAGGCCACCCAGGACGTGGGAGCGTTCGTCCACCTCTCCGGCGTGCTCAAGCGCGTCGCCGTCAAGCTTTCCAAGATTTGCAACGACCTCCGCTTGCTGTCCTCCGGACCGCGTGCGGGACTGGGCGAGATCAACCTCCCGGCTGTGCAGTCGGGATCGTCCATCATGCCAGGCAAGATCAATCCGGTGATCCCGGAAGTGGTCAGCCAAGTGGCCTATGAAGTCATCGGCAACGATGTCACGGTCACCATGGCAGCCGAAGCGGGCCAGCTCCAGCTCAACGCCTTCGAGCCGATTATCGTCCACAGCCTCCACAAGAGCATCTCCCACCTGGAAGCCGCGTGCCGCACACTCACGTCGCGCTGCATCCGGGGCATCACCGCGAACACCGAACGCCTGCGCCTCACGGTAGAGCAGTCGATCGGACTCGTCACGGCACTCAATCCGCACATCGGCTACGCCTCCGCCACCGCCATCGCCCAAGAAGCGCTGGCAAGCGGCAAGGGCGTCGCCGAGCTCGTTCTCGAACACGGCTTGCTGACCTCTGAGCAGCTCGATGAGCTCCTCCGCCCCGAACGCCTGGCCAACCTCAGCAACTAGGCTGAGCCGGGCAGAACGTTCGACGACGGCGGCAGTCACCTGCCGCCGTCGGGCCTGCACCCGGACAGACAGCCCGGACAGGCCGGCCGGACGGCGAGATCCGGACCCCCAACAGGACACCCCTAAGGATTCCCATGACCAATGCACCCATCACGGACCACACGGTCCCATCACAGGCGCACTCCACTGAAAAGCTCCTCCACGCCGAGGACTCGGGCTATCACAAGAGCCTGAAGCCGCGTCAGATCCAGATGATCGCCATCGGCGGTGCCATCGGCACCGGCCTGTTCCTGGGTGCCGGCGGCCGCCTCAACGCGGCGGGCCCTTCCCTGGTCATCGCTTACGCGGTCTGTGGCTTCTTTGCCTTCCTGATCCTTCGCGCCCTCGGCGAACTCGTGCTGCACCGCCCGTCGTCGGGCTCCTTCGTCTCCTACGCCCGCGAGTTCTACGGCGAGAAGGCCGCGTTTGTCTCCGGCTGGTTCTACTGGATCAACTGGGCAACCACCACCATCGTGGACACCACCGCCGCGGCCCTCTACATGAACTTCTTCGGCAAATATGTCCCTTGGATCGGCGTCGTTCCGCAGTGGGCCTGGGCACTGATCGCGCTTCTGGTGGTGCTCTGCCTGAATCTGGTCTCGGTCAAGGTCTTCGGCGAAATGGAGTTCTACTTCGCACTCATCAAGGTGGCCGCGCTGGTGGCTTTCCTGTTGGTCGGCACCTTCTTCGTCATCTTCGGCACGCCGGTACCGGGCCAGGAAGTCGGCTTCAGCCTCCTCACGGACCACGGCGGCATCTTCCCCAACGGCATCCTGCCCATGATCATCCTCATGCAGGGTGTGCTGTTCGCCTACGCCTCGATTGAACTCGTGGGTACCGCAGCTGGTGAAACGGAGAACCCCGAGAAGATCATGCCCAAGGCCATCAACTCCGTGGTCTTCCGCATCGCCGTCTTCTATGTCGGTTCCGTTATCCTCTTGGCGCTGCTGCTGCCGTACACCTCGTACATCAAGGGTGTCAGCCCGTTCGTGACCTTCTTCGGCCACATCGGCGTGCAAGGCGTGGACGTGATCATGAACCTGGTGGTCCTCACCGCTGCTCTGTCTTCCCTCAACGCCGGCCTGTACTCCACTGGCCGCATCCTGCGCTCCATGTCCGTGGCCGGTTCCGCTCCAAAGTTCGCTCAGCGCATGAACAAAGCCGGCGTCCCCTACGGCGGCATCGCGATCACGGCCGGCGTCTCGCTGCTCGGTGTCCCGCTGAACTACCTCGTACCGTCCGACGCCTTCGAGATCGTCCTCAACGTCGCCTCCGTGGGCATCATCGTCACCTGGGCCACGATCGTCCTGTGCCAGATTCAACTCAAGCGCTGGGCGGACAAAGGCTGGTTGAAGCGTCCGTCCTTCCGGATGTTCGGCGCCCCGTACACCGGCTATCTCTCGTTGCTGTTCCTCGTGGGTGTGCTGGTGATGGTGTTCATCGACTCTCCGCTCACCATGCTGGTCACGGCCATCGCCTGTGCGCTCATTGTGGTCGGTTGGTACATGTGCCGCAAGCAAATCCACGAGATCGCCGCCGCCCGGGACGGTTACACCGGCAGCTCCCCTGTAATCGCCAACCTGCCGGGTACCGGTTCAAAGGACAAGATCTAGTCCCAAGTACTGAGTGCCCGACGGCGGCACCCGCGGTTCCGTTCGCGTGGAACCGCGGGTGCCGCCGTCGTGCTGCCCAACTGACTCGCATTTGTTGTCGTTTTGGGGCCTCATAACGACAACAAATGCGAGTCAGTTGGGTGCCAGACACTGCGCGGCGCTCCGCCGTCTGATTCCCGCGAAATGTGACCAGACCGATTTGAAGACCGGTGGCACTATGGATGAAGGACACCCCGCAGCTCAAAGGAGAGAATGCACGTGAAATTTGCCCGTTTAGGACCGGCCGGCCACGAGCAGCCGGTGGTCATCGCCTTAGCCGCCGACGGCATCGAACAGTTCTTCGACCTGCGCCCGCTAACTGCCGACATCGACGGCGCGTTCCTCGCCGGCGGCGGTATCGCCTCCACGCAGGAAGCGCTCGACGCCGGAAGGTTGCCCGCCGTTCACGCCGAAGGACTCCGAGTCGGCGCCCCGATTGCCCGGCCAGGCACCGTCGTCGGGATCGGGCTGAACTATGCCGCGCACGCGGCGGAGTCTGGAGCCACACCGCCGGAAGTGCCCGTCGTCTTCCTGAAGCCTTCCAACACGGTAACGGGTCCATTCGATGCCGCCCCCATTCCGCCTTCGTCCAAAAAATACGATTGGGAAGTGGAACTCGGAATCGTCATCGGACGGGAAGCCACCTACCTGGCAGACCTCGACGAAGCTGCAGCGTGCATCGCAGGCTATGTTCTTGCCAACGACTTGTCCGAACGTGAATTGCAGCTCCCTGGCGCCGCCGGGCAATGGACCAAAGGCAAGACTCTTCCGCAATCCACTCCGCTAGGGCCGTGGCTGGTTCCCGCTGGCGAGATAGACGCAACCGCACTTCGGCTGCGCACGTGGGTGAATGGCGAGGCTCGCCAGGACTCCTCCACCGCGGACCTGATTTTCGATCCCGCCACCCTTATCCACCACTTGAGCCAGCACATGGTGCTGGAGCCTGGGGACGTCATTATTACCGGTACGCCGGAAGGTGTGGCTTTGTCCGGTCGCTTCCCGTATATCCAGACGGGCGACGTTGTAGAGATTGAAATAGAAGGACTCGGCCGCCAGCGCAAAGAGTTCCACCCAGCCACGTAACGCAACGCCCGCGCAACCCCTCTCCACCACCGGTTCGCCTATGCTCAACACCAGGCAATCGATGGCGATCCACCAAGGAGCAGGGCATGAGCAATTGGCGTATCAGGGACTTCCATTCCTCGGACATGGACGGCATCCTGCACCTGTGGGAGTCCCTCAAAGCGGACAACGTGGACCCGGTCTATGCACTCTCCGAGGTCCTGGCGTCGTGCGAGAAGGACCACGCCGTGGTGGCGGTGCAGGGCGAGCAGGTGGTGGGTGCCGCCGTCGGACGCGCAGCCCATGACCAGGGCTGGATCGTTTTCCTGGCCACGCTGCCCGAGTTCCGGGGCCGCGGTATCGGCACCTCACTGCTGGCCGCCGTCGAGAACCGGATGACCCCGCACGGGCTCAACAAGCTCTCGGCCCTCATGCCCGAGTCCGAAACCCGCGTCGAAGCGTTCCTGGGCCGCGGCTTCCTGCTCAAGCAAAACCTGCACTACTTCGAACGGACCATCCCGGTCCAACGCCAGGAACTCGAGCCGCTGAGCCAGCTCGGCGGCCGCATCCTGGCCCGGGACCTGTGGGAAAACGTCGCCGGCATGCGCCGCGAAAAAGAACTGCTGGAACGCCGACTGGTCCTGCCCCTGGCCGAGGCAGACCTCGCCGACGAGTTCGGCGTGGTGCCGCCGCGCGCCGTCGTGCTCTTCGGCCCGCCCGGGACCGGCAAGACCACGTTCGCGAAGGCGATCGCATCCCGGCTCGAGTGGCCGTTCGTGGAGGTCTTCCCCTCCCGGCTGGCCTCCGATCCCAAGGGCCTGGCCGGCGCGCTGCGCGAGACCTTCCTGGAAATCGCCGAACTCGAGCACGCGGTCGTGTTCATCGACGAGGTGGAGGAGATCGCGTCCCAGCGCTCGGGTGAGCCGCCGTCGCCCTTGCAGGGTGTCACGAACGAGCTCCTCAAGATCATCCCCGCCTTCCGCGAACAGCCCGGCCGGCTGCTGGTGTGCGCCACCAACTTCATCCGCGCCCTGGACACCGCCTTCCTGCGCCATGGCCGCTTCGACTACGTCATCCCCATCGGCCTGCCCGACGTCCATGCCCGCGAGGCCATGTGGCAGCGCTTCATCCCCGCGAGCGTGGTGGACGCCGTGGATGTGGAGCTGCTCGTGTCACGGACCGAAGGCTTCTCCCCCGCGGACATTGAGTACGCGGCACGCAGCGCCTCCCAGCGCGCCCTGGAAAAAGCCGTGTACGACGACGGCGCTCCCGGCACGCCCGGCGCGTCACCCACTGGAGGCGCCGCACCGGCGTCGAACGCCCGCAAGGGACCAGTCACCCAGGACTACCTCGACGCGATCGCCGATACCCGCACCACCGTCAGCGACGAAGTCCACCAAGACTTCCTCGAGGACATCGACGTACTCGGCCGGGTTTAGAGCAACGCGGGGTCACTTACGGCCCATGTCGGGGCCCCGGATGGGCCGTAAGTGACCCCGCGTTGGAGAAGGAGGAACCGTGAACCTGTTTCTGACCATCCTGAGTGGCGTCGCCTGGACGACGGTTTACATTTGCGCGATCCGGATCGGGTTCCGCGACAAGACGTACGCCATCCCGGCAGCGGCACTGGGTCTGAACTTCGCGTGGGAGGTCATCTACTCCGTGCATTCGCTCAGCACGAGGCTCTCCGTGCAGGGCGTCATCAACATTGCCTGGGCGTTGGCCGACGTCGCGATTGTGTACACGTTCTTCGCGTTCGGCCGGCGGGAGCTTCCCGGATTTGTCACGCGGCCGCTGTTAATCGGATGGGCGATTCTGCTGGGCCTGGCGTCGTTCGCCGTGCAGTGGCTGTTCATCGCCGAGTTCGATTGGGATCCGGCCTCCCGGTACGCGGCTTTCCTGCAGAACCTCCTGATGTCCGGGCTGTTCATTGCCATGTTCGCGGCCCGTCGGGGCTTGCGGGGCCAATCCATGGTGATCGCTGTGGCGAAATGGATCGGGACCCTCGCGCCCACCATCACTTTCGGGGTGCTTGAGAATTCCCTGTTCATCCTCGGCGTTGGCGTCCTGTGCAGCATCTTCGACCTGACGTACATCGGGCTGCTGCTGTGGGCCAAAAGGAACCCGGGAGCCCTCGCCAGGACCCGGGACGAAGGGGACCTCCCGGCGGTACCCTGAACCCATGTCCATGTATCCATTGCGCCATGCATTGTCGCGCATGGGCGGGCGCGATCCCCTGGAGCTGAATCGCACCGCCACGCCCTTGGAACTCTTCTTTGACTTGACGTTCGTTATCGCCTTCGGGGTTGCCGGCAGCCAGTTCGCTCATGAGCTGGCCGAGGCCCGTTTCGGCCCCGGGCTGATGGGCTTCACCTTCGCGATGTTTGCCGTCATGTGGGCCTGGATCAACTTCTCGTGGTTTGCCAGCGCCTACGACACCGACGACTGGGTCTTCCGGGTTGTCACCATGGTGCAGATGGTGGGGGTTCTCATCCTTGCCATGGGCATCGAACCGATGTTCCAATCGCTCGACGAGGGCCACCGCGTAGACAACTCCACCATGGTTCTGGGTTACATCATCATGCGGTTGGCGTTGGTGTTTCAGTGGCTGCGCGCGGCGAAGCAGGACCCGGAGCGCCGAAGCGCTTGCCTCACGTACGCGAAGTTCCTGGTGGTGGCGCAGATCGGCTGGGTGGTGGTGCTGGTTGTCCACGTCGACATCCTGACGAATTTCCTCATGGCTGCCCCGCTCTTCCTGCTCGAGATGGCGACGCCGTACTTCGCCGAGCGCAAAGCCAAGACCCCGTGGCACGCTCACCACATCGCGGAACGGTACGGACTCCTGGCCATCATCGCCCTGGGCGAATGCTTGATTGGAGCCATCGAATCCCTGCGCGCGATCGTGGCCCTGCACGGCTGGTCCGTCGACGCCGCCCTCGTGGGCCTCGGCGGTACCGGGCTGGCTTTCGGAATGTGGTGGATCTACTTCATCCTCCCGTCCGGCCACGCCCTGCATCACCAACGGCACCGGGCGTTCGCCTTCGGATACGGCCACATGTTCATCTTCGGTTCGATCGCCGCCACTGGTGGCGGACTCCACGTGGCCGCCCTCTACATTGATCACGCCGCCCACATCAGCGCCATCGTTGTCGTGGCCACCATCGCCGTCCCGGTGGCCCTGTTCAAGGTAGCCCTGAGTTCCCTTTACGGCTACCTGCTGGGTTTCGACCGCGCACTCGTCGGAGTCACGGGCCTCGTGGTCGTGTTGCTGTGCGGCAGTGTGGGCCTGGCCGCCCTGGATGTCTCTGTGCCTGTCTGCATGATGGTCATTGTGGCGGCACTGGCTCTCTCGATCGTGATCGACGAACGACGCGGAGTCGCACGCCGGGAGGCAGCGTTGGAAAGGCTGAGGGCACACCCGGCCACTTAGCCGAATTCGTGGGTCCAGGCCCCACATCGCTGTACCGGAACGCAGCGGACGGCCCGCACCCACGATGTCCACACCGGCCTCATCGGCACGAACGTACCGATTCCGGACAGCCAACCCTTGATTCAGCCCCCAGAGAGGCGGAAAATGGTGAAACCGGCACGAACGTACCGGAGATGCGCAGCGAGCATGCCCGCAAAAGACCCTGAAGGATGGACATGTCCCCCAAGGAATTCACCGAGTCCCTGGGCGCCACGGTCCGTGCCCGCCGCGGTTCCCTCAGCCTGAGCCAGTCCGACCTCGCTGATCTCGCAGGAGTCTCGGAACGATTCGTCCGCTTCGTCGAGCAGGGGAAGACCACCGTCCAATTGGAACCACTCCTCGCGGTCCTCGGCACCCTGGGCCTTGAGCTCAGTGTGCAACCCGCGAGCAAAAAATCCAAGCCGTCATGACCTTCCACCGGATCGCCGACGTCTACAAGCAGGGCGTCCTGGCCGCGCGCATCGAGCGACATGAAGGCGGCACCAAGTTCAGCTACTTGCCGCGGTATCTCGACTCGGGCGGTCCGGCTGTCGCCACGACGCTCCCGCTGGCGAAAGACGCAGTATTCACCCCGAGCGGCGCGGTTCCGCCCTATTTCACGGGCCTGCTCCCGGAAGGCCGCCGCCTGAATTCCCTGCGACGCGCGGTCAAGGCCAGCGCCGACGACGAGCTCGCGCTCCTCATGGGCGCGGGCGGCGATGCGGTGGGAGATGTCCAGACCGTGCCCCACGGTGAGCCGCCCACGGAGGGAGGCTCCGCCGTCGTCCTCGATTCGAAGCTGCCGCTCGACTTCGATGCGCTGCTGGGCGATTCGGGACTCATCGATCCCGTGGCTCTGGCGGGTGTGCAGGACAAGTTGTCGGCCGGGATGATCTCCCTCCCGGTGGCGCAAGCGGGCAAGCGCTTCATCCTCAAACTCAATGCCCCGGAGTTCCCGTTCGTCGTGGAAAACGAGTTCCTGATGTACCGTTTTGCGCGGAAGCTGCGGATCCCGGTGAGCAGCGTGCAATTGGTGCACGACGTCGGCGGCCGGGCCGGGCTTCTCGTGGAGCGTTTCGATCGCCTCACCGGAGCCGACGGCACTCCCGTGCGTCTCGCCGTCGAGGACGGGGCCCAAGTGCTGGGACTCTATCCCGCGGACAAGTACAGCGTGCCGTTCGGCGAGGTTTGCGCAGCGTTGGCGGCGCACTGTTCCGCGCCCCTGCCGGCCTTGCGGAACCTCGCCATCCAGCTCGCGTTCGCCTGGCTCAGCGGCAACGGCGACCTCCACGCGAAGAACGTGTCGATGGTGCAGTCGAGGCCGGGGGTCCAGTCGCAGCAGGGCGAGTACACCATCGCGCCGGTATACGACATCCCCTCCACAGTGGTCTACGGGGACAAGACCCTCGCGCTGGGAATCGGCGGCAAGAAGAGCGGAATCTCCCGGAAGCACTTCCTTGCCTGGGCCGCGAAACTCGGGCTGACGGAGCGCGCGGCGGAGGGAGTACTGGAACTCGCGCTCAAGGCTTCGGGGCCGCTCATCACAGAGCTCGACGCCGGCGCCTCGCCATTCGGGCCGCTGCAGACGAGGGATTGGGTCAAGGAGCTCAGGCATCGGCGAAGGTTGATGGGCGGGTAAAAGTCCATGCCTCGGGCCATCAAAACGGAATCCGGCTATCGCTTATTGACAAGCCGTTAACACGAACCCGATCCTGGCATAAAGTGAGGGCACCAAGCGATATCTGCGCAGGCCGCAGGGCAGCCGGGCGCAGAATCAGCATTTCCATTCGCAGACAAAAGGGAGATTCTCATGTTGCTTTGGATAGCCATCATTATCGCGGTTCTCTGGCTTCTCGGATTTATCGGAAACATCGGCGGCGGGCTCATTCACATCCTTTTGGTTATTGCCGTGATCGTCCTGATCTTCCACTTCCTCCGGGGAAGATCCCGCGCGTAAATACGAACCGGTCTTCCGCCATGCGGGCCGGGACAGGGCAATGCCCTGTTCCGGCACTGCGCCGGAACGTGCCCGAACGTTCGATCCTAGGTTCGCGCGCATGGCAACGCTAGGCTCGCTCTCAGAGGCGAGATGGGCTCGCCGCGAGCCAAGGGATTGAACGTATGGCACAGCAGGTCGAACAGCAATCGACATCCACCACCGCCACTCTTCCGCATTCACGCTCATACTTGAGACCCACACGGCTGCTCTCCCAAAGCGAGCGGTCAAAGCTCCACCCATCAGTGCTGGCGGAGGCCGAGCGCCGGGCGGCAAGCATTCAGCTTCGAGTAGCGGATGCAATCACGGCCTTCGCCGGATCGATGAACTTCGTCTACCTGCACATATTGCTCTTCGCTGTGTGGATGCTCGTGTTCGAGCAGAGTCCGTGGCCGACGTTGACGCTGATCGTCTCGTTGGAAGCGATCTTCCTCTCGACTTTCGTCATGATCGGACAGAACCGTCAAGCGGCCTTCCAGCAGGTGAAGGCGGACCATGACTACAACGCCCAGGAGCAACTGCTCCAGGAGAACACCGACCTGACGCGTGCGATCCACGAGCTCACCGCCCAGATCCACGAGCGGATCCACGCGGAAGACACCGCGTCCCCGACCCGGGAGGCGGCGCCCGCTGTCAGCCCGCGGCAGGATGACCCGACGGCGGCCGTGGACCGGCGAGACCTGCCTACCGACCCTCTGGCCTAGTCCGCCAAGCTGTCCATCTCGGAGAGCAGATCCGGGTTGATGCGCTGCAGGACCAGATGGATTTCTCCCCGCGGGACGGCCTTGTAGAGCACTTCCCGGGCGTCTGCGTAGCGCGTGGTAGGTGCCTTGTCCGGCCATTTCTCGGCGAGCGCCCGCACGCGTTCCGGCACCGAATTGTGCGCGTTGCAGGCGATCTTGACCAGGGTGGCGTCATGGTCCCGTGCGATGTGCAGGACCACGGCTTCGTCGTTGTCCGAGTCGTCTTGGAAGCGGCGCGTTACGCGTTCGATGATGGCCACGGCACGCTCTGAAACACCCATATCGAGCAACGCCTGCTTGGTAATGGGTGTGTCCTTGGCGATGTCGTGCAGATAGCCCGCAATCCGGATGTCGTCATCGAAATCGGCGAGCGCATCCCCTACTGCGAGCACATGCTCGCGGTAGGGCCGCTTCAGCTTGTCCTTCTGGCGATTGTGCGCCACTTCGGCAAGGACCATGGCTGTTTCAACGGTGAATCTGGGTTCGGTCATGCTTCATCCTACTGAGCCAGTTCGGTGACTGCTTTCCGCACGGCGGCGCTCAGTTCGAGGTTCCGGCATCCGGCTCCGCCCGGCTCGGCCTGCTGCGGCACGTATCCGAAGGCGAGTTCGTACACAGGATCGGCGAACCCCAAAGATGCGCTGGCGCCGTCGTGCCCGAACGCCCGGTAGCTGCCGTACGGCGAGCGCGCATGCGATTTCATGAACACGGTGCCAAAGCAGCTCGTTTCGCCGAACACTCGGTCGATGCCGAAGACCTGCTCGGCCGAGACGGCCTGGATGGTCTCCTCGCTGAGGAGGGGCGCGACGGCGGGTCGGTCGCCGTCGGCGGCAAGTCCCGTGAGTGCCGCAGCGTAAACGCGGGCCATGCCTTCGGCGCTGGCGACTCCGGCGGCGGAACTCAGGCCGGCTGCGCGGACCTCGCGGATGTTGGGCAGGTCGAGGATCTCCCCGACCGACGAGTTTACCGAAAGGCCGAAGTGGCTGGCGGGATCGATCCACGGCTGGGAGGGGTCTGTGGCCCAACGAAGGGTGGCGTAGCGGGGCACCTCGGACTCTGGCAGTCCCAGGAAGAAATGGGCGCCCGTGACCGAGCGGATCCGCTGTTCGTAGATTTCCTGGAGGGTGGACCCCGTGATCCTGCGGCAGAGCTCCTCCATGAAGACCCCGATGGTCAGGGCGTGGTACCCGAAGGCGCTCCCGGGCTTCCACAGCGGCCGCATTTGAGCGAGTTTGGCGGCGGCCAGCTCGGAGTTGTTGTATTCCGTGAGGGTGAGTCCGCCTTCGGCCCCCAGAAGCCCGGCCTGGTGGGAGAGCAGCTGGGCCACGGTAATCGTGGCCTTTCCTTCGGCGCCGAATTCCGGCCAGTACTTGACCACTTCGGCGTCGAGGTCCAGGAAGCCGTCCTGGACCAGCAGCGCGATGACCAGCCCGGCTACTCCCTTGGAGCAGGAGAAGACTCCGGTGACGGAATCCGGTCGGCGGTGCGGGCCGCCGCTGATGTCCAACACCTTGACGCCGCGGTGGTAGGCCGCGAGCTGGGCTGAATATTCCGGGTCCTCGTTGAGGAAACGGCCAAAGAGTTCGGCGACCGGTTCGAATCCAGGGGCAATCGTCTGTGCATCCACCCGGACAGCCTAGCTTCCCCGAGTGTCCATGGTCACCACGATCTTGCCCTTGGCGCGTCCCTGCTCCAGCGCGGCGAAAGCATCGGCGATCTTTTCGAGCGGATAGCTGCTGTCCACCACGGGTTGCAGTTTCCCCTCGGAAACGAGGCGTGACAGGAATTTCAGGTCCTCGCCGCTCGGGTGCATGAAAAGGTAGCGATACCGGACGTTTGCTTCGCGGGCACGCCTCCGGATTCCGAGGCTGATCGCCCAGAACAGCGCGGTCATCCACGCCGGGGCCGCAAGGTCCTTCAATGCCGTCTGCGGTTCGGGCATCCCGGCGATGCTGACCACCTTCGATCCCGGCTTGAGGATCTTGAACGTCTGATCCAGCGTCTCCCCGCCCACGAGATCGAGCGCGGCGTCGAAGCCGCTGAGCACTTCGGCCACGTTTTCCTTCGTGTAGTCGACGACGGCGTCCGCCCCGAGCCGCCGTACCAACTCTTCTCCGCGGGGAGACGCAGTGGTGGTCACCTCGGCCCCAAAGTATTTGGCCAGTTGGATGGCGAGGGTGCCAACGCCGCCTGCGCCTCCGGAGATGAACAGCCTCGTCCCCGGCTTGACGTTGAGCTCGTCCCGCAGTGCCTGCAACGCGGTGAGGCCGGCCAGGGGAAGGCTCGCGGCCTCGGTGTAGCTAAGCGACCGGGGCATGAGCGCCACGAGGTCCTCGTTGACGGCCGCGTGCTCGGCAAAGGCGCCCAGCAGGGTCTTGTCCACGCGGGCAAACACCCGGTCTCCCGTGGCAAAGCGGGTGACACCCGGGCCGACCGCTTCCACGATCCCTGCCAGTTCACTTCCGGCCACCAAGGGCAGCCTGGGCCTGGTGATCACGCGGACTGCACCTTCGCGCTGCTTGTAGTCCACGGGATTGAGCCCTGCAGCAAATACCTTGACCAGGACCTCGCCCGGACCGGCAATCGGCTTGGGGACGTTCCGCAGCTCCATTGCGTCGGCGCCGCCGTAGCGGGTCAGCACATAGGCGAGCACTTAGGCCCCTTTCCGGAGGGTTGATTGCTGAATGCCATTCCATATCCATGGCCCGTGTGGCAACCGGGCCGGATCAAATCTATCCAAGGCCTCGCCAAGCGGCCCTCCCGGCAAGCCGAGCGATTCCAGGATCACGTCCCGCACCTCTCCGGCAGACAGCCCGACGGCGGCAAGCTCGCCCAGCGTCACCGCACCGTCGCGCTTGGCCAGGCGGGCGCCGTCGCGATTCAGTACCAAGGGGACGTGGGCGTACTCCGGAACGAGCAAGCCCAACAAGGAGGCCAAATAGGCTTGGCGGGGCGTGGAGGACAGGAGGTCGTCTCCGCGGACCACTTGGTCCACGCCTCGCTCCGCGTCATCCACCACCACGGCCAGATTGTAGGCAGTGACGCCGTCGTTCCGACGCAGCACAAAGTCGTCCACGACGCCTGTATAGGATCCGTGCAGCTTGTCTTCCACAGTCCATTCATGCTTTGCGGAGCGGAGCCGGATCGCGGCTGGGCGGGAGGCCCGCCGGATCTCAAGCTCCGCCGTCGAAAGGTTCCTGCACGTTCCCGGGTAGGCGCCTTGCGGCGCGTGCGGGGCGGACGGCGCGTCCTGGATCTCGCGCCGCGTGCAGAAGCATTCATACGTCAGTCCGGCGTCGGCGAGCCGGGCGATCGCGTCGTTGTACAGTCGGGAGCGGTCCGTCTGGCGGACGACGGCGCCATCCCACTTCACGCCGATTGCTTCGAGGTCGCGGAGCTGGACTTCCTCGGCACCGGCCCGCGCGCGGTCGAGATCCTCGACGCGCAGCAGGAAGCTCCGGCCCGTGGAACGCGCGAAGAGCCACGCGAGCATGGCTGTGCGCAGATTGCCCACGTGGAGCTCGCCGGAGGGGCTTGGAGCGAAGCGGCCAGCGGAAGTCATGGCACAAGACTATGCGCCGCCGAGCACGCCTGCAGGATTCCGGCACGGGTGCGGGCAATTGGGAGAATTGGGTACCTTTAGTTTCCAAAGAGAGGACCAACATTGAGCTCAACTCGAGTCAAGGCGACGGTTTCCTTCTGGAAAGCCGAAGAAGGTTGGGGCGAACTTATTCTTCCCGACGGGAAGAAATGCTTCGCGCATTTCTCGGTCGTCGAGCAATCAGGCGGATACAGGTCCCTCAATGCCGGCGATCTGGTGGGGGTCGAGTGGACCGCCGCCTCCCAAGATGAATACGCCTTTGTCGCGGTGTCGATTCAGCCTCTGTGAGAGCACAGCCCGGGCAGCACAAGAGCCCCTCAGCTACCGCAACGCGTTCGGTGGCTCAGGGGCTCTTGCCGTGGTGCCGGCCGCCTTTGATAGCGGGGCCGGCGGGGTGCGGAAAGACGATGCGTGAACAAGAGTCAATCAGCGGCTGCGTCTTTGCGGGACGGTGTTTCGGGTGGCCGGGTGGTGTACCGGGGGATCCGTAGCCTGCGGGGTCCGGCGGTAGCCGATCCCCTTCGTTGCCACTATTTCAACAGGAACACTACAACTGGCGCAATGGACTCAATCGACACTGGTCAATCTGACTAATTGCCCATCAGAAGACGAGCAGCAGATGGTCACTTTGCCGAAGTCGGCTCGGCAGCGGCCCAGGCGGCCATCGCTCCACGAAGCGCAGCACAAAGCTTGGTGGACACTTGGTCCTTGTCCATGCCGACCGTGTTGAGCAGATCGAAAATTTCCCGGGGGTCGAAGAGGATGTTCCACAGGAACATGGCTTCGTCTCCGAGAGGCGGGAGGCCGAGTTCCTCACAGGCCTCGCGGAGTGGCCGCTCCAAAGCCTCGGCCTGGATGGTCAGGTAGTACGCGCCGGAGCGAAGACGGGCCAAGTACCCCTCACCGGAACGGGTATGGACCATGGAACCGCCATGCTTGATGACGAGGCCCACCCAGTGCCGGCTGACACTCTCCAGCAGCTCCACCCCGGACGAGGTCTGGGCAACGCTGAAATCGCGCAGCTTCTCGCCAACACCAAAACGGAACGCGGCCAGCACGTCTTCCACAGAGGCGAAATGCCGATACGCAGTTGCGGGAGAGATCTCGGCTTCACGGGCGATGTCCGTCATGCTCACCGGACCCTTGGCCTTGGCGAAGAGCTTCCCGGCGGCCCGCACCAGCTGGCGGCGGTTGCGTTGGGTGTCGCTGCGCATGGGCGCCCCCTTCCGTGTCAGATTCCAGCGTAGCGCCTGAGCGGCAGTCGCTACGCTGGCCACGTCTGCCACACTCACCGGAGCTCGGCCAGTCCGGCAGCCAAGCGCTCCACGCCGGCGGTGATCGCCTGTGAGCTGGCGGCGTAGGACAGGCGCAGGTGGAACTCGCCGTTCCGGCCGAACTCGCTGCCGGGACGGACCGCCACGCCGTGGTTGCGGAGGTGGGCCACCATCGCGGCCGCCGGCAGCTCGGCGTCGTACTTGGGGAAAAGGTAGAACGCGCCTTCAGGCGAGCTGACCGAAAGACCCGGAATCTGCTGGAGACCGTTCGCCATAAGCTCCCTGCGCAACGCATAGGAGGCGTGCATGCGTTCGATGTCCGGTCCGCAGGTCTTCAGGGCGGTAAGGGCCGCGTATTGCACGGCCTGGTTCATGGAACCGTTGAAGGTGTTGTGGACCCGGGCTGCGGAAGCGATGACGTCTGCCGGGCCCCAGAGGTAGCCGACGCGCCAGCCCGTCATCGCGTAGCTCTTCGAGAAGGTCTGGCAGTAGATGGTGCGGCCGGCCAACGCCCCGATTTCCAGCGCGGAGGTGAAGGGTTCGGGCGTGTAGACCAGATCGCTGTAGGCCTCGTCGGAAAGGATTAAGGTGTCGGTTCCGGCGACCATGTCGGCGAGGGCTTCGAGTTCGCGGCGGGAGTGCACGATGCCGGTCGGGTTGGACGGGTTGCAGAAGACGAACATCCGGGCGCCTTCAAGCGCGGTGGCCAATGCTTCGAGGTCCCAGTGCAGGTCATCGGCCAACGGCACCGGCACTGTGATGCCCCCGGCCATGCTGACGAGGTCCGCGTACAGGGAATAGGTAGGGTCCGGGATGACCACTTTGTCGCCCGGGTTGACGATACCAAGGATCGCCGCGGACAAGCCGGCCGTGCCGCCCTGCGTGATGAGCACGTCGCCGGGGCTGGCCACTCCGCCGAGGAGCTGGCCGATACGGGCAGCCAGCTCCTCGCGAAGCACCAGCTCGCCGAGCAACGGCGAGTAGTGGGTGAAGCCGTCCTCGAGGGCACGGGCGGCTGCTGCTCGAACCTGGGCCGGCGTGTCGAAATCCGGCTCGCCCATCGCCAAGGAGACAAGGTCACCTTTGGATTGGGGCTGCTGTACGCGCAGCGATGTGCGCTGGATGCGCTGCACCGCCTCGGAGGGCTGGAAATCGGCGACGGCGGTGACTGGCTCGAGTGTCATGAGGGTCCTGATCTGGGTGGTAGCTGAGGTTGTTTTGGGGGCGGGTAACTTGGCAGCGGTCCGGGAGGACGGCACGTACAGTCGGCGTGGTTTCATCGCTGCGGCGCCTCGGTGGCTTGCTCGGCGGGGGCTCCGGCCCAGCGGCTGATCTCGATGTCCCCTGACGTGTCCCGCTGGAGCGTGGGGGCGATGACCAATTCCTGGACGACGGTGCGCTGGGGCAGCGTCGCCACGAGATGGATGGCCCGGGCCACATCTTCGGGCTGCACCATGGCATCGCGCTCCTCCGTGCGAGGCGGGCGGGCGCGGTTGTCCAAGATGGGCGTCGCCGTTTCACCGGGCAGGATGGTCACCGCGCGCAACCCGTCGTTGCGGAAGGTGTTGTGAAGGTACGTCATGAAGTTCCGGACGGCCGCCTTGGCCGCGCCGTACGCGGCGCCGCCAAGAAGGTTGGGGTTCACCGCGGCGAGCGAAGAGACGGTGATGATGGTTCCGGTCTTGCGGCTCAGCATGTCGGGAAGGACCGCCTGGCTGAGCAGGTAGACGGCGTTGAGGTTGACGTCCAGGACGTCATTCCATTCCTGCTGGCTGATCCAGCGGACGTTGAGGACCTTGCTGGCACTGCCGGCGTTGTTGATGAGGATGTCTACCTGGCCAAGATTCCCGTGGACCCAATCCAGCAGCGCGTCTACGTCGGCTTTGGAAGTGATATCGGCGGCCCGGGCAACAGCACGGCCACCGGCGGCAACGATTTCCGCGGCGAGTTCCTGCAGTACGTCTTCACGTCGACCCACCAACACCACAGCGGCACCCTCGGCCGCCAGCAGGGCCGCCGTCGAGCGTCCCATGCCGGTACCGGCACCGGTGATGATCGCGAGCTTGCCGTCCAGAAGTCCCATGGTTTCAGTTCCTTGCGTTTTAGTGTGAATCATTTGAGATGACGATCACATATGAGAAGAGTTTCGCATTTCAGAAGATGCTGGTCAAGTGTTTTTCTTCGGGGACCACGAGTCACGCGGCAGCGGGACTCGGCGAGGGAGCCGCGGAACTTGCGTATAGGGGGAGCCCGACGGCGGCAAACAAGCTCCGCACGCGCTCTTCCAGGTGTGCCAAACCGCGCTGCTGTTCCCGGTATTGCTCCACGGCTTCGGCGTTGCTGATCCAACGGAAGGTCATCTTCCGACCGGGGCTGGCCTGGCCCAACGTGGACAACGAAGCCTTGGCGGCCACTGCCACAATGGGGTAGCCGGCGGTCAGCGTCCTTGAGCGGCCCAGGATAATGAGCTCATCGCCATGCGGGATTTCGAATGCGCCAATTGGGACTCCGTGGGACACGATTTCCCCGAGTCCCTCCGGATGCACCACGGGCCCGTCCAATCGCAGGCCCACATGGTTGGATTTGGCCCCGACGGTGTAGTGGCTGGAGCTGAGCAGTTTCCGGATGCCGGGCGTCCGGTCCGTTTCAGGGCCGTCGACGACGTCGATAGTCCATACCTCGGGGCTGAAGTCGGGCACGGGAACTGGAAGCCGGAACAGGGGCTGGGTCAGGAACGGGTGAGTGAATCCGCGGTACCGGCTGTGGAGGGTGAGCGTCTGGCCTGGGGCGAGTTGTTGGGGGAAGCCCATGCGGGATTCCGGCGCGGCGCTGCCCATGAAGCGGGCGGTTTCCAGTTCGCCGCTGAAGGCCAGGTAATTCCGCATGCCGCCACTGGCCTTGGCAATCACAACTCGGGCTCCGGCAGGAAGACAAAGCGGCTCCCACATGGCCACCGCGTCGCCATTCACTGTGACTTCGGCGGGTACCCCGGTCACGGCGCACATCACGTCGTGCGTGGCCGTGAACGCGAACCGTCCGCCCATGATTTCCAGGCACGTGGCCTTCCGGGTGTTGCCGACAAGGATGTTCGCCGCGGCAGCGGAGTGCTGATCCGCCGCGCCTCCACAAGGGACGCCCATGAACTCGGAATTCTCGCGGCCCAGGTCCTGGAAGGTCGACAACCATCCGGCTTCGCTTACTTTGACGCTGATCGCCCGTTCAGGGAAGGTCACGTTCGCCTCCTTCCGGCCCGTCCGAGCCAGCGTCGTCCGAAGCACGCAGGAATTGTCCTTCAAGCCGCGGCCATTCGCGCTCCGGCACCACCTCGAAACGCACCAAATCCCCCGGTTTATAGGAAGTGGCCGGATCTTTCCGGATGTCGCAAATGGTGAACGGCGTCCTGCCGATCACCTTCCAGCCGCTCGGCCCGGGGAACGGCTGGATGATCGCGTTGGTACCTGCAACCATCACGGACCCGGGTTCCACGTTGGTGCGCGGCTCGACGCAGCGGCTGACCTGGTCCGGGAACCGCACACCGCCCATCATGGGGGCCATGGCCGCGGCCAACAGATTGATGGTCAGCACCGACGACTGGAACTCCTGCAGCACCGCTTCCGGACTCAGCCCCAACTCCTCGGCCACGCCCGGAAGGTCCGGGGAGAATTCCTCGCTGACCACCATCGGGATGACAAAAAGAGATTGCGAAGCACTGGGAGCACCCGAGTCCAGACCGTTGCCGGCAACCGCCAAGCGGATGGTCTGGGCCAATTGTTCGTGGGTGACGGCCAGGCAATCGAACTCGACCAACAAGGACTCGACGCCGGCCACGATGTTGACCACCCCATACGGCCGCACCTCCAGCAGCACGTCGCGGAGCCGGCTGGCCGCCGCCCGACGGAGGTCGCCGTCGTCGTTCTTGACCCGGAGCATGAGGGCTGAGTCGCCGAACGGCTCGGCTTCCAATTCGGGCGGGTGGTGCAGCCGCTCCGCGGGTGCTGTGTGCGTGGTCATGAGTCCTGCTCGGTGGTGCGGGTGATGGATCCGTGGTTGCTCAGCTTCAGACCGTGGCGAGCCGGGCCTTTTCGGCGAGGACTTCCTGGAGGCCTGTGGCTTTGATGCCCGCTTTGTCGAGGGCCGCACGCAGCGCGGTGCCGTTCTCCAGGACCTGCGGGTGGTCGCCATGGAGGAGCACGACGTCGGCATCATGGCCGAGCGGGACCACCTTGCCAGTGACGGCGCGGACGGTCCCTTCGGTGACCACCTGGACCACGCGGCGGCCGATCTCCTCGGGGTCGTGCAGGAGTGCGCCTTCGCTGTTGCGGGAGACGGGCATGCCGTCTTCGCCATAGCCGCGGTCCGCCAGGAAGACGTAGCCCACTTGGAGGCCGCGCTTGCGGGATTCGTCGGCCAGGAGGCCGTTCTGGCAGATCACGATGTAGGAGGGGTCGTAGGCCTTGATGGCGTCCGTGATGGCGCGGGCGTGCTTGGCGTCGGTCTGGGCGATGCTACCCATCCGGCCGTGCGGTGCTACGTGGCTGATCTTGCCGCCGTGGATGCGAGCGAACGCGTCCAGGGCGCCGATCTGGTAGAGGACGTCGGTACGGATTTCTTCTTCACTGGCTTCGATGAGGCGGCGGCCAAATCCCACAAGGTCCGGATACCCAGGGTGGGCGCCGAGTTCAATGCCGCGCTCCACGCATGCTTTGACGGTGGCATCCATGACCCTCGGATCGCCGGCGTGGAAACCGCACGCGATATTGGAAGCGGTGACGAGACCAAGCAGTGCGTCGTCGTCGCCGATCGTGTAGTTGCCGTAGCTTTCGCCGAGGTCTGCGACGACGGCGACTGAATTGATGCTCAAAGTGGCTCCTGCTTTTGTTCCTGGTTAGGAGGTTCGGTTGTCTTGCTGAGGGTTCGACGGCGGCGGCTGCCGTTTCGGTGGCTGGCGGCCGCCGCCGTCGGGGTTCTGGTGGTCCGGTACTAGTGAGTCTGCAGGGGCTGGCCCTTGGTTTCTTTCAGGAAGTAGACCGAGACGAGCGTGATGATGGCTGTGCCGATCGAGGCGTAGGCGGGAACCATGCTGTTGCCTGTGGCCTTGATGAGTTCCGTCATGACGAGCGGGGCGCTGCCGCCGAAGATGATGGTGCTGATGCTGAAGCCGATGCTGTATGCGCTGTAGCGGACAGTGGTGGGGAACATTTCGGTCAGCACGGTGTGGACGACCGCGGCGTGGCCGGAGAACGCGATAGCCATCACGATCGTGGCAACGCAGGCCAGCAGCATGTTGCCTGTGGTGATCATGGCGAACATCGGGTACGAAACCACGGCCATGAGCACGGCGGAGAGGGCCAACACGGGCTTGCGTCCGATGCGATCGGACAAGCGGGCCATGAGCGGGATCGAGATGATGATGGCCACCAGGCTGACGGCAGTCACGAGGAGAGCTTGGAGCATAGTGAAGTTGTTGCCCGAGCCGAGCTGGGTTTTCAGGTACGTCGGCATGTAGGCGAACAGGAGGTAGTAGCCGGGGCCGTTCAGTGCCGGGAGGAAAATGGTCAGGGCGATGGCCTTGAGGTGGCGCTTGGAGGTGAAGACGGTGCGCAGCGGGTTGCGTTCCACCTCGTTGCGCTCACGGAGTGCCGCAAAGTGGGGGGTGTCTTCCATCTTGGAGCGGATGTAGAAGCCGACGTAGCCGAGGGGCAGGGCGAAGAGGAACGGGATGCGCCAGGCCCAGGACTGCATGGTCGAGTCGCCGAGGGTGGTGATGAGGCCGGCGGAGAGGGCGCTACCGAAAAGCAGTGCGCAGAAGGAGCCGACCGCGATGAAGCTCATGGAGTAGTTGCGGTGCTTGTTGTGGGCGTATTCGCCCACAAAGGCCATGGCGCCTGCCACTTCGCCGCCAGCGGAGAAGCCCTGGAGGATGCGGAACAGGATCAGCAAGGCCGGAGCGGCCCAGAAGATGACCGAGTACGACGGGATCAAGCCGATGCAGGCGGTGGCCCCGGAGATGAGGAGCAGGAGGACGGCGAGCAGGTTCTTGCGGCCCAGCCTGTCACCCAGGAAACCACAGATGACGCTGCCAAAGGGGCGGGCAAGGAAGCTCACCAGGAAGCCGACGTTGGTCAGGAGCAGGGAGCCGACGTCTTTGGAACCCATGATGTTCATGGCCAGGTACGTCGTCAGCAGGCCGTAGATGCCGTAGTCGTACCATTCCACGAAGGAACCCATGGTGCCGGCAAAGGTTGCCTTGCGCACCATCCTGCCGTCAGCGGTTACGACTTTGATTTGAGCGGTATTCAGTTCCACTGAGTCCGTCGATTGCTTTGTCATGGTGGGTGCTTTCAGTCTATGAGGGGGCTGGGGTGGGAGAAAGCGCTGTTCAGCTGTATTCGCGGGTTATTTCCGCGGTCATCTCGGCCTCGTGCGCGGCCACGGCGATGACTCGTTCCAGGATTTCGGCGGCACGGGCCTGGGGGATGATGACCACTCCGTCGTCATCGGCGGCGACAATGTCGCCCGCCGAGCAGACGATGCCGCCGATTGCTACGGGTTCGCCGATGACTCCCGGGCCGTTCTTGAACGGCCCGGCAGGGGTGACACCCCGGGCAAAGACGGGGAACTTGATTTCGGTGATGGTGGCGCGGTCCCGGATGTAGCCATCGATGACGGCTCCGGTGGCACCGGCGGCTTCGAAGCGCTGGGACAGTTGCTCGCCCACCAGCGCACGGTGTTCGTGGCCGAAGCCGTTGATCACCACCACATCACCGGGCTGGATGTAGTTCAGCGCTTCGATGACGGCGGCGTTGTCTCCGGCGGCACCGAGGACGGGAAGGGCCGAGCCGACGCAGCGGGCACCTTCCCAGACCGGGCTGATTCCGCCGTCGACGATTCCGAGCCGCTCCATGGCGTCACCGATGTTTGCCACGGGGAACGCTTCGAACGCGCGGACCAGTTCGCGGGGCGGCCGGGTCCAGGATGCGGTGCGGACGGTCAGTTCGAGTGTTGTTGCCATTTTCTTCGCCTTTGGTTTCTTCCCAAGAGCCGGCGCTTCGGGCGTCGATCGTCTTGAGACTTCAATCACATATGAGAAGAGTTTCGCGTTTTAAATTCACGCCGTCAAGGGTTTCCCGTTACGGGCATGTAAATGATTCGCAACCATGGTCCGCGGGTGACCTGATCCCGATGGCGGGCCGCTCGGCAGGGATTGTGCGGGAGAATGGGATCCGGCTGGACATTCTGACCAGTCAGACCTTCGGCGACTAGGCAGAAAGCGGCAGCGATGCAGGAATTGGATTCAACGGACAAGCGCATCCTGGCCGCGCTCGACGACGACCCCAGGGTGCCGATCATGGTCCTCGCCCAGCGCTTGGGGCTGGCCCGCGGGACCGTGCAGTCGCGCCTTGAGCGCATGTCGGCGTCGGGCGCTTTGCGTCCGAACAGCAGCCGCGTGTTGCCGTCCGCGCTGGGCCGCGGCGTTGCGGCCGCCGTGAGCGCGGAGCTGGATCAGAGCCGGCTGAACGAGGCGATCGCGGCCCTGCGCGACATCCCCGAAGTACTCGAATGCCATGCGCCGGCCGGCGACACGGACCTCATCATCCGCGTGGTCGCCACAAGCCCGGACGATCTATACCGGGTGTCCGAAGAGATCAGGCTATGCCCGGGAATCGTGCGCACATCGACGAGCATGTTCCTGCGCGAGGTGATTCCGTACCGGACGACAGGGCTGCTGGAATCCCCGCCAACCTAAACCGGCGGTCCGGCGTTCGACTTCAGGTTCTTCATCACCAACGTCGAATTGAGGCGCTCGACGGCGGGAAGCGCCGAGAGCTGGTCGTCGTAAAAGCGCTGGTAGGCCGGGAGATCGACGGCGATCACGCGGAGAAGGTAGTCCGGCGAGCCGAAGAGCCGCTGGGCTTCGACGATATTCGGAATGGCCGCCACACGGTCTTCGAACTCCGACATCGTGGTGCGGTCAGCCTGGCGCAGGGTCACGAAGACTATCGCCTCGAAACCCAAGCCAATCGCACCCGGATCGATGTCCGCCCTGTACCCCCGGATGACGCCGGAAGCCTCGAGATCCCGCAGCCTGCGATGGCAAGGAGCCACGGTCAATCCCACCTTGGCTGCGAGCGCAGTGGCAGTCATTCGGCCATCCTCTTTGAGGTGGCGCAAAATAGTTCTATCGATTCCATCAATCACGCAAATATCTTACCGAGACTGCGGCAGGTCTGGCTAAAAATGGGAACACTTATGGGCCGATTTTCCATAAAGTTCATGGTGTAACCCCCAGCCAGGAGCCCCCATGAACCCCCAGCTTTTCCTCGCCTTCGTCATTGTCGCCGTCACCCTGGCGTGCACCCCGGGCGTCGATTGGGCGTATTCGATCGCGGCGGGCCTGCGGCAGCGCAGCTTCCTCCCCGCCGTGGCCGGCCTATGCAGCGGCTACGTGCTGCACACGGCCCTGCTGGTGGCCGGACTCGCGGCCCTCCTGACAGGCGTGCCCGGGCTTCTCGGCTGGCTGACGATCGGAGGTGCGGGCTACTTGCTCTGGCTCGGCGTGAACACCATGCGCTCGTGGCGAGGCGCGAGCTTCAGTGCGGATGACGCCGTCGGGCAGTCCCGAAACCAATTGCGCACCTTCCTGCAAGGCATGGGCACAAGCGGCATCAACCCCAAGGGCTTGCTGTTCTTCCTTGCGCTGGTGCCGCAATTCGTGAGCCCGGAAGCGTCGTTGCCGGTCCCGGTGCAGTCAGGCGTGCTCGGCCTCACGTTCGTCTTGTTCGCGGGCATCATCTATACCGCGGTGGCCCTGACCTCGCGGAAGCTGCTGCAGTCCCGGCCTTCCGCCGCACGCGTGGTGACCCTTGCGAGCGGCATCATCATGGTGGGGCTCGGGGCTGTCCTGCTGAGCGAACAGCTCCTTCGGATGCTCGGGTGACGCTGCCGATGCTCTGATGGCTCTGGTGTTCTTCGGCGGGGCAGCCTATCGTCGGCTTCATGTCCGATGACTTTTCAGCTCTCGTGGAGGCCTTCAAGAAGGTCGGCGTATCGAGGGCGTACGGCCCTCCCCTGCAGATCGCCGGAGAAGAACTGATCCCGGTGGCTCTGGTGTCCTTTGGATTCGGAGGAGGCGGCGATGGAGGCAATGCTGCGGGCGGTGGTGGGGGCGGGTTCGTGCTCCCCGTCGGGGTCTATGGCCGCAACGCCAGCGGACGCGTGGCTTTCCAGCCGAACACCGTGGTGGTCCTGGCCATGGTGCTCCCGGTTGTCGCCGTCGCGGGGGTCTCCATTCGTGGAGCGCTCCGCGCGCTTCGGGCTTAGCCGCCCTGCGTTAGTCGTCCGGTTCGCCGAAGTCCTTGTTCCACATTCGGCGCACCTCGATGTCCTTGCGGATACCATCGACGGCGTCCAGCTCGGTCACTTCCGGCTTGCCTTGCTTCCGACGCACAACCACCCTTGGCACGGGAGGCCGCGGGTTGGGCCGGCGCCTGACCTCAAGCTTCGACAGCGCCCGGTCCGTGAGAGCGTCATTGCGCAAGGCGAGGCTTGTCTTCTTCCTCCGGAGCACCTCGACCAGAGCGGCCTGTGCCGCCTCGCGCTCCCCCAATACCCTGAGCGACTGCGCACGTATCAGCAGGAGCGCAGCCGAGAGGTCGTCCGTGTTGCGGAGCCCCTCAGTCCAGGCGACGACGTCGGCGTGCCGCTCGAGCGCCGCCGCTGCGGTGCAGCGGGCCAAGGCGGAAGGCAACGACGGCGGGAGGCTGGCCAGCGTGTCCAGCGCTTTCGCCGTCTGGCCCGTCTCCCGGAAGCAATGCGAGAGGGCGAGGAACACGGATTCCTCGCTGAACAGGACGGGGACGTCAATCCGCTCCGCCACCTCGATCCGCGTCACCACCCGGCGAAGGTAACTTGTGGAGAACTGGCTTGCGGCGTCGTCGATCCGAATGGACAAGCCCCGCTGCAGGAGTTCCGACGCCCGGAGATATCCTCCGTGCTTGTACACCAGCAGCCCGGCAATCACGTAGCAGAGGCCAGCCCAGCCGGGGTAGCTGCGCGCCAGGGTGAGGAGGCGGTCCGGTTCAGTGCTGGTAAAGACCGCGTCGTACACCGATTTGGCGGTCTTGCCGGCCAGCCGTTTGAGCCTCGGAACATCTCCGGCGACGTCGATCCGGCCTGCGGCCTTTCCTTTCAGGACTCCCCAAATCGCTCCGCTCAGGCCCTCAGCCAATCCACCTACCGATGTGCGGACATGTCCGTTCCGGAATGGCGTGATGTCCCTGGTGTCGCCGAAAATCGCTCCGCGCACTCCGGGAGCCGATGGCTCACTCACTGTAGCCACACATCGGAGGATAAAGCGTCGCAGAATCGGGCATCACAGAACCATGCTAGCTGCGCTTGTCCCGGCCCCTCCCCTCTATTTCAGGGGTTTTCGGGAGTATGATATCCCCGTCGGCAGGGTTCCGACTCCTTGCCGCGATACGGCCCTCCATTTGAAGGGCCGATGGAATCGTGATCGGGAGGAGCTATGACTACTGCTTCACACCCCGCGCAGCACCACCACGTGATGGGGCTGACGCTGCACAACACAGCACTGGTTTTGGGCTGGGTTTTCCTGGCTGTTGGCGTCTTGGGATTTATCCCGGGCATCACCAGCAATTACGGCGCCATGGCCTTCGCAGGACATGACTCGGGCGCCATGCTTCTTGGAGTCTTCCAAGTATCCGTCCTGCACAACATTGTCCATTTGCTGTTCGGCGCAGCAGGCCTGTACTTCGCGAGGACCGGAAGGATGGCGCGCGGTTACCTGATCGGTGGCGGCGCAATCTACCTCGTCCTGTGGATCTACGGTCTCATCACCATGTCGAGCATGAGCGCTGACTTCGTGCCCATGAACGCCGCGGACGACTGGCTGCACCTGGTTCTCGGTGTCGTCATGGTTGCCCTTGGCATTTGGCTTGGACGTGACGTAAGAGAGGAGTCGAAGGGCCGCGCCATGTAGCGCCCCCTGACTCTGCAGCACTCTCCAGCAACACGACGGCGGCCGTCCCTTGCGGGGCGGCCGTCGCCTTTGCGTCCAAGTTGCCGGCGTCAAACCCTCCATCACATATGCTCGCCCAACCGCCGACGCTCGCTCACATATGGCATCCTTTCAGCCCAGTAGGCGATGTTCGTAGGCAAAGGCCACGAGCTGGAGCCTTGTGCGCAGCCCGAGCTTGCTGAGCACACTGCGCAGGTGGGATTTCACGGTGGCCTCGGAGACGAACAGGCTCTGCGCCATCTCGGCGTTTCCCAGCCCTTTGGCCGCAAGCAGGAATACATCCCGCTCGCGTGGCGACAGCGCGTCCATCACGGTGAGGTCCGGCCCGGCCACCGGCACCGTCCTCGCTGCGTGTTGGAAAAGCTCGTGGACAGAACCAGGCGCGATCACCGAATATCCGGAATACACCGTCCTGATCGCGGCCAGTAGGAATTCCGGCTCGGCGCTTTTGAGCAGGTATCCGCTGGCGCCCGCTTGGACAGCCTCGACAACTGCCTGATCCCTGTTGAAGGTGGTCAGGGCAATGATCTTTGGCTTGTCCGCACCGGCCGCACCGGCTTCCTCCGTGATGCGGCGCGTGGCCTCCACCCCATCCAGCACGGGCATCCGAAGGTCCATCAGCATGACGTCCGGCCGCTGCTTGGCCGCGAGCGCTACGGCTTGCTCGCCGTCGTCGGCCTCCCAAGCCATGTCCATGTCCGATTGGCTCTGCACCAGCATGCGGATACCGGAACGGAACAGTGGTTGGTCGTCCACCAAAGCAACCGTGATGGGTGCTTCAGCCACGTCCGACGCTTTCCCGCTCAGGGCCCGACGACGGCGACGCGCCCTCGAGGGCCAGCGCCGGCTCCTGCTCCAGCCCCTTGGCGGACGCAACATCTTCCTCTGCTTCATTTTGCGGAAGGAGCGGCGCCGGACGCGAGCCATAAGGAATGAAGACCGTCACGCGGAACTGCTCGCCGTCGGGCCCGGAACTGAGCCAGCCGCCGGCGAGGTGCGCACGCTCGCGCATTCCCGGGATCCCGCGCCCCACACGCTCGGCCATACCGCCGTCGTCCGTCCCCCCAATCGAAACGGACGCCGGCAATTCCGAAGCGACGTGCATGGTCAGCCCTGGGCCGCTCCAGTCGAAATGAAGGCGCACGGCCGTGCCGCGTCCACCGTGCTTGAGGGCGTTCGTGAGGCATTCCTGGACAATCCGGAATACCGCGAGTTGCTGGCCCGCGCCAAGGTCCACCGGGGTTCCGGTTTCGCTCTGCTGGACTTTGAGACTCCCCTGACGCATCCGCTCCACAAGAGGCCCGACGTCGGTGAGCCGGGGCTGCGGGGCCACCAGACCGTCGTCGCGCACTCCCTCAATGACGCGCTGGGCGTCCACCAAAGCGTGGCGGGCGGATACCGCGATGTTCTCCAAGGCGTCGAGCACCGCTTTGGGTTGGTCCTGGCTGAGATAGCGGGTGCCGTCAGCTTGCGCGGCGATCACTGCGAGCGAGTGCGCCAAGACGTCGTGAAGGTCGCGGGCGATCCGCGTGCGCTCCTGCTCCACCACCAGCTCGACCTCGGTCTCCTTGAGGTTCGCCTGGACGAGATTCCGCGCTTTGAAGAGACTTCCGCGTTCCTCGTAAAGGCGCAACGCGATCCCGACGGCAGCACAGCCGGCGGCGATCATGAAGAGTATCGAGAAAATCTGCCAGCCGTAGTAGCTCAAATTAAAGCGGTCACCGAAAGGCATTCGCGGGAACCAACCGACGCCCCAGCCGTATCGCCATGACGCCATCAAAACAGTCATGCCTGCAGCGAACACAGCGTTGGATGCCCCGGCTATGACTCGTTGCCTGCTGGATCCGGTCCACAGCATGAATGACAGTGCAATGAATGAACCGATGTAGATCGCCCAATGATCGTCCCAAGGCGGGGGAATGACATGAGTCAATTGACCAAACAGAAGGATGGCCGTGAACCCGAGCGACACATAAGGCTTCCACGTCGCTACTCCAATCGCCAACGTAATTAGGACGATCATCCAGGCTCCGGGCCAATAGCTGAGCCACCACGTCCCGATCCTTCCCGCTTCCGCCACGCACCACAGCGTGAAGAAAATGACGGCCGCCGCAGGGGCGCCCCAATGCCGTGCAACTTTCAGTGTCTTTTCCATGTCAGCCACCCTATCCACGGCCAAGCACGCGACGACGCCGATTCTGCCCTCAAGCGTCCGATCTCCACCCGCAAGCCAGCGGATTCATCCTCGGAGCCAAAGTGAGATGTGAGCGAGCGTTTGGGGAAACGGCCCCAAACGTGAGCGAGCGTTTGGGGAAACGCCGGCAAACGTGAGCGAGCGTTTATGGAAACACCGGCAAAGGTGAGCGAGCGTTTGGGGAAACACCGGCAAAGGTGAGCGAGCGTTTGGGGAGACGCCGGCATAGGTGAGCGAGCGTTCGTTCAACTGGCCCCAGACGTGAGCGGGCGTTTATGGAAACGGCCCCAAACGTGAGCGAGCGTTTGGGAACGACGGCGGATCAAAAGAACGACGGCGACCCTCCCCAGCACGGGAGGGTCGCCGTCGTCGGCCCTTCGGGTATTGCGCGCGGGCTATTCAGCCGCCGCGGCAACCGCGGCGGTAACCGCCGGGGCAACACGGGGATCCAGCGGGCTCGGCACGATGTAATCGGCGGAGAGTTCTTCCTCGGCGAGGGCGGCGATGGCGCGTGCCGCCGCGATCTTCATGGCCGGGGTGATCCGACGTGCGCCGGCGTCCAAGGCTCCGCGG
Source organism: Arthrobacter sp. KN11-1C (assembly GCF_052180225.1). Lineage (NCBI taxonomy): Bacteria > Bacillati > Actinomycetota > Actinomycetes > Micrococcales > Micrococcaceae > Arthrobacter > Arthrobacter sp. KN11-1C. The sequence goes on along the minus strand of NZ_CP197467.1, from coordinate 217,314 downwards.
AAGATTCCGGGGAAGGCCAGGACGTTGTTGATCTGGTTCGGGAAGTCGCTACGGCCCGTGGCCACGACGGCCGCGTATTTGACGGCGACCTCGGGCAGGACTTCCGGGTCCGGGTTGGACAGCGCGAACACGATCGAATCCTGGCTCATGAGCTTCAAGTGCTCCTCGGCCAGCTTGGACGAGGAAACGCCGATGAACACGTCGGCCCCGTCCAGGGCCTCCGCGGGTCCGCCGGAAAGGCCGCGGGGGTTGGTGCGCTGGGCAAAGCGGGCCTTGACGCTGCCTGAGTCGGCCACGAGGTCGGCGCGCTCGGCGTTGATGATCCCCTTGGAATCCAGGAGGACAACGTCCTTGACGCCCGCGGTCAGCAGGATCTCGGAGACGGCGATGCCCGCGGCGCCCGCACCGGAGACCACGACTTTAAGTCCTTCAAGTTCGCGGCCGGTCACTTTTGCGGCATTGGTCAGGGCTGCGAGAACCACGACGGCGGTGCCGTGCTGGTCATCGTGCATGACGGGGCAGTCGAGGGCTTCGATGAGGCGCTCTTCGAGTTCGAAGCAGCGGGGCGCGGAGATGTCTTCGAGGTTCACGGCGCCGAAGCTCGGACGCAAACGGACCAGGGTCTCGATGATTTCGTCCACGTTGGTGGTGTTGAGGACCAAGGGGATGGAGTCGAGATCGCCGAAGGCCTTGAACAGCGCCGATTTTCCTTCCATGACCGGGAGGGAGGCGCTGGGTCCGATGTCGCCCAGGCCCAGGACCGCGGTGCCGTCGCTGACGACCACCACGAGGCGCTCGACCCATGTGTGCGTGCGTGCAAGCTCAGGGTTGGCGTGGATCGCGCGGCTCACCTCGGCGACGCCGGGGGTGTAAGCGATGGAAAGGTCGCGCTTGTTCAGGAGCGGCACGGTGCTGGAAACGGAGAGCTTGCCGCCTTCGTGGGCGGCGAAGATTTCCTCTTCGCTCAGCGCCAGGGCAGTCAGATTCTGTTCAGGGGTGATGGTCTCGACGGACACGTCGTTGTCTCCTCAGGCTAGCCGTGAACCCACGGCACAATTCGGGCAGGTATAGAGGCTTCGGTGCCGGACCAAGGGTGGCTGGTCCGTGCTGTGAAACTCCTGCGGATATGGGCTGCTAGCCGCTTGGGTCCTGTCTTCGTAGACAGAGGCTTGATAGGAGCCTAAAGACACCCGGACATAAACTCATACTTTTGGTCGTAGTGGTCTAGACCAATTACGCGGGTTCCTGGAAAGACTACGCGTCCGCGATCAGCTTGCAGGCGTTCTTGAGATCCTTCTCGGCGTCGAAAAGTGAGAGTCGGCGGCAGTTGACGGACTGGACCAGACCACTGATGACGTGGAGGAGAATCCGGGCCCGCGCCGCGTCACCGATCGCGGCAGCCACCATCTCGGCGGAAAGCGCTTCGATATCGCGCAAGACTACGGGGATGTCGCCGTCGCGGGTGTCCCACGTGCGGGACAGGCAGTGTTCGACGGCGGGTTGCATAACCCGCATGTGGAAGATCTCCATCCCGAGACCCGTCAGTTCCTGCTGGCTGCACCTCGAAGATGCCGGCTTGGAGTCGTTGAGTTCACGGAGTTGCTGCCGGTAGACGGCGAGCATCAGATGGACCGTGGACGGAAAGTAGCGGTAGAGCGTCCCAAGCGGAACATGGGCCCTGGTGGATACGTCCGAAAGGCTCACGGTATCGAACTGCCGCTGGGCGAATCCGGCGGCAGTCTTCAGTATCCGGGCGTAGCGCAATAGCTGTCTCGGGGTGGTGGGAGCAGCCGCCATTTGGGGCAACCCCGCGGCCAGATCCAGCGAATACGGTTCCAAGGAGTTCGGTTCGGACATTTCCGGCGTTCTGTTGGTTTGGGCTTCGTTCTGGGAGCTTGCGCGGCCCCCCATAGACCGAGCGCGTCCTGACAATGATACGGCAGCAAGTTGTCAGTTCCCTGATAACGGATTCCCGGAACTACGCGACGCCCTTGATCTTCACGACGAATACGGCGCCCAACAAACCGATGGCGGCCGCGGCCACGTACAGCGAGACGTAGCCGCCCCAGAACACAACGAAAAAGGAAGCAATCGCCGGCACCATCACCTGCGGCAGAGAGTTGGCGATGTTGATTACCCCAAGGTCCCGGCCGCGGTCCAGGGCTGCCGGCAGCACTTGGGAGATGAGTGCGAAATCGACCGCGAGGTACGCGCCAAAGCCGATGCCGAGCACCACGGCACCCGCGATGGCCCCCGTCCATGTGGGTTCGAAAGCGAGGATCAACGCAGCTATCGAAATGACGATGGAGGAGGCAATGACCAACGGCTTGCGCTTGCCCATGCGGTCGCTGATGGCACCACCGACCACACTGGTGATGATCACCATGACGGCATAGAGACCTGTCAGGATGAGGACGCCGAACTCAGGCTTGATTCCCTGCGTTTCCTCGAGGTGCACGGCATCCTTGAGGAAGAACAGCAAGTACAACGTGACCATGTGGTTGCCGACGTTGACCAGGAACCGGGTCAACCAGGCCCACGCGAAGTCCGGGTACTTGATAGGCGAGATCCAAAAGCCCTTGACGAATGTCCAGAGTTTGAACGGTGGCCTGGCTTCGGGAACGAGGGGCATGTCGCCGTTCTTGAAAAGATAGAGCACGACGCCGGCCAACAGCGCGGCAGCGCACACGATGTAGCCGAGGGCAAAGTTCCCGGAAACCACGGAAGCGATCACCGCGCCCGCGAGAATGCCCACGGTCTGCCCCATAGCCGCAAGCCCGCCCACGGCGCCGCGCTGAGGAACTGGTACTCGATCCGGAATAGCAGCAGTGATGGCCGCATAGGCTCCGTTGCAGCCGGCCTGGACAAGGCACCACAGAACGGTCATGACCGCCACATTGGGAGCGCCCGCCAGGGCCACCAGGGCTGCGGTGCCGAGGATGGCACCGAAGAGCACCCACGGAACGCGTCGCCCATGGCGGGACGTGGTGCGATCGCTGAACGCTCCGAAAAGGGGATTCGCCACCATCGATACAGCAGCGCCGCATCCCGTAACGAGCGCAAGGATGGCTTCCTTCTGGCCTTCGTCAAAGTGGATGGCCTGCTGTCCGAGCAGCACCTGGAGAGGACCGAAGAAGGCGGCGTTGATGCCCACATTGACGAGTACCACTCCGGTGACCCACAGCGAGCGGACGCGTTCCACGGGCTCGGCGAGCGCCGACGTCGGGCCTGCCTGCAACCCCGCTGGAACCGTTACGAGGGCAGGATCCGCCACCGGTCTCTCAGGCAGTGAACCGGGCAGATCGGACGGGCTCATGACGGTTCTCCCCTGGCGTCTGGACGTGTGGATTCAGCCTAGCGCCGAGGGAGCCAGCTCGTCTGTCATGAAAGCGCGTATGTGGACAACCGGCCCGTCCGGGACCCGCCGAGGCAAGTCCGCGCACGTTAGGGTAACTCCAACGGACCGAGGAGGATCAACGATGAACAGCCCAGCGAACCCCATCAACACCGCCGATCTCTACGACGAGCGTGCCGAGGATGTTGAGTCGATCTCACTGCAGTTCCAGGACCTCGGCGGCGTCTCGCACTTCAACGGCCCCGTCCGCACCATCAAATGCTTTGAGGACAATGCCTTGGTGAAAGCCGTTCTGGCGACCCCCGGCGAAGGCGCAGTGCTGGTGGTGGACGGCTACGGCTCGCTGCGCACGGCCCTCATGGGGGACATGATCGCCGAGAGCGCCGTCGCGAACGGCTGGTCCGGCGTCGTGATCAACGGGGCCATCCGCGATCGTATGGCGATCGCGAAGCTGCCTCTGGGCGTCAAGGCACTCGGAAGCAACCCCAAGAAAAGCTCCAAAGTGGGCCGCGGCGAAGTGGACATCGCCCTGGTGATTGACGGAGTCCACATCGAACCTGGCAACCTGATCTACTGCGATCCTGACGGGATTCTCGTCGAGCGGTGACATTTTTCTCGCCAATCGGGTAAGACAGGGAATACAGGAGCGATTAGGATAGTTACTGAAAGCAACTATCCTGCTTAGTCCCCTTTTCATCCACCCTTGGAGAAGCAATGTCCAAAGCCACGCCTGTGCGGGCCGCCGGAGAGGTCCTGACACACCGCCAGACACTCACCGTCATGGTGGGCCTCATGCTCGGCATGTTCCTGTCCTCCCTGGACCAGACCATCGTGTCCACGTCCATTTACACCATCGCCAACGACCTCGACGGCTTGTCCCTGCAGGCCTGGGCCACCACTGCCTACCTCATCACGTCCACGGTAACCACCCCGCTGTACGGCAAGCTCAGCGACATCTTCGGCCGCCGCCCGCTGTACCTGGCCGCGATCCTGATCTTCCTCGCGGGCTCCCTGTACGCCGGTTCCGTGCACTCCATGACAGAGCTCGCCATCGCCCGCGGCATCCAGGGTATGGGCGCCGGCGGTCTGCTGGCCCTCGCGCTGACCATCATCGGCGACATCGTTGCCCTGAAGGATCGTGCAAAGTACCAGGGCTACTTCATGTCCGTCTTCGGCGTTTCCTCGGTCCTCGGGCCCGTGGTCGGCGGTGCTTTCGCAGGCTCGGCCAACATTCTCGGCTTCGACGGCTGGCGCTGGGTCTTCTTCATCAACCTGCCCATCGGCCTGGCCGCGCTGGCCGTGGTGTTCTTCTTCCTGCACCTGCCTGCGAAGCACGTCAAGCAGAAGATCGACTACTGGGGCGCAGGAGCCATCACGCTGGCGATCGTCCCGCTGCTGCTCGTGGCCGAACAAGGCCGCAGCTGGGGCTGGACCTCCGGCAACTCGTGGATCTGCTACGGGCTTGGCGTCATCGGCATCATCGCGTTCCTGCTGGTTGAGCGGCGTGCCGGGGACTACGCGCTGATCCCCCTGCGGCTCTTCGGGAACATCACGTTCGGTTTGTCTTCCCTGCTGAACTTCATCATCGGTATCGGCATGTTCGGGGCCATCGCGATGCTCCCGATGTACCTCCAGCTGGTCAAGGGCCTCACCCCCACCGAGGCCGGCCTCATGATGATCACCTTCACGGTGGGCATCCTCTTCGGTTCCATTACAGCGGGACGTACCATCTCGTCGTCGGGCGTTTTCCGGATCTTCCCGGTCCTCGGCACGGGCATCCTGACCGCGGCAGCCATCGTCATGGGCCTGTCCCTCGGCGTGGACACCGGACTCTGGGTTCCCGGCCTGATCGCCGTGTTCTTCGGCATGGGCCTGGGCTTCTGCATGCAGCCGCTTACTTTGGCCATGCAGGTCTCCGTGCCGTCGAAGGACATGGGCGTCGGCACGTCAACCGCGGCGTTCTTCCGGTCCATGGGCGGTGCCGTGGGTACCGCCGTGTTCATCTCGATGCTCTTCAGCCTGGCCGCCGACAAGATCGCCTCGGGCATGAAGGACGCCATGGGCAGCGCCGATTACCTCAAGGTGCTCAAAGATCCCGCGGTTGCTGCGGATCCCGCCAACGCCAAGCTCTACGACTTCTTCAAGAACGGCGCCACGAACGATTCGCTGAACGACACCAGCTGGCTGCACCACGCCAACCCGGCGCTCACACGGCCCATCCTTGAAGGCTTCGCACAGTCGATCGACACCGTGATGCTGACCGCTGCTGCCCTCACCGGCCTCGCGTTCCTCATCACGTTCGCGTTGCCGAACAAGAAGCTGACGGATCCGAAGACGGCTGCGAAAGAGTCCGTTTCGGCCCACTAGGTTAGATCTCGAACCGCGTCACGGCAGGCAGTCTTTTGGACTGCCTGCCGTTGTCGTTTCCAGTGTTCGCGCGGGCAAGCGCCCGACGGCGGCGCAAAAGTCTGCGTGGCGTGACACCTCCTGCCCGGCCGGCCGCGCTGACTGGAAGTCGCGCTGGGAGCGTGCCACACTGTGTAGCGCGAGTGCCCCGGCGTCCCCGTCGGAACCAGGTGCCGACGAGGACCGAGCCGCACAGTCCACAAATTTTCCCAAGGGAGAGCCATGTCCGATTCCAGCTCAGACAGCCATTCCGGCGTCCCACGCAAGGTAATCGGCCTGGCCGTTGCCGGGGCGGTAGGCGGTTTCCTCTTCGGCTTCGATTCCTCTGTCGTCAATGGGGCCGTCGATGCGATGAAGGACGAATTCATGCTGAGCGAGGCCGTCACGGGCCTCGCTGTGGCGGTCGCGTTGCTCGGCTGTGCCGCAGGGGCCTATCTCGCGGGCAAGGTGGCCGACCGCTACGGGCGCATCCCCGCCATGAAGCTTGGCGCCGCCCTCTTCCTGGTCAGTTCCATTGGCACGGGCTTGGCTTTCGGCATCTGGGACCTGGTTTTCTGGCGCTTGGTGGGCGGACTCGGCATCGGCCTCGCGTCCGTGATCGCGCCCGCCTACATCTCCGAAATCTCGCCGCGCCGGGTCCGTGGCCGGCTCGCGTCGTTGCAGCAGCTCGCCATCACCACCGGTATATTCGCGGCCCTGCTGTCCGACGCCGTCCTGGCGACTTCCGCGGGAAGCGCCCACCACGCGTTGTGGCTCGACATTGAGGCCTGGCGCTGGATGTTCATCGCCTGCGCCGTCCCCGCTGCGATATATGGCCTGATCGCCTTCCGGCTGCCTGAGTCCCCGCGCTTCCTGGTCCTCAACGGCAAGGAGGACGCCGCACGCAAAATCTTCGACAGTCTGGTGCCCGGCGACGACACCGAACGCCACATCCGCGAGATCCGCGACTCGATCAAGGAGGACGAGCTCTCCACCAAGAAGGGCTCGCTGCGCGGCAAGGCCTTCGGACTGCAGCCCGTGGTGTGGATCGGCATCATCCTGTCCGTGCTGCAGCAATTCGTGGGCATCAACGTGATCTTCTACTACTCCACCACCTTGTGGAAAGCAGTCGGCTTCCACGAGCAGGACTCCCTGACCATCTCGGTGGCAACGTCCGTCACCAATATCCTGGTGACCCTCGTGGCCATCGCACTCGTGGACCGCATCGGTCGGCGGCCCATCCTGCTGGCCGGCTCGATCGGCATGGCCGTGTCCCTGGGTGCCATGGCGTTGGCCTTCTCTTCCGCCACCGGGACGGGTTCCTCGGTGTCCTTGACCGGCGCCTGGGGTCCGGTGGCCCTGGTGGCCGCCAACGTGTTCGTGGTCAGCTTCGGAGCATCGTGGGGACCGTTGGTGTGGGTCCTCTTGGGAGAGATCTTCCCCTCACGCATCCGTGCCCGCGCGCTCGGCCTGGCCGCCGCAGCCCAGTGGATCGCCAACTTCGCCATCACTTTGAGCTTCCCCGTCATGGCGGCCGGTTCGCTGCCGCTGACTTACGGCATGTACGCACTGTTCGCCGCGGCGTCGTTCTTCTTTGTCATGTTCAAGGTGCCCGAAACCAACGGCATGTCCCTCGAGCAGGCCGACACCTTGTTCGTCCCGAAGGGTTCCAAGCCTGCGGAATTCGCGGTCACGGAACCCAAGTAGCCTCCCCGCACCCAACTAACTCGCAGTAGATGCCGTTATCAGCCCTCATAACGACAACAACTGCGAGTCAGTTGGGCCCGCTTACAGGAGGTGCGGTTCGTGCGACTTCAGGTATCGGCGGCCGCTCGCGGCTACGAGGATCGCGAACCCGAGGGCCAGGGCGGCAGCGAAGAACGGGACCTGGGGACCGAAGTGCTCGCCCAGCTGCGCCGCGACAAACGGAGCCAGCGCCCCGCCCATCCAGCGCACAAAGTTGTACCCGGCCGAGGCCACGGGACGCGGCGAATCGGAGACCTCCATGGCCAGTTCGGTGTAGAGCGTGTTGTTGATGCCCAGCAGGGCGCCCGCCACGATGACGAGCACGACGACGGCAGTCACCGAGTGCCCCGCGGCCAGTCCCAGCCCCACGAGGTCCAGCAAGAGCGCCCCGAGTGTGCCGACCAGGACGTTGGTGGTACCGAATCGACGCTGCAGCAGGGGTGCCACGAAGACCGAGAACACTGCTACCGCCACGCCCCAACCGAAGAACACGGCACCGATACCGTAGGCGTCCATTCCCAGGATGAAGGGCGTGAAGGCAAGGATCGTGAAGAAGCCGTAGTTGTAGAACAGGGCACTGGCCGCAGTGGTGCGAAGGCCCCTGTGGCCCAAGGCAAGGAGCGGGTCACGCAAACGGGCCTTCGTGGCCGGAACCGGCGTCTTGGGCAGCAGGGCCAGCAAGGCGATGAAGGAGACGGCCATGAGGACCGCGGTGCCGAAGAACGGTGCGCGCCACTGCCAGCCGCCCAGAAGCGCGCCGAGCAAGGGGCCGAGGGAAATGCCCAGGCCAAGGGCGGCTTCATACAGGATGATGGCTGTTCCGGTTCCACCGCTCGCTACGCCGACAATCACGGCAAGCGCGGTGGCCACGAAGAGTGCGTTGCCAAGTCCCCAACCAGCGCGGAATCCGACCAGCTCACCCACGCTTCCGGACAGGCCGGACAGCGACGCAAACACGACAATCAGGGCCAGGCCGATCATGAGCGTCTTTTTGCCGCCGATCCGCGACGAGACGAAACCGGTCACGAGCATCGCCACGGCGGTCACCAGGAAGTAGCTCGTGAAAAGCAGCGACACTTGGCTGGGGCTGGCCTGGAGGTTCTTGGCGATGGCCGGCAGGATCGGGTCCACCAGGCCGATGCCCATGAAGGCGAAGACGGCGGCAATCGCCGTGGCCCAGACAGCTTTGGGTTGCTTGAGGAACGAAGCCTTCTCGGCCTCGAGGGTTTCTTCCGCTGGCTGCAGTTGCTCTGCGAGCTGGCCTTTCATGGACTGCTCTCCTAGTTTTTGGGCTTGTTCAGTACTGGACTGAATGGTTGATCTTGTCGAACACGGGAAGGGCGGCTTCCACAGCGTCGCGTTCCGCTTGGCTTAGGGTTCCGAGAATCCCGGCGATGTATTCGTTGCGGCGGCGGTCTGCATTCTCGACGGCGGCACGTCCCGCCGCGGTCGCGGCGACGCGGACGGCGCGGGAGTCGTCCGGGTCCGCTTCGCGTTTGACCAGGCCCGCGCGCTCAAGCTTGATGATCTGCTCGGTGGCGCTGGGGACCTTGACCCCCAGGTTCCGGGCGATCCCGCCGACGCGGGCACCGCCGTCGAGCGCCATCTTGAGGACGCCAAGCTGGGCGGAGCTGAGTTGCTCCTCGGAATCGAGGCGGCGCATCACATAGACGCTCTGCCGCAAGGCTTCACGGAATGATTGGGCGAGGGCGAGGAGCGCGTCGTCAGCCTGATTGGTGTTCATATTTAGGTATCCTAACAGTTAGGTTACCTAAATATCAAGGGTTGCGACTCTTATCTTCGGACCCGTCGAGGTTGCCCGCGCTACAGTGCGAGCTTCATTCCTTCGTGACTGGCCACGAAACCAAGCCGCTCATAGAAGCGATGTGCATCCGTGCGGGACTTGTCGCTGGTGAGCTGGACAAGGGTGCAGCCGCGGTTCCGCGCCTCTTCGATAGCCCATTGCATCATCGCCGCACCGACGCCGTGGTCCCGCAACTCCGCGGCGACCCGAACCGCCTCGATCTGGCAGCGCAGCGAGCCCTTGCGGGCCAGGCCCGGGATGAAACTCAGCTGGAAAGTTGCCACGCAAGCACCATTCAAATGGCCGACCACCAACAGTTGGGCAGGATCCTCGTTGATCTGCTGAAACGCCTGAAGATATGGACCGACGTCGTCGGCATTTTCACGGGAACTGCCCAATTGATCGGCGGCGAGCAATCTGAGAATGGCCGGCAGGTCTTCCCAGTGTGCCCGGCGGAGTGTGAAGACTCCTTCGTCCAGAACCATGCTCAACAGCGGCTTCACTCCTGGATTTGTGTGACTCATAGCACCAGCCTGACACAAGCTGGCGACTTCGGTTTTGCGAGTCTTCATGAATTCTGAGTGAAACGTTCAATCACAATTTATCGGATGGTTCGAGTTAGTTTGGACTAGCAGATTTGTTAGCCACGTCACCATTGCGGCGAATCACCCGAAGGATGCAGAAATGTCCGAACAGACCACAACAGGGCAACGCACTACCTCCAGCAAAGACAGTGAGCCACATCTGGCGCGCTCACTGAGCAACCGCCACATCCAGTTGCTTGCCATCGGCGGCGCCATCGGCACAGGCCTGTTCATGGGCTCCGGAAAGACCATCTCGGTGGCCGGACCGTCCGTAATCTTCGTGTACATGATCATCGGCTTCATGCTGTTCTTCGTCATGCGCGCCATGGGCCAGCTCCTGCTGTCCAACCTGAATTACAAGTCCTTCAGCGACTTCGCCGGCGACCTCCTTGGCCCCTGGGCCGGATTCTTCACCGGCTGGACCTATTGGTTCTGCTGGGTGGTGACCGGGGTGGCCGATGTCATCGCCATCGCGGGCTATGCCAACGAGCTCTGGCCGGGGGTGCCGCTCTGGATCCCGGGCCTCGCAACCATCGTCATCCTGCTCCTCCTGAACCTCCCCACGGTGAAAGCCTTCGGCGAGACTGAATTCTGGTTCGCCCTCATCAAGATCGTCGCCATCGCGGCACTGATCATCGTGGGAATCGTGATGATTTCCACTGGCTTCACATCCGACGCCGGAGCCGCGAGCTTCACCAACCTCTGGAGCCACGGCGGCTTCTTCCCCAAGGAATTCATGGGCTTCGTTGCCGGCTTCCAGATCGCGGTCTTCGCCTTCGTGGGCATCGAACTGGTAGGCACCGCCGCGGCCGAGACCAAGAACCCGGAGCACAACCTGCCCCGCGCCATCAACGCAATCCCGGTCCGGGTCATGCTGTTCTATGTCGGCGCGCTCATCATCCTGATGTCCGTCATCCCGTGGACCGAGTTCAAGGCCGGCCACAGCCCGTTCATCGCCATGTTCTCCCTGGCCGGACTGGGCATCGCGGCCACCGTGGTGAACCTCGTGGTCCTGACCTCCGCGATGTCCTCGGCCAACTCCGGCATCTACTCGACGTCGCGCATGGTGTTCGGCCTTGCCAACGACGGCGATGCCCCCAAGATGTTCGGCCGCCTTTCCAGCCGCAAGGTTCCGCAGAACGCCCTGTTCCTGTCCTGCGTGCTGCTCCTTGGCGGCGTGGCACTGCTCTACGCAGGCAAGGACATCGGAGCAGCCTTCGACATGGTCACTACCGTGTCCGCGGTCTGCTTCATGTTCGTATGGTCCATCATCCTGGCCAGCTACCTCGTTTTCCGGAAGCGCCGGCCCCAGCTCCACGAGGCATCGACGTTCAAGATGCCCGGCGGGATCGTCATGGTGTGGGTGGTCTTCGCCTTCTTCGGATTCCTGGTCTGGGCCCTGACGACCCAGCCGGACACCTTTACCGCTCTGCTCGTAACGCCCATCTGGTTCGCGATCCTCGCCGTGGCCTACGCCCTGGTCCGGAAGTCGCCGCTCCACCAGGCCCGCGTGGCTGAGTGGAAAGCCATGGCCGCATCCGAGACGACCGCCGTCGAAACCGCCGCCCGCTAAGACGCCCGCTCACCTATAGCGGCGATTCCTAGGACGCCCGCTCACCTATAAGCCTTCCCGACGCGACGCCCGCTCACCTACGACAGTTTAGGACCGGTCACCCTCGGGGACGCTGTCCGGTGCGGCCTTCTTGCTGCTGGCCTCGCGGAGGAGTAGCTGGATGAGGCTCGGCTTTTCCGAAATGGTTGCAACCGCGACGTTCTTGCGCACGAACTCGTCCGAGGTGAGTTGCCTCAGCATGGAGTCCGCGAGGTCGGCCCGCGACGTGAAGGTGCCATTAATGTAGTCAACGGCCATCTTGTATTCGGTGGCAGAATCGGTCTCGAAAAGACCGGAGGGCCGCATGATTGTCCAGTCCAGGCCGCTCGAGATGACCATGGATTCCATCCGCCGCATGTCCTCATAAAGGGTCTTCCCCAGCAGCTTGGTAACGAGCGGCTGCACCAATTTCTCGAAGAAGAACCCGCCATGCGGACCGGCCGTGGTGTCGGTGGCGCTGGAGCTCACGCAGACCAGTCGACGGACGCCGTGGTTGCCCATTGCCCGGATGATGTTGCCGGTTCCAACGGAATAGACCGTGATGGGCTGGCGACTGTACGGAACACCGAGGGCAGAAAGAACGGCATCAGTTCCTTCGACGACGGCGCTCACGTCTTCGAAGCCGTACACATCGGCGCCGACCACACTGAGGCCAGGAGCGGATAGCGGGAATTCGTGCGGCCTGCGCGTGACAGCGGTGACGACGTGTCCGGCGTCGAGCGCTTGTGCGGTGAGAATCCTCCCGGTGGGGCCGTTTGCCCCGAATACTGCGATCTTCATGTGATGCGGCCTCCGGTACTCTTATTCTAGGAAAACCATACAATACAGAAACGATATCATATGAGTTACATATCAAATCAAGGGCCCGCAAGTCCGCGCCTTCGCCGGCGTGCTGTTTCCGAGCTCAAAGCCGAGCTTCGCGGCACGCGCGTGCAACTTTCGGTGCTCAATCACCAGGTCGGCACCCAAGCCGAGCTGAAGGATGTTGACCTTGATTGCCTTGACCTGATCTCGAGCCGGGGACCGCTCAGCCCGAGCATGTTGGCCAAGCTCGCGGGCCTGCACCCAGCCACCATGACCGGCATCCTCGACCGGCTTGAACGCGGAGGCTGGATTGCCCGGGACCGCGATCCCTCGGACCGTCGCGCCGTGGTCATCCGGGCTCTGCCCGACAGAAACGCCGAGATGTTCCGCCTTTACTCGGGAATGAACAGCCTCATGGACACGATCTGTGCAGACTACGACGACGCTGAAATCGCCGTCATTACCGACTTCCTGCGGCGCGTCCAAGCGGCCGGACGGACGGCGTCGGAAGAACTCGGCAACTAGGCGACGCCGGCCTACTTTTGGAGACTTAAAGCGCTCACCCTCCTGCACATCATGTGAAGGAGGGTGAGCGAGCGTCCGGGAAAAACCCTACATACCCGAGCGAGCGTCGGGGAAAAACCCGACATACCCGAGCGAGCGTCGGGGAAAAACCCGACATACCTGAGCGAGCGTCCGGGGAAAAGCCCTAGGCCTCGGCCTTGCGGTCCTCGATCAGCTTCAGCACCTGCGGGAACAACGGGTGCGACGGCGGCAGGTCGGTGATGCGCTCGACCGCCTCGGCGGCGTCCATATCGGACAGCATCCGGGCGAGTTCCACGGCTTCGTCGTCGGCGCCGTCGTCGAAACGCAGGGCTGCGGCCATCGCATCGAGCAGGGCAACGGGCGTGACCCCGCGCTCGGCGAGTTCCGCGGCCGGCCCGATGAACCGTTCGTGCCGTCCCAACTTGCGGAGCGGAGCACGGCCTACCCGGTTAACCGTGTCCGGCAAGTACGGGTTGGTGAAGCGGGACAGGATCTTCTGCACGTACGCTTCCTGCTCCGCTTCGACGAACTCATGTTTGGCCACGAGAAGCTGCTTGGTCTCCTCCAACACGGCCCGCACCCGGGCGGCCACGGTGGCGTCGGCCATGGCGTCGGAGATCTTCTCCAAGCCGGCGCCATAGCCGAAGTACGCTGCCGAGGCATGTCCCGTGTTGACCGTGAACAGCTTCCGTTCGATATATGGAGCGAGTTCGTCCACGAAGGTCGCGCCGGGGATCACCGGCGCCTCCCCCGCGAAGGGCGTGCGGTCGATGACCCACTCGTAGAAGGTCTCCACAGTGACGTCGAGGCCTTGTCCCGGCGCCTGGTTGGGGACAATCCTGTCCACTGCGGTATTCGCAAACACGGCAGCGGACGATAGCTCCCCCGCGGCACCGTCCCACGCTGCTTCCACTTCGGAGTGCAGGAGGTCCGTGGCATTGATCGCGTTCTCGCAGGCCATGACCTGGAGCGGAGCCACCGACTTACCATGGGACCGCGCGGCCACCCCCTTGGCGATCACGGGTGCCACGAACTTGAGGATGTGCGGCCCCACCGCGGTGGTGACGAGGTCCGCCGTCGCGATTTCCGCGACGACGGCAGCCTCTTCGGTGCCCGAATTCAGGGCCCGGAAACCGGACACGGTCTTGACGGCGGCGTTCTCGCCGACCTCATGGACCTCGTAGGAGGATGCGGAGGCGAGCTGGCTGATCAAGGCCTCCGCGACATCGGCGAAGACCACTTCATATCCGGCCTCGTGCAGCAGCAAGCCGACGAATCCGCGTCCGATGTTCCCTGCCCCGAAATGGACTGCTTTCACTATGCGTTGACCTTTCCGAACAGATCCAGCACTTCCTGCACCGACGTGGCCTGTTCGAGCTGGGCCACTTGCGCCTTGTCCGTGAAGATCTTGGCGATGGAGGACAGGATGTGGAGGTGCTCGTTGTTGATGCCGGCGACGCCGACGACGAACTTGACCTGCTTGCCGCCCCAGTCAAGGCCTTCGGGGTAGCGGACGATCGACACGCCGGAGTGCAGGATGTGGTCCTTGGCAGCATTGGTTCCGTGCGGGATGGCCAGGAAGCTGCCCATGTACGTGGACACGGATTCCTCGCGCTCATGCATCGCGTGAATGTAGCCCATATCCACAGAGCCGCGGTCCAGCAGGAGCTTGCCGGCTTCGTCGATGGCCGAGTCACGGTCCGTCGCGGAACCGTTGAGGATCACGCTTTGGGCGAGCAGGACATCTTTGCCCTCGACGGCGGAGGCCGGCTGGGCGGTCTGGGCACCGGCGGCCGGTTCGGCAACCGCCGTCGAGCCCTCAGCGCCGGATCCGGCGTTGCTGCTCTTGACCAGCTCCACGATTTCCTCGTACCGGGGACTGTTCATGAAGTTGTCCACGGAGACATGCACGGCGCTGGAGGTGGCCGGCCGGGCGCGTTCCGTCAGGTCCTGGTGAGTGACGACGACGTCGTAGTCGTCACGCAAGTTGGCGATGGACGCGTTGGTCACTTTGACGTCCGGGAATCCGGCTGCCTTGATCTTGTTGCGCAGCACCGAGGCACCCATGGCGCTGGAGCCCATGCCGGCGTCGCACGCGAACACGATGTTCTGGATAGGACGGGTCAGGACGGCGGTGCCGCCGCCTGCGCCCAAGAGGGCGGAGGAAACGGAGCTCTTCTTGCCCTTGAGTTCTTCCATCTTTGAAGTGGCTGCGCCGAGGTCAACCTCGTCGCTGTGGTGTGTGGTCCGGAGGATCAACGAAGAGACCAAGAAGGACACAGCGGCTGCCAAAACAACCGACAAGATGACGCCTACATAACTATCGCGGGCGGTCTGGGCAAGGACTGCGAAAATGGATCCCGGGGCTGCCGGGGCGACGAGGCCGGAGTTGGTAATCGCAAGCGTCGCAATGCCCGTCATACCACCGGCGATGGTTCCGAGGATCAGCATCGGACGCATGAGGACGTACGGGAAGTAGATCTCGTGGATCCCGCCGAGGAACTGGATGATCAAAGCACCAGGTGCCGAAGCCTTGGCCGTCCCGCGCCCGAAGAACATGTAGGCGAGGAGAAGTCCGGCACCCGGGCCGGGGTTGGCTTCAAGCAGGAACAGGATGGACTTGCCTTGTGCGAGTGACTGCTGGATGCCCAGCGGGGTCAGCACGCCGTGGTTGATGGCGTTGTTCAGGAAGAGGACCTTGGCAGGCTCGATGAAGATGCTGGTCAGCGGAAGGAGTCCGTTGTGCACCAGGAACTCGACGAAATTTCCTGCCGCCGTGCTGAAGCCCGTGACCACGGGGGAAATGCCGAAGAACCCGAGCAAGGCAAGCAGTGCTCCCCAAATGCCTGCCGAGAAGTTGTTGACCAGCATCTCGAAGCCGGGACGGATCTTGCCGTCCCAGATGGAGTCGATCTTCTTCATCGTCCAGCCGGCGAGGGGACCCATGATCATTGCGCCGATGAACATCGGAATACCGGCACCGACAATGACGCCCATGGTGCCGATGGCGCCGACGACGCCGCCACGGACGTCATAGACCATCTTGCCGCCGGTGTAGGCGATCAGGAGGGGCAGGAGGTAGGTGATCATTGGGCCGACAAGGCCCACGTTCGGAGTGCCGGCCGCGCTGTTGCCGAAGCCGCCGAGTTCGGCGACGGGCAGCCAGCCGGTCTGAATGAACAGGGCCGTGATGATGCCCCATGCAATAAAGGCCCCGATGTTGGGCATGATCATGCCCGATAGGAACGTTCCGAACTTTTGGACACCAACGCGCACGCTGGTGCGCGGTTTCGCAACTGACGCTGTTGCCATTGTGTGAATTCCTAACGTGAGCCCCGCATCAGTGCGGGATCAGTCGATATCTATCGAAGGAGGACAGCTCTAGGAGCTGCTGGAGATTCGGTGAAGCCATTCAAGGAAAAGCTTCAGTTCCGAACTGGATAGCTGGTCTGAATGCGAGGCTTGGAGTGCCGCATTCAGCGCGATTGCCGCAACAACAACGGACGACTTGCCGGAGTCGTCTGCTGCGGCGCCACGGGCTGTTTCCGTGGACACGGCGAAAATCATGGAATCCCGGGTCATGGTGGAAAGTTCGAGGTTCCGGTCTTCCAAAGGCTCTGCAATGAGCATGAGCGTGACGCCAACGTTGGCCGCCAGGATGCTCCTGGCCGCCTCGCGCGGGGGTACGTTGATCTGCCCGGCAATGGCCGCCTTGCTCAGCATCTCCTCCAGAAGCGACTCGGCATCAGCCACGATGGCCGGCCTGCTTTCCGGACGGATGTTGCCGAACATCACCAGGTAAAGGTGCGGTTGGGTGAGTCCGAACTGGACGTGGTTGTCCCACATCCGGCGGACATCCTCCAGGGGTACCCCAGAGGGTGCGAAGTCCCGCTCTCCCGCCACATAGTCCTCGAAGCCGGCTGAAACGACGGCGTCGAACAGCCCCTCCTTGTCGCCGAAGTGGTGGTAAAGCGTGGGCGCCGTGACGCCGGCAAGCTTGGTGATTTGGCGCGTAGAGACCGGTGACCCGTCCGAATTCGCCAGCAACTCGGCAGCCGCACGGAGCAGCCGAGTTTTGGGCGGAAGCTGGTCATCGAAACTCATAGCCGCTACCCTAGCACCTATAGCAACGCTATATGAAGTGAGTCACAGGAGATTTTTTCGGACCCCGAGGCGCCGCAGCCGGTGGGTCCGATCCGAGAGCAGGAACAGAGGATTTCAGTGCAGAATTTCCAAGGAGTAGGCGTTAGCCCGGGCCGCGTCATTGGCACTATCCGTCAGATGCCCAAACCAGTGAGCGAACCGCCGTCGGGCGAGCAGCTAGCCGCATCCACCACTGCGGAAGACGCCGTCGCTGGCCTGAAAGCGGCGGCCCAATCGGTCCACGACGAACTCAAAGCACGCGCTGACAAGGCCAGCGGAGACGGCAAGGCGGTGCTCGAAGCCACCGCGCTCATGGCCAAGGACACCATGCTCCTGAAGTCGGCCACCAAGCTCATCAACAACAACGGCAGCTCCGCTGAACGCGCCATTTGGGAAGCCGGCGCCTCCGTGTCCGAAATGCTCCACAACCTGGGTGGATACATGGCCGAACGCGCCACCGACGTCCTGGACGTCCGCGCGCGGATCGTCGCCGAACTCCGTGGAGTCCCCGCCCCGGGGATCCCGGCGTCGGACACCCCGTTCATCCTGGTGGCCGAAGACCTCGCTCCCGCCGACACCGCAACGCTGGACCCCGCCGTCGTGACTGCACTGGTCACCTCGGGCGGCGGACCGCAGTCCCACACCGCGATCATCGCGCGCTCGCTCGGCTTGCCCGCCGTCGTCGCGGCGCGCGGAGTGGACGAAATTCCTGACGGCGCCGAAGTCTTCGTGGACGGCGCAGCCGGCTCACTCTCCCTCGAACCCAGCGAAGAACAGCGCGCGGCCGCCCTCGCGTGGGTCGAAAATGCCGCCACCCTTGCGGTTTTTGACGGAAACGGCACGACGGCGGACGGCCACTTGGTGCCGCTCCTCGCCAACGTCGGCGGAGCCAAGGACGCTGCCGCGGCCGCTGCGCTGGGCGCCCAGGGCGTGGGCCTTTTCCGCACCGAATTCTGCTTCCTGGAACGCGACACCGAACCGACCGTGCTGGAGCAGGCCGCCGCGTACAGGGGCGTATTCGACGCTTTCCCGGGCAAGAAAGTGGTACTCCGGACCCTCGACGCTGGCGCCGACAAGCCCCTTCCCTTCCTCACCGACGCCACCGAACCCAACCCGGCCCTCGGCGTACGCGGCTACCGCACCGACTTCACCACGCCCGGTGTTTTGGACCGCCAGCTCGAGGCAGTCGCCATAGCGGCCGACGAAACAGAGGCCGAGGTGTGGGTCATGGCGCCCATGATCTCGACTGCGGCCGAGGCTGCCCATTTCGCGTCGATGTGCGATGCCGCGGGCATCAAAAAACCCGGCGTGATGGTGGAAGTTCCCTCGGCGGCATTGACCTCGGCGTCGGTCCTGCGCCACGTGGGTTTCGCGTCCCTCGGCACCAACGACCTCACCCAATACGCCATGGCGGCCGACCGGCAACTCGGGCCCCTCGCCGAACTCAACACCCCGTGGCAGCCCGCCGTCCTGCGCCTCGTCCAGCTGACCGTGGCTGGCTCGGCCGAAGAAGGCAGCGGCAAACCCGTTGGCGTCTGCGGTGAGGCTGCCGCGGACCCGGCCCTCGCCGTCGTGCTCGTTGGCCTGGGCGTGTCCACACTGTCCATGACCGCCCGCTCGCTTGCCGCCGTCGGAACCGTGCTCAAAACGGTGACGTTGGAACAGGCGCAGGAGCTGGCCCGGCTGGCGCTCAGCGCACCCGATGCGCTCGACGCAAAGGCCTGGGTCCGCGCCAAACTGCCGATCCTCGAGGAACTCGGGCTCTGAGCCCCGCAGTACTGCACTAACTGAACACAAGGAGAAACCATGCCCGAACGCACCGCCACCATCGCCAGCCGCTCCGGACTTCACGCCCGCCCCGCGGCGATTTTCGCCGAAGCCGCGGGGGAATCCCCGGTTGAAGTGACCATCGCGATGGCCGGTTCGCCTGCCGACGACGCGCTCGACGCCGCCAGCATCCTTTCGCTCATGACGCTCGGCGCGGCAAAGGGCGACGTCGTGGTGCTCCGCGCGGAGGGCGACGGCGCCGACGCCGCTCTCGATTACCTGGTGACATTGTTGGAAACGGACCTCGACGCCGAGTAGGGCCCACCCGAACGCTCGCTCACCTATGGCGGCCTCCCGCCGAACGCTCGCTCACCTATGACCGCCTCCCACCGAACGCTCGCTCAGCGTTGATTAGCTGAAAGGGGTCGGAAATGCGCAAGCCCGATGCCGCCGTCGCTTTCTATGCGCTCAGCATTGCGCTGCTCCCGGTGTCGCTACTCGGTTATGTGATCTGGGTGGGGAAGCTTGTGTCTGCGAGACCTTCCGGCGTGTCGACGAGCGCGCAGGCTCCGCTCTCCGCGAGGTGGGCGATGCACAAATTCGGTGTGCGCGAAGACCAGGCCGCGAATCGGTTGTTGCCCCTGCTTCCCGGCGTTCCTTGGTTGGGCATGCGTTTGGCATTCTGGCCGACGATCTTCGCGCACCGCGTCACGGGTTTCGTCCCGAAGACCTTCCGCTACCCCTTTGAGGGCGAGATACCTCCACAAGCGGAGGCGTCGGCGAGGGTCACGTTCTTCGACAGCGCTGTGGACCGCGCCCTTCCCGGGATCGAGCAGTTGGTCATCCTCGGCGCCGGTTTCGACACGCGCCCGTACCGCCTCCCGCCGGAGACGCCTGTCAGTTCCTTCGAGATAGATGCCCCCAGGACGCAGGCGGTCAAGCGCGACGTACTCCACAAGGCAGGAATCGACGTAGGCAAGGTAGCGTTCGTGTCCGCCGACTTCGAGAAGGATGATTGGCTCGCCAAACTCGTCGACTCCGGGTTCGACGTCGGGCGTCCGGCGCTGTTCCTCTGGGAGGGCGTCACGATGTACCTCGATCGGAACGCGGTTGAGGACACGCTGCGCACGGTCGCGAGTTGCGCCAAGGGGAGTTTGCTCGCCTTCGACTACTTCACAACCGAGGCCCTTGAATCGAGCACGCCGTATTGGCGATTCGGGCGGGCGGCGGCCAAGGCAGCGGGCGAACCATTGAGGTTCGGCGTGGACAGGACACCGCCTTCGCGGGAGCGCCTGGCCGAACTTCTCCGAACCAACGGGTTGGCTCTCCTCGAACAGCGTGGGCTTGGTCGCGAGACCAAGAAGAAACGAGCGTGGGGCGGTTTCGCGATCGCCGTGGTGGAGTAATGATCTGAGCGAGCGTTCCGTCGATTGGGCTCATATCCGAGCGCGCGTCTGGGATTTTGGCCATATAGGTGAGCGAGCGTCTCAGGCGGCGCGGCTTAGGGGGGTGCGCCCCAGGGCGCGGCTTTGGGCGCAGGGGCTTACGCGAAGGCGGAGATGCCCGTGATCGAGCGTCCGATGATCAACGCTTGAACCGTCTCTGTGCCTTCGTAGGTATGGATGCCCTCGATGTCGGCGAAGTGCCGGGCCACGCGGTTGGCCAACAAGATCCCGTTGCCACCGAGCAAATCGCGGGCGTTCGAGGCGATGCTGCGGGCAGTGCGGGTGCACGTGAATTTCGCGAGCGCCGCCTGTGCTGGAGTCAGCACGCCTTCCTCGTCCAGTTTGGTCATTTGCATGACCATGAGCTGCATGGTGGCAAGCTCGGAGTGCATGCGGGCAAGGCGCTCCTGCACAATCTGCGAAGCGGCCAGCGGACGGCCGAACTGCCGGCGTTGGGCGGCGTACTGCACCGCGGTTTCGTAGCAGGCAGTCGCATGCCCGACGGCTGACCAGGCCACTCCCAGCCGGGTCGCCAGGAGCACCCGTGCGGTGTCCTTGAAACTCCGGGCACCCGGGAGCACGTTTTCCTGCGGGACGAAGACATTCTCGAGGCGGATATGTGCCTGCCAGATGGCCCGGAGTGAGAGCTTGCCTTCGATGGTCGTGGCGGCATATCCGGGAGAATCCTGCGGGACGAGGTATCCATGAACTTGCCCGTCGTCGCCACGGGCCCAGACGACGGTCAGGCCTCCAATCGAGCCGTTGCCGATCCATTTCTTTTCACCGTTGAGCACATAGCCGCCCTCGACGGCCGTCGCAGTCGTCTCGAGTCCCACCGAGTCGGAGCCGTGGGCCGGCTCCGTCAGGGCGAAGGCACCGTATTCCTCTGCCCGCGAAAGGGCGGGAAGCCAGCGGGCCTGCTGCTCGGGGGAACCGCATTCGGCCACCGACCGCAGTGCCAATCCGCCCTGGACCGCGACCACCGTGCCGATGGAGCCGTCCCCGCGGCTCAATTCCATCGTGACGAGTCCGGCGGCCGTTTTGCTCATGGCCGGGAACCCGTCGACGTCGATTCCGTCCCTCAGGAGGTCAAGCTCACCGAGACGCTTCACCAGGTGCAGCGGATACTCCGCGCGCTCCCAGCACCCCGCGATCACCGGGAGCACTTCCTCTTGGACAAAGGTGCGCGCACGGTTCCAGTAAGCGCGGTCTTCGCCGCTAAGGTCTTTGAAAACGGAGGCCGGATCCGGGTCCAGGGATTCGTTCAGGACATACTCGGGCTCCATGGTGCCGGCCGGGAACACAGCGTCCAGTTCCTCGGAAGTGCTATCGGACATCGTCGTCATGGGGGAATCCTCGCTTTGGGGTGCGATCTGCGATTCCCAGCATGCACTGGCACTCAGTTTCATGTCAAGGAACTCGATGCCAAAAGGGAGGGTTAAGCCAGAGCGTCCCGGACCGCTTGAAGGATCTCTTCCGTGCCCGCTGCCGGATCAAGGACGGCAACCACGACAGCGGGACGGCCGCTTTCCGGAGGAGGCCAACCGGCCGCCTCGCTAGTCGCAGCGCCGGCCGAAACATGCGCGAAAGTATCGGCCAAAGCGCCCAATTCGCGCCCGAGCCGGGCGGCCAACCTGCGGGCCTCGGCTTCCCGCGCCTCGCGCTCCGCACCCCCGATGCGCTCCGCACCCGCCGCACGTTCGCCGGCAGAAACCGCCCGCAGCCATTCGCGCAGGACGCTGTTATGCAACGCAACCACTGAAGCAGCAAAGGCCACGGCCGTGACCCCCCGGCTTTCACCTTCCGGCAGCCCGGAAAGAAGATGATCCCGGAAAGCCCGCTGATAGCGATGCGTCATGACCAGTTCGCGGTCACGGAGGGCCGGCACTTGATGCAGGAGTTCGTAACGCGCCAGGGAGGTTTCCCGGTTACCCACGTGGTGGTTGAAGACCAGGAGCGCCGAGTCCACCACGGCACGTAAAGGATCCGCCGTCGTGGACGAAAGCAGTTCCTGAACCCGCCCGAGAATACGGTCGTGATCGGCGAAAACGATGTCCTCTTTGGAACCGAACTTGCGGAAAAACGTGCTCCGGCTGATCCCAGCGGCTTCGGCGAGGTCGTCCACGGAGGTCGCGTCGTAGCCCTGCCGTACCAGTATCTCGATTGCCGCGGCCACGGCGGGGCCGGGATCCGGATTGGCGGGGTAGTTGACCATAGGCGTGAATCTAACACGGCGGCGTCACCGCACGGCCTCGAGCGCGGCTAGGCTTCTGCCATGGCATTGATAGCTCCCCGTGTGACGCCTGGCTTGCCCGCCGACGACGCCCGGAACCTGGCGCGCTCACTCCAGGACAGCAACGACATCACCGTCTTCGTCGACGGCACGGTCCACCGCCTGCCGGACGAGGCGAGGGACGCCGTCGTCGACCTCCTGGGCAGGCTGGGCCGGGGCGAAGCGGTGACCGTGAGCAGCGTCGAGGAAATGCTCACGACCTCGCGGGCGGCCGAACTCGCGGGAATCTCGCACACCTACCTGCGGAACATGACCGACCGTGGCGAAATCCCGGTGGAATACCGCGGCACGCATCGCCGCATCAGGCTCGCGGACATCATGGCATGGCTGGAAACCCAGAAGAAGACGGCCGCGGCAGAAGTGGAAAGCGACAACTAGAAAGCTACGCGAGAGCCGCCTTGAGGGCCGCGTGGACCCAATCCCGGTAGCGGTCCAGGCCCCACGAGAAGTCCAGTACGAGTGATCGGTAGGTGTCCGGGTGACCCACCGACCAGATCACGGCAGCGGCTTGCTCGTCGCTCATGCCGGAAGTCAGCGCCCCGCGCCGCCTGAGCGCAGCCGCGGCTTCCGCATAGTTCCGTAGCCGGGTTTCGGCCCGGTCCCGCTCCACTTTGGCGGCTTCGGCGTCGACGGCGGATGCCTGGCGCATGACGTTGAACAATTGGCTGCTTCGCGGATGCACCTCGGCGAACCAGTCGGCCAACAACGCCAGGACCGCCCCGGCGTCGGCTGCTGCGGCGGTCCGCTCGCGCATGGTCTCCGGGACGGAACGGCGGGCATCCGGACCCGCGGCCGTCACGTCAACCACGGCCGAGAGCAGCGCAGCCTTGTTGCCCACGGAGTTGTAGATGGTCTGGACAGCCACGCCGGCTTGCTCGGCAACGGCGCCGATAGTGGTGGCCACGTATCCCCGGCTCAGAAACAGCTCCCGGGCAGCCTCCACCACGGCCGCCTTGGTTGCGACAGCTTGAGCCAGCCGTCTGTCATTACGCCGGATTTCCACGCAAAAAGAATATCATTCCAGTGACTGGAATGATATTCTAATGACCTCGGACACCTCAGGAGGCTTCGCGATGGACAGCAATGAGCCAAACAGCAATGAGCCAGTGGACACCGTAGTTATCGGCGCCGGGCAGGCAGGGCTCGCCACCGCATTCCACTTGAAGAAACATCGGCAAGACTTCCTCATCCTGGACTCGCAGGCCCGTGTTGGCGACGTATGGCGCAAGCGATGGGATTCCTTGCGGCTCTTCACGCCGGCCCAGCACGATTCCCTTCCCGGCCTGCCGTTTCCCGCCGCCCGAGGAAGCTTTCCCGGCAAGGACGCCATGGCCGAATACCTTGAGGAGTACGCCAGGAATTGGGAGTTCCCGATTCACCACGGCACCCATGTCGTCGGCATCGAGCGGGAAAATGGCTGGTTCCGGGTGCAGTCGAGCGCCGGGTCGATCCTGGCCACGAACGTCGTTGTAGCAACGGGCCCCAACACGCAGCCAAGGATCCCGGCGTTCGCGAGGGAACTTGATCCCGGCATCCACCAACTGCACGGCGCGCAATACACCAACCCTGACTCGGTTCCACCCGGAGATGTTCTGGTTGTCGGCTCGGGCACGTCCGGCGTCGAAATCGCGTTGGAACTCGCACAAACGCACCGCACCTACATTGCAGGGACCCCTCCGTTCCACATTCCGGGCCCGGTGACACGATACGCCGGCGGGCTGTGGTGGCTCTTCATCCACAAAGTGCTGAACAGGTCCACCCCTATCGGCCGCAAGGTCGCCGTCGGCTTCACCAAGCACGGCGCACCGCTGATCCGGACCTCAACGCGGGAGCTCGACGCCGCCGGAGTCACCCGCCTGCCACGCCTGACGGGCACGCGCGAGGGCCACCCCCTGAGCGATGAAGGCCATGCGATCCCTGTGTCCACGGTGATCTGGGCTACCGGTTACCGACCGGACTTTGCTTGGATCCAAGACCTTCCAACGGATGAGGACGGGTGGCCGCTCACCTGCAGGGGCGCCGTGGAACAATTACCGGGGCTGTTCTTCGTGGGCATGCCCTTCCAATACGGGCTGACCTCGGGCCTCGTGGGCGGGGTCGGCCGCGACGCCGAGCACGTCGCGGGACTCATCGCCGGGCGGAGCCAGCAAAAACCGGTCACCCCGCCCGTTATTCAAATGTGACTTTGCATGCCGGCTGTTGTACCGTCGAGGGGCGACCCAGTCCCCACCGGGCCGCTTCCGGGTTGACGCCGAGCTCTGCCGCAACCCGGAATCCGCCAGACCCGCGGCAGAGACGGGGGACCCAGAGTCTCCGGGCCTATTTCTCCACAGGCCCTTGGGGTGAAGCCGCCAAGCGCGGCCGGACGGCCTCGTCCGAACCCGACAGCTAACCTCGAAGGCGTTGAGAGGCAATCACCATGTCCCCAACCATGGATCAGCCTCGCCGTGCCCAAGTGGCGGGCGAGAGCACCAAGCCAACTGGACGTCGTCGGGCCAAAGACGGCGGACCGTTCATTGCGGCACCCGCTTCTGAACCTTTGAGTTCGACGCCGGAGCCCACGCCCGCGGCAACCCCAACGACGGCGGTGCCCACCACGCGCGCGGCTGCCCGCGCGGCCGAACGGGAGCGCGCCGCCCAAGCCAGCGAAACCGCGGCCGTTCCGACTGCGGCTGCGGCGACGGCGCCCGCTGCGTCGGCGGAACCAACCACGCCAGAACCAGCGACGGCCGCCATTCCGACCGTGCCCGCTGCGGCGGCGGAGCCAGCCACCTCAGAACCAGCCACCACGGCGATTCCGACGGTAGCTCCCGCGACGATGGCTGCAGCGACCGCGGCCGCCGCGACAGCAGCCGCAGCGACTGCCGAGCCAGCCAAAACCGAGAACGCAGCTACCACGGCGCTCCCGGCGGCACCCCGCGCCGGCGTCGGAACGGCGTCGTTTACCGGCTCGTCGTTCAGCCGGGAACCGCACGCCGTCCTCAAGAAGGCTGCCAGCATCCGGACGATGAGCAACCGCATGGCAGTGGTTGCAGGAGCCGTGGGAATCCTGTTGACCGCCGGTTCCCTGGGCCAAGCCCTTGAGCTGCCCTTCTTCGGCCAGGAATCCCGCGCCCAGGACGCTGCCAGTGCGGACAGCCAGGGTTCCACGCCCTCCGGTGCTCCTTCCACGACGGCGGGAACTTCCCCCAGCGCCGCGGCATCCCCTTCGGCATCTACCCCAAGCGCCAAGGCCGGCCAGACCGCCGCGGACCCTGCCCAACATTCGCCGCAAGGACCAGCCCCGGTCCAACCGTCGAGTGTTTCGGGACCAACGATTTCGGTCCAGGTCCCCTCCACGATCCCTTCAGCATTGCCCCCGAGCCTCGCGCCTGTGCCCGTTCCTGCCATTCCGGTTCCGGCCCAGCCTGCCCCGGCTCCCAGCCCGGCTCCCAGCGGGCCGACCGCTCCCGCCCCGACTCCGACGCAGACCGACACGCCCTCGCCCGGGCCAACAGGTTCTTGGAAGCCGCGGAACCCGGCCAGTCCTACTCCCACGCCTCAACCCACCCAATCAGGCGTGGATCTAGGGTCGATTTTGGGCGCGGCAACAGGGATCCTGCCGTGAGGATGGGACAGCATCGAACACCCGCCGTCGAGTGGCATGGGCGGTGTTGCCAAAGCAACCGGATGCAGATGATTCAGTACCGCCCGGACCGGTGGCGCTGCAGCATTCAGTTGAGGCAGTTCAACAAGTAAGCCAGCGCGGGTTCGGTTCCAGTGGCGTCAAATCCGCGGACGGCCCGCCCAGCGGCGCGCTTTGAGCGTTGCGTGGAGTTCGAGCCGGGTGGCGCCATTCAGCGGATCTGCGCCGATGAGTTGGCGGACCCTCGCCAGCCGGTTGTAGATGCTGCTGCGGTGCAAGTGGAGCTTCGCGGCCACGTCCTGCACAGAGCCGTCGCTGTCGTAGAGCAGTTCGAGCACGGGCAGCAACTCGCCGTTGCGATCGGCATCCTCGATCTCTTGGAAATGTGCCGAGCCCGAATCGTCCCAGCCACCGGGCGCCTGAAGCCGTTCGAACAACTGGTAGATCCCTGCCGAACTGCTGTCCACCAGCTCGCCCAGCGGAGGGTCGACGGCGGCAGCCTGGGCCGCGAGCTTCGATTGCCGGTACGCCCTGCCCAGTTGACGGATGACTGAAAACGGCTCGCTGATGCCCAGGATGACACGGTCCACCTTCCGGCCAGCGCGCTTGGCGAGTTCCAACTGATAGTGGACCAGGACCTGGGCGTGTTCTGCCCGCCCGCCGGTTTCGCGGAACAACAGGACAGCGTGAGTCTCGGTGCCGGCACTGAAAAGCACGGAATCGACGCCGATAGTAGCCTGCAGCGCGGCGGAACGATGCGTCAGGGTCGCCGCGATCGGATCCGAGACGCCCCCGCTGTCCGCCGCGTCGAGCACGGTGACCAACTGCCACGGTCCCCGGCCCTGGATTTCCTTCCATCCCGCCACGGCGGCCACCGCGTTTGACTCGCCCTGGCATGCGGCCAGGAATTCCTGCTCACGTCGACGCCGGAACTCCGACTCAGCTGTGTTGGAATCGAGCAGCAACCCGGCGAGGAGGTCCAACTCGTCCCGAACGCCAGGCAATTCGGCGAGTATCGCCGTCGCGGTCTGCTCGTCAAGGTCCTGCTGGACCCAGAGGTACCCGACGCGGAATCCGCGCACCAGCAGCGGGACGCAAACGCGCCCCACCATCCCGAGGTCCTCATTGGCGGGCACGACGACGGGACGCACCGCGGTAGCGATTCCGTGCGAGAGCTGCCACGCACTGACGTCCACCGGGACACGCTTGCTCAGGAGGAAATTCACGCGCACGCGGTCGGCGTGGGACTGGTTGGAGCTGTAGGCGAGCAGCACGCCGTCGAGGTCTTCCAAGGAGAGGCCGCGGCCCAACTTGAGTGCGACATCCTCGACGATTTTCTCCACGTCCTGTTGCATGGAGAAAACACTACTTTGCCGGACGAACATCAGGCGACACCTGCCGCTCTCAATATCGACAAATGTCGAGCCTCACGCGGCAAAAACCCCGAAATTCCGGGGAAGCTCGCGACGCCAGCGATCACGTTTCCTGTCGCCTGGCTCACAGCGGATTTATTCTGGAATCACAGTCCCCCGCAGAGAAAAAGGCCGTTGAAGCCTTTCGAACATGGAGCCCAAAATGATCATCGGTGTCCCCAAAGAGATCAAGAACAACGAATTCCGCGTTGCCATCACAGCCGCGGGCGTTCACGAGTTCCGCACCCACGGCCACAGCGTCCTGGTGGAACGTGGCGCAGGCCTGGGCTCCGGCATCACGGACGAGGAATATGCGGTTGCAGGCGCGGAGATCGTGGCCGAAGCCGACGACGTCTGGGCACGCGCCGACATGGTCATGAAGGTCAAGGAACCCATCAAGGCCGAGTACCACCGCTTCCGCAAGGGCCTGATCCTCTTCACCTACCTGCACTTGGCCGCTGAGCCCGAGCTGACCCAGGCCCTCATCAACTCCGGCGTCACGGCCATCGCCTACGAAACCGTCCAGGACGGCCGCGCACTGCCCCTCTTGGCACCCATGTCCGAGGTCGCAGGCCGCCTGTCGGTCATCGTCGGCGCTTCCTCCCTCATGGCTCCGGCCGGTGGCAAGGGCGTGCTGCTGGGCGGCGTCCCGGGTGTCCGCCCGGCCAAGGTCGTTGTCCTCGGTGCCGGTGTTGCCGGTACCAACGCTGCCGCGATGGCTCTCGGCTTGGGCGCCGAGGTCACCATCCTCGACATCAACATCAACCGCCTACGCGAACTGGACGCGCTCTACCAGGGCCGCCTGAA
The DNA here is from genome assembly GCF_052180225.1 of Arthrobacter sp. KN11-1C. Taxonomy (NCBI): domain Bacteria; kingdom Bacillati; phylum Actinomycetota; class Actinomycetes; order Micrococcales; family Micrococcaceae; genus Arthrobacter; species Arthrobacter sp. KN11-1C. The sequence continues at coordinate 188,986 of NZ_CP197467.1, read as the reverse complement.
GACGGTTGCATCCAACGCGTACGAGATCGAGAAGTCAGTAGTCGACGCCGACCTCGTCATCGGTTCCGTGCTGATCCCGGGCGCCAAGGCCCCCAAGCTGGTCACCAACGAGCTGGTCTCCCGCATGAAGGCCGGCTCCGTGCTGGTGGACATCGCAGTGGACCAGGGCGGCTGCTTCGAGGACACGCACCCCACCACACACCAGGAACCCACGTACAAGGTCCACAACACGATCTTCTACTGCGTCGCCAACATGCCTGGCGCCGTTCCAAACACCTCCACCTACGCTCTGACCAACGTCACCCTGCGCTACGCAGTGGCGCTGGCCAACCTGGGCGTCAGGGCCGCATTCGACCGCGACCCCGCCCTGGCAGCCGGCCTCAACATCGCGGGAGGCCACGTGGCTCACCACTCGGTTTCCGAGGCGCACAACCTGCCCCTCGTCGCCGACTGGCACAACCTGGTTTCGGCATAGTTTCTTTATTGATCGGCTGCTCCCCACCGGCTCCCTGCCTTCGCAAGCTCAGGCCGGGGCCCTCGCCGGCGTGGGCCCACTTAACTGTCGTTTTGAGCCTTCAGAACGACAGTTACGGAGCAGTGGATTACCCTTAACGATCACGACGGCGGGGTGCGGCTTCCACGGGAAGCGGCACCCCGCCGTCGTGGTCCCCACCGACGCTCGCTCACTTATGTCGGTGTTTTTCGAAACGCTCGCTCACTTCTAAGGCATTTTGGCCCATCGCTCGCTCAGATCTTCTGAGCGAGCGACGCAGGAATCGGGCGTATTGGTGAGCGAGCGTCGGGTGAAACCGGGCCATATCTGCAAGAGCGTCTGATGGAGTACCCCTGCAGCAGGGGCATTATGACGGTTACGGCTTTACCGGGCTGCCTGGGAGGATCTCGGAGGGAACGGGCTGGGGCAACGGGAGCGTGGGCGTTGGGACCACCGGCGGCGTCGGGATCGTGATGGGTCCAGGGTGGCCTTTGGCGACGTCTTGCAGTCCCTTGCGCGGATCCGAGTCGGACCCTGACGCGGCAGGGCTGGGAGTCGCGTGCGGCGATGGATGCGTGTTGTTGCCTTGTACATCGGGGCTGGACGACTCCGGGGAAGGCGATGCGGGATTGCTCGTTCCCCGGGTAGGCACAGAACCCGGCTCCGGGCGCGTTCCCTGCTGCTGCGGAGCGTTCCCGCCCGATCCAGGGGTGAGCTGGGAGACGACCGACCCCACCACGGCGCCCAAGTGTTCAATCGTTCCCGTAATGCCGCCCTCGGACGCAGCCGCGGCGGTAGCCCCGGCGGCAAGGGAAGCCGCAACGGCTACGGCGGCGAAGGTCAAACGGCCCTTTTTGCGGCGACGGGCGGCCAGTTCATCAACGGGCGCAGCCGCGGCGCCGGAGGGCGCCTCCGCGGAGGCAACGGCCTCGGCGGCCTCGACATCGGAAACAGGCATGATCGCCACGCGGCCGGGTGCCATCAAGGCTTGCACAGCTGCCGATGGCTGCGGCCGGGTGCTCGCAAGGGCGCGCAGTTCCAGCAGCTCTGTCCGGATCTCGTATGCTTCGTCGAGCCCGGCTTCAGCGAGCAGGCGGTCAACGCCTTGCTCCCCGAAGGATGCGGATTTTTCGCTCATGATGTGCCATTCCTTAGTAGTGCACGTTCTCTCAGTGCACTCAATGCCCTGCGCTGCAACTGCTTCACGGCTCCTTGGGACTTGCCCATGATGGCCGCTGTTTCTTCCAACGACAGGTCGGCGACGACCCGGAGTGCAAGGACTTCCCGGTAGTCGGGGTTGAGGTCGGCCAGTAGCTCCGTCACTCCCAAGCCCTCCCCGTGCCCGAATGCCTGGTCTTCGGCCGAAGGCGCGCTTCGCGCATCCAGGTCGGCTTCATAGGGGGCGGAATCAGGCGTGCGTTCACGCTTGCGGTAGTGATCCACCATTCGCGCGTGCGCTATGGAGAAAAGCAAGGTCTTGGCCCCCTGGAGTCCTCCTCGGAGGGAATCCAGTTTGGGGTAGAGAGCCAGGAACACGTCCTGGGTAACTGCTTCCGGATCGTCTACGCCGCGGGCGCGCAGGTATCCAAACACCGGTCCGGAAAACTCGTTGTAGGCAGCCGTGAAGAGCAGTGCGGGATCTTCCTCATCCGCCTGCAAGTATTCATCAGCCAAAGGGTCAAGCACCCGCGACCCCTCCATCCCACGCAGCGCGGTCATCGTCCCTGGCCTGGGAAATGACCGCTGCCGCAGTCTGTTGCGTCGCGGGGCTCCTTGTCATTTAGCCAAGGAGCCCCGCCGTTCAAGCGTAGCCGCAGTGTTACGGGCTGACAGAATCGGACGGCACGTGCACCGGCGCGGTCGGCACCTGGGACGGGACAGCTGGTACAGCAGGGACGGCCGGTGCGGACGGCACTGCGGGAACAGTCGGCACGGCAGGCGTAGCGGGCAGCGTGGCGGTTCCGTCGGCGTCGACCTTGGCGGAAGCGGATCCGTCAGCCTTCAGGCCGGCAGCCTTGCCTTCGCTCACCACGGTGGCGCAGTGTGCGTTGACGTTGGCCTCTCCGCCAGCTGCAACGACGAGTGACGAGTAGCCGGGCACCTTGGTGTCGGCCTTCAGGCCGCCGTTGAGGAGAGCGGTGCAAAGACCGAACGCGTCCGGTGAGGTGGCCTTGGCAGACGCAGCTGCTGCGGCAGCCTTGGACTTTGCGTCATCGACGGCGTCCGTGGCCTTGGACTTGGCGTCGGCAGCAGCGTCAGTGGCCTTGGACGTTGCCCTCTGGGATGCGCCAGCCGTCTTGGACTCTGCGGACTCGGCTGCTTTGGATGCGGTCGGAGCCGGGGCTCCGAGCAGCTCGTGGGCGCTCTTCTGCATATCGTTGGGAAGCGCTCCGTTGAAGGCTGCGACGCCGGTTCCGCCAACCGCTACAGCTCCGGCGGCAAGGACGCCGGCGGCGATTTTGCTGGTGGCAAGGACAGTGAACAAGGACATGGAACCCTCCGACAAACGTTTTGGGACTGCTCCGGCAGCGGTTGTGTCGCTACTGGATGATCAGTGCGGACGTTGTCCACACTCCCCGTACATCGCTGGGGGCCCCGGCGAGGTTACGCCCGATCCAAAAAAACTTTCAGGCGAGTGTTCTGGCCTGCTCAATCAGCTTGAGCACCTCGACTGGCCCGGCCGGATCCACGGGGAGCGGCAAGGCGGAGGCGGCACCGCCGTCGGCGATCTTCTCCCCAAGGATCCGGTAGAACTCCTGGTAGGCGCCGCGCTCGGTGGGTACCGTGGTCCGCACGCCGTCGATTTCCAGGGTTCCGTAGTGGTGAGGATCGTCCACGCCGTAGGCGCCGTCGGTGGGCCGGCCGCCCGACACGATGAACGGTTCCTGCGGATCGATCCCGAACTTCACAAAGCCGCCCTTGCTGCCCAGGATGCGGAAGCGCGGAGCATGGAGCTGGCTGTTGACGTTCATCGCGACGTGGCTGATCACGCCGGAAGCATGCTTGAGGACCAGGAAGACGTCGTCATCGGCTTTTTCCTGGGGCCTTCGGGCCAGGATTTCGGCATGGATGACTTCAGCGGGCCCGAACATCTGCACAGCCAGGTCCAGCAGGTGGGTTCCCAGGTCGAAAAGCAGCCCACCGCCGTCGTCGGCCGTGGCACCGGCCTTCCACGCCTTGCTGATTTCGGGCGCCCAACGCTCCATGGAGGCCTCGCAGCGCATCACCTCACCGAGCGTCCCGGCGTCGAGCAGCTTCTTCACGGTGAGGGCGTCGCCGTCCCAGCGGCGGTTTTGGTAGACGGTAAGCACGCGGCCCAGCCGCGCGGCCAACTCGATCAGCTCCTGCCCTTGCGTACTGCTCACGGCGAACGGCTTGTCCACGACGACGTCGAGCCCGGCTTCCAGCGCTGCCTTCGCGAGCGGATGATGGGTCGCGGGCGGAGTGCCGAGCACCACGAGGTCCAACTCACCGGCGAGCGCCAAGACGTCCTCCGGGCCGTTCACGATCCTCGTGCCGGGATGCCGCTCCTGGGCTTTGGCCTGACGGCCCGCGTCCGAAGTAGCGATCACCTCGAGGGAATACGCGGAATTGGCCGCGATGAACGGCGCATGGAAGACGCTGCCGGAAAGGCCATAGCCGACGACGGCGGCGCGGATCGGTGTGAGGGTCATGCCGCTACGCTACCGGGCCACGGTAGTCGGGCGAAGGTTATGTCAGCACTCTTTCAGCAGGCGCGTGACGAGTTCCCGCCACGATGCCGCCAGTCGCTCCGCCGCGACTCCATGGGCGCGGAGGGCATTGAGGATCCGCTCGGGATCGAGGGTTGCGCCGAGCGAAAGAGCCATAAGCCAAGGATCGCGGTCCAGGCCCGCTTCCCGCAACAGCATCTCGATGTGCCGGTGCCACAACACGACCGGCGGGGCGTCGTGCCGGTTTTGCGGGGAATGTTCCGCCGCTGCACGGGCCAGCTCGCCGTATTCTTCGACATACTTGATGCGCGCTTCGCCGAAGGCAATGAGGCGTTCACACGGGGGCGCTCCGGGGCCGAGCGGCGGTGGACCGAAGATGAACTCCCGCTGGAATTCCGCCTCCGCGTCGCTCAGGAGTGTCATCATGAGTCCTGCACGGCTGCCGAAACGGCGGAAGACCGTTCCCTTCCCGACGTCGGCCCGGCACGCGAGCATGTTCATCGTGACGGCGTCCACTCCATGTTCGGCCACGAGATCCCTGGCAGCTCGAAGGAGCCGTTCGCGATTACGCGCGGCGTCGCTGCGCTCCGGCTGCGTCCCGAAAGGCGAACCGGGCCGGATGGGGATGAGGCTCACAAAAACATTCTAGCGCCGGGAATATTAAGCGGACCGCAGTCCGTTTAGAATCTACGAAGGCAGCAAAAGCCTCCACAACCGAGCGCCTGCGGCACCGTCCGCGGCCAGACCCAAGGAGTTCCCATGTCCAAGAACACCGTTCTCGCCCTTGTTGGCAGCCTCCGCGCCGATTCCCACAACCGCAAGCTCGCCGAAGCCATCCAGCTCAACGCCCCCGAAAACGTCGAAGTACGGATCCACGGCTCCCTCGGCAACATCCCGTTCTACAACGAAGACATCGACGTCGAAGGCCAGGTTCCCGCGGAAGCCGCGGCCCTCCGCGCTGCGGCTGCCCAAGCTGACGCGATCCTGCTGGTCACCCCGGAACACAACGGCACCATGCCGGCATCGCTCAAGAACGCCATCGACTGGCTGTCCCGCCCGTTCGGCGCCGGTGCGCTGGCAGGCAAGCCCACCGCCGTCGTCGGCACCGCGTTCGGCCAGTTCGGTGGCGTCTGGGCGCAGGACGAGGCCCGCAAGGCAGCCGGCATCGCAGGCGCCAAGGTCCTCGAGGACGTCAAGCTTGCCGTTCCCGGCTCCATGATCCGCTTCGCTGAACTGCACCCGAAGGACGACGCCGAAGTTGTCGAGCAGATCAAGGCCATCTTCGAGCCGCTGACCGCCGTCCAGGAAGAAGTAGCGGCCTAGTTCTCCGGTATCCCAAGAATGCCTCCGTCCCGCCATTGAGGCGTGGGCGGGGGCATTCTTTGTCGATACGATGACGGCATGGCCGAATACAACCGCCATTCCGAGGTCGACGCCTACCTTGAGGGCCTCCCGGATTGGCAACGCGACATCGCTGGGCAACTACGGGACCTCATCCATGAAGCCGAGCCCGACATCGTCGAAACGATCAAGCGTCGCACCCGGCCTTATTTCGTCCTCGACGGTAACGTCTGCGCGCTGCTGGCAGCCAAGGACCACGTCAACCTGTTCCTCTACGACGGCGCAATCGTCCCCGACCCGGACAACATCATCACCTCGGGACACGACAACAAGACCGCCCGGATGATCACCTTCCACCAGCACGAGCTGATTCCGCGCGCGCCCCTCATCACCATGCTGCGGCAGATCGCAGCGAACAACCGCGCAGGTGGCTGGCGAAAGATCAAGGGAACGGACCAGCCGGAACGGCTCCGCCACCCAAGCAAAAGCGTCACCGCGCCGCTACCATTCCGTGACTGAGCTGAGGCCGAACCGTCATGGGCGGAGCGGCTCGCACCCGGGCGGCCCGCCGTAACGTTGAGTTACAGGCACCAGAGGTGATCAGGGCAGGAGCGGGGCTGTCATGGGGGTCAGGCGAGACGCGGAAGGCACGACGACGGCGATCGCCGCGCTGTGCCTGTCGCTCGCACTCTGCCTGGCTGGCTGCGCTTCTCCCGACGGCGGCACTCCGGTCGGGTCAGGCTCCGCTCAACCGGTCTCACCCGACGGCGTCCAAGGGACGCAGAAACCGGTCATCGGTCCGGTTCCCGCGCCTCTCCCCGCTCCTCCTCCGTATTTCAACCCGCCACCCGCGGCGTCGCTGCCAACCAAGGCGAGCCCGCAGGAACCCGCACCAGGCCCGGTTGCCGTGGCCCTGCCAAGCGCCGGCGGATCGACCGGGACCACAGTGTATTTCGTGGCGATCGGCGACGGCGGCAGCCGCGGTGTGCGGTTCGCCTGCGACGATAGCCTGGTAGCTGTGCACGTCGCCGCACCTCCGGGCAGCGACCCGCTGGCCGTGGCAATGGGGCAACTGCTGGCCCCCGATGGAACCGCGTCCGGGGCAGGTTTGTACAACGCGCTCTCGGGCTCGGCGCTGCGCTACGTTTCGGGCTACCTCGACGGCAGCACCGCCGTCGTGAACCTGAGCGGGTCACTTCGGCCTGGAGGCGTGTGCGACAACCCGCGGATCGCAACTCAGCTCACGCAAACCGCGGTGGCGGCAACGGGGGCATCCCAAGCCGCGATCTACATCGACGGGAACGCCCTCGCGGATGTCCTGGGTTTGCGCTGAACTGGCCGGTCATTCGAAGAGCGCGTCCATGTCTACATAGCTCCGGCTTCCGGCGAGGCCCGACCAGTTTCCGTCGCCAAGAACTTCCATGGCCAGCCTGGAGACCTTCGCGTAGGCCGCCCTGGCAGTGCTGCCGCCGATGCTGATTCGCCGCACGCCGACGTCGTGCAGTTCCCCGGGCGACGGCGAACCCAGGCCGGCCAGAGCGTTGAGAGGTGCGCTGATCCGCCGGGAAAGTTCATGCAGGACATGGAGGTCCGCCAAGCCGGGGACGAATATTCCGTCTGCCCCGGCCCGCTGATAGGCATCCGCGCGGCGCAATGTTTCCTCATACGCAGTGTCCGGAAACTTTCCAGACCAATAAGTGTCCGTTCGCGCGTTGATGAACAGTCGGACGCCCGCCTCCTCCGCAGTCTGTCTGATCAGCGCGATGCGCCTGGACTGGTCAGCGATTTCGCTCAGCGGCTGGTCCGCTGAGTCCTCGATGTTGATCCCGACGGCGCCCGCGTCAAGCACCGCCCGGACGGTGGCCTGGAGTTCTTCGTCCGTACGCCCGTACCCGGTCTCGATATCAGCAGTCACGGGCAAATGAGTGGCCTTCGCTATCCGGGACAGTGCTTCCATCGCGAGTTGCCGCGGAAGGTGGTCCCCATCCCGGTACCCCAGGCTCCAGGAGACTGCCGAGCTGGAGGTCGCCACCGCCGTCGCGCCCGCTTCCTCGACCATTCGCGCAGATGCCGCATCCCACGCATTCACCAGCACCAACGGCGCGTGTGGCGCGGCATGGAGCTCGTGGAAGCGGAGGGCCTTGGATTCGAGTTCGGGATGCGTCGTCATGGCTCTATTCCAGCCTTCCTCAGCCAGGACGTAAAGCGCTTCGCCCCGCGAATCCAAAAATTAGGATGAAACATCCGTTGCTCAGTTGGCAACTCCGGGGAGTATCCTTTCAATGTGACCCACGAAACATTGGATGCCGGGCCCGAGTTGCCCGCGGAAGCAATCGACGCAATAGAGCGAGCAGCAACTGCCGCCCACCGCCACGAGGAACTTTTCTCGGAGCGCGCCGCCAACATCAAGCAGTCCGCTGTGCGTGACGTCTTCGACATTTCAATGCGACCGGGACTCGTGTCCCTCGCCGGCGGAAACCCCTACCTGCAGTCCCTGCCCCTCGAGAAGCTCGGCCAGACCGCCGCGCGCATCATCGCTGAAGAAGGAATGACGGCGCTGCAGTACGGCGGCGGCCAAGGAACCGAGGAACTGCGTACCCAGATCTGCGAGATCATGGCGGCCGAGGGCATCCTGGACGCCCGGCCGGAGAACGTGGTGATCACCGCCGGTTCCCAATCGGCCCAGGACGTTGCCACGAAGGTCTTCTGCAATCCGGGCGACGTAGTCCTCGTAGAAAACCCCACCTACGTGGGCGCGCTGAACACCTTCGAGGCGTACCAGGTCCAGGTTGAGACCGTGGACATGGACGACGACGGCCTGGTCCCGGAGCTCCTCGAAGCCAAGATCGCGGCGCTTCAGGCCCAAGGCAAGACCATCAAGTTCCTCTACACGATCCCCAACTTCAACAACCCCAGCGGCATCACGCTCGCTCCGGCGAGGCGTCAGCGCATCGTCGATATATGCCGCAGCGCGAATATCCTGGTGCTCGAGGACAACCCCTACGGTCTTTTGCGCTTCGACGGCAAACCCCTGGAACCGATTCGGGCCGCGAATGAGCATGACGTCATCTACATGGGCTCCTTCTCCAAGATCTTCGCCCCGGGACTGCGGATCGGATGGGCCCTGGTTCCCGAGCACCTGCGGCGGCGCTTCTACCTGGCCTCGGAAGCCGTCACGCTGTGCCCTCCCACCCTGAACCAGATGATCGTCTCGGCATATCTTCGGGACTACGACTGGCGCGGACAGATCGACACTTACCGGGCCTTGTACGAGGAACGCTGCAATGCGCTGCTGGTGGCATTGGAAGAGCACATGCCTTCCGGCCTCAGTTGGACCAAGCCCGAGGGCGGCTTCTTCGTCTGGGTCACCCTGCCCGACGGCGTCGACACGTATCCGCTGCTCAAGAAGGCAATCGAGGCAGGGGTCGTGTTCATCCCCGGCGCGGCGTTCACGCACTCTGACGAACCATCCAACAAACTGAGGTTGGCTTTCAGCGCAGTGCCACCGGAGTCCATCGCCGAAGGCGTCCGCCGATTGGCGCCGGTTTTGCAAGAAGCCATTGATGTCATCAGCAAAGGAGCAGATATATGAGCGGAATAGTCCTCGTCGGAGTCGACGGCAGCGCAACAGCAAGGCGGGCCGCCGACTCGGCAAAGAATTTGGCAACCGCACTGGGCGCGGAACTGCGCGTCATCACCGCTTTTGAAGGCGCCCATGTGGAGGTCGTCGAAAGCGGGGGCGACAAGTGGATTCTCTCCGACGCCGACGCGGCCGAGAAGGTCGCCAGCAAAGTTGCCGCGGAACTCGCTTCCGATCAGCTGACCACCAGCTACGGAGCCGTCTTCGGAAAAGCCGGAGAGGCCCTGGTCAAGGAAGCCGAACGGGTGGGTGCCCAAGTGATCGTGGTCGGCAACCGCCGCATGCAGGGACTGGCCAGGGTCCTCGGCAGCGTTGCCAACACGGTGGCGCACAACGCGCCGTGCGACGTCTACATCGCCAAGACCGACGAACCGTAAGTCGTCAGGATCACGCGTTGTGGTGGGCGGTCTCACCCCGATTTAGGCCGGGCGGCTAGGATGCCGCCGGTAAAATTGAAGAGGCCCCCAAGGGTGTGAGCCGCCCATCACAACAACCCATAGGGGATCCCTTTTGCTTACTCTGCAGCCGCGCCAACGCGTCGGACACGACATTCTGCTCGCGCGCCACGGCAACCACATCAGTTCCATGCGCTTCGACCGGACTAATGACCGCGTCGTGGCACTTCTCGACGACGGCTCGGTAGACAGCGCCCCGAACTTGATTTCCCCGCTGCTCCAGATGCCGGAGACGTTCCGCAGCATCCTTCGCTCCGACTGGAAATTGTTGTTTGTGGTCGCCTCGGCCATGCTCGCTGTCGGAGCCCTGGCCATGGTGTTGTCATTTGGAATGATGGGCAGCATGAACGACCAGCAACTGCACGATCTCGCGCTTAGCTACACGTCCTACTAGCCCAGCGAACCGCGCAGGACCGACCAAAGTCCCGCGATGACCACGCCGCCGAACAACGATCCGGCGATGACCTGACCGAGAGTGTGTGCCCGCAAGACGACGCGGGACCAGCCGACGGCCGGGACCAGAAGCAACAGCGGCAACCACGCCGGACCGAACATGAGGACGGCAATGACTGCGGCCGCGGAAATTGCCGAGGCATGGCCGCTCATTTTCCAGACGAGGCTGACTGCGGCCAGCACCGCAATGCCGCCAATCAGCGCAAGGATCATCGCTGAGACGCTCGTCGGAGCGTGGATGAGATTCAGGACCAACAACCCCACAACCACGGACACGAGCGCAAGCATCAGCAAGGGCGCACGTTCCTTGCGATCGCTGACGTGGTGGTCGCTGAGTTTTCCGAGCCTCACCATGACCAGGACATAGGCAAACGGCAGCACGCACACAAAGAACGCCCCCAGGACGCCGAACCAAATTGTCCCCGGGAAACCCGGTTGCACCGCAGGGCTGATAAGCAGCAGGACGGACACGACGGCGGGCGGCTGGAAGACTTCCGTCAGGATCCGGGCAACCCGGTGCCGCTCTCCCCTGACGCCGGTCTGCCCATCCTTAATAACGATTTGCTCAGTCAAGCAGCAGCGCCGGCTCTTCGAGGATCGATGCGACGTCGGCCATGAAACGGGCGGAGAGGTCCCCGTCCACAACCCTGTGATCGAACGAACCGCCAAGCGTTGTGATCCAGCGCGGGATGACCTCGCCGTCGAGTACCCAAGGCTTCTGCTTGATGGTGCCGAACGCGACGATTGCCACCTCACCGGGGTTGATGATGGGCGTTCCAGTGTCGATGCCCAGGGCACCGATGTTCGTGATGGTCAGCGAGCCCCCCTGCATTTGCGAAGGCTGGGTCTTGCCCGCCCGTGCCGTGCTGGCTAGCTCGTTGAGTGCAAGGGCCAGTTCCTTGAGGGAAAGGTCCTGGGCATCCTTGATGTTCGGAACCATGAGCCCGCGCGGGGTTGCCGCGGCAATGCCGAGGTTCATGTAGTGCTTGACGAGGATCTCCGCGTTTCCGTTGCCGTCGGCGTTGTCCACCCAGGTCGCGTTGACGCTCGGATTGCGCGCGGCGGCCCAAATCACGGCCTTGGAGAGAATCAGCAGCGGCGATACCTTGATGCCTTCAAAGTCCCTGGAGGCCTTGAGCCGCTTGACGAATTCCATCGTGCGGCTTGCATCGACGTCAACGAAGATGCTCACGTGCGGCGCCGTGAAGGCCGACTCGACCATGGCCTTGGCGGTGGCCTTGCGGACGCCCTTGACGGGGATGCGCTCCACTCGCTGATCCTGCGGTTTCTTGGATGCACCCCAGAACTTGTCCGCTTGGTCCACCTCGGCATCGCGCTGCGACTGGTAGCTGACCAAGTCCTCGCGGGTCACTTCGCCGCGGGCTCCCGTGGGAACGACGTCGGCCAGGTCAATCCCCAGCTCGCGGGCGATCTTGCGCACGGGCGGCTTGGCCAACACCCGGTTGACGATGCCGCTGACCGTTGCGCCAAGACCCGTGAGACCCGGTGCCTGGATTGCCGCGGGCTGCTGTGCGGCAAACGGCGGAAGGGCCGGAGCCGCGGGCTCGACGGTGAGAGGCTCAACGGCGACAGGTTCGACGGCGGCCGGTGCCGTGCTCAGCGCGGCGGGTACCGAAGTAGCGCCTTCCGGGCGCTTGCGCGGGCGGCGCTTGACGGCGTCAGCCTTCGGACCGGAGCCAACCAGCGGACCGCCAGCGGGACCGCCGTCGGACGCTCCGGCGTCGGCGGGCAACTTGCCGTACATCGAGGCTTCGAAGACCTGTTCCGCTGCAGGCGCGGCGGTTGGGGCCGGTACGGCCGAGCTCGGAGCCGCGGCGGCGGCGAGCGGCGCAGCGGGCGCTGACGTAGGCGCTGTCTCATCCAAGGCATTGTCCGAAATGCCGATAATCGCGGTTCCCACTTCAACCGTGATGCCTTCGCCAACGAGCAATTCCGCCACGGTGCCGGCATACGGGGACGGCAATTCCACGAGGGACTTGGCGGTCTCGATCTCGCAGATGACATCGTTGATGGCAACGGTATCGCCGGGCTTGACCTTCCAGGAGACGATTTCGGCCTCGGTCAGGCCTTCGCCGACGTCCGGCAGGTTGAATTTCTTAACAGTCACTGAGGTCCTCGATCTCGGCTGGCCCGTCCGCTTGGGGACGGGTGCAATCAGGGGCGGCTAGTAAGCCAGGGAACGGTCCAGGGCTTCGAGGATCTTGTCGATGTCCGGCAAGTAGTCCTCTTCCACCTTCGCCACCGGATACGGCATGTGGAAACCGCCCACACGGATCACCGGAGCCTCCAGGTGCAGGAAGGCGCGCTCACTGATCCTCGCGGCGATCTCGCCGCCGATCCCTCCGAACGTCGGGGCTTCGTGCGCCACGATCAAGCGGCCAGTCTTCTTGACCGAAGCGGTGACGGTGTCGAAGTCGATGGGGGAAATCGAGCGTAGGTCGATCACCTCGACGCTGCGCCCGTCTTCTTCCGCGGCCGCTGCGGCGGCCAGCGCGACCGGTACCAGCGGCCCGTAAGCCACGATCGTGGCGTCGGAGCCTTCTCGTAGAACGTGCGCCTGGAACGGGTCCGACGCCGGTCCCGGGTTTTCGGTGTCCACCTCGCCCTTGAGCCAGTAGCGGCGCTTGGGCTCGAAGAAGATGACCGGGTCTGTGCAATCAACGGCCTGCTGGATCATCCAGTAGGCGTCGTGGGCATTGGACGGAGTGATGATGCGAAGGCCGGCGGTGTGGGCGAACAACGCTTCCGGCGATTCCGAGTGATGTTCGATCGAACCGATCCCGCCACCATAGGGAATGCGGATGACCACGGGAACTGTCAGCTTGCCGCCGCTGCGCGAGTGCATCTTGGCCAATTGCGTGGTGATCTGGTTGAAGCCCGGGAACACAAAGCCATCGAACTGGATTTCGCAAACGGGACGGTAGCCGCGCAAGGCCAGGCCGATGGCAGTGCCGACGATGCCGGACTCGGCGAGCGGAGTATCCACAACCCGGTCCGCGCCGAACTCCTTGATCAGTCCGTCGGTCACGCGATAGACGCCGCCCAGCGGGCCGATGTCTTCGCCCATGAGCAAGGACTTCGGATTATTGGTGAGCGACGCCCGCAGGCCTTCATTGATGGCCTTGGCAATGGTCATGGTGGTCATCAGTTGCTCGCCCCTTCTTCCTCGTCGCGTTCGAATCCGGCGGAGTATTCCTCGAACCAAGCAAGTTCCTCGGCCACCAAGGGGTGCGGCTCGGCATAGACCCCGGCGAATGACTCGCGGAAGTGGGGGCCCTGCAGACTTTGCGTGGTGCTGCGCACGTGGGCAGCGAGTTCATCGCCGTCAGCCCTGACTTGCTCAAAGAAAGCTTCGTCGGCCAGGCCTTCGTTGCGGAGGTATTTCTCCAGGCGATCCAAAGGATCCTTGCCCCTCCAGGCGGTTTCCTCGGCGGATTCGCGGTACTTCGTGGGGTCGTCCGCGGTGGTGTGGGCGCCAACGCGGTACGTGTAGGCCTCAATGAGCACAGGACCGCGGCCTTCGCGGGCGTGTTCAAGCGCCCACTCCGTAACCGCGTGGACTGCGATGACGTCGTTGCCGTCCACCCGGATGCCCGGGAAGCCGTATCCTTTGGCCCGGTTGAACAGGGGGACCTTGGTCTGGACCTCGGTGGGCACCGAGATGGCCCAGTGGTTGTTCTGGCAGAAGAACACCACGGGAGCGTTATAGGACGCCGCGAAGACCATGGATTCGTGGACGTCGCCCTCGGAACTGGCGCCGTCGCCGAAGTAGGCCACAACGGCAGCCTTCGGCTCGTTGGAACCATTGGCTTCCGCCAGTTTCTGGTCGCGCTGGATTCCCATCGCGTAACCAACGGAATGCAGCGTCTGTGCCGCAAGGACGAGGGTATAGAGATGGAAGTTGTTCTCGGTGGGATCCCAGCCACCATTCGAAATTCCGCGGAACAGCTTCAGGAGCTCGGCCAGATCCACATCCCGGGTCAGCGCAACGCCATGTTCCCGGTAGGTGGGGAAGATGTAGTCCTGCCGTTGAGTGGCGCGTCCGGATCCGATCTGAGCGGCCTCCTGGCCCGTCAGGGGAACCCAAAGGGCCAGCTCGCCTTGGCGCTGGAGGGCCGTGGCCTCCTGGTCGAAGCGGCGGACCTTGGCCATGTCGGCGTAGAAGCCCCGGAGTTGCTCAGGATCAAGGCGCTTGGCGTAGTCCGAGAAGACCGGATCCATCCCTAGCTTGCCGTCCGGCCCCAGCAGCTGGATCATCTCGGCAGCGGGATCGCTTGAAGCGCCTCCCGCGGGAGACTGCTGATCGAGTCCCGTTCCGTTGATCCCGGGGGTGGGCAATTGAGTTGCGCCCATTCCGTCTCCTTGCCTGCCGCAGCCCGATGCTGAGCAATATTCGCTGATATATGCCGATTCCGGAATGCATTCCGGAATCGGCATATCTTGGCTTTCGTCCCTTACTTTATCCGCAGTATGGGACGCAGGGGCATTTGTTAACCGCTAGGAAGGCTGCGGCGCTTTTGTATAGGACGCACAGAGTTCCAGGAATCGGGTATTGGCCTCGACTTCTCCGATGCTGACCCGGACGCCCTCGTTGCCGAAGGCCCGCACGGACAATGCCCGCTCACCTGCTAGTCCGGCAAATTCGGCACTATTCTCGCCAAGGTTCAGCCACACGAAGTTCCCTTGAGCCTCGGGCACGAACCATCCCAGCTCCCGGAGTCCTGCGGTAACCCGGTCCCGCTCATCGACCAGGCTTTGTACCCTTTCAACAACTTGGTCGAAATTCTCCAACGAAGTAATGGCGGCGCGTTCGGCAATCTGCGAGACGGCAAACGGCGTTGCAGTAACGCGCAGGTGCTGGGTGAGATCCGGGCCCGAAACGCTGTAGCCGACGCGCAGCCCCGCAAGGCCGTGCGCCTTGGAGAAGGTGCGGAGGACCACGACGTTGGGGTACTTGCGGTACAGCTTGATGCCGTCCACGGCGTTCCCGCTGCGGACGAACTCCTGGTATGCCTCGTCGATGACAACGACGACGCCCGCCGGCACTGACTGGATAAACCGTTCGGTTTCCTCGGCGGTGAGGATGGGACCCGTGGGGTTGTTTGGCGTGCAGAGCAAAATCACCTTGGTGCGGACGGTGACAGCGGCCGCCATGGCCTCGAGGTCGTGGCGTCCGTCGGAAAGCAATGGAATCTGGACGCTCTCAGCCCCTGCCAGCCCTACGCTGATCGGGTAGGCCTCGAACGAGCGCCACGCATAGATGACCTCATCGGATTTGCCGTCGTGGTTCTGCCCGGCAAAGGTGGAAAGGATCTGGTTCAGGGCTCCGAGGCTTCCGGCGCCGGTGACGACGTCGTCAGCGGGGACACCCAGGAAGTCGGCGAGCGCCGTGCGCAGCTTGGTGGACAGCGGGTCCGGGTACCGGTTGATGTCCGACTGGTCGGCAATCGCCTCAAGCACAGCGGGAATCGGGGGTAGCGGGTTTTCATTGGACGACAGTTTGTAACTGGTCAGGCCCTCGATCGCTACGGGAGGCTTGCCTGCAGCATATTTGGGGAGCCTGTCCACAACCGGGCGGGGACGCACGCCCTCCGGTGCGTTGTCAGAAGAATTCATGGCACCAGCCTACTTGCAGGCCTCCGGGCCATGCTGGGAAGCGCTCCGGCCGGCGCATGCGAAAGCCGGCGCATGTGAAAGCATGGGCGTATGGGTTCATTCATTGTGCGTGTCCTGATCAACGGGCTGGCCCTCTGGGTTGCCAGCTGGATTCTGCCCGGGTTCAGTATTTCGACGTCGGCAACTACCAACGCAGTAAGCAACGCGGGGGTCACTCAGGGCGGCGACACCGTGGGCGTGGTACTCGCCTATCTCTTCATAGGGCTCATCTTCGGGATCGTCAATGCCTTGGTCCGTCCTTTGGTCCGGCTGCTCTCCCTCCCGATCACTATCCTCACCCTCGGCCTCTTCACGATTGTCATCAACGCGGCCATGCTGTCCTTGACGGCGTGGCTCAGCAGCTACACGCCGGTACACCTGACCATCGACCGTTTCTTCTGGACAGCGGTTCTCGCCGCGATCATCATCAGCCTGATTTCCATGGTGGCCAGTTGGATTCCGGGCGGTAGCAGGCGGTAGCGAGCCGTAGGCGGCGTGCTCAGCCACTTCCTTATCGCCCTCCCCGCGGGGATGGCGTTGCTTCACGGCTCAGCTTGAACCGGCTCATCTTGGCCACTCCGCCAACGCCCAATATCCCGCCCAGCGTGGCGGTGGAAGCCGCGAGTGAAGGATCGGAACTGAGCTGCACCAGCTTCGCCCCTTCCTCGTAGCGTGAGAGCTTGTGCGCCGGGCCGATGCCCTGGTCTTCGCCAGGTGCCAGGCTCACCGGATTGGTCATGGTCACCGTAACCCGGTCCTTGGTATCCGGATTCGCTTTGCCGTCCGCCCCGGGAACCCAATCCTGTTGGTGCTCCAGGTGCAGGCTCCCGATCCCGGCTTGAGGGGTGATCCCGCCAACGGGCGATCCGGCGGTCACCACAAACTTGAGGTCATACTCGGCGAGGAACGCCTTGTCCTGGCTCAGGTTTATGGCATGGATTCCGCCTTGGCTGTGCCCCACTGCCACCACCGTTTCGCCGGCTGCGGCGCCGGCCTCGAGCAACGCCTGGCGGATGGCCTTGCTGGTTTCCGCCGAGTTGTAGCCCAGCGCTTCGGCAATCCCGGCCTCGTCCAGTGGATTGCTGCCTCCGGGCGGATTGCCCGGCTGGGTGCCCGGAATCAAGACCACCCACGCCCTGTCTTCGCCCTGATCTACCTGCACCACTTCTATTTCGCCTTCTGAAGTGGCACTGATGTGATCCAGTTCCCTGAGCATTCCTGCCGCCGACAGGTCCACGTTCTTGGTGGCGGTCTCTCCCCGGCTGACTGAAATGGGACGAGGCCTGAGGAAAGACAATGCGGGGGCCGCCGCGATGGCCCTCAAGACGGCGCCGACATCAGTAGGCCCGACGATCGCCCCGGCAAGGTTGGCCGCTGCCGGGGGCAGCCCCATCATCTGCTCCAATATCCGGCTCAGATCCCGGACAGCTCCTTCTGTGGCGTCCCTCAGGCCAAGGTCCAAGGTATTTAGTCCGGTCCCGAGGATCGGCACCCCCATGCCCATTCGCAGCCTGATCGCAGCGTGTGATTCCGCAAACTCGTATTCACGGTGGCTTGCCCTGACACCGTTGCCGATCCGCTGAAGCTGTTCGCGGACCCGCCCGATATCCCGGCCGCTCTCCCCGACCGCGATGATTGCCCTGCTCCCACTCGCGTAGGACAATGCCTGGTGTGGGAAGAGAGCCACCCTGACCGCTTCAGCTTCCACTTCAATGGCCTGCAATTGGAGCACGAGACCGTCCAGCGCGGCTGCGCCGGCGAGCAGCTCTTCGAATTGGAAGCGGATCCCGCCGACTCCGCCGCGTATGCGCAAGGTGCCATCGGGCTCGGGTGTTCGAGGCTGGGGCGTTCCGCCCGCGCCGACAGGAGCAGCCTCGGCCATCAGAAGCCCGGTTGGAGTTTCGACGCCACGTTCCGGGAATGGCCGAGGGTCGCAACAGCGGCCTCGCGCAAGGCGTCACGCCCGCGTCGAAGGGAGGCGGCCTGTAATGCCAGCGTGGTCCGATAGGCTCGGCCGGCCGGCGACTCCCATTGCTCGAGTTGCAACTGAGCTAGCCTTGCAAGGACGGCGTCGGCTTGGTCCGCGCAGACGCTCATCCGCCATCCGAGCTTCTGGATTTCCGCGTCTTGTGGAATACATTGCGGCGAATCCAGATCCGTTCCCCCGGCCGCAATAAGAATGCCGCTCAAGATGTTGCCCTCCCCTGTGTCCATTGGTGTTGTGGCATCGACGCTACGTTGGGCTCCGATGGCGCGGAACCGACGTTGTCGGCTATGTGGATAACCTCTCGGAAACGCTGATGTGAAGGGGAAGTCACGGTGTTTTGCACATAGAGCAGTCCGGCTTAATGGCGCGAGCCGAGTTCATGAAAGAATTGCCTCATGCCTGAAACCGTCGCCGCCGCTGTTACCCGTACGCCCTCTGGACGCGTTGCCCTCGCCGCGTCGCCGGAGCCGATCGCCCTGGGCCCGCTGGACGGCCGGTACCAGTCCGCTGTCGCTCCCTTGGTCGATTACTTGTCCGAGGCCGCGCTCAACCGCGACCGCGTGGCCGTCGAGGTCGAGTGGCTCATCCACTTGACCAGCAACAACGTACTTCCAGGCGCCGGTCCCCTGACCGCCGAACAGCAGGAGAAGCTGCGCGCCATCGTCACCGAGTTCGACGCCGCTTCGGTCACGGAACTCGCTGACATCGAAGCCGTCACGGTCCACGACGTCAAGGCCGTTGAGTACTACATCGGCCGCCGCCTCCCCGCGATCGGCATCGAGAACCTGACCGCGATGGTGCACTTCGGCTGCACGTCGGAAGACATCAACAACCTCTCCTACGCCTTGGGCGTCAAGGGTGCCGTGGAAGATGTCTGGCTGCCTGCCGCAAGGGCCTTGGTGAAGCAGATCGAAGCGATGGCCGAGGAGAACCGTGCCGTCCCGATGCTTTCCCGCACGCACGGCCAGCCGGCAACTCCCACCACTCTCGGCAAGGAACTGGCAGTCATCACGCACCGCCTGAGCCGTCAGCTGGACCGCGTTTCCAACACCCAGTACCTGGGCAAAATCAACGGCGCTACCGGCACGTATGCCGCACACGTCGCTTCCGTTCCCGGCGCCGATTGGCAGGCCGTATCCCGTTCCTTCGTCGAAGGCCTGGGACTCACGTGGAACCCGCTGACTACCCAGATCGAAAGCCACGACTGGCAGGCCGAGCTCTATGCGGACGTCGCCCGCTTCAACCGCATCCTGCACAACGTTTGCACGGACATCTGGAGCTACATCTCCATTGGCTACTTCCGCCAGATCCCGGTGGCCGGGGCCACCGGTTCCTCCACCATGCCGCACAAGGTCAACCCGATCCGCTTCGAAAACGCCGAGGCCAACCTGGAGATTTCCAACGGACTGCTGGACACCTTGGGCGCCACGCTGGTCACCTCCCGTTGGCAGCGGGACCTCACCGATTCTTCCTCGCAGCGCAACATTGGCGTCGCATTCGGGCACTCGCTCCTTGCAATCTCGAATGTCGCCAAGGGGCTGAAGGCCCTTGACGTTGCCGAGGAGGTATTGGCAGCCGATCTCGACACCAATTGGGAAGTCCTGGGCGAAGCGATCCAGATGGTCATGCGCGCCGAAGCCATCGCCGGCGTCGAAGGCATGGAGAACCCGTACGAGCGGCTCAAGGATCTCACCCGCGGCCAGCGCGTCGATGCCGTCCGCATGCAGGAATTCGTCTCGGGCCTGGGCCTTTCTCCTGACGCCGAGGCACGCCTCCTGGCACTTACTCCAGGCAAGTACACCGGCATCGCGAACCAGTTGGTGGACCACCTGAAGTAGAGGCAACACATGGACCCTGCGTTTCCGAATCGATGGAAGGAAACTGTGTCAGCATGAGGCTTTTGCTTATCCGTCACGGGCAAACCCCCGGAAACGTCCTGGGCCAGTTGGACACGGCGTTTCCCGGTCCGGGACTGACTGATCTCGGCGAACGTCAGGCCGCAGCGCTCCCCGCGTCGCTTGCGAACGAGGACATCACGGCCATCTATGCATCCACGCTGGTCCGCACCCAGCTGACGGCCGCCCCGCTCGCAAAAGCCCTCGGGCTCGAGGCCACCGTAGTGCACGGCCTGCAGGAGATTGAGGCCGGGGCTTTGGAGAAGCTCACCGACCACGAATCGCACCACCGGTACATGAGCACTGTTTTCGCCTGGACCGACGGTGAACTGGATGTCCGCATGCCGGGAGCGGGTGATGGACACGAGTTCTTCGCCCGCTACGACGCTGCCATTGCCAAGGTGGCAGCGGCAGGCGACCAGACCGCCGTCGTGGTCAGCCATGGTGCCGCGATCCGCTGCTGGGCGGGCCGGCGTGCCGCGGATGTCGGCCGCGAGTTCGCAGCCACCCACCAGCTGCAGAACACCGGGATCGTGGTGCTCGAGGGCGACCCGGAGACCGGCTGGCGCCTGCTGCACTGGGACCAAAGCCCGGTCGGCGGACTTGCCTTTGCCGACCAGACGGTCGAGGACCCCACCGGCGACGCCGTCGAATGACGGCTGGCCTGGGGCCGACCCCAACACCGGGTATTTCTCCGGACGCTTACGCGGAGGAAACACCACGGTAACCCCCGCTTCCTAGGCTTGATTTGCATAACCCCCTCCGGCGAAAGAGGTTCCGATGCAGACCAATCCGCGGCTCAACATCAGACAGGTCACGTGGGCCAATCCGGTGGGTGCAGATCTCCGCGCGGCGCAACAAGCGGAACTGGATGGACGTTTCGGCAATTCCGACCACGAGCCCGGGCCCGCGCCGTCCGAAGCCGACACTGCGGTCTTCGTCGTCGCCTACGAAAAGTGCTCCGGCCAGCCTTTGGGCTGCGGAGGGCTAAGGATTCTGGACGCCGAAACCGCTGAAATCAAGCGGCTATACGTTGTCCCATACGCCCGGGGCTCAGGAGTGGCCAGTTCCATCCTCGCCGCGCTTGAGGCGCAGGCACATGCCCACGGTTTCAGCGTGATCACGGCGGAAGCGGGGTCCGCCCAATCGGACGGCCGCAGCTTCTACGAGAGCGCCGGCTTCTCGGCCGTACCCAATTTCGGGCCCTACATTGGTGTCAGCCACTCCCAGTGCTACGCCAAGCCGATCGATTCGCACAGCGCATCGCACACGGCGATGGCCTAAGGGACCGGCGCCCACCGAACCCAGCCGTCACCGAACCCATCCGTCACCGGATCCAGCGTCACCGGATCAATCCAGGCTGCGTCCGCCCTGTCCCAGGTGGGCCCGATTCATGGCTTCGATTTCTTCATCGCTCAGGTCGTCGAAGCTCTTGGCCTCGTGCTTGTCGCTCCGGGAGAACCGGACGAACATCAGGATGATGAGTGGGAGATCCACGGTCTCCGCCAGGAACCACATCAGGTCTCCGGCGAGTTGCTGGTCGCGCAATGGTGAGGGGAACCAGGCTGGCTGATTGCCCAAAACCGACGTGGCGCCGTCGAGGATTCCCGGGCTGAGCCGCATCAGGACCCCAGGCACTGCGTCGGCGAGCAGCTCAATGAATACAAAGATGAACTCGACCACAATGAGCGATCCAGTGCGTCCTGCGCCGTCTTCCATGATCGGCACGGTCATGAGGAGTCCCATAACGGGCACCAGCAGGGTCAGAATGATGTCGGCGGCGGGGTTGGTCCGGAGCACGTAGAAGAACGGGGTCAGGAACAGCGTGAACATGGCGAGGCCCAGCAGCGCCGCCACGAGCGTGTTGCTGAGCATGCGGACAAGTCGGTGCCGGAGGACCGTTTCCAACCTTGCCGCCCCCACGGGGCCAAGGGTCTGCCGTGCAAGCGTGAGCGGCTTGCCCAGGCCAATCAACAGCGGGACCACAAAAAGATAGGACGTCACCTTGAGGGTGAAGGCCCACCGCAGATCGTGGCTGTAGGTGCCCGGGAATCCGAAGCTCAGTGCCGCGAAACTGCCCAGGCCGAGGACGAAGAAGGCCAACGAGTTCCACAGGGGCCAGCGGATATCCCGGCGCTTGGCGGCAAGCAGGCCCTTTGAATACAGGGCGACCGCGGCAACAAGAATGACCAGGGCTGGCCAGTTCATTGACCAGGCGCCCAGCACGGCATCCAGCGGTGGCATGTTCAGCGGCCCCTGCCGGAAGGCAGGGCGCTCAGCCCGGCGCTACGGTGGGTTTTGTCGATCTTCATGGTGTTCCTCCAGCGCGTTCCCGGTTTGCCGCATGGTGCGCGAATCGGCGTTTCGTGTTGTGCCCTGAACCGGGTGCACCGTATCCATGTTACGGAGTCGCGCCAAGCATGGCACGCCGCAGGAGACGCGGGCGCCCGGCCTCGGCTAATCTCGCATTATGGAAAAGGCTGACATCACGTTCCGTACCCGCAAGTGGATACGTCCGGAGGACCTCAACGCCAACGGCACGCTGTTCGGTGGAAGCCTGTTGAAATGGATCGACGAGGAAGCGGCAATCTACGCCATCCTCCAACTTGGAAACGGTCGCGCCGTCACCAAGTACATCTCCGAAATCAACTTCGTCAGCTCGGCCGTGCAAGGCGATCTGGTGGAAATGGGCCTCACGGCGGTCCGTTTCGGCCGGACATCACTGACCATGCGTGCGGAGGTGCGCAACATGATCACCCGGGACAGCATCCTGACCATCGAGGAAATCGTGTTCGTCAACCTCGGGCACGACGGCCGGCCGGAACCGCACGGTTACACGGAAATCACGTATGACCGCGACCGCATCCCCACGCACCACTTGACTCAAGCGCTCCAGGAGGACTGAACGCCCGACGTCGGGCCCTCCGAAAGCGGAAGGCCCGCCTGACGGCGGGCCCCAAAAAGCCTTTTCCCCGGAAACGGGTGCTGGCGGCCGCGAGATTCGCGGCCGCCAGCTTGTTGCGGTCAGCGCCTGTCGAAGGTGAGACCGCCCGGGACCTGGAACGTCGGCATGAGTTCCAGCATGCCCACGTTGACGTGGCGCGGGGTTTCGATGGCGTAGTCGAGTGCGTTGACGATGTCGTCAGTGGTCAGCGACTCGTAGCCTTCGTAGTACGTCTTCCATGCTTCTTCCATGGCTTCGGGCGTGCCGCCCATGTTCCGGCCGAAGATCTCGGTTTCCACCCGGCCCGGGCAGATCTCCGTCACGCGGATGCGCTTGCCGACGGTGTCGTTCCGGAGCTGGCGGGAGATCTGATGCACGGCTGCCTTCGTGGCGTGGTACACCGTGTGGCCGTAGAAGTTGTAGACGCCTGCGATCGAGCTGATGTTGATGATGTGGCCAAGGTCGCGCTCCACCATGCCCGGCAGGACCAGCCGCGTGAGCTGGAGCAGGCCCCGAAGGTTGACGTCAATGAGCTCGTCGATGTCCTGCTCGGACGAGTCCAGGAGGTTGCCGGGCCGGGAAACTCCGGCGCAGTTGACCAGGACATCGACCTTCAGCTCGCTCACGACGGCGGTCAGGGCCGCCGTGTCGGTCAGGTCCACAACGTGCGGGATGGCACCCGTACGATCGGCCAGTTCGCTGAGGCGTTCCTCGTTGCGGGCAACTGCGTGAACAGTCAGGCCCCTCTTGGCCAGCCGCTCGGTGATTGCGGCACCCATACCGGTTGACGCTCCGGTGACGAGGGCGGTGTTGTAGTCGGAAAAAGACATCTGTTCTCCAAAAGGTGGGACTGGAAGGCACGAGCTGTGCCCGGAGGTCAGCGGCGCCTAAGCGTCGCGCAGGGGTTCGTGTGCCCGGTCCTTGACCGTGCTCACGGCTGCAAGCGTGCCGAGGGCCGTGATGACCGCGTAGAAGGCCGGCATGTAGATGTTGCCAGTGCTGCTGATCAGCCAGGTCATCAGCAACGGAGCAGTTCCACCGAAGAGCGCGGAGGAAATGTTGTAGCCGAGGCCGTAGGCGGAGTACCGAACCCGGGTGGGGAACAGCTCAACGATCAGGATGTGGATGACGGCCGTGTGGCCGGCGAAGACGATGGCCATGATGGAGGCACCAAGGATGGCCAGGCCCATGTTGCCCGTTGCGATGAGGGCGTAGGACGGGATGCCCAGGATGGTCATGGCGATGGCGGAGCCGGCGATGACCTTCTTGCGGCCGATGCGGTCGGAGAGGGCGCCCATGAAAGGAATGGCGATGCAGATGACAACCAGGCTGCAGGCGGTGATGAACAGTGCCTCGCCGATGGTGAAGTTGAGCTGCTTGCCCTTGAGGAACGTGGGCATGTAGGAGAACAGGACGTAGTAGCCGGAGCCGTTCATGAGCGGGATGAAGAGCGCCAGAACCATGGCCCGGCGGTGCTCAGCGGACTGGAAGGCTTCCTTGAGCGGGTTCTTGGAGAGGCCGCCCTCTTCCTTGAGCTTTGTGAAGTTGGGGGTGTCCGCGATGGCCTTGCGGATGTACCAGCCGATGACGCCCATGGGAATGGCGACCAGGAACGGAATGCGCCATGCGAAGGAGCCGAAGCCACCGCCGTCGATCGCGGACTGGGTGAGCCACGGAGACATGGAGAACGCCACGAGGGTGCCGGTGAGCAGGGCTGCGAACGACGCGATCTGTGCGTAGGAGGTGATGATGCCGCGCTTGCCTTCGGGGGCGTGCTCAGCGAGGAAGGTCATGGCGCCGGCGGCCTCGCCACCGACCGAGAAGCCCTGCAGGAGCCGCAGCAGGACGAGCAGGATGGGAGCCGCAATGCCGATAGCCGCGTACGTGGGCAGGATGCCGATGCCCGCGGTGGCCACGCTGATCAGCAGAATGACGAACACCAGCAGCTTTTGCCTGCCGATCCGGTCGCCCAAATAACCGCAAACCACGGCGCCAAGGGGGCGGACGAAGAACGACACTGCATAACCTGCGAAGACGAACAACAAGGCGTTGTCCGGGTTGCCTGGGGCGAGGAACACCAAGGCGAGCGTTCCTGCCATGAACGCGAAGATGCCGTTGTCATAGAGTTCCACGAAGATGCCAACGCAGCCTGCGGTGACAACCTTGCGCGTTTGACGGCCTGTGAGCCGTTCATGCTGCACTTGCGCAGCGTTGGTGTTAGCGGTCATGACATTTCCTTCTCGATGTTGAGCGTAGCAACGCCTCTTGGTTTTGACGACAGGTTTTTAGCTGCATGCCGCAACCGGGAGGTCCTGCCACTGGGGTCGGCATCCAATGCCTAGTAGTCCGAAGACTGTGTTGACGGATTCGCGGAGGGTTTCAAGCTGCGCCCGCGAGCGCCGGTGGGCGGAGGTTGCCTCCGCCACGGTTGTTTTCCTGAAGTGGACCTTGTCGCCCGGGCGTGCTTGCGCAAGGACGTCCAGGCCATTACTGGTGACCACTGCGAGGACCGGATAGCCGGCGGTGACGCCGCGTCCCCGATGCAGCACCAGCAACTCTTCCCGGGAAGGAACTTCGACGGCGCCTACCGGCACGCCGCGCGAAAGCACTTCACCGCTTGAGGTTCTTTCGGGAAGCTCGCCGCCGAGCCTCAGGCCGATGTGATTGCTCCGGCCACTCACGGCGTATTCCAAGGTGAAGAGCAGCTCGGCGGAATCGCCGAATTCGGCGACATCCGGACCATCGGTCACGTCGACCATCAGTTGCTGCCCCATGTTCGGCCGTTCCAGACCGAGCCGGAAGAGCGGAAGGTCGAAGTACGGTTGGCGGACAGGGCCCACGCTGCGGCGGGTCAGGAGTGTGGTTCCTTCCTTGAGCTGCAGGCCGAAGCCCACAACGGTGTCCGGAGCACAACTGCCCAACAGCATCGGCGCCTCCACGGAGCCGTGGACGGCCAGGTAGGCACGAAGGCCCCGGTTGATTCCCCGGATAGCCACGGTCTCGCCCGCACGGACCGAAACCGGTTCCCACTGGCTGCAAGGACGCCCGCCGACGGTGAGTGCCAGCGGAGCGCCCGTGACTGCGATCAGGATGTCCGAGTTCGCTTTCATCCTGAAGTCGAGGGCAGTGATCTCCACCAGGGGATCGTTGTCCAGGTTGCCGGCCAGGATGTTGGCGGCTCGGGCCGAGTACTGGTCCAGGGCGCCATTCACGGGAAGTCCGAAGCGGGGTCCACGGAACCGGCCAAGGTCTGTGACCACGGCGTTGCCGGGTTGCTGGATGAGGATGTGCCCGCTCATGGCCTGGGTTCCAGTTCCTTGCCGACGTAAGAGTCGAACTCTCCGGCCTCGATACCGCGGAACCGGAGAATGTCGCCTGGCTTGTAGGGCACCAGTGGTTCGCGGCGAATGTTCAGGACGGTCAAGGGAGTCTGGCCGATGACGCACCAGCCACCGGGCGCGGACGCTGGTGCGATGACGGCTTGGCGTCCGGCCACAGCCACGGCTCCGGCCGGGACGCTGAGCCGGGGATCCTTGAGGCGCGGCACAGGCTTCGGGAAGCCGGGGCCATCCATCATCGGCGAGCCTGCCGGCGCGCCGAGGCAGCGGACGGTGTAGGTCTTTTCGGTGTGGAGCCGGATGACTTCCTCGGTGGAGATGCCCTGATAAGCGGCGACATTCTCCAGGTCGGGGCCGAATTCGCCACCGTAGGCCACAGGAACATCAAACTCACGGGGCGCCGTCGAGGCACCGGCGGACCGGCCCATTTCGAGGAGTCCCAGCTTTACGAACGCTCGAACCTGACGGGCCGACACAAGCACGGGGTCGAATTCCACCAGTACGGAATCGTAGGTGGGTACCGCACCGTGAAGTCCCTCGGCGCCGCAGCTTTCCAGCCAGTCGGCAAGACGGTGGACCGTGAGCCAGTTGTCCTCGCTTGCTTCAGCAAGTGCGACGACACGCAATGCGGAGTCTCCGGATTCGTAGATCTCGGTGGGAGCCGCCGTGAGAACGGACATGTCAGGCCGCCTTCCTCTTGGCATCCATGACTTCGGTCAGCGGGGCGATGCGCACGCCTGCCGAAATGAGTTCCGAGCGGATGAGCCGGGCGAGTCCGACGGCGCCGGGGTTGTCTCCGTGAAGCAGGACAGTGTCCGTAGAGATGTCGATGTCGGTGCCGTTCGCGCACCGGATCTTGCCTTCGCACACCATGCGGACCGTCCGCTCGACAATTGCCGAGGGGTCGTGCAGCACGGCGCCGGGCTGGCTGCGCGGGACCAGCGTCCCGTCTTCCTGGTAGGCACGATCGACGATGCCCACGATGGCCACGTCCAGGCCGGCGGAACGCGCCGCCTTCGCCAACTCGCCTTCCTGCGCGACCACGATGAGTTCGTTGTCCACGCGGGCGGCGGCTTCAGCCACGGCCGCAGCGTAGTCCTCACGGACGGCGACGAGATTTCCCAGCCGGCCGTGCGGCGCAAGGTGGCTCACCTTGGTTCCGTGGAAGGCGGCGAAGCCGTTCAGGGCGCCCAGTTGGTAGAGCACGTCGGCGCGTACCTCGTTGGCAGTCAGGCCCATGTCCCGGCGCCCGAAACCACGCAAGTCAGGGAAACTCGGATGGGCTCCGATACCCACTCCGCGGCGAACGCATTCAGCGACGGTTGCGTCCATGATGTCGGGATCGCCCGCGTGGAACCCGCAAGCGATATTGGCACTTGAAACGATCTCCAGAAGATCGGTGTCGCTGCCTATGGTGTAGGCACCGAATCCCTCTCCAAGATCCGCTACAAGATCAATTGTCGGGTTCACGTGGTTCTCTTTCCATGGTTCTGCATTAGGGTCCGGTATTTCCATTCGAGCGGCTGGAATATCGGAAGAATTGAGTTGCCCCTTCGATTGGAAGTGTTTAGCTAAAATTCTTCAATCAGAGGAACTGCGGTAATTCTTTGGTGATAGAAGTCTCGCACCCGTGAACTTCGGGCACAAAGACCTATTCGCTATCACGGGATAGCCTCTGGTTATGACCTACGGCACACTTGCTGATGGCGGGGTATATTTGGGTATCGGGACAATTCGGTTGATGGGGAGTCAACGAACTGCCAAGCAATGCTTGGGAAACGCCACCATGGGGATGTGGATCTCAAATTTAGTAGCTGAGAGACAGGTCACACAAAGATGGATTGTGTGTCCCTACATAGAATTTCCTTATGGCATCCTGGCCCCATTGAGGGCTTGGAGGAAGGCAGACCCATGGACACGCGGAAGCTCTCGTATTTTGTAAAGATCGTCGATTCGGGGAGCATTACCAAGGCGGCCGCTGCGCTCCACGTCGCCCAGCCTGCCCTCAGCCAGCAGGTGTCGGCGCTGGAAAGCGACCTGAAGCAGCGACTCTTGATCCGCAGCAAGCAAGGAGTCGAGCCAACCGCCGCGGGACACACGCTCTATCGCCATGCCCAGACCATCCTGCGGCTCGTTGAACAGGCCCGGCAGGACGTGGCGGCATCCGGGGCGGCGCCGTCGGGCAGGGTCTCGATCGCCATCGCACCGTACAGCATGGCTTCCAGCCTGACGCCGCAGATCATCCGCGAGGTCGGCCGGCGATACCCGGACATCGTGGTGCACTTGACCGAGATCTTCGGCGGGGTGTTGAGCGAAGCAATCAAGAACGGCCGGCTCGACATGGCGTTGATCTACGAGCCGGGGAAGATCCGCGGGGTGCAGTTCACCACCATGATCGTGGAAGACCTGCACTTGGTGACCCATGAAGACGTCGATGTGGCGCACGGACGCTCTACTGTCACGCTTGAAGAAGCCAGCGGCCTTGGACTATTCCTCCCCGAAAAGAACCACACCCTGCGCCAGATCATCGAGAAAGGACTGGCCGATCAAGGCTTGCCCCTGCGGCTCGTAGGAGAAGTGGAGTCGGTTCCCTCCCTGGTCCGGCTCATCCGTGCAAACCTCGGGGCCACCGTCCTTCCAAAATCCGCCGCTGATGCGCTCTTCCCCGAGGAGAACTTCAAGGTCCTGCGGATCGTCGAACCGGCCCTCCAGAGCAAGATTGCCCTGTGCACCCCCGACCATGAGCCGCTGTCCGAAGCCGCCTCTGCCGTGCTAATCCTGGTCAAGGAGATGCTGCAGCAGCTGATCAGCAAGTACGCAGCCGATCCATCCGAGGCTTGATCCATCCATAACATTGCCTTATCCGGACAGACATCTTTGGTCTTATTCACGGACGCTTTTATTTCCTAATATCGAATTGGCAAGTAATTCGAAAGCGGTTCTCGGATTCCGTGAACCCAATCAAAGGAACAGCGGTGAAAAAGATCAGCCAGACCCGGTGGGCTTCGAATCCAACCCTCGGAACGATCAGCGCACGGACCGGATTCCACTGCCCAAGGAATGGTTTCTGGCGTCCCTTGGGCGGGGTGGGCGAACCCCTCTTCGTCTTCGAAGGAAGCCTCATGCCGGCTCATGCCGGACACAGCATCGAGTGGTACCTGGTGGACGCCCGGCCAGGACACCCCGGACTGGACTGACCCGGCTTTCCACCCAAGGCGCCTTGCCCCCAGGCAAGGCGCCTTCTTCGCGCCCGGAGACTTCGTGCCCGGAAACGGGCACGCAAAAGCCGGCCACCGCATTCGGTGACCGGCCTTGGCATGCCAATCAGTCTTCGACCAGGAGTCCCTTGGCCTTCAGCTTCTCCGTCAACCCGCACAACTCGATGGTGGTGCCTCCGGCGTGGTAAGCCTTGATCAGCTCGCGTTCGGCGTCGTCCCGGGCCTGGGAGAGCGCGATGACCTCCTCGGCTTCCTCACGGCGGACGACCACGACGCCGTCAGCGTCACCGCGGAGGATGTCGCCGGGGTAGACGATTTCATCGCCGAAAACGAGCGGGTGGTTGATGGGCCCGAGGGTTTCCTTGACCGTGCCCTTGATGCAGACGCTGCCCGAGAAGACCGGGAGGCCGAGTTCGATGAGGTCCTGGGTGTCCCGCACGCCCGAATCCGTCACCATGGCCGCGATGCCCTTGGCCTTCATGGCGTTGCCCAAGACGTCGCCGAAGGTTCCGGCGTCGGAAAATTCCTGCGCACCGACCAGGACCACATCGCCGGCCTGGGCGTAGTGGATGGCGACCTGCAGCATGAGGTTGTCCTGGGGTGCGCAGGCCACGGTCACGGCCGGGCCGCAGAAGGACATCGAGCGGTCGATCGGCTTGATCTTGGAGCTCAGGGCGCCGCGGCGGCCTTGGGCTTCGTGGATGGTCGCGGAGGAGAACGCCGCGAGGCGGCTGACGACGTCTGCGTCCGGCCTCTGGAACTTGGTTTTGACGTGGATCATTTCCTGAATCTTTCTCTTGGCTGGCTCTGGGGGTGCCCGTGCGGCTTAGTTGAGGGCGCTGACTGCCTTGCGGATCGAGTCCACGCCGGCGTTGATGGTCTCCAGCGAAGTGGCGAAGGAGATCCGGAAGTAGGGGCCAAGGCCATACGCCGAGCCCTGGATGACGGCGACCGCGGCCGCATCGAGGAGGTACATCGTGAAGTCCTGGTCGTTCTCGATGACCGTGCCGTCCGGAGCTGTCTTGCCGATGACGCCGCCGCAATTCACGTAGGCGTAGAAGGCGCCCTCGGCCGGGGCCACGGACAGTCCGTCAATGGCGTTGAGGCCTTCGACGGCGACGTCCCGGCGCTTGCGGTACACCTCCACGCTGTCCCGGACGAATGACTGGTCGCCGTTCAGCGCTGCTGCCGCCGCCGCCTGACTGACCGACGACGGGCAGGAGGAGGTCTGCGACTGCAGCTTGTTCATCGCCGCGATCAACGGCGCCGGACCCACGCCGTAGCCAAGGCGCCAACCGGTCATGGCATAGGCCTTGGAGACGCCGTTGACCAGGAGGATGCGGTCGCGAAGGGACGGAACAGCCGTGACGAGGCTCGTCACCCGGCCATCCCCGAAGTGGATTTCGTCATAGATCTCATCGGTGAGGACGTAGACGTTCGGGAATTCCTCAAGGACGGAACCGAGCTCCCGCAGTTCTTCGCGAGAGTACACGGCGCCCGTTGGGTTGGACGGAGCGTTGAGGATGAGCCATTTGGTCTTCGGCGTGATGGCTTCGCGGAGGGCGGCCGGTGTGAGCTTGAAACCTGTGTCTTCGCCGCAAGCGACGATCACGGGCGTGCCGTCGTTGGCGAGGACCATGTCCGGGTAGGAGACCCAGTACGGCGCCGGGACGATGACTTCGTCACCCTCGTTGAGCGATGCCATGAGTGCGACGTAGATGACTTGCTTGGCTCCGCCGCCGATGGTCAGCTGGTTCGCTTCGTAGTGCACGCCGGTATGGCCTTCAATCCGGCGGAGGATGGCGGTCTGCAACTCGGGGGTTCCGGTCACCGAGGTGTATTTGGTCTGGCCGGCGTTGATCGCTTCGATAGCGGCCGCCTTGATGTGCTCGGGGGTGTCGAAGTCCGGCTCGCCGACGGTCAGGTCGATGATCGGGATGCCTTCGGCTCGTAGTTCACGGACACGGGCGGCGGCCGCAACGCTCGCTGAGGACTTGATGCGTGTGACCCTCGACGCCGGCAGGTACTCGGACATTGTCTTCTCCAGAATCGTGAAACTCAGGATTCGGGTGTCGAATCCCCAATTTCGAGACTAGGCACTGCCGGGCGCCGTGGATAAGACCTAATGTGCGTGGATCAATAAGAGACTCTTATGACCACCGCTCCCGTATGGGAATTCCACCCACCATTCGGGAACTTTGTGTCCCATATGGGAAATCTTCTATGCACTTTCCTTATGGGTTCACGCGGTATTGGTATTTCCGCAGCCCTGCGAAAGCCGCCTAGATTTCATAGATCAGAACTTCGCGAAGAGTCCGAAAGGGATCCAATGCCAGCCCAATCCGGGTCCCTTCGGGGCGCGCCAACCACCGGCAGGTACACCTACCGGGCCAAGGTTCCAGTCCGTCCCCCAGCCGAGGCCAAGGAGGAGCGCACCAAGCTTACGCATGCCCTCGAGGCGCACAGGCAGCTCCTCTCCCATGCTTTGAGCGCCATCCGCACCATGACCGCAGCGCGGAACGAGATGATCGCCCAGGCCCTTGAAGACGGGCTCAACTTGGCCACAATTTCAGCGCTGACCGGAGAAAACATTCGAGCTGTCCGGACCATTGGCTTGGCTTATGACGACCTCCACCCGAGTGGGCTTCCGCGAAGCGCCCATGTGGATGCCCTGAGGGCGAAAAGCGAGCAACTCAAAGCGGCCGAAAAGCACCGCGACCGGATCGTTAATCAGCGGGAGGCGTTGATCGTCACGGCGCTCCGCACCCAAGCCTGCGATGACCTTGAACTTGCTTCGCTGACCGGGCTGACGCCAGAGCATATCCGCAGATCCACGCGGGGCATCGCGCGCTCCGCCTAGCTTCCGCGGGCGAGCTTCCTGTACCTCTAACCCAACTGACTAACAGTTGTTGTCGTTATGAGGCGTCAAAACGACAACAACTGCGAGCTAGTTGGGAGAGCTCACTTCGTTGGCTCTTTCCTTGCCACGGGCGTCCTGCAGCTGAACAGTTCCTGTGTTCCTGTTTTCCTGGCGATGAGCACCGTCAAGGCGCGGGCTGCCGGAGAAATCGGTTCAAAATGTTGGATCGATCGCGCACCAACGTTCCAGATGCGCAGTACGCCCAGCACCCGGTCGTGCTCATCCGTGGCAACCAAGGGCGGACTTCCCTGCCCTGCCATGGGCCTGCGTTTCCAGCACAGGCTGACCACCGTCGCGTGCTCCCAGAATTCCACGGCGGTAACGAAGAATTCGCGTCCCTCATCGTCCAGGAACAACCCCGACTGCGGGACGTAAACCGCCCGAAGATCGTACTCCACAGGGCCTGACCGCTTTTCAGCCGGCGGTTGGGCGGTGGCTGCAGATTGTTGACGACTGAGATCTGGTTGCGCGACCACGGCATGCTCCATTGAAATTGCGGACGGCCCCTCCACGACCGCCCCCGAGCGGCCTCGGGATATCCAATGTAGCTCCGTCCAAGGACCTCGGGAAGAGTACCGACTACCTACCTAGTTCAGTAGCTCGACGGCGCGACACCTGTCCCGCCAAGGGGCGCTCCGCCGTCGGGCGCTGTTGGGATGAACTTGTCCGCGAGCGCTTCGGTGCCGCGCGCCAGGAGCGCGACATCGGCGCCGACCAGCACGAACGACGCACCGGCGCCCATATACGCACGCGCCGTAGCCTCGTTGAAGGCGTTCACGCCGGCCGGCTTGCCCGCGGTCTTCGCCGCGGCGAGGCAGCGCTCGACGGCGGCACGCACCTTCGGGTGCTCCTGCTCGCCGAGCACGCCCATGGATGCCGCGAGGTCGGAGGGCCCGACGAAGATGGCATCGACGCCGTCGACGGCCAGGATCTCCTCCACGGCGGCGACCGCGGCCTCGGTTTCGATCTGGACCGTGACGCTGACCGTTTCGGAAGCGCGGGCAAGGTAGTCCGGGATGCGGTTCCAGCGCGAGGCGCGGGCCAGGGCCGAGCCGACGCCCCGGACACCGTGCGGCGGGTAGCGCACTGCAGCGACGGCGGCCTGTGCTTCCGCGGCGGAGTTGACCATGGGGATGAGCAGGTCCTGCACGCCCAGGTCCAGGTATTGCTTGAGGAGCACGGTGTCGTTGACCGGAGGGCGGACCACGGCCTGGACGGGGTAGCCTCGGACGGCCTGGAGCTGGGCGAGGATGGATTCGAGGCCGTTGGGGCTGTGTTCGGCGTCGATCAGGAGCCAGTCCAGGCCCGCCCCTGCACACAGTTCGGCAATCAGCGGGCTGCCGGAACACACCCACATCCCGGCAAGGGGCCTGTCGGCGGCGGCCAGGGCTTCGCGGAACGTGCGGTCTGGTTCTACTCGAACCGGCATGTGACAACTCCCAAGGGTCCGTAGTCTGCGTGGACGGTATCGCCTTTGTACACCCAGAGCGGTCGGGTGAAGGAGCCGGCGAGGATGATCTCCCCGGCCTTCAGCCCGTCCCCGTGCGGGGCGATCTTGTTGGCGAGCCAGTGCACGCCGTTCGCAGGGTGGTCCAGGACCCCGGCAGCGACGCCGGTTTCCTCCACGACCTGGTTCTTGTACAGGATGGCCGAAACCCAGCGGAGGTCGACGGCGTCCGGGCGGACCGGGCGCCCGCCCACCACCATGGCGCCCATGGCCGCGTTGTCCGAGATGGTGTCCACGATGGTCCGGCCCTCCATTTCGATCCTGGAATCCAGGATCTCAAGGGCCGGAACCACGTAGTCGGTGGCGTTCAGGACGTCGAAGATGGTGCAGCCCGGGCCCTTGAGCCCGTCCTTGAGCACGAACGCCAGCTCTACCTCGACGCGCGGATGGGTGTACTGGTCCCACGCCACGGAGCAGCCGGTTTCCAGGACCATGTCGTCGAAGATCGCGCCATAGTCGGGTTCGGTGATGCCGGTGGCGTCCTGCATGGCCTTGGACGTCAGCCCGATCTTGCGGCCCACCAGCTTCCGGCCCGCTTCCTCGTTGCGGCTGCGCCATAACTGCTGCACGGCGTAGGAATCCTCCACCGTCATTCCGGGGTAGCGGGCAGTGAGTCGCGGAACCGGGGTCCGGCTCCGGCCGGCCTCCAGTAGTTCGTCCGCAATGGTTTCTATCGTCTTCGGGTCAAGCATCTCCACACTCCGTTCGGCCATCCTGCGGTCAGCATACGTTGAGGGCTGCGGGCCTAGAGCTGCGAGCCGACCTTGAAGCCTGCAGTGGCGCCGTCGTCCTGGCGCGTGTAAGAGAAGCCGTCGGCACCCACGGTGACCGCCATTTCGCTCTTTTCCTCGCGGACGACGACAGGCTGGGGGTTGCCGTCCAGGTCCAGGACGAGGGAGGCCTCGGTGTACCAGGAGGGGACCACCGGGTTGCCCCACCAGTCGCGGCGCTGGTTGTCGTGGACGTCCCAGGTGACCGTGGGGTTGTCCGGATCGCCGGTGTAGTAGTCCTGGGTGTAGATCTCAATGCGGTGCCCATCCGGGTCCAGGATGTACAGGTAGAACGCGTTGGACACACCGTGCCGGCCGGGGCCACGCTCGATCCGGTCGCTGATGCGCAGGGCGCCCATCTTGTCGCAGATCTGGATGATGTTGTGCTTCTCGTGCGTGGAGAAGGCGATGTGGTGGAGGCGTGGGCCGTTGCCGCCGGTCAGGGCGGTGTCGTGCACGGTCTGCTTGCGGTGCATCCACGCGGCGTACGTGACGCCGTCGGAATCCTTGATGTCTTCCGAGACGCGGAAGCCGAGGTCCTCGAGGTAGGCCCGGCCCCGGGGCACGTCGGGGGTGACCTGGTTGAAGTGGTCCAGGCGGACCAGTTCACCGGCGGAGTAGAGGTCGTAGCGCTGGGTGAGGCGTTCGACGTGCTCCACGTCGTAGAAGAACTCGTACGGGAAGCCCAGCGGATCCTCGACGCGGACGGAGTCGCCGACGCCCTTGGTGAAGCCGTCCTTACGGCGCTCCACCCGGCAGCCGAGCTCGCGGTAGTAGGCCTCGGCGGCGTCGACTTCGGCCGGGGACTTCACCCGGTACGCGAACGCTGCCGCGGCGGCCACCGGTCCCTTGCGGAGGACCAGGTTGTGGTGGATGAACTCCTCGAAGGAGCGCAAGTAGATGGTGTTCTCGTCCTCCTCGGTGACGTGGAGGCCGAGCAGGTCCACGTAGAACTCGCGGGACTTGGCGAGGTCCGTGACCACGAGTTCGAGGTAGGCGCAGCGGACGATATCCGGTGCCGGGACGGTGGGAGTGGGGACGAAGTTGGTCATGGGATTCTCTCTTCTTTGAAAGGGTGTCACCCAACTGACTCGCATTTGTTGTCGTTTTGGAGCCCCATAACGACATCTACTGCGAGTTAGTTGGGAAGGGGGAGCGCTTAGGCGCCGAACTTCGGGGTGTGCACAGCGCCCAGGGTGATGTGCACGGCTTGCTGGTCGGTGTAGAAATCGATGGAGCGGTAGCCGCCTTCGTGGCCCAGGCCCGAGGCCTTCACGCCGCCGAAGGGGGTACGCAGGTCCCGGACGTTGTGGCTGTTGAGCCACACCATGCCGGCCTCGACGTTCTGCGCGAAGTTGTGGGCGCGGGTCAGGTTCTGGGTCCAGATGTAGGCCGCCAGGCCGTATTTGGTGTTGTTGGCCAAGGCGAGCGCTTCGTCGTCGTTCTCGAACGGCGTGATCGCGACGACGGGTCCAAAGATCTCCTCCTGGAAGATCCGCGCGTCGGGCGCGACGTCGGCGAACACCGTGGGTGCGATGTAGTTGCCTTCCGGGAGGTGCTCGGGGCGTCCGCCGCCGGCGAGCAGGCGGCCTTCGGACTTGCCGATCTCCACGTAGGAGGCGACCTTTTCGTAGTGCTCGGGGTGGACGAGGGCGCCGACCTGGGTCTTGGGGTCGTGCGGGTCGCCGACGACGATGTTCTTCGCGCGGGCGGCGTACTTTTCGCAGAACTCGTCATAGATGGCGCGTTCGACGAGGATACGCGAGCCGGCGGTGCAGCGTTCTCCGTTGAGGGAGAAGACCCCGAACAGGGCGGAATCGATCGCGGCGTCGAGGTCGGCGTCGGCGAATACGACGCACGGGGACTTGCCGCCGAGCTCCATGGACAGGCCCTTGAGGTTGGCCGCGGCGTTGCGGAAGATCGTCTGGCCCGTGGTGGTCTCGCCCGTGAAGGAGATCAGTGGCACGTCCGGGTGCTTGACGAGGGCGTCGCCGGCTTCCTCGCCGAGGCCGTTGACCAGGTTGAACACACCATCGGGCAGGCCGGCGTCCTTGAAGATCTGCGCCCAGAGGGAGGCCGAGAGTGGAGTGAACTCGGCCGGCTTGAGCACCACGGTGTTGCCAGTGGCCAGGGCGGGGGCGAGCTTCCAGGACTCGAGCATGAACGGGGTGTTCCACGGCGTGATCAGGCCCGCGACGCCGATCGGCTTACGGTTCACGTAGTTGATCTGGGAGCCCGGGACCTTCATGGCGTCGTCGAACTGGGCCACGATCAGGTCCGCGAAGAAGCGGAAGTTCTCGGCGGCACGCAGGGCCTGGCCCTTGGCCTGGCTGATCGGCAGGCCGGTGTCGAAGGTCTCGAGCTCGGCGAGGCGTTGTTCCTGGGCTTCGACGGCGTCGGCGATCTTGTTCAGGACGCGGGCACGCTCGCGCGGCTTCATCTTCGGCCACGGACCGTTCACGAAGGCTTCGCGGGCGGCAGCGACGGCGAGGTCGATGTCTTCCTTTTGGCCGGCCGCGGCCGTGGCGTAGTTGCCGTTGGATACCGGGTCCAGGACGTCGAAGGTCTTCCCGCTGACCGAGTCAACGAACTGGCCGTTGATGAAGTGCTGGATGTGGGAGGGAAGGTCCTTCGGGACGTAATGGGTGGTGGTTTCTGGTGCAGTGAACGTCATTGTTTTTCCTTTGCTATTGGAACGCGGGGTCACTTACGGCCCATGTCGGGGCGCTTAATGGGCGCTAAGTGACCCCGCGTTGCTTTGTGCGAGGTACGCATCCAAGGTTGCGCTGCGGTGGCGGCGGGCGGCTTGTTCGATGGTGTCGGCGTCGGCATGGCTTTCGATGAGCTGTAGCAGTGCCTCGTGCTCCTTGACGGATTCCTGCGCGCGGCCGGGGACAAAGCGGAACGTCGAGGCCCTGATCGAGGCGAGCCGGTTCCAGCCCCGGTGCACAAGGTCCAGGATGTGCGGATTGGGACAGTGTTCAAAGAGCACGCTGTGGAAGTCCTGGTTCAGTGCCGTGAAGCGGACCGGGTCGAAATGCTCCAGGCAGTCGCGCATCTCCGCGTTCACCGCACGGGCCCGCGCGATCGCCACGGAATCGATCAGCGGTGCGGACAATGCCGTCGCCGCTCCTTCGATGATGCTCAGGGTCTGCATCGTGTAGAGATACTCGGTGGGATCGATCCCGGAGACCGTGGCGCCGACGTTGCGTTCGAACTTCACGAGACCTTCGGCCTCCAGGCGCCGGATCGCCTCACGGACCGGAACCACGCTCACGCCGAGGTCCTCGGCGATCTTCGCCAGCACCAGGCGGTACCCCGGGGTGTACGTGCCCTCCACGATGCGCGCCTTCACGGCCGCATAAGCCTGCTCGGACTTGCTCCCGGTCTTCTCGCCCAAAGCGACGCTCCCGACGGCGGTTTCAGTCACCTTCGGCTCCTTCCCACTGTTCGTAACGGGCACGCCACTGGGCGTTCATCGGATAGAGACCGTCTACGCTGTTGCCCTGCTTGACCATCTCGAAGATGAAGGCTTCTTCCTTCTCCTGCTCGATGCACTCATCCACCAGCTCCCCCGCGATGGCCGGCGGAATCACCAGGATGCCGTCCGAGTCGGCCACGATGATGTCCCCGGGCTGGACCGTAGCCCCGCCGCAGGCGATGGTGATGTCCGTGTCCCACGGGATGTGCCGGCGGCCCAGCACGGCGGGGTGCGGATTGGCGAAGTAGGTGGGCATGTCCAGTCCTGCCACCGCGGAATAGTCGCGCACGCCGCCGTCGGTGATGATGGCCGCGGCGCCGCGCATCTGGGCACGCATTGCGAGGATGTCCCCGATGGTCCCCGCGCCCTTTTCGCCGCGGGCCTCCATGACCAGGATCTCGCCTTCGTTGACGGAATCGATGGCACGTTTCTGCGCGTTGAATCCTCCGCCGTGAGTCTTGAAGAGGTCCTCGCGGTTGGGAACATAGCGCAGCGTCCGGGCGAGCCCCACGACGCGGCGGTCCGGACGGGTGGCCTGCAGCCCGTCGATGCTCACGTTGTTCAGTCCGCGCTTGCGCAACTGGCTCGACAGGGTGGCCGTGGCCACGGACTCGAGTTTCTTCTTCAGCTCCGGGGTCAGGACGGGCGCGACGGCGGAGAGCCCGGCCGCTTCACGGGAACCGTAGGCTTCCTCCCGCTGGGTGTCATCGGACTTGGGCCGGGCACCGAAGTCCGCGAACGGCGTCGTACCTTCCGTCACTGTGGTGGCCAGGCGGCCGCTGCTGAGCGCGCCGGCGGTGACTTCGACCTCGACGACGTCGCCGGGCCGGGCGACGGAGGCGCCGGCCGGGGTGCCGGTCAGGATGATGTCGCCGGTTTCGAGCGTGAGGAGCTGGGACAGGTCGGCGACGAGGCGCGCAAAGGGGAACAGTAGGTCTTCGGTGGTGTCGTCCTGGACGAGTTCGCCGTTGTGCCAGGTGCGGATCCGCAGCCCGGAGGGGTCGACGTCGGCTGCCGGGATGAGCGCGGGGCCCACCGGGGTGAAGCCGTCCCCGCCCTTGGACCGGAGGTTGGAGCCTTTGTCCGCGTAGCGGAGGTCGTAGACGCCGAGGTCGTTGCTGGCGGTGACCCACTCGACGTGGCTCCACGCGTCCTCCAGGCTGACCCGACGCGCGGGCTTGCCGATGACCAGCGCGATCTCGCCCTCGTAGCCGAGGAGTTCACAGCCGGCCGGACGTTCCACCGTTGAGCCACTGATCGCGAGGGAGGACGATGGCTTCAGAAAGTACGACGGCTGCTCCGGCGTACGGCCGCGCTGGGCTGCCCGGCTGGGGAAGTTGATGTGCACCGCGATGACCTTGCGGGCCGCGGCCAGGATGTGGTCGGTGACCTGTTCCAAGATTTACTCCTCATCGAGTACGAAATCGTATACGAAAACTATGACCCGGGAGCTTCGGAACGTCAACCCCCTCGGATCCCGGAGCTTGTTTCCCGATCCGGAGCTTCAAGCAGCCGCCCCGGAAACAAGCTTCCGAGCCGAGGACCGCCGCAAAGGCCTTGTCCCCCACCCCACGCCTGCCGTATAGTTTGTATCCAATTCAGGGTTCAGATAGAGAATTTACAGTTCTATAATTGAACAACCACACAACGAAGTGAGGATATCCATGCAGTTCCACCACCACGGTTACGTGTCCGGTGACCCGCGAGTCCAGGCGGCTGCCGGCGTCGGCATCAACCGGCCGGCCGACCTTCCCGACGAGGTCGACGTGCTCATTGTGGGCAGCGGCCCCGCGGGCATGCTCGCCGCGGCGCAGTTGTCCCAGTTCCCGGGAGTCACCACCCGGATCGTGGAACGCCGCCCGGGCAGGCTCGCGATCGGCCAGGCCGACGGTATCCAAGCCCGGAGTGTGGAAACGTTCCAGGCCTTCGGCTTCGCCGAACGGATCATTGCCGAGGCGTACCGGATCACCGAGATGGCATTCTGGAAGCCGGATCCCTCGGATCCCTCCCGCATCATCCGGACCGCGCGGGCCCTCGACGATCCCACGGGAGACATCAGCGAATTCCCGCACCTCATCGTCAATCAGGCGCGCGTGCTGGACTACTTCGCCGAGTTCATGGCGAACTCCCCTGCCCGCATGTCCGCCGATTACGGATACGAATTCCGCGGCCTCGAGGTCACCGGCGAAGGCGACTACCCAGTCACCGTCACCCTCCTCCACACGGCAGGACCCAACGAAGGCCAGGAGCGTGTTGTCCGGGCCAAGTACGTCGTGGGGGCCGATGGCGCGCGGAGCAAGGTGCGCGAGTCGATCGGTTGCACGCTTGCCGGCGACCAGGCAAACCACGCCTGGGGCGTCATGGACGTCCTGGCCGTCACGGACTTCCCCGACATCCGCACGAAATGCGCCATCCAGTCCGGCACGGGCGGCAGCATCCTGCTGATTCCGCGCGAAGGCGGCCACCTCTTCCGCATGTACGTAGACCTCGGCGAAGTGAACCGGAACGACAACCGCTCCGTACGCAACACCACCATCGACGAGATCATCGCCAAGGCCAACGAAATCCTCCATCCCTACACGCTCGATGTCCGCAACGTCGCCTGGCACAGCGTCTACGAAGTGGGCCACCGCCTCACCGACAGGTTCGACGACGTCCTGCCGGACGAGCGCGGCACCCGCACACCGCGTGTGTTCATTGCAGGCGACGCATG
Organism: Arthrobacter sp. KN11-1C; assembly: GCF_052180225.1. NCBI lineage: Bacteria > Bacillati > Actinomycetota > Actinomycetes > Micrococcales > Micrococcaceae > Arthrobacter > Arthrobacter sp. KN11-1C. The sequence goes on along the minus strand of NZ_CP197467.1, from coordinate 148,463 downwards.
CCACACCCACAGCGCCAAGGCCGGCCAGGGAATGAACGTCTCCATGCAGGACGGCTTCAACCTGGCTTGGAAGCTCGGACATGTACTCGAAGGGCGGAGCCCGGAGAGCTTGCTGTCCACGTACTCCGCCGAACGCCAAGTCATTGCCAAGAACCTCATCGACTTCGACAAAGAGTGGTCCACGCTCATGGCGAAGAAGCCCGAAGAATTCGAGGATCCCACCGAACTGGAGAACTTCTACGTGAGCACCGCGGAGTTCCCTGCCGGCTTCATGACCCATTACGCTCCCTCACCGCTCATCGCCGAGCCCGCGCACCAAGACCTGGCCACGGGATTCACCATCGGGAAGCGTTTCAAGTCTGCGCCCGTGGTGCGCGTCTGCGACACCAACCCGCTGCAACTCGGGCACCAGGCCAAGGCTGACGGACGGTGGCGCATCTATGTGTTCGCGGACGCGTGCGAAGCTGGCGCGCCGTCGGCCGTCGTCGACTTTGCCGAGTGGATCGCGAACTCGCCGGGCTCGCCGCTGGCCGGAACGCCGTCGGGCGCTGACCGGGACGCATGGTTCGACGTGAAGGTGATCTACCAGCAGGAGCACACGAGCATCGACATCGGGGCTGTACCGGCGGCATTCAAGCCGCAGGTCGGACCGTTCAAGCTCACGTACCTCGAGAACGTCTACGGCACCGATCCTTCGGCAGACATCTTCGAGCTACGCGGCCTTGACCGCGGCGGAGTTGTGGTGGTGGTGCGGCCGGACCAGTACGTCGCGAACGTTTTGCCCTTGACCGCGACGGCGGAACTCGCCGCGTTCTTCGCGCCCCTCCTGCGATCGGGACGGACAGCGGCAGTGTGAGCCGTTGGCGCGTTCCGGCATGCGGGACCAACGCAAGGGTTCATTCTGTCGGTGCCCCGTCGTAGGGTACCGGCATGGACATCATCATGGTTCCCGGATTCTGGTTGGACGCTTCTTCATGGTCGGAGGTCACGCCGCCGCTTGTTGCCGCTGGGCATACAGTCCACCCGCTCACGCTGCCCGGGCTGGAGGCCGTTGACGCCCCACGGTCCGGCATCGGCCTCAGGGATCACATCGAGGCAGTAGTGGCGGCCGTCGACGCCGTTGGCAATCCCGTTGTGCTGGTCGGCCACTCAGGGGGAGGCGCCATCATCCACGGCGCCGTCGACGCCCGCCCGGACCGCGTGGTCCGGGCGGTGTACGTGGACAGCGGCCCTCTGGGCGAGGGCGGCGTCATCAACGACGAACTGCCGGTTGAGGGCGATGCCGTGCCCTTGCCCCCATGGGAGCTGTTCGAAAATGAAGACCTCGTGGACCTCAACGAGGAGCTACGGGCGGCCTTCCGTGCACGCGCCATCCCGGAACCAAAGAACGTGACCACAGACAAACAGCGTTTGCACGATGTGCGCCGCTACGACGTCCCGGCCACGATCATCGCGTGCGAGTTCCCCTCCAGCCTGCTCGGCGAATGGATCGAATCCGGCCACCCCTTCGTAGCTGAGCTCGCGCGCATCAACGACGTCGAATTCATGGACCTGCCCACCGGGCATTGGCCCCAGTTCACCAAGCCGCTTGAACTCGGCGAGGCCATTCTTGCGGCGGTTGAGCGGAGGGGGTAGTCACCGCACCGAATGACTCGTTGTTGGCTTGCGGTAGCTGTCCACCGTGGCCTCCAACGCTTCCTCCCAGGGTGTTGCCGTAACACCCAACACCTTCCGGGTCTCCTCGGAGTCGATCACGAAGGGCATCGTGAATTGGTAACTGGAAGCTGACATCTCGCGCATGATCGGAAGGACGGTGCCGAGGGCCTTAAGTGACCACTGCGGGATCGCTGCCACCCGGCCTTTCACGCCCCAACGCTCATTCACCTGCCGCACGATTTGCGTGCGCGGGGCGGAGGCACTCGGCACATGCCAAGCGCGGCCCCATTCGCCGGTGTGGTCGGCAGCAGCGATCAGCGTCGCGGCGATATCGGGAAGGAAGCTCCAACTGTGCTCTAGGGCGGGATCCCCAACGACGCGCGCCGTTTTGGAGGCCAGGAGCGGTTCGAAAAAGCTGGCACCGAGGTGGGTCGACATTCCGACCGCTCCTGGGCCGAAGTAGTCGCTCGCCCGAACCTCGACTGCCCGGATTTCACCGCGTTCGTGCGCTGCGAGGACTTTCTCCCAACCCGCTTTGCGCACAAGGCCCTTCTTCTCGGTGGTGGCGAGCCGTGAATGCTCGGTCATCGGGCCGACCGGCTGCCCGTAAGCATAGAGGTTGCCCATGAGCACAAGCGCGGCCCCGGAGTCACGGGCCGCAGTAATCACGGCGTCGAAGATCGGCGGCCAGTCGGCTACCCAGTTGGTATAGGGCGGGTTGGTGCAAACGAAAATCGTGTCGGCTCCCTGTGCAGCCTGTGTCACGTCGGCCGGGTTGCTCGCGTCCAGTTTCACGGGGGTTACCCCGGAGACCGTGGTGCCGCTGCGCGTACCAAGTGTTACCTGGTCTCCACGGGCGCACAGCTGCCTCGCGAGCGTTCCGCCTATAAGTCCGGCCCCGAGGATGAGATGGCTTGCCACGATGGTTTCTCCCTAACTTTCCGGCGATGCTTTACTGGTGACGTCATCCGTAAGCACCACGGAACCCCTCACCCTTGACAAGGTCCGATGGTGGAATGAATGATACGAGCCTCACCAGCTTTGTCCCTACCGGTGGTCAATAGCTGTATTGGTGTCTAACAATGTCGAAAGAGCGCATTGACAGTAATCGTGTGGGCGTGTTTTTCAGTCGGGCTGCTTGGGTTGCTCCTGAACTGGATGAGTGTGATCGGAACGCTCATTGTGCCGCGGCCGCTGCACAGCAACCTTTCACGGGTGACCCATTTGGTCACCGCGAAAATCTTCTTTGTCATCACAAAACCCGTCACCTCGTACGAAGCGCGTGATCGGATCCTTGCCTGGCAGTCTCCGATGGCGCTCTTCGTCCGCCTGCTGGTTTGGGTGATCCTGTTCGATCTGTCGTTCAGTCTGCTGCTCCTTCCTTTCGTCGACGGCGACTTCTGGCAAGCCTCAAGCGAAGCCGGCTCCGCAATGTTCACCCTCGGCTACGCTGCCCCATCCAATGTCGGCAACACGGTGTTGGTCTACATAGCCGCGTACACCGGGTTGATCGTCATCGCATTGCAGATCGGTTATCTGCCCACGCTCTATTCGGCCTTCAACAGGCGTGAAGCGGAGGTAACGCTCCTGGTATCGAGGGCAGGCTCACCCTCATGGGGACCGGAGCTTCTGGTGCGCACGCGGTTTGGCATGGCCGCTCAAACCAGCACCAGCGAACTCAGCGAGCTTTACCAAAGGTGGGAGCGATGGGCCGCGGATGTCGCCGAATCACACAGCACGTACCTCACTTTGGTGTGGTTCCGTTCGCCTTCACCGCAATCGAACTGGCTCAACTCCCTCCTCAGCGTCATGGACGCGGCCGCGTTGCAGCTGTCCCTCAGTCCGGGATCTGCCCCGAGCACCCGGGCGCGGCTGGTCCTTCGGATGGGGTTCACCTGCCTGAACCAAGTGGCGCGGGCCATTCGTATCCCGGTCGAGGAAGATCCCGATCCCGATTCCGAACTCGACGTTAAATTCGAAGACTTTCAAACGGCCGTGGAGCTCCTGCAGACCGTCGACTACCCGGTGGAAGTAACAGCGGAACAAGCCTGGCCCCATTTCAGGGGTTGGCGCGTCAACTACGAAAAGGTCGCGTACGCGCTGGCCTACGCGATCGACGCCCCGCCGTCAATGTGGAGCGGACCACGACGCTTCGCGTCCGAACCGATCCCGCCGCACCGGCCGAAGAACCGCACTTCCAAAGACGTCAAGCCGGATGATCCGCAAATGATTGCCCAAAGGAAGACACGGTGACAGCGAGGTGCAAGGATGGCACCACGAATGACCGTTGAGCCCCATCGAAAAGGAGAAGCACCATGCCCATGATCGACGTGTACGCCACGACAGGGACCTTCGCCGACAAGCACCAGCTCGCGATTGATCTGGCAGCGACGGTGATGCGCGTGGAGCAGGTGCCGGATATCCCGATGTTCCGCAAGAACACCGCGGCGTTCGTCCATGAACTCCCGGCGGGAGACCTGTCGAACGTCGACGGCGACAGCAACTACGTGCGCGTGCAGGTCCTCACGAACGCGGGCGCCTTGGACCGCGACAAGCAGCTCGTCTTGGTCGAACAGCTCACCGCGCTCGTCGCAACCGCCGCCGCGGACCCGACCCTGCCCGATCGAACCTGGGTCCTGCTCACGGAAGCGCCCGACGGCGGCTGGGGCCTCAACGGCCACGCGAACACCAACGAGGAACTCATCGCAGCCGCACGTGCGCAGATTGCCTCCCTCCAAGGGCAAACCCCGCAGGCCTGACTCCGGGCAGCAAATCCGGGCGCAACCGGGGTGGGGGCGCCAAGCGCCCCCAAACGCGAACCTGGCTACTCGGCAAATACCTGCTTGGCGACCGCCATGGCGGACATCGCCTTCGGCCAGCCCGCGTAGAACGCCAGGTGCGTAATAGCCTCGCTCAATTCGGCTTCGCTGAGTCCGTTGGCCTTCGCAAGCCGCAAGTGTCCAAAAAGCTGCTCGGTGCTGCCGCTTGTCACGAGACAGGCAACGGTAATCAGGCTCCGGTCCCGCTTGGCCAACTCGGCCCGTTCCCAGACGTCAGCGAAGAGAACGTCGTCGGTAAGTGAGGCCAGTTTTGGCGAGATGTCTCCAACGAGTTGCTGGGCACGGGATTGTTCGGTCATGGGGTTCTCCTCGTTAGTGATTCGTTCAGGGGTGCGGAAGGTCCGGCTTCAGCGGCCTCCACGGGCGCCCAGCTGTTGAGCAACCGGAGTCCCTCCTCGGACCGGGAACCCGGTTCGGCGGCATAGATGAGCAGGGTCAGGCCCTCGTCCGTGGTCAGCTGCATGGCCTCGTAAGTGAGTTCCAGATCGCCGACCACGGGATGCCGAAGGCGCTTGGTGCCGTTGCGGTGGACGAGGACCTCGTGTGAGGCCCAAAGCTGGCGGAAGGGTTCACTGTGGGTCGCGAGTTCACCGATGAGGTCGGTGAGGCCCTTGTCGTAGGGGTGCTTGCCGGCCTCGGTGCGAAGCGTTGCAACCATGCCGCGGGCCATTTCCGGCCAATCAGGATAGAAGTCCCCGGCGCGTGGATCCAGGAAAAGGAATCGAGCGGTGTTTCCCGGCCGTCGGGGATCGACGAAGATCGGCGCATAGAGCGCCCGTCCCAGGCGATTGCCGGCAAGGAAATCGGCTTTGCCGTTCCTGACCCAGGCCGGTGCGCCGATCGAATCGAGTATGCGCTGCACTGCCGGGCGTACGTGGAGAGTCGCCGGGCGCGCGCGGCGGGTGCCGTTGCTGTTGGCTGTGTTGGCGAGATCGTAGAGGTGGGCGTGCTCAACCTCGCTCAGCTGGAGCGTGCGCGCAACCGCGTCGAGAATGCTCTCCGAAACACCGGAGAGATTGCCACGCTCCATGCGCACGTAGTAATCCACGCTCACGCCTGCCAGCATCGCCACTTCCTCGCGGCGAAGGCCCTTGACGCGCCGGTTACGCCCGTAGACGGGAATCCCGGCCTGTTCCGGGGTGACCCGGGCGCGACGCGATGTCAGGAAGTCCTGCACCTCGGTCCTGTTGTCCATTCCGTACCTTAATTTCGACGACGGCGACACACGGCTACGCGATTCAGGCCTGGCCGGCGGGGCGGAGCAGGATCTCGTTGATGGTCAGGCGCGAGGGGCGGCTGACGGCGAACGCGATCACTTCGGCGATGTCCTCGGCGGTGACGGCCACCTGGCTGTACATCGCCTCGGCGCCCGCCCTGGTCTGCTCATGCGTGATGTGGCTCGGCAGCTCGGTGGCAACCGCTCCGGGTTCGATGACCGTGACGCGGACCCCCGGTTGAAGTTCCTGCCGCAGCGATTCCGACCAGCCGTTGATGCCCCACTTCGTCGCGGCATAGACGCCATTGCCGGGCCGGGCCGTCCTGCCCGCGACCGAAGAGATGTTCACCAGGTCCCCGCCGCCGTCGCGGAGCTGGTCCAAAAAGACCTCCGTCGCGGTGATGGCCCCGATGAGGTTCACCTCGATCATCTGGCGGTAGTCCTCCTGCTGATCCGAAGAGAATGGACCGAGCAGCATGATCCCCGCGTTGTTGACCAAGACGTCGGTCCCGCCGAACTCTGCCTTGACCCGCTCCGCGGCCGCCACCAAGGAGCCGCGATCGGTCACATCCGCCTCAATGGCGATCGCACCATCTCCGAGCTCTTCAGCCAACGCCCGAATCCGGTCGGCCCTCCGTGCGAGCAGCGCGACCCGGTACCCATCGGCGGCCAGGGCCCGCGCCGTGGCGGCGCCGATTCCTGATGACGCTCCGGTGATGACGGCAACCCGTCCTTGTCCAGTAGCCATGGTTTGTCCCTCTTTCAGTGAAAGCTTTTCGACTTGCTTTCCATCCTAGGAACGCACATGGGAATGAGGCAGGGTCGGCTATTACCTGTTTCCCGATGACTCCGTGGGACCGGATTAGAGCCGTGGATATCTTCTGAGGCCAACCACTCCGCCCGCGGCAATCAGGGTTCCGCCGAAGGCCAACAGGATTCCAGCGACCGAGACGCTTGGAGCGATGGGATGGTCGCCCTGGGCGGGGGTGCCGGGGTCAATCCGGGACGCGACCGCGGCCGAGGTTGAATTTTGCACCGAGGGGCTCGGGTTGGAAACGGTCGGCGTCGGAACTGCTGCCACGGTTGTAGCGGGTGGTGCGACCTGGGTGGGGCTCGGCTGCGCGGTCACCGCCGGCGAGGGCGTTGACGCGCCACCGGGAGGAACTACGACGCCGGGATCCGGCTGGGGTTGCGGTTGCAGTGGTGGGCTGGGCGTGGCGGACGGGGTGGGTTTGACCGACGGCCGGGGGGACTGGGAGCCGCTGGGAGCACACATGCCAACCACACCTAAGAGGCCCTGTGAACTGCAGTTTGCGGCCCCTGCGGTCTCCGCGGGCGCCAGTGCCATCAGGCACAACGCGAAAGGGAGCGCGACAAGGGCAACTTGAACCTTCCGGCGAGTCATGGCTTCGACTCTACCTACTCTGCGGCAACTTGGCAGGCAGCCGGCGTTGGCCTCAGTCCCGGAGCTGCCCCAGAATCCGGGCCAGCTCGGCGCGATCTTCTGCGCTGAGCCGGGCAAAGTACTCGGAGGACTTGCCACGCCGTTCGGCGCTGATCTTCGAAAAGAGCTCCTGCCCGTCCGCCGTGGCGGCGACGAGGGTGGCCCGCCGGTCCGTGGGATCCGGATCGCGACGGACGAGGCCTTTGACTTCGAGTTGGTCCACCACTTCCGTGGCCGATCGCGGCGCAATGCGCAGCCGTTCCGCCAGGTCCTTCAACCGCATCGGATCCCCCGGTGCGGGGCGCATGAGCGTCATGAGCGCCCGCCATTGGTGCGGCGTCAGCTCCCACGGCGACAGCTGCTCAGCCCAGGTCCGGCGCAACCCCCGGAAAGCGGCATGGAAGAGATCGCCAAGGTCGGCGGAATCAGAGGGCTGTGAGTGCATGCCGTCAGTCTAACAATTTGACCCGTAACCACATAGTGAGGTAACCTCTGTATTAGTAGGCGCGATTCCCGTGCCCCGCTCGCCACTGGAGGTGGTGCTTATGACGGAGAACATACTCACCCAAAATCCCCATCGACCGGGCGCTGGAGCCCGAGGTCCCGGCCGCGGCCCCGCCCGCCTCAATCCTGCGGACCGCACCCAGCTAAATCAGCATCCCGTGAGCCTCAAACGGATCGCGGCGCTGTTCACCCCGCACAAGGCGACCATCGCCGTCGTCGTACTTCTCATCAGCGCTTCCAGCATCATCGGCCTGGCGCAGCCGTTCCTGGTCCGCCACATCATCGACGTCGCGTTGCCCAGCAAGAATCTGCCGCTTCTCGCGTGGCTGGCCGCCGGCTTGATCGCCGTGGCCGCCGCGACCGCGCTCATTGGCGTGCTGCAGACCTGGATGACCACGGGCATGGGCCAGAAGATCATGCACACCCTGCGCACGCGTTTGTTCACCCATCTGCAGAAGCAATCGCTCGGATTCTTTACCCGGACCCGCAGCGGCGAGGTGCAGTCGCGGTTGAACAACGACATTTCCGGCCTTCAGCAAGTCATCACCTCCACCGCGACCGGCGTTGCCTCCAACCTGACCACGGCCATCGCCACCGCGATCGCCATGGTGGCCATTTCGCCCGGGCTCTCGCTCCTGTCCCTGATAGTGATCCCGCCGGCCGTCTGGTTCACCCGCCGGGTGGCCCTGCTCCGGCGCAACATCACGTCCACACTGCAGGGCGAACTGGCCACCATGAACACGCAGGTCGAGGAAGGGTTGTCGGTCTCCGGCGTCCGGCTTTCCAAAACCCTCGGCACCACCAAGCGCGACGCCCACCGCTATACCGAAAGCTCCAAACGGCTGATTGGCCTGGAGATGCGCTCCCAGCTGGCAGGCCGCTGGCGGATGTCAACCATGGGCATCATCTTCTCGGCCATCCCGGCGCTGATCTACCTGGCCGCCGGGCTGCCCGTCACCAGCGGAGGCATGACCATCGGCACGCTCGTGGCGTTCACCGCACTGCAGGGCGCCATCTTCCGCCCCGTGATGAGCTTGCTGGATCTCGGCGTCCAGTGGGTCACGGCGATGGCCCTGTTCAGCCGCATCTTTGAGTACCTGGATCTGTCTCCCGAGATCACTCCCCCGGCGCAGCCCGTCCCGCTGGACCCGGCCGCAGTGCGCGGCGAGGTCCGCTTCGAGGGGGTCCGTTTCGCGTACGACGGCGGCACTGACGTTCTGCTCGACGTCGACCTCACGCTTCCGGCCGGCACCAGCACCGCAATCGTGGGTCCCACAGGCTCCGGCAAATCGACGCTGGGCTCGCTGGTCCCGCGCCTGCATGACGCCACCGCCGGGCGGATCACCATTGACGGCGTCGACGTGCGCGACATCGCTCCGGAGGAGCTGACGAAAATCGTGGGTGTGGTGTCCCAGGAGACGTACCTGATTCACGACACCATCCGGGAAAACCTGCTCCTCGCTGCACCCGGCGCGGACGACGCTGTCCTGTGGAAAGCGCTGGCCTCGGCCCAGATCGCGGATCTGATCGCAAGTTTGCCCGACGGTCTGGACACGATGGTCGGGGCCCGGGGCCACCGGTTCTCCGGAGGGGAACAGCAGCGCTTGGCCATTGCCCGGACCATCCTGCGCAATCCCAAAGTTCTCGTCCTCGACGAGGCCACGTCCGCCCTGGACAACGCCACCGAAGCCCATGTCCAGGCAGCGCTCGACCGGCTGGCGGTTGGCCGGACTACCCTGACCATCGCCCACAGGCTCTCGACGGTGGAGAAAGCCGATCAGCTCGCAGTGCTCTCCGGCGGTGCCATCGTGGAGTTCGGAACTCCCGGGCAGCTTCGCGATACCGGCGGCGCGTATGCGCGGCTCGTCGAAGCCGGGGAGACCGTGGCGTTGGCCGGGTCCGAGGCGGCCTGAAAGCCCGCCTCACGGCATGAACCGGTACCCGATCCCTACCTCGGTGATCAGGTGGCGCGGGTTCCCGGGCTCCAGTTCGAGTTTCCGCCGGAGCTGCGCCATGTACACGCGCAGGTAATTGGCTTCCTTGGCGTAGGCCGGGCCCCACACCTCGCTGAGGAGCTGCTGCTGGGTGATCAGTTTCTCGGGATTGCGCACGAAAAGATCCAGGATCCTCCACTCCGTCGGCGTCAGCCGGACGTCCTCGCCGTCGCGCGTCACGCGTCTCATGGCCAAGTCCACCGTGAACGCTTCAGTCACGAGCACAGGCGCTTCCTCGCCCGGATCCGTGGTGCGCCGCAGGACGGCCCGGAGCCGCGCCAGCAGCTCGTCAAGCCCGAACGGCTTGGTGATGTAGTCGTCCGCTCCGGCGTCCAGGGCTTCCACCTTGTCGTCGGAGCCGTGACGTGCGGAGAGGACCAGGATGGGCACGCTGCTCCACTCACGCAGGCGCGAGATGACCGTGGTTCCGTCGATATCCGGCAAGCCCAGGTCGAGGATCAAGACGCCCACCGGGTGCTGGGCGGCAGAGCGCAAGGCTGATTCGCCATCGGACGCGGTGGCCACGTTGTAACCGTGGGCTTGGAGCGTAATCCGCAAGGCCTTGACGATATGGGGATCGTCGTCCACTACCAGGACGTTGCTCATATCGTCTCCTTGGAGGCGCTATCCGGACTGCCCGACGGCGGCATGTGGCGGCGTTGCAAGAGAACCGATTGCGCTTCCATGGGTGCTTGCGCGTCCGCGTGCGGGAAAGCGATCCCCGTGGATAGCGGAAGTCGGATCACCATGGTCAGGCCGCCGCCCGGAGTCTCTTCCGCAGTGAGGGTGCCTCCCATCGCTTCCGTGAATCCCTTGGCCACGGCGAGTCCCAAGCCAACCCCGGTGGTGGAAGGGACGTCGTTGAGCCGCTGGAACGGTTGGAACATCCTGACCACGCTTTCGGCGGGGACCCCTTGGCCGTGGTCGATGATACGAAGTTCCCCGGACGGCCTCCCGTCCAGGGTGGACGAACTGAAGCCACCCGCGGCTCCCACCAGCACAACATCGGAATCCGGGGCGTACTTGATGGCGTTCTCCACGATGTTCGCGATGACGCGCTCCAGCATGCCGGCGTCGGCGTCGATCTCCGGCATATTGCCCGGCAGGTCCACCCGCACCCGGCCCGGCGGCACGCCATGGAGGGCTGTGGGGATCACTTCGTACCAGCGCACCGGGCGAATCAGTGCGTTCACGGAGTCAGAGGTAATGCGGGACATGTCCAGGAGATTCCCCACGAGGACGTCCAGCCTGTCCGAGCATTCCTCGATGGTTGCCAACAGCTCCTGTTCCTCCTCCGGCGTGTAATGGACGTTGCTTTGCCGCAAGCCGCCCACGGCCAATTTGATCCCGGCCAGCGGAGTCCGCAAGTCATGGGAGACGGCCCGCAGGATGGACGTGCGCATGGTGTTGCTCTCGGCCAAGCGCATGACCTCACGCCGGCTCGCTGCGAGTTGTCGCCGCTCAAGTTGCGCCGAAAGATGCGCTCCGAAAGCGCTGAGCAATCGGCGGTCGCTGGCCGGCAGGATGCGGCCGGACAGGACCAGCCGGGTCCCGGCGTCGATCTGCTCCGTATTTTCGCCGCCGTCGGCAGGGAACGGCGCCGCCTCTCCGGCCTTCGCGACGAGGCGCCACCCGCTGGCAGGGACGGTGCCGGCCGAACCCGCGGCCCTGTACAACGCCGCGCCGCGCATCTGGAACACGTCCAGCGCTTGCTTCAAGAGTCCTTCGACGGTGTCCTCGGCGCTCGACGCCCCACGCGTGAGGTCACCCAGGGTGGTGGCCTCGGCACGGGCGCGGGCGGCTTCCTTGGAACGCCTCGCCGAGACGTCCACGACGGCGGCCACAGCGGCTGAAACGCCCACGAAGACCAGCAAGGCAAGAATGTTCTCGGGATCGCTGATGGTCAGGGTTCCCACGGGCGGTATGGAGAAGAAGTTCACCAACAGGCTGCTCCACAAGGCACCGAGCAGGGCGGGCCATAACCCGCCGACCAGTGCCACGGCAACCGAGCCCGTGAGCTGGACGAGCACCGCCGTCGCAATGCTGTGCGAAGGACTCGCGGCAAGGAGGAGCTGCAGAAGAACGGGAAGGACCACGGCCATTGCAAGGCCGACGATCACCCTGGTGCGGCCAAAGTCCCGCTGCCGCGGACGGTCGACGCCCCGTCCACCCAAAGGATGCGAAACCATGTGCACGTCAATATCGCCGGAGTCCCGCACCACCCGGTTGCCGATCCCTCGGCCCGTCAGCCGGGCAACGAGGCTCCGGCGTCGCGAAATCCCGACGACGATCTGGGTCGCGTTCACGCTGCGGGCGAAGTCAAGCAAGGCCTTCGCTGGATCCTCCCCCGCCACCGTGTGGTAGCTGCCACCCAAATCCCGGACCAACAAGCGCTGGGCTTCCAACGCCTGCGGGGATTCCGATGCCACGCCATCCGCGGCGCGGACGTGCACCGCGAGCAAGTCGCCGCCGTTGACGCGCTTGAGGATCCGGGCAGCCCTGCGGACGAGGACTTCCCCTTCGGGCCCGCCCGTGAGGCCGATGACTATGCGTTCGCGGGCGGGCCAGCTCGCCTCGATCCCCTGCTCCGAACGGTACTTCGCAAGGCCTTCATCCACGCGGTCGGCCAGCCACAGCAGCGCCAGTTCCCGCAAAGCCGTCAGGTTGCCCATCCGGAAGTAGTTGGACAGCGCGGCGTCGATCTTGTCCGCCGAGTAGATCTTGCCGTCGCCCAACCGCTGCCGCAACAGCTCCGGTGAGATGTCGACAAGGTGGATCTGGTCGGCACGCCGCACCACGTCGTCGGGCACTGTTTCCGCCTGCCGGACGTCGGTGATGGCACTCACGACGTCACCGAGGGATGCCAGATGCTGCACGTTGACGGTGGAGAGGACGTTGATGCCGGCGTTGAGCAATTCCTCGACGTCCTGCCAGCGCTTGGGGTTGCGGCTTCCGGGGATGTTCGAGTGGGCGTATTCATCGACGACGGCGGTGCGCGGCTTACGTGCCAGGACCGCGTCGACGTCCATCTCTTCAAAGCTGGTGTCCCGATACGCGATTCTGTGCGGTGGAATGACTTCCAGTCCGTCCATCAAGGCCCGGGTGTCGCTGCGCCCGTGATCCATGGCGAAAGCCACCGCCAAGTCTTCGCCACGCCCGCGCAGCCGGTGGGCCTCTTCAAGCATGGCGTAGGTCTTCCCCACCCCCGGGGCTGCCCCGAGGAAAATGCGCAGCGTTGCCCGTGCCATGTGGTCATTCTTTCACTTGTTGAACGCGGGGGTTGCCCGCCGGGCTGGCCGCGCTCCCTTGGCCGATTTCCTCTATTTGACGGCCGCTGCTGCGACGTCCAGGTTCAACTCCGTGACGTTCACGGACGGCTGTCCCAGGAAGGCCTCGAGTCCCGTAACCGTCCGGCGGTCCACCATGGCCTGCACGGTTTCAGGACTCAACCCGTGCGCCTTGGCCACCCTGGGCACTTGGAGGCGGGCATAGGCTACCGAGATCTGCGGATCGAGCCCGGAACCGCTCGCCGTCACGGCGTCGGCTGGAACGTCGGGCTCCTTGACCCCTTCCGCGGCGGCGACGGCGGCGCGGTTGGCTTTGACGGCGTCGAGCAGTTTGGGATCGTTGGGTCCCAGGTTGCTGGCGGTAGACGCGCCCGGGTCCCACTTGGCCGCCGAGGGGCGGGCGTGGAACCACAGCGGGTTCTGGATGCCGGCGTCGTTGGCGGAGACTTGGGCAATCAGTGCCGAAGCAGCGGGCTTTCCGGATGCGTCCCGCACGATGGAGCCGTTGGCTTGGAATGGCGCAACGGCCTGGCCGATACCGAAGATCGCCAGCGGGTAGATCAATCCAAGGACGACGGTGGCCAGGACCAGGAACCGCAGGGCCGTTCCTGCTTGCCGCAGATAGCCGGGAAGGGTGTTCATGGTAGCTCCTAGCCGATACCGGGGATGAGGGAAATGAGCAGGTCGATGAGCTTGATCCCGATGAAGGGAGCCACGAGTCCGCCGAGGCCGTAGATTGCGAGGTTCCTGGCCAGCGCCTGGTTCGCCGAGACGGCACGGTATTTGACGCCGCGCAGGGCGAGCGGAACCAGGGCGATGATGATCAAGGCGTTGAAGATCACCGCGGACAGGATGGCCGAAGAGGGCGAGGCCAGGCCCATGATGTTCAAGAGCCCGAGTCCGGGAAAAGCGCCCGTGAAGAGGGCTGGGACGATCGCGAAGTACTTTGCGACGTCGTTGGCCACCGAGAACGTGGTCAGGGCGCCGCGGGTGATGAGCAACTGTTTGCCGATGCCCACAATGTTGATGAGCTTTGTGGGATCCGAGTCCAGGTCCACCATGTTGGCCGCTTCCTTGGCAGCCGGGGTGCCCGAGTTCATGGCGACGCCGACATCCGCAGCGGCGAGCGCGGGGGCGTCGTTGGTGCCGTCGCCGGTCATGGCCACCAGCCGGCCGTGCGCCTGTTCGTCCTTGATGACGGCCAGCTTGTCCTCGGGGGTAGCCTCGGCGACGAAATCGTCGACGCCCGACTCCGCGGCAATTGCCTTGGCCGTGATGGGGTTGTCGCCCGTGATCATGATCGTCCGGATGCCCATCCGGCGCAGTTCGGCGAAGCGGGCGTGCATGCCCGGCTTGACCACATCGGCGAGGTGGATCGTGCCGAGGACCCGGGCTCCGCCGTCGTGCCCGACGCCGGCCACCAACAGCGGGGTGCCGCCCTGGGCGGAGATTTCCCGCACCTTGCGGTCCACCTCGGCGGGCGTCTGGCCGCCGGCGTCCGCCACGAACTTCGCGACGGCGGTTGCGGCGCCCTTGCGGATCTTCCGTCCATCGAGATCCAGGCCGCTCATGCGCGTGCTTGCGCTGAATTCGACAACCGCGAACTCTTCCGAGCCCTTTAGTAGAGCGGCAAGGTCCGGGCCGCCGACGCCCTTTTCCGCTGCGAGATCCACGATCGAGCGACCCTCCGGCGTCTCATCGGCGAGGCTGGACAGCCGGGCCGCTTCGATGAGTTCAGACGTCTCGACGTCGTGGGCGGGGAAGAAGTTGACCGCCCGGCGGTTGCCGTAGGTGATGGTGCCGGTCTTGTCGAGCAAGAGGGTGGTGATGTCTCCCGCGGTCTCCACGGCGCGGCCGGACGTGGCCAGGACGTTGTGCTGCACTAGGCGGTCCATGCCGGCGATGCCGATGGCCGGCACGAGCGCCCCGATCGTCGTCGGGATCAGGCAGACGAGCAGCGCCACCAGGACGATCGGCGACGGGGTTGCCCCCGGCAGTGAAGCGAACGGCGCCAAGCTCATGGTGACCGCCAGGAAAACGATCGTCAGCGAGACAAGGAGGACGTGGAGTGCGATTTCGTTGGGCGTCTTTTGCCGGACGGCGCCTTCCACAAGCTTGATCATCCGGTCGATGAACGTTTCGCCCGCTTCAGCCGTAATGCGCACGGCGATGCGGTCCGAAAGGACCTTGGTACCGCCGGTCACCGAGGAGCGGTCGCCTCCGGATTCGCGGATGACGGGCGCCGATTCACCGGTGATGGTGGATTCGTCCACGCTCGCCAGGCCTTCGATGATCTCACCATCGGAAGGGATGACGTCCCCGGCTTCGCAGATGACGACGTCGTTCTTCCGCAGTTCCGTTCCCGGCACTTCCTTGAGGGTGCCGTCCTCCAGGCGAAGCCTTGCAACGACGCCTTTCCTGCTGGCCCGAAGACTGTCTGCCTGGGCCTTGCCGCGGCCCTCGGCGATGGCTTCCGACAAAGTACCGAAGAGCACCGTCAGCCAAAGCCAGATCGTCACGGAGATGCCGAACACGGCGGGTTTGAGGATGCAGATGGCCGTGCAGAGAGCCGCCCCCACCAACACGGTGAACATCACCGGAGAATGGATCATCTGGCGCGGCCCCAGCTTCCGTACCGCGACCGGCAAGGCGGTCCGGATGCTGGCAAAGTCGAGCTTGGCCGGTGCCTTGGTGTGGTGCTTGTGCTCCCCCGGAGTGCCCAGGGGATTTCCGTCGGCGTAGGTCTGGGCGGCGGTGTCCGAGGCTAATGCCGTGTTGGACCGGGTCATTTGAGGAGTCCTTCTGCGAGGGGGCCTAGGGAGAGGGCCGGGAAGTAGCTCAGGGCGGTCATGATCACCGTGACGCTGAGCAAGAGGGAGCCGAAGAGCCAGCCGTGGGTGGGGACCGTGCCGGACGACGCCGGGATCCTGGGCTGTTTCGCGAGGGAACCCGCCAAGGCAAGCACCAGCACCATGGGCAGGAAGCGGCCAAGCAGCATCGCGATTCCAAGCATCGTTGACAAGTACGGGCCGGAGCTGGTGATCCCGCCGAAGGCCGAGCCGTTGTTGTTCGCCCCGGAGGTGAACGCGTAGAGCACTTCGCTGAATTGGTGCGGACCGGAGGCCGGGGCGTTGGCCATGGCGTCGGGGAGCAGGACCGTGACGCCGGCCGTGGCCAGCACCACCACCGGCGTCACGAGGATGTACATCGCCGTGAGCTTCATTTCCCGGGGTCCGATCTTCTTGCCCAGGAACTCCGGGGTGCGGCCCACCATGAGCCCGGCGATGAACACGGAGACAATCGCGAGGATGAGCAGGCCGTAGAGCCCGGATCCGGTGCCGCCCGGGGCAACTTCGCCGAGCATCATGTTCACCATGGTGATGCCGCCTGCCAGCGGAGGGATGGAATCGTGCGCGACATTGATGGCGCCCGTGGACGTCAGCGTGGTGGCCGTGGCAAAGATTGAACTCTGGGCCGCGCCGAAGCGCTGCTCAAAGCCCTCCCCCAGACCGCCTGCCGCTGCGGTTGCCGTCCCCTCAGCACCGGCAAAGGCCCAGCCCATCAGGACGGTGGACGCCAGCCAGAGCGTGCCCATGACCCCCACTACCGTGTATCCCTGCCGTTGGTCTCCCACCATGCGGCCATAGGCGTACGGCAGAGCGGAAGGGATGAGAAGGATCAGGAAGACCTGGAACATGCTGATGAAGACGTTCGGGTTCTCGAACGGGTGCGCAGAATTGGCGTTGAAATAGCCGCCACCGTTGGTGCCGAGGATCTTGATGGCCTCCTGGGAGGCTACCGGCCCACCGGGGATGGTCTGGGTGACACCTGTTGCTTGGTTGACGACGTCGGTGGACCAGAAGTTCTGCACCACACCGCCGATCACCATCACGACGGCCGCGAGCGCAGCCATCGGGAGCAGCACGCGGAACGAAGTGCGGGCCAGGTCCACCCAGAAATTCCCCAGCTTGTCCGTCCGGGTTCGCGCGATGCCGCGGATCAGGGCCACCACCACCACGATTCCGACGGCGGCGGAGAGGAAGTTCTGCACGGCCAGCAGGCACATCTGCACGAAGATGCCCATGGTGGTTTCAGGCGTGTAGGTCTGCCAATTCGTGTTCGTGGCAAAGGAAATGGCCGTGTTCATGGCCGTCCACGGATCCACGCCCGGGAGGGAGTTGTTCCCAGGGAGGACGCCTTGGAGCCGCTGGAGAAGGAACACCACAAGGATGGACACCGCAGAAAAGACCAATACACTGCGCAGGTAAATCGACCAGCGCTGTTCGGCCCCGGCATCCACCCCGGCCAGCCTGTAGAACAGCCGCTCCACGCGGGTTGACTTCTTGCCCTCAAACACGCGGGCAAGATAGACGCCCAGGGGCTTGTGCGCCAAAACCAACAGCAGGAGCAGGACGGCCACCTGGGTGACGAAGGAGGCAATGCTGAAAACCATCCGGAATCACCACTTTTCCGGGTGGATCAAGACGGCCAGCAGGTAGCCGAACAGACAAAGGCCCGCAATGAACAGGACCAACCACATCACGGCGTCCGCGCTCACTGCCCGTTCACCGGCCCATCGCCGTCGACGATTTTGCCCAGAAGGTGGGCAATCCACATCACGATCCCCATGGACACCACGAAGATCCCCACAACAGCCACGTCGGCCATTGGAACGTCCTTTCATCAACGCCCCGTTTGCGGGGCTGATGCCAGTCAACTCCTCGGGTGGCGGTGAAAATCGGTTCCTGATGGTTCCTTAACACCGCAGGGCCGAATCTTGACGGCTTCTTAACAGGTGCGGCTTCTTTCGGCAGCCCCGCGGCTTCCGGGACATCGCCGTTAAGGATTCATCAAGATCGGCTTCAACCAGCGAAAACACCTGTAGTCGGTGCTATCTTCAGCAATGATCGCGGTGCCTGCGCGTCGCGCGGAAAGGACACCATGACTACCTTGAGCAGGCCACCTGCTGATCCTTCGGCATCACGGCCAGGGGGCATGGCCTCGTTGCGGACATGGCTGCTGTTCGGACTGCAGGACTCCAAAGGATCGCACCAAGGCCCCGGCGCGGTGGGCGATTCCCATCTGAAGAAGCATTCGTGGTGGCAGGTCATGTGCCTCACTGGCGTCGACTATTTCTCCAGCCTGGGTTACGCGCCGGCCATCGCCGTACTCGCCGCTGGCGTGATTTCCCCGATCGCCACCTTGGTCCTGGTTGGCCTCACTTTGCTTGGCGCCCTTCCGGTCTACCACCGGGTGGCGGGCGAAAGCCCCCGCGGTGAGGGATCAATTGCCATGTTGGAGCGCCTGATGCCCCGCTGGACCGGCAAGTTCTTCGTCTTGGTGCTGCTGGGCTTCGCCGCGACGGACTTCATGATCACCATGACCCTTTCCGCAGCAGACGCCACTGCCCACCTGATCGAGAACCCGATTGCGCCCAGCTGGTTGCAAGGCCAGAATGTCGCGGTCACGCAGTTCCTGCTAGCACTACTCGCCGCCGTCTTCCTGCGGGGATTCAAGGAAGCGATCGGTGTCGCCGTCGCCCTCGTCGCCCTTTATCTGAGCTTGAACGTCGTGCTCGTGGTGGTCACATTGGCAGAAGTCCTTACCCATCCCGTGGCTGTCACCGACTGGTGGACGGCGCTGTCCTCCTCCCACGGAAACCCGCTGATGGTGGTTGCCATTGCCTTGTTGGTCTTCCCGAAACTGGCGCTGGGCATGTCCGGCTTCGAGACCGGCGTCGCCGTCATGCCGCAGATCAAAGGGGCCCCCAGCGACACCGAAGACAATCCCGTCGCCCGCATCAAGGGCGCCCGGAGGCTCCTCACCTCAGCCGCGGTGATCATGAGTTCGTTCCTCCTTGCCACCAGCTTCATCACGGTGGTGCTGATCCCGGAGAAGGAATTCCAGCCCGGCGGCCAGGCGAACGGCCGCGCCTTGGCATTCATGGCGCACGAGTACCTCGGGGTGGGGTTCGGCACCGTCTACGACCTGAGCACCATCGCCATCCTCTGGTTCGCAGGCGCCTCGGCCATGGCCGGCCTTTTGAACCTGGTCCCCAGGTACCTCCCGCGCTACGGCATGGCTCCGGAGTGGGCCAAAGCAGTGCGTCCGCTGGTCCTGGTGTTCACCCTCATCGGGTTCCTGATCACTTTCCTGTTCAACGCCGACGTCGACGCCCAGGGTGGCGCGTACGCGACCGGTGTTCTGGTGCTGATGACCTCGGCAGCCGTGGCGGTGACGCTCTCGGCCCGCCGTTTGAGGCAGCGCAAGCGCACGATCGGCTTCGGCGTCATCGCCGTGGTCTTCCTCTACACCACGGTCGCCAACATGTTCGAGCGTCCCGAGGGCATCCGGATCGCCGCGATCTTCATTGTGGGCATCATCGTGATCTCCCTGCTTTCCCGGATCCGCCGTTCCTTTGAACTACACGCCACCCACGTCCACCTGGACCGCCAGGCACTGGAATTCATGTCCACCAACCTGAGCGGCCCGATCGCTCTCATCGCCCACGAACCCCTCCGCCTCACCGCCGAGGCCTATAGGGACAAACTCACCTCAGCCATCGAGGTGAGCCACATCCCGGTGGACTACCAGGCACTTTTCCTCGAAGTGATCGTGGACGATTCCTCCGACTTCGAAACCGCGCTTGAAGTCCGTGGAATCACGCGCCACGGACACCAGATCCTGGAAGTCCACGGCCCCGTGGTCCCCAACACCATCGCGTCAGTGCTGCTGCACATCCGCGACGTGACCGGCCTCATGCCGCACATCTACTTCCGCTGGACCGAAGGAAATCCGGTCATCAATCTCCTGAAGTTCCTGTTCCTCGGCGAAGGAGAGATTGCCCCGGTCACCCGCGAAGTCCTGCGGGAAGCCGAACCCGACATCAGCCGCCGACCCTGGGTCCACGTCGGCTGAGCGCGGCTTCGCGGCGCCCCGGGCGGGTGCTGTCAGGGCCGCTCGGGAACCTCGCCGTTCGCTACCGCCTCTATCCAGTCGACCGCCTCGTCCGAGAAATAGAACCCCGAAGGCCCACTCCGACCAACCCACCACGCATCGGAGGTGACGATGCCTCCAACTTGGGTGATCTCGGCAACCACATCCGGGGGGACCGCGTCGCCGTTGTTCTCGATCAGCCATTTCCGGGTGGACGGCTTCAGCTTCGGCCACCAGTGCTCGATACTCATGGCCGAAGTCTGACATGCCTGCCCCCATTTGCTCGAGCCCTGACCGTTAAGAGAGTGCTAAATCTGTGACTGCGGGTATATGGATCCCATTAAGATCCGGGAGGCCGCTTCGTTTGGTGATGTGATGAAAGCGAGGAATCCAAGACCAGCGGGGCCTTGGACCGGTCCTCCCAGGAGATGGATTCACCATGAAGCGCATTGCCTTGATCAAGGGAACGGCACTCGATGCCGCGGTCCCGGGCACGCGTCCGAAAGACTACGTCGTGGTCGATGACATCGGCGAGTTCACCTACTACCCGTCCGAGACCGCCATGCTGGAAGACCTTGAGTACGTGGACGAAGCGGCCTGCATCCTCGACCGGGAAGGCAACGACTGCAGACTTACCTTGGACAAGGACAGGAACCTGTGCCTTGGCCCGTCGTTCGGGCCGGTGGAATTCAGCTGGCTCCGCCAGGCGTGGATGAACAGCCGGCACCGGAATCTGCAGACTCATCGCTTGCAGCGTTTCTACCCCTTGAGCCGGGAGGCCCTCGTGGCCGAATTGTTTGAAACCCTCACCCTCGAACGCGCCCGCAATGCCAACGGGACACCGTGGGTGCTGGACGTAGGTGGGGAAGAAACGCACCCGGCCACGCTCAGGGATGTCGATGGGGTCCTCGCGGGGCTGGACCATCTTGAAGAGGCCACGGTGCGGGACCCTTTCGGCCATGAGTACCGGCCCGTCCGACACCAAACACACCGCTACCTCGCCCCGGGCGCTGGTTCGATCTACTACGTCGAGGTTCCAGCGCTCAGGACGCGCAATTAGCCAGCTGACAAGGAAAAGGCACGACGACACCCGGATACGCGCCGCGTCAGTCATTCGGGGTGTCGCCGGCGAGCATCCGTGTCGCCAGCCGCGCGTCGCCAGCTACTTCCCGCCCGGCCAACCCGTGTACGACTCAGCCAGGTACGCCCGGGCGTGCCGGGACGAGACCACGGAGCGGAGCTCGCCGAGCTGGCGGGCACGGCCGAAGTCGTCCGAACCGGGAACGGTGTGCAGCATGGACGTCATCCAGTAGGAGAAATGCTGGGCCTTCCAGACACGTTCCAAGGCACGGTCGCTGTAAGACTCGAGCAAGCCGCCGGAACCGTTCGAGTAGAAGGATTCCAGGCCTTCGAAGAGCATTTTGACATCGTGCAAGGCCAAATTGAGGCCCTTGGCACCCGTCGGCGGGACAGTGTGGGCGGCGTCGCCGGCCAGGAACAGGTTCCCGTGGCGCATCGGGGCGTGGACGAAGCTGCGGAACGGCAGGACCATCTTCTCCAGGACAGGTCCCTCCTTGAGCTCAAAACCGTTTCCGTTGACGCGTTTGCGGAATTCGGACCAGATGCGCTCGTCGTCCCAATCGGCCACGTTTTCCTTGGGGTCGCATTGGAAGTACATGCGCTGCACGTTCTCGGTGCGCTGGCTGATCAGGGCGAAGCCGTTCCTGGAGTTGGCGTAGATCAGTTCGTCCGAGCTGCGCGGGGCCTGGGCGAGGATGCCGAACCAGGCGAAGGGGTATTCGTGGAAGTACCATTTCCGGGTGGCCTCGGGGATCTGGAAGCGGCAGTGGCTGCGGGAACCGTCTGCGCCCACCAGGAAGTCCGCCCGGATCTCGAATTCCTGGCCCTCGGCGTCGGTGAACCAGACCTTCGGTTTCCCTTCGAGGTCGTGGATGGCGGTGTCCGTGACGCCGTACCGGACGTCGCCGCCGTCGTCCTTCCGCCGCGCGGCGAGATCGAGGAAGACCTCCGTCTGCGGGTAGAGCCACACGGACTCCCCCACGAGCTCCTTGAAGTCGATCCTGTGGCTTTCGCCGTTGAAGCGCAGTTCGATCCCGTCGTGCCGGTCGCCGTCGCGCAGCACCCGGTCGGATACCCCGCTTTCCACGAGCAGGTTCACCGAGCCGTGTTCCAGGATTCCCGCACGGACTGTTTCGGCGATCTGCTGATGGCTACGGACCTCGATGACGGTGGATTCGATCCCCGAGGTGGCCAGCAGATGGGAAAGCATGAGGCCGGCCGGGCCTGCGCCCATGATGGCCACTTGGGTGGTGATGATCTTGCGTGCCATGGTGTTCCTCGCTTCATTGCGGAATCGCGCCTCACGGGCTGCGGTGGTTCTGCTGATCAGTGTGACCCCCGCCGCATGGTCGGCGTTATACGAATTCCGTTCAACGGAAATACTTAGGCGTCCCGTCGCTCCCCAAGTTGGCGGGCGATGCCGCGTGCCGCAGTCTGCAGCGCAGGCACCAGGGCCTGCAGGCGCATTTCCGCGAGCGGAACCACGACGCCGAGCGCGGCTACCGTGCGCCGCTTGCGGTCCGTGACCGGCACCGCGATGCCCCACGTGTCCGGATCCACCACGCCCGCGAGCTGCGCGTACCCCTGCTGGGCGGTTTCCGCCAAAAGGTGACGGACGACGTCGGCCGTCACCTTTCCCGCGGGGTCGCTGAACTGCTTGAGGTACTCGGCCTGCTGTTCCCGCGGCTGGCCAGCCATCAGTGCCAGCCCGGCCGAAGAGATGTGGACCGGCATGCGGCCGGCAACGCGGGCGCGGTTGGCCACAGATCCCCGGCGGGACAGACGCTCGACGAACAACGCTTCCCAGCCATCGAGCACGGCAAGGTTCACGTTCTGGTTCAGCACCTGCTGGATATCCTCCATGAACGGCAGGGCCGCTTGCCGGAGGGCCAGGGTTGGCGAATTCCGGTTCACGAGTTCCCACAACCGCAGGCCCAAGCGGACACTACCGCCTGCCCCGAGCTCCAGGAGTCCATGATCGGCGAGCTGCCGGACCAATCGATGGGCGCTTGTGAGGGGCAGGCCGGCGGTGTCCGCTACGTCGGAAAGCCGTAGGGACGTGGAGCCTTCGGGGAACGCCTCGATGATCCGGACGATGCGGTCCACCACTGAATCGCCCGATGCCGAGTTTGCCACTGCGCCTTCACCACTTCCACGTTTTCCATTGAATGGTGACCTAGCTTAGACCGGCTCAGGCGCATCCGCTGAGCCGTCCCGGGTTTCCCGCCGCGAGATCTCCAGGCCGATCGCGTCGTAATGCGCCAGCACTACCGGAGAGACAGGCGTGTTGGGCTGGTCCAGGAGGCCAAAGGCGAAATCGCTCGCGGCAAGAAGTTCTTCATCGGAGCACTTGTCGAGCGGCTGGAGTCCTGCCGCATCGATCGAGGCGGCGAACTCGCCGGTGATCTCGATCGATTTCACTCCCGTTGCGGCCCCGAGCGGGAAACCGGCAGGCTTGTCCGTGAATTCGAGTGAAACTCCGGATCCGGTGGCGAGGCCGACTTCCGTGGTACCGCCGTCGATCGCATTGAGATCATTGCGGAGCCCCGCCAAGGCCTGCGATTCGACAATCGCGGCGTGGGAAAAGCCCACTCTGATGTGGGAGGTGATGCCCATTCGCCGGATCCGGCGAACGATGTGTACGAGTGCTGGCCTCGAATCTTGATTCAGGCTCCCCCGAACGTCGATTTCGACGGCGTCGGTGGAAACATCGAATTTTACGAGGGCGTGCAATCTACGGTCCATAGGTACTCCAAATAAGGGTGTCTATGGCCGACGGCTCAACCTTGAGAAGGTTATCCTCTGGCACCGCCGTTGTACACCCCGCGAGGTGACCAACTGCGGGCCGGACTCACCCTGCCCGGGTGCGTCCCGGCTCCTGGGCCGGTTCTTCGAAGTGGGTCAGGGTGCCCGCGGCGTCAACGGAATCCACCAAGGACTTGGCGATATCGCGGAGTTTCACGTTGCGGTTGCTTGAGGCCTCCGTCAGGATCCGGACGGCGTCCTCCTGGCTGCAGCGGCTCTGTGCCATGACAATTCCAACAGCGATATCGATGACCGTGCGGGACTCCATTGCTGCCCGGAGATTCTTTGCACTATCCGCATGCAGGGCGAACCTGATCGCAAGACGCAGGGCCTGCGATACCTCACGGGTGTACCCGCGGGCCCGATCTGCGGCCCTTTCGTCGAACTTGTGCGGGGCCTCGGAGTACAGGTTGAGCGCCGCTTTGGCCTCTCCCTCCAGGTCGAAAGGCAACGACAACACAGACCTCAGTCCGTGCGACGCAACGGCGTTCGCATAGTCAGGACCCCATCGGTTCTCCTCGAGGAGGTCCGGCACGTGGACTTCGCGTTCCTCTTCGGCTGCCGTCAAGCATGGCCCCTGGGCCAAGGAGTACTGGATCTCGTCTACTTCACGGGCTTCATCACTGCTCCAACCAATCGTGAGTGCCTTCCGCTCGCGCAAGAGCGTGATCCCGCAGAGCGCGTCATCGCCGTCGCCCGCCATCTGGTGGGCAGAAAACCGCGCCAGTTCGTTGAGGAAGTCCTCGAAGTCGGCGCTCTCCAGGATCAGGTTCTGGATCCGGTCGATGGTGGTCCAGGTGGAATCTGCAGGAAGCATGGCACGTTCTCCCGATGAATATGCTGATTGGGGCATGTGGAAATAATAAGTCCCTTTACATAAGGTCCCACACCGCTGGCGATTGAGAAATGCCTAACGGGAAAGGAGTTCCCGGAACCGCGACCATGCCCCGGGCGCCAAGACCACCACGAGGCCGACGACGGCCCCGATCACCGTCTCGACGATGCGGTCCCGTAGCAAGACCCCTGGCGGTACGTTGGCAACCAGCAAAGTGGAAATGAGCGCCAGCGGCGTGACGAATATCTGTGCCACAAGATATTGGCGCGCGATGAAGAGTTCGGCCCCGAACTGGCATGCGGCAATCACCAACACCATCTGCCATGGCGCCGGGCCGAGCCAAAGAATTCCGGCCAACACCAGCAATCCCAGCAGGGTTCCCACGATCCTCTGGATTCCCCGTTGCACCCGATGCCGGGTACTGCGCCCTACCAACGGAACCACTGCCGCCACCATGGCCCAATAGCCGTGTCCGAACCCGAGCCATTGCCCGGCCAAGGTAGCAAGCGTTCCGGCCAGACCGGCAGCAACGAAGTAGCCCAACCCCTCCAGCCACGCAGCCCGGATTTCCTGCGGCAACAGCCTTTCCGCAAGTGGCCGCTTCCAGGGTGTCCGATGGCTCGGGACCAGGCGCGCCGACATCCCGATCAGCAAAGCCAACCCAGCGGTCACAACGGCGGCAAGCATCCCCTCCCAAAGCGGCGGCTGCTGGGGCACGGAGGCGATCGCGGCAAAAGCGAAAATGTGGAAGAGGGAACCTGCTGGGCGAAGCCGCCACAGGGCAGTCACCACGGAGCAAAAGGCTGCAACCAACGTGGTGCCGAGCGTGAGGATCCACACGTAGGCGTCCGAGCCCTGTCCAATCCTGGCGGTGAGGGTGGCGAGCAGGATGATGCCGAGCAGGAGCGAGCCGGCCCGGAGCTGGCTTCGAAAACGGTGGCTATGGGGCTCGTTGCGGCCATAGATATTCGTGAACGCCGCAAAGCTGGCGAAAACAACAAGGTCCAGCCGCCCGAACAGCACGAGGGTGATCAATGGCAGGAAGACGCCCACAGCGCAGCGTACAGCCGGGTGATGGTCCTTGTTGCCGGGACCGATCCTGAACATCTCCGCCAGGGCGTTCACTGGATTGCCTGCCTCTGTTTTGTTTCTCTTGAGCGCTGTAGGGCTCAACTAATCCCCACCGCCACCCTCGCCTCGCAAGCTCGGCCAGGGAACCCTGGCGGCGTGGGCCCACGACGGCGGCACCGGCATCCGGTCCGAGCTTACGCCGGACGGCCCCAGGAAGCCCGATCGCCTTCCGTTGAATGACATAAATATTGCCGTGGGTGTGACCCCTGAACGGCTTCGATTGATAGTCTCGTTTCGGTTGTCACCAGCCAGGCCGGGGGCTCATTCCGGCCACCTCACCCGTACCCATTCACCGGAGGTCATTCCATGCTCAAAGGTTTCAAGGACTTCGTTCTTCGCGGCAACATTATCGAGTTGTCCATCGCCGTCGTCATCGGCACCGCCTTCACCGCCCTGGTCGCAGCGTTCACCACCAACATCATCAACCCGGTTATCGCAGCCGCCGGCGGAGTCAACGCGCAGGGACTGGGCTTCTCCATTTGGCCTGACAACGCGAAGACCTTCGTCAACTTCGGCGCCGTCATCACCGCGTTCGTCACCTTCCTGATCACGGCCGCCGTGGTGTACTTCATCTTCGTGGCGCCCATGAACAAGATCAACGAACTGACCAAGCGCCGCGCCTCCATCGAAGAGCCCGAGGACGAACCGCTTCCGGCCGACACCGCCCTGCTTGTTGAAATCCGCGACCTCCTGACGGAGCTCAACGCCGCCAACAAAAGCGACGAGAGCGCCCGCTAAGTTCGGGCCCTAGGGCCAGTTCGGCGCATCCGGTCGGCGCCGAACTGGTCCCGCTCAGGGCTGCCCAAGATCGTGACGCAGGCGCAATCCGCCTGAAACAGGGTTCGGGCACGATGGTGCCATGAAGCCGAACAAGAGGACTTCCGTTACCGCTGAGCTCTCCTGCGAAGTGTGCGGCCAGATGCCCGAGGCTCCGAAGGCCAGGGTCACCGTGGCCCAAATCGCGGTGATGCTTCCCATCGAACTTCTTGTCCACGCCATTGTGGTTGAAACGCAACTGCCTTACCTGGCCAAGGTGCTCCTCCTGACCGTGACCGCAACGGTCCTGGTCATTTGGGTTGCCGAGCCCTCCGCGGCCAGGATCCTGCGGCGCTGGATCCACGCGCCTGCCCTCCGCCATCGCAGGAAGCTCCATTCGGCACCGGCGCTTTGGCGGGCGAGGACTGTGCTCCGCGACCAGCCAGGTTCCCTCCAACGCATCACCCACTCGCTGGCCCGGACGAACATCAACATCCTCAGCATCCATGTGCACCCCATGAATGGGACCGTCATGGACGAATTCGTGCTGTCTGCCCCCGGCCACCTCGGCGAGCAAGAGCTACTGGCAGCGCTCGACGACGGCGGCGGCCGGGATTCGCATGTGTGGCCTACCACTGCACTCGCCATGGCGGACGGCCAGACAAAGGCCCTGAGCCTGGCTGCCCGGATCGCCGGCAACCCGCACGAACTGCCGCTGGCGGTTGCGGAACTCCTCTCGGCGAAAATCGTCACCCCGGACCCTGAAGGATCGGCCGCCAGGGCGCGCGCCGCCGTCGGGCCCTCCACGACGCTCCTCAAGATTCCGACCGCATGGCACGGGCCGCTCCTGTTCTCCCGACCGGACGAACCGTTCACGCCGGCGGAATCGGCACGCGCACATCGGCTTGCCGAGCTGGCGGAAATCCTGGCGCACACCCGGAGAGGCAGCCGACCCTGAGCAGCCCCGCGCCGAGATTTCGACACCCTAAACGCCTCGTGACCCGGAAAATGCCGATCGACACCGGTATTCCAGCGTCGCAGGGTATTTTCCGCGTCGCGTAGCCATTTGCGCGTCGGTATCCCATCCGAGGCACCTTCGCGCACGCCGCCGCCCGGGACCAAGCCCGGCCAGCACTCGGTCACATTCTGTTTCTTCGCTTTGTATACCAAAACTCTTGACAGTGCGCCGGGTCACATCTACTTTTGATTTTGGGATCCCAAGGCGGGATCCCAAATCGAACTCAGCGGACCGGCAGCGTCCCTCCTCCCAGAAAGAGGACCGGCCGCTACAGTTGCCGCCGGCGTGAGTCCAGCTGCCGAGGCAACCCGCACCCAGCTCAACAATTCAAGACTTCCCCGCTCCTCAAACTCCCCCGAAGGAGAAACTGTGTCTCTCCAAAACACCGAAACAGAAGCGCACAACGTCGAAGGAAAAGCAGAAGGAAAGGACGGCGTGCAGCGACGCACGAGTGTCCGCTGGAGGCTCTTCGTCCTGCTGCTGATCCTGGTAGCCGTCAACTACATCGACCGTGGCTCCATCTCTGTGGCGTTGCCCATCATCCAAAAGGAATTCAACCTCGCACCGGAACTCGTCGGACTCCTCCTTTCGGCGTTCTTCTGGACCTATGCCCTCATGCAGATCCCGGTCGGCTTGCTCATCGACAAGTTCGGGCCCCGCAAGGTCGTCACGGCGTCGTGCATCGGCTGGGGTGCCGCAACGGCGGCATCCGGCCTGGCCGGCGGCTTTCTCAGCATGTTCATCGCCCGCCTGGGTATCGGCGTCGCCGAGGCTGGAGTCATGCCGGCCGGCGGCAAACTCAACGCCATCTGGATGCACAAGAAGGAGCGCGGCCGCGGCGCCACGATCCTCGACGCAGGCGCCCCGCTCGGCGCCGGCCTGGGCGGCATCCTCATCACCTGGCTCATCGCTTCAACGGGCAGCTGGCGCTACTCGTTCATCATCGCCGGCGCCGCGACGGTCCTCATGGGCTTGGCTGTCTGGTGGTACGTCCGCGACAATCCCCGCAACCACAAGGGCGTCAACGACGCCGAGGCCGCCTACATCGAGGCCTCCCACGCCGAAGAAGACGCGGAAGCCAAGAGGGACGGTGTCAAGGGCAAACGCGCGCTCCTCCCCTACCTGAAGTTCCGCTCCTTCTGGGCCATGTGCTTCGGCTGGCTCGGATTCAACGGCGTGTTCTACGGCCTGCTGACCTGGGGCCCGCTCTACCTGGCCCAGGCCAAGGGCTTCAACCTGAACGCCATTGGCTGGTCCACCTTCGTGATCTTCGGCGCAGGCTTCGTCGGTGAAATCCTTGGCGGCACCATCGCCGACAAATGGCGTGCGGCCGGAGCCTCGGCAAACAAGGTAATGCGCACCCTGCTGGGCATCTCCAGCGTCGTGGTGGTTGGCGGCCTGGTAGGCGTCACCATCGTGGCCGACCCGACGACGGCGGTTGTCCTGCTGTCCGTGGTCATGTTCTTCCTCCGCTGGGTCGGCCTGTTCTGGAGCATTCCCGCCATCCTGGGCGGCCGAACCAACTCGGGTGTCCTGGGTGGCGCCATGAACTTCAGCGGCAACATCTCAGGCTTCGTCACCCCGATTGTGGTAGGCCTGATTGTCGGGGCCACGGGTTCCTACACCTGGGCGCTCCTGTACTTTGTCGGTTCCGCGATCATCATGGGCGTCTCCGTGCTGACGCTGGACTACGGCAAACGACTTCCGGTCTAACTCGCCTGACCGGACTGGCCGGACGGTCCTGAACCACCGCTAGGCCAGACGCAGCCGGGGCAGCCGGGCGCAATGACTCAAGAGAACACGAATGGAGCAAAGATGCTGATTGCAGATGAAACCCCCGCCACGGACCGCCCCCTCCGGGAAGCCGTGCGGGACACCATCCGTTCGCGAATCTTCGAGGGTCATTACGCGCCCGGCACCCGGCTGGTGGAGCGGGATCTCGCCGCCGAATTCAACGTGTCGCGGCTCCCTATCCGCGAAGCCCTCCGCATGCTGCGCCAGGAAGGCCTCATCCAGGACCGCGCCGCCCGCGGTGCCGAAGTGGCGGGGCTGAGCCCCAAGGACGTAGAGGACCTTTTCGACGTCCGCCAGTCACTCGAAGTCCTCGCCTGCCGCCTGGCAGCGGCCCGCGCCACGGACACGGACCTCACACACCTGGCAGGGCTCCTCGATGAGGCCGATCGCTTCCTGGCGAAAGGCTCCATCCTCGAGGCGCACCGCGCCAACAGCGAATTCCACGATGCGATCACGGCCATCGCCAACAACGATTTTCTCCGCACCGCGTTGGAACCGCTCCAAGGGCGCATGCACTGGCTTTTCCGGCACGTGGACGACCTGCCGGAACTCATCCAGGAGCACCGCGAACTCTATGCCGCCATCGCCAGCGGCGATCCCGAGCGCGCCGCAACCCAATCGGCGTCGCACATTGGAAAGTACCGCGAGCAGTTCCCCCGGAACGAGCCCGCCACGGAACTCAAATTGCAAGGCAAACGACCATGAAATTGCTAGTTATCAATCCCAACATCAGCGCGGATGTCACCGCGCTGATCGACGCCGAAGCCCGCCGCTCGGCGGGAACTGACACCGAGCTGATCGTCAGGACCGCCGGACATGGCGTCGAGTACATCGAGACCCGTTTCGAGGCCCTCATCGCAGCCGGAGCCGTCGCCGAAATCATCGCCGAGCACTCTTTCTCTCCCGACGAAGGCGCCGATCCCGAAGCGGACCGCATCGACGGCGTCGTGGTTGCAGCATTCGGGGACCCCGGGATGCCAGCGCTCAAGGAACTCACCGACGTGCCGGTCATCGGCATCACGGAAGCCGCACTCTGCGCCGCGGCCCTGCAGGGCCAACGCTTCTCCATCATCGCCATTTCGGACCGCATCACCGCTTGGTACAGGGATTGCGTGGAGCATTTCGGACTTGGCAGCCGTCTCGCCTCGATCCGTTCCATCAACCAGAGCCTCAACGGCATCGGCACCGTGCAGCAGGATTTCAAGGAAACCCTCCTGGCACTGAGCCGGCAGGCGGTCGCGGAGGACGGCGCCGACGTCGTCATCCTGGCAGGTGCGCCGCTTGCCGGACTCGCGCGCGAGCTCGAAGGACAGATCCCCGTGCCCGTGGTGGACGGAATCTCCGCCGGGATCCGCATGACCGAAGCGGTCGTGGCCCTGCAATCCGGCTTCCACCGCCAAGGCGCTTTTGCGCCGCCGCCCGTCAAGCATCGCCAGGGACTGTCCGAAAACCTCGACGCCGCCCTGACCGTCATCCAGTCCGCCGCTCGCGCCTCAGTTACCGGCACCGTCGGCGCCCCCGCCGGAAAGTAGGATCACCGTGACCATCCCCGATCTCGTCATCGCCCACGGCACCGTGGTCAACAGCTTCGGCCGCCAGGGCGCCCACATAGTCGTCGACGCCGGCCGCATCACCCAGCTCATCGACGCCGCGGAGCCGGTCCCCGCCGCCTCACGCACCATCGACGCGTCCGGCAAGCTCGTGATCCCCGGCGGCGTGGACGGCCATTGCCACGTGGCCCAAGTGACCGGACGCCTCCGCACCTTGGATGACTACCGGACCACCTCGACGGCGGCACTGTGGGGCGGCACTACCACCATCATCGATTTCGGTATTCCGCGTGACGCCCAGGAATCCCCGCTGGACGCCGTCCTGAACAAGAAGCGCTTGGCCGCCGAGTCCCGCTGCGACGTCGCGCTGCACGGTTCGGTGGTCAGTTGGGACGAGACCGTGCCTTGGCAGCTGGAGCAGCTCGCGGCCGAGGGCGTCCGTTCGGTGAAGATGTACACCACCAACCGCGGCTCCACCATGGCCGACGGCGACACCATCCTGAAGGTCATGCGCGAAATGGTGCGCCTGGACGGACTGACCTACATCCACGCGGAGCACGATCCCATCATCGCCGACTGCACCGAACAGCACGCCGCGGATGGCCGGATCGGCATCGGGCACCTGCATTCCACGCGGCCCGAGCTCGCCGAGGAAATCTCCGTCAAAGAGACCCTCGCCATGGCCGAGTACACCGGTGCGCCCGTCTACTTTGTGCACCAGTCGACGCCCGGGGCGGTGGATCTGGTCACCGAGGCCCGCGGTCGCGGCCAGGAAGCCTACTCCGAGACCTGCCCGCACTACCTGACGCTGGATGACACCGTCTATGGCTCAACATTCCCCGAATGGTACGCGTGCTGCCCGCCGATGCGCAGTGCCGAAACCGTAGCCGCGCTGAAGGAACGCCTCGAAGCCGGAGCCATCCACACCGTGTCCTCGGACCACTCCTGCTACGACCTCTCACAAAAGCGCGAGCGCACCGACGATATCCGCTTCATGCCGCACGGGCTGCCCGGCGTCGAAACCAGAATGCCTGTCACCTTCACCGCGATGGCACCCAACAGCACGGTGGAGGACTTCGTCGAGGTCTTCTCGGCCGGCCCCGCGCGGATCAACGCCGTGCCAGGCAAGGGCACCATCGCGGCAGGGTTCGACGCCGATCTGGTCATCTTCGATCCCGCCGAAGAACGCGAGGTCGACGGCGGCGCGCTCCACATGGGAACGGACTTCTCGCCTTTCGAAGGCAAGACGCTGAGCGGCTGGCCCGCCGTCGTCGTCTCCGCCGGACGCGTGGTAATCGACGACGGCGGTTTCCACGATCCCGGCCCCGTGGGGCGTTTCGTTGCCCGCAACGGCTTCGCAGCCCACCGCGATGCGGGGCCCGCTCGAAAATCGCCCTCTGTCCCCGTCACCGTTTCCGCCTAGGAGAACCATGCCTTCCGCACACCGCCCCACCCGCATCGGCATGATCGTGCCATCGTCCAACACCTGCCTGGAGCCGCAGAGCTATCCGATCCTGGGTGACCGCCAGGACGTCACCATCCACTTCACGCGGATTCCGGTTACCCGGATTGCGCTGGACGATTCCTCGGACAAACAGTTTGATCCGTCGGTCATGAGGGAGGCCGCCGCGTTGCTTGCGACGGCGGACGTCGACGTCATCGCGTGGAACGGAACCTCCGGTTCCTGGCTCGGTGCCGCCCACGACGAAGCCCTGGTCCGGGAAATCACGGAGGCCACCGGGATCCCGGCCACGACCTCCACTTTGGCCTACCTGGAAGCCTTCAAGGCGTCCGGCACGGCGAGGATCGGCATGTTCACGCCCTATACAGGGGACGTGAACCAAGCCGTCATCGAGTCATTTGCGCGCGAGGGAATCGAGACGGTGGACCACCGCCACCTGGACCTCAGCGACAACGAGTCCTTCGCCCGGGTCACGGACGCGGAAATGCTGCCGGGGTCCTTGGAACTTGCCGCCTCGAACCCGGACGCGCTCATTTATTTGTGCACGAACCTTTACGGCGCCAACATCACCGCGGAAGTGGAGGAAACCACCGGAGTGCCGGTGCTGGATTCCGTAGCGGTGACGCTATGGCACTGCCTCAAGCTTGCCGGGGCGCCGTTATTGGCACCCACGTGGGGCCGGCTGCTTGCAGAACTGCCTTAGGAAAAGTGCCCTACTGTCACAGGGGATGGATGTTCTCCGCCTGGGGGCCTTTCGGGCCCTGGACGACGTCGAACTGGACCCGCTGATTCTCGTCCAGTGATCGGTACCCACTCGAGGCGATTGCTGAGTAGTGGGCAAAAACGTCCGCCGAACCGTCGTCGGGGGCAATGAAGCCGAAACCCTTCTCGGCGTTGAACCACTTGACAATACCTGTTGCCACGGCCATGTTCCTTCTCTGAATCTGACTGGCCATCGGCTTCAAACCCGATGCCCCCGGACGCATACGTCCGCTTCCTCAAAGCTACGTGGCGGGGTTCGGGGGCGCAAGGATCCGCGTTGACTGATTGGAATCTTCCTAGAATCGAACCATGACTATGCAGAGCCACTCGAAAGTCGTAGTTGTCACGGGGGTCGGCCGACGGCGCTCAATCGGGGCGAGCCTCGCGGTCGGTTTGGCGCGCGACGGCTGGGACCTCGCCCTCAACTATTGGCGACCGTACGACGATCGGGTCGGACTGGAGCGCAACGCCGACGATCCTGAGTCCATCGCCAGCGAATGCCGCGCGTTGGGAGTCGCCGTCGAGCTCGTTCCGGGCGACTTGAGCGATCCAGCGGTGCCGGCTGAGCTCATCAGGGCCGCAGGAACTCTCGGCCCGATCACGGCTTTGGTCATGTCGCACTGTGAATCCGTGGACAGTTCGATCCTGACGACCGGCCTCGAGAGCTGGGACCGCCACTTCGCCGTCAACGCCCGCGCGACGTGGCTCCTCATCAAGTCGTTCGCGGAGCAACTTCGGGGGCCCGTTGTTCCGGGCGACGTCGGCGGCCGGATTGTCGCTTTGACGAGCGATCACACCGTTCACAATCTGCCATACGGAGCGAGCAAGGGAGCCCTGGACCGCATCGTCACCGCAGCCGCCGTTGAGCTGGCAGATCTGGGTGTGCGTGCGAACGTGGTGAACCCGGGCCCGATCGACACTGGATGGATGGACGACACGACACGCAGCCGGGGCATTGGGGCGACCCCGGCCGGCCGGCTCGGCACGGCCGAGGACACCGCGGACCTCGTCAGATTCCTGTTTTCCGAGCAGGGCTCGTGGATGAATGGCCAGATTCTTTACAGCAACGGGGGCTTCAAGGTCGGCTGACCCGTTAGAGCAGCCCGACCTTGGTCATCAGCTCGGTGACCTTCTCGCTGTTGAGCTTGGCGGGGTCCACCGAAGGTGCCTGGAGATCCTTGAGGGGCACGAGCTTGGAATTGGCCGGTACGTCGGAACCAACGGTGTACTCGAAAGAGTCACCGTTCTGGAGGACCTGCTGACCTGCTTTGCCCGTGATGAACTTCAGGAACTCCTGCGCTTGGGCCTGCTTCTTGCTGGACGCCAGAACAGCGCCGCCCGAAACGCTGACGAACGCACCAGGGTCCTGGTTCTTGAAGTAGTGAAGAGCAACGTTCTTGCTGTTTTCCCCGGTCTGGGCCTGGTCCACGAAGGAGTAGTAGTGGTACAAAACTCCTGCATCGACCTCGCCTGCGTTCACAGCCGCGAGCACCGGGGTGTCGTCCTTGTAGGACTTGAAGTTGGACTTGGCCGCCTCCAGCCATTTCTGGGTAGCGTCTTCCCCCTTGAGCGCAAGCATCGCGCTGACGATGGCTTGGAAATCGGCTCCGCCTGTGGACGCGCCGATGCGGCCCTTCCATGACGGATCCGCGAGGTCCATCAAGGACTTGGGGAGCTGGTCCTCGCTGAGCTTGGTCTTGTTGTAGGCCAGCACGGTGGAGCGGGCCGCAATGCCCGTCCAGTCGCCGGTGGAGGGCCGGTACTGCGCGGGGACTTGGCTGAGGGTCGCCTGGTCCACCGGGGCAAGCAAGCCGGCACTCGCGATGCGGACCATCGCCGGGGAGTTTTCAGTGAGGAAAACGTCCGCCGGGGAGTTCTTGCCTTCCTCGCTGAGCTGGTTGCTCATTTCAAGGTCGTCACCATTGCGGAGCGTAACCTTGATTCCCGTCTCCTTGGTGAAGGCGGCCACCCATGCGCCGGTGAGGTTCTCATGCTGCGCGTTGTATACGACGATGCCGTCGCCGGATGCCGCGGAACTACCGCTTGCGGTACCGCTTGGTGCGCCGCTGCACGCCGAAAGGGCCAGCAGCGTGGCCGTGGCGGCGGCAAGGACCGTAGCGGATTTGATGCCGAATTTCATGGGGGCCTTTCGGTTTCAGGCTGGGACCGGAATGGTTGGGGTAGCCGCGCCCTTCACGCTGGGCAGCCCGACGAGTCGGGGCCGAACGGCAGCGTGATAGGCAAGGCAATCCTTACTCTAATAACAACATGCCATTGTTGCGTAATTCGCAGCGTGCTGCGGACGTCTGTTACAACAGCTGGACAGAACGGGTGCCAGAATGAAGGAATGCCCAACCCTCAGCAGTCCCAGTCCCAGAAGGCTGAGCTCTTCCGCTCGCTTCACGTTCCCGGCAAACCGTTGGTCCTGAGCAACGTGTGGGATTCTGTCAGCGCCCGCACCGTCGCTTCAGCCGAGGGTGTGCGGGCTTTGGCCACGGCAAGCCATGCGATTTCCGAAATGCACGGCGTCCGCGACGGCGAAAACCTGGACCTCGAAACCGTGATCCGCTGGGCCCGCATCATCAGCACCTCGGTGGACCTTCCGGTGTCGATCGATTTTGAAAAGGGATACGCTCCGACGGCGGACGGGGTGGCGAAAAACGTCCGGCGACTCCTTGAGGAGACGCAGGCAGCGGGCCTCAACATCGAGGACACACTAGACGCGGACGACACGCTCTATTCGCTGGCCGAGGCATCAGATCGAATCTCCGCCGCACGTCGCGGAGTGGAAGAAAGCCAAGTGCCGGCCGTCATCGCGGCCCGGGTGGATGCTCTCGTCGTCGAGCCGGAAAACTGGGACGGCGCAATCGAACGCGCAAACGCCTACCTCCTGGCCGGCGCCGACCTGGTGTTTGTCCGGAGGCTGGCGACGGAGGCTCAGGTAGCGCGCGCGCTCAACGACATTGACGGCCCGCTCTCTGTCATATGCAATCCACGCAGCGTTCCCCTGTCCCGCCTTGCCGAGCTCGGCGTGGCCCGCGTCAGTTTTGGTCCGGCGATGATGGGCCTGGCGCAGTCAGCACTCTCGTCTGCCGCGGCGACTGTGACAGCGCTCGGCGAATATCCGCCCGCGCTGTCCTTCCCCGTGTAATCACCGGCAGGCGAAATCTTCACACTGCCGGCGTAAGGAAACCATTAAGGACCGACGCCGGCCGCTCCGTTTGGTGGTCTGATGAAGGCAGGACGCAACGCCTATCCGGGCTTCGGACTGACCCTCCGTAGGAGCTGATTCACCGTGAAACACACCGACCCCAGCAATGGAACCGCAGACGACGCCGAGCTTGCCGGCGCGGATCCGGCAGACTACGTCGTGGTCGATGAGCTCGGTGATTTCACCTACTATCCGTCCAAAGCCGCCATGCTCAAGGATCTTGAGTACGTTGAGGAGGCGGCCAGCATCCTGGACCGGGCAGGCAACAACTTCCACTTGACGTTGGAAGAGGGCCGGAAGCTGAACCTGGGCTCCTCGTTCGGCCGGGTCGAATTCACGTGGCTCCGCCAAACCTGGATCACTGACCGCCGCCGGGAACCGCAAGCGCATCGGCTGCTGCGCCTCTACCCCACAACGCTGGATGCCCTTCTGGGCGGAATTTTCGAAACCCTCACCCTGGAGGTCCCCGGCAGCGCCACCATTTCGCCTTGGCTCGTGGAAGTGGAGGGAGAGGAGACCCGCCCCGCGACGCTCAGGGACGTCGATGCCTTCCTCGCACGGCTCGATCACCTTGAACAGGTAACTGTGCGCGACCCCTTCGGACACGACTACCGGCCGATTCGTCACTCACCGCACCGCCTCCACGCCCCCGGCGCCGGGAAGATCTACTACGTGGAGATTGAACCCCACGGTGGAGAGGCCGGGAACGCTCCCAAGCTTTCCGAAAACTTGCCCTGAGCTCCTCAGATATGGGATTTCCGCCCGGTAGATGCGTTCTGCGATAGTTGGGGACATGGTGAACGTCCAGACCGAAATACTGATCCAGCGGCCCCGTGAGATCGTGGCAAGTTATGCTTCCGACCCGGACAACGCGCCGGTCTGGTACGTGAACATACGATCTGCACAGTGGCAGACGCCGAAGCCGCTCGCGGTCGGATCCCGGGTTGCCTTCACCGCACGATTCCTGGGCCGAAATCTGGACTATGTCTACGAATTCACCGAGCTTGTCCCCGGCCAGCAGCTCACGATGCGCACAAGCCAAGGTCCTTTCCCGATGCGGACCACCTACACCTGGTCCGATGAGGATGGTGGCACCCGCATGACCCTCCGCAACACAGGTGAACCCTCCGGGTTCTCTGCGCTTGCAGGCATCGTCATGGCCCCAATGATGCGCGCGGCAATGCGCAAGGACCTGGAGAACCTCAAGAAAATCCTCGAAGCCCGCTAGAACGACGGCACCCGAACCCTCCAATACAGCCGCGAATCGCGGCCGCATTTATTCGATGCAATTGCTGGCGAATTTCCTCTGTCGCGTGCAAGGATGACCCATACGATCGCCGCGGTCCACATTGGGGGAAACTTGACCGAAAATACCAACCTGCCGGAAAACACGAAGCCCGG
Source organism: Arthrobacter sp. KN11-1C (assembly GCF_052180225.1). Lineage (NCBI taxonomy): Bacteria > Bacillati > Actinomycetota > Actinomycetes > Micrococcales > Micrococcaceae > Arthrobacter > Arthrobacter sp. KN11-1C. The sequence continues at coordinate 110,781 of NZ_CP197467.1, read as the reverse complement.
CAGTTCCGAAAACGGCGCATCGCAGCGTCCACAGCCTGAGTTCGGAATGGGCGCCCCGGGTGCCTCCGGCCCGCAGGTTCCCTCTTGGCATCCCGAAGCCAACCAAGCCCAGGCACCAGCATGGCCGCCCGCCCGCCCGATTCGAACCGCCGAAAACGTGGGCCGGGGTGCACTTTTCGCCCTCCCGGCCCTCCCGATCGGCGTCGTCCTGTGGCTCGTCATTTGGAATTTTGGCTGGATGTCCTCACTGGTCACCTTCGCCGCCGCCGCGATGGCGGCCCGTTTCTATGTCATGGGAGCCGGCGGCCTCAGCCGAAAAGGCGTGTGGGTGATAGCGGGCATCACGGCTGCTACCGCGATTTTGTCTTTCGTAGCCGGAATCTGGCTCGATGCCGCCAAATACATCACCAGCCAGCCGCTTTCTTTGATCACCAGCTCCGAGCCTTGGGACCTGATGAACTACAACCTGGCGAACAACCCGAATTTCGTGAAGGGGTACATGGGCGACTTCTTCATGGCTCTGCTCTTCGGCGCCTTGGGCTGCTTCTTCACGCTCCGACGCATGTTCGCCGCCACGAGGAACAGCTAAGCGCGCAGCAGGAAGCGGCGGCCGCGAACATTCGCGGCCGCCGCTCCCACCATTAGCGTTGGGCCCTAGGGCACGACGGCGACCACGTCGATCTCGACGAGGAAGTCACCCAGGAATGAACCCACCGTTGTCCGGGCCGGGTAGGGGATTTCGACGAACTTTTCGTAAACGGCATTGAATCCGGCAAAGTCGCGGCCCGGATGGTGCAAGTGCACCGTTGCTTTGACGACGTGGGAGAAGTCCAGTCCGTGCGCGGCCAAGACGGCTCCCAGGTTCTTCATGGCCTGGAGCGTCTGCTCTTCAATGGTGGTTCCCACGGTGTCACCGCTAACAGGGTCGTGTGGGGTCTGGCCAGCGGTGTAGAGGAAGCCGTTGGCGGCGATCGCTTGGGAGTAGGGACCGGCCGGGCCGGGTGCGAGCTCGGTGGTTATTTGCTTACGGGACATTGGATTGGTTCCTTTCCGGTGCCGGGCGTTGGCCGGCCGGGGTGGCAGATGTCTTAGAGGACTTTGGACAGGAAGGCCTGGGTGCGTTCGTGCTGCGGGTTGCCCAGGACGTCCTCAGGCCTGCCGCTTTCAACAACTACCCCTTGGTCCATGAAGACCACTTGGTCGCTGACTTGGCGCGCGAAGCCCAGTTCGTGCGTGACCACCACCATGGTCATCCCGGCTTCGGCCAGGGACTTCATGACATCGAGCACTTCGCCCACAAGCTCCGGGTCCAGCGCCGAGGTCGGTTCGTCGAAAAGCATGAGCTTGGGCTTCATGGCCAGTGCGCGGGCGATCGCGATCCGTTGTTGCTGCCCGCCGGAGAGCTCCTGGGGATAGGAATGCCCCCGGTTGCCGAGCCCTACCCGGTCCAGCAAGGCCTGGGCTTCCACGACCACTTCGCTTCGGGAGCGTCCCAGGACGTGTATCGGCGCTTCCACGACGTTCTCCAGGACTGTCATGTGTGGGAAGAGGTTGAAGCGTTGGAAGACCATCCCTGCGGTCAGCCGGGAACGGGCGGTCTGCCGTTCCTTCATTTCGTAGAGGCGTCCGTTCCGTTCGGAGTAGCCGACCAGGTGCTCGTCGACGTACAGGCGTCCGGCGTCGACCTTCTCCAGATGGTTGATGCATCGAAGGAAAGTTGTCTTTCCGGAGCCCGACGGGCCGATGAGGCAGGTGACGGAGCCCCGTTCGACCTTCAGGTCAATGCCCTTGAGGATTTCCGTCGAACCGAAGCTTTTGCGGACTCCTTGGGCTTCCACCATCGCGGTTGTCATCGTGCTGTCCTTGTCTTGAGCCGGCGCGTCCGTCGCGGTGCGGCGTCGAAGCCGCGGCCGTACCGTCGTTCGAGTTTGCTTTGGAAGAAGCTCAGGATTGTCGTCATGAGCAGGTACCAGAGGCTCGCGACGATGAGCAGCGGGATGGTCTGGTAGTTGTTGGCGTAGATGATCTGCGCGGAATACAGCAGGTCGGAGATGGCCAGGACGCTGACCAAGGCGGTGCCTTTGAGCATCGAAATGACCTGGTTGCCGGTGGGTGGGAGGACCACGCGCATCGCTTGCGGGAGGATGACGCGGCTCATGAGCTTGCTGCCGTTCATGCCGAGTGCGCGGGCGGCGTCGTACTGGCCTTTGTCCACGGATCCGATGCCGCCCCGGATGATCTCGGCCATGTAGGCGGCCTCATTCAGGGACAATCCGAGCAACGCCGCACCGAGCGGAGAGACGAGGACGTTGGCCGAACCAAGGACCACGGAGGGGCCGCCGAAGGGCAATCCGAAGGCGATCACGGGATACAGGGCGGCAATGTTGTACCAGAAGATCAACTGCACCAGCAGCGGGGTTCCGCGGAAGAACCAGATATACGCCCGGCTGATGGTGTTGACGATCGGGTTGGCCGAAAGCCGCATGATCGCCAGGACAGTGCCAAGGGAAATGCCGACGCTCATGGAAACCACGGTGAGGAGGATCGTGAGGCCGGCTCCCGTGATGATCTGCGGGGCGAAGAGATAGGAGGCGACGACGTCCCAGTGGTACCGCTGGTTTACCGCCACGTCCCACGCTGCACTGAAGGCGACAAGGATGAGGACGACGGCGATTGCCAGGCGGACGGGGTGCCGGAGCGGCACCACGGGGATGGAGTCTCCCGGGGCCGCGGAAACGCTTTGCCTTGTGTCGGAAATGGAGTGTTGTTGCATGATGGTCACCTCTTATTGGGCGAAGTTGACGCGGGCGTCGGTAATGGCGCTGGACTCGAGGCCGTACGTCCCGAGGACCTTGGCGTAGGAGTCACTCTTGATCACGGCGTTGAGGGCCGCAGAGACGGACTTGACCAGGCCGGAGTCCTTCGGCATGCCGACACTGACCGGCGCGAAGCCGTATTTGGCGGCGATCTCGATCTGCGGGTTCTGGGTCGCGGCGAAGTTCAGGATGGGCGAATCAGCAAGCACGGCGTCGAGGCGGCCGCTGGTCAGGGCCGAAATGGCCTGGCGGGTGTCCTGGAACTCGTTGGTCTGGATCTTGTCCTTGCCGCCGTCCGTGCACGATTTGTCGAACCCGGGGACGTCGACTGTGAGCTGGTAGGAGCCGGTCAGGACTCCGACCTTCTTGCCACAAAGCGCCTTTTCATTGAGGCCCAGCGGATTACCCTTCGCCACTGCGACGGTGCTGCCCATCTGCATGTAGTCGACGAAATCCAGGACCTTCATGCGCTCCGCCGTCGGGGTCATCGAGGAGACGGTCATGTCATACCGCCCGGCCGCGATCCCCGGGATGATGGAATCGAAATTGGCCACCTGGATCTCGACCTTCACTCCGAGCGCCTCTCCGATAAGCCGAGCGACATCGGGGTTGGCACCCGTCATCTCCTGGGTGCCTTCCCGGTAAAACTGGGTCGGCGGCTCGTTCGTGGGGATGGCCACGCGCAGGACCTTGCTCGCCTTAATGGATTCCGGCAGCAACTGCGCAGCGGCCTGGTTGACGTCGAGAGCGGGGACGCTCGCGTCCTGCCCGGGTGCGCCGCCTGGCGACACTGCCGAGGTGGCGGACGTTGCCGGGGAGCAAGCGGTCACGGCAAACAACAGTGCTGCGGTTGCGACGGCGCCGGTAACACCGAGCCTGGGGCGTTTCATGGTTGGGGATTTCATCGGGAGGACCTCGTTTCTGCGTAGGCCATCTGGGCCTCGGGGGTGGGGGTGATGCCTGGGAATGCCTCGCTGCGGTGCCGGATCAGGTCACGGCCTTCTTCCCGGAGTTCCTGGATCGTGGAGACTCCGAGGAGCATCATGGTGCGGGTGATTTCGGCCGCGAACAGTTTCAGGACGTGGGCTACTCCGGCTTGGCTTGCGGCTGCCAGTCCGTACAGGTAGGGGCGGCCGATGGAGCAGGCGTCGGCTCCGAGGGCGATGGCCTTGACGACGTCGGAGCCGCGGCGGATGCCGCCGTCGACGATGATTTCGAGCCGGCCAGCCACCTTCCCGGCAATCTCCGGAAGCACATCGAGCGGCGATGCCATGTGGTCCAGTTGCCGGCCGCCATGGTTGCTGACCTGGATGGCGTCGATACCAAGTTCGGCCGCGAGGACGGCGTCCTGCGGATTGACGACGCCCTTGAGGATGATGTGACCGTTCCAGCGCGACCTCAGGTCACGGATGTCGTCCCAGTCCGTCGGTTCGTAGGACCCGGCCAGGAGGGTCCGCCACATGTCGGGACTGCTGGAGAGCGGGCCTTCGGGAATCTCGGCGTCGAGATTCGGGAACGCGATCGCATCGTTGGCCAGGAACCCAAAAGCCCACCTGGGATGCAGCGCCCCTTCGACGACAGTCTTGGGCTTGATCGACGGCGGCGCGGTGAATCCATTGCGGTAGTCCCGTTCCCGGTGGCCGATCGCCCGGCAATCGACGTTGACCAGAAGCGCTTCGTACCCGGCATTCGACACCCGGTCCAGAACGCCTTGGAGGAGGCCCTTGTCCGCGGTCGGCTCGATATTGAACCATCGGCGAAGGCCCGGGGTGGCGGCACTGACGTCCTCCATGGTGGTGGTGCTCAAGTGTGCCAGTCCGTAGGGGACCCCTGCTTCAAGGGCAGCGCGAGCGACGGCGGTCTCGCCGTCGGGGTGGAAGAGCCGGGTGCCGCCGGTGGGCGAGAGCGTCAACGGCATCGCGACCGGGCCGCCCAGGAGGGTTGACCCGAGGTCAAGATGCTCCACCGAGCCCCACTTCGGGAGGAAGGCCCAATCGTCGAAGGAGGAGCGGTTGCGCTTCAGGGAGGCCTCGTCCTCGCCGCCGCCCTCGATGTAATCGAACACGCTTCCCGGAAGGCGCTTCGCGGCCAGTTTCCTCATGTCCTCGACGCTGTAGCAGCGCCGGGACAATCGCTCGGACACGGACCGGGCGGGTCCCTGCACCGAGGCCAGCGCCCTGATGTCCTTGAATCTCATTTTTCTGATCCTCTGTTTTTTGGGGGAATTCTCTTTCGGTACCTTCCTCAATGGTGATGTAGATCTCTCCCCTTCTACATGTCGATTCCTCCATAAGATCTCCTTGCAGCATGTGATATCTTCCAAGCATGGATACGAAGGAAGGGCGCCGCGCAGAGCCCGATCTCCAGGCCGCCGTCGTGCGACTGTCCGATTGCATCCAGCTCATGCAGGCCGATTTGGTGCACGCGAATCCCACCCCGGACAACCTCGGACATCCCGTCTCGGACGTACTCATGTACGACCCCATGGACGAATGGGCCAGCATCGACGGCAGGATCATCCTCGCCGTCGGACTCAAGTGCGGTTCGCCGGATTTCGACCAGCTGCTCCACCGGGCGTCGAACAGCAACGCGGCCGGAGTCATCGTCAAGGCCCATGGGGCGCCCTTGGAGGAGCTGCGCTCTGCCGCGATCCGCCACGACCTTGCTGTCCTCATCGCACCTGACGCAGCCGATTGGACACGGCTCGTGGCACTGGCCAGGGCATCAGTCATGGGCGCGGCAGTGGACTCGGTGTCCGGCGTCCGCCTCGGAGACCTTTATGCGTTCGCCAACGCCGCCGCCTCCATCACCAACGGCGCGGCCAGCATCGTGGATCCGCTCGGCAGGATCCTCGGTTACTCCACCCTGCCCGGCCAGCCCATCGACGAGCTTCGCCGCGTCACCACGCTCTCGCTGCAGGAGATCAAACCGCCGGCATTCGACGTGGACTTCAAGACCGTTTACGCGTCCGGCCGGGCCGTGCTCATCCCCGGAATCGATGAGGAGATGGCCAGGCTGGCCCTTGCCGTGAGGGCCGGTGGAGAACTCCTTGGCTCGATCTGGATCATCGACCCAGGCGAGGACAAGCGGGAAGCGGCCCTTGAGGCACTCGACAGGATGGCACCGCTGGCCGGATTGCACATGCTCCACGCCCGCTCTGCTTCCGACTTCGGGGAACGCCGGAACGGCGACCTGATCCGGACCCTCATGGAGGACCCTGGTCACGCTCCCTTTGCCGCGGCCCAACTCGGGCTCGAATCCTCGGGTGGGCTCGCCGTCGCGGCCTTTTCCATCGTCCGGCCCGAAACAGGCAGCCTGGAGTCGGTGCGTGAAATCCATCGCTTGCTGCACTTGGTGACCACTGTCTGCAACGTCCAGTTCAACGCCAGCCACAGCGCCCTCATCGACTCGGTGGTCTACGCGCTTCTGCCCTCCGACGGCGCCACCTCAAGGGCAATCCACCGGCGTGTGGTCCATGAAATCGGAGCCTACGGCCACACGATCAGCTCCTATCCGATCATCGCTGCCGTCGGCGGGATCGCAGCCCGCGTGGAGGAGCTGCCAGGATCCCGGTCGGAAGCCGTGCAGACACTCCAGTACCTGCTCCACCAGCAATCGACGAAGCCTGATCCCGCGGGCTCTCCCTCCGTCGGGCTGTTCGAGGACTACAGGATCCCCCTGAATCTGCTGAAGGTCGGGGCGTTCATCAGCGAGAGCGGATTTGCCGAGCTCGACGACATCGCGAAAATCCAGGCCTACGACGCCGAACAGCAGACCGACTATCTGGACACCTTGCGGGCGTACATGGCCTCGAACGGAAGTATCTCCGCGATGGCGGCCAGCCTCCACGTGCACAACAACACCGTCCGGTACCGGATCTCGCGCTTGGCCAAGGACTTCGGCCTCGATCTGGACGACCCGCAGAAGCGGCTCTGGCTGTGGCTGCGCCTCACCACCATGGACCTCGCGGCTGAAGCGGAATGGCCGGTAGCGTCAACAACGTCCAAGTAGCGGGGAGTTGGTTCAGCCGTTGGTGAGGGTGACGTCGTCGAGGTACATCCAGGGCCGGTCAAGTCCTTCCCGGATTGCCTTCGCCCGGACGTGGGATTCTGCTCAATCATTCGAATGGACAAATTCCGGGCCCGCGGAGTCAAGGGGCCGGCACCTTTGGCGAAGGGAGTGATCCAGCAGAATGCGACGGTGTCCCTCTCGCGCTCACGTTTGTCCTACAGCCCTCGGCGGATTCAGCCGTTGGTGAGGGTGACGTCGTCGAGGTACATCCAGGTGTCGTCGGCGGGGGTGGAGCCGTCGAGGTGGACGTTGAACCAGAGGGTGATGGTCTGGCCTTTGTAGGCGGTGAGGTCGGCGGTGAGCTGGGTCCAGGTGCCGTTGTCATTGCAGAGTTTGAAAAGACTTCCCAGGGTGGTGCCGCTAGTAGATCGGACTTGTGCTTCCATCCAGTCGTATTGGCAGGCCGTGCCGGAGCAGACGTCTTCCTGGCTGTGGGGCTGGTACCAGAAGGACAGGGTGGTGGTTCCCGTGGCGGGGATGGTGATGGTCTGGGACAGGTTGCTGTCTCCGAGGGGTTCGGCCCCGGAGGCCAGGCCCAGGAGCGCGGAGCCGGTGCCCGTGTGGGCGATGGTGGAGGCCACCGGTGCCCTGACGCCGCCGGCGATCCATGAGCTGAGCCCGGATTCGAAGCCGCCGTTGATGATGGCCGAGCTGGTGGTTCCGGTCGGGGTGACCGGTGCGGACGCGGTCGACGCCGGGGAGGTGCCGATCGCGTTGGTGGCGGTGACGGTGAAGGTGTAGGCGGTGCCGTTGCTGAGCCCGGTGATGTTGGTGCTGGTCGCGGGCGGGTTTCCGGTGATGGTGACCGGGGCCAGGGTGGTGGTGCCGGTGTGCGGGGTGATCGTGTAGGAGGTGATCGGGGAGCCGTTGTTGGCCGGGGCGGTCCAGGACACGGCGGCGGAGGCGTTGCCCGCGGTCGCGGTGACCCCGGCGGGGGCGGCCGGTGCCGTGGAACCCGCGGTGGGCGTGACGGGGAGGGAAGCGGTCGACGCCGGGGAGGTGCCGATGGCGTTGGTGGCGGTGACGGTGAAGGTGTAGGCGGTGCCGTTGCTGAGCCCGGTGATGTTGGTGCTGGTGGCGGGCGGGTTGCCGGTGATGGTGACCGGGGCCAGGGTGGTGGTGCCGGCGTGCGGGGTGACCGTGTAGGAGGTGATCGGGGAACCGCCGTTGGCCGGGGCGGTCCAGGACACGGTGGCGGAGGCGTTGCCCGCGGTCGCGGTGACCCCGGTGGGGGCTGCGGGTGCGGTGGGGGTGGTCTGGTTGTTGGTGATGGCGACGTCGTCGAGGTACATCCAGGTGTCGTCCGCGGGGCTGGAACCGTCGAGGTGGACGTTGAACCAGAGCACGACGGTCTGGCCGTTGTAGGCGGAGAGGTTCGCGCTGAGCTGGGTCCAGGTGCCGTTGTTGTTGCACAGTTTGAACAGGCTGGCCAGGACGGTGCCGCTGGCGGTGCGGACTTGTGCTTCCATCCAGTCGTAGCGGCAGGCGGTGCCGGTGCAGGTCTCGTCGGCGGTGTGCGGCTGGTACCAGAAGGACAGGGTGGACGTCCCGGAAGCCGGCATCGTGATGGTCTGGGACAGGGTGCTGTCCCCGAGCGGTTCGGCCCCGGAGGCCAGGCCCAGGAGCGCGGAGCCGGTGCCGGTGTGGGCAACGGTGGAGGCCACCGGTGCCCTGACCCCGCCGGTGGTCCAGGAGCTGAGCCCGGATTCGAACCCGCCGTTCACGACGCCGGGAACCGGTGCGGTCGGTGTCACGGGCGCCGAGGCCGCGGACGGCGCGGACGTCCCGACGGCGTTCGTCGCTGTGACGGTGAACGTGTAGGCGGTGCCGTTGGTGAGGCCGGTGACGGTCGCCGTCGTCGAGGGCGGATTACCGGAGACCGTCACCGGAGCCAGGGCCGTGCCGCCGGAGGAAGGCGTCACGGAATAGGAAGTAATCGGGGACCCGCCGTTGGCAGGCGCGGTCCAGGACACCGCCGCGGACGCGTTGCCCGCCGTCGCAGCCACCCCGGTCGGGGTCCCCGGAACTGACGGAGCCGTGGGGGTGACGGGCGCCGACGCGGCGGACGGCGCGGACGTCCCGACGGCGTTCGTGGCGGTGACGGTGAACGTGTAGGCGGTGCCGTTGCTGAGGCCGGTGACGGTCGCCGTCGTCGAGGGCGGATTACCGGAGACCGTTACCGGAGCCAATGCCGTGCCGCCGGAGGAAGGCGTCACGGAATACGAAGTAATCGGGGACCCGCCGTTGCCCGGAGCCGTCCAGGACACCACCGCGGACGCGTTGCCCGCCGTCGCGGCCACACCGGTCGGCGCGGCCGGCGCCGTCGAGGCAGCGGGACTGACATCGATCATCGAGTAGTCATCCGTGGTGATCGAGCCGTTGGATTGGATGTTCAGTCCGTAGCTGATACCGGAGGCGCCTGCCGGAAGCGCAGGTGTGGTCCAGGTGATCTGGGTCCAGTTGCTGCTCGCGTTGAACAACGGGCTTGCCGTCCAGTAGGTCCAATACCCCGTTCCGGTGCGGTAGTAGACCTCGAATTGGGTGATGACATTGGATTTATACCAGGCGCTGAGTTGATAGATATGGCCCGGAGTGCCCGTGGGTGAGCAGCCGCCAAGGTCCAGGGCCGGCAGGAGTTTCGCGTCACCGCTGACGTAGCCGCTCATGGTCAGCAGTTCCGCGTTGTTGCCCGTGTGGCCGGGCGAGACCACTGAGAAGCTGGGCGTGTTGGTGCCGTATCCGCCCGCGGCCCAGCACAGCGGGATCCCGCTGGTAAGCGTCTCGAGGCTCGGGTTCTGGATCATGTTGGTTCCCTGTGGTGGCGGCGGTGGCACCGGCGGGCCGGAGACGAGGGGCTGGACCGGGCCACCGATTACCTGGTCAACCGTCTTGACGGCAACGCTGCCTGCCGTCTGTTGTTGCGCCAGCCAGGAGGCGAATTGGTTGAACAGACTGGGGCTGATGGTGAGGGTCGGATCGGTCCCCACCGCGATGTGGTGGAACGTCAATTGAACCCAGCCGCCGCCGGCCGCCTGGGCCCTGGTGACGGAGTTTTCAAGGTTGGACAGCGTCCAGGTGCTGTCCACTTCCTCCGGCGCGGCGGTGTCATAAGGGTTGGCGGGCGGGATCGTCTCGGCAGCCGGTAGCCCGGGATCGTCCTTGCTGTAAAGGTCCCCGAGCCCGCGAGCGCTGTTGAAACCGCAATTCTTCACGATGGTCTGCACGGCAGGATCCAAGGAAGCGAAGGGGTAGGCGAAGCTGGTGACTTTGAAGCCCATGTTTGCCAGGGCAACACGGCCGTTGCACACCTGCCGGGTCACTTCATCCGATGTCAAGGTGACCAAGTCGGGGTGCGTGACGGTGTGCCCGGCGATCTCATTGCCGTCCGCATAGAGCTGCTGCAGGTTCGCCGACGTGAAATAGCTCGGCTGATCGATCCATCCGGAGACTGTGTAGAAAGTGCCGTGAAGCCCCAGGTTCTTCATGGTGGTAGCGGCGGTCAATTGGTCCGCGTTGCTGTCATCAAAAGTCAGGGAGATGATGGTGTTCGCAGCCGCATGCGCCGGCAACGCAAAGCCACTAAGGAGTGCAAGGACCATTGCCGCGCACGCTCCGACGGCGGCCCACCGGACCCGGAAGCGCCGCTTAACCGTCTGCTCATGCGTCGAGGAACCAGCCACTCCACTCACCGTCCATTCGAAGCCGGGGCAACCGTCAAGGATGGGAGCATTCCCACCCTAGGTCTTCGGGAATGATAGGGCGATGAATCCGGCCACGTCTTGAGTGGGCTCACCCGGCCGGCAGCAGCTGCGGGCCGCGATCCTGAGTGTGCTCACCTGATTCGGCGGTAGAGAGGCTCGCGAGCAGCCTCGGGTTGGTTAACTAAGCTTGAGCGCCTTGACCGCACTCAACACCTTGGTGAGGGATTCCTTGGCGTCCCCAAACAGCAGCGTGGTCTGGGGTTCGTACATGAGTTCGTTCTCGATACCCGCGAATCCCGGACGCATGGAGCGCTTCAGGAAGACTACTTGGCGCGCATCGGCCACTTCGAGGATGGGCATGCCGTAGATCGGCGAACCCACGGTGGTTTTCGCCGCGGGATTGACGACGTCGTTCGCACCGACAACCAGGGCCACGTCGGCCGTCCGGAATTCCGAGTTGATCTCGCCCATTTCCTTGAGGGACTCATACGGCACATTGGCTTCGGCAAGCAGGACGTTCATGTGCCCGGGCATGCGGCCGGCCACCGGGTGGATCGCGAAATCCACGTCGATCCCCCTCGCCTCCAAGGCGAGGGCCAGCTCCGCCGCCGTGTGCTGCCCCTGGGCCACGGCAAGGCCGTAACCGGGAACGATGATGACCCGTTGTGCATAGCCAAGGAGCACGGCCACGTCTTCCGGGCTGGAAGAGCGGACCGGGCGGTCGCTCACCGCCGTCGACCCCGCCGTCGAGCCGCCCTTGAACGCTCCGAAGAGGATGCCCGCAACACTGCGGCCCATGGCCGCAGCCATAGCCCGGGTGAGGATGGTGCCCGAAGCGCCCACCAACGTGCCGGCCACAACCAACAGCACGTTGCCAAGCACCAAGCCCGAGGCGGCCACGGCGAGGCCGGTGAAGGCATTCAGCAAGGAGATGACGATCGGCACATCCGCGCCGCCAACCGGGAGCACAAGCAGCACGCCCGCCGCCAGACCGAGCAGCAAAAGCACCAGCGCGAGCGCGATGGAACCACTGAAAACAACGGCGACGGCGACACCCACCGCCGCGAGCAGCACCGCTCCCATGAGGGTCGGCAGGCCCGGAAACACCACCGGGCGGGTGGTCATGAGCTCCTGGAGCTTGGAAAAAGTGATGGCGGAACCTGCGAACGACACTGCCCCCACCAGCAGCGTGAAGACAATGGCCACACGCACCCAGTGGTCCTCGGTGTGCGCGAGTTCCAGAAGCGCAACAAGCGCCGCGGCGCCGCCGCCCACGCCGTTGAACAGCGCCACGAGCTGCGGCATCTGGGTCATCTTGACTTGCCGCGCGACCGGCGCGGCCACGCCCGAACCGACCACCATTGCGCCCAGGATCCAGGGAACATTGTCCATCTTGACGGACATGAACACCGTGGCGACGGCGAGCGCCGCACCGAATGCGCCCACGAGGTTGCCTCGCCGGGCGGTTCGCGGGGAGTTGAGACCCTTGAGGGCGAGGATGAAGCAGACGGCAGCGGCGAGGTAGAGGAGCGAGGTCCACACCGGATCGATGGGTGTCATCGCGAACGCTCCTTCGACTCAGCCTCGATGCGCTCGGGCTTACCGCCGGGCGGCGGTGCCATGCGTTTACGGCCGCGGAACATCTCCAGCATGCGGTCCGTCACCACGAAGCCGCCCACCAGGTTGGCGGTGGCGAGGACGACGGCGAGCAACGCCACCGCGAGGACCCACGGATCCGAGGCCTGACCGGCGACGATGATCGCCCCCACCAGGATGATTCCGTGGATGGCGTTGGCCCCCGACATCAAGGGAGTGTGCAGCGTGCTGGAGACCTTGGAGACCACTTCGAAACCAACGAAGATGGCCAGGACGGTGATGGTGAGCAGGGCGATACCGTCCATCAGGAGACCCCTTCGTTGGCGGTGCTGACAGGTTCCGCCGTCTCGGCGGAGAGCGCCGCAAGGGCGTCCGCCGTCGGACCGTGCCGCACCTTGCCGTCGTGCGTCAGGCAAGCACCCGCCACCACCTCATCGCCGAAGTCCGGGACGACGGCGCCGTCACACGTCATCAGTGCCAGCAGGTTCGCGACGTTCTTCGCGTAGAGGCGTGATGCGTCCGCCGGCATGGCGGACGCGGCATCCTTCATCCCCACGAGAGTGACTGTGCCCTGGCCGTCCGCCGTCGGGATTTGAAGATCCAGGCCCGGCACCGAGCCTTCCACGTTGCCGCCGGACTCCGCGGCGAGGTCCACGACCACCGAGCCCGGGCGCATGTGCTGGACCATCTCGCGGCTCACCAGGAGGGGGGCCCGCCGTCCGGGGACCGCCGCCGTCGTGATGAGAACGTCCGCCTGGGCCACGTGCGGGGCAAGCAGCTCACGCTGCAGGGCGCCGCGATCTGCGCTGAGTTCGCGTGCGTAGCCGCCGGACGATTCGGCCGCCTCGACGTCGAGCTTGATGAAGGTGCCGCCCATGGATGCGACCTCGTCCGCCGAAGCGGGCCGGATATCGTTCGCAGAGACTCGTGCGCCCAGCCTCTTCGCTGTACCGATCGCCTGCAGGCCTGCCACGCCCGCACCGAGCACCAGCACACGGGCCGGGGGAATCGTTCCGGCGGCCGTCATGTAGAGCGGGAAGAAGCGCGGGAGGCGCATAGCCGCCTCGAGCACGCAGCGGTATCCGGCCACGAGGGCCTGGGACGTGAGCGCGTCCATGGATTGTGCCCGGGAAATGCGCGGCACCAACTCAAGCGCGAAGGAGGTCACGCCCGCATCGGCGAGCGCGCGGACGGTAGGAAGTTCCGACGACGGCGAGGCCAGGCCCACGGTGATGGCGCCCCGCCGCAGCGCGGCCGCCGTCGTGGCTTCGAGGGGGCGGACGTGCGCGTAGACGTCCAGTCGGGCAAGATCCAGGGCGGGGACGATGAGGGCGCCTGCCTTCCGGTAGTCCTCGTCGCTGTGGCCCGCGGCGGTTCCCGCTCCGCTTTCGACGACGACTTCCAGGCCGAGTCCGGCCAACTGCGTGACGGTCTCCGGCGTCGCAGCCACACGCCGCTCACCGTCCAGGCGTTCCCGAGCTATGCCAAGTTTCACCCGCGCTCCCTTTCCGGAACCCCGATGTCCTTCCGAACATCATCGTCCCGAGCCGTTGTTGGCTTGAGTCTAGGACGGCGAAGGCCCGGGCGGGAGTAGGTTCCGGGGTCGCGAGCCTGATGTATGGATATCCACACTCTGTACGGTGTTGGTATATCCATACACCGACCCGGGCCATTCCCATCTTTGGGCCGCTCAATTAGGCTCGCTGTGGGCTGGGAGCCTCCAGTTACCGCACCGTCGATGAGCCGGTTCCGGCCGCGCCGTCGGGAAGGAACATTGCCATGGCCACGTACAAGATCGGATACTTCGTCGGCAGCCTTTCAAGCCGCTCCATCAACAGGGTCCTGTCGAAGGCGCTCATCAGCGTGGCGCCGGAAGAACTCGAATTCACTGAGATCCCCATCAAGGACCTGCCCCTGTACAGCCCGGACTACGACGCCGACTACCCGCCTGCCGGCCGGGCCCTCAAGAACGCGATCGCGGCGTCGGACGGCATCCTGTTCATCTCGCCGGAATACAACCGCTCCGTCCCCGGCGCCCTGAAGAACGCCATCGACTGGGGATCCCGGCCCTGGGGAACCAACTCCTTCGCGCGCAAGCCAACGGGCATCATCGGCACGTCGCCCGGCAGCATCGGCACGGCCGTGATGCAGGCGTCCATGCGTAACGTCTTGAGCTTCCTTGACGCACCCCAGCTGAACTCCCCGGAGGCCTACATCAAATTCGATCGCACAGCCTATAACGAGGACGGATCGGTCAGGGACGAAGGCTTGGCATCCATCCTCCGCCACTATGTGGAGGAATACTGTGCGTTCGTTGAGCGCGTCTTGGCTGCCAACGCCCCGGGACACATCGGCGACCAACACCCGGATGGCGCCAAGCTGACCCGGTAGCGCGGGCCGGGTTACAGCCTCAGCGCGTCCAGAGAATGACCTCGTGGGTGGGACCGGCGAACTGGCTGGCTGGGTGGAAGCCGAGGTGGGTCAGCTTGGCGGCGTCAGCGCCGGCGTCGGGCTTCTTTTGGGGCGTGGTGACCAGCCACACCCTGGACGATCGGGCGACCTGATCCTGCACCGCATCGAAGGGGAGCTGGAGTGACCACGGGGACGTCAACCGTTCGGGTCCGGTCACTGCAGCGATGTCCCGGACGTTGCGGAAAGACGCCGGGTAGCCGGAGAGCGCGTTTCGTCCGGATTCGATCGGGTCTCCCGGGCTGTCGTCGAACAGGATCCCATCTCCCGGTGTGCTGTGGCCGTCGATGGTGCCGGCGATGAAGGAGAAATCGTCGATGACGAACTTTCCGTTGGGCTGCCGTTGCGAAACGTAGATCGGAGCGGCAATCCCTGCCAGCAGCACCACCGCGGTGACTTTTAGCCAGACCCGCGGCAGGTTCCCGAGGGCACATGCGAGCAGGATCGCAAAGGCGGGAACCGTGGAAATCAAGTACTTCGGCGTGTATGCCGGTGAGACCAGGAAGGAGTAGACGAACACGGCGACTGTCGGCAGGACGACGCCCGGCACCGCGAAGAGCATTGCCCGGGTATACCGCTTCCATCCCGTGACCAGCAAGGCCGCGACGAGTAGCCATGCGATTCCGGCCAGCACGACGGCGAGCGATCGCACCCATTCCTGGTCCGGCGTCGTGAAACGTACCACGGTCTTGTAAGGGAAGAATTGCTCCACGAAGACCTGGGCGAACATTTGGGCCGGAGTGGTGTTGATCCAGCTGATCTGCGCCGCCGCCTGGGTGCGGGCAAGCAGGAAGAGCGGGACGGTCAAAGCGAATATTCCGGCAGTTGCTACGCTCAGGACGATCCTTGACCGCCGCGTTCGGGACATAAGCATGCCGGACAGCCACAGCGATCCGACCGCGAGCACGGCATACATGTGCAGATACACGGCTACGACGCCCACCACAACGTAGACCACAGCAGTGAGGATCCGGGCGCGTTCCGTCAGGAGCAGCATCATCCAGCCAAGAACGGCAACCACTGCGGCGCACATCGCGTAGGAACGGGCCTCGATTCCCATCGCGGTCATCCTCGGCAGCACGGCGAACGCCAAGCCGGCGGCAAGGCCCAGCCAGCGGCTGTGCAGCCGGGTCCCGATCGCGACGACGGCGGCCACGCCGACGCCTACAGCAACGGCACTCGGAAACCGCAAGGTCAAAGGGTTTGTCCCCACAACGCTCAACCAGCCATGCATGAGCCAGTAGTACAGCCCGAAGACACCGTCGATGCGCCCTACGATGGCAAACAGTTCCTGGCTCGAATGGTTGGCCACGTAGGCGGTGGCAGCCTCGTCCCGCCAAATCGATGGGATCCAGCTTCCAGCGAAGGACAAGAGAAAACCGAACAGTCCAGACCATAGGGGATCCAGCCGTGGAGAGAATCGCTGCCGAACCCGATGGCTCTCCAACGCCAGGTCAGACATGGGACTCCTCAGGACGGTGCGACGCTCCAAACCACTCTAACGTGCTGGTTCGGGCCCCCTGACGGCTATCGTGTCCGCCCCTACTCCCCGGTTAGCCCGTCTACCGACTCCCGGAGGAGGTCGGCGTGGCCGTTGTGTCGCGCGTACTCCTCGATCATGTGGAGCACGATCCATCGCAGGCTGGGTGCCCGGCCGTCGGACCACGTGCGGGCGGCCGGCCGGTCCAGGCCGCCGTCGTCCATTGCTTCGGCGGTCAGCGAGCGGGAGCGTTTCACGGTGTCGTGCCAGAGCGTACGGAGCTGCTCCGGAGAGTCCTCGGCGGCCGAGTGCCATTCCCAGTCAGGGTCGGCCTTCCAGTCCACGGTGTCCCACGGAGGCTGGCGGTCCCGGTCGTGCAGGCATTGGGAAAACCAGTGCTCCTCGACATAGGCCAAGTGCTTGAGCAGGCCGCCGAGGGTCATCGACGTCGGAGACACGGTCGCCCCCAAGCCGGATGCGTCGAGCCCCGAACACTTCCACTCGAAGGTGGCTCGCTGGTAATCCAGGAAGCCCAGCAGGGTGGCGGCCTCATCGGCTGCGAGGGGAGGTTCCGGTCGTCCTTGCTCATCCACGTCGGTCATGGGCCGTGAGCCTACGCGCCGCAACGCGCCGTGGCAACGACCCCAAACGCTAATGCTTCGCCGAGACGTCCTGCGATATCGCCTGCGCAGTTCCGACGATCTGTTCCCGGACCGATTCGAGGTACGCCTCGGGGTCCGGCTGCGCGGCGACGTTTTGGGCTTGGAGCGAGACGTTGACCGCCGCTGCCACGTGTCCGGCATTGTGATTCCACACTGGCGCAGCGATGGACATGAGCCCGAGTTCCAGTTCCTGGTCCAGGAGGCACCACCCCTGCTTTCGCACCCGGTCCAGCTCGGAAACCAGCTCTTCGCGGGACGTGATGGTCCGCGGCGTCAGGGCCTTGAACTCCACGTCGCCCAAATATTCGTCCAGTTTCTGCTGCGGCAGCCCGGCCAGAAGCACCCTGCCCATGGACGTGGCGTAGGCGGGGAAACGGGTGCCCACCGAGATCCCCACCGTCATGATCCGGCGCGTGGTCACGCGGGCCACGTAGAAGATGTCCGCTCCATCCAGCACCGCGGCCGACGTCGACTCCCCCAGCTTCAGCGACAACTCCTCAAGGTGCGGCTGCGCGAGCTGGGGCAGGGACAACGCCGACAAGTACGAATAGCCAAGCTGCAGCACCATGGCCGTGAGCGCGAAAGTCTTGCCGTCCGTGCGGACATAGCCCAGCTCCACCAGGGTATGCAGGAACCGACGGGCCGTGGCACGCGTCAGGTTGGTACGCGCCGCCACCTCGCTGAGCGTCATGACAGGGTTGGCCGCGTCGAACGCACGGATAACGGACAAGCCACGTGCCAGCGACTGCACGTACTGGTCACTCGCCTGGGGAGCACCTGCCTGCGGCACTCCGGCTACTGCTGCGTCGGTCATGGTTACCAATCTTATTGGCCCCGTTTAGACGCCGACGACGGCGCCCGCCGCCTTCTCGTCGAAGGGCACCAGCGGGACCGGCACCAGGGCTTGGAGTTCCTCGAAGGTGCAGCCGAACGTCTCACGCACGGTCACGCCGTCGGGCCCTATCAGGAAGACCGCTTTGTCCGTGTACACGCGCGTCACGCAGCCCACGCCGGTGAGCGGGTAGGTGCAGGTGTCCACGAGCTTGGATACGCCCTCGCGGGTCAGGAGCGTCATCATGACGAACACATCCTTCGCGCCGGTGGCCAGGTCCATCGCCCCGCCGACCGCCGGAATGGCGTCCGGTGCTCCGGTGTGCCAGTTGGCGAGGTCACCCGTGGCGGACACCTGGAAAGCGCCGAGCACGCAGATGTCCAGGTGGCCGCCGCGCATGATCGCGAAGGAATCGGCGTGGTGGAAATAGGAAGCGCCTGGGAGTTCGGTGACGGGGATCTTGCCGGCGTTGATGAGGTCGCCGTCGATCTCCTCTCCCTTGGCCTCCGGACCCATGCCGAGCATCCCGTTCTCCGTGTGGAGCGTGATGTTCTGCTCTTCCGTGAGGTAGTTGGAGACCAGCGTGGGCTGCCCGATGCCGAGGTTCACGAACGAACCCGGCGCGATGTCCCGCGCAACGAGCCGCGCGAGGTCGTCGCGGCCGAGGGGTGTTGTTGAGGTTTGGATGCTCATGTCAGGCCACCTTCACGATGCTGTTGACGTAGATTCCGGGGGTCACCACGTTCTCCGGGTCCAGGGCACCGGTCGGGACGATCTCGGACACCTGGACGATGGTGTGCTTGGCCGCCGCGGCCATGATGGGGCCGAAGTTCCGGGCGGTCTTCCGGTAGACGAGGTTGCCCTTGCCGTCGGCCTTGAGCGCCTTGATCAGCGCGACGTCGGCGTGGATGGGCGTCTCGAACACTTGCAACTTGCCATTCAGCAGGCGGGTTTCCTTGCCTTCGGCGAGCATGGTGCCGTAACCGGTGGGGGTGAAGAACCCACCGATCCCCGCGCCCGCTGCCCGGATGCGCTCGGCCAGGTTCCCCTGCGGGACGAGTTCCAGTTCGATTTCCCCGGCCTTGTACTTGGTGTCGAAGTGCCAGGAATCGGACTGCCGCGGGAAGGAACAGATCATCTTCCGGACCCGTCCTTCTTTGATGAGCAATGCAAGGCCCTGGTCGCCTTGGCCGGCGTTGTTGTTCACGACGGTAAGGTCCGTGGCGCCGGAATCGAGCAGCGCGTCGATGAGTTCGAACGGCTGGCCCGCGTTCCCGAAGCCGCCGATCATGACGGTGGAGCCGTCCTTGATGCCCGTGACTGCTTCGCCGACGGTGTCAATGAATTTCAACATGTCCTCTAGGCTCCATTCCCGGCAACGCCAGCGGTGACGTTCTCCAGCACCACGGCCAGACCTTGTCCGACGCCGATGCAGATCGCCGCGACTCCCCAGCGCTCACCGGAAGCCTGCAGGCTGCGGGCCAGGGTCCCCAGGATCCGGGTGCCGGAGGCGCCCAGCGGGTGGCCCATCGCAATTGCACCGCCGTGCCGGTTCACAATGGACGGGTCGATCCCCCACGCATCGATGCAGGCCAGGGACTGCGCGGCGAAGGCTTCGTTGAGTTCGACGGCGCCCACCTGCTCCCAGCCGATGCCTGCCTTCGCGAGTGCCTTGTTGGCGGCCTCCACGGGGGCGTAGCCGAAGAACTGGGGATCGTTTCCGTGTGCCCCGCGGCCGGCGATGCGGGCGAGCGGCTCCAGTCCGAGCAGCCCGGCGGCACTTTCGCTGCCGATCCAGGCTGCGGAGGCGCCGTCGGACAGCGGCGAAGCGTTCCCCGCTGTGACCGTGCCGCCTGTGGTCTTACCTGCGGCGGCGTCGCTGGATTCGGGACGGAAGACGGTCTTGAGCCCGCCGAGCTTCTCCGCCGTCGAGCCCGCCCGGATACCTTCGTCACGGACCAGCTCGGTGCCCGGAACCGGGGTCACCAGCTGGTCGTAAAAGCCCTCATCCCACGCCGCGGCGGCGAGGTTGTGCGAGGCCGCGGCGAACTCGTCCTGCAGCTCCCGGCTGATCCCGTATTTTTCACGCAGGCGTTCCGTGGCCTCGCCCAGGGAGATGGTCCAGTCCTTCGGCATCGCCGGGTTCACCAGGCGCCAGCCCAGGGTGGTGGAGGCCAGGGTCATGTCGCCGGCCGGGTATGGCTTCGAGGTCTTGGGCAGCACCCACGGGGCACGCGACATGGACTCGGCGCCGCCCACCAGCACCAGTTCGGCGTCGCCGGCGTTGATCTGGCGGGAGGCGATGATCGCCGCGTCCAGCGACGAGCCGCACAGCCGGTTGACCGTGGTGCCGGGAATCGACGTCGGGAGTCCGGCCAGCAGCGTGGCCATGCGGGCGACGTTGCGGTTCTCCTCGCCGGCGCCGTTGGCGTTGCCGAACACCACTTCGTCGATGCGCTCAACATCCAAAGCGGGGGCGCGCCTCACGGCTTCGCGCACCACGTGGGCCGCGAGGTCGTCCGGCCGGACCCCGGCAAGGCCCGAGCCGAATTTTCCAAAAGGTGTGCGCACGGCGTCGTACACATACGCCTGGTTCATGGGTCTCCTCTAAGTGTCTGTAGTCCCAACTGACTCGCAGTTAATGTCGTTATGAGGGCTCAAAACGACATCTACTGCGAGTCAGTTGGGTGGGATGGGGGTTTCAGGGGCCGCGGGGGCTTCGGGGGTCGCGTCGAGCTCCTCGAAAACTCCCTGCGCGGTCTTGAATGCTGTGTTGGCGGAAGGAACTCCGCAGTAGATGGCGGTCTGCAGCAGGATTTCCTTGATCTCGTCCCTGCTCAGCCCGTTCGTGATGGCCGCGCGGATGTGCATGGCCAGTTCTTCCCAGTGCCCGTGCGCCACCATCGCGGTGATAGTCACGGCAGAGCGCATTTGCCGCGTCAGGCCGGGCCGGGTCCAGATGCCTCCCCAGGCGATGCGGGTGATCATGTCCTGGAAGTCACCAGTGAATTCGTCTTTCGCGGCATTCGCCCGGTCCACATGGGCGGCGCCGAGCACTTCGCGGCGGACCACCATGCCGGCGTCGTAGATTTCCTGCGAGGAGGCGTCGCGCTGAACGGCGCCCTGCGAAGAATCAGTGCTCATTGTCCGGCCTCCGTCATGAACGTCCGCATGAGGTCCGCGACGACGGCGGGCGCCTCCGCAGGTGCCAGGTGACCGACGCCGTCGAGCGCCACAGCAACAGCGCTGCCGCCGCCTGCGTTGATGCCCGCAGCAATTTCTTCAGCGAACGACGGCGGCGCAACAGTGTCCTCGACGCCCGCCAGTGCCTGCGTGGGGACGGTGATGCTGCCGAGCTCGGCGCGGACGTCGAATCCGGCAAGGGCCTCGCAGCAGAACGCGTAGCTGAAGCGGTCTGCGTCCCGCAGGGCATGCAGGAGGCGGCTGCTGACCACAGGCTGGCGCTCCATAAAACCCGGAGCGAACCAGCGCTCCGCGGAACCCTGGATCATCACCGCGGTTCCTTGCGCACGAACGGTTTCGGCGCGTTCCAGCCATCCCTCGGGCGTGCCTAGCTTCGCTCCAGTGCACTGCACGGACAAGGATTTGAGCCGTTCTCCGTGCTTGATGCCGAGCTGAAGGCCGGTGGCGCCGCCCAGGGAGTCGCCGGCGTAGTGGAACACGGCGCCGGGCGCGATCGAGTCCACCAAGTCAATCACCGCGTCCGCCAGCTCGGCGACGCTGAACGTTTCGGAGGCCGCGGGCGAGACGCCGTGGCCGGGCAGGTCCCAGCCGATGACGTCGAACTCGTTGCCAAGCAGGGCGGCCGCCTCGGTCCACAGCACGGTGGACGTTCCGAGCGAAGGCCCCACCACCAGGAGCGGCTTCTCCCCGAGGGTGCGCTGCGGGGGCAGCAGCACCGCCTTGACGATGGGCTTAGCCACGATCGGCTCCCTTCGGATTGGTGTGTGCGAATTCCGGGTAGGCGGCAAGGATGCGGCGGCTGATCCCGGCAGCCTCGCCGACGTAGTTCGCCGGGTCAAGAAGGTCCTGCAGTTCCTCGTCGGACAGCTTGCTGACCGGGACGGCTTCGCGGAGGAGCTTGGTGTAGATCCGGGCCTGCTCTGCTGCGGGTGCCTGGAGCGTCTCATCCACGACGGCCTGCAGCTTGGCCTTGGCCTCGCCCCTGTCGGCTCCGAGGAGCGGAGCAACCGACGATGCAACGGCTTCGCTGAGCAGCAACGACCCGGAGATTTCCAGGTTGCGGCGCATCGCCTCGGGGAAGACGCGAAGTCCTTCGGCAAGCTCCCGCAGCTGCGTGGCTGCGCCGAGTGCGAGCCGAAGCAAGCCCCGCACGGCAGGCCATTCGCTATGCCAGGCACCGTCCGGGCGTTCGTCGTTGAAGTTCGCCGCTGCCAAGTGCAGCTGCGCCGCCAAGCCAGGAGCCTGGAGCGCCGCGCTGCGGATGAGCACTGAGAACACCGGGTTCTGCTTTTGCGGCATGGCCGAGGAGACGCCGCGGCCCGGGGCCAGCGGCTCACCCAGCTCGGCAACCTCGGGGCGGCTGAGGAAGAGCAGGTCCGAGGCGATCTTGCCGAAGGAATCCGTCAGCGAAGCCAAGGAGTCGCCAAGCGCAGTGACGGGAAGGCGGTTCGTGTGCCACGGCGCAGGAGCGGGAGCCAAGCCCAGTTTCCCCGCCAGGGCATCAGCTAGGTCAAAGGGACTCGACGACGAGCCTTCCGTGAGTACGGTACCGGCAGCCAGGGTGCCGCCGGCGCCGCCGAACTGCACGGGCAACTCCAACGCTTCGAGGCGACGGGCCGCGGCGGCCACTCCGTGGAACCATTGCGCCGCCTTGAGCCCGAAGGTGAACGGAAGCGCGTGCTGCGTCAGGCTCCTGCCCACGCACAGCGTGTCCGCATGCTGCTCCGCAAGGGCGGCGAGCGCCGTCGTCGTACCTTTTACTTCGGCGAGAAGCGCTGAAACCACGCGGTGTGCGAGCAGCATCAGGGCCGAATCCAGGACGTCTTGGCTGGTCAGGGACGTGTGCACGCCGACAAGCGCGCTAGCGTCCAGCCCTTTGACCCTGCCGCGGAGATCGGCCAGCAGCGGAATGACCGGGTTGGCGCCGCCTTGAGCGCGTTCGGCAATGGACGCGGCGTCGTAGGCCCAGGATTCCGCGGCTTCGGTGACGACGGCGGCAGAACCGCTGGGCGCGAAGCCCGCCTCTTCGAGCACGGATGCCCAGGCGGCCTCGACGTCGAGGATGGCGGCGATCACCGCACGGTCACCCGTCAGCGCCACCACCGCGGGCGACGCCGACACCGGGCTGAGCAGCCCGAAATCGCCGTCCCCACTCATCGGGAGGCGCCTTCGAAGTCGAGGAAAACGGTCTCGTTCTCTCCCTGCAGGCGCAGATCCCATGTAAGGCCGCCATCCGCCTCACGGCGCGCGATCAGGGTGCTGCGGCGCTCGGGATCGAGGGAAGTGAGGAGTGGATCCGCAGCGAGCGCTTCCTCGTTCTCCGGCAAGTAAATGCGCGTGAACAGGCGGTTCATCAGGCCACGGGCAAAAACGGCGACTGAAATGAACGGCGCCGCTCCCGCTTCAGTGGGTCCGGGGTTGACCGTGGTGAAGGTGAACACCCCGGAGTTGCCGACGGCGGCACGGCCCCAGCCGGTGAAGGTGTAGCCGTCGCGGACCAAGGAGCCGGTGCGCTGGACCACGTTGCCTTCGGCATCGGGCTGCCAAATTTCCAGGATGGCATCCGGGATGGCTTCGCCGGCGCCGTCGTACACGGTGCCTTGCAGGCGGATGCTTCCTGCGCTGCCCGGGGCGAGGAGCTCGTTGTCCTTATTAAAGGGGAGCGCGTAGCCGTAGAACGGGCCAACCGTCTGGCCGGGTGTGGGTGTCAGCTTGCTCATGTCCTACTCCTCATCTCCGGCGTCGCCAAAGGCTTCGTTCTCGGTCCAGGTCCGCTTCGAGCCGCTCAAGACGATGTCCCAGTTGTAGCCGAGCGCCCACTCGGGGCTCGTGAGGTCGTGGTCGTACTTGGCGACGAGGCGGTCGCGGGCGTCCTGGTCCACGATCGACTGGTAAATAGGGTCCAGCGGGAACAACTGGTCGCCCGGGAAGTACATCTGGGTGATGATGCGCTGCGTGAAATCCGTGCCGAACAGCGAGAAGTGGATGTGGGCCGGTCGCCAGGCGTTGAGGTGGTTCTTCCAGGGATAGGCGCCGGGCTTGATGGTGGTGAACCGGTAGGAACCGTCCGCTCCCGTAATGCAGCGCCCGACGCCGGTGAAGTTCGGGTCGAGCGGCGCGGGGTGCTGGTCGCGCTTGTGGATGTAGCGGCCGGCAGCATTGGCCTGCCAGATCTCCACGAGCTGGCCGGCAACCGGGCGGCCGTCGCCGTCGAGCACTTTGCCTTGCACGATGATCCGCTCGCCCTGGGGTTCGCCGTTGTGCTGGATGGTGAGGTCCGATTCCAAGGCGTGCACGTCCTGGTGCCCGAAGGCCGGCGAATACAGCTCGATGGTCTCCGGGTCCGCGTGATGCAGGCTCTTGGTGGGGTGGCGCAGAATGCTGCTGCGGTACGGCGCGAAGTCCAGGCGGGGCTGGGTCTCCGGCGCGGCACCGTCTTTGAGCGCCCGGGCGTACGCTTCGCCGATGGCCTTGATCTCGGCGCTGAGATCCGCCTGGGTTTCGGCTGCGGCGTCCAACGGCGCGTGCCCGGCATGCGGTTCGGCCGCCGGTACGAGCTCGTCGTCTTGGTAGTGCCCGGCATTTGCGTCTAGCAGCACGGCCGGCTCCTTTCGGGTGGTTGCTTTCCTGTTTTCTGCTTGCGTTTCTGCTGGTGTTTCTGCTTAGCGGTGCTCGTGGCGGGCGTGAAGCGAGTCGTACTGGACGGCGTGCCGCACGGGGGCGTTGGGGGCGCCGTAGCCGTCGTAGTTGCTGCGGCGTTCCACCATTTCGAAGAACACGCTGCCCACCGTGGCGGTGTAGAAGTGGAGGAATTCACCGTTGGCGTCCCTGTCGTAGAGAAGGTTCAGTTCTTTGAGGGTGGCCAGGAACGCAGGATCCAGGGCGAAGCGCGCATCCAGGTCCTCGTAGTAATTGGCCGGAATCCGGAGGAAGTCGAGTCCTCGTGCCCGCGCAGCCCGCGCCGTGGCCACGAGGTCGTCCACCGCGAAGGCGATGTGTTCCTGGTAGCTCTTGCGGGCGCCGTTGCCTTGCTGGCCGGGCCCTTGCTGGCCTGGACCTTGCTGGATGACGGGAGCAAGGTTCAGGACCAGGCGCACGGCGCGGTCCGACGTCACCATGACCTGCGAGCGGACCAGGCCGCTGGGGCTCGGCACTTCAGCGAACGGCTGCGGTTCCAGCGCGAGGGCGCTCGTGTAGAAGAGGACGGCTTCGTCGAAGTGCTGCCACGGCTGGGCCAGGTTCACGTGGTCGATCACGGCTTGCGCTCCCGCTGAAGGGTGCTCGAGGCCTTCGCCGAATTCATGCGTCCATGCCGCGGTCCCGTCCGGGCTGCCTTGGCAGAGGAAGATCTCGGTGGAGTCCGGGGCGGCGATGCCTTGGAACACTTCCTCGTCCGCCTGGACTTTGCGCGGCACCACGGGGGCCTTGAGTTGCTGGGCGCGGGCGGAGGCAATCACCGGAGAGTCGACGTCGAACCCCAACGCCGCGATAGCGGGTTCGCTGTGCGACGGCGCCTGTTCGTTGATGATGACGCGCGCCTGCCCCATGGACCACAGCTGCACGTCCTTGGTCCGGTGCCGGCCGTCGAATTCGAAGCCGAGCTGGCCCAAGAGCGTTTCGAGCTGTGCGGGCTCATCGGTTTTGACTTCGGCGAAGTTGAACCCGGCCGGTTCGGCCACCTTGGGCAGCGTGGCCAGTTCCATGGGATAACGACGGCGGCCGGCAGCGTTGGCGGGCAAGTCACCGCCGGCGCCTGCGGGCACGAGGGATGCCGCATCCAGCCATTTGGCGCTTTGTTCCTCAAGCCAGATCAGCGAGCGCATCGCGTCGACGGCGGTGCGCTCCACATCGGATTGACGGAAAACGTCGTTGAAGACCTCCAGCGAGACCGGGCCGGAATAGCCCGCACGGGCCACGTGGCCCATGAACTTGTCCAGTTCGAACTGCCCTTCGCCCGGGAACACGCGGTAGTGGCGGCTCCAGGACAGGACATCCATGGAGAGCTTCGGGGCGTCGGCCACTTGGACGAAGAAGATCTTTTCGGGCTTGATGGCCTCGATGGGCGCGGTGTCCCAGTCCCGGGAAAGGATGTGGAAGGAGTCCAGGCAGGTGCCCAGGTTGGGGTGGTCCACCGTGTCCACCAAGCGGTGCGCATGTTCGTAGTCGTTGACGTATTTGCCCCAGGCGAGGGCCTCGTACGCTACTTTGACGCCGTGGTCCCCGGCCAATTGGGCGAGGCGGGAGAGCTGCTCGGCCCGGAGGTCGTCGTCGTCGATCGTGGCGGTTCCCACGTTGGTGCACACCAGGATGGTGTCCATGCCGAGGCGGGACATGAGCCTGAACTTGGCGTCCGCCCGGCGGAGGTTTTCCTGCAGGATGTCTTCGGAGACGCTGTCGAAGTCGCGGAACGGCTGGTAGAGATCCAGGCCGAGTCCGAGGTCCGCTGCCATCTTCCGCACGTCCTCCGGGCTGAGCGGCGAGGTGACGAGGTCCTGTTCGAAGATCTCGATGCCGTCGAAGCCCGCGATGGCGCAGGCCTGCATCTTTTCCTTGAGCGTCCCGGAGAGGCAGACGGTGGCGATTCCCGTGCGCATCAGTGCCCCGCTCCGGCGAGTGCCTTGTCGGCCTTGGACTCTTCAGCCTCGGCTTCTTCGGCACCCACCAGCTCGAGGAAATGCGCCCGCATGCGTTCCGGATCGGCGTCGCGGCCGGTGAAGATGCGGAAAGCGTCGGCGGCCTGCCCCACAGCCATGCGACCGCCGTCGAGCACGCGGCAGCCCTTGGCGCGGGCCTCGAGCACCAGCCGGGTGTCAATCGGCCGGTAGACAATGTCGGCCACCCAGTGCCGGGACTCGACGAGGGACATGTCCAGTGGGAGGCCTGGATGCGCGGCCATGCCCACCGGGGTGCAGTGCACCAAACCGTCGGCGAGCGGCATGAGTTGCGGCAGCTCCGCCGTCGTGCGCGCCGTGACGGTGCTGCCCGGGAACAGGGCTGCGAGTTCCGCCGCCCGTTCGGCGCACCGTGCGGGGTCAACGTCCACAAGGTCGAGTGTCTTGACCCCCGCGGAAAGGAGGGCATAGGCGACGGCGGAGCCGGCTCCGCCGGCGCCGAGTTGGACGACGCGCTCCAGGCCGGCGTCGGGAAGGCCGCTGGCCAAAGCTGAACCGAAGCCGGAGAAGTCCGTGTTGTGGCCGATGAAACGCCCGTCCTCGATCAGCACCGTGTTCACCGCGCCGAGCCGCCGGGCGTCCTCGGAAACCTCGTCCAGGAACGGCAGCACCAGTTGTTTGCACGGATGCGTGATGTTGAGTCCGTTGTAGCCAAGCCGGGAGGCGGCGGTCAGCAGGTCGCCGACGGCGGAGCCGGGCAGGGAGAGCTCCAGCAGGTCGATGGGCCGGTACAGGTAGCGCAGCCCCTGGATGTCGGCCTCCCTCTCATGCATGGGCGGCGTCAGCGAAGGCGATACGCCTTCCCCGATCAGGCCCACCAGGAAGGATTCGGCTCGGTTGCTCATGCTCATTGCTCCTTTGACAACTGCACCCGCGGATTGGCTCTCCCTGGAGTCCTTCGGGACGTCCAGAGCCTGCTGCTCCGCCGGGCGGTATGAATCAGACTACACAAATTGTTCATATATTGCACTTGTGTTCTTATCGCGAACAAAAGTGATGGCTATTATCGCTGCGGCAGGCGGTCTGCAAGCTCGGATGCCGCACTCTTCAGCAAAGGGACCACGGCCACGAGTTGCTCCACGCTCATCCGGAAAACAGGGACTGCGGTGGCAAGCGAGGCGAAGGCAACGCCCTGGGAATTGAGGACGGGGACCGCGACGGCGCGCATGCCCACCTCGTTTTCCTCGTCCATGATCGCGTAGCCCTGGCGCCGCACCTTTTCGATTTCCAAGCGGAAAGCGTCGCGGTCGGTAATGGAGAACTCCGTCAGTGGCTCCAACTCGAGCTCTTCCACCAATTGCTGCCGCTCGCCGTCGTCCGCGAAGGCAACAAGCGCCTTGCCCACTGCCGTGGTGTGGAGCATTCCAAGGTGCCCCGGATCGCTGGTGACCCGGAACATCTGCGGGCCGTCCACTTTGTTGACCGTGAGGTGGTGGTGGCCATCGCGCACGGAAAGGATGGTTGCCTCGCCGGTCCCCTCCGTCACGCGTTGCAGGATGGGCCGTGCGGTGCCGGCGAAGCCGTGATG
Organism: Arthrobacter sp. KN11-1C; assembly: GCF_052180225.1. Lineage (NCBI taxonomy): Bacteria > Bacillati > Actinomycetota > Actinomycetes > Micrococcales > Micrococcaceae > Arthrobacter > Arthrobacter sp. KN11-1C. The sequence continues at coordinate 82,750 of NZ_CP197467.1, read as the reverse complement.
GTTTGATACCCGTTGACCGAGCTGGAAGACCCGAAGTCCCAGGTGGTAGCGGCGGCCGTCGGCCTCATAGTCGACGAATCCATCGCGGGTCAGGGATCCGAGCAGCCGGTAGGTCGTACTGAAGGGCAGCTCCGCCTGGCGCGCGAGCTCGGAGGCGCTGGCGCCCTTCGGCTCATTGCCCAGCAATACGAGGAGGCCCAGGGCCTTGCCGATCATGTCGGTCTTTGTGTCTTCCTTCACATCCATAACTAAAGATTGCCACATCGTGAGAGCTATATCTAGATGGTGAGTAAATATCTTGACAAGTGACTGCGCTCACAGTCATCATTGCTATATCGCACAAGTAGCTCTCACAATGTGGCTACAGTGTGAGGCCGCTGCCGGACCTACACCGACGTTCCAGGTACGCACATTTCAGCCAGATGCGACATCGCCGTCACACAAAGGAACACCATGAGTCACACGATCCCGTCTACGACGCCGGGCACCGCCACGGCGGGAACGCCGAAGAAGGCCGCTCTCGCCAGCTTCCTCGGTAGCGCCGTCGAGTATTACGACTTCTTTATCTTCGGTTCGGCCGCGGCCTTGATTTTCCCGCATGTCTTCTTCCCCAGCGCCGACGCCAACGCAGCCATCATGTCTTTCGCGACATTCGGCTTTGCGTACGTGGCAAGGCCGGTCGGAGCCATCATCCTGGGGCACTTCGGCGACCGCATCGGCCGCCAGCGCGTGCTGATGTTCACCTTGGTGCTCATGGGCGGTGCCACGTTCATCATCGGCTGCCTCCCCGACTTCAAGGCGATCGGCTGGTGGGCCCCTGCGCTACTGGTCTTCGCACGCCTTTGCCAAGGCCTCTCGGCCGCCGGTGAACAAGCCGGAGCTTCGTCCATGACACTGGAACACGCTCCGGACAACCGCCGCTCGTTCTTTACCTCCTGGACCCTTACCGGAACCCAGGGCGGCCAGATCCTCGCAGCATTGGTCTTCATCCCCGTGGTGGCCCTCCCCGACGAGATCAAGTACGGCATCGGCTGGCGGATCCCGTTCTGGCTCAGCGCCGTGGTGGTCCTGGTAGCGTTCTTCATCCGCCGCACCCTGCATGAGCCGCCGGCATTCGCCGAGGCCAAGAAGAACAACCAGATCGCCAAGCTTCCCGTGGCCGACCTCCTCCGGCTGCACTGGGCCGACGTCGTGCGAGTTATCTGCTGCGCCTTCATCTCCGCCGTGAGCACCGTCTTTGGCACCCTGGCCATCGCCTATGCCAAGGACGTGGCACACGTGAACAGCACCATCACGCTGTGGCTCGTCGTGGCGGCAAACGTCGTCGCGCTCGGCACCCAGCCGGTGTTCGGCAGGATGGCCGACCGGATCGGCCGCAAGCCCGTCTTCATCTACGGCGCCGTAGCGAGCGCCATCATGACGCCCGTGTTCCTCTTGACGCTCGAATCCGGAAACGTGCCGCTCATGTTCCTCGTGTCGGTGGTGTACTTCTCCCTCGGATACGCCGCCGCAAACGCAGTGTGGCCCTCCTTCTACGGCGAAATGTTCAGCACCAAGGTCCGCTTCTCCGGACTCGCCATCGGAACGCAGATCGGCTTCCTCATGGCAGGCTTCGCCCCGACCATCGTCACCGCAATCGGCGGCACCAAGGCCGGCGGCTGGGTCCAGATCAGCATCTTCACCGGCGTCATCTGCGTCATCGCAGCGGTCTCCGCGATGACAGCCCGCGAATCCTTCAAGACCCCGACGGCGGAACTCGGCCTGAAGTAAGGGCTCGCCTTCCACATCCCATCCGTTGTTCCGTACCTGTCGTTTTGGGCCTCCAGAACGACAGGTACGGAGCAACGGATTTTCCTTTTACCCGGCCGAAATCACCCGGCAACATTGGGCCGCCACACTGGAATAGCCGGCAAATGCTGGCAGCTCCAGCCAGGGAGGCCAACCATGTTGAAGGAAGTATCAACCCACCCCACACGAATCCGCGCGCTTGACCAGCTGCACCGCGGCGACCAGATCGAAGCCCGCCTCTCCGTCGGACCCTCCTACGATGACGTTGTCATCCGCAGGGGTCGCGTCCAGGAAACGGCCCCGGGCATCGGCGTCGTCTGGATCATGGATCAGCTGACGGGCCTGCGCAAGGCCATCAATACCGACGAGTGCACAGTCTGGCGAGTGGCCTGACCTGGCCCCGAACCGCTCAGCCGCCAGCCACGGACTGGATGATCAAGACCTCCTGGCCGGCCGCAACCTCAGTAGCCAGACCCTTCAGACGCCGGACCTCCTCGCCGTTCACGTAAATATTCACGTAGCGGCGGAGCGAACCGGTTTCATCCCGGATCCTCCGGGCCAGCACCGGGTAGTCCCCGGTCACGGCATCAAGCAAGCTTTCCACGGTCACAGCTCCGTCGGCGGGCGTAGTCAGGTAGGACTGCCCGCCGGCGAGGGGCTGGAGAACGCTGGGCAACAGCACGGTGATATCGGGCAAGGTCCGTCCTAGGCCGGAACACCGGAAGCTGCGGCGGCAGCGGCGAATTCGGCCGCAACATCCGGGGAAACAACACCGGCGACAACCGCGGCCCGCACGCACAAGACATCAGGTAGATGCGAGGCGACTTCGATGAAGGACTCGCCTTCGTCGGCGCTGGCGTAGACCGAACCGCCGCGCGTTCCGAAGTACACCCCGGTGGGTTCAGCTGAATCCACCGCGGCTGCGTCACGGAGCACGGCATTGTATTCGTGGTCCGGGAGGCCCACATCCAAGCGCTTCCACGACTCGCCGGCGTCGTCGGTGCGGTGCACTGCAAGCCGGCCGTCCGGCGGAATCCGCTCGCTATCGGCCTTGATCGGGATCACCCAGGCGGTGCCTTCGCGACGCGGGTGGGTGAGCATGACGAAGCCGAAATCCGCCGGGAGGCCGTCTGCGATGGAGATCCAGTTCTCACCGTTGTCATCTGTGCGGTAGACGCCGTGGTGGTTCTGGGCATACAACCGGCCTTCGACGGCGGCATCCGCGGCAATCTTGTGCACGCACTGGCCGAACTCAGGGTAAGGATCCGGCATGAAGCGGACCTGGATCCCCTTGTTGCGGGCCTCCCAGGAGGCTCCGCCGTCGAGTGATCGGTAGACGCCTCCAGTGCTCATGGCGACGTGGACGTTTTCCCCGGAAGGGTTGACGACAATCGAGTGGGCTGCAGCACCGCCGTATCCGGCTCCCCACTCACTGCGATGCGGGTGGTCCCACAGGCCGCGGTTAAGTTCGAAGTGCTCGCCGCCGTCGGTGGACTTCCAGACGGAGATCGGCTCGCAACCGGCCCAGACCACCCCGGGGCGCGAGGCGGAATCGGGGTAGATCTGCCAGATCCGTTCCAGAGCGGCGTCGGTGCCCTCCGGGAATTTGATGGCGCCTTGCTCGGGCTCCGTCCATGTGGCGCCCAGGTCATCGGAGTGGGCCACGGTGGGACCCCAATGTTCGGAGCGCACGCCCACCATGATCCGTGGTTTGTCCCCGCGCGTATCGATCCCGATGCTGGGAATCTCGCTCATGAGGAAGTGCGGACCGGAAAGGGACCATTCCTTGCGGTCTGTGCTGCGCGCCAGCCACAGTCCTTTTTTGGTCCCGATCGCCAAGACATAACTCTCTGCGGTAGCCATGAACCCCATGCAACCATCCCCACGCGGGAGCCGCAACGGTTTTATGAACCGGTCTACGAATCCGTCTCAGTCCACGAACTCGGACTGGGTCTCGATGAAGTCCCAGTCGGCGTCGCTCAGCCCGCCGGCCAACTCCTCAAGGCGCGGGCCACCGACATCGGCAATGCGCTGCAGAACTTCCAGCGGAAGCTCCGCGGCACGCAGGTTCTCTCGCAGCCATTCCTTGCTCTTGAGGTCTATGTCCAGCCACCACATGAAGATCTCCACGTGGACCACCCCTTCCTGTGCAAGTTAACGCTAGGCCCGCGCCGGGTGCTCTACAAGGGGCCGCCGAGCTGATCAGACACCGGACTTCGGCGTGAATTCGGGGCTGGAAAAAGTAAACTGAAAGTAGTTATTCAGATTGGTAGCGGAGTGCTGTCGGGGCACGTAAGCTAATTGTCAGCAGGAACCCCAAGAACCTGCTCCAAAGTCCGCTCCGGAGTGCGTATCCCCCAATAACGCACTCCGGAGCTCTTTGTTTAAGCCCGGGTTACGGGGCGGCGCGCTGGGTGGTGGCCACGCGCCGTCGGGGTCCGTGCGCCTCGGGGGCCGTGCGCCTCGGGATCGACCCGCTGCCGGTTACGGCGAATTCCCCGGCATGGTGGCACTATTGGGTGATGCCCTTCATGCGCGTTCCTAGGCTCAAGAGGGCGTCTTCCAGCAAGAAACGCCAAACAACCCGTCTGGCATCCGCCTCAACCGGATGGTGGCTGCTGGTTGTCGTATTCATTGAGGCTGCGGTCGCCTTGTCCATCCGCCTGCCGTTGGCTTTCGGGCTTCCGCCGTGGGTCGGCTTGGACGGATCAACCGGATTCCCCGCGCTTCTGGCGCTGCTGATTGTGCCGCTGGTGGTGTTGGCGGCGTGGCGCCTCGTGCGGCAGCAGCAGCGGGAGCGAAGCCAGGCGTTCCGGACATCGCGATTGATGGACACGGTGCTGCACACGAGCCAGGACTGGTTATGGGCCACCGGGCCGGATGGACGGTTTACATTCTGCAGCCCGGCCTGCAAAGACATCACAGGGTACGAACCTTCCGAGCTGCTGGGAAGGCACATCACCCGCATCATCGACCCCGGAGACCTGGCGGACGCGCGCTTGGACTGGAAAGCCAGGGAAAGCGGCGACTCATCGTGGTCGCGGGTGGTCACCGTGTGCCGCCACCGTGACGGCAGCCGAGTCGTGATTGACGTTGCCGGAAGGCCGATGCGGGACAGGGACGGGCGCGACTGCGGCTTCGAGGGCACTTGCCGCGTCTTGAATCCCGAGACGGCACGTTCACATGCAGAAGTCACCGCCCGCATCCAGGAATTGCTCACTGACGGTTCACTCATCACAGCATTCCAGCCGATCCGGTGCCTGGAAACGGGCGGCGTCATCGGAGTCGAATCCTTGACGCGGTTCAGCGGATCCCAAGAGCTGTCCCCGGAGGTGCGTTTCGTGGAAGCCGCCTCGGTCGGACTGGACATCGAGCTCGAAATCCTGGCGCTCCGGACCGCGCTGACCACCGCCGCAGGGCTCCCGCCGGGGCTGTACGTAGCGGCAAATCTCTCACCCCGCGCATGCCTCGACTCCCGCCTGGCGGCTGCGATTGTGGAGTCGGCCATCCCTCCGCGGCGCATCGTGCTTGAGGTCACCGAACGCCACGAGGTAGGCAACTACGGCCCGCTCGCGGAGGCGCTGGCACCTTTGCGGCGTGCGGGCCTGAGAATCGCGGTCGACGACGCCGGCGCCGGCTTTGCTTCCATGCGCCACATCCTGCAGCTCAAGCCGGACCTCATCAAGCTCGATCGCGAGATCATCGCCGGCATCGACACGGATCCGGGGCAGCGGGCCCTGGGGGCGGCAATGGTGGGGTTTTCCTCCGAAATCGGGGCTGCCCTGGTAGCCGAAGGTATCGAGACCGAGGCTGAGCTGGCTGCGGTCACAAAGCTGGGGATGACCGCGGCCCAAGGCTATCTGCTGGGCCGCCCTTCGCTCAGTCCGGAGGACTGGGCGGGATGGGGCTAGGGGTGGGCGGTTCCCGCCCATACCCCCCGGGGGTACTTGATTAATACCCCTAGGGGGTATAGCTTTGCACCATGAGCACGATCGATGTGAATCCGGTGGACCTGAACAACCCGGCTGACTTGAACAATGGCCAGCACGGCTACTCTCCCAACAAGGACGCATACTTGCGCCGCCTCAAGCGGATCGAGGGCCAGGTACGCGGCATTGCGCGCATGGTTGAAGAGGACAAATACTGCATCGACATCCTCACGCAGGTCTCTGCAGTCACCAAGGCACTGCATGCCGTGAGCCTTGGGCTCGTGGAGGAACACATCGGGCATTGCGTTGTCGGAGCTGCCTCCGAGTCGGATCCCGTCGTGCGGGCAGAGCAGATCGACATCAAGGTCAAGGAAGCAGCCGATGCCATCGGGCGCCTGCTGCGGTAATCCCGCAAGCACTCACCTCACCATTCAACTCACTACCAAGGAGCACTCCATGGGCCACACCGCCACCATCCAGACGAACGTCAGCGTTTCCGGCATGACCTGCGGGCACTGCGTTTCAGCCGTCAGCGAGGAAATCGAGTCCTTGGCGGGAGTGGAGAATGTCGAGATCGATCTGAATGCCGGCGGAATCTCCACTGTCACCATCACCTCCACCCAGGAGCTATCGCCGTCGGAAATCGGCGAAGCCGTCGCCGAAGCCGGCTACCTGGTAGTCGCCAACGAGGCCTAGGGGCCAATGTGAGCAATCACGACATCCTCCACCAAACGGGGACGCGAATCATCGAGCTCGACATCGAGGGGATGACATGCGCATCCTGCGTGGCCCGCGTGGAGCGGAAACTGGGCAAGCTCGACGGCGTGGAAGCTTCAGTCAATCTCCCCCTCGAATCAGCCCACGTCACAGTCCCGGACAACGTCACGGACCAACAAATCGTGGACACCGTCAACGCAACGGGCTACAAAGCCAGAATCCGCGAATCGCGCCCAAGCCACTCCGTCGCCCAGCCCCCCGCCCAGTCCCCCGATCGCGAAACCGATATGCTCGGCGCGCTCGCTCCTTCGTCGCTTAGACGCGCGCTGCCGCATACCGGCCCCGCGATCGAGTCCGGCACCGAAAGCAGCACCGGCGACGACGGCGCGATGGAACATAACCACAGCGGCGGTGACCCGGCGCACGAGCGCGCGCAGGGAGATATGCGGCAGCGTGCGTCTAAGGGAGGAACGACCGAGCACGCAGAGCATGTGGCCCGTGGCGCTGCGGCAGGCGACAACGGCGCCCACGAAGACCACATGCATCATGGACCAGCAGCGTCGAAATTGCGTCCCCGGCTGATCGCCGCCGCGGTTCTGACGGTCCCGGTCTTCGCCATCTCGATGATTCCGGCCCTTCAGTTCCCGCAATGGGGTTGGGTCGCCGCGTTGCTGGCCCTTCCCGTGGTGACGTGGGCGGCCTGGCCCTTCCACCGCGCCGCCGCCATCAACGCACGCCATTTCGCCTCGACCATGGACACGCTTGTCTCCATTGGCGTCCTGGCCGCGTACCTCTATTCCGCGTGGCAGCTCTTTGCGAACCCCACGATGACTGAACACCCCGGCATGGAATCCATGGGAGGCACGAGCGGTGGCCTGTACTTCGAAGTTGCGGCCGTGGTCACCACGTTCCTGCTTCTGGGCCGCTTCCTTGAGGCCAATGCCAAAGCGAAGGCCGGCGATGCCCTCAAGGCGCTGCTGAACCTCGGAGCCAAGGACGCAACGGTGCTGCGCGACGGCGTCGAGCACAAGATCCCGGCCGAGCAACTCGTAGCGGGGGACATCTTCGTGGTCCGCCCGGGAGAGAAGATCGCTACAGACGGCTTGGTGACGAGTGGTTCGTCTGCCGTGGATGCCTCGTTGGTCACGGGTGAATCCGTGCCCGTGGAGGTCGGACCGGGGAGCCAGGTCACGGGCGCCACCATCAATGCTTCGGGCCGTCTGCTGGTCCGGGCAACCCGCGTCGGTTCGGACACGACGCTCGCTCAGATGGGGCGGTTGGTCAGCCAGGCGCAGACGGGCAAAGCCCCGATTGCACGGCTCGCCGATCGCATCAGCGCCGTCTTCGTGCCGGTCGTACTGGTCATCGCCGTGGTTACTTTCGCAGTATGGCTCGCCCTGAGCGGGGACCTCAATGCCTCGTTCACCGCCGCTGTGGCGGTGCTCGTGATTGCCTGCCCGTGTGCGCTGGGGCTCGCGACTCCCGTCGGTCTCCTGACCGGGACCGGTCGCGGCGCGCAGCTCGGCATCCTCATCAAGGGTCCTCAGGTGCTTGAAGATACGCGCACGGTGGACGCGATCCTGTTGGACAAGACCGGTACCGTCACGAGCGGCAAGCTGGCCGTTGGACACACCCTGGCCTTGAACGGCCACTCCCCCGCAGATGTCCTGTCTCTCGCCGGCGCGGTCGAGGCAGCGTCGGAGCACCCCATCGCCCACGCCATTGCCACTGCCGCCAAGTCCGCAATGCCCGACGCCGGTCCGCTCCCCGCCGTGAAGGACTTCAGTTCCGCCCCGGGCGGCGGAGTCCGGGGGATGGTCGCGCTGAACGGAGCCGGAAACGGCGCCGAACGAACGGTGGTGGCCGGCAGGACCGGCTGGCTTGAAGACAACGGAATCTTCCCTGACGATGCACAGCGCGAGGCACTGGCAACTGAGGAAGCCGGTGGCGCTACCGCCATCTGGGTTGCTGTGGACGGGAAGCCTGCTGGAATCGTGACCCTCCGGGACACGGTCAAGCCCGGTTCGCGTGCGGCAATCGCGAAGCTCAAGGAACTGGGGATCCGTCCTCTGCTACTGACCGGAGACAACGCCGCCGTCGCCGCACAAGTGGCCACCGCCGTCGGGATCTCGCCGGAAGATGTGTTCGCGGGGGTCCTGCCGGAGGGCAAAGTGGACGCCGTAAGGAAGCTTCAGTCCCAGGGGTCCACTGTGGCCATGGCTGGGGACGGGGTCAACGACGCCGCAGCCCTGGCACAGGCCGATCTGGGCATCGCGATGGGGTCGGGCACGGACGTCGCCATCGAGGCTTCGGATCTGACCGTGATGGGCAGCGACCTCGGCCAGCTGGTGCAAGCCATCGAGCTGTCCCGGAAGACGCTCACCACCATCAAGACGAACCTGTTCTGGGCGTTCTTCTACAACGCGATTGGCATCCCCGTGGCTGCCCTTGGCTTGCTCAACCCGATGATCGCCGGCGCCGCCATGGCTGCGAGCTCGGTCCTGGTGGTCGCTAATTCGTTACGGTTGCGGTCGTTCGCGAAGTAGCCCGCGCCCACCCAACTCCGCGCCCACCCAACTCCGCGCCCACCCACCCAACTAACTCGCAGTTGTTGTCGTTTTGACGCCGCATAACGGCAACAACTGCCAGTCAGTTGGGGGAAGCAAGCCCAGTCAGTTGGGGGAAGCTAGGCCGTTCCGAAGCGAACGGCTGCGCGGGCCCTGGCTTTGGCTGCCTCCTCGTCGCGGTTGCGAGCCGGTGCATGGGTCACGAGGGAATCGAGAAGGTGCTGGGTGATATGCGCGATCTCATGGACGGCCTCGGCGAAGGCCTCCTCGTTGGCCTTGGACGGCTTGGTGGTGCCACTGATCTTGCGCACGTATTGCAGTGCTGCGGCTTCCACCTCCGCTGAGGTGGCTCGTGGCTCGAAATTGTGGAGGGTGTGGATATTCCGGCACATATCAACATGCTAGGCCCTGCCCTCCCTCAAGGCTCGGTTTTAGGGGACCCGCTCGGAAGGAACCGGCTCGACGTCGTTCGCGTGGTCAAGCTCCAGGGCCGCTTCGCCGAACACGGCATCACGCTTGTCCGCACGTAGCTCATCGATTCGCACCAACACCACTCCGCACACGATGAGTGCCCCGCCCACCAGCTGGATGGCTCCGGGCAATTCGGCCAGCAAGAGCCAAGCCCACACCACGGCGAACAGCACTTCGGTGAGCGAGACGAACGATGCAACCTTGGAACCGAGGCTCCGGGCTGCCATGATCCCCGTGACGTAGGACAGCACGGTGGACAGGATGACGAGGCCGGCGATCGAGACCCACCACGGCGTGGTCCACGGCCCGAGTTGCGTGTCCGCGGTAGCGAAAGTCATGGATACCAGACCGGTTCCGCCGGCAATCCAGATAAGGATTGAGCCTGCCATGAGACCGCCCGAAGCCAGCACGATGGGTGGCAACGTGTCGTTCTGCTTGGCCGTGATGAAGAAATAGATGACCAGGCAGACAGCCGCGGCCATGCCCCACAGGACGCCGACGAAGTCCACCTTCACGGCGCCGGTCAGGTCAAGCACCAGGACGAGTCCGCCGAGGGACAGCAGCGTTCCAATGGCCGTGAGGGCCCGGGGACGGCGTCGGCTAGCGGCCCACAGCCACAGGACGATCATGGTTGGCGCGAGGTATTCGAGCAGGAGGGCGACGCCCACGGACAGCCTGGACACCGCGTTGAAGTAGAAAAGCTGGCACCCTGCAACACCGATGACGCCGAACAACAGGATGGTGAGCCAGTTGTCTTTGAGTTGGTGCCAACGGCCCCGGAGGGCAATGACGGCAGGGATCACCAAGATGAGTGAAGCGCCGCTCAATCGGATGGCAACTGCCGCGCCGGGGGTCCACCCCGTTTCCAGGAGGGACTTGGCGAACGAGCCGGACAAGCCGAAGACCGCTGAAGAAAAGAGCGCGAGCCCCAGGCCCGACGCCATGAAGCCCGCAGCACCAGCCCGGTTTGTTGCAGCTGACACAGCAGCCTCCTGTCAGGAGTAAAATGGGTTACGCTGCTGACACTACCTCCGAGAGATGTAAGGAGTCAAAGTGCTTTTTGCACCTGACACTGAAGTGGCGCTTCGAAGCGTGGTCAATTTGATCAATACGGCCGCCAACGGCGCCGAATCCCTCATGAGTGCCGCCGAGCTCCACGCCTTCCTCGACGCGGAAGAATTCACAGGGACCAGGGAAGGGAACGAGGCCGAATTGGCCAGCGTGAAGCGACTCCGCAGCCAGCTGACCACCTTGTGGACGGCCGACGAGGACGCGGCCGCGAAGACCGTCAACCAGCTCCTCACCGATGCGCGCGCACTCCCCCAATTGGTCAAGCACGATCATTGGGATTGGCATTTGCACGCCACCACCCCCCAGGCGCCCCTCGCGGAACGCATGGGCACCGAAGCCGCCATGGCGCTCGTGGACGTCATCCGCAGCAAGGAAATGGACCGCCTGCGGGTATGCGCGGCAGACGATTGCGACGCCGTCGTGCTGGACTTGAGCCGCAACCGATCCAAGCTCTATTGCGATACCGGCAACTGCGCCAACCGAACGCACGTGGCCGCATACCGGGCCCGGAAGGCCTCGGGGACGGAGTGAGGGGGCGCGGGCGTCACGCGGTGCAACTTTTCAGGGCGCACGACGGCGGCCTGCCGCGGGTTTCCGGGGTTCCCGCTTCGGCCGGCCGGCAAAAATTTGCGTGGCGTGACGGATCGCGGGAGTAAGACGGCCTACTTGGCGTCGGGGGTTTCCGTCTCGCCGCTGGGGCGGGGGGATGCCTGGCCGGGCTTCCTGGAACTTAGGTTGACTCCCGAGCCCTTGCCGAGGTGCTCGGCGTTTTCCTTGTGGCTCATGGAAAGCATCGCAGCGAGGACGAGGCTCACAATGAAGGCGATGCCGGCACCGGTGAAGGCGAGGTCGAAGCGCGGAGTGCGGGCGCTGCCCCCGGAGGCGAAAATCAGCACGGCGAAAAAGGCCAAGACACCCCAAAACGCGGAGAACATCAGCGGTCCCTTAACCGAGGTCCGCATCTTGCGCGGCTCTCCTGGTTTCTGGTCAGCCAAGGTCATTCCTCCAATGTGGGTGCTGGCGCCGTCCGCGCCTTGAGAGTTCTACGCAGGGTAGAACGTACGACTACTAGTTTACGGCCTCGGCGGAGGGGGTTTGCCCATCGTGCCGCAGGCTCAGCCCGGACAGTACCCACAAGACTCCCGAGATGATGGCGCCGCCACCGGCAACGCCGAGAAGCGCATGGGCTCCCAGGCTGATGAAGAACGGCAAGGCCACGGCGGTGCCGATGCCCACCACGCCGGAAATGATCCAGTCGCGGGCGAGCACGTGGCGTCCGCGCTGGCGGAATCCCTTGACCAGTTCGAACGCCCCGAGCACCAGCAATCCTACAAGCGCTGAAACGCCAACACCCGTGTCGGACTGCGTTATCAAGGCGCCTACCCCTGCCAGGCCAACGACGACGGCCGCGGCCGCCGGAATGCTCGCGGCCAGGAATGCCGCACCCCCGGTTGCGAGCAGGTAGAGCCCGGTAGCCCAAGCCAGAACGTGAACGGACGGCGAGCCCCAGAAGACAGTCACGGCTCCAAACACCAGCGCAACACCGGCGCGGAGAAGTACGGGCTTCCAGAGCCCGGTTGCCATGGGCGTGGATGAAGTCGCTGAAGAGGTGGGGAGAGTCACCTGTCCAGTTTAGTGCGAACCGAGGACCATCCATTTGTCAGACCGGGACCGCAGCCCCAAGGTGACCCCGCGCGCAGCCATGTAGCCCAGCGCGAAGGCCACCCAGAGCCACACGAGCCCCGCCGCGCCGTCGGGCCTTGTCAGGTGGACTGCCGCCAAAAGCGGCAGATAGACCGCGAGGTTCACGACGCCGGCAATCGCCAAGTAGCGGGCATCGCCCGCGCCGATCAGGACGCCGTCCAGAACGAAGACGTAACCCGCGAGGGGCTGCCCGACGGCGAGCACCCACAGTGCCGCCGTGAGCGCGGACTGGACCCCGGCGTCGGAGGTGAAGAGGAAGCCCGCCCAGGGCCCAGCCACCGCGAGGAGCACACCGGTCACGACGCCGAAGCCCACACCCCAGCGGATCATGGTGCGGGTGAGTTCGCGCGCCCTGGCCGGGCGGGAGGCACCGAGTTCCTTGCCGATAAGGGCCTGCGCGGCAATAGCCAAGGCATCCAGAGCGAAGGCAAGGAAGGAGAAGATGGTCATCGCGAGCTGGTGGGCGGCAAGGTTCACGGACCCTTGGGACGTGACCACCAGAACCGTGGCCAGGATGGCCAGGCGCAGGCTGAGGGTGCGGAGCATGAGCCATGAACCCACGGTGGTCATCGTGCGGATTCCGCGCCAATCGGGCCGTAGCGAAACACCGTGGCGCCGGGCATTCCGTCCCACCATCACCAAATAGACGGCAGCCATGGCCCATTGCGCGATGCTGGTTCCGATGGCCGAACCGGCCACCGACAAGTGCAGCCCGTAGACGAGGATCCAGTTCAGGCCAATGTTCGCAGCGAACCCCGCGGTTGCGACCACCAAGGGGGTACGGGTGTCCTGCAGTCCGCGGAGCACGCCGGTGCCGGCGAAGATCAGGAGCATGGCGACGAGTCCCGGCATGGACCAGCGCAAATAGTCCACCGCATATGTCCGCACCTCGCCGCTGGCTCCAAGCAGCCCCACCAGCGGCTCAGCCGCGAGGAAGCCCGCCACCGCCAGGACGGCACCCAGCAGCAAGGCCAGCCAGGCGCCGTCGCGCCCTGCGGCCAGCGCTTTGGCGAGTTTTCCGTCCCCGATGGCCCGTGCCACCGCGGGAGTCGTTGAATATGCCAGAAAGACCATAAGTCCGACCGCCGTGTACAGCAGGGTGGAGGCGAGCCCGACGCCGGCGAGCTGAGGGACCCCGAGGTGCCCCACAATAGCGGAGTCGGCCAAGAGGAAAAGGGGTTCGGCAATGAGCGCCCCGAAGGCCGGGACAGCCAGGCGCAGGATCTCGCGGGCCGTGGAGGGCGGGGTGGGACGGGTCACTGTTTGAGGCACTTTCCCAGCCTAGCGGGACGCCAGCATGTAGCTTGATGAGGTGTCGCTCGAGCATCCCATCACCGCCCCTCATCGCGCTGGCGACGCCGAAACGGGCTGGCGACTCCCGAATCCGGGCGTCGGCAGCCCGTGTGCGTGACACCGATCGGCTTGCGCGTCGCAGGTCCGTTTGGGCGTCGCCGGCCCGTCACAGTGCGCGCCGGCATCCACGCCGTCGATACACTCACGTCATGAGCGAGCTCCCCTCCCACTCCGTCACGCTGCGGTTCCTTGCCTCCCCCACCGACGTCGGACACAGCGGGTCCGTCGACGCCGGCACGGTCCTTGAGTGGGTGGACAAGGCCGCGTACGCGGCAGCTGTTGGCTGGGCGAAGTCCTATTGCGTCACGGCCTATGTGGGAAACATCCATTTCGCCGATCCCGTGAACAGCGGAGACATGGTCGAGGTGGAAGCGACCATCGTCTACACGGGCCGCTCGTCCATGCACATCCGGACCATCGTGTCCTCCGGCGACCCCAGGGGCGGCCCGGCCACGATGCGCAGCCAGTGCCTGGTGATCTTCGTTGCGGTCGGTCCGGACGGCCGTCCGGTCCCGGTCCCCCAGTTCGAGCCTTCGACGCCGGAGGAAATCGAGCAGCGCGATAACGCCCTCGCACGGATCGCCGTGCGGGAAAAGATCGTCGAAGCCATGAACGCACAGGAATATACCGACGCCGGCACTGCCGAGCGCGTAGTTCTTCGCTTCATGGCAGCGCCCACCGACGTGAACTGGGGCGGGAAGGTCCACGGCGGCATCGTCATGAAGTGGATCGATGAGGCCGCCTACGTCTGCGCTTCCCGCTATTCCGGCAAGGACACGGTGGCCGTGTTTTCCGGGGGCGTGCGCTTCTACCGCCCCCTGTTGATCGGCGACGTGGTGGAAGTGGAAGCAAGGCTCGTCTACACGGGCCACAAGGGCATGCACGTTGCCGTGCACGTGCGCTCCGGAAACCCGAAGAGCCGTGAGATGAACCTGACCACCTACTGCCTCACGGTCATGGTGGCCCGGGACGAGACCGGCACGTCCGTTCCGATCCCGCCGTGGGAACCGGAAACCGACGAGGATCGCCGCCTTCACGCCCATGCCCGCGAACTGCTGGAGATCCGGGGACGGGCCCCCGGAAACCGGATGCCCGATCATTTGCTTAACGGCGGGTAGGCAGTGCGAGGATTGGCGTCCACCCATATCGAAGGATCCCGATGAAAACGCCGAGTCCATTCCGCAGGCCGTTCGCAGCACTGTTGCCGGTGGTCATTGCGACCGTGGCGCTCGGCGGGTGCGCCACTGGCTCGGCGACTCCAGCCGGCCCGTCCGGAACTGCCGCGTCCCCGTCCGGAGCGGCGGCGTCCCCGTCGGGACCTGCCGCGTCACGGCTCGACCCGAGCACGGAGGATCTCTCCTGGGACAACGGAAACAGGATCCTGGGGGACGAAAACGGTGGACACACTCCAGACATCGGCACCACCCTCGGTGATCCGACGTCCGGGTGGCAGACAGACAACAGCAGTGTTGCAACAGACGGGGTGACGACATTCGCCTCGCAAAAAACGCAATGCAAAGTCAGGATGACCCAGCTGCGCAATCAGCCGTCCGAACTGGTCGCCGGGGACGATAGGGCATCGACCCTGAAGGTTCTCTCCATCCTGGCCCCGGGCCAGAAGGACCTCGTCGCAAGCGCCAAGGACACCACCCTCAGCTACGGCGCTTCCGGCAACCGCAACGCGGCCATGCTGTCTGTCAGTTTTCAGTCAGGGAACACCTACGATTTCACGGCCATCCGGACGTTCAGCAAGCCGGCCGTCACCATCGAGGTCGAAGCGATCTGCCCGACCCTGGACACACTCAAATCAACCTGGTCCGAGATCCACAAGAGCATCACGATCAATGCGCAGTAATCTCCGGCCCGGACGAAACGGGCCTCGTCGTTGAGCCGGGCGCCCTTTTAGAATCCGCCGCCGCCAGTCTCGCCCGCCATGTTGGCGAAGCGGGAGTAGTGGCCTTGGAACGCAACCACGATGTCCTTGGTGGGACCGTTACGGTGCTTGGCGATGAGGATGTCGGCCTCGCCGGCGCGGGGAGACTCTTTGTCGTAGACGTCTTCGCGGTGAAGCAGGATGACCATGTCGGCGTCCTGCTCGATGGAGCCCGATTCGCGCAGGTCCGAGACCATGGGCCGCTTGTCCTGGCGCTGTTCGGATCCACGGTTGAGCTGCGAGAGCGCGATGACCGGAACCTGGAGCTCCTTGGCCAACAGCTTGAGGGCACGCGAGAATTCGGAGACTTCCTGCTGGCGGGATTCCACTTTCTTGCCGGAACTCATGAGCTGGAGGTAGTCGAGGATCACCAGTTTGAGGTCGTGCTGCTGCTTCAGGCGGCGGCATTTGGCCCTGATTTCCATGAGGGACATATTGGGGCTGTCATCGATGAACAGCGGGGCGTCGTTCATGCGGCCCATGGTGGTGGCGATCTTGGACCACTGTTCGTCCTTGATGGTGCCCTTGCGCAGGTCCTGGAGGCCAATGGTGGCTTCGGCGGACAGCAGGCGCATCGCGATTTCGTTGCGGCCCATTTCCAGGGAAAACATCACGGTGGCAAGGTTGTTCTTGATCGCAGCGGAACGGGCGAAGTCAAGTGCGAACGTGGACTTACCGACGGCGGGGCGCGCGGCGATCACAATCATCTGGCCCGGGTGCAGACCGTGCGTGAGCTCATCGAGTTCGTAGAACCCGGTGGGGACCCCCGTCATGCCCTCTCCGCGGTGGCCGGATGCCTCGATCTCGTCAACGGTGGATTCCATGACGTCCTTGAGCGCCACGTAGTCTTCCGCAGTGCGGCGTTCAGCCACGGCGTAGATCTCGGCCTGGGCCTGGTTGACGAGGTCTTCCACCTCTCCGTCCTGGCCGTAGCCCATCTGGACAATCTTGGTGCCGGCGTTGACGAGCCTGCGCAGGACAGCGCGCTCAGCCACGATTTCAGCGTAGTAGCCGGCGTTGGCCGCCGTAGGCACGGTCTGGATGAGCTCGTGCAGGTAGGCGGGGCCGCCGATCCTGTTGATCTCGCCGCGTTTGGTCAGCTCATCGGACACCGTGACGGCGTCGGCAGGTTCGCCACGGCCGTAGAGATCGATGATGGACTCGTAGATCGTTTCGTGGGCCGGACGGTAGAAGTCATGGCCGCGGACAATCTCCACGACGTCGGCAATGGCGTCCTTGGACAGCATCATGCCGCCGAGAACCGATTGTTCAGCGGGAATGTCCTGGGGAGGTTTGCGGCTGGCGTCCGATGTCCGGCCGCCCTCGATCGAATCCAAGTGCGTAACTGACAAAGCCGTCCTCCATTTGTACCGCGGCAGATAACTGTTTCCGGCGGTGCGGTAGGCCAATGCCCCGGTGTGGGTTGCTCCGACCGCGCCGTTGATGCCGGCTGGTCCAAACTGTCCCTCAAGGCACCGACAATTTTGGTTTCCCCGAGATTTCCACAGCTTATCCACAGACGGGTCCGCGGGCGCGCTGCTTACCGACGGCACCAAGGCGCCGTCCATGAGAAACAGGGGTTTTCCAAGTACCTAAAGCAGGTACTCAGCCACGTTAGCCCTGCTTTTCCGGGGCACCAAGCCGGGCCTGTGGATAAAGTGTGGAATACATACCCCTACTTGTGCACAGTCTGTGCATGACCCTGTGGAAAGAGAAATTCTTTTTGCTGCAAATAGCCTCTGAACTGGGAAAACGTTCTTCGTGCCATGTGGAACAAAAGTATTTTCTTCAGCGGATCATCCACAGGCCGATATGCGCAATCCACACCCAGCCCCGCGCCCAACGGCCCGGAGGGCGATAAATATGCCAGAAATGTGATACTCCCCACAACGCCTTCCAGAATTTGACAGACGGCTCTCAGAAGCTATGCCAAAGTAGGAATGTGCTGTGGATAACTGCGTTCTGACATAAGCTCTAGGTATGGGTTTCACTGTGGGGGATGTACTGCTGGTCGCAACGCCTGTTGTCATCCTTGTGGCTGTGATTTGGGCCCTGACGGCGGCATTCAAACCACGTAACTCCGGGTTGTCCGACGCTGAGCGCTATCAACGGGAGCTGGCTGCCCGCTCCGCAGCCCACCAGGCCGCCCAAGTCCAGGCGGCGACGGCGGCACGTGCCCGCATCGATGCGTCTACCAGGCCGAGCCAGAACGCGCAGCAACAGTCCCAGCAGGACAGCCAGTCGCGGGCGGCACTGAGGGCGCAAGCCGGGGCCGGCCCGGGGGTCGGCCAAGCAGGCTACAACACCCCCATCCTGCCCAACGGGCAGTTGAACCCACAGTTCGCCCTGCAATTGCAAGGCATGGTCCGCAGCGGGCAGAAGATTCAGGCCATCAAGCTCCTGCGCCAGCAAACCCACTCGGACTTGTTGACCGCCAAGAACTACATAGATCGGCTTTAACGCATGTCATCCCTACTCGTTCCGGTCTTGATCCTGGCGGCCGTCGTCGTCGGGGTGCTCCTGATCAGCCGCGTGGTCTCCCGCCGCTCCGCGGAACTCCGCGGCATTGCCGCCACGGGCAAAGCAGCCGTGGACCCCGTCGAACTGGCCCGCGAGGCCGCTGCGAAGCTCACGGAAGATCAACACCGGCAGCTGTACTCCTTGATCGCCCAAGGTCAGGCCATGGCGGCCATCAAGCTGTACCTCAGCGCCACCGGAGAAGGCCTGCGCGCCTCACGGGACGCCGTCGGCGCCCTTGCGGCGCACCCACAGCCTTTCCGCAAGCCCGAGCCCGCCCCGCAGGACCTCATGCCCGACGACGACGAACCGGAGCACTTCCCGTACCGGTACCGCGCAATCGTCAGCAAGGGCGACGTCACACGCGAAGTGAGCAGCAACATGCTCAACGACGAGATCTACGGACGGATCCGCACCCTGGCCAAGAGCGGCGACGTCGAAGCGGCAGCCTTGGCCCTCACCAAGCATTCCGACATCAGCATGAAGCAGGCCCGGGAGTTCATCGAGCTGCTGGACGACTAGCGCCAGGAGCGCGGGCAGGCCAGGCTCGGCTAGCGTCCCGCAGTGATCCCCGCGAGCAGCTGCTCAAAAGGCAGGGATTCCATCGCGTCCGCCTTGCGGTGCGGCTGCTCGCCGCTCAGGAGCCGGGCCAGCTCGCCAGCCGCCCGGTCCACGCGGACCGAGAGCGGCGACGCGCCGTCGTCGGCATTTCCCCAATCCTGGGGTCCTGCGAAAACCGACGTCTGGGTGATCCGGGTGCGGAGGTAGGTGAAGAGCGGCCGCATGGCGTAGTCGAGCACCATCTGGTGCCGATCGGTGCCGCCCGTGGCCCCGAGAAGGACCGCTTTGCCGTCGAGGGACTTCGGGTCCAGAACGTCGATGAAGGACTTGAACAGCCCGCTGTATGAGGCGCTGAAGACGGGCGTGACGGCGATGATGCCATCGGAATCCTCGACGCCGGCGATCACCTCCGCGAGGCGCGGTGCGGCATAGCCGGTGACGAAGTTGTTGGCTATATCCACCGCCAGGTCCCGGAGTTCGATGACGTCCACTCGCACCTCGTACCCGGCATCCCCCAGCTGGCGCTTGGCCGACGACGCGAGCTGGTCTGCAAGAAGCCTGCTCGACGATGGTACGCCAAGTCCGGCGGAAAGGACGGTTATGCGGCGGGTCTCCATGGCGATCTCCTGTTGCTGGGCGGTTCGATGGCTTCAAACCAGAGTACATGCGTTTGCATCTATACTCCCAAACTGTGCCCCCGCTCCGTTTATTCCCCGGCTAAAGCCGGACTGTCCCCTGGATGCACATCACCGAACTTCCACCCACCCAGATGTCGCCGTCTTCCGCTTTGACGTGGATGCGTCCCGCCCGGCCCAGCGCCGTCCCCTGAGCGGCGAGGTATTGCTCTGGTGCCCGGCCGCTGCCGATCAGCCACTGGGCAGCCCCCGCGTTGAAGCTTCCCGTGACCGGGTCCTCCACCATGGCGTCTCCGGGAATGAACGTCCGGACTTCGAAATCGACGCCGGCACCCGGTTCATGGGGACCGATCACGCCGACCTTCAGGTCCCCCAACGCGGCGAGTTCCGGCTCAAGGCCCAGGACCTGCTCGGCCGATTCGAGCAGTACGCCGATCCATTGCGGGCCGTTGACCAGCCACGAGGCATCCAAGAGCGCCGTTTGGGGCAGGCGGAGTCCGGCGGCCAACTGTTCCATGATTGCCTCGCCCATGGGCCCGGAGCGGGTCAGCGGCGGGGCGGCGAAGGCGAGCCGGCCGCCGTCGAGCTTTACCTTGACCAATCCTGCGCCGCATTCCTGTACGAGCATCCCGTCCTGCTTCGGCACTCCGCCGGCCGCGAGCCACGCGTGCGCCGAGCCGAGCGTCGGATGTCCCGCAAAAGGAAATTCCTCGCTGCCCGTGAAGATCCGGACGCGGTAATCGGCCATGGGATCGCTCGGCGGCAGCAAGAAGGTGGTCTCGGACAAATTGGTCCAGTTGGCAAAGTGCTGCATCCGCTCGGCGCTGAGCCCCTCCGCATCGACGACGACGGCGAGCGGATTGCCGAGGTACGGCACGTCGGTGAAGACATCCACTTGCGAGAAGGGCCTGGTGCGCATGGTTTCAAGGTTCACGGCAGCAGGCTATCACCGGGCTGACACGGCTACCGTGGTCTGCGAGACTACGGGAATGTCAGGGAACAAGACCATGCCGGGCAACGGCCCCGTTGAAGACTTCCTCGCTGCCGTGGAACATCCGGTGCGGCGCGCAGACGGTTTCGCCCTGTTGGACCTCATGCGCGGCATCACCAGCCAGGAGCCTGTCATGTGGGGCCCGAGCATCGTTGGTTTTGGGAATTACCACTACAAGTACGCGAGTGGCCGCGAGGGCGACTCCCCCGCCGTGGGCTTCTCGCCGCGGAAAGCCAACCTGGCGCTGTACGGGCTCAGCTACGGGCCCGACGCCGGGCGGCTGCTCCCGATGCTCGGCAAGCACAAGACGGGCGCCGCTTGCCTCTACGTGAACAAACTCGACGACGTTGACGTTTCCGTCCTCGCGGAGATGGTGCGCACGGGCTACAGCCACGTCATGGCGGAACTGCACAGCCTTCCCTAGCGAGCGGCTTCCCCGGAAAAGCAAAGGACCCCCGTCTCCGGAAACCGGGGACGGGGGTCCTTCGAGCTACGTCAGAGACTATTTCCCTGCAACGACCTCGAGGTCGATGACAGCGGAAACATCCTCGTGCAGGCGGACGTTGGCCTGGTACGAACCAAGGGACTTGATGTGGTTCGGCAGTTCAACGTTGCGCTTGTCGATGGAGCCGAGGCCAGCGGCCTCAACTGCAGCAGCGACATCAGCCGGCTTGACGGTGCCGAAGAGACGACCGGACTCGCCGGCCTTTACTACGAGCTTGACCTTCTTGGAAGAAAGCGCAGAAGCCTGGGCCTGTGCAGCTTCAACCGAAGCGTGGGCACGAGCAGCGCGGGCAGCCTTGATGGACTCAACCTGCTTCTCGCCACCCTTGGTCCAGGTCAGAGCGAAGCCGCGGGGCAGCAGGAAGTTACGTGCGTAACCGTCCTTGACCTCGACAACATCGCCAGCAGCACCGAGACCGGTTACTTCGTGGGTCAGAATGAGCTTTGCCATGTTAGTTAATCCCTTCCTTAGCCGCGGCCAGCGCCGGAGTAAGGCAGCAGAGCAACTTCGCGGGCGTTCTTGATTGCCTGGGCGATTTTGCGCTGTTCCTGCACCGTGACGCCAGTGACGCGACGGGCGCGGATCTTTCCGCGGTCGGAGATGAACTTGCGCAGCAATGCTACGTCCTTGTAGTCGATGACGGTGATGTCAGCGGCCTTCAAGGGGTTGGACTTTGGTTTGGGCTTACGGAGTTCAGCCTTAGCCATCGTGGAGCTCCTTTTCTATGGAGCCCGTGGATATGGATCCACGGGATGGTGGTGCTCGACGGCGGTTGCCACCCGGGTGCCTCGCGGCACTTCCGGCGGGTTCCGGCGTCGAACTTGTGAGTATTTAGAAGGGAGGTTCGGAATCCGGGCCGTTGCCCCATCCACCCGCATTGCTGACGCCCGGGGTAGCCCAGGGGTCTTCCTGCGGTGCGGATTGGCCGCCGCCCCATGTTCCGCCGGAGTTGCCGCCCTGGTTTGCACCAGCGCCACCACCTCCGAAGCCGCCGCTGTTGTTGCCGCCGCCGAAGCCGCCCTGACCACCCTGACCGCCGGAGCGCTGGGTGCGGTTGACCTTGGCGTTGGCGTAACGCAGGCTCGGGCCGATTTCATCGACTTCGAGCTCGATAACGGTGCGCTTCTCGCCTTCCTTGGTTTCGTAGGAACGGCTCTTCAGGCGGCCGGAAACGATCACGCGCATGCCCTTGGTGAGGGATTCGGCGACGTTTTCGGCTGCTTCGCGCCATACCGATGCGCGGAGGAACAGGGTTTCCCCGTCCTTCCACTCATTGGACTGGCGGTCGAAGGTCCGGGGAGTAGAAGCGATGGTGAAGTTCGCTACCGCCGAGCCTGACGGTGTGAACCGCAGTTCGGGGTCATTGGTGAGATTACCGATGACCGTAATAGTGGTTTCGCCTGCCATCTACTGCCTCCTTGTTCGTTCCTGCGGGGTAAAGAATGAAAGCCGGGAGCTGAAATTACTCAGCAACGACCTTCTGCTCTTCGGGGCGGGTGATCTTGGTGCGCATGATGGTCTCGTTGAGACTCAGCTGGCGGTCAAGTTCCTTGGCGGTTTCCGGCTTGGCGGTGAAGTTCACCACGGCGTAGATACCTTCGGACTTCTTCTTGATGTCGTAAGCAAGGCGACGGCGGCCCCAGATGTCAACCTTTTCGATGGTTCCACCATCGGTGGTGATGACACTGAGGAACTTCTGAAGCGTCGGCTCTACCGTACGCTCTTCGACCTCGGGGTCGATGATTACCATCAATTCGTAAGGACGCATATGTGAACCCACCTCCTTTGGGCTAAGCGGTTACGGCATTTCCGTAACAGGAGGTTCATTTGCGATGAACAGTGCTGGTGACCGCTTCCAGAAGCGGAAGCAGGGCGCAGCACAGACTTCAATATCTTAGTCCATTTCCCGTGTCTAAGCCTATTCGGCGTGTCGACAAGGTGGAATGAGCCGCGTCGCCTATGTGGATAACCCAGGTATGGGGATAACCCGCGTGGAACGGCGACACCAGCCTCAGGCAGACTGAACCCATGACCGTCCTCAAATCCGTCGCGCTGTTTGTCCTCGCGGCCATCGCCGAGATCGGCGGAGCCTGGCTCGTATGGCAATCGATCAGGGAGGCCAAACCATGGTGGTGGGCAGGCCTTGGGATTGTGGCGCTGGGCATCTACGGCTTCGTGGCGGCGTTCCAGCCGGACGCACACTTCGGCCGTGTCCTCGCGGCCTATGGCGGGGTGTTCATCGCCGGATCGTTGGCTTGGGGAATGCTCCTTGATGGATTCCGACCGGACCGCTGGGACATCATCGGGGCCATGATCTGCATCCTGGGCGTCGCCGTGATCATGTTCGCGCCCAGGCCGGGCAACTAAGCCGGGCAGGCACTAACCCGTCACGCAGCGCAACTTTCTGGACCGTCCGACGTCGGGATCCCCCGGTTTTCCGGGGCGCGGCTCCACGCCGGACGCCAAAAGTCTGCGTGGCGTGACGCCGGGGCCCGCAGCCGGGCGTGCCATGATCGGACTATGAACGCCGCAGCAAAGAACCAGCGTCCGAAGTCTGCCCGTGCCAAACGTTCCCAAATGCGATTCGGGCTCATGATCCTCACCGGCGTCGCAGCAGCGGTAGCGACCGGGATATGGGGTCAGTGGATCTACGCGCCGGCCGCCGGTTGGGCAGTGGCAGCGGCGGTCTACAACATTTTCGTGTGGACAGTCATCACCCCGATGAAGGCCGATCAGACGAGAACCCATGCCACGGAAGAAGATCCGCGGCGCTCCACCGCTGACCTCCTGATCCTGTGCGCCGCCGTCGGCTCCCTCGCAGCCTTCGTCCTGGTGATGTTCGGAGCGAAGGATGCGCACGGCGTCGACAAATTCATGCTCGCCCTGCTGGCCCTCGGCGGCGCGGTGGCGTCGTGGCTCCTGGTGCACACCCTCTTCACCCTGCGCTATGCCGAGGTGTACTACACGTCAGATCCGCCGCAGGGCATCGAATTCAACCAAAAAGAACCGCCGCAATACACGGATTTCGCCTACATGGCGTTCAGCCTCGGGATGACCTACCAAGTCTCGGACACGTCGATCACCACCAGGGCAATGCGGTCTGCAGCCTTGCGGCACAGCCTGCTCGCCTACGTTTTCGGCGTCGGGATCCTCGCCACCACCATCAACCTCGTGGTGAGCCTCGCATCCTGAGCTAGATCGCCGTCCGGAAAAACAACTCCGCCACCGTGGCCAGGTGGCGCGGGTCCTCAACGCCGCACAGCTCACGTGCCGAGTGCATCGACAGAAGAGGCACTCCGACGTCGACCGTCCGGATTCCCAGGCGGGTTGCCGTCAGGGGACCGATGGTGGAGCCGCATGGGACGTCGTTGTTGGAGACGAACTCCTGGTAGGGCACGCCCGCCTCGCCGCACAGCCGCGCCCAGAACGCGGCACCGGTGGCGTCCGTCGCGTAGCGCTGGTTGGCGTTGATCTTGAGGAGCGGTCCGCCGTTGAGGATGGGACGGTTGGCGGGATCGTGCCGCTCGGAGTAGTTGGGGTGGACGGCATGGCCGGCATCCGCGGAAACACAGAACGACGCCGACAACGCCTGGCGCCGTTCACTCACCGTGGCGCCCAATCCGTCGGAGATCCGGGTGAGGATGTCTTCGAGGATGGGTCCGCAGGCGCCGGAACGCGAGGCGGAGCCGATTTCTTCGTGGTCGAAGGCAGCCAGGACGGCGATAGGGCCGTCGGCCGGTGCTCCCGAGTCGGAGTGCGCAATAAGGGCCGCGAGCCCGGCGTGGGTCGAAGAGAGGTTGTCGAGCCGTCCCGAAGCGAAGAGCTCGCCTTTGGCACCGAACTGCTCAGGCGCCTGGGTGTCCGCGACGACGATGTCGTAGCCACCGATCTGCGCCGGATCCACCGAAACCCCGGCCACGGAGTCCGCCAGGATTGCCAGGACGTCCGCGGCATCGGGATCGCCGAGGCCGAACACCGGGTTCATGTGTTGTTGCTTGTCCAGCGTGAGGCCATCATTGACGGCCCGGTCCAGGTGGATGGCCAACTGCGGAAAGCGCAGGAGCGGCCCGGTGGCCGTAAGGTGCTGGGTGCCGTCCAGCATCACGAGCCGTCCGGCGAGCCGAAGCTCGCGGTCCAGCCAGGAGTTCAACAAGGGACCGCCGTAGACCTCCACGCCAGCCTGGAGCCAGCCGAATTTGCCCGTCGTCGGCTTGGGCTTGAGCTTGAAGGACGGAGAATCCGTGTGGGCGCCAAGGATGTTGAATGCAGTGGTGGCGGTAGCGCCTTCCGGTGTCACCCAAGCGATGAGGGCGCCGTCCCGGATCACGTAGAAGCTGCCCGCGCCGCCTTCCCATGGCTGAAGTTCATCAAGGGCCGTGAAACCGGCTGCATCGAGCCGGCGCGCGGCCTCGTGGACGGCGTGGAAGCTCGACGGCGATGCGCTCACATACGCGCCAAGGTCCTGGATGTGTTCTGCAGCGGAGTTCGAAGGCATGGCTCCGAGTCTAGCCGCGGCCGCGGAGGTCGCCGGCCAGGCAGTATCCGCGTCCTAGTAATCCGGATTGCTCGGGATCACGAGCCCTGTTTCGTACGCGTAGACCACCACCTGGACCCGGTCCCGCAAGTGCAGCTTGGTGAGGATCCGCCGGACGTGGGTCTTGACCGTGGCCTCGGACAGGAAGAACTTGTGCGCGATTTCCGCGTTGGACAGCCCCCCGGCGATAGCCTCGAGCATCTCGGTTTCGCGGGGCGTCAATTCTTCGAGCAACGGATCGCGGGGCTGGGCCGTGGACTGTCCGGGCACACGGCCTCCGCGAACGTAGGTCTCCAGGAGCCGCTGGGTGACCCTCGGAGCCACCACGGCATCACCGCTTGCCACGAGTCGGACGCCCTGGACCAACTCGGCAGGGGCAACATCCTTGAGAAGGAAGGCGGAGGCGCCTGCCTGCAGGCCGGAGAACGCATATTCATCGAGGTCGAAAGTGGTCAGGATGATGATCCGGGCATTGGAAGCCGAGGCCGTGATCCGCCTCGTGGCTTCGATTCCATCCATGGCAGGCATCCGGACGTCCATGAGCACCACGTCCGGTTCCAGTTCCGCCACCTTCCGCACAGCCTCGGCGCCGTCCGACGCTTCGCCCACCACCTCGAGGTCGCCTTCGCCTTCCAGGATGAGCCGAAATCCCATGCGCAGCAGGGGCTGGTCGTCCACCAGCAGAACCCTGGTGGGAGCGTTGTCACTCATGATTTCCCCTTGTCGCCATTCCACTTCAGTTCCGCATGGACACGCCACCCGCCGGGAATGCCGGGACCGGCATCCACGGATCCAGCATAAATTCCCGCACGTTCACGCATCCCCGCGATGCCCTGGCCCGTTCCCAGTGCCGCCTCTTCGGTTCCCGGATCCCGGGAGCCCCGGCCGTCGTCGAGCACGTCGATGGTGACCGAGTCGCCGTCCCGCACGATCCGCACGTCCACTTGGCTGAGGGAGCGCCCGTACCTGAGCACGTTGGTCAGGGATTCCTGCACGATCCTGTAGACGGTGAGCTGGAACGCCGGGTTTTCAGGAAGGGCCGGTCCCGTGTGCGAATAGTGCAACGGCAGCCCCGCTGTCCGGAATCCATCCAGCAGCTTGCTCAGGTCGTGCCCGGAAACCAAGGGCTCCAGCGGGGCCGACTTGGCAGTGTCGTCCCGCAGTACCCCGAGGACGCGGCGCATATCGGCCAGCGCAGTCCTGCCGGTGCGGGAGAGTTCGCCGAGCACCTCGCCGGCGCGCTCAGGATCCTTCTTGACCACGACGGCGGCGCCGTCCGAGAGGCTGATCATGACCGTCAGCGAGTGGGCCACGACGTCGTGCATCTCCCGGGCGATCCGGTTCCGTTCGGTGACCGACCCCAAGCGGGCCGTGCGGGCTGCCCACGCCCTGATTTCGCTCTCATGCTCACGCCGCTGCCGCACCGAAATGCCGATGCCGGTGGCGATCAGGTTGGACAACAAAATGCTGACCGCGGCCGCGATGTTGCTGATGAGGTGGAAGTTCTCCGGAATCGCCTCTCCGTTGGACGGGGTAACCGGACTGGTCCACATGAAGAGATACACGAGGGTCAGCGGCAGGCTTGCGGCGCCAAACACTATCAACGCAAAGGTCCGCGCCCTCCCCACGGCCACGGCGTACAGCGCAAACCATAGTCCCGCCGAGACGTTCGAACCCCAGGGATTCAGCAGCGTCACAGCCACTTCGAGGACCGCAACGGCCGCTGTGACACTGAGCGGATTGCGGCGCCGAAGGAACAGGATGGCAGCGATGGCAACGAGGAGCAGGGCGGCGAACCACTTTCCGTCCACGATGGAGCTGATGAACGTGGCCAGTGCCAGCAACGAATAGCAAAGCACCACCACCGCGTCCATGACCCGCGGGTGCTCGAAGAGATAGCGGCGGATCCTGCCGCGGCGGCGCAGCGTGATTTCAGCAAAGGACGCGTCGGCCACGTGGGCCGACGCGTCCTGTGCTGGCAACTCTTCACTCATGGCTTGAGCCTAGCGGCCTTGCTTAGAGCAAGTGTGCCTGGAGTGCGAATCAGACGTCGCGCTTCTTGAGGGCGATGAGGGCAGGAACCATGAACAGGATGACGTAGCCGAGGAACACCAGGCCGCCCGCCCACGGATCCAGGGTGCCGTCTACGTGCCCGATCGACAGGAAGCGGCCACCGGCCTCACTGGGCAGGTACTGCGGGACGTACTTCCAAAAGTCACCGGGCGCGAGGCTAAGGAACTGACCGGCGAACGGGAGGACGAACATGATGCCCACCAGGACGGTGATGCCGCCAGCCGGGTTCTTCAGCAGTGTTCCGAGTGAGAGGCCGATCAGCGCAACACCGGAGACGTACAGGCCGCCGGTGAAGACGCTGTAGAGGACGCCGTCCGTGCTCCAACCGAGGTCAAGGGCGAAGTTGGCGAACATGGGTGAAGCCAACAGGAAGGTCACCACGCCGGCCACGACCGAAAGGACGTAGGAAACCACAACCAGCACC
This sequence comes from Arthrobacter sp. KN11-1C, assembly GCF_052180225.1. Lineage (NCBI taxonomy): Bacteria > Bacillati > Actinomycetota > Actinomycetes > Micrococcales > Micrococcaceae > Arthrobacter > Arthrobacter sp. KN11-1C. The sequence continues at coordinate 54,977 of NZ_CP197467.1, read as the reverse complement.
ACGGCCTTGGCACCGAACGTGGAGAGCCTGCCCGGAGCAGCGTTCATGGTCGACCGGATCATGCCGGTGGCGTACTCAGAGGCGATGAAGAGTACGGCCAGCGATCCCATGACCAGGATGCCGATGTTGAGTCCGGCGTTCGGCAGGTTGTAGAGGTTGAACCCCGATCCCGGAGGGAAGGAGTCAACAGCCTGCTGCACCGTTTCCTTGTGACCCTGCCGGCCGACTTCGACCATCTGGTTGATGAAGTTCCAGCGGACCAAGGCGGACAGCAGGCCGATGCCGACAATGGCCACGAAGGTCAGGACCAGCAGGAGTTTCGTGCTCATGAGGGTCCGGAACTTGATGGCTTCGGAGTTCAGCACCCGGAGGAAATTGACGCCACCGGTCCCGGCTGACGGGGCCGCATGTTTCTTGCTGACAGTGGTGGTGCTCATGACTGGATCCCTTCCATGGTGGCAGCGGGGGTGGCGCCGACCCCGGCGGGGTTTGCGTCCAGCGGGCCGCCTGGTGCCGTCGGTCCACCGGTGATGTGCGAGTGGTACTCCACCTCGTCCTTGGTCAGCTGGAAATAGGCCTCTTCCAGCGACGACGTGAGCGGCGTGAGTTCGTAAACCAGCACCCGGTTGTCGAGGGCGAGTTCGGCGATGCGGAGCGGCTCCACCCCGTACACCTCAAGGGTTTCCCGTTCGTTCTGTTCCACGCGGACACCGTCGCGGGCCAGCAATTCGGACAAGCGCGTCGTCTCCGAGGTGCGGACCAGAGTGCGCTTGCGGGACTGGCTCTCGATCAGCGCATCCACCGTGGTGTCGGCGATGATCTTGCCGCGACCGATCACAATGAGGTGGTCCGCGGTCTGGGCCATCTCGGACATGAGGTGGCTGGAGATGAAGATGGTCTTGCCCTGGCTTGCCAGGTAGCGTGCAAGGTTCCTGACCCACTGGACGCCCTCGGGGTCGAGTCCGTTGACCGGTTCGTCGAGGATGAGCGTCTGGGGATCACCAAGGAGTGCGTTGGCGATGCCAAGCCGCTGGCCCATTCCGAGGGAGAATCCTCCGGCCTTCTTCTTGGCAACCGCGGTGAGGCCGGTCATCTCGATGACTTCCTCCACGCGGGAGTTCGGAATCCCGTGGGTTGCGGCCATGGCACGCAGGTGGTTGTACGCGCTGCGGCTGGTGTGCACCGCCTTGGCATCGAGCAGGGCTCCCACTTGGTGGAGCGGGGCTTTGTGCTGGGAGTAGTGCCGGCCGTTGACGGTGACATCGCCCGACGTCGGGCGGTCCAGGCCCATGATCATGCGCATGGTGGTGGATTTGCCGGCGCCGTTCGGGCCAAGGAAGCCCGTAACTTTCCCGGGCTGTACGGTGAAGCTGATTCCGTCCACGGCTGTCTTTGCGCCGTAGACCTTCCTCAAGCCTGTTGCCTCAATCATGGAAGCGTTCCCTCCGCTTGCTGCAGCTATGTGGTGACTGTAAGTACAACGCTAGCCACCGGGAGGGCCGAATTCGCCGGTCTCAGGGATGATTCAGGGGTCGCTCAGGGTAGTCCCTATGGATGATGCCGGCCTCGGCCAGGGGATCCCGCCACTTGGAAAGCATTAGTAAAGCGGTGAATATAACCAGCGCGGCATGCTTCGCATCCCACCGGACTACCGCCGGGTCGGATAGTCTGGGGGACGGCCGGTGGTCATTTGCCCGTGCACGCACCTCGCAGCCCCCGCGGGCATGGCCCAAGCGACACGCCGGGCGGGGTGTCACATTGGGCAAACCATCAGGTAGCACTCGGCATGCTCCAAGACAGCGACCATAGTCTTCGGGCATGCTCTCAAAACCTCAACTCATCAACAGCGGCATCGGGGTGGTCGTTGTCGGCCTTGCCGCCGGTGCCTTCTTCGTGCTGAACGGCGTGCCGCAGACGGCCTCAGACACCACCGCCCGCACCGTCGCGGTCAGCGCAGCGGACCTCACCGCCGTTTCTACCGCGAGCGGAAACGTCTCGCCCGCAAGCACCACGGTCATCAACGCGCAAAACTGCACCGGGCCTATCGCCACGGTCTCCGCGGTGACCGGCCAGCAGGTCACGGCCGGTCAGGTGCTAGTCACCATTGATCCGACGAACGCCCAGAACGCCCTGGCGGTTGCACAGGCCCAGCTGGATTCCGCCGCGGCGCAGGCAAACCAGCAGCAGGCTTCAGCCAGCAACCAGGTCGCTTCAGCGAGCCAGAGCCTCACCAACGCCCAGCAAACGGCCAACCTGGACGCGAGCCAGCAAGCCAGTGCCTTGGCCGCCGCGCAGACGGCAGTGAACAATGACAATGCAACTGTCGCCACGGCTCAGACCGCTGCCAGCGCCCAGCCCAACAGCCAGCCGGCCCAGAACGCGCTCAACGCGGCACAGGCCCAGCTGGCGAAGGACAACCAAGCACTGACCCAGGCAGCCAACCAGCAAGCCAGCTCGGCGCTCAAGGACAAAGAGCAGGTCGCCTCGGCCGCGACCGCCCTCAATTCCGCCCAGAGCGGTGGCGGCGCCACGTCCAACACGACCTCTGCCCAGATTGCGGTCGACACTGCGACCAAGAACCTGGCGGCCTGCTCACTCGCGGCCCCGGTTTCCGGTACGGTCACCGCCGTGAACGCCGTCGTCGGAGGCAACGCAGGAAGCAGCTCCGGCTCATCCGGCACCTCGGCTTCCGGCTCTTCCGGGGCGTCCGCTTCCTCCGGCAGCGCTTCCTCAAGCGCCGCGAGCACGTCGTCCTCGGGGCTGATTACGATCAGCGACACGGCGCACCTGCAGGTCATCGCCAACTTCGCCGAATCGGACATCGCCGCCATGAAGACCGGCGACTCAGCCACCTTCACTTTCCCGGCACTCAAGACCGACCCATCCGCGGCACCCGTCACCGGTACCATCACGGCAATCGCCCAGAACGCCACAACCACCAACAACGTGGTCAGCTACCCCGTGACGATCTCCATCAAGAACCCCCCGGCGGACCTCCGGCTCGGCCAGAGCGCAAACATCTCCGTGACCACGGCGAGCGCCAAGAACGCCCTGGCGGTGCCTTCGCTGGCCATCACCACCACCGGGACCAAGCAGACCGTCAATGTCATGAAGAACGGGACCACGACGGCGGTGACCATCACCACCGGGATCACGGACAACGGCCGCACCCAGGTGCTCACCGGACTCAGCGCGGGCGATCAGATTGAACTCCCGGCCATCTCCTCCACACTTGACACCACCGGCACCACCGGACGGACCGGCGCGGGCGGACTTGGCGGCACGGGCGGATTCGGTGGAACAGGCGGCGCCGGAATTACGGGCGGCGGCACCGGTGGCACACGCGGAAATGGCGGGTAATCAGCCGTGAACGACGCTGTCATCCAACTGGACTCCGTGAGCAAGATCTATGGCAAAGGCGAGGCCGAAGTACGGGCGCTTGATTCCGTCAGCATCTCCATTGACCGGGGCGACTTCGTAGCCATCATCGGTGCCTCGGGCTCCGGAAAATCCACGATGATGAACATCATCGGTTGCCTCGACGGCGCCACCCAGGGGACTTATCACCTGGACGGCATCGACACCGGGACCTTGGACGAATTCCAGCTCGCCCAGATCCGCAACCGGAAAATCGGCTTTGTCTTCCAAAACTTCAACCTGATACCGCGCACGCGGGCCGTGGACAACGTCTCCATGCCGCTCGCTTACGCAAAAGTGCACCGCAAGGAACGGCGCGAGCGGGCCTTGGAAGTGCTCGCTTCGGTGGGTTTGGCGGAGCGCGCCGACCATAAGCCTTCACAGCTCTCGGGTGGACAGCAGCAGCGTGTTGCCATTGCCCGGGCGCTTGTGACCAACCCCGTGCTGCTGTTGGCCGACGAGCCGACGGGAGCCTTGGACACCAAGTCCTCCCACGAAATCCTGGATCTCTTCGAGTCCTTGCACGCCAACGGCCGGACCATCGTGATGATTACCCACGAGGCAGACGTCGCGGCGCGGGCCAACCGCGTTGTGCGATTCCAGGACGGGCACATCATCGAGGACCACCGGCTTCGGGACGTCCACGCCCACCCGGTAGCGACGGCGGTGCCGGCATGATGATCGCCGAATCCGTTCGCTTCGCCCTGACAGGGGTGATGGCCAACAAGATGCGCTCCATCCTCACCACCCTGGGCATCTTGATCGGCATCGCATCCGTCATCATCCTGCTGGCCGTAGGCGCCGGAACCTCCAACGCCATCAAGACCCAGATCGGCAAACTGGGAACCAACGTGCTTACCGTGAGCCGCCAGACGACGGCCGGCGGCCGCGCCGCAGGCGGACAAGCCGTCACCGGTCCGCGGTCCCGTGGCACCAACCTCACGCTCCAGGACATGGCCGCGCTGACGGATCCCGTCATGGCCCCCGACGTCGCCGCAACGGCGCCGGTGGTCACGGCACAGAACGTCACGGGTACCTACCAGGACGCGACCCACGCGGTCGCAACGTTCGTGGGGACCACGCCGTCGTACTTTTCCATCTCGAACGACACGCTCGCGGCGGGATCCTATTTCAGCGACGGTGACGCCAGCAGCGGCACCGCAGTGGCCGTGATCGGCAACACCGTGGCGCAGGACCTGGTGGGCAGCTCGGTGACCTCGGCCGTGGGGCAGACCATCGCCCTCAATGGCCAGAACTTCGTGGTCTCCGGCGTCCTGGCCCAAAAGGGGTCATCAGGCCTCAACGATCCGGATGACATTGTGGTGATCCCCTACAGCGCAGCCCAGGACAAGTTCACCGGGTACTCGCCGTCGCTCGCCTCGATCACGGTCCAGGCGAAGTCGGCGGACGTGATGAACCAGGCCCAGAACGAGGTTCAAATGATCCTCGATGCCAGGCACAACGTCACTTCCGCCAACCGTGACTACCAAGTGCGGAACCAGGCGCAGATCCTTACGACGGCCACCACCACCACAGCCACCCTGACCGTCCTCTTGGGAGCCGTGGCCGGCATTTCGCTCCTGGTGGGCGGAATCGGCGTCATGAACATCATGCTCGTCACGGTCACCGAACGTACCCGCGAAATCGGCATCCGCAAGGCGATCGGAGCTTCGCGGGGCAGTATCGTGAGCCAATTCCTGATCGAATCGCTCATCATTTCGCTGATCGGCGGAGTGCTCGGAATCGCCGCAGGCTACATCGGCAGCGCCTTCCCCCTGCTGGGAACACAACCCGAAGTCCAGTGGTGGACCGTGTGGCTGTCGTTCCTGGTATCCGCGGCGATCGGCCTGGTATTCGGAATCTACCCGGCCAACAAGGCGGCGAAACTCCGGCCGATCGACGCCCTGCGGTACGAATAGCCGCCCACAGTTCCACTCCCCAGCAACTAAAGAAAACAGCCAACAGGAGATCCCTAAATGTCCTATTCAGCACCGGAGCCCGGCCCCACCAACCAGCCGGAGCCCCAGCAGCCCTACACCCAGCAGCCGTACGCCGGACAGCCGACCGCGGTCCTGCAAGCCACCGGCCAGGAACCCAGCGGACAGGGCTGGGGCCAACCCCAGCAGTCGGAGCCGTTCGTGCCCAAGAAGCGCTTCAAGATGGGTCGCTTGACGCAGATCCTCCTTGCAGTACTTCTGGTTGTCGTTGGGTTCTTTGCCGGCGTCGGCGTCACTAAGGCAATGGACGCGGGCCAGGCCCGTCCTGGCCGCGGACAGTTCCAGAACTTCAACGGCGGCCAAGGCCGGAACCGGCAAAGCGGCGCTCCCAGCAACGGCGCATCGCCGACCGCCATTCCTTCTGCGCCCGCCACCTCGGCGCCGTAGCCACCGCCGCCGTAGCCACCCAACTGACTCGCAGTTGTTGTCGTTTTGACGCTTCATAACGACAACAACTGCGAGTCAGTTGCTTTTAACTGTCTTTAACGAGGGGCTTCGCGGCGCCAGCCAGCCAGAGGGCAATCAGGATCGGCACACCGATGGCAAGCAGGGCCATGTGGATGCCTGTGTGGTCGCCTAGGTAACCGAGGAGCGGCGGGCCGGCGAGAAACGCCACATAACCGATGGTCGAGACCACCGAAACGCGTGCGGCTGCGCGTTTCGGATCATCGGCAGCAGCGGACATGCCCATCGGAAAGGCCAAGGCTGCGCCGATGCCCCAAAGGGCCGCACCTGCCCCGGCTAGGACCAGGTTTCCCGCGAAGACGAAGAGCGCCAGGCCCACTGCAGCGGCGGCCATGCTGACCCGCAGCACGGTTACGCGCCCGAACCTGTCAATCGCCCGGCCGCCAAAGAAACGCATGAGTGTCATCGCGGCCACAAAGAGCGCGAACAGAAGAGCGCCCGTCGATTCGGAAGCATTCAGGCCGTCCACCGAGGCCTTGGCGATCCAGTCGTTTCCGGCACCTTCCGTGAGGGTCGCCCCGAGGACCACGACGCCGATCAACAGGGTGCGGGAGTCCCGCCAGGCCGAGGGGCCCTTCACGGCGGGCGCGCCGTCGTCGGGCGCCGTTCCCGTGGTTTCGTGGGGCATGAAGTAACGCGGCGCGGTCAAGGTGAGAAGAACCACGACGCCGGCAATGACCAGCAAGTGCTCCGGAAGTCCGACGCCGATCTGGGAAAGCCACGCACCAATCAACGCACCCACAAAGGCGCCCCCGCTAAAGGCCGCGTGGAACTGCGGCATGATGGTGCGCCCGAGGCGATGTTCGACGTCGGCCCCTTCGATATTCTGCGAAACGTCCCATAGTCCTACCCCCACGCCGAAGAAAAACAGCGCCAGCGCGGTGGCGGCCACGGAGCCAGCCATCAAGGAGAACGCGATGGCCGCTCCGGCCGAGGCGGCGAGCAGACCGGCAGCGCGGACGGTATTGGCCGTGCCGATCCTGCCGACAACCCATCCCGCGGAGGGCAGCGCCACAAGGGACCCGAGGGCGGTGCACAGCAGCAGGGTGCCCATCTGGCCGGACGTCAGGTGCAGGGTCTGCGTGACGGCGGGTATCCGGGCCGCCCAACTGGCAAAAACCAGGCCATTCATGCCGAAGACCAGGAAAGTGGCGATTGCCGCGGCTTTGACGTTCGGGGCGGTTCGGGTGCTGGTGGTCATACAATCACAACTTCCACGGAGAGATTTTCAAGTAGGGTGCGTTCTTCAATGCTTGGCTTCCGGTCCGTCACAATGACATCTACCGCGTCCATGGCTGCAACCAGAGCCACGGCCTGTGCATTCCATTTACTTCCCGTGCAGGCCACGATCACCCTGCCGGCCGATTCCAGGCCCGCCCGTTTGATCGCGGCGTCCTCGAGATCGTGCGCCAGCAGGCCGTCCTTGAGGTTGACGGCACACGGCGTGACGATCGCGGCGTCGAAACGCAAGGAGCGGATGTTGGCCTCTGCCATCGGCCCCCGGAACGACTGCTCGCCGGGAACCAGGCTGCCGCCAGGCAACAAGAGACCGGGACGCCGTCCAGAGGGAAGGTCGGCGGCCAGGAATTCCACCGCACGAAGGGACATCGGCATCACGGTCAGTTCCCGCTGCGCGAGCCGGCGCGCGATCTCCGTGGCCGTTGAACCGCTGTCCAGCCACACGTGGTTGCGGTCGCGGATCAACCGTTCGACGCCGACGGCGATTCTCTCCTTCGCGTCCTGGTCCTCGAGTTCGCGCTGCCCATAGCCCGGGTTGTCGCCGCGGTCCACGAGGCTGCGGGCCCCGCCATGCACCCGGCGCAGCACGCCGTGGGAAGCGAGGATTTCCAGGTCGCGCCGAATAGTGGCCCCCGAGGCTCCGCACTCGGCAACAAGCTCGTCAACGGTGACCTCTTCGCGCTCACGCAGCAGCTCGCCAATGAGCCGATGGCGGTCAGCAGTTCTCATGTTCATATGCTATCCAAGAATGAGCATATAATCATCATCCATGATCATATGGGCGCGTGTTTTGCGCGAGCGAGCAGCGCAGACGCCCGCTCACCAATACGGCACTTCCGGCAAACGCCCGCTCACCAACGACGACTTTCGGGCAAACGCCCGCTCACCAATGAGGGGTTTCGGGCAAACGCCCGCTCACCAATGAGGGGTTTCGGGCAAACGCCCGCTCACCAATTCCAGACATGAGCGAGCGTTCCCAAAAACCCACCAGACATGAGCGAGCGTTCCCGAAAAACCCACGAAAGGTGAGCGAGCGTTCCGAAAAAACGCGCCATAGGTGAGCGAGGGTTCCAAGACGCGGAACGGCGTCGCGCGTTCCCGCGCCCGCCGCCCCCACTTGAGTCGCCCGAAGGCTAGCGAGCCCGCTCTACCCGGGACTCGTCCCAGACGGGCTCGCCGGATTCGTAGACCTTGCCGTCGGATCCGAAGACGAGGAAACGGTCGAAGGACTTCGCGAACCACCGGTCGTGCGTGACGGCAAGGACGGTGCCCTCGAACGCATCAATGGCACGTTCCAAGGCTTCGCCCGAGTGCAGGTCCAAGTTGTCGGTCGGTTCGTCCAGGAGAAGGAGCGTGGCACCCGACAGTTGGAGGAGCAGGATCTGGAAACGCGCCTGCTGCCCGCCGGAGAGCGACTCGTACTTCTGTTCGGCCGAGCCCACCAGCCCGTAGGAGTCGAGCGCGCCGGAAGCGGCCTCGCGGCCCAGCCCGGAACGGTGTTCGTCACCCCGGTGCAGGATGTCCAGGAGCGTCCGGCCGAGAAGATCCGGGCGGGAATGGGTCTGCGCGAAGAATCCGGGACGGATCCTGGCACCCAGCTTGACGGTTCCCTCGTGCGGAACTTCGGCGATCTCGACGTCGGAAACGGGCAGGTGCTCGCGCTCCGGGTCGGTACCGCCGGCAGCGAGGAGCCGCAGGAAGTGGCTCTTGCCCGAACCGTTGGAACCCAGCACGCCCACGCGGTCGCCGAACCAGATTTCGGTGGAGAACGGCTTCATCAGGCCCGTAAGTTCAAGCTTTTCAGCCACCACGGCACGCTTGGCCGTCCGGCCTCCCTTGAGGCGCATGTTGACGTTCTGCTCCAGCGGCAAGGCCTCGGGCGGCCCTGCCTCCAGGAACTTGGCGAGTCGCGTCTGGGCAGCCTGGTACTTGTTGGCCATGTCCGAGCGGAACGCTGCCTTGGTTTTGTACATGATGACGAGTTCCTTGAGCTTCAGGTGCTCCTCGTCCCAGCGTTTGCGCAGTTCCTCGAAGCGCGCGTTGCGGTCGATGCGCGCGTCCACGTAGGTGCCGAAGCCGCCGCCGTGCACCCAGGCGCCGGCGCCGTTGATGCCGGGTTCCAGGGTCACGATGCGGCCGGCGGCGTTGTTGAGCAGCTCGCGGTCGTGGCTGATGAAGAAGACTGTCTTCTTGGATTCGTTGAGCTTGCTTTCGAGCCAGCGCTTGCCCGGAACATCGAGGTAGTTGTCCGGTTCGTCGAGGAGCAGGAGCTGATCCGGTCCGGAGAACAGTGCCTCAAGCACCAAGCGCTTCTGCTCGCCTCCCGAAAGGCTCGACGCCGGGCGGTGCTGTGCGCGGTCAAAGGGGATGCCGAGTGCGGCCATGCAGACTTCGTCCCAGACGGTCTCGACGTCGTACCCTCCGGCGTCTCCCCAGTCCACGATTGCCTGGGCGTACCGCATTTGGGTGGGCTCGTCGTCGTGCTCCATCATGGCGAGTTCGGCGTCCTCGACCGCCTTGGCGGCCGCAGCGAGGGCCGGCGGCGCAGCGGAAACGAGCAGGTCCCGCACGGTGGATTCATCGCGGACCTGGCCGACGAATTGGCGCATGATGCCCATGGTGCCGGAACGCCCCACCACTCCTTCGTCAGGCGTGAGGTCGCCGGCGATGATCTTGAACAGGGTGGTCTTTCCCGTTCCGTTGGGCCCAATCAGGGCTGTTTTGCTGCCGTCCGGGACCTTGAAGGTCACGCCGTTGAGCAGTTGGGTGCCGTCGGAGAGGAAGTAGTCGATGCCTGAAACGTCAATATGGGCCACGCGTTCAATCTTCCCACGGACTGCGGGGGACTCCTCAGCCGCCCATCTCAGGCCGGCAGTTCCGCACCAACGGCGCCCGTGAGATACCGCTGGATGGTCGGCCCGAGCGCTCGGACGACGACGGCGTGCGGCGCCGAGGCGATGGGCTCCAGTTTGACGAGGTAGCGGGTCAGGATGAGTCCGGAAAGTTGCGATGCCACCAGGTTTCCGCGCCACGACGCCTCTTCCCCGGGCACTCCGAGGCCGGCCAAAAGCGGGTTGATGGCGCGGTTGAGGATGAACTCGCGGACCAGCGCGGCACTCCACTCGTGTTGCATCGCCGTCCGCAGAACCGCGACGCCGGCCGCCCCCGCGGGCGAGTCCCACACGGTCAGGACGCGCATCACCAACCTCTCCCCGACCCCTTCCCGCGGCCCGCCAAGGACCTCCGCGATGTGGTCCTTGGGGTCCACGGGCAACTCGAGGGCAGCCATGAACAGCTGTTCCTTCGTTCCGAAATGGTGGTTGATCATGGACGGATCCACGCCGGCCTCGGCCGCGATGGCCCGGACAGTCGCGGCATCATATCCTTTACGGCTGAACTGTTCGCGGGCCGCACTGAGAACCGCGTCCCGGCTGCTCACGTGTCCCGGGCGGCGCCCCCTGTTCACACCGGTTTCCGGTTCGCGGCGGCTTTCCGGCGCGCAAAGTCCGGGGCATGTTCCGGCCGCGGCCCGAAAGCGATCATGAGGGCTGGGAGTTTCCGGAACCACGGCACGTGGCGGGCGATAAAGACCACCGGACTGGGCGGCCCCATCAACTCGCCTTTCACCGCTGGACCGAAAACGGCTTTCTGGATGAGGAGCTGCACATTCTGGATCACCACCGTGGGGAACCAGCGCCGCTTCTGCACCGAGGAGAGGTCGGCTTCGCCCAAGGTGCCCTGAAGCAATGGGCGGGCAAGGCGCTGGGCTGCCGCGACGGCGTCCTGGATGGCCAGGTTGATCCCCACACCGCCTGCGGGCGACATGGCGTGGGCGGCGTCTCCGATGAGGAGCAGCCCGGGTTTGTGCCATGGCTTGATCCGGTTGAGCTTCACATCGAGCAAATGGAGATCGTCCATGGACCTGATTTCGTCCACGCGGTCCGCCAGGTCCGGGCGGATGCGGGCCACGCGTGCGCGGAAACTTTCCACCCCTTCGGCACGCAATTTCGGGTCATTGCCCTTCTCCGCGATGTAGGCGATCTGATAGAAGTCCTTGCGGGTCAGGCTGAGGAGCACATCGTCACCGGAGAAGCGGGGCATGATCGAAGCCAACTGTTCCTGTTCATCGGCACGCCGGGACAGCCTGAACCACCAAGTGTCGAACGGCACGGGGAACTCCCGGGGGACCAGGCCAGCCTTCTGCCGGAGCACCGAGCCGCGGCCGTCACATGCCACCGTCAACGTCGCGCGAAGCTCGCCCGTTCCGGTTTCGACGCCGGACGCCGCGTCCCGGGTGCGGTAAGCCACCCCGGCGACTTTCCCGCCGTCGTCGTACAGCAAGTCCGTGGCCTCGGTGTTCATCCGGAGCGTGAACTGCGGCTCTTGCTGTGCGGCGTCCACCAGGAAGTTCAAGAGGTCCCATTGCGGAACCATGGCTACGTAATCGTAGGGCGGCTTGAGCCGGTCGAAGTCGGCCAAGGTCACTTCCTTGCCGCCCGCGGGGAGCCTGAAATTGCCGAGCTTGCTTTGGGGCAAGGCCCGGAATCCTTCGCCCAGCCCAAGCTCATCCAACAGTCGGATGGTGGAGGCATGTACGGTGTCGCCGCGGAAGTCGCGCAGGAAGTCGGCATGCTTTTCGAGGACCGTGACCCCGACGCCGGCCCGGGCCAGCAGGAGCCCGAGCATCACCCCCGCAGGGCCCCCGCCAACGATGAGGCATGTGGTGTTTTCAGGCTGGTCCATGGCCACTCCCGGAGTTGAACTTCATTCCGCAACTAATTCAACAAGCGTTGAATTAAGTGTGCACCCGCCTTGAGGTCGTGTCCAGAGGCTGCGACGCCCCAGCAATGCGCGCTCACATATGCGCCCCGTTTGAGCAACGCGCGCTCACATATCGCGCCGAAATACCGTGTGGCTGAGTCTGCCGCAGTCAGGAATGTTCCGTTACGGGCCGGTGTGGACGGGGTACGGGGTGTGTGGCAAATTCGAGATGATCGCTGCGAACAGGACAATGTAGGCGACGAAAAACAGGACCCATAAGGTGAACAGCCCGATCCCCACCCGACCGAGGATCTTTCCTTCCTGGGCCGCTACCCCGAATCCCTCGGCTTTCTTCGCCTGCACAATCGCCAAGGGGCCGAACACGACGCCTAATGAGAAGATTCCGATCACGCCGAACACGGCCGCCAGGCGTGCGTGCCTCATGCCCTCCATGTACCACTGCAACTGGCCCATGCTCACGGGACGTTGATCGGACGGCGGTGGGTAAGCGGACTGAAATCCTTGCTGCGGCGTCGACATGGGTTCCCCTCGTTGCTGTTGCTCTTCGGCGTTACCTTCCAACAGAAGGCGCGGCGTGACAGCCTGAGAATACGTCCATCCAGAGAACGAACACCAGCGGTCTGCGGACAGCTCAGCCGGCGGCAGTCAGGAACGACTTGAGCAGCGGACCGCTGGTTGTCGCACCGAGGCCGCCGTCTTCCACGAACACTGCGACTGCCAGGTCTCCATGCACTGCAACGATCCAGGCGTGGGTCTTGGGCGGGTTGTCGTTTCCGAATTCGGCCGTTCCGGTCTTCGCGCCAACGGGCGCCCCGGGCACTGACGCGAGGAAACCGGCGTGGCCGGAGGTCACCACTGCCCTCATCATGTCGGTCAGCGCGGCTGCTTCAGCCGGGGTGACCGGTTTGTCGGACGCTGCCGCGGTGGGGGACACCGCGGTGGGGGACGCCGACGACGACGGCGAGCCAGACGGCGTCGGCGTGGCACCTGCGGAGGGCGGGACTGCGCCGGGGTTCAGGACGAGTTGCGGCGACACCGGCGCGCCGTGGGCCACCGATGCGGCCATGATGGCCGCCGCGAGCGGGGAAAGAAGCACTTTGCCCTGGCCGATCATCGATGCTGCGTGCTCGGTGCCGTCAGCGTTTCCCGGTACGGAGCCCAGGAAGGCGTCGGCCCCCAGCTTCGGGGCTTGTACCGCCACTCCCAGAGAGGTTGCCGCAGACTCGAGCTGGGCTTGGCTCACTTTGTCGCGGGTACTGATGAAGGCCGTGTTGCACGAATGGGCAAAAGCGTCGCGCAATTCAACAGAGCCCAGGGACGACACGGGGTAGCCTTCGGCGTTCTTGAAGGTCCGGCCATCCACCGTAATTGTGGGCGTGCACTCAACCTTGGAATCCGGCGTCATTCCATTGCGGATCAAGGCGAGGGAATCGACGATCTTGAACGTGGAACCCGGCGCGTACTGACCGAGCATTGCCGTGTTGTAGCCGTTGCTTCCGGGACCGGACGCCGCTGCGAGGACGGCACCGGTGGAGGGCCGGAGTGCCACAATTGCCGAGGCCGGCCCGACACCGGCCAGGGTGTCTTCGGCGAGCTGCTGCAAGCGCGGATCCAGGGTGGTCTTCAACGGATCGCCGGGCTTCGCATTGACGGCAAAAAGCACTCGGCGCGGATCCGGATTTGCTGCCTTGATCTGGTCGTCGGTCATGCCTTGCGGCCGGGTCTTGATGGAGACCCCGTCCTGGCCTCGGAGTTGCGTGTCATATTGCTCCTGCAGGCCACCGGATCCGACTGTGTCTCCCACCTTGAGGGCACCCCCGGACTTTTGGATCTGTTCCGCGCTTGCCTCAGCCGCGGTACCCAAGACGGCGCGGGCAAAGGTGCGGGTTGGTGCCAAAGGCAGAAAATCGCGGATGCCTCGGGCGCCGGGAATCGCGGCAATCTGCTGGTCTGTCACCGTCCGGCTGCCGTCCTCGCGCAGCGTGATGGCACTGACGAAGGCTTGTGCGCCGGACGCCTGGACCTGTTTCACAAACGCGGCCTCGTCCACACCCACCAGTTGCGCGAGCTTCGCCGCCGACGCTGCAGGATCGGCCGATCCAATCGTTGTCTTATCGATCCCCACGTGAACCACCGGACGGTAGCTGACCAATTTCGCGTCCCCTGCGCCGAGGATGTCGGCCCTGGACGGCGTATTGACAGTCTTGTCCAGAACCTCGCCGTCCTTAAGGTCCGGCTCCAAGAGTGCCGAATTCCATTGGACCGTCCATTTGTCGCCCGATTTCTTCAGTGCTGCCTGGGAGGTGTACTTCCACTCCGCGGTCCCGATTTTCCACGTGAAGTTGAGCGGGACCGATGCTTTGTCGCCGTCGAGCGTCACCGCACCGATCTCAACGGAAGGCTTGGCCGGATCGAGGGCCGCGAACACCGCTTTGAGCTGCTCGTTTGCCGCCGCGGCGTCCTTGCCGTCAACGGCTAGCGATCCGACGTCGAGCGCCGCCAAAGAAGACGCGAGCTGCTTGGCCGCGCCCTCCGCCCCGGAGCGGCCGTCATCGCAAGAAGTCAGCGACCCGGCAATCATCAGGGCGGCAAGCCCCAGGACAATGTTTTTAGTTTTCCCCATTTGCGCCATTATGCCTTCTTGGGCCGACAGGAATGATCCAAATCACAGCACGTTGCGCTTTTGTGATGCTTCAGGCGTTCACGAACGGGACGCACCTACCTCACCCGCCAGGCACCCGGGGTGCGCGCCGATCCTACTGGCTGCGGATGATCCTGCGCTGGGTCGCCACCGCGATGGCCGCAGTCCGGTTGTCGACGCCGAGCTTGCCGTAAATATGCACCAAATGGGTCTTGACTGTGGCCTCGGAAATGAACAGTTGCCTCGCCATCGCACGGTTGCTCATCCCAGTGGCAAGGAGCTCCACGAGTTGCACTTCACGAGCACTCAAGGCGTTCACCGGATTGCGGATCCGCCCCATGAGCCGGGCGGCAACCTCCGGCGCAAGGGCCGTCTGACCCGCCGCCGCAGACACCACGGCCTGCCGGATTTGCTCAGGCGGCGCGTCTTTGAGCATGTATCCGCTGGCACCGGCCTCAACTGCGGCGAGGATGTCGGCGTCGTTGTCGTAGGTGGTCAGGATCAGGACCGGCGGCGGGGGAGTCCCGGCTTCCCCGGCTTTGATCTTGCCCGTGGCGGTGACGCCGTCCATGCCAGAGCCCATTTGCAAGTCCATGAGAACCACGTCCACGGGTTCGCCGAGGGTGTGGAGCTTCGACAGTTCCGCCAATGCGGCGGCGCCGTCGGCCGCTTCCGCCACCACGTGGACGCCTTCGAAGTCGGCAAGCATGGCCCGGAGCCCCGCGCGGACCACGGGATGATCGTCAACGAGCAAGACCCTGATAGTGGTCACAGAGTCGCCTCCAGGGCTCCGTTGCCGGGACCCAGCGGCAGCCGGATTGCCACCACGGTCCCCTCCCCGGGTGCCGACTCGACGTCGAGCGTTCCATTCAGGGCCGCGAGCCGCTCGCGCAGGCTTTTAAGCCCGACGCCGGTTCCGTCGCCGCGGGTTGCGGCGGCATCCGCCGCGGCGGGATCGAAGCCCGCACCGTCGTCGAACACGTCCATCGTCACCTCGGCGTCCAGGAAGGACAGGGTCACGACGGCGGTGCTCGCCTGTGCATGCGCCCACACGTTCGCCAAGGAAGACTGAGCCGCCCGCAACAGGGTGGTCCGGTATGGGTTGGGCAGAGGCACCGGCGTGCCCTGGAGCTCGAAGCGGCAGCGCAGCGTGGCTCCGCGGGCGGAGGCCTCGGCCTCGGTCTTGGTGCAGAGGCGTCGCAGGGTATCCGCCAGCTCTGACTCATCCAGTTCGGGGGATCCAAGACCGCGGACGAAGTTGCGGGCCTCCGCCAGGTTGCTGGCTGCCGTCTCCCGGACGGTCCTGAGCCGGTCGCGGGCCGCGGCGTTGTCACCGGCGTCGAGCGCTTTCTCCGCCGAGCGCCCCATCAGGACGATGCTCGAGAATCCCTGCGCCAGGGTGTCGTGGATTTCGCGGGCGAGCCTTTCGCGCTCTGCCAGCACCCCGGCGTCGTGCTGGCTTCGTGCCAATTCCGCCCGGGTACGGCGCAATTCCTCAGCGGCAAGGCGTTGGTTCTCCGCCTCGACGTAGAGCGCTCGATACGCCAGGCCGGTGACAACCGCGAAAGCGGCCCCGAAAACAGGCCCGAGGACCATGGCAAGTTGCAAGGCATCCGCCCCGGCGCCACGGTTATGGAACCACATCGCCGCGATCAGGAGTGCGGTGCTGGCAGCGATCGCGGGCAGGGCGAAGCGCCGCGGCAGGATATGCAGCTGCAGGAAGAACAGCGGGAAGGCTATCCACGCGAAGTCCGGACTGATGAGCATGAGCAGCAGCCATAGGAGTCCAACGACGGCGAGCCACCAGCGTGCGTATGGCTTCGGATTGAAACGCTCGGAATGGCCGGCGTGGCGCTTCTCGAGAACCGTCCCTGCGAGGTAGACAGCAGCCAGTAGCAGCGAAAGTCCTAGGCCTGCCCCGGTGGCGAAAGGCGAAAGGCCCGCGACTGCAAGCCTGACGATTGCCACCAACAAAAGCACCGCAAAACCGACGTGCAGGCTGACGCGCAGGACCCGCAAAATCACGGCGGAGCCATTCGGCTGCGTCATGTCACCCGGTTGCTGCCGCGGCGCAGGCGGCGCGGCGACTTGCTGCGAATCGTCTCCCTGCATGCCCTCCAGCGTAGCCTCGCCCTCCGACACTTTTGCCCCGTTTCCGCCGTATTCGGCTCCAATCAACCAAACGGTTGATCCCGCAGTCAACCAAGGCGATCGGTTGGGTCCATCCACTTCCCGATGTTTCAGCCGCCAACTGCCCGGAGAGTTGAAACAGGACCAGAAAATCGCCTCCGAACCAAAGGAATTCCATGTTTCTCGCCGTGCGCGACATCCGCTTCGCCAAGGGCCGCTTCGCCCTCATGGGAAGCGTCGTCGCCCTCATCACACTCCTCCTCGTCATGCTCTCCGGGCTGACCGCGGGCCTAGGCAACCAGTCGACGTCGGCCATTTCGGCCCTTCCGGCGCAGCAAATCGCCTTCGGCGCGCCAGCCGGGGGCGAGGCCAAGGCCTCCTACACGGAATCGGAAGTCTCCAACAAGCAGCTCGAAGCCTGGCGGAACCGGCCGGGTGTTGCTTCTGTCGAAGCGGTGGGTATCACCCAGACACGGTTCCAGTCCCTCGATTCCTCCAATAACGCCGCCGGCACCGCCAACATCGCGGTCTTCGGGGCCGACGGCGGCATCTCGCCAGTGCCGGTCAAGGAAGGCGAGGTGGTGGTCGGTGAGGCCTTGTCGAAGGAACTCGCGCTGAGCACTGGGAGCCACGTGAGTGTGGGCGGTACCAGCCTGAAGGTTTCCGCCATCACCCAGGACGAGTGGTACTCGCACACCGGGGTTGTCTGGACTTCCCGGGCAACGTGGCAAAAGCTCGCACATATTCCTGCCGGGGAATCGATCGGGACGGTCCTCGCGGTGAACTACGACGCCGGAGCCTCCGTGGACGTCGACGCCGCCAACGCTGCGGCTGGCACAGTCAGCGCCACGCCCAGTGGCTCGTTCCAGGCCCTCGGCTCCTACAAGAGCGAAAACGGCTCTCTCATGCTGATGCAGGCCTTCCTCTACGGCATCTCTGCGCTTGTCATCGTGGCCTTCCTGACCGTCTGGACTGTCCAGCGCACGCGCGACATCGCAGTGCTCAAGGCCATGGGTGCCTCGTCCGGCTACGTGGTGCGGGACGCCTTGGTCCAGGCAGGAATCGTCTTGCTCGCAGGGGCGGGACTGGGCGGCGGCGTTGGCGTGGTCGGCGGCTTCTTTGCCTCCAAGGCTGCCCCGTTCCTCGTGACTCCACTGACGACGCTCGTCCCGATTGCCGGAATCGTGCTCCTCGGACTTGGCGGCGCGGCGCTGGCAGTACGCAGCATCACCAGGGTGGATCCGCTTATCGCCCTCGGCGGCAACTAGGCCATTTCCTAATATTCCCAGAAAGGCATATTCATGAATCCAGTACTAAACCTCGTCAATGTCACCCTGGAGTACCCCGACGGAGACTCCACCCTCAAGGCCTTGGATGCCGTGGATCTGCGCGTGGACGCCGGCGAGTTCTTTTCCCTCGTGGGCCCGTCGGGCTCCGGGAAGTCGTCGCTTCTGGCCGTGGCGGCAACACTCGTCCGGCCGGGTTCCGGGCTCGTCATCATCGACGGCATTGATGCCACAGGACTCAAGGACACGGAACTGACTTCCCTGCGCCGGGAAAAGGTGGGCATCATCTTCCAGCAACCCAACCTCCTGCCGTCGCTGACCGCCGTCGAGCAGTTGATCATCGGCGACCACTTCCGGGGGAAGCCGTCCAAAGCGGCACGGGAGCGCGCTACGGAACTGCTCGACGTCGTCGGGCTCGGGAGTTCACTCAACAAGAGGCCGCACCAGCTCTCGGGAGGCCAGCGGCAGCGCGTGAACATCGCCAGGGCGCTCATGGGCCAGCCCCGGGTTCTGCTCGTCGACGAGCCGACCGCGGCCTTGGATCACGAGCGCAGTGGATCGATCGTGCGGCTGCTGCGTCAAGTCACTGACGAGTTCGCGACGGCGACCGTCATGGTCACGCACGACACCGAATTCCTGCCGCTCACCGACTCCGTGGCAACCATGCGGGACGGACGCCTCAGTGCGGGCGAGAGCGCGAAGGGTCAGCCTCGGATGACGGCCTCGTCCTGGGCATCGTCATAGGCATCGCGGGCCTTGAGAATGCTGGGCACGTGGTCTTCGGCCCAGAGACGCAAAAGTGTCAAGGGCTCCAGCAGGGAAGCTCCAAGCTCGGTCAGTTCATAGTCGACGCGAGGGGGCACCTGCGCGTGGACAGTCCGGGTGATGAGACCGTCGCGCTCCAGGGTTCGAAGGGTCTGGGTGAGCACCTTCGGCGTCACTACGTGGACCACCTTGCGGAGCTCGGAGAATCGGATCGGGCCATCTGCAAGGACTTGAACCACCAATGAGGCCCACTTGTCGCCGATGCGTTGAAAGATCACCCGCGACGGGCAATCAGGGTCGAGGATGTTTGCTGGCAGATCATTGGTATCCATGAGGTAACTAAGTTCCTTTGAAGCTATCAGTATCAATTAGATACTGTTTTCATATTGCAAGGATAGCAACCCAAGGAGAGTCATGAAAATCGCAGTTTACGGCGCCACAGGCATGGTCGGAAGCCAGATCGTCAACGAATCCCTCAGCCGCGGCCACGAAGTCACCGCCATATCCCGCAAGGGTTCAGAGGTTGCCGGAGCGAAGGCCCTCGCCGCCGATCAAGCGGATGGCCAGAGTTTCGCGGCGATCGCCAAAGAGCACGACGCCGTCATCCTCGCCACCGGTCCCAGCCGCACCGGCGGAGACCACGGGGAGTGGCTTGCGGCAATGGACACCGCCTACAGCAACGCAGAAGGCACACGGCTCATGATCGTCGGCGGCGCAGGCACCCTGGAGATCGACGGCGTCCGCCTCCTCGATTCGCCCGACTTCCCTGAGGCGTACAAGGCCGAAGCAACCACGGCCGCCGCAGCTTTCGCCGCCGTCAAGGAAGCTCCCGAGAGCCTGGACTGGACCGTACTCGCCCCCGCGCCAGTCATCCAGCCGGGTGAGCGCACGGGAACATACTCCACTGCGAAGGATTCCCCGGCCGGCAACACCATCTCCACACAGGACTACGCCGTGGCCATGCTGGACGAAATCGAGGCTCCGGCCCACCGCCGCGCACGCTTCACCGCAGCCAACTAGCCCAACGCCCGCTCACATATAGACGCCCTTTTCCAAACGCCCGCTCACATCTGAAGAAAAGCGCCGGCCGCTCGTGCGCGTAGGTGAGCGAGGGTCCGGGAAATAGGGCTCATAGGTGAGCGGGCATCGGAAAATATAGGACATAAGTGAGCGGGCGTCGCAGGGGTTATGCGCCTAGGCCAAGCCCGGGTATCGGCAGGCCGAACATGTCCTTCAGGGCATATTTAGCGGCATGGTACCCGGGCATTCCTGTTACTCCAGGTCCCGGAGGCGTGGACGAGGAACACAGGTACACCCCGGGCAGAGGCGTCCGCCACGGCACTGAGGAGAGCACGGGACGTTGTACAAGTCCTCGGATGTCCATGAGCCCCGCGCTAAAATCGCCGCCAACGTAGTTCGCGTTGTAGCTGGCCAAGCCCGTCGCCGTCGTCGTCTTCCAGCCGACCACCACGTCGCGGAAGCCCGGCGCGAAATCCTCGATCCGGGACATGACGGCGTCGGCCATGTCCACCGTGGAACCCTTGGGAACGTGGCAATAAGACCAGAGGATGTGCCGCCCGGCGGGAGCGCGCCCCGGATCCACTATGGATGGCTGAGCCACAAGGACATACGGCTTCGCGGGATGCCGGCCCGCAGCTACAAGGTTCTCGGCCTCCGCCATGGCAGCACGCGTGCCGCCCACATGCACCGTCCCGGCGCCGGCCAAACCTGGAGCCGCCCAAGGCACCCGCCCGGACAGAATGAAATCCACCTTGCATGCCGCATTCCCAAAGCGGAATGTTTCCAGCGACTTCCTATAGCGGGCGGGAAGCGCGGCGCCCGCCATGCGCAGCAGTCCTGGTGGTGCGACATCCAGCAGGATGGCCTTCGCGGGACGCAGCTCTTCCAAGGATTCGATCCGCACACCGGTCTCGACCACTCCGCCGTGGGCTTCGATGTCCCGCACCATGGCATCCGCTATGGCCACGGAACCACCCACCGGAATGGGCCAGCCACCGGCATGGGCCAGCGCACCCAGGAGAAGTCCCGCCCCTGCGGCTGCGAGCGAAGGAAGCGGAGACACAGCATGCGCCGCGACACCCGTCAGGAGCGCGGGTGCCGCATCCCCGGTGAAGCGCCGGTTCCACCACGGCGAACCTTGTTCCAAGGTTGCCAGGCCGAGTCGTAGCGCCGTGATCGGACGGGCTGGCACCCGCAGCAACTGGTTCTGCGTCACGTCAAGAACGCCGCCCAGATGCTCCACCAACGGTCCCATCAGGCGGGTAAACGCAGCTCCGTCGGCCCCGAGTTCAGAAGCCGTCCGCTCCAGCGAGCGATACGCGAGAACTGCCCTGCCGCCGTCGAGCGGTGTTCCGTATTGGACCTCCGGCAAACGCAGCTCCACACGCCGTTCGAGTTCAAAATCCCGGAAGAAACGCGAAGCCAGCGCCATGGGGTGCACAGCTGAGCAGACGTCGTGGATATGCCCCGGCTCCAGCAGTTCAGCCGTCCGCGTTCCACCACCGATCGTCTCGGCAGCCTCGTACACCCGGACAGCCAGGCCCGCCCGGGCCATCACTACAGCTGCGGCCAAACCGTTCGGTCCGGAGCCGACGACGGCGACCTCAGCCATCGCGTTCACCCTCGCCCTGCGTGGAGTTCACTGAGTCGCGGAAAGTTTCGGACGTGTCGCGCCCTGGTTGCGGATGGCGCCCTGAACGGTCCTCCGCGGAATTCAAATCAACGCGCCGCCAGGGCAGCACCGATGCCGTCGGACTCTTGAGGTCCACCCGGAACCAATCCTTCGCGCCATCGAACAGGCCACCGTGAGGATCGTCCACACCCTGGACCCGGAGGGGATCAAGGTGTGGATCCCAGATGTCCCATGCAACCCTCAACATCAAATATGCCGTCACGGCCATATGCAGTATCACGGCCATGACGTAGTACGGCATATCAATGTTGTTCTGCGCCGCCCCGCCGCTACTGATCTGACCCAGATACATCCAGGTGGCAGCCCAGTGCAGCGCCTCAGCTGCCTGCCAGACCAGGAAATCGAGCCAGCGGGGTCGCGCCAAAGCCAGCAAGGGCACCAACCAGAGCACATATTGGGGCGAATAGACCTTATTGCTCAGCACGAAGGCGGCCACGATCAGGAAGGTCAGCTGGGCCAGCCGCGGGCGCCGCGGAGCCGCCAATGCCAATACAGCAATCAGAATGCACGCAAGGAGGAACATGTCCATCGCCAAGGCATTGATGGCGTCGGGGCCAAGTTTGGCCAGATGGAGGCGTTCGGCAACGAGGTTATAGGCGAACCACAAGGAGCTGTACCCCGCCGGGCGATCACGGGTGTAGTCGAAAAAGTAGCGCCAACCGGCTGGGTTGATTGCCGCGATCGGCACGTTGACTGCCAGCCAAGCGACGGCGGCTGACACGGTTGTCACAAAGAAGCCACGCATGCGGCCGCTTCGCAATGCCAGCAAGAGGATCGCGCCGAGGATAAGCAGCGGATAAAGCTTGGTGGCTGTTCCCAAGCCGATGAACAAGCCGGCTATGACGAGACGGTCCTTCGAGAAGAAGTACATCCCCACCGCGAGCATGGCAACTGCCCACATGTCCCAGTTGATAACTCCGGCCAGGACAATCCCGGGCGCGAGGGCCACCATTGCCGCATCCCACGGCCGGCGACGATTGATGCGCGCGGTAGCCAGAACCACCACGATCCACATGGCCGCAATCAGGGTGGCGTTCACGTCGAAGTAGCCCAGGATCCGATCGGGGGTGGCTCCGTGGCCCGGGACCAGCCGTGCGGTAGCACCGGCTATCAGCCCGATGATCACCGGATATTCGAACATGCTTTTCGGATCAAGGAACGGGAAGACGCCGTCGGCGAAGCCCCTGCTGCTGAAAAGTTCGGGGAAATCCGAGTAGCAGGTGGCATAGAACTGCTGGGGGGTGTGCCAGCCGTTGACGCGGCAATAGCCCTTGATCATGATCGAAACGATCGCGGCGACGATCGTGAGGATGATCAGGACCCGCTCCACGGTGAAGAATCCAGGAGAGATGGCCCCGGGGGAGGACCGCCGTCCGAGGGGTCCCCCGATCAACTCGGTGAAATTCCTGAGCAACGAATCACTACGGCTGGGAACCACAAAGCGCGCACGCTTTTGCTCGAGGTGCGGCTTTGTCTCCTGCATGGAATCGAGCTTACCTTCAGGCACGGGAGCGCTCCTCCCCAAGCCCCCGCATTAAAAGGCGGAAGCCCACGCGTAGCCGCGCGGGCTTCCGAGGCGAACGGTCCGATGTGTGCCATCAGTCCCTCCTGTAGTGCAGTGGTGGGGACACTCAGCGGATGATGCCCATTTGATGCAGGACGACGTAGACGTCTTCCCTGCGTTGGTCCAGCAGTTGTCCGTTGAAGAGGGTCTTGTCTTTGACGGCGGGCTTGCTGTTGAAGACCATCAGGTCCTTGAGGCGCTTGGCCAAGGGGTTCACCTCCTTTCGTTATTGAAGGGAATTGCCGGAATTCAGGCATGACAATTAAGCCTCCTGAATTCGAAGAAAACAGCGGCAGAATTAGGCGTGTGAATGCCAGGCAATGAGGGGTGGATTAAGTGGATTTATCGAACGACCGTGTCCGTACCGGAGCATGGAGCTCCGGCAGGGGGTATCCAGGGCAGCCGTCCCCAACAAGAAGCTGGTTCCGAACTATGAGGAAACTGCGCACCACGTCAATCGCGTGATACCGCTCAATGGCAGGCCCAACTCGGAGCCTGATTGCACCTTGATCAGCCCTGAATCATCAGGGGACGAAGGAGATCAGGAGAGATTAGGCCGCAAGACGGCGTCGAACAGCGAAGGCCGGGGTGCCAGCAACGGTCATCTTCCATCCGCTAGTCAAAGTAATCATTTTCCCAACCTCCTTTTCTGTTTTGGCACTACCGCAGATGACTGACTGGGTAGCGCACGCCTCAATCCCGGCAGATTGCTCTGGGATCAAAAATAAAGTTACACCATGAATCGCGCGGTTGACCAGCCAATTACAAACAATTTAGAAATTAATTCTTGTTACAGTCCCCAGCGGAGAATGGCCGGCGTCCGCTTGTCCCATCCCAAGGTACAAACTTTGGCCGTTCCCAGGACAAAGTGGCGTCCTTCCCTCGCGTCCAATTCAAGCCAACGGGCCGTCAGGATGCGGGAGAAATGGCCGTGCGCGACAATCAGGACATTGTCCATTCCGGACTCGAGGACGCGGGCAATGATCTTGTCGGCCCGGGCCGCCACGGAGTCGAGTGTCTCGCCGTTGGGAACGCCGTCGGTCCAGATGAGGTAGTCCGGGTTGTCCTTGCGGATGAGGTCCGAGCTGATGCCTTCGTAATCGCCGTAGTTCCACTCCACAGCCAGCGGCTCATGAACGGCGTCGGGGAAGCCTGCCAACTCCGCGGTACGGCGGGCTCGGCGCAGCGGCGATGTCAGGACCAGGTCGAAGTCGATGCCTTCCAGGATCTTGCGCGCTTCCACGGCCTGCTGCTCACCTTCGACCGTCAAGGGAAGGTCCGTCAATCCCGTGTATTGGCCGCTCTTGGACCATTCGGTCTCGCCGTGACGCATGATCCAGAGCTGTGGCCGGGACGGTTTGGCTGCAGGGTTCACTTAGGACTCCTCTGGTTCGGCGGTGCCTGCTTTGGCATCGACGGCTGGTTCCGATGAAAGTTCGACGGCGGACTCGGGTTGAACGGTCCACCACGCCAGGAGCTTGGACTCGGCGTCTTCCTGGGACAGCGGACCGTTTTCCATGCGCTCCTCCAGGAGGAACTTGTAGGCGCGGCCGACCACGGGTCCGGGCTTGAGTCCCAGCAAGGCCATGATCTGCGCTCCGTCCAGGTCCGGCCGGATGGCATTGAGCGATTCCTGTTCGGCCAGGACTTCGATCCGTTGCTCAAGGTCATCGTAGGCAAAGGAGAGCCGCTCGGCCTTGCGCTGGTTACGTGTGGTGACATCGGACCGGGTCAGCCGGTGCAGGCGCTCCAGCAAGGGGCCGGCGTCTGCGACGTAGCGGCGGACGGCCGAATCGGTCCAGCCCGCGTCGCCGTATCCGTAGAACCGCATGTGAAGCTCTACAAGCCGCGCCACGGCCTTGATGCTGTCGTTGTCGAAGCGCAGGGCCTTCATGCGTTTTGCGGTCAGCTTGGAGCCCACCATGTCGTGGTGACGGAAGCTCACCGCGCCGCCCGGTTCGAAACGGCGCGTCGCCGGCTTTCCGACGTCGTGCATCAGCGCGGCGAAGCGCAGCACAAAGTCCGGACCCGGCACCGGGCCGTCCGCGCCCGTCTCAAGCGACGCGGCCTGCTCCAGGACCTGCAAGGAGTGCTGGTAGACGTCCTTGTGCCGGTGGTGCTCATCGGCTTCGAGGCGCAGCGCGGAGACCTCGGGGAGGACGAATTCGGCCAGTCCGGTTTCCACGAGGAGATCGATGCCCGCACGCGGGTGCGCACCATTAATAAGCTTGACGAGTTCCTCGCGCACGCGTTCGGCGGAAATGATCTTGATCCGCTCGGCCATCCCGGACATGGCGAGGCGGACGTCGTCGTGCACGGCAACGCCGAGCTGCGCGGCGAAGCGGGCAGCACGCATCATGCGAAGGGGATCGTCGGAGAAAGACGCTTCGGGTGCTCCCGGGGTGGCGAGGACCGAGGCGTGGAGGTCGCGGACCCCGCCGAAAGGATCCACGAGTTCCAGCGACGGCAGCCGGAGCGCCATGGCGTTGATGGTGAAGTCGCGGCGCATGAGGTCGTCCAGGAGCGACGAGCCGAAGGCCACCGCGGGCTTGCGGGAATCGGCGTCGTAGGCCTCGGCGCGGTACGTCGTGATCTCGATCTGGAAGCCGGACTTCTTCATCCCGATCGTTCCAAAAGCGCGGCCGATTTCCCAGAAATTGTCGGCCCACCTCTTGATGATGGAAAGGGTCTGGTCCGGAGTGGCGTCAGTGGTGAAATCCAGGTCCGGCGAGACACGGCCGAGGAAGAGGTCCCGCACCGGCCCGCCAACCAGCGACAGTTCGAATCCAGCGCCCACGAACCGCTGACCGAGGTCCAGGACCACTGGATCCATCTGGAAATTAACTGAAGAACTGTCCAATACTTGCGCCATAGTTCCTTAAGCTTGTCAGATTTCACCGCGCCATCACACCGGATCCTCGTCATTGCGCTGCGATTGGGTGGGAACAACACCGGGATCACGGTCTCACGCCATCCGCACGTCACCGTGAGTCCATGTCCCGGTCATCACCAACGGGCAAGAGTCGTTAGAGTGGACCTCATGGCCAACCCGATCCCGAGTGCTCCTGGCAGGAGGACGAACGCACCATTGCCGTCGGCAATTGGTGCCCACGTCGCGCCCGCTCCGCACCCGGCCCAGGCCGCCCTTCCGACGGTGGAGGAAGTCTCTGCCGGCGGCGTCGTCGTCGACACGTCCGACGGCGAACTGAGGGTCGCGATCATCGCCCGCCTTAATAGGGGTGGCCGGCTCGAGTGGTGCCTGCCGAAGGGGCATCCGGAGGGCAAGGAAAACAACGAGGAAGCAGCCGTCCGCGAGATCGCTGAAGAAACCGGAATCGAGGGCAATGTCCTCGCTCCCCTCGGCAGCATCGACTATTGGTTCACGGTGAGCGGGCACCGCGTCCACAAAACCGTGCACCATTTCCTCCTGCGCGCCACGGGCGGGGAACTGACCATCGAGAACGATCCCGATCAAGAGGCCATCGATGCCGCGTGGGTTCCCCTCCAGGAATTGGCCCGCAAATTGTCCTTTCCCAATGAGCGGCGCATCGCCGATCTTGCCCGGGAAGTCCTGCCCGAACACCTCTAACGCGGCCTTTCATTCCGTCTTGACGCAACAGGCAGCCCGGCTCATGGGACGATAATGACAATGTCTGCCGCCAAAACTACCCAGCCAGTCCCATCCGGAGAAACCCGTTCCAGCGCCGTCATGGCCGCCGGGACGCTCGTTTCACGGTTCCTCGGCTTCGCCAAAACCTGGATGCTCGGCGCCGCGCTGGGCCTGGGATCGACGGTCAACGACACCTTCATCAATGCCAACAACCTGCCGAACCTGATTTTCCTCCTCGTGGCCGGTGGCGTTTTCAATGCCGTGCTGGTCCCGCAGATCATCAAGGCCAGCAAGGGTCCGGACCGGGGCGCGGACTACATCAGCCGGCTCCTGACCCTGGCTGTGCTGGTTCTCTTGACGCTGACCACGCTGGTCACCTTGGCCGCGCCGATGGTCATCGACCTCACCACCCAGGGCTATTCACCCCAGCAGAAATCGCTGGCCGTAACCTTCGCGTTCTATTGCCTGCCGCAGATCTTCTTCTACGGCCTGTATGCGCTGCTCACCCAGGTCCTCAACGCCAACGGTGCCTTCGGCCCCGCGATGTGGGCGCCCATCCTGAACAACGTGGTGGCCATCGCCGGGCTGGGCATGTTCATCTGGATCCTCGGCGCCAACAACACGAACCCCCACACCTTGGACAATTGGGGGCCCGTCCAGACCTTCCTGATCGCCGGCTTCTCCACTGTCGGCGTGCTCGCGCAGACCGCCATACTCCTCGTCCCGGTGATCCGCCTGCGGCTCGGGCTCCGGCCCCGCTTCGGCTGGAGGGGCGTAGGGCTGGGCCAGGCCGCGAAACTGAGCGTCTGGACGCTCCTGACCGCCGCCGTCGGGCAGCTCGCGTTCCTTTACGTCATGAGGATCGCCACGATTCCCGGCTCCGAGCGGCTTCGGCTGGAGCACGCTCAAGACCCGGCCGCCGCCACCCTCCCGGGTAACGCGGTCCTGGAAGTCGCCAGCCAGCTGTACCTGCTCCCGCACTCGATCATTGCGTTGTCGCTCGCCACGGTGCTGTTCAACCGGATGGCCCATGCCTCCCAGTCGGGCAACAAAGCCGAATTGCGCGAAGCCCTGTCGCACGGACTGCGGACCATGGCCGTCGCCACCGTCTTCGGGGCACTGGCCCTGTTCGCCCTCGCCGGACCGCTGGGCATGTTCTTCTCCGGCGGGAAGCCCCAGGACGGCGTCATGCTCGCCCAGACGCTGACGATCCTCGCGCTGAGCACCCCGTTCATGAGCGCCAACTTCATGATGTCGCGCGTCTTCTACGCCAACGAGGACGCCCGGACGCCTTTCTACATCCAGCTCATCCTTGCGCTGGTCAACGTTGTGGGCGCGTTCATCATCCAGTTCCTGCCGGTGGGCCGGATCATCTTCGCGATCGCCGTCCTCTACACCCTCGGAAACATCCTTTCCGTGGTCATCAGCGTCTGGTTCCTGCGGCGCCTCCTCGGCCACGTGGACGGCCCCCGGATCGCCAACTCGTACATCCGCATGGGCTATGCCGCCTTGGGATCGGCGATCGCCGGCGCCTTGGCCCTGTGGCTCCTGGGCAGCTATCACGCCGACGGCTTCGCCTGGAGCAGCCGGCCTGCCGCTTTCGTGACGGTGGTCGTCGTCGGGCCCGTCATGCTGCTTGCCTACCTATTCCTGCTGCGCGTCTTCCACGTCAGCGAGCTCCGCGATTTGCTGCGCCCGGTGCTTGGCCGGCTCGGCCGGGGCGTTCCGGTTGCGAAAGCACCGGCCGCGGCCGGAGAGCAAACCCCGACGGCGGTCCGCGCCACAGTGTCCGACGACACCGGACTCATTCCGCGCATCTCGGGGGAGTTCGACGCAGCATCCTTCCGCGCCGGTCCCGCCTTGCAAACCATGCCTTCCAAGGACGAGTGGGATGACGGCCGCGATGCCGATGGAGGCATTGCGGAGGCGAACGACAAGGTTGACGCCTGGTCCGACGTCGAGAAGTCCTATCTGCCGGATGAAGACCTCCCCAGTACCGCACAACGGGGCGCGGGCCGCCCGGGCGTCCCATTGCCCGGCCGCCGCACCTATCAGGGAACACTCGGAAACAACCCCTATTTCCGCGGTGGATCCCGCCGCAAAAGGTGACGGATCCGCGCAAACCGGGAGCCGGAACGGCCTAATCAGCTAGGATCAGAAACTAATACAGGTAGTTGCAGACCACGGGTCACCCGGCTGGCCGGATCCCGTATTCAGGACCCGCAGCTTCCGGACAGTCATAGGAGGAACCCGTGTCCCACCCGATCGATGTCGGATCAGTGCTTGGCGGCCGCTACAAAGTCACAGCCACCGTGTTGACTTCGCACGACCAGGATCTGGTGCTCGACGGCGTGGACCAGGTCCTCAACAGACCTGTCAGCATCCTCGTGGCTGGCCCCGGAAACGCCGATCAGGTTGCCAAGAGCGCCCGCGAGGTCGCCACCGGCGAGCGGCCCGGACATGTCCAAATCCTCGATCTCGGGGTCAGCGACGCCACCACCTACCTCATCACCAACCACAGCAGCGCTCCCGACCTGCTGGACCTCGTGGTGGCCACCAACCCGCCTTACGTCGAACCGTTCTTCACGGACACGCTTGGCAGCGAGATCTTCGGCCAGGCCCGGTCCCACGAGCCCGAGACCTACGACGGGCTCTACGACGACGAAGAGCACGACGCCGAGTTCATCAGTTACGACGAGGTCGAGCCCCACCCTACCGGCGAATCGCTGCCGGCTGCCGCTGACCCGCGCCGCCCGGTGGTTCCTCCCATGCCCGCTGGCCGGCCGGCGTCGGCCTCCGGGGGCATTGGTTCACGCATCGCTGCTGCGGCAGCGGGGGCAGGGGCTGCTGCGGCCGCCGCCGCGGCGGCCGTAAAGGGCAGCGGGAAGTCAATCAGCGACGACGGCCAAGCCGCGCCTTCGGGGAGGCCCGCATCCGCGTCGGCAGCCGAGTCGAGCCGGACCGCTCCCCAGCAAATCCAAGCGGCACCCGCCACACAAGCTGTTCCAGCATCCGCTCCTCAGGCGCCTACTTCTGCAACCCCGGCCCAGGAATCCAAAGTCTCTCTCTGGTCCGAGGACGACTATGGCTTCGTTAACGACGACGGCGGCGCGCGCGGCACGGGCGCTTCCCGCGGTGCGGCCTCGGCTGCCGGCGGATACAGCCGGGGAGCATCGAGCTTCCCGTCGAACGCGCGTGAGCAAGCAGAGCCCCTCGACGAGGACGAATATTACGACGAGGAGCCGGTTCGCGAGCCCCGTTCCTTCCGTTGGCTCGTAGGCGGGGTCCTTGCCGCCGTGTTGATCGTAGGTTTGATCCTGGCTGTCACCAATCTCGGCAACCTCATCCCCGGCGGGGCATCCGCGGCCAAGCAGTCCTCCACAGCGTCTCAAACCGTAACTGGACAGCCGAGCAGCACCGGCACAGCCTCTGCACCTCCGGTCGCAGCGCCGCCGGTCATTGATGGAGTCACCCGCATGGGCGATTTCGATTTCGCCGCGACCTACGACAAAGACCTGGTCAAGACCTTCGACGGCAATGCCGCCAGTTACTGGTCGGACATGGAATTCGCCACGGCCGACTGGGGTGGACTCGCACCCGATGGCGTGTCGCTGCTGGTCAAG
Source organism: Arthrobacter sp. KN11-1C (assembly GCF_052180225.1). NCBI lineage: Bacteria > Bacillati > Actinomycetota > Actinomycetes > Micrococcales > Micrococcaceae > Arthrobacter > Arthrobacter sp. KN11-1C. The sequence continues at coordinate 24,745 of NZ_CP197467.1, read as the reverse complement.
CTCAAGACACCCTCGCAGGTGACATCCGTCACTTTGAGCCAGTTGGGCGCTTCCGGTGGAAACATCAGCGTTTACACCAATGATCGTCCGGCCTTGGACGGCGCCAAGTTGGTCGGCACCAACAGCTTCACCTCACCGGAGCTCACTATGCCGCTTAGTTCCCCTGTAACGGCCCAATACGTGATTGTCTCCATCAAGGCCCTGCCCAAACTGACCGCCCCCAAGACGCGCTACGGCTACGGCCTGCGCCTTGCGGAGATCAAGGTCCAGTAGCCGACGACTTCTTGCTTCCATGCCCTGCACTGCCAGAAGGTACCCTGAATGGTGGTGGATATTAGGGTCCCCGGAAACATCGGAATATTCCGCGCCGCCATAGGGTTGTGCCATGTGGCCGGCCGCAAGGAACCGGTGCATCGACTAAGGAAGAGGTTCACCCAACAGTGAGCAACGCAGAAAACACCGCGTCCAACGTACGTGATGTCATTATCGTAGGCTCCGGGCCTGCCGGTTACACGGCGGCCGTCTACACGGCACGGGCCAACATGAACCCGCTTCTGATCGCCGGTTCCGTGACTGCCGGTGGCGAACTGATGAACACGACAGACGTCGAGAACTACCCCGGCTTCCCCGAGGGCGTCATGGGACCCGATCTCATGGAGAACTTCGAAAAGCAGGCGGCACGCTTTGGGACTGAGATTCAGTTTGAGGATGTCACGGAACTGGATCTCGACGGCGACATCAAGTCCGTGACTATCGGCACGGGGGAGAAGTTCAAGGCACGGGCCATCATTCTGTCCACAGGTTCCGCCTATCGTGAGCTCGGCCTCGAGAATGAAAAGCGTCTTTCCGGACACGGCGTGAGCTGGTGTGCAACCTGCGACGGTTTCTTCTTCAAAGACCAGGACATCGCAGTGATCGGCGGCGGCGACTCTGCCATGGAGGAAGCCCTCTTCCTCACCAAGTTCGCCAAGTCCGTCACCGTGGTACACCGTCGCGACACCCTCAAGGCTTCCAAGATCATGGGTGACCGCGCCCAGGCCCACGAAAAGATCAACTTCGTGTGGAATACCGCCGTCGAGGACGTCATCGGCGGGGACAAGGTGACTGGCCTGAAGCTGAAAAACCTCGTCGACGGCACCGAGTCCGAGCTCGCCGTCACCGGAGTTTTCGTGGCCATTGGCAACGATCCCCGCACCGAACTCGTCAAGGGGAAATTGGAACTCGCTGCTGAAGGCACTATCGCCGTCGACGGCCGCAGCTCCAAGACCAGCATCAAGGGCGTCTTCGCCGCTGGCGATGTCGTAGACCCGACCTACCGCCAGGCCATCACGGCCGCCGGCTCCGGTTGTGTCGCTGCCTTGGACGTCGAGCACTATCTTGCAGACCTGCACGCCTAATCGGCACAGCAGCCATCCATTCGAAGGGAAAGAATTATGAGCAACGCGAAAAACGTTACCGACGCCAGTTTCAGCACCGACGTCCTGGCCGCTGAAAAGCCGGTCATTGTGGACTTCTGGGCCGAGTGGTGCGGCCCGTGCCGCAAGTTGGGTCCGATCCTCGATGAGATCTCCGTTGAGTATGGAGACAAGGTCGATGTCGTCAAGCTGAATGTCGACGACAACCCGGCCATCGCCGCTGAGTATGGCATCACGTCCATTCCAGCCGTTTACCTCTTCAGCGGGGGAGAAGTGAAGAGCACAGTGATCGGTGCAAAGCCGAAGCAGTTCTTCGAAAAGGAATTTGAATCCGTCCTGTCCTAGGACGTCCGGCGCGCCTGTTACGGCCGCCTCCGATTGGGCCGGTGGTTTCGCTATTGAGCGAGGCCGCCGGCTTTTTCATGTCTTCGGATACACGGTCTTGAGTTCGAAGCCTGGCGACTAGTGGTGTCCCCCCATCCCAATTTGTGAACCTTTTTCAATTTCAAAACTGGCAATTCTTTGGGGGAACGGACCAGATGGTCACTGAAGCTCCTGCCGCATGGAAACGGGCTGGAGGCACCGAGACTTGTCCGCATTCGAATGCTGGAATGTTTGCTCGAGGATAGTTGTGCCACCTTGCCTCGTGCATCTGCGCGGATACGGGGGATTCCACCTGGACTCCGGGGTCTCTGCGTTTGATACCAGGGCAAGTAGGTGATCCTGCTGTTTCACGTGAAACCGTACTGCTCGTCCGTTGGAGACCATCACCACTCGCTATTGAATTCAATTCCACGTCGATCCATGTGTGCGCACGACGTATGCAGTGTTTCACGTGAAACATGATTCACCGGCAAGGGGAAGCACTAGTATTCTGGCTGCCGAGATCGGTTTCAGAAGTACCTGGCGCTTGCGCAGGCAAATTGCGGGACAGCAGCGACTGTACGGTTTCACGTGAAACATCATTTCCCGGCGAGGGAAACAGAAGCGCTCATGTCGCCAATTTCACCACAGGAGCGTTTGATGCCAGGGCAGAAAACTTGCTGGCGGTGGGGATTTGGATGATTCCACGTGAAACTGCGCCCGGTACTGCGGGATAAAGCTGGTTGCTGCTGGTTGCGAGGTGGGCCGGCTTCGAATCGAACTCCTGTGCTCGGGATGATCGCCCATTTGGAATCCTCATATGGGCCATGTTTCACGTGAAACACCGCGCGCGGCCCGAGAGCCTTCCGCGCATTTCCTTGGGCTGCGATCAATACGGAGGCTGCCGAGTGCCTAACGACAGCCGGGTCCACGAGGTCACCGTACAGCGGTTCTCGCATAGCATAGCGCGATACGGGTACCGGACCAGCCGGGGCGTAACAACGTCGGAGGACGGAACTCTCGGTAGCTTGTCGTCCGAAAATCCATAGACAATAATTTCAGGTTGCTTTGCCACGATTGATCCCGCTCAGATCACATCCACGGATCCGTCCTTCATCACCAGTAGTCTTCGATCCCGGGTCACCCTGGATGTACATCGGGGCTGAAGAGCCCGCTGACCGAAGGACGATCGCGGAAGAGTACCCTATTGCCCTGCGCCAGAATAATGGTCCCTGGAATGGCCTCCTGCCGTCGTGAGGCTTGCGATCAAGCCCGCTGCGGACACCTTCATCCGAATCGAGGGAGTAGGCCCAGGAATAGATCTTGCACTGACCATAGGCGCTGGATCGCGAGTCCCTGTATCGGCCGCCTCGCGGCGCTTCACAACGCGGATCAGTATCGGCGTAGGCCTGAGCGGGATTGAATGAACCGAAGCAGTCGCCATCGAACCCTCCTCAGACACCAGAACCCGAGGCCAGCGGCTACACAGCCCGGACGACGCCTTCGCAGTCACACACAGCACGTCAGGCCATGGGACGGCTAGGCCTTCTTCACTCGGGCTGAGCGAACCCGTAGGCAATCGCTCATCCCGTTCGAGCGACCCAGGATGGATGTGGGAGCACCCCTCCCGAGATCCGTGCCGCGACGGTGAGATAGCGTTCGCGGACTGCCGTGCCCGCCGACAAGACTCGGCCGACCGCGCCCCTTGAGCCAATCACCCGCAGCTTCGGGCGTTGGTTCCCACGCTGACAAGCTCGCCCAAGCCGGGCCCAGGTGGACCTGACGGCCGCCTGTACCGCAAGGACCATGGACACACGGCATTGGGGGAGACCGAGTCTCAAACGAGCAACTGGAGCTCCGTCTACGGCAACTACCACTCAGCGCCAGAGTCTGGTTTCAAAACCCGCCGTAGCAGGACGAAACTGCCGGCGGGGAAGAACACCAGCAATTCATCAACTGGGAAGCTGTAGCCTCCTTGGGCGTTCCTCGCACATGCCCCGTCCTGCGACGACGCGAGAAGGCCCTAACATTTGAACCCCAAGGCAGGTCGACTCGGCCGCCCAAGGTGTGGTTGGCTGCGCTTGGCGAGGTTGTCCGGGTTAGGCAGGGTTGATCTGGACAACCTGCTCCATCCAACGGACCCCAGGGGACCGTGTATCCGGGGCAATGCTCCAGCAGAACAAATGAGTGAAGATGAGCTGCGCTGGGGCGACATGCCTACCGGCTCTTGCGCCCGACGTCCCCGAACACACGTTGGTCCTCGCAATCTCCTGACTGTCGGGTCAGCTCGACACGCACATTTGCGGATCCAAGATCAAGCGACGGCCACAAGCGTCACGCACTGGCTATTTGAGCTGTTGACCTGACCCAACCGCGGTAGCCTCATGATTGCCCTCTGCCCAGGGCAGGTGACCCCGCAGTCCGATAGATGTCGGTAGCGAAGTTACGCATGTCAGAAGGTGCTTTCGCTTCAGTGGCGAATCGGGGTGCCTCCCGATCTCGATCGTTACTACAGGTCCGTACCCGCCGACAATGGACGGCGTCGGGTGATCGGCGGCCTACGGTGCGGTCGCCGTTTCACGTGAAACATGACGAGACCGTCGAACTCAAGTGCACTCACACCGAGCTTGGCCGGCATCGGAAATCCCGACAGCGTCGATCCGAGTAGGGCACGTCCGGGCAAGATGCGGGCAAGATTCCACTTCAGCTGGATCTTCGCTGGGAGGGATATCCACCGCCGGGTCCAAAGTTATGCACACAGTTATCCACAGCGTTTTCCACGGGCGCAAAGAGCCAGTTCGGCTAGCCTCTCGCGGCGGATTGGCGAGGGAATCCGACGCGCAGCGAAGCGAATCCCAGTCTGCCAAATGAAATCGGATTTGATACGGACCGGGAAGTCTTCAGAAGCCCGGGAATCTGCCAATATTGGGCCCAAACGGAGTAAATCTGGGTAGTCTACAGGCGCTGCTTCTGTTTCACGTGAAACAAAGCCAGCGAGGGACCTCAGGACCACACGAATACCGATGCCGGCCGATTAGATGCCCATTGGGCCCCGGCCGAAGTTGCCGCAATCCCACCGAATTATCAACAAAGTTATCCACAGCGATATCCACCGCTGCACTCAGACTTTTCAACAGCGGGACACACACTCCACAAGGGTAAGCCTTCTCGGGTCGTCCTCGTCCAGGTTTGTCGATACCGCCCCGCCAGCGCCTGGAATTGGTGGCTTGCATGGCGTCGACGATCCGACGACGAGATCAGCCGAAAGCAGCAACGGGCACGCCTAACGCTTTCGCCACGAGAGCTCGGATCTGGCGAGATCGACTCGCGCTAGGACAAGTCCCGCTTTTCACCTCGTGGAGGACCCGAGCCCAGGACACCCCAGCCATGAACGTCCCGTGGACTGAGTCATTCGGACAGACCGGAATATGTGCTGTGTCCAAGCAGAGATATGGTGCGATGCCTACCAGGGCTGCACACCATTCGGGCATCCTCGGATCGCCTGACGCCGCGCAAGCGAGCAAGCCAGCGTCACGCGAGCCCACCACGGTGCGAGGACAACTGCGGCCAGGAGCGGGGATTCAATCCTGTCGCGGGACGCGTCCGGGGGAGCTGCGCCCTCTCATCCGGTTCCAAGAATTCCGCAGGCTGGCACCAGGTACAGGAGACATCCGTGCCGCGTCCTGGCGCCATTCGGGGTAGGCATCTATAAGTCCGAGTAAGCGCAGGCCGAGGCATTGGCGTCGGAGCCAGCGCCGACACCAGGCACCGGAGACCAGAGAGCGGAAACCGCAAACCGCAAACCGCAAACCGCAAACCGAGAGAGTCTGTCTTGCCGCGGAACCCCAGGGCCCACACGAGGAATTCGATCAGGTTCTTCCTGACCCCGTCTTGCGGTGCTGACGTATTCGGGGGACCGATCGCACTTCCCGGGGCTGTGGGGTTCGGCGACAATGTCCGGGAGGTCACGAACAGTATTGAACGCGTCCGTACATGGAAGATGGAGTGGTCTCGGAAGTCCGGATAGGAAATCGCGCCGACCAGGCCGCCGTCCTCCAATCCACGAGCTCGGGGACTGTTGCTTCCCAGCCGCCGTGCCACCGTCGAGCGAGCTCAGGGAACTGTTCCCTTTAAAGCGGGCTCCCTGCGAGCCGTCCTGCCACGCTCCAAAGAACTCAGGGAACGGCTTTCTATCAGTCGGTCCGCTGTCGCAGTGAAAGAGGGAGCGGCGCACGGTCGTCGCCGTCGACCAGAGGGCGCGGCTATCAGATCCCGACGAGGCTCGGCGCCGTGCGGCTCGGCCGCACCCGTAGTCACATGGTCACCGGGCACGGGTGGTCGGTGGCTGCCGCTGGTCCAGACACACAGAGAGCCACCTTATGCCGCACACAGCCGTGTCCATCCGCCCCGGCATCCGCGCCAAGTTCGGCCCATCCTAGGCGCAGGCACACAGGGGCTGGATAGCTGATGCACAGGCGCCAAGCGGCAAACTGGGAGGCCGGCGTCCCAGTGCCTTCGCACAGCAGCGAGGACAGCCAGACCTGTTGCGCCCAACGAGGTACAACTAACGCCGAACGGAGAGTACCAGCCAGCCAGGTTAGGCTGCATCGTGAAATGGTTGCCGCGAGCTCCGAAAGAGCCGACGGTCTCATGCACCCATCGGTATTGATACCGCATTCCTCACCCTGAGCAGCAGATCCAAGGACAAGCGCGAGATGCACAGCGTTCTCCACGAGTTTGAAGAACGTGGCTGAAGTCCTAGAGCCTTCACCTGCCAAAGGATGAATAGATAGATGTAAGCCGAGCAGCAATCCACCTCTCGCCCAGGCACACGGTCACTCTGCAGGTCATTGGCTCCGTACTGCGAGTTAACTACCAATTCTTTGCACCGGGACCACGAGAATCGATCGCGATGGACTCAACCACACCCTCCTGTTTCACGTGAAACAGACCGCGTCGTCCGTCCCTAGAGTCGACCTGATCAACCGACGCGCCAAAGCGCTGTCGAGCAGATCCCTTCGGCCCACGCCGCCCGGCTTGGCTGTTCCACGTGAAACATTGGCGGACCCACGACGCCCAAGAGGCATCATCTGAGAACTGTAGCGAGGCATGGAAGTGGAAGAACAGAGCCAAGCCTTTCGGGCTCTATGGCGCCTGGCACGGGGAGAGCAATTGAGTGCGTCCCCAATTCTCGACTGCGGGCAATCCAGGGGACCGCCAACCATGGGCAACCCTTGCCAGCCAACGTAGAAGTCAAGAACGTAGCATCCACACGAAAGGGTGGCTAGCGTGAGGTTCAAGCACATAGCCTCGATGCGGGATCGAGCCGATCCAAAGGCGACAGCCAATTGAGCTCGATATTGCCGTCTCCGAGAAGCATGGGGATCCCCTCGAACGCTAAGGAATACTGGGCTTGCACCACCTCAGCCCTATGCAAGTGATCGTTTCACGTGAAACGCAGCCCCGAACGCACCACATCACAATCCCACCCCAACGAACTAGTCCACCAGCCCACGCCACAAGCACGCGCAACATGGGCCCGGCCTTGACGAAAGAGCGCCGAACAAAGACCAACCGGACCCGGCAAGCACCACAAGGAAACCACTAAATGAAAATGGGGCCTGCCTCGTGAGAAGCAAACCCCAGTTCCCTGGAAACCGAACGACTAGCTTTCATCCCCGGGTGACAAAACATCCATGATGCGATTCAGATCCTCAACACTAGCGAACTCAATGCTGACTCGACCCTTTCGGGCACCCAGGGTGATCTTCACGTTGGTGTCCAAGCGATCCGAAAGTGAAGAGGCAAGGTAGTCGAGACGCTCATGGCGTGCGTTGGGACGCGGAATGCTGTTCTTCGGCGGCACCGTAGGATCCTGGTACAACGCCACAGCTTCCTCGGTGGCCCGTACGGACATTCCTTCGGCGACAATCTTCTGCGCGAGACGCTCCATCGAGGCTGCGTCCGGGAGGGCGAGCAATGCCCGCGCGTGGCCGGCCGAGAGCACGCTGGCAGCTACTCGCCGCTGCACGAGCGGAGGAAGTTTGAGGAGGCGGAGAGTGTTGGACACTTGCGGACGCGAACGTCCGATCCGGTCGGCCAGCTGCTCATGGGTGGTACCGAAGTCCTCCAGGAGCTGTTGGTAGGCAGCAGCTTCTTCCAAGGGGTTCAGCTGGCTGCGGTGGAGGTTTTCCAGCAAAGCATCGCGAAGGAGGTCGTCATCAGTGGTATCGCGAACAATTGCCGGGATGGTTTCGAGCCCGGCGGCCTGCACTGCCCTCCATCGCCGCTCACCCATCACCAATTCATACGGTTCTCCACCCTTTTCGGTTGAGGTACGTACAACAATTGGCTGGAGGACGCCTATTTCCTTGACGGAGTGAACCAGCTCCGCCATGTCGTCCTCATCGAAGACACTGCGCGGCTGCTTGCGGTTGGGATGGATGTCCCCGACAGGAATTTCGGCGAAGCGCGCACCGGGAACCTCGACCAGTTGGACCTCGGACGATTCCGCGGGAAGCGATTCAGCCATGCCCTCTCCTGCAGCACCCGCAGGAGAGTCGACCGGCTTCAAAGCGGCCGGGCGGTCAGCCCCGGTGGTCTTCGCGGAGGTGACCTTCGCCGCGGGTGACTTCGCAGCGGGACTCTTTGCCGCCGTCGTGCTCTTGGACGACGAGCCTCGTGAGGGAGAACTCTTCGCTACCTCGGTTTCGGGCACCTCGGGAGTCTCCATCGTCTCCGGTGCCTTCCGCGCCTCAGGGAAGAAGAGGTCCACAGGGCGGGACGCCGGGACGCCGTTCCCCGATGCACCAGCCGAAGCGGAGCTGGGAATGAGAGCCCCAAGACCCCTACCCAGGCCTCGTCGCTTTTCGCTCATTAGTATGTCCCTCCGGTGGAATGGCAAGAATTGAGCCCGCCAAGGATATTGCAGTGATTAAGGAAGTCTAGCGCTCGGCGATTTCTGCAGCGGCTTCCATGTAGGACAACGCGCCGCTGGAAGACGGATCATAGGTCATCACCGTCTGCTGGTAGCTTGGGGCCTCCGAGATGCGCACGGAGCGAGGAACCACAGCGCCAAGAACCTGATCCGGGAAATGTTGGCGGACTTCCGAAGCCACCTGCGCGGCCAGGTTGGTGCGGCCGTCATACATGGTGAGGAGAATGGTGGAAACCACCAGATCGGCATTGAGGTGCTTCTGGATCATTTCGATGTTCTTGAGAAGCTGGCTCAGGCCTTCCAATGCGTAGTACTCACACTGGATCGGGATGAGTACCTCGCTGGCCGCGCAGAAGGCGTTGACGGTCAGCAGGCCCAGGCTGGGCGGGCAGTCAATGAAGATGAAGTCCAGACGACCTTCACCGTTCTTCGCGCGTTCCTTCGAGTAGACATCGATGGCGCGGCGCAGACGCTGCTCGCGTGCAACGAGGGAAACCAGTTCGATTTCAGCACCCGCCAGGTGAATGGTTGCCGGCGCGCAAATGAGATTCGGGATATCGGGGCATGGAGCCACAACGTCACGCAGCGGGAGGTCGTTGATCAGCACATCGTAAATACTGTCGACGTCGGCGTGGTGCTCAATACCAAGAGCGGTGGATGCATTTCCTTGGGGATCGATATCGATCACCAGCACATTGAGTCCCGCGGAGGCCAAGGCTGCCGCAATATTGACCGTCGTGGTGGTCTTTCCGACGCCGCCCTTTTGATTGGACACGGTGAAAATGCGGGTCTTTTCCGGCTTGGGAAGCTCGCGCCCCACCAGGCGCTCACGACGTCGGGTCTCGTTGGCGAGCTGGCGTGCAATGGGGCTGGAGTCGTCAATGGAGTCCATGACGTTGTCATGTCCGACAATCACGGTTTCACGTGAAACAGCGGCGTTTGCAACCGAATTCGTGCGCATCAGTGCGGATTCAAAGGATGCCGAGGGTGCAGCCATGGCCCGAGCCGACCCCAAGGAAATAAATGGCGGGATCCGCTGGGTGGAGGTTTCGCTACTGCCCACTGTCACACTCTCACTCTCATTCGGCTCTAGCTGCCGTTCTCTAGCTTAACCGCTCAGTTGCGGACACGCGGGACACAGCGCCGAAGCTAAGCGATCTTCCGCTGTTTGTTAACGACGATCCTCACCACAGTGGTGGGTTCCTCCAAGAGCTCCTGCCCGCAAACCACAACAGACGTTTCCACGCCCCCGAGCCTACGGATGATTTTAGCTGCTTGCTCAATCTCCTCGGCAGCACTTCGGCCCTTGATCGCCACAACTTCACCCTTGCCGTTAAGCAAGGGGATGGTCAGGCCGGCGAGTTTGGACAGGGCAGAGACGGCCCTCGCCGTGACAACATCCGCATCTGTCATTCCCACTGCGAGCTCGGCCCTGGTGCGCATGACAGTGACGTTGTCCAGTCCAAGGTCGTCCACGACTTCTTGAAGCCAGATGACCCGCCGCTCCAGGGGTTCGATCAACGTGAGTTCAAGATCGGGACGCGCAATTGCCAAGCACAAACCCGGAAGTCCCGCCCCGGATCCAACGTCTGCAACGTGGCTTCCGTGGGCTATCGCCGATTCGATGACGGCGCAATTGAGAACGTGCCGGCTCCAGAGGCGGGGAACCTCGCGCGGGCCAATCAGCCCGCGCTCGGTTCCCGACGTCGCCAGATGTTCTACGTACCGCTGGGCGAGACCGAGCCGGTCACCGAAAATCTTCTCTGCTGCCTGGAGTTCGGCTGCCGTGATTTCAACCATGATCCGTTAGTCGGCCGAAACCACGATGTGGCGGCCGGCGCCTTCGCCCTCGGACTCGGATACAAAGCCGAGGTCCGCGACAGCGTCGTGCACAATCTTGCGTTCGTACGCGCTCATCGGTTCAAGTGCCACCGGAGCTCCGGTTTCCTTGACCTTCGCGACGGCGTTCTCGGCAATCTGCTGCAGATCGCCGGCACGTTCCTTGCGGTAACCGTTGATGTCGAGCACCAGGCGCGAGCGGTTCTCGGTTGCCGAGAGCACTGAGAGCCGAGCGAGTTCCTGAAGGGCTTCGAGCACTTCACCGTCGCGGCCTACCAGGCTCTCCAGCCCCTCGGAATCGTCTTCGGCAGCGATGGAGATGTAGGTGCGGCCGTTCCGGATCTCGATGTCGATGTCGCCGTCGATATCGGCAATGTCGAGAAGTTCCTCAAGGTAGTCTGCGGCGACGTCGCCCTCTTCCTCGAGGCGGCTTACGGAAGTACCCTTGCCGGCAGCGTCCTCTTCCGAAGTTTCTACTGCGGCTTCTACCAGTTCCTCGGCGGAGGCAACGGCCGTTGCCTCTTCGGTGCTTTCAACAGACATTACTTCTTCTTCCTGTTCTTACGTTGTGGCTGGGTGCGCTGCTGTGCCTTGACCTCGACGACGGCCACCTCGGCAGCGACGTCGGCGTCCTTCTTACCGCCAAAAAGCGGGTGGGACGGCAAGCCCTTGGCGGCGCGACGCTCAGCAAGGGCCCTCGCAGCAGGGGAACCCGGCGTCGGCATGCGGCGGATGACAAAGAACTGCTGACCCATGGTCCACAGGTTGGTGGTGGTCCAGTAGATGAGCACACCGATCGGGAAGTTGATGCCACCCACACCGAAGACCAGCGGCAGGATGTACAGCATCATCTTCTGCTGGCGCATGAACGGGCTGGCCATCGCCTCGTCGGACATGTTCTTGGCCATGATCTGCTTCTGAGTGATGAACTGCGACGCCGTCATGGCGAGGATCATCACGATGGAGAGGACCCAGACGACCGTCTGGTCGGTGCCTGCAGGGCCGCCGTGAAGCAGGGACGCGGAAAGCGGAGCGCCGAAAATGCTGGATTCGTCGAACTGCACCACCTGCTCATGGCTCAGGGCTCCAATGCCCGTGCCGGCCTGGCGGGCCTGGGTGATACCGGAAAGCACCTGGAACAGCGCGAAGAAGAACGGCATCTGGATGAGCATGGGCAAACAAGCGGAGAACGGGTTGGTGCCGTGCTTCTTGTAGAGCGCCATCTGTTCCTGCGCCATCGCCTGGCGGGAGAGCTGGTCGGTCTTGCCCTTGTACTTCGCCTGCATCTTCTTCAGGTCAGGCTGAAGCAGCTGCATGCCACGCTGTGCCTTGATTTGCTTGACGAAGACAGGGATCAGGGCGGCACGGATCACCAGCACCAAGCCGATGATGGACAGCGTCCAGGTCCAGCCGTTCTCCGGAGGCAGGCCAATGAAACTCAGCCCGTCGTGGAACCCCAGCATGATCGCGGACACTAGCCACTTGAACGGGGCCAGAATTGTTCCAAAGATGTCCATACGTTTTCCCTATTTCCTCAGGCCGCTGTGCGGCGACCGTCTTCATCAGACCACACAGCCAGGAACTGGTCCGGGTTGTTCAGTACAACAATTGTGGGCGTCTGGCCTTCGGGCCAATGACGATGTCCGGCGGGGACGTGGTCCACGCCGCCGGCGTTCCAGGGGTGGCAGCGCGCAAGGCGCCGTACCGCGAGCCAACTTCCCTTGACGGCACCATGGACCGTCACCGCTTCGAGGGCATAAGCCGAGCAGGAGGGGAAGAACCGGCACACCTGGCCGTATAAGGGAGAGATGATCCTGCGGTACGTCTTCAACAAGATGATGAGGACGTTGCGCGGCAGCTCCCACAGAAAAGTTCCGAGGATCCTCGGAGCGACTCTAAAGAAGCGGACGACGGCGGAGCTCAGCTCATGCACGCGGTGTCCCTTCCGTTGTGGTGCCCTGGGTGGGCGAAACAACCCGCGGAGAGGATCCGCCGAGTCGTTTCGTGGTTGCCGCCAAGGCGGCGTTGTAATCCGTCAGCAGCTGGTCCCAGCTTGCCGTAGCGGCCGCGGGCAACGCCCGGACCACGACAGCAAGACCCGTGCCATGCCTATTCAGAGACAAAGCACCTGCTTCTCTCAGTCTCCTCTTAACGAGGTTCCTGGTCACAGCGTTCCCGACAGCTTTGGAAACGATGAAGCCGATGCGGCTCGGTTCTCCGGCACCAATAGATGCCGTATATAACACTAAGTTCCGGCGTCCATTGCGGACGCCGGAACGTACAGTTGTTGAAAAGTCGGTAGAAGTCCGCAGACGGTTACGGGTGGCTAGCACCTAGTGACTCGCTTGGAAGGCTGACCGACGAGTCAGTTATTTAGGCCGACAGTTCGACGCGGCCCTTGCCACGACGGGCGGCCAGGATGGCACGGCCGGCACGGGTGCGCATACGAAGGCGGAAGCCATGCTTCTTGGCCCGACGGCGGTTATTCGGCTGAAAAGTCCGCTTGCTCACGTTAGTTACTCCAGTGGATCAAAGGTGCGCCCACCCGATCAAAAGGGGAAGAACTGGCCGACGCTAAGTTTATTGAGTATCCGCCGCCGCCCAACGCCGGATTTACCGGAGGTGCGGGTGGTCAAAAAGCGGACACATAGGACTTCACAACGTTAGGGCAAAAAGACCCCCGAGGTCAAACCGGGACCCGCCGTGCCCGTTATCCCCAGCTGTGGCTAAGTACACGCATCAGCCTGTGGATGAAGTGGCTCACAGACCCCGTTTCAGAACCACAACGGTGTAATTATCCACAAGCCTGTTCCCAGCTATCTTCTGGAGTTTCCATCCCCTAGAGTGTCCCAGTAGCCGATTATCCACGGACTGTGCATAACCCTGTGGATTCGGTTCGGAATCCACTCATGGTTTGGACCTTCGGCTGCCGCAATCCAGGCAAGCAAGCACTCGAGGGAACCAATTGATGACGGTAGACGAAGCCAACCACGCCAACACGGTCGGAAGTTCCTGGCGGCGGGTGCTGAGCCTGCTGGAACAAGACGATCGCGTCACACCCCGGCAGCGTGGTTTCGTTATCCTTGCGCAGGCGCAGGGCCTGATCGGTTCCACCCTCCTGGTGGCCGTGCCCAACGAACTGACCCGCGAGGTTCTCCAGACGCAAGTCAAGGACGCCCTCGATGACGCCCTCCGCAGCGTCTTTTCCGACGACATCCGGTGCGCGATCGACGTCGACACTGATTTGGTGCCCATCCACGAAGAGCCGGCCCCCGCCGTCGAGCTCTCTTCCGCGAACGATCTGGCCGTGGAACTGAAGCCGCAGCCCACTCCGCCGAGCACCTCACACGAATTCGGCCGGCTGAACCCGAAGTACGTCTTCGACACCTTCGTGATCGGTTCTTCCAACCGCTTCGCCCACGCCGCCGCCGTCGCGGTCGCAGAAGCACCGGCCAAGGCTTACAACCCGCTGTTCATCTACGGTGACTCCGGGCTTGGCAAGACGCACTTGCTGCACGCGATCGGCCACTACGCCCGCCGGCTCTACAGCGGCATCCGGGTGCGCTACGTGAATTCCGAAGAATTCACCAACGACTTCATCAACTCGATCCGCGACGACGAAGGTGCCAGCTTCAAGACCACGTACCGCAACGTCGACGTGCTCCTGATTGACGACATCCAGTTCCTGGCGGGCAAGGACCGGACGCTCGAAGAGTTCTTCCACACCTTCAACGCCTTGCATAACAACAACAAGCAGGTGGTCATCACCTCGGACCTCCCGCCGAAGCAGTTGGCCGGCTTCGAGGACCGCATGAAGTCCCGTTTCGAATGGGGCCTGCTGACCGATATCCAGCCGCCGGAGCTCGAAACCCGCATCGCGATCCTTCGCAAGAAGGCCCAGAGCGAGGGATTGTCCGCCCCCGACGACGCCTTGGAGTACATCGCTTCCAAGATCTCCAGCAACATCCGCGAGCTCGAAGGCGCGCTGATCCGCGTCACCGCATTCGCCAGCCTCAACCGCCAGCCCGTCGATGTGGCGCTTGCCGAAATGGTGCTGAAGGACCTGATCACCGACGACGGTGCCCAGGAGATCACGGCCGACCAGATCCTCAAGCAGACGGCCGACTACTTCAAGCTCAGCATGGAAGAGCTTTGCAGCAAGTCCCGCACGCGCACCTTGGTGACCGCGCGGCAGATCGCCATGTACCTGTGCCGCGAGCTCACGGACATGTCCCTGCCGAAGATCGGCCAGGAGCTTGGCGGCCGCGACCACACCACGGTGATCCACGCGGACCGCAAGATTCGCGAACTGATGGCCGAGCGCCGTGTGATCTACAACCAGGTGACCGAGCTGACCAACCGCATCAAGCAGCAGCAACGCGATTCCTGAGTCGATCCCTCGGACCACTACATACCTTATTAACAGGCACATGTGGATAAGCCTGTGGATACTTAAGGGGACAAGCGCGGTTAATGGGCTTAAAACCCTTAAGCCGTCTGTGGATCGTTAAAAAGGGCCCTGGGGGTTATCCACGTCCACACCCTGTTTAAAACCCTCGTCACCCACATGTCGTGAACAGGGCTTAACCCCGGAACTGCGGCTCCAGAGCCGGTTATCCACAGTTTCCACAGGGGTTATTAACACTACTAATCCCAAAAAAATGAATTCCCTCAAATAACAATCTCCTTCCGCCCACCCAGCGACGCAGCCCATGGCTGCTTCGAACCACAGGCCAGTAGGCCGGGGATGGGTTAATGCCCGAACTTCCGGCTAAGCTGTCTGCATCGCGTCCATCCTTGGCGCTGCTTTGTAGTTCGCTCGCTGCGGACCATGCAGCTTTCGGGTTCCGGACGCCGGATTTCCGGGCTCCTGGGGGAGTTTCCGGTGGAACACTGGCAGCAGCAATGAAAGGCGGCACCCTTCCGTGAAGTTCAGAGTCGAGCGGGATGTCCTGGCAGAAGCCGTCACATGGACAGCCCGGTCCTTGTCTCCGCGGCCGCCCGTCCCGGTACTTTCAGGTCTCCTCCTCAAGGCAGAAGCCGGAACAGTGAGTCTCTCGAGCTTCGACTACGAGACCTCCGCCCGCCTCGAGATCCCGGCTGACATCACCACCGAAGGAACCATCCTGGTTTCCGGACGACTCCTGGCCGATATCTGCCGCAGCCTCCCGTCGGCTCCTGTCGACATCGAAACCGATGGCAGCAAAGTCACCCTGACGTGCCGTCGAAGCAGCTTCCACCTCGCCACGATGCCCGAATCGGAATACCCGCCGCTTCCGGCGCTTCCTGCCATCAGTGGAACCTTGCCCGGCGACGCCTTCGCCCAGGCCGTTTCACAGGTCATCATCGCGGCCAGCAGGGATGACACCCTGCCGATCCTCACCGGTGTCCGGATGGAAATCGAAGACGACATGATCACCCTCCTCGCCACTGACCGTTACCGACTGGCCATGCGGGAAGTACCGTGGAAGCCCGTCACTCCGGGAATTTCCACGAGTGCCCTGGTGAAATCGAAAACCCTCAACGAAGTGGCCAAGACCCTTGGCGGCAGCGGAGACATCCACCTCGCCCTCGCAGACGACGACAGCCGCCTCATTGGCTTCGAAAGCGGCGGGCGCACCACCACGTCCCTGCTCGTCGACGGCGACTACCCCAAGATCCGGTCCTTGTTCCCGGATTCCACGCCGATCCACGCGACGGTCCAAACGCAGGAACTCGTTGAAGCCGTTCGCCGCGTGTCCCTGGTCGCTGAGCGAAACACCCCGGTCCGCCTGGCGTTCACCCAAGGCCAGCTGAACCTCGACGCCGGTACCGGTGAAGACGCGCAGGCATCCGAGGAACTGGAAGCCCAGCTCAGCGGCGAAGACATCACGGTGGCCTTCAACCCGCACTACCTCGTGGAGGGCCTGAGCGTGATCGAGACCAAGTTCGTGCGCTTCTCCTTCACCACGGCACCCAAGCCGGCCATGATCACCGCCCAGGTTGACGCCGACGGCGACGACAAGGGCGACTACCGCTACCTCGTGATGCCCGTCCGCCTGCCCAACTAGCTGACACTAGTTGTCGTTTTGGGTGCCCAAAACGACATCAAGTGCGAGTCAGTCGGGTCAACACCACAACCACCAACGCAGAAAAGAGTTCACACCGTGCACATCGGACTGATCGGCCTTGGAAAAATGGGTTTCAACATGCGCGAACGCATGCGCAAAGGCGGAATCGAAGTCACCGGCTTCGACCGCAACCAGGACATCGCGGACGTCGCCTCCGTTGACGAACTGATTGCTGCCCTTCCGACGCCGCGCCTCGTCTGGGTCATGGTTCCCTCCGGAGACATCACCGACGCCGTGATCAGCGAACTCGGCGAGAAGCTTTCCGCCGGGGACATGGTGATCGACGGCGGCAACTCGCGCTTCACCGAAGACCAGAAACACGCGGCGTTCCTGGACTCCAAGGACATCCGTTTCGCCGATTGCGGCGTTTCCGGAGGTGTCTGGGGACTGCAGAACGGCTACGGACTGATGGCGGGCGGCTCGGACGAAGACATCGAGCTCGCCATGCCGGTATTCGATGCACTCCGCCCCGAAGGCGACCGTGCCGACAGCTTCGTCCACGTGGGCGGCGTGGGGGCAGGCCACTACGCCAAGATGGTCCACAACGGCATCGAATACGGTCTGATGCAGGCCTACGCCGAAGGCTACGAACTGCTCGCGGCCAAGGACATCATCAAGGACCTTCCCGGTACCTTCCGGGCCTGGCAAAAGGGCACGGTCGTCCGATCCTGGCTGTTGGACCTCATGGTCAAAGCCTTGGACGAAGACCCGGGCCTGGCCTCCATCGGAGACTACGTCGAGGATTCCGGCGAAGGCCGTTGGACCGTTGAAGAAGCCATCGCCAACGCGATCCCCGCGCCGGCAATCACCGCTGCGCTCTTCGCCCGCTTCTCCTCCCGCGAAGACAACTCACCGGCCATGAAGATGGTGTCAGCGCTGCGCAACCAGTTCGGCGGACACGCCACCCGTCCGGCCAACTAGGCCCCGGCCCGCCAGCAGTACGCGTGTACCTCGAACATCTTTCGCTGACCGATTTCCGCAGCTACGCGCAGGTTGACCTCAAGCTCGGCCCCGGCGCCACGGTTCTGGTGGGGTCCAACGGCATCGGCAAGACGAACCTCATGGAAGCCATCGGATACCTGGCCACCCTGAGCTCGCACCGCGTCAGTACCGATGCGCCGCTCCTGCGCTTCGGCACGGACCGCGCGTTGATCCGGGCGAAGCTTGTCCGGGGCGAACAATCGACGGTAGTCGAACTCGAAATCAATGCCGGCCGGGCCAACCGGGGCAGGATCAACCGCGGAAATCCTGTCCGCGCGCGCGACATCCTGGGCATTTGCCAGACTGTGCTTTTCGCGCCCGAGGACCTCGCCCTGGTCAAGGGTGATCCGTCCAACCGCCGGCGCTTCCTCGACGAACTGCTGGTCAGCCTCATGCCGGTCCACGCGGCGACCCGCAGCGACTACGACCGGGTGCTCAAACAGCGCAATGCCCTGTTGAAATCGGCCCGCACCGGGAAATTCACCTCGGGCCATGAGGCAACGCTCGATGTCTGGGACCAGCACATGGCGAAGGCCGGTGCGGAACTCCTGCATGCGCGGCTGGAACTCGTGGAACGGCTCCGTCCGCACCTCAAGAGCGCTTACGCGCAACTGACGGACGGATCCAAAGAGGCCGGGGCCGTCTACCGCTCCACCATCCAGGGCGTCCTGGACGACGACGGCGGTCCCGCCGAGCGTCCCGCTGAAGGTTCCGAGGGGGTGGAGGACCTCCGCTTGCTGTCCGTGGATCAGCTCACGGAGCGCTACGTCCAGGCCTTCGCGGCCTCGCGCCGCAAAGAGTTGGAACGCGGAATTTCCTTGGTGGGACCCCATCGCGACGAACTCGAACTGGTTCTGGGCCAGGCTCCGGCAAAAGGCTATGCCTCCCATGGCGAAACATGGTCCATGTGCCTCTCCCTGCGCCTGGCCTCGTACTACGTCATGCTCGACGACACGCGTACCGGCGGTTCCGCTCCGATCCTCATTCTCGACGATGTCTTCGCCGAACTGGACGTACAGCGTCGGCGTAAACTGGCTGCAATAGTGGCCGGCGCCGAACAGGTCCTGGTGACAGCCGCCGTCGACGCGGACATTCCCGAGGAACTGGCGGGGCGACGCGTGAAGGTTGTGCCCGGAGGCATTGATGGAGAAGGATAGCCCCGGCGGACGCCAGCCGGGCAGGGACCCCGACGAGATTGATGCTGCCCAATCAGCTTTGAACCGGATGCGGGAAGCGGCCGCCGCACGAGGAGAAATCCGCCGCGCTGCCCCGCGGACAGGTGCCGCTCCCAAACGCAAGGGCGTCCGCGACACCCGCGGATTCAGCCAATTCCACGGCAGCGGCCGGGATCCGCTTGGCTTGGGGAAAGTCGTTGGAAGGCTCGTGGCCGAACGGGGCTGGACCTCTCCAGTGGCAGTTGGTTCCGTGATGGCTGAGTGGGATGCCTTGGTGGGACCGGAGATTTCCGCGCATTGCACTCCTGAGAGTTTCACCGACACCACGCTCCATGTCCGCTGCGATTCCACCGCATGGGCCACCCAGCTCAGGCTCCTGAGCACCAGCCTCCTGGACATGTTCCGAAGGGAACTCGGAGATGGAGTGGTGACGTCCATCCAGGTGCTCGCACCCACTGCGCCGAGCTGGCGCAAGGGCGGCCGAAGCGTCAATGGGCGGGGTCCCCGGGATACCTACGGGTAACTTCCGTACACCCGCGCTGGCCCATTCTGCTTGAAGGGCGCACAGGGGCGAGAAACCTCCCCGGACCGTATAGCTCCCTAGAGGGGGCGGTTTTGGCACCTTGCAGATGGGGCCAGCGGCCTCCCATAGCTATTTTCCTGAGCATAAGGGCCGGGTTTTGCAAGGAACTGCGCTCAGTCACGATAGAATCGGCATAGACAACTGGGCGCCGGTGAACGTTGATTGGCTCCGCTGAACAGCACTTGTGACAGCGGATCCGCCAATCGCGAAGTAGCCGGCGTTAGCAGTGACGTCCCTGTTGGCGGCTGCCGTATCCCTGTGGTGTGTCCTGACGGACGTGCTTCTTTGGTGCGGTGACGGCCGGCGACCATCGAACACGGAGGAGTCGAAAGCGCCTGTGGCTAACGACAATGCAGAGACCTTGGCAGTAGAGCCCGCGAAGGAGAACGCCCACAAGCCTGACACACCCTCGGGGTCCAAGGAATACGGTGCGAGCGACATCACCGTCCTTGAAGGTCTCGAAGCGGTGCGCAAGCGCCCGGGCATGTACATCGGATCCACGGGCCCGCGCGGCCTCCACCACTTGGTGTATGAAGTTGTGGACAACTCGGTGGACGAGGCTCTTGCGGGGTACTGCAGCCACATTGAAGTGACCCTCCAGGCCGACGGCGGCGTCAAAGTCGTGGACGACGGCCGCGGCATCCCGGTGGACATGCACCCCACGGAAAAGAAGCCCACCGTCGAAGTTGTCATGACCATCCTGCACGCGGGCGGCAAGTTCGGCGGCAGCGGCTATGCGGTGTCCGGTGGCCTCCACGGCGTTGGTATTTCCGTCGTCAACGCGCTATCGCGCAGGGTAGACACCGAGGTGCGTCGCCAGGGCCACGTTTGGCGGATGAGTTTCGCCGACGGCGGCAAGCCACAAGGCGGACTCGTCCAGGGCGAAGCAACGGAGCAGACCGGAACGTCCCAGACGTTCTACCCGGACGGCACCATCTTCGAGAGCACCGAATTCGATTTCGAAACCCTCCGCGCACGGTTCCAGCAGATGGCCTTCCTCAACAAGGGGCTGCGCATCACCCTCACGGACGAGCGTCCTGTCGCAGGAGCAGGCGACGATGACCTGGATCTCGACGCTGTTGCCACCGACGGCGAAGTCGCGGCAGAACACCGCACGGTGGTCTACCAGTACAACGACGGTCTCCTCGACTACGTAAAGCACCTGAACTCGAACAAGAAGGTGGACGTCGTCCACGAGGACGTCATCGCCTTCGAAACCGAAGACACTGAGCGGCACATCGCCGTCGAGGTCGCGATGCAGTGGACCACGGCCTATTCCGAGAGCGTCCACACGTACGCCAACACCATCAACACGCACGAGGGCGGAACCCACGAAGAAGGCTTCCGCGCCGCGATGACGTCGCTCATCAACCGCTACGCGCGCGAGAAGACCATCATCAAGGAAAAGGATGACAACCTCACTGGTGACGACATCCGCGAGGGCCTCACCGCCGTTATCTCGGTGAAGTTGTCCGAACCCCAGTTCGAGGGCCAGACCAAGACCAAACTGGGTAACTCCGAGGTCAAGGGCTTCGTCCAACGGGTGGTCACCGACCAGCTCGGCGACTGGCTGGAACGCAACCCCGGTCCGGCCCGCGACGTCATCCGCAAGGCTGTCCAGGCCGCCCAAGCCCGCATGGCCGCCCGGAAGGCCCGCGACAACGCGCGCCGCAAGAGCCCGCTGGAATCCTTCGGTATGCCGGGCAAGCTGTCCGACTGCTCTTCGAAGGACCCCTCGCGCTGCGAGGTCTACCTCGTGGAGGGTGACTCCGCCGGCGGTTCGGCCAAGCGTGGCCGGAACCCCGAGACCCAGGCGATCCTGCCGCTGCGCGGCAAGATCCTGAACGTGGAACGCGCACGGCTGGACAAGGCCCTCGGCAACAATGAAGTCCAGTCCATGATCACGGCCTTCGGAACCGGGATCGGCGAGGACTTCGACATCTCCAAGCTGCGGTACCACAAGATCGTCCTCATGGCCGATGCCGACGTGGACGGCCAGCACATCACCACGCTGCTGATGACGCTGCTGTTCCGCTACATGCGTCCGCTGATTGAGAACGGCTACGTCTACCTGGCCCAGCCGCCGCTGTACCGCATCAAGTGGTCGAACGCCCCCCACGACTACGTCTACAGCGACCGTGAGCGTGACGCCAAGCTGGTGTCCGGCCAGGCCGCCGGCCGCCGTATCCCGAAGGACAACGGCATCCAGCGCTACAAGGGCCTCGGTGAAATGGACTACACCGAACTCTGGGACACCACCATGGACCCGGACCACCGCACGCTCCTGCAAGTCACCATGGACGATGCCTTGGCAGCGGACCAGACCTTCTCCGTACTGATGGGTGAAGACGTGGAATCGCGCCGGAACTTCATTCAGCAGAACGCCAAGGACGTCAGGTTCCTGGATATCTAGAGACTTCAAAGCCCTAGAAATATTCCAGTACTGACATATACCTGAAACGGAAATCATAGACTATGAGTGAAGAAACACCTGAGGTTCCCGCTGAATCGGCCGGCATTCCGGAACCCGTTCTCGAGGGCGATGTCCTGACCGACCGCGTAGACCAGGTGGACCTGCAGACGGAAATGCAGCGTTCTTATCTGGACTACGCCATGGCCGTCATCGTTGGCCGCGCGCTTCCGGATGTCCGCGACGGCTTGAAGCCTGTCCACCGCCGCGTGCTGTACGCGATGTTCGACGGCGGCTACCGCCCGGACCGCTCGTTCAACAAGTGCGCCCGTGTGGTGGGCGAGGTCATGGGCCAGTACCACCCGCACGGTGACACCGCGATCTACGATGCCCTGGTCCGCCTCATCCAGGACTGGACGATGCGCTATCCGTTGGCTCTGGGCCAAGGCAACTTCGGTTCCCCGGGCAACGACGGCGCCGCGGCCCCGCGATACACCGAAACCAAAATGGCCCAGCTGGCCATGGAAATGGTCCGCGACATCGACGAGGAAACTGTCGATTTCCAGGACAACTACGACGGCAAGAACCAGGAACCCACCATCCTGCCGGCGCGTTTCCCCAACCTGCTGGTCAACGGTTCCTCCGGCATCGCCGTGGGCATGGCCACCAACATTCCGCCCCACAACCTCCGCGAAGTCGCCGACGGTGTGCAGTGGTACCTGGCCAACCCGACGGCAAGCCGTGAAGAGCTGCTCGAGGCGTTGCTCGTGCGCATCAAGGGCCCGGACTTCCCGACCGGCGCCACCATCCTCGGCCACAAGGGCATCGAGGACGCTTACCGGACGGGCCGGGGCTCCATCACCATGCGCGCTGTGGTCAACGTCGAGGAACTTCAGGGCCGCACATGCCTAGTTGTCACCGAATTGCCCTACCAGGCAAACCCGGACAACCTGGCCATCAAGATCGCCGAACTGGTCAAGGACGGCAAGATCCAAGGCATCGCGGACCTCCGCGACGAGACGTCCGGCCGCACCGGCCAGCGGCTCGTGATCGTGCTCAAGCGCGACGCCGTGGCCAAGGTGGTGCTCAACAACCTCTACAAGCACACCCAGCTGCAGGACAATTTCGGTGCCAACATGCTGGCAATCGTCGACGGCGTACCCCGTACGCTGAGCCTGGACGCCTTCATCCGGCACTGGGTCGCCCACCAGATGAGCGTCATTGTCCGGCGGACCCGCTACCGCCTGCGCAAGGCCGAGGAAGAGGCGCACATCCTGCGCGCACTCCTCAAGGCGCTGGACATGCTGGACGAGGTCATTGCGCTCATCCGGGCCTCCAACACCACCGAGGCTGCCCGCGACGGCCTGATGGGACTTCTGGAGATCGATGAGCTCCAGGCCCGCGCCATCCTCGACATGCAGCTCCGCCGGCTCGCCGCCTTGGAACGCCAGAAGATCCAGGACAGGCACGCCGAGCTTGAAGCCATGATCACGGAGTTCAACTCGATCTTGGCTTCCGAGCAGCGCCAGCGCGACATCATCAGCCAGGAATTGGCCGAGATTGTGGCCAAGCACGGCGATGACCGCCGGACCCACATCCTTATGGGCTTCGACGGTGACATGTCCATGGAAGACCTCATCCCCGAGGAAGAAGTGGTGGTCACCATCACCCGCGGCGGATACGTCAAGCGCACCCGCAGCGACAACTATCGCTCGCAGCAGCGAGGCGGGAAGGGCGTCAAAGGCGCCCAGCTTCGCGGCGACGACGTCGTGGAACACTTCTTCGTCACCACCACGCACCACTGGTTGCTGTTCTTCACCAACCTGGGCCGCGTGTACCGGGCCAAGGCGTACGAGCTGGCTGAGGCCGGCCGGGACGCCAAGGGACAGCACGTGGCGAACCTGTTGGCCTTCCAGCCGGACGAGCACATTGCCCAGGTCCTTGATTTGCGCGATTATGAGCAAGCCCCGTACCTGGTGCTCGCCACCAAGAACGGCCTCGTGAAGAAGACGCGCCTGGAAGACTACGACACCAACCGCACGGCCGGCGTGATCGCCATCAACCTGCGGGACGAGGACGAGCTCGTCTCGGCGCAGCTCGTGTCCGAAACGGACGATCTCCTCCTGGTTTCCCGCAAGGGCCAGTCGATCCGCTTCACGGCCACCGACGAGGCATTGCGTCCCATGGGGCGCGCCACCTCGGGTGTGACCGGCATGAAGTTCCGTGAAGACGACGAACTGCTTGCGGCTGACGTCGTCCAGGACGGCTCGTTCGTCTTCGTGGTGACTGAAGGCGGATACGCCAAGCGCACCGCCGTCGAGGAGTACCGTCTCCAGGGCCGTGGCGGGCTGGGCATCAAGGTGGCCAAGCTTCAGGAAGAACGCGGCGACCTTGTCGGTGCACTGATCGTCAATGAAGAAGACGAAGTCCTGGTGGTCATGGAGGGTGGCAAGATTGTCCGCTCCGCAGTGGCAGGGGTTCCTGCCAAGGGCCGTGACACCATGGGCGTCATCTTCGCGAAGCCTGACAAGAACGACCGCATCATCGAGGTGGCCCGCAACAGCGAACGCGGCCTTGATGTCGAGGAGTCCGACGACGAACACGACGAGGGCACGGACGATGCCTCAGCCGTCAATAGCGTCGAAAATCCCTCCGGAGGAACGTCCGGGGCGGACGATGACGTAACGTTGGCTGCAAGCGGCGGCGCCGATCAGGCGACCGCAACGGCCGAATCGGGATCGGCCGCAGGATCCGGTAATGGGTCCGGCGTCGAGCTGAACGAAGACAATACCGGAGGTAACGAGTGAGCAATTCGGACTCATATCCCAAGCCGAGCACGGGCGTCCCTGGAGGATTGCGGCAGCCGTCGGCTACTCCGCGGGTAGACGCACCGGCCCGTCCCCAGCAGCGCCCTGCGGCATCCACGTCGGGT